>JABCZI010000001.1 GCA_013289765.1 Acidobacteriota bacterium
GGATTGCGGCGCTCGATACGATCGAGTCGCTGAAGCCGGTGGCCGCTATTGCCGGACACAAGAGGCCCGGCGCACCCGATACGCCAGATAACATCGAGGCGACGCGAAAATATATCCGCGATTTCGACAGGATTGCTTCTCATACCAAGACCGCGGTTGAGCTGTACAAACAGATGCTTACGCTTTATCCCGAGCGAATCAATCCCGCAGTCTTATGGAATTCTTCAATTGCCATTAAGCCGGTAGGTTAAATTTACAGCATCTTAACAAATCGCCTGGATCTATTAGCATACCTTATTATATAAGTGACGATAATTGTCGCTGAATTAGTATAACTTTTACTTCTACTTCGGGTGCGCTGTACCATGTTCGTTCGGAGGAGACCATGACGGCAAAGCGCGTCCACATCAAAATTTTCGATACGACTCTTCGCGACGGAGAGCAGTCTCCCGGTTGCACTATGAATCAGCAGGAAAAGCTGCGCTTGGCTGATCAGCTTGACCGTCTTGGCGTGGACGTGATTGAAGCGGGTTTTCCCATTGCTTCAGATGGAGACTTCGAGTCGGTGAAGGCGATTGCGATTGCGGTGCGCAGGCCGATCATTGCCGCACTGGCACGAGCCTGCCAGCCCGATATTGAGCGCGCTTGGGAAGCTTTGAAACACGCGGCGCAGCCACGCATTCATATTGTTCTGGCAACATCCGATATTCACTTGAAATACAAGCTGCGTATCACGCGCGATCAGTGTGTAGAGCAGGCCCGCAAATCGGTTCGCTTTGCCAAGTCTCTCTGCGATGATGTTGAGTTCTCCTCGGAGGATGCGACTCGCACGGATCCAGACTTTCTGTGTCACGTGCTGGATGCGGTCGTCGAAGTGGGAGCCACCACACTGAACATTGCCGACACCGTCGGCTACACCGTCCCGGCCGAGTTCGGAGACCTGATCACGACCATCCGTCAACAAGTGAAGGGAATCGAGAATGTGACTGTCTCCGCACACTGCCACAATGATTTGGGTCTAGCAGTAGCGAATGCGCTGGCGGCGGTGGCAGCGGGAGCGCGGCAGGTGGAGTGCACCATAAACGGGATTGGGGAGCGGGCGGGAAACGCCTCGCTGGAAGAGATCGTGATGGCCATGCGGGTTCGGCCCGACCGATACGCCTACGAAACCGGAATCGTCGGCGAGCAGATTTTCTCCGCCAGCCAGATGCTGAGTGAGATCACCGGTGTGCCGGTGCAACCGAATAAGGCGATTATCGGTCGCAATGCATTTGCCCACGAAGCTGGCATTCATCAGGACGGCGTTCTAAAGAATCCCCTGACCTACGAAATCATGACGCCCCAGTCGGTGGGAGTGCCCGATTCGAAGCTGGTGCTGGGCAAGCACTCGGGCCGACACGCTCTCAGCATCCGCTGCGAACAATTGGGCTACCAGTTCGATCGCAGCGGACTCGATGACATCTACCGCCGTTTTCTTCGGCTGGCCGACAACATTAAGCATGTGGAGGATCATCACTTGTTTGAGTTGATCGCCAGGCAGTCTGGGAGACTTTAGAGGCTGGGTCCAAGGGCGAAACCCTACTATTGGGAAGCCCAACCGGCTGGTTCATACTTTCCCTTCACAAGCTTCTATTTCCGAGGCGTGTCTCGTCTGTCTACAACAGGTAGCATAGGGAGGATTTAGGTTTGAGGGAATTTTTCAGCCTATACTCGGCGGCGGTCTTTTCGTGTTCCGACGAATTTCAAAGTAGCCGCTTCCAACGGCCCGCCCGAAGAAGGGTCGAAATGCGCTTCGAGGAAGTTGGCCGATTAGTAACGAGAAGTCGGCTTGAGGGAAGCGATTCGCTCTTACTCCTGGATGACTGGGTGCTCGCAAACTGACCCACTACTGCGGAATTCTCTTAGCGGTGGGTGCACAGCCCCGGGGCGGCGAGGTGCGGCACTGCATTGAAGGTAAATAACCGTAGCTGCTGTTTTCGCAAACGCAGGATTGTGTAGGATGCGTTATACACTGCCCCGGCGAGCCGCATGATCCGCTCATCGTAAATCTCCAGTGACAGGCCAGTCCAAATCGCAAGCGGCGTGGCCGACGTAACTACGAGAATGTTCTCTTGCCGCGCTTCATTCTCTTGCCGCGCGGGCATCTTCAACCGGCAGGACGCAACGCGCTCACGAAACTGGTCCCAGGTTTCGCCGCCATAGGGATAACGACCGGCAAGCCATGCCTCCACCACTTTTGTGTCGCAAGGCATCCATCTGCGATGAATTCGTGCCCCGTGCGCGCCTTGGCTGACGCGAACCTGCTCGCGCATTTCGTCGTATTCGTGCAGAAATTCCGGATCTTCCGCAGCAAGGAGCGGAGCGATCTCGCGATACACACGCCCGAGATCGAATTCATCCCACCCAGAATCGACGCGAACTGTGGGGAAGCCAACGCCCGCGTCGGCGTAGGCCGCACGGATCTGCTCGGCAGTTTGCTGCTGGCGCGTAAGAGCTCCTGCATAGGCGGAGGCAAATCGGATTCCCTGGGAAATGAAGTGCTCGCCCAACATCCGTGCCTGGCGGCTTCCCAACTCGGAAAGCGAATCATAAGCGTCGCGCGTGCCCGCCTGCCCGTGGCGCACCAGATAGACGGTGCTCAAGTGGATTTCCCCATCTTAGGATATTCAATGAGCGAATCCGCCAATTCCACCAATCCCTTCACGCGGTCTCCGAAGTTCTGAAATCGTGCGTCTTGCGTCTGGCCACGGCGGAAGCGGTAGTAAATCTGCTGCAGAATCACTGCCAGCTTGAAGATGCCAAGCACTTCGTAGTAACCGATCTGCGAAAGGTCGCGTCCGCTTCCCTCGGCATATCGCTGAAGGAACTGATCTCGCGTGTACCAACCGGGCTGCGATGTGAGCGAGGGCACTCCGCGAGCGCGCAGTTGCGGCGCCTCAACCCAAGCCCAGTAACACAACGTCAAGCCAAGATCGGCCAGAGGATCGCCAACCGTCGCCATCTCCCAATCGAGCACCGCCTCAATCTCAATGCGCTCGGCAGAGTGTGCGCTGAGCATAACGTCTTCGCTGAGCATGAACATGACGTTATCCAGCTTGTAATCGTTATGCACCAGGGTCGGCGCGGGAGAAGATGGCTGGTGATCGATGAGCCATCGAATCACGCGATCCATTTTCGGCATGTCATCCGTGGTGGCCCGTTTCCAACGATCTGCCCAACCCTGCACCTGGCGTTCAAGAAATCCTTCCGGCTTACCGAGGGCAATCAAACCCGTCCGGGAAATATCGATGGCGTGCAGGCGTATCAGGCAATCGACAAATCCCTTGCTGGCTCGCTCGGCATAATTCGGCAGCTTCGCCAGCTGTGGCGGAATTTCATCCCGCAATATAAGCCCGTACCGCCGCTCCATCAGGAAGAACACAGATCCCAGCACGGCTGGATCCTCGCATAAGTGAAAGACGTTTGGAGCTTCTCGAAAATGCGGATGCACCAGCTGAAGCACTCGAAACTCACGCCCCATGTCGTGCGCTTTCGGGGCGACCGGCCCCAGAGGGCCGCGCCTCAGGACATACTCGATCCCATCAATCTGCAACAGATAGGTAAGGTTCGAGTGCCCGCTCGGAAACTGTTGGAGAGTGATACCTCGTTCAGCGCCCGCGATTCGTCCGCGCAGCCAATCGGCTAGAGAAGATAGATTCAGTTCTTCGCCTGGGCGAACGGGGCCAGTATCGAGATGCAATCGAGATAAGCCTTTCCGACGGAAACTCCTACGACACTTCAACTCAACCAGACTGTGCGGCATTCCAAACGCGCACCCGCTCGAGACTGGCAACGAACGGTTTCAAAGCTCCATAAAGGACTATCGCAGCGAGCGCACATGCGGCAGATGTCACGATCACCAGCGAGTATCGCACGGCTTCGTCGCTTCGAAATGCGTATTGGGTTAATGCTCCCACAGCGGTGGGTCCGATTCCGAGCCCGATGAGGTTGATGGAAAACAAATACACAGCCGAAGCCTGTCCGCGCATGGTGGCCGGCATCATCTGCTGAATCGCGGCGGGGGCGATGCCGAATGGAGCGGCCGCCAGTGCGCATCCCGGAATCAGCCAAACCGTGGCCCAAGTCGCAGAGGGTGCCAGGTACAAAAGACAATTGACGGGCAGCCAGACTAATCCGATCAGCATACCTACGAACAAGGTCGCGTTGCCTCGGCCGCGTTTGCGCAAGTAATCAGCGAACCGTCCAGCACTGACGATTCCAATGCAGCCAAAGACCGCGACGCAGGAACCGTAAATTACGCCGACGGATCCGATGGTCCAGTGAAAGTGTCGCCGATAGAATTCCGGCACCCAAGCGGCGCTGGCGTATGAAGAAAGCGCGAGTAGCCCAAAACCAATATTGTGGAGCACGAACGTTCGCCGGTTTTCGAAGATGTATGAGAATACCTGCTTCATCGGAACTGTCGATCGTCGGCTACTTCCTCGACTGGCTCCGCGGTGTACGGCAGGTTCCTTCACCGTGAAGAGTAGCGGTGCTACTGCAATGCCGGGAAGGCCAACCAGGAGAAAGATGACCTGCCAGGGATGCACGGCACCGAGCAGAGGAATCGTCCACATGGCCTTAGTCGATGCGTAGGCAACCACCAGTCCGCCCAGCAAATAAGCCATGCCAGAGCCAACGTAGATGCCCATCGAGTAGACGCTAAGGGCCGTGGCCAGCCGCTCGCGAGGAAAATAATCGGTGATCAGCGAATAGGCAGCCGGGGAAAGCGCTGCTTCTCCCACGCCGACGCCCATGCGCAGCAAAAGCATTATTTCGAACGTTTGCGCCAGTCCGCAACTGGCTGTGAACCCGCTCCACAGTACCAGGCCGGCCGCGATAATCAACCTGCGGCTGTAAATGTCGGCCAGCCTGCCGAGAGGGATTCCGAAGAATGTATAAAACAGTGCGAAGCTGAATCCGATCAGCAAACTCATCTTAGCGTCGCCGATGTGTAAGTCGCGACGAAGCGGGCCGACCAACAGACTGAAGATCTGGCGGTCGATGAACGAGAATGCGTACAGAAGTGTCAGGACTCCGACGACGTACCACGCGTACCGCAATGAATGCGCAGTTGAGTCAGCGGTGGTCTGAGCAGCGGCGGTTGTGGCTTCGGTTGACTTGGTGGCGGGCATCTTCTTGTAATCTCGTTTGCTTCAGATGATCGACGGGATCAGCGATTCCGGCTGTCCGCGCGGTTAGAGCAATAATCCTGGCGACGGACGCGCGAAACCTCCGGTAAGGCACCGCGCGCCCGCCTATTGCTCGCTGCTAAAAAAGGTCCCAAAACGTTGAGCACTGGTGACTACTGGCAAAGTTGGACTCGACTACCGGCACCGGTGGTATCAAAGATTGGAACTCGTCGGTTGACGCACTGTAGGGAGACCAGAGCGGTTCACCGGGGGAATTGGGGTCTCCTGTCTTGGCGAACTGCGTCCAGTAGCTGACCATCGCACGGGAGAGCCGCCTTTGTTGGCTTGAAAGTGTTGTCGGAAGTCCGAAAACGTCGATGCCCGGGAACAGGTATTGAAGCTCAGAGCTATGATAGGCACCCAACGGAAAGGTTAACAATCCGCCAAACGCAGATTGCGCGGGAGGCGCGTTCTCATCGTTGAACTCATAGGTATAGGTCGGCACGAATTTCTCCAGTGATTGATCCGCAACCCGCGCCGCACAGCTAAAGACTCCGTCGGTACCTGAGGCCCCCAATGCCTGACCGCCGGTCGGGTAACTGGCAAATGGGTACAGAGTAAGGACGAGCGGCGCCAGCGCCGGTCCCCACAAAGTAGCAACAGCAGTATCATACTGCCCGGAAGTCAGTATTGGATTTCCTAAGAGGTCGTAGTCCAGAGCTACGAACAATCTATATTCATCGTGATTGGTGCCCGAGATCACTGGCACCTGATTGAATTCGCCGCTGGCAAATGCTGCGCCCATCGTTTGTGTGAGCAGCGTTCCATCCACGAACGGATACAAAGGGAAAGGCTCTGCTGCGACCATGGTCGAGGCGGGCACGGCACGCAGACAGGAAGCTGTCTGGCTCGTGCATCCGACACTATCCGCAATGGCAGCGCCGGACGGCACGGCTGTGGTTCCCGTCGTTTCGCCCACCGCCAGCGGAACGATGTCCGCAAAGTAGTCCTGGAATTCCACATAGGATCCGCTTTCCGATATCGCTCCACGGAACATGCCGGCTGCAAGGGGAGATGCGAGCTGGGCATAGACGCTTTGTCCGCCTGCCGACTCGCCGAATATTGTTACTTTATCCGGATCGCCCCCAAAACTCGCGATGTTCCTGCGAACCCACGCGAGTGCGAATTGCTGATCCATCAACCCATAGTTGCCGTTGAGATGCCCTTCGGCATCTATCGCGGACTGGGCAAAGAATCCCAAGAAACCCAGGCGGTAATTAATGGTGACGACAATCACGTCTTTTTTTACGAGTAGTTCGGGGTTGTAGGGGGTGCTGCTCCCGTTGATGAGTCCTCCTCCATGAATCCAAAACATTACAGGCAGGCGGCGCCGATCGCGATCACTCCATCCATCATCCGATTTCACGTGTGGGGTGAAGACATTCAGGAAAAGGCAATTCTCGCTGCCCGCTCCAGCTTGCGTGCACGCACTTCCGAATTGAGTCGCTTGGAGGACAAATCCGGGGAAGAATCCGTAGGGCTTCGGCGGCGTCCAACGCAGCGCTCCCACCGGAGGAGCCGCGTAGGGGATACCGAGAAATTCGTTCCCCCGATCTGTCGTTGAGCCAATCACGAGTCCACTTTCGGTGAAAGCAATCGGGCGGTGGGACGAGTTGTCGGCAGATGCGGTCGCTACCGAGATCAACGTGAAGACACTGATAGCCGCCGCTCCAAATAGCAATCTGAAAATAAACCCACAGTGATCGAGACGCTGGTTCGCGTTTTCGTTGTTTTTCATCTCTGATTCCTCCATCAGAAGTAGAACTCGGTAAATTATTGAACCGCTTCGAACAGGCCGGCAGCACCTTGCCCGCCGCCCATGCACATGGTCACGATGCCGTAGCGCGCTTTCCGACGCGCCATTTCGTTGGCAAGCGTTCCGACCATGCGCGAACCGGTCATGCCAAACGGATGACCGATGGAGATGGACCCGCCGTTAACATTCAACTTTTCCGGATCTATTCCCAGGCGGTCGCGGCAGTAGACCACCTGCACTGCAAAGGCCTCGTTCAGTTCCCAGAGGCCGATATCATCCATCTTCAGGCCGTTGCGCTTGAGCAGCTTGGGAACCGCGAAGACGGGGCCGATGCCCATTTCGTCCGGATCACAACCCGCAACTTGAAATCCGCGAAACACCAACTTGTAGGGCACACCCAGCTGATCAGCGCGCTGGCGGGACATCAACAGAGTGGCTGAAGCGCCGTCGGAAAGTTGCGAGGAGTTGCCGGCCGTCACGGTGCCTTCTCCGCTGTGCGGATCAAAGTGAGGCTTCAGCGCGAGCAGGCCTTCCAGCGTGGTGTCGGGCCGATTGCACTCGTCGTGGTCGCAGCAGACCTCCCGCGTCCCAACCTTTTCTCCAGTTTTCTTATCGAGGAGCGCCATCGTGACCTTCATGTGCGCGATCTCGCCCTCGAAAAAACCATCTCGCTGAGCGCGAGCGGTGCGCTGCTGGCTCAGCAGTGCGTACTCGTCCTGCACCTCCCGGCTCACCTTGTAACGCTTGGCGACGATTTCCGCGGTGTCGCCCATGCCCATGTACAAGCCGGGCAATCGCTTCTGCAGTTCCGGGTGAGGATTGCCGGCAGCCGGCGTCATGCTGATACTCTCGACGCCGCCGCTAATCGCCGCCTCCACGCCCTCGCTGATGATCTGGTGCGAGGCCACAGCAATCGCCTGCAATCCCGAAGAGCAAAACCGGTTTATCGTCGTGCCCGCGACCGAAGTGGGAAGCCCGGCCAGCATGGCGGAAGTGCGGGCGATGTTGTGACCCTGCGGACCGTGTGGTTGCGCACATCCCAACACAACGTCGTCTATTTCGGCCGCGTCAAGCTGCGGCACCTTGCGCAGGACGTCCTTGATGCAATGTGCTGCCAGATCTTCGGGGCGGGTCATGTTGAACGAACCGCGGAACGATTTCGCCAGCCCCGTCCGTGAGCTGGCAACCACTACCGCTTCTCGCATATCTTCTCCCGCTAAGCTCGCAGTCGTGCTCTTAATTCTTACGCCACCACGGCCTGTTCCCGGTTCAGTTCGGCGAAGGTCTTGCCTTCCTGGGCCAGACGCTTCAGCAGAGGGGCAGGTTCCCAAAGTTCGCCGTGTTGTTGATGAAATTCTGAGATGCGGCGGTAGACCTTATCCAGTCCCACGGTATCCGCATACCACATCGGACCGCCGCGATAGGCCGGGAATCCGTAGCCGTTTAGGTAAATGATGTCGATGTCGACGGCGCGCAGAGCGAAGCCTTCGTCCAGAATGCGTGCGCCCTCATTCACCAGGGCATAGATGCAACGGTCTACGATCTCTTCGGATGAAAGCTTGCGTTGGGCGATGCCGGCTTCGGCGGCCCACTCCCGCACCAGGTCGTTGACTTCAGGATCGGGAATCGCGCGCCGATTCTCGTCGTACTTGTACCAGCCTGCTCCGGTTTTCTGACCGTAGCGCCCAAGTTCGCAGAGGCGGTCTTCCGCGAACGGCTGACGCACTCCAGGCTTTTCAAGGTGCCGGTACTCCTTACGGATACGCCAGCCGACGTCAAGGCCTGCCAGATCGCCAGTAGCCATGGGCCCCATTGCCATGCCGAAGTCGAACAGCGCCTTGTCCACGGATTCGATAGTCGCGCCTTCCTCCACCAGGAACTGCGCTTCACGGCGATAGGGGCCGAACATGCGGTTTCCCACAAAGCCCCGGCAGTTACCGACGAGCACCCCGACTTTCCCTAGTTTCTTAGAGAGTTGCATGCAGGCCGCGATCACTTCTTTGCCGCTCGCCTGGCCGCGCACGATCTCGAGCAGACGCATAATATTCGCCGGGCTGAAAAAATGCGTGCCAATGACGGCACCGGGTCGCGAAGTGGCTGAGGCTATCTCGTCTATGTCGAGCGTTGATGTGTTGCTTGCCAGGATCGCGCCCGGCCGGCACACGCGATCCAACTGGCCGAAGATTTCTTTCTTGAGCGCCATGCCCTCGAACACGGCCTCTACGACCATATCGACCTTGCCGAAATCGTCGAAGCTGAGCGTCGGCTTGATAAGTTTCAGGCGTTCATTCACGGATTGCTCCGTAAGCCGGCCGCGTTTAACCGAACTCTGGTAGTTCTTGTGGATATTGGCCAACCCACGATCAAGAGCCGGTTGGTCAGCTTCTTTGAGTAACACCGAAATGCCGGCATTCGCAAATACCATGGCGATTCCTCCGCCCATGGTTCCGGCACCGACTACCGCCACGGAATTTACCGGAAGAGTCGGAGTTTCTTTTGGTACGTCCGGAATCTTGGCGACTTCGCGCTCGCCGAAAAAAGCGTGGATGAGCGCTTTCGATTGATCCGAGAAAAGACACTTATCGAATAGCTGTCGTTCCACCTGACATCCTTCTTCAAAAGAGAGCCTGGTGGCGGCTTCCACCGCATCGATAGCCGCAAGCGGCGCCATCATGCCACGCTGTTTGGTGTGAGCCTTTTCGCGCGCGGCAGCGAAGACGGGTGAATTCTGCGAAGGAGTGCCGAGCTTGTCGTTGCGCTCGCGAGTTTTGAGTGCCGGTTTTCCGACGATTTCGCGGGAGAAAGCTATGGCGCCGGGCAACAGATCGCCTTCGATCAGATGATCGACGAGACCGAGTCTCAGCGCCTCCTGAGCGGTAATCGGATTGCCTTCTGCGCACATTTCGACGGCCTTGGCGACGCCCACCAGCCGAGGCAGTCGCTGAGTGCCACCTGCGCCGGGAATAATGCCCAGCTTCACTTCAGGCTGACCGAGTTGAGCATTCGGAGCCGCCACACGAAAGTGGCCGGCCATCGCCAGTTCCAGCCCGCCGCCAAAGGCGGAGCCATGTATGGCCACCACCACTGGTTTTCGCACATCTTCTATCTGAAGCAGGAGCGGAAGCAGGCCCGCGCCGCGCTGGGACTTGCCGGACGTGATCTTGCCGAATTCCTTTATGTCCGCGCCGGCGATGAACGTACGCCCGCCGCCGATCAGCACTACGGCCTTTGTGCCATCGTCCTTGCCCGCCTGCTCAATGGCCTGGGCAATCCCTTGTGCGACTGCGGGGCTTAAGGCATTCACCGGAGGATTATTGATGGTGATGATTGCGACATTTTTATCTTTGGAAAGTTGAACTAGATCGGTCATGGCACTGAACTTTCTCCAGCATCTTCAGTCACTTGCGCGCAGTAAATTCGTGCGCATTGCGTTCCTGTTCGCTCCAATACTTTTTGCGCAATCCTTTTTTCAGAATCTTCCCGGTAGCAGTCTTGGGCAAGCTCTCGAGGAACTCGATCGACCGCGGGCACTTGAAGTGCGCAATGCGAGAGCGGCAGAATTCGAGCAGTTCCGCTTCCGTTGGGTTTGATCCGGGTTTCGCTACAACCAGTGCCTTGGGCACTTCGCCCCATTTTTCGTCTGGGACTGGAATCACGGCAGCCTCGTAAACCGCGGGATGCGCCAGCAGCGCCTTCTCCACTTCGAGCGACGAAATGTTCTCACCGCCGCTGACAATAATGTCCTTCTTGCGATCAGCGATGAGGATGCGTCCATCTTCGCTGATGGTCGCCATGTCTCCGGTATGAAACCAGCCACCGCGCATCGCTTCCGCTGTGGCCTCCGGCTGTTGCCAGTAGCCCTGCATCACACCGTCGGAACGAGCGACAATCTCCCCCATGGTTTTTCCGTCGCGGGCAACATCGTTGTCCTCGAAGTCCACGACCCGAAGTTCCACGCCCGGAATCGCGTACCCGGTCATCGCCCGCGCCGCGTAAAGCTCTCCACCATCGAATTGCTCGCCCGGCTTTAGTTTGGCGGTGGAGAGAACCGGCGCAGTTTCCGTTAGGCCGTATCCGGCAAAACACGGGCAGCCAAACTTTTCCTCGGTCTCGCGCACCAAGGTTGGAGAAGAAGCCGCTCCTCCGATCGAAATCCACTCCAGGCTGCTCAAGTCGTATTTTTGCCGGTCTGGCGAATTCACCAACGCCGTTGCCATGATCGGCACAAGGCTCAGCGAGTCGACGCGCTCGCGCTCGATCAACTGGAAGACTTCCGCGCAGGTAAAGCGCTGCAACATGACATGTTTCCCGCCCACGAAGGTGACTGAATGGGCAGTACCCCAACCGTTGGCATGGAATAGGGGAATGGTATGCAGATTTACGCTATCTGGCTTCGTTATGAACGTCACAATAACCGAGAGAGCGTGGAGATAAATATTTCGGTGGGTCAGCATCACTCCCTTGGGGTCGGCGCTGGTGCCGCTGGTATAGAACAGTTCAGCCAGGGAGTTTTCGTCGAAGTCCATCACATCCGCCCGGTAAGGCGTCGCCGCCGCCAGAATGTCTTCATAATTTCTTGGCGAGAGCCAGGCTGCCTGCGGTGCAGCGTCAAGCATGAAGAAAGTCTGCACTGTTGAAACGCTTTGCCGAAAAGAATCCACGACCTCAGCGAACTCTTTTTCCAGGAAGAGCACTTTCACACCGGCGTCATTCAGAATGTAGGCCAGTTCCCCAGGAGAGAGACGGAAGTTCAACGGGAGCAACACCGCGCCGGCTTCCAGAACGCCGTAATACGCTTCGAGAAGCCGATGGCAATTCAGGCTGAGGAATGCAACCCGGTCGCCTGCTTTCACCCCCGCTTCGCGCAGAGCACCGGCGAGACGGCTGGCACGTTCCGCGAACTGCGCGTATGTGAACCGCTGGTCTCCACAGACGATCGCTGTCTTGCCCGGGTATTGCTGCTCGGCGTAACGCAAGAATCGTACGGGGGTAAGCGGAATATTCATGGCTTATGCGTCACCAGGCTGACTGACCTCCATCCACCACCAGCACATGACCGGTGACGAAGCTGGAAGCATCTGAAGCGAGAAACACCGCTGCGCCCTTCAAGTCATGTTCATTGCCAAAACGCCGCAACGGAATATGGGAGAGGAACAGATCCTTATGATGCTCCAGGACCCGGCTCGACATGTGTGTAGGAAACCAGCCAGGAGCGATTGCGTTCACCTGAATGTTATGAGCCGCCCATTTGCAAGCCAAGTCTTTGGTAAAACTGATGACGCCGCCCTTGCTGGCGTGGTAACCAATGGCCGGAAGTTCCTCCGGAGCCCCACCCAGCCCAGCCACAGACGCAATATTGATGATCTTCCCCCGGCCTTGCCGAATCATGATTTTTCCCACCGCCTGGGCGCACAGAAAGGTTCCGGTCAGGTTCGTCTCGATGACCTTGTTCCAATCCTCGAGCCGCATCTCCTCGACGGGAGCGCCCCAGGAGATGCCCGCGTTGTTGATCAGCACATCGATCCGTCCGAACCGCGAAACAGTCGCGTCTACCATCTCCTGAATGCTGTCCGGATTTTTGACGTCGCAACCCAAGGCGATGGCTTTGACGCCGAGTTGTGCCAACTCCTCTGCGGCCTCCTGGCAGCGCTCCTTCTTGCGGGCGCAAAGCACGACGTGCGCGCCCATTTCCGCCAAGCCCTCGGCCATTTGGCGGCCTAGTCCGATGGAGCCTCCGGTAACGATCGCCACACGTCCGCTAAGATCGAAAAGCTGCCTCACATTCACCGTGGAATCCCGCGTAGTGCTGGCGGCCTCCTTTAACATGAAACCTTCTCCTTCTCCGCCCCGGCATCGCTTCCCGCACTTCCGGCCTGCTCGTTAAGAAATTGCAGAATAGCGTGGTGTGAAACTTCCGTCTGGTCAGTTAAGAAGAGATGGCTGGCATGAGGAATCATCACGAGCTTCGCTCCTGGAATACGCTCCGCGATTAATTTGCCGTTGCCCGGCGGCACCAGTCGGTCTCGCTCGCCGTGGATCACGAGTGTGGGGGCGGCGATTCCGGAGAGGCGGCTATACGCCTCCCAAGCAAGTATTCCCTGTAGTTGCGCCGTGTAGGCTTCTCTCCGCGGAAACCAGGGCCGGCGAATCGCAAGGTCTTCATCAATCCTTTCCCGCGGAGTCGCCGCATCGTAGATAAACGGCACTGCCGCTTCCGCAGATTGTTCCGGGCTCGTTTTGTCACGCGCCATCAGCATCTGAGTGGCTTCCGGCTCGGCACGTACGGCCGTCGGTCCGCCCGCTGCGGTACAGCCCAGCATCAACGACCGCGTTCGCTTCGAATACTGCAGCGCGAACTCTTGCGCAATCATGCCACCCATCGACACGCCGAACACATGCGCGGTCTCGATTCCGGCCGCGTCGAGAACCGCCGCTGCGTCGGATACCATCAGCGCGATCGGATACGGACCCGGTGGCACATCGCTCCTTCCTACGCCACGGTTATCCAGGGCGATAGTTCGATAGTGTGCCGCCAAAACAGGTCGAATGCGATACCACATATGAGATGTGTACCCAAGACCCATGATCAGCAAGACGGGGGCGCCATGGCCTTGTTCGTCCCAATAGATTCTTGCTCCCTGATTTTCAACAAGCGCCATCGAGTTCCTCAGAAGCTGACGCGAATGCCGAGTTGGATCTGCCGTTTGGGGAAGGCCGAGGTGTAAGACAGCGGAGTGCTCGGCGTGTCGGTCCCCCCACTTGCCAAGGCAGTACCGGGGCGAATTCCGTGCACGTTAAACGTGGTGAAGCCGGGCGTAAGACCAAACAGCGGGCTGACTTCGTTGTTCACGCTGGCGAAATTCGTCCGGTTGGCGAGGTTGAATCCCTCCGCCGTGATCTGCACATTCGCCCTCTCGCCCACTTTGTGCTGCCAGGTCAAGCGGGCGTCGAAGTCGTAATAATTAGGGCCAAGACCGGTGTCGCGCGGCGCCCCGATGGGCCTTTCATTTGTGGTGTGATTGTCGCCGTTAACTTCTCCACCAGCAAGCAAGTTGAAAGGATGCCCACTGTGGTAGGAGAAAATTGGAGCCAGTTGAAAACCCGACAAGATGCTCTGTTTCCACGGGCTGTCGAACACACCCGCGATCACCACTTTGTGCCGCTCATCAAATTCAGAGAGACTGCGGTCTATGTTGATATTGGTTGGATCCTGCGGTCCGTAGTCGCTGTTGAAATCCGTCGATGTATCAAAGGCCTTGCTGTAGGTGTAATTCCCGAACAACGTGAAGTGATCGCTGAAGCGCTTCTTTACTTCGACGATGCCACCCTCGTACACAGCGTATGCCTCAGAACTATATTGGTTGTTCTGTACCACCAGTGGATTCACAAAGCATGCGGGGTTTGTATCACAGGGATACTTCCCTCCTGGGAACTCAGTGCCTCCCAATGGATCGGCCCCCCCGGCCGTCGTATTCCAGTTCCGATAGGAAACGCTTTGGCCATTGGCCAGGGTTACCGTGCTAAACGGTGCTGGCCCCAGATTGGTATCGATCGCAACCGGCAGTCTCTGGGTATGAGAATAGATACCGCTGACGGAGATGGAGAATCCCGGCGTGATCTCACGCTCAATCCCGAACGAAGCCTGTTGCGCGATCGGCGGCCGATAGCCCGGTTGATTCACGAAAACCACTTGCAGCGGGCCGACGGGACCGCTGTTCGTGACATCGATGCCAAACGGAGCCACCGCAGCGGGAGTGATACATGCGGCATTTCCAGGAGCGGGGGTGGTGCACTGAATCAATCCTTGCGCAAACAACCCGGCGAAAACAGTCGGCGCCCCTGCCAACCCTAAAGCTGGAACTCCCCCGATCGGATCTACATAAATAGAAATTTCCCGGTTGCACGGGCTGGAGCCGCTACCGGGGATAATCGGATGACCGAACTGCGAGAACCCGCAGACCCCTGTCAAGTTTGCCACCTGCCCGGCTGACGTGCTGTTTTCGACCGCGGATTTGTTCTGGTTCACCACCCCCAGACTCAAGTCGACGTCAGGAATCTGAGCATCCACCGGCCCGTAGAAGATTCCGTACCCACCGCGGATCACCGTCTTGTGGTCTTTCAAAGGATCCCACGCGAAAGAAATCCGCGGCGCAAAATCCTTCTTATAGGTGGTCAAAGGAGCGAATTGAGAATCCAGTTCGTAGCGCAGGCCGTAGTTAAGCGTGAAACTTGGCGTAACCGTCCACGAGTCCTGCGCGTACACCGAAGTCAGCGGTCGGGTGTAATAAGGGTAGGTTGGATTGCCATAGCCCTGCTGGAAGACCTCGGGAAGTCCGAAAGACGCGGATTGCAAAGAAGTCAAACTAGGAAGCAGCGGGGTCAGCAGGAAGCCAGGAAGCGATCCAAAGACAAAGCGTCCGGGGAAAAACGTGTGCGACTCGCTGTGATTCCCGCGAAGTATTTCCGAACCGCCGAACCTTAACGTGTGATGGCCGCGGATCACGGTAAAATTGTCTGCGAACTCGTATCGGCGCAGGATCGTTTTGTTGGGAAGAAAAATGTTAGTTCCAAGATTATTGATAAAACCAGGAATCTGCAGTCCCACTTCCCCTGGTGCGTTGGGGATCACCCTAAAGCTGTTGTAATCCCATTGCACGCGGGCTTCATTCTCTGTGCTCGGACTGAATTGGTGATACCAGGCGCCCTGGAAATTATTGTCATAGTTATGAATCGAACTGCCCGCCGAAAAAGCGGTCAGCGATTGCACGTCGGGAGATTCCTCCAAGTCATGTCCATACCTGTAGGTGAGAGAAAGCTGATTGCTCGCGTTGATGCGGTGGTCCAGTCGGCCCGACGCCAGGTATTGGTGCGAGTCATAAGGAAAAACCCCTCCATCGCTCTCGAACTGATTCACAAGATAGGCGTCCACAGGGTTGATAGCCGGGTTCACGGTTAGAGCCCCGGTTAGGATTTGCGCACATACCGCCCCGGGCAAATTCGTCGTTGGATTCGGGGCCGGCAAGCCCAGTTGGGCGGCAACAGCTGCGCCCACCGGACCGCTGAGGCACGGCACCACGGTCGCTCCAGCCTGTGCCAGGCCCGCAATCACTGTGTTCTGAGAAGTCGAGGGGCGAAAAACAGCTGTATTCGTCAGGATAGGAACTGCGTTCTGCGCATTCTGCCGCAACCCCTCAAAAGCCACGAACAGGAATGTCTTATCTTGCTTAATGGGGAAGCCCACTGCACCGCCAAATTGTTGGCGGCTCAAAGTGTCCTTGATCGGCCTGCCTGCGGAATCTGGGCTGGCGGGATTGAACGTCGCACCCACCGGCAATGCCTGGCTGAACGAAAACGGATTCTGGGCATCCATGGCGTCATTGCGGAAAAACCCGAAGACCGTGCCATGCACGTTGTTCGCAGCAGACTTGGTCACAATGTTGATGGAAGCGCCTGTGGCTGATCCCAGGTCAGCCGAATAGTTGCTTCGGTTAATCTGAAACTCCTGCACCGCGTCCTGACTCACCGTCAGACGCACGCCACCAGCGTCGTCTCCGGTCTCACCACCATCCACGGTAATGCTGTTTCCTCTGCCATTGCTTCCGTAAAAGGAAAGGCCGCTCTGCGGCGTCTGTTTGACCCGATAATCCTGGTCCCCAGCCAGCCGCGAGGAATCGGAGACGCCAGGCATAAGCAAGGTGAAGGTAAGGTAATCGCGGCGGTCAATGGGCAGGTCGGCGATGTACTCCTGGTTGACTCTGTCCGCCTGACTTCCTCTTTCCGTTTCCACCACTGGCGGTTCGCTCGTCACCTCAATTACTGTCGCCACCTGCGACGGTTTCATGCGGAAGTCCGAAATCACCGTCTGCCCGATGGCAACTGGAACGCTTCTGCGGAGATCGGTGGCGAACCCCGCCAGAGCCGCGCTCACTTCATAGGTCGACGGGGAGAGTCCGGCTACCCGGTACTGACCCGCGCCATCGGTAACGACCGTACGCTTCGCCCCAGTCTGCCTGTCAACCACACTGACGGTCACCTTGGGCAAAACTGCCCCCGCGGAGTCGGTTACAGTTCCAGTAATATCTCCCGACGAGCCGACGCCCTGCGCCTGGGCCAGACTGGTTGCCAGCAGCAAGCACACAAAAGCACATGCCAGTGACTTCATAGGATTCTCCTTACGGAAGTATCTGCACATCACCGCATTGGTCCTGCGTATTCCCCAACGCTGAGCAACTCCCTAAAGCCCGCCCGGTGCCGCGACAACCCTAAAGCCGTCAATGCTGATCCAGCTGCCCATTTCGTCCACGATCAGGAATTCAAATCGTGTCCAACGAAACCGCAGATTGTGAGAGTTAGTATCACATAAGAGTCACTAACGTCAAGAAGTGAAACGTCGATATTCCCGAGGCGGTTTGGCGCACGTGTTATCGCGCCCCCGATTCAATGGCGGCAAGGCGATGGCCGTTCGGAAAGGACGACGATGCGCAGGACGAAACTCCGACCTCGTCGCATTTGCGCGGCCGGCCCTTAGGGAGTCAGGACGATTCGGCCGGAGACTGCGCCTTTGCGCAACAGATCCAGCGCCTCGTTGGCTTCAGCAAGCGGCCGCTTAACCACGTGGCAGCGTATCTTCCCGGCGGCAGCCATGGCGAGTACTTCCCGCAAGTCTTGCCGAGTACCGACGGTTGACGCATGGATCCGGACTTCTCGTGCTGCCATGAGAATCGGCGGGAAACAGATGTTTTCAGCGGGCAAGCCCACTACAAGAAGCGTGCCAGTCGGCCGCACGCTCGAAAAAGCCGTGTCGTAAGCGGATTTCGCCGCGGAGGTAACCAATGAAACGTGAACTCCGCCTTTGCGGCGCAACTGTTTCGCCGCATCAGTATTGGCAGCATTGAGCGTGTCGGAAGCGCCAGAGGATCTGGCGAGTTCAAGCTTCTCCGGCGAAATGTCGATCGCGGTCACCTCCGCGCTAAAGGCCCGTCCGAACTGCACTGCAAGGTGTCCCAGGCCACCTATGCCGAAAACAGCCAGGCGCTGGCCGGGCACAATCCCGGCGCCTTTCAGGGCGCGATAAACTGTGAGTCCAGCACAAAAAAGCGGGGCGGCTTCGAGCGCCGAAAGACCATCTGGAATTTTCAGCGCGTGAGTTGCCGGCGCCTTCACGTATTCGGCGTAGCCACCGTCAACGGTGACACCTGTGATCTTCTGCCGGCTGCACAAGTTTTCGTTTCCTTCGCGGCAAAATTCGCACTCACCACAGCTCCAGTGAATCCAGGGCAGGCCGACGCGATCGCCGATTTGCAAATCGTGCACTGCCGGACCTTTCTCCACTACGTGACCGGCAATTTCGTGGCCGAGAATCAGCGGTCTCTTCACGATTCCCGCCAGTTGTGTCCAATCTCCATCCGCCACGTGCAAGTCGGAATGGCATGCGCCACAGGCTTCCACCTGGATCAATACTTCATCTGCTTCGGGATGAGGGCGTTCCACTTCCTCGATCGAGAGCGGCTTCTTGAAATCGTGCAGGATTGCGGCTTTCATTTACTTTAGCCTTGCAAGAACGGGGAGAACAGACTGGTTCAGGAACCAATCACGGCTTAACGCCGCGCAAGAAAAATTCCACGGCGCTGTCCACGCGTTCGGTCAGTTTGTGGGGACCTGTCAGGTCGACGGTCCACTGCCGGACCACGGTGTGGTAGAGGGCCTCCATGAATTCCGCGAGATGTACCACGGGGAACAAGCTCGTGATTTCGCCGCGTACCTGACCCTGCGCCAGGATTTCCCGCAGCCGGCTCACCGCCACTCCCTCGACTCCGCGCACCTCCGGAGATCGCACCGGATCCATCGCGCCCGACAGCACCACAGCTTTCCATAGCGGCCGGTCGGCTTCCACTTCGAGTGCCATGTCGTGATACAGGCGATGCAAGCGTTCCGTGGTATCAGCCTTGGTGGAAAGTTCGGACTTGAGGCGCTCCGCCACGCACTCGAAGCCGAGCTTACCCACGTCCCGTAGAACAGCGTCCTTGCTCGGGAAATAGCGGAAGAAAGTCGGCTGGCTGATTTCGAGAATTTTGACGATATCATCAACGCGAGTTTTCTCGTAACCCTGTTTGCGGAACAATCGGATAGCTGTGTCGATAATTTGCTGACGAAGTCGCGCCTTCTTGCGCTCCCGAAGCCCTGGGACCTCGTGGTTCTGCACTGGGTGGTTCTGCGCTGGGTGGAGTTGCGCCCGGCGGTTCTGCGCTGGCGCATTTCGCTTCACCGAGCTTCTTTGATTCCGGCTTCTTCGCCGTGCGGCGACTTCAACACGAACCATACTCGTATATTCTCCTGATCAGGGTTGCAGGACACGCTACAGGTTGAGCGCTCAATATACCCGGATCGATTTTAACAATTGAGATTCGATCGACTGTTCTCCCCAATCGCGATCCACTAGCGAGTTCGACGCTGCGGTGTTCAATATTTGTGTTGCATGTTGACGTTAGTTACTCATATCTGATATAGACTAACACAATTTGAGAACGTGATTTTCTCGATCAGGATCTACACGTGATTCGGCTGTTTGCCAGCTGTGACTTTCGCAACATCGGAATATCAGCATTGCGGTCACAGATTCGCGCGTGTGGCGCCGCAATCGTTCGACCCGGGGAAAAGATGATGACAACTGCCGCGGCAACTCCTCTTCAAGTTAAGGGCGGCGCGTTCCTCATTGAGGATCGCTTGCCCAACGAAATTTTCACGGCCGAAGATCTCAACGAAGAACACCTTGCCATAGCCCGTACTGTCGACCAATTCTGGACGAGTGAGGTGGAACCTCATCTCGACGCGATCCGCCAACAGACTCCGGGGGTCGCACTAAGCGTGCTTCGCAAAGCGGCCGAACTGGGACTCGCCGCGATACCGATCCCCGAGAAATTCGGCGGCATGGAAATGGACCTGCCGTCTGTGATGATCGCGGGTGAGCATCTGGCCCGCGACGCTTCTTACGGGTCCTGGCACTCCTCGCATACCGGGATCGGTACGCTGCCCGTTCTTTTCTTTGGTAACGAAGAACAGCAGCGGAGATATCTCCCCAAGCTGGCGAAGGTTGAGCTGTTGGCCGCTTACGCGCTAACCGAACCGCTGGCGGGCTCCGATGCTCTCGCCGTGCGTACCCGGGCGGATCTCAGCGCAGACGGCAAATACTACGTCCTCAACGGACAGAAGATGTGGATCACCAACGGAGGCGCGGCCGACCTCTTTACTGTATTCGCTAAAGTTGGCGGTGAGAAGTTCACGGCGTTCCTGGTGGAGCGCAGCTTTCCCGGCGTGACCAGCGGCGCCGAAGAACACAAGATGGGCATCAAGGGCAGCTCGACCACGGCGGTGTTTTTTGACAACGTCCGGGTTCCGGTCGAAAACCTGCTTGGCGAAATTGGGCGCGGGCACATAATCGCGTTCAACATTCTGAACATCGGCCGCTTGAAACTCGGCCCTGGCGCCGTGGGTGGAGCAAAAAACGTGCTTGCCATCTGCTTGAAATACGCCAAAGAACGCAAAGCGTTCGGATCGGCGATCGCCGAGTTCGGCGCCATCCAGCATAAGCTGGCGGAGATGGCGATTCGCACCTTCGCTGTGGAATCCATGGTGTGGCGTGTGGTGGGACTCATCGAGAGCCAATTGGCGCAGTCCGCTCATGATCATGATAAGGACAAGCACGCGGATTCACAGACCGAGCTCAAAGCCGTTGAAGAGTACGCCACGGAGTGCTCGATGATTAAGGTGTATGCCTCCGAGATGCTGGATTACGTTGTCGATGAAGGCGTCCAAATCCACGGCGGCTATGGCTACCATCAGGATTATGCGGTGGAACGGGCTTACCGTGATTCGCGAATCAACCGGATCTTCGAAGGCACCAACGAAATCAACCGGCTCCTCATAACGGGAATGCTGCTGAAACGCGCCGCCCGTGGGCAATTGGCGCTTATCCCGGCGGTTCAAGCGGTGCTAAACGAAACCGTGAAGGAGGCAACCGGCGCTGCGGGTGCTGATGAAGAAGCTCGGCTTGTGCAAGGCGCGAAGAAAATTGCGCTGTCCACGATCGGGATTGCCTATCACAAATACGGGGTCGAGTTGGAAAAACAGCAGGAGATCGTGATGAACATTTCCGACATCGTCATGGAAGTTTTCGCGATGGAGTCGAGCCTGCTTCGAAGTCGCAAGCTTGCAGCCTCGGGCCAAGGGACCAATGCCGCTAACATGTGCGCCGTGTTTTTGCGCGAGGCCATGGATCGAGTAGAAGTCTCGGCGCGAAATGTCGTCGGCGCCTGCTCGTCTGGCCCCGCCCTGCGAGAGAATATGGCAACTCTACGCGGCTTTGCCAACTACGATCCGTTAGATGGAGTTGCACTGCGGCGCAATATTGCCGGCCGACTTCTGGCCGCTGGGCGCTACACCGTCTGACAGTGAGGCACCCTCCGCTATGGCTGCTGCTAACCCGGTAAACCGCCAATGGCGGCTCAGATCGCGTCCCACGGGGCTGATTAACGCTGACAACTTCGAGCTTGTGTCCCAACCCATGCCGGTGCCGGGTGAGGCACAGCTTCTGATTCGCAGCGTATATCTCTCGCTCGATCCAGCCATGCGGGGTTGGCTGATTGACCGTCCGTCCTATGTTCCGCCGGTGCAGATTGGCGAAATCATGCGCGGGTTGGCGATCGGAATAGTGGAGAAATCAAATCATCCAAAATTTGCCGCCGGTGACCGAGTCCAAGGAATGTTCGGCTGGCAAGAATATCTGCTTTCCAACGGTGACGCTGTGACGAAGTTGCCGGAGAGCGGACTTCCATTTTCGGCTTACCTTGGACTGTTTGGACTGGCTGGGTTAACCGCCTACGCTGGACTTTTGGAAGTGGGACAACCCAAGGGCGGCGAAACTCTCCTGATCTCCGGCGCCGCAGGTTCGGTCGGATCACTCGTCGGCCAGATCGGCAAGATTAAGGGACTTCGTGTAGTCGGCATCGCCGGAACCGACGAGAAGTGCAACTGGCTGCGAGAGGAACTCGCTTTCGATGCCGCCGTGAACTACAAAGACGAGAACTACAAGAAACAGCTGAAGGCTGCGTGTGGGAACGGAGTGGATATTTATTTCGAGAACGTCGGTGGAGAAATCCTGGAAAGCGCGCTCTACCTGATGAACACCTTTGGTCGCGTGGTGCTTTGCGGCCTGATCTCGCAGTACAACGCCATGGCGCCCGTTCCGGGACCCTCCAACTTTGCGCTGGCGATCAGCAAGCGCCTCAAGATCCAGGGTTTCCTCGCGACTGATTACTCTTCGAAAGTAAAAGAAATGGTGAGTAACTTCACGCAGTGGCACAACTCAGGTCAGCTAAAGTATCGGGTAGATGTCGTCCGCGGTATCGAGTCTGCGCCAGCGGCGATCAACAAATTATTCGACGGTTCCAATCATGGCAAACTAATGGTTCAACTCTCAGACCCTCCCACCGCTCCTTAATCGAGCCTCAGGCGCGGATTTTCAGCATAAGATCATCAAATTTGCTTCTAAGGCAAAACCTTGGCGAGTTGCTCGATTACATCTCAGAACTAACCACTTTCTTAGACGCCGCAGGGGGTGTACGATCCTCCTGTCTTTACTAGAAGCGACTGAGTATGCGGCTTTATCGTTAACGGAAGGTATCAGGCGGCGTGGGAACCGATGAACGACTTTCTCGGTGCCGCGTCGCAGGTTGCAAGGGATGTGCCCAACCGAGTCTTCCGTGAGCTACGAGGAGGAGCCATGCTCTCGGGCTGTAAATTGCTGTCCTGCGTAGCAAAGTCATTGAGGTACTTTTCACCGATCCCCCTGTTTCTGCTCCTATCTGTGAACCCAGGGCTTTCGCAAAAAGCGCAACCGGTAAACTCCAGCCTGCCCAACTATGACCTTCACACGGAAACGAAAATCAAAGGAGTGATCGACGAGGTCAATCTTTTTTCTGTTGGAACCCGGAAAGATTTCACAGAACTGATCATCAAGAACGGCGATGACAAGGCCCACATCTATCTGTGCCCCAAACCATTTCAGGAAGAGATGGGTATGAGCTTCACCAAAGGTGACCAAATTGCTGTTACGGGGTCGAAGGTAAAACAGGAGGAGTTGGACGTGATCCTCGCACGAGAGCTGGTGAAGGGCACCGATACGCTCTTGTTCCGCGATGACAAAGGCAAGCCGGTGTGGGATCCGCGAACCGGCAAGTGAGCCGAAGGGCGGCTGTCGCTACGCGAGTCGTCGCTACCTGACTTGTGGTGCGCTATTGATCAGATTTCTGTCCCGCCTGAAACGTCGTCCAGGGCCCCGCTTTCATATCGCGCAGAAGCGGCTTTTGCCAGGAGAATTCGGGATGATGATCCAGAAAATCCGCAGCCAGAAAATCCGCACCGCAAGGGTGCCCGGCGCGGGCGACCATGCTCATATTCGCGGCGAGTTTGATGTCGGTAGCTTTTCCCTGGACCGCGCCACCGGGATTGTATGCGGCCCAACCCCATTCCTTCACGCCGTGTGCTGACGTATCCACGTGGCCGCACAGCGACCGCTCATTGGGCTGCGTCTTGTCCACACTCGAAGCGGCCTTCTCGTAGCTGTCTACGTGATCCGATAAAAAAGCTTCGGCCATGGTTACGTCAATTTTCCCCTTCGCCTGCTTCATCAGCGCTTCCCAGCGCGCGTGGCGCGCGTTCGCCGAAGACGACGCATCGTTTGGATCGAAACCGCTGGTCTCTTCTTTAATCAGCTTTGGATCGCGCGCAAAATTTGAACTGACGAAGTATCCATCTTTCGTCCGCCACAGCGGAGTATTCTTCAGGCCAAGTTCGAGATAGGCAATCTCGCCGGTCTTCCGGTCTCCGATGAGCCAGTCGTTGGCGTATCCGCCGTTGTTGCCTTCTTTGATAATGCGCACGTAGTCGTCGATGCTCTGGGCGTATTGCAACGCCTTGCGCGAGCGCATGAACTCCGGCTTGCCGTTCGGATCCCAGCCTTCGAATTGCGTGATCGTGGTTTCCGCGATCATGATTCCGGCAGCGTTCACGCCGAAATCGTCGTCGCTGGTGATCACTCCAGGAAAGCCGTCCATCAGAATGCGCTGCCCGTTTTGCGGCACGATGTCGAAGATAATCACCCAGCGCTCGCCCGCGAGATAGCTGGTCCAATTGTTGTGCGCGATGACGATCTGGTGATCTTTGGTATAAGCGCCGGTAGCGATAAACGCGCTGCAATTGCCGGGAGCCGCAAGCTTCGGCGCCCTGGCCTGCTTCTCGCGCTGGTTCAGCCACGGCACGTAGTAGTCGGGAACTTCTTCGAAAGCGTTCAGAGCGACAATGTCGTACACATCCAGATCGACGCCGTGCGCTTTCACGCCGTCGGCGATGCCTTGCAGCTCCTGCTGATATTCGGCGTCGATGTGCGGCCAAAGCATCTCGCGCGCGGTCTTGCGGAAAAACTCCCAATCGCGCTGCGTCTGGTGGGTATCGAATAGCTTGATCGCTTCGAGAGCATCCGCAATTTCCGTAGCTAGCAAATAGCCGTGCTGGAAGCCGATCTCGGCAGGCGTGCCTTCCACGTGAACATACGTCCAACCACCTTGCTGAAAGCGGTAGCCCTTTTCCAGCCGAGGATCGGACGAAGCAACCGCTGCCGTTGCCGACGAAGCTAAAGCTTGTTGAGAAACCGTGCCTGCAACCGCAAGAACCGCAATGACAAAATATCGCAACGACAATAACGAAAATGACGAGGAAGACCTGTTAGACATGTACGTGTCCTCTGGTTTTTAGTGAACGCAATTGTAACCGAACACGCAGACAAAAAAAGGCGAGGTGCATTGGCACCCCGCCGAATCAATCACAAACTATTACTTAACGGCCTGCCCCGCCGCGGAATCCTCCACCACCGTGGAATCCACCACCACCGCTGCTGTGGAATTCGCCGCCCGCATGTGCTGCGCTGGCGTAACTGGCTCCCGCCGTCATGGACGGTCCAGAGTGGAATGCTCCCCGCTCCGCCCCAGTTCCCGTATAAACGCCATGCGCGTACGATCCACTAGCAGCGTAGTGCTGCCCCGGTCCCCAGGCGCGTACGTTCGCCGCATTAAACGTGTGATAAAAATGCCCACCGTAAAACGGGGCGCGATAAACAAATCCCGGAGAATAAAATCCCCATCCGAATGGACTGTAGAAAATTCCGCCGCCGGGCATGAACGTGAAGGCCGAGAAATAAGGATCCCAGTACCAGCCTCCCCATCCTGGACCCCAACCCCATCCCGCTCCCCAGTAGCCTGCGCCGTATCCGCCATACCAGCCACTCGCTGCAACAATTCGCGCGCCGTCCACGTTGGCCTCCGCCACGTAATCAGATCGCAGACTGCTCCAGCGATACAGATCGTCGCCGTTCATGGCTTTCTTATCGAACTTCGCCGATTTTTCGGGCGCGTTCGCCGCCAGACTCAAGTCGTGTCCACCTTTTAATTTGATCTGCTGGTTACCGTCCTGCACGATGGCTTCGCCATCAAAGACGCGAATTTGATTCTGTTGCAAATCAAAGTCGTAGAGTCCGGGCTTAGTGATTCTGACCGTGGCATTGCCTTCGACAACGCGCAGATTATTCTCCGGATAGATCTGGTCCACTTCCACCATCGCGTGGCCTTGTGTCAACTTCACTTCCGTATCGGTAAGAGTGGCTGCCACCATCGCAAGTGAAGAATTGTCGCCCTCGCGAAGGAACACTCCCGGGGTCAACAGAATCTCGGCCTTCCCAGTTTCCGTGCGCAATGATTGGCCGACTTGAACGTTAGTTTTGCCAACTGAGTTCTGGTCGAGCGCCTGATCCGCTACATAAACTTGCCCCTCAACATAATTCAAAGTTCCCGGCACAGCTGAATTTGGGCTCGCGTTACTCCCCCATGCGGGCACAGACAGAACCGCTGCCAGGAACAAGCCGAATAAGACCAAGCCAACTACGCTATGTGCCTGTAACAGCTTCATAAAGAAAACCTCCTACGAACTTCTACATCTATTCGCTAAGTGCTTAGATGATTCCGGAGTGGCGAACGATGCCCGTAGGGCGCGCAGAGATGAGTCAACACCTTTACGAATCTTGACGTAGAGATCAAGCGGGATGCACCGCGCAAGAGATGAAGTAACAGTTCGTTCAGATATTTGTGCGGGGCTCGGTGTGACGCTGCAGGTACCAGCAGGGCACGAATCCCGCGTGCGGGAATAGAGCGTGGACGCAGGTTTGTGGCTCGGGCGGATTAAACATGAAAACCGTCTTCCCGTTTTTCTGCTGCACCGCGTCGTAGCTCGAAACTGTCATCTGGCCGAATGCTGCATTTGTGCCGAGGCGAAAGCGAAAGACAGCATAGTCGGCGGCATAGGCGACGAGCGTAATCCCAGCCGCTCCGCAAAATCCGACAACAATCATCCGCCTCAGAAAACGGCCAATTCGGGCTTTCAGCGCGGAACTCACGGAGTGTAATTATAGCGTTCCTACTGAAACTCCAAACGGCGGGGCATCCACATCAATTATTCTAATAATCGCCGAAGTTCCACTCTCTCCGTTGACAACTCCCGGCTTCGACAGGCAAACTACCGAATCGTCGTTTGCAGGCTTTCGACGAGCCCCTACGGGCATTCCAGAGGACAGGTGCGGGTCTAACATTAATTTAGCTGCTATGGAGCAAACCGTCTCCTATACGCTCGATTCCACTTTGGACACTGTCGACCATGCGGAGGAGAAGGCCACCCGCATTGCGACGGAATTGGGTTTTGCGGAAGACGAGGTGATGCAGATATCCATGGCCGTGCGCGAAGGCGCGGTGAACGCTGTGCTTCACGGCAACGCGTACGCCCCCGATAAGAAAGTAGTTCTGGCTTTCGAGCGCACCCCCGAGGATTTAGTCATCACCATCCGCGACCAGGGCAAAGGCATTGATTTGGGCAACATTCCCAACCCGCTGGCGCCGGAAAACCTGCTTAAGACTTCGGGACGCGGTATTTTTCTTATGCGTTCCTTCATGGACGTGGTGGAAATCCGCCCGTCTCAGACAGGGACAGAAGTGAAATTGATCAAGCACGTCCACGGTTCATCCGCGGGCGGCAAGGAGCGTACTCAGTGAGCATGAAACTTAGCACTCGGCAGGTGGACGGAGTCACCATTGTGGACTGCAGCGGCCGCATCACTCTCGGCGAAGGCAGTGTCACTCTTCGCGACACGGTTCGCGACCTGCTCGCCAAAGGCAACAAGAAGATCGTCTTGAACCTCGGCGACGTCAACTATATCGACAGCTCCGGCATTGGAGAGCTGGTCAGCGCTTTTACCACTACCAAGAATCAGGGTGGCGAACTTAAATTGCTGCATCTGACAAAGAAAGTGCACGACCTGCTTCAGATCACCAAGCTCTACACCGTCTTCGACGTGAAAGACGACGAAGCCGCCGCGGTCAAAGCCTTCAAATAAACCTGTTGCTTTGAAAGGGCGCGGCTTCAAGCCGCGCCGTCACACCCCCCTGACAACAGCGGATGTCATTCCGAACCGGGCACCAAGCCCGGTGAGGAACCTGCTGTCCCCGGCAAAGCTCTTTCTTCTAGATCGCTTCCTTCTCGCTGGCCTCCGCGGGCCGCAGCCCACCCGCTGGTATGGAGCTGTACCAATCAATCTTTCGCGTGAAATACATTACGGCCGCTATAGCAATAAAGCTCGCGACCGCGCCCACCAGAAGGGCATTGTCCTCGAGCCGCAGCAACAGGTAGATAAAGAAGTAGAGCAAGCTGAATACAAACAGCGCGCGAAGTCCCTGCACCCGGCTGGCAAAAATCCAGCCTGCATTGGCCGAGAGCAGCGCCACCGTAGCCCCTCCACCCACCAGAAAGCCCCAGTCAAAACCAATCCGTTCCGCCAACGATAGCAACAACAGATAAAAAATCATGTGCGCGATGCCCACCAGCACATACTGCGCTGGATGCACGCGCTTGCCGGCAGTAACTTCAAAAACAAAGTACGAGAGAAACAACAAGCCGATAAAGAGAAGCACGTATTTCAGCGAACGACTCACGGATTGATAAGGGTCCGCGACTTCAACAAAGAGATTCCCATCGCCGTGTGCTCAAGCGCGCTGACGGCAGTACTCGTGCCCTCGGCAGGTATGCCGCGGGCAATGAAAGGAACCGACCACTCTCCGGTAAATCCCTGCCCAGAGACGGTACGCTTCGCAGGCAAAAACCCGCCATCGAAGCCCGGACTAGGCCAGTCCCCCTCGGCCATGAAGTGCGTGCTCTTGCCATAGGCTAAGACCGCAAGGCGCTGTGCTCCCGAAAACCGCAGGTTCGCGGCGACATTGAAGGTCGCATTTGGCTTGGCCAGTTCGGGAACTTTTACGCCAAAATAGGTCAGTCGCAGACTCGCATTCTCATCTCCAACGTTTTCTGCCGGGACGAATGTGCTTGTCTTGCCATTTGCCGTTAGCGTACCGTCCACCAAAGCTCCCCGGGCGTCGCTAACGCCAATCACGATTCCCGCTTGCGTCCAGTCCAGTTCAGCCCCCGCTGGCAGCGCGGAAGGCGAGTTGGTGAGATCGAATGCCGCATCGAATTTCAGTTCAGCCTCATAGACAGGCACCTTAAACAGAGAACGATTCCGCTCTTGCGTATGGACCTTTACCGCAGCCTCGGCTTTCGTCGGAAACACAACGTATAGCCCGTGTGTAGGCAAAGCGCCTTTGTAGAGCGGCGGAACGCTGTAAGGAATCGATAGCGAGGGTCCGAGGAAAGTCTGCTGTCCGCCTGCCCGGCCGCTGATCTCCTGGATTACATCTGCGGCGCGCTTGGTCCGATCTTCCACAATACTGTTTACGAAGAGCGCCGGAATCGTCATCAGCAAAGCCAGTACGCAGACCAGGAGCAGTTTGAGCCCCATCGAACGGGACCGGTTGCGAATCTGGACGCTCAGCGGAACCTGGTTCATGGCCGCCTCCCTAAACTTTCAAGCAGTAACCTAACAGAAAGTACTTTGTATTGCAAAGTTCATCCATTGGCTACTTTTGCAAGCCGCGACATCACCCTCAATGCTGCAATATTCACAGGCAATCCTGTGACATCCAACCTTGCATAGACACCAGATTCATTCCATCATTGCCGAGCAGGAAGTAATCGAGATAACTTAAGTTTCTGTTTGTGGTCGGTACCTCAACACTCATGGTCATGCTGCCTAAGATCGCAGTGCTTACCTTCCTACTATCCTCTAGCGCACTCGCCGCTTCTGATTGTCTTCCCATTGGCGACGCCAAACGACACGTCGGGGAAAATAAATGCGTCACAGGAAAAGTATTTCGGGTGAAGGCTGGAGCCAAAGGCGTGCACTTTGTCGACTTCTGCGAAGATCAAGCCTCCTGCCCCTTCACAGTCGTGGTCTTCCCTTCCGACCTTAAAGATGTGGGCGACGTTCGCCGCCTGGCAGGACACGTCATCGAAATTCACGGACCAGTGAAGCTCTACGATGGCCGCGCTGAAATCATTCTCAACCGCGTCAGCCAGCTAACCGGCGGATCAACTCTGATCCCACCCTTGCCCAAGAACTACGACGTGGAAAAACAAGGCCACTACAGCGCGGGACGAATGCGTCCTACGAAAAAGCCTGCCAAGGTTAAGGCTGCGCCCTCAACCTCGGCGACCTACGGCAACGAGGCGGACGTCAGTGAAGAACCGCCGCAGTGAACTTTGGCATGAACCGCTTGACCTACTGTCACCGGCACGTCACTGTGAAACGCTGGACCGTATTCCCCGCCCAACCCTGCGCCGAGCCATACGTGAAAAAAACGTAGAACTCTTCCCCCAGCACGTTCGGGTCGTCGCCCGTGCCGATGGGCACCGCATAATCAAAGCTCGTCTGGTTATTCTCATCTTGCCTCAACAGAACCGGAAGCGTCCAAGACAAACCATCCGCCGATTCCGCATAGGCGATGTGCTGCGTATCGTCAGTGATCATCACGTAACGATCCAACGCGCTGTCATAGGCCACGTTCGCCGAACCCGCATAGCCCGCGTTCGGATTCAGATCGGTCGATAATCCTCCAATCCCAGGCTGGCCCCACGCGCCTTCGTAATACTTCTCAAACCTCGCCGCATGAGGACGTTCGCCAAACGCGTCTTCCAGCACGGAGGCAAGCGGCGCCCGCGCCACCGAAACGATCGTAGCCGTAGTCGGTTGAGTCGTACCGTTCGCGATCCAATCCGGAAAGTACACATAGAAATACTGCCCATCAGGAGAGTCAACCAGCCGTGGCGACCCTAGATCAAAACCCGCCAGGTCCGTTTCGTAAGGCTGGTTCAGCCGAATGATTTCGCCCAAGTCTGTCCAGTAAAAGCCGTCGTCCTTCGACACTGCCAACCCCAGCAATGAGTAGAAACTCGTGTCGGTGTTGATTTCGGCGTGATACACGTCAAGCAAGCTTCCTGCTCCTAGCTTGCCCTCCGGAACGCGGTAAATCCTCCCGCCTCCCAGGTAGGTATAGCTGCCGTAGTTCGGATTCACACCCGCATCCCGATTGGGATGGATGATCACATCAATGGGAGGAGCCGTGCCTACAGGATTGTCCAGCGTTCCGAATGTCCGCGTGACCGACCCGTACTTGTTGTTACCGTTGTGATGCGCACCATCGCTCGCGAAAAACGTGTACCCCACATCCGTCTTGAATACGCCAAATTCCGAGTCCGGCCAAGCGAAACCAAACTGACGATCGGTGATCGGCGGTATCGCCTTCTGGCCCGCAGCCTTCCGCTGGGCCGCCGTCACCACCGTTTTCAGATCGCTTACCGCCGGCTGGCAGGCCTGCGTTATGCTTTGCGCCGCAGCCCCGATAGGCCACGCTCCCGCAGTGCACAAGAGCATGAGGCCCCACGCAATAGGTTCGCTCAAAACCTTTGCTACAGTTGTCTGACCGAACAGTTCACAGATTCGCATCGCCAACACCCCTCGGTCCCGGAAATCTCACTTTCTGCAAACCCCACCCCAGTCGGAAAGTTTGGCATAGCTGAGATTCTCTTTCAGCCGGCACGATTGGAACTGTTCCGTGCTCACACCATCCCCTTCCGCAACTCCTCCAGCGGATACCTCGTCCCTCGCCATATAATTCCGTCGTTCCACAGTGCGTGAAACATGGAGAGCAGCAACGTATAAATGAACAGCCCCGTACTCACCGGATGCAGTAGGAAATAATAAGCGGGAACTCCTGAGCGCCACGACATTCCTACGTAGATGGAGAACATCGATCCCAGCGCGATGGCATAGGGCAACCGCTCCCAGCCGTGCGCGAGCCATATGCCAAGGAACGGCATAAGATTGAGGAAGGCAAGGCCGAAGGCCGAGATCACCGTGCGCCACCACTGAAACGACAATACTGCGAAGAAATTTTTCGTCAGATTCTTGACCACGCCGCCGGCGCCGCGCGCCCAGCGAATCGAAATCAGGTCGCCGCCGAAAACGTTGCGTTGCGCGAAACCCGCGTTCTTCACCACCTTGCCCAGCTTCATGTCGTCCAACACTTCCATGCGCAAGGCTTCGTAGGTTCCTATAGCGTTATAGACGCTGCGCCGAATTAAATTGAACGCGCCGACACCCATGTGGTCCTTCGACTTCGGATCCGCCACTTTCCATGGCCTGTGACCAAAGACGAACATGGTTTGAAAAAACGCGATCATCATGTACTCACCCGGGCGCTTCATGATCATTTGCGGGAACAACACTAAGTGATCAGCACGCTCGGCCTCGGCGTAGGCCACAGCCCGCCGCAGCGAGTCGGGTTTGAATAAAACATCCGCGTCGGTAAACAGCAGCCAGTCGCCGGTCGCCTGGTTCGTGGCGGTCCACATGGCATGAGTCTTGCCCAACCATCCGGGAGGCAATTCCTGGTGATGAATTACTATCAACGATGGGTGCCCCATTCCTCGCGCTCTTTGCGAGAAATGGGGGGGGGAATTTTTGGCCACGCGCTCCATGATCTCTCCCGTACCATCAGTCGAGCGATCGTTTACCGCGATCACTTCGTAATTGTCGTAGTCGAGTTCAAGCAGGCGGGTGAGTGATTGCTCGATATCCCGCTCTTCATTCCGCGCCGGCACGATAATTGAAACCCGCGGATTGCCGGAAACTTCTTCTGTAGGCGCGACGAGTCTGCGGTCCCACTCAGGATTAGAAATGTTGGCGACGCCCGGCATGCCGATCGCGGCATCCACTATGCGGGAAAACCACGCCAGGGCAAGAATCGTGCCCGCAATCCAGTGAAAGTAATGCATCCTGCTTAAGTCTTCCCTGCCCCAACAGCTTCCCTGTCGACGCTGACCGCTGGCGCGAATCTCATCCCATAAAACAGTATGGCAGATGAAACCGCCATACCGATCACAGGCAGAATGAACGCGGCTTGCAGGGACCGCTTGTCCGCGACCCATCCCATCATGGTTGGCGAAGGCACATCCCCCAGAATATGAATGATAAAAATATTCACCGCCAGCGCAGTCGCCCGGATGTGAGCGTCAACCGAGTTGATCACCGCAGCATTCAACGGAGCCGTATTCAGCAAAAGAAAAAATGACGCCACTGCGATAGCTGGGATCATGGCCCGGCCGCTGACGAAGAGCGCCACAATCATCGCCGGAATACCCAGCGCCATGCTGGCCGCCGAAACCAGATAGTAGGCACTCTTCATGCGGCGCAATAGATAGTCCCCAAGCCAACCGCCGGCCAATGCGGAAACAATTCCGTCTCCAACAATGATCAGGCCAAACGTCAGGTTGGCGGCTTCCAGCGTGTAGTGGCGCTCGCTGTAAAGGAACTGCGGCATCCAGACTTGGATGCCGCCGAGAGAAAATGTCATTGCAGCCATGCCCAGCGTGGCCGTCAGAAACGCAGGGTTGCGCCACAAGCCAAGAATTGTTGTTCGCTCCGGCGTGCCTTTCAACGAATCAAATTGGCCCCGCTCCGGCTCCTTTAGGAACAGGACACTAATCGCCAGCAAAAATCCCGGAGCCGCTGCAATGTAGAACGGAAAACGCCAGCCGTGATGCGGAGCCAGGTAGCCCCCTAGCAGATATCCCGCGGCCGATCCAACCGGAATTGCAAGATAGAACACGCCGAGGATCCTCCCGCGTTTCTCTTCCGCAAAAAGATCAGCGACAAACGTCGGCGCGATGGTGACGAATGTGGCCTCGCCGATGCCGACCAGCGTGTGCCGGATCAGCAATTCGGTGTAGTTGTGGGTAAACGCCGTTAGCAGCGTGAGCGCGCTCCAGAAGATTGCTCCCAACACGATGATAAGCTTGCGCGAATAACGATCCGCCAGCGGGCCAACGAACGGCGCGGCCAGCATGTAGAAGCCGAGGAAAGCGCTGGTGAGATAGCCGATCTGCGTCTTCGAGAGATGGAACTCGTCCTGCACCAGCGGCTGCACCGCGAATAGCACATTGCGGTCCGCGTAATTCAGCAGATTCAGCGCCGTAAGCACGATTAATGCCGTGCGCGGCTGGAGTTTATCGGAGGTCACGGTCTCGCGAATATAGCATGGCGGCAATTGCCGGATGGAGTGGCATGTTGGGTAATTGATATCCGCGACAATTGTCGCTATAATAGACGACAAATGGTAAACGACCTGCGCGCCGTGGTGAAGGAACTTGGCGGACGAAGCGTGCTGGGGCGAAAGCTCGCCAGTCAGCGCGATCTGTGCCAGGCCATTCGTGACGGGTTCCCGCCCGCCGTCGTCGAAGAGTTAATGCGAGCCTCCGGCTTGACCCTAAAAGAGCTTGCCGACTCGCTCGATCTTTCGCCGCGCAGCCTGCAACGGCGGCGCCGCAGCGGGCGGCTGGCGCGATTTGAATCCGATCGTCTTTACCGCATGGCCCGCATTGTCGCCCTGGCACGACAGAGTCTTGGCGACCGCAAAAGTGCGGCGCGCTGGCTGAAGCGGTCGAATCGCGCGCTGGGCGGTGCCACTCCCATCAGCGCCATGGATACTGAATTGGGCGCTCGCCAAGTCGAGAACGTTTTAGGACGGATCGCCTTCGGCGGAATCAGTTGAGCCAGCTTCATTCGAAGCAGGTCTATCGCGTGCTGCGCAAAGCCTTCGCGCGCGCTCCTTTCGATGGTGAAGGCGCCTACCTTTACGGCGGCCGCTGGTCGAGCGTTGGCACTCGCCTGTCTTACACTTCCGAACATCAATCTCTGGCGATGCTGGAATATTTCGTTCATCTTGAAGCTGACGATGCGCCGCCCGATCTCGTTCTCGCGACCGCGGAAATACCGGACGATCTTCCGAAGCACCGTATCGCAGCCGATAAACTTCCAACCCACTGGCGGCGATCGCCCGCTCCAGAGGCACTTGCCAGCATTGGAGACGAATTCGTTCAGAACGGTGAGCACTGCGTTCTGATCGTGCCATCAGCTCTGGCCCCCCACGAAAGCAACTGGCTCCTGAATCCGCAGCATGCCGGCTTTCGCAGGATCGTTATCTCTAAACTCGAGCCGCTGAGTTACGATCCAAGAATGTTTGACGTTGCGCGCAGAAGAGTGCGCAAGCGCTAAACCCGCTCACTTCTTTCCCCGAGCCCTCGGCCATCTCGCAAGCACGGTCGTCGAAATGCCTCCCCGCGGACGAAAATCCCCCTTCACCTCGGCCCATACCGGCTTGGCCCAGCGCACCACATCCTCAAGCACGCGGTTTACAACGTTCTCTTGAAAGATCCCAAGGTTGCGGTAAACGTGCAGATATTCTTTATATGATTTCAGTTCAAGGCAGGCTTTGTCGGGTTGGTAACGAAGAGTGATCACGCCAAAATCGGGCAGGCCGGTCTTCGGGCAGACCGAGGTGAACTCCGGATCGTCGATCACAATTTCGTATCCCGGAAACTGGTTTGGCCAGGTTTCGATCTCGGGAAAGCTGGCGTCCAACCCGGCAGCGGCGTGTTCTGGCGTGTAGCGGGAAGGTTTTGGCATAACGTTTATTGTAGCGTCTTCCATGATATTTTCTTGGCTATGAAAAAGCCGGTCCTGCTCGTAATCGACATGTTGCGCGACTTTTTTGACCATTCAGAACCGGGCCGAAAAGAAAGGTTGGTTGAAGCCATCAACGAACTGGTGGCCATCATGCGAAGTGTCGCCCAGCCCGTGATCTGGGTGCGACAGGAGTTCGAGCCGGATCTGCGGGATGCCTTTCCGGAGATGAGATCGAAAGGAATCCGCATCACAATCAAAGGAACCCAGGGTTGCGAGATTCTTCAGGAACTTTCCCTGGCTCCATCCGACCTGGTCATCGTGAAAAAGCGCTATAGCGCGTTTTATGGAACGGCCCTGGATGAAACTCTCGCGCGGATTCAGGCTGACACGATCATCGTGGCTGGAATCAATACTCACGCTTGCGTTCGCACGACTGCAATCGACGCCTATCAACGCGACTGGCCCGTGGTTTTGGCCGCAGATTGCATTGACTCTTATGACCAGGAGCATCATGAAATCTCAGTCAAGTATATGTCGAAGAAAATCGCGGCACTGATGACCAATGCGGAGATTCGCTCGGCATTGGGGTCGCTCAGCCAAAACGAGACCGTTCGGGCCAGATTGCGCTAAAATTCCTCGGCGGCTGTCCTCGCAATCTCGATTTACCGGCATCCGCCGGGGTCCGGCAGCATCTAACCACGCAACGGCTCGGGAAGACACAGATACTGTTCATAGCGGCCAGAGTGGTAAATTGATACTTGCAATTGTCCCTGCTGCGCCCTGAAAGATAACTGGTTGGCAACAAACCACAATTCGAATGGACACGCGCCCGCGCGCAAGCGCCGCACATGGCTGGTGGCTGGAGTCGCTGCCGCTCTCGCGTTGATCCCTGTATTTACTCGCCAGACGCCGATCCGCATCCGCACCACCACAGTCGAGCGAGGCCCTATCCGCAGCCTGATTTCCACGAACGGAAAAGTCGAGCCCAGCCGCAATTTCGAGGCGCACTCCCCGCTCCCGACAACGGTGAAGCGCCTGCTGGTAAAAGAAGGAGATCACGTTCGCCGGGGACAACTTCTGTTGCAGCTGGATGACGCTGATCTTCGCAGCCAGGCGGCTCGAGCCCAGGCTCAGATCAAGGCGGCACAGGCCGATCAGGCCGATCTAACTACCGGCGGTACGCGCGAAGAAATGCTCACGCTCGATTCCCAACTCATCAAAGCCCACGGCGCGCGCGACGCAGCCCAGCGTAATTTGGATTCTCTTCGCCGCTTAAGCCAGCAAGGCGCAGCCTCCGCGGGCGAAGTGAAACAGGCGGAGGAAGATTTGCAGCGTACCCAGGCCGATGTCACGCTGCTTGAGCAAAAAAAGAAAGATCGTTATTCGCAACCGGAGGCGGCAAAGGTTCAGGCCCAGGGCGCGGAGGCTCAAGCCGCCTACGACGCGGCTGAAGAAGCTCTGCAAAAATCCAGCGTACGCGCGCCTTTCGATGGAATCGTCTACGCTCTCCCCGTCAAACAAGGCGCCTATGTGCAGACGGGAGATCTGCTGCTGCAGGAAGGCGATCTTTCCCAAATGCTGGTGCGCACCTTCGTTGACGAACCTGAAATCGGCCGCCTCGCCGCCGGACAAAAAATCGAAGTCACGTGGGACGCTTTACCCGATCGAGTCTGGAAAGGCGCCGTCAGCACCATTCCTTCCACGGTCAAGCTGCGCGGCTCGCGCAATGTTGGCGAGGTTACTTGCACGGTCGACAATCACGATTTGCGGCTATTACCGAACATCAACGTCGGCGTCACGGTCATCACCGCCGAACACAGCGGCGTGCTGACGGTACAGCGCGAAGCCGTCCGCATCGACGACACCAAGCCTTATGTCTATCAAGTGGTAGATGGCGTGCTCAAACGCCGCGATGTCCAAGTCTCGCTGCAGAATCTGACTCGCGTTGAGATCACCGCCGGACTTCCTGAAAATTCCGTCATCGCATTGTCCTCGGTCGATACCAAACCGCTCGTCGAGGGCGCCCACGTTAAAGTGGTGCCCTAACGAATGGGATCGACCGATGACACCGGTTGTCATTCCAAGGGAGCGCTGTTGGCGCAGCGGGGTCCCAGAATATTCTCGTATTTGGCACGCATCTTTCTTGGAACTCTCGTTTCGATACCAATCCTGTCTTCCGCGCTCACCGACTCACCCCAAGACCTTCTTGCGGCTGGCCGCGTCGATCAGGCTTTCGAAACACTGCAGCGCCAAATCCGCAGCGAGCCCACCGCCGAGGCTTACAACCTGCTCTGCCGTGCTCACTTCGAACTGGGAGCGTGGGACGCCGGAATTCCCTCCTGCGAAAAAGCCATCGCTCTCGATCCTCATAACGGGCTCTATCATTTGTGGCTGGGACGCATTTACGGGGAGAAGGCGGACCACGCAGGTTTTATGAGCGCGGCCGGCTTGGCAAAAAAAGTTCGGACCGAATTTGAACGTGCCGTCGCACTCTCGCCCGACAGCTGGGAAGCCCGCACCGATCTTGCCGAGTTTTATCTGGAAGCCCCCGGAGTTGTCGGAGGCGGCAAAGATAAAGCCCGCGACGAAGCCAACCGCCTGGCTCCGTTAGATGCAGGCATGGCGCATTGGGTGAAGGGCCGCATCGCGGAGAAGAATAAAGATACAGATGCCGCCGAGCAGGAATTTCAAGTCGCCATTCAGGTCACTCACGGTGGCGCCCGCTCATGGCTCAATCTGGCCGGGTTCTACCATCACATGAATCGCTTGCCGGAAATGGACCAGGCTTTACGCAAGCTCGAATCGAGTCCGCTCGATCATCCCGGAGCGCTGGTCGATGGCGCCGGCATCCTCCTGCGCAGCGGCCGTGACTACCCCATGGCCGTGCGGCTACTGCACCGCTATTTCTCCTCGCCGGTCGAAGAAGCCCCTGCGTTCAAGGCCCATGTCATGCTCGGGGAAGTGTTTGAGAAACAAGGCGACCATAGCGCCGCCGCTGAAGAATATCGCACCGCCGTCGCCATGGCGCACACCTACCGTCCCGCCCAAGAGGGATTGAAGCGCGTCACTCGCTAGTTGCAAGTTACTCCTTGGAAATGATTTCGAGATGATGCTCGAAGGGAGATCTATCGAGCGATTGATTTAATTTTGCCGACGCGATCCAGCAGATTGGAAGCATTCAGTCGACGGCATTGTTCCTCAAAGTTCTCGCGCGGCCCCCTCCAGTGAAGGTTCTCGACCGTATCAAAGACGGGCACATCCAGCCGCAGAGTTGCCAGAGTGCGAAACAGCAACGCATCGTTCCACCCGTTGAATAGCGATTCCGAAAGCACGCGCGCCTTCCGGATGGAGGGATGCCACTCTCTCCAATCCTTCGGAATATCTTCAAGGTGCGGATACTGCGAAAAAGCCATAGCTGCAGCCTTCACGCCCCAGCCCGGCACGCCCGGAAAACCATCCGCGCTATCGCCCACCACCGCCAGGTAATCCGGAATCGACTGCGGATTGACTCCAAACTTCGCCACAACGCCCGCTTCATCGCGCACGATGTCGCGCCTGCGATCAAGCTGAACGATTCGTGTTCCCACCACGCACTGGGCAAGATCTTTGTCCGGCGTACAGATGATCACTTGACCCACGTGCTCATCCTTCGCAGCTTTAACGGCGGCGGAAGCCAGTGCATCGTCCGCCTCGTAGTAGACCATGGGCCACACCATCACGCCCATCGCCTGCAACGCATCTTCGAGAACGGGAAACTGCGCCAGCAACTCCTCGGACACGCCTTCGCTGGTCTTGTACCCCGGATACAGGTCGTTGCGGAACGACTCGACTACATGGTCGGTGGCAACGCCGATGTACTTCGCGCCGCTCTCGATCATCGACAGGACAGACGCCAACACACCTCGCACCGCGCCCACATCTTGGCCGTTCACATCGGCTGCCGCGGGCACGGCAAAAAAGTGCCGGAACAATTCGTAGGTCCCGTCAATCAGGTAAACGTCCATCCGGCTCCATTAAATTTCTGCCAGCGATGTTATAGGATCGAGCGGGCGAACATCACGGAAAAATAACTTCGGAAAATAAGTTGGGGACTAGGGCAAATAAATTGGGGGAATAAGCAATGACCTCCGTGAGAATGGACAAATGGCTGTGGGCCGCGCGGTTTTTCAAAACCCGCTCCCTGGCTGCACGGGCCTGCGATCTGAGCCGCGTTCAATCCAACGGGCAGCCTGCCAAGCCGGCCCGCGAGGTCCGCGTTGGCGACAAGTTGCGCGTCAGCAACGACGGCGGCGATTTTGAAATCGAAGTGCTGCTTCTCAGCGAAGTGCGAGGCCCCGCGTCGGTCGCCCAAACTCTTTACCGCGAGTCCGACGCCAGCCGCGAGCTCCGCCAAAAAGTAGCAGCGGAGCGCAAGGCCATGAAGCAGTTTGAAGAATTACCCGCTGGCCGCCCCTCCAAACGCGATCGCCGAAGGATCATCCAGTTCCGCGGCAGAGCGTGAGCGAATCCACAGCAGTCAGTGTTTTGTTGAGAACGCAAACGAAATTGCTTTTATGGATATCGCTTCACAGGGGCGGCACCGTTTTCGTCGGTCTCACGGATGGCTTCGACCTTGGCCAGTTCCGGTTTTTTCTTGTCGGCGGGCTTAACCCCGTGAACGCTGACTGCCTGCTCGAGTTGGGTCATGAGCGTTTGCAGGTTTTCTTCGCCGGTATCGAGGATCTTGCGCAACTCCGCGCTGGCTTTCATGGCTTGCTCGTAGGCCTCCCGAGCTTTGGTAAGAAGCGGGAGCTGCTCGATGAACGCCGTCGCGCTGCGGGTGAACTCGTTCAGCGACTCTGTATAGCCGGTCATGTTTGGAGCTGATGATGGCTGCTTATCCCCCTCGGCAACCTTTTGAGATCCAGCGGCGAGACTCCATTTTTCGAAGCGGCCGACGATGGAAGATCCCATAGGAGCGTCGCCGGACTCCGGCGTCAGCTTGGCGAGCTCAGGCTGCGTGTCCGCATTATCGTCCTGCTTTTTCCACATTCCGTACTCCTTTGCATTTAGACCATAGCGGAGCGGCGCAGATTGAAATTATAAATGGCGGGGCTGGAAGATCAACTTCAGCGGCCCAATGTATTTGGGAAGATGCTGCCGCAGCATGAAGAACTGGAGAATCGGTTTGCAGCCTAACTTATTGAAAAAATGGAGCGGGAGACCGGGATCGAACCGGCGACATCCAGCTTGGGAAGCTGGCGTTCTACCGCTGAACTACTCCCGCTCACGGGCGAATGCCCCATCACACGGGGACCGCGCGCCCTGCACGCATTTCGCATCCCCATCAAAGTCTAGCATCGCACGCCGGGGGAAACAATCGTGCTCGCGCCTGGCTCTTCCAATCTCAGCGATTCCAATTTCGAATCTCGAATCTCTCGACGACGTTTTCGACGCAACCTGCCGCAGTTCGTCCATCCCTCACTTTCCCGCAGTGACGGTTGCCTTCGCTTCGATCATGGAAGCCACCTCGGCCACCCGCCGGTACGATTGCAGTCTATCGGCGTGGTCATAGGTATCAGTGACAATGATCACCTCGTCGGCCCCAGTTTCACCCACCAGCTTCTCCAACCCCGCCTTTACGGTTGCATTCGATCCCACAATTGCCGCGCCCAGCCTACTTTCCACGGCAGCACGCTCCGCATAGTTCTGCCAGAGAGCCTCCATGGAATCCACTGGTGGCAATAATTCTACGGGCTGATTTCTTATCAGCCGCAGAAAGCGCTGCTGCGGCGTGGTGAACAACCGCCGCGCTGCCGCGTCCGTCTCCGCCGCAATCACTTGCACCGCGACGATTAAGTATGGCTTCCGCAGAACTTCGCTTGGCCGGAACCGATCGCGATACAACTCCGCCGCCGCGTATAGATACTCAGGCGCAAAATGCGCTGCGAAGGCAAACGGCAACCCCAGCATTCCCGCCAGTTCCGCACTGAAGCCGCTCGACCCTAACAACGTAATCGGTACATTGCTCCCTTGTCCGGGAATCGCTTTCACCGCCTGCCCAGGTTTTTCGGGTCCCAGGTAGGTTCGCAGTTCGTCGAGCAGCGCCGGAAAATCTTCCCCACTCTGGCTTGAATCCCTCCGTAGCGCCCGCATGGTTTGAAAATCGCCACCCGGAGCCCGTCCCAACCCCAGATCAATTCGGCCCGGATACAACGCATCCAATGTTCCAAACTGCTCCGCCACCACCAGCGGTGCATGGTTCGGCAGCATTACTCCACCGCTGCCTACGCGAATCGTCTTCGTCGCCGCCGCTACATGCCCAATCAACACCGGCGTAGCCGAGCACGCCAGTCCAGAAATGGAATGATGTTCCGCCAGCCAGTAGCGCTTGTAACCCAACTGCTCCGCGTGTTGCGCCAGATCAACTGACCGGGCGATTGCGCTGCCTGCGGACTCCCCTGTTCTCATGCCCACAAGATCAAGAACTGAAACCGCTAATCCGTTACTCATTCTGAATTGGATGACACGGAAGCGAAACCGATGCGACTTACCGTTTCGGCAGAATTCGACTCACGAACAGGTGGCAACAACAGCCGGACCAGTATTTCATTTAGACTGCCTGCAGATCACAAATGTCTTCCTCATCCAGTTCTTCATCCAGCAGAAAGCACGCGGGCCCCGGCGTCAGCAACGATCAGCCACCCGTTCCCGAGCCCACATTTTCGGAGCGCGCCCGCACTCTCATTCACCTGGGCCGCATCGGCAGCCTTTCCACTCTCTCGCGCAAGCAGCCCGGCTTCCCTTTCGGATCAGTCATGCCTTACGGGCTCGATGCCGCCGGACGTCCTATATTCCTTATCAGCACCATGGCCATGCACACCCAGAATCTGCAAGCCGATCCGCGCGCCAGTCTGCTCGTCACCCAGCCTGATGCCAGCGGTGACCCGCTGGGCGCGGCGCGAGTCACAGTAATCGGCAACGCTGCGATCATTCCGCCAGCGGAAGTAGCCGAGGCGCGCACGCTCTATCTGGAGCGCTATGCCAATGCGAAATATTGGGTGGACTTCGAGGACTTTTCTTTTTACCGCATGCAAGTGCTGGATGTGTACTACGTTGGAGGCTTCGGAGTGATGGGCTGGGTGCAGGTGTCAGATTACGATCGGGCTCGGCCTGACCCGCTCGCCGATGCCGCAGCCGGGATTATCGAACACATGAATGCCGATCATAAGGAGGCGCTGGTCCTGCTGGCCCGTTCATTCGCCGGCATCGAAGCGCAAGAAGCGGCCATGACTTCGGTGGACCGCCTCGGCTTTCACCTTCGCCTCACGACGCCGGATGGCATGAAAGGCGCCCGCATTGCTTTTCTGCGGGAATCAATCACTCCGGCGGAAACCAGGAAAGTTCTGGTAGAGATGGTGCAGCAGGCGCGTCAAGGCGGCTAGAAACTCCCCAGCCCTTTGTCATTCCCTGCGCCCCATTGTCATTCCGAGCGAAGCGAGGAACCCTTGGTTTCAGCTGACACAAACGCCTGGCTGATCCCGATCTGCCGCTAAAAGGAAATGCCCGAAACTCTTTCGAGTTTCGGGCACTGTTGTTGCTCAGAAAGCGGTCGTTAGACGGCCTGAACGTTCTCTGCTTGCCAGCCCTTGGGGCCCTTGGTCACGTCGAACTGCACGGTTTGGCCTTCCTGCAGGCTGCGGAAGCCCCCCGCCTGGATCGCGGAGAAATGCACGAAAACGTCTTCGCCATTCTGACGGCTGATAAAGCCATAGCCCTTGGCGTCATTAAACCACTTCACTGTTCCTTGTTCTGCCATTGTTGGTAGTCCTATTCTTGTTTCTTTGGATTGTGCTGAGAAGATTCGCTGCTAGTGAGGGGGTGACGCTGGTTGGCGATACCGACCTTCAATTGCTTGTGAGTCAAACTTAGCTGGACTTAATTGTACACCAGAAGTCAAGTTAAAGTGAACATTTTTTAACCCACATAATCCCAAACCTCGCCGGGGCGCCCATCCTGTGCCTGGGCGGTTTACTCCGAGTACCCATCCTGATCGTCCTCATCTTCGTCTTCGTCGTGTTCTTTTTCGTCCTCTTCTTCTTCCTCTTCTTCTTCTGGCTCACTTCGAACTTGGAGTTGACCTGCGGCCCAATGCTCTTGCCGGCTGGAAACCACACATTCTAAAAATCTTCTGCTCATGGCTAAATGTTACACCCACCGCGGTCGCTCCTGAGGCTCTGACAGTTCCGCATTAGGAATGACTCACGAATTTCACGCTGCCATTAAAGCCTTTTCGCTGGACATCCGTGGGCGTCGTGATTAGCTTGATCTACCTCTCGATCATTCAGCAGCGCCCGGAGATATTTTGTGGCGACCTTCTACACGGATGTTATTTCAAAGGATGCGCGCTTCGGTTCGCTGACTCGTGTTGCCGACCCTTCCCTGCTCGAACCCGGCACCCGGCAACTGGTGGAACGCATAATCACTGCATCGCAGCAGATGGGAATTGAAGTCCTGATCTACGAGACCTATCGCAGTCAGGACCGTCAGCAGCAACTGTTCAATAGCGGCGCATCCAAACTTCGAACTGTCGGCGTCCATCACTACGGACTGGCCTGCGACATTGTTCGCTCAGTCGGCGGCGAGCCTTGCTGGAAAGGCGATTTCACATTCCTTGGACAACTCGCGCAGAGCTCCGGACTCATATGGGGCGGCGACTGGGGCGCCCCGCAAATCAAACACAGCTTCATCGATAGCGTGCACGTGCAGCGATGTACCGTCGCCCGCCAGGGCGATCTTTTCGCCGGAGTCTGGTATCCCGACCAAACCTACAATCCCTATAACGATGTGCAGCATCTTTTTGCCGACACCAGGAAGCCCGCCAAGGCCGTCGCGAAAACCGGAAGACCACCAACCAGAAGTCAACGAGCTTAAGCAAACATCCTGGCCCCGCCTACCATTCACGTCGGTCGCCTTCCGCTTATCGGCTCACGATTCTGCGCAGGATTTCAACCCATGCATTAGTATGTTGCGTTGCCGTTCCCGCACCTAAAAGGATCTGATCGACCATGCCTCGAAATGACAATGACGATGACGCGACTCTTGCCGCCAACCGCCGTTCGTTCCTGAAGACTGCCGTATGTGGCAGTGTCGCCGCGACGCTTACCCCACTCTATCCGGCGCTGGGAGCAGCGCGAGAAATAGTCCCGGCGGCTGCAGCGCCCGAGGGCAAATCGTTTGAGCTCGAGGAAATCACCATCGCAGAGTTGCAGGATGGAATGAAGTCCGGAAAGTTCACAGCCCGCTCATTGGTCGAGAAGTATTCGGAGCGCATCGATGAGATCGACAAACACGGGCCATCCATCAACGCCATCATCGAACGGAATCCGGATGCGCTCTCCATTGCTGAAGCGCTCGATCAGGAACGCAAGGCCAAAGGCCCGCGCGGTCCCATGCACGGCATTCCTGTGCTGATCAAAGACAACATCGATACTGCGGATAAAATGATGACCACCGCCGGATCGCTGGCTCTCGTCGGGTCGAAGCCGCTCGAGGATTCTTTTGTGGCGCAGAAACTTCGCAGCGCCGGAGCCGTCATCCTGGGCAAAACCAATCTCAGCGAGTGGGCGAATATTCGCTCCAGCCACTCCACCAGCGGATGGAGCGGGCGCGGCGGCCTCACCAGAAATCCTTACGCGCTTGATCGCAATCCTTGCGGCTCGAGTTCCGGCACCGGCTCTGGAATTTCCGCCAACCTCGCTGCCGTGGGCATCGGCACGGAGACCGACGGCTCCATCGTCTGCCCGTCGTCTTCAAACGGCCTTGCCGGAATCAAACCCACTGTCGGCCTGATCAGCCGGAATGGAATCATTCCAATTTCTCACACGCAGGACAGCGCGGGGCCCATGTGCCGCACCGTACTCGACGCGGCTACTTTGCTTGGCGTGCTCACCGGCATCGATCCCGGAGATTCGGCGACCGCCGCCAGCGCAGGCAAGTCTCATACCGGCTACACCCAGTTCTGCGATCCCAATGGCCTGAAGGGCGCTCGCATCGGGGTCGCGAGAAAATACTTCGGATTCAGCGACCCCGTCGACGCGCTCATGGAGCAAGCCCTCGACGCGATGAAGAAACAGGGCGCTGTATTGGTTGATCCGGCCGACATCGAAACTCTGGGTAAGTTCGATGAAAGCGAGCTATTGATCTTTATGTACGAGTTGAAGGCCGATCTGAATGCCTATCTCGCACGCCTCGGCCCCAATGCCCCGGTCCGTACTTTGAAAGACATTATCGATTTCAACGAGCGCAATAAGCAGAAAGAGATGCCTTACTTTGGCCAGGACTTATTCGTCAAAGCCGAAGCTAAGGGTCCGCTTACTGAAAAATCCTATCTCGACACGATAGAAAAGAACCATCAATTGGCTCGCACCGAGGGCATAGACGCTACTATGGACAAGTACCATCTCGACGCAATCGTTGCCCCCACCGGCGGTCCCGCATGGCTGACCGACCTGATCAATGGGGACCACTTTGCCGGCGGAAGCTCCAATGCCGCCGCGGTCGCGGGCTATCCCAACATCAACGTAACTGCGGGATCTATTTCGGGGCTGCCCGTCGGAATCTCTTTTTTCGGGCGCGCCTGGAGCGAACCTACTCTTATCCGCCTGGCTTTCGCTTTCGAGCAAGCCACGAAAGCTCGCCAGGCTCCACGTTTCTTATCTACTATCGGCGATGGTAAGAACTGACATAGCAACCGGGTAAGCACTAACTCCCTTGTCTCCCTAATTCGCCTTCCTGATTCGCGACGAGAGTCCAAGATCAGCTTCGGGCGATGCCATTCCCCAATAGGTAAACGCCGAAATACACTCACCTAAGTCCATTCGTGTTAGCCTTACCTGCAAGGGGGTATTAATCAATGATGAACAAAGTAGTCATTTCCCTGCGGAAGGAGTACTCCCGCCTTGAAAAAGAGATGGGACAAGTAGGGAAGGCGCTGGACGCTCTCGGTCATGCCGGCGGCAAAAAGCTCAGAAGCACTGGCCGTACGTTGAGCAAAGATGCCCGCAGGCGAATCGCAGAAGCGCAAAAGCTACGCTGGGCTAAAGTCCGAAAGGCTGCAGCCAAGCTAGTCAAGTCGTAAGTACAGAAATGCTTTCGCAAGCACCGCAGCCGGCCTCGTTCGTAGACTTCTCCTACAAATTGCGAACGAGGCCCCAGCTTCGGAATCCTATCCAAAGCAAATCGTTGTCAGCTTCGGGGCATATCCAGATCTTCTCTTAGCTGACCTAAGCTCGCCCTAGCGCGCCGCCGGCTTCCACTTATTCAGAAATTCAAGCAACGCCTGCGGAGTAAGCGCGCGGGCATCCTCGAACTCCCCATTTTTCTGACTAATGACCAGCGTGCCGTCACCCTCAGCCACCGCCAGGGCGGGAACGCCTTTGTCCAGCGGCACATCGAATTGCTTCACAAGGTCGGAATTCTTTTTCCCATCTGGACCAATATCCACATGCACCAATTCATATCCCGCCGCCAGCACCGGCGCTAAATCAGGACGCTGAAACGCCAGGTCCAGCACGTAGCAGTCATAACACCAGTTGGCGCCGAAAACCAGCAGCACACGTTTGTGCTGCGCAGCGGCTTTCTGCTCGGCTTCTCTAATCTCGACGTGCGCATCGGCATCATCGGGATAAATATTCTTCTTCATATCCGACGGCTGCTTCAGGTGAGGGGCGTCCGTCCTTTCTACGCCGACGATCTTCCACTGCTCTCCCTGCTTCTGCCAACCTTGCGCATCGGTCACGCTCATGCTCTGACCATTGGGCTGACCTGTCACCTCAGCTTTGAAGATAATTCCCACGCGGTTCGATCCCTCTTTGAGCCGCACGATTTCCAGTTTCATATCGCGCGCTTTTAACCCCAGCCAGAAACTGCAATCCGAATCGGCATCGCTCTTAGCGCCATCCGCTTGCACCTGTGCCGCTGGATCGGTGCTGTAGAAGGCTTTTAAACTCGCTGTGTCGCCCGCAAGAATCGCGCGCCGCCACTGGTCGAGCGGAGCAAACCCTGTCCGCGAATCGGCCGCTGAATTCTGCGCAAAGGAGCGCTCTGCTCCGGCCATCACGATCGCCATTGCAGCCACGATAACAACGCAGATGAAGCGTCTCATCAGTGTCTTTGTCTTTTCCATTGCACCACCTCTTCCAAATTTTCGCGGAGATCCTTCTCCAGTCGCGACCGCCCCGTAGATTCTATCCGATGAACATCCCTATGCATTTCGAAGCTGCGGCCATATCCGGATTTTGCTAAGATGGCGGTGTGCCGGGTCCACTTCCGGTTTCTTCACTCCCATGCGCATCCTCAAGCGCGGCTTCACTTGACGGCGTTCCCTTAAGACGCCCGTGTGTCGTTTCCAACCTCATTGAAGAATTGAAAGGAGGCCGCCTCTATGCTGCGCAATATTTGCATCTTGTCGTCCCTGTTTCTGACTTTCACTCTGTCCACCTTCGCACAGGATTCCCGCCACTTCACATTTCACTATGGCTTTACCGTAAGGAATCTTCCTGCTGGAAAGAGAGTCCGGATCTGGATCCCCGCAGCTCAATCCGACTCGTTTCAAGAAGTGAAAGTAATCTCTGCCCATGGCGATCTGCCCCTTACAAAAGCCGCCGAGTCAAAATACGGCAATCAGATCTACTACGCCGAGACTAATTCCGCGCAACCCGAAATGCACTTCGATGTGCAGTATGACGTCGTACGCCATGAGCGGCTGGGGTTGGGGCAAAGCGCTCCGCACACAATTGCCGTGGCCCTCTCCTCTACGGAGAGGCATCAGGACTTGCAGCCCGATTCCCTCGTCCCTATCACTGGCCTGCCCGCTGATCTAGCCGTCAAAGTTACTCAAGGCAAAACTCAGCCGCTCGATAAAGCCCGCGCCATCTACGATTACGTTTTCACCACCATGCGCTACGACAAAACCGGAATCGGCTGGGGACACGGCGACGTCCTCTACGCCTGCGATGCGAAGAAGGGTAACTGCACCGACTTTCATTCCTTGTTCATTGCGATGGCTCGCTCCCAGGGCCTACCGGCACGCTTCGAGATCGGATTCCCTTTGCCGCCCGACAAGCACTCCGGCGAAATTGCCGGCTACCATTGCTGGTCCGATTTCTACGTCGATGGCAAAGGATGGATTCCGGTGGATATTTCCGAGGCCTGGAAGCATCCGGAGAAACGCGACTACTTTTTCGGCGCTCACGACGTGAACCGGATGCAATTCAGCTTGGGCCGCGACCTGAGCCTGAACCCGACGCAGGGTGGCAAGCCGCTAAACTACTTCGTCTATCCCTATGTGGAGGTTGATGGCCGGGAATTTCCAAATGTCGCGCTGGCGTTCTCATTTGCCGATGCGGACTCGCCCGTCGCAACGCGACAGTAGGAACTTATCTAGCCGCCTAGATCATGGCTACAAACCCGGGGCCGCCGGGCGGGGATATATCTGGCGGTGGCGCGGGTGGCCGATGCGTGGGGCCATCCGCCGGCTTGGGGACATCCTGCTCATCCTCCCCGGGCCGGCGCATCGTTGGCGCGTTCGCCGGACGCACATCCTCCGGCTCCTTTTTCGCCTCCCGTTCGGGCTGCTGTAAGACGACTTCTTTTTCTGTGCGCACGATCTTCTCGCCGCCCACTCTCATCGTCTCAACCCTTACCACTTCATCTCCCACCAGCCGCACGAAATCCACATCCGCGGGAGGCTCGCCATAAATCCATTCTTCGTATTCCGTCTCGCCGTCGCGCTCCCGCACTTTCTTCGGCGGCTTGCCCTTGGCGTGAATCACCATTTCCTGATTCATTCCCACCAGCACATGATGCGCCTGAATCGCCTCCTTCACCTTGGGAGGCACCGTATCCAGATAGGCCTGCTCTTTATTTCTGGCATTAAAATCGAGCACCGGATACAACAACGCTCGCAGTTGCTGTGCGCTCATCTCCGGAACATACTTGCCGAAGTGAACGTCCACGAACGAACCGTGCGGGTTGGCTTGCGGATCGTTTTGCGGCGCCTGCATCGTTCCGCCCGCACCCGCGACCTGAATGTGCTGGTACCACTTCTGGCGATGCACCGGCCCGCCATTGATTTCGAAATGAATGTGATCGTCTTTGATGCGCACAAATGAAATGTGCGCCGGATCGCCGGGCTTTATCGATGGCCCCCACAGCGCGAGGACCTGCTGCAATTCCTCGCCGTTGGGTGTAACCACCCCTTCTTTTAGATGAAGGCCCTTCGCGCCCATGGGAAAGGCTGTTCGCGCATACACCAATTGGGTTTCGAAGTCGCGGATGATTTCCAATCGGGTCTGCCTCGAGATCCGCGGAGCATCGCGGGCAATCGGCGGAGCTATCGGCGCAGGCGGCTGACCGCTCGCCGCTTTATTGTCTGCCGCCGCTTTGTCTGCAGAAGACGCGGAGGACCTTTGCGCCTGAACAGACTCTACCGCCTGGGCGGATGCGAGCAAGGGGGTGATCAACAGAGGCAAAACCAGAAGGGTGGTAGTCCGAAAACGCAGCATGTGAAACCCCAAAGGACCAAAGCTATTATAAGCGATGAGGCTGGGGAATGCAGGGTTGCGGCCAATCGTCAGTTCTTGATTAAACGGTCTCGGGTCCCCGCTTCTTGTACTGCTGGCACTTGGTCATGATGGCGGAACGCAGCCGCGTGCGAAGATCATCGGGCAGTTCATAGAGCTGAGAGTCGCGATAAATCTCGATGGTCTTCTTCGTGGTGTCACAAACCACGTAGCAGTTATGGCACCAGGAAAGATGGTTTTCCAACTCGGCCTTTGTAGGTTCGTCGAGGACCCCGTCCAAATAATTTGTCAGCTCGTGCAAGAACTCAGAGCATTTCACTGGTTGCCATCTCCACTCTCGCGTTTCTGGAAGAACCTTCCCAGGCGCTCACGAAGCTGCAGGCGGGCCCGCAACAATCGCGATTTCACCGCCGGCACGCTCAACTCCAGCGCTGCGGCGGTCTCCTCGGTCGAAAGTCCTTCTACGTCCCTTAGCACAAACACGGTTCGAAAGCCTGGGGGAAGGCCTTGAATCGTCTTACTCAAAATCTCCCGTAACTCCGCTTGCGTGTACTGCTGCTCGGGATTCGGGCTCCAATCCGCTATCTCGCGCGGAAGGGAATCATCTTCGGTCTTAATGTCTTCATCGAGTGAGACCGTACGCTCCGGCTTCTTGCGGCGCAACTTCATCAACGCTTCGTTGACGGCGATGCGCACCAGCCAGGTGTAAAACTTGGACTGCTCCTGAAACTTCGCCAGGTTGCTGTACGCCTTCAGGAACGCTTCCTGCACCACATCTTCCGCATCCTCGCGGTTTTGTGTGATGTGTTGCGCAATCCGAAAGACGTTGCGGTCATAACGGCGAACCAACTCTTCAAAGGCTGAGTCGTCGCCCTTCTTGGCCGCCTGTACCAGGGTCAGTTCATCAGTAACAGGCCCCTCTAGTTTGTTTTGGATGGCTCCCATTCTCTCTACGATGCAGTATTTTGCGGGTAACAAACCGCTGCTCTGAAAGGCAAGCTATTATTCTACTTGGTAACCGTAGTGTTTGCCCAACCCCTTTCGCGTTTCCGATTGCCTCCGCTTTGCGATACATTCAAGAGAGGCACTCGGTGCGCGGTTGAACACGTCCCGAGGTAATTCCACCCAGTCCCACAAGTGCCGTATAATCAGCAGTTAAGATCAGCGCCGAGGTCGGCGTCGCGGGATCGAGTGGTTCAAGGGGATACGGTCTCTAAGCATGGCGGATCAGAACCAGAGGCAGAATCAAAGGCAGGATGAGGTGCGGCACCTGGTGGAACAGGCCGTTGCGCAAGCCTTTCAGTCGCAGATCCCCCCATTGCAAATCCAAATTGTGCAGCAAGTACTGCACGCGTTGCCGACTCCGGCAAACGTTGCCGCTGCGGGGGGCGGCGGAGATTCCAGCGCTCTGGTTCACGCCGTATCGAATATCCACGCTGGTACAACCCAGAAGGAAATTCTGCGCGCGCTGCTCGATTCCGGTAGCGGCTACTGTTCCCGCATCGCCCTGTTCGTCGTGAAGGCGGGAGCCGCTTCGGGATGGCAAGCCCGCGGCTTCGGCGATGACGATGCCGTTAAAGATTTTTCTCTCGACCTGAACGCCGGTCCAGTGGCGCACACTTATCAGAATCGCGTCGCCACCCCCGGCAACGTCGCGGAGATGGGCAGGCGCTTCGTCGAACAATTCAGCAGCCCATCGAATGAACAGGTGCTGGTGTTGCCGCTGACCCTCAAAGAAAAAGTGGCCGCGCTGGTTTATGCCGATGGCGGCGATGGCGGCAAACTGGAATCCTCTTCCTTGGAATTGCTGGTGATCGCAACCAGCGCTTGGCTGGAAGTGGTCTCGCTCCGCAAACAGGCTGCAGCCCGGGACGACAGCACCATGGCGACCCGGGTCGAGCCTCCGCCGCCCTCGCCCGTGCAAACCGTTTCTTCCTTCTCTGATCCATTCGCCTCGCATGCGCCGAAGCATGTCCCCGCTGCTCCTGCCGTCCCGGAGCCAGCAGCGGCGGAAGTAGTGGAAGTCGCCTCGGCACATACCAGCGCCGCAGCCCCCGCTGCAGCAGCGGATCCTTGGGCTGGCATGTCGCCTGAAGACGCCGACGTCCATCGCAAGGCCCAAAGATTTGCCCGCCTGCTCGTGGATGAAATCAAGCTCTACAATCAGGCCAAGGTTGCGGAAGGCCGCCGCCATAAAGATTTGTACGACCGCTTGAAAGAGGATATCGACAAGAGCCGTGGCACTTTTCAAAAACGCTACGGCAGCACCGCAGCCGCGAGCGGCGACTATTTCCACAACGAACTATTGCGCAGTCTCGCGGAAGATGATGTCGCCATTATGGGTTCGAATTTCCGCCGCTAGGTATGGCGGCAATTTTTTGGCATTAGCGTGTCTCGGGGCGAAACAAAAGTAGTGCGGTCAAGTTCGCAGTGGTGTCGAGTTTTGACAGCCGCAGTGTTCTGCGGATTGTTTGGCGTTCTGCTTCCGCGAGCAGAGGCTCTGCTGCCGCCTGCGCACAGTTCTTTTCAAGACCTTCCGGCGCCAAACCCGGCTCAACCGCCGCCGCAGGCTCCCGCTACCGGTAGCAAGACGCCGGCCGCAAAAAACCCTCCCACCTCAAAAGCTCCTGCGAAAAAGCCCGCCACCGGCACTTCCAAGCGTCACTACGTTAACACCCGCAAGCCGCGCACGATCTCCCCGCGAGTCCGGCGGATGCGGCAGGCGTTCGTAGCGTCCGCCAGTCTGCGCCCCATGGCGCAACAGCTTTTGCAGGATCGCTCTCTCCCCGCTTATGCCGGAGTGCAAGCCTTCGCCCGCGCCCACGCCAAAGAGGATGCCGGAGCGCTCGCCTGGCTCGTGATCGGATATGCGCACGTCCTCGACAGAGATTACGCGAAAGCCATCGATCCCCTGAATCGCGCCAAGGTTCATGCCGGAGACTTAGGCGATTACGTCGACTACTACCTGGGCAGTTCCTATCTGCAAACCGGCCGCACAGCCGAAGCTTTGGCAAGCCTCGCGGATTTTTCGAAAACGCATCCTGATTCCCTGCTGGTGCGAGATGCCGCGATTAGCTACGCGGACGCGCTTCTGCTCGAAGGCCAGCCCGCGGAAGCGGTGACTCTGCTGGAGCAAACTCGCACCCCGGAGCGCTCCGATTTGGAATTTGCTTTAGGGCGCGCCTACGCTGCCTCCGGCCAGACCGCGAAAGCTGCTGAGATTTTCGGAAATATTTACTACACCATGCCAACCAGTACCGAGGCCGATGCCGCGAATGCAGAGTTGAAGAAGCTTCCAGCTCAGCCCCTGCCCACGGTGCTCCAACTCAAAACCCGCGCTGACGCATTGATGGCCAAGCGGCGTTATGCGGACGCCGTCGAGGAATATCGCAGCCTGGTGAACGAGAGCAGTCCCGCGCAGAAGCCCACGATGGAACTCGCCCTGGCCGACGCGCTTCATCGCAGCGGCAAAAATCGCGACGCGAAACAAGTCCTCACTTCACTCGGCCCCGTGAGCGGCGAGGAAAACGCGCAGCGCTTGTACCTGATTGGCCAGGTCGCATTTGCCGCCAGCGACAACGATACCTTCTACCGCTCGGTCGATGAGTTGCGGCAAGCCGCTCCTGCAAGTCCCTGGCTCGAGCGGGCGCTGCTCTCCGCCGCCAATCTGCATCTGGTTCATCACGAATACGATCAGGCGCTCGACGCCTTCCGCGAATCGCAGCTGCGTTTTCCAACCGGCGCGCGCGCCTCTTACGTGCACTGGAAAGCTGCGTGGCTCACCTTGCGGCAAGGCCGCAACGAAGACGCCAAGAAAGCTTTCGAGGAACAGCTCTCTCTGTATCCCTCCGGCGCGGAAACTCCCGCGGCGCTCTATTGGCGCGCCCGTTTGGCTGAGGAAGACAATCAGCCGGCCATGGCCAGCGCCTTTTACCGAAAACTTTCCGATCGCTACCGCAATTTTTATTATGCCGAGCTCGCCCGCCAGCGGATGAAACGCCTGCCTCCCGTCACCGTCGAGCAGATGGCGCAGTATCCTTTGCTGGACCGCGTGCCGCCTCTTCAGAGTGATGTCAAGATCACGGACTCAGAACCGCCTGCGGATGAATTGCACGTGCAGAAGGGCGAGTTGCTAGGCAATGGGGGACTCGTCGATTTTGCTGTCCGCGAACTGCAAGCGGCGGCCGCAGCCGATCCCGGAAGCTGGGGCCCGGCGGAAACCGCACGACTGTATGTCGAGACTGGACACTACAACCAGGCCATCGAGTTCATGAAACACTCCACGCCCAACTATTTCGCGCTGGATATTCCCGATCTGCCGCGCAAATATTGGGAAGCGCTCTTTCCCAAAGCTTACTGGAGCGACCTGAAGCGCTCGTCCGCTGCCAACGGACTCGATCCCTATCTTGTCGCATCTCTGATTCGCCAGGAGTCGGAATTCAATCCCGGGGCAGTGTCGCGAGCGAACGCAGTCGGCCTGATGCAACTGCTGCCAAAAACCGGCAAGGTCGTCGCCCGGCAAGCGAAAATGAAGCACTACAACGCCAGCCAGTTGTACACGCCCGCCGTCAACATGCAATTGGGCACACGCTATTTTCGCGGCATGGTCGACAAGTTCGGCGGCTCGTTCGAATATGCCCTCGCCGCCTACAACGCCGGCTCGGATCGCGTTGAGGAGTGGCTCGGCCAGGGAAAATATCGCGATCCTCAAGAGTTCGTCGAATCGATTCCCTTCACCGAAACGCGCGAGTACGTCCAAGCAATCTTGCGCAATGCCAGCGTGTACAAGCAACTTTACGGAACGCCGTAGCCCGGCGCTCCGTTTGCGATTGCTGCTTTACTTGATTGACGCGTTGTCGGCCGCTTCTCTGACCAACAGCCGTTTCGCCTGAACGTCCCCACCAGCAGCCTCTTTCGTGGTCTGAGCGGAAGTTTCCACCGCTTCCTGCGCAATCTGTTTGGCGGCGCTGAGGGTCACTGTGTCCGTGGGTGACGGCGGTTTCGCCTGGGCAGGCTGTTGCGGTTGAGCTGCCTGCTGCGAGGTTGCTTTCGGCTGGATTGCGGCCTGGGTCTGGGTCGAACTGCTCACGGGATGAATCATTTTGAAGCCTCCAGCTATTTCATCGGCGCAAACGACGCCGACTTTAGTCGAATCGCGGAGACCAGCCTGCCTAGGAACTGGGCCCTTCGCCGTGGGTCTTCGTAAACAGGATTTCGATTACTAGTAACCCCGCGCCAACCACGATGGCGCTGTCCGCCAGATTGAACACCGGCCACTGATACCGCTTTACATAGAACAACAAGAAGTCCACCACCCGTCCCCGCGCCACACGATCCCACAAATTCCCCAGCGCTCCTCCCATGATCAGCGACAAGCCAATGCCCGTGACCATGTGAGCATGATTATTTTTCCAAAGCAGGATTGACACCACGGCCAGAGCAATCACGGAAAATCCAATCAGCAAGACCGTCTTCCAGGGCGCGGGCGAATCGGCAAACAAGCTGAAGGCCGCGCCGGTATTCTCCGTGTGCGTGAGGCGAAAAAAGCCGGGGATAATCTGAATATGAGAATAAAGCGAGATGCGCTGCGCCACCACGTGCTTGGTCCAGCGGTCAAGCACAACCACGATTAGAGCGATCAGCAGGTACATCATGCGCGCGGAGTTTTTTGTCATCCCGTGTTTGGTCATCCCGTATATAGGCCTGCAAACATCTTAAACTGGCGGCGGCGCACCGCGCCCGGCGAAGCCCGGCTCATCAAGAAAAGACGCCGCTGACTCGTTCGGGCATGCGGCCAATTATTTTCCAGTTAAATTCACTTTCATCTATACCGCACACCTGCGCTCCATGTATTCTGATGCGGCCTTGAGCCAAACTCCGCATTGGAAAACATGTTCGAAGGCATGTTGGAAAACATGTTGCGAAAAGTTGGAGCGTTGTCTGGTTTCGAGTTATCCCCAGTCTTATGCCGGTGATGCGCGCGCATGAAGCTTCTGAAACGATGGAAAGGCCGGACCCTGCTGTTTCTCGCAGTCGTGGGGCCGGGGATCATCACCGCCAACGTCGACAACGACGCCGGCGGCATCCTCACCTATTCCCAGGCCGGCGCGCAATACGGCTTTCTTCTGCTCTGGACCATGATCCCCATCACTCTGGCTCTGATCGTGGTGCAGGAAATGAGCGCCCGCATGGGCGCAGTCACCGGTAAAGGCCTCAGCGATCTCATCCGCGAAGAGTTCGGCCTGCGCATCACGTTCCTGATGATGCTGGGAATTCTGATTGTCAACTTCGGCAACGTAGTGACCGAATTCATTGGCATCGCCACCAGCCTGGAATTATTCGGCCTTTCCCGTTACATCACCGTTCCAGTATGTGCCGTGATCGTCTGGCTGATTGTGGTGAAAGGGCAATACAAGAGCGTCGAAAAAATCTTCCTGGCGGCTTCTTTCTTTTACATCACCTACATTCTTGCGGGTGTGCGCGCCCATCCCATGTGGAAGGACGCGGCCATCGCCACGGTGAGGCCGCCGTTGCTGCAGGCCTTTCATGATCAAGCCTATTTATTCATGGTGATTGGCGTGGTCGGAACTACGATTGCGCCCTGGATGCAGTTCTACCTTCAATCCTCCATTGTGGAGAAGGGTGTTACCGCGCGGGGGCTACGCGGTTCGCGCTGGGACGTGATTACGGGCTGTGTTTTTACCGACGTGGTGGCGTGGTTCATCATCGTGACCTGCGCCGCGACCCTCTTCCTTCACGGTTTTCGCAACATCGCGTATGCCGCCGATGCCGCCCAGGCGCTGAAGCCGCTTGCCGGGCAGTACGCTTATATCCTGTTCGCCGTAGGACTGTTCAACGCCTCGCTGTTCGCAGCTTCCATTCTTCCCCTTTCCACCGCTTACACGGTCTGCGAAGGATTGGGTTTTGAATCCGGTGTCGACAAAAAGTTCAGCGAGGCGCCATTTTTCTATTGGCTCTACACTCTGCTGATTGTCGCAGGCGGCGCCGTGCTTCTGATCCCCCGCCTGCCTTTGGTCAAAATCGCTGTGCTGTCGCAGGTGGTAAACGGCATTGTGCTGCCCTTCGTCCTGATCTTCATGCTGCTTTTGATCAACAAGAAAGATCTCATGGGCGAATACGTGAACTCCCGCCTGTTCAATGTCATGGCCTGGCTGACGACGATCGTAATGATCGGATTATCCCTCGCATGGTTCTGGACGCTCAGGGCCGGCGCCTAGACAAGGTTTCGTATCGGCAAGCTTCGTATCAGGATATGGCTTCAGCCATACTGATTCTGACGCCGACTGAGACAAGGGCTTCAGCCCCTGCCGCCTTTTTCCACAGAAGAATTTCCTTCGTGTGACATCTAACCTTTCCTTCACAGCCCGCACCGTCCTAATCTGGAACTGTAGGTGCCGGATGTAACGCCGCGCGATTCTAGATCAACGCCCGGCCCCCGCGACCTCCCCATGCGAGTGAGGGACAGAGGGACATCTGATCAGGGCTTCAGATAGGCTACCCTGGATAGCCCAGGGCTGACGCCCGTTGTTGGTGGTGATCACCGCCATTAAATTTTCGGAGTCGAGGCACAGCAAGTGCATAGAAGAAGTGCATAGAAGAGGAAGTGCGTAGAGGATAGAGAGAAATAAGAAATAATAGGTTCCGGCGGCAAATTTGGAAGCGCGGCGATCCGGCCGCGAACAGCATCCTTGCGCCCTTTGCATCCGCGCGTTCTCAGGCGGCCGAGCAGTGTCTCAAAGTAATTTCCCAGCCACTAAATCCCTCACCAGAGATGCATCCGCCTCGAGAAAATCGTAAGACGCCAAATCCTTCGGAGCCACCCACTGGAGATCGCGAAAGATTCGATTCTCCATTTCGCCTTCGTATTCCCGGACGACAAAAAACCGTAACTCGACCATGCCTCCGTTGGGATAGGTGTGCTGCAGACGCGCAATCTCATTCCCGATCCTGGCGTGGATTCCCAGTTCTTCTTCCAGTTCGCGGCGCAGCGCGTCGCGCGGCTGCTCGCCCTCTTCAATTTTTCCGCCGGGAAATTCCCATTTAAGCGGCATTGTCTGATGCCGCGTGCGCTGGCACACCAGGACCTTCGCATCCTTTTCGATGACCGCCGCGACCACCCGTTTCATGATTTGGAAACCGCGGCAGTCTGTAGCGCGCTGGCAACGGGATCCACGCACCCGGTAAAAGTGAACGCGAAGGCCGCCACGCCAGGGGAGCAGACGAGTTCCAGTTCGTGTTCGCCGAAGTCGCGATTGTCTACGAGAAAATACATGCGGGCAGCATCCACCACAACGTAGCTTTCGCTTCCCTCGCCTGAAGTGGCAGATGTGCGGAAGCGGGTGTCCTTGGTTCCTTGGCTGCGCTGCAATGGCTTGCCATCCTGCAGAATTCGCACTTCCGCCGGCAGCCCGCGCGGCGAAGCCATCACCAGATTCACCGCGGACGCTTCGTACTTCAACTTTAAAGAGTGCGGACCTGCTTCGGCAGCTTCAAAGTATTCCACCGTCGAAGCCCACCGTCCCGCGGCATAAAAGAAAGTCTCTTCCACTTTTCCGTCGAATTCATAATCGGCAACCTGGTCCTCCTTGAATCCGCCTTCGTTGCCAATACGTCCGCGAACGTGTCCGAGATAAAGTTCGCCTGACGGCCGATAGCACACCGCACCCGGATGATCTTCTTCGCGCAGCGGCTCCATGATTTTGCCCAGCTTGAGCTGCGGATCGATCTCGTGAATCAGTTCCTGAATCACTTGTTCGCACTCGCCGTAACCACCTTCCCCAAAGTGGCCAAAGCGCAAGTAGCCATCCTTATCGAGCAGGTATTTGGTGGGCCAGTAGCGGTTGGCGAACGCTTTCCATATCTCGCGATTGCTGTCGACCACCACCGGATAGGTCAGCCCAAACTCGCGAATGCCGCGATCTACGTTCGATTCATACTGCGCGAAGGTAAACTCCGGCGTGTGCACGCCGATCACAGTCAGTCCCTTGTCCCGATAGCGCTCATGCCAGGCTTGCACATACGGCAGAGTCCGAATGCAGTTGACGCAGGTGTAATCCCAGAAATCCACGAGCACGACGCGCCCGCGCAGTTGCCGAAAACTAAGCGGAGCGGAATTCAGCCACACTCGTCCAATTTCAGGCGCTCGTACCGTGCCCTTTTCAACTCTCAAGACCTCTCCAATTTATTCCCTACCAGTTCGGCACAGTACTGAACCAGTTGCTGGTCCTCGATTCCGAAGGCAGCCGGAAAATGGCTATCGATGTCGAGCTCGCCCGCAACCTTCCCGTGAACAAAAATGGGCACGACAATTTCGGATTTTGTTTCCAGAGAACAGGAGAGGTAGCGAGGATCTTTGCTGACATCATCGACCACGATAGTTTTTCCGCTGGAGGCGGCCGCCCCGCAAATGCCCTGGTTCAGCGGAATGCGCGTATGTGGAGTCATCGCGCCCACAAACGATTCAAGCACCAGCATCGGCGGCTTTGCGCCGGGCTCCAGCATATAAAACCCGACCCAGTTGTATTTCAGCATGCGCTCGTGCAACTGCCGGCAGACGCCTTCCATCAGGTCCTTCGCCGCAGGCGACCTTTCAGCAAGCGCACTGATCTCGTTGCGAACCTCTTCCATTCGGCTGCTGACGGGCATGAGGAATCTTAACTCAGAGTGGGACATTCATGGCGACGGAAGACGGTACCCCGGTAATCCGCCGGATTCCTTCCGTGCGATCAAATATTTCGGGATGAATCGCAAACGCCAGTGCATGAAGCCCTTGTAGAAGGGTGGGGGCCGGCGTGTTCAGGAACTCATCCCGCACACAGTAAATGCGAAACGTGCAAGCGGCGCCCGTCCCCTGCCATTTACGGTCGGCAACGATCTTCTCGAGTGGGACGCGGTCCCCTGCTCCGCACCAGGCAGCAATCACAATCTCAGGATTCATTCGACCTACTTCTTCAGCGGAAACCTGTTGACCCGGAATACCGACAAATTCGCCGCCGGCAGCTTCAACCAGTTCAGCCACCCAGGCTTGCGATGCGATCAGCGGCTTGCCCCACTCCTCGCAGAAAACTCTTGGCCGCGCTAATCCGGCAGTACGGGCGCGGACTTCATCGAACTTCTGTTCCATGTGGGCAATCAACTCCTCGCCCCGTGCGCTGGCACCGACGGCTCCAGCGATAACGGCGATGTCCGCGTAAATGTCCGCCAGAGTCTTCGGAGCAAGTCCTAAGAAGCTTGTCCCGGATTTAAGAATTTCAATGACCGCCTTCTCCTGATAAGGCACCGACGCGATGACCAGATCGGGCTGCGTGGCAATGATTTGTTCCGCGTTCGCAGTCCAGGAGTCGGCAAGAATAGTACGCGGACGCAATGCGATTTCAGGAACAACGTCCGCGCAATACTTCGTGCAGGCCACCACGCGGTCGAGTTCACCGATGGCGGCAAGAATCACCGTGGCGCTGGGTTGCAGGCAGGCGATGCGGCGCGGGGTGTGTGACGATGGCATGGTTTACGCCTGAATTCTGATTTGACTTACCGCCGCCGACAACGCATCAAGCGCCAGGTGAGCGGCATGGGTTGAGCCCTGCGGGAGCCCGCCCACCGCCCTGACAATATCCTCGCGCTGCACGCTTCGAGCTTCGTTTAGCGTCTTCCCGGTAATCAGTTCTGTCAACGCCGAGCCGCAGGCAATCGAGGCAACGCATCCCTTGGCCTTGAATTGTGCCTGGGCAATGCGGCCCGCGCTGATTTTCAACGTGAGCCGTAATATATCGCCGCAGGCGGGATTTTCAATTTCCACGGTCGCGTCTGCATCGGCAAGATCGCCAGCATTGCGCGGATTCTGAAAGTGATCGAGTAACTGCGCGGAATACATTTGCAGTTTCAATTGTAAATGCCCGGCGCACCGCAAAACTCAACCACGCGCACGGGTGGCTTCAGGGAAATAAATCGTCCAACCCCGCTCCCGCGCGGTAATCTCGAGGTCGGGATTCGGATTGACCGCAAAACTATGTTTCGCCATCGCCAGCATTTCCGTATCCCAGCGCGAGTTGCCGAAGGCAGCGTCAATTTCTTTCCCAACAACATCGCGCAGGGCCAGCGGCTTGCCCGATCCTGAAGGCACGCGCACCAGGCGATCGGTGGCCAGACCGTTATCGACTTCCACTTTCGCCGCCAGAACCCGGCTCTCCGGGATGCCGAAATGCTTCATCGCGGCGCGGATCACCCACTCGTTCGTCGACGAAACGGCCCAGATCTCGCAACCGTTTTCGTGCAGCCGGCGAACCAGTTCGCGCATCTCCGGAAAAACCTGTCCGTCATAAAACTGGTCGAAGAAGCGGAACGCTGCATCCATTAACTTCAATTCCGAAACGCCGCGGTGCATCGTCACCATTTCGCCGCACATCGTGGTCTCATCGACTTCACCGCGCCGGTAGGCGGCATAACGGTCGCGCAGGGGACGATCCAACGCTTCAGAGACGATCCCGCCCTGCCTCAATTCCCAATCGAAAAATCGCTCCCCGGCGTCGCCCGACCACAAGGTGCCATCGCAGTCAAACGCCGCTACCCGCGGAGCAAGTCGAACAACCGATTCAAGAAATTCATTGGTGGCGGGAAGAAATGTTTGTACCTGCAAAGCGTCCATCTATCGACGATAACTTGCTTCGGGCCTTGCGCGCAACGCACGCAGAGGATTGTTAATTACTGATTGCCGATTTATTGATTGATGATTCGGAGAGACGCACAGTCGATCGAACCCGTTTTCTAATCAGCATTCATCAATCAACAATCAGAAATTCTGCGAGGAGCGCGTCACGAGCCCAGCATAATCTTCCGGGGTATTGATATTCACTGCCACCAATGGATCATCGACCGCAACGTATTGAATATGTTTCTGATGCCCATGTTCGATGTCGCGGGCCGTGGACGTAGCCGGAACGCGCAGAAAGGCCTCAATCATTTCGCGGCCTATCAGGTATGGGTGACCATGCTTGCCGGAGAATTCTGGAATCACCGCCCAGATATTCTGCTCAGCGGTTGCGAACGCTTCGCGCAGAGCGTGAATGGTCACGCTGCTCACTGGGGGACGATCGACCAGCGTGACCATCGCCGCATCACGCCCGTGATTCAGCACTTCACGCAGGCCCACCTGCAGCGAACTGAATTGTCCCCGGCTCGGGTCCGGATTCACCACCAGCGAAGCTCCGTCAGCATAAATAATGGGTGCCAGCGCTGCTTCATTCTTTCCCACGACAATCACGACGAACTCCGTGGCTCGCGTGAGTGAATGAATAGCTGCCGACAAGAATGTTTCGCTGGAAGGCATTTGTCCGGCTGCTGTCGGAGGCCATGGCAATAAAGCTTTATCTCTCCCCATGCGCGAGGATTCGCCGGCAGCAAGGATCAAGCCAGCGAAACTGGGAGCGCGGCTCATGCTGCGAAGATAACAGGATCAAGGAGCAATTGTTGAATTTTGATTGCTGATTACTAATAGCTAATTGCTGACCCGCTAATTGCTAATTGCCATTCACTCATCTTCATCAAGCGCCGCGTCCGGAACATCGACCGCCTCAGCCGGCGAGGCTTGACTGCGGAACCAACTCATGTGGGGTAAGCCTTCATCCGCGTGGCGGCGAATCGCAATCAACTCGGCGGTGATCGCGACCGCAATCTCTTCGGGTGTGACCGCCCCGATATCGAGGCCGATCGGCGCATGCACCCGATCGAATAGATGAGCCGGCACGCCCTCTTCCTGCAGTGTCTTCGAGATTTCGATCACTTTGCGTTTGGAGCCGATCATGCCAACGTAGCGCGCGCGAGTCTGCACCGCCCAGCGCAGAATACGCATATCGTCGCGATGGCCGCGAGTAACTATCACAATGTAAGAAGCCTCGTTGGGTTCGAGCTTCGCGAGTGCTTCATCGAAATCGAGAACATGCACTTCGCGAGCGGCGGGAAAGCGTTCTTTGGTCGCATAGGAGGCGCGGTCATCCGTGACAATCAATTCAAAACCAGCATGGGAAGCAACTTTGCAAAGGTTGATGGAAACGTGACCTGCGCCGAATACATAAAGTAATGCTGGAGGTAATACCGGCTCAACAAAAACTTCCAGTGTGCCGCCGCAAACCAGCCCAGTGTCGTACTTCGGATCCTGATTCAAGTCGAACTTCAAGGTCCGCGGCTTCTCCGATTCCATCACCTCGCGAGCCGCCTGCCACACGTCAGCCTCGACGCATCCCCCGCCGATCGTGCCGACGATCGAGCCGTCGTCGCGTACCAGCATCTTCGCCGTCTTAAAGGAAGGGATGGAGCCGCGCACGTTCACGATGGTGGCTACGGCACCGCGGCGTCCCTGGCGGCGAAGCTCGACAATTTGCTCGTAGATATCCATGCGGGTTGCGAACAACTTGCAGCTTTGATTATCAGGCGGTTAACAGGAGGGAGTCAAACGTTCGACAAGCAAAAGCCCCGGGGTCATCACTCCCGAGGCTATGCACTAAACCAGTTGAGTACAACACGGTCCGTCAAACCAGTTTTATGGTTACGCGATTCGATGCTGATGTCAATATTTATTTAATGAGTGGCCGTACAGAAGGCGGCAGAGTCGAACTGCAATGGCTGATGAGCCACTCATTGGTTTGACGGACCAAGTCCAGTACCCACTGGCAACGCCTTCTAAAGCCTAGCCCGCCAACAGAATCCTACTCTGGAAATTGACCATAGCGAACGATCTGGCGCAAGAAATCTGATTCAACATTCCGAATTGGGAATTCCCAATCTTCATAAGTATGCTTATGACAGCGCCCGAGTTTAGAGGAGAACGCGTATGAAAGCAGTCCGCATACATCAATTCGGTGGGCCCGAAGTTTTGACCTACGAAGATGTCCCAGACCCTCAACCGCGCAAGGACCAGGTGCTGGTCCGCGTGCGCGCGTGTTCGCTCAATCATCTTGATGTCTGGGTGCGCAAAGGACTGCCCGGAGTGAAGCTGCCGCACATTCTCGGCAGCGATGCTGCCGGCGAAGTGGTCGAGGCCGGCGAGTACGTGAGCGGATTCAAGACAGGACAGCGGGTATTGCTGGCTCCCATGCACTTCTGCGGACGCTGTGAAAAATGTGTTGCCGGCCTGCAGAATCAATGCCGGGAATTTACCGTGCTGGGAAACGCGGTCGATGGCGGCAACTGCGAATTGATCGCTGCGCCCGCAGCAAATGTGATTCCGATTCCCGACTCGCTCGATTTCAACCAGGCTGCAAGCGTGCCGCTGGTGTTTGTGACGGCGTGGCACATGCTGGTCGGCCGAGCCGGCATTCGTCCGGGACAAACGGTGCTGGTGCTGGGGGCCAGTTCCGGCGTAGGCATCGCGGCGATTCAGATTGCCAGGCTTTTCCACTGCCGCGTGATTACGACGGCAGGCGACGAAGCAAAGCTGGCCAAGGGCCGTGAACTCGGGGCAGACTACGGTATTGATCACTACAAGCAAAAGATTTCCGAGGAAGTGCGGAAGATCACCAATAAAGAGGGCGTCGACATTGTGGTGGAACACGTGGGAGCAGCGACCTGGGACGAGAGTGTGAAGTCGCTCAAGGCCGGCGGCACGCTGGTGACTTGCGGCGCCACTACCGGGCCGAATGTCGGAATCGATCTGCGACATCTTTTCGCGCGCCAGTTGTCACTGCTGGGCTCTTACATGGGAACCATGGGTGAGTTGCATGAAGTGTTGAAACACATCTTTGCGGGACGGCTGAAGCCTGTGGTGGACCGCACGTTCCCGCTCAGCGAATTACGCGCGGCGCACGAGTATTTGGAGAAGAGCCAGATGTTTGGGAAGATCGTGGTGAACCCGTAGCACGTTCGTGGCCTGGCTTGGCTTCCGCTCAGGACAGTAGCGCTAGTCACCGAGCGCTATGGCGATTTTTCACCAACTACGCCTCACAGCGGTGCAAACTAGGTTCCCCACTCGAACTCGATTGATGGAGAGCAAGTCGTCCCGACGCCTTTGATCGTGGTGGTGCCCTTTTGATGGCCAGCCACGAAAGGCATTAAAGCGAACTGAAGGTTGCCTTCGCTGTCTGTTTTCGCGTTAACCAGGCGCTTCTCGCCATAGGATTCGCCATTGAAAGAAACGTCAGCGTTGGGAGGAAACCCGCGACCCGTAAAGTAGGCCAGCTCGAAGTGCGGGAGCAGACGCTCGACATTCAACACGCAGCCTTTATCCTTTGCCATGATTGGTTCGGGCACAATTACGACGGCCGCTTTGTCATTTCCAGCGATCAATGCCACGCGATACGGTTCACCTTTCGCAGCGTTGAAGGCGAACTCGATAGGATCATCCTTCTTTGAGGAGTCGCCGCACTGCTCCGGCGTCCTTCCGGCACAAATCACAATTCCATCTTTTCCGAGGCTTACGCCTTCCATCACGGGGGACGGTTTAGCTTGTGTGACGGGCCAACTCACGGCTGTGTACAGTTCGTTGAAGGGCAAACCTGAAACGTAAAGGTGGTACTGCACCAGCGATCCCTGCCGTCCTACTTCTTTTACCTGAATGGAAGCGCCGGGACTGGATAGCTTGCTCCTCCATGCGACATGCCCGTTCACGAGAGCTTGGCTGGTCGCGGCAGCACGTGTTTCCACATCGCTTTGTCCATAGTTGAGACTCGAAAAGCAGGCTAGCAGGAGTACCACAGTAGCAGCCGAGGCAAAGGCGTTTTTCATTAGACCTTTTTCTTTCTGCATGGAATAAAAACCCATAGCGTTGAGCATTGTGTCATCAATTAGCGAGTCGTGGAAGAGTGATTGCCGAAATCACGGCGTAGCGCTCATTGACCCCCAACAAGCACCATGACGACTTTGCACCCGCTCCCGAATCAGTTAAACTTTCGCAAACGCATGCAAGCGGACCGGTCATGTCTCTGCGCAAACTATGCCTCTACGCGATGCTGGCCACGGCTTTGGCCTTCGTAGCGGCCGGAAGATGTGGAAGCCAGGCGCTGCCAGCTGATTTTCTTCCAGTCCAGTCCAAGAATGCCAGGAGTCTGGCTGCCGGAAAGGTGCTGGTGGCGAGCCGGAATCTCGGCGATCCGCACTTCGCCAAAAGCGTGATCCTGCTGGTTCGCTACGACGCCGATGGCGTACTCGGACTCGTTCTCAACCGGCGCACAGATATCCCACTCTCGCGGGTGCTTGACAGTTTCAAGGCGGCGAAAGATCGTTCTGACCCGGTCTATCTGGGCGGTCCACTCGAAACGGCAGCCGTGTTTGCGCTGTTGCAGTCGACGGCCAAGCCCGAAGGGGCGGAGCACATCTTCGGCGGCGTCTACCTGATTAACTCCAAGTCTCTGTTCGAACAAACCATATCGGCTCAACCGAAGCCTGACGTTTTTCATGTTTATATGGGCTACGCCGGATGGACTCAAGATCAACTGCGGCAGGAAGTAGAATTGGGCGCCTGGTTCATTTTCCCGGCGCAGGCCGGCACAGTTTTCAACGCCGATCCGGATGCCTTGTGGCCGGAAATGATTCGGAAGACGGAGATGCAGATGGCGCGGGGCGAGCGTAGGGATGCAGAACGGCAGGATTAAACGCCGATAGGTCCCAAACCTTGACACGCCACGTCGGGTCGAGGAGTAACCTCGTCGTCGCCGCGGTGATCGCGGCGAGGGCACAATTGCATTTGGACGACGTCCGATCAGCGCCTCTTCTTTTTGGTTTTATTAGATTTGTGCGGCTTCGGTCCCGGCCCGCGCTTGCCGCTTCCGCCACCTGGAACGCTAGTTCCGGTAACGACAGTATGGTTGGCAAGATCAACGACAAAAGCGTCTGCGATGCTGGCCGTTGGCGCGCCACTCACCGCATAAGGCGCCGAAAAATATGTTCCCACTATTTGGCCCTGGCTCACTTCGAGGCGGAGGAACCCGAAATTGTCCTGATCGTACTGTTCGAGGGTGAGGCCGCCGCCAAGGTCCAAGGGCGGCGTGGGATAAACGTTGTTGATTTTGTGAAGCTTGCCGAGTTTTGTATAGCCGCCAGCTCCCGCTACCACGCAGGGAATCTGGAGTTGATCACTCGGACCCTGGACCACATTCGTGAAGCGCTGATAGTTGTGGACGTGTCCGGACAAGATTAGATCGGGATACCGTTTTGCAGCTTTGAAGCTGCTAAAGAGGACCTGTTCGGCCACGGCGCTGCCGGAGTGCTCCACGTCACCGGAGAATAGTGGATGATGAATGGTGACGATCAGGGCGAGCTTTGGATCGGCAGCCGCCAGCTCCCCCTGAAACCAATCAATTTGGTCCTGATGGATCTCCGCCTCAGTTTCGCCGACGTTGGAAAACAAGCCAAGGATCGTCGCCCAGGGCGTCGTAAAGGTCCAATAGACATTCGGCAAATCCATCTGCGTTCGAGCCGAATTGGTTTTGAGAGATCCGAGCTGAGCCGGATTCTTCGACATGAAGTTTTGGACCCAGCCATCGAGCGGATATTTGTTCGGATCCACCGGACCATCCTGCGGATCGTCCGGTTGGCAGTCATGATTCCCCGGGATCGCCACCACGAAGCCGGGATAGTCTGTGTAAGTTTCATAGAAATTGTTGCCGTACAGGTCGATGTCGCCGGCGAAGTAGACTACGTCCCCGAGGTGGTAGAAAAAAGCAGGTTTCCTGTCGTTGGCCAAGGTTGTAGCATCTTGCGTCATCATGGTCGCGACAAAATCCTGCTGCCGGCCCCGAAAATCGCCAGTGTCCCCGACGGTGTGAAACACTAGAACCCCATTCTTGATTTTTGTCACATCGTCAGCCGAGAGCAATTGCGACAAATCAAACCGGTAAGGCGCTGGACCATTGGGAGGTGGAAGGGGCTGGAATGGGTAGTGTGGAAGCTGGATGCGGGCTCCCGCTTGGACAGGAAAAGCGGCTGAACGTTTCGTTGAGGCTCCGGCTTTTGCCATCACTGCCGTCGTGGAAGGGGCGATCGGCGGAATGTGACTCTGCCGCTTGCCGGTGCCTTTCCCAGTGTTGAAAAAACGCATTGCGCTCATATGCATCTCCTTAGAAGATCGAGAACTCTGCGAAGGGGCGAAAAACATCAGGGGAAGACGCATGATAGGTTACACCTGCGTCTTATTTTATCCAGCGGTTCCCGCCAACTGTTACGTTTCACGAACAAGATTTTTCGCGAACCAGATTTCGGGAATAAGGCCAAGCTCCAGCCTCGGGGATTGCCTAGTGGATTCCGGGCTTGGCAGCAAGTAAAATAGACTCATGCCCCGTGAACTGAATTTCGGCCCTTACGTCGACATCGAAAACGGCAAGAGAGTAGTGAAGGATCTGACCTACGGCAATCCGACGCCGGAGGGCGTCGTGCTTACCACACTTGATTCCGCAGTGAACTGGATGCGCAAAGGCTCCATCTGGCCAATGACATTTGGACTGGCCTGTTGCGCCATCGAGATGATGTCGATGGGCGCATCGCGTTTTGATATTGCGCGCTTCGGGGCAGAAGTGTTTCGCCCGTCACCGCGGCAGAGCGATCTCATGATCATTGCCGGACGCGTGTCGAATAAGATGGCCCCCGTGATCCGGTTGCTGTGGGAACAGATGCCCGAGCCCAAGTGGGTGATCTCGATGGGAGCGTGCGCTACCTCGGGCGGCGTTTTCAATAACTATGCGCTGGTGCAGAGCGTGAACCAGGTGATCCCTGTCGATGTTTATGTGCCCGGATGTCCGCCGCGGCCAGAGCAACTCATTTATGCAATCACTCTTCTTCAGGATAAAATTCAGAACGAGCGTGGGACCATCCGCAAGGCTTTGAATCTTTCCTAGGTTGGCGCCGCGACCCGGCGGCGCGACCGACAAAAGACCCGACCTTCCGCACTAACTGTGCAATTATTTGCCACTCCGATGCCACAATGGGACTCAAGCGAGGAAATCTTGGCCCGCGCCTGCTGCAGCGATGCACGAAACCATTTGCCTTGCCGATGAATCTAAGGTATTGAGTGTACAGCGCCCACTACTCTCCCAGGCGCCGCACTTAAGAATGTCCCAGGTAGAACGCGGCGGTTGTGGAAGGATCTTCAATGATCACAATGATCACAAAGATGATCGCAAAACTGATTGACTTGATTTTTGGTTGTCACCACTCTCGTTACAGTTTCCCAGTCACCATTCGAGGATCGGCACGCCGGCCTCAGGCGGGAGCTTTGACCGGAACTTATGTGGCTTGCCTCGATTGCGGAAAAGAATTTCCCTACGATTGGCAGGACATGCGAGTGATCACCTCGCAGGCCGAGCGGCGGGAATACGTAGCCTCACTGGCCACGAAACAAGCGGTGTAGCGGCGTTGCAGAAATAAAAGCTTTGCGGGGACGACTGGCCCTGCGCTCCTCGTCCCACTAGCGGGCCTGAACAGTTGCCCCGGTTCTCTTCTCCATCGGCACAAAATCTCTTGCTGGTTGTCCCGTATAAACCTGCCGCGGCCGGGTGATCTTCTGCTCCGGGTCAGTGATCAATTCCTGCCATTGCGCCAGCCATCCCGCGGTGCGTGGAATCGCGAACAGCACGGTGAACATCTCGGGTGGGAAACCCATGGCCTGATACATGATGCCGGAATAAAAGTCGACGTTAGGGTAGAGTTTGCGCTTGACGAAGTATTCGTCTTCCAAGGCGATGCGTTCCAATTCAAGAGCGATATCCAACTTAGGGTTGCGGCCTGTGACCTGAAAAACCTGTTCCGCAGTCCACTTGATGATCTTCGCCCGGGGATCGTAATTCTTGTAGACGCGATGGCCGAATCCCATCAGTTTGCCGTGACCGTCTTTTACCCGTTTAATGTAAGCTGGCACATTATCCTTGGTGCCAATTTCGTCGAGCATTTTCAGAACTTCTTCGTTGGCTCCTCCGTGCAGAGGGCCCGCCAATGCCGAGGCCGCGGATGCGGTCGCAAGATAAGGATCGGTTTGGGAGCTGCCTACGGTACGCATCGCGGCAGTGCCGCAATTCTGCTCGTGATCAGCATGCAAAATAAACAGGATGTCGAGGGCGCGCGAGAGCACCGGATTCGCCACATATTTCGGTTCGACCATCTTCCACAACATGTTCATGAAATTTTCGGTATAGCTCAGATCGTTGTCGGGATACACGTAAGGGAATCCGACGTTGTACCGGTAGGACATGCCTGCGATCGAAGGCACCTTGCCGATGAGCCGCTTGATCTGGAGCATCCGATTTTCCGCGTCATGCACCTGCCGCGCTTCCGGATACACGCTGGAGAGCGCCGCGACCGTGCTCACGAACATCACCATGGGATGAGAGTCGTAGCGGAAACCCTCCATAAACTTTTTAGTCGCCTCATGCAGCATGGTGTGGTGGGTGATGTCATGCACCCAGGTCTTCAGCTCAGACTGGGTCGGCAATTCTCCAAAAAAAAGCAGGTAGGCAACTTCCAGGAAAGTACAGCGCTCAGCCAGCACTTCGATGGGATATCCGCGGTAGCGGAGAATGCCCAGGTCGCCATCAATATAAGTGATGCTGCTGCGGCATGATGCGGTGTTCATGAACGCGGGATCGTAGGTCATCAGTCCGAAGTCATCTGGACCAGTTTTAATTTGCCGCAGGTTCATGGCGCGGATGGTGCCATCCTCGATGGGAACGTTATAGGTTTTCCCCGTGCGATTGTCCGTGATGGTGAGGGTGTTCTCTGGCATGGAAAGGGCTGCTCCTGGCACGCACACTGAAACTCTAGCCTAGCTTAACTTCGTTCGCCCGACAATGGACCCGGCTGTGACGTTAGTGATCAGATGGCCGGAGCCTTGCCGGAACTGGGAACCACGGCATAAACACAAATCCGGCGGCTTTAGGCCGCCGGATTGCTGATTCGTATCTTCTTTCTGCAAATACGTCCTGCAAAGTCTTTCTGCCGATTCGCCATTGCTAGTTCGACGAATCATCCCGCCGCTTCAGCGTAGGACGATCATCGTCGCTTTTGCTGTCGCCCGTCTTATCGCCGTTGCTGCTGCTCGAAGTGCGCCGCAAGCTGGGCTTGTTGCCGTCTTTCTGATCCAGCACCTTGTGACGATTCTCGATTGAAGCCAGACGCGCTTTCACTTCGTCGAATTCCGATGTGGTCACAATATACTGCTGCTTCGAAGGCAGAATCTTTCCAATTTCCAGCTGAGTTTTCTGAATGCGGTCCGGAGTCTGGGGGTGAGTGTCGAACGCCTTGGAGAGGGTTCCGGGTTTCTTCTTCTCCATAGCCTGAATCTTTTCGAAGAAAGAAACGAACGCCGAAGGATCGTATCCAGCGCGATACATATATTCCACGCCGAGGTAATCCGCCTCCGCCTCAAAGCCGCGGGAGAACTTCAAGAAAGTCATGGGGATGGCCAAGCCTGCGGCTTCGTAGCCGGCATAACCGATGGCGCCGCCCATAAAGATGAAGGGGATGGAAGCCATCTGCAGCAGGTTGGCGCGAGTCATTTCGCGGCCGTAATGGCAGGCGGCCACGTGGGCAATCTCGTGAGCCATGACGCCGGCCATTTCCGCTTCTTCGTCGGCTGCCAAAATCAAGCCGGAGTTCACGTAAAAGAATCCGCCGGGAAGCGCCATGGCATTTACGACGTCGGAATCGATGACCTTAATGGTGAATGGAACCTGAGCGTCGGAGTTCCGCACCAGGTTCTGGCCGATGCGGTTGACGTACTCGGTGACGACGGGGTCGTTGACGAGCTTGATTTGCGATTCGATTTGCTGCGCGTAGACTCGGCCTCGAGCGACCTGGCCTTCGACCGTGTACCAGTTTCCGACGCCGCGTCCGCAACCTACGTTGCGGTTGCCGACAGCGTCCACATCAGTCTTGGTGCCGTCGTGCTTGATTTGGCTGTCGTCCTGGGTGGGGAGTGCCGCAGGAGCCTGCTTCGGCGCATTTTGAACGTCGGCGGCTTTTGGCTGGTCTTTGTCAGGGTCTTGAGCCGGGGGTTGCGTGCCGCGGGGAGTCTGGGTTTGTGTCTGCGCCGGGCTCTTAGTAGGATCGGATTGGCCGGGATTTTGACCCGGTGGCGGCTGATCAGTGGGAGTCTGCGACTGACCAGGATACTGAGTAGGAGCCTGCGTCTGTGCCACCATCCAGGAACCCGTGCCGAACCCCGCCAGTACCAGAGAAAGTGCCAACCATCGCGATTTCATAAATACCCCTTTTGGCCGAAACCGTACTTCTTACTCGAATTATACGCCCGATCGGAAACGCCCAATCCGAAACTTCTCCTGCTGGTTAGACGCATGCTTCCCCGTCAAAGTTACCTGCTTGGTAATGGAAAGTTGGCGAGGTCCTCGCATTCCCGCTTGAGGATTCCACGGGCCAGCCGTAACATAGCGCGTCCCATCTTCCAGTCGCCTGGAGGTAACCCTTGCTCGACCGCCGCCGTTTCCTTACCGCCTCCACCGCCCTGGCCGCTACCGTGGCATTTCGTGGCAACCTGATCGCTCAACTCGATAAAGCTCCCTCCACCCTTCCGGACCCTGCTCTCTTCGACAAGAACGAAGATGCCTACTGGGCCGAGATACGCAAACAATTCCTTATCCCGGCGGACGAGATTTACCTGAATAACGGGACCGTAGGCTCCAGTCCGGCTCCCGTGCTGCGCGCCGTGTTTGACGGCTACGCGTCCACGGAGAAGATGGATCAGCAGGACCCCGAGGACTATCCCATCTGGGGGTACGCCGCGTGGAACGAATTTCGCGATCCCCTGGCCGAGTTCGTGGGATGCCGTCGCGACGAAATTGCGCTCCTTCGCAATGCCACGGAGGCCAACAGCTACATCGCCAATGGCATTGACCTGAAGCCCGGCGACGAGGTGCTGATGACGGACCAGGAGCATCCTGGCGGCGAGCATCCCTGGAACTTGAAGGCCAAGCGTTACGGAATCGTGGTGAAGAGAGTGACGCTGCCCCGTCCCGTGAAAGATGCGGCTCAAGTGCTCAACTTGTTTAACGACGCAATCACTCCGCGAACGCGCGTGATTTTTTTCAGCCACATCACCACCTTCTCAGGTGTGGTGCTGCCCGCAAAAGAATTGAGCGCACTCGCGCGCTCGAAAGGGATTGTTTCCGCCGTCGACGGGGCGCACGTGCCGGGAATGATGCGGCTGAACATAAAGGAACTCGGTTGCGACATGTATTCTGCAAGCCCGCACAAATGGCTGCAAGCGCCCAAGGGATCTGGATTTCTCTACGTGCGCGATGAAGTGATCGACCGCTTGTGGAATACGATCGTCACCGAAGGATGGGATGATCCCAAGCTTCGTGCGGAGCGCTTTCAGCGGATCGGAAGCTCGAATGTGCCGGTGCTGTGGGGACTGCGCGCTTCCATCAAGCTCGCCAATGATATTGGCATGGACCGCATCGAGCGCCGACATCGCAAACTTGCCGACTACATACTGGATGAGATGAAGGAGCGCGGAGCCGAATCGTGGACGTCGCCCGATACCGCGCTGCGTTGCGCCATCGTCACCGTCAATGTCCCGCCGGTGCCGCGTATGGACTTGGAGAACTGGATGTGGAAGACCTACAAGATCCGAATTCGGGGGGCTGAGCCGAACAAGCTGCGGTTGTCGACGCCGTACTATCTGCAGAAGAAGGAGATCGACCGGTTTCTGGAAAAGTTTGACGAGTACAAGCGGGAGAGGAAGTTGGCATAGACGTGGTCACTTTGAGATGACCATGTATGTTACAATGTGTCCATGAAGACAATCGCAGCAGCGGAATTCAAGGCACGCTGTCTCACGCTTATGGAAGACGTGCGCTCCACCAGAGAGCCCCTGGTAATCACAAAGCGTGGTAAGCCGGTCGCTAAGCTAGTGCCCGCGGAACCTCCGAAGCGAGAGTTCATCGGCAGTTTGAAAGGCGTTTTCCGGATTGTCGGCGACATTGAATCTCCGGCTGTGCCTCCTGAAGATTGGGAAACTTCGCGGTGATTCTGCTCGACACTCACGTGCTGATTTGGGCCCGGGACGATTCAAAGCGGCTTTCCCGCACCGCGGCGTCGGCCATTCGGCGTGCCCGTCACAATGGCGGCCTCGCCATCTCGGCCATCAGCCTTTGGGAAATAGCATCCCTCCTTACGAGCGGGAAGATACAGGCCTATGGCACGGTCGAGGCTGCTGTGCAGTTGTTAATTGAAGATGTCACGGTACGGCCTATCACTCCGGAGATCGCGGCTCTCGCTGCACAGTTTCCGGATGCCTATTCCCGTGATCCTTCAGATCGCCTCATCGGCGGCACGGCCCGCGCTGAGGGCCTCACTCTGATCACTCACGACGAGAAGATTCGCAGAAGCCCCTTACTGAAAACGCTTTGGTGATCTAACGAGACTCCACACGCCTCAGTCGTAGTACTCCAGACCCAGGTGCGTGATCAGTTCCTCGCCCTTCAAATGCCGCAGCGTGTTTTTCAACTTCATCAACTGAATGAACAGATCGTGTTCGGGATACAGGCCGGGTGCGCTCATTGGAGACTTAAAGTAAAAGCTTAGCCACTCTTGAATTCCGCGGCCGCGCAGGTCGGAGCATCGTTTCGCAAGGTCCATCAAGAGAACCAGATCGAGCACGATGGGGGCCGCGAGAATGGAGTCGCGGCAGAGGAAATCCACCTTGATCTGCATCGGATAGCCAAGCCATCCGAAGATATCGATGTTGTCCCATCCTTCTTTATTGTCGCCCCGGGGCGGGTAATAGTTGATGCGAACCTTGTGAAACATATTGCCATACAGCTCAGGATAGAGTTCCGGTTGCAGAATATGTTCCAGCACCGACAGTTTCGACTCTTCCTTGGTTTTGAACGATCCTGGATCCTCCAACACTTCGCCGTCGCGATTGCCGAGGATGTTAGTGGAAAACCATCCGTTCAGTCCTAGCATGCGGGCCTTGAAGCCGGGAGCGAGGATGGTCTTCATCAGGGTCTGTCCGGTCTTGAAATCTTTTCCGCAGATCGGCGCATCATTTTTTCGCGAGAGTTCAAGCATCACCGGCAAATCAACGGTAAGGTTGGGCGCACCGTTGGCGAAAGGAACACCTTCCATCAGCGATGCGTAGGCGTAGACCATTGAGGGCGCGATCATCTCGTCGTTATCGCGCAGCGCCTTCTCGAATGATTTAACGGACTGATGCGCTTCGCCCGCCTCGATGTAGGATTCGGTTGAGCCGCACCACATGGTGACCAGACGGCTGGCGCCGCTCGTCTTCTTGAAGTCGCGGATGTCGTCGCGCAACTGCTCGGCAAGATCCATTTTCGTCTTGCCCTTTTTCACATTCGGGCCGTCAATCTTCTTGACGTAGTTGTGATCGAAGACGGCGGCGCGCGGCGTGATGGTGGAGAGAAACGGCTTCAACTGGTCCAACAATCGCTGCTCGAGCACGCCTGCGTGAGAAGCAGCTTCATACATGTTGTCTTCGAAAATATCCCAGCCGGTGAAAACCAAGTCGTCGAGGCCAGCCAGCGGAACGAACTCTTTGATCTTTGGCGAACGGCCATCGGTGCGCTTGCCCAGGCGAACCGTGCCCATCTGGGTGAGCGAGCCAATCGGTTTTGCAAGACCTTTGCGAATGGCCTCGACGCCGGCGACGAACGTTGTAGCCACGGCGCCCATGCCGGGGATCATCACTCCGAGTTTGCCTTTCGCGGGCGCAATGGTGCCGCTATCTCTGAAGCTGCCGGGCTTCGTGGCTCCCGCGGATTTAATTTCCTTCTTCGCTTTATTATTTTCAATGCCATTATTAATTTCAAACCGCGCAGTTTTTGCCGCCGGTTTCGCAGACTTCTTCCGTGTCGCCATATTTTGGCCGCTTCCTCAGTAAGAATCGATAGGGATGTGCAAACCTTGTATGGTCTCGCATCCGGGAAGGGTTTTGCAAATGAGAGCGGTTAAACGCGCAGGAAATCGCCTCAACGGTATTCTGACAACATCAAGCGGGACCATGTGGAGAAAAGCGAGATCATGTGGAGACAAGCGGAACCATGTAGCGACAGCTGGCTCGGCCGTCCCGCGAAGGCGAAGCCGCGCGGCGCTCCACCACAGAGCGATGCAATCAATAGATTTTTTGCGTTGGACTCGATCCACGACTTGCTTCATAGTGAAATCACTTCGCAAACCAGCTCGGCAGCCGGTCCCGCGAAGCTGATGTTTGCATGCCAGCCCTGATGCGGCATAGCAATTCTCCTGACCCCGTTGTTCTCCACTCAATCTGAAACGCTGCACTCGGCATTGCGCCGGGTGTGTGCCCTTCAGACTTACACCAGAACAGGAGACTCTATGAACACGATTCGGAAATTCGCCTACGCCACAGTTTTAACTTTGAGCGCTCTGAACTTCTCGCCCAGCCTTGCCTCCGCGCAGGAAGCGGGGGGAACGTTCAAACTGAGCCACGAAGTTCACTGGCAGAACATCGTTGTGCCAGCGGGAGAGTACCGGTTCTTCATTGAATCGAACGGTCCTGCCAGCAGGCTCACGCTGCGAAAGCTTAGCGGCAGCGGATCAGGGTTTGTAATGTTGGTGAGTGACACGGAGGAGTCGAAGCCAGCGGACACGAGCCGTCTGGTAATGGTTTCCCGGCCGGGTGGAAGCTTTGTCAAACAGATGCAGCTTCCTGAGTTCGGGGTGACGTTGCACTTTGTAGTACCGGAAGAAGCTCGCGAAGTGGCGCTGGCAACCGCAACCACGGCTGCGTCCGCCGCCCGCTAGCCTTCCCCTGCCCGTACCCGAGGGTGGATAACCCCTATCCCCCTCGGGCCTTCCTCAGTTGAAATCCATTTTCGCTTGGCTTGGTTTCAGGGCTTGGTTTTAGCGAGCGATTTCAGGATTTGATCTCAGGCGGGTTTCGGAGAGAGCGAACTTCCTCTTACTTCCTCACTGAGCACAATCGCTTCCGCGATTTCTTTCATTGCCTTACGTTTTTGCCGGCTCTGCCGCTGCAGTGTCAAATACGCTTGTTCTTCGCTGAGTCCGAGATCGCGCTGCAGAATCCCTTTGGCGCGTTCCACTACTTTGCGGGTTTGCAATTGTTCCGAGAGGTTGGAGTTCGCATCTTCGAGACGAGCCATTTCAATTTCCGCGCCCACCAGAAATCCAACCGTCGAAATCAAACGGATTTCGCGGCGGCGGTAGACATGATGCTGGCGATGCTGCAGGTTGATTACGCCAACCACCCGGCCCCTGCACATCAGCGGGACCGACAAGAAGGCTTCGTAACTGTCTTCGGGCAGTTCGTGAAAAAACTGAAAGCGAGGATCGAGCGACGCTTTTTCCGCTACTGCGACGGGTTCCTGATGCTCCGCGACCCAGCCTGTAATCCCCTGCCCCACGCGGAGTTTCAGGCGGTCCACGACTTCGGGATGAGGATTTTTCGAGGCGCGCAGCACCAGTTCATCGCCCTCGAGAACATAAATCAGGCAAGAGTCGCACTTAACCAGAGCGGTGGCAAATTCAACTACACGAGTAAGCACGTCGTGAAAACCGTCGGCGGATGCCAGACGGTTGCCAATTTCGTGCAGCAAATCAACATGTGATTCCTCAACAGATAATAGCGGGTCCATGGTTAAGAGTACGGGGCGGGAAAAGGTTGTGTCTAATTCCAAATTTCAATCAGCGCGAGAAAGGATTTGCGGGACGATTGTTACGATCCTTTAACATCGTTTCCGAAACCGTTGCATCGCCTCGATAGTAACTAGTATCGAGTACCTAGCAACAAGCACCTGCAACTTGGTACTTGGTACTTGGTACTCGGTACTCGGTACTTGTTACTATTTTTCCACATCCACTGTTTTTACCGGCAAATCCCAGTGCCCGTCGAGAATTTCGAAGCGCCGCTGCTCTTCGCGCTTGAATGTTTCCTGATCGGGATATATTTCCTTTTGCAGCGCCGCTTCATCGAAGGGCTCGTTGGCCACAGTTGCGTTCTTGAAAATGATGGTCACGCGATAGTCCCAGCGTCCGTCTTCCGTTGTGTGATAGCGAGGTTGATCGACCCATACCTTTGCAATCCGCCCCATCTCCATCTCTTTCCTGAGGACAGGGTAGTGATTCTTCTTGAACAGCTTTAGAAATTCGTCGGCATGCCCCCACTTGGTTTTGTAATAGTACTCAACCACAAACGGCTTGTCGGAGGTTGCGAGAGCAGTCTGGCCGCGGGAGAGAATTGGAATTGCAATGGCGAAGAAAATCAGCGTCGCGTTGAAGCGCAGCATTCGAAGCATGTCATCCTCCAGGTAGAGAGCCTGTAGACTAACAAAATCGTGGACCACGACGAAAAACAGATTCTACAACTCTTCGAAGACGGCGACCGGGCGCTAATCGCCGCCGACCTCGCCGAACTGTCGCGCATCTTCGCCGATGACTATGTGCAATACGACGAGACCGGCAAATCCTTCAGCAAGCAGGACGTGATCCAAAATCTAAAGTCGGGAACGATTCGATACATCTCGATGAACTCCACCGGTCGGCGAATTCGGATGCTGAGTGAAGATATGGCGATCGTGCACGGCTCGGAAGAAGACGAAGTCGAGCAACGCGGGAGGCGCTTCACGGTTCGCTATATCTATATGGACGTGGTGGTGAAGCGCAAGGGCAAGTGGCAGATCGTGGGATCACAACTGGCGAAGAATACGACAGACCAACGTTCTGCTGAAGCGCGCTGACGGATCGAGCTAAGTTTCTGTTCGCATCCGATGCTGCCAGTGACTCCACACAAACCAAGCGACGGCCGCCAGCAGGGTCACCCCAATCACGGCGTCGAACTTGTGAAAGTACTTTCCTAACTCGCGCCAGTTTTCCCCGAGCTTCATCCCGAGATAGGCCAGGCCGAGGCACCAGGGCCATGAGCCCAGGAAAGTATAGAGATGAAATCTTCCGCGGGGCATGCGGGCCACACCGGCGGGCAGCGCAATGAAAGTTCGAATCACGGGAAGCAGGCGCCCGAAGAACACCGCCAGATATCCCCAGCGGGCAAAGAACTTCTCTGCCCAATCCAGTTCGCGCTTGCCCATCAGAATCCAGCGGCCGTAGCGCTCGACCAGCGGACGTCCGCCATAGCAGCCGATCTCATACGCTACGAGCGACCCCAGGTTGCAGCCAATCGCGCCCGCCGTCGCCACCCAAAACAGATTGAACTTGCCCTGGAAAACCAGGTAGCCAGCAAACGGCATGATTAGTTCCGAAGGCAGAGGGATGCACGCCGACTCGATCGCCATCAGCAGAAGCACGCCAGCGTAACCGGTGGTAGCGATTACGGAGTTAATGAATACGAAGATGACGGCAAGAAGTTTTTCGGTCATGGGACAAAACAGTTCTCAGCCGGCTGTCTACGGCCCAACGGCCTAACTGAGAATGGTTAGTGTATCGGAAAATTGAAAGGGACACTTCGGCTAGAATGAGCCGTCTTGGGTAAAAGTGTAGCCGGGCAGCGATGCACCTTGCGGACTCTTCGCGACTTTGATGCGCACGGTCGGGACATCGGGAGCGGTAATTCCGGCTGGGCGCAACATGGCATATTGCGTAAATACTTCGCTGTAAACCTTGGTGACCAGATAATCCTGACCATCGGCATCGTTGCGCCAGACTTGCCCGAGTTGAATGGAATTTACGGCCACGATAACTTTCCTTGAATGTTCTGAGGTTGATTCCAGACTACCGGGGCGCGTGGTGCGCGTCAATCGGGCGCGTGGTTACCGAAGGTCTCTGCTAAGATGTTGCCCTCATGCCCCGCGGCCGCACGCCCCGTCAGCCAGCACGCACCGGCCGTCAAGACCGCGTGGCGCGTACACCTGTTCGTCAAGCACAAGCTAATCTCCGGCCCGCGACAGACGGGGAGCGGCGAAAGAAAGCTCTGTCGCCCGCGAAGGCCAAGCCCGCTAGAAACAAAAGCTACGATCCCCTGGCCCCCGAACGCATCGCCGAAATTCTGAAGCGTCTCGATCAGCTCTATCCTGATGTGAAGTGCGCGCTTACTCACACGAGTGCATGGGAACTACTGGTCGCAACGATTCTCTCGGCGCAATCGACCGATGTAAATGTGAATCGCGTCACGCCCGAACTGTTTCGCAAATATCCCACCGTCGAAGATTTCGCCGCGCTCAGCCCAGAGCAACTTGAGCCGGACGTGCGGTCCACGGGATTTTTTCGCAACAAATCCAAATCCGTGGTGGGTGCGGCCAAGAAGGTGGTGGCCGATTTCGGGGGCCAGGTTCCGCGGAACATGAAGGATCTGCTCACGCTGCCGGGCGTGGCACGCAAAACTGCGAACGTTGTGCTGGGATCCTGGTTCAAGATAGCGGAAGGCGTGGTCGTCGATACTCATGTGCACCGCATCTCGCGGCGGCTCGAACTCACGACGAACAACGATCCGCAGAAAATTGAACAGGACTTGATGCGAGTTATCCCGCGCGAGAGATGGATTTTGTTCTCCCACCAGATCATTTGGCACGGACGCAAATTGTGCATCGCCCGTAAACCCAAGTGCGTCGATTGCCTGCTGGAAAATATCTGCCATGCTGCCGATAAGACCTGGAGCACGGTGGAGATGCACAAGAACGCGAAAGCGTGAGGTGAATTGGTGTCCATTCCTACGGGCCTAGAATCAAATTGCCGGAGCGCAGGAACTACACGACTGGTTCGGTTATTGGCCGGATTTTCATGATGCCGAAGTCGTCATATTTCGTCTCGATACTGCTGGTTCCTCCTTGCTTGCCCTTCACACTTGGCAGATGACCAATAAAATTGATGAGCAGGGATACTACGAATTAACAAAGCATGTCGTCGTCAAGTTTGGACTCGAGTCCATAAGAAGCGCCAGCGTTGTCGATCTCTGGCACAAAAGCATACTTCTAGACCTTGCAGTGGACAGAACCGAAAGCGGATTCCAACTGATTTTTTCGGCGGCTTATGGCGTTTCTGGAACTATTGAGGTTGAGAGGCTATCTCTTTCGGTTACGCCGGGAAAACCGTCTCCCCCCGTCTCCCTGTCATAATGGCATGTATGGGAGCAAGAAGGTGCGACCTCGGCGAGCTTAGCTTGAATTGTAGACGCGAATTGTTTGCTATCTTGACGCGAGAGATTGCCCGCCAGCTTGCGAAGAAGCGCATCCCTGAAACAACCGTTCTTCGTGAGTTCGAGTCGTGGCGAACAAGCCGGGTTGAACCTTACCGCCGACGCGAGCGTTGATATACTCAACAGCGTTTCTCATCGAAGTTCACATCGAGGCCCCTGTTCCATGCGCGCTTTCATTCTGTTTGCTATCGTCATACTCATGAGCACAGTTGTCGTCGAAACCACAGCCCAAACTCTTCCCGCGCCTCAGGCCGTCACCGATCCCAAGCAGATTGCGTCGAAGCCTAACGCGCAGGTCGAGCCGCGCGGCCTCACGATTGAGAAGCTCTACATGACTCGCCAAGTGGGACGGCCCACCTGGTCGCCAGACGGCAAAAGCATCGCGTTCATCTCAAACATGAGCGGACGAAATAACCTCTGGCTCGTCCCCGCAGAAGGCGGATGGCCGGTGCAGCTCACAGTCAGCGACCAGCGCCAGACTTCGCCCGCGTGGTCACCCGACGGTAAATGGATCGCCTACCAATCGGATTACGATGGCGACGAGCAGTGGGATATTTTTCTGGTTTCGCCCACCACTGGAAAAGTCGTCAACCTCACCAGCACGCGCGAGATTGCGGAGACGGATCCGACATGGTCACCGGACGGTCGCTACCTTGCTTATACGGTGAAACCAAAAACGTCTGCAGCACATGAAATTGACGTCTACGACATGGTGATGCGCGAGGTGAAGCACGTCACCACCGGCACGCCGCAGGATAAGGGCAACTCGAATCCCATCTGGTCGAAGGACGGCAAGTACATCGTCTATACGCAGGAGCAAGCCAAGGGGACGGATTCGAATATTTTTATCGCGGATGTCGCGACCGCGAAAAGCACGCCGCTCACACCGCATGAGGGCGAACAACGCTTCTCGGCAAACGACATATCGCCTGACGGCAAGCGCGTTCTGTTTACGTCGAACGCCGCGAATGGCTACGAAAATATTGGTCTGCTCGAGATCGCGACTGAAAAGATTGCATGGCTCACCCGCGACAAATGGGAAATCCGCGGCGGCGAGTTCTCGCCCGATGGAAAGCGCCTCACTTTCAACGCCAACGTCGACGGCAACGAAGATATTTATTTGCACGATCTCGCGACCGGCAAGTCTACGATGTTGCCCGTCCCGAAAGGCCTGAACGAGCCAGCGGGCGGGCATTCCGCGTTCACAAAAGATGGCTCGCGTCTCCTTTATTACCACAACGGTCCCACGGCTCCCGGCGATCTATGGGTGTATACGCTGGCGACCGGCAAGTCGCATCAAGTGACGCATTCGCTGGTTGCCGGCGTGCGCTCGGAAGACATGGTCGAGCCTTACCTGGTGCACTATCCTAGCCGCGATGGGAGATGGACCATCTCCGCGTTTCTATACGTGCCCTTCAACATGGCGCGCAACGGCCAGAACGCGGCCATCGTCTACATCCACGGCGGCCCGAGTGCGCAGACTATGAATTCGTTCAACCGCTTCGTGCAGTATGCGGCGAATCAGGGATACATGGTGCTGGCGCCCAACTATCGCGGTTCGACGGGATATGGAAAAGAATTTCAGCAGGCGAATCTATTCGACATGGGCGGCGGCGATTTGCAGGACGTGCTGGCAGGCGTGGACTGGATCAAGCAGACGGGCCATCTCGATCCCAAAAAAATCGCCGTCATGGGCGGAAGTTATGGCGGATATCTCAGCATGATGTCAGTGACGAAAGCTCCCGAAGTCTGGGCGGCGGGTGTCCCCATCGTGCCCTTCGTGAACTGGTTTACCGAGATTGAGAATGAGGATCCGGTGCTGCAGCAGTCCGATCTCGCGACCATGGGCGATGTGGTGAAGAACAAAGCGTTGTACGAGGACCGCTCCCCGATCAACTTCATTGAACAGATCAAAGCGCCGCTGCTGCTGCTGGCTGGAGGACACGATCCGCGCTGCCCGAAGTCGGAGACGCAGCAGGTGGTCGATGCCATCAAGAAGCGAGGCGGGACCATCGATTACAAGATTTATGAAAATGAAGGGCACGGGTTCGCGCGCGTGGAGAACCAGATCGACGCCTATAAACGCGTTGCTGACTTTTTGCTGGCGCACGTGCCGCCGGCGGATTGCAGTTGCTCGCTAACGGAATAGTTTCTTCCCGACGAAACTTTGATCGCAGAGATCGCGAAGAACGGCCGCGGAGGTCGCGGAGGAAACCCTCGCATCAGCAGTTGCGAGTATGCACAATCGCCTCGACCAGCCCCGGGATGGTGAACTCTTTCGCTTTGATATCAACCCGCAACTTGAGCTCTTGCAGGGTTGACGACGTGACTGGGCCGATGGAGGCAAGTAGTATTCCGTCCAGTTTCTTCCCGCGTGAGCCGATCAGTGCCACGAAGTTTCGCACCGTCGAGGAACTGGTAAAGGTAATCACGTGCGGACGCCGGCGCGGATTCGCCAATGCGCTGCGCAAGCGGGTGCGGGACGATTGCGGAATGACGGTTTCGTAGGCTTCCACTACGTCCACGTCTGCGCCCGCTTTTCGGAGTTCCTTTGGAATCACGTCGCGAGCTACTTTGGCGCGCACCAGCAGCACTCGCTTATTTTTAACGCGCCTCTGCAAACTTCTTACCACTGATTCGGCTACGTATTCCCTAGGAACAACATCCACTTTCACACCGCGCTGCTCGATCGCTTTCTTAGTTGCCGGACCGATTGCCGCGATGCGCAGGTGTTTGAAATTTATATTATCGAGTCGCAGTTTCTTCAACCGCTCCCACATAGCCTCGACGCCATTCACGCTGGTGAGGATCAGCCAGTCGTAGTTGTCGAGATTCATCAGCGCCAAATCCAGAGGCTCGAAAGTGTGCGGCTTACGAATTTCGATGAACGGAATTTCAATCACGGTCGCGCCCAACTTGCGCAACTCAGTGGAGAGAGCGCCGGCCTGATGGCGCGCGCGGCCTACCAGCACACGAACGCCGGCAAGCGGCGGCGACGATCTTCCTGCGAGTTGTGCGCGACGACGGTTCTTGCTTTGCACTCAGACCCCCAAGCCTTGCTCCCTCATCAATTTGGCGATTTCCGAAGCGGCGGAATCTTTGCTGGTTCCCAGAGCCGTAATCACGTTGGCCTGGTCTCGCTTGGTTCGATTTTGGCTGAGCTTGAATTTAGCCTCGATGCGCGTGGTAACAATTTCAAAGCCGACGATATGTTTCAGCATCCCCTCGCGAAACTTGTCGCTGAGGCTGATCCATTGGGCGAAGTAGTCAGGATCGAACGCATTGATGATTTCGCGCACCTCTTCCATCAACTGCTCGGGTTCGGAAAACAGGCGAGCACGGCCGTAGGCGTGGACAGTCGCGTAATTCCATGTGGGCACACTGTCGCGGCTTTCGTAGAGACGGGGTGAGATGTAAGCATGGGGACCGTGAAAGATGGTGAGTGACTCCTCTCCACGCTGCAGAAGTTCCCAGTGCGGATTCGCCTTGGCCATATGTCCGTGCAGAATTATTTGATCGCCCGCTTCCCGTGCCAGGATGGGGAGATGAGTGGCGAACGGACCTGCGTCGGACGCCGTAATCAGAATGGCAAATGGGTTTGCCTGGATAAAAGAGATGATCTCGGTATGGTCGCGGACGCGGTTAAATTCCGGGATGTACATGCTGCGGGTCTCCTGCTTCAGCGAGGTGACGATTTAAGCGATTACGGTTGCTGCGGGACGGCCAGGCCGCGGCCATAGACGGCTTCCAGGATTTTATCGCCGCCCCGCTTGAGAAGAGTTTCGCCGACGGCATTGCCGAGCGCTTCAGGATCGATGAGATTGCCGTCGCGTGATTCGCGGAGGAGCGTTGAGCCGTCGGGATCAGCGACAACCGCGTCGAGATGCAGTTTGCCATTGCGGATTTCCGCAAATGCGCCGATGGGGACCTGGCAGCCTCCACCGAGGCGGTTAAGCAGAGCGCGCTCGCAGGTGGTGGCGGCGCGGGCGGCGGGGTCGTTTAGAAATTCCAGGTGCTGTCTGGTGGCCGAGTCGCCTTCGCGTATTTCAATGCCGAGCGCACCTTGTCCAGCAGCCGGGCACATGATTTCGGCGGGGATGATTTGCTTCATCAGTTCTGTTTTGCCCAGCCGCGTCAGCCCGGCCGCGGCGAGAATGATTGCGTCGTATTCCCCTTGTTCGAGTTTGCGCAGACGCGTATCGACGTTGCCGCGCAGAGGATGAATGTCGAGATCGGGACGAATCGCTGTCAGTTGCGCCTGGCGGCGCAGGCTGGATGTGCCCACGCGCGCGTGTTGCGGCAAGTCTTCGATTTTATAATAAAGCGGCGAGCAGAAGGCGTCGCGCGCGTCTTGCCTTTCCGTGATAGCGGCGATTTCAAATCCCGGAGGAAGTTCGGTGGGCAGGTCTTTCAACGAGTGGACGGCGAGATCGACGCGTCCAGCGGCGAGGGCCTCTTCGATCTCTTTGGTAAACATGCCCTTGGTGCCGACCTTGGCGAGGGCAACGTCCGTAATCTTGTCGCCGGTGGTGTGAATGATTTCAATTTCGACTTCGTGTCCGCGTGCACGCAAAAGCGCGGAGATGTGATTCGCCTGCCAGAGGGCGAGTTGCGAACCGCGAGAGCCGATGCGGAGTTTAGACATGGTAGACGATCCGGGGAAGGATACCGCACAAAAGCAAAAGGCGGCTGGTTGGGCCGCCTTGAAAAACTGATACTGAACCGCGCTTGAGAACCAATTTAAGAGTACCTTCTGACGAAGGGATCGTCAAGAACCATTCGCGGGTTAAGCAGGTTTTAACGTCCCATGGGTCGCGCAAGGCGGCGGAGAGTAAGGGATTGGAACCCCTCGCGGCTGCGAACAGCCGCGACCCACGGTTCTCAAGCGCGGCCCGGTACCCACACTGGTAGTACTCTCCGAAGCCCCACTTGAGCAAGGTCAGCATACTACGGTCACGAAAGCATATCTTTCGGATTCGTTTGGAGCGTAAACAATTCCGTTCCAATATGGGCAAAAGCATTAGTGTCTACTCGTGGGCACGCGCGCACAGCAGCGCGGAGATGTGGTTGGCTTGCCAGAGTGCAAGCTGCGAGCCTCGGGAGTCGATGCGGAGCTTGGTTCGAATGGCGCAGTTCCTGCGGGATTGATTCATATAAAGTCCGACTTCTGAAGGACCTCCGCGTTAACCTCGGTCAACTCACCGTCTGAGAATTCGTTTGTAGCCTTGCAGTGTGGGCACACGACTTTGGTCACGCGACTGGCGACCGGAAGCTCGATGACTTCCCGGCGCGTGTCCGAACGACGAACCCCAGACATCTCACCACAGGATTTGCATTTCGCCGCCCAAACTCTTGGCATGATAAGTCCCATCCTCTAGCGCAACGTCACCTAGAAAGTTGCCTTATTCTCTCCCCATCCCCGCGCCGTCCTCCTTAACAACGTCATCCCATAAGTGATGCCTTGAAATGTATCTTAAAACACGATCGTCAGATTCCCTTTGGAACAGTGTCATCAGATCGATAAATGAACTGTTTATGTGAACCGCAGCATCGCCGGCGGTAAAGGCCTCAATGGCCGAACAGTGCGACAGTAGAGTGGCGGTCGCATCAAGCTCTGGGATGGAGTAGTGGGAAAGAGGAGAAACCCCCTTCGCTCCTCCGGCCAGCCACGCCTTTTGTGCTGCCGCAAGCGAATTACTCTGTTCGTAAGCAGAGTGACACTCCGACTTTGTGGGTTCCGGCTTTGTGCTGCTTGCCGGATTTTGCGCCGAGGCCATGTTTGACAGGACTATTGCCAGCAGAACTGACGTCGTGGTTTTCACGCTCGTTATCCTTTTTCTTTGTCGTGCAGATTAAACAACCGCCGCACCACATCGATCACAGTGGTCGCCTCGGCCTCGCGGGCTGCGGTTTTCAGCGTGGTGATGGGAGTGTGCATGACCTTGTTGATGATGCCGCGAGTCAGGGCTTCGACGGCCATTTCCTGGTCTGGAGTCAGCGGGCCCATGCGGCTGCGTACACGATCAATTTCTGCCTGGCGGATGGTTTCGAGATGATCCTGCAGCGAGACAATGGTAGGCACCACGTCGAGCGTGTTCAGTCTGGCTTCGAAGCGCTCGACTTCTGTGGTGATTATTGCTTCCGCGAGTTCGGCCTCTTTGCGGCGGTCGGCAACGTGGCTGCTGACGGCCTGTTGCAGGTCGTCAATGTCGTAGGCGAAGATGCCGTCGAGCTTTGCCATTTCCGGCGAGACGTCGCGAGGGACGGCAATGTCGATGAAGAACATCGGCTTGTTCTTGCGACGGCTGAGGAATTGCTCGCCGTGCTCGCGGCGGAAAATCGCCTGGGGCGAGCCGGTGGAGGTGATAACGATATCGGCCTTGTCGCAGTTCTCGTACAGATCGTCGAACTTAATCGCCTGACCCTTGAAGCGATGGGCCAGTCCGACGGCGCGGTCGTAGGTGCGATTAGACACAAAGATTGATTCGCAGCCGTGCGCGACCAGATGACGCGCTGCGAGTTCGCTCATCTTGCCCGCGCCGACGATAAAAACATTCTTGCCCTGCAAGGTACCGAAAATCTTCTTGGCGAGTTCAACGGCAACCGAGGCGATAGAAACTGAGGAAGATCCTACCGCGGTTTCGCTGCGTACACGCTTGGCAACAGCGAAGGCACGGGTAAAAAGTTGATCGAGTTGTCCGCGCACCGAGCCCACCGCGCGGGCTGTGGCGTAAGCCTCTTTTACCTGACCGAGAATTTGCGCTTCGCCAACCACCATTGAATCCAGACTCGAAGCCACACGGAAAAGGTGCCGGACAGCATCTTTCTCGCGGAATTCATAAAGATGCGCGTCGAGTTCGTCGGCCGTGAGATGAAAATGCGCATGCAGAAAGCCGCGCAGGTCGGCCGAGCCATTCGTGGTATGGGTAATCATTTCCACGCGATTGCAGGTGGAAATAATCATGCCCTCTTCCACGCCGGGATGGGCCGTGAGTTCGCGGCACGTGTCGGGCAGGCGCGACTCGGGAATCGCCAGGCGCTCACGCACTTCGAGCGGCGCGCTCTTGTGATTCACGCCAATGAGCTGATATCTCATGAGGCGGCAAACCTGTGGATGGTCGAAAAATAGTTTGCGGCCCAGGCTACAACCGCCGCCACGAAGGCAAAGGTCGCAAGCACGGCGGCGCGGCGGCCACGCCATCCCGAATTCCACCGGGTAAAGACCATGATCATGTAGACGACCCACATCAGGATCGATAACAGGATTTTAGGATCGGCGAAATCCACGCGCCCGTAAGTCGACATGGCCACGATCGAGCCGGTGATCAGGCCGAGCGTCATGAACGGAAAACCGAGGAGCAACGAGCGGTAGCCGATCTGGTCGATTACTTCGAGCGCAGGCAAAAACGAAATCAGGCTGCTGGGTTTTTTGGCTTTCAGGCGGCGCTCTTGCAGCAGGTAGAGCAGGCTGGCGCCGAAACTGAGCACCAGAGCGGCGTATCCGGTGAAGATGAGGATGATGTGCGCAATCAGCCATCCCTTGTGCTGAACGAAAGCGGTTAACAGCACGGGCTGCTCATCGATGGCAGCAACGAAGGTCAGAAAAAACACAATGGGAAAGACGACCACGCCAGGCGAAGTGGTTTGATAAACGGCGTAGACGATCATGAAGAAAATCATCGAAAAGAAAGCAAGCAGCGATTCGCCATTATGAACTGATGCCCAGACTACGTGGCCGGATACGAAAAGCTCGACGAGCGAGACAAAATGAAAGACCATACCCAGGCTGGCAGCGTGAAACGCGATCCGGCTGAAGAGATCACTGGTGCGGGTAAGCGCAAAAAAAGCGTAGGTGAGGCCGATGAAATAGCAAGCCAGCGCGAAACGCAGCCAAAGTAATGACATAAGCAAGGTAAGTATCAGAGTCCGCTGAATTTAATGCAAGCCGGCACCAAACAAACTCAGGAACCCGCGTCCCTTTCTACGCATTATATTCTGCAGAAGGCGCAGGCGGGCGGTAAGCGCCGATAGATACGCACCGTATTGATGTGAATCAGAATCCTCTATTCGACCCCTAAACTCGCGAGGGCTTCTTCGAGCAGCGCCGCGTCCGTTACCAGACGTCGACCTTGTGTCTTCATATCTTCCACGTCATCGAAGGCGCGAAATAACCGCAGCTTGGCGGCGGCGTACTGTTCCGTATCGCTGAGGGGCCGGCCATGGGATTGCACCCACTGGTCTACCGCTTTTGCCGGGAGAAAAACACTCACCGCATAGGTCAACTTTCGGTCGGAGGTTACGTCAAAGACGAATTCTGTAGCGGGAGCTTCGGGATCGTCGGCGAGCGCGGCGCGCTGACCGACAAAGTAATACTGATAGACATATCCTTGAACGCCAGCATAGGTCTTGAGGCGGCGGATCGTCATCCGGACATTATGAACGGTCGGGGAGCGTTTGTCGTTGGCCGACAGACTTTGGGCGTTCGCCGTTCGTCGTTAGTCGTTGGTCGTTAGCCGAAAGCCGGAAGCCGGAAGCCGGAAGCCGATCGGATGCTCTTCGATGCCGCAGCTCTCGCCCAATCGATTAAGTTTTCTGCCGGAACCTGCCGATAGCCTCATTGCATGATGCCGCAATGGAATTGGATCGCGCTGGGCGTGCTGGCCATCCTCGTACTTTTTCTGCAGTTCCGCATTAACCGGATCCGCCAGAATTCGAGGAAGCGCGAAGAATTGTTCCAGATCGTGACCGAAAATGCAGCGGACATGATTGCGCTGGTCGACGTGAAGGGACATCGGCTTTACAACAGTCCTGCCTATAAACGGATTTTGGGTTATTCCGCTGCTGAACTGGGAGAGACGTCATCGTTCGAGCAGATACATCCTGACGACCGTTTCAAAGTGCTGGAGGCGGCGCGCGAGGCGCGCAGCAGCGGAGTCGGCAGAAAGCTGGATTACCGCATCCGCCACAAAGACGGGACGTGGCGTGTGCTGGAATCGATTGCCCGCGCCATCCGGAATGAAAAAGGCGAGGTCAGCAAGCTGGTCATTGTGAATCGCGATGTGACCGAGCGCAAGCACGCAGAAGAACAACTGGAGCACAATTCCTTTCATGACGCGCTCACCGGATTGCCCAACCGGCGGTTGTTCCTGGACCGGTTGCAGCACATTTTTGCCCGCGCGCAACGCAGCCCGGAGCGCCAGTATGCCGTCTTGTTCGTTGACCTCGACGGTTTCAAAGTGTTCAACGACACCATGAGCCCGAGCATCGGCGACCAAGTGATCATCGAAATGGGGCAGCGTCTGGCAGGTTGCCTGCGGGAGCAAGACACGGTTTCACGGCCTCAGGAGAGCGTGCCCTTGAAGACTGCAGTGCTATCCAGAATGGGCGGAGACGAATTTACCATCCTGCTGGAAGCGGTGAACGATCCGAGTGACGCAATGCGGGCCGCCAACCGAATTCTCTCGGCTGTGGCGGAGCCTTTCCTGGTGGGAGGACGGGAAGTTCGCACCTCAGCGAGTGTGGGCATTGCTTTGGGCACGACGGTGCATGAGCGGGCCGAAGATCTGCTTCAGGACGCCGATAGTGCAATGCGCCGCGCCAAAGCCATGGGTGGCGGGCGCTGCGAACTGTTCGACGAGGCCATGCATGCGCGCGCTACCAACCGGCTCAAGCTGGAGGCCGAATTGCGCGAGGCCATGGTGAAACGCCAGTTTCGCGTGTATTACCAACCGATTGTGCTGCTGGAAACGAAACGGATTGTAGGCTTTGAAGCGTTGTTGAGATGGCAACATCCGGAACAAGGATTAATTTCTCCGCTCAAGTTTATTGAAGCCGCGGAAGATACGGGCCTGCTGGTTTCGACGGGCCAATGGGTAATTCACGAAGCATGTAAACAGTTACGGGCGTGGAAGATTGAAATCCCAGCGATGGGTGCGGTGAGCATAAATATAAACATCTCCGCGAAGCAGTTGGCGGCGGCCCGCTTCGTCAGCGGGTTGGAAGCGACTTTGCGCCAGAGTGGGATTGATCCCGCCCAGTTGTGCGTAGAGATTACGGAGAATGTAGCGGCGGCCGATCCCAAATTAGCGGCAACCGTTCTATCCCAGCTCAAGCAGTTGCGGGTGGGCGTGCTTCTGGATGATTTTGGATCGGGAAATTCTTCTCTAAGCGGACTGAGGCAGTACCCGATTGAAGCGTTGAAGATCGATCGCGCACTGGTGGCTGCGCTGCTTCTTGATCGCAGCGCGTTAGAGACAGTGGAGCTGATCCTTTTATTGGCGCGCAAGTTGAAGTTGAAAGTGATTGCCGAAGGCATTGAATCCACGAAACAGCTCGACCACCTGCTGGCGCTGGGATGTGAGCTTGGGCAAGGATATCTTTTCTCGCAGCCGGTTGAGGCGAGGGCAGCAGGACTGCTTATGCCCAAAGGCGGTCCGGTTCAGCAAACAAAAGTGGCGGGGGCGCAATAAGTAACCGGCGTCGAAACACTTCCCCGATGTAGTGAGAGCGTAAATCCTAAAGTAGACGCCGCTTATGCCGATGAGTCTGCTGATGGAGTGAGCGCACAAGCCGGATGCTCGAATCCACTGATCCCATCTTTAGAGCAGGAGGAACCAGAACATGAACAAGCTGAGCCTGAGGATGAAGCTCGGGTTAGGTTCTGGCAATCTGTTATTGTTCCTGGCCGCGATGGGATATTTGGCTTATCACTCGGTGGGCCAACTGGCTGAGATCACGGCGCGCGCCGATGCGGTGATGGTCAAGACTTATTTGACTGCGGAGATCGCGGCGGCAACGGAAAAGCAGGCGGCGGGAATTCGCGGCTTCCTGCTCACTGGCAAAAACAGCTTCCTCAAAGACGATGCGGAGGGTCGGGAGCAATTCGCCGACAGCATGGATAAGCTGAACAAGCTGCTGGTGCTAGAGGAATCCAAAAAGCTGCAAGCTGCAATCCGCGAGCATTATGCGGCTTTTCGCGGGGGCTCGGACCGCGAGATCGAAATGCGCCGCAAGGGGAAGCTCAAGCAGGCTCAAGCCGTGATGTTGACGCCATCGATTCAGGAAACGCGCACGCAAATGAGCCAGGCGATTTCCGATATTGCGGCAGTGGAGAATCAGGCAAGGAAAGAACTGGCCAAAGAGCGGGCTGCGATGGAATCCCGCGTTCGCTTCATGGTGGTGATTATTGCCTTGGCGGGAATGGTGATCGGGATGGGGATAGCGCAGCTCATCGCCCGCTCGGTCAGCGCTTCCATCGCGCGAATGCTGGGAGTAATTCAAGCGATCGCCGACAATAATCTCGCCATGGCGGATATGGAGGTTGTCTCCGAGGACGATATTGGCAAGGCCGGCGCAGCCTTGAATCGCATGAAGAACAATTTGCGGGAAGTGATTGTTTCCATCGCCGGCACGGCGTCGCACATGGCCAGCGCCAGCGAAGAGATTTCCTCCTCGGCAACGCAGCAGGCGCAAAGCGCGGAAACCGAAAAAGACCAGACCATGCAGGTCGCGACCTCCATGCAAGAAATGTCTTCCACCGTGACCTCAGTTTCCGACAGTTGCAACAAGGCCGCCGAGGCCGCGCGTCAGGCCGCGGAAACGGCGCGGCTGGGCGGTTCGATCGTCGCCGGAACTTTGACTAAAATGCGTGGAATTGCGGATTCGGTTGGGGCAACCGCAAAAAAGATGGAAGAACTCGGCAAGAGTTCCCAGCAAATCGGACGCATCATTGGCGTAATCGATGACATTGCCGACCAAACCAATTTGCTGGCCCTGAATGCCGCCATCGAAGCGGCGCGCGCAGGTGAGCAGGGCCGCGGCTTCGCCGTGGTCGCTGACGAAGTTCGCAAGCTGGCCGAGCGCACCACCACCGCCACCAAAGAGATTGCCCAGATGATCAAGAATATTCAAGACGAAACCAAGCTCGCCGTGGTCGCAATGGAGATTGGCACCAAGCAGGTGGAAGAAGGAGTGAGTTCAACCGCCAAGTCAGGGGATTCTTTAAGGGCGATTATTCAGATGTCGGAGCAGGTGGGGGGAATGATCACCGAGATTGCGACCGCGGCGAACCAGCAGTCCAGCACCACCGAGCAAGTCAACATGAACATCGAGCAGATTGCCAGACTGGTGAAAGAATCCGCCATCGGCGCACAGCAGTCGGCCACCGCTTGTCAGGATCTTTCCAGTCTCGCGCTCGACCTGCAAACCTTGGTGAGCAAGTTCAAGCTGGAGGAAAGTATGCAGGCTGCCTCGGGCAACAGTGCGGCGCAGTTCCTGTCGGCTCATCCCAAAACATTCGCCGCGGCCGCTCACTAGTCGTTGGTCCAGCAGTCGTCGGTCCAGCGGTCGTTCGTACAGCAGTTGTGTCCAGCAGCCCTGGATCCGCCAGCACTGGGCCTGGTCCGCATTTATCGGCTGCCATTGCCCGGGGACACCACTCGACCGTATTCCGAAGCGCGACTGAGACGGTCAAACATCGCCACGCCGCCAGAGAAACACTGGTGATAGCTTGTTCCCCGTCGCGTTCGTTCCGCAGAAACGCAGTCATCACGCAAATCACATAAGGACGGCCTTCGACGAAAACCACGCCAGAGTCGTTGCGCACTCCTTCAAGGCTGCCGGGCTTGTTTGCAGTTTTAATATCGGCGGGCAGGTCGCGGGGAAGCCATGAATCCTTATTAGTACTGAGAACCTTGAAAAAGTCGGCTGTGGATTCCTTATTGAGCACCTTGTCGTGATAAATGGCATCGAGCAGCGTCATCATGTCGCGCGGCGTCGATATATTTTCGCGGCCCTGTTTGGCGGCGTCGAGGTCCATCATCTTGCGGCGAAGGCGCGTGTGCGTTAGGCCAAGCCCATCGAGCATCGCATTGACGCTGTTCATGTCGACGCGGTCGATCAGAACATTCGCGGCCGAGTTGTCACTGACCGCCACCATCATGGTGGCGAGATCGCGAAGCGTGAGGCGCGTGATTCCGGGAGTAAGTCCGCCCATGATGTCGCTCTCGGGGACGAGGTCGGAAGCTTGCACGGTGTATAAATCCGTAAGCTTGAGCTTGCCTTGTTGCGCCTGGATGTACAGATTCGCGAGGACCGCAATTTTGATCGAGCTGGCCTGAGCAAAGACTTCATTCTCGTGAAGAAAGAACTGATCGCCGGTGTTGAGGTCCTCGATAGCCACACCCATTACACCGTCGAGGTGTTGGTCGATCTCATGGATGGAAGATTCCAGTTTTTGCCAGAGAGCTTTCTGTTTCTCCAATGCAGCCGACGCGGAGCCACTGCCGGCGATCTGCGCCACCGAAGTGGTAACGAATAAAACCAAGGTCACCAAATATTTCAAGGGCAATCTCCAGAGGGCAGGATTGTAGCAGCTTGAAATTCTGCGGTGCGGTTTCTCCAGACCCGTGACTTGGCTCGGGCAACCTCACCCATCGATTTTCGCGTCGCGCAATTGCTTGACCGCCGTCTCGGACGTTACCGGCGAGTAGTAAACCTCTTTGAAAGTGTAAGACCGGGCTTTGGTGGCCAGAACAGGCATGATTTCAATGTGCCAGTGGTAATCGTCGTCAATCGTCTTCCAGTAACCGAGAGTCTTCGAAGGATGCAGACTATTGGGCGAGGTGTGCAGCACGAGATGAAAACTTTCCGTCACGGTCCGCACACGCTGCAAGGTGCGGCGCAACAGCGCGGCAAGATTGGTTCGCAGCCCTGGTTTTGATAGTCCGGTGCGCTCGAACGAAGCTTCGTGATTGCGCGGCATGATCCAGGTCTCGTACGGCACGCGCGGAGCGTAGGGACCGAGAGCGACGTAATCGCCGCGAGCTTCAATCACGCGCGAGGCTTGCCGCTCTTCCTGAGTGAGAATGTCGCAGAAGACGCAGCGCTCCTTCTGCATAAAATATTCGCGTCCCGCCCGCAATTCGTAAAGCACGCGCCGCGGCACGAATGTGGTCGCCGTTATCTGCGACGAAGGATGGCTGAATTCCTGCCCAGCGTTCGCACCGTAATCCTTAAAGAGGCTGACGTACTTGATGCGCGGGTCGCGCTTGAGATCCATGATGCGTTCGGCGGCGAGACGCAGAAACTGGCCGATCTCGTCGTCGCTGGCACTCCAGAGTTGGCGATCGTGCCGGGGATTTTCGACCAGCACTTCATGCGCGCCGACTGAACTCATGCGGTCATAGATACCGTCACCACGACGGCCCGGCTCGCCTTCGATATGGTAAAGCGGAAAGGGATGCACCATCGAGCGCGCCGACCAGCCGGATGTAGCCGGTATCGCAGAAACCACCTGCGTCGCTTCGGAAGAATCCGGACAAAAACGGCAAACGCCTTCGGGATGCGGACCGCTGGGTTCGTCTCCCGTCATAACCCAGGAGCGCGTGATGGGATCTTTGCGGAGTTCCATGCAGTAGCTAAACACTGCAACAGAACGCGCGTCAACTGCGATTTCCAAATCGTGCTGTGACAAACCTCACAAGAGACGAGGATGCGCCTTTGTTATAATCCGCGCCAAGCCCGCTTTTTTCCGAATGAGCATGACTGAGGCCTCAACTCCGCTGATGCGGCAATATGCCGCCGTCAAAAAAGAACATCCCACGGCGTTGTTATTTTTTCGTCTTGGGGATTTCTACGAATTGTTTTTTGACGACGCAATCGTCGCATCGAAGGAGCTGCAGATCACGCTGACTTCCCGCAACAAGGAAAAAGGCATCGCGGTACCTATGTGCGGCGTGCCGCACCACGCGGCTGAGGGCTACATTGGGAAGCTGATCCGCAAGGGATTCAAGGTGGCCATCTGCGAGCAAATGGAAGATGCGCGGCTGGCGAAGAAGCAGATGGGAACGAAACTGGTGCGGCGCGAAGTGACCCGCGTGGTAACCCCCGGCACGGCGGCGGATGCGTCACTGGGATCGGAAGAAAATAATTTTCTCGCTGCGCTGGCTCAGGCAGGAGATCGCGTCGGTTTTGCGGCGCTTGATCTCTCCACCGGCGAGTTTCGCGCCACGGAATTCACCGGAGAAGGCGCGCTGCGCCGCGTGCAGGAAGAACTTGAGCAGCTTCGGCCGAAGGAACTACTGTACGGGTCGGCAGCGCCATTGTTTGAATCGAAAACATTTGAATCGAAAACGTTTGAATCGAAAACGTTTGAGCCAAAGACGTTTGATTCCCCGACCACCCGAAGCCACTCACCTCAACCCCGCGCATCCGGTGCCACATGCACCGAAACTCCGCTCGACGATTGGATTTTCGCACCCGACCATGCCATTCCGCTGCTGGAAAATCATTTCGGCGTGTTATCGCTGGAGGGATTTGGGTTGGCCGGGCGCACTGCTGCCGCCGCCGCGGCCGGAGCGATCCTTTATTACGTTCGCTCCACGCAGCGTGGATCGCTCGTCCACGTGGATCGCATCGGATGGTACGAACGCCAGAATTGCCTGGTGCTGGATGCGGTTACGGTTAGAAATCTCGAACTGATCGAACCGTTGTTTGCCGGAACGGATGCGGGCGTCACGCTTTTTCGCTCGATCGACTCTGCTGTCACTCCGATGGGCAAGCGCCTGCTGCGAGCCTGGCTGCTGCGCCCCTCGCTCAATCTCGCGGAAATTAACGCGCGCCTGGATGCGGTGGAAGCGGGCGTGAAAGATACGATCGCACGCGAAGAATTACGGCGCGCGCTCGATGGCGTCTTCGACCTGGAGCGCCTTTTAAGCCGTGTCACGCTCGAAACGGCGAATCCGCGGGATGTGCTCGCTCTGGCCGCATCTCTGGCGAAACTTCCGGCCATTAAAGCCGCTGTCGGCCGATCAGAGGCGCAACGACTAAAGACCCTGCACGCATCGCTTGACGAGCTTGGCGATCTTCGCGATCGGATCGACAAAACAATTGTCGCCGAACCTCCGCTAAGCTTCGCCGATGGCGGAGTGATCGCCCCAGGTGTAGATCAGGATCTCGACGAATTACGCGAACTCTCCCGCAACAGCAAGCAAGTGCTGGCGCAAATCGAGCAGCGCGAACGGGGACGAACTGGCATTACCTCGCTCAAGGTAAAGTTCAATTCCATCTTTGGTTACTACATCGAAGTTTCAAAACCCAATCTGCACCTGGTCCCACAGGACTATGAACGAAAACAAACTCTGGTGGGCGCGGAGCGTTTCACCACGCCGGAGTTGAAAGAATACGAAGTCAAGATTCTCGACGCGCAGGAAAAGATTGTCGAGATCGAGCGCCGGCTTTTCACCGAGTTGCGTACAGCAATTGCCGCGGAAGCGAAGCGAATCCGGCAAACCGCGCTGGCTCTGGCTGAGGTGGACGTGCTGGCTTCTCTGGCCCACGTCGCGGCCTTGCGGAATTATTGCCGGCCGCAATTCATAACGCCGGCGGAAGGGGAAGCGGGAGAACTGGAGATCATCGAAGGCCGGCATCCCGTGATTGAGCAACAGGAGATGGCCGGAGGCAGCGAGCGCTACGTCCCCAACGATCTTTACCTGAATGCGGCCACGCACACGATTCTTCTGGTGACTGGACCAAACATGGGCGGCAAGTCGACCTACCTGCGGCAGACGGCGCTGATCGTGATTCTGGCGCAGATGGGCGCGTTCGTTCCGGCGCGCTCGGCACGGCTCAGCGTGGTGGACCGCGTGTTCACTCGTATCGGTGCCAGCGACAACCTCGCCCGCGGCCGTTCGACATTTATGGTCGAGATGACGGAGACGGCTGCAATCTTGCATACAGCAACCGCGCGGTCTTTGATTCTTCTGGATGAAGTCGGCCGCGGCACGTCAACGTATGACGGTCTCGCCATCGCATGGGCTGCTATTGAGTATTTGCACGCGCGCGTTCGCGCCAAGACTCTTTTCGCCACGCACTATTTCGAGCTGACGGAATTGGGGGAACAGCTTGCGGGAGTGAAGAACTATCACGTCTCAGTGAAAGAAACCGGAGGAGGAATCGTCTTCCTGCGCAAGGTGGAACCCGGCGCGGCGGATCGCAGCTACGGCATTGAAGTTGCAAAACTCGCGGGGCTGCCGAATGAAGTGATCACGCGCGCCCGCGAGGTGTTGGCCGAACATGAATCCGCCGAACGTCAATTGACTGAACACCTTTCGCCCGGGTCCACGCCTCCTGCAACGCAGTTAACAATTTTCACGCCACTGTCGCAGCCGGTGCTGGAGAAGTTGCGGGAAGTCGACTTGAACCGGCTGACACCGCTGGAGGCGTTGAATTTGCTGGCGGAGTTAAAGAAAGAAATCTAACAGCCGGCGTTCAGACAACGAGAATGAATCAAAGAATAAATCGACAAGGACAGTCTCTACGCTTAGGGGAGATCACTGTTGAGAGCAATTGGGTCCTAACGCTGGAGATGGTGGTTCTTTTCGTGATTGTTGGAGCGATGCTGATTTGGAAGATTCGCATTCTTGCTTCCGGGATCGTAACCGGGCACGTATCGGCACTGGCCATCGTCAACGTGATTTATTACTTTCTCTTTGCCTTTGCGATCCGTGGAAAATTTGTGAAAGCAGCCTTGATCATGATGGGAATGGAAAATGCCTATCGCCTCGCGTTGCAATACGCTCACGCCCCTCTAAGCCTCAGGCACCGGGCCGATGTGGGCGGATACGTTGTTGATCAAATCGCTTTAACAATAATTCTGATAGCCATGGTCTATTGGTTCAAGTCGGTTGTGCGCAGGACTTCCCCATCTAGCACTGGAGACCCCGGGCTGTGACGTTCGATCAGACTCGCATCGGCCAACTCCTCATCGTCGGCTTCGACGGCACGAAGATGACGACGCGGCTCAGCTCCCTGCTCTCGCGTCTACAGCCAGCAGGGGTAATTCTGTTCGCACGCAATATAAAGACCGCCGAACAGACGTGGCAGCTTTTGCGCGATTGCCAGCAGTGCGTTTCGACTCCCTTATTTACCTGCGTCGATCTCGAAGGCGGAACCGTGGACCGCTTCCGCGACCTGCTGGGACCGACGCCCGCAGCGGCGGAAGTGTTCGCTACCGCCGACCGTAAACTATTCCGCAAGCATGGACAAATCATCGGGGAGAACTGCCGCGCTCTAGGTTTCAATGTCGACTTCGCTCCCGTGCTCGACCTGGCATTTGAAGCGTCGCGCAGCGTGATGAGTTCGCGAGCGGTTTCGGCGAATCCGCGCGACGCGGCCACGTATGCTCGCGAGTTTCTCGCCGGCTTAAAAAGTACAAACATGTTGGGGTGCGGCAAGCATTTTCCGGGCCTCGGCGAGGGCAAGCTCGATAGCCATCATGAACTACCTGTGATCGAGAAGCCGCTGAAAACGCTTTGGGCCGAGGATCTGGCTGCTTATCGTGCGCTACGCGCGCAGCTTCCGATGGTGATGATTTCCCACGCAGCGTATCCGCTTGTTACGGGTGATAAAACTCCTGCGTCGCTGTCGAAGGTTTGGATCGGCGACATTCTCCGCAAACGCATTGGCTACCGAAACCTGATCGTCTCTGACGATCTGGAAATGGGCGGAGTCTTGTCGGCCGCTCCAGTGGGAAAAGCAGCGGTCGAGTTTATTCGCGGGGGCGGAGATTTGTGCCTGATCTGTCATCAGCAGAACTACATCGAGAAAGCTTACGGCGAAATAGTAAAGATGGCGGCGCAAGATCCGAAGTTTGCTCAACGCGTCGCGGAATCGGTGCGACGCGTGCTGGCATTCAAGAAGAAATCCGCAAAAGTAATTCGCAAAACGGGCCCGCCCGCCGCCGGAACGGTCCATAAACTCTCGCGCACGCTGTGGGAATTCGGGGAGCAAGTGCGCGTGGAGGGCTTGGTTCACGCAGAAACAGTTCGTGCAGAAACGGTTCGTGCAGAAACAGTTCGTGCAGAAAAGGACCGCGCCCGTCTTTCGCGGCGGCCGAGATCATGATAAAGAAAAATATGATTGTGGCCGGCGTGATGAGTGGAACGTCAGCGGATGGGATTAACGTTGCGTTGCTGCGTATGGCGCAAGGCCGCGGCTACAGCGGTTCTAATGCCGCATTCGAACTGATCGGGCACGCCGAACACTCCTACCCAAAACAAGTCCGTGCCGCTGTGTTGGCTGCGATGAATGCTTCAAGCGCAAACGTGGCGGATTTAGCCCGGCTAAATTTTCTCCTCGGCGAACTTTATGCTGACGCCGTGCTGGCTACCGAGCGAAAGAGCCGGACGAAAGCAGAACTCGTCGGATGCCACGGGCAAACCCTTTATCATCAGGGTGAACCGCAGAGCTTTCTTGGACGCAAAATTACCGCTACCTGGCAGACAGGCGAAGCAGCGATTGTGGCCGCCAGAGTGGGCGTGCCCGTGGTTTCCGATTTTCGTCCGGCGGACATGGCGGCAGGAGGCCAAGGCGCGCCGCTGGTTCCCTTCCTCGACTACATGCTGTTCCGCGACGCCCACGTAGGACGGATCGCGCAAAACATTGGCGGGATCGCTAACCTTACCGCGATCCCCGCAGGAGCAGACGTGACTGACGTGATCGCATTCGATACCGGACCCGGCAACATGGTGATCGATGCTGTCACCGAGAAGTTGTTCGGTCTACCGTTCGATCGCGGCGGTAAGATTGCGGCTTCGGGAAAGGTTTTGGAAACTGTCCTCGAGACGATATTGCGCCACGACTTTTTCCGCCGCACACCTCCAAAAACCGCGGGACGCGAAGAGTTCGGGCGGGAGTTCGTCCGCGAATTTCTTCAACGTTGTGGCCGTTGCAAAAAGCAAGACGCCGTCGCCACCGCAACCGCACTCACAGTCAAGTCGATCGCCGATGCGGTGCGAAGGCATCCTGCGCAAAAAGCTGTCTCTGCACGCAAGCAACTGTTCCAGGAAATGATTCTTTCCGGCGGAGGAGCGAAGAACGCGACGCTGGTCGCGATGTTAAGCAAAGAACTAGCGCCACTCGGATTGCGGCTGCGATCCTCCGACGAATTGGGTGTGCCTTCGCCGGCGAAAGAGGCCATCGCTTTCGCCGTACTAGCCCATGAAACCTGGCATCGGCGGCCTTCCAACGTTCCTTCAGCGACCGGAGCGAAGCGTGCTGCCGTGCTCGGCAAGATTTCATTTCCATAATTTCCTATGCCGATTTACATTTCCATGCTTCGCGGAATCAACGTAGGCGCGCACAAGCGTATGAAGATGGATCAGCTTCGAGCCTCCTTCGAGGCGCTGAGCTTCGGGCAGGTGAAGACCTACATTCAGAGCGGCAATGTAATTTTCAAAACTACCAAAGTTTCTCCGGCGCTGCTGTCGGAGAGAATCGAGAAAAGAATTTTCGCCGACTTTGGATTTCCGGTCTCGGTGCTCACACGCACCGCCGACGAAATGGCAAAGGCTATCGAAGACAATCCGTTACTGAAGAAGCGCGGCATCGATCAGGAAAAACTCCACGTCATGTTTCTTTCCGATGCCCCAGCGGCGGCTGCGTTGACAAAGTTAGCGGCGCTCACCGCGGCGCCCGACCAGTCCTGCTGTCTCGGCAAAGAAATTTACCTCTACCTTCCGAATGGAACTGCCGAAAGTAGCTTGATGAAGAATCAACTCGATCGCGTATTGTCTGTCGTCACCACTACTCGCAACTGGAGAACCGTGAACGCGCTTCACAAGATGTGCCAGGAATGCCGCTGATGGGCCGGACGATTCCCGCAACGCTCGCGCTACTTGCCGCGCTCCTGACGCCTCTTCTGTCCTGCTCCAGCCAGCCCGATCCCAATACTCTGGTGATGGTGATTGAATCGAGTCCTACAAATCTGGACCCTCGCATAGGGCAAGATGCGCAGTCGGAGCGAATCGACAATCTGATCTTCGACGATCTTCTGTCACGCGGTAATAATCTGGATGTGGCGCCGGGCCTGGCGGAGCGTTGGGAAGTCCCCGATCCTCAGACCTACATTTTTCATATTCATCACGGCGTAAAGTTTCATGACGGTCGTCCGCTGACGTCGCGCGATGTGAAGTGGACTTTCGATTCTCTACTCACTGGGAAAATCCGCAGCCCCAAAGCTTCCGCATATCGTTTCGTTGAGCACCTCGACGCGCCGGATGACCTCACCGTCGTCTTCCACATGAAAGAACCGGATGCCGCACTACTGTGGAATCTCTCTGATGGCGCGGTCGGTATTGTCCCCGCGGGCAGCCTGGATGAAATGTCACGTCATCCCATTGGCTCCGGCCCGTTCAAGTTTGTCAGTGCCGAGACCGACAAAGAAGTCGTGATCGAGCGCAATGAAGACTACTGGGGCGACAAAGCGAAACTGGCGCGCGTGCGTTTCGCGATCGTGCCGGATGCGACCACGCAGGCGCTCGAACTGCGCAAAGGGAGCGGCGACGTCATTATTAACGGTTCGTTCCCGCCCGATTCAGTCCTCACGCTGAAGCGCGAATCGTCGCTCGCAGTAGAGTCTGCGCCCGGCACTCGGCTGGCTTATCTGGGATTCAATCTGCGAGATCCAATTTTGAAGGACGCCAGAATTCGCCAGGCCATTGCCTATGCTCTCGATCGCCAGCCCATGATCGATTATCTGTGGCGCGGCGAAGCGCAGCCGGCGCGCAGCGTACTCCCGCCGCAAAGCTGGGCTTACAACGGTAACGTTCCCGCGTACAGCCATGATCCCGATAAAGCGCGTGCTTTGCTGGATGCCGCCGGATATCCCGCAATCAACGGCGTGCGCTTCCACATTACGATGAAAACATCCACGGATGAAAACACGCGGCTCATGGTCGCCGTCATCCAACAACAATTACGCGAGGTTGGAATCGCGCTCGACATTCGCAGCTTCGAGTTCGGCACTTTCTTTTCCGATGTGACCCACGGCGCGTTTCAGCTTTACGGGTTGCGCTGGATAGGCGGGAACGAAGATCCCGATATTTTTTATATCTTCCATTCATCGAGGTTTCCGCCGAATGGCGCCAACCGCGGCTTTTATTCCAATCCAAAGGTGGATGCGCTCATCGACCAGGCCCGCCGCGAGGTCGATCCCAAAGTGCGCAAATTGATTTACGCTGAAGTACAGCGCATCCTGGCCGAGGAATTGCCCTCCATTAATTTGTGGTACCTGGATAATGTTCTGGTCCACAACAAACGCGTGCGCAATCTTCAGCTCAATCCCGCAGGCAACTACGACTTTCTGCGCACGGCGGAACTGGCAGCGCCCTAAACAATATTTTCGGCGAGCACTCCGCGATCAACCGCCGCAGACATCTCCCAGTGTTACCATCAAAGGCTGGAAGTAATTGCGAAAATGCCGGCGAGACGCGGGAGCCACGTTGCCGGCGGAAAGCCTGCTCCACCTTCTTATGCGGATTCTCTTCATCGGCGATATTTTCGGCCGCCCAGGACGTAGCATCGTCAAGGACAAGCTTCCCGGCATTGTCCGCGAGCAACTCATCGACCTCGTGATCGCCAACGGCGAAAATTCCGCCGCGGGATTCGGCATTACTCCTGCGCTCGCCGAGGAACTGTTCGAACTTAATATCGACGTAATCACCACCGGCAATCACGTTTGGGACAAGCGCGAAATCGTCGACTACTTTCAAATGGTCGAAGGCAATGGCCAGGGTCCGCAACGGAGATTGCTGCGTCCCGCGAACTATCCCTCGGACATGCCCGGCTGGGGCTTGTACCAGGGGCAGAAGGGGAAAATTCCTTACGCGGTTATCAACCTACAGGGGCGCGTCTTCATGGCTTCGAACGACGATCCCTTCCGGACCGCCGACCAACTCCTGCAGAAGATTGAAGCCAAAATCATTTTTGTGGACTTCCACGCCGAGGCCACTTCGGAAAAAGTTTCGCTCGGCTGGTATCTCGATGGCCGCGTAACCGCGGTAGTAGGCACGCACACGCATATCCCAACTGCTGACGAACGCATTCTGCCCAAGGGAACGGCCTACGTCACCGATGTTGGCATGACCGGCCCTTACGACGGTGTGATTGGCGTAAAGAAAGAACTGGTTGTAGGCAAATTCTTGAATGGCATGCCCGTCCGCTTTGAGCCGGCCACGGGCGACGTCCGGCTGTGCGCCGTGATCGTTGATTGCGATGAAAAGACCGGCAGGGCGCGGGATATCGAGCGCCTGATGCTTAGCGAGATTTAGATCTTTGCAAGAAGGCCGTGTTTCAGCGTTCTCACAACCTGTACCGAAAGTGACGCTCCAGTTAAACCCAAAGGTACCCTGCACTAATAGCCCTCCGTGATGAGCACGGGGCAGGTTAAAATCAAACCCAATGCGTCGCGCGCCGTCCATCCCTGCGGTTTGTCTTCTGGCGGCTGTGCTGGGAGTTCCGGCATTTGCCGGGACCGATTCTTTGGTCGAGACCCCGAACATCTCCTGCGGCAATGGCGTGCCCGGAGGCGTCAATTGCGTCGCTTCAAAAAAAGATCTAAAGCAAGCCCGCAACGCTTATACGCACGGACTAAAACTTCACGATCACGGGCGTCTGGAAGATGCTCTCGTTCAATTTAACGACGCGGCGCGTCTGGTTCCGCAAGACACATTGTTCCTTTCGGCACGCGAAGTCACAAAGGCCCAGCTAGTCTTTCAGCACACCGAACAGGGCGATCGATTTTTGGCGGACGCGAGGCACGAGCAGGCTGTGGCCGAGTATCGTGCTGCGCTCATGCTTGATCCGGAGAATACTTACACGCAGCAGCGGCTCAACGAAGCGATGCGCGATCCGGCGGCCTCTGGCCTGATCGGGATCGCATCGCTGGCTGACTCCACTGAAATCCATCTTCGACCTAAAGGCGAACAAGCAACCTTTCACTATCGCGGCGATGTTCGCGGACTCTTTACCGAGTTGGCCGCGGCCTACGGCGTTCAGCCTCAATTTGACGACACGGTGGTAGCGAAGACAGTGCGTTTTTACGTCGACGATGTCGACTTCTTCACCGCGCTTACGCTGGCATGCCGCGCCACCAAGACGATGTGGACCGCACTGGACGCGCACCAGATGCTGATCGCCGCCGATACCACGGAGAATCACAAACAGTTTGATCGCATGTCGCTGGGCACGTTCGCCGTCCCCGGAGCGGTTACGCCGCAAGAAGTAACGGAGATGGTCACGTCGCTACGCAACATTTGCGACTTCCAGAAAATCAGTACCGGACAGGGCGGAACCGTTGAAGTGCGCGCGCCCCAGCCGATTTTGCGGGCGTGCGCGACGTTGTTGCAGCAGTTGACCAGCGAGCGTCCGCAAGTGATGCTCGACATTGAGGTTTTCCAGATCAGCCACAACCTCACCCGAAACATCGGCCTGCACATTCCAGATACGTTTAATCTCTACAACATTCCGGCCGTAGCGCTGGCGGGCTTGGGCGGACAGAGCATTACCTCGCTGATCAACCAACTAATCGCTTCGGGGGGAATCAATCAGGCAGGAAGCTCGAGTCTGTCGGCACTTCTGGCGCAACTGCAAGGTCAGAACTCAATTTTCAGCCAGCCGCTCGCGACCTTTGGTGGCGGCCTCACCTTCATGGGCCTAAGCCTCGATCAGTTTGCCGCCGCCCTCTCCTTGAATGAGTCATGGTCGCGCACGCTCGATCACATCAGCATGCAAGCTGCGCAAGGGAACGAGGCAACTTTCCATCTGGGCGAACGCTACCCCATCCTGAATGCTTCGTACGCGCCCATTTACAACTCGCCGCAGATTTCGGCGGTGCTGGGCAATCAAAGCTACATTCCGCCGTTCCCCTCGGTCAGTTATGAAGACTTAGGGTTGAACCTCAAGGCGAAGCCAGTCATTCATGGGAGCGGCGAAATCAGCATGACGCTGGAATTGCAGGTGCGTTCGCTCACCGGGCAGAGCGCCAACGGCGTGCCTTACATTTCCAATAAGGAATACAAAGGCAGCATCCGCCTGCGTGACGGGGAACCGGCCGTAGTGGCGGGCGAAATCTCCAGCAGCGATCAACGCTCCATGAGCGGCATCCCGGGCTTAGGAGCTATTCCGGGGCTCAATCAAGCCATGGTCAACAACACGACAACGAAAGAAGATGACGAGCTACTGATTGTGATCACGCCGCATATAGTCTCAAACCGCAACCACCTCACGGACGAGATCTGGGTCAGCGAAAACTGACAACCTTAACGCTCACTTCCCTTGTTTCGCTGCAAAATCGACGAGCGCTTTCAGGCTAGACGCAGGGACTTGGCTCACGTTTCCGATGCTGCGGCCGTTGATAAAAAGAGTCGGCGTGCCCGTCACGTTTACGGATTTCCCCAGCGCCAGCGAAGCCTCCACATGCGCCTTGGGTACAGGAGTGGAAGCGCAAACGGCAATATCCGCGCCTTTCACACCTGCGCCATCCGCCAGAGCGGTCAGTTTCTCATCGGCGTTTTCCGCGGTGATGTCAGATTGGGTTTCGTAAGTTTTGGCGATGAACTTCCAGAAGGCATCGTTCGAAGCTTGCGCCACACAGTCGGCGTAGGCTGCGCCCTTTGCGGCCCAGTTGTGCATCTCCAGGGGGAAGTTCTGAAAGACAAAACGCGCATCCGGTTCAGAAGCAATCAGGCTTTCGATTGCCGGCTGCGCGGCCTTGCACGCTGGACATTGCAAATCGCCGAACTCAACGATCGTCACCGCGGCATTCTTCGGTCCGCGTGACGGTCCCGTGATTCCCTTCTCGAGCGTCTTTCGCGCTGGGTCGAATGGCTTCGCTCCGAACGGAATGATGTCGCCAATTACGGCGTGGTCGCCATCCGGAGTCACATAAAACCGGCTGAGTTGCTGGCCCTGCGGGTTCGCTAAAATTACATCGACTTGCGCCAGTCCCGGCACCGGCGCCGGCTTGATACTCGAGATCTTCCAACTGATCTGCGTTTCATACCCGAAGGTCTGCTGCATGAAGGCGTTTACCGTCGCTTCGGAAGGAAGATTGACGGTGTTTCCGGCGACCGGCTTCTCCGCGGACTTCGCGGTGGCCGAATTTTGGGCAGCGGCCGCACTGCACATCAGAACGAGAATCAGGACGAGAATAAGAATCAGATTAAGAGAAGAGCGCATGGCTTCCTTTCAACTGCAATTAAGTATGAGGGCAAGAGAACTGAAACTTCGTGATTACGGGTAACCAATCTCTTTCAAACCTCGCTTTTGGCGGCGATCGGAAAACGGCGGCCGTAGCCGAAGGCCTTGGAAGAAATCTTGATGCCGGGCGCAGCCTGCTGGCGCTTATACTCGGCGCGATCCACCATTCGGACGACGCGCTTTACGACATCAATATCGAATCCGCGGTCGGCGGCGATTCGCCCGGCGCTGTGCGCGTCTTCGACATAATCTTCCAGCACCGCGTCGAGAACTTCGTAGGGCGGCAGCGAATCGCTGTCTTTCTGGTCGGGCCGCAACTCCGCCGAGGGCGGCTTCTCCAGCGTGTCCCGCGGAATTACGTCGCGGCGCGAATTCGCGTAACGACTCAGCCGATACACCAATGTTTTCGGCACATCCGAGATGACTGCGAGGCCTCCGACCATATCCCCGTAAAGTGTACAGTAGCCCACGCCCAGTTCGCTCTTGTTGCCGGTGGAGAGAACGATCGCGCCGAACTTGTTGGAGAGCGCCATCAGCAGCGTGCCGCGCGCGCGGGACTGAATATTCTCTTCCGTAACATCTTCCTTGCGGCCGGCAAAAACATCTTGCAAAGTTTGCCGGTACGCGTCCACTGCGGCGTTGATGGAAAGCAATTCGAAGCGAATGCCAAGGTTCCTGGCCAGCGCGCGCGCGTCGTCGATCGATCCCCGCGACGAATAAGGGCCGGGCATGCCCACACCGATCACGTTTTCCGCTCCAACGGCGTCGGCGGCGATGACGGCGGTGAGCGCGGAATCGATGCCGCCGCTGAGGCCGATGATCGCCTTCTGAAAACCGCACTTGCGCATGTAATCGCGCGTGCCCAGAACCAGCGCTGAGTACACGCTCGCCTCCTCGCCCTCAATCTGCTCATGAAGATCGCCCGTGAGGGTCTTCGAATCAAAGTAGATGAGATCTTCTTCGAAGGAACGTCCCTGCGCGATGATGTTGCCTTCCGGGTTGAGAACGATGCTCGATCCATCGAACAGCAGGCTGTCATTGCCCCCGACCTGGTTGACCATGGCGACTGGAACTTTGTGCTGACGAGCGATCGACGCCAGCATGTCGCGGCGCAGTTCACGTTTACCAATCCAGAATGGCGATGCGGAGATGTTGAGAACGAAGTTGCCGCCAGAGCGAATGAGCGCCTCGATAGGATCGACCGTATAAAGCCGCTTGGGCCAGAACAGCTTGTCGTTCCAGGCATCTTCGCAGATGGTAAGCGCAACCTGATTGCCGCAGAATGGAAACAAGCTTTGACTTTTCGCGGGAGCGAAGTTACGCATCTCGTCGAAAACGTCGTAAGTGGGCAAGAGCATCTTGGATTGCAGGAAGGCGATTTTGCCATCCTGCAAAAGCGCAGCGGAATTCATGACCGCCTTGCCGGTTTCGGATTCAGCGGGAGTCACCAATCCACAAATGACAGCAATGCCGCGGGTGGCGGCGGCGATTTGTTCGGCAGTCTCGCGGTTCCGCGCAACAAAGGATGGACGCTCGACCAGATCGCGCGGCGGATAGCCGCAGACCGATAGTTCAGGAAACAAAATCAGGCCAGCTCCGTCGGCTTGCGCACGACGGGAAAAGTCGATCATCTTAGCGGCGTTGCCGGAGAAATCTCCGACGGTGGGATTGATTTGGCCTAACGCGATCTTCACATCTTTAGTTTAGCTAAAATCAGAGGTTTAGCTAAAGTCAGGGATTTAGCTAAATCGGGCTCCGGCTCTCCGGCTTCGGGCTCCGGCGCCTGGGGCGGCGCGAGTTACCTCGGAATGCCGGGCCGGGCTACACCGGATTGCCGCCCGCTGCGGTCGAAACTGCCTTTTCTTTATTGACATTGATCTCTTTATTAACATTGATCTCTGCGACAGGAGCGATCGCGGGTTCCGAGACAGCAACAGGGGATCTCAAACACATCTCCACCGCCTCTGCCATGCTTTCGCATTCCTCCTGCTTTTGCGTGAGCCAGTTGTTGAAGGTGGCTTTCTCTCGCGCGACGCCTTCCAGGTTACGGCTGATGCGCGCCAGGTGGTGGGCTTTCACGCTATCAAGTTCCGCCTGAATTTGGATGACTTCCTCCGCCTTCCTTGCCCACATGGCCTCGACCTGCTTCTTCTGCGCGGCTTCGTAGGAATCGAGGGCATCCTGCCGAGCTTTGGCATCCTGCTGCACGTGGTCGAGTGAAATGCCGGCGGCGTCGAGAGCCATCAGCACCGCAGCCTGCTTCATCTCTTTGGACAAACCGCGGATGTGTTCGCTGTGGACCATATCGACGACTTTGCTAATGCTGTACCCTCTGCGCGGATTCATAATCCCGGCCATGCGGTAGATATCTTCCATTGGTAACAGTTCGACCTGGAAGTTTGGGACCTCTCGCGCCGTGTGCGCGGGGGCTTTTTCGGTGAATTGGTTCAGGTGAGGCATACGATTCTCCTTGTCTGTGTTGCCGTCGCCGCTACCGTCGTCGCTTGCTTTGCACTCACCACTGGCGTTTTTGGCGGCGTCGTTTTGCTTACTGTGCCAGGGTGCCAACTCGAGCCATTTGCGTGCCATAGGTTTCCTTTCCTGATTAGTATTAGTCTCGCCAACTTCTTGTTTCTTCCTGGGGCGTGATACTGGGTCGTCAGGCCGTGAAGGAGGCAGCCGTGGGGGCTGCGGCGGCTCTTCCGCCATCCGCTCGGCCAGAAAAAAGTTCGGATTGCTCTCCTGGAGTGTGGGCACACTTTGCGCTATGGCTGCGGAGACATAAGAGCCGCGGTTTGCGACGCTTTTTTCCTGTGGCCTGACCGTGGGAACGGCACGATTCGGGAGAGAGGTCTCGGTGCTATCGCGCTGAATGCCTACGAGATATTCCCTGCCCTCGCCGCGGCAGTATCGTACCGCGCCGGTGAACTGATCGAAGCGCCACTGAATTCTTAGCTTTGAGCCCACGCGAATTGGCGTCTTGACTCGTATACAGGCTCCGCCAACAGACTTATCTTCCATCCGGGCGGTAATTTTCTGGGAAACGCCGTCGGAATCCTCCCACGACGCTTCCACCAGGGTCATCACCGGCGTACGCAGCTCTGGCATAACAGCGCTCATGAGAGGTCTATCGGCAGGAATTGAAACGAGTTCATAGCTGCTTGTCATCCCTGGCTTCGCTCGGGATGAGATTGGGTGATGGAGTGCCGACTTGGCGGTGCCGCCAGTTTTTCCCGCTCTGGTAACAATTCGCGATTTGGTATCGCGAACAATCTCAGGATCCGTCGTGATAACATCCAGGAAACTTTGCACTTCCTATGAACTATCTGCTCAAAACCGAATCTAGTGTTTACTCCTTCGCTGATCTGCAACGGGACAACACGACAATCTGGGACGGCGTTACCAATCCGGTGGCGGTGAAGAATCTTCGTGGCATGAAGCCCGGGGATCGGCTGGTTATTTACCACACGGGAGATGAGAAGAGCGCAGTGGGAACCGCTTCCGTAGTGTCGGTGGACGCCTCCGACGCAAAGAATCCTCAAGTGAAGATCAAAGCAGGAAAAGCCTTGGAGAAGAAAACCACTTTAGCCGAAGTTAAAGCCAATAAGCTGTTCGCCGACTCTGCGCTGGTGCGCCAAGGCAGGCTGAGCGTGGTGCCATTAACCGACGCGCAATACAAAGTTCTCACCGGCGAATGAGATCGTCCCACTGCACTGCTTCGCGCTTTCGCGTCTTATTAGATAGCGCTTCTGCGACCTCCAAACCTTCACTCCCGTATCATCACCTTGTATCGTCAGCCCAATGTACATTTCGACTTGGACGACCCTGCAACTTAAGCCGATTCAGGTTGCTTTCAGGTAGACGGGATAGAGTTCTCTGGAGCGTTTGAAGGAGTAGTTCCCCATCATGCCTTCGCGTAAATCTCTCGAGCGCACCGTATTTATTCTCTGCCTGGTCGCGTCGCTATTCGGGTTGATTGCTTGCACGAAGCCCTCAACCGAGTCGACCGAGCAAATTCCAGTCGATTTGAAATTGAACGTGAGTGCCCCGTTCCGCTTCGTAGCCTACGGCGACACTCGCTTTCATGATCCCAGCGATACGGATGCCGCGAATCCCGCCGTGCGCGTAGCGCTGGTGCAGGCCATTGCCGAGGTGAATCCAGCATTCGTATCTTTTACCGGGGATATCGTCTACAACGGCAACGACGCGAACGACTGGAAAGTCTGGGACAGTGAAACCAGCGTTTGGCGCGATAAAAATATTCCAATTTATCCCGCGCTCGGCAACCACGATCTGCACGGGGATGCAAACACAGCGCTGGGCAATTATTTTCAGCGCTTCCCTGCCCTGAAGAACAGCCGCTATTACTCCGTGCGGGCCGCGAACACGCTCACGCTGGTGCTCGACAGTTCGCTGGATGAGACCTCCGGGCCACAGAGCCAGTGGATGATCGACAAGCTGGACCATCTCCCGCCGGACGTAGAATTCGTCTTCCTTATGTTCCATCATCCGCCCTATACCAGTTCCTCCGACGACAAGAAATATGGAGGCGGACACTCCGCCCGATCAGGGGAGCAACAGCTGGCGAAAGTCCTTGAGGATCGTCAAGCTCACGCCAGCGCTCGTTTCGTAGTGTTCTCCGGACATGTGCATAACTATGAGCGGCATGAGCACGGCGGAGTCACTTACTTCGTCTCGGGTGGCGGAGCGGCACACGCTTATCCCATCGAACGCGCCCCGGACGATCTTTTTCAGAGCAAGCTGGTGAACTATCACTACCTGCTGGTCGAAGTGAACCATCAGCAATTGAAAGTCACAATGAACCGTCTGGAATTGACCAACGGAAAAGCTGAGTGGACTCAGCCGGATTCGGTGACGATTACATCCCCGAAAGCAACCGTCGCGGCGCCCGCCAGGCGAGATCGCCTCGGCATCTTAAAGTAGAATCGCAATCCGTTTCGGCAGCTTCATTTCGCCGGACGGCCGCTGACTGTCTCTGCGGTTGCGGGCTGCCATGCCACCACCTTCTGCCGTGACTCGCCAAGCTGGTCAATGCCTAGCTCAACCACGTCGCCCGCTTTTAAATACTGTGGCGGCTTCATTCCCAAACCCACTCCAGCGGGCGTTCCCGTACTGATGACGTCCCCAGGCAACAGCGTCATGAATTGGCTGACGTAGCTGACGAGCGCGGGTACATCGAAAATCATTTCGCTGGTCGAACTGCGTTGCCGGAATGCGCCGTTAACCTTCAACCACATTCCCAAATGGCCCGTGTCCGGAATCTCGTCAGTTGTCGCGACGAATGGTCCCAGCGGCGCAAACGTATCTGCACTCTTTCCCTTAACCCATTGCCCGGCGCGCTCCAGCTGAAACTCACGCTCGGAGTAATCGTTGTGCAGAGCATAGCCAGCTACATAATCGAGCGCCCGTTCAGGCTCGATGTAGACGCATCTCTTTCCCATCACGACCGCCAGTTCGACTTCCCAATCGACTTTTCGCGCATTCTTGGGAATGATGAGATCGTCGTTTGGTCCCACCAGCGAAGTTGAGGCTTTGAAAAATATTACTGGCTCTACCGGAATTTCCATTTTGCTTTCTCTGGCGTGATCGCGAAAGTTCAGCCCGATACAGACAATCTTGCTGGGGCGCGCAATCGGCGACCCCAGCCGAACTGTGTGCTCAATCCGTGGCGCGGCAGCCGCATTGCCTTGCAACCATCGCTTGAGTTCCGCAAGCCCGCCGTCTGCGAAGAAGGCTTCGTCGTAGTCTTCAACAAAAGCGGAGACATCCAGACGGGTTCCGTCCTCCATGAGAATCCCCGGAATTTCTTTGCCTGGTTCTCCAAATCGAATGAGCTTCATCCTTTGTCCTTCCCTTGATCGCGGCATCGCCGAGCATTTTCGGCGGAGTCTCATCGCGGCAACCTGTGGATTGCCTGGATTCCGACCACAACCTCTTCACGGAATTTCACGATTCCATCGCTCCGGAGTTCCGTCAGTATAGCGGAGCGCTCCCGCAACGTCTTCATGCCTGCCGATCTCGTGCGGAATTCGAAGTTGAAATCGTTACCTCGGGCCACTTGAGAAGGGCGCACGAGTTCTTGACAAGACCTATAAAGAAGACACATAATAGGCGAACAAACGGCGAATATGTCAACTCTGCCCTTGTTCGCGCTGCCGGAAAAATCGCCGCTTGTCGGCATTGCCCGCCTGGCTTCGGAAGGCGAATCCCTGCTCGAGGGCCACAATGTAGAGTACTTCACTCTGCCCGCAAAATCTCTGTTGAACCGCTGCATCAGTGACCGGGGGATGCCATTTACCTGGACCATTAATCCGTATCGCGGCTGCGAATTCGGCTGCCAGTATTGCTACGCGCGCTATACCCACGAATTCATGGAACTGCGCGACGGGCGCGAGTTCGAACAGAAAATCTACGTGAAGCAACATACCTCGGATCTGCTGCGGCGCGATCTGAAGAAAGTAAAATCCGGGGAAGGCATTGCCCTGGGGACGGCAACCGATCCTTACCAGCCCGCCGAGCGCCGCTACCAAATCACGCGCGGAATTCTCGAAGAGTTCGCGCGCCATCGCGGATTCGAGCTCGGTATCGTCACCAAATCCAACCTGATTGTTCGTGATGTAGATCTGCTGCGCGAGGTGTCGCGGAACAACACTCTCTCCATTCACATCACCATTACCACCCTGGATACGGAACTGGCGAGAATTTTGGAGTCGCGCGCTCCCCGGCCGGATTTGCGCATGGATGCGGTCCGGCAACTCAGCCAGGCTGGAATCAGCGTAGGAGTAAGCTGCTCGCCGGTTCTGCCCGGCATCACCGATTCCCCAGCCAGCCTTGAAGCTGTGGTGCAAGCAGCCGCGGCCGCCGGGGCGCGTCACATCTTCGGCGGACCTTTATTTCTTAAGCCCTGTTCGGCGGCCGTTTTCCTTCCCTTCCTCGCGCAACACTTTCCCGATCTGGTCGAGAACTACCGCGCCCGCTATCAGGAACGCTCGTTCCTTCCCGCTTCGTATGGCAAACGCATCGCGCAACTCATCGCCAGCCTTCGCCAGAAATATGGAATCAAACGCGCCGACCCGCGCGGCACAAGCGCCCTTGCCAATCAGTGGCCGGTGCAATCTCTGGACCAACAGCTGCCGCTTTTCTAGAAAAGACTTCGGTTGCGCCTCTCGAGTGCAGATTCCTTTCGACCTGGTTGGCTGGAAATCCGACAGCCGCTATTTCTTCTTCCTCTCCTCTATAATCACGTCACCCTCAATGGCATCTTCTTTCCAGCCCGCCGAACCGGCGCCGCCACAACGACTTCCTTTCGGGGCGCGGGCGAAAGGGTTCTGGCGGCGAGTTAGCGAAGGCTTGGAACTTACCCAACTCTGGTCGCAATTCGAAAATGAAGCCCGTGCCAGCTACCGCCTGTATTCGCGCGATGTAGCCGCGAAAACTCCAGATGGGCTTACCCGCCGCGGCCGGCGTCTGCATGTGGTGAAAGAGTTTTTCTGGGCGGTGATCGAAAAACTCTCGCCAGCCCGCCGGGTCCTGTTGATTGCCGCGCTGGTGCTTCTGGTCTTCCCTAGCGGCGGATTCAGCTATCGCGGTTCTGGAGAAGACCTTCACGTCATCGAGTTCGACTTCCATTTCTGGGGCGGCCTTCTGCTCTTCCTGCTGCTGATGCTGGAGATTGCCGACCGCGTCGTGATGAAGCGCGATCTGCAGATTGCGCGCGAGATTCAAACCTGGCTGCTGCCGGGCGCTCCGCCGCAAATCCCCGGAATCTCCATCGCTTACGCCACTCGTCCCGCGAACACCGTGGCCGGAGATTACTACGATGTGTTCCCGCGCCCGGGGAAAACGCCTGACGAGAATCGCGTGATGTTCGCGGTAGCCGACGTCGCCGGCAAGAGCATTCCCGCCGCCATGCTCATGGCTACGTTTCAGGCCAGCCTGAAAACACTTTCCACCGCTCAGGTTGCCTTGCCAGAGCTGGTCGCAAACATGAACAAGTACGCCTGCTCCAATAGCCAGGGCGGATTACGTTTTACCACTGCCTTTCTCGCCGAGTATGACACCGCCCGGCGCATTTTCACTTACATCAATGCCGGTCACAACACACCGATCCTGCGCCGCAGCTCGGGATTGATCGAGCGCCTGGATGTGGGCGGATTGCCCATCGGCATTCAGGCGGAAGCGAAGTACGAATCGGCCAGCGTGGCGCTCATGCCCGGAGACTGGCTGATTATCTTTACCGACGGCCTGGTGGAAGCGGTGAACGCCAACGACGAAGAGTTCGACGAACCGCGCTTGCTGAGCACACTGGAAGCCGGCGTGGGTACCGCTCCTAAGGAATTGCTCGAGCGCCTTATGGCCAGCCTGGATCTCTTCGTTGGCTCGACCCCGCAGCACGATGACGTCACTTGTTTGCTGGTGAAGAGCGAAAATATCTGACCATCCGGCCAGTCGCAAACGGTGAAAAGAACGCAGGGTAACAGATGGCGCGTTACCTCTGTGCAAGATCGTTAGAAAAGAGCGTTCTAACTTGGTCAGGGACGTTTGTAGCGGTGAAATCTCACGATGTGACAGAAATTGGCACTCTTCAGCCTAATTCTGGCGCTGTATCACTGCGGAAGAAGTGCTGGAATCGAACTAAAGTTGTCATGGGAGTGAAACAAAAGCACTTAGTCGAAGCACAAGCCGGTGTTAGTCGGTTTCCCGGTTTGGCGAGGTGGTTGCAAAGATCAAGTCCGACTGAGTCATTACGAATGACCAGCGTGAGTTAAAATTAGGGCTTAAAAGCGAGGGGAAAAGACATGCGGAAACAAAAGGGTTTTTCACTGATTGAGCTGCTGATCGTGGTGGCTATCATTCTGATCATTGCAGCTATCGCCATTCCTAACCTGTTGCGCGCGCGCATTGCGGCTAACGAGTCGTCTGCGGCCGCTTCCAGCCGTACCATTGCTACTGCTCAGGTAAGCTACACCACCTCTTATCCGTTCAATGGCTATGCGGCGAGTCTGGGAGTCCTTGGGCCTGCGGATGCGGGTTGCTCGGCCGGGCCGGCTTCGACCAACGCTTGCATCGTTGATTACACTTTGGGTCTCGGGACTAAGAGCGGCTACTCCTTAACGTCTATAGGCGCAGTGCCGGTGGGCGGCGCCAATACCGTGTACGTCACCAACGCCTTTCCGGCGACTCTGAACACGACTGGCGTCAAGGGCTTCTGCGGTATCGAAGACAACGTCGTTCGCTATATCACCCCGTCCGGCGGCGCAGCGGTAACCCGTGCGGTCTGCATCGGCGGCACCTTCCTCGTCATGGGTCAGTAGTTCGACGAGTTGAGTGGATCTAACCTGGGGCAGCGGAGGCAACTCCGCTGCCCTTTATCATTTTCTGTGCGAGTTCCTTCCCAGGGCCCCGTTGACTGTGGAAATTCCGTTTCATTCACCACCTGTTCCAGGGTCATATCACCGCCTGTACTGGAATGACACGAATTGTCAGGCGCCAGCCGCTTTTTGGCAAGAGACCCGGCTGGGAAGGCCATGGAATCCAATAACAGTTTGGCCTGGTACTGAAAGTAAAGGAATTATGCTCTCGCGGCTGAAACCAAGGTAACTGGTCGATTTGGCTTAGAAAGTGCCAACATAAACTCGTCTGAGCCATCAGGGGCAATGGCCGGCGAAGGACTTTAACTTAAGAAACGAGGGGAACAAAGATGCGGAAACAAAAAGGTTTTTCACTGATTGAGCTGCTGATCGTGGTGGCTATCATTCTGATCATTGCAGCTATTGCTATTCCAAACCTGTTGCGCGCGCGCATTGCGGCTAACGAGTCGTCTGCGGCCGCTTCCAGCCGTACCATTGCTACTGCTCAGGTAAGCTACAATACTTCATATCCGTTCAACGGCTACGCGGCGACTCTGGCAATCCTTGGGCCTGCGGATGCCGGTTGCTCTGCCGGTCCGGCCTCGACCAACGCGTGCATCGTCGATTACACTTTGGGTCTCGGGACTAAGAGCGGCTACACCCTTTCGTCGGTGGGCGCAATACCGGTGGGCGGCGCTAACACCACGTTCATCACCAACGCTTTTCCGGCGACTCTGAACACGACTGGCGTTAAGGGCTTCTGCGGAGTTGAGGACGTCGTAATTCGCTACATTACCCCATCGGGCGGTGCGGCCGTAAGCTACGCGACCTGCATCGGCGGCACTTTCCTCGTCATGGGTCAATAGTTCGACGAGTTCAATGGATCTAAAGTGGGGCAGCGGAGGCAACTCCGCTGCCCTTAATTTTTCTAGGACTACTCCTATGGTCCGGCCCGCGTTGGCTGCAAGTCGAAATGACCTTCGTAATCCCCCGCTGGATCGAACCCCCTCCGATTTGAAATATAATATTTCCGAAGCAACACGAGCGCGATCTCTGTTGCGAAGCAAGCGCGGAAAGAGATCTCCCCCGTTCTTGTTCTGTATCGATAAAAGCTATGGCTGCAATTGAAATCCTCGGACTGGAAAAAACGTACAAGATCGGCTTTTGGCGAAAGCGGCCGAAGCACGCCTTGTATCCCTTACAACTCACCGTCGAGGACGGGGAGATTTTCGGCTTCCTCGGGCCTAATGGCGCCGGCAAGACTACAACGCTAAAACTTCTGATGGGGTTGGTGTACCCGACGGCTGGATCGGCGCGCATCCTCGGCCGCGAATGGACTGACCCGTCAGTGAAAGCACAGATTGGCTTCCTTCCCGAACAGCCGTATTTTTACGACTACCTGACCGCGCATGAACTGCTGGAATATTACGGACAGCTTTCCGGCGTTCCCGCCAAGCAACGCAAGCAGCGCGTCGACCAGGTGCTTCATCAAGTGGGATTGCGCGACGTGCAGGGCTTGCAGTTGCGCAAGTTTTCCAAAGGCATGTTGCAGCGCGTGGGCATTGGACAGGCCATCCTGCATGACCCCAAGCTCGTGTTCCTCGACGAACCTATGTCCGGACTTGATCCCATGGGCCGCCGCGAAGTGCGCGACCTCATGGAAGAACTCAAACACCAGGGCAAAACCGTATTCTTTTCAACTCACATACTTTCCGATGCCGAAGCGCTTTGTGATCGTGTCGCCATCATTCACAAGGGAGAACTTCGTGGCGTGGGGCGGGTCGAGGATCTGACCTCAACTATTCAAGGCAAAGTGGAGATTATCTGGCAAGGCACACAGGTGCCAGCCGCGATCAAAGCGATGGTTGCAGAGTGCCATGTGAGCGGAGACCGGGTTCGGGTGATTGTCGAGGAGAACCAGCAGGACATGGTGATCGATATACTGCGTCGCGAGCGGCAAAGATTAGTGGCAGTGATTCCAGTGCGCACTTCGCTCGAGGCTTATTTCGTGGAAAAATTGCGACGCGCGGAAACCACCGCCGGGAGCACCATATGAGAGCGCGTATCGCGCATATTGCGTCTAACACTTTCCGTGAAGCCGTGCGCGACCGGGTGCTCTACAACCTGATCGCGTTCGTCCTGCTGCTTTCCGGAGCGGCTGTGCTGGTGGGGCAGATTTCGATTGAGATCGAAAAGTTGGTCGTGATTAACCTTGGTCTCACCGCAGTCTCTCTTTTCGGCGTGGTCATTGCTATCTTCATTGGCATCGGCCTGGTCTCAAAAGAGATCGAAAAACGAACTCTTTATACCGTGCTTTCGCGGCCGGTGCGGCGGTGGGAATTCATTATTGGCAAGTTTTTCGGCCTTGCCGGCACGCTGGTGGTGAACACGTTCTTTATGGCGATCGGCGTGTTCGGAGCGTTGTTCTACGTTTCTCATAAATTCGTGCGCGCCGACGCCTTGATTTTGGTCGCTTTGTATTTCATCATTCTTGAGTTCATCATTATCTGCTCATTATCTTTGCTGTTTTCGTCTTTCTCTTCCCCCTTGCTTTCGGCTGTTTTTGCCTTCTCGCTATTCGTGATTGGAAGCTTCGCCGAAGACCTGCGTAACTTCGCGGGCATGGCGCATGGAATGTCGCGTTGGCTTGCAACGGGCGCGGCCTATGTCGTGCCGAACCTTTCGGCATTTAACATCATCAGTTCGATTGCACACGAGCAGCCAGTGGCGGGGCAACTGGTTCTGCAGAACACCTTGTATGCGTTGTTCTATGCAAGCATGGCTCTGAGCGGGGCTGTGTTGATTTTCGAGCGGCGCGATTTGAAATGAAACATCGCAAGAAAATTTCGCTGATCGCCGGCGCATGCATGGTTCTGTCGCTGGTTGCCAGTTCGATCGTCCTGCATCGCACGGATCAACTGCGCCCGCAAGCCACGCTCGACGAAGTCCTGTTCCTGAATTCGCCGAAGGTGATCAAGCGTGCCAGCCTTGGCTTTGATGGACTGGTAGCCTGCATTTACTGGACTCGCGCTGTGCAATACTTTGGAAGCCGGTTTCGCTACGCCGAGCCCAACTACAGTCTCCTGGCGCCGCTTCTGGAGATCACTACCCAATTGGATCCACATCTTGTGGTCGCTTACGATTTCGGCAGCACATTTCTGGCTTCGAAGCAGTATGGCGCGGGCGAACCAGAACGGGCGATCGAGTTGGTGAATTACGGAATTCAAAACAACCCCGATAACTGGCGGCTCTACTATGACTTGGGTTTTGTTTATTACATGGAGCTTAAGGACTACAAGAGTGCCGCCGAAGCTTTCGAACGCGGATCGCGGGTTCCGAATGCTCATCCTTTCGTGAAGATTCTGGCGGCGCAGATGGCGCAACACGCTGGCGAGTATCAGACCGCACGAATGCTGTGGTCGGCGACTTTTCAGACAACCCACGACAAGCAAATCAAGCAGAGCGCCTTCGAACATCTGCGGGCGTTGCGAGTGGACGAAGATGTAACGCATTTGCAAGACGGGGTAACCCATTTCGGAGAGCGCACTGGACGCTTGCCCGCCAGCATGGCCGAACTGCTGGCCGCTATGGGATTGGATCGAGTTCCGGTCGATCCCGACGGCAATCCTTATAAATTGACGCCGGAAGGTAGAGTCGAAGTCCGCGTGCCCGATGACTTTGCTTTTGCCACCAAAGGCCTGCCCCCGGGTTACAAGCCACCGCCGAAGGCCCACGCACAATTCTAATCTCGATTGCGATGTATTCCTGTCGCTTATGATAGCGGGAAATGGATCGTAACGATTCCCGGGATGCATCATCCATCGCCGCATCATCTATCAGGATCAGCGTGTCGCGATCGGCATGGAACTGGTGGAATGACATTGCTCATCGCGAGGGGCGGCTTGCGGCAACCCGTCAACTCTTCGTTGCACTGTGGGAGTTCATTCGCGATTCGACGCCAGAGCGCCGACGCCGGCGCTACGGCGACGCTGGCTTTGATTGGGATCACCGCGTGGACACGACCAGCGCGGCCGTCGATTGGCGCGACCGGTTGCTCGGAGCTTTTCACTCGCCGTATCAGCCCACGGAAGCCGATCTTTTTCACGAGATGCTCGACGCGCTGCGGGAGAAGAGTCAAATCGATTTTCATGATTTCATTTTCATCGATCTCGGATCGGGCAAGGGACGCACGCTGCTGATGGCATCGGATTATCCCTTTCGCCGGATCGTGGGCGTGGAACTTTTGCCGGCGTTACACCGGGCGGCGCAAGAAAACTTAGAAAAGTACCGGAGCGAATCGCAGAAGTGTTTTGCGATGGAAGCGATTTGCGCGGATGCAACTGAATTCCGTTTTCCTGTTGAGCCGACTGTGCTTTATCTTTTCAATCCGCTTCTGGAAGCGGGTTTGAAAAAGATGATTGCAAATCTGGAAGAAAGTCTGCGGTCGCATCCGCGAGCGGTGTATGTGCTCTACCACAATCCTCTGCTCGACCACGTTTTGGGAGACAGCGCCGCGCTAAAAACAATCGGCGGGACGCATCAGTATGCGATGTATACATCGCGGTGAATGAAGCGCAGCCTGAGGATGTCTTCCAGGATAAATCTTTTCCTGGGTCCGTCCCGAGTTAGTTTTTTGTCCGCTATGTGAGCGGTCCATTCCCACGTGCGCGGTACCCTCCATTAGGGGCGGGACGGAGAATGGAGCTGCGCTCGACGGACAGCCGAGGACTGCTGTCCCCACATGAACCCGTTCTCGCGGGCGACGACAAACGTATAAACTTGAATCATGACCACCACGATCCTAAACTCCCTAGCCCGCGCGTCATCGGCCTACTTGCGCTCTGCCATGCATCAGCCTATCCAGTGGCATGAGTGGGGGGAGGAGGCGTTTGCGGCGGCGCAGCGCGAGAACAAACCGATGCTGCTCGATATAGGCGCGGTGTGGTGCCACTGGTGCCATGTGATGGACCGCGAGTCGTATGAAGATCCGGAAGTAGCGGCCATCGTAAATGAGCATTTCATCGCGATGAAGGTGGATCGCGACGAGCGTCCCGACATTGACAGCCGGTACCAGGCTGCGGTGAGCGCGGTCAGCGGGCAGGGCGGTTGGCCGCTCACAGCTTTTCTGACGCCGGATGGGAAGCCGTTTTACGGCGGCACATATTTTCCTCCGGTGGATGGCTATGGGAGGCCGAGCTTTAAGCGCGTCCTGCTTAGCATTGCCAACGCTTACAAAGAAAAAAACGGCGATGTGGTCGAGCAGGCGAAGATGGTCGAGAGCGCGATCGCGCAGGCGGAGTCATTCTCTGGGCGGGACGGGCGAGTTTCCTACAACATCATTGCGGCGATTGAGAAATCCGCGTTGAAAATGTTCGATCCGCAGCACGGCGGGTTTGGGCAGGCGCCCAAGTTTCCCCATTCTTCAGCGGTCGATTTGCTGATCGAGCGTTATGCGCGGACGGGAGACGAGACTCTTCGCAATCTGATTGTCACCACTCTCGAGCACATGGCAAATGGCGGCGTCTATGACCAGTTGGCAGGGGGATTTCATCGTTACTCCGTCGACGAGCGCTGGGTCGTGCCGCACTTCGAGAAGATGTGCTACGACAACTCGGAACTGCTGAAGAATTATGTACACGCGTATCAGGCTACGGGATCGGAATTTTTCGCAAGCGTGGCGCGCGACATTATCCGCTGGATGGATGAATGGCTGAGCGATCGCGAGCGTGGGGGATTTTATGCTTCCCAGGACGCCGACATTTCCATGGATGACGACGGCGATTACTTCACCTGGACGCTCGCAGAAACCCGGGCGGTGCTTACGGAAGAAGAGGCGCAGGTTGCGGTGCTGCACTATGACATCAACGAAGTTGGGGAGATGCATCACAATCCGGCAAAGAACGTGTTGTACGTGCGTGCGCCGATAGAGGAAATTGCGCGCCGGATGAGCCTGAGAGTGGATCGAGTGAAGGAGTTGCTCGAATCCGCGAAGAAAAAAATGTATGCCGCGCGATTGAAGAGGCCCACGCCATACGTGGATAAGACGGTTTACGTGGGATGGAACAGCATGTGCGTATCGGCGTATCTGGAAGCGGCCAAAGTGCTAGGGCTCGAAGACGCACGGCATTTCGCGCTGCGCTCACTGGATCGCGTTCTAGCGGACGGCTGGAGAGGGCATCTTACTGACGCTGAAACAAAGCAAGCGGGCGAGTTGCCCGCTTACACACAAGTTGATTCTCAGCAGACTCCCTCTACGTTGTTACACGTGGTCGCTTATTCCGATCCTAAGGCGGAACGCCGCGCAGTTTGCGGCCTGCTGGACGATTACGCTGCTACCGTAATTGCATGTCTCGACGCTTATGAGGCAACTTCGGCCTTGAGTTACTTCAAATTCGCCCGCGCGATTGGCGACGCGATGATTGCGAAATTCTTCGATGCGACATCGGGAGGGTTCTTCGATGCGGAACCGGCTGCCGATGGCAAGAGTCTGGGCGTGCTGGCCACGCGGCGCAAGCCGTTGCAGGATTCTCCGACACCGGCGGGCAATCCTATGGCGGCGATCGCGTTGCTGCGATTGCATCACTACACCGAGGAAGAGGCTTATCGGGATAAAGCGGAACAAACCCTGGAAGCTTTTGCCAGTGTTGCCGAGCAGTTTGGGATTTTTGCAGGAACCTATGGCATCGCGGTCGTCCAATTCCTGGAAAGTCCGGTACAGGTAGTTGTGGTCGCTGAATCGAAAGCAGGGGGCACTGCAGATGCCCTGGCCACCGTGGCTGCCAGTGCGTTCGCCTTCAACAAGACCGTGCTCCGGCTAGCGTCGAACCAGGTGGTCGCGGCGAATCTTCCACCCGCGCTTGCGGATACGCTTCCAAACCTTCCTCAACTGAGTTCGGGGGAGGCATTTGCGGTTCTCTGTTCCGGATCTGCCTGCCAGCCGCCTGTCACGAGCGCCGCGGAGTTGCAGCGCGTGTTGGATTCTGGTTTGAAGCGGCAGTCACGGTAGATATCCGACAAAACAAAAAACGGGGCTGACGGATTATGAGGTTCCGTCAGCCCAAAGATTGCGAGCTCTGAGTTCGGCCCAGGTTACTGATGTTACCTTAGTGACCTTGCGGCCACCGGCGCCATCGGGTTAACTACTTGCTGGTTGCAGCTTTTGGGTGAGTAGGAATCATCCCACCGTCAGGGGCAGGACCCTGAACAGTTGCAACTTTTGGGTGCGTAGGAATCATTCCACCGTCAGGGGTAGGACCCTGAACAGCGGCTGATGCATACATACCCACTAATCCAAGCATCAGGACGGCAATCCTGATTGTGTGCTTCATGGTTTGTTTCTCCTTATCGCGGCTTGGGTTCCGTTACCAGGACCCAAGTCGCGGTGAGGCATTATAAGGCACGAGTCAATACTATCCGCACCGTAGTCCTCTTTTGCTCCTACCAGCCCGTTGATTGCGGGCCCGTTTTGAGGCAAAACTCCAACCTCGTAATTATCGGTTAAGTATTGTTGTGTCTATGATTTAGGAGGATCACGATGGGTCCTGCGAGGAGGCAACATCGGGGCGACGGCGAGGGCACTGAAGTGTTGTTACGAAATCCGGAATTACGTCCGGGATGCGGGCGAGGCGGGACTTAAGAGAGACCCAGACTCGAGAGCGAAAAGTCCGAAGCCAATTACCGCACGAGAGTGACGCGAGTGGCGGACACGCGGTTCTCTGGAGTGATTGGCGGTGCCGGATGAGTTCGCGAGAGCGCCCGATCCACCATCCCCTCAAACATGGGTATCAAGGAAGAATCTGGCTGCAAGGGGTGCTGAATATCCGACAAGGTTTGCTCCCAGCGCTGGGGACGAAGCAGAATTGAGGAGGCATCCCGAGCAGGACTCTTCACCAGGGTGTAGCCCAGCCAAATAAGCAAGGTGCAGTTGTAAGCGGCCATATTGACCACGCCCATTGAAACATCACTCAGGTGATAGCCCACCCAAGACGCGATCAGGACCAATTCCACCATCGCAAATGTGCCGAAACCTAATGCGATGCCGAAGCTATGTTGGCGACGGCTCACTCCCAGGTAGCGCGCGAAGAACAATAGGAAAAGAACCATGCCGACTTGAACAATGCGGACGCAACGTTGGGCGGTCATGATGGCCTCCACCCAGGGAGCAGTATCTGACGAGTTGGTTGAGACAGAGACTACGCCCGCGACCAAAAGCATCACGAGACCTGCCCACTTGAACAAGACAGTGCCCAAGTCGCGCAACGTGTGGAACGGCCGGAACACATCGAGGAAAGCTTCGTGAATTACCTTAAAACCCAGAGCCACGCTGATTGCGGTGGCAATCCAGGAGACATAAAAAAAGAGGACGGTGCGGCTATACAAGTAGGCCGGAAAGACAATTGGAAAGGTCAGGATCTGGGCGACGATGTAGGCAAAGAAGAACTTGAATTGGAGGTGCTGGCCGCGACGGAACATGGCGACAGCAATACCCGTCTGCAGGATAGGATGAGCGATCCAGAGGGTGTAACAAAGAATCGTGATTTTTTCGCTCATGGTAAGAATTCCTGGTAAGACTTCCTGGGCCTCTTCCAGAATGTCGTAATAGCCAACGTTGCGTCCGGCGCCTACGGAAGACGGTCAGACTTATTAAAGGACGTTAAACCTTTTGGCGCAACGGTTCAATGTACTCAGGTAATCGAAGGTAACGTTACTTTCGGGCCATATGAGGACCGGGGGCAACATTTGGAAGTAAGGCTTCGCGGATCCAGATTCTCCGGGGGATTGGTTTCGGAAAGCGGGTGCGAGTTCTAGGCGTCCGGGACCGAGTGGATATAGGCGCGCATCATCCGCACTTCATCGCCCTTCTCATCTAAATCGTGCAACAGAATGTCGCGAAGGGAGACAATGCCGACCAGTTGTCCATCATGGCAGACAGGAAGATGACGGAAGCTGTTCTGCTGCATTAAGGCCCTGCAGCTATCCAACTCGTCATTTATGTTGACAGTGAGAGGCTCGTCCGTCATTACCTCGGCCAGGCAGGTGCGGCGCGGATCGCAACCCTGCGCCACCACGCGTTTCATCAGATCGCGTTCGGAAAAAATTCCCACGAGCTTGCCGTTGTGCAAGACGGGAACAGCGCCGATATTGCGTTCTACCATGGCTTGGACGGTTTCCAGCACGGTCTGACTCATCTCGGCATGGTAGGTTTCCTGACTCTTAATCAGATCACGGATTCGCATCTGGATTCTCCCGAGTTTCGAATTCCGAATCGCCCAAAACCACTACCGGGGCGTGAGTATACGTGAAACCAGATGCGCGGAAAGGGATAAAAGGTTGGGAAGAAGAAAAAATCAGGTCACGAGGACCCGTTCTGGGAAGAACGAAATCCGAGAAGGGACTCGGTAAACCAGTCGGACTCCCCAAGCGCCATTTACGGTTGCGGCGCGACATCGCCGAGAAATAAGAAGTAAGAGCAGTTCCACAATGCGGTGGGCAGACTGCCGCGCGGTCGGGCGCTGAGGATGATGTTGTATTCGCCGCTGCCCTCCGAGTTTATTTCCCGAAGGATATCTGCCTGGGGACTTATTTGCGCGGAAAAATCGTCTCGCGGCTCGATCACCGCCAGCCGCGCCAGGAATTCATGCAGATCGACGCTGCGCCCGAAACCCGGCAGCGCAAATGAAACTTCGGCATCCTGAAGAGAGAAATGCCACGCCAGAGAAGCGGCCAAGTTCACCGCGCGTTCGTATGCTTTCCGGGAGATCAGCCCGGTCGCGGGATTATCGAAGACGATGCAAAGCTTGCGCTCATCTTCGCGGCTGAATTCGCGAACCTTCAGCGAGCCAGATTTTGCGGTGGCCTTCCAGTCCACATGACGCGCCGAATCCTCTGGCATGTACTCGCGAATGCGATATAGATCGGAGCCGCGCCCGCGAACGAAGCTCTCCCACTCCCCACGCACCAACGGCAGAACTTCAAATAGCTCGTCGGCGGGATCAATTGACGGGTAGACCACAATCTCGCGGTCGAGGCCTACATCACGAATCTTGGTTAGGAAGGCAAATGGAAAGCGCGTGCCCAGAGCGAAACTGGATTCGCAATATCGGCCGCGCCGCTCAAATTGCAACTCGAGGTCAGCCGGCAATTCCGCTTTGGGCGGCAGAAAAGGGAAATAAACCATTCCCTCGAAAATTCCCGGCGGTGCTGGCATCGCGTCGATCCGCTTCACCTTCCAGTCGCGCATCCGGACCCATTGATTTTCGGGGGTGCGGTTGAGCGGAAACGTAAAGGTGGTTCGTTCCCATCGCCATTGCTTGCGAATTTTTTTCTCTTGGCGCGCCGGCAGCACGCGAATGGAAAATGCAGGCAGGAACCGCCGCGGATTGCGCACTACGATACGCCCGACTACGGGATGCCCGGCAAACATATGCTCAGGCAGGCGAATGTCGAGTTCAAGGCCGCGAAGCACCATTGCGGAAACGATTCCTGACACCAGGATCGCCGCAAGCATCGCAGCTACCACGATATAGAGAAGATTATTGCCGGTGTTCAACGCTGCAATTCCAATGACCAGCGTCACCAGCACATAAACCACGCCGACCTTTGTGACTTCGTAACGAAACGTCTGGCGCAGACCTTCCATCGCCACGCGCCGTGCCAGGTAGGGCACGGTTACCAATCCCACGAAGGCCGCCATCAAAAGCGCAACGGATGCCAGAAACACCGACGCCCACACGTTGCCCGCCTCGCTGGATGCCGTCGAGAGCAATGCCGCACCGAAGGCGAGTCCTAAACCGACCAGCGCCAGTAAAAATTTTAGCCATACTTCCCCAGCAGCCGATTGCAGCCATGCGATCGGGCCGCCGCTCGCAGGCGCAGAGGGATTCGCGGAAGTGCTGGGAATGGAGCTCACTACTGGAGCCTAGCATCGTAGAAACAAACGATCAACGAGAAGCAGGGTGCGGAAAAAGCCTTCGTAACCTGACGAGGACGGCGGAACTCCGGCGGGGCGACAGATCGCTGGCGATGTTCCCCGATGGTTAGGGCAAAATGATTGGATCTTGACCGGAACTCTATCAGAACTCTAGTAGTCCGAGAGCTCTTTCATGGCGCGGAAGAGATCATTCGGTTGGGGTAGGATGGCGTCCTCCAGAATTGGCTGATACGCGACGAATGTGTCGGCGGCGGCGACGCGGCGGACGGGCGCATCCAGCTGGTCGAAGAGTTGATCGGCGATGCGCGCGGCGATCTCTGCGCCATAACCCCAGCTGAGCGTATCTTCGTAAGCGACGAGCGCCCGGTTTGTTTTGGCAATGGAGGCGGCAATCGTCTCCCAGTCGAATGGATTCAAGCAGCGCAAATCAATCAACTCGACTTTCACCCCGTGCTCACGCTCGAGTTTCTGTGCCGCCTGCAAGGCACGCGGCACCACGGCGCCGTAGGTGATTACGGTTAAGTCCGAGCCGGGCTGAACAATTTTCGCCTTGCCGAACGGGATCATGTAATCGGGCCCCGGATATGGCGCGCGGCCGTAGGTTTCGCGATACAAGCGTTTGTGCTCGAGAAACAGAACGGGATCGTCGCAGCGAATCGCAGTGCGCAACAGGCCGGCGGCATCCAGTGCGTTCGAAGGAAACACTACGCGCAGCCCGGGCATATGCGTGAAAATGCTCTCGCCGCATTGCGAGTGATAGATGGCTCCACCGGTAAGATATCCCCCAATAGCGACTCGAATCACGACTGGGCAGGAGTACACATTGTTCGAGCGCCAGCGGATGACGGAGAGTTCGTCGCGAATCTGCATCACCGCAGGCCAGATGTAATCGAAGAACTGAATTTCGACCACCGGCTTCAGCCCGCGCGTCGCCATGCCGGTGGCGCGGCCCACGATGGCAGCTTCGGCCAATGGCGAATTAAAGACGCGATCAGTGCCGAACTCGTATTGCAAACCGAAGGTGAGTTTAAAGACTCCGCCCTTGCCTTTGACCAGCTTGCGCTTCAAATATTCTTCGCGGCTGCAGTCGGCCACATCTTCCCCGAAGATTACGATGCGCTCGTCACGCTTCATCTCGTCGCGCAGCGTCACATTAATGAGGTCGGCCATGGTCTTCGCCACTGGCTTCTTGCCGTCCGGCGAATCTGGGCCAATTGCCGCCTCAGTATCAAAAGCGCTCGAGGCGGGATCGAGATCGGGCGAGTACACATACTGCATTACAGTCTCGGGAGCGGGGGGAAGAGCCTCCAGAGCCTTATCGACGGCAATCTGAAGTTCTTCCTCAACTTTCTTTTCCAGTTCGTTGATGCCCTTCTCGTCGAGAATTCCTTCGCGCAGCAAAAACATTTGGGTGCGCGAAACCGGATCGCGAGCCGCATCCCGTTCGCGTTCGGCATCCGGACGATACAAGCGTTCGTCGTCGGAAAGAGAATGCGAATAGGGACGAATGACGTGCGCGTGCACAAATGCCGGCCCGTGCCCCTGGCGGCAATACTTCGCCGCGCGCTGGAAGGCGGCGCAACTGGCCACTGGATCGGTGCCGTCAATTTCTTCGAAATGAAAATTCGGGAAGCCTGAAACCAACCGTGAAATACTGCCTCCCGCGGTCTGCACCTCAACCGGGACGGAGATCGCATAACCGTTATCCTGCACACAGAAAATCACTGGCAGCTTGTTCAGCGCGGCGGCATTCATCGCCTCCCAGAATTCACCTTCGCTGGTGGTGCCGTCGCCGAGCGAAACGTAGGTAATCTCGTCGCCGCGAAAGGACACATCTTTAAACTGGCGGTAATCGATTGCCTGGCCGTTGTTGGGGCTGGGAACTTCCACCGCTTTGGGATGCCGCGAAAAATAACGTCCTGCCTCGGCACAACCGACTGCCTGCAGAATCTGCGACCCCGTCGGCGACGATTGGGTCACAATATTCAGGCGCTTGTATCCCCAATGCGAGGGCATTTGCCGACCGCCGGAACTGGGATCGTCCGCCGCTCCTACCGCCTGCAGGAACATCTCCAGGGGCTTCGCCCCCAGGGCAAGGCACAACGCTCGATCGCGATAGTAAGGATAGAACCAGTCATAGGCCGGCTTCAGAGTCATTCCGGCAGCTACGCCAATGGCCTCGTGCCCCGCCCCTGACATCTGGAAGAAAATCTTTTGCTGACGCTTGAGCAGGATCTCCCGGTCATCAATCCGCCGGGAGGTGTACATGATGCGGTAGGCTTCAATCAACTGCTCGCGGGTAAGCCCATCGTAGCTGCGCGATTTCTTGCCACCGTGCCCGGGGACGGACAGCTTGGGGTCGGTTTTTGTCGTCGCCATCCCGTTTCCTGATGATTGCGGTATTAATATTCCGGCTTATAAATAAGGTGCCGGCTCTTACTGCATAGTTGCATTGTAAATCGGAATGGGGCGTTGGAAAACATGTAAGTGAGGGCGGCCGGGATCGCTCCAGGAGCGATTGGCAAACGCGACTATCCGCCCGCGGTTGTGGCGGCCGAATCCGTGTGCTCAACTTGGATGCCACGGGCCCGGACCAGCCATCGAAACAGAGCAGTCGCTGTAACCGAGCCGAGGACTTGGGCCACGATGAAACCGGGCGCGTCGGCGGGACGAATTCCGGCAAACGTATCAGTAGCCGAACGCGCCAAGGTGACCGCCGGATTGGCGAACGATGTCGACGCTGTAAACCAATATGCCGCAGTAATGTAAGCTCCTACCGCATACGCGGTAGCCGATGGCCGGAAGCGCGAGCAGGCGAAGATCACGAATACCAACCCAAAAGTGGCAACGGCTTCGCTCCACAGTTGACCTGCGCCGTGGCGAGGGCGATTTGAAAGAAAAAACAGAGGCAGGCCGAACATGAGGTGAGCCGAGGCTACGCCCGCAAACGCCCCCAGAAGCTGGGCCGCCAAATATATCGGGGCCTCACGCCAGGGCAAGTCTCCGCTTAAACCCATCGACAACGTAACCGCAGGGTTGAAATGCGCTCCCGAGATGGGAGCCAACGTCAGGATAAGGACGACCAGAATTGCTCCGGTGGAGAGTGTATTAGCCAGCAAGGCGATTGCGACATTCCCCCCGGCCAGCCGGTCGCCCATGATTCCGGAGCCTACGACGGCCGCAAGAAGAAACGCAGTTCCTAAAAACTCCGCTACTGCGCGAGAACGAAGATCGAAGTTCATTGGCGTCCGATGTCGTCGATTTCTTTTTTTAGGGAGAGCCGGCTTAGCGTGGCGAGGGGCAGGCTAAGGAACAAACTGATTCTTCGTTCCAGCAAAAAGAACGCGTCCCGGAATGCCTTTGCGACTTGCTCCTCGGTGCCTCGCGCTGCCGCCGGATCGGGTACGCCCCAGTGCGCCGTCATCGGCTGTCCCGGCCAAACCGGGCAGACTTCATTAGCCGCGTTATCGCAAACCGTAAAAACAAAATCCATCTTCGGGGAATCGGGCCGCGAGAATTCATCCCAGCTCTTACTGCGGAGGCCGCGCGTTGGCAAGTTAGCCGTTTCAAGCTCGCGCAACGCTTCAGGTCGAACCGCTCCAGAAGGATGGCTACCCGCGCTGTATGCCACAAAGTTAGGCTGGCCTTTGTGATTCATGATGGCCTCGGCCATGATCGAGCGCGCCGAGTTGCCGGTGCACAAAAACAAAACATTGTAGGACTTTTGCATCGCGGTCCTCATACGGAGCTTCGTGAGCATGCATTCAACTGCAGCAAGTTGGAGCGCAACAGGATTGCTTCGCTTCAGGCTTTTCTGCACGGATGAACGCGCTCAGGAACTTGCCTTCTACTTGCGGCGCAATCGCATCGACATCGATTCCCTGCCCCACCAGAAATTCCCGTGCGTCTTCGGCGCGGTAGATACGCGTTGGCTCGATCTCGATCTTGTCGAATCCGGCGGCGGCAAGTTTGTTGCGGTAATCATTTTCTTCGAGCGCTCCCGCAATGCAGCCGACCCATGCCAGAACGCTCTGACGGATTTCGGGCAGCATCTCTCCGCGCGTCACCACATCGGAGACGGCGAAACGTCCGCCCGGCTTCAAGACGCGAAACGCCTCGCGCAGCACGCCATCTTTGTCAGCTGAAAGATTGATCACGCAATTCGAGATAATTACGTCCACGGAATTGTCGGGCAAAGGAATATTTTCAATCTCGCCCTTGAGAAATTCGACATTGGCGACGGCCGCCCGGCGTTTGTTTTCATTTGCCAGGGCAAGCATTTCGTCGGTCATATCGAGACCGTAGGCTTTTCCGGTCGGCCCGACCCGCTTCGCCGACAGCAAAACATCGATGCCGCCGCCAGAGCCAAGGTCCAATACAATGTCGCCGGCATTCAGTTTCGCAAGTGCGGTCGGATTGCCGCAGCCAAGCGATGCCAGCAAAGCTTCCTCTGGAATTTCTCCCGCCTCGGAAGCATCATAGAGGTTGGTGGTAATGGGATCGCAGCAGGCCGTGCTCGCGGTCGCCCCGCAGCAAGAACTGCCTCCCGACTTCACCCGCAACGCGGCCTGACCGTATTTCTCTTTGACGATTTCCTTTATGGCAGTCGCTTGGTTTGCGTTAGTACGGATCTCATCCGCCTGGATTTCGTCAGGCTCGATTCCGGTACCGGTGGGACTCATGAATAATTCTCCTATTTACAAATGCGGACAATTTGTTCGGGTTTGACTGCCTTGTTGCGAGTGCAGCACTCTGCGTATAGGAACTGCAGCAGCTCTTGCAGGGCGTGAGTGTTGGCGGTGTAGCGGAGAAACGTCCCCTGCCGCTGAATTTCCACCAAGCCTTCGGTTTTCAGTTTTTCGAGATGGTGAGAGAGAGTTGAATTAGGAATCTCGAGTTCACCCTGAATATCTCCCACGACTAGACCTTCGGGATGCGCCGAGAGCAGCAGCTGCATGATGCGCAGCCGCGGCTCGGTCCCCATCGCCGAAAACATGTCGGCAAACTTGGCCACGCGTTCGCTGGATTTCGCCGCCGCAGACGTTTGCATATTTCGACATTACTAGAAATATGGATAAACGTCAAGAACAAACCTAAAAATGTCTATGGTCCGTCCGAATACGCCGTCGGCCGCGCGCCTGAACTCTGCAATCGTTTATCCTGAAAGGGCATGATCCGCACCCTGCGCGCATTCGATCCGCGATCCGTCAAACTTGTGATCTTCGATCTGGATGGCACACTCATTGATTCGCGCCTCGATCTGGTGCATTCCGTGAATGCCGCGCTGCGCCACATTGGACGGCGCGACCTGCCCGATCACGTGATTGCCGGCTATGTGGGCGACGGCGCCCCAATCCTGATTCAGCGCGCGCTCGGCGGCGAGAAGGTCGACGAAGCCGTCGTGCGCCAGGGACTGCAGTTTTTTCTCACTTACTACCGCGAACACAAACTCGACCATACAACTGTCTATGAGGGCGTGAAAGAAGCGCTCACCACGGTTCAGCGCTCATCGGGTCAGGGCTCATCCAATGGCGTGCCCCGCAAGCTGGCTGTGCTTTCAAACAAGCCCGTAGGCCCGTCACGCGCCATCGTCGAAGCGCTGGGGCTGGGCCCGTTTTTCATGCAGGTTTACGGCGGAAACAGTTTTGCGACCAAGAAGCCCGACCCCGAAGGCGCAGTGAGGTTACTGGAGGAACTCGGCGTGCGCCCGGAAGAGGCCGCGATTGTGGGAGACTCCCACGTAGACATTGAAACTGGACGCAACGCAGGGCTACTGACCGTAGGCGTGAACTACGGCTTCGCTCCGCACACACTGCGAGATCAACCGCCTGACGTGTTGGTCGACACCCCGTCCGAACTGGCTGAAGTATTCCCTTAAAACGCTGTTCGTCTGTTGCCGGACTCTCATGTAAACTCATCCGACAATGAGCGATCCACTCGCCAGTTTTAGTCCTTCCGAGTTACGCAAGCTGCGGTCAATGAAAAATCCGCACGGTATTCAGAAATTTCTCGATGACGCTCCTTATCACCTCGCGGATACGGCATGGTCGCCGCGGCGCGTTCTGGCTGAACAGACTGCGCACTGCCTGGAAGGCGCGATCTTCGCCGCGGCCGCACTGCGCGCCAATGGATATCCACCATTGCTTTTGGATTTCGAAGCGGAACATGACACCGACCACGTTATCGCGATCTTTCGCCAAGACGGATGCTGGGGCGCCGTCGCCAAATCGAATTACACGGGATGCCGCTGGCGCGAGCCTGTCTATCGCACGCTCCGCGAACTGGCGCTCAGTTATTTCAATATCTATTTAAATCTCCGTCGCGAACGCACGCTGCGGCGCTTTTCAGTTCCGGTCAACCTGAAGCGCTTCGATCGGCAGAATTGGATGACCACCGACAAGCCTGTATGGTTTCTCGTATATCACTTGTTCGATATCAAGCATTACCCGCTGATCACGCCAGCCATGGCGAAGAGACTGCATCGCGCCGACGAGCGGCTCTTCCAGGCGGAATGCCTCGGCAAGGCATATAAAAAAGAACGGTAAGTAATTCCGAAGGATCAGTGCATCCGAAGCCCTGTCCGCGGCTTCTAAACCCATAGCCGTCTCATGAAAAAAGTAAATTCAGCTCTGTGGTTGATGCTGGTCGCTTTTATTACCCTGCCGCTTCCCGGCCAAGAGCAGCCTGCCTCGGCAAGTCCCTCTCTTCCCGAGTCTTTCGCGGACTTGAAACCGAATGGAAACGGCGATCTTTCTCAAGAGCAGATGCGGAAGCTGATTCGGATCGTGACGGATAACTACCGCGCAAACTACAAGAAGGAACGTGACTATACCTACCTCGACCGAGTCGTTCAAAACAAACTCGATGGCAAAGGAGAAAGCAAATCCACCGAGTCGAAGACCTACGAAATCGTGGATCTCTATGGGGAACAGGTGCAGCGGCTGGTCGCGAAAAACGGCGCTCCGCTCTCCGCGGAAGAGTCGGCCAAGGAAGAAAAGCGAATCGAGAAGTTAACCGACAAGCGCAAGAACGAATCGGACGACGAACGCGCCAAGCGGCGCGAGGAAGAAGAGAAGCGGCGGGAGAAGAATCGTGAATTCGTTCGCGAAATCGCTGACGCGTTCGAGTTTCATTTGGTGGGGAGTGAAGTGCTGAACGGGCGCGATGCCTGGGTCATCAGCGGAGAGCCTCGACCAGGATTCGAGCTGCACGTGAAAGAGGCGCGGCTGCTTTCCAAATTTCACGGCCGGCTGTGGATCGATAAGGCCGAACTGCAACTCGCAAAAATGGACGTCGAAGCGTTGGACACGGTTTCGTTCGGATGGGTTCTGGCGCGCATTCACAAGGGAACACGTTTGGTCTTTGAACAGACCCGAGTGAATGGAGAAGTTTGGCTGCCGCAGCATCTGAGCTTTAAATTCGATGCCCGCGTTGCATTGTTCAAGGGATACAACGAGCAGGAAGACGAAAGCTTCAGCGACTACAAGAAATTTCGCGCCACCACGAAGATTGTGGGCATTGGCGATATGCAAAAGTAGTCTTATCGCTTCTCTGCCCCGCCGGAGTGCATGGGCGGTCCCACATTTGAACCCGAACTGGTGTCAGCGTCATCTAGTAACTTCAATCTTTTTCAATTTTGTGCGGGAGCAACTATGTCATCCCGATTAACGCCCCTATTCGCCGAGATCCGTGATGAAGCTTTCCCAGTCCTGACTGCGGAACAGATCAGCCGCATTCGCCCATTGAGCAAAGTGCGACAAGTAAAGGTTGGCGATATTTTGTTTGAGCCGGGCGATGCCGACGTCCCATTTTTCGTGCTGCTCTCCGGCAGTATGGAAATTGTGCAGCCCGACCGCCACAGCGAGCGCCCAATCGTGAACCACGACGCTGGCGCGTTTACGGGCGAAATGACCATGCTCTCCGGCCGCATGTCACTGGTGCGGGGCCGGGTTACGGAAGCCGGCGAATTCCTCGAAATGACCAGCCGCGATCTGAGGACGCTGGTCGCTCGAGACGCTGAGTTGAGCGATATCTTCATGCGCGCTTTTATTTTGCGTCGCGTCGCCCTGATCAATCGTGGTCTCGGAAATGTAATTTTATTGGGATCGCGGCACTCGGCGCAGACGCTACGGCTGCGCGAGTTCCTCACTCGCAACGGGCATCCGCATACCTATGTCGATCTCGACGCCGACACCGGTTACCAGGACTTGCTCGATCAGTTTCAGGTCACGCCCGGAGAAATTCCCGTCGTCATTTGCAATAACCGCACAGTGCTGCGCAAGCCATCGATTCAGGAATTGGCCCGGTGCCTCGGGCTAAACGCTCACATTACGGCGTCAGAAGTGCGGGATCTTGTGATTGTGGGCGCCGGACCATCGGGGCTGGCTGCGGCCGTTTACGCCGCGTCGGAAGGGCTAGACGTGCTGGTCATCGAAGCAGAATCTCCCGGCGGGCAAGCGGGATCGAGTTCCAAGATCGAAAACTATCTCGGCTTTCCCATGGGAATTTCCGGGCAGGAACTGGCCGGGCGCGCCTCTGCGCAAGCTCAAAAGTTTGGCGCAAAGATGCTGATTGCCAACAACGTGACGAAATTGAATTGCGAGCGGCGTCCCTACGAGTTGAGTGTGGACTGCGGCCAAGTGATTCGTGCCCGCACCGTCGTGATCGCCAGCGGAGCGCAATACAATAAGCCGAAGATCGACAATCTGAAAAAGTTCGAAGGCCAAGGCGTTTATTACGGAGCCACTTACATCGAAGCCCAGTTGTGCGGCAAAGACGATGCCATTGTAGTCGGCGGCGGCAACTCGGCCGGCCAGGCCGCGGTTTATTTATCGCAGACCGCGGGCAAGGTGCACATGCTGGTGAGGTCGAGCGAGTTGTCCGATACGATGTCGCGCTATTTGATCCAGCGCATCGAAGAAAATCCCGCTATCGAAATGCACTACTCCACTGAACTCGTCGGCCTCGATGGCGATACGCAACTGGAGCGAGTTACCTGGCAGGACAAGAAGACGGGCGAGACCTCAACGCATGACATCCGGCATGTGTTCATTATGGCGGGTGCCTCTCCGCGCACTGAGTGGCTGCAAGGTTGCGTGGCTCTCGACAACAAGGGCTTTATTCTTACCGGAAGGGATCTGGATCCCCTCGTGCATAATCTTAAATGGCCTCTTCCCCGTGCACCGCAGATGCTGGAGACGAGTTTACCGGGCGTGTTTGCTGTGGGCGATGTGCGTGCTGGGAACGTAAAGCGCGTGGCCGCCGCCGTAGGGGAAGGATCGATCGCCATCTATCTAGTGCACCGGGCGCTGGCGGAGTTGTAGATGCTGGCCGACACGCAAATCAGACGCGTGGGCACGCTATAATAGAAAGATTCTTAGTCGTCAAAATTGCCATCTGTGTCCTGCGGCTCTGGTGAGGAATTATGCATGGACAGCCGCGCTCGGCTGTCCACGCCGAGCACCGCTCGGCTCGGTTTCCTCGCCGGTTAAGTCTGCGGCCGATGGGTAAGCAACTAAAAGCTTCTTCACCATGGATTTCAAACTCGTTTCCGATTACAAACCGCAGGGCGATCAGGGCCGCGCCATCGAGTCGCTCCTGCGAGGGATCTACGATCGCGAGCAGCATCAGGTTTTGCTGGGCGTAACCGGGTCAGGCAAGACCTACACCGTGGCCAAGGTGATTGAGGCGGTGAACCGCCCGGCCCTGGTGATGGCGCACAACAAGACGCTGGCGGCGCAACTCTATCATGAGTTCAAGAATTTCTTTCCGCACAATGCCGTCGAATATTTCGTTTCGTATTACGACTACTACCAGCCCGAAGCTTACGTTCCCGCCGCCGATTTATTTATCGAAAAAGAAGCAACCATCAATGATGAACTTGACAAGCTGCGTCTATCGGCGACCCGGTCTTTATTCGAGCGCCGCGACGCGCTGATTGTCGCTTCGGTGAGCTGCATCTACGGCCTGGGATCCCCGGAAGCTTATTACGGCATGATGCTGTTTTTGGAAAAAGGCCAGAAGATCACGCGTGAAGACATCACGAAGAAACTGGTCGACATCCTCTACGAGCGCACCAACGGAGAGTTCCGGCGCGGAACGTTTCGTGTTCGGGGAGATGTCATCGAAGTCTTCCCTACGTACGACGACATGGCTTACCGCATCGAGCTATGGGGCGATCAGGTGGAGTCGCTCTCGCAGGTCGATCCGCTGTTTGGGACGGTGAAACAGAAGTACATTCGGCTGCCTCTTTATCCCAAGACGCATTACGTGATGAAAGACGAGACCCGCGCTTCTGCGGTGGAGTCGATCAAGAGTGAACTGGCGTGGTGGGAAGTAGAACTTGAAAAACAAGGTCGGGTCGTGGAGGCGCAGCGCATTCACCAGCGCGTGAAGTTTGATCTGGAAATGATCAAAGTAATGGGCTACTGCCATGGCATCGAAAATTATTCGCGGCACTTCACTGGACGCATGCCTGGAGAACCTCCGCCAACACTGCTGGATTATTTTCCGCGCGATTTCCTGATGTTCATCGACGAATCGCATCAGACGATTCCGCAGTTGCGCGGGATGCATGCCGGCGACCGCTCCCGCAAGGAAACTCTGGTGGAGTACGGATTCCGCCTGCCGTCGGCGCTGGATAACCGTCCGCTAACGTTTGAAGAGTTTGAGCATCGCACCAACCAACTGGTTTACGTTTCGGCGACCCCGGGGCCGTACGAGCTGACCAAATCCGCAGGCGTGGTGGTCGAACAGATTATTCGCCCCACGGGCTTGATCGATCCCGAGGTCGAGATACGCCCAGTCAAGGGTCAGATCGACGACCTGCTGCACGAGATTCGCGCGCGCGTGGGACTCGGCGAGCGCGTGCTGGTGACGACTCTGACCAAGCGCATGTCGGAAGATCTGGCCGAGTATTACGCCGAAGTGGGCGTGAAGTGCCGCTACATGCACTCTGAGATCGAGACCCTTGAGCGCGTAAAGATTCTCCGCGACCTGCGCAAAGGAGAGTTCGATGTATTGATCGGCATCAATCTTTTGCGGGAAGGCCTTGATCTGCCGGAAGTTTCCCTGGTGGCAATTCTCGACGCCGATAAAGAAGGCTTCCTGCGATCGCAAGGATCTCTGATCCAGACGATTGGCCGCTGCGCCCGCCACCTGAATGGCCGCGCGATTCTCTACGCCGATCGCAAGACCGATTCGATGAAGCGGGCGATTGATGAAACGTTGCGCCGGCGCGCCATCCAGACCGCCTATAACGAAGAGCACGGCATTACCCCGGAATCAATCATCCGTCCGCTGGACATGACGCTGGCCGGAATCATCGCCGCCGACTATACCGACCTGACTGGTGGGGAAGCGGAAGGCATGCCAGAGTTCAAGTCGCAAGGGGAACTCGATGGTTACATCGTCAAACTCGAAAGCGACATGCGCGAAGCGGCCAAGCGGTTCGAGTTCGAGAAGGCCGCGAAGTTGCGGGATACGATTAAGGAGTTGAGGACGAAGGAGTTTTTGTTCGCTTAGGAGAAATCTCTACCGCCGCGAGGATCGGTTGCTTCGATTAGGGCCGGGTCGACAAACGATAGCTAAGCTCTAGGACTGCGAACATGAGAAGGCCGCAGAAGATGCCAATGGGCCAACCGTGGGCGTCAGCGATACCCCAAGCGAAGAGGACGATAAACAACAAGAATAAGCCATAGCCGAACCCGTCAAAGCGATCCGCAAGCTGCTGGCGGATGTCGGGCGCTGTGGGCCGCTTCGGCGAAGCGAGCATCTCCGCTTGCTTTTGGATAGTTCGTTGAGGAATGTAGTTAAGTGCGTTGAGATTATTCTCTTTGACGAATTTCTCCTCCTCAGGCGTCAATTCACCCGGCTTGAATGCTATTGCCTCTCGCAACTCGCGTTCTTGCCTTTCCTGCATATTGCGCAGGATGCCATCCAGCTTCTGAGCGTCTTCTCGTGTTGGACGTTGCTTGCCCATGGCTTCAAACGCTAGGGAGCACTCGGACCATATACCACATCAATGCCGCGCACAGCGGCAAAAACATACCGAACTCGTTGCTTTTCACAGCTCGCGAGCTGCGATTCATGGCCGCAAATAGCCGATGGGCGACAGGATAGCGACTCCCCGCGATGGATGCATCTCCAGCAAATCAGCATCCCCAGTAACAATCACATCCGCCCTCCCATTCAGCGCCACTTCCAAAAACTTGTCATCCTTCGGATCGCGGCACTCGCGCACGAGTCGAATGATAGGCACGAACTCGGCTACGCTTCCGAGTTGAGCCAGGAATAGAATGCGCTCCTCCCGGCTGACATAGCGATCAAACTTTGAGCGGAATAGAACTTCCTTCAGCTCGTCCATTGTGTACTCGGAAAATAGCAGGAGGCCGCCCCTTAGTGCTTTGCTCACAGCCTGACGTGGAACGGAAGGCGAAAACACGGCGGCGCTGACGAACACGTTCGTGTCGATGACGCAGCGCATCATTCCTGAGCATCAGTCCTTGAGAATGTCGGAGAGAATCTCCTCAGTCATACCCCGCGCTGCTGCTTGAGCGCTGATGCGGTCCATCGTTCGTTCCAGTTCGTCGATATTGATTCTGCGGATGCGCTGATATTCTTCTGCGGACATGATCACCGCAACGTCGCGATTCTGGCGGCGAATGAGGACAGGCTCACGCTGCGCCGCATCGAGAAGGGCGGCGAGACGCTGTTTGGCGTCGGTGGCAGTGACGGTCTTCACCTTGTTTATTATAGATAAAATGGACAAAATAGACAATTCTAAACACGCACGCCAGATTCCTCGCCCGGCTTGAAAAACGCCGGGTTCGGAACAAGTTTCATTTTACAGGATTGTCGTGTTACACTGTTTTCGTGTCGCCAGCTAGCCGCCTTCGCAACGTTACTTTGACTCTCGAGGAAGAAGTCGCCCAATGGGCACGCATCGAAGCGGCTCGCCGGGACACCAGTGTTTCGCGGTTGCTGGGTGAGTTGCTGAAAGAACGGATGGCCGCACAGGACGGCTACGAAACCGCAATGCGCCGGGCGCTGGCGCGAAAGCCGTTTCTCCACAGCGATGGCCGCTACCTGACCCGCGAGGAGGTCCATGACCGCGCCCGTCTTCGTTGATTCCAACGTGTTTCTTTACGCCATGGACAAGGCGGACCCCAGGAAACAGCAAGCCGCCCGGAACTGGCGCGCAGAATTATGGAAGAACCGAATGGGGCGCATCAGCTTTCAGGTGCTCCACGAATTCTATGTCAACGCCGTACGGCAACTTCCCGGAGCTCGCGTTGAGGCTCGCGCTGAAGTTCGCGACCTGTTGGCGTGGAATCCTCTGACTGCGGATGCGGCGCTCCTGGAACAAGGATGGAAAATCCAAGACCGCTATAAACTTTCTTATTGGGACGCTCTGATTGTGGCGGCAGCCCAGGCGTTGTCCTGCGGCTATCTCTTGACCGAAGATTTGCAGACCGGACAGAATTTCGACGGAGTCGAAGTGCTGAATCCCTTCCTGCGTGAGCCCAGGTCAGTCTAAGTTCCAGAGTTCCGTCTTGTTTTTCTAATTACCGCCCATAAGCCGCGCTGGCCGCCAGCGGCTTACGGTGAAACGTGTACCCATCGAAAGTTTCCGATCGGAAGTTCAGGTTCGAGGTGATAAGCTTTTCGGTTTGGCTCAGGAAAAGATATCCGCCCGGCTCGAGATAAAGATGCAGGCGCTCGATCAGCGCGATGCGCTGGGCGCGGGAAAAATGCGGGAGAACGTCCATGCAGAAGATGCAATCGAAGCGTCCGATGTAGCCGGGGCGCGCCAGATTCATGCAATTGAAAGTAACCAGGCTGCGTATCCGTGGCTTCACCAACAAATGCGCACCGTTTGCCGGACCCCACTGCGATCCACCGGAGGAACCATTCCTGATGAGTTTCGGCCCTCTCTCCTCGGCTTCATTCTGTGCGTCATTGGTTGACACTGACGGCGAACTGATCTTCGAGAAGTAGTTCTTGATGGTGGCCGGAGGCAGCCCATCCAAAGAGGACTGCCGATAAATGCCACGATCGGCCGCTTCGATATTGTTCGGCAGCAAATCGCTGCCTACGATGTGAACCGATAGTGCCGAACTGAGATTTCCGGGTCCCGGCGTGCTCGCCGCGCAATCGACGATGCCTCCATTTCGAGTTGCGGACTTTCCGTTTCCATTTGAATTGCCATTATTTCCCGAGTGGGCGCTGCTTTGGCTCAACGCGTCGCACACTGCCATCGCGATGGTGTACGTTTCCTCTCCCGTAGAGCAACCGGCGCTCCAGATGCGAAGGGGGCTGGGACCGTCGACCGATTTGCGAGCGCAAAGTTGCGGCACTACATGCCGCGCCAGGGCATTGAGCGCTCCAGGATGACGAAAAAATCCGGTATTCACACTGATCAAGCCATCGAGCACGGACGGCCAGCCGCACCGGTCCTGATCAGGCGAACGAAGACGTTCAAGCACGGTCGCAGCGGATCCCAGGCCTTGGGCCTCGATGTAATCGACAATATGCGCCGCTAAAGCGCTGTTGGGACAATCGAGAACAATCCCGGTTTGGCGCTCGACCAGCAGGCGCAATTCCGAAAGTTCATGTTCGAGGATGGTGCTGGTCGCGATTAACCTGTGCATAAAACCTTTCCCCAAGCGCACCGATAAAGTTGATACGCCCGCCGAGCAAAATCAGAGATGTATGGTGACCAGGGGAGGAAATGGGTTCGCATTTCAGTCGCCCGCCGCAACCGCGACCCGGAGCCTGCCCGAATCCCGTTCCACCTGCTGCGCCACTACATTCATCTCTTTTTCGAGCGACGAAAAACGCTGCAGCACTTCGTGGATGCGAAGCGTCATGTTGCGAATGGTTTCGATCTGGGCGCGGGCTGGAGCTGAAAGGCTGCCGGGTTCGATCAGAAGCAGATCGGAATTGCCCAACAGCGAAGTGAGGGCGTTGTTCAGGCCATGGCGCATCTCAAGAATGTACCGGCCAAGCATGGCTTGCCGTTCGAGGGCGACACAAGTCTCTTCAGCGGCGCGGGCGCGGGCTTCGGCGCCGGCGCGCAACACAGCTTCGCTAGCCGCCAGAATAAGGACATTCAGCCAGTTTCCTTCACAACAAAGCACTGAGGTGCGCGGCCATCGTTCCCGTACCAGTTGCGCCGTGGCCGCGTCGTGGCAGACGCAGAACAGGGGTTGTTGAGTCGAGTGTAGAGGTTCGAGAACCAAAGACAACAGTTCGCGACGGAGCGGTCCAACAATGGCAACGGAGAAGTTATCGATACTTCGCGGCCAGAGATCTCCGCTCAGCAGCGTGAATGTGGGTACCTGGCGTTCCATCTGCCAGCGCGCGGTGACGCTGCGCGAGAAATCCACTTCGTCCGAGATAACGAGTACGGTTGGATGATGCACTTGCAAATTTTCCTTTGCGTAGAGTCCCGCGGCCTTCGCGGGATTCACGGCCTTCTTGATGCGATTCTTCATTCCGTACAGCTCGATCCGTACCGCTCGATTTCGATGACCCTTGATTCGATGACTCTTACTTCTTTGTCGCCAAGTGATTAATCTGCATTCGGCTTCCATTCGGGCGCGGCTGTGGCGACTTCGAATTCCGCAGCGTTAGCGTTCGCAGCGGTAACTTTTACTTTGGGCGCGGAATCCACAGCACCGCCAGATGCAGATTGTCCCGCGGCTGCTGCGGATGCAGATGGTACGGCCGATTCATCGTTCTCGGAGCCCGAAGCATGGCCCAAGGCAGCCTCCACCGAAGCGCGCAGGTCCACCAGCATTCGCAACGGTTGGCCGGAAGAGTACTCAGCCTGGAACATAACTTTCCAGGATTGGCAAATCATGCGCAAGCGAAGGATTGGTTCCTGCGCGGAAAATTGTGCCCGCCGGCAATCGATGGTCTCGACTCCCTTTTCTTCCAACTTGGTCAGCCCCTCGAGAATTTGGTTGAGGTCGGCCAGCATCAGGCGGAAGAAGACCCGCCGCATGAGATATCCGAAGCGGGTAAAGGCAATGAGCGCAATGGGAAGGTAGAACAGATCGCCAGCCTGGGTTTTCGCCTTGCGTCCCTGCTCGAGCACGCCGCCATGCAGCAGTTCATTGAGTGAGCGGCAACGGCGCGCCGCATCCACCACGCGATCAAGAGCGTTCAACCATAGCGGCGATTTCAGCTCCGCCTTGCCGAGGACGGGTTCCAATCCTTGCGCCACATAAGCGATATCAACCGAGTTGTCGTCCAGATCGGTAGGCGCGCTCTGGCTGAAATACTGCACCAGCAGAAAATCAATCTTGTCGCGCATCGCATCGGAGCGACTGGTCTTAGCCAGGAAGTGCTGAATCAGGGCGACCATACCGGCGGGATCGATTACCGAGGTGGTCTGCAGAAACTGGCGCAACTGGTGAACCTGCAGACGGTCATCCATGGCCTTCAACCACTGTTGAGCCTGCTCGACGGACTCACTGCCCGGCGTTTCTTCCGCAGCCTCGAGGGCGGGACAAGCGGGCAACTCGATAGAGAATTCACGTGCCAGTTCGGAGTAAATGGGATGCAGGCGGCGGGCACTCGACCACACAACCGCTAGATCCGGGGCTGACGATTCAGGTTGCGAAGAAGTCATGTTTTTACGATCCAGTTGGGAACCGCATTTAAAAAGCGGGCTGCGACAATCGTGGTTCCGGGATGATATTGAACCGCAACCACCGATGCTTCCGTATCGAGCGAGCCATCTGAGTTGCGCAAGCGAAGAACATCTGCGAACTCCAACGGCGTAGCGCAGGCAAACAGAACTTCCCGGCTGGTTCCGAATTCGATGACGGTGCTTTCCTGAACTCCGGCGCCGCCGGGCAAGCTGCCCGTACGCGTGAGCTGAATGGGAATGCGAACCGGGGTAGCCTCGGGAAAAAAGCGGGCCAGATCGGCAACCGTACTGGTTTGCGTCGCGCGCGATTGTGCGGTGGCTGGTTGCGCCAAGCGATGGCCCTTTCCTTGGACTCTTTCAGTTTCAATTTAAGGTGCGGTTGGGCTCCCCCTCTTCCCGGTTAGGAAGAGCGTTGGGGAGCCAGAACACGCGGTTATGCAGTAAGCAGATGCACGACCGGTACCACTGTGCGGAACGGAAGGATTAGTACTCAGGAGCTCTATTTTTCAGTCACTTAGCTGCAATAGCCTGTCTCCCAAACGACGCGCTGTTGCAGCGCGTCTCACCATGAGACAAAATCTCACATGCGGAATCTCTCGAACCCCTGGCGTGTACAACCACTCTCCCAGGGAACTCGCATACTACTTACGAAGGACGCCCGCAACGTCCTACCATCGACTTACACGCAATCGACTTACGTGCAACGTAGACCACCTGTGTAGACGAGGAAACTAAGAAACGCATCAAAGCCTGGAATAGAGTTCCGCGATTTTCGGGTTTCGCGAAAATAAAGCTTGAGGGAACAACAACTTATGAAGAAGACAATGAAACAGTTTAGTTGGTGGAGCACCCTGTTCGCGCTCACTCTGGCGACTGTCCTTCTGACCCTACATGCAGCCGCCCAGGATAACTATCAACCACAGGACGATCCGCCGAGCCGCGTCGCTCGCCTCGGTTACATGGAAGGCTCGGTTTCATTCCAGCCCGCTGGCGAAAACGATTGGGTCGGTGCGGTCGACAACCGCCCTATGACGACCGGCGACAAGCTTTGGGCGGACAAAGATTCGCGCGCCGAACTTCAACTGGGATCAGCTGTCATCCGCCTCACCGAGAACACCGGGGTCTCTTTTCTGAATCTGGACGACCACACCGTACAAGTTCAATTGAGTTCCGGCTCCATCAACATTCGAGTGCGGCGACTCGACCGCGATGATGTCCTCGAGATCGACACACCCAATCTTGCGTTTTCGCTCTACCAACCAGGAACTTATCGGCTGGAAGCCAGCGAAGACGGAACCTATTCCGTGGTCACCATTCGCGAAGGCGACGGCGAAGCGACCGGCAACGGACAGACTTATAGGATTCACGCAGGCCAAAGAGCTACCTTCAACGGAACTGAGTCTTTAAACGCCGACGTCGAACAGATTGGAGATCCCGACCAGTTCGACAATTGGGCCTACAACCGCGACAACCGTTACGAGCACTCGCGCTCGGCTCAATATGTTTCGAATGACATGGTCGGCTACGACGATCTGGACAACAATGGCGACTGGCGCGACGATTCCAGCTACGGACACGTTTGGTTTCCTCACGTAGAAGTAGGCTGGGCGCCCTATCGCGAAGGTCATTGGGATTGGATCGACCCCTGGGGATACACCTGGGTCGACGATTCATCCTGGGGCTATGCGCCATTTCATTACGGACGCTGGGTCAGCGTTGGCGATCGCTGGGGATGGGTAGCTGGCCCCCGCGAAGAACGCGCTGTTTACGCGCCGGCATTAGTAGTGTTTGTCGGAGGCGGCGGATTCGGCGGAAACGTTGGATGGTTCCCGCTCGGTCCGCGCGAAGTTTACGTGCCTTCTTATCCTGTCAGCCGCGAATACGTGAACCGCGTCAACATCAGCAACACCACGGTCAACACTACGACCATCACCAACGTCTATAACACCACCGTCATTAACAAATCGACCACGAATGTCACCAACGTGACCTACGTGAACCGCAATGTACAAGGCGCAGTAACGGCAGTTCCGCAGGGTGCCTTCGCCAGCGCGCAACCTGTCGCCCGCTCTGCGGTAAAAATGGACGCACGCGCGATTGCATCTGCTCCGGTAACCCCTCGGGTCGCAGTAAACCCAACCCGCGAGAGCGTGCTCGGAGCGAGAGCTTCCACCGCCAACCATGTGACCGCTCCGCCGCCCGCAGTGATGAACCGGCAAGTAATCGCCAAGAAAGCTCCGCCCCCGCCGCCAGCCCCGTTCGCGGAGCGTCAGCAGGCGATGGCAGCGCATCCCGGGCAGCCTCTACCGAAGCGCGAGGTCGCAACCCTGCGCCCCGCCCCAGCCGCAGAAGCGCATCCCATGGTCAAGGTAGCGCCTCCGGGAAGACCTGCCACGCCGACTACTGGACATCCTAACAATCAGCCCAACAATCAGCCTGCAATTCCAAATAATGCTGCGCGACCGGGACAACCCGCTCCTGGCGCTCCCGGAAATCAACCTTCGAATCGTCCGGGAAATCAGCCCGCGTCAAACGACCGCCCCGGTGCGGCCAATCAGCCGAACAACCGTCCCGGGCAACCCAACAATCAGCCGGGACAACCCAATCGTCCTCCAGAGTCGAGCCAACCTGCCTATCGCCCCGGACAGCCAAACACGGCTCAACCCAGCAATCGTCCTCCGGAAGCGAACCAACCGAATAACCGACCGGGACAACCGAACAACCGTCCCCCGGAAGCGAACCAACCAAATAACCGGCCGGGACAACCGAGCAACCGTCCCCCCGAAGCGAATCAACCAAATAATCGGCCGCCGGAGAATCGTCCGCCAGCCGCGGAATCCAACCGTCCTCAGCCGAGTCAGCCAAGCAATCGGCCGCCCGCGGCTGAGCCGAATTATCGTCCCGCGCAGCCGGAAAACAGGCCGCCTGCGGCTCAGCCCAACAAACGCCCGGAATCGGCTCCGCCCGAAAATAATCGGCCCGCACCCGCACCCACCAGGAACGAGCCTCCTCCGCGGCAGCAGGCGCCTCCGCCCAGTGAGCGTCCGCAACAACAACGCACGCCTCCTCCCGCAGCCGAGAGGCAGGCGCCGCCACCTCAACACCAGCAGTCGAAACCGCAACCACAACAACAAGAAGAGAAGAAGAAACAGGAACAGAAGCCACCAGGCATCTAGAAGCAGAGAGTTCGCTTCAAGATCGTCCAGCACCCTGAGTTTTTCTCAGGGTGCTTTTTTGTTCCTCGAAATCACTTGGCGGGATCTACAACGCCGGGTGCCCCATGTCTCGCGTCCTTCGCGAGACGCGGGATTCTACCGAGCCATCCCTCTTAATAGCCAAGATGCCCACGTGGGGACGGCCGCCCTCGGCTGCCCGTCGAGCGCAGCTCGATAGCCTTCCTCGTCACGCACGGCAAGATAAGCCACTACCAAATCGCTGATACACAACCGCGGGTGCCCACGTCTCGCGTCCTTTGCGAGACGTTGGAGTCGTGGCCGACTCCAACTCTGTCATCCCGAGCGGAGCACGACGGGGAGCCCCGCGAGCCGTCGCGCGTAGTCGAGGCATCCTAACACTTGTCGAAGGGGCGGGAGTCGGGAATGCAGGCGCAGGTTTGTTCGTCCATGTGGTGTCTTAACAAATCAAGTAGCGCCTGCGGCATCGCGGCCAACCCTTGCAAAAAACGCAAGGATGGGGCACTCTCTGTTGGAAATGGTGCACAAAGAAATCGCTAAAGGTGGGCCACCCGCCAATACACCACCAGCCAATTCCCAAGGACAGCCTGTTCCTCAAGGGCCAACGAGCCCAATCTCTTCGCATCAAAATGGAATCGGAGAGAAAACCGATAGCCACCGCGAGAGCAAAGATAACCAAACCGTAAAGGAACTTGAAAATGACATTAAAACCGGAGAGTGGTGGCTTATACGAATCGGGGTCGCTGGCATTGTAACGAACGCCGTCATCGCCTTGATCTACTTCGGTCAACTGAAAGAGATGCAGAAGGCTACGATTGCCTCGGAAAAAGCCGCTATTGCTGCCGCTAGTGCCGCCGATACCGCGAATCGAACGATGAAGCTCACTTATCAACCAAGGATAGTTATTGCTTCTCTTGGTCCAAATGTATCGACTCTTCCAAGTAAACCAGGATTGAATTTTCTTGACGATGAAGGGAAAATTCGCATGAATGCGGGTGTTTCCAACATTGGACCCGTCTCCGCCAAAAACGTTCGCTACTTCACGTTTTGGAGAATTATTGGAAAAAGGGAAAATGCGAAACAACTTCCTTACAGGGAAGCCAGGGAATCCTTTGGACACCTGAAAACGATTCTTCCCAAAATATCTGGTTACGACGCTAGCACCGCCTTTTTTACAGACAAACTCACTCCTCAACAAATTAAGCGCATCAAGTTGTCCAGCACATGGACTGAGTTTTCCGTACTTATCACTTACGACGATGATTTTGGGGAAACACACGGCACGGAATATTGCGATATGTTCGTCATTGGAGGGGCACAAGATATTTGCCCATGGAGCATCAGAAGCGACTAGTCCTGTCACGGTGCGATTAGATACTTGAGGCACAGTTTTACTATGACCAACAATCAACCAATTCCACCCTCCCCACAGAGCGAGAGCAATGCCAACAATGATGCAACACACCCAAACAGCGATGCCGTTCCTGAAGTGAAGATTCCACCATCCCACGCCGGCTATCGCGTAACCTGCGAAAAAAGGCGCGACAAATGGGACGTTGCCAAGATTGTTGCAGAATTTATCGGCCTTGGTTTTCTGATCGCCTATACGCTCTATACTGCTGGAATTTACTGCGCCAACCGAAAAGCTGCCGAGGCCACCCAGAACACATTTCGAGAGATTCAGAAGCAAACTACCTTGATGAAGCAACAGTTGGTCGGCACCATGAGTGCCATCGTGATATTCCAAGAGCCTCGCATCACTAACGATCCCATGACGAACAAAGAAATCTTGGTTATGCAACTCTTGAATCGAGGGCACGTAGTATCGCCCGAGGCACATATTACAGTTGAGATCAGCACCGCATCTTTCCCGCAGTTGGTAACGCTCCACCCATCGCAAAGCTACACAATAACCGTGCCCCAATTCGGCGAAAGCGGATGGAGCAAAAACTATCCCTTGCAAGATTTCACCCCGCAAGATACGCACTTCCCGAGCCAGCGAAAGGCTGTCACGGTTAGTGGGAAATTCGGATTCGATAATGGATTCGGAGATAAAATCCCCGAACAAGAATTTTGCTTTTCCTACATCGGTTCGTACAACACCAAGAACGAAGATGGAGGGAGTACCAGCGGCGGCGGCGGTTTCGTGCCTTGCGACGAATTTAGAGACAGAGTTTCCTACATCTCGACGCACCAACTGAAGTGACGTGGGGGCTGGCTCACCTTTGTTCCGAATTGTTCTTCGCATCACTCACGAAAAAGGCTGCCCCGTCCTTACGAACTTGCAAGGGTGGGAACGCAAATCTATCCTTCACGCAGTCGGCGGTCCGATTCACTTGCAAGGAACACGAGGCAACCGGCGGGTGGCCCATCCTTTGCGCCTTTTGCAAAGGGTGGGATGTACAAATGCTCACGCCTTGAGATTTTGTTCCGGCGCTGCTCACTGAATCAACCGCCGCAAATCCACAGCTTCTCTGTGACATCCAACCTTGTCCTCCACTTTATTCGCTGTCATCATTGGCCCGGCAAAGGGAGTACCGCAAGCCCGCACATCGCGGGAGCCACCCAGAATAATCTGGGATATAACTCCTTTGTTTCACGGATTTTGACACCTCAGCTCTTTGACATGCGGATTTTGCAGGGAATTTCTTGCTAACGTCATGGTTCCAAGATGGGAGGGGATGGGGGGTATACCCCGATTCGATCTGAACCAAGCAAGGATGAAGGCCCACCGTCGCGGCCTCATCGAGATTTATTTCGATCAGAAATCCACAGATCGCGCGACGCAGCCAAATTCCAGCGCCTTCACTGCAGCGTGTGGCTCGATGCTCCAGACCCCGAGCCGCCGCTGATGTTATAGCGTTTGAGTTTGCGGTAGAGCGTGGCGCGGCTGATGCCAAGCATCCGTCCCGCGAGAGCCTTGTCACCGTGGACTTGTTCGAAGACGCGCTGGATCGTGGCCCGTTCGATGTCTTCGAGATCGGTAGTAGAAGATGGGACGGCAGCGCTGGCCTCAGCCGAACTCAACTCGGCCGCAGCCGCGAGATCGGAAACCAACTCGGGCACTGAGCTTGAAGCCGCGCGAGGTACCGGCGAATTCAACGCTGCAATGGAGGACGGCAAATCGCTTAGATCGATGAGCGTTCCGTTACCCAGAGCAACGGCGCGCTCCACGCAGTTTTCCAGTTCGCGCACATTGCCGGGCCAGTCATAATTCATCAGCGCTTTCATGGCGGCATTCGATACACGCAGATCCGATCCTGGCGAGTAGCGCTCGCAAAACCAGTTCACCAGCATCGGAATATCGCTGCGGCGCTCGCGCAGCGCCGGAACATGCACCGTTACAACGTTAAGTCGAAAGTAAAGATCTTTACGGAAAGTTCCGTTCTTATAGGCGGCTTCAAGATCGCGGTTAGTGGCGGCGATGATGCGCACGTCCACTTTAATGCGCTGGTTGCTGCCTACGGGACGCACTTCTTTTTCCTGCAACACGCGCAGCAGTTTAGCCTGTAACTCGAGCGGCAATTCGCCAATTTCATCGAGGAAAACCGAGCCCGTATCGGCGGACTGAAAAAGTCCCTGCTTGGACTTCAAAGCGCCGGTGAAAGCTCCTTTTTCGTAGCCGAAGAGTTCGCTCTCAATCAGCGTGGGCACGAGCGAACCGCAATCCACTGCGACAAAAGGACGGTTCGCAAATGCCCCGCGAAAATGAATCGCGCGCGCAATGAGTTCTTTGCCAGTACCACTTTCGCCGGAGATGAGAACGGCCGTGCGCGTGTCTTTCAGCCGCGAAGCAACACGCAACACTTCCTGAATCTTGGCCGACGATCCGATGATGCCATGCACCGCAGTTTCGGAATCGATGCGCTCGCGCAGGAATTCGTTTTCCTCGACCAGGCGAACTTTTTCCGCCATACGCCGCAAAAACAAGCGCAGTTCTTCGAGCGGAGAAAAGGGTTTGGTGATGTAGTCGTAGGCTCCGAGCTTCATGGCTTGCACCGCGGTCTCGATGGAGCCGTGTCCAGTCATGAGCGCGACTTCGGTGCGCGGCAAAAGTTTCTTGACTCTCTCTAGAAATTCCAGGCCCGACATGCGCGGCATGACCATGTCGCTGAGAACCATATGAACCGGCTGCTCTTCAAGCAAACTCAGCGCGGATTCGCCGCTGTCAGCTTCGAGGCAAATAAATCCCAGAGCTTCGCCCACAGTCACGCACAGTTTGCGAATACTTTGCTCGTCATCGACGATTAAGAGTCTTACTCGCAGTTCTTCCCTGCTGAGCCCAGTTTTGTTGAGCGGCGGCTTGTTCAGTCCGGCCATCACTTAGCTTTCCCCATGGTTTTTTCGACGGCAGAAATCAGGTCCTGGACGCGGAACGGCTTCTCCAGGTAGAGTGCGCCAATCTTGCGCAAAGTGTTGACCGTTTCTTCGTTGGCATAGTCGCCGGTGATGATGACGACTCTGTCGACGAGATCGGGACGGTGCGCCGTGATCCACGTATGCACCTGCGCGCCATCGACGCCGCCGGGCGTGCGCATGTCGGAGACGACGCCGAGGAATTGCCCGCTTTCCAGCAACCGGAGAGCGTCGGCGCCCGACTCAGTACACACGACACGATATCCATTGCGCTCGAGAGTGGCGCTTACCAGGGCCATAATCGACGGCTCGTCTTCGATGAGAAGAACCGGCAGGGGCGCGGGATGAATGGCGGGGGTGGTCATGGTTGATTGACTCCTGCGGCCACACCCAGAGAAGCGGTGTGAGGCGCTGCGGGAAAGCGGACGATGAAGGTGGCTCCCTGGCCGTCGGCATTGTTGTGGCAGAGAATCTCGCCTCCGTGCTCTTTCACGATTCCATAGCAGATGCTAAGGCCGAGGCCGGTTCCCTTGCCGACCTCTTTGGTAGTGAAGAAGGGATCGAAAATTTTATCGGGATGAGAAATTCCATAGCCGTTGTCGCAGAAAGAAACTTCGACGGCATCGCCGGATTTCGTGCTCATGATTTCGATGCGGGCGGGCCGGCCGATTTCGTGCACCGCATCGTAAGCATTGTTCAGGATATTCAGGAAAACCTGCTGCAACTGGTGAGCGTCGCCGATGATATCGGGCAATCCCTCATCAAGATGCTCAATGACATCGACTCCGTGACTGTTGAAGTCGTAGGAACGCAATTGAATGGTGCGCCTCAGAATCAGATTCAGCTGCACCGCATTGCGCTGCGGTGGCATCTGGCGCGCGAAGCTGAGCAGGTTCTGCACGATCTGCTTGGTACGTTGCGCTTCGAGCAGGATGACGCGCAAGTCTTTGCGGGCAGTTTCCGGAATCTCCGGATTCTCCATCAGCAGGTCGGCGAAACCAAGAATCGCGGTGAGTGGATTGTTCACCTCGTGAGCGACACCGGAGACGAGTTGCCCGACCGCCGCCATTTTCTCGGCGTGCACCAACTTATCGCGAAGGTCGGCGGAATCAGTGATATCGGTCATCACCACCACAATGCTGGTAATGTTGCCCTGCTCATCGCGCATGGGACTTAAGTTGACCGAAAACTGACCGACACTGCCCTTGGCGCGGGTGATTTGCAGTTCCAGATTATCGACCTGGGCGCCGCGCAGAATGGCCTGAAGGGCATCCGCCAGAGGACGAACGAAGCCTGGAGCAGCCAATTCCAACAGTGGACGCCCAAGAAGTTCGCGCTGCTCGAAACCAGCTTCGTACCAGCGGCGATTAGCGTAACTGATAAGTCCCGCAGTGTCAGAGACAAGGATAAGACTCTGGGTGTTGCTGAGAATTTTGCCCGAGAAGTCGCGCTCCCGCTGCAATTCCGATTGATAAGTGTGCAGGCCGGTAACATCGAGCATGAGACCGCGAATCTGCAGGATGTGGCCAGCATTGTCGTAGATAGCAAACGAGTTGATCAGCACGTAAATCGGCGAGCCATTCTTCCGGCGAAGCGTGGCTTCGAAGTTGCGCAGTTGCCCGTCCCGTTCGAGCAGATCGTTGTGCCTGCGGCGGTCTTCTGGAGAAAAATAGACCTGGGTTGGAATATCCACCTGAAGTAGTTCTTCGCGGCTGGAATAGCCGAACATCGTCACCAGAGCGTCGTTCACTTCGATAAACCGGCCTTCGGGCGTACTAAAAAACAGTCCTTCCTGAATGTTGTCGAACAACTCGCGGTAACGGCGTTCGGCTTCGCGGCGGTCAGTGATGTCTTTGAGTACGTGAATGGTCTGCAAACTCTCGCCGGAGTTTTCATGGACGCGGGAAGTCGAAACCAGATAGGTACGGTCGAGGGCAGGATGAACGAATTCGTCGCTGTCTTCACGCATGGAACGGCAAAACGGGCAGGAATAAAGCGTGCCTTCGTTGGTAAGAGCTAACAGTGCACGCATGTTCACACCGACCAGATCGCGGGGAGCAACGCCAATCATAGCGGCCAGAGAACGGTTCACACGCAGAACCTTACCAACCTCATCGTGCACGACAATGAAGTCGGTGATCGCGTCAAAGATCTCCAGCCAGTGCCGATTGGATTGCTCGATGCGAGTAAACAATCTGGCATTTTCGAGGCCCATGGCGGCATGCCCGGCAATCGCTTCGAGTAACTCCCGGTCTTCGGAAGTCAGAGCACGGCTGCGTCCCGAGAGACAGAGCAGTCCCGCGAGTTCGTGCGTGGAACTGCGCAGCCGCACGATTACTAGATCGTTCCAGCCTAAGGTTGAGGCCAGAGCCTCACCGAGAAGTTCGACCGCAGAACCGGAGACAATAGCCTCACTCCGTTTCGATACGAACTCGGAAAGAGATCGAGCGAATTGCTGCTGGAGTGCGTCGTCTCCAGTTCGGGCATTGACTCCCCGGCGCGATGCGGAAGGGTGGTCATCCCTAAGATGATTTTGGATTGGACCAGCCCGAGCCGGATGAGGTTGGTTCAGATCAGTCTGGGGCAGATCAGTCTGGGGCAGATCAGCCTGGACCAAACCTTCTGGGCTGGCGGCTGAATACATCGCCACGGTTTGAAATCGTCCATCCTGATAAAGAGCGAATGCGCCGGCGCGCGCTCCCGCTAATTCGGCGGCGCGCTCCACGAACTTACGGGAAAAATCGGGCAGCTGCAGCAGATTGTCGATTTCGCGCGAGAGTTGCGTGAGCACTTCCGCGCGGCGGCGGTGCCGCTCGGAAAGATGCAGATTGTGTGCTACTTCAAGGACCACGGAAACCTGAGCAGCCAGTGCCCGGGCTCGACGAATATCCTCTTGAGAGATTCCGGTGCCGTCGAGCCTGTCAAGCACGCCGCATATCCCCAATACCTGGCCTTTGGCGCCGAGCAGAGGAACGGCCAACAACTGGCGAATCTGATACTGCTCAACGACTTCCAAATTGGTACCGGGGGTCTTGCCGGCCTCGTCGGTCCAATACACTTCCTTGGCGCGGAGCGCGCGAGTTGCGATGCCTTCAGGAAAAATTTGGTCCACTCGGCGGGGCTGTCCTTGCTCCACGCCATAACGCACATGAAATTCTCCATTTTCCAGCAGAGCAATAAAGCATCGGCCAAAGCCGAGAAAATCCGCGGCTCGAACCACAAAGGCCTGAAGAAAATGTTCCAGGTCGCCGCTGGAGCTCAGGTCGGAAGAGATCTCGAGCAACTGGTGCAGTTCATGCGCCTGGGCTTGCGCGGTGGCGCAAAGTTCGGCATGCGCGACCGCGACTGCGCCGAAACCGGCGATCGCCGATACCAGGGCCCGTTCCTCGGCGGTGAAAGGTGCATCGTGCCGCGGATAGACCAGAATTGCGCCTTGGGTGCGCGAGGTGCGGAAGGGCGCGGCGATCAGCATTCCAGAAGAGACCATACTGCCCGGCGAATGTTGATCGCTGCTGATCGAAATGTTGATGGCCTCTCCGGCGGCGACGGCCCGTTGCGCCATATCGGCGGCGAACCGGATCGTCTGGCGGTCATGCCCCGCCCGGAACGAATGGGCCAGCTGAGGTGTTTCGGCCGAGACTGCCCGCAGTTCGAAAGGCCCTTCTCCGCGCAAAAGCACCGAAACTAAACGGGTACGCAGAAGCAGGCGTAAGCGGTCGGCCAATGCCTCAATCACAGAGGCGACGTCGGGAGTGCCGTGCAAGGCATGCGCGACTTCGGCGAGAATTTCGGCGCGGCGATGTTCCTCACGCGAAGCCTCGCCTAAGCGCGTCGCCTCGAGCAAGCTGCCGAGCTGTCCGGCTAGAATGGTAGCCTTGGCGGCAAGATCTTCGTTAAAGAATTCTTCGTCTGAATCATGCAAGAACGTAGCCGCGCCGATAACTTCATCGAACACTACCAGTGGAGCGGCCATTATGGATCGCGCTTCAAACAGGCGGGCCGCCGGGAAGGTTGGACTAATTTCCACCTGGTTAACGAAAATCGTCCGGCGGCTGCGCACGGCCTCGGCAGTAACGGCACTCTGCTGAGGAAGCAAGCGCAGGCCAGAGAATCGTTCCGCCAGCTTACCATCGGCTTGCTCGCCGATGAGTTCGTCCCCTGAGTGACGCCGCCAAAAATAAACGCCGCTGACCTGGAAAAATTCACGCGTGGCGGCGCAAAAGAGTTGAATCAGCGCGGCAGGGTCGACGCGTTCGGCAGCCTTTGCCGCGATCCGTAGGAGGAGTTTTTGAAAGGACTCATCCGAGTTGGGCACCGTGCGGCCTTCCGGCGACGGCATCGAATTGGCTCCGAACTCCCTCAGGGTGCCTCCGCCTGCCGACCGAGCGTTTTCGACGTTCTCACAAGTGATTGAAACTAATGGAAAAGTATCCTGCTATCTCAATTTGAGTCAAGTGAATTGGGTGAGAGGGTGCCTAAGTGTGAAATCCCGAGAAAAATGAGGCGAGTCATCTCAGTATGAGAATCGACGGCATCCGGCATCGAGGATGAGACGAATATAAGCCTCCGTCCAGCGAGAGACGCGCAAGCCCCACTCTAAGTAGCTCGTTTTCATCTACATAGCGTTAGTTACCTTGGTTTCTTCAAACCAAGAAGCGTGGCCCCGCCATTGCTCCAATCGGACTACCAGTTAGCGCCAGGGAGGAACTGTGTCTTTGCATGGAACGAAAGCGCTGTTCGCGGCAATCGCAATGGCGGCGGCTCTGAGCGTAGTCGGGCTGCAAGGTCAGGAAGCGCAGGGCGACATCATGCGTCGGGCCAAGAGCAAAGTGGCGCCGGTGTATCCCGAATTGGCACGAAAATTAAATATCACTGGAGTCGTAAAGGTCGAGGTAGTCGTCGCACCGAATGGCAGCGTAAAAGAGGCGAAGGTAGTGGGCGGGCACCCGGTGCTTGCCACGGCTGCGCTGGAAGCAGCCAGGAAGTGGCGCTTTGAGCCGACGGCAACGGAGAGCTCAGGCATCGTGGATTTCAAGTTCGAAGCTCGCAATTGAGAACTCGCAATTAAGGAAACGAGAAGACAAGGCGGCCGGGAGACAACGGCATGACGATTGGAAAAAAGCTGTACGTGAATTTCGGAATCATTCTCAGCATGGTGGTCGTGCTGTTTCTGGTGAACCTGCTGGCTGTGCAAAGAGAGCACGCCGCGAAGGCTGCCGCCACTGCCTCGCTTGAATTAACGGATGCCACCAACCAGGTGCGCTTCCAGATGATGCAGAACCGCCTGTACCTGAGCAACTACCTGTTAAGCGGCGACACTCGCGAAGTGGAGCGCATGACTGAAGGCCTTCGAACCCTTGCGGACAAACTTCAACAGGGCAAGGGTCTCTCTAATTCCGAGCAGGAGCGCACCGCGCTTACCAAAGTAGAGCAACTGGAGCAGTCGTGGGCGAAAGAGTTTGCTCAACCGCTGATCGAGAAGCGCAAGGATGTGGACTCCGGAAATGCGACCGTCGCCGAACTGCAGATTTACTACCTTCAGAAAGACGCTTCCTCGTGGGTAAAAAATTCGACCGACGCGCTCGATGTAGCTGACGGAGAAAATCACAAGCTAGTCGAAGCCCGGCGCAAATCGGATGAGACCGCCAGCACCTGGACCATTCTTGCCTCCATCGTAAGCACCCTGCTGGCTTTGGGCCTGGGCGTGGCAATCGCGTTTACGACCGCGAAATCGATTACCGAACCGCTGACCAATCTGATGAAGATTTCGCGGCAGATCGGAGACACCGGCGATCTGGAGCACAGCATCGATGTGAAGCGCGAGGATGAAATTGGAGAACTGGCCCGCACCTTCGCCAAGATGGTCACCTATCTCAAAGAGATGGCGGGAGTCTCGGAATCAATAGCCGGTGGAGATTTGACGGTCGAGGTGAAGCCTCGCTCTCCGCACGACACATTGGGCAACGCATTCGCCCGCATGGTCGAAGGCCTGGGGCGGCTGGTACGTAGCGTGCGCGATGCTTCGGCGCAGGTGGCCAGCGCTTCTGGGCAAGTTGCGAATGCGTCGGATGATTCGGCTAAGATCGGGCTGCAAGCTTCCTCCGCGATCGACGAAGTCACCAGCACGATGCACGAGATGAGCGTCAACGTGCAGAACATGGTAAAGAGCACGCAGGTGCAGGCTTCCAGCGTGAGCGAGACTTCGGCGTCCATCGATCAAATGGTGGCTTCGATTCAACGCGTCGCCGATACCGCCAAAGTCCTGCTCGATATCTCAAACCGCTCGCGGGAAGAAGTTCACAGCGGCATCACCACCATGGAAAAGGCCACCGACGGCCTGAACCGCATCAACGCCACCATCACGAGCTCCGGAGAAATTATTGGAGCGTTGGGACAACGGGCGGACGACATCGGAAAGATCATCGAGGTTATCGACGATCTGGCGGAACAGACCAATCTACTCGCGCTGAATGCGGCCATCGAAGCAGCGCGCGCAGGCGAGCATGGATTAGGTTTCGCCGTAGTAGCCGACGAAGTCCGCAAGCTGGCGGAAAAGTCGGCACAATCCACCAAGGAAATTTCCGAACTGATTCAGAGCATTCAGAAAGAAGCGCGCAAGGCCGTGGAGAACATGGACCGTTCGACCGGAATCGTGAACGAAGGCCTGGATCTGGGCGGAGAGCTGAATGCGGCGTTACGCAAGATCTCCAACGTAGTCACCGAAGTCTACAAGTTCGCGCAGGAAATCGGCGCGGCCACCAACGAACAATCGCATGGCTCATCGCAGATTGCGCGGGCTACCACCCGGCTGAACGAGATCACCCATGAAATCAATTCGGCGGTGGAAGAACAGGCGTCAGGCGCGCAGGCCGTGGTGAAAGCCATGGAACGGATGCGGGAACTGGTGCAGCAATCAACATCGGGCTCAACCGAACTAGCGGCTTCGGCGGAACAGATGTCGAAAATGTCGCGCGGGCTGCTGGACTTCATGGACCGCTTCACGCTGGATGATGCTTCGGCCTCACGCCAGGCAGCCTCAGACGAAAAGTCATATCAGGCCCGGCGGGCGGCTGCGGCCTCGCGCTCCTAGGACAAGCCATGAACCGCGAACTCCATATCGTGGGCTTCCAGGTAGGGCGCGAGACTTATGGGGTGCCCATCACGTCACTGCACGAAATCGTGCGGGTGCCGGAAATCACTGCTGTGCCCGACGCGCCCGACTACTTGGAAGGCGTGATCAATCTTCGAGGCAAGATTGTCTCCGTAATGGACTTGCGCAAACGCTTTGGCGACAAGCAGGCCACACTGAAAAAACAGAACCGGATTCTGGTCGTGGAACATTCGGGGAAGCTGGCGGGACTGATTGTGGACTCGGCCTCGGAAGTCCTGAAAATTCCGAGCGAAGATGTCGAGGCGCCCCCGGCCGTATTTCAGGAAGGCGGCCTGAACTGCGTAACCGGATTGGGAAAAGTTCGCGGCCGGCTGGTGGTATTGCTCGATATGACCAAATTGCTGGCTCCGGCGAGCCTGCTGCAGCACAACGGAAATACGGAAACGAAGATTGCTAAAGCGGAAGCGCGCGGAGCCGCGGCGCCTTGAGCTCAACGACGAGAACGGGGAAGAAAGAACGATGAGCACATTTGGAGCGGCACCGGCTCCTGTCTTGACGGAAGCCGAACTGCGGCTGTTGCAGGCCCTCGTCTATCAGGAGTGCGGGATGCACTTCGACGAGCGCCGCACGCATTTCCTTCAAGACCGCCTCTTGCGAAGGCTGCGGGAGTGTCACGTCGATTCTTTCTACTCCTACTACCGCCTGCTGATCAGTCAGGAGGGCAAGGCGGAGTTGGCCAATCTGGTGGAGAACCTCACGGTCAACGAAACCAGCTTCTTTCGGCACAAGGCCCAGTTGGACTTGTTCCAGAAATATGTGCTGGAAGAAATGCTGAAGTACAAACAGGCGCATCGGGAATATTCAATTCGAGTGTGGAGCGCGGGCTGCTCTACCGGGCAGGAAGCATACACACTGGGGATGATGGCCGCCGACACGCTGGCCTATTACTACCTGCGCAATCCTTTGCCGGTGGAAGTGGCTTTACCGAAGCCGTTGATTCCTCCGCCCTGGCGAGTGGAAATCCTGGCCAGTGACATCAGTTATTCGGTGCTGCGCACCGGGCAGGAAGGCGCTTACAACGAGCATCAGATGTCGACCGTCGATTACGGCTTCCGGCTGCGCTACTTCGATAAGATCGGCGATCGTTATGCGGTCAAGAAAGCGCTGAAAGAAATGGTCCACTTCGATTTTCATAATCTGAAGACGGAATACCTTCCGCAGCGCAATGATGTGATCTTCTGCCGGAACGTGATGATGTACTTCGATGAGGCGGAACAGAAAAGGCTGATCGAAAAATTCTACCGCTGCCTGAATCCCGGTGGCTACTTATTCGTGGGCCACGCCGAGAGCCTGCTGGGCCTGACCGACAAATTCCACATGGTGCATAAAGACAGTGGCACGGCCTATCAGCGGGTTGAGGTGCGCGATTGACGAATTCTCCCGATGAACGCGGAGCGGAACTGCGAGAGCTTTTTTTTGAGACCTCGCAGGAACTGCTGCAGGCGCTGAACGAAGAATCGCTAAAACTGGAGAAGCATCCCGGCGATGAGGAGATCGTGCGTTCAATCCGCCGCACCGTGCATACGTTGAAGGGAGATTCGGCGGCTTGCGGTCTTCGCGAACTGAGCGAACTGGCGCACCAGTTCGAGGATGCACTGTCGCTTGAAAGCGCCGCTGCTCACAGGGCGCTCGCCGAAATCGCTTTTGCGGCCGCGGACGTTTTTACCGAGATGCTCGCCTCCTACCACCATGGAGGCCCGATGCCTCCGACGGAAGCTCTGCGGCAAAGAATTACTGAGCTCACGGCAACCCCCGCCGAGAAAAAAAACAGGCGCAAGAAAAAATCCGCTGAACCGGTCTCGCAGTCGAGCAAGAATTGGACCGAGGCGGAAAAGCGCGCGATCACCCAGGCAAAAGCCGCCGGGCTCGGACTGTTCGACATTACGGTGAAGATCGATCCTCACTGCGCCATGCCGATCGCGGCGCGGCAACTGATTCACAATGCGGTCCGCGAGCTCGGGCAAGTCCTGGTGATTCGGCCCGATGCCAAATCGCCCGCGGCCTCAAAGCAGGTGGAATTCGTTTTTGCCGGCATGCAATCGAAGGAGCAGATTGCCGTCAAGTGCCAGATTCCAACCATCGCCGGCGAAGTGAGCGTCAGCGTTATCCACGCCGCGTCAGGGGCGAAGACGTTAGCGACAGTTATCGATCAGCCGGTTGCATCCGTAGTCGATGTTGCGGCTCCGGCGGATTCGGCTGGCAAGAGGGCGGCGCCGAGCCACGCCGAGCCACCCGAGGTACAAACTCAAAATTCAGATGCGGGCTCGGCCCAGACTTCGACCGAAAATATCCTGCGTGTGGAAGCCGGGCGCATCGATAACGTTCTCAACCTGGTGGGGGAACTCATTATTGGCAAGTCGATGCTGCAGCAAGCGCTCAACGAGTTCGGCAAGCGCTATCCCAAGGAACTTCTAAGAGGTAAGTTCGCCGATGCCATGGCATTTCAGGCGCGAGTGCTGAACGATTTGCAGCGCTCGGTAATGAAGATTCGCATGGTGCCGGTAGAGCAGCTTTTCCGCCGCTTTCCCCGCCTGGTCCGCGATGTGGCGAAGCAGTGCGGCCGCGAAGTTGATCTGGAACTCACGGGACTCGAGACTGATCTCGATAAAGGAATTCTCGACGCAATCGCCGAGCCACTCACTCACTTGGTGCGAAATGCCGTGAGTCATGGCATCGAATCCGCCGAGCAACGCCTGGCGCAAGGCAAGCCTGCGCGCGGCAAGATACGCATGCATGCTTATCACCAGGGCAATCAAGTTGTGGTTGAGATTAGCGACGATGGACGCGGTATTGATGCGCAAAAGATTCGCACCAAAGCGATCGACCTCGGAATAACAACCATAGAAGAAGCGTCTCGATTGAGCGAAACCGAAGCCTTGGATTTTATCTTTCGTCCCGGATTCAGCACGGCAGAGGAGGTCACTGAAGTTTCGGGGCGCGGGGTCGGCATGGACGTAGTGCAAAGCGTGCTGCAACGGCTGAAAGCCACGATTCACGTGGAGACACATATTGGCCAGGGCACGACCTTCCGCCTGAAGCTGCCGCTTACCCTGGCCATTATCAAGGCCCTGATGTTCTGGGTGGAGCAGCGGCTGTACGCCATCCCGCTGAATGCGGTTAACCAGATTGCGCGCACCAGGGAATCGGAAGTCCATCAGGTGGACAACTACGAAGTGCTGCAGCTGCGCAATCAAGTGCTGCCATTGCTGCGGCTGGGGCGGCCCGCCGCTTCCGATGTGGACCGCAAATCAAGCAAACTTTTCGTTCTGGTGATTACCGTCGGCGAAAGGAAATATGGCTTGATCGTTGACGCGCTGGAAGGGGAGGAAGAATTGGTCATCAAAGCATTAGACGATCAGACGTTTTCCACCGATCTGGTCAACGGAGCCTCAATTCTCGGAAATGGAAAAGTGGTATTGATTCTGAATCTGCCGGCGGTGGTCGAACACGTCGCGCGGACGCGGTCACAGGAGGCCTGCCTGACGAATTCTGGGCTGCTGCTGAACCACGCTGATCGCACACAGTTGGGTCTGAGCGTTACAGGAGGGCGGGCATGAGCCGGATACGCGTACTGGTAGTGGACGATTCCGCATTGATGCGCAAGCTGATCCCGCAGATGCTGGAAGCCGACTCGTCGATCGAAGTTGTGGGCACCGCGATGGACGGCACCTTTTGCCTGAAAAAAATCGAAGAGCTGCAACCCCACGTAGTCACTCTGGATTTGCAAATGCCCGGCATGAACGGCATCGACACAATCAAAGAAATTATGCGCCGGAATCCGCTGCCGGTGATTGTGGTGAGTTCGCACAGCACGGAAGGGGCTTCGGTCACCTTTAAGGCTCTGGGACTGGGCGCCTTCGATTTCGTGACCAAACCGCAAGACGCTTCGGCGCACATGACCGAAACGGCGGCCCAGTTGATCGCGAAAATCAAGGCAGCGGCCGGCGCTAAAATCGTCCGCCCCGGAACTTTAGGAGCAACCACCGCGCGGCCGGAAAAGATCTCCGTATCAAAAGCCCCGCCACCGCCGAGCAAGCTGGTAGCGATCGGAATTTCCACCGGGGGACCGCAAGCGCTGGAGTTTTTGCTGGCGCAACTGCCCCCTGACTTTCCAGGAGCAATCGTAATCGTTCAACACATGCCGGAAGGCTTCACCGAAATGTTTGCCCGCCGTCTTGACGAGCTGTGCTCGCTGCGGGTGAAGGAAGCGCAATCGGGCGACGTGCTGCAAGCCGGACGCGTGCTCATCTGTCCCGGAAGCAGGCACATCAAAGTGAAGCGAATGACCAGGGGAGACGTCGTAATACTCAATGACGACGCGCGGGTTAACGGGCACCGCCCCAGCGTGGACGTCTTATTCCACAGCGTAGCCGAAGAATTCGGCTCACACGCCATCGCCGCGCTCATGACCGGTATGGGGGACGATGGTGCGGAAGGATTGGGTGCGGTGAAGAGGGCTGGAGGCATGACCATCGCGCAGAGCGAAGAAAGTTGTGTGGTCTTTGGCATGCCCAAGGCGGCGATCGAACGCGGCTATGCCACGCGCGTCATCGCTTTGGATGTGTTGCCGGCTATGTTGCAGACTCTTTGTGTCCGCAATGAAGGCCGGGGGGAGATCGGCGGCGTTGGCAAGGCTGTACGCGCCGGGCTTTAAACAAGTAATCGCTACAAGCTTTTGTGACCGGAGTCATCTGGCCGGCGGGAAGCCGCTGTGATGGAATGTTAGAGGAGGCTGTTATGGAGCAGTTTGCATCGGTAAAACGCAGCAAGGACGGCCAACCCGTCCGCTACTTGATCGTGGACGATTCCGTGTTCGCGCGCAAGAATCTGGCCCGCATGATCGAAAGCTTCGGCGGCCAGGTGGCGGCTGAGGCGGGCGACGGCTTGACTGCCATCAGCGAATTCGACCGCACTCATCCCGACATCGTGCTCATGGATATCACCATGCCGCAAATGGAAGGCATCGAGGCCGCCGAAAAAATCGTTCAGGCTCATCCCGAGGCCCGCATCGTCATGGTGTCGTCGGTGGGCTATCAGGAAAACATTGTGGCCGCATTGCAGCGCGGGGCACGGCATTTTGTGCAGAAGCCGGTGAAGCCCGAAGTGCTGTACGAGGTTATCAAGTACGTGCTGGGCGAAGACGGCGCGGTTGCTACCGCGGCCGGCTCGGGGGTCTAATCGCGATGAAGATGGAACTGATTCAGCCTTTCATCAATGCGGCGGACGCCGTGTTGTCGCAAGGTCTGTCGGGAACCACGAAGGTGGGCTACCTCTCGATGGAAGAGGACGCCTATCGCCGCAAAGGTGTAGCCGGAATGGTTGCTCTTACCGGCGACATCGAGGGCCGAATCATTCTGGATCTCGAACCCCAATCCGCGGTGCGCGTGGCCAGTCACTATGCCGGCGCGGACCTGCCTGAGTCCGACGGACTGATCAAAGAAACCATCTTCGAGTTGGCGAACCAGGTTGTCGGCAATGCCGTCTGCGCGCTCAACGACCAGGGCTTCCATTTCCGGGTGCATCCTCCGCTGCTGCTCACGTCCGAACAAGGCGACAAGAGCAGCGAAGATGTTGAGGCATTGATGATCTGCTTTGAAACCGCGATGGGCAACGTGTTTATGAACGTCGCGCTGCGCTACAACAAGCGGCGCATGGCGGATCACCAGACTGCGGGAGCATAGGACCGCCCGCTCGTTCTCGCCGCGTTCTCCGCGGACTTCTCCGGGAATCTCCGCGATCCAAGGTTTTAAAAGCTTAAAGCGCAGAGAACGCGAAGGCCTGTCGGGGAGAACAAAAGGCTGTCAAGCAAGCAGCGGTAACCTGGGTCCAAAGCCGTCACCGAAGTCCTCCGCCGGGTTGGCAATCCTTCTCAGTTCAGGATATTTCTGAATCAGCGTCGGCGGAGCCAAGACATGTTTGCCGCTGATCATCGCCTTCAATTCCAGCGCGTTCACGCCTGCTTTGCTTTCGAAGTGATTGTTGGTAATCACATAAGTTTTTTGCGCCAGTTTCGCGACCCGTTCAATTTTTTCCTTCCAGCCGCTAAGCTCCTGCGGACTGTAGAGATAGTTGTAACGATCATTGCGATTATCGGAATCGAACCACTGCTCGTAGTTGCGGCCATGCAGACGGATGTATCCAACCGTTCCCGTAACATGCTCGGTGGGCGCCAGCGAGCGCCCAATCACCGGTTGATCGATGTTGCAGAATCCGACATTCTCTTGCGTGAACGAAGCCAGCGTTTCGGCGTCGTTCCAACTGGAATGGCGCACCTCGACCACGCGCGGATACTCGATGAACTGCCGCAGCAGGCGCGCAAGATACTCGCGGTTCAGCGAAGTATTCTTGAATGAGACGGGAAACTGAATCAGGAGCGCGCCCAATCGTCCTTCGTTGGCAATCGCATCCAGGCCCTCGCGGGTGCGAATCTCATCTTCATCAGTCGGTCGGATGCTTGCGGCTGACGTCGGTTCCGTCAGTGACATCGGCGAGTGGGTGAACGCACGGTAGAGTTTCGCGGTGAAGAGAAAATTCTTGTTCACCCCCTCCACTTTTCGGCACCACAGTTTAGCCAGTTCCGGCCGCAGCGGCCCGTAGAAAGACGTGTTGATTTCCGTGGTGTCGAAGAATCGCGCCAGATATTCCAGTGGATGCTGCTTGCGCCGCTGCATGCCGGAGGGATAAAAGATCCCGTCCCAATCTTTGTACGACCAGCCCGCCGTGCCGATGCGGACTTCGTTCGGTAGGGCTTGGGGTAGACGGGCTAGGGCTGAAGATTCCATGTATGGAACCGTGGACGGTGGGTAGTGGCAAGGTTAGCACATGGGGGGACTAACGCTGTTCCACGAGACATTTCCTGCGCTCACTCCAGCGCCAGCACCACCCAATATGCGCCTGTGGGATACGTCTGCGTACGCGCATAGCATGTGCCCACGGCAAAGCCACGCAGGGTGCGGCTAGCGAGCGTCCGCTCCGCGTTTGCCGGCAGCGTTTCAGGATGCAGGCTGGTATAGGTCAGAACGGTATAGCGCTGGGCAAGCTGATGAATGGGGGAGGTGCCGAGCTTGTCCGCTTCCGCCATGGAGCACGCCGCATCGTCCATTGTGGGGAGATCGCGGCTGGCAAGATCGGTGAGTCTGGCTCGATGGCGTGCCTGTGCGACCGTCGCCGCAATGCGCTCTTTTACTTCCGCTGACGAATAGTTGGGGAGGGCACGACCGAAATCCTGCACAATATAGAGCCGATCGCCGCTACGGATTACTCCTAATCCGATCACGTTATAAGAGGCATTGAGCAGGTTCGCGCGATGCGGAGGCGACAGCATGAGATGTTGATGCCCGCTGGCGGCATCGAAATCCAGGGCGACGTTTTCGCCTTCCTGGTCCAGTAGCGTGTTGGTGGTGTCCGCCAGGCGTTGGGACAGGGGAAGCTCTCCGTCGAACTGATGAGAAAGCTGATGGGCCGAAACCATCTGTTGTGCGTGCGCGCGCGCTGCCTGGCACAGGCCGGCGTCCAGCGTGAGCGAGCCCAAGCCAGCCTTCGCTCTGGCCTGATTCGCCAGGTTCAAGAGCATGGCTTCGGCCTGAGAATCATAGACGCTGAATGGAATATCGGGAGCGGCCGCGGCCACCGCCTTTAGAGTGGCGCGCTGCCCCGATCCTTCCACGGCGCCGCCATTCCCTTGGGACGAAGCCATCAAGCGAGACGCGGGCCGGACCCAAAGGGCGCCCATCAACAGCAGAAGGACTATCACGACTCTAGTGGTTTTTGGCATCGCTTACACCCACACAACCCGACCCTGGGAAGGACCTAAACTGGCACTCAAACTTGCCGCTAGTGCTACGCTAGAGTCTGAAATCCAGCCTGAGAAGTTACCTTCGCTATGGAACCTGTCGCGGTAGGGGTCATTGGCCTGTTGTTTGGCAGCGTGATTGCTTGGCTGGCGCTGCGCTCGCGAAGCGCCGGTATCAGCGCTCGCTTGTCCTTGAGAGAGAAGGAATTAGAGTCCGAAAAGGCCAGTCTGGCGCGGCTTCAGCAGGCTCATACCGAGTTGGTGGCGGGCAAAGCACACCTCGAATCCGCCCTCGAATCGGAACGGAAGGCCAGCAACGAAAAGATCGAATTAGTCACGCGTGCCAGCGAGGATTTGCGCAATGCCTTCAAAGCCATGGCTTCCGACGCCTTGAAGAGCAACAACTCTTCCTTCCTGGTAATCGCGGAAGAAACGCTGAAGCGCTTTCAAAGCCAGGCGAAAGGCGACCTCGAAGCCCGGCAAAAAGCCGTGGCTGACATGGTCGCACCCGTGCGCGATTCGCTGAATAAGGTGGACGCGCAGATTCAGCAGATGGAAGTTGCGCGTGGCGATGCTTACGGCGAACTTCGCTCGCAAGTGCAGTCGCTAATTACGACTCAAAAAGAATTGCAATCGCAGACGGGCAACCTGGTGCGGGCGCTGCGCACTCCCAACGTGCGCGGTCGCTGGGGAGAAATCCAGTTGCGGCGCGTCGTCGAGATCGCCGGCATGCTTCCCTATTGCGATTTCACCGAGCAGGAATCCGTGACCACCGAAACCGGAAGGCTGCGTCCCGATCTGATCGTGAAGCTGCCGGGTGGCAAACACGTTGTCGTCGACGCCAAAACACCGCTGCAAGCTTTTCTCGAAGCCTTCGAAACTACTGACGAAGACGCCCGCCGCGTTTGCCTGGCGAATCACGCGCGTCAGGTCCGCGATCATATGAATACTCTCAGCGGAAAAAAATATTGGGAGCAGTTCGACGCGACTCCCGAGTTCGTCGTGATGTTTCTTCCTGGAGAAACTTTTTTTAGCGCGGCGCTGGAGCAGGATTCCGGCTTGATTGAGCACGGAGTTCTAAACCGCGTGATTCCCGCGTCTCCCACTACGCTGATTGCGCTTCTTAAGGCCGTCAATTACGGATGGAATCAGGAAAAACTGGCGCGCAACGCCCAACAGATCAGCGCGCTGGGCAAGGAACTGCACGACCGCCTGCGGCTTCTCGCGGGACACATCACGCAGGTCGGCACCGGGCTCGACCGCGCCGTCGAGTCTTATAACAAGGCGGTTGGATCGCTCGAAAGCCGTGTGCTGGTTTCGGCGCGCAAGTTTGCCGAACTGGGCGCATCCGTCGCCGATGACATTCCTGAACTAGCGCCTATTGAAACCACTGCACGGGAGCTCTCGTTTGAGTGGGATGAAGACGATCTTCCCTCTGAGACGCCTGAGGATAAAAGGAAGGCCGGGTAACGCCAGCGGCGCCGCTCCGGCTGATCAGGAAGTTGAGCAAGCTCTAATCTCAAAAAACTCTTAACCGGGGCTTTTAGCACACTCGAAAGTACGCTGATCATCCGCACACCCGCCTTCTTCTTTCGATACGCCGCCCTTACATTTCGAGCATAAAGCTTGTCCCATCCTCGCCGATAACCTACTTGACGAAGCTGCGTCACAACGCGGTGTCGCGGACTCTTTTCACACGGTTTTTCACGACAACAACAGAAAGGATTTGTCGATCCGATGGGCAGCACTCCGACATCTGGTCTGGCCAAGGCGGGAATTGCCATTCCGCTGACTGCGGGATCGGTGTGGCTGGCCATGGTGGCGGCCCGCAAGTTATCCGCCGGAGCTTCGGATTTCATGCCTCACGGATATTGCTATCTGTGGAATCCGCGAATTCTATGGCTGAATGTCATCTCTGATGGCTTGATCACGCTCTCGTACTACGCCATCCCCGTTATCCTGATTTATTTCATCCGCGAGAATCGCAACCTTCCCTTCAATCGCATTTTCTGGATGTTCGGTGGATTCATTCTGGCTTGTGGCACCACCCACCTGATGGAGATCTGGAACGTCTGGCACAGCAATTACATGCTGGCGGGCGTCATGAAGGCAGCCACAGCGGCGCTGTCCATGCTCACGGCGGCGATGCTCATCCCCTTGGTTCCGAGGGTGATGTCCGTGCCCGGCCGGGTTCACTTGCAGGATGTAAATCGCGGGCTGCAACAGGAAATCGCCGACCGGAAGCGGCTCGATGCGCCGATCGAGGCCCCGTTTCGGCGCAGGGTTACGATCGGCTTCATCGTAGCGATGCTGCTGACAATCTCTATGGGATTTTTGTCCTGGCGCGGCGCCCGGACAGCTGCGAATGACGCCGACTGGGTGGCTCACACCTATGCGGTGATGGACGCGATCGAGCTCACGTCCAAACATGTAATCGAAACGGAAACGAGTGCGCGGGCGTTTGCCTTGAGCGGGCAAGACATTCTGCTGGCACACTACGAGACCGCGCGGGGCACCGTGGCGGAGGACGAGGGAGCGATGCGGCATTTGGTAGTGGACAATCCAGATCAGCAGCGACGCCTGGATGTGCTCCAGCTGCAAGCCCGAGCCGCCCTCGAATTCGCTGATAGCATCGTCGCCGAACGCCGGCAGTTTCAGGCAGCTCCTGGCGCGAGCGAGATTGTTGAGACTGAGACGCTCATGGAGGCAGTGCGCACTACGACTCAAAGCATGCAGGCCGGTGAAATGCGACTGCTGAGCCAGCGCACCCAAGCAACCAAGGCAGGGAGACGGTTGACAAGTTTCATCATTGTCACAGGCATTTTCGTTGGGGCAGGCTTATTGTCGCTAGCCAGGATCGCCGTCAACTGCGAGATTGACATCAGCGCCCAGGCACGAGCCCAACTCGGCACCCTGAACGCCGAGTTGGAACAGCGCGTAGAGCAACGCACCACGGCCCTGGAATCCGAAATCGCCGAGCGGAAGCGAGCGGAGGGGGTAAACGAGCAGGTGCTCGTGGAACTCGCCGATCAAAAGTTCGCTTTGGATCAGCACGCCATCGTCGCCACCACCGACGTTCAAGGCACCATCACCTACGTCAACGACAAGTTCTGCGCCATCAGCCAGTATTCGCGCGACGAGCTGCTGGGTCAGAATCATCGCATTCTTAATTCCGCACACCATCCCAGAGAATTCTTTCAAGAGATGTACCACAGCATCGCCAACGGCCAAGTGTGGCGAGGTGAGATCTGCAACCGCGCCAAGGACGGTTCGATTTACTGGGTGGATACGACCATCGTCCCGTTCGTCGGCCCCGAGGGCAAACCGCGCCAGTACGTTGCCATCCGGGCGGACATCAGCGAGCGCAAGCGAGCCGAAGAAGCGCTCAAGGAAAGCCTGGCAGCACGAGAGCAGGCGTTCAAGGACGTGGCCGACCAGAAATACGCTCTCGATCAGCACGCCATCGTCGCCACCACCGACGTTCAGGGGACCATCACTTATGTGAACGACAAGTTCTGCGCCATCAGTAAGTATTCACGGGATGAACTTCTGGGGCAGAACCATCGCATCCTCAACTCGAGCCATCACCCGAAAGAATTTTTCCAGCAGATGTACCGCACCATCGCGAATGGCGAGGTCTGGCACGGCGAGATCTGCAACCGGGCCAAAGACGGATGGATTTACTGGGTGGATACGACCATTGTCCCGTTCGCCGGCGTGGATGGCAAACCGCGCCAGTACGTCGCGATCCGCGCGGATATCACCGAGCGCAAGCGGGCGGAAGAAGCACTGCGGGAGAGTCTCGTCACCAGCAAGGTCGCCCTGAAAGATCTGGCCGATCAGAAGTTCGCTCTGGACCAGCATGCGATCGTCGCCACCACCGACGTTCAGGGGACCATCACCTACGTGAACGACAAGTTTTGCGCCATCAGCAAATACTCGCGCCAAGAGTTGGTGGGCCAGAACCACCGCATTCTCAACTCCGGCCACCACTCCAAAGAGTTTTTTCAGCAGATGTATCACACCATCGCCAACGGACAAGCGTGGCGGGACGAGATCTGCAACCGGGCCAAAGATGGTTCGATTTACTGGGTGGATACCACCGTTGTCCCGTTCCTTGACGCCTACGGAAAACCCCGGCAGTACATGGCGATCCGCGCGGACATCACCGAGCGCAAGCGGGCGGAGGAGGTGCGCGAACGCCTGGCCGCCGTGGTCGAGTCATCTGAAGACGCCATTATCAGCAAGACCCTGGAGGGGATGATCAACAGCTGGAATCGAGGCGCCCAGAAAGTATTCGGTTATTCGGCAGCGGAGGCCGTGGGTAAACCGATGCTGATGCTAATCCCGCCGGAGCGTGTCGGTGAAGAGTCCGACATTCTGGCGAGCATTCGACGCGGCGAGAGCGTGGAACATTTCGAAACCGTGCGTGTCCGGAAGGACGGCACGCACATTGACGTTTCTGCGACGATTTCTCCGATTAGGGACAGCAGTGGCGCGATTGTTGGCGCTTCGAAAATTGCGCGCGACATCACCGAACGCAAGCAAACTGAAGATCGGCTCGCCGGACAAGCGGAGGAACTCTCCCGGCAAGCCGGGGAATTGCTGCGCTCGCGACAGGCGCTGGAAACCCAGACGCTGATGCTGCAGTCTGTTCTCGACAGCATGGCTGAGGGTCTGGTCGCGGCCGATGAGCGGGGAAAATTCATCATCTGGAATCCGGCCGCCACGAGGATCGTTGGCATGGGCGCAGAGAACGTTCCTCCCGGGGAATGGAACGCACACTACGGCTGCTATCTACCCGACATGGTGACGCTTTTTCCCCCTGAGCAAAATCCTCTGGCACGCGCGGTTCGCGGGGAGGTGTGCACTGCCGAGATGTATGTGCGCAATCCCGAACTCGACCAAGGGGTCTGGATCGAGGTCAGCGGCGGTCCCCTGAAGGGCAAGGACGGCGTGGTGCGGGGCGGCGTGGTGGCGTTCCGCGACATCACGCAAAGAAGAGCGGACGAACAGGAAATCCGCAAACTCAATGACGGACTCGAAGAGAGGGTGGCGGAGCGCACCGCGCAACTAGCAGCGGCCAACCAGGAGTTGGAAGCTTTCACTTATTCCGTGTCCCATGATCTGCGCGCGCCGCTGCGGCACATCGGTGGGTTTTCCAGGATCTTGATCGAAGACTTTGCCGCCAGAATGGAGCCAGAAGCGCAGCAGCATTTGCAGCGCATCGAAGACGGAACCCGCCGTATGGGGTTGGCGGTGGATGAGCTGCTTAATTTGGCGCGGGTGGGCCGTCATGCCCTCAACCTCCAAATCGGCAGTCTGAATTCGATCATCGAGGATGTCGTTTCCCTGCTGCAGCCAGAAGCGGAAGGCAGAGCGGTGAATTGGGAGATTGCGAAGCTGCCTTCGGCAAACTGCGATCCCCTCCTGATTCGTCAGGTGTTTCAGAACCTGATCTCCAACGCCCTGAAGTTCACCCGCACCCGGGAGAGAACCGTCATCGAGATCAATCACCGGCTAGAAAATGGGCAGACAGTCATTTTCGTTCGCGACAATGGCGTCGGTTTCGACATGAAGTATGTCGACAAGCTGTTCGGCGTCTTCCAGCGTCTACACCGGGCGGAGGATTTTGCAGGAACCGGGGTCGGCCTGGCAATCGTACAACGCATCGTTCACAAGCACGGAGGCCGGGTCTGGGCCCAGGCAGAGTCGGGCAAGGGCGCAACCTTTTGTTTCACCCTTAGCGCGGACACGGCTCCGCTGGCGCCAGTCGGCTCCGATGAGGCTAAGGCAAAAGAAGTTACTAACAAAACGGCCGCGGCAGGGAGTTAATGATGAACTCAAATGAAGTCGAAATTCTTTTGGTCGATGATAGTCAAGACGACATAGACCTCACTCTGCATGCTTTGCGGGCGGAAAATCTGGCGAACCGCGTCTTCATCGCTCGCGATGGCGAGGAAGCGCTGGATTTTCTGTTCTGCAAAGGACCCCATGCCGAACGGTCCTTTGAAAAACCGCCGAAGCTGGTCTTGCTGGATTTGAAGATGCCCAAAGTGGATGGAATGGAAGTCCTGAAACAGGTCAAGAATGATCCGCGAACCCGGACCATACCCGTCGTGCTGATGACTTCTTCCCGCGAAGAGCGGGACATGGTGAGCGGCTATAACTTGGGGGTTAACAGCTACCTGCAAAAACCGGTGGACTTCGACCAGTTCCGGAAAATGGTGAAGCTGATCGGCCTGTACTGGCTGGTGACCAATCAGCCTCCCTTGACCGCCACCGCTGCGGGCACGGCAAAGCAGGCGCAATGAGCAGCAGCGCGGCCAAACTCGGAATTGACAGCTCGATCGGGCCGAAACCAAAGCTGCGAGCTTTGCTAGTTGAGGACAATCAGCTCGACGCGGAACTGGTGTTGCGCGCGTTGCGCAAGGACAGCCTCGAAGTGAGTGCGGTGATTGTGCAGGACGAGGCGGGCTTCACCGAAGCGCTGCGCACTCACTCTCCCGAAATTGTGCTGGCCGACTACAACTTGCCGAACTGGAAAGGAATGGAAGCGCTGACCGTGCTCCGCCGGCAAAACCTGGACATTCCGATGATCCTGGTTTCGGGCGCCCTCGGGGATGTAACCGCCGTGGAATGCATCCGGCAGGGCGCTACGGATTATGTTCTGAAAGACGGGCTGGCACGCCTGCCTGAAGTAGTGCGCCGGGCCTTGCAGGAAAAATGTGAACGCGGCCTACGCCGTCAGGCGGAAGCAGATCTGGCAAAGAAAGCGGATGAATTGGCGCGCTCGAATGCGGACCTTGAGCAGTTCGCCTACGTCGCCTCCCATGACTTGCAAGAACCCCTGCGCATGGTCGCGGCATACACCCAACTGCTCTCCGAACGCTATCGTGGCAAGCTCGACGAGAATGCCGACAAATTCATCGGCTACGCCAGCGAGGGCGCACTCCGCATGCAGGTGCTCATACAGGACTTGCTGGCATTTTCGAGAGTAGGGCGCGCCAATGGCGCCGATTCGATGGTCGATTGCAATGCCGTTCTCGAAGAGGTCGTAAAGAGTCTGGGCCCGGCCATTCAGGAAAACGGCGCGGTCATTGACTACTCGAACTTAAACTCCGCGAACTTACCTGGGGTTTGGGCCGACCGGACGCAGATCGTGCAGCTGTTCCAGAATCTGATCGGAAACGCCATCAAGTTTCGTGGGGAAAAGCAGCCGGTCATTTCCATACGGGCCGAGAAAACCGCGCTGTACTGGCAATTCAGCCTGGCTGATAACGGCATTGGAATCGCACCGGAGTTCGCCGATAACATTTTTGTCGTCTTCCAGCGTTTGCACGCGCGCACCGAATATCCCGGGAACGGCATTGGCCTCGCGATCTGCAAGAAGATCATCGAGCGTAACGGCGGCAACATTTGGGTTGAGTCCCAAGCCGGGTGCGGAGCCACTTTCAAGTTCACCATTCCGCTGCGCGGTGCCGACGAGAAAGACGGCAAAGCATGAACTCCGTGCGTCATCTTCTGATTGTGGACGACAACCCAGCGGATATCGGCCTGGCTTGCGAAGCCCTGAAACAATGCGCTCCCAGCTGCCAGATCAACAGCGTGGAGGATGGCGTGGAAGCGCTCGCTTTTCTGAACCGGCGGGGAAACTATAGCAGTGCACTCCCGGCCGATCTCGTCATCCTCGACTTGAATTTACCCAAGCGCGGGGGCTTGGCCGTCTTGGCCGCAATGAAGGCAAGTCCGGATCTGCGGTGCATTCCCGTGATTATCTTCAGCACGTCCCAGCTCAGCCAGGACGTCAAACGCAGCTATGAATTGGGAGCTAATTGCTACGTGTGCAAGCCGGGAAATCTTGTTGAATATTTTGCCGCCATGAAGTCGATTGAACAATTTTGGTTTGGCCTTGCCAGCCTGCCACCCAGAGGAGAACAAACAAAACAATGAATGAAACAACTACGAATGTATTGCTCATAGAAGATAACCCGGGAGATGCAGACCTCGTCCGCCTTCGCCTGGTCGAAGGCCAATCAGCAGTGAAGGTGAATTGCGTTAGCCGGCTGGCCGATGGCCTCGCTTCCCTGAGCCGGGAAACACCTTCGCTGGTCCTGTTGGACCTGAATCTTCCCGACAGTCACGGGGCAGACACTTTTCGACGCCTTATGGAGCACTCGCCCAATGTACCGGTCGTCGTGCTCTCCGGCCAGGATGACGAAGTACTGGCGATGAAAGCCGTCCATCACGGCGTGCAGGACTATCTGGTAAAAGGCAACATCTCCAGCAAGAATCTGGAGCGGGCTATGCGCTACGCCGTGGAACGCCAGGCCCTGCTTCGCTCCCTCGAAATCGCTCAGAAGCAGCAATTGGAATTCAAGAACCAGTTCCTGTCCCATGTCTCTCATGAACTGCGCACGCCGCTCACCTGCATTCACCAGTACGTTACTTTGCTTTTGGATGGCCTCGCCGGCCCGGTTGCGCCCGAGCAGGCCGACCACCTGAAGACAGTTTTGAAAAGCGTGAATCAGTTGCACGCCATGATCCGCGACCTGCTTGAGGCCACGCGCGCCGAGAGCGGCAAGATGCGCATCGAGCCACGCTGCATTTCGCTGAATGAACTGGTTCAACAGGCCGCGGCAATGCTACGGCCCACCGCGGACGAAAAGAAAGTTGGATTGGAGGTAGGAATCGATCACCGGCTCCCTTTGGTGCACGCCGACCCCGATCGCGTGCTCGAAGTGTTGATCAACCTTGCAGACAATGCCATCAAATTCACTGCTCCGGATGGCGCAGTCATGCTGCAAGCAACTATGGTGGACGCCGATCCTGGTTCCGCCTACATTTCCGTCAGCGATACTGGACGCGGCATCGGGCCGGAAGCCAAGGCGCTGATCTTTGAGCGGCTGTACCAGGATCCCAATTCGGTTGATAACAACCGATCCGGACTAGGACTAGGTTTGTTTATCAGCCGGGAAATCGTACGGCTTCATCAGGGCCGGATCTGGGTTTCGAGTGAACCGGGGCAAGGTAGCACGTTTACTTTCACCCTGCCCATTTTCTCGCTGCCCAAGTTGCTTGCTCCGGTAGTCACGTACCAGGCCCAATTGCGTCCGGATATGGTGCTGGTGCGCATCGAACTGACGCCCCTGTCCAACCCTCCGCGGGGAAACTGGAAAGAAACCTGGCAGCAGTGTTTGGAGACCGTGCGCCGCTGCATCTATCTCGACAAAGACTTGTTGTTGCCCCCGATGGGCGCGGCAGGGTCGGCCGAAACTTTCTACGTCGTCGCCTGCACCGATCTTCAGCGTTCCGGGATCATGACTACTCGGATCCGAGAACAGTTGGAGCGCGTTCCCGATCTCAAGTCCAAGTGCACGGTAACCATCACCTCGGTTCCGGTCCAGTTACCGGCCACCGATACCAAACAATCGCTCGACCAGCAGATTCAAAGTGTCGCCGGTTGCGTAACCCAGATGATTTTTAGCGGTCTGGAACGCAAACAACTGTCAACCGGGAAAAGCTCAAAAAACGCCAATTGATAACTCACAAGGAGAGAACTCAATGCCGAAACCAAAGATTCTTGTAGTCGATGACGATCCTGATCTGGTACGTGCCATGCGCCTGCGTTTGCGCGCTAACGATTATGACGTCACCACCGCAACCGATGGCTATTCCGCGATTGCCTCAGCTCAGAAAGAACGTCCAAGCTTGATCATTCTAGACTTGGGCCTCCCCGTCGGAGACGGCTTCGTGGTTCTGGAGCGACTGCAAAACAGCGACGCACTTGCCGGGATTCCCGTCATCGTGCTGAGCGCCCGCGATCCTCAAGCGAACGAAGAACGCGCTCTGAAGGCGGGGGCAGCCGCGTTTTTTCAAAAACCCGCGGATAACGACGAACTGATGAACGTGATTCGCGTAAGCCTTGGGCCCGCAAACGCGCAACTGGCGGCTTGGCCTTCTTAGTTCACCGCGCTGAATTCTTTCCTATATTGGAAGCGCAAGGCGGGAATTAAGCGAAAAAATTAACCCCGGTCGCCAATCGCAATGGCGATCGGGCATCTTAGCTGTTCGCGACTCACGACTGACGCGCATCGTAGGCGTTCCCTGGCCTGAGTCTGCGAAGCGCAGTCGCGCCTCGCCTGCAGTTTCGCATTGCCATCTAAATCATTCTCACCGTGTCGGATACAAGATTCCACACAAACCTCCTGAAATACATACCCGCTTTCCACAAATCCATCTATAATCTTGGAAGTTGCTTTAGGTACGGCACTTAGCGGTCCCAAAACGGAAACGGACATGGCAGCGAAGTTGCTGATAGAGCATCAGTCTGACATTGATCTGCGGCACATTAGCCCACCTGTCGGGGCGCCGCTCAAGCCCATGAATCGGGAAAGCCAAGTCCGCTCGGTTGCCGTGCTGTTGTTCCTTTTGACCGTGGCTGCCGTCGTTTTCGCTGGGTTCAATTTCAATGCCGAGTGGAAATTCCTGGTTCCAGACGATGGCGTCTGGTGGGTCGAGCACGGCGGCCGGCTGACCGCCGATCGGGTCGAACGCACCGGACCCGGCGCCAAAAGCGGCATCAAGCCGGGCGACGAACTAGTCTCCATCAACGGACAAGAAGTGCGGAACATGTCAGGGTTGGAGCGCCAACTCTACCGTAACGGCGTCTGGTCGAAGGCTGCGTATTCCCTGCTCCGGCAATCGGTTGTTCTCGATTCCAGCGTCATACTTGTACCTGCGGAGCGTTCTCTCAACAACTGGCTGCGGCTGATCGCGCTGATCTATCTCGGAATCGGCATCTACGTGTTGCTTCGCCGCTGGACTGCGGTCGGATCCACGCACTTCTATATCTTCTGCCTGGTTTCATTTATTGCTTATTCGTTCAAATACACCGGCAAGCTGAATGATTTCGACTGGGTAATTTATTGGGGCAATATCGCTGCCGGAGTCCTGCAGCCCGCCCTGTTTCTTCATTTCGTTCTCACCTTTCCTGAGAAGCGCCAGATCGTTCGCAAACATCCTTCTCTGCTCGCCTTGGTTTATCTCCCTGGAGCGATGTTGCTCGCCTGGCACATCACCGCCATGCAGTGGCTGCAAGCCAGTGAGAGGCTGCGTTGGAACCTCGATCGAATGGAAATGTCGTACGGATCGCTCTTCTTTCTGGCCGCAGCGATCGTACTTTGGTACAGCTACCGCCGCGCCAGTACAACCATCCTGCGGCAGCAGTTGAAATGGGTGACGCGCGGAACCGTCCTCGCCGTTGTTCCCTACACCTTGTTCTACGTTGTCCCTTATCTCATGGGATCGCTGCCAGCCGCGACCATGAAGGTTTCTGCGCTTTCGCTCGCTCTGCTGCCGCTCACCTTCGGCTACGCGATCTTCCGTTATCGCTTGATGGATGTAGATCTCATCTTCAAGCGCGGCGTGGTATACACCCTCGCTGCGGCGATCGTCGTAGGATTGTATTTCGGCCTGGTCGCGGGCGTGGCTCTGCTGGTACACAACTGGCAACCCAGTTCCGGGCCCGTAGGTCTGATCCTGGCGGTCGTAGTAACCGCGCTGTTGTTTGATCCCGTCCGCAAATGGATTCAAGACCGCATCGATCAGTTCTTCTATCGCACGCGCTATGACTATCGCCGCACCCTGCTTGAGTTCGGTCGCGAATTGGGTTCGGAGACCAACCTGAGCACACTGCTCTCTTCGCTGATCGACCGCTTATCGCGTACCCTCGCCGTCGATCGCATGGCGATTTTCCTGGCGGGAGACTCAGCGGACAATTTTGTTCTGGCCAAATCTTTCGGCCTGTCGGCTCCAGGCAGCATTGACCTGTCATTTCTAAGCATTTCTCGTCCCGAGCAGGCCGGCCACTTGTTCTTCGAAAACACTCATCAGGTACCTCGAGAGACGCCAGCCGCGCAACAGGCCATCGCACGTCTGGATCTGAACTACTACATTCCCTGCCATGCGCAACACAAGACCATCGCCGTTCTTGGCTTGGGCAAGACCACGCAAGGCGACTTTCTCTCCAGCGAAGACATGGAATTGCTGGAAACACTGGGCGGTTATCTTGGCATCGCCATCCAGAACTCGCAGCTCTATGCCTCGTTACAACAGAAGGCAGCCGAGTATGAGCGTCTGAAAGACTTTAACGAAAATATTGTCGAATCCATCAACGTAGGCGTAATGGCTCTCGACATGGAAGACCGCATCGAAAGCTGGAATGCGCAGATGGAAGTAATGTATGCGGTGCCGCGCTGGCAGACGCTAACGCAGTCCCTGAAGGCCATTTTCCCGGCCGAGTTTGTTGAGGAATTCCATCGCATGCGCAGCGAGCCCGGTATTCGAAACCTGTACAAATTCCGCCTGAATACGCCCGCAGGCGAAGTCCGCACTGTCAATGTAGCGCTTGCCCCTTTGGTTACGCGTAAGTTTGAGGTGATTGGCCGGTTGCTCATTATGGACGACATCACGGCGCGTGTCGAACTGGAAGCTCAGCTGTCCCAGGCCGACAAACTTTCGTCGATCGGACTCCTCGCGGCTGGCGTGGCTCACGAAGTCAACACACCGCTGGCGGTGATCTCCTCCTACACGCAAATGCTGGCCAAGCAACTTCAAAGCGACTCCCAGAAATCGGCACTCCTCGAGAAGATTACGCGCCAGACTTTCCGTGCTTCTGAAATTGTCAACAACTTGCTGAACTTCTCCCGCACCAGCGGCAGCGAGATCGGCGATGTGGATGTCAACAAAGTAATCGCGGATACTCTGGCGCTACTCGAACACCAGTTCAAGGTAGCTAAAGTCGAAGTCGAGAATGTGCTGGCGCCGAAGCTCCCAGCAATTCAAGGAAATGCGGGACGATTGCAACAGGTCTTCTTGAACCTGTTCCTGAACGCCAAAGACGCCATGCCAGGAGGGGGCACCCTGCGGGTGGCGACACTGAACGGCGATAGCGTCAGCGTGTGCGTAACCGATACTGGTTCTGGCATCGCGCCCGAGAATATCCAGCGCATTTACGATCCTTTCTTCACTACGAAGACTTCTCCGCGCGAAGGTCAGGCCCGCGGCACCGGTCTCGGTCTTTCCGTCACCTACGGGATCATCCAGGAACACGCGGGAAAGATTCGCGTCGACAGTCACCCCGGCACCGGGACAACCTTCACCCTGGATTTCCCTCTAAGTAGAAAGCCAGTCCATTCCAAGGCGGAATATGTCTGATACCGCAGTCGTTTCGCGCACGCTGTTAAACGGAAGCCCGGGTGGCCCGGGCTTGGCGGGCGCCGTCCTCATTATTGACGACGAATCCGAGATTCGCGAGTCGTTGCAGACTTTGCTTGAGATGGAAGGCTTCGCCGTGGAAACCGCGGTCAGCGGTGAAGCGGGCCTGCAGCGCATCGGAGAACATCCTTTCGACCTCGTTCTGCTCGACCTTGCTCTGCCGGGGCGCGATGGAATGGAAATCCTGGCCGAGATTCGCGCCCACGAAACCCGTCTTCCGGTCATCATGATCACGGCCTACGGAACGGTGGAGAATGCGGTGCGCGCCATGCAGTCGGGTGCGGCCAACTTCGTCCAAAAACCCTGGGACAACGAAAAGCTTCTCGCCGATGTCCGCGCCGCCATCGGATGGCGCCGGGCCGAAGAAGAAAACGTCCAGCTCAAGCGCGCGCTCAAGCAGCGCTACAATTTCGAGAACATCGTCGGCAAGAGCGAGCCGATGCTGAAAATCTTTGATCTCGTCGCCCAAGTGGCCAATAGCCGCTCTACGGTGCTGTTGCAGGGCGAGAGCGGGACCGGCAAGGAAGTGATCGCCAAAGCGCTGCACCTGAATTCGCCGCGCCACGACCGCCCTTTCGTCCCGGTCAATACCGGCTCCATGCCCACCGACCTGCTCGAATCCACGCTCTTCGGCCACGTGAAGGGGGCATTCACCAGCGCCATCGCTTCCAAAAAGGGACTGTTCGAGATGGCGGATCGGGGCACGCTGTTTCTCGATGAAATCGCGACCATGGGCCTCGACACCCAAGCCAAGATTCTGCGCGTTCTGCAAGACCGGCGTTTCATGCACCTGGGCGGCGTGCAAGAGGTCCAAGTAGACGTGCGCATCATCGCCGCCACCAACGTAGATCTGCGCCATTTAGTGCGCGAAGGCCGCTTCCGCGAGGATTTGTTCTACCGCCTCAACGTAATCACCATCGAACTCCCGCCCCTGCGACAGCGGAAGCAGGATATTCCTTTGCTAGTCGATTTCTTTCTGAAGAAATATGCCGAGGAAAATGACCGCCCGGCGCGCACCATTACTCCTGAGGCTTTGCGGCCTCTGATGGCTTATTCCTGGCCCGGCAATGTGCGCGAACTTGAAAACGTGATTGAGCGCGCGGTCGTCCTGTCCTCCGGAAACGCTATCGGCATGGACCTTTTACCCGATAACCTGCTGGGGAAGGGTTCAGCATTCTCCTTGCTGCATGATCCACCCGCGGATGCTTCTCTGTTCGAAATTGTGGAAGACGTGGAAAAGCGCATCATTACGGAGATGCTGGAGAAGTGTAACTGGAACCAGACGGAAGCCGCCGAACACTTCAAGGTTCCGCTGTCGACCCTGAATCAGAAAATCCGCAGGCTGAACATCGAGATCAAGAAGAAGACCCGCGGATAAATAGGCCGCCGGTAAGCAACGACTTCCGGCTTCTGCGAAGCCGCTCCGCACGCAGCGATTTCAGTCACCGCCTCCTCGATCTGGTAAGCGAGATCAACCGCGTCCTCGACGCCCGGAAAAAGAGGCTGAGCCAGAGCCCGCCAGCAGCCCGCCAGAATAGTTTTCAGAATAGATTCAGCGGAAGATCTCTGAAGCCTCGCGGACTTCTCTGCTATAGTTCGGGAAAGCGTGGCAAGTGAATCGTCATGCCTCCGAGCCGCATGGAACTTACGTCGCCCACCTATTTCGCCAAATTAAGAATCCAGACAGTTCAGAATTATGCTTTGTTTTGCGTCCAAGCCGTCGCCAATCTCCTTCAGAAGCCCTTCTATTTTACGGACATGGTACGTCAAGCGGACGCAATCGGGGTGGGATCGCTGCCCATCGTCGTGCTCACCGGCTTCTTCACCGGAGCAGTGCTGGCGCTCCAGGCCTCGAATACGCTTGAGCGTTTCGGCTCGCTCTCGCTGGTAGGACAACTGGTTTCGACTTCCATGGTGCGCGAACTTGGTCCAGTACTCACCAGCTTAATGGTGGCCGGACGGAATTCCTCCGGCATGGCCAGCGAATTAGGATCGATGGTAGTGACCGAACAGATCGACGCCATGCGCGCCCTTGGCACCGACCCCATGAAAAAACTGGTGACGCCGCGCGTCGCCGCCACTGTGTTCATGCTGTTTTTCCTGGCCATTGTCTCCGACTTGGTGGGCCTCGCCGGTGGAGGAATAGTCGCTCGGGTTCTGCTTCATCTGGACTGGCGGCAGTATTGGTCCTATGCGTGGCAGACTTTGGTGTTTCAGGACGTGTTTATGGGACTGGTCAAGCCCGTCTTATTTGGTTTCATTATCGCGACCATAGGCTGCTTTTACGGAATGAACGCGCGCGGTGGGACCCAGGGCGTGGGCCGGGCCACAACCCAAGCCATGGTCGCCTCTTCCGTGATCATTCTTGTGCTCGATTTTTTCGTCACTCGTTTACTGATGGCCGTACTTTCCTACCGGTAATCTCATGTCTGTCCCTACCTTGCCACTCGATTCCGCCGCCGTAATCACAACTGAAGATACCTCGCCCGCCGTCGTATTTGAAGACGTGGCGCTGGGCTTTGGCGAGAACGAAGTCCTGCGCGGAGTTTCCTTCCGTCTCGCCAAGGGCGAGACCAAGGCTCTCTTCGGGGTAGCGGGCTCAGGAAAAAGTCTGATCTTGAAGCTGGCGATGGGACTGATCCGGCCAGACTCCGGACGCATTGTGGTGCTGGGTCATGATATCTCGCAGATGCCAGAGGAAGACTTGTTCGAGTTGCGCGGCAAAATCGGAATGGTCTTTCAGGAAAGCGCGCTTTTCGATTCTCTCACCGTTCGAGAAAATGTTGCCTATCGCCTCATGGAAGATCACGGTGTGTATGACGAGGAAATCGATCGCAGGGTGCGCGAGGCGCTGCATTTTGTCGAACTGGAGCACACCCTCGATCTTGATCCCTCTGAGTTATCCGGAGGCATGCGGCGTCGCGTCGCGATCGCGCGAGCCGTGATTACGCAGCCCGAACTGCTGCTTTACGATTCGCCCACTGGCGGCCTGGATCCAGTAACCTCGAACACTATCATTGAATTGATTGTGAAGCAGCGCGATGTGAACAAGACCAGCGCTCTATTAGTGACCCACCGCCTGCAGGACGCATTCACCATGGCCACGCATCAGTTCGATAAAGACGCCAACCGGATGGTGGCGCTGCTTCCCGGCCAGCATTGCGACGTGCCCATGAGTTTTCTAATCCTGCGCGAAGGCAAAGTAATTTTCGATGGCGACCTGCGCGCCCTCACGCAAACGCAAGATGAGTACATCCGGGAATACGTCTCGTAGGAATTGAGGAATTGGGCCATTTGGCGACTTGGTAATTTAAGTATGGAACGTTTCTTGAAAATTACCCAATTACCAATTTCTCAATTTCACTTTCTCATTTTCCTTCCATCAGCTTTTCTACGTCTTCCGCCTTTGACGGCAGTGTCTCGCTCAGTTTGATCAGCTTGCCATCCTTGTCAACGTAATAGTCGTCTTCGATCCGGACGCCAAGATTTTCTTCGGGAATATAAATTCCGGGTTCGATCGTAAAAGTCATGCCCGGGCCGAGTGGCACGCTGTAATCGCCCGGATCGTGAACGTTGAGGCCAATATAGTGGCCAAGGCCATGAATGAAATACTGCCCCAGCGGCTGACCGTGCAAGTCCTTACCGTGGGTATTGATATAGTCGAAGGCAACCTGGTAGAGCGAATTGGCGGTGGCGCGAGTGATGCTCGATTTACCGGATTGAAACGCGGCCATGGCTGCCTGCTGCGCTCCGAAAACGATGTCATAAATTTCGCGCTGCCTCGCGGTGAAGTGGCCATTGACTGGCATCGTGCGCGTGATGTCGGCGGCATACATCGAATATTCACCCGCCGCGTCGATGACAACGACGTCGCCGGACCTCATGACGTTGTCATCATCCGAGTAGTGCAGAACGGTGGAATAGTAACCCGACCCCACGATGGGCGCGTAGGCGACGCGTTCGCAGCCTCGCTTGCCCCACTCGTATTGCATGAGCGCGGAAATTTCGCGCTCGTTCACATTCGGCTTCACCGCTTTGAACGCGGCAAAGTGCGCAGCCACTGAAGCATCCACCGCTTTGCGAATCAGCGCGACCTCGCCTGCGTCCTTGGTGGTGCGCAGCGACGAAAGCATAGGTTTCACGTCCTGAAAAGACAGATACGCATTCAGCCGCTTCAAAAATGCAAGAGGCGCCGTGGATGGAGTACTTTCACCATGCGAAGCGACCTCGGTGTAAACCGAAGGGCGCGCGCCGGTCACAAACCGCACCACTTCGCTGGGCAGTTGGCTCATGTCTTCGACGCGATCAAAGCCAGTGATCTTTGGCGCTTCAGGGTTTTCCGGCCCGAGCTTGGGCCCGGTCCATTTCTCTTGAGTGGAGTTGCGCGGAGGAAGAAAAAGGATTTCGGTATAAGAGCGCGCGGACGTATCGGCCGTGGATTCGGCAGCCGACGCAATCAGCAGAGCGGAACCCGGTTCGCCTAAGCCCGAAAGATAGAAGAAGTTATCGTCCTGGCGGAACCCGTAAAGATCGTTGGGGCCATCATTCTCGGTGGCTGCGAACAGCACCACAACGCCGGCCGCTTTTTTGGCGAGCGCTTCGCGGCGAGCATGATAGTCGGAATTGGGCTGCCGATCCAGCGCCAAGCTCGACGCAGGCCCGGCGACAAAAAGGAAGCTGACGATAATCCATGCAATAAAAAAAGAAAGCTGCTGTCTTCGCATTGTGTAATTGATCCCTCGGCCCAGATTGCTTGTCATTAGCGAAGCGTTACTTGCGTCCGCCCGTAACGCTCTGCTTCGCCTGGAGGAACGAATCGACATTGCTCTTGTCGATCAAGGCAGAACCAGTATCCACGAATGAAGGGATGGGCGCAAAGCTGTCCTTCGACCAATCGGTATCGAGCGAAGGCGGCTTGTGGTGGTATAGATTGTCCAGCATCTGCATGCCGACAAGAGCCATGGTGTAGGGTTTCTGCGCAATGGTGGCGGCGATGCCGCCCTTCTTGATCCAATCGAGCGTCTCCGGATCGGTGTCCATCGCCATAACAATCTTGCCGGTAACTTTATAACTGTCGAGCACGCCGGCCACTTCTTTCCCCGATTGCGCTTCGAGACACACGAAGGCGTCAACCTTATCTTTCTCCTTGCCGATAATTTGGGTTGTGGTATCGAAGGCAATGCGCGGATCACCCTGGATATCGACCACGCGAGTGATTTTGATCCCGCTGCGATCAAGCGCATCGCGATAACCGCGGAGACGGTCCTGCATGTTGTGTTGTTCCGGCATTGTGAACACCACGACGTTGCCCTTGCCCTTCAGTTCCTTCGCCAGCCGCTCTCCACCCGTGACGCCAACCTGATAATTATTCGTGCCAATAAAGAAAAGACGCTTGCTGGCTGGAGCATCGGAATCGATGGTGACTACCGGAATTCCGGCGGCGATCGCTTTATCGATGCCGTCTTTGAGCAGCGCTGGATCGGTCACCGCGAGCAGGATGCCGGTGGCCTTCTGCTGCACCGCTCTATCGAGCGCGTCGCGCTCGGCCTTAGGATCGTAATTGTTTGGACCGAAGTAATCAGTTCGCACTTTCATTTGAGCGGCGGCTCTAGAAAATCCTGCGCCCGCACTCTGCCAATAGGGGACTTGAAGGTTCGCCGCAACGAGCACGAAGTACTCGTCGGAATCGTGTCTACCTCCACAACTGAGGAGCGAAGTGACCAACAGTGCCAGGACAACGACATGGAACAGCTTGCGGAAGCGGAGCATCGCAGCCTCCTTCGAGTCGCGAAGTAGTCGCGACTTAGCGCGAGAACTCTGGGCGACTGGATTGTAACTGAGCAGCGAGGCTAAGGAAAGTTTAGTAGCGCCAGCGTCCCACCGACACCGCACCCATGAGATGCTGGCTGCCGCACTTCACACTCCCACGGGAAATGGCTTGGTATGAGATTCGCTGCTGAGTGCGACGCCGGAGAAGCGGCCCTGCAAGAGCGACATCAATCCTGTGCACCAGTAACCCAGCACGAAGAGCAGAAGGAATGGAACGGTAACGAAGTTCTCGTTCTCGACAGCATAAAACACGGTGAGCGCGAAGTAACTCCCAATCAGCAGTTCGACCCACGGCACCCATCCGAGGCGCTTGCGATATTTGGTGGCGCCGATCTTATCTTTGCTGGATTCGACGTTGTACTTGGGGGTACGCGCGAACGCGCTTTCTTTGCCAATCAGCGCTTCAATCACGGCCTTGGTATTGGTGATGGTGAGCCCGATACCGAGCGCCATCAGGAACGGGAGATAGAGCAGAGCGCGCGGCCAGGTCTTGGGAAAAAGTTCGCGCTGCGAGACGAGGTAGAAGCTCGAAATAGAAAATGTAGAAGCAAGAAAGAGTGGCAGGTCGATGAACAGCATCTGAAACCATCCCTGATAAAAGCGGATGACCATGGCCGGCAACATCAGCACCGAAAGCACAATCATCAGCGGATAGCTGAGGTTTGCAGTCAGGTGATACCAGGCCTCAATCTTAGTGTGCAACGGCGCATCGCTGCGCATCACGCGCGGCAGAATCTTCTTTCCGGTCTGGATCAGGCCCTTGGCCCAGCGCGCCTGCTGGGTCTTGAATGCGGTCATTTCAATGGGCAATTCGGCCGGGCACTCGACATCCTGCAGGTAGATGAACTTCCATCCCTTGAGCTGGGCGCGATAGGAGAGATCGGTGTCTTCGGTAAGCGTATCGTGTTGCCAGCCACCAGCTTCGTCGATCGCGCGCCGCCGCCAAACACCGGCGGTGCCGTTGAAATTGAAGAAGACTCCGCTGCGCGCGCGTCCCGAGTGCTCGAGCACGAAGTGACCATCGAGCAGGATCGCTTCGACCTGCGTGAGAAAGGAATAGTCGCGGTTGATGTGCGTCCAGCGGGTTTGCACCATCCCAATCTTGGGATCGGTGAAGTGATGGATGGTGCGCAGAATAAAATCTTCGGGCGGCGTGAAGTCGGCGTCGAAGATAGTTACAAATTCTCCTTTGGCTGTCTTCAAGCCTTCGGCGAGCGCGCCTGCTTTGTATCCCTCGCGGTTGGTGCGGTGATGGTAAGTGATAGGATTCCCGAGCGCGGCATAGCGCTCCACCAGAGTTCGCGCCACCACGACAGTTTCGTCGGTGGAATCGTCGAGCACCTGGATGTCGAGCTTCTCCCGAGGGTATTTCAACTTGCAAATGGATTCCAGCAAGCGCTCAATTACGTACTGCTCGTTAAAGATCGGCAGTTGCACGGTCACGCGCGGCAATTCTTCGAAGTAAGCGGCGGGCTCAGTGGTGCGGTTCTTCTTGTGCTTGTAGTAGAGGTAAACCAGAATGTAGCGATGCATTCCGTAGCCGGCCAGCAAGACCAGCACAAGAAAATATGGAATCAGCAGCGCGCGATCGAACGCATCAGTGTGATAGAGACCCTGAAAAGTCTTATCCAGCAAGTGCTGGCGGAGGTAGGGCCCAATGCCGCGCGGGGCGGCCCATGCGGCCACCATCGATGACAGCGTGAAATGAGAGTGTGGCAAGCGTTCCGGTGAAAACGTCTATTCTACCGGATTGAATACACTAACCGCTTCAGGCATTGATGCCGGCAAGAACATGGCGCTTGCCGCTTATTGTGAGGCAGAACTGGACTGGTCTCCGTTTTTTCCGGCGCGGACCGATGTGCTTACACATTGTTCCGCTTTATCCAAAAGAATTTCCAGTTCAAAGGCAAAGTTGCGGCGGGTTTGCGCCTGCAATCTCCACTGATCTTGTACGGAAGAGCACACGCGCGGAATCAAATCTTCAAAGTGCTCCACTGCGTGCGTAAAGTAATCGATGTCTTTTTTAAGGAGACGAAGAAATTCTGCATCGCCGGTAGCGGACATTGGAAATCCCTCCAATTGCAGCGACAGCAACTCTGTAATTGCAATTCTTGTGCCAAGTCGAGGTCGGCTGTGGCGAGAAAAGAAGTGCCGTCTTTTCAGGGTGCTAGCATGCTCCCGCGTCTAAACGCAGATCGAGTTGCCCTCGGTAGTTGTTACTGGGATGTAATAATTTCGGGAGCGCGCGACACTCGTTCGCGTGCAAAAACTTATCCAGAGTGTCCCAAAACGAGACGTCGCTTCAATAAGTACACGATAGAGAGCTTTGCGCGGCGCTGAAGCGCCGCTCTTCCACTTTATTGCAGGCCTTCCACGTGACATAGCTAGTTCAGGAAGTACTGCCGATAAAGCGTGTCCCTCTGCGCCGGTCTGAATCCCGCGTCGCGGATAATGCGGCGGAGTTCTTCCTCGGTGGTGCAGTTGGTGACGCCTGCGGCGCGGACTACGTTTTCTTCGAGCATCACGGAGCCGACGTCATTGCCGCCGAAGCGCAGTCCCATCTGGCAGACTTTCAGACCCTGCGTTACCCAACTCGATTGCACGTTGACGAAGTTTGAGAGATAGAGGCGCGAGATAGCGAGCACTTTCAGATATTCGACGGCGGTGGCTTCGTCCCAGTGGCGGCCGCCGAGGGCGGTGTGTTGCGGCTGAAAGCTCCATGGGATGAAGGCGGTGAAGCCTCCGGTTTCTTCCTGAAGATCGTAGAGTTCCTGCAAATGGTTGATGCGGTGTTTGTAGTCTTCGCCGACGCCGAACATCATGGTCGCGGTGGTGCGCATGCCGAGTTGGTGGGCGGTGCGGTGGACATTGATCCAATCGCCGGTGAGGCATTTGAGGCGGGCAATTTTGTAGCGGACTTCGTCGTCGAGAATCTCAGCGCCGCCACCGGGGATGGAATCGAGTCCGGCATCGCGCAGGCGGAGAATCGTGTCGCGAATGCTGAGAGCGCTGTACTCGGCGATGGCGATGATTTCGGAAGCGGAATAGCAGTGCAGATGAATTTGCGGAAAACGGTCTTTGATGCCGCGCAACATCTTTTCGTGCCAGTCAATTTTGAGGTCAGGGTGCAGTCCGCCTTGCATCAGCACCCCGGTACCGCCAAGTTCGACAGTTTCACGGATTTTTTCATAAATAGTGTCGAACTCGAGGATGTAGCCTTCTTTCGCGGTGGGGCCTTTCAGCGGGCGGTAGAAGGCGCAGAAGGTGCAGTATTCCGTGCAGAAATTTGTGTAATTAATGTTGCGATCGATGATGTAGGTGACGGTGCCTTCCGGATGAAGCTTTCGCCTGACAGCGTCGGCTTCCATGCCAATACCGATCAGGTCGTCGGACTCGAACATCTCCAGCGCTTGCTGTTTGGTAAGAGACATGGGCTACAAATTCATTCTAGCGGAGACAACGTCCGACATCAAAGCGAGGAACTTCCACCGCCCGCCGATAAAACTTCTTGACGATTGCTCGTTGTTACTGTAGCTTCTGTTTGTACAGAAATTAATGACGGTGAACACGCGGGAGATCTTATGAAAATTGCACTCCGTGATTTGTGGGAACCGGCAGGCTCGGTCGACCGTGGAACTTACGCAACCATCGGCGTGCTGGGGTTCGCTTTCAAACACAATCTCGATCGTTTGGTCGCCGTTTATGCCTTCCACCGCCCCTGGGGTTTCTTCAACTATTGGCTGCCGGCTGCAAATATTGGCCGAATCACGAGCCTCCGCAGCTACGACGCACTGTTCCTAGAAACCTTGCTGGCTCTCTCGCTTCCATTCGTGTGGATAGGTGTCGTCCTAACCCTTAAGCGCCTTCGAAGTGCGGGACTTCCCTCTCCTCTCGTCGCCTTGTTTTTTGTTCCATTCCTAAACTTGTTATTCTTCCTCTTGTTATCCTTGCTACCCGAACGCACCACATCGCAGACGAGTTTTCGTAGACTAGGGAATTCACGCTTCGCGGGCTTTATTCCTGACAGCATTCTAGGAAGCGCAGCGGTGTCTTTGCTTTTTACCGTGCCGCCGGGAATTGGCATCGCGCTGCTCGGTGCGAAATTGCTTGTCAACTACGGCTGGGGATTATTCGTCGCGTTGCCCTTTACGATGGGTCTCGCGGCAGCGCTCGTCTATGGCTCGAAGAGTCCACGCACTCTGAAAGGGTGTGTGAGCGTCGCATGCTTGTCCATTGCCGTCTTGGGGTTCTGTCTGCTAGCCGTTGCAGTCGAAGGCGTTCTCTGCCTGGTCATGGCGGCTCCTATTGCCTTGCCGCTCGCCGCATTTGGAGGTGCCTGCGGATATCTTGTACAGAAGCGCCGGTGGTTGCACGACAACACGCCCGCATTTCTTTCCCTTCTGTTGATTTTTGTTCCCGGTGTCCAGTGGGCAGAACATGGTGCGGCGATTTCGCCGCCAACGTTTGAAGTCCACTCTTCCATTGAGGTCAATGCACCTCCTGAAAGAGTCTGGCAACAAGTGATCGGATTTTCAGAAATTTCGCCTCCAACAGAATGGATATTTCGCGCCGGCATTGCATACCCGATTCGGGCAGAAATCGTGGGAAGCGGGCCCGGTGCGGAGAGGCGTTGCGTTTTTTCTACCGGAGCTTTTATCGAACCAATTCAGGTTTGGGACGAGCCCCACAAGCTGAAGTTTTCGGTGACGGCGAACCCAGCCCCGCTTGAGGAATGGACTCCTTATTCTCACATCGATCCCCCGCACCTCCATGGCTTCCTGGTTTCGAATGGGGGCCAATTTCTGCTAACGCCACTACCCAATGGTAAGACAAAGCTCGAAGGAACCACATGGTACCGGCATAGCTTATGGCCATCCTCATACTGGCGGCTGTGGTCGGACGCAATCATCCACCAGATTCACCTGCGCGTTTTGAAACACATTCGAGATGAGGCGGAGAAGAACTCATAGCGCAAAGCGCAGCGCGTAACCTCTGAGTGCGGTTCGGCTGAGAGTGTAATCTCCGGCCGAGGGGATGCATGGCTATTTTTTTCGCATCCGGAGGTATTGAATGAGTGATAGTACGGCACCGACAACGGCCAATCCGATCAGGATCGCCACCGCCGGTTTGTAATATCGGGAGAAGAATCGCAAGACGTGGCTGCCATACACATAGCCAAGGCCAGCGGCGATGGAGTAGCGAATACCGCGACCGGTGGCCAACGCCGCCAGAAATTTCTTAGGAGGGTATTGGCCGGCGCCCGCCGCTATCAGGAATGGGACGAAGGGAAATGGCGGTGGCAGGATTGCAGGGACGGCAACGGCGAAGAATCCCCAGCGTTTAAAGGCGTTTGAAACTTGTTTTGCCCTTTTCCTGGAGAGCTTGCGCTCCATGGTTTCTTTGCCGCCCTTGCGGGCGAGTGCATAAGTAATGTAGCCACCGATTACCGCGCCGATGGTCGCCATCAGTGCATAGTAGGGCCAGGGTTCGCGATGGCGCGCGGCGAGCCAGATCGTAAGAACGTCCATGCTGCCGGTAAGCGGGATCACGGAATTATCGGCGATGCCGAGCAGAACGAGTCCAGGACCGCCCATGCGGCGAAGCTTCTGCCAGATAGGAACGGCGAGCAGTGGATCAAAGTGAAGCATTCAGGTTTGAAGGAGTCTACAGAGGATGCGAGAATTTCGCTATACCATGGCGGCATTTGCAGCGCCTAAAAAGTTCAGCTCGGGAGCCGCGGGCAGGGCTCCAATCTCGGCCGCGTAGCGATAGAAAAGTTGCAAGCCTTCCAGGCAGGCAGCGTCCAGATGGTAATGAATACTTTCGGTGAGGTAGGAGAGCACATTGCCTTCGCTGAGACCGAGGCGGGGAGCCCATTCGCGGGAGATGTGCGCGAGGCTTTCGGGTTCGAGTCCATGGTCGCGAGAGTGTTGAAAGATGGCAGTGAGATCTTCGGGCGGCAAAGACTCGCGCAACGCGTCCTGGCGAAGCGCCCAGAAAGCGAAGACGAAGGGTTTGCCGGTCCGGTGAATCCATTCTTGGGCCAGATCGAGAGTCACATAGCGCGAGCGGTCGATCTGGAGAGCGGGATCTCCGATTAGTAATCCGGCGTCGTTCGAAGCGAGCATTTTCCCAATATCGGGAGACATCGAGGTGAACGTCCTGCTGCCGCCCAGCCATTTCTCGAAGAGAATTTTGGTGAGTGCCACCGAGGTCATGGAAGATGTGTCTAAGGCCACGGTGCGAATTTTTTCGATCGGTAGAGTGCTCACAAGAAGGATGGAACGAACCGGCTGGCGCGAAGCTATAGCAACGCCGGGCAACACCATCAGGCCGGGGACTTGCGCGTAGGCAGCAGCCGGGATAATTCCGATGTCGGCGGTTCCCGCTTCAAGGTCGCGAGCGCAAGCTGATGGCAGCGTGTAAGCAATATCGAAGCGGTGGCCGGCACCGCCGTCCTCAGGCTGGCCGTGTTCAAAATCCCACATCAGGGGAGCAGTGTTGAGGTAGGAAATCGCAGAGATGCGTAGACGTCTCATTCCTGTTTTGATTCTAGCAGAGAGTATTTGACATGCCTTGTGACGTCTTTCCTTGACACCGCTTTCTGCGAATGACTACAGTCCGCCCAGTCTCTATCTCGCAGGGCCGATAAAGATTGGAGTAATGTCGTGCCAAATGCCGTGGCTGCACCCGCAACTCATATTCTGGAATGGCTTGCCATCTCGTTGACGGCCGGACTCGGACCGACCAAGGCGCGAAAGCTGGTGGAACACTTTGGCAGCGTCGAAGTGGTGTTTCACGCTTCGCTGACTGAACTGGAGAGCACGGGGATTCAGGCAGTGTCGGCGCAGTCGATCGCTACAGGAAAATCATCGGAACTGGCGCGGGAGGAAATGGCGCGAACTGCGGCGGCGGGGGTGACGGTGCTGTCGCCGGAAGATTCGTGTTATCCGGTGCGCCTGAAAGAGATCTATGATCCGCCGCTGGTGCTGTACGTTCGCGGAAATCCCGAAGTACTGAAACAGCCGGGGATTGCGATGGTAGGTACGAGGCACCCCACGCCGTACGGGTCCGGGATGGCGGAGCGACTGGCGTGTGATTTGGCCGCACAAGGCCTGGTCATTATTAGTGGGATGGCGCGCGGGGTCGACACAGCTAGCCATCGCGGGGCGCTTACCGCGAAGGGGAAGACCGTCGCGGTGTTTGGCACCGGAGTTGACGTGATTTATCCGAAGGAGAATTCGCGATTGTCGGAGCAGATTCTCGCTACGGGGGGCGCGCTCATTTCCGAATTTGCGATGGGATCGTTCGCCGCGCCGCAGAACTTCCCCATTCGCAATCGGATTTTGAGTGGAATGTCGATCGGAGTACTGGTGGTGGAGGCTGCGGAATATTCAGGGACGCGGATAACAGCGAGGTGCGCCCTGGAACAAAATCGGGATGTATTTGCCGTGCCTGGCAATGTGACTAACAAAAACTCCTGGGGACCTAACACGCTGATTAAGCAAGGCGCAAAGCTGGTTGCCACGTGGGAAGATGTGTGGGAAGATCTGCCGCCGGAGGTAAAACTGGCGCTGACGCCGCCGCCGTCACCTGAATCCGGCGAGGCGAGTTCCGCATCTCTATTTCCGGACCAAGGGCTTCCGCACGAGAAGCGAATTCTGAAGTTGCTGAAAGCCGATGAATCCACGCACATCGATGAGTTAGTGGAGGGACTGGAGAACGTCATGTCATCCTCGGAAATCTTCGCAGCGCTGTTCGAGCTGGAGTTGAGCGGTAAAGTAAGGCAGATGCCGGGGAAGAATTTTGTGAAAAGCTTTTAGCTGTCAGCTGTCAGCTATCAGCTGTCAGCTCGAACGATCAGAGGTCAGCGGCCAGAACCGGAGGCCATCGAATGCAGAGTTTCAAGAATCTGAAAGTCTGGGAGAAGGCCCACATTTTGACGCTTGACGTCTATCAGTCCAGTAAGACGTTTCCTCGGGAGGAGATATACGGATTGACCAGTCAGATGCGGAGGGCATCGGCATCCATCGGCGCTAATATTGCCGAGGGGACATGTCGAAAAGGAGATATAGATTTTGCGAGATTTCTGCAGATGGCTGCGGGTTCGGCGAGCGAATTGGAATATCATCTGCTCCTTGCCCGCGACCTAAAATTGTTGCAGACGCCGGATTTCGAGCGCCTGTCCGGCCGGGCCGTGGAGGTTAAACGCATGCTGGCATCGCTCATGCAACGGCTGAGAGCTGATAGCTGACAGCTGAGAGCTTTGGCCCGTAACTTGTTGCCGCTGTCCCATTCGTGCTAGCTTCGAGACAATTCTTACAGAGATGAGGGAGTGTTGACAAAAAGTTTAGTCATTGTCGAATCGCCGGCGAAGGCGAAGACCATCCAGAAATATCTGGGGAAGGGTTTTTCCGTGGAGGCCTCGCTAGGCCATGTGAAAGATCTGCCCAAGAGCACCCTCGGGGTGGACACGAACGATGAGTTCGCGACGGATTACGTCGTCATCCCCGGCAAAGAAAAGGTGCTGGCCAAGCTGAAGAAGATGGCGGCCGGAATGGATGCAATCTTCCTGGCGCCTGATCCGGATCGCGAAGGCGAGGCCATTGCTGCGCATCTCGCGTTCGAACTTGATGACAATGGGGGCGCCTCTAAGAAGAAAAAGAAGAAGAAGGAAGATGGTGAGGCTCCGCCGCGGATTCAGCGCGTAACGTTCAACGAAATTACCAAGCGCGCGGTTCAAGCGGCATTCGAGCACCCGCGAGCCATTGATCAGAATCTAGTCGACGCGCAACAGGCGAGGCGCGTGCTCGACCGATTAGTGGGCTATCAGGTTTCTCCGCTGTTATGGGACAAGGTGCGCCGGGGCCTGTCCGCCGGACGTGTACAGACGGTTGCGCTGCGGTTGATCGTGGAACGCGAACGCGAGATTAAGGCGTTCGAGAAAAAAGAATATTGGACGATTGACGCGCATCTTGCCGCGAGTAAACCGCCGGCCTTCGACGCGCGGTTCCTGGGCAAGGGCGAAGAAAAGATTGAAGTCACGAAGGGCGAGGACGCGGAAAAAATCCGCGCTGCACTGGAGCAAGCCGACTGGCTGGTGCGGTCGGTCGACAAGAAAGAACGCCGTCGCAACGCAGCACCTCCTTTCACCACCAGCAAATTGCAGCAGGATTCTTCGCGCAAGCTACGCTTCAGCGTTAAGCGCACGATGATGATCGCTCAGCGCTTGTATGAAGGTGTGGAACTGGGCGAGGAAGGCCAGGTTGGCCTGATCACCTACATGCGTACGGATTCAACCCGAGTTGCGCCCGAGGCGATACAGGAAGTCCGCGAATATGTGGGCAAGGAATACGGCGCGGCCTATCTGCCGGAGACTCCGAACACTTATAAAGAGAAAAAGGAAGCGCAGGCAGCGCACGAAGCGATTCGGCCGACCTCGGCGATGCGGCATCCGGACCTGGTTAAGCAGTATTTAAAAGAAGATGAATTCAAGGTTTACAAGCTGATCTGGCAGCGTTTTGTGGCATCGCAGATTATGCCCGCCGTGTTTGACCAGACTACGGTCGACATCGATGCGAAGGGTAAAGCTGAGACGTTTTGGTTCCGCGTAACTGGATCGGTGCTGAAGTTTGACGGCTTCCTGCGAGTGTACGAAGAATCGAAGGAAGGCAAAGACGAAGAAGACGAGGAATTGAAGCACAAGTTGCCGGCGCTGGAAGCTGGACAGAAGCTGACGCTCAAAGAACTGAAGCCCGAGCAGCATTTCACCGAACCTCCGCCACGCTACAACGAAGCTTCGCTCGTGAAAGAACTGGAAGAGCGCGGGATTGGGCGTCCATCAACTTATTCGGCGATTCTGTCGACGATTCAAGAGCGGCAGTATGTACAGAAGTTGGGTGGAAAGTTTACTCCAACTGAGATCGGACTGGTGGTCACCGATCTGCTGGTGGAAAACTTCCGCGACATTTTCGACATTGCCTACACCGCACGGCTGGAAGAAGAGCTCGACGAAATCGAAGAAGGCAAAGAAAAGTGGACCGACACTCTCGCCGAGTTTTACAAGAAATTCCAGAAGGATCTCAAGTATGCCGAAAAGCATATGGAGAACATCAAGCGGATGGAAAAACCCACCGACGAAAAGTGCGAGAAGTGTGGGTCGCCGCTGGTAATCAAGTGGGGCAAGCATGGATCGTTTTACGCTTGCAGCACCTACGATAAGGAAGATCCAAACACCTGTACCTTTACGAAAGAAAACCCGATCAACCTGCCCGATCTTGATTCCGCCGATGTGCAGGAGACGACGCAGGAGGAATATTGCGAAAACTGCGGCCGCGTTATGGTGCTCAAGCGTGGGCGCTTCGGGCAGTTCATGGCCTGCACGGGCTATCCCGACTGCAAAACTACGCGACGGCTCGATCAAGGGAAGAAGGTGCCGGACATTCCGCTGGATGAGCCATGCCCGAAGTGCGGGCGCAATATGATGATCCGCCATGGACGCTTTGGCGAGTTCACAGCTTGCAGTGGATATCCCGAGTGCAAGTACGTGAAGCAGAACTTCATTGGGGTAAAGTGTCCGGAGTGTAAAGACGGCGAACTGGTGGAGAAGCGCGCGCGCAAGGGCAATACATTCTACGGATGCGGAAACTATCCGAAGTGCAAGTTCACTTCGGCGCACAAGCCGATTCCGGAGAAGTGCCCGAGTTGCGGCAGCGAATATCTGGTGGAGAAATTCCTGAAGGCCGGACCCGTGATCGCCTGCCCCAATAAGGAGTGCGACTTCGAGCGGCCAGCGCCACATTTGGAAGCGGCAGCCACAACCGGCGACTGACGCGGACTTGCATCCTGCAGGTTTGGTTCTGAATGGCCTGCTGGGTTAGGACCCATCCGATTTAACCGCAGTAACGGAGGAATTTATGGCGAAGAAGGCTACAGCTGCGGACGCTCAGCTAGTTATGCAACTCTACGATCTGCGCCGCGAGGCAGAAATGCGCAAGGCGCGCCACTGGTGGGTTAATCAGTTCTGGCCGCGAAGTGCCGACGAGTTTATGAAGATTTCATTTACTTTCGGGACGCAGGAGAATAACTGGCTGCGCCAGGTTTCAGGCTACTGGAGCATGGCGGCGGCGTTCGTCCTGCAGGGAGCGTTGAACGAGGATTTATTTTTGCAGCCGGCGATCAGCGGAGAAATGTTTCTTATATTCGCGAAGGTTCAACCGTTTCTCAAAGAGCTCCGAGAAAAGGCTGGCGACCCGCACATGTTTGGAAACATCGAGAAAGTGATCATGAGTTCCAGGTTTGGCCGGGACCGGTTCAAGCTCACGCTGAAGCGAGTGGCAATGTTGCAGGAAAAGGCCGGCTCGAAGACGAGTTAACCTCGCTTTAACAGCCGAGGGCGCCTGTCCTCAAGTGAGTATCTTCCAGACGATCTGTTATCCTACACAGTTGTGCGGATGATCTGGTGGTTCCTGATCCTGGGTGTGAGCACACTGGTTGTAGTGTGCGTCGCAATCGCACTGTACATGCGGTTGCGCCGGCATTTATTGGCTGCGCACGCTACCCATGAGGGATCTTCCAGCGAAGTGGGGCGCGAGACGCAGACCACTGACATCGAGCACTGACGCGTCGCGTTAAAGTTCGGAGAGTCTTCCATGGCGAAAGTGGCATTACAAACATTAAGCACTCAGCAAAGTCGAGGCTTCGAGGCCGTGCGGCAAGTTGCGCTTGTAGTGGGCGCGAGTTTGTTCGTTGCGCTGTGCGCGCGCATTACGATTCCCCTTCCGTTTACTCCGGTACCGCTAACAGTTCAGAATTTTGGCGTGCTACTGGTTGGCCTGATGTTAGGCAGTAAGCGCGGGTTCGCCGCGCTCGCGCTCTATCTGGCGGAGGGAGCGATCGGGATGCCGGTGTTCAATCCTACGGGCATGGGCGGGGTAGCACAGCTTTTGCACGGAGCAACCAGCGGCTTTCTTTTAGCCTACCCGTTAGTCGCGTGGATTGCGGGATACGTGATGGAACATGGACGGAAGAGCTTTGCTCGCGCCGCAGTGGGCGGACTTCTCGGGGAGATCGTACTTTTTACCAGTGGCCTGGCATGGCTCGCGGTTCTTACGCATTCGGTGGCGCAGGCTTTCCGTTGGGGATTTTATTGGTTTATGTTTGCCGAAATAATCAAAGTGATGATAGCTGCTGGAATTGCAGCGCAGTGGCAGCGGCGGCCTGGTGCATCGCATTAGGCATTGTTAAGGCATTCATCAGTACATCAGTAAGGTTTTGGAGTGCAAATTCATGACGGTAATTTCAGAACAGGAAACAAGGCAGTCCACTGACACATCGCATCAGGTGCGTGAGATCAGCATCGCTCATAGCCCGGATTCCGACGACGCTTTCATGTTTTATGGCCTCGCCACGAATAAGGTTCGCGTCCCGGGCCTGCGGTTTACGCACACTCTGTGCGATATCGAAACTTTGAACCAGAAAGCGCGCGAGGCCGTCTACGACGTGACGGCGATTTCGTTTCACGCTTATCCTTACATTCAAGATTTGTACGCGCTGATGTCTTGCGGCGGCAGCGTGGGCGAAGGTTATGGGCCGATGATTGTTTCGCCTCGCGCCTTCACCGAGAGTGAAATCAAAGTTAAACGCATTGCAGTTCCGGGGACGCTCACCACGGCTTATCTAGCACTGCAGTTATATGCTCCGGGAGTTCAGACGGAAGTTGTGCCATTCGATCAGATTATTCCGCAGGTACTGGAGGGCAAATACGAAGCGGGACTCATCATTCACGAAGGGCAACTGACCTATGACAAAGCTGGACTGCACCGTATTGTGGATCTCGGGCGGTGGTGGCAGCAAACGACTGGGCTGCCTTTACCCCTAGGAGGAAACGCGATCCGCCGGGCTCTGGGTCCGCAGCTGATCGCCGCAGTGAGTGGCGCCTTACACGACAGCATTCAGTATGCGCTGGATCATCGCGAAGAGGCTTTGTCTTATGCCATGCAGTTCGCCCGCGATCTCGATACGCAAACCGCCGACCGGTTCGTCGGGATGTACGTGAATGAGCGGACGCTCGATTATGGTCGCGAAGGCCGCGACGCCGTTGTACGTTTGCTGGACATGGGGCATAAGGCGGGGATCATTGGGCCTGAGGCGCGGGTGGATTGGGTTTAGAAAAGCTCTTATCTTTCAATCCCAGCTTCAACTATTTGGCGATTCAATGTTTTCACCCGTTTTGAACCCTCAATGTTGGTCATTAGCACTGGTTGCGTCAGTGAGATTTGAGCCAAGAATAAAGGCTAAGAGCTAACCGCTTGCTTCCCCAGACACTTCTCATTGACGCTGACGATACGCTCTGGGAAAACAATATTTACTTTGAGCGTGCCATTGTCCATTTCATTTCATTTCTCAATCATCACGAGTTTTCTCCCGAGCAAGTGCGTGAAGTGCTCAACGATGTGGAGCGCGAATGCATTGTGAAGCACGGCTACGGGCTGCACAGTTTTGGGCACGCGCTGGTCGACACCTTCGAGCGGCTGAGCGTCCGTCCGGTCACGCCGGACTTGCATGCGCAGATCAGTAGCTTTGCACATACTGTCGCAGACCACCCGATAGAACTCTTGCCCGAAGTTTCTCAGACCCTGGAATATCTTTCGACGCGGCATCGGCTCATCCTGATGACCAAGGGCGCAGTGGCAGAGCAGACGGGGAAGATTGAGCGCTCCGGACTGAAGCAATATTTCGCCGCAACGGAAATTGTCGCAGAGAAAAACGCGGCTGCCTACCACGCCTTAACCGATAAGCACGCACTAACCTGTGATGCCACCTGGATGATCGGGAACAGTCCGAAGTCTGACATCAATCCAGCTCTGGCCGCAGGCTTGCACGCCGTGTTCGTGCCGCATGGCAACACTTGGATCCTTGAACACGAAGAAGTGGATGCCGCATCACCACCGCAGCGCCTCTTGATCGTGGGTCGCTTCGCGGAATTGCGGGAGCATTTTTAGCCTTCGGGCAGCCGGCGGAATCAGACTCGTCAACTCTTTTCACCCGCATCAGCACTGCACCAAACTAACCAACAACCGTCTCTCCCCGCGCGTGAAAGCGCGTGTTACGCTCAATTTGGTAGCTCTCGCTCCGCCAAAAGTGACCGTGGAGACCAACAATTTCCGAAGGCTGTTGCGCACCGTAGAAGCTCTCTCTGAATTGGGGCCTGAGCTAACGGCGGAGCGTGAATTTTCTGAGACGGCGCGACTGATGCTCTCTGCGGTAATGGAGGCTGCAGGCGCGAGCGAAGGCGCGCTTTTCATTTTCAACGAGAAACCGACCATGCTGACCTCGGTGGCGGCGCAAGGTTTTGCCATGTTGCCCGAGCCGGCGTTCATTCCTCTTCTACCCAAGCACACCCACGCCCTCAGCGCGGCACGCGGGCCGATCGTGCTGAATGCGTCCACCTATTCCGTTTTTCTGAGCTCGAACGGCAACGTAGCTCCCGAACTTTTTAAGTGTGTGGCGCCACTCAAGGCGGCCGGCAAACTAGCGGGCGCGGTCGCTTTAGGACGGCGGCCCGGAGACGCTCCTTATGAATCCGGTGAACTGGATGCCATGGCCTTGCTGTGCAGCTACATTGGGCTGGCGGTGCAGAATCACGCCCTTACGCAAACCCTGGCGCAGCGCGTTACGGAAAATTTGCGCCTGATGGCTTCGCTGCACGGATTTTATGATACGGCGCTGGAAGCCTTCGCCACGGCCATCGACGTGAAGCACGTCAACATTCATGGCCACTCGCTGCGAGTGGGCCGCTATGCCGCTGCCATTGGCGAAGCGATGGGTGTCGATGCGGGCGAAGCGGCAGCCCTGCGCAGCGCCGGATACCTGCACGACATTGGCAAGGTAGCGGTGGACCGTCGCTTATTCGGAAAGGCCGGGGCATTGAATCCCGAGGAGTTTCGCGAAATGGCGGATCACACCGTGGTCGGCTACCAGATTGTTAGCAGCGTAGAGTTTCCATGGCCGAAGATTCACGAGTCGGTGCGCTGGCATCATGAACGGAGTGACGGATCTGGTTATCCTGATGCACTCGTGGGCGACGAACTCCCTATGCCGGTGCGGATCATGGCGCTGGCCGACACCTTCGACGCCATGACCAGCACGCGTCCTTATCGCGGATCACTTTCGCTGGGCAGTGCACTGAGCGATCTGGTGCGATTGACTCCGCAAAAATACGATCCCAATGTAGTGCAAGCTTTTCTGATTCAAGTGCGGCGCGAGGCGGTTGGCAGCAATCGAGTTCCACTACTGGCTGAACACATGGCGGTAAATATCGCTCCCGGCGATGTGGATCAGTTGGCGGCAACGCTGCAGCATAAAGTCTCTCGCGGCAAAGCTTATCTGACCTAGCGGTCGGCTTCGGCTTACCGCTGCCCAGTATTCGCCACCACTACTCCGCCTTCGATCTTCGGAATACCAAAATGACCGCCGAGATGAGCGAGATCAACCGGACTGATAGACCCGGAAACAACGATGAAGTTGACCTCATTCCCACTTGCCAGAAGAAGGGCGACGTTGCTGATCGCGTTGTTGTCTAAACGCACCCAGAGATCGGTCGCTCCTGAACCTTCCCTCTTATCGTGCTTATTCAATACCTGTTTCCAGCCCGCCGCGTGGTACTCGTCGGTTAGTGAACTCAGAGCGCCCGGGTCATATTGCCATGCTTCTGAAAAATGAAATCTGTGGACCGAGATGCCACTCACACCCGCGATCACGCGGCGAAGATCCTCGTTGTCAGGATCAAGTTTCGACGCGAGTACCAGCATCGAGTGGTCGAACGTGAACTCGGATTTCGAGGACGCGGTTTGCCGCAAGGCTTCAATACCCTGCGGAATCCAGATATTCTGCTGCTGCGCTTCGGAAGACTGGGCTGCGAAAGTGGCGAGGACGGTTGCTAAAACAAAGAAGGTCAATTTCATACAAAACCTCAGGAATGTGACGGGATTCTATCCCGGGCCAGGACAGAATCCTCCAGGGAAATAAGAACCCCGGAGCCGGCAATTAGTTGTCCGGCCGCCCCCGATGAATCTCCAAAACTGCGCTGCGGACTGAAGGACAGTCCGCAATGAACGATTCAAGAGATAATAGAAGCAGATTCTCACCCGTATTTTTCTCCGAACCTTTTCTCTCCGTGGTAAAGAGCGGTTCCCTGCTGTTATTCTTTCCCATTCCAAGGAGCACTCATGTCCGCTGATTTGCAAGGCCGTAACGCCGTCGTTTTCGGGGTCGCCAACAAGCGATCGATTGCCTGGTCCATCGCGCAGGGACTGCACGCCGCGGGCATGAAGATCGCGGTCACCTACCAGAACGAGCGGATGGAGCAGGAAGCCAAAGATCTTATTCTGTCGCTGCCCGGGGCCGAAGGCTTCATGTGCGATGTTTCGAAAGATGAAGAAATCGATCGCCTTTTTGTCACTCTCAAAGAACGCTACGGCAAGTTGCACACGGTTGTGCATTCCGTCGCCTACGCTCCCGCTGACGAACTGAAGGGAGAATTCCTGAATACGACGCGTGAAGGCTTTCGCATCGCCCACGATGTGAGCGTGTACTCGCTGATTGCGGTATCGCGCGCAGCCGCTCCTCTGATGGAAGATGGCGGCTCGATTATCACGATGACTTATTACGGAGCGGAAAAAGTTGTGCCGCATTATAACGTGATGGCGGTTGCCAAAGCGGCCCTCGAATGCAGCGTGCGCTACCTGGCGAGCGATCTCGGAAAGAAGCGGATCCGGGTCAATGCGATCTCCGCTGGACCCATCAAGACCCTTGCTGCTCGCGGCATCTCGGGTCTGGGAGACATGCTAAGATCACACGCTGAGCGAGCTCCTCTCGGCCGCAATGTGGAGGTCAAAGAAGTCGGCTCAACTGGAGTATTTCTTGCCTCTGACGCCAGCAGCGGGATCACTGGCGAGGTTATTTACGTCGATTGCGGATACAACATCATGGGGTTCTGAATGCGGTTCCCTGCTCTCGATTCTCAGTTGCTGCCTCATGGGATAATGGAGGAGATGCGAAGCAACCGTTTCATCTTTGCCGTATTTTCCGCTGCCATTCTCTTCTCGATGGTGCGGGAATGGAATACTCCGGTGGCTTGTGCACGGTCGATTCTTCTTCCGACTCTGGCAGCCCAAAGCGCGCACTAACTGACGATCTTGATTTTTCTTCTGGTCTCTCCGTTGCGCTCAAAAGAAATTTCTATGTCGCGCTCCCGCTGCAGGCGCGGAAACTTCTCTCCCCACTCGATGAGCAAAATGCTGTTGTCCGACGAGCGCAGGTCATCGAGACCCAGCGTTTCCAATTCCCGGGGCGTGTCTAAGCGGTAGAGATCGAGATGGTAGAGATTGGCTCGCGGCCCCCGATACTCATGCACCAGCGTGAAGGTAGGACTGATCACGTCGTCTTCCTGAGCAGCTTCGAATCCGGCTGCAATTCCCTTAACGAGCGTGGTCTTCCCTGCGCCCAGATCGCCGCGCAACAGGACCAACTTGGGCGGCGTCAGCAATTCCGTTAGCGTGCGCCCGAACGCAATCGTTTCTTCGGCCGAGTGAGTCGTGATCTCCCGCGTCATCTCAAACAGTATAGCGAGTGTGCTTCGGCAGATGCGTGACGGTCAAAACTCTGCGCGTCGACCTAGATCGTCCGCGGCACGCTGAATACGGATGACTTCAAACCCAGCAGATGGCTGTCCGACACGTGATCGAGCGATGTTCGCAAACGACGATGGTCATCATCTTCGAGGGCGACGAAACGGAAGGGCTGCAGCACTCCTTCTGAAGTTTTACGCATCGGGTTGAGAATCTCCGCCATGCCATGCACGGGGCCCGATTGCGTTTGAAATGCGACTTCAACGAAGTCGCCCTGCGCCAACGAACGGGGCAGTTGCAAAAGGCCGCCCGTGATCGAGATAGATTGCAGTTTAGCTTTTGCGTGCCGGCCATCTTCTAAACGAATCGCAGCCAGGACAACATCGCCAAGCTGGACCCGGACGGCTCGCCGCGACGGATGCGGTTGGGGAAAGTGGGTCATAAGGGTGTTTGTACTGTCGCACGCGCTTTGAACGGGTAACAGGTTACGGAAGCAGATGACCGGATTCCCGTGCTGGACGCAGGTTTCCGACGTTGCAACTCTATGGGATTCGGGGAGTTAGCATTGTATTTACTATTGAGACAATGTCCTTCGAGGACGCAATTGAACTACTCTGAGCAAGTAGGAGAAGGGCGGTTTTTCTTTCATTGCGGAGCGCGTCTTCTCTCAGGAGTCATTTATGCATCGCTATATGTCTATAGTCTGTGTCTCTGTGGCCTGGTTTCTGGCCGCACACTGCCCCGCGCAGTCCGCCCCGGCCAAAATGAGCGGGCCTCTCCCCGTCGGTATCGTTGGCCTGGTTCACGGGCACGTCGAGGGATTCTTCCAACAATCGCTCCGCAATCGGAACATTGAGATTGTCGGCATCGTCGAACCAGACGGACAACTGGTCTCGAAATACGCCGCGCAGTATGGCCTCGACCGGCGACTGTTTTCGTCAGACTTGGAAGAGATGCTAACGCGGGCACATCCGCAGGCTGTACTGGTTTACACGAACACCTACGACCATCGCCGCGTAGTTGAGATCTGCGCCCGGCACGGTGTTCACGTGATGATGGAAAAGCCTTTGGCGGTCAGCTTCGAGGACGCTCTGGCCATCGAAAAAGCAGCACGGACAGGAAAGATTCAGGTGCTTGTCAATTACGAGTCCGGTGTTCGGCAGCAGATGATCCTATTTTTTACGTCTGATACTACCCTCTAACTGCTGTGAATATCTTTAGTAAGCAGTGCAACCTAGTGAGAACACTAATAAGAAACACAGAGTAATTCACAGCATAGAAAAAGAAAAGGGTAGGTAGTTAGCGGGGAGGTACTTATAATAAATTTATAAGTTCGATGCTACGACTAACGAGCACGAAGTAGTTGATTGGTTAGTAGCACAGAAGGAGTGTTACATTATGGGTAAAAACAAGCAGCAAGTAGCAACAGAAGCTCGCGCCAAGAAGACCACCGAGCCAGCAGAAGAACAGAAGCCAATCGAGCAGGCAAAGCCAGCACCTGAGACGAAGGCTGCCACACCTGCTACCCCAACTCAACCAACGACGGTAAGCAAGCAGCAGTTGACGATCATGCGGCTGACGGTTGCTCTACGGGAGCAGCGGCAGATCGAAGTGAAGCCCACGATGCTGACGCAAGATGGCAAGTTCATACTCCTGCGGATCGGCAAGGAGTGGCCCACGATACAGGTTGGCAACTCTGGTGGGATCACGGTTGTTGAACTGAAGTCCTACCCGAAAGCGTTCGAGGCGGCAATCGAAGGCGATAAACTGCTAGCCAAGCAGAACGAGCGGGAACAGAAGAAAGCTGCTGCACCCGCACCGAAAGCAGCTGCACCTGAAGCAGTGACGGCGTAGGGCGGTGACGCATGGAACACCTGATGCACATCGCTGAAGCGGTCCTAGCGGTCTTCGGGGCTGGGAAGTTCTGCCATGAAGTGTTCGAGCTAGCGCATCACATCATGAAGCTAGTTAAGAAGTAGTAGCAGGATCACACCCGTAAGAGGGTGTGCTTCTGTCCGGGTGCGTTCAGGCTTTAGCTTTAGCCTTCTCAGCTCTGACTTTCGCCCAACGTTTTTTCTGTGCAGCAGAAATCTTTGCTCTGAACTCAGCAGACCTATGCTTTCTCTTGGCGAAGTTGGAAGTGTCCCCGAATGCCTCTTCTAGTTTATGAAGGCGTTCGAGCTTCTTCGTTAGCTCTTCTAGTAGTTCCTTAGTGTTCATGGCTCAGAAGTGTACCATAGCGCTGAGGAGAAAGAAGATCACTTCTTTCATCATCTTTCATACAAGTAAATAGATGATGACAGGAGAAGCGGTAGCGTCGGGCTAGACCACTTGGTATGCGAGCAACCGCGCAGCATACGACCTGGTGCACGATAAGGCGCTGGGAGAGGTGCGCAAGGTCGTTGTCCATGACGGCCACAGCGGCCCCAAAGAAATCGGAGTCGGCCCCGAGTTTTTGAGCTGGCTGACCGATCCTAAACTGAATGGCGGGGGCGCGCTATTTGACTTCGGATGCTATGGCGCCGACCTCATGACCTGGCTCATGGACGGCGAACGCCCGCAAACGGTCACCGCGGTCACGCAGCAGATCAAGCCGGATGTTTATCCGCGAGTCGATGATGAAGCAACCATCATCCTGACATACCCCAAAGCCCAGGCCATCGTGCAAGCTTCCTGGAACTGGCCGTTTGAGCGCAAAGATATGGAAGTGTACGGGCAAAAAGGATACGCGATCACGGTGAGGCGGGATGACATTCGCGTACGCCGCGGCGGAAATAGCAATCAGCAAGAAAGCCGCGAAGAACAAATTGCGGCTAAGCCGCTGCCAGCTCCCTATGATAATTCCCTTTCCTATCTGAGAGCGGTGCTAGTGGATGGAATGAAGCCCGACGGACCGTCATCTCTCGAGATCAATCTCACTGTGACCGAGATCCTTGATGCCGCGCGGCGTTCCGCAGCTACGGGAAAAACTATTCCCCTGCCAGCGTCGAGATGAACACGTCGTGCCGTTCAACCGCTCCAACGCGCCAACTTCTCCCGCGATGCTTCCCGCGCGCGCTGAAAAGCCTGGGGAAGTCCCCGCAGAAGATCGGTCGCCACCAGCGAATGCTCACCTACACAATCTCGCATCACGTCGCCGGCCAGTCCATGCAGATGTACCGCTGCAAGCACGCCGAGGAATGCCTGCTTGGGATTCTGCGCAATCATCCCTGCGACCATGCCTGTCAAAATATCTCCTGTACCGCCAGTCGCCATGCCTGGATTGCCGGTAGTATTGACCCACGCTTCGCCGTCCGGCCGCACAACCAGCGTGCGATGGCCTTTGAGCACAACGATCAGCTCGTGCTCACTCGCGAATTTCCGCGCTATCCCCAAGCGATTTTTCTGCACGTCCGCAACGGTGCATCCGGCCAGACGCGCCATCTCCCCTGGATGCGGAGTAATTACAATTGTTCGGCCCTTTCCATTTAGTTCATCGGTGTGCTTCTCAAACGCATTCAGGCCATCAGCATCCACCACCATGGGCATCTGGAGTTCTGACACGAGGGCCCGCACCAGGTTCGCAGTCTGCGGATGGCTCGATATCCCGGGTCCGATAGCAAGAATGTTCTTCCCTTTTGCCAACTCCTCGATTCGATTTTTTGCTTTCGTCGAGATCGTGCCTGCTTTGGTCTCTGACATGGGCTCGGTCATCAACTCTGGATGAAATCCCGCCACGGTTCCGAGTACCGACTTCGGCGTGGCCACGGTTGAGAGTCCGGCACCAGCCCGCAGTGCGGCCATGCCCGCCATCGCGGCCGCTCCCGCTTTGCCGAGCGATCCTCCAACCAACAGCACGTGACCGTAGCTACCTTTGTTCGATTCCGCTGGCCGGGGCGCGACCGTTTGCACAAGGTCGCGCGGGGTTATTACATTTAGTTGCAGGGCCGAAACAATTGCCTCTTCGGGTGAGCCGATATCTGCCACCACAGTTGGCCCCGTGGTCAATGAGCTGAACGCGTGGGCTGGACGTGGGGCAGTAAAAGTGACAATCGCAGTCGCGCGGGCAATCGTCCCGGTCTGCGGATGCATGGCGTTAGCGTCCGCACCCGAGGGAATATCGACCGCGATTATCGGCGTCTGGGTCGTGTTCATGATTGCGATTGCGTCCCCATAGAGACCGCTCACCGGAGGCTTGAAACCCGTGCCCAGCACGGCGTCGAGGTACAGATCGGCATGGAGCGCCTGCCGTACTGGATCGCGATTCAACTCCTCGCTGGAACGCACGGCGATGGGAGCTCCCGGTAATTTCTCGAACATGATCGCAGCATCACCCCGCAGATCCTTGGGATCCGCTAGCAGAATGACCTGAACCTTCTTGCCCTGCTCGTGCAGCCGCCGCGCGGCCACGAAACCGTCGCCACCGTTATTTCCCTTACCGCAGAAAACCACGATGCGGTCCACCGCAGGATGTTGCGACAGCACAAACTCGGCCACGGCCGCTCCGGCATTCTCCATCAGCGTGAGCGAAGGCACGCCGAAGCGCTCGCTGGTGGCGCGGTCGATGGCTCGCATTTCTTCTGCGGTAACAATCTTCATAAAAACGGTGGCCACTGATCAGTGTCCAGCAAAAGCGCAGGTAAGATTTCGTCACCGATCACTTTCTTCGAAACTATAAAACAAAAAAGCTCTCCGCGCCGTGCGGAGAGCTCGCCGTCCTTACTGGCCGCTAGCCACTGATCACTGTCCACTGCCCTTCGACTGCAAAGCCTGCACCCGGCTGTGCTTCACGCTGTAGGTGAAATACACTACCAGTCCAATGGCCAACCAGACTACCAGCCGTATCCAATTCCACATCCCAAGCTTGTACATCATGTAACCATTGGACACTACGCCAAGAATGGGAATGAACGGCACCCACGGCGTACGGAAGGGCCGGGGTTGGTTGGGATTTGTATAGCGCAAGACCATCACCGAGACCGACACAATTACGAATGCCAGCAAGGTGCCGATGTTCACCATCCTTCCGATGTCGTCGATGGGAGTCAGGCTGCCCACAACTGCCGCCAACAGACCAACAAGAATAGTGTTCTTCCACGGAGTACGAAATTTGGGATGAACATCCGCAAAGAATTTTTTGGGCAGAAGTCCGTCGCTCGCCATCGAATATAGAACTCGCGTCTGGCCCAGCAACATTACCAGCATCACGCTGGTCAGCCCGGCCAATGCGCCTATCGTGATAATGTGCGAAGCGGTGGTTAGACCCCGATCGAGAAATGCGCGAGCTACCGGCGCCTCGATGTTAATCTGCTGCCAGTGCATCATTCCCGTCAGAACGCCGGCTACCGCAATATATAAAACCGTACAGATCGCCAGTGAAGCGATCATGCCAATAGGCAAGTCGCGCTGCGGATTCTTGGCCTCTTGCGCGGTAGTGGAAACCGCATCGAAGCCAATGTAGGCAAAGAATATGTAGGCTGCGCCGGCTCCGATTCCTGCGAGACCATTCGGCGCGTAGGAGTGCCAGTCGGTGCCCCAATTGCTGGGGTTGATGTAGCGAGCGCCGAGCGCGATTACAAACAGCACTACCGAGACCTTAACGACGACGATTCCGGTATTAAATCGCGCGCTCTCTTTGATACCGACGACCAGAATCGCGGTGATGATAAGAGCGATGATGAAGGCGGGAAGGTTCAGCCCGATCTCCATTCCAAACATATGCGGCGCACCCAGCAGATCGTGCGCCCGCTGCAACAGTTCGGGTGACTGGGCGCTCACAATCGCGCTTACCTTATCGAGAAAGCTTTGGGTGCCCGGTACCAGCGAGGCGTCGCCCGCCTGAGCCATCTGGCGCGCGATGGTGTTCTCGGCGGTCTTCAATGCCGTCCAGTGGTCGTAGGCTAGCCAGAGGGGCATCCGGATATGAACTATTTTCAGCAGTTCGATGAAATGGTTTGACCAGCCGGAAGAAACGGCGCTGGCGCCCATGGCATATTCCAATGTGAGGTCCCAGCCGATGATCCAAGCCAGCAACTCACCTAGCGTAGCGTAAGCGTAGGTGTATGCGCTGCCGGCGAGTGGAATCATGGCCGCAAACTCTGCGTAACATAATCCCGCAAAGGCACATCCCAAGCCAGATAGAACGAACGACAATGTAAGTCCGGGGCCGGCATACTGCGCTCCCAGCCCCACCATCACAAAGATTCCTGCCCCGATGATTGCGCCCACACCCAACGCTGTCAGTTGAAAAACTCCGAGCGTGCGCTTCAGGCTGTGATCGCCCGTCTCGCGGGCTTCCTCCATAAGCAGATTCAGTGGCTTGGTTGCAAACAGATTTGCCATTCGTTTGTTTTCTCCTTACGACCTACGCCGATATGCGGTTGGCACTGGAACTTTTTGACCACGCGAAATATACCGGGATGCCCAGCAGAACGACAATCAGCCCCGGCCACGTGAACTGCGGTTTGTAGCGCAATAGTACGACATCGATGAATAATGCCATCACAATATAAATCGCAGGCAGCACCGGATAACCGATGGCGCGGTAAGGCCGCGGAGCGTCCGGCCGCGTGCGACGCAGTACGAACAATCCCACAATCGTCAAAATATAGAAGACCAGCACCGCGAAAATAATGTAGTCAAGAAGCTGTCCGTAACTGCCAGAAATGCAGAGCAGGCATGCCCACACCATCTGCACCATCAAAGACACGGCTGGAGTCTTGTATGTAGGATGCAGCTTGGCAACGCTGCGGAAGAATAGACCATCCTTCGCCATGGCGTAGTACACGCGCGCGCCAGAGAGAATGAGCCCGTTGTTGCACCCGAAACCCGAAATCATGATGGCCGCGGCCATTAACAATCCGCCGGCGGAGCCGAGCATCTGCGTCATCACCGCGGTTCCGACGCGCTCTTCAGCGGCAAACTTGATGCCGCGCTGGAGAATCGTCGCGCCATTCGCCACGCCATCCAGCGGCAAAACATTGATGTAGACAAAATTGCACGCAATGTAAAGTGCGATCACCACGCCCGTGCCAAGCGCTAACGAAAGCGGAAGATTGCGGCTGGGATTTTTAACTTCGCCCGCGGTGAAGGTCACATTGTTCCACGCGTCGGCGGAAAATAGCGAGCCCACTTGCGCGACCGCCAGAATCGTCAGTGTGCCAACCATCACGACCGGACCGCCTACTCCCACCTGTACCGCGTGCTGCGCACCCAATCCCGCGTTGCGCCAGAAATGTCCGCTGAAGTTTGCAGCGAGCGCTTGCGGATTCCTCCCTATCGCAAAGCCGAAGAACGCTAATCCCAGCAGGGCCGATACTTTGGCTGTAGTGAAGACGTTCTGGATCAGAGCTCCGGTTTTCAATCCGAAGATATTTACGACAGAGAGGAAGACTACGAGTAAAACGGCTACCAGGTTCTGCGTGTTGATGCCCACGTCCATGTTGCCGAGAACCATGGGACCGAGGCGAATCGGCGGGACTTTCCAGAGATGCAGAATCCAATGGGAAGAAGAAATTGCGGGAAAGAAAACTCCCAGGAACTTACCGAAAGCCACGCCCACAGCCGCAATCGTGCCAGTCTGGATTACCAGAAAAAGAGTCCAGCCGTAGAGAAACCCCCACAGCGGGCCGAGCGCTTCGCGCAGATAAACGTATTGCCCGCCGGCACGCGGCATCATCGCCGCCAACTCGCCGTAGCTGAGCGCGGCGACAATCGTCATAAAGCCGGCCACGGCCCATGCGGCGATCAGCAGCGCGGGCGAATCTACTTCACGGGCAATCTCCGCCGAAACAATAAAGATGCCCGACCCGATCATCGAACCCATCACCAGCATAGTCGCGCTAGTCAGGCCCAAGCCTTTGACCAACTCTTTATCTTGCTGGCTATGAAGTTCCCAGTCGCTGCCTGCAGTCGCGGTCGGTGTGCTCAGTATCCCTCCAGAATCGTGAAGCGCCGTTTGTCGTTCGTCGCTGGTCGTTGGCCGGGAGCGCGACGCCGTTGGCTTTATTCTTGGCTAACGACTAACGACCACGACTAACGACAAACAACTACGTCGCAAGCTCCTATCATTGCCCCATGACTTTACCTCAAGATGCGAAAAAATTCCTCTGCTGATTTTCGCGGGTCTCGTAGCAGATCAGATATCACCGCCACGGAATCGGCCCCAGCTTCAATCACTGAGGCGGCATTGGCACGCGTAATCCCTCCGATCGCGACCAGGGGCTTTCGCGTCAACAGCCGCGCCTGGCGCACACCTTCGAGCCCTACGACGGGATCGGGCTTATCTTTGCTGGAGGTCGAAAATACGGGACCGATGGCGAGATAATCAGCCGATGTGCGATCGGCTTCCTCGATCTGCTCTGGATTATGCGTCGAAACACCGAGCCAGCGGTCGGGGCCGATGATGGCCCGAACGGAATCGGGCAGCAGGTCGTCTTGCCCCACGTGCACACCGTCGAACTCCGCCACCAACGCCAGATCGGCGCGGTCGTTCATGATGAGCCTGGCGGTTGCGCCCACATGCCCTTTCAGTTCGCGCGCATGTTTCAACATCACGCGAGCATTCCCAGTTTTGTTGCGGTATTGCAGCAGCGTGCAGCCGGCCGCAAGAAGCTGCTCTGCATAACGAACTAAGTCTTCGGTTGTTGAGAAGCTAGCCGTATCCACGATGGGATAAAGGCGAGGAACCGGGATCACGCCGACGTGTCCTTTTTGCCGGTCGCCAGAAAGCGTTCGATGAACCCTGTGTCAAATTTGCCGGCCTGGAAATCCGGATCCGCCAAAATCCTCCGGTGCAGCGGAATCGTCGTGTACACACCCTCGACAATAAACATGTCCAGCGCCCGAGTCATTCGCGAGATGGCCTCGCCGCGATCCTTGCCGCGCACAATTAGTTTTGCGATCAGCGAATCGTAATAAGGCGGTATCACGCCCTCAGTGTAGGCGGCCGTATCCACACGCACGCCCGTGCCTCCGGGAGGATGGAACGCCGTAATCTTTCCCGCCGACGGCGTAAATTTCTCGGGATGCTCTGCATTAATGCGGCACTCAATGGCATGTCCGCGATGCACGATGGGGCCTTGCAACACATCTGACATGGGAGCGCCAGCAGCAATCATGATCTGGCTTTTCACCAGGTCAACATCCGTCACCATCTCGGTCACGGGATGTTCGACCTGAATGCGCGTATTCATCTCAATGAAGTGCAAGCGGCGATCCTGATCCATCAGGAACTCGATCGTGCCCGCATTGGTGTATCCAATGGCCGTTAGCGACTTGACCAGGACTGCGCCAATTTGATCGCGCAACTCGGGCGTGACCTGCGTCGAGGGCGACTCTTCCAGCAATTTCTGATGGCGGCGCTGGATGGAACATTCGCGTTCGCCCAAGCTGATCACGCTGCCATGCTCGTCAGCCAGCACCTGAAACTCGATGTGTCGCGGATGTTCGACATACTTCTCCATGTAGAGGTCGCCATTGCCAAACGCGCCTGCCGCCTCTGCCTGCGCGGCCTTGAATAATGCCGGCAGTTCTTCTTCGCTGCGCACGATGCGCATGCCGCGTCCCCCGCCGCCGGCGGATGCCTTCATAATCACGGGAAAGCCCACTTGCTTTCCCCACTCGATAGCCTCGCCTTCTGAGGCGATGATTCCATCGGAACCGGGCAGAATCGGCACGCCCGCACGTTTCATGGCGGCACGAGCTTTTTCCTTTTCTCCCATCAGCCTCATCACATCAGGCTGCGGCCCGATGAATTTGATCCCGCTGGTGTCGCATACTTCGGCAAAATTGGCGTTCTCTGCCAACAATCCGTAACCGGGATGGACTGCATCCACGTTCGCGATTTCCGCTGCGCTAATTACGGCGGGAATGTTCAGATAGCTTAGCGCCAGTTGAGGGGGGCCGATACAAATGGCCTCGTCGGCAAAACGTACCGGCAAAGAATGCCGGTCCGCCTCGCTGTAGATGGCCACGGTGCGGATGCCCAGTTCCTTGCACGCACAAATGACGCGCAACGCTATCTCTCCGCGATTCGCAATCAGTATCTTCTTAAACATGAATCAGCTTTCGGCCTCTAGCCGTCAGCTTTTGCTCCGATTTCTAAAGGGTGGGCAATTGGTTGGAATTAACCCTTGTTGGAAGAAAAATGAATAAGCAGGCGCAGTTCGCCTCAGCGCAGACTCCGGCTTCACTTCTTCGGCCTAATTGCGAACAACTCCTGGCCGTACTCAATCGGCTGGCCATTGCTCCCCATCTTCTTCACGATTTCGCCGGCCACATCCGACTCAATTTCGTTCAGCAGTTTCATCGCTTCAACGATGCAGAGAACCTGGCCCACCTCAACCATATCCCCTGGCTTTACGAATGGCGGCGCTCCCGGTGAGGGCGCCTCATATAAAGTTCCCACGATAGGAGACTTCACAATGTGCAAATTCTCTTCTGGAATCAGCTGCGCAGGAGGCGCAGGCGGCACCTCAGACGACGCTGTAACAGCCGGCGCCGCTGACTGCACCCCGGTCACCGCGGCATAGGGAACCTCGGGACGCGTGTGCAGAACAGTGTGTTCTCCACCACGCTTGATCTTCACCTTGACATCGCCGCGCTCCAACTCGAACTCGGAAATATCCTTTTCGATTAAGAACTCGATGAGTTCCTTCAGCTCTTTATGATTCATTCGCGTAGAGTGGACCGCTTTATCACTTTGTGTCGCGCCGAAACGGGCGCGGAAACCGCCCGGCGTCCATCCGGCCCGGCGTGAAAGCCAAGAAGACTAAACTGCGAGAAAATCCTTGCTGGTCGGAGTCAGCACTTCACAACCGCTGTCGTTAACCGCGACCATGTCCTCGATCCTCACGCCCCATTTTCCGGGGAAATATACTCCTGGCTCAATCGTGACGACCATGCCTGGTTGCAGCACTTCCTTCTGTCCAGCGGCGACCCTGGGCGATTCGTGGATCTCAAGACCCACTCCGTGCCCGGTTGAATGTGTAAAATAACGTCCCAATCCGGCGTTGTGCAATACCTTCCGGGCTGCCGCATCGACTTCAGAAACGCTGGCACCGGGTCGCACCGCTGCGATCGCTGCCAACTGCGCTTCCCTGACCGCCGCGTATGCCTCACGTGCCTCCGCGGCGTTTGCACCGGAAGACGAACCCACCCACACGGTGCGGGTCTGATCCGAACAATAACCATCGAGTATAACACCGAAATCGCAGACCACGAATCCGCCCGGCACGATCACTTGCTCCGTCGCTCTGCCATGAGGTAATGCGGATCTGGCTCCCGACGCAATGATAGTAGGGAACGACATCTCCTCCGCCCCTGCCCGGCGAGCCGCATACTCCATTACCGCCGCTACTTCGGATTCCTTGACCCCGGGCTTCATTACTTCAATCGCCCGGTTAAACAACGTTGCGCCCAACTGCACCGCCGCCCGAATCAGATCCAGTTCATCGTCGTCTTTCACCATGCGCGCGCGCTCTACTAGAGCCGACGCATTCCTCAATCTAATGGTTGGAGAAAGCAAATCGGCGAGGCGCTTCTTTTCCGCCACAGTCAAGTGTTCGGCTTCAATCCCGATGGTCCATTTCCCCGATCTTTTCCGCTTGTGACGCGTTTCAAGCCATTCCCCAAGCGAGTTCAACAAAGCTTTGCGCGCAATGTTTACTTTCGCGCCCTTCACCTCGGCGCGGCCCTGCGTGTCATAACGCACGTCGGTAAAAAAGACACTGCCGGTAGCCTCGATCAGCAGGAAACCGGCGCTCCCGGTGAAGCCGCAAAGATATCGAATGTTAGGAAGGTGGCTGATTAGAAGCGCGTCGAAGCTGCTGATCGCGAGCACGTCGCGAAGCTTTTGTTGGCGCACTAGAAAATTCATCGCTGCCCAGTTTAGCAAACAGCAGCTGAGCGATGTGAGATCTGCCCAAAAACAAAGCCGCCGGCGCTGACAGGTTCTTCAGGCCGGCGGGCTTTAATCTTCAACTGCGCTGTTATGTCTGACGGTTATGTCTGAATAATTCGCGGCGTGATGAAGAAGATCAGCTCCTGGTTAGTGGTGTTTACCTGGGTATGCTTGAACAAATTACCCAGGATCGGGATGTTGCCCAGCAACGGCACCTGATTAATGTTGATCGAGTTCTGAGTTTGGATAACACCGCCGATCACCACCGTGCCGCCGTCGGTCACCAATACTTGCGTCGTGGCCTGCTGAGTGATCAGTTCGGGGTTACCCTGCACTTCCTGACCGAAGTTTGGCGTGGTGTTCTCCACGTCAACGTTCAGGAAGATCGTGTTCTCCGAGGTGATCTGCGGAGTAACGGTCAAGCGCAAGAAGGCGTCGATGTAGGTCACCGTTGGAGGACCACCCAACTGCGCCTGCGTCACGATCGGGACGCGCACACCCTGTTTCACCAGAGCCTGGATGTTGTTCTGTGTTACCACTCGCGGCCGCGATAGGACCTTCAGCAATCCGCGCGATTCAGCCATCGTAAGAATGGCATCGATGCGGACGTTCCCACTCGAGTTCTGAAATCCTAAACCGCTTGTCGGACTCGTTGAAGCCAGGTTGCTGAATAGCGGGATTTGGCTGATCGTGGTTGGGCTCGGCGGAGTACTGCCGACGACCGTGTAAAGTGGGTTTCCTCCGAAAGTGCCAATCGGAGAAGTTCCCACGGAGGTGGCGCCGCCTATTGTGCTTGTACCGTTGCCCCATCCGAATCCAAGCTGCGTACCGATATCGCGCGCGAATTGTCTTGTTGCTGCCACCACGCGCGCTTCAATCTCTACTTCTTGGGTCTTGCGATCGAGCTGCGTAAGCAGCCGATCGATGATGGGAAGGACTTTTGGTATGTCATTGACGATTACGGCGTTGGTTCGCTCATCGGCGACCACGTCGCCGCGTGTCGAAAGAAATTTCTTTACCGTAACTACCACATCTTTGGCATGCGCATAGCTCAGGAAGCGGGTGACCGAAACTTTATCGACCGCCAGGGCCTCCGCTTCGACTTGAGCGCGGCGTCCCTCCGCTTCTTTCTTCAGTGTTTCCACAGTAGCGACGCGTAGAACATTGCCTTCGAGTTCTCGAGCCAGGTCGTTGTTCTTCAGAACGATATCCAAAGCCTGATCCCACGGCACATCATCTAGAACAATGGTCAGGGTGCCGTGCACATTCGGATCGAGCACTACATTCAATCCACTGATTTCGTGGATCAATCGGAAGAAGTCTTTCAAATCAACATCCTTCAGATTCACCGAAATCGGCTCGCCCGTGTACTTCGGACCGGCCATGGCGGGTTGCTGTTTGGCCTGCGCCTTTTGCTCAGCCGCAAGGTTTACCGCGGGCTGAATGGCGTTGTCGGAGGAAGAGCTTTGCGGTGCCTGCGTCGCGTGCATGCTGACAGGCAGAAGCTCTGCGGCGGTTTTGTCGGAAAACTTGGCTGCCGCGTCCTGAGCACGCTCGATGGGCTCTGACGCTGCGACCGGAGAGGCTTTCTTCGCCTCATAAGTAGGTTCTACAAAGACGAAATCGCTCGACGAAGTCTTGGCCGTTTCGGCCGCCTGCGGAGCCACCGGCTGCTTGACTGGTGCGACCGGAGACGGATCCATGCTGGCAGTCTCTTTAACGGGGGCCGCCACAGGCTTTGCCGAGCTTGCGCCCGCCGCTGTTTGCTGCGTATACAACGTCAACACTAGCTTCCCATCCGCGGAGGGATTCAAGTCATAGCGGCAAGCATGCTCCAGATCAACCACCACGCGAGTAGTAGGAGGAGTCTGACCATCCATGCCGATGCGAATGCCTATTACTCCAGCACTGCCGACCGTAATGTGGCTCTGCCCCGTCGCCATAACGGTTCCGGGCAGTGCCACAACCAGCCGCGCCGGTGAATCCGCAGTGGTCACCTTGGGCGTTATTGAACCACGGGCATCGATTTCGACCCTGGTCTCATTCGCGCCCCGAACCACATTCACTCGCTGCAGTTCGTTTCGCTGGCTCGCCGGTTGTGACGCCGGTGTCTCGGCAGCCGATGCCGCCAGTCCGAGTACCAGCAACGGTAGTAATACGCTGAGCAGTTGCTTTCGCATTTCGCTTCTCTCCCCAACCCGCGGGTCTGACCCGCGTGTCCTTCTTGAACTCGATTTTTTCAGAGCTCCGGTTTTTCCGGTGGCACTGTCGTAGCGCTAAACAGCCGGCGTCGTGATCCGCTTCGTTACTTCCCGTGTAAACGGTTTACCCAGCTTGTCCTGCATCGTTTCCTGGAACACTACCGAGTCCCCTGTGATTCTCACCACGAAGCCGTTAAACACAGGATCGTTCTCGTGCAGAAAATAAGCTTTGTTCAAGCTGTTAGTCACCACCGCGATGAAGCCGGTTTCCGCCTTCACCACACCTCGCACATTGATCTGTCCAATCTCCAGGCATTTCTTGCCGCTGGAGCAACCTGAACCTGCGCTCTGCTGCACTACCGGACTGAAAAATGGATCACGTTTCCCCGTCATCGCCCATTTTTTCGCCTCGGCTGCGGGCGGCTTTGGTGCTTCAACTTTCTTTATGACGCTAGCCTGAGTTTCCTGTGCCGTAATCTTCGTAGTGGCACCCGCTGGCTTTGAAGCAAGCTTCGGATCTGCTGTGGCAGTCGCAGCCTTCGGGGCAGCGCCCTTCGCAATCGCGTCTGCTTTTGCTGGCTTCGGAGATGAGGCCGGAACTTCAACCTTCTTCGTTGTCGTGGAAACCGCTGCAATCGGTTTCGCCGCTGTCGTTTGTTCCTTAGTCGCCGTCGCAGGGGAAGTCTTGGCCGGAGCATTCTTTGCAATTGCCTGCGTAGTATGGAGGGTCAAGAGGAACTTGTTGCCGGGGCCCGGGGCCAAATCGTAGCCTACTGCCTGTTCCAGATCCACCACTACACTCGTAGTCGGGGGCGTTTTACCGTCCATGCCGATGCGTACACCTTTGACTCCCGCAGTGCCGACTGCAATCTTATTCTGCGGGGTCGCCATCACGGTCGCCGGAAGTTCCACCACCACACGCGCCGGCGAACTTAATTTGCTCACCTTGGGCGTCACTGCCTCCCGAGAACTGATCTCGATCTGTACATCGTCCGCATTGTGGAGGACGTGCACTCCCTCAAGCCGGTTGGGCTGGCCCGCCGCTGAAGCCGATGATGGCTTCACTGCCGCCTTGGCGGGAGCCGCCGCTGGTTTCAGCGGTGCTGTACTGGCGGGCGTAGTCACGCCTGCCGGTTTCGCGCCCGGAATCTGCGCGGGTTTTACCATCGGCGCCGGAGCTCCAGGTGTTGGCTTGGTCGGTTGTGCTCCCTGCGTCGGAGCGACCGCCGTTCTCTGGGCTGCATTGCTCTGGTTGTTGTTAGCGTCCGGGCTTTGTGCCCAGGCCGCCCCGGTCATCATTGCTACTGCCAAAATGCCTGTAGTCAGCTTCATAAGGCGATTCCTATTTGCGCACGCTTGCAGCCCCGGTTGTGGGCTTCGATCCCGGCGCCGCTACGGATGGCTCCAGGTCATGACTGAAAAATGTCGTCGCGGTGAACGAGGCCGCTACGCTCTCGTTCGGCGCGTATTGGTAGGTATGCTTGACTTTCGCATCGGAGGCATTCTTCGTATTTGCCACCAACAGCGCGCTAACGTTCACGATGCGCTCCAGCTTCGAAACCCGGTCAAAGAAATTCAGCATGGAGTAGTAAGGACCATCCAGCTCCAGGTCGAACGGCACCTCGGAGTAGTAATCCTTTGAAACCACTGGTTTGGCGGAGTAGCGGCGCAGTTCAACACCAGCCTTCTGCGCTTCGCCATCCATCATCTCGATGAAGGTATCGACCTGCTTTTCATCCGGAACGATCCGCCGCTCGATTTCCAGTTGTTGTTTCAAGTTCGCCAGCTGGCGTTCCATATCTTTCAGCTTGGGACGGTAGGATTCGAGTTCGTTGTTTTCCTTAACTTTTTCCTGTACCGCATGCTCGGCCGCCGCGTTCTTATCGCTCTTGCTCTTGAACACAACGAAGTACAGCGCTCCTGTAACCAGGGCGCCTCCGAGTATCACCGTTCCCCACTGCTTCAGGCCCGACAGTTCGCTAAAATTCATTGCCATAGGTCTGCCCTTACGACTTCCCCTTCTCGCAGGTCAGCATGAACTGGAACGCCTGCATGTCTTTAATCGTATCGTCCTGGTAAGTTTCCTTGATCTCAACACTCTTGAAAAATCCTGTCTTCTGCAGATTTGCGATTAAACTGGCCACCGCGTCGGTGCTCAGAGCGGTACCTTCCAGGCTGACGCTGGGACCGGTATCATCCATCTTTTTTAGCCAGACTGCTTCAGTGCCGTTCACCGTCTCGCCCAGCATGGCTAGCAGGGTGACGGGGCCGCCGGACTGGGCAGCGCGCAATGCATCGATTACGTCGACGCGTCGCTTGTAATTGTTCGCCTGAGTTTGCCGCTCCATGTAGCGAGCTTTCACCTCGCTGAGTTCGCGGTTCTTTATTTCAGCCGTCTGCATTTGCTTCGCGATCGACTGTTCCTGCCGGTCCAGCCGGTACCAGTAACCAAAATTCAACAGGCCAGCCACTACCACTACCGCCAGCACTTTCAGGCGGGGCGAACCCATATCGCCCATTTCCATCGTGGGCATTACCGGCGCACTGCTGCCTCCGGCGCGTTTATTTTTTCCCTTCGACGATTCCAGCAAATTGATTCTGATCATAAGGATTCAAAGCTCCTTAAAGCCAAGCCCACAGCTACGGCTAGTTGGCCCGGATTCTGCTCCACCAGCTCCGCTCCTGGACCGTCGCTCGGCGGCACTACTCGCTGGAACGGATTCAACAATTCCACCGGCATGGAAAATTCCTGCCGCAATGCTTCCATTAATCCCGGCACCTTCGCCGATCCGCCGGCCAGGTAAATTTTCTCGATGTGCTCGCCCGCCGCGCTTGCCCGGAAAAAGTCGAACGTTTTTTGAATTTCCAGCACGATGATCTCCGTCACCTGTTGCAGGATCGGCGCCTTGGCATCTTCACTCACCGTGCCAACCTTCTCGCCCAGCTTCAGCTTCTCGGCATCCTCGAAGTTCAAGTCGAGTTCCTTCTGCAGAGAGTCCGTATACTGGTGGCCGCCCACACTCACGTCGCGCGGGAACAACGGCGTTGTGCCTTTCACGATGTTGATGTTCATCACGCTGGCGCCCAGGTTCAGCAGCGCCACTACCTGGCCGGGCGCTGGCTGGTAGTTGTACTCGTAGCAGTTCTGCAATGCCAACGCATCGATGTCCACAATAGACGGGGTCCGTCCCGACATCGAGAGTACGTTGGTGTAGTTCAAAATCTTGTCCTTCTTCACGGCCACCAGCAGAACGTCCATCTGCGGGCTGCCGGCTTCCTCGGAGAGAATCTGATAATCCAGACTCACGTCCGCCAGGTCGAAGGGAATATGTTGTGCCGCTTCCTTCTCGATGGTCTCCGCCAGTTCCTGATCGCTCATCGAAGGCAGCGAGATTTTCTTAACAATCACCGAGTGTCCGCTCACCGCGGTTGCCACTGATTTGGTTTTGATCAGGCAGTCGGCAAACAACTTTGAAATTGCGCTCGAGACTGTCCCCGAGTCCACGATCATCGAATCGACCACGATGTCAGAGGACAGCGGTTCCAGCCCCAGGTGCGCCACTTCAATCTGCCCACCCTTTTTCTTCAACTCCACCGCCTTGATGCTGGAAGAGCCCACATCCAGACCTACGATCGTCTTCGCTCCCATTCCAAACATGTGTGCCCGCCTTTTCAGTAGCTTTGTTTTTTGTATCCCCGGCCTATTGCCGGCTTTCTACTCTGCAAAAGTCTTACTGTGACCCAGCAGCTTTTGTCGCCGCCTTCGGTTTATGTTTCGTTCCCATCTCCATCTGGCTCGACTTCTCTTCCATCCACTGGTCCAGCTTCGATTTTTTGAAGCGCCAGCGGTTGCCCAGTTTGAAGGCCGGAATCTTCTGTTCGCCGACGTATTTGTAGAGCGTGTCCGGACTCACTCCCAGATACTGCGAAGCCTGACGAATGTTCATCACTTCTCGCGAGTCGGCCATGTTCCCTTTTGCCTGTCCCCAGAACCTTCGCCGTGCCGGTGTCTCCGGCCCGCGTTTACCCCGGCCCTCCATGCCTATCCGGGGGCTCTCGGTGTCCAGAGCATATATCAGCCCTGAAAAACCTCGGCTCGAAGCGAATCTCCGCGTTTTACTGGATTTTGCGCCTGTTTTCTGGAATTGGCAGGAAAGTGACCAGGAGGGTAAATCTATATGTTGTGGTATGCGTCATTACATACGCAATTAGAAGTATAATTCCCATCCGCCGTCTCCGGTCACTTCGGGAGCGGTAACTGAAGTACTAGAGACGGTACGGAAGTACTATATCGCGCGCTCAAGTTGCTGCTTCTGCGGAGTTTACGTTCCCCTCGGAAGGTGGGGCTTACCCGCGAAGCGTTAGAGCTCGAAGTCCAAGCTCTGCGCTACTCCTCCGGACTACGTTATGGCCGGAACAATTATGCTCGAAGAAAGCTGTTGCATTCTTATTCTGTTCACTGCACGTCGAACACTTTCCCGTTCAGGAAAGTCACCTTCAGATCTTTATAAACGTAAATCTTCTTTAGACCCAGATTGACAATCTTTTCCGGCTTGCCCATGGCCGCTTCGACCTGGTCCGTAGTCATGCCCTTCTCGATGCTCTGCGGCTCAGCCTGCGGCTCGGGTTGCTGATTTCCCTGCTGCTGGCCATGACCCCCTTGTTGACCCTGGCTGCTCTGCTGCTGCTGTTGCTGTCCGCCCTGATCCCCGTCACCCTGCTGAGCATCATCACTGACGGAGAGCAACTGCCCGATCGTATCTTCCACTTCCCCCGCACCCGCCTTCGCTAACGACCCCTTGGGAAACTGGAAGACCACCTGGGCCTTGTTATAGGTTGGCGGATCAGTCTTGTTACAGGTGTCGCATGCGATGATCAACATCGAAACCTTATCGCTGGCCACGTTCACATCGATTTTTGAGGGATAAACTTTATCTCCCACCTGGAACAAGTGGGTCGACTGTTCCTTCCCGAATCGCTTCATCCCGAAGCCGATTCCCTTGGTCAGCAAGGCGCTCGGAGAATGCACCGCTCCGCCTTCATACTTCGTCGTAAGAACACTCTGGTCGGTATAAGGCACAGCAAGAATTCCGCCCTTTTGGATGGCCAATAGAGTCCCCGCCTCGACCACGGAATACCCGCTCGTGTCCGATCCCATCTTCACCGCCTTGTACTGCGCGGCGAGTTGCTCCTGCAGCGAGGGTGCCTGCGCCTGCGAGCATGGAACCAAGGCCGTCAGAATAAACGCTACTCCTGAAATAACCGCTTTCAATCTTTGCTGTCCCATGGTCAGCCTCCTGCAAATTCTCTTGTTCAGCGCCTCCAGTAGCGCGGCGTAAGTTTGGCAAGGGTAGCGTCCGCGAACCCGCGGCGCTAACCCTCCCATTCTGTTTCTGCTCTTGCGGGCCTATTGCTCACCACCACCGCCAGAACTGGCCTCTTGCTTGACCTCTGCCTCGGTCTGATCAGCAGACGCCTGCTGCTCCTTCAGCGTTTTCTCCGCGCTCTTATCCGGTTCAGGAGCGGGAACATCTCCCGCCGTGGTGCTGGTGTCGGGGGCATTCGGCAGGCCGCCCGTGCCCTGCTTCTTCGCCAGCTCGCCCATACCATCCTTAAGCGACTCGCGGAAGTGGTTGTACATCTCTTGCAGATCGTCCACCGCAAGGGGACCTTCCTTGCCAATGGCACAATCCGCCTTGGTGCTGGCGACCACTTTCACGTTGACGTTCTGGTCGTTATCCGGCGTGTCCGTGGTTCGCATGACAACGTCACCATCGGTGAGCCCGCACTCTTCGCCTTCCGCCACCACCAGAGACAGGTCGGCAGAGACCACAAACGTTTTGAACTTAGGATCCAGCGCCGGCGGTGCTTCGTCCTTGCTTGCCGCTTGCCCTCCGGAGGAACTCTTGCCTTTTCCAGCTTCAGCCTGTTCCGCTGCCAGCAGAGCTTTCACTTCCTCTGCCAGATCTTTTTTCACCTCGGGACTGAGCTTTGCCGTCTCCGCAACTGCAGGCGCCACATCCAACAAACTGGCGACCAGCGTTCCGTCCCCGGCGTCGGGATGCAGCAACCACCCTTCGCTGCTTTCCGCCTGGGCCGCGTACGCCGCTTGCAGACTGGCAGCCAGCAGGTAATCCGTCAGCCAGAAAGCCGCTGAAGGATACACTGGATACGGCTGGTAGTAGGCCCCGTAATAGCCATACCAAGGCGCCCCGCCCCAACCCCAGCCGTAGGCGACCGGAGCAGGCCACGGGTTATAGGCCCATCCGTAATAAGCGGGACGGTAATAGTAGGCAGGATAGTAACCGTAATAGGGATGTCCTCCGTAGTAGTAGCCCTGGTAAACCCCGGACCGGTACCCGCCGTGATAGTAGTACGTGCGCGAATAGTAGGAACGCCCCCCACGCGTGACATAGGCGCGCTGCACGTAGCCGCCGCGGCCTCTCCCGTTGCTTACGATCCGCGCGCCATTGTGCGTGCTCACTACCGTGCGACCGCCATGCATGCCGTGCTCAATATGCATTCCGTTCTTGTTGACCGAGCGGATTTGTCCGTTGGGACGAACGTGCGCCGAACCGCCGCCCTTCAGCGACACCGACTTCCCGGGAGGAGTGTGGGCCGCGTTGGCGTGGCTCGCAGTGTTCCCGCCGCCCGCCGCAGTGTTCCCGTGCGCGGCCGTGGTGTTCCCATGAGTCGCCGTAGTGTTTCCTCGGCCTGCCGCCGTGTTCCCATGAGCGCCCGCGCTGTTCCCATGGCTCGCCGTCGTGTTCCCATGACCCGCCGTCGTGTTGTTATGGGATGATGGCGCCGCTGAGTGCGACGGTGACGACGCGTGCCCACCTGTCGCAGCCTGATGACTCGCAGGTGCTGCGTGTTGCGGAGCGGAATGCTGCGGCGCTGAAGCATGCGACGGCGCGCTCGCGTGGGGCGCTGGAGCAGGCGCGCTCGATTTCTTTTCTTGTTGTCCCCATGCCAGCGCTGGAATCACCAGGCATAGCAAAAGAACTCCCCACCTCGGAAAAAATCCTTCCCTTCCCGAAATCCGATTCATTACGGCCTCCTCAGTACCTGAACTTATCGCTTTAACACGCAATAAAACTGCCGCCATCCTTTGCAACAGCGACCGTACAGGGGCCCATACTCGTGCTGCGCCAAAAAACTTAAACGCCGCACAAGTAATCGAACTATTTATAAGACCGGAGGGGAGATCCGCAGGGTGCGACATGCAGTCGCAACTCGACCCAATCAGCGACTCGCAACCTGGGGCGACAGAACGTTACCAGAAGTCGGCCACTGGCGCAATCATTCTCTGAACACTGCCTTAACCTTTTCCGCAGGGCGAACTCCCGCCGCCACGAGAGCGTTTGCAACGCAGCTTCCTTCCATCCTCGCGCTGCTGTAATCTATCTTTTTCTTTTTCCGCAGGAGGAATTACTTGCGCTACCTTGATCGTCTGCAACCGCTCGGCCTCTTGGTTATGCGCCTGGCGCTTGGCCTCATCTTTCTCGACCACGGATATCACAAGGTGTTCGGTGGTCTTCATCACCACGTTCAATTCGTCACCAGCCTCGGGCTTCCCGCCTGGAGTGCCTATCTCTCTGCCTTCACCGAATTCTTTGGCGGTATTTTGGTTCTAGTCGGCCTGTTCACTCGCGTAGCTGCCTTTGCCCTATGCATTAATATGTGCGTCGCCATTGCCAAAGTACATTTCCACAACGGACTGATGGGCAACGGAGGATACGAATTTCCCCTGGCTCTCGCCGCACTGGCTTTTGCGCTCGTGTGCTTCGACGGAGGTCCAATTGCCTTCGATCACATCCGCGCTCCCGGCGGCGGTGGTTGGAAATCCAAGTAGCCGATGTCCGTCGTAAGGTATCCAGAGAGTAAACGCCTGCGCAACTTCCGGCCGCATTCTGGGTTCAACAGCACATCGTAAGAGAATTGCGCCATGTTGTTGAGAGACTGGCCCCGTTGCGCGCGCTGTTTTTAGAAGGTCGTACCCGGAATAGAAGTTTTTTGTAACATTTCTTTACATCCAGTCGGTTGAAAGTGATCATGCGCAGAAATTATGATGGTTTGCCGTCATCTTTGCGGCATCTTACAGGTTTCGACTCTGCATCTCACGACTCGCGATAGCAATAATTGATTGGAGGTCAATCTTGAGAAAGCTAGCGTTGTTCGCCCCCATTTTCGGATTCTTGTTGTTCACCCAGTTTGCCTCCGCCCAGCAAGGCGATGCCATGTTCGGTTTCGGCACGATCATGTCCTCCGGATCGTGCGACATAAATACCGGCCTCTGTCCCGAGAAGGGGGGCCTGTATCCCAGCGTCAGTGCCGATGTCATCTTCCACAAACGCGTCGGTTTCGGCTTTGAGACGGCTTGGAAAGCGAGCCAGGGATCTTACGGTGGTCCTGGCGGGCAGCCTTTTCGTCCCATAATTACCGACTTCAATGCTATGTATCAACCCAAGATCAGCAAGAAGGTCGGCTTGGATTTGATGGCTGGCGTCGGATGGCAGAGTACTCGCTTCTACGGTTACACTCCCACAACCAGCTGCGTATATTTCGGCGCCTGCTTTGTTAGCAGCCATCACTTTCTGGTGGACGTTGGTGGGGGCATCCGCTACTACGTCTGGAATCATGTCTTCGTCCGTCCCGAGATTCACTACTATCACATCGTCAATAACACCAACGATTTCAGCTCCGACAATTTATTTCGCGCGGGGGCTTCGATCGGTTACACAATCGGTCCAGACTAGGACTTCGGTTTCCTTAGCAGCCCGACGTTTTCTAATCCGGGCGGTCAGTCCCGAGGTGAGCTTAGAATGACTCATCAAGAGGACTGCCCGCCCGATTCGTTAATCCGGCTCGGGGCATTTCCTAATATCCTGACAAAATGACAAGGGGGCTGTATTTGAGAAAGTTCGCACTCTTCGTAACCGTGTCGATTGTTCTCCTGGTCGGTTTCTCTCGTGCCCAACAAGTTGATATTGCTGCGGGCGGAAGCACGCTGCTTTCCGCTACCCGACCCAGCGACCTGGTAACCTTCCAACCGCCTCCTGAGAAAGGCGGCACATATCTGGACGTTAGTGCGGACGTCGTTGGCCGCAAACGCCACCTCGGCCTTGAGTTCGATACCGCCTGGAGGTATCACCATACTTTTTATCCTTATAACGGTGAAACCTACCGTCCTTTTTTCAGCACTCTCAATGTCCTCTTCCAGCCGCGTGTTACTAAAAAAGTTGGCTTGGACCTTATGGGCGGAATCGGCATCGCTAGTACGCGATTCCAAGGGCTCAGCGGCTCATGCAATAACCCAACGGTCGGTTGCGTTAACTTCACCAACTCCAACCACTTCATGGAAGACCTGGGCGCCGGCATTCGCTACAACTTTTGGCGCCATTTTTTTGTGCGCCCTGAAGTTCGCTACTACCATGTTCAGAACAATCAGGAGTTCAATTCCGATAACGTCTTCCGCGTCGGTGTCTCGCTCGGATATACGATCCATCCCAACTGATCTCCGGTCGTCGGCACGCACCGTTGCGCGCACGCACTAAAATAAAAAGGCAGCGTCTTCCCGGCGCTGCCATCTTAATTTTGCTGACCCGCCCGCTCTATCTCATTGACATGCAAATTTCCGCTTCATGGATCGCGCGATCCAGATGTTCAATTGCCTTTGCCCTGTGGCCACCGAAATCGTGCTCGGCCGATTCCAGTTGATGCTTGGCGGCACGCATGGATTCCAGTGCTTCATCGATGTGCGGATGACGCTCTGGCATAGCGGCAGCCGGAGTCGGAGCCGGCGCAGCTGCGGCCACGGGGGCCGCCGGAACCTTTGGCCCAGCCGCTGACATTGGCGAAGCCACGGTTAATAACAGACTTGCGCTAATCAACAGAGTCAAAAAATCGATTCTTTTCATGCGTTTCTCCTCTCCGAATTGCGGCGCGGACGCCGCCACATAAGCATTGGCCAAGGACTCTGCCTTCGCCAAATTGCCCGCGATATCTCGCACAGTATAATCGCGCTCCGACGGAATTAGAGGCCTTGAGGTTGACTTCCGAGATGCTCGTTTTTTGAATTGGTCCTGCGGAAAACAAGCTAAGAACTTGCGCGCACTTTGCGGCTTCTCCACCACAAAACTACCGCTATTATCGCGAAGGCCGCGCCTACCGAGAGATCGAAGCGCTTCATGAAATGCACCAGCAGATTCCAACGGCTGCCAAAGGTGTATCCCAAACACGAGATCACCGTTACCCAAAGCGCAGCGCCGAGTAGATTAAAAACCACGAATTTCTTCCACGGCATGCGCAGCATGCCCGCCAGCGGTCCCGCGATGATCCGCATTCCAAAAACAAATCGCGCAAATAAAATCGTCGTCGCGCCGTAACGGCTAAACAATTTTTCTCCGCGGGCTACTGCGGCGCCGCCTCGGAACCCCCGGTAACGCTTCAGCAGCGGAGGCCCTCCGTAATGACCGATGGCAAACCCCAGGTTATCGCCCAAAGTAGCCGCCACGGTTCCAACCAGAATGATCCAGCCGAGATGTAGATCGCGCTCGGCGTAAGCCAGAAAACTTGCCATTAACAGAATCGTTTCGCCCGGCACCGGCAAGCCGGCATTCTCCAGCAATAACGCCGCAGCCACTGCCCAATATCCGTAGTGCACCAGCGCGGCCCGCAGCAGATCGAGGATGTGGTGGTTCATGATATTGAATTGCGAACGACGCTCCGCTCAGGCGGGAACCGTTTCACTTGTCAGGAAATCAATCAGCGCTCGGTTGAATTCATCCGGACACTCTTCGTAGGGAAGATGTCCAATGCCGGGGAAAATTACCAGCCTGGAATTTGGGAAATACTTCGCCAAAGGCGCAGCCGACGACGCATACACCGCAGGATCTTTGCTGCCCCACATTAAAAGGGTAGGAAGTCCCGCCAGACTGGGCAGCGTTTTTTCCAATTCGCGCAGATCTTTTGTCCAAGTGCGAACGATGCTCAGGGCATGCTCAAACAATCCCGGTTTCGTCAACGGCGCCACGTACCCCGCAAGCGTTCCGGGCGGGATTTTCCGTCGGTTCGCATAAAGGCGCGCGTGGAAGTAAGGAAACAAGAAACTCATATGCGCGACGCCAAAGCGGAACAAGCCCGCGCCAAAATTACTGCCCGCGAAGGGGGCCAGGCGCCGCCCGTGCGCCGAATACGGATTCACCGGCGCCACCAGTACCAGTCGCCGCAACCGCAAATTGAAATTACCGGCGCGGCATTCCGCAGCCGCCATCATCGCCACCGCGCCGCCGTGCGAAGTCCCCAGCAGATCGAAGGAAGAAATTCCCAGCCGCTCAATAAACTGCAGAAGCCGCACCGCCGTTCCCCGCATGGAATGGTCAAGCCCGGCCGGGCGATCCGAAAACCCCGCGCCCATCATGTCCAGGGCGTAGACCGTGGCGTAGGGGGCCAGAGCTGGAATCGTATAGCGCCAGGAAAACGAATATCCTAGCAATCCGTGCAGCAATATTAATGGCCGCCCCGAACCGGCGCGCAGATAACGCATGCGCGCGCCCTCCAGATCCATCCAGCACTCTTCCACTCCAGCGTCCAGCGCCGGTTCGTGAGCACTGAAATCCTGGCGCTCTGTCAGCGCCGCACGCAAATGTTTTCGCCCCGAATCCACTCCACAGACAACTCTTTTCACGCCTCTGGATTCTATTTAAGTGAACATCGCCTCTGTTCGCTACACTCTGGGGAGCTTCGGCTCCCCGCTTTTAGCTTTGGTTATCCTGAGCGAAACCGAAGTGGATCCCTGCCAGCGTGCACCGCAGACCCTCGCAAGGACTTTCTACGACCGCCGCAGCCCGGTCACCGGCCACTGCTACTTCCGCTTCTTCCTCAACAACTTCTTCAGCACCCGAATCCCCTTGTCCACATGTTTCTCTTCCAACAGGAAGGGAGGTAAAAACCGCACGACCGTATCGTGCGTGCTGTTGAACAAGACTCCTTCGGCCAATGCCTCATCCACAATCGGACGCGCCGGAATCTCCAAATTAATCCCCTGAATAAATCCTCGCCCGCGCACTTCCTTCGCTGCAGCACTTTTTTCGACAATCGTTTTCAATTCCTGCTGCAGATACGCCCCAACTTTATTCACGTTCTCCAGCAGCCTCTCATCTTCCACAATCGCTAGAAATTCCAGCGCCACCCGGCAAGCCAATGGCCCGCCGCCAAACGTAGTCCCATGTTGCCCCGGAGAAATCGCCGAAGCAAATTCTTCTTTCGCGAGAAAAGCTCCCAGCGGAAGCCCCGCCGCAATCGGCTTGGCAATCGCCACAATATCCGGAGTCACTCCGAAAGTCTGGAACGCAAACATTGTCCCCGTGCGTCCGAGCCCGCACTGGATTTCGTCAAAGATCAGTGCCGCGCGATGCCGGTCCGCCACCGCCCGGCACTCTTGCAGAAACTCCACCGAGCATTCATAAATTCCGCCCTCGCCAAAAATCGGCTCCAGCACAATCGCGCAGGTATTGTCACTCACCGCCGCCCGCAATCCTTCCACATCATTCTGCGCGACAAAGGTCACATCTTCCAGCATGGGCTCGAATCCCTTGCGATGCTTCTCCTGCCCGGTCAGCGACAGCGCTCCAAACGTCCGCCCGTGATACGACCCCTGCAGCGCCACCAGTCGCGACTTCCCTTCGCCACCCGCACGATGTCCCGCCAGCCGCGCCAGCTTGATCGATCCCTCAATCGCCTCGGTCCCGCTATTTTGGAAAAACGCCCGGGCATTTCCAAAAGAGCTGCCCGCCAGCGTGCACAACTTCTCCGCCAGCGCTCCCTGATACTCGTGGTAATAAAGGTTGGAGATGTGAATCAGCTTCGCTGCTTGCTCCCGAATCGTCTTCACAATGCGCGGATGCGCGTGCCCCAACGCATTCACCCCCAGTCCCGAAACAAAGTCGAGATAGCGCCGGTCCTCAAGATCGTAAAGAAATACGCCCTTCCCCCGCGTGAACGCCACAGGATACCGGCTGTAAGTCCCCAACAAATATTTCTTTTCTAACTCCGCAATTTGTTCGAAAGTTTTCATAGGAAGAATAGATTCTATAGGAAGAGACGCAGGCAAGAATGTCGAATAGTTGTGGATTTCTGGTTGTGTGTGGCTATCGCAAAATCATCCAACTGCGACCGCCGTTTCCGGATGCCGCCCTCCGGAAGCCGCATTCAATACAACCCCTTCTCCCCCGGCGGCCGCGTCTTCCACCGCCGATGCACCCACAACCATTGCTCCGGATACTTCCGTACATACTCTTCAATAATGGATGTAAACCTCTGCGTGTTGGCCTTGATGTCTGCTTCCAGATCGCCAGTGCGCACCAACTCCACTGCGGGATCAAACCGCAGCCGGTATTTTCCCAACTCCGCATCCCAGATCGTGAACGTCGGGACCACCGCCGCATCGGTGCGCAGCGCAATCCGCGCCAGTCCGCTCGCCGTGCATGCCGGAATCCCGAAAAAATCTACAAAAATCCCCTGCGGCGGCGTCATATTCGTGTCCATCAATATGCCCACCACTTCCCCCGCTTTCATCGCCGCCAGCAACCCGCGCACGAAGTCGTCTTTATCCACCGTCTGGTTCCCGTGCATCGTCCGGTATTGCCGGATCAACCGGTCCAGATACACGTTGTCCATCGCACGCGACACCACATGCATCCAGTGCCCATGCAGCGAGTGCGTGAAAGCCGAAAGCTCCCATCCCCCAAAATGCGCGGTCAGAAACAACACTCCCCTGCCCCGCGCATGTGCCCGTTCGTAATTCTCAAGGCCGTCGTAAACTACGACCTGCTCAACGTTCTCCCGCGTGTATTTAGGAAAGTGGCAGACCTCGGCCAGTTGACGGCCCAGTGAAGCGAACTCTCCACGCAGAATGCGGGCCCGCTGTATCTCAGTTTCTTCCGGAAATGCCAGGGCAAGATTGCGCATCCCAACCTGCCGCAATCGAACGTGCAGAAGATAAACCACCCGAGCCAGCCCAATGCCGGCGGCTCGTGCCAGCGGGCGCGGGAACATACCGAGGATTTTGATGAACGGCCAGGCTGCCGCGTACTCAAGTCGCTGCCGCATCGGGGAAGCGTGACGGTACCACCGTCAAAAATTCTTTGTCAAACAAAGGAAGTCACCAAGTAAAGTCCTACCCTGTGAATCCCTGTGCCCTCTGTGTTAAGGAATTTGGGAGCCGCGTCTGCTTCCCTACTTGGCCGCCGCCTGCGCCCACTGCGCCAACGAGGCTAAAAACTCATGCGCGCCCGCTGGCGGATTGATCTCTCCAGTCAACGACGTGCGAAACGGCACCATGCGCCCATAAAATTCTCGTGTGCTGTCCTTATCCTGCTTCACCACAGCCCCGTTCAAACTCACACCGGCAAACAGCCCGCGCGCGCGCGAATAGGTCAATACTTCCGACCGCATCTTCCAGTCGGTATTCCCCTCCGCATGGCGCCCGACCGGGCCCGCTGCCACCGAAGCGTCCGCACCCAGCGCGAACTGGCTCGACAAAAGATGCTTCATCCCGTCCTTATTCATGATGAGCATCACCAGATCGACCGCCTGCCCCCCGATCTGAAATCCGAAGCTGCCACCGGTAACGACAAAAAATGCCGGGGCGCTCCAGCCCTTCTCCGTGCGGCAACTGGCTAAGCCGCGTCCGTATTTCCCGCCAACGATAAATCCGCCCTTCAACATCGATGGCACCACCGCCACGCACTCCGCCGACCCCAACACTTCCTGCGGAATGCCCTTGTCCGGCGCGCCCTGAATCTCATTCAGCACGGCCGCAGCCGCCTGCGCCCGATCCGCAGCCTTGGTTTCCCCGTCTTTTTTTTCTTCAGCGAAAGAACAAGCACAAAGAGACAGAATCAGGGTCAAGAACAAGAATTTTTTCATGGTTCCTCGTCACGCAAAGTTTCCTGGGATCTGGTACTTGGATTGTAAACGAAGCGCCACAGTTGTATCGTTGGCGTGTCGGTTTCGTCTGCGCACTCGGCCTCAACCGGACTGACTCCAATGGCAAACGTGGAAGAGCGCGCTTCAGCGCCGCGTAAGCATTCACAACGAATGCGGGCTTCAGCCCCCGTGGTGGCGTTCAGCCATCACTACGGCTGCTGAAAATATCTGGACTCATAAAATGGGATAAGACTGAGGAAGCGACACGGGGAGAATAGTCTGGACAAAAAAATCGGGGCTGAAAGCAGTGACCCTAATCGCCACTCTCAACCCCGTCTCCCAGGTTCTGTGGTAGGTGAACCGAGTATGTGTCGTGGTCGCTTTCCCAACAAGATTACCGAGGTCACTGTCCTGTGGTAACCCGTGGTGTTGCAGTTGCGAGGTACTAGGTACTAGCCACTTCCCCTACTTCGCCGCCACCAGCGAGTGCGTGATCGCATGCACTGACAGCGCAATCCGGTTCTGCACGCCTACCTTGCGCATCAATTTCGCTACGTGCGCCTTCACCGTGCGCTCCTCAATTCCCAACTGAGCGCCAATTTCTTTATTGGAACGCCCTGCCACCAGCATCTCCAGCACTTCTTTTTCACGGTCGGTGAATGTCACGCGGCCCGCCGGAAAGATCCGTCCCGGAGCCGACGATACCCGCTCGATAAACATGGAAAGAACTTTTCTCGGCGCCCATACCGACCCCTGACTCACGATGCGAATGGCCTGCACGAATTCCGCCGGTGAAGCTGCCTCGTCCACATACCCCTTGGCCCCGGAAGCGATGGCCTTCAGAATGGTCTCTTCATCCACGCCCGACCCAGTCACGATAATGCGCAGATCGGGACGCGTCGCCTTCAGGCTCGCCATCACATCGAACAGGTTTTGGCCGGAACGGTTTCCTAGCAGAATCAGGTCCACGTCCTGCAACGTGGAAATCTCTGGCAGTCCGGCGGAGATGAGTTCGAACTCAGGTTCGGTATCGAACAAGGCGCGAAATCCTACAAAGCGGAGCGGGTCGCTCTCCACTACTGCAATTTTGATGATCGGTTTTCTTGCTACTGCTGCTTTCATAGGTTTCCCTGTGGGCGTAGTTTCGTAATAAGAGCATAGCGGCAATTGCCCGCTGCGCAAAGAGAACGTGACCGCGGGAAATTACGGGAGTAACATGGGAAAGCATGTTCAAAATCGCCTCCGCAGTGGAAATTGGCAGCTGAATCCTTGCGTTCCCCATCCTGGAGAAGATCTAGCATGAAAAAAAGTGTCGCCCATTTCTTTGCCATCCTCGCCGGTCTGGCGCTCGCCGCCTCCATTTCCTTAACGTCGTCACCGGCATTCGCTCTGCAAACTCCCGCCGGCACATACCAGCCAAAGTTCCACGGCGACCCTGCCCGTTCGGATTCTGAAGCCGCGGCACTCGCCTACATGCGTGTCGTGATCCGCGCCCAGCGCCAGTTCAACAAACAGTACAATCATTTCGCGACTTCCCTCGCCGAACTCGTCCATTCCGGTTCCTTCACCAAGCGCATGGTTAGTCCAGATCGGGGCGACTACACCGTCGACTTCCATGGCGAGAAAGATAGCTACATCCTCACCATGATGCCCAAACAGCTCGACGCCACGCACCGCTCCTTTTACGCCGAGGACGACGGCAAAATTCGCGCCGACGAAGAAAAACCCGCCGACGCAAAATCCCCCATTCTCAAATGATGTGACCCATTACGAAACTCTGTCATCCTGAGCGAAGGCTGTGCTTCGCGAATGCGAAGCCCAGCCGCAGTCGAAGGATCCCTAGCCCGCAAAGGCCGATCGACCTCGCAAGGCGTTTCTATAAACGTCCCGCTTTTTTTCTTGCTACCTGCCATGACGACGGCACTCCGTTTATGATGGAAGTCGAACCGCTTTATAGCTCAAGAGAACACTCCACGGAGGAACCATGCCAGCAACCGTCGGCGCACTCGCGCCAGAATTCACCCTCAAAGATCAGGACCAGAAGGAAATAAAACTCAGCGACTACAAAGGCAAGAAGCGCGTCGTGCTGGTTTTCTACCCGCTCGATTGGAGCCCGACCTGCACCCAGGAACACGTCTGCCTCGTCAACGACATGAAGAAGTTCGAACAACTCGACGCGCAAGTGATGGGACTCAGCGTCGATAGCGTCTGGTCCCACAAAGCCTACGCCGATAAAATGGGCATCCACTATCCGCTGCTTGCCGACTTCAATCCTCGCGGCGCGGTCGCTGCGAAGTACGGCGTCTATCTGGAAGATAAAGGCATCACCGGACGCGCCATCTCCATCATCGACCGCAACGGCAAACTCGCATGGCACAAAAATTACGACATTCCCGTCGTCCCGGACATTCAAGAAGTCTCAAAGGCCCTGGCTGGAGTAAAGTAAATCGACGTTCCACGTCGCTGGTAAAGCGGAGCCCATGTGGGGACAGCCGCCCTCGGCTGTCCATTGAGCGACGCTCGATTCGTCGGTGTGCGCTTTGAAAGACCGCGGCTCCAGCCGTGCCGCTCGTTTGGGTTCGTATCAGGGCGCGGCTCCAACCGTTACTACCGAGGTTTGAAAGGGCGCGGTTTCAAGCGTTGCTACCCAGTGCGTGGAAGAGCGGCGCTTCAGCGCCGCGTAACGTCGCGAAAAGATGCGGGCTTTAGCCCCTGAAGGAGCCCCATGAAAGCCTCCGTCTTCATCGGCACCAGCCTCGACGGCTTCATCGCCCGGCCAAACGGCGAGTTCGACTTTCTCCCCGCCGACGGCGGCGAACCTCACGGCTATAACGAATTCATCGCGAGCGTTGACGCAATCGTCATCGGCCGCAACACCTTCGAAACGGTTCTCCCGATGAAGCCCTGGCCGTACGCCAAAAAACGCGTCGTCGTCCTGAGCACCAAGCGCCTCGACTTCTCCGCCATCGTCGGAGCCAACGTTGAACAAATGTCCGGCGATCCCGCGGAGATCATTTCAAAACTCGCTGCCAGTGGAGCCACTCACCTCTACATCGACGGAGGAATCACCATTCAACGCTTCCTGCGCGCCGGACTGATTCAGCGCCTCATCATCACTCGCGTCCCAGTTCTCATCGGAAGCGGAATCCCGCTCTTCGGATCGCTCGAGAAAGATATCCATCTCCGTCACATCTCAACCAAGCAATATCCCAGCGGCCTGGTCTCGAGCGAGTACGTTGTTGACGAAGCAGAAGAACGAGCCGGATCAAAATGAACCCCAAGCGTCTCCCACTCTTATTCCTGCAAACGCTTGTCATCCTGAGCGAGGACTGATCTTCGCGCCTCAAGCGCGAAGATCAACCGCAGTCGAAGGATCCCTGCACTACCTACGCTCGTAAATGCGCTGCAACGCTTCCCCACGACGAACTGGTGCCACATTCAAATGAACCCGACCTACCCGCCCGCTTTAATCTCCTCCGCCTTCCCTCCGCGATAAATCACCACCAGCGCTTTCCCCCCGTTCGGATACCGCACCGTCTTCTCATTCGACGACGCCCCCGCATCCGGCACACCCATCCCCACCGCAAAATCCGCTTGCAACTCATTCATCCCCGGCTTCACCTCATGCTGCGCCACCGCTTGCCAAACCTCGGCTGGCCAATGCTTATACAGCTCGTGCGGATCTTCCACGTAGAACATCTCATCCGAATAAATCTTGTACTGACCATCGCTCTCGAATCCGATCGGCACCGCAAAGCTGTGCTCCTCTTTGTCAAACGTCGCCACTACCTGCTTCCTGCCGCCCGGCGCGGCAACCGCCATCACGTCCGTTATCTGGAGCCGCTCTATCGGGCCCAGCAGTCCTGCCTCATGCGCGAAATCTACGCTCTTCACCACTGGGACGTACCGATAATAGGTGTAGCGGTACCCTTCCTTCACCCACACCGGCTGCTCCGTCAGCATCTTCGCCGACTTTAAATCGTAGGGATAAAGTTTCTTCGGCGTGACGTAGTAATCAGCGTTCGTGTAGCCGGCTTTCTTCGCCTGCTCCACCTTCTGCGCCGCCAAGTAATCCTCATGCCGCTGATAAAGAATGTATCCCGCGCGAATCCCCGCAACCACCAGCGCCAACGCCAACGCAATCTGTATCCTCTGCTTCGCCTCTGGACTCATCATGAGAAAAACTCTATCCGGATAAATCAGGCTCCTACCTTACCGCGTGGGACGCTGAGCCCCCTGTGTTATGGATTTTTGAAATGTGTTAATGGTTTTTGAAGCTACGCCAGCGCTAAGCTCCTGCGGTACACTAAATGCAGCCTAAAGCTCGCCAGTATGCGGGAGCCGGGCGCCGCGACCCGGACGCCCCAGAAAGAAAAATGCCAGTCACCGAACAAGACGTCTTAAGTGCCCTGAAGAGTTGCTACGATCCCGAGATCCCCGTCAACATCGTCGACCTCGGCCTTATTTATTCCGTTAAATTTGCCGACGTGTCCTCCGAGAATTCCGAAGAAGCCAAACAGGATGTCACTGTCGATCTGACTCTTACCTCGCAGGGCTGCCCCGAACACGTCAACATCAGCGCCCAGGTAAAATCGCGCATCGAACAACTGCCCGGCGTCCGCGACGCGACGGTAAACGTCGTGTGGACTCCCGCCTGGACCCCCGAGCGCCTCAGCCCCGACGCCCGCAAGCAACTCGGCATCGAGTAGCCGGCTTCCGCTTACCAGCCCCCGGATAGAATCGATTCGATACCAGCATCGCTTCCGGAAGCCGAGCGCCGGAAGCCGATCCCCGACTCTCTCACCCACCAATTTCGTCCCACACGCCCGCCCCGCCGCCGCGTCCTGCAGCGTCCGTAATACGCTGCCCGGCCCGGCCCGCCATCTCCATCACTCGCATGCTGCGGTCAAAATAATCCGGCAGCGATTGCCGCACTTTCTCAAACTTCTCGGGATACTCCGCAGCCAGCATCGCCAACGCTACGCCGCTGGCCAGCACTCCCGCCGGAAACCGCCTCTTCATAAAGAAAATCGTCGCTGCTCCAATCGACCCGGCCACTACCGCTTTCTTCCAGCTGTCCATTTCTCTCCTTCCAAACATTCTGTTGCTCACGGGATTCTACTCCTCCTGATTCTCGGATTATGATTCGCGAATTTGATTCGCGGATTATGCTTCGCAGATCATCTCTACCATTCCGATGCCTGTTCCGTCGCGCGCGTTGTCGTCCTCCTCCTGCCAACCACAGCATCCTTTATACTGCTCGTTCTCCTGGAGGCCCAATGTCACTCTGCTCCCGCGCGATTTTCCCGAAGCCCGAAGCCCAAAGCCCAAAGGCAGTTCTCCTCATCCTCGCACTAACCCTCGCCGCCTCCGCCCAAACCAAGCCTCGCGCCCGCGATCTCGGCGTCCCCTTCGACGGCTCGCCCGGCTCCAACAACGCCATCACCGACGTAAAAGGCGTCGAGGTCGGACACACTACGCTCATCTCCGGCGAAGGCAAACTCGTAGTCGGTACAGGCCCCGTCCGCACCGGAGTCACCGCCATCCATCCCCGCGGCAAGACCAGTAACGACGCCGTGTTCGCCGCCTGGTTCACCCTCAACGGTAACGGCGAAATGACCGGAACCACCTGGGTCGAGGACTCCGGCTTTCTCGACGGACCAGTAATGATCACCAACACTCACAGCGTCGGCGTGGTCCGCGACGCCGTCATCGCCTGGAAGGTTAAGCACTCCACGCCTGACATGGAAGGCTACTTCTGGTCGCTGCCCGTCGTCGCCGAAACCTGGGACGGCTGGCTCAACGACATCAACGGATTCCACGTTCATCCGGAAGACGCCTGGCACGCCCTCGACGTCGCCCACACCGGCCCCGTTGAAGAAGGCAATGTCGGCGGCGGAACGGGAATGGTCTGCAACGAATTCAAAGGTGGCATCGGCACTTCATCCCGCGTGCTCGACGCCAAAGCCGGAGGCTACACCATCGGCGTCCTCGTGCAATGCAATTACGGACGCCGCGATCAGCTCCGCGTCGCCGGCGTTCCCGTCGGCAAAGAAATTCCCGATCATCCCGCCTACGGAAAAAATGACGACACCGGCTCCATCATCGTCATCGTCGCCACCGATGCCCCGCTCATCCCTACGCAACTCAAACGCATCGCGCGCCGCGTCTCGCTCGGCCTCGGCCGCGACGGCAGCTACTCCGGCGACGGCTCCGGGGACATCTTCCTCGCCTTCTCCACCGCCAACCCCGGCGCAGTCAGCCCCAAGGGCGTCCATCAGCTAACCATGTTGCCCAACGACACCCTCGACCCACTCTTTCTCGCCACCGTTCAGGCCACCGAAGAAGCCGTAATCAATGCCATGGTCGCCGCCGAAACCATGAAAGGCATCGACAATCACGAAGTGATCGCCTTACCTCACGACCGCCTCCGCGAAGTATTAAAGAAGTACAACCGCCTCGCAAAGTGATCTGAGTAAACTCTGTCATTCCGACTGGAGCTGGAGCGACCGCGACCGCGCAGTGGAGGAACCTGCTTTCGCCTGCATTACCACACCTCATGTGGAAACGGCGCGCGGCCTCACCCTTCTCGTTCTGTGCGCGCGGATTATGACTTCGCCTTTGTGTGGCGCAGCTTCAGCACTGGGATCAAACCACGAATGCAAGCGGCTTCCGCCGCCGAGCTATTCCCATTTCGGGATTCCTGCCCCTCATTACTTTCGCTGCTCAACCCCCGTGCCTACCGCTTCTCTACGAAAAGACTAGACTGAAAATTGTGAAACGTCTCTACACCATCGCCCGCGTTAAGGGAGGCATGAGGTTCACCTGCTCCCACTGCGCTCATCACGTCAGCACCCTCGACTTCGACGCCCGCGACGGCAACCTTCGCACCCAGGCCGCCACCGCCATCAACCGCCACGCCACCAGCGTCCACCACGAACCCGTAATGTTCTCCTCCCTCGACACCCAGCAACACATCTGGCGCAGCTAATTCCCGCTGTTCACCTTCTTCTCACGACCTTGTCATCCTGACTTCTCACGACATTGTCATCCTGACTTCTTACGACATTGTCATCCTGAGCGAAGTAATCCGATTCGCGCCTTCGCGAATCAGTTGGCGCAGTCGAAGGATCCTTTAGCGGGTGCCCCATTTCTCGCGTTCTTTGCGAGAAGTGGGGCTTTTCGCCGTTACCCTTCCGACCTTCAACCTGCACTCCGTCGAATCTTCTCCTCCCACCAGGTCCAATCGTTCATCCGAACTACTCCTGCCTCTGCGTAGGCATACGAACGGTAGCTGCTCCACTGCCAATCCTCGGGACTTGCCACCAGCCCGCGCACAACCGGATTGCGATGCATGTACTTTAGCTTCTCGACCTCTTTCTGTTGACTCCACAGATTGAAATCGTAGAAACGACGTTGCCAGAACTGACCGGAAAATTCGCCTTCCGTGGTCAGTCGCCGGCAGACGCCCAGCTTCACGGCCTGAATTACCTTCGAGGGATTGCCAATGAAAGGTTCCGAAATCAGTAGATGCACGTGCTCGGGCATGACCACGTACCCGATCACGACAAAACGGTAGCGCTCCCGCATCCGTTCCAGGACAGTAAGAAGCACGTCCCGGCGCGCAGCAGTGCCGAGTAGCGGCTTACGCCGGTAGCAACTCCAAGTGATGAAATGGAGGTCTCCCGTGCCGTAGTAACGCTTTAAGCCCCAGGGCATCAGGAAACACTACACAACACTGGCGGGACATTTCTGTGACGAATGAACATTGAAGTACGAATTCGGGTCATCGTGACCTATAAGCCAAAAGCCCCACTTCTCGCAAAGAACGCGAGAAATGGGGCACCCGGCCTTTGACGTTGACGCTGGTTTTGATCCTGCCCCTACACGGACCTCCCACAGCCCCGTGGAAGAGCGGCGCTTCAGCGCCGCGTAAAGCATCCAGGATGAATGCGGGCTTCAGCCCCCGGCCGGACGTCGCCGGCATGAAAGTGCTTGGCATCCGCTCCTCACAAGTGTTAAAAAAGGAACCCGGAAAACCGGGGACAGACGGGACGTTTCCTATCAATTTTTCCACACCCCTCCACACCCCCACTGTGACATCTGACCTTGCCCCCACCCCATAAACTAGTAGTAGTATGCTTCTCCGCGAAATCATCTCTGAGCAACTTCTGGCAACTCCCGCCGGCACTGAATTCAACGTCCGTAACACCTTATTTTTCAATATTTTGGCCGCAAACCCTTTACTTGCAAGATTTTACGCGGACCTCTTCCGCCGCCACGGCGCTAACCCCGGCATTATCAAAGATTTAGAAACTCGATCCGCAATTTTTTTCTCCCGAGATCAATCCACCAGAAACCCAACACCAAACCATCGAAAGGTTCAAACATGGCAGTCAATCCCAACACTCGTGTCTGCACTCACATCAAGGTCAACGGAATCCGCTGCGGCTCGCCGTCGCTACGCGAGGAAGTCTTCTGCTATTTCCATCAGCGCATGATCCGCGGCGTGCGCACTCCGCCCAAGTCGCGCCTCCATCCCATCGCCAATTTCGAGGACACGCACGCAATCCAAGCCTCGCTCATGGAAGTTGTCAACGCTCTCGTTCGCAACCACATCGATGTACCTCGCGCACGCCTAATCCTGCGCGCTCTCAGCATCGCGGCCAGGAACGCGAGCAAGATTCATTTTGATTGTTGGCAAAGCGACATGGTGAAGGAAGTCCCCGAATATCCCGCAGCCCCGCCTTCCACCGGCGCACTCGTGAGGTCCACCGCTCAGGCCGCGGCCCTCGCCAGCATCCACACGCCGCAAGAAGGCGAGTCAGAATCACAACGTCTCAGCGGCGCGTTTCACACCCCATCGGCGGATCTTCCCCGCAAACCGCCCACCAGCGTCAACCCAGCTCATCGATCCCGCCCCGCAAGCGGCAGCCAAGCCGGATGACTTTCCCAGTACACTTCGCGCGTTTCGCAAGCTCCTTGTAACGATTGGTTAAGAAATCTCACGGAGGCACCATGGCAAACGACGACACGATTGCAGCAGCGGTCGCCTTGGGACGTCAGAACGCCGAGCGGATCATTCAGAACCGCGCTCAGATTCGCGCGCGACGCTCCACTGCCCTGCGCACCAACGACCGGGCTCTCGCCTTGCGAGTTCATATTGCAGCCGGCGCCGAGGAGGCCGTGACGCAATTGCAGACCAGCGGATTTCTTGCCGCCATCGGCGACTCCTGGTTCGACTATCCCTTTCACGATGTGCTCAAGGATTTGGAAGACATCTATGGATACGACGTGGAATCCACGGCGCACGCCGGCGATCCCATTGAAAAAATGGCCTACCATCTCGGCCAGCTCGACGACTTCCCCCGCAAGCTCGACAAGATCAAGGCTCTGGGCGCGGTTCCCCGGGCGTGCCTGCTTTCCGGCGGAGGCGACGATATTGCCGGCAACGAGTTTGGCATGTTGCTGAACAACGCCTTCTCTCCCATTTCCGGCTGGGACAAAGAGATTGTCCAAGGCCTTCTCAGCGACCGCATCGAGACCGCTTTTGTCACCATGATCACTTGCATCGACGCTCTCATTCGCGAGCGCTTCGCCAAAAGCTTGCCGCTATTGGTGCACGGCTACGACTATCCCGTTCCCGACGGTCGAGGTTACCTTGGAGTGTTCGGTCATTACCTGTTCGGACCGTGGCTTGAGCCGGGCTTTCGCGAGAAGAACTTTACCGACCTCCCGGTGCGTATTCAAATGATGCGAGACGTCATCGACCGCCTTAACGGCATCCTGCAAGCGCTCGCCACAAGGTTCACATTTGTGCGCTATATCGATGTAAGGAATACCCTTTCCACCGTCTTGCCCGATGCTTACAAGGCCTTTTGGGACAATGAACTGCATCCCACCGAGAAAGGTTTCGAAAAGGTGACTGAGAAGTTTGTGGCCGTATTACAAGCTCTCCCCTAAAGGATCGGTTCAGGGAACCAAGGGGGAGACTACGGGGGTTGGCGTGATGGGGATTGCTCGAACTGGCCCATTCCATTAGGCGATTAAAAACCAGCGCGCGGGCGAATATCGGGTATGATCAGTGCATGCCCTACATTCTGGAACATCTCACCAGCCTTCGTCAGGAAATCACGGATTTGCGGAATATGAACCAGCGGTCTGCGCTCAAGACCGCGGACAGCCAGATTGATCAGTCGGCGGTGGAAATGCGCGCCAACCGCCTGGCCGAGATCAAGAAAGAATTGTCGCAGATGCTGAACCGGCCCGAAGATCCCCAGGTTTGGTGGGAAAAGGGCGGCCGCCGCAATCGTGTAGCGTAGCCCTCGCGAACCGCGAAAGTCATGAAGCCTCCATCGGACTGGATCCGGTGGAGGCTTCTGTTTTTGGCGTATGTGGCTTTTGGCCGTGCTATCGCACGAGCAGCTGTGCGGCAGACGCGAGTGCGGCGGCGAATCCCTCGGAACTTGGAGCGCCGCCCTGCGCCAAATCTTTGCTGCCGCCACCGCGTCCGCCAATTTTGTTCAAGGTTTCCTTCAACAGAGCAGCCATATCGTAAGGCTGGCCTGCGGACTGGGCGAACACCAGCGCGGGCTGTGGCGAAATGGTAGCAAGCAAGGCAACCGCAGCGGATTGGCGCGTCAGTTTCTGTGCCAGCAACTTGAGAAAGTTAAGATCACGGTTTGAAAACGTTCGGACCACAAGCCTGTGGCCATTTCTTTCGGGGACTTCCGACAGCAGAGCTGCGGCTTGGGCGGCGGCCAAGTCTTCCAGTGCTTGCTCCCCAAGCTTACGCAGCGACTTGATTTCGTCGAGAGCTTTTCGGACGTGATGGGGAACCTCGTAAATGCTGGCGGAAAACAACCCCGCAGTTTCGGTGAGCGTAGAGAAATCGCGGCGCGCCGTCGTCACCGCACGTTGGCCGGCAACAAATTCAACGCGGTATCCTTGACGAGCTTTTTCGGATTTGCGCACCAGAATGCCGCCAATCTCCCCGGTGTGCGCCACATGCGTGCCACCGCAGGCGGTGAGGTCGAAGTCGCGGATATCGATGAGGCGTAACTGGTCGCGCTCCGCGGGAGGAAGTTTTCGCAGGCCGAGTGCCGCGGCTTCTTCGCGAGTTGTGAAGCGGATGTCTACGCCACGATTCTCAAGGACGATCTCATTCGCCAGCCGTTCGGCGGCTTCGCTTTGATCCGGGGAGAGCGAGGGCGTGTCGAGATCGATCGAGCAATAGTCGTCACCCATGTGGAATGAGACCGTCGGCATATTGAACAGACGGACAAAGGCGGCGGAGAGCACATGTTGCGCGGAGTGCTGCTGCATGTGATCACGGCGGCGGATGGAATTGATTTCGCCGCGGATGCGGCTCCCGGGCTGGACATTCTTGAGCGGGGCTTCGAGGTAGTGGACGACGTGGCCGTCTTCAGTGTCGGCAACTTCCGTGATGCGGAGTTTCGCTGCAGCATCGGTGGCAGAGGCGATCCAGCCGGTATCGTGAATCTGTCCCCCGCTGGTCGGATAAAAAGCGGTGCGGTCCAGAATCAGCGCTGGGCGCGGGCTTTCGAGCACTGAGCGGACCTCTGCATCGAAGTTGTAGAGGAAAGAATCGTGATAATACAGGCGTTCTGTCATGTTATTGCTGTGCTCTTCAAGAATAGGGCCAGAAAGAATAGTTATCAAGGTGGCTCGGCAATAAGGCATCGCGTCTGTTGACGTGTGTTCCCCGGTGTGAGCGGTGCTTTGATGACTTTCGACTCGACGGCGCCAACTCAAACGCGGACTGCGACTGCTTCAAATGTTATCTTGGTTGCTTGCGCCAGCGACCCACATAAATCATGGACTCTATCGACGCTCTCAAGAAGCTTTTCGAGCAGCACTTCCGCACGCCTGCGGCGCGGATCCAGCCGCTGCAGGGCAAGCTTGGCGGATCAGGGCGCAATATCATCCGGCTCTCTGGGGAGAAAGTCAGCGCGATCGGTATTTTGTACAACGTGCGCGAAGAGAACATCGCATTCCTGGAATTTTCCCGCCATTTTCGCCGCCACGGCCTGCCCGTCCCGGAAATTTACGGCGAAGACCTGGACAATGGCGCGTACCTGGAAGAAGATCTGGGCGACACGACGCTGTTCGAGTCTCTCTCGAAAACTCGAACGGGCGACACCATCGCCCCAGAGGCGATTGAAGCCTATCGCAAAGTTGTGGCGGTGCTGCCGCGCTTTCAAGTTGAGGCGGGACGCGATCTGAATTACAAAGTCTGCTATCCCCGTGACAGCTTCGATCGCCAGTCCATCGCATGGGACCTGAACTATTTCAAGTATTATTTTCTGCGCCTTGCCGGAATTCCCTTCAACGAGCAGGCTCTCGAAGACGATTTCGACCATCTCACCGATTTTCTCTTGAGCGCCCCACGCGACTATTTCATGTACCGCGATTTCCAATCGCGCAACATCATGCTGCGCGGCGGACAGCCATATTTTCTGGACTACCAGGGCGGACGCAAAGGGGCGCTCCAATACGACATCGCTTCTCTTCTGTACGATGCCAAAGCCGATCTGCCGCCGGAACTCCGCCACCAGTTGCTCGATCTGTATATCGAAAAGCTCAGAAATTACGCCGACGGCACCCCCGAAGCCTTTCTGCATCATTACTACGCATATGTTTATGTCCGCATCCTGCAGGCGCTCGGGGCGTACGGCTTTCGCGGATTCTATGAACGCAAGCCGCACTTTCTGCAAAGCGTTCCCTACGCCCTGAAAAACCTGCGCTGGCTTTCGCACAATGTGAAGCTGCCCATCGCGCTTCCAACCCTCATGGAAGCATTCAACAGCATGCTTGCGTCTGAAAAACTGCAGTCGCTGGCATCCGAAGCAGATACTCTAACGGTACGAATTTTTTCTTTTTCCTTTCACCGCGGAGGCGCGCCGAAAGATGAGAGCGGCAACGGCGGCGGATTCGTTTTTGATGGCCGCAGCCTGCCGAATCCCGGACGCGAAGAACGGTTCAAGCAGCTCACCGGCAAAGACGCGCCGGTCATCGATTACCTCAACCAGCAACAAAGCGTGCATCAGTTTCTGGCCAGCGTGATGTCACTAGTGGATGCCAGCGTTAACGAGTATCAACGCCGCGGCTTCAGGAATTTAATGGTTTCTTTCGGCTGCACCGGCGGCCAGCACCGCTCCGTATTTTTGGCGGAGCAGGTAGCGCGGCGCTTGCATGGGCGAACCGGGGTCGAGGTCGTGTTGCATCATCGTGAACTGGAGAGTCGCGGGCAATGAAAGCGATGATTCTGGCAGCCGGCCTGGGCACGCGGCTGCGGCCACTCACCAACGATCGTCCCAAGGCGCTGGTAGAAGTGGCGGGGCGCACGCTGCTGGAAATTACAATTGCGCGCTTGCGCGAGTTTGGCGTGAGCGAGGTGATCGTCAACGTCCATCACTTTGCCGATATGGTTGTCGAGTATCTGACGAAGAATAAGAACTTCGGCATGCGGATTGAAATTTCGCGGGAAGACGATTTACTCGATACTGGCGGAGGTTTAAGAAAGGCTGCCTGGTTTTTTCTGGAAAATTCCAGAGACGAACCGTTCATTCTGCACAACGTCGACGTCATCAGCACGATTGACCTCAGTAGCATGGTGCAGTTTCATAAGGAGCGTAAGGCGCTAGCTACACTGGCGGTGCAGGCGCGAGAAACATTTCGATACTTGCTGTTCGACGAGCATCTGCGGCTTGCCGGAAGGCTCGCCGGTCAGAACGGGCAGGCGGAATTTGTTCGGCCTTCGCGGCAACTTGAGATTCAGGCCCTGGCATTCTCCGGCATCCACATAATCTCGCCGCGTTTGCTGTCGATGATGACCGAGGACGGAGCTTTCTCCATCATCACCTCCTACCTCCAGTTCGCCAAGCAGGGGGAACCAATCATCGGCTTTCGTTCCGATGAATATTACTGGCGTGATCTGGGACGGCCCGAGAACGTGGCGCAGGCGGAGAAGGATTTCAGGGACAAGGTTCTGTAGCTTGCCTTCAATTCTTCGTTACGAAACGTTCCGGATAGGCGTGAGCATGCTGCCTCCAGCTCAATGAGCGTAATCGAGATTTTGCAACGGCCACCCTCCGAAGCTAGAATCCCAGCAGGATGAAGAACTCCTGCTCGCGCCTTAGGTACTGTGCAGCCGCTCTCCTGCTGATCATGGCTATCGGATGCAGGCCTAAGAACGAGGATATGCTTGTGGCACATGTGCAAGGGGACGTGTTTCTGCCACACTTGAGCGCTAGCCTCTGGAACTTCAGCGAAGTCGTTGAGTGCCAAATCGCGAGCCGCACATCCATTCCACCAGACGCACGCGGCGACTTGCTGCTGTGCGGTGAGAAAACGCAGCTCGCGTGGTCACAGACTTGGCTGCGGCCTGACATCACGGCCCAGATTTACGCTGCAGCCGAGAAACAGGCCGTTGAGTTCCGCAGCGTCGGGCATCCGCTACTCGGTAATAAATCCAAACCTCGCTCGTGGCAGTGCAGGAAGACACCGGACCGAGTGGTGTGTGATTAGGAAAAGTCCGTTAGTTTACCTACCTGTTGAAACCAGGCGATAGCGCCTATTGACCCCCAATTTGTAATTGATTCCATGACAATGTCGGCGCCCACTCCCGAGTAATCGCGACGGCTTCCGTTACGGCTTCGAATTTCTCACCTCAGCGATGCCCGGCGCGAAATATCCACCGCGTCTGCGAAGTCCTCGCCGCCAAATCCTGATGCGTTCAGGTTTTAATTACCCAATCACAAAATTGCCCAATCACCTAATTTTCTTCAATTACCCCCGTAACTTTCTCCTCACTCCCCCACGTTCTACCATTGCCCCTGGCTGAGCTTTCTGAGGGGGAAGCTTCGAAATGGGCGGTCGTGTCACTCGAACACCGCAGTCGAAGGATCTCGTCCGCGCCAAGGCTTTGCGCCAGGCGCTCGACCGTGGAGGTCCACCGGCGTTCATCCCACCCGCCACAACCAACGCAGTCGTACAAACACCCGCTCTTTTCTGGGCTCCCGAACAAAAAACTTCCACCGTTAGGAAGCATCACAGTCCAGAAGAAATTCTCACCGTTCGCCGTCAATATCTCGAACAGCTTTTTCAAACCTCTCCCGACCCTCTGATCGTCGTCGACGCTTCTTTTCGGACGCTCTGCGTCAACCACGAATTTCAACGCATGTTTGGATACTCGGTGGCAGAAATCCTCGGCCAGTCGCTCGACGCGCTCATCTTAGCGCCTGATCGCGACGCCGAAGGCCAATGGATCACCCAGTGCCTGCGGCGCGACGAACGCCTCACTCTCGAAACTCAACGCCGCCGCAAGGACGGCACCCTGCTCGACGTTTCCATCTCCTGCGCCCCACTCATAATCGAGGGCCGCACCGTCGGCTTCTATGGCATCTATCGGGATATTTCCGAGCGCAAGCGCGCCGACGCTCTCAGTTCCGCTCTCTACCGCATCGCCGAAAAAGCCAGCGCCGCTGAGGATCTTCAGCAGTTCTTCGCCTCCACCCACGCCATCGTCGATGAACTCATGTCGGCCCGCAATTTTTCCATCGCCATTCACGACGCCGACTCCGGTCTCCTCAGCTTCCCCTACTTCGTCGACGAACAGCAATCCGTGCCAAGCCCGGCGAAACTCGGCTCTGGCCTGACCGAATACGTGCTCCGTACCGGCGAGCCTCTGCTCTGCACTCTCGAACTCGCGTACCAAATGCAGCAGCGCGGCGAGGTCGAACTTGCCCTCGCATCACCGCAGCAGTGGCTGGGCGTTCCGCTCAAGATCAACAGCCGCATCCTCGGCGCGCTCATTCTCAAAAACTATTCCCAGAACAATCTCTTTCGCGAGCGCGATAAAGAAATCCTCACTCTGGTTTCGCAACAGTTGGCGGCTACCATTGACCGAAAACGCAACGAGCAGGCCCTGCGCCGCTCCGAAATCCGCTACCGCTCCCTGGTGCAAACTGCGGTCTACGGAATTTACCGCTCCAGCTTCGACGGCCATTTTCTCGACGTCAACCCCGCTCTGATCGGAATGCTCGGCTACAACTCCGCTTCTGAAGTCCTCGCCCTCGATCCTCAAAAAGATCTTTTCGTCGAGCCTCGCGAGTACGCCCGCCTGGTCGACGAATTCCGCCGCACCGGCTGCATGGACGGATTCGAAGCCCGCTGGCGCCGCAAAGACGCTTCCTCCATCACCGTTCGCATCAGCGGACGCGCCGTCTCCAGCGGCGACGAACCCTCTGACGTTCTCGAAGCCATTGCCGAAGACATCACCGCGCGCCGCGTCCTCGAAGATCAATTCCGCCAGGCCCAGAAAATGGAAGCCGTCGGCCGCCTCGCCGGCGGCATCGCTCACGACTTCAACAACCTACTCATGGTCATCAGCGGATACACCGAGGTCCTCCTCGACCAGCTCATTCCGTCGCACCCGCTGCATTCCAAGGCCGAAGCCATTCGCCAGGCCTCCGATCGCGCTTCCGCTCTCACTCGCCAACTCCTCGCCTTCAGCCGCAAACAACATCTCGAGCTCAAGGTCATCGACGTCAACGCCATCGTCACCAACATGGAGCGTCTCCTCCGCCCGCTCATCGGCGAAGATGTGGAACTCACTACCAGCCTCGAACCTGCCGTCGGCTGCACTCGCGCCGATGCCGGGCAGCTCGAGCAGGTCATCATGAATCTCGTCGTTAACGCGAAAGATGCCATGCCCAACGGCGGCAAACTTTGCATTCGCACTTCCAGCATCACTCTCGACGACGCCCTCAGCTCCGAAAACACTTTCATCAAACCCGGCTCCTACGTCATGATCTCCATCGCCGACTCCGGCGAAGGCATGGACCGCGACACCCAGGCCCGCATCTTCGAGCCCTTCTTCACCACCAAGGAAAAAGGCAAAGGCACCGGCCTCGGCCTCTCCACCGTCTATGGCATCATCAAACAAAGCGGCGGATACGTTTTCGTCCAGAGCGAACTCGAACGCGGCACTATCTTCACCATTTATTTTCCCCGCGTCGACGAACCCTGCGACTCTCTCAGCGCCGCTCCAGTCACGCTTGCCGCTGCCGGTGGATCCGAAACCATCCTCCTGGTCGAGGACGAAGAATCCGTCCGCCAACTTGTCCGCGAAACTCTCGCAGCCCGCGGCTATCGCGTCCTCGAAGCCGACAACGGCGCCGCCGCTCTCGCCCTCGCCGCCGCCCGCTTCGACACAATTCACCTGGTTATCACCGACATCGTCATGCCCGGCCTAAGCGGGCACGAACTCGTCGAGCAACTATTGCCCGCTCGTCCCGGCATGAAAGTCCTCTATTTCTCCGGCTACGCCGAGGACGCCTTCCCCACCGCACTCTCCTCCGCTGCCCAATCCGCATTCCTGCAAAAACCTTTCACTCTGCAAAGCCTTTCCCGCAAAGTCCGCGAAGTCCTCGGCCCTGTTACTAATTAACCCGGAAGACTGACGTGGAGGATTAACGAGGAGAGCTAACGTGGAAGAGCTAACGTGGAAGAGCTAACGTGGAAGAGCTAACGTGGAAGAGCGGCGCTTCAGCGCCGCTTAAAGCGTCCAGATGATTTGGGGCTTTAGCCCCCGAGGTTCCTAAAACTTCTGCTCACAACCACTCCACGATTCCCGTCAACAAACCTCCAGCCCCTTTCGCCTGAATCTGTACCCCCGATCTCATCATCAGTACAATAAGACACTGGAGGAAATCATGGCTCACGAACTACCAGCCCTTCCCTACGACTACGCAGCGCTTGAACCCGTCATCGACAAGCAGACGATGACCCTGCACCACGACATGCACCACGGTGCCTACGTTAAGAATCTCAACGGGGCCATCGAAAAGCATCCCGAGCTGTCCAAGAAAAGTCCGGAAGATTTACTTCGCAACCTCAATTCGATTCCCGAAGACATTCGCGCCACAGTCCGCAACAACGGAGGCGGCCACGTCAATCACTCCATGTTCTGGAAGATCATGAAGCCCAAAGGCGGAGGCGACCCCAACGGCCCCATCGCGCAAGTCATCAGCAAAACTTTCGGCAACTTCAAAGACTTTCAAACTAAATTCAACGACGCCGGCGTAAAACAATTCGGCTCCGGATGGGTCTGGCTCGCCGGTAAGCAAGGCGGCGAAGTCCAAATCATCTCGACGCCCAATCAGGACAATCCAATTTCGCAAGGCCTCTTCCCCATCTTCGGCAACGACGTCTGGGAGCACGCCTACTACCTCAAATACAATAACCGCCGTCCGGAATATCTAGCCGCCTGGTGGAACGTAATCAACTGGGACGAAATCAACGCTCGCTTTGAAGCATTCAAATCAGGCAAGTCCGTAGAAGAGGCAGCACTAGCCCATCGCTAGAAGCCGCGTGTGGGTCGGACACTCCTGTCCGACTCCCTTATTCTTGAACTTGCTCTTGATCTCGACAAAACAAAAAGCCCTGAGCGCCAAGCTCAGGGCTTTTCTTCTTCCTCGCTACTCAGAGCAACTAAGCCGCTGCAGCCGCCGCATATTCGTCCGGATCGGCCTGGAATTCCTGCCGGCACTCCTCCGAACAGAAGAAATATTTCTTCCCCGCAAACTGCGTCTCAAATTCCGACCGCTTCTCATCCACTCTCATTCCACAAACCGGATCAACCGTCATGATTCCTCCTAATGGAATTCGTTCGCTGTCAAAGATCATTGCTCAGCAAAAACCTTACCGTTCTCGGCTGAACTCCAAGTAACTGATCCCAAGCGCTTTCTCCTACGGCCACTTTTCTTCCTCTCGAATCCCCGGAAAATAATTCCCCTCCCGTGCACCTTCTACCCGGCAAAACTCATGTGGAAAAAACGGAACCCACGCGGAGACAGCCGCCTCAGCCTGCCCTGAGCGAAGTCGAAGGGGCTGTCCCGCGAAGCGAAGCGAGCGGCCCCGGGAACGGGCGTTCTTGAGACTACTAACAGTTCCAGGTGTGGGGAACCCGGTTATTAAGGCACAATCGACACATGGGTCACGCTGCCTCTCGGGTCCCGGCCTTCTGACAGAAGGCCATTACACTCAAAAACCCAGGCGATGCTACCGCAACCGCCGCTTACTTAATCAATTTCCCAGGTAATACAGTCTCAGTTCTTGTTAGTACGGCCCGATAATTCCCGCTATTGGCCGCGACGCGGGCGAGGGCGCTCGCGCTACACGAGACGTGTCCAACACATCCAGGTATTTCAGTCCCGTTCCAGTGTTGAAGAGCACCACGGTATCGTCTTCGTTAAAGAATTTATTGGCCAGCAACTTTCGATAGGCAGCCAGCGACGCCGCGCCTTCCGGAGCCGCGAATACGCCTTCCACCTTCGCCCAGTGCCGCGTGGCATCCAGAATTTCCGCGTCGGTCACGGCGAGAGCGACGCCACCACTCTTCTTCAGGATTTCTAAAATCAAGTAATCCCCATAAGGCTTTGGAACCCGCAATCCTGCCGCCACCGTGGACGCATTCACCCACATCTCCGCCGTCGCCTTGCCTTCGTCCCAAGCTTTTACGATGGGCGCGCAGCCTGCTGCCTGCACGCTGATCATTTTCGGCCGCTCGGGACCGATCAGTCCCAGTTCCTCCATCTCCTCAAATGCCTTCCACATTCCCAGCAAGCCGACGCCGCCGCCCGTCGGATAGATAACGCCTTGCGGAAGCTTCCATTTCAGTTGCTCGGCGACCTCATAGCCCATCGTCTTCTTGCCTTCGACGCGATAGGGTTCTTTCGTCGTAGAAACGTCGAACCATCCTTCTTTCTGCCATGCAGGTTTCTCTTTCAGCTCGGCCACTCGGCGGGCGCAATCGGATATCAGCCCATCGACCAGCGTGACGTGCGCGCCATAGTAGTCACACTCGATGCGATTTGCTATCGGCACATCTTTCGGCATGAAGATGTGCGCTTCGAGCGAAGCGGCGGCCACATAGGCGGCGAGGGCTCCGGCGGCGTTTCCAGCGGAAGGGATCGCAAGCTTCTTCAGCCCGAAATGCCGCGCCATGGTGACAGCAGCAGATAGTCCGCGAGCTTTGAAAGATCCCGTTGGATTCAGGCCTTCGTCCTTGATGAACACATTGCGATAGTCCCGGCTTCGCAGCATGGGCGTGAATCCTTCGCCAAGCGATATTGGCGCCGCCTCAGGGAGAACGGCCGCATAACGCCACATGGTGGGAGCGAGCGGGAGCAGCGATGCAGGCGTGAAGGTCTTTCTAATACCGGGAAGATCGTAGCGCGCATACAGGATGCCGCCATCTTTTGTACAAACTGTTTGAGGACGGTCCGCCGGATAGTGCTCGCCGCAGCGAGTGCATTCGAGATAAGTAAGTCGGGACACGATGAAAAGTTTAACAGGCAGGTAAGCATTTCGATGAACCCGCGAGAAACGGAATTGCAACCGCACTTACCGGCCGGCAGGTCGAACTCGGACGAATACTCGCGCTACGTCGTCGCCATAGATCGGCTGCCAGCCGGCGGTTTCGGCCAACATATTCGCCAGCGCCGAGTCCTTGGGCACGATCACGCCTGCGGGCTGATATTGGTTGAGAAAGTCGTCCCAGCCCGGTTCCAGGTAAATCATCTTTAAGTACGACTTTAAAAACGTTTCGCCGTAGAAATCGTGGCGATCATCGATCACCACTTTTGTTCGCGGATAAAGGCGGTAGATAAGATAACCTCCCCAGGCATCAGGACTGAGCAAAGGTCCGTGCACATTGTGCGTCTCAAGATAATTCACCGCCGCAGCCGGGAAACGCCTGGCATCGAAGTGCGCATCCATCAGCCGCATTCCGCCGAAGTTGCCGCCATGAGCCGCAACGAAGCAAGCAAACACGAAGGCAAACATGGGCCAGATGTGGCCCTGCAAGCTCAACTCGATCACCTTCATGCGCTGCAAGAATGGTGAAGAGTGAGAGGGCTTGGGCGGTTCAGTTTTCGCGCCTCGCCGGCCGAATCTTGATGCCAGGCTCTCCATGGCATCGGACAATGGAGGCCCAATGATCAGTATCAGCAACAACGACGACACTGGAATATTGCGCGAGGCGTACAAACCGGAATACACCGCGAAGAAGACGACCAAGAGTTGGCTCAAACTCGGCTTGCGCTTTTTTGCCGCCAAAGCCACCAGCGTAAGCATCAGCAATCCCGCAAAACATTTTTGTGCCACATAATGAAAATTCGGGGATTGAAACTCGTCAATGTGATTCATCAGGAAGCGATTCGAGAGATAACGGTAAATATGAATATGCAACGTGAATCCGTACGGATTCACGACCGTCATCGCGGCACTCAGAATGCCAGCCAGTGTCAGCGTACGAAGGCGCCGGCGCGTGCGAATTTTTTGCAAAGCTTCTTCAAACTCGCCCTCCGTTAGTTTGAAATACAGTCTTCCCCATTCCCCCGCGGCGCTGAACCAATAGATCGCCAGCAGCACAAAACCTACCAGGAATCCCCCATGAACATTCACCCAAACCAGCATGGTCGGCGGGAGAAGCCATGGAAGAAAACTTGATTGCCACCCGGACTTACCCTCTTTCTCCGCTGACTCCAGCGCCCAAAACCACAGGACCGTAAACAGCCAGCTCACCACGTGCGGGCGCGCGAAAAAATGAATCATAGCGGCGGATGCCGCCAGCAGCACCAGAACCAGCGCCAGCAGAATATTCGTTTCCCGCCGCACCAGCAGGCGGAACGTCCAGGAAAAAACTGCGGCGATGATCACTGCGGTAAACAGCACCACAGCGTTCAGCCCAGCGGCGCTGTCCAGCCAGCCGGCAAGCGTGTCGTATAACCACTCCCAGGCAAACCAGGGCTGGCCCGACATGCTTGAGGAAAACGGATCGGCGCGCGGAATCGCGTGCGTTGACAGAATCAGTTGGCCGGTGCGAATATGCCAGCCAATTCCGGCATCGCCGAGCAACCGCAAGGAAAGATTTGTGAACGCCAGCAGCCCCAGCAGCGCGACGAAAAGCAGATCGCCGATCGACGGCACCAGCCATCGCACCCACGCCGGATTTCGATTCGCATCGGAACTTCTGGAGCCCATTGCCATCGCGCTGAATCTTATAGAGTAGAAGAGTGAACCGCAAGAAATGAACGGCAAGACGGCACATCACGCGTCACCTGCAGCCGCGCATCGCGTGGTAATCGTGGGAGCAGGCTTCGGTGGCTTGAACGCCGCCGAGAAACTGGCGAGCGCTCCGGTAAAAATTACGGTAATCGATCGAAAAAACTATCACACCTTCCAGCCTCTTCTTTACCAGGTGGCAACGGCTGGGCTTTCTCCGGGAGAGATTGCCGCACCCATCCGTTCGATTCTGCGGCATCACGCCAATGTCGAGGTTCTGATGGCCGAGGTTACGGGCTTCGATTTGGAACGCCGCGTGGTGAAAACGGAAGATCAGGAAGTGCCTTACGATTCGCTGATCGTCGCCGCCGGCGCCAGCCATGCTTATTTTGGCCACGAAGAGTGGGAACCATTCGCACCCGGCCTTAAGACGATTGAGGACGCGATTGAAATCCGCCGCCGGGTTCTGCTGGCGTTCGAACTTGCGGAGCGCCGCGCTGCCGCGGGTGAAGGTAACGATCCACTGAATTTTGTGGTTGTGGGGGCGGGACCAACCGGTGTCGAACTTGCCGGAACCCTCGCCGAAATCTGCCGCCATGCTCTCGCCAAAGATTTTCGCATGATTGATCCGAGCCGCGCTCGCATCCATCTCCTGGAGGGCGGAGCGCACGTGCTGCCGGCATATCCCGAAGATCTTTCGCGCAGCGCCGTCAAACAACTGCGCCGACTGGGCGTCGATGTGGCCACTTCCACCATGGTCACGAAGATTGAGCCCGGGGTCATCTACGCGGGCGAGACCAGGATGGACGCGGCCGTTATTCTATGGGCCGCTGGCGTAGCGGCTTCACCGCTGGGCAAAAAATTAGGCGTTCCTACGGATCGCGCCGGACGCGTATTGGTTGCGGCGGACCTCAGCATTCCCAAACATCCCGAAGTTTTTGTCATTGGAGATCTCGCCGCGTTGAAAGATGCATCGGGGAACCTGTTGCCCGGCGTCGCACCCGTAGCCATCCTCGAAGGGCGATATGTCGCTAAGCTTATTCGGAGTGAAATTCACGCGGTCGCGGCAGCCGGCGTGAACTCGACTTCACTGGTCCAATCGGCGCCCCGAAAGGCTTTTCACTACCACGATAAAGGCAGTCTCGCCACCATAGGCCGCGCCGCCGCAATTGCCCAGTTCGGCAGGATCCACATCTCTGGCTTTCTGGCTTGGCTAGCCTGGCTCTTCGTCCACATTCTTTTTTTGATCGGTTTCCGTAATCGCGTGCTGGTTTTTATCCAGTGGGCCTGGTCGTATTTCACTTACGAGCGCAGTGCTCGGCTGATTACCGGCGGCACTGATCTTCCCGGCTGGAGCAATGCGCCCACCGTTAATTCCAGTGACAGCCCGCCTGACAAAAAATCTCTCCCATGATCGGCAATTAAGAGCGAGAATATGGTTGAGGGGACCGGCATTTTATGAAAAACTCTCTGCCTTCACGAATACTTTTCAGCCTGGCGGCCCTTCTGGTTCTAAGTCTTCCCTCGCGCGCCGAGATTCTGAAGATCGTCATCAACGACACCATTCAGCCGATCACCGAAGAATACATCTCCCGCGCCATCGACGAAGCGCAGCGGCGCAACGACCAGGCTGTATTGATCGAAATCAATACACCTGGAGGTCTCCTCGAATCGACCCGCCAGATTATCGAGAAGATTACGAACTCCTCCGTTCCCGTCATCATCTACGTGACGCCCAGCGGCAGCCGCGCCGCATCTGCCGGATTTTTCATTCTGGAATCGGCGGACATCGCCGCTATGGCGCCGGGAACCAATACTGGCGCGGCGCATCCGGTGATCCTCAACGGCGGCAAAGTCGACGACGTAATGAAGGAAAAGATGGAGAACGACGCGGCTGCACTGATGCGCTCGGTCGTTGCCCGGCGCGGCCGCAACGTCGAGGTCGCAGAGAGCACGGTACGCCAGTCAAAATCCTTCACCGAGCAGGAAGCTCTTTCGCAACATCTCATCGACTACGTTGCTTCCAACGAAGAGGATCTCTTCCGCCAGATGGCGGGAAAAGGTTTCAAGCGTTTCAACGGCCAGCAAGTCGCTCTCACACTGTCCGGCCAGCCCATCGCGCTGTTCGGCATGACGCTCAAGGAACGTATCCTCGGCCATTTGATGGACCCGAACATTTCCTTCATTTTTCTGGCCATCGGCGCCCTGGCTCTCTATGCGGAATTCAATCATCCCGGCGCGGTAGTTCCCGGAACCGTGGGCGTAGTTTTTATTTTGATCGCGGCCTTTGCTCTCAATCTTCTGCCAACCCGCTTCGCGGCGCTGGTGCTCATTCTGGGAGCATTCACACTTTTCGCTGCTGAAGCGAAATTTGCCAGCCACGGCGTACTCACGGTTGGCGGCATCGTTTTGCTTACGCTCGGTGGATTGCTGCTGGTTGATTCTCCCATTCCGGAGATGCGCGTTCACCTGCTCACCGCTCTCGCCGTTAGCGTTCCGCTGGGAGCGATTACGGCATTCCTGATGAGCATTGCGCTGAAAGCTCGCCGTAACAAAATTGTTTCCGGCGCACAAGGATTGGTGGGCGAGACTGGCATTGCACAGACCGCACTCTCTCCGCGCGGCAAGATATTCGTCCATGGCGAATTGTGGGACGCAGTCTCCTCCTCAAATGTAGCTGCAGGCCAGGTGGTCGTGGTCCGCCGGGTGGATGGCCTCCTGCTTCAGGTCGAGCCTTTGTCCGTGCCGCGGCCCGCCGCGGCGCTGGCTGTTCCATAATCGTCCCGCGCGAGACTCTGGCGCACGAGATTCTGGCGCGCAGCCTCTGGCGCACCAGCGCAAGCAACCGCGCGCAAGCGAATTCCGCAGTCCTCGTCGCGCCATTGGGTTACAATCCGCCTCAGCAGCGCTTTGGGTTCGAGTAAGTGGAGGCATTCTATGGAACTCGGTTTCGGTTTCGGCACCGTTGTCGTCATCATTGTCGTCCTATACTTGCTCAGTTCCGTCAAGATATTGGCTGAGTACGAACGCGGAGTAATTTTTCGTCTTGGCCGTCTTTTGAGCGCCGCCAAAGGCCCTGGCGTTATCCTTGTGTTTTCACCGATTGATCGCATGGTGCGGGTTTCGCTGCGCCAGGAAGCTCTTGAAGTTCCGCCTCAAGACATCATCACCCGCGATAACGTCACGCTCAAAGTGAACGCAGTTATTTTTCTGCGTGTCATCGATCCCAGCAAGGCCGTGGTGGAAGTCTCCAATTACGTGTACCAGACTTCGCAATTCGCCCAGACCACTCTGCGCTCCGTACTCGGCGAACAGGAACTCGACGAACTTCTGGCGCATCGGGAAAAAATCAACCTGCGCCTGCAAAGCATTCTCGACCAGCACACTTCGCCATGGGGCGTGAAAGTGACGAACGTCGAAGTGAAACAAGTCGACATGCCGGAATCGATGCTGCGCGCCATGGCAAAGCAGGCGGAAGCCGAGCGTGAAAAGCGATCTAAAATTATTCATGCGGAAGGCGAGTTCTCCGCCGCGCAGCGCCTGGTGGATGCGGCGCACCTGCTGGCCACAGAGCCAGTGAGCGTGCAACTCCGTTACCTGCAGACTTTGACCGAAATCGGCGTCGAGAAAAATACCACTGTCATCTTCCCAGTGCCTGTGGATTTTTTCTCCGGCCTGCAGAAGATGCTGGGAAGATCTGACGAAACGTTGCCGGTGCCGAAGGCCGTATAACGGATCTTTGCGAGAGATGAACGCGGGCTTTAGCCCACGAGGTATATGGTTGTGAATTCCTCACAGGACACGGAAATTACATTAGGTACGGCGAAACTGCTGGGCCTGTTCTTTGGCCTGGTCATGGTGTGCGCGGTTTTTTTCGCGCTGGGCTACACGCTCGGCCGCAAGTCAGAGGCCGGACTCGGTTCGCTCAGCCCAACTACCGCGCCTCTGACGGCATCCAACCACGGCAAACCCGCCGGCGCAGCCTCCGGCCAATCGGCCGCGCCAATGACCTTTTATAAATCGGTCGAACAAAAAGACAGCAATGCGCAACTGACACCAGCCACTGCCGAGGCGGGGTCCAGCGCCCCCGCGGCTCCGTCTGAATCTTCTTCCAGCGGCGCTTCCAGCAATGCGTCACAAACGCAACCGTCGCAGGCGGCCAATCCGCCCGACCCCATGGCACCCATTCCTGCGGGCGGATACTTCGTGCAGGTCGCGGCGGTCAGTAAACAGGAAGACGCGGAGACCTTGGTGGACGCGCTCAAGAAAAAGCAATATCCCGCTTTCGTCGCGAGCAATTCTTCCACTGACAAGCTGTTTCGCATTCAGCTTGGCCCCTTCGGCGATATCAAAGAGGCGGAAAGTATGCGCTCGCGACTCGTCAATGACGGATATAACCCGATTCTCAAGAAGTGAAATCCCCCTATGAAGCGTGAGCCTCTTTTGAACCGCCGTGTCATCTTCAAGCTGCACGGAATGGATCCCCTCGACTCAACTATTCTCAAACAGGATGCAACCGGTTATTGGATCCGCGGCGGTACGCTCGCCCTTCAACTCGAACCGTCCAATTGTTCGCGGCCGGAGAGCGATGTACGTTATCTTGAGTTCACCCGAATCGAATGGCTGCGGGCGCCTCGGCAGCGCTCCTGACGGGCCCTATCTGCACATTGACAAGCGTCGATTTAGCGGATATTCCTAATCCAACTGATGACCCAGACGATGACCAAGACAATGACCACGCCTTCCACGTTTCTCAATCAGGCGCTGCATGCGATCACAGATCCGACACGGCGGCGTATTTTGCAATCACTGAAACAACGCGGCGCCGCCACATCAAGCGTGACCCCTGCCGGAAAGCACACTGGCCTTTGCGCGGGAGATATCGAGGAGCGGGTTCACTTGTCGCAATCGACCATCTCGCATCACATGGCGATCCTTACCAAAGCTGGACTGATCGACGCCGTTAAGCAGGGTCAGTGGCGGTGGTATAAGCGCAACGAAAAAGCGCTTCGCCGATTGGTGAAAAGCTTGCGCGCGCAACTGTGATGAGCTTCTAAAACCCGCTGATAATTCCGACTGATTGTCATCTCTCGCTGCGCTCGGGATGACAGAAGCGTTTGACAGGGCGTCTTCTGAAAATATCTAATCTGCCGAAGATGTCGCCGCATGGGCCTTTTGCAGCAGGCGTCTGGCTTGCGAAATCAACTCCGCTACTTCGAAAGGTTTCACCAGGAAAGGCACGCCGCGTTCCTGCAGAAATGCGCGCTCATCCCCCTGCTCTACGCCATTCGAGAACGTGAACAGAACGTGCTTCTCCATTTCGGCGCAGTTCTGTGCGAGCCAGAGATACGCTTCTTTCGCGTTCCAATCTGCCGGCATTTTGCCGTTCATAATCAGCAAGTCGAAGGGTTCGGAGAGCAGTCGCGTCTTAACATCGTCGCTGCGCGAAGCGGTCACCACGTTGGCGCCGGCGCCCGCGAGCACATCGCGCTCAAACTCCTGCACAGCTTCTTCGTCCTCCACCAATAGTACCCGGCCTTGAATGGCGCCTTCGCGTCGCGGAGGCGCAACCGGAGCGGCTTCCAGCACGGTGTCCGCCGCCGCTGCCATGGGCAGCCGAACCTCGATTACGGCTCCGCCGCCGGAGGCGTTGTGAGCCGTGATATCGCCGCCATGCTCTTTCACGATCCCATAACAGATGCTCAAACCCAGCCCCGTTCCTTTGCCCACGCTTTTTGTGGTGTAGAACGGATCGAAAATTCTCTTGGGATCCTTGATCCCGGGCCCGTCATCGGCAAACTGCGCACATACTTCGTTTCTCTGGCAGTAGACGTGGATTTTCAGCTTGCCCGAGCGTCCAGTCTCGAGCACGGCGTCCACGGCGTTGTTGATGATGTTTAAAAATACCTGTTCGAGCTGGTGAGGATCGGCCACCACTCGCGCGGGCTGCGTGCCCAAATCTTTTTCCACCACGATGTTGTTGACTTTCAGATCGTAGTCGCGGAGGGTCAGGGTCTCATCCAGCACCTTCCGGATATCGACTTCTGCCCGCTCCGGCTTCCGCTGCCGCGCAAACGAAAGCAGATTCTGTACTACACGGTGGGTGCGCTGCGCTTGTTTGAACATCTTCGCCACGTAGTCTTGCGCGCGCTCGTTTAAGCCTTCGCTCTCCAAGAGCTGGGCATAGCCTAGAATCGCGGTCAGCGGGTTGTTGAGTTCGTGCGCCACCCCTGCAATCAACTGTCCCACCGCCGACATTTTTTCGCTCTGTAAAAGTTGTTCCTGGGTGCGTCGCAGGTCTTCGTAGGCTTTGCAAGTCTCTTCATACAGACGAACTTTTTCAATGGTGGTCGCCAACTGCCGGCTGATCGCCACCATTAAGTTCTCTTCGCCGCTAGAGTATTCGTATTGCGTCTGGCAGCGCAATCCCATCATGCCGATCGGACTATCCTTGCCCCAGAACAGTACCCAGATCCAGGATCCATCGCTGTCGGATCGGATGAACTGGGCAACGGCGCCTTTAAGGTGCGGAAGATACTCCGCCGTAATCACCTCCGCTCGCGATCGCATCACCAAATCTCCGAACCCCTCAGCGAAACTGATTTCCGCAGGGCGGGATTTGTCGCGGCTGCGCGGCCCCCAGGCGGCGCGGCGGCGGAAGGTAGGCGCATCTGAATCGGAGAGATACACCGTTCCACTCTCCGCCCCAAAGAGAGAAACTACCTGGCGCAGCGTCAGGTTCAGGATTTCATCCAGATCAAAGGACTGCGTCGCCACCACAGCCATCGCATTCAGAGCATTCAGTTCGCGGTTGCGACGCCGCATTTCGTCTTCGGTGCGGCGCTTCTCCGTTACGTCCAGCACAAAACCTTGAAAGCGTTCGATTTTTCCCGCCGCATCCCGCGTCGCGAAACTACTTTCGGACGAAAGCAGCAGCGTCCCATTCTTGCGCCGCATCGTGACTTCGAAGTTGCGCACGTAACTGTGTTGCTCAATATCTTTACGGAAGGCTTCGCGCTGTCCCGCATCCACACGGATGTCTTCGTCCAGATTCAAGGTCAGCAACTCTTCCCGCCGGTCGTACCCGAGCATGCGAACAAATGCATCGTTGCAATCGAGCAATCGCCCATTCGGCGTGGCGACATACACACCTTCCTGCACCTGCTCGAACAGCAGACGGTATTTCTCTTCCGCCGATCTCCGTTCAGTGATATCGCGAACAATGTGGATCGTCCCTTTCTGTTTGCTCCCCTGCTCGCTGTAGGAAGAAGTAGAAACCATCGAGTAACCGCCGAAACATGGGTCGGCCCCTTCGCTGATTTCTTCGCCTCCCCGCGCGCAGTAAGGGCAACCCGTCCACTCGCCAAGACGGTGAGGCAGAACCGATTCGCAGGTGCTCCCAATCACATCGGCCGAGGACATTTCCACTTGCTCCAGCAGAATCTGATTGGCCTTGATGATGCGGAATTCAGCATCGTGCGCCACGATGATATCGTGCACCGAATCGAACGTATTTCTCCACTGCCGCTGCGAACGCAATGCTTGTTCCAGCAGACGGAAATTCTCAAGGGCAAGTCCCAGATGCCGCCCGAAAGTCTCCAGGAATTCCAGTTCCTCGACAGTGAGTTGTCTCGAGTGAGTACTTCCCAGCACCAGCAGTCCGATCGGAGACTTCTTCCCCAGTACCGGCACCATGACTACATACAAAATCTTTTCCGGCTTCAGCCACCTGGCGTCTTCCGGCGTCGCTCCCGCGCGATGCGCTATCACCGGCTTTCCACCCGACAGCGTCTGAGATGCGCTCTCGCTCAACTCGGCCAGGCTTGCGTCGCGCAAAAAGTCGGTCGAAACACCCACAGCATGGGTCGCAACCAGGTGTCCGCCCTCGATCATGCGGAACCACGCGGCCTTGCTCCCCATCAGCCGCTGCAATTGCCCGAGCGCTTCATCCATCATTCCGCCCTGTTGTTGCGCCAGCACGATGCTCTCGGTCAAAGCCTGTAATACTTTCAAGCGTCTGCGGCGAGCGCCTGCGTCCTCCAACGCAACCAACAGCATGCTGAGCCCCAGCAGCATGTTTGCGGCTAGAACAATTTCCGAGGGAATGCGGTTGGTGAAAGGTGGCCAACTGAGATGCTGGAACAGGAGGCATGCAGACAGCAACCAAGGGGAAAGTTCCCAACGGCCGCGCCGGGCGCGCAGCAACACAATCACCGCTGCCAATAGAATGATTCGGTAGGAAACTTCAAGAGCAACTCGCAAAACCAATGCATCCGGCCACAACATGACCCGGACTGCGGAAAATGCCGCGACGCTGACCGCAATCGCAGCCAGAGGACCAAACAAACTTCTGGCGCGGACGTAAAGAAAAACCGCGCCGGCAAATAAGGCCATCGCCAGCACGAACGTCGCTTGCTCCGCCGCAGGGACATAGCGCAAAGGCATTCGCAGTCTGGCCCCATGCTCCCCAGCCAAACCCGACGCCAACAGCATGGCCCACCCCGCCGTCCAAATCAGAAGATAGCGCTCGCGCAGGGCGGAGAACATCAGTAACGCCGCCCCCAGCACAATGAGCAGCGCCCACTCCCCGGCCGTCAAACCGGCGAGCGCAACCTGTGCGGTATTCCAGATGGACCACAAGGAAGCGTTCATTTATTTCAGGCATGCGTCCAAACGTAACTATGCCCTGCTTCTGAATACCACGCCCCACCCCCTAGGCGATGCGTTTTCCGGACCTTGATGGTTACTTTCGGTACTTATGCAAAACGCTAAAATCGCCGAGAGTATACTTGCACAGCCATGCCCGACCGCATTCTTGTCGTTGACGACGAAGAAGCAATCCGTGAAATTGTCTGCGCCATTCTGGCCGCCGCCGGTTACCGGTGGAAGCAGGCCAGTTCCGGCATGGAAGCCCTAGCCCTGCTCAACTCCGGGGAAGTATTCGAACTCATGCTTTCCGACCTGATGATGGCCGACCTGGATGGCATCGGTTTGCTTGAGCGCACCAAGGAACGGTTTCCGGACATGCCGGTAGTAATGGTCACGGCTGTCCACGATATTTCCGTCGCCCTTGCCGCTATCCGCAACGGCGCCTACGACTACCTGCTCAAGCCGTTCGAGCGCGAGCAGTTGCTCAACGCGGTCGCCCGTGCTCTGGAGAATCGCCGGCTCAAGGTGGAAAATCGTACCTACCAAACGAATTTGGAGTCGCTGGTTGAAGCCCGCACCGACCAACTGCAGGCGGCTATGGCTGATCTCGAGCGCTCCTACGACATTACGTTACAGGCTTTGGGCGACGCGCTCGATTTAAAAGACGCGGAAACCGAAGGCCACTCCCGCCGCGTGACCGCTTTTACGATTGCCATCGCGCGCGCCATGGGCGTGCCCCGCGAACAAATTCTTATCATCGCCCGCGGCGCTTTCCTTCACGATATCGGCAAGATGGCCATCCCCGACAACATCCTCCGTAAGCCCGGAAAACTCGACGACGACGAACGCGCCATCATGAAAGAGCACTGCTACCACGGCTACCAGATGCTCAAAAAAATTCCCTTCCTCGCCGAAGCCTGTGACATTGTTTATTCTCACCAGGAACACTTCAACGGCAGTGGCTATCCTCGCGGCCTCAAGGGAAATGAAATTCCCCTGGGCGCGCGCATCTTCTCCGTCGCTGACACTCTCGACGCCATTATCTCCGATCGTCCTTATCGCCCCGCCAGAACTCTCACGGAAGCTCGCACAGAGATCCAGGCTTGGGCTGGACGCCAATTCGATCCCGAAGTCGTTGAAATATTTTCCAAGATGCCCGACGACATCTTCGAAGACCTGCGCCGCGAGATCAACGCCCAAAGCTATCCGTTCAGCTATTCCGCCAGCGCAAAAGGCTCTTAATGGAGTAGCGACGAAATATCGCAAACTCACGCAGAAAAATACGACTTGTCATCCTGAGCAAAGTAAATGCTTCGCGAACGCGAAGCATTTACGGAGTCGAAGGATCCCTTTCAGTTTTCTCAACGTGCGGCCTCGCAACGCGTTCCTATAAGTGTCCGCTCCCTTGACTTCGCATGTGCTGTCCTCCGACCGCAAGTTCCCTCCGCCGCCTCGTTCTATTAAGTAATCTAATGCGTTTCCGCCTTTGGGTGGCGCAGCCCTTCTGCGCGGCGCTTGCTTCACAACAACGCAGGCCTTCAGCCCCCTGCGGGACTTATAATTGAACACCAGACTTACCAGAGACACTTCTATGAAACTAGCCCTCGTTCTTTTCGCGCTCTGCCTATTCACCACTGCGTCCCTCGCGCAAGACCATCCCGCCGTCACGGCACTTCCAAATTCCATTTACGTCGGCGCCGACGGCAAATTTGAAGCCGCGCCCGATACCGCCGTCATCCAGTTCAACATCTCGGTGCAAGAAAATACTTCTCAAGCGGCTTACGATCATGCCGCCAAAGAGGCCGAGCAGGTTCGCCAAGTCCTGCGTGCCAATGGCATCGAACCCAAAGCGGCCAATATCGGATTCCTCTCTGTTCAGCCAGTGTATGAGTGGAAGCCCAAGCAAAAAGTCATCGGATACCGCGTCACCACCGATGTCAGCCTCAAGTTGAAAGATTTCTCCAAGATCGGACCCATCACGCAACAACTCGCCGACGCCAACGTGAGCGAGACGCAAACTCTTAACTACATTTTGGAAAATATGGACGAGGCCAAGAACAAAGCCGTGGAAGACGCCTACCGCCGTGCCCGCAATTCCGCCGATGCCATTGCACGCGCCAGCGACCGCACGGTCGGAGAACTCTCTTACGCTTCCGTCGACACTTTCGAAAACCAGCGGATCATTGCCCCCCGCATGGCCCGCGCCATGTCCGCCATGGCCAACGCCCCCGCGCCCACTGAAGAATTCACGCCGCAAACCGTGACAGTAACAGCCCACGTGAACGCCTTATTCAATTTGAAATGATATGAAAAGACGACCGAGGTATTGCCCGTGTGGAGCGGACACTCTTGTCCGCTGCTTTTGACTTTGTTGTCTTTGTTCTTCCTTGACTTCTGCTTTCAGGGCGCCGCCCGCGCCACCGCAATCCGTCTCGCATCCACCGTGATTGCCCGCTGAATCTCCATCTCAATCGACGTTCCCACATCCAGCTTCACATCGTTCCCGCGCTTCAACAGTGCCCATCCAATTCCCGCAGCTGCGCCAGCTCCCGCTCCAATCCGCGCCCCATTCAGTCCGCCCGCAAGCCCGCCCGCCAGCGCTCCTCCTGACCCGCCATACACTCCGCCCTTCGCCGCATCCTCAATCTTTTTCCCTGTGTCTTTATCCTGCTGAATCGTCCCTTCCGAATCCTTCACCGATTTATTATCCGCGCCCGGCGTATTCTCAACGGACCCCGGCAGCATCACAGTGTAACCACTGGGATAAATCATCGATGTGAAATGCATTAGTATCTCCGCCCGCCCCTTCAACCGCCCCCCGCGCTCGACGTGCGAAATCTTTCCCTGAATGTATGACCCTGCCGGCACGATCACGCGATTATCCACCACAAACGGAAAAGCCGTCTCCGCATAAACCGCATCGCCCTCGCGGGCATTCTTCGTCGAAATCGCTTGCTTCAACGACAAAGGAATCTTCGTCCCGGCGGGAATCGTAACGATATTAGGATCGACCACCGATGAAGGAGCGCCCGGAGCCGCACTGGTCACACTTGAGTTGGAACTCTGTCCGGGGTTATCCGTCTTCGGCGCGCTTGCCGTCTGCCCCAGCGCAATCGCAGAAACAAAAGGAACTATCAGAAGCCAGCGCATCGTCCACCTCCCGAGCGGTTAACAATCAAGCCGAGAATACACCCGTACGAGCTAAGATGCGGATCTCAGCCCGACAAGCTGCTTCCGCGCCTCTCCGCGGGCCTTCTTCGCAGACTCCGCGATAAGCTTTGTCTGACCCCGGCAAGTCCCTTCAATAAATCAAATACTTCTTCCTCACCACCTCAAACTTTTCCAACTCCTCCTGCCAATCCTGCGCAATCCGACGCGGATCCTTCCCCGCCATCAGCCCATCGTAAGCCGCCTGGTTCACCAGCAACTCCATAAGCCGGTCCATCTTGTAATCCGCCGGATACAACTTCCTCAACGCCGCCGCCAGCTCAATTCCCAACTCCGGCCCATCCAGTGCATTCCGCTCAGTCAAAACCAAATTCACGCCCTCACACTTCTGCCCCGCGTAATTGCTCGCGAAAGGCGTAAACGTTACCGGCACAAATCTCACTCCCGCAATCCCACGTCCATTCAAGTACGCCGCGGCTTCCTTGCCCTTCATCCAAGGCGCGCCCAGCAACTCAAATGGAGTATCCGTCCCCCGCCCCACCGAAACATTCGTTCCTTCGATCAGCCCCACTCCCGGATACAAACCCGCCTCCGTCACGCTCCGCAAATTCGGAGACGGATTCACCCACACCAGCCCGGTCGAATCAAACCAGTCTCCGCGCTGCCACCCTTCCATCGGAACTACAGTCAGCTTGGCGTTGATATTTCGCTCCGCATTAAACATTTTCGCCAACTCGCCAATCGTCATTCCATGGCGCACCGGCGCGCTCCAATAACTCGTGAAACTCTCGTGCCCCACATCGGCAACCGGGCCTTGCACGAACGCCCCGGTTATCGGATCAGGCCGGTCCAGCACAATCATCTCAATCCCCGCCTGAGCCGCGCCCTCGAGGAAATATCCCAGCGTCGTCTCGTACGTGTAGAAGCGCACCCCCGCATCCTGAATATCAAACACAACAGCATCCAGAGTCTTCATCACATCCGGCGGGGGTCGGCGCATTGCATCCTTCGCCCCATACACGCTATAGACCGGAATCCCGGTCGCGGCATCTTTTGAATTCGCAACGTCGGTCGTATCCAGCGTCCCAGTCACTCCGTGCTCTGGACTGAAAATTGCCTCGAGCGAAACTCCCGGAGCCTGCGCAAGCACATCGATCGTCCTTCGCCCGTCTCCATCGATCCCTGTCTGATTGGTCACCAGACCGATTTTTTTCTTTCGTCCAGCGACCTGCAGCACATCAAAGCCATGCTCTTCCAGAACATCAATCCCGCTTTTCACGCTGCCATTGCGCGAACTCATCCGCCGCGCCGCGCTCTGGGCCTCGTTGTAGCCCGTAATGCTCTGCCAGCGCAACGCCTCTTTCTCGCTGGTGGTCAGCGGCATCGCCGCAGCCAGCGCCGTCGCTACCTTCGACCTTAAGGCAATCGCATTGGACTTCCCCCGCGGATGCACCGCATTGGTCAGCAAAATAATGTAAGTCTTGGTCGTTGGATCGATCCACATCGATGTACCGGTGAACCCGGTATGCCCATATCCACCCACTGGCAATAAGTCTCCGCGATTCGACGAAAACGGAGAATCAATGTCCCATCCAAACCCGCGCAATACCGGCGCCGACGGAGGCTGTTCCGGCCGCGTCATCTTTTCCACCGACATCGCCGACAAAATTCCGTCGCCCCCATTCAGCAGCGCCTGCGCAAACTTCGCCAGATCGTCTCCCGTCGAAAACAGTCCCGCATGCCCTGCCACACCGCCCATGCGCCGCGCCGTCGGATCATGCACCACCCCGCGCAGCATGTGCTCATTCTCGTCATACTGCGTGGGCGCAATCTTTTCTATCCACCCAGCCCGCCGCGCCACCGGAGGCAGATACCGCGTGCGCAACATCTTCAGCGGCGCAAAAATGTGCCGCGTCGCATACTCATCCAGCGTCTCCCCGGAAACCCGCTCCACAATTTCCCCGAGCACAATGAAGTTCACATCGCTATAAGAAAATTTCGATCCCGGCGGATCCACCGGTGTCTCCGCCCACGCCATCTGATAGGCCGTCTGCTTCCCTTCCCACTTAATCTTCAAATCCAGATCCGGCTCCAGCCCCGAATAATGCGTCAGCAATTGCCGCACCGTGATATCGTCTTTCCCGTTCTGTGCAAACTCCGGCAAATATTTCGCCACCGGATCATTCAACCGCACCTTCCCCTTCTCCACCAACTGCATCACCGCCGTCGAAGTCACAATCACCTTGGTCAGCGACGCCACATCAAAAATCGTATCCAGCGTCATCACTTCGCGCCGCGGCTCCAAAGCCCGCGCCCCGTAAGCCTTTCGATAAATCACTCTCCCATCGTGCCCGACGACTAGAACCGCCCCCGGAATCGTTCCATCCAGAGCCGCCGCATTGATCACCGCATCAACCGCCTTGAAACGAAGACTGGAAGACGAAGAAGAAGATGTGGAAGATGTGGGGACAGCCGCCCTCGGCTGTCCGTCCGGGCGTAGCCCGGAAGTCTCTCCACGAGCACCACCACTCGCAGCGAACGAAATCCCCACCATCAAAACAGCTGCGAATGAAGTAAGAAGCGGGAACCGCCCCGCTCCCATCGACTTTGATTGTGAAGTAATGATCCTCTGACTCTAACAACCCCCGCGCCCCGACTCAAGAAACTGAAGTAAGGGAGTACCCTCCCTGCCACATGCCTGCCGCCGCTTCCCGGTGCTACCATTTTCTCGGCATGGAGACTGAACTTCCCCCGCTCGACCTTGAAATTCCCCTGTTTGATCCCTCGCTCTATCCCCGCACCTACCGCGTCTCGACCGCCTACGGCCTCCTTTTTTTTGTTATCGGCGCGATCACTTTCGTCGCTGGTTGCCTGGGGGCTTGGTACTTCGGAACCGGCCACGAAATGAACTCTCCGCGGCAGGCAGCTTTCATGGCTGCCGGTTCGTTCTTGTTCGTGCTGCTCGGGATCTATCTCATCGCCTTCATCGTGCGATTCAAAGTAGTCCTCAATCCTGACTCCATCGCCGTTCAGGAACTCTTTTCATCGCGTACGCTTCTTCGCTCCGATATCGGCGGACGCCGCCTCCTGCCCACTAAATATGTCTCAACCCTCGTACTGGTCCCACGTTCCGAACTTCAGAAGAAGCTCAAAGTCGGGCTCGCCATGCGCATTGACTCAGCCTTCAAGCATTGGCTGACCGATATTCCCAACCTCGACGCCGAAGAACTCGCGCAATCGCAGAGCGAACTGTTACGCGACCCAGACCTGGGTTTCGAATCCGAAGAACGTTCCGCGAGCGTCGTACGTGCCAAAAAACTCTCGACTCCGCTCAATACCTTCGCTACGATTTCATCTTTCCTGGGCTATCTTTTCCCTCGCCCTCCGATAATCGCCATACTTTGCGCTCTGCCGCTGCTGGCTTTGGCGCTCCTGGTCCGGTTTCGCGGCATTTATGACATTGAAGGTCGCCGCATCGACGCTCGCCCCAGCCTCGCGCCGCTCTTTCTTTTTCCGGGATTGGTGCTGGCCCTGCGCGCCCTCCTCGATTTCAACCTGCTTCACTGGACGCCGCTGCTCACCATCTCCCTCGTACTTACCGCCGCCATCATGTTCGTAGTCTCCAATGCGGATCGGAGCGTCGGAAGTCGACCCGCCACTCTGCTCTTGATCTCCTTGTTTGCAGCGTGCTACTCCTACGGCCTCGCTGCCCACGGCAACAGTTTCCTTGACCATTCCACCCCGCAAACATTTCCAGTCCCCGTCGTCGGCAAGCACGTTTCCGATGACAGATCTCCCACGTACTACCTTCATCTCGATCCCTGGGGACCGCAAACCGCCCCCACCGAAGTCTCGGTCCCTTCGTCGCTCTACGCCTCGATCTCTCCTGGCCGGCAAGTCTGCGTCTATCTCCATTCTGGCGCGCTTCGAATTCCGTGGTATGTGGTGGCGCAATGCCTTTGATCGCAGCCTTCGACCATCAGGATAAAATCTTCGCCTCCGCCTTCTCGATCCTCGAATCCGCGATCGCCGCCCACGCCTTCCCCGCTGCCTCCGTCGCAGTTACGCACCGCGGACGACTCGTCGCACTGAAAGCCTTTGGCCACTTCACCTACGACAACGAAATTACAAACGAACCCACGGTTGCCCCGTCCTTCTCGCGTTCTTCGCGAGAGGGCGGGGATTCTGATCTCCCGTTCGACAAACGAGAAGAGGGTGCCCCATTTCTCGCGTCCTTTGCGAGAAGTGGGCAATCTACTGTCCATCCCTCCACCCTCTTCGATCTAGCCTCCTTAACCAAAGTCGTCGCCACCACCCCAATGGCGATGATCCTCTATGACCGTGGCCTGCTCGACCTCGACGCCCTCGTCGCCGCGATCATTCCAGAATTCACGACGGATGCCGAAAAAGATCCTCGCCGCCGCAACGTAACCCTTCGCCAACTCCTAATCCACTCCTCCGGTCTGCCCGCGTACGAAAAATTATTCCTGAAAGCCCGCACGCGCGACGAACTCTTGCACGCGGCATTCAATATTCCGCTCAGAGCCGACCCCGCCACCCGGAACGAATACAGCGACATCGGATTCATCATCCTCGGCGTCGCTCTCGAACGCCTCGCCGACGAACCTCTCGACCGCTTCTGCCGGCGAGAGATCTTCGCCCCACTCGCGATGACAAACACCACCTTCAATCCTCCCATAGACCTTCGCTCTCAAATCCCTCCCACCGCCGATGAACGAGACGAATTGTGTGGGGCAGACACTCTTGTCCGCCAACCGCCTGAAGCACAATCACCGCCAAGCGTAAACCACCAAACCCGCAGCACCTTTCGCGAAAAAATAATCCAAGGCGAAGTCCAGGACGAAAACGCCTACATCCTCGGCGGAGTATCCCCTCACGCCGGACTTTTCTCTACAGCGGAAGACCTCGCAAAATACGCCCACGCTCTTTTGTCCGGCGGGTCTCCGATTCTCCGCCCCGAAACCATCGCACTCTTCACCACCCGCGAATCCACGCCCTCCGGCACCTCCCGCGCCCTTGGCTGGGATACCCCGTCCGTCCCATCGCAATCCGGAAAATATTTCTCCCCGCAATCCTACGGTCACCTCGGCTACACCGGCACCTCTCTGTGGATCGACCCCACTCGCCAGCTCTCCATCACTCTGCTCACCAACCGCACCTGGCCCGACTGCTCAAATCACGCTATAAAAACAATCCGCCCCAAATTTTACGACGCTGTAATCGAAGGACTAGATGCGATCTAAACTCCCCTTCGCGATCTCTGCGGAGTTTCTCCGCGCCCTCCGCGATAAAGGTTTTCGCTGCCGCTAAACCACTCCATCAGTTCCAAAACGCAGAAGAAGCTAGAATAAACAGTCCCTTAGATCCCGAAAGGCTCCAACTTTGAAACGCAACCCACCTCTTCGCCGCCTGCGTACCGAACAACCCAACGACGCCGCCCTCGACCTCGACCAAAAATCTTCCCTCGAAATCGCCGCTCTGATTAACTCCGAAGATCTCACCGTCGCTCTCGCCGTCACCCGCGTTCTTCCCCAAATCGCGCGCGCCATCGATCTCGTCGCCGCCGCCCTCCGCCGCGGCGGACGCCTCATATACGTCGGCGCCGGAACCAGCGGCCGCATTGCCGCCCTCGACGCTGTCGAGTGCCCGCCCACTTTCAACACTGACCCCCGCTCCGTCCAGTTCATCCTCGCCGGAGGCAACAAAGCTCTCGCCTCTGAATCCGAAACCAGCGAAGACGATGCCCCCGCCGGACGCAAAGAAATGTCCGCCCGCAAGCCAAATAAGAATGATGTCGTCCTCGGCATCGCCTCCAGCGGACGCACCCCCTTCACCGTCTCCGCCATCGCCGAAGCCCGCCGCCGCGGCGCCCGCACCATTGCCCTCACCTGCAATCCGAATTCGCCTCTCGAACGCGCCGCCCATCTCGCCATCGTGACGCAAGTCGGCCCCGAAGTCCTCGCCGGATCATCGCGCATGAAAGCCGGCACCGCCCACAAAATGGTTCTCAACATGATCTCCACGGGCGCTATGACGCGCCTTGGCTACGTCTACGGCAACCTGATGGTGAACGTCGCTCCGAAAAATGAAAAGCTGAAGCAGCGCGCGGTTGCGATCCTGGAACGCGCCACCGGCGCCGACCACGCCTCCGCCACCGAAGCGCTGAAAGCCTCCGGCAATCGCACTCCGGTGGCGCTCGTCATGCTGGCGGCGAATGTAACCCGCGGTGATGCTGTCTCGGCTTTGAACAGAGCCGACGGCAACGTCCGGCAAGCGATCACGTTAGCGAAATAAGACCGTGTGGCGCGGGCACTCCTGCCCGCGACTGTGTAAAGCGAATCAACCCCGGAGTTGAGCAAAAATGGGAAGGCCACGACTTTAGTCGTGCCGTAAAGCATCAAAACAATCCGGGCTTCTGCCCCTGAGGCCTTGGACAGACGCCCCAATATGGCATATACTCTTGTATATGCCGCGCCGAGCCAAGATATTCATGAACAATCGCAGCCAGGCAGTGCGGCTGCCAAAAGACTTTCAGTTCAACGTGGAAGAAGTTTTCATCCGCAAAGAAGGCAGCGACGTGGTTCTCTCTCCCCGGCCTACGGACTGGTCGTCCTATCTATCCGAAGCTCCAGTCGCGTCCGCATCTTTCATGGAGAACGTCGAAGATCTGCCCGTCCAAGATCGCGAGCGCTAATGCCCCGCTACATGCTCGACACCGACACCTGTTCCTACATCATGCGGCGCTCGCCCGAGTCGGTTATAAAAAAGCTCGCAAAGGTCCCCGTCAGCGACGTGTGCATCTCGGTAATCACCAAGTCGGAATTGTTGTATGGAGTCGAAGTATCTCCAAAGCACCGGCAGGACGAAGCGGCCCTCGCCGCCTTCCTGCCCTACGTCGAAGTCCTCGATTTTCCCGACATCGCATCTCCGCACTACGCAAAGATTCGCGCAGATCTCAAAGCACGCGGCACGATGATCGGCGCCAACGATCTGCTGATCGCCGCCCACGCCCGCAGCCTGGGCCTGACTCTGATCACGAACAACACCCGCGAGTTCCGCCGAGTCCGCAATTTATTCATCGATAATTGGACCATCAACTCCTAGCTCACTCCTTAGCCCCACAAGGCCGTGCCCTCCCGATTACCCTCCCTCACTCGAATTCCCCGCTAAAATAAACGATTACCTCATACTCGAAGTCTCATGGATAAACTCGTAATCCGCGGCGGCTCCCCGCTTCTCGGCACAGTCCGCGTCAGCGGCGCGAAAAACGCTGCGCTTCCCTGCATGGCCGCCGCTTTACTTACCGACGAGCCAGTCATCCTCGAAAACATTCCTCAAGTCCGCGACATTCAAACTACGCGCAACCTGCTCGCCGCCATGGGCGCCGAGGTCGAACTCGGCTACGGAGTGGCGCGGCACCGCACCACCATCCACTGCAAAAATCTCTCCGCGCCCGAAGCCTCCTACGAATTAGTAAAAACCATGCGCGCCTCCACCCTCGTCCTCGGACCGTTGGTCGCCCGCTGCGGCCGCGCCCGCGTCTCGCTCCCCGGCGGCTGCGCCATTGGACAGCGCCCCATCGACCTCCACATCAAAGGACTCGAACTTCTCGGCGCAAAAATCACGCAGGAGCACGGCTACGTCGAAGCCACCGCCACCCGCCTCCGCGGCGCGGAAATCGTCTTCGATAAAATCACCGTCACCGGCACCGAAGACTTGCTCATGGCCGCCACTCTCGCCGAAGGCGAAACCATTCTGCAGAACGCCGCCCGCGAACCCGAAGTCGCCGACCTCGCCGCTCTCCTCAACAAAATGGGAGCCCACATCGAAGGCGCCGGAACCGCCACCATCCACGTGCAGGGCGTGAGCAAGCTGAATGGCGCAAAACACCGCATCATCCCCGACCGCATCGAAGCCGGCACCTTCCTCATCGCCGGAGCCCTCACCGGCGGCGACCTCAACATCTCCGGCTGCGATCCCGCTCACCTGGACGCGATCCTGGCAAAACTGAAAGCCGCCGGAGTCAAAACCAAATCGAGCAAAGACTCCGTCCGCGTCATGGGAGACAATCCCTTCACCGCCTCCGATCTCAGTACCGAAGAATATCCTGGCTTCCCCACCGACATGCAGGCGCAATTCATGGCCCTCGCCACCCAAGCCGAAGGCACCAGCATCATCAGGGAAAATATTTTCGAGAACCGCTTCATGCACGCTCAGGAATTAGTCCGCATGGGCGCGAACATAAAAATCGAAGGCCGCCGCGCCGTAGTCGTCGGCAAGACTCCGCTCAGCGCCGCCGCCGTCCTCGCCTCCGACCTGCGAGCCAGCGCGTCTCTAGTCCTCGCCGCTCTGGTCGCTGACGGCGAAACCATCATCGACCGCGTCTACCACCTCGACCGCGGCTACGAAAAAATCGAAGAGAAATTAAAAGCCGTCGGAGCCCAAATTCGCCGCATCGGCAACATGCTCCCGTAAGAAATCTGCGTGCTCAGCGGAGAAGCCCGTACTGCAAGAGGTATCGCGGTGCTCAAGCCAGAAACGTCCCCAAAATACGAGCGCCTCGAATCTCTTTCGAGATCGAGGCGCCCGGGCAGCCCTCCCCCAGAACTGCTCACTCGGAAAATTAAACGCTACGCGGAATTTTGCAAATGGCACTCCCGTGCCAAACGGATTGCCACAAAGTGCCGCCCTGGCTTTGTTGGTCGGCCCGGGAAAGGTCTCGATTTAAATCTCAATCAGCACTTCGCCATTCTGAATCTTCAGCGGATACACCGCAACCTTCACGCCGGGATTTTGCTCGGCCGCCCCAGTCTTCACATCCCACGCCCAGCCGTGCCAGGGGCAAATAACTTTGCCGCCCTCAATCATTCCCTGCCCCAGCGGTCCTCCGCGATGCAGGCAAACATTATCCATTGCACTGAATGTGCCATTCACATTGGCCACACAAATAGTTTTACTGCCGCAGGGGAACTCCTTGGCTTCGTCGGATGCTGGAAGTTCGGATTCGGTGGTGAGTTTAGTGACGGTTGACATGGGTCGTTGAGTCCTTGAGAAAAATCTACCGAACTCCGGTCGGCGGACGGTCGAGGGCGACCTGTCCCACATGGATCGGGCTGATCGATGAGAGCTGATAGCTATTTCGGTTGCAACGTCTGCGCAATCATTACCTGGCGTTTGAAGTTCTCCAGCATGTTGGGATCGAGACGAACTTCCGTGGGCCTCTTCGCCAGCGTCATGGTGTCGATTTTGTCCTGCAACTTAAGCAGCGCATAGAAAAGATTTTCTGGGCGCGGAGGGCAGCCGGTGACGTAAACATCCGTAGGCACGATTTTGTCCACGCCCTGCAGCACTGCATAAGTATTGAACGGTCCGCCCACCGACGAGCACGCGCCCATCGAGATCACCCACTTCGGGTCGGGCATCTGGTCGTAAATTCGCTTGACGACGGGCGCCATTTTCAGGGTCACGGTGCCGGCGACGATCATCAAGTCGCTTTGCCGCGGGCTGGGACGGAACACCTCCGAACCGAAGCGCGCAATATCGAACCGCGCCGTCGAGGAAGCAATCATTTCGATCGCACAGCAAGCCAAGCCAAACGTCATTGGCCACACGGCAGATTTCCGCGCCCAATTGAAGACGTAGTCCACCGTGCTGATCATGAAATTCTTTTCGAATTTATTTTGCAGCCAGCCCATGAGGTGCCCTCAGTCGCTACGATTATACAGTTGAAGCACAGGCAAATGGAGCGCGAGCATGTCAGTGTAGGTGTATGGTTGGCGGTCGTCAACAGTTCCAGCACAAGTCGGAGTTGCCGCATCTCCGACTCTCAGCTACAAATAGGATCATCCATGGATTCAAATCCCGCCGTGGTTACCGAACGCGAACGCATCCCCAACGGGCTCGTCAGCGCCTGGCTCGACATCCGCACATCGCGGTTTTGGATGGTCGCCATCGCCCTCTTTCTGCGCGTGGGATGGATTCTCGCCGGTCATACTTACAAATTCAAAAGCGCGGAAAATAACTTCGGCTTTGGCTGGGAGATGGGACGGATCGGCGCTTCCATCGCCTCCGGTCACGGCTTCAGCAATCCTTTTGGCGCGCAAACCGGGCCTACGGCCTGGGAGTCGCCGTTGTACCCGTATCTCATTGCCGGCGTTTTTCAAATATTTGGAATCTACTCGCGCGCGTCTGCTTTCGTGCTGCTCGCCATCAACAGCTTGTTTTCGGCGCTGACCTGCATCCCCATTTTTCTCATTGGCCGCCGGATGTTTTCCGAAAAAGTCGGCGTCGGAGCAGCCTGGACCTGGGCGCTGCTTCCCTACGTAATGTTCTGGTGCACCCGGTGGGTATGGGAAACAAGTTTTTCGGCCTTCCTGATGGCCGTTATTTTTTGGTTGACGCTTACGATGGAAGAACGTGATGGGCTGAAACCGTGGCTGTGGTTTGGCTTGCTATGGGGCGTGGCCGCAGTGGACAGCACGGTACTGCTTTCGTTTCTGCCGGCCTCGGGATTGTGGGCTTGGTATCACCGCGCCGAGCGAGGCAAGCCATCATTCGCCGGAGTGACATTGGCCTCGCTAATCTTCATCGCTTGCATCAGCCCGTGGATTGCGCGCAACTATCAAACCTTCGGCAAGTTCATTTTCATCCGCGACAATTTTGGCGCCGAGTTGCGTCTCGGCAACGGCCCAGGCGCCGACGGAACCTGGATGCAGTATCTGCATCCGACGCAAGATGTGTACGCCATGCGCCAGTACACGGCGATGGGCGAACTCTCTTATGTGGCACTGCGCAAGCGGCAGGCAGTCGATTACATCCGGGCCGATTATGCACGGTTTGCCGTCCTCTGCCTGAAGCGCTTCATCTATTTTTGGGCTGGACCGCCGCGGCTGGCAAAAACCTGGTGGCTGGCGCAAGTGAAGAATTCTCTGTTCCTGGCATCTTCTGTGCTGATGTTCTGGGGCCTGGGACGAGCCTTGCGAAAGCACATACCTGGCGCATGGCTCCTATTCTGGCTGATCTTGCTGTATCCCGTCATCTTCTATTTTGTATTTCCCGGACCACGCTACAGGCATCCAATCGAGCCGGAGATGACGATTCTTGGTGTTTACTTGTTGACTGAAGCAGGCAAGAAGAATGCGACCGGATGATACATGTGGAGACAGCCGCCCTCCGCCGTCCAGTCGAGCCAAGCTCGACGTTTCTTCTCGCAGACGCCAAACTGAGCCACCACTTTCTTCTGCTTTCTCCTTCTCACTAATTGCTGTCTACCACGTCTAAGTTTTGAACGGAGGAATGCCATGAAATACCTACGCCAATTTCCAGTCCGGATGAGTGCAGTCTTGGGTACGACCTGCGCACTGCTCGTTCTTACTCTGGCTGCGCACGCTTCCGATCATCGGGGCCCTTTCACCGAAGAATTCCATCAGACCTACGCTCTTACGCCTGATGGCCGCGTGGAACTCGACAACATCAACGGCTCGGTTCACATCTCGACGTGGGAAGAGAATGCCGTCAAGGTGGATGCAGTGAAATACGCCGACTCAAAAGAGCGCCTCGATGAGGTTCATATTGAGGTTGACTCGGGCAAAGAATATGTCTCGATTCGCACTAAGTATCCCGACCACGATCACACGTTCAACTGGGGCTCGCACGACAATCCAGCCGGCGTTGAGTACACGCTGACCGTACCGCGCGGCGCGCGCCTCGACGAAATTAAGTTGATCAATGGTTCGCTGGACGTGACCGGCGTGAAGGGCGAGGTGCGTGCCTCGTGCATCAACGGCCGACTGGAAGCGCATAATCTAGCGGGCCGCGCTGATCTCTCGACGATCAACGGGCATCTGGACGCGCGCTTCGATGAGCTGTCGGGATCCTCCGTCGAGCTGAAATCGGTGAATGGTTCTCTTGCATTGACGATCCCTTCCGATTCCAAAGCGCAAATTGAAGCGAGCACGGTCTCCGGTGGAATTGAGAACGACTTCGGACTGCATGTGAATCATCATCGCTTCGTCGGGCATGATCTGCGCGGCGAGTTGGGCAACGGCGGCGCCCGGATCAGACTGGAAAACGTGAACGGCAGAATCGATATCCGTCACGCTTCGGATGGCCGCACTCTGAGCCCGGCGAAGGACTTGAGCCATCACGATCGCGACGATGATGACAATGACGAAATCTAAGACTTGGTAACAACCATCAATAAATCGTGTATCCGGGGCCCGGGGCGCGCAGATCGGGCTTCGAAGCCATCAGCAGCAGCGCGCCTTCACGCTTGAACGCCCGCAGATCGTCCAGACTGTGGAAGGATTTCGTTTTGTAGTCATCCGGCGTGGGCGTGTCATCCGGAATGCGGCACGCCTCCACATTTTCGAAGGCATGTTTCTTCAGCAGGTCGACGTATTCGGCCTCGGATCGCACATGCACCGGCACTTTAAGCTTGTCCACCCACTGCAGTGAGTACTGATTGTCCTTGTAAAGATTGATCAAGATGAATAATCGTCCCCGCGGCGCCATCACGCGAAACAACTCCATCAAGGCGCGGTCCTGATCGGCGTAATAGTAAAACGATTCTACTGACAACACTTTGTCGAAGAAGTTTTCTTCCCACGGAATCTGCTGCGCCGATCCCCAGACGTACAGAACATTGTCGAAGTCTTTCGAGGCGGCGCGAGCCTCGCGAATCATTTCGTCGGAAACATCGAGGCCGACCACCTGGCCGAATCCATCTGGTCCATCGCCCACCAGCCGCGCCAGCAGCCGCGTCGCCCAACCGGAGCCGCAACCCAGGTCGAGAACGCGCTCGCCGGGGCGGAGGTCCATCTTGCGAATCGTCTTTGAGGTGATGTCGAGATGATGGTTCTCCATCTTTGGGCCTTCGCCGGCCGCGGCCCAGCGGTTGAACTCCTGCTGCAGTTTCTCGTCGGAGGATATTGGTTTCTGTGGCAAGGTCTAGCTCTCCAGCTCGTACAGTGTAAACTCGGCTTCGGACGCTACTACGTCTTCTATGCTACAGTTTTTCTCTTCATGGCAACACGTCCTCAAGGTGATCCACCCGAACCTGATCCGGCAGCGTTGTACTGCCCGAACTGCGCCGAAGAGGTGAACGATCCGCTGACCTGCGGCGATTGCTCGTCCGTCATCTGCCGGCGCTGCGGGACGGCTCTGGAATCCTCCGACGAACTCGGAATCGGATAATGGACGCCGCCGCTCCCGCCGAACCCGCAGCCCTCGCGCCGAAGAACACACCGACCCAACCGACTCTGGTTCGCGGACTCAGCCTGCTCGATTCCATTCTGCTGCTGGTCAGCGGCATCATCGGCTCTTCCATTTTTCTTACCGCTAAAGACATCGCCGGCCCGTTGCCTCATCCCATGCTGTTTTTGCTGGTGTGGGTGATCGGCGGCGTCATCTCTCTGTTCGGATGCGTGGCCTTCGCCGAACTTGGTTCAATGTTCCCCGAGTCTGGGGGACAGTACGTTTATCTTCGCGAAGCGTATGGCGATCTGGTCGCATTTCTTTATGGATGGATGTTGTTCTCGGTGGCCAACGGCGGCACGATTGCGGCGCTCTCCGTGGCTTCGGCCGCTTATACAGGGCAGGTGTTCCCGATGGTTTCGCAAGAGCACGTGATCCTTTCGCTCTTCGGCATCACTCTTACGCGTGCGCATGTGTTCGCCTTATTCCTCATTGCAGCGCTTACTTACGCCAACGTCGTGGGTTTGCGTTGGGGAGCACTGCTGCAGAATGTTTCGACATGGGCCAAGTTTGCCGCGATGGCCGCGTTCGTCGTGCTTGGATTCGCCATCGGTAAAGGGGACTGGTCGCACTTTCACGCCCATGGCACGGGGCTCAGCATGGGACTTCATCCGGGACAGTTTCTCTCCGCCTTCGGCGTCGCGTTGATTGCGGTGTACTTCGCTTACGACGGATGGGTATACATCACGTGGGTGGCGGGCGAAGTGAAAGAGCCGCGCCGCAATGTGCCGTTGGCGATGGTGCTGGGAGTGATTGTGGTCGGCGTGATTTACATGGCCATGAACATGACCTATCTCTACGCGATGCCGCTGGGCGCGATTGCACAACATGAAACCATCGCGCATGCGGCGGCGGTGGCGCTGTTTTCTCCGCGAGTGGCGGTGTGGCTGTCGCTGCTGATTGCGGTTTCGTGCTTCAGCGCGGCCGCTACTTGCACGCTGTCGGGCGCGCGCGTCTATCTTGCGATGGCGCAGGATGGTGTGTTCTTCAAGCGGATGGCGGTGATCCATCCCAAGTGGCGGACGCCAGCGTTCAGCCTGATTGGACAAGGCATCTGGGCTGCGGTGCTCACCATCAGCGGCCGCTACGATCAGCTCTACACGTATGTGATCTTCGGCATGGTGCTCTCTTACACGCTGACTGTTATCGGCATGTTTCTGTTGCGGTGGAGGCGGCCTGAAATTCCGCGTCCGTACCGGTGTACGGGATATCCGTGGCTGCCGGCGATCTATGTGCTGGTCGGCGTGGCGTGGACGCTGAACACCATCATCACTCGACCGACAGAGGCGTTGTGGGGAGCGGGGATCGTGCTTGCCGGGGTGCCGGGGTATCTTTATTGGAAGCGGAGCTAGCAGCCGAGATCCGGATTAAAAATAAGACGGATCGAACCTGTAAAATATCTGGAATCAGTTAGTTGCGGACTCGACATCCTCGCGAATCCGGCTAAAATATTGAAAGCAAATAACTTGCTCGCAAAATATAGATTTTACAGGACTTAGGCGACTGCCTTCTAAGAAACCGCCCGAAAATCAAAGGCTTGGCTCGCAAAATATTGCAGTTGCTGGAGTTATCTTATTGCTATTCGAATTTCAAAGAGCTGATGCGTAGAGAAATAGGCTTTCAGGTTGAAGAGTGGGAGTCAAGGGAATTCTGGAGGGTGGCGGATACCTACCTGCAATCGACTTTGTTGTCCTGCGCGGCCGCGATCTGCCACTTACCATCGCGCTTCAACCGGGTATCGGTCCAAACCTGGCACTGCTTCGCATCTGGATGCGTTTTGTCTTTGCCGGTGGCGTGCTCGCTGCCGTAGATGATGGCTACGTCTTCCCCGAAGAAGCGCACCTTGGCATCGTCGAGTGCGCAGCCGTGCGCCGAGTGTGGGCCTTTTTCATCGCGTAGTTCGTCCACCTTGTTGTAGCGCTCGCCGCCAGTGCTGGTGCCCTGGAAATCGTCGGCCAACAACTCAGAAATCACTCCATTATTCGTGCAAAAGCCTTCGGCCCACTTGCGCTCCATGTCGACCATGAACTTCGCGGTTTTGTCGTCGGGTGTGGCCCAATGGCTTTGTTGGGCTTGCTGGGCATAGGCGGCGGTCATAAGGACTACGACGCACATTACGAGGCACATCAGGCGCAGGATTCGGTGACGCATCGTCCCTCCGGGATTCGAATCACTATACAGCTAACTCACGCACGTGGTTGGAAACGCGAGTTTTCCTATCTAAACGCAGTGGGCTATCATCGTAATTCGGGGTGTTCGCCAAGACGGGTGACAGATGGCGTACCCATGTAGAACACGCGAAAATCGAGTCTCTGGCTCGTGGCTGGGCCGTGTGCGTCGCTTTGCCCACGGAGGGGTTTGTCTCCTCGTCCTCTTTGGGATGCAAGCCTGCCACAAGACCAACCCGTCTGCACCTGTGAAAACGCTCGCTCTCATTGATCAGGCATGGTCGAGCAGGGACTATCAGCTTCGCCTCAACGGAGAACTAGCCCAGTTCACACGGGAGACTGGAATTCGGGTGGAGTTCCTTCCTGGACCCGAGACAACGACGGAACAGCTGGCAACCTATCGCAAACTTCTGGAGGCCCGAGCAAAAGTACCAGATGTTTACGGCATCGATGTGATCTGGCCTGGCATTCTCGCCGAAAACCTTCTCGACCTGAGGGCCTATATTCCGGAACAAGAGATTCAGGCGCACTTTCCTGAGCTCATTGCGAACAACACGGTGAACGGCCGGCTCGTAGCTCTGCCGGCTAACTTGAACGAAGGAATGTTGTTTTATCGCGTGGATCTGCTGCGAAAATACGGGTATCGAGCACCGCCGAAGACATGGGAAGAGCTCGAAGTTATGGCGCGGCGGATTCAGTCGGGCGAGCGCGCGAGCGGGAACAAAGATTTTTGGGGTTTCGTTTGGGAAGGAGCACCTTCCGAGGCGCTGACCTGCAACGCGCTGGAATGGCAAGTGTCAGAGGGCGGCGGGACAATTCTCGACGAGACCGGCAAGGTCACGGTAAACAACCCGCAGAGCATTCGTGCCTGGGAGAGAGCGGCGCGTTGGGTAGGCTCCATTTCACCTCCCGGAGTCGTCGTGTTTAAGGAATGGGATGCGGGTAACATGTGGCAAGCGGGAAAAGCGGCGTTCCTGCGCAGCTGGGCAAGTGAGTATATCGCCGATCGCGGCCCAACCTGTTTAATAAGAGACCGGTTTGACATAGCTCCGCTTCCTGGCGGGGCCAGGACGCCCGCAACTTTAGGAGGATCTGGTTTCGGGGTTTCGCGATATTCGCTGCATCCACGTGAGGCAGCAATGTTGGTTCGCTATCTGTCGGGCCGCGAGGAGCAGGTCACTAGATGCCGGAATACGACGGATGCGCCAAGCATCGCCCAGCTCTATGACGACCCAGAGCTCTTGCCGGCCAATCCGCAGTTCCCGCGTGTTCGGGAAGTATTTCGTAAGGGCATAGTCCTGCGACCGTCGAGAGCCGCAGGAAAGATGTATCCGGACGTGTCGCGCGCCTACTGGGAAGCAGTACACGCAGTTCTCACACGAAAAAAATCTGCGATACAAGCAGCCGACGAATTGCAAGACGAATTAGAGCGAATGCTGGAAACACCAGCTGTTGGCGTGAATGCGCAATTCGATAAAACGGCTGCTCAAAGGTAGAGTAAGCGGACGTCACGGCTCATCGTCGCACGAAAACGTCAACATGGAAACGAATGCGATCAAGGTGGTCCAAGCAACGCGCGGCGGGATTCGAAGCCTGTTTCGCCGAACCGACCTGAGCATTCGCTTCCATCTGATCGCAGGCTTCATATTGATCGTTTTTTTTATTATCGCTGCGGATGCAGTAGCTGTATGGCAATACTGGCAAATAGACGCTCCCGCGCAGCGCGTACGTGAGACGGATCAGGTATCTGACGCCGTTGTCCGCGTTCACCTCGACGTCTATAGCTTCCAGAGTAGGATGGCTGCACTGGCCAGCGGTCATGACACTCGCCAATTTTCCACCGAAGCGGCCGCGATCCGACGCTCATTCCTGGACCGCGTCGATCATGCCGAGCAGATGCTCAGGGCCACCCCCGACATCGAGCAAGACGCACCCATAACCGAGGCACTCGAAAGTCTGCGAGTGACACTGCTGTCGCAACTCGACACAGCGGTCCGACTGGCGATCGCGGGGGAATGGAACGCCGTTCAGCTCCGGGCGGCAATCGAGATCCCAGCCCTGATCGAGTTCAGTTCGTCCCTGGTGGAGAAAGTCGACGAAGAAGCACAGCGGCAGCGAACAAGAGCCATCGAAGATGCCCAGAAGGCGCGCCAACGCTTTTTCATAATCGTTCCGATTGCCGCTTTGCTGACATTGCTCGCGGCCGCGGCACTTGGCTGGTACGTCACTTGGACCATCACGGGTCCGCTTTCCGAACTCACTGCGTGCGCACAGGCCCTGGCCAGAGGCGACTTTCAGCACCAGATCCATTTACGCGGGAAAAATGAGCTGGCTGTCTTGGGGAACGCCTTCAACTATGCCGCCCAGCAGCTCCAGAAGGTCTATGAGGACCTCCGGCTGAGTGAACGAGAGCTTCGGGACGTCATCGAAGCGCTGCCGACGATGGTGTGGATCGCGGGGACTGATGGGTCGAATGAGTTCGGGAATCGCCGCTGGCAGGAATATACGGGTTTGTCCCACGAGAGGACGGTCGGCCCGGGTTGGCAAGACGCCGTTCACCCCACCGACCTAAAACAACACTGGGAGAAATGGTGCGCGTCTCTGGCGAGTGGCGAGCCTTTCGAAAATGAAGTGCGCTATCGGCGGGCAGACGGTGAATACCGTAGGTTCCTGTCTCGTGCCGTTCCGCTACGCGATGAACACGGAAAAATTCTCAGGTGGTACGGTGTTTCAACCGATATCGAAGATCGCAAGCGCGCTGAAGAAGAGCGCGAGCGGCTAAGGGCAGACCTCGCACACGTGAACCGGGTCAGCATGTTGGGAGAGCTGGCTGCCTCGGTATCCCACGAGCTGAAACAGCCGATCGCCGCGGCTATGACAAACGCCAAGACCTGCATGCGATGGCTCAAGCGCGACCAGCCCGATGTGGATGAAGCGCTCGACGCAACAAGCAGAATCGTGAATGACGGGACTCGCGCAACCGAGATCATCGAACGCTTGCGTTCGCTGTACAAGAAATCTGCTCCACAACGTGAGCTGGTCGAGGTAAACGAAATCATCCGCGAAATGGGCGAACTGCTGCGCGCCGAGGCCAACCAGTATGCGGTCTCGATCCGCACCGATCTTGCTGCCGATCTTCCAAAGGCCGGGGCAGATCGTGTGCAACTCCAGCAGGTGTTCATGAACCTCATGCTCAACGCCATCGAGGCCATGAAGGAAACAGGTGGCGTTCTTACAGTCAAGACGCAACTGGACGAGAATGGTCAACTGCTGATCTCGGTCAGCGACACTGGCGTGGGGCTGCCCAAGGAAAAAATCGACCAGATCTTTGATGCCTTCGTTACCACCAAACCTCAAGGCAGCGGCATGGGCCTGTCAATCAGCCGATCCATTGTGGAATCGCACGGAGGCCACTTGTGGGCCACGGCGAATAATGGACGGGGCGCAACATTTCATTTCACTTTGCCGACCACAACTGAAACCCTGCGAATGCCTGCAACTGGAACGTGATTTCGGTGTCCCTGGGGCTGCTCACTGTGATACAGGTCGAGACCAGGGCAAGCCGACCGCAAAAAAGTAGTTGCCCTCCATCACGCCAAATTCGGAAAGTATGTGCGAGAGTAACCCAAGATCGGGTGCCATCCATTTATGAGATAGGTTCTAGTTCGAATCGCAACCCAGAGAGAAGCGCAGAGCAGCGCACACTTCATTCATTCGTGCGGAGCTAAGCTGGGCCACGCGTTTCCCCAGGCGCTGTTGCGACACCGGTAACTGCAGTGGAATGTGGGGACAGACGGTCCCGCTTCGCACACTTAGTCTGCTGTGACACCTCACCGCGGCGACCCTCCCCTGACCCCTCTCCGCTCAGTGAGGCCAGGGTAAGGGCGCTGCAGTTCTGCCGCATACTTGGATGCCGTTTCAGTCGAGGGGTTGCCGTTGGAAAAAAGCTTGGGCTGCGTGCAAGCCGCCGGTTGTCGAGAGTGCGTCCCGCCCTCGCAGATGTTAAGTGGCAAACAGCACCGGAGTTGTTGAAAAACTTCCTAGTGATTTCCCGCCCTTCAGACAGCGGACGGGGGACGCCCGCTGGACAGCCGCTGGGGACGGCGGCGCTACCAAACCTGCTACACTTTTTCGTTTGCCGAGGATATCTCCCATGCGCCGTTTGTTTTTAGCTCTTCTTGCACTCAGCGCTCTCAATTTCTCCGCCATCGCTCAAGCTAAACATCCCTTCACCTTCGAAGACATGATGAAGCTCAGACGCGTTGGTGAGCCGGAAGTTTCTCCAGACGGCAAATGGGTGATCTTCAGTGTGGTCGACGTGAATCTCGAGGCCAACACGAAGACGCCGCACATCTGGATCGTGCCAACGGCCGGCGGTGGATCGAACGAAAAAGAGCGCGAGATCATCGCCGATCAGGATGCCGACCGGCCGCGCTGGGCGCCGGATGGGAAGCGCTTTGCATTTCTCTCAACAAAAACAAGTGGCTCACAAGTTTGGATCGCCGGGTTCGACAGTGCTACGGGGACAGTGCCCTCGGTCCATAGGTTGACCAGCATGCCAACCGAGGCCGGCGGCGAGCTTTGGTCGCCCGACGGCAAGAACATCCTATTCATCTCTGATGTGTATCCCGAATGCGATGGTGCGGCGCTAGATGAGCAAGCCTGCAACGCGAAGAAGTTGGAGGAACACGAAAAATCGAAAGTCAAAGCTCTAATCTTCGACCATCTGCTCTATCGGCATTGGAACGCCTACAAAGAAGGGAAGCGAACACATATCTTCGTTGTGGCAGCCGCCCTTCCTTCGCCAACGTACGAAGATCAGCCGCAAGTCACGGGCTCCGCGATCGCGGCAGCGCCGCCTCGCGACCTCACGCCCGGCGACTACGACGCGCCGGTATTCTCCCTCGGAGGGCAGGACAACTATGCCTTCTCGCCTGACGGCCAGGAGATTTGTTACACCTCGAATCACGATAAGAACGAAGCCGCCTCTACCAATAACGATCTCTGGATTGTCCCGGTCAGCGGCGGACCGGCAAAGAACATCACCGCCGACAATCCCGCCAGCGACTCGACCCCGCTCTATTCGCCCGACGGCAAGTACATCGCCTATCGCGCCCAACAGCGTCCGGGATACGAGAGCGACCGCTTCCGCCTGATGCTGTATGACCGCAAGACGGGCGAGAAGAAGAACCTGTCGGAAAAGCTCGATTCGTGGGTTGGTACGTTCGTGTGGTCGCCGGATTCCAAACGAATTTACTTCGCGCATCAGTGGCAAGACAAATCTCCAGTGGAATCATTCACGATTGACCGGCCTTTTGATCAGACAGTCACCGTGGACGGTGACGCCAAGGAGGCAGCCCGCTATAACGCTTTCGCAGCTGTTCGGGATGGTTACAACGACGATTTGGCCGTAACTGGTGACGGTAAGATCATGCTCGCCACAAGAATGTCTCTGAATTCGCCAATCGAGATACGCCGGTTCGTGTGTCTGGAATTCACGCGCACCTGCGGACTTCCCGACGGAAAACAGCTCACCCACCTCAACGACACTCTCCTCTCGCAAGTCGTTATGTCGCCGCTGGAATCCTTCTGGTTCACCGGCGCTCACGGGGATAAAGTCGAGGGCTTCCTGGTCAAACCTCCGAACTTCGATGCCAGCAAGAAATATCCCGTGAAGTTCCTCATCCACGGCGGGCCGCAGGGCGCCTGGGGAGACGATTGGAGCTACCGCTGGAATCCGGAACTCTTCGCCGCACCAACATCTTCGACGAGCAGCGGCTACGTGGTCATCATGATCAACTTCCACGGCTCGACCGGCTACGGGCAGAAATTCATCGACGCCATCAACGGCGACTGGGGCGGCGCTCCGTTTGAAGACCTGATGAAGGGACTCGACTACGCTGAGCAGACTTATCCGTTCATCGACAAAAACCGCGAATGCGCGCTGGGCGCCAGCTACGGCGGATACATGGCCAACTGGATCCTCGGCCACACCGACCGCTTCAAGTGCATCGTGTCGCACGACGGCATGTTCAACGCCGAATCCGCCTGGGGCAGCACCGAAGAACTCTGGTTCAACGACTGGGAGTTCAAAGGCACTCCTTACGACAACCGCGCCAGCTATCAGAAATGGTCGCCGCACCAGTATGCGAAGAGTTTCAAGACGCCCACTCTCGTAATTCACGGCCAGCGCGATTACCGTCTTGACGTCAGCGAAGGTCTGCAACTTTTCACCACGCTCCAGATGGAAGGCGTTCCTTCGAAGATGCTGTACTTCCCCGACGAAGGCCACTGGGTCCTGAAGCCGCAGAATTCCCAACTCTGGTATAAAACGGTCAATGACTGGGTGGATCAGTGGACGAAGAAGTAAGTACGGCCTCCGGCTCCCGGAACAACACACGTGGGGACAGCCGCCTCGGCTGTCCGAGCGGAGTTTCTACAGACCTCGCACAGAATATTAGGGCTCACCGATCATCGATGCGCCGGTCTTCGACGCGTCCCTCCTGGAAGCCTGGGTCCCACGGCGTTCCCCGCGCAGCGGAAACACCTCCGCGCCACGGGCTTCTCGTGGGTGCGGAAGTGTTCCCGCCGATGCCGGATGGAAATATCTCCATTTGACCTTGCAGCGTGGCGGTGGCTCCAGCCGCAACCTGAATCTCGACCTCGAGTGGGCCAGTAAAAGATCCAATCGAAGGAACGAAAGTGGCCAAGCCGTTGACGTCGCTTTGCACGGAGCTTTGACTCTCACTCAAGATGGCCGGGATCGCGGAGGGATCGCCCGCAGTCTGCGTTAAGCCGTTTTCCAGCGGACGCATCACTGTGGATTGAAACAACACAATCTCCCCCAGGACACCATTCGGCGGGGTAGAAAAATCGGTCACGCGCACCGTCATTGGCTGGAACGAAAGTCCCGCGACGAACTGTTCCTCGCCTCCCACGGCCTGCAGATTTACCATGTTAGCCGCGACTGGGTTCCCGGCGATCGTTTGGCACGGATTGTTTCCCGGCGCCACGCAAGCGCTGACTTGCACAGCGGAGTTGAAGTTCGTCAGGGCAAGAGTGACCGAGGCGTACCCAGCGCTATTCGTCACCGCGCTTGCGGCACTCAGAGTTCCTATCCCCTGCATAATCGCAAAGTTCACGGTCGATCCACTTTTCGGTAAACCGAGAGTTACGACTCGCGCGGTGAGCGGCACGCTCAGAGACGCGCCGGAGGCAACCCAGAGATATGGTGTAGTAACTCCGATGTCCAAAGAGGAAGACGTCGCTGTGACTACCGTACTCACCGATTTAGGCGGATTATAGGCAGAGGGTGCGAGCGCTGCGGTAACTACTGCATTTCCGGTTGCGGCGGGCGTCACCCAAGTGGTAGCCATGCCGCTTTCATCGCTGATCGCCGAGCATGCGGAAGCTCCTCCGCAAGCGGAAAGTATCGCGCCGTTGGTGGTTGTCCATCCCACAGTTGCGCCATTTACTGGAGTAACGCCGTCCGAAGCGAGCACTCGCACCATCACCGGATTGGTCGCCTGCGTTCCTACCGGAGCAGCAGGATGCACTCCGGGCAATAGGACGATCTGATCGGAGGCAGCGGCTCCGAACGTGACCGCATTCGTCATGGTGGAGAACGCGCCGCTAACCGGGTCGGTGATGGTGATCGTCTGCGTTCCATCAATCTGACCCGAAGCCGCCGCAATCATCTGACCGGCGCTAGTCGAAAGCAAGGGCGCGCCGCTACTGCCAATGGTCACGGTGAGCCCGGGCGCAAAGCCAATGCCCTTCAAAGTTATCGCACTGCCATTGACCGGGACGCGCGCCGGGCTCACCGAGTCTCCGTAGAGCACGTGCGCATGGTAGTGGTAGTCGGGACGCCCGTCCCCGCGCAAATCCGAGATTCCGATGATGAAGCCGTTCGCAATCAAGACTTGCGCATCCAGACGGCTCATGCCGAAAGTCCCCGAGTTGAATGCAGTCGGAGTAAGAGCGGGAGGCAGAGTTCCGAGGGGATCGCCAAGGGTCCACATGCCAACCACTGGAGCGGCTTTGGATTCGCTCGGCACACCCTTTTCGTCCAGCGCCGTGACGGCAACTGACAAAGTTCGGTTTGCCTGGGCTGCTACTAAGAAGTAATCAACATCGCCGTAGCCGCTCAAGGAACCAATCCAATCTCCGGGAGCAGGAACCGTCGCCGGCGCACTCCAGGTTTCCGACGCAGCCCACGAAGGCACAGCCTGAGCGCTCCCCGTCATGAGAATGTCCTTGTCGAAATCGCCGCCGGCGCCCACAGTCACCACCATCGATGGAGAAACTCCTGACGGTGCAACCTGGAACACTTCATAGGGGCACACTCCCGCTGACCACAGAGGATCCAGCGCTTCCACACTGAGTTGGTATTGCGCCGTGCTTCCGCCATTCGGAATCGGCAGTCCACCCAGATCGAAGAAGCCTTCCACGGTTTGATCGGATGATCCGAATTCACTGTAGAGATTACCTAGAGGATCGGTCCACCCCGTAATGGGATTACCCGCATTGCCGGTGAATAGAAATCCAGAGACTGACGAGACTGTATACCGGTGCGACGCCAGCCCTGAGGAAGGATCAATCCACCGCGCGAAAACATTCACGCCCTGCATGGGTTGAGCAGGGGCGCCCACATGGTCCACGAAATAAACTCTGCCGTGGATCCGAGCGCTGGCATTTGAGCTGGCAGGATACAGGCGGGACAGCGCGGCCACATCATCCGAAGCCAGCAAATAGGGATTTGCATAACAGGTCGTGATCGGCACACAGCTAGACAAATCCGTCTCGTGCATAACCGGGAAACCCGTACGGTCGTCGGAGGTCGGTGGCGGCTTACCCGTAATCACGTTGATATTTACCTGCGACCAACCCAGGCCGAGCACGTTGCCGAGCACTCGCACCAGCCGGTACTCAACATCTGTAAGTTGCGACGATTGCAGGGCACACTGTCCGTTGATGACCACCAGCGCATGCCGGAAATTTGCCCCCGTTCCGAAGCTGTCAGCGCCCCCGTAAACTGCGTTCCAAAAGCATTGTGAGGGATCTCCGGCCCCCGTTCCCAGCAAGGCATCCGTAACTGTTCCGTCGTAGTCGTAAACAATGCCAATTGGGGTCTGAACGGCTGAAGAAGTAATGTCGGCCGGAGCATTGACCGTACCGTTTGAATCAACGCCGATATTGCCGCCGTTAACGTCTTCGGCGAATTGGCCAGCATTGATAGCCGTCAGTGACGCTGTGGATACCGAAGTCCATTGGCTGAAGGCGTTGGCAACAAATGCATTTGCAGAAGCGTTCGGCAGAATTGGACTGAGATCCCCCTGATCGGTGTAGTAGTTCACCTGACCCAGTGGCCACGTGATGGGCTGACCCATGGTCGTGAAATAACTGGAGCCTGCTACATATTTCGGTCCGCCGGCGCGGGCGACCATAGCGAAAAAAATCACTAAGGCCAGGGCTGCGGCCAGGCGAAATAAGAACGAACGGACGCTAAACGCCATCTTCTTTCCTAATGTCACATTTTCTAGGGTCACGCCTCGTTCACTCCTCGCGGCCGGAACGCCGCACGGCCACTACAAAATCCCGGTAAGGGACCACCGTTTTTCTGCCGAGAATCGGATCTGTCATGAAGCTTTCGCTGTGTTGCTGGTTCAGCAGAATTCTGCCTTGTGCATCCAAGACAAATCTTCCCATCGCGCCCGCCACCGGGCTGGTGAGCCCCAGTTTGCTCGGGGAATATAAGAACAGCATGACGCGCTCCCCGACGCGATAACGCTCACCCCTGTCCCAAAGGCCCGCCCACTCGTGGATCGTCAAGTTCTGCCCGGGAAGGACGCCACGAACGGCCTGATCAACCTGGAAAGTGACCGCGGTGGAAGGAGGGCTTTCTCCCGTCGGCAATGGTGTGCGGCTGACGGAGGTAACGCGACCAGAAAAAATGATGCCAGCGGCGCTCACCACGCGATCGAACGCGATCGTCCCAGGCGCAACGGGTGAGTGCCGTGGCATCACCGGAGGTAGATAGAACGGTCCCGGCCGGTTGGGCGCGAACGATCGCGACATGCCCAATTCGGGCGAGAACGCAGGATTCCAATTATTAGCCCGGTCCTGCCCGCGCGCCAACGCAGGCGCCGAAAAGATCACCGATAAAGCGGCGAGCAGACGCCAGTACTTCCCGGCCATACCTATCACCTGGATCGGTTGTCTGCTCGGAGGATTCTGGGAAACCGAGGCTATCCTACTCGGTCGTTACAAAGCGCGCAGTGACGGATGTCACAAAGACCCTGTGGATTTCGCGGCAGCCGGTATCGATAAGGTTTTGCTCTCTTCTTAGTTTGCTGACCGTTAGTTTGCTGACCGCTCGTGTGCTGACCAAAGCGCGGATAGCCCGAGACAGGATACCAAGGGCCATAGAGCTGGCCCCTGGCCTCCTGAAGAGCTCGCGAAAATGCGCGCGCCTCGGTATTCAGTGCGACAGGGTTGATGACCTGTCTACGGTACCAGGGTAGCTGCCAACACAAGAACGTGCGCATCATTGGGCAGGCTGACGCTCTGCACAATTTTTGCCGGATTCAAAGCCAACCGGTAAGCATACAAATTGAATGTCCTCTTGTCCTTGGTGCCGTTGTCGAAATTCCGGTAGGCCATTGCAACACCTTCAAACTCGCCGTGGAATTTCTGTGGGGAGAACCAGTCGCTGAAGCTTTGGACAAATTGCGAACTCGTTCCGTCGGTGTAGTTAACAGTGAGGGTTTGAGAGGCTTGGCTTCCCTCCACGCCAGTCGCCAATAGCTCGAGATAGGAGAACTGGCCGGCTGGCAAAGAAACCGATTGCCCACTGCAACTGACGGCGTCAGGTTGATTCGCGGGTCCAAAATCGAACAGCACCTTGTTTAAGACTCGCGACGTAGTGAGCAGGTTCGATGAATACGAGTATCCAGTGCCATCAAGGCCCCCGGTCGTATACTTCGTGCCGTCCGTGTAGATTCCGTCAATGTTGAATTCGGAAGACAGCGGTACCTGCGTTCCACTTCCGGTTGTGCCGACGCCAGCACTTACGGCCAAAGTCAAAGCGAGGGTTTGTGTGAAGGTGCCCGACGTCCCGGTAACGGTCACAGAGGTGAATCCCGTACTGGCAGAAGGAATGGCTCTGAATACCACCTTTTGTTTATTCCCTTGGCCTTCGACTATTGATTGCACGCCTTTCGGCAGGCTCGAGACACTCAGAGTCACCGTACCGTTGAACCCTCCAAAATCCGTGATCGTGATGAAGGCGCCAGCGGTTGAATTTTGGTTCAAGAAAACGTTGGTTGGTCCCGAAAGAGTAAAACCGCTGCTGCTGACCGCGTTGTTGATCGCGCTCGCATATTGCGCCGCAAGACCATTGCCGACAAAGTCGTCATAGAGCCACATGAATCCGCCGGTAATGCCACATTGGCTGCGCCAGCCGCTCATAATGCTCTGAACCTGGCTGGGCGTGTAGTTGAGATCCCACAGGCCAGGAAACACTGGAACACTGCCGAAATTCCATCCTGAGCACGGACTATTTCCGCTGCCTCCGGAGTATGCCTGCAAGTGAACTCCATCCACCGTGCCGGGAAGCTGGGTGTTGATTTGTGAAACCAGGCTCGTCCAATAACTGTTGTTCGTGTAAGGGTCGGGCATCACGTGATAACCCAGTTGGCCGAGCATCACCGCAAAAGCAACCGAGGTCGGCGCGTTGTAGCTGTTCTCATCGTCAAAATCGATCGCGTCCAGAGCCGGGATGGCGGCTTTCAGCGCTTGAAAGTCTTTATAAAGGATGCTGCTCGGGCCAGTCCCCTGCGAGTTCACCAGGGCGGTGATGTTTTCCCAGTCTCCATAGTTAGATGAACCGACGGCGAACGTAACTCTCTTGACCGTCCCTTGTTTCAGGAGTGCCATGTTTCCGGCAAAATCGGAGTGAGTCTGGTTGCCGATATAAACGCCGGCGGAGGTTAAGGGGAACTCTCCGTTCAAATTCAAGTCACCGACACTGTTGACCTCAACACTCCAGACAATGGCTTCGGTAAAACCGGAATGCTCTATTTCGGTAATGTTATTGGCCGCATTCTTGTAAAACGGACCCCCGCCAAAGATCCCGGTGAATCCCGATTGAGCGGACGCTGCTTGGACTGAGAATGCCACTGCAAAAAGCACGAGAAGAAGAATGGCGTTGACGCGGACAACAGTTGGCTGTTGGGAAGACAAGACGCACGGCGACTTTATTGAATGCTCCACAATTTCTCCTGGACTAAGGGGCTGCTCGCAATCGCGGACGAGGGTTCTGTCTCATATCCCACGTCAGCGAAATTGTCGCGACATCGTCCCCTTAAAAGTGGCACCGATTATACACGGCAGCCCGAAACCCTCGTCTGGCGGGCATTCTGGCCCCACGCTAAATTTAATGCTTTCCTCCTGAAAAGCCGATAGTGAAGTTAAGGGGGGTAGACTGCGTGAAAATTCTCTTAGTCGACGACAGCAAGGCCCTCTTGCACGAGCACGAGCGAGTCCTGCACAAAGCGGGCTATGACGTAATCTGTGCCGAAGATGGGATCACCGCTCTCAAAATGGCTCAGTCGCAAAAACCTCAGCTCATTTTGTTGGATATGATCTTGCCCCAGATGAGCGGACCAGAAGTGCTCGAACATCTGAAGCAGGACCCCGCTACGGCGGATATCCCGGTGGTAGTCTTGAGCAGCCTGAGCGATAAGAACCGGGAAAAACTGATTGGAGCCGGTGCCGAAGAGTACGTGGAGAAAAACTCGTTGACGTCGCCGACAGGAATCAATCTCTTGCCCAAGCTGCTGGAAGACATCATTTGCCGGATCAATCGCAAGCGCGGCATCGCCTTCAGAGACACTCCGACGACCATTTAAGGCCGGCCCTCCGATTTACGCGACGCGCCCGTCGATAGAGCCGGTCCCACCGAGATCCTCTGATTTTTGACAAGCCAGATTTGACAAACCTGCTATACTTCGTGCCGCATTCGACTGTTCGCCAGCTTCGGTCTCGATTTTCAGGGAGGTAATCCCGACCTGGCAGTCCGCCATTCAGCTCGCACTTCGACAGATCAATGCAGAGGAAACGCTTGAAGAATATTTTTGTGGGTAACTTGAGCTTTAACACGTCGGAAGATGAACTACGCCAGATGTTTGCACCCTTCGGACAAGTGGACCGGGTGAGCATCATGACCGATCGTGATACCGGGCGCTCGCGCGGATTCGGTTTTGTGGAAATGGCCAGCAATGAAGAGGGCGACAAGGCCATCACGGCGTTGAACGGCTCCCAAGTAGGCGGACGCACGCTCAACGTAAATGAGGCGCGTCCCAAGACTGAACATGGCGGAGGCGGTGGACGCGACCGCGGAGGCCGTGGTGGAGACCGCGGCGGAGATCGCGGTGGCCGCGGCGGTGGGGGTGGCGGCGGACGCGGACGTTACTAAGCTAGCAGCTTTTGGGCGAGCGTTCGTCCTTCGCATCCATGCGGCGCAGCATTCGGTTGCTCCGCACGCTATGGGCTGCGCACGACCTTGCATCTTGTGGCGAACGGTCCAGACCGTTTCTCTGGAAACGCCAAATGCTTGCATTGATGGTTCTCAACCCCGCATGTAAACTGAAAAGACTGGAGTGCGCCCGTAGCTCAGATGGATAGAGCGATTGCCTCCGGAGCAATAGGTCGGGAGTTCGAATCTCTCCGGGCGCACCAGATTTCAATCACTTCTATCACTGGTGCGATCCAAGTCACCGTAGCGCCGAACACCTCATACTCGACCGTCACAAACTTCAAAGTGCTCCCCTGAATCGCACGAGCCCCATTTCTACAGGCGGGCATCCGCAAGCAGCACCGAGAATTGGCCGATCCCGATCGATGAGTGCAATCGCGATATTTCGGCAGTTAATCTTCTGATGAATTCCTACTGTCAGTTCACACGAGGGGTACTCGACGGACAATTACGCCAATCCTCACTCGCAAAGAACCTCACGGCGTACCACTGCTTCTCAAGGCGGAAAACACCAAGCACTTCGCAGGGAATCCCACTAAACCGCACCGGCACTGTTGACTTCGCGGCGTTCGCGAGCGAATCGGTCGGATCAAAGACGAGATAAGTAGTGGTGAAGCCAGTAGGCACGAATCCCCACCTGTCCCATACAGAGTGCTTGAATTCGCCGTTGGCGGCGTCCGGCTGACCCATAACTTCGGCCTTGTACTGGCGCGACCACAGAAACCACCTGACGAAAGGTCGCAGTGTTTCCTCGTTTCTTTCCAAACTCGCCGAAATGGCTACAAAGCCGAGCAGTGCCAGCAACACCGAAACAAACTGATGTGGTCTCTTGCGAATGGCAGCGACCAGCAGCCCGAGAAGGCATATCAAACAGGCGGCTGGGACGATAAAGACGACAAAAAGAATGTGGAGTCGCGAGTCAACCGCACCGTGGATTATCAGCCAGAGCAAGGTTCCGCCTGCCACAAGTACAACGAATAGGGGCAGCCACCAGATCATGCGGTCTCGCGATATAGGCGGTCGATTAGAACTGCGGCGCGCGATCACAACTGGTGCCAGGACTGAGACTAGAGCGGTGGTGGTGGTAATGACGGTTACTGCGTCAATCACTGGAACAGTTTACGCGTGATCGTTGAACTACGGGTTAATCCGGAGAGTATCTACGGAGTCGCCGACAACAACCGGCTACAAACCGGAGGGCATCCGAATTCCTGTTTGTCCGGTTTCTAATTCCCTCAGTGAATGTGGAAGGTTGTATGTCTCACAGAATCTTGGTTTGGTTTGCAACTTTGTCAGCGATCTGCGCCAGTTCAGTTCTGGCGTCTGCTCAGGTCACGTCGTCACCAACTGAAATCGTGCCTCCACAATCTACCTCTGGCCCTGTAGCTTATATCTATGTCTCGAGCTTAGTTAGTAACACAAAGTATCAAGTCGTCGGCTATGAAGCCGCCACCAATGGAACGCTTACCCCGATTCCGGGATCGCCGTTCGCCGACAATATCAATTGGCTCGCATTAAACGGAGCCTGGCTCTTCGGAGTGGATCCGACAGGAACGTATATCGATTCGTTTTCGATCGGCTCGAATGGCGCACTCACTTACAAGGACAAGTACACTACGAACCTGAATGGCGGAACGCTCTACGACCTTTTTCTGGATCACACGGGAGCGTCGCTCTATGCGATTGACTACACCACGAACAATGACTATCTCTCGCAGAGCGTCAACCAGGAAACGGGACAACTCTCGTTCCTGAACGATCTCTCCGGAGGGCCCGATAAGAATGTTCAGCTGAGCTTCATCGGGAACAACAAATTCGCGTATGCCTCGAGCTGCTACCACTACACGAACGAGATCTTCGGAGTTGAGCGGGCCAGCAATGGAACTCTCTCGTATCTGAACATCAATCCGCCATTCCCCGCTGAGAAGTCAGGAGGATTCTATTGCCCGTGGGCGGCCGCCGCCGATCCAACGAATCATCTGGCGATCGCGCTGACTCCCTTGAACTCCAACTGGGGCAGCGATGGACCGACGCAGCTCGCGGTTTACACGGCCGACAGCGCGGGAAACCTGACCACCACCAGCACCTACCAGAACATGCCGTCAGTGCTGACGCAGGGTGCTCAAACCTACTGGATGTCTCCAACGGGCAAGTACCTGGCGGTGGGAGGGGCCGGATTGCAGATCTTCCATTTCAACGGCGCGAACCCGATCACGCACTTTACGGGCTTGCTAACCACCGACACGATCGATCAGGTCTATTGGGACAACGCCAATCACTTGTATGCGATCAGCCGAAGCGCCGGCAAGTTGTATGTATTCAGTGTGACGTCCACGGGAGTGACGCAGGCTTCGGGCTCGCCACACAAAATCCAGAGTCCGGAAAGTTTGATCGTGCTTCCCAAGTAACAATAGCAAAAGATTAAAGATAAACCTCCGGGAAAGCCCCCCTTCCTCGTCAGTGGTAGCGACGAGGAAGGGGGCATTTTTCTGGATAGTGGTGGGCTAAGCTCCTCCATCGAGCTAACCCATTCCGTAAGGACTTCTTCAAAGCGCCGCCAAGCGCCGTTGTACGAACAGGAAGTACAGAGCCAGCAGGACAAGCAATATCCCGTTCACGCCCACGATCACTGGCGCGCTGAACACGGGAACCAGCCATCCTGAAAGCAGATTGCCCATGGGCATCCCGCCGCGAAAGGCGAAGTTGTATACACTCATCACACGGCCGCGCATTTCGTTGGTCGTGATCAACTGCACCAGAGAGTTCACCGTGGCGAAGACCGCCATCATCGAAGCTCCCACCAGGACCAGAAGTACGCTGCTGACCGGAACCAATTTCGAGATTGCGAACCCGGCGATTCCGGCCCCAAGACAAAGAAGCGCACACAGGGCAACGATTCCCTTCCGTCGCATATTCCCCGCAGTGGCAATGGTTAGCGAGCCCAGAATCGAACCCAGTCCCATGAGCGAAAGTAGATTGCCGTAAGTTTCAGGACCACGGTGGAAGATGTCTTTCACGAATACAGGAATGTATGTACGCATCGGCATGCTCAAGGCAGTCATGCAAAAGGCGAGGACGATGAGCGCTTCCATCGAATTCTGTTTGCGGGCGAATTGGATTCCCTGCTTCAGGCTGCTGAACATGGACTCTGTGGTCTTCACCGGCAGGAAACGGGCGGTGATGATTGACAGCGAAATAATCGGCGCGAGGAAGGAAATCGCGTTCAAGCCAAAGCACCACTTCTCTCCCAATTTCGCCAGTGCTTGTCCCGCAAGAGCCGGACCCACCATGACCGCAACATTAAACTGAATCGAATTCAGCGCGATGGCGTTCGGCATGTCATCTTTTTCGACCAACGTGGGAATGAGCGCCTGGTAAGCGGGACCGCCGAAAGCCTGAGCGAATCCCGAGATGAAGGACAAACAAAGGATGTGCCAGACCCGCACCACATCCGTCGCTACCAGAACGGTGAGTATTGCGGCGGTAGCCATCTGCAGATATTGCGAACCGAGCAAAATTTTGCGGCGCTCTACACGGTCGGCTACTACTCCGCCGATCAGAGAAAAAAGAAAGATGGGAATGCCGCCTAGAAATTGATCCAGCGCCAGCAAGAATGCGGAATGGCTGAGCCGGTAGATGAGCCAGCCCTGCGCCACGATCTGCATCCAGGTACCGATGCTGGAGGTGCAGGCGCCAAACCACATCAGGCGAAAATCGCGATATTGAAATGCTTTGAAGACGCGGCGAACAACGTTAACGGGCATAGTCCCAGCAAAAGCGTAACATGCGGCGATTCCGCGGAGCGCCCTCCGTCGCCCTGTTGCGGATTGTCCGATTGTATTCATTTGTTGACAAACTCGAGCGGGCACCTCGTCATGCAGGGACCGCCAACCTTAATGACGAATTGGCGCCCCTTACGTTAGTGCTAAACTAGCGAATCTTAGTGCCCACGCCACCCCCGGATTGGCATAAGCTGAATCTTCCACAGGGCAAACCTTGCTTCGACGCGGGAATACCCGATTTTGAGGCGACCGGAGTTGAATATGAGCAGCAGCAGGATTTCGACAGTAGTCCACGGCCTTTTGATGGGCATAGTGTTGACCGGTTTCGCGATCAGTTGTGCCGCGGACGAGTCACCCGCTTCCGTGCCATCCGCAAATTCGGGCCTTTACGTGAAGGTACAGCTTGATCATCCGGTGAAACTATCGAAACTCAAGCCCGGCGATATTATTCAAGGCAAGCTGGCTCGGGACGTCTATTCCGCGGATCGCGAACTGTATCCTGCGCAAAGTGCCGTGCGCCTGACAGTCGACCACATGGAAAAAAGACACCGGCCCTCGGACGACCATTGGCCGTGGGTGGTGAAGGTTTTCACGCCTCGCCACGAAAAGTATCCCGTGTTTAAGACCGCCGCAGTTTCTGGACCTAACGGTGAAAGCGCTCTGCAGGTAGCAGTACTATCGGTCAGCCGGAGACGCGAAGTGCATGCTCAGGCCAAGCGCAAACAATCGGGGAAACATGCGAACGAAGCCGGATCGGTTGAGGTAGGGAAATCTGGCGGGCTGTACGGATCGAAAAATCTAGCGGCGCCCATCATGGTTTTAGAGGCCTCCGCCGTAGACGGCAAATCGCCTTCTGAAGAAACCAATCCCCAGCCGTCCACCGGGATTGATCTGCCGGCCCTGGAAGAGCTTCCGGCCGGCACAGGATTCAAGATTCTTCTATTGGGAGACGTGAGTGCTTCGAAGAACAGGCCCGGCGACAAGATTCAGGCGCGTTTGCTTGAACCTGTATTCTTGAAGTCGCGGATCGCACTGCCCGCAGGCAGTGTGTTTGAAGGCAAAGTGATCAAGCAGACTCCACCCCGTTGGGGGAGCCGCGCCGGATCACTGTCTCTGACGTTTACGGGAGTGACCCTTCCGGGCGGGAACTTTATTCCTATCGCGGCCTCGCTTGCTGGAGCGGAATTGGACCGGGGTTCGCATACTAAGATTGATGCGGAAGGTCAACTGCGGGGTGAGCGTCCGGGGAAAGCATGGATGGCCATTAACCTTGGTGTCACTGCGGGCCTGGCGAAAGAAGTGGACGACGGAACCCAGTTGATTGTGGAAGCCCTGATCTCGACAGCCACCGACGCTTCAACGGCGGGAACCGCCAGGATCGTATCGAGCTGCATCTCTGGGATTTATATGGTGACGCGGCACGGGCGCGATGTCGTGCTGCCTCGATTCACCGAGATGGATATCGCATTGGACCGGCCGTTATCCTTGACCAAGAACGCTCAGTCTGCGCTTCCAGTCGCAATGGTGCATGGCAACTGATCAGACGCGCGGGCAGTGCAGCCGCTGTTAACATTGTCCAGCAGAAATTGTGAGATGAACTACGACGCCATTCTGGTGGTTTCTTTCGGTGGTCCTGAATCGAAAGAAGAGGTGATCCCTTTTCTCGAAAATGTTCTGCGCGGGCGCGGCGTTCCGCGCGAGCGCATGCTTGCGGTGGCGGAGCACTACTACCACTTCGAAGGCAAGAGCCCGATCAACCAGCAAACGCGGGACTTGATAACGGCGCTGGAATCGGAGTTGGAAAAGAATGGGCCGAGGCTTCCAATCTATTGGGGAAACCGGAACTGGCATCCGCTACTGACTGACACGCTGCGAAAGATGAAGGACGACGGGATTCAACGAGCGGTGGCTTTCGTCACTTCGGCCTACAGTTCCTACTCTGGCTGCCGGCAATATCGGGAAGACATCGCGCGGGCGCAAAACGAAGTTGGACTGGGCGCACCGCAGGTGGATAAGTTACGGGCATTCTTCAACCATCCCGGATTCGTTGAAGCGACGGTAGAGCGAGTTGGTGAAGCGCTGCGCGCCATTCCAGAGAACGCCAGACAAAATGTGCAGATCATTTATACGGCGCACAGTATTCCGATGTCGATGGCCAACACCAGTGATTACGTGATGCAGTTAGAGGAAGTGCGGCGATTGGTTTCCGCTGCGCTTGGACAAACCAATGACGCATTGGTCTACCAGAGCCGCAGTGGCGCTCCGGGACAGCCGTGGCTGGAACCGGACATTCTGGATTACTTGCGCCTCGATCACTTGCGCGAAGTGAAGGCGAACAAGCGCGCGTCGGCGGTGGTCGTAGCGCCGATCGGCTTCATCTCCGATCACCTGGAAGTGGTGTACGACTTAGATGTGGAAGCGCAGCAGCTTTGTAACGAGCTGGGTTTGCCCATGACGCGCGCTAAGACGGTTGGAGTGCATCCCAAGTTTATCGGAATGATTCGAGAGTTGATTCAGGAGAGAATGAATCCGCAGTTACAGCGGCGAGCGATGGGATCGCTGGGTCCGCGGATCGATGTTTGTGCGGAAGACTGCTGCCCCGCCGGGCAAAGGCACCGAGCGAAATCCCTAACCTAATCAGTACTGATCCAGGCTAAAAAAACAGTCTTGTCTCATAAAGTATCTGGAATCGACGACTTGCGGCGGAAATAACTACGTTGACTAACCCAGAACGCTTCGGTTGGTAAGCTTAAAATGGAGACGTGCCACCAGCCGCCGTCAATATTATTGCTACTTCAGAAGAGCAACAATCTGAACGCCTGAACTGTGCGCGTAACTTCTTCGGCGATCCGCGTCAGCGATACGACAACAGACTCCGACTCGAACGGCACTCCTGTATCGAAAATTATCGCAGCGGTAACATGGCCCTTGTCCTTCACTGTCACTCTGATGTCATCGGCCTCGCGCAATCTGATGCTTCCGGATTCGTCCGTGAACCAGACTTGGTTCTCGTAAACCGGGACACCCTGGTCATCTTCAAGGCGGACGCCAACGAGGGCGGAAACTTGCAGCACTGGGATGAGCAACTTATGTTTGTCCCTAATATTAAGGTCGTCAAGGGACCAGATGAGTGGATTCCCAGTCGTGTAGGGTTTTATGTCATCCAAAACAAAGTTTTTAATGTCGAGCGTGATTTGCTCTTGTTCCAAAGCGCTATTCAAGGGGGCTATAAGTTCTTGCCTAGTATCGCGCACTGGGAATCTGGTCCACTTTGTCGGGGTTCCGTTACACTCCAAAACCACTTGGTACCACAACAAGTCGAGGGCGCTTCTGAGGTTGTGCAACACATCGCCAATCGTGAGGGCAATGTCGTCGGCGGGAAAACGCGAAGTGAGCATATCGACGCGCAAATGATTTGTTCGCTGCCTTTCGTCGTACTCGATACTGACGGAATGAAAGTCGTCAGATTGAGTGAAGGCGCTAACCAGCGAAACCATGTCGCCGAGGTGCTTTTCGGCCCATTCAATCTTCAGCCTTGAGCTTGCGAACGGATGTGCCATATGATGAGCGCATGAAGTCTAGACTCGATCCTCAAACGACGCCAGAGCAAAAGTTCGCACGCTTCCAGAATGCGCTCCGCCGTGTGCTGCGCGTCTCGAAGGAAGATTTAAACCAAATGGTTGAGGATGACGAGAAAATACGTCGCCAAACAAAGCAGAAGCCCGGTCCTAAACCGCGCTCTTCCGCTTCGATTTGCCAACCGGCACCATTACGGTGCGTTTTCTATTTCAACGCGGAGAAACTACATACGGAACAGTTGTGATCAGCTGGAATGAGAAACGAAAGCCTGTCGGACACCTGCTAAATAGGTCTGGCAGAGGATGGATCGGATTTATGGAAGATTGTTCGGAGGGCGGAGGGGACGTTCCGGGGGTCGCGTACCGAGGGAGAACGAAGCGAAATTATCCGCACGACGATCATCAGCGGCGAATAGTCAGATCTAAACGACCTGATGCGCCTTTACATCAAGCTCATGTTCAGAAGGGAAACTGCCTTGAAGAGGGATCGCTCAGCGGCCCTCAATGTTCTTGAGCCGGTCTGACAGAGCCTCAACCTCGGTATCCAGCGCGCGAATCGCTGCGGCATGGCTCCGCTGACGCAATTCTACCGGCGACGCCCACTTGTGAAACTCGGAGAGAAGAGTGGTTTCCACCTTCTCTAACCGATCACTAATCCACTGTTTGTCTTCTTCGGTTAGCACATCCCAATTATAGAGCAAAGGCCGAATTTGGTCGCAGAGTTTTCCCGAGCCCGACGGTTACGAGGTCGTTTCTAAACAGAACTGGGAATCTTCGCAGGTTCGTATCCGGTTGCCTTAGGGCGGCCCTGGTCAACGCGCATGGTGTGCAGGATTGTTTCGATGACGGATTCATCGCCGACTGCGGTATTGATCATTAAGTGATAAAGCGAGCGGGTGGGCCAGTCGGCGCCGAAATAGTGTTTGACGAAGGCGATGCGCTGGCGGTCGACGGAATCGACGAGATCCTCCGCCTCTGCTGTGGTAGAGCCATCCTGAAGCAGGCGACGTATTTTTTCGGCGCGCGGGGCGTAGAGAAAAACGTGAAAGGCGTCCGGCTGTTCCCGTAAGAAGAAAGGCGCTCCGCGGCCGACGACGACGGCATTCCCTTCCCGAGCAATTTTGGGAGCGATCTGCTCCATCATCGAGACCATGCAGTCGGAATCGAAGATCTGGTTTTCGAGAGTCGAGCCGCGCTCATAACTGCCGCGCCAAAAGGCTTTGGCCAAGCGATGGAAGCGGCTGTCCATGCGCTCATCGCAGCGCATGACGGCGGAACACTCGACGTTGGCCATGCGGGCGATTTCTTCGGTGAGGCGGTGATCCCACAATTCCCAGCCGAGATGATCGGCTAGTTGGGAGGCGATGGCAGGGGCGCCACAGCCGTACTCCCGTTCGATGGTGATGATGCGAAACATGGTCTCTACAGCACCTCAGCGGCTAAAGCCCGAACAGATTCGACAGGCCTTACGCGGCGCTGAAAGCGCCGCTCTTCCACGTCACTGCATGCATTCGTAGTTGTTCCCCAACCTCAGAAGCCGTGCCCTTCCCAAAACCAGTTATGAGACAGCTTCCAATTGCTGCCAGCCAAAACTTATGAGACAGCTTCCGATTGCTGCGCCAGCCAAAACCAATAGGCGCCAGCCAACCGCCGTAGCCTTATTTTACCGCGCACTAGTGTACCGCGATTCCGCCTCCGGGCTTGCTTTTTTTCATCAGGAAGACGATGGGAACCATGGCCATGATGACCAATCCGAGAAGGCGGAAGTTATCAATGTAAGCCAGCATGGTGGCTTCCCGCTGTACCGTACCTTGAATCAAGGCATAGGCCTGGCGGGTAGCGAATGCCGCACTGGCTCCGTGCGCCTGCATGGTGCGGGTGGCGCCTTGCAGCATGGAACGGAACGCGGGATTTCCAGAGCTGAGATTGCGGGATAAGTCGTTCAGGTGAACCTGGGAGCGGCGATCCAGCATGGTAGTGACCAGCGAAATGCCGACACTTCCGCCGATATTGCGGGCGAGGTTCATCAGGCCGGACGCGGCATTGTTCTTATCCCGGGGAAGAAATGCGTAGGCCGCCGTATTGATTGGAACGAACAGGAAGGCCATACCTACGGCCTGAAATACACGGGCAGTGGCGGCCGTGCGGAAATCGATTCCCAGGTCAAAACCCGCCATGTGAAATAACGATCCGGAAAGCACGACTAGACCAAAGACCAGCAGCCAGCGCGGGCTGTAGCGCGAAAGCAAGAATCCCACCAGAGGCAGCAAGAGCATGATGGTGAAGCCGCCGGGCATCAAGGCCAAGCCTGATTGCTCGGCGGAATATCCCAACAGAGTCTGCATGAATAAAGGCAGGAGCAGGGTGCTGCCGAGGAGAGCAAACCCCAGCATAAACATCAACAAGTTAGAGATGCCGAAAGTTCGGTCGCGGAATAAGTGCAGGTCGATGATGGGATCCTTGTGCCGCCATTCCCATATCACGACGAAGATCAGAGAAGCGACAGCGATCAAGGTGAGGATCACGATGAAGTGCGACTCAAACCAATCATCGCGCTGCCCTTTATCGAGTACAACTTGCAAAGTTCCCAGGCCCAAGGCCACAAACCCCAGACCGATATAGTCGATCTTGGTCTCGCTCAGCTTCCTGCGCCTAAGATACGGCGGGTCCTGAATCAGGCGCGAAGTGAGCAGCAGAGAAATGATACCGACAGGAATATTGATAAAGAAAATCCAGCGCCAGGTGAAGTTGTCAGTGATCCATCCCCCGAGCGTAGGTCCGATGGCCGGCGCGGTAACAACAGCAACGCCGTAAACAGCGAAGGCCATGCCGCGCTTGGCGGGCTCGAAAGTGTCGGCGAGTATGGCCTGCTCGCTGGGCTGCAGGCCACCTCCGCCCGCACCTTGCAGCACGCGGCAAATGATCAGCGTGGCGAGGTTTGGAGCCAATCCGCACAAGAAAGAGCTGATGGTGAACAGCGCTACGCAACTCATGTAGAAATTCTTGCGGCCAATGATCGACGACAGCCATCCGCTGAGCGGCAGTACGATGGCATTCGAGACCAGGTAAGAGGTGAGCACCCAGGTGCTTTCGTCCTGGCCGGCGGAGAGGCTGCCGGCAATGTGAGGGAGGGCGACGTTGGCGATAGAAGTGTCGAGCACTTCCATGAAAGTTGCCAGCGTTACGGTTATCGCGATGATCCACGGATTGACTGCCGGACGCCAAATATTGGCATTCTCCAGCGGGGGAGCAGCAGCGCTCATTGCCGGATCCAAACCTTGGGAGTAACCGACATGCCGGGGCGCAGCGAGTGATCTTTGTTTTCGCCCGGGTCCAGCACGATCTTTACCGGGATGCGCTGCACCACCTTCACGTAGTTACCGGTAGCATTCTCGGGTGGGAGCAGGCTGAAACGTGCGCCACTAGCGCCGGCAATACTATTTACTTTTCCGCGATACTTGCGGCCATTAGCGTCCACTTCCAGTGTGACGGGCTGACCTACCTTCATGTCGCGAAGCTGAGTCTCTTTGAAATTGGCGGTGATCCAGACATCGTTGAGAGGAATGATCTTCATCAATTCCTGTCCGGGAGCGACGTTTTGACCGACTTCGACGGTGCGGTCGCTAACTTCTCCCTCGACCGGGGCAGTGATTTTTGTATATTGCAGATTGAGTTGTGCCTGGTCCAGATCAGCTTTCTTCTGCTGTGCTAATGCCTCCGCCGATGCTGCTCTGGAACGAATCACCTGCATTTGCTTGGGAGCGGTTTGAGCGTTGCGCCAGTTAGCCTCGGCATCCGCCAGCTTTCCCTGAGCTTGAGTCACTTGTGACTGAGCGGCATCGGCCAGGGAGCGGGCAGACTGAACCGAAGCCTCATTGGCTCTCGCAGAAGCTACGGCTTGATCGTATTGCTGCTGGGAGATTTCCTGTTTATCGACCAGCTGTTTGTAACGACCCAGATCATTTTGGGCCTTAACGTTGTTGGCCTCGGCCTGGTCGCGCTGCGCCTTGGCCGCTTCAAACTGTTGCCTTGCTGCAGCAATTCCGGCACGAGCGCTCGCCACATCGGCCTCGCTGGAAGAGACCTGGCTGGTGGTGCTGACCGAAGTGATAGGGACGTTCACGCCGGCGCCGGCGGCAGCGGCCTGCGCTTCCTCAAAATCCGCCTTGGCATGCTCGTAGGCGACCTGGTAGTCAGCGGGATCGATTTGCACGAGAACGGTTCCCGCCTGAACGTACTGGTTGTCCTCGATATTGAGCTTTACGACATGACCTGAAATCCTGGCGCTGACGGAGTTAATGTGGCCGTCGACCTGAGCGTCGTCGGTGGATTCATAGCTCGCAACGTAGCGATAGACGAAAAACACCACCAGCAGCAGCACTACTGCCCCGATAATTGCAGCAATGCGGAAGCCAGGACTGGCCGTGCGCGAAGGACGAGTGCGGAAATCCCGCTCGGTGGAGGGTAGCGGCTTGGTGCGAGTTTCAGATTGATCCGTCAGAGGGGGAGCGGACGGAGTTTGGGTCGTCGGTTCCATAAATTTGAGTTTAGTGTTCGCCTTTCAAGAATCGTTTCACTCCCTGTTCGGCATCCCCAATGGCGTACGCAAGTTCCACCTTGGCTAGATTATGCGCGTACAGGCTTTGGATGTAACTTTCATGAGCGCTGGCAACAGATTCTTGTGCCTGGACGACTTCGAGGTTGTCGGTAACGCCGGCGGCAAAACGGTCCTTGGATTGATTGAAAGCCTCTTCCGCCAGTTCGACGGAACTGCGCGCGACTTCGACTTGCTCGGCGGCGGCGGTGAGATCCAGCAATGCAGTGCGCACTTCATAGTCGATGCGGCCGCGGAGATCGCCTAATTGGGAGCGCGCCTGCTTTAACTGGGCGTCGGCCTCGAGCAAGTCGCTGTGAACTTTACCTCCCTGAAAAATTGGAATACTGATCCCGCCGTTCACCTGCCAGGTTCCGTTCGATTGGGCAGGAGTGACACCGATATCGCCGAAGTTTGCGCTGAGGTCGGCGGTGGGATAGCGCCCGGCGGCGGCGGCGCGGTGGGTGAGTTCCGCGGAAAGAACTTGCGCCTGCGCCGCGTGGTAATCCGGGCGCGATACATAGGCGCGTTGCAGGTAACTTTCCAAGGGAAGAGGCGTGAGGGCCTGATAGGGAGCTTTCTCGGTCAACTGAAATTCCTGACCGGGTGGGAGGCCGATGATGCGAGACAGGGACAATTTCTGTTTGGCATAGTCGTTGCGCGCGACAATGAGCTGTTGCTGGCGCGTCTGCAATTCGACTTGGGAGCGCAGGGTATCAATCGCAGGACTGAGTCCGGCGTTTTGTTGGTCGAGTGCCTTGTTATACAGAGCTTGAGCGTTGGCAACCTGAGCGGTTGTCGTCTCAATGCGAGCGGCGGTGGCAATCGCCACGAGATAGGCATTGCCCACGGCGAGCACCACCACTTCTCTTGCATCTTTATAGCTGTATTGCGCGGATTTCAGGCTTGCGGAGGCTGCCCGTTCCTTTTCGAGATCATGGAAATTGAAAATAGATTGAGTCAGCGAAGCGCGGGCGTCAAAGTAATTGAAGGGGCCGATCACCCGTGGAATTGGAAATGGAAAAACATTGGTCTTGAGACCTAATGCCGTCAGACTCTCAGTCTGCACGTTTTCCTGGATTCTGGCGGTGAGGTTGGGCAGAAGATTGCTGAGTTCTTTCCATCTTTCGCCGCGAGCCATAAGGGTCTGATCGCCAGAAAGGAGCAGGCCGAGGTTATTCCGCAGACCGCGCTCGATGGCATCCTGGAATCCGATCTGAAGGACTTCCTGGGTGACTTTGCCTTCCGGTTCGCTACCGGTAAAGGGACTTTGCGATCCTGGCAACGTGATGGAAGGCGTGGAGGCGGAATTCTGAGCCACAACAAATGTCACGCTGAACATGCTGCAGCACAAGAGTATTATCACCGTGTGCAGGCAGCGGATTGGGCGAGGTGAAGAACGGGGCATTTTCGCTGGTGAAAAGTCCCGCCGTAACAGATAGTCTTCGGGACGACCTTTCTCATTCATAGCACAGGATCATCAACTTCTGATTCGACTTACGGGCCAGGGGATGCAAAAACCGTACGCTACGGCCTGGCATTGGATGCCATACCAAGTCCGTGCGCACTCCAATTTTGACACGAGACCGGCAAATCGTCGGCAAAATCGAATGAATGTGGGGACTGCCAAGCGAAATAAGAATCCGTTTGGGATTCGTTACTTTAGGTACTTTCTTGAAGCACATGACCGAGATAAAGTGAAAAAGGAATGATCCCCCCCATCAGTCGAACTGGCGCATTAGTCATTACCGTGGCAATATATGCCGGGCTTTCAACCCCTGTCAGCGTGGCGCAGAAGCAGGACCAGGCGGAACATGCGGAACGAAAGATCCTAACCAAAGTTGAGCCGGTTTATCCGGACTTAGCGAAACGCATGCACCTTGGTGGCGTGGTGAAAGTTGAAGCGATTGTTCGAGCGAACGGGAACGTGAAGTCGACCAGAGTCGTAGGGGGAAATCCGGTACTGATTGAATCGGCCACTGACGCAATACGTAAATGGAAATTTCAAACCGCATCGTCTGACAGCACGGAGATTGTGCAGCTCACATTTGAACCCCGATGAGTATGGCGGTTAAGCCTCCCAAACGCACTCCTCTATGCCTGCGTCAAATTCAAAAAGCGCGCCAACGAAACAGATTGATCGTCGACATAGACGACATCCTAGATACCTGGGCGATTTTGGGGTCGTGGTTACAGTTCTGTTAGGAAACCACTACGAGAAGCTCGAGGGACATTGCAAGGATCTTTCCGAAGCCGGCATCGGAATACTGTTGGCGGCAGAGGTAAATGTTGGGGAGGTAGCGGGTTTGAGCTTTACGCTTCCTGAAGCGACTCCCTGGGAGGTTCGAGCGGTACTCCGCTTTCGCCGCGGATACCATTACGGCTTTGAGTTTCTATCGCTTTTCGCTGAGCAACAGCAATCGCTGAAAGAGTATCTCAAGCGGCTGACGCCAATCGATTGAAATCCATTTGCGGGACAGACGTAAGGCATTGTTGCGGAGGCTCTCCGGATGACTTCGGTCATCTTGTTTAGGGGTTACTGATCGGTCAATCTCAGGCGAGGAAACACGCACGCGCAAGAAAAGGAAAGACTCAATCAATGAGTGACGATCAGAACGCGGCGCCGGGTACTGACTGGACGGGATTACTGGCCGATCCTGACCTGGCACGCAATCTCGGAAGGCTGCTGCAGACGTATCGCGATGCGCCGCCGGAGCGCCGCGAACAGGCACTGCTAGCGGCCATGCGCGAGATTAAGCGGAAAACCACTACCGGCATCGAGGGCTGCAGCAAATCGAAAGGGACAACCGAACCTCCGCCCCATCCAGTTCCGACCGCGGCCGCAGCCACGCCTCCGTTCGAGCCGGACATTTTCAGTGCTACCTGGGGACAGGATAGGCGGCGGCACCCTAGAATCAAATGTTTTGTGGCAGTGGAACTACATGTCAACGATGCCCTCTCCCCGCTATGGGGAAATCTTTCCAACACCAGCATGGGCGGATGCCAGGTGGAAACGGCAAACCAGATCAGCGGCGGCGCAAAAGTAGAAATCGGACTTTGGGTCGCGAGTGGCAAAATATGGGTAAAAGGGATGGCGCTGAACGGAGTCGTTATCCGGAGCGCGCCTGCCGCCGGAGTGCGCATTCGATTCTCAACTCTGGATCCCACTGAAAAAGAAAATCTCCGGCAATTTCTTAAGTATGTCCAAGACACGACCAGAGCCTCGAAGAGCGAAAAAAGTTATCTCCAGTTGTTGAAGTAAAGATCCTCCAGCCCTTTCTTTCTTCGCCCCTGCCTTTCATCAAGCCTTCCCCAATTTTTCACAGGGCCCGTGACATGGGTTCACAGGAAATTGATACACTCGGGGCGTGTATGAAACCCTTTCTGTTCTCCGAACTCTAATAGGTCTGAGGTCGGCGTAACGGCTTGGGTAGGAGAGGATTTTTTTCTTTTAAGGAGCGCGCATCGCATGGTTGCCAGTGAACAGGCGGTAGTGACCGGAAAGCAATTGGATACGCTGTCGATTAACACGATTCGGACCTTGGCGATCGACGCGGTGCAGCAGGCTAACAGCGGGCATCCAGGCGCGCCGATGGGATTGGCTCCTGTGACGTATTGCCTCTGGCAGGAATTTCTGCGCTACGATCCAGAGGATCCGAAGTGGCTGAACCGCGATCGCTTCGTGCTGTCGAATGGCCACGCTTCCATGCTGCTCTACGCCATGCTTCATCTCACAGGCGTGCGTGAAGTTGCTGAGAACGGCGAGGTGCTGAAAGAGCTGGCAGTTCCGATGGAAGAGATCAAGCGCTTCCGGCAGCTGGGGAGCCGGACACCGGGGCATCCAGAGTCTCACGTCACGACCGGTGTTGAAACGACAACCGGGCCGCTGGGGCAGGGCGTTGGAAACAGTGTAGGAATGGCCATGGGGAGCAAGTGGTTAGCGGCGAATTTCAACCGGCCGGGCTTCGAGGTTTTCGATTTCAATGTTTACGCGATGTGCTCCGATGGCGATCTGATGGAGGGCGTTGGTGGCGAGGCCGCGTCGCTGGCTGGACATCTCAAACTTTCGAATCTGTGCTGGATGTACGACCACAACGGCATTACTCTGGATGGCCCCGCGAGCTGGTCGTTCAGTGAAGACGTGGCCACCCGCTTCATCGGATGCGGATGGAATGTGACGCGCGTCGCCGATGCCAACGATTTGGAAATGCTGGGCCGCGCTTTCGAAACGTTCCAGAAAACTACGGACCGGCCTACGCTGATCATCGTGGACAGCCACATCGGCTATGGATCGCCGCACAAACAAGACAGCAATGCAGCGCACGGAGAGCCGCTAGGCGAAGAGGAAGTGCGCCTGGTGAAAAAGTTTTATGGCTGGCCCGAAGACGCCAAGTTTCTGGTGCCTGAGGGAGTGCGCGAACACTTTCAGGATGGCATTGGAAAGCGTGGGCGTGACGCGCGTGCGCAATGGTCGAAAATGTTCGGGGAGTACTCGAAGAAATATCCGGAATTGGCTGACCGGCTACATCGCATGCAGCGCCGCGAGCTTCCCGAAGGATGGGATAAGAAGCTCCCGACATTCCCCGCGGACGCGAAGGGAATAGCAACCCGCGAGAGCTCCGGGAAAGTGCTGAACGTGGTGGCGGAAAATATTCCATGGCTGATCGGTGGCTCGGCCGACCTGGCTACGTCAAATAAGACGACGCTGAAGTTTGAAGGGGCCGGCGACTTTCAGGCGGGCAACTACGCTGGACGCAACCTGCATTTTGGGGTGCGCGAACACGTGATGGGCGCGAGCGTGAATGGCCTTACCGTCACTGGCATCCGGGCATTCGGCGCAACGTTCTTTAATTTCAGCGACTACATGCGCGCCAGCATCCGGCTTTCGGCGCTGATGGAAGCTCCTTCCATTTTCATTTTCACGCACGATTCGATCGGAGTAGGAGAAGACGGGCCGACGCATCAGCCGATCGAGCAACTTGCGTCGTTGCGGGCGATGCCGAATCTTATTGTGCTGCGTCCCGGCGATGCCAATGAAGTGGTCGAGGCATGGAAGATCATCGCGCAGTTGCGGCACCAACCCGTAGCTCTTGTGCTGACGCGGCAGGCACTGCCAACCTTCGACCGCACGAAATTTGGAGCGGCTTCGGGCACGGCAAAGGGCGCGTACATTCTCGCCGGCACTCCGGGCGAAAAGCCGGAAGTGATTCTGATGGGGACTGGCAGCGAGGTTTCGCTCTGTGTTGAGGCCTACGAAAAGCTCAAGGCGGAAGGGATCAAGGCGCGAGTGGTGAGCATGCCATCGTGGGAAATCTTCGATCGGCAAGATGCGGATTACAAAGAAAGCGTACTGCCTTCGGCGGTTACAGCGCGAGTTTCGGTGGAAATGGCTTCCACTTTCGGCTGGGAGCGATATGTGGGGCTGAAGGGACGAAAGGTCGGGATGCATCGCTTTGGAGTCTCTGCGCCGCTAAAAGATTTGCTGAAGTTTTTCGGTTTCACGGTTGAGGCGGTCGTCGCCGAGGCGCGCAAGGCGATGGCTGAAAAATAACAGACAGATTGAAGTCGAGCCACGACGTCCGCCGTCGATCACAAGGGAGAAATCATCATGCAGCCTACTGGAGTTCTGGAAACCTCAAAAGCTACGAATCCACTGAAAGCTTTGCTCAGCTACGGACAGTCGATGTGGCTGGACTACATCCGGCGTGATCTGATCACGAGCGGAAGTCTCAAGAAGATGATTCAAGAGGACGGCCTTCGCGGGATGACTTCGAATCCGTCGATTTTCGAGAAAGCAATCGCCGAAAGCTCGCTCTACGACGACATCTTGAAGTCACTGGCTTCGCGGAGGGATTTGGACGCAACCGCACGCTACGAACAAATCGCGATCCGCGACATTCAAGACGTGGCAGATATTCTGCGGCCGGTGTATGAAGAGTCGAAGTTTCGCGATGGCTACGTCAGCCTGGAGGTTTCGCCGTTGCTTGCCCTCAAAACACAGGAGACGATTGAGGAAGGGCGGCGCTTGTGGAAGGCAGTGAGCCGCGAGAACGTGATGATCAAAGTTCCAGGCACGGCCGAGGGCATTCCCGCAATCCGGCAACTGGTTGGCGAAGGCATCAACATCAACGTGACTCTGCTGTTCGCGCAGGAAGTATATGAGAAGGTTGCGGAAGCGCATATTTCCGGGCTGGAGGATCTGGCCAAACGCGGCGGCAATCTTAAGAAAATGGCGGGAGTGGCCAGCTTCTTTATCAGCCGCATTGACTCTCTGGTGGATTCGATGATCGACGAGAGCCTGAAAACTGCCAGCGACGTCCAACAGCAGACTCTGCTCAAGAGTTTGAAAGGCAAAGTTGCGATTGCAAATGGCAAGCTCACGTACCAGCGCTACCAGCGGATATTCAGTGGACCGCGCTGGGAGGCACTGGCAACAAAAGGGGCGCAGACGCAGCGCGTTCTGTGGGCGAGCACCAGCACGAAGAATCCTGCTTATCGCGATGTCATGTATGTGGAGGAGTTGATCGGACCCGACACGGTGGATACGATGCCGCCGGCGACGGTCGATGCGTTTCGCGATCACGGACAACTACGGAACAGCCTGACTGAGAACGTACCGGCAGCGCAGAAGGTGATGGATGATCTAGCGAAAGCCGGCATCTCGATCAAAGAAGTCACGAGTAAACTGACGACGGATGGAGTGAAGTTGTTTGCCGATGCCTTCGAGAAACTGCTCAGCGCGGTTGAGAAAAGCACGCAGAAAAAAGGACCGAACGCGTGAGCCGATTAAAATCTTCACTGCCAGAAGGGTTGGCCTCAGCGGTAAAGGCGGGGGTTGCCGACTGGCAGTCGACTGCGAAAATGCAGAGGCTTTGGCAGCGCGATGCGTCGCTTTGGACCGGTGACGATGAGGAGAAATGGCTGGGCTGGTTAGATATTACGGAAGAGCAGATTTCCCATCCGGTAGAGCTGCGTAATCTCGCCAAGGAAGTGTGGAGCGCAGGCTTCAAAGATGTTCTTCTTCTGGGCATGGGCGGCTCGAGCCTAGGCCCAGAAGTTCTTCGCAGGACGTTTGGGAAGACCGCCGGCTATCCGGATCTGCACGTGCTCGACTCCACCGATCCGGCGCAGGTAAAGGAATTCGAAAACAAAATCGATATCGCACGGTCGCTTTTCATTGTTTCCAGCAAGTCGGGGAGCACTCTCGAACCGAACATCTTTAAACAATATTTTTTTGAACGAGCAAAACAGGTGGTGGGCGCCGACAAAGCTGGCAGCCACTTTATTGCGATCACTGATCCGGGCTCGAAGATGCAGAAGGTAGCGGAAGGCGATCGTTTTCGTCACATCTTTTTTGGGCGGTCTTCCATCGGCGGACGTTATTCGGTGCTTTCGAATTTCGGCATGGTGCCTGCAGCAGTTATTGGAATCGACACGAAGAAGTTTCTCGACCGCACGCAGGAGATGGTTCGAGCTTGTGGGGCATCCGCGCCCGTCGAACAGAATCCTGGGGCCATGCTGGGAATCATTTTGGGTACAGCCGCGCAGAGTGGGCGCGATAAAGTCACCGTCATCACATCTCCTGATATTTCGGACCTGGGCGCGTGGCTTGAGCAATTGCTGGCGGAGTCCACGGGAAAACTCGGGAAAGGCATCATTCCAGTAGACCGCGAAGCGCTCGCCGCGCCAGAGTTGTATGGTCACGACCGGGTGTTTGCCTACATCCACACCGAACACGCAACCGAAGTGGCGGTGGATGCCAAGGTGGCGGCGCTGGAAAAAGCCAGGCATCCTGTAGTGCGAATTTCGATGGCAGATGTGTATGACTTGGGCGCGGAGTTTTTTCGCTGGGAAATTGCCACTGCGGTTGCCGGTTCTATCCTTGGAATAAATGCGTTCAATCAGCCCGACGTCGAGGCCAGCAAGATTGCCACGCGGAATCTGACTTCGGAGTACGAGAAGACAGGTTCGCTCCCCGTGGAAAAACCTGTGCTCGAAGACGGCGGCATCAAGCTTTTCACGGACGAGAAGAATTCCACGGCGCTGGCGAAGGCTGCAGGCGCAGACAAGTCGCTTGCGGGATATATCAAAGCACACTTGAATCGCATCGGCTCGGGCGATTATTTTGCTGTGCTGGGATATATCCAGATGAATGCGGAACACGAGAAAAGCCTGCAGACGTTCCGACATTTTGTTCGCGACAAAAAACATGTAGCGACGTGCCTCGGCTTTGGTCCACGTTTTCTGCATTCGACGGGGCAAGCGTACAAGGGCGGCCCGAATTCGGGAGTCTTCCTGCAGATCACGTGCGACGATGCTGTGGACTTGCCGGTGCCGGGACAGAAATATACGTTTGGTGTGGTGAAAGCGGCGCAGGCAAGAGGGGATTTTCAAGTACTCATTGAGCGTGGACGCCGGGCGTTGCGCGCGCATCTCGGGCCGGATGTGAACGCAGGACTTGTGACACTGAGAGCAACGGTGCAAAAGGGGTTGCAATAGTTTTCAAAATGCCGGCGGACACCAGCGCCAGGTTTTTCAACCGCGATTCTGGAACTTCGTTAAGGAGCAAGACATGCAATTAGGGATGGTAGGTCTGGGCCGCATGGGGGCGAACATGACGCGGCGACTGATGCGCGGCGGACATCAACTTCTGGTTTCGGACCGGACTCCGGATGTAGTGAAGCAACTTTCCAGTGAAGGAGCCGGGGGATCATCTTCCCTGGAAGACTTAGTTGGCAAACTGAAAACGCCACGGGCGGTGTGGGTGATGGTGCCGGCTGGCGAAGCAACCGAAAACACGGTGCAACAACTGGCGGGGCTGATGCAGGCGGGCGACGCCATCATCGACGGTGGCAACTCCTATTTTAAAGACGATGTGCGGCGGGCGGAACAACTTAAGGGCAAGGGCATCCATTACATCGACGTTGGAACCAGCGGCGGAGTTTGGGGCCTGGATCGCGGTTATTGCATGATGATTGGCGGGCCCGAGGAAGCGGTCAAGCGGCTCGATCCAATTTTTAAGACGCTGGCGCCCGGTGTGGGCGACATTCCTCGCACCCCAGGCCGGGAAAAACTTGGCGGCACTGCGGAACAAGGGTACATGCACTGCGGTCCTTCCGGGGCCGGGCATTTTGTGAAGATGGTGCATAACGGAATCGAATACGGCATGATGCAGGCTTATGCCGAGGGCTTCGACATTTTTAAAAATGCCACCAGCAAGGAATTGCCGGAGAATATTCGCTACAACCTGAATTTGCCTGACATCGCCGAAGTCTGGCGGCGGGGCAGCGTGGTGAGCTCATGGCTGTTGGATCTGACGGCGATCGCGTTGGCGGAGAATCCGACGCTCTCCGAATACGAGGGCTATGTGCAGGATTCCGGCGAAGGGCGCTGGACGATTCAAGCGGCACTGGAAGAAGCGGTTCCCGCGGATGTTCTCACGGCCGCTTTGTTTGTGCGCTTCCGGTCGCGGCAACAACATACTTTTGCGGAGAAGATGCTGTCTGCCATGCGGCAGAAATTTGGCGGACATGTGGAATCCGGGGCTGCGAAGAAAAAAGCCTCGTAGCATGGTTTCACCAAGATCTTGAGGATATGAATCATGGCTCAACTGGCAGAAAAACCGACTCCGGCCGCACCCCGCGTGGGGAAGCAAGGCGATCCGTGCGTGATGGTAATTTTCGGCGCGGCCGGGGACTTAACGGCGCGCATGTTAGTTCCGGCGCTCTATAACCTCGCTCGGGCTGACTTGCTGTCAAAGGAATTCGCCGTGCTGGGCGTGGCCCGCAAGGCGATGACGGACGAGGACTTCAGAAAGCGCATATTGGAAGACGTCAAACAATATTGCGGCGATTGTGTCGACGATGCCCTGTGGGACAGTTTTTCGCGGCGTTTCTATTACTTTGCCGGCGATTTCAGCGACGACAACCTCTTTCCCCAACTCAAGGACCGTCTAGTGCAGATCGACCGGGTTCACGCGACCCATCAAAACGTTTTCTACTACCTGGCGACCGCTCCCAGTTACTTCGGAACGATCGTTGAGAAACTCGCCAGCAATGGACTGATGGAGCAAACCGCCGACCACTGGCGCCGGGTCATTATTGAAAAACCTTTTGGGCACGACCTGGAGTCGGCCAAGGCGCTCAATCAACAACTCTTGAAGGTCGCCGACGAGAAACAGATTTACCGCATTGATCATTATCTGGGAAAAGAAACCGTCCAGAACATCATGGCGTTCCGCTTTGCTAACGGAATCTTCGAGCCCATCTGGAACCGCCGTTACATCGATCACGTACAAATCTCAGTGGCTGAAACCGTGGGCGTCGAGGGCCGAGGAAGCTATTTCGACCACGCGGGATCGATGCGCGACATGGTCCCGAACCACATTATGCAACTCATCAGCCTGACCGCCATGGAGCCTCCCATTTCATTCGACGCGAACGCGGTGCGAGACGAACAGGCAAAGATATTGCATGCGATCCAACCACTTGGAGACGAAGAGGTTCTGGTCCGCTCGGTGCGCGGGCAATACGGGGAAGGGACGGTCGCCGGCCAGGAGGTTCCGGCATACCGTGCCGAACCAGACGTGGCGCCGGATTCCCGGACGGAGACTTTCGTTGCCATGAAATTGCTCATCGACAACTGGCGCTGGGCCGACGTTCCTTTTTATTTGCGCACCGGAAAGCGCATGCCGGCGCGCAACACCCACATTGTGATTCAGTTCCGGCGGGCTCCTTTCGTCCTGTTCCGCGATACCTCGGTCGAACATTTAATGCCGAACCAATTGGTGTTGCATATACAGCCGGAAGAAGGCATCTCGTTGCAGTTTGCCGCAAAAGTCCCAGGCCCGGTGATGCGGCTCGGCACAGTGGACATGAACTTTGAATATCAGGAATACTTTGGCAAGCAGCCCAGCACCGGGTACGAGCGGCTGCTGCACGATTGCATGATCGGCGACCAGACGCTGTTTCAGCGAGCCGACATGGTGGAAGCGGGATGGAATGTGGTGAATCCTGTGCTCGATTTGTGGAAGGCGCTGCCACCCAGAAATTTTCCTAACTACGCTTCGGGCACCTGGGGACCGAAAGATGCCGACGAACTACTGGAGCGCGACGGCCGGCGCTGGAGGAACTTCGAGAAATGATTCTGGCCGGCGATATTGGGGGAACCAACGCTCGACTGGCATATTTCCTGCCCCAGAACGGACACCTCCGGCTCATTTCCGAACGCGTTTTTCCGAGCCGGGATTACAGCGAATTTGGCGAAATCGTTTCGACGTTTCTGCAGGGCGCAGCGACCCGACCCGACCTGGCTTGTTTCGGAATTGCTGGTCCCGTCCATAATGGGCGCGTCGAAACCTCGAATCTGCCCTGGATCATCGAACAGTCGCGGCTGGCAAAGCAGATTGAATTGCCAGGGACTCTTTTGATCAATGATTTGGAAGCTAATGCGTGGGGCATCGGAGCGCTGAGCTCGCAAGATCTGGTTCCCCTCAATCAAGTCGCGCCCTCGATCGGAAATCAGGCAGTAATCGCTCCGGGAACCGGGTTGGGACAAGCCGGGTTGTATTGGAACGGCAGCGAGCACGAGGTTTTCGCCTGCGAAGGCGGACACGCTGACTTCGCGCCGCGAGGCAATCTCCAGGTTGAACTGTTGCAATTTCTGGAAAGCCGCTACGGCCATGTTAGCTACGAGCGTGTGCTCTCCGGGCCGGGCTTGGTGAATGTGTACGAATTTCTTCGCGGAAAAGGGTACGGCGACGAGCCTGAAGGGTTTGCCGCGCGACTTGAACATGCCGACGCTGCGGCGGCGATTTCCGGGGCTGCGCTGGACGGCAGTAATCGCCTGGCCGAGCAAGCGCTCGACCTATGGATCTCGGTGTACGGGGCCGAGGCCGGCAATCTGGCTCTGAAAGTAATGGCGACCGGCGGAATCTTTTTGAGCGGCGGAATTACGCCGAAGATTCTTCCCAAGCTTGGCGGACCACTTTTTATGCGAGCTTTTCTGGAGAAGGGCAGGTTGCGGTCCCTTCTGGAAGCTGTTCCGGTGCAAGTGATTATCAATGACAAGGCCGGTTTGCTGGGGGCGGCCCGCTGCGCGGCGGCGAGATCCAGCAATGGCCGTAGGGAGGCCTTGTGACTGCATCAGTCGATCTACGGCGGCTTACGACTCCGCAGGATCTTTTCCAGGCAGCGGCCGAGGAAGTGATACGCGTCGCCACTGACTCAATTGCACAGCGCGGCCGCTTTACAATTGCGCTCTCGGGCGGATCGACTCCCAGAAACTTGTATACCTTGATCGCGGCCAACGCCGGCGCGAGCGTGCCATGGGACAAAGTATTTTTTTTCTGGAGCGACGAACGCCATGTTCCCCTGGACGATCCGGACAGCAACTACCTCATGGCCAAGGAAACGCTTCTGTCGAAGTTGCCCATTCCACCAGCCAACATCTTTCCAGTCCCTGCCGGGAACAAGGATGCTGAAGCCGTTGCGGAGGCATACGAGCAGACTATAAGGAATCTTTTTGCTTTGAAGCCGACCGAAGTGCCGCGCTTCGATCTTATCCTGCTAGGCATGGGCCCGGATGGACATACCGCGTCATTGTTTCCTGAGACACCGGCGCTCGAAGAGAAATCGCGACTCGTGACGGCTAACTGGGTAGAGAAACTGAAGACCAGCCGGATCACTTTCACTCTGCCATTGCTGAATGCAGCCCGTTATGTCGTATTCCTGGTAAGCGGAACCGACAAAGCGGCGGTTCTCCGTGAAGTTCTGGAAGGCGATGCTCCACCGGAAAAATATCCCTCGAAGTTGGTTCGGCCCAGCAATGGCAAGCTGATTTGGTTTGTCGATCGGGCTGCCGCCAGCCAACTGACAACGGCGTAACCTCTCAACTGCGAAAGCTATCCGCGCCAGCCGGCGATCTCTTTGAGGCCTTTTCCCCGTGCGTGCTCGAAAAGGCGAACGCGATGGCGGGAGTTTTCAAACTCATGGATGTCCGCCCATACTTCCGCCTGCCATGCTTTGTCGTGCGTAGCTGAGACACCGCAGGTAGCACAACGGGTGTGCAAGCTGATGAGCGCCACTTCCGCGGTAACGGTGCCCGGCAATTCCAGGAAGATGCATCGAACTTCCTGGATCTCTTCGTTTTCGTCGAGCATGTGCTCGTAGCGCAACAAGTAGCTGAAGCCCAATCTTCGAGCCTCCGCTTCGGCCTCGACGCGGGTGTGAAACGGGCCATACTCCGCCCGCAACTGTTCAGTCGAATCGCACGCCATCCAAAAGGTTTCTTTGTAATCCATACCCATCGCGAGACTGCGGAGCCGGCTCAAGATCCCCAATGAGCCAGCTCACCTAGATCGGGCCCAGTAGTGCATTTCGTGGGCCGACTGCAGAATTACCGCAAGTCACTTCTATTCTTATAGTTACATCCATTTGACAAAATGATCGTCGTCCCCGAGTGCAAACCTTTTGCAGCAGTTCAGCAAGCCAACGACCTGCATCGACCCAGGCGATTGTTTTCCGCAAGCATGCCGATTACTTAGCTTGCCACTGCCCGAGGCTCGGCAAATACCGGTCGCTCGGATTCCTGCATCCAGTTCCTGCCGCCGTGGCTGGCGACATACATCGCCATTTCGAGACGGCTCCAGACGCCGAGTTTGTCGAAGGCGCTGCGCAGGTGATTCTTAATAACCTGCTCCGTCGTTCCGAGAAGCCTGCCGATCTCGCGATTGGTGAGTCCCTCCCAGACCATGGTTGCCACCTGAACCTCTTTCGGGGTCAACCGCTCGCAGGGCATCATGACTTCGCCTCCGCCCTTTCGAATGCCGCAGTGGCCAGCCGCACGCGCTTGCGCCCCTCGCGGATTCCGGCACGGAGAAACAGGGTGCGCAAATGCTGTTTTACGGTACGAGGGCTGATGCTTAATTGCCCGGCGATTTCCTTGTTGCTGCAACCTTGAACCAGTAGATCGAGCACTTGCTGATCTCGCGGTGTGACTTTGATTGTGTCGATATCCAGCACGCAGTCTCCTTTATATTTTTTGTCTTGGTTATGGCCGACATGTTCGGTTAAGCACATGCTTCGCCAAACTTTTGCTGGCAAGCTGCGCTCTTCTAACGCACGCAGGCGCTTGCACTTAGGGACAAGAACTAGAGCTTTCAGAAGAAGTTCAGAAAAGTCGTGCTAGGCTGTAGCGTCCCAAATCGGATTGAGGACACTGGAATCGATGGACATGACGCCGTTTAACTCTTGCCCGGGAAACCCTTGCTGGAAGCTGGGAATGGGGCGCATCGAAAGGCATCGCGGAGCTCCGGCTCGTATACGCAAGCCTTTTGACTGCACAATTTTGAAGCAGTCCTCGGTTCGAGGAATCATTGCGCGAGGTGGCCGGTAATGTTCAAAAATATTCTTCCGCAGGGTCATGAAGATGCTGGGTTCCGAAATGGGAGCGGCAGAATCGTAGCCGGGTTCATTTTGGGGCTTGTTATGGCGAGCCCGGCACTTTTTGCACAGGAACCCGGCGCGACGTTGGAACTTTCTCAGTCTTCGCCAGCCGCGAATGCTCCCACCGCCGATGGCGCTCCCTTGACAATCACGTTACAAGACGCACTGGAGCGGGCGCGTAAGAACGAAACTCAATATCACGCAGCGCTTACCGATCTGGGCGTGGCGCGCGAAGACCGGGTGCAGGCACGGGCAGCTTTGCTTCCCAATATTACCTACAACAATTCATTCATCTATACCGAGGGCACCGGCCAGCCGCCCGCTTGTGCGGTCAGTGCCGTCTGTCCGGCCAGCCGGTTCATTGCGAATAACGGTGTGCATGAATACATTAGTCAGGGGAACGCGCACGAAGCCATCTCGCTGACCAACTTCGCGGATTACCGCCGCTCGTCCGCCGCCCTGGCGCAGGCTCGGGCCAAGGCGGAAATTGCAACTCGCGGGTTGGTGGTCACCGTGACCCAGGCCTATTACGGGCTGGTCATTGCACAGCGCAAGTATTCGACCGCACAACGCGCCTCGACGGAAGCTCAGCGATTTCTAAAGATCAGCCAGGACTTGCAAAACGGCGGCGAAGTGGCCCGGGCCGATGTGGTCAAAGCCAGCATCCAGGCGCAGCAGCAACAGCGCGATTTGCAAGAAGCGCAACTGGCCATGCAAAAAAGCCGGCTGGATCTGGCGGTCATGATTTTTCATGACTGGACCCAGAACTTCGGCGTGGTCGACGACCTTCAGACTCCGGAGCCGCTGCCCCCGTTTGCCGAGGTGGCGGTGGCGGGCAAGAAAAACAATCCTGACCTGCGGGCTGCGTTGGCAGCACTGGAAGTAGCAAATCACCAGGTCACATCGGCATGGGGCGGGCTTCTGCCGTCACTGACAATGGACTACTTCTACGGTATCGATTCCAACAAGTTTGCCACCCGCGTCGACGGAGTGCGTGCTCTTGGATACTCGGCAGTGGCCACTCTACAAATACCGATCTTTAATTGGGGGGCGGATCGCAGCAAACTGAAGCAAGCGGAGTTGCGCCGCGATCAGGCCCGCCTGGAATTGAGTTTTGAACAACGCCAGCTTCTAAGCCACCTGCAGCAATTTTACGAGGAGGCGAATGCGGCGCGGTCGGAAATGGAATCACTGGCCAGTTCTGCGGAAATGGCGGCGGAAAGTCTTCGCCTGACCAACCTCCGCTATCAGGCCGGCGAATCGACAGTGCTGGAGATTGTGGACGCGCAGAATACTCTTACTCTAGCACGTAACGCCTATGACGATGGACAAGCACGGTACCGAGTTGCAGTTGCCAATTTGCAAACTCTGACGGGGAGCTTCTAAGCCAGATGAGCCGCTATCTTCTTACTAAATTTTCCCCGCAGCTGACGCTTTCGCGGCGTTTTCGCGGGATCCGCATATTTATCACCCTGGTTGCAGTCGGCAGTTTCTTGCTTATTTCCGCCTGCTCGAAGGACAAGGGTGACAAGGAACCGACCGTGAGTGTGCAGGTAGTGCCGGTCGAAAAAAGAACCATCCAACACGTAATCAAAAGCCAGGCCATTTTGTTTCCCCGGCAACAGGCGGCGATCGTTTCCAAGATCAGCGCTCCGGTACAGAAATTTCTGATCAAGCGGGGCAGCCGGGTGCACGAGGGGCAGTTGTTGGCCATTCTCGAGAACCGCGACCTGAGCGCGGCCGCGCAAGATACCCAAGGAGCCTTCAGCCAGGCGGAGGCCACCTACGAGACCACGACCTCCGCAGGGTTGCCGGAAGAAATGCAGAAGGCGGAAGCCGACACACAGCAAGCGAAGCAAGCGCTGGACGCGCAGGAAAAGATTTATCAAAGCCGCCAGCAACTGTATGAGCAAGGAGCTCTGCCGCGCAAGGAACTCGACCAGTCGGGCGTCGAAATTGTACAGGCGCGCAATCAGTATTCGATTGCGAAAAGGCATCTCGACACGCTGGTGGCCATCGGGAAACAGCAAGAATTGAAAGCAGCGGCGGGACAGCTGCAATCGGCCAAGGGCAAGTATCTGGGCGCGGAAGCGCAGCTGAGCTATTCAGAAATTCGCAGCCCGATTGACGGAGTGGTAACGGATCGTCCTCTGTATCCCGGGGAGATGGCAGCGGCAGGGACGGCAATCGTCACGGTGATGGATGTTTCGGCTGTAATCGCGAAAGCACACATCCCTCAAGCCGATGCCGCGCTGTTAAAAATTGGCGATAAAGGAACGATTACGGTGCCGGGATTGGATACTCCGGTCGAAGGAAAAGTTACGGTGGTCAGTCCGGCTCTCGATCCCAATAGCACAACCGTCGAGGTTTGGCTGGAAGCAAAAAATCCGAAGCAGCAACTGAAGCCGGGAACCAGCGCGCAAGTCGCTCTCACTGCAAAGACGGTGAAAGATGCGCTAGTAGTTCCCGCAGCCGCTGTGATTACGGCAGCGGATGGCAGTTCGGCTGTCATGGTTGCGGGCAGCGATGGCAAGGCTCATCAGAAAACGGTCAAGCTTGGCATTCGGCAAGACGACGACGTGCAAATTCTCGAGGGTGTCACTGAAAGCGACAAAGTGGTTGCGACCGGCGCTTACGGCCTCCCCGACAACACCAAGATTACGGTGGAAGCGCCTGCTGAGAAGGAGTCACCCAAGGAGGGCGAGAAGGAGTCCGCTGGTGAGAAGAAGGAGTCCTCTGGTGACAAGGATGCCTCCGATGAAAAGAAACCCTCTAGTGACAAATAGGCGCCCGGGAGCTATCTCTTGAATCACGTGAAATCTGATCACTGGGTCGCGCGCCATTCGCGGCCGATGATTTTCCTTATCCTTACCCTGGCGCTGCTGGGTGGGTACCTGGCCTTCACCATTCCGGTGTCAGTGTTCCCCAACACGAATTTTCCACGCGTGCTGATCGCCGTGGATAACGGCGTGATGCCCATCGACCAGATGATGGTGACGGTAACGCGGCCGATTGAAGAGGCTGTGAATAGCGTCCCGGGTCTTCTTACCGTGCGTTCGATCACGAGCCGCGGATCGGCGGAAGTCGATCTCTACTTCCGCTGGGATCTGGACATGTTCCAGACCTTGCAGTATGTAAATGCGGCCCTATCCCGGGTGCAGCCTGAGCTTCCTCCCACGGCAAAAGTGGAGGCGCACCGCATGACGTTCGCGAGTTTCCCGATTGTGGGTTATAGCGTTACGTCCGCGAACCTGCCGCAGACTCGGCTTTGGGAGATGGCCACCTATGAGATGAAGCCCCGGCTCAATCGGCTGGAGGGCGTTGCCACGGTCGTCATTCAAGGAGGACAAGAGCCCGAATTTCAAATCACTCCCGACCCGGCCAAGTTGCTCACGGCGGGGGTTACGGTCAACGACATTCTTGATGCGGTACGCCGCACCAATCTGGTGGACTCGCCCGGTTTGCTGGAAAGAAATCACCAGCTGTTTCTTGCGCTGATCAACGGGCAGATACAGACTCCAGACCAGATAGCCGACACCGTAATCAAGACCACGGCAACTGGAATTCCAGTACGCATTCGCGATGTGGCTGCGGTCGGGCCCAACGTGAAACCCGTTTATACAGTGGTAACCGCGAATGGCAAGCCGGCTGTGCTGCTGAACATTAACCGCCAGCCTGACGGTAATACGGTGCAGGTTGCGGATGAAGTGCACGCGGAGATTGACCGCATTCGCAAGACTTTGCCGCCTGGGGTGCAGATTGAGCCATTTTATGATCAGTCGATTATCGTTGGCGAATCGATTAAGAGCGTGCGCGATGCGATCCTGCTCGGCTTGGTGCTGGCTTCGATCATCCTGGTCGTGTTCTTGCGCGATTGGGGCACGTCGTTAGTCGCGGGTCTGGTGATTCCGGTCACGGTGATGGTGACGTTCATCGCCCTGAAAGTGATGGGGCAGACCTTCGATCTGATGACCCTGGGTGGACTGGCAGCGGCGGTGGGCCTGGTCATCGACGATGCCATTGTGGTGGTTGAAAACATCGTGCTGCATCGTGACGCGGGCCAGGGACGGCTGGAGGCGATTGAAAGCGCCCTGCGCGAGATTACGGTTCCGTTGATTGGCTCAACCATCACTCCGGTGGTGGTTTTCATTCCTCTCATTGCCATCACGGGCGTCACCGGCGTGTTCTTCCGCGCATTGGCAATTACGATGAGCGTTGCGCTGCTCACTTCACTGGCTCTGGCAGTCACCTGGACGCCGAACCTGAGCCAATATTTTATTCACGGACGGAAGCACGGCGACTCAGATCCGCAGTCGGCTGCGCCTGGCGTCGCTACATCAGAGAATTTATCGGAAGCCGACACTGCCAAGCGCCTGATGGCGGCTGAGGAAGCTCATCTCAGTGGCTTTTTCTTACGCGTAGTGAACTTTCACGAACGCTGGCTGCGCCGGGCGCTGGAACGTCCCGTACTGCTTATAGTTTTCAGCCTGGCGCTCGTCGTGGTTTCCTATGTCTGTTACACCTTTTCGGGCTCCGATCTATTGCCGGAAATGGATGAAGGCGGCTTCGTTCTCGACTACATCATGCCGGCGGGCAGTTCGCTGGCGGAAACCAATCGCGTCGTGGGCCATGTGGAACAAATTCTCCGCGAAACTCCTGAGGTGGAGAGCACTTCGCGACGCACCGGCCTGCAATTGGGCTTGGCTGCGGTGACGGAGGCGAACACGGGAGACATCCTGGTGAAATTGAAAGCGAAGCGCGACCGCGATGTGGAAGAAATCATGGCGGAACTGCGAGAGGAAATCAAGCAAGAGGAGCCTGCTCTCGATCTCGACTTCATTCAAGTTCTCCAGGATATGATCGGCGATCTCACGTCCGCGCCGGAACCGATTCAGATCAAGTTGTTTTCGGAAGATCCGAAACAACTGGAAGAGTGGGCGCCGAAAGTGGCGGAGGCGATCGGAAAGGTCAAAGGCGTGGTCGATATTCTCAATGGCATTGAGAACACGATCAGCGGCCCGGCGGTAACGTTTCAGGTCGACCCGAGTGTGGCCGCGCGGGCTGGATTCACCGCGGAGGAAATTGCAATTGACGCGTCCGCGATCCTGGAAGGCGAACCGGCGCCGACGCCGGTTGTAACCAACGGCCGCGCCTACACATTGCGGATTCGCTTTCCCGACGCGAATCGCGCTTCGCTGGAAGCGATGCGCGACACGCTCTTGGTGAGCAGCACCGGCCATACCGCCACCTTGGGAGCTCTGGCAACCATTGTCGAAACGCCAGGGCAGACTGAGATTCGACGCGAAAACCTGCAACGCCAAGTTGCGGTTACGGCACGACTGGAAGGCACGAACCTGGGCGCCGGAATGGCCAATGTACAAAAGACTGTTGCCGGCCTGCACATTCCGGCAAATATTCGCGTCGAATACGGCGGGACTTACCAGGAACAGCAAAAGTCATTTCACGATCTGGTGATCGTTTTAGTTTTGGCGGTCCTGCTGCTCTTCATCGTACTTTTGTTTGAGTTCGGCACGTTTTCGGCGCCGATCGCAATTCTCTCTTCGGCCCTGCTCTCTACCTCAGGCGTGTTCATCGCACTCTTGATCACGCGCACCACGTTTAACATTTCGTCGTTCATGGGCATGATCATGGTCATCGGCATCGTGGCCAAGAACGGCATCCTCCTGCTCGACGCGGATCAGCGTACGCGCGCCGCGGGCATCGATGCGCAAGACTCCATCTTGCTGGCCGGACGCCGCCGACTGCGGCCCATCGTGATGACGGCACTGGCTACAGTGGCTGGAATGGCGCCACTCGCCTTTGCCATCGGCGCTGGGTCCCAGATGCTGCAACCGCTGGCCATCGCAGTAATTGGCGGAGTGATAATTTCGATGGTCCTGTCGCTAATCATCACCCCGGCAGTGCATTTTTATCTCGAAGGCAAAAAGCGTGAGGCATAAACGGTGGCCGATGGGAAACCATTGGCTGCCGGTCGAACGGAAGAAGTTTCCATGGCCGAGTGTGCAGTGCCTTTCAGATTACGAGAGTAATCTGGCCACTTTAGTGAGGAATTTCGTTTCACCTCTTCCCAAGCGATCCCCAAAGCGATCTCGTTAACCCCTTAAAGTCCATACATTTGTGGATTCATCCGTAGCGGCCAAACCGGGATCGCTCCATCGTCCGCCAAAATACGTCTTGGCCGCATCGCATAATAGAGTTTTTTAGTGGAGCAATTGCACTAAAATAGGGTAGTTTCCGGACGGTCCCCCCTATCGAGCCGGGCGCGCCAAAGGTGTCAAGTAAAAATCGTGACCGACCAAAACAAAAAACCAGTTCTCGACGAGCAGACTTTTGAAAAACTTTTAGAGGCTGCTTATGTCCTGCAAGAACACAATCGCAAGGTGCAGGAATTAGAACAGAGACTGGAGTCCCAGAGCGAACTGCGTCGCGAGCAAGAGTTGGCAGCACCTCCACAACCACCGGGCGTTCCAGAATCTAAAGAAGGTTCGCGATCGAACAGCGACTACACCCTCACTTTGTCGGAGATCGTTGAAGCTCAACGGCAGATTCAAATGCACCATCTCGGATTAGATAAAGCCATGGCAGTGGTTGCAGAGAGAGTGGCGCGAATCACGAACTCGAGCGGAGCGGCCATTGCGATTCTAGACGGAAAGATTGTGCGTTATCGTGCCGGAACAGGAACGCCGGCTTTGCCGATCGGAAGTGAGAGTTCTCTAGACGCCGCGATTTGTTTCGCAAGTGTGCGTACTGGGAAGGTCATTCGCAGCGAGGACGTCAATACAGAATTCCTGTTCGATCCCGAGCTTTGCCGAGAACGAGGAATTCTTTCGCTATTGTCCGTACCGATCTATCACGACGGCGACATTGTAGGGGCGCTGGAACTCTACTTCGATGGCATTCACGGCTTTGCCGAGCAGGATATCCATACCTGCCAACTGATGGCGGGACTTGTGACGGAAGCAATTGGCCGAGACGCCGAGCTGAGCTTAAAAAACTCGATGGCTGCGGAACGATCTACGATGCTAGCGGCCATTGAGAGGCTGCAACCGAATCTGGCAACCGTCACGGAGGGCCTCTCCCCGAGCGCGTCTGGGACAAGCGTGAGCGCCAGGGCTGCCTCCGCCTTAGAATTCCCGTGTTGGAAGTGCGGCAACAATTTATTGGTTGAGGAACAATTTTGTGGCAAATGCGGCGCCCCGCGGGCCGGTGCCGACGAATCAACGAGTATGCAGAGCAAAACGGCATCCGCATGGTACATGCAGCAGGCGAATCATGAAACTGTTGCAGCTACGCCTCCTAACGGGAATGTGGCGGGCGGCAATGGGACGCATTGGATTTCAGATCAAACTACGGATCATTCCGGGAAGGCAGACGTAGGCGTTCAAGAAGAAGGACCGTTTGGCAAGCTTGAACCATTTTCTGCTTCTCAAGTTTCTGCTTCTCCATTTTCTCCTTCTCGAGCGGAGCTTGAAGCGGATTCTCCGCCGGGAGATTCATTCGGCGAAGGCGTTGACGACGATCCGACCGCGGTATCGTCGAACGACCGGCTCAGCCACAGCCCCACGCAGAATCACTCTACTGTGCTTGCTCTGCCGCAGCAGCTAGAAGAAGATATTGTTTGGAGTTCCGCCGCGAGGGCACGCGATTTTCTGGAATCGGTATCCGGCAAACGCGAAGCGGGAGCGTTTGGCCGCTACTGGCGTTCGCGGCGCGGCGATTTCTATCTTGGCCTCGCAATTATTTTGGTAATAGCCGTGATTCGCTGGGGAATCTGGTCCGACCACTCGGTCGGGGCGACGGGACAAGGATCGACGACTTCTGCGAGTCACCGTAAGCACTTCGACCCGAACGCAGATCTCTCTGCATTCGACAAACTTCTGATTAGCATGGGGCTCGCAGAAGCTCCCGATGCTCCCGAGTACAAAGGCAATCCTGATACGCAAGTGTGGGTCGATTTGCACACCGCCCTTTATTATTGCCCGGGCTCCGATTTGTACGGCAAGACGCCCAAAGGCAAGACTACCAGCCAACGCGACGCACAGTTAGATCAGTTCGAACCGGCATATCGTAAGGCGTGCAACTGACTTGCGCACGTTTCCCTGGGCTGAATTGTACGATCCGCGCCATCCCATTTGACAACCTTCCGGGCTGATAGTGCAATCATATGTAGTCCCGGTTCAGGAGAATGCCAGTGGCTCATGGTGACAAAGTCGACGGGGAGATATTGCCGGACCCCGAGTTGAATCCGCTGCTGAATCCGCTGCTGGGAGCGCATATGGGACGCTGGGCGGAGGTATATTTCACCAGTCCACCGGAGAAGCGCGGGCAGGCTGTCTCTGACTTAGTTCGGGAACTCAGGAGTGGATCGCCGCCGGAGTCCTCGGCGATTGAGGCGGGCATTGATGAAGCAAGAAAGGATAAGGCAAGAAAAACCGAGGGGACGAAACAGCCAAAACCTCTGAGCGACGAAGCGCATTACCAGAGACAAGCTCCACCTGCGGTGGGGTCAACAAGAACCTGCGACGTATGTTCTGCCGAAAGCCCGGCGGAACAGAAATTTTGTGGAATGTGCGGCGCGTCCTTGCAATCCTCGCCGCGCAAAGACGAATTGAAATTCCAGGCTGAAATCGCGCCGGCTCTTGAAACCGTGGAAGAAGAGGACTGGAACGAGAAACAATCATCGAGTAAGCCAGGCCCGTCGGGCGTTAATTATTCCACCGAATATGCGGCGGAACCTGCTCTCAGTTTTGGAGGCTATTCGCGTCATGATCCCCCTCAGCGAGAATGGTCTATGCCCGAAACAGACCTTCCAAGTTTCGCCGTTGAATCGGAATCGGTGCCCTATCGTTACCGGCTTTACGTCGGTATCGCGGTGGCCCTCGTTCTTGGCGGATTGCTCTACACGGCGTGGCATGGAATGCCTGGCTCTTCGGGAGATACCTCTGAGTCCGTGCCCTCGCGTGTAATTCCGGCCGCACCATCACGGGCTACACCGGCAGCCACGCAAGAACCAGCACCAAAGCGAAGTGTTCCGCCGGCCGATGCCCCCGCTGCAACTCCGGTACAACCCCCTCCGGCGGCCGCTGCGTCCCGTGATGCTAATCAGACTTCTCGCGCTAGTTCGGTCGAAAACCAAAACCAGCCAGCGACTGGCTCGCGGTCAACTCAAGCGGCAGCAATGGAACGAACGCCATCCCCTCGAATTGTTTCGGTCGCCGCGAATTCTTCGGTTGGAGCTACGGAGTCAAGCGGAGCCGAGGAGTTGGCTACCGCAGAGAAATACTTGAACCGAGGTCACGGTGGGGCCAACGATAATAGAGAAGCCGCCCAGTGGTTGTGGAAGGCTGTAGGAAAGGGAAATCTCGCGGCGACGATGGTTCTGTCTGATTTGTATTTACGGGGAGATGGTATTCCCAAGAGTTGCGATCAGGCGCGCTTGCTGCTGGATGTGGCGGCGCGCAAGGGAAAAACCTCGGCTGGCGAACGGCTTCGTAACTTGCAGGCTTTCGGCTGTCAATGAAAGGGCGGCAGGATTCTCCTGCCGGCCCATATTCTGCCGGCCCATATTCCAATCCGGTCTCGTCCGGCGACGCGACTCAAGACGGAAGTTGAGGCTGCTGTCTGCGCGATTCATACCACAGTGCAAGTTCCACCCGGTTCCAGAGCCCGAGCTTGTCATAGATGACGCGAAGATAATTCTTCACTACATGTTCCGTTGTGCCAATCGCATCGGCGACATCCCGATTCTTCAAGCCCTGGGCGACAAGCTCGATGACTCGGTTTTCGCGTTGACTGGGGACGCGGGTACCGTAACGTTCGTTTGCAAACATGATTGCCTCCTATATAAAAGCGTTGCGAGTTTCACTCGCTTGATTCCGCCGGTGATTCCGAAACGAAGAAACAGCCGGTTAAAATGAGCCTTCACGGTTCTGCGAGCCATTTTGAGTTGGCTCGCGATTTCTGCATTGTCACAGCCTTGTAAAAGCAACTCGACGATTTGCTGTTCGCGCGGTCCTAGCCGGACGGACTGCTCCGCCATCGCAACCCCCTGGGATCTAAATTTGCCCCCCCCGAACTGTGCTCAACTGGGATATTTCAAATTGAGTAGCATCCACAATGCCACTTCGCGAGAAAAATAGCTGTGACCTAAGAACATCAATTTCCACAGGCACTTGCAGGGCACTCTAGATTCCGCATTCCCTCGTGGAACTTCAGGAGAAGAGGTCCGCTCCTGACTACGGAGACGCTGTCGACGTGCGAAAGGCCCGTAAAGTGGGGCGTTCAGTCGTCTTCTGAAGCGCGGGGATGAATGTGCTACATCCGCTGCGATGTGTGATGGCAATCGCCGCCGCAAAGAGCCGCTTTTCGAGGACTGTGCACAGCTTAGTTAATCCACAGGGCACGCAGCACGCGGGCCCTGGTCTCAGGTAAATACCCTAGGTTAAAATTGCTGTGCCTACGGGTAAGTGCTGAACAATTTACACAATGGACCCGAGACCAAAGAGGGCTTAAATGATGGGAGTGCAAGTTTCAGCCCACTTGGGATCGCCCTGCCCTAACCATTGAGGAATCGCAGCGCCTGCATTCGAAATAAAACCAGGAAGGTGCTTTACACTGTTTTTAGAGCCACGAATCTCTTGTGACTCCCGTCAGGAATTTCCCAATGATCAGGCTTCTGAGCGTGGTGGGGGCGCGACCCAATTTTATGAAAATCGCGCCCATTGTCGAGGAATTGAAAAAGTTCCCCGACATCGAGCACTGCCTGGTGCACTCCGGCCAGCACTATGACGAACTACTCTCCGGCAACTTCTTTTCGGATCTGGGCCTTCCTGTACCGGATGTGAATCTGCAAACTGGTTCCGGCAGCCATGCGGTTCAGACTGGCGAAATCATGAAGCGCGTCGAGCCGGTTCTGATCGCCTACAAGCCGCATCTGGTCTTAGTTGTGGGAGACATAAATTCCACAATCGCCGCGGCGCTCACCGCCGTGAAGCTCGGAATCAAAGTAGCTCACGTCGAGGCTGGACTGCGCAGCTTCGACATGACTATGCCGGAAGAGATCAACCGTAAACTGACGGACGCTTTGTCTACTCTGCTTTTCGTAACTGAGCAAAGTGGCGTCGAGAATTTAAAACATGAAGGCGTTCCGACAGAGAAGATTTTTCTTGTCGGGAATGTCATGATCGACTGCCTTCTGCGGCACCGCCAATTGGCGGCGAGGTCATTGCTGCTTGATCGGCTGGGACTGCGGCAAAACGGCTCCGCGCACCGTCCCTACGCCGTCCTCACTCTGCACCGGCCCTCTAACGTGGATGATTCCGAGACGCTGGAGGGAATTCTCAGGGCGGTCAGCGCCATTGCCATCGAGCTTCCAGTGTTGTTCCCGATTCATCCTCGAACTCGAAAGAACATCGAGAGTTTTGGGTTGCTGAACTATCTAAGCACTGATGAGGCGCCCGGCAGGGTTGGAATCGTGCCGCTGGATCCGCTCGGATACCTTGATTTCCTTTCGCTCAACGACCATGCGCGTCTTGTCTTGACCGATTCCGGCGGAATCCAGGAAGAAACCACCGTCCTCGGCGTGCCTTGTCTTACTTTGCGCGAGAATACGGAGCGGCCTGCGACGGTGGAGTACGGTTCCAATCAAGTAATCGGAGTAAATCCGGATCGGATCCTGGAGGCGGCTCACTCCATTCTCCAGAATCCGGTGATGCCGTTCCGTCGTCCTCCTCTTTGGGATGGCGAGGCAGCTCCAAGGATTGTGGCAATCCTGCGCCAGCATCTTCGGCTTGAGAGTCGAGATTAATACTCGAACCTTCTCGTTGCCGGCCGCAATTTTATTGTTGTTACTGGTGCTATCTTCCTCGGCGTCCTGCTTTTCCACTACACTACGGATGAACCATGAGACTCTCCGTCATCATGCCGGTATATAACGAACGGGCCACGCTGCGGCAGGTCGTTGACAGAGTGCTCGCCGTTCCTCTGGAGATTGAATTGATTTGTGTGGACGACGGATCTACCGACGGCTCACGTGAAATTCTGGAGCAATTACAGGCGGAACGGCCTCAAATTCGCGTCGCACTTCAGCCCATGAACATGGGTAAAGGCGCGGCTCTGCACCGCGGAATTCGCGAAGCCACAGGAGACTACGTGGTCATCCAGGACGCCGATCTCGAGTACAACCCAGCAGAGTACATGTTACTGCTGGAGCCGTTGATCGAGGGGCGGGCTGACGTAGTTTATGGTTCGCGCTTTCTCTCCTCCCGGCCTCATCGCGTGCTTTACTTCTGGCATTCCGTGGGCAACTGGATTCTTACTTTGCTCTCCAACGCCTTGACCAATCTGAACCTCAGCGACATGGAGACTTGTTACAAGGTTTTCCGGCGAGAAGTGATCCAATCCATCCCCTTAGAGGAAAAGCGCTTCGGATTCGAACCCGAAATTACTGTCAAGATCGCGAAACGCAAGCTTCGCATTTATGAAGTTGGCATCAGTTACTGGGGCCGGACTTATGAAGAGGGCAAAAAGATCCAGTGGAAGGATGGCGTGCGCGCACTCTGGTGCCTGGTGAAGTATTGCATCACGGAACCGGCAATTGCGTCCCAGGCGATGCCGGCTGATGTCACAGGGCTCGCGCCTGGCACGCCCGGTCAGTTGCCCCCTGCAGAGTAGAAGAGTCGCTGGCGTGCAGATGGACTTCTACTCGTAAAGCTGATCCGTATGACAGTATCCATGAATATCGTCGATGCTGACTTTGCCCTTGCGTCGCCTCTCGCGCTTCCTGAAGACGAAGTACAAGTCTGGCGAGTGGATCTCGAATCAATCCGCGGTGACGAATCGCGTTGGCAAAAGGTACTCTCCCCGGACGAATCGAACCGCGCTTCACGGTTCCATTTCTTCGCGGACCGTCAACGTTTTGTCGCATCGCGCGCCCTGTTGAGGACAATTCTGGGATGCTACCTCGCGATTGAGCCGAAGAGCTTGAGCTTTATCTACTCGCAGAAAGAAAAGCCATCTCTGGCGCCAGGAAGTGCGAACAGCGGTATTACCTTCAACATTTCCCATTCGGGCGGAATCGCGCTGTTTGCCTTTGCGCGCAAGAGAGAAATCGGCGTCGATGTGGAACAAGTGCGCTGCGACTTTGAAGTCGAAGCTATCGCCAGTAGATTTTTTTCCTCGCATGAACAGGAACAACTCCGATCTTTACCGGAGGAGAAGAAGTTCGAGTCGTTCTTTCGCTGCTGGACGCGCAAGGAGGCGTACATTAAAGCCACCGGCGATGGTTTATCGCTTCCACTGCATCAATTCGACGTCTCTGTCGGTCCGGAAAACGGGAATGCCTTGCTCTCGACCCGCCCTAATAAATCCGAAGCTGCGCTCTGGTCGCTGCGGGAGATACCTGCTGGCCAAGGCTATGTCGCAGCCTTGTGCGTTTGGGGCCGGGGGTGGCACTTGAAGGACTGGAGCAGCGGCGCGAGGTAGTCGTCCATCGCTATCCCCGGCTCTTTGTAGGCTGGAGTTGAAAGGCTCTACCGGCATTGAATTTTGTTCGATGCAGACAACAGGCATGTTTCCGAAATATCCAACAGGCGGTGCGGATATTAATTTCATACACTTAGGGGAAAAACGGGGGTCTGCGATCGGCTGGCGATGGCTCGCAGGTAGGCTGATTCGCAGAGAGTAAAGTAAGCTTTCGTAATGCGGGTCGGAAGTGTTAATCTGTTGCATAATCTTTCGAGGTTCCTCCCCGTAAGAATCTGCAATCGGAACTGTTGGGCCCGGATGAATTCTGGGAAAGCAATCCAAGCAAAGATAATAAACTTAGTAGACATAGACTTGTAGAATCCAGGAGGCTTCGCACTTGACAGCTTCGACCAGCCATCTCATTCCGCCGCACGGCGGAGAACTTGTTGAACTCACCGCGGCACCCCAGAGAATCGCCGAATTGAAGGCCCATTCCAAAGAATGGCCTTCCTGGGACCTGACCGGCCGTCAGCTATGCGATCTAGAATTGCTCGTTACCGGCGGCTTTTCTCCGCTGCGCGGATTCATGACCCGCGCCGACTACGAAGGCGTTTGTCATAACATGCGGCTGGCCGACGGAACGCTTTGGCCGATGCCGGTCACCCTCGATGTGACCGAGGAATTTGCCAAAAAACTTACGCCTGGCACTAGCAAGGTCGCACTCCGCGATCCGGAAGGCGTGATGTTGGCGGTGTTGAATGTAGAGGAAGTCTGGCAACCTGACCGCAAAGCCGAAGCCAAAGCGGTTTTCGGCAGCACCAGCACGAAGCATCCCGGTGCGGATTACGCCATGAACAAGGCGAATCCGTGGTATGTCGGAGGCAAGGTGGAAGGGCTGCAGATTCCCTCCCACTACGATTTCAGGAACTTGCGTTTGACTCCCGCCGAACTGCGGGCGGAGTTTGCGCGCGTGGGATGGCGTCGAGTAGTTGCTTTCCAGACTCGCAATCCTATGCATCGCGCGCACGTCGAACTGGCGTTTCGCGCGGCGAAGCAAGTTGAAGCCAACTTGTTGATTCATCCTGTAGTAGGTATGACCAAACCCGGCGACGTGGACTACTACACGCGCGTGCGTTGCTACCAACTTCTGCTCTCCAAGTTTCCGCAGTCGACGGCCAAACTTTCTCTTCTGCCGCTTGCGATGCGCATGGGTGGACCGCGAGAGGCAATCTGGCACGCTCTGATTCGCAAGAATTACGGCTGCAGCCACTTCATCGTGGGCCGCGATCACGCTGGACCCGGCAACGATACCGATGGCAAACCTTTCTACGGTCCCTACGAGGCGCAGGAAGTTTTCAAGAAGCACGAAGCCGACATCGGCGTGACCATGGTGCCTTTCAACATGATGGTCTACCTCGAGGATCAGGATAAATACGTTCCTGACGACGAAGTGAAGAAGGGCGATCGTGTATTAAATATTTCAGGCACGGAGCTCCGGCAACGTCTGAACGAAGGCCGGGACATCCCCGCCTGGTTTACCTATCCTGAAGTCGTGGCCGAATTGCGCCGCAGCTTCCCGCCTCGTCACAAACAAGGAGTGACGATTTTCTTCACCGGCCTTTCCGGGTCGGGCAAGTCGACGATCGCTAACGTTCTGCTGACGAAGTTCCTGGAAACCGGCGGACGTCCGGTAACGCTGCTCGATGGCGATCTGGTTCGTAAGAATCTGTCTTCCGAACTCGGATTCTCCAAGGAGCATCGCGACATTAATATTCGGCGCATTGGCTACGTTGCATCGGAGATCACGAAGAACGGCGGAATCGCCATCTGCGCGCCTATCGCGCCGTATGATGCGACCCGCAAATATGTCCGGCAATTAATCGAGCCCTACGGCGGGTTCATTCTGGTGCACATCGCAACCACTGTTGAAGTCTGCGAACAACGCGATCGCAAGGGCTTGTACGCCAAGGCGCGCGCGGGAATCCTGAAAGAATTTACGGGCATCTCCGATCCCTACGAAGCTCCGGCTGACGCCGAGGTCACCATCAACACCGGTGAACTATCTCCAGAAGAAGCAGCGCAGGAAATTATTCTGCATCTGGAGAGGGAAGGCTTCATCGGAACCGCGGCGGAGTCGGTCTAAACATTCTCCGGCAAATGCCAACGAACGATTGAGAGGCAGGAGCCGGTATTGTCATGGATTTGCTGATTAAGAGCCTGGTGGGTTTTGGAGTGGGGACCCTCATTGGAATGACGGGGCTCGGGGGCGGCGTTCTGCTGCTCCCGATCCTCATTTTTGGTTTGCATGTACCGCCGATCCGCGCCGTGGGCTCCGACGCGCTCTTCAACTTCGTCACTAAAATCGGAGCTAGCTGGGTTCATTTACGTAAGGGTACGGTTCGCCGCAAAGTTGTTTTGGCGCTCGCTGCCGGCAGTGCTCCAGGATCTTATCTGGGGGTAAGCTATCTCGTTCATCTCCGAAACGTCTACGGAAATGGCGTCAATCACTTCATCACCGTCGCAGTCGGGGTGTTGCTGATTTGCATTCCAACTTTTCTGTTTTTCCAAAAGAAAATTGAAGATCGTGCCGCGGTGCGCCCGCCGACCATTAAGTCTTTCGCCTGGATGTGGCTGATCGGACTGGTGGCGGGCTTTCTGGTGGGCATCACTTCCGTAGGCTCGGGCAGCATTGTGATGATGATGCTCTTGCTGTTCTATAGTTTTCAGCCGAAAGTTATGGTAGGAACCGACATTGTGCATGCCTTGATCCTTACTGGGGTCACGAGCCTGCTTCATTTTCGAATGCACAATGTAGACATGAATCTGGTCGGAGCCTTGTTAATCGGCTCAATCCCAGGAGGACTCGTAGGTTCTTATCTCAGTACGCGGGTTCCGGTTCCGTGGCTCAGACGCATTCTTTGTGCGGTCCTGCTCACAACCGGGGCGCGCATGTTAATGGCTTGAGTCGTTGTGTAGTGGGCATCGTTCGTAATTGGAATTTTCGAAGACCAGGTAACTATGCACTCAAAGTCGTACGCTCAAATACTGGAACGGATTCACGCTGGGCTCGAAGCGTCCCGCGCGGTGTTTGCCCGCTTTACGCCGGGAGCGATTGAAACCGAATACAAAGTCGGACACGACCCAGTGACAGAAGCGGACCGTGCGCTCGACGCCGTTCTTCGAAAGGAATTGCTCCGCGATGGAGAGGGGTGGCTTTCAGAAGAGAGTGTTGACGATCCGGTGCGTCTACAACGCTCGCGGGTTTGGGTGGTCGATCCGCTTGATGGTACACGTGAGTTCGTCAAGGGCATTCCAGAATTCTGCGTCTCGATCGGCTTCGTCGAAGATGGCCGTCCGGTAGCTGGCGGAATCTACAATCCAGCGACTGACGAAACATTCCTCGGGGCAATCGACTCCGGCGTTACCTACAACGGCAAGGGTTCGCATCCGAGCCAGAGAAAAACTCTGGACGGCGCTCTAGTTCTCGCCAGCCGCAGCGAAGTAAAACGCGGGGAGTGGAAAGTGTTCGAAAATTCAAATCTAAATATTCGTCCCATGGGCTCGGTGGCTTATAAGCTTGCCCTGGTGGCAGTCGGACTGGCTGACGTCACGTTTACTCTAACCCCGAAAAACGAATGGGATGTGGTGGCTGGAGCGGCCCTGGTGCAGAGCGCATGTGGATTTGTCAGCACTCTGGAAAAAACCGATCTCGTTGCTAACCGGCGCGATCCCCTTTTGTCGGGATTGCTGGCGAGCGGGCCGTTCCTAAGGGAACCCTTGCTCACCCTCGTGGAACCGCATATGCGGATCGCTGCCGAGAAAACATAAATCTGTCAAGACCACTTGCTTGGAACTCAGGCGCGGGTTCCTGGTCAAAAGCTACTCGTTTCCTCCTTCAACTCAGCATCTGAAGGATCGATTCATCTACCAGACGTCGCCCGTGCATAAGTTTCGCCATGGCCTTCTCTGCATGAGAAACATTCTGCACATCGGACGCAGGCTTAGCGGCTCTTTTAGAGCTGGGCCTCTAATGTCTTTGGTTTTGCTGGGCTTTAAGTCTTATTGATGCCTCGTGTTAGATGCCAAGTGGAAGTGTTCGTGCTTGCATCCAATTAGGACCGAACCTGAAATTAGGAATAAAGGATCGATGAAGAGACCGCGCTGGGCAGGGTTGCTAGTTTTCCTACCACTCATTCTGGGCTCCATTTCCACCGCCCAGATGTTTTACGTCACAAGTGAACCGGGACAGCAGTTGGATCTCGTTGACTTCAGCTCAGGCACAGTCACCGATATCTACGACATTGGGAGTAGACCAGACAGTGTCATCGTCAATGCCCAGGGCCAAATTTTTTATACCGTGACTCCTCTCGGCACGCTGCAGATGTTCGATCCGAATACCGGTCTGGACTCTGTGCTCGCCACCTTCCCATCGGGCTACCCTCGCGACCTGGTATTCGATCCTGAAGGTAAAAATATCCTTGTGTCGCTTTACGGCATTGGGAAGCTCGGGCGTTACAACCTCGCCAGTGGGACTGCGACAATCTTTCCCTCGACACCGATCGGGCTAACTCTGGATGGCTTGGCATACGATCCCGCAGGAAACCTGTTCGCGATAGTGTCGCACAACACGGTTTGCCAGCTGGACCCGACGACCGGTGCAATTCTGCAGACGCTGATACTCGAGCCCCCTCTCAACCTAAATGGCGGCGACGGCATGGTGTACGACGCATTTTCCAAGAATCTCTGGGTAACTCGGGTCAGTACTTTGGGCGATGGTCTCATCGAAATTCCTCTGACGGAGAGCGCGCCTCCCGTTTTGGGCACTCCGATTTTCCTGCAGACTGGCAACATGGTTACGCCTGACGGAGTCATCTCCGACGGGCAGGGGAACTTATACATCGGGGAGGGCTTGCAGCATCTGACCGAGTACAACGTTCCCACCGATAACATTCTAAAGCGCGTACTGTCACCGGGGATAGACGACATGGCATTTGTTCCCGTTGCTATTCCCCCCCAATTCAGCGTAGCGATCACTCCGCCGAGCATAACCGCGCTGGATAATCAGTCAGTTAGCTTTACATTGAACATCACCACTACAAACAATTACGCTCCTACGTTTCAAGTAAGCTGCGCGGGGCTGCCTTCACCCGCGGTATGCACCGTGGCCAACTCTGTTCCGGTTGGGAGCACGCAGATTCAAGTGCAGACCCAATCGCTGCCGGTGGGCAGTTATGATTTTTCACTCACAGTAAGCGATGGCGTCACTACAAAAACAGCTTTAGCAAATCTGGCGATTGCGGATTTCGCGGCAAGCCTCTCATCGTCGAGCATAACCTTGGAAGTCGGAAAGTCCGCGGCCGTCGGAGTTACAGTCACCACTCAAGGAGGCTATTCGAATCCGGTCACTCTCACTTGTGCGAGTCCATCGGGAACAACGTGCACCCTTAATCCAGCGTCCGTCGTCCCATCGACGGCAGGAACATCTTCGACGCTAACCATCAGCGTGGTGACGCGCCCGGCGGGCAACGCTTCCAGCGTGGGGTCGGTAGCAGGTTTCGCGAGCTGGGCTTGTCTCGCAATCGGTGTGCTGATTTTCCCCGCCAGTTCGAGTACAAGGCAGGGCCGGGGACTGCTAGGTTGCGTACTTCTGATATTACTTGTCCTCGGCGTGTCCTGCGGCGGCAACAGTCATCCTGTCACAAGCCCAGGTGGCAGCGCTCCCACGACATTTGTCGTCTCTGTGCAGGCAACTTCCGAAAATACCGTCCAGAACGCTGGGAACGTTACCGTCACGGTACCCTAGAGCAAACGAGTGCATCAATCGAACTCGAACACGTGCCCACGCGGCTAGCCCTTGAGCGTGACTAACAAACATGAACTTTAAAATCCTGCATGAGTTTCCCTCGCCTGACTTGGAGCAAGCTTGGCGCGAGTATCTGAAGCGTGTGGAAGTTCCGTCCCACTACGATTCTCCGGAATACTTCCTCGATCCGCTCCGGCGGGGGAATCGACCCTTTGCTGTCCTGGCCCTTGATGGCAATCGGGTCAAGGGAGCACTTACGGGATTTCACTTGGACAGAACGGTCCTGTCCGGACTCCTTTCACGCCCCCAGATCAATACAGACGGCACAGAAGTCGCGGCAACGCTCGACACGTTGGCCCAGGGATTATTGGCTGAGGCTAGTGACGCAGACCTTATCAGCGTCTACGCTTGGTCCTCGCTTGATCTTATCCCTTTCTCAAGGCACGGTTTCCGCCGCCGTCAATTGCTGGGAAGCGTAGTGCTCGACCTCACTCGTGGAGCAGACGCTCTCTTCAAGGAGTTCACCAAAGACCGGCGCCGCAACATTCGTTTCGCTGAAAAGCACGGAGTGGAAGTGCGAGAAGCTGCTACGGCGCAGGACATCGTTGATGCTCACACAGTGTATTCGGCTTGGCGCGGGACCGAACGCAAGCAAGTACAAGGAGACTGGAGCTTCGAGTCGTTCGAGAAAACCGTCAGCCTTAGGAATAACAGACGGCTCTTTCTCGCGTCGCTCTCAGGCAAAGTAATTGCTATTAACATCTTCCGATTCTTCCCCGGCGGATTATTTGAGTCTGCTGCCAACAGTTCGCTCGACGAGTTCATACATCTGAAACCGAATGACCTACTGCAGTGGAGGGGAATCCAGTGGGCTTGCGCCCAAGGACTTAGGCGGCATTCTCTGGGAGGCGCCCACGAGTTCCTTCTGCGGTTTGGGGGCACCGTGGCGCCCGTTCATCGTTATCGCCTTGACCGTACGTTTTTTCGTCGGCATGACTTGAAGGAAAGTCTTGGCGACACGGCCCGCTCGCTGCTCCGTAGCACGCCGTCAGTCGTCGGCGAGACGGCTCGCAGACTGCTCCGAAACAAGGCGCGTTAAGCGCACTGACCCTTTTGCCGCACCCAGTTGCCCGAAACCCGCTGCGCCTGATTGCCCTTCGGGGTCTGAGTTATCAGCGGACGGAAACCAATCCTCTCTTACGAATGTGTGAATAACGAACTGGTGGAAGAACTTACCGCTGGGATTACAAAATTGCGCGTGTATAATCCTGGATCGGCCAGGCGTTTAATGCAAACTCCTGCGGGGGCTGTGGCGCGGTCTATGCGAGTTCTAGACTTAGGGTGCGGATCGGGGCTGGATCTCGCTTCATGGGGCATCACGGCTTCCGACGAGGTGACGGGCCTGGATATCGACGAAGCCCGCCTGATTATTGCGAGGGAGCGATTTCCGACCCGCACTTATCTGCATGGAGCCGGTGAGCGGCTGCCTTTCGAGGACCACAGTTTCGATCGCGTAATTTCTGCGGTGGCTCTTCCCTACATGAACATTCCGACCGCCCTCGCAGAAATTCAGCGGATTCTCGTTTCCGACGGCCGAGTGTCTCTTAGCTTGCATCTGCCCAGCTTCACTCTCGCTGAACTCCGCAACATTGCGCTTCCTAGACCGATTCCCACGCTGTTTCGACTTTATGTAATGGCAAACGGACTCTTGTTCCACTGGACCGGCACAACTGTCGGGTTCATCAACGGGAGGACGGAATCGTTTCAGACGGAGCGCGGAATGAGGATTGTACTGAAGCGTTGTGGATTTGTAGAGCCTTCGTTTCACAGGGCTCAGGGTCCGGCCGGCGAGATGTTTATCGTAGAAGCAAGAACTCGAAAAAGATAGCAGTTTTGCCGGTTCTGCGTAGTCGCAGGCGGCGGTCATGTGGCGGCTTTGTGTACGCGGCGACGGGCAAATGGACTGGCCAATGAAAGACTGACCCGGCGAGGCGACCAGTTGAGCAAAAGCGCGTCCAGTTGCGGCCCCTCTGCTTCCCTTCCGACTCGGACCAGTAATCTAGACAGCATTGGCGCTTTATGCCAACCTGAAATTGAATCGTTTACTCGATCATTTCAATATGTTCAAACGCCCCAATCGACTTGCGTGGATCCCGTCTGAATCGGATCGAACTGAATGAGCCTGAAGATTCGAGCTCTCAAAAATGTGGCCTCGAATTGGGCAGGCCTGGGCGTGAACATTGCCGTCGGCTTCTTTTTATCGCCTTTCATCTTGCACCACCTCGGGGATGAGGCGTTCGGTTTATGGGTTCTGGTCTTTTCGTTGACCGGGTATTACGGGATATTTGATTTCGGAATTCGCTCTTCTCTGGTTCGCTACGTTTCCAAGTTTCAGGCTACCGGCGATAAAGACCAACTCGCACGCCTCATAAACACCAGCTTATTCACTTACAGTTGTCTTGCGCTCGTGTTGATGGTGCCGACGGTGTTAGGCGGCTATTATGTGGACCGGCTTTTTCACATCCCACCGGGTTTTCTTCAGCCAGCCCGCGTCTTGTTTTTGATGGTGGGTTATTCCCTGGCTCTCGGTTTTCCCCTTGGAATCTCAGGAGGAATCCTCGAGGGATTGCAGAAGTTCTATGTGATGAACTCCACCAACATCGTCGCGACGCTGGTGCGGGCCGTCTTGATCATCTACGTCCTTCGGCACGGTTTTGGACTTCTTAGCGTAGCTTTGATCACGGTTTCGTTGCCGTTGATTGCTGCCATGGTTCGAGCGCTCATCGCGCATCGTCTCTTGGCTATCCCGTATGGATGGAAATACGTGGATCGGCAATCCTTCGAGCAGGTGGCCAATTATGGCTCAGTGACTTTCATCATTATTGTGGCGATGCAACTGAGGTTTAAGACGGACGCCGTCATAATTGGAAGTTTCCTTTCGGCATCGGCAATCACATATTTTTCTATCGGAGGCCGGCTGGTTGATTACGCCGGCCAGGTCGTGAGCAGCCTGGCGAATGTCTTCACACCCATGTCCAGTCATTTCCACGCGACAGGAGACTACGTTCAACTACGCAGGATGTTTATTTCCGGAAACCGCGCCTGCGCTCTGGTCATGTTCCCCATGGTGGTCGTTCTCGTGGTGATGGGCAAATCGGTGATCGAAGCGTGGGTAGGACCGCGTTACGTGTCGAGTTACATCATCCTTCTCATACTTCTAATTCCCTCGGCGCTCTACGAGGCTCAATCGACGTCCAACCGTATTTTATTCGGAATGAGCCTGCATAAAACGCTGGCATATGTTGTGCTCATGGAAGGCGTTGCCAACGTGATTTTGAGTATCGCGCTGGTTCGGCCTCTCGGAATTGTAGGCGATGCGATCGGCACTGCAATCCCTCTGTTGTGCACCTCGCTGTTCTTTTTGCCGCGGCACATGTGTCGCCAGCTTGATATTCCGGTCAGGAAATTTCTTGTGGATGCGTACTTTTTCCCGGTAGTGCTTTGTGCGCCGATGATTTTGGTCCTGCTCATTATGCAGAGATGTTTTTATGCTCATCACTATCCGCAACTGCTCATCAATCTTATGGCTGGCTGTGCGGCATATGGTGTCGGCGTGGCCTGGTTTGTGATGACGCGCGAACCGTTCGGCAAATAGTTTGCTTATCACTCCCGGAATCAATCTTTGCACCAGCTTGAAAGGTCGCGCCCGAGCAGAACACTCAGGCTCTGGATGTCGGGCTCGAATTCCCTGGTCAAGCGTCTTTTCAGCTCTGCCTCTAGCGCTGGCCGGGGTCCCCGTACCGTGTTAAAACCATTCACCACCGTAGAAATATATGCCCTGACCGCTCTCGGGAGTACGAAGTGTCCTAGATGTCGAATTATTTTGCCTGGGTGCCGAGCGAATCGGTGCAGGGTTAAACTTCTGGCGCGTCTGTTGTCGTTCACTAACTCGAAGCTGCCTCTTTGATCAAACTCTAATCCGAGAAAGTCGAGTGTGCCTTTGTAGGCCTCGACTGGCGAGGAGAGCATATCTTCAAAAAGAATGACGTGGATATAACTGGGGCCGAAAAGATCCATGTAGCGCCGTATCTGATCCGAGAAGCGCACCATTTCGCGATACGAAGGGCGAATAACCGGCTGGCCTCGAAAACGGCCCGCGCTCCAAGTCCGCTCGGCTGTCGAGTCCACCGCCGAAGCGAAGTCGCTGATTGTTTCCATATGGCTAAAAACGCGCTCACTGTGAAGCGAGTACATAACCTCTATAGGATTGCGTAACATGACGACGATCTTCGCGTTAGGGCTGAATGTTTTTATCTGCTCGGGCGCAGAGCGTGAAGCCAGGTAGCACGTGGATGCTTCTCCCACCTGTTTTATGGCCGTTTTATTTTCAAAACAGCGGAGATAGTCCTCGAGATTTGTAATGTTTCTTTGATGCCCGAAGATGTCTTCGGCAAAGAATTGAGGTTCCTTCGGTTGTGACATGCAAATCTGGGGATGCGCATTTAGCCAGGAGTAGAGCGCGGTGGTGCCGCACTTGGGTGCGCCTATCATGAAAAATGTGGGCCGCTGCATACTGTCGGATCAGGAATACTTCAATCGGCTGGGGACATGGATTTCAACTCGCTTATGGTAACTGCAGTGGCAGTTCGGGCATCGCAACGCGTAAGCATCGCGCGCGGCGCGGTGATGTTCTTCCGTGAACAAAAGATCCGCGAGCCGTTTCTCATGAAGATTGCCGAGCTTGAAGGTTACATAGCACAACTGCACCGTGCCATCCGCGCCAATCCATAGCAGGCGGTAGCGGTCACATGGAACCTTCATGTCGGGACCCTTGATCAGCCAGTCTGGAATCGAGCGCAGGGCCATTAGAGACTGCTGTATCAGCTCTGGGCGCAGTTGCTTTAAGCGGATGAGCTCGCACACGGCTGCGTCGATTGCCGGCCGGTCCTCGGCGTGAAACTGAAGGATCCCATCCGGACCCTCGGTAAAATAAGGCAGCGAATAGTGGATGAGGCTAACCCCAATCGGGGTGGAGAAACGTTCAGCAAACGCCCAGGTTTCGCGGATCGAATCCAGAGTGCAGGTCGGCCGCATCAGCACCCAACCCAGTACCATATCGACGCTCATTCCATACCGATCACGGACGTACTCCACGCTCTGTTCCAATTTTCGGTACTGCTCCTTGCGTTGCACGTAATCGTTATACTCTTCGCCGGTACCGTAGAAACCGATGCTGATGGCGCGCAAGCCGGCGCCATAAAGCGCGTCGATTTTATCTTTCAGCAAGATGCCGTTGGTGGTTAGCCAGGGGTGAAGTCCGAGACTGACAGCGCGTTCTACGATTCGAGGAAGGTCTTTGTGCAGCAGGGGCTCGCCACCGTACAAGCGCACGTTTTTTATGCCGAAAGCTGCGCAATCCTCCAGCAGCCCATTGAGGATAGGCCACGGCAGTTGAGCGCCCGGCATAAAGTCTCGTCCGTACCGGCAGCCTATACATCGAAGGTTACAGTTGGCGGTGAGGGTAAGGTAAATCTCTCTGGGATCGGGTTGGATCACTTGAGGCAGGACGGTTGCCACGGAATGACGCAGCGTGTCGATACTCACTTCGACGGCGTGTGCCGCCTTTCGGACGGCGGAATGACGGCGCAACTTTGGCGGCATCAGTCGGGCGACTGTGGATCGGATAGAGATAGGACATCTCCTATCGGCGGGAAAAGCGGCTAGAGTATAGCACGATTCGATCGACTAATTATTCATAAGGATGGTATGAGAGTTCGACATTTGGGAGCGGATCAGGTCCGAGAAGCCTCGGCTCTGCACTCTGGTAAGCATTCTCTGACGCACGCTACTTTTCAAACTCAATGTACTCAGATATTCTCGATGTTCGAGCGCCGATTTTTACCGATGATGACTTCGAACCCAACCGACAAGATCGAATTTCTTAGCGCATCGCGGCCCGTCCATTCATCGAATGAAAGTCTAGCGCTGCCGTGCGCTTTGCCTCGTCAGAACGGCGAATCCTTGGGAAGGCCGTTTTCCCGATGAGTTTCCTGTATCTGCTCGGAGGACGCCAGCGTAAATCGCTATTCAAGAATGAGGAGGAGCAACGCCTGTATGAGGCTGCCTTGATATTGCTCCTGGATACCTCAACCGGAATTGCCAAGGTTGAAATTGAATACGAGACGCCGCCTGAAGCGCGCAGCAGTGACGAAGCGTCGCATACCTTCAAGTCCGCCTCACTGGTTGGGAACAAGTTGTACACATGCACCTCGACGGAGGTTCTGATCTTCGAAGTGCCGAGTTTCAAACGGATCGGTTACGTATCACTGCCCTGCTTTAACGATCTTCACCACGTCGCCCCTACGCCCGACGGCAACCTGCTGGCGGCCAGCACCGGTCTCGATATGGTGGTGTTGTTCACACCCGAGGGACGAGTGCTGGCGGAGTGGAATGTGCTGGGGGAAGACCCTTGGTCGCGCTTTTCGCGGGATGTCGACTACCGAAAAGTCGAAAGCACGAAACCCCACCAGTCACATCCAAATAGTGTTTTCCAATTGGGCAAGGATGTCTGGGTCACGCGGCTCTCGCAGAAAGATGCCGTGTGCCTGACAACTCCGGGCAAGCGAATCAATATTGAGGTGCAGAGACCTCACGACGGACTGGTCTGTGGCGACAAGATTTATTTCACGACAGTGGACGGAAAAATCGTAATTGCCAATCGTGCCTCACTTGCGATCGACGAGATTATCGATCTCAGCGAAATCCACCGGGTTCGCCATCAAGAGGACGTTTTACTGGGGTGGTGCCGCGGGATTTTCCCGGTGCATGACCGAAAGGTCTGGGTAGGATTCACGCGGGTCCGCAAGACCAAATTCACCGAAAACATTTTGTGGATCAAGCACGCTTTTAAGGAAAAAGAGCGACCTACGCACATCGCTCTTTACGATATCGAGGAGAAAGTGTGTCTGCAGGAAATCGATCTGGAACCCTACGGCATCAACATCATTTTCGGTATCCATCCTGCGATGCGAGGTGTGGAAGCTCTCGAATCGACTTAAGGAGCCAACCAGAGCATCGTTCCAGCTCAAAATGGGTGCGCGCGGCTATTTTTTGAATGCTTTTCTGATTCTCTCCTGCCACGCCGCGGGCATGCGGCCGAGTAGCTTTCTCGCTTTGCCGGAAAGATACTCCTTCAGATCATGCCGGCGAAATAGCGTGCGGTCCAACCGGTACCGATAGATGGGAACGACAGTGCCGCCCCATTTTCGCAAAAATTGATGTGCGCCGCCCAGGGAATATCTCTTAAAGCCATTCCGACAGGCCCACTCGATGGTTCTCCAGAATAAAAGATCGTTCGGCAACAGTTTCATGAATTCATCGAGAGAGCAGTTGTTCGCGTATTCGATCACACTGCCGGCATAAAAACGTACGCCCGCTGCGGCGATCACTTTGCCTTGATACCGGGCGAGAAATCGCCGGTGATTACCCCGCATGTTATGAACTTTTTCTATACTCTCGAAGCTGCGGTCGTGACGGATTTGCTTGCGGTCAGTTTTGCGCCAGGTCGAATAGACTTCCCAATACGCGTGTAAATCCTCGGTGGTAGTCTCCTCCGCCACCTCAATGCCGTTTCGTATTGCAAGCCGGATGTCTCGCCTCCGGTTCTTGGGAAAATTCTCGAAAACGGCGTCTGCTCCGGGACTCAGGTCGAGCACTACCGCTCCTTCCAACTCTCGAAGACCGAACCCCCGCTGTGGAAAACCCGGCAGCGGCGTGGTCGCCCAACTGTATACTGTGATCAAGTTGGCTCCTCTAGCCTCGCTCATAAGACCCTCTGCCAGAATCTCCGACGTTAGAAGTTGGTCGGCGTTCGGATCGAGGCAAACCTGTGGGCGGGATTGCAAGCCTGAAACCACCTCGTCGCGGTAACGAAGTCCGGTCAGAACTCCGATCACTTTCGCATTATCGAAAGCAAGAACAGCAAAGGGATTTTGGCCGATCCAGTAGGGTTCAAGAAAAAACTCTGGGGTCTCGTATTGTGCGGGGAATTCAGCCCGCGTCAAAAATTCCCTCCACCGAGACTCGATCTGCGGATCGGGAAATTCGTGGAGGATGGCAAAGCGAGTCGTGCCGTGAGAATGCTTGCTATCGATATGGATTGTCATTTTGGGCGAATCTCAAACCCGGAAGTGCATGGTACATCCGGAATGTACTTGTGTGGCCTGAGGGGACGTGTACCTGAGTCATCTCCCACCAAACTCTCGCCCTCTGTAAATTGCTAGTTGAGGGCTCGAACGATGTCCCCCCAACTCCGTTACGAGGTTATCCTACAATGTGTAAAGCCAGGCGCTTGGAAGTGGCAAAATGCTCTCGCGGTGATAGAAATCTTATCCAGAATTTTGTCGTTGTGTCGCTTTTGCTATGCCTTGCCGGCCTGACCACCGCCTGCAGTTCCTTACCTTCTCAAACTGGAACTGGAGCAACTACTTCTCCTAACAGCTACTCAACTGGAATCTCGCTTTCACCCGGCAGCGCAACTCTGTCGTCGCTGCAACAATTGCAATTCACTGCCCGCATCACCGGATCGGCCAATACTGCCGTAACTTGGTCGGCGAGCGCCGGAACTATTTCGAACAGCGGATTCTTCACGGCACCCAAAGTGACCAGCAATACCCCCGTCACAATCACCGCCATCAGTACAAATAAAGCGATCGTCATCAGCGCACCGGGTATGGTCAGCACCAGCAAAGTTTCAGGCTCCGGCAGTCCTGTGAGCGTGAGCGATCCGACCACGAGTGCGAAGGCATCGTCCACGGTGACAGTAATTCCGCAAGCTACCCAAGATCCCCCGCCTGGGCTAGCGGTCTCAACCACTTCGCTGCCGGCGACCGATGCCAGCACGGCCTATACTGCCACGCTCTCGGCAACGGGCGGAACAATGCCTTACCGGTGGAGCCTGGCAAGCGGAACATTGCCGACGGGAATTCAGTTGCAAGGGTCCAGCGGGATCATCGCAGGAACCACTTCTGTAACAGGATCGTTTCCTCTTACCGCAAAAGTTACCGACGCTTCGGGAGGTTCCGCGACCGCAGCTTTGAGCCTCACGGTCTCGAGTTCCGGTTCGGGCGGCAGCGGATTTGACGGGCCTGCGGAACTTCCCCGCATTTACATCAATTCTGCCATGTCCAATACTCCCGCATCGGGCCACACAACCACCGTTAATGCTGGGGGAGATTTGCAAACCGCCCTCAATAACGCGAATTGTGGCGACACTATTCAACTACAAGCAGGTGCGACTTTTAGCGGAATGTTCACATTCCCGGCCAAGAATTGCGATGATAATTCCTGGATCATCGTGCGAACCAGCACGAGCGACTCGCTGCTGCCCGCGGAAGGAACTCGCATGACACCATGCTATGCGGGTGTTTCGTCGCTTCCCGGCCGTCCCGCATTGCACTGCACATCCACGAATAACGTTCTGGCTAAGCTGGTAATGACCTCGTACGGCAATTCAGGCAACGGTCCTATCCTGTTTGCGGCGGGAGCAAACCACTACCGTCTGATGGGGCTGGAAATTACGCGCGCTACCGGCATTGGAATTGTGTATGCCTTGGCGTCGGTTGCGGCGAATGGCGCGGCCAACAATCTCATTCTCGACCGTGTTTGGATGCATGGCACGGCTCAGGATGATACCAACCGAGGCGTTTGGCTCGAGGGAGCCACTTATCTCTCGGTCGTAAATTCATACTTGAGTGATTTTCACTGCGTCTCGGTCACCGGAGTTTGCGGCGATGCTCAAGCAATTGGTGGTGGCCTGGGCAGCGGCCCAATGGGACCTTACAAAATTAACGGCAACTTCCTTGAAGCTTCTGGGGAGAACGTGATGTTTGGCGGCGGTGCGGCAACGGCCACCCCTTCCGACATTGAAATCACCCAGAACCACATGTTCAAGCCTTTGACCTGGATGGCTGGACAACCTGGATATGTTGGCGGAACAAACGGGAATCCTTTTGTGGTAAAGAATCTTCTCGAGCTGAAAAATGCGCAGCGGGTTCTGGTCGGCGGCAACATCATGGAATACTCCTGGGGCGGCTTCTCGCAGGTGGGGTTTGCCATTTTGCTGACTCCGAAGAACCAGGCTTCGGGAACAGCAAACGTTTGCCCAGACTGCCTGGTCACGGATATCACGATTCGCAACAGCACTATCAGCCATGTTGGCGCCGGCCTGCAGATCGCCAATGCTATGGGAGGCAATGGCACCGGCGTTGCGCGGAATGGGGAGCGTTACAGCATCCACGACTTGGTGGTTGACGACATTAACCCGACAAAGTACAACGGACCGGGCGAACTGGCGCAAATCTCGGTGAGCGCGGGAGCTCCGCTGCTGCAAAATGTGACGATCAACCATGTCACAGCCTTCCCGCCATCCACATTGTTCGTGGTGGGCGATACGGTCGCAACCTCGTCTCAGATGAAGAGTTTCATCTTCACCAACAGCTTGGGAAATGCCGGCACCTATCCGATCTGGTCCACCGGCGGCGGTGCGACGAACTGTGCCTACTACGATATCCCACTCACTACCTTCGTCGCCTGTTTCTCCGATTCTATCTTTAGCAATAATGCCATTATCGGGGGATCCAGTGCCTATCCCGTCACGAAATGGCCGGCTCCGAACTATTTTCCGGCCTCGGTGGCAAATGTACAGTTCGTCAACTATAACGGCGGAATTGGCGGAGACTATCATCTGCTGCCTTCCAGCCCTTATAAGGCTAAGGGAACCGATGGCAAGGACCTCGGAGCAGATATAGATGCCATCAACTCCGCGATTGCTGGGGTTGAATAGTCCCAAAGCAGAGTTGCTCCGCCGCGCGGAAATTCGCGGCGGAGCAACATGTCTTGCCTGATACAGTCGCCTCCGCTCTTAAGTTTGACCCCAGACCCTCTGATAGACTTTGCGTGTGGATTATCGTGAGCGGTATTCGCCGAGGATGAAGATTTCTGCCGGCCTCATTGCCTCTTTGTGGATCGCTTTTGTCTTTTTATCGATCTCGGCTTCCGCACATTCCGCTGCGGACCAGTCTCCCTCATCCAGCGGCAGGCATTTCGACGGTCCTGCCGAATTGCCAAGGGAATATGTAAATAGTTCGTTGCGCAATACCCCCGCAGGCGGCAAGACCTGGACGGTTGGTTCCGGGCAGGATCTGCAACAGGTTCTCGCCGGCGCATCCTGCGGCGATGTCATACGGTTGGAGGCTGGCGCAACTTTTAGCGGGAACTTCGTGATTCCCGACAAGAAGTGCGATGACTCGCACTGGATCATCATCCGCACCAGCTCTCCCGACTCCAGTCTGCCGCCAGAAGGCACTCGTCTGACTCCTTGCTACGCCGGAGTGCCGTCTCTGCCCGGCAGACCTCAGGTTAACTGTGCAACTACGGCAAACCTCCTGGCTAAGATTGAATTCAATGGCAGGGGCGGCTCGGGACCGCTTACCTTCTCATCGGGCGCCAACCATTACCGGCTGATCGGCTTGGAGGTGACGCGAACCGCATCTCCGGCGGAAATTTACAATCTGATCCAATTTTCAGGCCCAGCGGATCACGTGGTATTCGATCGTCTTTGGATTCACGGAACCCCTAAAGACACGACGGTTCGAGGTATTCTGCTGGGCGGAGCGCGCTATACCGCCGTTGTGGATTCTTACTTCACGGATTTTCACTGCATCGCCCAGACCAGTGCCTGCGCGGATGCGCAAGCAATCTCCGGAGGTCTCGGCGATAATCCCATGGGACCTTACAAGATCACAAATAACTTTCTGGAAGCTGGAGCAGAGTGCATCATTTTCGGCGGAGGCCGTGCCACCAAGGTCCCGGCGGACATCGAGGTCAGCCACAATCACATGTTCAAACCGCTGACCTGGATGAAAGGCGAACCGGGATACGTTGGCGGAACCAATGGAAATCCATTTGTTGTCAAGAATCTCTTTGAACTTAAAAATGCCCAAAGGGTTTTGCTTGAGGGAAATATTCTTGAGAACTCCTGGGGAGGATTCACTCAGGTAGGTTTTGCCATTTTGCTTACACCGAAAAATCCAGGGGGCTGCGCCCCTTGCCAAGTCACGGATGTGACTATTCGCTACAACTTCGTCAGCCATGTGGGGGGCGGGCTGCAGATTGCGAATGCTTTGTCAGACAACGGCGCTGCACTCGACGGGCAGCGCTATAGTATTCACGACATCGTAATCGACGACATCGACCCTAAGAGGTACAACGGGCCAGGTGAACTTGCCCAGATCTCAGTAAACCCGGGAGCTCCGCTTTTGCAGAACGTGACCATCAATCACGTCACAGCGTTCCCGCCGTCGATGCTATTGGTGGTCGGCGACATGGTCGCAGCCAGTGGGCAGATGAAGAATTTTGTCCTTACTAACAGCATCGTGTCCGCGGGCAAGTATCCCGTATGGTCAACCGGCGGGGGGCCGGTGAACTGCGCCTTTCACGACACCCCGCGGACGACTTTTGACGCTTGTTTCATCAACTATACGTTTGCGTCGAACGCGATTATCGACGCTCCCCCCGCTTATTCTGCGTCAAGCTGGCCGCCTGGAAACTTCTTTCCTTCGTCGCCCGGAGCGGTTCGATTTGCCAAGTACAATGGCGGCAACGGCGGGGACTATCGCTTGGAGCCCTCCAGTCCGTACAAGAGCAAAGGCACGGACGGGAAGGACCTTGGTGCGGATTGGGATGCAGTGCATGCGGCCACTGCGGGCGCAAACTAGCAAAACTGAAAGAACTAATTTATTGCGAAAACACAACATCGCGACTTGCTTACGATTCGCCGCCACGATCAATTGAGGACTTGGAGTTCGATGCCGTGTCCTAGATACAAGTTGAGTCCGAACCGCCGAGGATCATTCTCCTGATGCCTACTCCCGCGCGGACGACGACTGCGGCGTCCAAAGACGTACTTCGAAAGTTCGTGCCGGATTTCCTGGTGCAACAAGGGAATCTCGTTCTTCGGCTTGGGCCAAAGGCTGGCAGCATATACGCTAAGTTGCGCCTGCTGGATGCGATGGGAATACGAAAATCGAATCAGGGTCTGGCGCCAGAATCTTCGCGGTCTCTCCTGTTTGTGTGCTTCGGCAACATCATGCGCAGTGCGATGGCGGAATTCCTCATGAGGCAAGCGCTGATGGGAGCAGGAGTGCAGGAACAAGTTCGAATCGTCTCAGCGGGGTTGCATGCGAGCCCCGGGCGGGAAGCCCATCCCTGGGCGCAACAGGCGTCGGCGGAGCTGGGAATTTCTTTGGTTGAGCACCGCGCAAAACTGCTCACTCCGGAAATGGTCGAGCAAGCGGACTGCATTCTGGCTATGGATTTTCAGAACAAAACCGAACTGCTCACGCTTTATCCGGCATCGCAGAGCAAGATTTTTATGCTTAGTGCCTATGGAGAACAACCGTGGCAGTATCGTGAGATCGTCGACCCATACCTGGGGGATTTGGAAAGCACACGATCTTGCAGCCGACAACTGCGGATTTGCATCGGTAATTTGAAGACCTCGTTGTTTCCATTGCCTTATTCCTCCCACCAAAATCCTCAGGCGAGTCCTTGACTGGTGCGGTACACAGCGCGGCAATTGCCGGAATTTGCGCACTCGACTATCTTTGAATTCGGAACGCAGTGGAAGGGGACAAACTTCGAATGAGTCGGGCAATCAGCATTTTTGGGTTGGGTTATGTAGGAACGGTGACCGCGGCATGCCTGGCGCATCAAGGAAACCGCGTTATTGGAGTGGACCTCAGTTCCGCCAAGGTTGAAGCCCTCAAGACTGGGCGTAGCCCCATTGTTGAACCGGGTGTAGCGGATTTGATCGCCAGCTCCCGGCAGGCTTCAAGGCTGGAGGCGACCAGTGACGCGAAAAAAGCCGTCCTGGATAGCGAGATCTCGTTCCTCTGCGTAGGCACTCCAAGCATGCGAAATGGCAAGCTGGACTTGGGGCACATTGCGCCGGTGTGCCAGGAAATTGGCGAGGCTCTCCGGAAAAAAGAAACCTTTCATCTCGTTGTATTGCGCAGTACCGTGCTACCGGGCACGGCAGAGACGCTGGTCGTGCCGACTTTGGAAAAAGCCAGTGGCAAGAAATTGGGCAAAGGTTTCGGGGTTTGCGTGAATCCAGAATTCATGCGCGAAGGCACTGCGGTGGCGGACTTTCTGCAACCCGCAATCACTGTAATCGGCGCGGCCGATTCGGCGCACAGCCAGATTCTCCGTGAAGTTTATGCCAACGTGCCGGGGCAGGTTTTCGAGACGTCATTCCGTTCCGCCGAAATGGTGAAGTACGTTTGCAATGCGTGGCACGCGGTGAAAATCTCGTTTGCCAACGAAATCGGAACCATGGCGAAAGAACTGGGAGTGGACGCCGAAGCTGTAATCGCAATTTTCGCTGCCGATACCAAGTTAAACATCTCGCCAAGCTACCTCAAGCCGGGTTTCGCCTTCGGCGGTTCCTGCTTGCCCAAAGATGTTCGCGCTTTGAACTACCGCACTAAAGAACTCGATCTCGAATTGCCTCTTTTTCAATCGATTCTGCCAAGCAATGACGCCCACTTGGACCGTGCGCTCCAAATCGTCTTGAACACGGGTAAAAAAAAGATCGCCATGCTGGGGCTGAGTTTTAAAGCGGCCACCGACGATTTGCGCGAGAGTCCGCAGGTCCAACTGGTAAAGCGTTTAATCGGTGAAGGTTGCTCTCTGCAAATCTGGGACGACAACGTATCTTTGGGACGGCTGATCGGGTCGAACCGACAATACATCGAAGAGGTGATTCCCCACATCGGTTCGCTCCTCAGTTCCAGTCTCGAAGAAGTCCTGGCTCAGGCAGAAGTTGTCGTGATCGGAACGCGGGGAATCAGCCGAGAAACCCTGAACTCCCATCTCCGGCCCAATCATTTCGTGGTGGACTTGGTGAATCTTGAGAAGTCGAGGCGTCCAGCTGTAAACATGCCTTATGAAGGGATTTGCTGGTAGTTCACTAGGATGAAAATACACTGGGTTAAGGCGGGAAAAATCTTGCCGGTCGACACTGGAGGCAAGATTCGTTCCTTCAACATTCTTCGACACCTGACGCGAGAACACGAGATTGTTTTTCTCTCCTACTACGGCGGACCTCAGGATGCGGCGTACGAAACAGCCATCAGGCAGTTGCTGCCGGGAGCCCAACCCATCCATCTCGCCGGTCCACAGGGCAGCATCGCGCAGTCTGTTGACTACCTTCTTCGGCTCCCTTCTTCCGCGCCATATGCGGTAAAAAAGTTTTCGCATCGTAAGGTGCAGGATGCAGTCGCAGAATGGCTGAAGGCTGGTAGTCTCGACGTTGCAGTGTGCGACTTTCTTTCTGCTTCGTTGAACTTCCCGCTCGATTCTTCAATTCCCGTCGTGCTATTTCAGCACAACGTGGAAACCATGCTCTGGCGGCGCATGGCCGACAAGGAAAAGAACCCGTTGCGAAAGCTCTCGTACGCGATCGAGGCTCGAAAGATGGCGCGGTATGAAACCCGCTCGTTGCAACGATTTCAGCACGTCATTGCAGTTTCTGAAAACGATCGCGATACCATGCTGAGGTTGTCTCCTGGTTGTCCCATCACGGTCGTCCCAACGGGCGTGGACACGGAGCAATATAAAGTGGTGCCTTCGGTCGTGGGCATTCCCCCGCTGGTGGTATTCACTGGTTCCATGGATTGGGAACCCAACATTGATGCCATGGAATATTTCTGCAAGGAGATTTGGCCCGTGGTTCTGGTCAATTTTCCGGACGCACGCTTTCAGATTGTCGGCCGAAATCCGAATGCGCGAGTGCAACGATTGGCCTCGGCTTCGGTTGAAGTGACCGGAACGGTAGCTTCGGTCATCGATTATTTGCGCGCCGCCACGGTAGTGATCGTTCCCCTGCGCATTGGAGGCGGTACACGGCTCAAGATTTTCGAAGCGATGGCTATGGCAAAGGCAATGGTTTCCACTTCAATCGGCGCGGAAGGCCTGGATGTAACCGACGGCCGCGACTTGTTGATCGCCGACAATGCGCAGCTGTTTGCCGACAGCATCCTTCGACTTCTGCGTGATCCAAAGCTGCGCCAAAGTTTGGAGCAAGCCGCCGCTGCTTTAGCTGCGCGCTACGACTGGTCGCAGATCGCACGCCGTTTCTCGAATGTACTCAGTGAAGCTGCGGTCAACTTTCGCAGCGGGCCGCGCTCCCAGAATACTCAAGCATCGTCAGTACAGTTATGAGAATCCTGGTGCTCGATGGGAACCAGAATCAGGCGGTGGCCAGTGTGCGTTCGCTGGCGAGCGCAGGCCATCGGGTTCTAGTTGGCGAATCTAGCGCGTGGTCCAAGGCGGGCTGGTCTCGCTCTTGCGAGAGCACGTTTCAATATCCGTCCCCACAAAAAGACGCGGCGGGTTTCATTAAGCGCATTTTGGAAATGCTGACAGAGAAGCCGGGCACCCTGGTCCTTCCGATGACGGAAGCCACAACCCTGCCGCTATCGGCCCAGCGCGAGCAACTTTTCGCGGCTGGCGCAAAGTTGGTTTTGCCCTCTCATGCGGACGTGTCTCTCGCGTTCAATAAAGAGGAGACAGTTCGTCTGGCAGCCTCTCTCGGCGTTCCGGTTCCAAAGACAACCGTAATCTGCGACGCCGAGCAAGCTCTTGAGGCGAGCCGAATCACGAAATTTCCAGCGGTTATGAAACCACGAAGTTCGGTGGAAATGAGTTCTGATGGGGCGTTGCGGACAACTGGAAGGCCACGCTATGTCAGAAACGCCAAGGAATTGATGGCCACATTTCTGCAGATGAAAGACATCTGCTCCCACATTCTGGTACAGGAATTTTCGGAAGGCGAAGGCACTGGATATTTCGCTTTAATGCAACACGGTGAATTAAGAGCGGAGTTCGCGCATCGCCGCATCCGGGATGTACATCCCACTGGATCGGGCAGCGCTCTGCGCGTGAGTGTCGAACCAGACCCGCAAGCCAGAGAACATTCTCTGGCCATTCTGCGAGCCTTGCATTGGCACGGCGCTGCGATGGTTGAGTTCAGGCAAGTTCCGGGAGGCCCTCCGGTTTTCATGGAAGTGAATGGGCGCTTTTGGAATTCCCTGCCCCTCGCGTGCTATGCTGGCGCGAATTTTCCGGTCTGGGTAGCGCAAATGGCGGAAACGGAAGACGTCGAAGCGATGAATCATTTTCAAACAGGCGTTTTGTGCCGCTGGTTGTTGGGTGATTTTCGTCATCTGGTTGAAGTGTGGCGCGGAGCGCCAGCAGGCTATCCTATGCCCTACCCCGGGCGCCTAAGCACATTGTTGGCAGTAATGACGCCTCTGCCTGGCACTTTCCACGATAACTTTCAGTGGCGGGATCCCTTGCCAGAACTGGGAGACTGGCTCAGCTTTCTGGAACGCATCCTCCGGAGAGAAGGATGACAGAAATGTTTAGGATCTATTAATGGCTGAACCCGGCACTATTTTCTTGATGTATCACGAGCTCGCTCAAACTGGCAGAGCTTTGTGTAACTCCGAGCCCGGATACACACGCTACGTTGTGCCAGCCTCTGAGTTTCGGACTCAGATTGAAACTCTCGCACAGCAGGGTTGGTGCGGCAAGGATGTTACCCAGGCAATGCAGGCTTTCGATGGCAAAAGCGTGGGCGTTACTTTTGACGACGGCAGCGAGTCAGATCTTCTGTTCGCGGCGCCCGCGTTAAAACATGTAGGCTTCAGCGCCACTTTTTACATCACCGCAGGCTTCGTGGGCAAGCCGGGCTATTTATCTGAATCGCAACTTCGCGATCTGAGTTCACTCGGATTTGAGATCGGGTGCCATTCGCTGACCCATCCCTATCTCACGGACATCGACGCCAATCGGCTTCGCGAAGAGACGAAAGGAGCGAAAGACCGCCTGGAGCGTCTCATTGGCGTCGCCGTTGATCATTTTTCGTGTCCCGGCGGGCGATGGAATCAACGTGTCGTCGACGCAGTAAAGGCGGCCGGATTCAAAACGATGGCGACGAGTCGCACGGGGGTGAACTTTGCCGGAACAAATCCGTTTGCGCTTGCCCGCTTTGCGGTGCTGGACCGTACCACGACTGACGAATTGATGCGGGCGTGCCGCGGCCACGGCCTCTTCCAAATACAGTTCCGCGAAAAAGCCAGGGATACAATCAAGAGTGTCCTCGGAAACTCTGCTTACGATTCCCTGCGCGCTTTGATGCTCGGGCGCGAGCGCAAATCGAGTTCTGAAATCGATAACCAGTGATGCGTTACGTGTCGGTCAGTTATCACCGCACGACAGTACCGACCCGGTGTATCTTCACTCGCCGGTTCCTGGACGACGGTAATCGGAACGCCAATAGTTGTTCCCCAATCCTTCGCTCAGTCACGGTAACATGCATTTGTGGGGTCTAGAGGGCAAAACAAATGGGCACGTCTGCGCCGCATGAAGTGGCAAGAAGTGCGCACGCGACTAGGCCAGGAGGTTTCAAAGCGTCTCGATCTTCTGCGTTATCGTTCCGGCTTTGAACCCCGCAGGGGCCATCTCCAGCCGCGGGATGCGGCGAACGCCAGTTTTTTCTTCGAGTCGAATAAGAATGAGATTGCGCATCGCGCATCGCTGGTGCGCACGCATCTGCCTAATGAAGCAGAAGCAATTCTTCACGAAGCAGATGAAATTTGTCGGCACGAGTTTCGTCTTCTGGGGTATGAGAAGCTCGACTATGGTGAAGACATCGACTGGCATTCTGACGTCGTCCACGGGAAGCGAAGCCCGTTGCGACCATGGTTTAAGCTTAAATTCCTCGATTTTAAAACTGTCGGCGATCACAAAGTCATCTGGGAACTGAATCGCCACCAGCACCTGGTCACGCTGGCCAAAGCTTCGTTGTTGAGCGGCAATAGCGCTTATGCGGCTGAAATCGTGGCCCAGTTCGAATCCTGGCGGAAGGCAAACCCCTATCCGCTCGGCATCAACTGGGCGAGCTCACTGGAAGTGGCATTCCGCAGCCTGTCGTGGATCTGGGTTGGTAATCTTCTGGCTGTCTCTCAGGACCTGCCTCCCACCTTTCACACAGACATCCTTCACGCTCTCAGAGCGAACGGTCGATACATTGAACGCTATTTATCGACCTACTTCTCGCCCAACACGCATCTCATCGGGGAAGGCGTTGCACTTTTTTTCATCGGAACGCTGTACCCCGAGATTGCTGAAGCTAAACGCTGGCAACAAAACGGATGGGCGATTATTCTAGAGGAATCGGAACGACAGGTCCGCCCCGATGGCGTTTACTTCGAGCAGTCGCTTTATTACCACGTTTACGCACTCGATTTTTTCCTGCACGCGCGAATTCTTGCGAGCAAGAACGGATTTGCCATCCCAGAGCAATTCGACGCGGTGTTAAAGAAAATGTTGGATGTGGTGCAGGCGTTATCCGAAACCGGCGCAGTTGAGGGTTTCGGCGATGATGACGGAGGCAGGGTCTTCAATCCGCGACGGAATCGAGTCGAGTGCATGACCGATCCCTTGACCCTCGGTGCAATTATCTACGATCGCGATCGGTACGCGTCTTCAAATGTGACCGAGGAAGCTATATGGCTTTTTGGCGACAAGGCAATTCAACTTCTCAGCAAGCGACCCGCGCAAACCGAGAAATCGTCCAAAGCCTTCGAATCCGGCGGCGTTTTTCTAATCAATGACGGCGAACCCAATCGGCAACAGCTTATGATCGATGCAGGACCGCAAGGTACGGGCAACTCCGGCCACGGGCATGCCGACGCACTCAGTATCCGGTTCTCGATCGAGGGAGAGCGCTTTCTGATCGATTCCGGCGCCTACTGCTATATCTCGGACGGAGAAGAGCGCAACCAGTTCCGCGGCACCGCTGCTCACAACACAATGAAAGTTGACAGCCTCGATCAGGCTGTTTCTGAAGGATCTTTTGCATGGAGTTCGATTCCGAACGTGAAAGCCGAGACTTGGCTGAAAGGCGACACTTTTAATTTGCTTGTTGCCAGCCACGATGGATACCGCCGGCTTCTGGAACCGGTGCTGCATCGTCGATTTGTGTTTCACGTGCAGGGGGGGTTGTGGTTTATTCGCGATGTCGCGGAAGGCCAAGGCAGCCATCTGCTTGAGACTTTCTGGCATTTCGCCCCGGATATCGAAGTGAAAACTCTACCAGGATTTGTCTTCGCTGAATCTTCCGCTCACTCGACAAAGCCACGCACCCACCTTGCGCTGCTGATCGATCGCACCTCTGTGTGGACCTCAGAAATTACGGAAGGCTTTGTATCTCCCGCGTATGGCTCAAAACAGGTTGCGCCGGTTCTCCGCATTAGTGCGAAGGCAACCCTGCCTGAAGATTGCGCCGTGCTGCTATTGCCGATGGTCGAGCCTTCAAATATATGCACATTTTCTGCGATTGGTGAAAGCCGTGTCGGAGGAGTTCGCGGTTATCGCTGCCAGACCCTTCAGACTACGGAAGTCTTATTTTTTGGGACCGGAAACTCTTCCTGGACATGCGGCCCATGGAGCAGTGATGCCAGCTTGCTCTATTGCAAACTGGAAGGTGGGCGGGTTCAGCACGTTATTATGGTTTCTGGCAGTTTCGGCGAGTGGCGCGGCAAACGGTTCATTTCGCATCCGGCACATACGCAGAAATTCGAATGGATAAGCCGTGCCGGGTCGAAGCAGGCTTCCTCTTCCGATGGCAGCGTAGTCGATGACACGGTGATCAAAGATTTCGAAGTCCTCGATCCTGTGTCTTGACCACAACGGCCGAAACGAAAGTAGCTAAAGACAACATGTGTGGAATTGCAGGGATATTTGAATTCGATAAAGACGCGCAGGTCGATTCCGGAGTTCTCCGGCGGATGTGCGACGTCATAACCCACCGCGGTCCGGATGACGACGGGTTCTTTATTCAGGGCGGGATCGGCCTCGGCATGCGCCGACTGAGCATTGTCGACCTGGCTACCGGACATCAACCCATCAGCAATGAAGACGGTTCGATCTGGATCGTTTTCAACGGCGAAATCTACAATCACCGGGCGCTGCGCGAGCAATTGATCAGCCGCGGCCACCACTATCGCACGCAGAGCGACACCGAAACCATCGTTCACCTCTACGAGGAATACGGAAACGACTGCGTCCTGCATCTGCGCGGCATGTTTGCTTTCGCCATCTGGGATGCAAAGCGAAAATCTCTTTTTGTTGCCCGCGACCGCTTGGGTATCAAACCGCTTTATTATCGACTCACACCGGGCAGCTTTATCTTCGGTTCCGAGATCAAGGTTCTACTGACCTACCCTGGCGTAAGCGCCGAGTTCAATCGTGGCACCCTGCCTGAGTTTCTCGCCTTCGGTTATCTCTCAGGAGATGAAACGTTTTACGACGGCGTGAAGAAATTGATGCCCGGCCACCGTCTTGAAATAGATGAACACGGCAACTTGAAAATGGAGCAGTATTGGGATTTGCCGCAGACTTCTGAAGATAAGGTTCAGGACGAGCGTTACTACGTCGACACTTATCGCGAACTGCTCGAGGGGGCCGTCAACAGCCACTTGATGAGCGATGTTCCTCTCGGTGTATTCCTAAGCGGCGGCCTCGATTCAAGTGCAGTGGCGGCCCTGATGACAAAAATCAGGCGCGAGCCGGTCGAAACATTCTCCGTAGGTTACAGCGAACAAACCTACAGCGAATTACCCTATGCCCGCACCGTGGCCGAGCATCTGAACTCGGTGCATCACGAAGTTTTCGTGAGCCGGCAGGATTTTTTTGGAGCGCTGCCGAAACTGATCTGGCATGAAGATGAACCGATTGCCTGGCCTTCCAGCGTCTCGTTGTACTTTGTCGCCGAATTGGCTCGCGAGCGCGTAAAAGTGGTTCTCACAGGCGAGGGAAGCGATGAGACCCTCGGCGGGTACTCGCGTTACGCCTTCACTTTAAAGAATTTGGCATTCGATCGCGTCTATCGCGGTCTCGTTCCGAAGGGGATTCGACGTCATCTCCGCGATTTTATCGCTAGTTCAACGGTGATCAACGCCACCGCCCGGCGTAAACTTTCTCATACTTTTGTCGGCCTTGATGGAGAATCGTGGGCATCTTTTTATTTTGACAATTTCTTTTCTGCGTTTAATCAAAAAGATCAAAATGATTTGCTAACCGATCAATTTACAAATGAGATCGCGGCCGGCTGCGCCTATCGCAGCGTTCTCGGCTTCTGGGAAAAGTCTTCTGGAGAGGTGCTTCAGCGTCTCCTCTACACCGACATCAAAACCTACCTGGTCGAACTTTTGATGAAGCAAGACAACATGAGCATGGCGGCCTCAATCGAAAGCCGCGTACCGTTCCTCGATCACGTGCTGGTGGAGTGGGCCACGCGCGTTCCGGATAGCATTCAACTCCGTGGTGGTGCGGGTAAGCAAATCCTGAAGAAAGCGATGGAGGATTTGCTTCCTCACTCCATCATTTACCGGCCAAAGTTAGGATTCCCTACGCCCTGGAGCGGCTGGCTCGCTGGGGCTCAGCTTGACTCTATCGAGCAGCTGCTTCTGGAACCTCGCAGCATGAACCGCGGATATTTCAAGCGCGCCGCCGTAGAGAAGCTCTTTCGCGAACATCGCGCAAACTATCGCGACCATTATGATCGTATCTGGCGGTTGCTCAACCTGGAGTTGTGGCACAGGGTATGTCTGGAAGGGGAGTCTCACGAATTCGCAGGGGAGGATTGCGCAACTAAATCGGTGCCCATGGCGTGACTACGCTCCAAGATTAGAGTTGCTATGAGTGACCTCCGGTTAGCTCTGAAACCATTTCAAACGGAAGCTTCTGGTTCAATCTCAATGGTATCAAGATGAACGAATCTAGCGAGAGGAGTTCGCTTCAGCAATTGTTTGGCTTCAAACATAGGCAGGTAGGTTGCCCGCATGCGGGCCGCCCGCAGGCTTACAGCATGTTTAGTATTTGAAGCCAAACTGTATCCCAGATCCAGGAGAGCGTCCCCGATCAGTTGCTCAAGGCCGGCAATTTCTTCGGCAGTCATTTTTGTCTTCCACCGGGCAACGGGATTGAACGTCCCTTCTGATTCGCCGGTAAATGAAGAATTAGGTTGGCTGACGGACCCGATTCCAGCGCGCTGAATGCGCTCGTAGTCGAGATCGTGATCAATGAACGAACCAATTCGCGACAACGTTTGTTGTGGATTTGCGACCAGTTCTTCAAAGCGCACTTCCAGATAGTCTTTGCCCAAGTGTTTTCCCTGCTCACGGCCTTTGCGGACGATCCATTCCCAATACAATCCTGCAACTCCAAGGCGATCGTGACGATCCCACGGCAATGGATAAGACCATCCCTGCTTGGCGTAAGAAAGAGCGACGTCGCGACCGTCGCGAATAATGTGGATAAACAAAGCCTCAGGTATTTCACGTTTAATCTGCTCCATGTTGAGGAGATGCTCAGGTGTGCAATCGGCCCAACGCGCAACTTTCTGCTTGTTGGCAATTTCCTGCATCACGATTCGCAGGAAATCGCCTCCTCCACGGCACTCTGCCGTCAGCTTGGTTCTGATTTCGCCCGCATCCAACCCTGAAACGCGAAACAACTTGCTCTTCAACCACACATCCAGAAGCTCTCGGCGATCGGCGGAAGATTTCATTCCACGGAATCGCGGGACCAGCAGATTAAAAACATTCGACTCCGCCCGGTAGACCGCAAAATCTCCCGCCGACAAAATCATGTGATAAAGCACGGTGGTGCCCGATCTGGGGCAGCCCAGGACGAAAACCGGCGCCCTATTCGCTGTGGCGGGGGCAATTCTTGCGGGAGTTTCTGTCTCAGGTTTCAGTCTCACGTCCGTCTTAAATTTCTCCTGCATCGACTTCCGTCCTTGCAGAACCTGCGTTGCGTGAATCGTTCTGCGATCCTGCCATTAGCTCACGGTACGCAGCCAGCCAACTTTCGCGCACGGCGGACCAGCGATAACGACTGGATTCATCGTAGGCATTCGCTGCCAGTCGGGCGGCCAACTCTTGATCTCTTAGCAACCGCAAAATATTCTCCGCAAGCAACGCGGCGTCACCGGGTGGGGACAGCAATCCTGTCCGCTCGTGATGAACCAGGTAGCTCATTCCTTCAGGAGCAGTGCTCACCACAGGCGTGCCAGAGGCGAAAGCTTCCAGGATCGAAACCGGCATGTTATCGAGGCTGGATGCGTTCACAAAAATATCTGCCGCCTCGTATACTCTGCCGATTTCCGGCCGCGCGACCACTCCGAGAAATCGCACGCCCGAGAGATTGCGTTTTTGAACGAGCTCGCGAATCTCTCCTTCGATCGGGCCGCCGCCGGCCAGATCGAGGCGGGCCTCGGGATACACTTTCTGAACGCTCTCGAAAGCTTGCACTACTAAGTCGACGCGGTAGTAAGGATGGAAGCCGCGCGTGCACACCAGATGAGGACGAAGCGGCTTCCGCTGTCTGAAGAAAAACTGCGAAAGGTCAAAGATGTTCGGTACGACTTCCGCCTTCAGGCCAAACTCGGCGAATACGTCTACCAAATAGCCCGACGGGACCACGATCACGTCCATCCGACGAAGAATAGAAGAAGCAGTGCGAAACCTGCGCAAGTGATCCCGAGCCTCACCGCTGTGATAGTGGAGCAATACTTTTGTTTTTCTCAGGCGCGCCACCAGCCATGCGGGAACTGGCGCGATCAAAAACGACCAGTACGATGCGGAAAAAACATGCGCGATGTCAGCCTCCTTCAGTCCGCGCCACAGTGCGAGCGCATATAAGGGCTCTCGCACCAGGGTTCGCAGAACTGGAATCTTTTCCGCCCACTTGAGGCCAAGCGGAAATGGAGGGTCGATGGGTATGAGCTCAGCCAAGACGTCAGCGTCATTCTGCCAATGCTTTAACAGCAAGTCGGCTTGAACGGATTGGCCGCCTACGTAGCGCAGCGAGGCTGCCACTATGGTCACGCGCAAAGGCCTGTGGAAACTTGCTTCGCCAACGCGCGTATTCGATGATTTCGAGCGCCAGCCTTTTTTATCGAGCAGTTCCGCATAGAGGCCGTCGTATTGTTGGCGCATTCGTTCGATCGCAAAATTCTCGTGCGCGAAGATTTTCGCACTTCGCCCCATAGCTTCACGTAGCGGCGCGTCACCGGCGATCTTCAGCAACGCCTGTTCGAGAGCTTCCTCGTTCTCCGGCGGGAGCAGAATTCCTCGGTCGTCAGAAATCAGTTCTGCGTTGCCACCCACGTCGTTGGCGATCACGGGCACACCGGCCGCCATCGACTCGAGAATGGCATTGGAAAGACTTTCTGAAGCTGACGGCAGTACAGTCGCATCCAGAGAAGCAAGGATTGCCGGGATATCTCGCCGGTCGCCTAGAAATTGCACCATATCGCTGATGCCCAATTCCTCTGCCTTGCGCTCCAACTCCGGTCGCAGTGGTCCATCTCCGACAAAAACGATCTCACAATTCTTGAGCCGGTTTTTCAGGCGAGCCGCGACCCTCAGTACAATCTGATGATTCTTGGAGCGCGCATTCATGCGCGCGATCATTCCCACTCTGAAAACGCCGGGGCGCCGCGGCGTCACGGGCACAGTCTGAGCGAAAGCCGCAGGCGGGAGACCATTGCCGATTACTCGTAATTTGTCTGCCCGCAGTCCCTGCATGCGCAGACCCTCCGCTGCTGCCTTCGAATTGCAGATCACACAATCCGCCCATCGGAACATCGCAAGCTGAGCGCGACGTTGATTGGGAGTAAGCAGGTCGCCTAATTGGCGCTGGCTTCCAATTACCACCGGCGTACGCGCCAGCTTGGCGGATGGAATCAACGCCAGGTTGGTGTAGTAATCGAAGGCATGGGCAATGTCAATGTCAGATCCTCGCAAGTAGTTTGCCAGACAGTAGCGCATGCGCATCGACTGCAAGCGATACAGGCTGCCTCCCAGATCAAAATGTTCTACCGGTCCAATATCCTTTTGCAGAGGTCCATTAGTTTGCAGGCAGCCTAACTGAATACGGTACATTCCGGGATGCAAAGCGCGTGCCAACTCAACAAACTGCCGTTCGCTTCCGCCCGTCTGGAAGCTATTCGTCATCAGAAAAACTCCGGGCGCACGGGCCGCCGAAGCGGTTACCGCTTGGCCGAAACCGGATTCACTCTGCGGCTCCGAATTCAGCCGGTCGGATTTCGATCCGCAAATTTGCGAAGCCTCCGGCTTCACGCGCTGCCTCCACTCACCGGAACCACACTCTCTGCACCACCCACGGAATGCATGGTGTGGATCTTCTCAAGATAATTCCGGTGCCAGAGTTCCAGCATGAGAAGCCGCCAGATTTGCCCAGCATGATTGCGACGTCCGCGAAAATGCTCGTCCAGCATCTGCCGAACCGCCGGCGGATTCACATAGCCTCGCTGCAGGGTGCGCGGTTCCAGCAGCGCGCTCACGATGAGGTCTTTCAATTCGTGCCGAGTCCAATGCACTAACGGCAATGCAAAACCCTGCTTGGGACGATACAGAGCCTCTCTCGGTACTCCGACCCGCTCAGCCAATTTTCTCAGGATGTATTTCTGTTCCCTGCCGCGCATTTTCCATTTCGAGGTAAGACCCGTCGCCCACTCTATAAAAATGTGATCCACCATGGGAGCTCTGGCTTCGAGCGAAGTCAGCATGCTCATGCGGTCTACTTTAGTAAGAATGTCCGCAGGCAGGTACGTCTTGGAATCGAGATAAAGCAGACGGGTCAGGGGCTCGCTTGCAGGCGCTCGCTCGATATAATCGCGGAACTGATCGAATGGATCGCGATCGCCTGCAGCGCCCCTCAGAAAATCTTCAGAAAATAAACCCATCTGCCGCTGTAATGGCTGTAGCGAAACATCCTCGATATATCGTTCAGGCCAGGGTAGCGCAATACTGTAAGTCAAGCTTCGTCCCGGAATGCTACGCGGAACCAGACTGTGTAGTCGCTCACGATAAATGCGGCGCATCCAGTCGGGTATCCATCCGAAAGAATGATCCTGCAAACAGATTCGATAGCGATTGTACCCGGCAAATATCTCATCGCCAGCATCCCCCGACAATGCGACTGTCACATGCTGACGCGCCAGACACGAAACATAGTAAGTTGGCAGTGCCGATGCATCTCCGAACGGCTCCTCCAGTGAATGACTCAGAGTGTCTACCGAGCTCACCACATCGGGCTCAAGAATCAGTTCATGGTGTTCGGTGCTGAATTTCTCCGCCACCATCCGGGCATAAGGCGTTTCATCAAAATCTTTCTTGCGGAACCCAATCGAAAAGGTTTTTACCGGCTTGGAGCTCAATCGCGCCATGAGCGCCACGATGGTCGAGGAATCCGCTCCCCCGCTGAGAAATGCGCCCAGCGGAACGTCGGCGATCAGCCGCATTTTCACGGCTTCCTCCAACCGTTGTTCCAACTCTTCCAGGCATTCTTCTTCGCTGGCTGGCGAATGTGTGCCGTATTCCGGCAGATCCCAATACTGGCTTACCGACAGCTTGCCATTTTCTAATTCGAGCAAGTGCCCTGGCGGAAGCTTCTTGATGGCTGAAAAGGAAGTCGCAGGATCAGGAATATACCCGAATTGCACATACTGTCGCAGGGCCTGGCGATCGACCTGCGCGAGTTCTGGGGCTACCGCGAGGATCGCCTTTATCTCAGAACCGAACAATAGGCGCCTACCGTCGAAAGCATAATGCAGCGGCTTCTCTCCCAGGCGGTCGCGGGCAATCAAAACTTTCCTGCTGCGCTCGTCGTACAAAGCAAAGGCAAACATACCGCGCAGTTGATGAACGCAATCGCGGCCCATTTCCTCATAGAGATGGACGATCACCTCGGTGTCTGTGTGCGTCGCCAGCCGATGCCCCCGGCTTTGTAGATCGGCACGCAGCTGCGGGAAGTTGTAAATCTCTCCGTTGAAAACCACCCAGACCGACCGATCCTCGTTGAACACCGGCTGGTGGCCGGTAGCCAGATCGATGATACTGAGGCGGCGCATCCCAAACCCTACGCCGTCCTTGACGAAAATGCCTTCGTCATCCGGACCGCGATGGATGATTGCCTGGCACATGCGGTGAACGGCGGCGCTTTCCACTCGTTGGTCGGCAGCCGTGTTGACGATGCCCGCGATTCCGCACATGCGCTATCTTCTCACGCTGGTTTGGGAATCGGCGCTTTTCCACGCCACATCCGACAAGTCGCGAGCCAGCTTCAGCCGGTAATCGCGGTAATCTCCGGGATTGCCTTCGCGGCCATCGCAGGCCGCCCAAATGATGTTCACCATTTGCCGCGCAGTGACAAAATGAATGATCTCGCGCCGGTCCTGTGCCCCTTCAGTAAGCTCGCTGAGGAAGCGTTGCATGAATTCGCCCATCACAGACTCTCGTTGATGTGGATCCATACTGTGGCAATGAATTTTGATGAAAAGCCAGTCGGGTCTACCTTGAACGGAAATTGCAGCCTTCTTCCAAAGCTGGAGGCGCCGCAAACCAGGAGGGTTTGGTCCCGTCAGCGCGGCATTCTCGACACGGGCGAAGCCGTTCCGCGCCCGCCGGTCAAAATCGAGCATCAACGGACCTTGCACATTAATGGGGAAGACTTGCGGAGAGCGGCCCACCCGCAGATCGCGGCCTTTGCGATGCGGAGCTCGTGTCTTGAGCTGAAGGCTGCACTCGTAAAGCGAGTTTATCTTTGCGACCTGCGCTGGATGGAATGCCGCGGTCGGCAGCGTGAAATCGGCGTAGCAGCCTGTGTTCGCGAGAACTTCCATTTCATTGTCGACCCCGCAGGCGTAGCCCCTGGCAGAATTCGCCAGCGTAAAATTTCCGTGAACAAACGCGTAACGGGGCTCACTGGAGCCATCCAGGAAACAAAGCGAGCCATGATTCCGCACCAAGGCGTCGCGGAACGCCACAAGTTCGCGGTGAGTATTTTCGGCAGTGTCGGGCGCATCCATTCCATGATGTAAATGGATTTCAAGTTCACCCCATCCGGAATGGCAGTGCCCGGCGAGACGATCTACTAAATTTCGGTCGTACTGCTCGGCCGGATAAAAATAGGTGTGCGCAAACCTTTGACCTTCGTGATCGCGCCATTGATCGACCGCACGCGGATATTCGGCACACCAGTGTTCTACTCGGCGCTCCTGTTCAGAGTAGAGGGCGCGGCCCCGGCCGCCTTGTGGCGTGATTGCCGGCTCAAAATGGTCGGCGAGCGCAAAGATCAGATGCACTTTCCCGCTGGGAGTTGAGCGAGTAAGTCTCTGCCAGGCATAACTCGGAAGCCATCGCCCGTACGCGAGTTTACTGAACCAGCGCATCCCTATTCCGGACGCCTCCGCACGCGCGGCTGCAGCCTTCGGAATAGGTTTGCCTGCGCTGACATTGGCCGCCCGATTTTTGGTTTTGCTCATCGCACTTTGCCGCCGCTTAAGTTTACCGGCAGTGTCGAGAGCCGGACCCTGCTTTTCAGGTCAGAATAAAATCATGACAAGGGTTTTCGGCCGTTCACCGCGATAGGTTCCTCCACCACACGGAGGTCCTCCATGTCGCAGCTCTCAAACCATCGGAAAACTTCTTCATATGAATGCTTCGACTGATACCACGGCGAGTACCAGTCAAAAGTATCCAGCACGCGCCACTCGGCATCTTTGTTGAACGACATTGGGATCAGCCAAGCCACCGCTGCACTGGCCGGCCTGCCGACAAGCGGAATCTTCCTCAACACCTGATGCACGCCGTAGAGTGGGATTACCCCATAGCAAAGCTTGTAAAGCAATTTCTGCGGCATCCTCCGGGTCACTCTGCGGTAGACGTCGCTCATCCGGTACCAGGGGTTATAGGAACTGTAGAGCCAGACGGCAAGGCGGCCGCCGGGCTTCAGCAGTCGGGGCAAAACTTTAACCGCCTGCTCGCAACTTGGGGTATGGTGCAGTACTCCGATGCTGTAAATAAAATCGAAACTGTTTTCGGCAAACGGCAGTTGAAAAACATCCGCCTGGAAGATGGCAGCGTCGCGATCTTCAAGGTTCTGGGCTGCGACCTCGGAGGCAACGCTCAGATCGATGCCCACCACCTGTGCGCCCCAGCGCGTCGCCACTTCCGCGAACCGTCCCATGCCGCAACCAACATCCAGCACCAGTTTGCCAGCCAGGTCTTCAGGTCGAAATCCAGTGCGCTGGCGAAACGCATTCTCGGAGCGTTGGCTGTTGGCATTGTCCAACTGGGTCCGCGCATGGATTTTCCATTGAAATCCAAAACTACCGGCATAATTCTGCGCATCCACAAATCGAATTACGCCGTTCAGTTCGGGGTACTGCTTCCCGCAGTTCGAACACACCAATTCACCGGCACGCTGATCTAGCCTGCTTCGACAAGCCAGGCAGCGCAGAATGTCCAGCACTTCGCTAGCGAGTCCAGACGATTTCGCGTTCGTCTTTTGCACCGTCTCTAAATTCACGTCTACCTCCCGTTCTGAGCTCATCCTTCGGGAAACCTTTCGCGTCCTGAGGCAGGCTCGCGATCTGGTAAACCGCACAGACGTAGCCCACCATGAAATAGGGGAAGAGACTATATTCCGTCGAGGAAAATAAAGCCCCCGCCAGGTAAGCCGCCATCGCCGCCCACAGAGCGCTGGTCCATAAGCGTATGTCTTCGCTCGATTGATAGCCGGGTAAGCTTCGCACTCGCCTTATCTTGCGCATCGTGAGCGTAAGCAATAGCAGAAAGAGGAAAAGACCGGGCAGACCCGTCTCCGCTCCCAACTCCGTGTAGGTGTTGTGAGCCACGCGCCAAGTCAGCGTATAACTGGAAAAATTTCCCGGACCAATGCCGAGCAGGGGATGGTGAACCATAATCGTCAGGCTGTCCATCAGTAGTTCCTGGCGCGCTTCGAGCGACCCCCTGTCACCGGAGCCTTCGATATTGCCGCGGACCATGCTTTCGATGCGTGTCAAATAGTTCGGAGTCGCCAGGACGACGCCAACTGCAACGATGCCCATGAAGACCGCAGCGACCAATACGGCCCTGCGCTTTCCTCGAACTCCAAATTCCCAAACACAAACTGCTATGGTCACCACCATCGCAATCAAGCCACTACGGGAATACGTGGCAACGATCGCCAAAGACATGAAGAGAAGAGCGACCGCCCAAAACGCCTTTGTGACCGGTTTTGTCGCCGAAAAAAAGAAAGCAACGCACAACGGAAAAGTAATAGCGACGTTGATCGCCAACTCATTGGGATTTTCCAGAATGCCTTTCTGGATGCCCACCAGTCTGCCGGATTCCGTATGGTGCACAACCAAGGAAACGATCGCCACCAGAGCGATCGTCCAGGCCTGAATCGCAAGCAACTTCCGGACTTCTTTGACCGACGTCGCTCCCATGTAGATGAGGATCGCTACGATAACGCCCTTAGAGAATCGGTTGACCACCGCGTCGTAAGCGCCGAATCGCCACGATGCAAATGCAACACACAGGAGCATATGCGCCAGAAGCAGGAGCAAAACCTTGAGTTCGATGGTGAGCTTGTTGCGGCGAGTGGCCGGAACCGCGAAAATCAGCGCCAGCAAAGCGATCGCGCCCGTAACTTTCCCGATCGGAATGACGTCGAGCCCGGGAATAAAATCTTCCGGTCGAACGAAATAAATAAACGAGAAGAGAACGAGGGCATAATAGGCTAGAGTGCTTCGCGTCTGGCGCGAGGGCGCCCATTTCCGAGCCGGTTCTATTCTCGGTGCGTTGTGGTTCATTTCTGCTCCGACTTTGCCGACGAACGTAGTTTTGCGGAATTAGCCAATTCGCACATGGGCCAAATCATTCTCATCGACTCCAGACGGGTTTTCGTCCGGCCACAAAATTAGCGAACGCTACCACTGCCGCTGTGTTCAGCAGCAAGAAGGTCGCGGCCGCATCGCCCGCGCCTGCTATGATGCTCGGCTTCGGCAATCGGACTAGAGCCAACAGGCCCAGCGCGTAGAAAGCCAACTGCAAAACCAGTGCTGCCCGGTAAACAACGCCGTTCAGCCACAAAGAAGCGACCAGCATTGCCGTGAGCGCAAAAGGAACTGCCAGACGCAGCAACTTGTGACTGACGAACCGCCACAACAACGGATTGCGGCTGGTTATAAGCCACGGAGCGAGTTGCATCAGTTGATAATTTCCACTCAACGTTCGCACCTTGCGCGAGAATTCGGGGCCGCCACCGAGGTTCGGACTATCCCACGCGCGCGCCCTGCCGTCGAAGATCACACGTTTTTCCTGCCGTGCCACGTGCATCGGAATGTAAACATCATCCAGAATGGTCCCCTCGGGCACTGGAACCAGCAAATTTCGCCGCACCGCGTAAAGAGCGCCGGTCGACCCAACCACCGAACCTGACGCCGACTCCAGTTCGCGAATCTTTTTTTCGATTCTCCAGTACAGGCCCATTCCTCTGTATGCTTCACCCGATTCGGGATTACCCAGCATCAGCGCTCCGCTCACGCAACCTACTTGCGGGTCTGCGAAGTTTTCCACCAGCAGGCGGACGGCGCCAGACTCGATTTTCTGCCGTGCATCGGTGAAGACAACCACATCGCCCGCAGCCAGCGAGGTCGCGTCATTCAATCCGGAGGCTTTGCCGCGGGACAACTGGTTCATCACAACCTGCACTCGCGGATCTTCCGCGTGCTGCCGCAGAATAGCGTCCGTGCGATCTGTCGATCCATCCGAGACCACCACAATCTGGTAGAGCGCCTGCGGATAGTCCAGTTCCAGCAGGTTTCGCAGTTTTGCCTCAATCCACTGCTCTTCGTTGCGGACAACCATTACGATGGAAATAAAGAGTTGTTGCTGGGAGCGGAGTACCGGCCAGGGCCGAATACGGGCTCGCAACCACAACCAGCCCATGTAACCCGCGTAGGTATAGGCGATAAGAAGAGCGGAGGCCCAGAACACCCAGGTCATTGCGCTCCCCGTCCCAGGAGTACGATCTTAACGGTCTGAAATATGATCAGAAAATCCAGGCCCAGCGAGGCGTTCTTGATATAGAACAGATCGTACTGGAGCTTTTCGCGGGCATCTGCCAGCGTGTTCCCGTACTTGTATTGCACCTGCGCCCACCCGGTGATGCCTGGCCGCACCACGTGGCGTACGCCGTAATAAGGAATTTCTTTGCTCAGCCACTCGACAAACTCGGGACGCTCCGGCCGCGGTCCAACAAAATGCATATCCCCCTTCAGCACGCACCACAACTGGGGAATTTCGTCGAGGCGCGAGGAGCGCAGGAACTTGCCCACGCGGGTAATTCGCGGATCATCGTCCGAAGCCCAGGTCGCACCGGTGTCTGCTTCCGCGTTCGTCCGCATGGTGCGAAACTTGTAGCAGTAAAAAACTTGACCGCGCCTTCCCACGCGCTGCTGCCGGTACAACACTGGGCCAGAGGAATCCATCCGGACCGCCAGCACAATGAAAGGAAGCAAAGGCAGAGAAAGAATGAGCCCCATAAGGGCAACTGTAAAATTCAACATCCGGCGAAGCAGCCGAAAGACGCTGCTAAAGCGAAATCCATCGGCGAAAATCAGCCAACTGGGATACAACTGCTCGACTTCAATCCTTCCGGTGATCTTTTCCAGCCAGGAGGTTGCCTCTTCCACTTTGACGCCCCCCAGGCGAAGCTCCAGTAATTCTTCCACCGGCAAAGTTCCGCGACGGTTCGGCATGGCGACGATTACGCGATGCACACCTTTTTTCTCTCTCGCCACGCCAAGAAGATGTGACGCTACGGTGTCACGGGTCAATTCGCCCGGAACATCGCCGGTCCACCCTACAACTTCGATGCCCAGAGTTGAACGTTCGCGCAGACCCGTCACCAGGCGTTCCGCGCGTTCTCCGGTGCCCAGCACATAAACTCGTTCGCGGAGGAAGGGTTGTTTCACCATCCAGAAATAAGCCCCGCGCCAACCTAGTAAAGTGAAGGTCAGAATAATGAGTCCAGCCAGTGCCGACCCATTTCCAGGCATAATGTTCGGATAAAGGAAACCGACCGCCGACAGCGCGAGCGATACAAATCCGAGAACCAGCAAAAGACGAAATATTTGATCCCATTTCGCTCCCACGCTGGAGGAATCGTAAAGATCGAACCAATGGGAAAAGAGCAAAACCACGCCGGTGACCGCGAGAATCTTCACATAGCCGTTTTCCACATTGAGCAGAAGCCAGCTGTCCTCCCGATTCTGCAACATGGTTCCCATGACGAACGAGAGCCAAACAATCATGGCTTCGCCCACCAACAGAACGAGCGTACGCAGCGGATAATAGACTTTGAACAGCCGGATCACGGTTTCTGTCTTCCTCTAGGACTTCGTCTCAGTTACATTTTTTCCGGACGCCCCGTAGTAGTAGCGCGAATAGGGGGTGGAAGCACTATTGGTTCCGTTCAGCACCACCCCTACCAGAGCCTGATCGGGAAATTCTTCTCGCGCCCGTCGCGCCATATCGACGGGTGTGGCATTGGAACGCACGACCATCAACACACCGTCACAGCTCTTGCCCAGAACGCTGGCATCGGACACCGGAACTGCAGGCGGCGAATCGATGATGATCCAATCGAATAACGCCTCCACCCGTTGCAACAGGAATTTCAGCCGTCCGTTGGACACCAGTTCCGCGGGATCAGAGATTTCGTCTCCGCTAGGAATCAGAAACAAGTTTTCCATGGGACCGCGCTGCATGATCGAAAACTCGTCGCTCCTGCCTTGAAGGTAATCGGAGAGGCCTGGGGACGCCGTCGTGCCCAGCATCAGATGAAGGCGTGGACCGCGCAAATCGGCATCGATCAGCAACACCCGGCGTCCGTGTTGCCGTACCAACACCTGCGCGAGGTTTGACGCAGTGAACGATTTACCTTCTTTTGGCAGCGCACTGGTGATCAGCAGTTTCTTGAGCGTCATCTTTTCCCGCATGTGATAGAGGCGGGAGCGCAGGGTGCGAAATTCCTCAGTACCGATGGCTGAATCGTCACCGTTGAAGAACAACATCGTCGCATCGGGCTTCCACTGCAGTTGCGGGCAGCGCGCCAATAAAGCGTCAAGACCGAAAGGGTTTGCAAACGACGGCATAGCCGACGTAAGTGGAATTCCTCCAGAAGGGACCCCGGTTGCGACCGTTGCGGAAGGATCTTCATCGATCGTCCTCGCAGGCAGCTCAGATCTCTCGGGCGTTGCGAAACTGGAATGCGCTGAACCTCCCTGCGATACCGCTCGTTCTTGTTCTGCTTTTTTCAAAGCTTCATGAATTCTGCTCATAGTTTCCCTTCCTTGGGGAGGTCCTTCTCTTCATCGCGTAAGCGGTCGGCTAAAGTGGCCAGCGACCGCAAGGCTTCCACTAAATCAAATTTCTCCGCGCCGGCTGCCGCGACCGGCACCGTCATAACACCTGCCGCCGTACTGTCTCCTAGATCAAAATCTCGGGCCACTCCATCGACTACAGCCGGAGCAATTACTTTCTGTTGATCGACGAACGCGCTTACCAGGCAATGCTCGCACAGCAGATTGATCACTCGCGGAATGCCGTTGGCATAGCGGTGAATCGCTACCAAAGACTCCGGGGCAAAAATCTCCTGGCCGTTTGAACCGGCAATTCGCAGCCGCTGCTGCACGTAAGCCTTGGTTTCGTCCAAGGTAAGCGGATGCGTCTTGGCGCGGAGCGTTAGCCTTTGCCGTAGTTGCCGCAGTTGTGGCTGCTTCAGCTTCTGCTCCAGTTCGGGCTGGCCGACGAGAACGATCTGCAGCAATTTTTCAGTGAAGGTCTCAAGGTTGGTCAGCATCCTGATCTCTTCCAGCACCTCATCGCTAAGGTTCTGCGCCTCGTCTACGATGAGCACCGCAGTCTCGCCCGCGCGGTATCGATCCAGCAGCCAGTTGTAGAGTCGCAGCAAGATCTGGCTCTTGGCTTTTGAGTCGCATAGAATACCGAAATCCGCCATCATGTAATCCAGGAACTGGGGTGTGTTCAGGCGCGAATTGAAGATAAAGGCGGTTGCCACCTGCTGCAGGCGCAACCACTCCAGCAACTTATTGATCAGGGTTGTTTTGCCCGTCCCAACTTCGCCGGTGAGCAACACAAATCCTTTGCGGCTCTGGATGCCGTATGTCAGGCAGGCCAGCGCTTCCTCGGTATGCCGCGTCAGAAATAAGTAACGCGGATCGGGGTTGACGTTGAACGGATTGGCCCGTAGGCCATAAAACTCTTTGTACATGGTCTTTCCCTGAGAAACTCCAACCTACAGCCTTGCCATTTCCTTCTCATCCACTCCCTTTTTCCGACTCCAGAAGTGGCCTTTGCCGTTTGTTGCGACCGTTTCTATGACCCACGGAACCGAAACCAGAAGCGGAAGGCCCAAGGCGGCTTCGACATCCGCCTCAGTGCGAATGCTCTTGTCACGCATCTCAAGCCAAAGCGTCAAGCCAAGCCCCAAAACCAGACCGGCGCCTAATCCCCCGCCGGCAAACAACAGCCGGTTCGGAAAACTCGGCGAATCCGGAAGACTGGCGGGATTCAGCAGCGCCATCTGTTCTCCCTGCTGCTGCTGCTGGGCCTGGGTCGCCATCTTCGAGGTGCCCTGCTTGGCCAAGTCGTCCAGATAAACTTTTTGAGCGTTGTCGTAATCGCGAGCAAGTTCTTTGTACTGGCCCTCCACGGAAGGACTCGACGATACCCGTCCCTGGTAAATTGAAATTTCCTGCTGAAGTTTCTTTTGATCGCGCGTCGTCTGCGTAATCATGTCCTGATATTGGTGAATCTGCAGCCGCAGTTGACGAATCTCCGGTGGCTCCGATGCCGATCCCTTCTCGCTTCCCGGATCGGTTGCCTTCGTGGACGAGTCATTGATTGCCGCCAATTGCTTTTTCACTTCTGCGATATCGCCTTTGGTCTTGATCACGTCCGGGTGATCTTCGGTATAGCGCCCCTGCAGATCGATGAGTTGAGCCTGCAATTGTGAGAGCTGGGTTTGCAGGGTTTGGGGATTGGTCGCGGACAACGCTGTTTTCCATGCCGCCAGTTGTTGCGCGAGCATCGATTCGGTATAGGCCTTGTCCTGAGTCGCCCGGTTCAAGGCTTGGGTATTCGCATCCAGTTGCGAATTCAAGCCCATCAGGATCTTCATATTGTTATCTTCGTCTCCAGGAAGCTGGCCCATGTGCTGGTTCTTGAAGGCTGCGAGTTTCTTATCCAGATCGTCGAGATTCTGCTTGGCTTCCTCCACCTGCTTGGTGAGGAAAAGAGTTGTACCTTGGGTCGCATCCTGCCTGGATTTGAGATCTTCTTCGAGCAGCATCGAAGTCAGGTCGGTGCAGATTTGCTGGGCTTCGCGCGCGCTTGATGCCGTGTAATTTACGTTGAATCCAGGCACCGGGCTGCTCTGCTGGCCGGGCTTCTTCTTGGGGCCCGAACCGAACTGCGACAAATCGGTGATCACCGGCTGGATCGTCATGTTGAGGCGAATGTTGTCCATCACATCGTCGACATTCTGGCCTCCTTTGGCCAAGCCCCAGCGATCCACCATGGGCCGCAATCGGCTCGGGCTCAGCACCTGCTGTTCGATCGTGGCAATGTGCTGCGTCAGGTCCTCGGTGAATACCTGCTGCACGACCGCATCTGGAATCTTTGGCGCTTCCACCAGCACCAGCGACTGAGATGTGTATTTAGGCGAGAAAGCGTACGACACTATGAATCCGGCCAACGGCGCCAGCAGCGCAGGGATCAGAATCACCTTGATCCGGCGGCGAAACATCGCCAGATAATCGTCCATCGTCAGTTCGCGATTTTCCATATTGTTCGGTACCCGTTCCGCTGGCCGTTGAGGGCCAGCCTCAAAAATTAGTCAAGCCGGATCGGCCGGGGAGTCCAATCCAGTCCGATTGAACCCACTTGACGCCGAGACGTGTTACTGCACCCCACTGTGCCGGCAGAGCTGAACAAAGTCGGCGCCACCGGACACGCAGTATCGAAGCTCATGTGGTTGTACTGATAACTCAAAAATCCTCGGAAATTACGTCCGAACTGCCGGTGCAGCCCTGCTCCGGCATACAAATAGCTAAAACTGTTCGCGTTGACGGTAGAACCGCCAAGCTGAAGCCGGCTGTTCTTGGTGTAGCCCAGGTCCCCAAAAATATCCCAAACGCGGCTCAATGGTCTTTGCGCCGCGAAACTCACAATGTCGCTGCGCGAGCCCGCGAAAAGTCCGGAGCCACTGGTATTAAAGCGCTCATAACTCAGAGAGAGCGACGTTTTTGGAAATTTGTAGCGGATCGAAACGCGACCCGCGACACCGGTGTGGTTGGCGATCTGGGACACACCCACTAAATTCCCTCCGATGCTCGAACAGTTGCTCGTAGGGATTTCCACGGGAATGCCCAGATAAGTACACACGTACGCGACGTCGCTGGTATGAGTAAATTGGGGTCCCGCGCCGATGGTGAAATCCATGCGCCCGGAAATGCGGTGACCGTACATGGCCTGCAAAACGTGCGAGTGCACTGCGGTACCGACGGTAGAAAAATTAAAGCCCTGGTACCCATAACTCAGCGCGATCTGATCCTTCGGATTCAGGATTCGGTCATAGCCGACTTGTACAGTCTCTTCACTGCTACCAATGAAAGCAATGTTCTCAGGGGTGCCGGTCAAGGAAGTAAGGCCACCGTAGAAATGTACGATTCCGTAGCCAGCGGAGAGCGTCATTGAGGACTTCGGACTCAGGTTCTCAACGATATCCGCTAATCCCAAATTCGTAAGACGTGGCACCTGACCGACGGAGATGCCGCTTCCACCGTTGAACGAACTGGTCTGTCCGCCGAAAGCAGCGGCTCCAAGCATGCCCGAGCCCAGGCTCGCGAGCCCTGAGTTATAAGCCCCACTCCCGCCATAGGCTTCGAAACCAAAATTACCTTCGGGAAGGTAACTGAATGAATCGCGAATGGCCAATTGCCCGCGCCGCCAGTTGATCCTGTTGTCTATGTCGAATTGCTGCAGTTGCTGCAACCCGAGGCCCTTCTGGTCGTAATAGATCACGCCGCCGATGTAATCCATTGCTACCTGATAGTTTTTCCAGAGCTTCTGCAGCGTCAGGCTGCCTAACCCTCGCGTGACTGGGCTCACGGTTGACCCGCCTAGAGTGTCGCCGGCGTTAGAATCCACGGACTCGCTGAAATGCAGGCCGGGTAGCAGGAAACTCTCCGGAGCAGAGTGGGGCTCGAGCGACGGCTGGTCGATGGCGGATATGGGCGGGTTCTCACTCACCGTAGGTGCAGGATTTTCCTGTCCAAAGGCGGGTGCTGGGGAAGGCGCAGGCGGTTCGTCGCCTTGCGCCCAGGCCGCGCTGACCACAGACAGGGTCAGCGTTAGGGTCAAAATGATTTGGCCTTTGTTCATCCTTATTCCTCTTCCACTTTTTCTTTTAGCAAGCTTACGGAACAACGATCGTATCTCCCGGTTTCAGAACGATATTCTGTTGCGTATCCCGTCCCTTGATTGCATCCTTATAGTGAAATGGCAGTTTGATCTGCTGGCCGTTCTCCCCCACCCGGAGAAGGTAAATCGCCCTGAGATTGGAGAACTGAGTAAATCCCGCGCTCGATAAGGCCTGCAACACCGTCATGTGAGGCAGCAACGGCATCGGACCGGAATGAACCACTTCGCCCAGCACAAAAATTCGCTGGCTGTTCATCGCCGTCACCACCACGGTCACACGCGGGTCAGCGATGTATTTTTTTAATTTGTCATGAATCGAAGTCCCGAGTTGCATGGGAGTCATACCCGCAGCCTGTACATCGTCGAGAAGAGGTATCGAAATTTTCCCGTCGGGACGCACCGGCAGAGTGACACTCATGTCGGGTTCTTTCCAGACCGTAATGTGCAGCGTATCGTCAGCCCCAATGATGTAATCGACCGGGGCTTGCCCGGAGGCTTGAACTTCTGGTGGCGCCTTTTGAGCCTTGTCGGAACCTGGGTGGGGCTCGTCCTGCGCCCGCACTCCAACGGTAACCAATCCTAATAGCGCCAGGCACGCCAACTTTGCTACTCTTGTCATGCGCTCTCCTATCGAGCTAAGTCGCCCCATACTCCGAGCATCCCATTTGTTTAAGCTTGTACAGCAAAGCCTTATAACTGATCTGCAATTCCTGGGCGGCGCGGCGACGATTCCAGCGAGTACGGGTCAACGCGCGCAGAATAATTTCCTTCTCGGCTTCGCGCGAGGCGGCGCGGGCCACCTGCTTCAGAGAAACTCGAACACCGTTGGTTCCCACATCCGGGCGCAGCAACATGGCACGCAACCCGCCCATCGCCACCCTTTCATCTCCCAGGGCCACGATCGCCTTGGCGGCATTTTCCAGCTCCCTCACATTTCCAGGCCACGAGTACTCCTGAAACAGGCGATGTGTTTCTTCGCTTAATCCCGGCACCGCACGCTGAAAATCGCGGCCGTATTTGCGCAGAAAGTGTTCCATGAGCACCGGAATATCTTCCCGCCGCTGGCGCAGCGGCGGCAACCGCAAGCACACTCCACTGATGCGGTAATAAAGGTCCTCGCGAAGATTCCCCGCCCTAACCTCTGCTTCCAAATCGCAAGCGCTTCCACTAATGAGCCGAGCCAGGCCGTGAGCGCGACTGCCGTTCCCATTGCCCTTGGTCAAAGCGCGAAGCAACCAAGCCTGGCCCTCGGCGCTCAGTTCCGCCAACTCCTCTAAGAAGACCGTGCCCGCTCCGATCAAGTCCGCCGGCTCCGCCGAATCTTCGAATTTTTCGGGACCGAGTTGCGCACAAGAAATAACGCGAAACGTCTGCTTGCCGCGCCGGGAAAGATCATGGACCCTGCGGGCCGTGGCTTTCTTGCCTACACCGCGTTCCGCCAGCAAAAGCACTGGAACTTCACTTTGCGCGACCTCCCGCATAATGGCTTCCACGCTGCGCATGCTTGGACTCGTACCTTCGACAAAGTCCACTCTCAGCGGCTGTCGGGGCATTGCGGTGTGTCCGTTTTCCACGCTTCGGCGGACATGTGATTCCATCTAAGGTCCTTTTCTCGCGGACAAAAGTCTCAGAATCCGACAGACTTCAGAAGCCTTGTAAGAGCACGGCACATACCATAAATCTCCCTGACGGGGAAAGATCGAAATCCAAGGTTACCGCCCTGTTTTCAAAAGTATATAAGCCAGAATCCGGCATGGGAGGGAGAAAAACCTACTCACGTTAACCTACACGTTTCCCCACAAAAGAGAAAGTATTTACCCAATCAAGGGTAACCGCTTTCTCCTTTTGAACGGTTACGAATGGCAATAATACCCCAACTCCTTTCTCTTCAATGCCATGGAAACGGAGCTTTCGCTCGAGCCTGGACGAACAGTTTTCTTTTGTTCAATCTCGTAACGCGCCCCGGCTATTCCCCCCTGCGGCGGTGGCCCCGGGTGATTACCAGCGGTTAGGCTTTTGATTGCGGGCGCTTGCCGCTTCGAATATGCTGAAGGTATCCCCCAGGGTTAATTGAGCCATCTCCAGTGAGCCAAGTGCTGCAATCCGAACGAGTACGCGTACGTCTGCCCGCGGTTGCACCGGCGCGGCCCTCGTGGTGGAAAGCCGTCGTGATCGCCGGCGTATTGCTCTGGCTATATATGCCAACGCTCGCTCATCTGGTCTCGCAATGGTGGAACGACCCCAATTACTCTCATGGTTTTTTCGTTCCTCTATTTTCCGCATTTGTGATCTGGCAGGAACGAAACAAGTTAAGCGGGCTGAACCCGCGGCCCTCGTGGGCCGGGCTATTGTTCCTGGGATTCGGACTGTGCGTACTTATCGTTGGGCAGATGGGCGCGGAGCTTTTTCTTTCGCGGTTGTCCTTACTGATTGTGCTTGCGGGATTGATCGTGCTTTTTCTGGGATGGAATTTTCTTCGCGCCCTTATATTCCCCTGGGCGTTCCTGCTTCTGATGATTCCGGTTCCAGCAATTGTCTTCAACCAGATTACATTCCCCCTGCAATTACTGGCCTCGAAAGTCGCCAGCACCACTCTGCCTTGGATGGGAGTGCCTGTGCTACGGGAAGGTAATGTCATCGTTCTTCCGGCCATGGCTTTGGAAGTGGCCGAAGCCTGCAGCGGGATCCGCTCGCTGATGTCCCTGACTACGCTTGCCGTAATTTATGGTTATTTGATGGAACGTAAAGTCGGCGTACGCGTCCTGTTAGCTGGGGCCTCGATTCCGATTGCTGTTGCCGCCAACAGCTTACGTATCGTTGGGACGGGCTTACTGGTGCAGTACTGGGATCCTGAGAAGGCGCAGGGATTCTTTCATGAATTTTCGGGATGGCTGATTTTTGTGGTTTCGCTCGTCATGCTCTACCTTCTGCATCACGTCGTTCGCATCTTCTGGCGCGAGGAGTCGACGGAACCATGAAAAGATCCGGACTGCTGCGCTTCTCTTTGGCCGTGACGCTGATCGCCTTGACGGCGATCCTATTGCAGGCGCGCGGTCGCAATGAAATCATTCCCCGTCGCCTGCCATTGTCTTCGTTTCCCGCACAGCTCGGAAGCTGGGACGGCACCGAGATCGAGTTAGACAAGCAAACTCTCGACATTCTTGGTGCTGGCGACTTTATGGAACGCGTCTATCAGAATCAGGCTCAGAGATTGCCGGCCATCGATCTATTTCTGGCCTACTTTCCCAGCCAGCGAGCTGGTGACACCATCCACTCTCCGCAGCATTGCCTGCCTGGAGCAGGATGGAATCCCGAAGAGAACAATCGCGTTACCCTTTCTCTGCCCGCTCACGAGCCCTTCCCCGCCAACCGCTACGTGATCGCCAGAGCCGGCGCGCGGAAGTTAGTAGTGTATTGGTATTGGGCGCATGATCGTGGCGTGGCCAGCGAATACTGGGCCAAGTACTATTTGGTGGCGGACTCGATTCGCATGAACCGCAGCGACGGCGCTCTGGTGCGCATCACCACCGATATGTTTCCAGGCGAAACAGCGACCGCCGCTCAGCAGCGCATCCTACCATTTGCTTCTGCGGTGAGTCCGCTGCTGGATGACTACATTCCGCGCTAGGCGGCCGGTATCAAGCGTGGAGTTCTACAGCGTCATTAGTCGAGTGTCCACCTCTGAACCGGCGGATCGTTGACCAGAGAACTGGGCCCGAACGACTCGCCGTTATCCTCAGTGACTGATACGATTCCGCCGATAACGAATCCCTTCCATTCAGAGCTCTTAAGCGAATAAATTTTGTTTCCCGGCTCAAGCATTTGGGCAGAATTACTGGTCTGAGCGTCGAGAAAACTTGGGTCATCGATCAGACTCGTACAGAAGTTTTTATTCATGGAAAGGGATTGTCCAGCAGCACTCCTTCTTCAGCACTCCTTCTTCAGCTCTCTTTCTTCGGTGGGTCCCCGTACAGTTCCGCTTCCGACAACACGGGCGCTGCCGCGGATTCTTTTCCGCCACGCGCGGCTGCGCCGAACATCGGACCGCGCGCAGGGACCGCCGGCGCGAATTTCATAAATCCGATTGGCTTCAGAACGTCGTCGTAAATCGCTTCCATGCCACCACGGCGAAAATAGGTTTCGTGCCAGAAACCGGTTCCACCGGCATCCCGCAGGAAGTCTTGCCACCACACTCTGTGCGGATCCGAGCGAGTCCACTTCAGCAGGGACTCTGGATCACGCCAATACTGCCTCATACCCGCGTGCATGGGAAATAATGAGAAGAGAAAATTTTCGTGCAGCAGCAAGCCGTCGGGCATCGCCTCAACCGAAGAAGATATTTTGGGTCCAAATCCGATGAGCGTCTTGATCCCCGCAATGCGATTCACGCGCATTCCGAGGTAAATCACTACCAAGTCAGGGTAGCCAGAGAGATCAACTGTTCGCCGCTCAACTCGAGTAGTCATAATTCCAGAACATCACACCGGCGTCGCCGTCTTCCGCGTCGGATTGAAAAACGGCATCGCCGTCACCTTCACATTGGTCTTCAACCGGATCGCCTCAATCGTAATCTCCATCTGCAACTGTGTCCCCAGCTTCGCATGCTCGGTCTCGACGCTGGCAAGGGCGATCATCTTTTTTAGGATGGGTGACCAACTCGTAGTCGTCGCCTTCCCTACCTGCTTTTCCCCAGCATACAACGGCACCGCCGCACGCGAAGCCTGGCTCGGCGCCGCCGGTGTTAATCCATAGCGCTCGTAGAGCGCTTCCACATCGGTCCAATCGACTTCGACACCAACAAATTGCCGGGCGACGCCATTCTTCGCGTCCTGCTCCAGCGCTCGCTTGCCAATGAAATTTTCTTTTTCCAGATGCACCATCTTGCCGAATCCAAGCTCGTACGGAGAATATTTCTGCGAAGCAATCAGCGCCTTCTTCGAACTGCTGTAATCCACTTCGATCAGCAGCAGGCCGGCTTCCACGCGCGCCACATCGAGCGCCAGCATGCCCGCAGCGTGCAGATCAAACTGCTTGCCCTTCTCCGCGAGCGCATCCCAAACTTTCACCGCATCGTTCGCTTCTTTTAATGGCACCCAGATCTCATATCCCAGATCGCCCGTGTAACCGGTTCTCGAGATGTCCACGGGTACTCCTGCAATTTTGCCGTGGGTGACGCGAAAATATTTCAGGTTCGCGATGTCGGCTTCGGCCACGGATTTCAAGAGCTTTGCCGAGGTCGGCCCTTGCAGCGCGAGTGCCGCAACTTTCTCGGAAATGTCTTCGATCTGCACATCCATGTTCAGGCCGTTCTGCCGGAACCACCGCAGGCTCGGATCGGCTGCCGTCCAGCGATAAACATTCTCTTCGAGCCGCGAGATCGTTCCATCGTCGATGACCTTGCCCTCTTCATCGCACCAGCAGCAATAAATCACCTGCCCCACTTTCACCTTATTAACGTCGCGCGTGATCACGCGGTTCACCAGGCGGGTCGCGTCTTTGCCAGTGATCAAATACTTGTAGAGCGGTGAAATATCGATCAGCGCCGCCGCATTGCGGATGGCATTGTACTCATGCTCGTGATGCACTTCATACACGCTTACGGTGTAGTATCCCGACCACTCGCGGTAATTCAGGCTGTGGCAAAGAGGGAAAGTTCTCTCGTGGAAGGCGGTTCCAAGGGGCAAAGGATTGACCTCAAGAAAATTAAGCCGAACCCGGATTATACGCCGGAGCCTTCCACAAAGGCGTCATCCCGAAGACCCGCGTTCTCTCCAGCGGGGCGAGAGCTTCGGGATGACGCCTTCTATTTGCAAATCTTGCAGACAAAATCTCGCGTTCCCGATAGAATGACGCTTCGAGCTTCAGCCATGCGCTCTCTGATGCCAAAATTGTCGAATGTCCTCCGCAGCTGGAGCGTCCTTCCCAGCGGTCTCTAACGCGCGCCCCAAAACTGCGCTAATATTCCTCGTTCCCTCTCTCAACCAGCAAGCACCCGCTAAAGGCTAAGCGCTTATGGCTAATTCATACGATGTAATCGTAATCGGAGGCGGCCACAACGGCCTTGTCAACGCCGCCTATCTGGCGCGCGCCGGCAAGAAAGTTCTGGTGCTTGAACGCCGCCACATTCTCGGCGGCGCGGCCTGCACCGAAGAAATTTTTCCCGGGTTCAAGTTTTCCGTGTGTTCCTACGTGGTGTCGCTACTGCGCCCGGAAATCATTCGCGACCTTGATCTGCCTCGCCACGGCCTCGAAATCCTCCCGCTCGATGGCACGTTCACTCCCATGCCCAGCGGAGATTACCTATGGCGCGTGAACGACCATGGCAAGACTCATCGCGAGATCGCCCGCCACTCCCGCGTCGATGCCGAAGCCTACGACGAATTCGGCAAAGCCATGCAAGCCATGTGCCGCTTTGTGAAACCGATTCTCAGCATGGTCCCGCCCGATCCCAACACGCTCAACCCGCGCGAACTGATGAAGCTTCTTTTCATCGGACGCCGCTTCCAAGGCATGTCGAGCAATGACAAATACAACCAGGTCCAGCTCATGACCATGAGCGCCATTGATTTTCTAGATCAATGGTTCGAGACGGATGTGCTCAAGGCAACAATGTCTGCATCGGGCATCATCGGTACATTCCTCGGCGTCCGCTCGCCGGGTACCGCCTACGTTCTGCTCCATCACTACATGGGAGAAATCGACGGCGCGTTCCGTGCATGGGGATTCGCGCGCGGCGGTACTGGAGCAATTTCAAACGCCATCGGCGACGCGGCCCGCGAAGCCGGAGTCGAGATTCGAACGCAAGCCGCCATCGCGAAGATCATCGTGAAAGACGGCAAGGCCAAAGGAGTGGTCCTCGCCAATGGCGACGAAGTTTATGCCGACACAATTTCCTCCAGCGTCGACCCGCGACTGACGTTCAACAAATTCATCGAAGCCGAACATCTTCCTGCCGATTTTCTCGAGGACATCAATCGCTTCAAATATCGCGGCTCCTCCGGCAAGGTAAACATGGCTCTCGACGCGCTGCCGAACTTCACGGCGATGCCGGGGCCGGGGCCACACCTGCGCGGCGCAATCTCGATTTCGCCATCAGTCGAGTACATGGAGCGCGCATACGACGACGCCAAGTACGGTAATTTCTCCCGCCGCCCCTACATTGACATGGTCATCCCTTCCCTCACCGATCCCTCAGTGGCGCCGCCGGGCAAGCACGTCATGTCCTGCTTCGTGCAATACGCGCCATACAAGCTTCGTCCAGGCCTGAACTGGGACGACCAGAAAGAAGCGTTCGGCGATACTGTCGTAAACACCATTGCCGAATACGCCCCCAACATCAAAGACATCATTTTGCACCGGCAAGTCATCACCCCGCTCGACCTCGAACGCGAATGGGGATTGAGCGAGGGCAACATCTTCCAGGGCGAACTTTCTCTGGAGCAGCTTTTCTTCTTGCGTCCCGCACCGGGCTACGCCCGCTTCCGCACTCCGATCAAAAATTTATACATGTGCGGTTCGGCCACGCATCCGGGCGGCGGAATCATGGGTGCGCCGGGACGACTCGCAGCTCTCGAAATGCTGAAAGACAGCAAGGGAGCGGCATAACCATGCCCGAGAACAGATCCAACCGGCGCGACATCGTCATCATCGGTGGAGGCCACAACGGCCTGGTCACCGCGTTCTACCTTGCCAAGGCGGGATTCAAGCCTCTCGTCGTTGAACGCCGTTTCCAAGTTGGCGGCGCGGCCATCACCGACGAATTTCATCCTGGCTTTCGCTGTTCTACGCTGGCGCACAGTGCTGGTCCAATTCGTCCCGACATCGTCCGTGACATGCAACTGGAAAAACACGGCCTCAGATTCATCACGCCAGAGACCTGCGTCACCACTCTCTCGCCCGACGGGCGCGCCCTTTCGATGTATCAGGATCGGAATCAATCGGCAGAGGCAATTGCTGCCTTCTCGCAGAAGGATGCAGCCAAGTATCCAGAGTTCGCAACCTCTCTGGGCAAAATCAGCAAAGTAATCGCCGAAGTGCTTGCGACCACTCCGCCTGATATCGATCACCCCAGCAGGGGCGATCTTTGGAGCATGCTCAAGACCGGACGCGCCCTGCGGAATCTGGGGAAGAGAGACCTGTATCGCGTCCTGCGCTGGGGACCGATGGCGGTGGCTGATCTGGTCGCGGAATATTTCGAAACTGAATTACTGCGTGCCGTCGTTGCGGCGCGTGGAATTTTCGGAACTTTTCTGGGCCCGTGGTCAGCGGGCAGCAGCTTGCAGTTGCTGATCCGCGCCGCCGGCGATTCTCACCCTGTGGGATCTGCGTTCTTCGCCGCTGGCGGAATGGGCGCGCTTACTCACGCCATGGCTTCCGCCGCGAAGGCTTCCGGTGTCGAGATTCGCACCGGGGCGGAGATCATCGAGATTCGCGTGAAGGACGGCGCAGCAACCGGCGTGCTGCTCGGCACGGGCGAAGAAATCGATGCCAGTGTGGTAATCTCCAACGCCGACCCAAAACGCACGCTGCTCAAGCTTACCGACCCGATTCATCTTTCTCCCGACTTCGTGCAGAAACTGCAGCACTACCGCCGTAATGGCACGGTCGCAAAGGTCAACCTTGCACTCTCAGCCCTGCCAACTTTCACGGCCTTGAAAAACCGAGATGGCTCCGCTCTTAAGGGACGCATTCATATTGGCCCTGAGATCGACTATCTCGAGCGCGCCTTCGACGAGTCTAAATACGGCAATTTCTCACGCCAACCCTATCTTGAAGCCACCATCCCGTCGCTGATCGATCCCACACTTGCGCCTGATGGCAAACATGTGATGTCCATCTACATGCAATACGCACCCTACAAATTGAAAGGCGATTGGGAAGACCAGCGCAAAGCACTCGGTCAAACCGTTGTGCAGACGCTCGCGCAGTACGCACCGGATCTGCCCGAGATGATCCTGCATCATCAGATTATTACTCCGCTGGATCTCGAAGAAGTTTATGGAATGACCGGCGGCCAAATCTTCCACGGTGACCTCGCGCTCGACCAGTTCTTTACTATGCGTCCGCTGCTGGATTGGGCGCGCTACCGCACTCCGATCGAAAACCTGTATCTTTGCGGCAGCGGCACGCATCCGGGAGCGGGATTGACCGGAGGCTCGGGAGCGAATGCCGCGCGCGAAATTCTGAAGGCACTAAGAAAGTAGCTGGCACCTCGTCAGCCGACGGCGGTGCGACAAAATGAAGAACCGGTGCTCCATCTCCTGCCTCGTTGTAAAGGAGTCCCACGCGAAAGTCCATGCACTTCCGCGGACTCGGCGTTAAACATTCCGGTAGTAACTTGCGGGTGGGTGTGACTTTCGTCTTTACTTAAACAGCTGTAAAGAATCCCTCAAGCGACGGGGAGATCTCACTCGCGGGAGTGTTTTTTGGCCGAGGACCTTAAATTTGAATTATCGATCTTGGCGACGGTCCAGGGTCTCTACCAGAAGCTGATGCGGGATTCGCTTGGTGGTGATGTGCCCATCCCGACAGGCCTGGATGAAGCCTCGCTCCGCCAATCGGAGGACGACCTTCCGGAAACTCTTTCCCGGATGTACCGCTGGCTGCATGTTCTGGATATGGCGATTACACCCGCTATGCTGCGACAGGCGCTTACGCCGGACACAGACTCGGAAGTCGCGGAAGCCCTGCTCCGTTATTTTGTGAAGCGGCGTGAACCCAGCGAAGTGAATCGCGATAAAACCGATCTAATTGCGACTTTCCTTTATCGCCATCCGCGGGTTGCCGGCCAATGGCAACAACATGGCTATGGACTGGATGGATCACTGCCGCTCTCTCCATTCGAAATTGCATTGATTGAAATCCTTGCCGATACGGACGTGCCTTCGCTCCCCGAAGAGCACGTGCAATTGCTCCGCAACTTCGATCCGTTCCGAGAAGAGATCAGCCGTTATCGCGATTTCAATGCGCTCATGGATTCCGGCATTGTCTCGCGAGTGCGCGAATTGAAGCGCTGGCTGGATTCCTCTTTCTATCACCCCGGCGTGCTGGCGACTGTAGCCGCCCACAATGCCGCGTTCGGCGAACGCTTCGATCAACTCTTTACCAAGGCGCTAGGAGAAATCAAGCAATTCGCCCAGGCTCTCGACGAAATGGGTGGCAGCATTCTCAGCACCGTGGACGGCGTGGAAGTCACCGTCGAACATGTGGCCGCAATCGAGCAGAAGGAAATGCTCGATGCCGACTACAGCGGTGCGTTGGAAAAATTTCGGCGAGTCTCACGCCTGAAAAAAGAACTCGATCGCAGGCCACCGATCCGCAAGGCGCTGCTCGCGCCCAACGCCGGCAGCGCCATACCATCCTCGGGATCGGCGGCCAGCGCTGCGAAACCGGTGCGCAGTGTGACCCCCAATAAACAAATCCCCGCACAGGCATTTCAGCCTCCGGTCGTCACGGCACAGCAAATCTCTGCCGAAGAAGGTAAGTTACGCCGAGTCGAGGAATCGATCCGAGTGTTTGTGCGTGTGGCGGATCCGAAATATCGCCGAGTCGTGCCCATGCGTTTCTTCAATCTCACACTGACAGTGGAAGAAGTTGAGGCCTACAACGCCAGCTTCCTCGAGGAAAAGAGCTTGCGCGCGGATGTCGCTCGCACGCTGATCCGCCTGGTTTCGTGTGTTGCACGCGTTAACACAGAGCTTGAAGAGCTTAAACGCAGCCAAAGCATGTCGTCATTGTGGAAACTTCACGCAGACGCCCTCGTCGTCTTGCTCGACATCGCCAGCAACACCACCGAAGAAGCGGGAAGAGTCGCGAAGCTGGCCGAGAAGATTGAGGACGGGGCCTGGTCCGAAGCCATCGACCAAACCGCGCAAAAATTGCGGATCCGCACGGATCTAGCGGTGAAGGCTATGGCGCATTCGGGAAGCTAGAGGGCCGGCGGAGTAGCGACCAGCTTTTGTATTTCCGCGCCCAGCAGATCGAAATGGCGCACATTCCAGGTGTAGAGATGATCCGCTCGTGCCTTGAGTGCGCATGCCGCGACCAGGCCGTCATACACTGCCCCGCCCACGATTCCCAGCTGCGCCATGCGGCGTATGGCGGCGCAGTACTCATCGCCGTCAAGGCAAATCAGTGTAAACCGCTGCTCGATTCCTTGTAAAACCAAGCTTGCAGCTTCGGCACTCATCCGTTCTTTTCCGGGATAGCGGGTGAACGTTGAGTACGCTTCCGCCAGGCTGTGGGCCGCACAAGCCGCTTGCTTTCGAGTCGCAGACGCAAACACCGGGAAGCTGCGGGCGTGGTGGGGATGGTCGGGCAGGAGCGCCGCAACCAGGACTGTGGTGTCGAAGAACAATTTCACCGGGATTTCTTCCGTCGCGGGCGACGCGCGGGGAGATTGCCCATAAAGCTCAGCTCACGCTCGCGGCGAATCTGGCGCAGCGTTTCATCGGTAGCTCCGGCGGGGATCGGCTCCCCGACGCCGAACACCCAAATCCCTTGCTTCTGGTGCAGCCCAACTCCTCCCCGTCGCGGGCGGAGCACGATGCGATCCTCCGAGCTTTCCAGTTCTAGCGAATCGCCCGCGCGGAGCTGCATTTCGTCGCGAACCGGCTTGGGCAGGACGACTCGTCCGGCTTTGTCGAGGGTTAGAGTGGTGGTCATAGATGTAATTATACAGTGGCATTTGGTACTTGAAAATGCCATTTCTCGGCTGGGACGTGGAAGACAATGGCGCATATCTCAGGCTCTCTGATGTGAAAGGCTCAGCCACGACCATCCTGCGCGAAAATGCAGTACTGGTGCGCCGGGGCTCACCCACGTTCCCGCAGTTGAGGGGTTCGACTGGGAAGCGCGGAACTGTTGAATCGCGCAACGCTGGGGGAATTCTTTCACTTCACTTTCATTTATTCGTGGCGCGGGCAGCTACCGGGCTGCGCCCGGGCGGACAGCCGAGGGCGGCTGTCCCCACATGGGCATGGATAGCTGACGGCTGATCGCTGACAGCTAGTTAATATCGAACTGCTCCTGATGCAAGGCCGGATCGCTCTTCACGATAATGGTCCGTTTCGTCAGTTCTTCCATTTCGTTCAAGAGGCGTCCGTTATTTCCTTTTAATTCTTTTGCGACATCCGGATGTACGCGCAGCATCACATCTTCACGCTCCAAATGTTTGGCGATCTTGCGCATCTCCACGTAAATCTCATTCGCCACGGTGGTCAGAGATTTTACGTAGCCAGTGGACTGGCAATACGGACAAGGCGCGCCGATCGTGCGTTCGAGTGACTGCTTCACGCGTTTGCGGGTAATAGCGACCAGTCCGAAATCGTTGAACTGCAGCACTTTTGAAGGCGCACGGTCGTGGCGGAGTTCTTCTTCCAGCGCCTGCATGACGCGCTGGCGGTTGCGGCGCTCATCCATGTCGATGAAGTCGATGATGATGATGCCGCCCAGATCGCGCAGGCGAATCTGGCGGACGATTTCCTTGATCGCGTCCACGTTGGTTTTGACGATCGTGTCTTCGAGGCGCGAGGTCTTGCCCACGTACTTGCCGGTGTTGATGTCGATGGCAACCAGCGCTTCAGTCTGATTGATGACGATGTAGCCGCCGCTCTTCAGCCAGACCTTCGACTTGAGCGCCTTATTCATCTCCTCGGCGAGGCCGAATTGCTCGAATAGCGGCGTCTCTTTGGTATAAAGCTTCACGCGCTTAACCAGCGCGGGCTGGAAGCGATTGAAGAAACGCAGAATGCGCTCGTATTCCGGTTCGGTGTCGACCCAGATCACGGAGAAGTCCGAGGTGACCTGGTCGCGCAGCACGCGCTCGACGACATTGAGATCGTGATAGATCAGCGCCGGCGGCTTGGAAGCTTCCGCTCGCGTTTTGATATCGTTCCACAAGCCTTTGAGGAAACGGATATCGGCGCGCAATTCGTCTTCGCTCGCGTTTTGCGCGGCGGTACGGACGATGAAACCGCCGTGTCCGTTTTCACGCTCGCTCATCACGATGCGCTTCAATCGCTGCCGCTCTTCGTCGGAGGCGATCTTGCGCGAAACTCCGGTGTGGTTCACCGTTGGCATGTAAACCAGGAAGCGGCCCGGGAGCGCGATGTGACTGGTAATGCGCGCGCCTTTCTTTCCGATTGGTTCCTTGGCGATCTGTACCAGGATTTCCTGGCCTTCTTTCAGCAAGTCGCTGATCTTCGGAATATCATGCTGCTCGCGGCGCGGGAAGCGGCGTCCACCACCGCGGCGTCCACCGCCGCGCTGGCGGTCGAAACCGGGCCGCGGACGGGGAGAGCGCTGGGTATAACCGGCGGTCGCCGCCGGTGCGCGAACCTCGGCTCGGGCATCGACCGCGCCGGTGCCACGAGCTTCGGCATCGAGCATGGCCTCGGCTTCGGCTTGCGCTTCTTCCAATTCCAATTCCTCGGTGTCTTCCTCGCCTTCCGCAACCCCGCCTTCGGCAGCCGGCGCAATTCCTGAGTCCGTCAAAGACGACATATGGATCTCGGCAACTGTCTCGCGAACATCAGAAAACTCGTGCCGCCCACCTTCCGAACTTGTCTGACCTGCTGCACGCGTCTCTTCTTCGAATTCGTCGTATCCTTCATCAGACGATTCTTCATAGCCAACGGTGTCCGCTTCTTCTTCCTCGATGGTTTCTTCTTCCATCGTCCCTGGAGCGGCAAAGGCCGCAGTCTCATGCTCTCGCACCGAAGCCGGCGACGGAACGAAACGCTCGGGTCGAGGTTGAACGAGTTCCTCTTGTTCTTCGACCAACTGTTCTTCGGCAAATTGCTGTTGCGACCTCGCTTCGCTTTCGGGCTCGGCCGGAACGGCCTCGGTCAACGGCTGAGGCAGGCGAAATTCACGGTTCCAATCCACAGACGATGCAGCCGAGGTAGGCTCGGCTTCAGAGTGATCGTCTCGAGAGTGATCCTCTCGGAAGTGATCCTCTTGCGGATGCTGTGACTCCTCGTGCTGAAGATATGGCTGGGGGACGCTCGGTGTAGCGCTGGCGAAGATCGGTTCGTCGTCGGGAAAAGGCGTGCCACCCGGGTCCGCCGAACTCAGTGGCGTGGATTCAATCTCGTTTGCTTTGGGACGCTGCACCTGTATCGGCGGCGTCTGCGTCATGCCGCGGTATTTCGAAATGGATTCGCCCGGGAGCAAAATGGGTTGGTATCCCGCAGGCGGTCCGAACGACTGGGTTCTTTTTGGTTCCTGAAGGCGAGGAGCCGGAGGAGCGGGCGAAGGAACGCTTTCTGTGGAAGGGCGGGCGGTACGCTGTTCTGGCGCCCGATCGCGCCCGTCGCCACGGGAATCACCGCGGCCATCGCGACGGCCACCGCGTCGACGGCGGCGTCCGCGATACGCTCCCCGCTCCCGGTCCTGAGCGGTATTGGCGGCATCCGGCAAAACGCCAGTTGAGGCTTGCATCTCCCCACTTTGTTCAGTCTCTTCGAAGCTCTGCGCCGGGCCATTCTCGAAGCTCGCTTGAGCGTCGGCAGCTTCTGTTCCTGCCGCCGATGGCCCATCGGAGGAGGTTAGTTCCCCTCTAGCAGGTTGCACCCGCATATCCTGCACTCCGCGATTTGCGGGCACGATGTCGGTCACGTCCTCGTCGTGCTCTTCCAATTCCATAAAGTCGGAGACGTACAGGAAGGCGTCGCGCTCCAGGCCAACATCAACGAAGGCAGACTGCATGCCGGGCAACACGCGGGTTACGCGGCCTTTGTAGATGGATCCTGCCAGGGTGTATTCATTTTCGCGCTCGAGGTAGATTTCCGCGAGCAGATCGTCTTCCACCAGACCCACCTTAGTTTCGTGTGGGGTAGAAGAGACAAATAACTCTTTGTTCATGGAGACTCCGGTCCCGCCCCGACTAACTTAAGAAAGTCGGGCGGGCTTCACCGGGGATGAGCAAGGAAGGAAACGGGAGGATCGAGCGTCGCGATACTGGCCCCGCACGGGGGACGGCTGGGGCGGGGAAGGTTTCTTCCGGGCCGAGTCCGCTGCACAAGCTTGGGTATCTTCTGCACTTTTCGCTTTTTAGCTGCGGGGTTTGTGACCGCACTCTCAGACCGTTTTCGGTCGGGGGGCCGTTTCCCTGCCAGCAGCCTTATAGCTTCAATCCTGCCCGGCCTTCAACTGCTCAACTAGCCGGTGAAATGCCCTCTTTACGCGAGGGCGATCGATATTTTTGGGGCTGCGCCAGTCGGCGCAGCAACTGCTCTTACTTCCTTCCCGGTTCCGAAGAAACGGGAATTTAAAATGCCCCTCAATTAACCGGCTCGGCCGGCTAATTCACAAAGCGGCGCATTCGAACGTTCATAACCATTCCCAGCGCCAGGAACATAAACAACACTGAAGACCCGCCGTAACTCATTAACGGCAAAGGTATTCCGGTGACCGGCATAAAGCCAACCACCATGCCGACATTGACCAGAATATGGAAGCTAAGCACAGCCACCACACCCATCACCACGAACGTGCCAGCGCGGTCGGGCGCTGTTTGCGCGTTCTGCGTCAAACGCATCAGCACAATGAAGTATAGCAGCAGAACCCCCAAAGCGCCGACGAATCCGTGCTCCTCGGCAAAGGCCGCGAAAATGAAGTCCGTTTGTGGAACTGGAAGGAAAGCCCCGTGTGTTTGCGAGCCTTTACCACCCCACAGCCCTCCCGAACCAACCGCAATCAGGGATTGCGTAACTTGATACCCCGACCCTTGGGGATCGGCATCGGGTTCAAGAAAACTAGTCAGACGCTGTTTCTGGTACGTCTTCAGAACATGAACTCGGGGGGTGAAGAACACCGCTCCGATGCCCACTGCGGCAAGCAGCACAACTACCAATCCTTGTTTCCATTGCAGTCCGCCCAGGAATACACCCATTACCGCGATCGGGACGTAAGTCAGGGCGGTACCCAGATCCGGTTGTGCCAAAACCATCAGCATGGGAATCCCGACAATGGCTCCCGCCTTAATGAAGTCCGGCCATGAAAGTTCGCGATGCCTGAGGTCAGCAAAATACTTTGCCACCGCCAGGATGAGAATCAGCTTCACCCACTCCGAAGGCTGGAAGTGGTTTCCACCGGGCATCTTGATCCAGCGCCGCGCACCCAGATATTTCTGCCCCAGCAAAAGCACCGCCATCAGAGAGGCAACGCCGGCGATATAAAACCAGTGAATCCTGTCCAGAAGCGCCTGGTAGTTCACCGCACTGATTACGAACATCGCCGCCACGCCGCCCAATACCCAGTAAATCTGCCGAATGTGAGAGCCCGCAAACTTGGTATGCGCAGTGGCGCTCTGGATCTCCATGACGCCTAGCCCGCAGATCATCAGCACAAAGATCAGTAGAAGCCAGTCAAAATCGCGAAATGAAACGTAGCGACTCATGAGTAGTGAGTACCCAGTACCGAGTACCGAGCAAGCGCCTCCGTTTCCGCTTCTCCGACTTGTTTGTCCGGCACCTTCATTGCATTTTCCCGGTACTTGTTACTAGGTACTGGGTACTCGAGATTCCCGGCGCAGCGGTCGCCAGGACCGACCGCTTCTTCGGTAGTTTCAAAGAAAAGCGCCCGCCTTCCAAATTCTTGCCTTCGGGCATGGTCCAGAGAGCGCCTATGTCGACTTTGCCATCCCCTTTTGGTTGCTCCACGATTTTATTGGGTATGCGCCGCTGCTTGTCAACGTAAGCCTTAAGGACCTGAGTTGCCAGGCGCGCCGCCAATCTCCCGTGCTCCCCGCCTTCGAACAGCACGCAAACAATGATGTCGGGATTTCGCCGCGGCGTGAATCCCACGAACCAGCCGTTCTGCGCCAGGGCTTCACTGTTTTTGAACTTCGCCCGGGTGGACAGGGAGACGATCTGCGCCGAACCAGTCTTCCCGGCTATATCAATCCCCGGTACATGCGCCGAAGGAGCGGTGCCTTCCGGGAGTAGAACCCGCGACATGGCGTCTGTAATGAAGGCCCACCCGCTCGGATCGATGGGAATATTTTTCGTCTCGGTGACGTGACTCGTCTCTACGTAGCTGGGGGGAAGGCCTTCAGGCTCGACTACGTGAGGCACAACCAGCCGCCCGCCCATCGAGATCGCCGCGATGGCTCGGATCAATTGCACCGGCGTGATTGCGACCGCACCCTGCCCTATGCCAACGGATATCGTCTCTCCGGCGAACCACTTCTGTTTAAAGTTGCGGATCTTCCACTCTTCCGAGGGCATGACGCCGCTGACTTCATTGGGCAAGTCGATCCCGGTTTTTTGTCCCAAGCCAAGAGCGCTGGCGTACTTGGCAATGCGGTCAATCCCAAGCTTTTCCGCGAGCGTGTAGAAAAACACATCGCAAGACTGATAGATAGCTTTTTCCAGGTCCACGGGACCGTGGCCGCCCTTCACCCAGCAGCCAAATCGTCGTCCGAAAAACTCCGCCCCACCCGTGCAGTCTACGTGGAGAGACTGTGCGATACCTTCCTGCCATCCCGCTACCGCCATGATGATTTTGAAAGTCGAACCGGGAGCCAGCTGGGCCTGAATCGCTTTGTTCATCAGCGGTTTGTCGGGATCAGTCACCAACTTGTTCCACTGATCGCGTGAGACCCTTACCGCAAAATCATTGGGATCAAATGACGGCCGGCTCACCATCGCGAGAATTTCGCCGGTGCGCGGGTCCATCGCGACAATCGCACCATTCTTTCCTTCCAACGCTTCCTCGGCTGCAATCTGCAGATCGATATCGACGGTCAGCTTTAATTGTTTCCCCGGAATAGCTTCCGTCTCTCCCAGCAGCCCCACTTCGCGGCCGTGGCTGTTTACCAGCGCCCGCCGCGCTCCGTTCGTCCCCATCAGTTCATTGTTGTACTGCCGCTCCACGCCGGAAACTCCGACTACATCTCCCGGACTATAAAGCTCAAACTGGGGCTGGTTCAGCATGTCTTCGGTCACTTCGCCGACGTAGCCGATCAGGTGGGCCATAAACCCGTTGCGAGGATACAAACGGCGGTGGGCCACGATGGTGTCGAGCTCAGGGAGTTCGTTGCGATGGGCATCGATGAACGCCAGCTCATCCTGCGTAATATCTTCTTTTAAGAAGATCGGTTGATACTGCGGCATGGACGAGAAATGCCGGATACGAGTCCGCACTTCACTGGGATCGAGGTGCAGGCCTTGTGCAATCAGATCCGCATCGGCATTCAGGTCACGAGAAGAGTCCCGCAAGAGGAGCGCCGAAAATGATGGATAGTTTTCTACGATGGTGCGACCTTCGCGGTCGAGAATCTTGCCGCGGGGTGCGAGGATCGGAACATTTCGAATGCGGTTTTTCTCAGCTGCCGAGGCGTAATAGCCGCTCTCCATTACCTGGAGTCTCCACAGCCCGTACGCCAGCACCAGAAAGATGGCCAGGATCATGTACTGCGCCACCGTCAGGCGGATTTCCGATACTTTATCGTCACGTCCGAACATCGGGCTTCGGGCTTCGGGTCTCAGGGTTCAGGCGCGCAGACAAACCTGAGCTGAGGCTAATGCCACTTCATCCTCTCAAATGGAATTCAGCTTTATTGTAGTCCCGGCTAGCCGGGCATATAGACCTCGCTGCGAAACGAAGGTCACGTACCATCTCGCCAGGGACCGAGCAACTATCTTTAAGGGTTGCCGGGGTGAGGCCCGAAAGCCGAAGCCCGAAACCCGTCTTTACGTTCTCTGCTTAAATTTGTCCAACACGAAGTACAACACCATGCCCACGATCCCATTCGCCAGCCCAGACAAGATCCCATGGCTCCAGCTCCAATTCAGTGTAAGGTTCACCATGCCCCGGGCGACCGTGAAGAAAACCGCTTGATGCACCAGGTAAAACGCCACCGTGATCAGCAACCGGGCTCCTGCGTTTTCGACGTCCAGTTTGGCGCCCAGAGATGAAGCCAGGTAGCCCACCACCGTCTTGGCGATGCCATAGATTCCGATCGGATAAGGACCCAGCATGTCCTGCGCCAATCCGATCGCTGCTCCGGTAAACAAACCGGAAATCGGATTGCGCCGCGCCATGCCGAAGAAGATTGTCACCAGCAGAGGCAGATCGAAGATGGAAAAAATTCGTCGCGGCAGAAACGCTTGTAGAAACAGAGCGAGCAGCGGCACGCCGACTGTCACCGGAATACTGAACCGGTAAACTTCAATCTGCTCCCCTGATGTGTAAGTGATAGGCACGCTAGTTAGGATTGTTTTCCGCGGCAGGTTGAGGACCTGATTGCGGTGTTGAAGGATTAGAGGGAACGGCTGCAGGTTTTTCCGGAGTCTTGGTCGTGCTGGACGTAGCGCGATTGGTTCCGTCCGAGGGCACCCGGCCATTGCTCGCGTCAGAATCAGAGGATTTCACGACTGGGCTTTCGGCGGTAGTGCTCGCCGGGGCTAATCTCAGGGCAGGACGTTCCGCTGACTTAGTCCCAGTGCCAGCGACGGCTGCAGGTTTAGTGCCGCCGTTAAGCCCTGGTTTCGCGCTGGGGATTGAGCCTGCAGCGGCGGTGCCGGCAAGTTTTCCCGTTGCCGCGACCGGCGCGCCCGGAACGGTCGCGGGCTTGTCCGGAACCGAAGGCAGCCGCTGCGCGAGAATATCTGCCGCTCGCACCTTGCCCCCACTTTCGGCGACTACCTCGCGTTCCTGCTTTTCGGTCAACACTAATACTTCTTCCAGCCGGCTCAAATCTGCCGCCGGATGCACTTTTATGTTCAGAAACAATTCTTTTCCCGGACTGACTTTCATGACCGTCCCGACGGGAAATCCCTTGGGGAAAATCTGGTCGCCACCGCTGCTCAAAACCGTTTCTCCAGGAGTGACCTGCTCATCACTCATAACTCGTTCGAGAACCAGTTCGCCTTCCGGAGTTCCCCGCAACACGCCCTGCAGCCGTGACTTCTCCAGTAGGACACCGACGCCGCTGCTCTGGTCGTTGATCATCAACACCAGAGAAGTCGACGGATACGTGCGCAATACTTTGCCCACGATCCCACCCGACGTAATCACCGGCATGTCCGGGGCAATGCCCTGGTTGGAACCTTTGTCGATATAGATGGACCGGGAAAGATCGCTTCCACTCGAACCAATAACCTGGGCAGGAACCGTCTTCATGACGACTTGTTCTTTAAAAGCCAGCAGGGACTGCAGGCGGCGGGCCTGGGCAGCATCTTCGTTCAACCGAACCTGCTCCAACCGCATCTGCTGAATCTGTTCTTTGAGCTGGCGATTCTCGGCCCGGACCCCGCGGAGGAAGAAATAATTGTGCCAAACGTTATTCGTGCTGTTCTGCGTCCAGACGAGTATGCGCTCCAACGGAGTAATCGCATCCACCGCCCAGATGCGGATCAGCCTGGTGTGTTCGGCATCGACGCTGCGCTTAACCTGAACCGCAAGCCCAAGCACCTGCAGAAACAGCACCCCTACAAGGATGGTCAGATTACGGTAGCGGCCGAGTACGGATTCCATAACAGTTGCTAGTACCGAGTACCTTGTACCCAGTGAACGCGCAATTTTTCTCGGTACTAGGTACTGGGTACCCGGTACTGTTTACTATTCAATCGAAATCTTGCGCAGCAGCTTGAAGTCGCTGAGCATCTTGCCCGTACCCAACACGACGCTGCAGAGCGGATCGTCGGCGATTGAAACTGGCAGGCCGGTTTCTTCGCGGATGCGCTTATCCAGATTTTTCAGCAGAGCGCCGCCTCCAGTGAGCACAATACCGCGGTCGCTGATGTCGGCGGAAAGCTCCGGCGGAGTGCGCTCCAGGGCCACGCGAATCGCATTCATGATCGTCGAAACACATTCGCTCAAGGCCTCGCGAATCTCGCCATCATCCACCGTGATCGTCTTCGGCACACCTTCGATAAGGTTACGCCCCTTGATCTCCATCGTCATCGGCTTGTCGAGCTGATGAGCGGAACCGATTTCCATTTTGATCTGCTCGGCCGTGCGCTCGCCGATCAACAGGTTATATTTCCGCTTCAGATAATTCATGATGGCTTCGTCCATCTGATTGCCCGCCATCCGCACCGAACGCGAGTAAACGATGCCGCTCAACGAAATCACCGCGATGTCTGTGGTGCCACCGCCAATATCAACCACCATGTTGCCGCTAGGTTCAGTAATCGGAAGCCCGGCTCCAATCGCAGCCACCATCGCCTGTTCCACCAGATGAACCTCACTTGCTTTGGCGCGATAGGCGGAGTCCATGACCGCGCGCTTTTCCACCTGCGTGATCTCCGATGGCACTCCAATCACAATTCGCGGATGCACCAGCATTTTGCGGTTGTGCGCCTTCTGGATGAAATAGTTCAGCATCTTCTCAGTGACTTTGAAGTCGGCAATCACGCCATCCTTCATTGGTTTGATAGCGACGATGTTTCCTGGCGTCCGGCCAAGCATTTCTTTTGCTTCTTTGCCCACGGCTTCCACTTCGCCCGTGTTCTTGTTGATGGCGACGATTGAGGGCTCGTTCACCACAATGCCCTTGCCACGCGCATAGACCAGTGTATTGGCCGTGCCAAGATCGATGGCCAGGTCGCTTGAGAACAAGCTGAACAGTGACCTCAGGTTGTGAGAACGTGAAGAATGAAATCCGTTATTTGACATGAGACGAACTCTTCTCGCGATCTACTTTGATCGCACTGTTTAGCGGGCGAACCCGATTTGCGCCATCCGGCGCAGATGCCCCTCTCTTAGTCTATGAGAGGCCGGGCAACTCTGCCGGAACCGAAGGTTCTGTCCTGTTGGACCGAACCCCATTTCTGCCTTCCAACGTACTTCGCAGCCGAACCTAACCGGACTCACTTACTGAATGATGATCTTCTTCTGCTGCGTATTAACCCCACCCTGTGCCGTCTGCGCAGTTACCGTAATTACAGCTTCACCGAGTGCCAGGGGCGGCGTAAAGTAATGGAACGTTCCATCCTCCGTAACCATGGGGACTTCCCGTCCATTCACCATCACTCTGGCCCCGACTTGGGTCTTTCCCGCCACTTCAATGACGTGACCATGCTGGATGAAGGGATCGAGTTCCAAGTCGATGGCCTCCGTTTGTTTTCCTTTGGAAATAATGGTGAAACGGTTTTTCTCGCTCTCCACCGACTCTTTCCCCGACGCTTCGTAGGACTGGACTACCCAGTAATACGCTCCTTCGCCCAGGCTCGTAACCGAGACATCCGCAGTGTTCACTCTTTTATCAACTAGAGTAGAAGAAAAGTAAGGGTTCCTTGAGATTCGCAGCCGGTAAGCCACGGCATTTGCCATCGGTGTCCAGGAGAACTCCACGTCCTTGGTAGCCTCGCCGGCGGTGAAAATCGGAGCCATGTTGGCCGGGGAAATCGGTGTCGGCGGCCCTGTACCCTTTGCCTTCTCCATACGCGGTTCGGCCGCCTTGAAACTGACTTTTTCCCAATTCGCCAACTGCACCGTTTGTCCGTTACGCGAAACCTCGCCAGTACCTTTCTTCATGAGAATTTCGTGTTGATCAAGTTTGGGATCGTTGCGTACCTGGGCGGTCGATTGCGGAGATAACGATGCCGTCGCGCCCGCCACAATCACCTGTGATTTCGATCCCTGGGAGTAAGTTGCAGTCGAAAGATCCACCGTTCCAGTGCTTACCGCCACGGCCACATTCGTCTGCTGCTGGTCATTGGCCGAATTCTCTTCAATTACGATCAGCGAATCCTGCTTCACGGTATAGCTGGTCCCGTCGTTGAATACCACCTTCGCCATACCTTCCGAACCGGTTTGCACCACGTCGCCCTTGTCGAGTGGAACGTTGTAGTCTGCCGCTACCCAGCTGTTGCCGCTGCTCTTCTTAATCCGCACCGTGCCATCCAGCGCCGTGAAGTGGGCTTGCTGCGCAGTCGATATTCCGCTGCCCCCCGCCGGCGCCATACCTGCCACGCGGTGCAATGCCTTGTCAGCAATGTTTCCGACCGTCTTGAAGCTGTTTTCTGTGAATTGCGGAAAGGTGAGCCGTACCGCGATCAAGAATAACCCGGCTCCAGCCATGATCAGCAGCACCACGCTGCGATACGTGACCGTTTTCCACGCGATGTGGTATCCCGGTTTGCGAGTCTCTAAAGACACGTTGACTAAAACCTTGTTGAAGCCTTATGGAGATGTGTAATTCCAACGTTACCATAAGCCCATCGGCACCAAAAATGGGTAATCAACAAGGAACATTACCTTCGTTTGTGCGAGTAGGGCACATGCACAGTGCCAAGTTCCATGACATGGAGGTGCCGTACCGTTTATCCTTGCCTCCCGATGGCCAGCACACACACAACTTCCTTTCTACCGCGCAATGCACACAAGTCGTTCTTCGCGGGAGGCATGCTGATTGTCGCCGCTATCGCCCTGGCCAAACTGCTCCTCCACATCTACTTCAACAACCGCTATGGCTACTTTCGCGATGAGTTCGATTACATCTCCTGCGGCGATCATCTGGCGTGGGGATATGTGGACCAACCGCCGCTGATTCCGTTTCTTATTCACATCAGCCGTGCTGTTTTAGGAGATTCGCTCCGCGCCATTCGCTTTATTCCGGCGCTAGCATCTTCGCTTCTGGTTGTGCAGGCCGCCGTCCTCGCCCGCGAGTTCGGCGGACGCCGCTTCGCTCTGCTTCTGACCGCGATCACCATCGTGATTGCGCCGCAGTATCTTTCCAACGGCAGCTTGCTTGGCACCAACTGCCTCGAACCCAATCTGTGGATGGGCTGCGCCTACTTTGCCATCCTCGCCATCAAGCGCAACAATCCTCGCTACTGGCTCTGGTTCGGAGTCGTGGCCGGGCTCGGCCTGCAGGAGAAATACTCCATCGCCGTCTTCGGGTTTGGCATCGTCGTCGGCCTTCTCTTAACCCCGCAACGCCGTATCTTTCTTAATCCCTGGATTTGGATGGGCGGCCTCGCTGCCTTCCTGATTTTCCTGCCTAATCTTTTGTGGAACATCCACTATCACTGGCCATTCGTCGAACTGATGCACAACATTCGTGCCGAGGGGCGCGACGTAATCCTTCCGCTGCCACAATATTTTTTTCAGCAGACTTTGCTGGTTCACCCTTTCGCCGCGCCAATCTGGCTGGCGGGACTGTTTGGGCTCCTCTTTTCCGCGCGCCTCAAACCTTACCGCTTTCTCGGCTGGTGCTACCTGACTTGCTTCACCATGTTCTTTGTTCTTCACGGGAAGAATTACTATCTGGCGCCGGTTTATCCCATGCTGCTGGCGGCGGGTGCGGTCGTGATCGAATCCTTCATTGAGGGCCGCGAGTCTTCAGTTGAGCAAAATTCTCGCCCGCGCCACGGCTGGCTCAAGCCCGTGATCGTCATCTTATTGCTAGCTAGCGGCGCACACCTGGCTCCCGTGGCAGTCCCCATTTTTTCTCCGGACAAATTCATCGCCTACACAAAAACTCTGCCCATGAAGCTGCCGGTGATGGAACACAGCCACGCCCGCGCTGTCCTGCCGCAGTGGTACGCCGACCAATTCGGATGGGAGGAAATCGTCGCCGAGACTGCTGTCGCCTGGGATCGCATCCCGCTATCAGACCGCAAAGACTGTGGCATCTTCGCTCAGGACTACGGTCAGGCCGGCGCCATCGACTTCCTTGGCCGCCGCTACGGCCTGCCGCGCTCGTTAAGCGGGCATCAAACCTGGTTTCTCTGGGGACCGCGCGGTTATTCGGGCAATTGCATGATCGTGCTCGATGACAGCCGCAAACGCCTCGAAGAGCTTTGGGAACACGTCGAATATGTCGGCACATCCGCCGATAATCCTTACGCTCTGGAAAAGCAAATCGACGTCTTTATTTGCCGTAACCCGAAATTCGCCACTCTTGCAGAACTTTGGCCGCAAATAAAACACTGGCGATAGTATCCCGTACCTGAGGATTTTCAGGCGAAAGAATCACCGCCGAAAAAGATAGCTGACTTTGACAAAAAAGACTCGCCCGTCATTGATCAACCCGTTGCTGCGGACCAGGCCGCCGCCATTCGGATCGCATCCCACCGATTGTCCCGCCACCGGAAGACAAAGGCCGGGGATGAGGTTCTCCAAATTGCTGTTGTAGCCAACATATACCGCGGTGCCGGGATGAACGAGATAAGTAATGAGGAAGTTAAGACTGAGATCCTTAGTGGTCTGCAGTGAACTGTAGGTCGGATTGGCGAGCAGCCCGTTGTATTGCAAGATGGTCCGCAGCGAAAGCGCCTGCGTGAATTGATAATTCCACTGGCTGCGGATGATGTGGTTGTTGAACGAGGAGTGGTGCGCGGCGCCATTGAGCACCCGATCCAGAATGTAGGTATTGTCGATTTCCAGATGCCCGGTTGGCTTGATGCTCATGGTGTGATTGATAAAGAGTTCGTCGCCTGTAATTGGCAGTTGTCCGGTAGGTACGACAATCAAGACTGTCCCGTCGCGAACAACTGTTGTACGCCACGTGATCAAACGCGAGGGGCTGCCGCTTACCACCAGGCCTACCTGATCCTGCGCATACTTGTGATCAGCGGGCAGGCCGGAAAAATCCACCGGGCGCAGCACGTCCGTCTCGATGCCGGCGATCGGAGCGAAAAGCAAATTATGGCGGAAGTAAAACACCCAGTCGCCACTGTAAATGTGCTGCAGGCCAATCCCGTTGTGATCCCAGATGTCATGCGTGTTGAGTTCAGGACCCTGAAATACGAGGTGCTTCCCTTCCGGCCGCCAATAGAAATGAAAGTATTGGGCGGCGTGGCGGATATCGGTTCGCGGAACGAAGCCTGCATCCGTGTGAAAATTGGGCGTAATGTCCTGAAACATCAATTCGTAGGAGAATCGCCGACCAATCCCATTGAGCACCGCTTCGTGGTCCTGCCCGAACGTGTAGCCGATCGCCGGAGGCGCGATCGTGTTGCCGGCACCGCTGGAAGTATTTACGGCAGAAACAACGTCGCTGGTTGCATAGGTGGAAGAAACCAGGCTGCGAAACCAGGAAGTCCAATTCTTGCCGAGGCGGAAGCTGGCATCCAGTCCGCCAACCCGGTTGAAGTTACCGTTGTATTCGCGATCCACATACACCGCGCCCACGCTACTTTGATCGCCGATATCATGACTCACCCGGCCTACCGCAAAATAAGCGCGTGTGCCGCTCAGCGGACTGTAGTCAGGAACGAAAAGTCCCGGTGAGCGATCGTCGGCGACAAAAAATCCCACGTTCCACGGCCCCTGTTTCCCAGTGAGGCGGGCCCCAAAACTTGGCTCGATGATGCGCCGGGTAAAAAGTATCCGCGACGTTTGATACACGCCAATGTTTGTATCGCTGAAGAAATTTGAATTCTCCAGGAAGAATGGCCGCTTCTCTGGAAAAAATACTTCAAACCGCTGGTTTACCGTGTTCTGAGGCTGGTCCGATTCGATTTGCGCGAAATCCGGGTTGATCGTCGTATCCAGCACCAGACTGTCATGGAAGACGAATTTCGAATCGAGCCCAAGTTTGCCCTGAAGATTGCGGTTGTCGAAACGCGGCTGGATAGGATCGCGATCATCCAGAGTGCGCAAACCGCTCAAGTATCCATAAGGATTGAACTGCATGTTGCGGCTGGGTGAAACGTCCGCCACGCCGGTGATGAGAGCTTCCTGATTCAGACGGCCTGAAATCCGGCTGGAAACGCGCGGCCAGTAATCGTATTCATCATTGCGCGCGATGTAGCGCATCAATGTCACGCCCCACACCTGTTCATTTGCGGGATGAAACCGAATGCTGCGGAACGGAATCGATAGCCAAACAATGTAACCTTTATCAGTCACCTTCGCCCGGGAATCCCAAACGGTATCGTAGGAATAGTCCGCGCCGCTGTCTTCAGTCCACAGCGCGTCGGATTGGACTCCCCGCGGATTTACGTCGAAGAGGAAGCCGTGACGCTGGTCATGAAAAGTATCCAGCGTGAGTTCAACGTAGTCGTCGTCGGGCGGTGTGACGGCTTCCCGCCGGGTCAGATGTCCGCGGATCGCCTGTGGCTCTTTGTCCCAGCAGACCCAGACCAGGTACAAGTTTGCCCCGTCATACCCCAGGTAGACATCGGTACGCTGCGTCGCAGCCTTGCCGTCGGATGGCTGCTGCTGGATAAAATCTGTGACCTTGGCTAGCTGCGCCGAGTTACCGCGCGGCGCCATGTCCTCGAAATCTTCAAGGCGCGGCGGGGCTGCTACGCGCGCAATTCGCACTTCAGTTGCCGCACCGGCGGCATGAACGCAAGATATTAGAAAGAGGCCGGCCGATAACAAAATATTGAGGGAAATAAGTCTGTACACGCGCATCGGATCCTTAGACTTAGCAATCGGGCGCTCAGATAAATCCCGAACATAGAGCCTGCCCCAGCAATTAGACCCGATGCGTGGCAAAACGTTAGTCAGACGTTAGAAATACAAGACATTGTGCCTCGGTCTTGTTGACGGCAAGGTTTCCGCGTTACCCTTGACATCGCGAGACGCCGTCATCAACAATTGACCGGGCTTCGAACTCGTTTCAAATCGGCTTACTCGGTTCTTAGATTCTCCACGAGGTTTTTGCATGTTGCTTGCTGCGCGCCTGGCATTCGTCTGCCTACCATTCTTTCTCGTTGCCGTTGTTTCAGCCCAAAGTATCAACGTATCTCAACCCACCATGTGGGCGTCCAAGCCAGATGTAGCCGCCTTTGAGAAAATCGAAAATGACCGCCTCGCTGCCGGCCAGCGTGCGATCGATACTTTGATCGCTGCGAAAGGCCCGCGCACAGTTGAAAACACGCTCATTCCCTATGACGAGGCCGTTCGCCAGAATAATTCCGCCGGATATCTTGCCGGCCTCATGGAGCAGGTCCATCCCGAAGCTGCGTTCCGCGATCACGCCACGGCCATGCTCACGAAAGTCAGCGCCGCGCAAACGGCAATCGCTCTGAACCACGACGTTTATAATGCGCTCGCCGCCCTCGATCTTTCGAAGGTCGACGCCGCCACGCGTTATTACGTTCAACGGCAGCTTCTGGAATTCCGTCTCGCCGGGGTCGACAAAGACGACGCTACCCGCGCCCGTCTCAAGAAACTCAACGATCAGTCCACCGAAGAGCAATCCATGCTCGATCGCAATATTTCCGACGGCCAGAAAACAATCGAGGCCGATCCCTCGGAACTCGATGGCCTGCCGCAGGATTACATCGAGCGTCACAAGCCCGCAGCCGATGGCAAGATCCATATCACCACTGATTACCCCGATGCCTTGCCCGTCTTCAGTTTCGCGAAGAGTGATGCCCTGCGTCGAAGACTCGCCGTCGCCTTCAACACTCGTGCGTACCCGAAAAATCAGGAAGTCCTCACCAGCCTGATGAAGACTCGTTACGAAATCGCCACGCTACTCGGCTTTTCCAACTGGGCAGATTACAACGCCGCCGACAAGATGATGGCAAAGGGCAGCAACATTGCCGACTTTATCCGGCAGGTGAACGACTCTTCCCTGCCGCTCGCCAAGCGTGAATTTGAAATGCTGCTCGCCGAAAAACAGAAGACAGATCCCGGGGCAAAAGAAATCTGGGACTACGAACGAGCCTACCTTTTGGAATTAGTTCGCCGGTCCAAGTACGATTTCGATTCTCAATCGGTGCGTCCTTATTTTCCTTTCGTGCAGGTGAAGCAGGGGATCCTTGACGCTGCCGCGGAACTGTTCCATGTCAGCTTCCAACAGGAATTGAATGTTCCCTCATGGGATCCTTCCGTTGAGACCTGGATTGTCATCGACAGCGGCAAACCGATCGGCCGTTTTTATCTCGACATGCACCCACGCCCCGGCAAGTTCAGCCACGCCGAAATGGCGCCGGTGCTCGATGGTATTCGCGGCAAGCAACTTCCCGAAGCCATTCTGGTATGCAACTTTCCCGTGCCCACCGCTACGGATCCTGGCCTGATGGATTATGGCGACGTGGAAACTTTCTTCCACGAATTCGGACATCTCATGCACCATATCCTCGGCGGCCAGCAATCATGGGCCGGCATCACCGGCATCAGCATGGAATCCGATTTCGTGGAAGCTCCGTCGCAGATGCTCGAAGAATGGATTCGCAGCCCACAAGTCCTCGCCAAGTTTGCCCGGCACTACAAAACTGGCGAACCCATTCCCGCCGACCTCGTGGTTCGCGCCAACCGCGCCTCAGCCTTTGGACGCGGTGCCTGGATCGCGCGTCAAAATGCGCTCACCGCCATTTCCTATGGCATCTATAAAACTAGCCCTGAAAATGTCGACCTCGATAAAGTCACACTCGAAGCCAACCGCCGCTATACCCTCTTTACTCCCCTGCCGGAAACCCACATGTGGGCATCCTTCGGACACCTCGGCGGCTACTCCTCCGCTTATTACACTTATCTCTGGGACAAAGTGATCGCGGAAGATTTCTTTCTGCAATTCGATCACAAGAATCTGCTGGCTGGCGATGCTCCCATGCGCTACCGCCGCATCGTGCTGGAACCGGGAGGCTCCATGTCAGCCAACGACCTGGTCAAGAACTTCCTCGGTCGGCCGCAGAATATGACAGCCCTGCAGCACTGGATGGCCGAAGAATTCGAATCCGTCCCGGCTAGCTCAAAGTCATCGGGAGAATAACTGGGCTCGCGAGTAGCCTGAATGTCTGTTCGATTTGTATAAGTACAAACTACAGCTTGAATGATAGGCGGGGCAACACGCCGCCTGGAACGCTTTCCATATAGTCTTTGTAACCGGGTAGATTCTGTTTGAGAAAAGCGTCTTCTCTCCGTGCCCTCCATACCGTAATGGCGCAGAAGATCGTGGCTGGGATTAAGGCTATCCATGAGCCAATAGCGAGCGCGCTCGCGGGAATAGCAACGATATTCGCGAAATAGGCGGGATGCCTGAGGATGCGGTAAGGCCCGCGAGTGACCACGCTATGCCCCAGCTCTGCCTGAAAGTAAATGACCGGCGAGTAAAAAGAATTCACGCTGATCGTCCAAGCCTGAAATCCCGAGCCCGCAACATACACCCGTGGTGGGTTCGTCGAGAAATAGCAGGTCCGGATCTCCTATCAGAGCACAAGCCATCGCCAGCCTTTGCTTTTGACCGCCCGAAAGGCCGCCGACACGCGACTTTCGCTTTTCATCGAGCTGCACCATTGTGATTACTTGCTCGACAGTAAGTCCTTGGGGAAAAAAGCTGCGGAAGAGGCGTATCACTTCTTCAACTGTGAGTTTTTCCGGAAATTGCGTTTCCTGCAACTGGATACCAATACGCTGGCGGAGTTCGTTGGCATGGTCGCGCCAGCTGTGTCCAAGCATCTGGACTGTGCCAGAATCCGGGGAAATGAGCCCTTCGCAGATTTCAATCGTCGTGGTTTTGCCGGCGCCATTGGGACCAAGCAGACCGAAGCACTCTCCGCGCTCGACCTTAAGATTGAGGCCGTTCACCGCAACAACGTCTGCAAATGACTTGCGAAGCTCTTGGATGACAAGTGCGGCACCATTCGACTGCTCTTCAGTGGCCAGCATTCCTCATGTTATTACGGAACAGCATCGAAAGAAAGTGTGCGACGACATTGGATGGCCGCACTGCTTTTTCTTGAGAAATCAGCCATTGCTATTCATTTCCAGGCAGATTTACGTGACGGATTGTTACATACTCATTCGAAAATGAACCAAGATGAAATCTGAGCCACCCAGCTCAAGTTAGCGCTAAAAGGGGCGCATCCCCACTTGACGAACCATTGGTGGTGGGACGAAGTCGAGAAATGGCCGTTGACCGAATGAAAGAACTTTTCCCAGGGTTCGCGCAAGATGACTTCTCACTGGTGCACATCGTCAATTCATGTGAAGAGATGATGAAAGTACAAGTTCCCCGCCCGTTCGTGAGCGCCGTCGCTCCTTATCGCAAGCCAGGCAGAAACAGTCGCGATGGTCGGCGCGAAAGTCGAGATGAATGCACGCCAATAGGGCCCGATGGAATCCGTGGCTGTCGACCTTCAGCGATGGGCGTAAGACATGGTCCAAACCGCCTTATCGCCATCGTGATATTCATTGCCTTCCCAGGGGTCACCGCAGACGTGCAAATACTCGTAAGGAGTTCCAGCAAACATCACCCAAGCGCCTTTGTCGCGAACCGTGTTCGGAAGGCCATTTGCCGCGGCATCGAAAGGCCACGTGATCATCCAATGCGGGCCTATGGGAATAGCGGGACTGGTCTTATCCCCAGGATTAGTATTGCTTCTCTGTGTGGCGCCACACAGCATGTAAATCATTCCGGGCGCTGTGTTCGTCGGCTTCGGCTTTCCTTGCATGGCATCCATCATCCATCGCATACCCATCGGGTTCATGCACATGGGTGGGTCGCCGATTTTGTTTTCGTTTCCCGGTGTACAAACCCACTCATTCGTTCCTTGGACGAGAACGGTTATGGTGCCATCGGCAGCTATTTCAGCAACCGTCGCGTCTTTGGTCACATGTTCAGGTCCGGAGAGGCGGGCCCTCCTAACTCTTGGATCTTCCGCTTTATCTGTCATGTATAGGTCTCCTAGAGCTGGGTCATTGGATACAATCTGTTTCCGTCCGGTTTCATCACGGAGAATTCGAAATTCGCCGCCGCCGCCCTTGCTGGCCCGATAATCCACGCGCGATCTGAGCGCCAGCTGTGAGCGCAACGAAAAGACAAAATACAGTTAGCTTCATTTCAAACATCGCCTCAACATCTCCTGACAGGCGCCGCTAACTCGCGATCTTCCGCAGAAGCGGAATCATGCGATCATCCAACTCCTGTGGAACCGGCGAATCCCTCATTTCGGGGAACTGGCTGAAGAACGAGGTCGGAAGATCGATGTCGATACGCGCGTCCTCCCCGTCTCTTTGCGAGACACAGAAGCGCACCGGGGCTCCAAGGCCGGCCCGTTCGGAGTACCTGAACAGGCCTTGAGCGATAGTCGCATTGCCAAACAGGTAGAACCGGGATTCAATCGGGATTCCCGCCAATCGCTGCGTTGTACCCTGGTCGAGCCAATAGAAAATCGCGAATTCCGTCGGCTCACCGACTTTCTTCACGTACGCCGCCAACTTTTCCGAATCTCCGTCGGCCGTCAGGTCGCGCAAAGTCTCGGCGTCATAGTGCTGGAATGTACTCTCGATACGGCTGATCAAGTCCGCAAACGACCTTTTCGAATGGATCGTAACGAGTTCGCAGGTAAACGGTGTCTTTGTGACTTCCGCTGTTTTGTCTGTGCTTTTCATTTTTATGAAGCTCTGCTCTGAATTTCAATTTGGTGAGCGATCACCGATCATAACTATTGCAACCGTACGTCCAATTTGGATGTCGCTGAAAACAGGCTTCGAAAAGGAAATTGGAGTGACAGAATCTTAGAAACTCTCAGAATTCTGCGAGTTGAACGAAGGGCTTACCGGAGGATGCGTTTCTCTATCTTGAGCTGTTTGATTTTCAAATGTAACGTCGACGGCGGAATCCCGAGCTTGACCGCGGCTCCGCGAGGCCCAGCAACTTTCCCTTTGGTTTCCGCAAGAGCGCCTTCTATCAATTCCTTCTCATAATTCCGGAGGTTCTGTGTGAGTGGGCTCGACGATCCGGTGCGAGGTGCATTTTGGGTTGAAAGCCAGGCCTCATCGATCCAAAAGGTATCCCCGGTGCAGAGGATTACGGATCTCTCGACGATATTTTGCAGCTCACGAATATTACCTGGCCAATCATAGGACTGGCATAACTTGAGCGTGTTCTTGTCGATCTTGCTGATCTTCTTTTTTCGCGCCTTCTCCGCATAACGCTTCACGAAGTACTCGACCAGCATCGGAATGTCTTCCCTCCGATCCCGAAGAGACGGCACGTCGATGGGGAAGACGTTTAATCTGTAAAAGAGATCTGCTCGGAAACCACGTGCGGCTATCGCTGCCGATAGATCGCGGTTGGTAGCGGCGATAATTCGGACGTCAGTGGAAATGACCTTGCTGCTTCCCACTCTTTCAAACTGGCGTTCCTGGAGCACTCGAAGCAATGCAATCTGAGCTTCCGCGGGAAGCTCGCCGATTTCATCGAGAAAAATTGTGCCGGAGTTCGCCAACTCAAAGCGACCCTCTCGGCGCTGCAGAGCACCGGTAAACGCGCCCTTCTCGTGGCCAAACAATTCCGATGCGATGAGCGAACCAGGAATCGAGGCGCAATTTACGCTGATAAAAACCTTGTTTGCACGTTGCGAATGCTTATGTATGGCGCGTGCAATGAGTTCCTTCCCGGTACCTGTTTCGCCCGTAATCAGCACCGTAGAATCAGTAGGAGCAACTTTCACGATGCTCGAAAGGACTGTCTTCAACGCCGGGGAGGAGCCCACGATCTCTTCAAACATGAAGACCTGGTCGATTTGCTCTCGCAACACGAAGTTTTCTTGCCGCGTTTTATCCTCCGCCTGTTTGCGATCGTCGATGTCAGTGGCGGTCGCATACCAGCGGATGATCTCTCCCTGTTCGTCCCGCAGCGGGTTGTATTGGACCAGGAACCAACGATATTGATCGTCCCTGCTTCGGCGCACTCGTAGTTCGTACTCGAATGGGCCCCCTCGCGCGAGCGCCGCAGCGCGTTCATCGCGCAATCTCTCCAAATCCTCCGGATGAAAAACCTGACGAAAGTTCCCCGACTTCATTTCTTCTTTCGTCAGGCCGGTGTACTCCAGAACTGCCCGATTTGCAAACAGAAAGGTTCCATCAGTTCCAATAGCGCCGATCAGCTGAGGTATGGCGTCGATGATGGTTCGAAGCTCAGCTTCGGATCTGGCTTTTTCTTCGAAGGCCTTCGCTAATTCACCTTCGGCGCGCTTCCGGTCGTCAATGTCAGTCAACAATATGTACCAGCCGGTAACACGACCATCCAGATCGCGCGCGGGGAGCGCGCGAGATTGAAACCAGCGGTACACACCATCGGCACGCCGCTGGCGGAGCTCAAGATCCTGCGGCTGCCCGGTTTCGAGCCAACCACGATACGCGTCCATTACGCGGGGAAGGTCATCCGGATGGACATGCCCGAAGTTGGGCGAATTTTTCCATTCCTCAATCGTCGTGCCGAAATATTCCAAGGCTTGGCGGTTGAGAAGTTCGACCTTTCCTGCGGCGCTCAAAGTGAACACAAACCCCGGAATGGTGTCGACGATCAGACGAGAGCGTTCCTCACTCCCATGGAGCGCCGACTCGTTGCGCTTACGCTCAATCGCAACCGCCGCGATATGCGTAATCTGCTCGATGATCTTTTGATCCTGCTCATTTGGCCTGCGCGGCTCGCGCCAATAGATCGCGAAGGTACCCAATACAAGGCCATTCGAGGCGAGGATAACGGTCGACCAGCACGCTTTTAGGCCATGCGTCAATGCGGATGTGCGCCATCCATACGTGTCCCATCGGGTGTCCGAAGCCACGTCCGAGACAATCACTTGTGTCTTGCTACGCGCTGCCTGAGTGCAGGGTCCACATTCGCGATCCACCGGTATGCCTGGGAAGTGGTCGTTATAACTGGATGGGAGGCTGGGGGCAACAGCCTGCTGGATTTCAGAGGCACTTGGATCGAACAGGAGGACGCTACAGAGACATCCACTGGCGGTCTGCTCTACAACTCGGCACAGGGCTTCGAGAATAGATTCTAGAGGATTGCCCTTGGCGGTCATTTCCAGAACGAGATTCTCTCCGGCAAGCAAGCATTCCGCCCGTTTCCGGTCTTCGATGTCGGTGTTCGTCCCAAACCATTTGACAACCTCTCCATCGCTGTCGAAAGAGGGGGTCGCACGGAAAAGAAACCAACGATACACGCCGTCGAAACGGCGCAAGCGCGCTTCCATCTCACCTGGCGCGCCAGAAGTCAGAACCGATCGCCAGTAATCCACGAGTCCATTCACGTCGTCCGGGTGAAGGGCAACCGTCCAGCCCCAATCATGAGCCTGTTCGGTTGAGAGACCGGTATAGTCGAGCCAGCGCTGGTTGAAGAAATCAGCGGATCCGTCCGAACGAGCGGACCACGCGAGGGTCGGGATTGCGTCAACCACAAGGCGAACGTTCTGCGCTTGCCGAGCCAGATCAGAGGTGTGGGCTGCAGATGCCATGTCGCATTTGATGCCCTCGCGTAACCAAAGGTATCAAGTGCGTTCAGGCTGATTCTGGCGGGCCAGGAAATCGACCGGCACGTCTTAGACTGGGTTTACGGTTCGCAGGAACTTCACGAGCTGGTCAGTGACCTCTTCAGAGGCTTCGTGTCGTACCCAGTGGCCCACATTGTCGATTTCGAGATTCCCCACGAGACCGGGGAGGCCGGCACGAAGTTTTTCGACGGGTGGATAGAGCACCCCCAAGCCATCCGCCTTCCCCGCAATGTAAAAGGAAGGTTGGGTGATTTTCGCGCCTTTCCAAGCACCGGATAAATAGAAATAAGGTTCGGCGGCGCGGTAGTAGTTCAGGCCGCCGTGAAAGCCGGTACGCTGGAATTCACTGACGTTATGAGCGACGTAATCTGGTTCCGCCCATGAGGGCAACGGCCCTGGAGCCGGACGATAAAGGCTTCGCGCAGGATCCATAGGGCTCCACCGCTTGTCCGCTGGAGCAGAACCCGATGCCCAATACAGAACCCCCGGAATGGTGACTGCGGCGTCAGCCCAAATTCGATCGGAATCCGGTCGCATCTGCGCGAACATGTAGAAGTCGTTTTCATGGCCGGACTTCCGCATGTGCTCGAAGACACTGACATCCCCACGCGGAACGTAAGGCACGCTCAAGCAGAACAAAGCTTTAAATCGATCAGGACGCATCAGCGCAGCGTTCCACGCATGAGCTGCACCCCAGTCATGGCCGACGAGGACAGCGCTGGGGATACTCAGCGCATCCAGCAAACCAACTAGATCACCGGCCGTATGCAGCGGCGTGTATAAGGTTGCGTCCTCCGGAGCTGAGCTGCGCCCGTAGCCGCGCATATCTGGAGCAACTGCTCGATATCCGGCTGATGCGATGGCTTTCATCTGTCGACGCCACGTATAGGAAGTGTCCGGAAACCCGTGGCAGAAAAGAACGGCTGGTCCTTCCCCTTGCTCAGTTGCGTGCAAGGAGATGCCATTAGTAGCGATGTCGTACTCCTTGAGAAGGGGGTAATCATCAGACTTTGACTTCTGCGATGCCGGCATTCGGGCGTAGGTGACAACGCCGGCAATCAGTTGGGCGAACGCCAACTTTTTCATAAAAGTTCTTCTCTGCATAATCCTTATGGGCGTCCCATGATGTGCACATGTGCGTATGGCGATCCAGCCCACATGATGTAGGCGCCGGTCGGCTTGTGTGTGGTCGGCAAGCCGGTGGTGTTCGGATCGAACGGCCACATAATCATCCAATGCGGACCTACGGATATGGGAGAGCTTGTGGTGTCATAAGGATCAGAATCGCTTCGTTGAGTTGCACCGGCAAGCATGTAAGTGATACCCGGGACACTGTTCGTTGGCTTGGGCTTATGAGCGCTGAAGTCGGCCGCCCACTGCATCGATGCGGCATCCGCACACATAGGAGGGTCGCCTATAACGCTCGGGTTACCCGGCATACAGGTAAAGCCGTTGCTGCCTTGGCGCAGAATTACCGTTTTGCCTTGCGCATCTTTATCGACGATTCGTGCGGACTCAGAAATGTCATCTGGTCCCGCAGACATTGCCCGAGCGATTTTTTCCTGCGTCGTGTCACCTGCCTTCGCAGGTATTTCGCTGTGCAAAGCCCTCGATTCGGCACGGCCTACAGATCTGATTCCAATTACGAGAAACAGAGCCATCGCAGTGATGGCACCCGCCAAGATCTTATCTGTCGAATTTTGGGATCTCATCTCTGAACTCCTCTCGTTGATGCCATGGCGATCACCCCTCAGCCCTTCATTTCGCGGAATCCGCTTCCTAGCTCGCCTGCGCGAGCACCTTAGCGTCCAGTTCGCGCTCGGCTCGAAACCAATCGTCTAACTCGCTGCCCGGTTGTTCGCCGCGCTCAAGATAGATTTCGTATGCGCGACGTCTGATTTCCTTTTCAAGCGCTGCGTCTTTCCCCGCAGCCTCTCTCGGTTCCACCTGCTTGGAGCTCGCTTGGGACTCCTTACTTACGTTGCTCTTTAGTTTCGATGACATACTAATCTCCTTTCTCTTACCCAATCGTTCGGTCAACCTCCTTGCAAAGGTTGTTCCACTGAAAACTTATTTCTGGAACTGTACCTCGCTGAAATCGATTGCTACCATAAGCATTTCCAGGATCGGCCGGCGATCGGATCCACGCGTGTACGCGCGCCGTTTGCTTGGCAAACGAATGCCGTTGGCCTCCACGTAATCCGACGTCATCTGCACTGCCTTAAAGCCGCCCGCGATATTCACCCTGTAGTCATGGCGGCGCAGCATCAAATCCTCCCCGAAGAAAAAATCCTGAATCTGGTTGTGGGTTTCGATCGAACCAGGGAAGTATGCGCGCAATACGCGCCACGTCTCTTGGCCCTCCTGCCAGGCCTGAGTTTCCTCGACTCGCACGCCATCCCTGGCAAGCAGGAAGGGAGTGGTGAGATACGTCCATACGGCTTCGCCGTTGAAATAGGCCCGATCGAGTGCGTCCCAAGGAGTACTCATTTGGTGACCCGCGAACGAGTCTTTAGGCGCACGGCGCTCAGCAACCACTCTGCCATCGAGCTTCTCAATGGCTATACGATCTGGCGTGAACATGGTGCGCTGATCGGGAGCCCCATATGGCACGACCGACGAGCGTTCCTCATGCAACCAAACAGTCATGCGGCGCGGAGTTGAGTCCTGAGGCGCTCCCTTGAGTGCGAATAGGCCGCCGCCGCTCACAATTGTGGCTTCAACTTTGTTGTAACCATTCCAGCGATCTCTTCCGCCGTGAGCCTCAAGAATTCTGGCAAGCAGTTCGTTCATCAACTATCTCCTTCGTTGTGCGCGCTCTAAGCCGCTTCGCTTTTCGGGACTAGCACCATGCGAAACCGTGCCTTGCCTTGCATCATGCGAGCGTAAGCATCGGCAGCTTGTTCGAGTGGAAGTGTCTCGATCATCGGCCGAATGCTCTCGAGGACGCTAAAGGCCAGAGTGTCCTCGTTATCGATCGGAGTTCCGGTCAAGCTCCCATAGATCGAGCGCCCTCCAAACACGAGCGGGAATGCATTTAATTGGATCGGGTCCCCCGGCACCCCCACTACGATGAGCTTGCCGCGCACTGCAAGGCCGGACACAAGCGGCCCCATCGCATCACCACTGGGGGCCGTTGCAAGAATCGCTCTCGCCCCGCCCATACGCTGCAGCACCGCTGCGGCATCATCCACGGCAGTATCGATGTAAACGTGCGCGCCCAAGTCTTTTGCAAGCTTTTCCTTGTCGCGTCCCTTTCCGATTGCGACAGTACGGAATCCCATGTGCCGGGCAAACTGGACGCCAAGATGCCCCAGGCCACCAATACCCTGCACAGCTACCAGATCTCCGCCGCGCAATCCGGCATTGCGAAGAGCGTTGTAGGTGGTGATGCCCGCGCATAGAAGAGGTGCGGCTTCCGCGGATGTGAGTTCATCCGGCACCGAAGAGAGGGCACGCGCTTCAGCGATCATCACCTCCGCATATCCTCCATCTACAGTTACTCCCGACACCACAGGGTTCTGACAATTTACGATGTCCCCGCGCCGGCACGGTTCGCACACCCCGTCTTCTCCGGCAATTAGGCCGACTCCAACCCGTTGACCGATTTTCCATCTGGACACTCCAATGCCCAGAGCTTCAATACGGCCGACGACTTCATGTCCCGGAACACGCGGCAGAGTCAGGCCTGGGTAAGTTCCAGTGACCGTGGCCGCATCGGTGTGACAGATTCCACATGCTTCCACCCGAATACGAACCTGGCCTGGTCCGGGCTCGGGGACTTGTCGTTCTACTACTCGAAGCGTGCCGGGTGCTGAAACTTCGACCGCTTTGTATGTATCTTTCATTTCCATTTCGTGTGTACCTCTCATTTGTTTTTCAGTCCGGCCGAACGACGAGGGCGTCACTGCCACGATGATTCCACTCTCAACCTTTTTCTCTTTCCATCCATTCGCGTAAATATGAAGGACAGTTCTCAAGCTTCACGCCATCCGCTTCGCAACGCAGGAAGAAGCCCATTACCTCGCGATCGATTACGCCAACGTCCTTCAGATCTAAAACAATGTCCCGCTCCGTTTGAATTTCAAAAAGCCTGCTCAATTCAGCTATCACCTGTGTTTCGAGTCGGCCACTCACGATAAACACTGTGGAGCTTCCTCGTGCCGCAGTCTCAATCCTGAAAGTCATCGATCAGGCCGTTTGACCTATGTCGCAGTCGCGGTTGCACCCCACTGCATTGCTTCCGTCGCAGAGCCGGTCATGAGTAGTAGTGCAACCGAGGGCCCAATCGGATTTCATTGAAAACAGGGATTGGACAGGAAATTGGAGCGACAGAATCTTAGAAGGTGTCAGAATTCTGCGAGTTCGCTCGGTGCGAACCGCCAAGACGAAACTCAACATAAAGAAATACGCCTTCTAGTTGATCCTCTCTTTGGACTCGCAGAATTCGGACAGTTCCTAGGATTCCATCCGAGTCGTGGATTTCAAAAGCGAAGATGCGGCGCAAACGATGGCGCTCGCACCCGCACCTTGCCTTGACAATTAGTATGGTCGGAGGAGAAGCGCCTTAGACGGCTGTTATCGCTTCCGGCCATTCCCGGAACCGTTGCGACTGTCGTCTTCAACTGCTCGATTGGATTGATCAGCTGCCCAGGATGGCATAGACGCTGCGCACCATCTTCCTTCCCCATATCGGGGGAATCTACGGGAGTCAACTTTCTAAGTGATATTTTCTTCCATGTCAGAACCGTTTAGGCTGTAGAAAGCGCATCGCTCACTCCGGTTACAGAGTTCCGCACGCGCGTTCGAACCTAGGAGAATGTCTATGGCTGGCACAGCAGAAATCTTGACGCCCCTACCATCCGAAGAGCTGCATACGATGGATGCCTAATTGGCACGCTTGTAATTATTTATCGGCGGGCATGATCTATATGAGGACACTAATTCGAACCACAGGAAGGAAACACAGCGATGTCCTATCGGCCTATCGAGAATTACGGAATCATCGGCAACATGCGCACGGTTGCCCTGGTGGGTATGAACGGCTCGATCGACTGGTATTGCCACCCACAGTTTGATTCGCCCAGCATTTTCGGAGCGATCCTGGATGACAAAAAGGGCGGCCGATTCCAAATTTCCGCCGGCGGTAATGTTGTCCGACACAAGCAGTTCTATTGGCCCTCCACCAACGTCCTGGTTACGCGCTTCCTGTTGGGGGATGGAATCGCCGAACTGGAAGACTTCATGCCGGTGGGTTTAACCTCCGACTCGCCTGGGGCTCATCGTATTTGTCGTCGCATACGCTGTGTCCGGGGGGCTGTACCCATTTCGGTATCCTGCCGTCCGGCTTTCGATTATGGACGACAGATCCACGACACCCAGATCGAGACTCACGGAGCAACATTCAAAGGGAGCAGTTTGAGCCTGGCGCTTTCCGCCAGCGTGCCCCTCAGTAAGGATGGGCAAGGCGGAGTAAGTGCTGAGTTCGTTCTCGCCGAAGGAAAATCGCAAGTCTTCATTCTTCGGGACGATTGTGCCGACGGTGTGCCCTGTCCGCCGTCCGAGAAAGAGGCCGAGGAGATACTACAAGGCACCGTGAAATTCTGGCACGACTGGCTTTCCTCTTGCACTTACCATGGGCGCTGGCGGGATCAGGTACAAAGATCAGCTTTGGCCCTGAAGCTTCTCACTTTTCAACCCACCGGCGCCATCATAGCCGCGCCCACCACAAGTTTGCCCGAGGTTATCGGAGGCGCTCGCAATTGGGATTACCGCTACACCTGGATCCGCGATGCAGCCTTCACGGTCTATGCCTTTCTGCGCATCGGCTTCAGAGATGAGGCCGCTGCCTTCATGAGCTGGATAAGAGATTATGCGTCCAAACACGTCAATCCGAAAACCGCCGGCGCAGTCGTCCTCACGATCGAGGGCGGCACGCAGCTTCCCGAGCAAACGCTGGATCACTGGGAAGGGTATCGAGGGTCGCGGCCCGTTCGCATCGGCAATGCAGCCGTTTCGCAGTTCCAGGGAGACATCTACGGCGAGTTTATGGACGCGTTTTACCTGTCCAACAAGTACGTCAGTCCCACCTCCTATGACGTTTGGGTGAAGATCCGCAAGCGTCTGGACTGGATCTGCGAAAACTGGCAGCTTCCTGATGCCGGCATTTGGGAGATGCGCAATCGCCAGGAACATTTCGTCTACTCAAAAGTCATGAACTGGGTGGCGCTCGATCGCGGCCTTCGGCTGGCTGACAAGCGTGCGCTTCCAGCGGACCGGGCAAAGTGGATGCGCGAACGTGATCGTATCTACGAAGAAGTAATGACCCAAGGCTGGAACGAGAAGCGCCAAGCCTTTACGCAATTTTACGGCAGCGAAGACCTGGACGCGTCGCTCCTTATTATGCCGCTCGTGTTCTTCATGGCGCCCACTGATCCGCGGATGATCAGCACCATAAACGCCATCCTCAAGAATCCGCGAGATGGAGGTCTCGTCAGCGACAGCCTTGTCTATCGCTATCCGCCGCAACCCCGTATCGACGGTCTGCCGGGCGAGGAAGGTACTTTCAACATGTGCTCCTTTTGGCTGGTAGAGGCGCTGACGCGAGCAGGTCAGGCAGATCCCGAAAAACTGGATCATGCCAGGCTGTTGTTTGAACGGGTGCTCGGCTATGCCAACCATCTCGGGCTTTACGCGGAACAAACCGGGCCGCAAGGCGAGGCGCTGGGCAATTTCCCGCAGGCCTTTACACACCTGGCGCTGATCAGTGCCGCATTCAATCTGGACCGAATGTTGGGGAGCCAGGTTTGACCTACGACGGTCTCGTCACAAAGCGTTAGGAGAGTGCATGCCAGCTTGCCGCGTCCAAGGTAATATTTCTTCCTGAGGACTCCACCAAAGACATTTTTAGGCCCAGACTGAATAAGGGGAAATTTATGCCCTGTCCGCCGGGTTATCGCGCCGAGATGAAAGGAGAAATCATCGAGAGCGCGTGCAAATTGTTCAATGCTGCTCTGATTTCGAATTGTGCTGAGTGTGCCGCCATATTGTTCGAGTCGCTCTTGAAATTAGCTTAAATTGTGAGTCCTATTGCACCACGATCTGCCCGGTCATTTTCCGGTGGATGGTGCAGTAGTAGGGATACGTTCCCGCCTCCGAGCCCCACAGAAACAAACCACTGCGCTAAAAGCCCCGATTCACAACTTGATTAAGGGCTGGGGTCAGGACGGGTCGTCGACAACGGGCGTTTTGGTGCTGACAGGCTTCTCTTCTTCAGCTTTCAAGGCCGATTTGAAACCGCGGATACCTTCCCCGATTCCTTTGCCTAGTTCAGGAAGTTTTTTTGGCCCGAACACGAGTAAGGCAATTCCGAAAATCATCAGGAGATGCGTCGGTTGAAATAGTCCTTCTAACATACTGCCTCCTTCATATCTGATAAGACAATCTCCACTATCACACGACAACAATGCAGACGCTGCAACCGTGACCAGATGCAGCGTCTGCCTACAACAAGGGGAGGGCTGCAACAATTACAAAGCGCGTCGGACTGAATCAGCTTCGGTCGCCAACTTGTTAACCAGGCTGAAGAACACCTCCGACTGACCCAGGAATAAGAGATCCTTAGTGAAAGACCTGATTGTGGCCACGGCGCCGCCGTTCTGAGTCAGCGTTGGTCGAATCACGGAGCACTGGGGTAGATTGTTGTTGATAAACCCGCATGGCTCAGGCAGGATCAAGTTCGTTTGATCGAGCTCTGACTTAGGGGCATTTAGATCAGGAAAGGTCAGCCCAGTAACTGGATCAGTTACGCCAGCTAGAGGCTGACTCACTGCGTTGCCCGCCTTGTCATGCCAAAGCCCGAAATGGTCGATCTCGACTCCTCCGATGCTGATGAGGATTCGTAGAACTTCAGGGTCCGTCGCCTTGAGGGCCAGAGTCGGATAGAGACTAGCTCCACCCTGCTCAATATATGCAAAGTGAAATCCCGCTGTATTTGCGATGGCCTGCATGCGAGCCTCTTGCGGGTTAGCCGGAGGCACCGGTTGCGGCTGATCAGGTGGAGTATCGCTGTCGTTTAGAGGTATGGCGGGCTGGTTCTCAATGGTAAATGGTCCTTTGAACGTCGCCCCTAAATCCGGATTCTTTGTGCTGCGGTACCGTGTGTACCAACTTAGATCAACGTTGAGCTTCATAAGGTTGGTCAATCTTCCGACATCCTTGGCTCCGGTCGCTTGACTGCTGGGCAAAGTTCGGAACGCATCCAGATCAACCGGCTCCGCCCCTTTGGAAATCAAGTATGCGTTCAGGAAGGCCGCATGACTGATCTCATCATCGGTGTTATCGGCGATATATTGCGCCATATCGCCATCAAGGTTGCTGAGTGCGGCGATGTATGCCGGATTACCCCCTTGGACTCCTCCGAGCTCGTTGTATTGCTGCCATAAGTCAACCTCGATGAGTTCAGCCGCCGCTGCGAACCGCAACAGGGCAGCGTCGCCTCGGGAAAGCTTGCCCGAGCTTTGCGCGGCTTGCGCGTTGCTCTCAGCTCCCAAGAAGGCTCCCGCTGACAGCGTTGCACCGGCGATTCCCAGGCCCTTGAGGAATGAACGCCTCTTGACTACCCCCTGCCAGTGACGTTGAACACTTTCTTCGGTTGCAGACTGACTTGCCTCAGGTGAGTCTGTCTCAGACACCACCACAGATAGAGGATTCTTCTCTTTCATGGTTTGCGCTCCAATTCATTTGTTTTGGTTTTTTTCCAGCAGTACTCAACGCTTAGACGCAGCGGCCCAGTGGCAAGATACCGAGAGGATGTCATTTGATTGTCAACTCTTTGCAACCTCGCGGAGACAATTACTGCGATACTGACGAGCGCGAAACTTTTAAAGGGGACCACGTGCTTGCCAACGATTACCTCTTGCGGTAAGGGCGCACCGAAATGCGCCCTTACCAAGAGGATGGTCTTATTTGACAGTTATAGTTACAGGAGCAGAATGACTTAGTGCCCCAGATGTTCCCTTCACTGTCAAGGTCACCTGAGATCCCGGCGCTGTCGTCTGTTGTTTCGAGCTGCTGCTGCCACAACCGAGGGCGAATAACGAGGCAACAATCAGCAGGCCAAGCAAACTCATCCACAAGATATTCTTGCGTGAGATCGGTTTGCGTTTGCGAGTCGTGAGCAACGTTCCGAACAGCCCCAGACCAGGCAGCAGCGCCGCGATGCCGTAACCCATAGGGGGTGGAGTCGACGCGACTGAGACGGTCAAAGTTGAGGACGACGCACTTCCTCCGGGGGAAATAGTTGAAGGATTGAAAGCACAGGTCAAACCCGCGGCTGTAGAGCAGCTTAGCGAAATCTGCCCATTAAATCCCCCGACCGATGCGGCGCTGATCATAAGACTAGCCGCGCCGCCCGGTGCGACGGTCGCGCTGGGCGCCGATAGATTCAGCGAAAAATCGGGAGTCCCGACCGCGGCTGCTGCGATAACGCTGGCGAAGACGCTGGTTGTGCTGCCTCCCGCGGGGAAGTTGGGTTGGTTGCCGCCTCCCGCGGTGAGATAAAGAGTGCCTGGATCACCAGAGGCGCCGCCTCCGCCAAATACCATGTCCCACAAGCCTGGATTGACCAACACCTTGTTGGAAGAATCAGTGAGCTGGCCCAGAAACTTCCCGGTTGTGTCAAATGCATTGATAGTGCCGTCGCCAAAATTTCCGACCAAAATCGCGTTTGGAAAAGCTCCGAAGGTAGCCGGAGCTGCCACCACTCCCCAAGGCGCGTTGAGTTGGCCGCCAGACGCGACGAAGGTCTTTACGAAATTACCGTTCGCGTCAAAAATATCGACCTGCCCCAGGCCCGCGCCAGGCTGAGCGTCATGTTTTGCCGTATCCTGCATCGCATAGGCGACATAGATCTGGTTTCCAATGACGTGAATGCCGTGAGGAGCAAAACCCGCGGGTAGATTTGGATCGGTGAATGAACCGCTCAACGAAGTGGGGTTGAAGTTGCGATCGAAAACGTCAACTTTGCCGCTATTGAAATTTGCTGCCAAAAGAGAAGTGCTGTTGACCAAGGCCAGACCCTTGTAAACCGCGCCACTGGCCGAGTTATCAAACGCTACCGTTGCCGTATTGCTGGCGCCAGTCCAGTTGGCGATGATCCCGTCTTCGGTATCAAAAATGAACTGGCCGCCACCGAAGTAAACGCCGTTTCCGTTAGCCACATTACCCGTAGGGCAGCCAGGACTGCAATTGCCATTTGGATTGCCTGTCGCGCCGGGTATGGTCACCACGAGACCCGTGTCTTTCTTGCCTTGATTGTCATAGAGTGTGGACGTGCCGCTGTTGTTGTCGGCGATCCAGAAGTCCGACCCTGGGACAAAGGAAATGCCCCAGGGGTTCACAAGTTGAGAATCTGTTGTGGTCGCCACGCCGGCTGTGTTCGAGACCAAGTTAGTCTGCGAATAGCCGGCCTGCTGGGCCCGCAGCCCTGAAGGTATTGCTAATATCATTAGTAGTCCAAACGACAAGAGTGTTGTTTTCACGTTATCCTCCATACTCCTATTTGTAATGTTGTGTAAATGCAGCACTCCGTCGAATGACGACGTATGCTCAACCCAGTTAGTGCCAGACACATATCTGCGTCTTACTTATTACTCGTGTGTGGCTACCTATGTGAATTAGACGCTGTGATCAACGGTGAGATACGGACGGGATGTCATTTGATTGTAAATTCGTACCTTCACGCTTACTTCGTAAGCAAGCCGTAGCGACATCAACATGAAGTGCTGACGAAAACATTGCTCGAGCCTAAAAGGAGGGAGGAGGTGGCCATCTCGGTTCGATTCCCTTTGAGAATCGTTTGTCTCTGTCAACCCCCGTCGGCAATTTCTCATGCCAGCTCTTGCGCTCTCAGCTCCTCGCCGGCGAATCGTCCGGGCCATGACCCTGCTGCTGCAGATTCGGTTTGGCCGCTGAAATACTGCTTCAACCGTTCGCGAAGCTGCAACCGAGCCCGCCATAGCCGAGCCTTCACCGCGGTCTGGCTAACGTTTAATACCTCTGCAGTTTGATGGATTGACAGTCCTTCGACATCTCGTAGTACGAAGACCGTTCGTAAGATTGGCCGCAACCCTTCCAGGGCCCTCATTAATGTATTTCGCAATTCAGACGTCCCGTAGATTTGTTCAGGGCTGGGCGCCCGATCGGCCACTTCCAACGGGAGTACGTCTTCATCGCTCTGAAAATCTTCATCCAGAGATACTTCTTTTGCGGTGCGTTGCTTTCGAAGTTTCATCAGCGACTGGTTCACGGTGATGCGAATCAGCCAGGTCGAGAACTGGGAAGCCTCGCGGAACTCGCTCAGGTTCTGATAGGCCTTCAAGAACGCCTCCTGAACGGCGTCTTGGGAATCTTCCTTGTTGTGAGTGACGCTTTGAGCGATTCGTAGAAGTTTGCGATCGTATCGCTTTACGAGTTGCTCGAAAGCGGCCACGTTGCCATCCTTGCTAGCGTGGACAAGATCCAGGTCATCGCTAACTGCTGCTCTGATTTCGAATTGTGCTGAGTGTGCCGCCATATTGTTCGAGTCGCTCTTGAAATTAGCTGGAATTGTGAGTGTTACTGCACCACGATCTGTCCGGTCATCTTCGGGTGGATCGTGCAGTAATAGGGATATGTTCCGGCCTTGGCAAATGTGTAGGAAAACTTCTCGTCGGTATCCCGCACCTTGGACTTGAACACGCCCTCCGTGCTGACCACCGTGTGGGGAATATCATCACGGTTAGTCCAGGTAACTGTGGCGCCGACAGGCACTGTTACTGACTGTGGCCCAAAACTGAAGTTATCGATTTTAACCTCGGCGTTTGCCGCATCATTTGCCTTCACGCGAGGCGATGCCGCCGTCAACAGCAGCACTGCGAGCATTACGGGTGGTACCAAACCTGCAATCCATACATTTTTCGTTGCCATTGTTTGTTCCTTTCTAACTTCGATGATTTTGTTGATCGTGTTGGGCGACTATTACCACTCGGTTTCTTTCCCAGAAGCCAAAGGGCTCGATGCGCCAAGCGGCGAATCGACCACTGCGAGGCTGCGACCGCTGACCACATAGTTCACATCGGTGATGCCTAACACCTGCTGCAGCTGCTCGGCTGGAACCTTCATCGGGCCGGCCGACGGAGCTGATCCCGGTGCAGGTTGAGGAAACGCGGTCGACATCGCGGTGTGGAACGAAACCTTACCTTCCACCTTCTGCATAATTTGGTGAATATGTCCGTTCAACACCGTCACCGAACCGAAACGCTTGACGTAAGACAACGCTTGCTCGCTGTCGTCTGTTCCCCAGCCCCAATCCGGATAGATCGTCCACAGCGGAATGTGCGCAAACAAAACGACCGGGGTGCTCGCAGAGCGGCCCTTGAGATCGTTTTCAAGCCACTCCAATTGGTCTTGACCCAACGATCCCATGCCGCCGGCTTTCAGATTTGCAACATTCACTAGACCGACGAAATGCACGCCCTTCTGATCGAAGCTGTACCACCCGGTTCCTTTCGTACCCTTCCCATAGCGCTGTAGATACTCATCGCCGTTGTCGCTCAGCATGTCGTGCTCACCCGGCACAAAATAAATCTGTTTCGGGGATGCTCCTTTTAATACCTGGTCCAGCGTGTCGAACTCACTCGGCTTCGAGAGTTGGCTCAAATCACCGGTGTGAATAATGAAGTCTGGTTTGTGCTGCATCGCGTTGATCTTATTGATTGCCGTCTGCAGCGTGGCCGTGACGTCCGGGTTCGCTGGCTTGTTGAAACCGATGTGGCTGTCGCTTATCTGCACAAAGGTGAAGTCCCCGCTCTTGGCGGCATCTTTGCCGTAACCTTTGGCGAATGCCCGGGACACCGGAATGCCGCCGCTCATGGTCCAGACCAGGCCGGTACCAGCCCACGCCATGCACTTCAGGAATCCCCGACGATCAACGCCGTCGTTGTTGAGGTCTTGCAAATTTTGATCGATAAGATCTTGTTTGTTGTTGGCCATGTTGCCCTCCGTGGATTGTGACGTTCTGAGGTGATAACCAGCACGAGTCGTTTTTATTCCCCACAAAAACTCGAAGGACAAGCAATTCTTCCTGAGACCGGAATTACAATCCTTCCTCATCGAAGTAGAAGGCCCCCTCCGATTCGCACTGCGACGGTCTGCTGTGAAGAAGGTAGCTTCGAAAAGTTTAGCGCTTGTCAGGAAGATGTAACGCTTGTGTAGGTTTTTGGTAAAAACTATCAGTCGTTCGTTTCGTTACATCTTTCGATCGACTCGCGATGGGGTGGGGAGGGTTACCGTCTCTGAATTGTTCACCGGAGGATTTAGATTCTTCTAGCCAGGTCCGTTTACGCCGCTTAGAAAACCTCCCAAATGTGCGGTCAATGCCACGAGACCGACTGCCAACAACTCAATGGCCAGACGGTAGGTCGGAAGGTAGACCGTCCGGCGTCGAGCGTGGAAATGCACCCACCACACCATCCAGATCATCACGGTTGACACGCCCGCAAGGACCAGGTGCAACAACAGAATTCCCTTCACCTTCTGCCCCTCGAGTTGGAAGTGCCACGCCAGCAGCCCCGTGACGATAACCGGGAACGTTGAAATTGCCGCCCCCAGCAGGTTGTAATACGACGCGTCCGCGAGGCCGCGGCGCTTGGTCCACAGAGCCAAGAAGTCGAATGCCACTGCCGCAAGAAACAAGCCGATTGGAAAATGGATTAGCACTACATGTTGTGCGTGCTTTGCCAAGAGCACGGTCTTGAGATCGAAAGGATTTACCATCGCTCTGCTCCTTTTTTGATTACGCGAAAGTTGTCATCGTCACTTGCCGTCCTGCTCCCCGAAAAGTACTCATCCGCCATTGCTATCTGACGAGTCGTTTTTCCCCGGCTTTTGATCCGCCGGCTGTGACACTATCCAAAGTCCATCGCCGTTCAACACATAAATAAAGTCCCGCTCATCTTGAAGCCACTTGATGACTCCGGAGAACTTTCGCACTACTCGAGGAGCCGCTGGGTTCGACAGATCCCAAAACACAAGATCATCATCGGACGCACTACGGCGCGGAGGGAGAGTCGCATTTTCCGCAATGATCGCCAAATCACCCGTCACGTTCATCCTGCTGGACGCGGCTGGATTCGGCCATAGCACTACCCCAACGGCCTTCGGCTGCTCAGGCTTGCTGATATCGACAATCGAGATACCTTGATCTTTTGAATGCTGCACATAGAGGTAATACTTGCCGTTTGTCTTTGTCTGCATTGTCATGTCGACAGTCGACAACCCCGCGAACGGAACATGAGCGACCACACGGGCCGAGGTGTCTACTGTTTTGCTTTTGTGATCTTTGGCCGATGCTCCACTCGTCGCAATCAAAACGGTGGTAACAAGTGCCAATGCCATTGAGTTGAAGTGACCGAATTTGCTTCCGCTGATCCTGTTCATACACCGCCTCCTGTGAAATGAGTCTCGCCATAGATAACGAACTTGCCGGCCCTTTATTCCATGTGGCCCGCAATTACCCGCCGAACATCTCCGAGTTGGGACCACCAAAGAACGCGGATGTTGGTCTGACTAATTTGCTAGCTAATCTGTCGAATGAGGAGTACTGCGATACGCAGGCTTGGCGCTGAACTGAAACTTGGGGAACTCCTATCAAGAAGAACTCGCGCCGTGACTCGGAACTCAAGGTAGCGTGGCCGCTACCAACAACAGAGCCCGAGTGTGTGACGACCCTATAAGCAGCGGCTAAGCAGCCGCCTTAAGTAGCTCGCTCAGTTTATCGAGATCCTGCGCGCTGGCGTCACCAATGACGAAATACTGAAGACCATCGTGACTCCAGCTCCGCACGTTGAATGAGAGGCCGCTTCGCGCCGCATCATCGGCACGCAGGGAGCCCAAGGCTCGCTCCTGGAAAATGAAAACCGAAATCCGATGCTGGCGCACGCTGAAAATCAGTTCCGCTCCCGGAGATTGGTTGAGATAACTAACCTTGGCGCCCATCAATACGAACGGAGAGTCTTTCAACTCGGGCAGGTTGAAAGTGAAAGGGATTTTTCCCGCAAACCACGGTTTCACAGTGTGCCGTTCAGTCGAAACTACATCGACTGGATTAGAACTGGCCAGCGTCGCAACATGCAGGTCAGCCAGTTCACTCACCAACTGTTGTTCGCCTCTCCGTACGCTATTGACCCGGAGAGTAATAGCTCCGGCAATCAGCAACACCATTGCGGTTGCAAGAACAGGAAGCCAGAACCGGCTCCAGTGAGCAGGCTGTTTTGCAACGATGTTTTTTTGAATGCGTGCCCGGAAGGCCGGGTCCGGAGTGAATCTCTGCCCAGCATCGTGTACAGCCCGCTTCAGTTGAACCCTGCTTAAGCTCTCGGCGGCACAAGCGGCACACCCTTGGAGATGCTCGCCCAACGCCCGCTCCTCGCCGGCCGGAAGCTCACCGTCAAGGTACGCATCGAGTTTGTCATTCCAAGTTTCGCAGACCATGATTAACCTCTGGGCTCAGGCCCCTTGCATCTTCTGAACTTGCGCCGTCTGCACGCTGGTCCGCAAAGCCCGCCGGGCACGGGATAGGCGCGACATCACCGTCCCCATCGGAATGGAAAGCGTGGCAGAAATTTCCTGATACGACATCTCTTCGACCTCACAAAGCAGAAGGACCTCACGATAGGCGACAGGGAGTTGCTCCAGGGCTTTCTGCACCAGCTCCCGGTCCGAACGCTGCAACAGGATGCTCTCCGGCGTTTCCCGAATCTTGGGCAGATTTTCCTCGTCACCTTCAAGATCAAGGGGGACGGTTGCCGTCACCTTCAGCCCAGTACGGGATGTCAGGAACGCATTGCGCAAGATCTTGTAAATCCAGGCGCGAAAATTCGTGCCCTGCTGGAATGAAGAAAATCCCTTAAGTGCTTTGGCATAAGTCTCCTGCACAAGATCCTCTGCCTCTTGCCGATCATGCGTTAGCCAGCAAGCAAAGTTATAGAGCCGCTCGAAGTGGGGCATGGCCAGCTGCTCGAACGAACCCGATAGCAAGCTCTCCTCCGACACGCACACTAGGGTAAACCAAGCGGCGGTCATTTTATTCCCCATTGCTGTAAATAATCACCCGCACATCGCGTCCCCACGGAGCCGAATGCGGTTCGACCATCCAGAGTAGTGCCTCAAAGGACTCGCATGAAATTCGTATCTGAAACGTAATCTCGGATAGGCGACGCATCGGCGCGGGGTCGTTTCCGGTATAGCGAGTTATCAGTACCGATAGCCTTCTATCGCTCAACTCGCCCTGCGATTGGCAAAGGCGGGCAACGTCTACCTTGAAGTTCTTCGTCGCGGACCTGCGGTGTTTGCGACGAGGCTGTTTGTCGCAATTGATTGATTCTGGTAGGCGCGGCAGGAATCGAACCTGCAACCACCGGATTAGAAATCCGGTGCTCTATCCGTTTGAGCTACGCGCCCCTTAGCAAAATTTATCACAAGCTCCGGGTGGAGTATCATGCGGTGTCGCATTGAGCTACGCCGCTCCATCTCGCCTCGCTTACATTGACTGGATGCGCGGCCTCGCCTGCGTCCTGATGTTTCAGACTCACTGTTACGATTCCTGGCTGAGCCCCGGCGCGCGTCAGAGCAAGTTTTTCATGTATTCCCAACTGGGAGGAACATTTCCCGCCCCTTTGTTTCTATTTCTGGCGGGCATTTCATTCGCCTTAGTGACCGACAAGTTGCGGCAGAAAAATCTTGCGCCCGCACAGATTGCTCGCGCCACCATCCGCCGCGGCGCTGAAATCTTTGCCTTTGGCCTGCTGTTTCGCCTGCAGGAATACATTATCGCCTGGGGCTGGGCGCCGCTCAGCGACCTGTTGCGCGTCGATGTGCTGAACACGATCGGCGTGTCGATGATGCTGATGGGAATACTTTGCTGGCTTGTCTTAGCACTTCACCGCGGAGCGCACATGCGGCTAGCCATCATTCTTTCCGCTGCGGGAACTGCTCTGCTGATTTCCCTGCTGACGCCGCCGTTGTGGACGAACTGGAGGCCAAACTGGCTGCCGTGGCCGCTGGAATCCTACATCAACGGCGTGCACAATCTGGGCACTCCGCAGCCATGGCTATTTCCGATTTTTCCCTGGACCGCTTTTGCCTTCGCCGGGCTCACTGCCGGATTCATTCTGCAAAGCCAGTGGGCCCGCAAGCGCGAAGCTGCGATCTTCTTTATCGCAGGCGCGGCTGGCATCGTGTTGATTGCAGCCGCGCTCTGGTTCGACGCACAACCACATCAACTTTATGCCGCGTACGATTACTGGCACACCAGTCCCGATTTTTTATGGCTTCGTGTCGGAATGCTTCTGATGATTTTGACTGCGAGCTATGCCTGGTGCCGTTGGGGCGCCGCGCAGTGGGGTTTCAGTCCTTTGATTCAGTTGGGCCAGGCGTCATTGCTTGTCTACTGGGTCCATCTCGAATTCGTTTACGGGCGGGCCTCCATCCTGCCGAAACACAGCGGCACTATCCGGATCGCGTCCTTGGGATTGCTATGCATCTTTCTCGCCATGCTTACGCTCGCCTTCCTGCGGACGAGGCTGAAGGGTGGCGGCGCTGAGATTCTGCATCGGCTTCAAGGGTCAACAGGCGGGCATGAATCTTCACAACCCCCGGGGGCAATGGGTTCCAAGCCGCCAGAGCCAGCCCGTTAGTGGCGCGACCACTTAGGGGACTTTCATGGCATCTTTCCTTTGCGTCCAACTCCACGCTTCTGGGGAGTTTCGGCTGCGTCCCGCCGTTTTCTGAGCGGAGCTATCGAAACTGCTTAGAAAATTCCACCACTTCGCGTTCGGCCCAGCGCCCGTCGTAGGCCTTATCGCCATCGCGTTCTCCGAAGAAGGCGCAATGGCCGCCGTCTTCAGTTTCCAGATAGGTGATGTGGGGATTGGAGACGATTTTTTCCCGCGTACCGGACAACAGACGAATAAAAGGATCGTTTGCGGCATGGATGATCAGCGTAGGCCGCGCGATGTGTTCGATCACGTTCGCAGCGGCAGCCCGGGCGTAGTAATCGTCGGCGCCGGTGAAACCGCAGTAGTAGGCGGTCACGCGGTCGTCAAACTCTCGCAAAGTTTTAATTCCGCGCAGGCGTGAAGCGTCAAAGCTACCGGGAAATAATCGTGCCTTTCTCCGAAAGCGGCGGAACAACTGCAGCAGAAAATAATATTCGTAAACGCGGTTCGAGGGCGCATGCAGCGCGTCGGCCGAAGCCGCTAAATTTACCGCCGGACACACCGCCGCCACTCCTCGAAACTCCGCTGGCCCTTCACTTCCCCACTCCCCGGCCAGTTTCAACACCAGATTGCCGCCCATGGAAAATCCAATCAGCACATAGCCAGCAATTCCGTCCCGTTCCACCAGATTCCGCGCCACCGCAGCCACATCCGCCGAACGGCCTGAGTTGTAAAGGGTGGGGGCGCAGTGGTCCATTCCACCGCAGTTCCGCTGGTTCATTCGCACTACGTTCATTCCTGCGGCCAGCGCATTCCGCGCGATCCCCAGCATATATTGGGATTCGCTCGATCCCTCCAATCCGTGCACCACAATCAGCGTCAGCGCGCCATGATCCTTCTGCCAGTGACAAAGGCAAAGCACTGAGACGCCAGGTTCTACTTCGATCAGGCGTCGTTCCGCCTCAGGCAAGCGGATTCGGCGAGAAGGAAAGAAAGCCGCGAGAGTCTGCACATGCCCCCCCCTCAACAAGGAGCGTGGCCGGAAAACGGAGGGCACGAACGCGGCCGGCTGTTTCGTCAAGGCGCTCGCAGTCATACCTGATGCTTCCGGTGCGGGCGTTACCGCCTCAGTTTGCGAAGTTCCCACAAATTGATTCTAATGGAAGGACAGTCCCGTCTACTGGAGTGATGCATGCCAATCTTTGAATACATCTGCCAGGAATGTCAGCACGAGTTCGAAGCGCTGGTGTTTGGCCGCGACAAAGCCAAGTGCCCAAAGTGCGAAAGCAAAAAGTTGAGTCCGCAGCTCAGTGTATTTGCCACTTCGGCTAAGGGCTCGATGAACGCGCCCGCTTCCAGCGGAGGCTGCGGTTCCTGCGGCGACCCGCGCGGCCCCGGCGCCTGCTCGCTTGGCGACCTCGATTAAAGTCGCGCCACTGATGCCTCCACCTTGCTCGGGAAACTTTCGGCACTCTCCATCTGTGACCGTGGTTACCTTTGTTTCCTCACTGTCCGCGCCTAACATGCGTTGAACCTGATTTACAAACTGCGGCTCGAAACCGTGGTTGAGTCAAGGAGCTTCGCATGGACCGGCGCCGCCAATCGCGTGTTTTCGTCGACCTCCCCGTCCAGATTTGGGGGATGGATACGTATTCCCGCCCTTTCACTCAAGCTGCCAGCCTGCGCTCCATCAGCGGACGCGGGGCTACACTTCAATGCGTGGACGCGCAATTGAAGCCCGGCGACGTGATCGACATTCTCTATCAGGGAACGAAAGCGCAATTCCGAATTGTGTGGTGCGGCAAACCGGGCACCGACATGGCAGGAGAAGTTGGCCTTGAAAATCTTTCAGCCGATGTCAGGCTTTGGGATGTCGATCCGCTACGTTGCGCAGCTGCGGTCGGACAGGGATAGATGCAATTTTATTTGGTAGCCGGATACCACAAACGGGGAGGGCGGGGGAAAGGCTGAAAACCCGCATTGGACGGGCCTTTCGCAGTATGCAATCATAAGGAACCCGAAGGCAAGCAGAAAGCGGAAATGAATTCATAATATCGAGTGACGTTGCAGAATTCTTCACACTTATTCGATGGCATTCCCCGAAGAGTTGCAACTTCTGTCATCCCGCGTAGTGCGAGACCGTTCCCGCCAAACCACTTCCAAGATTGATTCCAGGTTGTAAACTCGCAGAGATGAAAGTAAAGATTCTTGGTTCCGCTGCCGGAGGCGCGTTTCCGCAATGGAATTGCGCCTGCGCGAATTGCAGCGCTGTTCGAGTCGGAACTTTTGCCGGGAAAGCGCGCACGCAGACGCAAGTTGCTATCAGCCATGACGGCCGAACATGGTTTCTTATGGGCGCATCGCCGGACTTGCGCGCGCAAATCGAAGCCACGCCCGAGTTGCATCCGCGCGAAGGGTTGCGCCAGTCACCGATCGAAGGCGTGGTGCTTGCCAATGCCGATCTCGACCATGTTCTCGGTCTTCTCCTGCTGCGTGAACTGCAACCACTGCGCATTCACACTACTGCTTCTGTCCGCCGCATTCTTCACGAAGATAATTCCATGTTCGCAATGCTGCAGAGAATCCCCAATCAAACAGCATGGACCGACTTCGAACCCGGCAAACAATTTCATCTCTCCGACGCGCAGGGCGCAGAGTCGGGATTACGCTGCCAAGCCTGGTCACTAAGCGCGCATTTTCCCGCCTACGTCAGCGCCGCACGTCAATCGCAATTCGTGCCCGGCGAAGCTTCCCTGGGATTCCTCATCGAAGGCCCATCCAGAGCGCGGTTGGCCTATATGCCAGGTGTACCCGAATTAGACGATGCCCTGCTTCAACAACTCGATGCCTGTGACGTTCTACTCTTTGATGGCACATTTTGGAGCGACGACGAACTGATCCGCGTGCAGGGCGGCGGTCAAACCGCCCGTCAGATGGGCCATATCCCGGTCGAAAATATACTGACTAAGTTGGCGGGATTGCGGAGCCCGCGTAAAATATTCCTACACATCAACAACACGAATCCCATGCTGAACGAGGTGAGTCCTCAATATCGCCAAGTGCGGGGCGCGGGCTGGGAAGTTGCGGAGGATGGATGGCAGTTCGATCTGTAGATACCGAAACCACAGCGCAGGCCGCCCCCTTGCTTTCGCCGGAAGAATTACGCGCGCAATTTCAGGTCGTCGGCGAAGAGCGGTATCACCACCAGCACCCGTTTCATTTATTAATGCACGAAGGCAAGCTCAGCCGCGGACAACTGCAGGCCTGGGCGCTAAACCGCTACTACTATCAGAGCATCATTCCCATCAAGGATTCGATCATCCTATCGCGCGGGCCGGACCCGGTATTCCGCCGCGCCTGGCGCAAGCGCGTTGTCGATCACGATGGCGACGCCACCAGCGAGGGCGGCATCAAGCGCTGGATCAAGCTGGCCGAGGCCACCGGCCTTGACTCCGCCCAGGTTCGCTCCGGCAAGGGCATTCTTCCCGCAACCCGCTTCGCAGTCAACGAATATCTGAATATCGTTCGCAGCCGCTCTCTGCTCGAAGCCGTCGCTTCTTCGCTGACGGAATTGTTTTCAACGAAGCTGATTACTCTCCGCGTGGAAAAATTGCGCGAGCACTATCCCTGGCTCGCGGGAGGGCTGGATTATTTCGAAGCCCGGCTTTACCAGGCTCCGGAAGATTCGCAGTTCGCGGTCAACTACGTCTACGACCACGCGAAAACCCGCGCCGAGCAGGAGTTGTCAATCCAGGCCCTGCGCGACAAATGCGACATCCTGTGGGCGCAACTCGACGCACTCTACTTCGCCTACGTTGAACCGGGATGGCCTCCGCCGGGAGCATTCCGCATCGAGGTCAGCTAGCATGGCTCCTCCAGAGGATTCCAGCCAGCCGCGTCTCGCCGCTGGGTGCCGCTGGGGTGGCACGGAGCAGGACCGCGTAATCCTCTTCCCCGAAGGCGCGATCAAGTTGCAGGGGACAGGCAGGCAAGTGCTCGAGCACTGCGACGGTCAGCGCAGTTTCGGCCAGATCATCGCAGAATTGCAGGCCCAATTCGCCGACGCCGATCCCACGAAGATTCGCGCCGACATCAGCCAATTTCTCGAACAATTGCGACATAAGCGGATCGTCGACTATTAGTCACAATCTGACGGCAGCCTTAATGATCCCAAACCCGCTAGCCCTTATCGCCGAGATCACGCACCGCTGCCCGCTGCACTGCGTTTACTGTTCTAATCCTCTTGAGATGGCGGCGGTCTCTTCGGAGCTTTCCACCACACAGTGGATCGATGTCTTTCAACAAGCAGGCAAGCTCGGAGTGCTGCACGCCCACTTCACCGGAGGAGAGCCGCTAGCCCGTCCCGATCTCACCGAACTCATCGCCGGCGCGCGCGTAGCGGGACTCTATACCAACCTCATTACATCCGGCATCGGTCTCACCGAAACGCGGCTCAACGCTCTGGTCGATGCCGGACTCGATCATATCCAACTCAGTTTTCAGGATTCTCGCGAAGACTCCGCTAACTGGATCGCCGGCGCCAAGGCCCACGCTCACAAGATTGAATTGTCGCGCCTAATCCGCCTCTACAAGGTTGCATTCACCGTGAACCTGGTCATCCACCGTCAAAATATCGACCACCTGGATGAGATGATCTCTTTCATCGAGCAACTCGCACCAGAGCGCATGGAGATCGCCCACACTCAATATTACGGATGGGCTCTGAAGAACCGGGCCGCGCTCCTGCCCTCGCGCGTACAGCTCGATAAAGCAGTGGAAGCCGTTGCCGCCGCGGATCAACGTCTTGCCGGACGCATTCGTGTTGATTTTGTCGTCCCCGATTACTACGCGCGCTTTCCCAAGGCCTGCATGGGAGGGTGGGGACGTAGATTGATGCTCGTCAATCCCGCGGGGAAGGTTCTTCCTTGCCACGCTGCGGAAGTCATTCCGGGGCTCACTTTTGAAAATGTTCGCGACCGGACTCTCGACGATATCTGGCAGCACTCGCCGTCCTTCCAGCGCTTCCGCGGAGAAGACTGGATGCCGGAGCCTTGCCGCAGTTGCGATCAGCGTGCCCAAGATTTTGGCGGATGCCGCTGCCAAGCCATGCTCTTGACTGGAAACGCCGACGCTACCGATCCTGCCTGTTCGCTCGCGCCCGCCCATAACATTGTCGAAGCGGCTTTAATCGAAGCTAATTCCACGGCGACAGTCTCGCAGCCGACCGCAGCTTCTTCATTTGTCCAATTGCAGTACAGAGCAGAAAATCTTTGGAGCTACCGCACGAATCCCGAGTAACGCAAGCTACCAGCGCACTCCGATCGTGATCGGCCTCACATCCGTCGTAATGCCGTTGTGCGATCCGTGCGTGAACCGATACTCCGCATAAAGCTCCACCCCGCTCGGCATCTTGCGGGTTACGCCGCCGCCAAAGTTGTATCCGAACTGGTTCTGGCTGGAATCCGTGAACTTGCCGCTTAGTGGCAAGCTGGAATTAAAACATGTTCCCCACCAGATAAAGAACGAATTACAAGGAGAACCCGGAACTGTGGTGTCGGAGCTCAGGCTTCCGGTGCGATGGTAGTATCCGCCGCCAAATAGAACGTACGCGCCATATTTGCTGGTCACAGAAAAATTGATGATGGGATCCAGCGTGACCCCCAGCATATAACTGGTGTCTCCGTTTGCTTGCGCCAGTTGCAGAGCTGAATCTCGGAGCGGCAGGTCCGCGAAAATAAAATCTGCGCGCAATCCCAAATATTTATTCGCGTTGCGCGCCACTCCGGCCGTAGCCGCAAAGCCGCCGCCTCTCACGAAAGTTTTCGTCGTGCCGCTGTCCAGGTTGGCGCCCACACCAACGTTATAATTCCAGGCTTTATAGTTGCGAACTCTTTTGGGCCGCGAAGTGGATTCTTCATCCGCCGGTTCCTGACCGCTGGGGGCCGGTTGTGCCGGCGTCTGAGCCGCGGGTGTTTGCGTCGCGGGACTCGGATTGGCAGACGGCGTCGACCCGGCAGCATCCCCGGCGGGAGTTGTCTGAGCCATTCCGTGCGCCCCCAGCAAAACTACCAAAACCAACAGCGACAGCGCACTCGCGAACTTTCCAATCATCCATTCTCCTCCGTAACCGGGCGTGGTGGCGGACCGCAGCGCTCGGCATGAAGAGACGAGAGTCGCCGTTGGTAATGGTTCCGCTTGTGATTCCTCGCAGGAAGGTCTGGCCTGGCTGCGGCGGGATCGCATTATCTTATCAACTTTGATGCGGACTCTGCCCGGCAAGCCGCCCAACCGCGTTCGGTTACTCTCACTTTGCGCAGACTAACGCAGCATGTCTGATAAACATGTGTGATAAAAATGAGTCTTGGTTTTTCGGAGCGAATCTTTGCGCAAAACTCCTACAGAGAAGACGCAGCACGTTAATCCCGATGCAGTGGAGCGTAGCCCTCCGTGCCGCGTCGCACTGATCGGCTTCGGAACCGTAGGCCGCCCGGTGGCCAAGATTCTCTGCGAACGAACTGACCGCTTGCTCCATCTGACGCACATCTACAATCGCAATGTCGCTCGCAAAAAACAGTCATGGATTCCGGGGGACGTAATTTGGACTGAAGACTTCGACGCGATTCTCAAGTCCGACGTCAATATTGTCATTGAGTTGATTGGTGGCCTGGTGCCGGCGGAAGAATTCGTGCGCTCCGCCTTGCAGGCAGGCAAATCAGTCGTGACCGCCAACAAACAGCTCATCGCCCGCCACGGCCCGGATTTGCTGCAACTGGCGAGCGCCAACGGCTGCCAGCTTGAGTTTGGAGCCTCTGTCGCCGGCGGTGTTCCCGTTCTGCCTGCCCTTCGCACCGGCCTCTCCGGCGATCGTCTGCACGGTATCGCGGGCATTCTTAACGGCACGTGCAACTACATTCTCAGCCGCCTTGAGAGCGATCGTATCCCTTTCAGCGAGGCGCTCGAAGAAGCCCAGGCTCGCGGCTACGCCGAAGCCGACGCCAGTGAAGACCTGGACGGCGGCGACGCCCGCGCCAAACTTTCTATCCTCGCGCTCGCCGCACTGCACGCCAGCGTTTCTCCCGCCGACATTCGCTCCCGCACTATTCGCACTATCGACGCGGTCGATTTTGACTACGCCGCCGAGCTTGGCTGTACCATCCGCCAAATCTCGCGCGCCAAATTGAAAGAGAAAACGTTATTCGCCGAGGTCGGACCCAGCCTGGTTCCTGCCGCGTCGCCCTTCGGACGCGTGCAGCGCAATCTAAACCTGGTTTTAACTTCGGGGGATTACGGAGGCGACATGGCTTTCCTGGGCGCGGGCGCGGGAGGAGATCCCACGGCCGTTGCGGTCGTCTCAGACCTGATGTTTGTGGCGGAAAGTCTATCTGCGGGACCCCGCTCGCGCCCGCCGATGCAACTCGCATCGCCGAAAGTAAGCTGCGACTTTGAGACTCCCTGGTACTTGCGCTTCTGGGTAAAAGATCAGCCCGGGATCATCGCAAGTCTCGCCGCTATCCTGTCGGCGCATCAATTGAACATCGACGCCGTCCTGCAAAAACCTGGCTTCGATAAAAATGCGTTGCCCTTTGTAATCACGCTAGAGCCCTGCCGCGATTCGCAACTACACCCTGCGCTCGAGCAAATGTCCACGCAGGCCTTCGCGCTCCGTCCCTGCCTGAGCCTGCCAATCCTGCGCTGACGCCCCTTAACACTCCATGCCGCGCTGCGAACTGTCATCCCAAGCGCAGCGAGGGACCTTGGTGTTTGCATCCGCCGACAAAATGGCCGTGTGAGGCAAGAACCAAGGTCCCTCGCTACGCTCGGGATGACAAGCGTTTGTGTTCCCTATTCATCCCTTACTTCCTTCGTCTGTTCCTACTTCCAGAAAGGATTCTTCAATCCCGTAGGCGCAAGCGCGCTGTTGCTCTTAGCTTCTGTACCCGAATCGTCCGATATTTTCTCGTCCTGTAAACGAGACGAGGGAGCCTGCAACTCATCGTCGCGATACTGCGACTTAGGGGGGTTAGGGTATTGTGCGCTCATCGATACCTCCACGTTGTTGTTGATTGTCGTTGTTTATTTACGTTGTTTATTTACGTTGTTTATTAACTAGGTTCATTGAAACACTGAGAGGCCGGCCCCGGGTCCGCAAAATCTGAATGCTTCGTATCGAAAAATCAGCATCCGGGGAAATGACCGGATTGGCGTCGTTTAGAGTGTTCCGGCCAAAACTGCTACGATATCAAGTTCACAGCCTTCATAAATTTGTGACTGTTCAAGGACTAATCTCATGAAATACCGCAAGCTGGGCCGAACCGGTTTCGAAGTCAGCGACATCGCTTACGGATTATGGGGAATGAGCGGCTGGACTGGCTCCGACGACCAGCAGTCAATCGAGTCCTTGCAACTTTCCGTCGACTCGGGCTGCAACTTCTTCGATACCGCATGGGCGTATGGCGATGGTAAAAGCGACGCCCTGCTCGGCGAAATCATGGCGCGGAACAAAAAGCGCTTGTATGCCGCATCGAAAATTCCTCCCGCCAATGACAAATGGCCCGCGCTGCCACAATATAAATATCGCGACGTTTTTTCCGCGGAACATGTCATCAAGTACGCCGACTTGATCCGAAAGAAGCTTCGCGTTGATTCCATCGACCTGTTGCAATTTCATGTCTGGGATGACAGTTGGGCCAGCGATCCCGAATTTCACTCAACTATCGAAAAACTGAAAAACGGCGGTTGGATTCGCAACTTCGGAATCAGCCTGAATCGCTGGGAACCGGAGAATGGCATCAAAGCGCTCCGCACCGGATTAGTCGATGTCGTCCAGGTGATTTACAACATCTTCGATCAGTCGCCCGAAGAACACTTGTTCCCTCTCTGCCAGGAACTCAACGTGGGCGTGATCGCGCGCGTGCCTCTCGACGAAGGCAGCCTGGGCGGAAAGATGACGATTGAAAGCCGCTTCCCGAAAGACGATTGGCGTTCCGGATATTTCGGCCCAGAAAATCTGGCGAACACGATTCACCGTGTCGATAAGGTGAAGAAAATTCTTCCCGCTGGCATGACGCTGCCGGAAATGTCCCTGCGCTTCATTCTTTCGCATCCGGCCGTAAGCACCACAATCGTTGGCATGCGTAATCCGGCGCATGTGCACCAAAACATCTCCGCCAGCGACGCTGGCTCACTCGATTCCGCCCTGCTCAGTGAATTAAAAAAACATCGCTGGGACCGCAAGCCGCAGCACTGGTCGGATTGACGCAATTCCCGCGCTCCACCTGGGTTTAGCGCGTTACGAAATCCTCGATACCTAACCAGCCCAACGGCTTCTGGTAGTAGGTGGCCTTGCGCTCTAACGTAACTTCTGTCGCACTCGATCCCGTACTCTATCCACACTATGTTCGTACTATGAAAGACAGTTCGCTCTCCAGAGCCTTCGGTCTGACGCTAACCCTGCTCCTAGTGACGGCAATCCTTCAAGCCCAAAACTCGGGCGGATCGCTGCGAGGTACCGTGCAGGATGCGACCGGCGCCCGTATTCCCTCCGCCAGAATCGTGGCGCAATCATCGGGCTCCGCCGTCCAGCGCGAGACGGTTAGCGAAGACCGGGGCGAGTTCCGGATCAACGACCTTCGGCCCGGCAACTATCACATCACGATCACTGCTGCAGGCTTCGATCCCGCACAAACCGACGTATCCATCGCCGTTGCCAGCGTCCGCGATATCTCAGTCACGCTGAAACCATCTTCCGTGCAAGAGACTGTAAAAGTTCAAGCCGAACCTTCTTCCATTACGACCCAACGCGTCGATCTCGCCAGCGCAGTCCATCAAGGTATAGTCACCGGCCAGGACTTGGAGACTCTGCCCCTCGCCGCGCGCAGCTTTGCGAACATCGCTTACCTGATTCCTGGCACCGAGCCCGTCGAACCTTCCGACCCAACCAAGGCGCGTATTACGGCAGTCTCCACCGGCGGAAGCTCAGGTCTGAACAACGAACTGTCGGTGGATGGCGCTGACAACTCAGACGACTGGATCGGCGGCTTCCTGCAGAATTTTTCTCCCGAGGCAATCCAGGAATTCGCTCTGCGTACCGCTGGTGAAGATGCTGATACTGGCGGTACTACCGCTGGCTCCGTTGTTATTACCACCCGGCGCGGTACTAACCAATGGCATGGCAGTGGCGCGTTCTACGAGCGCGCAGCCGCGTTGAATGCGCGATTTCCTATCGAGAATCCGGCGCAGACCTGTATTGCGGGAGTTTGCACCAACAATCCCAAGCAGCCCTTCTCGCGCCAAAATTATGTGGCCACAATTGGCGGACCGCTGAAGAAAGACCAGCTCTGGATCTTTTCCAGCCTGGAGTATGTCCACGAAAACGCCAGCATCGCCTACAGTCCCAACAGCACCGAGCAGTTTGATGCGCTGGCGCAACTGGCCTCGGATGGCCTGATTCCCGGCGTCGCTTCCATCGCCGTGCCGCAAAACGTTCCTATTCCTTTTCGCGATTACATCGGTTCGCTGCGCTTCGACTGGTCACAATCCTCAAAGTCACAATGGTTCCTGCGAAGTTCCGTCGACAACTACATCACGCGCAATGCGCTGGTGCAGCAAGCCACGCTCCCATCCACAGGACTCACCGCCCACAACAACTACTGGAACACCGTCATCAGCAACACCTACGCCTTTAATTCGACATGGCTTGGCACGTTCGTATTCGATGCCAGTGAGCTGCATCTCACGCAAACGCGCAATTCGACGATGGGCTTCGCGCTGGCGTTTCCTTTCAGCTCAACCTCGGCGACTGTCTCCGGCTTCGAAACCTTCGGGGACAATCAATTCAGGACTCCCATCACTCGATTCCCTTCCCTGCGAAACCAGGAAAAGTATCAGTTGCGTTACGACCTCAGCCATCAGTATCGCGACCACGCCCTGAAGTTCGGCGTCAATTTCATTCACGAACCTGTTCTTGCCGGCGCATTTCCTGGGAACAAGGAAACGTTGTATACCTTTCCAAGTGATCCCAGTTCCTATCTCACTAATCCCCTTCAATTCACGGCGGATTATTTGGCAGGTGCCGCCATCACCCCCGCGAGTGACGGGAGTTTCTCGCAGAATGTCCAGCGACTTGCACTCTATGCGGAAGATTCCTGGCGTGTAACGCGTCACCTCACGTTGAATTACGGCCTGCGTTATCAAACTACTTTCGGTCTCTTTCTGGCCTCGGGCCGCAGCCAGGCCGAGAATCCTTCCTATTCGCTGCTGCCCTCGCTCGGATTTCCCCTGAGCACGCCTCATGACGATCGCAAGCAATTCGCCCCGCGCATCGGAATCGCATACTCTCCAGGCGCCAGCGGAAGAACGGTGCTCCGTGCTGGCTTTGGCCTCTTCTATAACGACCTTGCTCAAAACGGATGGGCAACTGCATTTCAAGCCGTCAACGGAGGACCCAACCCTCCGGCGGCTTTAATCGATCCCAACTACAAAACCCCTTACGCGCTGCACGCAACCGCAGGGATGCAGCACGCGTTCAATGCGAATTGGTCGTTGAGCGCCGATTACACTCACGAAGAAGGCAATCACGCGTATCGCGCCTACACTTTTTCTGACGCGCAGGTTTTCAGGTCGGACAATCGCTCAAGCTATAACGCGCTCCTGCTGCGTCTGCAAGGCAACGTAACGCACCATTTCAGCGTGACTGCGAACTACACGCTTGCCAAGGCGCAGACCTGGGGCTGCGTACTCGGCGAACTATTCGACTATGTGAACGGGGTGTGCGATCCGCAGAATGCTTTCGCCCCCGGCGATTATGGCCCATCCGGTGAAGATGTTCGTCACCGCTTCGTCCTCGCCGGAACCCTTCATCTGCTTGCGGGATTCGAGCTAACAACACTGACGCAAGCGGAGAGCTCCCGCCCTTTCACCATTACCACCATCGATGGCAGCAATCGGATTTCAGTGAACGGAGTGAAAACCCCGCTCGATGCCTTCCGTGGGACGCCTTACATCCAGGCGGATTTACGGGTGAGCCGCCCCATAAACCTTCACGACCGTTGGGAAATTCTGCCCTTCATCGAATTCTTTAATCTGTTTAACCGCAACAATCCCGGCGCCAACTTCGTAACCAATGTAGGAGCGCTTACGATGGTTCCTATCAGTGATGCGCAAGCCGGAAACATCACCGATGTCTGCACGAACGCGGCTTGCACCACCCTGCAGCCCATTACCAGCTTGAATCAGTTGCGTATTCCTGGCGGCGCGTTAGGGGACTTCTTCGGCCCTGGCACTACCGTTGGCATTCCGTTTGCCGCGCAGATTGGCATTCGATTGACATTCTAGAGGTCAATCCCACATTCGTAAGCGGGACACTTTTTCCTCGGCCGAGAGACGAAGCTTCCGCATCATAGATTAGCCACTTCGCCTGCAATGCCTAATCTTTATGGCAGCCTCCGAAATCATGACGAGAGGTAGCGGCGTATCGGTTTGGAAGCTGGGCGGCCTCAGCATTTGGGAACTTACGAAGAGGGTCGTGCATGCTGTCGATGAAGCTGACCTCTTGGATTATGCCTCCGCGTTGGCTTTCAACTTCCTGCTCGCTCTGTTTCCGCTCTTATTGTTCATGCTCTCATTGTTCGGGTTGTTCGCTTCTCGCAGCTCCGAGTTACAAACCAGCCTGCTCTCGTATTTCGCCGATTTCCTTCCGCCCTCAGCCTTTGAATTATTGAACAAAACCACAAATGAATTGGCCAAAAGCTCCACTGGTGGAAAGCTGACATTTGGCATAGTGCTGGCTCTCTGGTTCGGCTCTGGCGGCATAAGCTCAATGATCACTACGCTGAACGCAGCCTACCGCGTGCGCGAATCCCGCTCCTGGCTCAGGATTCGGGCCACTGCACTTGGGCTGACGATTGCGATTTCCATCCTCCTTCTCGCCGCTTTATTCATTCTGCTGGCCGGCGGCCAACTTGTCGATTGGATCGGATTGAAGCTCAACTTGGGTCATCCCGTCGTACTAGTCTGGAAGGGAATGCAATGGATAGCAGCTGCTGTTTTCGCGGTCGTATCCTTCTGGATGATCTATTATTGCGGACCGAGTTTGGGGAAGAGCTGCTGGTACTGGGGGATGCCCGGTTCAATCTTTGGCGCAGTTTTATGGTTATCCGCTTCGGCTGGATTTCGTCTCTACCTGCATTTTTTCAATACTTATACCGCGACCTACGCGTCGCTTGGAGCGGTGATGATTCTTCTGGTTTGGCTGTATGTTACCGGACTGGCTTTTCTGATTGGCGGGGAGATTAACGCGGAAATCGAGCGAGCTGCTACGGGAGCTGACTTCACCAGGAGCGAAGCTCCTGCTCACCGTCGGGCTGCATGAGCCGAGAGTGGCCGTGCGAGCAGGTCCGCGGCGTCTGTTTTTACCGCACCAGCCACTCGGTTGCTGCGTGCATGCGAATCAGCAGGGCGCTGTAGCTCACGGCGAGTGCAGCCACTGCCGCAACAGCTGCGCAGAACGCATATCCGAAAGAATATCTGTTGAACCGGTTTTGCGGCCGGTCATTCCGCCGGTCTTTCCAGGCTATCAGCCTTTCCACCCGCGCATTCACCGATCCGGCCGGACTGTGGACCAAAGCCGTTGTTAACTCGGCGGGCGGATGCAGCGCCGCCAGCCGCGATAATTTAATCACCGCCGCAGCCAGGTCCAGCGCTTCAGAAATGCTGGATACCGCCGCATCGTCAGCGGTCATTTCCGTAGCTTCGCGCCACGCATTTTCTAGCCGCTCCAGACCAGGAAACGCCACCAGCCGCAGAATCAGCTTTCTTAAATTGTCCCGGCGCCGCACATGCACAAACTCATGCCGCAGTGCGCTCTGCAGTTCCCGCTCGGTCAGGACAAATTCCGCCGCCTGCGACAACCAAACACTAGGCCGGCCAATACCCGCAGTAATCAGAGGGGGAGCGCCTGCCGAACTGCGCAAGACAGAAACTGATTTTTTCGAATCGCTCATGTTCGGACCGGTCACGCTTGTCCCGGTTGCTCTTGTGACGGTTGCGCTTGTCACGGTTGCGCTTGTCCCGGTGGACCAATGCGCAACCGTTCGCGAGGCACGTATCAGTGCAATGGCCGCGTTCCACACTCCCGCCATCAACACAGCCATGCCGCTGAAGGCCAGCCATACGGAGGGTCCGCCCAGCGATTCATTTACGGTGCGGGGTTCAAGCAGCAGGAATGAAGGCACGGCGAGGACCAGCGTTACTCCGGTTGCAACCACGAGAGGGGCAACGCGCAAGGCGAAGAGCAAATCAGCGCAACTTTTCGCGGAATGCCGATGTCCCCAAACCCACACCCTGCGCCACACACACAAAATCGCCACCGACAAGACGCTATAGACCAGAACGAAGATGGAGAGAGAAACCGAAATCCCTCGCGCGGCGAACATTACTTTGTCTCCTTCCTGGCGACTCCTCTTTGACCTGGTTCACGTTGACCCAGTTCGCGGCGTTTGCGTTCTACCAGCTCTCGCAAGTCATCGAGCAATTGTGCGTCCCGCTCACCCAGTATTTCCACCAGATAGGAAAGCGGCAAAGACGATGCAGGGCTAGCATCCAGCAGTTGAAGCAAAGCTTGTCCCGCCGCTTCGCGATTCAGTTCCTCGCGGCTGAAGCGCGGGGCGTAGCGGAACGCTCTCCCTTCTTCCGAGCGTGTAAGCAGACCCTTTTTGAACAGCCGGTCCAGCGTGGTCATCACGGTCGTGTAAGCCAGCTCCTGGCAGCAGTAGTCAATGAGCTCGCGGACGGTCGCGCTCCGCTTCGCCCACAAGCCATTGAGCATGCGCTGCTCCAGCGGCCCAAGCTGCCGCAGCGAGCTTCGAAATGGATGAAGAATCCGCTTCATTCGCCTTCCCGAGAACCCAGCACTTTACCATGAGCCTTCGGGAGATGCCAGCGGCTTTCTTTCGCGTTTTTTTTCTAAGCGGAGGTCTACGCCAACGGCTGAAACGCGGGAAAGTTGGGACTTGGAATTGGAACTCTTAGGCTGCGTGATTCACGAAATTAAAGCCTCGGAGAAGCGCTCTAGGGAAGGAAAATCTGGGGTGGGAAACGGGAATCGAACCCGCAACCGTCGGAGCCACAGTCCGGTGCTCTACCAGTTGAGCTATTCCCACCGTCAAGTTGAATTATACAGCCGCGCTTCGCCGGTGTCAGAAACTGCCCGAGGTCGCGGAGTTCTTAGCTGTCAGCTTTTAGCTTAAGAATCAACTGGGTTCGTGGAACGAAAAACTTGAGGCGATTTGTTCTTGAGCTAAAAGCCTAGAGCTAACAGCTAAAAGTTGCAAAGAAAAAACCCACCGGATGCTTGCTTGGGGCGTGCTCGGGTCAGCATCCGATGGGCTACCGTTTCTCCTTACTCACCCTGTTGTTTTCAGGAGTATGTGCCATGATTAGACCGCAGAACCGCATCAAGTTCCGTCTAATTTTGTAAAACTTTGTAATTCTTGTACACGACTTACAACTGTTCGCAGCGATGGAATCGAGCAAGAATTCACTCGTCAGTTGCAGTTGCTAGTCCGGAATCCCGGGGGTTTTTGAAGCCATAAGTTCGGTGAAGCGCGGACTCTTTCTTACTTCGGCGAACTCCACGTCCTTGTATACATTCTTCAAATCCTTGTAGCCGGCTTCCATTGCTCTTCGCAAATACTCGAGCGATTGCTCCGAGAATCCCATCTTGGCGTACAACTTCGCCACGGTGTAGTTATAGCGGGCCCGATCGGCGGGACTGGGCAGTTGCGCTTGCACGCCGCTTCTGGAAGTGCGCGCAAACACTTCCGAATCCAGTTCGAGCGCATGCTGATATGCCACCACGGCCGGCTCGAATTCACGCTTCGAAAAATATGCCGCGCCGAGATTGCTGAAGAACGACGCCGAACTGCTGTCCTTGCCAATCGCTTTCTGATATTGCTTTATTGCTTGTCCATATTTCTTGCCCTCATAGTAGACCACGCCCAGATTGTTGTAAGCGTCGGCGAATGTCCGGTCGTAATGGATGGCGCGCTCGAAGGTTTTCTTCGCCTCTTTGTAGCGCTGCATCAACAGCTCAGTGATGCCGATCTTATTGAGCAGGTGTGCGTCATTCGTCTTTTTGGCGAGCGCCGCCCGGTAGTAGTCGAGCGCATCCAGGTAGAGCTTCTCCCCGCGCAGGCGGTCGGCTTGAAATTCCAGGGCAGATGCGGTCGCTTCCGGAGCTGGCGGATCAACGCCACGCATAAGCGGAGGAGCGATCTGCACTTGTTCGGAGTGAGAGACTTGCGCTAGTGCCGCAGTCGAAGAAATCAGAAGAACAATCAGGCAGGCTTTCCGGCAGGACATACACACCCCCAGGCCACCAGTTCCAACGTAGCCATTCTGCCACAGTTTTGACATGGCGGCGAAGAAATCTGAGTTTGCGCGCCGGCGGCGAACCGGAACGGATTTCTCGCTGAAAATAAAGGTCTGGCGTTCTTCCCCGAAGCGGCATAATTTGCCTGCTCCCCCCATACCCTGTGAAAGCCTTGCTGGGAGCGGGTTCTGCAAAAAGTGTCTGCATAATCTTGAGGCCAAAGAGCTTAGAGGTCAAAATCTTGACAACAAAGACCTTAGGGCGATGTTATGTGTGCTCTTCGCACCGTTACGGCCTCGGGAGGGCTTTGTAGTAGTGAATGGGAATTTCATCGAGATCAGCGACCCAGCGGCCTCGACGCAGACGGCAGTGAACGGCATCAACGACAACAATGTGGTGGTAGGGAATGCGGATTACAGCGGAGCGGGGTTCAGAGCGACGGGCTGCGTCCCCTGAATCGAGCCGCTCGAATAAAACGCTACGCTGCCTTCCCATCGCCCTAGCAGGCTCGGCTGCTCACTAAATCTTGCCGGAGTAGTTCCATTTGTACGGCAGCTTCATTCATCTGCTCGGCATATTCGTGGCCTTGCCAGGGAAGGAAATCTCCGTAATTTTCCAGCAGCAGCCGGGAGTTCATATTGATGGCGACGATGTTGGAACGGGCCTGGCCGGAAAGAGCAGAGGTTAGTTTTTCCAACTGCAAATCCCGTACGGCCAGCTCGGTTCTGCTCTGCGAGGCTTCCTCTGCCAGCAGCCGCTCGTGGCGGCGGGTCAGCCAGAACAGGCTTGCTGCCAGCGCCAGCAGGACAGCATTCGAGACGATGGTTACCGACAATACGTTCTTGAGCGCGGCAATCCTCTGTGCGTCGAATCTCGCAAAGTTGCCGCTCTCCGCTGCGGATAGCGAAGACACAATGCGGCGAATCTCGTCCATGTAATCTTTGCCTTCGTTGGTGTCGACGAGTTGGAACGAACGGCGGCGATACCCCCGTTGGCGCAAACTTATAGAACGTTCGATCTCGCCCTGCTTTGATCTCGCCAAAGATTCCAACTGCGATTCGAGCGATTGTTCGCGCCGAGTGCGATTGGCGAGTCCCGCGCGAAGGCTTGCGAAATCCGTTTCGATCCTGCCCTTCGCGTCAATGTAAGGCTGCAAGTACGCAGGGTTCCCGGTCAGCAGGTATCCGTGCTGACCTGCTTCCATATCGGTCGCGTCTTTCAAAACACCGGAGAGTTCCGCTTGGATTGCGGAGCTTTCAAGTGTGAGCGCGGCACTCTTCTGCACGCGTTTTAAATGGTCGACGCCGAGGTACGCATTCCATGCAATGAAGGCGAGTAGCGCGGGGACTCCTATTTGCAGCGCAGCTTTTCGAATCATCTTTTGCCGCCCTTCACGTGACGTTGAGAACACCTTCAGTCGTGATTCGACTGGCTTTGCAAATCTCCTCCGCAACCTTGACCGCCGCCTTGCTGTTAGGAACCTGTCCTTCCGCTGACATTACCGAACTGGCTGCCAGCGTAAAAAGCAAGGCGTCCTGCTGCGTGTTGAAGTAAAGCACAACCTGATTTGCTGCCATGTGCGTAGCTCCTACTGATTGTTCTTACCGGATCATAGGCCGATTCAATGCAGGAACGACGTTATCTCTTTTGGTGCGGCTTTGGAAATCTTCTGTCCGGTAGATATGGGCGCTGGCCAAGCCCCGCGTACTGCTAGTTTGCGGGCTTCGCAGCCAGACACAATTCCGCGTGACAACGGCACCATGTCGCCCTAGACTAGCGCTAGGGATTACGCTCATGACTCACAAGGTCAAAGACTTATCGCAGGACCAAAGGACAGCTATCGAGAGTCTGTTGGGACGCTCCATCGCCGAGAATGAGGAGATTAGTATCCGCACCACGGCTCCTGTGTCTGCTCCGGAATGGCTGCAGGCGTCTTGGGAGAGTGCGAAGGAACAGGGTCTAGATCAGCTCTCCACGGAAGAGATCGACGCAGAAATAGCGGCGGCGCGAAAGGCCCGTGAACACCGGCCCTCGGAGCAATGATTCGGGTCGTCCTCGACACGAATATTTTGATTTCCGCTTTACTGCAACCGCAAAGCTTGCCCGCTCTGACTTTTCTAACGGCGTTAGGCGGAACCAAAGCGCAACTTTGCGTTAGCGGCGAGATTTATGCGGAATACGAAGAAGTGATCCGGCGTCCCAAGTTAAACCGCCGCGAGATGCTCATCGAGCAGGCGCTCCGCGCTATCCGGCAAAATGGATTTTGGATCAAGCCTTCCGAGAAGGTCCGCGCCTGCCCTGACCCGGACGACGACATCTTTCTGGAATGTTCGCAGGCCGCACGCGCCCATTATCTTGTGACCGGCAATCTCAAGCATTTTCCGGCGAACTGGGCCAACACTCAGATCGTAACAGCCCGTCAATTTCTCAACATCGTTGCAGAGATTCCATAAGAGCGACGGTAAGCATAGTGAGTTCGCTGGTGGCCGGCGGTGAGAGAAATCTGTGACACTCTTCAACTCGAAGACTGGTCTCAGTGCGGTGCAGTTTCGATGGTGTCGGGCGGCTTAGTGGGAGGCGTCGACGATTTGTCGTCCTTAAAAATGCCGGCGATTTTGCCGAAGAGGCCCTTCTTTTTCTTGGGATCTTCGGCCTCCTGCCCGCTAGCTGCCTGGGATGGAGGCGGCAACACTTTGGGCCCGCCTCCGAAGATACGGTTAAAGAATCCGACCACTCCGCTTTGTTGATCGCAAGTCTCGCGTGGCTCCGTGCCGGCTACAAACGCGGCGACGTAATCGTCCGGACAAGTGGGCGTGGCCAGCCGGTTGGTGGCCTTGTCGAGTTGCACGTCCACTACACCGGTGGGTTGCGAGAACGGTTTCATTCCTGAGTACTGCGGGATGGCGGCCGCCTTCTTCATGAACTCGGTCCAGATGGGTGCGGCCGTTTGTGCGCCGCTGAGTCGAAGATCGCTGTAGTCGTCGTAGCCTACCCAAACGATGCACAGCAAGTTTGAGGTGTATCCCGCGAACCAGCCGTCATGCGAACTTCCTGTCTTGCCGGCGGCCGGCGGAGCGAATCCACGCAAGCGAACCGCCGTGTAGCCGAGGCCGTTATTGATCACGCTTTCCATCATGCTGGTCATAATGTAGGCGATGCGCGGGTCAAGCACTTGCCGCTGGTCGGTCTTGAAGTTTGCGATGACGTCGCCTTTGGTGTTGCGCACGGAATTCACCAGGATGGGGGAAAGGCGGGCGCCATTGTTCGCGAATGACGTGTAGGCTCCCGCCATGTCGAGCGGAGGCGCGTCGTAGGATCCCAGCGCCATCGCCGGCGTTGCCTTCACCGAAGTGATTCCCGCCAACTTTGCCAGGTCCGCAACTTTGTCGTAACCAACTTCTTCCGCCACCTTCACGGTTGCGTTGTTGAGTGACATGGCCAGCGCGTAGCGCAGCGTTACATCCCCGTGATACTCCTCTTTGTAATTTCGCGGCTCGTAGATTTGATCTCCATAGGCGAAGCTGGAAGGCGCGTCCGTCACCATGGAAGCCGGAGTTATCACAGTTTGCGACCCATCGAGCGCGGTATTCATCGCCGCGGCGTAAACGAAGGGCTTGAAAATCGATCCTGTCGGCCGCCTGGACAAAGCGTGATTTAACTGGCTGATGCCGTAATCGCGGCCACCCACCAGAGCCAGCACGGAACCGGTATGAGGATCAAGCGCGACCAGCGCCACTTGCGCCTGCGGGCCTGGAGTCACGGTAGTCTCTATCTTTTTGCCAACCTTCTTTTTCTTCGTGCGCAGCTTTTTGACTTGGTCATCCACCAGCTTGATACCCGTTTCAACCGCTTGCGCCGCAGCTTTTTGCAGGTCGGGATCGAGCGTGGTGTAAATCTTGTAGGACTCTTCATTGAGATCATGCTCGGTGAACTTGTTGATGAGCGTGTCTTTCACCATGTCCACGAAATACGGGGCATCGCTGGCCTCCACGTTCGGGGGAGCAAGCTTCAAGGGCGCGGCTTTGGCCTTGTCGGCCTGGTCGCGGGTAATGGCGTGGGTGTCGACCATGGAATCCAGCACCAGGTTGCGACGGTCAAGCGCCCGCTCAGGATGCCGGTAAGGCGACAGCCGGCTTGGCCCCTGAATAATGCCAGCCAGCAGGGCTGCCTCGGGCAGCGTGATGTCCTTTAAATCTTTATTGAAATATGCGCGGCATGCCTCGGCGAATCCACTAATGGCAAACGATCCGCGCTGCCCGAGGTTCACCCAGTTGCCGTAAAACTCGAAAATCTGTTGCTTGCTGAACTTCTGTTCCAACTCTTCGGCAATCAGCATCTCGGTCAGCTTGCGGCGGATGGTTTTCTCCGGCGTCAGAAAAAAGCCCCGCGAGAGCTGCATGGTAATGGTTGAACCGCCCTGCTCGTGCCGTTGCCGCAGGACGTCGACCCATACTGCCTCAAACATACGGACGAAGTTCACTCCGCTGTGCTCAAAGAAGCGCCGGTCTTCGATGGCCAGCACCGCGTCCACCATCACTTTGGGAATTTCGTCGTACTTTACTACCTGGCGCTTGGAACGCTGCTCGGAATCGAACAACGCCGTCACTAGTTGCGGTTCCAGTTCGTAGGCGGAGAGTTCCGTGCCTTTGCTGCTGATCTTGTCGACCTCGCCATCGAGAATAGAGATGCGCGCCGGCTCCGGACTGTGATAGCTCTCGGGCCCGGGGGTGATCTCGATAGCGTCGGGGGTCAGATGAAACGTACCCAGTTGGGATTGGCCATCTTTGTCGGAATATCCTGCGCGGCGCAGGAGCGCGGCGATTTCTTTTACGTTCGCCTTATCGCCGTCGTGAACCGTCCGCGGCAGGGCATAGATTTTTGCCGAATTGCTGAACACCGGGGACCGAAAACGCTGCGCAATTATCCGGTCGTATTTAATGTAGAAGTAGCAAAATAAACCACCTAAGCTGATCGCCAATACGAAAAAGACAATCAGGGCGGCTCGAATCACAGGATCGCGCGGCAGCCCGTAGCGGCCCCTGCCGCTTCGGTCTCCGACTTTCGGAATTTTTATCTTAATGGCCAAGTTATTTTCCAGGGGCGATGTTGCGATCCGAATCCCTCTATTGTACCGCCCCCTACGAAAACAAAAGAGCCCCGGAGTGCATGCAGGTCTCTACCGTATCAATAACCCGTATTGTCGAAACTGGCAGGTTGATGGCGGTTCTTGGCAGGAACGTCCGCGGGAAGTTCTACTGGCCAACCCAATTACTGAAATCACAGGCGGCTGTAGTTAAAACCCTTTATTGCCGCTGTTTGGAGTAAAGCGCATATCGAAGGAATATCCTGGCAGATTGACCGTGACCGCATAATCGGCCGCGATGTAAACAGTGGCGATACCCGGCGTGTTGATGCGATGCACTGTCACCTGCCTGGCGTCGATGGGCAACTCATGCTCCTGGGCCTTTCGGAGCACATCGTTGCGGACGTCTTCCTCCGACTTCTGCTGATTTGTCCCATCCATGAGGGCGATGGTCCGCAGGTCGTCCTGAAAGCTGTAATTGCCCATGATCGGCGGAATGATTTGAAACATGGATACGACCACCGCGACGATGGCAAGCAGTCCGAGTAGTAACTTAATGGCTCCCATAGCTTTAAACCGCGCTGCCCACCCCAGCGAATCATGCTTTGGCGCGCAGCGTTCCTTGAAAATATTCAACTACCGCGGCGATCGTAACATCGCGTACCTCTCGAGTCGAGCGCAGAACCACTTCCACAGTACCTTCGGTAACCTTGTTTCCGACCGTAACTCGGTATGGGATTCCGACCAGATCGGCATCCTTGAACTTCACCCCGGGCCGTTCGTTGCGATCATCGAGGATCACGTCAAACCCAGCGTCTTCCAGACGCGACGCGATATCAACGGCCGCTTTCAGCAAGCTTTCGTCTTTCACATTCGTAGGAGTGACGACAATTTCGAAGGGCGCAATCGCTGAGGGCAACCAGAATCCGTTTTCGTCATTGCTCTGCTCGATCGCAGCGGTCAGAATGCGCTCGATCCCAATCCCGTAGCAGCCCATGATCGGCGTGACCTCCTTGCCGTTCTTGTCCAGCACACGCGCGCCCATTGACTCGGTATAGCGGTAGCCGAGCTTGAAGATGTGACCAATTTCGACCGCCGTATCGATCCGTAATGCATTGCCGCATTTCGGACATCCCTCGCCCGCCGTTACCGCGCGCAGGTCCGCATACGCCGTAGGATGAAAGTCCTTCCCCGGAGTGAGATTCTTGAGGTGGTAGTCCTCTTTGTTGGCGCCTGCGATCAGGTTGCTGCGGCCTTCGAGGGCGTCATCGACGAGCAGAAGCGGAAGCCCCGCATCTTTCTTCAAGTCTCTCGCCCACACAATCCCGATCGGCCCCAAATATCCCGCAGGAGATTTAAACAGCGCCTTGATCTCGCCCTCATCCATCGGACGCGTGGGTTGTCCGACCGCGCCGTTCAGCTTCGCCTCATTCAACTGATGGTCACCGCGCATCAGCACTACAATTGCCCGCAACCGCGGCTTGCCCTTCTCATCTTTCTCCTCCGCCATGAGCGCCAGAGTCTTGATCTTGTTCTTCGGCGACACGCCCAGAAACCGCGCTACATCTTCAATCGTCTTCTGTCCCGGAGTGTGAACCTCCAACGGCTTGCCATCCCCCTCGGACTTCAAATCTTCCACAGGATCAAGCTTCGACGTGGCCTTCTCCAGGTTCGCCGCATAGTTGCAGCCGTCGCAGCTCACGATCTGATCTTCCCCCGCCGGGGTGCGCACCATGAACTCGTGCGACTCCTTTCCGCCCATCGCGCCGGAATCCGCTTCGACCACCATGTACTTCAGACCGCAGCGGTCGAAAATCCGGCGATAAGTGTCGTAGTGTTTCTTGTAGGAAACGTCCAGTCCCGCGGCATCGATGTCGAAGGAGTAGGCGTCCTTCATCATGAATTCCCGCACCCGCAGCAGGCCGGCCTTCGGCCGCGGCTCGTCACGAAATTTTGTGGCAATCTGATACCAGATCTGCGGCAACTGTTTATAGCTGCGCAGTTCTTTGCGAGCGATCTCCGTCATTACTTCTTCTTCCGTCATGCCCAGGCACATGTCGGCGCCCTTGCGGTCTTTCAGGCGAAACAAGTTGTCGCCCATGAGAGACCAGCGCCCGCTGGCCTCCCAAATCTCGCGCGGATGCAGCGCCGGCAGAAAAAATTCCTGCCCGATCTTGTCCATCTCCTGGCGCACGATGCCCATGATCTTGTTGAACGACCGGTTGCCGAGAAAAAGATACGAGTAAATGCCCGCCGCGAGTTGGCGAATGTAGCCTGCCCGAACCAGAAACTTGTGGCTGGCAACTTCCGCGTCAGCAGGAGCTTCGCGCAGGGTGGGAATGAAGAGTTCTGACCATCGATGCATAAGGGGTCTCAAGTGGAAGTTGTTCATTGTAAATGATCAAGCAAGAACAAGAGCAGGAGGAGAGGAACTTGGTAGTGGCTGACTGAGGGACTACAAGGAGCTTGAATACTTTCGGTACTATATCATAATTGACAATTACTATTTACTTGGTACTATTGAATAGTAGGGAAGAATATGGCAAACACGGCGATTGAAACTGAGCTTAAGGTTGCAGACGAAGTTTGGGTTGCCGCGGCGTTGCTGCATCGCGCACATCCGGAGGCACAAGACTTTGCTGTGGACGAGATTGTTCAGCAAGCAAAGAAAGAAGGACTGTGCAAGCCGTTTCGACGAGGGGTGTACGTTCATGTCATTCAGCATTGCGTTGCAAACCGTCCACCTAATCCTGGTCGCTATCGCATGCTCTTCGAAACTGCACCGGGGCGCCGTCGTCTTTTCCGCAATGGTGATGCATACCACCCCGACCGCGAGGGCGCTAAGATCACACCGAAACGTGAAGATCTTCCATTTGGCTTCAACGGACTAATCAGCTGGTATCGCGACTGGTCTCTTGCCGCGACCAATAATGCCTCCAAAGAAGATCCGCTGCTGGCACTGCGCGGATCAGGCAAGAATCTATGGGCTGATGAGCATGCCGACGATTACGTGCGCCGATTGCGCGAGGGCTGGGAATGAGCCGAATTTTTTGGGACACTAACTTGTTTATTTATCTGTTCGAGGACTACGGAAACCTATCAAAGGCTGTGGCGCAGCTTCGTTCGAAAATGCTCGCGAGGGGCGATCAATTGCTGACGTCAACACTTACCCTCGGTGAAATTCTTGTGAAACCCTCAGAACGGGGCGAGACTGAGCTCTGCACAAAGTATGAACATACAATCTCAAACGCAGCGGTAATGATTTCGTTCGATCTGAAAGCAGCAAAAATTTATGCGGAGTTGCGTTCAATGAGGTCCCTGCGGGCTCCGGACGCCATCCAGTTGGCTTGTGCCGCAAACGCTAACGTGGATCTTTTCATAACAAACGACGAGCGACTCCAAGGAAGACACGTTCAGGGTATCCAATTCATCGTTCCGCTGGATCGCACACCGATCTGAGCCTACCCTGCCAGCTGTTTCAGAATCTCTTTTCCCAACTTCTGCGTTTCCCCGAAGAACTTCTGATACTCGACGAAAAGCCGGTTCAATTCCAGCGACTTGTCCGCCGAGAGCTTCTTGCGCAGCATCATGTCTCGCACGTGCACGGGATTCGGCAGCGTTGCTTCTTCTGTCAGTTCTTCCAGCGCGGTATTGGGATCGTAGTGGTACATAAATCACCTTTTCATTCCTAGACTAATTCCGTGCTCCACAGGTCGTGCAAATGCACGATCCCTTCCACTTTTCCCTTGCCATCCACCACCATCAGCGAAGTAATCTTCTTTTCTTCCATCAGCGCCAGCGCGGTCGCGGCAAATTCCCCAGCCGTAATCGTCCGCGGATTTTTCGTCATGGCCTCGCCCGCCGTCAGATCGAGCACATCCTTCCCACGCTTTTCGAGCAGCCGCCGCAAATCTCCGTCACTGATGATGCCCACAAGTTTTTCGCCGTCCACCACCGCGGTCACGCCCAGTTTCTTGCGCGACATTTCGTAGATCACGTCGGGCATCTTTGTGTCAGGTCGAACGCACGGCAGCGCCTCTCCCGCGTGCATCAGCGACTCTACCCGCGCCAGTCGCTTTCCGAGTTTCCCCCCGGGATGCAAATTCGCGAAATCTTCTTCCTTGAACCCGCGCTTCTCGCTCAGCGTTACGGCCAGCGCATCGCCCAATGCCAGCATGGTTGTAGTTGAAGCCGTGGGCGCCAGTCCCAGCGAGCACGCTTCCTCCGCAATCGAACAATCGAGAGCCACATCAGCGGCCGCCGCCAAAGTAGAAACTCGTTTGGGTCGGGCCATCTCATCCCCGGTCATGGCGATCAACGGCACCCGCAGCCGCTTAATGGTTGCCAGCAGCGCCAGAATCTCCTCGGTCTCCCCGCTCGCGGACAGCGCCAGCACAACATCCCCGCGCACCACCATTCCCAAATCCCCGTGCAGCGCCTCCACCGGATGCAGATACAATGCCGGACTCCCCGTCGAACTCAACGTCGCCGCAACCTTCCGCGCAATCAGGCCGCTCTTCCCCATCCCCGTAACTACTACGCGGCCCGCGCAGGAAAACATGAGCTCGACCGCCTGCTGAAACGCTGCATCCATCGGCCCCGCAATGCGGTCGGCCAGCGCGTGCAGGGCTTTCGCCTCGATGCGCACTACGTTCTCGCCAATGTGTTTCATTAATGAAAAACCGAAAAAAGGATGTTAGCACGCGGCGGCTGGAACGCGGTTCGATGGCTTCGGCCCTCTTGACATCCCGCAGTAAAATGTCCTGAACAAATTTAACCGGCGAGGCTTGGATGCAGCTAAGACTGTTTCTCACAATTCTCGCGGCGATAACTTGTACGTTTTCTTCTCAGAGCACGAACGCTGCGCATTCCGAAAGTTTCGACCCCAAGCCCTGGATCGAGGACCTCCATCAGATCATTTCCGAAATGTCTTCGCACTATGCGAATCTGGAATCGGCGGTCAACGATCGACGAATGGACCTGCCGCATTTGCGCCTTGATACCGAAGCCAAGCTGCGGCAAGCAACCGACGAGCCTGAGGCTCGTCGAATTATCGAGAAGTTTCTAGCTAGCTTCGGGGATGGTCATTTGGAGATCGAATGGCTGAAAAGCGGCACACGGAGCAAGCCCTCGGACGGTACGCCGCAAACCCTGTGTGATCGACTGGGCTACCGGAACAATCTTCATCCGGGATTGAATTTCCCGGTGGTGCCGGAATTTTCATCGTCCAAAACAGCAGAATCAAATTTTTTCCCAGGTGGGCTTCTTCGATTAGGAAACGGCACCACGATTGGCATTCTTCGCATCGGCCTTCTGAGCGAGCACGCTTATCCCGAGTTCTGTAAACAGGCAGTACAGCAATTGCAGTTGGGAGACAACGCCGACTGCGACGATAAATGCGACGACCGAGTGGAAATTACCACCGCCAATCTGCTTACAGCTGCACTTGGGAGAAGGGCTGAGAGCCTGCGGTTGGCGGGAGCCACCGCGCTATTGGTCGATATCACCCATAATGGCGGCGGCTCGGATTGGGTAGAGCCCGCTTCTCGTGCCCTTAGCCGCGTGCCTTTGCGCGATTCGAAGATGGCTTTCGTCAAACACGAACACTGGATTAAGCTGCTTCAAGAACATCTGCGAGATGTTCAAATTGATCAGAAGAACCGCACCGATTCGCCGATTTCTATGGAGCGCGCATCCAACACGCTCGAAAAAGCAATCGATGAAAGCCAGCGGACATGCGATACAAGCACAGTCTGGGAAACTGGCAATCTCAACTGCTCGATGCTGGTCAAGAACCTACTCTTCACATCAGGAGAAGTCGTCGCTTACACGAAGGCGGACAGCCTCGCTTCACTTCAATCTAAAGAAGATCTGTTCTACCCGAGCCGTTATGCCTACGCCGAGAATCCCAAGGCGTTAACTCTCTATGTCGTGGTCGATCGCGATACTTGGTCCGCCGCCGAGTATTTCGCCGCTATGTTGCAGGATAATCACGCTGCTACGATCATCGGCGAAGTAACGGGAGGAGCAGGCTGCGGCTACACCGACGGTGGGATCCCTGCCAAACTGAAAAATTCCGCAGCGCAACTTAAGATGCCGGATTGCGTCCGCTTTCGCGCCGACGGTTCGAACGAAGTCAAAGGAATCAATCCCGATGTGCTCCTCTCATGGTCCAGCCACGATTCGGAGTTCCAGCGCGTTCAGAAACTATTGCAGGTGCTGGAGCGACTCAGTCATAAATCGACAAAGGTCGCTAAATAGGAGGAGTCGCGCTAAAAATGATCCTCGACAGCCTGCGGATGCACCGGCTTCTGTCCCAACACCGCCAGGCCTTTTGCCTGAATCATTCGATCCCACGGCCCCGCCTGCCAGTTATCGCGTGTCTTCGATGGATGCTGCCATGGAGGCAGCGCAACCATCAGATTCACCGCCGTCGAATGGATGTACGGTTCGTACATCGATCGCAACTTGGCCAGCTTCAGGCGCGCGTCTTCCGTGCTCTTTAATTTCAATCCCACGCCTGCCAAGGTTTCTCGTAAAGACTGGAAGTTCTCTTCGGTCATTCTGTCCGCAGCGTTCGGATCGTAACGCGCATTCACCACCTGAGCCAGATCCACCGCGGCGTGGCGCGCCATGGCGAAAGTCAGCCGCGCTTGCCCGGGATGAATTTCTTCAATACCGGTGAGCACCAGAGAAGTCACGTCCAGCATGATCATCAGCGCACCCAGCCAGGATTGATTGCTATGCTGCGATCGAAAAAAACTCAATACCGGATACGATAGGCCGCTCTCCAGCAATTCTCCCGCCCAGCGCTCCCAGTCACGGAGGACTTCATCCAACACTAATTGATCGATGGCTGTTTCCTCGGAGCGACCCGCCAATCGGACCAGCAACTCGCTGGCAGTTGGCGGCGAACCGGCACGGGCATCGAGCATCGATATTTGAATTTCGCGCCGGGAAAACGCCCCATACACTACCGGTAAATATCCAATCACCACGCCTAGAAATGCGAATCCCATTCCTGCTTCGAATACCGACAAAGCGCGCGCCCCGGCCGACGTCGGAACAATGTCGCCATATCCCAGCGTGAAAAACGTTTCGCCGCTGTGATAGAGGATCCGGGGAAATGTGACGGGCTCGCTCCCCAATTGTTCATGACCGCCAATGCCGTATTGCAAGAGCGCAAAACCAAAGATCAGACCCACAGCCCAAAACGCCATCAGCATGATCAGCGACAGAGGCCCGTAATAGCCGAGAAAACTCTGCTGCCGAGAAGGTGTTTTGATGTGGCCCGCGATCTTTCTCCAGGGAATCCAGGTACGCCGGTAAAACCAGGCTGTGAGCTTGAACTGACGCGTCACGCGCCGTGGCAGCACGACAGTCTCAAAAGCATCCAGCAGGACCACGCCAATGATGACGAGTCCAAACACAATCGCCGGAATGCTCATGTGGAAGTTCATGCCGGATGTTCTCAATGGATGTTCTCGGGTGAAATCTTGATGCGGAAGGAAGGGTAACAGATTCGGCTTCCGGAGTGCGCTCCGCGCCTTACGGTGCGGGCAGTTTTGTGATGTATCCGGTCGCCGGACTCCGGCCGCCGCTTTCCTATTGTTTAGTCCCTACTGTTTAGGCTGCTGCGCTGGAGGGTTCTGCCCAGGCGTGGTCGCAGGAGCAGTGGTAGCCGGCTTCCTCGTCGCAGGCTTCTTCTTCACGGGCTTCTTCGGGGGCTCGTTATCATCCACGACGGTTTTCTTCGGAGGCGTCGCCGATATCGCCTGTGCCGTCTTCAAATCGGTCCTCAGCCGGGCAATTTCCTGCTCCTTCGATGCCGCCAGATTCGCCAGCCGTTCCGCCAACTGTCTGCGCGTTCCCTCAAAACTGCTCAACTCATTCGACAGCGATTGAAAATCGTCTTTGGGCCCGAACGCTCCCGCCGATTCCGCCACGCTTCCCATTACGTCGTACAGGGCATCCAGATTTCGATAGAGCTTGAAAGTTGCTGACAGGTCCTCAGGCGAATTGCGCAACTGGCCAATAATCTCCGGCAATGCAGTCTGCAAATTGCGCTGGATCGAATCCACGTTCGTAAGCGTCTGTTTCTTCGTAGACCCGTCAGTCTTCCATTTCTCAATGCGCAGCTTGGTCAGATCGTCTTGCGCGGCCTTTGAAGTCGCCTCCAGTTGCGACAGCAACCCGTTCACCTGCGACACCGAAGCGTACGAAACAGCCGCGCCCTGCGGCGCCGCTGCGCTCGCCACACTTGTTTGTGCTAAATATTGAGCGCCAACTTGAGTCGCGGGAGCAGCAGCCGTCTGACCGAAGGCTGCAGCACTCCACAGCAGCATAGACAGCACGTAAGAACAGGGGATAAGTTTTGAATTCATTGAGTCGGAGCCGGTGACGTCACGCGTGCAACAGAATATCGACATGCCGAGGATACTACAAACCGAACCACTCTTTCCTGGGGTTGTTGAGGTCCAAAGAAGTTTACGGAGCCCGAAACCAGAATGGCCTCAGGTCAATGCAGAAGAGTGCATTGACGAGAGGCCATTAAGAAAGCGGGCCAGACCAACTTTCGTCGCTTACGGCGTCCGGACAAATCCGTGCACAATATTAGCGGTATCTACGTAGATACCGACGATAATACCGCCAGGATTTATCCCCGAGGCATCACTGAAGACGGCGCCGGGAGGGTCAAACGAGGTAAAAACGCCATTGCTCAACAGAAATGAGTGGCTGACGTTTGAGGTATCGGTGTAGAGTCCTACACTTTGCTGCTCGGGGTTGGCTGCTCCGACAAACGTAAAAATGGAGCCCGGAAAATCAATCGTAGTGTAGGTTCCGTGGTAGAGCAGGTATCCGTGACCCTTTCCGCCACTGTCTGTGTAAGCGCCGACGACCGCACCAGAGGGGATCACGGTGCTGGCCGTGCTGCTGGTGGCGCCGGGTGGATCGAAACTGGTGAACGCGCCTGACTTGGACACCAGAAAACTGTGGAAAGTACCGCTCAAGCACGAAGCCACAACGCAAGAAAATCCTGACATTTGTCCCGAGGGGTTGAGACTAGTGAGAACGGTTCCCGCCGCGCCCGGGAAGTCAACCGTTGTGTAGGTGCTCCCAGTCAGAGTGAAACCGTGACTTACATTGCTGGCGTCGAGATAGCTGCCGACGATCTCTCCCTGGGGACTGATCCAGTTGGGAGTTGTCGCGGTCGAGCCCGGAGGATCGAACGACGTGAATACACCTTTGCTGGTTAAGTCGAAACCATGAGTGACACCCGAGGTGTCCGTGTAACTACCCATGCTGGTACCTTGCGGGTTAGGGCCGCCGTTGAGAGTGGTGGCAAGCGCGCCAGGGAAGTCGATAGTCGTATAAACCTGAGCCGACGAGATTGACAATGTTGCAAATGCAACACCGATCGTACACATCGCCAAGAACCGATATGCCTTAAACATGTGACCATCCTCCTGTTCGTTGAAGTTGCGGACCGAAAATGCCAGAAGAATGCTTAAGCCGCCCCATTCCAGTGCGTCGTGAAAGATTGCGCGCGACGTTTGTTAGGTGGGATTTTCGCTGTTGACTGGGAGGACGGGAAGAATTGTACACCCATCTGATCTGTTCGCGACATTGCAAAAAGATTTTCGGCTGGAGCGCGCGAATCGGTACGCGATCCGTACAATCACGATGATCACGGAGGTAACCGCGAAATGCAGGCAGGTTTTGAAACACCTGTCGCAATCAGCGATTTCACTCGTTGAGAACTGCTGGCCCAGGTCAATGAACGGTATAGCGATTTATCGACAGAGATCGTCGAGGATAAGCAGTTCTAGATGTCATACCATTCGAAAATGTCAGCCGCTATTCGTGGCGCAAGGCTTCAATCGGATCCATTCGCGATGCCCGCAAAGCCGGCACCATCCCGCTGATCAGTCCTACCGCGCCGAGAATAAGAGTGGACGCGATCAGCGTTCCCGGAGCAATAATCAGCCGTATATCGCCCGCTTCTCCGTTCTTCGCAAACGCGCTGTATAAGGTAAGCCTTCCCACCGAAAACGCCACTACATATGCCAGGATCACGCCCAGGACTCCGCCGATGAACGTAATGGTCAGCGCTTCGGCAAGGAACTGCATCAGAATGTACCAACGCTGCGCGCCGAGCGCTTTCTGCACACCAATCTCACGCGTCCGCTGCGTAACCGAGACCAGCATTATATTCATCAGCCCAACCCCACCAATGCCGAGCGTGAGCGTGCCGATGAAGCCCATCAGGATTTTCAACCCGAGTGAGATGATTTCGAACTGATGAAGCTGCATCATGAGGTTGAACACTCTCACGGCCTGATGGTCCGTCTGGCTAAACTTATGTTGCGAGGCCAGGATGGAGCGGACCGCCGGCTCGATTCGCTCGTAGTCCGGTGTATCGTAGTTAAACCAGATGGTATCGAGGTAGTGCGTATCCTTCAGATCGCTCATCGTGGTAAAGGGGATGTAAACTACGCGGTTTATGTCGTCATTTCCCTCCTGCATTTTGGCGCTCAAAACGCCGACAACTTCAAAGCTGAGACCATCGAGCCGGATGTGTTCCCCCAACGCGTTACGTCCGGAAAATAATTTCTCTTTGGCTTCCGAACCGATCACCGCTACACGGGCGCGCTGGTTCTGATCTTCCATGTTGTAAAAGCGGCCCGGGCCCAGTTTGAGGGCGCGAATCGAAATTACATCTGGATCATTCCCGCTCACCGGGAACGTGAATACTCTGGTGTCGTACTGGACGTTAACCTGCTTCTCGACTTCCGGCGTGATGTGCGTGACCTGGGGAAGGTTGGTGGCGAGCGCCTCGACATCGTCTTGAGTGAAGCGGATTTGAACTCCCGATTTCTGGCCGCCGGCCTGCATGGATGTTTTTCCCGGCACCACGATGGTCAGCTTCGTACCGAAATTCGCAAAAATATTCGCGAAAGCCTGGCCAAAACCATCGCCATAGGCCAGCAGCATGACGACCGTTGCGATTCCCCAACCCATGCCCAGCATGGTGAGAGCTGTGCGGCGCCGATTGTGACGCATGGCGTCGTAGGCCTCGTGGAACAGATCACGGAACATCACATTACTCCTGCCGCAGCGCTTCCACCGGCTGCAGCATGGCGGCTCTGCGCGCCGGATAGAGACCGGCGATCACTCCAGCCAGCGACAGACTGCCAATTGCCAGCATGGCCGACATCGGCACCAATTTGGGCGGATCGAATCCCTGTGGCCCCCGCACTCCTCCCATTGCCACCATCAAGCCCGCCGCCAGGAACATACCAATCAGTCCGCTCCCAAGCGTAAGAAGTAATCCTTCCAGAAGGAAATGAAAGAGGATGTTCCGGTTGGTAGCGCCCAATGCCTTCCGCAAACCAATTTCGTGCGTGCGTTCACTCACTGCAACCAGCATGATATTGATCACTCCGATCGCGCCCAGCGCCAGCGTGACCATCCCCACCGCTCCCAGGAACAGGTTCATCCCATTAAAAATTGTCCCCACCATCTTCGATTCCTGAATCGTATCCCACTCGTCATAAGCGTTTTCGTCGGTGGAATCGAATTCATGATTCCGGCCAATAATTTCGTGAACCTTTTCCTGGGCCAGCAAGTGCTCCGCCGTGACCCGCGGCTGATACTCGACAAAGGAAATGGAGTTCTGATGGTTTTCGCCCTTGAGCGGGAAATTGCTGGCCATCACCTGGAAGGGGATGTATCCACGCATATTCAGCCACATGTTCTCGCCGCGCCCGAGGTGCGGCATGGCGCCCGCCACTTCAAATCGGATGCCATTCAGCAGTACGAATGCGCCAACCGCGGGACGCCCGGGAAATAGCGTCTTCAACAACTCGTTTCCCAGGACGATTACATTTCGTCGCTGCGCTCCATCCAATTCATTGAGCCAGCGCCCTTCCTTAAGCGGAAGATAGCTAATCTCGTTTAGCTGCGCTTCTGTACCCAGAATCTCGCCACTGCCGCTAGCAAATTCGCTGACCTGGTGCAGATCGGTGCGGGAAATAATCGGGCAGGCGTTGCGGACGTATGCCAATTGCCTGATATCCAGGTAGTCCCGATAGGTGAGCAGGTAGGATCGAGCGGAGTTCATGTTGCCTTTCACCGCCGGTGCCCGCCCCGGAAACAAAAACATGATGTCCTGTCCAAACTCCGCCAGCTCGCGCTTGTTGCCCGAGCGGAAGCCTTCGCCGACTCCTACCAGCAGCAGTAAGGACCCCACACCCCAGGCGATCCCGAACATGGTGAGAAACGAGCGCAGCTTGTGCGCCCAGAGATTGCGAAAAATCTGCGCGAAGATGTCCAGCGTCGTCCGCATCGTCGACTCACATTAGTACTGTTCACTATAGATGCAAACTATAGACGCACAGTTTTTAAGAGGGCAGGCTAAGCCACTCAAGATTGTATGATGCTGCGGCGCGATCACCAGCCCCCGATTCACCCGTCGGAATCATCGAAATTGCGCCAAGCCAGGGCCCAGGCGTGTGGCCAAAAGCGCTCGATCCGCTTCCTCCAGCTGCATTGAAGGGTACGGCGATTGAAGCCTCAAAGTTCCGTAATACCACGAAAGGCATTAGCCATTTGGGCATCGTGACTGAAGGCCGTTATGCTCGACTTGCTCCCCGTTGGAAATCGGTCTAGCGCTGACCAAGGGGCTCGGTGATTACTGCAGGTCCAACCTACCCGACCAAGGAGACCGAAACGTTGTCTTTGCCGTGAGCCTTGATGGCATACATAGTTTCGTCAGCCATGCGAATGATCACATCCAGCGAATCAGGCGGATCCAGAAAAGTCGCGGCACCTATGCTGAAGGTCACTTTCCAGCTATGAGCTTTCATCTGTTCCAAGAGCCGCAGGCGAAGTTTGCTGAGTACTAGTTTTGCGGCGGTCGCATCAGTCTCGGGCAAGAGAACCGCGAATTCGTCACCGCCAAGACGCCCGACGTAATCGCTGGTACGCAGATTACTGGTCAATCCCGCAGCCACCTCAACCAGCAATTCATCTCCCACCGCATGGCCCAGAGAGTCGTTTACCTTCTTGAAGTTGTCGAGATCGATATATCCAATCGTAAGAGGCCGGTGATAGCGGACGCTTCTCACCCGCTCTTTATCGAGCGCTTCATAAAATGCACGGCGGTTGGGAACGGTAGTGAGTGGATCGATGCGGGCGAGGTCATGCTCTTTGGCCAGCAAATTTTTCAAGCGGGATTCACTCTCGCTGAGCGCCTTCTCTGCTCTCTCCCGGGAACGCAGGTTACTAACCGTGCCCCAATATCCAAAAACGCAAGCCAGCACAGCAATTACGGAAAAGGCGGTGATCGCGTTTAGAGTCGCTCCTGAGATTTTGTTAGCCTGCGAGGTCCGGCTCTCCAATAGGCTTTGTTCTTCCGATTTCATTTCGAGAATAATGTTCAGCACATGACTTCGTTGATCGTTTGCGGCGAGTTTACCACCGGAAATTAGATTCAATTGTGAGATGCGTGCTTGCTGGCGTGAATTGTCCGAGATCAATCTTGCTAAATGGAAAATATGCTCACGAAAGTCGCCATTTTCAGATAAGGGTTGCTCGGGAGCGAGCTCCGCCATGCTATTTTGCGTCGCTTCCAGTTCTGCGATCACCTCATCGGTATGAGCAACCCAGACACTGGCTGTAACCAGGTTTTGTGCAGTTCGGTATGACAAGGCAGCGACCGCCACCAACGCAACTACGATGGCGAGGAAACCCGCAGCCAAACGGACATGGAAATTCTGGATCATTTAGATACATCTTCCAGTCTAGCTTGTCTATTGAGGAGCCTCGATTACGAAGGTACTCCGCGTCACGCAGTGACATCTCCACACGACCGCAAGTTGGACGATGGATTCCTATGCGACAAGTTACTTAGCTCGGGCAAAGCGGGGACGCTGACCTTGATGGTTGATGTCAACAGACGTTTACCGCCCATCGACTGAAAGCCAGAGCCCAAACGGAGATTTGGACCAGCGACTAACAACGACCAACAGCGGCCAACGCCCTTCCTAGTCCAACCCTGTGCCCGACAACGGCAGACTCGCCGCGGCACCTGCGCTGTTCGCGATCGACAATGTCGCTTTGTACGTGAAGACATCCGGCGGTGTGAACACGATCTGGAACGTGCACGTCTGCTGCACGCCGAGCGTGGCTGGGCAGTTGTTGGTTTGAGTATAGGTGCCGTTCGCAGGTGAAATGGCGATTCCCGTGATGTTGACCGCCGCTGCGCCGTCGTTGGTTAAGGTCGCGCTCTGAGTGATGCTTGAGCCGACTACCACGCTCCCGAGATTGAGTGACGCAGGCGCAAATCCTAACGCCAGCGTTTCACCGGTTCCGGTCAGACTGATGGTTTGCGTGGGACTCCCCGGGCTGTTGTCTTTCAGGGTCACCGCTCCACTGCGGGTTCCAGTCTTAGTGGGTGTAAAGGTGATGTTAATCGTGCAGCTCGTTCCGGCCGTCATGGTTGTCGGACAGGTGTTGGTCTGGGAGTAGTCGCCGCTGCTCGCGATGGAAGTGAAAGCCACCGAGTGACCGCTGACGTTGGTCACAGTCACCGTCTGCGACGGACTGCTGAGTCCGATCTGCAGAAGGCCGAAGTTCAGGCTGGAAGCGGAAAACGTCAGGGTCAGCGGGGTATAAAACGAGGCCGTGCTCTCAACCACGCAGCAGACAGCGGTGGTCCCGATACCACCGTTCTCCAGCGCCCTTCCTGTCGTCAGCAAAGTCATGGAATGATACGCCAACGCTTGACTCAGGGGTGCTGTAGCGGCGAACGTGCCGGCAGTCTCGTTGAAGATCTCTACCTTTGAAAAAGGAATGTAACTCGTGCAATCCTTTCCGCAGCTGATGGACTGCCCTATCCCTCCCGCCACCACGACGGTGCTGTCCGGAAGAAGTGCTGCCGTGTGAGCATAGCGCCCGCTCGACATGTTCCCTGTGAGCGTCCAGATATTCGCAATCGGGTCGTAGATTTCCGCTGAATTTACCGGAAACCTGCCGTTGGCGCCGCCAGCGGCCAGCACTTTGCCGTCCGAGAGCAGCGTGGTGGTGTTGAGGTAGCGCCCGGCAGTTGTGCTGGCAGCGTTGGTCCAGGTGCCTTTGGTTGGGCTGTACAGTTCGCAGGAAGTAAGGGACCCGGCACCTCCGACGACCAGCACCTTACCGGTCTTCAGCAGCACGGCGGTGTGAGAATAGCGAGCCGTGTTCAGGCTACCGGTGGTAGACCAGGTGTTGGAGGTGGGATCGTAGAGTTCGCTAGCCGCGATGGCAGGGCTGCAGGCGAGCGTCGTACAGCCGCCGGTCACTAAGACCTTTCCACCCGGCAACAAGGTAGCCGTATGCCCAGCGCGAGCCACAGACAGAGAACCGGCTGAACTCCAGACTCCGGTCGTCGGGTCATAGAGTTCGGCGCTCGAGAGGATAACGTTGCCGGTGCCCACTCCGCCCTCGACCAGGACCTTTCCATTCGTCAACACCACGGCGGCGAACTGGTCCCGCGCCTCAGCCATGCTGCCGGTGAGTGTCCATTTTCCAGTCGTGGGGCTATAGATCTCTGCTGAATTGAGAATGTTACCGCTGTTGTCCGCTCCACCTATCGAGAGAGCCTTCCCACCCGTCATCCGCACCAGCGTGTGTAGCTCGCGAGCCGATTGCATCGTCCCGGTACTTACCCATTGACCTTGGATCTGAGCGGAGACTGGTTGTAGCGTCGCGAGCGCAGTCGCGTACAAGAACAAGGCACATGAGAGTCTCTTCAAGGCAGTTCCTTTCCCTACATCATGTCTTCTGAGATCAGCGACGAATGCGCTGTCGGGGCTCTAGTAGATGCGGAGTATACCGCCCGCCGGAAAGGCATGCAATCGCAAAAGCCTTATGTTTTCGGCCCGACGACCGAGGCTGTCTCTTCTCGGTTCGTGGCCTTTTTCCACGTCGGCTAGATCGGGTTGGCGGATCGTCCCCATGGGACGATAATAGCCAGGAAACTCAAAGCCGCATAAACTCGCAGCGCAAAACATTCACTTAGAGGAGACGCTTACGACCAACCAAACCTCGCGAAGAAGTTTTCTCGGAATTTCTGCCCTGGGATTGGCCGCAGCGGTTGTTCCTGACATGGTGCGGCCAGCGGCTGCGGCAACAACAGGAAGTTCGTACCACAACGAACTGTCGAAGCGCAGTCCGGAGATTTCGATTTGGGAAACTTCTGGCGACCAACGTTTTGCCGCCGCTCCTCAAACCACTTGGCGCCCTGCAGCGGCGACACCGGCAACCGATCAGCTCCGCTTGAACCCCGGCATAAAGTTCCAGGAGATATTGGGATTCGGCGGCGCCTTTACCGACGCTGCCTGCTACACCTTCAATCAACTCGCTCCTGCAGCCCGGGAAAAACTGTTCCATGAACTTTTCCATCCGACAGAAATGGGACTGAGCGTTGGCCGCATCTGCGTTGGATCGAGCGATTACTCGACGAAACTCTACAGCTACGACGACGGCGAAGCTGATCCGGAGCTCACGCGATTCTCCATCGAGCACGATCGCGAATACATTCTTCCTATGCTGCGCCAGGCGCGACAGGCGAATCCTGACCTGTTCCTTTTTTCAAGTCCATGGAGCCCGCCCGGCTGGATGAAGTTCAACAACTCCATGCTGGGTGGCTCGATGCGCAATCATTACTTCCCGGTTTACGCCCAGTACTATCTCAAATTCCTCCAGGCCTACGCAGCCGAAGGCGTGCCCGTGCAAGCGCTGACTTCGCAGAACGAGCTCGACACCGATCAGGATGGCAGAATGCCCGCTTGTATCTGGCCGCAGGAGTACGAAATCCAATTTGTGCGCGACCATCTAGGCCCACTTTTGGAACGCACCGGACAACCAACTAAGATCTGGATGTTGGATCACAACTACGATTTGTGGGGACGCGTCGTGGACTCGCTCGAAGATGGCAAGTTTCGTAAATACGTCAGCGCCGTCGCCTGGCACGGCTACTACGGCACTCCCGACATGATGAGCAAGGTTCATGACGTCTATCCGGATGCAGAGATGCATTGGACGGAAGGCGGACCGGACTACACGGATCCTGGTTATCTCACGGATTGGTGCAAGTGGGCGGGAACTTTCAGTGCGGTGCTGAACAATTGGTGCCGCTCCATCACGGCATGGAACCTGGCTCTCGATGAACGCGGTCACCCGAACATTGGACCATTTCCCTGTGGTGGCGTAGTCACCATCAATTCGCAGACCAGGGAGATAACCCGTAGCGGACAGTACTGGGCGTTTGCGCATTACGCACTCGTCATCCGGCGAGGGGCTCGCCGCTTTGACTCCCAGAGCACGGCCGCCGGCCTGCAGCACGTTGCGCTGGAAAATCCAGACGGCCAGCAAATACTGGTTGTAACGAACACGGGACCTGCGCGGACAATCGAACTCCGGCTCACGAATATGGCGGCTGCGGTTCCACTGAAGGCAAATTCAGTAACCACTTTAGCGTGGAGGTAGCCTTCCCCGTGCAACCCGCCTTCGCACTCGTGATTGCCGAATCGGGTTATCTCGCAATTGGATAGTTCCATCAATGCTCGCGCACGATTTTGGTCGGATGAGGGGCAGCCGCCCTACTGCGGGTCAATGAGTGATATGGCGATTTTTCATCAATTGACGCACTAGATTCCCTTTGTTATATCTCCCTATTCCGGCTCGGGCCGTCGACGGAGGTTTTCTATGTGGTCTTCGACTCGCATTCTTCTTGTTCTTTTCCTTTCGCGCAACTTGCGAATCCGTTCTCTGCTGTTGGCGGTCACGCTGGCAGCCTGCGTTCTTTGCGCTGCTGGCGCTAGCCATCCCCACTCGGTGACCCCGGACGGAGCTTCCTCGGTCGACCAAGCCGTGCGCGCGTTCATGCAAACCGTCTCGCATTCCGTCACTCAGGATGGCCCCACGGCTTGGATCAAATATTTTGATGCGAGTCCCGCATTCTTTATGGTCGTCAATGGCCAGATGGCGTTCCCGAATGCTGCTGCGGCGCAGGAAGGGACTCGCACGTTTGCCCAAACCATCCGTCACATTGAATTGAAGTGGGGAGACGATTTGCGCGTCGATCCGCTCACAAACGAGTTCGCCGTCGTCGCGGTCTCATGGCGCGAGATTCAAGTCGACACCGCCGGGCACAGCGTTACCGAAACAGGATACTTTACCGGACTTGCAGAGTATCGCGCGGGACAATGGAAGTTCCGTGACGCCCACTGGTCTTCACCCGTTTCCTCCCACTAGTCCCCCCGATAAACTAGTTGGAGTTGTAGCAAAGAATGACTGTTGAACCCAGGCGATTACACTCGTTGACCCAACCCACAGCATTCTCGTCTGGACAACCACGCTCCAATGCAGGGGCGAGTAGTCTCTCGAGCGGAGCGCTAAGTACTGCGCTGCAGTCTCGCTGTCGGACGTGTTCTGACCAGTGGCCTCAACTGCCACCATTGGTCACCAAGGATCAGCCGACATGCAGTCGCCTTGTGCCAAGAGGTCTGGCACGGCTCAGCAACTGCCCTGAGAACGGATGGTAGCGACATCAAAATAGGAGTTAACGGACGTCACTGACACAGGCACTTGATCGAGTCCCGTGCTCACATCGGTGATGCTATTGTGGTTCACATTGTTGTCAGCGGTGCAGGTGAACGAGATGCCGACAGAAGCTTTCATGATGGAATTGGATTGAATCAACTCATTCGACGTATTCGAAACAATGGCGGCCTGATAGCTGTTGATCACCTTATTCGATGTAATCGACATCTGACCACCCGCCGCGATACCGTAATAGCTATCCATGACAGTGTTCGAGGAAAATGAACCTAATCCCCCGGTGGTCGCAAACCCGATAAAGCCGGACGAGACAGAATTGCTTGTTACCGTGTTCGTGGTTCCATAGTAGATAGCCATGGCATAGTTCGTGCTGTTGGCGTAGTTCCCCTTAATGATTGTCGTAAGCTCAGGTGTTAAAGCATTTGTTTCCGCGTTGATTCCTGTGTAATCGTTATCATGGATGCTGCTGTTGGTGACTGTTACCGTGGGATTCGTGCTACCTCCTTCGAGCCAGATCCCCACCCCGCATCCATTGCCCTGTTGATTGCGAGTTGTGACGTGATTCACCGTCCCAGAAGAGTTCTGGTAGAAGATGCCCACCACATAGCCAACCGATGCACAAGGACCTGAAGCGACTCCGTTGCCAGATCCATCCACGGTAATGTCGGTGAGATTCACGGGACCAGAGGTGTTGTCGACCCACACCTGGTACGGCAAGATGTCTCCGAAGTCTGAAGTCGTAGTTGCCGTGAGCCCGGTCGCAGGCGAACCAATAACTGGCTGGGCGAAAATGCCGGAAGCGATCCCTTGCAGTGTTACCGATTGCTGAATGTGAACCTGCTCGTTATAAGTGCCCGGGCAGACATCAATCGTGGAACCTGCGGGGACCGCGGCCAGCGCACCCGAGATCGTGGTAAAGGCTCCCACCCTGCAACTCCCGACGTAGTAGGTGGCCGCGATGAGCGGATGAGCAACGACAAAAAGTACGAACGTCCCAAGAACAAAACGGAAGTGCCGCATAAGTTTTTCCTCCTGTATTCAAGGTTTGCGTTCAGAAGTAGGCCGAGACTACTCAGCGCAGCTCAAGTGGCGTTCGTTTTGAACCGAGGAAGAAGATCACTACTGCACTGTGCGGACGGAATTATGTCTCCTATTCATGGGCGAGTCAATCCCAATTTTGTATTTGTAGCATCGAAGTTCGTACCATTAGGGAATCGACCTCTCGTCGGACGATTATTGCTAATAAAATCAAAACGGACGCATCCAAATAAACGCATGTCTCACTCAACCACAACCTCATCACTCCCACGCCGAACCTCCCTGTTCACCGCCATCGCCCTCGCGGTGCTCAGTCTTGCTCTCGCTCTTCCCTCTGTCGCCCAGGATCTTTCGCACCGATTGATCCTCAAAGACGGTTCCTATCAACTCGTCACCAAATATGAAGTGAAGGGTGACCGCGTACGTTACAAGAGCGCCGAGCGCGACGAATGGGAAGAGCTTCCCTCTTCACTGGTAGACTGGCCGGCCACTGAAAAGTACGAAAAAGATCGTGCCGCCGGGCCCACCATCCCCGAAGCCTCCGCTCTCGACAAAGAGACTGACGCCGAGCGAGAAGCCGAGGAGTCTCACCTTCCCCAAGTCGCGCCCGGCCTACGCCTCCCAGAAGATTCCGGCGTCTTCCTGCTCGATAATTTTCAAGGCCAGCCCCAACTTATTGAACTGCAGCAAACCGAGGGCGACATCAACCGCAACACCAAGGGCAACATCTTTCGCGGAGCGATTAACCCCATCGCCAGCGCCAAACAAACCATCGAACTCGAAGGCGAGCACGCTCAACTTCATTCCCACGTATCTGTACCGTCTATCTACATCAACGTCGAAGATGAAGCTTCAAATCGACCGCCGGCCGGCGAAACCGCATCTGCCAAGCAATCTGAACCCAGCCTCGACGCTCCGCGCGGCGAGCGAGAAGGCCCCCAGCAACCGCAACAACCCCAACAGGCTCTCGTACCCTTTGATCGTTTTCGCATCGTGCATGCCAAGGTAAAGGGCGGCAAGCGCATCGTAGGCAATATAAAGCGCGCCGTTACCGGCAAAGTCAGCCAGGATGAAAGCTATGTAAAAACCACGATTGATCGGGTGAGCGGCGGCTGGCTCAAACTCACTCCCACGGAAGATCTGGCCCCCGGAGAATATGTTTTGGTTGAAACCAAAGGAGGCGATGGCATGAACCTCTACGTCTGGGATTTCGGAGTAAATCCCAACGCCCCCGCAAATGCCAATCCGTGGAAGCCGGATGTGAAGGCTACTGCGCCGCCGAAACCCAAGACGAAGGAGTAATTGAGCAATTGTGCAATCTGGCGATTGGACAATTGAATATCTCTTTATTCAATCGCTAAATGGCCCGTTCGCCAATCACTCAATTTCATTTCATCACTCCGCGCTGGGCGATCCCAATATTATCCCGCGTCGTGTTTTTTACCAGATACATCATCTCGTCAGCCTGCCGGATAATGTCGTGCGTATCCCGCGCATCATGCGGATAAGTAGCCAGTCCAATAGAAGCACGCACATTCAAATTCAGCCCTTCGTCGCGACAGAAGTTGCTGGCGCGGAGGGCGTCGCGCAACCTCTTGGCCACCACCAGCGCCTGATCTTTGCCCGTCTGCGGCAATAACACAACAAACTCGTCTCCACCGTAGCGAAAAGCGTAATCAATCAATCGCAATTGCGCTTTCACCAGATACCCAATCTCCGCCAGCAGTTTGCTGCCAATCAAATGTCCGTGAGTGTCGTTAACCGACTTGAAGTGATCAAGATCGATAAACAGCACGCTGAACTCATACCCAAACCGCGAGGAACGGTAGACCTCGGTATCCAGCGTCTTATACAAGTGCCGCGCGTTATAGAGTCCGGTGCAGTCGTCGGTAATCGTCAACTCCTGGATCTTTTCCACCCAGCGCGCATTCTCGATGGCGATGGCCGCATAATCGCAAAGCGCCTGCAAAAAGAAAACTTCCTGCTCGTTGAATTGCGCCAAATCCACATTCACCAACTGGATCACGCCCAGCACTCGCAACCTCGACCGCAGCGGCACGCAGATCACCGACCGCGTTTCCCACTGCGTGGTCTCATCGATGCGCTTCGCGAAGCGCGGGTCATTCTCCACATCCGCCGAAATCACGTGTTCCCCGTGCTTGGCTACCCACCCGGCAATCCCTTCGCCCATTTTCAGGCGAACGTTCTTCAGGGCTTCGGCGGCATCGCCTACCGCAATAGCAAAGTAAAGGTCATCTTGGACTTCATCGACCATCAGCAACGACCAGGTGTCAGGTCGGAAGTATTCCGCCATCTTTTCCATGATGGTCTGCAGAATGGAGTCCAAATCCAGCGACGACGTCAGCGCCTTGGCCACATCGTGGAAGATGGTCAGTTCCTGGCTATGACGGGTTAATTGGGTGCCGGTGCCCTCGGACATTCCTGGTTCCCTGACCTCAGTTCCTTGATTTCGGCTGGACGGAGTAACAGTTCCAAAAATTATAGGGCTGCTTCGTCGCCCGAGCAACGAACCTTGGTAACCTGAACCCCTAATGCCAATGCCGGGACGATTTCCGGTCACGGCGTGTAATCGGCATGCAGGTCTTCAGCCCGCGGTTCCATTAGTGTACCTTCGTGTACCTCGCGGTTTATGAATTTATAGCGTTACCAGCGTATCTTCATGCTCATGCACATCGCTTTCCCGAAAAGAATAGTGCTATCGATGGCCGTGCTGACCATGCTCTTCTTGCCTTCCCTGCGAGCCCAAACTACTCCGGACCCGAAATCCGTGCCGGTGATCGACGGCGGCATCGGTCCCTGCACCGCTGATTTCATTATTACCGACGCTGCCGGTGCGCCCGTCTATGCGGCCACGATCAGGGTACACATCGCATATGGATTCCTGAGCGCTCACAAGCTGGATCTCGAAGTCGGGACCAATGCCGCCGGCAAAGCCCGTTTCACCGGCCTCCCCGAAAAAACCAAGCAGGGACTTTTCTTCCGTGCCTCCGAAGGTGCCCGGGAAGGCTCCGCCTTCGACGATCCAGCCAAGACCTGCCAGGCGAATTTCACCATCGCTCTGCAAAAACAATCCCAATAACGAGGACACAGAACAATCGGGAAAGCCTTTTCGACCGATCTTCAACTACGCGACTCATTACCCGATCCTCTGAACCCGTGCCCCGTGTTTAACTTGTCATCTCCCTGTCCCCTGAATCTGTCCCCTGCGAATCTGTTCCCCCGCGAACTCCGGTAACCTCTTCACTCAGCCACTTCTGGCATAAGCGTTCGTATTCGCCTATGATTATTTCCGTCTGGATGCGGGCGAAAGTGTAATTGCGCTCGCCGGAGCCGGCCTTGGGAGCCTTCGGGGAAAAACTTCGCAAGCAGCGCGAACAGCGCGGACTCGCGCTCGACGCCATCTCGAACACCACGAAGATCAGCACGCGCATGCTCCGCGCACTGGAAGAGGAACACTTTGACCAGCTTCCCGGCGGCGTGTTTAACAAAGGCTTCGTCCGTGCCTATGCCCGTCAAGTCGGCTTGGACGAGGAACAAACCATCACCGACTACCTCGCCGCTTTGCGCGAGAGTCAGGTGCAGTCTCAGAAGATTCTGCCTGATTTCCGTAACCCAGCGAGCACGACTCCTCCCGTCAGGCCCACGGATTCCCGGCACCACATCCTCCCGGCCAGCGATCACCCAACCGGCGATGGCAAAGGTAAAAGCGTTCACGATGTTTCGACAGCCGAACGCCGTCGCAACCAAGATCGCCGAAATGTAGATCGCCGAAACGAGGACCGTCGCAACCAGGACCGTGAGCCCCCCCATCAGTTGCCCGGCTTTGCAGCGCTGCGCAATCACCTGCGTCCCAATAAAGGTGGCCGCGATCACGACTCTCAGGAGCGAGATCGAAACAGCGACCGCGCAGAGGGGGTTCGCGAATTAGACACATTTCATCAAGATTCGCAGCCCGCAGCACGTATTGAAAATGAAAGCCGCTCGCACGACACTGCCTCAATGCCAGGTTTCATTACGCTCGGACCCACTACGGAGAATTCCACCGAAAGCACGGATGCACCTGCCTTTCGTCTCTCTCTCGGAAGGAAATTGGGCGCAGCTGCCCTCCTCCTTCTGATCGTTGGTCTGGCAGCCTTGTTGTATCACCGTCACCAGGAGTCCCCGGCAAACTCAGCAGTTACTTCGACTTCGTCCACCTCGGCGCCAGCAGTGCAAGCTTCGCCTCCGGTCGCAAGTTCGATTGCTGCAAGTTCAATTACCGCACCTTCGCCGAAGATCGCGCACCCCTCCAGCGCAACAAAACCTTCCATCGGAAACTCTTCCGCGACATTGCCGCCGCCCACATCCACCCAAACGTCCGCGACGGCTAATACGCCCAAACCCCCTGTGCCCTCTTCCGGCGCTGATGGACTCGTCAGTGAAAGTGCCACCAGTCCCACGGCGAAGCCGGCAGCAACTTTCAGCCTCACGATCCGAGCCGAAGAGACGACGTGGGTTTCAATTACCGCCGACGGCAAACCGATCGCCCACGAAACCCTTATCGCGCCTGCACATACTTCCGTGCGGGCAACGCGCGAGATCGCGGTCAGAGTTGGGAACGCCGCTGGAGTCAGTTTCCTCCTCAACGGCAAAGAGTTTCCCGCTCAAGGAAACTCTGGAGAAGTAAAGATCTACGTCTTCGACGCCACCGGACTTAAACTGGCGCAGACTCCATCCTCCACCTCGAATCAATAGCCAGTTCCGCGTCAATGGGCGAAGGGATTGCCGGCTGGTCAGCCACGCACGGGGAACACGTGATTTCGGCGGATTTGGTGAAGGATACTTCCGCTAGCCCTACGTCAGGTCGAAATTAATAAACGCGCAGGAATTCTACGCGGTCGTGGCTCGCGTTCGTTCAGAGGCTACCTGCTTCAGAATTTCCCGTACCGCCGTCAAAAGTTTTTCCGATCCCTTATCCAATTCGAGAGCGGATTTCTCCAGGAATCCCATCGCCCCGTCCTTCCGCAGCCGTTCCGCATTCTTCTGTGACATGCCAGTGATGACGACGACCGGAATCGCCCTGGTCAAACTGTCGTTCTGCAGCGCCGCCAGCACGTCTGGCCCGCTCATCTTGGGTAATAACATATCCAGCAGAATCAGGTCTGGCAATTTTTCGCGGGCCATTCGCAGAGCTTCCTCGCCGTCGGCCGCGCTGCATACTTCGTAGCCCGCACGGGCGAGCGCACGCTCCGTCGCCATTCTCAAAAACTTGCTGTCCTCCGCGAGCAGAATTTTGATCATCGCAGTCACTCTTTCTCGCCGATTTTCCGAATGCTTGGCCCGTTCTTCCCTACGATCCATTATCTTCCAGAGGAAGTGATTTTCGCTCACTCTATCTGTCTATCGGCAAACTTTGGGTTTCAGAACAGCCCTGTGTGAGTTCCCTCTCAGAAGAAATGAACATCGCTCTGGGAACTGGAATTTACTGCTTACTCGAGCCATCCACCTTAACGCCTGGCCACTTCATCGCAATGATGCAGCAAGACCCGCACCGAACGTGTAAAAACCGCACGAGCGCTCTTCGCTTCCTGAGGCAGGATCGATTTTGAAATCAGGAGCATCGCCGCTCCATGTGCCAGCATCCACAAAGCTACAGTAAGCCGCGCGTAATCGTGGGGAGCCCCTCCCAGCTTTTCCGCAATCTTACCTTTCATAATCTCCACCGCAGGCCGGCCTGGTTTTTTCCCGATATGGGTCGAACGCCGTGAATAAAACAGTTCGTATTCGTGCTGAAAAAATAGCTCGTATTCGTGGCTATGGCTGAGAGCGAAGTCTACATAAAACTCGCCGGCCTGTTCCGGCGAGGCGGCTCTCTCCATCAGCGCCGTGAACTCCAGTCGCGTTCGCTGTATCAGCCCGCGGACGATATCGTCCCGATCCCGGAAGCGCCGGTAGACCGCCGGAGTATTCGTCCCGGCTGCTTCCGCCACGGTCCGCATCGTGAGCTCCTTCTCGCCGCCTTCTTTCCATAGTTTCTGAGCGGCGTCTAGAATTCGGCCTTCCAGGTCAGGGTCCGGTCGTCGCGGCACGCGTTACCTCCAGAGAAATATCGAATCTTGATTATGTATACAACGTATACATAACACTGTATAGTCCAAACAAAACTTTGCCTTCTGCCGCACTTTGCTATTATGTTGACATTGTGAACATAACAATGTATAACTTATCAAGTCACCGGGCCCCCTTCCGCATTTCAAATATCCAGGAGTTGCTTGATGTATTCATGGGAGAACCCTGACGATCGCGTGGCCATCGTCACCTTGAATTCCGAATTACGCCACGCCCAGCTGGAATTGCTTAGCGCGCATTCCGCTGCACATCAGCTCCGTGTTCGTTTTTCCGCAGAGGATCTGGCCCGCTTCGGCCAGCGCGATATCCTGCGCAAGTCCGTGCACGCGGCCCTAGCGCTCAGCGAGTATTACTCATCCATCGAAAGGAAAATTCCTGCTGCGGAAGCCGCCTCCGAAGCTCCAACGCGGTTGAGCGAAGACCGTATCCTCGAAGCTATAGATTTGGTCTGTTCCTTTCTCCGCGAGCAGCGTGAACGCTACTTCCATTCCGCCGCCCCGCTCACGCAGCACCAAAAAGCGCTCATTGGCGGGTACTTTTCGCCCGACATGCTTGAGCGCGTGCAAATCGTTAAACTCGACGGATCCCGCGTTCCCAACCCGCCTTTTTACGAGCAAGCCAGAGCCTTGGGCTTTACGAGCCTGCCTGAAATTACTCACATGCACTCCCTGACCTTTCTCGATGTCATCGTCTTCAACGAAGCGGTGACCGAGCGCACCTTGTTTCATGGCCTGGTGCATGCCGTCCAGTTTGAACTCCTCGGCCTCGCACGCTACTCCAGTCTCTTCGTGCGCAGCTTCGTAAACACCAGACTCCATTTTTCTGTGCCGCTTGAAGCCCACGCGTTTTCGCTCGAATCAAAGTTTGTGGGAACACCCGCCCATCTTTTTTCCGTTGAGGATCAGGTTCGGCTGTGGATGAAACAGGGGCGTTACTAACCAACTCGGCAGATTCACTTTTCCGAAGCCACCCAACTTCGGATCTGATGTCCTCCTCAGGAGGGTTCCCGGGATGAACTAAGCGGGCCGGAAACCTCAAAGTTGTTCCACCCCCACGCTGCAAGGGGACGGCGCAAGCCGTCCCCTGTTGTTTTATCTCCCCACCCTGAACCTTTTCTGAATCGCAGTCACCGCGGATCTGGTGGCCCCGCACGTCCTCCGCATTCTTGAACGCGCTCCAGCAGCAGTTCGCGCTCGCGTGCATTTTGTGTGAGCGACGCCGCACGCGCAAATTCCGCGCGAGCTTCATCGAAGCGGCTTAGCTTTTTGAGGAGGTCGCCGCGCACGCTGGGCAACAGATGATAGTTCCGCAGTGACGGCTCTCCGATCAGCGAATCTACAAGTTCAAGTCCAGCCGCCGGACCGAAGGCCATTGCGACCGCAACGGCGCGATTCAGTTCAACCACCGGCGAAGGACTGACCTGGGAAAGTTCGTCGTAGAACGTCACAATGCGGTGCCAGTCAGTTTCCTCCGGCGTACGTGCTCGCGCATGACACGCTGCGATCTTAGCCTGTAATGCATATGCACCCGGCGCGGCGCCCATTTTTTCCGCATCTTCGAGCGCCGCAAGCCCACGCCGGATAAGCAGCTGATCCCAGTGCGCCCGGTTCTGATCAAAGAGTAGGATCGGCTCTCCCTTCGGCCCCGCACGCGCCTTCGAACGCGACGCCTGAATTTCCATCAGTGCCACGAGCCCGTGCACCTCCGGCTCTCGTGGCGCAAGCCCGGCCAGGATGCGTCCCAGCCGCAGCGCTTCTTCACAGAGCGCCGGCCGCATCCAGTCGTCACCGGCAGTCGCCGAATAGCCTTCGTTGAAAATGAGATAGAGCACCCCGAGCACCGACGACAGCCGCGCCCCTAAATCACTTCCGCGCGGAACTTCGAAAGGCACGCGCTTCTCGGCAAGCGTTCGTTTGGCCCGCACGATGCGCTGCGCAATGGTCGGCTCCGGAACCAGGAAAGCACGCGCAATCTCCTCCGTCGTCAGCCCTCCAAGCAATCGAAGCGTGAGCGCAACCTGCGCCTCGGTTGAAAGCACCGGATGACACGAGATGAAGACCAGCCGCAGCAGATCGTCGCCCACATCGTCATCGAGAGCCGAATCCAGATCAGGCACGGCCATCTCTTTCGCCGCAAGGTCGCGGCCTAACTCTTCATGCTTGCGGTCCAGCCGCGTGTTTCGCCGGAAGTGATCGATGGCGCGATGTTTCGCCGTAGCCATCAGCCATGCGCCCGGATTGTCCGGGACCCCGGACTCCGGCCACTTCTCCAGCGCCGCCACCAGCGCATCCTGCGCCAGATCTTCGGCGAGCCCAATATCGTGCACGATCCGCGTCAGCCCGGCGATGAGCCGGGGCGACTCCATCCTCCAGACCGCGTCGATTGCGCGATGTGTATCGGTGGCCATCACTGCCACCGATCACATCACGCTTTAGTCCATCAATGCAAGCCAGAACGCCCGCTGTTATGAAGCCTGCTTCTGCGCTGTGAGCGATGGCCCTTTACAGGAAAAATCTTCCGGCCCGAAGATCTGCCGAACTTCCGTCTCGCCTTCCCAGCCCGGCCAATGTTTCTTATGAAGTTCCATAAAGTGCACCGCTCCTTCGATGGCCTCTTCCTTCGACTTCAACTCAAACTCCGCATAGCCGCCAATCACTTCCTTGGCTTCGGTGAAAGGCCCGTCGGTTACCTTGATCTGCCCGCCCGAAAGGCGAACCCGCGTGCTCTGCGCCAAGGGAGCAAGTCCCCCGCTTCCGCGAATCGTGCCCGCTTTCACCGCTTCTTCGTGGAGTTTCGCCATCGCGTCCATCAGTGCCTGTGGCGGAGGACCCGAGAGTTCCGCATGCTTGACCATCATCATGAATCGCATCGTCTTTTCTCCTTTTTATTTCTTCTTTCAAGCCAGATTTTCAGAAACTGCGTCGATCAAAATCCGGCTCTATAAGAACGTCGAACCAATCACTACGAAATCGACACAGCCCTAAATTATTTTTGTCGAGCCATCTGCTTGCGTTGCCGCTCTTCCTGCTCCCGCAGTTCCGGCGTGAACTCCGCACCAAAATCCTCCGGCTCGAACACCTGCCGAATCTCAATCTCCGACTCTCCCTCGAAAGGATTCGGACAGCGCTTCACCCACTCTACCGCCTCTTCCATCGACCGCACCTGCCACAACCAGAACCCCGCGATCAGCTCCTTCGCCTCAGTGAACGGCCCGTCGATCACACTCCGTTTCGCGCCCGAGAAGTGCACGCGCTTCCCGTTCGAACTCGGCTTCAGCCCTTCCCCGGCCAGCATCACCCCGGCCTTCACCAGCTCTTCGTTAAACTTTCCCATCGCCTCGATCAATTCTTTCCGCGGCATGACGCCCGACTCAGAATCTTTCGTGGCCCTCACCATCACGATGCATCGCATTCCCGTCTCCTTATTCCGGCTGAGATTTACTTCTACTTTAACGTCGAACGCCCGCCGGCGGGATCGACACCTTCACCATCTTTTTTTAGCAGGGACGCGCCTTCATCCGCCCTGCCATCCCGCGACAACACCGCTCCCGCCATCACCAACACCAGCGGCCAGGACGCTATCACTACCTGCTCGACAAAATCCTGCAGAAATCGGCGCTCACCTGCGGAGGCCCGCGCTACTCGCGACGCCGCAAAGATGACAGCCGGCACGATCCCCAAGGTCCTAAAAACATTTCCCCACAAAACCGCGGCCCGATCAAGATGTTCAAACAAAATAAACGCGCCGGCCGCAACCAGTCCTACCCCTGCAATGAATTTAGCGCGCTCGAAACATGTGCATCGCATTGGCCCATCCTCCGTGGAAGCCCGTTCCCCGCCTCCACTTACTCGTCGAACGGCCACTCACAAGATCGACAGGATTGAATTATTTTTCTACAGCATCAGCCATGCTCGTGTGGAGCGGACACTCTTGTCCGCTGCCTTTGACCCTGATCTTGATTTTGATCTCGCAAGTCCCGCGCACGGACCCAGGCAATCCCGTGGAAGAGCGGCGCTTCAGCGCCGCGTAAAGCCCTAACGAATGCACCGCGGCTTCAGCCGCCGAGGTGCGCCCCTGAAATTCAGGTCGCCCAAGTACGGTAGTCGGTGCGAATTCCCGTTCCGCCGAATTTCCATCGGAAAAAACGCGCCGCCAGCACAAACGGAGCTGTCCAGCCCGCGTGATTTACAACTGAAAACCGGGGACTGAGCACCCGCTCTTCCGCGCAGGCCTGAATGTGCGCGATCGTCCCAGGCGCTTCTCCGCACAACAAATGCCACGCCTCCTGATACCTCCGATACTTCGCCCTCTCCAGCTTCGGATACAACCCCACACTCCACATCCCGCGAATTATTTTCTCCGGCAGGATGAACCACACATCCTCCGGAATCACATACGCCGCAACAAACTCAAACGACCCCTTCTTATACGGACCTTTGCTGTCCTTCAGCGTGCACGAATACCCCGATACCCCTTCCTTGAATATCGTGGACTTCACCTGCACCCTCACAATCCGATCCCCCTGATCCACCGTAAAGTCGTAACCAGACGACTCTCCCCAAGGCATCGCCAAATGCAGCCCCCGCTCAATCGCCCGCGCCGCAAACACCAGCTCCGCCCACTCCCCGCGCCTCTTGCAATTCTTGATCACTCGCCCTGCCCACCGATTTTTTCGCATACCGCTCCTCCCGTAAACTTCGCCGCAACCCATAAACCTTGTCATTCCGAGCCGCTCGCAGCCGCGCCGAGCGCGGAGAGAGCGAGCGAGGAATCTGCTGTTCGCTCTACGCCCCAACGAAAAACGCGGCCCTCAGTGGCCGCGCAATTCTTGGAACTTACTCCACTTTTACATGTCGATGGACGATCGTAAAGTCTACTAAAGTAGACGTCTACTTTAGTAGACATGCTCCTGTGATGCTGGGTGCCCCATTTCTCGCGTCCTTTGCGAGAAGTGGGGATTTTCGATTGTGTGGAGCGGACACTCCTGTCCGCTGCCTTTGACCCTGACCGGGAAGGGCACGAGTTCACTCGTGCCGACCGCGCGCCCCAAAAAAGAAACCCGGCTTCAGTCGCTGAGGTATCCGTCCATAACTACTCTGTCATCCTGAGGCGCGTTGTTTGCGCCGAAGGACCCCTGCACTCTTATCCGAATTCCAGCCGCCTCACGAAGTTCTCCCCGCATCGCCGGGATCTGAGAGTCGTCGGAGAATACCCAAGCACGACGCGACCGTGGAATCACACCCTTCAAAAAGCTAAGGGTCGGGCACCGGCACCCGGCAAATCCCACCCTTCAAAGAACGAACCGACGAATTTACGAGGGCTTCACGATAAATTGAAAGAGTTTGTAAGTGTTCGTAAAGACTTCCGTTTCAAACTTCCAGCAGCGACCGCCAGAAGCTTCGACCGTGAGCTCCTGCTCGACGACATCCTTCCGAAAAAGACCAGTCCCGAAAAAGTCGGATCTTCTCAGCGCGTCGCCGGACTCCAACCCGGAAAAATATATCTTGCGGAAACTTGGGGAGGTAATGGTGTATTGCAGGGTGAACTCTTGCTCCTCATCGGAATGTTCATTGGATGTCTTCGGCACCTGGTCGGAAACGATCAACGCAACCGGTAATAGGTGGCGTTCGGTGTAGCGCCTCAATGCCGACTCATATGAGGCTCCGTACTGAGGCGCAAGCTGGAGAACCGTCTTGACTGAGGTTGGTTGGTCTAGTGACTCTCTTGTAAATCGCTGCCCCTGAAATAGCAATTCGGCGGCAATTTCATTTGCTTCTCGCTCCATTCGGATCTTCGTCCACCAACTCAGCGTGGCGTCGGTATCCGCGTGGACATTGACGTTAAACAGTTTTCGACGATGTTCTTCCGAGATGAAGTGACCGATTTCATGGAAAATGCCAAACCTCTTCCGCTTCTCGTTGAGGCCTGACTGTGTAACAACCACGCGATCATTAAGGCTGAGGGCAGCGCGTATCTCCGGTGTTTTGTTGCCTTGCTTCGGGAGAAAATCCACCTCGTGCATGAAGTCGAAACTGAGCTGCTTTAGATCCAAGAAGTCGAGGATCCTGTCTTCATCGGTCGGCAGTTTAGTCGCCCCCGCCTCGTCGAGCAGTGCCTCGACGACTTCTTCGCGGGCCGGCATCTGAAGAGCATTTTCGCTACTTGTTCGAAACTTGGTCATTTTTTCGTTTGATTAGTTCCGCCAGTTTTTTCCGCGTCACGTCGTCGAGTGGAACAGTTGACAGGGTCGCAACGGTCTCCGCTCCGCGTTCAGGCTGTCGCAGGCGCTTTACATACTCGCGAGCCGCGTCGGTTGGGCCAACAGGAGTCTCCGTCTCCGGATAGAAATACGTTATTGGAACTCTGAAGAAGTCCGAGAGCCTCCTCAGCAGATCTCCACGGGGAATATTTTCTTGGCTCTCGAGGCTGGACAGGGTCGTTGGCGGAATTCCCAAGCCCTCAGCTACCTCCCGCTGTGAACGACCACGGCGCAAATCGCGTAGTCGTTGTCCGAAATTTGCCATGTTGGTCCTCCCGATTGTGGTCTGTACCTGAGATTGTGCCACATCATTGACGATACGGAAACCCCAATGCGAATCTAAGTGGTTGATAAATAAGGAACAAGATTACAGGAGTACATATGCGAAATTTTCGTTGACTATAAACGAAAAATAAGTCACTATTCGTGGTGCGGGGATCGCAAGGCACTGCGATAAGAATACTATCAAAAGGAGCCAACATGGCCATCAATGTGGAGACGAGCAACCCACAAGGCTTGCTCGACGCTATCAAGAGGAAGATCGACCAGAAACACATCCAGACCTGGGAGTACGACAAAGACGGCGATTTCACTCACAGTGCCGTCCAGTGGAACAAGAGAGCTTGGCTCCGCCCCTCGGTAGGACTCGCCTCGCTGAAGCTGACGACGCTTCCAACGACCAACGGCAATGTCACCACAGAACTCTACGCCATTTATCACGGGCGTTTCGTTGAAATGCTGCTGGCACACTTTGATGGATTGTTCACAAACGCGGAAGCAAGTGCGATGCCCATGGGAGCGGACATTGTAACCGGCTCACGGGTCGCGCAATAGACATGGCTCCGTGAAGATGACATGTGAACTATTCTCGCGCTGAGGGGGAAGGAGTTACCGCTAATGAGCAAGCACCAGGAGGTTTTCGTCATTCACCATCAGAACGGTTGGGCCGTGACAAAACCCAACGCCGATAGAGCATCCGCTGTTTTGGATACCCAAGCCGAAGCAATCGAAAGGGCCCGGGAAATCTCCGACGGCGGCACAATTCACATCCAGGGTAGAAATGGGAAGTTCAGAACTGAAACACCATTTGACTGAAGGTGGGCAGCCCGTACATTCGTATCTCTAGCGGTGAAGACCCCCGCTAGAGAAGCAAACGGAGCGGCCTGCGCCGCCCCGGCGGGAGAACTGAACACTGGGCCAGAGCCCTTACGTTCCCTCGCTCCACCCCGCCAAATACTCTTCCTGCTCAGGCGAGAGTCTATCAATTTTAATCCCCATCGACTCCAGCTTCAGCTTCGCCACACGCTTATCAAGATCGTCAGGAACTTTGTAAACGCGCTTCTCGAGCGTCTTGAAATTCTTCACCATGTACTCAACCGAGAGCGCCTGGTCGGCAAAGCTCATATCCATCACCGACGCGGGATGCCCTTCCGCCGCCGCCAGATTAATCAGCCGTCCCTCGCCCAGCAGATTGATCTTGCGCCCGTCTTTCAACGAATATTCGTCCACTGAACCGCGTGTCGTGCGCTTCGACGAAGACATATTTTCGAGCGCCGGAATATCGATCTCCACATTGAAGTGTCCGGAGTTCGAAATGATCGCGCCATCTTTCATCAGGCCGAAGTGCTCTTTGGTCAGCACGCTCTTGTTGCCCGTCACCGTGCAGAACACGTCGCCCAGCTTCGCCGCTTCCGTCATCGACATCACCCGGAAGCCGTCCATCACCGCTTCCAGAGCTTTTGTCGGATCAACTTCCGTCACAATCACTTCCGCGCCGGCGCCGCGCGCGCGGCTGGCCAGCCCGCGTCCGCACCAGCCGTAGCCGGCGACCACAAACTTCGATCCCGCCAGCAAAAAGTTGGTCGCTCGAATTATGCCGTCGATCGTAGATTGTCCCGTGCCGTAGCGATTGTCGAACAGATGCTTGGTATCGGCATCGTTCACCGCGACAATGGGAAACTTCAGCACGCCTTCCTTCGCCATCGCCCGCAACCGGATCACGCCTGTGGTCGTCTCTTCCGTTCCGCCAATCACGCCGTCGAGAGCGTCGGTCCGCTTGGTGTGCAGAATCGTCACCAGGTCCGCGCCGTCATCCATCGTGATCTGCGGCTTGTGATCGATCGCCGCCATGATGTGCTGGTAGTAAGTGTCGTTGTCCTCGCCCTTGATGGCGAAGACGGGAATGCCCTGATCGCGCACCAGGCTGGCCGAAACATCGTCCTGCGTGGAGAGCGGATTCGACGCGCAGAGAACAACGTCGGCTCCGCCATCGCGCAGGCAGATCGCCAGATTCGCGGTCTCTGCCGTAACGTGCAGGCATGCCGAGATGCGAATCCCCTTCAACGGCTGATTCTTGATGAACTCTTTGCGGATAATTTGCAGCACCTTCATGGACTGGTTCGCCCACTCGATGCGCTTCTTGCCCATTTCGGCCAGTTCCACACTCTTAATATCGCTATTCACTTGTGCTGCTGTTGACATACGCCTCCTGTGGCGCTTTCATGCGGAAATTGTGTTGTGTTTACGAAGAATAATTGGATACGAGTGCTCTGTCAGAATACACGAACCCGAGCTGGCATCGCCGGATCAAAATACTCTTAGGGGAATGGCACTTTCGGCTCATGCAGAAAGTGCGTCGTCATCCCGAGCAAGTTTGTCATCCCGAGCGAAGCGAGGGATGACAACCAAGATGAGGGAATGACCGCTTACTTGCGCGCCGCCACCGGCTCCCGCACTCCCGCATCGCTGGCCAGCTGCGCCGCCTTGTCCGTCGCTTCCCAAGTGAAATCGGGATCGTTGCGCCCAAAGTGCCCGTAAGCCGCAGTCTTCTTATAGATTGGCCGCCGCAAATTCAGCGACTCGATAATTCCCCGCGGCGTCAGCTTGAAATGCGCTCGAATCAAATCCGGAATAACTTCCGGATCCATCTTTTCCGTGCCAAACGTATCCACGCGAACGCTCACCGGTTCCGCGACGCCGATGGCATAAGCCAACTGCACTTCGCACCGGTCCGCCAGCTTCGCGGCAACAATATTCTTCGCAATGTAGCGCGCCATGTAAGCGGCCGAGCGATCCACCTTCGTTGGATCCTTGCCACTAAATGCTCCGCCGCCGTGACGCCCCATGCCGCCGTAAGTGTCGACAATAATTTTGCGCCCAGTCAGGCCGGTGTCGCCCATCGGCCCGCCAATCACAAACCGTCCCGTGGGATTGATGTGGTACTTCGTATCCTCATCAAGCAGATGCGCCGGGATCACCGCCTGAATCACATGCCGCAAAATCCCCGCCCGCAACTCGTCATTCGTAACGGTCTCCGCGTGCTGCGTGGAGATCACAACCGCATCCACTCGCAGCACCTTGCCGTTCGCATCATATTCAACTGTGACTTGGGATTTTCCATCGGGCCGGAGAAAAGGCAGCGTTCCATTTTTGCGCACCTGCGAGAGCCGCATCGTAAGTTTGTGCGCCAGAGAAATCGGAGTCGGCATCAACTCCTCATTCTCATCACAAGCATACCCAAACATCATTCCCTGGTCGCCGGCGCCGCCGGTGTCGACACCCATGGCGATGTCGCCGGACTGTTTGTTGATGCTGGAGATTACGGCGCAGGTGTTGCAGTCGAAGCCGTGGAGGGCGTTATCGTATCCGATGGATTGGACGGTGCCGCGGACTACATTTTGGAAATCGACGTAGGCTTTCGTGGTGATTTCTCCAGCGATCACGACGAGGCCGGTGGCGGTGAGAGTTTCACAGGCGACGCGGCTCGAGGGGTCGTCGGCGAGGCAGGCGTCGAGAATGGCGTCGGAAATCTGGTCGGCGATCTTATCGGGATGGCCTTCGGTCACGGATTCGGAAGTGAATAAAATGCGGTTTTTTGTTTTTGAAGTTGCTGCCAAGATTATTTCTCCTTAAGAAACTGCGTTGGACTTCTGTTGGACTCTGCTTTGGAAGGCGCGCTGTACGCGGTTGCAACGATCACGCGGGAGCAGCGATTAACCATCCCGTTATTCTATTCTATTTTGGATCAAAGCAAGCAGCAGCTGCAGGCAAAACGATGCATGCAAGATGCGACGAAAAGAAGTCCATGAAAAGGCTAGCAGAGGGGTGGGGGCGGCGCAATGATTTTTGGGTTAAATGCTTGAGGATGAATTCAATAGCGGAAATGCGGGGGCGGATGGAAAGAATCGACTATCCGGGGGCTGAATAGAGAGTCGGAGAAACATCCCAGCAGGATGGAACTGTTGGAATCCCACCCTTCAAAAAGCGAAGGGTGGGCCACTCGCCACGGTCGAACGCGTAGTACCGGTCCAAGAGTAATGGTCCAACCCACTATGTAACGTAATCACTCCAGTTGCTCGACCGGCCGTTTTATCGTGTTGCGCATTCGGTCAGGTCTATTGTTGAGCTTTCGGCTTTGCCTTTCTTTTGGCCGCGGGCCTTGATGTCTTCTTGGTTCCTTCCTCTTTCAGCAACGTCAGGGAATCCGCGGCGTTAAATGGGAACTCGCGGGCAGACTCTTGCGGAGCCTGGCCGGCGTTACTCAGGGTGATGTCTACGCGCCGATTGCTGGCCAAAATAATCGTCCTCATATTACGGAGTACCCTCTGTCGATCTTCCGGACTCAACTCGGGATTATGTTCGACAGCGGATCTCACCTGTTTGTCACTGAGGTTTTGCTGTTGCCCAAACGCCTGAGTCTGAATGTTGGCGGCGGGAACGTTCAGTGCTAACAAGAAGCGCTTCACACGGTCCACTCTCCGCTCGGAGAGCGCCTGATTGTATTCGACCGACCCACGGGGATCGGCATGACCCTCCAGAGTGAGGCGGGCGTCAGGCTTGGCTTGGAGATAGATCAGAAAATCGCCGGCTAGCGCAGTCAGAGTTTTTTCCTGGCTGGGAAGCAGGCCGGCATCGGGATTCTCGAGACTGGGTTTCGCAGTCGCAAAATAAACACTGTGAAGGGCAAGCCTCTTCTCAATGGCAGCGATGACGGCGACGTCAGGAAGCGGCGGGGGTGGCGCTTGCAAGTTCACCATGGTTGAGGCAGAAGCCGTAAGCGGCTGACTGCGGTCGTCGCTCACGTTACAGGTAACAGTAATTGTCCCAGGTTGCGTACCCGCAGTGTCCAAGGTGGCGGTGGAATTATTGCCGGTAATTGTTCCGAGGTTGGTGGAGTAGCTGTAGGTCAGGCTGCGGCCATCCGGACTGCTAGCAACCGAAGTTATAGTTGAGGTTCCACCTATCAGCACGCTGGCTGGTTCGGACGAACATGAAATCACAGGCGGATGCGCCTCTTTCACGGTAAACCTGGCGGTGCAGGAGGCAATACCTGCCTGGCTCCCATCGCTCAAGCTGGCACTAACCTGGTATGCCCCAGCTTGCAAGCCGGTGGTGTCAACGAGAGTGGAGTCGCCAGTTTCGTGAGGTTTAACTCCGCTGCCACTCCAGGTGTATGTAACCTTGCGTTTGGGATTGAAATTCGATCCGCTGGCAGTTGCGGTCACAGGTTCGCCGGCAAAAACTTCGCCGGGATGTATCGAGCAGGCTGCGCTGGGCGGAGTTACAGTGCGATTGCCGCCCCACATAAATACGAGTCCTGCCTGGAGCCGTACGCCCGTAAGATCCGTGCTTGGAGTCGAGGCCGGGGGACCGTAGCGGTAGCTGGACATTACATAATCGGCCCTGAATAGCCGTAAAGCAATGTGCCGGGAAACGTTGACATCCAAGCCGCCTCCAAACATGAACCCAAGCTTGTCGATATCGTGGAAGGCATCAGGCATAAGCCGGTGGTCGCCGACGAGAGCCTCAATAAACGGAGAGACGCGACGATGGCGGAAAGTCACCTTGGGGCCAAAGGAGAGATTGGAAAATGCAGCATCGTCAATTCTCTTGGGCACGCCGGCTTCGCCACTTCCCCAATCGATGCTGCTATCGAGAGTCAAGCCGAACCAGCGATTGAGGTCGTAAGTGATACTGGCGCCAGCGCCCCGCGGATTCGATTCCAAGCGACTGCCCGCCGGGAGCAATCCTCCGGGAAGCAGACCGTGCACGCCAGCGTCGGGATACAAATAGGAGTACCCGCCGAAGAGTTCCCATTTAGGGGCAGGCTGATCCTGCGCCGCTGCGAACGTGCCGATGCTGCAAAGCACAGTCAGTACTGCCAACCGCATAAGTGCAATCCTGCCAAAAAGGCGCCGAGAGCGAGATAACATAGAAAACTTCCTCCAAAACTTGATGACTTGAAATTCTTCTTCCAGACCGCCCGGTAGTGAGCCAGCGTAGGGCCGGCCCGCTACCGGATTGCACGCTGCTTACGGTGCGGTTACGGCGTTGGTGTCCAAAGTGACCGCCGCATTGCGTGCCAACGCTCTACCGGTGAGGGCTGCGCCGGTATCCAACGTGACGGATTGAAGCGACAGGATTGTCCCCATGAAGACGGAGTTCGTTCCTAAGGTCGCCGAACTGCTGACCTGCCAGAAAACGTTCTTAGCCTGAGCTCCCCCAGCCAAAATAACGTGGGTACTTCCTAAGGTCGTGAGAGTGGATCCGACCTGGAAGATGAAAACAGCATTCGCATTCCCCTGCGCGTCGAGCGTGACGTTACCCGCCGATAACATGACCGTGCTCGAAGTCTTGTACAGGCCAGGAGTAAACGTCAGACCGCTCATGTCTCCGGGCAAAACAGCGCCTCCCGGAAGTCCCGCGGCATAGTTGTAAGCAGTAGTCAAATCAAGTTGCGCCTGTGCAGCGGTGGGGTCGGTTATATGCATTACTGCCGGCGTAACAAGTGTTCCCGGCGGAAACCCTGTGACAGCGCTTCCAGGGCTTAGTCCCACATTTCCACCGGCGATAATCGTCGGGCCAGTGTTAGTGACCGTGGAGCCGGCGAGAATTACAAAATTTGCCGCCGATCCCAAGGGCACAGCCGTTTGACAGGCCTTTGTAGCCGTGGTGAAGCTCCACACATAGTTAGCGGCCAAAGGATTTCCAGCTAGATCCTGCGCGCCAGTAGTGATGGTCGCGGTATAGGTTGTGCTGAGGGCAAGATTGCTTGATGGGGTGAACGCCGCAATTTTGCCGGTACCATCCAGCGTCACAGTGCCGGTTACACCAGGCGCCACCGTAAAGGTCGTAGTGTTGATGGTTACAGGATTCATCGCTTCATTGAATGTCGCGGTGATTACCGTTTTGGGACATACACCGGCTGCCCCGTTGGGAGGTGTCACAGAAATCACAGCCGGAGGCGGTGGCGTCGCACATGCAGAAGTGGCTGTGGTGAAGGTCCACACATAATTACTCGCCAGAGCGTTACCGAACGGGTCTTTGGCCCCCGTGGTGATTGTGACGGTGTAAGTTTTGTTGAGAACAAGATTAGTGGATGGTGAAAAAGTAAAAATCTTGTTGCTTGGATCATGGGTAACCGTTCCAGTTACGCCCGGAGATACTGTGAAGGTCGCAGCCGTAATAGTGGCAGGGTCCATGGCTTGGGGGAACGTGGCAGAAATTACAGTGTTCTGGCATATTCCAACCGAAGCGTTGGGGGGACCCACGGAAACAGGCGGGGCGGGTGGTAGACACGCGACGGCGGCAGTAGTGAAGGTCCATACAAAATTGCCCGCCAGCGAATTTCCGAACATGTCATGCGCGCCGGTAGTGATCGTTGCCGTATATAGCGTATTCAGAGCGAGGGGGTTCGCGGGCGTGAAGATCGCCGTGTCGCTGGAGGCGTCGTAGGTAACTACTCCCTGCACGGCGACTCCTGAAGCGGTCAACGTGAAGGTTGAGCCATCGATCGAAGCCGGATTCATCGCCTTGCTGAAGACTGCAGTAACGATAGAGTTGGAACATGCAGCAGCAGACCCGCTTATTGGAGCGACCGAAGTGACTGTAGGCGGAGTTACGGTTGGATTATTGCCGCTCTTGTCAGGATCGCTGCAGGCAGCGCTGACCATAAGCAATAGAAATGTTATGAAGCATATCGTACGATTGTTAACTCTAGACATAACCTTCATCTTTGTCCTCTCGGCTTAGCTACTGCCTCACGCTGATAAATCGATGTGTGCAACGAGCAATGTAGCGAACTCTCTTTGACGAATCTGTTCAATACTGCTCAGATCAATGTCAGGGAATCTAACACTGAACCGACTTAGTTACTGTTGAGACGTCCTGATCGCTTGTCGCAACCTAGTAATAAGACGCTGTTTAGAACGAGGAGGTAGGTCACAAGGATGGCCAGATTGTGATGTACTTTCCCATTTTGGTATCAGCTGTTTACTGTGTTCGGTAGTTCGGGCCACAGTGAATAAGGTTAGTGATGGGGAAGAGGTAACTTTGTCAGCACTTATCCGCTGAGGTATGAAGCTAAAAGCCATCGATCGACGCCGGGTTTATCCCCTTGCTGAAAACTGCGGCGACGATAGAGGTGGGACATGGACAATAAGAAGCGCTCTTCGCCAAAGAAGAAGCGGACGGACTCTCGCCAGCGTTCATTGTTTACAGACGCGAGTCTGCACACCTCGTACTGGCAGGCCCGACTTCTACGATTTCAATGTGTGGACGACGAAGAAGCGGGGTTGAGAAGCTGAGGTATATACATCGCAATCCGGTGAAGCGGGGCTGCTGTGCCGGCAGTCGCGTCTCCGACCCTCGCAAAAAACGCGAGGATGGGCACCCAGCGTAGCGCTGATGCCAGCCAGTTCAAGAGCCTGGGCCACCCGCCGGAGTGCGGATTCAGATTACGATCGAGGATGGAGTCTGTACCGCCTGGTCAAGAACCGGATTCACGATTGGCAATTGCAAAGTTACCTCGAGGCCGCCTTGAGGATGATTTCTAAAGGCAAGCGAACCGCCGTGCAGCCGGACCGCGCGATCTGCGATTGCCAGCCCAACACCGGTGCCGCCGGTTTCATTGGAGCGGGCTGGGTCTATCCGATAGAAGGGCACACGCAAGGATGGGATCTCATCTTCTGGAACGCCCGGGCCAAAATCTCTTACAGTGAGTTTTACGGCAGATGCGCCCGGCTGACGCTGGCGCTCAAGAGTTACCAGGACATCCGTTCCAGTGTGAGTGTATCGAATTCCGTTTCTTACCACGTTTTCAATGGCGCTGGAAAGCAGCTCCGCATTGGCGTGAACCGTAACCCGGTCACGAATCGCCGCCCGGACATTGCAGCCGCGACTGCCGGCTTCATAAGCAGCATTGGAAACTACTTCTCCCACAATTTCATCGAGCTGCACTATTCCGGTTCTGATCCCGACGCCATCCAGCGCTTCCATGCGGGAGAGCTCTAACAGCTGGCCGATCAGCCGATTCAGGCGCTCGGTCTCGCGCTCGATGCGTTCCACATGAACCATGCTTTGCTCATTGGTGTCTTCCCGGAGCAACTCCAAGGCAACGCTGAGGCGGGAAAGCGGAGAACGCAGTTCGTGCGAGACATCGCGAATCAACTGCTTTTGCACTCCTATCAGGGATTCAATCTGGTCCGCCATTCGGTTGAAATCGTGGACCAGTGCGACGACCTCATCGCCTTTGGGCGGGAGGCGCCTGCTGTTCTTCGCTCGCGCTTTAAAGTTTCCCGAAGCTAGTTCCTGTGCGGTGCGGCGAAGTTGTCCAATGGGGCGGACTAGAATTTTTGCAAGCAGAGCGCTAAGGACTCCAGAAAAAAGAATGGCCGCGAAAATGGCAAGCTCGCCCTTGAAACGGAAAAGCCAGGAGGGAATCTGGTTAGTTTCGACGACGAAAGTGAAGGGCGCGTTCTGGTCAGGGTTGATACGGATCGCCGCGATGATCTGACCATTCCGGCTGGGAACCACACCGCGCATGATCTCCGCCACGTGTTTCAGTCCGAAGAAGTGAGATTTTTCAGCAGCGCGCTGTACAGCGGGCGACACAGCGTCGCCGCAAACTGCGTGCCCGGTTTCATCGAAGAGATGTGGAATGACTTTGTACACGCGTTCGAACCGGCGCAACAGAGGATTGAGTTCGTCGCACTGTCCCGCCTGGTACGCCTCTTCCGCAGAGAACGCCATCGAGGTCAGGGCTTTCTCGGACAGGGGATGGAGAGTGAAATTTTCGAGACTGCCTCTCATGCCTACAAGAGCGGCAATGGTGAGAATCTCAATGATCCAGAACGTTGCAAAGATTCTTATCCAAAAACTGCGCATGGTCAGTCGCCCCGAATCCCCGTCAAATCGCTACTGGAGAGAATGGCAAGTTGATAGCCCGTCGAGCGGACCGTCTTAATGCACGAATCGGCGCCCGCGCCTTCCAATTTTTTCCGCAACCGGCTGATGTGCATGTCGAGACTTCGGTCGAACGGTTGAAGTCTTTTCCCCATTGCCGATCGCACCAGGTCCTCGCGGCTAACCACCTGGCCGGCAGACTCCAAAAGCCTTTTCAACACCTCGAATTCAACGGTTGTGAGGATGATGTCACGCCCCCGCCAACGCACCGAGCGCTCCGCGTTATCGAGCGTGATGCCGTTGGCCTGAAGCCGGGTTTCCGGCCCCTTCTTTTCTTTTCTTCGCTGCACGGCGCGAATTCGCGCCACCAGTTCGCGGGGATTAAAGGGCTTGGGAAGGTAGTCATCGGCGCCCATCTCCAGGCCGATGATTCTGTCGACGTCCTCTCCGCGCGCGGTAAGCATGATGACATCTACTCGCGAGGTTTGACGCAATTCGCGCAGCACTTCAAATCCGTTGCGGCCGGGTAGCATGACATCGAGTAACACGAGCGAGTAGGTTTCTTTCTGGAACTGCTCAAGACCCTTGCCTCCACTCAGTGCGACGTCGAGGGTCACGCCCTGACGACGCAAGTATTCCCGCAGCATTCCACCCAGCTCTGCGTCATCGTCAATGAGAAGAACGCGATCCACGGCATCTATTGTTACCTAAGAGAGAAGGTCGCAACGTAACAAAATGTCACGGAGTTGTGACGTACTGTTGCTTGCAATGACAAGTCTCGACAGTTCCCGCCACAATTTCGTGATGTGATTGATCAGATGCTTCCGGGCTTGGCGGGTTGCGCCCACACGAACAAACTGACCGTTGAATACATTGCAGAAAGACTGAGGCAAAAATGCTGAAGTGCAAGCAGGTTGCGAAACCGACACCGACGCCATACGCCACCAGCGCAGATTTCTGTCGAATTTTCCAGGAAGAGATGAACAGCCTCTACCTGCTCTCTGTGTTGCTCACCGCAGACGGTGAAAAAGCCGAGATGTGCTTTGTCCGGAGTCTAGAGCACGCTGCCGGAGGCACCTCAGTTTTCAAGGAGTGGGCGCACACCTGGACTCGGCGCACGATTATCCACAACGCCATACGCGTGAGCGATCCACGTCCGGCGGGAGGGAATCCCATTCTGAATTCCACCCCGGCGTGCCGGAGTGCTGCCTACCTGCGGGCGGAGATCGCCGCAATTGTTAACCTTCCGGCGTTCGAGCGCTTTGTCTTCGTCCTATCGGTTTTCGAACACTTTTCCGATCACGAGTGTTCTCTGCTGCTGAGTTGCACCCGCCATGAGGTAATCACGGCACGAAATCGCGCGCTGCGGCGAATTGGAGATTTGAGGACATTCGACGAGGAGGAAATCTCCGTCAACATCTCATTAGAAGCGGGCGCAACGGCCGGAAGCCCGGAATGTAACCAAGCGTCACGGAAAGTGACGTATTGATACATTCCTTGACTCATTGTGAAGGCACCTTCACGAAACTCGTGTTCTGATCAGAAACTATCGCGGCATGCTGGCAGAGTTCGCCGGCATTCATGCGGTCGACGATAGTTCCACATCAGGAGACGTAACTTGCGAAAACTATCCAGCTGTTTTTTTGTATTATTGGCCAGCTCTCTTCCACTCTGCGCTCAGAGCGGTCTGAGTTCGATTGCCGCGGCACAGTCGGGTTCGACGGAAGAGTCGGCGAAACTCACCGACGAATCATTTCCCGATGCGCCGTCCGCAATCGCGGCTAAACAAACCGGCGATCAAACACAGGCACAAGAAGGTGGCGAGGCGAAGGGCCAGGAAGCTGGATCCCAGAAGCCGGAGACTAGCGTACAGCCAACCGCAGTGGACGCGTTCAGCCTGGGACACGTGCCCATGAGCAGGCAGGAGGGTCCCATGACCGTTGGCGAGAAATTCAGTTATTTTGAAAAACCTGTATTCGGTCCCCGTACGCTGTTTACCACGGCGTTCCGGACCGGACTATTCATGGCCAACCCGCTCAGCGGCTATCCGCGCGAATGGAAAGACGGCGCGGGCGCCTTCGGGCGCAACTACGGAAACCTATATGCGCGCAGCGCGGCAGAGAGTTTTACCCGCTTCTCCACGGACGCTTTGTTGCATGAAGATCCGCGCTACTCGCGATCGACGAGTACGTCTGCGTTCGGTAGAGCGGCACACGCTCTCGGGTTCACCTTCGTTGATAAGACCGACGGGGGCCATTCCACTCCTGCTTTCGGAAACTTCGCGGGCGCGGCGGCGGCTGGTTTTGTCGGTAACGCCTATCTTCCCGACGGTTGGAACAATACCACCCACGCGGGCCAGCGAAGCCTGACGGTCTTCACTGGTTTTGCCATAGAGAATCTTACCCAGGAATTTGCGCCGGAAATCGGACAAGCGTTAAGGCGGCTCCACTTGCCAAAGTTGCCTCTGCCGCCAATCTGGTGGAAGCCTTAGCCACGGAAACGTGAGGGGAATACGGCCTTGGTCTTCTGCTCCGCCGATTCGGGGAAGACCTCACCCCCTTCAGAAAGAGGAAGGAGTGTGCGGGCCAGCCGTTCAAGAAACATCTCTACGATGGTTTCTTCTCTTCCTTCGCGCTTGATTGATCGGCAGGTTTGCTCTGGGGCTCTTTGCGTTTTTCGTCGGAGTCCACGGCAAACAGCATGTAGTGATCGAAACTGTGGCGGCGGTAGTAGCGGCGACGGCGGAAGTCGAAATAAATTTCCGCGCTCTTGGGCAACCATAGAGACGTATTTTTCCTGGCAAACGGGACGGGGCCGTACTCCACGACCTGATGCTCGCTGAGCAGCTGGATTTCCGGCATGGGGCTCACCAGCTCTGATTCAATGCGCACAATCTGAAATTTGTTGGCGGTGATCCAGGCACGTCCTTTCAATTTCACCGGGTGAACCTGGGCTCCGACTTTGTAGCTATGAATGCGGCTGGGGCGATCGTCGCGTTGCTCGAAGCGCACCAGCCAGGTCGGCTGTCCGCGCCAATCTCCCAGTCCCTCGCATTGCATCGCGAAGTTGTCGCGCATGTGGGGATGAAACACCAGCGCCAGCGCAGCAAATCCGCTGCTGGCAATCTCGTCGGGATAGCCGGTTAATCCCAGCTTGTCGGAGCGATATTCATCCACCGAAAGGAACCCTGGTTGCTGCTCCGAAATTGACGCGACGTAGTTAAATTTGCGGGTTTCGGTGCGAATTGGAAGGCCGTAGGCATCGAGTCTCTGATGGAAGAGGTCTTCAACCGCGGCGAAGCGCGACACGTCTTCCACCAATTCCTGCACGCGTTTCCCGGATTCGTCGATGACTTTCCCGGTGGGGCAGGTCATGTCCGCGGCAACATTGAGTTTGGTATCGTCGATGCCGGGCGGCTGCCACGACTTCACAGAAAGTACCGGAGCGCTGAGAGCCTCTAGTGGGTCCACTCCAATCAACTTGGGCGGACCTGTATCCTCCGAAGCCGCCGCCGCTGCGGGATTGGCAGCATGATCTTCAATTTCTGCGATCAGGCCGCGCACCTGGCCAGCCATGGGGTGAAGAGGCGCCTCTTGCAAGAACCTGTTCAGGGCCTCGACTCCTTCTTTGTTGTTGCCTAAATTCACCAGCGCTTCGCCCAGCACCAACTCCGCTGGACTGGCATGAGCTTTCCCTTTTTCAATAGCCACGCGCGCTTCATCGCGAGCGCGGTTGTAGTTACCCTGATGAAGATAGGTGTCGGCCAGCAAATTGTGGGGCTGCCAGTTATCCCCATCTTCCATCACGGCCAACTCCAGCGCGGAGCGCGCCGCGGGATAGTCATGGCGTTGCAATCCGGCACGTCCCAACAGCGTCAGCGCCTGCGTGTTTCTGGGATTGATATTGGTGGCGGAACGGAGGTAATCCCCCGCACGCCCGTAGTCGCTTTTCTCGTAATACAGATAGCCAAGCAAAAAATTCACATCCGAACTCGATGGATCGGACTTATAGGCTGCGCCCAGTTGTTTTTCCGCTTCCTTCAGATTGTTCGACTTGAGCGCGGAGACGCCGCGCTTCACCTCTTTGCGCGCCTTCGCGGAGATCGCCGTATCGGGCACATCAAGGTTGACGGCCTCGGGGTCCCGTTTCAAGGTGAACTTCAGTTGTACCGGGCTCCAGGAATTTACCACTTGCAGCTGACGGCGCTCGCTGAGATATCCGACAGCGCTCACTTCAATGTCGTATTCTCCGTAAGCGACGTTGGTAAACACTCCTTGTGAAACCTGATCCTGAAACGCTCCTTGCGCAATATCGTTCGTGGTCTGCCAAGTCGCTGTCTGGGTTGACCGGTTTAGCAATTGAAGCAACGCCTGGCGATCAAGGTGAACATTCTTCTTTTCGGCGGAGACGGTTGCGACCACAATACCGGTCCCGGGGGTCGTGGTATATAACGAGGCATAATCCCGCAAGCCGTTGTCTGTCGTTGGACCTACTGTCGAACTCACCCCTTGCGCCAATGTCGCGACAGTCCAGCAGACGATCAGGAACGAGAGCGTCAGGGAATCGCGAATGAGGGGCGGAAGGCTAAAGCGGCGCATGAAAGGAAACACCGGCAGCAGTGTGGCACAGGGTTGTGGCCTCGTCAAACCATCGCGGATGGTGTGGCGAGATCACTATCCCCGCCCTGCCTCTCCAAGGAACGGAGAGACAAGGGACGGGGCATCCGTAAGTTTCATTGCAGGGTGACCAACACTTGGATGACGCCGTCACCGTTGGGGAGTGGTTCGAGGGCTTTGCCGAGAACGGCTCCAACCATTTTGTTCTTGTCGGTTCCTCTCATAGCGAAGCCTTGTTTCGCGGAAGTGACGAGGAGGTCTCCGGGATGGATTGCGCCGTTGGCCGTGGTCACTTTGCAGGGAACGACGCCGACGACGGCGAGAGGAATGTCAGACTTGAGAGTTTGATCCATGGCATAGGGACTGGCGAGAACGCCGGGCTTGGTGGAATAAATTCCGGCGACCAAGGTGGAGTAAGGGTGCGATGAGCGAGTGAGGCGGCGAGTGGCGGACTGGTCGATAGTGAGGACGTCTCCGGCAGCGTAACTGGTGCTGGCGCCTTTGACAGAGAAGGCTTCAGCGAAGTCGGCGCCTCCGGTGTGGTAGCCGCCATCGGCGTAGACAGCGCCGGTTGCATCCACACGGAAGACGTTTGAGGAACCGCCAGGAGCGAGACCGGCGAAGAGATCGCCGTTATAAGCGGCGGTCGTCGCAACGAAGGAATTGCCTCTAATTTGGTTACTGTCGACGGTAAAGACCTGGTGAGCCTGCTTGTTGGCATCGAGATATTGCCCAACCAGAATTATGTTGTAGCCGCCGGTGACAGCGGCGTCCTGTTGGAAAAGGCCGGGGATGCCGCAGCAGGAGCCGCCGGCCCGTCCGAAGACTCCGGCGCCGGAGAAGTCGAGCGAATCAATCATGCCGTAGACGCCGTATCCGTTGTAGTGGGCATGGCCGTAAACGCCAATCCCGTTAAAGCTGAAATCGCTGAATCCAGCAACGCCGGTGGGAGTGCTAGCGCCCTGAGTGTTGGCCAAGGCCTCGCCGCGAACGCCGACACCCGCGGTACTGTAGGTGCGACCCCAGACTCCGTTGTTGAAGCCGCTCGTGGCGGAGGCTTGGCCGAAGATCGCGCCGACCGGGCCGGTGGAATTGGTGAATGCCTTCAGAGCATACCCTGAGCCGTTCTGCTGGATATTTACTACCTGAGTAGCGTTGGATGCCGAGAAATTAGTTGCGCCCTGTTGAGCCGTGCCGAACTCGGCGGAGAAAAGCAGGCACGCGCTTACCACTACCGCGAAGTGCGACTTATACAACATTGAAAGTTACCTCTTTGGGGGATTGCTTACGCCCGGAAACGGGCTCCCGGTGCGCCATTTAGAGCTCAGGAGATAGTCCCAGGGTTGCCGGGAGCGGCCCAGGGGTCTACCTGTCGAATGGATATTGCGGGACGAATTCGGCTGCTTGAGTTGCGCGGCAACTCCTTCGAGACGGTGAGATTCAAGCCTGGTATCAGCGCGTGCTGAAGTACTTGACCGGGCTGTTTACTCCGTCGCTCCTGCCGTTGCCCTCCATCGAGTCGACCGTATAGTAGTACGTCGTCCGCGGAGCGAGGCCCTCGACGCGTACGCGAAAAACCGTATAGGAATGGGTCTGATTCAGGCGGATGTGTGACTTCGCTGTGTCACCAAGTTCAATGGGATTCGTGCCGTAATGTACGACTCCAAAATGCTCGTCCGTGCCCCCAGGGTTGCTGCTTGTCCACGTGATGATGGCGGATTTATCGTCGGCCCTTTCGAGCTCTGGCCCCTGCATGATCCGAACGCGCGCGGCTCTCGGTGCAGGAGGAAGTATCTTGGGCGTGTACGCGCTATCTTGAGCGACGACGGAGTTTGAGAAAAGCAGGCTGCCGGCAGCAGCGATCAAAAGTAGCTTTGCGTGGACTCTATTCATACCTGGACCTCCTGGAGATCGCATAACGTCGTGTGAACATAGAAAACCAATCAAGGCGCATGGATGTGACTCCATGCGCCTTGTTTCCTTCCCCCATTTAGTGCTGCTTCATAAGCTCCTGGAGCTTGATGGCGGAAATTATTGTTGAGTTCCCTTGCGTTGAGGCGTTACCGCCCGACATGCAAGTTCCGGTATAGGTACCGATGTCAGGGAACGCCGTAGTGTAGCCGTCAGTCAGGGTTTGGAGGAATGCGACGATCTGATTCTCCTCCGCATCCGTTAAACCGAGCTTGCCGACTGTCATGTCTAGATTCGCCGTGACCTCGGGCACGGGCCAGCAGGTCACCTTTTCCACGGTTCCTGCCGGGCACTCCCCGGACTGAACGGGGAACGGATACACGTCGCGCGTGTTGTAGAAGTGGACGAGTTGCTTCAGGCTCTTGATGTAGCCATTGTGGAAGAACTCCTTCTGGAAGTAGGGGCCCGGTGCCTCGGTAGTGGGACACTGTGGCGGCACCATGGCCACATCGCGCGCCGTAGCCGTTTGCATCTGGCCGTCCGAGGTGGATGCGAACGGTGTCCAAGCCGAGTTGGGGTTGGCAGCGGAACCGTAACCGCTCCTGAGGAAAGTTCCTAATCCCAAGTCGGTGTAAGTGAACCCTGCCGGATTGGGCGTAAATCCCAGGGAATCCGGCGTGGTCTCATAGTAAAAGGAGTCCCTTGGGTTCTTCGGCAGACCGAGATTGGCCGAACCAAAGCAGGTAAAGACTGGAGTTACATCGGCGGCAACGCCCGTGTCCACAGCAGTCGGAGCGGTTGGAGCGGGGGCGGTTGATCTTCCGTCGAGGTGGCACGAGTTGCAGTTGCCTTTCCCTTTGAACAAGTCGTAGCCGGCGCTCTCCTCTGCTGTCAGCGTGTAGGTGCCCTTGAGGAAGGCGTCGAACTTCGAGGTAAACGGGCTAACCGAGAGGCTGTGCTCGAAGGCGCTAATCGAGGCCGCCCAGTGAAGGTAATCATTGTCGGACAGCGTGCGGTCTGCCGTACTCAGGACCACAGGCTGGGTGTTCGTGCCAAACACGGCCGCTCCTCCCGGAGTGGCGCAGATCGACGCGACATTGGCGGGCCAAGTGATGCTGCTCAACGACCCGGCACCCCAAATCTCCTCAAAGAGAGATTTGTATGGAGCCAAGGAAAGCTTGTACGTGATGCAGGCGGTGTCAGGGTTGGCCATCTCATTAGGGTCGACGGGAGGAAACTGTGCCTGCTCGCCGTCGGGAGCCCTGGTTAAATATCCGGTCGCACGGGAATCCCAGAAGTTTCCGCCGAAGAAGGCGCCCTGGGTGGCGTTGTATTGCAGTGGAGGGAAGTAGCTGGAATAAGTATATCTCTGTGCCGTTCGCTTGCCAGCCCGGTAGGGAGCCGATGCGGGGTAGGCGATCATCAGCAGATTCACCGACGGGATCGGCCCACTAAAGCCTGCATATGGCATGTGGCAAGACGCGCACGCCTTGTTTTCGTTGGGCGAGATCGTCCTGTCGTAATTCATAAGCTTGCCGAGTATTTCGACTAAGGGAACACCGGTATTTTGAAGGATGGGCGGGTTACCGGTCACAATCGGAGGTGGTATGGCGTGCCACTGTCGAATGGCTTCAGCTTCGATGCCATCGACTTCACGCAGCACCCTGGCTAGTTCTGAAGGCAAATCAGAAGGAAGGATCCCTGGCGGGTACGGATTGTAGATTGGCTCCGGAGGCGACCCTGCATTCTGGGCCGATACTTTTCCTCCGGTGACTGACATGCATAGCGCCACGACACAAAGCACAACGACCGATATAACGGTCAACCGTCGGCGAGTCATAAATTACCTCTTTCGTGAGTCGTTGTTCGCGAGGATAGGTGCGCAAAAGCCAAAAAGGCTGGCTTCGTCCCTGGCCGGAGTTCAGCGAGCATGCCGGATGGTTGCTGCCTGAAAATCCGAATGCGCGGCGATGTTATGGAAGACTCGCCAGTAGAATTCGGCGTTGCCCGGCGCTGGGGGCTCCTATTTTCCGCGGAAAGAGTGAGGGAAGACGCTGAGGGCGTCGCGAAAATCAGATCACTCAGAAAACAGTTTGAGGGTTGGCGGCAGCTCTACTGATCGGCTGGGGCACACCCACGAACGAAGTGTTACGAACGCTAAGAGAAAAAAAACACGCGGGCAATAGGGTCGATACCCGATTACTAATTCGGTAATACGGCGGCTCAGGGAAAAACGTAACAACCGAGAAAGCTCGAACTCGACGAACTCGGGGAGGCCGCCCTCGAAGAAAACCCCACTTCCCGCAAGAGACGAAAAATGGGGCATCCCAGAGTTAATTTATTCCTCAAGACAATTTATTGCGGAGTGCAGTCGCTTACCGGCGGCTGCGCCTGGCCCACCGGCGTATTCAACGACGGAGAATGAGTGAAGTCGAACATACTCTCCAGATCGTTGGCGTTCTGGTCGCGTTTTGTGAGATAGAGCGGCTTGTTGCCGGAATTCAGAAAACGCTTTTCAATCATAGCGAGCATTGAGGTGTGGTCCCCGATCTGGTGGGAGACATAGCTGGGTTTAGAGAATGGAGAGACGGCGATCAACGGAACCCGAACCCCCAGTTGATCGAAACTGGCGCAGCTCTTGGGATACGGTCCGGTGGGATTGGCAGTTAAAGCAGGGCACAGAGCCTCTGCATCAAGAACGCTGGTGTCGGTGAGGCTGGTGAAGTTGTAGGAACACTCGGCGCCTTGGCCGGGTTGCTCGCTGTTGGGGGGAGCGGACAAGTCTTCGCACTGGCCGGGATTGATTCCATCGGGAGTGCGCGCGCCTTTTTGCGGAGCAGCGGGCGGCTTGGCGTGATCGTAGGCGCCGCCGTGTTCATCGTAAAGAATGAAGATGATTGAGTCCTTCCAGAACGGACCGTTGCGAACGGCATTCACGATCTGCGAGACGTGATACTGGCCGCGCTGAATATCGGTGGGGGGATGCTCGTCGTCTTCGAGGGCGTGACCTTCGATGCCAAAGTCGGGATCCACGAAAGAAACTTGCGGCAGTGAACCAACGCCGGAAGCTTCCAGCATGAAGGTCGTGAGGGGCAGGTTGTGGGGATCGGTGGGACGAAAACTTGCGGATTGCGGGGCATCTTCAAAAAAATCTCCCCAGGTAACTCCGTGTTTATCGAAGAGATCGAAGATCGTGCCGGTGATCGGCTTGTAGCCTCCCGGAGGAGGGACGGTGTCGTTGGTGGTGAGGTGGCCGAAGGAAGTTGCGGCCATCAGATAAGAGCGGTTGGGGAAGGTGGGGCCAAGGACGGAAGCAAATTGCCGGTCGCTCATGGCGAAGGTCTGGGCCAGGCTGTAATAGAAAGGAAGATCGTCCTGGGTATAGAAACCGATCGTTTGATCGTCAGTGGCGCTCTCGCCGTTATCGTTCTGTTCAGTTAAATCGTTCCTGCGGACAAAGCCGTCGCTCAAAGAGTTGGTGAGCGTGGCGTTAGGATTTTTGAAGTTCATTTCCAAGTGCGTGCCGAACCATCCGTGATCGAGGTCGGGGAGCACGCAGCGGGAAGAATTGTGGAACGCATAGACGGTGCTGCCATCGTCGTCGAGATTGCTGTTGATGCAATGCAGGCTGCCGTCGGTTGCAATGGTGCAAGCGAGGCCGTCGACACATTTGTGATCGGTGCTGGAACAGGATCCATTTCCACTGTGATAAGGACTACCGGGAGCGTAGGGGAGGGCTCCGAAATAATTGTCGAAGGAATGGTTTTCCTGCATAACGATGATGATGTGATTGACCTTGGTCAGACTACCGTCGGCAAATGCCAGGCTGGCGGGGAGCAGGCAGAGAGCCAAAGGGACTAGCAGATGTGCGCTACGGAACGTTCGTGCCACGGACTACCTCCTATGGAATGAGTGAAGAATGGATGCCATTCCAGCCCGACCAGGAGATGAACAGTTTGTAAAAAATCTGAGATCAATAAAATGCCTGGACTTCCGGCAGCGGGCGAGGGCGCAACTCCACACAATCGCCTATTTCATTGGCGGAATATAGGGAATGTAGCGGGCGAAGAGCCAGCAGAGGAAGAAGACGACTGGGATGTGAACGATTAACTGGAGGACGCCGTAGCCAACGATGTCGCGGGCTTTAAGTTTCAGGATTCCGAGGAGCGGGAGCATCCAAAAAGGATTGATTAGATTGGGCAGCGCTTCCGACGCGTTGTAGATCTGGACGACCCAACCGAGATGAACCTGGTGCAAGATTGCAGCTTGCAAAACATATGGCGCTTCGATGACCCACTTGCTGCCGCCGGATGGAATAAAGACTCCGAGGACGGCGGAATAAATCGCGACCAATAGTGGATAAGTGTTGTGAGTGCTGATCGAGACGAACACTTTCGCCAGTGCGTCGGCGATGCCAGTGCCGACAATCATTCCGAAGATCACGGCGTAAAACGGAAATTGAATGAGCACGCCGCCGGTGGCGGGAATACACTCCGCGACGGCGCGCATGAACCGCTTGGGACGCCAGTGCAGAAGAAGGCCGATGGTAATAAACATCAAGTTGTAAGTGTTGAGATCGAGGGCGGCGAGCGCTCCTTGCGGCGAGGTGCGGAAGACGTCAACGAGATACCAACACAAAAGAGTGGCGACCAGAATATTCAGCAGCGGGCTGTATTCGAGCCATTCCCCTGGCTTGCTGCGCACCTCAAGACTGGACCGGATGGGCTCGTACTGGATGCCGTAGGATTCTGCGGTGCGCGCGTTCTCGGGCGAGGGCGTGGAGAGGTAAGCGATCAGGACTGAAAAGACGATCAGAATGGCAGTGGTGGCGATGCTCTGCCACAAAAATAAAGTCTGGGTGAGCGGGATGAGGCCGCTGATGTTGAATAAAGATGGCGGCATCGAAGACTTGGTCGCCATGAGCATGGCGGCGGAGGATGAGAGTCCCATGGCCCACACCGCTCCAAGGCCGAGATAGGCGGCGGCCCCGGCGGCGCGGTAGTCCATGCCTTTGACGCGGTGGGCGAGCTCGCGAACGAAGAGTCCGCTGAAAATCAGGCTTAAGCCCCAGGATATCAGCGAGGTTAGCATGGAAAATAATGCGACCAGGGCAACGGCTTGCCGCGGTGTTTTTGGAATTGCCGCCAGCGCGCGTATGGCGCGGTAAACGAGAGGTGTGGAGGCGACGACATAACCTCCTACGATGATCATCACCATCTGCATGGTGAAAGGGACGAGGGCCCAGAAATTCTTTCCTCCTTGAATAGCGAGTTTCGCGGGGCTCTGATGAAGCAGCAGGCCGACGAAGAAAACCACAACGATTCCTAACAGCGCAAACACAAGAGGATCGGGAAACCAGCGCTCGCTCCAGTTGGCGAGGGTGAGACCGAAGCGGACCAGGCCGTGCTCTTTGACCGCGAGTTGGGCAGCGGGCTGCGGATTTTGTGGCATGTGCATTTGCGATCCTTTTCTGAGTCGAACTTGCCTCGAGATCAGAAAACCATCGAGCGCTCGATCGGACAGCGAGGGCGGCGTGTCCCCACATGAGAATCTCTCCGCATGTGAAAAATAACTTCACGCCAATCTGCCCGACATTGTAGCGCGTGTTCATGCAACAAAAGTTGTTTGTGCCGCATTCTAAAATAGGTGTAGGATGCCTTCGATTAGGACGGCAGGATGAGCCCTCCTGCGTCTCTTGGAGTGATTGATGAACACTTTCCCGGTTTTGCTGGGTGCGTTGTGCGTGTACGCGATTGCTTATCGTTATTACAGTGCGTTCATTGCGGCAAAGGCGATGGCTCTGGATGACCGGCGCACAACTCCGGCGCACGTTTATCCCGATGGGCATAACTATGTGGCATCGCCAAAGTGGGTGCTGTTTGGACATCACTTTGCGGCGATTGCGGGAGCGGGGCCGCTGATTGGGCCGACGCTGGCGGCGCAGTTTGGATTTGCGCCGGGATTTTTATGGATTCTGGTCGGGGCGGTGCTGTGCGGTTGCGTGCAGGATTTCACCGTGCTGGTGGCATCGGTGCGGCACAAGGGGCGTTCGGTGGCGGATGTGGCGCGGACGGAGATCAGTCCGTTTGCCGGACTGGTAGCGATGATCGCGGTGCTCTTTATTCTTCTAGTGTCGCTGGCAGGACTCGGCATCGTAGTGGTCAATGCGCTTTCCAATAGTCCATGGGGAGTGTTTACGATCGGGATGACTATCCCGATCGCCGTGATCATGGGCTGGTGGATGTTCAAGAGTCATGCGGGACAGGTCAATGTGGTGGGTCCCAGCATTTTTGGCGTGGTTCTTTTGCTCGCCAGCGTAGTTGCCGGGCATTGGGTGGCGCAGACTTCATGGGCCGGGGCGCTTACCTTTACGCCGCATGAGATCACGATCCTGATGGGAATTTACGGGCTGGTGGCGTCGGTGCTTCCGGTGTGGCTGGTCCTGGAGCCGCGAGATTATCTTTCGACCTATGTGAAGCTGGGGACGATTGCGGTGCTGGTGGTCGGCGTGTTCGTGGTGCATCCTAATATTCAATTTCCGAACTTCACGCAGTATGTTCACGGCGGCGGGCCGATTATCAAAGGCAGCCTGTTTCCCTTCCTCTTTATAACGATTGCCTGCGGAGCGATTTCGGGATTTCATTCGCTGGTGTCTTCGGGTACGACTCCGAAGATGCTCGACAAGGAAACGGACGCACGCTTTATCGGATACGGCGCCATGATTTGCGAGTCATTGGTGGGGGTACTTGCGCTGATCGCGGCCTGCTCGCTTTCGCAGGGCGATTATTTCGCCATCAACACCACTCCGGCGGTGTTCAGCCATCTGGGATTAAGTACGGTGAATCTCGATATGTTCTCGCGCGAAGTGGGAGAGAAACTCGCGGGCCGCACGGGAGGCGCAGTTTCACTGGCGATCGGCATGGCGCAGATTTTCCGCGGGCTGCCGGGGATGGCAACTCTGATGGGCTACTGGTATCACTACGCCATCATGTTCGAAGCGCTATTCATACTGACGACGGTGGACACGGGAACGCGCGTAGCCCGTTACGTTCTACAAGAGCTGATGGGCAAAGTGCACAAGCCATTCGGTAACAGTTCGTGGCTGCCGGGAAATCTGATCACCAGTTTCATTGTCGTGATGGGCTGGGGATATTTAATTTATACGGGGAATATCACCACGATATGGCCGTTGTTTGGAACCGGCAATCAGCTGCTGGCAACGATTGCGCTGGCCGTGACGACGACGTTTCTCATCAATATGGGGAAGCAGAAATATGCGTGGATCACGGCGGTTCCGATGTGCTTCGTGGGCGTGACCACGCTGAGCGCGGGAGTACTCTCGATCAAGAATATTTTCTGGCCGCTGACTTCGAAGCCGGGACAGGTGTTTACGGGCTACATGGACACGGTATTGATGTGCATCTTCATTGCGGGCGTGATTTTAGTCTTGTTTGATGCCGTGAGGCGCTGGATTGCGGTGATGAACGGAGCTCCGGCTCCGCAGGAGGCGTTTGGACCGCCGGTTACTGCCGCGGGAGAAGTGAAGATGGGCTGCTGTTAGAGCAGGGCTTCTGGGTTCCGGGCTTCGGGCTTCGGGCTTCGGGCTTCCGGGTTCCGGCTTCGGGCTTCCGGCTTCCGGCTTCCGGCGACATTGACGGAAATTGAAAACTCCTGCGCGGAGGCCGCGCAGGAGTTTTAGTTTTGGAACGAGTTAGTTAGAAGGTGAAGATTGGACCGAACTCGTTGCGCCAGTTGTGAGCCTGCCGGGTCAGGGTAGGGCCAAACTGGAGGTATTCCGGGGTGACTGTTCCGTTGGCTGCGTGGTTGTTGGCGGTGAACGTGACGATGTAGCTGGCTTCGTGCACAAACGTCACCCACTTATTAAGACGATAAGTGAGGGAAGCTGTGTCGAGGTCAGTGCGGCCGAGGTGATTACCTTTCGCGGCGTCGGCGTAGTTGGCTCGGTCTGTTCCCCATTGCAGGTGGAGGATCCACCCGGAATTGGCGCCCTCGGGATCAGCGTGAACGATCCGTGAGAGCGGGAAGCTGAGTTCCGCGAATCCACCTGATCCGCCGACTGGTTGCAGTTTCGCGGGTAGTACGGGAGTGCCGGGACAGTCCGAGGTATTCACCAGCACCTTGTCTTTGACTCCACCCGCGCAACCGAACAGAATGGCGCGTCCGCTTTCTGAAATGCCATTCGCATCGCCTGGATCTGCCAGCGCGCCGAGGTTGTTGAAAACGTCGTTAAGCTGGCCGGCGAAGAAGAACCGCATGTCGTTTCCGCGATAGAACTTTGCGACCAGAGTTACCCAGGGAGTAGGCAACTGAATTTCCCCGGTGTAGATGTTCTGTGGATTGCCGACCTGCGCTCCGCTGGGGAAGAGGTTGAATAGAGTGCACGTCCCTGTCGCTGGGCAGTTGGACGCGCCTAGGAACGCTTGCACATTGTCGAATCCGTTATTCGGAACGGTGGCGCTGGTGAAGATGCTTACCGTGCAGGGCGCACCGAACGTTTCACAAATCACGGTATTGGAGGCCTCTTTCGCATGTGGAATCAGTTCATTCATGCGGGAATGGTGACCACTGAAAATCAGTTGAGCGGGCGCCACGCCCTTCCAATGGTGGGAGAGGGGGAACTGGAAGACGACGCGGGCTTCCACTCCAGGTTGATCGGACTGGGCGCCAACGGCATCACCGAAGCGCAAGTGCTGGTCAGTGGTAAGGCCGGAGGATCCCTGCGACGACAGGACGAGGGCGACCTCAGGCTGAATCTTCAGATCACCCGCGTGAAATTGCAGGCCAGTTTTGAATTGGGGAATGCGCTCATATAACGTACCCATACCGACGCCGAGGCCAGTAGTTTCGAAAAGGGCTGGAAGAGAAGATGAGAGCAGAGACCAATCCTGGCCGAACTCCGCGAACCAGGGCAGGCCTCCGAGTTTGTGGTCGAGGCGCATCCAGGCGAGGCGAAGGCCAAACTGGCTGGAACGGACGCTGCTGATGTTGCGGTTGCTGACGTCGGTGTAGTCGCCTTCAAAATCGCCTTCCACCCGCCCCGTGATGGTGAAGCCGGAATTCTTCGGAACCCATTCCGTCTGCATGCCTATTCGGAAACTGCGCGCCTTGAGATGCACCTGGGGGTTGTGGTCAGGAGTGGCGGCAGTGGTGTCGCCCAGCAGGAGCGGGAGTGGCCAGTCCTGGCTGCCGAAAGTAGCACCGCCGCTGGAGGCGGTATCGGAAATAGCGCTCGCCTTATAGAACCCGTAGAGCTTAATGTTGGCGCCGCTACCAAGATGGATGTCGGGAATCATTCCGCCCTGCTTGGGCGCGTCAATGGGCAGCACTCGGAGCGGAGCCACTGCGGATATCCCGGGACGTTCGGGAGGGGTGGGCGGAGTTCCGATAGGAGTCTGACCGGTTTGAGCCGGACTTTGCTGATGCAGGACCGCATTTGAGAGATGGGCCTTCGAGGGCTCCAGGCTGACAGGCGTTACGCTCAGGGCTGCGGCGTTCGCAGGAGCGACGGTCGACGTGTATTCCGCCTGGCTGATCAAGCCTTTTTCCTCGAGCAGTTTGGCGAGCCGCGCGCTAGCTTCATCCGGCGTAGATGCTTGATTGATGCTGGCGACGTCGCTGGAAGACAAGATTCCCTTCGACTGAAGCAACAACACGAGAGCATTGTTATTAGGTGGATGGTTTTCCTGCTGCTGCGCCATGGCGGATAAAGCCAGAGCAACGGCGGCGGCGAGGACGATCAAGCGCGAGACGCGTCGTTTCATTGGGTACAGCCTCCGAGGATAGGTTTCAGACCGTTTGCTCAATGACAGATTTATAAAGATCCGCGTTCGGGCCCTACTCTGGAGTGGTCATATTCAGACGTGCTGTGATGGATCTTTAATGAATCTCCCACGCGCTCCGGTTGATTCTGTCTGTAGAAGAGAGCGCTAACCGGCAGAGCATCGGGCAGGAGTTCTTGGCGTCGCCCCGGAATCTCCAATGCACTCCAACCGCGCGCAATGGCGGATGCCGACCTAGATACTGTTACAGCAGTGTGAATGTCAAGCTATTTCCGTGGGAAATCGGCAGATTATGGGGGATGTTCCTATTGTGCCACCCCCGATTCCCGGACCCCAAAACTGCCGGTCGTATTTTCTGGATGCTTTCTGAAGGTCATGAGTGGGAGTTACTACTGGGGAGCAATATTGGGAATAAAACGTTATAAGCTGGAACTCGCGAGAGTTGGCTGGAGTCTATGCTGGTAGAAAGAACCGACTGGCCAGCAATTTTTCGGTTCGGAATGGGGCGGGTGATCCTATAATCGTCCTGGTAGATGGTAGAAAGCGGTATCGCCGGAGAGACCTTGGGAGAATTGGCCAGCGCGATAGGAGTACGAGTCGAGGAAGCGGCGGTTGTCGCGGAGCTGAAAGCCGGCTCGGAAGAGGCTTATGCCTGGTTGATCGGCGAATTTCAGCGTCCGGTGTACGGGCTGGTGTATCGAATGGTTAGCGATCCGGCAGACGCGGCGGATACCACACAGGACGTGTTCCTGAAAGTTTTTCGCGGCATGAATCAGTTTCACGGCGAGTCGAGTTTGAAGACGTGGATTTACCGCATTGCCTTGCACGAAGCTGCGAACCGGAAGCGATGGTGGTTCCGGCATAAGGCGCAAGAGACTTCGATTGAACCACCGGACTCGGATGGATTTTCGGGCAATGATGAAGCGATGCAGAACGCGATGACCGATCAGCGCGATTCGCCCTTCGATAGTGTGGCGCACCGGGAAGTGCAGCAGCGGGTGGACGCGGAGTTGAGGAAGGTCGCCGAACCCTACCGGACGACGCTGATTCTGCGCGACCTGGAAGAAATGTCGTATGAAGAGATCGCGGAGGTTCTGCAGATCTCGTTGGGGACTGTGAAGTCAAGATTGACGCGCGGACGGCAGGCACTTAAACAGCGACTGGCGCCGTATGTCCGCGAAGTAGGTGGAGAACTGGGGCTGACGGTACCGGACAAAGAGGCGAGTTCCGCGCCTCGGGTTGCTGCAGGGGGTAGAAGGGTCGAGGTGATGCCATGAAGTACATGGCGGAGAAATTCACGACAATGAAGCGCGCCATACAGTGCACGGAAGCGAAGGAATTGCTATCGCCTTTTCTCGATGGAGCGGTCACCGGGACCGAGATGCAGGCGGTGCAGGCTCATCTGGACAGATGTAATGGGTGCATGCGCGAATTCAAATTGCTGCGGCAAACGCAACAGATGTTGATGAGCGTTGGCCGGGTGCAGGAGCCGGCAGATCTTGGGCTGAAGCTGCGTCTAGCCATTTCGCGGGAGGCAGCTGTGGCGCGGCGGCCACGCTACGAAGGCCTGCGGCTGCGGATGGAGAATACGCTGAATGCGTTCATGGTACCGGCGACGGCGGGCTTAATCTGCGCCCTGTTGATCTTTGGTTTAGTGACGGCGATCCTGGCGATGCCCGGACAGCTGCAGGCGAATAATCAAGACGTTCCCCTGGTCTTAAATACCGGGCCAGAGTTACAGCAAAGCGTCTTCGGGACGACTCTGAGTTCGATGAACACGGATTCGTTGGTTATTGAAGCATATGTGGATCGGAATGGGCGGGTTCAGGATTACAGAATTCTTTCCGACAGCGGCGAATCTCAGCAGTTGTTGCCGCAGGTAAAAAGAATGTTGATCTTTACTACTTTCCGTCCGGCGATGTCGATGGGCCGGCCGATTTCGTCGCGTGCCGTCCTATCGTTTTCCAGAATTAGCGTGCGAGGGTAGAACTACGTCGCGACTGTAAATGTTCCCGCAGCAAATACTCGAAGCCTTCCTATTCCGAGGAGACTCCAGTCTGCGATTCACAAGCGTCATCGGACGCTTGCAGACGCATCATCTCTTCGCCATTTCCGGAGTGATTCACCAGGGATACTGCGAATAAAGGGACAATGGCCCGCAAGACGGTTCCTTGATCATCGGAGTCGATTTCCAGGTGACCATTCAGTTCGTTCAAACGCTCGCGCATTCCGGCTAGGCCTACGCCGGTTTCCGCACTGGTTTCACGAAGCCGCACCAGACGTTCGGCTGGAATGCCGCTTCCGAAATCCCTTACTTCGAGAATCGCTGCGTTGGGTTGGCGCCGAAAACTGACGCTTGCCTGCGACGCCCCGGAGTGGCGATGTACATTCGTCAGGCTCTCCTGCAAGACGCGGAAAAGGGCGATTTCAATATTCATGGGCAGGCGCTTGTCATCAGAGGCTAGGTCTGCAGTGACGTCGATGCCGCTACGTTTGGCGAAGCCTTCGATAAACCACTCGGCGGCGCAAGCAAAACCAATCTCGTCCAGAAGCGGCGGATGAAGCAGATATGACATCGTACGAATTTCTTCGATAGCCCGGTCGGCTAATTGCGCGACGTCGGAGACGATGGCCATAATGTTGCTATCCTCCTGGCACTTTTCCTGCAGGAACGAGACGCTGATTTTCAGGGCAGCCAAGGTTTGACCAGTACTATCGTGGAGATCACGAGCCAACTTACGGCGCTCGTCGTCCTGTACTTTGAGCAGGCGCTGGGAGAGGATCTGTAGTTCGGCAGTGCGCTCCAGGATTACCGATTCCAGTTGGGCATGGGAGAGGGCCATCTCCTTAAACTTAGAATTCCACATAGAGTCCTCCTGGGCGGCAAGGGAATTAGAACAATTCCTATACTCCGATTGGCTGAAATTATCCCATCACGCATTTCCAACGTCTGAGCAAAATTGCACACATGCCTGGACGAGAGTTCCAGTCGGCAATCGTCAGGACGCGAGAACGCAGTTCGCAGGTCTTGCTTTCGGAAAGTAGATCCGCGCACTAAAAGCTTCTGAATATGGCAGGACGGGGGTTATTGGAAAGTTGCAAGTTGTGCGGCACACGTAATCTGGCCAATGTGAGCGTTATTGACCAGTATTGACTCTTGTTTTGCCGGATAGTTAACACTGGTGGAATCTATATCTTTAGGATGGCTCCCTGGCTAAAGCAATCGACAGCTCGAAAAAGAGAATTGCGTTTAACCCTAATACTTTTCTCTCGACCACTGGGAAGGGCAGGGATTTCCTGTCCTTCGAAGTGAAAGATACGGTATTTGCGCAGGGCGATCCCACGGACGGATTGTTTTTTATCCGGAAGGGAAAGATACAGTTGAGCGTAGTGTCTGAAGCTGGAAAAGAGGCCACGCTTGGCATCATCGGGGAGGGCGATTTTTTTGGGGAAGGCGGCCTAGCGGGACAGCAGGTGCGCATGTCAACGGCAACCGCGATGACCGGGTGCGACATCCTTCATATCGAAAAAAAGGCCATGGTGCTGACCATGGGCCGGGAACCAAAATTGTCGGCCCTGTTTTTAAAATATTTACTGAAGCGAAATATCCGGTATCAGGACGATTTGATCGATCAACTCTTCAACTCCAGCGAGAAGAGATTAGCGCGGATTCTTTTGCTCATGGCGCACTTCGGCACCGAAGGGGTTTCGGAAATGTTGATCCCGCGATTGAACCAGGAAACTCTGGCGGAGATGGTGGGAACGACTCGTTCGCGTGTGAGTTTCTTCATGAACCGATTCAGGCGCCTGGGGTTCATCAACTACGGAGCGGGGAATAATGTGTTTGTACACAGTTCCCTGCTGAACATCGTTCTGCACGATGACAGCGACACTTCGAGCGCGGACGTTGCGGATCCGGATAAACCAGGAAAGAAGAAGCGTGAGCCCCCGTCAGAGCGAGGAGTCCCGGCAGACAGAGACCGCGCCCGCATGCCCCCGCTGTCCACGCGCTAAGTTCCACTTAGCAGTTCTCGCGGGTGTGACTTCTGCTCCAAACCTCTTGCCAGACCATCCATTAGTGCCGCTGCGCACACGCTACATCCCAACCTCGTTTAAACTGTTTCAGAACATATTTGTGGCTTGGAAAGTCCCAGGGAGCCGGAGAGGTTCGGGAACCGAAGTGGGCGCCGCCGCGCCGATGGGTTGTTGAAAGCTTTGGCTTACCCGTATTTTTTCAGGAACCCCGGTACCGCTAGTTGCGTATCCATGATTGCGTATCCATGGTGCGGAGTTGCGTACCACTGGAGTTCCGTATCAATGCCTGAGTAGAAGTTTCTCTCGGGTGAATCGGGTTACCTTACGTTTGCAACCACGTCTTTAGCTGTTACCAGGTCTTTTTAACAAGGTTCATGAACGGAGAAGAGTAGATGCCATTCGCACGCTTAGCCTCGAGTATCCGGCTGATTATCGCCACCCTTTTATTCGCAACGCTAGTGATCACAGGTTCGGCGCAGGAGCCACCTGCTGGGCCCGTCCCGCAAACCACGCCGGAGACGGGTAAGCTGCCGGTACTGAACTATTCGAAGCCGGTATCGCACTTTCCCAATCTGATTGGACCTTACAAGCCGCGGCATTTGGGTGAACCGAACCTGGCCAATACGGCGCGCATTGATTCATTGATGCATGATGGCAAGCTGTATCTCTCGCTGAATGACGCCATCGCGCTGGCGCTGGAAAATAATCTCGACATCGCCATTGCGCGTTTCAACTTAAACATCGCTGACACTGACGTGCTGCGTGCGAAGGCTGGCGCCAGCATTCTAGGTGTCAACGCAGGTGTCGTGCAGAACACCCCTGGCGGCGGTGTTGGCGGCATAGGCGCGACTGCTGGAGCTTCCACTGGCGGCACGAGCCTGGGCGCGGGCGGAATCGGCGCCGGCACCAACGGTTTGGTAAGTTCCACGCTCGGCTTCGGGCCGGTCATCACCAGTTTCGATCCAATACTCACGGGTACGCTCCAGGAAGATCACGCCCAGAGCGTGTCGTCGAGCTTGTTTAACGGCGTCCCGGTTATTGCACAAAACACGGGCACGGTGAATTTTGCGTACAACCAAGGTTTTAGCTGGGGCACGAACTTGCAAGTCGGGTTCAGCAATAGTCGCGCTACCACGAACATTCCTTTTAACACCTACAGCCCATTGATCAATTCCTCTCTTCGCCTGCAACTAACTCAGCACTTGTTACAGGGCATGGGATTCCCCGCCAATACGCGCTTCATTCGCATCGCCAAGAACAACCGCGAACTTACCGATGTAGCTTTCCGTCTGCAGATCATCGACTCGGTCGATCAGATCGAGAATATTTACTGGGATCTGGTTTTCGCATACGAAAACGTTCGCGTGCAGAACGAATCGCTGGCCTTCGCCCAAAAAACCTTGTCGGACACAAAAAAGCAAGTCGAGATAGGCAGCCTTGCTCCCATCGAAGTGGTGCGCGCGCAAAGCACTGTGGCGCAGGATCAGCAACTTGTAACCACAGCACGAACCAACCTGCAATTGGAGCAATTGCTGATGAAGAACGCTCTGACGCGCACTCTTAAGGATCCGATACTGGCAAATGCCGAGGTCATCCCGATCTCAACTATGGATGTTCCGACAGAGGAGCAGGTTGTTCCGACCGAGGACCTGATCAGTGATGCGCTGCGGCATCGGGCGGAGTTGGTGGAGTCTCGCATCGATCTCAATAGCCGCGATCTGAGCAATAAAGCAGTGCGCAGCGCCCTTCTTCCCACGCTGGATCTCTTCGCGTATTACTCTGGATCTGGCCTCGGCGGCGCGCAAAACCCGAATAACCTCTGCGCGAATCAGACTCCAGAGCAGCTCCGGCTGGGCTTCTGCGCGGGTCCGAACGCAATTCCCGCCGTCGCGCCCACCAGCATCGGGTCAACCTGGGATCAAATGGTAACTTCTACGGCACCCGACAAAGGCTTAGGCCTTTCTCTCAACATTCCGCTGCGCAACCGGGCGGCGCAAGCGGTGCAGATTCGCTCCGAACTGGAGTATCGCCAGGCGGAGATGCGCCTGCAGCAGATCGAGAACCAGGTGGGAATCGAGATACGCAACGCGCAGTATGCGGTGCAGCAGAATCGCGCCAGCGTGGATTCGGCGCGGGCCGCGGTGGAACTCGGACACCAATCGCTGGATGCGGAGCAAAAGAAATTTCAGTTCGGCACTTCGACGAACACTTTGGTTCTGCAGTATCAGAGCCAGTTAGCGACGGCGGAATCGACTCTGGTAAATGCCATGGTTGCCTACGAAAAGTCGCGAGTCGAACTGGACCGCGCAACCGGCGCGCTGCTCGATCATGCTGGCATCAGCATCGATGACGCGGCGCGAGGCCAAGTCACGCGCCTACCGAGCGTGCCCTATATCGCGCCTCGCAAGGAATTGCCAGCGGTGGCTCAGCCGACGCCGGGGACGTCGGCTCCGCAACAGCAGCCCCAATAGGCCTTAATGTTCGGAAAGGGCGCGGCTGCGGCTGCGCCCTTTTTTGTTTCAGTGGTTCTTTCCCAACAATTCTTTACAATCTGCGGCTCTTTCCGCCGCTAGCACCCGCTAAGATGGAGCAGCGTTTTCATAATTCTTGCATCCAAAGTTCGAAATCTGTCGTTCACTTTCACCCAGGTGCGCGACTGTCCCTATTCAAGGAGACGAATCATGTCTTTTGCTTCGCTTGGAAAGGCCGCGGCAAGCTGTCGGCAAGGCCTGTGGCTAACGTGCTTGGCGGTTTTGATATGCGCCTGTCCGCAATTGTCCGTCCTGCATGCACAGGACGTTCCCTCGGCGCCGGCGCCGCAACCGGTTCCAGCCCCAGCCAAGCCGCAGGAAATTCACTTACAGGATTATTCCAAATCGTCCTCGGCTTTTCCTCACCTCATCCAACCTTACTTGCCGAAGGAATTGGCGCAACCGGATTTTGGCAACTCGCCGCGCATCGATTCGCTCATGCGCGATGGAAAGATTTATCTCTCGATTGACGACGCGGTAGCGCTGGCGCTGGAGAATAATCTTGATATCGATATTGCCCGCTACAATTTGAACATTGCGGCTGCGGACCTTTTGCGGGCCAAGTCTGGGGCAAATATTCTTGGCATCAATACCGGCATTGTGCAGAATACTCCGGGAGGCGGAGTGGGCGGGCTGGGTGGAACGGTAGGCTCTGGAACCGGCGGCACCACGGTTGCTGCGGGAGGCGCTGGAACCGGCACCAGCGGCCTGGTTAGCTCGACGCTCGGCATCGGCTCGCCCATCACCAGCTTCGATCCAGTACTTACCGGAACCCTGCAGCTGGACAAGAACAATACCGAATCGACCAGCGCTCTCAGTCCAGTACCGGTGCTGGCGCAAAATACTTACACCTCCGATGTGGCCTACACACAAGGCTTTCAGTGGGGCACGGCGCTGTCAGTTGGATTCAACAACACTCACGTCACTACCAATAGTCCCACCAGTTTGCTGACCCCCGACCTGGCGTCAAACTTTCAGTTCAAGATCACGCAAAACCTTTTGCAGGGCTTCGGCCCGGGACCGAATCTGCGCTTCATCCGCATCGCCAAGAACAATCGGGAAATTTCTGATGTCGCGTTTCGTCTGCAGATCATCACCACGGTCGATCAGATCGAGAATATATACTGGGATCTGGTATATGCATACGAGAACGTTCGGGTGCAGCAGGAAGCGCTGACCTATGCGCAGAAGGCTCTGGACGACTCAAAGCGGCAAGCGCAAGTCGGCACAGTACCGCCAATCCAGGTGGTCAGCTCGCAAAGCACAGTCGCGACCGATCAGCAGAACGTGATTGTGGCGCAGAACAATCTAGAACTGCAGCAACTCCTGATGAAGAATGCACTCAGCCGCACCATCGAAGATCCTGCGCTCGCCGAAGCGGAGGTGATACCGACTTCTACGATGCAGGTGCCGCAAGAAGAAGGTGTGGTGCCGATCCAGGACATGATCAACGACGCTCTGCAACACCGCGCGGAACTCGCAGAGTCGCGCATCGATCTCAATTCTCGCGACCTTAGCAGCAAGGCTGTCCGCAATGCCCTGCTGCCGACGCTGGATGCTTTTGCGTATTACGGGGGTTCGGGAGTCGGGGGCTCAGTGAATTCGGCGATTCCAACTTGTGGCACTACCAGCAGCACTTTCTGTTTTAATCCGGCAAAGGCCCCGCCACCATTTCAAACCAGCAATAACGTGGGCTACGGCGGGACCCTGAATCAACTGGTCAACTCGACCGCGCCCGACAAGGGGATCGGACTGTCGCTAAACATTCCGTTGCGAAATCGAGAGGCACAGGCCAACCAGGTGCGCGCGGAACTGGAATACCGGCAGGCTCAGGTGCGGCTGCACCAACTGGAAAATCAGGTTCGCATCGAAGTGCGGAACGCGCAATTTGACGTGAAGCAGAATCGCGCTTCCGTGCAGGCGGCACAGTCGGCGGTCGATCTGGCGCGGCAGACGCTCGACGCCGACCAGCAAAAATTGAAAGTCGGACTCACCACGCAAACTGCGATCTTGCAGGATGCTTCAACGCTGACCACATCGGAGTCCAATCTGGTGTCGGCGAAGGCGGCTTACGAAAAGTCGCGTATTGAACTGGATCGCGCCACAGGGTTGCTCCTGGATCACTCCGGCATTGATGTGGCCGATGCGACGCGAGGGCAAGTTACACACCAGCCCAAAGTTCCTTATGTGGCACCACGGCCGGACGTTGTGCAGGGCGGACAACCCGCGCAGCAACCGCCGCCGAAGCAGCCTCCGCCGTCATAGCCCTTGATCGAGGGACACCTTACTGTTCAGAGAGTTTCCTATCGACGACCGTGTACGGTGACCTCGGGGTCGCCTGAGAACTGATAAACTCGCCCCTGATGGAACGACCGAGCCTGCCTGCCATCCCCCGCTCTATTTTTTGGATGGTCATACTTTCCCTTCTCCTACAGATCGCCGCGATAGGAGTTTTCCGCCAATATCACACCCGGACTGGCGACGATCATTTCGGATTCGGCTGGGAAATGGGTCGCGTGGCCCGGTCCATCGCGCAGGGGCATGGTTTCAGCAGTCCGTACGAAGGCAATACCGGTCCCAGCGCATGGGAACCGCCGCTCTATCCCTACCTGATAGCAGGAGTCTTCAAGGTTTTCGGTATTTATAGCTACGCCTCGGCATGGGTTTTGCTATCCATCAACAGTCTTTTTGCCGCGCTCACGACAATCCCGGTTTATCTGATCGCGTACAAAAGTTTTAGGCCGAGGGTCGCGCTTTGGTCGGCGCGAGCATGGGCGTTCAACCCTTATGTCTGGTACTGGTCGATTCACTGGATATGGGACACGACGTTCACTCCGCTGATGCTGGCATTGATCTTTCTGGTCTCGCTGGAGATGGAGCAGTGGCCTGGTTGGCGAGGATGGATATTGTTCGGCGCGCTATGGGGAGTGGGAGCGCTGGCCAATCCTGCGACGCTGTCGTTTTTGCCATTTTGCGGCCTGTGGATATGGCGGCGAAGATATCGGCGCGGCCTGCCGTCGTTGGGAGGAGTTGCGCTTTCCTCATTCGTGTTCTTTCTGGTTCTCGCCCCGTGGCTGGTGCGAAATTATGAGGTTTTTGGACGGTTTGTTTTTATTCGCGACGATTTTGGGTTGCAGTTTCGGCTTGGTAACAACAACATGTCCGACGGAATGTTGTTTGCGACCTTGCAACCGAATCTCAACAAACTCGAACTTGAGAAGTTCCAGCGCATGGGGGAACTTGCGTATGAAGCCGAGTGCAGGCGACTGGTCTTTGATTGGATCCGTGAACACCCGGGACGATTTGCGGTCATTAGCATGAAGAGATTTTTCTATTATTGGAATGGGGTGCCGCGGCCGACCGACAGCCGGGCTCCGTGGGATTTTCGCAGTTCGCTATTCCTCGCGTCATCAGTCCTGACCATCTGGGGGATGGGACGTGCGTTGCGGCAGAAACGGCCCGGGGCTTGGCTTTTCGCCGGTCTGGTTGCAACCTATCCCACGGTTTATTACTTCGTATTCCCGCATGCGCGTTACCGGCATCCCATCGAACCCGAATTGTTCATTCTGGCAGTGTTCTTGCTTTCCGAATTGCGGTTCCGCAAACCAGTGGCCAAGGAGGTAATTGCTGATTGATGATTATTGATTAATGATTGAGGAGCAGACCGGTTTTCGGCTTGTAGTCATCAATCAGCAATTCAACAATCAGCAATTCCGTATGACCATTTCTGTGGCCGTCGTGGCGATGGATGAAGAAGCCAACATCGGTCGGACTCTGGCGAGCATCCGTTGGGCCGATGAAATCGTGCTCGTCGATTCCGGCTCGAGCGATCGTACCTGCGAGATCGCGCGAGAATACGGGGCCCGAGTTATCGTTGAACCATGGCGCGGATACGTGGCGCAGAAGCAGCATGCGATCGAGCTATGCACCAAGGATTGGGTGCTGCTGCTGGACGCAGACGAGGAAGTAAGTCCGGGCTTGGCCGAAGAGATTCGTGCCGCCATTGCCCGATCGAACGCCGCACATGGCTATAAACTCCCACGCAAAAACTTATTTTTAGGCCGGTGGATTCGTCATGGTGGTTTCTATCCTGATCCAAAACTACGACTGTTTAAGCGCGGAGAGGGATTTGTCACCGGCCACGACCCGCACGACCGCTGCGAACTGAAGCCAGACGTCCCGCAACAGACGCAGCAGTTCAACAACGCTCTCATTCACTACACCTATCCCACTTTCACTCTCTATCTAAACCACATGAATCGATATTCATCGCTGGGCGCGCAGTTAGCGATTGCAAAAGGCCACCGTGGCTTCAGCTTCGTCAACATCATTTTGCGACCGCTGGCAACGTTTATTTATAACTACTTTGTGCGGCTAGGATTTCTTGATGGCCGTGAAGGATTACTGCTGCATCTTTATCACGCGGGCTACGTGTCGTGGAAATATGCAAAGGCATGGGAACTCGATCGCAGCGATCAAAATAATAGTAGCTGACCGACCGGTCGTTCTAATTGCAATTCATTCGCCTTGCCCGGTGGCGCTCGCTTCCCTATCATCACAACAGAACACTGGGGTCCTCATGCCGGAGAAAAAGCCGTCGAAACCGCAAGTCGCGGAAAGCCCGATTGCAGACGTTTTTGAGAATCGTCGTCCTTCCAATGCCGAGAAGAGGTGGGCGGAAGAGACGCTTGCGCCCACACTCGATAAATCCCCTGAGAAGCCGATCGGCGCGCCCACGGGCGTAAATCTTGACGAGCACGGACATGCGCGCTTCACCACGATTTCTGGAGTTCCGGTACGCCGTTTGTACACCGAGGCGGATCTTCCTGAAGACTGGAGCGAAGAAAAATATCTCGGCTATCCGGGAGCACCGCCATTCACCCGCGGCATTCACGCCACGGGATATCGCGGCAAGCTTTACACCATGCGGCAGTTCTCTGGATTTGCCTCTCCGGAGGAAACCAATCAGCGCTACAAATATCTGTTGGAACATGGCGGTGGAGGACTCTCCGTCGCCTTCGATTTACCGACGCTGATGGGCTACGACTCGGACCATCCCGCAAGCGAAGGCGAGGTTGGCAAGTGCGGTGTAGCGATTGATTCGCTGGAAGACATGGAAATACTTTTCGGAGGCATTGATCTCGAAAAAACGACGGTTTCGATGACGATCAATTCGCCCGCGTCAGTGCTGTGGGCCATGTACCTGGTGGTAGCGGAAAAGCAGGGCGCGGACTGGAAAAAGATCTCCGGCACTATTCAGAACGACATTCTCAAGGAATACATCGCGCAAAAGGAATATATCTATCCGCCTGCGCCGTCGATGCGGCTGGTGATTGATACTTTCGAATTTGGATCGAAGTTCACGCCGCGTTTTAACACAATTTCGATCAGCGGTTATCACATTCGCGAAGCTGGTTCGACTGCATTACAAGAACTGGCGTTCACTTTGTATGACGGCATCGAATATGTGGAATGGGCGCGGCGCCGCGGCCTCGACGTGGACGATTTCGTTCCCCGGCTCAGCTTTTTCTTTAACGCGCACAATGATTTTTTCGAGGAAATTGCGAAGTACCGCGCCGCCCGGAAGGTTTGGGGGCGCGTCATGCAAGAGCGCTTTGGAGCGAAGAACCAGCGCACCTGGCTGATGCGTTTTCACACGCAAACCGCGGGCGTGTCGCTGCCAGCGCAGCAACCGATGAATAACATTGCTCGTGTGGCGCTGCAGGCTTTGGCTGCCGTACTGGGCGGGACACAGTCGCTGCACTGCGACTCCTACGATGAGGCATTGGCTCTTCCGACGGAAGAAGCGGCTCGCATAGCGTTGCGAACCCAGCAGATCATTGCCTACGAATCCGGAGTGACCCATACGGTCGATCCGCTCGGAGGTTCGTACTTCCTGGAAAATCTCACGCTCGAGATGGAGAAGGGTGCATTCGACTACTTCGGCAAGCTCGACGGTATGGGAGGCATGGTGAGGGCGATCGAACGGGGCTACCCGCAGAAAGAGATCGCGGAAGCATCCTACCAGTACCAGCGCGCCGCCGAGGCGAAGGAAAAGATCGTAGTGGGCGTGAACGAGTTTGCCATCAAGGAAGAATCTCCTCACATTTTGTACATCGATGAGACTGTAGCGCGGCAGCAGACAGCGAAGCTGAAAGCGCTGCGCGCGAGGCGCTCGAACGATGAAGTAAACCGTGCGCTTGGGGCGCTGAAGAAAGCCGCAGCGCAAGAGCCAAAAGCGCACTCGAACGACGGAGTTTCCGCGGCGAACACGATGCCTTACATCGTGGATGCAGTCCGTGCGTATGCGACGGTAGGAGAAATTTGCGAGGCGCTGCGTGGGGTGTACGGAACTTATACCGAGGTAAGCGTCACGTAATGGAATGCGGAATTGTTGTTTAATCGAGTTGCCGCCCTGGGTATCAAAATGGGAAGCGGGTAAGAGCTTTTCGTTGTCAAGGAACCCATTGCAGTTGAACCAGACTATGATTGAGATCACAAATTGTGATCTCAAAATGAAGAAAAGCAAAAATGCAACGCTGCTCAGGATGCCGAAACGTAAAGTAAAAATAGCCTCAGCCGTGGAATCGCGCATCTTGGTTCTTCGCCATCAGAGAGTGATCTTGGACACCGACATAGCGGAGCTCTACGGAGTCCCAGTTCGCCAGCTAAACCAGCAGGTAAAGCGGAACCGCGAACGATTTCCTTCCGACTTCGTATTTCAGCTCACTGCCAAAGAGGACGAAATCTTGAGATCACAAACTGTGATCTCAAGTGAGACACACGGTGGGCGCCGATACCGATCCTTTGCATTTACCGAGCACGGAGCGATCATGGCGGCAACCGTGCTTAATTCGGAGAGGGCGGTACAGATGAGCGTTTTTGTGGTGAGAGCATTTGTGCGATTACGCGAGATGCTGGCCACGAACCGGCGCCTTGCAGGTAAGATCGATGAATTGGAAAATCGTCTGGACACGCATGATTCCACAATTCAGGATCTGATTGAAGCTATCAAGGAACTTATGATCCCCGAAGAGCCGCCGCGAGTGCGCATCGGATTTCAGCTTCCCCCCGGCAAAGTCAAAGGATGATTCTGGTTGCCCTCCGGATCGCTGTTGAGCCGGGCGAGGGTTGCGAAAAGCGAATTATGATCCCGGCCGCGCCAATCCACGCGGCACGCTGCGGGGCGCTGTGAGTTGGCGACGGATAACAATCCCGGTTCTTGTTCGTCTACGTGCCGTTGGTCGTGTTAGAGATCGAGGTCTATGCGAAGGGCCGTCCGGCATTTAAAAAAGTCCGACCCCGTCTTGCGTTCAATCATCGAACGCATTGGGCCGTGCCACATGCAGTTTGGCCCGGCGGAGTTTCAACATCTCGCGGAAGCGATTATTTACCAGCAGTTAAATGGCAAGGCTGCCGAAACTATCTTCAAGCGCTTTGGCGCGCTGGCTGGTGAACCGCTGACACCGGAGCGGATCCTCAAACTCAGCGATGAACAGATGCGTGGCGCGGGCTTGTCGAAGCAGAAATCGTCGTATCTCAAAGATCTGGCAACGAAGACGGCTGCGGGTTTGCTGGATTTCGAACGGTTGCACGAAATGCCGGATAGAGAGGTAATTGAGCATCTGACTCAGGTAAGAGGCATTGGAGTATGGACCGCGCAGATGTTTCTGATGTTCTCGCTAAAGCGCGAAAATATCCTGCCGACGGGTGACTTCGGCGTGCGCACGGCAATACACAGACACTATCTCGATTCGGCGCGCGTGAAAGCGGGGAAGAAATCTACGACAAGAAAAAAGGTGCGCAAGCGGAAGATCAAGCTGCCAAGCCCGGAGCAGATGGAGAAAATCGCGAAGTGCTGGGAACCTTATCGTAGCGTGGCGTGTTGGTACTTGTGGAGAAGTCTGGATATTGAAATTCTTTAACCGCGGAGGACACCTGTCAAGAAGCCCCATGGTCCCCGGCCTACAGAGTGAGAATTGACCGCCCTTCTCGTATAATCCGGCTATGTTTGCACAGCTTGACGACATACGGAACAAACCCGACATTACACGCGGAACCGTGGTCAGCTTTTTACTGATGATTTTCCTCCTTGGCCTCATGATTGGAGCACAACTGACGGACCTCAGGTTGCGCCACAGGTGGAGCATCGCGGGGGTCGGCGAGACTTTCCTTGTGTGCGCACTCCTGTGGAAGTTTTCGGCGCCTCTACGCAAGGTACTGAAATCTAAAACGGCACGGGACATTCATGCCCACTGATTCCAGAATTCGCGTATTGGTAGCCAAACCTGGCCTCGACGGGCATGATCGTGGCGCTAAAGTGATTGCCCGTGCACTGCGCGATGCGGGTATGGAGGTCATTTACACCGGCTTGCGGCAAACGCCTGAAATGATTGTGAGTGCAGCTCTCCAGGAGGATGTGCAGGTCATTGGGCTGTCGATTCTCTCGGGCGCTCATAACGCCATTGTGCCGCGCGTAATGGATCTGCTGAAACAGAACAAAATAGATGATGTTCTGGTCCTCGTGGGGGGAATTATTCCGGACCAGGATATCGAAGCTCTGAAAAAACGCGGTGTAGCGGCGATTTTCCAGCCGGGGACGGCGATGGATGACATCGTGAAATTTATTCGCGCCAATGTGAAGGGTGCAGGCGTGCCGCTTTGAGGGTCGCAGATGCGACCCATAACAAAATCGTAAGTGCCTTTCCAACTGAAAGCTTCCTTTCTGCATGCAAGCTCCAAATCTAGCTAGTCTCCGGCAACAGCTTGAACGCGTCGTGGGTCCAGCGCCCTGGTATTGGAAGACGTTCCCGGCATTCCGGTCGGTGTCCGGACAACGCTTTGTATGGACACATCACGGCGAGCAAGGGCCGCTTGGATATGTGGTCACGCTCGCTCTGGAACAGGAACCCAATAGGCCCCGACTGGCATTGAATACATACTGCCGGCCATTCTCGGCATCTGAGCAATACCTCGGAGTCTGGTGCCCTGAAGGACGCAGCATCCGTTTGACTGGATTCGATCCAGACCAGTTGAAGGCGTTTGATCTAGCTGAGATTGCGGGTTGGTTCAAGCAATCTTCTGACCGAATCTACTCCACAACGCCGCCTCTCTCCGATTTCGAAGTTCCACTAACGTTAGGCGGGGGAACGCACAAGATCGATGTGCCGCCGGAACTGGCGCTGGTTGACGAGTTGATCGTACCTACCAGTTACAAAGCCATGTCGAATGACGATCCTGCGTTCGCGATATTCGTCTTGTACTTACGCGCTGGATTGGTTGAAGTTCTGCCGCAGAAATGGTTCACTGCGGCGCAGTATCAAGTCGGAAAGCAATGGATTTCGCGAGCCGCGCGCGATCTTAAATCGCATCGCATCTTCGGAGAATGCTTCGGCGCGGGGACCTTTTTGCTGGAAGACGATGGCTGCAGGCTCGCGGGATGGATCGACAGAACATAGGCGTTGCCCTCTTGTTTTCGCAATCCTGCTAGTCGCGGATCACCGATCCCGGAGAGTTCCGTTTTAACTCTCGCGGCGGACAGGCCATCCGTTGCGCGCTGCCGCGCCAGTGGTATACCGTAAACAGTCCGAACTCTTCATCGATAATTCATATTCCATGGCTGACCGCAGCGAAACCCTCCCGGAGAATTCGTCGAAGGTAGCGAACGTCCTGACGACGAAGGTCGACCCGACTTCGGCGGGGTTCGAGGCCAATATGCGCTTTCTGGCAGACCTAATGTCCCGAGTTCGCAATGAAGACGAAAAGATTTGCGAAGGCGGCGGCGCCAAGGCAATTGAAAACCAGCATGGCAAAGGTAGGCTCACGGCGCGCGAACGGATTGAACTCCTGGTCGATCCAAAGAGTTTCTTTGAGCTCGGTGTGTACGCGGCCCACGGGATGTACGAAGAATGGGGAGGGGCGCCGGCGGCGGGCGTGATCACGGGCATGGGCCGCATCCATACGCGAATGGTGATGATCATTGCCAATGACGCGACCGTGAAGGCCGGGGCGTTTTTCCCCATGACTGCGAAGAAAGTGATACGCGCGCAGAACATCGCCATCGAGAATCGTATTCCAACGATTTATCTGGTCGATTCTGCCGGCGTTTTCTTGCCGCTGCAAGAAGATGTTTTTCCCGATACTGACGATTTCGGCCGCGTCTTCCGCAACAATGCAGTGATGTCGGCGATGGGGATTCCGCAAACCGCAGCCATCATGGGTATGTGTGTGGCGGGAGGCGGATACCTTCCAGTGATGTGCGACCACGTTCTGATGACTGACGGCAGCGGTTTGTTTCTAGCTGGACCGGCGCTGGTGCAGGCGGCGATTGGACAAAAAGTTTCGGCGGAGGATTTGGGCGGCGCGGCCATGCACTCGGCCATCAGCGGCACCGTTGATTTCCGCGAACCGGATGACCAGGCGTGTCTGGCGCGCATTCGCTCGATCGTGGAAAAGTGGGGATATCGCCGCCAGTCTCCGTGGGATCGCAAGAAGCCTGTCGAGCCGGCGTTAGCGGCGGAAGAGATTTACGGAATTTATGATTCGTCGCCTGCGCGGCCTTATGACATGAAAGAGATTCTCTCGCGCGTGCTCGATGGCAGCCGCTTCGATGAATACAAGCCGGAGTATGGAAAGACGCTCATCTGCGGCTACGGGCGGATTGGCGGCTTCGCGGTGGGAATTGTCGCTAATCAAAAACTGCACGCTCAGCAGATCGATCACGAAGGGAAAAAGCGGATCGAGTTTGGCGGCGTCATCTATACCGAATCGGCGGAGAAGGCTGCCCGGTTCATCATGGACTGCAATCAGAATCTGATTCCGCTGATTTTTTTCCACGACGTGAACGGCTTCATGGTGGGCCGCGATGCGGAGTGGAGCGGCATCATCAAAGCTGGAGCGAAGATGGTGAATGCTGTATCTAATTCAGTGGTGCCAAAGATCACAGTGATCGTAGGCGGGTCGTTCGGTGCCGGACACTATGCGATGTGCGGGAAGGCGTTCGATCCGAGATTTGTTTTTGCGTGGCCGACGGCGCGTTATGCCGTGATGAGCGGGGATTCGGCGGCGGGAACATTGGTTGAAATCAAGATGAAGCAACTGGAACGCGGCGGCAAGAAGTTAAGTGAAGAAGAGAAGAAAGAGCTGTACGAATCAGTGAAGCGCACGTATGACGAGCAGACTGATCCGCGTTATGGCGCGGCGAGATTGTGGATCGATAAAATCATCGATCCCATCGAGACGCGGGATGCGATTACGCAGGCCCTTGAGGCTGCGGCCCTGAACCCGGACGTGGCCGCGTTTGGGGTGGGAGTGCTACAAACGTGATTTGCCACGGATTTACACGGATAAGAAATCAACATTGCTGAGCCTTTCCTGTTGAGAGGTTTGATCCGTGAGCATCCGTGTGATCTGTGGCAGGTTTTGATATGTCGAACAGCGTCAAACTGATTGAATGCCCGCGAGATGCCTGGCAGGGGCTGAAGGGGCAGATTCCGCCTGACATCAAGCGGGCTTATTTACAGGCTTTGATCAGCGCGGGGTTCAAGCACATTGATGCGGTTTCCTTCGTTTCGCCGAAGGCTGTGCCGCAGATGGCGGACTCGGAAGAAGTTTTGAAAGAACTTGATCCACCCGATGACGTGGAAATCATCGGCATCGTGGTCAACGAAAGGGGCGCCCAGCGGGCCATTGAGACGCGTGCGGTAAAGACTTTGGGATTTCCGTATTCCATCTCGGAGACTTTTTTGCGCAAAAATCAAAATCAGTCCGCGGAGGGGGCGCTCGAAGAACTGGAAAAGATCCAGAAAAAAGCTGACGACGCCGCGCTTGATGTTGTCGTTTATATCTCCATGGCGTTCGGAAATCCGTATGGCGATTTGTGGAACGTGGACGAAGTGATCGAAGCCATCTCGCTGATGGAAGTTGACAACCTGCGGATGATTTCATTGGCCGATACCGTGGGCATGGCCACTCCTGAGCAAGTCAGTGAGCTCGTCGGCGCGGTGATGGCGAAGTACGATTATCTTGAGATCGGAGTGCATTTGCATAGCCGTCCCGAGCACGCCGAGGCAAAGATTCTTGCTGCTTACGATGCCGGTTGCCGCCGTTTTGACTCTGCGATCGGCGGGCTCGGGGGTTGCCCATTCGCGCAGGATGCGCTGGTCGGGAACATTGCGACGGAGAAGGTGATCGAGGCACTCAAGCACCGCGGCGCGGAATTGCCACCGTTGAAACCGCTGGACACTTTGCTGCGAGCTACGGCGGAGATGGGCTCGCGCTACACATATTCTGTCATCGATGAATAAGTTCTTGATATGAACTACGGCACGATCCAGATCGCTTACGATTCCGGCGTCGCGACAATCACGCTGAACCGTCCGGACAAACGCAATGCAATCAGCTTTGAGTTGATTGACGATCTGCTGCGCGGACTGAAGGAAGTGGAAACATCTGACGCGACGGTGCTTATTCTAACCGGCGCTGGCAAAGCTTTTTCCTCAGGGATGGATCTCGACAATCTGAAACAGCTCATCGGGCGGTCGCCCGAACAGAACCTGAAAGATTCGGAGACGATGGTCCAGCTGTTTCGATCGCTTTATGAATTTCCCAAAATCACAATTGCGGCAGTGAACGGTGCGGCCATCGCGGGCGGCACGGGATTGGCTTTCCTGTGCGACTTCACTCTCGCTGTTCCGGAAGCTAAGTTCGGCTATACCGAAGTGCGCATCGGGTTTGTACCTGCAATTGTTTCAACCTTTTTGCTGCGGCAGGTGGGAGAGAAGCAGGCCCGCGATCTTTTGCTAACGGGAAGAATCATTGGCGCGGAGGAGGCGGCGGGCATGGGGTTGGTGAACGAAATCGTACCACCAGAAAATCTTATGGCGCGAGCCCGGGAGTTGGCAGCGCTGCTGATGGAGAACAGTCCTGCTTCTTTACGAGCGACCAAGAAATTGCTCAGCGACCATGCCCGTGCCGAACTCGACGTGCAGATTGAAGCTGCGGTCCGCGAAAATGCCGCGGTGCGCACAACTCCGGACTTTCGCGAGGGTGTTACATCGTTTCTGGAAAAGCGCAAACCGGTTTGGAGCAAGGAATGAATTCACCTCAGCCGCAGGCGGTCAACGAGACCCGGCTGCGCGTGCGCTATGCGGAGACCGATCAGATGGGAGTGGTTTACCACTCCAACCATTTCGTGTGGTTTGAAGTTGGGCGCGTCGAATTGCTGCGGCAGCTGGGCTTTTCTTATCGCGACATGGAGAGCAAGGATGACCGCTTTATTGCGGTAGCAGAGGCGAAGTGCCGCTATCGCGCTCCGGCGCATTACGACGAAGAGATCGTGGTGAGAACTGAATTATTGAACGTGCGTGACTCGGTGGTTCACTTTGGCTACACATTGCGGCGAGCTTCGGATGGCTTACTGCTGGCGGAAGGCGAGACGACCCACATCGTCACGGATGCGGAGATGAAAATTGCTGTTTTGCCGGAAAAATATTTGACTGCGTTTCGAGCAGCGGTCGGAAAGCAGAACGGGAAGCCCTCTTGAACGCTCTTCACATCAGCGGTAACGACCTCACTCTGGAAGCGGTGCGCGAGGTAGCGCTCGAGCGTCGGCCTGTGCTGCTGTCCGCCGATGCGCGCGAAACTGTGGACCAGGCGCGCGCTGTCGTCGACGATATCGTCTCCAGCAATACTCTGGCGTACGCGATCACGACCGGCGTGGGCAAGCTCAGCGACGTGCGCATTGCCGGTGAGCAGATTCGCGAATTGCAGGTAAATCTTTTGCGTTCGCATGCTGTAGGGATTGGCGAGCCGCTTTCAGTGGCGGAGACGCGGGCCATGATGCTGTTGCGGGCCAATTCTCTTGCCAAGGGATTTTCGGGCGTACGGGCGGTCGTAATCGATACTCTCTGCGAAATGCTGAACCGTGGCGTCACGCCTTTCGTGCCGTCGCAAGGAAGCGTGGGCGCGAGTGGGGATCTAGCTCCGCTGGCGCATCTGGCGCTGGCCTTGATTGGCGAGGGCGAATGCGTGGATGCTGGGGGCGCGCGAATTACGAGCGCTGACGTGCTGAAGCGAGCGCAGATTAAGCCGTTGGTGCTGGAGGCGAAAGAGTCAATCTCGCTGATCAACGGTACACAGGGCATGCTGGCTGTAGGCACGCTTGCGCTGTTGGCCGCGGAAACGCTTGTGGATTCCGCTGACGTGCTGGGCGGGCTGTGTTGCGACGCGTTGAAAGGAACCGATGCGGCGTTCGACGAGCGCATTCATAAGGCACGTCCGCACAACGGGCAGATGAAAACCGCGGCGAATTTGCGCAAGATGCTGGAAGGCAGCCAGATTCGCGAGTCGCACCGCGAGTGCGGCCGCGTGCAGGACGCCTACTCGCTGCGTTGCATTCCGCAGGTGCATGGCGCGGTGCGCGATACGCTGGCGCACTGCCGCGAGGTCTTTGAGATTGAGGCGAACTCCGCGGTGGATAACCCGCTGGTGTTTATCACCGACGCAAAGAATTCCGAGGGCGACGTTATCTCGGGGGGGAATTTTCATGGTGAGCCGCTAGCGTTCGCCTTGGATTTTTTAGGGATCGCATTGAGCGCGCTTGCCGGAATCAGCGAGCGCAGAATTGAGCGCTTGGTGAATCCTGCGCTCAGCGAGGGGTTGCCGCCTTTTCTGGCACAAGGTGCGGGGCTGAACTCAGGTTTCATGATGCCGCAGGTTACGGCAGCGGCGTTGGTGAGTGAAAATAAAGTTCTGGCGCATCCCGCGTCGGTGGATTCGATTACAACCTCGGGCAACAAAGAAGATTACGTTTCTATGGGCATGACGGCGGCGAACAAACTGAGGCGCATTGTCGAGAACACCCGCAATGTTCTCGCCATTGAAGCCATGGCGGTGGCTCAGGCCCTCGACTTTCTTTCTCCGCTCAAGAGTTCGATACGCGGACAGGCGGCGCATTCTGCGATTCGGTCAGTGTGTCCGACGATGGAAAAAGACCGCGTGATGTACAAGGACTTCACGAGGCTGGCGGAGCTGATTGCGAGCGGGAAGGTGGCCGAGGCAATCCGCTGAGCAAGCCGAGTTGCCACTCTGAACCAAGTCAGAGAGCCGGTTCCACCCGAACGACAGCGCTGCCATCCAATCCCAACTTATCAGCAATCCCCTGCAGAGCCTCAATGCAGAAGGCGATGTGCTCGTCCAGATCCACGCCGAGAGCGGCGGCGCCAGTGATGATGTCGTCGCGGTTCACTTTGCGGGCGAAGGCTTTGTCTTTCATTCTTTTTCTCACTGACTTCGTGTCCACTTCAGCTAAAGATTTTCCCGGCTTGATCAGGGCGACGGCGGTGATGAATCCGGCGAGTTCGTCGCAGGCGAAGAGGGCTTTTTCCATGGGAGTATCGCGGGTGACGCCGGTGTATTCGGCGTGCGACATGATGGCCCGCATAATTACATCAGGCCATCCGCGCTGCTTCAAGATTTCGTTGCCTTTGTAGGGATGGTCTTCGAGGCTGGGATATTTTTCGTAGTCGAAGTCGTGAGTGAGTCCGACGATGCCCCAGAGGTCTTCTTTGGATAGTCCCATTGCTGACGCCTCAGAGTTCTCCGAACCCGAAAACTTGTGCGAGCAGGCGCGCATGCAGGCCTCTACTGCCAGCGCGTGCTTGCTTAGACTTTCCGATTGAGTGAACTCAGTTAGTAAACACCATGCAGACTCACGATCTATCATGCTTTTGGCCTGTCTTCCGCGGGATCTCCCCGCTTTGTTTTGGTTTTCACCGGCGCAACTTGCGGCTTCATGCATTTTAACCTTGACATCCACAGGGCTAGTACCGCAGATTGGCACTGCAGTAGGAACCTCTCCCCCAGTTTATTAAGGTTCCAAAAGTAAAAAGTAAGGAGTAGCCCGCTCTGGCACTCCCACAACCCGATGGCCACGAACCTTGCCCCAGTAGATTCTAGGGAAGTCGTCCGTTGCGATCATTGCCTGCTGGTTCAATTCCGTACGGTGAATAACAATTGCCGTCGCTGCCACTCGTCCATGGACGAGGAGCCAGAGCCTGAACCCGTGGTGCTTGCGCCTACCGTAATGATGCCCATGCCCGGCACCGGGCGGGGACACTTGAACCTGGCAACGTCGATCCGCTCGCTGAGACTGCGAAGCGGGCTGAGCCAGCGGCAACTGGCACTACGCATGTCGGTGCCGCGAACTTACGTTTCCAAAATTGAAAACGAGAAAGCTACGCCTACGCTGTCGTCCCTGGAACGGCTGGCGCGAGCCCTGGAGGTGACCGTGCCGGAACTGCTGAGTGGCGGAGAAAAGAGCCGCCAGGACGAGATCAGCGAATTGGTGAAAGACCAGTTCATCGCGGAGATTCTGCCGTTTGTTTCGCAGCTGAACGGGATGCAGATGTCGAGCGTCCTGACTCAGTTGCGGGATTTGACGGTGCGGCCGCGAAGGACGGCGTAGGAAGATTTCATGTGGAGACAGCCGCCACCCGGCTGTCCGGGCCGGCGAAGGCGGCTGCTCTATCCACGGAGTTTATCCGGGCAACCAGCCAACTCAATGCCGGGACCGATTTTGGTCCCGGCTTTTTTGTTTTGGATAGATGCGTGCCTTTCGCCCCTTCGGGGCTGGTTTCCCCTCCGCGTATTCCCACAGCTTACGCCGTGGGCTGCATTCTTTCGCTGCTTCGCGGCTCTGCTCCGGCTCAGCTGCCGTGAATCCGCAGGAGATCGATTTTCATCTATCCAGCATGAACTACGAAGAAGTTGGAAATGCTTTCTCTGCTCAGCCGGTCTTTCCCTCGGCAGTGAACCAAACTGATCTCAATGGTTCCCAGGAAGAGCGGCAGCCAGAGGCGGCGGCGGTTGCGCGTACGCCTGCTTTCGATGATTCCCTGCTAGACGCGTATTCTCGCGCGGTCACCGGCGCTGTTGGACGCGTAAGTCCTTCGGTGGTGAATATTGAGGTACACACGGCTTCCGGCCGCACGCGCTCGGGCGAGCCGCGCGAACGACGCGGCGGAGGCTCGGGATTTGTATTTACTCCTGACGGGCTGATTCTGACGAACAGCCACGTCGTGCATGATGCCCGGCGCATCGAAGTGACGCTGGCGGACGGGCGACGGATGCCGGCAACGGCGATCGGTGACGATCCAGCGAGCGACTTGGCGGTGATTCGCATAGACGAGGCGCGCGTGGATGAGCCCGGCCTGATTGCGGCCGCTCTCGGCGATTCTCAGCAGCTTCGGGTGGGGCAACTCGTGGTTGCGATTGGAAACCCGTATGGATTTCAGTCGACAGTGACGGCGGGTGTGGTGAGCGCGCTGGGGCGGTCGCTGCGATCGTATTCGGGGCGGTTGATTGACGATGTAGTCCAAACGGATGCGGCGCTGAACCCAGGCAACTCCGGCGGTCCGCTGGTGGATTCCGCGGGGCGGGTGGTCGGAGTGAACACGGCAACGATTCTTCCGGCGCAGGGAATTTGTTTTGCCATCGGGATCAATACTGCGAAGTTCGTAGCGAGCCGCCTGTTGCGCGATGGGCGGATTCGCCGGAGCTACATCGGCGTCTCGGCGCAGACGGTGCCGATTCACCGGCGCGTGGTGCGCTTCTACGATTTGCCGAAGGAATCGGGCGCGCTGGTTTTGTCGGTCGAGGAGAATAGTCCGGCGAAGGGCGCGGGGCTCCGAGATGGCGACGTTATTGTGGCGCTGGAAGGCAAGCCTGTCGCTGGTGTGGACGATCTTCATCGCGTGCTGACGGATGTTCGCGTAGGCGTGAGCTGCTCGCTGACCGTACTGAGGCTGACGGAGAAGCTGGAGTTGAAGATCGTGCCGGAGGAAGCGAAGTAAGGCCAAGTCAATTCGTTCTAGATTCCCTGGGGATTCCCAATGGGCCACCGCCGCCGCATCCGGTGATCAGGGGCGTACATGAGAATTCAACGGTTCTTGTCCGGGCCCTCTCTTGGACTCGCTCGATGCCACGCATCACGAGGAGACCGTTAGATCGACCGTCGGAGAGAGACCCAGTTGCGGTGACGGAGTAAATGTAGTGAGTCTTCAATTGCAATTCCGCCCGCCACGTCTGTTGACGTCCTTTGACCATTAGGGTCGTGCTGCTAACTGGCTTTTCGGCGTACTGGTCAGGGAAGGCCACCTTGCCGAGAAGGGACCCGGAGAAGGAGATAATTTTGCCTGCAAGTGACAATCGAGATATATCTCTCACACGCATCAAATCTTCGATGTCATATGACCCTCTCGCAGTCAGGATTGCGCGCGTCATAATTTGGCACCAGACATCGTAGTAAGCAAAAGCTGGCTCACCACTGCTGAAGAAACCACGCGGGTACAAGGGATCGAGAGGGTGTGTTTTGCATTCACGAAAGCAAGGTGGGTGAACATTACCTTTTCGGACGTATTCAAGAAGCTCTTGCGTCACATAGTTCCAGGAGGTGTTTGGCTCGAGTGAAATGTCGAAGCCTTGTTCCTTCCTGAGTCCATCTTCTTGCCGGAATTGATCTTTCAACAGCGCGTAGGCGTGGAAATACTCGCTTGGAGTAAGCTGGACAAACAGTTGCCTGATGCGCTCCGCATTCTTGTAATCGACCATGAAAAAGGCTGTTCGCGACCTAGCGAGCCGAATCGATTCCGCGGCGCACTCCGCTTCCCAGGACTGCTTGTACGCGCTTATCTCTGAGGGCCTCAGCCTCGCCGTCAACGACGGAGGGGCTGTCGCCTTGTCATGGTGCGGGAGGCACAGGACTGCCAGATTCGTCTGGTCGTTGTTCGAGTTGTTGCCGTCAATATGGTGGATTTGCACGTCGATTCGTTGACAGATGCAGCACGCATGTCTGTTTGCGAGGAGGACGGTCGTTCTTAATGAGTCGAGTATCGCAGTTCTCATCGATCGAAAGTGCGGGACTTTCCTTCCTGCATGCCTAGCCACAGAATACCAAGTTTAGCCGGCACCCTCGCGTTGGCCGGAACTGTTCGACGGTGCGGGAGCATAAGTTCTCTTCCCCTCATTGCAACCGCTTCCCTGCTGTGGTAGCTTCTATCCGAAGGGGATCACTTTGCAACACAAAGTTCTCGCCGGACTGGACCGGAAAGAAGCGGAAGTCTACCGGCAGCTTGATCCAGGGCGGCTCCCAAAGCACATCGCCATCATCATGGACGGCAACGGGCGCTGGGCGAAACGGCGCCACATGCCGCGCGTGGCCGGGCATCGCGCCGGGGTTGCAGCCGTGCGCTCGACGGTCGAGACGGCGGCTCGCATCGGCATTCACGCCATTACTCTTTATGCTTTTTCCGAGGAGAACTGGAAGCGACCCCAGAGCGAAATCGATTTCCTGATGCGGTTGCTGAGCCGCTATCTGAAGGCGGAAGTTCCCACGCTGAATAAGAACAATATTCGTCTGGAGTACATCGGGCGGCAGCACGAACTCCCGGAAGATGTGCAGGATCGCATGGAGTGGGCGCGTGCCAGCACGGCGCATAATACCGGAACTGTGTTGACGCTGGCTTTGAACTACAGCGCGCGCAGCGAACTGGTGGACGCGTTTCGTTCCATGGTCAATGCCGCCTCACAGAATGGCGGTGTCGAACATTTGCGGATCGACGAAGAGACCGTTGCCAATCACCTCTACACGCGCCACCTGCCCGACCCGGATCTGGTCGTGCGGACTTCGGGCGAGATGCGGCTCAGCAACTTTCTGCTTTGGCAATTGGCATACGCTGAGATTTATGTCACGTCCACCCTGTGGCCCGATTTCCGTGGATTCCATTTACTCGAAGCAATTGCCCAGTATCAGAAGCGGGAGCGGCGCTATGGCGGGTTGAACCATGGCGACGCGCATGCCGAACCGGCCAAGGTCCTCAAATAGATTCCCACCTACTGCGAAGAGTGCTACAGCAGGTTCCTCACCGGGCTTCGCCCGGTTCGGAATGACAAGAGTTAGATAAGATGGACGCACCTTGCTGAAGCGTATCGCTACCGCGGTCGTCCTGATTCCGATAGTCATGCTGCTGGTTTTGCGCGCGCCCGTGCCGGTGCTGGCGGTAGTGGCAGCCGCAGTGGCGCTGATCACAGTTCAGGAATTTCTAAAGCTGACGGAATCCTATGGCGTACAGCCGATGCGCCTGCCGACTTACATTTTTGTAGGATTGCTATTTCTACTGCTCGCTGCGAACGCAGCTTCGGACACGCCTCAACTATCCGCCTTGAAGTTCGTGGTGGAAACGGGATTCGCCTGCGCACTTGCGCCCTTTGTGTTTCTGACAATTACCCTGCGCCGAACGCAGATGAGCGGAGCGTATCCAGCGGCGGCAGCTTCGGTATTCGCCTTCACTTATATTGCCTTGCCCATGGCGATGCTGGTGCAACTTCGCCAGCAGATCGCAGGAGCGTTCTGGGTGCTGTACTTGTTACTCGTAGTTTGGGCGGGTGATATTTTCGCTTACTTTGTGGGCAGATCCCTTGGCCGGCACTTGATGGCACCACACGTCAGCCCCAAGAAAACATGGGAGGGAGCGGCCGCTTCAGTAGCGGCAAGCCTTCTGGTGGGAAGCCTGCTATTTACTTATGCCTTGCCGATCAGTTCGTTCCTGCTGCGCATGGGACTGATTGAGCGTCGCGACGGACTCTTCGGGTTAGAGAAGCCGGAGTGGTTGCCAATCGTCCTGCTGACCGTCGCACTGAACATTGCGGCGCAGCTCGGCGATCTGGTGGAGTCGTTAATCAAGCGCGGCGCGGGAGTGAAAGATTCCGGCACGATTCTTCCCGGCCACGGAGGCATGCTTGACCGCATTGACGCCCTGCTCTTTGCCGTGCCGGTGCTATGGTTCTACGCCGTTGCACTCTTCCCGCCCGCTCGTCCCTGGTAGCGCGTAAAATAGGAAGTCGGTCGCGCTACTGATAGGTTGCGATTTCACAGGTTGCGATTTCCATAGCATGAAACGCGTTGCCATCCTCGGATCCACCGGCTCCATCGGGCGCAGCACACTGAGCGTCGCGGAATCTTATCCGGAGCGCTTTGAGATTGTTGCGCTAGCTGCAGGCTCGAATCTGGAAGCCGCGTTCGAGCAGGCGCGGCGATGGCAGCCACGCATTGTGTCGGTGGCCTTGGAAGCTGACGCAGACTTGCTCCGCACGCGCCTTAAGCAAGCCGGACTAAGCGAGATTGAAGTGGTGCATGGCGCGGCCGGCGCGGTGAGAGTTGCCACCCATCCCGAGGTCGATTTTGTGGTCAGCGCCATCGTGGGCGTGGCCGGCCTTGAGGCCACATACGAAGCGGTTAAGGCGGGAAAGACCGTCGGCGTGGCCAATAAAGAGTGCCTGGTCGCGGCAGGCGAACTGATCACCGCAGAGGCCCGACGCCAAGGTAAACCTCTGCTTCCAATCGACAGCGAACACAACGCCGTGCATCAGTGCTTACGCGGCGGGCGCATGGAAGAAGTGGAGCGCATATGGCTGACGGCTTCGGGCGGGCCTTTCTTGAATACGCCCCGGTCCGACTTCAGTTCCATCACGGTCGAGCAGGCGCTCAACCATCCCACGTGGAAGATGGGAAAGCGCATCACGATTGACTCGGCGACCCTAATGAATAAGGGCTTCGAGGTGATCGAAGCGTGCAGACTTTTTCATCTGCCGCCCGCTAAGGTAGAAGTCCTGGTGCATCCGCAATCCACGATCCATTCCATGGTTGAGTTTGTGGATGGAAGCATACTTGCTCAGTTTTCGGTGACTGATATGCGCTTGCCGATTCTATATGCGCTAACATATCCTGAGCGGATTCAGTCGGATATGCGATTTCCGGTGGGTAACTTGCGTCATCTGGACTTCTCCCCCCCAGACATGAATAAATTCCCTTGTCTCCGTTTAGCGTATGAATCGGCGGAGGCAGGCGGGGCTAAGACCGTTGCACTGAATGCAGCCGACGAAGTAGCGGTTGCGGCTTTCCTGGATGGAAATATTCGATTCGATGAAATTCCGAAGATAATCGAAAGCGTGGTTTTGGCATCTAATTGTGGGAAGCTGGGTTCAATTGCGGAGGTTCTTGAAGCCGATGCCGAAGCACGCCGATATGCTCAAGAACGGGTTTTAACCATGCACAAGAAAAGAACCGGGCATCCGCGGGCAGCATCCGTGGTGCAGTAAGTGCAGTAAGTCCAACAGGTGAATCTAAACGGGGGAGTTTTTCCGTATTTCTTTTATGTCTGATTTCTTTATTTCCGTCGCTGCGGTCGCGGTAGTTCTGGGCTTCATGATCCTGATCCACGAGTTTGGGCACTATGCTGTCGCCAAATTGCTAGGGGTCCGGGTAGAAGTGTTTTCCATTGGGTTCGGAAAGCGGCTTCTCGGCTTTCGCAAGGGAGACACCGACTATCGCATCAGCGCCATCCCCCTGGGCGGGTACGTGAAGATGAGCGGCGAGAATCCCATGGACGAGCGCACCGGCGATCCCGCCGAGTTCATGTCGCACTCGCGTTTTCACCGCTTTCTAATCGCGATTGCCGGGCCCACGATGAACATTTTGCTGGCCATCTTCCTGCTCACCACGGTTTACATGGTGCACTACGAATACCCGGTTTTTCTCGATAAACCAGCGGTGATCGAAGGAGTGAAGCACGACTCGCCCGCAGCTCAAGCCGGCCTGCAACCCGGCGACCGGATCGTCAAGGTCGACAACATTGACAACCCTACGTGGGAGCAACTGCAACCTCGCGTGTGGCTGAGCGCCAATCAGCCCCTGACCGTAACCGTTCAGCGCGGGACACAGGTATTTCAGAAAACCATTGTGCCGCAGGCCGTGACTACGTCTGAAGTAGGCTCTGCTGGCTGGTATCCGGAGGAGCCAGTTGTGGTAGGGCGGGTTGAAACCGGCACACCAGCGGACAAGGCTGGCATCAAGGAGGGTGATCGCATTGTTGCCCTCGATGGCCAGAGCCTGCCTTCGATCGAAAGCATGATTGAGCGCTTGCAACAAACGAAAGATAAACCTGTCGATCTCACCGTGATTCGTGGCGCTCAAACTTTGAGCTTTAATCTGAAGCCCGTGCTCTCTAAGACTGAGGACCCAAAGGAACAGCGATACCGCCTGGGGTTTCTCAACAAGAGCGAGACCAAGGTGACTACCTTGCCTTTCACTCAAGCGCTTAGCCTATCGCTCGAGCAGAACAAGAAATACTCGTTGCTCATTCTGGAATTGGCCAAGAAACTTGTTCAGGGCAAAGTTTCGCCTCGCATGGTTTCAGGGCCAATTGGTATTGCTCAGGATGCCGGTTACGCGGCGCAGCAAAAGGGATGGACTCCGCTGATGGAATTGACTGCGGGAATCAGTCTAAACCTTGGCATCTTTAACCTGCTGCCAATTCCGATTCTGGATGGCGGCGTGATCCTGTTTCTGCTGATCGAAGGGCTCATGCGCCGCGACGTCAGCCTGCGCATCAAGGAACGCGTCTATCAAGCTGCATTCGTCTTCCTCGTACTTTTCGCCGTGATGGTGATTTATAACGATCTGATGAAGACTCTGCCGGGACTGATGGATCGGCTGCCTTAACCGTATTCTAATCCGCTAATCTAAGCTCCGCCGCCGAATGGGTCATCCGTGGTTACCCCATTCGGCAGAGCTTTTATGGCCGACTGAAAAGCAGACCAGGCATTGCTCGCCGGCGACGATGTCAAATTCGCGTAGAGTTGCGCGAGCGTTCCGCTGTCACCTAACGCGACCATTGCCGGGGCGATCTTGCTTAACGAGTAGCCTTGGCTGAGAAGCCAGGACAAGAAAGCCATGCCGCAACCGGTGCTGTCTGCATTCTGGTCGGTAGGATCGGTTTTATCAACGAAGTCCGGCATTCCATCTTGCGCCCATGTGGGTGCGGTTGCGAAGTCCGAGAGCGCATTGTTTCCCACTTGCGCCGCGCACCAGCGAGAGAGAGCTTCTCCCGTGCTGACGCCGCAGAGATTCCCGCCCATAGAGCACTCGCTCAACTCTGCCTCAAACAGAGCCGATACCCGGGCTGAATTTCCGAACGAGGCGCAGACTTCGATCGCATTGCCAGTGGTGTAATCGCAACCGCCGTGGTCAGCGCCGCCGGTGCCGTCGGTTGCGCCACCGAGCGCAAAAATAATCACGCTCACGGCGCCGCCCGTCGTCCCAAAGATGGCGTCGTTGGCGTTGGCTACCCGGTCGGCATCGTTAACCAGGTCCTGGGCATTTTGCAGCGCAGCAGCACCAAGCGTGGGATCGACATAAACAGTCGCGCGTCCGCTTGGGCTGGTTCCCACGAACTGAGAGACGCCCTGATAACTTGGCCACTGCGGTGCCGGCGCACCAGCGCGGCGCCCGGCTCTGGCTTTCTGAGCGATCGCGGTTGCCTGGATTCGATGATGCTGCATGGGAACCTCCTTTTGGTGTGCAAGTATGGTGAGCGATTCCGGCGCGCTGTTGCAAGCTCTCTCTTCGTTCAACGAAGCCGTAGGTATGCCTCCCTCCGAAAGGCTCACAAACCCTGCTTCCGGTGTTAAAATAAAGCTTCCCATGGCTATGATTCCACGCAGGAAGACCGTTACGGCCGTCGTTGGTGGTGTGCGCGTCGGTTCGGATGCACCAGTAGTGGTGCAGTCGATGACGAACACCGACACCGCAGATATCCCTTCCACCGTGCAGCAGTGTGCTGCCTTGGCTCGGGCTGGGTCTGAGCTTGTGCGCGTGACGGTCAATAACGAAGAGGCGGCTGCCGCTGTTCCTCGCATTGTCGAGGAACTGGACAAGCAGGGCGTCCGCGTGCCGATAATCGGCGACTTCCATTACAACGGGCACGTGCTGCTCACCAAGTATCCCGAATGCGCCCGCGATCTTGCGAAGTATCGAATCAATCCCGGGAACTCAAGTATTGGACGCACCGGCGACTCGAATTTTCGCACCATGATCGAAGTCGCGGTGAAGTATCAGAAACCAGTCCGCATCGGGGTGAACTGGGGCTCGCTCGATCAAGCCCTGCTCACGCGCATGATGGATGAGAATTCCGCGCTCGCTGAACCGCTAGACGCTCGCGACGTCACTATGGAAGCCATGGTGGTGAGCGCACTGACTTCCGCCGATCTCGCCCAGAAGTTTGGACTGCGCCCCGACCAGATTATTTTGAGCGCAAAAGTCAGCGGCGTGCAGGATCTGATTGACGTTTACCGCGCGCTCGCCGCGCGTTGTAATTATCCGCTGCATCTCGGCCTCACGGAAGCTGGAATGGGTGCGAAGGGTGTGGTGGCTTCCAGCGCCGCTATGGGAGTTGTGTTGCAGGAAGGTATCGGCGATACGATCCGCGTCTCGTTGACCCCGGCTCCGGGTGGCGATCGTACCGAAGAAGTCCGCGTGGCGCAGCAGATTTTGCAATCCATGGGGATTCGCAGTTTCACGCCGCAAGTCACCGCTTGCCCCGGCTGCGGACGCACCACCAGCACTTTCTTCCAGGAAATGGCGCAGCAGATTCAGACTTATCTGCGCGAGCAGATGCCGACCTGGAAGGGACGCTACGTGGGCGTGGAAGAAATGAAGCTCGCCGTCATGGGTTGCGTGGTCAACGGCCCCGGCGAATCGAAGCACGCCAACATCGGCATATCGCTCCCAGGAACTTTCGAAGAACCGAAGGCCCCGGTTTACGTGGATGGACGCCTGTTCACCACCCTGAAAGGGGATCGCATCGTGGCCGAGTTTATCGGCATTTTGGATGAGTATGTCGATTCCCACTACGCGGCGAGAGAAGCGCAAAAAGAAGAAGTAGTGGCGAGAAGCTAGAAGCAGGCCCCGCAATTAATCATCCACCCCCGAGTGTCATCCCGAGCGAAGCGAGGGATGTCATTCGGTGGTTAAGTTTCTACTGCCCCGTTAACAGGAAAATTGGGTTCTGATTCGGCGGCTCACCGTTCGACTGAATAGCTCCGGCGCTGAACGCTGTCGGGAGGTCGGTGACCAGCGTATCCGACGGATTGCCGGTGCCGCTGGGATTGTTGGCATTGCTGTCAGTGGTATTTATCACCGCGATGGCGCCCGCATCGCACATGCTTACGTAGACGCGGCTGCTGTCGGCGGCAGCCGTGGTGAACACGCGGAAGCGGGTAGTGCTGGGAGTATACAAAGAAGCCGGCATGCACGAGGTGAGTGCGGGCACGGCGTATTGATATTGACCGCTGGAACTCACCGAAAATGGTGGATTGGTCAGCAAGGTCATTGTGCTCTTGAGCGCCAGACTATTGGCGTCATACACGGAAACACTAGGAACAACGCAAGAGCCGCTTACCAATGGATCAGGACACGAGGTGGCCGTTTGGTAGCTGGCTACGTAGAAGCGGCTGCCGTCGGCTAAAGCCGTGACTGAAACTGGAACCGGAGCGCTACATCCCTGGCATGAAAACGTAGTTGTGGCACTCAGCCCAGGGATCGTAATTCCCTGAGGCGTGAGCGAAGTTGGCGTATCGTTCGGTCCGCCAGTGTCGGAAAAAATATTCAGGACGCCGGTCACCGGATTCGTCACATAGAGGCGGTTCCGGTTGGAATCAAAGAAAATGAAGTTCGCTCCCGCACCCACTGGAAGACTGCTGGTTACAGCGTCGGTGGCAACGTCGATGGTGACCAACTGTCCGTCCCCTTGTGTGAGCACGTAGACTTTCTGGTTGTCGCCGCGAGCCACCACCCAAACGGGAGTGCTCCCTGTGAAACCGGTAACCGAGTTTGGAGAAAGATCCGCAGTGTTCAAACTGCTGACTGAATTGCCACCCTGGTTCGCCACGTAAACCTTGAGGCCGTTTGGCGTCTCGGCCAAAGCCACCGGGTTTACCCCCACAGCGGCGGTGTTGCTGACAACATTTAATGTGGTGTTGACGGCAGAAACTGAATTGGTGTTGTAGTTTGCGACGTACAAAGCCGTGCTTTGAGTCGTATTCACGAACACAGGCTGTGAGCCTGGCGGCAAACCGATCGTGCTTACTGCCCCCAACCCGGATGCGACGGTGGACTGGAACTCGGGCGAGAAGTACGAAACTACATCGACCCCGCCGGCCGTAACACTGCCCGCACTCGCGACAAACACTCGGGAAAGGTTGGGAAGAATGGCAGCGTAAGTGGGATTATTTCCCAGATTTGGCGCGCTTCGGTCGGAACTGGGGGTTTCCGCCGCGATGCTGTCCCCGGCAACATCGATCTGCATCGCTCCACCCGGGGACGACGCGATATTGGCGCTAATCGCAAAGACCGTGTGAAAGCCGGAAGGAGTCGGAGGTTGTGTCGTCAGCGGAATGACGACGGGACGGTAAACCTGACCGCATGACAGACACAGCAGGGTGAGAATCACCATGGCCGCCAACCGGCCCACGCGAAGAGAACTCATTGTCACCCCAGAAAAAGATTGCGAATCACGCAGCGTGGAATTTCACATTCTAACGGCTGGAGGCGATCTGCGCCAGTAGGCCAGCCCGAAGTGCTAGTCGAGATGAATGTCGCCCGAACCTGTGCGCAGAGTGAGTAATGGGCCGCCGCCGCGAACTTTGCCCTGGATCGACCTGCGCGTTTCCTGCACTCGTCCTTGCACAGTCATTGTAATTGGTGCATTCACATTGATGCTGCCTGAACTGGTGGAGATGTCCGCATCGAAGGCGGCATTGGCTGGCAGATGCACATGTACATTGCCCGATCCCGTTCGAATGTTCCACGCACCCGCCTGCGTACCCTCACCCGTAATGTCTCCGCTGCCAGTATCGGCGCGAAATGCGCCCTGGATGCCCCGCGCCGTAATGTTGCCCGAACCGGTGTGCAGATCAATATCTCCCGCGGCAGTTTCTTCCAGTTCGATATTTCCACTGCCCGTCCCGCCGCGCATTGGCCCTGAGATCTCGCGGGCGCGCACGTCGCCCGAACCGGTCTGCAGGCGAATCTCTCCCGTAAGGTGCGCCAGCTTCATATCTCCTGACCCGCTTTGCAGGTCGGCATTACCGTGAGTGCCTTCAATAATCTGGTCTCCCGAGCCGCTGTGAGTGCGGATGGTGGTGTCGGCCGGCACCGTGATTTCATAGTTCACCGAAATGTTTCGAGCATTCACGTAATCCACATGGATGCTGTTCCCATCCTGGCGCAGTGGAGGATGCTGCTCAATGTCGCTCACGTCAGCATGGCGGTTTCCCGCGAGCCAGCGGTCTCCAACGAAAATCTTGCCCACGATGGTGACGGAGCCCGCTCCGCCGTTCTGGACGATGATGTCTCCGGAATGGGTTAGCACTTCCAATTCGACCGGCCCGCTGACCTGAAACGTTTTCTCGAATGTGCCTTGCGGAGTGGAAGCGACCGCAAAACTGCAAGTCAGCAGCACTGCCAAAATCGAAATCCAAACTCGGGAGATAGATCGATTATTCATGTCGTTTGACTCCGAGAATTTTGAAGCGGCATCCAGCATCCGGCAACCGGATTAGATCGTTTTTAACCGGGAACCGGAAGCCGACAGCCGCTTTTCCTACTGCAGCACAACCTGATCGCCTTCCTTCAACCCGCTGAGCAATTCGGTCTTCGCGCCGTTAGAGATTCCGATGTTGACCGCGATTTTATCCTTGCCATCTTTTCCCTTCGGATTGGGAATCTCCACCGAAGCCTTCTTATCTTTGTCATACATGATGGCGCCTTCGGGAATCTGCAATACGTTCTTGTGTTCTTCGAGAATGATTTCCGCATTGGCGGTCATCTCCGCCTTCAATTCCCCTCCCGGATTCTGAATCGAAACCCGCACTTCAAATGTCGTGACGTTGTCTTTCTCAACGCCCATCGGAGAAATTTTCGTCACCTTTCCGGTAAAGGACTTGTCCTTGAACGATTCCACCTTGATGCGCGCCGGTTGGCCAAGATAGACCTTGCCGATATCGCTCTCATCCACTTTGCCCTTCACATAGACCTCGCTGGTATCGCCCAGTGTCATGACCAGCGTGGCCGAAGATCCCAACACCAGAATCGAACTGACCGCGTCGCCCAGTTGCACATCGCGCGACAGCACGATGCCATCGATGGGGGAAACGATATCGGTATAGTTGAGCTGTTCCTCAAGCTGTTTTAGATTCGCCCGATCCTGCGCCACCTGCGCCTCCGCCTGCGCAATCTTCGCCCGCAAAACAGTCACCTGCGCCTTGGATACGTTCTGTTTGTTCAGAGCAAGCTCGTAATTCTTCTCCGCATCGTCCAGCGCCGAAGCGGAGACTACCCCATCCTTCGCCATGCTGGTCGCGCGGTCGTAGGCCCGCTTCAACAACGGCACATCCGGACCTTCCGCGTCCACCTTGGCGCGCTCCAGATCGGCCTGCGTGCTCTTCAAGTTGGCATCAGCCGCCTCCAGCGAAGCCCGCGATTGCTCAACCTGGGCCTCGATTTCGATCTTGTCCAACTGCGCCAGCAACTGCCCTTTCTTTACGCGATCGCCGTAATCCACCAGCAGCTTCTTCACGATGCCGCTAGCCTTCGACTTGACTTCGACCTTAATAATCGGCGTCACCTTGCCGGTCGCCACCACGCTCTTGGCCAGGTCGCCTTTTTCAACCTTCGCCAGCTTCGAAGGATCAATCTTGGTTCCACCGCGCGTGGCCGCAAACACTCCGATCGCAATCACCAGGACGAGGGCCAGCCCGATGCCACTATAGATAAAAAGTCTGCGTCGCTTTTTCTTATTTCCGTTTCCGTTCACAACTGCCTCCTGATGCACGCTGGGAATGCTTGCCGAAAGTAGAGCCGTCTCGCGCTCTCCAGTCTCTTGTACGCAGCCAAAGTTAGCTTTGTTCCGAAAATATTGAATTCAACCCGAGTGGACGGTGGCCTGGCAGTCTCTGGCCACCTCTCACTTAGACCCTCGACATAGCAAAATGGTAGCCCGCCAGGTCGAAAGATTTACCTTGTGTGTCTCCGTGCCCTCAGTGTTAGAGAATTCAAGGAATCCTCTCGATCCCACTTATATCGCCCCAGCCCCTTTGGAATGTTAGAATTGCGCATCCATGATCGCCTTTGTGCTGCTCCGGGTGCTGCTGATCCTTCTCCTGGTGGCAGCGAACGCGTTTTTCGCCGCCGCAGAGTTTGCCTTGGTCAGCGTGCGCGAAACTCGCATTCAACAGCTTATCGCGTCCGGCCGGATCAGTGCCCGCATCGTCCAGCGCCTGCATCAGCATCTCGACGAGGTTGTAAACGGAGTGCAACTCGGCATCACCATGGTCAGCCTCACGCTCGGCTGGATCGGCGAACCCATGGTCGCGCGTCTGGTAGAATCCCTTCGCTTTGTTCACGAAGTTCCTCACGCTGCCGTCTATGCCCACGGCATCGCCATCGTTATCGCGTTCACCCTGATCACCTACCTGCACGTGCTGCTGGGCGAACTTGTGCCGAAGACCCTGGCCCTGCAGCGCGCCGAGCAGATTGCCCTCGCCGTGGCTGCTCCCATGGAAGCTTTTCTTACCATCGCACGCCCCGTACTTTTTTTCATGCGGCAATCAGGCGGCCTGGTGCTGAGACTTTTCGGAGCGCGCGATGCTCGCCGCGGCGGCGCCGTCCACTCGCCCGACGAGCTCAAGCTCATCGTCACCGCCAGCCGCCAGTTCGGCCAGATCCCTGAGTCGCAGGAAGAAATGATCCACAATGCCATCGAACTCGACAGCATCACGGTTCGCGAAGTCATGGTCGCTCGTCCGGATATTTTTTCCCTGCCCTCCGATCTCACGCTCGACGAGGCGTTGAACCGCGTGGTCGAAGGCCAGCATTCGCGCATTCCTGTTTACGATCCGCAAAGCGGGCCTGAACACATTGTCGGAGTTCTTTATTACAAGGAGCTCGTCCGCTGGGTGCGGCTCAAGCTGGTGAATCTTGGCCAGCCCGTGGCATCGCGTATTTCGCGCACGCAGATTGGCCAGATCATGCACGATGTGCTCGTCGTCCCCGAAACAAAAGTTTTGGCGGAGCTGCTGGATGAATTCAAACAGCGCCGCCGCCACCTCGCCGTCGTAGTCGACGAGTTCGGTTCCACCGCCGGCGTAATCACCGTCGAAGACATTCTTGAGCAACTGGTCGGCGACATCGAAGATGAATTCGACATCGCGACTCCAGAGCCCACGCTGGCCGACGAATCTATTCTGCTGCTCGAAGGCGCCGTAAACATTCGCGATCTCGAAACCCAGCACGACCTGATCCTGCCACGCGATGCTGGATTCGAAACCCTCGCCGGATTCGTTCTCGCACGCCTGCAGCGCATTCCCTATCTCGGCGAATCCTTCGAATACGAAGGCCATCGCTATACCGTCGAAGAAATGGAAGGCCATCGCATCGCCAAAGTGAAGATAGAGAAACTCGAAAGCATCGATGCCAAAGCCAAGATCGCGAAGCAAACCGGAGATTGAAGATGGCCGTCGGACCGTGCTGCAATAAGTCCCACAACCCTGTCATCCTGAGCGGAGCGAAGGACCCCTTGCACGCCTGCACCGACAGCGGCTCCGCAAGGAATTTCTACGACGGCGCCGAGTGTCCTGCCACCCACTGACCCCATGCGCCTGCTTCTCCAACGCGTCCTCTATACCCTCCCAGTAATCTGGCTGGTAGTAAGCCTCGTCTTCCTCCTAATCCATCTCGTCCCCGGAGACCCCATCCAGCAAATGCTTGGTGAAGGCGCACCACCAGCCGATATCGAAGCCACCCGCCATGCCTACGGCCTCGACGCTCCGCTCGGCGAACAATACATTCACTACTGGCGCGGAGTCCTCCACGGTGACCTCGGCCCCTCGTTCCGCTACAACCAAAGCGTGACGCGCCTGCTCACTCAGCGCTATCCGTACACGCTGCAACTCACGCTGGCCTCGCTGTTCGTGGCCATCATCCTGTCGATCCCCGCTGGCGTACGCTCCGCCCAGCGCCGCAACCGCTGGGACGACCGCCTGCTCAGCGTAGTCAGCCTCTTCGGCCTGTCATTCCCCAACTTCGCGCTAGGACCAATCCTGATTCTTCTCTTCGCCATCAAGCTGGGATGGCTCCCCGTCTCCGGCGCCGGCTCCTTCGCCAACCTCGTGCTGCCAGCTGTCACCATGGGCGGAGCGCTCGCCGCCATCCTCACCCGCATGGTCCGCACTTCCATGCTCGAAGAGCTAAGCCAGGATTACATCCGCACCGCCCGCGCCAAAGGCTTGCCCGAGCGGACCGTCGTTTACCGCCACGCGCTGCGCAACGCCATGATCCCCATCATCACCGTGCTGGGCCTGCAATTCGGCGCTCTGCTCGCCGGCGCAATCGTCACCGAAACCATCTTCTCCTGGCCCGGCATCGGCCGCCTCACCATCCAAGCCATCTCGAACCGCGATTACTACCTGGTGCAAGGCTGCATCCTCGCGATTGGATTGACGTATGTCGCGGTGAATTTTTTGACGGATGTGTTGTATTCGGTAGCGAATCCGAGGATCCGGCAGTGAGGACAAGTCAATGATATTTCCTGAGGTGCTGGCAATGGGGAAGGTACGTGGCTGGGCTTATAGCGGCCACGTCAAACCAACTCAATCGCCACCCGCCGCCCCACCAAAGCCGCCGCCCGCTGCAAACTCGACAGCGTGATGTCGCGTTTCAGCAACAAAGCGCCTCCCGTTCGCCTTAGTGGCACCCGAACTGCACAGGTCCTTCGCGCAAAGAACGCGCTCAGGATGACAAGGCATAAAAGCAGGCCCAGTTTTCCACTGCCGCAAGGTTCATTCATCACTGACATGCGTCCCCAGATTTGTCATCCTGAGCCCCGGCAGCTCCAGCGCGGCCGGGAACCACCACGCGAAGGACCTATGTATTTTGTCTACATCATGACGAACCGTTCGAGGACTTTGTACCTAGGCGTCACCAACAATCTCGTGCGGAGGGTCCGTGAACACAAGACAGGAACCGGCTCGGAATTCACCGCAAAATACAAACTCGACCGGCTTGTTTATTTCGAGCGATTCGAAGACGTTCACAACGCCATCGAACGCGAGAAGCGTATCAAGGGCTGGCTGCGCATCAAGAAAATTGCTCTCATCGTTTCGGTCAATCCAGCCTGGAAGGATTTGAGCGAGGAGTGGTACGAGCGACATCAATACCAATCGCAGAGCGCCTAAACCAATTCCAATCGCCATCCGTCCACTTCACTGGCGTCGCCCAACTGCATAGGTCCTTCGCGCAAAGAACGCGCTCAGGATGACAAGGCATAAAAGCAGGCTAGTTTTCCACTGCCGCAAAGTTCATTAATCGCTGACATGCGTCCCCAGATTTGTCATCCTGAGCCCCGGCAGCTCCAGCACAGCCGGGAACAACTACGCGAAGGACCTATGTATTTTGTCTATATTATGACGAACCGCTCGAAGACCCTGTACACGGGCATCACCATGCCCTCGTCGTGTCAAGGAATCCATCGTGGAAAGATTTGAGCGCTGAGCGTCATCAACACCAGCCGCAGAGCGCCTAGGCTTGGGAAACAACCAAGAATGCCAGAGGCGGGGCAACCCGCCCCGCCTCTAGTTTCCAACCAAACTAAGCTGCCGGCATCATCTTCTGCATCCGCTCTTTCATCTGCTCGGGCGATACATCTTCCACATGAGTCGCAACGCCCCACAGGTGTCCGAATGGATCTCGAATGAAACCGCTTCGGTCTCCGTAGAACTGGTCCTGCACCGGCTTCAGGATTTTCGCGCCCTCCGCCGCCGCCTTCTTAACCACGCTGTCGACGTCGGGAAGGTATACATACAGGCTCACGGGGCTCCCGCCAACGGTGGTCGCGCTGGTGTGCCCCTCCCCCATGCTGGGATTCTCGTCGGCCAGCATGATGTGCGAGTCGCCAATCTTCAATTCGGCGTGACCGACCTTGCCGTCCGGGCCATTCATGCGAACGGTTTCAGTGGCTCCGAAAACTTTCTTGTAATACTCGATCGCCTGGGCTGCGCCCTTGATGATCAGGTAGGGTGTAACGGAGTTGTAGTCTTTGGGAATGTACGAGACTTTGCTCATGATTTTCTCCTCAGAATGTGCGCTAGAGGTGGAGGTTTGTGGCGCGTATGCCGACCGAAGATTCGGTCGGTACTTTCATGAGAACACAGTCTGAGGGTGAGTTCAAGACCGACGCGGCGGCAAGGATTATCGGCCACCCAACCATCGTCTGTGAGGCTCAAAACGAAGCCGCCCATCATAACCTTGACGGGCGGCTAGTCTGTCCAGCGGAAGGTCTCTAGCTGAGGTAAAGAGGCTGCCGTCCCTCGCGGGACCGAGCGCGATCCTGCTGCAAACGGTTTTTACTGATGGTGCCCGTCTTCTCGAAGCCGGTTCACTCGATTGACTTCCAATGAGCGATCGTCTTCGTGCAATTTAGCTTTGATCTTGACGTGATGCCCCTCGTGCTCTCGTACTGCCTCAGAGTTTTGGACGCGGTACCGCTGTTTGTCCTTGTCATCTTCCACTACATAATTGTCGCCATCCTTCCGAACATATCCCGTGACATTCGTATTTTTCACGCGATGCGAAGATTGGGCCTGCTGATCATGCTGATCTTGCCCATACTGAGCGATCGCACCCGCCGTGCAAATCATTGCGAAAGCTAGTACTGCAAGAATCGAACTCTTCATGTTTCCTCCATTGGTTTTGAATTGGGCTCAAGTTATGATGCAGGCCTTTGCATCGGCGGACAGTTCAATTTTGGACAGAAGGGTGGAGCGCTAAAATTCCACAGTCCTCCTGTGACATGTAACCTTGCCATCCATTCGCAATTAGCCCATCATGGTCGAGGCGGAAGTTATCGAGCGTGCCAAATTAATGGATGCAACTCCTTTATTGTCTAGGTTTTGACTTGGTAATTATCCCTTGACATCACGTGGCGCCTACGCGCAACGGCTCAGAATCAATGTCATGCAGAATTATTAACGAGTAGAATTCCACAACCCCTTTGTCAACTGCCGCCATCTCGTTCCGTCGCTTGGTTGCCGGAAATGCACGCCACAACCCGCTGGCTGCGACAGGGGTTGTGCTCGTTATCGTCTTCGTGGTCTTCGCCTTGTTCGCTCCTCGGATTGCGCCGCAAGATCCGGCCTTCATCAATCTACCCGCACGACTCGATCATCCATCCCATACGCATTGGTTTGGCACCGACGAACTTGGCCGCGACATTTTCTCGCGCATTGTTTATGGAGCGCGCATCTCCATGCTCGTGGGAAGCTGCGTTGTCATCACCTCGCTCGCCCTTGGACTCATCATCGGCTCCATCGCCGGCTACTACGGCGGTGCCATCGATCGTTTCATTAACATTGTGCTGATGAACGCGTTCCTGTCGTTTCCAGGAATTCTGCTCGCGATTGCTTTTGTGGCCTTCCGTGGTCCAGGCATCTTCAATCTCGTTCTCGCGCTCTCGCTCGGCGGATGGGTTGGCTACGCTCGTCTGGTTCGCGGACAAGTCCTCGCCGCCCGCGAACGCGAATTCGTCGAAGCAGCCCGCGCCCTTGGCGCCGGCGATCTCCGCATTATCGTGCGCCATATTCTGCCCAACATCATTCAGCCAGTCATCGTGCAAGCCGCCATCGGCATGGCCGGAGCCATTCTCGCCGAAGCCACCATGAGTTTTCTCGGACTCGGCGTCCCTCCGCCGACCGCCAGCTGGGGAGCGATGCTCAACGATGGCCGCGCGCATCTCTTCGATGCGCCCCATCTCGTGGTTTTTCCCGCGCTCGCGGTGATGCTGGCGGTGCTCTCTTTCAACTTCATCGGCGACGCCCTACGCGATTATCTCGACCCCCGTTCGCGCATCGAAGCCGGACTCTAGCCTCACACAGGTTATCCGTGTGGTGAAATCCATCAAGCCAAGATATTCAGCTCTCAACCTGCTGCAAACAGGGTAAATCCAGTTCTTGACTAACATCGCATATTGCAATATACATATTGCGATACACAATATGAAGGTTGGAGAGAAAATCCGTTACCTGCGCGAGGTGGAAGGATCCCTGCGTGGATTGGGACGATCCATCACGCAGCAGGAATTGGTGAAGGCCATCCGCCAGGAACTGCGGCAGACTATCAGCCAGTCTTACTTGTCGCAGATCGAGAGCGGCGCGCGGCCGCACATGACGCAGTCGTCGCGAGCGCTGCTGGCGAAGTTCTTCAAGGTGCATCCCGGATTTCTCGTGGATGATCCCGAGGGATACCACACGGAGCTAACTTCGGATTTGCGCACGACGGAAGGTCAGCTCGATGTCTGGTTGTTGCAAGGTTCGGAGCGTTTTGTCAGCGATCCGGAAGTGAGCGAAGTGCTGATCAAAGCCGCGCGAGAGAAAGATACCAGGCGTTGCCTCTTGCTATTGGGTGTGATCCTGGATACGCCAGGTTTGGCGGAAAGACTCTTGGAAGCGCTAAGGCCTGAGTTGGCGCATGCCACGAAACGCCACGGCGAAAATCACCCCCGAGGAAATAACAGCCGTATCGCGAAGACAGAAGGGAGCAGACTCCGATGACTTATTCCGTGAGTTGGGCGGACTTCTACCTGATCTGTTTCGCGGTCGGCTTCTGCTTCAGTTTCTTTTCGTTTCTGTTCGGAGGCTCGCGGACGGGCCGGCTTCATCTGCCGCATTTTCACGGGCACGCCGGGAGTGCACACCTGCCAGCGGCGCATGCGCCGGTGACATCGGCTCAGGCTCCGATTGCAGGAAGCCCGCAAGCGGCGGCGCATGCCAGCCAGTCCGACGGGGTTTCGCCGTTCAACTTCGTTACCCTGACCGCGTTTTTGGCCTGGTTCGGCGGCACGGGATATCTGCTTACCCGCTACTCCGGCTTATGGGTTGGTTTTGGATTGCTGGCCTCGGTCACCGGCGGGCTGGTTGGTGGCGGAATTGTTTTCTTGTTTCTAAGCAAGGTCCTCATCTCGAACGACGAGAATATGGATCCGGCGGATTACGAAATGGTGGGTGTCCTCGGCAGAGTTTCCAGTTCGATTCGCGAGGGCGGCACTGGCGAAATTATCTATACGCAGATGGGTACGCGCCGCGTATGTGGCGCACGCAGCGACGATGGTAGCGCCATCGCCAAGGGAACAGAAGTGGTGGCCACGCGTTACGAAAAAGGAATTGCTTACGTCCGGCTGTGGAGCGAGATGTCGGAAGACCGGTAGCGATATGTCCTCGGCATGCTGAACTTCTCGCAACGTGGAGGCTTTATGGAACGAAAGCTTTTTCAAGCAGCAGTTGGACTGGCGTGGTTGGCGCTTCCGCTGACTGCACTGAACTATTCGCGAGCCTGGGATCGGCTCCCCATGCGGATTGCGGTCCACTTTGACGCCAATTGGCAACCGAACGGATGGACCACGCGGGAAGGATCTCGCACGCTTGCTCTAAGAATGACGGCCTTCCTGCTGGTGGTCTTCACGATTGCGAGTTATGCGGTGCGGCGCGCCGCTCCTTCAAGTCTTGCGACGTGGGCTCTGGTTGCGGTTTTTTATGTCGTGCTGGGTGTCGTCTATCACGTGAATGCTTGGATCGTAGAACGCAATCTCGAGCCGCGTGCCAAACCTTTTGCGGAGGTAAGCGTTCCCGCAGGTTTGATTGTGGCAAGTGAGTTTGTAGGTAATTCGATCGGGGGATCGGCAACACGTCGCGGATGAAGTCGACGAAACTGCATTCGTAGGAGGAGGCGTTATGTTCGAAATGTCGAAGATGGTGGAGATTTGGATTTTCGCCGGGCTGGGAGTGATGGTCCTTCTGTTCCTGATGAGCGGAATGGCCAGGCTATATCGCAAAGCGGGGCCGCACGAAGCGCTCATCGTGTACGGCCTGGGCGGGACGCGGGTGGTGCAGGGACACGGCACGCTGGTTCTGCCGATGGTGCAGATCTGCAAAGATCTGTCCCTGGAGTTGATGTCGTTCGACGTGGCGCCGCAACAGGACCTTTACACCAAGCAAGGTGTCGCGGTCACGGTCGAAGCGGTCGCGCAAATCAAAGTGAAGTCCGACCGCGAGTCAGTCCTTACGGCTGCCGAGCAGTTCCTGACCAAATCAGATCAGGAGCGTGAAGGGCTGATCCGGCTGGTGATGGAAGGCCATCTGCGCGGCATCATTGGCCAGCTCACAGTGGAAGAGATCGTAAAGCAGCCGGAGATGGTCTCCGACCGCATGCGCGGCACCTGTGCCGAAGACATGAACAAAATGGGCCTGGAGGTGATCTCGTTCACCATTAAGGAAGTCCGTGACAAGAATGAGTACATCACCAACATGGGCAAGCCGGACGTGGCGCGCATCAAGCGTGATGCCGACGTTGCCACTGCGGAAGCCGATCGCGATACCGCCATCAAGCGCGCACTGGCGCAGCGGGAATCGGCCGTGGCCAAGGCCCAGGCGGACCAGGAACGCGTGCTGGCAGAGACGTTGTCACTGGCCAAGCAGGCGGAATCGCAGCGCGACCTGGAAGTGAAGAGGGCGCAATTTTTGGAAGTCACGAAACGGCAGCAGGCGCAAGCCGACAAGGCTTATGACATCCAGACCAACATCATGCAGCAGCAGGTTATTGCCGAGCAGGTGAAGGTGCAACAGATCGAAAAAGAGCAGCAGGTCAAGGTGCAGGAAGCGGAAATCAACCGGCGCGAAAAAGAACTTATTGCGACAGTGTTGAAGGGAGCGGAGATCGAGCGTCAGCGGATCGAAACACTGGCGGCGGCGGAGAAGCAGCGATTGATCGCGGAAGCCGAAGGTCATGCGTCGTCGATACGCGCGCAGGGCGAAGCCGAAGCCGAAATCATTTTCAAGAAAGGCGAATCCGAAGCCAAAGCCATGAACGTGAAAGCCGAGGCCTATCAGGAATACAACCAGGCCGCAGTGATCGACCGTTTGTTCACCAGCATGCCGGAGATCGTAAAGGCGCTGGCCAGTCCGCTGGCCAACGTCGACAAGATCACCATCGTTTCTACTGGCAATGGCGACGCATCTGGAATGAATAAGATCACGGGTGACATTGCCAAGATGGCAGCGCAGGTCCCGGCGTTGTTCGAAACGCTCTCAGGCATGCCGCTGTCGGAACTGCTGGGCAAGGTGCGGCAGCTGGGGGACAAGTCGCCGAAGCCGCCGGTAGTGGATGCAACGAAGTAAGGGTCAGAGGTCCTTCTGTGGGGACGGGCGCATTCGCCCGTCCCGCCGAGCGAAGCGAGGCGAGCGCACTTGGAGTGGGTTATGGCGAGCAAATCGAAACATACGGGATTAGGCATCGCGCTGGGAGCGGCGCTAGGGGCGGTTGCCGGAGTTCTGGCCGGGCATGTTGCAATCTGGCTGGGCATTGGTATCGCGATCGGAATGGCAATCGGCGCCACTTCGCGGCAGAAGACCTGCCCGAATTGCGAAGCGGCAAAACGAAATCAGGAGCTAGGGGCTAGAAGCTAGAAGCTTACAGAAAAGGAGTCCATCATGGCATTACTAGAGCGCGTTTCCACGTTAGTCCGGGCCAACCTCAACGACCTGATCGACAAGGCCGAGGAGCCGGAAAAAATGATCAAGCAGGTGATTCTTGATATGCAGAATCAACTGCTGCAGGTAAAGACTCAGGTCGCGATCGCTATCGCCGATCAGCACTTGCTGGAGAAGAAGCAGAAAGAGAACGAAGACAAAGTCGCCGAGTGGATGCGCAAGGCCGAGTTGTCGGTCGACAAGAAGCAGGACGACCTGGCCCGCGCTTCCCTGCAGCGAGTGGAAAGTTATCGCGAGATGAGCGACAGTTTTAAGCAACAGGTGTTCGACCAGAAGGCCCAGGTGGAAAATCTAAAGTCCGCTCTGCGCCAGCTCGAACAGAAACTGACGGAGGCTCAGACCAAGGCCGATCTACTGATTGCGCAACATCGCCGCGCCCGCGCCGTAGGCAAGGCCAGCGACGCCCGTTTGGCTATGGGCGATGGATCGAAAGCGGCCGCCTTTGATCGCATGAAAAGGAAGGTAGCGCATTCCGAAGCCGTGGGACAGGCGAAGTCGGAGATTGCCGGAGACAATATGGAAGACCGTCTGGCTGCGCTGGAGAAAGAGGATCGCATTGAGCAGTTGCTGGCGGAGTTGAAAGGAAAGCGCGGAGCGTAGTCACGGTAGAGAGATATGTTCAGCGACCTATATGACTACATCTCGCTCTTGTTTTATTGGCGATGGCCCAGCACCGAGGGTGAACTTACCGCCGTTCGCATGTTGGGCGGAAGCGGTCGCTTACGTCTTGAGTATCGGTTTTTGCTCGGAGATGGATCGTACTTCGGTGAAGCCGGCCGTCCTTTTTGGTCCGTCGGCACGTCAGCCGTCAATTTTCACGAGCGGTTTCCCATTGGGCAGGCAGTGACTGTGCATTATCGGCGGGACAATCCGAGTGTGAACACGCTGGATCGAAGTGTTTGGCAGGATCTCGAGGGTCTGTAGGCAGTGGAAACAGCTTGACGCTTAAGATCAAGTATGACAAAGTAACAACCATGCGCGAAACCACGACGTTCACGGTGTCCCTTCCACCAGCGATGGCCAAGGAAATAGATCGAGCCATGAAGGCCGAACACAGGACGCGCTCGGAGCTAGTGCGGGAGGCGCTGCGGGTGTATCTATCGGCGCGCTTAATTCCCTCTGAGTTGCCAACGGCGGCCGAGGCACGCGCCTATCGACGCGGGATGGCCGCTTACAGACTTGGCGATTCCATAACGCTGCAGGAGTTTGTCAATGGAATGGACCGTCGTCCTCGCCGGTCCCGCAAGAAAGTCTCTTAAGCGGATTCCTGCGGGTGACCAGGCGCGCATCATGGCCGCTTTGGCAGAGATGCAACAAGATCCGTTTCAAGGCGACATCCGCAAGCTGCGAGGCCTACCCGGATTCCGCCGCCGCGTGGGAAACTGGCGCATTCTGTTCGAGGTCGTGATTGAACGCAGGCATGTCGCGATTGCCGCGATTGAGCGGCGAACCTCGACCACATACTGAATCGACCCAGGAACCTTCGCTACTCCGCTCGGGTGACAATGCAGGTTAAGAAAGTCCCTTCACGCCTTACATCCATTGACCTGTCGGCCTGCATCTCTGTAGTCTTGCAGCAGAAAATCGCGCGTCCGCAATCTTAGGATCTTCAAGCGCAAGGAACAAGGACCCTTCATGAAAGAAGTTGCAATTCTGCTGGTAGTTGCGCTCATGCTTAACGGTTGTGGCAGCAGCAGCTCGACATCTACTCAGCCGACGGCCACTGGAGTCTGGAGCGCGGATTTGTCGGGTGGGATCGGTTCGGCCTCTGGGTTCAGCTTTACCACGCAGTTCACAGTGAACGGCAACGGTTCGCTAAACATCACTTCTTTTCAGTTTCTTACAAGCGGGACGTGCTTCCCGATTACCGGAGGAAGCCAAACCGGTTCGATGGTTTTGACCACCAACACCACAACCAATGCCGTTACCGGCACATTCACGTACACCGTTCAGTCAGGGGGCAACACGCTTACGCTCAACGGAACCGTGACCGGAAATGTTGCTATCAACACGACCACGTTCTCCGGGGGTTCGATTACCGGCACATGGGCGGTGACCGGCGCCACTGGATGTAATGTCAGCGGCGAAAGTTTTACGATGACGCAGACGTCCTGACGTCCCGTAATCAGAACCACTCGCTCCGGTAGGCCACCCACCAGGCGGCAAAGAGGGCAGGGATGGTCGCGGCCAAGCCCCACCAGAGCGGCAGAAGAAAATCCGCGAGCAGGCCGAGCACCGTGAAAACCATCCAGAAGATTTTCCGTTCCATAGCGTGATTGTAGGCCTGCGCGCTGCAGAGGCCAGCAGGCTCTGGGACGAGCACTTTCGTCACGTTGGGGCTCTGCTATAGAGTGAGAGCCATGAAGCGATCGTTGCGAGAGATTGCCGACGCCGTCGAAGCCCGGCTGCAAGGGGATGGCAGTGTTCTGGTTAGTGGCGTGGCGAGTATCGGGTCCGCATCGAAAGACGATTTGGTCTTTGTAGAAGAAGAAAAATATCTTGTGCGGGCGCTGCAATCGGCAGCGGGCGCGGTTATTGCGGGACGGTTTGCCACGGAATCAACGGGCAAACCGCTGCTGATCAGCAGCCATCCTAAGTTGACCTTCGCGCGGGCGGCCCGTTTTCTAGGAGATGGAAATCACGACGGGCAGGAAGTGGGAATTTCCCCGACCGCTGTGGTGAATCCTTCCGCACGCCTGGCGCCGGGAGTGGTTATCAGGGAGCGCACCGTTATTGCCGAAGATGCTGAAATTGGCGAGGGCACACGGATCGGCGCAAGTTGCGTCATTGGGCGCGGAGTGAAAATGGGAGGGGACTGCAAGATTTATCCGAACGTCACGATTTATCCTGGCACGACGCTAGGCGATCGCGTGGTGGTGCACGCGGGCGCGGTTCTCGGAAGCGATGGCTTCGGATATGTACGCGATGCGAAGAGCGGACGCTACGAAAAATTCCCGCAGGTGGGTAGGCTGATAATAGAAGACGATGTCGAGATCGGCGCCAATACAACCATCGACCGCGGTGCGCTCGACGAAACGCGTATTGGACGGGGAGCGAAGATCGACAACCTGGTGCACATCGGCCACAACTGCCGGATCGGAGAGAATGTGGTGATCGCGGCGCAAACCGGGCTTTCTGGCAGCATCGTGATCGAGAACGATGTTGTGCTAGGGGGCCAGGTCGGCATTGGCGAGCATGCGCGCATTGAAGAAGGGGTAATGCTGGGCGGGCAGGGCGGAGTGCTTCCCAACAAGGTTCTGCGTGGCAAAGGCGTAGCATTCTGGGGAACTCCGGCGCAGCCGGTGCGGCAATACCTGAAGCAGTTGGCGGCGCTGGCGCGGCTGGGGAAAAAGAGGTAGAGGTGGCAATCGTCGTCATTGGCGGGCATTCGAGAAGCGTGGGAAAGACCAGCGTGGTTGCCGGGGTGATTTCCGCGTTGCGCCATTACGACTGGACGGCCGTAAAAATTACGCAATACGGGCATGGAGTCTGTTCCGCGAATGGAGCGCCGTGTGATTGTGCGACCGCCGACCACAGTTGGGCGATCTCGGAAGAGAGAGACCGAAGCGGTGAGTCAGACACTTCCCGCTTTCTGCTGGCGGGTGCGGCGCGAGCGCTGTGGGTGCGGACGGAACAGGGCAGGCTCGCGGAAGCCATGCCGGCACTGAGAAAGCGCCTGGACCAGTCACGCAATGTGATCGTGGAATCCAACAGCGTGTTGAAGTTTTTGCGGCCGGACTTGTATCTGACCGTGCTCGACCCCGGCACAGAAGATTTCAAGACCTCCGCGCAGCAGTTTTTGGATCGTGCCAGTGCCGTGATTCTTCACGAGGACTCGACCACTCGCGGAACCGCATGGCAGGCTGTTTCTCTGAAGCCAGTGGCGAACAGACCAGTATTCCGAATCGCACCGCCGCCGTATATTACGCCTGAGATTGTCGAGTTCGTGCGGAGCTCCGTGCTGCTCGCGATGAAAGCAGATTCCTCGCGGGAAGCCCGCTCGGAATGACAAGACTGCCTTTGTTATCCTTCCCAGTGCGAAAAATTCATTCCAGCGCCTGGTTGTTGGTGGGTCTCTCGTCGCTGCTGCAAGTTCTTCTCTTCCCTCTTCCCGGCCTGTACATTTTTTCCTGGGTCGCGTTCGCGCCCTTGATCGTGGCATTGTTACGGGCCCGGCCAGCAGGGGCCTTGGAGATCAACGGCTCCGTCAATCTTGAACCTGCAAAGCCGATGCAAGCTTTTCTTTTGGCTTACACCTCCGGAATTCTCTGGTACGCGGGCACGTGCTACTGGATCTACAACACGATGCACCAGTATGGCGGACTCAGTGTTCCGTTCGCTCTGCTGGCGCTTTTTCTTTTCTGCCTGTACCTCGGTCTTTATCATGGTTTTTTCGGATTGCTATTGAGCCTGGCGGCGGGACCTGGCCGCGACAACCGCACTGTCCTCGTAGCCGCCCCGTTTCTTTGGGTAGCGGTCGAGTTAGCCCGGACGCTGGTCACAGGCTTCCCCTGGAACCTGCTAGGGACCGCGCAAGTGGACAACATGTCTCTGAGCCGCATTACGACATGGACTGGTGTGTACGGCGTGTCGTTTGAAATCATGCTGGTGAATGTCGCGGTAGCAGCGGCCTTCCTGGTGCCGAAGAAAAGGCGCAGCACGTTACTGATCGCATCTTTGGCAGCGGCGGCGGTGCTTCAAGCGGGAAGGCTGGTCGAGGCTCCCACGATTCCGGCGGATCGCACAGCGCTGCTGGTGCAGGAAAATATCCCAGTGGATGTGACGTGGACGCGCGATAACTTCCAGCGCACACTACGTGAACTTGCCGACCTCAGCATCACAGCCGCTTCAAACGCGGCAGCCGACTCAAAGATGGGCAAGACTAATTTGATTGTGTGGCCAGAATCTCCTGCACCGTTCTTTACCAGCGATCCATTATTTCGCGAGCCCGTAAGCCGGACCGCACTCGACGCCCACAGCTGGGTAGTAACTGGCGCCATAGGGAATATTCCCGCAATGCACAGCAGCACGTCGGCTTCTGAAGTCTTCAACTCGGCGGCGCTCATCGATCCGGCGGGCGATTGGACTGCGCGCTACGACAAAATTCATCTGGTCCCCTTCGGAGAGTATTTGCCGTTTCCCAGACTGTTTGCTTTTGCCGGAGGGTTAACCAAAGAGGTGGGATCGTTTCAGATGGGAACGTCGCGAGCTCCGCTTGTTGCCGGCGATTCAAAACTCGGAGTATTTATCTGCTACGAGTCCGTGTTTCCCGGGGAGGTGCGTGAGTTCGCGAACCACGGGGCGCAGGTGCTGGTTAATCTGTCAAACGACGGATGGTATGGCGATAGCGGCGCCTATGCGCAACACCTGAATCAGACGCGCATGCGTGCCATTGAGAATGACCGCTGGATCCTGAGTGCGACGGATACAGGGGTCACAGCCTCAATCGATCCTTACGGACGCACAGTTGCGCGCCTTCCGCGCAAGGAACGCGGCGTGCTGCTTGCCCCTTACGCTCTCACTTCCGTAACCACGTTCTACACGCGGCACGGAGACTGGTTTGCGTGGCTCTGTGCGATAATTTCAGTAGCGGCGCTGCTGACACGCTTCACCCTTCACGTAAAAGCAGGCAAGAAAGCAGAAACATCCTCATGAATCAAGAGTTCGAACAGGAATATCAGTCTCTCGGCAAGAAAGTACGCGAACTCCGGGAGTATCTTTGACGCGGACAAGCTCCGTCCGCAACTAACCGAAATCGAGAAGCAGTCCTCCGACCCGAATTTGTGGTCTGATCCGCAACGCTCGAAGCAGGTGATGCGCGAGAAGAAACGTCTTGAACACCTGCTCACTACGGATGCCGACCTCTCCCGCCGCAGTGACGATATCGCCGCTTACTTCGAATTGGCCAAAGAAGGCGAAAGTGTCGACGGTGAATTGCGCCGCGAGCTCGACTCGTTGCGCGCATTGGTCGACAAGCTTGAGACCGAGACTCTCCTCTCCGGCGAAAACGACGCCCTGAACGCGATCGTCACCATTCATCCTGGTGCGGGCGGCACGGAATCTCAAGACTGGGCCGATATGCTGCTGCGTATGTACTTACGCTGGGCAGAGCGGCAGGGATTTGAAACCATCCTCTACGATTACCAGCCGGGCGAAGAGGCGGGTCTGAAGTCGGCGACCTTTGCCGTTAACGGCGAGTATGCGTTCGGTTTGTTGAGCAGTGAGATCGGAGTACATCGGCTGGTGCGGATTTCGCCGTTCGATCAGGCGAAGCGTCGGCATACCTCATTCGCCAGCGTGTACGTCTCTCCAGAAATCGACGATAGTATTGAAGTAATCATCAAGCCCGAGGACATTCGTACGGATACTTACCGTTCCAGCGGCAAGGGTGGGCAGCACGTGAACACCACAGATTCGGCGGTGCGCATCACCCACCTTGCCACCGGTCTGGTTGCCAGTTGCCAGAACGAACGCTCGCAACATAAGAATCGCGAACGCGCCATGAGCATGCTGCGCTCGAAGCTGTACGAATTCGAAATGGAGAAAAAGCGCGCGGCGTCGAAGAAGATCGAGGATTCAAAACTCGATAACGACTTCGGCTCGCAGATTCGCTCCTACGTTTTGCAGCCATACCGCATGATCAAGGACCATCGCACAAAAGCGGAGGTCGGCGACGTGGATCGCGTGCTCGATGGCGATCTGCAGCCCTTCATTCGGGCATATTTGCAGGCGCGACGCGCGGAGAAGCAAGCGTGAAGGTAGAGCGACCCAAAAGAACGGCGGGGAAAAAGAAATCAGCGGTGAAACTTGGTCCGCGCTTTCGGCGAGCTTTCCTTTTTGCGGCGGATAAGCACTCCGGACAAACGCGGAAGGCTTCAACAATTCCTTACATCGCGCACCTAATGGGAGTTACGTCGCTGGTGCTGGAATTTGGCGGCGACGAAAATATGGCGATCGCGGCGCTGCTGCACGATGTTGTCGAAGACTGCGGCGGCCTCCCCATCCTGAAAGAGGTGCGGCGCCGGTTCGGGCCGCGGGTGGCGAAGATTGTCGATGGCTGCACGGACTCTTTTACCGATCCTAAGCCGCCTTGGCGGGAACGTAAAGAGACTTATCTGCGGCATCTGAAGAAGGCGGATGCCGAAACCCGCCTGGTTTCAGCCGCGGATAAGCTGAATAATGTACGTTCGATTCTTTCCGACTACCGGGAATTCGGAGAGTCAATATGGGCGCGTTTCAACGGCGGGCGCGACGGAACTCTTTGGTACTATCGGAGTTTATTGGAAGAATTTCTTCGGCGCACGCCGAATCGATTGATTACGGAGTTGGAACTCGCGGTCCGCGAACTCGAAGCCAGCGTGGGTCCGGCTCGTCCTGCTAGTTCCGGGATGTGAACCGGGAGTTGAACAAATGCCTAGCACGATCGAACTAATTCGCGCCTCCAAGTTGCCCTCGAACATGATGCAGTTTGCGGCGAAGGGGGCGCTTTCGGTTTCAGCCGAGGAAAACATCGAGATTCTTGTCTACCTCGCAAAACACAATAAGATATTCGGCGAGGTCGCACGCCTGACGCTCGCCGGGTGGGATGAGAAGGCTTCGCTGGCCGCAGCCTCTGATCCAAAAACATCGCCCGAGGTGCTCGATTATCTAATCGCACCGGACAATATTCGTCCCAAGCTTCTCCCTGCATTGTTGGAAAATCCCTCTGTGGCGGATAGTCAGTTAGCCAAGTTCGCCATCTCGGCATCGCAGGAATCCATTGAGACTATGCTGAAAAGTCCGCGCGTGCGGACTTCCGCCGGGGTGCTGGATTGTCTGAGATCAAACCCTTACCTGAAGGGCGACGAAGCGGCTACTGTAGCCAAACTGATAAATGCGAGCGAAGCCTCAGCCCCCGGTGCTGAGAGTATTACCTCTGCTGCCGCGGAACCTATCCACGAGTCCACCCCCATTGCCGATGAAGAAGCTGACGACGTTCCCGATGAGGCTGTTTCCGCCTATCTTGCCGAGCATGCGGCAGAGATTGCAGCCGAAAAAGATAAACCCTTTCAACCCGTTGGCGGCATCGTCGATTTACTGGGGCCGGGCTATTTCCCGGTAAATGAAAACAGACCGATGACAGAGCTAGCGGGCGATGGCGAACCGGATAAAAGCAAAGTTGCCGGGCCCGCTGCGCCAGGCGCGGCCACCAAAGCAACATTCGTTGAACCTTCTAAACGCGACAACTCAGTGCAGAAGATCAACCGCCTTGATATAAAGGGCCGTATTCAATTGGCCATGAAGGGCAATAAAGAAGAGCGGTCGATTCTGATCCGCGACGGAACCAAGGTAGTAGCGCTGGCGGTGCTGGATGCTCCTAAAATTTCCGATGGCGAAGTCGAAAAGTTTGCTCTGCAGAAGAACGTGCTGGAAGCCGTCCTGCGGCAGATTCCACTGAAGCGGCGTTTTATGAAAAATTACATCGTGGTGCGCAACTTAGTTTCGAACCCGCGCACCCCACTCGACCTCGGGTTAGGATTGATGAAGCATCTGCAAACACAGGATTTGAAGAATATCTCCGCCAATAAGGAAGTGTCCGAGACGGTTCGCAAGCTGGCGACAAAAATGTATAAGCAGAAGCTGGATATGGCGAACAAGCGATAGAAAAAGAACACATGGCTTCTGTACCGCAGAGCGATCCGATTACTGAACTGCTTAAACTAGCAAAGACCATTGCTGTGGTCGGGCTTTCCAACGACCCCATGCGTCCCAGCTACGGCGTCACTGCCTACATGCAGAACCAAGGTTACCGCATCATTCCCGTAAATCCGCGAATCGAATCGTGTCTGGGCGAGAAGGCCTACGCTTCGTTGCTCGACGTTCCCGAGAAGATCGACATCGTGAATATTTTCCGGCGGCGGGAGTTCGTTGAAGAAATTGTGGATCAGGCCATTCAATTAAAGGTTCCTGCTGTCTGGATGCAGGAGGACGTGTTTCACGAGGACGCGGCCGCCAAGGCGCGCAAGGCTGGGATTTTCGTCGTGATGGATCGCTGCATTCTCAAAGATCACAGGGCGCGTCTCGGATAAACCGGCAGTTAGCGGCCCACTCCAACAAACACGACAGTGGCGTCGTCACGCACGACGGTACCATTCGAGAAGGCCCGCACATCGTCCACGATACTGACAGCTGAGGCCGAAGAGCCAGTCGCGTGCTCGGCGAGCCGTTTGAGGCCGTACTCCTGCTCCTCCTCGTCCACCGCCTCCGTGATGCCATCGCTATAAAAGACAAGCCGTGAACCTGCCGACAGAGTTACGGACGTTTCAGAATAATCTCCGCAGCTTATTCCGAGAGGCAGGCCGCGCTCTGTCTCCAGGAACTGCGCACCGGCGCCATCAATAAACAGAGGATGCAAATGTCCTGCATTCGCAAAGGTGACCGTGCGACTTGGGGGATCGAGCACGGCATAGACCAGGGTAACAAACTTGCCCGCGGGAAAATCCTCGACCAACAAACGGTTCAGCTTGGTTAACACCTCGCCTGGAGTGCAGGAAGCTTCTGCCAGTGAACGCAACATTCCACGAGTGGCGGACATCAAAAGCGCTGCGGCAGTGCCCTTCCCCGAAACATCCGCCAGCACCAGGCCCAGGCGGCCATCGGGAAATGGGATGAAGTCGTACCAGTCTCCGCCGACCGCGCCGGCGGGGACGGTGAGACCGGAGATCACAAAGCCGGGGATGTAAGGCGAACATTTAGGCAGCAACGCCTGCTGCATCAGTCGAGCTTCCTGCGCCTCGCGGCTCATGGTTTCCCGCTCCGCGCGTTCGGATTTGAAGCGGCATGCATTGTGGATCGCAACGGCCACGTGATCGCACAGCGCCTGAAGCAGCCTCAACTGCTGGCGCGGGAACGCATCCAACTCGGTGTGGGAGGCGGTGAAGACGCCCACCAGGCGCTGGCCAACGTGCAGAGGGATAGCGACTTCGGAAAGCGTGGCGTGCTCGCACGCGATGTAATATTCGTCTTTGCGAACGTCAGGGGCGTAGCGCATCTGGCCGGTCAAAGCCACGTAGCCGACCATGCCTTCCTTGCCAATCTTCAGGCAATGACCCTTGTGGTTTACGCTGCATCCGTGCACGCCAGCAAGCAACATCTCGCCGTGCTCTTCGTCATGCAGGTAGATGCTCGCTTCCACGCAGCCAAAGGAACGCGCCACATCGTTAACAATGTTATCGATGAGTTGATCGAGGTCCAGGATCGAAGTGATTTTCTGCGCCGCTTTTTGGAGTCGCTGCAGATCTTCCACCTGATCGGTAAGCAATGGCCGAACGGGAACGACGTCGGCGCTGCTGGTTGGGGTCGTAGCCATGAGACTCAGCCCTCCTTAACCTCAACTTCCAGATGGGAACAGAACTCTACACTTACGCTGCTTATGAGATGAGATTCTGCCTGGCTAAGATTCTTTCTTGGATTGTGAAGACTTATTCCGAGCGACGGCGGGGCGCAGCTTTTTTATCTCCTCCATCCGCTCGCGAATGCGCTTCTCGATGCCCTCATTTGTCGGATGGTAATAGACGCGGTCCAGCAGGTTATCGGGCAGGCATTGCATGTTGGCAACCTTGCCTTCGACATCGTGGGCGTATTGATAGTCCCTCCCGTAGCCGAGCCCCTTCATTAGCCCGGTAGGCGCGTTGCGCAAATGGAGGGGAACGGGTTCAGCCGCGGTCTGTTCAATGTCATGCTGCACGTTGCCGTATGCGGTATAGAGCGCATTCGACTTCGGCGCGACCGAGAGATAGACGACTGCTTGCGCCAGCGCGAGATTGCCTTCCGGCATACCGATGAAGTCGACGGCATCGCGCGCGGCCATGCAGAGTGAAAGCGCATTCGGATCGGCGAGGCCGATATCTTCCACCGCCATACGCACCACGCGCCTCGCAATGTAGAGCGGATCTTCGCCCGCTTCGATCATGCGGCCGAGCCAGTAGAGCGCGGCGTCCGGATCGCTGTTGCGCACCGACTTGTGCAGCGCCGAGATCAGGTTGTAATGCTCTTCGCCAGCCTTGTCGTACAACAACGTGCGCTTTTGAAGGGCGTCGCGAACAATGTCATCCGTGATTTCGGGGGGATCGCTTCCGGCCTGCTGCGCCAGGCCCGCCGCTACTTCGAGCACGTTGTAGGCGCTGCGCGCGTCGCCGCTGGTGTAGCTGGCGATTCTTTTAAGTACCTCGTCGGATGCTCGCAGCTTCATCGAACCGAGCCCCCGCTCCTCGTCTGTCAGCGCGCGCCTGAGCAGTCGCACGATCTGATCTTCAGTCAGGGGCTTCAGCACGTAGACGCGGCAGCGTGAAAGTAATGCGCCGTTGATCTCGAACGACGGATTCTCGGTGGTCGCGCCAATCAGACGGATGTTCCCTTTTTCCACATGAGGCAAGAAAGCGTCCTGCTGGGCCTTGTTGAACCGGTGAATCTCGTCAATGAATACGAGGGTGCGCGTGCCATATTGGCGTGCACGCTCGGCGTCCGCCATGACCTGTTTGATCTCTTTGATTCCGGCGAGCACTGCGGTGAACTCGATAAACTCCGCCTTGGTCAGGTTCGCGATAATCTTCGCCAGCGTCGTTTTGCCGGTGCCCGGAGGCCCCCAAAAAATGAGCGAACCGGTATCGTCGCGGTCGATCTGCGTGCGTAGGGGCTTGCCAGGGCCGATCAGGTGCTCCTGCCCCGCGTACTCGTCGAGCGTGCGTGGCCGCATACGATCGGCAAGAGGACGAGTGCGGTCGATAGCTTTATCGACGTTCGAGATGGGTTGAAAAAGTCCCATAACCAGCCCTTGCTCTTCGTCTTTAGCCTTGAGCTAAAAGCCAAGAGCTAGAAGCTAGAAGCGTTCTTTCTCTGCCTTGCGGCTTCATACAATACAATGCTTGCGGCGACGCCGGCGTTGAGAGATTCCACCTGCGCGGTGTGCGGGATGACGATGGATTCCCCCATCCTGGCCATCACTTCGCGGGGGAGCCCGGCACCCTCGTTTCCGAAGAAGATCGCGGTTGCACTTTTCAAATCAGCTTGATCTAACGGTGTCCCCTTGTGCGACGACGTCGCGATCAGGCGAACGCCCTGGGTCCGCAGCTTCTGTGAAATCTCCTCCAGCTTTATGGTTCCGGATTTTTCGTGCCGGGAAGCTTGCCCGTGGACGATGGGCAGACGAAAGACAGATCCTGCCGAGGCGCGGACAACTTTCGAGTTGAACGGGCTGACGGTTCCTTCGCCCAGCACCACGCCCGCGGTTCCAAACGCTTCGGCTGAGCGCAGAATCGTGCCGAGGTTGCCAGGGTCCTGCAATCCCGCCAGCACAACGATGGGGCCGACTTGCATCCGATCCATCACATCGTCGAGCGAAAATTCCTTAAGGCGCACAAGCGCAGCTACGCCTTGCGGAGATTCGCTGGGCACGAGGCTGTCGAATAACTTGTCCGGTAATAATAAAGTCTCGACCTGGGCTCCAATCTGCGGGAGCAGCCGGTCGGCCCGGTCCTGCGCCGACTCGCGAAAGAACACCGCACTAAAGCGCAGGCCGCTGCGAATGGCTTCTTCTAATATGCGCAAGCCCTCGATGGCGCAGTCTCCACCGTCGGTGAGTTCCGAGCGCGAAAATGCCTGGCGCAACTGTTTGACCAGCGGGTTGTGGCGTCCTTCAATTCGGCGCAGCCTGTGCTGCGCACTGAGCGCGCTCTCTGAGGGCTTTTTCATTGGGAATATGACTGATAATACGCCGCCCACCCGCCTTGCCGCTCTTTGCCGTATTATGGTAGATTCCACGGCAAAATAATTCAGGTAAGAAGCACTCATGAAGGGAGCGCTGTGCGCGCCGAAATCCTAAAAATCAGTAGCGAAACACCCGAGATCTCATTGGTAAAGTACGCCGCCGATCAGATTCGCGCGGGCGAAGTGCTGGGCATGCCGACCGACACATTCTACGGGCTGGCCGCCGATCCTTTTAATCTGCGTGCCGTCGATCGCGTGTACGACATTAAGACCCGCTCGCGTCACAAGCCCCTGTCGCTGCTCATTGAGAGCGTGGACCAGGCTGAAGAATTAGCTAAGTCGCTGTCCGAGGAATTTTACGCGCTCGCGCGCAAATACTGGCCCGGACCGCTGACGATCATCGTAAAAGCTGGATCGCGTTTGCCGCTAAAGGTAACGGCCAATACCGGCAATGTGGCGCTGCGCGTACCGCATGCAAAAATTCCGCTGGCGGTGGTGGCGGCGGCGGCTATTCCCATCACGGCCACCTCGGCTAATTTGAGCGGAGCGTCGGAGTGTACCAGCGCCGAGCAGGTCCGCGACCAACTCCAGGGACGCATCAGCATTATCGTGGACGGTGGAACATCTCCACGTGACATCCCTTCCACCATTATCGACTTGACCGACGAAGGGACACGCTGGCGCATCATCCGCGAAGGCGCGATTCCTGCCGATGAAATATCCACGTTCTTTGCCAACGGATGAGCGACGATTCCGTGAACCGGCATCCACGGCGCTTCTTGTTCCTGTGGATTGAGGGATCACTGCTGGCGGCGCTGGCAGGGTTCCTCGCAGTGACCAGCGTTCACATTGCGCATGAAGGATCGCTCCAGGAACTGCACCCCGCGGACGCGATTGTCGTATTTGGGGCGGCGGAGTACGCCGGCCATCCCTCTCCGGTACTGCGCGCCCGGCTTGATCACGCCTTCGATCTTTTTCGCCAAGGCATCGCGCCCGTCGTCATTACGACGGGCGGCGCTGCCGCCGATCCCAGCTTCAGCGAAGGCGGGGTCGGGCACGACTATTTGAAGCACCGCGGAATTCCCGAGCGCAACCTGATTGCTGAAACTCAAGGCTCTGACACTGCGCAATCGGCGGTGCGAGTGGCGGTGATCATGCGCGCCAACGGATTGCACAGCTGCGTGGCCGTCAGCGACGCCTATCACGTATTCCGCATCAAGAGACTGCTGCAGCATGAGGGCATCGGTCCGGTGTATGTAGCGCCCCGGCCGGGCTCGCGGCCGCATAACATTGTGCAGCGCACTTATGCAGTGTTGCGGGAGGCATGCAGTTATTTGCTGTGGAAGGTGGGCATGAGTTAGACGCGGCGTCCGGGTTCCGGCTGCCGGCTGCCGCAGCTGCGACCATGCTCTATTCGTTTGCACTTCCGGGAGCCGGCAAGCGGGAAGCCGATTCCTACCAGCCGCTTCTCTCTCGCAGCGATGTAATGTGGGCCACGTGATGGCGTCCGTGCCAGGCGTAAATTGCCAGATTCTTCTCAAGCGTGACCAAGCCAAGTTCGGGATGGCGAAAAGTTCGCTTCCAATCCTCGCTTTGAAGCGACCGTAGCAGCCGAACCCAGCGATCGTGCAAAGAATCCAGCAACGTCAACGATACTTCCACCGGAGTCGCCGCCGTATCAGTCAGCCGAGCCCATTTGTCTTCGGCGTAAGGCTTGATCGTCGGCTCGTCTTCGGTGAGGGCCAGCTTGAATCGAATGTATGCGTTCAGATGGCTGTCGGGGACGTGGTGCACGACTTGACGGACGGTCCAGCCTTCAGGACGGTAAGGGGTGTCGAGCTGTTGTGGCGAGAGTCCGTTGACTGCCTGGCGCAGCTGGACGGGTGCTCGCTCGATATGATGGAGGAGCTCTTGTCTCTGTTCCGGCGTGGGCGGGCTGCCGTAACTGAACTTGCCAATGGGATAGCGCAGATCGCTCATCTATTCTCCCCGTAGAAAGCAGCGCCCTTACAGATGATCGACCAACCCGGTCGGGCGCAAGAAAAGCAGCGTCCCGCTTGATTCCATCTGCTCCAGACCTTCAGGTCCGAAGAAAAAAATCAAGATCGAATCTTTTAATTATTTCGAATCAGCGACTTACGAGCTTCGATCTGCTTTGAATCCGGCTAAAATCTTGAATCAAAAGATTTTATCCGCAAAATATTGGATTCACTGGACTTAGCTGTTCCTATTCGGTTGTCAGAGAGCGAGTAGATGTTTGGTTTGATTGTGGGACGAATCAGGAGTGGGGCGCAAGGTTAGATGTCACAGGGTCGCTGTGGATTTCTTGGTTGGGGTTATGCGGGCTTGAAGAACCCAGCCTTGCAAAAACAGGCAAGGTAGCTAACGTGCGATCGTTCCGAACTTGGAACCGCGGCGTTGATTTTCTGCTCTTGGGTGGCGCAGCGCTGAAGCGCTGCGCCACCCATAGGCTATTTCTTCACAGCAATCCCCAACTCCTTCAACTGCGCTTCGCTGACGGGCGTCGGCGCATCTACCATCAGATCCACGGCGCGCGCCGTCTTTGGGAATGGAATTACTTCGCGCAGGCTTTCGGCGCCAGCCAGGATCATCACAATACGGTCGAGTCCCAGCGCAATCCCGCCATGCGGAGGCGTGCCATACTCCAGCGCTTCCAGAAAGAATCCAAAGCGTGCACGTGCTTCTTCGTCAGTCATGCCCAGAGCGCGAAAAATTCTGCTCTGCACGTCCTGGCGATGAATACGGATCGAGCCCGAGCCCAGCTCCGTTCCGTTCAGCACCACGTCGTAAGCCAGCGCACGCACCGCGCTCAGCGGCGACAACGGATCGTTCAACGCCTCGACTCCCGTCTCCAGCTTCGCCATATCCTCTTCGTGCGGCGAGGTGAAGGGATGGTGCGCCGCGTTCCAGCGCTTGTCGGCTTCGTCCCACTCGAACATGGGAAAGTTCGTCACCCACAAAAAGCGGAAGTCTTTTGCGGCATCGCCGCTCTTTTTGAATATCCCATGCCGGTCGGCGTATTTTTGAGCCAGCGCGAGGCGCAACACTCCTGCGGAAGCGTAGATCGCCAATTCTTGAGGCGTCACCTTACGGTGCTCCGAGCTCGGCATGCGTGGTTCGGCTGGAGCCGATCCGGTTGGTAGAGATCCAGCCACGATCACGATCAGATCGCCATCCTCCATCCCGGTTTTTTTGGCAATTGCTGCGGCGGCCTCAGGGAATTTATTACCAATGCGTTTGAAGTCCTCGAATACCTTTGCACCGCCTTTCGGGTTGAACATCGGCTTTATGTCGTCGCGTTCTTTGCGGGAGAGTTCTCCAACCTTCGGTGTACGAATCGCGATCACCGGCAAATTCGCATTGATCGCCAGCTCCTGCAAATTTTCCGCGGAGAAACTCTCCCGCACATCGGTGAACGCGGGCAGCCGCAAATCCGGCTTGTCGATGCCATAGAGGCGGATTGCCTCGTCATAATCCATGCGCGGAAACGGCGTCTTGATTTCCGATCCAGCCGCTGCAAACGCCGACTTCAAGAATCCCTCGACAACTTCCCATACCCTCTCGGGCTGCGGATAGGACATTTCTAAATCAATTTGCGTGAATTCCGGCTGGCGGTCGGCGCGCAAATCCTCGTCGCGAAAACAGCGCACGATCTGGAAATACCTGTCGAAGCCGGAAATCATCAGGATCTGCTTGAACAATTGCGGCGATTGGGGCAGCGCGTAGAACGTCCCAGGCTGCACCCGGCTGGGCACCAGATAATCGCGAGCGCCTTCGGGAGTCGAGCGCGTCATGAAGGGCGTTTCAATTTCAAAAAAGCCTTGCGCTGACAAATAATCGCGGATGGCCTTCGCCACTTTGTGCCGCAACTCGATGTTGAACTGCATCACGTCGCGGCGCAGGTCGATATATCGATACTTGAGCCGCGTCTCTTCGTTAGTCAGAGCCGTGTCCGACGGCAGAAACGGAGGCAGCTTCGATTCGTTCAAAATTCGCAGTTCTTCCGCTATCAATTCCACTTCGCCGGTCGGCATATTTGGATTTACAGTATTGGCATCCCGCAGCTTCACCGTGCCGACCACAGCGATGACGTACTCGTTTCGCAGGGCGGCAGATTTGTCATGAATGGCAGCGTTGCGCTCGGCGTTAATTACTACCTGCGTCACTCCCGAACGGTCGCGCAGATCGACGAAGAGCAGATTACCGTGGTCGCGCCGCCGGTTCACCCACCCCATCAGCACAGCCTTTTTGCCTGCGTCGGAAACGCGCAGGGCGCCGCACATATGCGTGCGCCGTAGATCGCCTAAGAAATCGAGCAAGTTGTGTCCTTATCGTAAGAATGCAGAAGAATGTCGAACGAGGATTATAAACGGTGGGAGACGATGATCGTGCCGGGATGGCCGGCCTCAGTCCCTACCAGTCTCCCCAATGCGCCGCTGTCGCCTGGTGAAACTTCAGCTTCCAAGTGTCGCCTTGCCTCACCCATACCGAGGTGAAATGTTGATATCGCGGCGGTGGCCCCTGGTCCTCTTCGGGCTTTTTGCGCACGATGGCGTCGTAGGTGACGATGGCAGCTCCGTCGCCCGCAGCCACAACCTTCATGTCGTAAGGGGTCAACTCCACCAACTCAGAATCGCCCAGATCTCCAGTGGCCTCCTGCCGCTGAAGCAATCGCCCATCGATGCCCACCAGCGAGAAATCCTCGCTCACGATTCGCTTGAGAAGGGTGGCGTCATCTTTTTTCTTCGCTGCAATGAGGGATTTCTCGCTGGCAACCAGGGCTTGCTCCAGCGGACTGGCCAAGTTGGCAGGCGCAGGATCTTGTGCGACCCCTGGGATGACACTAGCTAACAAGAGGATGACCGCGGACATCGCATGGCAAACTTTCATCAGATCCCTCTCGAACAACGCGCTGTGATTTACTCCAAAATTCCGGGAAGCCCATCGATACTTCTGCGATTCTTTTCCTGGCGATACGCTTTCAAGCCTTCTGCTCCGCGCTTCTGCGCCCACGCCTGCAACTGCGTCCGCTCCCCTTCATACTTAAAAAGAGGAATGCCATATCCACAGGAATCCTGGACGCGCGTGATCGCGACAAGAATGATCGACCGCGCATTCTCGGATGCGGAAAAAGATTTCGCCAGCGCCGCGAAATCCGGTTCATGCGGCTCGATCACGCGCCCATGTCCATAAAGACGAAAAATATCGGGCGGACCCTGAAATGCGCAAAACATTAGAACGATTCTTCCGTTCTCCTTCAGATGAGCGATGGTCTCTACGCCGCTGCCGTTGAAGTCGAGGTAAGCGACCGTGCTCGGCCCGAGAATTCGGAAGGTGTCTAACCCCTTGGGCGAGAGGTTGACATGCCCGCCGGCATCCAGCGGCGCTGAAGCGACGAAAAATATCTTCTGCGCCTCGATAAACTTACGGGCAACGTCGTCGATTTCTGAACGAATCTTTCCCACGGCTACTCCTGGATCTTCTGTGCCAACTGCGCGCGCGGAACCGACACTTGCTCGCCGGTCGCCAGGTTCTTCAGTGCGAACGCATCCGCTTTCACTTCATTCTCGCCCACGATCAAGATATATTTCGCGCCCGCCTTGGTTGCCGCCTCAAACGATTTCTTCAAGCGGAAGTTTTCATCCCCCAGATCCACCACCAGATCGTGACGCCGCAACTCCCGCGCCAGCCGGGCCGCCTCGCCGTTCATGCCGGCGCCCAGTGCGGCCACATACACGTCCGGCCTTTTCAATACACTTTCACCTGAAGCGGATGCCTGCAGCGACATTACGAGGCGGTCTTCGCCGATGGCAAACCCAATGCCAGGAGCTGCCGGTCCGCCCAGAGCTTCGGACAATCCGTCGTAGCGGCCGCCGCCGAGAATCGCATTCTGCGCGCCCAGAGCTCCGTGGGTGAATTCAAATGCCGTGCGCGTGTAGTAATCGAGGCCGCGCACCAGGCGGTCGTTTAAGGAAAATCGAACTCCCACCTGGGTAAGAATTTGTTGCACCGCTTCGAAGTGCTTTCTGCAACCTTCATCCAGAAATTGGCTGATGCGCGGCAGCGTGTCGATGATCGGCTGATCTTCCGGCACTTTGCAATCGAACACGCGCAGCGGATTGGTCACCGCGCGGCGTTGGCAGTCCACGCACATCGTCCCTACTACCGGCTCCAAAGCTTTGCGCAGCGCCTCATTGAAGGCCGCGCGATCCTGGGCACATCCGACAGAATTCAATTCCAGATTCCAGCCGGTAATACCGAGGCGATCTAGCAAAGTCGCAAGCATTTCTAAAACTTCAGCATCGCGCGCGGGAGACTCGCTGCCCGCCGATGGCGGGCCAATCACCTCCGCCCCGATCTGATAAAACTGGCGGTAGCGGCCCTTCTGAGGGCGCTCGCGGCGGAATTGCGGGCCGATGTAGTAGAGCTTGTTCAGCCCGCGATCCCACATTTTGTGCTCGATGTAGGCGCGGACTACGCCGGCTGTGTTTTCTGGACGGAGGGTGAGAGATTGAGAGCTTGAAAAATAGTTCCCAGCGAAACCTTCAATCTCGATGTCTTTGCTCGCAACCCAAGGGGATTTCCTGGCTGCCTCATCCGGAACCACGAGTCGGAGCAGGATCGCAAGGTTGCCGAAATCCTGCGAGTACTGGCCTTTGGCGACTTTGCGAGCTTCGATCAACGCGGTTATCGCATCAGAAGAAACTTTGGGCCTGAAGGCCACGAATTCAACCCGCCCAGCCAAGGCGCCGCTCGGGACTTGAATGCCGCGCCAGACTTGGAGCTGGACTCCGAGCTCCTTCAATTTCGCTAAGAACGGTGGGCTTCCCTGAACATTCACGCGACCAGCTTGGACATGGCTCGGATCGTCCGACTCGTTCGCCCTTAGCCACTCGTCCATAATCTTTTTGTCGTTGAATCGCTCGCCATCCTCCCACGTGTACATCTCTTTCGAAACAACATCGGTGTCTTCTCCAACGCCGCGCGCAAACAATTCTGTCGGCTCGAAAATCGGCGTGCGAATTTCCTGGAAGTTGTAGGCGCGGAATACATCTCGCACTGCGGACTCCACAAAATTCCACAGCGCCGTCTCCGGCGGCAGCAGATCGCGCGTTCCTCGTACCGCTTTAATCATTGAGTTCCCGATCTTCCGTTCCTGGTCCCGGAGGGACCTCTGATAGTAGCCCGCCGCTTCAGCGGCGGGTGAACCGCCCTTCGGAGCCCGTGCCGTAGGCAAGGTTGAAACGTGCCTGATCGTCCCGATTCAGGCGTCCCTAACGGGACGCTGATTCCCGCCCCTCATGCGAACCCGGCGTTGAAAACGCCGGGCTATTATCAAATGTCCCTCCGGGACGCTTTGCTTCCCCTGAGACCCGACGCAGGGCCTCATCGTTCCCGCAAATACTCTTCCGTATATCCCAAGTAGTTCCGCGCGTAGCGCATGATCGACTCCTGATCGTTCTCATCCAGCTTGCGCCGGAATTTTCCCGGAGATCCCATCCACAACGACCCCGGCTCGACCACCGTCCGCTCCGGAATCAGCGTCCCAGCGGCGATAATCGACCCCGCCCCAATCTTCGCGCCATTTAAGATAATGGACCCCATCCCAATCAGGCAGCGATCTTCGATAACGCACCCATGCAGTGTCACCGAATGCCCAACCGTCACGTACTCGCCCAGGGTCACGCCATATTGATTCTTCATGCCGTGCAGCACGCAGCAATCCTGCACATTCGAGTGCGCGCCAATGCGGATCGCGTAGACATCGCCGCGCAGTACCGCGTTCATCCACACCGAGGCGTGCTCGCCCAGCACGACGTCGCCAATGATTTGCGCGGAATCGTCCACGTAACAGCTTGCCGGAATTACCGGCTTCATACCTTTAAAGGAGCGAATCATATCTTTCTTATGCCGGCGGGCCCGCGTTATGCCGACGCCCGCGGAACACTGAACATAGCACGCCCGCAGCACTGTTCGTAAAGCCAATTTCCCGGAATGGCACGTCTCCGTAAAAAGAACTCACCCATCACCATGAATTTGAACTCTGCCGTGTTACAAAGAGTCTGGTTTCCCAACCCCGCTCGCCTCCGGTGATTCGCGCGGGACTCGACTCCGAGCCTCATCCTAACCATAGGTGGGACTCGTTATGCGGCGCGCTTCGTTTCTTCTGGTTTGCATTTTGATTTCGATGCCGGCTTCATCCCAGGACGCCGCTACCGGAGCCATTCGCGGCACCGTCCTCGACCCTACCGGCAGCCGCATCGCTCAAGCCTCCATCGTCGCCGTAAATGGGGCCACTGGGGCGCGCCACTCGACTGTCTCCGACGCCGAAGGGCGTTTCTCACTCGATCTACTGCCTCCAGGCGATTACACCGCGCGCGCCGTCGCTCAGGGAATGGCGGCCCAGGTCACGCCGACTCTTCATGTCGACGTGGGCGGCGCCGCCGAAATAGAATTTCATCTCAGCGTTGCCGGGGCGCAGGAAAAAGTAACCGTCACCGACGCGCCTCAACTGGTCGACACCAAATCCACCGCCGTCTCGACCCTGCTCGACGAGCGTGCCATTGCGGATCTTCCACTCAACGGCCGCCGCTTCTCCGATCTGATGTTGCTCTCGCCCGGCGTGACTCAAGATCCTCGGAGCCTGACCTCCGCAACGAACGGCGACCTCTCATTTGGCGGCTTGCGCGGATTTCAGAACAGCTTTCTGGTCGATGGCGGCGACTTTAACAATGCATTCTTCGCCCAGGCCCGCGGGCGCTACCGCGCTCCATACCAGTTCTCCACCGAAGTGGTGCAGGAGTTTCGCGTCTCTTCAAACTCGTACGGCGCCGAGCTCGGGCGATCCGGCGGAGCAGTCGTCAACGTAGTCACCAAATCGGGATCAAACCACTGGCATGGCACGGGATTCTACTTTTTGCGCGACAGCTCGTTCGGGGCCGCCGACTCCTTCCTGGCTTTCCGTCCTCACAACCGGCAGCAGCAGGCCGGGGGCACCATCGGCGGCCCCATCAAGAAGAATAAAATCTTCTTCTTCGCAGGATTCGATCAGCATTACTTCCACGTCCCCGACGTCGTGGAATTCTTGAATGGCAGTTCGCAGGTCATCCCGCAGGCTGGCACCGGACCCTATACCCCGGGCGACTATGAAGCTAGCGACCAATCCCTGGTCTTTGCCGCTGCAGCTCAACTGACTTCGCTCGCCGGAGAATATCCCGCGGGCCAGATGGGAAACTCTATTTATGCCAAGCTCGACATCAATCTCTCGCCGCGCAATCAACTCGCCCTCCGCGTCAATACCTCGCGATATTGGGGAGCGAACAACGTGTTTCTGGACCCCAGCAGTCCGCTGAGCTATGACTCCATTTCCAACAATGGCGAAGAAACCGTCGCCACCGAAACCGCTTCTCTCTCTTTGACGTCTGGTCTCTCCTCGCGCCTCATCAGCCACCTGCGGCTTCAGTTCTCGCGCGACTTGCAACAGTCCTACACCAATAGCACTGACACTCTTACTAAGATCCCAACCATTATCGACGCTATCGGACGCTCCAACCTGCTTCCGCGCGCTACGCGCGAACACCGCGCCCAGCTTGCCGAAACTCTGAGCTTCGATACCAGCCGGCACTCCTACAAGTTCGGAGGCGATTCTCTTTTGACCTGGATCTACGATTTCTTTCCGAGCCAGCAGAGCGGCGAATATCTTTTCTATCCGATCAAAGTCGACCCCTTCACCTTCGCCCCAATGGAAGCTGGGCTTCCTCTCAGTCCACTCCGCGCCTACGCCCACGAAGTGCCCCACTACTATCTGCAGAATTTCGGACAAGCGGCATCGCACCCTGATTCGAACGATTACGCCGCCTTCGCCCAGGACACAATCCGGGTTACGAACCACTTAGCCGTAAATCTGGGTGTCCGGTGGGATCTTCAAACTTTCAGCAGCGCGGGATTGCTTTCCAACCCGCTATTTCCACCCTCCGGCAAAGTACCCTTCAAGCCGTACAATTTCGGCCCTCGCGCCGGACTTGCCTACTCCATCGGGCGCGAGCATCCTCTGGTTATCCGCGCCGGGTATGGATTGTTCTACGTCCGGATTCCCCAGATCTACAACTCCGCCATCGCCACCGAAAACGGCATTACGAACTCGAGCCTTTTCCTCAACAACTCAAGTTACTACGACCACCAGGTCTTCCCCACTTACCCCAACCCGCTGGTCGCCTGCCCTGTGATGTCAGCATCGTGTTCGCTTCCCGCCGGATTTACTGACGGCGTCACGAATAACATTTCGGCTTTTGCGTCTAACTTCGTTACTCCACGGGTACAGCAGACGAGCGTGACTCTTGAGCGCGAAGTTGCCAGCCATACTACCGTCGCAATCTCTTATTTGTATGTGCACGGCGAGCACTTGATCCGCGCGCTCGACGTGAATCTTCCGCCGCCGGTCGCATTGACTTACCCCATCTTCGATTCCACCGGTTCCGTTTTCAGTGGGGATACTACACCGTCGATTCCTTCGCTACCTGGCAGTACACACAATCGCTGACCTGCCCGTTTCCGCCCTGCATTAATCCTCTCGGACGCCCCATCGCGCAACTTGGAGCCGTCGACGTGTTCCAGAGCGCCGCCTCCAGCGTCTACAACGGCGCTACGCTCTCCATCGACCGGCGTGTGGCCCGCGGGACTTATCTTCGACTGTCATACACCTACGCCCACGCGATTGACGACGGGCAGGACGCCCTGATCGCCGGTTCGCCCGCCACCGTGCAGAATTCCTACAATCCCGTCGGCGAGCGCGGGCCTAGCGTTACCGACCAGCGCAACCGCTTAGTCGCAGCATTTTCCGCTGAGCCTCGTCCCTTTCACCGTGGACACGAGCTTCTCGGCCATGTTTTTAATGACTGGAAAGTCTCCAGCATCGTCAACGTTGGCAGCGGACGCCCGGTGAACGCGAGCGTGGCCGGCGATCCCAACCAGGACGGCAACGACCTCAACGATCGGCTTCCCGGCTACAGCCGCAACGGATTCACCGGTCCCGACTATGCCTCCGCCGATCTCCGCGTGGTGCGAAAAATCCATCTCGCCCAAGGCTTCCGTCTCGACTTTACCGCGGATTCCTTCAACTTATTCAACCGCGACAATCAGCGCGTCGCCATCACCAGCAATGGCCTGACAGTCAATGCCACGACATTTGTCCAGACCTCCACTGTCGCTGGACTGGCTCCTTATCCTGGCTATTATCAACTGCCACAAAATTTCTTGAGGCCCAATGCCGCTTATCCTCCGCGCCAAATTCAGCTGGGCCTGAAGTTGGTTTTCTAGTCCCTCACTGCCAGCACTCCTGCGGGGCGGACACTCTTCCCCGCAAACGGAATGTATGTTCGCAAATTAAACTAGCCAAAAATTAAAAGCGTGCATCCCGAAAGAATAGAGTTATCGCCGCGGGGCTGAGGGTTCGCGAACCTCGCTACTCTCCCCATGATTCTGGGGAGCAAGGGCCTCAGTCAACACGCGTCCCACCGAGTGGGTAGGCGCGTTGATGCCCAATAGCGATGCCAGCGTGGCGGCAAGATCGATCGGTTCGGCGTGGGTGCGATAGGTTCCCGGGCGAAACGGCAGTCCATAAAATGCCAGAGGCACGTGAGTGTCGTAGGTGAAGGGTGAGGCGTGGTCGGTTCCCGTGGCTGACCCGACGGTATAGATTTGGGGAACGCCCATTACATACCAGCCGCCTTCGGGCGAATAGCTGTTCAAGTACTTCCTGCCGAGAGGAGTATTGGGGGCTGCTCCGCCGGCAAGTTGCGATTTCGTGAAGTAATCGAGCAGCAGTCCGGCTTGCTTCATCGCCTCGCCTACGGCAGTTTCGGCCTCGGATTCCTTGACGTGAGCGGCAGCGAAAGCATCCTGGTCGAGCCATGCCATGGGGTAGTCGAATTTCATGTAGGAAGCTGGGTGACCGGGGGAAAACTTTGCCGCGAGCGTCGCATTGATCTGCTCTTCAAGTTTGCCCGCGCCCAGGTTGGCGGCGGGAACGCGGAGCTTCTTGGCGGCGTCGGGAAGAGGTGAAACTCCATGGTCGGCGGAGAGCGCGATCCAAGTATCGGCGAGGCCGACTTGATGGCCGAGGAAGGCGAAAAAGTCGGCGAGTTCGCGATCGAGCGCGAGCGCCATGGCGGCCATCTCGGGAGAATCGGGGCCGACCTGGTGGCCGAGAATGTCATTCGGAGAAAGGCTGATGGCGAGGAGATCGGTGGCTTGCCCAGCGCCGAGATTTTCGTAGACGACCAGTTCTTTGGCAAATTCCAGTTCGTATTCGTTGGCGAATGGAGTCGAACCGATCACTTCGTAGAAGCCAGCGTCGTTGCCATTTTTTCCCTTGCGATGAGCGGTTGAGCGGAGCACGTCTCCGTTGTTGTTTTTCCAGTCGCGATCCCAATATTTTGCGGCGCGATTGCTCCCATTGAAATCCTGCGCCCACTTGGGCAGGTCAGGACGATAGTAGGTGGAAGTAATCCACCCGCCGGACTTCGGCTCGATCCAGTAGGCCCCGTCGGCTGCGAAACCACCCGGCAGCACCGAAGCTCGATCTTTCAAAGACACAGAAAAGACTTTGGATTTTCCCTGGGTGGCGAGCTTGAGTTCGTCCCCCAGCGTGTCGGCCCGGAGATTGTGCGGCGAAGCGCCGGACTTAGTCTTTGCGTCGTCCGGGACGCCGACCAATTTGACGCTATCATCTTCGACCGACGTCACCATCTTCTTTTTTGTGGGATCCCACCATTCGTTCGCGGCGATGCCATGTCCGTTGGTATAAGCGCCGGTAAAGAGAGTGGAGTGGCCGGGAGCGGTGCGGGTATTGGCGTAGTCGAAATTGCAGTCGGTGAAGTTGGCGCCATGGTCGAGGAGCAGGCGGAATCCGCCCTCGGGAAATTGGTCGCGGTAGCGTTCGAGATAATCGGCGCGGAACTGGTCGATGACGATTATGACCACCAGCTTGGGGTGGGCATTGTAGGCAGAGGCGCTGGCTGGGATCGTGGAGAGGACAAGACTCACTGCAAGGGCAAGAGCGAGACACTGGCGCGCGACAAGGGGGCAGAGGGGAAATTTCATGGCCAAGGTAGTTTACACAGCGGAGCAGTGGCCGCGAAACCGATCGCGACTCAAGTTCTCCCGTACTCAGGGGCGTTTCTCCAAGAAGCTCCGCGATGGTTGTTTTGACTTTCACCGGAAACCTTGAAGCGCGGAGGAGGTAACGGAGAACAGGTGCGGAATGCGCGGAGAAGATCGACTATCCGAGGGATTAGGTGCATTCTCCGCCTATTTTCCGATAAAGTAGTTGATTCCCATGCTTGATCTGAATTTCGTTCGTGACAACCTGCCCCGAGTGGAAGAGATGCTGCGCCAACGCGGTGCGGACCCGGCTGCCGTGCTCAAGGATTTCCGCGACGTGGATACGCGGCGGAGGCACGCCATTACGGAAGCTGAGACCATGAAGGCGCAGCGCAACCGGGCTTCTGAGGATATTTCTAAACTGAAAAAGGCTGGCCAGGACGCTAGCGCTGCGATTGCTGAGACGAAGGATTTGCGCGAGCAGATTCAGGCGCGGGAGAAGGCTGCGGCTGACCTGGATGCACGTTTGCAAGAAATTCTCTCGGGTATTCCGAATATGCCGCACGAAAGCGTCCCGGCGGGGCATGGCGCGGAAGAGAATGTGGAAGTGCGGCGTTGGGGCGCGCCGCCCAAGTTTGATTTCACTCCCAAACCGCATTGGGAGTTGGGGGCTGAGCTTGGCGTGCTGGATTTGGAACGTGCGGTGAAACTCACGGGTGCGCGCTTTGCCGTCTATTGGGATCTCGGAGCGAAACTCGAGCGGGCACTGGCGAACTTCATGCTCGATCTGCATACGCGCGAGCATGGATACACGGAAGTGTTGCCACCCTACCTAGTGAATTCCGAATCGATGTATGGCACGGGACAGTTGCCCAAGTTTGCCGCTGATCTTTTTCGCGTTCCGCATGGAGATAAAGATTTGTGGCTGATTCCGACGGCGGAGGTCCCCGTTACGAATCTTTATCGCGACGAAGTTCTCGACGCCGCGCGCTTACCGATTTCGCTCACCGCGTACACTCCGTGCTTTCGCAGCGAAGCAGGTTCATATGGGAAAGATGTGCGTGGCATTATTCGACAGCATCAGTTTCAGAAGGTGGAACTGGTGAAGTTTTCACGCCCGGAGAATTCGTATGAAGAGCACGAGAAGCTGACGCGTAACGCCGAGACGGTGCTGCAAAAACTCGGCCTGCACTATCGCACGGTGGCGTTATGCAGCGGCGACATGGGTCCGTCATCGGCCAAAACATATGACATTGAAGTGTGGCTGCCGGGGCAGCAGTTATTTCGAGAAATCTCGTCCTGCTCGAATTTTGAGTCTTACCAGGCACGGCGTGCCAATATCCGATATCGGCCGGAGGGCAAGAATAAGACGGAGTTCGTCCACACGCTGAACGGAAGCGGATTGGCTGTAGGGCGGACTTGGGTGGCGATTTTGGAAAATTATCAGCAGGCGGATGGAAGCGTGCTGATTCCGGAGGCGCTGCAGGCATACATCGGCGCGGAGCGGATCACGCGAAAAAGCTTCTAGCTTCTAGTCTGTGAGCCGAGCTTTTCAGCGGATGCCCTAGCGCTAGAAGCCATGGGTTAGAAGCTACTCCATTGCCAAGAAACAACGGGGTCACTAGACTTGCAAAGTGTGGATATCAGCACGACTGCCGCGGGCGCGTCTTCGCTACCGATGAATGGCGCGTGGCGAACAATTCGGAGCTATGTACTGTGGCAGCACGAGCGTGGCACGCTGCATTACGACATCATGGTCACGCTGATTCTGATCTTCGTCTTCTTCTCGCCGCGGGTCATCAACTTCAATGACAAACCAATGCCGGTGAACCCGCATCCTACGGGCGTTGTTGTGACTTCGGACGGAGCCGGCGGATTGGTTTATCAGATCGATGGGTCCGCCCTGACCGCCGGAGACGAGAGCACGGTCCGGAGTGAACTACTGCGCGTAATCGAACCAATTTCCGGAGAAGTGTCCATCGTAAGGTACGTCCCGGTATCCGACCGCAAGGGCAAGATACAGGGCTACACGGTCTGGGTGAAACGAAAACCATGACACGAACGCGCCCGTTTTTCGGCATTTTGATTCTGGTAGCGGCGATCTATTCTGCCGCCCAAAGCCCAGATATCGCACTCGACAAGGTTCTGAAAAAAATGGATGCGACCGCCGCCAGTTTCCAAACGGCGCAGGCCGATTTTGTCTGGGACCAATACCAGAAAGTGGTGGACGAAACCGATACCCAGAAAGGGACGGTCCACTATCGGCGGGCGGGAAAAGAAATCGAGATGATGGCCGACATCAAGGAGCCTGATCGGAAGTTTGTCCTGTACAAAAACGGCAAGCTTCAGGTCTACCAGCCGAAGATCGAGCAGGTCATGTCCTATCCGGCGGGCGGCAATCGTAACGAACTGGAGAGTTATCTCGTTCTGGGCTTCGGTGGCAGTGGACAGGAACTTAAGAATACCTTCGAGGTTAGTTATGAGGGCGAAGAGACCGTCGACAACATCGTCACCGCAAAGTTGCAACTGATTCCGAAGAGCGAAAAGATGCGCAGCACCTTTTCGAAAATTTTTCTTTGGATTGACCTCGCGCGCGGCATCTCAATTCAGCAAAAGTTTATGCAGACCCAAGGGGATTATCGGCTGGCAAAGTATTCAGGGATAAAGATCCCCGCGAAGATCGGCAACGAGGTATTCCAGTTAAAAACGACGAGCAAGACGCAGTTTGTCTCGCCTCGGGGGTAAATGATTGATTTTAAAGCACAAGAAGGTATTCTAAAAAAGGAACGCTGGGCGCTATACTGCCCTTAGGAATTCATAGCGAGCTTATACATGGCCAAGGTCTTTACCATTCCCGTCGCCCCAAATTTTGGCACCAAGCGCAGAGTGCGCACCTCCGACCCTCGCTATGTTGATGGACAGCGCGTGCTGGTGGAAGCCATGAAGTATTTGGCCCAGAGCGACCCGGTGGTCAATCGCTCCGCCATCGAACTCATTTCAGAACACGTCCGGACCCGGTTTCGCATGAGCGACTCGCCGCTGGCATAGGTAACTTCCGTCTAAGCAACCGAACGCCCGTCTCTGGTCCTATTCACTAGAACTCATACCGCAGGGCGAACTGCATCACGCGCGGATTGGTGAGGATGCCGCTGAAAGCCCCGAAAGATCCCGATTGATCGATCGCGTTCGTGATCGACCCCACATCGAATACGGTGTGATTGAGGACGTTAAACACTTCCCATCGGAACTTCAGTTGCTGATGTTCGGCAAACGGCATGTCCCAGCTCTTGCTCAGAGCAGCGTCCAATCCAGAGAAGCCGGGCCCTCGCACCTGATTGCGGCCGCCCGATTCGCCAGGATAATCATGCCGAAACGCGCCAATGCCTGAAGGCCCGGTGCAATCCGGGAATAAATTAGGCACAGCGCAACTATTGCTCTGTTTTACCAGCCCCGTGCGCGCGGGAGCGATTTGCGTCGCTTCTCCGCCGAGTTGCCAGTTGGTGGGCCAACTGCTGCCATTCGAGATACTGACGGGGAATCCGCTGGTCCAACGAGCCAAGCCGGATAGTTGCCAGCCACCGATAACCGCGTTGGCAAATCCGTTCGCGCCCTTGACGATTGCTTTTCCTCTACCGAAGGGCAATTCGAAAATGAAATTCGTGTTGAATTGGTGAGTGGTATCGAAGTCTGAGACTCCGCGGAGTTGATTCGGATTCCAGGAATTGATGATGTTGCTGCCGCCGGCGAGACCGTTCCAGGGGCCGACTCTCTCGGCGCTCGAAGAGAGATCGATCGACTTGGAATAGGCGTAGTTCACGTCAAACTGGAGGCCATGCGACATTCTCTTGCGAAGATTCACCTGCAGTGCGTTGTAATTCGCATTGGCCACAGAGCGCCACGCATACAGGGAGTGGAACTGGCTGTTGAAATATGCATTCTGCCCAAGAACGGTCGGATAATAATTGGCAGGGCAGGAGGCGTAACCACAACCGCTTCCTCCCGTCTGCATACCGGCGATCCCACCTACACCAGCCGCGTTGAAGTCCGAACCGGCGTAGTCCAATGCCGACAACGCGGTGGTTTCGTTGTAGGTGTAGCAACTGAACAGATCATAGGCCGCCATAAGCGGATCGGTGGTAAATGCCGGAGGAGCAGTCGAGTTAATGTTGGGATTCACGTTTCCGGAGCATGGCAGGTTGTACTGATCGCCTGCCTTGAGGGGTGCGATCATATTCTGCCAATAGGCTGCGGTTGGCCCGACTAGACTGGGTGTGATTGACGAAGTCGGCGTGCCGGCAGCGGAGAGACGAGACAAACGGTTCGCGGCGGCGAAGTACGTAACTCCGGATTTCTTATCGACCAAGTCGAGAGGCATCGCCAAATCTTCCTGCGCAAGCAAGCGATGCGATAGATGACCGACGTAGGAGACTTCCAGACTCAATCCCTTGCCCAAGTCCCGCCCAACCGAGAGGTCCAGCGCGTAAGTGTAGGGAGTTTTAATCTGATCATCCAAACCCCAATAGATGCCCAGGCCGGAGCCGGAAGGTGGCGGCGTATAAGGAAATCCGCCTGCGGGAGTGGGGGGCGCGAACGGCGTGGTCCCATCGAATAATGTAGTTGGGACGCTGGTCAGGCTCGTAAGCCGGGGAGCCGTGGCTGCGGAAGGCAGCACCGAATTAGTCAACTGCGTGGAGAGACCGAATGACCCGTTCTGGTCAAAACTTGAGAGCAGTCCAGGGCCGATGTGATCGTAGACGATGCCAAATCCGGCGCGAATGACCGTCTTGTCTCCATCTCCAACCAGATTTCTTAGCCAGCCACCGTCTGGCTTCGGGGTGTAGGCGATTGAGACGCGCGGTGCGAAGTTGTGAAAGTCCCAGTTGTAATATCCTGGCTTTCCGTTGGCAGCCCCGGCGAGGGCAAAAGTTACGGCGGGGTCCGCATTGGAGCCGATGCCATTTCGCATGTTCGCAGCGCGCTGCTTGAACCACTGCCCCATGCTAAATGTGGGCGCGACCTCTGTACCGGTTGTCTCCCAGGGCGGCGAAAACAGCGAATACCGCAGGCCGACATTCACGGTGAGATTTGACTTCATCCGGTAGGAATCCTGCACATAGAATTCGTACTCGTCAGCGCCCCAATGGCGGGTCACAGGCGAGCCCAAAGGCAAAGCTGTACCATCTTTCTGGAAATTGAAAGTCGCGTTGTACTGCGTAACCATTCCCAGAAGGGCGATCGTTGGATAATCGTAAGAATTGTTGAACCCTGCAGCCACCGCGGGTAGGTTGTTATTACCCGGATCAAACGGGCTCGTCGTGTTCGCGAAGCCAGCCGTGTCGAGCGCGGAAACGTTGGTGACTCCTGAAGGGAAAGAATTGATGAAATTGGTCCTCGGGCTGCGGATGAACCGAACGTTCGTTCCGAACTGTATGGTGTGCTTCCCTTTGGACCACGAAATGTCATCGACGAAGTTGTTGACCGTGGAGCGAAAATCATTGCCCCGAGTAATCGCCTCACTGGAGTTATTTGGCGTGCTGTTATCGTTGAGGCCGCGGAAAAAGATCACCGGCGTGCTGTCGTTGTTACCCGGCAAGCCCCAGCTCTGCCGCGTGTACCCATAGTGAAAATTGTTAACCAGTGTGGGCTTCAACGTGGCAGTGTAGCCTACTGTGAATCCTTTGCTGAAATCCACAAGGCTCGAAAGCGGTGGAGTACCGGGCAGGTACGGTGCATCGGAGTGATTGTCATTGCGCAGCGCTCCACGCCAGAACAGGCTGTGGTCGCCATTAGCGGTGATCTTGTAGTCCAAACGCGCAATGTACCAGTTCTTGTTGGTCGGAATCGCCCCGCTGAAACGATAGCCCAGGAAGTTGAATCCATCGCCCTGAGAAGAATCGTTAGCATGGGGGAAACTCTGGAGGTAACTCAACATCACGGGATCCGCACCAATACCGTTTGGATCCATCGTGGCTAGTTGTCCTGGGGTCAAACCGTAATAGCCCGCGGGTATGGTATGAGTTCCGCTAACCCCTTGCACTGCACCGCCGAGGCACTGTGTTGGGTCCGCGCACTGGTATTGGATGACTCCGTCCCGCAGCGCATCACTCGGCACGATTCGTAAATCACTCGCGCCTTCGCGCTGGCGGGCAGCCTCATAGTTGGCGAAGAAGTAAAAACGATTCTTCACGAAAGGTCCGCCCACCGAGCCGCCAAAAATATTTCGAATAAGCTTGGGTGGCACGTTAGGTGCATTGCTCGCCACTTCGGCTGATTTTACGAAGTAGTCATTCGCGCTGGTGTAAGTATTTCGCAGGTATTCATAGAGGGATCCGTGAAATTGGTTGGTCCCGCTCTTAGTAACAAGAGACACCTGCGCGCCCGAGGAGCGCCCTGCATCCGCACCATAATTCGTGGTGGTTACGCGGAACTCCTGCATCGAATCCAGAGTAACCGGCAAGACTGCGGTAAAAGCATAGCCGTTCACCTGATCGTTGACATCCACTCCGTCCAACGTAATGTTGCTTTGATCGCTATGAGCACCATTCACCGCTCCGCCGCGCGTGTCGACATTAAGTTCATTAGGCGTTTCCCGGTTCCCGATGTAAGTCACCCCAGCCTGCAGAGACAATAAGTCCGGGACATTTCTTCCTTCCATCGGAAGGTCTTTTACCTGCCGCTCGTCGAAGGCATTACCAATAGAGGCGTCGGTAGTGTTGATGAGCGCTGCCTCACCCGTGACTTCGATCACTTCTGTGGCCGCTCCAATTTCGAGCTTGACGTTCGTCGTCGCTGGAGTGTCAACCAGGAGCTGGATGCTTTTTTGCTCATACTTGCGGAACCCAGATGCTTCCACCGTGAGTTGGTAAATTCCTGGCTGAAGCTGTTGGAACTCATAACCGCCCGTGCCTTCCGTAGCTATGGTGCGTGTGAAGCCGCGATCGGTGCTGCTGAGCGTGACTTTTGCTCTGGCTATTGCTGCGCCACTCTTGTCCGAAACTGTGCCGCGCAACGAAGTCGTCGCGGACTGCCCTGAAACAAGGACGTTGAGAGTAATAAAACACGCGACCACGAAAGTCATTTCACGTAGGCTGAAACGCATAAAGCCCCCTCCGCCCGCGACGGGCGCTGTGTTCAGATTCTGTTTTCCCAGGAATAAAACGGATTTGAGACCCCGGGGGACTGATGGGGCGCTATTGTGCAACTACTCGGCGAAAAAGTTCAAGCAAAATCTTCAGGGGTTTCAAAGGACTGAAACGTTTAAATAGGGCGGTTCACGCCCTTTGTTTAAGATAAGCGTTGTTTATTCGGTTTTTGGATTGCACGAATGTAATTTATTAATCAAGAATGCGCTAGCCGCAACAATAATCACGGGATAACACTCCAGCGTGTAGCGCGGTTCGGGATTCTCTAGAATTCCTAGAAACAGCGAGCGAAGGAGCACAAACAAAATGAATAATCCTGCACCAAACAATTGGTGCGATCGTAGCAGCCCGAGACCGGCCATTCCGATATAGACCAGGTTGACGACGCCGAACAGAATGCTCACGGTGAGCCAGGCAGCATCGTCGTCGAACTCCCACCAGCGAGGGTCAGAGGGCAGCATTTCGGTTCTTGGACGCAGCCACATGTCCGCAATGCGTAAAGCCGGAAGCCAGAGGTAATAGCGTAAGGGAGCCGAATGAATGCGAGCCGCAGCCAGAGCTGCGAAGCGCGCATCCAGTTCTGGAGTCATTTCGTGATCCTGATTGTAGTCGGCGAAGAGCTGCTGCGTTTCCTCACGCTGTTGAGGGGAATCGAAGGCGCGGCTCGGAAGCCGCGTAATGTCGATGGCGTCGCCAGGGACCTTCCAATAGACCTCCTGCACTGAGGTGTAATCCGCGATCCAGGTTTTGGTCCAGCGATTGAACCCTGCCATTACAAGTTCATCGGAATCGTTGGCGTAGCGTGGCGCGAGCGGCTGGAATTTGCGCAGCGTGCGAAGATTGCGTAACGTCCAGGGCACGAGCGGGCCGAAAGCACCGACAGTAAGAAATATCGCCGCAGAAAGAATCGCAACGACCTGCTGGTCGGAGCGAGTTTTTGTTTCAGGTAAAGTCGGGCTGCGCCGTTCTAGACCGTGACGTAGCAAGCTCAGCACCAAGTACGCGCCGATGGCAGCGAACAAAATTCCGCCGTCGGGACGCAGGAGGATGCAAGCGCCCGCGGAAAGCCCGCTCCCCAGCCATATTACTGACCTCCGCATTGAACTTGCACGGTCGCGAAGACTGGCAATTCCGCGAACCGCCAAAGCGAGCGTCAGAGCACTAAAAAAGATTTCTAGCGTCTCAGTAAGAGCGGCTGCGGCATAGTTTGCCAAGAACGGACAAAGAGCGGCCAGCACAAAAGCGGCCTTTGCGGCACGGTCACAAATCATTCGTCGTGCGATGTCTGCGATGAGAAAACATGTGCCCAGGTCGATAAGAACCTGGATCAGCAGAACGGCGCGAAAATTACTCCAGCCGAAAATGGCGAAGACACCGGCCAGGAACGCGGGGTAACCTGGAAGGCGCGAAAGTGTCGGGACGACCTCTCCAGAATTTGTAATGCCGTAGACGCCGTGTTGCAGCCAGTTTTCAGCGATATCGGCATAGAGCCTCGAATCGTCGACCACCGCGGGAAAGTGAAATACGAACACAAGTCGCAGTGCAAATCCCGCTAGGGCCGCCACCAAAAAGAGCCGAGCATTCTTCCTCCACAGTTCGAGCACGGAGAGAATATACGCGGTCGGCGTGACTTTCGGTCAGAGAAAGTGCATCTTATAGGGTAGGATTTCCGCCTTTACCCTGTTCTTACCTTTGTCTGGCGGTCCCGATGGAATTGACCGTATGCCCCATGCGGCATACGATGAACGATTAACTTTTCATGGCCGAACCCGTCTTTTACGACCCGCAACGTGCCCGCTGGAAACGCCTGCGACGTTTGGTCGACGCGGTCGTGGCGGCGCTCTCGGCGCTGATCATTTTCTTTGTCTACACGACGCTGCGGGATGAACGGCTGCCCGAGTTGCTGTTCTCTCCCCAGAGGCGGGTTTTCAAGGCGCTGAAGGAAAACGAGAAAGACAAAGCGCGCGAGCGGCAGAAGAAGCTGGCCCTCCGATCACATCGCAAATCAAAGCTGGCAGCTTCAGAAGTGAAACTGAATCAAGAAGAAGGCATTCGCGCGGCATTTTATGTTCCGTGGGACGCCGCCAGCTTTTCTTCTCTCCGCGATTTTTCACGCCAGATTGATTTGCTCTATCCGGATTGGCTGCACGTCCTCACTCCCGACGGCCATCTGCAGGCTGTGGACGATCAGACCAACAAGTTTTTTGATGTCGTACAGAACAACCACGTGCGCTCGGTCGACGACCGCGTCATGCCATTACTGAAGGCGGAAGACAATTCCATGGAAGTCTTCCCCATGGTGAATAACTTTGACGGGACCGAGTTTGTGGAAGGAATCACAGGCTTTCTGAACGATCCAGCGGCGCGAGCGCTGTTTCGCCAGCAGGTGGGAATGTATCTTTCCTCGGACCATTTTCGCGGGCTGATGGTGGATTTTGAAGCATTCCCCAAAATAGGTCAGCCGGGTTACGTTGCGTTGCTGAATGAACTCTCGTCTGATCTGCATGCGCGCGGTATGAAGCTATACGTGAGCGTACCCGCGCACAATGAAGACTATGATTACCCTGCCATCGCTGCGCCTGCGGACGGCGTAGTGGTGATGAATTATGACGAACACTATCCTGGAGCAGCGTCAGGGCCGGTTTCCTCGCAAGATTGGTTTGTGGAGAATCTCAAGTTTGCGGTGAGCGTGATACCGCGAGAAAAACTAATCTGCGCGATTGCCAATTATGGCTACGATTGGGTGCTCAAGCCGAAGCATGGCAAACTGCCTCCGGATGAAAAAGATCGCAGCGTCTCGGTACAGGAAGCATGGTTAGCGGCGCGCGACTCCGACGAGGATGTAACTTACGATGATGATGCGCTGAATCCTCACTTCAGTTATTTGGATGAGCGCAGCCTGCGCCACGACGTTTGGTTCCTCGACGCGGTTACCGCTTTGAATCACATGCGGGCGGCGCAAACGCTGGGCATTGAGACTTTCGCTCTTTGGAAATTGGGCGGCGAAGACCGTTCGATATGGCGTGTGTGGGATATGCCTGGCGACGTCGGCGCTGCCGATAAACTTCATAGCGTGCCTCCGGGGCAGGATGTGGACATGGAGGGCCAGGGCGAGATTCTCCGCATTGAAGACCGTCCCAGTCCGGGAACCCGCGATCTTACAATCGATCCGCAAACGAAGTTGATTACGGATGAAACTTTCCAGTCAATGCCCGAACCTTACCGCGTGGGACGGTACGGTTACAGCCCAAATAAGGTGTCCCTGACGTTCGATGACGGTCCAGATCCTGACTGGACGCCGAAGATTCTTGACGTGCTGAAGCGCGAGGACGCCCCCGCCACATTTTTTCTCATCGGCATTCAGACCGACAAGTTCTCAGGACTGGCGAAGCGAATCTACAACGAAGGCCACACCATCGGCAACCACACCTTCACGCATCCTGACGTGAGCAATATTTCCGCCGGCTACATGAAGGTGGAATTGAATCTGACCGAGCGGCTTTTCGCCAGCTTGGTCGGCATTCGAGCCACACTGTTACGCCCGCCATACGCGATTGACGAGGAACCGGACACTGCCGATCAGGTGCGGCCGCTCGAAATTGCACAAGAAATGGGCTACACCACGGTGGGGAACCGGATCGATCCCAACGACTGGAGCAGTAACCCACGGCACTCTGCTGAGCAAATTTCAAGTTACGTACTAGCGCACTTGCCGCCTTGTGGAGCGAACGATCCGCGTTGCGGCAACATCGTGCTTCTGCATGACGGTGGTGGCAATCGCGCGGAAACCGTGCGCGCTCTGCCCATGATTATCGAAGGTATTCGGGCTCGGGGCTATGAGATCGCACCGGTTTATGAACTCTTGGGGAAGACGCGAGCCGACGTGATGTCCCCATTGCCAACGGGCCAACGCTGGGCGGCGCATCTCGACCGGCTCAGTTTCTGGCTTTTCGACGTGGCGGTGCTGAGCATTACATGGATTTTCTTTCTCGGCGATCTTTTGATGACCGGACGGTTGGTTTTTATCGGAGCCGCTGCCGTCTACGACCGTGTGCAGGAAAAAATCTTCGGGAAGCCCGCCGAAGTCGCTTCCTATAAACCGAAAGTTGCGGTTCTCATTCCGGCGTACAACGAGGAAAAAGTAATTGAACGCACGGTGCGTGCCGCACTTAATTCCCAGTATCCCAACCTGCGGGTGATTGTGATTGATGACGGTTCACAAGACCGTACGCTTGAAGTCGCACGCACGGCGTTCAGCGCGGAGGCATCAGAGGGAAAAGTTCTAATTCTCACCAAGCCGAACGCTGGCAAAGCAGAGGCTTTGAACTACGGCATCGAGCACATTCAGGATGCCGAACTCTTTGTGGGCATCGATGCCGATACGATTATTGCGAGCGACGCCATCGCGCGCCTGGTGCCGCATTTCATCAATCCGAAAGTTGGCGCTATCGCCGGCAATGCCAAGGTGGGGAACCGCGTAAATCTGTGGACGCGCTGGCAGGCGCTGGAATATATCACGAGCCAGAATTTTGAGCGCCGGGCCTTGGACGTTCTTGGCGCGGTCAGTGTGGTGCCGGGCGCAATTGGGGCGTGGCGAGTTTCCGCCGTGCGCGAGGCGGGCGGCTATCAACTCGACACCGTCGCGGAAGACGCCGATCTCACCATGGCATTGTTGCGGCGCGGTTATCGCGTGGAATACGAAGACATGGCATTGGCCTACACTGAAGCACCGACGAACGCGAACGAGTTGATGCGCCAGCGTTTTCGTTGGTCCTTCGGTATTCTGCAAGCAGTGTACAAACATCGTAGGGTGTTCGCACGCAAAGGAGCGCTAGGATTTGTGGCGCTGCCCAACATTGTGATCTTCCAGATTTTGCTTCCCCTGGTTTCGCCGCTGATCGACATCATGTTCGCTTTCGGGGCTATATGGTATCTAGTGCAAAAACATTTCCATCCTGACTCCACCGATCCGGCAAGCTTTCATAAGCTGGTGGCGTTCTTCTTCGCATTTCTGGTCATCGATTTTATGGCGTCAGCATTGGCGTTTGCGCTGGAGCGGAGGCGTCCAGACGATAAAGAAGATCCGTGGCTGCTGAGCCAGGTGTGGTTGCAGCGTTTTGCTTATCGGCAATTATTCTCGGTGGTCTTATTCAAAACGGTTAAGCGGGCGCTGGAAGGGCGCAGGTTCGCGTGGGACAAGTTGGAACGGACGGCCGCGGTCAACTATGTGCCATCGGAGAATCGGGATCGCGTGAATGTACCGTAGCCGGCGACTGTGGCTTTGCTCTATTGAAATATCAACTGAGCGAACTCCGCCAGATTCCTTCGCCAGACCATCCAGGTGTGCATTCCCGGCGTTTCGATGTCGACGTGGGTCACGCCCTTGGTCGTCAGCCAGCGGCGCAGATTACGGTTCAACGTGATCCGGTGATCTTCGGTGCCACAGGCAATCCAAAGCAGCTTTAGTCGGTGATTGGCTTTTGCGTCCAACGAAGGAAAATCTCTTTCAAAATCTTCGGGGATGCCTCCGGAACTGAACGCGCCGATCCAGGCGAATTTGTCGAGGTTGTTCAAACCAGTTAGCAGCGATTCTGAGCCGCCCATCGAAAGTCCAGCAATGGCGCGCGAATTTCGATCCTTGGTGATGCGATATTCGCTTTCGACTCGTGGCATTACTTCTGTCAGCATCGCCTCGGTGAACTGTTTGAAATTCCTGTCACGCAATTCGGTGCGACTCCATGCGTCCCACGCCAGACGCAAGAATTCCATCGTGCCGTAGCCGAGCGGCATCACGACGATCATTGGTTTAGCTTTGCCTTGCGCAATCAGGTTATCGAGAATCACGTTGCAGTGGCCGACTGCCGTCCATCCACTGGAGTCGTCGCTATAGCCGTGCAACAGATAAAGTACGGGATAAGTTTTCTTCGCCACGGGATCGTAATTTGGCGGCGTATAGACGTAATAATCGCGATCGTCTTGTGCGACCGCTGACTTGTAGAAATGATGATGGATTTCGCCATGCGGTACAGCGTTCACTTCCCAGGGCAAAGACAATGGTCCGGGAACATGCAGGGCGCTTGCCGTTGCAAGTAAATTCGGAATCAGCACATGGTTGGAGGGGTCGATGAGGCGCACGCCATCGGCGACGAAGGAATATCCGTAGTAATCGGGGACGAGCGGAGAGATGGTGACGCTCCACACACCTTGGTCATCATTCTGCATGGCCCGCGGCTCGGCACCTTCGAGAGCGAGGTCAACACTCTTCGCATTTGGCGCGCGGAAGCGGAACGTCACGGTTTTGTCGGCGCGAACCTCGGGAGACACAAGAGGCGCCGGCGGCTGCTCAGGTTTGGATCGCTCAGGTTTTTGTTGCGCCGCAAGGAACAAAGGCGCCAATAGCAGAAGTGAGAGCAAGCGTCGAAAGAGTGAAGGAGGGCGCAAAATTTCCTCCGGGCAGAACAAATTAGAACGGTTAGCTCTTCCCTGCCACTTCCAGCCGCGTTTCCGCTTTTTGCAAGGCATTCAGAGAGCGCTCGACGTCAACATTCGAGTCGCCGCTGGTGAGGCGCTGCTCAGCGCGTTCTTTGGACTTGCGCGCGCGGTCGACGTCAATTTCGGAGGGACGTTCGGCGGTCTCGGCCAGAATTGTGACTTTATCCGGGAGCACTTCAGCGAATCCCCATGCTACCGCGAGCCGCTGCTCTTCGTTGTTGTTGCCGACGCGGAAAGCCACTTCGCCAACAGCAAGTTCGGTGATGAGCGGCGCATGCCCGGGGAGGATGCCGAGATAGCCATTCTTGCCGGGAATCTGAATCTCGGTGGCCGCCGTGTCTACGACTTTCTTCTCCGGCGTAACGATCTCGAGTTGGAAAGTGTCCATAATCAGCTCTCAGCAGTCAGCTATCACCCACAACAGGGGCACCCGGTTGGGGCGCTGAAAGCTTTTTACGCTGCGGTCTTCATTTTCTCCGCAGCTTCTAGCACTTCTTCGATCGGGCCTTTCATGTAAAACGCTTGCTCGGGGATGTCGTCGTACTTGCCTTCGACAATCGCCTTGAAGCCCTTCACCGTATCGGCAATTTTCACGTAACGTCCCGGGGCACCGGTGAACTGTTCCGCCACGTGGAAGGGCTGCGACAGAAAGCGTTGAATCTTTCGCGCGCGTGCCACCGTGAGCTTTTGATCTTCGCTAAGTTCATCGATGCCGAGAATCGCGATGATGTCCTGCAAATCCTTGTACGTTTGCAGTGTTCGTTTCACCGATTGCGCCACGTCGTAATGTTCCTGGCCGACGATGCGTGCATCGAGAATACGTGAGGTTGAGGCCAGCGGATCGACAGCGGGATAAATTCCAATCTCGGTCAACGCGCGAGAAAGCACGGTGGTAGCATCGAGGTGAGCAAAAGTGGTAGCGGGCGCGGGATCGGTTAAGTCGTCGGCGGGAACGTAAATTGCCTGCACCGACGTCACCGAACCTTTCTTCGTTGACGTGATGCGCTCTTGCAGTTCACCCATTTCCGTCGCCAGATTTGGTTGATAGCCTACGGCGCTGGGCATGCGGCCCAGCAGCGCCGACACTTCCGAGCCGGCCTGCGTGAAACGGAAAATGTTGTCGATGAAAAGCAGTGTATCGGCGCCTTCGGCATCGCGGAAATATTCCGCGACTGTGAGGCCGGTCAGCGCTACGCGCAAACGCGCGCCCGGAGGTTCAGTCATCTGTCCGTAGATGAGCGCCGCTTTTGAGTGCGCGGGATCGCCCGGCTTGATCACCCCGGATTCCGTCATCTCCAGCCACAGGTCGTTGCCTTCGCGAGTGCGCTCGCCGACGCCAGCAAACACCGAGAAGCCACCATGATTTTTGGCGACGTTGTTGATGAGTTCCATGATGACGACAGTCTTGCCAACGCCAGCGCCACCGAACAACCCAATCTTGCCGCCCTTTAAAAACGGCTGAATCAGATCAATAACTTTTACGCCGGTCTCAAACATCTCCGCCGATGTGGCCTGCTCATCGAACGCAGGCGCGAGACGGTGAATCGGCATTCGCTCTTTGTACTCGATAGGACCGAGTTGATCGACGGGCTCGCCGATCACATTCATCACGCGGCCAAGTGTCCCGTGGCCGACGGGGACGGAAATTGGGCCCCCCTGGTCGATGGCTTTCATGCCGCGCACCATACCGTCGGTGGCTGACATGGCGATGCAGCGCACCCGGCCCTCGCCCAAGTGCTGCTGGACCTCGAGAACGACGTTGATCGGGGTGGGGACGGTGAAGCCGTCGCTGATCACTCGCACCGCCTCATAAATGGGCGGCAGCTTGCCTTCAGGGAACTGAATGTCGACTGCCGGCCCCGAGATTTGAACTACGTGTCCGATGTTTTCTGGCATAAAGTCAGCTTCTGGCTTCTAGCTCCTAACGAAATCGTTCTGCTCGTGTCGTCCAAACACGCGAAACTCGAATTTCTAAATCCACAACTTCGGTTTTTCTAGAAGCTACTAGCTAGAAGCTAGAAGCTTCTTACATTGCCGCGGCGCCGCTTACGATCTCGATAATTTCTTTGGTGATCTTTGCCTGACGGGCGCGGTTCATCACAAGCGTGAGCGAATCGATCATGTCCGTAGCGTTGCTGGTGGCGGAATCCATTGCAGTCATACGCGCGGCGTGCTCGGCCGCGACTGATTCAAGCAGCGCTCGAAAAATCTGGATGCCCACATATTTCGGCAGCAGCGCGCGGAATAATTCTTCCGGCGGCTGCTCGTAGATATAATCCACCTGTGAGGTGCCGAACTGCGTCGCCTCGTCCCCCGATTTTTCGCTGGAGCGCAAGCCGACTCCCGCGCTCACGGCGGCTTGCTTGGCCCTTTTCTTTTCTTCTTCCGACATCTCCTCGGCCAAGCGCACTGCCGGTTCGCCGACCTGCTCGATGGGCAGAATCTGTTCGACGACAAGGCGCTGCGCAATTACCGACTTGAATTCGTTGAATACCAGGTAAACCGAATCAATCTCTTCGCGCTCGTAACGCCGAATCACATTCTGGGCTAAGTCGCGTGCCTGTGAGAATCCGAGCTTGCCGAGAACACCGACGTGCTCGCCAGTAATCTGTATTTCTCCAGCGCGCTCCCGCGACTCAGGCTGAGTTTCTAACGATTCTTCCGTTGCCGCCAAGCTGCGGGTTTGAATCGGCGCTGCGGGATAACGTCTGCGCAAAAAGTCACGGCCTTTGCGGCCGATGGCTTCAATATCAATATTTCTTCCCGCCTTTGACTCAAGGAAACGGGCGGCAGCTTTGGTGATGTTGGCGCTGAACGCGCCCGCCAGGCCCTTGTCGCCGGTCACGACGATCAACAGAATATTTTTTTCTTCGCGCTGCGCGAGCAGGGGATGCTTCGGCGCACCGGTTTCGGTATCGTAAATTTCGGTGCGCGCCACGAGAGATTTCAGGACATTCGTTAACATCTGAGCGTAGGGACGCGCCGCTAACGTGCGGTCCTGCGCACGCCGCAGTTTCGCGGCGGAGACCACCTTCATGGCTTTCGTGATCTGCCGGGTGTTCACTACGCTGCGGATGCGACGCCGGATGTCGAGAATGTTTGGCATGAATCAGTCGTTGGTCGTTGGTCGTTCGCGAACGCTTATTTCGCTACTTCTTGCCGTGACTCTACAAATTGCTGCTTGGCCTGCTTGATTAGTTCTGTCAGCTGCGCCTTCAACGAATCGTCGAGGATCTTTTTCTCCATGATCGTCCGCAATAGACCGGCGTTGGTCGCGTCCACGTATTTGTACAATTCTTTTTCGAAATCGCGAACTTGATTCACTGGAAGATCGTCGAGAAATCCTCCCGTGCCGGCGAAGATAATCAGAATTTGCTTGGAGAACGGCAGAGGCGAAAACTGATCTTGTTTCAGCAGTTCGACCAGCCGCTGTCCACGGTTGAGTTGGGCTTGCGTAGCTTTGTCGAGATCGCTGCCGAACGAAGCGAATGCCGCGAGTTCGCGGTACTGCGCCAGTTCGAGCTTCAACGTGCCGGCAACCTGACGCATGGCCTTGATTTGGGCGCTACCGCCGACGCGGCTTACAGAGAGACCCACATTCACTGCGGGACGCACGCCCTGGTTGAACAAGTCAGTTTCCAGATAAATCTGGCCGTCCGTAATTGAAATTACGTTGGTCGGAATGTAGGCGGAAACGTCACCAGCTTGGGTTTCGATAATCGGCAGCGCGGTCAGCGATCCGGCGCCGTTTTTATCGCTCAACTTGGCGGAGCGTTCCAGCAAGCGCGAGTGGAGATAGAATACGTCGCCAGGATAGGCCTCGCGTCCTGGCGGCCGGCGCAAGAGCAGCGAAATTTCGCGATAAGACGCGGCATGCTTCGAAAGATCGTCGTAGATAACGAGCGCGTGCCGTTTGGTGTCGCGGAAATATTCACCAATAGCGGTTGCCGCGTAGGGCGAAATGTACTGCATGGGCGCGGGCTCTGAGGCGGATGCGGCGACAACGATGGTGTATTCCATCGCTCCGGCGTCTTCCAGAATCTTCACCACCTGTGCAATGGACGACCGCTTCTGACCGATTGCGTTGTAAATGCAGATGAGATCGTTGCCCCTGCTATTGATAATGGTGTCGAGGGCGACGGCAGTCTTTCCGGTCTGGCGATCGCCGATGATCAGTTCGCGCTGGCCGCGGCCTACCGGAATCATGCTGTCGATGGCCTTTAAACCAGTGGCCATGGGCTCGCGCACGGGTTGACGGTCGATCACGCCAGGTGCCAGCCGCTCTAGCGCGATGAACTGATCGGAAGCAATAGGTCCCTTGTCGTCAATGGGCCGCCCCAGCGAATCTACGACGCGGCCGATCATGGCTTCGCCGACTGGCACACTCATGATGCGCCCGGTGCGCTTCACTTCATCGCCCTCTTTAATCTCGGTGTACTCGCCGAGCAGCACTACGCCGACCTGGTCTTCTTCCAGGTTCATAGCGATGCCGGCGACGCCGTGCGGGAACGAAAGAAGTTCGCCGGCCATGACTTTGTCGAGTCCATAGACGCGGGCGATGCCGTCGCCGAGTGTGATGACGGTACCGGTCTCGTCCACGGAGATCTTCGATTCGTAGTTCTCGATCTGCTCGCGGATCAGTTTTGTAATTTCGTCTGCTTTGATCTGTGCCATAAGTAGCTCTGAGCTTTCAGCTATTAGCCGTCAGCATTTAGCAGTTAGCATTTGGCTCACAGGAACTCCCACCACCCAAATGCTAACTGCTAATTGCTAATTGCCGCTTATTTCTTCTCGAAGCCTTTCTAACTGGCCTTTCACCGAACCATCGTAAATAGTGCTCCCGATGCGGAGCACGGCGCCTCCGAGCAGCGAGGTATCCTGGCCGTAGCGCGCCCGGACTTTCTTGCCAGTTAATTTCTCGACCTGGGTTTCGAACTCTCGCTTTTCCGCGTCACCTAGTTCGCGGGCGCTAGTGATTTGCGCTTCGGCGAATCCCATACGCGCATCGAGTTCTTTCTCGAGCTGAGTAATGATTGGCTCCAGAAAATGTATTCGCCGGTGATCTATCAGGACTGCAATTAAGTTCCTTACTTGCTTCGAAACTCCGTCGCGCTCGGCGATTACATCCAGCACGCGGCGCTTCTGCTCGGCAGGGATTGCGGGACTCTCCCACACCCGTCGTAGATCGGAACTTTCGGCCAGCAAGCCGGCGATCATGCGCAATTCCGCAATGGAGCGATCCGCGCTGAGACGCGCGCTCAATACCACATCCGCAAATGCGCGAGCGTATGTGCTGGCGACCGAAGCCATGCGCTAATGCCCGTCCTTTCCAGCGATGCCGGTGGATCCCAACTCGTCGGCAAAATTCCGCACCAATGTGCGGTCGGTCGCGGCGTCCACGTGAATCTGCTTCTGCGCCAAGGCGACTGCAAGATCGGCGGCGTAGGCGGTCAGCTCGCGGCGTGCCGCTTTAGCGGCAGAAGCGATTTCGTGCTGCGCCGATTCCAGCAATTTTCGCGCATCTTCCTGGGCGGCCGCGTGGATTCGCGCTTCTTCTGCGGCGGCTTCCTTCTCTGCCGTATCGCGCATCATGCCAATTTCGCCATCGAGCCGCATCAGTCGCGATTCGATTTCAGCCAGCCGGCGCCGCGCTTCCTCGCTGGCCTTCTGCGCCTCCTGCATCGCCTTCTGAATGGAAGTCGTGCGGTCGCGGAAGAAGCCGGGCAAGTATTTGCGGCCTGCCCAAATAATGATTGCCGCAATCACCAGAAAATTCAGGATGTTACTTAATAGAAAAGTGTTGTTCAGACTCAAGCCAGTGAGTCGCGCGATCATCTTCACCGATGGCGACTGTTTGAACTCCGCAGTCTCATCCTCCTCGCCGGCGGCTTCGCGCGTTTCATGAGCCAGTTCCTGGGCGGGCCCTCGGTGTCTCGGTGCCGAGCCGGCGTGCTGGTTCTGCGGCGTTGCGGATTGTTCCTGCGCGCGGGATTGGATCGTTCCCACAGTTCCGAGCAGGAGCATCGCCAGCAGGACAGCGCCGATTATTTTGAATTTGCCGACAATCATCTTAGTCGTTATCTGAATCGCAATCTCAAATATGCGAGGTTGCGGCATCAACGTTCCGCCCCGGCCGGTTCGAGAACGCGCCGCATGATTTCCGCTGCCAAGCTTTGTGCCTCCGCCTGCAAAGCATCCTGCGCAGCGGCACGATCTTTCTGGATGTCAGCCTTCGCTGCCTGCACTTGCGCTTGAGCTTTCATGCGAGCTTCGTTCAATGCGGCGGCACGCGCGTCCAGCGCCATCTTGCGGCGGGACTCCTGCACGCGGAACAACGTCGCCCTCGCCTCGCGCAATCGATACTCGTATTCCGACGTGCGCGCTTCGGCGGCGGCGATGTCGGCTCGCGACTTCTCAACCGCGCCTTCCGTTTTTGTGCGCCGCTCCTCAAGTACGCGGCGCAGAGGCTTGTGAACGATTGCGTTGTAAAGAATGTAAAGCAACGTCACGAAGATTACGGTCGGCACGGCTCCGAGCAGTAATTCGCCTAGTTGTCGTAGTGTGTCATCCATGAATTACGGCTGTACAGGAAAAAGAGGGCTTTGAAAACTGTTAAGTCTAACGTCCGAAGGAGTTTATGTCAACGCAAAGGGGACACTTTTGAGGGATTTTCGGCAGATGGATAATAGCTCGAAATAGGGGAAATTCCTTATAAAGGCTCCGGCGGGAGGACATGCAAAGAAATGCAACTAATCCTTGACTTCCGGATAAAGAGGACTAGCATTAAAGTATCACCTCCGATCCAATTCAGGATCGAATGGGCCGATAGCCAAGGAATGTCACCGCTTCTTGGTTGCCGGCCCATTTAAATTTGGCCGGTCCGGTTTGCTCATTTACTTACTATCCATTCCCGCACTCTGCGCACCACCGACGCCGGTGCGTCCGCCTCCATTTCCACGGCTCCATCTTTGTACTTGCGCGAATAAATTCGCGCCTGGGCTTCGAGGATGGCGAGCGTCTTCCCTTCTTTCTGCGGGATGCGCAGGCGGACGCGGCTGATGCGGTCTTCTTCGATCATGGCGTCGATGCGGGCCAGCAACTTATCCAGTCCTATTCCTTCCGCGGCAGAAATATAAACGGTCTTCGCATCCAGCAGGGCGTCGTTCACCAGAGCTTCGGCGACTTCGACATCGAGCAGATCGACTTTATTCATTACGCGCAGCCGCGGCTTCTTTTCGGCTTCCAGTTCTTTGAGAACAATTTCCACCTGCGCGTCCTGCTCGACGGAAAGCCGGCTGCTGGCATCGGAGACATGGAGAATCAGCGACGCGCGCTGCACTTCTTCAAGCGTCGCGCGGAAGGCCGAGACCAGGGTGTGCGGCAGGTTGCGAATGAATCCCACGGTGTCGGACATCAGCACCTTGCGCCTGGATGGCAGCGTGACCGAGCGAATGGTGGGGTCGAGTGTGGCGAACATGCGCGGGGAGGACAGTACTGCGGCCTTGGTCAGAGCGTTGAATAGCGTCGACTTCCCTGCGTTGGTGTACCCGACCAGCGCCACCACTGCGACCGGCGCTGACTCCCGCCGCTGGCGCTGTTGCGCCCGGATGCGCCGGACATTTTCCAGTTGCTGCTCGACGTGCCGGACGCGCCGGTAGATCTTGCGCCGGTCGGTTTCGAGCTGGGTTTCACCGGGACCGCGCGTGCCAATGCCGCCGCCAAGTTGCGACATCTCAATACCGCGGCCCGCCAGACGAGGGAGCATATATTGCAACTGCGCCAACTCCACTTGCAACTGGCCCTCTCGTGTTCGGGCGTGCCGCGCAAAGATGTCGAGGATAAGCTGGGTGCGGTCGATCACCCGCAATTTGACGATCTTTTCAACATTGCGCTGCTGCGAGGCGGTGAGGTCGTGATCGAAAAGAAGAAGATCGGCATTGGCCGATGCGGCGGCGCCTGCAATTTCTTCGAGCTTGCCGGCTCCGATCAACGTGGCGGGATCGGGACGGTCGCGCCGCTGCAGGATTTCGCCGACCACTTTCGCGCCGGCGCTTTCCGCCAATGTGCGCAACTCCGCCAGCGATTCTTCCGCGTCAAATTCCGGGATGCTTGGTTTGTTGGTGCTCGACTTTGCCGGATGCAAAGACTTTCCACCGTTGCCGCCCGCCGAGGCTGCATCTCGCGCAGCCTGGGCCTGGGGGGTGACCGTGCCCTGGCCGCGGCCGCGCGTGCGAACGTCAATCCCTACGAGAAATGCAAGCTCGTGAGTGTCCCGCTGGACGGTGTCGCTGCCGAGGGGCACACGTCCCTTCGCCGGCGCACGACTTCGGGTCTTCTTGGGATGAGAACTGCGCAAACGGAAAAAGCCTTACCCTTCGGTGCCGGAGGCACTTGCCGCCGAAGCCGCTGTCGGCGCCGCACTCCCGGGCGCGGACGCGGGTTTTGCCTCCGAATGCGCCAAGTGCGTTACATGCGAACCGGTGCGACCGATGACCACGGTTGAGATGGCGTGTTTAAAGATCAATTGCTCTTGCCCATTGGCCTCGAGCACTACGGAATACTTGTCGAAGGAACGTATGCGGCCCGTCAACTTCACTCCGCTTAGCAGGTAGATCGTGACGTTCAGCCGCTCCTTACGCGCCGTGTTGAGAAAGGAATCCTGGATGTTCTGCGCCGGCTTGTTGCTCTCCATAGCCGATCTCCTTGAATGCTTTGACCTGACTAACGAATCGCAAGACCACAGCACGTTTCTCACGCTTCCGCATGAGAACCACGGGGGGACAACCTGCCTCTCTCACAGTCCGCTTTCGCAACTGCGCCGCCTGACAGGTAGCTGCGAGTACCATACGGTGTCCGCCGTCCCTTTTCAACCGGGAAGTTGGCAAAAAGACACTTTCCGGAGTTGTTGCAGAAGGTGCGTTGAATTGCTGATGTCAGGCGGTTGTGTACAATCCCGGCGTAGGCAGTTCGCCTGCGCACACCGGTTATTTTCTCAGACTAAAGAGAACAGACGGTGAATTTTCAGGAGGCATCATGGCAATCTCCGCTCTCGCATCCTTCTTTGGGCCACAAATCAACATTCCCTCCGACGTTAAAACTAACGTCGAGATGCTGTTGCGCTGGATCCATTTCCTGGCTGGCATCACCTGGATCGGCCTTCTTTATTTCTTCAACCTGGTGAATGCTCCGCTAATGAAAGAACTGGACGCCACTACGAAAGGCAAAGTGATGCCTGCACTTATGACACGCGCACTGTGGTGGTTTCGCATGTCGGCGGTGGTGACCGTATTGGCGGGGCTGGCGTATTGGGGAAATATCGTTGGGGCGGACGCGCACAATGGCGGCGGCTCGGTAGGCGCGGTGATGGGCAGCTTTTTCCTGATCTGGACCATCGTCTGGGGAATCCTGTACGCGTGCCTCATTCCGGGTAAGGGCATCTTCGACAATGGCGCATTCATCGGCGCAGTTTATGCGGTGGCGGTTGCCGTCGCAGCGTGGCTCTTTCTAAGTTGGAACAACCACGGATGGGAGAGCAGCCGTCTGCTTTCGATCGGAATTGGCGGCGGCATCGGCTGGGTAATGCTGCTGAACGTGTGGGGAGTCATCTGGCGCATCCAGAAACGCCTGATTCAGTGGACGCAAGATAACGCAACCAACGGTACACCGATGCCTGATAAAGCGAAGGCCATGGCACGGCAAGCGTTTTTAGCGAGTCGAGCTAACGCGTTCCTGTCAGTGGTGATGCTGTTCTTTATGGGGGCGGCCAGCCACTATCCGTTGTTCGGGAGGTAGATCCTTACCGGAGAAAAAAGGGAGCCGGAATTCCGGCTCCCCTTTTGAGTTAGTGTTAGCCCGACTAGAAGGTGAACTTTACCCCTAATCGAATAGTGCGGCTCAACTGATAATACATTGGCTGGCCGTACTGGCTGCTGAGCAGCACTGGCGCACCTAGGCCAGGGCTGTTCGTCAGGTTTTGCTGGAGTATGGATGCTGGCGACCCGGCACTCCAAGGGGTCATCGCACTCGCGTAGAAAGGAACTCCGTTAAAAATGAAGTTCCCTCCCGGAGAAGTGAACGACTGTTGCGCGCCGGTGTCGATCTGTTCGTTATAGGCCGTTACCGAGTGCTGGTTGAAAAGGTTCGTCAGCGTAGCCGAGAAGTTCAGAACCTTGGTTTCGCTGATCTTATAGTTCTGTTGGATGTTGAAGTCGCTGTTGATGTACCACGGAGTCCGCCGCACATACGGATTGCCTACGGTGAAAGCACCGGTGGTTGGATCTTGACTCACGTTCACCCAATTGCCACGATTTACCGGATAAACGTCCCACCCGCCGGAACCCGAACCGCTGTAGCTGTAACCCGTGTCAACGTAGCTCGAGACCGGAGACCCCTGATAGAAGTATTGGAAGATCCCGAAGTTTGTCGAACTATGCTTGCCCTCGGGCAACTCATAGTACGCGTAGCCCTTGAACTTATTTGGACGATCCGTTGGGAGCAATCCGCTGGAAGAATTACCGCTGTCGTTCCACGAGAAGTACGGCTCGTCGAATGCCCGGCTGTTGTTCGGCGAATTTCGGCCGGCCAAACCGCCGTCAGACAGATCAGAACTGGTCAAGCCCGTGTAGTTGCCACGGAAATGGCTGTAGGTGTAAGAGAACATCCCGAACCAGTGGTGGCTGGTAGCCTTGATCAGGCGCAACTCGAGACCGTCATAGCTGCGAGCCGCAGGGATGGTCTTGTTCGGCGGATATGCCCCGGTGGAACTGGTGCAAGCCACCCCGGCGCCAGCCCCGTAAATGAAGTTGCAGAAGCCGCTGAAGGTACTGTTGACCCCTTGACCGGGGTTGACAATTACGAACGTCTCGGCACCGGTGACGGCGTTGAAGATAGACGAATCTTCGATCGCATGATCGAGGCGGCGTCGATCCCAGCGGGCCTCAAACGCGAGACCTTTATTTAGCTGGTAATCGATGCCAAACGTTGACTCATGCTGACGATAGGGCTTCAGGTTCGGCATCACACCTTCCTGAGAAAAACTACAGGTGGCGCAAGTGGTCGGAAAGGCTCGTAGGTTTTGATTTTCAAGGAAGGTGAGCCCAGTCCCCCCGCCAGGACCGAAGTTAGCCGTACTCGAAGCGGCGGCCCCGACGCAGTCGCGACCGGTGCTGTTGAATACAGGGTTAATGTCGGACAGGGTTGGAGTATTGATCGCGTAAGCGCAATTTTGCCAATACTGGCCGCCAAACGAACTGATGGCGACGTTCAGTTTCATGACATCGTTGTAGACACCATAGCTGCCGAAAACCTTCATCCGGCCGTCTTTAAAGACATCCCAGGCTGCGCCGACGCGAGGAGCAATCTTGTCGCCCCAGGAGAAATCAATAGGATGGCTCGGCACGCCTGGTCCCGACAGGCCTTCACCCGGGACGTACTCTCTCTCGATGCGCACGCCCGCATTGATGGTCACGCCATGGCCGATTGTCCAGGCATCCTGGGCGAAGAAACCATGGTTAAAGCTGGTAGCCTTGCCACCGGTCCCGAAGTCGAACACTGTGGCGACGCCGTACTGGCCCTGACAGAGCCCATCGGCAGGGAAAACGCCGGCCGCCTGTTGCGTGGCTTTCAAGGCGAGGCAATTGGCTATGCCCGTTCCAGTAGCAGGGGTATAGGCCGTTGCTTTGGTGCCAGAATATCCCGCGAAAATCTGAGTGTACGGCTCGTTATACCCCTGAAGGATGTTGTTGGAAAGGCGGTTGAGCTGATATCCGAATTTAAAGTTGTGCGTGCCCTTCCATCCGCTCTTGAACCAGGCGAAATCCTGGTCAAATTGGACTGCCTTGTTGGCATTGCGGGTGGTCATGTTACCGTCAATGGCGCCATTGATGAAAAACTGCGATTGCTGCAGCGCTGCCGGCAACTGGGCTCCGGTTGTATCGCAGCCGCCATTGGCACAGCTACCGCCGCTGTAGATGCTGCTGTTCTGCCATTCATATAAATTGCCGCTCGTGGGGAAACCAAAATCTCGATAATTCTCGAAGTAGTAACCAAACCGACTTGTTGAGACCAAGCGTGGAGTAATGGTCCAATCCGCTCCCGTGTTGACGGTTTGATTGGGTGCCGTATAGCCCAAGGTGTGGGCATATGCCGACTGCGCAACGCCGGAGCCGGGAGCGCAATAGTAGGGAGATGTCGGATCCCCCGAACCGAGCGCACCATAGCAGCCAGTACTGAGATTGTACAGACCGCCAACAAGATCCGAGTGGGGCAGGTTTTCGCCGGCTTGGCGTTGGTATTGGTAAAGCCACGAACCAAAGACGCGGATTTTATTGGTTACTGCGTAGTCAATACGAGCAGTGGTGTAGTAGGTCTGAGTGTTCTGACTAAAAGGAACACTGCCGCCATTTGCCGGGCCGTAGTTTATAGTGCGCTCGAAGTCGTTCCACTCTGGGTTGAAGCCAAGAAAGAAAAAGATCTTGTCTTTTAGGATCGGACCGCCAAACGTGAACCCAGGGAATACATCGCTGGTGTGAGGCTTAATCGCCTGGACCTGTTCATTGACCGCATCCGTGAAAGAGGTTGAAGAAGGAGTGCTTAACGGATCGTAACGCTGCTCAACCGCCGGCGTCCCGTCCAACGCCTGATTTTCGAATTGGGCAAAAACCGAACCGTGGTAGGCGTTCTGGCCTTTTCTCATGATCACGTTGACCACGCCACCCAGCGCGCCCCCGTGTTCGGCTTCAATGCCCTCGCTCTTTACTTGGACTTCCTGAATGAAGTCGAAAGGTACATTGGTATGGGAATAGCCGCCAATGATGTTGGCAGTGGACTGCCCTTCCACCAAGTATAAGTTCTCTGAGTCAGACCCTCCGGCAACTGAATATCCGAAGGCACTGCCGTTGCTACCATTGCCCGGAGAAACGGCACCGGTGCCATTACTGGCACGATTGCTGCCCATTAAAGGTTCATTGGAAGCCGAGGGAGCGAATTGGATCACCGACTGGAACGAGCGTCCGTGGGGAACATCTTGGACGACGTCCTGGGTAATGTTCGTTTGAGTGGTTTCCGTCGTCACGTCAATGATGGGAGCCGCGCCGCTCACTTCGACCACAGTGCCAGCTGCGCCGACCGACATTGTCAAATCGAGAGTCGGAAAGTGACCTACTTCGATCGCGACGCCTTCGCGCTTCAACTCAGAGAAGCCGGCGGCTTTCACCGTTATCGTGTAAGTGCTCGGCGGCAGGTTCGCGAAGCGATAGTAGCCGCTGCTGTCGGTCGTAAGGCTCTTCTTTCCGACGAGGGACGTACCAGTCAGTTCGACAGCGGCATTCCCTACCACCGCACCGCTAGGGTCTTTTACCGTTCCTTGCAGGCCGCCGGTGGTTTCTTGCCCGAACAGGTTGGCAACCAACAGCAGCATGGAAAATAGACAGACTGCAAACATCCCGAGCTTCTGTGACGCACGCCTCATATATTCTCTCCGGTAAGTGAACGATGTCTCGTTTTCTTGCTGGTTCTTCTCTAGTTGGCTAAAGAATCAAGACGATTACAGCGCCTGGGGGATCGTCTCGACCTTTGCAAAATTCATCCGCCAAGGACAAGCGCGGCGGCAGACACACAAACTGCTGAACCTTCTAGCTTTGCAACTAACACTCCAAAACCAGACCCCCATAACTGCATTTGTTTTCAACATATTGTTAATGGCGTAGAGTGTTTGGTCCGGTAATTGGGATATTCGAGGGTACAGTTCTATGGATTTACATACATTTACATGCAACGGACTAGAGCGACAAATCCATCTGAAGAGGTCAGAAGGCCGGGACGAGCGTCGTCAGTGGAACAACGACCCTGCCTGCTACAATCTGGGTTTCAGTGACTACTTCTTCCATCAAGCCCCACTCGCCGAAGCCGAAGCCGGGAGCGCACCAGGCGGACGCGACCGTCCCTGACTCCGTACCAATGCTCGATCTGCAGCACCAGTATGAGCAGGTGCGGGCCGAAGTGTTGGCGGCAGTAAGCCGGGTATGCGCTTCGCAGCATTACATCCTTGGTCCAGAGGTTGAGGCTTTTGAGCGCGAATTGGCGGAGTTCTGCGGCGCGCGCGCGGCCGTCGGCTGCGCTTCCGGCACAGACGCTTTGTGGCTGGCTCTCACCGCCGCCGGAGTCCAGCCCGGCGATGAGGTTCTCACCACGCCTTTCAGTTTCTTCGCTTCAGCCAGCGCTATCGTACGGGCGGGAGCGCGTCCGGTGTTTGCCGACATCGATCCTCTCACATTCAATCTCGAACCAGCACAGGTCGAAACTTTTCTGCGCGGCGGACAGCATGACAAACTTCGGGCGTTGTTACCGGTTCATCTCTATGGACAATGCGCGGACGTGAACTCGCTGCAGAAACTCGCGACTGAATTCCAACTGCCCTTGATTGAGGACGCGGCGCAGGCGATTGGGGCACGATGGGGGGAACTCAAGGCAGGATCGATAGGCGTGTGCGCAGCCTTCAGTTTTTATCCAACAAAAAATCTTAGCGCTTACGGCGATGCCGGGATGGTGACCACTACGGACCCCGCGATGGCTGAACACATACGCCGATTGCGCAATCACGGCAGCTCACGGCGATACGTCCATGAAGAGTTTGGATGGAACAGTCGTCTGGACGCGATGCAAGCTGCCATCCTGCGCGTGAAGCTGAAATATGTGGACCGATGGAACGACGGCCGCCGCCAGCGCGCCGCGAAGTACGGTGAACTTTTTACAGCAGCCGGGCTAACGTCATCGGGCGACGAGAGTGAGAACTCCGCGCCTATTCAACTGCCCCACACTGCAGCGACGGCTTATCACGTTTTTCATCAGTATGTCGTCCGTGCCTATCGCCGTGAAGAACTCCGCGAGTTTCTGACCGCCCGCAAGATCGGGACTGAAGTTTACTACCCCATCCCGCTGCACCTGCAACCTTGCTTCGTCTATCTCGGATACAGCGAAGGCGACTTCCCGGAAGCCGAACGCGCCGCGAAAGAAGTGCTGGCCTTGCCCATGTTCCCCGAACTGAGCGACGAAGAACAGGGTCGAGTGGTCAAGAGCATCGCGGACTTCTACTGCTGAAAACCTAACCGCCAGGAGTTCAATTCTCGCCTATAGTATTTCCAGCAGCGAGGTCATCGATGAGGCGACTGCCACGGCTGTTCTTCTTTTCTCTGACACTGATTCTCGCGTGCGTTTTGAGTGCAGCTCTTCCATTCATCGCAGACGCTCAACCCACTCCGAACTCCGAAGTCGCGCATGATTCTTCGCAGCCCATCACGCATTACCAACTTCCCTCCGACAAACTTCAGAATGCCCGCGGCCTCTACGTCATCACTGGAATTCTGTTCTTCGTCTCACCTTTGTATGGATTAGCCGTGATTCTGTTGTTCCTCCGGCGACGCTGGATGGTAAAATTCCGCGACCTCGCAGAGCGCACTTCCTCCAATAGTTTCTTGCAGGCGTTGATCGCGGTCCCGTTATTTGCGATTGCAATGACCGTGCTTGCCCTGCCCCTCAGCGTGTATAGCCACCACGTTTCCCGCTCCTACGGAATTTCCGTCCAGGAATGGGGGTCGTGGTTTCGAGACTGGTTCGTCCAACTTCTGTTGGTCATGATCCTCTCCGCGGTTCTAGGCTGGATTCTCTACGCGGTGATTCGCAAGCGTCCGCGACGCTGGTGGTTGTATTTCTGGCTCGCGCTGCTGCCAATCGTGGCATTTCTCACTTTCATCGCCCCCGTTGCGGTCGATCCGCTGTTCAACCACTATGAACTGCTCCAACCGAAGAATCCAGAACTGGTCGCGCAACTTGAAAGGGTAGTCGCGCGTTCTGGAACGCAAATCCCGCCCAGCCGCATGTACGAAATGAAGGCCAGCGAGAAGCTGACCGGGTCGAACGCCTACGTCACTGGGTTCGGCGCCACCAAGCGCGTGGTGGTTTGGGATACTGCAATTCAGAAATTTACGATTCCGCAAATCATGTTCGTCTTTGGCCACGAGATGGGCCACTACGTCCTCGGACACATTGTCAAAGGATTCGTCTTCGCGATGTCCGTTTTCCTCGTTCTCTTTTATCTGAGTTACCGGCTTGCCGCCTGGATGTACAGTCGATGGGGAGCGGCATGGGGCATTCGCAGTCTCGGTGACTGGGCTTCCGTACCGTTGCTTTGGCTGGCGATCTCAGTAATGCTGTTTATAAGTGCCCCGATGCTCAATGCTTTCAGCCGTCATCTTGAGCATCAGGCCGATCAATATGGACTCGAGGTCGTTCATGGGATGTTCCCCGACTCAAGCCAGGTTGCCGCACAATCGTTCCAGATTCTTGGCGAGGAGTGGCTTGAATATCCGGATGTAAACCCGCTCGCAGTGTTTTTCGCCTGGGACCATCCTCCGATCGCCAGCCGCATTCAGTTTGCGCTTACATACAATCCCGGGAAGGCAGACGAGCAGCCGGCATTCGTGAAAAATCCGCCGAACAAATAATCGAACAAATTGCGAGCGCTCTAGCGCCGCCGATGCTTGGTCGCTGACTTCGGCGCTTCTTTCTGCTCTCCCGGCGCCAGCACCCGGTGCACCATCGGAGTGTTCAGCTTGTATTTGCGTTCGCTAACCTTGCCGCTATCGTCCCTGACCCGCAAGATGAAGACGGGCAATGTACCTTCTTTATCGAAATCCCCGGTCGTCACCGTTACCGGCAATACGCCGTTCAAACCGTGTTCGCGGTAAGCGGTTTCATAGCGATGTTTCTTGATGTTCCAAGTGAAAACTCGGACTTGATCGTAGTCATAGGGCAGGCCGTCGTGCGGTTCGGTGACGGCACACAGATACTGCGAAACGTTTTTGTCAGAACCTTCTTTGGCTCGATCCTCAACCTGATTTAACGCAAAGAACGCGATGACGCGCTGGCCCTCGGCATATTGCGCGATATCAAGTGGCACGTCGAGATCCACCATTCGCGCCAGCACCCAGCCAACGCGATTTTCGGCGTCGCGCACCAGCCACCAATCTTCGAGCGCCGGACCACTTGATGCTTTTCCGCCAGAAGCTCTGCCGGATTTCGCAGGCGTGGCCGTTACTCCGGGCTGCTTTTCGGCCGTGGCGCGCTTTAGGATGGAAACCTTCGCTCCCGCGGAAAGCAGGTAAAGATGCTCGGTCTCGCGCCCAGGCGTAAGGTGCAGGTTCGAGTCGTTGCGCAGCACAGCTGGAGCCTGTACCGGATCGCTTACATTATCCTGGGTCAATTTCTGTACGGCGTCGTAGGTTCGCTGGTCGACCAGGTAACGTTGCTCGATCCAGCCTTCGATTCCAGTTGCGGTGCGAACGCGGGAGAATCGTTTTTCCCGCTCCAGCACCTCGACTCGTTCGCCATTTTTCACCATGCCCACGCGGTTGTACATGGTGGATACCTGGTCGCGCAGGCCGGCTTGCGACGCCGACACGTAATTGACCTCGATCACGCGACGGCCTCTGCGATTGCAGGAGGTGATTCCCAGCAGTAGCAAGCCCGTCAGCGCGAGCGGCAGGGCCAGCCGGAAGCAATCTGACCGGCGGAAAATTTTCACAATGTTTGCGAGGGTGAGCAAGGTCACTTTTACTATAACGCGTTGCCGCTGTAGTTTCGCGGCACGAAGGGTTTATACGGAATGCACCCGTTGAAGAAGAAGTCTGAGGCGCTCCTGACATCGCAGGGCGCTTCAGTTACCATAAAGCCAGATATGAAACGGTCCGGCGATTATGCTCCCTTGCATCTGAGCCAGTAGGTGCCGTGAATCCGCGAAGAAGTTTTTGATCGATGAGCATGATTAAAGCAATGATCAAGGCAATGATAAAAAACATTTTCAGGAATCGATTCACTCTGCTGCTGTCCTTAGCATCAATGTTTGCGGCCTGCGTATTCGCGGCGGCAATTGACTCGGTGAACCCAGTGTTGCGTCCGCCCAAGGGCGCGCAGGTGGCGATTGTGGTGTTTGAGGATTTGCAGTGCCCGCAATGCCGGCGCGTGGCACCGATTCTTGAGCAGGCCTCAAAGACTTACAAAATTCCCCTGGTGCGGCATGATTTCCCGCTGCCCATGCACAATTGGTCCTATGATGCTGCCGTCATGGCGCGCTACTTCGACTCAACTTCAAAGGCACTGGGTAACGAATTCCGCGACTACATATTTTCAAACCAGCTTGAGATCAATCCGCAAAACCTGCGCGGATATGCGGAGAAGTTCGCCAGCGAACACAAAGTGGATTTCCCCTTCGTCGTCGATCCGCAAGGCAAATACGCTGCCGAGGTAAATGCCGACCGCGACATGGGCAAGGCCATCAAACTGGAACACACGCCTACCGTTTACATCGTGAGCAGCCGGCATCCCGAGCGGCCGTATGTGGAAATGACGGATGCCAGCCAGCTGTATTCGTTAATTGACGCGATGATGAAGGAGTAGTTGCGCCGCGATCAGCGCATGATGGCGAGCAACCGGGCGAGAAGCAGCGCCGATAGCCCCAGGGCCGCGATGCTGTTGGCCCGCACCGAGCGATGGCTGGCCGCCCACGGAAACATCAACACATCGAAAAATGGCATGATCTTTTGCGGCCAAAACAGTCCGGCCACTCCGAATGCCAGGCTCAACTGGACCACAAGGCATAATCCCAAAATATTCATGTCGATAATTCCAATGCGAGACCTGCTTCTATTGAAGCGTGACTCAGGCATTTGGTGGGAGATTACGAAAGTACCTCGAAGAAGGCCCTGGCATCAAGAACAAAGTTGCCATCGCAAACCTAAATTCAGCCGCGCTGCAGCGTGCGCTTCTTCTTTGCCTTTGTCCCTGCATTTCTCTCCATCCTGAGCTGCCATGCTGTACGGAGAGCACCGGCAAGAACATCCTCGCTGGCCTCGGCAAGGCGAATGTGCGTCATTCCCATTCTTCCCCATCCGCCCGGTATGGGCAGGAAAACCTTTGGCAGCTCTCGGACGAAATCGGCCTGCTGCTCCGGCGTGAGCTTCAAGTTGCCATAGCCCTGGTGTTGCGAGGCAAGCGTCGCGAAGATTTTTCCCTGGAGGCGAAAATCGGGCGCGCCCATGTGCGAGCTTTCCTCCGCTCCTTCGAGGCTGAGGGCAATGCGGCGAAAATCGTCTGCATTCATCGCAAAATTGATTTTAGTCGCCGAATCCAATACCGATAGCGCGCGCCGCGCTCACCAGTTCGCCTTTCGGATCGACGGATTTAAGATGACCGATGGCATGGGCTACGTCGACGGAAATGATTGAATCGCCGTGCAGCGCAACCATCATACCGAACCCTCCGGCGGCGATCAGGTCAACGGCAGCTACGCCGAAACGCGTGGCCAGAATACGGTCGAACGGTGAAGGCGTACCTCCGCGCTGAATGTGACCCAGCACGCTGATGCGCACTTCTTTTTTCGAGCCCGCGGCGATGGCATTGCCAATCAGGTTGGCGATGGGACTGGCGCGGCGGTTTTCTTTTAACTCCGGAGGCAGCTTCACGCCTTCGGCCACCACAACGATCGTGAAGTGTCTGCCAGACTTTTCGCGTTCGCTAATGCAGCGGCAGACGTGCTTGACAGTGAACGGGATTTCGGGAATGAGGATGACGTGCGCGCCGCCGGCGATGCCGGCTTCCAGCGCGATCCAGCCGCAGTCGCGGCCCATCACCTCGACCACCATCACGCGATGGTGAGAAGCGGCAGTGGTGTGAATCTTGTCGATTGCATCCGTGACCGTATGCAGCGCGGTATCGAATCCAAACGTCACCTGGGTAGCCGAGAGATCGTTGTCGATAGTCTTTGGGACGCCGACGATCTTCAATCCCTTCTGAAAAAGTTCGTAGCCGATTTTCTGTGATCCGTCGCCACCGATGCTGATGATGGCGTCGATGCCCAACTTGGCGGCATTAGCAATCACTTCGCCAGAAATGTCGCGAGACACTTCCTTCCCCTTTTCGACGGTTTTGTAGTGGAAAGGGTCGCCGCGATTGGTAGTGCCCAGAATCGTGCCTCCGCGAGGCAGAATCCCGGAAACCTCTTTCATCGTGAGCTCGAAGGATTTTTCCGGCCAGATGAGCCCGTCGAAACCATCGGGAATGCCGATCACCTTCCATCCATATTTGATGATGGCAGCCCTGGTGGCAGCGCGAATGACAGCGTTGAGGCCGGGTGCGTCCCCGCCTCCGGTAGCAATACCAATGCAGCGAATGTCTGACATAGGTTGGTCGTTGTTTAGTCGGCCGGCGGAAGCAACAGAAATCCCGCCGCCTTTACGATCATACTTGGCTGTTGGACGATCGCAACTTACGAGTGGGCGTGGAGCGAGTAGCCTTCGGTCACCGATATACGGCGCCCGGTCGTTCACAGCCTAATGCCTGAGTTGAGTTCCCAGGAATGTGGGCCGATACGCTTCCCGCTTCTCGCAAACCAGGCGAGAAGCGGGGCACCCTGTCGTAGTCTTTCCTACGGCGACACCGTTATGGTTACGGCGGGACTTACGATGTTGCCGATTGCGGCTGTGATGCTTACGGTTCCGGCGGTCGTATTACCCGCCACCATCGTGACGGTGCCAGCGGAGACTGTGGCTAGACTCGTATTGCTCGAAGTCCAAGTCGCAACCGGAGTGACATCAACGGTGCCGTTGCATGTCGTCGCTTGTGCCGTGAAGGAGTCGCTCGGAGCATTCGTGGTCAAGGGAGGTCCGCTTGTCGGTTGTATCTTAATGGATTGTATACATCCAACCGTTACGGTCACAGTCTGCGTACCAGTAATGGATGGATTCTGATTGGAGGTTGCAGTTACCGTTGCCGTTCCGGTGCTAGCCGACGTCACCAAGCCGGAGGAAGAGATGGTCGCCACGCTGGTTGGACTAATGGTCCAGGAGACTGATGGGCTGTTCGTCGTGCTGCCGTCGTTGTTGGTGCCAAACACCGTCATTTGTACGGTGTTACCGGTGCTGCCTGTCTCGATGGTTGGCGATGCCGGCCCAACCGAAATCGAGGAGATGGTGGGGTTCTGAAAAAAGCCGGTGCAGCTGATAGTGATCGCTAGCGTTGCGAGCATGGCGAACGTGCAGACCACGCGGAGCTTATTTTTCGCGGATAACATAGTTGTTCAGACTCCTTGGGTGCGCCGCGCTCGGGTCGAAACCTTTCGCTGGAACTACGCTGCTCGACTTTATTGCCGTAAAACGTGTCGTTCGATCTACCACGCTGCACCGGTTGCCTTCGCGACTTAAGACGTAGCAAGCTAGGTCTCTAGGATACGGTTTTCGCTCGGCGGTGGTTGTAAAAAATTGTAGCAGAAGAGAATTCGGGCCGGACACGCAAGTGCACTTTCCGTGCCAGCACGGAACCACCGCGGCTAACGCCGATTCTGTGCGTAGAACGGTGCAGTGGGGCGGGCTTGCGCAAAAAATTGAACTGGAACCCGCAGCCGGGAGCTGCCCCACATCCTCTCCCCACACTAAGACTTTCGTCCGCCCGTTTCGTTCCGCATTCTAAAAACGAATGGCCAGGGCTGCAGGCAGCCACCGGCCATTCCTGTACGATTACGCTCTTATCTACCCTTTGTGTTTCTTTTCGCGCGGGGCGCCTTGGTGTTGGGGCGCCGGAGCCGGTCTGGGCGCGCTTTGCGGCCGTGACTGGTTCTGCGGGCGAGAGTTCTCGGTACGCGGCGCAGCCTGGCTGTGGGATGGAGAAGAAGGTGACGAATGATACGCGTTGGAATGACCGCCACTCGCGGGTGAGCTCGGCCGATTGTTGCTTCCCACGCGGTTGTTATTCGACATGTTGCTCCGGTTGGACGCAGTCGACGTCGAAGCCGGACGATTGGATGCGGAACCCGAAACCCGCGCTTCCCTAGGAGAGATGGCGGGCGCGTGGTAAGGCGCTCCGGCAGCTTTGGCGGCGACCACATTGTGTCCGCTGAATTCGCCAGGACGCGCGGTCGCGGCGACGGCGGGTGCGCCGTGATTCGCTGACGCGAACATAGCGCGGTTTTGGCTGGCGGCATGTTCGTGCTGGACCTGCGTCGAAAGCGCGGCCTGGTGTGGTTCGCGAGCCGCAGCTTCCTCGGCCGCAGTGGCGTGGGCAGCGACTCCACCCTGGCCGCCGTTGAAGGCGACGTGGGACTCGTTGTTCACGATCACGGTACGGTTGACGTAAACATTAGTGACGTGGACCGTATCGACATGCATCACGGCGGTGTTGTAGAAGAACCCGCCGTGGCGCCATTCTCCTCCGAAGAAGCCGACGCCGCCATAACCGAAGCCATAGTTAATGCCACCGTAAAAACCGACGTGCGGACCCCAATAACCACCATGCCAGGCGTAAAAGCCGCCGCCCCATCCCCAGTAGCCAGGAGTCCATAGCATGCCGATGGGCGCCACCACCCAGGTGCCGGGCACCCAGTAGTAGCCTCCATCATCGTTCCATGCCCAGTAGCCGGGCGTCCACAAGTAGCCGGGGCCGGGACAGATGGGCTGCGCGTAAACCGGCAGCGCCGGCGGACCAATGCGAACCGAGATGCCCACCCCGATCTGAGCAGAAGAAGGAGTAGAAAGAACCGCTGGAATAACCAGCAGTAAAAGTCCGAAGGCTAAGAAACGAACTGCACGGTCAAGTCTCATGGTCTTTTCCTCGATGCCCGGTGCGCTTGCGCGAAAGTTCGCAGCGGCAGCGCGGACAAATTCATCGCTAAAATTGATCCTGGATCGGATGCCGATTCACAACATTTTGCCTTGAAACCAGGAACTTCGGCGATGCATGTTCCTTCTCTGTAAACACCAGAGGTCGTCGTATGTTGCTGCGCGTAGGCAACTCTTTTGGAATGTTTGGAATGGAGCCTCAGCAACTCACCTTATCGGAGAAGTGAGTTTCGTTAGTTGGTCCGCTTGGGACGAGCGATGCGCTCATCAATAGGCTTGCGGCCAGCGAAGCCTTCTTCCGTGCTGTGCCAGTGCGTGATTGAGGACTCACCCATTTTCCAGCACAGCAGCACGACGCGGCCTTCGACAACGCAGGGAAAATCGAGCAAGCCGGTGTCGATATCCTTGACCTGCACGCCGATGGAATCGATTTCCGCGAGAGCATCTTTGGCTCGCTGTTCGGCCTTGCCACGCTCCGCCTTGCGTCGAGCTGTCGCCACAACGTCGATATGCGTGCCCCCGTTGAGAAAGATGCGATGGGTCAGAGCCTGCATCTCGGCTTCAACTTCTTCCATAATCTTTTTGTTGCTGATTGCACTGCGCAGCAGGGACTCGAGCACAGGCAGCAGAGAATGGGCTTCGTCAAGAGTGAAGGTTCGGTCAGACATTTGGATAGTCCTATTCTAGCGCATCGAGCGTGCGGATCGTTAACTGTTAATCACCGCGCTCTGCCGTGTGACGGATCAGCCGAGTTGGCCGTATTCACGTCCACATGAAGCTTTTGCGCAGCAGGAATTCCCGGCGGAAAACAGTCACCGTCGCGGCTGTAACCCGAACAGCGGGCTGCGACATCTTTGCGCTGCGGAGACTGCGCGAACTGCCAGACTTCAGCGAAACCGACACCGCTTTGCGTGGAGGTTGGCGGGTGAACTGGAAAAGTGCAGCCGGGTGCGGGCGGACAGGCATCATTAATCGCCCAGTAAACGATGTGGCGTCCGGCGGCGCTTTGGTGAATATCTTCTGCCGTAACCACGTTGCCGTCATCTTTTGCGGGGATGCCCGAGCAGTAAATTCCGACGCGGAATCCATCGGCAGTAACGGCGTCAACCCAAGCATAGATGTAGGCTTTCTGCTCGGGGAGCATGCGCCCGCCTTGCTCCTGGTCGAGGAAAATGATGGTGTGAGCGGGAAAGCCTTCGCCGCGCGCGGCAGCGACGGCGGCTTGCGCGTCCGAGGCACCCATTTTTTTTGCGTGGGCGACTGACTTGAGTTCGGCATCGACGCGACCGTTAAAGAGAACGAGGAATCCGAAGCCGGCAGAGTCGACGGCGGCGCGATGGCCGGCCCATGTGTTCGTCCTTTCGGCAGGAGGATTGTTGAGCCAGTAGCCTGCGTAAGAGAAAGTCCGGTGCAAGGCTTGCAGGTTGGCGTCGCCAGGGTAGTCGTTGCGGTCGAAGCCGAGGTAGGAAGGGGTTTGAGCCAGCAACAATCCAGGTGTAAGACTAAGCGCCAGGATTGCCATGAGACGCGGAAGGTTCACATTCTTGATCTTAAACGAAGAGGCCCTCAGTTACCGAAGCCACGTGTATCCAAGTTTTCGATCGGTACCAGTAGAGTTCCCATCCGGATCTTGTCCCGGTAATACCTCCAGAAAAGACGTGTTAAGCGACGTCTCTTGCGAAGTCCGGTGCTCATCCCCCGATATGCACCATCGTTCTCGATGCCGGCACGAAATCCGGTTCGCCGATGTGGTGGCGTTCTTCTTTTTTCTGCACGACGCCGCGGATGAAACCTTCCAGTTCTTCGTCGCTGGCGCCGCGGCGCATTTGGGCGTGGAGATCGTGGTCCCACACCGAAAACAAGCAGGTACGGATCTTGCCGTCGCTGGTGATGCGGATGCGGCTGCAGTGTCCGCAGAAAGGATGCGAGACGGGCGCGATGATGCCGATTTCGCCGACGCCGTCGTCGAAGCGGTAGCGGCGAGCGGTTTCCGAGCGCTCGTGCGGAATTTCAACCAGCGGCCGGTACTCGGCCATGCGCGCCAGAATTTCGTCGAGCGGAACCACCGTTGTCGGCGACCAGGTTCGGTCCTCTTCGAGCGGCATGAATTCGATGAAGCGCACGGTGACGCCTTCTTCGCGCGCGAAATTTCCGAAGGGAATAATTTGATCTTCGTTGAAACCACGCATCAGCACGCAGTTCACTTTCAGCGGCCACAAGCTGGCGCGGCGGGCAGCGCGAATGCCGGCAAGCACGTGATCGTATCCGTTGGGCACGCGGGTGATGCGGGCGAAACGGTCGGGATCGACAGCGTCCATGGAAACGGTAACGCGAGAGAGGCCGGCATCTTTGAGCGGCTGCGCGAGATCGGCCAGCAGATGGCCGTTGGTGGTAAGCGCAATGTCGAGCGGTTCTTCGCTGTCACACTCTGCCTTTGAGGAGCGGTTCGGGAAGGGCACGGCTTCAGCTGTGCCGTTAAGCTTGGAGGGAGCTGCGAGCTTCAGGATCTGAGGCCGTAGCGTCGCCAATTCGCGAACGAAATCAACAACGCCCTTGCGCAACAACGGCTCGCCGCCGGTGAGACGAATCTTCGTGACTCCCATCCCCACCAGCACCCGCGCCATCCGCAAATAGTCATCGAACGGCAGGTCGCCGTAGAGCGCGCCTTCGTTACCGGTGCGGCAGTAGACACACTTGTAGTTGCAGCGATCGGTGATGGAGATCCGCAGGTCGGTGATGGCTCGTCCGAATTTGTCGTGAAGAGGCACGTCGTTAGTCGTCAGTCGTTGGTCCCTGGCGCGTATGTCGCTGGCTTGGCCAACGACTAACGCCCAAATCGACTAACGACTTTTCTGGAAGAGAGACGCAGGCGGAAACATCCCGGCAGGCGCTTCCTTTCCAAAACGTTCCTTACGGAACGCGGGAGGCGCGGACATTTCTGCTCGCACCCTCGGGACAGAATCCTCCGGCGAACTCGCAGAGTATCTTGTCCCTCGCCGCCGCAGCCTGGGTATTCCCGAAGGCGGGGGCGGTCGGAAACTCACTCACATTATAGAGCTTGCGGCGCAAGAAAAGGTTTCAAGGGTTTGGGTTTACTAAGGCTTTGGCAATTGCCTTTTCTGCCAGGGGCGCCATGATCTTGTATCCCGTCGCATTGGGATGCAACCCATCCTCGGCAAGGTCTTTCTTCATATACCCCTTATCGTCAACCATCGCGCTGAAGTAATCGAGATAGAAGCAATCGGAATGCGCGGCAACGTAATTTATCATCCAGCGATTCAGCGCGAGAATTTTCTCCGGCGGGCGTCCGGCAAAGAGACGCGGGGATTGCGGGTTGTAGTTGTGTACCGGCAGCACCGAGGAGAACACGACGCGGACTTGGTTCGCGCGGGCAAGTTCAGCCATCGACACATAATTCGCTTCGATGTCCTCAAGCCGCATGGGGCCGGTGTTGCCGGCGATGTCATTGGTGCCAGCAAGAATCAAAACCACCTTCGGAGAAAGCTCGATCACGTCCTGGCGAAACCGGATGAGCATCTGCGGCGTGGTCTGTCCGCTGATGCCGCGATTGATGTAGGGCTTGCCGGGAAAATATTCTGCAAGCTTCCACATATCCGTAATTGAGTCGCCAAAGAAAACCACGCGGTTCTGGCCGGGCGCCGGCGGCTTGAGGGTAGCGTTGGCATCGCGATAGCGAGAAAGTTCGCCAAAATCGTCGGTGAAAACCGCGATTCGCGAAGCCCGGTACCGGTCCAGACCGGGATCGCCGGTAGGCGGAATGTTGGCCTGCTGAGCTGAAGCAGAAAGGGCTGCGAGCAGCAGCAATTGGGGGAAGTAACGGAGCGGCCTCAGTAGCATGTTTTGTTCAATCCCTCAAGATCGAGATCTGACTTCTCGCCCGCTGAAACTCACATGCCGTCGTAGTTCGGACCGCCGCCGCCTTCTGGTGGGACCCAGGTGATGATCTGATAAGGGTCAGCGATGTCGCATGTTTTGCAGTGAACGCAGTTTGATGGGTTCAGGCTGATGCGCTTGCCGCTGGGTTGAGTAGCATCGTCGACCATTTCGTAAACGTTAGCGGGACAGAAATTCTGGCACGGGCTGCCGTATTCCTTCACGCAGCGCTCGTTGCAAATATTGGTGTCGTGAATAATAAGGTGCGAGGGCTGGTCTTCTTCGTGCTTGGTCCCGGAATGATAGAGATCGGTAAGCTTGTCGAAGATCAGCTTGCCGTCGCCTTTGGCGGGGCCGAGTAAGTGCGCCTCATCGCCGCCGTCGGCGGGCAGTTCGGAGAGTTTGCGCATATGCTCGTGGCCGGCGTGCGCAGGATAACGGTTGCGTAGTCCGCGGCCACCGGTGATCATCTGCAATCCAGTGTGGAACATTCCCGCGTAAAACCCCTGCTCGAATCCCTGATGCATGTTGCGGACCTTCCAGAGTTCGTCTTTGATCCAGCTGGATTCGACTTTTTTCTGATACGCCGCGAGAATAGCGGCTGACGAATTATCCTTCTTCAGAGCTTCGAACGCGGTCTCAGCGGCCAGCATGCCACTTTTGATCGCGAGATGAATGCCTTTAAGCCGCGCGGAATTTAAGAATCCGGCGGAGTCGCCGAGGATCATCCATCCGTTACCCGCCACCGGGGGAATAGCCCACCAGCCTCCGTAAGGCATCGACTTCGCGCCATAGCGGATCGTCTTTCCGCCTTCGAGCAGCTTCGATACTAGAGGATGTTTTTTGAACTCCTGCAGCACGCGCTGCGGATCGAGGCGTGGATCAGGGTAGTCGAGCCCGGTGACGAAACCGAGCGATACGATGTTGTCTTTGCCGCCGTAAATCCAGGCCCCGCCATATTCTTTCGCGGTTAGGGGCCAGCCGAGCGTATAGATAACTTCGCCAGGCGCGATGCGGCCGCCGGGAACTTCCCAGAGTTCCTTGATGCCGACGCCGTAGGTCTGCGGGTTCGCGTCTTTGGTGAGATCGAATTTCGATACGAGTTGTTTCGTTAATGATCCCCGCGGCCCTTCGGCGAGGATCACAACTTTGGCATTCAGATCATAGCCTGGCTCGAAGTTGGACTTTGGGCGGCCCTCTTTGTCCACGCCCTTGTCATCGGTGCGGACTCCAGTCACACGGTCGCCGTCATACAGCAGTTCGGCTCCGGCGAACCCGGTGAAGATGGTGATGCCAGTCTCTTCCACCTTACTGCCCATCCACTTCACGAAACGGTTAAGCGAGATCACATAGTTGCCATGATCGCGCAGTGGAGGCGGTGTAATGGGAAGTTTGAACTTACTTTTCTGGGTAAGGAAGTAGACCGCTTCTTTTGTGACTTGGGCATCAAGCGGCGCTTCTTTTTCAAATCCCGGGAGCAGTTCGCGCATGGAGCGAGGATCGAGGAGAGCGCCGGAGAGGCAGTGCTGGCCGATCTCGCGAGCTTTTTCGAGTACGTAGATGTTTTCTTTGCTGAGTTGCGAGTCTGGATTTTGCGCGTTGTGCGCCTCGATGAGCTGCGATAAACGCAGCGCGCAAGCCATGCCTGCGGGTCCTCCACCTACGATGACTACATCGGCAGGCATCTGCGGGCGCTCGACGCCTTCGATAGGTTTGCGAAAAACCAGCATCAGCTAACTTCCCGCTTTCGCCTTCTTCACTTCCTCAGTGAGCGGTGGCACGATGTCGAACAAATTCCCCACGATGGCGTAGTCGGCGATCTCGAAAATCGGCGCCTCGGAATCTTTGTTCACCGCGATGATGGTGCGAGCGCCCTTCATTCCAACAATGTGTTGAATGGCTCCGCTGATTCCAAGAGCGAGATAGAGTTTGGGCGCGACCGTTTGTCCAGAGGAGCCGATCTGGCGATCCATCGGCAGCCACCCGTTGTCGCAAATGGGACGCGAGGCTGCGAGTTCGCCGCCAAGAGCTTCTGCCAGTTGCTTGGCCATCTCGATGTTTTTCTGCTCTTTGATGCCGCGGCCCACCGAGACAATGATTTCAGCCTGGGTTAAGTCGACGGCCTGCTTCGCTTCTTTAAACACATCCTGCGGCTTGTTGCGGATTACGCCGTCTGTGATTTCAACTTTCACAGTTTCGATTGGCGCCGCGCTGGCTCCGGCTTCTGCCTGATCGCCACGAAACGCTCCGTTTTGAAAAGTCGCAAACCACGGAGCCTCCGAAGCGAAGCTTACGTCGGCGGCGAGTTTGCCTTGAAACATCTGGCGAGTGAAGAGCAGGTTGCCGTTCTCGTGCTTGAAACCGATGCAGTCGCTAATGACCGTGCGCCCCATGGCAGTGGCAAGTTTTGGGACGAAGTCGCGCACCTGGTAGGTATGCGGCATCAGCACCAGCTTGGGCTGTTTCGCCGCGATGAGCTGTTTTAGCGCGGCGGCGAAGGCATCAGGCGTGTAAGGCTCGAGTTTCGGCGATTCGACTGCGTAGACCTTCGTGACTTTTTTGGCCGCAACTTCAGCCGCAAGAGCGGACCCGTTCTCTCCAACGATAGCGGCATCGAGAGTCCAGCCGGTCGCGGCGGCAATGGCTTGACCCGCAGCTATGGTCTCCCATGAGACACGGTTGAGTTTGCCTTCGCGTTGTTCGACGACTACCAAGATGGCATCGGGCATAAGGGCAGCTTCTGTATCCTCGCTGTGCGGGCGAGACGCCCGCACGACAGCCGGCGGGACGCCGGCGCTACTTTTTTACAACACACGCAGTTCGTTGCGAAGTTTATCCACCAGCTTTTTCGCTATTTCGGCTGGCGTGCCGTCGATGTGTACGGTCTTCTTGGTTTTCTCCGGCACGTAAAGACGCTCGATTTTCTGCAGATTCTCTCCAATCGCCGATTGCACTTCCGCCAGCGCGATCTTGCGGATGGGTTTGTTCTTCGCCTGTTTGATGCCAATTAGCGTTGCGTAACGTAACTTGTTGATGCCAGATTGAATGGTCAGCACAGCAGGCAGAGGCATATCGACATACTGGAAAAATCCGGCTTCAAGCTCGCGCTTTACGCGGATGCCGGTCTCGTTCTTTTCGATGTGCATGATGATCGTGGCATGTGGCCAGCCCAGCAGTTCCGCGAGGATCACGCCGGTCTGCGCGTAGCCGTAGTCGTCGGATTGCAATCCAGTGAAAATCAGATCAAATTTCTCGTCTTTAATGGCAGCAGCGAAGGCTTTGGCGGTGTTGAAAGCGTCCAGGCCGACGAAGGCATTGTCTTCTAGATGGATCGCCCGGTCCGCGCCCTTGGCTAAGGCTTCACGCAATACTTGCTGCGATCGGGCCGGGCCAGAAGTGATGACCACAACTTCGCCGGTGTGCTTTTCCCTTTGACGAAGAGCTTCTTCCAGGGCAAACGCGTCCGGCTCGTTCACTTCATACGAGACATCTTCGCGAATCCAGGTGGCGGCGTCGTTGAGCTTAAGCGGTGCGTCTTTCTGCGGCACCTGCTTCATGCAAACCAGGATTTTCAAAACGTTACTCCTTACGTAAGAGTTCCGCGCGGCAAACTTGTCAGTATAAATGAGCAGTTGGCAATTAGCACTTGGCATTTAGCCAAGCCTGGCCTGGATGGGGAGGGAGGAAAAAGGGAGCGCTATTGCTGATATCTGCGTAAAGAGGGTCGAGCGCTAATTGCTAATTGCCAACTGCTGCCGACGCGCCGGTCAGTCGGTGAAAACCACCGACTGCACGCCGGAGATCTCAAACCGTTTGCGGCAGCGCATATTCTTGCAAGCCATCTGGTCGTCTTTGCGCAGCATATAGGAGCGCGCTTTGGCAAAGCGGGCACGGTCGCGCTCGTCGGCGCGTCCGCCAAGCTGGCGCTTCTTGGTGCGCACGACCCAGGTGACTTCATACTCGCCGGGCTGCTGGCAATGAGGACAGTTCAGGGTTGCCGGTTTCCGTTCGGTGCGTTCGTCGAAAAAATCTCGTTCTTCCATGGGCAATTGTTTGTCGCTGGTCACTATCTGGCGGCAGAAGGCTCGCTTTCGCTGACCTCCATTCCGCCTTCCAACCGCGAATAATGATTATTACAGTTTTGCCCCGGACAAAGCTATGGCAAGATGAAGATCGTCGCGGGTGAACCATGGCGCAGAAGAAAAAAATTAAGCGGTTTGAAGCGGTGCAGGCCGTCAAGGAACTGGCTCGGGAGCGGGTGGGCGCACCTCCGGTGGAGAAGGTGGTTCCTCACAAAAACAAAAAAGCGGATAAGCACAGGGCTACGCTGGGCAGGCTGCTCGGGGAACGCGAGACAGAGTAGTCATGTCCTTGAGTACAATCTTTAGGGATTGAAAGTAGCCGTAACAGTTAGGTTGTTTTGAAGAAAGACCGTGCAATCGACTCCGCTGGTGGAGCTGCAGCCACTCCAGCCGCCGAAGATCGAGGTGCCGCTGGGGGAGGCTGTCAGCACCAGCGCGCTTCCGGTCGTGAATTGGTTACTGCACGACGACGGAGTCGAGCAACTGATTCCGGAACCGGTGACTGTTCCAGTTCCAGTACCGGCAAAACTGACAGTCAGGATTGGCTGAGGTCCAGGAGGAGTGCAGCCGGAGCTGGCCGGCCCCTCGACGGTGATCGGAACGGAATTGCTGACCACTTGGTTGGAGCCGTCTTTAAAGGTGGCGTAAATGTTTCCGAGGCCGCAGCCAAGATTCGGTGAAACCACGCCCGCGCCGGTAACCTGAACTACTTGCGGATTGTCCGACTGCCACGTCACCAGAGTCGTAATGTCTTTGGTCTCCGGTGGATGAATATACGTCCCGAAAGCCTTGAAATTGAAAAACAGGCTGGGATCGGCCGCACCAAACGTGCCACCTTTCTCAGGAATGTTGATCGAGACCAGATGCTGATTGTAAGCACAGCTGGATAGGCTCAAGAACAATGTCGCGGTCGCAATAAGGGCGAGAACGCTAAACCACTTCCGGCTCATCAACGACTCCTGGAAAGTAAGCAGCTAAAGGCTCGTATTAGAGGATGGGTCAATTTAGTCAAAAGCGGGACAAAAAGCAATCATTAAGCGCATGCTTTCTTAGCCCTTGACCGCCTTAGCGACCACCTCGGCAAACTTGCGGATATCGTCTTCGGTGGTGTCAAAGGAGCACATCCAGCGCACGATCGATTCCTCTTCCATCCAGGTGTAGAAGAAGTACTGCTGCTTGATTTTTTCGATGGAGTGGCGCGGGATCTGGGCAAAGACTCCGTTGGCCTCGACCTTCCAAACCACTCTGACTCCCGGGATGCGGCTGATTTCTTTCTCCAGCTGGCGGGCCATGCGGTTGGCATGTTCGGCGCTGCGCCGCCAGAGATCGTTAGTCAGTAAAGCTTCGAACTGTGCGGCGATGAAGCGCATCTTCGACGCGAGTTGCATGCCCTGCTTGCGCAGGTAGGCGAAGTCGTGGCTCCGCTCGGGACGGAAAAATACAACTGCTTCACCGCCCATGATTCCATTCTTGGTGCCGCCAAAGGAAAGCACGTCCACGCCTAAATCACGGGTAGCCTCGCGGAGGGTTTGTCCGAGCGAGGCGGCCGCATTGGCAATGCGGGCTCCGTCCATGTGCAGGAACATTTCGTGCTCATCGGCAAAGCGGGCCAACGCCTGAATCTCTTCCGGCTGGTAGACCGTTCCCATTTCTGTGGACTGCGTGATCGAGATAACACGTGGCTGAGAGTGGTGCTCATCGCCGATACCATGATAGGCGTGGAGCACCGAGTCCAGCGTGACTTTGCCATCCTGATGCGGCAGGGGAATTAGCTTGCAGCCGGTATGCTTTTCAGGTGCGCCGCATTCGTCGCTATAAATATGGGCGTAGGCGCTGCACAGCACTGACTGAAAAGACCGGGTCAGGGCCTGCAGGCTAAGAACATTCGCGCCGGTGCCGTTGAAGGTGAAAAAAACTGCGATGTCCGGACCAAAATGCTCCTCGAACTTCTTGATGGCAGAACGAGTGTAAGGGTCGTCGCCGTAAGCCACGACATGGCCTTGATTTACGTGTGCGATCGCCTCGATAATCTCGGCATGCACGCCGGCATTGTTGTCGCTGGCAAAGTTGCGGGCAAGCTTGTTGAGCTGTGGTGGCATATCGCATAATTTAGCAGACTCGCGGAGGCACGGATTTGAGCTAGTGTTCCGGTTCGACCTGAGGTCCTGCGTGTCAACCTAAGAACTTGACCCGTTCTTTAAAAAAATTTGTAGCCTATGTCTATTTTGGCGGTTTCCGTTCGTCTAACTTATGAAGGGGAAAAATGGGCGCAAATGGTGGCACGATTTTGGGGACGGCGGGGTTGCGATCCGGGCGGGATGCAGGTCACGCTAGCCGGGTGGTGCGCAAAAGTTTTCATGATGACGCCAATATTCTGATGAAGGCTTCTGAATCCTTTCGGCACTCCGTTCAATCAATATTTCTGATGTTTGGTGGCGCCCATCTTAAGCTGTAACAATATCCCAGTCTTTAGTAGCTGAGTACTGTCCGGAGAATCTATGGCGAAAAGAATGTTCATAGTGTTATTGCTAATGGCGGCCCTTATCGGCGGGCTCGGTTTCATAAAATACCGTCAGGTCGAAACTGCCATCGCGGCGGGCGCCAGCTTTCAGATGCCGCCCACGTCCGTGACCACCGTAGTCGCGAAGCGGGAGACGTGGCCTTCAACCTTGTCCGTCATTGGGACGGCGGCCGCGGTTCAAGGGGTTACGGTCAGCGCCGATCTTCCGGGGACCGTCGACAAGATTCACTTCGAATCCGGCCAGGCGGTGCATGAGGGGGACATCCTGGTCGAACTCGATACTCGGCAGGAAAGAGCGCAACTCGCCAACATCGAGGCCCAGCGCGATCTGGCCCATATTCAATATGGCCGCTCGGAGGAGCTCTCCAAGGCGGGCGTCATTTCGAAGTCGGAGTACGACAACGCCGCCGCTCAGCAAAAGGCCACCGAGGCTCAGGTCAACGACGTCAAGGCTGCGATCGCTCGGAAAACCATACACGCCCCATTCACGGGAGTTTTGGGACTTCGCCAGATCAGCCTCGGCCAGTATCTGGCGGCTGGACAGTCAATCGTTTCCCTCCAATCCATCAACCCTATTTATGTGAACTTCGGCGTGCCGCAGCAGGATACACCGAAGATGAAAATCGGCCACAGCGTGCGCGTTACCAGCACGGACCTGCCGGGCGTTGGGTTCGCTGGCAAGATTACTGCTCTTGATTCCGTGATCAACGAGCAGACTCGCAACATCCAGATCCAGGCCACACTGGCAAATCCTGGCGGGAAGCTGCGTCCCGGCATGTACCTGCAAGTCGAGTTCCCGATGGGGGTGTCGCGCGACGTGATTCCTCTGCCGGCGTCGGCCATCAACTACGCGCCCTCCGGGGATTCCGTGTTCGTTGTCGGCGACATTAAGGACGAGAAGACGGGTAAAACTTATCGCGGTGTTCGCCAGCAGATCGTAAAGATTGACGGTAGCCGTGGCGATCAGGTCGCAATTATCACGGGACTGAATGCTGGGGACGAAGTGGTCAGCGCTGGGGCCTTCCGGCTCCGCAACGCCGCGCCCGTCCTGGTAAACAACAGCGTACAACCGTCCAACAGTCCCAAGCCGAATCCGGAAGAAAGCTAACGCAGGAGATCCAGCTCGGCCATCAGGCTGAGTAAGGAGCATGGCATGAAGTTCACTGATTTATTTGTTAAGCGTCCAGTGCTGGCGATGGTGGTAAACCTCGTCATTCTGATCGCTGGTCTCCAGGCTGTGCGTTCGCTGAGTGTCCGGCAATATCCGCGCAGCGACATTTCTATCATTCAGGTAACCACGGTCTATGTTGGCGCCAACGCTGACCTGGTGCGCGGCTTCATTACCACGCCGCTGGAGCGCGTGATCGCAAGCGCCGACGGCATCGACTACATGGAGTCGAACAGCGCTCAGGGCCTGAGCACGATCATCGTTCACCTGAAGCTGAACTACGACACCAACGCGGCCCTTACCCAGATTCAGGCCAAGGTCGCCCAGGTCAAGAACGACTTGCCGCCCGAGTCGCAGGTGCCGGTAATCGATTTGCAAACGGCAGATCAACAGTTCGCTGCGATGTACATCGGTTTCGCGGCAAAGGACCTCGACGAAAATCAGATTACCGACTACCTCACGCGTGTGGTGCAGCCTAAGCTGAGCGCAGTCAGCGGCGTGCAGCGCGCCGACATTCTCGGTAATCGCACGTTTGCCATGCGCATCTGGCTGAAGCCCGACCAGATGGCGGCCCGTGGCGTCTCGCCCTCTGACGTGCGCGACGTGCTTTCCAAGAACAACTATCTGTCAGCGCTCGGCAGCACCAAGGGTTCCATGGTTTCCGTGAACCTGGTCGCCAACACCGACCTGCGCACGCCCGATGATTTCAAGCAGATGGTCATCAAGCAGGCAAACGGTGTGGTCGTTCGCCTGGGAGAAATCGCCGACGTCCAACTGGGTGCCGAAAACTACGATCAGGATGTCCGCTTCAACGGCGAAACCGCTACGTTCATGGGAATCTGGGTTCTTCCCACGGCCAATTCGCTGGACGTCATCAAAGAAGTGCGCAAGCAACTTCCCGCAATTCAGGCGCAGTTGCCGGCGGGCATGACGGCAGGCATTCCTTACGACTCCACCGCCTACATTCAAGACGCAATCAACGAGGTGTTGCATACACTCGTTGAAACGCTGCTGATTGTCGTCGTTGTCATCTTCCTCTTCCTGGGATCATTCCGTTCGGTACTGATTCCGATCGTTGCGATTCCAGTCTCGCTGATCGGCGCCGTCTTCCTGATGCTGGTAGCGGGATTCACCATCAACCTTCTGACGCTACTCGCGATCGTGCTTTCTGTAGGTCTGGTGGTCGACGATGCGATTGTGATGGTGGAAAACGTCGAACGCCACCTGCAGATGGGCAAGACGCCTTTCCGCGCCGCGGAAGACGCAGCCCGCGAGCTGGTCGGGCCAATCATCTCGATGACGATTACCCTGGCCGCGGTATACGCGCCGATCGGTATTCAAGGCGGCCTGACGGGAGCGCTCTTCCGCGAATTCGCTTTCACGCTCGCAGGCGCGGTTACCGTCTCCGGCATCGTCGCCCTAACACTTTCTCCCATGATGGGTTCGAAGTTACTGCGGGCGGGGGATTCCGAGCGAGGATTCGCCGGCATCGTCAATCGCCAATTCGAACGCGTACGACATCTGTACACTCGTACGCTGACCGGCACGCTGAACTATCGCCCGGTAGTGCTGACCGTCTGGGTGATTGTCGCGGTGCTTGCGGTCCCGTTTTACATGTTCTCGTCGCGTGAACTGGCGCCGCAAGAAGATCAGGGAGTGGTTTTCGGCGTGATTCAAGCTTCCGCCAACTCAACGCTCGACCAGACCAACCTGTTCACCAATGAGGTCTACAACGTCTATCACTCGTTCCCCGAGAGCGACAGTCTGTTTCAGATCACGAATCCCGGCGGTGGTTTCGGAGGCATGGTCGTCAAACCTTGGAGCCAGCGCAAGAAAACTACGCAGCAACTGCTTGTTGAATCCTCGGGCAAGCTATCGAAGATAGCCGGCATTCGCGTGATTCCTCTGACCCCCCCGCCGTTGCCCGGCGGCGGCAACTTCCCCGTCGACTTTGTGATCGCGTCGGCCGCCGAGCCTGAGCAAGTCAGCCAGCTCGCCGAAAAGCTGGTGCAGAAGGCCATGATGAGCGGCATGTTCATCTATGCCGACACCGATGTGAAGTTCGACCAGCCGCAGACCGAAGTTGTTTTCGATCGCGACAAGCTGCGCTCACAAGGCGTAGATCTAAGCCAAGCCGGCCAGGATCTCTCGACGATGCTGGGCGGGAATTACGTGAACCGCTTCAGCATTCAAGGCCGCAGCTACAAAGTGATCCCGCAGGTGCAACGCGTTGAGCGCTTGACGCCCGAGCAGCTTTCGCACATTTATGTAAAAGGATCGGCCGACAAACTCGTTCCTCTTTCGACGTTTGCCACGCTGAAAACCACTACCGAACCGCGCTCTCTGAATAAATTTCAGCAGTTGAATGCGGTGCGCGTTCAGGGCGTCATCCCCCCGAATGTGCCGCTCGATAAAGCGCTGACGTTCCTGGAAGATCAAGCCAAGCAAATCCTGCCGCAGGGGTTCACGGTGGATTACGCCGGTGAATCGCGACAGCTGCGGGTTGAAGGCAGCAAGTTTCTGGGCACGTTTATGCTCTCGGCGATCCTGATCTACCTGGTGCTCGCTGCCCAGTTCGAGAGCTTCCGTGATCCTTTCATCATTCTCGCCGGATCGGTACCATTGGCGCTCTCCGGCGCACTGATGTTCTCGTTCCTCGGCTTCACTACGCTCAACATCTACAGCCAGGTCGGATTAATCACTCTCGTCGGCCTGATCGCCAAGAACGGAATTCTGATTGTGGAGTTCGCCAACCACTTGCAGGAAACCGGGCTAAGCAAGCTGCAGGCGATCACCGGCGCGGCCAATACCCGTTTGCGTCCGATCCTGATGACCACTGCGGCCACCGTCTTCGGCCACTTCCCGCTGGTCTTAGCGAGGGGCCCCGGCGCCGGAGCTCGAAACAGCATCGGCATCATGCTGGTAAGCGGCATGATTATTGGCACAATCTTCACCCTGTTTGTGGTGCCGTCGATTTACATGCTGGTCGCCAAGACCCACACCGCGTTCAAGGAAGAAGCTGAAGAAAAGGTGACAATGCAAGAGCCGGTTGGAGCAGGCGTCTAACGAACAGCCGGTCGTCCGTGTGTTTGAGCCGCGAAGCGCCAAAAGAATGCAGCACACAGCTTGCCCTGAGTCTGCGAAGGGGCGCAAGCCGTGGGTAGGACGGGAGCAGGAACTAGCCCCGAAGGGGCGAAAGACAACTTCTCACGCTGACTGTGGCTCACTTTGTTTCTTGCTTTTGGCCTTCTTCTTCGCGGCCTTGCGCCGCAGCTTGGCCATCCATTCGCGCGAGTACATGGTGCCCCGGCATTTGGGCGAGCCGCAGTGGCAGGGAGCGGGATCGTCATCGTCGTATAGGTTGTAATCCCAGAGCAGTTCCTCTCCGGCCCCGATGTCGCGCAAGGCAAAGATAAACGCGCGGTTTTTAATCTCATCAACTTCGCAGTTTGGATCACAGGAATGGTTCAGGTAGGCGCCGATTCCATGCCCGTCAATCACCGTCTTGCCGTCGTCTAAACCGTACAGATAGGTGCGGGGTGCGCCCGTATAGAGCCTGTCGGCCTCCTCGGGGGTGATGCGCGGACCACAATACTCGACAATGCGGGTACCTTTACGAACCGGCGTCGTAGTGAACACACCGGCGGCATGAATGCGCGAAGGACGGACAACCAGAGCCATAGAACTAATCTCGCACGCCAAGGCGTTTCATGGAAGATGGGAATGCGAAAAGAAAACAAATTTATGTCAGACCTTAGGGGTAAACGGCGCTACGAAGCCACCAGTCGGCTCTCTTGCGTGGCAATCGTTGCGGGCGGCAAATCCTCAACCGGAATCGGTATCCCCGAAGAAACCGGGAGGGGAACGGCTCATCCGTGATAGACTTCCCCGGCTCATGAACAAAGCATTGAAGCGAGCTTCTAAGAGGGGAATTCAGATGCGCATAACCAGAGATGCTATTGGAATCGCAATCCTAGTGCTGTGTGGAACCGTGTTCAGCGCGACTGCGCAAACGGCGAAAGGAACCAGTACTTTGCCCGCCGCGTCGAAGGCCCAAGCGTATTGCGCAAGCACGGGCGGAAATGTGGAGACCCGTATTCCGGTCTACGGCACCAACGGCCCCGTCCAGAGCTGGCTTCGACTTGCGGGAGTTGAGTACTTCTGTCAGTACACGTCGACTTCCGACGGCTCGCGGATTCACGTGTCCCTTCGTACGCTTGTAGCCACAAAACCTTCCCTGGCGGCGCTGGCGTATTATGCTCAAATTCCGTGGAACGGCGTTGGACAAGGCAGTCCCGCCTCGTTCTATTGTTCGCAACTTGGCGGGTCGGATTTGTTTGGCGGCGTCAACGCCGCGGGGGGCGGTTGGGTGAAATTCAATACCACTGATGTTTCGCTTGACGCCTGCATCTTCCCGGACAATTCCACCATCGATTCATGGGGATTGTTCTATCACTCCGCAGGCATTATTCGCGGTGCGGACCTCTCCACCGTTCTGAGATATTCGAATCCCTACACCGCAACAAAGACCGGCACTCAGTAGCGTCTTCTGAGCCTCCGGGCGAAAAAATGCCGCCTCAGCTAAAGGAAAGCAGAGGCGGCATCACTCTTTTGGTATCTCGCAGCTACGGATCGTATATCGAACTGCCATATCCCTGCTTGCGGGCGGCGTCCTGCATCTGCTCCAAACTTCTCTTCTGCTCCTCCAATTGGCCTTGCATCCTCTCCACCTGCTGCTGCTTGCTTCTCTGCCGCTCGTTTCGCACAACGCAATTGGCGCCGCAGTCGACCGATGAGAAGCGGATAGAACCATTAATTTCGTCCATCCTTCTTTGCAAGGTAGCGATCTGGCCTTCTTGCTCCTGTATCCGGGACTTCCAGTATTGGGCAGTTTGCTTTGCTCCTTTGAAACCTGGAGATCGCACAACCTCGCGTTTGCTGTTCTTGGAAACGGGCCCGGCCTTATCCTCTGTGTGCTCTGGAATTTCTTCGTTCGTGATTACCTTGGATCCAAGGGCATCGTTGCCCAGGGCGCCCGCCTTCTGTTCCTTTTGCAAACGTTGCTGGCGCACAACTTCTCCGAGTGACTGCGAATCCTGAGCAGTCGCGGTGACACAAACTAAGAAAGCTGCCGTCAGTACAGCTAAATGTCCGCATCTCGTGTTCATGCAAAGCCCTTCCTATAACCTGTGCGAAGACCAAGATCGTCATCCAAATGCTATGCGCGAAAGGCGGTCGCAGCAGCGTTACGAACGGGATGTGTACTCGAAGCCGAGAGCGCGGCCACAGGGATATTAAGACTCAGCCGATGACTTCCGGAGTTTTGGCCGTCTTAGTCTTTTGATCGCGAAGAGGGTGTCGTGTAATGAAAGATGAGAGCGTCGAGTTTCGCCAGAAGCGCGCTGTTCCCTTGCCGGGGATAGCCAATAAGTTTTTCCCGATAGACGGGCAAGTTGTAGAGGAAAGATTCGACACGCTCTTTATTCAAATCTTCCCAGTAGGCTCCGTAGCCAGTTTTCTGCAACCAGTAAGCATTGAAGATCTGCTCGAACTGGTGCTCCACAGGAATCGCCAGGTACGGCTTGCCTAGATGTAACGCTTCGGTGACCAGCGAGAATCCGGAATTCGCAATGATCGCTTTGGCACCAGCGAGATCACGCAGGAATCCCTCGAGCGACGGTTTCTTGTAAAGGATGTTTCCTTCCTCTCCTTCGCGGCCGAAACCATAGGCAATAAAACGACCGCGAACCGCACTCAGTGTCTTGGCCAACAAAGGGGCGGGAGACGTTACGTATACAAGAATATGTTCCCCCTCTGTGACGACAACTTTAAGAATTTCCTCGCGTAGCAGTGGCGGAAAAAGAAAAGTATTTTGCTTCTTCACCGGTGCCGTGAAAAAAGAAATGACCAGATAAGCGTCGGCGTGGGGAGTCATCAGCCGCGTCACCAGCTTCGTGGCGGCAGCGTCGCGCCGGTACTGCTTGGGATAGGAGACGACTGCATTGGTGAGGCAATGCTGATTATCGATGGAAACAACCGGCAGACCCATCCCGTGCGCGACGTGACAGGTGAGCGGCTCGAAGTCGGTGATGACAAGATTGATCTGCCAGGTGGCGATCAGTTCCTTGAGCCGTTTCACGCTCTTTGCCGCCTGCGGCATTGTCATCAGGTTTCTGGCGATAGTGCGTTTATAGCGCACCCGATTATTCACGTAGGCGATGCGGAAGCCGAAGATTTCTGTGACATCAAAATCGGAGCTGAGATTCCGTAGTCCGCGGTCGAATGACGCCACGTGCAGGGTGTGCCCTTGATCTCGCAGATGGGTGAGGACTTCTTTCGCGCGCGTGGAATGACCGGCGCCCTCGCCATTCACTCCGTAGAGAATGTTCGCCATACGTCGAAGCAGTATACGGCAGTAGTTGAAAGGAGCGAATGGGCTAGGATGCGATCGCCGAAACAGCTCCGCCGCCCATTTCCGCGAGCCTGCGGCCAGTGATCGCCGGAACAAGCTGGATTTGCACCAGGCGCGGTGGAGAATCCTGATCTTTATCTTTGTCTTTGTCTTGCTCTTGCTTCTTCGACAGCAGGTTCAGCGACGGAATGCCCGTGCGTGCGAAGGATTTCTCGCAATCTTGAGTAGAAGGACCGCGCATATTTCCTTCCATAAAAGCCAGCCCAGGGCACCGGGTGCAGGACCCGCCATGCGCACATTTGGAACAACTGGACAAATCACGAAGACGGATCGACCGAACTTCTTTCAACCGCTCAGAGTGGCGCCAGATATCGATGAAACGCTGCTCACGCACATTGCCACAGGACAGGGGAAATTGAACACAAGGATAAAACTCGCCATAGGGAGAAACGTAACAGGAAGTGTGGCCGGCGCTGCAAGGCAAAGAGTTCAGGTCGTCTTCGTTCGCAGCACGCGGAGGGGCACAGAATTCGTCGACGTTGCCGATCAAATTTTCGTCGCGAAAAACGTTCCGGAGGTCAGACTCGCCAACGTTCAACTCCAGGACGGTACGACCGCCATCCATCATCGGCGTGACGGTAGGATCCATCGTGTATTCTGCGCCAATTTCATTGGCTAGCGCTTGGGTACCGCGATAGTCGTGCATGTTCTCCGTCATCAGAACGTTCGCCATGACGACTCGGAGGCCTTGCGATTTGAGAAAGCGGATGGCCTTGAGCGATCGCTTCAACGAACCTGGAACTTTTGTGATGGCGTCGTGCACCTCCGGCCGGTGCGAATAAATGCTGACCTGGATCGATTGGACGCCGAGATCGCGCAGCCGCGCAGCCTGCGCTTCACGGATCAGTACGGCGTTGGTTTTCAGCTTGATGCAGAAAGTAAGGTCGCGAGCGTATTCGAGAATCTCGAAGAAGTCCTTGCGCAGGAAAATCTCGCCGCCGCTAAGAGTCAGAATAAAGACACCGGAATCAGCCATCTCCTTCAACAGATGCTTGATTTCGGCAGTGGTCATCTCGCCGTGATCATCGTGATCGAGATAGCAGTGAACGCACTGTTCGTTGCAGCGGTAAGTTAGATCAAGATGCACGCTGAAGGGAACGCCCAGTCGCAGCGCCCGCTCGCCCATCTCATGCATCAAGCTCATCGATATTGCTCCTGAACGGTCAGGTTTCTGGTGGAGGAGATCGGTTTCTCCGAAATCAGAAGGATGCCGTGCCTGGCCAAATCCTCGGCCAGCGCCTCGGCGTCACGGATAGCCTGTTCAGCCTCAACTTCGAACTCTGAACATATGTGGCGCTCGACAATTGCATCGAGTGCCGTGATACCATCCGCAGCCTGCCACAGAACGGTCGCGGTTGGATTCAGTGTAAACAACGTCGATCCCTGAGCGGACATGACCAGCGTTTCTTCACCCAGCTTACGGGCTGCGATTCGCGGACTGCGCGCGACGTAGAGTTTCTTTTTCATCCAATCATCTCCCAAACTCTTGCATCCGGCAGAAAGGTGAGCCTCTGCACGGGAACGCGGTCAACAAAATCACAGGCGGCCTTAAAGGCACACTGAACCAATTCATGATCTTCGGCAAAGAAAAGCATATTGGCCAGCAGTCCGCGAGCGGCATCCGAGGTAGTGATCGGATCGATGCGATTCTCCGGCCCTTGAGCTAATAGATAGAGCGCTTCCACCGGTGCCGAACAGTTCTCTCCGATCTTGGCCAGTTCGCCGGTGAAGGGCGTGCCGAAAGCAACATAACCCTGTTCCAGTTTGCGCACGTAGGAGATCTCATCGGTCAGAAGAGTCGCATCAGATGGAGCGAGCCGGGAAATCGTTGTCTTCCCCGCTCCAGACACACCGGCAAACAAAAACGCCTTTCCATTGCGGATGGCGCTGGCAGAATGCAAAAGAAATCCGCCTTGTTTTGCCAGCACTAGCGTGTGCACGATGCGCAGAACGGCATCAATTGAGTAGGGATTAGCAGTCTGGCGAATGCTGCCGTGGCGCGTGGCAGGTTCCCACTCGGCGCGAAAATCGCCTCGATCCAGCAGCCATCGTCCAGAACGCTGGGTAACACTGAGATCCGCATCCGGACCGCGGAACGCTGGAGGCAGGAGGTCGACATCCAAATCGAATTCCGCATGCGCCTCCGCACTCACGAACCCATCGTAGCGCTGGTGCAGCATCTCCAGAAAATCCGCATCGATGGTGTTCAACCGGATGGCGACATCGCCAATGGCGATCACTACGCTGAAGCGTTCGATTTGTGCGGCTACCCCTGGCACGGAAGCCTCGATTCCCTTTGAGTTCGAAACTTGCTGATCATGTAGACGAAAACGCGCGCCGCAAACGCTGACCGTCGAGTAATCTGCGCGGCGAGGCGTTCGATCGCGCTCAATTTTGCGGAAACCGCCATACTTTTCCCCGACCGAACAAGCTCAGTTACGCGCCCCAACAGCTCACTCTCAATTACTGGCCGATCTGGCGTTGCCATCGCATCGCCCTGTGTGATCCAGAATCGATCGCCGGAACTTCGCCCCAGAGAGACAACGCGGTGAGCACACAGCCTGCCCTCGCGCCCTACCAGCGCGATGTCTCCCACCCGAAAACGATCGGAACTCACGCGTTCCACCACCAGCGTGTCCCCGGACCAAACAGTTGGAAACATGCTCCAACCCGTTGCAGCAAAACGGAGGCTGTCAAACGAGCGCAGAACCTCGCCCGCAAGTTCGCACTTTGCACTGGCGGCCAAATCATTGCTATGTGGTCTCATGACGAACTTGCCGGTAACAAATTGAAGCAAGTTTGTGTAAGAGGTTGCTTGGCGCAGGTAAGGGCGGACGTCACAAAAACCTCCTCATAGCGAAAGTTCGGCCTCTCATAGGTTTTCTTCGCCGCGCCTTCCTGCCCTTCACTGGACGAATGATTGATGACCATATTTGACTTCCTCTCAACCTACTTTAGTGCTGCCTGAGACGCCTGCATTGCGCAGCCGCCATTGGTACCTGACGTTGCGCAAGTTTGATTACTCAAAGTCGAAAAATACACTTGAGAGGCACCCAATAACGTGCCCGAGCCTACGATATTGTCGATGATTATGCCGCTGGTACCACCGGCGGAAGGCAGGCCAAACGCGGAAACCGGCCCCTCATTCGTCCAAGTCAAGGTGGAGTCCGCAGTTGTACTCCCCGCTACGGTACTCCAAGTCGGCTGGGTGCCCCCGGAATTGCCGCCTCCGTGAGACGTGGTAACAGTTTCCAGGTTGTTGTTGCTATCCAGGATTGTGCTGCCCACCGGATAGTGGGTAAGACGGACCCAGACTCCTGTCGCGATCTGGGTCGTAGGCCCTTGGTTGAACCACGTAACCGTGCCGTCGGTCGTGGAAGTTCCCGCGCCGCCCCAAACAGGCTGGGTGGTTCCAGACGTACCCGCAGCCGTGACCACTTGGATTTTGAAGTTGCTATCCAGCACTTCCTGGCCGAGGGCATATACAGTGGACTTTTGCCAAGGCGTGTTCTTAAAGTTGTAGACGCATCCCGCGGCGCACCCCATTGCGATCCCGTTGGCGTCCGCACTAACAAATAACCACTCCGCAGGACCTCCTGCAGCGTTGGGATTCCGGATGTCGGTTACGGGGGAACACGGCGTAGTACTCGTTGATAGAACCGGTCCAGTAGTTACAGTCCCGAGAGCGCCGGCCACCACCGCGACTTTATACAATGTGGGGGGACCGCCGGTGTTGCCGCAAACATACAAATTTCCCGTGGCGGTCGCTGAGTTCAGGAAGGTACTGTCAAAGCCGCCAATATACATTGGGTTTGGCGTCGTCCCGGTGGACGTGCTAATGCCGACGGCCTTCTTCACTCCTTTGTTGCCGGCCACGAAGTTGGAGGCTAGGACGTAGACAGCGCTGCAGTTGGCACCGCCGGTGCAAGCGCCGGAGCCGTCGCTCGATGCGAAAACAAAAACCACCCCCGCGCTCACATCCACAATTGGCCCTTGCACGAAGCCAGTGCCATAATCCAGTTGGCCCGAGGCAGTCACGGTTCCGCTGGAACTCACTCGATAAAAAAATCCGCCGGCATCTCCCACAAAAGTATTTCCCGACGACCGATCGTGAACGGCCACACTGAGAGCCTTCGATGTGGCATTCACTTGCACAGGCCATCCTCCGGTTCTCACTTCGGCAGGCGTTCCCTTGAACACTCCGGTAAACTGATGCAGCCAACCCGAACTATCCCCTACATACGCGGCATCCTGGCTGTACACATAGAAGACCGGAGAGAGCGTGTCGTCATGAACGGTGCCGACCGAATCGGTGAGGGTGATGGATGCCATGCACGGAGCTGTACAGGTCGGATAAGCTGCGTTCGTCACCGCCGTTGGAGTGCCCGGACTGGTCACAGTCTGCGTAGTTGAGGCCACCCACTTCAACATGACGAACCTCGCGTTCCCTGCAAGCGTTTGCACAAAAGCAACTTGCTTTCCATCAAATGAGATGGCCACGGAGGATGCGATCTTGGCGCCGGTGTTGTACGCCCAGTAAGTTGTGGGCACGGTCCCTGTACAACCCGAATAAAGATTGTCGTAAGCAACAATGCTGGCTTTTGTTGGCGACCCGGTGAGGCCCGTGTTGAAGACAGTGAAATCGGGCTGAGTGGCGCTGCTGCAGTTGGCCGTTGTAAGCGAAAATGAATACTTAGCAGGATAATTTCCCGCGCCCACAGTGGCGCCGGTACCCATGTTCTCGGCCCAATCGTGCCCTAGATGGATGTTTTCGCTGGATCCAGGCTCCTCCGCCGGTGAGGGCATCGTCATTTCGCGACGGTACAGTTGCTGCCAATAGCGAACGTCCTGCTGGACCCGGCTGATTTGATCCTGCGTAGAGGGCTTGGAGAAGATGAGATGTTGATGGCTGAAATCTGTAGTTAGCGGAACGGATTCCTGCGAGTCAGCGGAAGCTTGCCCTTGCGAAATGGCGGAAAAGCTCAGCACTCCAACGACTAAAATGATCAGCCATAATAAAACACGCAGACTCGTTCTCATATTCCTCCCCCAAGAACACGAGCGATGAAAATTAGTTTTGCACTGCCTGCAGGCCTACTGACTGCAGTCGTCCGCACTTAGAACTTAGGCTGGCTGGTTGGACCCGATCATACACCCGCATGTTTACCGCTGCGCTCAAAATTGTAGGGAATGAGGAAAGTTTTCCACAAGTACCTCGGCGGCGTCTGTATCAAGACAACCTTATGATGCAACCGAGCTCTCGTCGGACCCCCGACAAATCAGCTTGGAAGCGGGGAGGTAGGAATCTGCTGTGCCCGGGTGCGAAGCTCCTCGAAAAGTATCGTGCTCAGGTAGCGCTCTCCAAACGACGGCAGAACCACAACAATCAGCTTTCCTTTATTTTCGGAGCGGCGCGCCACTTGCAATGCCGCAGTCACGGCGGCGCCCGAAGAAATTCCCACGAGCAGTCCCTCTTCGAGAGGAAGTCGCCGCGCCATGCGAATCGCCTCATCGTTGGTGACAGTAATTATTTCGTCGATGAGATCCCTGCGAAGGATGCTGGGAACAAATCCGGCGCCGATCCCTTGAATTTTGTGCGGCGCAGGCTTTCCGCCAGAAAGCACTGCACTATCCGCCGGCTCAACCGCTACGGCTTTGAACGAAGGATTCTTGGGTTTGATGTACTCGCAGACCCCGGTGATGGTTCCGCCTGTGCCGACTCCAGAGACAAGAAAATCCACGCGGCCGTCGGTGTCATTCCAGATCTCCGGCCCGGTGGTCTCGAAATGAATCTTAGGGTTGGCGGCGTTATCGAACTGCTGCAGCATGTAACTGTTGGGAGTATTCGCTAGCAGTTCCTGCGCTTTGGCGATCGCGCCCTTCATTCCGTTCGGACCTGGCGTAAGAATGATTTCGGCGCCGAAGGCCAGCAGGAGGACGCGTCGCTCCATACTCATTGTTTCCGGCATCGTCAAGATCAGCTTGTACCCCTTCACCGCAGCGACGAAGGCCAAGCCGATACCCGTATTGCCGCTGGTGGGTTCGATCAGCACCGTTTTTCCTGCATGAATCTTTCCCGCTCGCTCCGCCTCGCTGATCATGCTGACGCCAATGCGGTCTTTCACACTGCCGACTGGATTCTGACTTTCCAGTTTGGCGACCACCTCGGCCACGCAGCCTTCGGTCACCTTGTTCAGCCGCACCAGCGGCGTGTGACCGATCAGTTCCGTAATATCCTTGGCGATTTTCATAGCTCAGCTGTCCTTGGCGAAATCGGCCACAATATTTGGCCACAACAACTTTCTCAGATGCCGCTCGCGACTCCCAACAAACTCTAATATTGGCGGGAGCAAGTGAGGGCTCGGAACCGACCCCCACGCAATACAATAACTTAGATCGCGGCAGATGGCATCTTACGCTGCTAAGTCCGCAAAGTTCGGAGTTAACGGCACGGGGGACTCGCCCGCCCTCAGCCCATGCAGTTGAGCAGCTTTTGTCCTCTGGGAGTTATGAACGTTGGGCGCAACTCTTGCGTCTTGGCGGAACCCACACTGGACGTTTCAATAAGCCCCGCGCACAAAAGACGATTGATAGTCGGTTGCTGTTGGGCGAGCGTGGTATACGTCTGTTCTTGCGTTAGCTTTACGCCTTGAATGAAGAAGTTCCTCAACGCGTCTATGTCCCCCGCGAAAAGCCCCCTGCTGAGATTACTTATGAGCCGTTCTGCCGTGTCTCCACGCATCTTGATTCCTCTTCTCTGGGGGAGTGGCCAATGACATAGGGGCAGTCGAGTGGCCAAACCAAACAGGTGGCAACCTTAGACACTTAGCCCTGTTCTTGTTCCTAATGAGTGTAAATTCTCTCTACCTGGCGGCCCCGCGGCCGCGCATGCACGCTGTTTCTAGCTGTGGCCTCCGCCACCTGCATGGCCGCGTCCATCCCGCGTTTCGTTTCCGTAGAAACGATTGAAGGCCTTATCTCCACGCTCCGGATGTGGACCAACATAGCCGTGATGTGGATCGAAGCGGTTATCAACGTGGCCTTGGAGTGCTCAGCAACGTGGTAGGGATCAGAGTAGGAAGGGCAAGAAATTTTGAATGGCGAACGTAACACACACGCCTAGGACGTCCTTGTTTCGGAATGACTGCGGGCCGACGAGTGTCGACGGAGGGACGCAAGCTCTAGATGGGACGCAGGCGTATCCGGACCTGATTTCGATCGCGGCCATCCTGATTTTTCCTACATTCAATCTCTTGCCGCGATCTCGTGCTCCGCTCAAGTTTGGCATTCCTAATGCATCTCTTGTTATGGGTGCGGCATTCTCGGTCAGAATGGCAAGCCCAGACGCGAGCGAAAACGTAGCAAGGTCCGAAGGCCAGGCAATACGTGGAATTCCATGGCCTGCAGAAGTTCAGCGGAGACACTGCCCGGTTTGCAAAGAAGTGATTACGGGGAGCTGATGCCACAGCGAATAGAAGAACTCGATGCCCTGCGCGGCCTGATGCTGGTGTGGATCACCTGCACTCACTTACCAACAATCCTAAGCACGTACGTCAACCAGCCGCTTGGATTTTTCGCCGCTACAGAGGGCTTCATTTTTCTTTCAGCTCTGTTTACAGGCCGTATCTATTTCCGGATTGCCGAACGAGATGGCTACGGCGTGATGTGGCGGAAGTTAGGGACGCGAACAGGAAAGCTTTACTGCTATCAACTGCTTCTGCTGGCGTTTGCCTTCGTTATAGAAGCCCCGATTGCGGCGCGCGGCAACACACCTGCGGTGCATAATCTTCTCGACTTCTACTTTGCTGTGGGTCGCACACGGGCTTTCATCGATGCGGCATTGATGCTGTACAGACCGCCACTGCTGGATATCCTGCCGATTTACATCGTACTGCTGGCGCTGACTCCCATCGCACTAATCGTGGGGAAGCGATTTGGATGGAAGTATGCCCTCGCTGGGGGCTTCACGCTCTGGCTGTTCGCACAGTTCGGATTCCGAAGTTTCGTATACCACGTGCAGGGCCGCGCATTCGGCCTGCAGATCCCGTTGAACGAGATGGGCGCATTTGATCTCTGGGCATGGCAGCTTTGGTGGTTAGTCGGCCTGTGGCTGGGCGTGCGTTGGGCCAAGGGAAACTTACGTCTCGGCTGGGTGAAACACATGGCAGCTCCGGCGGCGATAATAGCGGCCTTGTTTCTACTATTGCGGTATGCGCAAGTAGCCGGGATCGTTACATTCGGCAAGTCCGGCTTGCTGCTCGATAAGTGGGATTTTGGCGTAGGCCGGATGATCGATTTCACCGCCGTCGCAGTCTTGGCGATCAGGTTTCGCTCTACATTGAGTTCCCTTGCGATCCGACCCCTGGTGATGCTTGGCCAGGCCTCGCTCCCGGTGTTCTGTGTGCACCTGTTGTGCGTCTTCTTCGCGCTCACCATTATGGGGAACGATCCGATCCTAAGCGGCTGGAAAGCAATCCTCATAATCCTCGCAAGCTTGTTAGCGCTGTTGCTCACCGCCAAAATTGCCACCACCCGGCGCGAGCGCGCCGGGGGAAATCGCGCTCCCGCCCCCAAACTCCCGGCTCCGCCTGCTGCCGGTTACGAACTGGAGGCCGCGACGCAGAATGTTGTGAGCGGCTCCTATTTTCGCTTCCCTCTGAAATCCAGCAACCACGCTTCCAGCTAAGGCATCCAGAAAGTGCTTTTCGAAGCCAGATCTCGAGGCAAATCGTGCAAGACTCCGCAAGCGCAGGCATTTCCCTCCGGCAATTTGGACGTGCTGACGCCAAAGTTTCCATTGTTGGCTTCGGCGCTTTGCCCGGGGGTAACCGTTAGCAGCAAATTCGATGGTCCAAATCTCGGCTCATCGATCAGGGTGAAAGGGCATACCTGGATGCCCAGCACTGGCGGGTTCTGGTGTTTGCAAGTCAAGATTCACGACGACCGGCTCCTGGCCATTCCTCACGACTACGGCCTCGCACTCCTCATTGGGATCAGCATTAATTTCCTGGTGCGGCACATACGGGGGAACGTAAATAAAATCTCCGGCTCGGGCTTCGTCCCTGAGTTCCAATCGATCACCCCAGCGCATCCGCACTCGTCCTTTCACCACGTACAGGACGGTTTCCAACTCTCCATGGTGGTGCGGCCCCGTCTTCGCATCAGGTTGGACGACCATGGTCCCAGCCCACAACGTGGCAGCTCCGGCTTTCGCATGAGTAATGGCGGCGGCCCGCGTCATACCAGAAGTCTGTGGTGTATTCATGTCTAGTTCGTCGGCATGTACGATTTTGACTCCGTTCTTGCTCCAGTCCATATGAACCCTTCTCCTGAATATCAGCGAAACTCACGCAGCAACGGACGCCTCAGTTGCTCGTGATCGACACGGCGAACAGTTGCATCGCATTCTCTTAGTTTTCGGGTCATACCGTGATGTAGCTGTAATGACCTTCTGTCTGCAGCAGGGCGATTGCTGCCACCATCGCCGCCACAACCAGCACTTCCGGCAGGGTGTGCGCCAGCATCTCTTTCACGATCTCTTCCGGTTGCTGTGTCAGGCTGTTGTGTGCGATCAGCGCCCGCGCCTGCTCTTCGGTTGCCGTATGGCAAGCGAGCACCTTCACTCCCCGATGCTGCAGCGCCTGGATACTGGTGTCCTGGTAGAGCGATTCGGGACTGTCCGGATTTTCTGAACTATACTGCAGCGCTTTCCCGGCCTTGCTTAGATAGAAGGGATTCTTTACCGCCGGCTGGCCCGTCGACGGATCAGTGACCTTCAACCATGATCCAATCTGATACTTGTTCCATATGAAGTCATCGAAGTTCAACATGACCGCAGGCCCATGTAGCCCGGCAGCAATTTTGATTTGCTCATTCGGTACGCCGAAACCGAAGTACAGTCCATTCAGCGAGTTCTTGATATTGTTCAGGAAGCCGCCTTCTGCAATCCGGGTAACGTCGTACACCTGTTTCACCTGCGCTGGGTTCTTCGCCAACCGGTTGAACTCGCTTAGTTTCCAGTCAGACTTGGTGTACACCAGTTGGCCTTCGGCGCTGTTTACGGTTCCCATCGCTGCCAGGACCGCGACGCCTGTCGCAGCGGTGCTTACAAACGATCTTCGACTTATTCTGTTCATAATTTCCATCGGTGGAAATATGCCGGCCGCGGTTAGACCGCGGACCGGTCGAGCATACTCAGGTGCTAGTTTCCCTGGTGGCGTGCCGCCACGTGTTCCTGGGCTCCCGCGGTCGCTTTGTCGATCCGCTTTTCGTAGCGCGACTCGATCACCGCGCTGCCGTTCGAGTTGCTTTCGTCAAACACCTTGGCAAGGAAATAGCGACTCCCGTATTTATTGAAGATCAATTCGTTCTTGGCCGGTGCGGAGTTGGCCTCAGCATCCCGGACGTCGAAGAGAGCGGACATCTTGCCGTCCGCGCTGCTTATTTCCATGATCGTCAGATCGGAGTTGTCCTGCATGTGGATGACGTACTTACCAGGCGGAAATTTGGCGTTCCCCGCCTGAAACTGAAATGGGATGTCGGCTTCAAGGTTCCCAATAATCTGGGCCCGTGATTTGGTCGGATACATCGTTAGGGCAAGAACCGAAGCAATAAACAACCACAGCAATTGGTGTCTTCTGGTCTTTTGCAGTTTCATAGTTTCTCCTTTTAGATTCGGAAACATTTCTCACCCGATCCGGCGTGAGCCTCATGCTTAGCTCTTCTCCGAGTTGGGGGGGAATTTTTTGAACATCTTCGCCACGCCCTTGTCGAGGTTTTTTTCATTTTTGTCCTCCTTGGTGGAGAGTGTGTCCTCGGCACTGCCGCGCCAAATCAACTGTTTGGATTTTGCGTCATACATGTCGACGACCAGCGTTCCCTCTTTGTAGTCCTGCTCGGTTGTCGTCGCCTCACCGAACCCTCCGCCCCCGAATCTTCGCCAGCCCCATCCGCCACCCATGCCGTCATAAAAGGTCTGAAGTGATCTCTGAGTCTGGGTAGTCTTTATCGCCACGATGGCCACATCGCCACCGCTGTCCACCTGAGTCCAACCCTTGGCTGCCAATTGGGCATCCACTGCACTTTTGATTCGGGCGTCCCAGAGGGAATTTGCTGGCGTGATTGCCTGCCAGGAATAGGTTTTGTACTGAGAGAAATTGGCTTGGTGATCGAAATCGGTTTTGACTTGCTGCGCAAATGCGGAACCAAGCGCAACCAGGAAAAGCACGGTGCAAACTGCTGTACGGCCTATGGGCTTCATATGAGCCTCCTTTTCAGATGTGAGGAATGCATTTGCATTTCCAAACACTCTTCGCACTTAGAACAAACCACTTGAGGTTCTGGCGCAGAGCTTTGTGAGTTCGTCCTGCTGAGGATTCAGTTGGTAAGCAAGGCTGGCACCGTCGGCTAGCTGACTTACTGTCCGCATGTGGACGCTGCGACCGTTCATTCCCCTGGGCTGTAGTGATTTTCAGCCAGGGAAACCTTGGGCCGGTTGTCTAATTGACGTCTTGGCCTGTTTGCTATTCGTTGCCGGCCTGATTGCATGGCTGCTTGCGATTCCGCAGCCGGGGGCGAGAGAATTTGCACGGTGATAGCCACCGCAGGAATCAGATACGCAAACGTTACCCAGACCCACATTAGGGCGGCCGCACATTCCTGGTCTTGCAGAGGAGCCATACTAAACAACTGTCGTGTGGACAGGTAAAACGGGTATACAAGTCGGTTACTGAACACGAGGAATGCGGAAAGAATGTCACAAGGCAGTGTGGCAAGGAAGAGGTAGAAAACCATGGACCACCGCGGCGACCGCGTCGCACCCGGCGAAGGCTGCACAATAGGCCACCAGAACAAGAGGCCAGCGATTAGAAAAGATACGTCCTCCAAGTCATGCACCCCGTGAGAGCGCATGCCCAACTGAAATGCAACGGGAAGATGCCATCCGATTACTGCAGCCGTGCTCGCCAGCCAACACAACTCAGAATGCATAAGAAAGCGATTGAGCCACTGTGCGGGCAAACCGCTGAAGGATGGATGGCTCTTAATGAAGAGCTTCGGGAGCCCGCAGGCGAGCGTAAACACGGGCGCCCCTGCGAGAATCAACGGAGCAGCAACCGTCATCAACAGAAGGTGCTTCATCATGTGGATCGTGAGGGACCGATGATCGAGGGTAGCAAGACGAGACGCGAGGGCAACCCACACTGAAAAAAATCCACTCATAAATGAAGCCAGGCGCCAGCTAGGGATCAGGTTTGGGAAGGCACTCCGGAGAGAAAGCCAGCCGCGCAAATAAATCAACGCCGTGGTCACCAGGATCGCGGATATGATGGCGGGCAGAACTGGCCACGACTGCAGATGGGCGTGGGACTCGGACATAGCGAGGTTTACCGTGGCGAGGCCTCGTTTGCGCCCAGGGCCATTTGAGAAGCATTGCGTGCTGGCTTTTGATTTGCCGGATGCAGTGTTTCCAGGAACGCCACCAGCGCCGTGGTTTCGGCCGGACTGAGATTTTTTCCGTAGGCCGGCATATTTCCCCCTCCCTGGATCACTTGGCGAATAAGTTGATCTTCAGTAAGGCTAAGAGCAACACCGTCGAGCTCCGGCCCGCGCTGACCTCCTTTACCATCCAGCGAATGACAGTTGTGACATTGCTTGGCTTGGAAAACCAGAGCACCGTGGCGCTCCAGGGCCGTCCGGCCATGCAGGAATTCAGGCGGAATCGGCTGACTGCTCCAGGCATCCATCACCGGGCTCCAGGGTGTGTGCTCAGCTAGATGAGTCAACGTGCCAAGGCCGACGGCGACCAGCAAAATCGTGAGCACAGCAATGGGCCTGCGCCTCCAGCTCTTCTCACCTTCGCCTGCTACAAACGGAAGCGCCAGCAACACGATGATTCCGATGACGGGACCAATCAACAAGATGGGCGTCTCCGCTGATGGGGGCAGGAACGAGAGCAGAGCATATAGCCACAAAAAAAAGAAGTCGGGGCGTGGTGCAGTCTGAATAATCGTCGGATCCGGTTGGCCGCTTGGTCCAAAGGGACCGAAATGAACTGCGCAAACGGCAATCGCCAGAAGAATAAACCCGGAGAAGAAAATATCTTTCCACACCGCCTGAGGCACGAAAGGTATGCCTTGCTTATGAGTGAGTTCGTGATATTCCTGCATGTAGGTCGCGCGCCGGACGATGCGCCCCGGCATCGGCCATTCATTGATTCCCAACTTCAGCACCATTAACAGGTGCACGCCGACGAAACCAATCAACAGTCCCGGGATGACAAAAACATGCAGCGCGAAGAATCGCGAAAGCGTCGCGCCAGCAATGATTGGGCCGCCGAGCATTAAGTTGACCGCCCAAGGACCGATCACTGGTACGCGGCTCGCGATCGAGGCCCCGATGCCTAATCCCCAGTAAGCGTCCTGATCAAATCGCAGTACTTGGCCTGTAAAGGCCATGCCGAGCGTCACGAGCAAAAGAAAGACGCCAACAATCCACGTCAGTTCTCTTGGAAATTTGTAGGCTCCGAACAGAAAGACTTGCACCATGTGGATCAAGACGATTGCCACCATGAAGTTCGAACCCCAGCCGTGCAGCGCTCTTATGAACCAACCTAAAGAGACGCCGTGATTGAGCGTCTGCAGGCTGTTCCACGCTTCCCCCGCGGAAGGAACGTAGATCAGCGCCAGCAATATGCCCGTAACAATCTGGAGCATGAAACACGTCAGTGCGGCGCTGCCGAAAACATAGAACCAGCTTGCGGTATCGCGCGGAACCGGGTGCGCAGCGGTTTCGCGAATGGACTCGCCTAACTGAAGCCGCAGATCGAACCACTCGCCGATTTTTTGGATCAGGCGCACGTCGTCCTCTCTGCCGCCTTCTTCGCAACGGGCTGGCCAGGGGTTGGCATCTCGCCAGCCTTAATGAGAAGTTTTCCGTCCTCGATCTTGTAACCGTACTGGAATAATCCGCGCTCCGGGGGACCGGAGGCTCGCGAACCATCCTGGTAGTAAGCGCCGCCATGGCACGGGCACATGAAAAGATTCGACTGAGCAAACCAGCGAACCGGACATCCAAGGTGCGCGCAGTTGATGGCAAAGACCTGGAACTTTTGACCGTCCACGTTTCGAACCCAGCACGCGATGTCGCCGGTCTCGCCGTCCCACGCATTGACCACAGGATTCTTGTATGTGGCGAGACGAGTCTGACCGGCGGGAAACTGTTCCAGGCCGCCTAGAGAAAGCCACGACTCATAACCGGTCTTTTTTTCGCGAGTCACGGGCGAGAGCAGATAACGCACGATCGGCACAGCCAAAAAAATCCCCACGATACCGTTAAGAAGTAAGCCCAGTTTCATGAGAGCTGCGCGTCTGGAAATTCCGTTTTCTGTACTCATCGAGATTCTCCATGGGCTGGGTTGGTTGACGCAGTGGTGTACGGCTGCCCCGGGAACTTTGGCCGTTGGCTTGACAGCCACGCCACCACATCAGAAATATCCTGCTGGGACATCGGTCGACCTTCCAGATCGTGGCGCCAATCCGGCGCATCCAACTCGGGCCGGCCTGCAATCACAATGGTTCGAAGTTGTTGGTCGCTCACCAGAGCAAGATAAGAACCATCAACAATCGAACTGGCCTTACCGCCTCCGCGGCCGTCCGCTCCATGACACGCAGAGCAGTAGGTTCGATATGCATCGGCGCCACGTTGCGGATCGCCGGGAGACTGTGCTGCATAAGGCGGCGCACTCGTGTCGCGGAGCGCATCTGGCTTCTCCCAGGATCGAATCCCTCGCACCAGAGCATCGATCTGTTCGTCGGTGAGCATTCCACCTGCGCTCTGCGCAAAGGCGGGCATGGGCGTGCCGGGCACTCCGTTGGCGGCAATACGGCGTATGACGTTGTCGTCTGCAATGGCGAGAAAAGTCGGATTGGCCAAGGACATGGCTGCTCCGCCGCTGCCTTCCACGCCGTGGCATCCTGCGCAGTTCTGGGCATAGAGCACGCTAAAGCTCACAATCTGAGCGGGAGAAATAGCGGCTGAGTCTTGCGCAGGTCGGCCGGATGAACCGCTGCACGCGACACACAATGCAACCGCAAACATCGCGAACATGGAGCCGATGATTTGACAGTTCATCACCGGGGCTCCCCTCCATCTTTCTTGTCGATACGTGCGAGCACTTCGAATCCCGCGCGGACAGCGAAAGGAAGGTGCTGCCGGGTTGGCACGCGCTGTTGTCGGGAAACTACTATGCCGGCGACGATGCCAAATCCGACCTGGGAAAGAGCGAACCACAGCCAGTCGATCTGCTGGTTAAGAAGTGGATCGATGAGTTCAATAAAGCTATGGACTAAACCCGACCACAAGATGGGTGCAACCAAGCCACCAAGAAGAATCGGGTGCCGCGGAAGCATGGGTAGTGTCGCACCGTAGAGAAGTCCAACGCTTAAAGAAACGAGCAAGTGCAGGACGCTGGCGATCAGCAGGGAGTCCCATTGAAACGTCCCAATCTGCGCCAGCGCGTGCCTGCCGGGGAAAAATCCAGCGGCGAGAACGTTGATTGCATACCACATGCCGCGCCCGCTGATAATCCCATACATGACCGCCAGAAAAGCCATTGCGACGCTTCCTGCCATGCCACCTTTTACGCCCGCTCTGATTGGGTAGACCTCCAGCGGCAATCGCGCCCGGTGCAGTTCTTCCGTCATCCACTCGACTGCCGCTACTCGTGGACGACTGGTGCTGACGGGACTAATTGTCTTGATCGCGGACACAGATTCGTGCTTCTCGTGTGGCAACACATCGCGGAACCATCCGACAGCCCCGCTCATGGCCAGGATCGCTCCGAGCAAACTCACTGACGAACTGGTGACTAAGCCGGCAAAAACCAAAGTCAGGCCGAAGGCCAATATGATCGGCCAGGCTGTAGGCGCCGGCATTTCGATCGTCTTTTTTGTTTGCCCGTCAGGTCGCGCGAGTGTGTCCATGCTCATTTTGTTTTCCATTCAGCGGCCGATGATGTAAACGACGGTGAAGACCACAATCCAAACTGCGTCCACAAAGTGCCAATAGAGAGACAGCACGTCGATGCGCTCGGCGTGCTCTTGCTTCACCGTCCCGAAAAGTGTGAACACCATCACGGTGGTCAGGCCTAACAGACCCACGATCACGTGAAATCCGTGCAGCCCGACTAGTGAGTAATAGGTGGTTCCGAACAAATTGGTAGTGATCGTCAGTCCGTCTTCATAAATCAGGCGGTGCCATTCTGAAGCCGTTCCGTAAAGGAAGATCGCGCCGAGGATGATCGTCAGAAGCCACCACGCACCAAAACTTCTCACGTTAGCGGAACGAATCCTCTTGGCTGCGAAGTGAATCGTCAGGCTGCTGGAAAGTAGGCAAATCGTATAGAGGAAGGGTGGCGAAAGAACTTCCGCGGGCAGTGGACCGGACAAGCTCTTGCCGATATAAAAGAGATAAGCCACAACAAAGATGCTGAAGATCGCAGCCTCGGCCGCGATCAGAGCGAACATTGCCACCCTTCCGCGCTCGGGAAGCTCCCACTCGAGTTCTGCCGGTCGTAGCGTCGTCGATATCGCATTCATCGCGCTTGCTCCTTTACTCGTACTCCCAATCAGGATCGTCCGGATGCTTAAGGTCCCAGAGAGGGCGGCGGCTCTTTACTTCTGGAATAGAAGCGAAGTTATAAACAGGCGGCGGCGAATTGGTGGACCATTCAAGAGTCCACGCATCCCAGGGATCGTTTCCGGCGACTTTGCCGCGGAAATAAGACCAGATCAGGTTTCCCAGAAAGACCAAAATCCCGGCGGCCTGGAAGAAAACTCCGATGGTTACGATGAGGTTCCACGTATCCCAACCGCGTCCCGGCTCGTAGGTGTAGATTCTCCGCGGCATGCCCAGCAGTCCTGGAATATGCATAAAGTCGAAGGTCAGATGGAAGCCGATCAGGAAAAGCCAGAAGTGCAGCTTGCCAAGCGTTTCGCTGTACATCTTCCCCGACATCTTCGGGAACCAGTAGTAAAAGGCGCCGAAAAAACAGAAGAGAATCCCGCCCACGATTACGTAATGAAAATGCGCCACTACGAAATACGAGTTCCCCAAGTGCCAGTCGAAGGGGGCCGCACCCTGCATGATCCCTGTGAGACCGGCGACCAGGAACTGGAAAAGAAAAGCAATGCAGAACAGCATCGGAGTCTTGAACTCGATTTTTCCACCCCACATGGTTGCCAGCCAGTTGAAGATCTTGATACCGGTCGGAACAGCGATGGCCATGGTCGAGATCACGAAAAAGTTATTGGCAGCTGAGCTCATACCCACGGTAAACATGTGATGCGCCCATACGCTCATGCTGATGAAGCCGATCGCGACGGTCGCGCCTACCATCACTGGATAACCAAAGATCGGTTTGCGGGAGAACACCGGGATGATTTCTGAGGCGAAGGCGAAGGCTGGCAAAACAAGGACGTAGACTTCGGGGTGTCCGAAAACCCAGAAGAAGTGCATCCAGATAACCGCTGAACCTCCCGCCTGGGTGTCGAAGAAATGCCCACCGAGATAACGGTCGATCACCAGCATCATTTGCGCCGCCGTCAGCGGGCTGACACAAAGGATCACTAATCCGGCCATTACGAGGTTGAGCCATGCGAACAATGGCATTTTGGCCAACGTCATTCCCGGGCAGCGCAGGCAGAGCACGGTAGCGATGATGTTGACCGCTGTGCCGATGCTGCCAACGCCGGAGACCAGCAGCGCCAGCGTCCAGAAGTCTGTGCTGTGACCAATCGAAAATGTCCGTGAGGTCAATGGTGCGTAGGCAAACCAGCCAACGTCGGGAGCGTTTCCCGCTCCATACAGTCCGTTGGCACCCACCACGCTGAAGTAGAGAAGCAGACCGCCAAAAGCAGTCATCCAGAAACTGAAAGCATTCAGGCGTGGAAAAGCCATGTCGCGGGCGCCAATCATGAGCGGCATCAGATAGTTTGCAAATCCGAACAAAAAAGGCATGATCACGAAGAAGATCATCGTGGTTCCGTGCATGGTGAAGAGCCGGTTGAAGACCTGGGGAGAAACGAAATCATTGTGTGGACGGATAAGCTGGATGCGGATGACAGTCGCCTCGATGCCGGCGATCATCAGAAACACGAGCGCATAAATCATGTAGAGAATGCCCAGTCGCTTGTGATCGACCGTAGCAATCCATTCGTGCAGCCGATCGACGAACGAACGAGACTCCACGGGCGTGCTCGGCCATGCGATGGACTCAGTCGACATTGGAAGTTCTCCTCATTCTGTTAACGAAGCGTCTCCAAATAGGCGGTGAGCGCGTTCAGATCCTGATCGCTTAACTGCATTGCTGGCATCAGGGAGCCGGGTTTGATGGCGTCAGGATTTGTAATCCATTGCTGGAGGTTTTCTGGCGTGTTCATCGCTGCGCCCGCTGCGATGGTGTCTCGACTCATCAGGTGCGTAAGGTCGGGGCCGAAGTGACCGTTGGCTACAGTCCCCGCCACGGTGTGACAGTTAATGCAGGCGGTTGTTTCAAATATTCGTTGCCCTTGTGAAACGGCATTACTCACGGTTGCCGGTTGGCGTTGTTGCTGAATCCAGCCATCGAATTCAGCACGCTGCTGCACGTAGACGCGCAGCAGCATTTTGGCGTGCTGCGTGCCGCAATACTGCGCGCACTGGCCCAGATAAATTCCCGGCTCATGGGGATCGATCCACATGCTGTTCGGGTGGTTGGGAATCAAATCGGTCTTGCCCGCCAGGCGCGGGACCCAGAAGCTGTGGTCCGTATCCGCCGAGAGCAGCTTGATGAAGGTCGGCGCCGGGTGATCGTCATTGCTAACTGGCACGTGCAGTTCATTCGCGGTCACGACTCCGAGTGCCGGATAGCGGTATTCCCACCAAAACTGATGTCCGATGGCAACCACTTCGATCGCGTTGTCGGGTCGCGCAGCCTTCTGCACGCTGGCGATCACTCGCGCCGTGGCCATGAACAATGCCACGACAATCAGGATCGGAATAATCGTCCATGCCAATTCCACCTGATTACTGCCGTATACCTGGGGAGGTTCGCGTCCATCGTCGCTCTTTCGCTTTCTAAACTTCACGACGGAGTAAAGCAGCAAGCTGAACACGACGAGAAAGATCACTCCTGTCACCGCGAGTACAAACAGAGACAGTCCGAAGATCGCTTTGGCAGGGGTCGAAGCGGGAGCGAAGATATTCGTCGGGCTAAAGGGAGGGGCAGCGTCCGCAAAAGCAGCCGATGCAGACCACACGAAAACCAGAATCTGCGAACCCAGGAAGCGCCATTTGTTTGAGCCACGTAATCGCAATTGGTTCGCCTTAGTTCGGATTGAGGGACGTCGGGCCGAATTTCAAAATCTCAGTTTTTTCATCAACTTCCACATCCCCATAACTGATCACAGGCCACCTGTATTCGGTGACCGCGAGTCCCGATCGAACTCTAAGCAAAGCGCTTGCCAAAGTACGGCCCAGGGGGAGAAACGGGGAGTGTACTGATTCCGCGGAAACTGAGACCGGTGAGATCGCAACTTCAACGCTGCTGCTGGAAACCAATGTCCGCTGTCCGACACTTGTCGTCCCGTGGTCACAGCGTCCGCGGGAATCGAACGGGCCACAGCATTCCTGCGGGATGCTTCCTGGCACCTCGAGTGTCCTTAACGCGCTAAAAGGAGAATTCAGTCCACATAGTTCCTTTTGGCACGTCTCGTGCATTAACAGAGCAAGATGTACACAAACAGCAACGGAGTAAACGAAATGAAATCACTCATTATTCATATAGTTGGCCTGGCAAAGAGGAGGCCTCTAGCAATCTTGACCATAGTTATGTTCGGAGTCGTCTCGCAGCTTGCGTTTGCCGATGGTGGTACATGGGCCCTTGATTCCACTACTTCCAGTGCGCGGTTGTTTCAGGGCTCCGCGTCGAATCCAGATTCAGTAATACCGGTGTCGCGCGTGTCAACGGGAAAGTGAAGCTGGACACAAACGACCTGGGCCACTCGGTCTTCGATCTTACAATTTACCCGGCAGATGAACAGTGGGGGCACTCACTCACTCCTGAAGGTACTTTGCCAGCCGGCTACGTTCCCGACACAACCGATCACACCCTGCTTACGTTCCACTCCAAGCGCATTCTGATGAGAGGGAACGGCAGATTGGAAGTGATCGGGGATCTAACAATGACGCGCGTGGAGCGCAGCATGACACTCACGCCGAGTGAAGCCTATGCTGGACCGGTCTACGGCGATCCTGTCGTTCATACCGAAACTCGCGAAGTGCGGTTTCTGTTCCCGAGTTTGAACGCTGCACTGGCATCAGGACGTTTGACTCCAGTAGGCCTGCAGGAAAGAGCGGCCCTCGACCTTTCGGGATCAGCCCGCGTCGGCCATGAGGATTTTCCGGAACTCTTAAACGCCATACAAGATACCAATTGGCCAGCCGTCGTAAAGAATGAACGGTGTCAGATGCCTTCCACCGTTGGTGAGGATTACCACGGGGCCACGTGTACCGGAACTGTGATCGCGGCCACTCAAGAGGACAACTGTCGTATGCCAGCTACGGTCGGGGACGACTACAGCGGTCCCATATGCACACCGCCTTCCGGGAACCAAACGACAATCGTACTGGACCTGAAAATGCTTCGCACAAGGTCGGACTCGGTAGCGGCAATGCGGTCCGGGAATACTGTTACTCGATAAGTATCAGCCTGCGGGGGTACGAAGTGTCGGCCCGTCGACACTCGTATCCCTTGCCCTCTGGAATTCACATTTGGTTCCCACGAGGTACAAGATGCTCAGATATTGGTTAGATGTAATTCTTTTGGCTGTCATTTGCTCGATCCCGTATTTCGTTTCTTCCCTGCGGTTGCGCAGCAGGCGTTCGAGGGAAGCAATGTACGACTCGGCAGAGGACACCACTGGAATGCCGAAAAGACTGAGCTGATCTCCAATTACTTCCCAAAGGGAGACTGCAAAGCTTTGGTCCGTAGACACGGCTAAGGGAAGACCTCTTGCAGGCTGAGTATCCGGTCTCCAATTGCGACGGTTATCTAATCGCGCGGAGGCAAACTCTGGCCTAACGAAGGTTGCGTCCAAAGGCTTGCAAGAAATCAACGGCTGCGGCTAGACCGCGGAGACTGTCTTTGCTAGTAAGCCGTCGGAGCAAACCGAAGAGGCTGACCGGTTGGTCGCGCTCCGCTGTTACCTGGGCGATCCCGTCGGGAATCGCCCGAGAGACAGCTTTGAACAATTCCGGCTCTATGCTGCCGAGAATGCCCTGCAAGAGGAAAAGATTCCTGATGGCCCGGATGGCTTCAGGCGTTTTGGCATTATCAACTACTCTTTGCAGAAGTTCGTCGCTTGCTGCCAAGCCGCCGCGCATAATCTCCAGCACGCCGCGATTGTGCAACTCCTGCAACACTTCGTAAGCCGCCAGCACGGCTTCGGCATGTTCTTCAGGAGCATTCTCTAAGCGAGATTGCAACTCTGCACGCGGATTGCGCGGCGGAATTTCCAGAGGAATCGGTTGGGCCATTCGGTTCTCCTCGCGTCACTTCTTCGTTTGCAATTGCAGTGTCTGCAATTGCACTAGACCATTTCCTGGAGGGGCGTAGTCCGGTCGCTTCCACTTACGTTCGACTTCCACTCCGTTCTGCGGCGTCGGATGACCGAAGCGAGGGTTGATGCGGGGCAATGGGCTCTCTCCAACTTCGGGCAACACGTTCAAATGAACACTGTTTTCTTTGTAGGCGGGCGTGTTGGTCACAGGATCCGTGTGGCTACTGGTCAACCGGTTCACGGGACTCTCAACAGAGTTCATCGGCATGTAGAGCTCGCGCCCCTGAACCCGGTCCGTCACCAGCGCACGCACCCGCACCTGGCCATATCGTGAGACTAGTTGCACCCAGGTTCCGCTTTGAATACCACGTTCTTCGGCTAGCTCGGGAGAAACCTCCACAAACACGTCGGGCGTTTTCTCTCGAATTCCTTCAGTGCGATAAGTCAGATTGCCCTCGTGGAAATGTTCAAGAAGCCGCCCATTGTTTAAGTGCAAGTCAAATTTAGCGTCTGGTTGATCCGTGGGGCCAATCCACGAGACAGGAAACAGCCTCGCCTTTCCGTCGGGGAAGGCAAAGCGTTTGGCATAAAGCAGTGGCTCATCGGTGCCATCGGCGGCGACCGGCCATTGCAGAGATTTGTAACCCTCCAACCTCTCGTAGTTGACGCCGGCGAACATCGGAGTAAGAGAAGCAATTTCATCCATGATCTCTGACGGATGTTGGTAGTGCCAACCCGCGCCCAACCGATTGGCAACTTCCTGAGTAATCTTCCAATCCGGCCAGCAACCTTCGAGCGGTTTTAGAACTTCGTAGAGTCGCTGGATGCGCCTCTCGGTGCTGGTAAAAGTGCCTTCCTTTTCTAAACTCGGTGCGCCGGGCAATACAACGTCGGCGTAGCGGCAGGTGTTGCTGAAAAAAATGTCCTGCACGACGAAGAAGTCGAGCTTGGCGAACGCGCCTCCGACGTAGTTGGCGTTGGAATCCACAATGCTCATTTCCTCGCCGATGAGATACATCGCCTTGACCTTGCCTTCGTGAATCGCTTCCACCATCTGGTGGTTATCCAATCCCTTGGTCGAAGGCAGTTTAACCTTCCAACCAGTTTCAAATCGGCTGCGCACTTCAGGATCGTCTACTGACTGGTAACCCGGCAGCGCGTTCGGCATGGCCCCGTGATCGCTGGCGCCCTGCACGTTGTTGTGGCCGCGCAGAGGATAAGCGCCGGTTCCCGGTCGCATATAGTTGCCGGTCACAAGCAGCAGATTCGAGATGGCGGTCGAAATATCGGAACCCTGGCTGTGCTGCGTCACTCCCATCGCCCAGAGAATGCACATCCCCTTCGCCTCGGCGATCATGTGCGCTACGGTCTTGATGGTCGCTTCAGGAAGGCCGGTGGCTTGCGCCGCGGCTTCGATGGTGAAAGGTTCCAGGCTCTTTCGGAATTCCTCCAGCCCATTCACCCACTGGTCCAGAAACTTAGTGTGCGCTAGGCTGTTGTCCAGGAGGTAGCGAGAGACTGCGTTTATCCAAAAGAGATCGGTCGCTGGCTTCGGATGCAGGAAGATATCTGCTCGCCTTGCCATCTCATGTTCGCGCAAGTCGGAAACAATGAGCTTCTGGCCGTCAAGTTTGTGAGAACTCTTCACTCGCGTAGCAATCACGGGATGGCTCTCCGCGGTATTGCTACCAATGATGAGCACAAGGTCTGCCTTCTCCATGTCGGTGATGGAACCCGAATCTCCGCCATAGCCCACCGTTCGGAACAAACCTTGGGTCGCCGGAGACTGGCAGTAGCGAGAACAATTGTCGACGTTGTTCGTGCCAATGACGGCTCTCGCCAACTTTTGCATCAAGTAGCTTTCTTCGTTGGTGCATTTGGACGAGGAGATGAACGCCATTGAATCCGGACCACTCTTCGTCTTAAGTTCCGACAGTTTGCTCGCAACCAGGGTGAGAGCTTCGTCCCAGCTGGCTTGGCGAAACTTGCCCTCCTCTCGAATCAACGGCGTGGTGAGGCGATCTTCATTATTGATGTGGCCCCAACCGAACTTTCCCTTTACACAAGTGGAAATACCGTTGGCGGGTCCATGCTCGGGCGCCACTTTGAGAATGTGGCGGTCTTTGGTCCAGACGTCGAAGCTGCATCCCACACCGCAATAGGTGCAAACTGTTTTCGTCTTGCGGACGCGGTGAGACCGCATCGCCGATTCCGCCTCGGAGACTTGAAGAATGCTTCCGTATCCGGTCTCCGGTTCCACTCCTTTGACGATATCGATCATGCCGCTTAAAGCAGACTTCTTCAAAGCGGTCAGAAATCCGGCATGACCCAGCATGGTTTTTTCCATCAGCGCATTGCACGGACAAACGGTTACGCAATGGCCGCATGACACACAGCTCGACTCTCCGATGGTCGAGCCCCCGTCCCAGAGCACGCGGGGATTCGGATCTTCCCAGTTGATGGAAAGCGTTTCATTGACTTCAACATTCTGACAAGCCTCTACGCAGCGGCCACAGAGAATGCATTGATCGGGATCGTAGCGATAGAACGGATTCGTGTTATCTACTTCGTAAGGCTTCGGTCGAAACGGAATTTTCTGGTGCTCAATGGCCAGCAACTTCGTCGTGTTATGGACGGCGCAATTGCCATTGTTGTTGTCGCAGACTGTGCAGTAAAGAAGGTGATTGCTGAGGATGCGATCAAAGGCTTCCACCTGGGCGGCCGCCGCCTTCGCTGACTTGGTGGCGATATGCATCCCCTCGGCGACTGTGGTCGCGCAGGCCCGGACGAGGCGGCCGTTAGCTTCCACCATGCATGTGTCACACGTCTGAACCGGGCCGAGTTGAGGGTGGTAGCAGACTTGGGGAACCGCACCGCCAGCGCGGTTGAGCAGATCAATGAGGAGTTCGTGCGGTTGAGCCTCGCGAACGATACCGTCGATTTCAATCTTGACCACAGTCTCTCTCCTCGGTTTTCATAGCAAGTTCGGTTCCAGTCATGCTCCGGAACGAGTCGCTACCTGAAAACGCCCGGTCTGGTTCTGGGGCGGGTCGAGAGCACGCCGCGCGTGATCGACCAGTTCAGCCGAGAAGTGGCGGTCTATCGACACGGTCTGTCCGGATACGGTCGTCGCGACAGTTCAATGCTCAGCGCCGATTAGCGGCCAGAGCTCGAACGAGTGACCAGGTCTGCCAGAGATTGCGAATTATCCCGCGCGTCCATCCGCCTACCACTAAATCGGTCTGAGCGGCTTTTTGAGGGCGCACTGACTTGATCGGAAAGCATTCGCTCCCAGATAAAACGCCAATCCGTCAAACATTCGCCTTGGCACTTAAACTCCTCGCCACGTCCCCCCATTCTTCCGCCGCACTCAGGGCAAACCCAATTGAGAATGCCGGATATTACATCTGAATTCCCGACGATTGCAGTCCTGCTCGTTAACGGCATATGCACCTCGCGAAAAAGCATTGCAAAATGCTGAATGCATTTCCTGTTCCAAAGTGCGAGGGGAGAGATGTGCAGTTTGCATTCAATGACGGAATGCCGATTACATTAACGCAACGAAGTTCTGCACCACGGCATCACTGCGATATGTGGCAATGTGCCAAGCGACAGTCGCCTTCGCAGTCCCGCCTACTCCGTTTCATCATTCCGCTGCGAAGGCGGCTCATGCTCGCTGAAACAGACAATCGTATTTATTATTCTTGATTATTCTTTCGTGTCTGGCAGTTTCAGCAATCTTCAGGATTCACGCCAGCATTCTGCCGAGGCAGAAAAAGGGAAGCGTTCGCGGAAGCGTCGCTCGGTCAGACTTTCTACCACACAAGCCGGTTTGTAAGAGCTTGAGTACGGCGCTCGGTGATCGACTTTATGCGTGCGCACGCCCGACTTGAAGCGGCGACTTTTCCCAAACCATCCGCCAGGTACGGCCAAGAAAGACCAACAACTTTCCGTTCCGGCCGAAAACAGCCAATAGCGTCCGCGCGAGCCTGCAAGGAACACTCACGACGAATGCGGAAATTCGTTGTTCACTCACGTCACGCGCAGGTGTTTCTCCACGACAAAACTCCTCAGCACGCGCCCGGGTAGTGCACCCGCTAGCCACGATGGAAGGTGCGGCCAATAAGTCTCTCAATGCCTGTTCGGAGGTGTATGAGATCACAAAACGCTCCGCAGGCCCATCAGGGCAACGGGCCTGAATCGCTGCGTAGAGCGTGCGAGATTCGTTACTCATCGTTTTCATAGTTTCAAATCCAGTTCGAAAAGATTGATGCACGCACGCCTTCCAAGAAAGCAAGTTCCGTACCAAACTTATTTCCAGTACGCCCCTGGAGCGGCCCGCGTTCATTGGGAATCGATGCTTGGATTTGACGATACCCGTCCTAATGCCGTGGTCCTGTCAATCTGCGGACAAAACTCGCCACATACTGCAAGCAATAGATTCCGCGCGGGAAGAATGTGTGAACCTCTTGAAAGTGGCTTGGGCTGCACGTTTGCGAGCAGGAATCAGTGGAAGGAATAAGAAATTAATATGAACGCCACATGCGGATGGAGAATCGGCTAACGGAACGCCCGAAAGATGTATTGGCGGAGCAATAATTGAGTTAGCTCAATCGGCGCTACGGCAATAGAGACGCCAAATCTGTCCCCTGCCCTGCCGGCGCCATAACTTCCGCGACTCGCCGCAAACCAGGCCGGGAAATCCCAAGCTTCTCCATCTTATGGATCAATGTAGTGCGCTTCAATCCAAGTTGGGCCGCTGCGCCCTTCGGGCCGCCGATCACCCAACCGACTGCTTCGAGCGTTTTCGTAATCAAAGTGTGCTCGGAGTCCCTAAGAGTGGTCGCTCCTTCAGAAGCAACGAAAGCTTGAGTCCGTTCGGTTGGCAAAGGATTTGGAAGCACGCCATCATTGGAAAGAATTACGGCACGTTCAATCAGGTTCTGCAGTTCGCGGATGTTGCCCGGCCACTGGTGCGACTTGAGCGCAGACATCGTTGCCGGAGGAATGTGTTCGATCCGGCGATTCATCCGGCGGCCATAGATCTCCACAAAATGAGCCACGAGGGCCGGGATATCTTCGCGACGTTCGCGCAACGGTGGCAGCTGCACCGGAAATACGTTCAGACGGTAGTAGAGATCGCTGCGAAACTCGTTCCGGTTCGCCATCTCCATCAGATTACGATTTGTAGCAGCAACCAGGCGAACGTCCACCTGATGAGTGCGAGTGCTGCCCAGGCGCTCGAATTCCTGTTCCTGCAGAACGCGTAGAAGTTTGGGTTGCAGGGCCGGCGGAATATCACCCACCTCATCCAGGAACAGCGTGCCTTTGTCGGCGAGCTCGAACCGGCCAATTTTTTGCGCGATGGCTCCAGTGAATGCGCCCTTCTCGTGGCCGAAGAGTTCGCTCTCCAGCAAATCCAGCGGAATGGCGGCGCAATTCAGCCGTACGAATGCGCGTCCGCACCGCGAGCTGAGGTGGTGAATCGCGTGTGCGATCAGTTCTTTGCCGGTCCCCGTCTCTCCCTGTATAAGAACGGTAGAATCCGTAGGCGCAACCCGTTCAACTTGTTCTAATACCGCTTCAAGCGCAGGACTATCGCCGATGACCTGCTCGAATCTGCGTTCATAAGAAGCCTGATCACCACTCCCGAATTTTTGGAAAGCTCCCACGGAGAACCTCCTTGCATGTACTCCCTGCTTATCACGTTAATTTTCCAGAGCCGCTCGAATGCTCTCGAGCAAGACTCCATCATCAAACGGTTTCGCCATGAACTCCACTGCCCCAGCTCGTAGCGCCTGCATCCGCATTCTTGCATCGCCATGTGCCGTGATGAAGATGGTCGGAATCATGCAATGTTCAGCATTGAGTTTGGCCTGCAATTCCAGACCGGACATTCCCGTCATGCAAATATCAGCGATCAGGCATGCAGTTTGCTGGTGCTGGCCCGACTTTAGGAATTCCTCCGCCGACGCAAACGCTTGTGACGGCAATCCGACCGATTTCAACATTCCCTGCAATGCGCTTCGCATTAAGTCATCATCATCGACAATCGCGACCATTTTCACCTTCTCCTGCGTACCCATAGCTGCAACATATCGTTTCGCAAACGACGGCGCAATCATGCCTTGGTATGAGTCCTGTAATACGGCCTGAAAATTGTGCGGGCGGATGCGGACATCAGCACGTTGCATTGGTTTTGATGGGTGGGTTAGGTTAACGCTGGGACCGCTGGATGAGATTTCGGAAGCCTGCAAACGCCCGCTATCACGGGCGTTGTGTACGGCAAGGCGATTGTTTCAGTTGGGCCGTTTGGTTCACACCCGCTTGTCGATCGACCTGTTTCGCACGCGGGCCCCCTCGGACCAGGGCCCTGACGTGCGAAATTCAGGCTCATTTTCAGTTGCCACCTCCTATGGCATCTGAATTTGATACTGTCGGGCGGTTGGCCACAGCAGTCTGTTGCTTGTCTTGACCTAATTCTTTCTCTTTCTGTTTGGGATATAGGAATTCATTCCCGGTTTCGCGGCCAGGATAGAACCACGTCATCAGGGCATCCGGTTGTCCGGTTCCCTGCTCCGCCAGTGTGACCACGGTATGGCCGGTTGGCTCCGGACGGTCAGTTGGGATCGTCTGAAGCGTTGCATACAGAACAGTCCTGTCCGCATTGAAGATCTGAACAACATTTAGATCATCAGGGTTCTCCAACTTGAATAGATAGGTTCCGGCGGGTAATACCTGCCCCGGGATCTGGATCGGTTGGCTGAAAGTGATTGTGGTGGCTTCGTCGGACTCGTCAGCATGAGCAGCGAGCCCGAAGAAGAGGGAGAAAGCGATGATCAAACCGACTGCGATATAACGATTGTTGATTTTCATTTTGGTTCATCTCCTTGAAATAATGTTGTTATTTTCAACTTCGTTAAAAAAGGAACATGACGATAGTTTTTCCTGGCAGAACTGAGTTTCAGCAAGCCACGCATCAACGTCGTGTCTTTCTTTTTCACACTTTGGATAAAGGCAAGGCGAATGCCAAACCTGCAGCGGATGAAGCTCTCGTGCAAAGACCTTATTTAGAAGAATTTAAGTCGAGTGGTGAGTCTTGCGTACTCGGTACATTGGAGGTGTCGGAAGTGTCGGTGCTGTCCACTTTGCGTTCCGACACTTGGATGGGGTCGATACCAAGCTTCTTCATCCGCGTGATGAACGTAGTCCGTTTAAGTCCAAGGCGGGCAGCGGCGCCATCTCGTCCGCCAACACGTCCACCCGCTTCTTGAAGGGCCTGTACCATTTGATTGCGATCAACTTCCGCGAGAATACTCCGGACGGGCCTGCGTTTCGTAGACTCGGATGTTGGATCTTCGCTGACTGGCATTGAGAGAGAGTGCAGTTCAGCGACGGGCACTTTTAAGCTTGGCCCGGACGATAAGATAACCGCCCGCTCAATTACATTCTGCAGCTCTCGAATGTTGCCGGGCCAAGCGTATTGGCAAAGAGCATTCATCGTCTCTGAAGCTATTGTTTCCGTTCTCCTGTTCATGCGACGGGAAAACTCTTCCGCAAAATGCCGAACCAGGAGTGGGATGTCTTCAGAGCGTTCCCGCAATGGAGGAGCTTCGATGGGAAATACATTCAACCGAAAGAAAAGATCAGAACGAAACTTCTGACTTTCAACCATGGCGGCCAGGTCACGATTAGTTGCCGCAATCAAACGCACATCGGTCTGAATAGTCCGCGTGCTTCCTAATCGCTCAAATTCACGTTCCTGCAGGATGCGCAGAAGCTTCGGTTGGAGCTCAAGTGGAATCTCCCCGACCTCATCCAAGAACAACGTGCCATGGTTTGCAAGTTCGAGGCGTCCGACGCGCTGTGCGACGGCGCCTGTGAACGCGCCTTTTTCGTGGCCAAACAGTTCGCTCTCAAGTAATCCAGCGGGCAGAGCCGCACAATTCAGCTTGACGAAGGTTTTCGAGCTGCGCGAACTCAGGTCGTGGATAGCGCGAGCGATCAATTCCTTACCGGTGCCCGTCTCGCCGCTAATCAACACGGTGGATCCCGTCGGCGCGACAGTCTCCACCAGCTTTAGCATTCGGTGCAGCGCTTGGCTCGTACCGACGATCTCTTTAAAATTAGCCTCGGTACGAATCTCGTCTTCAAGGTAAAGCTTTTCCTGAGCGAGCTTGTCCGTAAGTTCCGATATCCGGCCGTAGGCTAGCGCGTTTTCCACCGCGATAGCCACCTGACTCGCAACTTGCATGAGAAAGTGAACATCATCCTGGGAAAAGGGATTTGCCGCAAGCCGCGAGAGTCCCAAAACGCCTAACCGGCGGTCATGGCTGATCAATGGTAGCCAACAGGAAGATTGCAGACCTTCGTCGTAGTACAGGTTGAAGTCGGCCTCCAGATTGGGCGTCGCTTCGCTACCAAGGCTGAACGTCGAAGGTTGCCCTGTGCTGAACACTCTGGCGGGAGGTGAGTCAGGCGGGTGTGACATTCCTTCGCGGAGGAATCCCTTCGCCCCGGGAAAATCGAGGGCATACAGTTTCAGTTCCCCGGTTTCGGGATCCGGCAGATTGACGCCCACCGAGTCGCATAGCATCACGCGTCGCACACTTGCGGAAATGACACGAAGGAGATCGCGAAGCTCCAGCTTCGAGACCATGCTGTTGTTCAAATCCAGGAGCAATTTCAGCCGATCCTTCTCGCCTCGCAGTTCGGCTTGGGTGCTCTGCAACTGTTCGTTTGTTCTTGTCAGTTCACCCGTTCGCTCGGCGACGCGAACTTCGAGACTGTCGCGCGCTTCGGTGAGCAATCTCTCGGCTCGGCGGCGTGAAGCGCTAAACCAGTTCACCAGGAAACCGAATATTCCATAAATAACAATGTAGGATTCCGAAGAAGGGTTCCTGAGCCTGATAGGAACGAAGAAATCGCTCATCGCCAAACAGGAGAGTAAGAGAGCAAGCAGACCTGGTCCAGTCCCGCAGTACCAAAAAGTGATGGCAATTGCCGCGAAAGAGAAGGACGTGAACGGATGCGGCAAATTCTCGTGGCGCAGGACCAGGGCTGTCCCAAGCGCTACCGCAACCAAAAGAATAGCTGCTCCATAACGCAGCGCCACGGCCGATTCCGGCCGCGCAGCGAACCTCGAGATGCGGAAAGAGGCCATACGTCAAGTCATCACGCACTTCGGGTAGGACTTGTGAAGTGGGCCGTCTGAGCAATGCAATCCAGACCCAAGGGCAGCATCATCGTGCTTCAAGAGATACTCAGCAGCTAATTCACCGTTCATTCCATCTCGAAGGCGAGATATTGCAATTTGCCGTTGCGTTCGACTTGCAGCACGACCGGATCACCAGATCTGAGATTGCGAACCAGCGTCTCGAACTGTGACGTCGTCTGCAGCGCTGTGCGATCGACTGCGCGAATGATGTCGCCCGTCTCCAGCCCGGTATCCACCGCATTCGACCCGCTGGTCACGGCCACCACGGCGACTCCAGTGTCGCTGCGCGTGCTATGCAGCAGCGGCTCTATCTTGCCGCCCATGTCACTGACAAAAACGTTCAGCTTGCGGACCAAGGTCTTCTGCAGATCCGGAATGTCTGCCAAATCACCTATGTTGTCGTGGTACACCTTAACCGGGACATTGAAGGAACTCCTCTTCAAGCCTCGCAGCACATCGATCTTCATTACCTGATCAGCGGGATGAAGGTAGAGGGCGGTCATGAAGTCAGGAAGACCGAGGATTGGCCTGTCGTCGACCGCAAGGACGATGTCGTCTACCTGCAGCCCGGCCGCTTCTGCTGCACCTCCAGCGAGGACGTCGGAAATGATTGCCCCCCAACTTCTTGCCAGGCCCAGCCCTGCCGCGAGTGTAGGCGTGATGTTCTGTGTTCTCGCGCCAATCGCGACGCGTTGCACGTGGCCGGACTTGCGAAGATTCCGATAGTCAAAATTGACGATCGCTGCAGGAATGGCAAAACCCAGCCCTTCGCTTCCACCGCCTTCGCTTAATATCAAAGTGTTAATACCGACAACGTCGCCGTCGATATCTACCAGCGGCCCCCCGCTGTTTCCCGGATTGAGCGCCGCATCAGTCTGGATGTACACCATGGGATTATCCGGATCGAGTTGTCTGGAGACTGAGCTGACTACTCCCATGGTTACCGTATCCCGCAGTCCCTCGGGGCTGCCGATTGCAAAAACCAATTCGCCCGGGCGCACTCGCACATCATTACGCAGATGAACAGTCGGCAAGTCCGTCGCCTGCACTTTCAGAAGCGCCAAATCGGATTGTTTGTGTGTCCCTAATACCTTGGCCTCCAATATCTGGTTGGCGTGGATAGGCTGAAGTGCAAGCGAAGATTCCGTCGTCGCCGGCGAGGGCAGGATGACTCGCACGCGTTGCTGTCCTTCCACCACGTGGGCATTTGTGATGATGTAACCGTCAGGGTCAACGATAATCCCTGTGCCAATAGCATGCTGGCGGACGATTTTCGCGGTGGTGTGTCCATGCTCTTCCGCGGGACCATACCCATTGACTACAATCTGCACCACCGCCGGTGAAACTTTCGAGATAACGGCTTCGAGAGAGCTGTTGAAAGCTCGCAGTAAGTTCGATGATGCGGGCGCTTTTGAGACAAGGGCCGATGCATCGTGAGCCGTTCGAAGGGCTGTTGATTGGGCGGGCGCACACGTGGCTACAAGCAGACAAGCCATGGCGTATTTCATCCACTGCAATTTCGTCATAGTGTGAAGCTCTTTTCTGAGATTGGAGTGCACGTTGTGTTCCAGTCACAAGCCAGTCAAAGGAAAGAAAGTCAGAGAGCTGACAGGGCAATAGATCCATTCACTTAAAGACCTGGGGTCCTCTGCTAGCTCGAGCATCCACCACCGTCGGGAAGGCGGCAACCTCGAGACCGTCCAAATACCGACGCACTATCGGCCTGCCGACATTTGAGACTTCACGGTGTCCTATCCTGCTAAACCTAAAACCTTGAAAAGTGTCGCGCTAGAGCGAGGCGAGGTTTGGAGATCTGCATGCAACCAGTCGAGATGACATAGATACAGCAAAGCGGCTACGTCAAGAATCGCAATGCTGTCGTCATCGAAGAAATGAAACTGAAAAGAAGGAATCATAAATGGCAAATAAAAAGATGAGAAAGTGCGCGCACATACCGTGCCTGTGCGATGTACCAAGTGGAGAAGAATACTGCGGAGAAACGTGCCGCGACGCTGGAAGCGATGACGTGGAAATCGCGTGTCAATGCGATCATCCGGCGTGTCCGCTCACACTTCGGCGGTTTTCGCCTCGCAGTGCTGCTGGCTTAGCCGGCTGATAACACCAGATGGGGGGGACGATGCGGAACCAGAAGCAGCCGAGGATGTTTCCTTTTTGGGTTGAGGATCGGGGACTTAGTCTCTTCCTCGCGCTTCTGCTGCTCATCACTATTCTCGTTCCAATCGATCACCTGTGCGCCCAGACGGTGGCGTTGGCAGAGCCTCCGCAGGTGCAAGCGAAGAATCATGTTGTATCCCTCACGCTGCGTGCAGTGAATGACAACGGCCGGGACGCTTTCGCTTTCGACGGTGAGAATGTGGCACCGGTGATCCGCGCATCCCCAGGTGACGTCCTCAAAATCACGTACAGCAACGATCTTCCCGCCAAGCCCCCGGAGACCTGTGCGATCAACCCGTGCATGGACATGACGAACTTGCATTTTCATGGGCTCACTGTTTCCCCGAACTCTCCCCAGGATGACGTAATCGGAATGATGGCGAGGCCGGGCCAGACTTTGCACTACTCGGTTGAGATTCCGCGCGATCATCCTCCGGGCCTGTTCTGGTACCACACTCATCCCCACGGCGAGAGTCACCGCCAAGTATTGGACGGAATGTCGGGAGCCATCATCATCGAAGGAATGGAGCGTTATGTCCCTGAAGTAAAAGGACTCCGCGAGAGAGTGCTCGTTCTGCGTGGCCGCTCCATCGAGCATGATCCCAATGCGGTCGCACTCATGCGCACTGTTGACATCCCACCTAAGGGATGCGGGTCAGAAGCCGAGCGAGTCGAGGAAATCTTTACTGTGAACGGAGTAGTTCGCCCGCGAATCGAACTCGCACCCAACGAACGGCAGTTCTGGCGCGTTGTGAACGCTTCGGCGGATCGCTATTTGGATCTGCAGTTGGATGGACAGACATTTCAAATCATGGCGCTCGACGGGATGCCGCTCGCATACCACGATCCGGAACATCCGACGAGGGCGGTCGATCACTTGTTGGTTGCGCCTGCGGGTCGCCTCGAAGCCATCGTCACCGGTCCGCCGGCTGGCATACATCGTGCTCTGCGCACGCTTTGCGTAGATACGGGTCCCGCCGGGGATCCCAATCCTGCGATGGTCCTGGCTGATCTGGTGCAACCCAGTTCAGCTCGATCTAGTGCAGAACAGACTGGTCCAGATCGGCGGCCAGATCAGCCTGTTGCACCACAACGCCAACAAGCTCATGTTCTCCATAACCGACCGCCAATTTATAAGCCTATCGACGTAGAGCCGCTGAAGAAAGCTGAACCGGCGTTCACCGTCATCTTCACCGAGGACGAGAATGGCTTCTACATCAATGGCCGCAAGTATGCGCCGGACGCGAGTGCGATGACGACCGCCCGCGTGGGTAGTTATCAGCATTGGCGCATCCTCAATCGAACCGCAGAACTACATCCTTTCCACATACATCAGGTTCACTTCCTGGCCTATGCAGAAAACGATGCGCCTCTCGCACATGCGGAGTGGCTCGATACCGTGAACATTCCGGTTGGCGGCTCTGCTGACGTCATTTTGGATTTTACCAATCCCATCATCAAAGGGATGTCGGTGTTTCATTGTCATCTGCTGAATCACGAAGACAAGGGAATGATGGCGAAGATTCTCTTCAAGTAAGCAGCCAAGCGAGCCTGGCAGCATCGATTGCAGCTGAGATGGAGGAGCCAAGTGCCTCAGCAGACTCTGTGACGGCGCGAGATCGCGATGACCGGGAGACTGTCGATATTTGGACGTTGCGATTCGACAAAATCGAGTGCAGACACTTCTTGGACAGGCTGGCGTTGGCAGTTGAATTGCATTCGAGGATGGTAGCAGTCGTTCCGACGAAGTGCAGGAATGCTAATCGCGCAAACGCTGATTGGGGGAGCCCAAGATGGACAGCAATTATGTGTACCTTTGCGGAGTGATTTGGTGCAAGTTCGGACAGCATGACGCTGGCAAAGAATTACTTAGGGCTGCCAATGCTGAGGATCCAGATATGCAAGCCTTGGCTTGGGCGATGTTTTCCAAAGGTTTGCGTCGCTTGAAAGAGTCGAAAAAAGTGGCGCAACCCTCCTCCAGCACGATCGTTAGGGGAGAACTATGGGGATGAGATCATGCGCTGTTTCTAAGGCACTCTTGCATAAGCTCAGGTTGCGCATTGCCGCGCGTGGTCGATACGGATGGATTGGTAGGGCTATTGGAATTCGAGAGATCAAGGAGGTCATCATGGCAAAGGTGATCGAGTTCTACATACCGACGCGCTTCCGCAGACCGTTGAAGGCGGCACCTCAGGTGCAATTCGGAAAACTCGTCGAGTTTTGTCTGCCGACGAAGAAATCAGCCTAGCGTCACAGCAATCGTACAACGTTCAATCAGCTTGTAAGCACGGTGAGGGTTGTATTTGCTCTTGTTCTTGGGTACAGACCACGAATTGGTTCGAATTCACGGATGAGGAAAAATGCGATGAGTGATCAGAAGACAGACAAGATGCTGCAGGACGGAGTTTCCAGAAGGAGTGTCCTGGGAATCGGCTCCGCTGCTTTGGCCGCGGCTGCATTCGCAGGATTAAGTGCCCACGCACAAACGCGGGAAGGCGCGCAAAAAGCAGAAGGCGACCATTCCTCGAGCAATCCTGGACAGGAGAATAAGCCCCTTCTAGCCGAGAATCCCAACTCAAACACACCTCCACCGACGGATTTTGGGGATGTCGGTCCCATTTGGTACTCCTACGATCTGACGAAGAGGCGAGTTCAAGAGGGCGGCTGGACGCATCAGGTGACGCAGCGCGAACTACCGTCCTCCACGGACTTAGCGGGCGTCAACATGCGCTTGACCGCCGGCAGCTTCCGAGAACTGCATTGGCACACAGCTGATGAGTGGGCCATTATGCTATACGGAAATGCCCGAGTCACGCTGCTGAATCCCGATGGGACGATCTTTATCGACGACGTAAGCAAGGGCGATCTCTGGTATTTCCCGGCCGGCTTTCCTCATTCTATTCAAGGCCTGGGGCCAGACGGATGCGAGTTCCTCCTGGTCTTCGATCAAGGCATGTTTTCGGAAGACGGCACATTTCTCCTCTCGGAATTCGTGGCGCATACGCCTCCTGAAGTGTTGGCGAAGAATTTTGGACTGCCCGAGAGCGCTCTCGCTAATTTTCCGACTGGTCCTCTTTACATTTTTCCCGCAGACTTGCCAAAGTCGTTGGAAGAAGATAGAGCAGCAGTTGGCGGAGAGAAAGTCCGGTCTTCCATCCAGTACACCTTCAAAATGGAAGGGATGGCACCCACCAAGCGAACTACCGGGGGCGAAATACGTATCGTCGACTCGCATAACTTTCCTGTCTCGAAGAATGTCGCTGTTGCCATAAACACGATCAAGCCCGGAGGGATGCGCGAGCTGCATTGGCATCCCAACGCCTCTGAGTGGCAGTTCTGGATGGCCGGAAAGGGACGAATGACGGTGTTTATGCCCGTCGGCTCGGCACGTACCGCGGACTTCAATGCCAACGATGTAGGTTTCGTTCCGTTCAATGCTGGTCATTACGTGGAAAACACCGGCGATACTGACTTGGTGTTTCTGGAGCTGTTCAAGGCGAGCGAAGTCTTGGACGTCTCTCTCAACCAATGGATCCGGCGGCTTCCTCCCGAGATGGTGCATTCGCATTTGAAGCTTGATAAGAATGCGATCCAAACCATTCCCGCAGAAAAGCTGGAGATTGTGCCGCGATAGCTCTTCGCTGGCAAGCACTGCGGAGCGAAGGCGCTGTTCTCCAAACACGGAAGCAGCGCCTGCTTTACAGCGATGTTCTGTAACTCTGACCTAAAGGAGGATTCATGTTAGAAGGACTGTTGCAACCTACGCATCTCTTGATGATCTTTGGAATTGCCGTGCTCGTGTTCGGTCCTAAGAAGCTTCCCGAGCTGGGCAAAGGCCTCGGAGAAAGCATCCGCGGTTTCAAGTCGGCGATGAAAGAGCACGTGGATGCCTCCGACAAAACCACTCTCGTCGATCGTGACTCTAGCCCTCGATAACGTGATTCTCTTGCTCCGCGAGAGTCATGTGGCTAGCTAGCGATTCGTATTGCGGCTGGCAATCAGACTAGTGAATACCATTCGTACAAAAACATCGGCGGGTACGTAACCACTTCCCCATCTAGCATCGAAGTCTTTAGTCGGCGCTGCGGCCACTGCTTCGCGTATGGTTTTGCCACTCGCAACTAAAACCTTGATGCGCTGCCGAACCTGCGCCAGCATGTCGCGGTACTCCTGTAGTTCTGAGCGGGTGGCCACCGGTCCATGGCCTGGCACGATCTTTGTCTGCTGGTCAGTTTGTGCCAGAATTTGATCGAGAGAATGGATCATGCCATCGATGGACCCTCCTGACGCTACATCGATGATGGGATAGAAGTGATTCGAGAAAATATCTCCGACCACGGCAACATTCGCCGGCGCGATGTAGATAATTGTGTCTCCATCCGTGTGCGCAGGACCGTAGTTGACCAATGTCAGCTTTTCGCCGCCCTGGTTCACGGTCATGCTGTTGGAGTAAGTCACTGTAGGTAACGCCTGGGTTGGATACCGGCCGTCGCGCAAGCCAATGAGCGGCACGTTCTGCTCCGACGATAACTGCTTCTTTACATTTTCCTGGGCTATGATCGTTACGCCTTCGGAGCCGAAGTACACGTTTCCCCCCGTGTGATCAAAGTGGCAATGCGTATTTACCAGCCGCGTGACGGGGCGCGACGTTGCTTTGAAGCTCGCGGCGTTCAGTTCGGAAACCCGCGAGTCCACTCCGCTATCGATCAGTAAAGTGCTGCCTTCAGCCACGATCGCTGCAACGTTTCCTCCGTCTCCAGACAACATCCATATGTCTTTGTCCAGGGCGGTAGTTTTCAGGGGGCTGCTCTCAAACTGTTCAATGGCCTTCTGTATAACCGTCTCGCCTGTTCCCGCCTGTCCCGTTGCTCGGAAAGCCGTTCCCGATATCACGACGGCACAAACAAGCGCCCCAATAAAGACAAGTGACCCCCTCGCATTCCGAAGAATTCTCATTCTGCTGCTCCTCTTGACTAAGAAGTTGACCTATTTTTCATAGCAGTTGAAGGCCCATTACATGGGTTCGGTTTCTACACATCTAACACCGCACTCCCACCATGTTTATTTACGGCTGTTCAGGCAGGGGTTGGTGCCTCTTGCTCGATCAACTTCTGAGCTTTCAGCTCAGCCCAGAATTCCGCCGGAATCTTAGTTTGCATTGAGGTATAGTCTGCGAGGATCTGCTGTTCACTGCTAGCGCCGACGATCAAAGCCGCGGCCACGTCAGGTGATGCCGAGAACTGAAGCGCCGCTGTGCGGAGGTCTACTCCGTGATTCGCCGCCACTTCACGCAACTTTTTTCGTTTTTCCAGGAATTCGGCGGGGATCTTGTAGGAGTCTTTTCCATAGTTGTAGCGAGGACTCCCCGAGATGAATCCGGCGTTCAGTGAGGAACCAACCACCAGAGAAGCATTCTTTTTTCGGACCGCGGGAAAAAGCTGGTTCAGCGCATCCTTATGATCAATCAAGGAATACTGCGAAGCCATCAGACAGACGTCAGGATCGGCATCCCTTAACACTCGCAGAATCGGTTCAGGGGTATTCACGCCGATCCCCCAGCCTTTGATCAATCCTTCTTCCCGCATACGCGTCAGTTCAGGAAAAGCGCCTTTCGCGGCGATGTCGAATTGTTCCTGCCAGCTCGTTGGCAACAACTTGTTATCCGAAGAAATGTCATGCACAAAAACGATGTCAAGGCTATCGATGCCAAGTCTTTGCAGACTATCTTCGATCGAACGCCTCACGCCGGACGCCGTGTAATCGAAAATTACGTCGTTGGGCGATGGTGAGAAAGGAAACAGTTCGTGGTTCTTGGCTGTCTTCGATGCCTTTAGCAGTTTGCCCACTTTGGACGAGATGACATAATCGCTTCTTTTCTTGTTATGAAGAAAGCTGCCATACCTTCTCTCGGCGAGACCGAGACCATACCAGGGAGAAACATCATAGTAGCGAACGCCCGCGATCCACGCGGCTTCCAGGATCGCGTACGCGTCCTTATCAGTCACCACCGCGAATTCATTTCCCAGGGGAACGCCTCCCAGGCCGAATTTGATCGGCGGCTTGTAGCGGACAGAACTGCCACTGTTCGTGTCATTTTTCATGTTGTTCATCCTCCTGCTATCGCCTGCGTTGCCCTGCGCCGACGCATTCCCTGGCAGAAGGGCCGCGGCCGCGGTCACGGCCGATCCTTTAACGGCGAGATTAAGAAAGTCTCTTCTAGTCCTCATACTTATAGCCAAGCCAATGCCGTTTCAACCAACGCTTGCGGCGGCATACCTCGCACATGCAAAAAGTGGGCCATACCCTCCTCTGCAAATACCGCATTTGCGCGGTGAAATCTATTTCTCCGCACTCATCCGATTGGCTGGTCGCGTGGTGAACTGGTTCACAGCGCTCGTTACTGGATCGGAAATACCGCCAGCCTGTTCCGACGACACTTTGTAGTAATACGTAGTCCCAGGCTTCAGATTAGCCACACGCACTCGAAAGACCATCTCACTGTGGCCGGGGTTGATTCTGGTCGGAGACTCTGCCGTCAAGTTCAGGTTATTGGGATCTTTGCCGTAGCGCACGACGGCATAGTGCAGGATTGTTCCCCCCGGATTCTGTGTGGTCCACCTTATGAAGGCTAACGTGTCGCTAACGGATTCGATCACCGGTGTGGCGCTGGCTAGTCTAGTGCTCGAACTCTCGCCTGCGAATGCCAGTCGTGGTTGGACAAACAATAAGCTCAAGGCCATGGTGCTGATCGCGATCGCGAGGCGTAATCTATTTAGCCTGGTCATATTTAACCTCCATTAAAGTGTTGAGAGATGCAGTTCGTTCGTTGAATGAAGCGTTAAAAAATGAAGCGTTAAAATCGGGGCGAACCATCCATCGGTCCGCCCCACGTCTTATTAGCGAACCTTGGCTACGGCTGAGCTCACGGCTTGTAGCCATCCACGAGCGTCCTCAAGTAGGCGACGATGTCGTCTTCTTCCTCAGACGTCAGGCCAAGCTTGCCGATGGTTGTGTTTTCGTTGTTAGGATCTTCCGGCATCGGCCAACAGGTCACCTTCTCGACGGTTCCCGATGGACAATGGCCAGACAACACGGGGAAAGGATAAACATCTCGCGTGTTATAGAAGTGAACCACCTCTTTCAAACTCAAGAGGTAGCCGTTGTGCATGTACGCTTTCACGAAGCCAGGGTAAGGCGCCATTGCCGCGTTGCGCGCCGTCGAGGTTTGGAATTTTCCTTCGAACTGCGGCAACTGAACTCCCCAATCCAAATCAGGAGGAGCGCCGTAGTAGCCGTCGAGGAATAATCCCATGCCCTCATCGGTGAAACCAAAGCCGAGCGGGTTGCCGGTAAATCCCCACTGGTCCGGAGTGTCCTCCGAATACCAGGGAAGCCTTACATTCTTGGGGAGACCGAGGTTGTTGTAGGTTGTGTCGGTGAACAAAGGCTGAAGGCTCGCGGCCTGGCCGGTATCGCTTCCGCCCAGTTGAGTGCTCGATCTGCCATCCAGATGGCAGGTGTTGCAGCTGCCTTTGCCGCGGAACAAGTCATAGCCGTTTTGTTCTTGTGGGGTGAGCGTTGCCTTGCCCGCAAGAACGTAATCGAATTTCGACGTGAAGGGACTGACGCTGTCGGACGACTCATAAGCGGCAATCGCTTGCGCGAACTCGTCGAAGTCTTTGTTGGAGAGCGTGCGATCCGAAGTGCTGAGCTGAACCGGAGTGGGATTTCCACCCAGCGAAGCCGCGCCCTTCGGAGTGCTGCACACGGTCGCGACGTCGGAAGGCCAATTAATTTCCAGCGAGCCGACGCCAAAGACCACTTCAAAGAAAAACTTGTAGTTGCTCTGCGAGAGCTTCCACACCACGCAAGCGGAATCTGGATTGGCCATTTCTTCAGGATCCAATGGCGGGTCTTGCGCTTGCTCCGCCGCGGAATTCTGAAGTTTGTATCCGGTCGCCCGGCCATCCCAGAAATTGCCGCCGTAGAAATCGGCTTGACTCTGGTTGTAGTGGAGAGGCGGGAAGTAACTTGCGTAAGTGTAACTTTGTGGGTTGCGCTTAGCAATTCGGTTATTAGGATAGGCCCCCGGTACCGTGATGGGAACGGATCCCAGGCTTGATCCGCCCGTGAACACGCTCAAGATCGAGACACCGTTTCCGTAACCAGCCGCCGGATCATGGCAATAGCTGCAGGCGACGTTTTTATTCACAGACAGATTGGGGTCGAAGATCTCAAGCTTGCCGAGATTCTCGACTTGATGGTAGGGATCCAGCTTGCCTGACTTCGCCGCAGCCAGAGCCTGAGCTTCGAGCTTGGCTTCTTCCGCGATGATTCTCTTCACGTCCGGATCGTTCGCTAAGATGCATTGCAGGTTAAGTCTTTCTCCCGGCAGGATGCATTGTTGATCGGCCGGCGGAATCTGAAAACCAGCCGGAAGCAGAAAATTAAGTTGCGGTGGGGGAGTGCCCTGTGCTGACGCATCAGGAACGGCCATTAGCATAGCGAGCGCAGTTAAGCCCGCTATCGAAAGCAATGAAAATGTTTCAGAACACTTCATGCGAGTCACGTTTCCTCCTTACTTCATGTTCGCGGTGTTTCGCGGTGCCTGATTAACAGCACGCTAAGTTCCACGTGTTCCATGTTTTTTCCCCCCGCCATTGTTGGCCGCACCTCTGCGCCTCTCACTTCGGCAGGCGCGTGATCGCGCAGAACACTCTGCGTGCATGGTTGTCCCCTCTTTGCCAGGAACTCAATTGTCGATTTGTTTAAAGAAGCGGGTAGTGGGGCCAAATGGTAAAAGGCGCGCGCGAACTTCCACCCGCTTAATACGTGATGAGATGTCACTGGCCTAACCGATCCAGTGCGCACAACGGGACACAAAGACCTACAGATAATCCACGAAATTAATACTGGTCTTACCCGATTAACAGAGTTTAAAGCGATGAAAAAAGCCAAATGTCTGAAGGTGGCGGCTGCGAGACGAATCGCAGCCGCAATTTAATTTCGATACGGAATTCACTGTACGATACCGAACGATCCATAAATGCTCACTCCTATCACCGTCAGGATCAGCCCCATCACTATAGTGATTGCTGCCCAACTAATAACTTCGATCATATCGATGGCGCGCCCAGCGATTCTTGTATCCATTGGGTCCCTCCCCTGTCCGCGGAGAAGCACTTTTGAGGCCATGGGGAGACATGAATTTGCTGATCATCGAGTTAAATAGCGTCGGTGAACTGACCGCCAATTGACAGACACGTCGAAATGGTGACCTTCGCTGACGCAATGCGAGAGGGCTCGAATATCAATGAATTGAAAAATAATAAAGACTCCGCTTAAAACAATTTTGCCTCAAAGTAGTGAAGACGATCACGGTTCCATCAGGCTTGTCTTCGAGAGCAGAACGCGGAAGCTAATCCCTTCCGGGGCCCCGGTTCACTCACCAGAGCGATTTCAAGAACTGCCATCTTGTGGTACATTGGGCAACATAAGTGACAAGAGACACTTCTCGTGGCTCCGAAAAATCGGCCGCCCATCAGGGTCCTGTGATCGCCCGTCTTCTCACTCTCGTCCTACTCGCCGGTTCAGCGCTGGCCCAGAACGTCGTTCACTACACCACCACTATCGACAACGTGAAGTACCTCTTTGCGACCGCGGAGCCGGTAGCGCGATTGAAGCCGGGGGATATTCTCGACACTAATACGCTGGACTGCTTTGGCAATGTCTTGCGCAAGCCGGGCGACACGATGAGCATGGTCAAAGGCGATAATCCGCTCGCCGGACCGTTTTACATTGAGGGAGCCGAACCCGGCGATACGCTCGCGGTGAAAATTCTCGATCTACAGGTGGATGGCGATACGGGAGTGGGAGCGTACTCTCCTGGCTTCGGCGCGCTCAGCGGTTCGCACTATACTCCGGTGCTCGAGCCGCCGCTGAAAGAGCGCGTGTGGTTTTATCACATTGATCATGCCAACAATACAGGCACGTACAAGGCTCTCGATTCAGATTTTTCTGTGAAGATTCCATTGCATCCTTTCTTCGGATGCATCGGTGTGGCTCCCGCGAATGGCGAGGCTCGCAGTTCGATCGTGCCAGCGGAGTTTGGCGGAAACATGGATTCTCCAGAAGCTAGCGTGGGCAACACTGTGTACTTCCCGGTAAACGTGAAGGGGGGACTCTTCTACATTGGTGATGGACACGCCGCGATGGGGGACGGGGAAGTTGCCGGGTCGGCGATCGAGGTTCCGCTAAAAGCGCGTGTTCAATTCAGCGTGATTAAAGGGCGCACCATCGAGTGGCCGCAATTTGAGAACGACGAAGCGATCATGACCGTCGGCGCATATCGCCCCGTCGACGACGCGGTGCGTATCGCTTTTACTGAACTGGTGCATTGGATTCATCGTGACTACGGACTCTCCGATCTGGATGCGTACGAGTTGTTGTCGAAAGTCGCGAAGGTTCATTTCAATGAAATGGTGGATCCAAATTACGTTATCGTGGCTTCGATCGAAAAGAAATACCTGCCCCCGAAGAAGAAACCGTAGAGTCGACCGCAGAGTCGTAAGATAAATCCTAAGGCGTTTCCTGCGGCTGCGGTCTCGTTGCTTTGGGCAAGGCGGTAAATATGGCCAAGCCTGCGCCAATCACGATACCCACCGAGCCAATCGGCAGTATCCCAAGACCGGTCGATCTGATCGAGCGAGTCTCAACGGCGAGAATGAGGATCCTAGCCGGAAACCTGACCAGCGAGTTTCTGTGGCAGCCCCCTCCAGTTGACCTCCAAAGTGAGACTCCGGAAGAAGTGCGAGACCTCGTACCGGAGCGGCCGAGTATATTCCGATCCAGCAACGCGGTACTTGCCGACGACTCCGGATTCTCCCCTTCAGAGATGACACCTCCACGCGCCGTGACACTTCCTTGGCCAACATCCAGGCGCTTGTGCTCGGCAATGCGAGGTAACCAGTGACTGTGAAGGGCCATGACAACGAGCTTCTGCGGTCGGTGGCTCGGCAGAGTGCAACCAGCATTATTCCCGCGCGTCATCGCGCCGAGCAGCGAAGCGAAGTGTACTGGACTGAAGCGCAAAGGCTCAGTCATACGGGCAGCTTCGGCTGGAAGCTATCCACGGGCGAGAGAATCTGGTCAGAAGAAACCTTCCGTATATTCCAATACGACCGAGCCATCACACCGACCTTAGAACTGGTCCTGCAACGGGTTCACCCGGAAGACGCGGCCCTCGTGCAACAGACCCTCGAGAGCGCGGCGCACGATGGGAAGGATTTTGACCATGAATATCGCTTGCTGATGCCGGATGGTTCTATCAAATATGTCCATGCTGTGGCTCGCGCCCTGATTGATGAATCGGGAAGCATCGAGTTCGCGGGAGCGGTGACGGACGTCACCGAGCGCAAGCGGGCGGAAGGGGCGTTGCGCCTGAGCGAGAACTATCTCGCGGAAGCGCAGAGGCTCAGCCACACAGGCAGTTGGGCTGGAGCTCCGGGACCGGGAGAGCTCAGGTACTGGTCCGAGGAATGCTACCGCCTGTTGGGTTTTGATCCGCGGGACGAGCTGCCGCGAATCGAAACATTCTTTCAACGCATTCACCCCGATGATCAAACCAGGACCATGAAGCAGTTCGAAAACGCAAGCCGAGAAAAGACAGGATTCGAGTTTGATTACCGAATCGTTCATCCCGGCGGCGAGGTCAGGGAGATCCAAACGGTAGGCCACCCAGTCTTCAGTCCGTCCGGAGATCTCGTTGAATTTGTTGGTACGGTGATCGATGTCACCGAGCGCAAGCGGGCAGAGGCGCTGCGTGAAGGAGAGAGCCGTATTCTGGAGATGATCGCGCGTGATGCCCCGTTGGAGGAAATACTGGAGAAGCTGGTGCGGGTTGTGGAAGCGCAATTTGCCGGCCTGCTTTGCTCCGTCCTGCTCCTCGATGAGGACGGGCAGCACGTGCGGCACGGCGCCGCCCCAAGCCTTCCCGAGGCCTACTCCAAGGCCATCGACGGCCTTCCCATCGGACCGAAGGCGGGATCGTGTGGGACCGCCATGTACCGCAGAGAGCCTGTTATCGTTACTGATATTCTCCACGATCCGCTCTGGGAGCCGTATCGAGAGATAGCCAATATCCACGGACTGCGCGCCTGCTGGTCCACTCCCATACTTTCTCATTCCGGTAAGGCCCTGGGCTCATTTGCGATGTATTACCGCGAGCCCCGCAGTCCAAGTGCCACCGAGACCCGCGCACTGGAAATGTCCACCCACCTAGCCGGTATCGCGATTGAACGCAAGCTGACCCACGAACTGCTACAGCGCAGTGAAACTTATCTGGCCGAAGCGCAGAGGCTGAGCCACACCGGCAGCTGGGCTTTCAATGCTCGAGACGCAGTCTACTGGTCGGACGAAACCTACAAGATCTTTGAGTATGATCGGGCGGTCAAGCCCACGTTGGAGTTAGTATTCCGCCGGGTTCATCCGGAAGATGCAACTCTCGTGCAGCAGACAATCGAGCTAGCGGTGCGGGATGGGAAGGATTTTGATCATGAATACCGCTTGCTGATGCCGAATGGTTCTGTCAAACATGTCCACGTTGTGGCTCATGCCTTAAGCGACAAATCCGGCAGGGTGGAGTTCGTAGGAGCGGTGATGGACGTCACCGCAGCAAAGCAGGCGGAAGCAGCGTTGCGGAGGAGCGAGAATTATCTGGCCGAAGCGCAGAGGCTCACGCATACGGGGAGTGGCGCCTGGCGCGTACCAGGGTGGGACGCCTTATATCTCTCCGAAGAATGGTTCCGCATCTATGGCTTTGATCCAAAACGGGGCCTGTCTGCTTGGAACGACCGCTTGCAGCGCATGCATCCGGAGGATCGGGACAACGTGCAAGAGACGAAAGATCGAGCAATCAATGCAAAGTCGGACTACGAAGTAGATCACCGAATCCTTCTTCCGGACGGCACTGTCAAATACACCCACACTGTCGGCCATCCTGTTTTGAATGCATACGGGGATGTCGAGCAATTCGTATGCACGATGATGGACGTGACCGAACGCAAGCAGGCGGAAGAGGCGCGGGAGGCTCTGCGCCAGGCGCAGGCGGATCTCGCACGCGTCAGCCGGGTAACCACGATGGGCGAACTGACCGCCTCCCTGGCGCACGAAGTGAATCAACCGATTGCCGCCACCGGCACCGACGCTAATACCTGCTTGCGCTGGCTCGCGTGCGATACCCCAAACATCGAAGAGGCGCGCGCGGCCGCCATGCGAATCGTGAAAGACGTAAAACGCACCGCGGAAATTATGACCCGGATCCGCCAGCTCTTCAAGAAAGGTAGTTCGCAACGGGAGGTCGTCGATGTAAACGAGATCATTCGGGAAATGATCGTGCTTTTGCGCGGCGAAATCACGCGATACAACATATTGGTCGGGACGGACCTTACCGCAGATATTCCCCAGGTTACGGCCGACCGCGTGCAATTGCAGCAAGTACTCATGAACCTCATGATCAATGGCATCGAGGCGATGAAGGATGCGGATAGGACGCGGGAACTCGCGATCAAGTCGCGTCGTGCCGACACCGACCAAGTTCTTGTGTCCGTCAACGATACCGGCATAGGACTGCCCCGGAAGCAGATGGAAAAGATCTTCAATGCTTTCTTTACTACCAAGCCGCATGGGACCGGCATGGGACTTCGCATCAGCCGCTCCATCATTGAATCACACGGTGGCAAGTTGTGGGCCGCCGACAACTCCCCTCGGGGTGCGAGTTTTAATTTCACTCTCCCCATCAAGTCCGAGGCTGCTGAATGACGTCCGCAGAATATCCCACGGTGTCCATCGTTGATGACGACACTGGTGCTCGTGCGTCCATCGGAGTGCCGCGACGAAACACTGGTGACAAGGCGATTTCCTGGGTTGCACGCGCAGAACCTGCCCGCCATACGCCCGTCGGAAAGCGCCGCCGTAGACGCAGGTCGCTTCGGCATCGATGCACAATTGGTTGACGAGCAATTTGCTGGGACGGCTTTCCGTCCCGCAGACGACGATGTCCGCCTGGGCTATAAGCTCCCGGATCGCACCTCGGGTTTCGTATTCGACCGCAACGGGATAAACCGATACCAGACGGCGATTGGACCGCTTGGACTTGAATACCTCAGTGCTGACGACGATCCAAGAAACCAGAACTCTTAGGAGACATCTGCGCGATTTCCGCGACCGAGGATAGACCAGCTATGTGTTTCTCAGCCACCGCGAATTTCGTAGGCAGCGGAGTTCTGGGTGCCGTCGGCGTCGTCACCTTAACCAAGGTGAAGCACCGGCGTGAACTGCTTTTCGCGGCGCTCCCCGTGCTATTCGCCGTTCATCAATTTATCGAGGGATTCGTCTGGCTGGGATTGGATGGGATCCTTTCGCCCGCCGTGGCACACGACATGGGCGCGGCGTTCATGCTTTATGCGCAAGGGCTTCTCCCTTTTTTGCTACCGCTAAGCGTGCTGCTCTTTGAACCGAACGGGAAGAGCCGCAGGCGGATGCTGCCGTTTCTCGTACTCGGCGGAGCAACGACGCTCTACATATTGTGGGCGCTGACGGCATTCCCGTTGCAGCTGTATGTCAGAGGAAACAGTATCGTGTACATCAATCAAGTGACTAATAATACAACGGTTGCATTTCTCTATGTGATTGCAACGTGCGGTTCGCTCTTTTTCTCGAAGATCAAGATGATGATAGTATTCGGCGCGGCGAACCTGACGATACTGCTGGTTGTAATGGAGGTCAAGAGATACGCGTTCACCTCGTTATGGTGTGCGTACGCGGCGGTAGCGAGTGTGATCATCCTCGCGTATTTTTGGAGGAGCCACGAAGAGCGGCCGTTCCTGTATGCATAGGAAATTCATCCAAAGAGTGAAATGGGCGATGTACCCGCGACTTTGCAGCATGGAGAGATTGGAGAGCGCAACGAAGGCAGCGTGACCAGCACAGGCACGGCACCCGATGAAGCCCGATCCGATGAGCACACCCGAAGCAACAGGCAAAGCGCCTGTCCTCGCGCAGGCAGTAGCAGCGCCGCTCACTCGCGCCGCGATCTTCCTGGTCGCAACGCTCAATCCGGACTCTGAAAACCGCGCCATCCTGCGCTCGCTCTGCGGAGGCCTCGCCGCGCTGGTGCGCGCCGTGGAATTTCGTGACCTGGAGGGAGGACTTTCCTGCGTCGTCGGGTTTGGGTCCGGCGCGTGGGACCATCTCTTCGGGCAGCCCCGGCCGGCAGAGCTGCACGTCTTCCGCGAAATTCGCTCCGAAGCGAGGCATGCAGTCTCCACGCCAGGCGACTTGCTGTTCCACATCCGCGCCAAGCGCATGGATTTATGCTTCGAGCTGGCCACTCAGATTATGACGCGCCTGGGAAATGCCGTTTCGCCAGTGGATGAGGTGCACGGCTTTCGTTACTTCGACGAGCGCGATCTCCTGGGGTTCGTCGATGGCACGGAGAATCCCCGCGGCGCCGCCGTAGCCGATGCCGTCCTCATCCGCGACGAAGACGCGGCGTTTGTTGCCGGGAGTTACGTCATCGTACAGAAATATCTCCACGATATGAACGCATGGAATGCGCTCTCCACCGAAGCGCAGGAACGCATCATCGGCCGCACCAAGCTTTCCGATATCGAATTGGACGATTCGGTCAAGCCCACCTCAGCACACAACGCTCTCACCACGATCGTCGAGGACGGGAAAGAGGTCAAGATTCTGCGCGACAATATGCCTTTCGGCCGACCCGCGCACGGTGAGTTCGGCACCTATTTCATCGGCTACAGCCGTTCGCCCCGCACCATCGAACAGATGCTCGAGAACATGTTCATCGGGCGCCCTTCCGGCAACTACGACCGGCTGCTCGACTTCAGCCGCGCCGTGACTGGGAACCTGTTCTTTGTGCCGTCGGCGACATTTCTGGAGAACGTGACCGAAGATCAAACCCAGCCTGCGGTTGCGGAATCGCCTGCGGCGCCGGCGGCTGTCGAACCTCCTCCATCCATCCCATCGGTGCGCGAGGGTTCGCTCCGCATCGGATCTCTCAAAGGAGACGTACCACATGAATAATCTCCATCGTGAACTTGCCCCCATTTCCGATTCGGCATGGGCTCAAATCGAAGAGGAAACATCACGGACGCTCAAGCGCTATCTCGCCGGACGGCGCGTTGTCGACCTGAAGGGCCCGGCCGGTATCGCGCTTTCTGCGATCGGCACCGGCCACCTGCGGACAATCGCCGCACCGGCGAAAGGCATCGTCGCGAGCCAGCGAGAGGTGAAGGCGTTAGTCGAGCTACGTGTTCCGTTCGAACTGGATCGCAAAAGTATCGACGATGTCGATCGGGGTGCGAACGACTCCGATTGGCAACCGGCAAAGGACGCCGCGCGACAGATCGCCTTTGCCGAGGACGCTGCCATATTCGACGGGTATGCCGCCGCCGGCATTGGTGGCATCCGCCAGGGCACCAGCAATCCCATCAAGACGCTTCCCGCCGACGTTCGCGAGTACCCCGATGCAATTGCTCAAAGCTTGAGCCAGCTGCGTCTCGTCGGGGTCAACGGCCCCTACTCGGTGCTCCTCGGCGCCGACGCCTACACCGCACTCGCCGAAACCAGCGACCACGGATACCCGGTGTTGGAACACGTCAAGCGACTGGTCAAAGATGAAATCATCTGGGCGCCAGCTATCGCCGGCGCTTTCGTGCTGACCACTCGTGGTGGCGATTTCGAACTGCACATCGGGCAGGACGTCTCCATCGGCTACCTCAACCACAACGATGCCGCGGTCCGTCTGTACTTACAGGAGACATTCACTTTCCTTCTGCTCACGACCGAGGCCGCTGTCGCTCTGGTGCCTCCCGTGAAGGCGAAGAAGACTTGACGCTATCCTCGCTTTACGTGTGCCTTGATCGCAATCGTTCGAGATGCACGTTGATCGAGCTTGGAAACTCTTTTTTGTGAAGGAGAACACACTATGAGCAAGCACCTCGAATCGCTGTACCAGAATCTTCTCAACGGCAAGCTACCCCATAACCTAAGTTGGAGCGAGGCTGTCGAACTGGTCGGGCATCTGGGTGAGGTCCAACCGCACGGAGGCGATGAATTTGTGTTCCGCGTCGGTGGCCAACGCGTCTTTTTCAAGAGGCCGCAGACACATGATCTTGGTTTGGAGGAAGTTTCTCGGCTGCGTAAATTCTTGAAGGAAGCCGGACCGGATGCGCATAAATCAGGTTCACACGCACGCCGTCAACGAATCGTTGGTAATCGCCAGTGTTTATGCGGGGAAAAATATGGCGGAGAGAGTGGGATTCGAAAACACGCCAAAACCTAGTTATAACAACTTACAGCGCAATGGACGGCGCTTAACTCGATCTTAGTAGATGTTAGTAGATCAATTAGCAGGGGAATGGCAGGTGTTTCGCTCAGTGAGTGGCTTCGCCGTTTGCTTCTGCCTTCGGCAAGACACTCTCCCCGCTCGCTGGCTGTGTTACAGCTGGGGCAACCGCACTCCCGAGACTGCTGAACATCGCAGCAGCTATCTGAATTTGCTGAGGGCTCATCCTCGCCAACACGTTAGCTAACCCCACTCCGACTGTAGCCGTGCTAAGGTCCGAATATGTACGCAGCTTGAAAATCGCAACACATAGCATAGCGAGACCGAGGACAGCTTCCCACCCGCGCAAGGAACCGTCTCCGGGAATAAACGCCGCGAATAACAAGGCAGCACCCGTGCCGAGGTGAAAGCCTGCCTCGGCCTTCGCAACCGACAAGCGATCAACCAAGCCCGGAGTTGCTAGCACCACACCATCGGTCATTATTCCGATGAGTGCTGTGCGAACTATCGAAGATGTGGGTGCCACCCTCTACATTTTGGTAGGTTGGCCTTGCCTTCCTCAGAGAAAGCCGGCGCCAACAGCTTACGCTTCTGGCAATTTCGGCAAGACAACATCACATCTGCAGCTTCGCCGCTTGCACCTACATCCCGCAATTCAAGTGGGCCTGGCCATTCAATGCCGGGTCCGTGGAGGTATTCGCTCCAAGGAAAATCGTCGATGTGCCCGTTGTCACAGCTACGAGAAAACGAGCTGGAATGGCGGTTGCCTTTGCCAATCGCGGGCAATTCTTGTGGGTGAAACAAGATCGCTCGGGCCGGTTTGAGTCATATCGAAAGCTATAGAGGCCTGAGCGAATCGGTGCCAGTAGACGACACTGCGTGCATACCAACCATCGCGGGAACGCAGCGACCGGAACACCGTCGACGAAAGCCGTTCGAACGGACTCAACGTACCCTCATCTTGGAGGGGAGCCGCCTTGAGCTGCCTAACTTGAGACCCCAGTACGCTACGTACGACGCGGAGCAGTCTATCTTCACGGATTTCTTCCATGCGAGCAGCCGGCCAATCGTCCAAGCCCATGACCATCGCGGAAAATTGCGGAAGGTCAACCGTCGATCCGATCCCATACGTGTAAATCAGCTGAGTCGGCCGCACCGAACCTACGTTCTGGCCGCTCATAAGGTGCTCTCCCCATCCATACCACTATCGTCGAATGACAACGGAGCCTCTGGTTCTACATCTCGAAGCGAGTTGAGTACCGTAAACCCCGTCCACGATGAGGTTCCCGGCATTTTCAGCAATCCGACGGTCACACCGTCACGTCCGTCTTTGTACCCCAATCTCGCGCCTCCGCGCATGCGCAAAGCTCGGTCTCTCCAGTCGTCGATCCGTTGCTGGAGTGCCGATCGCACGAAGTCTTGAAGCTTTGCTCCGCCTGTTCCAGCTTCCGCAGCTCGAACGGGCAGTTCACTAAGAACACTCTGCACCAACGCATTCGTGGGTTGCATCTGCTGAGCGCTGGTGTTTGGGTTGTAGTCAAAACCACCTTGCCGAATTGCACTGACGAGGACACCCGTCAGAGCTCGGTCCATTGAACCAATGGAGTAGGGTGTAACGCTCAACGCTTCCAGCTGACGGTAGAATGTTGCGTGATAATGACAAAAGCTCTCGAAATGAGAGAGATCACGCGGACTCGCCCAGTTTGATACCGTCATAACAATGCCTGGGGTCGCACGTCCAACACGACTTGTCGCTTGGATGTACTCGGAAGTTGACTTGGGCTGACCTGCCACGATCATCACTCCTAAGCGGCCCACGTCCACACCGACAGACAGCATGTTTGTAGCGAGCAAAACGTCAATTGGTGTCTTAGCCGGTTTTTGGCCTAGAGGCGGGAACTTGGTCTTCATGCGCTCGAGAACTTCCGGAATCTCGACGGCTCCGACTCGCGCTCAAGTCGCCATTTAAACAGGGCGACCTGAAAGCCGAGAATCAGGCCAGCGGGGGTCCAAAGTCTTTGAGATCAGGGTCGATCATTGACGACAAGTTTATCCATTTTTTGGCACTGAAGTCGCGCGGAATGTATTGTTTTTGTGAATGATAACGACCTTTATCATTCACTACTTTGGTTGGGAACCATGCAGCAGGTTTCTGGGTCGGTTTTGCGGCCTAGTGAAGCGAGCGCATTCGTAAACACTAGCCGACTTGTCGTTACTAATCCGGCCAACTTCTTCGAAGCCCGTTTCTGGATAGGTTCCGGTTGGCGGACGATACAGGAATTTTGGCGGTTTAACTGGCCGTGGAACTGAGTCAACTCCGGTCGGCATGACTAAGCGTTTCTTAGATGACCTAAGCTTTTTAGAGCGAAAGATCTGAAGGTGTCTGCGACCGGGGCTCGAGTTCCTTTACGAACGGCCATACCGATTTCAGACATCGGAATCCGGTCTAAGATGTCACAGGCGACTACCGAGGCAACGCTATGTTTGACTGCCGATAAGGGCAAAATAGCAACACCCATGTGGGCGTCCACCAGCGAGATCAGCATTGAGAGCTCTGCCGCGGTCTGGGAAATATTGGGAACAATTCCGGCATCGCGAAGCATTCCGAAGATTAGATCGTGGAATCCAGGGGCATAGGAACGCTCATACAACACAAAGTTCTGACCCGACACTTCGCTCAGGCGCACCCTTCTCCTTGTTGCGAGTTTATGGGACGAAGGCAAGACTGATGTGCTTATCGATGAGCCGCAGCAAGTGCGTCACTGGAACCTGATCGTCCAGTCGAAAAGTAATAGAACAGCGCTTCGGAGCGGTCGTGTTGCCCCATCATGATCAGCAGTCCTCCGGTGATAAGAATCCAACAGAGCATGGCTAAGATCACTTTCTTCTAACAAGCTTCTACCGAATCTCATCCGCTAATCGACGTGACTTTTTCAACACCCACGCCTGTTAACAACAGTCACTTCCGGGTAGTCCGTAAACCATCACCTGCCCGCAGATCGCTTGACGTTGCGTAACCGCGTGGGCACGACCAGAAGGTAGCGCAGCGGTCGCACCTCTGCGTGAGACACGGTCGGTCATGTCCTAATTGTGGGCCCTCGATACCCTACCGAGACCTCGCCAGGGACTCGCTGTCGTTCTACCCTCGTTATAAGTTTCACCCCGAGCGTCACGAAGTCCTGATTGAATTGGAGATGACTCCCCCATGATTTTCCACAGGCGTAGTGTCCTTGTACTATTTTCCATTTTTACAGTCGCCATCATCACGCACTTCTGTCAGGGTCAAGCCAACGTAAATGAAAGTCTGGAAACGGCGTCGATCTATGTCGACGGCAGCAACGGCTCTGACAGCAACCCCGGAACCCAACTTCAACCTCTGCGAACCATTGGAAAGGCTGCCAGCTTGGCAATGAGGGAGAACCAGCAGGGTGTCGGCACGCGGGTCATCGTTAGTCCTGGAACCTACCCGGAGTCCATTTCGATCAGTCACAATTCTAGGCAGACAAAGCTCCCCATCACATTTCAGGCAGCGACTGCCGGCACAGTAGTAGTTTCAGGAGCCGATCTCTGGGGCAACTGGTCAGTCAGCGGTAATCTGTACACTCACTCCTGGCCTTATCAGTGGGGTAACTGCGCCGCCCTGCCGCCCCCAGCCCCTTTACAGCAGGAAATATTGCTACGCCAGGAAAGAATCTTCGTCAACGGAAGTCCGATGACTCAGGTTCTATCTATGAGTGCCATGCAGCCCGGAACATTTTTTGTGGATGAGACCAGCGCGATGGTGAAAATTTGGCCCCCGTCGGGTACGGACATGTCTTCGGCCAGCGTCGAGGTCGCGTCCCGGCCTTCTCTGTTCAATGATCAGAGTCAGTCCAATATCATCTTACGCGGACTCACGTTTCAGTACGCGAACAGCTGTCGTGGCGCAGCGGCGGTGACTTTTTCCAATGCGTCTAACATTCTTGTCGATTCCGATTCGTTTAGCCAAAACAATGCTTCGGGATTGTGGTTCACCAACGCTCAGAATTTTACCGTGCAATCGAGCACTGCGAATCACAATGGGCAGAAGGGCTTTGCCACGTACAAGGTGAAATACGGCTCCTGGCAGTCAGACACGGCGAACTACAATAACTGGAGAGGCGCCCAAGCCGCATTCTACACCTTCGATTCCGGCAGCTTTCGCCTCTTTCTAGACCACAACAGCACTTTCAATAACATCGTCACTCTCTTCAACCAAACCCAGGGTATTCATTTCGATACCGACAATGAAAACGCAACTATCACCGGCTATGTTTCGGCAAACAACCTCTACGGCCTCTTGCTTGAGAAGAGCCAAGGTCCAATCACGGTAACGAATAGCTTCTTTTGTGGAAACAACGTACAAGGCCAGAGCAATGCCGGCGGTCTCGATGTTCGAAACTCCACTTTTGTGACGTCATCCGCTAATACATTCTTTGGAAATCAGGTCAACCAGATCACCTTGAATGGAATTTTGGGCGGCATTCCAGTTACCAACTGGGAAAACGGGGAGACGTACAGCCTGACGAACGATCACCTCACGCTTTCCGGAAATGTCGTCGCAACCGTGGGCAGCAGTAGCCGTGTCTTCTACGATAGTTATCTGAACGGTACGGCCTGGACGGATTTCGTCACCACCTTAAGCTCGGACAAGAATACCTGGTCCGCCGGCGGCAGCACGCCATTTATGGTACCGACGCCGAGGAACGGATCTTTGACCAGCTTTTCGGGATGGCAGAGCTTGACCCTCCAGGACATCCATTCCACTTGGGGAACTTCTGTCTCGCAGCCAGCCAAGTGCGCCGTGACGCCGGATGCACCCGATTTTTGGTTGCTCACCAGCAATCTCACTCCCGTAACTGCTTCCACTGCAGGACAGGCCACATTTGTCTTGAATACTGTTTCTCTCGCTGGATTGACAGGTTCCGCGAATCTCTCGATCGACGGCCTATCAGCAATACCGGGTGCCACCGCAAGTTTCAGTGTCTCTTCAATGCCTCTCTCGGGAACTGCGGTGCTGACGATATCTATAAAAACAACGACACCCGCAGGCACTTACCCCGTCACGGTAATTGCCAATAGTGGAAACTTGACCCGGACCGCTACAGTTTCCGTCATAGTCCCCCAGACGTCGGTTCGGCTTTCGACTACTTCTCTTACCTTTGCTGGGCAAACAGTACGGACCACCAGCACGCCCCAAAAAGTCACGTTAACTAACATCGGTAGTACGGCTCTAACTATCACCAGCATCACGGTCGGCAAGAACTTCAGTCAGAGCAACAATTGTGGTTCAATGGTTAGTGCGAGAGCGAGTTGCACCATCAACCTGACGTTTTCGCCCACTTGGGTGGGAACGCCAACATCAACCCTGACAATCGTGGACGCAGATCCCACGAGTCCTGAGACCGTGACGCTTACCGGCACGGGGCTTGCAAAATAAAGACAAGCCCTACCTACCCTAGAGCCGGACGAATTGTATCTTCTGGTCGGCGCTTTAAGTTACAGGGACGCGGCCAAAATGAACCGCGACCGCAACTTGAGCGATGAGCATACATTCCGGTTTGCCCGTCACTCGGGAGTGACCGTAACTTCCCACAAGCTGACTTCTGCCCCGGAACAGTTTCCCGATTGCTCGTTAAACGCAGGTGTACTGCTCGGCGCGCTTCGCCAGAACTGCGAACACGTTGACTAGCCTCGACCCCGTCCTTAAGATGAATGCTCCGGCGACAAGCGTCTCCCATGATCGGCCAAACCATCTTGCACTATCGCATCATCGAGAAGCTGGGCGCCGGCGGGATGGGTGTAGTATTCAAAGCCGAGGACACCAAACTCGATCGCTTTGTTGCGTTGAAGTTTTTGCCCGACGAAGTGGCCAAAGATGCTCAAGTCTTGAGCCGCTTTCGCCGTGAAGCAAAGGCCGCTTCTGCTC
>JABCZI010000002.1 GCA_013289765.1 Acidobacteriota bacterium
CTCGAGAGTGCGGATGGAAGCATGGCGACAGCGGCCACTCGGCGGGAGAACAAAACCTTGTTCAATGAAGCCAATGAAGAATCGACTTGACTCCGACCGGCCTTCTCATGGAAGGCCATAGCGCTCAGAACGTCTCACGATCAGCCCGATGGCCTCCGAATGCGTGGATCGTTCTGGTTCCAGCTGCAACCTCACCACTGTGAGGCACACCGCGCGGGATGAAGTATTCCTCGCCTGCATTTACCGCAATCTGTCTTCCACGAATGACCAACGTGTAGCAGCCCTGCACAACTACCATGTATTCGTCGTAGTCATGAACGTGTTCCGCGGAGGTCGCGTTCTCACCGCAGGTCCAGAATGCCATTTGGCTTTCGTTTGCCCCGTCGAACACGTAACCCTCAACCCCGGGCGTGGCTTGATTGGAGCGGGCGATCCTGTTGGCGGGATGCTTCATGAACTCAGGGAAGGCGTCCATGTCACAGCATGTTAACGCACTCCCGCGGCTAACTGTTGTAACCACGCCTTTACGCTCATTGATGATCCCCCGACTCGCAGCGCCGTTTCGCGCCTTCCGTACGGCGAACTCAGCCGAACGAGCCACCGCCCCCTGATCACTACCCGTGCTTTTCTGCATTTCCTGTGCACAATTCGCCAGCGGCATGTTCCCAATGCTCTTCTGAATCTTCCTCTGACCCGTCTAACCCGCACCGCTAACGCGCCTTGCTAAAGTTTGCGCTCGGCTCTCCCGCAAAGCGAAGCGAGCGGCCTCCTCAATCATCTCATTCACACTGGTGGAACCGCGTCCGCCTCATAGCCGTACCCATAAATGTGTCCCCTATGCGCCTCGCCAGATCCCCGTATCTTCTCCTATGCTTCGTCCTGTATCTGGGCTGTTGCCTGGCAGCTGGGATTTTCGTGGCCAATGCGACCTTGCATCCAACTCGCCGCCCGCTAAGGCCGGAAGCAAACAACACCGTGCGAGAGATCGCCGGTCGCCTCGATTCCGATCTCTCCGATGTTTCCATCCGCACACCAGACGGCGCAACATTGCGGGCTTGGACCATCCAGCCTCATCACGACAACGGCGACGCTGTAATTCTGCTCCACGGCCTCGCCGACAACCGCATTGGTATGATCGGATACGCGCAACTTCTCCTGGCCCGGGGATTCACAGTTCTGCTTCCCGACGCGCGCGCCCACGGTTCCAGCGGCGGTGAACTCGCTACCTACGGCCTTCTCGAACGGAACGACATCCAGCAATGGTTCGATTTCCTTCTCGCACAAGATCACCCTCATTGCATCTTCGGCTTCGGCGAATCCATGGGCGCAGCCGAGCTCTTGCAATCCCTCACTGTCGAGCCACGCTTCTGCGCAATTGCCGTCGAATCTTCGTTCTCCAGCCTTCGCGAGATCGCCTACGATCGCATGGGTCAACCTTTTCATCTCGGTCCTTGGCTTGGGCGCACTATTTTTCGTCCGGTTGTCGAATTTGCTTTTCTCTATGCACGCTGGAAGTACGGGCTCGACATGCAGCAAATCTCTCCAGAAGATGCAGTCGCCACGACTAGAGTCCCGGTCTTTCTGATCCACGGCCAGATCGATAGCAACATCCCCCTCCGACACGCCCGACACATTCAAATCCGTAACCCTCGGATAACTCTCTGGGAGGTTCACAACGCGGATCACTGCGGCGCCATTAGCGCCTCCCCGGAAGAGTTCAGCCGTCGCGTGCTCTCTTGGTTCCATACGACGAACGTAACGGAACTGACCACCGGCCACTGACCACCGACCCCGCTTTTCTGCATTTCCTGTGCACCCTCTGTGCACAATTCGCCAGCGGCATGTTCGCAATGCTCTTCTGAATCTTCCTCTGACCCGTCTAACCCGCACCGCTAACGCGCCTTGCTAAGGTTTGCGCTCGACCGCGGAAGCCCTAATTATTCGAGAAGATCCCTGCACACCTTTTCCTCAATTGCACCAAAAATACTGAATTGACCCCGTCCCATTTCGCCCGTACAGTCGCTGCACTCTCTACCCCCAAGCCATGCTGCAACATTCGTATCAAGGCACCGCTTTAGCGCTGCCACCGATGCCAAAATCAATCGCGCCTTCCAGGCGCTGCGCTCTCTCGCCCTTCCCCAAAAACAAACCCAAAACCCTACCTCGTCAGCCCCTCCCCCACAATTGTGAATGCACCATGAATTCCTCTTGTGGAAAACAAATCCACCACCCCCGCATCAAGCCCGTCATTGTTGAGGATACAACCTGTGGTGTTTCTCTCTTGACAGGCACCATAAGCGGGAGTAAGTTTGCATTCCCATAGGCCTTTTGAAACGGTCTCGCGGGAACGAGACAGGTTTCATTCGGCACGCTAGTTAGGGAAAAACCGGCGGGATGGCGTCAGGCCAGAGGTGACCCGGCGCCCCTCTCGTAAACACAACAGAAACCCAGGGTTCCGCGCCCAGCTTCCGAATCCGGAAGCCGGGCCCCGGAAGCCGATTTAAAAAGTGCGGTGTCCGTTCCCCGACCCCTCCCCCGGGTGAACAACAACTGAATAGCAACCCGGCGTCCGGAAGCCGGCAACCGGAAGCCCTGTTTTTCTTTGAGGAGTACAAGATGGAAGCTTTAACCCGCATGGTCGTCGATTCTTTGGCCCGCCACGGCTTGGATCGTCCCATCGACCCCCGCCGCCTCCAATGGTCGCGCTGGTTCCGCTGCGAGTCTACCCACAGCCTCCTTGTCGTCCCCAGCAAGCCCGGCATCTTCGCCCTGGCCGAAGAGGTCATGGACTTGGGACTTACCAAGACTCCGGCCACTATGACAGATCGGGAAGAGCACGACTTTAGCAGTGCCGAAACAGCCAAATCAGCACCGGCTTTAGCCGCCGAGGCCTCCGTCCGCCGGATGCTCGCCGTCGTCCAGTTCGCCGAAGACGATGACATGGCCTTCACTCTCGACCGCATGTTCACCCGCATCAACCCCATGCGAAACCGCCTCGCCTCCGGCCAATGCTGGCTTCGCTTCGTGGTTATCGATGACCAGGCCCAGCGCCGCAGCATCTGCGCCACCCTCAACCAGTGGATTGTGAACTCGGCCGAAAAAGCCACCAGCCTTCCTGCAGATTTTCAGTCGTCGCTGGAGATGGCCCCGGTCACGGCCCGTGTGGGTCGGACACTCCTGTCCGACTCCGCCAGCAGCATTCCCAAAGCGGCCCAGGCTCCGCAGCAAGCCTCGAAACCAGATCCGATCCGGCTCGCCCCGACTCTGACTTCCGGAGCCGCCAAGAATCTCCACTGTTCTCAGCCTCTCCCCTCCGGCTTTTGAGGAGGACTCTAAAAGAGGCCGACTCAAACCGAGGCGCTTTACGAGGGTGGAGCAGGCCTTCAAGGCCTGCATAAAAGATTTGCACATTGAATAGGGCTTTAGCCCCGGAAATATTCAAGCCCCAAAGGGGCGTCATGTGAAAGCCCGGCACGGAAGTGCCGGGAAGCTGTCAGAAAATGAAAATGAGTCCCGCAAGGGACGGCATCCATTGCACCGGGGCCAAAGAAACGCTCTTTACAACGAAACTGCTGTACCCCGAATAGACCCCCATTTCGGGAACGGCCCCAATTCCCCGCCACCGCCGCCCCGGGACGCCGAATCGGGCCTATGTTGATTAGAATCTAATAAATGGAGAAAGCAATGCCCGAACTCAAAACCACTACCGTTGATTCCCAGGCGGCCGCCACCGCAAACCCTGTCACCGCCAACAACAAGAAGACGTCCCCCGGCCTCGCCTTCCGCCGCCTCTTTACCAAGCTCGGCGTCTCCCCCTACGACGAGCTCGAATGGGATCTCCGTCTCGCTCAGATCACTGATGCCAAAGGCAACGTGATCTTCGAACAAAAAGATGTCGAAGTCCCAAAAGACTGGTCCATGACCGCGACCAACATCGTCGCCTCAAAATATCTGCACGGTAAAGTTGGCACTCCCGACCGCGAGACTGGAGTCCGCCAGCTCGTCACCCGCGTTGCCGAAACCATTCGCAACTGGGGACTCGACCAGGGCTACTTCAAGACTCCCGAAGACGGAGCCACTTTCCACGACGAACTCGTCCATATCCTCGTCCGTCAGTACGCGGCTTTCAATTCTCCCGTCTGGTTCAACGTCGGCTGCGATCGCATCGAGCCGAACTCAGACGCGCGCAACTGGCACTGGAATCCGCAAACCCAGCAAGTCGAATTCGGCGTCACCGGATACAAAACTCCGCAGTGCTCCGCCTGCTTCATCAACTCGGTAAAAGATTCGCTCGATTCGATTCTCACTCTCGCGAAAACCGAAGGCATGCTCTTCAAATGGGGCAGCGGAACCGGAACCAATCTTTCTCCGCTGCGCTCGCAAACCGAAGGCCTGAGCGGCGGAGGCACCGCCAGCGGCCCCCTCAGCTTCATGAAAGGCTTCGACGCCTTCGCCGGAGTCATCAAGTCCGGCGGCAAAACACGCCGCGCCGCCAAGATGGTCATCCTCAACGTCGACCATCCCGACATCATCGACTTCATCGAGTGCAAACAGAAAGAAGAAGCCAAGGCCCACGCGCTCGTCGCGCAAGGCTACGACGGATCGCATCCCGATTCCGACGCCTATTCTTCCATCTTTTTCCAGAACGCCAACAACTCCGTCCGCGTCACCGACGACTTCATGTACGCCGTCGTCCGCGACACCGATTTCTCCACCAAGTCAATTCGCGACGGCGCCGTCGTCACCACTTACAAAGCCAAAGAATTGATGCGGAAAATTTCCGAAGCCACCTGGCACTGCGGCGATCCCGGCATGCAATACGACACCACCGTCAATCGCTGGCACACTTCGAAAAATACCGCTCGCATCAACGCCAGCAATCCTTGCAGCGAATACATGTTCCTCGACGACTCCGCCTGCAACCTCGCCAGCCTCAATCTTTTGAAGTTCGCCCCCAACGGCACTTTCGACGTCGAAGCCTATCGTCACGCAGTAGATGTTCTCATCACCGCGCAGGAAATTCTCGTCGACAACGCGGGATATCCCACAGAAATGATCATGCGCAACTCGCATGACTATCGCCCGCTCGGATTAGGCTACGCAAATCTCGGCGCATTATTAATGGCCGCCGGACTTCCCTACGACTCCGACGCCGGCCGCGACTATGCCGCCTGCGTCACCGCCATCATGTGCGGCGAAGCCTATCTGCAGAGTTCCCGCATCGCCGAACACTGCCCCCCACTAACTCCCGCAACCGACACCGTCGCGACTCGTCTCGGAGTCACCGAAGCCGCAAACATGCCCGGCGGCGCCGCTCCCGGCTGGTACATTAACCGCGAACCCTTCCTCGACGTAATCCGCATGCACCGCGCGTCGGTGAATAACATAAATAAAGCAAACGTCCCCACTCCCCTCTACGAATCCAGCAAACAATGCTGGGACGAAGCCCTCGCCCACGGCGAAAAGCACGGCTATCGCAACTCTCAAGTAACCGTCCTCGCCCCCACCGGCACCATCGGCTTCATGATGGACTGCGACACAACTGGTGTGGAGCCGGATTTGGCGCTGGTGAAGTACAAGAAGCTGGTTGGCGGAGGGATGATCAAAATCGTCAATCAGACGGTGCCAACGGCGCTGTTTAAGCTTGGGTACGATCACGATCAGACCAATGCGATTGTCAGTTACATCGATGCGACCGGAACCATCGAAGGGGCGCCCGCGGTGAAGGACGAACATCTTGCGGTGTTTGATTGTTCGTTCAAGCCGGCGAAGGGGACGCGCTCGATCGCTTACATGGGTCACCTTCGCATGATGGCGGCGGCGCAGCCGTTCATCTCCGGAGCTATATCGAAGACCGTCAATCTTCCCGAGAACGCATCAGTGGAAGACATCATGGAAGCTTATCTTCAAGCCTGGAGGTTGGGACTGAAAGCTGTTGCCGTCTATCGCGATGGCTGCAAGAAATCTCAACCGCTCTCGGCTGCTGGAACGAAGACTGCAAATTCCAGCAAGGATGATGCGCGTCCCGGAGCGGCCGCGCCCCACGAGGAAGAAAATCTTAATGCGCCGCCTCGCGCTGTCCGTCACAAGCTGCAGGAAGAGCGGGCGTCGATCACGCACAAATTCAAAGTCGGCGATCACGAAGGCTATATCACCGTAGGACTCTATCCCAACGGCGATCCCGGAGAGCTGTTCGTAACCATGGCAAAAGAGGGTTCGACGGTCAGCGGGTTAATGGACAGCTTTGCGCTGGCGGTTTCGATCGCGCTGCAACATGGAGTGCCATTGAAATTGTTCTGCGAAAAGTTTGCCCACACCCGCTTCGAACCCAGCGGCTGGAGCGGCAACGCCGACATCGGCTATGCCAAGTCGATCATGGACTACATTTTCCGCTGGCTCCAGTTGCGCTTCCTCACCGGGCAGCAGGGAATGCTGTTCGAGAATTTGCGGCTGCGCCCGGCGGGCGTCAGTTCGCAGCCGGCGGAGGATGCGGCGTCCGGCATCCGGCGTCCGGAAACTGGAAGCCGGGAACCGGGTAGCGGATCGGTTCACGCCGCCGACGCGCTGGCCGGCATCATCGACCTGGGCGACGCTCCCACGTGCAGCTTCTGCGGCAGCATCATGACGCGGAACGGTTCGTGCTATCGGTGCGGGAGTTGCGGAAGCACGAGCGGGTGCTCGTAGCGTGATTTTGATGACGGCGTAGAGGCATGGAATTCAGGATCGTTGGCCGCATCGTCGATGTCGAAGTCATTGCGGCCGGCACCACCATCCGAAAGCGAAAGCGGCTGTGGAGGTTGTACGGTAAAGGGCGCTGGAGGAAACTCAAGGGAATTGCAACGGTTGAATTTCCTGATGGTACGATAGCGCATGCGGAAGTCCATTGGTACGAGGCCCACGGCATTGGCGCGAAGGACTACAAAATTAAGCGGCTCATCGATTGATATGAAGAGTGACATCCAGTTCGCCGTTTGCATTTCGAATAAGGGTTACGCCGCTTCTTTGGAGGTGCGAAAGATTTATCGTCTCATTCCAGATAAGGCGGGAGCGAAGCATGGCTTAGTCCGGGTAATTGACGAGATGGGTGAGGACTATTTGTTTCCGGAAGAGTACTTCATTCCTTTACGGCTGCCGCAAGCGGCGGAACGGGCCGTGCTCAGGGCCACCCCATAATGTCCGGTCGAGCTCTCGGTTGCGGCTACTGCGGCAGGATCATGACGCGGAGTGGGTCGTGCTATCGGTGTAGGAGTTGCGGGAGCACGAGCGGGTGCAGCTAGGTTTGTGCTTCCGATTTGGAAGGTATTCAGGGGAGTGCTTATGGGTAAGTTATTCGTCGAGAGGAGGCCCGAGGAAGGCGATTACGCAATCCGAAGGCCGGGTGCTGAGCGAATCAGTGGTCATGAGTCAACGCAGGCAGAGGCGATCGAAAGAGCTAGGGAGATCGACCCGAACGCAGCCGTTCTTGTAGAGCGCGTCCGCTATACCGACAGAGGCCATCCGGACAAGTGGCGTAGGCCCTAGCTAACTAACAGTCTGAAGAAAAGGATCACGATCCTATGCCGCTAGCAGCTACGGATACTGGAGCCACGCACGTGGTTCGCATGCGCGAGACGCAGGAGTACGACGTAGAGGTGTCGACCTCGGGCACAAGCCGCGATGCAGCGAGGGCAGCGCGACTTAAGTTCATGGGCATGACGGTTGTTGAGCAGGCGTCGAACTCGATCGGTGTTACTGGACGGACGTTTGAGATCGGTGAGGACGATTTTGATGATGACGAACTTGCAGGGGATGATTGAGAGCCCCCTGCAAAGGGTCATACGGGTAACTGAAAGTCTTCGTCGAGTACGACCTTCGACAGCTTAAAACCGTCGACAAGGGTAATTGGATTTTTCCCTTCTTCGCAGGCTTCGTTGATGGCGGCCTTCGAGAAATGGCTGGTGGTAACCACGGCTCCTCTCGCGAATGGCTGCAGGCTCCCCCGCAACTCGGCGACTTCCTTCCTTCCGACAGAGTGCAGCCCCTCCTTTTCTTCCTCCCTTACGTGCAGCCTCTCCAACGTAAATCGGCTGGTTCCATTTGTTGCCCTTGTTTTTTTGGGCGATGGATTTGTAGGGATCGTAGTTTCCCGTGTAGTAGATCACGTACACGCCCGCACCCTCGAACGACGGAATCTCGCCCAACGGGTAAACGCGTTGTTCCAAAACCACCTTCACCATACTCTCGGCGAGTGTCCTCAAATCGAGCGGGTCATAAGGCGTGCTCACGTCTCGCCTAGCGCTGAGGGGTGAATTATTCGACTTGGTATGCTTAGTTGTCATCAACGGTACTTACCCTAAGAAGTCTGCTCCGATCCTGTGTTGACGTCACGCGGAAAATCCAAGGTCTGTTTAGTAGTTGGCTCCCTCTGTCCCCTCCTTTCGACAATAATTCTGTTCCATTTCTTGGGCCTTGGCACGACTGAAGTCGTGCCCTTCCCGGTCGTGGCGCTTTCAAATCCTTACAGGGATGGGGTCGTGGAATCCCACCCTTCGCAAAGTGCGCGAAGGATGGGGCACCCTCGGTCCGTGGTGGCTCCGGCTGAACAGCAGATTCCTCACCGGGCTTTCTGCCCGGTTCGGAATGGCAAGGTTTCAAAATTACGTCCTGATTTTTTCTCAGGGCTCGCTGTGGTAAGGTGCATCAGTGGTCTCCCAGGGTGAATCATGACAGAGCATTTGCAAAAACTTCTTGATCAGGCGAAAAACGCTATTTCCAGTCCACAAGAGAAGGAAGAACAACGGCGGAGCTTCGCTTATGGGAATACGAAGATTGAGAATCCTCGTATCACGCGGGAGATGGTTGACCGGGAAGCGGATGCGCTAGGAGCTCCGAAGAATGAGCGAGGAAACGGATCGGCATAGCAAAGCGCTCGATGTCGAGCTGATTGCCGATCCCATTGCACGGGCCGAGGCCAAGAATGGCATAAGGCAGTTCGACGTGGTCGTTGAACTGATCGATTATTTTCTGTCGCCGGACAGGAAAGTTAAACTGCGACCCTCCCACCTGCTACACCTGCACCGCATCGCGCTGGAGGGAATCAGCTCGTACGCGGGAAATTACCGTCCCGCGGGAATTGAGATTCATGGCAGCCGCCACCAGCCGGTCGGCGCACATCTTGTGCCCGGCGAGATCGAAGAGATGTGCGACTACATCAATGAAAGCTGGAACCGGAGCTCGCCGTTACATTTAAGTGCGTACGCACTTTGGAAGCTCAATTGGATCCATCCGTTCACGGATGGAAATGGGCGGACGGCGCGGGCTTTATCGTATTTGCTGCTCTGCGCCCGGCTTGGGTATCGGCTTCCTGGAAAAAATACAATCCCGGAACAGATTGCGGCGGATAAGACTCCCTACTACAAGGCACTGGAGGCCGCAGATACAGTATGGGCAGAAAAGAAGATTGATTTATCTGTGCTCGAAAAGCTGCTGGCGGACCTGCTCGCTAACCAGCTTGTTTCCGTCCACGATCAGGCGACCGGAGAAGGCCCACACTAGCGCAGCGGCGTCCGTGCGGGACTCGGTTTTGATTCATGGCGCTAGCGGCGCGGCTGAAGCTGTGCCTGAATACGTGACTTTCCCGACAGTTTGGAGTTTTCCACAGGACAAATCGCGATTCGTGTGACATCCGACCGTGACTCGGGTGGTAAGTATTGAAACACTGGGAGGAGTGCGGAAGAAAAGTGGGTAGGGGTCAGTGATCAGTAGTTGGTGTGCCGGAACGGGTAGCTGGACGACGAGGCTCCATGGAGCCTCGTATTTTTTTTGGCGGAGAAAGGAATGGGCGTATGAGGCGGAAGGCGGACCGGATGGCGGGCGGCAAGTTGAAAGATTGCAAGGAGCGCGGGGAGTGGGCGGAGCTTTACTTCATGATGCTGGCGGCGGGACAGGCGATGAAGGTGTCGAAGCCGTATGGGGATTCGGGCAGGTATGACGTGGGGGTGGAGAGCCGGAAGGTGGACGACAATGGGCGGGTGCTGCGGGTGCAGGTGAAGTCGACGATTTACAAGCGGCGCGGTGATGGTTACAGCTTGAATGTGATGGGGCCGAGGCGGCAGAAATATCAGCCGGGGACGGTGGATTTTTTTGCGATCTTGCTGATCCCGGTGGATGACTGGTACATCATTCCGTTTGAAGTGATGGGGAGGACGAATTCGTCGATCCACTTTACGCCGAAGGGGAAGCGGCAGAAGTATGGGGAGTATCGCGAGGCGTGGCATTTGCTCAAGGATACGGGGCTGACGATTCAGGCTTGTGCGGACGAGGAGTGGGAGCAATTGGAGCGGGGGACGGGAAACCAAGGTTCCTCGGTGCGCTCGGAATGACAATCCTTCGAAACAAGAAATATCTAAGAAAATGTGGGTGCCCCATTTCTCGCGCGTTCTCTGCGCGAGAAGTGGGGTAACGGACTATCAGTCACTCACCGATTGAGCGGGAGGTTGCTGCTCCAGCAATCGGCGACGATGAGCCAGGCACCGAGGCGGCGCCATCCCTTTACGTATTTGCCGCGGTCGGCAAGGATGGTGCCATCGGGCTGGCGGATGGCGACGGTGTAGCGGCCGATCTCCATGGCGAGGTCACCAGAGGTTTCGACGCGAGTGGTTTCGAGACGGACGTCCTCGTATCCCGAGTCGGCGAGTTGGCGCAGCAGGCGCTCGACGGGCTGGGGGCCGTAGGCGGGCTCGAAGTGCGGAGCCATGAATGCTCCGTCTTGCGCGAACAGGGCGCTGGCTTGATCGTAGTTGCCGGTGTTAAACGCGGTGACAAAATCCTGCTCAAGGTTGCGAAGCAGGGATGGCACATCAAGAAGTGGACGAGAGTCTGCGAGGGAACTGGAGTAAGGCCGGTACATCTACTACCTCCTGGGGGAAGGCCAAGAGCGGCGTCCGCGAGCAACCTGGGCTTCGCTCTTAATGTAGAAAGATTCTAGCGCAAGAGAAGGCTGTGGAGGAAGGAAAGTTTGTGAATAGAAAAATATTTAACGCGGGATACAGGCAGGCGCCAGGAAGGGAGCAGGACGGCGATAGATTTTGGCGATAGATTCCAGGAGAAGACAGATTCTTACTTGTGCGGGGGGAGGGGTCGCGGTATGGTGCGCGGATGAGCCTGAACGGACAGGGGCAGGGGGAAATTGAACGGGTGGAAGGCACGCGGGAGATGGAGCGAGGGGCCGGGCATCCGGAGCGATTCTGTCCGAATTGCTCGGCGGAGTTGAAGGAGCATCGGTGCAAGCTGAGTTGCGGGCAGTGCGGATTCTATCTGAGCTGCTCGGATTTTTATTGAGCCAGGTTTCTGTTAGCGGCGTCATCCTGAGGGTAGCCGTTCTTCAGGCGGAGCGAAGAGCCCGCCCTGAGCGAAGTCGAAGGGATCTCGCGTGCAGCGGGTCCACCTCTTTTCGAAACTTCAACCGCTTTCCTGCTGTGCAACGTCCCTGACAGCCTGTGCGATCTCCGTCTACAATGTTTGAGGAATTAATTTCTTGATCATGATGAGGAGAAAGCAATGGAACGGAAGGCGAGCGCGGTATGGAAGGGCGGGCTGAAGGATGGAAAGGGATCGATTTCGGCGCCGGGCGGGGTGTTGAAGGATACTCCGTATTCGTTTACATCGCGGTTTGAGAACGGGCCGGGAACGAATCCGGAGGAATTGATTGCGGCAGCGCACGCGGCGTGCTTTTCGATGGCGCTTTCGGCGCAGTTGGGCGGGGCGAACCTGAAACCGGACAGCATCAGCACGAACGTGACTTTGACCATGGAGAAGCAGGAGTCGGGCTGGACCATTACATCGAGCCACATCGATGTAGTGGGAAAGGTTCCGGGAGCGGACGCGGCTGCGTTTCAGAAATATGCGGAAGCGGCGGAGAAGGGCTGTCCGGTATCGAAAGTGCTGAATGCGAAGATTTCGATGACGGCGAAGCTGGGGTAGTGGATGCGGCTTGCGGCTTCCAGTTGCGTCTGCGGTTTGACAGTCTGGGACCTGCCTGTAAAATAGAAATGTTGATCTTCCTGACACGGCGGCCCTGGGGCCGCCGCTGCATTGCAAGTTCCAGATTGCCATCGTGGCGGAATTGGCAGACGCGCATGGTTCAGGTCCATGTACCGGCAACGGTGTGGGGGTTCGAGTCCCTTCGATGGCACCAAGAAATATCCTTTAGAAGAAATATCCCTTAGAAGGTAGAGCATCTACGGCGAAGAGTCTGCTCCAGGTGCGGGGCCGCGGGCACGAAGACGCGACTTGAACTGGTCACTCCTCCGCAATTATTCATTCAGCTTCCGGGAGGTCGGCGGAGGTTACTGGCGGTCGCGGTGGCGGAGGTAATCGATGAACATTTGTTCGACGGGCTTGTCGTAGGTTTTGAGGACGTGGCGGATGGTGTGGCCGCTGACGAGGTGGCAGACTTCTTCGGCGAGGTTCTTGGCGTGGTCGCCGGCGCGCTCAAGAGATTGAGTCATGAAGATGATTTGCAGGCTGGCTTGATGGGAAAGACCCTCGGGATTCTCGATGTGGCGGAGGAAGATGAGATTGCGGAGGCGATCGATTTCGGAGTCGGAACGGAGGACATCGACGGCTTTGGCAACGTCGCGGCTGGAGAAAGCGTCGCCAACGTCGGTGAGCATTTTTTCAAGGATGGTGGCCATGCGGGTGAGGTCGCGAGTGTCTTCGGAATCGATGCGTCCGGCGGCGGACTGGGCACTGTTGGCAAAGCTGAGAAGCAGATCGCCGATGCGTTCGAGACTGATCATGAACTTCATACAGGCGAGAAGCTCGCGGGCCTGGGTGGGCTCGACTTCGGTGATAACAGAGGTGACGGCGCTGTCGATTTCCATGTCGATGGCGTCAAGCTCAAGTTCGCGCTGACGCAAAGAACTCAGCAAAGAATTGGAACCGGTAGCGATGCCTTCGGCGGCGGCGGCGGCGGCTTCTTTCGCCAGGCGGCAGGCTTCGATGGTGCGGCGGACGATATGGTGATGCGCCGGTTCAGCAGGAAGATTTTCGGGACGAACACTTTCAGGACGAACACTTTCAGGACGAGCAGTGCTCATAAGGTTTCCCTGTGGGGTCAAGCCATTGCGCGATTCAATTGGCTCTGATTTTGCGGTTCGCATATCAAGTTGTTAAGTCAGATCGTTAACGCGGTAAGAATAAATTTTCTGGTTGTGGCGTGGGTTAAGGGGCTGTGAATTTTGTGGAGTTTTTCAGCGACTGCCGCACAGATACCTCTTCCGGCTACTTGCGATAGACGCCGAATTCCGGAAAAAAGAACCGCTAGTTACGTCGATGTTGCTGCTGTTTGGCCGCTTTGCGTTGCGCCTTCTGATTTTTCTTCATGGCTTTCCGCTGTTTCCTGGCATTTCTGCTTACGGTTTTTCGCTGTTGTTTGGCGGCTCTGCGAGCCTCTATTCCATTTTCTCCGATGCTGCGATTCTCGCGTTGGGCAGTCGCCGGGATCGTCCAAGCGAGGGTTGAGGCGAGAAGCAGGATTAGGGCCGCAGTTCGTTTCATGTGAGCTTGGACGCTGGAGCGATTTTACACCCGGCGGCGACGGCGTGTAATTGTCGGCTAAACAGTTTCGCCGCTAGACAGGAGCAATGCCTTGTAGTCTTGAATGCGCCCGAGCGCTCAACGCTATGATGCGCTAGCAAGAAACAGGACCAGAAACGAAAGGAAGCACTCATGAAGAAATTAATCTTGGTGGCCATCCTTTTCACGGTGTCGGCGACCGTTGCGCATGCCGAGGATACGCCGGTAGCGGACGTCGCGGTGGGGTACGGGTTTATCGAGGTCCCCCAAGGCTTTACCTTCATGATGCACGGCGGCAGCGGCGCTGTGGCCGTAAATGTCAACGATTGGCTCGGAATTGTGGGCGATTTCGGGGTGTATCACGGGCATCCCGGAGTGAGCTTGACTGCCGAAACCTACACGTTCGGCCCGCGATTCTCCTTGCGCCAGTTGGGCAGATTTACTCCTTTCACGCAGTTCCTGATTGGGGGCCAGCATGCGTCGGCGGTGACAACCGGCTTTACCGATGCGTCCAACGCATTCACGATAGTCGCCGGCGGAGGCTTCGACATTGGACTTGATGGCCGTGGAAGATTTGCGTTGCGACCACAGATGGAATATTTCGGCTTCCGCGCGAACGGTGTCACGACGACGACTGCTCGCCTATCGGTGGGCATCGTGTTCCGCATCGGGAAAAAAGGGTAAGGCGAAAACGGGTGGTGGAAAATGAATCAGCGATCAGCCCGTTTTGCCGCTCTACTCCTAGCTGTAAGGGAAGGTTTGCCGAGCAACCGGGAGTTAGATGGAAGTAATGCTTAGGGTAGCGCTTGCTGAAGCCCGCTCTAATTCTGAAAACTTGACGCGGCTCTGAAGCGCCGCTCGGCGGTGACTTCCGAGCCGACAAGCCGACCAGAGCCTCTTTTTCTCGCTTCCCAGAAGCCTGTCAGTGGATTGAGGGCTTCCCATCCCGGCGAACTGCGGGACTACTTCCGTATTGCCGACCATCTGGAGCCAGCAGAAAAGCATCAGACCCTTCGCCGATTCAGATTGAACCAGGACTTGTCAATCTTCACAGCAGTGATCTAAATTTCCTGCTGTAGGTGCTTAGTATGGCCAAGCTTGCACCAATCAAAATACTCACCGAGCCAATTGGCAGTATCTTAAGACTCGCTGACCTCATCGAGGGGAGGGACTGTTCCGGGGGCTAGCCCACCTTCGACCAAACCAACTGAGGGTGGGGCAGCCTCATATAGAATTACGTCGAGAGAAATCAAAAGCGAGAGGGAGGGTCAGCGGCCGACTTGGTGAAATCAATGAGAGCCCAGAGTGAACCCGTCGCTCAGAAAGGAAAAGTCGCATGAAACGCAGCGAAAGCACCTCATCCGCTCAGGTACTTAACAAGACGCAGCCGGAAGAATTTGATCTGGTGATTCTCGGGGGTGGCACGGGCTCGACCATAGCTGCGTGGACTTTTGCTGGCGAAGGAAAGCGCGTTGCGGTCGTCGATCGCAAATACATCGGCGGATCATGCCCGAACATCGCGTGCTTGCCGAGCAAGAACATCATCCACAGCGCGAAAGTCGCATCGTACATTCGCCGAAGCAAGGAATTCGGTATCACACTCGACGGCTTCGCGATCGACATGGCGGGCGTGCGCGAGCGCAAGCGCAGGATGGTGCGTGGCCTGAACGACATGTACATGGAAAATTACAGGAACACGGGCGCCGAGTTCATATTGGGAACGGGCCGGTTCCTGGCCCCGAGAACAGTGGAGGTCACCCTGGCCGATGGGACCACACGTCAACTGCGGGGAGCGAATGTGATCGTTAGTACGGGCACGCGTGCCGCGCTGGAGAAAATTCCCGGCCTTGCGGAAGCACAGCCGCTCACGCATATCGAGGCTCTTGAACTCGATGAGATTCCCGAACACTTGCTGGTTGTCGGTGGAGGCTACGTCGGAGTGGAGATGTCCCAGGCGATGGGCCGCTTCGGCAGCAAGGTGACGATGATCGATCGCAACGGGCGGCTGATGTCCAAGGAAGACCCCGACGTATGCGAGGCTCTTCGCGGCCTGCTCGCGGATGAAGGCATCGACATTCTCCTGGAAGCGCGGATCAAGCAAGTGTCGGGCAAATCTGGCGACTCGGTGAGTGTCGTCGTCGAGCAGAATGGAATTGAGAAAGTTCTAAAGGGTAGTCATGTATTGGTCGCCACAGGCCGCACTCCGAACACCGAAGGACTCGGCCTGGAACTGGCCGGCGTTGAGCTCACCGACCGGGGATACATCACGGTCAACGAGCGGCTGCAGACCACCGCGCCCGGCATCTGGGCTATCGGCGAAGTCGCCGGTAGCCCGCAGTTCACGCACATCAGCATCGACGATTTCCGCGTAGTCCATGCCAATTTAACCGGCGGCAACCGTGTGACCACGGGCAGGCAAGTCCCATATTGTCTCTTTACCGACCCCGAACTTGCTCGTATCGGTCTCAGTGAAACCGAAGCGCAGGCCCACGGGATAGGGTACCGCCTGTTCAAGGTCCCCATGGAAACTAACCTGCGTGCACGCACGCTTTCAGAGACTCGCGGATTCGTGAAGGCCGTCGTGGAGGCTGATGGCGATCGCATCCTCGGGTTCACCGCCTTCGCTGTCGGCGCCGGCGAGATCATGGCTGCCGTGCAGATCGCGATGATCGCCGGGCTGCCCTACACGGCGCTGCGCGATGCAGTCCTGACTCACCCAACACTGGTCGAAGGTCTCATATCTCTGTTCTCATCCGCAGCGGCAGCGCACTACAGTGTCGATACAAGAGGAGCCCGAATCTTCGCCGCGTGAAGTGAAATGCAATAGCAACGAGAGAAATATGAACTCGTGATCCGGTAGTTGAGCAACCAGTTTCGCTACCTGGACTGGGACATAAACCTGGGACAGACGGGACGTTGCCCGTTTCGCTTGGAAAGGAAAATGGGAATGTCCCGTCTGTCACCGAATATATCATCGAGAGTGGCAACTGTTCCGCGTGGCAACCGGATGGAGTCCCATGGCTGCCGTGAACTTGATTGGCTCGTACAATTACGCGCTGGTGGCGCTTTCGGTGTTGATTGCCATCTTTGCGTCCTACGCTGCTTTGGACCTTGCGGGCCGCGTAACGGCCACCAGTGGTTGGACTCGCGCGATTTGGCTGCTGGGCGGGGCGGGTGCGATGGGGACTGGAATTTGGTCCATGCACTACATTGGGATGCTGGCGTTCATCCTGCCTATTCCCGTGGCCTACCATTGGCCGACCGTGCTGCTGTCACTGCTTGCGGCTATTCTCGCCTCGGTCGTCGCCCTTGGGGTGGTGAGCCGACAGAAGATGGGGGCCTCCCGAGCGGTGGCTGGAAGTGTCCTGATGGGTGCGGGTATTGCGAGTATGCATTACATCGGCATGGCCGCGATGCGTTTACCGGCTGTATGCCAGTTTAATCCCTCGCTTGTTGTCATGTCCGTCGTGTTCGCGGTTCTGATTTCTTTCGCAGCGCTATGGATTGCCTTTCACTTCCGAGATGAGAAAACGGGGATCGGCCGGGAAAAGTTAGCCGGAGCCGTCGTGATGGGCGCTGCGATCCCCGTCATGCATTACACCGGCATGGCCGCCGCCAGTTTCACGCCCTCGGGCATGCCGGTGAACCTGTCTCACGCCGTCAGCATATCCACACTTGGCACTGCAGGAATTGCCGCCGTCACCTTTGTCGTCCTGGGACTGGCATTACTGACGTCCTGGGTGGATAGGCGATTCGCTGCGCAGACCTTGGAACTGCAGGAAGAGAAACTGCGGCGAAGCGAGGAGTACCTGGCGGAGGCGCAGAGGCTCACGCACACGGGGAGTTGGGCCTGGCGGGTAGCGGGAAGGGACGCCGTGCATCTGTCCGAGGAATGGTATCGCATTTATGGCTTCGATCCAGAAAATGGCCCGCCGTCTTTTGAAGAACGTCTGCAGCGCAATCATCCAGAGGATCGAGCCAGGTGGAAAGAGGCAATCGATCGAGCCATCGCAGAAAAGTCGGAATACGAAGTGGAATTCCGAATCCTTCTACCAGACGGCACTGTCAAACACATCCACACCGTCGGCCATCCTGTTTTGAACGCATCCGGAGATTTAGTGCAATTTGTGGGTAGCTCGACGGACGTCACCGAACGCAAGCGGGCGGAGCAGGCGACCCGTTTGCTGGCTGCGATTGTGGAATCGTCACACGACGCGATTGTGAGCAAAACTCTGAACGGCGTTATTACAAGTTGGAATAAGGGCGCCGAACGGCTATTCGGCTACGCTGCGGAAGAAGCGGTTGGCCAGAACATCACACTGATTATTCCTCCTGAGCGTCGGGACGAAGAAAGAACGATTATTGAGCAGCTCACGCGAGGCGAGCGGGTCGACCACTTCGAGACGGTCCGGATGCGTAAGGATGGCAGCCTGCTCGACGTTTCCCTGACGATATCCCCGATGAAAGATGCCTCGGGCCGCGTGGTGGGGGCATCAAAACTGGCGCGGGACATAACCGAACGCAAACGTGCCGAAGAAGCGCTGCATCAGGCGCAGACGGATCTCGCGCACGCCAGCCGGCTGACCACCATGGGAGAATTCACTGCCTCTCTGGCGCACGAAGTGAAACAACCGATCGCCGCAGCGGTCACAGACGCCAATACCTGCGTGCGATGGATTACGCGCGATGAGCCCGATCTGAAAGAGGCGCGCGAGGCTGCGTGGAGAGTTGCCAAAGACGCAGAGCGCGCCACGGAAATCATCAATCGGTTGCGCCTGCTCTTCAAGAAGGGTACTCCGCAACGGGAGTTGGTTGACGTAAACGACGTTGCTCGAGAGATGATCGTCCTCCTGGGGGACGAGGCATTGCGGCACTCCATATCAGTCCGAACCGAGCTGGCGGAAGATCTTCCGCGGGTCATAGGAGATCGCGTGCAATTGCAGCAGGTGCTGATGAACCTCATCGTGAACGGCGTCGATGCGATGCACGGCGTGGATGGGCCGCGTGAGCTAATCATCAAGTCGCAGCCAGCGGAAAACAACGAACTGGTGCTGTCGGTCAGCGATACCGGCGTGGGACTGCCCCGGCAGCAGGCAGATCAGATCTTTAACGCCTTCTTTACCACGAAGACTCACGGAACCGGCATGGGACTTCGCATCAGCCGCTCGATTATCGAATCACATGGTGGCCGCTTGTGGGCTGCCGACAACTCTCCGCGCGGCGCGTGTTTTTGTTTCACCCTACCCACCAAAGCCGAGGCAGATGAATGACACCAGACGCCGGTCCCGCGCGGCGTTCTTCATTCATTTTCTAACCCTTCTTCCTGCTAAAGCTAATCGTGCTGGCGCGGATTCTAGTTCAAACCTATGCGGCCAAGAAGATTTTGGAAACGGGGATCACGATGCAAGCTGTCCAGCGCCAAGTCGGATTTTAGTGAGGAGGAGAAGTCGAGAGACTTCTCCGAATAAGCTTTTTCCAGGAAGTCGAACGCTTTGTCGTTGTCGCCAAGGCCGGCATAGATTGTGGCCATCGTGTATGGCGAGGCAGAGATCTGCTTTGATTTGAGCTGCAAGTCGCGAAGGATCTTCTCCGCCTCAGCTTTCTTGCCGGCGGATGAATAGGCGTGTGCCAGCGCCACCACGCTCTGAGGGTCACCTGAGATCTGAATCGCTTTCTGATATTCCGAGATGGCTTCCCGTACCTTGCCCGTACCTTCGTAGCCGACGCCGAGAGTGTAGTGTTGAAACCCATCTTTCGGATCCAAAAGCAGGGCTCTCCTACTAGCGTCAATCAAGGCAGGGTAATCCCGCAGGACATAGTAGGTGGTTGATTCGGTATGCGCCGCACTGAAACCATAGTCCAATTGGTCGATCTTTGTGATCTCGGCCAGAGCTTCGGCTCGACGGCCGATTAAGGCGAGAAAGGTGGCGCGATCTTCATGGGCGCAACTGTAGCTCGGTGCGAGAGCGATGGCACGGTTGAACTCTCGATCGGCAGTGTCCCAATCCCAGTCAAACTCGGAACTCAGCAGGCCAAGAGTGTCGTGGGCTTCGCCGATGCTGTCGTCCAGTTCAAGCGCCTTGGCTAACGCCTCCTTGGCGGACCGGTAGGCCTGATCCTTTTGCAAAGCTCCCGCAAAGGCCAAGTAGACGTAAGTGTCTGCCAGTCCCGTATACGCAAGAGCGAATTTTGGGTCTTTCTGGATCGCATCTTCGAAGTAGCCTTGGGCCTTCTTGAGTGAATCGGGCTTGGTGAACTCATTGACAAAGTAAAGACGCCCTCTGAGATAGGCATCGTACGCTCCCGAGTTTACGGTGTGGGCTTGAGACTGTTGCATTGGAGCGAGTTGTGCGCGGACTTGCCGCGCTATGGCGTCCGCGACCTCACTTTGTAGCCGCAGGATATCGCCGACATCGCGGTCGTAAGTCTCTGCCCAGAGGTGCCGATCCGTGGGTGCCTGGAGGAGTTGGGCGGTAACGCGCACGCGTTGACCCGAACGAATGACCGATCCTTCAACGATGGCGTCGACGTTCAATTCTCGCGCAATTTCCGGCAAACCCTTTTTGGCGCCTTTGTATCGCATGACGGAGGTTCGCGAGATGACGCGCAGCGAGCCGACCCTAGCGAGGTCCGTGATCAACTGGTCGGTCATGCCATCTGCGAAGAACTCCTCAGAGGGATCGCCGGACAAATTATCGAGGGGCAGGACAGCAAGGGAGTGTATCGGCGGAACGGCCGCTCCGGCGTGGAGATAGTGCCACGTCGTTGTCCAGGCCACGAGTCCCAGCGTAACCAGAGCACCCAGAACAAGGACGAGATTTCTCTTCCGCTTTGGAGCAGTAACGAGGGTCAGCGGTTGACTGGTATGGTCGCCGGTTTCCGTGCCCAACCGCTGTGTTTGGAAATCTTCCACGGGACCGATGTACCGGTATCCCCGGCGAGGCAGCGTTTCGATGTAGCGAGGTTTCTCAACCGAATCGCCCAGCACGTCGCGAATGCGGGCAACTGCGTTGTGAATGCTGTGATCGAAATCGACGAAAGTATCAGCCGGCCAGATTTGACTCTGAAGTTCTTCGCGAGTCACGACGTCGCCAGCACGTTCTACCAGGATCGCGAGGACTTGCAGTGGTTGGCCGCGCAGGTGAAGCTTTACGCCGCGTTTACGCAGTTCACCGGCACGGACATTCAGTTCAAAGACATCGAACCGAAGGGTTCGCGTAACCGGCGCGGTGGCGGCCATGGGAGACCCCCAAGAAACACCGGAAAGGTTATCACAATTCCGGTTCCTCGTCCCTTCTGCGCGGGACGCCAGCGCCCTTTCTTCTCTTCTTTTTAAGAGCTTAGCAATGGATAAAAAATTGGGGATTGATGGGGACGTGAAGGATTGACTGCTTCGAGGTTTCCAGCGAGAGTCGCTGCGGAATCTGACGCTCGAATACGAGCCGGTGTCGACCAGCCAGCGAGCGGGTCAGCCGCGCCGTGACGAGCATACATCCTCAATAGCCCGCATAGGAGATCACCATGAAAACTGCCATAGCGAAGTTCTGTTTAGTTGCTGGCGGCTTGTTACCCGCCGTCGCGATGCTTGCGCTTGGACAAGCTGACCCAGAGCAAGACCATCGATGGCATGACGATTCAGCGCGTGTCGCACAGGTCGTTGCCTTGGACGAATGCGATCCGACCACTTTTAACGCCGCTCTGGGGCCTGACTTCTGTAAGAACATCGCCCTTGGATATTCCACCACGTTCGCCAACTTGTTTGCAGAGGCAGCGGCTGGCACTCCGGACCCCAACTGGGACTTCGAACCGGACACGCTCAAGATCAAGGAAGGAACGATTGTCAGCGTAGTCGACCAGGGCGGCGAGCCGCACACCTTCACTGAGGTAGCGAGCTTCGGCGGGGGCTTCATAGTGCCGCTCAACGACGGACAAGCTACGGTACCCGAATGTGCCGGTGGCTTTTCAAGTGTCGCGGTGGCCAAGACTCGGATTCTTCAAGGCAGCTCGGTCCAGATCACGGGTCTGAAGAAAGGCACACACCATTTCGAATGCTGCATCCATCCCTGGATGCGGATGAACGTGGAAGTGAAATGATCCAGGGCCTAATGGGCCAGACAGCGAAACGGAAAATGGCTCATCTTTGTGCTTTTCGCAAAGATGAGCCTTTCCCCGCTGAAGCCCGCGTCCTTTCACGGAGCCTCGCCGTTGCATTTCTTTTTTCAGGCGGTGGGGAGGGTGAAGAGGAAGATGGAGCCGTGGGCCAGTTCGCTTTCGGCGCGGATGGAACCGCCGTGGGCGAGCATGATGTGTTTGGCGATGGCGAGGCCGAGGCCGGTGCCTCCGGATTCACGGGAGCGGGCTTTATCGACGCGGTAAAAGCGTTCGAACAGGCGCGGGAGATGTTCGGAAGCGATGCCGGCGCCGAAATCCTGGACGAAGAATTCGACGGCGTCAGGGACAGCACGGGCTCCGAGGATGATTCGTCCGCCAGAGGCTCCGTATTTCAGGGCATTGTCGATCAGGTTGGAGAAGACCTGATGAATGGCTTCGCGGTCGGCCAGGACTTGAGGGAGATTTTCCGGCAGCGGGTTGGGAGCAGGGACGTTCGGGCTCTGCAGATGGTGGGCCGGGGAATCCTGGATTTGGAAATCAATGCCGTGAGTGCGGGCAATTTCGCGGAAGCTCTCCTCGGCGTCGTGCAGAAGTTCGGCGGGCGGGACGCGCTCGGCGTCGAAACGGGTTTCGCCGGATTCGACGCGGGCGAGAGTGAGCAAATCTTCCGTCAGGCGGGACATGCGGGCTGAATTCTTGCGGATGATTTCAAGAAACTCGCGAGTGGGCCCACCACCCTCAGGAGTTGTATCGAGCAGGGTTTCGGCGTAGCCCTGAATGGAAGTAAGAGGGGTACGAAGTTCGTGGGAAACATTGGCAATGAAATCGCGACGGGTTTTTTCAACGCGTTCAGTCTCGGTGAGATCGCGGAGGACGGCGACGGCTCCGCCATCGGGAAGAGGCGCGGCGGTAACATCGAAGATGCGCCCGGAAACAATGGAAGTGGCGCGGGCAGTTTTGACTTCACGAGTATGGGTGGCTTGCTGTACGGTGGCGAGAAAATCGGGGTCGCGAATGGTGGCGACGACGGGCTGTTGCAAGCGGGTGCCTTGGGGAATGAGGCGGTTCATGGGGCGGTTGGCCCACTGCACCAAGCCGTCGGCGCTGACCGCGATGACGGCGTCCTGCATGCTATCGAGCAGGGTTTCGAGCTGATGCTGACTGGAGCGGACGGCGGCGAAACTCTGTTCGACGCGACGGGCGGTCTTATCGATGGCGCCGGCGACGCGTCCGATTTCATCTTGCGAGGTTTCGAGGATGCGAGCTTGCAGATCGCCGTCGGCGATACGGGCGGCGACTCCGACGATGCGATCGAGGCGGTGGGCGCTCCATTGCGCCGCAATGGCAGCAATGACGAGCGCAAACAGAAACGCTAATGCAGACGCGAGCGCGAGTCCGCGGCGAACCTGGGCCGCGACCGCTTCCACGTCGGAGAGCGGATAGGCCAGGCGAACAGCCCCGCCGGAGACGGGCACGGCGATATAGAGAAACGGGATGCCGATGGTGGCGCTGCGGCGTTCATTGCTGCCGACTTTTCCGGCAAGGGCGTCAATAAACTCCGGTCGTGCGGAGGCGTTCTCCAGGCTGGAAGGATTGGTTTCTGAATCGGCAAGGATCTTGCCGGTGGGGTCGATGATGGTGACGCGAGCGCCGGCGGACTGGGCTTCCTGGGCGGCGATGTCAGGCAGAGAATGGCCGCTGCGGTCGGTTTCCACGCGGCGGGCGACCAGTTGGGTTTTTTGAACGAGATTGCGTTCAATTTCCGCCCGCAGCGAGGCTTGCCACGCGCCGCCAATCATGACATCAAAAATCAGGGCGGTGGCGAAGATGACGGCGAGGAAGGCCGCCATCAGTTTAAAGAAAATCCGGTTCCTCACTTCTTTCTCACCTTGGATCTCTCACTTGGGGGCCTCGAAGCGGTAGCCGGCGCCGCGCACGGTCTTAAGATAGCGCGGGTTCTCGGGATCCGGTTCGATTTTTTCGCGGATGCGGCGGACGTAAACGTCGACCGAGCGCGGGGTGACGTAGGAAGTGTCGCGCCAGACGGAATCAAGCAAGTGATCCCGGGAAAAGACGCGGCCGAGATGGCGGGCAAAGTAATCGAGCAAGCGGAATTCCGTGGCGGTGGTGGGAACGGTTTGTCCACGAACGGTGAGGATCATGGCGGCTGGGTCGATGGCGATCTCGCCCACCGTGAACGGACTGGCTGGAAGCGGACGCTCGAAGCGGCGCAACACGGCTTTGACGCGGGCTACGAGTTCGCGTGGGCTGAAGGGTTTCGCGATGTAGTCGTCGGCTCCGAGCTCGAGGCCGAGGACGCGGTCAGCTTCGCTGCTCTTGGCAGTGAGGAAAATTACTGGCACCGGCGCGAGGGCAGGAGTCCGGCGAATGGTGCGGCAAAGCTCGAGGCCATCTTTTCCGGGGACCATGATGTCGAGAACGAAGAGTGCGGGACGCTGGCGCTCGGCGTCGGCAATCACGTTGGAACCGACAGCATAGACGCGGACGGAAAAACCGTCATTTTCCAGATGGTGGCGAACCAGGCGGGAAATATCGGGATCGTCTTCGACGACGAAGATTGTAGGCTTCACGAGGTTATTGTAGCGAAGCTAGTTGCGAGTACCTAGTACCGAGTACCGGGTTGGCAAGAGCAGGCTCGGCTTTTCATCGGATTGTAACAATCGAGGTAGCGCTGGTGATGGATTACTGTCCGGTTATCATTGACTCTGTGGAGTCCGAAGTGATTTGATGGGTTCAAGACGTCCATCCATGCCAGAGGAGAGCAAAGAGAAAATGTCTTTTGAAGAAGCGCTAGCAGCGGCCTCGCGGGATGAAGGCTTTAAAGCAACGGTATATGCGATGAATACGCTCCTTATTCATAAGGGCATTTACACCCAAGATGAATTTCAGGTGCTCTTTGTTGAATGGGTGGAGAAGGAACAGAGGCGAAAGGCACCCGCGCTCCAGCGTGCTGGAGCTTCTAGTGCGTTCTCGGCGTAGATCGGTAAGGTGGGTGTTCGCAACCTGACTTCTTGTTTCCGCAGTGGATTCCTACATCGCAAGCTTTGCACTCGCACTGGCAGGGTGGCGCGGGTTTGACCTCTGTTGGTACTTTCTTGGCTGCCATCCCATCCCCGCCCAATGACAACGCGTTATGCTGCGAACGGTTGAACCCTTTCGACACTGCAAATTAGCGCGGTTGATAATTCGAGACTAGCACCGCGTGTCAAGTGAATGTCGGCTCGCCAATTTCACCACATCTAGGTTCTGGACGGTTGTCGAATGGAGATGGCCAGTGTTCCGCATTCATCCAGTTCGAAATCTTTTCCTGGCGGAATGACTGTCGTGGCGCTGTATTCGGTGACGATTGCAGGGCCGCGGTAGGGTTTGCCGGGGGTTAAATTCTCACGAGCGTGGATGGGCGTGGACAGGGTCTTGCCATCGAATAAGACCTGAGCTTTGGGAACGGAAGGCCTGCCGGGCTTTGCCCGGCCTGGACGGCCGAGGGCGGACGTCCCCACATGGTTCATTTTGTTCGCATTGGTAGATGACGCTTTCAGCGGTGGGGACTTTATTGTGGCGCGGAGGCGGAGGGTTACGAGTTCGACTGCGCGAGTGGGATGGGCGTAGCCGTACCGGCGGGTGTGTTCTTTCTGAAAATCGGCGATCAGGTTTTGGGTGAAGGGAATATTGAGTTCGTATCCCTGTCCGCGGTAACGGAGGTCGGCGGTGCGTTGATAGTGCACTCTTCCCTGCCAGGTTTCTCGATGAAAATCCTTCGCGGCATTTTGCTCCAAGCGTTCGAATTCCTGAGTGATCCGCGCGTGCGGGAGTTTTGCTGCAACGACTAACAGGATGGTGCGGGAATAATCCTTGACCACATCGCTGACCAGAATACCGAGAGCGGAGAGAGCGCCGGGCAGGGCGGGAACGATTACTTGCGGGATGCTAAGGGATTCCGCGAGGGCGCAGGCGTGAAGGCCTCCGGCGCCACCGAAAGCGACGAGAGCAAAGTCGCGGGGATCGCGGCCGCGCTCGATGGAGACGACGCGGATGGCTTTCTCCATGGTGGAGTTGACCACGCGGATCACGCCAGCGGCAAAGGTTTCGAGAGCGAGAGGACTTCCCTGCTGCTTCAGCCATTTGCGAGTGATGCGGCGGGTGCGGTCGAGATCCAGGGTGAAGTCTCCGCCGAGAAATTGCGTGGGTTGCAGGCGGCCGAGCAGGAGATTGGCATCGGTGACGGTGGGCTGGGTGCCGCGTCCGTAGCAGATCGGGCCGGGGTCAGCACCGGCGGATTCGGGGCCCACGCGCAGGACGCCACCGGCATCAAAGCGGGCGAGCGAACCTCCACCGGCGCCGACGGTGTGGATATCGAGAATGGGGACGCTGATGGGGAGTCCGGCGATTTGGGCGTCGGTGGCGGTGGTGGGCGAGCCATCGACTAGAGAGACGTCGGTGGAAGTGCCTCCCATGTCGAAGGCGATGATGCGGTGGACGCCGCTGCGGCGCGCGCTGGCCGCTGCGCCGATTACGCCTCCAGCGGGGCCGGAGAGAACCGTGCGGACAGGTTCGCGGACGGCGGAGGCGAGGGAGGTGATGCCTCCGGAGGATTGCATGACGAAGATGCGGGGGGCTGAAGCCCCGTTTTTATTGGAGCTTTTCGCGGCGCTAAAGCGCCGCTCTTCCACTTTTGCGGCGCTGAAGTGCCGCTCTTTCACTTTTGGATTTCTTTTTGCAGCGCTGAAGCGCTGCTCCACCCTGAGGCGCGCGGGCGAGTCGCCCGTTCCCACACGATTTGTGATTGGGGACGTGGCTTCCCTTGCTACCGAATGGTGAACCGCACGGGATTGTAGATTTTCCAGGTAGCGCTGCATTACTGGTTGCAGGTAGGCATTGATTACTACGGTTGAGGTGCGTTCGTATTCGCGGAATTCGGGGAGAATCTGGTGCGAGATCGAGAGTGGGACGTCGAGAGGCTTGAGAGCTTCCGCGATTGCCAATTCGTTTTTTGGATTCACGAACGAGAAGAGCAACGAGATGGCGATGGACTCGGGCTGTGCCGTGGCTATTTGTGCGACTAGCGATTCCAGCTTCGCGGGCGAGGGCGAGCTTAGGATTTCTCCGCTGCTGGAGACGCGTTCTTCGATACCGAAGCGGAGATCGGTGGGGACTAAGGGTTCGATGCGGTCGAAGAAAAAGTCGTAGAGTTTGGGACGGGCCTGGCGTCCGATCTCGATGGCGTCTTCGAATCCGGCGGTGGTGATTAGAGCGGTGCGGGCTCCTTTGCGTTCGAGCAGTGCGTTGGTGCCGACGGTGGTGCCGTGCAGGATAATGAACTCGCCTTCGTGATTTATCTTTTGGAGCGCCTCGACAATGGCTTGGGAGGGATCGGCGGGAGTGGAAAATACTTTCAGCATGCGCAGGTGACCGCGGTCGATCCAGACGCAGTCGGTGAAGGTGCCGCCGGTGTCGATGGCGACGCGGAGTGGGTGGAGGCTGCGGGGCATGGATTGAATTAGGAAAGTTAGGGTAACATTTGCGGCTATGAGATACACATTTCTCGTCGAAACCTATGCCACCGAACGGGTGAAGGTGGTCAGCGTGTGGAGCGAGTTTAGGGATGAGGATCTTGCGGTGCGTCCGCGGGGGGACGACGCGCGAGGGCGCAGCGTGCTGGAGCAGATGGTGCATCAGTGTGTGAGCGAAGACTTGTGGTTCCGCAACATGCTTGGGATTGATGTGGGTGCGCCTCCGCTGCCAAAGCAGGAAGTGCGGCTGGAGTTTATGAAACGTTATGCGGAGGACAGCGGGAAGCGACTGGCGGCGCTCCAGGGGAAAGATGATTTGTGGTGGGAGGCCGACACGAAGTTTTTCGACGTGCCGCGGTCGCGGGCGTGGGTGATGACGAGGAGAATCGCGCATACTTCACATCATCGCGGACAGTTGATGGCGATGCTGAGGATGCTGGGGCGCGAACTGCACAGCAATTACGGGCCGACTGCGGATACGGGCGGGCTGATGCAGAATCACGCGCCGACGATTTATGCGTATGAGAGTTTGGAGGAGTTGTTGGCGGGGGAGAGTGCCGGAGGCAGGAAGGCGAAGTTGCCGGGGAGTGGCGGGAATACGGTGACGGAGAGAGCGGGATAAGCGTCCACTACGTCCAGGGATTTAATACGGTTTTGAGAACGGTGAAGTGCTGAACGTTTCGCGTGACGAGAGTCAGGCGGTGAACTTCCGCCGTGGCAGCCAGAAAGGCGTCGATTGCGCTGATCGGTCTTCCCTTTGATGCGCACCGGGCCACGGTTCGCCCCCAGGCATCGGCGACGGTCTGATTGACAGGAAGAATCCTGCCTTCAAAGCGGAGGAGCAACTCGTGTTCCAGCCATTGCTCATAACGCCGGCGCAGACTTCCGTCCGACATACGCTCAATTCCGTAGCGCAGCTCCGCCAGCGTGACCACACTTAGAAAAAGAGTCTCCTCATCGGCGCTGTTGGACCAGGCGGTGAGCCCGGGGTTTGGGCGCGGCTTCTGCCATTCTGAAATTGCGTTGGTATCGAGAAGAAAACTCACAAGTCGACCTTGCGGGGACGAGTGCGACGAGGAAGCTTCAATCCTCCCTCCCGCAACGGTGAGGAGGCAAAGAAATCCGCAAGAGTACCGACGCGCTTGGTTTTGCGATTCCACTCATCGGCATCGACCACCACGGCGGCTTTGCGTCCGCGGCGGGTTATGGTCTGCGGGCCTTCGGAGGTTGCGCGATTTATAACTTCGCTCAATTTTGCTTTGGCTTGGGCTACGGTCCAGGATTGCGATTGTGAGCTCAAAGGACTGACCTCAGATGGTTATGATGGTCATTATAGTCATCTGACAGCGTGCGATCAAGAGCTTCTCTCGGCTGGACGGCCCCTTCGACTCCGCTCAGGGCAGGCTTGAGCGGCCGTACCCACATAAGTCGCGTAACCCGCGCGGCTATCCCTTGGTAGTAAAAGCCAGCGTCAGCAGCGTCTTCTGTTCTACCTCATGCGCTTTGGCGCTGCCGGTGGCGGGGCTGGCGCTGGAGCTGCGTTTGACCGACATGACATGGCGATCGCCGGCGATGCGTTGGAGGCGGGGAAGCATGTTGAATAGGGCTCCCATGTTGGCAGGCTCTTCCTGGACCCAGACGATGTCTCCATCTTTGCCGTGGCGGGCGAATTCGGCGGAAAGTTCTTCTTCCGGGAAGGGATAGAGTTGTTCGAGAAAGACGATGGCGGTGCTGGAATCTTTTCTCTTCTTCCGTTCGGCTTTGAGTTCGTGGCCGATTTTTCCGGTGCAGACCAGGATACGGTCGGCTTCTCCGATTTCGGTGTCGGGAATTACATTTAAAAAACTTTTCTGCGTGAAGTCGGCGATGGGCGATGACGCATCGGGATGGCGCAACATGCTTTTCGGGGTGAAGACTACAAGCGGTTTGCGCCAGTGGCGCAGGGCCTGGCGGCGCAGTAGATGAAAATATTGTGCGGCGTTGGAGGGCTGAGCGATCTGGATGTTGTGTTTCGCCGCGAGTTGCAGAAAGCGTTCGATGCGGGCGCTGGAGTGTTCCGGGCCTTGACCTTCGTAGCCGTGAGGCAGGAGCATGACGACGCCGGAGAGCAATCCCCACTTGGCTTCGCCAGCGGAGATGAACTGATCGATGATGGCTTGCGCGACGTTCACAAAATCACCGAACTGGGCCTCCCAGAGAACGAGCGCCTCGGGATAGTCGCGGCTGTAGCCATATTCGAAGCCGAGCACTCCGGGTTCGGAAAGAGTGGAGTTGTGAATTCCGCAGCGGGCCTGGCCGGCGGCGACGTTTTCCAGCGGAACGTATTCGTTCTCATTCTCGATGTCTACGAGAACGGAATGGCGCTGGTTGAAGGTGCCGCGGCGGGAATCCTGGCCAGAGAGGCGAACGGGAATACCGGCTTTCACCAAACTCGCGAAAGCCAAGGCTTCAGCCATGCCGTAATCTACCGGACGCTTGCCTGTTCCCATCTCTGCGCGCTGTTCCAGGAGCTTTTTTACTTTGGGATGGATGTGGAAACCTTCGGGGTACGCAGACAGGACATTCCCCAGTTGCGCTAATTCATCGGTGGAGAGTCCGGTTTCTACTTCGTACTCCGGTTTGTGGAGGCCTCCGTAGTATTGGTCCCAATAGGAAGGCATGTTCCGCATCAGCGGTTTTTTTGTGATCTTGCCGGCATTTTTCTGTGCAGATTCGAACTCGGCTTTGATGGCCGCGGCTTGGGCTGGAGCATCGGCCGCACCGGCATCATCGGCATAGATCTCCCAAAGCGGGGGATGTTCTTTGATTTTTTTGTAGAGCAGCGGCTGAGTGACGGTGGGGTCATCAACTTCACTGTGCCCGTGGCGGCGGTAGCCGATGAGATCGATGACGACGTCGGTGCCGAAGCGATAGCGATATTCGGTAGCCATGCGGGCGACGCGGACAACGGCGTCCACATCTTCGCCGTTCACGTGGAAGATGGGAATCGACTGGCGGCGCGCGATACAGGCAGCGAAACGCGTGGAGTGCTCTTCGAGATAGCTGGTGGTGAATCCCAGAAGGTTATTCACGATCACATGAATGGTGCCGCCGACGGTGTAGCCTGGCAGGTCGGCGTAGTTCATGGTTTCGGCTAGGATGCCTTGTCCGGCGAATGCGGCATCGCCGTGGACCAGCAAAGGAAGATACTTTTCGCGTCCACCTTCGCCTGTTCGATCTTGTTTTGCGCGAGTGCGTCCGACGGTGACAGGATCGACGGCTTCGAGATGGCTGGGGTTTGAAACCAGATGGATGTGAACTTTGTTGCCGCTGCGCGTGACGTATTCGCCGGTCGCGCCCATGTGATATTTCACATCGCCGGAACCGAGGACGCTGCGGGGATCGACGTCCTCGAAGCCGGCAAAAATCTCTTCCGGCGATCGCCTGGCTACGTGGGCCATCACGTTGAGGCGGCCGCGATGGCTCATACCCATGACGAGTTCGACGGCGCCGAGGCGTGAGCCGGTTTCGAGAATTTCATCGACTAGTGGGAGCAACGCGGTGACGCCTTCGAGCGAGAAGCGCTTGCTGCCGAGATAGCGCTGCTGCATCACCTGCTCGAAGACGTCGGCGCGAATCAGCAAATCGAGAATCCGCTTCTGGTCTTTTTCCGTAACCGCGGATTCAGCGGCGGGCGATTCCATGCGCTCGTAAATCCAGCGGCGGCGATCGGGGGAATAGATGTGATTGATCTCGACACCGACAGTTGAGGAATAAATGGCGCGGGCTTCACGAGCGTATTCGCCTTCAATCTGCAATTCGGGAGTGGGGCGGGGACGGAGGAAACCGAGGGGGTCGAGGTCGCCCTCAAGATATCCCCACTGCCGGAAAGCGTTGAATGCGCTTTCGCGCTCGGGACTAGAACCATTTTTCGAAGGAGAGCCGAGTACGGCGGCGGCGCCAGTGGTGGTCTTAGATTTTGGGGTTGCCATATGAGTTCGTTACTAGAATAACGGATGCGCGGCGGGATGGGCGAGATTCTGAGTGACTATAAAGAACTTTAAACACAAGCGACACAGGGGACACGGAGGGTAAAGCCTGCAGAGCTGTGCAAACGCCACAACCTGCAAATTAAGATGGCGTCAACTGGCGGCTGACTTTGCCGGTTGACGCCAATCCAGGGCCACTTAGAGTTACGAAACTTACTCTCTTTAGTGATCGCCAAATGAGAACAAGTCCATTAGATCTCCGAGCGCTGGACTGTTCGACGGAACGTAGGGATTAGACTTGCTGGCGACAGGATTCGGGAAATTATCCCGGCTGCGAGCCGTCAGCGGAGCCAGTCCCCAGTTCGCTTCGATGAACTTCAGGATCGAAACGTGGTCGGCGTAGGTGTGCGAGATGTGCCCGGCCCTGGTATATGGAGAAACCACCAGCGTAGGGATGCGGGTGCCGTCGCCAAAGTAGTCGAGTGGTTGAATGTAGCCGGAGTCGTAATAACCGCCGCCCTCGTCGAAGGTGACGATGATGGCCGTGCTCTGCCACAGGGCCGGATTAGCTTGCACGCCGTCAACGATTTTTTTGACGAAGCCTTCGAACAAATTAAGCTTCGAAGAAGACGGGTGCCCGTCAAGCCAGCCGTCGGGCTTGACATACGAAACGGCGGGTAAGTTTCCGTTCTTGAGCGCCGCGTACAGCGCGGTGGTGTCCTGCAAGTTTGCGCGGGTGGAGGGGTTCGTCATGATGGAAGTCGAGTACTGGAACGGGTTGCAGATGTTGCAATAAGTATTGTCAGGAGTAACGTAGTTTCCATCTGGATTGGCCAGGTAGGCGCTCCACTGGTCTCCGTAGTAGGCCCAAGAGACGCCTTGCTCGCTCAACTCATCGCCGATGTTGCGAAGCGGAGATGGAGGAATCGTGAAAACAGTCTCGTTGGGATTACCGATGTCGGCGTAAGCGCTCGAGCCATTGCCGTAGTAGCCGGGGTTGTAATTATTCAAGAGGTAGAAGTGATTCGCATCGCAGTTGGGATTGATGGGCTTGCTCAGTGTGCTCAGATAAGTGGTGATCTGCGATACGCCAGGCTGGGTTGCGTCAGAGCAGTTGGAGTAGGTGCCGCCGCCGTAAGATGGGGATCCGTAAGAACCGCCGCCGTAGCCATCCTCGGTGTACCAGTTGTTGGTGCCAGACTGGGGATCCGGATTCTCGATTTCGTCCACAACGCCGGCGTTGGGGCTGCCCGCGGCGACCAGTTGATTGTGCGGCGGCTCCACGGGGTTTCCGTTGCCATCGCTGAACCAGATCGCATCGCCGGTGCCGAGCATTACGTGGTTGGCGCCGGTTCCACCCATAACGGCTTGATGAAAGTTATCGCTCATCGCGAAATTGTCGGCAAGATACTTGAAGTACGGAGCATCGCCCTGCTGCATGTTGTAGAAGCCCATCGAGGTCGAGCCTTCTTTGGTGCTGGTGTCGCTGAAGCCGGAGGGCTGGCTGAGCCCGTTGGTTCCTGCTCCGACCGTGACTTCGACCCAGGGGAACAGATCGCCACGGCATCCGCTGGGATTCTGAGGTGTAGCATTCGTGGCGTTGCAATCAAACTGTTGCCACATCTGGTAGAAGCGGTGCACAGGGCTGTTGGTATAGGAATCGTACGGCAGGGTTGCTGAGGTCAACTGGAACGGGCCGGAAGGTTTGGTGGTCGCGTTCGGGACGCGAGTGTCGATTGCTCCGTGAGCAAGGCCGGTACCGCCAGTGGTCAGGTACACGTAGTAGTTATTGGGCAATCCGTTTTCGTATTTCTTGGCCTGCCCAATGCTCTTGAACGGCGCGGTGGTGTATCCACCCGCAAGCACTGGCGGCAACACCGAATACGGGGTGTTGCTCGATGGATTCAACTGAAAAAGGCTGGTGTCGCTGGCGGAGGATTGGCTGGCTGAGGAGAAGTTGGGTCCGGGAGTGCCGTCCGCATTGACAATGCCTTCCGACAGCAGGTTCAAGATAGATTCGTCCTCTTTGGGCTGATAGGTGGCGAAGACGTGATCGAAGGTGCGGTTTTCTCCGATGATCACAATGACATGTTGAATGGGAGTAGCGGTTGCGGTGTGCTTGGCAGGGTGCTTCTCCGGTTCGGAAGCAGCGGCTGTGGCAGGCGCGCCCAGGTTAACCAGCAAAGCAAAAATGCTGGTTGCAACCGCGAGGTGCTTTCTGACGTCTGTTAAGCGAGAAGACATGAGTTTTCCTCCTGAGGATTTTTAGAAGCAATTAAGGCTTGAAGTTGAAGGGACTACTGAGGCCAAGGTAGTCACCCTGCGGTGGCGGAAGGTGAAGCGGGGATGAATTCGCGGTTAAAAGAAAATCACAGGCGACAAGAGCGATCGAAGCATCTGGAAATGGAATTCGCAGTGAATGCGGTCATTTTGAAAGGGAAGTAAACCTGACGTTAATTAATATCCACAGATTGCCAAACTGTGTACAGTAATTGCCGTAGAAGCCATGGAGATCGAAGGGCGGTAAGGGAGATCTGGCCCGAAACCTGCAAATGCCAACCCTGCTGGGAATTCCGCTGGATGTGAATTCGTCTTTTCTCCGAGGGCCCGCCAGCGCGCCGGGCAGGATTCGCGAGGCTTGGCAGAGCGACGCTTCCAACAAATGGTCGGAGTTGGGTATCGATGTTGGAGCGCCTGGCGTGCTCTCGGATGCGGGCGACCTGCACTTGAGCAATTCGCGGGAAGGGATTGACGCCGATTTTGCGGAGATTGAGCAGGCTGTGGCCGAACTGCTAAAGAAGGATGAACGTCCAGTATCGCTGGGCGGGGATCACTCGGTTACTTATCCCATATTGAAGGCATTTGCCCAACGTTCTGCGGATCTCACTCTCGTGCATTTCGACGCGCATCCGGATTTATATGACGAATTCGAAGGAAGCCGGGTGTCGCATGCTTGCCCATTCGCGCGCATCATGGAGGAACGGCTGGCGGCGCGGCTGGTGCAGATTGGAATTCGCACGCTGAATCGGCACCAGCGCGAGCAAGCTGAGAAATTCGCGGTAGAGATCGTGCAGATGTCTTCCCTGCCCGCATATGATCGGCTTAAGATTCACGGGCCAGTCTATATTTCGTTCGATATGGACGTGCTCGATCCGGCGTTCGCGCCAGGAATTTCGCATCACGAGCCGGGAGGGATGACGGTCCGGGAGGCGATCGCGCATTTGCATTCCATGGAAGGAACGATCGTCGGAGCGGACATTGTCGAGTACAATCCGGCGCGCGATATTGGCGGGATGACAGCTACGGTGGCGGCGAAGATTCTGAAGGAGCTTTTGGGGAAGATGATTTTGGGCGGTAATGGACGCGTGAAGTAAGGAGTTTAGTCATGCCAACAAATGGTTTGATACAAGTTGCGAGCCGTTATCCGGTCGACGAAACCGTCCAGCGGCTTCGATCTTTTTTTGAACAGAAAGGGTTGCAGGTCTTCTCGATCATCGACCACAGCGGCGAAGCGGAGAAGGTCGGGTTGAAGATGCGGCCGACGAAGGTTGTCATCTTCGGCAGTCCCAAGGGAGGGACGCCGCTGATGGTGGCCGCTCCGACTTTGGCGATTGATCTGCCGTTGAAGGCGCTGGTTGCGGCGGATGAAAACGGGAAGGTCTGGGTTTCCTACAATAGTCCGGAGTATCTTCAGCAGCGGCATGGCGTGCCGGAAGACTTGATCAAGAATATTGTGGGCGCGGGCGCGCTGATCGCGAAGGCTGTGGAATAATGCTGCCGGCATCGCAAGAGAACGTGGCGGAAAATTCCAATCGAGCCCGTGACCATTTGGCGAACGAGCGCACGTTTTTGGCGTGGGTTCGAACCAGCGTGGCCATTGTGGTATTCGGGTTTGCCATTGGACGATTTGCGATTGCGTTGAGGCAGTTGGCACGATTTCAGGGCCAAGTCTCCAAGAGCACAGGGCTTTCCGTGTGGATGGGAATGATTTCGATTCTCGGGGGCGTGGCGATGGTGGTAGCCGGACTTTTGCGCTATCGAAAAACGCGGGCACTATTGGATCAAGGAAAGTTTGAGCCAGCGGGATTTATCGTGGATCTGGTGACGATTCTGACGGTGCTGTTTGGTCTGGCCTTGGCGGGATATTTGATCTACGTGGAAAAGAGTTTGGGGTAGCGGGTGGGACCGGGGCGGTCGAAAAATGGGCAAGGTTTCGGGACGGCTAATCAATTTGCTTGTCGAGTAGGATTCTCTCCAGTAAACCTTATGGCAAACGATCAGGAAAAAGAGGCGGCGGCGCGGGCGAGCTTGCGGTTTGTGAAGGATGGGCAAATTGTTGGGCTAGGCACTGGGTCGACAGCCGCCTACTTCATTCAATTGCTGGGCGATGCGGTCAAGACGGGACTCCGCATCAGAGGAATTCCAACTTCCGTTCGTTCCGGCGAGCAGGCAGCGAGTCTGGGAATTCCGCTTACGACGCTCGATGAATGCCCGGAGATTGACGTAACCGTCGATGGAGCTGACGAAGTTGATCCGGAATTGCGGTTGATCAAAGGTGGGGGCGGTGCATTGCTCAGGGAAAAAATTGTTGCTTCGGCAACCAAACAACTGGTGATTGTGGCGGATGCCTCGAAGAGGGTTCCGGTGCTGGGAAGATTTCCGTTGCCGGTGGAAGTGATCAAGTTCGCCCAGGCGGTCGTGGCGAAGAAGATCAAAGCACTGGGCGCGAAAGTTTCGCTGCGGCGAGGACCGGATGGGAAACCATATTTGACCGATGAGAATAATTACATCCTCGATTGCCGCTTCGAACGCATTCCAGATGCGGATGGGCTGGCTCGGCAGCTCAGCGACATGCCGGGGGTGGTCGAACATGGACTGTTCATCGGCATGGCAAGTGTTGTGCTGATTGCGAATGGGAGCGAGATCGTGGAGTTACGGCGGGGTAATGAGGGAAGTCACGATAAGAACCTTACGCGCGGAGCGCGCTGAGAAGGGCCACGGAGAATGCGGGAGACAGTTGTTTGCCGATGCTGAAACTTCAAAGCACGACGAACTACTGCGTCAGGAAAGACTACGGGCCGAGTCTCAAATCCGAGGTTTGCGCAGTGCCTTGAGGACGATGATGCCGCTAATCGAAAAACATCCGACGGCAACCAGCGACGCAATTAGTATCACCGACGCCCTGGGGCGAAACACATCGGCAAGTACCGCTCCCACCGAAAAAAGAACTCCCAGTGCGTTGAGCCATAGTGTCGCTCGAGTAGAAACTCGAACCGAAGGGGAAATATCCGTACGTAGCCGAAGTTGCAAAAGCAGTGCGGCCACGCCGATGGCAGCAATTACGACCAATGCCACCGGACTCAAAAACGCTCCCCGTTCGGTATAAAGAACAACCAGCGAGAGCGCCGCGAGCAGCAGTCCCGCAGCGATAATTGTCGCACTGCGCGGGGGAGGGTTGGAGCCGGGATCTGAGGAGTTTACTACCACGGTATTCGTCCTCAGATTTATACAGGCGCTGGAGCGGGTTTTCAATTGCAGGGCCAGTTCAGCTTGGAATCTCAGCATGTGGCGCGGGGGGACCTAATCCCGCAAGCCATTCCGCCCGCAGTGGAGCACCATGGTTGAGGGCGTAGAGAACAAGTTCGACGCGGGAGGAGATGCCCAGCTTGTCAAAGATACGAAACAGGTATTTTTTTACGGTGTGCTCGCTGAGACTCAGTTCCCGGGCGGTTCCGCGATTGCTCAGACCTTCGGCCACGAGGGCAACCACCTGTTCTTCGCGAGGCGTAAGCAGTTGACGACCAAGCGCATTAAGAACCCGCAGCGAAGGTACTTCAGAAATCAGTTCGAGCAAGAAAGTCATCTGTTCGGCATTGGCCCAGATTTGGCCGTTGGCGACGCTTTGGATGCATCTGCAAAGCGAGCGGAAATGGGTATCGGAAATGCAGAAAATTCCGTGAGCACCCGAGCGGAAAGCACTTAATACCAATTCACGATCGTAGGACTCAACTAGAAGGACTTTCGCGATTCTTGGATGCGAAAGATGAATGCTGCGCATTACGGTCATTTGGGTAGCGACTGCTACGGAGTGATTCAGCGAAAGAACAACCACTTTGGCCGGCGAGGAAGCGACCGCCTGAAGGATTGAGACCACATCGACCGGGCAAGTCGAGATAAGAAATTCCGAACGCCGACGCAAGGCGCTGATGAGTAACTGCGCTTGCATTCGGTTGGAGTCAGCGATAAGAACCGTGATCGCGGACGAAGGCGCGGACGAGGTGAGACTCATTGCAACAGGCTCCGAGTGAAACGGTTGGCAAGTTGATCTTAGGGGCGAGCAGAGAAGTACTCAAGGAAAACACGTCAGATAATCGAGGGGCGACTCTCAAATCGGGACAACTGGATACGAGGGTGTGCAAATGTGCCTACGCAGGGTCGATCTCCGAGAATCCCTGAGAAGTTTGCGGCAACATTCCAGGAATATGCCGCTATTTCGTATCTTTCGAGTTCGTTCTTGCGGGTGGCATGTGATTTCGTGAACATGCAAGTCTACTTTCGTAGGTAGGCAGCTAGAGAGCTGTATTCCGACCCTATCGCAGCGTGCCGCCAAGATCAATCGACACAATGCTACTGAGTGGGCGCTGTTTGCCGGGTAAATCCAGCATGACTACTTAAGTAGACGACACTTCCCATGTCTTGCTGCGAAATTCTCGTCGAGGTAACTTGCCCAAAGAGAGCTGCGGAGGCTGAGCCGCTCTTGGAACCCAGGAAGATAGAGCCCATAACACAATGAAGCCCTTCGCTGGCTGGACAAGAGTTACGGTGATGGGCGTGTTGTTATTACAGCTTTGCGGCGCCGCATTCGCCCAGGACGAGGCAAGATCGAATCGCCTGGAAACGAGTTTACAGTCTCCTCAACCCAGCCAAACCGGGGCTGGGGGGTGGAGCACGGGATCGGCGCCTGCAAGAGCCGGGGAAGCGGACGGCACGGGAAACCTCCAGCTCGGAGGGAATCGCCGTCCGCTTTACCGGCTTCATTGTAGTGACGTGGTTACTCTGAGTTTCACGCTGTCTCCAGAGTTAGACCAGACGCTCACGATACAACTCGACGGCTATGTCGCGCTCAAAGATGCGACTCCGGTGCTGGCTCAAGGGTTGATGCTGGAGGAGTTTCGTGACGCCGTGCGAAAGGCGTACACGGGGTATCTGCACGATCCGCAAGTAGCGGTGGCGCTGAAGGAGTTCGAACATCCGTATTTTGTGGCGGGCGGCGAAGTGGGAAAGCCCGGCAAATATGAGTTGCGAGCCGATACCACCGTAATTGAGGCAGTAGAGATTGCTGGCGGATTCACCCACCAGGCAAAACATTCTCAGGTTCTTTTATTCCGGCGTGTCAACGACGACTTAACAGAGGCGCGTGTTTTTAACCTTAAGAAGATGCTGAAGGAAAAAAGCTTAAGCGAGGTCCCGCTATTGCGTCCGGGTGACATGGTATTCGTCCCGCAAAATTCTGTTTCGAAAGTAGAACGCTTTCTCAGCAAACCCTCCATGAGTATGTATGTGAGCTCGACACAGTTCTAGGCGCGCAACCCAGATGCCAGACGCCAATCCAGCACGCACGGAAAATGATTTCGCCTCGCCGACGCTGCGGGAATTGGCGATTTTATTATTTCGGCGGGGCAGGCTCTTTGTTGGTGTCTCAGTAATGATCTTTGCGCTTTCGGTTGTCTATGCGTTTACGGGAACTACCTACCGGGCCCACGCTCGTGTATTGGTGCGGCGAGGACGCGCAGATCCACCTCTTACCGGACAACAGAATGCTCCTCCCGACTTTTCTCGCGAGGAAGTGACTGAAGAAGACTTGAATTCAGAGGTGGAATTATTGAAGGACGACGACGTTCTCCGCCGTGTTGTACGGGCCAATGATCTAGGCGCGCATGACTGGTTGCGATGGCTCCGTCCCCACGAAGCAGAAGCGGCGCGATCGGAGCGAGCAGCTACGCGACTGGCCGGGCGCTTAAAAGTCGAACCCATCAAGAAAACGAATTTAATCGCTGTGAGCTATGACTCGGCGGACCCGCAGCTGGCCGCACACGTGCTGCAGTCATTAACCGCGATCTACCTGGAAAAGCACATGGAAGTGCATCGTCCGGGCGGACAACTGCACTTCTTCGATCAGCAGACCCAGGAATCACGACATCAACTTGAGGCGGCTGAAACCGAGCTCCTCGACTTCGCCAACAGACACCGCGTGGTGATGGCTGCCCAGCAGCGCGATCTTGTCTTGCAGCGGCTTGACCAGACCGATGCAAATTACCGGCAAACGGGGATAGAAATGTCCGAGACCGCGCGGAGAGTTCGAGAACTTGAGGCGCAGTTGGGTAAGTTACCGGAGCGAAGTGTCACCCAGATCCGCACGGCGGATAATCCTGAACTTCTGCGGACGGTGAAGGCCAGCCTGCTCGATCTCGATTTAAAAAGGACTCAGTTACTGACCAAATTTGAACCGACACACCGTCTGGTGCAGGAGATCGGACAGCAAATTCTCCAGGCGAAGGCGGCGATCGCAGCCGAGAAGTTGAACCCGCTACGCGACGAAACTACAGACCTGAATGTGAACTATGCATGGGCCAAGGCGGAGCTGCAAAAGGCAGAAGTTGAGATGAAGGGATTGCAAGCGCGAGCGGGGACAACGAGAGCACACCTGACTGAATATCGCGCCTTAGCCCGTCAACTCGGCGAGGAAGCCATCACGCAAGATGATTTGACGAGCAGCGAGAAGGTGGCTGAGGAGAATTACCTTCTCTACGTTAAGAAACGGGAAATCGCTCGAATGGGCGACGCGCTGGATGATGGTGGCATCGTGAATGTAGCAATCGCCGAACGCCCGGTCGTGCCGCAGTTGCCGGTGTGGCCTGCCGCGGCAGTAGTGCTCGTGGGCTTAGTCATGGCTGTGACGGCGGGCACTGGAGCTGCATTCGCGGCAGACTATATGGACCCTACTCTGCGTACGCCAGAAGAAGTTGTGGCGTGTTTGCAAATTCCAGTATTGGCTTCGCTACCTGCGAAAGGTAGAGGGCGATTGTCCGCCTAAGGGGAGACACGATGAGCATGCACGCGGACGTACTGCCGAGATCCGGTTTGATCGATTCGGCGGCGAACATAGCAGCGCCGGCCCGGGCAAGGGCCTGCGGGGTTGTGCAGGGGTGGGATCCGGAGAACTTTGCCCGCGAACAAATTCGGGGCTTGGTTCGACGCGTATTCTTCACCAATTCGGGGGAACCAGTCAAGCAAGTCGTATTCAGTGCAGCCGAGTCGACCACCGATGTGCGAGATATTTGCCTTCAAGTAGGACATGCTCTCGCGCTGGAAACCTCGGCTGAAATTGCAATTGTGAGCCGAAATTCAGGCCCAGAAAGGGCCGCGGTGGCGCGCTATCCTCGCCACTCAGGCAGTGCCGGCATCAAGCCGTTGTCCACACGGCTCGAAACGAACCTATGGCGCGTGGCGGAGTCCGCATTGCGCGAACTTTGTCCGGAACCGGCAAAAGATCTCTGTTGGCGGTGGGCTCTCGCGGAGCTCCGAAAGGATTTTGAATATGCCGTGGTTCAAGGACCTGCGGCTGGATTATCGAGCGAGAGTGGATTTCTAGGGCAACTGGCAGATGGAATCATTCTCGTTCTTGAGGCTCATAGCACCCGGAGAGCGACGGCTCGCAAAATCAAAGAAATGCTTGAAGGAACGCAGTCCCGAATCCTGGGAACGGTTCTCAGCGAAAGAGCGTTTCCGATTCCAGAAAAGATCTATCAACGGCTATAAGCGACGAACGTAACGGCGACATGGAAAACATAATGGAAAGGGCAATGGGACTCAATGGGCGGTAGCTATGGGACCGCAGCGGTGAACGATGCCGCTGGGACGCTACGGGAACCACAGGCCTCCGTGGATTCCAATGGACCTCACTGGTTTGCCGTTCACACGCGCTACCGGTACGAGAAAAAAGTAGTCGCGCAACTTAATTACAAACGTTATGAAGTTTACTTGCCGTTGCGAACCGAAAAACACGTATGGAGCGATCGGCATCAGGTGGTGACAACTGCTTTGTTTCCAGGATATGTGTTCGTGCATATCGATCAGTCCAGTGCGGCGCGTCGTGCGGTGTTGCAGACAGCAGGCCTGCTGGGCTTTGTGACATTCGGAGGAACGGTTGTACCAGTGCCTCCGGCGCAGATCGATCATCTGCAACTGTTGTTACAAGAAAAAGTCTTATTTTCCCTGCATCCTTTTGTGCAGGTCGGCCAGCGCATGCGCATCCGAGGAGGGTGTCTGGACGGGCTCGAAGGGGTGCTGCTGCAACACGAGGGAAAGCTCGTAATCTCCATTGAGATGATCCAGCGCTCGCTGGCGATTGAGATCCAAGGGTACGAATTGGACTTCGTCTGAAGTGTTTTCTCCTTTGCTACATACGCAGCGAAAACCTCAGCCACCCGAGCCGGCCGCCCGGTTGATTCCGGGAATTGCTTTGGCTCACCCTCGGAAGGTTCAGCGCGAACCGGCTGGCAACTCTGAATTGTCGTTCTTTGGAGCTTTACGGTCGGGAAGATTGTCGCAGAATCACCAGCGCAACCTGCTTGCTGACCGCGGCCCGCGGAACGTCCTGATCGTAGGGGCAGGCGCGGTGGGACGCAAAATAGCGAATCATCTGGAAACGCATCCGGAAATGGACCGGGTATTTTGCGGTTTTCTGGATGACCGAAAACCGTTGGGAAAAGGTGTGATTGGACGCACCATGCACTTGGCGCAGTTGGCACGCACGGGGTTTGTAGATGAAGTGATTCTGGCCGCGCCCCGCGATCGGGACGTCACATTGCGCGTGCTGCGAGCAGCGCAACGATTGCGTCTAGACGTGAAGTTGGCTCCCGATCTGTTTGGTTGCGAACCAACGCGAGAAACGGAGCGCATTGGCGGCATCCCGCTCATTTCCCTGCATGAAGAACGATTGCCAGTTGCAGGATTACTGCTGAAACGTGGGATTGACCTTATCGCTGCCTCGCTGGCTCTCGTCATACTGGCACCGGCGCTGGCTCTGATCGCAATCCTCATCAAACTGAACTCGTCGGGGCCTGTGTTTTACGCTGCGCTGCGCGCCGGACGCAAAGGTAGATCGTTCCGCTGCTATAAATTTCGAACCATGGTAAGAGAGGCGCATATTGGAAAGAAGGAACTGCGAGAACGAAATCAAAGACAGGGACCGATTTTCAAAATTACAAACGACCCTCGGATTACCCGGATCGGACGATTCCTCCGCCGGTACAGTCTGGACGAATTTCCGCAGCTTTTGAATGTGTTGAAAGGTGAAATGAGTCTGGTAGGACCGCGACCGCATCCTTTGGATGATTTTTCCGAATATACGATTGAGCACCTGCCGCGATTGGACGTGACACCCGGGATCACCGGACTTTGGCAGGTTACGGCGCGAAAGAATCCATCGTTCCAAGCCGGAATGAGCCTGGATCTGGAGTATATCCATCGCTGGAACCTGAGGATGGACATGACGATTTTGTTGAAGACAGTTTGGGAAGTGCTACGGGGGGGTGGGGACTGATGTCCTCGTCTTCGGTGGGGAGGACACTATCTTCGACTTGGATGGGTGAGGCAGCCTGGAGTGGCGCCCGGATGAGCCTGGGTTCGCTGCAGGCCACAATGTTTGTGCCTACCGCACTGTTTCTAGGGACTCTGGCGGCGATGCTGTTACGACATCCCGATGTACCTTTCTACGAGATTGATCGGGTTGCGTTCCTAATGTTGGTTTTGGGAGTGAGCGGACGGGCGGTGGTGACGCGGCAGAGGTTGCTGGTGGTTGAGAGGGCAACCTGGCCAATGATCGGCTTGATAATCTTGGCGGTCGCAAGCGTTATACAGATGCCTTTCGACAATCAAACGTGGTGTTTACTCGCTGCGAAATTTATCGTTCCGTTCGCTCTATTTCACCTGGCACAACTGGTATTCATCGATGAACGGCGACTCCGGCATTTCGAGGTCTTTGCTCTTGTAGTGCTTGCCTACCTCTGCTTCACTTCGATTGCGTTTCTGGTGGGAGCGAAATCATTAATTTTTCCGCGTTTCATCCTGGATGAAAGTCTGGGCAACCAGGCAGACCGGGCGCGAGGGCCCTTGCTGCAGGCCGTAGCAAATGGGGTTTCGTTGAACTTGCTCGGCGTATTAGCGTTGCACTCCTTCTTGCGCGGAAGAATGCGTGGAATTAAGGGAGCGTTGCTACTGGCGGCCCTTCCGATCGCTGTGCTGGCAACGATGACGCGCGCGGTGTGGCTCTCATTCGGGGTCAGCATCGGGATTCTGATTTTCCGCACGCGGAACCGGGAGCTGCGGCGCGCGTGCGGCGCGCTATTAATCGTCGGAGCTTTGGGATTACTGGTCTCACTGAGTTTTGACGGCGAGCGGCGCGCTCTGGCGGATCGGCTGCAAGAATCCGGCCCGGTCGATTTTCGCGAAGCGGTTTACTCCGGCGGGTGGGAAATGTTCATGGAAAAACCACTGACCGGCTGGGGCATCAATCAAATGCCTTCAGAGTTAGCCCAACACGTAAGCGGCTACAAAGAAAAGGAACTATATCCGCACAACACCTACCTGGAACTCCTCGTAGAGCATGGAATGGTTGGCATGGCCCTCTATGCCTGGTTGATGTGGGAGATTTTTCGGCTGGGACGAAGTGCGGTGCCCCAAGCCGAGAGCAACGGCTTCCTGAATTCACAATTCCATTCGATGTGGCCGGTATTGCTTGCTGTTTACTGGGTAAATGCCGCTGTTGTGGTGATGAATTATCAATTTGTGAATGGGCTCTTGTTCACCATGGCTGGAATGCTGGCCGCGCAGCGTCGGCGTTGCGCGTGCAATTCATCCTCATAAGTCTATCCTCTCCATCTCGACTCACTTCGTGTTAACCGTAGCCTATCTCGCCAATCAATTCCCTTCAGCTGTAGAGCCGTATGTTGGTGAGGAAATCCAGGAACTGCGTGAGAGAGGAGTGCAAATCTTAGCGAGCAGCGTACGGCGACCGCGCTCTGAGGCGAACGCAGCCGTGGGCGACGATTCTGAAATGCCGGTTCTGTGCCTGCAACCAGTGCGTTTGCTGATTCTTCTGCAGGCTCTCGGAACAATTCTGTGGCGATGGAATCGCATCACCAGACTGTTAACCCGTGTACTTCTGCGTGGAAAGGAATCGCCTAAACTCCGCGCAAAGGCCCTGCTGCACACCTACCTTGGCGCCTACTATGCGGTGCTGTTAGGAAAGTATCGCGTGGATCACATCCACGTGCATCACGGCTACTTTGGTTCGTGGGTTGCGATGGTTGCAGCCCGGCTGTTGGACGTTGGCTTCAGCTTGACCTTGCACGGGTCGGACCTGCTGATCGATGGCGCCTACCTCGACGTCAAGCTGGAGAGTTGCCGCTTCAGCGTAACCATCTCGGAGTATAACCGCCGCTACATCCTGAAGCGTTTCCCTGCTATCGAAGCGAGAAAGATCCTGGTCTCGCGGCTGGGCGTCGATCTTCCAGCGCACGTCGAATTTTCGCGGGCTCGGGCTGCTCGCGGCAAACGTCGAAGCCTCAGCCTCCTAGCCGTTGGCCGCTTGCATGCCGTAAAAGATCACGCATTCCTGGTTCGTTCTTGCGCTCAATTGCGCAACTATGGACTCAACTTTGAGTGTGCAATCGCCGGTGAAGGGCCGGAGCGACCCCATCTCGAAGTTCTCATCGAGCAAAACCGACTACAGGATCACCTACGGCTCCTGGGCCACGTTGCGCGCGAACAGATGGATGCTCTTTACGATCGTGCTGACGTAGTTGTGCTCACCAGCCGCAGCGAAGGCATTCCGCTCGTGCTCATGGAGGCGATGGCGCGCGGCAAGATTGTCCTCGCGCCAGCTATTACCGGCATTTCTGAGCTCGTAATCCACGAAAAAACGGGGTTCCTGTACGCTCCCGGAGCGAGAGACGATTTCTTGACGAAGATTCTCTTCCTTGACGAACAAATTCGCAGAGGGAATCAGAACGCCGTGATCGGCCTAGATTGGCTTCGGCATGCAGCACGAGTTCACGTTCTCCACAACTTTAACCGCAGGAAAAGCCTTACCCGCTTTGGCAATCAGTTTCTGCAATTGACCGCACATCAAGATCGGAGCCTTCCCTATGAGAATTTTATTTTGCAACAAATATAACTATCCATTCAGCGGGACCGAAGTGTATCTGTTCGAGGTCATGCAACTGATGCGGTCCCAAGGCCACCGGGTAGCCCTGTTTTCCATGGCCGACCGGCGCGGCCGGCCCACTCCTTATGATCGCCATTTCATGCCGCATATTGACTTTAAGAGCGCGGGCGGGTGGTTTCATAAAATCAGCCTGTCAGCACAAGCGATTTACTCCCGCGAAGCGCGGCGCAGAATTCGGGCGATGATCGCCGAATTCCAGCCAGATGTAGCGCATGTCCGCAACATCTATCACCATCTGTCGCCTTCGATCTTATGGGAACTGAAAGCGCAGAAGGTCCCAGTTGTCTATCACCTCAATGACTTCAAAGTCCTGTGTCCCAGTTATAACCTGGTATCACACGGCGAGGCATGTGAGGCCTGTAAGGGCGGTAAATTCTGGCATGCCCTGAAGGAGAATTGCTATCCCCGATGGGGCAGCGTGCCGATACTGGTGGCCGAGGCGTACTTCCACAAATGGCTGGGCACTTACCGCAAATGTGTCGATTGCTTTCTCGCGCCGAGCCAATTTGTGCGCGACAAATTTGTAGAACATGGCTGGGATCCGGCTAAGTTCGAGATCCTTCCTCACTTCCAAACGAGAAGGCCTTTTATCGCGCTGCGGGCACCGAACGCGCCACTACTTTATTTCGGGCGGTTGTCGGCGGAAAAAGGGGTGGAAGACTTGCTGCATGCCATGCAGCGCCTTCCAGATTTACGGCTGGTGGTTGCGGGAGAGGGGCCGGATCGCGGCCATTTGGAGCAGATGGCAGCTCAACTCGAATTGCATAACGTCGAATTCGCCGGTCAGTTGCAAGGAGCGGATCTGCAACTTGCGATTGTCAATTCTCGCTTCACCGTGCTGCCGTCCCATGCATATGAGACTCTGGGAAAAACAATTCTTGAATCCTACGCGCAAGCGCGCACGGTAGTAGCCACCGACTTGGGCTCGCGACGGGAACTGGTACGAGAAGGCAAAACGGGCCTGCTCTACAGGGCTGGTGATGTGGAACAACTTACATCCGCCATCCAGCTTCTCAGCTCACGACCCGAACTCGCGGACGAGATGGGCCGGGCTGGTCAAGAGCAGATAAGCGATAGCAATCGCCCGCAAGCGCATTACGATGCCTTGATTACTTTGTATAGTCGACTGAATAATGGAGGAAGAAATGCGCCAGACAAGCCGGGGGAATTTGAGCGCAAGTCGACTTCAATCGTGAGCATTACTCCTCCGGCAACATTTCAGAAACGGATCTTGCGAGTCGCATTCATTGGCGGGCGCGGCGTATTTTCGAAGTACAGCGGTATCGAGACTTATTACGAGGAAGTCGGCGCACGGTTGGCGGGGATGGGACATCATGTCACCGCGTATTGCCGGACATACTTCACTCCACCAGGCAGGCACCACAAAGGCATGCAAATCATTCGGGTGCCAACGATCCGCTCTAAGCATCTCGAAACATTGATGCACACGTTTTTAAGCACGCTCCATGTGTTGACACAGCCGTGCGACGTCGTACACTATCACGCCCTGGGACCGGCGCTGTTCTCGTTCATTCCGCGTCTCGCCGGCATGAAGACCGTTGTCACCGTACAAGGTCTGGACTGGAAGCGGCAGAAATGGGGACGGATTGCTTCGACTGTCTTGCGGCTTGGCGAGCGAGCCGCGGTGCGTTTGCCGGCCCACACGATGGTGGTCTCCAAGGTGTTGCAGAATCACTACAAGGCAAGCTACCAAGCGAAGACATCCTATGTGCCGAACGGCGGAGTGCTGCGCGACCGACGTCTGCCGGAGAAGATCGTGGAGTGGGGACTTGAGCCGGGCGAATATATTTTGTTTCTGGGAAGATTTTCTCCGGAAAAGGGTTGTCACCTGCTGATTGAAGCATATGAGAAGCTCAACACCGATATAAAGCTGGTCATGGCGGGGGCGTCGAGCTACTGCGATGAGTACTCGCGCCAGCTTCGCACTCACGTCAGCGACCGCGTCAAAATACTGGATTGGGTTTCAGGCGAAGCGATGGATGAGTTGCTGACCAATGCCATGTTGTTCGTTTTGCCGTCCGATCTGGAAGGTTTGTCCCTCGCATTGCTGGATGCAATGGGCGCGGGGCTTTGTGTGCTAAGCAGTGACGTGCCGGAAAACCGGGAAGCCGTCGGCGATGCCGGATTCACGTTTCGGAGCGGCGACGTCGAAGATCTGGCCGACCGTCTGCGCTTCCTGATTGCGAATCCCGCGGTGCGAGAGGCAGCGGGACTGGCGGCGAAGCGCCGTGTTCATGAACATTACCGGTGGCCGCAGATTGCCGCCGAAATCGAACGTGTGTATTTCGAAACAATCGGCGGAGAAGTGACTGAGCGACCGGCCAAGAAGCCTAGCGGCCGCACTGTGACGCAGACAGCATCCGGACAACGGAAGGCAGGGTAAAGACCAGGCACGAACTGCTAGGGATGGCGGCAATGCCGTGAAGTTCGAATGAACCACAGAGGACGGGATTCCCGTCCTTTTTTGTTTACAATTGAAAGTTCGTCAAAGGTTTGGGTCGGATTTGTGAAACAAACCATAGTTGGCGATCTGAACCTGCTGAATTCATCATTCATGGAACACACTATCCTCGTTACGGGCGGAGCAGGTTTCATCGGATCTAATTTCATCTTGCATCAGATGGAATGCGATTCCGCCGCAATCGCAAACCTCGACAAACTCACTTATGCAGGTAATCTGCGCAACTTGGAGGCAATCTCGCAGGAGCGCCGCTATGAGTTTGTTCACGGGGACATCGCCGACCGGGGTTTAATGCGAAGCGTATTGAATCGACGCAAGCCGCGCGCCATTGTGCATTTTGCCGCCGAGAGCCACGTTGATCGTTCCATTCGCGGTCCCGATGATTTCATCCGCACGAACGTTGACGGGACGTTTGCGTTGCTCGAAGAGGCACGCGCTTATTGGGAAAGTTTGAACGGGAGCGATAGAACTGAGTTCCGCCTTCTGCACGTATCGACAGATGAGGTGTTCGGCTCGCTGGGCGCGAGGGATCCAGCATTTTCCGAGACCACGCCGTATGCCCCCAACAGTCCGTACGCAGCCACAAAGGCGGCTTCGGACCACCTGGTGCGTGCCTACCATCACACTTATGGATTGCCAGTTCTGACCACGAATTGCTCGAACAACTATGGGCGATTTCAATTCCCCGAGAAATTAATTCCGCTGATGATCCTTAATGCGCACAATCATAAACCGCTGCCCGTTTATGGCGACGGGCAGAATGTTCGAGACTGGCTTTACGTCAAGGACCACTGCGAAGCGATTGCAATCGTCCTGGCTCGGGGCAGAGTGGGAGAGACTTATAATATCGGAGGCTGGAACGAAAAGCGCAACTTAGAGATTGTCGAGACTATCTGCGACCTTGTCGATGAGATCGCTGGTCGTCGCGGAGGTTCGCGGCGTGAACTGATCACGTTCGTGAAAGACCGTCCCGGTCACGACCGCCGTTACGCCATGGACGCAAGCAAGATCGAACGCGAACTCGGCTGGCGTCCGCGTGAAACATTTGAGAGTGGAATCAGCAAGACTGTGCGCTGGTACCTCAAGAATGAGGACTGGGTCCGCGACGTAACCAGCGGAGGTTACCGGCAATGGATTGAAACGCACTACTCTTCTTGAATTGCAACCGCGACCAATACTTATGAAACAGGCTTTGAACAACACTGCGTATAAGGGAATCATTCTGGCGGGCGGTTCGGGCACGCGCTTGTACCCTTCGACTCATGCGATGGGAAAGAGCCTACTTCCGGTTTACAACAAACCGATGATTTATTACCCGCTATGCACGCTGATGCTAGCCGGAATTCGCGACATTCTTCTGATTACTACACCGGAGGATCTGCAAAAATTTCAATGTTTGTTAGGCGACGGAACCCAGTTTGGTCTGCAGTTGCAATATCAGGCACAGCCTAAACCGGAAGGAATTGCGCAGGCATTTTTGGTGGGCGAAACATTTCTGGGTGACAGCGCGTGCGCCCTGGTGCTGGGCGACAATATTTTTTACGGGCACGATCTGGCAAAGGATTTGCGGGCAGCCTCGGCCAAGACTCAGGGCGCACGTGTATTCGCTTATCCCGTGCATGATCCTGAGCGTTATGGCGTTGTGGAGTTTGATGGCGACGGTCGGGCGCTCAGCATCGAGGAAAAGCCCAGGCAACCGAAATCGCGTTACGCGGTGACAGGGCTTTATTTTTACGACCACCAAATCGTTCCGATCGCAAAGTCCCTGAAGCCAAGCGCACGTGGAGAGTTGGAAATCACCGACGTGAACAAGGCCTATTTGGAGCGTGGCCAGTTGGAAGTCGTGGTCATGGGGCGAGGCATGGCTTGGCTCGATACGGGCACGCATGAGTCTCTGATGGACGCATCACTGTACATTCAAGCCATAGAAAAAAGGCAGGGGCTGATGGTGGCTTGCCCGGAAGAAATCGCTCTTCGCTCCGGTTACATTACGGCGGAGCAGGTAGAGAAAATCGGCAATTCGATGAAGAATAATAGTTACGGTGCTTACTTGCTGCAACTCCTGCGAGAGAAGGTATTCTGATGAATGCGGTTCACGCTGTTCGTCCCACGATGGATGCAATCAAGAAAATCTCGACTTCGCTGCCTGGGGTGTTCATTCTTGAACCGCGAGTATTCGGGGACGAGCGCGGCATTTTCTACGAGAGTTACAACCAGCAGAGCATGGCGACGGTTGGAATTATCGAACCGTTTGTGCAGGACAACCATTCGTGTTCCTCCCGCAATGTCTTGCGCGGCTTGCATTATCAGGTGAAGCATCCACAAGGGAAACTGGTGCGCGTCGTGGGAGGAGAAATCCTTGACGTGGCGGTTGATCTGCGCCGCAGTTCTCCCACTTTTGGGCGTTCGGAAGCGGTCCGTTTGTCGGGCGAAAATAAACGCATGTTGTGGATCCCGATCGGTTTTGCACACGGATTCCGCGTGCTCTCGGAAAAAGCGGACGTGCTTTACAAGGCAACCGATTTCTACGCACCCGAACACGAACGAACGCTCGCCTGGAACGATCCCGATCTCAAGATCGAATGGGGCCTGAACTTCGAACCCATTGTGTCAGCCAAAGACCAACGCGGTGTGGCCTTCCGCGATGCCGAGAGTTTCGACTAAATCCTATGCGAATCACAGTTTTTGGGGCCTCTGGCCTACTGGGCCAGCCTCTCATGCGCGAATGGAGTGAGGATTCTGTCACAGGTTTAAGCTCGCGAGACGCAGACATTCGTGACGAGAATTGGGTGAATGCGCTGGTGCAGGAGCAACGGCCGGACTGGATCGTGTTGGCCGCCGCTTACACAGATGTGGACGGATGCGAATGCAATCCAGACCTTGCTTTTGCAGTGAACCGTGACGGTGCGGTGAATGTGGCAAAAGCGGCCAAGATAGCCGGGGCGCGGCTGTTGTTTCTTAGCTCTGATTATGTCTTTGACGGAACAAAGACCACTCCGTATGAAACCGGCGACGCGCGCAATCCGCGAAGTGTATACGGACGGAGCAAGGCTGAGGCTGAGATCAGGCTGCTAGAACTGCTGCCGGACTGTTGCATCGTCCGAACGTCGTGGTTATTCGGACTGGGCGGGAAATGTTTTCCTGACACCATTTTAAAGCTGGTTGCAAGCCGCCCCGCACTTGACGTGGTTGATGACCAGCGCGGTTCTCCAACCCACGCGGGAGATCTGGCGCAAGCAATCAGCCACTTGTGCCGGAAGAATGCGGAAGGGATTGTGCACGCAACCAATCTCGGCGACTGCACCTGGTTTGAGTTTGCACAAGAAATTGTTCGCGGTGCGGGGCTCGACGTTGCGGTGCGGCCGGTAAGCAGTCAGCAGATATCGCGTCCGGCTCCTCGACCTGCGTATTCTGTTTTGTCGCCGGCTCGTCTGCAGAGTTTCGGGATTACTATGCCCTCCTGGCGCGATGCGCTGAGTCGCTACCTGCAGGAACGACTAGCCGCTTCAGCGATTGCTTAGCTTCTAATCGTCCTGCTACGATTGCCCAGTTTCCTCGGCGATCTTGTGAAACGAATTCAAAATTATATCGATGGCCGATTCGTGGGCGGAAGGCGCGAGTTTGCTGACCTCAATCCCGCGGACGGCACGGTAATCGCGCAGGTGACAGAAGCCTGCGAAGCGCACGTGGATGAGGCGGTGCACGCGGCCCGGCGTGCGCTGCTTGGAGAATGGGCTCAGATCGGAATCCGTGAACGTGCCTCTCGCTTGCACCGGGTCGCAGACGCGATTGAGAAGCGGTTCGATTGTTTCGTCCAGGCTGAAGTGGCGGATACGGGCAAGCCCATATCTTTGGCTTCAAAGTTGGACATTCCCCGTGCCGTGGCGAACTTTCGCGTCTTTGCCGATCTCGTAAAAATATCCGGGCTGGAATCGTTTCAGACGGAAACTCCGGATGGAGCAAACGCGCTGAACTACGCGGTACGGAAGCCGTTGGGCGTGGTCGGTGTGATTACGCCGTGGAATCTGCCATTGCTGTTGCTCACGTGGAAAGTAGCGCCCGCTCTGGCCTGCGGTAACACGGTCGTCGTTAAGCCTTCCGAAGAAACGCCTGCGACGGCCACGTTACTCGCCGAGGCGATGCAGGATGCGGGATTACCTAATGGGGTATACAACGTCGTGCATGGATTTGGGCCGGGATCGACGGGAGAATTTCTTACGCAGCATCCTGGCGTGGACGCGATCACATTCACGGGTGAATCGAGAACCGGTGCCGCCATCATGAAATCAGTGGCGGCAACTGTGAAGCCAGTCTCGTTTGAACTTGGTGGAAAGAATGCCGCAATTGTATTCGCCGATTGCAACTTCGACGAGGCCCTCAGCGGCTTGTCGGATGCCGTGTTTCTGAACACCGGGCAAGTATGTTTGTGTTGTGAGCGCGTGTATGTGGAACGTAAGATTTTCAGTTCGTTTGTCGAAGGCCTAAAGCGGAAAGCCGAGAGCCTGAATCCAGGCTGGCCGAACCACGAGCAAACTGATCTCGGTCCATTGATTTCGGCTCAGCATCGCGACAAGGTACTTTCCTACTATCGACTGGCGCAGGAAGAGGGAGCACATCTTATAACTGGCGGCGGAATTCCTAAGTTCAGCGATAATCGCAATCACGGTTTCTACGTGCAACCGACAATCTATACTGGATTGCCGGAATCCGCCCGGTGCATCAAGGAAGAAATATTTGGGCCCGTTTGCCACATCGCAGCGTTTGATTCGGAAGAAGAAGCCATCGCCATGGCCAACGACACAAAATACGGCCTCGCCGCCTCGATCTGGACCAGCAATCTGAAGCGCGGGCATCGTGTCGCACAGCAGATGAAGGTGGGCATCACATGGGTGAATTGCTGGTTCCTGCGCGATCTGCGAACGCCATTCGGAGGAGCGGGACTTTCGGGCATTGGACGTGAAGGTGGAATGCATTCTTTGAATTTCTATTCCGAACCGAACAATATCTGTATACGACTCTGAAAACGCTGGTGCCTCGAGCACATCGCCGAGGGCGAAGACGCTAATCAAAATGACGAGCAACAAGAGCAAAGTTGTCGAAGGCAAAGCCGCTCCGCTCGGCAAGTATCCGCACGTGAAACGCGCCGGGGACTTTCTGTTTGTGTCGGGGACTAGTGCGCGCCGCGCCGACAACACAATCGCAGGCGCGGAAGCTGATCCGCTTGGCCAGACACGTCTCGACATTCGCGTGCAAACGCGCTCGGTGATCGAGAATATTCGAGACATCCTGGAAAGCTTTGGAGCGCAACTGCGAGACGTGGTTGAGATTTCCACTTACCTGGTAAATATGAATGATTTCGCCGGCTACAACGATGTGTACGGGGAGTTCTTCGGATACGATGGTCCGGCACGAACGACCGTGGCCGTGCATCAATTGCCGCATCCGCACCTGCTGATTGAAATTAGAGCCACAGCTTACAAGCCACTCACATAGGAGGCACGATGGCATCCATCAAGAACCTGAAGGCTTTCAACTTTCAGGCGTGGATCGAAGAGAACAAAGAGAAGCTCAAGCCTCCGGTGGGAAATGCGCAAGTGTGGGAAGACGGTGAGATGATGGTGACGGTAGTCGGTGGACCGAACCAGCGTCGCGATTATCACGATGATCCAACCGAAGAATTCTTTTACCAATTAAAGGGCAACATTTCTCTTCGCATCATGGAAGCGCCAGGAAAGCCTCCTCTGGAAATTCCAGTCAAAGAGGGCGAAATTTTTCTTCTTCCCAAACACATGCGCCACTCACCGCAGCGACCGGCCGAAACGATTGGGTTAGTAGTTGAAGTGCCGCGGCCAGAAGGTTCTCTCGACGCCTTCGAATGGTTTTGCCCTAGCTGCCATCAGCTGATTTACCGCGCCGAAGTTAGACTAAAGAGTATTGTTAAAGACCTGCCGCCGCTGTTCGAACAGTTTTATGGCGACGAGAGCCGGCGACGGTGCAAACACTGCGGCACGATTCATCCGGGCAAGTGAGCATGCAAGTCATCGATATCCATAATCACTTTTTCCCCGAGGCTTGGCCCGATCTGTCTTTACGCTACGGCACACCGAACTGGCCCTGGATCAAGCATACCGAAGCCGGCAAGGCCGACGTCATGGTGGGCGACCGTTTCTTCCGGCATATTTATTCGGCATGTTGGGATCCTGAGGTTCGGCTTCAGGAGATGGATCGCGATGGCATTGACTTGCAGGTCATGTCGGCGACGCCGGTTTTGTTCGCGTATGAGCGTCCCATCGAAGCCGCTTTGGATTGCGCGCGATTATTCAACGACGCTGCGCTCGATCTTTGTAGCCGGGGGAAAGGCAGATTGAAGTCCCTCTGCCAGGTACCGCTGCAAGACATTGACGCGGCCTGCAAGGAACTCAGCCGCTGCATGCTGGGCGGGCATCTCGGCGTACAGATTGGCAATCACGTTGGAACGAAGAATCTCGACGATGCCGGTATTGTGACTTTTCTCCATCACTGTGCCGATGTAGGAGCGGCCGTTCTCGTCCATCCCTGGGAAATGTTCGGCCAGGACCGAATGCACAAATACATGATGCCGTGGACGGTTGGAATGCCGGCGGAAACACAACTGTCGGTAGTAGCGCTGATTTTGAGCGGAGCCTTCGACCGATTGCCGAGAGCGCTTCGCATTTGCTTCGCGCATGGCGGCGGAAGTTTTGCATTCTTGCTCGGACGCCTGGAAAATGCCTGGCACCATCACCCGGTCGCGCGGGGTGAGTGTCAATATCCGCCCAGTCATTATCTCAACCGATTCTGGACGGACTCCGCCGTGTTCGACCAACGTGCTTTGCAATTCCTGGTGGAGACGGTGGGAGCGAATCAGGTGATGCTCGGTTCGGATTACCCGTTTCCGTTGGGCGAAGAACGCGTCGGCTCACTCATTCGGAAAAGCAATCTGGCGCAGGATGTAAAGGTGAAACTTCTGAGCGGGAATGCACGGAGTTTCCTTGCGCTCAACGCGGAATCTGAAGCAGAGAGCGACTACAGTTCCTCAGCAATCGCCCAGTCCGCCAATTCGCCCGGGCAGAGCGGTCTGACTTACAGCTCGTATTTGAAGGTTTCTGAACTGCTGGAGTTGCAGCGCCCGCAATCGGTTCCCCCGCACCACGATGAAATGCTTTTCATCCTGGTGCATCAGACTTACGAGTTATGGTTCAAGGAACTATTGCATGACTTGGATGCTGTGGTCGCGAATTTGCAAAAGGCCGGCACTGCGCCGGATTCGCGGGATGAAGTTTACGAAGCGGCTCGACTGCTGCGCCGCTGTACGGAAATCACGAGGGTATTGGTCGAGCAATTCACGATTCTGGAAACCATGCTGCCCACGCATTTTCTCGCGTTTCGCGGCTTGCTTGAGCCGGCCAGTGGATTTCAGTCTGAGCAGTTTCGAGAAATCGAATTTCTATGCGGATTGAAGGACGAGAAGATGCTGCGCTACCACCGTCCGACGCCAGCGGCATACGCAAGCCTGAAGCGCCGTTTGGAAGAGCCTTCGCTGCGCGACGCATTCTTCGGCGCGTTGCAGGCGATGGGCAAACTGGTTGCGACCGGCACGACTGAGACGGACGAAGAACGGTTTGAAGCACGCGCACGCGCCGTGCACGCGCTGTACAAGGATGAGCATCATCACCGCGACTGGATTGATGTATGCGAGCGGCTGACTGAGTTCGACGAATTAGTGATGAGCTGGCGGTTACGCCACATCCAACTCGTCGAGCGGATCATCGGTATTCGCATGGGCACTGGAGGAAGCGCAGGGTCGTCTTATCTGAAGCTGACCTTGGACAAGAAATTCTTCCCTGAACTATGGGAGGCGAGGACCTTGCTGACCGAATAGAGTTTTCTCTGCTCTTTGGTTGCAGCGTTATGAACGTCACGATTTTCTCGACCGATCTCTCCGATGAAGCCCACATCTGACCGCATCACATTGATTGGCGCCGGACTGAACGGTCCGTTGCTTGCGATTCTCCTCCGGCAAAGAGGATTCGCCGTTGATCTCTTCGAACGGCGCGAGGACATGCGGCGGACGCGGTCCAGCGCTGGGCGCTCCATCAATCTAGCCCTCTCGACCCGTGGCATTCACGCCTTGCGTGAGGCCGGCCTCTGGGAGGGGATGCGAAATATCATCACCCCGATGAAAGGGCGGATGATGCATTCGATCGCAGGAGATCTAACTTTCCAACCTTACGGAAATAACGAAACCGAGGTCATTAATTCCATTTCCCGCGCGGAACTGAACATAGCACTCATGAATGCCGCGGAGGAACAAGGAGCAGTCATTCATTTCAATCAGCGCTGCACAGGATACGATCTTAAGACGAGTGCAATTCAGTTACGCGACGAACGGACGGGTGATGAGAATACGCGCGAAACCGGGGTCGTCATCGGATGTGATGGATCAGCATCGGCGATCCGGACCGAGATGCTCAGGCTGAGCCGCTTCAACTTTTCACAGCAGTATCTTGACTACGGATACAAAGAACTAACGATTCCCGCCGGGGCCGACGGCCGGCATCTCCTGGAAACTCATGCATTGCATATCTGGCCACGCGGAAACCTGATGCTGATTGCATTGCCGAATAGTGATGGCACGTTCGCCTGCATTCTGTTCTTGCCGTTTGAGGGCACAGACAGCTTTGGCAGCCTAACTTCAGTCGCAGAAGTTCTGAAGTTTTTCGAGTCTCGTTTTCCGGACGCTCTTTCCCTGATGCCCCTGCTCGTCGAGAACTATTTCACAAATCCAACTGGAGCGATGGTCACTATTAAGTGTTCGCCGTGGCACGTGGAGGGACGAACTTTGTTATTGGGCGATGCGGCGCACGCGATTGTTCCCTTCTTTGGCCAGGGGTTGAATTGCGGTTTCGAAGATTGCACCGCTCTGATGGAATTGCTCGACCACTATGGTCCGGACTGGACTCTCGTTTTTCATAAATTCGAAAATGCACGTAAAGCAAACACGGATGCCATCGCTGACATGGCCATTGAGAACTTCGCGGAAATGAGAGATCGGGTCGGGGACTCGCGATTTCTCCTTCGAAAGAAGGTTGAATTAGCGCTCGAAGCCAAATATCCGCAGATCTTTGTGCCGAAGTATGCCATGGTTACTTTTCATCGCATTCCGTATTCTGTCGCTCAGGCGCGTGGCGCAATCCAGGATCGAATTTTATCCGAACTTTGCGAGACAATCGATCGTGTCGAGAATCTCGACTGGCGTCGCGCGGACGAATTGATTCGACTGGACCTGACTCCCTTGGAGATTCACCCCTGAGCGACTTCGAGTTTCAATCCGGCGAGGATTTTGCGGTTGCGCTCGATGAACGCGATCCCTTGAAAGAATTCCGCCACCGGTTCCTGCTTCCTAAAATCGCGGGCGATGGTTGCGTGTATCTGTGCGGTCACTCTCTCGGCCTGCAGCCTAGGACAGCGGCCGCTTATGTTGACCAGGAATTGAAGGATTGGGCTGAACTAGGCGTGGAAGGCCACTTTCGAGCCAAGAATCCGTGGATGCCTTACCACAAGCTTCTGTCAGAACAGACCGCCGAACTGGTGGGTGCGAAGCCCCTCGAAGTTGTGGTGATGAACTCGCTCACGGTCAACTTGCATCTTATGATGGTCTCCTTTTACCGTCCCACTGCCAGTAAACACAAAATCGTTATAGAGCGCGGCGCTTTTCCTTCGGATCAGTACGCGGTCAAGTCGCAGATTCAATTTCACGGCTTCGATCCCGCGACGTCCTTAATCGAATTGACTCCACTGCGTGGCGAGATTTGTCTGCGCGAGGAAGAGATAGAGTCGTTGATTGAGAGGAGCGATGACATTGCTCTGATTATGATGGGCGGCGTGAATTACGCGACCGGGCAAGCGTTTGACATGGCGCGCATCACGCGAGCGGGGCACAAAAAAGGATGTGCGGTTGGTTTTGATCTGGCTCACGCGGCCGGTAATTTAAATCTAAAACTGCACGAGTGGGGACCAGATTTTGCTGTCTGGTGCAGCTATAAATATCTGAACGGCGGACCGGGGTCCGTAGCCGGATGTTTCGTTCATGAGCGCCATGCCCAAGCCCGGAGTCTGCCTCGGCTTGCGGGGTGGTGGGGTCATGACGAAGGATCGCGCTTCGAAATGGCTCCAGATTTTCAACCCATGTCTGGCGCGGATGGATGGCAGTTAAGCAACCCGTCGATTGTCAGCCTGGCTGTTCTCCGGGCATCAATGGATATTTTTCGCGAAGCAGGCATGGATCGTTTACGGGCCAAGAGCGAATCGCTGACCGCTTATCTGGAGTTTCTACTTAATCGGGAACCTTCCTCTAACTTTTCTATCATTACGCCCCGTGAAAAAACCCGGCGAGGCGCACAAGTCTCTATCCGCATCGTTCGGAACGGACGACTCCTATGTGAGCGTCTGGCCGCAGAAGGCGTCCTCGGCGACTGGCGGGAACCGGATACTTTCCGCGTCGCGCCCGTGCCCTTGTACAACTCCTATCATGATGTTTTCCGCTTCGCTAGGCGATTCGCCGCTGCGATCAGATAACGATTACGGTGACGTGATTATGACGCGTATGACATTACTTCCGTAATGCTTTCGGCTTGCCTGTACGAACATACACTCTTAGCGTGGGTTTCATCTCTGTTCGTCAACCCGGCAAATGGACAGGGATCGTGTGCGCGATCGTCGGCGTCCACGTTCTGGTGTCTTTCCTCGCCCCGCGGAGCTTTGGACTTACCGCGTTTGGCGACGTAACCCAATGCGTTTTATTGCTTTGCGCGACAGTCGCCATCGCCTCGAACGTCGGGACTTGCAGCAAAAAGGCGAAACTCTTTTGGACGCTGATGGCATTGGGTTGCGGGACTTGGCTGTGTTCGCAGGTTCTCTGGACTTACTTCGAAGTCTATCTGCGCCAAGAGGTGCCTAATCCGTTCGTTGGAGATGTAATTTTATTTCTTCACATCGTCCCGATGATGGCCGCTTTGGCCGTGCAGCCGCATATCGACCGAAACGAGCACTCCCTGCGGCTGGTGTCTTTGGACTTCGTTCTGTTGCTCACGTGGTGGCTCTATCTATATCTCTTTATCGTAATTCCCTGGCAGTACGTTTCGCCGGACGAAGTAACATACGGCAATAGCTTCGACCTGCTCTACGCTTGTGAACAAATCGTCTTGGTTTTAGGAGCCGGATTGATTTGGAAGCGCAGCCAGGGAACTTGGAAAAATACCTACCGGCGATTTGTAAAAGCTGCACTGCTTTACGGCGTCAGTTCGATTGTCGCGGGCGTGGCAATCGACTTTCATTGGTACTACACCGGCAGTCTTTACGATGTTCCACTGGTGGGCGCCATGGGCTTGTTCGGGTTGGCAGGCGTGATGGGTCATGAACTCTTGTCCGATCACCCAAGCGATCCGTCTCCTCGTAACGACCACAGTATGTGGACTGCTCGGCTCGCCATGCTTGCGGTATTCTCCACGCCACTCATGGTGGCGTGGGCAGAGTTTGGCGCGGGTGCGCCACCCCGGGTGCGCTCGTACAGGCTTTTATTAACTGTGGGAGCGATGGTCTTCATGGGCGCGCTGGTTTTTCTTAAACAACATTGGATGGACCACGAGTTGCTTCACTTGTTGCATCTATCACGCCAAAATCTCGATGAGACTTGCAAACTCAAAGACGAATTGGAGAACAAGGAGCAATCGCTGCGATGGCACAGTCTTGAATTACAGCGTAAGAATCTCGAATTGCAGGAAATATCTTTCACCGATCCTTTGACCGGAGTTTGGAATCGGCGCTATCTGGAAGAAATACTTACGGCTGAAGCCGGACAGGTATTGCGAAATTACGATCGTGCGCGCAACGGCGGCAATAGTCGAAAGGTGGACCATCGCGACCTGGTCTTCATTATGGTGGACATGGACTTCTTCAAGGAAGTAAACGACGTCCATGGACATCCCGCAGGAGATCGACTGCTGCAGCGCGTGTCTGAACGACTGGGAAAGGTTGTGCGCAAGTCAGATGTTCTGGTTCGCTGGGGAGGCGAAGAGTTCCTGATCATGTCCCGCTCTGCGGACCCGTCCGGCATACCGGCTTTCTGTGAGCGCATTCTCGACGTAATGGGCGGGGAAGCTTTTGATCTCGGACACGGTATTCAAGTCCGCAAAACGTGTTCCATCGGCTGGGCGCCTTTTCCGTGGAGTCGTGACGCTTACGAAGCCCTTTGCGCCGAAGAAGCTATTGAACTTGCAGACACCGGTCTCTACCGGGCAAAGTCCGGCGGACGCAACCAGGGAGTCGGCATTCTACCCGGCGAGGGAGCGCTTGCCGATCCTCATGCAATTACCCTCGACGCCCTGCAAAGCGACAAGCAGGTGCTGACGCGTGTCATTCGAGTCCATCCCGCGAACACTTCCGTATCCTCCGTCCCTGACCGATTGTCGGTCGAGCCGCGTGACGTCGAATCTTCTTGAGCGGAAATCTGCGGAATGACGTCTGCCGTCAAACCCTGTAATATCGTAATCGCGAAAAGGTATTCACTGCGAGATACCAGCAAACTTTCCCCAAGATAGTGAGGAACGGTCGATGATCAACGCCAAAGCCACTCCCCGCCCGACAGACCTGCGTCAGAAAGCGCAACTGATGTCGGCATCGGAAATCGAGCGCACATTGGTCCGCCTAGCCTACGAAATCGTGGAGAAAAACGGCGGCGTCGAAAGCTTGGGACTAGTCGGGATCCGCCGGCGAGGCGTCCCCATCGCCGAACGACTTGGTAAGATCATTACCCGCATCGAGAGTGCCGCCGTTCCGGTGGGTACGCTGGATATCACTTTCTATCGCGATGATCTATCGACGCTTGGACCCAAACCTGTGGTGCAGGACAAAGAGATTGGATTTTCAATTGAGGATAAGAACATCGTCCTGGTGGATGACGTGCTTTACACCGGACGTACGACGCGCGCCGCGATGGACGCATTATTTTCACACGGCAGACCGCGAAGAGTGCAGTTGTGTGTGCTGATCGACCGCGGTCATCGCGAACTTCCAGTCGAAGCAAGCTTTGTCGGACGAAATGTCCAGACCACCATGAGTGAAGTGATCGAAGTTAAGTTAACTGAGATTGACGGAGCAGAAAAAGTTCTACTCATGGAACGCTAGATTCGACGGGCAAAGCAGCGACTCACAATGAAAGAAGGACGGCGTGAACCGCCGTCCTTCTTTTGTTTCACAGAACAGACTTAGGACAACCGGGTGCAGATCGCCTTGGTCTGGGTGTAGAGGTTGAGGGCATCATGCCCCATCTCTCGGCCCCATCCGGATTGCTTATATCCGCCGAATGGCATCGCCGCATCGAAAATGTTATAGCAGTTAATCCACACCGTGCCGGCGCGCAGATATTCCGCGGTTCGGTGCGCTTTACTGATATCGGTCGTCCACACGGCGGCGGCCAGGCCGTATTCGCTCTCGTTGGCGCGGGGCAGAATTTCTTCAGGATCACTGAACGGCATGGCCGCAACCACGGGACCGAAAATCTCTTCCTGCACCACTTTCATATCCTCGCGGGTGTTCACGAGCACAGTGGGCTCAACGAAATAACCGACACCGCCCTTTTTGTGACCGCCGGCCATGGCGGTGGCGCCTTCGGAGAATCCAGCTTCCAAATAACCGCACACTCTACTCAGCTGTTCCTCGGAAACCAGCGGACCCATCTCGGTCTGGGGATCAAGACCTGAGCCGACTTTGATTTTCTTTGCGTGTTCAGCGACGCCTTCCACAAACCGGTCGAAGATCGGCTTCTCAACATAGAGTCGCGATCCAGCGCAGCAACACTGGCCATGATTGAAGAAAATCGCACTCGCAGCCCCGGGGATAGCAGTATCGAGATCCGCGTCCTTATAAACGACATTGGGAGATTTACCGCCGAGTTCCAGCGATACTTTCTTCAAGTTGCCGGCTGCGGCATGGACGATCAACTTTCCAACTTCCGTTGAGCCTGTGAACGCAATTTTGTCAACTTGCGGATGGGCCGCAAGCGCCGCGCCCGCCGTTTCTCCATAGCCCGGGACAATATTTACGACACCTTCCGGGAAACCTGCCTCCATGATCAGTTCGCCCAAACGAAGCGCCGAAAGCGGCGTTTGCTCCGCCGGTTTCAACACCACGGTGCAGCCCGAAGCCAGCGCCGGACCCAGCTTCCACGCAGCCATCAATAACGGAAAGTTCCAGGGAATAATTTGGCCCGCAACGCCGACCGGCTCCCGCAGCGTGTAGGCAAGATATTTCGCTCCGGGCGTGTATGGGACCGAGATTGGAATCGTGTTGCCTTCGAGCTTGGTAGTCCAGCCCGCCATATAACGGAACAAGTCGACCGCCAAAGGAACATCGGCGGCGCGTGCAACCGTCAGAGGCTTGCCGTTATCAAGGCTTTCTAAATATGCGAATTCCTCAGTATGCACTTCCAGTAAATCGGCCAGCTTCCAAATCAAGCGTCCGCGTTCGGATGAAGTCAACCGCCGCCAGGGGCCGTGGTCGAAAGCTTTGCGGGCGGCCTTCACCGCCTGCTCGATATCTTCGCGATCGCCCTCCGCCACCTGCGCGAGAACTTCACCAGTAGCAGGATTGTAGGTGGGAAATGTTTTTCCGGAAATAGAATTTACCCACTTGCCGTTGATTAACATCTTGCGCGGCTTTTCAATGAACTCCGCGACCTGCGGATGAATTTGCGGTGACACTGCGATGCCCATATAGCCTCCTTAAGTCAGTCACGAAATGGAGCGAGAACCTGCATGATGGGAAGACCAAAATCCCGAGCGGATAAGAATTACCGGAGTATGCTAGCTCCGAGTCCAAACAAATGCAATCGCAACCAGGTGAATCGGCGGTCAGATTTGAAGTTAGCGATTGAGTGGGACGGCGACGTTATTCTCCGTAGGGAACCCAGATATTTTTAACCTGAGTGGCATGCTCTAGAAACCAGCGCCCTTCAGAGAATTTCGGATTGAACCAGTCGATGGCGCGGCCCTCATTCGTCCAGACTTGTTTTAGATTCCCAATCGACATTGCTTTTGCGGCTGATGCGTTGGCTTCGTCACCGAAGGACCAGACGGCGTCGACATCGTCGTGCTCGGCAAGCACTTTCAACAACTGGGAAACGTAACCGGTGACAATGTTCACCGATCCGGCCGGCACATCGCTGGCGTCAAAGAGCTGATAAAGATCGGCGGTAATCAGCGGATATGCTTCGGAAGGAACCGCTATCACTGTGTTGCCCATGGCGAGAGCGGGAAGCACCAACGAGAGAAAACCCAGCAGCGGCGCTTCGTTGGGACAGATAATCCCCATGGTTCCGAGCGGCTCGTTCATGGCAATCGCAATATTTCGAAACGGAGGATTGTGCACGGCGCCATCAAATTTGTCGGCCCAGGCCGCGTACGAAAAAATGCGCTCGACTCCAAGATCGAATTCGGCTGCGGCCTGCTTCTCTCCGACCGCCGCACTAAGTTGATGGACGATTTCGTCGCGACGTTGCGAGAGATTTTCGGCACAGTAGTAAAGAACCTGCGCACGATTATGCGCCGTGGCTTTCGCCCATGACTCCGCTTTGCGCGCGGCTTCAACGGCATTGCGAATGTCTTTTCGGTTGCCGAGCGAAGCTTCGCCTAACAAGCGTCCATCGGGCGAACGAACCTCCATGCTGTAGCCGGAATCAGGACGCGCCTGCTTGCCGCCGATGTATAGCTTCACCGTCCGGTCAATGGCCGGAAGTCCAGTCTCGGATTCTTCCGTGGCGCGCGCTGGCATTTGCGCGGGGGACAACTTAGGAGCGTTCTTGAACCATGTCGGTTGCAGGTATTCAAGCAGGCCTTCCTTGCCGCCTTCGCGTCCGAATCCACTCTCGCGATAACCGCCGAAGCCACAGGAAGCGTCGAACAGATTCGTGCAGTTCACCCAGACGACACCGGCCTTCAATTGCGCTGCCACGTGCAACGCCACGTTAACGTTTTCGCTCCACACGCATGCAGCTAGGCCGTAAACGGTGTTGTTGGCCAATTCCACGGCTTCTTGCGGAGTGCGAAATGTCATCGCGGCGAGTACTGGCCCGAAGATTTCCTGTTGTGCGACGATTGAAGTCGGATGCACGTTGCTTAGCAAAGTCGGCGGGTAGTAAAACCCACGGGAAGGCAGCACTACTTGGGGTTGCCAGCAGGTTGCACCGTCCGCAATACCTTGGCTTACGAGGCGGTGGATGCGATCCAGTTGTACGCGAGCAACGATAGCGCCGATGTCAATTGCCTTATCCAACGGAGCTCCAATGCGAAGCGTGCTCATCCGCTCGCGGATCTTCGCGATCAACACCTCTGCGATACTTTCCTGCATCAACAGGCGGGAACCAGCACAGCAGACCTGTCCCTGGTTAAACCAGATTCCGTCGACCAGTCCTTCGACAGCGCTGTCGAGATCAGCGTCATCGAAAATGATGAACGGAGACTTGCCTCCCAACTCAAGCGATAGACGTTTCGGCGTTGCTGCAGTGGCGCTACGAATCGCCCGTCCAACTTCGGTGGAACCGGTAAACGCAATTTTGTCCACACCGGAATGTTTTACCAATGCCTCACCGGTCGAGCCGTCTCCAGTAACAATGTTGACGACTCCGGCGGGCAATCCTGCCTCCTGGCATAGTTCAGCGAATGCGAGTGCAGTTAGAGGCGTAAATTCTGCGGGCTTCAACACTACCGTGTTTCCCGTGGCGAGGGCGGGGGCAATCTTCCAGGCCGCCATGAGCAATGGGAAATTCCATGGAATAATCTGGCCGATCACTCCGCAGGGTTCGTACTCAGGAAATTCCTGATCAAGAAGCTGGGCCCATCCCGCATGATAGTAAAAATGGCGGGCGACGAGAGGGATGTCGATGTCACGGCTCTCGCGAATGGGCTTGCCATTGTCCATTGTCTCAAGGACGGCCAGCAGGCGCGAATGTTTTTGCACCAGACGCGCGAGCGAATAGAGATAACGCGCCCGGATATGAGGAGTGAGTGCCCGCCACTTTGGAAACGCTGTTCGCGCCGCCTGCACGGCTGCGTCAACATCTTGCGATGAACCTTGCGCGACCACCGCCAACTTTTCTCCGTTGGAGGGATCAAGCGTGTCGAAATATTCTCCGCTGGTGGGAGCCTGCCATGCTCCGTTGATGAAATGTTGGAAGCGATGGTGATGGCGATTTAGCCAGGCTTGCGCTTCTTTCGGATCTTCCGGAGCGGGTCCGTACTCCATCGTGACAAACTTTTCAGCAATGCTCATGGTTTCGGGTCGATCTCTTACTTCTTGTTACTTCTTGCTTCGTCGCAACAATATTCGTTACTACGCGATCGGATGGCGATACTCCGCCGAATAACGGCCCGTCGCGTAGTGATCCAACTGACGCTCGATGTCGCCCAGCAAACCACTGGCACCAAAACGAAAAAGCTGCGCGCGCAGCCACGAATCGCCGAGTTCCTCTTTCATCATGGCCAGCCAGTCGGTCGACTGTTTTGCAGTACGAATTCCGCCTGCGGCCTTGAAACCGACAGCCATTCCGGTTTGCTGCGCGTATTCGCGTATGCTGCGAGCCATCACCAAGCCCACGGGAAGCGTGGCGTTGACGGCTTCTTTCCCGGTTGATGTCTTGATGAAGTCGGCTCCGGCCATCATGGCTACCAAACTCGCGCGCGCCACGTTGCGTTGAGTGAGCAAGTCGCCGGTAGCGAGAATCACTTTCATGTGCGCCGACCCGCAGGCCTGCTTGAAGGCGGCAACCTCGTCATACAGCGCTTGCCAGCGTCCGCCGAATACGTGAGCCCGTGTAATAACGACGTCGATTTCGTGCGCTCCCGCCTCGACGGAACGGCTAATCTCCGCGACCCGCTCCGCCAGTGGAGACAGTCCAGCTGGAAATCCCGTGGAGACCGCCGCCACCCGCACGCCACTTCCTTCCAAGGCATGAAGCGCCGTCTCAACAAAAACGTGGTAGACGCAAATGGCAGCCACTTTTATTTGAAGTGCTTCAATGCCGAGTTTCTGTATGAGATCGTGTTGAAGCGGTTGACGACCCTTCGCGCAAAGGCGCCGCACCCGCTCATCCGTATCATCGCCGGACAGGGTGGTCAGATCCATGCAGGAAATTGCTCGCAGAAGCCACGCCGCCTGCCATTCTTTTTTAACCGTGCGGCGACCCACCTGCGACTGGGCGCGGCGCTCAACCGCGCTGGTGTTCACCCGGACTTCCTGTACCCAATTTAGATCGAGCGGAATTCCAGTGTTAGGCAGAAGTGAGCGGTCGCCAAGCGTGGCGATGGAGGAACCCGCGTTATGGGCAAGTTCGTAGGCTGCTTCGGAATGTTTAGGTTCTACCGACACAGATTTGCCTTAGCTAAGGCGGCCTTTAGCGAGCCGCGATCTCTTCTTTAATTCCCGCGCTGTAATTGTACGGCAGGAAATCTCGCAACGCTAATTCTCCCCTGCTGAGCGACTGAGATCCTCGCACCCAAGAAAAAATCGTTGAATCCTTTTGTCAGGGTTTACAATTGCCCTCGCTTTCGCCTTCCGCTCAAGCCTTTTGCTTATGCGCCAAAAGATTCCGCTCGCAAGTATGCAAGCCAAATTGTTGCGATCCGCCAAGAAAGTTATGGGGAACGCGTATGCGCCCTACTCGAAATTTCGCGTGGGAGCCGCGGTGCTTCTCTCGAATGGGAAAATTTTCACCGGTTGCAACGTGGAGAACGCTTCCTACGGGATGACGAATTGCGCCGAGCGCACCGCAATATTTTCGGCGGTCGCACAGCTTGGGCCGAAAATCGAGGTCCGCGCCGTCTCGGTCGTCAACGATCACGGTGTCCCCTGTTCGCCCTGTGGCGCATGCCGTCAGGTAATTTACGAATTCGGCCCTGACGCAACCGTTTTCTTTCAAGGGGCGAAAGGTCCCAAACAGGCTCACATCACCGAACTGCTTCCGGAGGGATTCCGTCTCCAGTGAGTCCATCTTCGGTTCCAGCGCATAATTTTCGAGCTGTTGACGTGATTCGCAAGAAGCGTGATGGCGATGAGCTGTCTCAGAACGAAATCGAATCTTTCATCAACGCGTACACGGACGACTCAATTCCCGACTACCAGGTCTCCGCATGGCTGATGGCGGTGGTATTGCGCGGCATGACGCGCGGTGAAACTGCCGCTTTAACGGATGCGATGCTGCGCTCGGGTGAAGTTCTCGACCTGTCTTACCTTTCACCGAAAAAAGTCGATAAGCATTCAACTGGCGGCGTAGGCGATAAAACTTCGCTGGTGCTCGCGCCCCTCGCGGCGGCCGCGGGTGTGGCTGTTCCCATGATCAGCGGGCGCGGACTCGGACACACGGGCGGCACGCTCGACAAACTTGAAGCCATTCCCGGTTTCAATGTGAATCTTCCAGTGGCGGACTTTCGCCGGGTTCTTGAAACGTGCGGCTGCGCCATGATTGGTCAGACGGCGGAAATCGCTCCGGCCGATCGCAAGCTCTACGCTTTGCGCGATGTGACGGGGACGGTGGAGAGTCCATATTTGATTTGCGCGTCAATTATGAGCAAGAAGCTTGCGGAAGGGATCGATGCGCTTGTGCTCGATGTAAAAACCGGTTCAGGCGCGTTCATGAAGAATGAAAAGGACGCCGCTTTTCTTGCTGAACTCATGGTTGAGACCGGCACGCGGATGGGAAAGCAGGTCGTGGCGCTGATCACTGATATGGATCAGCCGCTGGGGAATATGATTGGCAACGCGCTGGAGGTTGTGGAAGTGGTGCAGGTTCTGCGCGGCGAAGGGCCGGAAGACTTGCGGCAACTGTGCATCGAGCTTGCGGGATGGATGCTGCACTTGGGTGGAGTTTCGGATACCGTAGCTGCGGGGAAGAAACAGAGTGAGAAGTTAATCGCTTCCGGCAAAGCGCTCGACAAGTTTCGACAGATGGTGGAGTTGCAGGGTGGAGATCCGCGGACAATCGACGATCTAACGAAGCTGCCCCAGGCGCAAGCCACGATGACCACTGCGAGCGCGAGCGATGGTTATGTCGCGTCTGTGCAATGCGAGCAGATCGGCAGCGCGTGTGTGATTCTTGGCGGAGGCCGCGAGCGTAAGGAAGATTCCGTCGACCCTGCGGTGGGAATCGTGTTGCGCAAAAAAGTCGGCGACGCTGTTTCGAAGGGCGAGCCTCTGGCAACCATTCATTACAACGCCGAGACCCGAGCTAGTCGCGCTAAGCAACTGCTGGAAGAGAGTTATCGGATTGCGGATGCGCCGTTGCGCCAGACAAGGCCATTGATCCACCGTGTGATCGGAAATCCCGGAGAGAAAAACTGAATGGGACGCTTCACTGGAATTCTCGGCTTGTTGACTATGCTGGTGGCGGCCTATGCGTTTTCCACCAATCGCCGCGCCATTCGCCTTAAAACTGTGTTGTGGGGTCTGGGCTTGCAATTTGTATTTGCCATATTTGTATTGCGTATTGACGCGGGCAGGGCCGCTTTTCAAAAGGCTGGGGACGCGGTCACGAAACTTTTGAGTTACGCGCATGCGGGCTCGCACTTCGTGTTTGGCGACCTTGCGAATCCCGGATCGCAATTGGGATATTTTGCGTTTGGCGTTCTGCCCACGGTCATTTTTATCGCGGCTTTCTTCGCGGTGCTCTATTACTTCGGCGTAATGCAGATCATCATCCGGATCTTCGCCTGGATCATGACGCGGGTGATGGGAGCGAGCGGCGCGGAATCGCTGAACGTTGCGGCCAGCATATTCATGGGGCAGACCGAAGCGCCGCTCACGATTCGGCCATTTCTGGCTGACCTTACGCGATCGGAATTGATGACCGTGATGACCAGCGGCATGGCGCATGTTTCCGGTGGAATCATGGCCGCATATATTTTCTTTGGCATTGACCCCAGACACTTGCTGAGTGCGGTCATCATGACTGCGCCAGGAACTTTGCTGATGGCGAAAATGCTGGTGCCGGAGACTGAACAACCAAAGACCGCTGGAAGAGTGATCATGAGCGAGGAGGAAGAGAAAGCAGAAAAGGAAGAAAATCTTTTGGGCGCGATTGCCCGCGGAACCACCGACGGGCTGCATCTGGCGCTGAACATCGCAGCGATGCTGATCTCCTTTCTGGCGTTGATCGCACTTACCGATGGTATTCTTGGCGGCATTCATCATTGGATCAGCTGGTTTCCTGAATCTTTGGAAAAGATTTTCGGCGTGCTGTTCGCACCGGTGGCATGGGTAATCGGAGTGCCGTGGCATGACTGCGGGTTCATCGGAACCTTGCTGGGCACTCGAATGGCACTGAATGAGCTCGTCGCGTTTTCCATGCTTGGTCCGGCCAAAGGATCGCTCGACCCTCGATCGTTCACCATTGCAACGTTTGCACTTTGCGGGTTCGCGAACCTGAGTTCTATTGGTATTCAGATCGGTGGAATTGGAGCGCTCGCTCCGAATAAGAAAAGCGAACTGGCGCGGCTGGGAATTCGCGCGATGCTGGCCGGAACCATGGCAAATTTGATGTCGGCATCCATTGCCGGAATGCTGCTTTAATCCAAAACCATATTTAAAGAAGGGATTTCCGTGAAACATCGTGGGGTCTTGTTTTTTATTTTTTCATTCTTCATTCTTGTTTGCGCGACGACGGGGTTCGCCCAAACTGCGCCTAAGCGTGTGATTATCGATACCGACCCTGGCACGGACGATGCCATGGCGATCATTTTGGCTTTGAATTCTCCTGAACTCAAAGTGGAAGCGCTTACTGTGGTGCCCGGAAATGTAGACGGGCGGCAGGGCCTGGAGAATGCGCTGAGGATTGTTTCGCTGGCCGGACGCTGCGACGTCATCGTAGCGGGCGGAGCGCAGCATCCGCTGAACCAGAAACTGATCACGGCGCAGTTTTGGCATGGGAAGAATGGCATCGCCGGCGTCGAGTTGCCGCCGACGAAATGCAAGGCGGACTCGCGCTTCGGGCCGGATCTCATCATCGAGATGGTTCACAAGTATCCTCGTGAAATCACGCTGATTCCGGTTGGCCCGCTGACTAATATTGCGCTGGCAGTTTCGAAGGATCCTTCGATCGTAACTCTCGTCAAAGATATTGTGATCATGGGCGGCTCGATCACGGGCGGGAATGTCAACGGAGCGGCGGAGGCTAACATTTATGGCGATCCAGAAGCGGCGCAGATTGTGTTCAATGCGGGATGGATGGTCACGATGGTTGGGTCGGACGTGGGCGAACGGACGTTGATCACGAGAAAATATCTGGCCGAGTTGCAGTCGTCACATGGACTGGAGAGCGATTTTATCGCCAAGATTGCCGATTTTTATTTGACGCGCAGCGAAAAGAGCGGATACAGCGGGGCGGCGATGTACGATCCGCTGGCCGTGGGGATTGTTATTGACGCCACGCTGGTTACGCTGAAAGAAATGCACGTCGACGTCGAAACCAAAGGCGAGTTCACCCGTGGAGAAACTGTGGCGAACCGCATGGGATCGAACGAAAACAATGTTCTGCACGGCGATCACTACGAAATCGACGGCGTGGTTCCGCTGACGCCGAACGCGAGAGTTTGTGTCGCTTCCGATGCGGGCCGTTTTTTGCAGTTGTTCGTGAGCCGGGTTAAAGGGAAATAGTTCGCCTAGCCATTCGCCCGCGCCACCAGGAATATCGCCAGCCCGTAAAAGACAAACATCAGGGCAAGATAGGCTTTCGCGCGAGGTCCGGAGTTGGCAAATTCCTTCCATGCAAGAACGCCCCATAGGGCTGCGACCATGGGAGCGGATTGCCCGATGGCGTAGGAAATTGCAACGCCCGTAAAGCTCGCGGCCACCAGGTTGAAGACGGTGCCGATGCCCCAGATGAATCCACCGAGAATTCCCAGCAGGTGTCCCGAGAGAGCTCCGCGGAAAAATCCACTGAAGCTTACCGGTTCTCCGACCAGCGGATGCTTCATGAAATAAATATTCCAGATGAAACACGAGAGCAATGCGCCCAAGGTCAAAAAGACCGCGGCACTATACGGACCGAGAGTATTACCGCGAGTCATGGCGTGCGTCATGAACGGAGCCCACAAGCCCATCAGAATTCCTGACACCACGCAGGTGATCAAACTTTTTTTTGAGACGGAACGTCCCGCGGCAGCGAGACTGCCGTAGGCTTTGCCATCCAAGAGCACCGCAACGAACGCGCATGCCACGCCGAGCGCCAGCAGTAGAGCGTTCCCTCTCGGCTGCAGCGCATAGCTCAAGACAGTTCCCACTACGAGCGCGATTCCAATGGAAATTGGGAAAGCGACGGCAAGTCCAGCCATGTCAATCGCCGCGACGAGCAATAGATTGGCAAGATTGAACAGCGCTCCTCCGATGAGGGCGTTGATGATGTTGGAAGTGTCAGCGGAGTGAACGTTGTTGAGAAAGCTGTGGGAGTCGTTTCCTGTGCTCCCCATCGTGAACGCGAGCACCAAGGAGATTAGAAAGATGCCGACCGCGTAATCCCAGTAAAAAAGTTCGAAGCGGTAGTTCTTGACGCCCTTGTAAGTGTTAGCCCAGGAACCCCAGCAAACTGCGCTTGTGATCATCATTAACAGCGCGATACTCAGACTCGACGGTGTGAACAATCGTTTCTCCTTGAGACGTTAAAGGAATCGGAATTGTGAACTGTACTCCTGTTTTGATTACGCCACAAGTTATCAGGCCCGCACTAAGCCCGCAGAGAGCGTCACCGCGTTATCGTCTGCTATCCTACGCGCGTGCCGCGCACTTTTCTGATTGATACCGATACCGCGTCTGATGACGCGGTTGCCTTGATCATGGCGCTGCGCGCTCCGGACGTGCGAGTGGCTGCGATCACGACCGTAGCTGGGAACGTCGACGTACAGCAGGCCACGCGAAACGCGCTGTATACCGCCGAGCTGTGCGGAGCGAATGTAGCGGTTTACTCGGGAGCTGAAAAACCGCTGCTGCGTGCTTATACGAACGCGACCTGGTTCCATGGCCGAGACGGGCTCGGCGATCACAATTATCCGGCACCCCATCGATCTCACGAAACCTTGCACGCAGTCGATGCGATCATCGAAACGGTTGAGGCGAATCGCGGGCTGGTTGTCGTCACGCTGGGACCTCTCACGAATTTGGCGCTTGCATTGGCTAAAAAACCTACAATCGCTGCAAAGGTTGGACGCTGCGTGGTTATGGGCGGCGCACCTTGCTGTGAAGGAAACGTTACGCCGGCCGCCGAATACAACATTTGGGTTGACCCGGAAGCTGCCCGCGTCGTGATGCTCAGCGGTCTACCCGTGGAGTTGATCGGTTGGCAACTCTCCCGTGGAGACGCCGTTCTGAATGGAGAGGATATCGGGCAGATTCAGGAATTCCAAACTCCCCTCGGTCGCTTCGCCGTCGAATGCAATAGTCACGCCCGGCAAGCGTACAAAGTGCAAACGGGAGAGGATGGGATCTCGCTTCCCGATCCGATTGCCATGTGTGTCGCTCTCGATCCGTCGGTAGGAACTGAATGGAGTGAGGATTATGTAGACGTGGAGACGCAGAGCGAACTGACGCGAGGCATGACAGTGGTCGATCGTCTGAATGTTGCGGAGGATCAGCGAAATCGCGTGGTCTGGGAACCGGTGTTGCGCACCGGCCGCAAAAGCAAAGTATGTTGGAAAATCGACATACAGCGCTGGAAGGAAACTCTGTTTTCAGCGCTTCGATAGAAACGCACGACCTAGCCGCTGATTTGCGAGTAGGTTGACCGGCGTAAAAACTCCCCCTGTCCCGCGCGCCCCAAAAACTTCTCTCCTTCCACCACAACCCGGCCTTTCGAAAGCACGACATCAGGCATGCCTGTGACTTGAATGCCTTCAAACATCGAGTAATCCACCCGCATATGGTGCGTCTTGGCGCTGATGGTGTGCTTGCGCTTGGGATCGAAGATCACGAGGTCGGCGTCGCTACCAACGGCAATAGTTCCCTTTCGCGGATACAGTCCAAAAAGTTTTGCCGGAGTGGTTGAAACCAGCTCAACAAATCGATTCACGTCAAATCGCCCGGCGGCAACACCGCCGGAATAAATGAGACTCATGCGATGTTCAACGCCGGGGCCACCATTTGGAATTTTAGTAAAGTCATCACGGCCGAGTTCTTTCTGCTCTTTAAAGCAGAACGGGCAATGGTCAGTGGAGACAACTTGGAGATGATCGCGTTTCAGGCCGTTCCAAAGCTTTTCCTGATGCCACTTTTCGCGAAGCGGAGGAGTGAATACATATTTCGCTCCTTCGAAGTCAGGCACGTCGTAGTTTTCAATTGAGAGATACAAATATTGCGGGCAAGTTTCAGCGTAAACGGGGAGTCCGCGATCACGAGCTTCGCGAACTTTTTCGAGAGCCTCATTGCAACTGAGATGCACAATGTAGATCGGGGCCCCGGCCATCTCCGCCAACGCGATCGCGCGAGACACGGCTTCGGCTTCCGCTGTGGTGGGGCGAGTGAGCGCGTGATACTTGGGCGCCTTTTTCCCCTCCGCCAGCGCCTGCTGAACGATCACATCGATCGCGCTGCCGTTCTCCGCGTGCATACAGATGAGGCCACCATTTTTCGAAGTGGTTTGCAGAGCTCGGAAGATGCTGGCGTCATCCAGCATGAAAACGCCGGGATACGCCATGAAAAGTTTGAAGCTGGTTACACCTTCGCCTACAAGCGCATTCATCTGCTGTAGCTGGCCGTTGCCGATGTCGGTGACGATGCAGTGAAATGCATAATCGCAAACCGCTTTCTTTGAAGCTTTCTCCATCCAAGTGTCGAACGCCTGGCGCAACGGCTGGCCTTTGTATTGAATGGCGAAGTCGATCAGCGTGGTCGTTCCCCCGAACGCAGCCGCACGCGTACCGGTTTCAAAATCATCAGCGCTTGTTGTCCCACCGAAGGGCATGTCGAGATGCGTGTGAACATCAATACCGCCAGGTAAAACATATTTTCCCGCAGCATCAAGAAACTTCGTGGCGTTCTCGCGCGGGAGATCTTTGCCGATAGCCGCGACTTTGCCATCTGTAATTGCAACGTCCGCCAGGTACTTATCGGTCGCAGTCACCACGGATCCGTTACCGATAATCGTGTCGAAGCCCATTCTTGCCCCCGCTGACGTGATTGAGATGAAACAGAAATTCTATGCTAAACTGCCGCTCCTCAGCCTCTAATATTGATCGATCGGATTGTTGGCCAGGCGGATCGAAGCCTTACGAGGAACGACAAGGAGTTCACCATGCAGTTTGGCATTACCTTAAAGCCTGACATTTCCGTTGAGCGCATCGTTGGGTTGACACGGCAGGCCGAAGCGGCCGGTTTTCAATATGGATGGCTTTTCGACTCGCATGTTTTGTGGATGGACCCTTATCCGTTACTTACTCTGATGGCCGCCAACACGCAACGCATGCGGCTTGGGACATTGGTCACGAATCCAGCGGTTCGCGATCTCACCGTTACGGCGAGCCTGTTCGCGACACTGAATCTGATTTCAGGCGGCAGGATGGAACTGGGCATTGGTCGCGGCGACAGCTCCAGGCGCGTGATGGGCAAGAAACCGGTGAGTTGGTCACAACTGGAAACCGCAGTGAAGATTTTCCGCGATCTCACTGCCAGCCGCGAGATTGAATACGAAGGTCAACCAACCAGGCTTACATGGGCGGAGATTCCTCCGCACGTTTGGATCGCCGGTTACGGGCCCAAAGTTCTGCATATGGCGGGCCGCGTTGCCGACGGAATCATTCTTCAGTTCGCTGATCCCGATTTAATTTCCTGGTGTCTTGGCTTCGTGAAAGAAGGCGCCCGCGCCGCGGGCCGCGATCCAAATCAGATTGAAGTAATGGCAGCGGCTCCGGTTTGGGTTTCTGACGATCTGACCGTAGCGCGTGAACGGGTGCGCTGGTTTCCAGCTTTGGTTTCCAATCACGTGATGGATTTGATCCGGCAATACAAACCCGAGGATCTACCGCCTGCGCTCACTTCCTACGTGCAGGACCGTGGTGGATACGACTACTTGCACCACTGCGAGGTTGATAGTAATAACGCGAATTTTGTCTCTGACGAAGTAGTCGACCGCTTCTGCCTGGTCGGCCCGGTTAGAGCTCATCAAGAAAAATTACGCAAACTGGCGAGCGTTGGGGTTACGCAGTTCAACATATATCTGATGTGCGGAGATGAGGAAGAATCGCTGGATACTTACCAGCGTGAAGTCTTGCCGGCGTTCCAGCAAACCGCGAATACGAAACGCTGAAGCTATCACGAAGCCATTGGCGAAAGCACCGCCGGACGCTGGAATTTCATCAGGCCGTAATAGATCAAGAACGAAACGGCAAAGCCGACGAACCACGAATAATCATAGAGAACTCGCACTGAGGGAACTGCGAGCCCGATGAGAGCCGTCCCCGATCCGATCGCGAGCGCGGCTATTGCTCGCCAATTGAAACCGCTCGAATATTCGTATTCGCCGCCGCGAAGATAAAGATCGTCCAATTGCAGCACGCAGCGCCGCACAAGGAAATAGTCGCAGATCATAATGCCCGCGACGGGGCCCAGAAAAGCTGCGTAACCTCCGAGCCATCCGAGAATGAAGGTGTTGTAATCTGCGAGCAGTTTCCAGGGCATGAGCACGATACCCATGAAGCAGGTGATCACGCCGCCGGTTCGGAAACTGATTCGTCGAGGCCAGAGATTGGAGAAATCGTTAGCCGGCGACACCACGTTTGCGCCGATGTTGACGTTCAGAGTGGCCAGCACTATTGCGACCAGCGAAATCACTACTGCCACGGGTGAATGGAAGCGGCTGAGCAGTTGCACCGGATCCGAGATTGCCGTCCCATAAATCACGACAGTAGCCGAAGTCACGGCGATTCCAATAAAAGCATAAAGAGTCATCGTCGTGGGCAATGCAAGCGCTTGCCCGATTACCTGTTCGCGCTGGTTGCGCGCGAATCGGGTGAAATCCGGGATATTCAGCGACACGGTTGCCCAAAATCCTACGGTTCCGTTCAGAGCGGGAATCAGAAACTTTAAAAAGTCGGAGAAATTCGTAAATCGCGAGGGCGCGGCCAGCATAGGTCCGAAGCCGCCTGCATTGTGATACGCCCAGGCCAACAGCAACAAGCCCACCGCCAATAGCACTGGCGCGCTGATGCCCTGCAGAATGCGAATGTATTCAATCCCCATAAGAATGACAGCGAGATTGATCAGCCAGAACAAAAGAAAGCAGACGGCCGTCGCGTGAGGAAAATTTTTCCAGCTAGGCACAAGTGTCGCCAGTAGAGTGCTGATCGCTTCGCCGCCGATCCAGGTCTGAATGCCGAACCATCCGCAGGCCACCAGCGCTCGCAGGACTGCGGCCACGTTCGCTCCCAATACTCCAAACGACGCGCGCGCTAGAACTGGGAACGGAACCCCATACTTGGCACCCGGGTGTGAATTCAGCAGCATCGGCGCCAGCACGATTACATTGCCGAGAAAAATTGTGAAGACCGCTTGCTTCCAGTTCATCCCACCCTGAATCAAACTCGCCGCCAGCATGTAGGTGAGAATGTTCACCGACATCGAAATCCAGAGGGCGGCGAAGTTGTATGTTCCCCAGTGCCGCCGCTCAGGCCCGGCAGGAGCAAGGTCGGGATTGTAGAGAGGACTGGATTCGATTCGAGATTGCAGGGATGAAGGCTCGGTTGGCGTCATGTGAAATTAGTTCAGTCCGCGGCTGCGGCTTCTCCCGTCTGTGCGGTAAGAGGGCCGTAACTTTCCGGACGCCGATCGCGGAAAAACTGCCAAACTTTGCGAACTTCCGCAATCATCTCGAGATCGAGATCGGCTATAACAACTTCATCTTTATCCCGGCTGGCCTGCGCGATAATTTTCCCGCGCGGATTGCAGAAATAGCTCTTTCCATAGAACTCACCAATGTTCCAAGGTTTTTCGATGCCGATACGATTCACGGCGCCCACAAAGTAACCGTTCGCAACGGCATGGGCCGGCTGCTCCAGTTCCCACAAATATTCCGAAAGTCCAGCCACTGTCGCCGAAGGATTGAAAACGATCTCCGCGCCGTTCAATCCTAGAATGCGCGCGCCCTCCGGAAAATGACGGTCATAGCAAATGTAAACTCCCACCCGCGCATACTTTGTTTCAAAAACCGGATATCCGCCATCGCCCGGGGTAAAGTAAAACTTCTCCCAAAATCCGGGATGGCAGTGTGGAATGTGGTGCTTGCGGTATTTCCCAAGATAGCGTCCATCGGCATCGATCACTGCCGCGCTGTTGAAATACACGCCGGGCATTTGCTCTTCGTAGACCGGAACCACGATTACCATGCGATGTTTGGCAGCGAGCTTCTGCATCATGCGGACGGTTGGGCCATCTGGCACGCGCTCCGTCAGTTCATACCAGCGCGCATTCTGCTCCGCACAAAAATATGGACCGTAGAAAAGCTCCTGTAAACATAGAATCTGAGTCTTCTTTCGCGCCGCCTGCTCAATCAACTTCAAATGCTTGTCGATCATTGCTTTTCTGATCTGGGCAAGCGGACGTTCCGTACTAACAGCATTACTGGCTTGAATCAGGGCGCAGCGCACAATGCGAGGCATGGACCGAGACCTCCGAGGAACGCAACTATAGCAGAAACTTTCACTGGAATAACCTCTCGCAATCGCGAATGTGGTTGCGGTAGCCGATCACACGGCGTTGACATAACGGGGAAGCAGTAAATAAACTCGGCGTTCTTAATCATTACAGAAAACTATGGCCAAGCGCCCTCGCATCGCGGTAGTCGGAAGCGCGAACATCGATCTCACAACTTTCACCGATCAGTTTCCAAAACCCGGGGAAACAATCTTCGGCCAGAAATTCGATCTGGGGTTCGGCGGCAAAGGCGCGAATCAGGCCGTCGCTGCCCGTCTTTGTGGCGCAGATGTCTTCATGGTGGCGCGAGTGGGAAATGACCTGTTCGGCCCGGCCACAATCGACAATTTCAAGAAACTCGGTATCGATACAACCCACGTGAAGCAGGTGGAGGGATTATCCAGCGGGGTCGCGCCCATCTTCGTCGAGCCTAATGGCCAGAACCGAATTCTCGTGGTGAAGGGCGCTAATGACGCGCTGAAGGCCGCAGATGTAGACGCCGCTGCTGAAACGTTGAAAGCCGCGGATTGCATTGTCCTCCAGTTTGAGATTCCGCTGGAAACCGTTTACTACACAGTCGCGTTTGCAAGGAAGCACGGGATTCGTTGTATTGTGAACCCGGCTCCGGCCCAAGCGATTGAAATGCGCGCTCTGACTGATCTCGATTACTTCGTTCCGAATGAGAGCGAGGCGCAAGCCGTTGGTGGCATGCCCGTACGCAATGTTGACGAGGCGAAGAAGTGTGCAGAGATGCTGATGGCAGGCGGCATTCGGCGGGTGATCATCACCCTGGGAGCCAATGGTTCGCTTCTCGTTGCGCCCGGCGTCAGCGAGCATGTACCCGCTTTCGCCGTCAAGAGCGTCGACAGCAGCGGCGCTGGTGACGCATTCATTGGGAGCTTCGCGGTGTTCCTCGCGGAAGGAATACCGGAGTTAGAGGCCGTGCGTCGCGCTAATCTGTACGCCGGCCTCTCGACTAGCGGGGTAGGAACGCAGAAGTCTTTTTATGATCGCGCGCGTTTCGATGCCGAGTGGGCTATCAAAGGGTAGCGCTGATCCGACCGTCGACACGCTATTCGAAGCTACTGCGCCCTTGCTGTGAATGCATTCAAAACGTGTGCAAAAAGGGAAATCAGTGCTAGCGAATATCTCTCTACTACCGAAAAGTCTTGACTTAGGCGATGTCTGCCATTTATAAGGCCGTTCTACGGTCAAAGACCTCCCAGATTTCAATGCGGAACGAAGTTTCCGCTCGTCATTCGGTGTGGGCCGCCGAAAAAAGGGGAATTTAATGCTAAAAAGGGCGCTGCTCGTCGTCGTTTTCTGTTCCTTCGTGTTCTCGCTCTGTCCGTTCCTGGTCGCTCAGGCAACTAGCAGCTTTTCAGGAACGGTCTCCGACAAGGCTGGTGCGGTGGTTCCGGGCGCGAGTGTGCGGGCAACCTCGCGAGAAACGGGCGCGACGCGCGAAACCAAGACCGACGATTCTGGCCACTACCTGATTCCGCTGCTGCCCGTTTCTTACTACACACTGCGGGTTGAGTCGCAGGGCTTCCAGACGACGGAACAGAAAGATATTCGGCTGCAAGTGGACGAACATCGTGAAATCGATTTTGCCCTCAATCCTGCCTCGGTTTCGAGCTCGGTCGAAGTTAGCGCGACTGAAGTAGCGGTGGAGACTTCGAATCCTTCCCTGGGACAAGTAATTACCTCCGAGCAGGTCGCCGATTTACCACTGAATGGACGCAATTTTGTGCAACTCGCTACGCTGACGCCTGGCACGACATCCTCAACGAGCCCCGTCAGCTTCTTCACCAGCGCTGCCAGCAGCGAGGCTGCCACGCGGGGATCGTTCTCGCTTTCATCGGGCGGTTCGCGCGAACAGGAAACCGACTGGCTGCTCGATGGCAACGACAACAATCAATTGGATGAGGGCGGGATTGCAATTTTCTCGTCCATCGACGACATACAAGAATTCAAAGTTCTAACCTACAACTACTCGGCCGAATACGGCGAGCGCTCCGGGCCCACAGTATTGGTGACCACGAAATCGGGAGCGAACCAGTTTCACGGTTCGTTGTTTGAGTTTTTCCGCAACACTGCTCTCGATGCAAAAACTTTCGATTTTGGGGTCTCGTCTCCCAAGCAGCAATTCAAGCTGAACCAGTTCGGCGGTTCGCTGGGCGGGCCGATTCAAAAAGACAAGACGTTCTTTTTTCTCGACTACCAGGCCAAAATGCAGCGCAAAGGAGTAACTTTCACTGGGTTTGTTCCGACTGCTGGCATGACCACGCCGGACGCAAGTGGCAACTACGATTTCACTAACGTCCCGACGGGCGTGCAACTCACGAACCCGTACGCGACGGGAGCGTCCAAGAATTTCCAGTGTTCCAGCGGCACAACGCCTGAGCCGGTCAATCCAGATGGAAGCCAGCCGGCTGGCATCCCTTGCAATATCATTCCAGCGGCCCTGATCAATCCCATCGGGGCGAAGGTGATTCAACTTTATCCCACGCCTAATGCGACAGCGACAGGCTTCAACTACGTCAATGCACCGGTGAGAAAGCTCAACGAAGGAACTTGGGACGTCCGCCTCGATCACAATTTCTCCAGCAAGGATTCCGCGTTTGCGCGTTTTAGCTACGATCAGGCGACGAACTTCGTTCCCGGCGGCTCGCCGACGTGGTCGGAACAGAACGCCTTCGGCAGCAACCAGCACATCGAAAACCATGGGCGCAATTTAGCGCTCTCGGAGACGCACGTCTTTTCCGCGAACATGGTGAATCAGCTCAATGTTGGCTATAACCGGATTTTCAATCACATCCTTTCCTTTGGCACCGGCACGTGCGAGGCCGCGTTGCTCGGCATTCCCGGCGCAGATCTGGCCAGCAAGTGCAATGGCATAACCGGCTATCCGGCGAGCCTGAACCAGTCGCCGCAGGAATGCGAAAGTTGCGGCCTGACTTCGTTCGATATGACCGCCTATTTTTCTTTGGGTGATCGCGGATATGCGCCGTACCAGGGCGGAACTAACGTCTACTCCGTTTCCGATACGATGGACGTGATTCATGGAAAACACAACATCCGCTTCGGAGCCGTGTTTCGCGCCGAGGAGATGAATGTAAGAAACAACGCATTTCAGGACGGGTTTATCGTCAATGTCGGCTCTGCGACCGGCGACAACATGGGCGACCTGCTTTTGGGCAGCCTGGGAGTTTTTGCCGCCCACGACCAAACATTTCTGGGGGCTACCACCGGCCGACGCTGGAAACTGTTTCGCCCCTTTGTCCAAGACGACTGGCGCATAACCAACAACTTAACCCTCAACCTTGGATTCGCCTGGGCTTTGGCGACGCCGGTAACTGAAGAGCAGAACCGGCAGGCGAACTTCGATGTTGCGACTCTCAAGTGGTATGTCCCGAAAGGCAGTCCCGCATTAGCAGGCTGCACGGTCTGCGTCGCTACCGACGGGCGGGTAGGAATTCAATTCGATAAGAAGGCTCTCGAACCGCGCATTGGATTCGCATGGAAGCCAATGGGCAGTGACAAAACCGCGGTGCGTGGCGGCTACGGCATCATCCATGATTCCGCGTGGAACCAGGGCGGACAAGGATTGTGGCAGAACCCGCCGTACTACGCGGAAGTGGATCCCTTCCCCACGGGCGTTTGCACTCCATTCGGCAGCACTGGCTGCGGCCTCTCTAACGGTTTCCTTCTCCCGGCTGGAACTCCTTCTACCACGCCTGTAACGGGCGGTGCCGTTTACAGTTCTCCAGTAAGCCCACAAGCATATACGGGCACGATTCAATCCGAGAATCGCAACTTCAAACAGGGAATCATTCAGCAATTCAATCTGAATGTTGAGCGCCAACTGCCAGGGAACGTAGTACTGACGGTGGGCTACGGTGGCTCACGCAGCGCCCATATTCTGGTAAGCCAACTGAACGAAAATATCTCATCTCCCAGTGCATGTGGGGTGGTTCCCGGCTACACAGTGGGCTGCGGCTTCCCATCGTTCCCCTACGCGTTCCCCTTTCAGTCCGTCGACACCAACAACAGCATCGGCACCGCTCGTTATGATTCTCTTCAGGTAAAAGCTGAAACCAAGAGCACGCGGCACGGGCTCTATGCCTTGATCGGTTACACGTATTCGCGCAATTTCGATTCTGGTCTGACCGATGGCCTGGGCACAAATCCCGGCGCGCTCTATTACCCGCTGCCCGGAACTGCGAAGCTGGATTGGGGTTTGTCGCAATTGAATCTCAACAACAGCTTTACCGCGAGCGTGCTCTACAATCTGCCGTTTGGAAAGGGCAAGCGTTACGGCAGCGACTGGAGCGGAGCTACCAACGCCCTCCTGGGAAATTGGCAACTCACGGTGATCGAGAGAGCAACCTCGGGCTTCCCGCTGTTTGTGGTCGATAGCGGCGACGGGTCAGGAGTATTCTTCTCGTATAATGGCAACACCCTTCAGCGCCCCAATGAAGTGGGCGACCCGAATAAGGCGGGACCGGTGGCCGGCAATCCGACTTGTAGTGCGCCGTCCAGTGTGCACACACTTCAGAATTGGTTCAATCCCTGCGCCTTCATGAAAGCGCCGACTGGCGAACTTGGCACTGCCCCGCGCGCCCCCGTATATGGCCCGCGTTTTGTAAACACTGATTTCTCGGTGATCAAGGATTTTCCCTTGGCCTTCCGCGAAGCCATGAACCTGCAATTCCGGGCAGAATTCTTCAACCTGTTCAACCATCCGCAGTTCTTCCTTCAAGGATTCGCTGGCACGGGAGAGCAGGACATCAACACTCCTTCCAGTTTCGGCGTTGTGAATAACACCGTAAACAACGCGCGATTAGTGCAGTTTGCATTGAGGCTAAATTTCTAAGACGGGCGCAATCGAATGGTTAAGCTTGGGCAGACTGGTTCGACCCAGTCTGCCCTTAATTATTTAATTGAAATTGCAGGAGAAATGATGAATCGATACGCGCGAGAATATATCTTTCTGGTCATTATTTTGTTAGGGCATTCTTTCGCATCTGCTCAACCGCGCCGCAAAGTCATCATCAATGAAGATTGCTCCGGCCCCGGCGGCAGCAACATGCAGACCCTTCTGGTGATGATCCAGTCTCCCGAAGTGGAAGTGCTTGGGATTACCGTGGTCAGCGGCGACCAGTGGCGCGACGAGGAGGTCGCGCACACGCTTCGCCTGCTTGAGATCATCGGCCGTACCGACATTCCCGTAGTGCCGGGAGCGGTGTTCCCGTTGGTGCGCCGCCGCGAAGAAACTCAGCTATGGCAAGAGCGTTATGGGAAGGTCGCCTACGCGGGCGCATGGGACGACCGCTGGTGGCACGAGCCTTTTGTCGTCCCCGAATTGCCCGAGGGTCAGCCGAAGACCAAACCCTCAGAAGAAGATGCCGCGCACTTTCTGATTCGGATGGTGCACAAGTTTCCGCACGAAGTCACGATCTACGAGGGTGGGCCTATGACTAATCTTGCGCTCGCGATCTCCATCGACCCTCAGTTTACAGAACTGGCGGAGGAACTGATCTTCATGGGGGGAAGCCTGAGCCCGCAGACCGATGAGCCCGAGTTTGTGAACACTCCGCGTCATGAGTTCAATTTCTGGTTCGATCCCGAAGCGGCGCAGGTTGTATTGCGCGCGCCATGGAAAAAGATCGTTTGCACTCCGAGCGATATTTCCGTCAAGACGCACGTCACGCCCGCGATGATGAAGCAAATTGAAACAAGCCACACCGCGTTGGCTGGCTACGTCGTCCGCTTTGCCATGTTCAATCCGGGAGCCGATATTATGTGGGACGAACTCGCGGCCGCCGCGTGGATCGATCCGAGCCTGATCACCAAGCGTAAGACTCTCTACATGGACGTCGATCTCGACCACGGAGCAGGCTATGGTAATACCCTGACCTGGACCGAAAAAGACAAGCCGAAGCTGGCTCTGCAACCAGTCGAGATCCAAGTCGATTTGGACTTAGAAAGATTTTATAAGATGTTCATCGGCTCGATGAGCGCTCCGACACCGCCTGCTCACTGACTGATCAAACGGGGATCTTAGCCGTCAATGCGGCTTTGTGTCGGTTGCCGGTTCCCGCAACTCATATACAAACTGCTGCACCTCGTGCCGCTGCCCTTCAATTTTCGCCGCTTTCTCTTTTGATATTTGCTCGTAGCGCTGCAACTCTGCTTGAGCTTTCGAGGTTTCTCCTCCCTGGCGGTAGGCCTGGGCGAGACGATAATGTGCCTCTTCCATGTCGGGAGTAGCTTTGATTGCATTTTGATAAGCTGCAACGGAGTTCGCCAGATCACTTCTCTCCGAATAGAGAATTCCGAGTTGCAGGTAAGCGGCCCCGAAGGCCGGATCAAGGTGAATGGCCTTTTCAAGCAAGGGCTTTACCTGCGCAAAATTATCGGCATCGGCGGGCGATTTGCGCCCCTTCCAGACACTGACTGCGTAGTAGTAATTGGCCATCGCATTCTCAGGCTGAAGCCTGGCAAATCGCTGCAGTCGTTCCGTAATCGCCGCAGAAGGTGTACTCTCGACGGCTTGTACTTTTCCCAGGAACAAATAGGGATTCGAGTCGCCAGGATTCAGATCTGACGCTTCGCAGAGGCGCTGTACTGCATTTTCGTAAGATCCAAGCGCATACCATGAGGCGCCCAGTCCCGCCAGGATTCGGGAGGAGCGCGGGAACAACCGATTGCCTTTTGTGAAAACTTCCACGGCAGGTTCCGCAGCGTGGTGCAGCAGCAGTTCAGCGCCCCAGTCGAACAGATAGGCTTCGCTTGGATTCAATTCGGCTGCACGCTGATAATCCCGGACCGCGTCCAGCGGCCGGTTCAGCTTCTCACAGACCTCCGCCAGCAAGTGATGCGGCTCCGCCCTTTTCTGGCCAGTTTTATCCAGAGAATTCAATACAGCGAGAATGTCAGCGCGCGCTTGCTGGTAGTCACCTGTATCGGCGCGTGCGAGCGCCAGTTCGTAGCCATCGTCATAGTCATTGGGTTTAAGTTGCGATGCCCGTTCAAGGTAGACGAGGGCTTCATCCGCTTTTCCTCGATCGACCAACAATTTCCCCAGTTGAAAATTTGCGACGAAATCCTCCGGTTGCTGCTCAACTGCGACGCGCAGTTGTTTTTCAACCGCAGCATTTCTTGACTCAGGACGCGCGTCAGCAGATGCCGGCGGGGTCAGCGAGGCTGTGGCCTTGGCCAGTGCCTCACGATTTCTGACGATCGTATCGGACCCATGGCCGCCTAAATTTGTAGTGTCCGTCACTCCCGCGACCGTGAAGTGCGGCTCGTCGAAGAACGCAGGACGCTTTTCCGAATCCTTCTCCGGTTCCGATGACTTTTCCGATACAAGTGTAAGGTTGATCGTTTTGGATTCGCTTTGTGCGAGAGTGAATGGATCTGCAGTCGCGTTGGCGTAGCCAACCTTTTCCACGCGTAGAAGATAGTTGCCCCGACGCATCGATGAAAAGCGATAAGCGCCGCCCGGATCCGTAATTATCGTAAGCGTTTCCGCTCCCTTGGTCTTGAGGCTAACCTTGGCGTCACCAACGGGGTGTCCGCCGGAATCTCGAACAATCCCTTGCACCGTCGCGTCTTGCGCTGAGGCGGTAAGTGCTTGTCCTTGCAATTCCAGTGAACTAAGGACGCACACCAACGCCAGAGACCAAGGCGCAAGACGAGAATAATTTGCCATGAGAACGCGACCCATAAAACGAGCTTAAATCGCGGGAGTCAATCAGGCCAGCCCTGCCCGTTGGTTCGCAATTTTAGCCGTTCGAATCTCTCCACGCAATCGCGCCCTCTTGCGACAAGAATTCCTTAGCGTCCGCGCCGCGCAGGTGTCGCCTGACGGCATAGCAAGTCAACGTAAGCTTCCGCGACTATCTGTTCTTTTTCAATTCCAAATTCGGCAAGCAGTGCCGCGGCTATTTTTCCCCCTTCCAGGTCGGTCTGACCAGGCTCAAGCAGAACTTCGAGTTCCAGAAATTCGCCGAGCCCCTCAACCTGGTCGATGTGTATACGAGTCTGCCCCACAAGACAAAGCGTCCGCAATTTTCTGACTACACCGGTTCTGCCCAGAGTTGCTGTCAGTATGTCGAGCAGAATCGTGGGATCTGCCGTGCGAGCAATTAAGTAGGACGAGCGCCGCGCCTCAGCAAGGTCAGCTCTTTCATATCGGATCAACTCTCCCTGATCCGGTGCAAGTATTCGCAACTTCAGCCGTGCTCCATCACATTTAAAGAAAACATCTTCCTGAGAAAAAATCTTTGGCGCCGCGCGGCTGAGTCTAGCGGCCACTCTCTCCGCCGCAGCTCGGTTCCTCAAAACAGCTTTGATCTCGATGTTCGATGCCATCATATGCCCGACAAGATGATCTATCTGCCGTCCGATTGTTAATAGACTTGAAAGTTCTACGCTCCATCCGTTACGTTCATCACGCAACTTTATCGCATTTCGCGCCTATGTCAGTGCGCAAGGACTATACATAAATGAACTCACATCAACGGCCTTCCATGACGCGCCGGCAGTTTGTAACTTCCTCCGCCGCTGCTTTAGCGGCGGGCGGCTTCATACGGAATGCTCACGCCTCTGACAAGATTTCCCCTGCTCTCCAACAAACTGCCCGTGGTCCATTTCGAGTAATCATTGACACTGATCCTGGGGTCGACGACGCGCTCGCATTACTGCTCGCCATGCGATCGCCAGAGTTGAAAATTGAGGCGATCACGCCAGTCGCGGGGAATGTGCCCTTGGAATGGACCTTACCCAACGCCTTACGCATGGTTGAGATCGCCGGGCGGACCGATATTCCGGTCGCCGCCGGCGCCAAGTCTCCGTTACTGCGCCGCCTGGTGACAGCCACATACGCGCATGGAGAGAACGGCTTGGGCGGCGCCGTATTCCCCGAACCGAAAACCAAGCCAGTCAACCAACCTGCTGCTGAGATGATTCGCCAGATTGTCAGAAAGTTTCCCGGCGAAGTTACCCTCCTTCCCATTGGACCGCTCACGAATATTGCAACCGCGTTGAACTTGGACTCCGAACTTGCAGGTTTGATTCGAGGCGTCGTGATGATGGGTGGATCTCTCTCTGGAGGAAACATTACACCTGCGGCAGAATTCAATATCTACGTGGACCCAGAGGCGGCGAGAATTGTCTTTCAATCGGGAATTCCGATCACCATGGTAGGGCTTGATGTCACGCGCAAAACATCTTTGACCGAAGACCATCTTCGCGAACTGCAAGCCGGACAGAATCCCGTAAGCCAGGCTGCGGCAACCATCGCTCGCAATGCGATCCAGCATAATCGCGAACGTGGTTTTGTAGTTGGTCCGAATATGCACGACTCGCTGGCGATCGCCGGTTTTATCGACCCATCGCTCCTAATGTTGAAGGAATACTATGTCGATGTGGAAACTACCGGTGAACTGACGGCAGGCGAGACCCTCGGCTACAGCCCAAGTGCCGGCGATTTGCAGCGGCGCCCTGGAACGGAGAAGGACACCTCAGCTATGAACATGTCAATCCGCGGCTCGGCGCCAACTCTTGCCGGCACTCGAACGTCTCCGGTAGTCCGCGACAAATTTATCCCCAATGCGAAAGTGGCGGTGGATGTGGATTCCGCGAGATTTTTCAATCTCCTGATCGGCCGCTTGTCAGGAAAGCAGTGAACTGGCCTGTGCATCACGAACTTCCGATCTTCCAAGACTTCCAAGACTTTTTCCAAGGCTAAGGATAACGATAACGATGAAATTAGTCCGGGTTCGATTCTTCGCAGCAGCGCTATTACTGATCAGCCTAACTTCCTGGGGACAAGAGAAACGAAAGATCATCATCGATCAGGACGCAGCTGGCCCCGCCGGTACTGATCAACAGTCCATGCTCCTGCTCATTCAGTCGCCGCAAACGGATGTTCTCGGTATCACTGTGGTGACGGGCGATCAATGGCTGCACGAAGAAGTGGCGCACACTTTGCGCATGCTCGAACTCATTGGACGAACCGACATCCCGGTCATGCTGGGCGCTGAGTATCCGCTGGTAAGACGCCAGCAGGAAACTGAGCAATGGGAGCAGCAATACGGCTCCGTGGCATGGCTGGGCGCATGGACGCCTATGTTCTTTCATCCCTCTGATCAATTGGGAGAAATGCCGGAAGGTAAACCTGCCACCAAGCCTTCCGATGAGGACGCAGCGCACTTTCTACTGCGTATGGTTCACAAATTCCCGCATCAGATCACGATTTACGCCGGCGGGCCGATGACGAACCTCGCCCTCGCCATCTCCATCGATCCGCAATTTGCGGATCTGGCAAAAGAACTCGTGTTCATGGGCCTCAGCCTCAACCCGCGTACTGACGATCCTGAATTTGCGAATGCTCCGACCCACGAATTCAATATCTGGTTCGACCCCGAAGCCGCGCACATTGTGCTTCAGGCTCCCTGGAAGAAAATAGTTTGCACGCCGGTCGACATTTCAGTGAAGACCAGACTTACCTCTGACCTGGTCAACCGCATCAAGCAGGCGCACACTCCGTTGGCTCAGTACATCGGCAAGTATGCGCGCCTCCGAGGAAACTATAACTATCTGTGGGACGAATTGTCAGCGGCGGCATGGCTCGACCCGACCATTATCACGAAAAAACAAACGCTTTTTATGGATGTGGACCTGGACCGCGGCGCCGGCTACGGCAATACGTTGAGTTGGACCGAGCATGATAAGCCGAAGATCGACGAGCAGCCAGTTGAAGTGCAGGATGATCTGGACCTGGATAAGTTTTACAAGATGTTTGTGGAATTGCTCACCGCGCCCACTCCCCAAAAGAATTGACGGCACCGCTTATTTTTCAGGTTACTGCGGAAGCTGCGCCAGCATGCTCTTCGCCTGCGCGTGATCCGGGTGCTGTTTGAGGAGTTTCAGCAGCATCTCTCGGGCTTTGTCCGGCGCGCCTTCCACGCTGTAAACCCGCGCCAGGTTCAAATATGCCTGATCGAAAGAAGGGGCAACGCGGATGCATTCTTCAAAACTTTCCATTGCCTTATCTTCGCGGTCGGTGCGCAAATAGAGTATGCCGAGATTATTCAAGGCTTCCGGATAATCGGGGCGAAACTTCAGGGCTCTCTGCAGGTATTCGTAGGCTCGTGCGGAATCGTCCGCTTGCGCGTAGACCATCCCCAAACCGTAGTTCGCTTGGGGATCCGTTGGGCTGAATTCGAGAGCGCGTTCAAATGTTTTGCGAGCCCCGTCAAAATTCTTTTCCATCCGATACGCGTTGCCAAGATTGTTGAGGCCAATCGGGTGATCAGGACTCAGCCGCAAGACCTCTTGAAAGCAACGTATCGCCTCGTCCATGCGGCCATCCCGCGTGGCCAGAAGCCCCAGATTATTCCAGGTGTTCGCTAGAGTGTCGGGATAACTGGCGCGAAGTTTGGTTGCACGTTCAAAGCTCTCCCGTGCCTCGGTGATTTTCTCCTGACTCAGGTAAGCGCTTCCCAACCCGTAAAGCGCCTCCGCGCTTGAGGGATCGTCGCGAAGAGCGAGACGGAATGACGACACCGATTGATCGAAATAGCCTCGCTGAAAAAACACGGCGCCATAGGAAAGATAATTGCGGCGAAACTCAACCGTCTCGGCCACTCCTGGAAAAGGCAATCCTCTTGCCAACTTCTCAGCGTGAGTCTGCGGAATGTGTCGAAAATCGTGTTCGACGTGTTCAGGATTGATGGTCCCCTGATAGATCTTAACGACGTGTCCCTTGTCATCAAGCAAGAATGACGTTGGCAGCCCGAGGTCACGATGCCGGTCAAACATGTGGCGATAGAGAAGGTTGTAGATGCCGGCGACGTCATCCGATCCTTCCAGTATCCTGAAGGCAAGTCGCCGCTGGCGTGCCAGGGTTTTCAGGTTCTCTCGGTCGGAGGGACTGTCAACGTTCACAGTGAGCAGTTGAAGTCCCTGTGCCGCCCACCGAGCATGCACCCGATCGAACACCTTCAAGTCTTCGAGGCAATTCTCTGACTGTGTGACCCAGAAGTTGAGCAGCACCGGCTTTCCGCGCAGCGCGGTTAGTGTCTGTCCCTGTCCAGCCAAATCGTTAAGCGCAAAATTCGGCGCGGCCACCGGCGCGAGTAGCCAGGTTTCTGCCGCGCTGGGTAGTGGCTCAGCTTCCTGCCGCGGCGCAGCGGCAAGCCCGCTTCGCGACGACGACTGGATTCTGAATGGTTCGAAGCGAAGCGTCTCCGATCCTTCTTCCACCCAGACCCTGTGATTGAGCTTCAGGTCGTGAAGATTCTGCACAATCCCGCTCGGCCACCGGATAGACGCCCGAACCGGGCCTTTGGCCTCACCAAGACCGAAAAATAGTTGTTTGCTGTGCTGGGAAAGAAATCCTGATCCAACTTGAAGCATGCGAGTTTGGCGGCCCAATTCCGTTTCCACGGTAACCGCTGCGCCAATGCCGTCACGATTACTCTTGGTACCGCGGAGGCTAAAGGCAATTGAGGGCGGCAGAGATTCGATCACGTTCTTCAAGAGCCGCAACTGCGGACCGTTGCGGTTTTTCAGGATTACCTCCTGCCTGCCATCCTGATCGAAATCGGCCAGGGCAAACGCCCTGCCGTCTTCAAGAAAATCCAGTCCCACCACGCCAGACACATCGGAAAACGTTCCATCCCGATTGTTCGCGTAGAACACATTGCGCTCGAACCCGCTCCAGGTGCCGTCAGCGTGAATGAGTTCGTTGATGGCGCTCCATCCTTGCTCGTAATCATGTGAGAGCTTGGCTTGCTCGGGCGAATTGGCAACCACCTGCCTCCAGAAAAAACTGTTCAGATCCTGCCGCGAAGCGCCGGAGATCATTCCATTCACAATGTAGAGGTCCGGAAAACCGTCATGATCGAAGTCAAATGCATCGCTCGACCATGCCCAGCGCCCCATTCCAACTCCAGCGGATCCGGTTCTATCTTGAAAAACTCCTTTGCCATTTCGGTCGGCGCTATTCCGCAACAACGAATTCCCCATTGCGTGCTTTCGATAGAGAGCACGAACTTCTTCTGGCGAATCCTTTTTGAAAATTTCCTGCGAGGAAATGCGTTCCCCGGCGGCGGTCCACATGTTAGCCACATAAAGATCCTGAGCGCCGTCGTTGTCGTAATCCAGCCAGCAGACGCCCATGCCCGCGCCAACGTCCTCAACTCCGGCCTGCGGAGCGACATCGGTAAAAGTCCCATCGCCCTGATTACGGTAAAGATTCTTCCGTCCGAAATCATTGACCACATAAAGATCAGGCCATCCGTCTCCGTTGTAATCGCTCCATGCGCAGCAAAAACTGTATCGCGTATTGTTCTGGTTGAGCCCAGCGGCGGCTGTGACGTCCCCGAAAGTTCCATCGCGATTGTTGCGCATCAGGAAATTGGGAGGGCCGTTCTCGGCATCGTGATATGGCACCGGATACTTGTATTGATCCGCTCCCTGATAATAGACGTACAAGCAAAAATAGATATCAAGCCATCCGTCGCGGTCGTAGTCGGCTACGGCGGCCCCGGTAAAGGTTCCCTGCGGAGCGTTGGCGAACTGAAATGCGTTTGCCTTCTGGCGGAACTTTCCGCCGCCTTCGTTCAAGAATAAGGCCGGTCCATCCGCGCGCACCACGACCACGTCTTGTCGCCCATCGTTACCGAAGTCTGCAAAGAGCGCGCAGGCGGTATTTTCAAGGATGTCCAAGCCTGAAGATTCCGTAATATCTTCGAACGTTCCATCTCCGCGGTTTCGATAAAGACGATTGGGAAGACCGGCGGGCTGGCAAACATAGAGATCGTCGAGGCCGTCATTGTCGATGTCGCCGACTGAAACTCCATTGTGTCCGTACACGTTGATCCCACACGCGCCGTCGAGAACTGTTCGCCAGTAGTCGGACCCTCGCACCATCTGCTCAGAATACGAAGGATTGCCGCCCAGGGCCGACGCAGTGATCTCCGAAAAAATCGGAGACACCGAACGGCTACGCGTCTCATCGACCATCTGCCACCGCCGTAGCTGAAATTCACCCGAATCGGAAGCAAGCGAGATCCATTCGAGATCCCAATTCCCGACCCATTGCTCGCGATAGAAATTATCCCCCGTGCCGACTAATTCGTAACGCACGCGAGTTTTAATCAAGAGTGGGGATTGCGCAGTCGATGCCGCACTCTCCGTCGCAATGCTCGTCACCTGAAATTCCGCGGTCACGATCTTTGAAAACACATTCAATCCCGACCGAAACTCCTGAACAAAAGCATCCCGGCCTATATTCGCTTGAGATGTAAAGTTGTTGTGATGGACTTCAAGCGTCGAGCCAGCCCGCACAACCCGCGACTCAACAGGACGGGGAGATGTCCCCAGGAAATCAGGAGTGAGCGCTCTTTCAACCGCGCTCAAGTCTTTCGAAGACTGCAGCAGGCTCGCATTCCATTTGGCCAGCATAGCGGCGATCTGGTCGTGATATTTTTCGGTTACGAACGCGTCTCTGCCCGCTTCCGTCTTGGCGAGAACGGCGTCGAGCGCCAGCTGCGATCGGTAATGAGGTTGAAGACGGAACTCCCCTGCGGATGAAAATGCGGGGAAAGAATAGAGACTAGAACTGAAAGGAAACGCGATTCCACGCCAGCCCACCGGAACCAGCGCCGCGGAAGCTCCCTGGCAGCACCGTACAAGAAAATTGCGGCGGCCCGTATCTATCAACCCAGGATCAAGCGGTCCACGCGGCTTCCCTACCCGACTCAGAGCGATGTCCCCCGGCGATTCATGTGTAGGACGAGAATCTAGCAGCCGCACCGGGACCCGTCAAGATAGAGGAAAATCTGGGTAATGTATCAGTTTGAAATTCTCAGAAGTCGGGAGCAAAGAGCACGCGGAGCAGGAACCAAAAACCCTCGTGGATGATACCGCAGATAAACCCAATCACTACGAGCAAACCTAAAATTCCCTTCGCCCAAGTAGGGAGTGGATCGACGATTTTATCTATTGCTCTTGAGATCAGTCCCATTAAGCGGCGCCCTTCTATCTGTAAGGACCACGCTTCGCGGGCTGTGGCGGGTAATTGTCCGCCATCTGGATAATCTTTCAACACTCCAAACGTGATCGCACAGGCCCGCCTCTTGTGCTGGAGTGCAGCGCTACGTCTTGTGAATTGGGCGAAGTTGTATGTAATAGACGGACTGAATCGCGACCATCGCCGCATGGTTCTCAAAACTGATACATTACCGAAAACTGCCGCGAGCTACACTCCTCTTCTACGCCCGATAAAACAAGCACTCTCCCGGACCCGATCTTCCTGAGGCAACTCAGCATTTCAGAATGCGCTCTGCGCTTGAGCCAAGGCACAAAAAAATTATTCCGAATCGAATGAAACGATAAGGCCGTCGCGTTCACTATTCACCATAAGTGGACGATACGCGCCGTTAGGCGATCATGCCACAATTTGCGACCCAACTCGGAACAACTTCCGGCTTGGATCCTGAGAATACCGGGGCCGACGGGGGAAGCGGCTCCGGTACTCTTTCGCCTTTGCTTGTTCCACGGCTCAGACGAGCGCGTGCCAGTTCAAGATTTACCGGATTTGACTTCCACAAGTGCCCACTCCTCTCTCCATTCCGGCGACCGGTGCCAGTCGCAATAGCCGCACGGTACTTCGGCGTCCGGCGTGTCATACCCAATCCTCCAGTAGCCTTCCTGGTTCGGTTGAAGTGCTATACTGGCTGCCATTTCGGGGGTTGCGGGGCAAATCCTTGCAATTTGAGTCCTTCGACGACGCTTACGTCGAGCGCCTGCGGGCGGGCGACTTTCGTACCCAGGAGCATTTTGTCGCTTATTTCAGCGACCTCATCCAGATCAAACTCCGCTCGCGCCTACGGTCGCAAGAAGGGATCGACGATCTTCGTCAGGAAACCTTTACGCGTGTCTTAACCGCGCTGCAAAATGGAAATATCCTGCATCCTGATCGGCTCGGACCGTATGTAAATAGCATTTGCAACCATGTCTTGCAGGAGCATTATCGCGCCGCTTCCCGCGATGGTTGCGTCAACCCGGAGGATGGCCAGGATCCTCCTGACGAATCCGCCGATGTATTCGCCTTGCTTAGCGCCAAACAGACAGGAGAAAAGGTTCGCAACGTATTGGATAAACTCCCCGAACGCGATCGGCGATTGCTGCGTGAAGTCTTTCTCGAGGAGCGTGATAAGGACGAGGTATGTCGTGACTTTGGTGTGGATCGAGATTATCTGAGAGTGCTCCTGTACCGCGCCAAGCAAGCGTTCAAGTCTTTATACTTCAATGGCATAGACAATGATCCTCCCGCGGCGGCACTGGCCTGAATAATTTGAAACGTTTGCCAGCGATAGATCACTACTCTATGAGAGGAAAACGATCAAATGGACCACGCTGAGGTGGTTCGGCAGAAACTGACCGAGCAGTACTTGCTTCATGAACTCGACTCCCAACAGCGGGATGAGTTTGAGGAGCACTTTTTCGACTGCCGCGTATGCGCCCTCGACCTACGCCTGGCTTCCACCTTCATCGAGCAGAGTAAATCGTTGCTGGCGGAACCCACCGATACAACTGCTGTAGCCGTCCGCATCCCCGTTCCAGTGGAGACAGCGGGAAGGTTCGCCTGGCTGCGACCAGCCTTGGCAGTACCGGCATTGGCGTTCTTGCTAATAATAGTCGCGTATCAAAATCTTGTTACCTATCCGCGATTGGAGCAGGCACTCAATCGCCCGCAGATTTTGCCCTGGGCATCGCTCAACACGCGCACCCGCGGTGGCAGTTCTCCCGTAATCACGGTGCCGCGAGGCCGGAGCTTCTTGCTGTTTGTGAATATCCCTCCCGACAATCTCTATGCGCGTTACATTGCGGATTTGTACAACCCGGCGGGAAAGCTCGAGTGGTCCCTCACTTTCCCGGCGGCGTCCGCGCAAGATCAATGGCCAGTCCAGGTGCCGGGAGCCGATCGGGAAGCAGGCACTTACACCTTGGCAGTACGCGGAGTAACCGCCACTGGCGAAAGTAAGGAAGTCGGTCGTACGTCACTTGAACTACAGATCCAAAAGTGATTTTCAGACGAGTGATTCTCAGACGGAGGAGCGATATGGCAGCACTAACCAATAAACTCGCGATGGTCAATTCGGTTCACAACTATTGGGCCGAAGCGGATGTATTGAGCGCTGATTTCGAGCACCCGGTGGAAGAGAAAATCAGGCGGCGGGCGCATGTAAAGTTGCCCAAGGACGGCCATTACCATTTTAAGAAAGCGGATCCCTTCCGTTTCGAAGGCCTTATTTCGTACGAATCCGGCTATACCCAAGTCGCGGGACATCCGAGCTCAAAGCAAGACGGCTTCACCACTCTGGCAACTTCGGTAGTCGAGCGTCTGAACGTTCTCGATGTGGTGACCGCGGACCGCGTGGTGGCGCAGCTTTCCACCGTTCATCCCGTCTATGGTACGGGTCAGGTGCCATCCGTCACCTTCCTCGGCACTCGCTTTGAAAATCTTAGAATTGGTGGACACAAAGTCGAAGTCGAGCGAAATCTGGAAATCCTTGGCCCCAAGCCCGCCAACGATGAATCGTACTTTGATAATCGCGATGTTCTCGATCGGATTTCCAAGCAATACGACAAGATTGCCGCGGCCAACGAACTTCCCGATTGGGCTCGCGAAGAATACCCGAAGAGCCGCCCCGCGCAGAACGGTGCTGGCAAGCTGGAATGCTCCCTGGTCAACAGCGTTGCGGGCGCTCCTGGAACTTCCTTTGGTCACATGATTGATCTGCCCCACTTCGGAAGGATATTCCTGGGCGAATTGAAAGTAGAACGGGAGCCCGGCAATTCCAGTAAGGGAATATACGATAAGTACAGGTTCCGCCTGACTATGATCCGGTTACAAATGGGTTGTATCGCAACCGGCACAAGCTCCATCGTGGGACTTGATTCAAACGGCACGGGCGGCAAGGGCGATCACTAGAACACCACCGCTGATGCCGCCGCTCGCATCAGCCGTTGCCGAGCATGATGAGCAGGACGAGTATGATGAGTGCGCGGCATAAGTTGTCAGCAGGGACGGGCGCGCCCGTCCCTTTCGCGACTACTTCTTCGTTCCTACGGCACTCAAACACTTCCCGTACAACTCCAGTAAGTGGGCCGCATACTCGTCAGGCTTCGATGCTGAACCGGTACCTTGAAAACCCACTCCTGACGACGTGGTTCGCCCGTACCCGGTGGTCATTGCGACAAATTTCATCAGATCGAGCGCGATATCCTCATTGCGCCGCGACCCCGCGTGCAAAGCTGGACCTTCTTCCATGAGTCCTTCTCCTGAACCGGAAATATAAGGAAGTTGTTCCTCGTCTTCCATCTCTTCCATAACGCTCACCACTACTCCTGTTCACGATAATATCAGGCCACGGACAGCACAGCCTGCCGCCACCAGGCCGCTTTCGTTAAAGCTCCCAGGTCAATTTCCTGATGGCAATTGAAAATCCACCCGCGCCGTGCGTCGCAACCGGATCATCAGCCAGACCGACGCCGCCAGCAAAAACGGCGAAGAATAGAATCCGGGCGCCGGACGTGGAAATGTCACGGCAGCAACCGTATGCCCCAGAATCGAGAACAAAATATGCGCCAGGCCATTGCAGAACATGATGAGGGCATAAGCCCATGCCAGCGGCCGCAGACCATGCATCCCGCGCGCCGCCACCGGAATCAGGCAGAACAGCAGCACACAGGTCCCAATCAAGAGGATCAGCCACTCGCTAAACTGAAAAGTGGGCATGGGAAACCAGCTCCAGCGCGCACGCAATGTGGTTACGGTCGGGTTATAAATCGCAAGAAAACCGGTGGAGGCCTCATCGACAATGTGCAGCGCGAATGCTGTACACAGCGCAAACCATGCACCGCCGAATCCCGACGCTGATAGTGCGGAAGGTGGTGCTCGACGAATGGAAATCACTCACGGATTCTCAAGCAGCCGTCCGACAATGGCAACCGAAATCCGCTTCGCGGCTTGCACGAAGTGCCAAAGCAGTCTTCCGAAACCGGCTAGTGAGCCACTTCGCTCATCAGGGCGAGCAGGTTTCCCTCGGAGTCGCGAAAGAACGTCATCCACAAATCGTGCGCCGGCATTTTCGCAATCAGGTGAGGCTCGTCCTCGAAGTCCACCCCGCTCGCTTTCAGCTTGCCATACGCCGCCTGAATGTCGGGCACATCAAAATACAGCACCGAGCCAGGATGATCGAGTTCGGGCTTCTCCGCCCGCCCCAGCATCAGCCGCACTCCGCCACAATCAAAGAACGCTAACCCCGGAGGTGCTTTGAAAAGAACTTTCAGCCCCAGCTTCTCTTCATAAAACTTTGCTGCCCGGTCTACATCTTTTGCGTTGATGGCAATCTGACCCAGGCGAATGATTCCGATTCCAGATGCAATGGCGTTCATTCCTTCGGCTCCGTGGCTTTGATTCCTACCGTACCTGACTATCGGTGGTGACTCAGTTTAATTGATCCTCAATGGGGGACAGCCGCCACCGGCAGTCCGGTCAAGCGAAGCTCGACTGTCCCATGATCACCGCCTTAGAGGTGACGCCAGCAACGGCGGCTAACTGGCCGTCCGTAGCCCTTGTTCGTTTTTCGTAACAAGCGCAAACTTTCTGTCACAAGTCCTGCTCCCCGTTATATTATCCCCGGCGCAGCCTTCCCCGATCGCTGGAGCAACCGCAGGAGGACCAAATAGACTTGAGATGAAATAATCCGAAGTCGGACAAGAACTTCAACTAACCATCACAAGGGATAACAAGTCCCTGCCGGGCGCGGAAGGATCTGACACTGACGAATGGGCGCTTTCAGCATTGCGTTCGATATCATCGTCGTCGGTGCACTGGCTCTCCCCTGGGTATTTCTCGTCATCCACCTCTTCTTCTCGCACAACGAAAGTACCCTCAAAAATCTTTTCGACTGGGTGAAGGAACAACAACAGCCCGCCTTGGCGGGCGTTCTATTGTTCGCTATGGCGTTTCCCCTGGGCTCGGTAGTTTCTCGCGTCGCACAGGATTTCTTTGATGACGACGACCTTCACATCCAGGTCTTTCGCCATTTATTGCGCGTGGGCGTTACCGAAAGCAGTATCCGCACCGATGTTTTTTGTAACACTTTTAAACCCGAGCTGCCGGTTGCAGCTCCCAGTCACTCACCTGCAGAGAAGTCCGATCAATTCAAAAGCAACGATCTAAAGTCCAATGATCTACAGTCTGACGACCTGTTCGCCAAGAACTGCACATCATCCTCGCCAGTGAACTCTAGCTTCGTTGATCCCTCGAAGGCAAGGCTTGAAGCGTTCAGGACTGATCCAAGATTTAAAGACTTGCTGCTCGCCAAGGGTGAACAACAATTCAGATCCACTGATCCGAACTGCACTTACACCGGCAGATGGGTCATCAAGGCGTGCAATCAGGAGAACCATCAATACATCACCGCTGAATGGATCAATGACCAGCAGCACCGGGCCGAAGACGTGTTCCGCGTCCATGAAGCTGCCGTGCTATTGAGGGGAACCGATCCTACCGAAAGAATCCGGCAGTTTCACGATCAAATCATGGTGCTTCGAGGCGCCGCCTTCAATGGCATGCTCGCCTTTTCTTTGTGCTGGTTCTGGTGGGCTTCCAAATTTCACTCCGTATGGCGATGGATGGCGTTGTCGCCGTATTTATTGTCAGGCGGAGTTGCATCGGTCAATCACGGTCTCGAACATGCGCATGACCCTCCTTACATGGAATTCACTTTCCTGGTCCTGGCGGTAACGGGCGGATGCCTGCTGTGGCAGCGCAGGCCTAACCGGATTGACGCGCGAGCAGAACCTCGAACTCCGACCGCACGAGGCGAAATTCGCTCTATCTATCTGCTTCTCGCGGCCTTTCTCGCCTTCACGGCTTTCCTGGGCTGGTGGGCCACTCAGGTGCTGTATGACCAACAAGTGATCTACTCCTATAAAGCCTTGGCCGACGCGGCACCGAAGACCGCGCCGGGAACCGGCGATAGCAGTGCACCAAACAGCAATGCACCAAAATGAAGCGCGCAAACACTCAGGTCTTCCGCCGAATGCTCATCGAACGCTCCCGGCATCACTCTATAAAAGAGGGCGGCGCGCAAGGCCTCTCACATCCATCGGTGCACGTTCACTTCATTCCAGTTTAGAATGTCTAGCCGGAGTAAAATGACGCCGAAGCGGGCCTTTACCGACGTACGCACAATCGATCACCGCGGCCATATCATTCCTGCAGGAGCCTGATTTCCATTTGCGACTAACCCGCCGTAAATTTGCCCAGTCGACCCTGGCCGCAAGCGCCGTGGCTGCCTTGCCCGCCGGTCTGTTCACGGCTTGCAGCGTATCGTCGAATGCGGCGGGCGGCGCGAATTCCGCTGTCCCCACTCGCCCGCTTAGGTTCGACTCCTCTGCCGAGATTCCCTTCCCTAAGAATTTCTTCTGGGGTGCGGCCACCGCCGCTTACCAGATCGAAGGCGCGTGGCAAGAGGAGGGCAAGGGCGAATCCATCTGGGATCGCTTCGCGCACACTCCGGGAAAAATCAAGAACGCTGACACCGGCGACGTCGCTTGTGATTCCTTCCACCGCTGGCGCGAAGACATCGCACTCGTGCGCGCCATGAATTTGAACAGCTACCGCTTCTCGATTTCCTGGCCTCGCATTCAACCAATCGGAAGCGGCCCTGCGAATTCCAAAGGAATCGACTATTACAGCCAGCTTGTCGATGCCTTGCTGAAAGCCGGCGTCCGGCCTTTCGTTACGCTCTATCACTGGGACTTGCCGCAAGCTTTGGAAGATGCGGGCGGATGGCCCAATCGTGACACGGCTTCGCGCTTTGCCGACTATGCCGATCTGGTTACGCGAGCTCTGGGCGATCGTGTTTCCGATTGGATTCTCTTGAACGAACCGGGCGCCTTCGCCGGCCAGGGCTATCTCGAAGCCCTGCACGCACCGGGACGAAACAGCATCATCGATTTCCTGCGCGCTTCGCATACGGTGAACCTGGCTCAGGGTGCGGCATTCCGGGCGGTGAAGGCGAATCGTCCATCCGCGCGCGCGGGCTCGGCGTTCAGTATGTCGGCGTGTGAACCCGCAACCACTTCCGAAGAAGACCGTCTGGCAGCGGAGCGCGCTCATGCTATGACCAATCTCTGGTTTCTGGAGCCGCCGCTCAAAGGACGATATCCGGAAGCGCTGGCCTTTCTTCCAGAAACTGCAATGGGAATCAAGGCGAGCGACCTCGACAAAATGCGGGCGCCGCTGGATTTCATCGGCATCAATCTCTATTACCGCATCATCGCGTCCGCGCCGAACGCGATCGAAAGGCTCTCTCACGCTCAACAGTGGCTGTTTCCCGTGAAGATGGCGGGCGGCCAACAAGGACCCAAGACGGACAACGGATGGGAAGTCTGGCCGCAGGCGTTATATGACATGGTCACGCGCATCAGCCGGGACTTCAACCGTCCGCAGATTGAAATCACCGAGAGCGGTTGTGCCTACAACGATGCTCCTGATGCATCCGGAGTCATTCACGACGCGCGCCGCATTCAGTATCACCGCCAGTATTTGCAAGCGCTGGCGCTGGCGGTTGCTGGAGGCGCCGATGTGCGCGGCTATCACGCCTGGAGCTTGCTCGACAACTTCGAATGGGCGGAAGGATTCAGCCAGCGCTTTGGCCTGGCCTATGTGGATTTCAAAACGCAGCAACGCACCGTCAAAGATTCAGGACGCTGGTACGCCAAGGTGGCTGCCGAGAATCGCGTGCCGCCAATCATTTCTGCTGCATGACCAGTTCACCGTTCTGCACTCTCACATCACCGACATAATCAGGAAGCTTCAGTTGGTCATGTTGTTCGGCCAACTTCTTTTGCAGCGTAGGATTCACCAGCGAAACTGGCACGTTCATGTCTCCTACTTTGAATTCCGTGGGATCGAAGGTGGCATATCCGTCTTTCGAGCCGAGGTGCCCCGAGATTGTCACCCAGACATCTTTGCCTGCGACTTCGGCCAGAAATTGTCCGTGAACCACGTCGCCCTCGAAACTCACTCGTTCATCTTTGATCGCGGGCGCTCCGTTGCCAACATTCGAAGCCGGTGAAAGTTCAGCAACTCCGTTAGCCTGAGCCAGCGCTGCGCCCACTTCACCAGAGCTCAGGCGAACCTCAGCTTTTGGCTCGGAAGAAAGCGCGCTTTGCTCCGGAGATGCCGCAGTCTGATAGCCGCCGCCGGACGTTGTGGTTTGCCGCGCGGCCTGTGAGAACTGCTCCATCTTCTCGCCGAACGATTTAGCATTCGCCGCGATAGCTGCCGGAGTTTGGGGCTGCGCCACCGGCGCTGGCTTTTCCAGCACCAAGACCAATGTCACAACCGACGTTAGCAGCGTCACTATTCTGATGATGGTCCAAAGCTTGATCTTCATGAAAGCCCTTGAGCGGTCAGCCTTGGAGAGAGGCTCGAACCATGGTAGCGGGAATGACTGGAACAACTCAGGTTGCAGAAGTCACAAAGGAAGAACCCTCCTTTCGTCACATCGAAAGTTCCAAATTCCCGGTTGGTTACTCTAGTTTCTTGGTCACCAGTTCATTTATCAACTGCGGGTTGGCCTGGCCTTTGGAGGCCTTCATGACCTGGCCGACGAAGAAGCCGAGCATGGTCTTTTTGCCTGCGCGGTATTGTTCGACCTGTTTGGGATTTGCGGCGACCACCTCGTCGATGATCTTTTCCAACGCGGATGTGTCGGAAGATTGCTGAGGGCGGCCTTCTTCTTCGTAGACTTCGGGAAAGTCTTTGTTACGCGCGAAAGAAAGATCGTAGAGATCCTTGAGCATCTTACCGGAAATGGCGCCGCTCTCGACCAAGTCGGCGGAGGCCGCGACGCCGTTCATTGAAATTGGCGATTGCTCGATTTCCGCGCCCATGGCCTTGAGACGGCCCATTAGTTCTCCCTGCACCAAATTTGCGACGCGCTTGGGATTCTTTGCGGCCTTCGCTGCGGCTTCGAACTGATCGGCAAGCGATTTCGAAACCGTCAGCACCTGCGCGTCGTATTCGGTGATGCCGTAAACCTTTACGAAACGCGCGCGGCGGGCTTCGGGCAATTCCGGCAGAGTCTTCACGATCTCAGCCTTCCATTTCTCGTCGACGACCAGAGGAAGCAGATCGGGTTCGGGAAAGTAGCGGTAGTCGTGCGCCTGCTCTTTCGAGCGCATGCTGTAGGTCTTGCCCTCGGTTGAATTGTAGAGGCGCGTCTCCTGTACGACCTTGCCTCCGCTCTCGATCACTTCCACCTGGCGGGCGATCTCATAGACGAGTGCCTCGCGGATGAAGCGGAAGGAGTTCACGTTCTTGATTTCAGCTTTCGTTCCTAACTCTTTCTGGCCGCGCGGGCGCACGCTGACGTTGGCGTCGCAGCGCAGCGAACCCTCTTCCATGTTGCAGTCGCTGACGCCGGTGTAGAGGATGATCTCTTTCAAGCGCGTTAGGTATTCGTAAGCCTCGTCGGGCGTGGCAATGTCAGGCTCGCTGACGATCTCGATCAGCGGCACGCCGGTGCGGTTGAGGTCGATGGCAGTCTTTTCGTCGGAGTCGGGAAAGCCTTCATGCAGGCTCTTGCCCGCGTCCTCTTCGAGATGCACGCGGGTGATGCCGATTCGCTTCTTGTCACTTCCGACATCGATGAATCCATGCTCGGCCAGGGGCTTGTCGTATTGCGAAATCTGGTAGCCCTTGGGCAGGTCGGGATAGAAATAATTCTTGCGCGCGAAAATCGAAATCTCGTTGATGCGGCAATTCAGGGCCATCGCCGCCAGCGTGGCGAACTCGACCGCCTTGCGGTTCAGCACGGGCAACGCTCCAGGCATCCCAAGGCAGACGGGGCAAACATTGGTGTTAGGCGGAGCGCCGAAGCGCGTGGAGCAGGAGCAGAAAATCTTCGACGCCGTCAGGAGCTGGACGTGCACTTCGAGTCCGATAACTGGCTCGTAGGTTGTGGGCACGGCGACGGATGGCATATTGGAAAATTATACGGGGCAGTTGTCAGTGGCCAGTTGGGATCGGGTAGCGGATCGGATCTGGATTGAAAAATAACACGGATCAAAGTTGTAAAATATCTAGAATCAGTGAGTTGGCGGCTTCGATCTGCGCCTGATCCAGCTAAAATATTGTAACTAAAGGAGTTGCTTGCAAAATATTACTTCTAAATGACTTAACCCAATGCGCCTTGGTAAAGTGCCCTAAATCGAAAGCGCCCGGCCGCAAAATATTGCATTTGCTGGAGTTATCTCATCGCTATTCTAATGTCAAAGTGCTAATGCGTATAGAGATAGGATTTCAGGATTGAGGATCGAAGTCAAGGGGATTTCTGAAATCCGAGTTGAAGACGTCGCCTGGCTACCCAAACAAGTCTTGGACTGGCCGCTTCTTGCTGCGGTTTTATTGGCGTAAGGTGCCCAGTCCTCAAGACAATTCCTCAGTAATTTGCCGCGCTGCGCGGTTGCTTGACCGTACTCTTACTACGTGGTATATACCACTAAGTGGTATACATTGAGTCAAGAGCTTTCACCAAGCGACTGCACCAACTGGCCGGAGCATCAGCTCTCGATGTCCTTGACTCGATTCAAACTGACCTGCGCAAGAACCCGGATCGAGGAGACTTAGTGCAGGGATTGGGAGGGATTCGCAAGGCGCGTTGTTCGAATCCGCGACGCGGCAAAGGAAAGCGAGGCGGATTCCGCTACCTGTTCCTGCGTCTGGAAATCGAGACCACATTCATCTGCTGTATTTGTTGGATAAGGACGAACAGGAAGATCTATCGGCCGATGAACGCAAAGCACTGCGAGCATGGGTAAGCGAAATTAAAAGATCAGGCGGAGGACAGCGAATTCAATGAAAGCCAAGGGAGCAAAAAAGAAGGTTCGGATTTTTAATGACCTGAAGCAGGCCTTATCGGACGCACTCGATTACGAGCAAGGCAAGAAAATTGCATTGCGGGTAAGCCAGTTGCCGCCTCCGCCAAAGCCGCTGAGCCCGGGACAGATTCGCGCGATTCGGCAATCGTTCAACGTAAGCCAGGCGGGGTTTGCGCGGATTATTAATGTTAGCGTCAATGCCGTGGAGAGCTGGGAGCAGGGCGTGCGGCGTCCGCGGGAGGCGACGCTGAAGCTGCTCGCGGTGGCGGAGAAGCATCCGGAGGTTCTGTTGGTTTAGGACGTAGCGTTCATAGGGCTAAAGCCCAGTTGTGTGGGCGAGGTTTATGGCACGGCTGAAGCCGTGCCCTTCCCGAGCGGTTCTCGCACTTGCCGTGTGAGCCGAGCCAAGTAACTTCAAGGGCGACGGACAGGAGCGTCCGTCCCACACGTGCAACGGCTAGTCTACTTCCCTATCTGAATTTCGAAGTACATCAGCTCGGTGCCTTTGGAGTCGCTGACGCCGGTGATGTCGAGGTGGGCGCCGGCGAGGGAGATGTCGCCGAGGTCAAAGAAGAGGAATCCGGATTGAGTTGTGTGGGGCTCGACGGCTTTGGCGGCGAATTGGGAGGACTCGACTTCGTCGCGTTCTTTCTGAGTGATGGCGCCTTTCACGTTTTTGCGCGGGATGGGAAGCGGGCTGGGACGCGTCGCGGCCTGGGGATTGTTGAGGCGGCGGTAGATATCGTCGGACGAGGCGGGGGTAAGTTTGGAGCGGTTGGCGGTGATGAGTTTTACTTCCATATTGGCGATGGAGATGGGCTGGTTGCCGTCGTTCGTGACGACGAAAAAGATGGGAAGGAATCCGTGATCGCGGAAGTCGACGGAGAAAATTTTGGCTTTGTCGGGAGTGTAGTAGGGGTCGGCGGCGATGGCCACTTTGTCGTCGGAGTGGTCGTCGTGCGCAGGGTAAGTTTTGGCGGGGCGCGCGGCGGGCTTGACGAAATCTTTGGCGGATAAGGAAATGGTGAGGACTGCGATGGCGCAGAGTGCGAGCAGGATACGGCCTGGGGCCGTGTTTAATGCTGGCTGCATGGTTCGCATTATAGAACTTGATCCTGCAAATCTTCGCAGAGGGCGGGAAATCGTCGAAGGGTCAGGTTTAGGCGGCGCCAGGAACAGCAGGTTCCCTTCGGCTTCGCTCAGGGCAGGCTCTCGACTCCGAAAGATTATCCGCTCTGCGGATAATCTTTCTGCGCTCGGAATGACAGGGTTGTTGACCTGAAATGACAAGGGTTTTGAGGGAGAAGTTTGTTTAGAATGGCTCCACTTGATCTCTTCTCTCTACAATTTTCTTTATAGCGTGGCGCTGGGCATTGGCATGGTGGTGAGCCTGCCGTACTGGCTCGTCGAGATGGCGCGCCACGGGAAATACCGCAAGGGGCTGGGCGAGAGGATGGGGCGGGTGCCTGGGCGGCTGCGCTTGCCGGGCCCAGAGGAGCGGGCGATTTGGGTTCACGCCGTTTCCGTGGGCGAGGTGCTGGCGGTTGCGGGTCTGGTGGAGGGATTGCAGCGGCGGTTTCCGCGGCATCGAATCTTCATTTCTACTACTACGGATACTGGGCAGTCGCTCGCGCGTAAGCGGTTTGGCGAGGCGAGTGTGTTTTATTTTCCAATGGATTTTACGTTTGCGATCCGGCCATATATGAAGGCGCTGCGTCCGCAGCTGGTGGTGGTTGCGGAGACCGAGTTCTGGCCGAACTTTCTGCGCTTGGCGCATGCAAGCGGGGCACGGGTTGCGGTGGTGAATGCGCGCATCTCGGACCGCTCGTGGCCGAGTTACCGGCGATTTCGCGGGCTGCTGCGCAAGGTTCTGGTGAATGTGGACTTGTTTCTCGCGCAGACGGAGCAGGATGCCGAGCGACTGCGGGATATTGGCGGGAATGCGGAACGGGTGCGAGTTGCGGGAAACTTGAAATTTGATATTCCTGTGCCGACGGCGCCGGCGATGGTTGAGAGTTTGCGAAATTCAATCGCCGGGAGCGGCACAGGCCCAGTGCTGGTTTGCGGAAGCACCGTGGAAGGAGAAGAATCACTACTGTTGAGGTCGTTTGAGAATTTACTGGTACGGCATCCGAGGGCAGTAATGATTTTGGCGCCGCGGCATCCGGAGCGTTTTTCGGCGGTGGCGGCGTTGCTCGAGAAGATCTCGATCCGGTTCTGGCGGCGATCGGCGTGGAATAGCGAAGCATTGAACGGGGGTGTGTTGTTGCTGGATTCGATTGGGGAATTGGCGGCGCTGTATGCGCTGGCTGACATTGCATTTGTGGGCGGAAGCCTGGTTCCGCGCGGAGGGCATAACATCATCGAACCCGCGCAGTATGGCGTGGCTACAGTGGTGGGCAATCATACGGAAAACTTTCGCGACATTGTGAGTTTGTTTCAGAGGCGGGATGCGGTGCGGATTGTTGGTCCGGCGGAGCTGCCGCTGGTTTTGATGGAACTGCTGGCCAATGACGCGGAGCGAAGGGCGCTGGGCCAGCGCGCGGCAGAGACCATGCGATCGCAGTTGGGAGCGACGTCGCGGACAGCGGATGCGCTGCAAGAGTTGCTGGCGCGGGCATGAACCTGAATCCTTTGTCGGCTATTTACGGCGGGGTGGTTGGGGCGCGCAATGCGTCTTATGACCGGCGCTTGCGGCGTGCGCGGCGGCTGCAGGGCGCTGTGATCAGCGTAGGGAATGTTTCGGCGGGAGGGTCGGGAAAAACTCCTTTCGTAATTCTGCTGGGCGAGTTGTTGAAGGCGCGCGGGATTAAATTTGATGTGCTGTCGCGCGGCTACGGGCGCAAGAGTCGCGGAGTAAAGCTGGTTGAACCCGGAGGGTTGCCGCGGGATTTTGGCGACGAGCCATTATTGATTGCGCGGCGGCTACAGGTTCCTGTGGTGGTTGGCGAGGACCGGTATGAGGCGGGGCAGTTCGCCGAGTCACGATTTGGTCCGCAGATTCATTTGCTGGATGATGGGTTTCAACATCGCGGATTGGCGCGCGATTTCGACATTGTGCTGGTAACGCCTGAAGATGCCCGGGATCGATTGTTGCCTGGGGGACGGTTGCGCGAGCCTTTGGGCAGCTTGCGGCGCGCGGACGCGGTGGTGCTGGCGAGCGGAGCTGCGCCGGAGGCGTTTCCGCTCACGGGCAAGATGGTGTGGCGAGTGCGGCGAGGGATTGTGCCGCGGAATATTCCGGAGCGGCCTGTCGTTTTTTGCGGGATTGCGCGGCCGCAGAATTTTACGCTGCAGTTGCGAGCGGCGGGAATTGTTTCAGTGGCGGAGGCGTTCTTTCGGGATCATCATGCCTATACGGAAAAAGATATTAGCGATTTACTGCAATTGCGGCAGCGCAGCGAGGGCGGGGGCTTTGTCACTACTGAAAAAGATGCGGTGAATCTGGGGGGATATCTAGACGCTCTCGCGCCGCTGGCGGTGGTTCCGGTCAAGATGGAGTTGGCCGATGCAGATAACGCAGTGGATACCATGTTGCGCGTAGTTGAGGAGCGGCGGCGGCACTCGTGAGAAAATGCGTTGACGATAAGGATGCGAGCCGAACGGCGCTATTTATGCGTCGCAAAGAGCGCGAGGCTCCGCGCGGCTCGCTCAGATCCTTCGGCGACGAAAGGACTGTCGCCTCAGGATGACAAGGCTTTTCACATCTGATGACGAAACATTTGAAGGAAGTCGAGCGGCTGCGAAACATTGTTGAAGCGTTTCACAAGATCACCATTACGGTTCTCGGGGATCTGGTGGCCGATGAATTTGTTTATGGGGAAATCTCGCGGGTGTCGCGCGAGGCTCCAGTGCTGATCTTGAAGCATCGGGAACGGACGGTGCTGCCCGGGGGCGGGGCGAACGCGGTAAATAATCTTGCCGATCTTGGCGTGAACGTGTTGCCGGTGGGCGCGATTGGGGATGACGAGCCGGGACGATTGCTGCTGAAGTTTTTCCGGCACAAACGGATTCCGGTCAGCGGCGTACTCAAGGATAAGTCGTATACAACGGTTACGAAGACGCGGATTCTCGCGGGCATGACGCACAACACGCGGCAGCAGGTGGTGCGTGTGGATCGGGAACCGGAGAATCCTCCCAACCGGCACCTGACGCGCGAATTATTTCTGGCGGCGCGGGAATATTTGCGAGCGTCGGATGCGCTGCTGGTTTCCGATTATGGATATGGGTCGGCGAGTCCGGCGATTGTGAATGCGTTGCGGCAAGGGTCGCGGCGAAGAGTGGTGAACGTCCCGATGATTCTGGATTCGCGATACCGGTTGCTGGAATACGGGGGCGTGACTGCTGCGACTCCGAACGAACCGGAGGTGGAAGCGGCGCTGGGCGTTCGCGTTGGGCACGATTGGGAGAAGGTGGCTGAGGCTGGACAGCAGGTGATGGAGCGAATGAAGCTGCAGTCGTTGCTCATCACGCGAGGACGCGACGGGATGGTCGCGTTCGATCAGAAGCATGCGCCAGTGGATATTCCGATTTTCGGATCGGACCAGGTTGCGGATGTGACGGGCGCGGGCGATACCGTGATTGCGGCGTTCAGCGCGGCTCTGGCCGCGGGAGCGAGCACGGAAGAGGCGGCGCAGTTGGCCAACTATGCAGGCGGGATTGTGGTGATGAAGCGGGGAACGGCGACGGTTTCTCGCGAGGAATTACTGCGGGCGCTGGATCAGACTCCGCCATCGACGCGGCCGCATTGAGATGAGCAAGAGCAAAATTTCAGGACGCGAGGAACTGCGCGGGCGCGTGGAGCAGTGGCGGCGCGCAGGGGATCGCATCGTGCTGGCCAATGGTAATTTTGATTTGCTGCATGTGGGGCATGTGCGTTATCTGCGGGGGGCGAAAGAGCTAGGCGGCAAACTGGTGGTCGCGATTAATTCTGACGAATCGGTGAGAGCGTTGAAGGGCGAGGGACGTCCGGTGATGCCGGCGCAGGAGCGCGCCGAAATTGTTGCAGCGCTGGGCGACGTGGATGCAGTTGTCATCTTCCCGGAGCTCGATGTGCGGGCGTTGATTGGGGAGATTCGTCCGGACATTCAGGCGAAGGGCACGGATTATACGGTCGATTCCGTTCCGGAGCGGGATGCGGTGGCGGAATATGGCGGCCGCGTCGCGATCGTCGGGGATTCCAAGGATCATTCGACCAGCGAGATTATCCGTTCGCGGCTGGGGCGGGCGTGAGTTTCGATCCGGGTCGTATCAATATCAATATAGGTTCAGAGACAAAGATCGAGCGGATATTGATTGTGCGGCTGAGCGCCATGGGGGATGTAATCCATACGCTGCCGGCTGCGCAGGCTATCCGAGACGCATTCCCGCAAGCGCACATTGGCTGGCTGATTGAAGAGCGGTGGGCGGAACTTTTGTGCGCACCGGGATCTCCGGGGCGCGGGGGTCGGTCGTCGCGGCGGCCGCTGGTGGACGAAGTTCATACGGTTAATTTAAAGGAGTGGGGCAAGTCTCTTTTTTCGCTTTCAACTTTGCAGAGGGTTGCGACGATTTGGAACGACGTGCGGGACGCGCGGTACGACGTTGCGGTGGATCTTCAAGGGGCGATACGATCGGCGGCGCTGGCGCGGTGGTCGGGAGCGCGGGTGGTGTACGGAGCGGCGGAGCCGCGGGAATCTCCGGCCAGTCTTTTCTATACACGGAAAGTGGTCGCGCATGGGCGGCACGTGATTGAGCAGAATGTTTCCGTGGCGGCCGGACTGGTAAAACGACAGGTGAAGGTGCCATGCGCGCAGTTTCCCTCGGATGCTGCGGCGGAGGCTCGGATCGAGCAGCGGCTGGCGGAATTTGGCATCCGACAATATGCCATTTTGAATCCGGGAGCGGGGTGGGGCGCGAAGCGATGGCCGGCGGAGCGGTATGGCGAGGTTGCGCGCGGGTTGGCGGAACTGGGGCTGCAAGGGATTCTGAATTATGGTCCGGGCGAAGATGAGTTGGCGCGGGCGGCTGAGGCAGCGAGCGGAGGGGCAGCGCGGGCGATGAAATCCAGTCTCACCGAATTGATTGCTTTGACGCGGCGGGCGCGGCTGTTTGTTGGCGGGGACACGGGGCCACTGCATCTGGCGGCGGCGTTGCGGGTTCCGGTGGTGGGAATTTATGGGCCGACTGATCCGGCGCGGAACGGGCCTTATGGAACGCGGAGCGTCGTACTGCGGAGTGTGGAGAGTGTTACGTCGCATGCGCGACGAGCTGCGGCGGACGAAGGGATGTTGGGGATTGGGAGTGGGGCGGTGGTGGCGGCGGCGCAGGAGTTGGTCGAGAGCGACCTCAGGGGCTAAAGCCCTCTTAAATCGAGGAGGCGGCCCTTATCGCAGCGCTGGAAGCGCTGCGCCACCCAAAGACAAATCTCTATCAAATCCTGAACTGCAACCCCGCTGAACAGCCAGTCAGGTGCAAACATTTCTGGAGATTTCCCGGAAGAAACGCATGGGTGAGTGGTCACAAATCGCGCGGCGGATTCGGGTGCCGCTGGGATTTCTTTTTGCGGTGCTTTATTTCTGGTTGGCGCGGCCTACGTGGCGGTCGTTGATGCTGGGCGCGATTGGGGTGCTGGCGGGGCTTTTCATTCGGGCGCTGGCTTCGGGGCATGTGCGGAAGAATGAAGCGCTCGCGACTTCCGGTCCTTATGCTTATACGCGCAATCCGCTTTATCTGGGATCGCTGGTGATGGGGTTAGGATTCTGCGTCGCCGCGCGGAGTTGGTGGGTGGGTGCGGCGCTGGTGTTGATGTTTGCTGCTATTTATTTACCGGTGATTCGGGATGAAGAGGCGTTTCTGCGGGGGAAGTTTCCCGAGTTCGAGGAATATGCGCGGCGGGTGCCGCGGATGGTGCCGAGACTAACGCGCGGCGCGACTGCTGGTGAAGCGTCGGGAGGATTTTCTTTCGAATTGTATTTGAAGCATCGCGAGTACAACGCCCTGCTGGGGGCGATAGGAATGATGGCCGCGCTGATTGTGAAGATGGAATTGTTTTAGGGAAACGTGTGTGAAGCGCCCCGTACCGGAAGATCACATCGGTACTTCTCAACGTTCTGCTCTCGCTGCCAAGCTTCTAGCCGGCGCACGCCGAGGAAGAGAATCGTCATGAAAGTTCCATAGACGCATCCGCCAACGATCCACAACATCCACTTCCAGAATTCTTTTTGACCTTCGGTAAGGGCCGACAGAGCGAACGCACCCAGTACAAATAGGGCCACCACAAAAGCAGCCGTGGTCACCAGAAGCAAACGATCCCATCGTGCTTGCCGCTTCCTGGTCCGGATACCTGCCCAACTAAGTAGCCACGCCATGGGATGCCGATGGAGTTGTAGCACCGCGACGGCAAACTCCCATTCACGTGCGGCGTCAGGACGGCTTTGAAGATCGCGCAGGTGTGCGTCCTTTGCCAACTTGCAGAGTCTTTCGAATCGGAAGTCCCGAAGAACGGGCGTCGGCCATGAGAACTCATCGGCCGTATTGAATCCCAGCGCTATGGTTGGGTTGGTCGGCTGCGTGGGTAAATGGTTCAAGAAATGTGTCACGTCGTCATCTAGAGGAGCAGCCGAGCGCTCCGCTTCGTGGCTGATCCGTTCGACCACGAATGCAAGGGCGACGTCCAAATCGGCACTCGGTAGTTGCATGCAGTTTGGCCTCAGGCGACGCTATTTCTGTGCCACCAGTTCTCGCGCGCGACTAAGCTCCGGGCGCGTGGAGTTTGAGCCGTCGCAGACTTTCAGGAGCAGCGCGTAATATTCGGTGGCGTCTTTCTGTTTTCCGGCGGCTTCGGCGGCGCGGGCGGCGCCGTAGAGGGCGTCGAAGCGGTTGGGGTATAGCCTCAGGTCGGTTTGATATTCGGCCAGCGCTTGCTGCGGACGCTTGGCTTCGAGCAGCATGTCGGCGATCATTTCGCGCGCCGGAATGCCTTCGGGTTCGTCGCCGACTGAATCTTCTTTGTCGGCTATCGTTCGCAGTGCCGCGACGGCAGCGTCATCTTTGCCTTCGGCGAAGAGCAGCCAGGCTTGGGCCACTTTGTGATCGGCCTCGACGGCATCGGCAAAATCCGATTTTTCCGCGACGAGTTTCTTATGGACAGTTTCAATCTCCGCAATATTTTTGCTAACATCCTCGGGCTTATGCAGATGCGCCGAGCCGATGGCCCGCGCCCAATACGTCATGGAATATTCCGCCGTGCCTGCCACGTCGGTCGCAGGCAGCGCCGCGGCGCTTGCCCAGTCATGCATTTCGATCGGGTACAGAGCGCTTAGGTGCGCTAGGGTTGCGGCGTGAGGATCGTAGCCTTTGCCGTACATATCGTCTTTCTTATTAGGCATGGCACGGATTTCTTCGATGAGCGCGCGGGCATCGGCATCGCGTCCGCTTTGCATGTAGGCGTAGAAGAGGAAATCCATGGCGTGGAACTGGTGGCCTGCGCCGCCCATGTGCATGGCGGCGGTTTTGCGGGTGGCAGCGATGGAGGCGCGGTTGGAATTAATGTCGTCCTGCCAGAGGCCGACGCGGGCGAAGATGTGCGAGGGCATGTGCAGGGCGTGCGGAGCGGCGGGCGCGACTTGCGCGTAACGGCGGGCCGCGGGCAGTCCGAGTTGCGCGAGTTGCGGCTTGTCGTAACTGTGGATCAGATAATGCGCGACGCCAGGATGGTCGGGCTCGGTAGCGAATAATTTTTCCAGGATTGCGGCGGCCTGTTTGCGGTTGGCGAATGTTGTGTCGTCATGCGGTTCGGAGGCCAGCAGGGACAGCGCATAGAAAACGGCGGCTTCATGATCGTCCGGGTAGGATTCGTAGACTTTGTTCATTGCGCCGGAATAGGCTTTGGCACGCGCTTCATGGTCGAGCTTTTTGGGATTGCTGTAGAAGGCTGCAATGGCGGCGATGTAGGCCTTCTCACGATTAGTGGCGGGGCCATCGGTGGTGTTGGCTTCGTGAACTTCATCCAATCCGCGTTGAAGGATTTTGTCATCCGGATGGTTCCAGAGCTGGTGCCACAGGCTCATGGCGATTCCCCAGTGAGCCATGGCGCAGTGGGGATCGTCGATGGCAATATGCTGGAATTCTTTTTCCGCCTCTTCGTACCAGAACGAGTGCAGCAGAGCGACGCCGCGTTCGAAAGGTTTCTGCACCGCCGGAGCGCAGGAGATTGGGAAGGCGACAGTGCCGAGTTGGGCCGCAGTCAGATCTTCGTGATGATGGGAGTGGTCGTCATCGGCGAGAGCTCTGCCGGTGAAGGCAGTAAATCCAAACAGGAAGGAGAGGAACAGCAGCAGACGAGCAAGAAGTTTCATCGGAACTCCGCTGAGAGACGAGTTTAGCCGCGCGGCTGATTGGGGTCAAACGCAGAACGGAAACAAACTCACGAGGGCCGGCCGGCCATCTCCGCCATGGTGGCGCGGTCGGGTGCCCCGACCTTGCGCAACATGCGATGCACATGGTTCTTAACGGTCTGCTCTGAAAGATTCAACTGGGCCGCCAGTTCTTTGTTGGAGAAGCCCTGGCGAATCAACTGCGCGAGTTGTCGCTGGCGGGGACTGAAGTCCTGGTTCTTTTGCAAACCTAGGCCAGGCAGACGGAATTCGGCATTGGCGACGAAACGAAACAGCGAGACCGACAGCGAGGGAGGGCAAACCGCTTCTCCGGCTGCTACGCAGCGAATCGCGCGCCAAACTTCGTTGGCGGAGGCATCGGTGAGGACGTATCCCAGAACGCCTTCGCGCAGCATGCGCAGAAAAACCGCTTCGTCCGCCTCCATTCCAATCATTACAACTTTAATTTCGGCCTTGGCGTGACGCAGTTGCCGAATAATTCCACCGTAGGACAGTGCCTTTGAAACAGAATCGAGGACGACCACGTCGGGTTGCGCGGCAAGAATTTGCGATAAGGCTTGCGAGGAGTTGGATCCGCTGCCGACAAGACGGATGTTTTCCTTCTTCGACAACAGCCGGATGAGAGCCTCGCGCAGCAGGCGATTCTCAGCTAAGAGGAAAACTGCGACAGCTTCTTCGGGAGGGTGAGTGTGCTCAAAAGACATTTGCAATACGGCCACAGGCACTCACCGTGGTAGCGACGGCAAAGGCCCAAGGATCCACCTTTCCAAACGTCCCGGGTGAAAAACCGGGACACCCTGCTTGCCCCCTCAAACAAGCGATGCAATTGTGTCACATCGGTTGCACCTGCTTCAATCCAATAACGTAATTCCTTGCATCAGTTTTCCACAGCATCATGATTGGAGTCCGAGGGATGCTGGTTTCACTGCCAGTGGTAACCCGGAAGAACGAGTGAAGTTTCGTATCGTGCGAAGGAAAAATTCAACGTGCGGAGTAGGGTCGTACTCTCCCGAATTGGGAATAGCGCAAGGTGCGCTAGCGTACAGAGCTGATTTCTGCTAGACTTCGCCGCGAATGGAATTGGGGCGTCACGGAGCGCTCGACCGCGCGTTTCCTCCTCCGACGAAATCGGCCGGACAGCAGGATCGATCGAGTAGATACGGCCGCCAAGTGTGCTAGGGAGTAGCCGTGCATTTGCACCCTGGGCCAGAGAAGAGTCGAATTCTAGAAGTAGAGCGGGCCGAAGTTGTGCCTATCCGGCAAGCTTTCCATGACAACGAAGATTGGTATCAGGATCTTGTAGAGCACAGCCAGGATCTGCTGTGCACACACGATCTTGGAGGGCGGATTCTGTCAGTGAATCCCGCTCCGGCCAGGGTGCTGGGTTACAGCGTCGAAGAGATGTTGCAGATCCAGATGCAAGACCTGATTGCTCCGGAGTTTCGATCTGAGTTTGATGTGTACTTAAAACAAATTGCGCAAGCAGGAAAGGCTGACGGTTTTCTCTTAGTAATGACGCGAGCCGGAGAGCGGCGGATATGGAAATATCGCAACACTCTGCGAACCGAAGGTGTGGCTTACCCAATCGTGCGAGGAATCGCTCACGATGTGACTGAACAAAAACACGTCGAAAAACTGCTGCGCGAGGCCAATGAGGGACTGCTGAGCAGGGTACGGGAAAGCGAGCGCACGATTCGGGAACTTAGGTTGTTCCGCACGCTGGTGGACCGCAGCAACGATTCCATACAAGTAGTGGACCCGAGAACTCTTTGCTTTCTCGATGCGAATGAGAAAGCCTGCTCCCAGCTCGGCTACAGTAGGGAAGAACTTCTTTCTCTAGGAGTTTTCGATATTGATCCGGTAATCACCCAGGCTTCAGCGGCAAAGCTTTCAAAAGAGTTGGATCGGGCCGGCTTTGTAGCGATGGAAAGCTCGCACCGGCGAAAGGATGGATCGACTTTCCCGGTCGACCTGAGCCTGACCCGCGTACAACTGGAGCGGAGTTACGTTGTGGCTGTCGCTCGCGACCTTACCGAACAGAAGCGAGCGGAAGTAAGGTTGCGGGAATACGAGAGAGTAGTGGAGGGCCTGGAAGAGCGGATCGTGGTGGTTGACCGGGAGTACCGCTATGTAATTGCAAACCGTGCCTTCCTGCACCACAGAAGGTTATCGAGAGAACAGGTAATTGGCCGTACCGTCGCAGAAATAGTGGACGAAAAGACTTTTGAGACCGTTATCAAACCAAAGATGGACGAATGTTTCCAGGGAAAAGTGGTCCAGTATGAATTGCGATACAACTATCCCATAGACGGCGAAAGAGACTTGCTCGCCTCTTATTTTCCCATCGAAGGTCCGGCCGGGGTTGACCGGATCGCATGCATCTTGCAGGACATCACTGAGCAGAAAAAGGCGGCAGAATCGCTGCGCCGCAGTGAAGAAAGTTACCGCATGTTCGTTTCTCAGAGTTCGGAGGGGATCTTCCGGGAGGATTTGGATGCCCCCATTCCCATCGACCTTCCGGAGAACGAACTGATTCATCGCATCCTCTTCGATCACTACATGGCGGAATGCAACGATGCGATGGCGGCGATGTACGGTTTCGCGTCTGGACGGGACCTTCTAGGCAAGCGCTTGACGGAAATGGTAGTACCCGATGATCCCCGCAACATCGAGCTTACGCGGGCGTTTATCCGTTCCGGATTTCGAGTGATTGACCGGAAGTCTCACGAAATGGATATCCATGGCAATCCCAAGGTCTTCCTGAACAGCATGATTGGTACCGTGGAAAACGGCATGCTGGTGCGGACGTGGGGAATCCAGCGGGACATAACCGAAACAATAAAGCTGGAGGAAGCTCGCCGGAAAGCCGAAGAAGAATTACGGTATACGATCAGCCAACTGTGTGAAGTGACCACGGAACTGGGGCTAGCCAAGGAGAAACTGGCGGAAGAAAAGCTTTACCTGGAACATGCGATCGATACCGAGCTGGGGTTCGGCGAAATAATAGGCCGCAGTGGCGCGTTAAAAGCAGTTCTGGAAAAAGTGGCGAAGGTCGCTCCCAGCGACGCTACGGTTCTACTCCTTGGCGAAACCGGTACAGGAAAGGAGCTGGTGGCGCGAGCTCTGCATCACCTGAGTAAGCGGCAGCACAATAGCTTTATCAAGCTGAACTGTGCGGCTATCCCCTCAGGGCTTCTGGAAAGCGAGTTGTTCGGTCACGAGAAAGGAGCGTTCACCGGCGCGGTAGGCAGGAAGCTTGGCCGTCTGGAGCTGGCGGACCGGGGCACGCTTTTTCTGGATGAGATTGGGGACATTCCGCTGAGCCTGCAGCCCAAGCTATTGCGGGTGCTACAGGATCAGGAATTCGAACGGCTGGGCGGCACCCAGACGCTGAAGGTCAATTTTCGTCTATTGGCGGCCACCAACCGGGATCTGCTGCAGGGTGTGAAAGAGCGAGAGTTCCGGAGCGATTTGTACTATCGCTTGAACGTGTTTCCCATTCTCATACCGCCATTGCGAGAGCGGCGAGAGGACATCCGTCCGCTGATCGAGCACTTCGTCGACAAGTTTGCCGCGAAAATGAAAAAATCCATTACCAGCATCCCGGCGAAAACCATGGAACTACTGGTGCGCTGGGCGTGGCCGGGTAATATTCGGGAGCTGGAAAATTTCGTGGAACGGTCTGTGATTCTAACGCCTGGCTCGGTCTTGCAAGCGCCGCTGTCGGAATTGGAGACGATCGTAGATCAGGGCAATGGCAACAACGGTTCGCTTCGCGAAAGGGAGCGGGAACGCATCGTACGCGCCCTGCGAGATTGCCATGGCCGGCTTGGGGGTCCCGAAGGCGCCGCCGCGCGCCTGGGATTGAAGCGCACCACACTCCAGTCGAAGCTCGATAATTTAGGCATAAAGCCAGCGGCCTACCGCGGATGAGTTACCGCGAATGAATCTGCGCTCCCTCACCTGACAGGGGATGCGTATTGCAGGTATTCTCTGTGCATGACTCCGAGATTCAAACGAATAATTGAAGCTGCAGTCTGGTTTGTAGTTGGTTTTGTGACTCACATGCTTCTGATTTACTTCCACCGTCATCCCGGCTAGCCGCTCTTAAGGGGCTGTCGAGCTGAACTGCGCTCGACCAGACAGCCCAGGGCAGCTGTCTCCACATAGGCTGTCTCCTAACAAACACAAAAAAGCCCCTCGCTTGCGCGAAGAGCTTTTTCTGGGGGAGGGACTGGGCGAAGCGCCCGTAGTCCCGAACTGATTCAGACCTATTTGGGCTGTTGCGACTGGTCCATGTTGGTGGCCGGAGCCGAAGAATTGCTGGAAAGCTGTTCCAGGTCGTTCTTCAGCAAGCTGATTTCGACGCGGCCGCCGCTGATGTGCTTGGTCTTGCCATTTTCTTCATCGCCAGCGACCGGAGCGTTGCCCATGCCTACGAGATAAATCCGGTAGACCGGAATCTCGTGGTTGAGCACCATGTAGCGAACCACCGACTCGGCCATCTTCTGCGAATTGGAAATCGCAGTCTGGCCTTTGCCGGAGGAGAAACCCTGCACTTCGATGATGTAGCCGCGTTGACCTTTAACCGTGTTAGCCATCTCGTCAAGGGCGTCTTTGGCGTTCTTGCTCAACATGGTTTGGCCGGGCTTGAAACGGATCTCGGTCTGATTCGAAGCCTTGTATTGGTCAATGTTGCCGACCACGGTTTCGACGGTCTGGATTCGGGTACTGGCCTGCTGCGCGCTTTGCTGCGCCATGGTGGCTTTATTTCCGGCGTCGATGGCATGCTGGTCGGCTTCGTTCGCTTTGTCAGAAGCCAACTTGATCCCGGCCTGGGCGCGTGAATCGGTGTCCTTGATTGCCTTGCCGTTGGCTGCGGTCAAATCGTCGAGTTCGTTGATGCGGTCGCGAATGGGCTCAGTCTGCCGCTTGACGTAGTTCTTACGGGCAAACGGGTTTACACGGCCCCAGAAACCCTCGCGGGCAGGCGCCTGTAGAGGCTGCTTGCCGGTAGCGGTGTCACCGGACTGAGTCGAGGTAGCCGAGGGGTTGGACTGATCCTGTGTTGGGGTAGACGAAGTCTGGGCGAAGGCTGGAAATGCCAGCATGGCGGCCAGGGGCAGAGTAACTAAAATACGGTTGTTCATAAGAAACTTCCTCCAAGTTTGGGGGAGCGGTTTGGGGGCTCCACTCTTGCGTCCCCTAAAAAACCGGTATGCGCTGACGCTACGCACACCCGAAAAACTCAAAACTTAGGCACCGCGTTTGTCCCGGTGCCCGCATCTTCTAATACAGGTCAGATGCCAAAACCGGCTTAGGGGTTGAATAGCTAAGGTCTTGATAACCATAGACATTGTACCTGCGCGTTAGAGAGGAGCATAGGGTTTGGGTGGCGGGGAGGGTAATTTTGGCAAATTCTGATATAAAAACTGCGTGCGCGGGTGAGGGCGCGGAGAACATTTGCGATCAATCAGTGACAGTGGGGTTGAGTGACGCGGTCAGGTGGTAACCCTGGTCACCGCGACGTTGGTGGCAGCCGATTTCTCAAGTGTGCAAGCCTTTGCAGGATTCCTTCTTCTGTTTTCCCCGCCTCGGAAGAACCTTGCGGGAAAATGAAGATTGGTAGGGGGTCAGTTTGAAAACGAACCCACTACCCGAGGATTTTCAAGCTTGACCACGTTACAAATCTTGAGCACAGAGGGCATGGAGGAACACAGGGTAAATGAACCTGTGCTTACCTGTGTCCCCTGTGTTTAAAACCTTTCCCTCCGCAATATTTTTCGTATTGTTCGATGATGAAATGATCGGTCATGCCGGCGATGTAGTCGCAAACCACGCGCGGCAAAGAATCCTGCCCGGCTTTCTCCTGATAGTAGTGCGGGAGGGCAGAAGGGGTCGTCATCCAGTAGGTGAACAGTTCGGTGACGATGCGTTCGGCGTCGTCTTTTTCTCCAGCCAGGGATGGGCTGTAATAAAGATTTTCGTAGAGGAAGTTCTTGATCTGTTTGCGGTCCGCTTCTACTTCGGCACTGAACGCGGCCAGTCGTTCTTTGTGGAGTCGAATGTCAGCCAGCGTTGCGGTGCCAGCCTGCTGCAAGCGCGCCTGAGTATTCGTAATTAGATCGCCAGCCAGGCGGTTGAATATGCCCTTGAGCGCTTCATTGAACTTCAGTTTTTCGGCCGCGTCGGGATACGTTTGCTCGGCCTGTCGGAAAAAATATTCGAAAACTGGCACGCCGGCGCGGACTTGATCGAGAGTCAGGAGATGCGCTTCGTATCCGTCATCCAAGTCGGCGGTGTTGTAGCCGATTTCGTCGGTTAAGTCAATGAGCTGGGCTTCGAGCGGAGGGCGCTGGTCGAGTAGATACTCGGCCAGTTCCGGATGTTTTGCGGCATCGTAGTCGCGGGAATGCTTGATGATGCCTTCCCGTACTTCGAAGGTCAGGTTCAAGCCGCGAAAGGCGGCATAGCGCTGTTCGAAGTCTTCCACGATGCGCAGAGCATGGAGGTTATGGTCGAAGAACAGACCATGGGCGCGCATGACGGAGTCCAGCGCCTTTTCTCCCGCGTGGCCGAAGGGAGGATGGCCGAGGTCGTGGACCAGCGCTAAAGCCTCGGCCAAATCCACGTTGAGGCCGAGCGCGCCGGCGACGGTGCGCGAAATCTGCGCGACTTCAATGGTGTGAGTGAGGCGGTTGCGAAAGTGATCGGAATAGCGGCGGGTGAAAACCTGGGTCTTATCTTCGAGGCGGCGAAAGGCGCGCGCATGGATAACGCGATCACGGTCGCGCTGAAAGTCATTGCGATAGGGATGCTGCGGTTCGGGGAAACGGCGTCCGCGGGAATGTTCCACCTGCACCGCGTAGGCGGCCAGCATGGTGGAAAGTCTAACAGGGGCTGGGAGGTAGTACCTAGTAGCCAGTAACTACTTGCGCTAGTTGGTGGCGTCGGGTTTTTTCGCAGCGGCCGCCGCTGCGGGAACAGACATAAGAGTCTTCAGGCGGTTTACATCGATGGTCATGGCTCGATCGAAGTTCTTGTCTCGATTCCCCAGCAATATCGCTCCGCGCACATACTCAGTTAGATTCCAGAGCGTGACGTGGGTCTTGGGATCGATCACCAGCAATCGAAGCTGTCCAAGAACGGGGAGTTTCAATCCGGTATCGGTGAGGACCCAACTGATTTCGAGGACTAGGTCGGCATCGGCTGGCGAGGACACCAACTCGCATCGGCCCCAACCCTTCATCGCCGCGTAGAACTGGTTGTAAGGACGGTCGGGACCACCGCTGAAGACAGTCTCGTCAATGACGGACTCGAAACTTTCTCCACCTGCATTGGAGATGAAAACTTTCTGGGCGGCTGCGATTTGCGGCGGTACGGGTGCAGGAATAACAGGAGCGGACCCCTTCGATTGCGCGGTCGAGATGGGGAGCAGCCCCGACATCGCCACGATCGCATAGAAGGCAGTCAGTTTGATCGTCCTCAAGTGCCCTCTTGACAGTACCGAGAGTACTACTAGTCCAAAAAAAACAGCATCACCCTGGGAGCCTGGTAGTAGCTACCGCTTACCGCTTGTCCGCGTCTTCCTTGGCCAGGCGTACTTTCGCGGCATCGAGTTTTTTCTGTGTAGAGGCCATCAGATCACCATCTTGTTCCGCGGGCACCGTCTTGTTCCACTCTTCGACGGCACGCTCCCAGTGGGCGGCGGCCAGCTTCAGCCGTCCGGTCTTCTGGTAGAGATCGCCTAAGTGATCCTGCACCGTGGGATCGGAACCCATGCGTAAGGAAGCCTTATTCAGCGTTTCTTCCGCGAGTTCATACTTGCCAAGCTTGAAGTAAGCCCATCCCAGAGAGTCGAGATAGGCGCCGTTCGTGGGCTCGAGCTTTACCGCCTGGCTGATGAAGTTAAACGACTCTTCCAGTTGCACGCCGCGATCGGCGTTCATGTAGCCGAGATAGTTCAAGGTCATCGAGTTCTGAGGATTGATCGCGAGTATTTTCCGGAACTCAGCCTCGGACTGGTCATACTTCTTTTCGCGCTCGAAGGTCGATCCGCGCAGGAAGTAGACGTACTCTTTATCTTCGGCTTTGGTGGAGAGCTGTTCGGCTTTATCGAGAGCTTCCTCGGCCTCGCTCCAGCGCTTCAGCCGCGTGTTCATGATGGCGAGCCGGAGGTAAACGTCACGATCTTCAGGCTTGCCTTTCAGCATGGAGCGGACATCGGCAAGAGGCTTTTCGGGATCGCCAGTGTCCGCCAGTTGAGCGTCTAGTACCATGCGCAGTTCGCGATCGTTGGGCAGTTTTTGTGCGGCCTCTTTTGCGGCGGCAGTGGCCTGCGGCCACTGTTTGGCTTCGCGATAGGTATCGATGACATCCTGATAGCCGGTGCGCGCATTGTCGTCGCCGAGCGGGATCATCTTGCGGAAAGTATCAACCGCAGCCTGGTAGTTTTCCTGATCGCGGTAAACCATGCCCAAACGCTCAATGAAAATGGCGCGATTGTTGCGGTCTGCCTGGGAGTAGCCGTTTTCGGCTTTCTCGGTTTTCTTCAGCAGATCCAGCAGGAGTTTCGTGGCTTCGTCGTATCGACCCTGAGCCTGGTAAACCACTGCGATGTTATATGGCACCTCGAGGGCATCGGGAACCATCGCTTGAGCTTTCTTCAGGCTGTCGAGCGCGTCGTCGTACTTTCCCTGGCGGCGGTAGATTTCGGAAACGCGGAGATAGGTCTGCGCGTCCTCGGGATTGGCGTCAGCGATGATTTTGTACTGGTCGAGAGCGGCGTCGACCTGGCCATCGTTCAAGAGGTTTTCCGCCAGGCCACGAATCGCATCCAGATTGTCCCGGTCTAAACGGATAGCGTGCTTGTAGGCGTCGATGGCGCTCTTGTAATCCTTGCGCTGCTCGTAAGTGGCGCCCAGCGCGGAATAGAGCTTGGCGGAGCGTCCGGTATCGGGGATCGAGCTAAGGACCTGCAAAGCGTGAGCGCTATCGCCTTCGTCGGTATAAAGCAAAGCTAGAGTAGTGACGGCCTCTTCGGAATCGGGATCGAGTTTCACGGCAATCTTGAGTTCGTTTTCCGCCTTTTGCAAATCGTTATTCAGGCGGTAAAGGCGGCCGAGCAAAAGATGGTCGTCCACGTTGTCGGGCTCGATCTTGACAATCTGTTCGTACTGCTCGATGGCGAGTTTCAGAACGTTGTCAGAGCCGTTGCTACTGCCCGGCATATCGCCGAGCGAGCGCAGGTAAATTCGGCCGAGCAGCTTGCGGGCTTCAATATTATTGGGATCGCGCTTGATGATGTCTTGCGCTTCGAGGACTGCGTCGCGAATGCGCCCGGTTTTTACATAGAGCTCGGCAAGGCCCGAGGTGAGGAACTCGGAAGAAGGATCGGCATCAATGGCGAGCCGATACTCTTCGAGAGCCTTATTGGCGAGTTCGCTGCGGCCATAGACCGTGACCTGCTCTTCGTACATGTGGGCGACGGTGTAGTGGTAATAAGCGGCGGCGCGGTCCAGTTTGCGCGGGGAAGCCTGCGACGATTTGGACGGAGCGTTCTTCGCATCCGATGACTTCGGCTCGGCGGGAGAAGGAGAAGCTTGTTGCGCAACTGCGAACGCTGCGAGAAACGATAGGACCAAAATTGAGCGAAAAATTCTATTCATGCTCGACCTGATATGAGTGGAATTATTTCTGTTGAAGCCGTGCGCACTTCCCGAAACATGATCATTGGATGCAAAACCGCCCCGGGAGGGTCTTTGTTAATTCTAACCCGTTAAGGGCGCGATTGGGGAAAAACACTGCGATCGAAGCCGACTGGGTTTAGGCCCGAAAGTGCAGGGACCGAGGGGACTTGCGCAGGGGGCATTGTCAAGTTCGGTAAAGTTATTTACCACGAGGGCCGCTAAGGAACAGGAAACGGTTTCTAGTAATCCAGCGCTGAGCATTCCGCCTTTAATGGCGGAAATGGCGCACTCCGGTAAAGAGCATGGCCAGGCCGAGGCGGTCGGCGGCGGCAATAACTTCGGGATCGCGTTGCGATCCGCCGGGTTGGATGATGGCGGTCGCGCCAGCTTTCGCGATCTCCTCGACTCCGTCGGGAAACGGGAAAAAGGCGTCGGAGGCGGCGACGGTTCCCCGTAGAGGGAGTTGCGCTTTCATAGCGCCAATCTTGGCGGAATCGACGCGGCTCATTTGTCCGGCGCCGACGCCGACGGTTTGTCCGTCGCGGGCATAGACGATGGCATTCGACTTCACAAGCTTGCAGACCTTCCACGCGAATAGCATGGCACGGGTTTCTTCCGGCGTGGGGGCGCGCTGGGTTACTACTTTCAGGTCGACATCGTGCAAGGGGCGAGAGTCGTTGTCCTGCAAGAGCATGCCGCCGGAGATGTTTTTTAGAATCCATTTCTGCGGCGCGGCTTTCACTTCGACGAGGCGCAGATTTTTCTTGGTTGCGAACTTGGCTTTGGCGGCTTCGTCGAAGCCGGGGGCGGCGATGACTTCGAGGAAGAGTTTGTGCATCTCTTCGGCGGCCTCGGCGTCGATGGGACGGTTCACGCCAATCACGCCGCCGAACGCGGAGACGGGATCACATTCCAGAGCCCGCTTGTAGGCCTCGGCGATTGTCTTACCGGTCGCGGTACCGGCAGGATTGGTGTGCTTGATGATGGCGCAGACGGCAGCTTCATTCGGATCGAATTCCTGGGCCAGATCCCAGGCGGCTTGCAGGTCGACGATATTGTTGTAGGAAAGTTCTTTGCCTTGTAACTGGTGGGCGTTGGCGACGCCTGCGCCGGAGCCGTCGGAATACATGGCGGCCTTCTGGTGCGGGTTCTCGCCGTAGCGCAGGTCGAGATTTTTCTGGAATGAGAGGCGGAGGGTTTGCGGGAAGGCCTCGCTCGTTGGAAGCACTTGGAAATCTGCTGGGACGCGCTCGAGCGTAGAGGCGATGGCTGAATCATACGCAGCGGTGGTGGCGAAGGCTTTCTGTGCGAGGCGCCATTTGGTTTCGAGGGAAAGTCCGCCGCCGGAGCGGGCGAGTTCTTCGGCGATGGCGGGATAATCGACGGGAGAAGTGACGACGGCAACATCGTGAAAGTTCTTGGCGGCGGAGCGGATCATGGACGGTCCGCCAATGTCGATGTTCTCGATCAACTCTTCGAAAGCCACGCCCGGCTTGGTGGCGGTTTTTTCGAAGGCGTAGAGATTGACTACGACCATATCGATGGGCTGGATGCCGTGCTCGGCGACGGCGGCAGTGTGGGAAGGATTTTCGCGGCGGTGCAGAATGCCGCCGTGTACTTTCGGATGAAGAGTCTTGACGCGGCCATCCAGCATTTCCGGAAAGCCGGTTAGCTCGGAAATGTCTTTGACTGCGATGCGGGAATCGCGCAGTAGCTTGGCGGTGCCTCCCGTGGAGATGAGTTCGATGCCGAGGTCGGCGAGCCGGCGCGCGAAATCGACGAGGCCGGTCTTGTCGGTGACGCTAAGAATGGCGCGCTGAATCTTGGGGAGAGTACGGGACATGATCGGCCTCTGGTATGAAGGATGAGAGCGGAGTGACCGAAGATTCTATCAGCAATTGCGTGTTGGTCGTTGATGATCGGCTGCAACTTATCCAGCTCGCGTGTCCGGCTACTGAAATGATGATTTCACGGCGGAAATCGCTGTGTCCGAGGACAGGGCTAGGGTAACGAAGGGATTATCGTGATGTTACGACGGTCGAGTACGATGTAACCTTTTCTGCCGTCCGCAAGCTCGACATCAATGGTGGCGCAGTTTTTCCAGTAACGAATTCGTCGAATCTGCGTCTTTGTCCCGGGCGCAATGACCGAGAACTGTTCCGTGCCGCAACTTGCATTGCCCTTACCGGGATAAACGGACGTGTTTTCATCAACCGTTATCGCGTGCCTGCGGTCGTTCCAAATGTCGTAAGCCCACCACGCCGCAGGGAACGATGCTAGCGCGGTCACTAGGATAATCGCCAATGCGGTCCACCATTTCATGTTTTTGGCGTGATCTCATCTTCCGCAACGCTCATTTACCCGCCGATAATAGGCCGTCCCACTGGAGCGCGGGAAGGATCGCAACGGTCAGCGACCAACGCCGCTTTTACGACCTCGCCTTCGCCTTCAGCTTCACCTGCCCGTGGTTCAGTTCCACGGAAAATTCGACATCCTGGCAGCCGTACTGCTTGCGGATTTCCTCGGTCTTCTTGCGCACGAATGTGGAGAAAGAATCGAGATTGCCAGAGACGTTTTCTCCCGCCTTCTTTTTCGCCGCGACCAGCGTGTTGAATAAACGCTCGACTTGTTCGCGCTCTTTATCCTTTGCAGTGTGAAGGGTGAAGGGTGGTGAGGTGACGACGGCATCGCCTTCGGCTGCGCCAGCGGTGGCAGCATGACTGAGGCCATAAACCGGATGCGCGGGCTTGTGCTCCTGCTCGGGGCGGACGCCTTGCACGGCGAGGAGCGCGTCCTGGGGCCGGCGGTAGCCTTCTTCGCGGATGCGCGACTTCTTGCGCCAGAGATCGCTGTAGATGGCGTAACGCTGGGCCATTTCGTTGTAGCGAAAGCGCTGGGAAAAACTCATGCGTCCGCCATCGGAAAATTTGCGCAGCAGGGAGAGCACCTTCCACTCGATGTCAGTGGGCGGCCGCTTGGTCGGGTTGCTGAAGAAAACTTCGTACTCGATCTTCAGCCGCCGCAGTTGGGTCTCGAGAATATTTAACTCTTCGTCCGTGGTCACTCAGGGCTCTCCAGGTAACAGTGTAAAGAGAACACCGAGTGGCGGCGAGGTACCGGCTGGTCACCGGAGGTCATGGTACGAAAGTACTCAGCTTTTAGCTCTTAGCCGTTAGCTCTTAGCGACCCCAATTTTGTTTGGGCCGCGAGCACGGGCAGGCTGCCAGCTTGGCGCAAGGATGGATCACAGGGTATGAACTAGCTAAAGGCTAAGAGCTACTGGCCAAGGCTGAACACTACTTCGAATTCGACGCCATCTTCTTCACCATGGCGAGCACCAGCTTGCGGTCGCTGTCGTTGAGATTGGTGGCGTAGCGGCGGACCTGGCTGAGGAAGCGGACTTCGTCATCGGAGAGTTGGGGCAATCCCTTGGAGCCGTTGCTGTGACCGGATTCGGAGAAGAATTGCGAAAGTGCAATCTCCATAGCGCCAGCGATTTTCGATAGCGTGTCCAGCGATGGGATGGTATGCCCGTTCTCTACGCGCGACAGGTAGCAACGCAGCAGGCCGGTGCGCTTTTCGATGTCTCCCTGAGACATCCCCTTTTGCAGCCGGTAGTTTCTGATGGTTTCGCCGATGTTGATCTGGGGGAGCATGGAAGGATGCGACATAGTAACCAGATCGGGATTTTCTGGCAAGTGGAAATTAGTGCTATGACAAAATCGGTGCAATCAGGTTTCGGCGCACTTACGGACGCGCGGATACTTAGACACTGTGAAGAAAATGATTCGCCGCTGAAACGCCCGACAAGTCGCGCCCCTGGCCACTTGCGGGAGCTACTTTTTCAACGTCTCAGCAAGAAACTCAACCGTGCGTTTCGACGCGTCGGCGGCATCGGCGGCGCGGTAACCATCTTTGTTGTTGGGATTTTCGAAGGCGTGTCCGGCATCATCGTAAATCTTGACCTCGACCTTCTTGCCCAGCTGTTTCATCGCGGCCTCGAACTTATGCACGTCATCTGGAGTGATACCGCGGTCCTGACCTCCGAACAGTCCGAGGATGGGAGCATTGATTTTCTTGAGCGCGTCAGGATCGGTCGCCAGATGCCCGTAGTTAATCACGTCGGCGGCGAGAGTTGGCTCCTGCAGCGCGACGTCAAGCGCATATCCGCCGCCCATGCACCATCCGATTGCGCCGATGCGATTCTTCTTGACGTTGGGCTGCGACTGGAGAAATTCGAAAGCGGCGTGCAGGTCACGCTTAGCGCGGTCGTCGGGAACTCCACGCATTAATTCGTGGGCCATATCCGGCGTGGTGGCAACCTTGCCGCGATACAAATCGATCGCGAGCGCTTCATAGCCTTCATCGGCGAGCTTTGAGGCCTGCTCTTTGACCCAGTCGTTCAGTCCCCAGTATTCATGGATGACGATGATTGCGGGAAACGGTCCCTTGCCGGAAGGCGTGTAGAGCATGGCCTGCACGGTGTCGTCGCCACTTTTGTAAGAGACGGGTTTGCTGTCGGCGGCGAACGCGGTTAAAGCGAATAGGACGACCAAGGTCAACAAGTAGATTTTCTTCATGATGTTAAAACCTCCCACGAATCACAATTCCAACTCCATATACATCGCGCCGGCAATCGGGTTTGGGCGGTAGGGGGCAACTTGTTTGAACCCGAGCTTGCGATACATGGCGACCGCATCTTTCATAACCGGCTCGACGGTGTCAAGGCGCATGCGGTGGTAGCGGATCTGGCGCGCGTCCGCGATGATGCGGTCGGCCAGCGCGCGTCCCAGGCCTTTGCCGCGAAACTGCGGGCGCAGGTACAGGCGCTTCATCTCACAGATGCCCGGCTCTAATTTGTGCAGCGCGACGCAGGCCGCGAGTTCGCCATCGTACTCCGCGAGCAGCAATCGGCCTTCGGGCGGAGCGTAGTCGCCGGGGAGCTCCGCGAGTTCTTTGTCGAAGTTCTGAAAGCAGAGGCTGAAGCCCAGGGACTGCGCGTATTCCAAAAATAGTTCGCGGGCTTGAGCGATTTGCGCATTCGATTCGGCTTGAGCAAAGGTCAAAGACTTTAACTTAGAGGGCGCAGGATTCGCGGCGCGGTCCAATCCCGGATTCATCATTTCGTACTCTTTGCTCGTACTCATTACTTTGCTCGTACTCATTAAAGGTTACCGAAGTTTGCGGCGACGCGCACACTTTAACATTTGATCAACAAATTCGAGAGAGAATGAATTGCTTGAACATTCAAAGAACGTGTGCAATTTTACTGCTGTTCGTGGCTGGATTGCAGGCCAAGGCGAGCGGCGAGCCCGTTGTGATTCGCGGAGCGGCTTCCATGCTGCATCTCTGCCAGGAACTGGTCGAACTGTACGAGGCGAGCTTTCCGGGCGCCACCGTGGGGTTGAATGTGGCGGAGTCGTTGCAGTCCCTGCCTTCGGGAGGGAACTCGATCTGGCAAACCGTCCATCCTCTTAACGCCCGGCAGAAGCAGCAATTGACGGAACACTTCGGCAGCGAGGCTCGCGAGATTCCGATCGCCATTGAAGGCGTGGTCGTCATTACTAACCCATCGAATCCAATCGACGATCTGAGCGTGGACCAGTTGCGCGCGATTTATAGCGGAAAGGTTAGCAACTGGAAAGAGATTGGCGGGCGCGACGCCGCGATCCGGTTGTACAGCACGGAAGCGATGGTAGGGGGAAGTCTGTTTTTTACGGAACTGGTGCTGCACGGCGAAGAGATTGACACTGCGATGAGAGGATTCGCCAACGCGAAGGAAACCGAAAAGGCGGTAGCGCAAGACGCCAACGGGATTGGGTTGATTCCGCTGCCCGCCGAGCATGATGTGAAGTATCCGAGGATACGGCGGATGACAGGCGGCCCGGGGATCGAAGCCTCCAGCGAGAACATCCGCACCGTGCGGTATCCGCTGAGCGCTTACGTCTATTGGGACTTTGCCAAGGAGCGTCCGGAGGCCGTAACCCGGTTGCTAAGCTTCACGATTTCCGCGCCAGGACAACTTGCAGTGCAGGCCGCTGGCTACTATCCGCTTAATCCTGGGGACCGCACGCGGGCGTCGGTGATACTCGGTGATCGCCCCGAGACGGCCCGCCGGGAGAATGCCCACCGCTAGAATTCCAGAGAAAGCCCTCGTTCAGACATCATCCCATCAATAACCCGCCGTTCACGTTCAGGACGTGGCCGGTGATGTAGGAGGCTTCGTCCGACGCGAGGAATGCGACGGCAGCGGCAACATCGCCGGGCGAACCTACGCGACCCAGCGGAATTTGTTTCGCGGCGGACTGCTTGAAGTCGTCACCAAGCGCTTCGGTCATAGCAGTTTCGATAAAGCCGGGGGCGACGGCGTTACAAGTAATGTTGCGCGATCCCAGTTCGCGGGCAATGGCCATGGTCAGGCCGATCAGCCCGGCTTTTGAGGCGGAATAGTTCGCCTGCCCCGCCTGGCCCATCTGTCCGAAGACGCTGGTGATGTTTATGATGCGTCCCCAGCGCTGCTTGAGCATGGAACTGGTGACCTGCTGGGTGCAGAGATATGCCGAAGTGAGGTTGGTTTGCAGTACGGCGTCCCAATCGGCGCGCTTCATGCGCAGGACGAGCTGATCGCGGGTGATGCCGGCGTTGTTAACCAGGATGTCGATCTTGCCGAGTTCAGCGATGGCGGCCTTGATCGTGGACTTGACCTGCTCTTCGTCGGTGACGTCGAGGACGAAGGCCGCGGCTTTGCCGCCAGTGGCGGTGATTTCGTTCACCAGTTCGTTCAGCTTGTCTTGATTACGGGCGGCGACGGCTAATGTCGCGCCTTCGGTGGCGAGCTTCAGAGCGCAAGCGCGTCCTATGCCTTGCGACGCGCCTGTGACGAACGCCACCCGTCCTGAAAGGGACATGAGATTATCTCCAGAAGTTGCTTCGAATTTCGATTAGTGAAGGCTTAACGACAGAACGTGGCATTATACCCGCCGCTGCGCCTCTTCGGCGTGGCGTAATGGCCAGATCAGGACTTCCTGTTTGCGGGCAAAGTGCAGCAAGGGCGGAATGGGAGGTAGCGAAATCGCGAGTGCGGCGGCAACGGTGTTGGTTTCCAACTGAGCGTCCGCATTCTGCAGAGACCAGGAGCGGTGGTGAATCTCGCCGCGAAAAACTTTCTTGTCGTGGATCGTGTAAAGACAATAACGTTCCGTGAGCCAGTGGTCGATTGAACCTTTGGCGGCGAGCCGAACTTCGCGGGCGGGGGAATAGTCTCCTCGAAATTTTGCCTGAGAATTGTAGCGATGAGAGGAATAGCGAATGCTGTCACCGCGGGCTTCCACGGTCATCGCCGCATGAAAGTATGGTAAATGGTAAAACTTCCGTGCGGCCCAGACGGCCGGAAGATTGGCGGCGTCGAGACTGAAGAAATACACGCCGGGCTTGCCGCCATAGGTCACATAGGTGCGGACGTTCAGCTCGGGAAAGCTTGATAAGCCGGAGATCGGCGGCAAACCGCGGGCACGAATTCCGCTCATGCGAAACGGAACGACTCCGACCCAGCATTGGCCGTCGAAGGTATCGAGCGTCAGTTGCGCCGGGACTAGCGGCCGCATCACCGAGGCAAGAACAGGCCAGTGGGCGAAGAGGAGATCGTGCCAGATCTGTTTCATTATCCAGGGGCCGGACGGTAGTGGCCAGGGACGATGCGCGACATGATGAAGTGCGGAATCCACGCACCAGTGTAGGGCAAAGTGCGGGGAGTCAGGTTATAGACAAGGCCACGGGAACATTTTCTGGCGAGGATATCCACAGCGGCGGCAAAATCGCGCAGTGAAACGCATTGCGCATTGACTCTCCCCCGATTAACATTCGAGACATTCCCATGTCTCAGATTGCCGTCAACGAAGTGAGCACCATGCCCGAAGGTTCCAACCAAAAATCGTCCACACCAGATTTGGTTTCGTCTGGGTCGGGGCATCGATCGCCGCTGAGAGCCTCGACGGCGGAGAATCCCGCAGTGCTTGAAGCCGCTGTGGTTGAAGAAGTGCAATCCGAAGCGCCTTCGACCGAAGTCTTCGCGGTTTATGGCGTTGAACCGGAGATCCAGGCCTACGCCATGGCGAAATATTCGCGCTCGTCGCTGTCGATGAAGGAGTCATTGCGCGAGATCAGCACGCAGAAGGCGGAGAAATTTCTCAATACATTTTATTTTCAGTACGGCCATCGCTCGATTGCTGACCTGGCGCACATTGCGCTGGCGGTCGAGAGGCTGTCGATTCTGGCTGCGATTGAATTGGCCGACGAACAGCGCTGGGACGGGCAGGAGCGCTCGACGCGCTATCAGGATTTCAAGAAGAGCGGCTATTACGTCCCAGACTTCGGCGCGGATGACGAAGCCCGCAAGCTTTACCGCGAGACTCTGGATTTTCTTTTCGCCGAGTACGAAGCGCTGTCGGCGCACATGACCAAGCACCTGATCAGCATCACGCCGAAGCCGGCCGAGATGAAGCAGGAGGCGTACGAGCGCACGCTGAAGGCGCGGGCTTTCGACATCACACGCTACCTGCTGCCGCTGGCTACGAATACATCGCTGGGGGAAATCGTCAATGCGCGGACCTTGGAAACCCAGGTGGCGCATCTGCTTTCGCACACGCATAAAGAGACGCGGGTTCTCGGCGAGTCGTTGAAGAAGGCGGCAACGTCGGCGGCTTACAACGTGAATGCCGAGTCGTTGAAGAAATTGGTCGAGGAGATTCGGGCGGCGAATCCGGAGTTGGGGGCGCGAGCGGAGCAGGAATTGCTGCACGAAGTGCGGGTCGCGCCCACACTGGTGAAGTATGCGGATCCGAATCCGTATGAAATGGAAACGCGGCGTGAGTTGCGGCAGGCGGCACGGGAGTTACTGAAGAGCGAACCGGTCGCTCCTTCGAAGGCGATTGTCGATTTGCTCGACGAGGAACCGCTCGAAGTGGAGATTGCGACGACTTTACTATACGAGCACTGCCACCATTCCTATCGACAGGTCCGGCAGGCGGTGCAGGTTTCGGGCGAAAGATTCCGGCGCGAGATCATCGACCTTGGCCTGCGGCATCGCGGCAAGCACGACGAAATGCTGCGCGGATTCCGCGCCGGGCAGCAGTTCCGCTTCGACATCCTCATGGACACCGGCGGCTTCCGCGACATGCACCGTCACCGCCGCTGCATCCAGGTGATGCAGGGGTTCACTACGCAGCATGGCTACGAGATGCTGCTCGACGTGGAAGATGCCGGCATGCGTTCTCGCTACGACGCCGTGATGCGGCGCGTGCAAACGGCAATTGAGAAACTGGCCGCGCGCAACGTGCCCGAGGCGGAAGAGAATTCGCAGTACGCAATTCCGCTGGCCTATCGCAAACGCGCCCTGTTCAAGATGGACTTCGCCGAGGCCGTCTACATCTCCGAGCTGCGCACCACGCCAGCGGGACATGTTTCTTACCGCAACGTGGCCTATGCGATGTATGAGGCCGTGGCGCGGAAATATCCGGCGCTGGCCAAGTATTTTAGAGTGCACGATGTGACGGCGCCGGTGGATTTGCTGCAGAGATAGAGGTGGTTACATTTGCCTATCAGCGCTTCACCCGCCTGGCGCTGGAAGATGCGATTGCGACGCAGAAGTAGATCTGCTGCAAAAGCGAGGGACGTTGTGGGGTTGCTTTCGCGGCGCTAGTGTTTGTAGCGTGGCATTTGTTTAAGAACTTCTCGCAGCGACGGAATATCGTACTTGCCTCCGTGCAAGACCCTATGACAATTTGCGCAGATCAGAGCTAGGTCTTCTAGAAAAGTCATGCGTGATCCTGTTGCAGAGGCCAATGGAATTTTGTGATGACATTCGATGGCTTTGTTGCCCCAGTCCCCGTAGACACGACCGAGGTCGGAATTACAAACTTCGCACTCTAGCTTTCCATATTTTCCGAGCGTTTCTTCAATTTTTCGCGAAACAAGGTTTCGGTTTCGTTCCCGAGTGTAGTGTTTTCGAAGCCGCAGGTCGCCTTCTTCTGCATCTGTCAGCCCATTGACCGCTATACCTCTGCTCTTCCCTCTCGACGCGATACGGCCCGTGACGACCAGAGATCCCATCTTCGCAGCAATCCCGCGAGGGAGTAAGACGCCGCTTGTTTGCACTTGAAGCCATCGCTCCGCACCTCGAATCGCGCGGAGAGCCGCCTTGCCTGCAAGCACCCTGACCGCGGGATCGACCAGTCGCTCGAAATTGATGTCCCTCCAGGAGCGACCCTCATCAACGCCATTCCGTTCACCTGCGTTTCCATATCCAATAAGAGCAGGCCCGTTCTTGCCCTGCATTAGGAGAAAAACGCGATCGCCGGGCTTAACATCCTTTCGATTTCGGAAGCGCCATGGATCGGTGATGTGGCCCCGCCTAAGAAGCTGCCTCGCTAGATTCTGAACAGACTTCAAAGACCAGCCAAGACGCGGGCTCTCCGTGTCGGGCTTGAATGTAATGAGAAATGAGTTCACACGCCTCCTTGCTAATAAACAGGACTCGCGCTCGACGAGCGGTCCATGAGTTGCAGAAATATGCGACGGAATCGAATATTTTACAAGACATTTCTGAGGTGATGGCCGCCTATTGCCGTTCCAACGAAAAAGTATTGTGAACTGTACAAGCGGATCTTTGTGCCGCTCGAAAGCTGATCATCCATCCATCTGGGCTTGTCATCCTGAGGCGGCGGAGTCCTCGGCTTTGCCGAGGACTCCCAACGAAGGACCTGTGCACCTAGTTGGTACCACTGCGGCTTCCAGCAAAGCTATAGGTCCTTCGGTCCGCAAAAGACGCGGCCCTCAGGATGACAACGCAGAGGCGCTGCCCATTTCGGAACGATATCCACTGTTAATTTTACAAATTCGCCTTTTATTCGCTTCACTCTGTATGTATAATCCGGCCAGATCAAGTTGCAATTTAGTCGGCGAATCTTAAAGGAGCCACACTCCCATGGCGGATGAACGGGGCAAGGCAATTGAGTTGGCGGTTGCGCAAATTGAAAAGCAGTTTGGCAAAGGGTCGATCATGCGGCTGGGATCGAAGGAAGCGATCGTCCCCATCGCGGTGATCTCGACCGGCGCGATCTCGTTTGACGCGGCGCTGGGCGTGGGGGGCTTTCCGCGCGGGCGCGTGATCGAAGTCTTCGGCCCAGAGTCTTCCGGCAAGACCACCATCACGTTGCAGGTAATTGCCGAGGCACAGAAGGCCGGCGGCATGGCTGCGTTCGTGGATGCCGAGCACGCTCTCGATCCCGGATATGCCAAGAAGTTGGGGGTCGACGTCGACAACTTGCTGGTTTCGCAGCCGGACTACGGCGAGCAGGCGCTCGAAATCACCGAGGCGCTGGTGCGTTCGAATGCCATCGACGTGCTGGTGGTGGATTCGGTGGCGGCGCTGGTGCCCAAGGCCGAACTCGACGGCGAAATGGGAGACAGCCACATGGGCTTGCAGGCGCGCCTGATGTCGCAGGCGCTGCGCAAGTTGACGGGGACGGTTTCCAAGTCGCGCACCTGCCTGATCTTTATCAACCAGATCCGCGAAAAGATTGGCGTGATGTTTGGCAATCCGGAGACTACGACGGGCGGACGCGCACTGAAGTTTTATTCTTCGATGCGGATCGATATTCGTCGTATCGCCGCTATAAAAGATGGCGACATCGTCACCGGGTCGCGCACCCGCGTAAAAATAGTTAAGAACAAAGTGGCGGCGCCATTCCGCGAAGCCGAGTTCGACATTCTCTATGGCGAAGGCATTTCGCGCGAAGGCGACCTGCTGGATATTGCGGTGAATAACAATATTCTGGAAAAGTCAGGGTCGTGGTTCAGCTACAAAGGCGAACGCATCGGCCAGGGCCGCGAAAATGCCCGCCAGTTCCTCAAGGACAACAAAGACACCATGGCCAAGCTTGACACCGAGGTGCGCAAGGCGTTGGGATTGATAGCGAGTCCGGCGCAGGCACAGCCGGTCGCGGCGGCGCAGGCTGCACCCCAAGGAGCGCGGGTTACAACTATGCCGAGCGCTGCGCCCGAGCCCGCGAGGGTGCCGGTGGCTGCGAAGCGTTAAATCTTGGGCCTTGTCATCTCGAGCGAAGCGAGGGATGACAAGGCCCTGCGACGAGTTCTCAGGAAATTCATTAAATCCTCACTCTCCCTAATTGCCATCCCCACTCTCTCCCGCTTAGAATCTTCTATTCAGCTCGCTGTTCCACTGAGGACGATTGCACAAAGGCATCGCTATTTATCCCGGCTCGTTCGATCCGACGACTAATGGGCATCTCGATCTGATCGAGCGGGGCGCCAAGATTTTTGAAGAACTAGTGGTCGCGATCCTGCGCAACTCGGAGAAAAGTCCGATGTTCAGCGTAGCCGAGCGCCTACAGATGTTGCGGGAACTGACGGCAGATTTGAAGAATGTCCGCATTGATACTTTTGATGGACTGATGGTCGAGTATGCAAAATCGCTGGAGGCGACTTGCATTTTGCGCGGCATCCGGGCGATCAGCGATTATGAATATGAATTGCAGATGGCGCTGATGAACCGCAAGCTCGAGCCCACGCTGGAGACGGTCTTCATGATGCCGGCCGATAAATATTCCTACGTCAGCTCGCGCCTGGTGCGCGAAGTGGCGCAGGCGGGTGGGCCGGTGAAGGGACTGGTCCCGGAAGTCGTGGAGCAGAAGCTCCGCGAGAGACTCGACCCCGCATATAAACTGCGGGACGCCCGCATGAACGAAGTTCTGGATCGAAGAGAGTCCGCGAGAAAAGGAAACAAGAGGAAAAAGAAAGCATGACCACTGCGACGAGCCAAGCGCTAAAACTTACTGACCGGATCAATCGCATTGAGCCCTCGGCGACGATGGCGGTGGTGGCCGAGGCGGACAAACTGCGCGCGCAGGGAATCGACGTGGTCGACTTTGGCGCAGGCGAACCGCACTTCGCCACTCCGCAGCACATCAAAGATGCCGCCATTGCAGCCATTCAAGGCAACTTCACAAAATACACGGCGGTGGCGGGCACGGCCGAATTGCGCGACGCGATCGTCCACCGCCATGCCGCCGATTTCGACTCGGACTATCGCCGCGAAGAAGTCATCGCATCCACGGGCGGCAAGAATGCGCTGTTCAACGCGATTCAAGTGCTTGTGGATCATGGCGACGAAGTGATTTTGCCGGTGCCCTACTGGGTTTCGTTCAAAGACATCGTTCGCTATGCCGGCGGTGAGTGCGTATTACTGCAATCGGATGAGGAGCAGGGGTTTCGAGTTACCGCCGAGATGGTCGCAAGATTAGTCACGCCGCGAACCAAGGTCATCATTCTGAATTCGCCCTCAAATCCCTCGGGCGCGGTGATGAGTGCGGCGGATCTGAGAGAAGTTGTCCGCGTCGCGCACGAGCGCGGAATCTGGGTGCTCTCCGACGAATGTTACGTTTACCTGAATTACACGGGCAAGAATTTTTCCGTGGGATCGTTGCGCGAATTTAAAGAGCGCATCGTGGTTCTGGGTTCGCTCTCGAAAACTTATGCGATGACCGGCTGGCGATTGGGCTACGCACTTGGGCCAGTGCCGGTGGTGAGTGCGATGTCGAAGTTGCAGAGTCAGTCGACATCGAATCCGACTTCGATTGTGCAGAAGGCCGCCGTGGCCGCACTGAATGGACCGCAGGAGTGTGTCGAACAAATGCGGCGCGAGTATATCCAACTTCGCGACTACGTCGTGAAGGGGCTTCGATCGATACCGGGTGTGACCTGCACTCTGCCGGAAGGGGCTTTTTATGCGTATCCCAATATTTCGGCGTTCCTGGGACGCGGCGGCGTGAAGTCAGCGTCAGACGTAGCGGGACGGTTGCTCCGAGAAGCGCACGTGGCCACAGTGCCGGGGGAAGGATTCGGCACCGGCGAACACATCCGTGTCTCCTACGCGACTTCGAAAGCTGAGTTGGACCGCGGTCTGGAACGCATGCGTAAATTTTTTGCTGCTCTTTAGCGTATTAGTTCAGCGCATTTGCTCATGGACTAATGCTTAGGATCGGATGAGGGCCGTACGTTCGCGAACGGCCTTTTTTCATGTAAGTTATTTTCTATGGGAACGCTTTACCCATTCTTGATGCTTCCGGGATTCGATCCCCGCCCTTGGGGCGCGTACGACCTTTCACCGATTTATCCGAATCGCAGGTTCGAAGAGAAAATTGGAGAGGCATGGCTCACGGGCGACAATTGTAAGATTGCCAACGGGCCCCTGACGGGGCAGACGCTGGCAGAAGTCAGCGAAAGATATCAGCGCGAACTGGTCGGGGACGCGGCCCGCGATGCCCGCCGTTTTCCGTTGTTGCTGAAGTTTCTGTTCCCTCACGAAAAACTTTCGGTGCAGGTTCATCCCGATGATGAACAAGCGCGTCGAGTATCTCAGCCGTGGGGCAAGACTGAATGTTGGTACGTCGCGCATGCGAAAAACGGATCGCAGATCGCGCTGGGATTAAAGCCGGGCGTCACCGTTGCCCAGTTGGAAGAGGCAATTCATGAGAAACGCGCCGAGGAATTGCTGAACTGGCTGAACGTTTATACCGGCGACATGATTTACGTTTCTGGAGGGACGGTGCACACTCTGGGGCCGGGTTCGGTAATTGTCGAAACCCAGCAACAGTCGGACACAACGTATCGTTTGTACGATTACGGAAGGCCGCGGGAACTGCATCTGAAAGAAGGCCTGGCTGCGGTGAAGTTAAAAGGTGCGTCGGGGAAAGTGGTTCGACCCGCTCCGTCGCAGGTCACCGGCAGCGATAACCGGGAGGCTCCGCTGGTGGCTGCGCCTTACTTTGTTGTGGATATGTTTGAGATGAAAGATGCGCAGGAACTGAATATACGAGACGAATCCGGCAAGAGCTCCGCGCAAATTCTTGTGGCGGTAGAAGGATGCGGAGTTGTCGAAGCGGCGGGGGCCGAACCCGTTACGTTGGCGAAGGGCGACGCGGTCGTGGTTCCGGCGTCAGTGGAAAAGTTTACAGTGCGGCCTCAGTGGACGCTGGAATTTCTAAGAGCGCGAGTGCCCGGTGCGGTGCTGCCAGAACCACAAACACGAATGTAGCAAGTGAAATCCTAAACGTGGCTAAGAACCCAAACTTCTATCCTGTAATTCTCGCCGGCGGTCGCGGCACACGCTTCTGGCCTTTGAGCCGGAAGAAGCGCGCCAAGCAACTGCTAGCGCTCGACGGCAAGCAGACCATGATTCAGCAAACCGTGGCGCGTCTGCTACCGCTCGCCCAGCCGAAACAATTTTGGATCGTTACCAACGATGATCTGCGTCCCGTCATCTTGAAGCAGCTTCCGAAGTTACCCAGCGCACAAGTGCTCGCCGAACCGCTTGGACGCAACACGGCGCCCGCGATCGGTCTCGCGGCCTTCTTACTTCTGCGCGAAAACCCCGATGCGGTGATCGGAATGTTTCCTTCCGATCACGTCATTGCGGATGAAGACAATTACCGCTCTAGCATCGAACGCGGAGTGGAGATTGCGGCGTCCGGCGAGAATATTGTCGTTCTCGGCGTCCGGCCAAATCGCGCGGAAACCGGCTACGGGTACATTGAAGCGGGCGCTTTGTTCAAGGGAGACGCTCTTCGTGTACTCCGTTTCACCGAGAAGCCCAATGCCGAAAAGGCTGCGACGTTTGTGGCTGCGGGAAATTATTTTTGGAACAGCGGGATGTTTTTGTGGAGCGCCCAGACTTTGGCAAATGCGATGCGTGAGCATCTGGCAGCCACCGCTTCCCTGCTGGAAGAAATAGCTACTGCTTTTGGTACGAAGCAATTTGCCTCGACTTTTCGTCGTCTGTATCCCAAATGCGAAAACATCAGCGTCGATTATGCGGTTCTTGAACCGCGGTCAGCGAAAGGGGAGCAAGCCAGCAACCTTTTTTGTCTGCCTGCGGATTTCGGGTGGAACGATCTTGGATCGTGGACTGCCCTGCACGAGCATCACACGGCAAAAAGCCCTTCCGCTGAGGGCAATGTCATTAATGGGGCAGGCGTTTTCATCCTGAACGCGCACGGAAATTATGTGCATGCCCCCGGAAAGTTCGTCGCCACTATAGGCGTAAGCGATCTGGTCGTGGTCGAAACCGAGGACGCTCTGCTCATTACAAGCCGCCAACACGCGCAGGACGTCGGTAAAGTGGTGAAGCATTTGGACGAGAAAAAGCTGCACAAATTGGTTTGAGGCCTTGTTCGCTGGTCGCTGGCCATTATCGGAGGCCCACCGCGCAGCGATATGGTAGGCGAACGACCAACGACAACTTTCATGGCTCAAGAAATCAAATTCGGGACCGACGGCTGGCGCGGAATTATTGCCGACGACTTCACGTTCGACAACGTGCGCCGAGTCGCCGGTGCGATCGCTTCTTACGTGTTGAAGTACGAGGATGCGCAGCGCGGAGTCTTCATCGGCTACGACACCCGCTTCGCCTCACAAAGGGCGGCGCAAGTGGTGGCAGAAATAATCGCCGGAGCGGGCGTGCCCGTGAAACTCGCCAACGATTACACGCCAACTCCGGCGGTCTCGTATTCCGTAAAAACCTACGGCGCGGCGGGCGGAGTAATGGTCACATCCAGCCACAACCCATGGAATTGGAACGGCGTGAAGTTCAAAGGAAAATTCGGCGGATCTGCCACTCCTGCCATCATGAAGAAGGTGGAGGAAGAGTTGCGCGCGGGCGCCATGCCGCGAGGCGCGAAAGCAAAAATCGAGGAAATCGATCTCAAGGCGCCTTACATCGCCGCCGTCTGCCGCTTTGCCGACATGGACCTCATCAGCAAAGCCAAATTCAAAATCGCAATTGACTCGATGTACGGCTCCGGCCGCGGAATCCTCGCAAATATCTTCCGCGAGCGAGGAGTTCAACATGTTGCGATTCGCCAGGAAGTAAACCCGCTGTTTCCGGATATCAATCCGGAACCCATTCAGCCGCACATTTCTCTGTTACAGCAAACCGTAGTGAGCGAAAAGTGTGACGCGGGGCTCGCTACCGATGGCGACGCCGATAGGATTGGCGCTGTCGCCGAAGATGGCAGCTTCGTGGATTCGCATAAAATATTCTGCGTTCTATTGCGCTGGTTGCTGGAGCGCAAGAAGTGGTCCGGCGACGTGGTGCGGGCCTTCAACACTACGCGGATGCTTGACCGCATCGCCGCCAAACATGGCCGCAAACTTTACGAAACGCAAATCGGATTCAAATACACCGCTGATTTGATGATGGAACACGACATCCTGATCGGCGGTGAGGAATCGGGCGGCATCGGCTACTCGCGCTTTCTGCCCGAACGCGATGGGGTCCTGAATTGCCTGCTGCTGGCGAACGTAATGGCGGAAGAGGGTAAGCCGCTCGGCCAGTTGGTTGCCGATTTGCAACACGAGTTTGGTCCGCATTATTACGGCCGGCGCGATCTGCACATTGCTGAAGACATCAAGCAGAACGCGATTCAACGCGCTCGCGCTGAATCCACGCAGACACTTGGACGCTATCGCGTCGTAAAAAAAGAAAATCTTGACGGCATCAAATTTTTTCTGGATGCGCCTACGAACGGAAATGGAGCGGAAGCGTGGATCTTATTTCGCGCTTCCGGAACGGAGCCCTTGCTGCGCGCATATGCGGAGGCCGCTTCCCCGGAACTGGTTGACGAGATCCTCGCAGCCGCGGAAAGTTTCGTGAAGAACGGCCGTTAGCCACGCATCATCGGCAAAAATATCCGACAAAACCGCACATTTTAATCAGTTGCAATGCGATACTTTTAGTTGCTCATGCCTTTTGCCGAAAGCCCAACTTCGCCCGCGGACGATTCGCCCGAGGCACGCCGCTATAACAAGATACGGCGCTGGCTGGGAGTTGCGGACTTCGCAGTTGGCTCTGCATTCCTGATCTTGCTGCTGCTTACCGGGTGGACGGATTGGCTGCGCGACCTCGCTTTGCGTAGGGCATTTCAGAATTACACGCTTGCCGTTTTTGTATATTTATTCTTTCTGCTTCTCATCAGTAAAGCGCTTGGCTTTGGCCTCGACTACTACGGCTTTCAGCTGGAGCGTAAGTTCCAGCTCGCAACCCAAAGAGTTCGCTCGTGGCTCTGGGATGAGATAAAAGGCTTTCTTGTGGGGCTGGTGCTGGCCGGAATTGTGGTCGAGTTGTTGTATTTCATAATTCGCCAATCACCGCAGCATTGGTGGCTGATTACGTGGATCGTGTTCCTGGCCCTATTCGTACTTATGGCTCAGCTCGCTCCAGTGGTGTTGTTCCCGATCTTCTACAAGTTCGAACCTCTGGAGAATGAGGATCTGCGCCGGCGACTGGTATTACTGAGCGAACATGCGGGGACGCGCGTGCGTGGCGTGTATCGCTGGAAGCTTTCCGAGAAGAGCAAGAAAGCGAATGCGGCTCTCACGGGCCTGGGTAACACACGGCGCATCATCCTCGCTGATACTCTGCTCGACAATTATGCTCCCGAGGAAATCGAAGCCGTGCTTGCGCACGAACTCGGTCATCACGTCCATCGCCATATTCTGAAGAGCATTTTCGTGCAAGCGGGGACTACCTTGCTTGGTTTTTGGGCGGCTAACTGGGTACTTCATTATGCGGTCGATCATCACATGTTCGAGGAGCTATCGGATTTCGCCAACCTGCCCCTATTGGCGATTACCGTAACCGCGCTTTCGCTGCTCCTGATGCCGGCGCTCAACGCGTACTCGCGCTTCAACGAGCGCCAGGCCGACCGTTACGCTTTCGAATCGATCGCCAGCGTGGAGCCGTTTATTTCGTCTATGAACAAACTGGCGCAACAAAATTTGGCGGAACGAACTCCTTCGAAATGGGTCGAGATACTGTTCCACTCGCATCCTGCTATTTCAAAGCGCGTCGCGGCTGCCGAAGCATGGAACCGCGCCCACAGTACTGAGCCGTTGGCGTAGCTGCGGAACTTTCGCTCCCGAATGAAGAACTAGCGGTTCACCAGAATTTCTGTGACGCGCCGCAAATCCTCTTCCGTATCCACCCCTACCGAGTCGTAAGACGTTTCCCCTACGTAGATGGGAATTCCGTTTTCCAGGAAGCGCAGTTGCTCGAGGCGTTCAATTTTCTCGAGCGCGGATTCCGCCTGGCTCACAAAAAAATCGAGCGCGGGCTTCCGGTAGGCATAAAGACCTAGATGTTTGAAGTAGCGCGGCCCGGTGCCGTCGCGATCGAAGGGAATCGTAGAGCGGGAAAAATAGAGAGCGCGTCCCCCGGGAATGGTTACGACTTTGACCGCATTCGGATTGTTGACGTCCTCAGAACGACACGGGGTCTTCACGGTGCCCACCTCCACCGCGGGATCTTTCATGACCTCAAGCAGCGTGGCAATCTGTTCAGCGCGCACTAGAGGCTCATCGCCTTGCACGTTGATATAAACGTCCGCTGCGATTGAGTTTGATACTTCGTGCACGCGCTCGGTCCCGCTACGGTGCGTAGCGGAGGTCATCTGTGCCTTCCAGCCATGACTGCGGCACGCTTCGAAAATTTCCCTGGAATCGGTAGCGATGATTACGTCCGAGACCAACGACGAGGATCGGATCGCTTCGTAGGCCCACCCGACCAGCGGTTTCCCGGCGATCTCGCGCAGCATCTTGCGGGACAGACGAGTAGAAGCGAGCCGGGCAGGAATTACAGCAATAGCTTTCATGAGAGAACTAGTGTCCAGTTTCAGGCTGAAAGTGGCAAGTGCGAATTATAAGAGCGGAGTTCGGTGTTCCCTGCTTCTGTTTGACACTTTTTTGCGGCGACTCTTAGAATGAGAGATTGGATCAAACGCGCCACACGGCGTTGCGTCCAAGGCAGCGAGAGTTCGCAAACCGTGCGACTAGTCCCTCTGGCTGCGTTTCCCCGAATTGCTGGCGGCGTAGCTCAGGTGGCTAGAGCGACGGTCTCATAATCCGTAGGTCCGTGGTTCGAGTCCACGCGCCGCCACCAAATTTTCCCCCGCGCTCGGAGCCGGCCCGCCCTTTATTCGGTCGCCTTATTGCGGATTTGCAGGCGGGGCGTTGTTGCCCTGCGCTCCGGGAGTCAGCTGGCTGCCGATTACATCGCCGGAAACGATCATTTCGACTCGGCGATTCAGCTTGCGTCCCGAAGCCGTGCTGTTGTCGGCGACGGGATCAGCTTTGCCCAGTCCTTGCGCCGCGACATTGTTCATGGATACGCCGGAACTCACCAGATAATCTCGCACCGCCGCGGCGCGTTTTTCGGAAAGCGTCTGATTGTATTCTTCGCTTCCAATGGCATCGGTGTAGCCTTCAATTTGCAGTTTCAAGTCGGGATATGCCAGCACGATTCCAGAAACTCTGGCGAGGCGCTCGCGAGCCTCTGGCTTAAGCGTGTATTTGTTGAAATCGAAAAGCACGTCGGGCATGCTGACGATCAATCCCCGGGCCGTATCGCGAGTCTGCAGAACTTGATTCAACTGAGCCAGGAGACGAGCGCGCATCTCCTCTTTTTGTTGCACAGCCTCTTGGCGCTGGCGTTCGGCCACTTCCCTTTGATGGGCGGCGTCGTCAGCAGCGAGCCGTGCAGCTTCAGCGTCGGCCTGAGCTTGCTCCTGTTGCGCGCGAGCTACCGCCTGCTGACGCTGCGCTTCGGCTTGTGCAGCCTCTGCCTCAGCGCGCCGCCGTGCGTCTTCGTCGGATTGAGCCTGTGCCTGCGTGGCGAGCAGTTGCGCGGCGCGGGCATCCCCTTCCGCTTTTTCCTGCGCTTCCTGGGTGGCGCGTTTTTCAGCGGCAATGCGTTCCTGCTCTTTGCGACGCAGCGTCAAGACGCGGGCATCTTCCGCCATCTGTGTCGCGCCACGTGCGGCAGTTCCAATGGGAGTGCGGCCTTGCTTGCGTTGAAGGTAATCTTCGGCCCGCTGCAACATGTCTTCGGCTTTCGCCAGACTGTCGGAGGCGTACTGCTTTGCTCCCGCAGCCTTTGCAATAGCAACGGCATTGCGGGCTTCGAGCAGGTCTAGGGGAACATGAGTATCGGCCTGCGTGGAAGGAAGCTGCTCGGCGGGTACGTCAATGGTGTACTGTTTGCCTTCGAGCACGTCAAACTTGGCATCAATGGGCTCTTCGAAACCTTTCGTCTCCTGGCGAAGAATGTTCTCCGCAACTACCTTATTGCTGGGATAAGTAACAGCGTAATAAGGCTCGGCCGTCACAATCATGCCGAAAGCCTGCAGATCGGTAGTTACGTCAATTTTATCTTTCCCGTTATCCCCGGGAAGAACTTCACCCAGGTTCACAGCGCGGCCTTCGGGCGTTATGGCCCACAACACATAGGTGAGGAACTGCCCTCCGAAGCTTGCGGCGGGACGCATGTGCGTAAGCTCCGCGCTGATTGCGAGCCGTCCGGCTTTCCCATCGACTTTCGCGCGGCCCCCAATTTCGGGCATAAGTTCTGTGCCGCGGAAATCTACCATGGTGGCACCACCACGATGGCGGTAGTTCACGGCCTTGGTAGTCCGAGCATAAACATTCACGCGAAAAACCGGCATCTGATCGTTCTGCCCCGTATTCTGATTTATCTGTTGCGGCGCAGCATCCTGACCGTTGGCGGGAGCCTGTGCAGGGTGAGGAGAGTCAGGGTACGTCGGCGCCGAGGAATTATCCTGCGCAAATGTCACGGCCGAAAGGGTTAACCCCAAAGCAGTAGCAAGAACGATCTTCTTCATAGGACATATCCTCGTATCTTTAAGTGTGTGTTGGATGAACCGTATCCGGCCACGGTTGCCGGAAGAGTACGTACGGAATCGACCCTTTGGAAGGGAAATTAAGCCGGCGGCAAACGTTATGCATTAACTAGGTATGAGTGCCGGAATTATGAATTGGAACGTGATCGTCCCTTGCTATTCATAGCGCAACGCCTCGATAGGATCGAGACGGGAGGCACGGAGAGCCGGCACCATGCCGCTGACGAGTCCCACCGCCGTGAGAATTACTGTGGCCACGATCACTGTGCTGGGCGCGATGATCAGGCGGATATCGCCGGCTTCGGCATTCTTTGCCATCGCGCTGTAGAGCGTGAGCCTTCCGACGGAAAGCGAGACCGCGTACGCGAGAACAATTCCTAACAGCCCTCCGATAAAAGTGATGGTAAGAGCTTCTGCGAGGAATTGAAGCAGAATGTCTGTGCGACGCGCACCCAAAGCTTTTTCCACTCCGATTTCGCGGGTACGCTGCGTCACCGATACCAGCATGATGTTCATCAGGCCGACACCACCAATGCCGAGCGTGAGCGTGCCGATGAATCCGAGTAGAATTTTTAAGCCAATGGTGATGACTTCGAATTGGTGAACCTGTTCCATCAGGTTGAACACACGCACCGCGCGGCGGTCGGTTGCATTGAATTTGTGTTCCCCGGCAAGGACGTCGCGGGCCGATTGCTCCAGCCGTTTGTACTCCGGAGTTTCGTAGTTGAACCAAATCGAATCGAGGTAATGGGTATCTTTCAAGTCGCTCATCGTGGTGAACGGAACGTAGATGGCACGGTTGATGTCATCATCGCCTTCTTGCATTTTAGCGTCGAGCACCCCCACCACTTCAAAGCTCAGGCCGTCGATGCGGATGCGCTCGCCCAATGCGTTGCGTCCGGAGAAAAGTTTTCCCTTCGCTTCCGAGCCAATCACGGCGACGCGGGCATGCTGCATCTCATCCTGCATGTTGTAGAAGCGGCCCGTGCCGAGCTTCAATGCTCGGACGGAATCCACATTGGGATAATTTCCGGTGACACTAAACGTGAAAGTTCGAGTATCGAACTGAATGTTGGCCTGCTTACTCGCCTCGGGAGTGATGTGAGTGATCTGCGGGAGATTCGTGGTGAGCATGTCGATGTCGTCGAGGGTGAAGCGAATCTGCATCCCGGCTTTTTGTCCGCCCGCCTGCATGGAGGTTCGGCCAGGCACCATGATCATGAGCTTGGTCCCGAAGTTCGCGAAGATGGCCTCGCAGGCCTGGCCGAAGCCATCGCCGTAGGCCAGTAGCATCACCACCGTCGCGATGCCCCACGCCATTCCAAGCATGGTGAGCGCGGTGCGGCGGCGATTGTGGCGCATGGCACCGTAGGCTTCTTGCAACAAATCACGAAACATATTTTTAGCTTTTTATTCTTGCCGCAGCGCTTCAACCGGCTGCAACATCGCCGCCTTGCGCGCGGGATAAAGTCCCGCAATCACGCCCGCCAAAGCCAGGCTGCCGATCGCCAGAATAGCCGTCACCGGCACCAGCTTCGGAGGATCAAAGCCTCCCGGCCCCTGCTGCGTTCCTAAAATTGCCATGAGAGCAGCAGCGAACCCCATGCCGATTAGTCCGCTGAACAACGTGAGAATAACTCCTTCCAGAAAGAACTGGGCCAAAATGCTGCGCCGGGTGGCCCCGAGAGCCATACGCAATCCGATTTCCCGCGTGCGCTCACTGACCGTGACCAGCATGATGTTGATGACACCTATCGCCCCTAGCGCGAGCGTTACCAAGCCAACCGCGCCCAGAAACATATTCATCGCGTCGAAGATAGTACCCACGGCTTTCGAATTCTGGATGGTGTCCCAGCCCTCAAAAGCGTTCTTGTCGTGATAGTCAAAACCGTGATTTCGGGCGATGATCTTGCGCACTTCATCCTGAGCCAACAGGTGCTCGTCGGTCACGCGCGGCTGATAGTTTATGAAAGAGATGGAGTTTTCGTGATTCTCTCCCTTGAGCGGAAACAGGGTGGCCATTACGCGGTAGGGCAAATATCCCCGCATGTTCGTGGAGTTATCATCGCCGCGGCCCACGCGCTCCACGGTGCCGATGACTTCGAAAGTAATATCGTTGAGAATGATCGTTGCGCCCACTGCGGGACGACCCGGAAATAAATTCTTGACCAGTTCATCGCCCAGCACAATTACGTTGCGCCGTTGGCTTTCGTCCAGGTCGTTCAGCCAGCGTCCCTGCTTGAGGGGGAGATAACGGATTTCGTTGAACTGCGGCTCTACCCCAGCGATTTCCCCGTTCGCGCTGGCGAACTCGCTCACCGCCCTCACATCGGTGCGAATGAGAACCGGAGACGCGTTGCGAACATGCGGCGCTTCCTTGCGGATATCAGCGTAATCCTGATAGGTCAGCAAATACGTCCGCGCCGAGTTCATGTTTCCCTGGAACGCTGGGGCTCGGCCTGGATAGATGAACATAATATCTTTGCCGTATTGCGCCAGTTCGCGCTTGTTTCCGGAACGAAAGCCTTCGCCGAGTCCGACCAGCAGGAGCAAAGATCCCACGCCCCAAGCAATACCGAACATGGTCAAGAACGAACGTAATTTGTGCGCCCAGAGGGTGCGGAAGATTTGCGCGAAAATGTCCAGCAACGTCCTCATAAGCTATGAACATTCTATTACTCGACGGCCTCGCGCGACCGGGGTTAGCAAGAAGGGCATGCGGAGATTCCTTTTTTGGTGAGCGCCCGTGCCTGCCAGCCTTGGTTGATGCAACGACCCTTTAAGATTTCTCGAAAAATTCCCGCATTAGGTACCTTTGACAGATTACTGAAGTTTGCTTCATTGCCCACAAATCATTGTTACTAAACCTGTTAGCTGTTTATCCTTGATGCGGAGTATCTCGCGCGCTGGCGTTTAGAGCACGCGCAGGGAAACCGCAGATCAAATAAATGTCCACCAGCACACACTCGTGGAAAGGCCTGCCCGTCGGCGCCAAAGCTTTTGTTGGCTTGGTGATCGCAGGCGGCATGGCGTCTTTGGTTGGGGCTGCCATTCACCAGAGCAGCAACAACATCGCAGAATTCATCTGCTACCTTTGCATCGCGGTACTGGCGTCGCGTCTGCGCGTCACTCTGCCCGGCATCACGGGCACTATGTCGGTAAATTTCCTCTTCATCCTGGTCGGTATTGCGGAGCTCAGCTACGCAGAAGCGCTAACTCTGGGCGCGGTTTCCATGCTGGCACAAAGTTTGTATCCGGCACGGCCTACCTCCATCCAGCTGGCCTTCAACGTTTGCGCTGGGGCCTTATCCACCGCCCTGGCCTATTTCGTATATCACGATACCCTTGCGAACGAGTACATCGTGAGTCGCCCGCTCATCCTTTGTCTAGCGGCAACGACTTACTTTATCGTGAATGCAGGGTCCATCGCAGCCGTCATTTCGTTCAGCGAAGGCAAGCCCCTGCGGCAAATCCTGGTGGATTGCTACTTCTGGTCGTTTCCTTATTACCTGCTCGGAGCAGGCATCGCAGGCGTGATTGGATGGTTCAACCGGCAGTTCAATTGGGAAACATCGCTGTTGTTCGTTCCCGCCATTTACATCATCTACCGCTCTTACCGCTTGTATCTGGGGAAGCTGGAGGACGAGAAGCGGCATGTGGAAGAAATTGCCGATCTGCATCTGCGAACCATCGAAGCACTCGCGTTGGCCATTGAAGCCAAGGACCAAACCACCCATGATCACTTGCAGCGGGTGCGGATCTACGCTATCGAAGTAGCCAAAGAATTGGGCATGACCGGCACCGAACTGGAAGCGTTGCACGCCGCGTCATTGCTGCACGACATCGGCAAGCTTGCGGTACCCGAGCATATTATCGCCAAGCCCGGCCGGCTGACACCGGAAGAATTCGAGAAGATGAAGATTCATACCGTGGTTGGGGCGGAAATTCTGGAACGCGTTCGCTTCCCCTACCCGGTCGTGCCGATCGTGCGAGCTCACCATGAAAAATGGGATGGATCTGGTTACCCCTACGGATTGAAGGGTGAGGAAATTCCTATCGGAGCACGTATTCTTTCCGCCGCCGACTATCTGGACGCACTCGCTTCCGATCGCCAATACCGGCGCGCCATGCCTCTGGATGAAGTGATGAAACGGCTGGTAGCTGAGTCCGGCAAGTCTTTTGATCCGAAAGTAGTGGATGTTCTCAAGAGACGCTACCGGACGCTGGAGAATTTAGCGCTGGCGCAAGCGGCAGGAGGTGGAAATCTCGCGCTTCCCACTGAGCTAAAAATTACTCGCGGACAGGCCCCAGCAGCCGGATATGAGAATGCGAGCGTCTCAGATGCCCCCGGCCGGGAAGCAACTTTCCTGTCGTCCATCGCGGCAGCGCGACAGGAAGCGCAGTCTTTGTTCGAGTTGAGTCAGGATCTGGGAGCGTCCCTCAGCCTGGGCGAGACGCTTTCGGTTTTCTCGGTGAAACTCAAGCCCATGGTTCCATACGATGCCATCGCCATTTACATCCTGCGCGATGAAGTGCTAATGCCGGAATATGTGAATGGCGACAACTACCGTCTGTTTTCGTCTTTGCGAATTCCACTAGGAGATGGACTGTCGGGCTGGGTGGCGCAGAATAAAAAACCGATCGTGAACGGAAATCCCTCTGTAGAACCGGGATACTTGAACGATCCTGATAAATTCAGCACCTTGCGCTCTGCCCTCGCCCTGCCTCTTGAAGGCGTCGGTGGAGTAATCGGAGTGCTCGCGCTCTACCGCGCCGAACGCGACGCATTCACTTCCGATCATCTTCGTATCCTTTTGGCGGTCAGTGGCAAGATGGCTCTAGCCATTGAGAACGCCCTGAAATTCCAGCAGGCGGAAAGTTCCGCAACCACCGATTACCTTACCGGCCTGCCCAATGCGCGGTCGTTATTTCTGCAACTCGACCGCGAGCTTGCCCGCTGCAAGCGCGACAAAGAGTCGCTCACCCTGATGGTCTGCGACATGAATGGGTTCAAGAAGATCAACGACCGGTTCGGGCATCTTGAGGGGAACCGCGTTTTACGCCTCTTCGCGCAGGCGCTGAAAGACAGCTGCCGTGAGTACGACTACGTGGCCCGTATGGGCGGGGACGAATTTGTAGTGATTGCACCCGGCCTGGCCGTCGATGCCGCAGCCAAGAAAGTTGAGCAGATTCGGCCTCTGGCGCGGCAAGCCGGGTTCGACGTTTGCGGAGAAGAAATTCTTTCCTTGAGTGTGGGATTGGCCGTCTCTCCAGACGACGGCAACGACGCCGAGCAACTTCTCGCCCAAGCCGACCGGCGCATGTACATGGAAAAACAGAAACAACCTGTGCAGAAAGATCAGCGGCTACACACCCGCATGAAATGCCGTCTGACCATTGAGTTCCAGCCGCAGGGCAGCGCGGCGCCGATATTTGGCAATCTCATCGACGTTAGCCTGGGCGGCTGTTATGTGGAAACCAGCGCGATTCTTTCCCCCGGCTCAACCCTGAAGTTGGTTTTCTCTATTGATGACGGCACCTTGAGCGCGGACGGCGTTATCGCACGAGTGCATCCCGGGTCGGGAATCGCGGTGCAGTTCAAAGAAATGAGCCGTGAATCGCGAGAAAAAATGTACCGTATTCTCGAGTTTGTGCAGAGCAAGACTACTCTTTACAACGACCGGTACATGCAGAATCTTCTCAAGCGCTGAGAAATTCCTCGCTCGCCAACGCTTGAAGCTCATCTCTGGCAACCGTACACTTATAGAAGATGCATAGCCACGTTCACGGCGCAGGCAGTCCCAAGCGAGTCCTTAAAATCTCGTTGGGCGTAACCGCGGCCTACATCGTGCTGCTGGTGGTTGCAGGCATTCGTTCCCATTCGCTCGCATTACTCTCTGAAGCCGGACACAACCTTTCTGATTTTCTGGCTTTGCTGCTCTCTCTGGTAGCGGTTTACTTGCAATCGCGTCCGGCCAGTTCTACCAAGACCTATGGATACCATCGCGCGGGAGTATTGGCCGCGCTGGTAAACGCGGTATCGCTGGTCGCAGTTTCCGTTTTCATTTTCTACGAGGCATTCCGGCGGCTCCAGCATCCTCAGCACGTTCAGGCCTCGGTGATGATGTGGGTTGCTGCTGCCGGGGTAGTGATGAACGGAGTGATTGCATTCCTGCTATACCGCTCGGGCGGCGACGTCAACATGCGCAGCGCGCTGCTGCACGAGGTTGGCGATACGCTCTCAACCGCCGCCGTCATTGCCGGAGGCTGGGCCATTATGCTTACGGGCAATTCGTGGATCGATTCGGCACTGTCGTTGGGGATCGGAGTGCTGATCCTCTGGTCGGGATTCGGCATCGTCCGCGAGACTCTGAATATCTTGCTCGAAGGCACACCGCGCGGAGTGAAGCTTGAACTGGTCGAAAGCGCTATCCGCTCGATCGATGGCGTCAACGACGTCCACGACCTGCACTGCTGGAGTATCGGCTCGGAAACTCGCGCTCTCTCCTGTCACATCGCGATCGCCGACATTCCGCCCTCGGTCAGCGAACGCATCCTGCGCGACGTGAAGGACCGCCTGTATCAGCACTTCCGCATCGACCACACCACCATCCAGTTCGAGCACGTGGAATGCGAAGTGGCCCATGGGTGCGTGATTCCGGTGGGCGAAAGCGAAGAGCATCAGCACCACGGCCACTAGCGGCCTACCGTTACACTTATGGCCAGTCTTGGGCGCCATGAAGGATACGAAGCACTTCTACGGCGTCTTCATGTAAGCGATAGATAGCGAGATACGGCAACCCAGTAAACACAAGTTCGCGCGTGTCCGGCTTTCGTCCTGTTCTTCCAAATTCCGGAAACTTGGCTAGCATCTCAATCTGATGATGGATTGAAAGCGCCACACGGCGGGCGGTGGCGCTGCCACCATGTCTTTCGATGTAGTCGCAGATGCTAGTGAAATCGTGAACGGCGGAGTCCGTCCAGCGAATGCGCATCAGCCTCGATACCGCTCATCGATCATCTTCCTGACGTCGGAGTGATCTACGAACTCGCCGCGGTCGGCTGAAGCAAGGCCTTTATCTACCTCGCGCAGGAACCATTCGTCGTAGTTCAACATACGTTCTACAGCTTCAACCACGAGCGCTTCACTCGCACGCCCTTGCTGCTCTGCCACACGGCCAAGCTTGGCCTGCAAATCGGGATTAAGCGGAACTTCCATGTTTTCTAGGCTAGCACCAGGAAAGCCGCTGTCAACTGTTTGTTTGCTTTTCATAAATCTCCCGCGCCCGTTCAATGGTATCCGCGTCATCCGCCGATTTATCCGGCCTCAGCCGCACGATGCGCGGAAAGCGCAGCGCATAGCCGCTTTCGTGCCGGTCGGACTCCATCATGTTGTTGAACGCCACTTCCAGCACAATTTTCGGCTCGACCGTGCGCCGGAAGCCTTGATCTTCAATCGTGTGATCGAGAAACCACTTCGTCATGTCGGCAATCTCGACATCGGTCAGACCTGAGTAAGCCTTGCCAATGTTCACCAACTTATCTTTATTCGCGTCCCATACGGCAAATGTGTAATCGCTGAGCACACCAACGCGCTTGCCATGCCCGTACTCGACCGCAGTCACGACCACGTCGAGCGTGGCCAACTCGCGCTTCATCTTCAGCCAAGATTTCCCGCGCTTGCCCGGCGAATAGGGCGACGCGAGACCTTTGATCATCAATCCTTCATTCCCCCGAGCCTGCGCGGCCGCGAAGAGTTCTTCCAGTTGCTCCGGCGAGTTGGCGTGAAACACGGGAGCGCGGATGACGCTGCCTGCCGAGCCTCCCTGCTCGTCTCCAAACGCCAACTTCCCTTGCATGCCGGTTTTTCTCCGTGCCTCTGTGTCTCCGTGGTGGGTTCTGTCTTTTGCGAGCAGCTCATCTAAAATCCGCCCACGCTCCCGCAACGGACGGTCAATCAGCAACTCCCCGCCCGCGTACAGAACATCGAACACCAGGTACGCCACGGGAATCTCGCGCAACATCCGCTCGCTGACCTTCTTGCGCCCCAGTCGCTGCTGCAGCACGCTGAACGGACGCGCCCGCCCCGGACACTCCCACGCTACAATCTCGCCATCCAAAATCGCATCCCGCGCTAATCCCGCCAGCGCATCCGGCAATTCTGGAAACGATTCCGTAATCTCATCGCGCGTTCGGGAAAAGAACTTCACTTCCCCACCGGAAACATGCGCCTGGGCTCGAATGCCGTCGTACTTATCCTCCACCGCCGCCTCGGCAAAATAGCTAAGCCCCTCTTCCGCAGATTCGATGGGGCTAGCCAGCATGAATCCCAGAGGATGAAACATTCTCATCTTCGCTTCCGCCAGCCTACTTTCAACGGCCAGCCTCAAGGTTTCTCCAATATCCCCCAAAAGCATGTTTGCCCGCTGCACTGCCGCGAGAGTGCTGCCGTATGCTTTCGCAATCGCCTCTTCGACCAGACTTTCCTTCAGCCCAATCCGTAGATCTCCGGTCATGATCTTCACAATGTATTTCGCTTCAAGCGGCGTCGCCAGTTCCAACATTTCGCGAACGAGAATGGTTTTGGCCGCAGCCCCCCGGGCCTTCGCAATCTGGCGGAAACCTGCGCTCACTTCCACCACATTCAGGTCTTTTACAGTTCGTCCGGGAAGCACCTCCGCAGCCACCGATCCCAGGTCTCCATGCTTCCGGTATGCCGTGTTGAGCGCTGGTGCAACTTTCCCCGAGAGTTCCTCAACGACGCGCCAGAGCAGCGCTCCGCCCACTTGTAGCGTGGCTTCCTCCCATGCAGGGAACGGCCTGCCGGAAAGAAATACGACCGACACCGCCGCCTCGTCGCTGCTGCACGACTTCAGGTAGTCAGCCACAATCGTCGTCTTCTGCAACTTCTTGGTGGTCGAGGCAATCGCCTCGCAGGTTTCTGCAAGCTTGCGCATGGAACTAGAAGTCTAAGATGCGTCGAGAGTAAAACGGATGACCTTCTTGCTTCGCCCGCTCTAAATCCTTAGTTAACTATCCCTTAGCCATCGCGGATTCAAGTGGGAAGCCTCTCACCCCCTGTGATAACCTAGGGTTTGCCGCTTTTCCGGCCTGCGGAGCATCCAATCACCGTGCGTTCCTTGCGAAATTTTGTGCGTTTCCTGGTGGCGGTGCAGCTTTTGCCCGCGCTCGAGAGTGGCGAAGAAACCCTCGTAGGCGGCCAAGCGGTGCTCGAAGGCGTCATGATGCGCTCCCCCCATGCTTGGGCAATCGCCTGCCGCAAGCCTACCGGCGAAGTGGTAACCATGAGCGAACCGCTCGAGCGTCCCTCCGAAAAACATAAATGGATGGCTTGGCCTATCGTCCGCGGAGTCATGACTCTCGGCTACGCTATGTCGCTCGGCTACCGCGCTCTGCGCTTTTCCGCCAACGTCGCCATCGAAGACGCGATGCAGAACGAGAATACAGATGTAGCGACAGCCGCCTCGGCTGTCCCGCCGAAGCGAAGCGAGGCGGAACTCATCCTGACAGACTCGTCCAAAACGCAGACTCGCGAAAAAGCCGCCGCCATCAGTGGATGGCTGGCCGCAGCGAACGTCGTCATCTCGCTCGCATTCTTCATCTTCATGTACAAGTACTTGCCTCTGCTAGCGGCCACCGAACTCAAGAAGGCAAATCCTGCGCTCGGTGGCCAGATCATGTTCAACCTGGTCGACGGCGCGGTTCGGCTGATCCTGTTCCTGCTCTTCATCTGGGGAGTCTCATTGTTTCCCGATATCCGCCGCGTCTATCAATACCACGGTGCGGAGCACAAGACGGTTTTCGCATTCGAGAATGGCGACCCGCTTGAAACCGCAGCGGTACAGAAATATTCAACATTCCATCCCCGCTGCGGCACCAGTTTCCTGATGACCGTGATGCTGATCTCGATCGGCTTCTACATGCTGGTTCCGTTCACCACGTTCTGGGCGCGCTTCGCGTCGCGCATCGTTTTGCTGCCGGTGATCGCCGGGGTCTCGTATGAAATCATCCGCTTTGCGGCGAAGCATCGGGGCTCGCTCTTCGCCCTGATGACCACTCCCGGCCTCTGGCTGCAGCGCATCACCACTCAGCCTCCGTCCGATGAAATGGCTCAGTGCGCCATCGCTGCGCTTGACCAAGCCATGCTGCTGGAAAAAGATCACGGCGGAGAATTGGTCATTGCCTAGGGTTCCCACCCCGGGAAACCAGTCGTTGGTCGCTCGTCGTTAGTCGTTGGCCTCTCACACGTCGGGATTTAGTCTTCTTGAGAGGTATTTAACATGTCAGCATCTTTCAAGGATTTGCGCGTTTGGCAGGAAGCGATGAAATTCGCAGTGGAAGTTTATCGAGTAACGTCGGAGTTTCCCCGGCACGAGTTGTACGACCTGAGCCAGCAATTACGCCGGGCAGCGGTATCGGTGCCGAGCAACATCGCAGAAGGAAAGGGTAATCAGATCCGACCGCGAGTTTGGACATTTCTTGCTTCATGCTCGAGGATCGTTGTTGGAAGTACAAACGCAAGTTATGATCGCACCAGAATTACAATACTTGGAAAGCGAAGATGCAAAGCAGCTGTTAGCATCGGCAGACGCCATAGGCCGCAGTTTGAACAGCCTAATCAATTCGATAAATCTGAAGGCAGCCTGAAGCGAAAGGCCAACGACTAACGACCAGCGACTAACGACGATGTTTGAACGCCTAGACCAAATCGAAGCCCGCTACGAAGAGCTCACCAGCGCTCTCGCTTCGCCGGATATTGTCAACGACTCGGCGAAATACCAGAAGACCGCCAAGGCGCACAGCGAAGTTGCGCCAATCGTCGAAAAGTATCGCGAGTATAAAGATCTGACGCGGGGCATTGCCGAAAGCAAAGCCATGCTTGTCGACGAGAAGGATCCCGAGATGCGCGCCTATGCACAGGAGGAACTCAACCGGCTGGAGCCGCGGGTCGCCGCCATCGAAGAAGAATTGAAGGTGCTGTTGCTGCCAAAAGATCCCAACGACGAGAAAAATATTATTCTCGAAATCCGCGCTGGCACAGGTGGGGACGAAGCCACCCTCTTCGCTGCCGAAATCTTTCGCATGTACACACGCTACGCCGAGACCCAGCGCTGGAAGGTCGAGGTGCTCTCTTCGTCGGAATCCTCGGCTGGTGGTTTGAAAGAAGTTATCGCCATCATCGAAGGGCACCGCGTCTTCTCGCAATTGAAGTACGAAAGCGGAGTGCATCGCGTGCAACGCGTTCCCGCCACCGAGCAGCAGGGTCGCGTTCACACCTCGGCCGTTACAGTGGCTGTGCTGCCCGAGGCCGAAGACGTCGATATCAAAATCGAGGCGAAGGACTTGCGCATCGACACTTTCTGCTCGTCGGGTCCAGGCGGCCAGTCGGTGAATACGACCTATTCAGCGGTTCGCATTACCCACATTCCCACCAATACCGTCGTGAGCTGCCAGGACGAGAAATCGCAGATCAAGAATCGCGAGAAAGGCATGCGCGTACTGCGCTCGCGTCTCTACGAGATCGAAATGGAAAAGCAGCAGCAGGCGTTGGCTAAAGAGCGTAAGGCCATGGTGGGATCCGGCGACCGCAGCGAAAAGATCCGCACCTATAACTTCCCGCAGAACCGCGTCACCGACCACCGCATCGGCTTCACCCTGCACCAGCTCGAAGCTGTGATGGATGGCAAACTCCAGCCGCTCTTTGAGGCCCTGACCACACACTACCAGGCGGAAAAGTTAAAGCAGGAAGCGGCTAGCGTCGTATAAGCAAGCGCCGGCTTCCAGCGCGACGACGACTTGACACAACCCGAATCCTAGTTCCAGCACCCAATTTTGACTTATGCCGAGACCATTTTCCCGCCCCTTGCTCGTCCTGGCTGGATTCGGATTGGCGACCGCAGGTGCAGCCTGGTACGGTTCCCATTACAGCCAAAAAAATCGCGACCGATGGTACCGGCAGCTCGACAAGCCCAGCTTCACGCCGCCAGATGCGGTATTTCCCGCGGTGTGGACCTCGCTCTATGCCTTGATCGCCTGGTCAGGATGGCGTGTTTGGTGCGCCGCCCCGTCGCGGCATCGCACTGCGGCATTACGTCTCTGGATTTCACAACTCGTCACAAATGCGAAGTGGTCCAAGCTTTTCTTTGATGAGCATCGGCTGGGCATGGCTCTCGCGGACTCGATTGCGTTGGAAGGCGAAATTTGTTCTTACATCAACGCCGCGAGAAAAGTGGACCGCGCCGCAGCCGCAGCTTTCGTTCCATATGCCGCATGGGTCGCCTTTGCCACGGTTCTGAACGCCGAAATCGTCCGCCGCAATCTGTTCCTTCGTTCAAAAATATAGCTTCTGCGATTTATCATCGCCGTTGGCCCTTCGCAGCGTTCCCATGTGGTGAAATGGTCCTGTGCAGCTCAGACAGATCCTAAGTTCGGCAGTGTCCCGCCTCACCGCCGAGAATGTTCCCTCGCCACGCCTGAACGCTGAATTGCTATTGATGTTCACGCTCAGCTGCGACCGCGCGTATCTTTACGCTCATCCGGAGCGCGAACTCAGCGCCGATGAAAATAATCGCTATGACGATGCGCTCGCTACTCGTATACAGGGCGTTCCGGCTCAATACATCACTGGTCATCAGGAATTCTGGGGCATGGATCTCATTGTCACCCCCGCCGTCCTGATCCCGCGCCCCGAGACCGAACATTTAATAGAAACCACTCTGGATCGTGTTCAAGTATCTCCACTCGCCGCGCCTCTCCGCATTGCCGACATCGGCACCGGCTCTGGCTGCATTGCGCTAGCGCTTGCCAAAGAATTACCTGAAGCCGAGATATATGCGACTGATATTTCAACCGCTGCGCTTGAGGTAGCCCGCGCCAACGCCAGCCGCCACCAATTGGAATCACGCATTCGTTTTCTTGAAGCGGACCTTTTGGCTGGCATCGAGGCCAACTCCTTCGACTTCGTCATTTCTAACCCACCTTACGTGGGCGAATCCGAAGAAGATCATGTTCAACTCGAAGTGCGAAAGTTCGAACCCCGCAACGCTGTATTCGCCGGCCCAACGGGAACAGAAGTCATCGCGCGTCTCATCCCGCAAGCTCGCGCCGCTCTCAAACCGGGGGGCTGGCTGGTGATGGAGGTTAGCGGCACGATCGTTGAATCGGTGAAGGGCTTGCTGTCCGAATGGGATGACCTGCGCGTAAACGTGGATTTGCAATCGATTCCGCGCGTGATACTGGCGCGGAAATGAGCAAGGAATGTCCGTGAGGAATAAGCAGGGCCTAGCTCTTGCCAACCGCGGAGGCTGATGCTTAGGCCAATTCCGTCGCTGGCAAAATCTCTTCCACATCCACGATCTTTGTAGGATATTTACCGGTATAGCAAGCCGCGCAGTAAGACGTTTTTTGCCCGTCGCCGCAGGCTTTCTTGAGTCCGTCGAGAGAGAGGTAGGCGAGCGAGTCGGCCCGGATGTACTGCCGGATCTCGTCGACCGATTTATTGGCCGCAATCAGTTGATCTTTCGAAGGCGTGTCCACGCCGTAATAGCAGGGGGAAATCGTGGGCGGGCAGGAAATGCGCATGTGCACTTCTTTCGCACCCGCGCTGCGGATCATGCGGACGATCTTACGGCTGGTTGTGCCGCGCACAATGGAATCGTCAATCAGCACCACACGTTTGCCTTCCAGAAGCGACCGCACCGGATTTAATTTCAGCTTTACTCCGAAGTCGCGCACGCTCTGGCTGGGTTCAATGAATGTGCGCCCCACATAATGATTCCGGATGAGTCCGAATCGGAATGGAAGACCGCTTTCGGCCGCGTATCCCACCGCAGCAGTTACACCCGAATCGGGGACGGGAACGATAAGATCCGCTTCCACCGGCGCCTCGCGCGCCAACTGCCGTCCCAACTCTTCCCGGCTGGCCTGCACCGCGCGGCCAAATACAATGCTGTCGGGGCGAGAGAAGTAAACGTGCTCGAAGATGCAACTCGACTGCGGCGCTTCTGTCGAATAAAAACGCGAAGTGATGCCTTCCGGTCCCACCACAACCAACTCGCCAGGTTTCACATCGCGCTCGTAAGTCGCGCCGATCAGATCGAACGCGCAGGTTTCCGACGCGAAAACAATGGTGTCTCGTTTCTGCCCCTCAAGCGCCGGAATGCGCCCCATGGCAAGAGGCCTAAAGCCACGCGGATCGCGCGCCGCGATGATTCGGTCCGGACTCATCACAACCAGAGAGAATGCGCCTTCGACGCGGCGCAGCGCATCCGCAATCGCTTCCGGCAAAGTGTGCTCTCGCGACAGAGCGATTAAATGCACAATCACTTCCGTGTCGCTGTTCGTCTGAAAAATCGACCCCTGTCGTTCTAGACGGCTGCGAACCTCCGCCGCATTAATCAGATTGCCATTATGCGCAACCGCGATGGATCCCTTATTCGACTGCACCAGAATCGGCTGCGCATTCAGCAGCGCCGAATCGCCCGCAGTCGAGTAGCGCGTATGGCCAATGGCCAGCGTGCCGCGAATCTTCGAGAGAACCTCTTCCGTAAAAATATCGGCGACGAGGCCCATGGCCTTGTGGACGCGCGAAGTCAGGCCGTCGGAGGTGACAATACCCGCTGACTCCTGGCCGCGATGTTGCAAGGCATGCAGGCCGAGGTAAGCGAGCTTCTCCGCCTCAGGGTGGGAGAAGATTGCAACGACGCCGCATTCGTCGTGAAATTTGTCAGAAATCAGCATTTAGCAATTAGCCTTTTAGCTCAAGAACAAAATCTATGCGCAAAAACAACAAGTTTTCTCTGGGAACCTCCGCGGCCGTTCTCCGCGAACTCCGCGATTCCAAGATCTAATCCGCCGCCATTAGCTCGGGATCGGTCCGCAAAGCTGCTTCCAAAGCGCTCTCATAAGCGGACTTCAAATCTGAAACCGAAGCTGAAACCACAGCCTTCCCATCAAGTGAAATTTCCAACTGATCTGCAATCGTCTCGCCGAGCACATCGGCAGCTATACCGTACTGTTCCGCTGCTTGTTGGATTCGCGAAACGTTCGCCGGGTCGCAGGAGATCAAAATTCGGCTCGCATCCTCCCCAAACAGCACGAACTCCGCCGGAAGCCCGTTCGACACTAGATTCACTCGCGCACCAAGCCCATTGGCAAAGGCTTTCTCTGCCAGCGCCACGCCTAGCCCGCCATCCGCGCAATCGTGCACAGAATCTACCAATCCCTGCTGAATGATTTGGATTACCGATTTCTGCAGGGCGGCCTCTTTCTCCAGATCAAGCTCCGGAGGATACCCCCATACCGAGCCCAGAATTTCCTTTGCGTATTCCGACGACCCGAACTCACTCTCTACATCGTTGATATCGGCAGCTTCGCCGGCGCGCAATAGCACGATCGTGCGTTCCGCGGCAGCGAAAGGCATCTTCGCGGTCTTTCGCACATCATCAATAATTCCCACAACTCCAAGCACCGGCGTGGGATAAATCCCCTCACCCAGCGTTTCGTTGTAGAAGCTCACGTTGCCGCCGGTGATAGGGATCTCCAATTCTTCGCAAGCTTTGGTAATGCCATCGATGGTTTGCGAGAACTGCCACATAATGTGCGGCTTCTCGGGATTGCCGAAATTCAGGCAGTTCGTAGCACCCACCGGAGTCGCCCCTGAACAGGCAACTTTGCGCGCAGCCTCGGCCACCGCGTGCATCGCGCCGAGCCGCGGGTCGAGATAACACCAGCGTCCGTTGCCATCGAGCGCCATCGCCAGACCGCGTTGCGAACCCTTGATCCGGATCACTCCAGCATCGCCCGCTCCCGGTGCTTCAACCGTGTTGGTCTGCACCATGTGATCGTACTGCTGCCAAACCCAGCGCTTGCCGCAAATGTTCGGGCTCGCCAGAAGCTGCTTCAAACTTTGAGTAAGGTTGCCGCCGTCAAGCGTAATGTGCGCAGGAATTTCTCGCGGTACCGGCGGCTCCCACCGCGCCAGCGGACGTTTGTACACCGGGGCGTCATCGGTCAAAGCCTGATTCGGAATTTCAGCGACCACTTCCCCATGCTGCAGCACACGCAATTTGTTGGCGGAAATAACTTTGCCCACTTCTGCTGCGTCGAGTCCCCACTTTTCAAAGACGCGAAAGATTTCTTGCTCTCGGCCTTTCTCCGCCACCAGCAGCATGCGCTCCTGCGACTCGCTCAACATGATTTCGTAAGCGGACATCGCAGTCTCGCGCTGCGGCACTCGATCCAGTTCAATCTCAATTCCCACGCCGCCGCGCCCGCCCATCTCGCAAGTGGAACACGTCAATCCCGCTGCCCCCATATCCTGAATGCCGACAATTGCTCCGGTCTGCATGGCCTCAAGACAAGCTTCGAGCAGCAACTTTTCAAGGAATGGATCGCCCACTTGCACATTGGGACGCTTCGCCTCTGACGCTTCGCTGAATTCTTCGCTGGCCATGGTCGCGCCGTGAATGCCGTCGCGCCCGGTCTTTGCGCCAACGTAAATCACCGGGTTCCCTTCACCGGCTGCCCGCGCGTAGAAAATTTCATCCTTGCGAACCAGGCCCATGGCGAACGCATTCACCAGCGGGTTGCCGGAGTAGCAAGGCTCGAACTTCGTCTCGCCGCCCAGGTTCGGGACGCCGAAACAGTTGCCGTAGGAAGCCACGCCGCTGACCACGCCCTCGAGAATGGAGTGATTTTTGTGAATATCTTTCTGATCACTGCCGAGCTGATCACTGCCGCTAGCGGCTGTCCCCGCAGGCGCGGTGATAGGCCCAAACCTCAGCGAATCCATTACCGCAACCGGCCTCGCACCCATAGTGAAAATATCGCGCAAGATTCCGCCAACGCCCGTGGTTGCGCCCTGAAAAGGCTCAATAAACGAGGGGTGATTGTGCGATTCGATCTTGAACGCGCAGGCCCATCCCTCGCCGATATCGATGATGCCTGCGTTCTCTCCGGGCCCTTGCAGCACGCGTTTGCTGCGCGTGGGCAGCCGCTTCAGGTGTACGCGCGAAGACTTGTAAGAACAATGCTCGCTCCACATCACGCTGAAGATGCCGAGTTCAGTGAGCGTGGGCTCACGATCGCCGAGAAGACGCTTGATTTTTTCGTATTCCTCGGAACTGAGCCCGTGCTGCCGGAGCGCGTCCGGAGAAAAGGCAGGAGTCGCAGTCGTGGTCATGGGGAACCTCTATTGTCGCATCTAGCGGGGCTGCTGGGTAGCGGATTTATCGTTCCCATCCCCCGCCTTTTCAAGCCCCATGCTCTTTCCGGTAAGATGACCGTCCAGATGAAATCCATCATCGTTGGAACCGCGGGCCATATTGACCACGGCAAGACTTCGCTGGTAAAGGCGCTAACCGGTATCGACGCCGACCGTCTTGAGGAAGAAAAACGGCGCGGCATCACCATCGATCTCGGATTCGCGCACATGGACTTGCCTGCTTCCAACGGCGAAACCTTGCGGCTCGGCTTTGTCGATGTCCCTGGGCACGAGCGTTTTGTGCGCAACATGCTGGCTGGAGTTGGTGGCATTGATCTTGTACTGCTGGTGATTGCAGCCGACGAGGCCATCAAGCCGCAGACGCGCGAGCACTTCGACATTCTGCAACTCCTTGGCGTGCAGCGCGGAATCACCGTGCTCACCAAATCCGATGCTGTCGATGCGGAAACCCTCGACGTGGTGCGGTTGGAAGTGGAAGAGTTCCTGCGCGGCACATTTCTGGAACCGCCGAGATCGCCAATTATTGCTGTGAGTTCGCTGAGCGGCGCAGGATTGGACGATCTGAACCACGCCCTGATTTCCGCCGCCTCCGGAGTGCAACCCCGTGATTCCGGTGCTCTCGCTCGCCTCCCAATTGACCGCGTCTTCACGATGAAAGGTTTCGGCACCGTGCTCACCGGAACGCTGGTCGCCGGAACCATTCATCGCGAAGACGAACTCGAAGTTCTCCCAGGCGGACAGCGGGTCCGCATTCGTGGAGTGCAAGTACACGGCGAAGCTGCGGGTGCGGCCATCGCCGGACAACGGACTGCCGTGAACCTGGCGGGCGCGAGTACCGAAGACCTGGCACGGGGAATGACGCTTGTGCCTCCGAAAACATACGAGTCGACACAGCGGGCGGATGTTCAACTGCGACTGTCGGCTTCCGCGCCGCGCGCTTTGAAGAATCGCGCCCGCGTGCATTTCCATTCGTACACCATGGAGACTGTTGCCGAAGTCGTGCTGCACACGCGGAGCGAATCGGATCCCGCGCCAGCACAACCGGCAACCGCTGCTTCCTCAGAAAAAATCGGTCCCTCGCTGCTGTTGCCCGCCAACGAGGCATTTGCGCGCCTCAAGCTGCCGCAGCCAGCCTTTCTTCTTCCCGGCGACCGCTTCATCATTCGACAATTTTCGCCGGTCGTCACCATCGGCGGCGGAGTCGTTCTGGACGCAACCCCGATCCCGCGCATGGCACACCTCAGCGATTATCTAACCGTTCTCGCAGGGGCCGATGCGGAAGCAATCCTAAAGGCGCGGGTCGCACGGCGTCACCAACAAGGCATTTCGGTCTCCAGCCTCGTCGCCGAAACGGGTTGGGCCAGGAGTGTAATCGAAACTCAACTAGCCGAGGCCGTAAAGAGGGGCGACGTGGTGCGCTCCGCTGAACTATACCTGCATGGGCCAGCGCTCGATGCGCTGAAACTGCGCATCCTGAGCGCGGCCGCGAACTTTCACAAATCCAATCCATTGGTGGGCGGAATCAGCAAAGAAGAGCTGCGTGCTCAAGTCGAAATCACGCCGCAAGTCTTCGAGACGGTCGCAGCCCTTCTGGCGCGTGATAAGAAGCTCGAAGTCCTCGGAGATCTGGTGCGCCTGCCGGGACACGGCGTCGTGATGAAGGATGAAGAGGCTGAATCGAAAAAACAAATTGAGGAGGCCTTTTCCTCAGCCGGACTGAAAGTTCCTGCCCTGAAAGAAGTCCTTGCCGGCCTGAAGGTCGACAGGATCCGGGCGCAAAAAATTGTTACGCTGCTTCTGCGCGACAGAGTACTGATCAAAGTTTCCGACGAGCTGGTTTTTCACCGCAGCGCTCTCGATGAATTGCGGCGCCAGATGGCCGCATACAAAACAAAATCCAGGAAGATCGATGTCGCGAATTTCAAAGAACTGACTGGAATCAGCCGAAAATATGCAATCCCCCTGCTCGAATATCTGGATCGCGAGCGGGTGACGAGGCGCGTGGCAGATGCAAGAGAGATCTTATAAATGTTGGGTTATCCGTGAATGTCCGCGAAAATCCGTGGCCGCTTTACAGTTTTTCTTCCGGAAATTCCAATTCCAAGCCCAACGGATCAGTCACGCGGTTCGTCAGATTAGCGAGACCGGCAAGCATGTGTATGTCGACGATCTCGGGCTCGGAAAAGTTTTTCTTTAACTCGTCGAAATCCGCTTCCGTGATTTCGTGCGGGGCGCGCGTCAGCTTTTCCACGTAGGTAAGCGCCGACTGCTCCTTCGCTCCAAAGCGCGAATAATTCCCCACCTTCAGCGCCGCCAAGTCTTCAGCAGTTAGGCCCACCCGCTTCGACGAGGCAACGTGGTGCTGCGTGCAGTAGCGGCATCCGTTAATTAAAGAGACCCGAAGGTAGATGAGTTCGTACAGCTTGCGATCGAGCGAACGTCCCACACTGGCGTAGAAGCTTAGAAAATTCTTAAGTAAGTCGGGACGATGGGCAAGAGCTTTCTGCACATTGCCCGGCTTGCCGCGAAGCGTTTTCTCGTAGATCTCTTTGACTTCCGGGTTTGCTTCTTCCGCGTTAATCAGGCTAATGCGCGCCATCGAATTCTCCAGAAATGCAGCGGACCTTCTGATCTTTATCATCTCAGATCGGCAGCTTTTGCGCAGAGCCTCAAGGAAAGAAAATTTTCCGCCGATATATCTATCGAAAGCTGGATTTATGAAAGAGATAGGCTTTGTTGTGATGGCTTGTTTCGCATTGGTATTCGCGGCTGCGCAGAACCGCGCCGACAGCGACCCCGTGACCAAGGTTCTTGCCTTAGAGAACGTATGGAATCAGGCCGAAGCGCGAAAAGATACCAAAGCAATGGATGCGCTGCTCGACAATGCTCTGGTCTATGTCGATTATGACGGAAGCTTCCAGACCAAAGCGGAGTTTCTGTCGCGCGTGAAATCGGCGGCCTCGCAGCCGCAGCAGGAAATTACTGAATCCGTAACCGGCCATATGTTTGGCGGCACCGTCATTGTTACCGGACTCTACCGTGCGAAGGGGATGGAGAATGGCAAGTCGTATGTGCGGCGCGGGCGCTTCGTCGACACCTGGACGCTGAAAGCTGGAAGCTGGGTGTGCGTCGCCAGCCAGGCGACTCCCATTGCGCATTGAATGATTAAATAGTTTAGCGAAGCCAGACGCATTCGGACTAAATACCCTTTTATCTCCCCAGCACCCAGTCCGTCCCCACTGCTACTGATGTATTCTTCCTGCTAATGCTTCTGATTCGTCCCGCAACCATCAACGACGTATCTTTGCTTCGAGCGATGATCCGCGAACTGGCGGAGTTTGAGCGCGCGCTGAATCTATGCGTAATTGAAGAGGCGGACTTAACTCGCGATGGCTTTACGGCGAACCCAAAATTCCGCACGCTGATCGCCGATTGGCATGGGCAGCCAGCGGGTTATGCTCTTTTCTTCGGCTATTATTCCTCGTGGACTGGACCAGGATTGTTTCTGGAGGATCTGTTCGTCCGGGAGCAGTTTCGCGACAGGGGAATTGGGAAGTCATTACTCGCATCCGTCGCGCGCATCGCGCTTCAGGAACATTGTTACGGTGTGCACTGGGAAGTGCTCGATTGGAATGAAAAAGCGATCCAGATGTACAAGGCTTTAGGGGCGACGTTTCGCGATGAATGGCGGACGGTCGTGCTGACCGACGACGCGCTCCGGCGGCTGGCCGAAAAAGCATTGTGATGGCGGGAGTCGGTTCGAGTCGAAAATCATAGGTTCGTAAAATCATGGCAAGAGCTGCGGTAAGAGTTATCGGGGCGGGGCTGGCGGGATCGGAAGCTGCGTGGCAGTGCGCTCAGCGCGGCCTGGACGTCGATCTGTTCGAGATGCGGCCGGTACAATCCACGCCCGCTCATCAGACGACGGACTTCGCCGAACTGGTCTGCTCGAATTCTCTGAAGTCGGATAGTGAGAACACTGCTCCGTGGTTATTGAAAGAAGAAATGCGGAGAGCCGGATCTCAGTTGCTCCAAATTGCGCGCCAGTGTGCCGTTCCCGCCGGGCATGCGTTGGCAGTGGATCGGGTCGCCTTTGCCGCAAAGGTAACCGAGGCTATTTCGCGCGAGCCGCGGATCACAGTGCACCGCGAAGAAGTCACGCGCATCGACGAAGCCGGAGATCATATCACTGTCATCGCTACCGGCCCTCTGACTTCGGAACCGCTGGCGCAGGAAATAGCGCGGCTGAGCGCGAAATCTGAAGAATTGACAACACGGGACGCAAGTCGCCTCCTCACGCACGACGCCGGCCCTGCTCCCACCAGTCCCCATCTTTATTTTTACGATTCAATCAGTCCGATCGTAGAGGCGGATTCTATCGACATGTCGCGCGTCTACATGGCGGCGCGCTATGACAAAGGCTCCGCGGATTACATCAACTGTCCGATGTCGCCGGATGAGTACGCCCGCTTCTACGATGCACTGCTCGCCGCACAGTCGGTCGAAGAGCGTGATTGGGAGAAGCTGAATTACTTCGAAAGCTGCTTGCCCATCGAAGAGATTGCGCGGCGCGGCCGTGACACTCTGCGCTTTGGACCGATGAAGCCGGTAGGTTTAATTAATCCTCGCACCGGGCGGATGCCTTACGCGGTGGTGCAACTGCGCCAGGAAAATCTGCGAGCGGATTCCTACAATCTGGTGGGATTCCAGAATCATTTGAAGTTTGGCGAGCAGGCACGCGTTCTACGGCTGATTCCGGGGCTCGAGAACGCACGCTTTCTGCGCTACGGACAAATTCATCGCAACACCTACATCAACAGCCCAACGCTGCTGCGGCCAACTCTGCAGATGAAAGTTCATCCCCGAGTATTGTTTGCGGGTCAAATTTGCGGCGTCGAAGGCTATGTGGAATCAATTGCCACCGGCTTGATGGCCGGTATGCACGCCGCCGCTTTAGCCAGTTCAGATGATCCGGTGCCGCCGCCCCGAGCCTCGGCATTCGGTTCACTCACGCACTACGTCACGCATGCCGACGCGAAGCAGTTTCAACCGGCGAACATCACCTTCGATCTGCTGCCCCCGCTCGAAAAAAAGATCCGCGACCGCAAAGAACGCCATCGCCTGCAGTGCGAACTCGCTCTCCATGAATTTGAGAAATGGATCAAAAATGCCGTCGTGACTTCAGTAAGCGGCTGAACCGTACCACCTCTTCCCAACCGTGCTCGACACCCGAATCTTCCCTGAACAAAATCCCCCAAGTATCCGTATCTAAAGCAGGACGAAACCGGCGTCACGCTTACTTTCCGGAGCCAGTCTCGTCCAAACAAGAACTGCTATGACTCTCGCCGATCTTTTCCGCGATGTGCTTCGCACCCTTTGGGCGCACAAGCTGCGCGCATTTTTGACTATGTTCGGCATTGCGTGGGGCATTGTGTCGATCGTGTTGATGGTGGCGGCGGGCGAAGGCTTGCGAAAAGGGCAGGAAACGCAGACCAGAAATCTCGGCAAGGACGTGATGATTGTCTTCCACGGCCGCACCAGCTTGCAGGCCGGAGGAACCCACGCCGGGCGGCTGGTGCACTGGCAAGATGAGGATTTGCCGGTGGTGCAAGCGGAGACGCCGGATTGCCAATACGCGATTCCAGAGCTGGAGCAGGAGACGGTGCGAGCGCACAGCGATTTCAATAATGCGTCCCTCGAGGTGGCCGGTTCCCATCCGCAGTTTGCCTACATTCGCACTCTTGACGTGGGCTCGGGACGATTCTATGACTGGGACGACCTGCGCGAAGCGCGGCGGGTGGCGTTTCTGGGGTCGGATGCGGCCAAACAATTGTTTCCCGGCCGCAATCCGGTGGGCGACAACCTCTATTTGGATGATTTCCCCTACGTCGTCATCGGAGTCATGGCCAAAAAGAAACAAGATTCCAGCTACGACGGTTGGGACGTGAATAAGATTTTCATTCCTTTTTCCGCCATGCGGCGGGACTTCCCTGACAGGCCGCCGGGGACCGCAACTACGTTTGACCAACTGCTGGTCACGCCCAAATCCGTAGACCAGCATGTGGCCTGCAAACATGAGGTGCGGGCAGCATTGGCCCGCATGCATCGCTACGATCCCGCCGACAAAGAGGCTTGTCCGATCTGGGATACAGTTCAGGAGGCGCAAGCGTTCAAAACCATGACCGACGGAATGAAATATTTCCTCGGCGCGGTAGGTGTCGTGACGCTCCTGCTGGGGGGAATCGGCGTAATGAATGTCATGCTGGTTGCGGTCCGCGAACGCACTCGCGAAATCGGCGTGCGCAAGGCGCTCGGCGCGCCCGCGGGAACGATTTTGCGCCAGTTCTTCGTAGAGGCCTTGATCATTGCCTTGCTCAGCGGCGCCATTGGATTGGGCATTGCCTTCGGCTTTTGCGCGCTGGTCAACCTGCTTCCGATGCCCGATTTTTTTGCCGGCCTCATTCCTGACTGGACCTCGGCGTTGGTAGCGACCGTTTTGTTGGGCACTGTCGCCATCGCTGCCGCTCTCTATCCGGCAAGCAAAGCAGCTTCGATCGACCCGATAGAAGCGCTGCGCTACGAGGCCGGCGGATAAAAAAATCTCTTAAGTCTTCGTGATGGGAGCCCGTCCTAGCTAATTCGCAGGGCGTTAAAGATTTTCCAAATGCTGATTGAAATTATTCTCGAAGCCTGGATCGCGCTGAAGCGCAACGTGACGCGCAGCGTCTTGACCATGCTCGGCGTGGTCTGGGGAATCGCCACCGTCACGCTCCTGATTGCCTATGGCAACAGTTTCCGCAGCATTCTTGTGCATGGTTTCGATGCCTTCGGTAAGAGCGTTGTCATCTGCTGGCCGCAGCAGACCAGCGAACAGCCCGGCGGCCAGCGCGCCGGGAAAAAAATTCTGATCGAGCAAGCGGACGTCGACATGGTGAAGGCCACCGCACCGCTGGTAAAACATGTGTGCCGCGAAACCGTGAGCCGTCCGGGAATCGCCTATGGTGACCGCATGGTGGGTACTGCGCCAGTGCGCGGAGTTTGTCCCGAATATGGGGAAATGCGAAACGAGGTCCCGGCTCAGGGACGTTGGATCGATGCCGGCGACGAACTGGAACGCCGGCGCGTCATCTTCCTTGGCGGCCGGCTCAAGGAATCACTTTTCAGCGGCAGACCCGCCGTTGGCGAAACCGTAACCGTGAGCGGCGTGCGATTTACCGTGATTGGCGTTATGGCGCGCAAGATTCAGCTCAGCAATTATTTCAGCAGCGATGATGAATCGTCGTGGATCCCCTACTCGACCGCCGGAGATTTGTGGAACACCCGTTATGCGGCCGTAATGTTGTTTGAACCCATCGCCCCGCAGTTCGAGAAGAAGGCGATGGCGCAGGTGCTGGCGGCCGTCGCCACACGCCAGGGCTTTTCGCCCACCGATCCCAAGGCCTTCCAAATGTTCGGGCGGGATGAATTCCGTCCCGTGATCGACGGCCTCACCATCGGACTGCAAGTGTTGCTCGCATTCGTCGGCACCTTGACTTTGGGGATCGGCGGCGTGGGCGTAATGAACATTATGCTGGTTACAGTGGACGAACGCATCCGTGAGATTGGCCTGCGCCGCGCGCTGGGCGCTCGAAAGCGGCACATCAAGCTGCAATTCCTCGCAGAGACTTTATTGATCATGCTGATGGGCGGAGCCATCGGCGTAGCGCTCTCTTATCTGATCGCCTGGGCTGTCGGGACCATGCCGATGATGGGGCCGCTGTTTGAAGATGACTCCGGCCAGGGCGACATCCACTTGCGCATTTCCTTGATGACCGTTCTGCTATCTAGTGCCGTGTTGCTGGTGGTCGGTGCCATCAGCGGATTGGTGCCGGCGATGCGCGCTTCAAAGCTCGATCCGGTAGAAGCTCTCCGCTACGAGTAAATCGGAACCTGCCTTCACGCCTTGTCCAGAATTCATTTGACCCGCGCCCCACCTTGCAGTAACTTGCTCCCCATCCCCGAATACCGAGGTAGACGCTTGCCATTTTCCGCGGTAGACGCGATCTCTCCCGCCCTGGAGCACACCAAGCGGCAACTCTCGCAGCCGTTCCGCTTCGGTCAATGGATACGCCTTGCGTTCGTGGGATTACTGGCCGGGGAACTCAGTTCCGGCGGCGGATGCAACGCACCCGCCAACTTCCACATGCCTCGTCATCCCGGCACCGGGCATTTTTTGGCGCCAGGCTTGTCGGGGATCGATCCTCTGGTGTACGCCGCGTTGATCGCAGTCGTGGTGGTCGCCGCATTCGTGTTAGGAATCCTGCTGATGTACATCAGCAGCGTCATGCGCTTTGTTTTGTTCGACAGCGTGCTGGCCAAAGAATGTCGCATTCGCCAATATTGGGCGGCGCGTCAGGGGGCGGGTTGGCGTTACTTCCTCTGGAAATTGCTCTACACTCTGCTGACGTTTGGCGCGTTCATCGTGCTGTTAGGCATTCCGGCGGGCCTTGCATTCATCCTGGGATGGTTCAATCAACCCAAGCAGCACGTTTTCGGGTTGGTGCTGGGCGGCATCGTTTTATTTTTTGCCTTCGCAACTCTAGTGGTGGTAATGGCTGTGATTCTGGTGCTCACGAAAGATTTCGTCATCCCGCAAATGGCTCTCGAAGAAATTGGCGCAATCGAAGGATGGCAGCGCCTCTGGACAATGATGAAGGCCGAGAAAGGCGGCTACGCGGGCTATATTGGAATGAAGATCGTATTGGCCATTGGAGCAGCGATTGTCCTCGGTATCGTTGGTTTTATTCTTGCTCTGATCATTTTAATTCCCACTGCAGGAGTAGTTTTTGCGGCCGTGGTCGCCGCGAAATCGGCAGGAGTCGGCTGGACCGTGTACACGATCACGCTGGCTGTAGTCGCAGGATCCGCGTTGCTGGCAGTGTTCCTTTTTATGACCTCGATGATTTCCGTGCCCGCAATCGTTTTCTTCCCCGCATATTCGGTTTACTTTTTCGCAGCGCGTTATCCAAGGCTAGGCGCGATTATCTACCCCGCGCCGCCAGCCCCGCTTCCGATTGCGCCGGTGTTTCCTCCTCCGTATGAGCCACCGCCGTTGCCTCCCACGCCTGACCCAATCGGATAAACCGCGCTCACCCAGCTACGAGCGATTCTTCAATTTTACTTGCCGCGAGGATGAATCGTCCCGTGGTCAAGTTCTGGTCCACGTGTTCCCGCTAGATAGTCCGAGGGAACTCCCGCCCCACCTCAGGTGTCTGATGTTGCAGACACGCGCGTGCTAGCGAGGAGCTTTCAATGTCTTTCTCAATGGCAGGCGGAGGTGCGCGCGGTCCGGAAATCAACGTCACGCCTCTGATCGATGTGCTGCTGACTCTCATCATCGTCTTCATGGTCGTAGTGTCGATGGACAAGGAACAGGGCGAGACAGCCCAGATTCCTCAACCGGACAAGAAGCAGGCCGAGAACATTTCGCAGCCACGCACGGTCGTCATCCAGGTGGTGTGGACGAAGAAAGATCAGCTACCGACGGTGAAGATCAATCAGGATGAGGTCCGCTGGGAAGATTTGGAAATGCGCCTTGCAGAAATCTACTTGAAGCGCGCGGAAAAAGTCGCTTTCGTGCGCGGCGATGCCGACGTCGATTTTCAGTACGTGGCCGATGTGATTGATGTCGCGCATCACGCGGGCGTGCAGCGCGTGGGCTTGCTCACGAGGGATCGTGTGGCGGCGGGAGAGTAAACACCTCTCTCAATTCCTCGCCCTATTCTTGATCCAAATCGGCGTCCCCAGAAACCCGAAGGCTTCCCGAATCTGGTTCTCCAAAAATCGCTGATAAGAAAAATGGAGCTTCACGGCGCGGTTGGTGAACAACACAAACGTCGGCGGCGCCACCGACGCCTGCGTCATATAGAGAATCTTCACGCGCGAACGCATCGGCACCGACGCCCGCTCGAAATCTACAGTCTCGATGAAACGGTTCATGGCCGACGTTGGGATGCGCTTGCGCCGCTCGGTCGCAACCTTTTCAAGCAACGGAAAGATTTTCTCCGTGCCCTTCCCAGTCTGCGCCGAAATGAATACGATGGGCGCGTAGCTCAGAAATTTAAGATCCCAACGCAGCCGCTCTTCATAAGCCTCGCGGTCGCTGGGGCGCTTGCTTTCCCGCATGCGCATGGCTTTCGACGGCCTGCCGGCTTTCAGTTTGCCGCTGATAACGAGATCCCATTTATTCACCACGATGATGATCGAACGTCCGCTCTCGTGCGCGTACCCTGCGATCGCAGCATCAAGCTGGCTCACGCCTTCCGTGGCATCAATGACAAGGAGCGCAATATCAGCCCCTTCGAGATGCTTTCGCGCCATCACCACCGAAAGTTTTTCGGCCATCAGGTGAGTTTTACCCTTGCGGCGAATCCCGGCCGTGTCGATAAATCGAAAGCGCCGTCCATTGTGCTCGAAAATTTCATCCACCGCGTCCCGCGTAGTCCCGGGGATGGGCGAGACAATCGCACGGTCGGATGCGGTCAGGCAATTCAGCAGCGTTGACTTGCCCACGTTCGGATGCCCAATAATGGCAACCTTGGTTTCATAAACGGGTTCAGGTTCGGCCACTGCCCCGTTTTCTGCCTCAGCTCTTCCGTCCTCTACTTCTTGCGTCTCCTCCGTGTCCCCTACGGCTAACTCTCTGGCAGCCGGCAAGACCTCAAAAACAGCATCCAGCAAATCGTCGATCCCTCGCCCGTGCTCGGCGGACACAGGAAACATCTTCTGGATCCCCAGCCGATGAAACTCGTCCACGATAGAAGCCTGCTTTTCGCTGTCGGCCTTATTCACCGCGAGAAAAAGCGGACGTCCAGTCTTGCGCAGCAATCGAACAAGCTCAAGATCGGGAGCCGCAACTTCCGTCCGTCCATCGACCACCATCACAATAGCCGCCGCTTCGTCGAACGCAACTCGAGCCTGCCGGAAGATCTCCGCCGGAATAAAATCCTTGTCCTCAGGAATGATTCCGCCCGTGTCAATGATGCGAATGCGCCGCCCGCGCCACTCCGCGTCGCCGTACAAACGGTCACGCGTGATGCCGGGCTCGTCGCCGACAATGGCGCGCCGCGATCCGACAATTCGGTTGAACAGCGTGGATTTGCCTACGTTGGGTCGGCCCACAATAGCAAGCGTTGGAACGCCCGCTGCTGTGGTGGCGAGAGTGCTCGTCGAGTTGTAAGTGGGTTGAGTCAAAATAGATCTTTAGTTCTTAAGTGTGAATCTGTCGCGCCTTCGGATGTCCTTGGGTTAATGTGGGGACGGCCGCCCTCGGCTGTCCTTGGGCGGCAAGACCCAATCGCATTTCGCGTCGGTAGCAGCGAATACTCCAATCTGCCCGGAACTCGTATTATAGAGACTCCCGTGGCTTTAAGTTCCCAACCCGCCTCTTCTACGCCGCCTTCGCGCGCCGTCCCCACCCCCAAAGACGCATCTCTTCACCAATTCTTCGCGCCCGGCGGAGTCCTCGCACGCGCGCATCCCGCCTATGAATTCCGTCGTGGCCAGTTGCAAATGGCGCAAGCCGTCGAGCTGGCGCTGGAAGAAAAGCGGCACCTCATCGTCGAAGCCGGCACCGGAACCGGAAAGACACTGGCCTATCTGCTCCCTGTGATCCGATCAGGCAAGCGCGTAATAATTTCCACTGGCACAAAAAATCTTCAGGAACAACTTTTCTACAAAGATATTCCATTCCTTGAGCAGACGCTTTTTGAAAATAACGGACAACAGCCGGGACGTCTCTCCGTCTGCTACATGAAAGGCCGCAACAATTACCTCTGCCGCAAAAAGCTCTACGATCTCACCGACCAGCCAGTACTCAGCGGATTAGAAGAGATCGAGCAATACCGGGCCATTGCAGCGTGGGAGAAAACCACTTCCACGGGCGACCGCGCCGAACTCGCCGAACTTCCCGAAGCGAGCGCTCTCTGGCACAAGCTCGACGCCCGCGCCGACGCCTGCATCGGACAAAAATGCAGCGAGTGGGAACGCTGCTTCGTTACCGAAATGCGCCGCCGCGGCATGGAGAGCGACATCATCATCGTCAATCATCATCTATTCTTCGCCGATCTCGCCATCAAGCTTCAGGCTGAGGGCGCGCCTGACGCCGGGATCCTGCCCGAAGCAGCCGCGGTCATTTTTGATGAAGCTCACGAACTGGAAGATGTTGCGGGAAACTATTTCGGAATTTCCGTAAGCAACTTGCGCATCGACGATTTGGCCCGCGATGTTGAAACTTCTCTGCAGCACAATAAGATGATGTCAGCGTCTCTCTCCGGCGCGCTCGGGAGCCTCCGCGAGCGCTCGCAATTTTTCTTTTCATTGCTGCCGCCCGGCGAGGGACGATTCGCCTTTGAAACCCGCCGCGAGTTTCTGGAAGAGAACGGAGATGAGTTCCTCGCTCTCAATCAAGCGATTACGCGCGTGGCGGGCGAACTCGAGGCTCTGCAACAGAAGCCCGAAGAAATTTTCAACTTCGTGCGCCGGGCGCAAGAACTTCAGGTGCAACTTGCGTTCGCCATGGAATCCGACGATCGCAATACCGTGTTCTGGATCGAGCGCCGCGGCGGTCGGGGCAACAGCCGCACTACGCAAGGAACAGATCGCGAAGGGCACGGCTTTAGCCGTGCCGAAAAAGTGCAGTTGAGGAAAGGAGCGTCAGCCCCTGAGGGAACTCTGCGGGGCCGGCAAAACGTTTTCCTCCAGGCCACGCCCATCGACGTCGGCCCCATCCTGCGCGAATATTTGTGGTCGAAGCTGGAGTGCGCAGTCCTCACCTCTGCGACCCTCGCCGTCGGCGGAGGGTTCGAATATATCCGGCAGCGCCTGGGGTTGGAGCATGCCCGGGAGTCCGTCCTGCCTTCACACTTCGATTACGAAAGCCAGGCTTTGTTTTACGTTCCACCCGATCTGCCAGACGCCCGCACGCCGCAATTTACAGCGAAGGCGGCGGAGCGCATCCGCAAACTATTGGAAATTACGCGGGGTCGCGCCTTTGTGCTCTTCACCAGCTATGCCCAGATGAATGATATTTATCAGCGCCTCCTCGGCGAGTTGGAGTTCCCGATGCTGAAACAGGGCGATGCCCCGAAAAGCGCGCTGCTCGAGGAGTTTCGGCTTACTCCGAATGCGGTCCTGTTTGCGACTTCATCGTTCTGGCAAGGCGTGGACGTGCAAGGCGAGCAACTCAGTTGCGTGATTATCGATCGCCTGCCCTTCGCCGTCCCGAGCGATCCAATCGTAGCCGCGCGCATCAAGGCCATTGACGCCGAAGGAGGCAACGCGTTTTTTCAATATCAAGTGCCTTCCGCAGTCATCACCCTCAAACAAGGCTTCGGACGTCTGATCCGCTCCTTGCACGATCGCGGATTATTGGTCCTGCTCGACAACCGCATCCTCAAAAAGCAATACGGCCGCGTGTTCATCGAAAGCCTCCCGAATTACAAGAAGACCACCGACATGCGGATCGTCGAAGAGTTTTTCACCGGATGAACTTTCCCAAAGAGTGATTGCAACGTTCGCGATGGTCGACCTAGCCACCGATTAATCTCATGCCCGTTCCAGCGGCCTTCTTGTCGAAAGTCACTGTGTACCGGCATTCCGCCTCGTGGCAGCAGCGCTCTATAAGGCAATCGGCGAAACCTGCGCGGCTGGCGGCAAATCGGCGCAAGGCCTGACGTACAGCATCGGTTCGTTCCACCACCAACTCGTGACTGCGAAGCATCGCGTCCAATGTTTCGATAATTCGATCTTTTCCAAAATCGTAGGAGCTTTCAAGAACCCATACCAGTTCGACGACGACAATCAGAGAAATAAAACCGGGGGAGTCCGCGGAAAGAGAATCGAGCAGATCCACCGCCAAAGGGGTTTGGCGGGCGTCATCGAGAGTTAGATAGCGAACTAAAACGTTCGTATCAAGACCGATCATCGAGATTCGGTTGCACGCCGGGCGATAGCCCTGTTCATCTCCTCAATGGAAACGGGTTTGCGCCCCTTAACTCGCAGCATTCCCTTAAGCTCCCGCACCGACCGATTGATAGGGACTATTACAAACTGACCCTTTTCTATTTCCACAAATTCGATGCGGTCTCCCGTATCCACTCCAAGCGCGGTTCGCACCTGAATAGGAATAGTAATTTGTCCCTTGGAGGTAATGGTTGCGGCAGCCAATGTACGTCCTTCCCTCTCGAACAGTTCCTTACATTATAGTAAGGAATGAATTGGATCGTCAACACCCACAGCGCTCCTAAGGCTCGGAATCAGGTCGCTACTTGCGCTCTTCCACCGCTCCCGGACTCTCCACTACTCCCACCACAATCCCCGAAGCCTGCCCCTTCGCGTGATACACCCGCTCCGTCGCCTTCACAAAGTCAGAAGGCTTGGCGTCGGGAATGTTGACGAAGGTCTGCGGATTTCGGTCGGTGAGCGGGAACCATGAACTCTGCACCTGCACCATGATGCGGTGCCCGCGACGAAAAGTATGGTTCACATCCTGCATGTGGAAATTGATCTCCTCCACCTTGCTCGGCGTAAACGCCTCCGGTTTTTCGAAACTGTGGCGGAACTTTCCGCGAAACGGCTCCCCGCGCACCAGTTGCTGGTATCCACCCATGTTGAATGTCGGCGGCGGAACATCGGTCCGCGGTTTGTCTTTCTCCTCAGGTTTTGGTTGATCGAACTTGCTATCCGGATAGTCCGCCGGATAAACATCGATTAGCTTCACATCCCAATCGGAATCGGTTCCGCTGGTCGACACAAAAAGTCTCGGCGAGATCGGCCCCGCGATGGTCACATCTTCCTGCAGCACCGGCGTTTCGTACACCAGAACATCCGTCCGGCTATCGGCGAATCGCTGGTCCGATAACATGTATTCCTGCGGCACTGTCGTCGAGGTGTAGTTCACAAAAGGCACCGGCTTGGCCGGATCGCTCACATACTCATCGAAGCCCGGTCCATCGGTGGATGGAGGATCGAACGAAAGTCCGCCCCCCGCCTGGAAATAGAGCGTCTTCTCCTCCGCCTGTTTCGGAGGCCATGCGGAATATTTTCGCCACACGTTTGTGCCGGTTTCAAAAACGTAGGCCTTCGGAAGCTTCGCGTCGCTGTTGCCTTTGAGGTACTGCTCGAAAAAGGGGAACAAAATGTTTTTCCGGTAAAAGTCGCCGGTATTAAACGAGAACTCCACTCTGCCCAAATGCTCGCCTTCATACCGCGCCCAACCGCCGTGCACCCACGGACCAACTACTAGCGCATTAAAAATTCCGGAATTGTTTTTGTCGATGGCGTGAAATGTGCTGAACGGACCCTGCAGGTCCTCGGCGTCGAACCATCCTCCTACGGTTAGCACGGCGCAATGAATGTTCTTCATATGCGGGGCCAGGTTGCGCGCCTTCCAGTAATCGTCGTAGGTGTTGTGGTGCATCTGGTCGTCGAACAGCGCGCTCTTGCCTTCGAGATACTTTGAGAGATTCCCGATCGCTCCTGCATTCAAATAAAACTCGTACCCATCCTTCGTCCCGTACTCGAAGGGAACAGGCGTCTTGGGCGGAAGCTGCGGGTTTTCCTGCGGCTTGAAAAAAGCGTAGAAACCAAAGTTGGCGTTCAGCATGAACGCGCCGCCGTGGTACGCATCGTCACCCATAAAAAGGTCGGTCATCGGAGCCTGCGGCGAAGCCGCCTTCAGCGCCGGATGCGAGTCGATGATGCTGGCCGAAGTAAAAAATCCCGGATAAGAAATCCCCCAGATGCCGGCGTTCCCATTATTGTTCGGCACATTCTTCAGCAGCCAGTCGATGGTGTCGTAAAGATCGCTCGCGTCGTCCACATCCTGCTTCGATTTCTTGCTGTCGATGTGCGGGCGCACCTCCACAAACGTTCCTTCCGACATGAACCGCCCGCGGACATCTTGAAACACGAAAATGTATCCCGCCTTGTCGAAATCTGGCGACGGCCCCAGTTGCTTGCGGTACAAATCCACGCCATACGGCCCCACGCTGTAAGGTGTGCGGTTAATCAAAAACGGATAAGAATGTGAACTATCTTTGGGCACGTACACGGAGGTAAATAAGTGCACTCCATCGCGCACGGGAATTCTGAACTCATACTTCGTATAGTGTTCTTTGACATCAAACTCTCCGGACTCAGCCTTGTTCTGAGCTGCAAGATTGACTGTGAATGAGGGGATGACCAGGGCTAATAGAATGCAGACACGGCGCAGCATAGTCGCTCCTTTTACCGATGAGGCCGAATAGGCAAACTACCTTCTGGATCGTCTGCCGTCAAGCCTCGTTACACCCAACCCGCGTTACAATAGAGGTTTAGCCATCAAGCGCGGTCCAGCCCTGTTCGCTCCGGACCGCTGAGGGATACATGTTCGAAGTCACGGTTGACGATAGCTTCGCAGCGGGACATTACCTGCGCAACTACAAGGGCAAGTGCGAGAATCCTCACGGCCATAATTATAAAATTCGTGTGACCCTGGCCGGAGCCGAATTGGATAAAGCCGGACTTCTCCTCGATTTCAAAGATCTGCGCGAGGTCATGCGGCACGTCATCGACCGCCTCGACCACCAGATGATCAATGACGTTGAGCCCTTCACCGTGATCAATCCCTCGGCGGAGAATCTGGCGAAGTACTTCTACGACGAATCGAACACACGCCTGAAAAGCGTGACCAGCGGCCGCGTGCGAGTGAAAGATGTCACAGTATTCGAAACCGACACCACGACAGCGAAATACTCGGAGTCGTAGCGCCGCCGTCCCGGCGGCTGTCGAGCGGGCGTCCCGCCCGCGATTCGGGCCGGGACCACCGACTTCGCTTCTGGCTGAAAATGCAGATCACTGAAATCTATAAATCGCTGCAAGGAGAATCGACGCATGCGGGATTGCCTTGCGTCTTCGTGCGCCTCACTGGATGCAATCTGCGCTGCTCCTGGTGCGACAGCGAGTACACGTTTCACGGCGGCAAGAAGATGACTTCCGAACAAATCTTAGAAGAGGTTAAGCGGCTGAGCCCTACCGGCGGCTTAGTCGAGATTACCGGCGGCGAACCCATGCTGCAGGAGCGCGACCTTCTTCCCCTCATGCGCCAGTTGCTGGAATGCGAATATCAAGTACTGCTCGAGACCAGCGGGGAACGCCCGTTACAGCACGTCCCCGAGGCTGTCATTAAGATCGTCGATGTGAAATGCCCGGATTCCGGCGAAGGCAACACGTTTCACACCGAGAATCTCGAGGCTCTTACCGCCCGCGACGAAGTAAAGTTTGTGCTGAGCAGCCGCGCCGATTATGAATTTGCCCGCGCCTTCACTCGGCAACACAATCTTGCCGAGCGCGTCAACGCCGTCCTGTTCTCTCCCGCATTTCGCAAGGACGCAACCGGCGCCCGCGACAGCTCGCACTGTCTGCTCGACCCGCAGGAATTAGCGGAGTGGATGCTTGCCGACGAGGTTCCAGCACGTCTGGGATTGCAATTGCACAAATTTATCTGGGACCCGGCTGTCAAAGGTGTTTAAGGACTGGAAATATTGAAGGATTTGAATTGTTGAATCGCTATCTTTCCTGATGCCGCCGCACTCAAACCAATCCCGCGCCATCGTCCTTCTTAGCGGAGGCATGGACTCCTGTGTCTGCGCAGCCCTCGCCGCCCGCGACTATGACGCCGCCGCGCTCCACATCAGCTATGGCCAGCGCACCGAAGATCGCGAGCGTCAATCCTTCCTTGCGATTTGCCAGTTCCTGAACATTCAGGAAAAACTTATCGTGCGCAACGATGCCCTGCGCGCCATCGGAGGCTCAGCGTTAACCGACGAAAACATCGCCGTCCCCACCACCGGTGACCTTGATGGAAAAGATATCCCCGTTACCTATGTGCCTTTTCGCAATGCTCATTTCTTATCGGTCGCAGTCAGTTGGGCGGAGGCCTTGGGCGCGAACAAAATCCTTATTGGAGCCGTCGAGCAAGACAGCTCGGGCTATCCCGACTGCCGTCCGGCGTATTACGAAGCGTTCAATCAGGTGATAAAAACTGGAACGAAAGAAGGCACCATCGAGATCGTCACCCCGCTCATTCACCTGCGCAAAGCCGAAATTGTGCGCCTGGGCCTTGAACTGGGCGCGCCATTCGATTTAACTTGGTCATGCTACAGTCGCCAGGACCAGGCATGCGGCGTCTGTGACAGCTGCATCTTGCGCCTGCGAGCCTTTGCCGCAGCCAATGCCAGCGATCCAATTCCCTATGCGAACATGGACACGAGTCTCCGTTCTTGATGGCTGCTTGCATCCGTCAGATCTACCAATCATGGGAATCATCCTACAATTCAGCTTGCGCCGGGAGGCACGATGAAGAAGCATTTTGCAGTGTTCGTTCTTATGTTCTTAATGCTGGCACTCTCTGCGCCCCTGCTTTTCGGGCAGGCGGCCGGAACCGTCAAAGGGGTTTGTAAGGATGCTCAGGGCAACCCCATCCCGGATGCAATCGTGGTTTACGCCAACCAGGATACCGGCCAGAAATACACCCTCAAAACCAATAAGAAGGGCGAATATTTCTCTCTGGGGATTGGGACAGGGCACTACAACGTTTCGCTCTACAAGAACGCAGACGACCTCAAAGCAAATAAGGAACTCTTTCATTTCGGCAAGGTGCCCGTCGGCCTCGACGAGAACACTCTCGACTTTGACCTCAAGAAGCAGGCGGAAGACTCGGCGAAGGGGCAGGGCCTGACTCCGGAACAGATCAAGCAAATGCAGGAGAATCAGGAAAAGCAGAAAAAAGAAGTCAACACCATTAAGGCCCTGAACGAAAAAATCGTTGCCGCGAATACTTCCATGAAGGCTGGCGATTACGACAGCGCCATCGCCACCTTAACCGAAGCGACGCAAATGGACGCAACTCGCGACGTGATCTGGGCGCAACTCGCCGACGCCTACCGCGGCTCCGCCCTCAAGCAAACCGATCGTGCCGAGAAAACAAAACGTCTGGATGAAGCCGTCACCGACTATCAGAAAGCCCTCGATCTTAAACAAAAAGCAATGGAAACCAAGAAGACCCCCGAGGATTCGAAGCAATTGGCGGCTTATTACAACAACCTCGGTGAGGCTGCCGGCAAGGCCGGCAAAGTCGACGACGCCGTGAAAGCCTATACCCAGGCTGCGCAAGTCAATCCCGAGGGCGCAGCGGGTTATTACTACAATGTCGGCGCGGTTTACACTAACGCAGGAAAAGTTGACGACGCGATCGCAGCTTTTGACAAATGTATCGCCGCCGATCCCACCAGGGCAGACGCCTACTACCAGAAGGGCGTCAACATGATTGGCAAAGCTACTCTGCAAGGCGACAAAATGGTTGCGCCCGCGGGCACCGCCGAAGCCTTTCAGAAATATCTTGAGCTCCAGCCCACCGGTCCCTATGCCGACGTAGCCAAGCAAATGCTCTCCAGCATTGGCGCGTCGGTGGAAACCGGCTTCGGTACTAAAAAGAAGGCAGCTCCTAAAAAGAACTGACGATCCATCCCAGGAAATGAACTGAAGGGCGGCCATTTGCGTGGCCGCCCTTTTGCGTTTGCTATCCCCACGTTACCAAGGACTATGTCCTAACTGTCACTACCCTTCCCCCACCAGCGCGATAAAGTAAACATACGCGGCCCCTTGATGGCGCGCTCTCCCTCTTGTGGTGGAATTCCCTAAGAGTTAAGAACGATTTAGGACGGAATAGTAGATGGCAGCCACTGGCATCGCCGCAATCTCGGTTTCGTTGGACGACTATTCCGGCACCGGCAAAATTGCTACGCCGGCTTTGCTCAGAGCGATGCTGCGCGCCGCCGACAGAATCAGCGATCTGATTTTCTCTCCCGGCCGGCCTCCTCAGGTGCAGGTTTACGGCCAACTCATTGCCGTGCAGGTTTCCGGACTCTCAAGTCTCACCGCCGATGACACGCGCCACATCGCCGCTGATCTGATTGGCGACAACAAACAGGCGGTCGCCACTCTGCGCGAGCATGGCTCTTGCGATATTTCCTACGGATTGGCTGGCGTGGCGCGCTTTCGCGTCAACATCTTCATCCAGCGCGGCAGTTGCGCGGTGGTCATGCGCGTAATTCCCACCGTCATTCCTGACTTCTCATCGCTGCATTTGCCCTCACACCTTGCCGACGTGGCAAAGCTGCGCGATGGCATCGTCCTGGTCACCGGCCCTGCTGGATCGGGCAAGTCTTCCACTCTCGCTGTTCTGCTAGATTGCATCAATCGCGAGAAGAATTATCACATCATCACTCTCGAAGATCCCATCGAGTTTCTTCACAACCACAAATGCTCGACGGTTCATCAGCGCGAACTGCACAGCGACACGGTCAGCCTGGCTCATGCCTTGCGCTCCGCGCTCCGCCAGGCGCCCAAGGTCATCCTGGTCGGCGAGATGCGCGACCGTGAGACTATCGAAATCGTTCTCGAAGCTGCCGAAACCGGCCATCTGGTTCTTTCCAGTCTCAATACCATGGACGCTTCCAAGACTGTCGAGCGGATTGTCAGCTCATTCTCCCCCACAGAACAGCAAAACGTGCGCCAGCGCTTCGCCAAATCGTTCCGCTACATCGTCTGTCAGCGGCTGCTGCCAAAAATCGATCGCACCGGACGCGTCCCGGTCGCTGAAATTCTCAAAGCCAATGCTCGCACCCGCGAGTGCGTCGAAAAAGGCGAACACGAAGGCAAGACCCTGCTCGACGCTATGAAAGCCGGCTCCTCCGAAGGCATGCAACACTTCGATGGCGAAATCGCCCAACTCGTCCGCGATCGCATCGTCGATCTCGAAACCGGCCTCTCCTACGCCAGCAATCCCACCGTACTCGGCCAGGAACTCGCCCGCTAAAGTGAGCCGACAAGGAAGCATCTCCCAATTGTCTCCGTTTTGAAAGGGCGTCGGCTTCAGCCGCGCCGCAGAGTCATGTTACGTGGAAGAGCGGCGCTTCAGCCCCCGGCCCTGCTACGTCGTTTACACGTTGCGAAGAAATCCCCGCAAATCCAATGTCGTCTCCTTCCGCTATCATCTCCACATGCCCGCGCCAGCACCATCTTTGATCCTAACCTTCGAAGACGCCCGCCGCGTTGTCGAAGCCCACGCTTCTCAGGCCTCTCCCCCCAAAATAGAAACCGTAAACCTCCTGCACTCCGCCGGACGAATCCTCGCCGAACCCCTCACCGCCGACCGCGACCTCCCTCCATTCCCGCGAGCCACGCGTGACGGCTATGCCCTGCGCGCATCTGATCTCGCCCAGCTGCCAGCCAAATTAAAAGTACTTGGAGAAATCAAAGCCGGTCCGCCTCCCGGACAAACTCCAGCCGTGCTCAACCGTGGCGAAGCCTACTCCATCATGACGGGCGCCCCAGTCCCCCAAGGGGCCGACGCCGTTGTGATGGTCGAGTACTCCTCGCAGCAAGATGGTTTCGTTGAAATCACAAGAGCGGTTGCGCCAAAGGAAAACATCGTGGCCCAGGGTGCCGAGGCCAAACGCGCCGATCTCCTGGTCCATGCAGGCGCGCGCCTCAACGAATCTGCAGTCGCACTCGCGGCCTCCGTCGGCAAGTCGAGACTGAAAGTCTTCGTCCGTCCGCGGGTGGCGATTCTTACCACCGGCGATGAGATCGTCCCCGTCGATTCCGAACCCGGCCCGGCACAGATTCGCAACTCCAACACCTATTCCCTGGCCGTCCAGGCGCAGCAAGCCGGAGGTCATCCCGTACTTCTGCCCATCGCGCCCGACGAACCTCGCCGCCTGCGCCAACTCATTGAAGAAGGATTGCAGTCCGACCTGTTGATCATGACCGGCGGCGTTTCCATGGGACGCTACGATCTGGTCGAGCAGGCGCTCGCCGATCTGCAAGCCGAATTCTTTTTCACCGGAGCAAAAATCCAGCCCGGGAAGCCCGCAGTCTTTGGTCGAGCCTCGCGTGGGAGCGGGCGACTCGCCCGCTCGGGGGCGTCAGCCCCCGCATCTAAAAATGCTCACCCCTATTTCTTCGGCCTCCCCGGAAACCCAATCTCCACCATGGTCACCTTTGAACTCTTTGCCAGGCCCATGCTCGAAGCCCTGGCTGGCATGCGCCCTCATCCGCTCATTTTCCTGCATGCGCGCCTGAAGTCGGAAATCCGCGTCAAAACCGGACTTACCCGTTTCCTCCCCGCAATTATTTCCGGCCAATACGAAGACTCCCACGCGGAACTGGTCGCCTGGCAAGGCTCCGGCGACATCGCCGCCCGGGCGCGTTCGAATTGCTACATCGTCATTCCGCCCGATCGTGAATATATCGCCGCCGGCGAATGGATTGCCGTCATGCTGCGGTAGCAGCCGCGTAGCGGCGGCATGTGAAAGCCCGGCACGGAAGTGCCGGGTGAATGCGCCTAGGTATAAGGAGTCCCGTAGGGACGGCACCGGTTCTCGTGAACACCCTTTCACCATGGCGACAAACTCCGCGAATCGAATCCCCTCTTCAGCCAAGTTGCTCCTGCCCACGACGCCCCCATGTAAGATATAGATTCCGCATGGCGAGCAAACTCTCTCATTACGATGACGCTGGCCGCGCCCGCATGGTTGATGTCTCGGGCAAGGCGCCCACCAGACGCGAAGCCGAGGCCAGTGCCTTTGTGCATATGAGTCCCGCTGTGCTCAAGGCCCTGCCCAACAATCCCAAAGGCGATCCGCTGGAGATCGCCCGTGTCGCCGGGATCATGGCAGCCAAGCGCACCTCCGACTTAATTCCGCTGTGCCATCCCCTCCCGCTCTCGCACGTCGATGTCGAAATGCGTCTCCGCGGTAATGGCGTCGCTATTACCGCCAAGGTCGCAACCACCGCCGGAACCGGCGTGGAAATGGAGGCTCTCGTCGCCGCCACCATCGCCGCCCTGACGATTTATGATATGGGGAAGGCTCTTGATAAGGGGATTGAGATTCGGCAGATTGTCTTAGAACGCAAGACCGGTGGTAAAAGCGGCGAATATCGCCGCAAGAAATGATTCATGGCCAACGACGTCAAACTGCTTTTAGTCGATGACAATCCGATGGTGTTGGCGATGCTGCAACATGCGCTGACGCCCTTCGCGTTCATCGTCGCTGCCGGTGATACCGCCGACGCTTTGCTCAAGGCGGTCGACGATCCTCCCGACCTTGTGGTCTGCGATTACCGCATGCCGGGCATGGACGGTCGCCAGCTTATCGAAAAGCTCAAGAGCCGTCCTGCAACTGCGAATTTTTCCGCCGTCATCATGGCCAGCCGCACTGATATCGATGAACGTCTATCTCCGCAGGATGTTGCGGACGACTACCTGGTCAAACCTTTCTTCCTCAAAGATGCCACCCGCCGCATCAAGCGCACCGTCGACCGCATCGCCCTCGAAAAAATGGCAAAGACCGCGCCCTCCGACGGCGTCGTCCGCGGAAACCTCTCGCAGATGAACGTAATCGATCTCATGCAGTCGCTCGAAATGGGCCGCAAGAGCTGCCAGCTCAAGCTGAATTACCAGGGCGACAAGTGCGAAGTCTTCTTTGTCGAAGGCCAGGTCAAGCACGCTACTTACGGATCGTTGACCGGCGATGAAGCTGTCTTCAAAGTTCTGCGCTGGACCGGCGGCAACTTCGAACTCAACTTCGAGGGCAAAACCGATCAGGAAACCACCAAGCTCAACACCCAGGGTTTGCTGATGGAAGGATTGCGTCTGCTCGACGAATCACAGCGCGAAGGCGGCCCGGAGCCCGCACAGGATGCCCCCAGTGCCACTGTCAGTGCCAGCGCAAGCCCCGCGGCTGACATAAGCGCTCCCACCTCCGGAGCAGCGAACCGGGGATCTAGGGAAGAGGAGGAAGATGTCCTCCTTGATAACTGAGGATTCGATAACTGAGAGGTCAACCGTGGAATCCGTTCCAGCAGCCTTCAGCGCTGCCGTAGTAACAGTCAGCGATTCCTGCTCGCGCGGCGAGCGCACCGATGTTTCAGGACCGGCTGTCGCCGACATTCTCAAGAAGCTCGGTTTTCGCGTGGTGGCGACCAGAATCGTGCAAGACGATTCCATGCAGATTCAGAACGCCCTCGTCCACCTCGCGCTCGAAGCGCAATTCATCGCAACTACCGGCGGCACGGGGATTGCGCCGCGCGACGTCACGCCCGAAGCCACCGAAGCGATCTGTGACCGTCTCATCGACGGCGTCGGCGAGCGCATGCGCCTCGAAGGCGCGAAAAAAACTTCCTTTGCCGCCCTCAGCCGCGGTGTATGCGGAGTACGCGGCAAGACTCTCATCCTCAATCTGCCTGGCAGTCCCAGCGGCGCCGTGGAATCTTTGCAAGCCGTTGCAGACCTGCTCCCTCACGCGTTGAATTTGCTGGAAGGAAAGACAGAACATCCCTAACCGCAAAACCGTTACCGCGCAAAACACCGCAAAACGTTGATACCCTGGATTCGACCTTCATAACGCCTGGAAACCAAGGCTAAATCAGCGCAACTCCCGTTACGTCGATCATCTTCCACCCCCGTTGCGTCAATTCTTCAGTCCGCGTATTAACTATAGTTTATCCCGTAGTGTATGCTTAAGCTAACCCGGACCTGATGAAGTTCACCGCCACCCAAACCGAAGCCGAAGCCGAAGTCGTAATCACCCACGAAGACGTCGACCGCGCTCATGACCGTGTCCGCGTCTCCGACGCCCGCGCCCGGCGCGGCTTCTCCTCCAAAGCCCGCCTCCTTTGGCTGCTCGCGGGCCCCGGCGTGCTGGTGATGCTCGGTGAGAACGACGGCCCCAGCATGCTCGCCTACGCCGCCACCGGCGCCAGGTTCGGCATCGGATTCTTCCTTCCGTTCGTCGTCCTCACCTTCTGCATGGCAATCGTCGTTCAGGAGATGACTGTCCGCCTCGGCGCAGCCACCCATCGCGGCCACGCCGAACTCATCTTCGAGCGTTTCGGCCCCTTCTGGGGATGGTTCTCCATGATCGACCTCGGCATCGGCAACTTCCTCACCCTCATCACTGAATTCATTGCCATCCGCGCCGGCCTTGGCTTCTTCGGTGTGCCCGCCTGGGCGGCTGTTCTCCTCGCATTTGTCGTCCTCTACGCCGCTCTCATGAGCCACCGCTACTGGACGTGGGAGCGCATCACTCTCGCCGCCGCGATATTCAATTTGATTTTTATTCCTGTCGCGCTCCTGACCCATCCCCACTGGCACGCCGTCAGCCATGCGTTCGTAACCTGGCAACCGCTTCCCGGCTTCAACAAAGACACGCTTCTCATCGTCCTCGCCGACATCGGCGCCACCGTCACTCCCTGGATGCTTTTTTTCCAACAAAGCGCCACCGTCGACAAAGGCATGACCACCAAAGACATCCGCTTCGGCCGCATCGATACTGTGCTCGGCGCCGCACTCGCCTCGGCCGCCGCCATCGCAACCATCCTCGCTACCGCCCCGCTCTTCGCTCATCAGATGACCGCCGACAATTTCCAGGCCGCCGAATTCGCCCAGGCGCTCCAACCCATCATCGGACGCTTCGGCGCGTCCCTCTTCGCCCTCGGCATGGTCGAGGCCGGCATCGTCGCCGCCATCACCATCTCAGCCTCTTCCGCCTACGCCTTTGGCGAAGTCGCCCACAAGCCCCACAGCTTGAATCTCCCCATGGGAGAAGGAAAATCGTTCTATGCGGTCCTCACTTTGTGCGCCGCCGCCGCAGCCGCTATCGTTCTCATCCCAGGTCTTCCGCTCGTCTACGTTGTCTTGATCGTGAATGTTGTCGCAGTTCTGGCAATGCCTCCCGCGTTAGTCTTTCTCTACATGCTGGTCAACGACAAAGAAATCATGGGCGATCTCGTCAGTCCGCCGTGGGCGAATGTGCTCTCCGGCGCAGTCGTATTTGTGTTAACCGCTGCCGGCATCCTCTTCGGCATCAGCATCATCGCTCCCAACATCTTCGCCGCTTTAGGAGGAAAGTAAAGATGGATCGTAACCTGCGTAGATATCCCTGTGGCGACAGCTGCAGATATCCGTGTGGGCACAGCAGTGAAGATCAATGTGGGGACAGCCGCCCTCGGCTGTCCAGTCGAGCGAAGCTCGTCATTTCTTACTCATCTACAAATTTCGATTCTTGCGAAGCCTTAACTCATGACTAAAAAGCAGCCTGCCTCACCCCCTCTCTCCGACCAATCCTGGGTCCTCTCCACCCTCGAGCCCGACCAGCTCGTCAAAGCTAAAAAACATCTCATTCCCCGCCGCCATTTCAAAACCCCAGAACTCCTGATCCTGTGGACCCTCCGCCTCTACCTGATATTCATGATGGCAGTCGTCGCCTATCAGGTCTGGCTCGCCGCCCGCTGATCCAGCAAAGCCCCTGTGGAGGCAGCCCCCCAAGCCTGCCCTGAGCGGAGTCGAAGGGGCTGTCCATCGAGCGAAGCTCGAAAGATTCGTCACGGTCTACTCTTCGTTGACTTGCCCCCGCCCCCGCCCTAAGATGTGCATTTCACTCCCCAGGTCGTGGTAAACCATGCCCGATTCTTTTTCACTCGTCGGACAGACCTTCTCTCACTATCGCGTGACCGAGATGCTCGGCGGCGGCGGCATGGGCATCGTCTACAAAGCGCAAGACACGCGCCTTGATCGCTTCGTCGCTCTGAAATTTCTCCCTGACTCCCTCGCCAAAGATTCCCAATCCCTCAGCCGCTTTCGCCGCGAAGCCAAAGCCGCTTCCGCCCTCAATCATCCCAACATCTGCACCATCCACGATATCGGCGAAGAAAAAGGCCAGGCCTTCATCGCCATGGAATGTCTGGAAGGCCAAACCCTCAAGTATCTGATCGCCGGCCGTCCCCTCGAGCTCGACCGCCTTCTCGACCTCGCCATCGAAATCTCTGACGCCCTCGACGCCGCTCACGCCGAAGGCATCGTTCACCGCGACATCAAGCCCGCCAATATCTTCGTCACCAAACGCGGCCACGCCAAAATCCTCGACTTCGGCCTCGCCAAAGTCACCCACCCACGTCCTGAAGCCGAGCCCTCCGCCACTCTCGGCGTCGATTCCGAACATCTCACCAGCCCCGGCTCCGCTCTCGGAACCATGGTCTACATGTCTCCCGAACAAGTGCGCGGCAAGGAACTCGACGCCCGTTCTGACCTCTTCTCATTCGGCGCCGTCCTCTACGAAATGGCTACGGGATCCCTCCCCTTCCGCGGCGAGACTTCCGGAGTCATCTTCGACGCCATCCTCAACCGCGCACCTCTTCCACCCGCGCGCCTGCAACCCGAAGTTCCACTCGAACTCGAACGCATCATCGGCAAAGCCCTCGAAAAAGATCGCGACCTCCGCTACCAGAACGCCGCCGAACTCCGCGCCGATCTCAAACGACTCCGGCGCGACACCGGCTCCGGCCGCATCTCGGCTTCAGAAACTCCTGCATCTGCCCTGCATTCCGGGTCTTTCGCTGCGCCACCCGCTTCCTCAGTTCCAGCAACTCCTTCGTCCGGAAGTCATCCCTCCAGCAGTTCAACCATCGCTGCAGCCGCTTCCCGCAACAAAGGCAAAGCCCTCTCCATCGGACTCTTGCTCGTAGTCCTCGTTCTCGCCGCCGCTTACGGCGCTTACCATCTACTGAATCGCGGATCTCCCGAAGGCCCCGCAAAAATCGCGAAGATCAGCCAGTGGAACAAGTCCATGGACTATCCCGCCCTCTCACCGGACGGCCGCACCATCGCCTTCACTTCTCCCGTCGAAGGCTACGATCAAATATTCGTTATGCTCTCTTCCGGCGGTGATCCTCTTCAGCTTACCCATGACGAAGGCAATAAAACCGTCGTGAATTTTTCCTCCGACGGCAATGAAATCTACTTTCGCCCAACTCTGGGTGACTTCGAAATCTGGTCCCTTCCCACCTTGGGCGGCACGCCCAAACGTCTCGCCGCCGGTAGAGACGTCATTCCCTCCACCGATGGCCTGTCCTTATTTCTTTTGAAGGCGGATCGGCGCATCGTTAGTATTCCGAAGTCTGGCTCGGGCGAAGAATCTCTCTATACGTTGCCCGAAACTAGCGCTCTGTATCGCATCGATCTGAAGAGCTACCCGGATGGAAAAAGTCTGCTGATAACTTCCAGCAGTGCTAATAAAACATCCTTTCAGCGCCTGGATCTCTCCACTCGCCAGCTCAACAATTTAGCCGAACTACCGGACACCTCTGCATTAACCTCCTGGGCTACTCCCGGAAAGAGCCTCTACCTGAGCCGCAGGGTCAACGGCATCACTAACCTCTGGGAGTTTTCTCTCGACGATCACTCCCTCAAGCAAATCAGCTTTGGCCCCGGTCCTGACAAAATTCCCATGTCCGATCCCAACGGAAAGGGTCTTTACTTCGTCAACGGCAGGAGCGCCGGAACACTCACTCTCTACCGTGTCGCCTCAAAACAGTTCTCGGACATCGTCACCGAAGATGCGACTCAGCCGGTTCTTTCCACGGACGGTCGCCTCCTTGCTTACCTTACTGAACCGGAGCGGGGCAGAAGCGAGCTCTGGGTTTCGGAGATCACGGGGAACAACCGTCTAAAACTGGCGTCGGGCTCACGTCTGGAGACCTTGGGATGGTCCAACGACGCCACCAAATTTCTCTTTGGCGATGAGTCCGGGTCGGAGCAAGAACTGTTTGTCGTTAACGTCGACGGCACCCATCTTCACAAATTGCACTGGCCCGGCAATGTCGTCGGCTTCGGAATCTGGGAACCCGGAGATCAATCCATCATTCTCAGCGGCCTCGACAAAAACGGCCGCGACTCACTGAATTGGAAAATTTCTCTGAACGACTCGTCAGTCATCCCATTGTTCGACCACTGCGGCGAGGCCGTTGATTCCTCTCCCGACCACAAATTCATTATCGGTACCATCCTCTGGGATGAAAATCCCGGCCTCTATCAATATTCCATTGCCGACAAAAAATGCACAATTCTTAAGTCGGGCATTACCACATACCTCGCTATGTATTCTAACGATGGTAAGTCCTTCCTCTATTCCCTCGCCTCTCACGGTCAAACCATTATCTTCCGTCAGCCCTGGCGCAACGGTGTTCCAATCGGCTCCCCCGTCCTCGCCCTAAAACTCCCCTTCGCCCTGCGCGAAGATTACAACGGCAACGCCTTCGTCGTCTCCCGCGATCTCTCCTCCGTCGTCTTTGCCCGCCCCGCGGCCCACGACGACCTCTACCTCCTCTCCCCAAAATAATTGATCGAGAATTCTCCCTGCGTCTCCTGTGTTAAAGATTTTTAATTTAACGGACACGACTTCTCGACTCCTCCTCTACGCATTCCCTTCCAGAACGACTAAACTAATGAGTTCCGATATCTCGCCCGATCCCACCGTGCATACGGAGTAAAACTCCGAATGCCGGACGCCTCGCGGCGCACCATCAGGAAGGCCATCATGTCCCTAAATACTTTCAACTCCCGCTCCCCACTCAAAGTCGGCAACAACGAATACGAAATCTACCGCCTCGACGCCCTCGACCAGCAAGGCATCTCGACCAAACATCTTCCCTACTCGCTGCGCATCCTTCTCGAAAATCTCCTGCGCACCGAAGATGGACGGAACGTAAAAAAAGAAGACATCCGGTCCATGGCTGCCTGGAATAGGCATTCCAAGCCCGACAAAGAAATCGCCTTCACTCCCAGCCGCGTCCTCCTCCAGGATTTCACCGGCGTCCCCTGCGTCGTCGATCTCGCCGCCATGCGGGACGCCATGAAAGAACTCGGCGGCGATCCCGCCATGATCAATCCTCTGCAGCCCGTCGAATTAGTAATCGATCACTCCGTGCAAGTCGACGAGTTCGGAACCGCCGGCGCCTTCGACATGAACGCCCTCCTCGAATTCCAGCGCAACAAAGAGCGCTATTCTTTCCTCCGCTGGGGCCAAACCGGATTCCGCAACCTCGCCATCGTCCCCCCCGACACCGGCATCGTCCATCAAGTCAATCTCGAATACCTGGCACGCGTAGTCTTCGTTCAAAGCGCAGACGGAAAAAGCACCGCCTACCCCGACACCCTAGTCGGCACCGACTCTCACACAACGATGATCAACGGGCTTGGGGTGCTGGGATGGGGTGTGGGTGGGATTGAAGCTGAAGCCGCGATGCTCGGGCAGCCTGTTTCTATGTTAATTCCGCTCGTCGTGGGCGTGAAACTTACGGGGCGGTTGCGCGAAGGAGCGACTGCTACGGATCTTGTTTTGACGATTACCGAGATGTTGCGCAAGCATGGCGTCGTCGGAAAATTTGTGGAGTACTTCGGCCCCGGCTTGCAGGATCTTCCTCTCGCCGATCGCGCCACGATCGCCAATATGTCCCCCGAGTATGGCGCTACTTGTGGAATTTTCCCGGTCGACAAGGAGAGCTTGAAGTATTTGAAACTTACCGGACGCAGCGCGGAACAAATCGCTCTGGTCGAAGCCTACTGCCGCGAGCAGGGACTTTTCCACGACGAGAAAACTCCCGAAGCGGAATATTCCGAACTGCTCTCGCTTGATCTCGCAGCCGTTGAGCCCAGTCTCGCCGGACCGAAGCGCCCGCAAGATCGCGTGACACTTTCGCAGGCGGGCGAGTCATTCAACAAAGCTTTGCCGTCGCTCATCAAGCCCAAAGCTGCGGCAGCGAAAACCACCAACGACTCAACAGTCAACAACTCCGCGCGCTGGGAACAGGAAGGCGGCAGTCCCGCCGCAATCGGAGTCGAAGACCCAAACATCCACGAACACGTTTCCAAGAGCGTGAAGGATTCGCTCAAACACGGCAGCGTAGTCATTGCCGCCATCACCTCCTGCACCAACACTTCGAATCCATCGGTGATGATTGGCGCTGGATTGGTCGCCAAAAAAGCAGTCGAAAAAGGATTGACTGTTCCAGCCTGGGTCAAGACTTCGCTCGCTCCCGGATCGAAAGTCGTGCGCGACTATCTCGAGAACGCGGGTCTGACGCCCTATCTCGAGAAACTAAAATTCCACATCGTCGGCTACGGGTGCACCACCTGCATCGGCAACTCCGGCCCGCTGCCCACCGAAGTCTCGGAAGCCATCGACGAAAAAGATCTGGTGGTCGCGAGCGTTCTCTCCGGCAATCGCAACTTCGAAGGCCGCATCAACTCCGAAGTTCGCGCCAACTATTTAATGTCGCCGCCGCTGGTCGTGGCCTTCGCACTCGCGGGACGCATCGACACCGACCTCCGCAAGGACTCCATCGGCAAAGGCCGGGACGGCAATCCCGTCTACCTCGCCGACATCTGGCCGACCCAGCGCGAAGTCGAAGAAGCCGTTGAACATTCCGTGACCGCGGAAATGTTTTCCAAGAGCTACGCCGAAGTTTTCGAGGGAGACGAGCGCTGGCGCGGCCTCTCTATTCCCAAAGGCCAGACCTACGCCTGGGAAAAAGATTCCACCTACATCCGCCGCGCTCCTTATTTCGATGACATGGAGATCAACCCGTCGCCGGTTGAAGACATCAAAGGGGCGCGGGTGCTCGCCGTGCTCGGCGACAGCGTCACCACCGATCACATCTCTCCCGCCGGCTCCATCAAGAAAGACGGCTCCGCCGGAAAATACCTGCAAGAGCACGGCGTCAAGCCTGCCGACTTCAATTCCTACGGCTCGCGCCGCGGCAATCACGAAGTCATGGTCCGTGGCACCTTTGCCAATGTCCGCCTGCGCAACAAACTGGTCAGCGTCGAAGGCGGCTTTACCCGCCACCTCCCCACTAATCAGGAAATGTCGATCTTCGACGCGTCCCAGAAATACATCGGGGAAGGCACGCCGCTGATTATTCTTGCGGGAAAAGAATATGGATCGGGATCTTCCCGCGATTGGGCGGCAAAAGGTCCGCGCCTGCTCGGAGTCGACGCCGTCATCGCCGAAAGCTACGAACGCATTCATCGCTCGAATTTGGTTGGGATGGGGATTCTGCCGCTGCAGTTTCTCGCGGGCGAGAATGCGGAATCGCTCAAGCTGACGGGCGAAGAAGTGTTTGAGATCGCCGGCATTCGCGAAGTAGTCGAACATTTCGCCGCCGGACGCGAAATCAAAGTCCGCGCTAAAGGTAAAGGGAAGGCCATCGAGTTCAGCGCGCTGGTGCGCATCGATACGCCACAAGAAGCCCTCTACTACGCTAATGGCGGGATTCTGCAGTATGTGTTGAGGCAGTTGCTGGCGGGGAAACCGAGCGAGCAGACGGTGGGGGTGTAGAACTAGCTGTTAATTTGGGGTAGGAGGTGCTTAGTTTCCCATTGTGGGAGTGCGATCCTTGCTCAGTAGATCGCAATTGCTCGTATGTCGATGTACCCGTCAGCGTCTAATGGACGTAGAACGTCGCCGAAGACTCGCAGCACACCTCTAGGCGGAATGTCGGCCTTGCCTGATTTCGGGATATGGACCCTAAAGTATACTTTGCGGGGCGCAGTCGAGAACTTCTCTAGTAGGACGGGGTCGTCCGTCGTCGCAGATTTGCTGAAGATCCCGTCGAGGAAGACCAGACCCTGAAGATCGTGAAGTTCGCTCCCGAGTATCTCTTCTCTTTTCGCCCTACGCTCTGCCTCGGTTGGTTTCTTTGCAGACTCCGGAGCGGGCGCGAGGCCAAGACTTGCGCGGAATCTATTTAGGATCGCTGCGTTTTCCTTCTGTTGCATGTCTAGAACACCGTCCGCCGCCTCTCTGGTTCGAATCCAGCGTTCACGCGTGGCGTAGTACCTCGCAGAGCCGTATGTGTCGGCTATGTACTTCATGACTTCAATGCATTCCCGCTCTTGGCTAAAATGTGTCCTGGCAAAAGATGACGTGGAGCTCGCGCCCTTGCCCTTGGTTACCTCCGCGCTGATTCCTCCTCCTGCCGCCCCCACCTTAGCTTGGTCGGTTGAGTTCTGCGCTACAGTCCGTTCCTTTTCCTGCAGCTCGGGCTCAAGCTGGTTATATAAGGCGTCAACGCGCTCCTTGTTGATGTAATCAAAGTCGATGGGAGGCCCGATTACAGGTGATGTATAAATGAGTCTGAGTTCATTCTGGACGCGCTCGCTCAGCTCGTTGATGTCACCGAGAGGATTCATCTGGTCAGAGTGGTACGTATGGTAGAGGAACAAGAACGCCAGGAGAACGGCTGCCGATGACCCTAGAACGATCATTCCCCCTGCAGCGTCAACAATCCGGAACAGGCGGTGTTTGAAAATTCTTCCGAGGACCGCGGCTGCCAGAACCAAGAAAATAATGGTGAGCACCAGCCAGAAGTATTGATCCAGTAGGACATGCAGACCTTCCGCTGTGTACTCCGGGTCAGCGAATTGTCTTTGCCAGAGCCAACCGTACCACCAGTCTGGGAACATCCAGCAACCTACCAAAAGATAGACTGCCAGCACCACGCTCATCAGCGTAAAAACACGCTTTACGTTCGCTATGGTTTTTTGCAAGCGCGTGGGAGGGTGTGGGGCTGCCGGCCCTATTAATGCGGTTTCCGTCATATCCAACGCGGTATGTGTACCTGCAGGATTATAAACCCCGCGGGAACCCACCCTTGCAGAGAACGCAAAGGCGGCCAGCGCTGCGGTGGGTTGTGTTAGGCGCTGCGGGGTCAACGTCAAAGGCAACGGACAAGAGTGTCCGTTTCGCACAGCCCATCTCGCGGACCAGAACAACAGGTTCTTCCAATGCGCCGTCGCTGACGCTCCGGCTTCGGTCGGAATAACAAGTGGCGGGGCGATCTCGACCCTTGCAATCCCCACTTCTCGCAAAAAACGCGAGAAATGGGGCACCCTCAGTTGTACCGGTGCTGCTGATGCAAAATCAAAATCAAAGGCAGCGGACAGGAGTGTCCGCTCCACACGGGCTATTTCTTGCGGCTGCGCGGATTTGGCTTTCTGCCTCTCGGGCGGAGTAGGGGCCAGGCTTCGCGGTAGGATTCGTAAAGGTAGCGACCTCTTTTTTCGGGCTCCATGGGGAAAAGCATCAGGGCCTTCTTCGTGACTTCGCCTCTGAGGACGACCGGGGCCGGGATGAGGTACCAAGTGTTCTGCGTGATTACGTAGGCGGCGAAGAAGTCGAGTTGATCGAGCGTGTACGGATCGCTGAAATAATTGGGCTTGAACTGGCAGAGGTATCCGGTGCCGTAACGGTTGGATGTGGACTTCACCTGTACTCTTACGATGCGGCTGCCGAAGTGGAGGGCGATGTCGAAGGGCAAGGAGTCTCCCCATGGCTTGAGAACTTTGTAGCCGTGGCGCATGGCATCGGCCATGAAGCAGGCCTCGACCCACTCGCCGCGCTCCTTGAAGGTTTTGAAGAACTTGAATTCGTCCATCTCACTCCTTATTCAAGCTGGAACTCTCCCAAGCAGACTTGTGCGTGGAATGTCTCGGGAAAACCGTCAGAAAAACAGTTTCCTGAAGGCCGGTCACGCAAAAGAAAAGGCGCGGCCCATGGGCCGCGCCTAGTTTGCATAAAGTTTTATCTTATATATCTATTATATCATATTGGAAGGGGTAACTGTGACACGTTTCGGGATTTATTTGCCCAACGTTGTGAACGACTTAAGCTCGATCATGTACTACTTGGCTATTGACAGCTTTTAATTGGAAGAGGCTCTCCACCTTGTTGAGCCAGTGTTTTCGGTCACGGGCCGCTTGTCGCCGCCTAAGAGTTCTTTCGCTTGCGCGACGTTTTTCTCTTGCCGCCAGGGCCGCCCCTCTCCGAGATTTCCTTGATTTGCAGGAGTTCGCCGGACCAAAGTTCCTGAAACGGACCGACCCATCGTTCATAAATCTGCCGGATGGGCAGCACGTTTAACGAGTTCACGCGTTGCCTTCCCTCCTCGCGGGTAAGAACGAGATGTGCGTGGCGCAGCACGTCGAGGTGCTTCATCACGCCAAAGCGGGTGAGGTGCGGAAACGATTCCACGATCTCGGTGGTGGTAGTGCCGGGGCGATCTCGCAGGAAATCGAGAATCCCGCGCCTGGTGGGATCCGATAATGCCTTCCACACCGGGTCGAGATCGTCCGCGGGACTAGCGGCGAATTTCGTCACTTTATTCGCAGTCCTTCTTAACTCCGTTGAGGATGTGATTCCAACCGCCGGTAACACCTTTACGGTGCTCGGGATCGATCATGCCGATGGCGCGGTGCCGCAGCGAGACTCGGCAGCCTCCAGGAGCGGGCTCGATTTTCACTTCCACATGATTCGTCGCCGGGTATGACATAAACATCGGGCCGCTCAGTTCCAACAGGCTCGGAGGCTTGATGACCTGCACAAATCCCCACAAGTGCCCGATCCCATTTCCCCGATCGCGGTACCAGCGCCCGCCGGGTTTTGCTTCGAGCAGCAGTTCGAGGGATTGGCCGTCAGGCCTGGTGTTACCTTTGCCGAAGCGATGCAGGACCGCCGCGAATGCTTTTTCCGGTGTGGCTTTGATCTCTACTTGCTGCTCAATGTCGAGGGTTAGATCTTCCAATTTCATTGCTGTTTTCTCCTTCGTGCTCTCAGGGAGCAACCAATCATTACGTGAGTACATACTAACGTGACTTATTGGTCACGTCAAGAAATATTTTGACCGGAACTGTGTGCTGCTCGTTTCTGGTGAATCGAGTGAATATGCAGCACCGGGAGATAATCCCTCCCTAAGTGAAACTCATTACAAACCTTGGCCATCATCAGGCATCGAATCCCTGGCATTTAAGGAGGCGTAGCTCATGAACGTTTCGAAGAAGTTGGTTGGCACAGCCGAAACCCTGCTGTCAGCATTGGTGCTGACGGCAGTTTTGCTTCTCACCGCAGTCCCACGACTTCACGCAGAAGATTATGATCGCTGCCAGCGCCGGATCGCTCACGCCGATCACGAACTGCACCTGGCGATTGAAAGACACGGACGCCATAGCCCTCAGGCAGAGCGCAAGCGCGTCGAGTTGCACGAAGCGCGCGAGCACTGCTGGAGCGCCTATCATCGCTGGTGGGATGAAGATGCGCACCGCTGGCATACCGAGCGCGATTGGGACGAGCACGACCACGAGCGCGACTAATTCGCTTCACCATATCCCTTTGCGACTACCCCGTCCTTGTCTTTCCTGCGTTAGGCGTCTGGCGTTTGGCGTTTGGAAAGACAAGGGCGGGAGCTTTGACTTTCAGCTCGCCTTCCTTCTCGCGCCCGCGTATTAGCGAAGCTTCCCGCTGCTATAATCAGGAATTGCGCTCATGTCAACGAAACGCCTGATTCGCTCCACCACAGTTCTATCGATCCGCCGGAACGGCAGCGTGGTTCTTGCCGGCGACGGACAGGTCACGCTCGGCGAATCTGTGATCAAACATACAGCCAGGAAAATTCGGCGCCTGTACAACGATAAGATCCTCGCCGGATTCGCCGGCTCAACCGCCGACGCCTTCACCCTTTTCAGCCGCTTTGAATCGAAACTCGAGCAGTACCACGGCAACCTGGGACGCGGCGCCGTTGAGCTCGCCAAAGATTGGCGCACCGATAAATATCTGCGCCACCTGGAAGCATTGTTATTAGTGAGCGACAAGGAACAAACGTTTCTGCTCAGCGGACAAGGCGACGTGATCGAACCGGATGGCGGTGTTGCCGCCATCGGCAGCGGCGGCCCCTATGCCCAGGCGGCGGCGCAAGCCTTAGCTACACATACGCAACTGACCGCCCGCCAGATCGCGGAAGAAGCCATGAAGATCGCGGGCAAAATGTGCATCTATACGAATGATTCGGTAACCATTGAAGAGCTCTGAAGCGTCGCCGGTCGTTGGTCGTTAGTCGTTGGCTAAACCGCAGCGGCGAACGGCTAACGACCAACGACCAACGACGAATTTATGGCCATCTACTTACCCAGCAGCGCCGAAGAAGAACAACTCGCACTCGACGAACTCACTCCGCGCGAGATCGTAGTCGAACTCGACAAACATGTTATCGGGCAGAAGGACGCCAAACGCGCCGTCGCCATCGCCCTGCGCAACCGCACCCGCCGCCAAAAACTCACGCCCGAACTGGCCGAAGAAATCATCCCCAAAAACATAATTATGATTGGGCCGACGGGGGTGGGGAAGACGGAGATTGCGCGGAGGCTGGCGAAGCTGGCGAATTCTCCATTCTTGAAGGTGGAGGCTTCGAAGTTTACGGAAGTGGGGTACGTTGGGCGGGATGTGGAGTCGATGGTGCGCGATCTGGTGGAGATTGCGATTGATAATGTTCGCGAAGAGAAGTTGGAGGATGTGGCGGACAAGGCGGAGTTGAATGCGGAGGAGCGGCTGCTGGATATTTTGTTGCCGCCGACTCCGCAGTCGCGGCCGGGTGAATCGACTACGGCGGGCGGAGTGGTGATTGATGGCAACACGGCGCTGGCGGAATCTTCCACGCGTACACGAGAAAAATTGCGGCAGCAGTTGCGCGAAGGAAAACTGGATGAGCGGCAGGTTGAGATTGATGTGCGCGAGCGCAATTTTCCCACGTTTGAAATCATGAGTAATCAGGGCATGGAGGAGATGGACATCAACATCAAGGACATGCTGCCTAACATCTTCGGGGCACGGACCAAGAAGCGGAAGATGAAAGTGAATGAGGCGTTTGAATATCTGATTCAGGAAGAAGAGCAGCGGCTGATCGATATGGATCAGGTGACGCGGACGGCGATCGATCGCGTGGAGAATTCCGGGATTGTGTTTCTGGATGAGATCGATAAGATTGCGGGGCGCGAGGGCGGGCATGGGCCGGACGTTTCGCGCGAAGGAGTGCAGCGCGACATTCTGCCGATTGTTGAAGGCACCACCGTGAACACGCGTTATGGCATGGTCCGCACGGATCATATTTTATTTATTGCGGCGGGGGCGTTTCACGTTTCGAAGCCAAGCGATCTGATTCCGGAGCTGCAGGGACGGTTTCCGATTCGGGTGGAGTTGCACTCGCTGACGATGGACGATTTCGTGCGTATTTTGACGGAGCCCAAATCGTCACTGGTGAAGCAGTACACGGCTTTGCTTGAGACTGAAGGGGTGAAGCTCGAGTTCACTACGGAGGCGCTGTCGGAAATTGCGCACTTTGCGTTTCGAGTGAATGAGAGTACGGAGAATATTGGAGCGCGGCGGCTGCATACCATCATGGAGCGGGTGCTGGATGAGTTGAGCTTTGATGCTCCGGAGCGCAAGGGCGAACACGTGATCATCGATGCGGATTACGTGCGGAAGATGTTGACGGATATTGTGAAGGATCAGGATTTGTCGCGGTATATTCTGTAGGCTGGTCGTTCAACCTGGCAGAAGGGCAGCGGTGCGGAGGTTGTAAATTGCCGCCTTTGGCTAAGGGTTCCATCCGGTTTTGAAGCCTAGTAGACGATTGAGTTCCCACGGTCCGCAGCAATTTATCTTCAGTGAGCTACAGACGTCCGGGATGTGTCGATTGTGCCTCTGTTTTGAAGGTTTCGACACCTCAGTCGTGGTAATGCAGCGGCCGACCTCTACGAGCCCGTAGGCGATCAGAAACGGATCTCGTCCCAGTTTATCCACTTCATCATCTGTCAGATCATTCGCATATCCATCTCTCACCACTCGCCGAACCAAATCGGGCTTGGAAGCCTCATTGAACACCAACGCATCGCGATTGGCGTCTTTCTTGACCCAATCCAGCAATTCGTCGTCCTCTTTGCGTCCCTCTAGAACCTCTTCGTACATCTCGATTGGAATTTTGACGTGCCCGGAAGATCCTTGATGCTGCAGCCAACCCCAAAACTCTGGAACGCGGCTGATGCCGTAGTACGTGTTGGCCGCCGTGATTAGGATGTTGGCATCGAGGAGGTAAATCATCACTCGCCTCCACGACTAAAACTCGCCAATAGGGGATCTACATTTCGTGCTTTCACCCCCAGTAATCTGGCCGCCTTCGTGTAGGTGAGGACACCTTCGCCGAGAGAGCGATTGGTTAAGGCTAGGAGAGCCTTGCCGATGCGGTGCCTTCTCACAACGTAGTAACTAGGCCCACCCTCGCGGACCTTTTGTTTTAGCGCTTCGCGTTCCTTATGGGCCACCCAGTCCTTGTAGAACCTTTCTCTTAGGTCTTCCCACGTTTTTTCAGTGATAGCGCCGGTTCGAAATATTCGATACGCAACCATCGCTCTGCTGATGTTGCGCTTATCGGCGAACTGGGAGACTCGTTCTGCTAGTCGGTCTCTAGTTAGGTTTCCTACGCGAGCGAACTCTTCAAGCTCTCGGGGGGGTAGCAATATCTCGGCGGCAACGTCACTGCAATACTGTTCAATCGCGAGGCCTGCTGTCGATCCGCTCACCCCCGTAGCACCGAGCCACAGATGAGCCACCTCGTGCAGCGCTGTGAAAGACCAAGCGGACACCGCATCATTGTCGTTGATTACCACGAGCGGAGCGATCTGATCCGCGAGGGCGAAGCCGCGGAAAGCGTCGAGGGAAATATTCGTGTGGTGCGTCCCTAGGTTTCCGAGAAGAAGAACAAAAATGCGACTCGCCTCCGTTCTGAGGCGCAGGTATGCGAACGCCTCGTCCATCTTGGCCTGGGAGCGAAAGATACTTAAGTTGAACCCGAGTTGCTTAGTGATCCGTTCGGCCAGTGCGGACACAGGAAGGTCCACGGTGGCAGATCCGATGAAGGGGAGTTTTTCGACCTCCGAGTCCTCCAGTAGAGACTTGATAATGCCCTGCCTACCTCGAATGTCGCGAAGTAATGCGTCGAGAACTGGGTTGTAAAGTGCCTCCGTACGCGGAAGAGTTCGGAAATCCTTCCCACGGTCGCCTGCCTTCGGCGGTTGCTCCAAGTAAAAGACAAGCAGAGAACGCCGATATCTTTTGGCCATTCTCAAAAGCAAGGGTCGCGAAGGTTCTTCCTTACCCGCTTCGAGCGCCGCTAGCCTGTCGGGTCCGGACGTCCCGTAGGCTTCCTTCAGATCGAGAGCGTGCGCCGCCTCTTCGAGAGAGAGGCCGGCCGTCTTTCTAGCCCATTGCAGAATTTCCGGATTTAACATCGGTTTCATTCTGTTCCATAGCTGACGGATTATCAACCTCCACGGTTTCTGGCGGTGTTATGAATCGCTTTCGTCGTTTGGTTGAGGGTGGGTAATCCCACTATGAATCATAGGGTCTTGTTTCGATTTCTGTAGCCACCCCCAATCTCTGCAGGCAGAGTCAATGGCTACCAAAAGACCTGAAGTGCCATTACTAGGTCGGGGCTGAAGGGCGTGCATCGGAGCTTCTTCCGTCCCTACGGGACTTGGTTCCTATTTTGCGGGGCTTACCCCGGACTTACGTCTGGGGCTATTGAATGCCGCCCCTGAAGGGGCTCTGCGCGGAGGCAGCTTTACGCGGCGCTGAAGCGCCGCTCTTCCACGTTCCTGCACGCATTTGCGAATCTTAGAAAACCGAGCGGGCGAGACTTACGGCGCGGCTGAAAGCCGCGCCCTGATGCGAACCCGACCCTTAGGCGGCGCTGAAGCGTCACTCTTCCACGTACTCCATGCATTCCACGGTGCTGCATGCATTGATCGCAGCGCTGAAGCGCTGCGCCACCCAAAATCAAGGGCCTCTCACAGGCGGATCTATTCCACGCGGGATTAGTTGCGCCGCAGGCATTGTCGGACAGGAGTGTCCGACCCACACGGGCAGCGGGAGTGTCCGACCCACACGGCTGATCTGGTATTCTGCTGCGACATGAAAACTATTGATCGAGCAAAACTGGCGTCTTTGATGGAACGCGAGCAGAAGAAATTTGTCGCGGAGAGGCCGAAGTCCAAGGCGCTGTTTGAACGGGGGCGCAAATCGTTGCTGGCGGGCGTTCCCATGAACTGGATGGTGAAGTGGGCGGGAGCGTTTCCGCCGTTTGTGCGGGAGGCGCAGGGGGCTTCGTTCTTCGATGTGGACGGGCACCGGTACACGGATTTCTGCCTGGGGGATACGGGTGCGATGACGGGGCATTCTCCGTCTGCGACGGTGAAGGCGGTGGAGGAGCAGGCACGGCGCGGGATTACGTTGATGCTGCCGGGCGAGGACGCTATTTTTGTCGCGGAGGAGTTGCAGAAGCGCTTCGGGCTGCCTTACTGGCAGTTTGCGCTGACGGCGACGGATGCGAATCGATTTTCGATTCGGCTGGCGCGGCAGATTACGGGACGGAAGAAGATTCTGGTTTACAACTGGTGTTATCACGGGACGGTGGATGAAACTTTCATCACGCTGGAGCGCGATGGCACGTCCGGGGCCAGGCGTGGGAACGTTGGGCCTCCGGTGGATCCATCGATCACGACGAGAGTGGTTGAGTTCAACGATGTGGCCGCGCTGGAGACTGCATTAGCTCACGGCGACGTAGCTTGCGTACTCGCGGAACCGGCGATGACGAACGTGGGGATCGTGCACGCTGCGCCGGGATATCACGCGGCGTTGCGCGAGTTGACGCGCAAGCATGGGACGCTGCTGATTATCGATGAGACGCATACGATCTGCGCCGGGCCGGGCGGGTATACGCGGGCGGAAAATCTGGAACCGGATATGCTGGTCTTTGGAAAAGCAATTGGCGCGGGGATTCCCGGCGCGGCTTACGGTTTTTCCGCGGAAGTTGCGGAGCGGGTTAGTGCGGCGCAGAGTCTGGAAGACTCCGATGTGGGCGGGATTGGGGGGACGCTGGCGGGGAATGCGTTGTCCCTGGCGGCGATGCGGGCGACTCTGAACAAAGTTCTGACCAAGGAAGCGTTTGAGCGGATGATTCCGATGGCAGAGCGTTGGACTTTGGGAGTAGCGCGAGCGATTGCCGAGGCGGAGATTCCCTGGCACGTCACGCGGTTGGGATGCCGGGCCGAATATCTGTTTAAGGCTGACGCTCCGAAGAATGGGACGGAAGCACACGACGGCATGGATTTTGAGTTGGAACGGTTCATGCATTTGTATGCGATGAATCGAGGGATATTGCTGACGCCATTTCATAACATGGCGCTGATGTCTCCGATGACGGAGAGCGAGGATGTGGACCGGCATACGAAGGTGTTTCGGGAGGCGGTGAGGGAGTTGGCGGGGTAGGGCTTCCAGCGCGGGGGCTAAAGCCCTTTTTATTTTGGCCCGTTACGCGGCGCTGAAGCGCCACTCTTCCACGACGGTGCAAGCGGTAGCGGTGGGCCTGGTCCGAGAATGACTGGGCGTTGAAGAGAGGCAGTCGAGCTTCGCTCGACCAGACAGCCGAGGGCGGCTGTCTCCACACAAGCAAGCCCACGCGGCAGTCTTCATCTCCACATGAGCATTGACGATTGATGTAGTCTTTCATTCTGCGCATGAAAAGGCTACGAGAGCAGTTGTTGCTGGTGGTGGCGGCGACGGGGTGCATTACGGGGTGCGCGTCGATTGGGGCGCCGCGGCCGCCGGTGCTGGAGTTGCCGAAGGCGCCCACCGATTTGCACGCTGCGCGCAAAGGGGATCGGGTCACGCTGACATGGTCGATTCCCACACACACAACCGACCAGCAGAGCGTGCGCTATCTGGGTAAGACGGTGGTATGCCGAAGTCTGGCGGCGGCTATGAAGCAATGTGAAAATCCGGTGGGAGATGCGGCGCCACCGGCGGATCTTGCCGCTGCAAGAAAATCTACGTCGAAAAAACTGAATGCGAGTTTCGTCGACACTTTGCCTGCCGCGATCGAGCGCGAGCATCCCAATGGCTTTGCTACGTACGCGGTCGAAGTATTGAACCGCGCAGGACGCGGCGCGGGAATTTCGAATCAGGTGCATATGGCGCTGGTTCCAACCTTGCCGCCGTTTGGCGGATTCAACGCTCGCACAACTAGCCAGGGAGTGCTCGTTTCATGGGAGTGTGGTGCGACGGCAGGAGCGGAGCGTAGCCAGACTAAATATGTTTTTCGCATTTATCGTCGCGAGTCAGGGAAAACAGGCGAGAACAGGATTGCGCAGGTGGATTCGACTCGCTGTGCGGCGGGCTCTGCTGGTGATCAGCAATCGTTCCTGGATCAGAGCCTGGAGTGGGAGAATACGTATTTTTATCGCGGAACCGTGGTTAGCGTAGTGGAAGCGGCGAGTAAAGCGGTAGAGGTTGAGGGGGACGACACTCCCGAAGTTAAGATTTTTGCTCACGATATTTTTCCGCCGGCGGTGCCAACTGGATTGCAGGCGGTTTTTTCAGGACCGAGCCAGCAGATGTTTGTGGATTTGATCTGGACACCAGTGACGGATGCCGATCTGGAGGGGTACAACGTTTATCGTCACGAAGATGGGGCGGCGACGACGAAGCTGAATGCGGAACCGGTGAAGACTCCGGCGTTTCGCGATGCGCAGGTGGTGGGGGGGAAGAGATATTTTTATTCGGTGTCGGCAGTGGATGTGCGGGGGAATGAAAGTGCGCGGTCCGAGGAGGCGAGTGAGAGGGTGCCGTAGGGGATCAGCGAATCCCGAGAACAAGGGCCTTGGTGGGGACGCCTTGCGGAGTCCCCGGTCGCGCTGAGCGGCAAGGGATCCTTCGACTACGCAAAGGCTTGCGCTCGGCGCGCAAACATTTGCTTCGCTCAGGATGACAAGGGCAGCCGGCTTCGCGCGCTTCATTCCGCCTCGCTGCGTTTGGCGTGGAAGCCGAGGCGGCTGTCGCTACGTGAGTTTTCTTTAGCAAAATTTAAGGAGGAGTTGCGGTTCTCGTGGTTAGATAGATTTATGAAATATTGCAGGTTTCAAATGAATGGGCAGGCGCAGTATGGGTTGGTAGAGCCGGTGGCGGGACGCGAGTCGATTCTGCGGATTTTGCTGACGGCGCCGGAAGAATCCGACGGTGACGTGGAGGAGCTTCGCACACGGCGGATTGACGCGATTGCGTTGGAAGAGGCGGAACTGCTGGCGCCGGTGCGTCCATCGAAGATTGTTTGCGTGGGGCGCAATTACAAGGCGCATGCGGCGGAGTTGGGGAATGAAGTTCCGAAGGAGCCGTTGCTGTTTTTCAAACCGAGTTCGTCGTTGATCGGGCCGGGTGGGGTGGTGCGGCGTCCGAAGATTTCGGAGCGTGTGGATTTTGAGGGCGAGCTGTGCGTGGTAATGGGGAAACGTTGTTACAAATTGGGCGAGGATGAAGATGTGCGGCCATATATTCTCGGATACACCTGCCTGAACGATATTAGCGCGCGCGATCTGCAGAAAAAGGACGGGCAATGGGTGCGGGCGAAGGGCTGCGATACTTTTTGTCCGGTGGGGCCGGTGGTAGCGGATGGGCTTGATCCGTGGGCCGGGGTTGGGGTGGAAACGCGAGTGAATGGAACGGTGCGGCAGCAGGGGAATACGCGGGATTTTATTTTTAAGCTGGATACGATGATTCGTTACATTGCGCAGTGGATGACGTTGTTTCCTGGAGATTTAGTGGCGACCGGCACGCCGGAGGGAGTAGGGCCGGTGGTGGCGGGGGATGTAGTGGAGGTAAGTGTGGAGGGTGTGGGAGTGCTGAGGAATTCCGTGGTGGATGAGTAAGACTCGGCGTCCGGAAGCCGGATAGCGGAAGCCGCTTTCTAGCCCTTACTGCAGGCGGAAGCGTTCGGTCATGAGGCGCTGGAGGCGGGGTTTGTAGAGAAGGTCGTAGGCGAGCTCCTTGTCGGGAAACATGGCGAGAGCGGCGCGCTTGGCGCCGGCGGCGAGTTCCGAAGCCTCTTCGACGGTGAGGCTGGGATCTTGGCTGATGACGGAGGAGACCATGCTCATCATGATCTGGAGGCGGCGAATTCTACGGGCTTCGTCCTGGGCTTGAGTATCGGAGTCTTGAGTTTGGTCGATTGCGAGAGGTTTATTTTCTTCATGTTTTGCCGGTTCGCCAGTGTCCATGCTGCCCCTTTTTCACGCCCCACAACTTTACCTTCCACAGATTTGGATGTCGCGACGCAGCGCGGCGTTGCGCCACTTTCGAGCATTGTGCGCCAATCCGCGGCGAAAGAAAACGGCCCGAAGGTGCCGGGCCGGAGGACTGAATCTGCGTGAAAGTATGCCGTCCCTACAGGACTCGGTTCCTCTTCTACACCATTTCCCGGCACTGCCGTGCCGGGCTTACACATGCCGCCCCTTCGGGGCTGCTCCGCACAACCCTGACCGTGGAGAGGACATCCACCGATTGTTGCGCAAATTGTGTCAGAGTTAGAATCAGCGATGCAGGAGTGTCGGCTGCCGGTTCAAGCGGCCGACGAGAACCGGAGATGACATGGCAGAGCATACCGATACGACAACGGAACAGCGTCCAAATCCGAACGAAAAGCTGGTGAAGGTGTTTGACAGCGAACAGGAGTCGGAGGCGATGGTGGTGAAGGGCCTGCTGGATTCGGAAGGGATTGAGAACGATCTGGCATCGGCGAGTTTGTTGCAGGATGCGTTTCCGGGTCTGGGTGGCATGATCATCCTGGTGCGGGAAGAGGATGCGGAGAAGGCGCGGGCGCTGATTGCGGCGTCGCGGCAATCGGCGGCGGATCAAGGGAATGATGATGAGACGGAAGCGTAGATGATCCCGCAGGGGCCGAAGCCCAGATCTTCCTGATCTTTTGTCGGCGCGGCTGAAGCCGCGCCCCTTCAAAACTGATTGACTTGAGATGGAGGGGAGACGCTGTGGCCGTCGAGGTAGAAGGTGACGGCGCCGTCGAGATCGGTGCGGTATACGCGGGCCCCGGCGGCTTGCAGGCGGCGGAGAACGGCCGGTTTGGGCAGGCCGAAGGAATTGCGGTATCCGACGGAAATGATGGCGAAGGTGGGCGAGACGGCATTCAGAATTTCTGGCGTGGTGGACGTGGCGCTGCCGTGGTGACCTACTTTTAAAAGATCAGCGTGCGGATGGTAAAGGCGCGCGATGCGGCGCTCGACTTCTTTTTCGGCATCGCCCTCAAGCAATACGGACGTTGCGCCGTAGGTGACATGCAGGACCATGGAGTCGTTGTTCTTGGGCTCGGTAGCGGTGGTCTGGTCTTGCGGCGGAAAAAGGACTTCGACTTTGGCTCCGCCTAAATCAAATTTATCTCCTTCCCAGTGACGGACGACGGCGATTCCCAGGGTGTGCGCTTGGGCGATCAGATTGTCGAGGGCGCGGCTTGGAGGAAGAAGGCCGATCCATAATTCTTTGGGGCGGAAGTCTTTCAGAACGGCGGGCATGCCGCCGATGTGGTCGGAGTGTCCGTGGGAAATTGCTACGGCATCGAGGCGAGAGATGCCGCGCGTCCAGAGGTAGGGAGCGACGACATCTTCGCCGAAGTCGAGTTGAGAGCCTGCACCCCAAATTGGGCCACCGGCATCGATGAGCAGGGTGCGGCCTTGCGGAGTGACCAGGAGAATTGAATCGCCTTCTCCCACGTCGATGGAAGTAACTTCGAGCAATCCCGCGCGCGTTTTCGGGTGAGGTGGAATGAACGCAAGCGCGAGGGACGCTAACAACAAAGCCATCAGCCCTGTAAACGCAAGCAGGGCGCGACGGCGCACAAAAATCATCGCGAGGATCAAGGCTGCGGCAGCCGCGGCCATCATAAGGAGCGACGGAGTGGCGACGCGAAGATCGGCCAGACGCAGGCCCCCCAGGGTGTGAACGGTGCCGGCGATGGCTTGCAGGGCAACGGCAGTGAGCAGAGCGGGAAGTTTTGCGAGAAGCGGGGAAACGTAACTTAGCGCTACGGAAAGCGCTGCCGCGGGCATCAAGAGTTGCGTGAGCGGAACGACGGCCACATTGGCGGGAAGGCCGATGGTGGTGGCGCGGTGAAAATAATATGCCATGGGCAGGGCGAATCCCATTTGCATCACGGCCGAGACCAGGAGTAATTCAAAGATTGCGAGGGCGGCAATCGTGATGCCGCGTACGAGGCGCAGCGACCATGACTTTCCCAGAAAACGCGCGAGGCGATCTGCGATCAACCGCAGGTCGCTGCGGAACTGGGCGATACGCGGAGGGAGCGAGGGGCCATAGTCATCGGAATCCCAATGAGCGAGGGCCTGGCGGCAGTGTTGCGAAGTGCGTTCGACGAGCGGAAGTCCGATGGCGGCTACGATGAGGACGCAGAGAAATGTCATTTGAAAGCTGGCGGTGAAGAGTTGTCGGGGATCGAGGACGAGCAGACCGAGCGCGGCCGTGCCCAGGGCATTCAGCATGCCGCGGTCGCGATAGAGGAGGCGCGTGCCGAGATAGATGGAACACATCAGGGTGGCGCGCCAGACGGGAGCGCCCACTTCGGTGAGGAAGGCATAGGCGACGCAGAAAACGATCGTCAGCAGGGTTGCGGGAATGTCCGAGAGGCGCAGGCGGCGTAGCGTCCAGAAGACGACGAAGGCGAGAATGGTGACGTTCATGCCCGAGACAACCAGGATGTGATAGGTTCCCGAGCGCTGGAAGTCGACACGCGTGTCGCGATCGATGAAAGCTTCTTCGCCGATGAGCATGGCGTCGAGCAGAGCGGCTTGTGGCGCGGGCCAGAGCGCATGGACTTTGGCAACGATGCTGCGGTGAATGCGGGTGCGCCAAAGTTCGAAGCGGCTTCCGAAAAATCCGGGTAGTGATTGCACATCCGAGGCTTTGGCAGAGCCCAAGGCGGCGATGCCGTTTGCCGCAAGGTAGCCTTCGTAGTCGAAGGCACCGGGATTATGAAAGTTGCGGGGTAGTTTGAGCTTGATGGGCACGCGGAGACGTTCGCCGTAGCGGAAGAGTCGAGGTGCGGGTGCTGGTGATTCGCCAGATAACCATGATCGAGCGGAGCGCGAGCTATAAATTCCAAGACGAACGCCGGAGTGTGCCGGAATCTTTGAGCCGTCGGCAGTAACGATCTGTTCGGTCTGCAGGTCGACAGTCTGCCGAGTTTCGTCCGGTCCGCTCTCGCGAAACTTGCCGTCGTGGGTGACGTGCGCGGTCACGTCAACTTGCTGGCCGTCGGTGAAGGGTTGAAGAGAGGTGTCGGGAAGATTTGCTGCACCTCTGAGTTGGGTGTGAAGGGCGCCTGCCAGAAAGAACGCCATTAGAGCAAGCGTTGCGGCGAGCCAGGTTCGTTTTTTCAGGAAGTAAAATCCTGCGGCGAGGAATGCGATTGCGGCCGCAATCCACAATATTGGCGGACGCCACAGATATGTACCCGCAGTTATTCCCGAGGAGTAGGCCAGAGCGGCCCAGAGCAGAGGTTGCCGGGTGGGCTTGAGCTGAAATTCAAACCGAGCGGACGAAACTGAGGGAGACGCGATGGTAGGGAGCGAAGGATGCATTCGGTGGCCCGGTGTGTCCGTGGGGAATGGATATCGCCCGCGATCAAAGGTCAAGAGGTAGCGGCGGAGTCGAGTGTGGAATCGAGAGCTTACCTCAGCAGCTGAAGCCGATTTCTGAGCGCCGCTTATGGCATGACTGAAGTCGTGCCCTTCCCGAGCTTCGAGGGCGCTAGCCCTCACTCATGTAGTGCCTTCCCGCGCTGAACGCGCTGCGCCACCCAAAAATGGAGTCAGCGAAATCAGACTCTCGGTCGGTCGGTTATTAGCGCACCAAGTGCATTACGGTTTCGAGATGGTAGGTTTGGGGGAAGAGGTCGACGAGGTGCACCTGCTCGACACGATAGCCTGCGGCTTGCAGGGGCACGAGATCGCGGGCCAGGGTTGCCGGATCACACGAGACATAGGTGATGCGCGGGGCGTTTACGCGCGCCAACGCACGCGCCACGCGATCGCCTAAACCGCTTCGGGGCGGATCCACCACGATCAGGTCGGGTTGATGCAGCGAATGGGGGAGGACTGCGCCATTCCCGACCTGACCCTTGGTATCGTCGCCGCGCGACTCCGCAAGCGAGTTGCCCGCGTTCGCACGGCTTGGACTGACACGGCTGGTGCATTCGTCCAAATATTGTTCGGCCGCGGTTTGAACCGCCTTTCCACTTGCAGGTAGATTGTATTTGAGGTCGGCGGCAGCTGTCTGTGACGTCTCTACCGAAATGATGTGACGGATGTCACAAGCCAGGGCTGTGGAAAACAGGCCCACGCCAGCGTACAGGTCGAGAGCGAGATCGCCGGAGCGGCCGGCGGTGACGATTTTGACGAGATCGTCCGTGAGAAAACGGTTGGTCTGGAAAAATGCGCCGGCGCTGACGCGGTAGGCCGCAGTTTTTGTCTGATAGGTGAGTGCCGAGTCGCCGACCGTGACCAGCGGCTCCTGCACGCCCTTTTGCGGCTCGCGAAATGCGGCCACTCCAGCAATCTCAGGCATGGATGCGCAGAGCTCTTCGGCCCACGCCCGGACTGCGGCGCGTCGAGCTTCGGGAGCGCAGAGGAACTCGACAAGTAATTTTGTGTCGTCGGCATTAGCGAAGAATTCAACTTCGCGAACACCTTCGACAGCTTTGCCTGCGCGTCCTGCCTGCGAGAGCGTGGCGATGCCCCGGTTGATCAGCGGGGAGCTGATGGGACACTCCTCGACCGGGAGCAGCTCGTGCGATGCAAATTTGAAATATCCCAGCGCGAACGCAGGACGGGTGCGCACTTGCAAGCGAGAGCGATTGCGATAGTTCCAAGGCGGCGACGGATGCAGCTGAATTTCGCAAGCGAGTTCGAGTTTGGCAATGCGGCGCAAGTTCTCGCGCAGGATTTCTGTTTTGATCTCGAGCTGATGCTCGTAAGTGGCGTGCTGGTAGTGGCATCCGCCGCAGCGGGCGAAATACGGGCAGGGCGGCGGGACGCGATGCGGCGAAGGTTCAAGGATTGCTGTTGCGTGGGCGCGGGCGAAACCGGGCTTTTCTTCGGCGATGGCGGCTTCGATTTTTTCGCCGGTGAGAACGAAGGGGATGAATACGGCCTTACCGCGTCCGCCGTCTTTATGGCCGGATGATCCGGCAGGAAGGCGAGCGAGGCCGTCGCCGCCGTAGATGAGCTTTTCAATGGTTAGGGGCAAGAGTTAATTCTACGGCATTGCCAAGAGCTGCGACGGCAAGAGTCCCGCGGCGCGGACCGACGCGCAAACACAAGTATCACCTACGTTTGGAAGTGTCTGATTGGACATCGAGCTTTATCGAATTGTGGGACCCCCGCGACACTCCCATCCAAGTATTTTCGTTGGCGCTCATCTTTTCGTGACGATCAAGAAGACAGTTCATTTGATCGATGATGAAGGCGAGTCTGTGCGGATCTTTTTCCTGCTGCGCCATAGCCTGGAGGTGTCGCCAGCCTGGGGGTTCGTCAAGTAGCGCCACTGTGATTCGTCCTCCCTTCAAGAAATCCCGCTGAAAGCTCCTAGCATTTTTTAGCAGCTATATGGCCCCAGAGCCTACAAATTTTTTGTGTAGTTTTGCACAGTGTCCCATAATGGGAAAGCGCGCAAATATTTCTGCATAGTGAATGGCACCGGCTAAAGCGCTCTCCCAGCCGCAGCGCCCGAGGACCACGCCCACTGGAAATTGTGGCCGCCGAGGTGGCCGGTGACGTCGACGACTTCGCCGATAAAGAAAAGGCCTGGGACCTTACGGGCTTCCATGGATTTTGCCAGGAGTTCGTCGGTATTGACGCCTCCGGCGGTGACTTCGGCCTTTTCGTAACCTTCGGTACCTGAGGGGAGGACGGGCCAGGAGTGGATTTGCTTCTCCAGATCGGAGAGCGCCTGGTTGGTCCATGAAGTTGGGATGTGCCGGTCGAGCCAACGGTCTGCGAAGCGTTGAGGAAGAAACTTTCGCAATTCCGCGCGAAGCGTACTTTGATTTCTCGGAACCTTTGCATCACGAAAAACGGAAGTGACTTTTTGATCGGGAGCGAGATCGATAAGGATCGGCTGCAGGTTTTTCCAGTAGGAGGAAATTTGCAAAATGACCGGACCGCTCAGGCCGCGATGTGTGATAAGCATTTTCTCGCGGAAGTGCTGGCCCGCGCAGGATGCTATCGCTTCAGCAGAAACGCCGGCGAGATCGCAATAATGGGCACAATCTTCCGCGCTGAACGTAAGCGGAACGAGCGCGGGGCGGGGCTCGCGAATGGAGAGGCCGAACTGGCGGGCGAGATCGTATCCGAATGAGGTCGCGCCGATTTTGGGAATCGAAAGCCCGCCGGTAGCGACTACCAGGGTGGGCGCGCGGAATTCGGCATCAGGCGTATGCACAACGAAGGCGGTCGTGCGCTGGACTCTTTCTATCTTTGTGCTCAGAAAGATAGTGACTCCGGCAGCGCTGCATTCGCCTTCGAGCATGGCAAGGATATCGCGGGCGGAGCGGTCGCAGAAAAGTTGGCCGAGAGTTTTTTCGTGATATGGGATGCCGTGCTTTTCAACCAGGGCGATGAAATCGGCAGGTGTGTAACGCGCTATGGCGGACTTCGCAAAGTGAGGATTCGAGGATAGGAAGTTTTCGAAGCGGGAGTGAAGATTGGTGAAGTTGCAGCGTCCGCCGCCGGAGATGAGGATTTTTTTTCCGAGGCGGTCGGCCCGTTCGAGCACGGCGACGCGGCGGCCGCGCTTGCCGGCCTCAATGGCGCACATCAGGCCAGCGGCGCCGCCGCCGAGGATGAGTGCATCGAAGGAGTGAGTCATCAGTGAATAGTTGCCTCAGGGGCTAAAGCCCGCATTTGATTGGTGAACCTTACGCGGCGCGGAGCGCCGCTCTTCCACGTTACTGCGAGCGGCAGTCATCGTTACGGCGAGCGGTAATCATCCAGATTACAGGAGGCCTTTGCGGATCGACGCTCCTATGCTGACGAGGGTAACCCAAATATGAATCACATATAGAACAGGCTCAGGCGCGGCAGGTTGTATTTTTCCAGGAGGCGCTTGTGAACGTATTGTTTTTGAAGTTGTTCGATTTGGGGCGCGGCCATCTGGCGGCGGTAGGGAGCGAGGTCGCGATCGGCTTGGGCGCGGACGGTGACGATCTCTTCGTCGGGCGTTGCAGTTAGAAGCGCGGCGAAAAGTTTTTCTTCCAATACGGTTAAGTGGCGCTCCAGCTCTTCCAGCTTTGAGCCAGCTTGCTTGTTTTCGACCTCTTGCGCCAACCTGCGAAGAGTTGTGGCGGAATGCCGGGCGGCGGATTGAACGGAGATGCCTGAGCTTTGCGGACGACTTTCGGTTTCCAGAAGATCGGCATTGTGACGCAGGAAAGTCGCGATTGCTGCAGGCTCAAAGCCTTTGTCCGCGGGAGATTTGGTAGCAGGCGCTTCTCCGTTTGCCGTACCGACCGCAGCCTCTTTCATATCTTCGGCGGCGGCGAGTACTTCCTGCGAGCAGTAGGCGAGGCTATTTATTTTTTTCGTTTTCGTGGGACGCTGGTCATAACGGTCGAAGGCCGCATCGATTCCGCGGAGCGCGGCTTCGAGCGGAATGCCCGCGTCTTTCCAGGTCTCAATCAACGCCCAGTCGAGAGTGGTGAGGAGAAGGCCCGCGCCCCGGCGGCGCAGGAATTGCTCTTCTATTTCGGTGAAGTAGTTGAAGTAGTTTTCCACGGCGAATCAGCGGGAACGCGCTGGAGCGCGGGTCGGAGTGGCTTTGCGCGGAACACTCTGGCGCGCCGTAACATTTCGTTCCCAGATGATGCGCAGGCCTTCGAGAGTGAGGAAGTCATCCACATGCTTAATGTACTTGGATCCAGTACCGATCATGGGGCCCAGTCCGCCGGTGGCGATCACGTGAGTCTCTTTGCCAAGTTCCGCGAGAAGGAGTTCGAGAATACCATCGACCAGGCCGAGGTAGCCGTAGTACAGGCCGGATTGCAGACTGCCTACAGTATTGGTGCCGATGACGCGAGCTGGCTTGCGAATCTCAACGCGAGGAAGGCGGGCAGTGCGCTGAAAAAGAGCGTCGGCGGAGATGCCGATGCCGGGGCAGATGACTCCACCGAGATATTCACCCTTGGCGGAGACGCAGTCGAAGGTGGTGGCGGTGCCGAAGTCGACGATCACGCAGGGGCCACCATGTTTTTCAAATGCGGCAACGGCGTTCACAATGCGATCGGCGCCGACTTCCGCGGGATTGTCGTAGTGAACTGGCATGCCCGTTTTTACGCCGGGCTCGATCAGGAGCGGCTTGGAATTGAAGTAGCGCTCGCAAACCTGCCGCAGAACGGGATCGAGCGGCGGAACGACCGAAGAAATTACGATGCCCTGGATTTCTGAGGCTTCGAGGCTGGCCATTGAAAATAGATTGCGAAACAGGACTCCGTACTCGTCAACGGTGCTGCCTTGGCGGGTAGCGACGCGCCAGTTCGCGACGAGGCGCTGGTAGCGGGGAGTAGAGTCAGAGCCGGCGTCCGGCTTTTCGGCGCGGGCGAAGACTCCCAGCACGGTATTTGTGTTGCCGACGTCGAGGACTAAGAGCATGGGTTTCGATTCTGTGGCAATTAGCAATTAGCAATTTGCATTTGGCAATTTGCAGTTGGCCGTAGCGAACTGGGATCGTTCAACAATCAACGAGTGGCGGTGCCTGCAGGGGCTAGAGCCCGCGACTTTATTGAACTTTGCTCGCAGGGCTAAAGCCATGCCCTGATACGAATCTTAACTATAGACCATAGTGATCCTGAATCTTGATGAGCGATGGGTGATTGCCAATTGCTAACTGCTCATTGCTAGTGTCTACTTCGCTGCTCTCACTGTTCCGCTTAAGATGGTCTGCAATCCGCACCCCGTGCGGACTTGCAGGAAACCGCGATCGTCGAGGCCTTCAGTTGTGCCTTCAACTTTCGAACCGTTCTCGTCGACTCGAACTGGCTTGCCGCGCACCCAGGATGAACTCTCGGTAAAACGGCGGAGGATCGATTGTCGAGCGTCCGTCTGTTCGATCAGCAACCGATATTCCCGGTCGAGCGATTTTAACAAAGCCGCCGTCAGTTCCACACGGGACCATTCGCTGCCTGTTGCCAAGCGAAGCGATGTAGCCGCACCTTTTAATTCTTCGGGGAAGTTCGCGTGGTTTACGTTGATACCGATCCCGACGACGACGTAGCGCACGCGGGTGACTTCGGCATTCATCTCGGTGAGGATGCCGCAGACTTTCTTGTCTGCAATCAGCACGTCATTGGGCCATTTTAAATCGATATTGGCGCGCTGGTTGACTTGTTCGATGGCCGCGCGCACGGCCAGTCCAGCGGCTAGAGACAGGACCAGGACATCCGATGGCGGCAATGCAGGCCGAAGCACAACCGAGCAATAGATGCCGGCGGAGCGGGTGGATTGCCAGGAGTGTGCGCCGCGACCGCGGCCAGCGGTTTGCTCTTCGGCGAGAAATACGCTGCCCTCGGGTGCGCCGTCAGCTGCGGCAGCCATCGCGGTCGTGTTGGTCGATCCAATTTTGTAGAAGTGACAGAGGTGGCTGTCGAAGAGTGTGCCCCGCAGCATTGGGTTCAGGATTTCCGGAAGGAGAAGATCGGGAACAGAGTTCAGGAGGTAGCCTGTGGCGGGATGTCCGGCGACATCGACGCCCAGGCCGCGCAACTGCTGAATGAGTCGCCAGACTTCGGAGCGGTTGGAGGAAATTTCCTGTGCGATTTTGGTGCCGCTGACCACCACGGTTGAGTGCTCCATGAGGAGGCGAATAATGCGGCCGAGGCGGATGTCGGTGGCGTCGCTGGCTCTCGCGGGCGGGTCGCCTGCTTCCACACGAGTTTTTCTTATTTTCTTGATGCGGGAATTATGCGGGAGTACGGGGAAAATCACAAACAACGGGATTCACCGCAATTTACACCGGAGCTACGCGCAGGCTCATGTCGGCTGCGTGGGTGGAGTGAGTCAGCAGACCGATGGAGATGAAATCGACGCCGGTTTCGGCATAGGCGCGAACGTTTTCGAGACGGATGCCGCCCGAGCACTCGACGGGGATGCGGGGATTAAGCTGGGCGCAGCGTTCTACTGCGCGGCGCACGTCTTCCGGTGACATGTTGTCGAGCAGAACGGCTTCCGCGCCATGGGCGAGTGCATCCTCCAACTCAGACATCGTGCGGACTTCTACTTCGATGGGCTGCGACCCGCGGCGATTGCGAACGGCGCGCTCCAGTGCGGGAACGATTCCGCCGGCAAGCGCGATGTGATTATTTTTCAGTAAGACGCCGTCGGATAGATCGAGGCGGTGATTCTGGCCTCCGCCGCAGCGGACCGCGTACTTGTCGATTACGCGCAGTCCTGGCGCCGTCTTGCGCGTATCAAGAATGCGGGCTTTCGTGCCGGAGACTGCGTCGACAAATTTGCGGGTGAGAGTCGCAATGCCGCTCATCCGTTGCAGAAAATTGAGCATGACACGTTCGCAGGAGAGGATTACCCGCGCGTTATGCTGGATCACGGCAATGGACTGGCCCTTGTGCAGACGCACACCGTCGAAAATTTCGGTGTGCGAGGTGACTTCGTAGTGCGAAGTGACGGCGCCGTCGAGGGCGGCGTAGACGTCGAAGATGCGGCCGACGCAGCCGATGCCGGCGAGAATGCAATCCTGTTTGGCGAGGATGGTGGCCGAAGCGCGTTGACTGGGATCGATGCAGGCGTAACTGGTGGCATCGCTGGTGGCCCGGTCTTCGAGAAGGGCGTTCTCGATAATTGCCGTGATGCGTCGGCTGTTGAAGTCCATAAGTGCAGTGGCCAGTTGTCAGTGTTGAGTGGCCAGTCTTAACTATTTGGTTCCGATGCCGGTTAATTCATCTAACTGCTGCTTCATCTTCTCACGCAGAAGGGTCAATTCCTGGGCTCGGCGGCGCAATCCCTCTACGACCTTCTCTGGAGCCTTGGCCAGGAATTGTTCGTTGCTGAGCTGCCGCTGATTGTTTGCGAACTCCTTTTCCAGTTTATCGAGTTCTTTCCTGAGACGCTCGCTTTCGGCGGCGACGTCGACCTTCCTTTCGTAGATTACGTGAACGTCGAAGCGTGCGGTGCTTCGAGCCCCGGCGTGCTTGGAGAGAGATCCGCCGACAAAAGTAATTCTCTCAACGTTGGCGAGGCGCTCCACCGCTCCCCGGTTTTGCTCGATCATGGCGCGGATGGTTGGATCAGGTGCGAAGAGTTCGATCGGCACTTTGACTTTCTGTTCGACTTTTAATTCAGCCCGCAGGTTTCTGACATTCACGATCAGATCCTGGAGGATCGCCATTTCGGTCTCGGCATTCAGATCGTATTGGCGCTCGTCCGCTTGCGGATAGGCTGCCAAAGCGATCGACTTCAGGGGTGGATTGCCCTCATAGATTGCCTGCCAGATTTCTTCGGTGATGAACGGCATCACGGGATGCAGCAGGCGCAGAGCGGCATCGAACAGGTTAACTAGATTTGTGCAGGCCGCGATGGCTTGTGACTTGTCGGCACCTTCTTCGAAGTTCAGCCGCGGCTTGATGAGTTCCAGATACCAGTCACAGAATTCTCCCCAGAAAAAATCGTAGATGCGGTTCGCGGCTTCGTGGAAGCGGTAGCTGGCAAGGGCATCGTTGACTTCGGCGGTAACGCGGTTGAAGCGGGAGAGGATCCAGCGGTCTTCGAGGGCTTGCAGATGGAATTGTTCGATGCCGTGGTTAGAGCTGCCGGGGCTTTGTCCCCACACAAACCCTATGCGGTCAACATTCATGAACATGAAGCGGGCGGCGTTCCAGATTTTGTTGGCGAAGGCGCGGTAACCCTCGGTGCGGCTCTCGCTGAAAGCAATGTCGGTGCCGGGGGCGGCCATGGCCGCGAGGGTGAAACGGGTTGCATCGGTGCCGAAGCGCTCGATGATCTCGAGCGGATCGATCACGTTGCCTTTGGTCTTTGACATCTTCTGGCGGTCAGCATCGCGCACCAGAGCATGAATGTAAACCTGCCGGAAGGGCACGCTGTCGTTCTTCCTGTCGGCAAGGCCGCTGGCTTTTTTTATCGCAGGATCCTGCTGGTGGCCCTGCATGAAGTGGCAGCCGAACATGATCATGCGTGCGAGCCAGAAAAAAAGAATGTCGAAACCGGTGATCAGCAGCGTGTTGGGATAGAAAACTTCAAGATCGCGAGTTTTCTCCGGCCAGCCTAATGTGGTAAACGGGAGCAGGCCTGACGAAAACCAGGTGTCGAGCACGTCGGAGACTTGCTCTAGTTTGGTGCTGCCGCATTTCGGACACTTCGCGGGAGCTTCACGGGCGACGATTACTTCTTTGCAGTCATCACACGTCCAGGCGGGAATGCGGTGGCCCCACCACAACTGGCGCGAGATGCACCAGTCGTAGATATTGTTCATCCAGTTGAGATAAACCTGGCGGTAGTTTTCCGGGACAATAGTGATCTCGCCGCTCTCAACGGCTTCAATAGCGCGGTCGGCCAACGGTTTAATTTTGATGAACCACTGCTCGGAAAGGCGCGGCTCAACCACCGTGCCGCAGCGTTCGCATTTGCCCAGCGAGAGCGTGTGGTCTTTTTCGCCGACCAGGAAACCTTGTTCCTGCAAATCTGCCAACACGCGCTTGCGGGCTTCGTAGCGGTCGAGTCCCGCGTATGGGCCGGCGTTTTGGTTCATGCGCGCGTGTTCGTCCATCACGTCGATTTCTGGGAGGTTGTGGCGCTTGCCGGCCTGGAAGTCGTTGGGATCGTGGGCGGGAGTTACTTTCACTGCGCCGGTGCCGAACTCGGGCTGCGCAAGTTCGTCCACGATGATCGGGATTTCGCGATTCATCAGCGGCAGCAAAACTTTCCTACCGTGAAGATGCGTATAGCGTTCGTCTTTCGCGTTCACGGCGATGGCGGTATCGCCGAGCATGGTTTCAGGGCGCGTGGTGGCGACGGTGATGAACTCGGGCTTTTCTGAGGAAGAGCCGCCGATGACCGGATAACATATCTCCCACAATTTTCCAGCAACTTCTTCGTGCTTCACTTCGAGATCGGAGATTGCGGTCTCGCAGCGCGGGCACCAGTTCACGATGTATTTGCCGCGATAGATGAGGCCTTCCTCATAGAGTCGAACGAAGACTTCCCGCACGGCACGGGATAGATTTTCGTCCATGGTGAAATATTCGCGGTCCCAATCGACGGAGGCGCCGAGACGCTTCATCTGGTCGAGGATGGCGCCGCCGTAAAGTTTTTTCCACTCCCACACGCGCTCGATGAATTTTTCGCGGCCCAAGTCGCGGCGCTTCTTGCCTTCCTTGGCGAGGTCGCGCTCCACCATCATTTGCGTCGCAATGCCCGCATGGTCGGTGCCAGGGAGCCACAGGGTGATGAAGCCGCGCATGCGATGCCAGCGCACGATGATGTCCATTTGCGTCTGGTTGAGCATGTGGCCCATGTGCAGACGGCCGGTGACGTTCGGCGGCGGGAGCAAGAGTGTGAATACGGGACGCGTCTCGCCCTCGGGCGGCGTGGGGACGGAGAAGAGTTTTTCGTTGATCCAGTAATCGGCCCAGCGGGTTTCAATCGCGCCGGGCTCGTAGGATTTTGGCAGATCGTGGGGCATGGGTTGGGAGCGGCTGTCGGTTCTCAGCTATCAGCTATCAGCAAAAACCTTTACCACAGGGGACACAGAGGATCACGGGGTAGTTCGTGAGTCCTTATGGACGTGTGAGGTCGCTGATGCTGATGAAGTTTGATCTTACAGGCGGGAGAAAAGAAGGGTCAAACGTGGGGGGTGAGAACAGGACGGGAGGGAATATGCACCCCTAGAAAACTCCCTCGCATTCACAGACAATAAGCCTTAGCCGCGCGGATAAGCCGCTAGGGCGTGAGCGATGCGTTTGAAATGATTTGCTGAGAACAGGCACCATGGATAAGTAGCGGCTTCGACCGATTGATTCGAAAATGTTATTGAAATCCCCCTCTCCAGCCCGCCTTATCAGGGAACGGCGCCGCTCCCTTGACCCGGAGGGTCAGTCCTTAGTGAACAACGACTGCGAAAAAACTGGCCTCTCCGAAGCAAGGGTTGCGAAAGCGGCCTTTTCAGTTAATTCGTAGTCTGGTTGTCACCGGTTTTGATGCAGGCACCAACGCAGCGCCTGAGTAGGCGGAGACCGTAACCGTTGTGGGTGAGTTCGGAACCACTTTGGTTGTGACTGGGAATGCGTTGGGTAGAGTCTTTTGCCCCTCTGGCACAACTACAGATGCCGGAACACTAACGTACTGACTGTTCGGGTCCGGAACGTCGAGGATCACGAGAACTCCGCCTTTCGGCGCAGGTGCTGAAAGAATTACATTCCCCGTTGTCTGGCTCCCCCCTTGAACTGGTCCAGTCACGCTGAGGGAAGCTACCGGCATCGGAGAATGGACGATGGTCTTAGAGAGTCCACTCACCACACTAGTCCACTGCGCGCCAACGTTGAAACACTGCTCATTGACAGTGATCTGGATCGTAAATGTTCCTGGAGAGGTGTAGGTATGTGAACCAAAAAAGGCCCCAGTGTATGCCGGACCGACGAATCCCCCGGTACTCCCGTCAGCTGGAGTTTGGTCACCCCAGTCAATTGTTGCTGAATTGAGGGCGTACACATATGGACCGCATGCCCCAATCTGAGCCAATTGCAGGTGAAAGGGGACACCGGTCTGAGCATCAACTTGTCCGCCAATAACCGCTGTTGCAAGGCTTGGGGCCGTTAACGCAGCCTCTTGGGATTTGCGCAGATCCTGTGCAAGAGCTGCGGTGGTGATGCAAAGTAAAACGAGAAGTGTCGACAGAGGACGTGAAATGCCACCGATCATGAGGTTTCTCCTTTGGAGATTTTTTGGCGGAACGGCAGTACGCTAGTTGCTACAAACAAATCCGGCGGCATAGGTCCTGCATGCTTGGTCGAACCTGGCTCGCAGACTCGTACACTTCGCCTCTTGTAGCGAGACACTCGGTCTAATATTCCCAGGGAAAGTCGGCGGGTAGAAGTCCCCCTCGGATGTAGAGCCTAGAAGGCCCAAACCCTTCTGGTCGCCGAGGGCGGAGGATAAGGGAAAACGGCCCCGTGTAGAAAACTATCACCTTCTTGTTCGTTTTTTGTAACAACAGACTTTGTCATCTGTTTTATGCTGAGATATGAAAGTAATTCTCGCAAAGGTAATCCTGAAACGTGCGTCAACGAGTTACGAATTCCGGAATTTTGGTATGGCTTAGATGCCAAGACTGTTCATCAAGCCTGACCGCGATACGTATTCGGTTTCCGGATCGGCTCCTCAATTGGGGTGACCCCAGCCAATCCCAGGCAATGGCACCAACCACAAGCTTTCACTAGCCGGAAAAGCCGGAAAGGCACTGGGTACAGCAAAAGGAATCGTAGATGTGGCCATGTCCGGCGCTCTTGTTGCCGATTGCCTGCTTGGTCAAGTACATTGATCGAAGCTGGTGCGGAGAATCGAATAATGGAGAAATGGGGGCACGAAGTCGAGTGGAACATTGCAAGACCCTTCCGATTCACGCAAGTTGTCTTCTAGAGATATTAATTATCTTCGCGATATAGCTCTAGCTTGGCCCTTCGTTATATTCTCGATAGTTGCCATTGCGTCTGCTTATTCTCCGCCGAATCGACAAATTGCGCTCAGGTCCGCAGCTTTGGCGCTCGCTGCTATTGTGTTGGCCAAGGAAAAACTGCTTTTGTTCTTTGCAGCTCTTGGCTTCTGTGCATTCAGAGTGCGATTGCATTGGTAGTCCATCCGTGGAACTGGACTATACTTACGGTTGGGATCCTGACAGCAGTTCCATTTCTTCTGGCGAATCGGTATTGGCTGAAAGCCAAGTTTGCTTACGAATTGCCGAGCACATTTGGAGCGGTGGATATGTTGTTGAGCTTTGCGTCAATCTGCGGCTCGCTCGTCCTGGCCTACTTCGTAAGTCCTTTCAAATGAGCGTTGCTCTTTTGCCCGTTAATCCCTGGGAACAAAAATTTGCGGGGCCCCGCCTCCGCGAGCGGTACAACCGCAAGCGCGATCCAACGATCAGAAGAAAATGACTGTGATCATAGTGATATTGGGGGGGTGCATATTCCATCCCGTCCTGTTCTCACCCCGTCAAACGGAGAGAGTCGGCTTCCGGTTTCTTATTTCTTCTCGGCCATCTTGCGGGTGATCTCTTCCATTAGTTTGGGGCGAAGGCCGGCGAGGACGCTGTCGACGATGCTGGCGACATCGGTGGGATTGCCGTTTGGCGGCGCAGAGGGAACGTCTTGCAAGACACTTTCAGCGCCCGCCGCGACAGCTAGCGCGGCGTTGTCTGGGTTCACGGATTCATTTGTTACTGAGTCTTCGACCTGGGCCTCTGGATGTTCACTGCTGCGTGGCCCGGTGTCGCGGATTTGACGCCAGTTCGCCCACGCTGCGGCGGTAGTCTTCACGGTTTCGGAATCCGGTTTCGGCTCGGAGTCCGCAGGGTTTGAGGTGACAGCGTCGGTCGGCGTGGTTGCGGTCTCGCCAACAGGAACGTCGGCTTCCGCGGCACTCGGCGTCGCGGGCAAAGAATCGACAACTGTTGTGTCTGGGCGGGAGGTCAATTCCGCGGAGGGCACGAGATTCCCGTCGAACGTTGCAGGATCAGGCGTTGGGGACGTCTCAATACTCGCCACTGCCGAAACAGGTCCAGAGTCGGGAACCGAAACGGGTTCTGAAATTGCGGCGACTGGTTCCTCCATCGAGGTTACGGTTGCTGGGGTTTCTACGATAGCTTGGGGTTGCGCAGAAGAGGGCTCGGCCACGGCAGTCTCGGCTTCAACTGTACCGGCACTGGTTGCGTGGTCCGCAGCAGCAAAGGCAGCGTACGCCTGGTGCATTTCGTGATCGAGCGAGAGCGATGTTTCGTTGCTTTCGAGAGCGACCGGTACAGCAGTCCACCGCGGAAGTCCCGCGCCTTCTGCCACTCCTGATTCTGGAGCGGCAGCCATGGTTACTGGCGCGTTCTGCCTGTCATCTACTTTTTCGCCGCTTGATTTTTCGTGACCGCTGGGCTCGTCGCGGTTGCGAGCTTGATCTAATTCAGCGGCGGGCAGCTCACTCGAAGCAGCAACAACGTTGGGTTCGACGCTACTGGCTTCGGCATCGGCGTTGCCGCCGATTTCCTGGAATCTTTCCGATGAGGGCTCGACCGAAAACTCGCTGATTGTTGGAGAAGCCGCGCTTCCTGAATTACGGCGTTCGTTCCTGGTGGAGGCTTCCGCCATTTGCATTTGCGCGGCAGCGGCCGTGATGGCGGCAACTTCTGCCGGGGACACATCTTTGGGCACCCCGATCGGCGCAAAGGCAGCGACGTCGACATGCACTTTTGTTGGTCTCGGTTCTTCGGCAGCTTCCTCGGGTTGTGTTTTCGTCGAGGGAAAAACGATTCGATTCTTCCATCCGGTCTCGGTCCTCGAAGGCTCGTTCTTACCGTTGCGGTCGGTTTCATCGGCAGCGGCCACAGCGCGGGCGAAACGTCCGGGCTTGGAGGGTTCGGCGCGAGGCACTATCTTGTCTTCCAATTTGGCCAAAGCGCTCAGTAACTCGCTGGCTTCGAAGGGCTTGACGATGTAACCTTCAGCCCGCACACGTTGCGCCTCTTCCGGTTTGAAGGGCTCGAGCTTGCCTACCGTAAGCAGAACGGGAATGCGGGCGGTTTCCTGCGATTCCTTGAGCCGCTGGCAGACTTCCAGGCCGCTATAGCCGGGCATGTAGACATCGAGGATGACAAGGTCAGGTTTGAGTTCGGCGATTTTTTTCAGCGCGGCGGAGCCATTGTTGACGGCAATGACCTCATACCCCGCATCCGCGAGGATTTTGCGCCCCATGTTCTGGGCGGTCACGCTGTCATCGGCGAGCAGTATTTTCCGGGCCAAAAGAAATTCCTCGAGTGCGAGGGGGATATCGCGAAGGTAACCTGCCCTTCGACGTAAGTCAATGAACCAGACGGGAGGTAACACGTTACCAGCGGTCAGCACCTACCGGGCGAAGCGGGCGCCGGGGGTGAGTTGCGAGATGCCGTCAGGCGGAAATCAAGCCTAAAACGCGATGATTTTCTTTAACCCGGTCTTTTTCTTTTTCTTGCTGCTCGAAATATCCTTATCCGTCGCCAAGCTCGAGCTTGAAGCGGCGGTGCTGTTGGCGTCCGATGGTGCTTGGCCCTGCTGAATCTCATTGACCTGCACGGGAGGCGGAACGGCTGCTGTAGATGCACTTTGAGCATCGACCGCGGGCTTCAGTTCGTTCGGGTCGGGAGGTCCACTGGGCTTCAACTCGTTGGGGTCGGGCGCAGTGGGCTTGAGCTCGTTGGGGTCCACTGCCGAGGAAGTCGCGGGCCGGGCAAAGGGATCGGCACTGACGGCAGGCGAAGCGGCGTCGGAACGAGGAGCGGGATCGTTCGGGCCGGGAGCCCCACTTTTTACTGTTTCCAGGCTGACGCCAGTCCCCCCTGCGGACGAGCCCAAGGCTCTACGCATTGTTTCTCCCGCCAATTGGTTGGCGGAGACTGGTGTGGGATCGACCAGCGTTGGCTCTCCGACTTTGGCAGCCTGAGCCGTATCCGGTCCCTTTTTCACCACGCTCATTAAACGGTCAAGAGTGTTCGCTTCCCGGCGGCTATCTTCCTCGGCGCGGTTTTGAGCGACGGCAGCTCTAGTTGGCCGCGGGATCGGCTGATGAAGAGCGGCCAGACGCTTCTTGGCGTCATCGCCGCGATCCATAAGAGGGTAACGGGTAATGATCTGGGAATAGGCGGCGGTCGCCTGCTTGGTTAGTTCGTCGATTACTTTGGCTTTGGTGTTTTCGCCGCCCACGCAGCCTGGCGGAGTATTGAATGATTTGCAAACCGGCCGCGCCCGGAGTTGCGCGATCTGGCCCTCGTAATCCTGTCCCAGAACAAAGAGCGCTTCATCGGCGCGGCTGTAGAGCGGGTACTTGTCCACCAGGGTCTGCAGACGCGCGATCGATGCAGGATAAGATTGCCGCAGGAAATAGAATTTTCCGATATTGAACTCGCGGTCGGCCAAAACTTCCTGCACTTCGAGCAGCCGCCGCTTCCCTTCCTTCACCAGTTTGGGATTGTCCGGATATTGCATGATCAGATTGCGGTATTCGTCTTCGGCACGCTTGGCGTGGGTGTAATCGCGATCCGACTTCTCCATCTGCTGGTATTGGATATTGGCGATCTTTAACTGGGCTTCGGCCGCTTCCGGCATGTTGGGGAAGAAAGTTTCGAAGTCGTGATATTCCTGTTCGGCTTGAGCCAGGGATGCGGTGCCGCCCTCGGCGTACCAGGAATCGCCGACCGCCAGCTTGGCGCGGGCAATGAATTCGGAGTCCGGATAGGTATTGATAAGGGTCTGCAACGTCATGCGGGCCACGTCGAAGCGGTTATGCTTCATTGCATCCATGGCCTTATCGAAGAGGACTTTATCGGGCTGCTTGGAACCGACGTTGGCCAGCGGATTGACGGACTTTTTGTTGGTGCAAGCGGCACCGATGATCAGCAGCGTGCCGAGCAACGCGATCAGGGAACTTCGACGTAACATAAGACCTCGAAATAAAATTGCAGCTTGGAGAACCGGGGGTGGCACAAAAACGTGCCGTCCCTACGGGACTCGCTCTGAATCCCTGCTCCGACCCGGCACTGCCGTGCCGGGCTTTTACATGCCGCCCCTTCGGGGCTGTAATCCTAAGCTTGCACGGACTTTCTCATCGGAAACTGATACTCGATCAAAATGCTAGACCTAGACCTTCAACATAGCGGCCTCGGTCGCCGCCTTTAGCAATCCTTCTGCATTCTTTGTTGGATCGCCATGGCCGAACACGGCGTTGCCCGCCACCAGAATTTCTCCACCCGCCCGTACCACCTCGCCTACGGTATCGAGCGCTATGCCGCCATCTACTTCGATGCGGTAATGCAGGCCGCGTTGACTGCGAATCTCAGCTAAGCGGCGCACTTTGTGCAGAGTGCCGGGAATAAATTTCTGGCCGCCGAAGCCCGGATTCACCGACATCACCAGCACATAATCCACCAGATCGAGCACTTCGGCCAGCATCTCGACCGGCGTTGCCGGATTAATTACCGCTCCCGCCAGGCAATTGCTGCTCTTGATCAAATGAAGCGTGCGATTCAAATGCCGGCAAGCTTCCTGATGGACCGAGATCCAATCCGCGCCGGCTTCGGCAAATGCCGGAATGAATTCGTCTGGATTCTCGATCATGAGATGGCAGTCCAGCGGCAACTTCGTGACTTTACGCAGCGCCTTCACCACCGGAGGTCCAATAGTGAGATTCGGAACGAAGTGCCCGTCCATAATATCGACGTGGACGACACTCCCTCCACCCTCGCTCGCGGCGCGTACCTGCTCACCGAGACGGGCAAAATCAGCCGAAAGAATCGAAGGCGCCAGCTCGATCAACGTTGTCTCGCAGAAACTGGTCTCTTGAACCTGAAATCTCTTAAGGAAGCGGCTCTGGAAATTCTAACACGCAGACGCCGTCACGCCGCGATAAGAGCTGCAATTCCCCGTTGACTTCAGAAGGGGTTATGAGGATATTTTTTCTTATCTAAACCGCGAAAACCCTTCCCGCGATCAAGGCAAAAGCTGACGCGTGTTACCCTCGTCGAGCATGTACGCCTCCCCCCAATTTGTTTGCGCCGCTTACGGCCTGGCCGCTGTTGTGGCTTGGGGAACCAGCGATTTTCTCGGCGGCTATGCCACGCGGCGCGCCAACGCTTTTGTATTCACCGCCGTCGTGAACCTGGGCGGATTGTTAATGGTAGGGACTTTGGCGACAGCCAGCCATGCGCCATTCCTCTCGTGGCGCGGGGCTGCCTGGGTGCTGGCGGGAGGAGCTTCTGGCGGCTCGGCGCTGGCCATTTTTTATCGCGCGCTCTCGTCCGGAAGGATGGGATTGACGGCCCCAGTGAGTGCCGTGCTGGGAGCGGCGATTCCCGTTCTGTTTGCCATGTTTACCGAAGGCTTGCCCGGCCGAATTCCGATTCTGGGCTTCGCCTTTGCCACCGCTGGACTTTGGCTGATCACGCGCACCGAGGATGGCGGCCGGCCGGAAGGGGTTGGGTTCGCCGTTCTCGCAGGGTTCGGGTTCGCGGGTTTTTATCTTTGCTTACATCAGGCGGGCGAGGGTTCGGTTTTTTGGATTGCAACGCTTTCCAGGACTGGCGGCCTGGTCGTCACCGGCTTGATTGTTCTGGCGCAGAGGAATTTTCGCGACATTACTCCGGCCGGGCTCCGATGGGGTGTGCTGACGGGGTGCATCGATTCGCTCGGCACTATCCTTTTTGTGCGAGCCAGCCAGACCGGAAGACTCGACGAAGCGGTTGTGATCTCTTCGCTTTATCCGGCTATGACGGTGTTGCTGGCGCGCCTGGTGTTGAAGGAGCACTTTACCCGCTGGAGATTTGTGGGACTGCTGGCCGCGCTGGCCGCAGTGCCGATGATTGCAGCGCAATAAAACCGCTTCATTCCATATTATTGAATTCGGAATAAGAACCATGGCTCTGGTTGAAGTTCGCAATCTGACGAAGATATATCCGCAGAATCAATCTGCGTTCGGTGGGAAATCCAGAGGCAGCAATGAGATTCGCGCAGTGGATGATGTCTTGCTCGACATTCATGCCGGCGAGACGTTGGGTTTGGTGGGTGAATCGGGATCGGGAAAGAGCACGCTGGGACGGCTGATTTTGCGGCTCATCGAACCTACGTCCGGCAGCGTGAGCTTCGAAGGGCGCGACTTACTTGCCGCCAGTGACAGCGAGATGCGGCGCATGCGCCGTGACATGCAGATTATTTTTCAGGATCCGTTTGCGTCGCTCGATCCCCGCTACCGGGTTGAAGATATTATCGCTGAGCCGCTCATCATTCACAGAAAGCTCATCCAAGATACGCGGACTGGGAAAGATGGGATTCGTGCGCGTGTGGTGGAATTGCTCCGCGCGGTGGGCTTGGACGACTCCATCTTGAAACGGTTTCCGCACGAATTCAGCGGAGGACAGCGGCAGCGGATTGGGATCGCGCGCGCGCTGGCGCTCCGTCCGAAATTTATCGTGGCCGACGAACCTGTTTCAGCGCTCGACGTAAGCGTGGGCGCGCAGATCGTGAACCTGCTGGCGCAACTGCAGCGCGAGTTCGGGCTGACTTATCTTTTCATCTCGCATTCCATGCCGGTGGTGCGCTATCTCTCCACGCGCATCGCCGTGATGTATCGCGGGAAGATTGTGGAGGTCGGCGCCGCCGAGCAGATTACCGGGCTCCCCCAGCATCCCTACACTCGCAGCTTGCTTGAGGCTACACCGGAAATACGGCCATAAGAGATTTAGGTGCGGACAGGCTGGTCCAGAAAGTCCTGTGCCATACTGCCTCATGTCACGCGCACCTCTGTCAGGGGCCCAGCCCAGCCGGACTCGCGATCTGATCGAGTTGATTCTCGGCTACGGGATGGTCGTCGGCGTAATCTGGATGCCGGAGCAGCTGCAACGAATTTTTTCTCCAGTGGCGCTCCTGCTCACATTGCTGGTGGTACTGTCGCAGCGAGAGAGCCGGGATGAACTGGGCGTCGGAACTCGCGGCCTGATTGGCTCCCTTTGGATTTTGCCGGCCGCTGTCGCTCTATGTGCCTTGAGCATATTCGTCGCCGCGCGGCTGGGTGTGCTGCATCCGTTGTACAAAGCCGATTTCGCGCATATCTCCGGATACGTGCTGTGGACCATCTACCAGCAGTTCCTTCTTCAGGACTATTTCATGGCGCGGCTGCTGCGATTGTTCTCGAGTGAAGCGGCGGCAGTAGTTTTGGCTGGCGTGCTATTTGCTGTGGCGCATCTACCGAATCTCACACTGACCGCAGCCACGCTGGTGTGGGGCATAGTTTCGTGCGCGCTGTTTCGGCGCTATCGCAACCTCTGGGCGCTGGGGTTGGCTCAGGGACTGCTTGGGTTTTGCTTCGCTATCTGCGTGCCGGATGCGCTACATCACCATCTGCGGGTGGGGCTGGGATATTTGCGGTATCGCGGGGGCAGGTAGTTCCCCGTAAGCGCTCGGCAATTATTGATGGCGGTACAAGGATATTATCAGCGCTGAACCGGCCTCGTTATCGCGCGGGCCAGTAACATGTCTCGGGTAACTTTGCCCGCATCCTCACAAAACTTTACTTGCGAAAGTGAACAGAAATACAACATGCCGGCAGATCTCGGGTTCGATTCGTCAGAGCATCTCGCACGAAGAGGCTTCGACTCGCATCGCCCTCAAGACCCGAGATCGACTTCAACATCGCGATGCTGCAGAGAGCTTCACGGAGGCGAGCTATGAGCACATTCCGATTGAGAGCTTTCTTACTAATCTTAAACATGGCGAGCCTGCTGGCCCTAAGCGGATGTACGTCAATGAAAGTGAAGATGGGATGGAAAGTTTATCTGGACAAGACTCCGATCACATCGCTCGCCGTCACTCTGCCGCAAGGTCCGGCCATTGCTCCGGGAGAGAAGTCGCCGCTGGTTGTGGTCTTCACCCAGCCCGATGGCAAAGTTTTGCAAACCGAGGGCAAGGGTGGGGGAAAGGTGATGTGGAAGGATCTGACGGTTGCGGCAAGCGTGGTAGCCGTCAACCAAAAAGGCATTGTGTCTCTACCCAAGGATCCCAGAGTCAGTGACGGGAAAGTTGGGCACGTCGCGATTACTGTGCCAAGCCATCCGGAGTTGCACGCTGATCTCGATATTCCTCTGCGGTACGACTTGAAATACGTCGCGAATTTCTCTGGCAGCAATGGAAGTGACGGGATGAATGGCAGCGATGGTACCGACGGAACGAGCGGCAGCACGGGATCGCTTGATCCGAATAATCCATCCGCGGGCGGTAACGGTACCGATGGAGGCGATGGCGGGAATGGCCAGGATGGAGGCGATGGACGAGACGCGCCGCCGGTGCAGATACGCATAGCGTTGAAGTCGGAGAGTCACCCGCTGCTGCAGGTGAGTGTCTCTGCCGCTGGCCATCAGAAATTTTATCTGGTGGATACCCATGGCGGCTCACTGACGGTAAACGCGGACGGAGGAGCGGCAGGACAAGGCGGCAGGGGCGGACGCGGAGGCCGGGGCGGCTCGGGCGGCAGTGGAACGCCCAATGGAAACAGCGGGAGAGACGGCTCCAGCGGACGCAACGGCTTCGATGGACACGCCGGGAAGGGCGGAACAATCACCGTGACGTACGATCCGCAAGTGAAGGCATATTTGACTCTGATTCATCTTTCGGACTCGGGCGGGCCACGACCCGTGTTTAACGAAGAGGCAGTCGCTCCGTTGTGGTGATATGGCTGTGGTGAGTATGGCGTGATGGTACCTGTTTCTAAAACCACAGCCCCCAGATCCAGTCGACGCTGGCATGCGTGATCGCCGAAGCCGGCACGCGCCTGTGCTCGCGCCACGCGCGTCCGTAGAACATCCCTGCGATTGTCGCCAGAAGGACGTAGCGCCAGTTGAAGTGCGCGGAGCGTTTATTGAAATGCGAGAGGCCGAATAGAGCCGAAGCAATTATCAGAGCTGCGCGGCGTCCGATGCGGCGCTCTAAAAGGTTTTGCATCCAGGCGCGGAAGAAGAGTTCTTCCGGCACGGCGGTGAAGAAGAATATTGCTATCCAGCGTAGGAACGCGGCGGCGATTCCCGGCACATTTCGGTGGGGATGGATGAAGCCCAGCGCCAGTCCCAACCCAAGAACGATCGGCGCGAAGAAGAACAATTCCCGCAGGCCGGTTCTCAAGTCGCTCCATTTCAAATGGAAATCGAAGCCAGTTCCTCGCAGTTGCCGGATCGCCAGAAACCCATAGAGGCCAACATCTACCAGGAACAATTCATTCAAGGCTCGCAGGCCGGGGGGCCATGCGCTGTCGAACCAGCGCAGATCAACGGCCAGCCCGAGTACCAGAAGAATGAATGCATCGCGCCAGTTTCCGCGCTGCTCGGAATCCGCAGCGGCGGCATGCATCAGCAACCACGCGGTCGCCACCGGCAGCATGAGGTAAAGTGAAAACCATTGCCACTGAAAAATTCCATGCGCGCGCGAAACCATCGCGTAGGGAATGACGAAGACCGCTGGCAGGGCAAGTCTTACAGCGACCGGCCAGCGCAGGATGGTGCGCGCGGCGCGCTCCGCGGCAAATCCAAACACTGCCGCCGGAACCAGTTCCAACATCAACGCCGCAATCGCCACGGGCGTCACGTTCTGCATGACGTCATCTTAAACCGGCACGGCACGCAGCTTTTCCCGCTCAAGATCACGGAGTACCGTCGTCCCGATACCTATCCTGCGACATTAGTCCCCCGCGGGAAAGGGAGCTCTTGCCGCGGGGCAATTTGCCATCTAGAATGCCAGCGACGCGTTCACAAGGAGGCATCCAATGGCCGCTGCTCCGGTCCTGCCCGCCTCGTATGGCCCCGCACCTGACGCCGCCCCGCTTTCGGAGGGCGCACGCATCGTCAACACCTTCATTGCTCCGTCGAAAACCTTTACCGACCTGCGCAGGAACGCAAGCTGGTGGGCTCCATTCCTGCTGATGGCGGTCGTCTCTACGGCATTCGTCTTCACGGTCGGCCAGAAAATCGGTTTCCGGAAAGTTGCAGAGACCCAGGTACAGATGTCGCCCAAGCAGGCCACGCAGTTAGACAACCTGCCCGCCGATCAGCGGGAACAACAGATGCAGCAGAGGACGAAAGGAACTTTGGTGGTGTCGTATATCGTTCCGCTGTTTGTTCTCGTCTTCTGGGTGATTATCGCCGGCGCGTTATTTGCCACGTTCAAGTTCGCAGCCGGCGCCGACGTTTCCTTTAAAGTCGCATTTGCCATTGTCGTATTTGCTGGCCTGCCCCAGGTTTTAAAGAGCCTGCTGGCAACGATTGCCGTGTTGGCTGGGGTGAGTGGGGATTCGTTTTCGTTCCAGAATCCAATCGCGACCAATCCCGGCTTTCTTTTGAACCCGGCAGATTCAGCTTTCTGGTATAGCCTGGCTTCCGCGTTCGACATTTTCATGATTTGGACTCTAGTGCTGACCGCGCTTGGATTTACTTGCGTGAGCAAGGTGAAACGCGGGACGGCGTTCTTCATCGTCTTCGGCTGGTGGCTGCTGATCACCTTGTTGGCAGCGGGATTGGCGGGGATGTTCTCTTAACCAGCAAGCCCGAGCGATTCCGCGAGGTGACTCGAAAGGTTCCACCCATTTATGCTTACCGAGACTCAGGAGGCTCTTGTGAAATTGACTGTCGCAGCTTTACTTTTCGCCGCGTGCGCAATCTCTGCACTTGGACAGGCCCAGACTTCTACCCCACCTACCTCCGCTGCCACGACCACGGCTGCGCAGAACGCCACGCCGGTGAAAGACCCGGTATCGACAGCGCTGCGGATGATGCTGTCGATCCGGCAGAAAAATATTCTTTCTGCCATTGACGCCATGCCCGCCGAAAAGTTCAGCTACAAACCTACCGCCGACCAAATGACCTTCGGACACTTAGTGGTCCACATCATTGAATCGAACGATAATTTTTGCGCGAAAGCGGCGGATGTCCCCGCGCCCAAGGCCGAGGAAGTGAAGGATACCGATTCCAAGGACAAACTGGCCGCGGCGGCGAAAACATCGTTTGACTTCTGCGCCGACGCGCTTGGCAAGATGACCGATGCCAAGCTCGGAGACAGCGTAGAACTCTTCGGAGGAAAACAATACCCGCGAGCCACAGCAGCTCTAGTCGTGGCAAGTGCATGGGCCGATCACTACGGAACGGCCGCGATGTATTTGCGGCTGAACAATATTTTGCCGCCGTCAGCGCAGCCGAAGAAATAACAGGTCGAGTAGGACGCAATCGTTTTCAGTGGCAGGTCCGCCGCGTTCCGTCATCAAGGTCAGCTATTTAATTTGCACGAGTTCGGGTGCTGATGCGGCCGCTGGAATCGCGGGCGCGGGGTGTTGTGGAGCCCGCCAGCCGTCGAATACCGAAACCTGATGCACGCACGACACCGTGCAATTCGGCGCACAGCCTTTTTCGGTGAGGTATTCACGCCGGATGTCGTCGCGTGTGTAAGTTGCGAGCGGAACTCCGGGATAGCCACGCTGCTGCGAGCAATAGTGAACTAATCCATCTTCGCAGATGTAGAGATAGCGGGCGCCGGCGCGGCAGCGCCATTCGTTCGGCAGGCCTTCCGCAATATTTTCCTGGAAGGCGTTGATGCGGGTGAAGCTGCGCTTTTCCCACGACTTCATTTCGTTGTAGATGCGGCGCTCTTCGCCGCCGAGCGGCTGGAGTTGACCGCTGCCGTCGTGAATAATGCCGACGGTTGAGCTGAAACCTAGTTCGATGGCACGTTTGCCGATGGTGAGCGCGTCGTGCGGATTGGAAATTCCACCGCCAACCACGGAATTGATATTCACGTGAAACTCGGCGTGCTCAGCCAGCCACTGCAATTTCTTGTCGAGAACCTTCAGGCTCTTCTTCGAGACTTCATCGGGATTGACGTTGTCGATGGAGATCTGCAGCCACTCGAGGCCGGCGCGGTTCAAACGCTGGATGCGATCGGGGACGAGAAAATATCCGTTGGTAATCAATCCAGCGATCATGTTGTTGGCGCGGATGCGGCGGATTACGTTGTCGAGATCGGGATGCAGCAGCGGCTCTCCACCCGAAATTGTGACTATGGCCGTGCCAAGGGCGCCGAGCTTATCGATGCGGCGGAACATTTCCTCCGTCGGTACGGGCTGCGAAAAATCATCAAATTCGTTGCAGTAGGTGCAAGCCAGATTGCAGCGGCGGACAGGAATGATATGCGCCAGTAGCGGATGTTCGGTCGAAGCAAGGGCGTGTGCGGCCATACGAGCCCCGCGCAAGTTGCGGTGCAGTGCTTTGGCAGGCCGGCGCAGGGATGTGAGAACCGATGGCATGGGTTGAATGCTCTTATTACAGCATGGATGCCGAAGAAATGCAGTGTTTGCGACAGCGTTCGGCGACTTTGGAGGGGTGAATGGGGCGAATGGGCGTTTCACAATGCAGCAATTCGCACGCAAAAGAATACCTAGCTCAGCGGACAATCCGTGGAATCAAACCCTGGATCTCAGTCCTTAATCGACTCATGTCCCGCTTCCTCCAGCAAGGCGAGCACCCGCTCTATGTGCTCCTGGGGGATGAGAACGTAATCGGTGTCATAGGTCGAGATGGCGAAGATGGGGATGGCATTGTTCGACAGCGGCTCGATGAACGAGAGCAGCACTCCGGTTTGCGAGAAGGGGAACGGTCCCTCGAGCTTGAGGCAGACCCAGCGGAGTTCTGTCGCGAATTCTTTTGGGACGTGATCGACCGGGCACACGATGGAGAGCTCATCGGCGGTGCGAGTGATCGAGATGAAGTCGCCCTCTGTCGCCCATGCGGGAACGGGCGAATTGGAATCTTGACGGATGATGGCGTAGTGGCCGGGGAGTTGACGGAATTTAAGCGCTTGCTGTTTTTCCACTAGCCGGCGTCCTTGATCTCAACGTGCATGGCGTTGAACTCCGTGCTGCCGATATTCTCCACTGAATGCGGCGGCAGCGGTGGTTGCCACGTAGGAACGTTCGGCGTGGGCTTGTCTGTCAGCGGCAGTTGCCGCGTGTCAAGCACTACCTTGCCATCCGGGTCGCGGCGGATGAAATCCGACCAAGACCGGATAAACAGCACACATGGCCAGCGATGAGTATGCACGGCGGTGGTCTCGCCCGGGGGAATGCGAGTCTGAAGCACCCTCACGCATTCGTTTTCAAAGATAAGCGAGTGATGGCCGGGCGCTGCTACCAGCGCGTCCAGAGCGTTTGGCCAGGTTTCCTTTGCTTGTGGGACGTGCGCTACCGAAGAGGTCATACGGTCTCCGCGAACATTTTATCCTGTTCGGATTACTCACCCTTCTACCGCCTTGCGAACTGCCGCTTGAGCTAGCAGGCGTGTCGAATCAAGGGTGGGGAGCGGGGAGGATTCCGGCGTTATCAACAGAGGGATTTCGGTGCAGCCGAGGACAACCGCGTCGCAGCCTTCATCTTTCAATGCGCGGATCACTTCCACGTAGTAGGCAAGCGAGCGCGGAAGAAACTGACCGTTGACTAATTCGTCCATAATGATTTTGTCGAGATGCTCGCGTTGCTCGGGGCCGGGAGTGCGGTATTCGATGCCGGTGGCTTTCAGCGCTTCGCGGTAGACGGGGCCTTCCATCAAGTAGCGCGTGCCAAGTACGGCGAGGCGTTTAAACTGGCGGTGCTGCGCCTCTTTCGCAACCTCTCTTGCGATGTGCAGCCACGGTCGCGGCGAACGGTGCTCGACCAAATCAAAGGCCTGATGGATTGTATTGTCGGGACAAATAAGGAAGTCGGCTCCGGCGCGCGCCAGTTTGTCGGCGGAAGAGAGCATGAGTTCGGCCACGCCCGCCCAGTCGTTGGCGTATACGCTCTTCATATACTGCGCGAGGGAGTGCGCGTGCAGCGAGACTTCAGGATGGTCATGCTTGCCCAGCATCTGCGCGCCTTCGAGCGAGATGGTGCGGTAGCAGAGCGCGGCTCCTTCGGTGCTGCAGGCGACGATGCCGATGTGGAGGGGCATGGGTTCGGCTTCCGGCTTCCGGCTTCCGGCTTCCGAAAAGGCTACGCGAATGGGATCGTCGGCCGCAAGCGAGGTTGATGGTGAATTTCGCCTTTATCTGGCGGCGGCGGCGTCAAACAGGTTCAGGAATTCCAATTTCTTTTCGGCGGGGAGGAATGATGCTTCAAAGGAGTTGCGGGCGAGTTCGCGGAGGTGCTCGTCGGTAAATGCGAAGAATTGTTGCGCAATCTGGTATTCGCGCGCGAGCGTTGTGCCGAACATGGCAGGGTCGTCGCTGTTGAGCGTGATCATAACGCCGTGGTCGAAATAACTCTTTGCGGGATGATCGTTGAGGTTGGGACAGAGGCCCGTGCGCTGGTTGCTGGTGAGACAGATTTCGACTGGGATCTGGCGCTGAGCAAGTTCTTCGACGAGATCGGGATCATGGAAGGCGGTGAGAGCATGGCCGATGCGCTCGGCCCGCAGGTTGAGGGCGCCCCAGACGGATTCGGGCGGGCCATTCTCGCCGGCGTGGGCAGTGAGGCGCATACCGTGGTCGCCGGACCAGAGGTAGGCGTCGCGGAAAAGTTCCGGCGGAGCTTTCTGTTCGTCGCCTCCGATGCCGATCGCGACCACCTCGCGATCGTGATAGCGGACCGCGAGCTCGAATACTTTTTGCGCAGCCTCGGGTCCGAATTGGCGGACAGCATCGAAGATCCAGACCAGCGAAATGCCGAAGTCCCGTGCGCCGCGAGCGCGGCCGCGATCGAGGCCTTCGAAGATGGCGGCGAAGTCTTGCTGGCGCCAAAGGCACACTCCGACCGAGACGTACACCTCGGCGTGCAGAACATTTTCTTGCTTCAGCCGCTGCATCAGGCGGTAGGTAATGAGTTCGTAGTCTTCGGCAGTGCGCAGGTGCTCGGTGATGTTCTTGAACGAGAGCAGGAAACCTTGAAAATCCTCGTAGCGGTAAAGTGAATCGATTTCCGATTGCGTGACACGGTCACCGTGGCGCTGGCGGAGTTCGAGCAACGTGGCAGGCTCGATTGCTCCTTCGAGGTGCAGGTGGAGCTCAGCCTTGGGAAGAAGGCGGAGAAAGCTGCTCGGCGAGCGGGAGATGGAAGACATTAGTTGTGATTGTAGATTCTTGGGCGAAGATTTGCGAGGGATGGGCAGAGCGGATCAGTCGAGGCCGGGAATTGAAATGCCCCGAGAGGCCGGGGGCCATGAATAGCTGATAGGGGTCCCCTTCGACAGGCTCAGGGCAGGCTTTCGACTGCGCAGGCCGATTCGCTTCGCTCACCGGTCTGCTTCGCTCAGGATGACATGGCGTTCTTGCTGACGGCTGAGCAGACAGCCGACAGCTATTTTTTCGTGAACTCGCTGTGGTGGCGGCTGTAGAGAAAGTAGATCGTCAAGCCGATGGCGAGCCAGGCGAAGAAGCGCAACCAAGTCAGAATTGGAAGTCCGGACATCAGCAGAACGCAGAACAGGACGCTGAGCACGGGGGCAACGATGCCGCCAGGGGCGCGGAATCCGCGATGGCGGCCGGGATCGCGATAGCGCAGGATGATGACTCCGATCGACACCAGGGCGAAGGCGAAGAGGGTGCCGATGTTCGATAGATCGGAGAGCGTGCCAATGTCAAGAATGCCGGCTGGAATGCCGACGACGAAGCCGGCAATCCAGGTTGCGGTTGAGGGCGTGCGGAAGCGGGGATGTACGCGCCCGAAAAGTTTAGGCAGTAAACCGTCGCGCGACATCGAGAACCATACGCGGGCCTGCCCAAGTTGGAAGACCAAGAGAGACGAGATCATCCCCATCATGGCCCCGAATAGAACTCCGAGTTCGACCCAGCGCAGGGTGTTCGAACTGGTGCGAGCGACCAGCATCTTCAAACTGTTGGCGACGGGTGCGGCATCGTCGAGCATGGAGTGCCAAGGCACAATGCCGGTGAGGACGATGGCAACGGAAATGTAAAGCACAGTGCAGACAATCAGAGTTGCAATGATGCCGATGGGTAGATCGCGCTGCGGATTTTTCGCTTCTTCGGCGGCGGTGGAGACGGAATCGAAGCCGATGTAGGTGAAGAAAATAATCGAGCCGCCGGTGAGAACGCCCGACCATCCCTGGGGCGCGAAGGGATGCCAGTTGCCAGGATTGACGTAGTGCGATCCGGCGATGACGAAGGCGAGAATCGCAGAGATCTTAAGGATCACCATGGTGTTATTGGCTTCGGCGGATTCGCGAATGCCGCGAACCAGCACCACGGTGAGAATCAATACGATCAGAAATGCCGGGACGTCAAAGCCGAAATGCAGGCCGGGGGCATACAGCACATTACCCTTAAGATCGGAGAGTCCACCCGGCAAGTAGGCAGGCGAGATCCAGCGGAGGGCGGGATGAAAACCCAGCCAGTCAAACATGGCGACCAAGTGGGCCGAAAAACCAACGCTGACCGCCATGTTGCTCACGGCGTACTCAAGAATTAGATCCCAGCCGATGATCCAGGCGATCAATTCGCCCATGGTCGCGTAGGTGTAGGTGTAGGCGCTGCCCGCGATGGGGATCATCGAGGCGAGTTCGGCATAGCAAAGAGCGGTGAATCCGCAGACGATCGCGACTAGCACTAATGAAAGAGCCAGGGCTGGTCCCGCGCCCGGCCTGCCTAGCGTGGCGCTGTGACGGATCATGTAATCGAGCAACGGCGCGTTCAGGATGGAAGAGGTATCGAACTTCTGGCCGGCGATCGCCGTGCCAATGACAGTGAAAATTCCGGAACCAATCACCGCGCCGATGCCCAGAGCCGTAAGCGAGAGGGGGCCGAGGGTTTTCTTCAGGCGGCGCTCGGGCTCTTCCGAATCCGAGATCAGCTTGTCGATGGATTTGCAGCAGAAGAGCTGGCTGTCGGAGGTACGAACAGGAGCAGCGGGTTCTGTCGATGATGGGGACAAGAGGTAGCGATCTCCTGAATGCTAACTTTCAGCCTCTGGCAGTCAGCAATTGGCCGGCGGTTCTTTGAGATTTTAAGAACCGTCCGGCCAATCGCCTGATACCGATAGCTGTTGCGACCTAGCGTTTCGACTGACCGCGAGCCAGCTTCTTGACTTTGCGCTTTTTCGATCCGCGGGCGTAGTCACGGGGCTTCTTCGGCTTTTCCGCCTTGCTCTTCTTGCGAGCGGCGCGTTTCGATTTCTTGCGTTCTTCTTTGGTTAGCGTTGCTGTATTTGCCATAATTGCTGTGCTTGTCCTCTTCTCGGTACAGATTGTTGTTTCATCTTATCTTGTTTCATCCCTCGGGCATCTCCGAGGGATTGTTCTCGCTGCATTCGCCGGATCAGAACGGCGAGAAGCGGTCCCGCGATCCCCAGCACTCTACGTCGTCACTCCACCAAACCGGACCGTCTTCGTTGGTTTGGATCACACGAGCGCCTTCAGCTACCGTGAACTCGATATAGGGCCAAGTGCGGGACTTCGGGTTACGATTATTAAGCGCAAACAGTACCATCGTGTTCCAGATTTTGCAGTCCCGCGCGTTATTGGGATTCGGAGCTGTAATCGGGTCCATCGCTTTCGCGGTGTAAAAGTTTTCAAAGATTAACCCCACCGGCTCCAGGTTGCCGTCAGAGTTCATCACTTGCAACTCGATCGGAAACATGTAGACATCGATCGCGCGACCCGTACCGACCTGAGTGTCATGGTGAAGTTCAAGGCCCATCGGCAAGCCATTTAAGATGGAAAAGAATTCGTAGTTAGGTTGGGTCTGCGGTGCAGCACTCGAGCCTGCGTCCGCGATGACGGCGGGACGCCTCCGGTGTTGGATCTGCTGAGATTGAGCAACCGCGGACGATGCCATTAGAAAACCCGCCAAACTTATCGAGCACAACCCAACTATCCTCTTCCTCATTATCAGACTTCCCCCTGGATTATGGATCTTTCCGCTATCGAAAGCGGCTAGGCGCGCTCCAGCTGGGCATACTTCTCCACCAGCTTTTTCAAGCCGAAGCGAGGAAATTGTACAGTAATCTTGGCTTCTTCGCCTTCTCCTTCGCGCTGATAGACGGTACCCTCGCCGTATTTGGGATGACGGACGCGCTGGCCCGGGCGGAATCCGCGCTTGCCGGCGGGTTCTTCAGGAGCGGCTTTCGGGACGGTGAATTTTTTGCCGCGGCTGGCGAAAAACTCGGAGATGTTCTCGATGGAATTGTAGGGCTTGGCGGGAGCGGTAACTTTTTGGCGAGTTGCAGCGACACCGCTGCGCCTCCAAGCTGCGCTCTGGTCTTCGTCTTCGTAGGAATAGTGAACATCGGCATCGTGGGCTGCGGGGCTTCGCCCGGCTGAACGGCCAAGGGCGGCCGTTCCCACATGAGTTGCGGCCGTGCCGCGGCGTCGGCCTAGTTCTTCGATGAGCTGTACCGGAACTTCTTCCAGGAATCGCGAGGGGACGCTGGCTTCGGGTAAATCCGTGCCGTATCTGCGGCGGTAGACGGCGCGAGTCAGGATGAGTTGGTCCATGGCGCGGGTCATGCCGACGTAACAGAGGCGGCGTTCTTCTTCGACTTCATCGGGTTGGAGCATGGTGCGCGAGTGCGGGAACAGGCCCTCTTCGAGACCGCTGAGAAAAACAAGGGGGAACTCAAGACCTTTCGCGGCGTGCAGGCTCATCAGCGTGATCTGCGCGCGCGCGTCGTAGTCATCGACATCGCTGATGAGGGCGGCGTGATCGAGGAACTGGTCGAGCGACTCGCCGCGGTCGCGGGAGTCCATGGCGGCGTTGACTAATTCGCGCAGGTTTTCGATGCGGGAGAAAGCTTCGGGCGTGTCTTCGGCTTCGAGCAGCTTGATGTAGCCGGTGCGGTCGATGAGGAATTTTAGAATGTCGGCAGTGGAGATGGTCGGAGCAGGAAATGGGCTCGATGGAGGGACTGAGCTTTCTGAAATAGATTTATTTTGAACGGCGGATTCCAGCACTGCCGAGCTGGCGTCGGGTGCCTCCTCCGAGCCCACGTAGGCTCCGCCGAAATCGAAGGCGGTGTTTTCGAATTCGGTGGGATCGAAGGCGGCGGCATCGGCGGCATTCAGGTTTGTATCGATGTCGGTGTCGTCCCTGAAGGGACTTCCTCCCCCATCCGTACTAACCCTGGACTTACGTCCGGGGCTAATGAATGCCGTCCCTTCGGGACTGATCGTTCCGCTGTCTTCCAAAGTTTCTTCCAAGTGCTCGACGAAGGTTCCGGAAAGCATGGCTTGGCCATCGATAATTAGCTGTTGGAAACTCTTGAGGGCGGAGAGGGCACGCTGCGGGAGAAGTTGGCGGCGGATAGCTTCGCCAAGGGCACCCCACAGCGAGAGGCCTGTTTCGAGGGCCAGGCGCTCGATCATGTCGATCGTGCCCTTGCCGATGCCGCGGGTGGGCGTGTTGATGACGCGGAGCAGCGAGATTGAATCATCGGGATTCTGAATGACTTTCAGGTACGAGATCATGTCTTTGATCTCGGCGCGCTCGTAGAAAGAGAATCCGCCGACCACTTTGTATTTCAGTCCGTAGCGGCGCATGGCTTCTTCAAACAGGCGCGACTGGGAATTGGTGCGATAAAGAACGGCGGCGCGCGGCGTTGCACCGCCTGAGTTCTCAGAATGACCAGCCTCGCGCAAATATTTTGCAATGTGATCGGCGGCGAACAGAGCTTCGTTTTCTCCGTCCGGGGCTTCGTAATAACCGAGCTTGGTGCCGCCCTGGCGCGAGGTCCAAAGATTCTTGCCTTTGCGGCGGAGATTGTTGGCCACTACCGACGACGCGGCCTGCAGAATATTTTGCGTGGAGCGGTAGTTCTCCTCCAGGCGGATGATTTTGGCCTCGGGAAAGTCTTGTTCGAATTCGAGAATGTTGCGAATGTCGGCGCCGCGCCAGGAATAAATTGACTGATCTTCATCGCCCACCGCGCACACGTTGTGCCGCTCGCCCGCCAGCATGCGCATGAGTTCGTATTGCGGGCGGTTTGTGTCCTGATATTCATCGATGAGCAAGTACCGGAAGCGGCGGTTGTAATACTCGCGTACAGGCGCGACCGTCTTCAGCAGGCGCGTGGCTTCGAGCAGCAGGTCATCGAAGTCGAGCGCGTTGGCTTTGCGAAGTTCCTTGCGATATTCCTCGAAAAGGTGCGCGATCTTTTCGTTTTTAGGATCGGCCGACTGCAGGTAAAGTTCCTGCGGATCGAGCATATGATTCTTCGCCCAGGAAATACGCGACAGCACGGTGCGCGGCGTGAGTTGTTTGTCGTCGACGCCGAGACGCTTCATGACCCCCTTGACCACAGCTTGCATATCGCTCTCGTCGTAGATGACGAATTTCTTGCTGTGGCCGATCGGAGGCTGACCGGGAGTGGTAGATGGAATCTGCAGGGCTTCAATATCGCGGCGAAGGACCCGCACACAGAAAGAGTGGAACGTTGAGATTACCGGCTTGGCGATGCTGAGGCCGCCGACAAGTTTCTCGACGCGCTCGGCCATTTCCGCGGCGGCTTTGTTGGTGAAGGTCATGGCCAGGATGGATTCGGGCATGACTCCCGCATGCTCGATCAGGTAAGCGATGCGGTAGATGATAACTCGCGTTTTGCCGCTACCCGCGCCCGCGAGGATGAGCACCGGACCCTCGGTGGTTTCGACGGCCTCGCGCTGTTGCGGGTTGAGTTGATCGAGAAAAGACAATGCGGAAATGGCTCCGGAGCTGATTAGTTAATTTTACAGGGGAAACGGGGTCGGCGAGATGCAAGAAAAAACGAATTCGAATCGAAGAGAAGAATAAGCGGTTAAGACACTCCAGCCGCGTTAGCGGCGGCACGTGAAAGCCCGGCACGGAAGTGCCGGGAAGGCAGACCCCTCCGAGGAACCGAGTCCCGTCAGGGACGGCACCTTCATCCGAAGACAAATTCCGGATCGTATTTCACGCCTGATTTTCGCAACAACGAAACAAACTCATCTTCGAACGAATGCTTTGCGTGATGGTCGGCTTGGTGTTCGATGTAATGCCGGACTGCCTTCACATTTGAAGCGCTCACGCTGAACGCTCCGTAACCGTCCTGCCAGGCAAAATCGAATCCGTGTTCGCCGAGCCAGCGCGAAGAATTAGCTTTGAGCACCTGCATTGCCTTCGCGAGATTCATTGTTGCCGGGAGCACGATTAGCAAGTGAGCGTGATTGGCCGTGCCTCCGGCACATAACACGGGAATGTCGTGTCCCTTGCCGATTCCGACGAAATACATAGAGAGTTTTTCGCGTAGGTCGTCGGGGATTGAGTTGCGGCGCTCTTTCGTACTGAAGATGCAATGGATCAGAACGTTGGGGTAGGTATGCGCCATGGTGGCGTCCCTAACGGGACTCTATTGTCCTGATCGCGATCTTTCCCGGCACTGCCGTGCCGGGCTTTCACATACTGTGCCTACGGCACGTGAGACACGGGGTGGGATCGAGCCAATATCTCTATGAAGTGTCTTTAAAGATTACTTGCAATGTCTGTGACGGATGTCATTTGGGAAATTCAAACGTGCCGATTCGGGAATTCGTGCTGTGAATCGAACGACTTAGCTCTAGCTTACGAATTCAGCTCACCTATACTGGTGTTGTCGCAGAGTGCTGTATACAGATTTGATGGCCCCGAGAAATCGGGGCCTTTCGTGTTTCAGGCAACGGCCCGGACAAGATTACGGTTTCGTCGCGGAAGCTTTGCACTCGGCGCAAGGACAAACTTCCCGCAAAAACTTCCATGAGTAAATGCCCAGGTCATGGTCGTCGTTCCACTTGAAGCGGATGGCGTACTTGCCCATGCCTTCGGCGGAGACGGGCTTAGCGGCAGGCTTGAACATCGGCAGCGTGCCGGGGGCAAGTTTGGCGGGTTCGCCGGGCTTTCGTTTGGCTTGGTCCCGTTCTTCGCTGCACATAGCGCAGGGGCAGGCGTCGCGTAGAAACGCGAAGGGATAATGAGAAACGTGGCCGTCGGCCCACTCGATGTCCATACCCGTGCCTGCGGTCAGGTTGACCTTGACGGACTTGGGATCGGTGGCCGCCGTGGGCGCCTGGAGCGGGGACTGCATGGCTCCAGTATCGCACGCCCAATGACGTCGTTCACGAGAGTCCCTAGTGTGAAGCGGATGAATTTGTCTTTGGGCTGGTGGCTGCTCCGACGGCTAAGCCGCCGATAGCTCCCGCCAGAATTCCCATTAAGGCTAGAACGATTGCACTCTCAACTAAGGTAGCTCTTGCACGGGCAGACATCGATCCCCCCTTTGTGTCGGACAGCAACCCTTAGTTTACGCGACCTGGCGCGCAGCGACGCGAATTGTCGGAAGAGGGCAGAATCCGGTAGAATGGTAGTTTCCGTTAAGGACCCTGAAAGGATCTAGAGCAGTCATGGCACAACAGTGTGATATCTGCGGCAAGAAGCCGCAATTTGGAAACCGCATCAGCCACGCGCACAATGTTACCAAACGGCGCTGGAATGTGAACCTGCGTCCGGTCCACGCCCGCGTGGATGGTGCTACCAAGCGCATACGGGCCTGCACTTCCTGCATTCGCAGCGGCAAAGTCGTTAAGGCGTAAAACAGCCAACCACCCAGACACTAAGGTTCACGAAGATGTTTCGTGGACATGTGTTTTATTGCACCTGCAGCAATTTCACGTCGAAGATCAGGTTCGCATTGGGCGGGATTGGGCCACCCGGAGTTCCATCGGCCCCGTAACCAAGTGCCGGCGGAATGCGCAGCTGACGTTTCCCGCCAACCTTCATTCCAGATACTCCTTCTTCCCATCCCTTGATGACCTCGCCGTTGCCGATCGTGAAATCAAACGGTTGGCCGGCATCGACTGAACTGTCGAACTTCTTGCCGTTGGTGAGCCATCCGGTATAGTGCACCCGCACGTGGCTGCCTTCTTTAGCGACCTCGCCGGTGCCGACGCGGATGTCCCAGTACACCAGGCCGGAGGGAGTTCTTACGCCGTTGCCGGTGACTTTAGTGGGAGCACTGGTGTTCGGTGCGGCTGACTTGTTGGTGGCGCTTTGCGCGAAAGCAAATATGGCCGTCAGCGCGAGGATGATGGCGATTGCTACTACGTATTTCGTCATTCTCGGTGTCCTTCTAGAATTCTTAAACACAGTGGACATCGCAGGTGCACGGGGTAAACGTAATTATTCCAAAGCGATTACATCGATTTCCACCAGCACGTCTTTCGGCAGACGCGCAACTTCCACGGTAGAACGAGCCGGCGGAGCGGAGCTGAAATACTTGCCGTAGACCTCATTCATGGCAGCGAAGTCGTTCATGTTTCTTAGAAAAACGGTGCAGCGAACAACTTTACCCAGACCGCTGCCGGCGGCTTCCAGGATTTCCGACAGATTGCGCAGCACACGTTCGGTCTGCGCGGCCACATCTCCGGCGATAACTTGTTGGCTAGACGGATCGATAGCGACCTGGCCTGAGGTAAACACAAATCCGTTGGCTTTGACGGCTTGCGAATATGGCCCGATGGCTTGGGGAGCGTCTTTGGTGGAAATGATTTCGCGCATAGGATATTTGTTTGATTAATGCAGATGGGAGTGCGGGAGGTCAAGTTGGGGCAGTTGTGGGTGGTGTCTTAAAAAACGCAGTGTTTAAGACACTACCCAGCCGTCAGCTTTCAACTGTCAGCTTCTGGCCGATCAGGGAAAGCGGGCGGGGGGTCAGTTCGCACGGGCTTTTTGGCGTTCTCGCCATCGAGCTTGGCAATAAGTTGCCCAACCAGTTCCATCATCTTTTTAGCGTCCGTTTCATGTTGGATTTGGAGGGCCAAGTCGCGCCAGTCTTCATCCTTTACCTCACTGTGGCCTACTGTTGACTCTGCCATTTTCAAACTCCCTTCCCTCGGCGCTGGTGCAATCGCACGCGGGGTTTAACGACCGAAGCTCCAGCCACCGATTTGTGATGCTTGGCACTCCGTTTCTTTGTGAGGAGCGGTACCGCGATCCTCATCACAGTAGTGAGTGGAACTGTTTCGAAGTGCGTTAACGACTTTCGCATTTTCAATGGCTCCTTCACTCAATCGACCATAGCAGGCACGAAAGCGTACGGGTCATATCTTTTGGAGACCGATTTCCTGCTGCTTATCCCCGCTGAATCAATCGTTTAGAGTCTTTTTCAGCCTCCGCTACTACACCCAGCGAGATCGAGACGCTGCGTATTTTGTACTTGACTTTAATATGCTTTCCGGTTACGTTACGTTACGTTACGTACACGTTAACGTTTCTAGCGTGATCGGAGGTTTGCGATGGGGTCGAGGACACACAAAGTAACTTTGAATTTCAGCACAATGGCGCAAGTGGACGTTCCCCAAGGTCGCAATGGAAAACACAAGGAGATCGTCCTCCGAGTACTGTCCGACCTCGAGAAAGTTCCGGCGGGAACGGCGCTCAAAATACCCCTGGCTGAACTGGCGGAAAGTAAGGAGAAGGTCCGGTCCGCGCTGAATCGCGCCATTCACAAAACCCGGCGAGATGTCGCCACCGCTAGTGACGAAGAATATTTGTATGTGTGGAACAAGACCCGCTAGCAGAAATGTAGTTGCTTAAGCCAAGATTCAGGAGAGCACGCCATGACTCCCGAAGAACGCGAAAAAATCAACTCGTTGTGCCTGCAAATCCAGAACGAGAAAGAGCCTTCGAAATTCGACAGACTGGTGTGCGAATTGAATGACCTTCTCGCGGCCAGGCACACCCTCATCGAACACAAATATAAGCAAGATTCTCCCATCCGCCCTTAGGTCGCGGGAAAATGCTTGCCTGGCTGCTGCCTACTCGCCACCGTCTTTAGATTTTCTGCAGTCTCTGCACTTCATGCACGCCGGGGATTTTGCGCAGGCCCGCCATGATTTGTTCGAGGTGTTTTAGGTCGGAGATGTCGAGGACGATTTCCACGCTGGCCTGGCTGTTTGCGGTGTGAGCGCCGATGTTGCGGATATTGCTTTGCGCGTCGCCGATCACGCTGGTGATGTTTTTTAGCATCCCAAAACGATCGTCGCAGTACACGGTGAGCTTAACCGAATAAGCGGTCGGAGTGCTTTCGTCGCGGGCCCATTCCACGTCGATACGGCGTTCCGGCTCGTACATGAGATTGGTGACGTTGGGACAATTCACCGCGTGAACCGCAACCCCTTTACCACGCGTGATGTAGCCAGTAATGGTTTCTCCCCGAATGGGATTACAACAGCGGGCGCGGTAGACCAGCATATCGCCCTGGCCCTTGACCATGATGGCGTTGTGATCGCCAAATACGCGCCGCACCACGCTGGCAATGGCGCCGGGCTTGTTGGAAAGCCCCTCGGCTTCAATATCGCCCGCCATTGAAGGCGTCGCGCCTGCGGGCAGGAGCCGCGCCAGCACTTGCCGCGCGGAATATTTTCCATAACCGATGCCGGACATCAGATCGTCGACTTTGCCGAGCCCATAGCCTCCTGCAACTTTCAGCAGGTCGTCATCTTTAATTTCTTTAAGCGCGATACGGTACTTGCGCGCTTCTTTTTCAATCAGTTTGCGGCCGATTTCAATCGACCGCTCGCGCTGGTGCACGTTGAGCCAGTGCTTGATCTTGTTGCGCGAGCGCGAAGACTTGACCAGGCCCAGCCAATCACGGCTCGGCTTATGTCCAGCCTGCGTGACGATCTCGACGATGTCGCCGGAATGCAGTTTGTGGCGCAGAGGCACCATGCGGCCGTTCACTTTGGCGCCCACACAGGTATGGCCAACTTCGGTATGGATGGTGTAGGCAAAATCGATGGGCGTGGCATCCCGCGGCAGCACGACTACTTTGCCCTTCGGCGTGAAAGTGTAAACCTCCTCGGGATAGAGATCTACTTTCAGGGCTGACAAGAATTCATTCGGATCGCTGACATCGCGCTGCCACTCGACCACCTGTCGCAGCCATGCCAGGCGCTGCTCGTCCTGCGCCGATACCGGGCCGTCTTTGTATTTCCAGTGGGCGGCGATTCCCTCTTCGGCCATCTTGTGCATCTCTTCGGTGCGAATCTGGATTTCAAACGGCGTCCCGTCTTCCGTGATCACCGAAGTATGCAGCGACTGGTAGAAGTTGGGCCGCGGCATGGCGATGAAATCCTTGATGCGCCCCGGGACTGGCCGCCAGATGTTGTGAATGATGCCGAGCACGGCGTAACAATCCTGCAGCGACCGCGTGACGATGCGCATGGCGAAAAGGTCGTAGACCTGATCGACCGAAATGTGCTGCCGCTGCAACTTCTTATGAATGCTGTAGAGGCGTTTGATCCGGCTATCGACCTTGGCTTGGATGCCCGCTTCTTTCAGCTTGTCGCTGATGATGACCTGCATTTTCGCGAGAAAGACTTCACCCTGCTTGCGGCGCGCGTTGACCGCTTTTTCTACTTGCTCGTAGCCCGAGGGATCGAGAAACAGGAATCCAAGATCTTCGAGTTCCCCGCGAATCTTGCCCATGCCGAGGCGGTGGGCGATAGGAGCATAGATCTCGAGAGTCTCCTCGGCAATCTTCCGCTGGCGGTCGGGATCAAGGTGCTCCAGCGTGCGCATATTGTGCAATCGGTCGGCGAGCTTGATGAGCACCACGCGAATGTCGTCGACCATGGCAAGCATCATCTTGCGCAGGTTTTCGGCCTGCGCCTCTTCACGGGTGGCAAAGTCGATTTTGCTGATCTTGGTGACGCCCTCGACAATATGCGCCACCTGCTCGCCAAACTCCTTGCGGATATCGACGATGGTGACGGATGTATCTTCGACCGAATCGTGCAGCAGTCCGGCCGCAATCGCGACAGGGTCCATCTTCATCTCGGCGAGAACCAGCGCAACTTCCAGTGGATGGACAAGATATGGCTCGCCCGAGGCGCGGCTTTGGCCTTCATGATGCTTTAAGGAGTAGTCGTAAGCTTTCTTGACAATGGACAGATCGTCCTGGGGACGGTTTTCCTGAATCCGCTTCATCAGCTCACGGAACTTGGTTAGCGTGAGAGCGGTGGTCGCGATCTGTTGGCGCAAGCTCGCCATGTAGGATTATAGCCCGCATGGGAGCACCCTGGGCATTTGGCGGGCAAAGGCGCGGGGCCCTTCCTGCCCAAAAATTGAATGGGCTTAGAAGGGGAACATTGTGGAAATCATAAAAAACTATAGATAACCTCCTTCCGACTTTCTGAATCCAAGAACCGCCCCATTGTGTGCGGCCGCGACGAAGCATTTCGGAGCAGTAGTAGCCACCGCGGGTTGAATTGAGAAAACGTTTGGCCGCTAATAGGCCCTTGCGTCCCTGGAAGTCCAGTATGAGTACGAATTCCAACCTCGATCGCGAATCTTTCCAGCAGCTCCTGGCCAGCGCATTCGCCGTCCAGGAAAGTCAGATGGATAGCCAATTCCTTGCAGGCATCATGGAGGTCCAACGCTTGGTTACGCGTGGAGAACTCGGGATGGATGGCGCAATGAATCTGGTGGTTGATTCTGCAAGAGACGTCGCCAACGCCGATGGGGTCGCCGTCTGCTTGTTAGAAGCAGATCAATTGATTTACCGGGCCGGAAGTGGAAGTTCCGCCATCTCCGTCGGTAGCCGCGTCACGGCCTCGCTCACCGTCCCCGAGAATACGAAAGCAGGTGGGGAGATTCTCCGAGTCGAAAATGCCCACACTGACACCCGCATTCAGGCAGCGATTTGCCGGCAGTTCGGAGCAAAGTCCCTTTTAATTCTACCGATCTTTCACGAACGGGTCTTGGCGGGCGTGCTCGAGATATTGTTTAGCGAGGCGCACGACTTTCAGGATCGCGAGGTCCACAGTTATCGATTGATGGCCGGCCTGATCGAGGCAGCCATGGTTCACGCGGCTGAGATTGAACAGAAAAACCGGACTGCGGAACTGCCTTCTACCCAGCAGAGCCCGTACTTATGGCAAGGCCTTCTGAGCAATGACGAATCCATTCTCGGCAGGGGCAAGCATGCCATCCATCAGCACTGCGGAGCTGCCCTATCAGCGGTGAGAAAGTCGCAATTACTAAAGCGGCCAGCCATGCTGGGAGCACGGATGGTGCATCGAGCGAAGGAATCCTTCTCTCACATTCCACCGTGGAATGTGCTGCTGGCGGCTTTCGCGACCGTGTTGGGAGTAGCTCTTTGGATCGCCTACGGTCGAGAGCCCGCTTCGCCGTTGCAATCCCCAGCCCCGCCGGAATCGACAGCCATCGAACCACCGGACCGCCTTGCGCCCGCGAAGGCCATGTCAACGAAAGAAGCGCCCGAAGATTCACGCGCGTCACTTCCACTGCAAAATTCAGGGCGCTCCAGCCCGATGGTTCGCCGGGTGCGGACGAGAGCAAGTGAAGTCGATTACATTGGGGACGATGTCACAATACGCCACTTCTCGCCCAAGCCTATCCCCCGTCGGAGAGTGGTTGGCGCGAGCCGGGTCACAAATGTCGGCGAAGATGTTACGGTGCGCTATTTCACCACAAAACCGGCGGTAGAGTCCGAGAGCCGGTAAGGTTCCCGCTTCGGTCAAGTGGGCTGACGGAATTCCTCTCTATTTTTTCGCTCGCTTCGTTCGTTCGCTTCAAAGGTTTCAAACCAGTCACCAGTTTGGAGAGGCACTCAGCGAACTGATAGAGTTCACCCTGCGAGTTATGAATTCCAGAATCCTTGTCAGCGGAGTCTCGGGTCCGATCGGCGCCGCGCTTGTACCTTCCCTTCGCACCAGTGGGTGCTCCGTCATACGGCTCGTGCGCGGTCCGGCCAGCGCAGGGCAGATCGCTTGGGATCCGGCGAAACCGCTCGCGCCTGAAACGGTGTCCGGATTTGACGCTGTGATTCATCTGGCGGGCGAAGGCGTTTTCGGACGATGGACCGCCCCCAAAATGGCGAAGATCCGTGACAGCCGGGTTAAAGGCACTTTCAATTTGGCGGCGGCCCTGGCGCGCGCGGAAAACAAACCGAACGTTTTCGTCTGCGGTTCGGCAATTGGCTACTATGGCAATCGCGGCGACGAAACGCTATCGGAAGAAAGCGCTCCGGGCACCGGGTTTCTCTCCCAGGTTTGCCAGGAGTGGGAAGAAGCGACCATGCCTGCGGTGCAAGCTGATATTCGCACCGCGCATCTGCGAACCGGGATCGTGCTCAGTTCCAGCGGCGGCGCGCTGAAGGCCATGCTGCTGCCGTTTAAACTGGGCTTGGGCGGCCGAACCGCGGACGGCCGCCAATGGATGAGTTGGATTGACGTCCAAGATATGGTGGGAGCGATCCACCACATTTTGAAAAATGATTTGCTGCAGGGTCCGGTAAATATAGTCGCTCCCAAGCCGGTGAGAAATGCGGAGTTCGCAAAAACGCTGGCTAGCGTGCTGTCGCGTCCGGCGGTTTTTCCGATCCCCGCTGCCGCGGTAAAAATTGTTTTCGGACAAATGGGCGAAGAGATGCTGCTCGCCAGCCAAAAGGTGGAACCGACCAAACTGATCTCGAGCGGATATCCCTTTCGCTACCGCAACCTGCGGGCTTCGCTGGAAGGAATCCTAGGCCGGTGACGCCAGTCAGCGATGATTGAGAGAACGAGGTGAGACTGGCGCAATCGGACCGCTCCGGCGCGATTGCCTTCAGTTGGGATCCGAGCGATGCATCTCTTCCTGCAGTTTCTGCAGAAGCTCGGCGCGCTGTTCGGTGCTCAGCTCCCGTTGTAACTCCTCGAGCGCGAGGGCGACGATGTGATAATGGTGGGCTCCAGCAAACTTGGGATCGGTGGTGATGTTGAGCCACAGCTTATGCATCAGCTCGACATCCTGCGGGCGAAGGCGCGGATTGTGCGGACCAATGGCATATTCGCGAACGGTTCCGTCAGGCGCGCAGACCTCGAGGGTGATGCGCGGACGCGGTTCGGGCAGACGCTCCCAGGCGTCGCCCGTAAGCTTGGCTTGTTCGTCAGACGTGAGCTTGTTCGAGAGTCCGCAAATCACACGGGAAGACCCGAGCCGTTGCGCCGTTACCATGATGGCTTCGAACACGTCGGTGGCGGGAACCACCAGGAGGGAAATCGGCTTCCCCTCTTTTTCGGCGACGGCCACGGCGGCGGTAAAGAGCTCCTGCTCGTAGTGGTCGAAAACCTGGCTGGCTTCCATGACCGCGCTGCCGCTGAAGCTGTGTTCGCGATGGTAAAGGCGCGCGCTCATCACGACCACGTCCTGCTTGTTGGTGTCGGTATGACCGAGAATGTGGCGCAGGTAATAGAGATTGCGAGGGTCGCGTACCGCAACCAGAATATTACCCGTGCGCACGCCCATGGCGCCGCTGCCCAATTCCTGATTGCCGTAGACGCGAAACTGATCAAGCTGTTCCGGCTTGCCATGCCGCTCTTTCGTGACGTGTCGCTCTGAGATCGTGAAGATGGTGAAGAACACGCCGCTAAAAATTACTCCTGCAATCGTCGCTTGATACTTGGTAAATAGATTCACCACGGCGGTGATCAGCAGCACCGCGGAAATAAGAATCAAGCCCACCGGGATCTCGGTTTTCCCGATGTGCAGGTTACCCGGAACCTTCCAGGCCCGATTGCCGGGCTCGGTAAAGCGCAGCACCAGCACGGCGATGGACTTCATGGCGAAGCTCCAGATCACTCCGAACGCGTAGAGCGCCGCCAAAACATATACGTTGCCGAGGCTTAGGAAGATGGTGAGCAACTGCATGCCGACGATTAAATTGATGATGCGATAGCTTGTACCGAAGCGGTTATGCGGCTTCTGAAACCAACTGGTGAGAACTCCGTCTTCCGCAACGCGGTTCAGAACGCCGTTGGCGCCGACTATGGAAGTATTCTGCGCGCCCGCGAGAATAAGGACACCCACCAACACCACGAACCCATGAAAAAGCAGTTTCAGGCTGGTAGGCCCGACCAGGTACATGGCGATGCCGCCGATGAGGTTGGCGAAATAATCCGGCCGAACCTTATCGGGAATAATCATCACGGCAAAGAACGACACCAGGGAAGTGAACAGCAAGCTGTAAACGAAAATGACGAGCCCAGTCTTCTCCAGATTCTTCAGCTTGGGATGTTCGATCTCGCGGTTGACCTGGGCCAGAGTTTCTTCGCCGCTCATGGCGAGGACGGAGTGTCCGAAGCCGACAAAAAGAATGATCCAGGTAATGTGGCTGAACCAGGTTCCGTTGAGCCAGCCCAATGATTCCTTGTTCAGCGGAATCACTCCGGCATGCAGCGGGTTGGGCGGCAACTGGATGGGGGCGCGCAAGACCGTGATGGTGCACCAGATCAGCAGAATCACTACCATCACCGTGGTGATAGCCATGATTTGCAGCGCCTTCTGGCTGGACTCGTGCATGCCCTGGGTATTCTTCCACCAGAAGTAAGCCACCACGATGACGGCAAGCCCGGCGGCAAAGTGATCGTCGGAAAAATTCAGCGGGCGGTGCAGGTACACGCCCATATCTTTGATGAAGCCTGCTAAATATTGTCCGGCGGAGACCGCGCTGATGGGTCCGGTCAACACATAATCGAAGAGCAGCGCCGAAACGGAAAACTTGGCCAAAGTACCACCCATGGCCTCCTTGACCACGCGGTAAACCCCACCGCGGACGAACATGCTGCTCGATTCAATGTAGAGCGCCCGGACCGCGTAGCTGAAAAGCATGACTGCCAGGATGAACCAGGGAGCGCTCTTACCGATCACCTTCTCCGCATCGCCGCCAGCGTAGTAAGCGGACGACGCGAGGTCAGACAGAACGATGGCGGAGGCCCGCCAGAACGAGATAAACGTCAACATCACCGTGGTGGCGACGAAGACTTTTATTACCGGCTTTGACCCTTCAACCGATGTGGCCATTATTCAGAGGAGTGCAGAATGTGTTTCTAAACCCTTTTGAAGATAGCATAGGGCAAGGCGGGGCCGGGAGCGAGAGTGGCTCAGGGGAATGGATTCCTGAAAATGACTGCGGGCATTTACTGTTCCTGCCGCTTCTTTGGCGCCAAGTATGTGTGAGTGATGCGGTCATGCCAGCACAGGGCGTCCTCATCAAGAAAGACCCAGGCGTATCCCATGCCGAGTGAAACTGCTGACAGGAAGGAAGCAAGCACCCGCCAGCGGCGAAGCCGGCGGCTCGCAGGAGTGCCATTGAAGCGGGTCAATTCCAGCTTCGCCAGCCGCAGCCCCGGCGTCGAGCCCGAGTAAACGACAAGCAAGTATTGATAGGACGCCCAGAACAATGCGGCCAAGCCGACGCTGAGCCCCGCAAGTTGAAGTCGGGGAGGCTGGATTGCGGTCAGCTTCCAAAAGATGGCGGCGAACAAAGCGCAGGCCGACCCAATGATCACAGCGTCAATGGCCGCGGAAAAAATGCGCCGCGCCAGAGGCGCACTCTGCAGCGGGATATCGATGCCCGGACGTTTTTCTAACTCGGGTTGGCTGGCAGGTTCAATTGTGATGCCGCCCAGAGCAGGCGCCGGGGGGACAACTTCCGGAGCCTCCAGGATGCGCGGACGGTCCATTACGGGCTCCGCCAATTCGTCGAGCGGCGCTGCCGGTGGCGTCCACCAACGCGGGAACTCAATAATCTTTGCCGATGTGGGAGTTATTGGCGTCGAGGGTTGTTCCGAATCGCCGGAGCGAGCGCTTGCTGGGCTTTGCCGCAGGTCCGGCATTTCTGCAGGCGCAGGAGCGCTGTCCGCGAAGTTATCCAACGCCAGAGCGTGATGCGAAGCGGCCCCGATACTTTGCGAGAATGGAGGAGCTTCTAGCGAAGAGCTGGCGGTGTTGCGAGCGGGACCTTCCTCCTCGAAACGCAAGCGCAGCGATGGATATCGGGGCGGACGCGGCTTGCGCTTGGATTGATAACGATTCAACCGGACAGCAACTTCATCGCGCCACGCAGGAGTAGTCGCAGCAGCAGCCTCACCGTCAGCCTCCTTGCCGGTGCTCAACGACACTTCCGCGACCGGAGGAACGCTGGAGCCTTCACTTCGCGGTGTCTCGCCATCTGGTTCTGGCGCTGCGGCGGCCAAACCGGCGTCGTTGTCAGCTAACCAGCGGGGTGCATGGGTTGGCTCCGCGGCGGTCGAGCAGCGGCAAATGTCACCACAAATCGGACAAGGCATGAATCCCAGTTTTCCCCAAAACGCCAAAACTTACGCCACCGGGTAACCAACAAGAGCGCGCCGGAATCCAAGACTTCGAGCCGCTTTGCCTCCCGAGCCACAGCCGTGCTAAGTTCACGACGGCTGCTGCCCGGTAAAAGCATCCGAGCACTTTTTGCATGCGCTTCGACGATCTTGTTTCGATGATCGCGTTCCGATGACTCGCAACAGATTCCTTATCACGGCCGCAGTCCTTTGTCACCTGCTTCTCGTGCCGCCATTAGTTACCAGCCAGTTGCCGCCTGTAAATCATGATCCGGCGCCCGCCGGAACCAGCGCTGCCGCGCAAAAGCCAGCTGCGCCGGCAACGCCGTGCGAACTGGCGGCCGCCGCTCAAAAAGAAAATGGCGAGGTCAACACCATTTGCGCCATCCAGCAGGAACAACAAGGTGCGATTTATGAATTGCACGGTGCGGTTGAAATTCACTATGGAAGCTATGTCTTGCGCGCGGACGAAGCTACCTACAACTCTGAGACGAGAGAAGCGACTGCTGTTGGACATTTTGCTCTCGATGGCGGCCCCAATGACGACCACATCCGTGCCGCACGCGGCACTTACAATCTGGAACTTGAAACCGGGCGCTTTTACGATGTGACGGGAACCACCGGGCTGCGTTTTCGCGCCAACAAAGTGATCTTAACTTCCACCGCCCCTTTCGCATTTACCGGCAAAGTTGTGGAGAAGACCAGCTCCGATCACTATCTGGTCTATGACGGCACCATCACCACTTGCGAATTGCCCCATCCCAAATGGCAATTCGACGCGCGCAAGGTGATTGTGGACGTGGGCGGCAATGCCAAGATATACCACAGCACATTTATGCTGCATGGGCTTCCCATTCTGTATTTTCCGTTCGCGACCCATCCGGTCGAGAAAGAGTCGCGCCAGTCGGGTTTTTTGATGCCCGCAGTGGCTCGTTCTTCCACCAAAGGCAACGTCGTGGGCGAAGCCTATTATTGGGCGATCAATCGCATGATGGATCTCACCCTGGGCGCCGAATATTTTTCTCTGCGCGGCTGGTCGCAGCGGGGAACGTTCCGGGCCATGCCGAGCGAAACTTCCTACGTGGACCTGAGCTATTTCGGAGTGATTGACCGCGGTATTGGATCGCCTCCACTCAAAGAAGGTGGGGAAAATGTGCGATTGAACGCGGCCGGCAACGTCGACGGTTTTCGCGCCGTTGCTAACGTCGACTACCTGAGTTCGTTTCTGTTCCGGTTGGCCTTCAACGAAGTCTTCAGCCAGGCCGTGTATTCGGAAGTGAAATCGCAAGGGTTTCTTTCGAAGTCCACCAACGGTTTTAACCTGAACGGATTCGTCGAGCTGTATCAAAACTACTTGAGTACCACTCCCGGCCAGGTGATCAAGATTGAGCACGCTCCAAGTTTGGATTTTTCCAGCGTGGACCATCAACTGGGGCACACACCGTTTTACTGGTCCTTCGACGCTTCCGCAGCCGGCCTATCACGCAGTGAACCGGAAGAGTGTTCGACTTCCTCCCCCCCAGTTTGCACTCCTCCGTTTCGCACAGGATTGTTAGGGCGATTCGCTTTGAGCCCCGAGCTCTCCCTCCCGTTGTTATTCCGGGGATGGTCGTTCCGTCCGGAACTGATATTGCATGACACGTATTACACCGAGCGGGAATCAGCCACCGGCTCAGGGCTGGCGGTACGCGATCCCATCAATCACAGATCCTTGGAAACGGTTGCGGAATTAAGACCGCCCGCGCTGGAGCGCGTTTTCGATAAGGAATTCCTTGGAAGGAAGTGGAAGCACGTTATTGAACCGCGCATCGTATACCGCCTGGTCACCGGCGTGAACGAATTTGGCAACACGATAAAGTTCGACGAGCGCGACATACTGACCAATACCCACGAAGTGGAATACGGATTTGTCACGCGTCTCTATGCCAAGCGCACGGCGCAGAAGCCGCAGGATTGCGGCCCCAACAGCTCCGACGCAGTGATGTTGGGCCTAACCATTGGCGGGGCCGCGCCAGAATTGACGGTTCCCTGGGTGCATCCCAACCCTCTTCATTCTCTGTGCCAGCCGGAACCTCAAGTGCGCGAAGTCGTGACCTGGGAACTGAAGCAGAAATACTTCCTCGATCCAACCTTCGGTGGCGCATTAATTCCCGGGCAACGCAACATGTTCACGACGACAGCTGATCTCACTGGAATCGCGTTCGTAACCCAACCGCGCCATCTTTCCCCTCTGATTTCGAGGCTGCGCGTGGAAACCACCGCTCACACCGATGCCGAGTGGGACCTGGATTATGACTTCCAAGGGAATGGGGTTAACTCCAGTGTGCTGCTGGCGAACTACCACATCGGCCCGGTGACGGTCGGTGGGGGCGACGCGATTCTCAATATACCGGCGCAAACCGTAAGTGCGGGTTCCGCAACGCTCCCTCGCTTTAACCAGTATCGCGCTGCGCTGGGCTACGGCCGCGCCAACAAGCGAGGCTTCAGCGGCGCCGGCAGTTTTGGTTTTGACGCGGAAAGCGGGCAACTTCAATTCATCACCACGCAAACCACATACAACTGGGACTGCTGCGGCGTGACCGCGGAATATCGCAGCTACTCGGTCGCGAATGTGCGGCACGAAAATCTATTCCGGTTTACCTTCACGCTGGCAAACATCGCCGCCTTCGGTAGTCTACGAAGGCAAGAGCGGCTGTATTAGAGGCAGTGGCCAGTAAAAGCGAGCGGTTTTTCCTGCTGTCGCCTGCTTCCGGAAGTTCATTCCTCAGTTCTTGTTCCTGTTAACATATTTGAATGCCTCTTGAGCAACAGCAGACAGACGCAAAGCAGGAATGGCTTCAGGCCCGCCTGCGAGGCATGGGACGCCTGCTCGTTGCATATTCGGGTGGCGTAGATTCCGCATACCTGGCCTGGGCTGCCTATCAGGCATTGGGAGAGAAAATGCTGGCGATCATTGCCGACTCTCCAAGCCTGGCACGCACTCAGCTTGCCGATGCGGTTGCATTCGCGCGCGAGCAATCGATTCCGTTGGAAGTGATTCCTACCTCGGAGCTTGATCGCCCGGAATATGTGCGCAACGATGCGCAGCGCTGTTTTTTCTGCAAAGATGAGTTGTTCTCGCTGATGGAAGAACTTCGATCGGCGCGCGGCTTCGATGTCATCGCATACGGGGTGAACGTCGACGACCAGGGCGACTTCCGTCCCGGCCAAAAAGCGGCGAGCGCACATCAAGTCGTCGCTCCCTTGCTCGATGCCGGGCTCGGCAAAGAAGAAATCCGAATGCTGGCGCGCCAGGCAGGGCTTCGCATCTGGGACAAGCCCGCGTCCGCTTGCTTGTCATCCCGCATTGAATATGGCCGGCCGGTTACGCGCGAGGCTCTCGATACGGTGGAAAAAGGGGAAGATGCGTTGCGCGCTTTGGGCTTCCGCCAATTCCGAGTGCGGCATCACGGTGATATCGTCCGCATCGAAGTAGCACGCGAGGAGCTGGAGCGGGCGCTCAATCCCGTTATGGCGGCGCAGTTCACCACCATCTTCAAAGCGCTGGGTTTTAAATTTGTAACTCTGGACATGGAAGGCTTCCGTTCCGGATCGATGAACTCACTGTTGCCGGCGACGGAATTGTTGCGGCAGACGGGTTAAAGGGAACCGTTCACACCTCGCTGGACCCCTGTTTAAGCGTGTTCCGCTTAATTCGCTCCGCCGCGCCGCTCTGGCGCTGTGAGATAATCAACTTTCAACCTGTGAGATTAAGGCGGTTCTTGGTGACACTTATTCGGCGTTGTTTTCTACTCCTGCTGGGCGTTTGCCTGGGCTGTGTCGCTCAATCTACTTCTCCTGATTTAAGCAGGAAGATCGAGCGTCAGGTACGCTCCTACTACAAGATTCCACCCGAGGTTCACCTGCTTGTGGGCACGCCTTCCGCGAGTTCAGAGCTGCCGAACTATGAGTCCGTGACAGTCACGATTGACAATGCTGGAAAGAAGCAGGATCTCACTTTTCTGGTTTCGAAAGACCACGCATCCATGATGCGGGTAATCAAGTTTGACCTGGGCAAAGATCCTTTCGCGGAAACGATGAGCAAAATCGATACCAGCGGGCGACCGGCTCGGGGCGCGAAAGCATCGAAGGTTGTAGTTGTGAATTTCGACGATTTTGAGTGCCCGTTTTGCTCGCGCATGCACCAGACGTTGTTTCCGCAAATCCTGAAAGAATACGGGGACCGCGTAACCTTCATTTACAAAGATTACCCGCTGGTTGAGATTCATCCCTGGGCCACGCATGCCGCGGTGGACGCCAATTGTCTGGCTTCGCAGAACAGTGATGCGTATTGGGATTTTGCGGATTACATTCACTCCAACCAGCGTGAAGTGAACAACGAAAAGACGCCCTCGGCCAGAACCGACGCGCTCGACCGGCTGACCATATCGCAGGGTCAGAAACACAATCTTGATGTGGGGAAGCTTCAATCCTGCATCAAGGCGCAGGATGAAACTGCGGTTAAGGCGTCGATGAAAGAGGCGGAAGGGGTCGGAGTAGACGCCACCCCAACATTGTTTATCAATGGGCAAAAACTCGACGGAGCCGTACCGGTCAGCGAGGTGCGCGCTGCGTTGGATCAGGCCCTGAAGGATGCTAATCTGCCAGTGCCTGAGCACGCCTCCGTAGCCGCAACACCAACTTCCAAGTAATAATAGCGAAGCACAGCAGTAGGGAGCTTGCGGGATCTTTTTCATGTCGAGGTGCGCGGTAGACCAGCTAGGGAGAACTCATTTGAAAAGAAAAGCACGTTTTATCCGGCTGCCGGCTCTGCTGGCTACCGCCGTTACATTGGCTGCATTGCTCGGATGCAAGTCACAGGTAAGCGGCGATGTGGTGGCTGCCGTCGATGGTCGCAAGATATTCCGGTCTGACATCGATAAGTACTATGACAATCAGGTGGCGAGCGCCCAACAGGCGCCTGCCGGCGAACAAGCCACGATTCTCCGCCTGAATATTCTTCGCCAGCTGATCGACGACGAAATGGTCATGCGGCGGGCCGAGAAGCTGGGACTGCTGGCCACGGAAGAAGAAGTAGACCGCAAGCTCAACGAGATCAAATCCCCTTACACGCAGCAGGAATTCGATAAGAGGCTGCAGGAAAAAAAGATCACGCTCGAGGATTTTAAGCGCGATATCCGCCGCTCCATCACCGTCGACAAGGTGATGAACAAAGAAGTGTCGTCAAAAATTAACGTCACCGATCAGGACATCATCGATTACTTTACCGCGCACAAATCTGAGTTCAATCTGATCGAGCCGCAGTACCATCTGGCGCAGATCTTCGTCACTCCCGCACCGAACCCGCAAGTGCACAATCAGAACAACAAGGCGCAGAACGAAGGGGATGCCCGCAAGAAAATCCAGATGATCAACAACCGCCTGGACAGCGGCGACGATTTCGCAACGCTGGCGATGAATTATTCGGAGGATCCGGAGACTTCCGGCAATGGGGGCGACCTGGGAACGATTCCCGAATCGTCTTTGCGGAATACTGATCCCGGAACACGAGATTTAGTGCTCAAGCTGAAACCGGGCCAGTACAGCCCGATCATTACAGTGATCAATCCCGCGACCAAGCAGGCTGCCGGCTTTCGCATCGTCAAGCTGGTGTCCAAAGAGCCGGCGGGACAACGCGATTTATCGGATCCTCGGGTGCAGCAGGCAATCCGTTCGCAGCTTCACGACCGCCGCGAGCAGCTGCTTAAAGCCGCTTACTACGAAGTGTTACGCGACTCCGCCAAAGTGGAAAATTACTACGCGAAAAAAGTTCTGGACAGTAATGGACTGACGAAATAGGACCGACGAAATATGCTAAGCGATTCTTGTTTCCGGGCTGGATAAAACGGATTTACTCGACAATTGCCAGAACGTCGCCTGCGTTCACTGCGGCACCTTCGCCCACTAGAATTTTCTGGACCGTTCCCTGCTTCGGCGATTTGATTTCGTTCTGCATCTTCATCGCTTCGACTATCGCAACGCCGCCGCCCGCTTCCACTTTGTCGCCTTCATCCACCAGGAGCCGCACCACCTTGCCCGGCATTGGGGCGGTGATCTTCCTGGGACCATGATCGTCTGCCGCGCGGGAGCGGCCGCGCAGAGACCGCGGATCGCGGAGTTCAACCGCAAAGCGCGCACTTCCTACCCATATTTGCAGATCATTCGCTATCCGTTCCGACTTAACTTCATACGCCACGTTTCCGATGCGAAGAGAGAGTACATCCGGACGCAGTAGGACAGCTTCCACTTCGACGTCATGGCCATCGAGACGGCAGGACCAGCGCCCGTCTACGCGGTTGAGTTCCAGCCGGTAATTCTTCCCGTCTATGGTTACGTCGTAGAGCATGGGAATCAGTGGCCGGTGGTCGGTGGCCAGCGGCCGGCAAATCACTTCACCTTTATGGCAGATGTTGTTGCGTCAACGCAGAGCTTCGCGGTGACTCGCATCTTTCCATTTGGAATCTGTTCTGTTCGCAGCACTCGACCCGTCGACCACATCTCCGCCGCCTGCACCGGCTGATTTTGTTGCAAGCGCGGCAAACAGGCCGGCGGCGATGGCGGCCACTTCCGCGGTTCGCGAATCTACTGGCCGCTTCTCGCTTCGCGTTAACATGCGATCGAGAAATCCGGTATCGAGTTTTGCGGCACGGAAATCCGCATCGCGCAGGATGCGGCGAAACAAAGAAATATTCGTCTTGATGCCGCCGACGAAATATTCGTCGAGCGCCCGGGCCAACCGCGCGATGGCCTGATCCCGGTCGCCGCCATAACCGATCAGCTTCGCCAGCAGCGGATCATAATCGATGGGCACGTTCCAGCCTTCACTCATGCCGGTGTCGACGCGAATCCCCGGGCCCGAAGGTTCCTGCAGCAGGCTGATCTTGCCAGGGCTGGGGAAATAATTATTGTCCGGATCTTCAGCATAAATGCGGCATTCAATGGCATGGCCGCGAATGCTTACGTCGTCTTGCGTGAACGGCAACTTTTCTCCTGCTGCAATGCGAATCTGCAGATGAACCAGATCGAGTCCGGTAATCAGTTCCGTGACCGGATGCTCCACTTGTAAGCGGGTGTTCATCTCCAGGAAATAAAAATTCTTGCGCTCATCGACCAGAAACTCCACAGTACCGGCATTGGTGTAATTCGCCGCCTGAGCGACGCGAACCGCCACCTCACCCATCCGCCGCCGCATGTCTGGATCGACGATCGGCGACGGCGCTTCTTCCAGCACCTTCTGATGGCGACGTTGCAGCGAGCATTCGCGTTCACCGAGGTAAACGGTGTGGCCGTGCTCGTCGGCGAGTACCTGCATTTCGATGTGCCGCGGATTGACAATGGCCTTCTCGATATAAACTTCGCTGTCCCCAAAGGATCGCTGGGCCTCGCTGCGGGCCGCGTCCAGGGAAGACTTTAGTTGCTCCGGCGCGTGCACCAGCCGCATGCCTTTACCGCCGCCCCCAGCGGCAGCTTTCAACATCACCGGGTATCCGATCTTCGCTGCGACCTTTTCTGCCTCCGCGAACGATTCGACTCCGCGCGATGTTCCGGGGACGAATGGGATGCCTGCTTTCTCCATGGCTTGGCGGGCGCGCGTCTTCGAGCCCATGGCCTTCATGGCGGCTGCGGTGGGACCGATGAATTTTACGCCAGCATCGGCGCAGGCTTGGGCGAACCTAGCGTTCTCGGAGAGGAACCCGTAACCGGGATGGATGGCATCGGCGCAAGATCGCGCGGCGACCTCAATAATTTTATGGATGTTGAGATACGATTCGCTCGCGGCCGCAGCGCCGATGGGATAAGCTTCGTCAGCTTTGCGCACGTGCAGCGCGCCACGGTCTACGTCGGAGTAGACAACCACGGCTGCAATCCCCATTTCGTGGCAGGCACGTAGGACGCGCACCGCGATCTCGCCGCGATTGGCTATAAGAATTTTCTTGAACATCGCCCTATCTTTTAACCGCTCTTGTAACCGCGCTTGGCAATAGCGCACCGGCGCAGCGAACTCAAGATTTTACAGCAGAGACTGGCCGGGATGCCCTCTAGGGCTGACTCTCGTCCTGCGAGTAGAGTGCCCACGCGGTTGCCAAATCCTGGACGATATGGCCGAGCGACTTGTAGACAGTGATCTCTTGAGCCGAGCGGCGGCCCTCGATTTCGCCCGCCAACACTTGGCCAATCTCACCGACGATGTGATCGTCACCAACCAGGCCGGCCGCCTTGGCCCGGAGGAACTCGGCGCCTTGCTGCAGAACTCCCTCGCGGCTGTCGGCGATGAAGCGCGAGCGGACGACAAGGTCGTTGTCCACCTCTGTTGGACCGGCATGGCCTGAGCCAACAAGATTCACGTGAGTGCCCGGACGCACCCACGCGCCCTTCAAAATTGGCTCAGACGCCGAGGTGACGGTGCAAATTATGTCGGCCTCGGCGACTGCTGCTTCCACATCTTTTGCGCTAGTGACGGGCCGGGCGAGTTCTTTCTGCATTCGCTCAGCGAAGGCTTGCGCTCGTTCGGGCGAACGTCCCCATATCGAGATCGATTCAAGCTTGCGGATTTTTCCAATCGCTCGCGCATGAGTCGCGGCCTGTTCGCCGTAGCCTAGAATCGCCAGACGGCGGGCATCTTTGCGCGCTAACGCGTCGGTGGCAACCGCACTGGCTGCCGCCGTTCGAATGGCGGTAAGCTCGCCTGCGTGGACAACGCAAACAGGCGCGCCGGTTCCGTGGTCGAACAGAATGACCAAACCCTGGTGCGACTGTCTTCCCAAAGAAAAGTTCTCCGGAAATACGCTGATCAACTTGGCGCCAAACGGAGCCGACAAGCCCATGGCACCAGGCATGACTCCGAATAAGCGGCCTTCGGCGAGTGGAATGAGCGCGCGCAGAAGCTGCCTGGTCTCGCCCCGCGAGCACGCGATCATCGCGTCGCGCACAATCGGAATGCAAACTTCATAGGTAAGCCTGCGGGCGACCTCTTCGCGGTCGATAAATCTCATAAGCAGCCGTTGGCTTTCAACAGATGTTACTTCACTCAGGGGAAACACGAGCAAAGCTCACTGCGAACGGAGCCGCCGCGGCTGTGCTTCCTGATCTCATCCAGCGCGAACGGCGAGTGAAACGGTGGCGGAGAAGAGTCCAGATCGCAAGCCAGCCATCGGTATGGCGAATCTTCTTCCCTTCGCCAGCGGAGCGAGGTTTGTAGGAGATGGGTACTTCCGCGATTTTCTCTCCCAAGCGGCTGAGCTTCGCGGTTACCTCGGGACAGAATTCGAAACGCTGGCATTCGAGATCGATTTGCGCGAGATGCGAACGGCGGAAAACTTTGTAGCAAGTCGCTTCGTCGTGGATGCCCGCGCCGTAGAGCAGATTGGTGAGATGAGTCAAAAGTTTTGCGCCCAGAAAAAACCTTAGTCCACGCTCCGGGCGGTCTGGACGAACACCGTAGACTACATTTGCTTCGCGCTGTTCGAGCGGAAGCAGTAAAGCGGGATAATCCTGCGGATCATATTCCAGGTCGGAATCCTGAATCAGAATATATTCGCCGCGGGTATATTCGAGAGCGGTGCGGATGGCCGCGCCCTTGCCGCAGTTCTTTTCGTGGAAGACGACAGTGACATCGTTCGCGGGCGGCATGGCTCGAAGTTTCTCGCGAGTACCGTCGGTGGAACCGTCGTCCACGATGATGATTTCCTTCCTCACAGGCGAGTTGTGGATGGCCCGCAGAAGTTCATCCACGTGCGCAATCTCGTTGTACACGGGGACGATTACCGACACGCATCCCTTCCAGCGCCCGCCTACTACGGCCTTACTGGGCTGGGGATCCGCCACTGCGAACTGCGCATGCGTCGCCATGTAGAAAACATCCACAATTAAATGGATGACGTCAGGATAGCATTTGATGCGATTTCCGACACTTAGTATCTCCGGGGCTGTCTAACTCAGGCATAGTATTATTTGCATGTCTCGGATGCTTTCACTCTCTGAATGACCTTCTCAGATCAGCCAACAGCTAGTCCACAATCAACGTCACATCCAGAAAACTTTTTGGGCAGCAGGCGAGGGCTGCGACGCAGTATGTTTGATCTGGACCGGGCGGATTTGCTGCCTGCGCTGGTATTGCTCGCCGGGCTGTCAGCAAGGCTATTTGAGGCTTGGACGCACTTCCTCAATCCTGACGAAGCCCTGCACTTTCTTTTGGCAAGCCAACCTTCCGTGGGACTAGCGTACAAGGCTGCCTTGACTAATGCGCACCCGCCGTTGTTGATTCTCGTCCTCCATTATTGGCGTGCACTGGGAAGCTCTGAACTGATTTTGCGAATGCCTTCGGTTCTGGCGGGAACGGCTTGCTGCTGGATCGCTTACCTGTGGCTGAAACTGGTTAGCGACCGTTCCACCGCGTTCACGGGCCTGCTGCTGTTCGCATTCGCACCGTCCCTTATCGGACTGTCGTCTGAGATCCGGCAATATGCGCTGCTCTTATTTTTCATCTCCGGATGCCTCTACTTCGCGGAACGCGCGGTTCGCGACAACTCCAACTGGACAATGATTTTGTTCTCGTTGTCACTCTACGGGGCGCTTCTTACTCACTACTCATCTTTCATTTTCGCCTTCGCCTTTGGCCTTTACATGCTGATGCGGCTCTACCCCTACGGAAAGCATCCCACGCTGGTGGCGGTTTGGAGCGCAGGACAAATCGGCGCGCTTGCGCTCGCTGGCTACTATCTCATTACTCATGTCAGGCGGCTGAGGCAAAGCGGCATGGCGCAGGGAATTGCCGAAACCTGGTTGAGGAAATCCATCTTTCATCCCGGCGAGAATCACGTCGCGGTTTTTGTGCCGGCGCAAACTTTGCGCGTGTTTACTTATCTCCTGAGCCACGGCGTCGCAGGGACTCTTACGCTTCTGGCGTTTCTTGTTGGTGTGGTTTCATTGCTGCGGCAAAACCCGGCGCCTGCCGAAAGGCGCCCAACACCACGTGAACTTGGCCTTCTGCTCGCGCTTCCCTTCGTCCTTAATTGCGGCATGGCGCTAGCGGGGCTGTATCCTTACGGCGCGACGCGCCATAACGCGTTTCTTGCGCTCTTCGGGCTCAGCGGCGCTGCTGTGGGGCTGGCCTTTTGGAAACCGGGAAGAAACTGGATTCGGCCTCTGGTCATTTTTGTTTGCCTGGCGCTCTGCAACTTTTTTCCCGCGCCACCACCGCTGATTCGGGCGAAAAATCAGCGCCGTATTCTAATGGAGGACGCGGTGACCTCTTTGCGAGGATCTGCTCCTCCTGGATCAATCGTGTTCGCCGACTATCAGAGCGGATTGCTGCTTGGCTATTACGCGTGCGGCCACGGCATCGTTCAGATATTTCCTCCTCTGAAGTCGTTTGCGAGAAGTCACTGCGGGCCTTACACGGTGATTACGGCTCGCCCTCAAGAGTGGAAATTTCGTGCGGAGGACCTGCCAGAGCAATTGGCGAATGTGGCGGAGGCATACCAACTTGTTCCGGGAACGAAACTTTGGCTGTTTGACGCCGGCATGATTACCGACACTGTGCCAGCCCTACGGAAGCAACTGGAACAACTTGGATGTTCTGCGCCGCAAAGGTTCGGGGAGAATATTTTTCTTTGCGAGATCGCCCTCAGCGGGAATCCTGCACAGAAATAATCTGGAAACTAAGAGGCTCTGCCGCGCACTCAACGCGCGTAGGCACGGATAAGGCCGAGTCTTGCTGTCTCTATTCTATTTGATCTGTACTCGTTGATCTCAGCTGGTTGCTATCCTATTTGGGCTGGTCCATCGTGATGCCCTGTTGCCCAGGCTGCTTCTCGGCCTTGGCTTTCTTGGTGCTCAAAGTTTGGTCCACCCAATGGTCGGCGGTTTTCAAATCTTCCTGGCGCGCATTCGGGTCGTCGCACTCGACGTCGGCCTTCTCGCGATACATCAAATTCAGGTAAGCCATGGCGTCGTCGTAATCGGGACGAAGCTGGATTGCCTTATTCAGGCTGTCGATGCCCTCCTGGATGGAAGGCATATTCTTGACCTTCAATTCCTGGCAAGCTTTTTTCTGATCTTTGTTCTTAGCGCTGAGATTCTCATCCGGTCTCAGGCCAAGCTTGGCACGCTCTTCCATGCGCGGCTGGTAGCAAGCCGTCCAATCGATTACGCCCACCGAATAGTAAGGTTCAGGGTCGTTGGGATCGACGTCGGCGGCCATGCGGTAATATTTTTTCGCCTCGTCGAACTTCTTCATATTCAGGTAGAGATAGGCAATACCCTTGGCGGAGTTGACCTTCTGATCGCGCGCCGGATTCATGTCGAGGACGTGCTGATATTGATCGATCGCTTGTTCCGCCATTTTGTTGTTATCCGGCGTGTCGGCGCCGGGAATGTATTGCTGGGCGAACGCTGTGGCCAAATACATTTTGGCATTAATCAGGGTAGGGTCCAACGCCACTGCCTGTTGGAAGTGGTCGATGGCCTCTTCGTACTTGGCATTCTTGTAAGCCGTCACGCCCTTGTTGAGTTGGTCGCGGGCGCGCAACTTGCCGCAGCCTATGGTCGATAAGAGCGCCAGCGTAGCAGCCGCCAGCGTCAGCAGACGAAAGTATCTATTCATTGCGGTATAAATCTCCCTTGCCACAGCATCCTAGGCCCAGAGACAGCGGGTTGACAAGCGCTGGCCGAGCATTCCTTCGCAGACGTGGCGCCAGAAATTTATTCCGGCGCCCGATGAACGGGGCGCGACCCTTTCGGGGCGCCTCTTCACGGTTAAATCTCGACTGTTAAATCTCGAGTGCTAAATCTTAGCGCGCGTTAGCCGCCCGCTTCGATCTTCGCGGTAATCAGGCCGACCTTATCCACTCCGGCGGCATGCGCGATGTCAATCACGTTAGCCACGTCGGCGAAGGGGATTGCATCATCACCCTTCACGAACATGACTTTCTCAGCGCGCGTTTTGTAGATATCGGCGAGACGGCCCTGCAAGTTATCCCAAGTGGCGTCTTCCTGATTGATCTTGAGGCCGGGATCCTGACCGGCGCCGCGATCGATCAACTGCACCACGATGGTGCGGTCCGGAGTGTTGTTCTTGGGCGCGTTCGGTGGAGGCGGCTGAGGAACCAGCGCATCCAAACCTTTCGGCGTCAAAGGCGTGATCACCATGAAAATGATGAGCAGCACCAGCAGAACGTCAATCAGCGGAGTGACGTTGATGTTGGCGCTTTGCCCTCCGCCCCCTCCCATTGCCATACTCATTGTCGATCTCCTCTTATTGTCCACCCGCCGGAGCGGTGGTCGGAGTACTTGGACCGTTTGGAGTGCTCTTCCTCTGTTCGGTAAGCAGGCCGAGATCATCCACACCCGCGGCGCGCACGCCGTCCACAACCTGGACGACGTTGCCGAAGTGGGCGCGGGCATCCGCCTTCACGTAGACGATTTTATTCGTGCGATTCGTCAGGCGATCTTTTACTTTGCCCGTTAAGCTGTCCGGCGTAATCTTGTCGGCTCCGAAGTAAACCGTCCCGTCGCGCATGACGGAGACCAGCAGCGCATCTTCCTTGTCCGCATCCTGCATCGGAGTCGGATTATTCACTTTTGCCATATCCACGCTGATGCCCTTCTGCAACATGGGCGTGATCACCATGAAAATGATCAGCAAGACCAACATCACGTCCACCATCGGTGTGACGTTGATGTCGGAATTTACCTTCGCGCCTTCGTTCCGCTTCGCTAATGACATAACGTAATTTCCCCCTGCGGCAGCGGCCAGTGGCCGTCGCCAGTAAAACCCGCCGTCCAAATCAATCACAGAATCGACCGGGTCGGCCCCGCCTGGGTTGGGAATGCTGGCGCTGGGATTGATGCCCAGCGCCAGACAGCAACTCATGCGGACAACGACTTGCTACTAGGACCGGCGAACGTCCCGCCGCTTCAGGAAGTAATCGATCAGTTCGCTCGACGAGTTGTCCATCTCCACATCGAACGCTTCAACGCGCCCGGTGAGGTAGTTGAACATCATGACGGCGGGAATGGCCACCAGCAGCCCGAAAGCCGTGGTCACCAAAGCTTCCGAAATGCCGCCTGCGACCGCGCCCAGACCGGTAGCCTTCTGCTCGGAAATACCCTTGAAGGCGTTCAGAATGCCCATCACGGTTCCGAACAGGCCGACGAACGGGGCTGTCGAGCCAATGGTAGCCAAACCGCCCAGACCACGCTTCAGTTCGGCGTGAACAATGGCTTCGGTGCGCTCCAGGGCTCGCTTGGAAGCTTCAATGGTCTCGCCGGGGATTGCGCCGGGGCTATCCTGGTGAGCCTTGAATTCCATAAGGCCGGCAGTGACAACCTTGGCCAGATGGCTCTTCTTGTTACGCTCGGCGACCTTGATAGCTTCGTCGATACGGCCATCGCGCAAGGCGCCAGCAACGGCGGGAGCAAAGGCGCGAGACTGCTTGCGGGCTGCGCTATAAGCCATGGCGCGATCGATCATCACTCCGATCGACCAGCCAGACATAATGAACAGGATGATGACCACGATTTTCGCGATGATACCCATCTGCTTCCAAAGCGAAATCGGATCCCATCCCACTGCGCCACCCTCTTGCACAATCCAGGCGGCCACCCGGGGAACATGGTTGAGAATTTCTCCTGCGAAATTAGCTGCGTACATGAGTTGCTTTCCCTCCTCGGAACTTCTTATTAGACTTGGATGCGTAATTTGTGCAAACTGCAAAACCCGACGTCAAGAAAGCCGCTCGTGACTTTCGGCAACCTTGGCGTACCCACATACTAGAAACTAGATAAAAGGTGCGGCGGCCGCGCCCGACAAAAGGCTCTCCCGGCCACCGACATGGATGGGTAGGGGAGATTCGTTCACGAGTGTTGCCGCTACACCGGCGGGAGCTTAGCCCCCAGCCAGGGTGAAATTAACTTGTACTTCCGTATCCACTTCCACGGGCTCGCCGTTCAGAAGATACGGCTTGTACTTCCACTGCTTGACCGCTTCGATCGCCGCTGGAGCAAGCATTGGATGTCCGCTGACCAGCGTAAGGTTTTCGATGGAGCCATCTTTGCTGATAACTGCGTGCAACACAACCGTTCCCTGAATGCGAGCCTGTCGCGCCAAGGGAGGATAATTCGGCTGAACCCGCCGGACCAGCAACCCGGACGTCACACCAGCCGATACTCGCACACGCTGCGGGGTAGCGACTTTAGGCACGGCCACCGGCGTTGAACTGATAATCCCGCCAATTACGCCGCCCATCTGTCCGCCCGGAATGCCTCCCGGAACGCCGCCCACGACGCCCGTCGCAGCCATTTGCGGTGGGGCTTCATCTTCCTTAATCATCTGAACTTTTTGCGGGATCTTGGTTGGGGTACGCAGTGCCCCATTCACAATGTCGGTCTGAATCTGTTTTACGATTTTTACCGGAGCAGCGGCAGGCGGTGGAGGCGGAGGTGGAGGCGGAGGGGCCACCAAAAAGGTCATCAATTGTTGCTTAGGCAGGGCTTCCGTAAAGATAAGGGGTAGCAGAACCATAACGCCGATCAACGCTATCTCCAGAATGATAGCGAAGGTCGTGGTGCGTCCCCGCCTTGTCTTCAGCCTGCCTCCGGATTCCAGAAGGCTATCTTCGAACATGAGGTTTTCTCCTACTTCAGACCTTACGTGAACTTAGACACCGACCGCGTCCCCTTTGCTCCCAAAATCCACCAGCTCGCCGGACCATCCACGAAAGGCTCCGTCCGGCGACAAACCGTTTGCTTTAACTATCTACAAATAAGCGCCTGACCAAAATCTGCCGGCGATGCTATCGTGCCACTACCTGCCCTGGACGGGCATTGCGGCCGCTCGCCTTGCCCTTTTCAATTCTCCAATCCTGGTAAGCCACCAGGATCGGCGCCGCTATCGCGATCGACGAATACGTCCCGATTAAGATGCCGATTACGAGCGCGAGGCTGAATCCATGAAGCACTTCGCCGCCGAATAAAAACAGTGCGAGTACGGTAAGGAAGGTTAGGCCCGCTGTCAAGATGGTTCGACTCAAAGTCTGATTAATGCTGCGGTTGACGATCTCCGACAGATTCTCGCGCCGCATGAGTTTAATGTTTTCCCGGATGCGGTCAAATACCACGATCGTGTCGTTATTAGAGTAACCAATCAGGGTGAGGATGGCCGCAATCACCGTCAGGGAAATATCTGTGTTGGTTAGCGAAAAGAATCCCACCGTGATCAACGTGTCGTGAAACACCGTCACCACCGCCGCCACGCCGTAAATCCATTCGAAACGGAAGCCAAGGTAAATCAGCATTCCCGCCAGGGAATAAACGGTTGCCAGCAACGCCTGCTTACGCAACTGCGCGCCCACCTGCGGACCGACGATCTCCACATTGCGTACGGCAAAGTCGGAGAGATAAAAGCCATCCTGCAGCGAGGCCACTACTGCGGGATCGACCGGGCCCTTCAACTGGTCGAACGAACCCAGCACACCGCCCTGAGCTTTATCGCGCGTATCGACAATGGCCTGCGCCTGCTGACTATATTTCTGGTCGGCATCGGAACCCAGGTGCAGAGGGTCTTTATCCAGCAGGTGATTCTTGATGGCCAACGAACTGGCGTTGTTCAGGTCCAGCTTCCCTGCCGGAGCATTGGTTTCGAGAGTGTTGATAATCTGGGTCTTGCCTTTATCGAGTGCCTGTTCGCTGGTCTCCTGCACATCGAGATCGATCAGCACTTCGTTATCCGGGGCGGCGCCATAGCGCTGAATCTTCGCGTTGCGAAGGCCGGCATGATCCATTGCCGCGCGCAGGGCGTTATCGTCGGGTGTATGGGAAAACTTAACGTAAACCAGTGTGCCGCCCCGGAAGTCCACGCCGTAGGGGATGTGGTGCCAGAACAACATGGAAAATATGCCGGCGACGCTGAACACCAGCGAAAAGGCAAGGAAATACCACTTCTTGCCCAGAAAATCTATGTTGGGATTGCGAAAGAACTCCACCTGTTATCTAGCCCCTTATGTAAATCTAAAGTTCTCTAAATGCTCAACGCTTCGCCGCGCTGTTTGCGAGTCAGAATCCAATCGAAAATCAGCCGCGACACGAACACAGCGGTAAACAGATTCGCCAGCAGACCGAAGGTCAACGTTGTAGCGAAGCCGCGCACCGGGCCGGTGCCGAAGATGAACAAAATGGCTGCCGATACGATTGTCGTGACGTGCGTATCCACGATCGTTATCCATGCGTGGCTAAATCCCTGGTCCACTGCCGAGGGTGGCGTCTTTCCGTTGCGCAACTCTTCACGTATGCGCTCAAAAATCAGCACATTCGAATCCACGCCCATACCAACGGTAAGGATCACGCCGGCGATTCCCGGCAAGGTCAGCACCGCCTCAAAAAAGCCCATAAAGCCAAGCAGAATGATCAGGTTCAGAATGAGTGCGATGTCGGCATTGATGCCCGCGCCGCGGTAGTAAACCAGCATGAAAATCAATACTGCCAGCATACCGATGATCGCCGCATTCACGCCATGGCGGATCGAATCCGTGCCCAGCGACGGGCCAACGGTACGCTCTTCCAGATACTTGATGCCTGCCGGCAGAGCGCCTGACCGCAGGATCATTGACAAGTCCTTCGCCTGCTGCTGGTTCATGCTGCCGCCGCTGATCTCGCCAGTATCGCGAATCGCTTCCTTGATGTTGGCGACTTCCTGCACCTTGCCATCGAGCACCACGCCCAGACTCTCGCCGACATGGGCAGAGGTAAAGCTGTAAAATCGCTGGCCGCCCTCGCCAGTCAACTGGAAGCGCACATTTGGCTGGCCGTTCTGGTCGGTGCTGGGCTGCGCATCGCGCAAGTCTTTGCCGCGGACAGCAGAGATTCGCGACACCAGATACCACGACTGCTCCCCTGCAGCCGCTCCCGGAGCGCCATGTCCCGGCATAAGAATCGCATCCGCCGGCAAGACTCCGCCCTTCTCCTGCAGCGCAGCTTGCTCGCTAGGATATGGCCCGCCTAACACCTGCTTGATCTCAAGCATGGCGGTCGACTGCATGATGTCTTTCACGCGGCCGGGATCGTCCACACCGGGCAACTGCACCAGAATCTGGTATTGGCCGAGGCCATGCTCCTGGATCGTCGGCTCGCTCACTCCCAGCGAATCGATACGGTTGCGGATGGTCTCGATCGCCTGGGTCACAGCCTTGTTCTTCATGTCCGCGAGCATCTGCGGCTTCATGGTCAGAACCCAGGTGTTATCCGCTCCCGAACTCAGGTTGTACTCCGGCAGCCGCTCGGAAACGATATCCAACAAATCTTTTCGGCCATCCGGCGAGACGCCCTTCAGCACAACTTTGTCTGGAGCGTTCTGCGGATCGGGCTTGGTGATGTCCGCAAAGGCAATCTTTCGACTATTGAGCTGCTCTTTGAGGGTCTCCATCGCGTTGTCTGAATCGATGTTCACCGCGTCATTGACCTGCACTTGCAGGATCAGGTGAGTTCCACCCTTCAAATCCAAGCCGAGGTGAATGCGACTGGTCATGGCCGAGAGCAGGCCCTGGCCGGAAAAGCTTTGCGGAATGCCGAAGATCCCGAATAAAAAGACGAGCAGGATTCCGGCGATAAGAGCCAATTTCCAGAGAAGATTCTTATTCATGACGAAAACAGAGTCCAGACATCAAGGTATGTTACGGCTTCGTTTTTGCTTCTTCTTCCGCGGTCGTGACTTGGGTCACGGACGCCTTGGTCACTTCCACCACCAGATTATTCGGAGGAACGCGCAGATGAACGCTGTCATCCTTCAGTGCCATGATGGTTCCGCGCAAGCCTCCGCTGGTTGTCACTTTGTCGCCGGTCTTCAGCGAGTCCAGCATGGCGGTCCATTTCTTCTGCCGGCGCTGCTGGGGAAGGATCAGCAGAAAATAAAAGATTGCGAAGATAAAAATCAGTGGGGCGACGCTCAGCCACCCCATTCCGCCACCAGCCTGAAACGCCAATAAAAATTGCATGCTCATCGGAAGATATTGAAAAGATACATTTAACCGGCTAATTTGCCTTCATCCGCGAACAACCGCCCACACCTGCTAGCGCTACGGTCCTGTCATTTCACGACGGGAGTGTTGCTCGATTCCGGCCGGACCATCTACCGCCGGTTGAATCCAGGGAGGTCTTCCCAGGAAGATCACGGCTTCGGTTGAGACCAGAGGCCAGAAAGAAAACGGGACTCTTCCCCAAGTCGAATAGAATGACGTACCCGCCGCATAGTGTCAAGGTAGAAACTCAAGTTATGCAGCGTGTTCAAGACCTGAGCCAGCACTTCATTCGAAGCATAAAGATGTCGCAGGTAAGCCCGCGAATAACGTTGACAAACCCGGCAGCCGCAATTGGGATCGAGCGGGCCAGCGTCACTAGTATAACGCGCCTGCTTGATCGAAACCTTTCCTTCGGATGTAAATAGCAGCCCGTGACGCGCCGCGCGGGTGGGCAGAACGCAATCCATCATATCAACGCCCAGGCTGGCGTACTCAACAATCTCGTCCGGCGTGCCCACGCCCATTACATATCGCGGCTGGTCAGAAGGAAGGTGTTCGAGCGTGGCTTCGAGGACTTCGCGAGTGAGTTCCCGCGGCTCGCCGACGCTCAGCCCGCCGATCGCATAGCCGGGAAAACCAATTTCGACAGTGCGCTGGGCAGATTCTTTTCTGAGCGCTAGATCCATACCGCCCTGCACGATGCCGAAGAGAGACTGAGTCGCATCCTCATCAAGTTTGTCGTTATTAAGTTTGTCACTCCGAGCGAAGCGAGGAACCTTGGTTTGCTGAGGGCTGAGAGCTGAGAGCTGAGAGCCGTTCCACGGAACTTCATGCTTATGCTCTTCGAAATATTTCTTGCTGCGCTCCGCCCAGCGCAGTGTCATCTCCATCGAAGCTCTGGCGCGGGCGCCATCGGCGGGATACTCCGTGCATTCGTCGAAGGCCATAATAATGTCCGCGCCCAAGCCGATCTGCGCCTGCATTGCGCTTTCCGGACTAAAGAAGTGCGACGAACCATCGAGATGCGAACGAAACGTGACTCCGTCTTCCGTTACTTTGCGAAGTTCGTTCAAGCTGAAAACCTGGAAGCCTCCGGAATCGGTCAAGATCGCCCGCGGCCACGCCATGAACTTATGCAGTCCGCCGAGATTGCGCACAGTCTCGACTCCGGGACGCAAATACAGGTGATAGGTGTTGCCGAGAAGAATCTGGACGCCGAGCTCTTCGAGAATATCCTGCGGCACGCCTTTGACCGTGGCTCCCGTTCCCACGGGCATAAATACAGGAGTTTCGATCTCGCCGTGTGGCGTCGTTAGGCGGCCGGTGCGGGCTGCACCACCACGAGCTTCAATTTGAAATCGAAGTGACACGAAAGATTCTGGCTCCTGAGATGAATCAGTCTAAGTTTGAGGTGCGCTAGCGGCAGCCGTTCCAACAGTCACGTGGAAAATTTCCAGATATTGCCCGAAGGAGTGAGCTTCGAGGTCAGGCAGCTCGGGGAAACGAGCGCGCAAGCTTTCAGCCAACGCCCTGGTCCATCCCCCCTGCACGACCCACACCTTGCTGCCGGGATTCAAACCGTAAGCGTGCGCCATCTCAGGCCACTTGCTCGGGAAAGTCTCAAGCAGAATAGCGTCGTCGTTGGGGAATGTCGAGATGACGCGGAAACCGCGACATTGGAACGACTCAAAGCCAGCCACGGAGCGGTCGAACACTATGGGCTTTTGATCGCAAAGGTAGTGGGCAAGCTGGAACTCAGTTGATTTGTTCACGTAGATCACATCTTGCGGCGACACTTCGCGCCCGATGAATGCCAGGGCTTGGTCCATATGCTCGTACCGCTGGTCGGCGAGAGGCAACATATCGCGCCCAGCCGGGGTGCCGAAGATCTGACACGCCACCACAATTCCGGCAGCGAGCGCCAAGGCCATGCCAATTCTTTGTTTCGCAATTCTCGCGAGAGCAAAGCTCACGCCTGCGACCGCAAAGATCGCGAGGAAAATACCCTGGCGGGTGCGACCGTAGGGATAGAAACCCGCCGCGACCGCGACCCAGTTCAACGCGAACGGCAGCAATAACAGGAGGGCCAGCAGTTGCGCGGGTGGCTTTTCCGCGGGGGGCTTTTCCGCTGGCGGCGATTTGTAACGCAACAGGAGCACGATGGCTGCGACGAAGAGCAGCGTCGCAACATGCCCGACAATCACCCAGCCAAACACGAAACGGAAAATCCCAAACGTACCGCGGAACAGAAAGGGCAACAGGTGATCCTGCCCGGCGTGATAGTAAAACTGAGATAAATACCAGTCCGCGTAACGGTGGGCGGCCTGCCCTCCCGCCGAGCCAACTCCGAGCCTTGCAATCTGTGTCACGTAGAGAAATCCGGCGAGCCCCAATCCCACCGCTTGTCCCGCGACCCAGGCGGCGATTACGGATGGTGAAACGCGTTGCGTGAACATGCGCAGGACGGCGTAAACCCCAATACTCGCTGCAAACAAAAAGGCCGAGTAGTGGGAGAGCATGGCGAAAAGCAAGCAGCCCGAAGAAAGTGCCGTTGCACCGGCTGAATTCGTGGCCAAGCCACGCTCAAGAAAAAGCGCCGCGCCTGCCGCGAACATGAGCAGGAAAGCATATTGCCTTAAATCGGCAGAGATGGCGATCATGGTCGGAAGAAACGTAACGAGCAGCAGTCCTACCCACGCGACCGTGCGGCCCAATATGCTGCTCAGCCACTTGTAATAAACCCAACAGAAAGCAGTTCCGGCAATCACGCAGGGCAAACGCAACACCAGGTTTGAAGTTCCCAGCGTCCTCCAGAAATACAGAACGAGCACCAGAAGCGGCGGATGATAAAGCGTGAGGCTTGCCCGGTAGGCGTTGAGAAAGGAATCCTGATTCGCAACCGAATAATGCCAGGCTTCGTCGACGTTGAAGTACGTTGCGTGGGCCAGCCAGGCGCGCCAGCCGAATCCTACGGCGACCACCAACGCTGCAAAAAAGTCGGAGTACTGGTTCAGTGCCGATTCGAAGTCCCGCCGCCGCGAGGCGCTTCTTTTCTCGAGAGCGGAAGCCTCTCGAACAACTTGATTACCGGAAAACATCCACCCGATTGTAGCAACGCATTTTAATTCCCAGATGCTTCGCAAATCTGCCTTCGCGAATCACTGCGAAGCGTCAGTTGCGGGCGTCAACTCCACCAGTTCGCCGCGCACTTTGCCGTTCTCAATCACCAGCCGTCCCACGCTGATGGGAAGCTTGAATCGTCGCGGACCGGCGCTGCCGGGATTGAAAAACAGCACGCCGTCACGCGTCTCTTGTTGGGGACGATGAGTGTGGCCGGAAATCACCGCCGAGAATCCAGCCGCTTGGGGCTTCAGGTCCAGCCGCGCCAGATCGTGCAGCGCGTAGATGGAAATGCCACCCAGCTCAATCACTTCAGTTTCCGGCAGAATGCGAGCCCATGCTTCTTTATCGATGTTGCCACGCACCGCAGTGACGGGAGCAATCTGGAAAAGCTTTTCGAGAATATCGGGCGAACCCACGTCTCCGGCATGGATGATGTGCCGCGATCCGCGCAGAGCTTCGACTGCTTCAGGCCGCAGCAAACCGTGGGTGTCGGAGATAACTCCGATGAGGAGTGGAACTTCCACTTTCGGCTTCAAGTTTCAAGTTTCCAAGTACTAGGTACTAGGTACTACCTACTTTTTTCATCCTCTCAACAAACTTCCCAATGCTCACAACCGCGCGGCCAACTGTACCCTGACCGATTTCCTGGACATCGTCGCGCGCGGTCACGCGTAGCGTGTAGAAGCGTCCGTCAAATGATTCGAGCGTGGCCTCAGCTTGAATGTGCGCGCCTATTCCGCTCGCGGCGCGGTGTTGGATGTTGATCGAAGTACCGACGGTAATCTCGTCGCCCTCGCAGTACGCTTGCAGCGCTTGAAAGGCTGCAGTCTCCATCAGGCGGATCATGTCTGGAGTGGCGTAAACCGGCGGCAGTTCGGGATGGTGCGCGGCCATGGTATGTTTGAACTCGGCCGTCTCGCGCGCTTCGCCGCGCGTACCAATCGGAATCTGCTTCGCCATTCTTAATTACCTTCAGATCTCAAAAACGAAGAGCTAATGATTCCGGCGATCTCAGGAATCACTAGCTCGTCGTATCGAATGAACTCAAGCAGCGGCTGCTTTTCGCCCGGCCTCGATTCCGTCCAAAGCCTGCCATAACAGTTTGGCAGTCTGCTCGGCAGCGTCCAGCGCGGCCAGCGCCTCTTCGGGGTGGGTCGCGATACGCTTCTCCAGTTGGCTGCGCCACACATTCGAGTGGTATATGTCTGCGGTGGCGTGCAGCGTGAAGTAGCCGCGGGTCTTGTCGTCCGCGCCGTACATGTCGCGAAGGCCACGCTCTTTTTCTTTAGCCACGCGCGGCACCTGGGATTCATAAGAGTAGAACGCGGCCAGCGCCTCTTCCGGAGTGCCTTCGCTCGACGTGCGATGGAAATGCGCAATCAGTGCGTTGATTTCGGGCAAGGGCTGGTGGCCGCTCATATCGCGACTCGCTCCCATGCCCTCGGCAAAATCGAGCCACAGGTCTGAGTGTGGAACGGAATCGCTGCCGGATCCGCCCTGTTCGTCAGACATATTGGCCAGGACGGCGCGGCGCAGTTCGCCTTCATTTTCGCGAAGCGCCAGTTCAGCCAAATAGCCAGGGAACGCTTCGACATGGTGGTAGTACTGGCGCGCGTACTCGCCCAGATCGTCGCGCGTGAGCTCGCCCGCAGCCCACGCTTTGTAAAAAGGATGGCACAGCAGATCGTACTTCGCTATCGATGCCTCGAGTTGCTCGAAGAAATGAGTGCTATTCATCATGGCCTCCTGGTTCGGGTAGGGACTCACCACTATAAAGGGGCGTCCGCAGGTCGGCAAGTGATAGAGATCACCGGTAACGCGTGCAGATAAATAGGCCCTCAACCTCTGTTCGGTACAATACAGTCTTCCCTGTATTTACCTGCTACTCCGTCTAGCAGCAGAATGGGCCGTTTGGGGGGAGGCACTTCCGTGTACGAAACTGACTTTGTCCGCACACTCTGTCAGAACATCGCCAATCAAAAAGATCCGGTCAAGGTAGAAGAACTCATTTCCCTTCTGCGAGCCGTGATCAAGGACGATCAGGAAGAAATCCGCATCCGAATGTTATTCCTCGCGAAAAAATATCCCATTACTGAAGGAACGCCAGAGCCTTCGGTCTGAGCAGCCATAAATTTCAAACTAATCCGAAGCCTTGAATCGCGAGGCTCCTGAGAACAGCCGCCAAATTTACAGAGTTGCTAGAATGAAAGTGGATGCAGTTTACCGAACAATTCGACGTAGTCGTGGTCGGCGCTGGCCACGCCGGATGCGAGGCCGCGATGGCCGCGGCACGCATGGGATTAAAGACCGCGCTATACACGCTGAACGTCGATCTCATCGCGCAGATGTCCTGCAACCCGGCAATCGGCGGAATCGCTAAAGGACACCTGGTTCGCGAAGTCGATGCGCTCGGTGGAATCATGGGCGAGATTACCGACGCTGTCGGCATCCAGTTCAGGCTGCTGAATACTTCCCGAGGGCCAGCTGTGTGGTCGCCCAGAGCGCAGTGCGACAAGCAGGCGTATCGCCTGAAGATGCGCGAAGTTCTGGAATCGCAGTCGAACCTGAAGATCAAGCAAGCGGAAGTGGCGGAGCTGATTATTGAGGCGGCGTCCGGCGCCCGGCTTTCGGCTCCCGGGAATGCGGCCGACGACGACGGAACCCGGACGCCGGATGCCGGACGCCGGATTCTCGGAGTTCGCCTCCGCGACGGCCGCACCGTCGGCGCGCAAGCCGTGACCATCACCACTGGAACTTTCCTTAACGGCCTGATTCACTGCGGCGAGCAACAGTATCCCGCTGGACGCTCGGGGGAGCCGAACGCAATTCTGCTGGGTGAAGCTCTCAAGAATCTCGGACTGCGCGGGTGCCGGCTTAAGACGGGCACACCGCCGCGCCTTGACGGACGCACCATCGACTGGTCGCGTTTCGCCGAGCAGCCGGGCGACGCCGATCCTACGCCATTCAGTTTTCGAACCAGGCGCGTCGCCCATCACGACTCGCAAGTTCCCTGCTACATCGCGTGGACTACGCCCGAGACCCATCGCATCATTCGCGAGAACGTCCATCGCTCGCCGATGTACAGCGGGCAAATTCAGTCGATCGGACCACGCTATTGCCCGTCGATCGAAGACAAGATCGTGAAGTTCCCCGACAAGGAAATGCACCAGCTCTACCTCGAGCCGGAAGGTCTGAACACGCATGAAATCTATGTGAACGGACTGAGCACCTCGCTACCGGTGGAAGTGCAGATCGAAATCCTGAAGTCGATCCCGGGCCTCGAAAATGCCGAGATGCTGCGGCCCGGCTATGCCATCGAGTACGACTCGATCGATCCCACCGAATTGCAGCGCACGCTCGAGACTAAAAAAATCGCGGGACTGTTTCTCGGTGGGCAGATCAACGGCACGTCCGGTTACGAAGAAGCCGCTTGCCAGGGACTGATGGCGGGCATCAACGCGGCATTGCAGGTGAAGGCGCAGCCTCCGCTGATTCTTGACCGCACCGAGGCCTACACCGCGATCTTGATCGACGATCTCATCTCCAAGGGCACGAACGAGCCTTACAGAATGTTTACTTCGCGGGCGGAGTTTCGCCTGCACTTGCGCATCGACAATGCCGATGGACGGCTCACACCGCACGGACGGCGCGTGGGATTGATTTCGGATGAGGCGTGGAATGATTTCCACGGCAAGCAACAACGGCTAATCGCAATAAAGAGTTGGCTGGAGCGAACGAAAATAACCGCTCCCATGCTCGAGCAGAACTGGCCCGTCCCCGTGCCGCTCGAAGCGGACGAGCGAAGTCCGGCAAGTGTCATCGGTTTGTCTCTGGCTCAATTGCTCAAGCGGCCTGAGGTCAAAATCGAGCAGATGGCGCCAATCCTCCGCGAACTCGACCCTGGCTTTTTCGCCAGAGAATCCATCCATGAGAATCCGTGCGGATCCGTGACGACTCTCTCTTCTGAAATTCGCAACGAACTTAGGTCGGTGGAAACGGAAATCAAGTACGAGGGCTATTTGCTGCAGCAGCAGCGCGCCATCGAACGAATGAAGAAGTCGGAACAGCGGTCGATTCCCGGCTGGTTCGATTACACCTCGGTCAGTGGCCTCTCGCGCGAGATGCAGGAGAAACTCACGCATGTACAACCCCAAACGCTGGCGCAGGCCTCACGCATTCCCGGAGTCACTCCCGCCGCGGTGTCGCTGGTGAATGTCTATATTGAAATCCAGGCCCGCCGCCGCGAACAGGCGGCAGTTCTCTAAGCGCTGAAATTAATCATGCGTTAACAATCAAATATTACGTGCACGTTACTATCGCGGGATGTCACACGACTCTTTGCAAATCGACGATCAGCCTGGAATGCTGCCAGGGCAGCGCGTTCTGCGCCTGGATGGCGCACTCGTAATGACCACGATATTTGAATTTCAGGCGATAGTGCGTGCCGACAGTTCTCGCGCGTTAATCATCGATTTTGCCAAAGTTCCTTACGTTGATTCCGCCGGCATCGGCGCGCTCGTGGGAGCGTACGTTACCCGGCAGAAGGGCGGTCGGACCCTTGCGCTGGTGTCGGTGAGCGACCGCATCCATAACGCTCTGAAGGTCACGCGGGTTGATCAGTTTTTTCGATTTTTCGATTCCGTCAGCGCGGCCGAAGAAGCGGTCGCGTAAGAGCCGGCTTCGGTAAAATCCTTTGACTGGCCTTTGCATCCCTCCTAATATGTGTCACTTGGAATTCTTTCCTAATGATCGGCCAGACCATCTCGCACTACCGCATCACCGGCCAACTCGGCAGTGGCGGGATGGGGATCGTGTATGAGGCGCAAGACCTCGACCTTGGGCGCAAGGTCGCTCTGAAGTTTTTACCCCCGCAGCTTGCTCGCGATCAGAATGCGCTGGACCGTTTTCTGTTCGAAGCCCGCACCGCTTCCGCGCTGAATCATCCCAATATCTGCACGATCTACGCGGTCGAGAAGGTGCAGCTTGGGAACGGAGAGCAGCAATCCTTTATCGCCATGGAATTGCTGGACGGCGAGACTTTGGATCGTCGCATGGGCGCCAGACCACTGCCGCTAGAGCGACTGCTCGACTGGGGCATTCAGTTGGCGGATGCGCTCGGTGCTGCGCACGCGAAAGGAATTATCCATCGCGATATCAAGCCGGCAAATATTTTCGTTACTCAGCGCAGCCAGGTGAAGGTGCTCGACTTCGGCCTCGCCAAGCTGACCCGTCCGGAGATGGCGATGGAAACCATCGGCCCCACGCAGGAAAGTCCGAATCCCGCGCATCTTACGAGTCCGGGCGCGACTGTGGGAACGATTTCCTATATGTCGCCCGAGCAAGCTCGCGGCGAGAAGCTTGACGCGCGTACGGATTTATTTTCTCTCGGAGTTGTGCTCTATCAGATGGCGACCGGGCGCCTGCCTTTTTCCGGGGCCACCTCCGCGGTAATCTTCCATGCCATTCTTGAACTAGATCCCATTCCACCGTTGCAGCTGAATTCCGAGTTGCCACCTAAGCTGGAAGAAATCATTGAGAAGGCTCTGGAAAAAGACGCGGACTTGCGCTATCAGTCGGCCGCCGATTTGCGAGGCGATTTACGCCGTTTGAAGCGCGACGCAGAATCGGGAGGAAAGTATTCGCAAGCGCCATCGGCGAGCGGGAGCCTGGACTCTGCCTCCGTCGGTTCGGAAAGAAATATCGCTCGCCATCGTTCTGGCACATCTTCTCCAGCCGCGATTCCGGCGGCACGCCAAACGAAACTGGGCGGCGCGGTGATCGCAGCGATTGTAGTCGCGCTGGTGGCGGCAGGCGGTTATGGTATCTATACTTTTCTCAATCCTAGCCGCCCAACTCCGTTCCAGGATATTTCCGTTACAAAGGTCACCGATACCGGCGATGCCGTGCAAGTCGCCATCTCTCCTGACGGTAAATACATCCTCAGCGTGATCAGAAACAAGGGACTGGTAAGCCTTTGGTTGAGAAATGTGCCGACGAACAGTAATGCCCAGGTGGAACCTCCGGCTGAGCTTGATTACGGCGGGCTCCGATTCTCCCCGGACGGAAACTATTTTTATTTTGTGCGGAGCGATCAGGGAAATTCCGAGTTGAAATTTCTCTATCGCGCTCCCCTGCTTGGCGGAACACCGCAAAAACTGGCCACGGACGTTGATTCGAATATTACTCTTTCGCCTGATGGAAAAAACTTCGCCTTCATGCGTTATGACAATCCGGAGCCGGGAAAATATCGGCTGATCGTTCGTCCGGTTGAGGGAGGCGAGGAAGGTGAGAAAGTCCTGGCTAGCGGTTCGAACAGCCAGGGTCTCTATCAACCCGCATGGTCTCCCGATGGCAAGACCATCGTGTGCGACGTGGTTAACGTGGGCGGATCTATCGAGAGTCTTACGGCGGTGGACGTTGCTAGTGGCCGGCAGAAGATTTTCTTTAGCGGCAACACTCTATTCGAATCGCCTACCTGGATGCCGGACGGCAGTGCGTTGCTGGGAAGATGGAGCGGACAGAGCTTGAATTACAATCAGTTCCAAATTGCCTTGGTTTCCTACCCGGAAGGCAGGATGTCTCCGATCACCCGCGATACCAATAGTTACTCGAATCTGGGCGTTGCTGCGAACGGGAAATCGCTGGTGACGGTGATGGGCGCGGAAAGATGGAACCTGTTTGTGATGCCGGCCTCCGGAACAAGTTCCCAGGGCCGCGCCATCACGTCGTCAAAAGCATTCACGAATTTCTCCTGGACGCGAGACGGCCAATTGATTGGGGATCAGGCAAACAACCTGAATCGAATCGATCCGGCAACCGGCGGCAAGACCATAATTACGACTGAGGATGGAAAGCCGAGTGGCAATCCTTCTGGCTGTCCTGATGGCCGCCATGTCGTGTTCGACCTCAGCTTCCACGGAAACACTGGTGACCAGAACATCTGGCGCATCGATTCGGCAGGCAGTAATTTGAAGCAACTTACGGCCGGCAAGCGCGACCATCATGCCGTGTGTTCTCCGGACAGCCAGTGGGTGTATTACATCGAACAGAAAGACGAAGGAAAACTGGCTCGCTCTTCGATTGACGGCGGCGCTTCGCAACCCGTGTCGGCTTTGCCCATTTCCATGGATGGCACTTTCGACCTCTCCCCTGATGGGAAGCTCGCGGTGTTTGCAACTTTGGAGCATTCGGGCGAGCACAAGGAAAAGCTGGCGTTGATAGCCACCGCCTCGGGGCAAGCCAAGCTCGTGGAGTTCGAACGTCCGCGATTTGGCCTGGTGCGATTCGCGCACGACGGAAAGGCTGTGGTCTATCCGACGCGGGAAAATGGAGTGGATAACCTCTGGTCGCAACCGCTCGATGGTTCAAAGGGCAGGAAGATTACTGATTTCACCTCGGAACAGATTTACGACTTCCACTGGTCGTTTGACGGAAAACAGTTGGCGATGGGTCGCGGACATACGGACTCGGATGTTGTTCTGATTCGCGACATGAGACCGTAGCGGAAAGATTGACTTCGCTATCTCCAAGCAAAAAGGCGGCCCGTTTCTGGCCGCCTTCTTCTCTTACGAATTCTTACCTGCGAAGCGGTTTACGCACCCTTCACATTCTCGGCCTGCCAGCCCTTGGGGCCTTTGACCACGTCAAATTGCACCTGCTGCCCTTCTTGCAGGCTGCGGAAGCCGCTCGCCTGAATGGCCGAGAAGTGCACAAATACGTCCTCGCCGTTCTGTCGGCTGATGAAACCGTATCCTTTGGCGTCGTTAAACCACTTCACTGTTCCTGTTTCCATGGTGTCGCAAATTCCTTTTTCGTTGATGTAGCGTTGAATCTTTGAAGGCTTCTTCTGCAGGTCAGCGCGCGCATTGGCGGAGATTACTTCATACTGCGAAGAATCCTAAAGTCAAACGCAGGAAAATTGTAAAATAAGTGCCTCAGAAATGCGACGGATTTTTGTCGAGGCTTTAAGTACTTTTTCGTTAATTACTTCCGCAATCGTGCGGCATTTTCTGTAACGATCGATTTGCTATCTGGACAGGAAAAGATACATCATCGGACATGGCTTTTTGTAAGTACATCGTTGTACTGTTGCTGGCGATTCCAGCCTGGGCAGGGATCGTGGAAGACGTCCGCATGGCCCTGGCTCAAGGCGATTTCAGCATCGCCGACTCCGATCTGAATTCTTACCGTGGTAAGAATGGCATCACGCCGGAATACACTGAGGCGTATTCATGGATGGGCCGCGCTGCCCTCGACGCTCATCAGTACGATCAGGCCACTGCCTATGCCAAACGGACGGAGAGCCTGGCTCGTGAGCAACTGAAGCAGCGGCCACTCGATGCCGAACCGCGCCTGCCCATCGCGTTGGGTGCGGCCCTCGAAGTCGAATCGCAGGCCCTCGCGGCTCGTGGCCAGCGGACTCAAGCAATTGCAGTTCTGCAGGCGGCGCTGCGTACCTACGGCAATACTTCCATTCAGGCCCGCCTGCAGAAAAATCTGAACTTGCTTTCCTTCGAAGGCCATCCTGCACCCCCGCTTCGGGCGGAACAATTTCTGGGGTCGAAGCCGCCCGTGCTCGCGCAACTGAAGGGATCGCCGGTGCTGCTTTTTTTCTGGGCACACTGGTGTGCCGATTGCAAAGCGGAAGCGCCCATCATCACTCAATTGCGTTTCGAGTTTGCCCCGAAAGGATTAACCGTAATCGGTCCTACCAGGCTTTACGGCTACACTGCGCAAGTCGAGCACGCCGCGCCCCTCGATGAGCTTGCCTACATCGACGCCGTGCGGAAGCGGTTCTACGGGGGACTGCTCGACATGCCCGTCCCCATCAGCGCGTACAACTTTGACAAGTACGGTGCTTCGACCACGCCTACGCTGGTCCTGCTCGATCGCACGGGGAAGGTGGCGATGTACCATCCGGGGGCGCTGCCCTACGACCAGTTGAAGGCGGAGATTGAGAAAGTGGTGGCGCGGTGAGAATATTTAACTCGCATCGACTTCGCGGAGCGCGCCGGTCTTCACGTCGTAAATAAATCCCCGCACCGGAATGTGCTTCGGAATCCACGGATGCGTCTTCACCCGCTGCACTTGCTCGCGCACGTTTTTCTCAAGATCATCAAAAGCATGAAAATGGGCGGGGGCACCTGCTGATGTTCCCATCTTTTCCGTCAGCTTGTTTTTGAGCTCGTCCTCCTTCACTTTCAGCAAGCCGCAATCGGTGTGGTTGATAATGATGAACTCCTGCGTATCCAGCAGATGATGCGAAACAATCAATGAGCGCAGAGCATCCTCGGTGGCGATCCCTCCCGCATTGCGGATCATGTGCGCGTCGCCGGGATGCAATCCCAGGCAGCGTTCAAAGAGGATTCTGGAATCCATGCAGGCCAGCACGGCGAGGTGGCGGCGCGGCCTGACGGCAAGGTCGCCCAGGTTGAAGTTCCTCACAAATTCTTCGTTGGCTTTTAGCAGTTCGTCGGCAACAGGCAATTCTTATCCCTCTATTTAAGTTTGTACGGACCAAGCCGTAATTTCGCGGATAGCGCTCGGCCGCTGGTTGTTCCTTCAGTTTACCCGCTACAATCGCCCCGTGAACCTCGACGACACAATCGTCGCCATCGCCACCCCTCCGGGCCGCGGTGGCATTGGTGTAATCCGCATTGCGGGTCCTAAAGCACGAGAGATTGCTTCGCCGATGCTGCGGCTAAAACATGAAATGGAGCCGGGCCGTGCGATTTTTGGTGAGCTAGTCGATCCGTGTGGGTCGGACACTCTTTTCCGACTGCCCGAAGCCAAACACAATGTCGAAATCCCTGATGGTCCCATTGCGGCAGAGGCGGTTTCATCCGTGGTTAGTCGGACAAAGCCTGCTCTGAGCTTGCCGAAGGGAATGTCCGACCTACACGAGCAGCGCATTGACGAAGTCGTCGTCACCTACTTCGCCAAACCCCATTCCTACACCACCGACGACATCATTGAAATTTCTGCCCACGGCTCGCCAGTCGTTCTCCGCCACATTGTCGAGCTGTGCATTGCTGCCGGAGCCCGCCTCGCCGAGCCCGGCGAGTTCACCATGCGCGCCTTCCTCAATGGACGCATCGATCTCACCCAAGCTGAAGCGGTGCGCGATCTCATCGATTCGCAGACACTCTACCAGGCGAAGATCGCCGCGCAACAACTCGAAGGCGCTTTGTCCAAACGCTTGCAGCCTATTAAAAAGAAGCTAGTCGAGCTGATCGCAGTGCTCGAAGCCGGCATCGATTTCGCAGAGGACGATGTCTCCGTTCTGCCCGACACAACGATTCTTGAACGCATCGCCGCCGTCCGCCAACCACTCGAACTGCTCGCTGCTACTTTTGCTTACGGCAAGATCGTGCATCAGGGACTGACGCTTGCCATTGTCGGCCGTCCGAACGTAGGTAAATCGAGCTTGTTCAATCGCCTCGTCGAACGCGAGCGCGCCATCGTCACTGCGACGCCCGGAACCACACGCGACCTGGTCAGCGAGACCGTCTCGATCGGCGGCATTCCAGTTCAGCTCGTCGACACCGCGGGAATTCGCCACTCGCTCGACGAAGCGGAATCCATCGGCATCCGCAAATCCATGGAAGCGTTGGCCGATGCTGATCTGGTCTTGGTTGTGATAGACGCGTCGCAGCCTGCGGCGGAAGAAGACAATGAATTGCTGCACGAAGTGCTGCATCGTCCAGCAATCGTTGTCGGAAATAAATGCGATTTAGGCAGTGGCCAGTGGTCAGCGACTAGTGGCCAGTCTCCGATGGTTCGGGCTTCCGCGTTGACCGGAGAAGGAATCCCCGCGCTGCGCGCCGAAATTCTGCGTCACATCGGCGGCGAAACCGGAGCGCAAGCCGAAGCTGGATTCCTTACCAATGTCCGCCATCAAGGGCTGGTGCGGGATTCGCTCACGGCGCTCCAGGCCGCTGCAGGAGCGGTCAGCACAAAAGTTCCTCATGAAATGCTGCTGCTCGATCTCTACAGCGCGCTGCGCCCTCTCGATGCCATCACCGGCGCCACGACCACCGATGACATTCTGAACCTGATCTTCAGCACCTTCTGCATTGGAAAGTGAAACGACGTCGCAACGGGCTACGGTTATTTCGAGAGTCCAGCCAGCGCTTCCCGGAACATGGCGTCGAAGGAACCGCTCTTTTCATTCTTGCCCGCTCCGTTCTTGATTACGTTCTGCAGTGCTTTCTCAGCCGCAGCTCGCTGGTACCCCAGATTAACCAGAGCCGATAGAACATCTTCTTCCATCGCACTCATCGTAGAGGGAGTCGGCATAGGCGCGCCGTCCGATGTCGGAGGCAATTTATCGCGCAGCTCCAGCACCATGCGCTCCGCGGTTTTCTTGCCGATGCCAGGGATCTTGGTGAGTCGTGCGAGGTCGTTGCTTCGAATCGCCGCAGCCATTTCGTCCGCCGCCATCCCGCTCAGAATGGTGATCGCCAGTTTCGCCCCGATGCCGCTCACCGTCATCAACTTCTCGAACAACACTTTCTCAGCAGGAAGGAGGAATCCGTATAGCGCAATCACATCCTCGCGCACGTGAGTATGAATATGGAGCGCGACCTCGGCGCCGACAACCGGCAATCCGGAAAAGGTCGGGACACTGATATTCACTTCATAACCAATGCCCGCCGTCTCGACGATCGCTTGATTCGGATGTTTTGCCAGCAGGGTTCCGCGCAGATGGGCAATCATGCTAGTTGAGAATATCAGCAGCTAGTATCAAGTACCGAGTAGCGAGTCACTTCCGCCCGCGCCTCTGGACTGGATTTAAGACGCGCGGTACTCGTTACTAGCTACTAGGTACTAGGTGCTTGAGAAAGCAAAAACGGCAGGGCCGACCCCCTGCCGTTTCATAGAATCCAAGACTATCTTTCCTATTTCTTGTTTACGGTCTTCTTCAATTCGGCCCCAGGGGTAAACTTCGCGACCTTGCGGGCGGCGATTTTAATAGTGGCGCCGGTTTGAGGATTGCGCCCGTTTCTCGCCTTCCTCTGCGATACCGAGAAAGTGCCGAAACCTATTAAAGCTACCCGATCTCCTTTTCGTAACGCACCTGTGATGCTGCTCACGGCGGTATCAATCGCAGTCGTAGCCTGCGCCTTGCTGATTTCACAGGCGCCAGAGATCTTATCAACCAGATCGGCCTTATTCATAGTTTCTCCTTGCAGGTCTCTTTCGTCCCCAGCACAAACCGGGAAAATAACAACTTGTGACTGAGTGGGAAACCCGACGGCTCGTATTTTCCTCTCTCTGAGCAGAATGTCAACTGTGAAAATCCGCGCCGGAAGCCTGTTCTGCACCCCCCATGCCCGGATTGGGGCTGGCAGGGCGGCTTTTCCCCCACCCACCTCTCCAGGAAAGCGGCGGCCTAACTATTTAAATTCCAAAACCCAAGCTGCGCGCTGATTTCCACGGCTCTCCACAGGCGCGCACAGCCCTGCACAGGTTGTACACAGGCTGGTTGCGTTTCGCACTTGCGGGAAGATACGCCCCGGGTGCAAAGTCAGAGAATACAATTCAGGAAGGACTAAAGAAGACGATTGATGTTGACGACGACGCAAGCCCAGGTTTGCCCCTTATGCGAAGGCACCGGATGGAAGACCCTTCCTGCGCGCTCCAGTTCGCCCAAAGACCGGCGAGTCACGCGCTGCGATTGCCAATTGCGCGCGCGGAATCAAACTTTGCTGGCCGCCGCGAACATACCTCGCCGCTACGAACACTGTGAACTCGCCAGTTACACGACAGATTTCCCGGGAGCGAATCCCTCGCTGGCATTCGCCCATCTCTCCGCGTCGAAATTTGCGCAAGAGTACGATCCCCGCGACGGCATGGGCCTGCTGATCATCGGCAAGATCGGCACCGGCAAAACTCACTTGGCAGTGGGCATCACGAAGGACCTCATCCTCAACAAAGGCATTCCTTGCCTGTTCTACGACTATCGCGAACTGCTGAAGGAAATTCAGAACTCCTATAACACCACGGTTCAAACCACCGAACTGGATGTGCTTCGCCCGGTTTTTGAAAGCGATGTCCTGGTCCTCGACGAACTGGGCGCGGTAAAGCCGACTGAATGGGTTTGGGACACGGTCAGCCTTATCCTGAACACGCGCTATAACAACAACCGCACGACCATCATTACAACCAATTTTGACGATCAGCCCGCCGCCGGCGCGAATGGTTCCATTTCTCCAGCCCGCGCCGCCACGCGCTCCGAAACCCTTGGCGACCGCATCGGAGAGCGCATGCGCTCACGCCTTCACGAAATGTGCCGCGTCATCAAGATGGAAGGCGAAGATTTCCGGCAGAAGTTCCGCAGCGCCAGCTTTCGATAGATCCTCCACGGATCTTCAGGGATTCGCACGGATCAAGACCTGGAACTTCTTTCTTGTCTTGATGCTTCCGCTGTGGATTTCCGGCGGATCCGCACTAGAATGAATTTGTGCTGACCGAGCGATTTGAATTCGCGCCTCAGAGTGACGCGAGAATTTTCGCAACGGTCCCGGCCGCTCCCGCTGTATTCCTTCTTCGTGGCGACGACGCGCAAAGCCAGCCTTACGTCAGCAAGACTGCAAACCTGCGCCGCCGCTTGCAACGCCTGCTTGGCCCGGTCGATGAACGCACGAAAAAGCTGAACCTGCGCGATCGCGTTCGCTGGATTGAATACACGTCCACGTCCTCCGACTTCGAGTCTGGCTTTTTGCTCTACCAGGTCCTCCGCCAAACGTTCCCGAAAACGTATGCCGAACGTTTGCGCTTCCGCTTCGCGCCGCTGGTGAAGCTCCATCTCGAAAACCAATATCCCCGCGCTTCCGTCACCACGCGAATGGGTCGCCTGAATGGCCGCGCACTTTATTACGGCCCGTTCCAAGCCCGCACCGCAGCCGAGAAGTTTATGAACGACTCGCTAGACTTCTTCAAGATGCGGCGCTGCGTCGATGACCTTCATCCCGATCCCAAGTTTCCCGGCTGCATCTATTCCGAAATGAAGATGTGCCTGGCACCCTGCTTCAAAGGATGCACGGACGAAGAATATTCCGGCGAAGTAACCCGCGTGCAAGCGTATTTCGATTCCGGAGGAGAATCTCTGGCTCGCGAGTTTTCAGCGCAACGTGAAGCTGCGTCGGCGAACCTGGCCTTCGAAGACGCGGCCGCCATTCACATCCGGCTGGAAAAACTCAAGCCTGTCTTGAGCCAATTTCCAGAGATCGTCCGCCGCCTCGACCGCTTTTCGGCGCTGATCGTTCAACCATGCCTTAAGCCGGACTCAGTCACCTTCTTCCTGGTGAGAAACGCGGCCATCGCCGGCCAAGCCGCATTCTGCATTCAACCCGCGGAACACACCAAATCGCAATCCATGGAATCGCGAGTGCTCGCGATCCTCGATTCATTTCCGCCCGCGAAAGCGCTCCCGTCATTGGAAACCATGGAGCATCTCGCGCTGCTCAAGCGCTGGTACTACCGCGGCAGCCGCGTCGGCGAAATCTTTCTTGCCGACAGCAAAAATATTTTCCCCATGCGCCGAATCGTGCGCGGCATTGGCCGCGTCTTAAGAGGCGAGAAACGGGAGGACGAGTCTCCCCCGCAGATTCAGAGCAGCAACGATTCGTATCGGGGTATGCCTTCAGGCATACCGTAAATGCCTCGCCCCGTCGCGCCTTCAGGCGCTGAATATCAAGGTTTCAATTGTCGATTTGAGAAAGGACCCAATGGCGACCAAAGATCCTCACGCCAAACAACTTCGCGAGCACGTACTTTATCTTCTCGATGGTGGCGGGGCGCACGCCCGCTTCAACGACGCAGTGAAAGACATGCCAGAGAGATTGCGCAGCGTGAAGCCCGACGGGCTCCCTCACTCCGCCTGGATGTTGCTCGAGCATCTTCGTATAGCGCAGCGGGACATTCTTGAATTCAGCCGTAACCCTAAACATGCGTCGCCGAAATGGCCCGAAGGCTATTGGCCTAAGACGCAGGCCCCGCCGAGTCCAGCCGCATGGAACCAAAGCGTTCAGCAATTCCGCAAAGACCTGAAAGCCATGCAGGATCTGGTTGCAAATGCAAAAACCGATCTGTACGCGCGCATCCCCTGGGGCGACGGCCAAACCATCCTACGCCAGGCCTTGCTGCTGGCCGATCACAACGCTTATCACATTGCTCAATTAATCGATGTGCGCCGCCTGGTGGGAGCGTGGAAAGAATAGTGAACAGTGAATTGAGAATGGCAGCCGGGACAATGAAAACTTCAACTGGCTCTGCTTGTAAGCGCTTCATTATTCTTCACGCTCCGTTCCGGCCGCTTCCGGAACACGACTTTTACTCCCTCGCGCCAGCGCTCGTCAATCCCCACAAACTCCCATTCAATTTCCGGCGAGAGATAGCGCAGCAGCGTATCGGTCGAGGGATGCACGCGCAACGCCGGGGCTACCAGAAACAGCAGTGGCTTTTCTGGCGATAATTCGCGCCCTTCGAAATATCCAAAGCGGGGGAATTCTGCGCGCGCATGATGCCATTCGACACGCGCCCAGTAATCCAACCCTTGCAGCGGCAAGTGGATATCTTCATCTGCCTTCAATTCCACCACCGCGAGCCGCCCCTGATGCGTCGTGGTGAGCACGTCGATCATGGCCCGGTCGGAAGCAGAGAATGCGGGAACCTGCGAATACCGGCAGGAAGTATCCAGCCGGTCATCGATCACATTTACATCGCCCACTACCAGCGCCTCCAGCCAACGCTCCGGACGCAGACGCCACAACGGATGCCGCCGTGGCCCATAGGGATGACGCGTATCGCGCAAGCAGTGCGCCAGTTCCGCAAATTCGTCCTGGTTGCGGATCTCCAGAACCCGCTCTTCCGCGCCCACCCCGAAAACAATTTCTTCAATACTGCGAAACGACCCGGGCACGCACCCCACACGCGCCCGCGCAAACTCCAACCCGCGCCAGCGGAAAGCAATCTCCGCCGCCGATAACACGGCCACCTCGCAATTTGGCAAAACCTGCTGCATCTGCTCAATCGAATCCTTGAACCGCTCGCGCGCCGCGTCTTCGTTAGTTGCATGCAGCAGCCTCGTTGCCACGTTTCCGCGATCCGCGCAGTCAATCTCCACGAGCGAGTCTTCCCGCTCGTCGAGTTCAAACAGCGACCACTTGGCCGCATCCCGGTTCAAATTCGCCATGCGCTCCCGGACCAAAGCCGAGCTTCCTTTCGGAACAAATAACTTCAATCCCTCAATCAGTACATTCGCGGCCTGCGCCCTCCGGCAAACATCGAGCCACAGAATGCCGAAAGTGAGAGCAGCGTCGACAGAAGATTGAGTTTCCTGACTGTTCACTCCGAGCACAGCGAATGCTGAGCGGCCCTGCTGCATCACGCCTCTGGTATAGACGGGACCAAATGATTTTTCCAGATCTACACCACTCGTCAGCTTGGTAATCTTGAAGTCGGCAAAGTGGCGTTCCAAAGTCCGTCGGAGTTTTTGCTCGTAAGCGGCCCGCGCGGCTCGTCGTACAGTGGGCGAACGGCGATCCCGCTCCCGGCAAATTTCCAGCCTCGACGGACGCGCCTGCCCCAGCCGCTGCACGGCCAGCCGGAGCGTGCCATTCTTGACCTCCGCTTCCAACACTCGCCGCACCGCGTTCCGCTCCGCCGACCACAAGTGCAACAGGCAGCGGTTGTACTCACCCGAAATCGAATACTTGGATTGCGCCAGATCAAACGCGACCGCGCCGTTTTCCAGCACCAACGCTCCCGCAGCCTCGCTGAGAAAGTCTTGCACCGTACGAGTCAGGGTTTGCGGCGTCACCGTCGGCATGGGGCATCTCCGCTACCGATTGTTCCACCACCGCCAGCACGCCGTCTGTGACATGTGACCATCCTCATAAATAAGCTGTGGATGTTTCGTCCTTCTGCCGCCGCCCCATGTGGGATCATGTGGGATAATGAACCATCCGCTCAACTGAGTCTGCCTCCAGCCCGGCGGCATCTAAACGTTGTAGGTGATCAGCTTTGGATAAACAAGTTCACGTAGATCAACAGCGCTTCTTCTTCGACCAATACGGCGTCACAGAAAATGATTTGGAACGCTACCTCGCGGCCGCTCTGTCCGCAGGTGGCGACTACGCCGACCTTTATTTTGAATATCTCTCCTCCACGTCCCTGATGGTGGATGAGTCGATGGTGAAGTCGGCTTCGCAGGGAATTTCTGCCGGTTGCGGCGTGCGCGTCGTCTCCGGTGAGCGCACCGGATATGCCTACACCGACGATCTTTCTGCCAGCCGCATTCTGCACGCAGCGCGTACCGCCGCGCTGATCGCCAGCGCTCCGGCTAAGACGCCCGTGGCCGGCTTTCGGCAAACCGCGGCTCGCAGCCTGTATCCCGTGACGCTGCCCTCGGTCGATGCCGAGATCACCGCGAAGGTTGAACTGGTCATGCGCGCCGACAAAGCTGCGCGCGCTTATGATCCGCGCATTCAGGAAGTTCGAGCCAGTTACTCCGACGAATTGAGAAATATTCTGGTCGTAGGTTCCGACGGAACTTTCGCCGAAGATTCCCAACCTCTCGCCCGCATGAATGTCTCCTGCATAGCCAAGACCGAAGGCAACTCGGCTCGTGGCGGCTCCGGCGGCGGCGGACGCGTTGCACTCGATTTCTTCTTCGGGGACAAGGGTCCGGAGTTCTTTGCCAAAGAAGCGGCCCGTCAAGCCATCCTTCAACTGGACGCTCGCGAAGCTCCCGCTGGCGATATGGAAGTTGTGCTTGGTCCGGGATGGCCCGGAGTTCTGCTCCACGAAGCGGTTGGCCACGGACTGGAAGCGGATTTCAATCGCAAGAAAACTTCTGCTTTCGCCGGGCTGATCGGCAAGCGCGTTGCCAGCGAAGGCTGCACCGTCATCGACAACGGCACGATGCCGTGGCGGCGCGGATCTTTGAACGTGGACGATGAAGGCGCGCCCACGCAGGAAACTGTGCTGATCGAAAAAGGAATCCTGAAGGGATATCTCAGCGACAAGCTCTCTTCCCGTTTGATGGGCATCGCCGATACCGGCAATGGACGCCGCGAGAGCTACGAGCACATCCCCATGCCGCGCATGACGAATACTTATATGCTCGCCGGCCAGGACAATCCGGAAGATATTATTCGTTCGGTGAAACGCGGCATCTACGCCGTCAACTTCGGCGGGGGCCAGGTCGATATCACGAACGGAAAGTTCGTCTTCGGCGCATCCGAAGCCTACATGATTGAAGACGGCCAGATTACCGCGCCCATCAAAGGCGCCACGCTGATCGGCAACGGGCCGGATGTTTTGACTCGCGTGTCGATGGTTGGCAACGACCTGAAGCTCGACGAAGGCGTCGGCACCTGCGGTAAAGATGGACAGGCCGTGCCGGTAGGCGTGGGCATTCCGACTATCAAGATCGATCGGCTCACTGTGGGTGGCACGGCAAAGAAAGATCCCGGCGGATTTATGCAGTAAGATCGAATTCACCACGGAGACACGGAATCACAGAGAAATTCGTAGTTTAAGGTTTTGGTTTACCCCGTGTTCCCCTGTGCCCTCTGTGTTGAAGATTTTCTTATGCCCTCGACCGAACTGGAAACTGGAAACCCGAAGCTCGAAACTGACCTCCGCGAACTCGCCCAGGACATCGTCCGCCGCGCCATGAACGGTGGCGCAACCGCTGCTGAATGCGTCGTGCGCGAAGGCGACGAATTCTCCACACTCGTCCGCCTAGGCCAGGTTGAAACGCTAAAAGAATCGGGATCGAGATCCATCGGCGTGCGCGTTTTCAATGGCCAGCGTGCGGCCAGTACGTATTCGAGCGACTTCTCTCGCGTCAGCCTCGACCGCATGGTGAAGTCCGCGCTCGAGCTTTCGAAGATTACATCCGAAGATCCGTTCGGCGGAATTCCGGAAGCTTCGCAGCTTGGCTCGCTTAAGGGCGATCTTGGCCTCTATCATGAGGACGTATATTCTCTGCCCGGTCCTGATCGCATCGACTACGCCCGCCGCGCCGAAAAAGCCGCACTCGACTCCGACCCGCGCATCAAAAATTCGGAAGGCGGATCGTTCGACGCCGCCAGCGGACACAAAGTTCTGGCCAACTCTCACGGATTTGTCGGGCAGTTTCGCCGGTCTTATTGCTCCGTGGCCGCGGTTCCGATTGCACAGACGGAAGACGGCGCGATGCAGCGCGACTACTGGTACTCAGTTGCCCGCACTCTTTCAAAGCTCGACTCTCCTGAGCAGGTCGGCAAAGTTGCCGCCGAGCGTGCTCTCCGCCGATTAGGCGCACGCAAAGCGAAGACCGCGCAGGTGCCAATCATCTTCGATCCGATGGTTGCGACCTCGATCCTCGAGCATATTTTTGAAGGGGTGAATGGCGACTCGGTCTATCGCGGCGCTTCGTTCCTCGCCGGAAAGCTGGGACAGAAAATCGCCGGCGACAACGTCACCATCATCGATGACGGCACCATCCCTGGCGGCTTCGGCACCAGCCCGTTCGATGGCGAAGGCGTGCCCACGCGGCGGACGGTCGTCATAGAAAAGGGCGTGCTTAGTTCTTATTTGTTGAACACCTACACCGCGAAGAAACTAAAACTTGCGACCACCGGCAACGCTTCCCGCGGGCTTGCAGGAACCCCAGGCATCGGTCCCGGCAATTATTTTCTGCAGCCAGGCACGAGAACGCCGAAGCAATTAATTTCTGAAATCAAAGAGGGCCTCTACGTGACTGAGTTTCTCGGCCACGGCGCAAATCTGGTGACCGGCGATTATTCCCGAGGCGCTTCTGGACTCTGGATTTCCGGCGGAGAGTTTGCCTATCCGGTGGAAGAAATAACCGTCGCCGGAAACCTGAAAGAAATCTTCTTCAACATCTCCGAGATCGCAAGCGATCTGGAATTCCGCGGCTCCGTAGCATCGCCAACCCTGCGCATCGACGGACTCACCGTCGGCGGAGAGTAAGCACCTCGGCGAACTCCGCGGCCTTTCTTCGCGAACTCCGCGCTAAAGGTTTTGACCCCGCGCACCCGCGTCAAAGCCCAGAGTACAATCGCTAACATGGGCGGATTCATGCAGCCGACTACGGCTACGGAAGAACGCGATTCCAGCAAACGCATTATTTTTATCGCGGTGGCCGCGGTCATTGTCATCGCCGTGGTCGGGGCATTTCTGCTGCGCGGTCAACCCAAAGGCGCATCTGGACCTCCTCCTTACGCCGCGAACCTCAAGCTTTCCGACTTCAAAATGAGCGCCGCCGAAAATTTTGTGGGAGCAACCGTCAGCTATGTCGATGGAACTGTCACCAATGTAGGCGACAAGACCGTCACGCATGTTGTGGTCGAGGTCCAATTCAAGGACGATATGGGCCAAGTTGCGCAGCGGGAAGTTGTGCCTCTGCAAGTCTTAAAGACCAGCGGCCCCTATCCCGAGGCAGTGGACTTCAGCGTGTCTCCGCTTCCTCCCGCACAAAGCAAAGCTTTCCGGCTGACGTTTGAAGGCATCTCCGCGCAATGGAACCATCAGTATCCCGACATTCATGTCACTGATGTCGCGGTGAAGTAATGCGCCCGCCAGTTCGATAACCGATAATCAGTACAATGAATTCATGGCAGAAACCAAACCATTCCGCCTGACGGAGTCGGTAAAAGCCGCGGGTTGAGCTTCCAAGCTGAGTCCGGCGGCGCTGGACACGGTGCTTGGGAAATTAGCCCGGCAACATGACCCGAATGTTCTAGTCGGCTTTGACTATGCCGACGACGCCGGAGTGTATCAAATCGCGCCCGATCAGGCGCTCGTGCAAACCGTAGATTTTTTCACCCCCATCGTCGACGACCCTTACACGTTCGGCCAGATTGCCGCCACCAACTCTCTCAGCGATGTCTACGCCATGGGCGGGCGTCCGCTCACCGCTCTCGCCCTGGTTTGTTTCCCCGACAAAGCCGACCTCGCAATTCTTGAGCGCATTCTCGCCGGCGGCCTCTCGAAGATGGTCGAGGCCGGATGCACCGTAATCGGTGGCCACAGCATTCGCGACGACGAAACCAAGTTTGGTTATTCCGTTGCCGGGCTCATTCATCCCAAGAAAATTCTTGCCAATCGCGGCGCCAAGCCCGGCGACGCTCTTGTTCTCACCAAGCCGCTCGGCACCGGCGTAATCGCAACCGCCATCAAAAATGGCAAAGCTCAATCGAGCTGGATCGATGCCGCCGTTCAATCGATGACCACCTTGAACAAGCAAGCCGCGGAGCTAATCGGCCAGAACCAATATCGCGTTCATGCGATGACAGACGTCACCGGCTTCGGCCTGATCGGGCATGCCCGTGAAATGGCCCTCGCCAGCGATGTCTCACTCACATTGTTTTCGAGAGATGTTCCTGTCTTGCCGGGAGCGCTTGACTGCATTCGCTCCGGCCACGTCCCCGGCGGCTTGAAAGCGAATCGCGAATTCGCGGAATGCGTCGTCGGCTACGAGGCGCCCATCGCCGAGGATTTGAAAACCCTGCTCTTTGACCCTCAGACCTCCGGCGGACTTCTCATCTCAATCGCCGGGGACGATCGCGAACAACTTGTTTTGGACATGCAAAGCGCCGGAATTTCCGCATGCCACATCGGCAACGTCAGTGAATCCCACAAGCCCCTCATTCGCATCTATTAGGCAGCCGCCTTCATCAATTTGGCAGTTTATGAAAGGAATCATCATGCAATTTCGCGAATTAGGACGCAGTGGTCTCAAAGTCTCTGCCCTCGGCCTCGGCTGCATGGGCATGTCGGAGTTTTACAGCGGACGCAATGACGACGAATCCATCGCCACCATTCACCGCGCACTCGAACTGGGCGTGGATTTTCTCGACACCGCCGATATGTACGGGCCCTACAAGAACGAAGAACTCGTCGGCCGCGCCATCAAAGGCAAGCGCGACAAAGTTGTGTTGGCTACGAAATTTGGCATTGTCCGCGATCCCGCGAACCCGGCTGTGCGCGGCGTCAATGGCAAGCCTGACTATATCCGGCGCTCTTGCGAAGGAAGTTTGAAACGCCTGGGCGTGGAAGTCATCGACCTTTACTACCAGCATCGCGTCGATCCCAACACACCGATTGAAGAAACGGTGGGAGCGATGGCCCAGTTGGTTAAGGAGGGAAAAATCCGCCACATCGGGCTTTCCGAAGCTTCGCCGCAAACTCTACGGCGCGCATTTAAAGTTCATCCCATCACCGCGCTGCAGACCGAATACTCGCTCTGGAGCCGCGATCCCGAGGATGAAATTCTCCCTGCCTGCCGCGAACTTGGAGTGGGCTTTGTCGCTTACAGCCCGCTTGGACGCGGCTTTCTCACCGGGCAGTTTAGTCGCTTAGAGGATCTTCCCTCAGACGACTACCGCCGATTCTCGCCGCGCTTTCAGGGAGAGAATTTTCAGAAGAATCTTGACCTGGTGCATCGAGTCGAGCAGATCGCAAAGGAGAAAGGCTGCAAGCCGTCTCAGCTCGCGCTGGCCTGGGTGCTCGCGCAGGATAAGAACATCGTGCCTATCCCCGGCACCAAGCATCGCAAGTATCTGGAAGAAAATGTTGCCGCGCTTGACTTGAAACTTACTGCGGAAGATCTGCGGCGCATCGAGGAAATCTTCCCCACTGGCGCAGCCGCCGGCCTGCGCTACCCCGAACACATGATGAGCACCGTGAACGGATAATGCTTGCGGTAAAAAGTAAGGGCGGCCATTAGGCCGCCCTTTTTCTGTGTCGCAAACCTTCTACGCTCGCGCTGGGCTTTCTCCGCCCTTCGCGATTCCCGGACGTCCCGGCTCCGGCTTCAGCACCTGCTGCACGCCATCGTCGGGCTTCGAAGGAGCTTTTACCGGAGGCAATTCCTTGCCCTCGACCAAAAGCATTACTTCAGAAGCATCCAGCACTTCCCGTTCCAGCAAAGCCGCGGCGATCTTCTGCAGCGTATCGCGATTGCCTTCCAGGATGCCCTTTGCCGTTTCGTATCCGCTGTTTACCAGCTTGCGGACCTCGCCATCAATCTTGATGGCGGTGTCCTCGCTGTAATCACGATGCTGGCTGATCTCGCGGCCCAGGAAGATCTGCTCTTCCTTCTTGCCGAAAGTGAGCGGGCCCAAGTCGCTCATGCCCCACTCGCAAACCATCTTGCGCGCCATTTCAGTGGCCCGCTCAATGTCGTTGCCCGCGCCGGTGCTCATCTGGCTGAGGAAAAGTTCCTCCGCCAAACGGCCGCCCATCAGAATTGCCAGGTCGGTCTTCAAATATTCCTTGGTGTAGTTGTGGCGATCGTCGATGGGCAACTGCATGGTCACGCCCAACGCCATGCCCCGCGGAATGATCGTGACTTTGTGCACTGGGTCCGAGCCAGGAAGCTTCGCTGCAACCAGCGCATGCCCGGCCTCGTGGTAGGCCGTCACCTTCTTTTCCTCGTCAGAAAGGATCAGTGACTTACGCTCCACGCCCATCAGCACTTTGTCTTTGGCCACTTCGAAATCAAACATCAATACAGCCTTGCGATTTTGCCGGGCCGCAGCCAATGCCGCCTCGTTCACCATGTTGGCCAGGTCGGCGCCGGAGAATCCCGGTGTGCCGCGAGCCAGCACGGAGAGTTCGACATCTTCGGCAAGAGGAATCTTGCGAGTGTGAACCCTCAGGATTTCTTCGCGCCCACGCACATCGGGACGGCTCACGACCACTCGACGATCAAAGCGTCCCGGCCGCAGCAGCGCTGGATCAAGCACATCAGGCCGGTTCGTGGCCGCCATCAAGATGACGCCTTCATTCGACTCGAACCCGTCCATCTCCACCAGCAACTGGTTCAAGGTCTGTTCGCGCTCGTCGTGACCACCGCCGAGACCGGCTCCGCGGTGACGTCCTACAGCGTCAATTTCGTCGATGAAAATGATGCAGGGAGCATTCTTCTTGCCCTGCTCAAACAGATCGCGCACCCGGCTCGCTCCAACGCCTACAAACATCTCAACGAAGTCAGAACCGGAAATCGAAAAGAACGGAACGTTTGCCTCGCCGGCAACCGCACGCGCTAAAAGAGTCTTGCCGGTTCCCGGAGGTCCAACCAGCAGAACTCCCTTGGGAATCCTGCCCCCAAGTTTTTGAAACTTCTGCGCCTCTCGCAGGAATTCGATAATCTCGCGCAGCTCTTCTTTAGCCTCTTCCACGCCCGCCACGTCTTTGAACGTGACTTTCTTCTGCTGCATCGAGAGCAGCCGCGCCCGGCTCTTGCCGAAAGACAGCGCCTTATTGCCGCCGGTTTGCATCTGGCGGATCATGAAGAACCACAGCGCGCCCAACAAAATCAGCGGTGCCCAAGTCCCCAGCAACTGCAGGGGCCAGCTTCCACTGTTGGCATCCCGGAAGGTCATCGAAACGCCCTTGTCGTGCAGCGACTTGATCATCTCGGGATAATTCGCCGGAACCGTGGTATGGAAGGCTGAGCCGTCGCGATGCTTCCCGCGTAGTTGCATGCCATCCACTGTGACTTCGTGCACGTTCCCCTGATCCACGTCCGACATGAATTGGGAGAAATTGACTTCGGTGTCCTTCTGGCCGCCGCGACCCTGCTGGATCACGGTCCACAATAAAAGGGCAGAGAGCCCAATCACCACCCAAAAGACTACGGTTTTGACTGTTGAATTCACCAAAAAGCTCCTGAAGAAACCGGGATTTAAATTCTCAACACACGAAACCCCGAGGCTCCTACCTTTGGATTAGATGCCGTTGCGCCAATTTCGATAGAGAAATTCCCTAGGCCACTATTCTACATTTTCCTTCGGGAAAAGGCTTGCCGCCCTGCCCATAACTTAAGTCATATGGGGACTTGCGCTTGCGGCCAAATAGGGGATATTGCGGTTTACCTGCTCCACTGCTCCCAGTCCATACCCCACCAGGAAGGCTTCATCCACCAGAAAGCCGAAATAGTCAGGTTGCAAGGCGACGCGGCGGGCCGACTGCCGGTCGAGCAGCGTCACCAGTTTCACCGAAGCCGCGCCGCGCGCACGCAAGTCGTTCATCAGGAATTCGCTGGTCACTCCCGAATGCACCAGTCCCTCAACCAGAAGAATATGCTGGCCGCGAATATCGGGCTCATGGCTAAAGAAAATCTCCATGATCTCTCCCCCGTTGTTCCCCTGCCTGGTGTACCTTGGCTTAATGAACTGGCATATCACCGGGACGTCTAACACCCGCACCAGATCGGCCATAAACATGAAAGCATTCTCCAGAACGGCCAGTGCCTGAATGGTCTGGCCCTGGTAGTCATCGGAAATATGGCGCCCAAGTTCCTTCACGCGCTTCTGGATCTGCTCCGCTGCAATGACTTGTCGAAGTGGTTCGGCTCGCTCTGCCCTCATGAAATGGAGTGCCTCCCAGTTCTGTCGCTTTGCCCGCTCGACAAAACCTTCCTCAGGACTGTTTTTGACTGGCCCCATTCAACTGACTCTTTCAACTCACCCTAAATCGCATCTTCCTCAGCCAGCGGCGTCTCCCTAATTAGCAGCGCGTCGTGGTCCGCTCCGGCACGTAATCGCGCCGGAGCCGGAAACCCGCGCATCCATACAATTTCATCTCCGCTCACCACCACCGGCCAAAGCCTGCGGACCGGCTGCGCGATATGCCGCTGCTGCAAAAGTTCTTTTACCTTCTTCGGCGCTTTCGTGTGAGCCGGCCAGAAGCGGTCTCCCGCACGCCAGTTCCGTACCGCCAAAGGACCTTGGAACATATCCGCACGCAGAAGTTGTTGCGGATTATACTCCGCAATCTGCGCCTGCGGAGCCACCAGCAACGCTTCGATTACTCCCCCCAACTCAGGCACAAGCGCGCGGCCCGGCACAGATAGCGAGTACTCATAATCCGGAATTCGCTCTTGCCGCCGCAGGTCAGGAGTTTGAAATACTAACGCCTCCGGCTCGCGCAGAATTTTCCACCCCAGCGGCAGCGACAATTCTTTGCCCGCAGGACCGTCCTCGGCGGCGAAGCGCAGGATCTCCTCGATATGCTTGAACTCCAGCGGAATTCCCGCCTGCTCTCCAATGGCCTTCAGCACCCTTCTCTGGACGGCCTTCGGTTCCGTCAGCAGCCACGGCCTGCTTACCGAAGCGTCCATCAGCGCCGGACCGGGCTGCTCGATTCGTGCCGCTAATTCGGGATCAACCTGGGGACGAGGCGGCTGAATCTGCACCAAAGATTTAGCCAGATCAGACTGCGACTGTTCGAAGCCCGGAAGCCCGCGCGTCCATTCCGGCTGCGACGATTGCACTACCGTTCCCAGCCAGCCTGAAATTTCGTTCTCCCAATAATCTTCTTCATCGCGGGCAATCTCCGCCAGTTCGGTCAAACTATCGACGACAGCAGGATTGAATTCCCGCTCCAGCAGCGGAAGCACCAGGCTGCGCACCCGGTTGCGCGTGAATTTGGAATCGGCGTTCGTCGAGTCTTCCCGCCACGGCTGCTTGCGCTCCGCCAGATATTTCTCCAGCTCGTGCCGCCGGATTCCAAGCAGCGGACGGATAATCTCGCCATGGCGTTCCGCGTCTTCGTGCTCGGCTCCTTCCAGTTCGGCATCTTCGTGCTCAGCTTCTTCCCGCTCAACCATAAGCCGCGGATAGATCCCGCCGAGCCCGCGCGGCCCCGTACCGCGGATGATCCGCATCAGCACCGTCTCTGCCTGATCGTCCCGCGTATGCCCGGTAACGATTTTGTCCAGAAGCGGGGAAGGAGAAGCGCTCTCCCCAAAGTCGTCTCCCGATCCCAACAGGCTGCCGAAAAATCGATACCTTAACTCGCGCGCCGCCGCTTCGGTACCGCCATGGGCCTCAGCCGCAAGCTGTGCCACGTCGCCGCTCGCGCAATAAAACTCGAGCCCATGTTCGCGCGCCAGATTCGCAACAAATTCCTGATCCCCATCTGACTCGGCTCCGCGCAATTTGTGATTGAAATGAACCACCGACACAACCATGCCCAGCTCACTCCGCAATTCAAGCAGCAGACGCAGCAGCGCGACTGAATCGATCCCACCGGAAACGGCGACTCCAATGCGGTCCCCGGCCCGCAGCAATTCCTGCTCGCGGATGTAGCCCAACACGCGCTTCGCCAATTCAGCCACAGGACATGTTACAACCGGAACAACTGGAGCTGCTGATTCTCCAGCCCCGATTGTCCAGCTGAAGACCAGCCCTGAAGAAAGGGACGAGCAGAATTAACCCTCTCTTTCCGTCGCCTTCTGCAAAAGGGTAAGCTGGTTTCTCCACCTATGCACTACGACGAGAGCGCGAACGGCCGGCAAATCGACGCAGCATTGAATGAAGAATTGGAGATTGTGCTTCCTGAAACCCGTACGGCAGGTTACAGCTGGGTAATAAAAAGTACGGGCGAGCCCGTCTGCCAGTTGCTGAAGGAAACCGCGGAGCCCAGCGCCAGCGTTGGCGGTACCGGCCGTCACCATTGGCAGTTCCGTGTGGTTGCCTCAGGCATTGCAGAGATTAAACTTCATTACCTTCGTCCCTGGGAAAATTCAAAAGAGCCGGCGCGGACCTTTTCTCTGAAGGTCCGCGTCCGGTCATAGTTCATGCAATTGGACGTGCAATTTTCTTAGGGCTTTTTCCTTTTCGTGCGAGCGGCCGCTGCCTTGGCTTTACCTGCGGGCGCTTCCACCAGCCGAATCGTCCAGAAATCGTCGGAGAGATTAGTCTCCAGCAAATACTGGTAGGGCAGCGCGAAGTAGCCTTTCATTCCCCAAGTGTCGGCCCAGGAGTTTCGCACGATGAACCATTGCTTCTGGTCGTCGTACCCGACGGCAGCAACCGCATGACCACCCACAACTTTCTCGCCTGCCTGGGGCATTGGAACAATCCCGGTCTGCGCCACCGTTGTGCTTTCGAAGCTGTCATACACCGTGAAGCCGAAGACAAACGGATAGCCTGCAGCCAGGCAGCCTTTGAACTGACTTAGCGCGCGCGGCACTCGCTGGTAGGAAGTCACCTTGTTCTTGGCTGCGTCCGAGAAGGCGACAGCTGGAGGCTTCTCCGCGAACTTGGCGATGTCATACGGCCAGTCGGTTTCCGGCGGCGCACCCAATTTCGCGACTACCTTGATGCCGTCGCGAATCTGGGCGCCACTATCTGAAGCCACCGTGTTTTCGATCACGCGTTCGTTGTAATAAATAAAGAGCCGCGAGGGAACAAAGCTCTTCACGCCCTGCTTCATCTGTTCGAACTGGATCGCGCCCGCGATGGAATTGCCGGTACAGCTCCCCAGTTGCCCCTGGTCATACACCGGCGGGCATTGCGGACGCAGATCGATGGAGGTTGGCAGCGCCATCAACAGCGGCGTTGGCGCTGAATAAGCAAAGTCGCGTTGGTCCGGAAGGTCCGGAACCCACCCATAATGTCCAATACTCATATGCACCCCTTCGTGCGCGGGCCGACTGACGACCCAGGTTATGGTTCGTTGGATTTGAATCGCCTGACTTCAGAAGGGGGAAGCGCGAGACTACTTCAGAACGAAGAAACTGTAGAACGAGGTTCAGGTTATGGCAAGACTTTCCTGGGGCTGAATTCCCGCTGTTACGAATTCCGAACAAACCCGCGCAGCAGGTTATTCAGCAGCCGGATTATAGGGTAGGGCTCTTCTCCGCAATCAGCTTCTTGATCTTCTCCACAAACTCCGCCGCGTCCATGTCGTCCGTCTTTTCTTTGCCGCGAGTTCGCACGTTCACCTTACCGGCCTCAGCCTCTTTATCGCCGACCACCAACAGAAACGGAATTTTCTGCATGGCATGTTCGCGGATCTTGGCATTCATCTTCTCGTTCCGCGCATCCACGTGCACCCGCACGCCGGCGGCCTTGAGCTGATCCGCAACTTGGTTCGCGTAGTCCGCATGGCGCTCGCTGATCGGAATCATCGCCACCTGCACCGGCGATAGCCACACCGGGAACGCGCCCGCGTAGTGCTCGATCAGCACACCGAAGAAGCGCTCGACCGAACCGAACAATGCCCGATGCACCATCACCGGCTGTTTACGCGAACCATCCTCCGCCACATACTCCAGGCCGAAGCGTTGCGGCAGGTTGAAGTCGACCTGCACCGTCGAGAGCTGCCACAACCGTCCAATCGCATCCACCAGTTTGATGTCGATCTTCGGCCCGTAAAACGCCGCCTCGCCGGGCATGGTTTTGTACTCGATATTCTTGCCCTTCAATACTTTCTCTAGCGATTCGGTGGCATGGAGCCATTGCTCTTCGCTGCCCACGAAATTCTTCCGGTCGTCAGGATTCCAGGTTGAAAGCTCGGTTTGGAACTGATCGAAGCCGAAATCCTTCAGCACATCCAGGGCAAAATCGAGACAACCCGTAATTTCACCTTCGACCTGCTCCGGCGTGCAGAAGATGTGCGAGTCATCCTGCGTGAACCCGCGCACGCGCAACAATCCGTGCATCACTCCCGAACGCTCGTAGCGATAAACCGTTCCCAACTCACCCAGCCGCACTGGCAGATCGCGATAGGACTTCAGCGAATCTTTGTAAATCAGGATGTGCCCCGGACAATTCATCGGCTTCAGCCGGTATTCGGCGTCGTCGAGTTCCATGGCGTCGAACATGTTTTGCGAGTAGTAGCCTTCGTGCCCCGAAGTGAAGAACAACTGCCGCCGCGCCACATGCGGCGTGTAAACCAGCGAGTAGCCGCGCTTCAGGTACTCCTCACGCATCCAATCTTCCATCTCTTTGCGGATGATGCCGCCCTTGGGATGCCAGAAGATCAGCCCGGGCCCAGCCAGTTCCTGAATCGAAAATAAATCCAGCTGCTGCCCCAGCACGCGGTGATCGCGCTTCTTCGCCTCTTCCATTTGTTGCAGATGAGCGTCGAGATCCTTCTTCGAAAAGAACGACGTCCCGTAGATTCGCTGCAATTGCTGGTTCTTCTCGTCGCCCAGCCAGTACGCGCCCGCGACATTGAACAGCTTGAACGCCTTAATCTTTCCCGTGGAAGGGATGTGCGGCCCGCGGCAAAAATCCGTGAACTTGCCGGTGCGATAGATGGAAATCTTTTCATCGGGCTTGGTAAATTGCTCGATGAAATGGCACTTCATGAAGTCGCCTTCTTTTTTGAACTCCGCCAGGCCTTGGTCACGAGGCAGAAACTCCCGCGCATAAGGAATATTCTGCTGCACCAGTTCCTGCATCTTCTTCTCGATCTTTTCCAGATCCTCGGCGGTAAACGGAGTCGGCCGGTAGAAATCGTAAAAGAATCCACTCTCGGTCGGCGGACCATGGCCCAGCTTCGTCTCAGGAAAAAGTTCCAACACCGCCGCCGCCAGCAAATGCGCGGAAGAGTGCCGATAAACTTCCAGCGCCTCGGGATCCTTGTCCGTAAGCAGGCGCAGTTTCGCGTCCTTCTTCAATGAATAGGTAAGGTCAATCAGCTTTGATTTATCAGTGAGCACCGGAGGGACAGTGCCTGCCTTGGCGATGGCTGCGTGATCCGGGTTCTCCGAATCAAATCCGTAATCCTCGATCTTGGCGACCAGCGCCGCATCCGCCAGCCGCGGGCTGATGGACTTCGCAATATCGAGCGCCGTCGTCCCCTTGGGAACTTCCTTCACGCTTCCGTCCGGAAGCTTCACATGAATGCTATCTGCCATAAAGTTGAGACCTGCAGGAGTGTTGAATCTTTTAGTTTATTGGAGGGATTCAGGAGGGTCAAACGGGTTGGATTCTCGGGTAGTGTCCTAATTTGAACGATGCCTTGCGAAGGGTGAAAGGTGGGAGTGAGTTAGTTGCCCTTGCAATCGATCAAAGGCTATACGCCAACGGATGCTTGGGCTCGTAAAGCATGATGTCGTCCGCGCCCGGTACGGCCATCATGACCACGAGTCCGTACCCGTGATCCTGAACTTCGCCGCGGAACTCCGCTCCTTTGCCCTTCAGTTCAGCGACCGTGTGTGAGATGTCGTCGCACATCAGGGAGATCAGATGGTGCCGCGGCGATTCGTACGTCTTGCCATCGTAAACGCTGTGGGTCGGATGCACGCCCATCTCACTCCGCCCGGTCTTGAAGATCAGCCAACCCGCGCCTCCGCCCGCCGCATCCTCGACGTAGGGCCAGCCGAGGACGTCGCGAAGGAATGCGCGCGTTGCGGGGGCATCGTCGGAATAAATCAGGGTATGGATGCTGGTGATCATCAGACTGCACTACTGAAATCGCCGGGGATTGTACTATTTCGGTCTATTGCCAATCAAGGAGCCGTTCATCGCACTGGAGATCGAAATTAGGGCAGTACCGGTTCTCGAACACTCTTCTAAGATTTTTTGGGCGACCCCATCATTGCCTTGAAGCGCCGGTGCATCTCTTCGAGTGACATCTCTTCTTTCACCGTGTAAATGTTCCAGGTGTAGCCAAAAGGATCCCCTAGAGTTGCGTCCCGATGCCCGTAAAACTGGTCGGTGATTGCACCCACCATCTTGGCGCCGGCGGCGACAGCGTGCGCCGCGAAAGCGTCCACGTCGGGCACTTGGATCGTCATGCTGACGGGCGAATGTCCCAGGGTCTCCGCGCTTGAGCGCCCGCCTTCTGGCCACTCTTCGCACAGCATGACGACCGAATCGCCGATCATCACCTCGGCATGGCCAATGCCGCCTTCATTCTCAAAGCGCCATGATTCCTTCGCTCCGAAGGCCTTCTCGTAAAATTCGATAGCCTTGGCCGCGCTCTTGAAGCAGAGTCTGGGAGAAGCAAAGATGCGTGCCGCTGTGGATTTCTTGGCTGCCATGGATGCGGTACGCCTCACAAATTATTACTGCGATGAAGCCGGCTCTGCCGTGTAGTACATCTCAGACATTGCGTTGCGAACCTTGTCCGATACCATTTCTAAATCGCGCATGGTGAGCCCGGCGGTCGAGATCGGCTCGCCCACCCGCATCTCCAGCGGACGGCACTTGATGTGGTAAGTGTTCATGGGCAGCAGTTCGTAGGTGCCGATCAACGCCACTGGAACGATATCCACCTGCGCCTTGATCGCGAGAAAAAGCGCGCCTGGGAAAAAAGGTTTGATCTCGCCATCCGGCGTGCGCCCGCCTTCGGGGAAAATCACCAGCGGGATCCCGGCCTTCAGACTTTTCACGGCGGAACGAATTGCCGCAATCGAATTGGTCGGCTTCTGCTGATCGATGCATACCTGCCCCGACCGCTTCAACTGCCAGCCCACCACGGGATACGAGAGCAACTCTTTTTTGAACACGATGCGGAATTGAAACGGAAGATAAACGTAGAGGACGGGAATATCCATCGCGGAAGCATGATTGACCGCGTAAACATGCGGTTTTGACGTGTCGATCTTATCCAGGCCGACAACCTTCATTGGAGACATGATCGTTTTCATGATCAGCCACGACCATACCTGCGAGAACCAGTGAAGCCTTCGTCCGCTTCGGTCGAATAGCCCGCCGGGAAGAGCCACCAGCCCCAGAACCAGCGTGTAAAGCCAGATCAAGGGATCGAGAATCAAATACGACCGCAGCCGGCTCAGCCAGCCATACTTTTTTCCTGGAATTGTATGCGGACTTCGCCGCGGCGCGGCCACGAGTTCTGCTTGGGTGGTGGCGCTACCTATCGTGTCTTCTACTGGTGAGTTCGTTTCCTGCACAATTCTATTCTAGAAGAAAACCGCCAACAGGCGCGCCCTCAAACTTGCACGCCGATCTCGCGCATCACTTCCCCAACCATGTAGATCGATCCCGTAACCACAATCACTGTCCCGGCACCGGCAAGCTGGCGCGCCCGCTCGATTGCGCGCGGCACATCTTCGATCGCCTCAATCTCAGCGCCGCTGCGGGCGGCGGCTTGTTGAATTTCCTGCGGAGACGCAGCGCGCGGATTCTCCGGCTGAGTCGCGATCACTTTCTCGGCCAGCGGAAACAGAATCTCGGCTATCTCGGAGATTGCCTTATCCCGCATCGCGCCGAAAACAAAAATCAGAGGACGCCCTTCATAGCGCTCCGAGAGCGCGGAGCGCAGCGCCCACGCGCCCGCCGGATTGTGCGCCACATCGATCACCATCTCGGGCCAGCCCGGCCGCGCCGCAATCATCTGGAATCGTCCCGGCCAGCGCGTGTTGCGAATTCCGCTCTCGATGCCCTTCGCCGTGACGCCGCCGAATCCTTGCTCACTCAACTCGACCGCCGCCGCAATTGCCAGCGCGATATTCCTCAACTGATGCCGCCCCACCAGCGGCGTCTCCACCAAAATCTGTTCGCCCATAACCTGAAGCGGGTAGCGATAGACGTATCCGCTGCCGCTCGCGCCACTAGCTGCCAGATACTCTCCACTCCCTGGCGAAACCGGCGGTACATACGGAACGGCGTTGACCGCGCGCGCGTCCATTTCCAGAATCGAGTTTCCAATCACGTCGTTGGCCTCGGGTTGCTGCGGTAACACGACCGCCACGCCGCCAGGACGGACAATCCCCATCTTCTCTCTTGCGATTTCTCCCAACGTATCGCCTAAATATTTCTGATGATCGAGCGATATATCGGCGATCACACTTACGCGCGGGTCGACCACATTGGTGGCATCGAGCCGCCCGCCCATGCCGACTTCGAGCACCGCCAGCTCCACTTTCTGCCGGGCGAAGTATTCGAAGGCGATCGCGGTCATCATCTCGAAGAAGCTGGGGTGCCACGGCAGTTCGCCATTTTCAGTCAGCTTCGCGGCAAGGCGATCCACATGCGCATGCAATTCCGCAAAATCGCTGTCGCTGATTTCTGTTCCGTTCATCCGGATGCGTTCATTGATCCGCATCAGATGCGGGGAAGTGTACAACCCGGTTTTAAATTCTGAAGCTTGAAGGATCGAGGCCAGCGTGGCCGCCGTCGAACCCTTGCCATTCGTGCCCGCAATCAACACGCTCGGAAACCGCCGCTCCGGATGATCCATCGCCTGCAACAGCACCCGCATATGCGAAATGTCGAATTTGTGCGAAGGCGTCTGCGCCAGTTCGTGGCCAAGAGCAAACATGCTTGCGACTGCGGTCTGGTAGGACATAAGGAAGCTCTCAGCTCTCAGCTTTCAGCCAATATTTTAGATTATCAACCTGAGGGATAAGATTTCGAGATCCATGCGAGATTGTGACGGCGGTGTTACCAAAAGCTGACGGCTGATAGCTGACAGCTCTCCTTCACGCCACCATGAAATCCAACGCCCGCGAGATATACGGTTTGAGTTCTTTGCGAGATACAACCGCATCGAGCATGCCATGCTCGAGCAGAAATTCGCTGCGCTGGAATCCCGCCGGCAATTTCTGGCGGATGGTCTGTTCAATCACTCGAGGGCCCGCAAAACCAATCAGGGCGCCAGGTTCGGCGATATTCAAATCTCCCAGCATGGCAAATGACGCGGTCACGCCGCCCGTGGTCGGGTCGGTCAGCACCGAAATATAAGGAACCTTCGCCTTATCCAGGCGGGCCAGTGCCGCGGAAATTTTAGCCAACTGCATCAGGCTGATCACGCCCTCCATCATCCGCGCACCGCCCGAAGCGGAAACAATAATCAGCGGCGTCTTCGAATCCAGCGCGCGCTCCACCGCCCGCGTGATCATCTCTCCAACCACCGCGCCCATGCTGCCGCCAATAAACGCATACTCCATCACACTCGCGATCACCGGCCGTCCCAGCAACTGGCCGTGCGCATTGATGACCGCATCTTTCAGGCCGGTATCGTGCTGCGCCTGCCGCAGCCGCGAAGAGTACGGTTTCAAATCGACAAACTTCAGCGGATCGGTCGATGAAATATTTCCGTCCAACATCTCGTACTGATTCTCATCCAGCAGCAGCGCCAGCCTTCTGCGCGCGTCGATACGAAAATGCTTTTCACACTTCGGACACACGTTCAAGTTCTCTTCCAGGTCTTTTTTCCAGATGATCTGCCGGCAACCTTCACACTTCACCCACAAGCCTTCGGTACGAACAGTCTTCTCCCCCGAAGGTTCGAGTTCCCCGGATTCACGCTTGAACCATGCCATAAGTCGGTTGCGAAAGTCAGTTGCGAAAGTCAGTACCGAGTACCTAGTACCGAGAAAAACGGTTTGACTCGGTACTCGGTACTAGGTACTTGCTGCTCAATACTCAATCCCTCTCTGCGCCATCACACCCTTCTCGTACGCGTGTTTCACTTGCCGCATCTCCGTCACAGTGTCGGCGGCCTCGACAATTGTGGGGTGTGCGTTTCTTCCCGTCAAGATGACATGCACCATCTCGGGTTTCTTCTTCAGGCTCTCGACCACTTTCGCCGGGTCCAGCATGCCATAACTGATGGCGTAATTAATCTCATCCAGCACTACCAGATCCCACTCGCCTGATTGGATTGCCTTTTCCCCCTCCGCCCACGCTTCCTCCACCATCTTCACGTCTTCGGGATCGGGCTTTTCAGCGCCTACCTTTACAAACCCCCGGCCCATCTGCTTCATCACGAATTTGTCTCCGAATGCCTTCACCGCGTCCAGTTCGCCGTAATGCCACGAACCTTTCAGGAACTGCAGCATCAGCACCCGCATCCCCTGGCCTACGGCGCGCAAAGCCGTGCCCATTGCCGCGGTCGTCTTCCCTTTTCCCGGGCCAGTGTTCACGATGATGAGACCGCGGCGTATGTCCGTCATGGGTCAAAGGAGGTTTGATTCTACTAGAAAGTCCTGCCAGCAGTGCTGTAAGCCCCGCGGGCACGTGAGACATCCTGCTCCCCTGTTTCGAGTTATGATGCTCTTTCAAAAGTAGTGAACTTTTCCACGGAACCAGTGCATCCAAGCCAGCGTATCCGAGTGCAAGCAGATCTCGGCCCTCAGGCAGACTGCGGAGGTCTCGTCGTGATCAACAAATGTTTGGTGTTATTGTTCTGCGTGCTCGCGGCCTTGCCGGCATTTTGCGCCCAGCGCGTTGCTCTTCATCCCAGAACGGGTTTCGATTCTGAGGAGGCGGAAGTCATTCGTCAGATCGTCGACATGGAGCGGCAGGCGAAAGAAGCCAGCCTTCGACGCGATGCGGAATTTTCTCTGCGCACCCTGGCCGAGGACTATGTTGCCATTACACCGCTGGGCCAGGTTACGACCAAGCAGGAAAGCGTCTCTGCCCGCCGCAGCGGGCAACTCCGCTATGAATCCATGAACGTTACTGACATGGTCGTCCGCCTCTACGGGGATACGGCGGTAGTTACGGCACGCGCCGACGTCAAAGGCCACCAGCTCGGCGAAGATTTCAGCGGACCTTATCGTTACACGCGCGTCTGGGTGCGCCGTAACGGACATTGGCAGGCGGTCAGCTATCAGGCCACGGTCACGCAGTAGATGCGCGAGGCTTTGAAATAACATCGCTGAAATAACTTGGCTCTCGGAAGCCTGTTTGTCGCAGTCAAGTCAGCAGTGAAACTGCAGTAACTCTTAAAACTATGGATAGTCCGGCTTGCCGGTCTGGCAAAACCGATCTCGATAGGATGTGCGCCACGACGCGGCGACGATCTAGCCCAAGCCGTTGGCGCCCTTGGCCGCTATCGGTCCGCTCGAAGATGAGGCCTTATCTTCATCCCCACCCAGCAGCGGCGCCGCGATTCGCAAAGCTTCCACTTGCCGCTTTACTTTCAACAGCTCCTGCTCTTTGGCGCGCAATAGTTCCATCACATCTTTCATGCCTTATCCTCCTGGGGTCGCGGTCTGGGTGCGGTAATGATCGCAGTTATGAATTCGATTGGCCAAGATTCGCTCTCACAACTGTAGGACTGCGCAGGCTTCCGAACAATACACGAAAGTTCCTCCGCGCAACAAAGTATTCAATGCCCCGAGTGATAAGGGTGCCCCTTCAGAATAGTGAATGCCCGGTAGATTTGCTCCAGCAAGACCACGCGAGCCAATTCGTGAGCCAGCGTCATGGCGCCCAGCGAAATCGTGTGCTGCGCCGCGCTGCGGGCCGCTTCGCTGAATCCGTCGGCCGGCCCCACCGCGAATACCAGCGGCAGCGGATTGCGATCCTGATAGTCTCCGAGAAAGCGCGCGAACTCTTCAGAGGAATATTTCTTGCCGCGTGAATCCATCAGCGCCAGCGTCGATTTCGCGAAACTGGCCGTCTTCCTTGCCTTGCCTGCCGGACTCCGCCCGCAAATTTGCAGAAGCGCCGCCTCATCGCGCAAAGCCTGCCCTTCCACTTGCGCATAATGCGAAATGCGTTTTAGATATTCGTCCGTCAGCGAGTGGATCGCCGGCTCTTTCGTCTTTCCGATCCATGCAATCTTGAGCTTCAAGGCAGATCTTCGCGGCAGATCTCTATGACTCGATGAAATGACACGATGAACTTTACTTCCGTCCCGAGGCTAACACCACCGACGTCCCAAACTCGATGTTCTCGCCTTTAACGTACCGCCCAATCGCTGCCAACACTTCCGAATTGATCTGAGGCCACAGATTTTCAGGTACGCGATCCAGCATGGGACGGAACGGCACCGACACGGCGCGGGCCTGCTCCCAAACTTCTTGCGGCGTCCCCGGCCAGGTCCAGGGCAGCGTTTTTGTTTCTTCGTGCAGGTCTCGAAAGCCAGCGGCCGCCAGCTCCGCCGAAAGGCTTCCCGGCGCTGCAAAGCGAAACGGATCAGGCCCGCCCGGTTGCAATAGCGGACCACCGACATGCCCGTGCACGACCCCCATCATAGTTTGCCAGTAGGGCTGCTCGATCGGTCCCCAGGCCAGAAAACATGCCCGCGCCTGGTCCTGCAGGACGCGGCGGAGTTCCCGCAAAGCCAAGCCAATATCGCGGAAGAACATCACTCCGAAGCGGGAAGTGGCAAGATCAAAACTACCGTCAGGAAAAGGCAGAGCGTGCGCATCCGCCTGCTGCGTCGAAAAATTTTGCAGGCCGCGCTGCTGCGCCCGGTCGTTGGCAATCTCCAGAAGATCAGCGCTCAAGTCGAGCGCAGTCACATGCCCCTGCGATCCAACCCGCATGGCGATGCTGATGGCCGGCTCGCCCGTACCACTTGCCAGGTCAAGTACCCGCATCCCCGGACGCGCTTGCGCATACTCCACCAGCGATTCCGTGACTGCTTTGCCCATTGCCGCCGACTTCGCCTTCCACTTGTCGGTCGCAATCAGCCGGTACTGGCTTCCCCATCCCGGCTCTTCTTTGGAAGAAGTTGTCATCGGAGGGATCCGAAATACTACACAGCTATGATTTCTTGCGACGAGCAGCCGCAGCGGTTGGCTTGCGTGGTGCCGGCTTTGTCTTGGTAGCTTTTGTTTTGATCTTTATCTTTATTACTTTTGCCTTTGTCCCAGGGGCGGCCTTCGCTCTTGGCTTCGGCGCCAATTCCGAAGGCTCAAGGCGCTTGGCGGTTTTCCATAGGCGCTCCAGATCGTAGAATTTGCGCGCCTTTTCCGAAAACACGTGCACCACGAAGTCAAGATAGTCGACCAGGATCCATTCCCCCTGCTTATAGCCCTCGACGTGCGCTGGGGGAACGCCCGCCGCTTTCAGCCGCAGTTCCACTTCGTCCGCAATGGCCTGCACCTGTCGTGGGTTCGTGCCACTACACAGCACGAAATAATCGGTGAATGCTCCCGAACCCTTTTCCATTTCCAGGATGGAGATTTCTTCGGCCTTTTTGTCGAGGCAAGCCTGAATGGCGGACGCTACTTGCTGTTTCAATTCGTTTTTTTTCATGCAGAGAGTCGGTCGTTAGTCGATAGTCGTTGGTCGTTAGTCGCTGATCGTTAGCCCAACTTGGGCTGAGTTCTCATTGTAAACGAATGCACGATAGATGCCCTTTGTTCGCGGGTCGTGAGATGCTATGTCCAGCAAAAGCCTTGGCAAACGAACACCGCCCACCGCCTAACGACCTTTATACAGTCCCGTCTTCTTGATGTAATCCGCAACGGAGGGCTCCACGAAGCGGGTCAGCGGCTTGCCAGCAGCAACGGCCTGGCGAATCGCCGTGGAGGAGACCGGTTGATAAACCTCATTCAGCAGATGGATGGTCACGCCGCCCAGCAGCAAATCCCCAGTGGCGGCCTGCTTTTGAAAAGGACGCGTCACTTCCTGCCGCGGCCGAAGGCTTGCGGGCAGCGCATTCGCAACGTCAGCCAGTGAGAACCCTGGTCTGCTGGCAACCACAAACTCGCACTCGCGAAATAATGCTTCGGCCTGATGCCATTTCGCGATATCGGTGAACGCATCGATTCCGATCAGCAGAAAAAGCCGGTCCGCTTTCTTGAGCGACTGCTTGAGGCGCAACACCGTATCGATGGTGTAGTTCGGCTTTTCCGGACGCGTCGTTTTTCCCCGATCACTTTTTAGCTCGAATTCTTCCGGCGCTTCCAGCAGCGAAGGCGCGAAGTCTCTCACTCCGGCGGTCGCTAGAGCGATCATCGCGTAACGATGCGCAAACGCCGATAAAGGCTGGGCCTGCTTGTGGGGCGGAACATTCGCGGGCACGAACAGGACGCGGGAAAGCTTGCAACGCTCGCAGGCCGCGCGCGCCAGCGCCAGATGCCCGCGATGGATGGGGTCGAAAGTTCCGCCAAACAGGCCAATATTCATGCGCGCCTAGTGTCAAGGTTCGCAGGCTCAATTGGCAAGTTCAACATTTCCAGTCCGCCACTGCACGCTACATTCGCGTATCAGGCGCGGATAGCAGGCATTGTCCGATCGGACATGGAACACGTTGTCCTTGTGGCTCAGGTCCCCATGTCCGGCGAAACATTTCATTTTGAGAATTTGGAATGAACTCCTGTAATCTCGCGTGCTTCAATTCTTCACGTTAACATGCGTTCATATGCGAGTAAGCCTCCCCCTACTCCGCATCCAACCTGCCCGTGCGCCTGTTCTGCGCTATGGAGTTGCGGTGCTCAGCACGACCCTTGCACTCATTCCCGCGCTGCTGCTTCCTAACATTGCGGAAAGCCGGCTGGCTGTATTCGCGGTCGCGGTAATGGTGAGCGCGTGGTACGGCGGCTGGAAACCAGGTTTGGTGGCCACTTCGTTTGCGCTCACCGTGAGCGCCTATTTTTCATTTTCCGGGGAACAGACGCCGGCGCAATTTCGCTCGACGATGCTGAGGCTGTCGCTGTTTGTCGTGCTGTCAGCCCTGATCTGCTGGTTCAACGCGGCGCTGCGAGCGGCGCAAGAGGGATTGCGGCGCTCCGAAAAGAATTTCCGTTCCCTGGTCACCCATGCTCCGTACGGAATCTGCCGTTGCGATTCCGCAGGACAGCTGCTCGACACGAATCCCGCTCTGCGGTCCATGCTGGGATATTCATCATCCCAGGAACTCGTGGGAAGGCATCTCGGCGGACTCTACGCCGACACGCAGCAGTGGTTCGAACTGGCAGATCATTTGCGCTCATCAGTTCCTTTCCAGGGCGTGATCGCTGAGTGGATGCGCCGGGACGGGCGGTCTGCTGTAGTTCGTGTTTCAGGCCGCGCCGTCACGAACGGAGGCAAAGGAAAAACCTTCGAATTATTTGCCGAAGATGTAACCGAGCAGCGTGTGTTGCAGCAGCAACTGGTGCAATCGCAAAAAATGGAGGCTATCGGCCGCCTCGCGGGCGGCATCGCCCACGACTTCAATAATCTCCTCATGGTGATTTCGGGGTACTCGGAATTTCTGCTCGAACGCCTTGGCCCGGAGCCCACCTTGCGCACTCCCGCACAGGAAATTTCCAATGCAGCCGGCCGCGCCTCTTCGCTCACGCGGCAACTGCTCGCCTTCAGCCGGAAGCAAATGCTCGCTCCCAAGATTCTCGATCTGAATGGCGTGGTCACCGAGAACCTGAAGATGCTCACCCGCGTGATCGGCGAAGATATCGATCTGGTCATGGTTCCGACACCCGGACTGGGCACGGTGCGAGCCGATGCCGGTCAGATTGAACAAGTCATCATGAATCTTGCGGTGAACGCGCGCGATGCCATGCCCGGGGGTGGGAAGCTGACCATCGAAACTTCCAACATCTCGCTCGACGAAGATTACGCGCGCTTTCACGCCCCACTGAAACCGGGAAACTACGTGACGCTTGCCATCAGCGACACTGGCGCCGGGATGGATTCGGAAACTCAATCCCACATCTTCGAGCCTTTCTTTACCACCAAGGGGCCGAGAGGCACTGGCCTGGGGCTCTCCACGGTTTACGGAATCGTGAAACAGAGTGGCGGCTACATCTGGGTAAACAGCGAACCAGACAAAGGCACGACGTTCAAAATCTATTTGCCCCGCGTTTCCGAAACAGCCGAGACCCTGGCGCAAGCTGCCGCTCCCGCGGAATCGAACGCAGTACGGGGAACGGAAACCATCCTGGTGGTGGAAGATGAGCCGAACCTGCGTTATCTCGCCCGGCAATTCCTGGAGAAGCAAGGCTATCGCGTGATCGAGGCGGCGGATGGCGCGGCCGCCATGCAGATCGTGGTGGCGCACGAAGGCACGATTCATCTGCTGCTTACCGACGTTATTATGCCGGGCATGAACGGACGCGAACTCGCACAACGGATTGTAGAGATTCGTCCTAACACGAAAGTTCTTTACATGTCTGGCTACACCGAAAACGTGATTGGCCGCAACGGCACGCTAGACGCGGGAATCCGGCTGTTGCAGAAACCATTCACCCTTCGCGAGCTGAAGGTTATGGTTCGAGAAGTGCTCGATTCAACTCCCATGGAGGCGGATATGCCAATCAAAACAACGCACGTCGCGACGGTGCCGGAAGCATTACCGCTGTCGCGCGCACAACGTTTTCAACTGCACCTGCCGCTGAAGTATCGCCGCCTGGACGAAGAGGATTGGCACGACGGGGAAACCAGAAATATCAGCCGGTCAGGTTTGTTGTTCCAGGCGGAGGATCTTCTGCAGCCCAATGTGATTCTCGAAATCAATCTGGTGCTGCCGCCGGAGATTGCCGGGCTTTCGCAAACCGAAGTGGTATGCCGGGGAGAAGTCGTGCGTACGGTGCAGACCGCCGGAGAAGAAATGCCGCCCGCCCTGGCTGCAAAGATTCTGCAGTATCGCTTCCAGCACGGAGCCGAATTGCCCCGGGCGTAAGTGGCCGGTCAGGCGCTTTGATGGTCGCCGGCTTCGGCCTGTTGCCGGGCCCGTTCGCGCAGCGCATCCACTTCCTTCGCCATCGCGAATTTCAATTCGTCGATTCCCTTGCCGGTCACGGCTGAAATTTCGTAGAGCTTCAGCTTGTGCTTTTTGCAATAGCGCTTGAGCGCCGCGACTTTGTCTTTATTCGCCACATCAATTTTCGACGCTACCATGATCACCGGCTTTTCTTCCAGATGAGCGCCGAAGCTCGCCAATTCCCCGAGAATCACTTCTACGTCCTTCACAATATCGGCGCGGCCGCTGGCATCGGAGACGTCGGCCATGTGAACCAGCAGGCGCGTGCGCTCGATATGCCGCAAGAATTGTGTGCCCAGCCCCGAGCCCGTGTGCGCGCCCTCGATCAATCCCGGAATATCGGCGACCACAAAACTGATTTCATTGTTCGCGTCGCCCACCGCAACTACCCCAAGATTCGGCTGCAGAGTAGTGAACGGATAGTCAGCGATCTTTGGGCGGGCCGCTGAGATGCGCGAGATCAGCGTGGACTTGCCCACATTCGGAAATCCAACCAATCCCACATCCGCCAACAGCTTCAGTTCAAGGCGATAGTTGTGCTCTTCGCCGGGACGCCCTGGTTCGTGCTCGCGGGGCGCCTGATGCACCGAAGTAGCGAAGCGGGCATTGCCGCGGCCGCCACGGCCGCCGCGGGCAATCACCATGCTTTGGTCGGGGGCGGAGAAATCGAATACTTTCTCGCCGGTTTCTTCGTCATACACAATAGTGCCCACCGGCACCTTCAAAAGAATGTCTTCCCCTTCTCGACCGCTCTTGTTGGAGCCCTCGCCGTGGCGTCCTCGCTCCGCTTTGTATTCAGGATTGAAACGGAAATGGACCAGGGTGTTATGGCGCTCGCTGGATTCCATGATGACGTCGCCGCCATTGCCGCCGTCGCCGCCCGAAGGCCCGCCGCGGGGAACATATTTTTCGCGGCGAAAGGCCATGCAGCCGTTGCCGCCGTCTCCCGCTTTAACCCGGATTCTAGCCTCATCAATAAACATAGCTTGTACTTAGAACAGGCTTGTAAAAACAGATCACAGCAAAAACAAAAAGCCTCGTCCCGAAGGCGAGGCTGAAGCCACGTCGGACAGCTCGCCGCGGCCGCTAACACGCGATAGAGTTCACGCAGACCAGGGCCCGACTACTCCACAATCTCCATGGGCTCGACCATCACGAACTTGCCCATTGAGCCTTTATTCAGGAACTTGATGCGGCCCGTGATTTTGGCAAACAACGTATCGTCCTTGCCACGGCCGACGTTCAGCCCTGGCTTCACGCGAGTGCCGCGTTGCCGCACGATAATTGTGCCGCCGGGAACGATCTGTCCGCCGAATGCCTTGAATCCCAGCCGCTGCGCGTTTGAGTCGCGGCCGTTTCGTGAAGTTCCTTGCCCTTTTTTATGTGCCATGAATCAGCTCTCAATTCTTCAAAGTAGCGGCGGCGTTGCGCCGGCTGTCGCGAGGCGTCGTGCCCTCGCAAAACTATTTCTTTTTCTTAGGTGAAGTCTTTTTGGCCGCGGCTTTCTTGGGCGCAGCTTTTTTCTTGGCGTGCCCCTTCTTGGCATGCGCGGAGGAAGTTTTGTGCTCAGGCTCGTGCTCGTCCGTCGCCACGACCCTCTTCGGCTTAGGCTGCTTTTTCGCCAGCTCCGGAGCTTTGAAACTCTGGCCGTCGAAATTGATCTCTGTGATCCGCACCGCGGTGTAGGACTGACGATGTCCGCGAAGCTTCTTGTATTGTTTCTTGCGTTTGTAATGGAAGACTAGAATTTTCGGACTGCGGCCTTCTTCGACGACTTCGCCGACCACGCTGGCCTCTGACTCCGGTTTACCAATCTTGCCTTCGCCGCCCGAAACAGCCAGGATGTCGGGAAAGTCCACATGGCCATCGGTGCCAGTCGCGAATTTCTCTACTCGAATTACATCGCCGGGCGCCACCCGGTACTGCTTTCCACCAGCGCGGATAACCGCGTACATACGTCTGCCTCCGTCAAAATGTCATGAAAAAATCAGCTCATCAAACCAGCCACGCGCAAGGGCGCGAGTCTGGGGCTGATAAACTTCCCGCCTAACTTCTTCTGCTTGCTGTGTTTCCGCCACGGCGCTTCAGCAGCCAGGGCAGGCGTCCCCAGAACGGGTCGGCGAGTACAGGCAAACTCAACTATTCTAGCGTGTGCTGTGGAAATCGGTCAATGCGTGCTTGGCAAGGTTGTGCGGCATGTGCGAGAATTCCGCCGAAACTCGTGTAGACAATCTGGAGGAATCACAACAATGAAGCGCCTTTCCGCCGTTGCATTGTGCCTTTTTGCTCTTAGCTCCAGCTTCGCTAAAACCGCACCGAAGAAATCCGCTTCTCCGGTTCCAGACAAAGCATTTCTACAGAAGATTTGGGATGGATGGTCCACGCTCGATACTGCCAATGTCGCGAAGTTCTATGCCACCGGGCCGCACACTTTCTATGACATCGCGCCACTGAAATATGGAAGCTGGGATGAATATGAAAAAGGAGCGAAGGCCGAACTCTCCGGCTACAAGAGCGCGAAGTTCACGGTGAATGACGACGCAGCGATCCATCCGCATGGAGATTTGGTCTGGGCCACGGCAACGATCAAAGAAGAGATGACCTCAAAAACCGGCAAGGTGGAGATGGGCAACTTCCGCTGGACAGTGATTTTTGAGAATCAGGACGGCAAGTGGATCATCGTTCACGAGCATGTGTCGGCGCCTCTTTCTTAGGTTTGTCACTTGAGAGAAATTACCCTTGTCATTCAGAACGGCCAACATCTGGTCAATCGATCGGCAGCATGGCGACTGAGACTGAAGCGCTATCTTTCGCGCGACCTCTGAGTTCCCGCCTCGCGTCTTGATTATCCGACTCCATTCCTTTCCTTCCTGAATAAATTTTCTTCTCATCTCTTCTCATCCGCAAATCGCTTGCTGGCGGCAATCGATTGCAGACAAGACATTGCACGGATGTTCCATTGAAGATCCTGTCACCAAATATTACTTCTCTGTAAAGAACGGCGAGCGAGCGCTAACCGACGGATGATGACCGCGTCCAACCAACGAACGGAATGTTTCCACGAGTCACGGAACTTCCAGCAGGAATACTGCGTACTTAGTTGAGAAGCGGATTGGGCAGGAGTTCCCGATCCGTTGATACCGAAAAGATTAAACGCAAAGTTCTTGCGGGGTCGGGGATTTTCTCACTCTCGGTTTGGCGGCCCAGGTGAGAGAACCCCCGCGCACAGCGCGACCAGCCTTTCGGCTTGTCGTCTGAACCCCGGCGGTTGAATTGTAGGCGATTCGCGGTGAAACACAATAGTTTTCTCGCGCACGTCGTGAACCGGGCCGCCCTAACCGTTCTCCGACGAGACTCGGAGAAGAAAAAGGAGCTGTGATGAAGTTCGCGACAGTATCAAAAAGTCTGGTGATTGGGTTAGCGATGCTTTTGAGCGTGAGCGCCTTCGCCGCAACCAAAGCCAATCTGCAACTGGGAAATCCCGTCCTGGTGAATGGAACAACGTTGAAGCCGGGCGACTACAAAGTGCAATGGGAAGGCAGCACTGGCAACGTGGAGCTGACCATTATGCAAGGAAAGAATGTGCTGGCGAAGGTGCCGGCGCGTGTAATCGAATTGCAGTCGCCAGCCGGAAACGACGCCGCAGTCACTCGCAAGAATGAAAGTGGACCGAATACTCTGGCCGGGTTGCGCTTTCAGGGAAAGAAGCTGGCGCTGGAACTAGGTGAGGCCAGCGAGGCCATGTCGGGCGGTTCCAGCAAGTAAGTCTATGAGGTGTAGTTACAAAGGGGGAGCCGAAACTGGCTCCCCCGGTTTTGTTGCGATAGTGATTGATGACGCCGGTGTTCGGCGAGTCGGCGCAACTATGGAGTTGTGGTTTTCTCCAACTCCGCACTCAGATGCACGCTGCTCCCGCTGCTGACTTTAAGTTTGCGCTGCCATTCTTTGAATCCCGCTTTCTTCACTGAGACGGTGTGTTCACCATCTGCAACCTGAACATCAGAGGGAGTGTTGCCGACGAAATTGCCGTCGACTTCGATATCGGCACCTGGCGGGAAGGACTCCAGGTGTAAAGTCGCTGCGGCGGAAACTGGATTGGCAACAGAGCTGGCTAATACAACTTGTGACGCCGGTTGAAACTTCGCTAGATCCATCTTAACGTCGCCATTCACGTAGGCAGTGATTTCGGTACCTTTGGGAATGCTGATGTCCTTGCCGTGCATGAAGAGGAAAAACGGAGCTGCAGGAAAGAAAATTATGCTTGTCGCCACCATACCGCCCACCATGCCGCCGGTGTGGCCGCCGCCTTTGACATCTTTAACCGCTCGCAGTGCCGCTTTATCGCCACTAACCAACTTCACATAGTCGATGTTGATATCCAGTTTTCCGCCTCGAGCCATTCTCCTCTTGGATTGAGCTTCAGTGACTGTCGCAAAGGCAAGTCCTCCCTTTGGGATCACAAGGGTGCCGTTTACGGTAATGTCATCCAGGACCTCGAAATCGATATTGTCACCGACGTGCGCGTCGGCCGAAGATATGGTCCGATTCAGCCGCAGCCTAACGGGCGTTTCTTCTTCGAGCACGAACCCCTTCCGCGAGATGAAGTCCGTTTGCGTCGCCTGGGATGGAACCGGTTCGGACGGTTGAGTGGGCTTAGCTGTCGATGTCTGAGCAGTTGCAGTTTGTGCAGCGCAAAATAGACACAACAGTGCTAGCGACAAGGAAAGATACATTTTCACAGGAAGCCTCCGGTGAGCAAACTTCTTGAATGTTGGGGGACCTTGGGGAATACGCCATTATGCGCTTCGGAATTAGACTGTCAATCTAAATAGGAGTCGCAGGGATGCCGTTAGTAATAGTGTCAGGTTCCACTTCGCCTGCAGGCGGTATCTGGAGACGGCAATGGACACGGCTGGGGCGGTGTTGCTGATACGAAACGGCACTCAGGGGCGCGATCGGATTACATGCGTCGATAATAAAACGCTACTTATTGCCGGTGTCCGCGGTGATCCTCGATTCGTTTCAGAGTGCTGTTCTCAGTGCTGCTGGTTACTTTGCTCCTTTAGAACTTAAATGGTAGTGATCACCACCAACAACGGGCGCCAGCCCTGGGCTTTCCAGGGAAGCCTATCTGAAGCCCTGATCAGATGTCCCTCTGTCCCTCACTCGCATGGGGAGGTCGCGGGGGCCGGGCGTTGATCTAGAATCGCGCGGCGTTACATCCGGCACCTACAGTTCCAGATTAGGACGGTGTGGTGTCGAAGGAAAGGTTAGATGTCACAAGCGCGAAAATTCTTCGGGAATAATATACTTGCCGAATCATGCCAAAAAGAGAATACTGGGGGTGGAAGCTCTGACGATGAGAGCGAAGGGGATAGTACATCCATTTGGGGTGCACTATGACCCATTGCGAGGCGATGCCGATGAGTGAGCGCCTGTATCTTCAAAGGGTGTTGGACGATGGCCGAAAGGCGCATCGTCCAACAGCCACGCCGAGTCAGTATTTTGAAATATTTTCAGCGGAGCAAATTCTTAAAAAATACGATCCTAGCGATGATGAGATTGACTCGGGAATCGTTGGCAAGGGAGGCGATGGCGGAATTGATTCGATTTACTGTTACCTAGACCGATTCCTTCTCCGCGAGGATACCTCGCTTGCTCCTTGGAAAAAGGGAAAGAACCCAGTCAAAATTGAACTCGTCATTGTTCAGTCTAGAAGTGGCGGAGGCTCATTTGATGCCACAGTCATAGACAAGCTCATGCCCACCGTGGGCGATTTGTTTGACGTGGCTGTACCACTAGCCAAGGTTTCCCGCCACTACAACGCTAAATTGCTGTCCATAGCGGATAGATTTCGCAAAGCATATCTTGATCTGGCGTTGCAAAAACCTGCCCTAACGATAAATTTCTATTATTCATGTATGGGCGAGGAAATTCATCCCGACGTTACCCACAAGCGCGACTTGCTCTTAGACAAAATACGCACTCTCTTCCCCCGTGCAGTAATCGACCTAACGTTTATTGGCGCTCAGGACTTGCTTAATCGGCATGATCAAACTCCGCCCACTGAGCGAGCATTATTGGTTCCCAAAATGCTTCCCGCAGGCGAGGGGTATATATGCCTTGTACCGCTGAAGAATTTTTTTGAGTTCATCACTGACGAGGATGATGGGGCTAGGGTGCTGGCAACTCAGATTTTTGAATCCAATGTCCGAGATTATCAAGGCAATGTGAAAGTCAATTCGCAAATTCATGACACATTGTTGAGCGCGCCACAAGAAGATTTCTGGTGGCTCAACAATGGCATTACAGTTTTAGCATCAGATGTGCACGCGCATACCGGGGAACGCCTCATAATTACCGATCCTCAAATAGTTAACGGTCTACAAACATCTCGGGAAATATACAGATATTTATCTGAAGCGGCCAACGATAAAGAGAATCGACACGTTTTGATACGGGTCGTTAAGTCGGGGAATGCTGCTGCGCGGGACAGAATAATCAAAGCGACAAATAGCCAGACTGTTATCCCTGATCCCTGGCTACACGCCACAGAAGCAACTCAACGACGCATAGAGGAATACTTCCTGTCGAACGGGTTATATTATGATCGTCGCAAGAATTTTTATAAAAATCAGGGCAAGGAAGCGCATTTAATCGTAACCATTCCTCGCTTGGCTCAAGCGGTAATATCCGTCTATCTTCAGGAACCGGACAATGCGAGAGCACGCCCCTCTACGGTCCTAAAAAGGACATACACGAAAGTATTTCGCTCTACCTATCCGCCTGAGTTATATCTAAAGTGCGCACAGTTATTGATAAATACGAAAACATTTTTATACCTCGCTGAGAGTGCGATTGTCGACAGGAACAATTTGGAGTTCCATCTTGCGATGTGCATATCATGCTATGTCTTAAATACCTCCGCGCCAACTGAAAGCCAGATTGCAACGATGCCCGTTCCCTCTCCAGCCGATCCTGTTTTTGAACAATGTCGAGGGGTGATTAGACCTATGTATGAACAATTGGGCGCGGACGACAAGGCCGCAAAAGGGCCAGAATTTACCGCAGAATTGTTGAATCACTTGAGAGTTAAGTTTGGTGTTATAGGAGACATCGTTGACACGAGAAAACTCGCAGTTCGATAACTTTGATCGCATGATGCACGAACTAATCAAGGTGTCTCATAGCGAGATCAAGGAAAAATTGGACGCGGAGAAGGCAGAAAAAAAGAAAAGACGGAAGGCTAAGAAACCTTCCGCTTCGGGCCGCGCTGACGGCGAAAAGGATTAGAACGGCGCTTCTTCGCCAGTCTTTCCTGTTAACTCGGCAAGGGTGAGACGCTTGCCGACAATCTGTGACATAGCGATATTGAAACGCTCGGCATCGTCCAATTTGCGCCCAGTATCGTCTTTGCGATTATTGAAACGAAACGCTTGCTCGTCTACGTAGCGGAACAAGTGAAACGGCTCGACTGCAACGTAAGTTCCGCCAATCCCACGCTTGAGCAAAGACCAGAAATTCTCAAGCCCGTTAGTGTGGACGTTACCGCGAACGTAGCTGTCAAGATGGTTGATGACCAAATGCGTGTAGTCGGTCGCCAGTCCCTTGTAGCCCATGAACTCATCGGTCATGAGCCAAGTTCCCGGTGCAACGGAATCGCGCACGATCTCTTGCATCTGCTTGCCATCACGCTTGCCAATTACAGTTGCTTTAACCTTGCCGCCGCGCTCCAGCATTCCCATGACAGCGGTTTTATTGCCATACGAAGTCATACGGCGGCGGCGAGATTGGTGCATGTTCCGCGCTTTACCACCGATGAAACTTTCGTCTACTTCGACCTTGCTGTGAGGACCACCGCCTAGCTTGCCGCCGTCCTTGCTCTGCAATCCCAGACGAATGCGGTGCATCATGAACCATGCGGATTTTTGAGTAACCCCGATGGCGCGCGCAATCTCGTAAGAGCTAACACCGTTGCGGCAATTCGACAGCATCCACACAGCGACAACCCACTTCTCAAGGGAGATAGGCGAGTCCTCGAAAATAGTGCCGACCTTCGCAGAGAACTGGCGCTTGGGGTGGACACTCTTGCATTGCCACTTGCGCTGGTTGTGAAGGAACACAACGTCATTCCGACCGCAAGTAGGGCAGAGCACGACACCATTCGGCCATCGTAGCAGGACCATGTAGGCCAGAGCATTGTCAGGATTCGAGTAAAAGACTATTGCCTCTTGCAAGGTCTTTGGTTGCTTGTGTTTGCTGTCCATGCAAGGAAGATAACGAAATGAGCCTGATTTGTCAAGTATATTATCACCAATTCTTCTGTGGAAAATTCCCTAGGGGAGACAGCGCCTGAGGGCGCGGTTCCTTTGCCGGGCCGAACGGTACGGCTGAAGCCATACCCTGATACGAAGCTCACACTCTAATACGAGCTTGATACTTCGGCCCTTCAGTACTTCGGGACCTTCGGATCCACCCTCTCGGCCCAGGCGTTGATTCCGCCGGCGAGGTTGTGCACTTTCTTAAAGCCCGACTGCCGGAGAAACTCGACGGCTTTCGCGCTGCGTCCGCCCATCTTGCAGTGGACGACGATTTCGCGGCTGGAATCGAGTTCGTTCACGCGCTTCGGCAAATCGTTCAGAGGAATGAGATTTCCACCGATGTTGCAGATCTGAAATTCGTGAGGCTCGCGCACATCCAGGATGTACAGATCTTCCTTCGCATCCAGACGGCGTTTCAACTCTTCCACCTGCATTTCCCCAGCGCCTGCTTCCACCTTTTGTTCCTCCCCGCGAATACCGCAGAATTGGTCGTAGTCTATCAGCTTGGTTACGGTGGGATGCGTGCCGCAAACCGGGCAGTCGGGATTTTTGCGCAGCTTGAGCTCGCGGAACTTCATGCCGAGAGCGTCGATCAGCAGCAGCCGCCCGATGAGAGGGTCGCCCACGCCCAGAATTAATTTAATCACTTCGGTGGCTTGCATCACGCCGACGAGGCCGGGAAGAATGCCGAGCACGCCGCCCTCGGCGCAGGATGGAACCAGGCCGGGCGGTGGCGGCTCAGGATAAAGGCAGCGGTAGCACGGACCGTTTTTCGTTGCGAACACGCTGGCCTGGCCTTCGAAACGGAAGATCGATCCGTAGACATTCGGTTTGCCAGTGAGCACGCAGGCGTCGTTCACCAGATAGCGCGTGGGGAAATTATCGGTGCCGTCAGCGATGATATCGAAGTCACGGAAAAGTTCGAGCGCGTTTTCGCTGCTCAAGCGCGTGTCGAACTTTTGAATATTCAAGAATGGATTGATGGCGGTCAGCTTGTCGGCGGCGGAATCCAGTTTCTTGCGCCCCACGTCAGCGGTGGAGTGGATGATCTGGCGCTGCAAGTTGGTGTAATCCACGACGTCGAAATCGACCAGGCCGAGCGTGCCCACGCCAGCGGCGCCGAGATAAAGAGCCAGCGGCGATCCCAGCCCTCCAGCGCCGATGCACAACACGCGCGCCGCCTTCAGCTTTTGCTGACCCTCCATGCCGACCTCGGGCATGATCAGGTGGCGCGAGTAGCGCAGGATTTCGTCTTTGTTCAGGGTGACGGGAATTTCGGTGGTGATGGTGGCCATAAGTCCTTTTGGAAATTTCACAAATTGCGCTATCGGGATCCAAGACACTAACGGCAGCGAGGACAGCAACAACAGCGGCTTGTGAAGGAAGGTTTCATATCCGAGCAGCGCCTAAAGGCGCGACGACCAAACGGCAATTGCGGCATGCCTGAAGGCATGCCCTGATACGAACTCAACGATCCAACTGTCCAGCGATCCAACGATCAGGCTGCTCCGCCGGCGATGGAAGGCACGATAGAAATGTTATCACCTTCTTTTACCGCGGTCGCTTCTTTCTGAAGGTAGCGAATATCTTCGTCGTTCAAATACAAGTTTACGAAAGCGCGCAGCTTACCGTCTTCCGTATAGAGATGGCGCTGCAGGTCGGGATGCTGAGCGACCAAGGTTGTGATCGCTTCGCCCACCGTCGCGGCCTTCACGTCGACGGTCGATTGCTTGCCCACATATTGCCGCAATGGAGTAGGAATATGAATCTTGCTCATAAGGTCTAAGCATAGAGATGCTGCGGCAGAAATGGAAGATTCATTCACGCGCGCTCTTTGGTTCGGCGAACTGGTTCGCGGAGGCGTGGTTCCGGGTAAGCCACTTACGCCAGCGGTAACTGAGCCCTAGAATCAGGCCGGGGGAAAACTACGATGACAATTTTTGATCCCGCTCGAGGCAGGATTATTGACGGTGGCGGCGGTGGAGTGGGACTGCTGCGCCTGATCGGACTAGGAATAGCGGCGTTTTTGCTGGTGATTTTGGTGTTCAGTTCCGTGACCAGAGTAGGCACAGGCCGGGTGGGCGTGCTCACGCTTTTCGGCAAAGTGCAAACCGGCGAGACTCTCGGCGAAGGCATCCATCTCATCAATCCGCTGAAGACGAACAACGAACTCTCGATCCAGACGCAGACGTTGAAAGAATCTGCGAGTGTGCCTTCGAGCGAAGGCCTGATGATGAGCCTGGATACTTCTCTCATTTATCATCTCAATCCTGATCACGCCGCCGATGTGTTTCAGAAGATCGGTGCGGATTACGAAAATGTGGTGGTTGAGCCCACGCTCCGCTCCGCGATTCGCGAGGCCACCGCGTCACACACCGCCAACGCTCTTTACACCGGCGAACGCGAAATGGTAGCAAAGCAGATTTACGATCAGGTCAGCGCCCAGCTTAATCAGCGCGGACTGACCGTGGAGAACGTTCTGTTGCGCGACATTCAATTGCCCGCAACGTTGAAGTCCGCTATTGAAGCCAAGCAGCAGGCCGAGCAGGAATCCCTGGCCATGAATTTCCGCTTGCAGAAAGAAACGCAGGAGGCGCAGCGCAAGCGCATCGAAGCCGCTGGAGTTCGCGACTTCCAGCAGATTGTGGCGCAGGGCATCAGTGCGCAACTGCTGGAGTGGAAGGGTATTGAAGCCACAGAGAATTTGGCGAAAAGTCCCAACTCCAAAGTTGTGGTGATCGGAAACAGCAAGAACGGACTGCCGCTGATTCTGGGACAGTAATTTCAAGCCACTCCAACTCATGTGGGGAGAGCCGGCCCTTCGACTTCGCTCAGGGCAGGCTCTGTTCTGTCCACCAGCCGAAGGCGAAGGTTCTTCGGCGCTGCTAACATGACATCGTGCCCGCGCTTCTCGACATCCGCAAGTTGAGTATTGAGTTTCCCGCTGCCGGGTTGCAGTCAGCCGGACAGCCGGGGGCGGCTGTCCCCACACGAACGCTTCCCGCCGTACGCGACCTGAGCTTTTCTATCGCTGCGGGCGAAGTTCTGGGACTGGTGGGCGAATCCGGTTCCGGAAAGTCAATTACGTCTCTGGCGGTCATGCGGCTGTTGCCGCCACAGGCACGGATCTCGGGCGAGATTTTTTTTGGCGAGAACGGCTCCGCTCGAAATCTCGCCGCTCTGCCCGCCGACTCCATGCGCCAATTGCGCGGATCGCGGATCGCAATGATTTTCCAGGAGCCGATGACGGCGCTCAATCCGGTGATGCGAGTCGGAGATCAGATCTCTGAAGCGGTGCTGGCTCACGGCACGGGTTCCAAGAGCGACGCAGCCAAGCTGGCGGTTCAGGCCATGACGGATGTCGCAATCCCCGAACCGGATCGGCGGGCGCGCGATTATCCTCATCAACTTTCGGGAGGCATGCGGCAGCGCATTATGATCGCGATGGCCATCGTCAATCGTCCGCAGCTGCTGATCGCCGACGAGCCCACAACTGCGCTCGATGTCACCATTCAGGCGCAGATCCTTGACCTGCTGGCGCAACTGCGCGGCAAGTTTGGACTGACCATGTTATTCATCTCGCATGATCTGGCGGTTGTCTCGCAAGTTGCCGACCGCGTGGCGGTGATGTATGCGGGGAATCTTGTGGAACTCGGCGCGCGGCAGGAAATCTTTCGAGCCCCGGCGCATCCTTATACTCGCGGACTGTTGCGCGCGGTGCCAAATTTGAGGACGGAGCGTGGACATCCGCTGGGAACGATCGAGGGGACCGTGCCACCCTTGCATGCAATGCCGCCGGGCTGCGCTTTCGAGCCGCGCTGCGGATTTCGCATTCCCGAATGTACGCGTACGGTTCCCCCGCTGATCGAAGTCGCGCACGGACACTGGGCGAGGTGCCCGGTGGTTAACGTTCCGGTGGTCACGGCGGCCCGGTGATGAATGTTCGATGAGCTTGCTGCGATGAGCTTGTTGCGATGATCGTTGCACGGTAGGAGTCGCGGAATACACTGCGGATGTGGCGGGTGTGTTCGCAGTCGTTCTATAATCGCCATCCGTCTGGTGTTCATTGCGCATACTGCTGCTGAGCGACATTCACGCCAATCTCGAAGCGCTGGAGGCCTGCATGGCGGCCGCGCCCACCTACGATTCCGTGGTTAATCTGGGCGACGTTGTGGGCTATGGCGCTTCTCCGAATGAAGTGGTCGAGCGATCGCGGAGCCTGGGAAATATTTTTGTGCGCGGCAATCATGACAAAGCGGCGACTGGGCTGCTTGATCTCGCGGATTTCAATCCCATGGCCGCAGCGGCCGCGATCTGGACACAGAACCAGCTCACTCCGGAGAATCACGCGTGGCTAAAGTCGTTGCCGCACGGTCCGCTTTCTTTGGAAGGCTTTCCCCAGGCGAAGCTCGTCCACGGCTCGCCGGAGGATGAAGATGCGTACATTGTTTCAATCGGCGACGCCCTAGTGCCGTTGCTGGCGCTGACCGCGCCACTCACCTTCTTCGGCCACACGCATTTGCAGGGAGGGTTCTTCGCCAACGGCAACAGTGCCGACGGATTCCGTCCGGAATACCGCACTGTCGGACAAGCCGAGTCGGTATCGCTGCAACTGAAGCCGGAGACTCGTTACCTGATTAATCCCGGATCGGTGGGGCAGCCGCGCGATGGGGATTGGCGCGCGGCCTTCGCGCTGTTCGATACGGAAGCGCAGATCGTCCATTTTCACCGCTCGCCGTATAACCTGAAAGCGGCGCAGGACCGCATCTTCGCGGCGAACCTTCCGCCGCGACTGGCAACCCGCCTGGCTGCGGGCCGCTGAGAGCGGGGAGTCATTCATTACTCCGGTGTCATGACAATGGAGTAGGAAATGACAAGCCCGTCTGCGTTGTAAACTCAGTGGCATGGCTTATCCCCGCCGGCCGGCAACGAAATCTCTTTTTTCATCGCGCGAAGATTCGTCGCGCGAGAATCCTCCCGCTCACTACCTGATTGCGCACAGCGATGGCGGCGCGCGCGGCAACCCTGGTCCCGCTGGATACGGCGTGGTCATTCAAGACGAAGCTGGACGAAAAGTCGCGCAGCTCAGCGAGTATCTCGGCCACCAGACAAACAATTTTGCCGAGTATCAGGGACTGATCGCGGCCCTCGAATACGCGCTGCAACACGGACCGAAAGCGCTGAAGCTGATCAGCGATTCGGAATTGCTGGTGCGGCAGATTAAAGGGATCTATAAGGTAAAGAATCCAACCTTGCAGGACCTTCATGGCCGCGCCAAAGAATTGATTGTGCAACTGGAATGGTTTTCGATCGGCCACGCTCTTCGCGAACAGAATCAGGATGCCGACCGTCTGGCCAACGAAGCGATGGACAAAGGCATGGGACGTGTGGCGCGGGCGCCCGCGCCCACGCCCGCGACTCTCGCCACCAGTCCAAATCCTGCCCAAGAATTGGAAGGCGTAATTCGTAACGGAGTAGTGGAGTTAGTAAACGGCAAACTTCCCGAAGGTATGCGGGTGCAAGTGCGAGCGAAACGCTAAAAATACCTCGGCGAAGAATCCGAATCACTCCGCTGCCGAGGTGTGGTCGTGCACAATCTTCCATCCGTTGGGAAATTTGCGGAACACCAAGGTGAACAAGCCATGCGGAGTCTTACCATCGGACATGGTCAACTTCCACGAACCGCGCACGAAGGCCCCCTCCTGCCCCAGCACTTCGACGCGCAGGCCGGAAAATTCCAACTTCCCCATCTCATGCCCGGGGCTTTTGTAGTTGGCCAGATAGCGGTCAATCGTGGCCTGCCATCCGTCCTGCTCTTTCGCGCCGGAAAAAAATGTCAGGTCTGAAGAATTCCAGTAACCGGTCATGAAGCCTTCCAGGTCGTGGCGGTTCCAGGCATCTTGCTGCTTATGCAGGACGCGTTCAATGGCCTTTGCTTCATTGCCATTTTCGCCCGGCGCGGCCTGGGCAAGGGCTTGGCGACTAGTTGGGAGCAACGCGAGGGGCAAGCAGAAGGAGAAAAACAGGAAGTCGAGAATGAACCGGTTGCGCATGCAAACCTCCGGAAGTTTACTGATGGCGCACCAGTTTCGCACGACAGAGGGAATCGAGTGGGGAGATTTTCGCAAACCAGCGGCCACGGGCAAGAATTATGCGCGGCCCTTCTTCGCGGCAACAGCCTTGGCAACGGCTGGCTTACCCGCAACTTCCCAGGGACGCTTCGGGCGGTCCACGGGCGCTTTGTCGCGACCCTCGATCCGGTCGTAGTGGTAAGACTCACTCACGGTTCCGAGCGATTCGTTGTAGAGGCTGGGTAATCCAAGCGCAACTTTCAGTTCTTCAGCAAACGACTGCAGGGCCTTCAAGTGATCGGCGGTTGCGGGAATTTCAGTCTTCGAATTCTTCAGGAACTGCTGATAACCGCGGTTAACCAGCTTCGAAATTTCGCTGCCGACAAGGTATCCGGGATAGGCGAAGATCTTAACGCCGTCTTCGGGCGTTTTCTGGATGGCGGCTGAGACGTTGTATTTTCTGAGGAACACACGGCCGTTGGTGCCGGGCGCTTCGGTGACATCGAAACCGTGTTCGCGCACCCAGTTCAACGCTTCGTCGTAAGTTCGTGCTTCAATATCCTTCATTCTCTACGCTTCCAATCTTTTTAGATGCAAGCCGCGCCAAAACTGTGCGCTCCTTATTTAGGGCTGCATCCGCTTGCAATCTATCTCATCTAAGGACACCATACTACATAGCGTGTTTCGTGGCGCTTTGCATATTACGATAGTCACGAGGAAATCGTTCCGTCATGGGTCACACGTTTGCAAAATTGGCGCCGACCTTGCTCGCGGATGGTGCGCCTGAGCCCGACGTGGCGCGCCTGGGGCTGAGCTTGCTCGATCGCATCGGCAACACTCCGCTGCTGCGTTTTGACCGGCTCACCGCGCACCTGCCGGGAGCAATACTTTTGGGCAAGGCCGAATGGCACAACCCCGGTGGATCCGTAAAAGACCGCGCCGCTTCGAGCATCGTTGCCCAAGGCCGCCGCAGCGGAAAGTTCGGTCCCGGAAAAATTCTGCTCGACGCTACCAGCGGAAATACCGGCATCGCTTACGCCATGCTCGGAGCAGCCGAAGGATTTCCGGTTACGCTGTGTATGCCGACGAACGTTTCTGTCGAGCGCAAGCAGATTCTCAGCGCTTACGGAGCCAACATTCTTTATACCGATCCCGGCGAAGGTTCTGACGGGGCGATCCGCATGGCTCGCGAGCTGGCCACGAAGCATCCGGATTTGTATTTTTATGCGGACCAATATTCCAACGACGCCAACTGGCAGGCGCACTATCACGGAACGGCGAATGAAATCTGGCAGCAGACGGAAGGACGCATCACGCATTTTGTTGCCATGCTGGGGACGAGTGGCACTTTCATGGGCACCACGCGGCGCCTGAAGGAATTGAATCCCGCCATCCGCTGCATCTCGCTGCAACCGGATTCCGCTTTTCACGGCATCGAGGGCGCCAAGCATATGGCCAGCGCAATCGTTCCTGAAATTTATGACCCAGCGCTGGCGGATGCGGATGTTGAGGTCGCCACAGAAAATGCGCACGCCATGGCGCGCCGGATTTCACGCGAATGCGGATTGCTGCTGGGCATATCGGCCGCTGCGGGAGTCTTTGCCAGTCTGAAAATCGCCGAAGGGCTTTCGCTCAAGAAAGATCAGCAGGCGGTGATTGTGACGATCCTGTGCGACTCTGGGGACAAATATCTGAGCGAGAGATTTTGGACGGAGGGATGAAATTGCGATTGATGATTTCTGATTGTTGGTTGGGAACCAGTACGCGGCGGCTTTCAATCAACAATCAGAAATCATTAATCAAAAATTCCTCTAATGCTTAGGATTCCATCCAAAGATTATGCGGCGATTCGCCGGCACGGCGAAGAGACTTATCCACACGAGTGCTGCGGCGTGCTGCTCGGTCGTGTGGACGATGACGCGCGCGTTGTGACCTCGACGGCACGTTGCGGCAACACGCGCACCGATTCGCCACAAAACCGCTACAACATCGATCCGCGCGAACTGGTGCGTATTCAGCGCGAGGGCCGCGAGCGTGCCGAGGACATTATCGGCTTCTACCACTCCCATCCCGATCATCCAGCGCGCTGGTCGCCGACGGATTTCGCCGAGGCACACTGGATCGGGTGCTCCTACGTCATCACCAGTGTGGAAAAAGGAAAAGCGGCGATCACGAATTCGTTTGAGCTTGCGGGCTCCGATGAAGGTGACAAGCGGTTCGTCGACGAACGAATTGAAATCGACTAATCGACTGAAGTTCCGAGCAAGTAAGTGCGAGGACATTCCTTACCCAGCAGGCGTTCCGCGTAATTTTCACAAGGCCGCAACCATCAGAGGATCTCCTGCATTCCCTTTTTGATCGAATCGTAGCCGTCAAAAGCCGCGTTCCGCTGGCCTTCTGCGTGAACTCGCTCTACACCCTGCACCAATTCCGGTCACCCGGCTGTGGACGGCGTGCACTCGCTTGAAAATACGCGAGTTAAAAATACAAAGTTTTCATTGACTCTAAAAATAGAAAGAGTAGAAACATAATCGTTCTTTGACAGCTTCTAAAGTTTTTCCGGTTGGTGCGGCGTCCGGGACTCAAGCGCAGTCACCCTCTTCATGAAAATGAGCAGGGAGGGCAAGCAAGGGTCTATAGCAAAGCGCTGGTTGAGGAGAACAAGAAGAAACGTCGAAGGCAGGATAGAGTTCCGAGGCGTTGGGTAGGTTTTTCCGGTTGGCGGTAAGCCCGGAGCCCGAGCGAAGATCGCGCGCAAGCCCCGCAAGGGAAACTGCGAGAGCAGGTCAAGCAAGGGTCATAAGCGAGCTACTGGCCGAGACGAATGGACCCAACACCACCTCGGAACTCTTATTTTTGCGCCCCGCCTAGAATTTATTTCCAAAACACTTGGATGACTGAATGTTTTATAACGGTATATTCCCATGCTTCTTCGGTGGGTTCTTATCCCGCTTGTTCTCCAGCATGGCCAGCGCCTGAATCAGCTTCTTCCGGGTTTCGTGGGGCTGGATGATGGCATCGATGAAGCCGCGGTCGGCGGCAACGTAGGGGCTGGCGAAGCGGTCGCGGAATTCTTCGATCTTTTTCTGGCGCAATTCCTGGCGCTCTTGCGGATTCGCCGCAGCATCCAGTTCGCGCTTATAGACAATGTCCACGGCACCTTCCGGGCCCATGACGGCGATTTCCGCGGTCGGCCACGCATAGTTCACATCGGTGCGGATGTGCTTTGACGCCATCACGCAATAGGCGCCGCCATAGGCTTTGCGCGTGATCACCGTCACCTTCGGCACTGTGGCTTCGGCGAAGGCGTAGAGCAGCTTTGCACCGTGCTTGATGATGCCGCCGTATTCCTGCGCGGTACCGGGAAGAAATCCCGGAACATCTTCAAACGTCACCAGCGGAATATTGAAGCAGTCGCAGAAGCGGACGAAGCGCGCTCCCTTGACCGATGCATTGATGTCGAGAGTTCCCGCCAGCATTGCCGGATTATTGGCGACAATGCCGATCGATCGCCCGTCCAGCCGCGCGAATCCGACGACCATATTTTTCGCGTAGTGCTCCTGCACTTCGAAGAAGTACGCGTCGTCGACCACGGCGTGAATCACATCTTTCATGTCATAGGGCTGATTCGACTGCGCGGGCACGATGCTGTCGAGCGCGGCATCGGCGCGAGCGTCGTTGCGATCGGCGGGATCAGTACAGGGCTTGCGCGGAGGATCGTCCAGATTATTCGACGGAACGAAGCTCAACAACTCACGCACCATCGACAGGCACTCGGCATCGTCATGCGCCAGAAAGTGCGCCACGCCCGAGGTTTCATTGTGCGTCATGGCTCCGCCGAGTTGTTCTTTGGTGACTTCTTCATGGGTGACGGTCTTAATCACGTCGGGCCCGGTGATGAACATGTAAGAAGTTTTGTCGACCATCAACACAAAATCCGTGATCGCGGGAGAGTAGACTGCGCCGCCGGCGCACGGCCCCATGATCGCGGAAATCTGCGGCACCACCCCGCTGTAGAGCGTGTTGCGCAGGAAAATGTCGGCGTAACCGGCGAGGGATGCGACGCCTTCCTGAATGCGCGCGCCACCGGAATCGTTCAATCCAATCAGGGGCGCGCCCATCTTTGCGGCGAGATCCATGATCTTGACGATTTTGCCGGCGTTGGTTTCCGACAGCGATCCGCCGAAGACGGTGAAATCCTGCGCGAAGACGTAGACCAGCCGGCCTTCAATGCGGCCGTAGCCAGTGACAAAGCCGTCGCCGTAAGGCTTTTGCTCGGCCATGCCGAAGTCATTGCAGCGGTGCGTGACCAGCTTGTCGGTTTCTTCGAAGGTACCGTCGTCGAGCAGGAACTCGATGCGCTCGCGTGCCGACATTTTGCCTTCTTTGTGCTGGCGCTCGCGACGCTTTGCGCCTCCGCCTTCTTCGGCAAGGTGATTACGCTTTTTCAGCTCCGCAAGTTTTTCTTCGAGATTCATGCCGGAGAATTATAGCGGGTGGGTGGAGACGCCAGGGATCGCAATTCACGCCGTTGGCAGCGAAAAATAGAAGAGTGACCCACGGCCCAATTGGCTGGTTACTCCAATTTTTCCCCCGTGCAGTTCGACGATCGCCTTGGCGATCGGCAATCCCATACCGGTTCCCTGGATCATCATGCGCTGGTTCCGGCCACGATAGAATTTTTCGAAAATCATCTCTTGTTCCATTTCGTCGATCCCGGGACCGTGATCCGCCACGCTTGTGACTACAAATGAATCGCGCGGCTCGGTAGTGATGCAGATCGGTGTGTCTGCCGGAGAGTACTTGCCTGCATTGTCCAGCAGATGAGCCAGCACTTCGGTTATTCGCTCCAGGTCCATTCGCACGGGCGGAAGATTCCCGGGAACGGTGACTTTGAGCGGATGATTCCGCAGGGCGTGTTGTGAACTGGCAACTGCGTTATCGATGGCTTCTTTAATCTGGTGCGGCTCAAAGCGAAACTGGAGCTGATGCGAATCGAGTTGGGCAACTTCTCCGGCTTCTCCCACGAGGCGGTTGAGGCGGTCGCTTTCCTCATTGATGACGGCCAGCAGGTCTTTGCGCTGCGGCTTGTCGAGTTCAACTTCGGATAACAGCGTTTCCGCCGCTGCTTTGATCGAGGTCAATGGAGTGCGGAACTCGTGCGTCACCGAATCCAACAACACAGACCGCAGCCGGTCACTCTCCCGCGCGGCTTCGCTGCGGGTGAGTTTCTCGACGGTATTGGCGCGCTCAATCGAGATGGCGACCAAACTGCCAATGGCTTCCAGGCTTTCACGAGAGAGAGTGCAACCGGATAGGCCCAGGGCTCCGACGGTTCGCACGCCCATGCGCAGCGGCATGTAGCAGATGGTGTGTTCGCGGTCGAGCACAGGTTCTCCGCGATCGCTGATGGACTTCAGTTGATCGATGGGGAACAAAGACCGGCTGGCTTCATCAAGAAAATAGGCTTCCTGTTTGTTCTCGAGGAAGAGGGCAGCCCCTAGGACGTCGAACGAATCGACGATGTTTTTGGGAATGATGTTCAACAACTCGAAGACGTTTTCGCTGCGCCACAACTGCTGGCTGAAGGAATACAGGCGTTCGACCTCGTGGCGGCGCTGGTCAGCATGTTCGGCGCCGCGGCGGGCGCGCTCCGAGAGTTGACTGGCGACTACTGCCGTAACCAGGAAGGCAAATAGCGCTATCCAGTTCTGCGGATCCGCAATCGTGAAAGTGAACAACGGCGGCAAAAAGAAAAAGTTGTAAGCTACTGTGGCAACGATCGCGGTAAAAATCGCGTAACGCAGGCCCCAGGCGGTGGAGATGAGCAATACCGCCAACAGCAGGGTGAATCCGACCGTAGTCGGATTGACGTGCAGCCATCGGAAGTAGAGCAAAACGATAGCTGCCACAATCGCGGCGGAAGCGGCAAAGCGTAGGATCGGATTGTTGATCGGTAGTTTCACCGTGAGACTTAGCCTACTCGATTTGTAGCGGACCACTGAGGATAATACATAGTATGCCGAAGACACCCGAGCAGTGGCTGGAAGAAGCAACTCCACAGAAGAAGCAAACGGTGTTCAAGCTCTTTCTCGGATATGCCCCAGGCGTGGGTAAGACTTTCAATATGCTCAGCGAAGGCATCCGCCGCCATAGCCGGGGCGAGGACGTAGTCATAGGAATCGTGGAGACTCACGGGCGATCGGGAATTGTAGAACTGGCTTCGAAACTGGAAACGGTCCCCAGGCGCCCTATTGAATACAAAGGAGCCTCGTTCGAAGAGATGGATCTGGATGCCATTCTCGCCCGTAAGCCTGACGTGGTCTTAGTTGATGAATTGGCTCACTCCAATATTGAGGGCAGCCGGCACGGCAAGCGATATCAGGATGTAATGGAGTTGCTGAAGGCACAGATCGATGTTTTATCCACGATGAACGTGCAGCACATCGAGAGCTTGATGCCCACGGTTCTGAACGTGACGGGAGTTCGAGTCCGCGAGACGGTGCCAGATTGGGTAATGCAACGAGTGAATGAAATTGTGCTCGCGGACTTGACGCCGGAAGCACTGCAGACTCGGATGCGCCGCGGCGATATCTATCCGCTCGATCGCGCGGAAAAGGCCCTCGGCCACTTTTTTCAGCCCGGCAACCTGATAGCGCTCAGGGAACTGGCGCTGCAGCAAGTCACGCGCGCGGTAGATCGAAGCCTCGAACCATACCTGGAGAAAGAAGGAACAGGCAAGAACCTGGCGTTGCGAGAGCGGATCGCGGTGTGCGTCAGCTCGAGTCCGGCGGCACAATATCTGATCGCGCGGGCGGCTCGAATGGCGCAACGGATCGAGGCTGAGTTGTACGTAATCTATGTTGATATTGGGACAGACGAAGAGCCCTCCGACCAGCGCAGCTTGTCGCAAAACTTGAGTTTCGCTGAAAACCTGGGCGCTAAAGTTGTTCATGCCAAGGGACAAAGCGTGGCGGAGGAAGTCGCTAAAGTAGTTCGAGAGAAGCATATTACCCAAGTTGTTTTTGGGCGCTCCGCGCAAAAGGGTTGGAAAAGATACTTGTACCTCTCCGCGATACACAAGTTCTTGCGGGATGCTCCTCCGGTAGACGTTCACATTGTTACTCAAGAAATGAAGTGAGGCGGGATGGCGAATTCGGAGGTCAAACAAAACATTCTTGTGGTGGATGATGAGGCGCAAATCACGCGCGTGCTGAAGACAGCTCTTTCCACTCAAGGGTACGGAATTCGAACCGCATCGGATGGAGATGACGCCATTCAGCTTATGAAGAGCTGGATGCCGGACTTGATCGTCACCGATCTGCGGATGCCCCATATGGACGGGCTGGAATTGTGCCGGTACGTTCGCAAGGAATCGCGCATACCGATTATTGTGCTCTCGGTGAAAGGCGAGGAGACCATCAAAGTGGAGGCGCTCGATGCGGGAGCGGATGACTACATCACTAAGCCTTTCAGCATGAATGAGCTGTTGGCGCGAGTACGCGCGGCGTTGCGCCGGACTTCGGCGCCGGAGGAGCCCGACGCCCCGGTGATTGAAGCAGGTGATTTTCGCATCGATATTCCGGGCCGCACGGTTCAAGTGAAAAACCGCGAAGTTCGACTCACTCCAAAGGAGTTTGAGCTTCTCGTGTACATGGCAAGACACCCGGGAAAAGTGATGACTCATCGGACCCTGCTGGGAGCGGTCTGGGGGCAAGGCAGCGTAGGGCAACCGGAATACTTACGCGTATTCGTGGGACATTTACGGAAGAAGCTCGAAGCAGACGGGAGCGCTGGACACTACATCATCACTGAACCTTGGGTCGGATATCGCTTTGAGCCGGGTGATTAATCGCAAATATCCTGCCGGCAACACCCGCACGCCAGCCTTCTTTCTTAAGCTGATCAAGGGCTAGCTTCGCAAACTCATACAGATACGGTTCCCGACAGTCCCAGCGAAGAAGCGTTGTTTAGAAGTTCTTTACGAACTTTTTACTCGCGTTTTACGTCCTGTCGTATTGAATAAAGCTTGAAGATCGGGTCGTGTGCCGCACGAAGGTTACATCCTGACAGGCGTGCTCTGAAAGCGGCGTTAGGTTCGAAAAAATCAGACCTGCTGTACCGGGGAAGAACATGCAAGACGTGCTTTGGATTGCGGCCAGCATCGCGTTTTTCTTTTTATCGATTGCGTATGTGCACTTCTGCGAGCGTGTGAAGTAATGCGCATGCAGCGAGGAGTGATATGAGCCTGGAATCAACGATTATGCTCGCAGTCAGTGTGCTGACCATCGCGTACCTGGTCTATGCCCTGCTGCGGCCGGAGAAATTCTGATATGACGGCGAACGGGTGGCTCCAGATCTTTTTGTTCTTTGGGCTCGTCCTGCTGGTCACAAAGCCTGTGGGCCTCTTTATGACGCGGGTGTTTAACCGCGAGCGGACCTTCATGGACCCGGTCTTGCGGCCGATTGAGCGCCTGCTCTACCGCGTTACCGCAGTCGATGAGGATCATGAGATGCGTTGGACGGAGTACGCGATTTCAATGCTCCTGTTCAGCCTGGTTTCCATGATCGTGCTCTACCTGATGGAGCGGTTGCAAGGGTATCTGCCTTTCAATCCGCAAAAGCTCGGCGCGGTGAATCCGCCGGTGCTGGCCTTTAACACCGCAGCTTCTTTCACGACCAACACGAACTGGCAGAACTACGCGGGCGAGACCACCATGAGTTATTTCACGCAGATGGCTGGCCTCGCCTATCACAATTTCATGTCGGCGGCGGTGGGGATTGTGCTGGCAATCGCTTTCATCCGCGGCATTGCCCGCCGGCAGATGCAGACCATTGGGAATTTCTGGGTCGATCTGGTTCGCTGCACTTTGTGGGTTCTCTTGCCGGCTTGCATCGTCGGAGCTCTGGTACTGGTGTCGCAGGGTGTAATCCAGAACTTAAGACCTTACGACACGGTGAAACTGGTTGAACCCATGCAGGTCCAGAAAGTTGGGCCTGATGGCAAAGCGGCCGTCGATGCCCAAGGCAAGCCGGTGATGGAGACGGTCACCGATCAAATCATTGCGCAAGGTCCGGTCGCCTCTCAGGAAATTATTAAGGAACTAGGGACGAATGGCGGCGGCTTCTATAACGCGAATAGTGCGCATCCATTTGAGAATCCGACTCCACTCTCCAACTTGATTGAGTTGGTATTAATTTTCGCCATCGGCAGCGGGCTCACCTACACATTGGGAAGGATGACCGGTTCGCAGCGCCACGGCTGGGCGGTGTGGGCCGCAATGTCGATTCTATTTTTTGCGGGCGTGACCGTCGCTTATTGGGCGGAAGCCCGCGGCAATCCCATGCTCGCTGGAACCGATCAAAAAGTCAGCGCCTTGCAGCCGGGCGGCAATATGGAAGGCAAAGAGGTCCGGTTCGGGATTGCGAACAGCGCCTTATTTGCAACCGTGACCACCGACGCAAGCTGTGGGGCGATCAACGGGTGGCATGACTCGTTCACTCCGATTGGGGGCCTGGTTCCGCTCGCCAACATCATGCTGAGCGAAGTAGTTTTCGGCGGCGTGGGCTCAGGCATGTACGGCATGCTGATCTACATTGTGCTGGCCGTGTTTATCGCCGGCTTAATGGTGGGCCGTACTCCGGAATACCTGGGCAAAAAGATTGAGGCGTACGACGTAAAGATGGCGATGCTGGTTGTGCTCGTGTTCCCGCTGGTCATCCTTACATTCTCCGCAATTTCGGTGGTCGCTGGTTTCGGCACCTCCAGCATTTTGAATCCCGGCCCTCACGGACTCAGCGAGATCATCTATGCGTTCACGTCGCAGGCTGGTAACAACGGCTCGGCGTTCGCCGGACTGACGACAAACACGCTCTGGTACAACGCAGCAGGCGCCGTCACGATGCTGGTTGGCCGGTTTCTCATGATCGTTCCGGCGCTGGCTATCGCGGGTAATCTTGCACGCAAAAAATACGTTCCGCCATCTCTGGGCACGTTTCCGGTGACCACGCCTCTATTCACTGTGCTTCTGATCGGCGTAATCCTCATCGTTGGCGCACTCACATTTTTCCCGGCATTAAGCCTTGGGCCCATCCTTGAGCATTTACTCATGGCGGCGGGTAAGACCTTTTAGGAGAGTCCGGCAATGGCAATCACACAAGAAATGAAGCCTGTTTTGGAATCGGCAACGATCCGCCTTGGACACGCGCCGAATAAACCCAGAAAACGAGCCGTTTGGGAATGGAAGATTGTCGGGCGCGCAGTGTGGGACGCCTTTGTCAAACTGAGCCCTCGAAAGATGATGGGCAATCCAGTCATGTTCGTGGTTGAGATTGGCAGTGTCATCACGACCCTCCTGCTTTTCAAAGCGAGCTCTGTCTTCAAGTTCAATCTTCAGATCACGTTGTGGCTGTGGTTCACCGTCTTATTCGCAAATTTCGCCGAGGCGATGGCGGAAGGCCGGGGCAAAGCGCAGGCAGACACGCTTCGGAAGGCGCGTGCGGAAACGATAGCGAATCGTCTGGTGGGAAGCGATGAGGTGGTTGAGAAGGTGCCAAGTTCGAAACTGAAGACGGGAGATCTGGTCTACGTTTCGGCCGGGGAGTTCATTCCGTCGGATGGGGAGATTATCGAGGGGGTAGCGTCGGTCGACGAATCGGCCATAACCGGGGAATCCGCTCCTGTGATTCGCGAGTCGGGTGGCGATCGCTCGGCTGTGACCGGAGGCACTCGTGTGTTGTCGGATCGGATCAAAGTGAGGATCACTTCGAATCCAGGCGAAACTTTTCTCGACCGCATGATCGCCCTTGTGGAAGGAGCGGAGCGGCAGAAGACGCCCAACGAAATCGCTCTCAACATCCTGCTGGCAGGGTTGACGATCATTTTCCTTCTTGCAGTAGTGACGCTGCAGCCGTTCGCTATCTATTCAGGAGCGCCGCAGACGGTGTTCGTTTTAGTGTCGCTACTGGTCTGCCTGATTCCCACGACGATTGGCGGATTGCTCTCCGCTATCGGCATTGCTGGAATGGATCGCCTGGTGCAGCACAATGTATTAGCAATGTCAGGCCGCGCGGTTGAGGCCGCGGGCGACGTTAATACACTCCTGCTCGACAAAACTGGAACGATTACTCTGGGAAACCGGCAGGCGTCGCGTTTCGTTCCGGCTCCGGGGGTTACGGAAGAGGAAATGGCTGACGCAGCTCAGCTGTCGTCGCTCGCAGATGAAACTCCCGAGGGCCGCTCGATCGTCGTACTTGCCAAGGAAAAATACGGATTGCGCGGTCGGGAGCTGGGTTCGAGCGATGCGGTATTTATCCCTTTCTCAGCACTAACTCGCATGTCGGGGGTCGACTTCAACGAATTTCAGATCCGCAAGGGAGCCACGGATGCGATCGCTACTTACATCTCGCAAAACGGAGGCAAGATGCCCGCTGAGGTCAGGGCCACCGTTGAAGAAATCGCGCGCTCAGGAGGCACTCCCCTGGTCGTAGCCGAGAGGAGCCGCGGCGCCCTCGGCGTCATCGAGTTGAAGGACATCGTCAAGGGAGGAATGAAGGAACGATTCAATCAATTGAGGGCGATTGGCATCCGGACCGTGATGATTACCGGCGACAATCCCCTGACGGCCGCGGCGATCGCGCGTGAAGCGGGGGTCGATGACTTCCTCGCGCAAGCAACGCCAAAAGACAAGATGGATCTGATCAGGAAGGAGCAAGCCGAGGGCAAACTGGTGGCGATGACGGGGGATGGAACCAACGACGCTCCCGCCCTGGCTCAGGCTGACGTGGGCGTGGCGATGAACACCGGCACCCAGGCCGCCAAGGAAGCCGGAAACATGATCGATCTGGATTCCAATCCCACAAAGCTCATTGAGATCGTAGAAATTGGAAAGCAGTTGCTGATGACGCGCGGCTCGCTCACAACGTTTTCTATCGCCAATGATGTCGCCAAATATTTTGCGATTATCCCGGCCATGTTCGCGGGAACGTTCCCCGTGCTCAATGCGCTGAACGTCATGCACCTGAAGACACCGGGGTCCGCCATCCTGTCGGCAGTGATTTTCAATGCTCTGATCATCATCGCGTTAATCCCTCTCGCGTTGCGCGGCGTGAAGTACCGGCCGATGGCGGCCGCTGTGTTGCTTCGCAATAATCTATGGATTTACGGGTTTGGCGGGATCATCGTTCCTTTCGTTGGGATCAAACTGATCGACATGCTCATCACTCGGGTAGGACTCGCATAAAGGATTCTGCAATGAAGAAAAATCTGATTACTGCCGTACTGATGACCGTCGCGACCACCATCCTGTTGGGAATTATCTATCCCCTGGTGGTGACCGGTCTGGCTCAAGTCATATTTCCGAAGCGGGCGAATGGACAGCTCATTCAAAAGGACGGTAGGACGGTTGGTTCCAGAATCATCGGCCAGGGCTTCTCGGGAGCAGGTTATTTTCACTCCAGACCATCAGCGGCGGGAAATGGCTATGACGCCGCAAACTCAGGCGGCTCGAACTTGGGCCCGACGAATCAAAAGCTGATGGACCGCGTGAAGGGGGACGTTGCTTCGGCGCAAGGCGACAATCCTGCCGCGTTAGTGCCGATTGACCTTGTGACGACCTCTGCTTCCGGTTTCGATCCCCACATCACTCCCGCCGCAGCTGAGTTTCAATTGCCTCGGGTAGCGAAGGAGCGCGGAACGACGGTCGATCAGTTGCACGCTCTCCTGGCTAAACACACAGAAGACCGTCAGTTTCGCCTTCTTGGAGAACCGAGAGTCAATGTTCTGGAGCTCAACCTGGAACTCGACGAGAGATTCCCGATGAATCAGCACATTGCACGCAAATAGATTTCAGTCCCTTGCGCACGTTGGTTCGGGCTTCCACTTTTCCAAGTAAAACGTCTTCTTAACCGTGTGCACTTCCGTAATTTGTGAGGCTCCCCGCCCTTCCGTACCTTCGTGTTCGGGAGCTTTACGGGAGGAATCGAATGTCACACAAGATGTGGTTACGAATGGGCGGAAGTGCGATCCTCGGTCTGGCACTGTCAATGAGCTCGGCTGTGGCGCAGGATCACGGACACGGTCACGACAAAGAAGATCGCGACGATAACGATCATGGCCACGGCCACGGTGGAGGCCACGAAAAGGACAAGGACCACGATCGTCACGCTTATTCCGACCATGACCGCGACGAGATGCGAGGCTGGTACCGCGAACACTATCAGCACCTGCCGCCTGGCCTTGCGAAACGCGACCGGCTACCGCCGGGTCTGGAGCGGCAACTGGTGGTTCGCGGCACTCTGCCGCCAGGACTGAGAGCCAAGATTGTTGTCTGTCCTCGCGACCTGGAGCGGCATCTGCCTCCGCCGCCGCCGGATTGCGAACATGTCTTGATCGGCGGGCACGTGGTTCTGCTTAACCGCAGAACATTTGTGGTGGTAGATTTGTTTCATCTGGACATCGGGTAAGCGAGAGAACCTAGCGATTCAATGGAAAAGGCCAGCGAGCGCTGGCCTTTTTTCATTTTTATGGTGCCCGGAGAAGGCGCATCTCGCATAAATCTTAGGGGAACTATTCCATCGACGAACCGAGTACTTGATAGCGATACTTTTTCCCGTCCCAGAAAATAACCGAAGAAGTGTTTTCGCCTTCGCCCTTCTCTTCCATGTAAACGCCGAGAACGGTCTTCTTCTTCAGTGCAAGCCTTTTTACCGTGAGAGTCTTGAAAGGCAAGTTGATCAGGAGGAATTTTGGTTTTGTTTTATCGGATTGCCACGCTTCCGGACCCGCGCCGTGAACGATCAGCAACGATACTCCTTTGCGGTCCGGGGCGTCCGAGGCAAACGTCGACGTCACTTTGACTTCGCCGAAGCCCAGAAAACTGTTGTAAGGATCGGCCACAAGAAAACCGTATTCGGCCTGATCAGCCATGGGATTCTTGCAGCGGGCGGCGACCACAAGGTCGTCCACGCCATCGCCATCCAGATCGCCGACAAACTGGGGAGGGCCAGGCAACAGCGAGCAGTTGTCGCCGAATTCCTTGTGCACATATTCGTCGGTCACGGCGGGTGAAGGCGCCTTGGCACGCGCTGGAGGCGGAGGAGGCTGTTTCTTTTCTGCAACCAGGGTCGCGGACGTGATAGCGAGCATCAGCGAGACCAGCACAATACGAGCGCAGCAAATTCTGGAGTACACCATGCTTTTACTTTAGTCCCGATTTTTTATGAGCGGTATAGATACATGAGATGACTGGTGACCGAGGTACTCAAGTCCCCCAGGGTCTGAAGCACGTCATACGCAGGTTATTTTCGGAAGTGTTCCCAGCCTCTCGGGTGAAGCTCATAGCCAACCCCGGACCGGCTCATCAGGATTATGTCTTTGCCTCGCGTGATGCGGCCAATTCGCGTGATGGGGATTCCGGCAATGCGGGAGGGAACACGTTTGCCGCGCGGAGCGGTGAAGAGAAGTTCGTAGTCCTCTCCGCCGTGCAAGGCGAACTGCCGGTCAACCTCCCGCGAAGGTTTGCCCACGCTGGCGCGCGGAATCAGTTCCGACTCAATTTCCGCTCCGGCAACGCTCTCGCCGCAGATGTGCGCCAGATCGGTGGAGAGGCCATCGCTGGTGTCGATCATCGCTGTAGCCAAACCCTTCTCGCGAAGGATCCGGCCCAGTTCGATTCTCGGTTCAGGGAAGAAATGCCGCGGATAATTCCGGGGATTCAACTTGCGTTTAGGCTTCATCCGCATCTCCCAAACCGCAGCCGCAGAGCCGCCCAGTTCGCCGCTCACATAAATAAGGTCGCCAGCGCGCGCCCCCGAACGCAAGACGGCTTTCCCTTTGGGCACGGTTCCCACGACGACGATGTCCGCCAGAATTCCATTCGGCGACTCGGCGGTATCGCCACCCGCCAGGGTGACGCCGTGCCGCTCGGCCAGGCTGATCAAGCTGCGGGCGAAGCGGCCTACCCAGCTCTGCGGCAAGTCGCGGGGCAGAGCCAGTGACAAAAATGCAGCGACCGGCTCCCCGCCCATGGCGGCGATATCGCTCAGACCGCGCGCCAGACACCGGTGTCCAACGGACTCGGGCGAATGCCAGTCACGCCGAAAATGGATTCCTTCCAGCGTGAAGTCCGTTGTAACCAGCGTGTCCTTGTACTTTTCCTTGCCACGGCCTCCCATCATTCGCAGCACGGCGCAGTCGTCTCCAATTCCAGTCGGAATAAAGGGATTTTTTGCAGACTTCGCCATGCGGCGAATTTGTGCGATGACCGCTTTTTCGGCAATTACCACGCAAACACCATAAGCGACGTCCGGCAGCAGATGCAGAACACGGATGCAGAACATGGATGCGGAATATGGATCGCTGGACTCAAGAATGCCGCATAACGTCTCAAAAGTAGCGGTGCGCCTGCGGCATCTAGCGCCGGATTCGACGAGTTTCTGCCGCTGCATTGCGGCCACCTGCGGACTAGAACCATGCATCGGCCGTTTGGCCAATATGCACACGTGCCCACCCGCTCCGGTAACAACCGGGTGGTCGCATGCGATTACCCTGCCTTAAGTAACGTCTAATCGCGTCTCGGATCGTTGACAGAGGGAACCCAGTTTGCTACCTTAACCTCACATTCATAAACACTCTGGCCGAGCGTAGTTGGATGAACGTTGGATAAGCTAAGTTCTGCATCATGTGGGAATTGCAGACGATGGGTTTAGGGCTTAATCCTAAGTTCAGCAGGAAAAAGGGCGCGTTAAGATTTCTCCATTCCCAAGCTGGGAAGCGCGGCCCCGAGTATCAGGTGGTCCGAACAGGCTTTCTGCAACCTCAGGACTTTGCCTGGAGTTCCGGCCCTGATCATTCAACAAGGAAGAAGGAAGTCATTTGCAAAAGCGTTTCTACATCTTATTTGTGGCCCGCGGGGACGATGGGCAGTTACGCAAAATCTCTATCCCCGTGCATTACCTGTATGTGTTTGTAGTCGGGGCCGCGATTGGCTTTCTTAGCCTTACCGGTATCGCCAGTTCTTACACTCGCATGTTGCTGAAGGTGTCGCACTACAACGAACTGCGCACCGAAAAAGAGCAGTTGAGAGATCGTTATTCCCGGCTGGAAGAGGTCGCCAAGGAGCGCGATATTCAGGTCGCTTCTCTGGGTTCGATCGCCAGCGAGGTGTCCGCTCTTTACGGATTGAAGTCGCAGCCTACGCTGGTAACCGCCTCAGAGCAGGAAATCCAGGACGCTGACGTGGCTTCATCTTTGGATCAGCTTAGTGTCCTGCGAAGCTCCGCCCTTACTGGAGCAGCGACGGTTGGCATTAGTCTGGGCATGACTCGCAACGCCACCACAGCGGACTGGTTCCGCGCCAATTCCGCTCCGAACCTCTGGCCCGTCGACGGCCAAGTCACGGCCAGCTTCGGCGAACGCATCGACCCGTTCAACGGGGAAGGCGCATTTCATAGCGGCGTGGATATTGGCAGCGCTTACGGGCACGCCGTCCTGGCCCCGGCTGATGGCGTAATCACTTTTGCGGAGTTCATGGGTGGATACGGCAAGCTCATCATGATGGATCATGGCCATGGCATCTCGACGCGCTACGGCCACCTCTCCGGTTTCGCAGTCGCACCCGGACAGCAAGTGCATCGCGGCGATACCATTGGCTATGTTGGTTTGAGCGGGCGCTCCACCGGGCCGCATCTTCACTACGAAGTTCGCATCAACGACACTCCAGTTAATCCTTATAAGTATCTCCGCATGACTGTTGCGCACAGCGGCGGCTTCCAGACTGGAAGCTAGGGCGCATTTCGCCCCAAGCTGGCACGAATTTCACAACTGTAATTCGGAAGCTGTTCTTCTGGCCTCCTGTCCTTGCACTCTTTCCCTCCCTGGGCTAGCTTCATACGTAACATGCCTGGCTTCTTCCACTCGATGCGTGAAGACATTGCCGCAGTATTCGAGTCGGACCCCGCCGCTCGCTCCTATCTTGAGGTTCTCGTCTGTTACCCAGGATTACATGCTGTTTGGGCACATCACTTGAGCCACTGGCTGTGGCGTCACGACATGCGCTTTCTGGCAAGGCTCAATTCCCAATTCGCGCGGCTGTTCACCGGAATTGAGATTCACCCCGGCGCAGAAATAGGACACCGTCTCTTCATTGACCATGGCATGGGGACGGTCATCGGCGAGACCGCCATCGTCGGTGACGATGTCACGCTTTACCAGGGCGTGACGCTGGGAGGAACGGGCAAAGAAAAAGGCAAGCGGCACCCGACCGTGGGCAATCATGTTTCGATCGGATCGGGTGCGAAGCTGCTGGGCAACATTACGATCGGGGATAATTGCCGCGTAGGCGCTGGTTCGGTGGTGCTGCGCAGCGTTCCGGCAAATTCCACGATTGTGGGCGTGCCTGGACACATTGTTCTGCGCGACGGCAAGCGCGTGGTGATCACCGATCCTAAAGAGATTCGCGACCCGCTGTCGGACGTAATCATCAAGCTCGCCGCGGAGTTGTACGAATTGCGCGAGAAGTTTCAGCGGCATACGCACGAAACGCTGGGCGCTGAGCCGAACCTCACAACCAACGAGGGAACGTCGAAGCCAACCATTTCTCCCCAAGAGCTCTTTCAGGACGACTATCAGGATTACCAGATCTGAAGCGTGAAAGTATAGGAGCGATGGTGGGCGTTCCTTGATTTTCCGCCGGCTACTTTAATAAATATTCTTTCATGAAGAGAACTGTCGCGTAGAATTCAAAGTCCCTGTCGTTTACCTTGATAAACCCATGGCCCTCTTCCTTCGCCAGCAAGTGCCAAACCGGTGTTCCGTTTTTCCTGAGAGCGGCAACCATGGCCTCCGATTCACTCACCGGAACAATTGGATCGTTCTTCCCCTGAACTACAAATAAGGGCTTCTTAATTTTCGCGACATTGTTGAGGGGCGCGATCCTTTCAAGGAAAGCACGCATTTGCGGGTCACGTTCATCGCCATATTCCACCCGGCGCAGGTCTTGACGATAAGCGGCCGTGTGCTCCAGGAATGTCACAAGGTTTGCCGGTCCATAGATATCGATTGCCGCCCGGATTTTGTCGCTGTAATTTGCGGCGACGGCAAGGGCCATATGACCGCCATAGCTTGCGCCTGTTACCAATACGTGGTCCGCATCCAGGTTGGGCTGTGTCTTGATCCAGTCAAGCAGTGCGCCAATGTCTTTATAGGCATTCTCGCGAAGATATCCATTGTCGAGCTTTAGAAATTCTTTGCCGTAGCCCGAAGAGCCTCGAATATTTGGACAGATCAGAGCGATTCCGAGTTCGTTCATGTAGTAATTCGTCTGGCCCTGGAAGTAAGGCTGAAACTGGGCTTCAGGGCCGCCATGAATATCAATGACCACTGGACGCTTTCCCATAAATCTTGCGGGAGGAGAATACAGAAAGCCTGAGATCGATAGTCCATCGAAGCTCTGCCATCGAATAAGTTTAGGCTCGACAAAATCGTCCGTATTGATCCCGGTTTCGCTATACGTCCAGCGTTCCACCGTCAGAGTCTTAGTGTCCAGCGAGTAGGCGTCAGTTGGGGAGCGGACTGAATCAAGAGTGAATCCAAGATATCTCCCGTCCTTGTGCCAACAAATACCACTGACGTAACCGGGGGGAACATTGACTAGAGGAATGTCCTTGCCAGTATGCGCATCGATCAAGTGAAGGAGTTCGAGGCCATCTTCGTTTGACAGAAGGGCGATCCTCTTTCCGTCGGGAGAAAGCTTGAAGTCCTGAATGTCCCATTTGATGTAATCGGTTAAAAATGTGTATTGGAGGGTTTTCAGATCCAAATACGCTAACCTCCGAAAATCGGAATCTCGGTCGGTGGTGACGTAGATCCCCTTCCCGTCTTTGCTGAATTGCGGGGTCCCATAGAGGTAGTGGCCGTAAGCAACCGTCTGACCATCAACTTTAGGAGTTAAGAGCTCTTTTGTGCCGGTTGCAACGTTAAAAGACCACACGTAGCTTTCATTAGCCGAGATCTCCTGAATCGCGACGATTTGCCGGTCATCTGGCGACCAGTCAGCCGGCTGCCATCCTTCGCCTCCGTCTAATTGCGCCAGCATTCGGTTGCTAGCTGGATCGGACGGATTCATGATGTAAAAGTCAATGTCTTTGCCATTTCTCCGTGTCGATCCATAAACGATACGGTCACCAGCATTTGACCAAACGCCTGGGGTGTTCTTCGATTTGCCGTCGGTCAACAGGGTGACGTCACCTGTGGAAAAGTCGTACCGATAATTCTGATAGTTTTGGTCGCCACCCACGTCCCTGGAAAAAATAAAATAGTCGCCCGCCGTGGGATGATAGGAAACTCCTCTGGCTGGGTTGTCGTCGAGAAAAGTAAGTTGCGTGCGAGCGCCACCGGGGAACTTCACCTGGTGGACCTGCGGGACGTTGCCGAAGAAGGTAACGATCAGCATCTCTCGCTTTGTGGGATGCCAGTCCAGGATCTCGGCGGCGCGGCCTTTGGTGTATCGGGCGGCACGTTGCACCAAATCGGAAGGTATTGGGGGAATTCCCTCTACGACTAAATTATCGCCCGGAGTAACTTGGCTAGACTGAGCAAAAAGCGTTGTGACACAAAATAAATAGCCCAACATGCGAAGGCGGAATCTCATTAAGGTGCTCCATGATTCTGGCGTATAAGGAGTGGCTCCTCGCGATCGAGATCCGTCAGGAGCTCCCTCGAACCGTCAGTTCATGCTGTTTTATAGCGGAGCCGGGAGGGTGGCTGCTTGAACCATATTAGCCTTGACGGAATTTATTTGACGTGACTTTTGTGGATGGAGTTGGACGGCGTTTCGAAAAGCGGAAGGAGTGAGGCCTGTTGACTTCTTGAAATCTCGGCACAGATGGGCGTGATCCGCGAAACCACAAGCGTATGCCACCTCCACGATCGGCCGCTCCGAGTTGAGCAACTCGAAAGCTTTCCGAATACGGATCTTGGCCAGATGATCGCCGAATGTACATCCGAGAAACCGGTGAAAACTGCGTGCCAGGTGCACCGGATGAACACCAACAGAGAAGGCAAGGCTCGCCAATGAAATGGGCTGCTCCTCAATCTCACTGCAGACTTGCAGAGCGCGGTTGAACCAGGCGGGTGGACGCCGATCCAGTGGGCCGGTAAAAAAGAAACCAAGCAACTCGGTAGCCACGTCTTCGACCATGTGCGGATCGGCACTGAGTGCGCGATACACCCGTAGGCCGAGTGAATAGGGAAGGCCGTCGCGAAAAATGCAAGCCCGCGGAACCGGCTTCAGTTCCTGTGCGGCATCTCCCAACCAGGCCGGATCGATCTCGAGGTCAACCAAATGGCCGCCTCGGGAGTGAAACTGGTCGGCGTGAGCCTCTGTTCTCGGGTGCCAGATGACCGTGCCCGACGAACAGTTTCGTTCCTCCTGATGGGAAACTTCACTGTACGCACCCGCGAGGAGGAAAGAAACGTAAGCCGTTTCATGTTCGTGCAGAGCGAGCGCCGCCTCCGCCGAATAGGACTTTTCTATAATTCGAAAAGCGCCGATCTGCTTCTTGCGAAGAATGGTTCTCGCGGATTTCATTTCAGGTCTGCACTATTGAGGCTGAGGCTACCAACGTTATGGACGTATCGTACCCGCCAACGTCATCAATCGCATGGCTGAGCATGCAGGCGAAAAGCGCGATGACGGGCTGGCAGAGACGCCTACTGCCTTAATCCCATCCAGCTTTCCGATACCACCAGCGAGTTGCCGGGGTTGTGCGGATCATATTTCACCGAAGTAGGCAGTCCCAGCCGGCAGGAATGGAGGTTGATCCACTGGCGGAGGTAGGTCACGTCTTGTGAGCATTCGTACGACACGCCTGCGACGTCATATTTGTAAATCAGGAGTACGGCGGCATGATGGCCCTCGTTCTGTTCCATCTCATGCACGTCGATTACGGTGCCATCGGTGATGCGTCCAATGCCATCGAGCCAGGTGCGGCGTTCGCGTTCCAACTCGGCAGGGCCTTTGGGCTTTCTCCGCAAAAGCGCATATACGCTGAGGATTCCAACCGTGCTGACCGCCACCACCAGCGAATAAAGACGAAATGAATTCATAACCCAAAATGATGAATTGGCAACCGGCGTTGCCCGTAACATCGCATAATCAGAATATGACGGAAGCGTCGTCTGCGGTAGTGGGTGCGCGGTTACCTAAGGAATGGGGCTGTGGAAAACTAGAGCAGTGTCGGAGGCTACTGCTCTTCTACTTTTGCTTGCAAACGAACTCACGAGCCAATTCGCCAAAGTCGCCTTCCGCCGGTGCGCCAAACTGAAGGTCATGACGAGTTTTTTTGCTGACCACAAGTTTTCCGCCGCGATCGCGCGAGTAGAACCATTCGGAGTTTGCGATAGCGGTGCCGCTGGCGCAGTTGAAGCGAACCCGAGCGCGCAACTCAACAAATGGCCCGCCCTGCGGCAGATGGGTCGGTTCTTTGTATTCCACCCGGACCCATGCCGTGCGGAGACCGTTCTTCTGCGGGGTGACCGAACTCACCAAAACCTGATCGCCGGTTGCGGTCGCGCCGATCGTCCGCCAGTCGCCGGCGGCGAAGACTGCCAATCCCACGAGGAGGACGGGGGCCAGCACCACGGCTCCAAAGATAATCAGGCCCTTCTTTATGGGAGATACAGGGGAAGACATAAGCACGCCGGAGACACTTTGGAACAAAAACCGCTTTCTGTCAACTATGGGCAGTCATCAGTGGTGAGTGCCCGGTGGTCAGCGGCAACAGAATCGAACTTGACGGTATTGAATACGGGCCAGTGAAGTTCTTGATAAAAAGTCCAGAGCAACGAATGCATCCTCTGCTATCGTTGCTGCTGCGACTGAGGCCAACATGGAAACCCTTCCCTGCACAAGTATGGAGTCTGCGATTGGCCCGCTGTTTCTGGCCGCTTCCGGGCGGGGACTGGTTGCGCTTGAGTTCGACGTCCGCTTGCCGGGTCAGCAATCGATTCGTCCGAACCCGCGCCATCTTCGGGAAGAAAAGAAAGGCTTTACCTTCGAGGATTCTGCCAAAGTGATGCTCCCCTACGTGAATGAGATTATTGAATATTTTGCCCGCAAGCGGCGGGAATTCAGCTTCCCGCTCGATCTGCGCGGGACCGAGTTTCAGTTAGCCTGCTGGCGTGCGCTGCTCGCGATTCCTTATGGAGAGACGCGCAGCTACGCCGACATTGCTCGCGCGGTGGGCAAGCCGAATGCGTTTCGGGCTGTCGGCATGGCTAATAATCGCAATCCGATTGCAATCGTTGTGCCGTGCCATCGCGTGATTGCTTCCGATGGCGGCCTCTGCGGTTATGGCGGCGGTCTCGAGGTGAAACGCAAGCTGCTGGAACTCGAGGGAGCGGTAAGCGGAATGTTGGCGGCGTAGAAAATTGTTGATTTCTGATTGTTGATTGTTGATTAGAAACCTCTGTAGCGCGCGATTTTCAATCGACAATCAGAAATCCGCAATCAACAATTCATTGACGACTCAAACTAAATCATCCGCTCTCCGCAAAGCCAGCCTCTTCTATCTCGTCTTCGTGATGTTTTCCTACACGACTGGCGGCCCGTTCGGGCTCGAAGATATGGTCACAACTTCCGGCCCGGGGATGACGCTGATTTATCTTCTCGTGCTGCCGTTTTTCTGGTGCATTCCCGTGTCGCTAGTGTCGGCGGAACTGACTACCGCGATGCCCGTCGAGGGCGGCTTCTATCGCTGGACGCGCGCCGCCTTCGGCAACTTCTGGGGATTTCTTGCGGGATGGTGGAACTGGTCAGCGTCGTTTCTACTCGGCGGAGCCTACGCCGTTCTCTTCACCGATTACCTGGTGTACTACTTTCCCGGAATTACGGGATGGAAACATTATTTGGTTTCTGTCGCGCTGATCGCGGTCATCACCTGGATCAACGTGCGCGGCATTGAGATGGTAGGAAAAGTCGCGACGGCGCTGGAAATTTTCATTTTTGTGCCGGTGATCACGATGGTCGTGATGGGGCTCATGCGCTGGCATCATAATCCGTTTGTCCCGTTGATCCCGCCGCATCAGCCTACATTCAAAATCTTTGGCGTCGGACTCGCACTGGGTCTGTGGCTGTATTCCGGATATGAACAACTTTCGACTGTTGCCGAGGAGGTTGATAACCCGCAACGGGCCTACCCGCGCGCGTTGGCCATGGTCGTCCCGCTATCGATGGCGGCTTATTTTTTGCCCACGCTGGCGGGACTTGCATCGGCAGGCAACTGGGAGCAGTGGCATACCGGATATTTCTCGGACGCAGCGAGGATTGTCGGCGGATCGCTTTTCGGGCGCCCATGGCTGGGCACGTGGATGACGCTCGCGGCCATGGTCGGGAACGTGGCGCTGCTTAACAGCACCGTGCTCACCACAACGCGCATGCCTTTCGCGATGGCCGAAGACGGATACCTTCCTGCGGCGCTGACGCGCAGGCATTCGCGATATGGCACGCCGTGGCTGGCAATTCTGGTGTCGGCGATTATCTATGCGCTGCTGGCATGGCAGAGTCTCGGCCAGCTTATCTCGGTCTACATATGGCTGCGCTCGGCCACGACAGTGCTGACGGTGTTGTCGGCATGGAAGCTTCGTCGCTCGCGGCCGGAGATGCCGCGCGCGTTTCTGATTCCTGGCGGACGAATGGGCCTTGTCTACGTAGTCGCTGCTCCAGTAGTGATGGCGTTGGTGGCCTTGCTGGGAAGTGACCATTTTGCTTTGATCGGCGGTGCGATTGCGATGGTATTGGGGCCGGTGGTTTATTTCGGTGTGCGCCGCCGCCGTTCCTAACCTGCCTTGCGAAATAAATAATCGCCACGGCTGCCACCGTTTCGCGTTGCGGTTGGTCGGTGATGGATATACAATCCTGATGTATATCAAGGAGAACGGTCCATGCGGGTCGCAAAGTGGGGGAATAGTTTGGCCATTAGGCTGCCGGCAGCGGTAGTCAAAGCGCTCGAACTGAAGGAGGGCGACGACATTGAGATTCAGATTGCCAATCGCAGGAACTTTCAGGTTAAGAAAGGTTGGACCCGTGAGCAGGCTTTGGCGGCTCTAAGGAAATTGAGCCGGCCGTTCCCCAAGGGATTTGTCTTCGACCGCGAAGAAGCACATGAACGGTAAAGCTTTCTTCGACACCAAGGTCCTGGTCTATGCCATCGTAGAAAACGATCCCCGCAAGATACGTGCTCGCGAATTGCTTGCTGTTGGAGGCACGATTAGCGTGCAGGTATTGAATGAATTTGTTTCCGTTGTGCGCCGCAAGGTAAAGATGCCCTGGGATGATGTGAGAGCAACGTTGCAGTGGATTCTGCTTCTGTGTCCCGAAGCGGTTGGGGTCACCATCAAAACCCACGAGAAGGCCGTCGGAATTGCGGAGAGATACGGCTATAGGATCTATGACTCGCTTATTGTTGCTTCGGCATTAGAGGCAAAATGCGAGTTGCTTTATTCGGAAGACTTGCAGGACGGGCAGGTGATTGAGGGGAAATTAACTATTCGGAATCCGTTCCGGTGAACGTCCTCGCAAGGAATAACCGGACAACTTCTCCGCATTTTGCATTCTGTTGCAGCCGCCACCGGCAGGCTTGCGACGTGTCGCCTGTAGTCCGAATGTCATCAAACAGGATCACGCCAGCCCCGTCGAGATCTGCCTTCCTGCAGCCTAGCGACCGGAAATGCTCTGTCGCAGTAGGACGCTGCCCGTGATACGCCATATGAGCCGCAGTAACACTCTCTTTCCGGAAAAGTAGGTCTTCGGGATACCGCAGGCACGGGAACATTTTGGCGATGAAACCGCACATTAGCTTGGACGACGGCGAGACCTCGTGCGCCAAGTGGCTGGGGACGGGAACAACATAGCGACAGTCGAATTCGCGCTTCCAGTCCTCTGAAAACTTTCCTAGCGCCTTGTAAACCTGTACACAGGCAGTTGAGAGGCACGCCGACCCTGATTCCTTGAAGCAGAGAACGAACTGGGTCGCCTTGTCGGTCTGTCCGAGTTTGCCGGGTTTGTACCGGAACAGGGAAAGCGAGAGATTGTCCGGGTCCCAGTAGTCGATGCGCTCTTGACCAATGTCGCTATAGGAGTTAATCCCGTCCTCCCCCACCCAATCAAGCGGGCACCGATTTAATCCGCTGTGGCCCGTTTTGGTGGTCGCTTCGCGGACTTGGAGTGTTCGATTGGAATCCGCCGAAGGGACAGAGCGGATTCTCTCGCAGAAAACGACTTGTCGCATTTTGGACAGCACAATCTATAGGCGCCCGCGCGGGGCGGTTCGGAGTAAAGTCTTGCAAAGACCCAGCGGTTGCATGTGCACTGGGAACATAGCGCGAGGACCTTGGCACGATTTGCGGGACGTCTAGGCATAGAGGCACGATTGTAGAACACTGGGGCGCCTTTTGGCCCCAGAGAACAAAGGAGGGTCTGCTGTGCCATACCATGGAACTCCGGAAGCTGAAGCACGTCTGGCTGCGGAAACACCGGCATTGACTGAACGGGAGATCGAAGAACTACTTCCGTGGATGCGAAGCATGGGGATTGGTCCTGTGCAGCGACTGCAAGCCGAACTTACATTCACCAGCGTTAAGGCAATCCGCGATTTTGAGCGCAGCAGCAACCGCGTGGCTAAGTGGATGATCGGGCTTGTGGTTTCCCAAGTTGTCTTGGCTACGGTGCAGGTTGCGCTAATCATTTGCCGCAACCGTTAGCAACAACGAACGAGGTCAGCTCCGACGATGAAGCCTATAGGCCAGTAGGATCGAAGGCAGGCACAAAACCGGCCACACGAAGTTCAGCTCACCCAATCCAAAACCTTGTACCACATCCCCGCGAACGGCAAGAACCACGGCTTCCCGTTGTACAGCCCGAGCGGTGCGCCAGGGAATGGAATGCCGACGAAGGGGTTCTCGGGTTTATCGCCTGACATCAACTCCGCGATCTTCTGGCCTTGATACGTGGCCATGGCGACGCCGTGTCCGGCGTAACCGACGGCGTAGTACATGCCATCGATCTGGCCGGCGTGGGGCATGATGTCGAAGGCGAAATCGAGCGTGCCTCCCCAGACGTATTCAACTTTGGCATCGCGCAGTTGAGGATAGACGTCGATCATGCCCCGGCGCAGGATTTCGGCGCTGCGACGGATGGTCTGGTCATTCTCGGGGAAGAAAGCGGCACGTCCACCGAAGAGCATGCGACGGTCCGGTGTGAGGCGGTAGTAGTAGAGATAATTTTTCGAATCGTAGATCATGCGATTGCGCGGGCTCAGTTCGCCTGCCAACGCTTCCGGCAGAACTTCGGTCGTGATGATGAATGAGCCGATCGGAATCAGTTTCTTTTGCAAAGCTGGGGTCGCAGCGGAAGTGTAGCCGCTGGTTCCCACGAAAACCTCGCGCGCCCACAACTGGCCCCGCGAGGTGGTGATTTTCCATCCCGATTCGCCCTGGCTTGATTCGCGCTGCAGGCTTTCTACGCGTGTATGCTCGAACACTTCCGCGCCGGCTTTCATTGCGGAGCGCCCTAGACCGGCGACATAACGCGCGGGATTCAGTCCGGCGCTGACTTCATCGACCATGCCGCCGTGGTAAATTGTCGAGCCAATTTCGCCGCTTAACTCATTTTTTTGCACGACGCGCAGCGTATGAGCGAATTCGCGGGCAATCACTTCCGCCTGGCGCGCGTAATCGTCGAAATGCTTTTGCTTGCAGGCCACTTCAAGATGTCCGCAACGTGAGAAGTCACAGTCGATGGCTTCTTCGTTGATAATCTGCTCGACGCAATCGATGGTAGCCAGCGAGGCGGCGTACATGCGCTGCGTGCGCTCGCGTCCGTACATCGAAATCAGTTTGTTCACGCCCAACTTCATTCCGGTAAGAACCATGCCGCCATTGCGGGAACTGGCTCCCCAACCAATGGTTTCGGATTCGAGCACGGCGACTTTCGCACCGCGTTTCGCAAGCGTGCGGGCGGCGGAAAGTCCGGTAAAGCCGGCGCCGATCACGGCAACGTCGACTCGCTCGGGTAGCGGACGGGATTCTATCCTTGGAAATTCGGCCGTGGTGAGCCAGTAATTTTGTTCTTGCAGAGTCATGGTTTTGTCGTGAGACTTTACGGCGCGGGCTGTAACCGTTCCTTTCAAGACAAATAGCATTCACAGTATGGCAGTCTCATGAATCAGACGGCCTTCGGCGAATCGGCTGAGACTGAGCAGCGACGCATCGATCAGATCTGTCTTGCCGGTGAGAATCAGATCACTGACAATCTTTCCCGTTGCCGGGGCGTGCATTACACCATGCCCGCTGAAACCGTTAGCCAGGAAAAAGCCGGGCACGCCCGGTGCCTCGCCCAGAATTGGATGATGGTCCGGCGTCATCTCATAGAGGCCGGCCCATGCGCGCTTAGGATTGACCGGAAGATTGGCGAAACAGGGAACGCGGTCGGCGGCACGGGTTAGAATTTTCTCTACAAAGGCCGCGTCAAAATCGGTCTTGAATCCCGAAGTCTCTTCTGGATCGTTCCATGCAAGCAGAAAGCCGCGAGCTTCGGGACGAAAGTGAAATCCGTTCGACATGTCGACGATCATGGGCGCGGTGTGCGGGAATTCGTCAAAGGGTTCGCTTGGAACCAGCATGCGGCGGAGCGGCTCGACGGGTAACTCCACACCGGCCAGCGCGGCCACGCCCGCCGCCCAAGCGCCGGCGCAGTTTACCACCTTGCGCGAGGCCACAGAACCGCGCGTAGTCTCGACCGCGGTGATTCCACTTGCGTCTCGGGTAAGTCCGGTGACTGCCGTGCTTCTCCACAATGCGGCGCCATGGTCGGCTGCCCAAGTCATGAATCCGATCATGGCGCTGTAGGGATCGACGAAGCCATCGCTGGAACAGAAGCTTCCGCCGATGATGTCATCGGCGCGCAACTGCGGAAAGAGGCTGCGAATTTCTTCACCCGCTATCAGTCGAACATCCTTCAAACCCATCTTTGTTTGCTGCGCATAATTTGTCCGCAGATAGGTCATCTGCTGATCGGTTGTGGCGCAGAACAAATAACCTTGCGGCCGGTAGTCGCAGGGATGGCCCAGTCGTTCGTCGAAGCTGGCGTAAAAAGGAATCGAGTAGAGCGACATCTGGATGCTGACTGGAGTCGAGAACTGGGCTCGCACGCCGCCCATACTCTTTCCGGTGGATCCCTTGCCCTGAGCCGATTCGCGCTCGATGACCAGAACGTTGCGGCAGCCGTTCGCGGTGAGGTGATAGGCGATGCTGGAGCCGACGATTCCCCCTCCGATGATGACGACGTCCGCAGTCTGCATAGAAATGTTGATCGGAACGACCAAGCATTTTAGCGCACCGCGTCATCAAGCCCTTCTCCTCTCGCGATTTAGTGGGACGGAATGCCCTGTATGTAGAGCATTCTCGAAGGTACATGTACTTTCGGTATAGTTGGCCATTCTTGGTTTGGAACTTCCTTCCCCTCGGTAACTTGCCGCGGTTACTGGGCCTGCCTAGTCTTGAAGAGGATGATGCCGTTGCGCTGCTTATTATTTTCGTCCAATGCGGAAGTGGTCCAGCCGATCTGGCAGGTGCTCGCCGATCTGGGGATCGAGGGAGAACACTGCCAGAGTGGCGTGGATGCGGTGGGGAAGGTCACCACCGAATCGTTCCAAATTGTGATCACCGATTGGGAAGATCAGCCCGAGGCGGCATTTCTTTTGAAGACGGTACGAGATCTGAAGGCGGCGCAGCGCCCATTAACTCTGGCGATTGTCAGCGATGATGCCAGGCGGCCTGAAGCGTTGCAGGCCGGAGCTAATTCAATTCTGCTAAAACCAATTCGCGCCGAGCAGGTGCGGGACACGCTGAGCACGGCTTGCGAGCTTCTCCGATCAAAGTTGCAGTCGACCTCCTTACCAACCGGACGCGAATCATTAGGAACGATGGCACTAGCTGCGGCGACATCCGCAGGAGGGGTTTCACTGCCTGCTTCGGTGACGCGTGCGCCGGAAAGAATCCGTGCAGGAGAATTCCTGCAGTCGCCAAGCACTGCGCCGGGAGCGCAGTTTGACACCGAACCAGACGGTGAAACCTCAAAAGAGCACACTGTAGCAGGGGACACAGTAGCAAAGATTAGCGCGGTCACAGACCTGGAGCCGGTGGCGGCTGCGACGGACACGTCCGCCATAGCGCAGCTCAGACCGCAGGAGACTCTTACAGGGTGGGCTATGTTGCAAGCCCGGTTGACGACAGCGCCGCCCGGCGCGGCGGCGAAAGTTGCGTCAAAAAACGAATCGTCGTCCAACGGCGAAACAAGTTTCTATGGGGCTCCCTCCAAAGAGGCGCTTGTAGTTGAAGCTAAAGCTCTCGCGAAGAAGAGTGCAGGCGAGAATGCCGAATCCGAAGCCAGACTTTTCGCTTACATGCCAGGAGAGTCGGCACAGTACTTGGAATCGGGTGCCACCGCACGGCCGAAACGTGGCAAAGTTGTTGTCCTCGGGGCATTGGCGGTGGTTTTCGCAGGTCTCGTAGCGCTGCCGCGCACGCGCCAAAGTGTGCTCGGGATTTATCGGAACAGCGTGGGCGCGGGGAATCGTTTGCTCAATCCTCCACTTCCCGCTTTACCCCAGGCCGTGGCGATGCACGACAGTTTTGGCCAGTCGGGTGACGAATACAAGCTTCCGGTACCGACGAATATTCCGGATGCGACCACCGATCCTTCGCAGATTCGCGTGCTTCCGGTGATTGACCCAACCGCGAAGCCGCAGAAGAATTCCGACGCGAACTCCGGTTCGGAGCAGGCTCCCTCCGCGGACAATACTTTCATAAATCAAGACCCGATGTCGCCCCACCGAACGGCGCAGGGACCGTTTGAGCAGCACGAAGTTCGGGAGGCAGTCCCCACGAGCGTCGGAGATGCGCCGAGGAGTCCGACGGACACGCGCTCCGATGCGATCCCCGCCAAAACTGAGTCCATATCGCATCAGCAGGGGCCGCAGCCAGCCGCGTCCCAAGCTCCAACGCCGTCGCCGGCACCGAGATCTGCGCCGCAACAGGTGATTGCGAGCGTTCCGGCAGGTATACCGTCGAGTTTGAAATCACACGTCGCATCGAGTACTCCGCAGGTTAGCGGGTCGAAGCCCGTAGAAGCCGCGATGTCGTCGATTGAGCCAGTCAATCTGCCGGAGCCGGTGGAACGGGAATTTCTGATTCAACCGGTTGATGCGGTATATCCTGCGGCGGCGAGAGCGAACGGCCAGCGGGGAACCGTAGTTTTGCAGGTGCTGGTCGGGCGCGATGGTTCGGTTCTGGATGCAAAGTTTTTGCAAGGATCGCTGATATTTGCGAGAGCTGCGATCGAGGCAGTCAAGCAGTATCGCTTTAAACCGTACTTGATGAACGGTCGTCCCGTGTCAGTGCAGAGCGTTATTACCCTGAATTTCAAACCGCCAGCATAAATCCCTGGTGACAAACCAGTAGATAGATCGTCTTAATTCATGTTCATATGCGCGAATTTAGGGGTTTTTGCGAAGGTCATACAAGGGCCGGAATAAGAGCAGCCAAGACACTAAAAGCAGCATCTACAAGTATAATGAGGGTAGTTTCTCAGGAAGTGACTTCCTTTTCCAGAAGAAGAATTTGATGTCCATGAAAACTAAAGCTGCGATACTAGTTTCGTCTTTTGCCGTCTTGCTGTTTGTGGTGGTTGGCTCTTTCGGCGGTGTACACGCCTCTTCGAACGACGGTTCCTACCGGCAGATGCAGGTTTACAGCGAAGTTCTGTCACGCGTGCAGAGCGAGTACGTGGAAGATCCAAACATTCCCAAGGTCACGGACGGCGCTTTGCACGGACTGGTTGAGTCGTTGGATGCGAACTCCAGTTACCTTACGCCTGCGGCCTACAAAGCCTACAAGTCTCACAAGACGGAAGCCAAGGGTGAGATCGGTGCGACCGTCTCCAAACGCTTTGGATACGCGGACGTGGTTTCCGTATTGCCGGGGTCGCCCGCCGAGAAGGCGGGCATTGAAGACACCGACATCTTCGAATCAATCGAAGGGCAAAGCACGCGGGATATGTCTTTGCCGGAGATTCGTACCGCGCTCAGCGGAACGCCAGGTTCGACGGTGAATGTTTCCGTGGTCCGGGCGCGAAGAGCCGAGCCGCAAAAGATGGTGATCACGCGGGATGTTGTCACCATTCCGCCAGTCTCTGAAAAGATGCTGGAAGATGGCATCGGTTACGTGAAAGTGGATGCCCTGACGAAGGGCAAAGCGCAGGAGATTGCAGCGAAGATTAAGGCACTCGAGAAATCCGGAGCCAAGAAGCTAGTTCTGGATTTGCGGAATACGTCCGATGGAGAAGAAAGCGAAGGCGTGGCCACTGCGAACCTTTTCCTGAACCATGGCACCATCACATACCTGCAAGGACAAAAATTTCCGCGAGAGGCCTTTAACGCGGATCCGGCGAAGGCGGTGACTTCCCTTCCAGTCGCCGTTCTGGTGAATAAAGGAACTGCAGGTGCGGCTGAGATTGTGGCGGCGGCGATCCTCGAGAATGCTCGCGGCGACGTGGTAGGCGACAAGACCTTCGGCGACGGGTCGGTGCAGAAGACAATCGACCTGCCGGACGGCGGGGCGTTGATTCTCTCCGTGGCGAAATACTATTCGCCGAGCGGGAAGGCGATTCAGGAAACCGCGGTCACTCCTAATGTGCTGGTAGCCGACGAAATAGAAAATGTAGTTTCCGATGACGACGGCCAGGAACCTGCTCCCGCCGAGCCCGAGGCAAAGCCGAAAAGCACCCAAGACGATCAGTTGCACAAGGCTGTCGAGGTACTGAAAAGCAGAGCCAGCTAGCCAGGATTTCAGGCTGAGACTGCGGTCGCGCACCTTCGAGGGTGCGCGAGTTTTTTGTATCCAACTCCTCACTTGACCCCTTGCAAAGCGGAACATCGACTTCGGTTGCGACTACCGGGGCAATTGACGGCCCTGCTATTCTGAACTCATCTCGCTATGCAATCGCTCTTTGAAGATCTTCCGCCAGTGGAGGTTGCCGGGAGGAAACTGGTGGGCCGCGTGTTACTGGGCCTGCTGGTGCTCATTTCCGCCCTGGTGGGAGCGACCGCCGGACTTCTCCTCGTCTACACCACGGATTTACCGCAGGTGGACGCGTTAGAAGCCTACCGTCCGAGTTCGATCACCGAATTGTATGACGACCGCGGCCGCGTGATCGGATCGTTCGCGCTGCAACGGCGCGTCGTGGCCAGCTACGAGAATTTTGCGCCCGTGCTGCGAGACGCGCTGGTGTCGATCGAAGACAAGGATTTCTACCGCCACTCCGGCATAAACTTCTGGCGAATTGTGGGCGCGGCGTATCGTGACATTCAGTCCGGAGGCAAGGTACAGGGGGCTTCGACGCTCACCATGCAATTGGCACGTAACTTATTTCTTTCGCCGGACCGCTCATTTCATCGCAAAGTGCAAGAGACAATGCTCGCAATCCAGATTGAGCGGCGCTTCACTAAGCCGCAAATTTTCACGCTGTACGCCAATCAGATTTTCCTTGGCCACGGGGTATACGGATTCGAAGCTGCATCGGAATTTTACTTTGGCAAACCGGCGCGAGATCTTACCTTAGCGGAAGCCGCGCTGCTGGCGGGTCTACCCAAGGGTCCGGGGATTTATTCGCCCATCAATCATCCCGACCGTGCCCTGAAGCGCCGAAACCTGGTGATCAATGCCATGCTCGAAGACGGGAAAATTACCGCGGCGCAGGCGGCCGACGCACGCTCTGCACCGGTGGCTTTGCATCTGCAGCACGATCCCAATTCGCTGGCGCCCTACTTCGTTGAAGAAATACGACGGTACCTGGAAAACAAATATGGCACCGACCAGGTGCACGAAGGCAGATTGAAAGTTTATACCTCGCTCGATGTCGATCTGCAGAAGGCCGCTAACCAGTCTGTCCTGGACGGCCTAGCCGCCTACGAACGCCGTCACGGATGGAAGGGGCATCTCGAGAATGTTGTTACTCAAGGCAGCGCTCTCGATAAGTATCAGCATCCAGATTGGGATGACGAACCCGAAGTGAATGGATACGTGCACGCACTCGTGACTTCATCCGGGATTGGAATCGCGACGCTCAAATTTGGGCGCTACGCGGCGGCTCTTAGTCAGGCGGACGTTGCCTGGACACAAGGCAAGGTTCAGAACCTGTTGCATACGGGAGATATCTGCTACGTAAAGATTCTAACGTTAACTCCCAACGGGGCAGCGCGCGTGAGTCTGGAACAGGATTCGGGCGCGCAGGGAGCGCTGCTGGCAATCGACAATGCAACCGGCGGCATCAAGGCAATGGTCGGAGGCCGCGACTTCAGCGAATCAAAATTTAATCGTGCGACGCAAGCTTTACGGCAAGTTGGATCGTCGTTCAAGCCATACGTGTACACAGCAGTGATCGACCTGGGAGGAAGTCCCGACGACACGGTTCTGGATGAGCCCGTGACTTTCGAGACCGGTTCCGGTCCTTATTCGCCTCACAACTACGACGAAAAGTTTGAAGGAACGATTACACTTCGTCGCGCACTGGCGCAGTCGCGGAATATTCCGGCGCTGAAGCTGGCGAGCAAAATAGGAATCAAGACCGTGATTGACTACGCAGAGCGCTTCGGGATCACGGCCAGATTGCCGCCATACTTGCCTGTGGCGCTGGGCGCAGCCGAAATTACGCTGATGGAACAGACCTCGGCGTATAGTGTGTTCCCGAATGATGGCGTTCGCGTGACACCTCGCTACATCACCAAGGTGAGCGACTATGAGGGCAGAGTGCTGGAAGAGGATTATCCCGAAGTGAAAGATGTGGTGAGCGCGCGCACGGCGCGAATCATGACGGCAATGTTGCGTGAAGTGGTGTTGCGCGGAACCGGCGTCGCGGCAGCGAAGATGCCCTTTCCCGTCGCGGGGAAAACCGGCACGACCAATGATTTCACGGACGCCTGGTTCATGGGATTTTCGCCGACCATGACTTGCGGCGTTTGGGTCGGCTTCGACGAAAAGAAAACTCTGGGCGCCAAAGAAACGGGAGGGCATGCCGCGCTGCCGATCTGGATGAACTTCATGAGCAGTGCCATGGAAGGAAAAGATGTTGGCGAGTTTCAATCAGCGCCGGAGGCGCCCGTAACGGTTATTCAAAGGGTTGATACGCCCGACACGTCGCCCAGTACGGATGAGACGCACTGATTTTTTAAGCGGCATTTCATCCGCGAGAAGGTTGCCGATGAAGGGTCAATGTCTAATTTCTATCGTTGTCTGATTTGCATCATTGAATGAAGCCCCTATTCCGATTTGCGATGCTGATGCTGGCCCTGGTAGTCGTGGCATTGGTGTCGGCGCTTACGGCGATGCGATTTGCCATTCACGGACAGGAAGTGGAAGTGCCCGCGGTCATCGGCCTAGCCCCTGCGGAAGCGGAACGCGCTGTTGCCGGACTGGGGTTGCAGATTGACGTGGAGCGGCAGTATTACAGTGCGACAATTCCTGCCGGGCGGATTATGACGCAGACGCCGCTCGCAGGCACAAAGGTGCGGCGGGGCTGGCAGTTGCGAGTGGCGCAGAGTATTGGGCCGCAGCGTGTTTCGATTCCAGATGTAACCCGCGAAAGCGAGCGCGCGGCGGAATTGAACCTTCGGCGGCGCGGGCTGGAAGTGGCTTCCACTGCGGAGATTCAGTTGCCGGGAATTCCCGCCGATCAGGTGCTGGCACAGAGCCCGCCGCCCAATGCGAGCCAAGTGTCCGCTCCGAAAACAAGTCTCCTGATATCGGCAATGCCCGATGCGGCGGCATTCGTGATGCCGAACTTTGTTGGACAACCGCTCGGCAGCGCGAGCCGCACGCTGCAAGATGCTGGCTTCAAATTAGGGACCGTAAGCCTGGCGCCACCGGTTGCGCCGGCACCGACGAATCCAGGCGCAGCGACGACAGCGCCTTCCGCTCCCCCTTCTGCACAACAGCAGCCGTCGCCAGCCAGTATGATCGTCACGCAATGGCCGCCCGCAGGACAGAAAGTTCCGGCTGGCGCCGTGGTGAATTTCGAAGTTCGATGATCGGCGATGCCTAGATTTTCTCGAGGATCGTGGCAAAGAATCCGTCGCAGGGCTGGATGCCGGGGAGCGTACGCAGATAGGGGCCGCGCGTCAGCGAAGGAATGTCCTTACAGATTAATTCTCCGTTCTCCTGCAACTGCCCGAGTCGCACTCGGCAATCAATGACATGGAAGGATTGATTCTTCGCCAGCGATATCTCGACCACATCTTCGTTCTCTTCTCTCTCCAATGAACATGTGGAATAAATCAGGCGGCCTCGTTCAGAAACTTGAGCCATCGCGGAACATAGAATCGCCACTTGGCGCCGCTGAAGATCGGCAAGATCTTCGGGCATGAGCCGCCACTTGATTTCCGGATTCCGAGCCAGCGTGCCCGTACCTGAGCAAGGAACGTCGGCCAGTATGCGATCGAAGGCTTGGGCAAAAGGAAGATTGCAGGCATCGGCGGCGATCACTTGAATATTGCGAATAGATGCGCCGGGAGGGGAGGGACCAGTGTTCAGCAATTTTCGCAGCAGCCGTGCACGGTGAGGATGCAATTCGAGCGCGGCGATAGCCGCCCCGGAATTACGATCGGCGATGGCCGCGGTCTTTCCTCCAGGAGCAGCGCAGCAATCGAGAATGTTTGTTCCCGTACCGACAAGGGCCGCTACAAGTTGCGAGGCTTCGTCTTGAATGACACACAAGCCCGCTCGAAACGCGGTGGATTTGGTGATGTCTCCACGAAGAACTCGCCGTGCAGAGGAGAGAAGAGAGCCCGGAGCAAGTTCGATTCCTTCTGCTTTGATTGTTTCTTCCGCATCTGGATGACGAATTCGAATTGCAGTCACGGGAACGGATTGATCGTATTCGCAAATCCGACGAACGAGATCGAGTCCATACTGCTGGACCCAGCGTTCAACCAGCCACCGCGGATGCGAGCTGCTGGCGGCAACCTTCTCTGCTGACAATGCCGTGAGCGACGATTCAGAGAGCGGGCGGCACGCGCTCTTGGCCGCAAGTTTCCGCAGAACTGCATTGACGAAGGGAGCCGCGGAACGCTTACGGGCGCGCTTGACGAGTTCGACACTTTCATTGATCGCGGCACGCGGGGGAATGCGGTCGAGCCAGCGAATTTGATAGGCCGCAATGCGTAGCGCAATTAAGACCTCAAGATCGAGTTTGGCGATTGGCTGCGAGGAACTTTCGGCAATCTGCGAGTCAAGTACTGATCGCCAGCGCAAAACGCCCATTACCAATTCCGTGGTCAGAGAGTGATCAATCAGCGAGAGCTGGTTGTATGTTTTCGAATGTAGAAGTTCGGATGCGTAAGACGACTCGCGCTCGCACCGAATCAGAATGTCAAATGCCGCGGCGCGTGCCGGAGAGATGATGGAATGGGAAGAGTGTGCTTTGGATTTCACTGTGGCCAGTATGACCGAAGCGGCCGGCGGGAGGAAACTATTCGTATTGCATTAACCGCCAAGCTTTTCACAGGACTCCGGCCGATAGCCCCGAATGAAGTCAGAAGCAGCGGTTCGCTTTTTTCCTTCCAACTGTAATTCCAGGAGTTCGATCGAACTGTCATGGCCGCAGCCGAGAAAAAGTTGGTCACCTTCTACTTTCAGTTCGGATGATGAGAGCGCTTGATCGGAGAGGGCCGCCTTCCATACTTGAAGATTCTTTCCGCGAAACTTAGAGTAAGCACCGGGCCAAGGCTGAAATCCCCGCATCCGATTTAGTATTTCCGGCGCGGCGCGAGAAAAGTCGATGAGTCCGTCTTCCTTTCGAAGGATGGGCGCAAGCGTTGCTTGAGCGTGATCCTGAGGACGCGGGCTAATGGTGCCAGATTTCATCCCACGCAGCGTTGTGACCATTAGATTCGCACCCATGCCCGCCAGCTTGGGCGCGAGGGTCTCGGCCGTATCTTCGGGCGCAATGGAAATTTCCTCTTGCAAAAGGACGTCACCAGTATCGAGACCGGCGTCGATTCGCATCGTAGTGACTCCGGTAGTAGTTTCGCCGCGCGCAATGGCCCACTGAATGGGAGCGGCCCCTCGATATTTCGGCAGGAGCGAAGCATGCAAATTAATATTGCCGAGCGGAGCAAGATCGAGCATCCACTGCGGAATGATGCGACCGTATCCCACAACAATAATCGCGTCAGGATGAATAGCGGTGAGCCGATCGCGAAACTCGGCATTGTTCTTGATGCTTTCGGGCTGGAGGATCGGCAGTTGCAACCGTAGAGCCGATTGCTTGACGGGGGAATCGACAACTTCGAGGCCGCGACCTTTGGGTCGGTCCGGCTGCGTCACTACGAACTGAATATTAAATCCAGTTTCGGACAGCCGTTCCAGCGTAGGCACGGCAAATCGAGGGGTTCCGCAAAAAACGAGATTGAGGGAGGGAGGCATTGAGCAATTTTGTAATTGGGTAATTGAGCAATTGAAAGAGGCGCCAACTGAAATAGAAATTTACTATTTACCAAATTACCCAATGACAGCTTTTCTACCATTCTCCCGCTTTCACCAGCTTGCGAATCTTGCGCTTGATCAGGTCGCGCTTGAGGGCGCTGATATGGCTGATATACAGCTTGCCGTTCAGGTGATCGGTTTCGTGCTGAAAGGCGCGGGCCAGCAAATCGTCACCGGTTTTTTCGAAAAGTTTCCCGGTAACATCTTGAGCGCGTACGGTCACCACCTGCGCGCGACTGACGTTTTCTCGGAAGTCGGGGATGCTGAGACAGCCTTCGCTCTGCGAGTGGCGCCCTTCCTTGTGAATGATCTCCGGATTGATCAGGACAAGCTTGGCGTTCGGGTCTTCTTTGAAGGTGACGTCGACCACGGCGATACGGCGGGAAATTCCGATTTGCGGCGCAGCCAGTCCTACACCGCGGGCAGCGTACATGGACTCGAACATATCCTCGATCAGCTTCTGCAATGCTTCATCGAAGACCGTCACCTTTTCGGCGGGCTTGTCGAGGACGGGATTTCCGAACTTCACAATGGGATAAATCATCAGTAGTTTTTCAGCTGCAGGCAGTAGCCCTGAAAATTCCGCAAAGTTTCTCCCATGGAATCGCCGCCGAATTTTTCGAGAGCGCAGCGAGCCAGGGTGAGCGCGACCATCGCTTCCGCTGCCACTCCAGCGGCTGGGACCACACAGACATCGGAGCGTTCGTATGCGGCGTTCACCGGTTCTCGCGTCGAGAAATCGACAGACTTCAGTGGGCGGCGTAAGGTGGAAATCGGCTTCAGATACCCCCGCACGCGAATCTCTTCACCGTTGGAAACGCCCCCTTCAATTCCGCCGGCATTATTGCGCGTGCGAGTGAAGGCGGTAAAATTCGAGGGTTCACCGTAACCAATTTCGTCGTGAACCGCGGAGCCGGGAGATGCGGCGGCGGTGACCCCTGAGCCAATCTCCACTGCTTTCACTGCTTGCAGAGACATGACAGCGGCCGCCAGCAAAGCATCGAGACGTTCGTCCCACTGCGCGTACGTGCCCAGGCCAGGCGGAACACCGTGCGCAACCACCTCGAAAACTCCTCCGACGGAGTCGCCTGTTTTCAGGACTTTATCGACTTGATCTTTCATTTGTTGCTGCATTTCTGGATCGGCGCAATTGAGCAGGATTTCTTCCTGACTGTAAAGCGCTTGAATCTTTTCCCACGGAACATCTTCTTGCATGGCGGCGCTGCCGACGGCCACGACGTGACTTAGAACGTCAAGGCCAAGTTCGTGTAAGAAAATCTTAGCCAGCGCGCCGATGGCAACGCGCGCGGCCGATTCGCGAGCCGAAGCACGCTCCAGAACGTAGCGGGCCTCAGAGAAATTGTATTTCAGAGCTCCCGCGAGGTCGGCGTGCCCGGGGCGCGGAGAGGCAACACGCTTGTGACGAGAAGGATCACCTTCGCCAACGGGTAATGCCTCCTGCCAATTTTTCCAGTCGCGGTTTTCCAGTTGCACCGCAATCGGCGAGCCGATGGTCATGCCGTGGCGAATGCCGGAGAGAACGTGAGCCTGATCCCGTTCAATCTTCATGCGGCCGCCGCGGCCGTAACCTTGTTGCCGGCGCCAGAGTTCCCGATCCAAAAACGCCTGATCTATCTTTAATCCGGCGGGCAGGCCGGAAAGGAAGGCGACCAAAGCTTCGCCGTGAGATTCTCCCGCAGTGAAATAACGCAGCATGAGTGCTCGATTCTACCTGATGAGGCAGCGCTCTTGAAATTTCTGGACCGGGCGGCGCGCAATTGATCCGCATTAATACGCCGGAGGGCCGATTTTCAACGGCGCAGCCCGCCAATGATTGATACAATAATTGGAGACTTCAGTTTAGCTTCGCCTTTCCGCTCACGTCATTTCGCAAACACTCTGGCCAAGTAAGGAGACTGTGTGCCCCCACGCACAGATTCAAGGGATATTCTTTTTTCGAATAGCAAGATTCGTTGCGCGCTGGCCCACGACCACGTTCTGTTGCGCCAAGGTTTGCGGCGACTGCTCGAAGACGAGCCTGACCTTGAGGTGGTCAGCGAGGCTGCCAATGCGGCCGAGTGCTTGCGCAAGGTGCAGGAGCTGCGGCCGGACGTGGTGATCGCGGATTCCGCGACTTTTCGCCTGTCCTCGGCTGATACAGAACTTTGTGTGGCGCGGGAATCTGTGCGTACCAAGTTAGTGTTCTTGAGTACAGAGAAACAAACATCCGCCGGCGAACTCGTGGAAATGGTCCGGAGAGCATACTCCTCCAGCCGAAGCGGCTATGTTGAAGCACGTCCAGAACGCGAACCGCTGGTTTCCAGCCCCACACTGTTCCCACAACCACGCACTCTCACCGCGCGGGAGCGGGAAGTATTGAAGTTGCTGGCCGAGGGGAAGACTGTGCGCGTGGCCGCGACAATTCTAGGATTGAGTGTGAAGACCGTGGACGCGCATAAATTCAATTTGATGCGCAAGCTCGGCATTCACAACAAAGCTGAACTGGTGATGTGGGCGATTCAGAAGAAGGTTGTGAAAGTACCTGTCAATTTCTAGATATTGCTGCATGCGACGCGGAGACAAGCTGCGCGAGACTGGTTATTTCTAATTCTGGTTTCCCCTCGGCGGCCTTCACGGCGCCTACCCCACTACGCGGCGACGGACGGTTCACCCATACTGTAGACAAGCCAAGCGATTGCGCGGGAATTATGTCATGGTAAATGCTCTGGCCGACGTGCAGGATGCATTCCGCGGGAACGCCGATGCGGCTCAACGCGAGCTCGAAAATCTTTAACGAGGGCTTGTAGGCGCCGGCTTGTTGGGCTGTGACGATCAGGTCGAACTTCACTCCCAGCTGAGGCTGAGTGGCCGCGAAAAGATCGTCGTCCACGTTGGAAATCACTGCTAAGCGGAAGCGTCTCTGAAGTTCGCGGAGCGCGCTTACTGTGTCAGGCCAAGGCCTCCAATCCCGCAGGGAGTCTGGCAGCGATCGAGTTTCTTGTTCGGTTGGAGCAAATGCAAACTGTTTTCCGAATTCGCTTACAACTGAGTGCAACACTTCGCGATAGCACCGATACGTTCCCTGCTCGGCACGCGCCTCAAAGTCGCCATAAAACTGGAGAATCGTGGCATCGTCGTTATCGTCCTTGTCCTTGCCGTGGGCAGCAAGGATGCGGCGCATGCAACGGAGAATTCCCTCTTCCCAGTTGATGAGAGTGCCGTAGCAATCGAAGGTGAGTACCTCAAAACGGTTGAAGTCGAGCATCTTGGATAACAAACTCGGAAAAACAAGCTCGCGCCGCAAGCCGCGCCGCCTGCAGCGAAGCTGAAGGATGAATCGGGATTCTATTGGTTAATCTCAACCGGTTTGGTGAGCTGGAATGCCACGTCGGACTCAACCGGCAATACGATTTCCTTGTTTCCCGTAAAAGCCGCTCCAGCCCCACCGGCACCGCCGCCGGCCAGCATCCCAATGGCAGCGCCTTTTCCGCCGCCCGCTATCCCCCCTATAATTCCGCCCAACGCAGCGCCGCCGCCGGCCATGACTCCAGTGCGCTTGCCTTTTCCTTTGATGGAGAATGAACGCGCAGCGGCATGGACGGGCACTTCGGAGCCGTTGATATTGATGGAGTCAAGCCGAATCTGCAGCACCGCCCCGCCGGCAAACTTTCCGAGCGGCTTGGCATCCACCACGGTTCCGCTGATGCTGGCACCCCGTGGGATCGCGACCGCACCGTCGGCAACTACGTCCTTGGCCACCGTACCGTTAAACGTCTGCCCCGATGTACTCAACTTGGAACCAAGCGAAGTTCCCAGACTGACAGTCAGTGTCTTCCCCGAAGGCACTACCAACGGCGGCCTCGGGACCGGGGCTTGTTGATTCTGCTGATTGTTACTGTTCGTGTCGGAAGCCGGGTTTGTGTTGCTGGCGTCGCTGGTCGCATTTGAATTGTCGGCCGCAGGTTTGCGGGAGCAGGCAAGTGTAGCCATGATCACGGCAACACTAAGAATCAAAAGTACAGAACGCGAGCGCATGATTCCCTCCATTGATACCACTTCCAATTTAATTGGAAGCGAATTGGCGTAGCAATGACTAGTCATAGGACAGCATCGGGCACGAAAATCAGGATTTAAGACCTGGCAGAGTGGAAGCCTCTTGGTGAATTTCGCCGGAGCGTTCCGCTTCGTCCTCAGCCGTAGGAGAGGTATCGGCAGGCGCTGGCGCGGGCTTGGGGCTTAGAAACTTTGCACTGTTCAGCAAGGGACGTCCCAGGGAGGGATTGTAGCTGGTCCAAGGACTGTCCAGGTCGGCCTCACGCTCGAACTGGGCACGCATGGCTTCCATTTTCGAATCCAGGTCGTCCATGTAATGCAGCAAAAGCGCTTCAGGAAACATAGGCAGCTTCGGCGAACCAAATTCATACTCCCCATGGTGACTGATGATGAGATGTTCGAGCAAAGTCTTGAGTTCAGCGGGGAAGGCAGGAAACAGCGCGAGTTTCGCCTGCAGCATCTCTAGTTCGATAATCATGTGGCCTAAGAGCTGGCCACGCGTGGTGTAGGAAAACGAGCGATTATAGGCCAATTCATGAATCTTGCCGATGTCGTGGAGAAACACACCCGTGAGGAGCAGATCGCGATTGACCTGAGAGTAGTTTCTGCAAATCAAGTCGCACGAGCGAAAAAGCGAGACTACATGGTCGAGCAGCCCACCAATATAAGCGTGATGAAGCGTCTTAGCGGCAGGAGCGTTGCGGTAGGCCGCGGCGATCTCCGGGTCAGACATGAAAGCCTGCACAAGAGATTTCAGATGAGGGTTCTGAAAAGACAAAACGAAGTCAGTAAGGGCCTGCCAGAGGTCATCAATATTTTTCGTGGTTTTGGGAAGATAGTCGGAGAACTCGATTTCCGTTTCGCCTAGCTTGCGTACTTTGTGAATCGTGAGCTGAAATCGGTTCTTGTATTTATTAACCAAGCCCTTGATCTTCAGGAAATCGTCCTGCTCGAAGGCATTGAGCACGTCTTCGACGTTGTCCCACATCTTGGCGTCGAGCTGTCCGCTGCGATCCCCGAGGGTGAGAGCGAGATAGGGATCGCCGGTTTTTTTGGGTTTGATTTGCTTGCTAACCACCACGAAGTTAGAGGTGATGATCTTGTTCTCGTGACGAGAGCAGTCGCAGATGTAGAACTCTTTCATTCTGTAAATCAGTGTAAATCAGAACGCAAGAACTAGCGGACCGGGACGAGCTACCGGAAAGATTCGCGTCAAACAGTTCCGTTCCAGCTTCGGCAATCTCTTAGATAGGAACGCCCAAGATCTTCTTTTTCTTCTTCTTGAGATTCTTAGCCTCGGAGGCCTTTGCCGTAGTGGTTTCGATGGGCTTGGTCTGGTTTGGGCTGGCGCCGGAATCGATGTAACCGGCTTTAATATCGATGTAGGCCTCTTCGCGCAGCTTGGTCAGATAGGCGCGAAGCGCGGGCTGCAGCTTCTGATAATACAAAGCGTCCTGGATTTTAGGTTCGACATCCTTCAGCGCCGGAATGCCGGCCATCTGGTGGTTGGTAACCTTCAAAATCACATAGCCCTGTTTGGTGCGGATCACGTCTGTAACTTCGCCGGACTTCATTGCGAACGTTTTGTCTTCCAGTTCCTTGGCCAGAGTGCCGCGCTTGAACGCTCCCAGATCTCCGCCCTGCGCGGCCGAGGGGCCATCGGAATTTTTCTTCGCGATATCTTCAAAGCTGGCCCCGGCGCGAATCTGTTTGAGCAGGTCATTAGCTTTGGCTTCAGCGGCCGCCAGAGCCGCGGCTTCTTCCGCCTGCTTCGCGGCTTCAGGCGAAGGTTCGGAAGTTTTTGGAGCGTCTCCGGGCGCGCCGGTCAAATCCTTTGCGGCACTTTGATTCGGTTTGTCGACCGGTTTTTCGCCAGCCGTCTTGTGCGGTGCCACTAGAATCTCGCTGAGTCTGATCGACTCAGGTTGTTCCATCTCATTCTTGTGCTCTTCGTAGAACTTGGCTTCCTCATCTTTCGGAATGCTGAGGTGAGAACCAACTTCTTCGCCAATCACCTTTTGCGTAACGAGTTGGTTCCGCATGTTCTGCTTAAAATCTTCGTACGAGATGCCTTGGGCAGTGGCGGCCTTCTCCAATTCCTCCATCGTGTCGAGCTTCATTTCCTTACGCATCTGGTCGAGGCGTTTGACGAGATCGGTATCGCCGGTGATGCCGAGATCTTTGCCCTTTTCAATCAAAAGCTGCTGATCGATCAGATCACGCAGGACATCCTTTTCGCGGTCCGCATAGACTTTGTCCGGATCGCCGGGATTCTGCTGCTTCACGTCGTCCTTGAGTTGATCTTTGCTGCGAAGAAACTCCGAGCGAGTGATGATCTGGCTGTTCACACGGGCGATAATTTCTTCCACTACCTGTCCCGTGCAGAATACGGGCAGACATGCCATAGCGAGGAACAAGAGAGAAAGCTTCTTCATATATTTTTGATGGGCGGCCGCGAACTCTGAGCGTGCGAGCAAAAACGTGTAACTATTTTACTACTTCCGGCTGCGCGCACGTTGTGAGAATGGCCAGGGTTCGGGAGACGTGCGGGTTTTCCGGTTCGGGTCTTACGCGGCCCGCATAAAGACTAATGCCGTCATATCGTCGGGGACAAGAGGCTCGCAAGTGAACTCCCCGACGCTGTTCAAGATGGATCCGCTCACCTTCTGTGCGTTCGGCGAAGCTTCGCTCTGGAACCGCTCTTTGACGCGTTCCAGGCCAAATTCCTCGTCCTCAGCTTTCTCCGCTTTACACTTGCCCTCCACCACACCACGCGAAACGAGCAGGAGTACCGCGCCTTTCTCTAACGCTACCGTCGGAGCCTCGCAAGTGGCGTGCGAGAAAAGACCCAGCGGCAGCCCGGTGGACGCAAGTTCGACTATGCCGGTCCTGTCCCGGAGCAGTCCGGGCGTATGGCCGGCATTGGTGTAGCAGAGCGTACCGAATTTCTCGTGATAGCAGCCGATGAATGCCGGGCAAGGATGAACGCCGGCCGCGGCTTCCATCAGTCCGCGATTGAGTTGAATACAGAGCGTGACCATGGCTTCGGATTCGTTGAGGTCGGAACCCGAAAAAAGCTCGACCCCGAGAGTTCGAAAGATATTCTGTGCGGTCGAGAGAATGAGTTGATTGTTCTCGCGGCGGCCCGCAACGTCGAGCAGGCCGAACAGTATTCGTTCAGGGCCAACGCGCAAAGAATCGTAGAAATCGCCGGCAACTCGTTTTCCGTAAGTGGTGGCCGCAATCTCAGCGCCATCGATCTTGGGGAAACCGCTGGGGACGGACTCCAGCGGTGGTAGAGGCTCGGCAGCACGAGGGTGGAATAGCGAATACATCGAAGAACACTAACAGCCGAAACTAGCACAAGCGCTGGTATCGGGCAAATTAGGCGTATTTATAGCACAGGGAACGCGCGACTACTTCCCGTATTTATCGGCTAGATACTTGCCAACCTCGGATTCGAGTTGGCCGTAGTCGGAGTGAATCGTCGCGCGCAGGGCGGCTTCGGTGGAGCTACCCTCGCCGAGCCGTTGCAGGATTTGCTGGAGGTCGCCCATCCCGTAGGAATCGTTGATATAGGAGACTGCCGCGAGAGATTCCGCGTAAGCCACGTAAGCTTTTGTTCCCGAGAAACGAAGAAAACTGCCTTCCAGCATGTTCAATGGAATCTCTTGTTGCGCATTGAACAAAAGAGATAATTGCCTGCCATCGCTGCCCAACGACCTGGGTTCGAGAAGCTGTGCTATCCCCTCGTTCAGCCAGGGCGGACAGCGGTTGGAAGAAAGATGATTGATGAACGAATGCGCCAATTCGTGTTTCAGCACACGCGCCAACTCGGTTGTCATCGCACTGAGGCCGCTCACAGGAATGCGCAGCTTGCCGTCGTTGAGCGCTCCCGTCCACGAAGGGGCGCGAGTGACATCAAAAAAGGCTTGTTCGGTGTAGAGCGTCACCAGAATATTGTCGCGGGGTGGCGTACCTAAAGTACGAGAGAGGTCGTCATAGTCTGCTTCCAGTGCAGCCAGAACCTGGCCGCGGAATGTTTCCGAACTCTGCTTGCCTTCGTAATGCAGGACGAAATGGCTGCTCTCACGCTGCGAGAAATCGGTTTCGACATTCTGTTCGCGCTCTGCTTTATCCAGGAATTTTTGGATCGCAGCATCGGGACGTAATTCGAGCGAACGCTTAAAAGAACTGACTGCTTCGCTGGTGCGGTCGGAAGCCTGCTGCGCGTATCCGAGCACCGCATAGGCATCGGGCGATTCGGGCGCAGCGCGCGCCGCCCGCTGGGCGTAGCTGAGTGCCTGGGAAGAGTTCCCCGTACGGACTAGCAGAGCGGCGTAGTAAGTAAGCACCGTCGCATTCTCCGGCTGGAAGCGCAGGGCAGTGTCGAAATAGCGGCGTGCCTGATCAGGATTGCCGTGCATGAATTCAAATTTCCCGGCAATGAAGTCGACGGTAGCGCTCAAGTCAGCATTTCCCTTGCCTTCGAGTCTTGAAAGCGCGTCGGAATCGATCTTGCCGTCTTTAACAATGACCTGAGAAAGATCCCCCTCATTAGCGAGGGTATCGAGCGGCATAAACACTGGCAGATCGCCAGAACCCTTGTTGGAGCCTACCGGCGCTACAACAGGCATGCCACCCGCTTCGATGCGCTCGACTGAACTTTTGGGAATGGCATAGGTATCCTCGCCAATGTCGTACTCACAGTGACTACCATTTTCACGGACGTGATCGGCGAGTATGGTGCGGCCATTCTTTAAATGGATGGTGTCAGCCGATGCCGGCGCGGAAGCGAGCATCATCCAGAGCACTGCAAAAATAGTGACACAAAGCCGCATTGAAGCGCATTCTAGCAACAGTGAGGGCTCTAACCCACGTAACGAAAGTACTTAAGAAAATGTCCAGAGCGGTCACGACGCTGACCGTCGGCCTGGCAGTTCTGCCATCCGCGGCGCAGACCGTACCCCCGGCTCCCGAAGCGGCGCGTCAAGCGGGTCCAGCGGAAGCTCTCTACCTGCAGTTAAGTTCTATCGGCCTGGATTCCAGCCGGGTATTCACAGTGCGAAATGCTTCGCTGGACCGGCCCTCACTTCACATCACACTCGAAGATGGCACCATCGCATTCACGAAAGACATATTGGGCAGAATCACTGGAGCATTCTTTGAGGGCGACGGAGAAGTGCTCCTCGTCCCTCCCATCGACGTGGAACGAAGATCAATGAGTCTGTTTACAGGGATGGCGATTCTGGAGGAGCGCTTTTCGACGGCCTACTTCCGCTTTAACGACGACACCGCCAGCGAATTGCAGCCCGGGCTCAGAGCCCCGCAAGATGCGCAAGACTTCGTTGCCCGGTGGGATGGCACCGCCCGCAACCTGGCGCGGGGGGATGCAATGCGATTGCTAGCGACTCTCAGCGAGATGCTGCCTGTCGAGGTAAGAAGCACACAACCGCTTACCGCAAGAGCCGAAAATCCTGATGACCGCCTGTTGCATGCGCGGTTGCAGGGGAAAAAGCTCGGCGTCTTTGACATCTCTTTCGACTCAACAGCGGGGGAACAAATGGAAGCTGGACAGAGTAAGAGGGCCGAAAACGGGAATATGTACTACGACGTTTGGACTTCATTCTCAATCGAGAATGCGGCACGGAAAGGGACAGCCGAGAAGGATATTCCTCAGACACTTCCTGCAGAAACCGGATCGGGCGAAGATCCGATCCGGATGCGGAGTTATGTCATCGATGCGCACGTGAAACCTCCAAAAGAGCTGGATGCCGAGGTGAACCTGGAACTGGATGTGAAACGCGGCGGTTCGCGTTTCATCGTATTCGAACTCTCGCGCTTTCTACAGGTCAGCTCCGTTGAGGCGGACGGAAGCGCGGTGGAATTCATTCATAATCCAGCAGTGGAAGGCACCCGTCTGGCACGCAGCGGCAACGACCTGGTGGCTGTGATTCTGCCCGAAGCCGCGGTCGAGGGACAGAAAATCAGGCTGCGCTTTGTCTATGGAGGAGAGGTGATCGCGGAAGCCGGGAAAGGTCTGCTCTATGTCGGGGCGCGGGGCACATGGTATCCCAACCGCGGCATGGACATGGCAGATTTCGATCTTACCTTCCACTATCCGCTCGATTGGACTCTTCTGGCGACCGGCAAACCCGTACCTCTCGCGCAAGAATCGATGCCATCTTTGCAAACTGCGTCGCCGGACTCTGTTGGTGAGCAATCGGCACGCTGGGTGTCGGAACGCCCCATTCCGGTTGCTGGATTTAACCTTGGCAAATACATTCGAGGCACGGCACAAGCCGGCAACGTCGCCGTAGGAGCTTACGCAACAGCCGGTGTGGAGCGCGACTTCCCGCAAGCTCCCGCGCAACTAATTCAAATCGAACCTAGAACACCGTCGCGTAAAACCCCAATGATCCCGCCAGCGTCGATTGCTCCGCCCGCACCTTCTCCGGCGCGTAACGCGACTGCCGTAGCTGAGGCTACAGCTCGGGCGATTCATTACTATGCTGAACGATTCGGCCCCTTCCCCTACAGTCAACTGGCAATGACTCAACTCCCGGGACGCGAGAGCCAGGGATGGCCGGGTCTCGTCTTTCTTTCGTCTTACGCTTTTCTGACTCAGCAGGAGCGAATGGATCTACACATGAACGCCGTGCAAACCATACTTGGTCAACTGGTACCAGCGCACGAGGCGGCGCACCAATGGTGGGGGGATCTGGTCACCTGGAACACGTATCGAGATCAGTGGTTTTCTGAAGGTTTGGCAAATTATTGCTCGTTGATGCTGTTCCAGGAAAGCAATCCGGCCGGCTTTCAGCAGGTCATGGACAAATACCGGAGGGACTTGGCCAACGAGAATAAAGATGGCAACTCTACCAAGGATGCCGGACCTGTCACCCTTGGCGGCCGCCTGCTTTCATCACACTTTCCCGAAGGGTACGAAGCGATCAGTTATGGACGAGCGACGTGGCTATTTCATATGCTGCGCTCAATGTTGAACGACGCAACGGAAGACGGCCGCAAAAGCGATCCAAACCGTGGAAGGGGAGAAGAACCTTTTGTGCGATCTCTATACAAACTTCGCCAGCGCTACGAAGGGAAAGCTGTCAGCACGAGGGAAATGCTTAATGTCTTTGCGGAGGATCTACCGGCATCGTTACGATATGAAGGCAAGGCTTCTCTCGACTGGTTTTTGGATGGTTGGATCAACGGTACTTCCGTGCCAAGCCTGGATTTGCAGAGCGTGAAGTTCGCAACCAGAGGCAAGACGATTATCGTCACAGGTGTGATCCGGCAAAGAGACGCTCCAGAAAATCTGGTGACATCGGTTCCGGTTTACGCGGTGCTTACCGGCAGATCCCCTGTGCTGGTGGGTCGTGTGTTTGCGGATGGGGCTGAATCTTCGTTTCACTTATCTGTCCCGATTGGGACACACAAACTCTTACTCGATCCGAACGGAACCATCCTGAGCGCTCCGAAGTAGAGAATCGTGAATCGCTGCGCGCCCCACCTGGGAACCTTTTCCAGGAGCGGGTACGCGATGCGTGAGGCTCACTGCCTGGGGAATGCGCCGTCAACTAACACTGGCTTTGCGGTAGTGCGTAGCTTGCAGAATCTCATGGGTAATGCGGGAGAGTGGCACCACCCGGTTGAGAATCCCCATCTCGGCGCAAACCCGAGGCATTCCATAGACGGCACAACTGGGCTCATCCTGCCCCAACGTGAAACCGCCGTCGCGATGGATAGCGTTCATTCCTTGCGCGCCGTCGGAGCCCATCCCAGTCATGATGACCCCCATAGCAAGCGGACCGAATGCGGCGGCGACGGACTGCATCATGATGTCAACGGAGGGAGTGTGTAATTGATTCTCGGGTTTATCGGAAAGGCAGATCGTGGTTCGCGAATTCCTCGAGCGCTCCACCGTCATATGGCATCCTCCGGGAGCAATGTAAACGACTCCTGGACGAAGGGTTTCTCCGTGCTGGGCTTCGCGCACTGACGCTGCGCAAAGGTTATCCAGCCTTTGCGCAAACGGACCGGTAAACCCCGATGGCATATGCTGCACCACCAAAATCGGAACCGAGAAATCCGCAGGAAGAGTCGGAAGAATCTCCTGCAAAGCTTTTGGACCTCCGGTTGAAACACCCAGAGCCACGATCGCCGGACGGGAAGAAGAAGGGGTCCTTGCCGGAAGTTCAGCCGCGCGAGGAGGTTTTCGAGGAAGAACAAGCGGTTCCTTCGAGCGCCGTATGCCCGCAGCTACCTTGATCTTTGCGATTAGATCATCCCGGATGTGAAGAATATTGAGTGATGCGGGGGAGAGTTCCTTGGGCACGTAATCGAAAGCACCCGCGCTGAGTGCAGCAAACGTGGTTTGCGCATCTTTCACAGTGACCGAACTAACCATGATGACCGGACGGGGGAACTGGGCCATGATGCAGCGCAGAGTTTCTAACCCGCCGAGACCCGGCATTTGCACGTCCAGCGTGATCACATCAGGATCGAGCGGGACAATTCTTTGCAAAGCGTCGGGTCCATTGGCTGCAGTGCCTACGACGATGAGATCAGAATCGCTTGCCAGCATGCGGGAGAGCGCAGTGCGCATAAAGGCGCTGTCATCGACAATGAACACCCCTATTTTCGAATTGGTTTTTTCAGTCGTCACGCGCGGTAAATGCTCCTGACCAAAGTATGGACCTCATCCATATAAGAATCCAATTCGAAGGTAAGGCGGGCCCAGTCAAAATCCTTTAGGGTCGGGGAGTGTTGTGCCAACAGTGCAAAACCTGAGTCTGCGAACAGGTCCACTTGCCTTTGTTCCGTATAGCCATAATTCAGGCCGCTCATCCGGCATAGCAGGTCGGCGATGTGAACCAGAGCCACCATACCGGCGTCGTGCGATGATTCGTCCGGCGAATGATGATGAGTTACGACGTCGATGAGGCTGGGAGCGAGACCCCAGTTTTCCGCGAGCAGGCATCCGCTATCGCAGTGCGTAAATCCCAGGCATCTTTGCTCCGCCTCGTGCAGCGGGATGCCTTCGGTCTTGGCGAGTTCAAAGGCAATCCGGAACTCCTGAGGCAGCACCCAAAGGTTGGCGATGATGCCAATGTCGTGCAGGAGGCCTGCAAGATACGCCTTTCCGGGATCACTCATATTGATCTTGCGCGCCAAACTGCGGCACACCAGAGCGCAGCCGAGTGAGTGTTCCCAAAACACCACCGGATCCAAACTGGTTTTCTCATTCGGAAGCATATTCATGACGCTGCATGACATGGCAATATCGCTCACATGACGGAATCCGAGGCTGACTACGGCTCCGCGCAACGAATCCGCTTTTTGCCAGCGGCCGAAGATATAAACATCCACCACGTTCGTAGTGGTGTCGAAGGTCAAGTTCCAGACATGTTCGATGATCATGGCTCGCGAAACCTGCCGCCCCGCATTTCGCATCAGGTATTCCAACAGGCAGAATTCCTTCGAAGTAAGGTCGATGCGCCGTCCGGCGCGTTCAGCGCGGTGTTCGATGCGGTCGAGCTGAAGGTCTTCCACCGTCAGCACTGACTCCGATGGTAAGTGGCTGCGCCGCAGCAGCGCTCGAATGCGCGCCGAGAGTTCGCTGAATGAAAATGGCTTCGGCAGATAATCGTCGGCACCGGTATCGAGGCACTGCACCCGGTCTTCCACCTTCACTCTCTGGGTCAAGACCAAGACCGGCAGGCTCGGACGTTTCAGCCGCAAATGCCGCAACACACTAACCCCATCGAGCTTCGGCAAATTTAAATCGAGAATTACCAGGTCATAGTCGAACTCGGTCCCCAGGGACCGCGCCTGTTCCCCATCCTCGACCACATCGACCGCATAATGTTCCCCTTGCAACCCCTGACGCACAAAACCTGCCAGCGCCGCATCGTCTTCCGCAATTAAAATCCGCATAAGTGAGCCTTAATCACAAGTTGATTCTAGTTAGAGAAAGCTCAGTTGAAACGGAAAGTCGTGCGCACGAAAGGGAGTGTTTGCAGAAACGGAGCAAGGTTTCAAAACGGGATCAAAAGCGGCACGAACGCGAACTCTGGCAGCCTAAATCAATTCCCCGCATCTGCTGCTAGGAGCGTACTTGGCCGCAGAAATATCTACTCCCGCTGAATTGACGTAGTATCCTCCCGAGTAACACATTTCTCTCTTTCCCTGGTCGGCGAAAGGACTGCTCTCTTGGAGAACAACGACAAAACCAGGTACAACCGCTTCCTCCTTCTAGTAGCGGGTTTGGGCGGCCTGCTCTACGGAGTAGACGTAGGCATTATCGCCGGAGCCCTGCCCTACCTCGAGGCTACTTCCGGTTTGACCGCGGGCCAGCTTTCGATTGTGGTTGCGGCCGTGCTGCTTGGAAGCGTCATCTCCACTCTGTTTGCAGGACTTCTCGCCGATTGGATCGGGCGCAAGCTTCTGATGACGCTCAGCGGCGTGCTCTTCGTCGTAAGCATCCCAGTGATCGCTCTTTCGCACAGTTATGAAGCACTGGTGCTGGGGCGGCTATTGCAGGGCATCAGCGCTGGCTTGATCGGTGTGGTTGTCCCGCTCTACCTTGCGGAATGTCTCTCGGCTTCAACGCGTGGCAAGGGAACCGGAATTTTTCAATGGCTGCTGACACTCGGCATCGTCACCGCTGCCATCGTCGGCATGTTCTTCAGTATTCGCGTGGATGAAGTTGCCAAGCTCGGCGACGCCAGCCGGCTCCTCGCGTTCAAAGACACTGCATGGCGCAGCATCTTCTGGGTCTCGTTGCCGCCCGGCATTTTATTCGTGATCGGCAGTTTATTAGTAGCGGAATCCCCCCGCTGGCTGTACCGCCGGGGCAAGCGCGAGGCTGCCCGTGTCGCACTTCTGCGTTCGCGCACCCCCGAGCAAGCGAATCTCGAACTCGCGGAGATGGAAGTGGCAGATGCCGCCGAGAAATCCAGCACATCGAATGGAAGTAACACGAGGGAGTCACTCTTGCGCCGCAAGTATGTGATCCCGTTTGTGCTTGCCTGCGTGATTCTCGCGTGTAATCAGGCCACTGGCGTGAACTCCATCATTGGTTACAACGCGAACATTCTCCTGCAGAGCGGCCTTTCGGACGTTCAGGCGCATTGGGGTTACGTCATTTTCACCATCGTCAATTTTCTGATGACCATTGGCGGCGTCCTGCTAGTCGATCGCAAGGGACGCAAATTCCTCCTGTCCCTGGGCAGCGCGGGAATTATTGTGTCGCTGCTCTGCGCCGGCTCTCTGTTTCGCCAAACCGAAAAGCTGCGGATAGATTCTCGCGCCGCGGTTCAGTCGGAGGTCACGCCGGACCAGAAGCTCACTCTTCGCTACGACCAAAAGACCGCAGACGCGCTCCTCGCGGCCAGCGGCGATGAGCACACCGGACTGCGCAATGCACCCACGTCGTTGATCGTCATCTATTCGTGCGGGGATTTTCGCGCCGCCACCAAAGTCGCTCGTTCCGACGATCCCGCGGCAAAACCAATCGAGATCACCCGCGACGGCTGCCTGCCCGCGAACAAAGTCGTCGCCTTCTTCTCGAATCCATTCAGCAATCTGGAAGCCTCGCGCCAGGCCCCGCTGAAAATCGACAATGCACTAGTAAGTCCCGTGCCGAGCACTCACAACGGCTGGATGGTAGCCATCACTCTCTTCATCTTCATGGCATTTTTCGCCATCGGTCCGGGAGTGTGCGTATGGCTCGCGCTCTCGGAATTGATGCCGACCCGCATTCGCTCGAACGGCATGAGCATTGCCCTCTTGATCAACCAGGCGGTCTCAACCGCGATCGCGGCTACATTCCTGCCAACCGTTGGCAAGTACGGCTACTCGACCATGTTCTTCGCCTTTGCGGCCTGCACCGTAATTTACTTCATCACGGCAGCGGTCTTCCTGCCAGAAACAAAAGGCAAAACGCTCGAGGAGATCGAAGCGCTCTTTGAAGGCACAAAAAAACAGTCGGGACTCGTCACCGTCTGAGCCGTCCCTCGCGTTATGTCCCGGCGCGCTCGCTATTGGGTTTCGATCCGCTCAGCGCGAAGAACAGAATGTAGAGATAACAGAGCGTAGGCACAATAAGCGCGAAGTGCAGACCCTGTCCCCAAATTGCGCCGCCATAGGATCTCGTATTAATGAGATCAGCAGTTTTTCCGACAACCCAAGGAATCGCGGCGCCTCCAACGATCGCCATGATCATGACGCCGGAACCGTCGCCGGTGAGTGCACCAAGTTCGGCCACCCCTAGAGTAAAGATGCTGGGAAACATGATGGAGTTGAAGAAGCCCACCAGAAGAATTGACCACATCGCGAGCGCGCCATTGCTGAATACCGAGGTAATCACCAGCATACCTGCCATCACCGCACAAAATGCGAGAACTGGTCCAGTTTTTAGTCTTTGCAGGACAGCGGAACCGATGAATCGCCCCACCATCGCGCCGCCCCAGTAGAGCGAGATGTACTTCGCCGCTACACGTAAGGCTTCCTGATAACGATGAGCAGCGTCAGGGACGCTTGAGGCCGAAACAAAGCGCCCAATATTATCGAGCGCGAGATAGTTTGCGATTGAACTGCCGATGGAAACTTCTGCCCCAACGTATACAAAGATCGCGATGGCACCGAAGATGAGATTCGGATGGTGCCAGATTGAGTCACTGACTTTTTCGCCGATGTGATGTTGAGCAGACTCGATCTTGGGAAGTTTGAAGCTTCCGATCAGGATGGCGAGCAAAGCGAGAGTGACGGCAAGAAAAACGTAAGGCTTAATGACGGAGGCGGCCTGCAGAGCGGGGTCCGATGCGGCAACGGCGGCGGCGCTCAGGATAAAGAGCCCGCCGATCCAAGGCGCCACCGTAGTGCCCAACGAATTAAAAGCCTGAGTCAGGTTCAACCGACTGGAGGCCGTGCGCGGAGACCCCAGCACGGTGACATAAGGGTTTGCCGCGACCTGCAACAGCGTGATCCCTGCCGCCAAAATAATCAGGGCTGTCAGAAAAAGTCCGAAGGACGGGACCTTTGCCGCCGGCACAAACAATAACGCGCCCGAGCCCATCGTGAGCAGACCCACTACCATGGCTCTTTGATAGCCGAGCCAGTCAATTATCCTGGCCGAAGGTATGGAGAAAACAAAATAGGCTGAGAAAAATGCGGTCTGGACCAACATGCTAACCGCCAGCTTTAAATTGAATACCTGCTGGAAGTGAGGTATCAATACATCATTCAGCGAAGTAATCGCGCCCCACATGAAAAACAAGGTGGTGACCACCATCAGGGGTCCGGTGTAGGACGCTGACGGTTCGGCGACTGAAGTACTGGTAGGGGATGTGTTAGGAACAGCAATTGCCATGGCTTGATGTCCGCCCGTAATCAGGGATTTCAGTCCACGTGCCAACCGATCATAGCATCGTGGACAGCCCTGCGGCACATGACATACAAGGGACGGGCGAGTTTTCACCAGGGGAGAAACTCGCCCCCATCGCGTATCTCACTAGCAGGTATGCAGGCTTACTGTTGCGTCTGGATCCTCACCAGCCAGTTGGCTGGCTCCGGAAGAATCGCAAACGTTGGCAGCTTGCCCCGCACCATGGCAACTTCATCGCAGTTATTAAATCGAGGACAAACGTGGCAGTCCTTATATATCTTGTCGGGAAGATCGTCCCGCCGCGCCACTTCGAAGCCCTGCCGCGCAAAAAACTCCGGAGCCCGCGTAAACAGGCAGATGCAATCCACTCGATGCCGCTTGGCTTCCGCCATCAGAGCTTTCATCAGCCGGCTGCCGCCCCCATGACCCTGCGCCCGCGGTCCCACGGTGATCGAGCGAATTTCCGCCAGGTGAGTGCCATAAAGATGCAGCGCCCCACATCCAATAATGCGGCCTTCGTGTTCGAGCACCACGAAGTCTCTTACGTTCTCGCAAATCTCAGCCAAGGTTCGGGGCAGCAAGGTGCCGTCCCCGGAATAGGCCGAGATTAGTTCGTGAATATACTTCGCATCGGGCAAAATCGCTTTACGCGTGCGCATGTACCTCCTCGCGCAGCGAGTCGATCTTCTTCTTCGCTGCTCCAATTGCTTTTTGCACGCGCGCCGGCGCGGTTCCCCCGACAACATCGTGAATCGCCAATACAGACGCCTGTTTCAGGCAGTCCTGAAAGTTATCATCAAACGCGGGATTCAATTCTTGCAATTCCTCCAATGTCAGATCTTGCAACTCGCAATTTTTCTCGACACACCGTTTCACCGCTTTGCCGGTCTGCTCGTGCGCCATTCGCGAAGGTACGCCGCGGTTGACCAGATAAGTCGCGGCCGCCCACGCATTCATAAATCCTGACTGCGTTGCATCGCTCATCCGTTGATGGTCGAACTCAACCGCTTTCATAAATTCTGCAACCAGAGGAAGCAGCGCAAGCGCCGTGTCGACAGCCTCAAACAGGGGCTGCTGCGTCTCCTGCAAATCTTTGTTGTAGGCCAGCGGTAAGCCCTTCAGCGTAATCATCAGCGCCGTCGCATTGCCGATGACGCGCCCAGCCTTACCGCGCACTAATTCAAGAAGATCGGGATTTTTCTTTTGAGGCATCGCGCTGCTGCCCGTGGAATAAGCCTCCGGCAACTGCACAAAGCCGAATTCTTGAGTAGAAAAAATGATCATCTCCTCCGCCCACCGGCTCAAATGCAAAGCCAGCAGCGAAAGCGTGTTCACAAATTCCAGAGCGAAGTCACGATCGCTGGTCGCATCCAAACTATTCGCGGTTGGGGAATCAAAGTCGAGTTCTTCCGCCATGAACCCGCGGTCCAGCGGCAGAGTCGCTCCCGCCACCGCCCCCGATCCCAGTGGGCACACATTCAGCCGCTTGCGGCAATCGGCAAGCCGATCCGCATCCCGCAAAAACATTTCCACATAAGCCAGCAGCCAGTGCGCAACCAACACAGGCTCGGCTCGCTGCAAATGCGTATACGCAGGCATGGCTGCGCTCCCGGCGCGTTCGGCTCGCTCAACGAAAGCTCCGCACACTTCAGCAAGTTCCTTTCGCAACACATCGATTGCCGCCCGCACATACAGACGCAGGTCAGTAGCAATCTGTTCATTACGGCTACGTCCGCTGTGCAACTTGTAACCAACGTCCCCGATTCGCGCCGCCAGTTGCTTCTCGACGAAGTGATGCACATCCTCAGCTTCCGCATCCTCGACAAAGCTGAGCGCCGACGATTCCCCAATCTTCTGCAGCCCTTCCAGAATGCTGATGAGTTCATCCGCGGAGAGCACTCCGGCGTTCTTTAGCGCACGCGCATGAGCGGCGCTCGCCGCTAACTCGTACTTGAGCAGCCGGCGGTCGAAATCAAACGACCGTTGCCAGCACTCGAACGCCGGATCCAGCGGCTGCCGGAAGCGTCCCGACCACATCTTCATCGTTCCACCTCCACACGGGTCCGGGCGCGCGTGCGAGAAGGCAGTCCAAGAATGCGAATGAACCCTGCCGCATCTTTCTGATCGTAACTATCGCCCATGGTGAACGAAGACAGATCCGTGCGGTACAGCGAATACTCTGACTTGCGGCTCACGACCGAAACGTTCCCCTTATATAAAGACAGCGTCACGCTGCCGGTGATCTCCTTCTGCGTGCTCGCCACAAAAGCATCGAGCGCCTCGCGCAGCGGGGTGAACCACAACCCGAAATAGACCAGCTCGGCATACTTGAGCGCCAACTGCTCCTTGAAGTGCGTAAGTTCTCGCTCCAGGCACAGCGCTTCCAGTTCGCGATGCGCGGCGATCAGCAGCGTGCCGCCGGGCGTTTCATAACAACCGCGCGACTTGATCCCCACGAAGCGGTTCTCCACCAGATCAATGCGGCCGATAGCATTGCGCGCGCCAACTTCATTCAGCAATTCAACCAGCGACACCGGATCGAGTTTCATTCCATTGATCGCGACCGGTATGCCTTTTTCAAACTCAATGGTCACTTCTTCATTCTTGTCCGGAGCCTCTTGCGGCGAGCGCGTCATCTGCCACGTCGTCTCCAGCGGAGCATTCCCCGCATCTTCCAGTTCTCCGCCCTCATGGCTCAAGTGCCAAAGATTTCGGTCGCGGCTGTGAATCTTCGTCCGGCTCGCTTCTACTGGAATCCCATGCTGCTCGGCGTAATCCAGGCAGTCTTCGCGGGATTTCAGCGTCCACTCCCGCCACGGCGCAATCACTTTCAACTCCGGCGCCAGCGCCTGATAGGTCAATTCAAAGCGCACCTGATCGTTGCCCTTCCCCGTGCACCCATGCGCAACGGCCGTCGCACCTTCGCGCAGCGCAACTTCCACCTGATGTTTCGCAATCACCGGCCGCGCCAGCGACGTTCCCAGCAGATACTTGTGTTCGTATACCGCGCCCGCCTGCAGCGCAGGAAAAACGTATCCCGTGAGAAACTCCTCGCGCAGGTCCTCAACCACGACCTTGCTCGCGCCCGTGGCATAAGCTTTCTTGACGACCGCTTCAATGTCATCGCCCTGGCCCACATCGCCGACCATGGCAATCACGTTGTATGAATAGTTTTCCTTGAGCCACGGAATAATGATGGAGGTATCAAGTCCTCCCGAGTAGGCAAGCACAACTTTTTCAGGCATGAACACTCCTTGCAGGCAGGCGATCGCCGCCGCCGAGCAATAAATAAAGAATGGCTTTCTGTACGTGCAGACGATTTTCCGCCTGCTCAAAAATTACCGATTGTGCCGAATCCATCACTTCGTCCGTCACTTCCAGGCCCCGGTGTGCCGGCAGGCAGTGCATGAATGCCGCGTCCGGCGCGGCTTCCGCCATGAGTTCCGCATTCACCTGATACGGCGGGAAAATCGTGGCCCGCTTATTTTCTTCTCCCTCTTGCCCCATACTCGTCCACGCATCGGTATAAACCGCATCTGCTCCAGCAACCGCTTCACGCGGATCGGTCAATAAAGAGATCTCGCCCCCGGTCTGCTCGGCAATCGCGCGCGCATCAGCAACAATCTGAGGATTGGGCGCATAACCCGCTGGAGTAGCTACGCGAATCGATGACCCCAGGCACGCGGCTGTGAGCAGCAGCGAGTGCGCAACATTATTTCCATCGCCAACGTAGGCAAGGGTACGGTCCTTTAAATCTCCGAAGCGCTCTACCAGCGTGAAGTAGTCGGCCAACGCCTGGCATGGATGCTCGATATCGCTCAGCGCATTGATGACCGGCACACAAGCATGATGCGCCATTCCGTCGATGGTTTGCTGGGAGAATGTCCGTAGGACGATAAGATCGACCCAGCGCTCAAGATTGTGGGCCACGTCGCTCAACGTTTCTCGCGCGCCGAGTCGTTCTTGGGTCTGATCGACAAACATCGTAGATCCGCCCAGGCTATTCATTCCCGCCTCGAACGTCAGCCGAGTCCGCAAAGACGGCTTCTCGAAAAACATCACCATCTGCCGGCCGCTGAGCGCTTTGCGAAAATCCGCCGGACGCGCCTTCATAATCGCCGCCAGACGCAAAACCGCTTCCACTCCGGCGGGGCCCAGATCGCGAGTCGATATTACATCCGAGCACCAGAACACCTGCGGAGACTTCTCGCTTCTCGCCCGTGACGATTTATAACTGACTACTCCCGGCGAACTCATGAATATGTAACCTCCGTGCCACACGACAATTTAGTGAGATAAAACTGCGGCAACACTTCCGCCTCGGTTGCCGGAAGAATCCTGACCCGTCCAACTCCTTGCTTCAGCGCCTGACCGCATGCCTGCAACTTGGGCAGCATGCCTCCGCTGATAATGGACCCGGCCGCCAGTTGGGCCGCTTCCTTCGTGCTCAGCCAAGGCATCACATCTCCTGACGCGTCTTTTACGCCCGCCACATCGGTGAGAAAAATCAAAGTATTCGCATGGCACGCTGCGGCACACGATGCCGCCATTTCATCGGCGTTCACGTTGTAATATTCGCCGTCAGCTCCCAACGCCAGCGACGACAGGACCGGAATTCCTCCCTGCCGCCACAGCGCCTCGATCCAGCAGGGCTCCGCGAAACAAATCTCCCCGACGAATCCTATATCGCGCCCATGAACAAACTTTTTCCGCGCACGGAACGTCATTCCGTCCCCACCGCAGAAACCGATAGCTGGCATGCCCGCATCTTGAATCGCCGCAACCAATTGCTTGTTGATAATTCCCGCCAACACCATGAGTGCCACGTCGCGAGTTTCAGCATCGGTAACACGCAGTCCGTCCACAAACTCGCTCTTCTTTCCCAACCGGTCGAGCATGCGCGTCAGCGCTTTGCCGCCGCCGTGAACCACGGCAACGCGGTGGCCGTCACGCGCCAACTCCGCGATCGATCGCGCACATTTCCGCAGCGTGGCAGCATCTTCGATTGCTGTTCCGCCCACCTTCACCACAATCGTCACTGCAAACCCTCCCGCTCATGCCATCCGTACATCAGATTCATGTTCTGAACAGCCTGCCCAGCCGCGCCCTTCAACAGGTTGTCCACGCACGAAACCAGCACAAGCCGCTGTCCATCTTCGGCCAGACAAAACCCGAGATCGCAATAGTTCGTATGCAGCGAAAACTGCAACTGCGGAAGCTGCGGTGTCGCGAATACCCGCACCCAGTGCTTGCCCGTATAAAAACTTCGCAAGCACAATTCGACTTCCCTTGGCTGCATCGGCCGTTTCAGGCGAACGTAGATGGTTGAGAGAATTCCCCGCGGGATCGGTAGCAGATGCGGCGTAAACGTAAGTTCTGTATCGTTCAGGCCCAACTGCTCCACCATTTCTCCCAAGTGCCTGTGATTGAACACCGCATACGCCGAAAAATTATCCGCGACTGAAACGAAATGCGTGCGCGACGTCGGAGCCTTCCCCGCGCCCGAAACTCCAGACTTCGAGTCGGAAATGATTCCGTGCTCCCGCTCGACCAAGCCTGCTTTAAGCAGCGGCAACAAAGCGAGGATTACGGAAGTGGCATAGCATCCGGGATTCGCGACCAATTGCGCCGACGCAATTCGGTCACCCGCCAACTCCGGCAAACCGTAAACCGCTTTCTCCGCAAGCTCCGCGGCAATGGTTGTATCCTCATCATGAAAGGAATAAATGGCGCGATGCTGCTCCTCTTTCAATCGCCACGCGCCACTCAGATCGATCACCCTCAGTCCTTGCGCAATCGCCTGCGGCACCAGGGCGCGCGACGCCTCATGCGGCGTAGCCAAAAACAAAAGCTCGACGCCTTGCCGTTTCAGCTCCGGCCATGAAAGTGCCCGCAGCGGGTAACCTCCGTTGCCTGACAACTCAGGAAACACCTGAGCCAAATCCGCCGCCCCATCGCTGCCTTCACGCCGCAACAGCGCAGGCTTCTCCAACCGCGGATGCCGCTCAAGAAGCCGCGCCAACTCCAGCCCCGAATAGCCGCTCGCCCCCAGCAACGCAGTTTTAAGTTTCGCCGGCATTAACCCATCATCTCCTCGATCCGCATGGCGATTCGCTTCACCGCATCCTTGTCCGGACAAACAATCAGGATCGCGTCATCACCGGCAATCGTTCCCACCACTTCTTCCCATTCCTGCTCATCCAGCGCCGCCGCTACCGGCTGGGCGCTGCCAATAATCGTTTTCAGCACCAGCAGGTTCTGCGCCGGACGCACGTCCAACACAAACTCGCGAACCAGTCGCTGCACCGGCGGCAGCGCCAGGCCTGCGGTCCCTTCGGCCTGCGGCAACGCGTATCCCGCGGCAGTCTTGCTCAGGTTCAAGTCGCGAATATCGCGCGACAGCGTCGCCTGACCCACTTTGAATCCGCGCTTGCGCAATGCGCGCTGCAGATCTTCCTGATTCGTCACCGCTCCCTGCCTCAGCACTTCTAGTACCGCTCTCTGCCGCAAGGTTTTATTCATAGTGCATATTTATTCACCGTGATGAATAAATATTCTCTATCTTACAGACTGTGGTGTCGGTGTCAAGAGGAATACCCTGACTTATTTACACGTTGGGAACGTGCCTGAGGAGGTTAGCGGAAACTTCAGTGGACCCGCCCGGCGGGCGCAACTCGATCATCGAAATACTTCTCAATTCCTTGCTAGACTACTCGCGCGTTCCAAGTCGCCCATTCCTCTCAGGAGCACCGCATGAATCACGGGCCCACGCTTGCGGCCGAAGTGAGCGCCGAGTTCCTCGGAACTTTAGTCCTGATTCTTTTCGTTACAGGCGTCGTGGCGATGGTGGTCTGTTTCCGTCGAACGCGCCTGCCGCAACCGCACACGGCGGCTATACCAACATCACATTCGCTTGGGGTCTCGCCGGACCAGGCTGAGTCCAGAATGCCCCGCCCTGGCCAGATCCCAAGCGCCGGCAATGCGCGCGATGCAGCCCGCCGTTACGGTCTGGCCACTTTGGCGGCAATCGTTGCTTTGGCGCTGCGTGGGTTGCTTCTTCCCCTTCTGGGTGAGAATAATCCTTACCACACCATGTGGGCAGCCGTAGTTATTGCGGCATGGTATTGGGGAATCGGCCCTTCCATTCTTACAACTTTAATTGGGGTAGTGGGGGTCTGGTATTGGTTCCTCCCTCCTTATTACTCCTTTGCGTTGAAGGATTCCAAGGCCGCAATTTCCGGCATTGTCGGATTCTTGTTCTTCTCCGGCCTGATCATCGCTCTCGGCGAATCGAACCGACGCTCGCTTGCCAAGAGCCGATGGGCGGAAGACGAACTGCGAAAGACGCACAACGAACTCGAGCGGAAGGTGAGTGAGCGGACGGCGGAACTAAATACGGCCAACGAAAGCCTTCGTGACTTGAGCAGCCAGCTACAGAGGATGCGCGATGAAGAGCGGCGGCAGATTGCGCGCGAACTACATGACAGCGCGGGCCAGTTGCTCGCGGCACTTAGCATGAATATCGCGGCACTTCAGCTCCAATCCGCCAAACTCGATGGCGAAGGCGTTAGAGCCCTAGCCGAGAATGCCTTGATGGTCGAACAAATCAGCAGCGAGATTCGCACCATATCCCACCTGCTGCATCCTCCATTATTGGATGCGGCGGGACTTGCATCCGCATTGCGTTGGTATGTGGAAGGCTTCTCGGAACGAAGCAAAATTAACGTCGAACTGGATATCCCGGCCAGGCTCAGCCGCATGTCGGACGAAATGGAAATCGCGATCTTCCGCATGGTGCAAGAATGTCTCACTAACATCCACCGCCATTCCGGGAGCAAGACGGCGGTAATACGCGTGCATGAACAAGATCATGAGATTTCGGTCGAAGTTCAAGATCAGGGCAAAGGTATTTCTCGGGAGAGGCAATTGGAACTGAATTCGTCCAACCGAACCGGAGTAGGGTTTCGCGGGATGCGCGAACGCCTTCGGCAACTCGGCGGAGCTCTCGACATCCAGTCGGCCGGAAGAGGAACGACTGTTCGCGCAACTCTACCTTTGGAAGCTTCGGCGACTGGCGGGGCACAACCGCAAGCCGGATAAAGTTCCGCGACGCGTTGTTTAAGCGTATTTCATGCCTACGTCGCGACACTGTTCGCGGTTTTTTTCCTGAGGCACTAGGGTGAATCCCGTATATTCCTGGACTTCCAACAGTCAGTAAGATGGGAGATTACCAAAGTGGACAGTTATCACGATGAAGACTCACGAAACCGGAGCGAAAATCGCGAGTCGTGGGCGACAACTTCGCCTCAATGATAGATTTGGGGTTCGCGCGAGACGAGAAGATAACTTTTTGGTTGCCGTTCATCCTTTCTGTCGGGAGAACCTATGCGCCTCTTAAGCGTGCGCCTGATAGTTTCCCTCATTATCGGTATCACCCTCGTATCTCTTGGCTTTTCTTATTATCAAGTGGTGGGAGAAAAGCGGGTTCTCCGGAGTGACCTGGAACGCCGCGCTGAAGTATTAGGTGAAAGCGTTGCCGGCAATGTTGAGAAGTCGTGGGAGTCGGGCTCGGAGCGCGGATTACAGAGGTTAGTACAACGCTTCGGCAACCGGGAGCACTTGCTCGGCGTCGCGGTTTACGACAAGCAGGGTAGGCAGGTGGCAATCACAACCGAGCTAGGTCAGGTTTTAAAAGCAATGCCCCCTGAGGTAGCCCACGCCATTGCGGATCGACATGGGGAGAATTCGTTTTTTCGGGTAGGGAATAATCCAGTACACATTTTTGCGTTACCTTTGCACCGCCAGGACGAGATCATTGGTGGGCTGGCGGTCGTCCATGATGCCACGTACATCCGCGCTCAAAGCCTTCTGACTTGGCGTGAAGCATTCTTGCGAATGCTTGTCCAGGTTTTTCTGATCGCTTTCATCACCGTGCTGATCGTGAGGTGGAGCATTACAGGGCCGATCGCGCAAGCGGCCCAGTGGATGCGTGCCCTACGCATGGGCAGAATTTCTTCCCGCCAACAGATGCCGGACCTCGAACTGTTTAAACCTTTGGCTTGGGAGGTAGTCACACTTGCAGAAAGCCTGAGCCAGGCCCGCACTGCGGCTGAGAACGAAGCCCGCTTGCGAGAGGCGTCGGAATCCCGGTGGACGGCGGACCGCCTCGCAATACAACTTCAGGCTCGCTTAGACGGCGGTCGCCTCTTTGTCGTATCCAATCGCGAGCCCTACATGCACCGGCACAACGGTAAGTCGCTTGAGGTAATTGTGCCGCCCAGTGGCCTGGTCACCGCGCTGGAGCCTGTCCTCAATGCTTGCGACGGAACCTGGATTGCGCATGGCAGCGGCGCCGCCGATGCCGAAGTTGTGGACGCGCAGGATCGCTTGCGCGTTCCTCCTGATGATCCGCGCTATACCTTGCGCCGGGTGTGGCTGACCAAAGAGGAGGAAGAGGGCTACTATTACGGCTTTGCCAACGAAGGCCTTTGGCCTCTTTGTCACATCGCGCACACGCGCCCGATCTTTCGAGCCCAAGACTGGGCGCATTATCAAGAGGTGAACCGGAAATTCACTGCCGCGGTTCTCGAAGAAATTAAAGACATCCACAACCCGGTGGTGCTGGTTCAGGATTATCACTTTGCCTTGATGCCGAGGATGATCAAGGAAAAAAGGCCGGATGCGCGCGTGGCTATCTTCTGGCACATCCCGTGGCCAAATCCTGAGGCGTTCGGCATCTGTCCCTGGCAGCGCCAATTGGTAGACGGTCTGCTAGGCGCGGATCTCATCGGCTTCCACATTCAATCGCACTGCAACAACTTCCTCCAAACGGTGGACCGGGTGGTTGAGTCGCGGGTCGACTGGGAACACTTCTCAGTATCCCGGCAGAATCATCGCACCATTGTGCATCCTTTTCCTATCAGCGTGGACCTCACGGATGATGAGACCGTGGACAACGAAAGATATGGGGCGAATTACGTGGACCGCTCGGCATTGCTACACGAAATTGCCGTAGACGCTCCGTTTGTGGGGGTCGGCGTGGACCGGGTGGATTACACCAAAGGGATCCAAGAGCGATTCCAAGCGGTGGAACGATTTCTGGAAAAGTATCCGAAATACCGGCAGCAGTTCACGTTCGTGCAGATCGGTGCTCCGAGCCGCACCCACATCAAGCGGTATCACGACCTGATGGCCGAGTTGGAAGCGGAAGCGGAGCGAATCAATTGGCGATTTCAGACCAGCAAGTGGAAGCCTATCGTATTTCTGAATCGCCAGCATAACCATGAAGAGATCGAACGCTATTATCGCGCTGCCGACCTTTGTATGGTGACGTCTTTGCACGACGGCATGAATTTAGTGGCCAAGGAATTTCTAGCGGCGCGGCGCGACGAACGCGGTGTGCTGATCCTCAGCCAGTTCACGGGAGCCGCGCGCGAGCTGCGGGACGCTTTGCTGGTGAATCCTTACGACATTGACCAGACGGCTGAAGCCATTCGGGTAGCCCTTGAGATGGAGCCCGAAGAAAAGCAGATGCGAGTGCACCGCATGCGCCGAATCATAAAAGAACAGAACATTTATCGCTGGGCTGGAAGCTTGATCACGGAACTCTGCGAGCTCAGGCTCGACGCCATGGATCCAGCGCAGCAAAAAATTCGTGGTAGCGTGGCCGCCGCTTGAATGCGTAGCGGATCTCAGGACAAGGAGAAAGGGTTGAAGCCGGACGGGAAGTCCCTGATTGAATCTATTTTGGAGAGAGTGAGTAGTGCACCTCAATCATTGTTAATGCTTGATTACGACGGGACGATCGCTCCCTTTCGGAAGAATCGCGAAGAAGCAGTTCCTTATCCCGGCTTTACCCTATTGCTTCAGGAGATTGTCTGCACCGGCAGGACCCGCGTCGTCGTTATCTCTGGAAGAGATGCGAACGAACTCGTTCCCCTGCTGGAAATTGAGCCTCGTCCCGAAGTTTGGGGACTTCACGGATTGCAGCGTTTATACCCCGACGGGAGCGTCGAACTTTCTCCGCTTGATCAGCCGACTATCGAGGCATTGGCTTCGGCAGAAGATTGGTTGCTGTATCAGAACCTGCAGCATACGGCCGAGTTCAAGACTGGAAGCATCGCCGTGCACTGGCGAGGATTAGGGGAGTGCGACGCGGAATTGCTGCGGGGACGCGTGCTGCTGGGCTGGAAGCCCATTGCACGGCATACTCATTTGCATCTCATGGAGTTTGATGGGGGCATTGAGATACGCGCTCAGGACACGGACAAAGGAGATGCGGTCCGTACCATCATGAGCGAAATGGCCCCCGAAACACCGGCGGCCTACTTTGGCGACGACACCACGGACGAACACGCATTTGAAGCGATGAATGGGCAGGGACTGAGTGTGTTAGTTCGTCCGCGATACCGGGCTTCAGCGGCACAACTATGGCTGAAGCCGCCGTATGAAGTTTTCGATCTGCTGGCGCAATGGCTCCATGCTTGCCAGATGCATGCACCGAGCGATGAGAACGCCCTGGAGGCCAATGCATGACAACCGCAACAGCAGGCATTTCATCCTTGACCCGCACTCCGGTAAAGCCGTTCTATTTCAACACATCGGCGCACCTGCTGCGCATTACGCCGCAAAAAGCGACTGCCCTGGGCGAGTTTCTGGATGCGCTCCGGGAGTGTCCCGAGGGATCCATTTTTCAGCATACCTTCCGAACGCTGCAGGAACATCACTTCATCCGCGAGGGTTTTTCCAACGACTTCGCGCATTGGGCGGTGTCAGCGTGCAACGAACCCAGCCTGGCGGAGGGTTTGGCTAGCGTGGACGTTCGAGAGTTCATGACGGTGGCAGATTTACGTGCACGATTTATCGAAATCGTGGCTGACTTCCTGAAACGCAGCCCGGCGGCGGCTACCCGCCCCGCGCGCGAGACCTTTTATTTTTGTGCGGCGGAGTCCGTCGTCATCCCTGCTAACTTCGTGGCCCGCACGTTAAAGGAGTTTGCGGAGGGTTTGCGAGGCGTGAGTCTGCACTCTATTCATCATCACTTTATCGAGGCTCGCTTAAGATTAAAACTGATGTCGAACGACTTCTCGCAATGGTTGTACGAAGACATGGGCCTGACCGAAGCGGCGCGCCAGTTAAACCGGATCGATATTTACACCATGACACTGGAAGACGTGCGCAATCGAATCGTACGAATCGTAGAGCGATCGCTGATCTAAGCAGGACATACATCTGCAGGGCATCTTCTATGGAACCCGTAGAGCAACAAATCCGATCTGACTCCAACGCAACCGAGACGTCGTCGGAGCAGTCCGAAGCTTCTGCGCCTGCTTCACCGGTACGTACAGAGCGCCGGCAAAAACCGCGGGCATGGGAAACTCCTCCGGCCCCTGTGCCGCCTCCCCGCCTCGATGATTACAAAAGCATCGTGGGCGAAGCTGACATCGACGAACTGAAGTTTCTCGCGCGTGATCTGAAAGGCAAGAAGGTGAAGATGGTTAACTCCACCGCCGTGGGCGGAGGAGTGGCTGAAATGCTCAATCAGATGGTTCCGTTACTTAGAGAACTTGATGTAGAGACTCACTGGGATGTAATCACCGGAGGAAACGATTTTTTTGAGGTAACCAAGGCCTTCCACAACGCCCTGCAAGGAAGCGATTACAAGCTTACGCAGCACGCTCGCGATATCTTTCTGATGCACAACGATCAAAACCGGAACCGCATTGATTTCTCCGAAGACTTCATCGTGATTCACGATCCGCAGCCCGCTGCCCTGATTCGTGCCCAGAAAGAATCGAATCAGCATTGGATATGGCGATGCCATATCGACCTGTCCAGTCCGAATCCCGAGGTCTGGGCCTTCTTGCGGCCTTTTGTGGAAAAGTACGATGCCGCGATTTTCTCTTCGCAATCATTCGCCCGCCAGTTGCCGATTCCTCAATATTTGTTTTATCCCTGCATCGACCCCCTGTCGGAGAAAAACAAGGAACTCGAAGACAGTTTTGTTCAACATGTGTGTGACGAATTCGGAGTCGACCGGTCGCGGCCCATTGTGACCCAAGTCTCGCGCTTCGACCGGGCGAAAGATCCGGTCGGAGTGGTGCAGGCTTTCAAGCAGGCCCGCAAGTATGTGGATTGCCAACTGGTGTTGGCCGGCGGCGGCGCCAGTGACGATCCTGAAGGAGCAGCAGTTCTCAAAGAGGTAAAAGACGCGGTCGGCGCCGATCCCGACATTATCATTCTTGACCTTCCACCCTGGTGCGCTCTGGAAATCAATGCCCTGCAGCGTGCTTCCACGATTATCGTGCAGAAATCGATTCGGGAAGGCTTTGGGCTGACGGTCACGGAAGCTTTGTGGAAAGGAAAGCCCACCATCGCCGGGGCAGTGGGCGGCATTCCGAATCAGATCATCCACAAGTTAACCGGAGCGTTGGTACATTCCGTGGACGGTTGCGCCTATCAAATTCGCTACCTCTTGACGCATCCGGCTTTCGCCCAACAGCTCGGCCATAATGGGCACGAACACGTAAAAGAAAACTTTTTGATGAGCACCAATGTCCGGCGCTGGTTACTGCTGCTTCGTATCTTGCTTGCTGGTGGTGCGAAATAACTTTCCGGGATAAAAACCAAACCAGCCTGGAGCGTCCGGTTCGGCTTTATGCTTGAGGAGTCGTAGCCTCTGGCGGAGCTTCGATAGTAACCTCCACTTCAGCGCCGGGCTTCAAGCTTACCTTCTCGCCGTTTTCATCGACTAGGGTATTTTCGATGCGAATCTCACGGTAGAGGTGGTCGGCCCCTTCCACGGCGATTTGGGCTTTCTCGGGCTCATTGGGAGCCGGAGACTTGATGATTTTTTCGACAGTTGCTGGAAGAGTGGCGGCGGCTTTTTCGCTCATGGGTAAGTTCCTAATCTCGACAGTAATGGCATCTGTCGCGGAGACGCGTTGGTTTGGATCATAACGTCAGGCCTTCGGTGTTTGCAACAGCGAGAGCCCTTTTTCATTACCGTTTCGACAATGTATCCGCTTTCTTGACGGCGCCTTCATGCTCCTCTTTGTGGTGAAAATCCAAGCCAAAGCGGGGTTCCGACTGTGTACCGGTGATCTTGATAGGGACCTCAGTCCCGGCTCCATTCTTGCTGAAGAACGGATCGACTGGCTTCAGAAGGATTGATTTCCAGCCCGTAGTCATCTGGGAAAGCTTGGCATCGAACCGGGCCTTACCATGGAAATTGAATTCTCGTCCATCCAGACTATAGCCGCCTTTCATATCGACCTGCGTTCCCGGGACTAAAAAATGCAGAGACGAAAACGAAAGCAAGCCATCCCCTAAAGTGAACACTCCCTGCAAATCCGTTTGCACATCGTCTTCGTGTTCGACCCGCGACTGCTTCTCTCCCCGGCTGCGCAGACTCAAAGAATTGAGCTTGCCTTGGACTTTCTTGTTCGAAAAATGAGCGTACAGCACGTGAAAATCGCCAGCCAACTGCAGCCTATTAGCTACAGACTCTTCGCCCGGAGAGAGCCGCAGTTTCGTTTTCAGGTCAACTGGCCCGGACATGATCGGCGGATCGGTGCGTACGCCCAGCCTCAGCAGATCTTCAATGCGCCCGCGATCCAACACCACGTCGAGCGCTATGTCATGGCCACGCCCGTGCCCTTTTTCCAGACGAACCACCGACCCGCTCGCCGTAAAAGAAGTATGAAGGAAAGAAGCCTTCACCGGCTTGAGGTAGGTATCGCCGCAGGTGCCGTCAACAACGGCATGGAACTCGGTATGCAGCGACACGGGGTGTCCGCTGCTCGCAATTCGAAAGTCTGGCGTATCGGTGGTTCCGTGCACGACGATGTTGTTGAGCGTTCCAGAATACTGGCCGATGGAGGATAACGTTCCTCCGATGCCCTTGATCGTGCCCAAATCGGCATGGTTGAACGAATATTCCCCCTGCACCGGCGTGTCCCGAGGACTGTCCTGCTGCCAGGGGCCGAAAAGGCCAGTCGAGTGAATGTCTCCCACTGGTTTTGGATTCACCAAAGTAGCGTCGAATTGTAATGGCTGACCGGGCCCGATTTCCTTCATCTTCAATTCGCTGATGGCAAACTCCAGCGGCGGTTTTTCAGGATTTATCGTGTTGATGAGCAGCCTGGTGTCTTCGCAGAGGAACTTGTGGACGAGAATCGTCATGCGCCGGGCTTTTGAACCGATACCGGTTAATTCCTGGCGGCTTTGTTTAGGCGGAACATTCAAAATCATGCCTTGCACATAAACCGTGTCAATGTGCATTGGAGAACGGAACAGATTCCGCAAAGCGGTTTGAAAGCGAAACTCCCGAATCTCGATTAGCGGCTGAATTCCGGGCTGGTAAGCGTTGGGGTCTTTCGCTCCATAAATCTCCAGCCCACTCCCCGTCACTTCAATGCCGTGAAGAACAGAAACCTGAAAACCCGCCAGTTCCACTTTGCTATTGAATCGATTCGATAGAGTCTGAATGACTCGAGCCCGTAGAATTGGGCCGGCGTGGCCGATCATGTACCACACACCTACCAGCCCCACGGCAATAATAATCAGCGCGGCAATGCCAATCGCTTTCAACAGCTTCAACCGAAGAGGTGTCTTAGCGAGTTCGGAGGAGGTTCGAAGGGCGCGCACGGTCGTTTAGATGAGGAGATTCGCGGTAGCTTGCATACAGTGTTTCCTTTACTCGTACCGCAATGTGCTTGGCTCATTACGGCGTACCGATACTCCAGAGTTGCCGATAAGGCATCTGCCCGGTGCCGACGGGCCTTGAACTTCTGAGTAAAATGTTGGCTTTTTTCGCTTGCGGTATACAGGGTATCTGGTATTCTCGCTACACTGTTTCACTGATTCAGGAATTCGGGCTTTGCGAGAGGGTTTCGCAAGTAAGCGCCTTCCAAATTCTGATCTGGCCAAGTAGGACCCGCGCCACAAGCCACTTCTTCCGTCCCTTGCGCGTTCGCTCATGCGCAAGGATAGCTTCAAAATGCAGTTCTGCTACTGGGAAGCTAATAAACCACGTTGGAGAAATTTTTACATGCCAAAGTCTTTATTGCTGATCGTGTGCTGCCTTGCTATCTGTGCGCCGGCGGCTTTCGCCGGCGTTACCGTGACCTCCCCCGCTAATGGCGCAAATGTATCAGGCCCAGTAAAATACTCAGGTTCCGCGACTACGTCCTGCTCCAAGGGCGTAGCAACCATGGGAATTTACACCGCTCCAGGCGTGTTGGCTTATGTGTCGAATGGCTCGACGCTCAACACCAGTCTTAGTTTAAGCACCGGAACTTATAACACCACCGTCGAAGAATGGGATTATTGCGGTGGAGCGTCAACCACCCCCATCAAGGTTACGGTCACCTCGAGTGGAAAATCGTTTACCAATCTTCAGCATAGCGGCGGATGGTCAGGATATGGGCAAAGATCTCCGAATTTCAGCGACTGTTCTCCTTCTCCCTGCGAAAACGTCACTTTTACCATGACGGAAGGAGTTAAGTCTCCTTCCATGAGTGGGAGCTCGGCAGCTTACTATCTCGCCGGAAGCCAAGGTTACGGCGATAGTCTGTGGAATAATCACCTGATCGGCGATCTCTCTTCACAGGGAGTGCCCGACTCCGGTCACACTCTGCTGCAAACGCTACACAACTTCACTTACGACGTTTACTTTTGGGTGAGCAATCCCGGAGCATCCCAGGCGTTGGAGTTCGATATCAACCAGTTCTTTAGCGGCATGGGCTTCATTTGGGGTCATGAATGTCGCATCGCCGGCGGTAACGAATGGGATGTCTGGGACAATCTCAACAGCCGATGGGTTCACACCGGCGTTTCTTGCTACCCGAATGCCAACTCATGGAATCATCTGACCATTCAGGTACAGCGCACCTCCAACAATGAGTTGCTCTACCAGTCAATCACTCTGAACGGAGTAACCCACACTCTCAATCAGTACTACAATCACGGATCCGCACCCGGTGGTTGGTGGGGCGCAACCATCAACTACCAGATGGACGGAAACGATGTGCAAACTCCTTATACCGTTTATCTGGACGAGTTGACCTTTACTTATCAGTGACCTAGGCGTAAGTGAATCGACTAAGAGGGCACACCAGAAGGTGTGCCCTTTTCATGTGCGCTCTTTATATGTGCTAAGGCTCCCCAGGAAAAAACGGACCCTGAAAACCGGATCCCCGAAGGGGGGCGGAAGTCTGCTGGATCTTTTTCTTTTATTTCGAGGACGGCCCGCTGGTTCTATTGCGCGAAGCCGCCGGCTGGCAGGGAGTGCCCCTAGGTGGAGCAATACAAACTGCTGTGATCGGCAACTTCTCTCCTCGAAGATTTGTTTGCGCTTTGGGAATCAGACACCTTGGTAACGTCAGTAACTTGGAACGTCCGCCTGCTCGGGTGACAATACGGTAGACGAGTGCCTACACCTTCCCCGCTCGGAGGGAACGTGAAGCTACGCTTAACCGCGCAGGTGCAGCCGCCCATTCGCTCCTATGGATGATCGAAAAAACGAACGTTTTGGACGCTACGAAATCCTGACCGAGTTGGGGCGGGGCGCCATGGGCATTGTCTACAAGGCCCACGATCCGAAGATTAACCGCGTGGTCGCGGTAAAGACGTTTTCCCTGGCCGGTCAACCTCCCGAGGAGGAGGCGGAATATCGAGAGCGATTCTTCCGGGAAGCAGAAGCGGCGGGGCGCCTGTCGCATCCCGGCATCGTTACCGTCTTCGATGTCGGCGAGGAGCCGGAAACGCGCGCTCCTTACATTGTGATGGAGTATGTGGCTGGGCAGTCGCTTGATAAGTTACTGTTATCGCGCGAAGACCGCAAATTGCCGGCCGACGTTGCCCTCCAGATTGCGCTCGAACTGGCGGAAGCTATGGATTGCGCCCATGGTCAAGGTGTCGTTCATCGCGATCTCAAGCCGGCAAACATCCTGCTCACCGAAGATGGCCATGCCAAGATCGCCGACTTCGGTATCGCCAAGCTCAACCTCTCCACCGCAACTTCGACAGGTCGCACGTTGGGCACCCCTGCGTTTATGTCGCCGGAACAATTGAATGACGAGCCCGTCGATGGCCGCTCGGATATTTTTTCTCTGGGTGTCATTCTGTATACGCTGCTGACCGGCTACCGGCCCTTTCAAGGGAACAGCGCGCTCACGGTGGCATTCAAGGTAGTCCATCGGAATCCCATCCCGGCTACTATTCTGGATACCGAATTACCCCCCGGACTCGACTACATCATCTCGCGCGCCATTGCGAAAGATCCTTCGCAGCGTTACCAGCGTGGCATGGAAATGGTATTTGACATTCAGGAATTGCGGGGAGGGAGCGAACCCTGGAGCAAGGCGAAGCATCCGGATTCAACACCCGGCGCCACTCAAGCGCAAAACGGAAAACCGAGCCCCTCAGCGTTTATTACCCAATTAACCGGCGGAAAGAAGCATTCATCGGGTAAGCGCGGTGTCGCGGTTGAGCGCGCCGCGGCCCAGCATCTGCTGCAAAACATGCGGAAGCACCCTCTTCCCGCAGTCCTCTTTTTCATTGGACTTGTTCTGTTCGGATTGCGAATCGTCCCGTTCGGTTCGCTGAGGCAACAGCCCGAGAAAATGCTAGCGACCCGAACGGTCCCGCCGCCGCCCTCGTCCGCATTCTTGGTTCACTCCCGAAAAATGACGCCTGCGCCGGTAGCAATTAAACCTCAAGACTCCATCTCGAGAAGCAATTCGTCCACTCCTAAGTTAATTCCGGCAAGCGCAGCCTCTGGGCCCGCCATGCTCGAAATCGAAATCGACCACAAATTCGCCGAGGCCCGTATGTCCATCTGGGTCGATGACGAACTCACTTACACTCACCCGTTACAGGCAACGGACAAAAAGCGTTTAGTGATATTCCATCGCTTCCAGGGGCATGAATTCCATGCGGTGCAGATCCCTGCCGGAAAGCACCGCCTCCGGGTGCAGGTGAATCCAGGCGCGGGCGCGAACGAGCAAACCGCAATAGCCGAAGGAGAGTTCGACTCCGGTGCGGAAAAGATGCTGCGCATTCAATTCAGCAAGAGCGGCGAAATGACTCTGAGTCTGGACTAGCCAGGCTGATTGTCGCTAGCGCATCGAACTCGCTTTGATCTTGGAAACAAGCGATTACTGTTTTCCCTTCGGAGGCCTCGCTTCGCTTTGATGGGGCTGTTGCCGTTGCTGCATCTGTTGTTGCTGCGTTGTATGCCTTTGCTGCAACTGTTGCGTCTGTTGCTGATGGCGTTGTTCCAACTGCTGAGTTTTTGCTTGCGCATCTCTCTGTTGGGCTAGCCGTTGGTGATCCTGTTCCTGCTGCTGCTGCAGTTTCTGCCGTTCCCTATCCTGCTGCGTGTACATCTTTTGCTGCTGCTTCTGGTATTTCTGGTCGAGCTTCGGATTGCCGGTGCTCGGAGGCGCCGGACGCTGTGCAGGCGGAAGGTCTCTGACATGCACATTGTTATTGGAGTTGTTCGACGGCCGGGAATCATTATTTGCCGAGCGACTCGCCGATTCCCCGCTAGGCTGTCCCGCTCTGCCGCGATTCGCGGGTGGATGATAGGGCGCTCCCGCTTCGCGCGCTGGCACTGCCGCCGCCCGGTCGTTGAGTGCTCCGGGCCTTGCAGTCGCGGCAATTGGGGGCCGGCCTTGATTCACTGACGCACGCAGCTCGCGGTTGCTTCGAGCCGCCTGTATATGCTGCGATTGAGCTGCCACCGGCGGTAGGTGTCTTTCGCGCGCCACCGCTTCTTGTTGCGGCGAAGGCCGCGCACTGATCCCACCATTGCCACCGTTATAACTGACGCGATTCACCCGGTTTTCATTCACCACTCGGTTCTCGTAAACATTGTGGACGATTGTCACGTTCACATTGTTCACTGCCCGGTTATAAAAGAATCGCCCGCTTTCCCAACGTCCACCCTCATACCCTTCGCCGAAGTAGCCGAATCCGTAGTAAATGCCCCCGTAGAAACCCACTTGCGGTCCCCAGTATCCCTCGTGGAAAATAAACGCTTCACCGCCCCACCCCCACCATGCCGGAGTCCATAGGTAACCAACTTCCGGAGCCTCCACCCACGTGCCCGGCACCCAGTAATAATCGCCGTCATCATCGTCCCAAGCCCAATAGCCGGGCGTCCAGATATAGCCGTCACCTGGACAAACTGGTTGATCGTAGACCGGCAGCGCCGGAGGCGCGAACGTGACCGACACGGCAAACTGCCCCACGGACGCTGCCGCCAGGGCTAAAAAGACCGCAGCGCTTGACAGAGAGTAGCGAACCACAGAACTCACAGAGAAGCTCATACGCGTTGTTTCCTTTCAACTTAACGATTGGTCACTCCGTTATGGCCAGCGAGATCTGACGGAATTACAGAAACAAAATTTCAGTTTCGCGGTAAACCTACGCTTGGATGTCTTTAATCGTCCGTAGGTAGCCTCCCCTGATAGGAGCTTCAGGGAACAGGAGTTCAGGAACTCGGAGCAGCCCACGGAACGAGCTACCGTCTTTTCAGGAATGGAAATGGAATCAAATACCAGACCTGGATAGCTCCGTCTTAAGCCGCAGCCGTGACGGACATCAGGGTTTCTTCCAGCGTACTCGTCTCCTGGGCTCCGCTATGCCGCAATACTTCTCGCGCCCAAAGAGTCTTGGCGTTCTCGTCGCAGGATACATAAATCAAAACTCCCAAACGACTCAACTGGTCCTCAAACCGGGTCGCCTCGTGCTCTGAAAAACCCAGCCCTACCAGAGTCCTGGCATTCCCGCAGAGGGCCGGAGCCTCTCGCGCCACCATAAGAGCGTGCAGAAACACCCGCGACCGGATAAAGAAACCAACGCTCGGAATCAGCACCGCGCCAAAAGCCGAGAGCCACCCAATCATTCCAGCGCTCGCGTCAGTATCTTCCTGATCGGTGGCAAACAGGCTGGCCTCCCGGACCATCGAAGCTATGGGATGCGAAGGCGACAGCATCATGCAAATATCTTCGTTCTCAAACCCAGCCTGGTTTAAATTGCGCACGATGTCCGTTAAGACGACATCTTGGGAATAGATTCCGTAAGCGGCTGCTGTGGTGGTGGCCATGGCAAAGCTCCGTGTTGGCGTTTTCTGTTTCCCGGTTACGTGAGAGCGGTTATGGGATAGGTCCTGACAAACCCTTCGCCTTAGGTCCGGCTAGGTACGGGGTCGACGGCGATCCCCTCGTGACGATCCGAGGTTATAAGCTCAGCCCGGGGATTAAACTCGGGTAAATCATGTAATTTAACGGGAATTATTCGCAATTATCACAGATTTAGCCCCTCACCGTTTACCGTAAACCGTCCCCGCTACTGCGCCGGGCAAGACTTTCTCTCTCTTGGCTTAAAGTTCATAGCAGCGCGGTGAGTCCTAAACTGAATCGCCGCATTTGCGCCCTATCAGGCCCAGTCGGATTGGCACGGTTTTTGCAGGACCATCCTGAGACGCACGGGTCGAACAAGACACGCACATTGGAGGTCTTACATGAAACGCCTTCTGCAGCAATTCTCCTTGGCTGCGGCCTTAACTCTACTTACTATGACTCTGGGACCGCATCTGCGCGCGCAACAAGCCGACCAAGATCCCTCTGCAGCGGCTCCCGCGAAGACAAATCCCGCTGTTCCACAAGCGCAACAAAACGAAGCTCAAATGCCTGCCTCTGGCGAGGCCACCACGCGCGACGCCAAGACTTTCACCGGCCTCGTCGTGAAGGAAGCGGGACAAATCGTTTTAAAAGATCCGGTCACAAAAGTTACCTACAAGCTTGATGACCCTGCGAAAGCCAAACAGTATCTAGGCAAGCAAGTGAAGGCGACCGGCAAGCTGGACATGAATACAAACACAATCCAGCTTGACCATATCGCGCCGATTTCGTGAACCAAGATTTTGTGAATCAAGATTTCGTGATCCGAAAGACAGAGGGTCTTCAAACAGATCTTTCTTGAAAGAGTTTTTCCTCGGAACGGTATATGTGGGGACCCCGGCTGTCTCCAGTCGAGCGAAGGTCGACAACTCTAGTGGTCACGACAGGCCCGGCTAGCCTACTAACGGTCAGCGTGCATCTTTGCCCGAACCCCTATACCATCCTTCAGGAGTCTGGCGCTTGTCCGCACTCAAGACAGCGTGAGTAAATTCCGGAGGAAAACATGTTGTTACAAAAATTAAGATATTTATTTGCGCCGCTGGCTGCTCTCATGATTTTTACCGCAACTTGTCCCGCCAAGACCGCAGTCAACAAGCAAGCCTTTGGGAAAACTCCGGAGGGAACGCCCGTCGAACTCTACACCCTGAAAGATGGCAAGATCGAAGTCGGCATCATCACTTACGGAGGAATCGTCGTCTCGCTGCGCGTGCCAGATCGAAATGGTAGGCTCGACGATGTTGTGCTGGGTGTCGATTCAGTCGAGAAATATGTTAGCCAGACTGCGCATTTCGGCGGCATCGTCGGCCGCTACGCGAATCGTATCGCGCATGGCACCTTCCAACTCGATGGCAACACTTATCACATTCCGAAGAACGACGGCGATAACGCTCTGCACGGAGGACTGGTCGGCTTCGACAAGGTCGTCTGGGAAGCGAAAGAGATTTCGGATGGTGTTGAACTCACCCATGTGAGCAAAGATGGCGATCAGGGTTTTCCCGGCACGCTCACCGCGCATGTGCGCTACACCGTAAGCGGCGGCGCTCTGCAAATCGAATATTCCGCCACCACTGACAAAGACACCGTCCTCAATCTCACCAACCATTCCTATTTCAACCTGAAGGGCCAGGGCAACGGCGATGTTCTGGATACCGTGCTCGAGATCGACGCTTCCCGCTTCACTCCTGTCGACGCAACCCTCATTCCCACCGGCGAACTGAAATCGGTGGATGGCACGCCGTTCGACTTTCGTAAGCCGCATGCAATCGGAGAGCGGATCAACGCCGACGACCCTCAACTCCGCCTCGGCCACGGCTACGATCACAACTTCGTACTGGATCATGCCGAAAGCAAGTTATTGGAAGCAGCCGAAGCCTACGAGCCAGCCAGTGGCCGAACTCTAAAAGTATTGACGACCGAGCCTGGCGTTCAGCTCTACACCGGAAATTTTCTCGACGGTTCAATTACGGGCAAAGAAGGCAAGGTGTACAAGGCGCGATATGCCTTCTGTCTGGAGACACAGCACTTCCCCGACTCTCCTAACCATCCCAAATTTCCCTCGACGGAATTGAAGCCAGGGCAGAAGTTTTACAGCGTAACCGTATACGAATTCGGCGTTCGCGCGCGTTAAGGCGCTTTCGCAAACCATTCCTCGAACCACTCCAGCGAGCGCAATGTGTAATCACGCGCGTCGGCGGGCTTCTGGATTGCGTGCCCTTCATTGGGATAGACCACAAGCGTGACGGGTACATGCAGAGTTTTCAGAGCGTGCCACCATTCCACGGATTGCTCCATCGGCACTTCGCCGTCGCGGTCCCCCACCAGAATCAGCGTCGGCGTCTTCACCGCTTTTACAAAATGCATCGGATCGCTCTTGGCGTAGACCGCGGGATCGTCGTACACTGACGCCCCGAAGAATGGAATCATCCATTCATCGATATCGTTGAGGCCGTAGTAACTCACCCAGTCCGAAAGTCCCGCTCCCGCAACCGCCGCCGCAAAGCGATGAGTTTGCGTCTCTGCCCACATCGTCATGTAGCCGCCGTAGCTGTGTCCGCGAATGCCCAGGCGCTTGGTGTCGATCCGATATTGTTTAGAAAGAGCATCCACGCCTGCCATGATGTCGCGATAATCGCCGCCGCCAAAATCTTTCACATTGGCCTGTGTGAACGCCTCGCCCTGTCCATAGCTGCCCCGCGGGTTTGGACACAATGAGAAATAGCCCATCGCAGATACCGCCCCCATCCCGCGCTCGTCCCAACGTGACATGCAGGCGGCGGATGGACCTCCGTGCACAGTCACGATAAGTGGATAAGTCTTCCCTGAATCGAAATCTTTGGGCAACATCAACCACCCCTGCACCCGCATCGTGCCGTTGTTCCAATGCACATTACGCATCTCGCCCCACGCCGGTTTAACTTCGGAGTTAAGGCTGGTGAGTTGCTTCCAACTGCCGATTGGACCAGCCCACACTTCAGGCGGAGTGCTTGCCGATTGTCGGACGATCGCAGTGACCACATGATCGCTGATTTGATCGCTGGTCTGATCGCTCGTCAACGAATGCCCCGAAATCCAAGCGTAGCCGGAAGGAGCAGCCATTTCCTCGCCCGTCCAGAGTGTCTTAGGCACACGGTCCCTGAGACTGACGCTGCCGAAGCTGGAATTCCCATCAACGTTTTGTGCGAAAGTGATCCGGTCCGAACCGGTCCATGACAGTGCGGAAGGCGACGATTTGATATTGGGAGTCAGATTTCGCGCGCCGCCGCCGGTGATTGGAACCACGTGAATGTCCCCGCCCGTGGAACCTTCGTCGCTCATCAGTCCTTCGATGAACGCCACGTTCTTCCCATCGATTGAAACGCGTGGTTCCGCTATTTGAAGCTTCGGTTTATAAATCTCGCGCATCTCACCGGTTTTCGCATTCGCCAGATATATACGCGCAATGTACCAGTTAGCGTCACCGGCGCCATGCGCCGCAGTCACCGCCCATGCTTGCCCGTCGGGAGTCCAGTCGTATTCGTAGACGTACATGTCAGCCGGAGTCGCTTGAGTCAGACGATCGGTTTCCAGGTCCACCACGGCAATCCGTTGCTCGTAAGCCTTCTCGTCGATAACGCCTGCGAGGGGCGTCATGGGTTGCAACGGACCCGCAATGCGCGGAATGCCTTCGATGAACAAAACGGCAAGCTTCAATCCGTCCGGAGAAAAGCGGGGAGACTCCGCATAACCCTTCAGTTCCGCATGTTTCACGGGCGCGCTTCCATCGGCCCCTGCAATCCAAACCTGAGCCGCGGGAACTTCGCCGGGAAGGTCAGCGATAAATGCCAGGCGTTTGCTATCTGCCGACCAGGCCACATCACGGAGTGGCAGTTTGCCCTCCACGGCAATTGCGCGGGAAGGCCCGCCGCTGACGGGAATTACCGCGAGTTCTCCTTTCACGAGGTATGCGACCTGGGTTCCGTCGGGAGAAATAGCAACCTGACCGATTCTTTTTGCATGCGGCATGGAGTCAAGTACCTTCGCAGCGTGGGATGAGACTGGTTGATCCTGCGCAAAGAGTGACGTACCGATGAACAACCATGCAGGAATTACGATTAAAACCGCAAAAAGAAGCCGTGAAGTTTTTCTTACATTCATGGGGAAGGAGTATAGCTGGTTTGCAAATGGCATGCAGAGTGGTCTCGCGCCTTGCGATTCAAGCACCGGAGGGGGCCTGCAACTTTTCCAATTATCTCCGCTCTGACGAAGTTTGCCGCAGCGCTATCCGCGTTCCCTTCAACTCAAAACGGCTATCGCGCCAAACGTAACGCAGGTTCAAATAACTGGCGAACCATACCGCAAACCCAAGCAGATCGCGCAGTGGATACAACCACGGCGCGCGCCGCACTTGCGGATCCCGAACCACCATCCAGCCCACCATCCACGCTTCTGCCAGCCGATTGATCACAGCCACGCCCAACAGAAGGAGCCCTATTCCCCAGTGCCCCAACAACGCAGCCGCGAGAAATCCCAGCAAACCGTAAGGTATGGAGAAAATCAATCCGCTCCCAAAATGTCCCTTGGGACGCGAATAGCGGGTGGTTTGCGCCCAGCGCAACTGGTTCTGCCACATGCGCCCGAACGATTTCTGATTCACTACATGATCGATAACGTGTGCCGAGAGCACGACACGGTAACCCGCCTTCGCGATCAAGCTGCCGATGGCGAAATCGTTGGCAATATAGTCCTTCAGCGCATCGTAGCCGCCAATGCTCGCCAGAGAATCCTTTCGGACCACGGTCGTCGGACCCAATCCAAATTTCATTCCCTCCAGTAGATTCGCCACCAGTACTCCTGCCGTCATCTCCACCGACATACCGATTGCTGTGAGTCCGGAGAAAAATCCGGCTGCATTCTTGCCGCGATATACACACGTCACCATTCCAACCTGCGGATCGAGCAATGGTGCCGCAACCTCCCGCAAATAGTTAGACGAGACTTCCACGTCGCTGTCTGCGGTCACCAGAACTTCATGCGCGGCCGCCTCTGCCATGCAATGAAACGAGTGGACCACAGGGTTTGGCCACAACGCGCCGGTCACCAGTACGCGGGTCGGAATGTGCGGGTAGCGGGCGCATACTGCCCGTACCACTTCGAGGGCGGAGTCATTCGCCTCATCCGCTGCAAACAGAATTTCATACGCGGGATAATTTTGCTGAAAAAAACTCTCGATGTTGCGTTCGAGCTGAGCCTCCATTCCGTGCACAGGTTTTAGCACGGAGACGGCTGGAAGGTGCGCGTCCTCGGGAATGGAACTCAATTGCTTCCGCGCGTCTGCCCGGAAGCGGATCACTCCCCCCAGCGCAAGCCCAAGAAATACGGCGGAAGATAGCGTTCCAATCAGCGCCACCGCCATAACGATATAGAGAATCAGCTCAATCAATTAGTTGTCCGGATCGCTTCGCAGTCCTGTAGCCAAAAGCGGCGCGCTCCAAACGGCGGCGGTACGCGCGATCAGAGCAAGTCACAATATACATTTTCGGGGGACGGCAGGTAAGCAGGATCAGCCGGCCATCACTTCATACCTTCGCGTGGATCGCGAATGCCAGAAAGCGGTGCCGCTTTCGTAATCTTATAATCTTTGTATTCGATCCAGAGATTAGCCTGGCCCCCAAGCCTTATCGAGCTCTCCGTATGATTCTCCGCGGGCAGCCAGAAATCATTCACTTTGATGTATCTGTGCCTCACTTCGGTTTTTTTAATCCAGAAGGAAGGGTTCTTGGCTGGCTCTCCTTCGATCCGCACGACAGCGAAGTCCTTCGCGTCAACCCAGATTTTCCCGCGATAAAGAAACTTGTTCTTGGTCTTAGGCAGCAGATTGAGAACGTATTCCGGACCCTCCGGCGCGTTCTCATAGCCCGCAAACGTGAAATCGTAATTCTCCCTGCTCAATGCCGTATGCTTCCGGTTTTCTTCGTTGGCTGCTTCCTGCTCTCCCTCGAGAAGTTTCTTGAACACACGGTCGATAACAAACTTCGATCCGGTCTGGGAGACCACTTGAAACTGTTTGGAATTCGGAGCCTGGTAGGTTACGTTCACAACCATTTCTGCTTCGCGGTCGCTCGGGAATCCGCGGTACTGCATGTGGTAAATGCGAGTGCTGCTGAACTGATTCAGCGCTGCCGCTCGCTGCGCGTTTCTTTCCTCGAGTTTCCTTGCAACCTGTTCCACCGGCAACGGAGAATTCTGACTGGAAGAAGCTGTTCCTCCCGCGTCGAATTGTTGAGGAAGCGGCTGGCAGACAGCTGCCAAGCCTCCGCACAACAGCAACACAGCACTGGCTCCCCAAGGGCGAATCGTGAAATATTCCATGTCTTTACTTGGATGCAGTTTATCGAAAATCGGGGATCAACGAACCGGCAGATAGCTGAATTTTGACCATTTTTCCCGCTGCGGGATTGGGCCGCTGAGAATGGGGTCTGCAAACCCCGCAGTCATTTTTAGCAAACCTCTACAACCCGGAGCTAGTTACCTTTGTGCCTCACTCGTCGGAGCTATTCCCCCTGTTCACGCTTTGTCGCAGACTGTGTTCAGGCCCCAAATGCACGATATCGACCAATCAGACCGGCGTCGGCAAGATCGCATCCAGGCTGTACTGCCGGTGCGAGTTCGCGGTGTTGATACTGCCGGCGTATCGTTTGACGAACTGGCGCACACTCTCGACCTGACGCCAACTGGCGTGCGGCTGGGCGCGATTCGGCATCAAGTGCGGGCGCTCGATACGCTGATAATTTTTTATCACCAACGCCGCATGGAATTCAAAGTGGTTTGGACCAGGCTGCTGGAGGGAACGAAGGAATACCAGGTCGGCCTCAAGGCCTTTTCGCAACAGCAAGAAGCCTGGGGCCTCTTCCATTCGAAGGCACAGCAAATGGGAAGAGCCTCCACCGCTTCGGTCACAGCCTGAAGCCGCGAGAAAATTATGTACTGCTATCTACGCACGCTCTGGTTCGATGAAGCGGGACAAGACGTCGCCGAGTATTCCGTGATGCTGGCTGTCATCTTAGTGATTGTGGTGGCTACGGTCCGGCTGATCGGATCGAACGCCGGTAATGTGTTCTCGAACGTCGGCAGCGCGATCCAGTAGCACAACCCGTAGCATAAGATGTGTGTCGGCTTCTTAGAAGACTGTCCGACACGTTCTGCAAAGCTTAGGGCCTTGTCGAATTTCCCATCATGAGTACGAATAGCAACGGAAGATAGATCACCGTCGCTTGCAACACATGACGGGCCAACATCTTGGATCGCGGGCTATTGATCGGCAACTTGAGAAACGCGAGTCGAGCGCCAAAATAGAAAAGAGCTATACCCAGAATCACCGCTCCTACTAAATAAATCTTCCCCGCCATTCCAAAAAAACTGGGCAAAACGCTAAGCGGAATTAGAATCAGCGAATAAGCCACAATGCGCCGCGCCGTCGACCGTCCATCGTCTTCCACCACTGGCAGCATGCGAATCCCACCACTCGCGTAATCCTCCCGGTAAAGCCATGCGATAGAGAAGAAATGCGGGAACTGCCACACAAACAGGATGCCAAACAAGATCAGCGTTCCCCACTCCAGATGCCCGCGGGCTGCCGTCCAACCCAAGACTCCGGGCATAGCTCCAGGAAAAGCTCCCACGAATGTACAGATTGGAGAGACTCGCTTTAGTGGCGTATAAGCCGCCAGGTACACAACCGAAGTCAGAAACGTCAACAGCCCTGTCAGGGGATTAGTGAAAACCGCCAGATAGATTGAGCCTCCTACCGCGGCCAGCAATCCCGCAGTAGTTGCGTGAAGCAGGCTCATACGGCCTGCCGGGAGCGGACGCTGCGCCGTACGGCGCATCTTCGCGTCCACCTTATATTCCATCACTTCATTCAGCGCTGCCGTTCCGCTGGAGACTAACCCGATTCCCAGCAAAGCGTGGAGCAGTCCCCATGACAACGAAGAAACGCCCGCCTTCTGCGCGCCGAAATAATAACCACACCATGCGGTCATTACGATCAAAGTGGTCACGCGCAGCTTCATCAGTTCGGCATAGTCGCGTAATAGGGATGTTGCTTGCCTGCGAAATAAAACCAGGGGTTGGGTCATCGTGCTCATAAGAAATTTAGGAAGTCAGTGGTGTGGTTGTCCTACCGTTCTTGGCGGACTCAGATTTCGTTACCAGCCCAGCAAACAGAGCAGTCCCCACAAGACCGCCCGTAAATCCCAAGGATTGCAGAGTTACTCTCATGGCTTTCGAAAGTCAAGTCAAAACTCAACTCCGGCGCTGTTGCAAGCCTCGACCCATGGATTATTAACCTCGAACTCCTATTGGGTCGCCGCAGACGCAATCGGATTAAAAGTTTCCGGCGGATCGAAAAAACACTGATGCCAAAGAGCCGCATCCGACAACTTCCCCGCCTTCCACTGCTGCAGCGTGGGCAGCGTCGCGGCGATCATTCCTCCATCAACCGAATCGAAGATCAGCACGATTCCTGCCAACTCCTGCGATTTCTGCGCCAGTTCCGCATAATTCTTGTCCAGCAGGGACTTGGCAAACTCCAGTCGGAGTTGAGGGCCTGTATCCTTTGAGTCGTTTATCTTCTCTACGGATACAATCTTAACCGTCTTGCCCCGCAGCGGCGCCCAATCTCCCGGGAACGGAGCCTTTTCTTCCCGCGTCACATGAAACAGATCGGCGGCCACAGGCGCATTCCCTGCCGGGGTTGGCAAATCGCTGTCCGGAATGCTGTCGGGCATTTCCAGATTGTTGCGCCAGATCCACCCCCGCGACAGCCCGGAAATCCGCACGTGTACCCAGTCCCGATTAAATTCCAGCATCTCGAACTCATCGTGAGCGCTGGCCAGGAACAATGTCTTGGCGGTTAAACTCGCTGTCCCCACCACCGGGGTTCCCGATTTCTTTACCGCGACCAAATTCTTCGGATGCGCCTGATTCTTAAGAAGCTCCTCCAGGCTCGCCGCTTCGGCTTGTAAACCGCCCGGATCGTTGTCTGCCGCTTTTTTTGGTCCGGCTTGCGCCGCGGCTTTCTCCTGCTCAGCCAAGCCCTCTGCCAGAGACGAAGAGATCCCCCCACCCGTTTGTGGAATTCTGGGTACCGGCGCCGAAATCGCGGGCTCGGCTGCAGCAGAACTCTTTGCCGATCGTGTCGCCTCAACCGTCGCTCGCGAACCGGAACCAACCTGCTTCGCCCGGATGCCAAGCTGTTCAGCCAATTGATCCAACAGGTCCGCTTCCAACCGCCCGTTCGAGGTCAGCACCTGATATCCGGAGCGGCCGGCCACCGGATCGGCATACCAAGCCGTCACTTGTACGCTCACCCTCACCACCGATCCGCCGGAGGGTGTGGAGCTTACCTGGAACTTAGATTGGTAATATCCGCGCTGATAGCGATCCAATGGATGATCTGCCGCGGTCGCGAACCCATCTACTACCGGAAGCCGTCCCGCAGTCGAGGCCTGCATTTCTTTCAGGATCTTCTCCACCACGGCCTTGGATTGCGGAAAGCTGCGCTCTGCGTCGCCACTCTGCGCCAAGCTGGTTTCCGCTCCGCAAAAGAAAACGAAAGAAAGCGCTAGCGCCGCACTAAAGATGCTTACTTTCGCCCAGCCAAACTTCATGGCTGCTCCAGTTCATCGCGCTGCATCCATCCGTGCTGCCCGTCGTGAGTCTCCACGCCGTACCAGTAAGGCGTGGAAATCAGAATCAGCACTTCCGTACCTGTGGTCAGAGACTGCAACGTACCCGCAGTGTGGAATGGCGCGGATTTCAGCGGTGCGCCCGGCGCCTTCACCAATCGCGCCACTTGCTTGCGGAGATCTTTGACGTGTTCTTCCAGGCTTTGCCCAGAAGCAAGCGGGCCGGGCCGAGGTTGAATTGGCGCCGCAGCTTCGGACGCCGCAGTGTCAGCGGGTTGAGGATCGAGAGATTGCGAAGTAGAAGTGGAACTGGAGGATATTTCTGCCGGCAAATCGGCTGAGGCCACGGATTCTGCTGGGGGTGCCGGTTCCGTCGAGTAGGAAGGCCCAACCGGGAACGCACCCTGCGAATTATCGACGGGCTTGCCCTTCGGCACGACGAAGTCCCGCTTTTTCTTCTGCAGCTCCGCCCGCTCCCGGTTCGCTTCTTCCGTCTGTTGTTTCATCACCTCGATCGCCTCAAGGTGTTCCTGAATATCTTTGTACTCGGCGCTTTCAACTGATCCATCGGATTGATGTACCGTGTGGCGGAAGTCTTCCTTGAAAAGCGCATCGATGCGCAAAACAGTATTCTTGTCGCCCTGCGGTTGCACCACGTACCGCACTGCCAAAGTTCCCACATCCCCGCCATCCTTGAAGTTGCGAGGATCGATTGCGCCCTCGCGAACCTTGTAGAAGACCTTCCCTCCCTCGCTCCATGAGGGAAACACAGCGGAGGAGGAGGAGGGTTTCGCGCCTGCGATGAATTCGTCCTTGTTGTATTCTTTCGAACCGCGAATCAAGCCGTTTTGCGAAATATCGGTGACTACCTGCTCGACTTCGCTTGGCGCCAGGGGGATGTTTACGATCAACCCTTCACCGTAGCTCAATTTGTTTTTCCCGCCGGCAGCCGCCAGCGTTGCAGCTAAAAGGACTATCGGCACGGCAAGAAATCCGCGAAGAGGGGTGGTCCACATCAATGCCTTGGTAGCGTGAGCAATCACGCCAACACCTTTCCTGATTTTAGTGCTAGAAAAACTCTGCCTGCGACTTCGACAGCCCATCTGCCAGTCCACTCGTGAACTCCGTTGTGCAACTTTAGAGAGTCTCGTACTCGGGACACAACGCTGTCAACTCTGGCCCCCAACTTCTCTGCGATCATGGAATGTAAAGTTTTTTGTCATGCCGTTGTAAAAAAATTGTTAAAACTACTTGCACTTCCTCTTTCGGGCGTAGTAGGATTTCGCGCGGTAGGGTGGTAGAACCTTTGTGACTTTTTCTTTTTGGCATAAAATGCGAGGGGTTCGCATTTTTCGCTTTTTTTCCGCAAGTATCTGCTATATGTGTTAGCTCATTTTTCAAACAAACAGATCGTGATCTGATCTTTGCCGAGGAGTCCGGCCATGCGCGTTTCGAGTTATTCGCGTCTTCGTGATGTTTCCTACTTTGGTTCATTGGTCCTGTTCGCCGTAACCGTCATGCTCGCATGCAGCCCTCGCGCCAATGCCTTGCCGGCCTTCGCCCGAAAATATGGCCTGCGTTGCTCGGCTTGCCACGAGTCTTGGCCCATGCTGAATTACTTCGGCCAGAAATTTAAGGACAACGGCTACCAACTGATGAACGACCGCGATGCTCCGATCTGGCAAAATCCCAGCTATTGGCCGGTCACCTTCCGCATTACCCCCATCTGGCATCGCGTCAGCACCGGCAAAGTGATGGTTGACACTTACGGATCGAACGGCGCGGGCGGTTCCGTGGTCACCGGATCGACGCTGCAACGCGTCAGCAATTCCGGTTTCGACATTAGCGGACTCGACTTCCACACCGGCGGCACACTCGAGAAAAATATCTCCTTCTACGTGTTGCCGTCCTCGAATAACGCAGCTCAATTTCACTTCGAGACCGTCATGGGTAGGTTGGACAATCTCTTTGGCAGTTCCTGGCTGAACGTGAAGCTGGGTAAGTTCGAGCTCGACAACCTGCTGTCCGAAAAGCGCATTCTCACCCTCACTGGCAACGGCGGCATTTACCAGCTCTATCACTTCAGGCCGCAGGGTGACGGAAACGTCTTCGGTCAAATGGGAGACAATCAGCTCGGCCTCGAGGTGATGGGGCACTCCTGGAATGACCGAACCCGTTATTCCGCGGCCTTGTTGAGCTCCGTCGACGGGCAGGTAGGATTGCCCTACGGATCCAATGCATATTCTGGATTCTTCACGTTTAGCCAAGCCTTCGACACGGGCAAGGCGGGAGTGCAGCGCATCGGAGCCTATGCCTTCGTCGGTGAAGCTCCAACCAACTGGCTCACGCAAACAGGTCCCAACGGGGCGACGGTAATTCCGGGCGCAGTCGGAAATAAGTCTTTCAGCCGCGAAGGTTTTGTAGGGCAATTTTACTTTGGCCAGCATGTCGATCTTCAGGTCGTAACCCAACATGGCCAGGATAGCGTCTGGTTCGGACAGGGCTACGGTGACTTTATCGATGGCGTCGCCAGCGGTAACAACACGACCGGGACGACGCTAGCTGCGGGTGCGCAGGCTCCGAGTTGGAACGGCGTGTTGGTCGAGCCTCACTACATCTACAGTCCTCAGCTCATTTTCATCGGCCGCTTCGAAACCATTCGCATGTCACAACAATCGACCCCCGGCACGGCCTCCAACTTTGGCAACATTTCTACCTACACGATCGGCTACCGTTATAACCCGTTCATGACCAGTCGCGCGGGTTTTGCCTGGCACAATGAGTACAACTGGCTGCATCAGGACGGCACCGCGCCCGATGGCACCAACCTCAATACCAGTGAGCTGTTGATGGGCTTTGACTTTGACTTCTAGACTTTGATCTTCAGTGAGGGATAGCATGCAACGGAATAATTTGCGGAAGTGGTCATCGGTCTTCGGTGCAGCTGCGGTCGTGGCGTTCGCTATGCCGTCCTCGGCGCAGCAGACAAAGTACGACTTTGAAACCCGCATGAATATCGAAAGCCATGTGGGAAACATCACTGGCCATGCCAAAGACGCCAAGCCGGATTACCGCCGTTATTGCGTGGGATGTCACGGCGAATTAGGCGACGGCAACGGCGAGAACTTCCCCTGGGTCGATCCCAAGCCTCGTAATTTTCAATTGGGCGTCTTTAAGTGCCGCTCCACTCCGACCGGAACTTTGCCCACCGACCAGGATCTTTTCGATAGCATCGGTCGCGGCTTCGACCGCTCTAACATGCCCCAATGGAGCACCTTCACCAAGCAAGAGCGCACCGACCTCGTGGCTTGGGTCAAGCACTTCTCGCCGCGCTGGGTAGGTGAGAAGCCCGGCACCCCGATTACCATTCCACCCGAACCGGAAGTCACGCCCGAGCGCATCAAGGCCGGACGGGAAGTCTTCGCCCGCGTGCAGTGCTGGAAATGCCACGGCGTGCTCGGTCAGGGCGATGGACCATCCGCCGCTACTCTTACGGATGATCTTGGCCGTCCCATCGCGCCTTTCAATTTTGCCGAAGGCGCTCGCCCCAAGTGTGGCGATACCGATAAGGACATCTACAGAATCTTCATGACTGGCCTGGACGGTACTCCAATGCCTTCCTTTGCCGACAACATCAAGCCCGACGAAGCCTGGGATCTGGTTTTCTATCTGCGTACGCTTATGTCCCAGCACAGCAAAGAAAAAGCCATGGCGAAACAACTCGGCTTGAAACCAGTTGATCCAAATGCTCCGGCGGGACAACAGTAGGTTTAAAATGGCATCAAATGGATCACCTACGTAGTTCCTAAGGAGAGATTTTTATGAGCAAGACAAAGAATTTTGCCGTTGTACTATCGGCCGTAGTGCTAGTCTGCTGCGGAGCCTTGATTCTAGGTCAAAAAGTCAACGCGGCGGGAGAAGGCAAAATTACCGGAACCGTCAAACTCGATGGCACGGCACCGCACATGAAGGGCATCGACATGGGCAAAGATCCTTTTTGCTCCAAAGCTCACGCCACCGACCCTGGAAAAATGGAAACCTATGTGGTTGGTTCCGGCGGTGGGTTGGAGAACGTCGTCCTTTACATCACCGAGGGCTTGACTGGCCCGGCGGCGAGCCAAACCGCGACCACTGAACCAGTCTTCGATCAGAAAAATTGCATGTACACCCCGCACGTGTTGGCCCTGGACGTTGACCAGAAATTCAAAGTCACCACCAGCGATCAGACCACCCACAATATCCATCCGTTGCCGAACCCAATGACTGGGAATATCCCGTGGAACCAGTCTCAGCCTCCCGGCGCCGCTCCCGTTGAAAAAAGCTGGAAGGCCCCGGAAGTGATCCCGGTACAGTGCAACATTCATCCCTGGATGCATGGCTGGTTTGTTGTGGTCAAAGGGCCCTACGCAACTTCGGACAGTAATGGCGCCTACACGATCAACAACGTGCCGCCCGGAAGTTATACAGTTACCGCCTGGCACGAAGCCGCCGGTACCCAGACTCAAAAAGTTACGGTTGCCGCAGGTGGATCTGGCAGCGCTAATTTTACTTTCAAAGCAAAGTAGGTTCGTTTCAACGCATTTGCAGCACACCAAAATCTCCAAGATCGCCGCAGCCGCAAGGTTGCGGCGATTGAATAAAAAGAACGGCCCTCTGGCCAAAGGCGGAACGATATGGCGAAGATATTCGCGGTAGTGATCATTTTGATCGCAATTGCCTCGGCTGTTCCCATCGTGATGCATTGGTGGCCCATGCCACAGGATATCTCGGTTCACGGAACCTTGATTGACGAGCAATATGCCGACACGATGCTGGAAGCCGGCATTTCCTTCCTCGCCTCCCAATTCCTTCTGGCATTCTTTATCTGGAAATTCTCGGCTCCAAAGCCCGGCGAGCGAGTCAAAAACTTTCCCGGCGGCGCCGCCGGATTGGTGGCTGCTGCTTTCCTGCTGGTCGGCACCGAGGTTTTAGCTTTAGGCGTGTTCGGTACGAAGGCATGGGCCAGCGTGTATCTAACTCCGCCGGCCGCCAATGCAATGCCCGTGCAAGTCCAGGCTGGACAGTTTGCTTTCTACTTCCGCTATCCAGGCCCCGATGGAAAGTTCGGACCGCTTCATGCCGACCAAATCAGCGAAGCCAACGCCAACTTCTTTGGCTTGGATACAACTCACGATCAGGATTCAAAAGATGACATCGTCGCCGCTGAACTGGCAATCCCGGTGAATCGCGAAATTCATTTACTCATGCACTCCAAGGATGTAGGCCATTCGTTCTACGTCCCGGAATTACGCATTCAGCAGGATTTCGTCCCCGGACTCGACGTTACGGTCCACTTCACGGCCACCAAGATTGGCAAGTATGAAATCGTCTGCACTCAGCTTTGCGGCCTCGGGCATTACAACATGAAGGCGTACCTCGAAGTGAAGTCGCAGGAAGATTACGATGCCTGGATCAAACAGCAGGCTGCGTTGCAGTAACTGCAACACTTTTGTGAAAATGGTTTTAGTAGACGCTTCGACAATCTGTGCTGAACCAAGTCACAGGGCGCTACAACGCCAACAGGAATGTGGGCGGTAGCTCCTGAATTATCCGGACCACACATCTCTTTTGAGGTGAGGTAATCACAATGCACGACATGTCAGCCCACGCGGTCCCCCACGGAGCTCCCACAAGCTTCATTCGCAAGCATGTTTTCAGCCTGGACCACAAAGTCATCGGCAAGCAATATTACGCGCTCGCATTGCTCGCCGCCTTGATCGGCATGGCGCTTTCCTGGATCATGCGCATCCATCTCGGCTGGGGGAGCTTTGCCATTCCTGGATTGCATCTGCTTTCCAGTACTGGAGCTCCGGGTAACGTGCTGACCCCGGAATACTATCTGCAGTTGATGACCATGCACGGCACGATCATGGTCTTCTTTGTGCTCACCACAGCCCCGTTTGCGGCGTTCGGCAATTTCTTTCTGCCGATCCAGACTGGCGCTGAAGACATGCCCTTCCCCCACTTCAACATGATGTCGTTCTGGGTCACGTTCGTCGGATTCTGGGTACTGATCGCGTCATTTTTCGTGGCGGACGGACCTACTCTCGGCGGCTGGACTCAATATGCGCCATTGAGCGCTATCGGGTCCGTGGGCGGACCCGGTCAGGGTCTTGGTGTCGTGCTCTGGGCAACTTCGATTGCCATTTTCTGCGTCGGCCAGTTGTTCGGTTCGCTGAACTTTATCACCACCACCCTCGACATGCGTTGTAAAGGCATGTCCCTGATGCGGCTTCCCCTGACCGCCTGGGGATGGTTCATCACGTCCGTGATGGGTTTGACCGCATTTGCCGTACTTATGCCCGCCTGCATCCTGCTGATTCTCGACCACGTCGCAGGAACCAGCTTCTTCGTCGCTTCAAACCTGGTCATCAACGATCAGGTGTTGCCGCATTCCGGCGGTTCAACCCTGCTCTGGCAACATCTGTTCTGGTTCTTTGGACATCCCGAGGTCTACATCGCAATTGTGCCGGGCATGGGCATCGTGTCTCATGTGCTCATCACCAACATGCGTAAGCCCATGTTGAGCCACCGGGTTCTCATCTACTCCATGGCGGCGCTGGCCGTCCTCAGCTACATGGTTTACGGGCACCACATGTTCGTCAGCGGAATGAATCCCATTTCTTCGCTGGTGTTCTCATTCCCCACGCTGGTAATCACAATTCCTTCCACCATCGTCGTACTGATGTGGTTGGGCAGCCTGTACGGATCGAAGCTGCGGATCAATTCCGCATCGTTGTTCGCTCTGGGCTTCGTTTCGATGTTCATCAGCGGCGGCGTAAGCGGCTTCTTCCTGGCGCAGCCGTCGATCGACATCATGCTCCACGCCACTTACTTTGTCGTTGGCCACTTCCACCTGGTGATGGGAGTCGCGGCCATGTTCGGCATATTCGCCGGAACCTACTTCTGGTTCCCCAAGATGACCGGCCGCATGATGAATGAAACCTTGGGGAAAGCGCACTTCATCCTGAGCTTCATCGGCGCCTACTGCATCTTTATGCCCTTCCACTATCTGGGGATCGCAGGCAATGTCCGCCGCTATCAGGCCTTCACCGACGATTACCTGATCCCCCTGATTCCCGTGCACAAGTTCATCACGGTCGCGGCGCTGGTCACCGGCTTTGCGCAGTTAATCTTCGTTTACAACCTGATCCACAGCCGCTTCAAGGGTGCCATTGCTTCGGACAATCCGTGGCAGGGAACGTCGCTCGAGTGGAGCACCGCTACGCCGCCGCCCCACAACAACTTTGGCGACAAGATGCCCGTCGTTTACCACGATCCTTACCAATACAGCGTCGAAGGCGCCAGCGCCGACTTCATCATGCAGACTTCGCCGGAGAAGATTAACAGTCCGAACGAAGAAAAGTAGTATTCGAGTACGGCAGTTTTTAAGCAGGGAGATTTAGCAGTATGGCTACCACAGTTCACGAACCGCCAAAACACGACTTAGAGCGCCTTCCAAGCCAGGGCTCCGGCAACGGAGGCTGGCGGAATCTCGTTCCCGCGGACGGCGACCTGCCCCGAGTTAAGGACCATGCTCCTCCTCCCGCCAGCACCGGCATTTGGGTAGGGTTGGCGGCAATCACCATGACCTTTGCCGCTTTCACCAGCGCATTGGTGGTTCGCCAGGGCGCAGCTCCAGATTGGCAGCACATCACTCTGCCCTCAATCCTCTACTTCAACACCCTGCTCATCATTGCCAGCAGTGTGACCCTGGAAATCTCGCGCCGCCGCGTCGCAGCTTTTATGGGCGGAATAAAAGATCGGGCGGCGAACCCCGCTCGCTGGCTCTATATCACTCTTGCGTTGGGAGTGCTCTTCGTCGCTGGCCAGACTTTCGCCTGGGTGCAACTGAAATCCCAGGGCTTCGGGCTCGCCACCAACGTCAGCTACTCTTTCTTCTACGTCCTGACCGTTGCCCACGCGCTGCATCTGCTCGGTGGACTCGGTGGACTCGTTCGCGTCATTGCAAAGTTGCACAATTCGGTTTTAAGACGTAGTACCCTGGACGCCACTTCGCGCTACTGGCATTTCATGGGTGTCCTGTGGGTGTACCTGCTTTTTCTGCTTTGGATGAAGCTCTAACCCAGTTAAAAGGTAGGAGGCAAAGTGAGCCAAGCTGATCTAACGATGCACGGTCATTCCACCGCGGGTGCCATGGCCGAACCCACATTCTCGGTCCCTGCGAAAAAGATGGCGATGTGGCTGTTCATCATCGCTGACACCGCCACTTTTGCCGGCTGCCTGGTTGCCTACGGGTTTATACGCAACGCCACCCCCAATTGGCCCCGGCCGTTCCACAGTATTACCAACGTTGCGCTCATGACCTTCATCCTTCTCACCAGCAGCTTGACCATGCTGATTGCGGTGAGGGAGGCTCACGCCGGCGACAAGCCCAAAGCCTTCCGCTGGATCATGATTACGGCGGTCGCCGGAGCTCTTTTTGCCATCCTTCACATTCGCGAATGGATGAACATGATTGGGGAAGGCGCCACTCTTTTCCATAATCCATGGGGCACGCCGCTTTTCAGTTCGTGCTTCTTCGCCATCACCGGCCTGCACCTGTTGCACGTGACTGGCGGGATTATCGCCCTGATCGCCGTTGGAATCCGCTACCAGGGTGGGCGCTACAAGGCCGACGACATTGAAATAACTGGCCTCTACTGGCACTTTGTCGATCTGGTTTGGATGTTTGTCGTTCCTTTGGTCTATCTTTTGAATCTCTCTCACTAAGGAAAGAAGAAAGAAGCAGGAGCCAAACTATGACTACCGCGGAGCCGCAAAAAGGTAATGGAATTGGAAAAGACTTGGCTGTCTATGTTTGCATGCTGGTCCTGGCGGGAATTCAGTTCTTCATCGCTTTCCAGGATATCACCGCGGCACAGATGTTTGAGCGCATGCTGATCGTAGCAATCATCGAGGGCGGCCTCGCGCTGTTGTTCTTCATGCACTTGGCGGACAATCGCGGGCTGCGCTGGTTCGTTATCATTTTTACCGTTTCGGTTCTCCTGGGCATGCAATATGGTTGGACCGACAGTTCCCGCCTCACCAATGGCGTGCCGTGGGGACGCGTAAACGTGAACACCCAGTAACCCACTTTGCATCGAACCGAAGAGCTACAATAGAGCTACGAGATCGAGCTACAACAATGAAGCGCTCAACGACAATGTGGGTTTTGGCAATTGCACTGGTCGGGATGATCGTCCTGACGGCGCCCGTCCGGGCCTCCGCCCAGAGTTGCGCGCTTTGCTACACCCAGGCCGCCTCCTCCGGTTCGCGCATGATCCAGGCCTTGAAGAGCGGGATCATTATCCTGATCGCTCCGCCAACATTGATGAGCCTTGGCGTAATCTTCGTTTGCTATCGCCGCCACAATAAAACCCGCGACGATATCGCCGAGCCCGACCGTGAATGGAAGAACGACCAGGACGACTCTTCGGCCCATCTCCCCACCAATAACTGGTAAGCCCCCGTGCAGGTGAATGCATTTACAGTAGCAACGCTCAGAAAAACTTGCACGAATGTGGAAGAGGGGCGCTCTAGCGCCGCGTAACCGCTAGCTATCGATCAGGGCTTCAGCCCCCGTGGCGCGGTTTCTTTCTCGGCCATCTCACTTCTTATAAACCACCCCGCCCTTCATCACGAACGACACGTTCTCCAACACTCCAATATCCTGCAAAGGATCGCCCGCCACCGCAATGACGTCCGCCAAATATCCCGCCTCTAAACTCCCGATCTGCCCTTCCCACCCCAGCACCTCCGCCCCATTGATCCAATCGGCCTGCATCACCGCCAGCGGCTTCATTCCATTCTTCACCATCAATACAAACTCCCGCGCCTGCGTCCCGTGAGGAAATGGGCCCACGTCGGAACCCACCGCCATAGGGACTCCCGCCGCGACCTGCTTGCGGAAATCCTGAATCTTCAAATCGAGCATCTCGTGCTCTCGCGCGGCCTGAGCCGGCGATGCCGCATGATCGGCGAAATAATCGAAAATGGTAAACGTCGGCACCGCGAAAATTTGCTTCTCACGCATCAGCCGCATGGTCTCGTCGCCCAACTGGTTCGCATGGTCGATGGATATCACGCCAGCCCGCGCCGCAAATAAAGTCCCCGGCTCACCAGTGGCATGCACGGCAACCCGCTTCCCCGACCGCGCAGCTTCCTCGACTGCCGCGCTCAACTCGGCCTCGGTGTATTGATAGATCGTCGCCAGCCGTCCGTCGCGCACCACGTCCGGACCAGTCTCATAAATCTTGATGAAGTCCGCGCCTTCCTTCAGCTCCTGCCGTATCGCGGTAACCAACTCGTCCTTACTGTTCGCGTAAGTCGCATTCGACAGCACGTGCTGCGCGGGGTTGTAGTTGATGGCATCTTCATGGCCGCCCAAAATATCGATGGCATTTCCGCTGATGCGGAGCCGCGGCCCCGGAAACAGCCCTTGATCGATCGCATTCCGGACAGCGGTATCCGCCGACCCTGCGCCCTCGGTCCCCATGTCGCGCTCTGCCGTGAAGCCCGCCATCAAATCGGCGCGCGCCGCCGACAGCGCAATAATCGTCCGCTGCGGCACCGACTCCTGCACCGTCTGCAAATCCTCCGCCCCCGGATGCAGAAACAAATGCACGTGCGCGTCAATTAGCCCCGGCAACAAAGTGCGATCCCCGAGATCCATCACCTCCGCCCCCGCTGGATGCTTTACTGACGCGCCAGCTTCCACGATACGTTCGCCCTGCACCAGCACTTCGCCCGGAGTCACCAGTCGGCCGTTTTTCACATCCAGCAAATGAGCAGCGCGCAGCACGATCGCATGTGGCGCTGAAGTTGGAGATTGAGTTTGCGCAGAAGAGAAAATAGCTAGCGCGAGAATCGAAAAAAACGAAAAGCAGTTCCACCGAAGCTTAGGCATATAAGTACGGCATACTATCACCAAAAACACCGTGTCCTGCGGCGCATGAAAACACGCCCGCCCTGAGCGAAGCCGAAGGGGACCCCTTTCACCGTCCGCTAAGCATGGCCCAACAAGGCATTTCCATTGCAGGCCCATGAGGCCGCCCTAGTTCCCCTCCAAACTCTTCAACTCCTCCACCAAAGCCTTCCCAATTGTTTTCTGGTGCTCCGCCCTCAACTTCTTCCCCCCAGAAGTCAGATAGAACGTATCAATCGCCATCTGTCCCTCCGTATCGATCAACGCAATTTCAATATTGCAACCGTGCTGCGAAAGGCATGAGCTGATGCGATGCAACAACCTCGGCCGGTCCTGCGCAATCACCTGCAAAAGTGTGCTCGTCGAAGACGATTCATCGTCGAAATCAATGCGGGTCTCCACCACGACTTTCACTCGGGCATGTTTCTCGCTGCGCTGCCGGTCACGCAGCATTCGCTCCAGGTCAGCCGACCCTGCCAGCACGCCCGTGATGCTCTGCTTGAATCGCTGCCACTCCGACATATTTAATTCGAGCGTGCGAAAACGGTCCGTAAAGTAAATCGTATCCACTACGATTCCGCCCTGGTTCGAAAAGGCGTTGGCCTTCACGATATTCATCCCCCAGGCCGCCAGCACTCCAGTCAACGTCGCAAATAATGACGGACGATCCTTCGTCACCAGCGCCAGTTCATACCAATGCCGTCCCCGCTTCAAATCTACCTGCACTGGATCATGGCCAAACTCCTCCGCCATCGTCATATGCTGCATCACTTCTTCGGCGGAGTGCACCAGCAAATATCTCTGCGGAAATCCTTCCACGAAATCCTTGAACTTCGTCCCCGTCACCGGAGCCAAACTCCGCAAGCGCGCTAATTTTTCATCGCTCGCGTCGCCGTGCACCCGCTGATCCGCGCTCCGGTTCAAATAGTTCGCGGCCCCAATGTAAAGCTGCCAAACGTTCTCCGCCTTCCACGGCGTCAGCGCCTCTGGATTCACCGCCTTGATATCCGCATACGTCAGCAGGCACAGCATTTTCAACCGCTCCGGCGTGCCAATCTTCTCCGCAAACGCCGCCACCGTCTCCGGATTAAAAATATCCCGCCGCAATTGCGCCGACAGTTCCAAATGGTTCGCAATCAGAAACAGTACTGCCGCACGTTCCCCCGGCTCAACATCCAGCCGGTCTAGGCAACGGCCGGCAATTTCCAGGCTCCCTTCCACATGATTGCTGCCCGGCACTCCCTTTCCCGTGTCATGCAGCAACAGTGCGAGATACAGCAGCTCGGGATCTTCCAACTCGCCCAGCAACTCCGCATACCGCTGATCCCATTCCGATTGCGATTGATTCAGCCGGTGCAAACTTTCAATCGCCAGGATCGAGTGCTCATCCACCGTAAAGCGATGATAGAAATCCCGCACCACCAACGAATCAATCGGCTTCAGTTCCGGCAGCAGCAATGTCAGCAACCGCAGCGAATGCATGGCGCGCAGCGCGTCCGCGGCATGCGGCTGCAACAATGTTTCCTGCAAGTAGAGCCACAGTTCAGCCCCTCGCGGAGGCATCACCGCCAGCGCCGGAAGCGCCTGCTCAATGTGGTGCTCCGTGGTCGCGCTCAGCTTCAGCCCATGATGCGCCATGAAGTGAAACAGCCGCAGCAGCATCTCGGAATCCTGCAGCGAAGACGACTGCTTGAGAAAAATCAGCCCGTCGACCACCGAAAAATCGGAACTCGACGGCCGCGACTTCCAGCCCTGAAATTGCCGGCGCAGCGTTGACCACGCTTCCGGAGTCTCTTCCAGCAACTGCATCACCGTACGTTGCACCGCGCGGGCATGCCGAAAGTAGATGCGCATCCAATCCGCAGCCGAAACGTCCGCTGCATCCGCAGCTCCAATCTTCCGCGCCGCCGCTTCGTCCTGCGCTTCCCAGCTCAGGGAGTTGTCATCGCGGCCATGGCGAAAGTGCAAAAAACAACGCGCCGCCATCAGGAATTCCAAAGCCGCATCCATCTGTTTGCGCACTGGCGCGCGCAGCAAACTGGCGTCGGGCCAATCGCCCAGCTTGCCCATCGATGAGATCAGCGCCAGCCAGCACGCCACGTTGTAGTCCCGCAGCCCGCCCGGCGTCTCCTTTAAATTTGGCTCGAGATGAAATACGGTTTGCCCAAACTTCCCGTGCCGCTCGCGCGTTACCTCAGCCAGCCCCTGCAGCAACGCCTTCGATTCCCTCATCACGAGTTTGGGAATTAACCTGTCATGGAGGCGCACGAAGAGCTCGCGGTCGCCCGCCAGAAACCGGCAATCCAGAAGAGAGATAGTAAATTCGGTGTTGTTGGCGTCGAAGCGGTCGCACTCCGCTAGCGTCCGCGACGCCGGACTCAACTTCAGCTTCAGATCCCACAACTCTTGCGAAAATTGGCGAATCGCCTCTTTGTAGGCTGCTTCTCCGCCACGATCCGCATACAAAAAAAGCAAATCGATATCGGAATAAGGAAACAGCCAACCCCGCCCGAAGCCTCCCGTTGCCACCAACGCAAAACCGTGTGGCCCCGCTTCATCCGCCGAAACCAAATCCCGCCAGAGCCGCCTGAGGATCTCGTCGATCAGCCGCGTCCGTTCCGCAACCGCCGCTTTTCCGTCTCCCGTCGCGGCATATTCGCGCTCAATCCGCGCCGATTCCTCAGCGATCGAACTCCGCAGTTCAATGATGAGTGAAGACGCTGCCGTCATGGCGGTCGGTGAAAGTGATATGGACTGAAGTGATTTGTCTCAAAGCCTTCGTTCTGCTTCTTCTGCCAAGAAGATTACAGCGCTCCCTCGCCCCGCTCCTCATTGCGGATGCGAATCACCTCGTCCACCCGCGTCAGAAAAATCTTCCCGTCCCCAATCTTCCCGGTGCGCGCCGCTTCGATGATAGCCTGCACGGCCTTCTCGACCATCGCATCTGCCAGAACCACTTCCAGCTTTGTCTTAGGGATAAGATCCACGCTGTACTCGCGTCCGCGATAGACTTCGGTGTGACCCTTCTGCCGCCCGTGACCGCGCACTTCAATCACCGTCATGCCTTCGACGCCAATCTCCTGCAGCGCGCTCTTCACCGCTTCCAGCCTGGAGTTTTGGATGACCGCTTCAACCTTCGTCATGATTTGTTTTCGACTCCGATGCCTCCACCTGCCTGACTATCAAATTCTACGCCGGCGCTTCCCGCTAATACCCTTCCACTCCGCATCGCGACAAATCTCAAACCCGCGACTCACTCTATCGTCTGCCACCGCTTCACGGAAATCGAAACTATCTATCGTTCCGATCAGGATTTGTTATGCAAAACTTGCCATGCAAAATGAATCAGAGCTCACTTCGCCGGCCCCTTTTGATCCGCCGCAGGCGCTGGCGGCTTGGCAAACTTCGCCTCGTCCACCGGAACATTCTCCTTCACCTCGCTGATCTGAATCGTGAATCGGCCGCCTGGCCGAGCCAGCGTCCATCGAAACGGGATTTTCACTGCTCCCGCTCCGCGATAGTCAGCATAGTCGATCTGCGTCGGTAATCGTCCCAATGGAGTCTCTCCAAATCGAACCAGCCGCACCAGCAAGCCCGATTGCTCGTCAAAGTACAGCCGCAGCGGTGTCTTTCCCTCGCGCCGTCCAACCACCACGTACGCCTCGCGATCGCCGACCTTCTCCGTTCCTCGCAGCCGCGATTCGCTGAACATCCCTTTCAGGTGTGCCGCAAAATGAAGATCGGCGTCCATGGCCGCCGCGTCGATATCCGGCCCATGCATCTCGTGCACTGGCCTCCCCGGAAAACTCAACCAACCTTCATGACCATCGAATGCCGTCACGCTATCGCCCTCCGGAGTGTGCGTGAAAGATATTCGCTTTTCCGGATCCTTCGAAAAAATCTCGATCGGAACATTCCGGTCCCCAAAAGTAATCGTGCCCTTCATCACCCGGCTCGTCGTCTTTTCAATAGCACGCGCTCCGCCCACAGCCTGCAGATACTTGTCGAACAACTGCTCGGGCGCCGGTCCACTCGGTTCGCTCTTTTCCTCCGCCTCGTCCCCGCCTTCTGCGCCTTTCTTCGCTCCACCCATTCCTGCCTTGGCCTCTTCCGTCATCACCGGCGGCATTCCCACCGGTTTGGGGCTGCCTCGGTGGCAGGAATAGCAAGTCACCTCGCGATGCCCCTCAAAATTCTCCTTGTTGATGGCAAACATCATCTCCATCATCTTTCGCGCTGTCTGCTTTGGCTTCTTGTCGTCCTTTTCAAACGCGCCTTCCACATGGCAGAATTCGCACTCCACGCCCAGGGACGTCGTAATGAACTGCATCCCGGGAATTAATTGGTCCGCCGGAATGCCCTTCAGCACCTCTATGTTCTTGAACTGTTCTTCTGCTTTTTTAGGCCCCGCAGAGCCAGACTGGCCCAAAGCCCCCGCGGACTGGCCCCTCGCGCCGCTCATTACCATTCCACCCGCAACGACAAACCCGATCATCCCAATAACAACAATTAAACTCCTCTTCCGTCTCATCCTCGCCTCGGTAAGAAATCCAAATAACTCGTCTCCGCGATCTCCGCGGCTGTTCTCCGCACACTCCGCGATTCAGCCGCTTTGATTCAGCTGCTTTATTGATGAAGCCAATTCCAAACCTTCACGGCTGATTACTGTATACGTACTTCCCCGAAAGCTCCGCAATCACGTACGTCTTCTGCAGAAGTCCATCCACCCTCGCCTTCAGGTGCGGCGGCACAAACAAGAATACTCGTCCCCTCCCAGCCCAGTCCTTCTGCAAATCGGCATCGCTCAAATAAATTTTGGGCGCATCCGCGAAAGTCGAACCAAACCACATGGATGTAGTCCGCCCCTCAACCAGATCAACCGGCCGCCGCAGATAAAACAGCAGAGATGACCCAAACGACTGATCCCCATAAATCATCACTTGGTCTTCCGGCCGCGCCCTTGCCTCAATCTCCTGCGCCAATTGCTTCGAAGAAAGATACGGCCCAAATCGTCCTAACGCAATATGCGCCGCCACCAAAAATAGTGCCAGTCCCGCCCCCATCACCCACGTCGCGGAATAGTGCCGGCGGTAAACGCGCAATCCAAAAGACAGCAGCGGAGCCACCAGCAGCACCACCGCCGCCAGCGCCGCCGGCAAGCGCAGCGCCGCAAACGATGCGTAACTCAGATCGAGCATGTGCGACATCGAAAGCGTGTACGCGCTCATATCCTGCTTGCTCAGTAACCCCCCGATATCCGGTTCGAACGGAAGTTTCCGCGACTCCCACAATCCCGCAACTAACAACGCGCTCGATACCATTCCCACGACTGCCAACAGTCCCGCCGAAGTCGTCAGCCAACCCGCGCGTTTCCCGCTCGCACACTCCGTCCGCTCGCACTGTACAATCCCGTCCGCCAGCAAGACCAGCAGCGGCAAATACGCGGGGAACGTGTAGTACTCCTGGTTGGTTGAGAGCGCAAAGAACACCAGCACTACTCCCGCCAGAATCCAGCACAACAGCCGCGTTCTCGCGGCGAAATCATTCTTTGGCGCCGCGCCCCGCCCGCTCGTCCCCAAACTGCCGCGCGTTCCTCTCCACTCTTCCCACGCGATCGTAAGGGCCGCCGGAAGATACAAGCTCCAGGGAAAAAGCCACACCAGATGCAAACTCCAATACAGCGTTGCCGGAAGTTTGTTGTAATCCCGCGGATAACGCTTCCCCAGGAAACGCAGGAAATGCTCGTTCACGAAATAAAACCACAGGAAGCCGTGATGCTCAGCCGTCCCGGGATTCCGCATCCCCGCCAGTATGTGCCACGGCGCTGCGATCGCCAGAAATAACGCCAGGCCCGAAATCAACCGGAGCTCCCGCCACCTCCGCCAGTCTCCCGTAAGCAACAAAAAGAAAAATGCCGTGCCGCACGGAAATACCAGCGCGATCAGCCCTTTGGTTAACACGCCCAACGCGATCAGTGCGTAGCCTGCATACCAGCGCCAGGCCGCGGCCCCAGGCTCCAGCGCCGTCAGGAAAAAATACAGCGAACCCGCGACCAACAGGCTCAGCAGCACTTCAGGAATCAATATCCGTGTGAAAAGAAAAATGCCCGCGCAAGTGTAGATAAATAATGCCGCATAAATTCCGGTCCGCTCACCGAACGCGCGGCGCCCCCACCAAAACGCCAGCAGTCCAAGCATCAGGATCGAGAGTGCCATCGGCAACCGCGTACTGAATTCGTTCACCCCAAAAATCTTGTAGCTGAATGCGACCAGCCAATAGGGAAGCGGTGCCTTCTCCAAATACCGCACCCCATTAATATGCAGCGTGACGTAATCTCCGGAGACCACCATCTCGCGGGCAGCCTCTGCATGCGTGCTGTCGGCATCATCCAGCAATCCCGGAGTGAACATCGAACCAACGTAAACCGCCAGAAACACCGCAGCGAGCCCCCAATAAGAAAATGTGGACTTGCCGCCGCGATGTTTTTCGTTGGGAAGAGAACTTGGATTTGCCATCAATGCGATGAGCCCAGGACAGTCTTACAAATACCCGGCCAGTCGGCAATCAGCGGAATCATTGTTTCATTCCTCCCTCGCCTGACCGGATAAAAAACTTCCACTTATCCATGCCAGCTGGTATCGCCACGTCAAAAAATCCCACCATCATTTCCTCGGAAGTCTGGTCGCCCCACGTCACCGTTTTCGTCGGATCGGGATTATGCGGATTATTCTTCGAATTGTCATACCACGCCACCGCCCGCAACTTCGTTCCCGCCTTCAGCAGGCGCGACTCCGCCAGCTTGTAACTCAATTGCCAGTGAAAGTGATAATTCACCCGCAACAAAACTTCAACGCTTCCATCGTCATGCACAATGTCATATTCAAAACGTTTTCCCCGCAGGTGCATATGCGGAAAAAGGCTTAACAGCGTCGCATCGTTCGGCAGCGTGCCCTGCACTTCCACGCGAAAATCGTCCGCCCCCGGCGGAATCACCAGCGCATGATTATTCAATTGCAGCGTAATCACCCGCCGCTTCGGCGGATTTTTTGCAAATACCAATCCCGCGCTCGTCTCATCGCTCGCCGCCTCGCCATTCGTCGTATAGTGCATTTGAAAAACCAAATCCGCTCCCGCCGGCACGAACTTCGCCATCCCATCCGCCCATCGGTCCGGCGCGCTTCCCGGCGCATACACCAACAGCAAATCGCTGGTAGTTTCATGCGCCTGTCGCCTCTCTTCCGGATCGCTCAACATTGATGCCGTAAAGGCCGCGCCGACCGGCGCATGCCGCAACCACTGCGAATCCGGCGGGCGGATATACACCACCGCATGGTGCACATGTGCCGGCGTCGATGGCCGCACCTCCGCCATCTGCACCCACTTATCTTCCGTGAAATGCGTGGCCACAATCTCGTATGTATAGTCCACTTCTCCTCGCGCCGGAATTTGCACCGCCTTCGGCATCTTCACAACCACATCCGGCTGCGGAATATTCCAGCCCTCACTCCACTTCCGCGGTGCCGGCGCGTCACCTGCATCACCGGCAGCCGCCCCACCATCCGCCCACGCTCCTAACGTAGAAATCTGCTCAGCACTCAACGACGGATCATTCGCAAAATGTCCGAATCGAGCATCCGCAAACCATGGCGGCATCATCTTCATTTCAACCGCAGCCGCAATCTTTCCGGCCAAAGGCCGCGTCTGCTCATACGTCATCAACGCCATCGGCGCAGCTTCTCCGCTTCGATGGCAACTCTCGCACTTATCCTGCAGTATCGGCAACACATCCTTATAAAACGTCGGTGGCGATTTTTTCGCTTCTCCCCGGCCGGCAACCGCTGCCATCTGCCACACCGCCATCATCACCAGACAAATTCCCGCTACTTTGCTCACTCCCATATTCGTTCTTAGTCTCGCACAAACCCATCCCGCATCACCGCACAATTCCCCCAAAAATGCTAGAGTATTCCGTTCATGTCTGCCCCCGATTCCCTCTTCGTTCGCGCCTGTAAGTCGCAACCAGTCGAGCGCACTCCCGTATGGTTCATGCGCCAGGCCGGACGCTACATGCCCGAGTACCGCGCCATCCGCAAACAACATTCCCTGCTCGAAATCTGCAAGCAGCCCGAACTCGCCGCCGAAGTCACCATCACCGCCGCCGAATTTCTCGGAGTCGACGCCGCCATCATCTTCGCCGACCTCCTCCTTCCTCTCGAAGTCATGGGACTCCCTTTCCATTTCTCCGCCGGAGAAGGCCCCGTCATCGAGCAACCCCTGCGCTCCGCCGCACAGATCGCCCAACTTCGCACCGACCGCGCCGCCGAACTCGGCTATGTTTCCGACGCGGTAAGTCTAGTCGCGAAGCATTTCGCCGGAAACCTTCCCGTCATCGGTTTCTGTGGAGCCCCATTCACCCTCGCCAGCTACATGATCGAAGGCGGAGGCTCTCGCCACTACCTTCACGCCAAGAAAATGATGTACAACTCTCCCGCCGCATGGGACGAGTTGATGCGCAAGCTGGTCGATGTCACCGCCGAATATTCCGCGGCCCAGGTCCGCGCCGGAGCCGATGTCATTCAGATTTTCGATAGCTGGGTTGGCTGCCTCAGCGTCGAAGACTATCGCCGCTACGTCCTGCCCCACGTCACCACTCTCGTCAAGCGCCTCCAGAAAACCGGCGCGCCCGTAATTTATTTTGGCACCGACAGCGCCACGCTTCTTCCCGCGATGAATGAAACCGGAGCCGACGTCATTGGCCTCGATTGGCGCATCCCGCTTAACAAAGGTTGGAGCGACCTCAATCATCGCTGCGCCGTGCAAGGCAATCTCGATCCCATCCTGCTATTCGCCGATTGGAAGGAATTAAAATCGCGCGCCGAAGAAATTCTTCATCTCGCCGCCGGACGCCCCGGCCACATCTTCAACCTCGGACACGGCATCCTCCCCGAAACGCCCGTCGAAAACGTAAAGAACCTAGCGCGTCTAGTACAAAATTATTCGACGTCCCAAACCGGAAACCAGAAGCCGGAAGCCGGGTCCCGGAAGCCAGCCTCTGGAAGCCGCCTCCCGTGACCCGCATCGCAATCATCGGCGGAGGCATCTCCGGACTCGCCGCCGCTTTCGCCCTCGAACCCCATCGACTCTCCGGGACGCTCGACTACACTCTCTACGAAGCCTCGCCCCATCTCGGCGGCGTTCTCCGCACCGAGCGCATCCAGGATTGCATCGTCGAAGCCGGCCCGGATTCCTTCATCACGGAAAAGCCCTGGGCCTCCGAGCTTTGCCGCGCCCTCGGCCTCACCGATCAACTCATCGGATCGAACGACGCCGCCCGCAAAACCTACATCCTCGTCGATGGCCGCCTCGTCCCCATGCCCGACGGCTTGATGTTCATGGTCCCCACAAAAATCCTGCCCACCGCCTTCTCCCCCCTTTTTTCCTGGACCACCAAACTCCGCATGGCGCGCGAACTGCTCCATCCCCCCCAGCCCGCGAGCGCCGATGAAAGCGTAGCTTCATTCGTCGAACGCCACTACGGCGCGGAAATGGTGGACCGCCTCGCCGACCCGCTTCTCTCCGGCATCTATGGCGGTGAAGCCGCCAGCCTCAGCGTGCGCGCCGTACTTCCCCGCTTTGCCGAAATGGAGCGCACCCGCCGCAGCCTCGGCCGCGCCATGCTCGCCGCAAAAAAGAAGTCGCCGGTTCACGCCGCAGCCCCACCCCTTTTCACTTCGCTAAAGAACGGCATGCAGCAATTAGTTGAAACCGTCGTTCCCAAGCTCAATCCGCTTTCCCTGCTCACTAATACGCCGGTGCAATCAATCCACCCCGAAGCCAACAACAAAAGATGGCAAGTCGCCGTGCCGTCCCGCACAGATCACTTCGACTCCATCATCCTCGCCCTACCCGCGCCCGCCGCGGCAAGTGTTCTCTCCATCGCCAGTCCCGAACTATCCGGCGAACTCGCCTCCATCCCCTACGGTTCATCCATCACCGTCGCCCTCGCCTATGGCCACAAAGTCCGCCACTCACTTCCACCCGGCTTCGGATTCCTCGTCCCGCGCAGCGAAGGCAAGCGCCTGCTGGCCGCAACTTTCGTTCACAATAAATTTCCTCATCGCGCCCCCGAAAATCTCGCCCTGCTGCGTTGTTTCTTTGCCGGATCGAATGCCGAAAACCTCTGGCAGCTTTCCGACGACGCCCTTGTCGCCACCGTCCGCAACGAATTGCAGCAGATCCTCGGCCTCCGCGCGACCCCTCTGTTTGCCCGCGTCTATAAATGGAAGTCCGCCATGGCTCAATACGGCGTTGGACACCTCGAACGCCTTGACCGCATCGACCGCCTGCGCCGCCAGTTGCCCGGCTTGGCCCTCGCCGGCAACGCCTACCGCGGCATCGGCGTCCCCGATTGCATTCGCTCCGGCCAGGACGCAGCCCAGCAACTCTTGAGCCTCTCAGCTGGAAGCGCCTAGACCGCGGCATCTCAAAAGGGCCTTCCGTTCTTCCCAGAAGTCCCAGTCCTTACGTTTCCAATCAGCCCTTGCCCACTCACCCGAAACCCATTACCCTATTTGCAGCCCGGACATGTTCACTCCGCACCCTAATCTCGCCGACGACGTTAACCACGCCATCATCCAATCCGATGTCGAAGGCGGAGTCTTTCTTCACGACCTTCCTCCCTCCACCATCCTCCACATTCAAACCCAGCATCACTGCTACACCGCCGTGCTCCTCGGAGGCAGCGAAGCTCTCATCTCCGGCCATCCCGAATTCTGTCCCGACCCAGTTCAAGTCGCCATCGCCGGTTCCACCTGGGGAGGTTCCATGCTCAAACTCCAATATGTCGGACGCGGCATGCACCTCGAATTTCACCACCCCGAATACTCCACCCCCATCATCACCAGCCTCATCCAGGAAATCCGCGACCACCAACCCCTCCCCGCTCCCGCCGTCATCAACTCGCTCAGCTATTAAATCTACCCGTTATCTCCGTGTCATCCCGAGCGCAGGCCGCAACCGCCCTAACTCTGTCATCCTGAGCGGAACAAGTGCTTGCGCGTTTAGCGCAAGCACCTGTGTAGTCGAAAGCCTGCCCCGAGCCTGTCGAAGAGGACCCCTGCAATCCCGCTACTCCCACCCACCCCGACAAGCATTCCCATCACGACTCCTCGATTACCTGCGCAGCCCAAGGTTTCCTCAACCTCTCTCTCCGAGGTACAATCAGCCCAACCCACATGCAAATCACCACCCGCGAAGTCAGTCACGTCACCATCCTCGACCTCAACGGCCGCATCACCCTCGGCGACGAAACCGGACGCCTCCGCGAGGCCATCCACCAGCTCATCACCGACGGCAAGAAAAAAATCATCCTCAATCTCGCCCGCGTCGATTACATCGACTCCTCCGGCGTCGGTGAACTAGTCAGCAGCTTCACCACCGTCCGCAACTCTGGCGGCGAACTCAAACTCCTCGGCCTCACCAAAAAAGTTCACGACATCCTCCACGTCACCAAGCTCTACACCGTGTTCGACATCAAAGACGACGAATTCACCGCCGTAAAATCCTTCGACTACTTCTTCGCCAAATAATTTTCCCTGCGCCGCATCTCATCTGCCCTCTACGCTCTGTCATCCTGAGCGGAGCAAGTGCTTGCGCGCTTAGCGCAAGCACTTGTGTAGTCGAAGGATCCCTGCAACCTCAAAGTACAACCGGCCCCAAAGGGCGTTCTCTCTCCAGCGCCGCCATTATCTTTCAACTTTTAGAGACGCTCGCGCGATCACTTTGTTTTTTGGATGGCGCAGCGCTTCAGCGCTGCGATCAACTTAAGCAGAATTCCTTCTGGATTGCCGACAACTCGACTCGTGACGGGTGGAATCGCTGGTTTTGAGCAGTATTACGAAGGCGTTGCACTGTAGGCTGGACTCGCCAGCGGCCCCGGCTTTGCACCCATGATCAGTAGCCAGAGCATGAACACCTGTTCGCCAAAGTGGAATGGGCGCATCCATCCGTGGACGAGTGGTTTACCAGAAACGCGAAATACAAGTGCGTTCAGGAGTTCTCTACTTTGGCGGACGCGGCTACTGATTATCTGCTGTTCTCGCTCGGCAAAGGCCGCTGGACGGCCCGGAAATGACCTGCGGGGTAATGAGTGCAATCGCGATGTTTCGCCAACTACGAACCTGGGAAGTGCTGAAGGCGCAGTAGGGCCGCTTTAGCTTCGTTGGCCCACTTCTCTGGGCCACGGAGCTTCTGCGCCGCCTTGTATTCCTCTATTGCCTGCGGAAGTTGATCCAGCTTCTCTAGCACTCGCCCAAGCCGCACATGGGTGGCAACATCCCCCCGTTTTTCTTCGAGTGCGTCTTTGTAACGCAGCAACGCCCCTTTATAGTTCTTCTGTCCAAAGGACTGATCGCCAACTTCGACGTTGTGAGCGGCCTCAAGCGCCATCTTCATCGCTGTGCCGCACGTCTCGGCGGCAACCGTATCGGAAACCGTTGTGTTGGAACTCGTGTTCTGGTTGTCGGGCGCTCCTACTCGCGGCGGGGGTTCTGGAAAAGTTGGTGGCGTTTTTGAAACATCGATGCACCAGCCCCAGCTGCAGTGGACCGTCGGGGAAGCGTCGGCATCGCGGTGTTTCCTTGTGGATTGCTCCTTACGCACCTCAGCAATGATGTCGTCAACCGGGCGCTCAGCGGGACACTCGGGCGGTACGGATTGCGCAAACATTGTTGCACTCACGATAACGACGGCCGCTGCCCGTCCCATTTGCACCCGCCCATTGTAGCGCCCCGCCTTACCCACATAACTCTTGTTATCAGGCGATAGCGGGGGTTTTGAGTGTAACGGCGATGTTACGACACTTGATGCGTAGGAAAGTGCGAGGTTTCGCCTAGACCGTTTCGTTTTTTTCCCCGCAGAGCCGCAGAAACTCATTCACATCAAATGGCGGACCCTGCCGTACAATTCCCACGCCCATCCATTCGGCCGGAACCTTGGCTGCAGCAAGGAAGACCACGTCATCCGGCTGACCCTCTCGCGTGAATCGTGCTAGGTGTTCGGGCGCAATCTGGGCTATTGCCCGTACAAACCATGCGCGATAACTGACCGCCTCAATGTCGGCTCCCGGTTTGCATGCGCCCTTCATCAGGTCAACACCGACCGCGACATTCTTACCCGTATGATTGGCTTTAGCGTCAATTCCAATTTGCCAAACAGTCTTCACGTCCTCCGGTTCAACTGCAGGCACACGTTGTCCCGGCTTGCCCCCGAATCTCGGAGGCTCCTGCAGTTCCTCATCAACATTGCGCAAGAACTTGTCGTCCATGATGAGCCATGCTCCTTAAGATCACTACGGACATTGTAGGCGGGTGGCCCAGCCTTTGAAACTGACTGGCATCAGCAACACAGTGGGTGCCCCGTCCTTCGCGTTCTTGGCGAAGTGCGGGAGTCGGAATGCGGGCGCAAGTTTGTTGATCCATGTCGCGTCGTAACAAATCAAGCAGCGCATGCAGCATCGCGGCCTACCCTTGCAAAAAACGCAAGGATTCCAGGAGGGCGGATTCCAGTCAGCTTTAAGGGATTGAACACTCGCCGCGAGCACCTTGCACTGGGAAACATTCACCGACTACCTACTTCTTCCGCAACATCTCAATCACCCGCTCATAATCATCCACCGTTGCATACTCAATCACAATCTTGCCCTTCCCATTCCGATCCCGGATTCTCACCCGCATTCCCAGCGTCCGCTCCATCTCCAGCTGTGCCGCGCGCACATTCGGATCCACCCAGCGCGCTCCTCCGGCTTTTCTCTGCTCCGCTCCCTCCTGCCGCTGCATGGCCACAAACCCGTTCAACTCCCGCACTCGTTCTTCAATCTCATTCAACTTTAAGTGCTTGGCCACCACCTCTTCCGCCAACTGCGGGATATGCGCCGTATTATCCAGCGACAGGATCTCCCTCGCATCGCTGAAGCTAAGCCGCCCTTCCAGCACGTGCTTCATCACTTCCTCAGGCAGCCGCAACAACCGCATGTAATTCGATACCGTCTCCCGCGAAACTCCAATCCTCTGCGCAATCTGCATCTGCGTCAGATTGAATTCCTTGCTCAGCACCCGGAACGCCTCCGCCTGCTCCACCGGATTCAGGTCCTGGCGTACTACGTTTTCCAGCACCGTCATCTCCGCCGCCTGTTGCAGCGAAAGCCTGCGTACCAGCGCCGGAATCGTATCCTTCCCTACCATCTTCGACGCTCGCAAGCGCCGCTCGCCCAGCACCAGAATGTAGCGCCCTTCATCCGCCGCCGGCCTCACCACCACCGGCTGTACGACCCCGTGCTCCTGGATCGAAACCGCCAACTCCTTCAGCCCTTCCTCCTCAAACATGTATCGCGTCTGATAAGGATTCGCATCGATCAACGTGACGTCCAGATTCACCACCGAACTGGCCGAAATCGCCTGCGCATGAATCGAAATCACTTCGCTCTGGACCGCCCCACCCTCCTGGGTCGCCACTTCCGGTGACGTGTGCGGCGCAACCCCGCCAGCCGCGCCCAAACCCCTGTCATCCCGAGCATCCTTGTCATCCCGAGCGAAGCGCGGGACCTTGGCTTCCCCCCCCGCACTACCGCTCTGTCCAGGCCCGCTCTCGCGGCTAGGCACCACCACCCGCGGCCCCGGCAGCAACGACTCCAGCCCGCGCCCCAAAGCCCGCCGCTTCTCCACCTTCTCGTCCTTCTTCTCCGCCGCGATCGTCATTCAGTTTTTCCTTAGTGAACCTTAGTGTCCTTCGTGAGTTTCCTTTGAGCTGAAATTCTTCGCTGTCACGACCCAACTCTGTCATCCTGAGCGTAGCAGTGGCTTGCGCGCCGCGCGCAAGCATCTGCGAAGCCGAAGGATCCCTTGCACTCCCATTGGCCGCTGACTACCGGCGACCGACCACTGCTCTTTCGCTTCAATCGACCCTCAAGTGGATACGCACCCGCATGCTAACGACTGCATCTGTAAACATATATCGACATCCATCAATCTAATATATCGATGTCCATCAATGTATCAAGCGCTGATCGCCGCCCCCGCGTCCGCTGCCGCCAGATGCCGCCCCATGAGCTCCTTCGCCAGCCGTATGTAACTCTCCGCCCCCTTCGACCGCGGATCGTACACCAGCGCCGACTTCCCGTGACTCGGCGCCTCCGCCAGCCGTATGTTCCGCGGGATGGTGGCCGCGCACAACTTCTCCCCAAAATATTTCCGCAGCTCCGCCATCACCTGCTGCGCCAGGTTCGTCCGCTCATCCAGCATGGTGAGCACTACGCCCTCAATCTCAAGCCCTGGATTCAGCGCCGCGCGAATTCTTTCCACAGTATCCAGCAGCTCACTGATGCCTTCGAGCGCAAAGTATTCCGCCTGCATGGGAATGAGAACCGAATCGGCCGCGACCAGCGCGTTCAGCGTCAACAGATCGAGCGCCGGCGGACAGTCGAGCACAATATAAGAGAAGCGATCGCGCAACGGCGCGATCGCGTCGCGCAACCGGTACTCGCGCCGCTCCGCTTCCACGAGCTCAATGTTTGCTCCGATCAAATTCTTGTGCGCAGGGATGATCCAGAGCTGCTCGAGCTCTGTGGTCGAGAGCGCCTGCTCGCCCGAGGCTTCGCCCAGCAGCAGGTGGTAACTCGAAACCCGCTCCGGATCTTTCACCAGCCCAAGCCCGCTCGATGCATTCGACTGCGGATCGCAATCGATGAGCAGCGTGTTCACTTCCGCAGCCGCGAAGGACGCGGCTAGGTTGATGGCAGTCGTAGTCTTACCCACGCCGCCCTTCTGATTGGCAACAGCGATAACGCGTCCCATAGATTGTCGAGGAGCCAGAGCTGTTCGCAGAATAGTTCGGTTCGCATTTCGAAAGCAAGGTCGAACTGTTGTGCACAAGAAGAATTTGTGTGCAAAACGCGCCCCAATGTTCCGCGCGGAACATTTTGAGCGCGCGATTAATGTTCCGCGCGGAACACTTAGGGAGAGAGAGTCGGAGCGCGCCTTAACGCGTGGTTCGCGCGGAGCGAAACCGCGTTAAATGTTCCGGTCGGAACACTAAACGCATTTCACTTTCTGCAAGCCAGTTAGCGGCGTAATGTTCCGGCTGGAACATTCGTTTGAATTATAGGTCCTGAGTGTTCCGGCCGGAACATTCGCAACAATTTCGACTGTTTCCCACTTTTAGTTGATTTTGGTATGTATTTCATTTGCAAAATCGAAGCAGTTAATATATTTTGTTCCACTTTTACTATAATGGTGCAGGAACCCGAATGTTCCAGCCGGAACATTACGAGGTTATTTGGCCGGTGAAAAGGATGCGGGATTGAGAGTTTGGAATTGGGATCGGCGGAATCCAAGTGAAAGTGGGGAGGGTGGCGCGGACTGTTTCGAGTTGGGAGGAGGAGATGAGGAGTGAGAGGCGTCCGCCGGGGACCAGGAGGGATGCGGCGACGGGGAGGACAGTCGACAAGCGCTCGACGGCGCGCAGGGTTACGAGATCGAAGGTGGATGGGGGAAGAGTTTCGGCGGGGACGTTTTGTATATCGACGTCCGTCAATGTAAGGGCGCGGGTGACTTCGCGAAGGAATGTAGCTTTCTTGTGATTCGATTCGATCAGAGTGAGGGCGACGTCGGGGGCCCAGAGTTTGATGGGGAGTCCGGGGAAGCCGGCACCGGAGCCGAGGTCGGCTACTCGGGCTTCGGCTGTCAGGCTTCGGGCTTCGGCAGAGTCAAGGTCAAAAGCTTTCACCGCAGAGGACGCGGAGGAAATGCTGGGGAAGAGGTGGCGGGCGGCGAAGAAGGATTCGCCAAAGTGGCGGGTGACGATTTCTTCGGGATCGCGGATGGCGGTGAGATTGATACGCGCGTTCCAGTGGAGGAGTATATCGATGTACGTCGATATATGTTTGTAGATACAGTCGTTAGTCGTTAGTCGCTGGTCGTTGGCTTCCAGAAACGGTACGAGCAGTTCGGCGATGCGGTGCGTATCCATTTACGTTTTACGTTTCGATTAAAGCATAAGCGCTGTGGCGAAGGGGGGAATCAGGATGGTAAGAGTGGAGTTCGGGGTATGTTTCGGATATCCGGCGTGAGGACTTTTAGGGGATCTCAGCGTAGCGATTGGGGCGAAGTGGGAAAGATATTTTCGTAGCAGAGGGCCGTGGTGCGGTCACCGGCTTTCCCGGCCATCAGTGGTTTTGGGTACCGACGTTTGTCGGACAGGAGTGTCCGACCCACACGGAGGGCTTCTGGTATCCACTCGGGGCTACGGGTTTACGCCTTGTTTGCGATTTATTTCGCGGGAAAATTCGGTGATGAAATTCAGCAGGGTGCCCCAGCCTAGTTGGCCTGCCATGGCGCGGCCACCTTCGGCGAAGGCGCTTCTGGGACCAGGCTTCCAGGCGGCTGATAACAGGCCACCGCCGAAGGCTCCTCCGTAGAGGGCTAATTGAGGACGCCAATGTTCTTCGCTGCGATCGTAAGTCACCAGATTCCGCATCAAGGCATGGCGAGTGCGCGGCCAGATGCCTTCGCATTTGCATTGATCGTAGCGAACTTCGTATCCGAGCCTGGCATTGCCGAGGGCCGCGAGGGTGTTTGCGGTAATGAACTGGCCCTCGCGGGATGCGAATCGTTCGGCATAGCCTCCGAAGCCATCGTCCCACTGACGAGGCGTGCCGGATGCCTGATCGATGCCGGCACCGAACATGCGCTTCATGTATGCGCCGGGAGTGGTCAAGGTTTGGCGCAGGTAGATTTCTTCGCGCTGCTTGTTGGTCAAAGTAGTCAGGGGCTGGTCGTTGCGGACATAGACTCCTGCAATCCAGGTGGACTCCCAATTGCGCGCGCGGATCAATCCGGCAGTGGCGGCGTGCTGGGTCATGGTCGCAGCCTGTTTGGAGCGGTCCTCGATCTGCTGGACCGGACCTGTATTTTCTTTTTTGACTGAGGGCGCGTCGGGGAGATCCGTCCCTTGAGTTTGACGGGAGTCGGGACTCTGAGCAGGGTCGGGGACTTGCGCCCAGCAGGGTGCTGACACCATCACGACCATCAGATACAACATTGGTACGAAAACCAGCTTGGCAGCACGCTCCTGTCGCATCGTTCTAGAATACCCCACGCAAGAATACCCCAGGTTGGGGCTTCGGCAGTTTGACGGAAGGTTAAAAACAGCGACAAAAGCGCGGACAGTATCCTCTGCACGCGGCTCCTTGCCCAGGGACGAAGAATTTTCTAAATTGAATTCATCCTCATTGAATTCATCCGCGCTCGAAAGCGTGTTTCTTTTCGACTTCTTCGAGGGCGGCGCGCATTGCACTCTCAAATCTGTCGGCCTGACCTATGAGGCCAGGAGTGGGTTCGGCCCATTCGCCTTCCATGCGGATGAGGCCATCGCCGGCGACCAGGCGGGCGGCAATCTCGACTAAATGGCCGGGGGTGGTTTCGAGATATTGGGCGTCGGTGGGATCGGCGATCCAAACTTTTTTGTCTGCGACATTATCGGCGGCCAACTTGGTCTGCCAATAAACTTTGCGTTCGATGAAGGTAGCGATGGCTTCATCGGTCGCTTTCCCGAACACCCACTTCTCGCGCTTGAAGTCATAGTGGCGGCTGGAAAAGGCGACCGGCTTCAGCTTCCCGGATTTCACGAACTCGATCTGGTTACGGTCTACTTCCTTGCGCAGGGCATTGATCACTGGAGGCTCCGCATCTTTCGGGTCGAGCGACGCAAGCACTTCTTTCACCGTGAGCGACAGGTTGACGGCGACGGGCGCGTGCAGGGCATCGGTGTTCTCCAGACGGAGGTCGCCATGAAGCACCCAGAAATCCGCGCCGGAGGTTGAGCGGTGGAACGGCCACTCCAGTTGGATGGTCAAAGGAAGACCGGTCATGGTCAACCAAATTTTTTTCTGCTCAGCCATTCTGCTCACCCAGCGGTGCCATTTGAGTCCTCTTTAATATGTGCAGGAGATTAAGATCAACCAATTCTATCGAAGTTCTTGCGGAGCATGGTGAAGTGCTGGCGGACCACCGGTGAACAGTTTGCTGAAAAGCCGACGAGGCTACGAAACACGACCCGCGGGGGCTGAAGCCCACGCTAATTCTGAAAACTTTACGCGGCGCTAAAAGCGCCGCTCTTCCACGTTGCTACCTGTACCACGTTGCTACCTGCACCACGTTGCTACCTGCACGATGAAGCGCAAATGGGCTTTCGATTTGGCAGAAACGCTAGGCGGGCACAGCCGCTTTATTCAGAGTTTGCCGCCGCCTGAGATTTCCGACCACCAAGCGGATTTCATCATAGGTAATTTCGGGCGGAAGAATGTCCTTCAGGGGCTTATAGCGATCGAGGCCTGCTTTGGCGCATGCAGCTTCGATGACGGACTGCTTTTCTTTCGTGACCCAGCCGGGTTGAAGCTCGAGCTGCCCGGTCTCCAGCAGATTTGCGATTCCGCTGACGATGGTGGAAAGTTGGCGTCCTCGAATCTGCGCGATCTCTTCCAGCGTTTTGCCTTCGGCCAGCAGGCGCAGGGTTTGATCGACCGGCTTAGCTTTTCGTTCAGCGCCGCCAGCGCGCTGCCCCTGGCTAAACTTTTCGAGGGTATCGAGAATCGGCTGGCCATAAATTTCGGCCTTACGTTCGCCGATTCCTGGAATCTCATGGAGTTCGGCGAAGGACTTTGGTTGCCGCCGGCAAATTTCTTCGAGCGAAGAATCGTGCAGCACGATGTAGGCGGGAACATTCTTCTCCTTGGCCATGGCGCGGCGCCACTCGCGCAAATACTCGCGGAGGTCTTCCGCCTCAGAGCCCGCAGCCGGGGCGGGCATCGGCTGCAAGGGGAATCGCTTTTTGCCGGCGGCTTTGCCCGCGCTCGCAGGAAGAGATTTCGCCATCCACTCCGCCGCACTTCCGCAGACATCGCAGGCGTCACACTTTTCCCACTTGGGAGCTTCGCCGAAGTGCACGCAGATCTGGCGATGACGGCAGCGCCTGGACTCAACAAACTCCCGGATGATGCGATAGCGTTCCCATGCGCGCTCGCGTTCGGCGTTGTCGGTAATTTGATTGGCGAAAAATCCCAGGAGGCCGGCATCTTTTTTCTGCCAGAGCAAAACGCAATCGGCACTCTCGCCGTCGCGGCCGGCTCGGCCCGCTTCCTGGTAATACTGTTCGATCGACTTCGGCAGCGACAAGTGGATGACCGCGCGCACCGCCGCCTTGTTGATGCCCAGACCAAAAGCAATGGTGCCGACCAGCACGCGGACTTCGTCTGACATCCAGCGCTCCTGGTTGCGGCGGCGATCATCGGATCCCATTTTGCCGTGATATCCGACGGCGGCGATGTCGTGGTCTTCGAGGAAATCGACAGTCTCTTCGACGCGGCTGATGGTTGGGGAATAAACAATCACGTTGCTGCCGGCGTAGCTGCGCAATGCGTTGACCAGTAGTTGCATCTGCTCATGGCTTTGACACTCGCGCACGAGGTAACGAAGGTTGGGGCGGTAGAAGCTGGCAATATATTTATGGGGATTGCGCAATTGCAGTTGCGCGAGAATGTCGTGGCGGACGTGCCGCGTGGCGCTGGCTGTGAAGGCTGCGATGGGACGATCGGGAAATTGGCTGCGCAGGCGGCTGAGCTGGCGGTATTCGGGACGGAATTCGTGTCCCCACTCGGAGATGCAATGGGCTTCGTCGATGGCGAAGAAAGCGATGGGCACTTGCTGCAGCCAGCCCATGGTGTCGCCGCGGGCTATGCGTTCCGGCGACACGTAAAGGAGGCGGAACGCGCCTTCGCGAGCGCGGCTCATTACCTTCGACTGCTCGGCCTCGCTCAGCGTGCTGTTGAGCACCGCCGCCGGGATTCCCATTTGCGCGAGTTGCGTGGCCTGGTCCTGCATGAGGGCGATTAGCGGGGAGATCACCACCACCGTTCCCTGGGAAGCTACGGCGGGCAACTGGTAGCACAGGGACTTGCCGCCGCCCGTCGGCATGACCACGCAAGTGTCATTTCCGGCGAGCAGGCTGCGCACGATCCGCTCCTGTAAGGGACGGAACATGCTGTAACCCCAGTACCGCTTAAGCGGAGTGAGCAGATCGATTTCCGCAGGCATGAATAAGCAAGTATAGGCGAGGCGAAGATTAGGAGAACGGAAAACAGGATTTTTTCTTGGGTTAAATTTCCGGAACGGGGAAAATGCAGCAACAGATTAGCCGCGGATTTGCACGGATTCTCACGGATAAAACATCTTAAGGATTTGTGATCCGTGAGAATCCGTGCAGATCCGTGGCTAAGATTGCCTATAACTTTTGGCGAAGGCGGCCCAGGTGACGGCGATGACGACAAAGCAGAGGACGCTTCCTTCCGGCCCTACGACTCCTCCGGTAAGCCATTGGGGCCCGTGAAACGAGGACTTCAGGAGGTGACCGGGGAAAAGGGTTCCGCTGTCGGGGACGGAGTAAAAAAATGTTTCTCCCCAATCCCATGCCATATGAAATCCGACGGCAAACCACAGGCTGCCGGTGCGGCGCAAGGTTAGACAAAAAAACAGGCCGATTACAGCAGCAGCCAGCAGGCCGGGCCACTGCTCGCCGGCATTTTGTATATGAATCAGGCCAAACGCGCTGGATAATATGACGGCGGAGGGCCAAAATCCGATGGCCCGAGTTAGGGTGAATTGCGAATATCCGCGGAGCAAGAATTCTTCGAAGAATCCGACGAGCAGGAAGAAGACCATCCAGAAAACGGCGAACTTGAGAATGCGCAGGCCGTGCAGCGCGAGATGATCCGCCGAAAATAATCGCATGCCGTACATGGCGGCGAGCAGCAGGGTGATGCTGGCGAATCCCCAGAGTGCGCCAGCGCAAAATAGTTTTCCGAAGGCCTTTCCCTGCGGGAGGCCATAGACGGCCCATGGACGCCTCTCGACGCGCGCGAGCACGAATGCTGGGATTACCGCTGCCAGGAGAACTATCAGTTCCTCCAGCATCATGATCCAGAGCTCGCTGGCGCGCGCTTCCAAAGGCCTTGCCAGCCAACTCAAGACGGAGTGCAGCAGATAGAACATCGCTATGTAAAATGCCAGGCCCCATCCTGCTCGCAGGCCATCGGGGCCGAGAAACACGGTGCGTACGTAGGAGGGCTGCACCGCCGTGGCGAAATCCGGCGCCGGTGCAACCAGCGGTTCCTGCTGCTCACTCGGGATGTCTGTCCCGTCATTCATCGCATCGTTCATCGCCGGAAGTTTCTCGAAGAGGGCTGGCTCATGGTAAAACACTTCGTCCTGCCTTATGACCCGATTTTTCACGCGCGAACGGTTTGGCCGTCCGCAATTTCTCGCGGGAGCGCTGCTCGTGGCTTTTCTGGCGCAAGCAACCTGGCTTGTATATTGCGACCTGCATTCGGCCCAGCCTCGGGCTTACGACGTTGCGGGGGGCGACGAGCAAGTGCGCATCGCCGCGGGCTGGCGGCAGCTTCACCAAGGCGCCATCGCAGGCGCGCCGTTTCCGGATCCGCCGGGCGCGCTCGATGCGGACAGTGTCGAAACTGATGCAGGCTTCGATGCCGAGCATTCTCCGCTGCTGTCGCTGGTTACGGCGGCTCCGTTGCTTGCTTTGCCGCAACGCATGCTGCAGTCGGATTCTTCTTCCTGGCACTGGTTTTCGAGGATTCCATTTCTGGCCTGCGGCGTCTTGCTGGGCGCATCGCTATGGTATGTGGCGCGCCGTCTCTGCGGAAACACCGGAGGCTTTGTCGCGCTTTCGCTCTACTGCTTTTCGCCTTCTATTATCCAAGCCAGCGCGGTTTGGCGTACTGATCCTGAAATTCTTGCGGCATGGGGAGCCTTTGGCGCGATCTTTACCGCCATCGCCGTCGCGCATACGCTCTATGCTCCGCGCGAAGTTATTCTGTGGAATTGGCGGCGCATCATTTTACTTGGCATCTCTTTGGCGATCGCGGTGGGGTCGCAGTTTTCCATGGTAGTTGTGGTTCCGCTGGCTCTCGGTTTTTTGTTTTATCTTGCGCCCATTCGCCGCAAGGCAGCTTTCATTATTTGGACTGCTGCGTGTCTCGTGGGGCTCATGCTACTTTTCGCGGCATACTTTTTTCATCCGCACGCATTTTTGGAGGGTATGCGCCACGCTTCTTTTTGGGGAGCGACCTGGCGCGGGTTCACGGTGCCCGGCGTATACCGCCAGGTCGGACTGCAAATCTTGCGAGCTTGCCCCGCTCTCGCGGTGCTGCTGCCGATTGCAATTGCGACTTTTTTGGTGTGGCCTCGCAGCCGCTACTTCGGCAATACCGCTCCGGGCGCGGTGGCACTGCTATTTATTGGATTAGGGATGGCGCATCCGCACGTTGCGGGCGCGGGATTTCTGCTGGCTTCGGTTCCCTTTCTTCTTATTTTTGTATCTGGAGTTCTCGCCGACCTGATGGAAACTCCGGCACGGCTGCTGGTGACCGCGTGCGTTTGGGGATTGGTGGGAGCTTACATCCTGTGGAGCGTTCTAGCTTTGAGCCAGATTCCTCGCGCGTGATCTTCTCTCGAATGATCTTCTATCGAATGATCCCAGAGGAGCAAAGCGTTGAAACGGCGGCAGTTGTCTTATGACAATTCTCTACACTTTCCGCGCATCTCGGGCAGTTTCTATCGATCTAAAGGTGTAGGACTTGGAGGTGCGCCATGACTTCCGCTTTGGAGTATCATAGGGGCGTGCAGCGCCCGTCTTCCGCTTCGTTCCCGCTGTTCGGGATGTTTGTGTTCCCGCTTGTGCTTGCCTTCGCTGTTGTTCTGTCAGTCCCTTCCGCAAGTTTCGCGCAAATCAATGGTGCGCCTCCGTCGGTGACTTCTGTCGGCTTCGGCGGACGGGCGGTAAACGGAACTCCACCGAGCGTCACGTCGGTGGGACGCGGCGGCTACGCGCCGAGCGGTTTCGGGCCTGCGAATGCCGGCAGGGGTTTTCATAATCAGTTTTCCCATAACGACGGCCATCATCGTCACCACAGCGTGAACGGCGACGCTTATTATCCCTACGTTTACGCACTGCCTGTCCCCTATTCGGTTGATATGGATAATTCCGATCAGGATCAGGAAGATGACGATTCGTATTATCAGGGAGGCCCCACGGTGTTCGACCGGCGCGGATCGGGACGCGATTCCTATATTCCCCCAACCTATCCGGGTCCGGCGCATTCGCGACCGGCGGGGACAGATTCAGCGCAGGCAGATGCGGTACAAACGGATCCGCCCGCCGCCCCCGAAACGCCGCAGCCCTCGACGGTGCTTGTATTCAAAGATGGCCATCAAATGGAAGTGGGCAACTACGCCATCGTGGGCCAAGCGTTGTACGATCTGAGCCCGGGGCGTCCGCGAAAGATCGCACTGGCGGATCTCGATCTATCTGCCACGCAAAAACAAAATGACGATCGGGGCGTCAGCTTCCAACTGCCAACCTCGGCACAGGCAAATTAACATGCGACTATTGGCCGCCGCGCTCGTTACAATTTTGGCGCCGCTGGCCATAGCGCAAGGAAATGTCGCGGCCCACTCTGGGCGCCGGGCTTCTCGAGGGCATCACGCGGCGGCGGCGCCGTTGAGCTCTTTTCTTACGCCGTTCCTAGGCGATTCTTTCAGTCCCGATGACCTGTCACCGGGCGGCGATCCCTCACAGGCACCCTCATTCTTGCTGGACGCGACACGCGCATTATCGGGTCCTGGTGGTTTTCCGGGACAGCCTGATACGCGCCACGAGTCTTCTTCGTCGTCTTCTTCCGAGCCGCTGTTGATTGAACTTCAGGGCGACCGCTATGTTCGGATCAGCAGCGCTGCAATTGATGGAGAGGCGCGGCCGCTGCCTGGGCCGCAAAGCAATTTCCGCGTTGGCAATGGTCAGCCGGCGAAAGCGGGTGGAGGCCATTCGAAACCTCTGGCGCAAAATGCCGCTGCGGGTTCAGGGCCGATGATCGCCGCCGGACCTGCGGCTGCGGCGAGCGTGCTGCCTGCCGCCATTTTGATTTTTCGCGACGGACACAGCCAGGAAGTCCACGATTACACCATTGCGGACGGATTCCTTTACGCGCGCGGTGATTTCTATACGGATGGATACTGGAACAAAAAAATTGATCTCGCCGCCCTGGACCTCGCCGCTACCATGCAAACCAATTCCGCGCGCAACGTGAGGTTCGTTATTCCTTCATCGCCGAACGAAGTCATCACGCGGCCGTAGTAATGGCGGAGCATTCCCGTTACGCAGCCTGAGCATAGGCTCGTTCGCGCACTTGCCGCTTCTGCCGCAGCCGCAGCATGGGCTGCTCCACAAGATAATAAGAAAGGCTGGCCAATCCCACCGGAGCGAATAACCAATACCAGTTCCTGTGCTGGGGTCCGTAGGCGAATAACTGCTGCCAAAGATAAAGGCCGTAGCTGATCTTGCCCAGCCACACGACCGGCTTGAGGTTCAGTATCCAGTAGGGCGACTGCACCACGTGCAGGAGCAGCCCGGCAATAGAGAGGTGCAGCAACGGCCAAAGCACGAGCAACAGAAGGGGCGTTGTGCGAAAGTGCACCGCTGCCACGTATACCGGAACCAGCGCGACAGTTATCACCATCAGCCACGCCCATGCAGTTTTAATATGCGGGAGGCGCGCGGAATAAATCGCCAGCAAGCAGCCGATCGCCAGGACATCGGCCACGGCCGGAAAAGTTTCGTCAGCCCGGCCATGAAATTTCAGCAGGTGGCAGGCAACACGATAAAGAGGGGCAAATAAAATCACTCCGGCGAGAATCGCAGTACGGTGCGCGTGCCATTTCTTTAGCACTCCGGGCCAGAGGAAATAGAATTGTTCCTCCACGCTCAGGGACCACAGGTGGCCCACAAACCAGGGATGCCAGGGATCAAAATTTGTCAGGTACAGGGCAGCGGCTGCCATGTGATACCAGCGGAGCTGTCCCCAGTAAATGATGAAGACGGGAAGCATGAATGCGATCGCGGCGGGCAAAATCCGGTAAGCCCTTCGCACATAGAACTGGCGGAGCTGGATCGTGGAACTCCGCGATCGTTCCTGCAACAAAAGCGTGGTAATCAAATATCCCGAGATAATAAAGAAGATTCTCACTCCCAGATTGGCGAACGCACCTCCAACTTCCCAGTGGTAGCGGAGCGAGGTCCAATGTCCGACGACGACCATTGAAATCGAGATGGCACGCAGGCCGTCGAGGGATGGAATCCGCTTCATGCTGCGCAGCATAAAGGTGCAGAGGGCGAACTACTTGTGATGTCTGAACTGTGGTGAAAGTCTTTTGCGTGCTTGTCCCAAGTCGGGACCCGGCGGCATCAGAAGTGTCATCGACGGCGCGCCCGAAGGCCTACGGATCGCTCTCTTTCGTGGTACAATAAAAGCAGTTCCGGTACCGTGTAACACCTTATAAATACAGCCAGTTACGGCCTTTTCGCAGCGCCGCCATTCGGACTGCCGGAGGGTAGCTGACAGCAGCGAGCAATTATGCCTGACGATCAAAATCCAGAACTTCCCCTGACTCCTCCGCCGCCTGGTGACAACGGCAGTCCCGGCGCGTTGCACATTCAGCCGGTCAACATTGAAGACGAGATGAAGAAGTCGTATCTCGACTATTCAATGTCGGTGATCATTGGCCGCGCGCTGCCTGATGTGCGCGACGGACTGAAGCCGGTGCACCGCCGCATTCTCTACACCATGCAGCAGATGGGCTTGCAGCCGAATCGCGCGACGCGCAAGTGCGCCAGAATCGTCGGCGATGTGATGGGCAAGTATCATCCTCATGGAAACCTTGCTGTGTACGACGCTCTGGTTCGGCTCGCGCAAACCTGGAGCTTGCGCTACCCGCTGATCTTCGGGCAAGGAAACTTTGGTTCGGTCGATGGCGATCCTCCAGCAGCGGATCGCTACACGGAAGCGAAGCTCGCTGCCGTCTCCACTGCTTTGCTGGAAGATCTCGACAAAGACACCGTGGATTTCCGCCCTAACTACGATGGCAGCGAAGTCGAGCCTGATGTTCTTCCCGCGCGCATTCCGAACTTGCTGATCAATGGTTCGGATGGCATTGCGGTCGGCATGGCGACAAAAATTCCGCCGCACAACTTAACGGAAATCGTGGACGCTACGATCACGCTGGTCAATAATCCGAACGCGCAGCTTGCGGAAATTTTGAAATTCGTTCAAGGGCCGGACTTTCCGACCGCGGGTATTATCCACGGACGCGCTGGAGTTTTCGAAGCCTACCGCACTGGACGCGGGCGCTTCATGATGCGCGCGAAAGCCGCCATCGAAAATTCCACCAAAGATCGCCAGGCCATTATTGTCACGGAAATTCCTTACCAGGTAAACAAGTCGGTACTCATCAAACGCATTGCCCAGCTGGTCAACGATAAAGACATCGAAGATATTTCCGACGTGCGCGACGAAAGCGATCGCGACGGCATGCGCATTGTGATTGAACTGAAGCGCGGAGCCGAGCCGCAGATCGTCCTGAACCAACTCTACAAGCACACCTCGATGCAGGAAGGTTTTTCGATGATCCTGCTCGCGGTGGTCAACGGGCAGCCGCGCGAAATGGGACTGATTCCGGCGATCAAGCATTTCATCAATCACCGCGTCGAAGTGGTGCGCCGCCGAACCGCGTTTCTGTTGCAGAAAGCCAAAGACCGCGAGCATATTCTTGAGGGATACCTCACGGCCCTCGATCACCTGGATAACGTGATCACGATCATCCGGGCCAGCTCGAACCGCGCTGACGCTCGCGAAAATTTGGTCGCCTACTTCGGCGGCAAGAAGATCGATATCAACACCACCGGCCGCGCTCCCAAGGTGAATGCGGAAAAGCCTTTCACCACCCGCCAGGCCGAAGCCATTCTCGAGTTGCAACTGCATCGCCTTACGAAGCTCTCGATCGACGAAATTTCGAACGAACTGAAAGAAGTTCGCGATCGCATCGAAGATTACGAATCAATCCTGGCTTCTGAAAAGAAACTTCGTTCGGTCATCATCAAGGAACTCGAAGAGGTGAAAGAACTCTACGGGGACGAGCGGCGCACACGTATCGAAGACGAAGCTGCGGAAATCGTTCTCGAAGATTTAATCGCAGATGAGCAGGTCGCGGTCACCTTTAGCCACTCCGGCTACATGAAGCGCACGCCAATCTCCACGTACCGGATGCAGCGGCGCGGTGGAACCGGCCGTACCGGCATGAAGACGCGCGACGAGGATTTCGTCGAGCACTTGTTCATTGCGTCGACGCATGCTTACATTCTGATCTTCACCAACAAAGGCCGGGTGTACTGGCTGAAGGTTTACGAAATTCCTGACGTCAGCGCCGCCGGACGGGGCAAGCACATCGGCAATCTAATCGGATTGCAACCCGGCGAAACCGTGCGCACCATGCTGGCTGTGCGCAATCTCGAAGAAGAAAGCAAATATATTTTCTTCGCGACGCGCAACGGTCTGGTTAAGAAATCCGAACTGCGCGAGTTCATGCACGTTCGCTCGAATGGCATCAACGCCATCAACATCGAAGAAGGGGACGAACTTGTTGCCGCCCGCATCACCAACGGCAACCAGATCGTTTTCATTGCTTCGCACGAAGGGATGGCGGTTCGTTTCGACGAGAATCATGTGCGTCCCATGGGCCGCGCTGCCTACGGAGTGAACGGGATCAACCTGGATGAAGGCGACTACGTGGTCGGCATGACCGTCACACCAAAGCCCGGTGCGGCTCCTGTCGGCGCACCCGCGCCTGCCGCGGCGAATGCCTCTGAAGCGGCAGTGACTGATGCCGCCATTGCCAGCGGCGAGGTCGTCGATCTTACGCAGAAAGGCAACCTGATTCTTTCCGTAACCGAAAACGGATACGGCAAGCGAACTCCCGCCGACGAATACCGGCTCACCAACCGCGCCGGCAAAGGCGTGATCAACGTGAAGACGACGGAGCGCGTGGGCAAAGTGGTCGCCATCGCTCTCGTGGACGAACACTCGCAAGTCATGCTGATCAGCCAATACGGCAAAATCATCCGCATGGATTCGAAAACTATCCGGGAGTCTGGCCGCAACGCGCAAGGGGTCCGGCTGCTGCACATGGAGCCGGGCGACCGCGTCGCGGCCGCCGTGGTATTGGCTCCGGATGAAGAACCAAACGGCAACGGAGGCGGACTGCTGCAATAGCGGCGGAGTTCGTTCACGCTGGATATGTTCGCTGAGGTGTGGCAAGCTGGTGAAATGAAAAAACAAGGATCAGACCAGGCGTTTCATGATCGGCGCCATCAAGAGCGGAAGCGCGCCGAGGCGGAGCGGAAGCTTCCTAAGAAAAAAGTGGATGCCAACAAGGCAACAGCCAAGCAGGACGCTGAGTCCCAAGGAACTTCCGCCGAATAGTCGCAGTCTGGCGGTGAATCTCTCCATCAATCGTCTGGGTCCCACGCGCTAACGCCGAACAAGATCAAAAAAGAAAAAAGGGCACCGTGAGCGGTGCCCTTTTTCACTTCGTACTTTCGTTGCAGCTACTGGCAGTTGAGGGGCTGAGGAGCTGAGAGCGAAGTGAGAACCGTCTCGTCCGGGTAGCTGTAGGGGCGGTCAATGGCGGTGGAGTTCGATTGGAACTCGAACCACGGCAACAAAGCCTCGGTCTGCGGGTGATAGGTGTAACCACCGATGGTGACGGGGTAGGTAGCATTGGAGAAACCTTCGATGACGTCGCCGACTTCCATCAGGTCCTGGCACTGGCCGTTGATTAACCAGAAGGGAACGATGTTGTGAATCCCGTCATAGCCGACGAAAGGATCGTTGAAGGTCTCGGCCACTTCGTGACTGTGGGCGGTAACATCTTCGAATCCGCCGCCGAACAAGCCGGGGCTGATCCAGCTGGAGTAGTTCATCACATAAAACCTGGGCTGGTTATTGTTCGTGGAATCGCCCGCTTCCAAGTCGAAAGAGTGATAGCCAAGAACGCAGCACTGGTTGGGGTCATTGTTTTCGTACAGATAAGTGTTGGGGAACATGAAGGTGGAAATATCTTTGGTGGTGACGTCGCCGGCAACTTCCGCAGCTCCCATGACGGTGCTGTTATCGGGCGTTGACGGAGGGAACAACTGGGCGGTGAATGCGGGGTCGCTGGCCAGAACGAAAAGGCAGCAAGAGCCATCGTCGTTGAAAGCGAAAAAGAAATTGTCCGCGGTCAGGACCATGGTTCGAGTGGTCTTAACATTTCCGGCAAGCAGGGTGTGCCAGTCGGCACGGGCCTTATTGCCAAACTCAGCGCGTTGAATGGCGTCAGTGATTTGGGTGGGCGCCGGACTGCTGGTGTAATTGGACACGCCGAAAACCGGACCGTTCATAAAAAGCTGAATGAAGGGGTCAGGCAGCGAGATCAGGCGAACGGATTGGCCGAACTGATTGGTGGCATAGGCCGGGGTTCCGTCGTTATTGCGCATGTCGATAATGACCGGCACAACCGGGGCGTTGATGGTAGTGGTTCCACCCTGCGCCGGCTTCTTGCCGACCATGCTGTACTCCCAAATGTGGTGAGCGCTGCCATCGAAATATACTCCGGGAGCTTCAAAGTGATCGGTGAAATTCAGCAGCGAATCGACACCCACGGGGAATCCATGCGGCGTGGGGATGTTGCCCTTGCCGTGGAGTCCGCCGGGCTTGTTGGCGTGGATCGATTTCTTACTGGTAAGGAAATTTTTGGGAAGTTCGTTTTTATTTTGTGCCGCAAAAGCTGAGAGGGTACACATCGCCAGGGATAGGATGCAAACTGCAAACTTTTTCATAGCTTAGATTCTCCTGAGTATTTGGTAGCTGGGGGGAGCCGCTGAGACGGGCTGAAAGCAGGGAGGGGAAACCAGTCCGCAAGCAACGGGCCTAATTTTGTGCGTCCCAATCCTACAATGATTCAGGAGGAAGAGGCGAAATTCTTTTCGTATTTTTTTGTAAAGATCCGCGCAAAGAGTTGCCATTTTTCTGCAATTGGCTTGACAGGCGCGGGGTTTGAGCCGGAGTTGACAGGAGGTAGTGCGTTCTGTAGATTCTGTTTAAACTGAAAGTACTGATATGGCGAATTTGACTGGCGTGCAGAAGCAGTACATTTTGCATTGGGGAGAAATGGGAACGCGCTGGGGGATCAACCGCACGGTGGCGCAGATCCATGCGCTGTTGTATCTGTCACCGCGCGCATTGCCTGCGGAAGAGATTGCCCAGACGCTAAGCGTGGCCCGGTCGAATGTGAGCACGTCGATCCGCGAACTGGAGGGCTGGGGCATCGTGCGCGCCGTCCATGTGCTGGGGGACCGGCGTGAACATTACGAGTCGATGAAAGATGTGTGGGAGATGTTCCGGCTGGTGATTGAGCAAAGAAAGCGGAGAGAGATCGACCCCACGCGGGAGATGTTGCGCAAGAGTTTAGAAGAGCTAGATCCGCAGGAAGCAGGTGCGGAATTTACGCGAGAGCGGCTGGCGGCGATGGCTGGATTTTTCGAAGCAGTGACGGAGTTGCATGATCAGATGAAACGGCTGCCGACCGGTACCGTGAGGAAGTTGTTGCGGATGGGAACGAAAGTGCGCCGGAAGAAGAAATAATCCCTCTTGAAGAAAATATTCGGCCTGAAGTATGCATAGGTCCGGTCAATCGAATGCGTGAGCCAAAACAGCTGGGCACAAGACTCACATTCTTATTCGATCTTAGAGATCGTGAGCGGAGCGAAACCTGCTTCGCGCAATTTCTGATTTAACTCAGGCAACTTCGCCTGCTTGAATGTGGTCCACTGAGCGATTCCGCCTTTGACGCGAAGACTCGATTCTTTGTAGACAGCAATCGCCTGCGAAGGCACGGTGCGGTCTCCGCCTTCGACCACGTGCAAGGCGGAGGCAAGACCGGTATAGGCATCTTGCAGCGCTTCAGGCTGTTGTTCCGCCGCCTGCTTATTGGTGAGAATTTTTGCGATTTCCGATTGAGCTTCGGCGAGAGCAGACTTGAGAATTGTATTTTGCTCTGCAAGCTTTTGATCAACACCCGCAAGTTGTTTCTGCACCGAGGCGATCTCGGCGATGGCACGGCGGGCTTCCGTGACTTCGGCGAAGATCTGTTGAGCAAGTTGCAACTGTTGCTGAAGGTCCGCGGGAGTCGCGGGCGAGCGGGGATCCATGATGACTTTCAGGGATTGATTTTGCGTCCGCCCGTCGACGGTGAGGCGGACTTGATAGATTCCCGGCACAACCTTAGGGCCGGTGGGATTACGGTATTCAGATTCTTCATCGACCGAGGGTCCACCGGAGCTGCCCCAGTTCAGTGTCCAGAGAAAGCGATGCAGTCCGGGCGATGTGCGCAGCGATTCCGGCTTTTGGAACCATCGCTCCGCGATTGGAAGGGAGGAATGCTTCTCTGCAGGTTTATTTTCGGGTTGCGCTGGCGAAGAGAATTGGCGTACGAGGTGATTTTGCGCGTCGAAAATTTCGAGCGCGATGGTCCTGGCCGGAGACTTGAGGAAATAATCAATCACGGCGCCAGAGGGAGGATTTTCTGCGGTGGGTTCCTCGGGCGGAAGCGGGGTGCCCACGAAGGAATCGTTATCAATGCGAAATGCGGACGCAGGAGAGTAGAGCCAGAAGGCATTGGCCGCTTGGGCTTCGGAGGTTTGGCGCAGGGGAGTGATGTTGTCGAGAATCCAGAAGGAACGGCCGTGCGTGGCGACAATCAGATCGTCGCCATGAATCGCAAGGTCGCGGATGGAGGTCACGGGTAAATTGAGTTTCAAGGACTGCCAATGGCCGCCATCATCGAATGAAACGTAAACGCCGAGTTCGGTGCCGGCGAAGAGCAGAGATTTTTTCTCGGGATCTTCGCGAACAGCGCGCAGGAAAGAGTCAGGCGCAATTCCGTTCGTGATGAGATCCCAGCTAGCTCCGAAGTTACGCGTTCGATAGAGGTAAGGGGTGCGATCATCGAGGCGGCTGCGGTCCACGGCTGCGTAAGCAACAGCGGGATCGAAATGCGAAGCTTCGATGAGCGAGACCTTGCTCCAGGAGCTAAGGCCTTGTGGGGTTACGTCCTTCCAGTTTTTTCCGCCATCCCGAGTTATGTGAATTAGTCCTGTGTCAGTTCCCGCCCAGATGACGTCATGATTGAGAGCTGATGGCGCGATGGTGAAGACGACGCCATAGCCCAGCTGCTTTGCATTTTCGACGGTGGGCGGTCCTTGAGGCTTATCGCCGGGCTGCTGCGTCGATCCGGTGAGGTCAGGGCTGATGGTCTGCCAATGCAGGCCGCCGTCCGCGGTCGTCATTACATATTGCGTTCCGAGATAGAGCAGCGAGGGATCAGTGGGAGAGAAAAGCAGGACCGGAGTCCACGGATCCCTGTATTTGCGCTGATTGATTTCAGAACCGAATGCGAGAGCTGGCCACGGAGTAATGTCCTGACTGAGTCCGGTTCGTTTGTCGAAGCGGTCGACGCTGCCGTAGGTTCCGCTCAGATAGATGATGTTCGGATCCTTGGGATCGGGGGCCATGTATCCGCTTTCGCTTCCGCCCGCAGGGAACCAATCGCGGGGAGTGATCTGGCCATGGTCGGTGCGGCTGGGAACGGCGGCACTGCCGCTGTCTTGCTGGGCACCGTATACGACATAAGGGAACTGGTTATCGGTGATGACGTGATAGAGCTGTGCCGTGGGCTGGTTATACCAGGAAGTCCAGGTGTGGCCGCGGTCGAGACTGAGTGTAGTGCCCTGATCGGTTCCGAGAACCATGCTGGCGGAATTTTTGGGATCGATCCAAAGCTGGTGATAATCGTCGCCACCGGGTGCGCCGCGAACAATCGAAATTGTTTTGCCTCCGTCTTCGGATCGATAGAGAGCCACATTCGGAATGTAGAGGACATCGGAATTGTTGGGGTCGATGGTGACGCCGTTGAAATACCAGGCGCGGCTGGTGAGACGCGGGTCTGCATTCGCGAGAACCCACGTATTGCCTCCGTCGTCGGAACGATAGAGGCCAGATTTCTTTGCTTGAATGAGAGCGTAGACGCGCTTGCCATCGGGAGCAACGTCGATGCCGACGCGTCCCCAATCGCCTTCGGGCAGACCGCTGCCGGTTAGGCGAGACCAGGTGTTGCCGGCATCCTGAGAGCGAAAGAGGCCAGCACCGGGTCCGTCGATGGGCGCGTAGGTGCTCCAGGGAGGACGGTGCGTGCTCCACGCGCCGGCAAATAAAATCTGCGGATGGCCGGAGGAGATGGCAATGTCTGAAATGCCGACGTTGGGACCCTGGTCGAGCGACTTCGTCCAATGAGCGCCGCCGTCGACGGACTTGTAGACGCCACGTTGTTCGTTGGGACCAAAAGCGTGACCGAGGGCTCCGACGTAGACGACGTTCGGATTCTGGGGATCGATTACGATCCGGCTGATCTGGCGCGTGTCGTCGAGGCCTATGTGTGTCCAGGTAGAGCCGCTGTCAACGGACTTGTAGACTCCGTTGCCGGAAGACAGATCGGAACGAATATCGGACTCGCCAGTTCCGGCATAGATGATTTTGGAATCGGAGGGGGAGACGGCGATTGCGCCGATTGATGCGACCGATTGGTCATCAAAAATCGGGAGCCACACCGTTCCGGCGTCGGTGGTCTTCCAGACTCCACCATTCACCGCGCCAAAATAAAAAGTAGTGGAGTCGCCAGGGACGCCCGATACGGCAGCGACGCGTCCGCCACGGAATGGGCCGATCAGGCGCCATTTGAGGCCATTGACGAACTCCGAAGGGATAGACTGCGCGCTTGCTGAGGCGGCCAGCAAGAGAAGGCAGAGCGTGATGCTACTGCGACGGAGAGCCTTAAATTTGTGCAAGCGGAGATTCCTCGTTGGGATAGTCAGTCTACTTGATGAGGGTCATGTTGTTGAAGTGGCAGCAGGAACTTACCAGGCAGGCTTTGCGAAAGGACAAGTCAAAGGCTTTACCACGGACGTCCGACGGCTCACAGGGAGGCTCACTTCGCTCTTGGGACAGCCGAGGCGGCTGTCCCTACGTGATCCCACATGGTCTTGTGACTACTGGCGTTGGGCTGCGGTTTGGGGCGGGGTCTGGCTGGAGTCGGCGCCGATGGCGTCGCCGGAGAGGATGAGTTCTACGCGGCGATTTTGCTGGCGGCCTTCAGCGGTGTTGTTGCTGGCGATGGGTTCGTTCTTGCCATATCCATGGGCTTCGACGGCGGCGGAATTGATCCCTTGCTGAACGAAGTAGTCGCGAACAGCTTGGGCGCGATGCTCGGAGAGTTGCTGGTTGTAGTCGTCGGCGCCGATGCTATCGGTGTGGCCTTCGATGGCGACGTGCAGCGAGGGATAGGCGAGGACGATGCCGGAAACTTTCGCGAGGCGCTCGCGCGCTCCGGGAAGAAGCTCGAAACTTCCGCTGCGGAATAGGACGTCCGACATGTTGGCAACGAGGCCGCGGGCGGAATCGCGGGTGGCGAGAATGCTGTTGAGTTGTTGCAGGAGGCGGGCGCGGAGCTCCTGCTTTTCGTACTCGGCTTGTTGCGTCGCTTTTTCCGCTTGCTGTTTTGCAGTTTCGGCTTGCTGGCGAAGACTGTCGGATTGCGCGGCGGCCTGGCGAGCTTTGTCGGTTTCAGCGGCCAGGACTTGTTGTTGCGCGACCGCTTCGGCAGTGGCTTTTTCCGCGGCGGCTTTTTGACGCGAGGCTTCTTGCGCGGCGGCTTCGGCTTCCAGCTTCATTTTTAGAGCTTCGGCTCTGGCTTGCTCGGCGGCGGCGCGGTCGGCCTGGGCTTGGGCGGTGGCTTTTTCCGCGTCGGCACGGCGCTTGGCTTCGGCGTCGGCATCGGCGCGGGCTTTGGCTTCGCGAGCGGCGGCGGCAGCCTGGGCTTCGTCCTCAGCTTTTTGCTTGACGGCCATCAGGCGAGCTTCTTCGGCAGTCTCGGTAGCTTCTTTGGCGGCAGCTTCGACGGCAGCGCGGTTCTGCTTCTGACGATAAATTTCTTCGGCGTGGAGTAATTGCTGACCGGCCTTGGAAATGATGAAGGAAGCGTATTTGTCGGCGGCGGCGATGCGCGCGATCCGCATGGCGTTGCGAGCTTCGAAAAGTTCGAGCGGAGTTTTGCTGTCGATGCCGAAGATGGCGTCCTGAATATGAGTGTTGGTGGAAGAGTAGGTGCCGCGGCTGACGAGGTCGTATTTGGTTTCGATGTTTTGGGTGCCAGCGCCATTGAGCGGGGCGCTTTCCATGACGACCATGTTGCCGGGCGCGGTGACGGCGAAGTAAGGCTCGGCGGTGACGATCATCCCGAAGGTTTGCAGGTCGGTGAAAGCTTTGAGGTGCGCGCTGCCGTGTTCTAGCGTGACTTCGCCGAGATTGACGGGGCGTCCCTGGGGAGAAACGGCCCAGAGGACATAGGTGAGGTATTCGAGTCCGAATTTGGTGGCGTCTTCAAGGCCCTGGAATTTTACTTCGATCTGGAAATTAGTTTTCTTGCCTTCAACTTTGGCTTCGCCTGAGGCGCGCTGGAGCAGATCGGTGCCTTGGAAGTCGACTTTTGTGGTGCCACCTTGCAAGCGATAGTGGACGGCTTGCGTGGTGCGGGTGACGGTGGGGGTCGCGATCAGCGCGGGCTGCGTGGTTTGGGCGGACGCGACGGCGGCGATGACAACAATGGCCAGAGATAGGTTTTTCACGGGTTCTCAGTCTGGGGGATCAGGACGAGCTAATGTTCGCAATTATCTTCGAGGAAGATCGGCGGCTGAACAAGGATAGGAAAGGACTAGGCGGGGATGGAACTTTGGTCACTGGGATCAGGCGTCCCTGCGGCGATCAGGGGTGGTCTCCCGGACGGCCGGGGCGGCTGTCGCCAACATGAGCCCAGCTAGGGGACGGTAATGATTGTACCTTTAGGGCCGACGGCGAGGGCGCCACCTTGAGGGTAGGGGCTGATGGCGTTGAATTGGGAGTCGGATTTCTTCTGGGCGCTGATGCGAGTGGGATTTTTGGGTGGGCGGAAATCGTAGATGAAATTGGTGCCCACGAGGAATAGGCGATCGCGGGCTTCGTCTTTGTTATTGCTTTTTGTTTTGCGGTCGTAGGCTGCGGCGGAGAAATAGGATTGCGGGAAAATTTTGGAGAGGGTCCATGTTTTCCCACCCTCGGCGGTGAAGGCCAGATTAGGACCATCCTGCTGGGGAAGCTTGTAGTCTCCTCCGGCGATAACGCCGTGAGTGGCGTCGCGGAAGGCGAGGGAGAAAATTCCGGCGGAGTCGGGGCCGTGGATGATGGGAGTATCGAAGACTTCCCAGGTGCGGCCGCGGTCGGGGGAGTGGAAGACGCGGGCGGCGCGGCCTCCTGTGGCGAACCACATGTTGGGGTCGGTTCCCTCAGGGGCTGAAGCCCCATTTTTTTTCGGCACGCTAATGACACGACTGAAGTCGTGGCCTTCCCGATCTGCGACGATCGCGAGGCAGGTGTTGCTGGCGGCGAAGGCGGCTTCGCCTTCGAGTGCGGGGGGGAGTTGGGAGGGAGGGATTGGGGTCCAGGTTTGGCCGTCGTCGGTGAGCAGGAGTTCGAATTTTGGAGTGCCGGTTTCGTCGGGGATCGGGTCGCCGAGGACGATGCCGTGGGTTCGATCCCAGAAGACCATGGAGTCGAAAAATCCTTTGGGATTTGTATTGGTGAATTGGAGCTGCCAGTGACGGCCGGCGTCGGCGGTGTAGTAGATGCGGGACTGGTCGCCGGGGCCGGAGGACATGAGGAAGGCTTCGTCAGCGGAGAAGGCGACGATGCCGCGGAAGTCGAGAATGTCGGCGGCGGGGACGTGGTCGGGGATCCAGAGGTGGCCATCGGTGGTGCGAAGGTAAGTGCCGTGGGTACCGGAGGCCCACGCGATTTTTTGGGAGACGGCGCTTACGCCGCGGAGATCTTCTGTAATGCGGGAGATGCGGGTTTGCGGGGCGGTTTGAGACGAGGCAGTAGCGGCCGCGAGGAGAAGAATGAGGCATCGCATGGGGGGCATTGTCTCAGAAATTGCTCGCGTCGGGAGTTGATATTTTGGATGAATCTTTAACACAGGGTTCACAGAGAGGCGCGGGTTGGGCCTGTAGAGCAAGTTCGGGTGGTAATTGTGTCGAAGAAAATGTCGGTGGCGGGTTGTTTGAGGATGAGTGGGGGAATAGAATTGGGACAGAACATGCGCGCCGCTAGGCTTGCGTGCAACCATTCTTTGGTTCGCCAGTTCATAGTTAGGAACAGTTCGTCTTCGACTTTGTTCTTTAGTCTTTGTCACGCCAATCGCAGCAGGGGAGCGCTGCGCCACTAACCCCGTCTCAGAATTCAGGAGTATTCGGATGCGAAGAATTGTTTCCAGGAACACGGCGGCTATTTTAACGGTTTGTTTTTGCAGCGGGTGGAGTGCGGGACAGACTTTGAAGCCGCGGCCTGTGTCGGGGACAGAAGATAACGACTCATCACGAAGTTCGCGGGGAACTGCCGCGGAGAGCGCTGCAAGTCCGCTGGTAATGGTGCCGATGAGCGTGGAGGCCGGGACTCCGATTAAGGTGGCATTGGATTCAGAAGTGCGGGTACGACAGGTCGGGCAGCCGATCCACGGGAAGACGACGGAACCGGTGTATGCGTTCGACAAGCTGCTGATTCCGGTGGGGACGGCCGTGAATGGGAAGGTATCGGCGATCGACGCGGTGCCGAAGAAAGTGCGAACGCTGGATGCGACCGATGGAAATTTTTCTCCGCATCGCAATGTGCATGTGCAATTTGATGAATTGGTGATGGCGGACGGACGGCATGTGGCGTTGCAGACAGTGGCGTCCCCGGCGCCGGATGGGGTGCTGAAGTTCGTGTCGGCGAACGAGACGGAAAAGAAAAAGAATAAGGTGGAAGAAGCCGCGTCGGGGAAAATCGGCGCGACGAAGCAGGCGATCCGGCAGCAGTGGAGCGATTTGCAGAAACAAATCCATGAGCCGGGGAAAATGCACAAGCTGAAACGGATGGCGCTGGCTGAGCTTCCGGTGCATCCGCAATATATTGATGCAGGGACGAGTTTCAACGCACATTTGCAGCAGCCGCTGGATTTTGGCACGGAGGCGGTGACGCCGGAAGCATTGATTAATATTGGCGCGCCCCCTCCGACAGGCAGCGTGGTGCATGCGCGGCTGGTGACGCCGCTGAATTCATCGACGGCGAAGAAGGGAGATCCGGTAGAGGCACTGATCACGGAGCCGCTGGTGGTTTCGGATCATTTGATTCTGCCGGAAGGAAGCGTAATTAAGGGCTCAGTGATGCAGGCGCAGCCGGCGCGGAGGCTGGGGCGGAATGGTCAGTTGCGTATTTTATTTCATCAGGTTGCGCCGCCGAACGGGGTTGAGCAGAAAGTGGAGACCAGCCTGGAAGGTGTGGCTGTGGCCAAGGGAGAGAACCTGAAGCTGGACGCGGAAGGCGGGGCGCAGGTGACGACGCCGCGGACTCGGTATTTGACGACGGGCATTCAGGTGATGCTGGCGGCCTCGCAGGCGTCTCCGGATCGTGATGCGGGACGGGGCGGGGCGAGCATGGGAGAAGCGGGAGGCGGCGCGGCGAGCGGCGCTTCGGGCTTTCACTTTGTAGGAATGATTGTGGGGATCGCGGCGCATTCACGCGTGGTCTCGGCGGGATTTGGATCGTACGGCGCGGCGATGTCGATCTATTCGCATTTTCTGGCGCGCGGACGGGACGTGGTTTATCCGAAGGATATGGCGATGGTGATTGGGCTGGGGACGCGCGAGGGTGGTAAGGGAGCTTCTGGCTTTTAGTTTTTCTAGCTTGTAAGTAATTCCGGCACAGCGCCTGAAGGCGCTTTATTCTGATGGCGAGTACGGCATCGCTGAAGCGATGCCCTGATACGAATCATTTCGTCCCGCGAATCCAAAATAACAATTGTCCCGCAAGGGCGACAGCTACTTGGCGGTGAAGGGGGCGAAAGAAGCCGCCTTGCCGAAGTAGATGCGGAGAGTGCACTTGTCGCCGGTGTGGGCGAAAGCCACTTCGAGCGAATCTGCAGCTTGGCTTATCTGATCGGTCTCGATGGCGGCGCGGGCGATGTCCTGTTTCTCGTCATATGCAGTGTGGGGAGTAACGTTCTTATTAACGACGAGGGTCCATCTGTCTTTCGCTGGAATGGGATAGACGGTGTAGGCGCCGATGGGAATGGTGGCGCCGCCGAAACTCAACTGCGCTTCCGTGAACAGCGTCATGGGAGTTCCACCGGGCGTCCACGGCTTGCCATTGGAAACTTTGTCGGTCTTAGTGGTGACCGGATTGTAGCGGATGTAGACCTGACGGCCGTCGTCAAGGTTACAGCTTGCGGTGGAGGACGGCTCGGATTGCTGTGCGAAACCGACAGTGGCAAACGTGGCCAGAATAAGAAAGCAGATGACGAAACGAGCGCGGAGCATGGGAGACCCCCTATGGTGGAAAAGTGTAGCGCTGAAATGGGCGTAGGGGAAGCGGAATTCGAGTGCCGATTTTTGGGTAGGAAGGATTCGGGTGGAGGAAGACCTGGCTTGGCGGGCTGGTTTCGAGGGCGGCCGGGCTTCGCCAAGCCGGACAGCCGAGGCGGCGGTCGCGAGATGAAAATCGCAGGCATCGTTCGTCGCTGGTCTTCGGTGATGTACTCCGGGGGCGGGGCGGTTGATACCGTGAGTGGCGAGTACTGGGTCGGTAAACACCGGTACCGAGCGAGGGCGCACATTCATGAAGGCATCAAAACTGAAAATTCTTTATGGCGAAAGCAATGCCGAGGCGCAAGCGGCGACGGCGGGGGCGTTTGAGCAGGCGGGGCACACGGTAGAAAAGGCTCTGGGGCGGAAGGCTGTCGAGGCCGCATTCAGCAAAGGTACGTTTGACCTGGTTGTGCTGGGTCCCACGCTGAGCCGGAACGACCGGCATCATCTTCCGTATGCGGTGAAGAAGGTGCAGGCGAAGGTGAGCGTACTGGTGATGCACGCGGATGGAAGCCGTCATCCTTATGTGGATGCTTGCACGGATACGGGCGCGAGCGTGGAGAACGTGCTGGCGCGGATTGAAGCGATGAAGATAGCGGGCACGGCGCCGATGGCTGCGGGAGCGGCTGCGGGGAGATAGTACCGAGTTGACAGTACCGAGTACCGAGAGAGGGCGGCTTACGGGCCGCTTTTCTTTTTGGGGCGGGAAAAGGCTTAAACACAAGGGACACTGGGTAGCTCAGAAGGAATCTGGATTGGTACGAACCTGAGTGGTTACGCGGTGGGAGGGATTTGAGATTCCGGTGGCCCAACTTGCAAATCGAGTCGAGGATCGGCGGGCCGAAGTGGAAATTCAAAATCTGTGGCAAGCTTCAGTTTTGCGGGAACCTGGTTGGTAATAGTGGAGCGGGACGTTCGTCTTGTCATCGTTTGAAGGGGTTTCTCGCGGGAAATGGTTCCGCATCACGCCTTATCGGGCGCTGTTGGGAGTTTATCTGCGAAAGCCGTGCCGTCGGCGTGTAGGCCTTCGGCGGATGAGGGACGGTGAGAGGCGTTTCAGCAGGGATGCGATCCGGAGATGAAGCGCAGATGGTGTACATGTCAGGCGCGCAAACGGCAATCCGTCAGATGGTCGGCGCAAACAACGATCCACCAACTGACGGTGTGAGTCCGTCAGACGTTAGTCTCAGTTGAGCGATAGCCAAGTTGTGTCGAACCTTTTTCATGGAGATGCTCTGCTTCAGACGACCGCAGGGGGGCAACCCTTCGAAAGGTTGAGCTAACCACGTCAAACCTCTTCACGTAAGGAATCCCGTCCAAGAGGCTTCCCAGGATCTCCAGTACCTCTGGATAACCGGCTGTGTTGTAAGCCTCCGCATTCGCCTGATGATCCCAGAAGCTGATGGTAGTGACCTCGTTGCGATCAGGGACCGCCAGAGTGATCAAATCCAGGAAACCTTCCTGCTTTCGCAGCCAGGGAAGGATTTCACACTCAATGAGATTCGTAAATTCCGGTAATGAGTGCGGCTTTATATGAGCAGTAACCTTGCGAGCAAACATGTCCCCTCCCAGTGGGCCGGCTTCCTTGCCTGCGATGGATCGAGCGGCCTATTCAGTAGTGCATTTCAACATCCGAACGTTACATTTGAGAGGCCGCTTTATTTGAGCTTCTAGAATTGGCGTTGCGGGAGAATGCCTTGCAGGGCAAACGGTGCAGCGATGCGACTCGGGATCCTTCGACTGCGTGGCTGGTTCGCTACGCGAACGAGCCACTTCGCTCAGGATGACAATTCGGCAATAAGCGTCGCTATTGCAGAGTTACTTTCATGTCGAGATTGTAGGCGACGAAGGCCCAGGTGTCGGCGGTTTCGTCGATTAATTTTGTGATGGATTTGCCGGCGCCGTGACCGGCTTTGGTTTCGATGCGGATCAGGACGGGAGCGGGTCCGGCTTGATCGGCTTGCATGGTGGCGGCGAATTTGAAGCTGTGGCCGGGGACGACGCGGTCATCGTGATCGGATGTAGCGATCAATGTGGGCGGATATTTTGTTCCGGGCTTCAGGTTTTGCAGGGGCGAGTAGGCATAGATGGCTTTGAATTCGGCGGGATCGTCAGAGGAGCCGTAGTCGGAGGTCCAGGCCCAGCCGATGGTGAATTTGTGGAAGCGAAGCATATCCATGACTCCGACTTCGGGGAGGGTGACGCCGAAGAGGTCGGGACGTTGGGTGAGGCAGGCGCCGATCAGCAGGCCTCCGTTGCTCCGCCCGCGAACAGCGAGTTTGGGAGTTGAGGTGTATTTGTTGGCGATGAGCCATTCGGCGGCGGCGATGAAGTCGTCGAAGACATTTTGCTTTTTGAGTTTCGTTCCCGCCTGGTGCCACTCCTCACCGTACTCGCCCCCGCCGCGCAAGTTGGGTTGGGCGTAGATGCCTCCCATCTCGAGCCAGACGATGTTCGGCACCGAGAACGCAGGGGTGAGAGAGATGTCGAATCCACCGTAGGCGTAGAGCATGGTGGGATTTTCTCCGTCGAGCTTGATGCCTTTTTTGTAAGTCAGAAACATTGGCAGGCGGGTGCCGTCTTTGCTGTTGTAGAAGACCTGTTTGGTCTCGTAGCGGGAAGCGTCGAAGTCGACTTTGGGCTGGCGGAAGATGGTGCTTTTTGCGGCGACGGGATCGTAGCGATAAACCGTGGATGGCGAAATAAAACTGGTGAACGTGAAGAAGGCTTCTTTGTCTTTGCGCTTGCCGCTAATACCGCCTACGGTGCCGATGCCGGGCAGGTCAACGTCGCGGAGAAAAGCGCCGTTCAGGTCGTGGACGCGAATTACGGTACGAGCGTCTTTGAGATAGCCGAGAAGAAAAGAATTGTTCACGACTGAAGCGAATTCAAGTTTGTCGGTACTCTGCGGGACCAGAGTTTTCCAGTTCGCGCGCTCGGGATGGCGGGTGTCGATGGCGAGGAGGCGTCCACGCGTAGCGTCGAGATCAGTCTGAATCCAGAAGACGGGACCGTCGTTGTCGATAAAATCGTAACGCGCGTCGAAATCGTCGAGAAGTTTTACGACTTGAGAATCCGGCTGGGTGAGGTCCTTGTAATAGACGCGGGTGTTGGGCGAAGTGCCTTGCGAAACGATGATCAGCAGATAGTGGCCGTCATCGGTGACGGAGCCTCCGAACATCATTTCTTTGTTGTCGGGGCGTTCGTAAATCAATTTGTCTTCCGACTGCGGCGTGCCCAGGCGGTGATAGTAAAGCTTTTGAAAATAATTGGTATCGCGCATGGTGGCGCCGGTGGGTTCGTCATAACGGCTGTAATAGAAACCTTTGTTGTCCTTCGACCAGGAGGCACCAGCGAACTTCACCCATTTGACCAGATCAGGCAGATCCTTGCCGGTATCGACATTGCGAACATGCCACTCGTTCCAATCGGAGCCGGAAGCGGCGAGCGAGTAGGCCATCAGCTTGCCGTCGTCAGAAATCGCAGTGTCGGAAACGGCGATGGTGCCGTCGGCAGAGAGCAGGTTGGGATCGAGCAAGAGGCGCGGTTCGGCGGTGAGAGACTCGGCGACTAGAAGGACGTTTTGATTCTGGAGTCCGTCATTGTGCTCGAAAAAATAGCGGCCGCCTTCTTGCTCGGGCGTGGTGAAGCGCTCGTAGTTCCATAGTTTGGTGAGGCGATTATGGATGGACTGCCGATAAGGAATTTGATCCAGATAGCTGAAGGTCAATTTATTCTCAGCTTCGACCCAGGCGTGAGTTTCGGCGGAGTCGGTGTCTTCGAGCCAGCGGTAGGGATCGGCAACTTTGACGCCGTGGTAGTCGTCAATCTGATCGCCGCGGCGGGCTGGCGGATAGGTTAGCTTGGACTGGGCGAGGGAAACGGTTACCGGGAGGGACAGGAAAAGCGAGAACAGAATTGCGGCGTGGCGGAGGAGGTGCATGAAAACCTCTGGGGATTGAATGGATGGAGCGATCTATTTTGCCTGTAGCTGCTGAAAAGAAGCAAGGAGGTGGCGGGGACCCTTGGAGGCCGATTGGTAGTTGCACGCTGATAGCGGTCCTTCGACTACACAAGTATTCGCGCTAAGCGCGCAAATACTTGCTCCCGCTCAGGATGACAGAGCAATCCTTAGGGAAGTGTTCGACGGGCGGGCTTGCTAGCGGCCGGTTTGTAAGCCGCGGGGTAGAGGACGACGCAGCGGTTGAAGCCTTCGCCATCGCTTTCAGTGCGTAGGTCGGTTTGATCGCGCAGGGCGAGGTGAACGATGCGGCGCTCGCGCGACGACATGGGAGCGAACTGGAAGGGAGTTCCGGTCTGGCGAACTTTTTCGGCGGCGACGCCGGCCGCCATGCGGAGTTCCTGAAAGCGCAGGGAGCGCTGGTTCTTGCAGTCGAAGGAAATCTTTTCGTGTTCGCCGGAAGACAGGCGGAGGATTTCGAGGGAGAGCAACTCGAGAGCGCGGAGAAGTTCGCCGCCGCGATCGAGGAGCAGGGCGGAGTCCGGTCCGGAGAAATCGACGAAGATTTCCGGTTTCTCCCACTCGCTCTGGGGAGGAGGATCGACGACGATGCGGTACTTCAGGTGAAGACCTCCATGGGTGACGACGGACTGGAGGAATTCGTTGATCTTATTGGCGGCGGCGAGTTTGTCCATAGGGGAAGCTGGCAGCTTTCAGCTATCAGCCGTCAGCTCTCAGCTTGATCGGCGTGATGGCGGCGGTATTATTTATCCTTACGCTTAAAACCTTAACCACAGATGCACAGGGTACCCAGTGGTTCAAGAATTAAATCTTATCGCACACGGCTCACGCAAGCTGAGAGCTGACAGCTATTTATCTTTCTTGCGGGCGCGTTTTTCCATCATCTCACGCATTTCGCGGCCTATCTTGGTGCGGTTCATGATGGCCTGCTGCGCGATCGAAATCAAATTGGTTTCCGCGTAGTACAAGTTCAGGCCAGCGGCGAAATTAAAGAAAAGGAATCCCATGAAAAGGGGCATCATCCAGGTCATCATTTTCTGTTGCTGCGGATCCATGCCGGCTTGCGGCGTCATGCGCTGCATGGCGAACATGCTGACGACCATCAGGATGGGCAGCAGGAGATAAGGGTCGCGCGCCGAGAGATCGTGGATCCAGAGCCAGTGGGCGTGGCGGAGATCGAGGGCGACTCCCAACATGCGGTAATACGCAATGAGGAATGGAAACTGGATGATCATCGGCAAACAACCGCCGGCAGGATTTACGCCCTCCTTTTTATAGAGGGCACTAATCTCCTCATTCATCGCGGCTTTGCGCGGATCGCGGAGGCTATATTTCTTGTACTTCTCCTGAATGGATTTGATTTGCGGGGCGATGCGCTGCATCTTGAGCATCGACTTCATTTGCGTGATACGCAGGGGAAGCAGTGCAATGGTAATGATGAGGGTTTGAAGGACGATGGCCCATCCCCAGTTGGAGACGATGTGGTTGTGAGTCCACTTGAGCCAGAGGAAGAGCGGGCGGGCGAGGATGCCCCACCAGCCGAAGTCGACGATGCCGCGAAGATCTGGAGTGTCGTTTTTTATGGCGGGAACGGAGACGGCATCGAGGACGGCCAATTCTTTTGGACCGACGTACATGCGTTGCGTGGTAGGACCGTGAAGGTCGCCGACGGCGGCTCCCAGGACGTCAATTTTCGCAGTCTCGTTGGAGCCGGGCTTTGCAGGGACGTCCAAAGATTTGCGAAATGTGACCATGGCGGCGGTATTGGGATCCTGGGGGATGAAGATGGCGGTGAAGTATTGGTCGCCGGTACCCGCCCACTCGAATGGACCCTTGATGGTGTTGTCGCCACTAATATTTTTGACGGCGAGGCGCGAGACGAAGCTGGGAAAGACCAGCGCGGTGCGCTCGCTGGAAGCGTCGTTGTGGTAATCGATACGAGCCGCCGCGTAGGAGGGAGGAGCGACCTGGTCGCCGAATCCAGAGGGCCAAGCGGGAGCAGCGAAGATATCGGCACCGTTATAGACGACCGAGGTTTCGACGTTCAAAACATACGTGTGATCGAAACGGAAGGTCTTACGAACCACGACATCCGCATCCGAATACTCGAAGCTAACGCTGGCTGGGGCCGAGAGATGGCCTTCGTTCGAGGTTACATAGAGAGCGGAATTCAAACGGTTGCGCAGATTCTCATCATAAGTCCAGAGAGAAAGCGGGTAGCCGAATTTTGGAGCGGCGACTGGATTGACGAGATCGAGAAGGCCGTTCTGTGCGTCATTGTCGAACTTTTTGAGAATCCAGGATTTAACCTGGGCGCCGCGGTTGGTAAACGTGATGCGGTAAAGATCGTTTTCGATGACAGTTTCTGTTTCTGTGGAGGCCTGCTTGCTGACTGTGTTGACCGGCCTGATGGGGGATGGAGCCGATGCAGCAGACGCTGCGGTCACAGGCGACGTCGAGACAGGCTGCGGTGACGTGTGCTGATTTTGCGGCTGAGCGGCGGGCGCCTGCGGCATGTATTTCTTCAGCAACGGCTGAAAAACCATCAGAACGACGAACGTTAGAACAAAGACGAGAAGAAGCCGGCGCTCGGCGCCGGGTTCCTGTTGGGGATTTTTAAAGTCGGCCAAAGTCTTATTAAGTACCTCGGGGCCAAAGCCCATTTCGCTAACTGAGGAGCTTTATCGCAGCGCTGAAGCGCTGTGCCACCCAAAATTGGTTGCCGCATCGGTCCCAGCTGCAATTGCAGCGGAATTTTACATCATAGTTTTCCGCACCGCGCCTGCCTAACCACGGGGTCGTATCCGCTACGAGAGAACGGATGGCAACGGAGAATGCGAACGCAAGCCATCCATCCACCGCGCAGAGCGCCGTAGCGTTCGACGGCCTCCATGGCATATTCCGAGCAGGTCGGCACGTAGCGGCAGGCCGGAGGCAGCAGGGGCGAAATAGCCCACTTGTAGACCCTCAGCAGTTGCAGTGTGACGAGTTTGGCGAAATTGCTCAAGATCGGCTTCCGGCTTGCGGTTGTCGGCTTCCCGCCCTTCTACTATTTGCGGTCTCAACCGTTGTTGCTGCAGAGGTCTGCGACAGTTTTTGTTCGATGACGGTGAAGGCGCGGCTGACTTCGTCCAGCACTTTGGAGAAGTCCGCGGTCAGCAACGACTTCTTGGGATTGATAACGACGTCGGCTGCAATCGTGCCCGACGGACGGGACATGCGAACGGCTTCGCGCAAGCGCCGCTTCATGCGGTTGCGCTGAACTGCGCCACCTAGGACGCGCCCTACCGTGAACCCGACGCGCAGACCTTGGGGTGCGGATGCCTTACTCTTTCTTAGATCGGCCTCCGTATTTTCCTGCAATGCGGTCCGCGGCCAATAGAACACGGTCATGGAGGCGGAAAAGTGCCGGCGTCCCTGCTTGTAGACACGCTCGAAATCCGCGTGGCGCAGAAGGCGCGCCGTGCGGGGAAATCGTACTGCTTTCTTTGGCGGCATCGCGAAGTCCGGCCGAACTCCCAGCGAGGCATCAGCCATCATGCCATCACGCTGCGACACACTGCTCAATGTCTCGACTGTGGAAATAAGCGGCACTAGAAATACTACTCGCGGAAGCCAGGCTTCACGGAGACCCGCTTACGCCCTTTGGCGCGGCGGCGGGAAATGACCTTCTGGCCGCCTTGGGTCTTCATGCGCGTGCGAAAGCCGTGCTTCTTGCTTCGCCTGCGCCGGTTAGGTTGGAAAGTACGCTTGGGCATGAAAGATAGGTGCTCCTGATTCCGTCGACAGTGTTAGGGCAAACGATGAGTATAAATGACTGGACGGGGTGAGAGCAAAGGGTCACCCCCGCGGTTCGACCCACCAACCACTGGAATTGAATCTGTTTCGGATTACGTAGAAGTTCGGGAGCGGCGTTCTCGTCTCCTGCAGACACAATCACAGAGACACAACGAACCCATCTTTTCTCGTCTCGTCTGCGTCGTCTCGTCTGCATGGGCGCGTGATCTTTAACTTTCGCGTCTGGTTGCGGAGCTCAACTCTACGAAACAGCACGGATGATCTGCGCATTAATTTTTATTCTTTTTTCTGCGCCGGATTGCTCACTGCATCATTCGTGTTGCAGTTATATCTTCGCCACTTGACAGGTAGTGGGCTGCGGGTTCTGAATAGGGCACGCGAGAAAATTTCGTGCGAAGAGTTCCAGTACGCCGAAAAAAATTGTGCTACTATGCCGCACGGTCGGCTTTGAAACTCTCATTCAACAATTGCAACGGCGCACGACACAAGGGGCGCATTCCGCAGTACACTAAGAGTTCCATCAACGAGTAGCTAAACAGATTTTTGCACAGGCGCCCTCAAGCCAGCCGCCGGGACGCCACGGCGGGTATTCATAATTATGTCAGCTCAAGGCACAATCCTTTCCCCGAATCCATGGACGCGCATTCTGGATGCGCTGGAAAAAAAGATCAACCGTCATTCTTACGACACCTGGTTAAAACCAACGCGCTACAGCCACGCCAGTGGCGGAATTTTATTTGTCCGCGTGCCGACCGCGGAGTTCCGTCACGCCGGCGATAAATACGCGGACTTGATTCAGGAAGCGATCGATAACCTGGGCCTGGAATTCAACGACGTAAAGTTCGTGACTCCAGACGATGACCCGGCGGCTACTACGGTGCGGCACAACGGCGGACTTTCTGCGGCTCCGCCGTCGGCGCCTCCGTCGCAGGCGCGATTCGACTGGGATGGCGCGGCGCAACTGAATCCGCGATACACGTTTGACGCATTCGTGATCGGGTCCGGAAATCAGTTTGCACACGCCGCGTGTCAGGCTGTGGCGGAACGTCCATCGAAAGCTTACAACCCGCTGTTTCTGTATGGCGGCGTTGGTATGGGCAAGACGCATCTGATGCAGGCCATCGGACATGAAGTAAAGCGGCGGCAGCCGCAGGCGGCCATCTGCTACGTATCGAGCGAGAAGTTCACCAATGACATGATCAACTCGCTGCGCTACGACAAGATGACGACATTCCGCGACAAGTTCCGCGGAGTGGATGTACTGCTGATCGACGACATCCAGTTTCTGGCGGGCAAGGAACGGACGCAGGAAGAGTTTTTCCATACTTTTAATGCGCTGCACGACACCATGAAGCAGATTGTGATTGCGAGCGATCGTTCGCCAAAGGAATTGGCGGAGATTGAAGACCGGTTGCGCAGCCGGTTTGAGTGGGGCCTGATCGCAGATATTCAGCCGCCGGATCTGGAAACGAAAGTGGCGATCCTGCAGAAAAAGGCGGAGCAGGAGAAAGTAACGCTGCCGAGCGATGTCGCTATGTTCGTGGCGCAGAATATCCGGTCCAATGTGCGCGAGTTGGAAGGGGCGCTGATCCGGTTGGTGGCGCACTCGTCGCTGATAGGGGCGGAGATTACGCTTCCTTACGCGCAACAGGTGCTCAAGAATTTTATCGATTCGCAGGCGCGCAAAGTAACGATTGAGTCGATTCAGAAAATGGTGGCTGAACAGTTTGGGCTGCGCCTGGTTGAGATCAAGGCGAAGGACAATTCGCGGGCGATTGTTTATCCGCGGCAGATTGCGATGTATCTGGCCAAACATATGACAGAAGCTTCCCTGCCAGAAATTGGGCGGCAGTTTGGTGGAAAGCATCACACGACGGTTCTGCACTCGGTAGAGAAGATTGAAGAGGCTCGCAAGAACGACAAAGATTTAAACAGGTTAATCAATAAGCTGACTGAGCAACTGGGCGGATAAAAGAGAATTATTTGGCGTTTTGCACCGAGCAGCGCGGTATTCCTTTTCGATGGCTGTGAATCAGGTGTGGAAGCTGTGCAAGGGTCGGCTGAATTGGCGAAAGTGGAAATCTTCTTGTAGTAGCTCCGCTGAGCAGGGGACGGATTTCTCACATGAGGGTAGCGGGTTTATCGCGGTGAGAACAGGCGGGTTGGCAAAGTTTTCCACTTCTGCGAAGCGCCTACTGTTACTACTGGTTTAATAGGTTTTGTATTTGATATAAGGGAAGTAATAAAAGTAGCAAGCGGCAGGGGAGAAAAGTCTATGCCGGTCGAGGCGGTCGTTGCAGCGGGGACGGCGGTGGGAACGATGGAGATCACGGTCAGCAAAGTAGAATTGCTGCGGGAATTGACGGCGACGCAGGGAGTGGTCGAGCGTAAGACCACGATTCCTATTCTTTCCAATTATTTATTCGAGGCATCCGAGGGCAGGCTATCGCTGACGGCGACGGACCTGGATCTGAGCCTGCGAACGTCATGCAATGCGAAAGTGAAGAAGGACGGGTCGTGTACGATTCCGGCGCGCAAACTGCATGACTACGTAAAGCTGCTGCCGGACGCCGATATCACGATCAAGTTGCTGGAAAATCATTGGGTCAGCATTCGCTGCGGGCGATCGAATACCAAGATGGTGGGGATGGCGAAGTCGAATTTCCCCAGCTTGCCGGTGTTTCCGACCGCGGGAGTGGTGAAGATTCCAGGGCAGGTGTTGCGCGGATTGATTGCGCGCACTTGTTTTGCGATATCGAGTGAGGAGTCGCGCTACACGTTGAATGGCGCGCTGATGCTGCTGAAGCCGGAGTCGATCACCATGGTGGCGACTGACGGGCATCGGCTGGCGCATTGCGAGCGGAGCGGAGAGAAGTTTGAAGGCGTCTCGGGCGAGATGAAGACGCTGGTTCCGAAGAAGGCGATGGACGAACTGAAATCCCTGCTGGATTCGACGGACGCGGATACGGTGGAGTTTGCCAAAGACGAGTCGACACTTTTCTTCCGTATCGGATCGCGGCTGCTGACATCGCGCCAGCTTACGGGGCAGTTCCCGAACTTTGAGGCAGTCCTGCCAAAGGACAATAGCAAGAGCATTACGCTGAACAACTCAGATCTAAACTCGGCCATCTTGCGCGTGGCGCAATTTGCCGATGAACGCTCGCGAGCGGTGAGGATGAAGCTAGAGAAGGGCGAAGTAAAGATTTCCGCATCGTCGACGGAAGCGGGCGAGTCTGAGGATTCGATTGAGGCTCCTTACGATGGCGAGGTGCTGACCATCGGATTCAATGCGCAGTACCTGGTGGACTTCCTGAAAGCCGCCGGGACTGACGAGGTGCGGTTGGAGTTGAAAGATTCGCAATCCGCTGGGCAATTGCGGCCGGCTGAGGGCGACGATTATAAGTACCGGTATATCGTGATGCCGATGCGAATCTGAGCGGCGTCCCTAGAATCCTGCTCGTTCATCATATTCACTTCCAGACGGCTGCTTGACCTGCGGCCTTTCCTGTCATACATTTACGGCCAATCCTGTTCGGAGGCATTTCTATGCTTGACGGGTTTAAGAAGTTTATCCTGCGCGGAAATGTTGTGGATATGGCGGTCGGCGTGGTGATTGGTGCGGCGTTCGCCAGCGTAGTTGCCGGACTGACGTCAGCGTTTCTGAATCCGCTGATCAAGCTCGCTACCGGCGGCGGAGAGAAATTCTCGTCGCTTGAGTTCACGATTCACGGCATCGCATTCCCTCTCGACAACTTCATCAATGCCTGCATCTCGTTTTTCCTGATCGCGGTTGCGGTTTACTTCTTTGTAGTGCTACCCGTGAATGCGCTGGTCGCACGCATGAACCGTGGCGAGAAGCCGCCTGATCCGACCACCAAGAAGTGTCCCGAATGCCTTAGCGAGATTCCGATTGAGGCGCGGCGGTGTGCGCATTGCACGCAGCCGGTGATGGGCAGGGCGGCATGAGAGTGGCTGACGCGCGAACTTCGACTGCGCTCTCGGGTAACATGGCGGTATGGGTTGCCGTACTAGCCGACTTTCTTTTCTATTCCTTTTTCTAAATTCCGCTCTGGCGTTAAGCGCGTGGAGTCTTCCCGCGAGTCTGGCTGCACAAGATTCGTCCTCTTCCAACAAGAATAAAGCGCAGGCTTCCTCAAAGGAGCGAGGTACGGAGTCCTCGCTTGACGCGGGGAGGGTGAGCGCGGGAGTGTATCGGAACACCTCGTTTGGATTTTCAGTCAAGGTTCCGGCGGGGTGGGTGCTGCGGACTGAGGAGATGAATGTGGCGGATGCCTCTACGGCGACGGAAAGTCGAGCTGCGCTCGACCGGACAGCCCCTTCGGCTTCGCTCAGGGCAAGCTTGGGAGGCTGTCCCCACCTGGGTGCGTGCGGGCGAGTGTTGCTGGCGGCGTTTTCGCGGCCGCCCGAGGCGAAGGCGGAAGATGTGAATGGGTCGATTCTGATTGTGGCGGAGAGTGTGGCGGCGTATCCGGAACTGAGGGAAGCGGCACAGTACTTCCAGCCCGTGATGGAAGTCGCCAAGGCGCAAGGCTTCGAGATGGATGACGAGCCTTATGAGTTTGTGTTGGGACCGAAGAAGCTGGTGCGCGGGGATTTTCAGAAGGATGTTGGGACGCGGGTGATGCGGCAATCGACGCTTGTGGTGCTGACGCGGGAATATGTGGTGTCATTTACTTTTATTGGCGGGACTGAGGATGAGGTGGAGGAGTTGGTGCAGGGGCTGAGTTTTGGGGCGGGGAGCAAGGCCACTCGATAGCGCATCGAGCAAGTTCCTCGATAGGCCGAATTGCGATTGGCCTACTAGGGAGCCTTCGACTGCGCATGACCGTCCTTCGGACGCTCACGCTTCGCTCTGGATGACAGGTGTCGAAATTTGACAGGTGCGAAATTAGTCTAAGGGTTCGGGCAGGAGGGCGATGTTGGTTTCGCCCGCCGCTTTTTTCGCGGCGTATTTTTTCATCCAGGCTTCCCAGCTTTTGCCGGCGGCGGTGTCGCGTCCGGTGAAGGCGAGGGCGGCGATGTCCGCGTAGGTGATGGAAAGTTTCTCGGTCGAATTTTTGGGATAGAGGCGGACGAGGGAATCTTTCAGCGTCGGGCCGGTGCGGCGGTCGAAGAGGTAGCCTTCGATTTTTGTGCCGTCTTTGCGGGTGATGGTTACGTCGCCGCGGTAGTCGAAGGCCTTCTCGAGGGCGACGCGGATTTCTTCATCGCTGGCTAGTTGCGGGATCCAACCTTCGAGTTGTTCGTGGGCGGTGCCAGGAGCGACTTCGAGAGAGTCGGGATTGACGTGGGGGACCGCTTGCGCGGCTTCGTGATCGATGTGGCCGGAAGCTTTTCCTGTCATGGCGTCAGTCGAAAGTCAAAATCCTTAAGCACAGGGGACACAGAGGGTCACAAGGTAATCACGCGCGCGTTTCGTGCAATGAATTTGCCGTCGGAGCGATTTGCACCAGCGGGTGAACTGGAGCTTGCGGTTCGTCCAGCAGGTCCAATGCTTCTTTATCGCGATAGGTGGTGAATAACGTTGCTTTCACCGTGGCGAGGAATCCGCTGAGCGAACTAAATGTGGCGTTCACCGCTGAGGCTTCATAGCCGCTGTGGACCATGCAATTGGCGCATGCGGGATTGCCGGACTCGGTGCCATAGTTGCTCCAGTTCGTGGTCAAGAGAAGCTCGTCGAAGGTTTCCGCGTAGCCATCCTGAAGCAGGTAGCAGGGCTTCTGCCATCCGAAAATGTTGTAGGTCGGCATTCCCCAGGGCGTGCAGGGGTAGGTGCGTTTGCCCATCAGGAATTCCAGAAAGAGCGGCGACAGATTAAAGCGCCAGTTCTTCTTGCGGTTCGACAGGATCGCGCGGAACATGCGCCGGGTGCGGGCGCGGCCAAGGAAATGCTTCTGGTCAGGCGCTTTGTCGTAGGAGTATCCCGGCGAGAGCATCATGCCTTCGAGGCCAAGCTCCATCATGTCATCGAAGAAGGCGCGAACGGACTTGGGATCGGCGCCGTCGAACAGCGTGGTGTTGGTGGTGACGCGGAAACCGCGGCTGAGTGCTTCTTTGATGGCATCGAGGGCGATGTCGTATCCGCCTTCGCGGCAGACGGCGAGGTCGTGCTCTTCGCGCTGGCCGTCGAGGTGAACGCTGAAGGTCAGATATTTGCTTGGCTTAAAGAGATTTATTTTCTCTTTCAGCAGTAGGGCATTGGTGCACAGATAAATATATTTCTTGCGCGCGACCAGGCCTTCGATGATCTCCCCGATCTGCGGGTGCATGAGCGGTTCGCCGCCGGGGATCGAGACCATGGGGGCGCCGCATTCGTCAGCGGCGCGGAAACATTCTTCAGGAGACAAATCCTTCTTCAGGATGTGGGCGGGGTACTGAATCTTGCCGCATCCGGCGCAAGCCAGGTTGCAGCGGAACAAGGGCTCGAGCATCAGCACGAGCGGGTACTGCTTGCGTCCGGCCAGCTTCTGGCGAAGGACGTAGCTTGCCACAGTCCACATCTGCGAAACGGGTACTGGCATTATTAGGTTGGTGACTCCTGTGGCTCTATTTTAGCAGGATCGGGTGGTTAGATGAGGACGAATGGCGTAGAGGTGCCGGAAAATGAAACCCAACGTCACGGGGTAGAAATAGGCGGTTTACCGGTGGGGTTCGAGCCTTTTGGCGGCTCGAAAAACGGTGTGTTCCGTGATATAATTTCAACAGTCGCCAACCGAACCTAAGTAAAGACATTTCAATAACTTGAGGTCAATTTGCAGGTGTGCTGCAGAGCTGGGTTTGGGCGGGCTGGCGAAGGTATTTTCCCGGGTAACGAACCTGCGTTCTAAGAGAGTCAGGGCGTTCTCCCACGGAGCGGAATGGCCACCAAAGAAATGAATACTCCCATCGTCGAAACTAAAACAAAAAACGGAGTCGTGACGCCGATCACCGCGAATAATGGTGGAGGCAACAGCGACTACACTGCCGACTCCATCAAAGTCCTCAGTGGTATGGAGCACGTACGCAAGCGCCCGGCCATGTACATCGGTTCGACGGGCGAGGTGGGACTACATCATCTAGTGTACGAAGTCGTCGACAACTCCGTGGATGAAGCGCTCGCCGGATTCGCCAAGGAGATCAAGGTCACGATTCATATCGACAACTCGATCACCGTGGTCGATGACGGGCGCGGCATTCCTGTCGATGACATGGAAATCGACGGCGAGAAGGTTTCCGCTGCCGAGGTCGTGATGACCACGCTGAATGCGGGCGGAAAATTCGATTCGTCGAGCTACAAAGTTTCCGGCGGATTGCACGGAGTCGGAGTCTCCGTCGTCAATGCGCTCAGCGAAGAACTCGATCTGGAAATCTGGCGTGATGGCTTCACTTGGGAGCAGACCTATTCCAAGGGCGAGCCGACGAGCAAGTTAAAAAAGACCGGCGCCAGCAAGCATCGCGGGACGAAGGTGCACTTCCTGCCAGACCGCACAATCTTTACCGCGTCGTCGGAATACAACTTCGACACGTTGGCGCAGCGCTTGCGAGAACTGGCGTTCCTGAATAAAGGCTTGTCGATCACGCTGACCGATGAGCGCTCCACCGATGCCAAAACGGGTGGGGCGAAGCATTCGGAGTTCAAGTACAACGGCGGCATCGCGGAATTCATCAAGCATTTGAACCGTGGCAAGCAGGTGCTGCACGATAAACCAATCTATATGGAAGCGGAGCGCAGCGGCGTGGCCATGGAGATTGGGCTGCAATACAACGACGGATATTCGGAGTCGGTGTTCAGCTTTGCCAACAATATCAATACCGTCGATGGCGGCACGCATCTTTCGGGCTTCCGCATGGCGCTGACGCGCACGATTAATTATGCCGGGCAGCAGATGGGGCTGTTCAAAGACGTAAAAGAAAATCTGACCGGCGACGATGTGCGCGAAGGCCTGGTCGCGGTGATCAGCGTGAAGCTGCCGCAGCCGCAGTTTGAAGGGCAGACCAAGGGCAAGTTGAATTCCGATATCGCGGGCATTGTGCAGGCGTTCATCAATGAGCGGCTGGGCGCGTTCTTTGAGCAAAACGCAACCGTAGCGCGGAAGATTATTAATAAAGCGGTGGACGCGGCGCGAGCGCGAGAGGCGGCGCGGAAGGCGCGAGATTTGACGCGACGCAAGGGAGCGCTCGATTCGGGCGGCTTGCCGGGCAAGCTGGCGGATTGTTCGGAGCGCGATCCGAACCGGTGCGAATTGTTTTTGGTTGAGGGCGAGTCGGCCGGCGGGACGGCGAAGCAGGGGCGCGATCGCCGCTTTCAGGCGATTCTTCCGTTGAAGGGGAAAATTCTCAACGTAGAGAAAGCCCGCTACGACAAGATGCTGGCGCACGAAGAAATTCGCGCGATGATTACGGCGCTGGGCACCGGCATCGCCAAGGATGATTTTGATCCGACGAAGGTGCGGTACGGGAAAATCATTCTGATGACCGACGCCGACGTGGACGGTTCGCACATCCGGACACTGCTGCTGACGTTTTTCTTCAGGCACATGCAGGAGTTGATTAAGCGGAACAATATTTATATTGCGCAGCCGCCGCTGTATTCAATCAAAAAAGGCAAATCGATGCAGTACATCAAGGACGACGACGAGTTTGACAAAGTGATGCTGAAACGCGCGGCTGACGGGCTCATCGTGCGTTACGGCGAGGGCGCGGCCAAACTGGAGGGTGCGAACCTGACGCGCTTCATGAGCGTGCTGAAAGAATATCTGAACTTTTTCGACAAAGTAAATAAGCGTATACGCGATGAGGCCGTGACAGACCTGCTGCCCAGGATGGATTTCTCGAAGCACGCTGATTTTGAAGGAGACAAGAAGTCGCCGCCAAAGAAAATCGAAAAGCTGGAAAAGGAATTGAAGCGGCTGCAGAAAGAACGGAAGTTCAAGAGCGTGGAGTCGGTCTTCGACGAAGAGCACAACCTTTGGGAAGTGAAGATCGTAAACTCGCAGGGGTCAGAACATGTAATCAATTGGGAACTGGCGTCCAGCCCGGAGTTCCGGCAGTTGATTTCGAAGTTCAAGCAGATTGAGCCTTATCTGGAACCGCCGTTTGTGGTGGAAGCGGTGACCAAGGCGGGCGCGGCTACCAGTGACGAGGCCGCGGAAGATGAGGGTGTGGACGGTGAGGCGGCTGAGTCAGAGGGCAAGTCTGCGAAGAAGACCGCAAAGGCTGCACCGAAGAGCCGGGCGGTAATCGAGCCGGTGGAGAAGGCGACGGCGCGCGAACTGTTCGAGTACGTAAAGAAAGAAGGCAGCCGCGGTTATGATGTGCAGCGCTATAAAGGTTTGGGTGAGATGACGGCTCCGCAGTTGTGGGAGACGACCATGGATCCGGAGCGGCGGACTCTGCTCTCGGTGAAGCTGGAAGACATTGCCGAGTGCGAAACCATCTTCACCACGCTGATGGGCGAGGACGTGGAGGCGCGGCGGAAGTTTATTGAAGAGAATGCGCTGGATGTCAAGAATTTGGATATCTAAATTCTTCTGCCACGGATTTGCACGGATTCTCACGGATCAAAACTGAAAGTCAAAGAGGCGGCCCAGTGTGGGCCGCTTTTTATGTTCTTCTTAAGCCCATGAGGGTGAGTCCCAGTGCTAGCACGGTGATGAGAGAGATATCCGCGAGCGAGATTACGCAGTAGATACACCACACTCCGAGAACGCGCGCCTCGATCTGGGCCAGGTAGAGAGAAAAGCCGAGGCCGGTGGCGGCGACGATCAACAGGAGCTGATACGCGCGGCGCCAGGAGAGGGCGGCCATCAGTAAATATCCGATGATGCCGAGCGCGGCTACCGGAACGCCGCGGAGCACGGCGTAGGGGCTGTGATTGACGATGCCGCAGTCCCAGCGTTCGTTAATGCTGCAGGGCGCGTCGCCTTCGGTGCGGTAGTGCTCACGAAGGGCTAGGGCGGAGACGATGATGCCGAGGGCGGCGAGTATGGTCAGGGTGTGTTTCATTTTTATTTTTCGCGATCCCGTCTCCTGATACCACTAAATCCCTAACAGAAACAATCCTGACAGAAAATAGCTTTCCCCCCGGGACCTTAACGATTCCAGTTCAACTGGCCGAGTGCGATGCGTTGGCGACGTCTTCGAGAAGATCGGAGGCCTGCCAATCGGCACCGTGATACCACTTGAACATTTTTCCATCGGGCGAGATGACTGCTGTGCTCAGCGAGTGCGTAATCAGTCCGGCCTCTTCGTTATAGGTTAGAGCGAAATAGTCTGCGAATTCCGGCAATTCGTTTGACGGGATCGCGGAGAATTCCCAGTGATCGAAGAGACTCGAATCTTTGCCTCCGGCGCATGAGAAGCCGTACTCCCGCAGCACTTTTGGAGTGTCGTGAGCGGGGTCGAAACTGATGCTGAGCAGGTGCGTCCTGCCGTAGCGTCCCGGATTCGCGCGAAGCTGACGGTCGATAGCGGCGAACTGGTGGCTGACGCGTGGGCAAAAATCTGGAAATGGACAGCGGGTATAAATGAGTGTCAGAAGCAAAGTCTGGCCGCGATATTGATGCAATGAGATTGGCTTACCGCTCTGGTTGACGAGCTTGAAGTCCGGTACAGCTTCGCCAGGAGTCGGGATATGCAATGTCGCAGCAGGCTTCTCGGCGGGAGTTGCGGCGTGGCTGGTGACTTTGACGTTCTCCAGCCAGTACTTGTTGGGCTCGACGACTACGTCGGCAGTGATGGAGTCGCCGGGCTGCAGTTGGTTCAGGTCGGAGGACGGCTTGATGGTGTAAGGCATCACCATGGGGTCCATGAAGCCGGCAATTGGCTCGTTATCGATGTTTGCCGTGCCCGCGTTCTTGTCCACGGAAATCACTTTGCCTTTCAAGGCATAACGCTTGGCGCCGGGTTTGGAGTTCGCGTCGGAGGGTTGCGGCGGTGGTGTGCGGTTGCAGGCGATGGAAAAAGTAAGCAGAGCGCATAAGAGCGCAATACGTTCGAGGGATGAGTTACGTTTGTCGGGCATAGTTAGTTTCCGAAGAGCAGCGCCTTAAGGCGCGATTGATAATGCGACCTCTCCGGTATGCCTGAAGGCATACCGGATGTGAATCCTAGATACGAATCCTAATTCTCCTATATTATCCCCCACGATTGCTGATCAGTAGTGGAAGCGGTAGCGAAGTTCTACATAGAGCTCTCGCGGATTGTTCCAATGAAAGCCGCCGAAGGTGACGCTGTTATCGAGTTCGACGCGGCGGTTGGCCACGTTGAGGGCGTTTAGCGAGGCGGAAAAGCGCTCTCCGAAATCCTTGCCTAGCGAAAGGTCGAACGTGGTGTGCTGCGGCAGATAATTGCCGGGATAGGGCTGGCCAGGGAAAGCGTTGTGGAAGCCCGAGCCGTAGTAGACATTGGTGGATGCATAGGCGCGCCAGGGCAGAGTGACGTCGCCGCCGACGTTGAGCGTGTTGCGCTGATCATGATCGAGTGGAGAGAGACCGGCGGGTAAGGAAAAATTGGTGAGCCCGCCGGTAATGGCTCCGCTAGCTTCGGCAATTTGATTGGAGTAAGCGAGGTGGATTTTGCCATGATGAGCGATGAGCGGTGAACGCAGGGTAAGCTCCCATCCCCGGATGACCGCATGAGCGATGGTAATGGGGAAGAAGAGATTGGACTCGCCGATATTGTTGTGATCAAAGAAATTAGCGACATTGGTTCGGAAGTTGTCGGCGTCGAGAATCCAGCCATGGTAGGGGATGGTTACGCCGAATTGATGTTCTTCATCGCGCTCGCCGTTGAGCTTGATGAATCCCACACTATTGGCATTGGCAAATTGAATCAGCGGACCCGAGGCGGTGATCAACGGTGGGGCCTGATAGTAATGGCCGTAAAAAGCGCGGAAGGTCCAGTTGAGATGCGGCACGTTGAGCGCAATGCCGAAGCGCGGGCTGATCGCACTCTCCGAGACTCCGCCAGAGAAGTGTGTCGGCCGCATTCCGGCGGTTAGCGTCAGCCAGGGAACGGGCGTGAACTTGTCGTCGATGAAGAATGCCGCCAGGCTGCCCGAGGGGTGCTCCAAATCGGTGAACGGCGGACTGCTGCCGTCGTTGAACACCGCGCCGAACGTCTCATTGTCCTGCTGGTAGAAACTGTACACACCGACCTGAAGATTATTTTTCGCCGCGTTTGCGGCGAAGCTAACCTGGCCGCCGCCGTAGGTCGAACTGCGATCCTGAGTGGTGACAACAGGAAAGTCGTTGGGCGAGCTCGCGTAGTCGGCCGCATTGCGATGAAAGAAAGGAGAGACCGTCAGCAGGAGTTTTGAATTGAAGGTATGCACCCAGGAGAAGTTCACGATGGCGTCGGATTCGTGATCGCCGTCGCGAAGATTGAGGCTGGGATACTGTCCGGTCAGTTGGCCATTTACCAGATTGTTCTCGATGTCATTGGGGAAAGGGTCGTAGGGGATTTGGTAGTAATCCTTGCGCAGCGAAGTCACGAAGCGCAGTTGGTTGGAGGGATCGACATTGAAAATCAAGGATCCGAAGCCGCCGTAGCCGTTCTCAGCGTCGTGAACGACTTGCGGAACAGGGGTTTGTATACCGAGATTGCTGCGGTTGGCGTTGACGCTGGCATAGTAAGCGAAGCGTTCAGTGTGGCTGCCGAAACTGAGAGCGTCGTTGGTTTGGTAGAAGTTTCCGGCGCTGAGGACGAGTTCGGCCTGGCGGTTGCGCTCGAAGCCGGTGCGCGGGACTACGTTGAAGACACCGTAAGTGCGGTCGCCGAACTCGGCGCCGTAGCTGCCGCGATCGACTTCGAGGTAGTCGATATCCTTGGGATCGAATTGGGGGCCGAGGTTGGAAGCGATGTTGGTGTTGGGCACGGGGACGCCGTCGATGAGCCAACTGGTTTGGTGGCCGCCGCGGATGTGGAGCTGGTCGTGAGTGAAATAGGCGCCGGGAACGTAGTCGGTGATCATGGCGAGACTGTTGGTGCGATCCGCGCCGGGAGTTTGTTCGATATCGAGACGGCTGACCAGAGTGGTGGGAGTAGCGGAATCGGTGGGAGCGGCTTCGGGCGAGCCAGAGACGTTCACCGTTTCTTTATTCGAGGCGACGCTCAGGGAAAAATGGAGGACGGGTTGCGATCCGGAATTCACTATAAGGTTCTGCGTGGCCTGATTGAAAGTGGGGGCCACGACTGTGACCGTGTATTCGCCGAGCGAAACGCTGTTGAAAGCAAACTGGCCGGTGGCATCCGTATTGGTGCTGGCGGACCATTGCGACGTCTTCGAGCTCAGCATGACCATGGCATTTTGTACGGGACGGTGCTGGGGATCGTGGACGACGCCGCGGACTGATCCGAAAATGGACGCGAAGGCGGGGAAGGTTAACAGTAGGAGCTGTGTGGTAAGGATGAGTAGGGGGAAACGCACCGGGGCTTTCATGGTCTTCTCTTTCTTTCTTCCTTTTTTCTTTCGTGTCGTGTCGTGCAATTGTGTGATTAGACGGCCGTCGCGACGCGCTCCAATCAGTCATGACAGAGCGGTGGCAGAATGGCTCGCTCCGCTTGGCTGGACCTACGCGGCGGTTCGTGTGCGGAAGATTGAACTCAGGCGATAAAGAAAGACGGAGGGGCGCGAGAGGATTGGAAGCGACGATAACTTGCGCTCGGAGGGAGGGTTTTTAACTGTCCAACGTAGCCCGCGTGGGAATGGGCATACAAAACTGTTGCCTTAGTCGCATGAGCCCAACGGACGGTGACGACCGCGCGGCCGCAGTTATTCCCGCAACATGCGGCATCGCGGATGATGGGGCGTTCTGATTGCGAGCTCAGAGCATCGTGGCAGGAATGAACGGCCTTGCGAACGCAGCATGCATGCGGAGGAGCGGTGGTAGCTAGAGCCAGAGGGACGAGGTTTCCCGCGAGCGTGAGGAGCAACAGAAATTTGGCGATCCAACGATGCATACAAAATCGATGCATACAAAATCTGCGGTGCTCGAAGCTTATCAAGTTGCGGCAACTGGAGCAACAGCGGGGTGCTCTTCGGTGGCTGAGCTGAAGTTCATCTCGAATTGGAGGATCTCACCGCATCAGCACGTAAGCGCCGCCGTTGGTGAAGGCGATCACCAGGTTCATCAGGATTAGCATCAAATCGTAGTGCCAGCCTGAACCCCTCTGGCCCCAGAAGCCTGTGTGCCAGGCGAAGATCTTTTTCTGGATCGCGCCGAACATGATGAGGATGAGGCCGAAGGCGGCGAGTTGGGTGAGGACTCCGAAGGTCACGCCCAGGGCTCCGGAGACTTCAGCGATACCGAGGAAGACGGTGAAGGGTTTGGACATGCCAATGTCTTTGGCGCGAGCTGCGGGGTCTTTGAGGTGACCGTAGCCGCTGGTTACGAAGATGAGGCCGACCATGAGGCGGAGGAGGAGCAGGCCGAGGTCGGTGAAGCGGGCTAGTTGGGGGAACATGGGCGCCTTCTTGCGTGAGTCGGATTTGAGGAAAGCCAGGGTCTCTCCAAATACGACTACGGGGGCTGAAGCCCGGAATCATTTTGGATGCTTGCGCGGCGCTGAAGCGCCGCTCTTCCACGGTCCCGCGCGCTGCCCGTTTTTTCAAGACAAAAAAGTTCAGGCTTTGCCGTTGATCTTTGCCCACCACCAGCGGACTCCGACGAATAGGAAGCGCCAGTCCTGGAAAAATTCGGGAGGCTTGCCTTCGAAGGCATGGCCGATGAATTGGAAAATCCATCCAATGACAAACAGAGTGAGCGCATAGGGCCACAGGCGATGAATGAAGATGCTGGCAAGAAAAAGCGGAATCGAGAGCAGGATCACTGGAATGCCAAGAGTGTGGCAGGCGCGGTTCACGGGATGCTGGTGGCTGGTGGAGTATTGCGCGACCCACTGCTCGTTGGTGCGGTGGCCTAGCATTGCGAAAGGATGATACTCCACCTTGGCTGTCAGGCGATAGGGGGAGGCGAGGTTGAGGCGCCTGCTTGCCGCGTGGTAGCATCCTAGTTTTTGGCGGGTGATGTTGGGCTGGCCTGTCTACTGCAATGATCCTCTTCTGGGCCTTCTCGTTCCGCACGCCTGCGAAGGAGCCTACTCGTGAAAGTTTATTCCGGAGAAAACATTCGTAATGTAGCGATTGTGGGGCATGGGCACGCGGGGAAAACCACGCTGCTGTCGGCCATGCTCTATACCTCAGGGGCAACTCCGCGGCTGGGGCGCGTGGACGATGGGTCGACGACCACCGATTATGACGAAGAAGAGATTGCGCGGAAAATGTCGATTGCGGCCTCAGCGGCCTATGTGGAGTGGGGCAAGACGAAGATCAATGTGATCGATACGCCCGGGTTCAACATGTTCGTCCACGAAGCCAAGATGGTGCTGCCGGTGGTGGATGCGGCGATTGTGGTGGTGGATGGCGTAGCTGGCGTGGAAGTAGTGACGCAGAGGGTTTGGAACGATTGCGAGGAGTACAAGACGCCGCGGCTGATTGTGGTGAACCGCATGGATCGCGACCGGGCGAATGCGGAGCGCGTGCTGGAGTCGTTGATCAACGCGTTTGGCCGGAATGTGATCCCGATTGAGCTGCCCATTGGAAGCGAGAAGAGCTTGAGCGGAGTGGTCGACCTGGTGCGCATGAAGGCTTACACCTACGAACTGGGCGGAAATGGGAAGGGGAAAGAGACGGAGATCCCGGCCAACATGCGAGCCCAGGTGCAGGAATCACACGAGCAGCTAGTCGAGTTGGTAGCTGAGGGCGACGACAAGCTGATGGAGGAATTCTTCGAGAAGGGGACGATTCCGGAAGAAGATTTAATTCCTGCGCTGCACAATGCGATTCGCGAAGACAAGCTTTTTCCCGTCATCTTCAGCTCGGGCCTGGGAAATGTGGGGGCTGACCGAGTGATGGATTTTATCGTGGACTACACGCCAGCGCCTTCCGAGCATGAATGGATACAGGGCGAACCAGGGGCATCGGGTAATGGGGATGCTCCCAAGCGGCATGAGACCGACGCGGAACCGGTATCGTTGTATGTTTTCAAAACGGTCTCGGATGCGTTCGCGGGACGGATTTCCTACTTCAAGGTTTTTTCCGGTGTGCTGAAGAATGAAGCGACGATGCAAAATTTCTCGCGCGGATCGGCGGAGAAGCTGTCGCATATTTCCATCATGCAGGGGAAGACTGCGGTGCCCGTGACGGAGTTGCACGCGGGCGACATTGGCGCGGTGGCGAAATTGAAAGACACCCTGACCGGCGACACGCTGGGAGACAAATCCGCGCCGATTCAGTATCCACGGGTGAAGCTGCCGGAGCCGGCGATTACGTTTGCCATCGAACCCAAGAGCCGCGCGGATGAAGATAAGCTGGGGCCGGGCATCCACAAGCTGATGGAAGAAGATGCCATGCTGCGTTTTTTCCGCGATGCGCAGACGCAGGAGTTTCTGATCGCGGGCACAGGACAGCAACATATTGAAGTTGTGGTGGCGAAGCTGAAGAAGCGGTATCACACGGAAGTAGTTTTGAAGGCGCCGAAAGTTCCCTATCGCGAAACCATACGGGGCAAAGCCGATGTGCAGGGGCGGCACAAAAAGCAGACTGGCGGGCACGGGCAGTACGGCGATTGCAAGATCAAGATGGAGCCCATGCCGCGTGGGGGACAGTTTGAATTCGTGAACGATATTTTTGGCGGCGCGATACCGAAGAACTATATTCCGGCTATTGAGAAAGGAATCAAGGATGCCGCGGGGCGCGGATATCTGGCGGGCTATCCAGTCGTAGATTTTCGCGTGATTTTGTACGACGGTTCGTATCACGATGTGGATTCTAACGATATGTCATTTCAGATGGCCGGGCGCATCGCCTTCCGCAAAGCCATGGAGCAGGCCAAGCCTACGATTCTGGAGCCGGTGATGCACGTCGAGATTACGATCCCGGACGAATTCGCGGGCTCAATCATGGGCGACTTGAACAGCCGCCGGGGACGCATTCAGGGCATGGACAACAAGGGCGGCAATACCATTGTGAAGGCCGAGGTACCGATGGCCGAGATGCTGACTTACGGCGTGGACCTGACCTCGATGACGCAAGGCCGCGGCAGCTTCAATATGGAGATGCATCATTACGACACGGTGCCGGGGCAGTTGCAGGAGAAGATTATCGAGAAGGCCAAGGCGGCGCGGGGTGAGGTGAAGGAAGAGGAAGAGTAGGGACAACGGGAGGTCAAGAATGAAGCTCGCATCGAGTATTGTGTGCGCCCTTATTGCGATAGCAACGCTTGTGCGCTCCCCCCAGACGCAGGTCTTTCCCACATCGTCGGGGCCGGTTCTGATCACTCCTGTATATCACGCCAGCACATTGATCGAGGCGGGAGGAAAGACCATTTACCTCGATCCCGCCAAGCCTGCGAACCTCACAGCGCTTCCGAAAGCGGACCTGATTCTGATTACCGACATTCATGGCGACCACATGGACCCGGATTCGATCAAGGAAATCAGTAAAGCGGGTACGGAGATTCTTGCGGCGCCGGCCGTGGTTCAAACCGTCACCAGCGCCAAGCCCATTGCTAATGGAGAAACGAAGAGCTGGCAGGGCTGGACGATTGAGGCGATTCCCGCGTACAACTTGAAGCGCGGACCCGCGCCGGGGAAACTGTTTCACGACAAGGGACGCGGGAACGGTTATGTGCTGACTTATGGCGGCAAGCGGTTTTATTTTTCGGGCGATACCGAAGGCGTTCCGGAGATGCGGGCGCTTAAGAACATCGATGTGGCATTCGTGTGCATGAATCTGCCTTACACTATGCCGCCGGATGAGGCTGCTGACGCGGTAAAGGCGTTTCACCCAAAGGTGGTCATCCCGTACCACTATCACGGATCTGACCTTGCCGTATTTCAAAAAGGATTGGAAGGGACTGGCATTGAGGTGCGGGTGCTTGATTGGTATCCGAAGTAGGAGGGCATCTCCGAAGCCAGGAATTCAAAAGCTGTAACAAGGAGACGGGACCACTTGGACAAAGTGATCCCGTCTGCCTTTCCTAAAGTACGAAACTACCGACTATCTCCGAATAAATCCGACATGGTGTTGGTAGTGGTGTCGCAGGCATGGTTAAGGCAGGGCAGCTTAAGCCCTCCCTCGATGGTGCGGAGTAGGGAGAAGTGAGTGTAGAACGTCCCACTTTGCTGGCCGTGCACACCGTAGTTGGTGTCGACGATGGCGACGACCTGGTTCACGATGGGCTGCACTGAGTAGTCGTTTTCATCCCAGATTACGACGATGGCGTTATGACCTTCTTTCCACGCCCTGGAGCCGTGAATTGCCGTCACGATCTTCTGCACGGCTTGATCTCCGAGGATAATCAGAGCGGGGTTCAAGCCCGCTTGCGTGCCGTTATCGTTTGGATCAGAGCCGCAGAAGGCGGTGCTGTTGCTGCGTCCATGCTGGTCGTTGCACTGGTTGGGGACGATGTAAGAAAAATCCGGGACCTTGCCCGACCCCAGATCGCTCCACAATCCCTTCATGCCATCGAAGCCAGTAATGTTCGCGTAGCTGGCCAGAGGATTGGTGCCTTGCTGGACGCTCTGGAAGTAGACAAAAGGATCGTGCTTGGAGGCATAGAGTTGAACGATGTCGCTGGTGGTCAGTGGCGGCGTCAGTTGTGGATTGATCTGGCTGAAATCGGTATTGTTAGTGAAATTGCTATCGCTGTAGTCGACCAGGTCCGGGCCGGTCAACGGAAGACTTTCCTGGTAGGTCTTCCAGCTTTTTCCGGCGGCGGCAAGCTGATCGGCAATGGTAATGCCGAGGGTGCTAGAAGCTGCCGCATAAGAGCGGGTACCGTCGATATTCATTTCGCAAGGAGGACCCGACACCTCATTGCTGCAGTCCAGGGCCGGTGTAGCCGCGTCGGTTCCGCTACCCGATATGGGGCAGATGGCGGGGCTTGGCGGGTTATCGGTATTCGCTACTCCTGAGGCAAGGTTGGTAGTGCAAGACGCGTTATGCCAGTCGGGCGAGTTGTCGCTTAGCACGCCGAAATTCGAGCCGCCTACGACCTCCAGGTAATTCGTCAAGCTGGGATGGGCCACAGCGAAATAGTTTGTCGCCAGGTTGGCTTGCTTCGCATAGCTGTTAATGAACGGAGCATTGGGATTGTTGAGAATCTCGCTGTAACCGTGATTCTCCATCATGATGACGAAAACGTGGTCTAAGGGAGTTATGCCTTTCGGCACCGGGCCCTGTTGGGCGATGCCTGCGCCCGTTAAAGCGAGCACGGAACTAATCATCAAAGCTTGTATTTTCATAATTTTGAGTCTCCTTCAATCGGTTTATAGCGGTGGAACCTCACCGGGCGGCGAGCGTGATCTACCCTACAGAAGCTATGGCGAAGGCGTTAATGTTGCGTAACAGCAAGGTTAAGATTGGGTGAATTATGAATACTCAAGCCCGCGCCAGCAGGGCGTTCGAAGGCAGCGGTCTGCACGGCAGCGCGTGGTAACATCCGGTGAGAATGGCAGCGAAGAACAATGCGAGAGTAGAGTACAGCCCTGACCGCGTGGTCTCTGCTGCGCCGGTGGAGGACGATTCATCGTTTGAGCTGAAGCTGCGGCCACAACGGTTGGGCGAGTTCATCGGGCAGGGCAAGGTCAAAGAAAATCTGGCAGTGGCCATTGAGGCAGCTAAGTCACGCGGCGAGGCCATGGACCACGTACTGCTTTACGGGCCTCCGGGATTGGGGAAGACTACGCTGGCTAATATCATTGCCAACGAACTGGGCGTGCACTTCCAGCCGACCGCGGCACCTCTGCTCCAAATCAAAGGCGATCTGACCGCCATCATCACCAACATGCAGGACAAGCAAGTGCTGTTCATTGACGAAATCCACCGCCTGCAGCCGGTCTTGGAGGAGTTGCTGTACTCTGCGCTGGAAGATTACAAACTGGACATCATCATCGGCCAGGGGCCTTCGGCGCGCACGCATACGCTGGAAGTAAAGCCGTTCACTTTTGTGGGCGCGACCACGCGGGCGGGATTAATTTCTGCGCCGCTCCGTTCGCGATTCGGCATCGTGCTGCGATTGGAGTTTTATACTCCGGAAGACCTGCGCGTGATCGTTGAGCGGTCGGCGGAAATTCTGGCGGTGGAGGTCGACCGCGCCGGGGCGACCGAGATCGCCAGCCGGTCCCGAGGGACGCCGCGAATCGCCAATCGGCTCTTACGGCGCGTCCGCGATTATGCGCAGGTACGCGGGGCAGGCAGAATCGATCTGCCCACAGCCCATGCGGCGCTAAAGATGCTGGAAGTGGATAAGTACGGCTTCGATGAAGTCGACCGACGATTACTGTTGACGATCATTGAAAAATATCAGGGCGGCCCGGTGGGCGTGAATACTTTGGCAGCGGTGTTGGCCGAGGAGCCGGACGCGATTGAAGAAATTTACGAACCATTCCTTATGCAGATTGGCTTCTTGAACCGCACCCCGCGGGGGCGAGTGGCCACGCAACTCGCTTACGATCATTTCGGCATCACTCCGACACGAAGGCAGAGTTCGCTGTTCTGAAGCGCGGCTCCTCCTAAGTTTTCTTGTTTTGCTGCCTCTGACATCCCACTCAATGACCGGTGCATCCTTCGCAGGTCTTGTTCGGAAAACCGTACAAACATATTTTTACTGTTGTGTCAGGGCCAAAATGGTGTATGGTTGCACGCTTCCCTGGGGGGCCGATAAGGGAATACGAGGACTGTTTGCGGTCGAATAGAATTCGTACAATTCAAGTTGGTCCCCTGAAAAAGCTTCTGAGGCTTTGGCTCGCGGGTGCATTAGTTCTTTCCGGAGCCTTGGGATATGGGTTAGTTTCAACCCTCGGGACAGCACCGTTAGTCCAAAGTGTTGTTCTCCCTGAACCGAACACCGCGTCAGCACTGGCGGGGCAGGATCAGCAAACCCCTCCACAAGGCGCTGGTCCGCCCTCTGGAACGAACCCAACCCCTCCGGAACATAAGCCGCAGACCTCCCCGCAGACTCCGTTGCCTTCAGCGCAGTTGCCAGAACCGCCGATCAAGGATCCTGAGGTAAAGCCCGCGCCGCTGCCTCTGGTAGCGCCTCCATCTTTAACCATCCCTCGCCTGCCGCACGGCCCGGTCCTTGATGACTTCCTCGATATGAAGCCCACAGGTGAGACCGCGCTCCAGATGGCCAAAGTCACCGGTTTTGCGCAGCGCAATCCGTACGATGGCCAGAACGTTTCAGAAGAAACAGCGGCCTATCTGGGCTATGACCAGAAGAATTTGTATATCGTCTTTGTCTGTTTCGACGATCCCAAAAAGGTGCGGGCTCGGATGTCGCGGCGCGAGGACATTTACGACGACGATCAAGTCGCGGTCCTGTTTGATACGTTTCATGACCGGCGGCGTGCGTATGAGTTCCAGACTACGGCGCTCGGTGTCCAGTGGGACGCGATTTATACCGAGGCATCGCGCGATGAGACGGGGGGTAACTGGGACACTTCATTCGACACAGTATGGGACTCGCGCGGAAAAGTTACGAGTCGCGGTTTCGTGGTGTGGATGGCGATTCCATTCAAAAGTCTGCGTTTCCCAGCCACCAGACAGCAGGAGTGGGGCATCATTTTGTATCGCGGCATCATTCGCAAGAACGAGGATTCGTTTTGGCCGTATATTTCGCGCAGAGTGGAAGGCCGGCTCGGGCAGGCGGCCACTCTTTATGGACTTGAGGGAATCTCGCCGGGACGCGACATCGAGCTGATTCCTTATGGAGTGATGCGCAGTTTCCGGTCCCTAGACAGCGTCGATCCGTACAATCCATTTTTTCAGAAAGCCGGGGTGCAGGGGCAGCCGGGCCTGGACGCGAAGTTCGTAATCCGCGACCACTTCGTGCTCGATGTAACGGCAAATCCGGATTTCAGCCAGGTGGAGTCGGAAGATCCTCAGATTACGGTGAACCAGCGTTTCGAAGTGTACTTTCCTGAGAAGCGTCCGTTCTTTCTGGAGAATGAAGATTACTTTCGCACCCCTATCGATTTATTTTTCACCCGCAACATTCAAGACCCGTCGGCCGGCATTCGGCTCACGGGTAAGGAAGGCCCCTACTCCGTCGGCTTCATGTCAACCGACGATCGTGCTCCGGGATTAGCTGTGCCCAATTTCTGTCCTTCTACTTCACTTAATTGTTCAGACAGTCTTACCGGTATCCGGTCGTACTTCACCATCGCACGGGTGAGCCGCGACATCTTCAAGCAATCGAGCGTGGGGGCGGTCTACACCGATTGGGAATGCCCTACAACCGGCGAGTTTAACCGCGTGGGAGGACTCGATACCCGGTTGAAATTAAATGCCAACTGGATTGTGGAGGGCCAGGCAGTGGTGAGTTCCAGCAATTTGCGGGGGCTCAATTCCAATCTCGAAAGCACCTGCGAATACAATCTCTTTCCGTTCAGTTCAGGTAATGCCGGTAAGGGAAACTATTATGCTGGACCCGCCGACAAACTAGAGGTCCGGCGCAACGGTCTCCATTTTAATTACGTGGGAACATATCAGGACGTGAGTCCGGGCTTTGTCACTGTCCCTGGATTCGTCAACCGCGTTGATATTCGCGGAATCTACCAGGGAATCTATTACCGGTTTCGCCCGAAGAAAGGCTGGGTCTTGAACTGGGGGCCCTCCATGCTTCAGCGTTATGTGTTCGATCACGAAGGAAACCGCCTGGACACGAGTTATGATCCCTATCTGAAAATTGAAGGACGCGGGCAAACCTTCATTTGGGTTGACCCTTACGAAGAATTGCGGGAGCGCCTGCGGCCTCAGGACTTCGCCTTCTTGGGTTTGTCGGAAAATAAGAATCAGGATTACCACGAACATCTTACGGACGTCCGTTTCCTAACCGGATACCTACGGAAAGTTACTGTCGGCGGAGAATACACCTGGGGGGACGGAGTAAACTTCGTGCCAGCCGCCCATTCCCTGCCCCAAGGTCTGTTGTCGCGGTCCAATACCGCCCAAGCCACGCTGACCTTCCGTCCTATTAAGCCGCTGAAGATTGAAAATACTTATCTATTCGAACGCTTGCGTGCGACGGACAACGAGTACCTTCTTGCGCTCGCTCAGGCGCCAGGAGTTCCTATCGGCAAGGGAATTTTTAATAACCACATCCTGCGCAGCAAGTGGAACTGGCAGTTTACGCCTCAACTTTCGTTGCGCCTGATTTTGCAGTACAACTCCATCCTGGCGAACACGCCGGGTAATACCTTTTACCCCTATACATATCTACCTACACAGAAGCAGTTCAACGCCGACTTCCTCGTCACCTACCTCGTGCACCCGGGTACTGCAATCTATATTGGGTACAACGGCGATCTGCAGAATCTGGATCATAGCCTGATGCCAGATTCGGCGGGGCTGGCGGGACTTTATAGGGCCAAGGGTTACATCAATGACAGCCGGCAATTCTTTGTAAAAGTGTCGTATCTCTTCAGGTTCTGAGCAGAGCTGATAGCTTCCCATTGCTGAATCCCACGGCATTCCGGTAGAATCTAAGCTTCATACAGAGGTTGAAACCCATGAAAGCTGCCATTCATCCCGCTTATAACGAAATTCGCGTGCACTGTGCGTGCGGAAATGCCTTTGTTACCCGCTCGACTCACAAGGGCGATATCAGCGTTGAAATTTGTTCTGCCTGCCACCCTTTCTTTACCGGCAAACAGAAACTTATGGATACCGCTGGGCGCGTAGAGCGGTTCCGCCGCAAGTACGCCAAGAATGTGCCCGCTGCCGCAAAGCCCGAACTGGCAAAGAAGTAACCCCCGCCAACGGGAGTCGTGCGGATTGGCGCGGATACACCAAAATCAGCCCTCGCTCTTCTGCGGGGGCTTTTGTTTTGCCAGGCCAAGTAGAATAGGAATGTGAAGAAGTTCTGGGACAACTCGAATGGGAAAAGCTCGTGTGGGGCGGACACTCTTGTCCGCCAAGCAGCGCCACTGAAGCCGGTGCCAGAGACTCTCTCCATCGGCAATGTCCGAATCGCCCCTGCCACGGTCCTCGCACCCATGGCTGGCGTTACCGACACCGTGTTCCGCCGCTTTATCCGCAACCTTGGGGGTTGCGGCCTGATCATGACCGAGTTCACCTCGGCCGACGGCGTGCTTCGCAAGAAAGACCAGAAGGCGAAGCGCTATCTGCACTTCTATGAAGACGAGCATCCCATTTCAGCGCAGCTTTTTGGCAGCGATCCGAATGTGATGGCGGAAGCGGCGCGCCTGGTCGAGGGCCTCGGCTTCGATCTGGTTGATTTGAACCTGGGATGTCCTGCCAAAAAAGTTGTGAAGTGCAACGGAGGCTCGGGCCTGCTGCGCGATCTGCCGGCCATCGGTCGCATCTTCGAAGCGGTGCGCGCGGCGGTGACCATTCCCTTCACCGTGAAGTTTCGTGCTGGATGGAGTGACGACGAGATCGTATGCGTGGAATTGGCTCGCATGGCGGAATCCTGCGGACTGGCAGCGGTTGCGCTTCATGCGCGAACCCGCGAACAGGGTTACAGCGGGCAGGCGCGCTGGGAGTGGATCGCCGCCGTGAAAGATGCCGTGAAAATTCCTGTGATCGGTAATGGCGACATCCGCAGTCCTGAAGACGCGTGTGCCATGGTCACGCAAACCGGCTGCGACGCCGTGATGATCGGACGCATGGCCCCGTCGAATCCGTGGATCTTCCGGCAGATTCAGCAGTACTGCGCAGGGATGGAAAACGCCGTTAGAGGCGTGGATGTAGGAGGGACGGATCGGGAAGGGCTCGACTTTAGTCGTGCCGATCATGCGGCGACCTCTCGGTTGGCTTTAGCCTCTGGGGGCCAGCCTTACGACGAACCCTCCGAGGCCGATCGCTACCAGATGATCCGCACCTACTTCCAGATGCTGATTGAGGAGGAACTCCCCGATGCCGTTGGCAAGATGAAGCAGTTTGCCTCCTGGTTCACCCACGGCGTTCCCGGTGGAGCCGCGCTACGCAAAGCAATCTACGATTCGAAAGACGCGGTGGAGATTCTAGGCCGGGTGGAAGAGTTCTTTGAAGCGCGATTGAGTACCCAGTTCCTAGTACCCAGTTTCTAGAGCCGGGGAATTGATTGTACTTGGTACTCGGTACTTGCACCCTACTTCATCTGATCCAAAATCGATCCCACAATCCCACCCACCACGCCGCCCTGCACGGTCTCCCGGCTCGCCTGATGCGGCATAAATTCCGCGAGCGCATGCGCGAGCTTCGAGATCGGCAACGTTTGCAGCCAGATTCTTCCCGGACCGGTGAGCGCCGCCAGAAAAATTCCGTCGCCGCCGAAGATCAGATTCTTGATGCCAGGGACGGTCGTGATTTCAAAGTTCACACTCGACTGGAACGCGCCAACGTGTCCGGGATGCACGCGCAGCGTCTCGCCCGGCTTCAGATCGCGCATCACCAGTTCGCCGGAGAGTTCCAGCCAGAACGTGCCCTGTCCATGCACCCGCTGCAGCACAAATCCGCTGCCGCCGAAAATTCCCGCGCCAAGAGATTGCTGAAAGCCGAGGCCGATCTGAATTTCCGGAGTTCCACACAAAAATCCGTGACGATGAATTAGATATTCGTGGCCCGCCGATACTTCTACGGGAACGATGTGCCCCGGCAGCTTGGTCGCGAACGCCAACTCGCCCGCGGCGCCAAGCGCGCGATACTCAGTCATGAAAATCGATCCGCCGCCGGCCACCCGCTTGAGCACGCCAAACAGTCCACCGCCGCCGCCGAACTGCGTGTGCGTGGTCATCTGAATGGAACTGCCCATCCAGGAAAGCTCTCCGGCTTCGGAAATGATTGATTCGTTCGGCTCGAGCGCGAACTCGAGCACAGGCATGGTGGTGCCGGTGATGCGGCTTTGCATTGGGAAACCTCGGTGGAAGTATACAGTCTCGGATCAGGCCGTCCACTGAACCCGATTTAGTATTTCACGAAGACGTTTACCCTTCGCCGGATTGATCATCTCCACAAACGCCACACGTCCCTCGAGATGAGAACGGAACTGCGACCGGCCATCCCGATTTTGACTTTCTGGGCCAGAGCGCACGCAGTTATGCAGCGTGGCTTTAAGATGATCAAAGTCGCGTCGTGGAACATTCATTCTCTGATTGGTGACCAAGCCCGCCAGATACTGTCGCACTCCCTGCCGCATGATTCGCGTCTTGCGATGATGGATGGTGAAGCCTTCTTCGTGGAGGACAGAAGCCACATGAATTGCGAAGCGCTCGGCACATCTCTGAAAATCCTTGCCGCCGGAAAATGCCAAGTCGTCTGCGTAGCGAGAATACCTCGCTCCCGCGGACTTTGCTAAAGCATTCAGCCGGCAGTCCGCACGATAGAAGCAAAGGTTCGCCAGAGCCGGCGACGTGGGCGCGCCTTGGGGCAGATGCGGCCGGGAATACAAACGGCGAGCCTCGCCAACGACGGGCGCATCAACCCTGGAATGAATGTTTGTCCAGACCTGGCGCGGAGCGGCATTCGTACAAATGCCGCCCAGCAAGTCGGCAACCGGCTCGGGATAACCCAACGTGCGAAAAAAGGATTGAACCCGCACTCCCGCAAACGCAGGAAAGAAGTCTTGCAAATCCATTCGCAAGACAACCTTCTGCGCGATATGGGAAGCAACGAAAGTTTTGATCGATCGCCCCTTCACGAAGCCATGCACTGCCGGATGGGACGGAACCTTTGCAAGAATGTAGAAAAGGATCTGTCGTTGTAAGTCTTTCAGCCGCGATTTTGGCGCTTCAATCAGCCTTATGGCGCCAAACCTCTTAGACAATATCCGGTAATGATAGTGTCTCAATTTATCGCGTGACTGTTTGTAGCCGAGGGCCTTAAGATCCGCGAACCACCGGAGTTCGCCGCTATCCAGTCCCAGCCAAGCAGCCAGATCGCGCACCGATACGATAGCCGGGACGTCCCACGAAACGGCCGCAGCGACAGGCTGCATTTGTTGAGGATCGGTCAGCCAGGCAGCTAACGAGAGCTCGCCCGCATACTTCGTTCGGGCCTTCCCGAGTCCCGAATCGTTCTGTAAGAAAGCAATTACGTCCCGATAGCGAGGTCGCGCACTGTTTCCAAACTCCCGCACATACCGTTGGGCCAGCGGACGAAGCCAGCGCCAGGACTTCCCCAGCGTCCGGCTGCAGCGCAGAGTGAGCAGTTCAACGGTGGCTTCGCCGGCGAGAAGGGATTGGGCCAACGCACTGAGCAGAGACGAATCCTGCATGGCAAGAGGCGGTGGAACGCTCCAACGAGTCTGACCCTGCGTGAGCACTCCTGCGCAGTTCGCGCAGCGAAGCTCATGCGACGAATTTGCAGTTCCTTACGTTACCCTGGGGTAACCCCAGAGAGGTCGAGCCGAGCCTGAAGGCTCGGTTAACCGAGCTTGGAGCATTCCACCGCGTGGTGGACAATATATCAGCTTTCAGTGACTAGACCGTGCACCACCATTTTCCCCACGTCATCCTTCTCCACATACGCCCACGGTGTTTTCGGATCATGCGTGAAAACCGTTAGCCATTTTTCCGGCAGAGCTTTGGCGTAGTACTGCTTCTTGCTTTCAATGGTTTGCAGCGGGTAGAGGTCGAAGCCCATGCCCCAGGTCAGGTCGATGTGCGCCGTGGTTGGGATGAGGTCGGAGATGTAGCAGGCCGTGCGGCCTCCGCTCTCGACGATCACCGCCTGCATACTGGCGGTGTGGCCGGGGAAAGTTTTCACCGAGATGCCAGGAACGATTTCTTCGCCGCCTTTGAGAAGGGTCATCTGCCCGCTTTCGACCAGCGGATCATAGTTCTCGGGAATGTAGCTGATGGAGTCGCGCTCACTGGGTTTGCGTGCGTATTGCCATTCGCCCTCTGGCGCGTAGTATTTCGCACGCGGAAAGGTGGGGACAATCTTGCCGTCTTTGCCGCGGATGGTATTCCATCCGCAATGGTCGAAGTGCAGGTGCGTGTTAATGACAATGTCAATGTCTTCTGGGCGAACGCCCGCAGATCCAAGATTCGTGAGCAGTTGCGCGGGCTGGCCGTAGAATTTGACCATGCGTTCCGACAACTTGTTGCCCATGCCCGTTTCCACCAGCACATTTTTTTTGCCGGTGCGGATGAGCAGGGAGTTGAGTCCTGCCTGGACGTAATTCTTTTCATCGGCGGGCGCTTTGCGCGACCACATGACCTTGGGAATGACGCCGAAAAAGGCGCCGCCGTCGAGGGGGTAGGTGCCGTCGGAAAAAACGCTGAGTTCGAAGTCGCCTAGAGTAAGGCTGGGCATCGATCTAGTGTGCCACAAAAAATCATGGCCACGGATTTACACGGACCTTCACGGAGTTTCTTAATCTTAGATTTATCCGTATGAATCCGCGTTAATCCGTGGCCAATTGGGTTACCTCTTCGCTTTCGCGGGTTCTTTCTCTCCAACGCGCTTGCTGATCTCAAACTTCATCTTGCCGGCTTTCTTGTCGGCGTCGACCACAATGTGATCGCCATGCAGAATTTCGCCATCCAAAATCTTCAGCGCCAGCGGATCCTGAATCAGCTTTTGTATGGCGCGCTTCAGCGGACGTGCGCCGAAGTTGGCGTCGTAACCCTGCGTAAAGAGCAATTCTTTCGCAGCGTCCGTAAGCTCGATCGAGATTTTGCGGTCGGCCAGCAGGCGGCGCACATCTTCAAGGCGCAGCTCGACGATCTTGACCAACTGTTCTTTTCCAAGCGGCTTGAAGACAATGATGTCGTCCACGCGGTTCAGGAATTCCGGGCGGAAGTGACCGTGCAGCGTGTTCATCACCTGCTCGCTGGCCTTCTCAAAATCTTCCGGAGTGCGCAGGTTTTCAGCTTGCAGGTAACTCGAACCAAGGTTCGACGTCATGATCAGAATCGTGTTCTTGAAATCCACAACCCGGCCTTTGCCGTCGGTAAGGCGTCCGTCATCCATGATCTGCAGCATGACGTTGAACACATCCGGATGCGCTTTTTCGATTTCGTCAAAAAGCACCACCGCATAAGGACGCCGGCGAACCTGCTCGGTGAGCTGGCCTCCCTCCTCATAACCGACATAGCCCGGAGGTGCGCCGATTAAGCGCGCAACCGAATGCTTCTCCATGTATTCCGACATGTCGATGCGCAGCAAAGCGCGCTCATCGTCGAAAAGAAATTCCGCTAATGCACGGGCCAGTTCGGTCTTCCCGACGCCAGTGGGTCCGAGAAAAATGAATGAGCCGATCGGCCGCTTGGGATCGCTAAGTCCCGCGCGCGACCGGCGAATGGCATTGGCGACGCGTTCCAGAGCCTGGTCCTGCCCAACCACGCGCTGGCGCAGGCGCTCTTCCATCGTGACCAGCTTCTTCACCTCGCCCTCCAGCATCTTCGAGATCGGAATGCCGGTCCATTTGGAAACGATGCGGGCGATATCTTCCTCGTCCACTTCTTCTTTGAGCATGCGAGGGCTGCCAGTGCCCTTGCCGTCGATCTTTGCGGTCAACTGGCTCAATTCTTCTTCGGCTTGCCGCAACAGGCCGTAGCGGATTTCGGCCACGCGCTGCAGATTTCCCTTGCGCTCTTCGGTCTGTTCTTCGATCTTGAGCTTCTCGATTTTCTCTTTTAGCTCGCGAGAGCGCGCGATCAGATCCTTTTCCTTCTTCCAATTGGCCTTGAGGGCGTTGGCTTTCTCGCGAATCCCGGCAAGTTCTTTTTCGATGACGCCCAGGCGTTCTCTGGAGTTGGCATCGTCTTCCTTCTTCAGCGCCTGTTTTTCGATTTCGAGCTGAGTAGCGCGGCGTTCGAGCTGATCGATGTCGGTAGGCAGCGAATCGATCTGGATGCGAATGGAAGCGGCGGCTTCGTCGACCAGGTCGATTGCCTTATCAGGCAAAAAGCGGTCAGAGATGTAGCGGTGCGAAAGCGTCGCGGCCGCCACGATTGCGGAATCTTTGATGCGAACGCCGTGATGTACTTCGTAGCGCTCTTTCAGCCCGCGAAGAATGGCGATGGTGTCCTCGACATTGGGCTCGCCCACGAAAACAATCTGGAAGCGGCGTTCCAGGGCAGCATCTTTTTCGATGTATTTGCGATACTCGGCGAGAGTCGTCGCGCCGATTGCGCGCAGTTCGCCGCGGGCCAGCGCGGGCTTAAGCATGTTCGAAGCATCGATGGCGCCCTCGGCGGCTCCAGCTCCTACAAGCGTGTGTAGTTCGTCGATAAAGAGAATGACTTGTCCCGCGGAATCCTCGATTTCCTTGAGCACGGCTTTGAGGCGATCTTCAAATTCGCCGCGATATTTCGCTCCCGCCAGCATCGCGCCGAGATCGAGCGCGACTACGCGCTTGTTCTTCAGAACTTCAGGCACGTCGCCGGAAATAATGCGCTGGGCCAAGCCTTCGACGATGGCAGTCTTGCCTACGCCCGGTTCACCGATCAGCACTGGATTATTTTTAGTGCGGCGGGAAAGAACCTGCACGACGCGGCGGATTTCTTCATCGCGTCCGATGACGGGATCAAGTTTGCCGCGGCGCGCCTGCTCCGTCAGATCGCGCGCATAGCGCTCCAGCGCCTGATACTTTGCTTCCGGATTCTGGTCGGTCACCTTCTGCGAGCCGCGAACGGAGGTGAGCGCCTTCAAAATGGCGTCATAGGTGGCGCCATGTCGGGCAAGGATCTGCTGCGCTGCATCTTGTTTGAGGTGCGTGATGGCGAGCAATAAGTGCTCGGTGGAAACGTACTCGTCCTTAAAATTCGCGGCCTCTTTGAAGGCTTGTTCCAGCAACTTGTTAGCAGCGCTCGAAAGCGCGGCTTGCGTGGCGTCGCCTGAAACCTTTGGCAGCTTTTCAATTTCCCGGTAGAGATCGCTGAGAACGGCCTGCGGACCGATCCCGATCTTGTCGAGTACCGGCGCAACAATTCCTTCTTTATCTTCGAGCAAGGCGGCAAGCAGGTGGATGGGCAGAAGCTCGGGATTTCCGTGCTCTGAAGCGAGCTCATTTGCACGCTGCACCGCTTCCTGCGCTTTTACGGTGAATTTATCCCAACGGATGGCCATGGGGGACTCCTATCTAGTATCTATAATTTCGCAAAGTTTACTTGGCAATTTGGAAATCGCGGGACCGAGGGCTGCAGTCGGGAGGATTTCAAATTGCTGAACCTCACAGGCATTAGGTGCAAAAAGTTGACGGGAAGCAGCAATTTTTGCCGCCTCCCGCCGATTTAGTCGAGCTTCGCTCGAGCCTAAAACTTACGCGGCTTTGCTGGGGGCTTTGGCCTCGACGATCTTGTTGTCGCTGCCGATGTTTACTTTGATCTGCTTGGGTTTGGCTTCGGCTTTTTTGGGCAGAGTGATCTTCAAAACGCCCTTGTCGTAGTTGGCCGAAACTTTCTCGCCCTCGACGGTGGGGGGCAGAGTGAAAGTACGAGTGAAGCTGCCGTATTGGCGCTCGACGCGGCGATAGTTCTCTTCTTTCTCATCCTTCTCGATCTTGCGCTCGCCGCGGACGGTGAGAGTGTTGTTCTCCAGCTGAATGTCGAGATCTTTTTCGTTGATTCCCGGCGCTTCGATTTTCAGAGTCACGTTGTGCTCGTCTTCGTAGACATCAACGGCTGGGGCGAAACTGGATGCGGTCAGGGATTCATCCCGGCCTCCCTCGTTGTAGGACTCCCGGAACAGGCGGTTCATGCGGTCCTGCAAGGTGGAAAACTCACGGAAAGGCTCCCATCGGGTAAGTACAGTCATGGCTAAAATCCTCCTTCAAATATCGTGGGCTTGAATTTTGGTGAGAAGTCCATCTATGACACTTCAATGGGCCTCAGTCACTACATTCGATGCCGTAGTTATTGTGAAGGAAGCATAAAATATGAGTGCCTTATTGTCAATGCTTGCTATCGGCTTAGTTTCAATTACTTACAATGGCTATGACGCACTTCAAATAGGCAGTTTCCGGGATATTCAGCAAGACTGGATGATCTTTGGCCTGTCCGCGAACCTCGACCAATCGCAGCGTTCGATGCGCGTCGCGGGCGGCGCCAGCAAGCATTTCCAGGAAATCGCCCTGGCTGACGTGATAGGAGCATGAGCAGGTGACCAGGGTCCCGCCGGGACGAAGCGTCTTCAACGCCCGCAGGTTCAGCTCTTTATATCCCCGCATAGCGGCATCAAGATCGCGCTTGCTTTTGGCGAAGGCCGGCGGATCGAGAACGATAGTGTCATAGCGCTGGCCTGAACCGGAATAGTCCTTCAGCAGGTCGAAAGCGCTGGCTTCGATCCACTCGATGTCGCAGTGGTTCAGGATAGCGTTCTGGTCGGCGACTTCAAGAGCCGGGCGGGAACTATCGACGCCGGCAACGTGCGAGCAGCGCGGCGCCAGATGAAGGGCGAAGCCGCCCTGATAGCAGAAGACGTCAAGCGCTTCGCCGTGTGCGTATCGGGCCGCCGCGGCATAGTTTTCCCGTTGGTCGAGAAAGGCTCCTGTCTTCTGGCCTTCCAGCGCGTCGAACTGAAATTGGACCCCGTTCATGGTGAACACCGTCGAAGTGCTTTCGCCTTGCAGAAGTCCAGAGGCGCGCGCCGGTAATTCTTCCAGTTGGCGGACGCGGGGATCTACACGCTCCACGATAGAGGCAGGATGAAGACGCTCGGTCAGCTCAGAAAGCAGAGTTCCCCGCACGGGTTCCGCGTCCATTGCCTGAGTCAGAATTTGCATCGAGAGAATATTGTTGTAGCGGTCAACGATCAGCCCAGGCAAGAAATCCGCCTCGCTAAAAATTATGCGGTACGCATTGCTGTCGTGAACGAGTGGCTCGCGATAGGCAATCGCATCGGCGATGCGCTGCCGCAGCAGCGCTGGAAAATCTGCAACCGGATCCCGCGAGATGAGGCGGACAGCAATTTGCGACGAACTGGAATAGAGCGCCGTGCCCAGGATCTGGCCGCGATGATCGGTGACCATTACCGGCGATCCGGATGAAACCCCAGCCGCTGAAACTATGTCTGAGCGGTAGACCCAGACGTGCCCGTCCTTCAGGCGGGATGCTCCGCGGGGCGAAACCTTCACCATTGGAAATTCGGGGCTACCGCTTATCTTGGGCATGCAGCAATCTTAAATGGAGAAACTAGCTGGCAGCCTGCTCGGTGGGAACGGCCGGGGATCCAGGCTTGCCGGAAGTGCGTGCACTCATTTCGTAGCGGGCGGCTTCAAGATCGACATGAAGGGAATCCAGCGCCGTCATCGGCATCTCGGTGCCCCAGTTCTCCATGTCACGTTCGGACCAGCTTCCGTTCAGGCGAATGGCCCCGGTGATGTCTTCCGGAAACGCTTGGCGGTAATCCCCCTCACGAGTAAGAATATCGCCAACCAGCCGCCCCGTGTGCATCTCGAAAACGCGCCGGCTAGCCTGACCTGCGGCATTCACCAGGCACAGAAAAACTTCGCCCGTGTCGCCGAATTCCTGGCGGTAGTACCAGGCCTGCGGGGCGTCGATTTTAGGATGATGGCGGCGGGAGCGTTTGTGCTCCGGCTCGAGCGCCTGCATTTCGTTGGCGGGATTGAAGTAAAGAATCCGCTGGCAGGAATCGCAAACCACGGTTTGCTGGCCGGTGCGGACGTCGTTGTAGATCTGCGGCCGCAACATCACCTGGCACGCCATACATTTGTGATCCCGCACTTCGGAGATGCCACTACCGCGGAACTTCGAGACGCGCTCGTAATGGCGCAGAAGGTCTTCATTCACGCCTGCACGCATTTTATCGCGCTTGGCGCGCCATTCCGTGAGTTGCTTTTCGTCCTCGGCAGTGCGGAGGCGGGCGTCTGCTTTTTCTTTTTCGATCTCGGCGGTTTCCGCTTTCAGGTCAGCCTGCGCGGCTTTTACTTCCTTATCGCGCGCGTCGGCATTGAGCATCAGCTCAAGAATCTTGTCTTCCGTGGCGGCGATTTCTTTTTCGGCGAACTGGATTTCGTGCAACAGTGCCTTGTATTGATCGTTGGTTTTTACGTCAAGGGATTGGTCGCGATACTTGGAAATTTTGCCGCGGAGGTCGCTGATGGTAGTGTCGTGCTTGCGCCGGGTGGCTTCGTCAGCCTTAACAGCGGTCTGCGCTTTTTCAAGTTGCGCCTTCGTGCCGGCCAGCTTATGTTCGATAGCCGCGACGCGTTTGGGGAGTTCGGCGATTTCGTCCTGCAAGCGTCGGATTTCCTTGTCCGCGTCTTGCAAGTGCAGCAGGTTTTCTATTTCTGGAAGCATCCCGAGAGGACTCAGTCTTGATTCTACCACGCGGAAACCCTTGCCTTCCGGAGGATGTCGGGCTCAACTCGTGTCCTAAATTAGTACACACCTCGGCCCAAGGTGGCAGCGGAGAAGGCATTCGCGGGTGTAAACTCTTCCGTTCGCGTCGTGCGCATTTCCTTCAATTCTTTTTCTCGGGGTTTCAGTGAACAAAATTATCCTCGCTCTGGCTGCGTTTTTTGTTTCAAGTTGCTTTCCGTCTCCGCTCCTCCGCGGGCAGTCGTCTTCGCCGGTCAAGCCGCTCACCATTGAGGCGATTTTCGCTCCCGGCGGTCTGGGTGGGCGCGGTCCGGAAAATGTCGAGTGGAGCCCCGACGGCACCAAACTCTCATTCGTGCAGCGCGATGACGAGGGAGAGCACGGCGAGCTCTGGTACGTGGATGCGGCGACCGGCGAGAAGAAGGTTTTGCTCAGCGCCGCCAAGCTGGCCTCGCTCGCCCCCGACTACAACAAAGTTAAGAACGAGCGGGAAAAAGAGCGCCTGACGCGCTATCACGTCGCCGCCTATTTGTGGGCGCCGGATTCGAAGCGCTTAATTTTTGATTCTCAGGGACAGCTCTGGCTTTTTGATCTGGCTACGGGCACGGCGGTCCAGTTCACTTCGGCGCCAGACCCAAGTATCGATCCAAAATTTTCGCCAGATGGGAACCACGTTTCGTACGTTCGAAAGCACAATCTCTATATTCGTCCGGTCAGCGGCAAGAACGAAAAGCAACTCACCAGGGACACGGCGGACGATCTGTTCAACGGTGACATCGACTGGGTGTATGCCGAAGAGCTGGCCGTACGCAGCAATTATTTTTGGTCGCCTGATAGCAAGCAGATCGTCTTTCTGCACATGGACGAAAGCAAAGTGCCCACTTATCCCATTGAAAACTTGATTCCCACGCATCCGACAGTGGACAACGAAAAATATCCCAAGGTGGGTGACGCCAATCCGGTGGTGAAGCTGGGGGTGGCGGATACTAACAAAGGAAAAGTTCGATGGATCTCACTGCCCGGCGAGGAAGAGTCCTACATTCCTCGCTTTGGCTGGGTGCGGGAAGGCGTGGTGTGGGTGGAGCTTTTGAACCGCGACCAGGACAAAATGGATTTGTACTTCGTCGAGGTTAAGTCAGGGAAGTCGACGAAAGTGTTGAGCGAGATCACTCCGGGAGCGTGGGTCAATGTGAACGATGATTTCAAAATATTGAAGTCGGGCGACCGCTTTCTATGGTCGAGCTGGCGCGACGGACATACCCACTTATATCTCTACAGTTTTGACAAGCAGAATCCGCTGAGCGCCGAGGCGAAGCTCGAGCGCCAACTGACGCGGGGCGATTTCGAAGTGCTTGGAGTTGCGGCCGTGGATGAGAGTGCCGGCACGGTATTTTTCTCTTCCAATAAAGACGATCCCAGGCAGCGGCATATTTTTTCGATCAAGCTCGATGGAACTGATCTGCGTCAGCTCACGCCGGACGAAGGACTTTACTACGGCAAGTTTTCCGATGACGCGAAACATTTTGAGCAAACCTTCATGGGTCCATCGACCGTCCCGCGGATATCGTTGTGCGCGGTAGGAGCCGCGTGTGTTCCCGTGTGGCAGGCGCGCGACGAAGTGGCTGAGTACGGATTGCGGGCGCCGAAATATCTTGAGTTCAAAGCCGACGACGGCACCACCCTGTACGGCCGTCTGTTGCTGCCTCCGGACGCGCCGCCCGGCGGCAAAATTCCGCTGATCGTAAACATTTACGGCGGGCCCGCGGCCCAGATGGTGCTGAAAGAGCCGATGAGTCCCTTCGACGAAGTCCTGTCGCGCCAGGGCTTCGCGATTTTTGCCCTCGACAATCGCGGAACGCCGGGCCGCGACCAAAAATTCCAGGCAGCTATTCGTCACGAATTCGGAGCGATCGAATTGAAGGATCAACTCGGCGCTCTCGACCAACTTTTCACACAGTATCCGCAACTCGACCCTGATCGCTTGGCAATCTGGGGATGGTCGAATGGCGGCTCCATGACGCTCTACGCAATGACCCACTCCAAACGATTTCGCGCCGGAGTTGCCGTCGCGCCGTCACCGACCAGATCAACTACGACACCATCTACACCGAACGTTACATGGGACAGTTGAAAGACGACCCCAAGGGGTATGCCGAGTCCGACGTCACGGCCGATGCCGCGAAGTTGCACGGCGCGCTCTTGATGGCGCATGGCACGGGCGATGACAATGTGCATTTTCAGAACAGCATGCAAATGGTCAACGCGCTCATCAAGGCCGGCATCCAATTCCGGCTGATGATCTATCCCAATAAAACCCACAGCATCTCCGGAACGGATTCGCGCACGCATCTCTTCCACATGATCGACGATCACTTTGTGCGGGAGCTGAAATAGGATTATGTGAAATAAGCTCATTCGGGCGAAGCCCGATGGCTTTTTTTCTCTTGAAGGGAGCTAGACCCTATCTCCCTTACTTGCTCTTCTCAGACTTGCGCGACGAACTCTGCCTGGACGAACTTTGTTTCGATGAGGAATCTTTCGAAGAGCTCTCCTTAGAAGAACTTTCCTTCGACGATCCCTCCTTCGTAGATCCTTCCTTCGACGATGCTTCCTTCGAGGACGACCCGTCTGACTTGTCCCCGCCGTCCTTCTTGGAGTCCTTTGAATCTCTGCCTCCGTCGGAAGAAGACGCGTGAGATTTATTTGCGTAGTCGGTCACGTACCAGCCCGATCCCTTGAACTGCACGGCGGGCGCGGAGATCATCTGCTCGACGCGGCCGCCGCACTCCGGACACTTCTTAAGCATCTTGTCGGAAAATTTCTGGATTTTCTCAAATTGATGACCGCATTTTTCGCACTTGTATTCGTAAAGAGGCATGGGTTCTAAGACGGTTGTGAGGAAAACTCTTTCACATCGATTCTAGGGGCGTGGGTTCGATTGCGTCAATTGAGGCGGAGACAGGTTACCCGAGTGTGCGAAGCAGTCTGGGTGGTAGACTCCGGCCATGCAGCCTGTTGGCGGGAAAATCGACGCGGTCAAAATCGTCGAACCCGAGGACCATTCGTCCGTAGAGGCGAAGGAGATTATCGCGCACAGGCGCCAGGCGGTTTCTCCGGGGCCAGCGCTCTATCTCGTGGCCACGCCTATCGGCAACCTCGAGGACATCACGCTTCGCGCCGTACGAGTGCTGAAGGAAGTGGGTGTCATTGCCTGCGAAGACACGCGACAAACCCGGAAGCTTCTCAACCACTACGGAATCGCGACGCGAACCACCAGTTATCACGAGCACAATGAGATGACGCGCGCGTCGGAACTCGTAAAAGAAATGCAGCAAGGCGCCAGCGTCGCGCTGGTCACGGATGCGGGGATGCCGGGAATTTCTGATCCGGGATTTCGTCTGATTTCCCTGGCGATTCGTCATCATCTACCGGTTGTGCCGATTCCGGGAGCGTCGGCATTTTTGGCGGCTCTTGTGGCCAGCGGCCTGCCCACCGATTCGTTCCGCTTCAGCGGATTTCTCCCGCCGAAGCGCGGTGAGCGTAGGGCCGCGCTGGAGGCGATCCGCACTTCTCCCCGCACCCAGATTTTTTACGAAGCTCCGCACCGGATCGTCGATGCGCTTGCGGATCTGGTTGAGACCTTGGGAAAAGACCGCCATGTGGTCATCGCGCGAGAGCTGACCAAGTTGCACGAAGAGTTCCTGCGCGGACGCGCGATTGAAGTTCTGGAGGCGTTGAAATCGCGCGATGGCGTTAAGGGCGAGATCACGCTCCTGATCGGCAAGGCCGCCGAAGAAGAGGCTAGTTTGGGGACGGGCGACCCCGCCCGTACCGGGGTGAGGCAGAGGCTGGAACAAATCATGGCAGAGGAAAAAGTTGACGAGAAATCCGCGCTAAAGAAGGTCGCGAAAGAGCGGGGCATTTCGAAGAGCGAGGCGTACCGCGAGTTGCAGAGGAGCAAGTGACAAGTTATGGAATGCTATAATCAACGTTGATTAACATTGATCAGTCTGCACTGGAACCGGAAGGGGCTGAACATCATGAAGACCGTTGTGCATCGTATTCCTCTCACGAAAGCCCGCATCAACCTTGGACAGGTGGTTCGGAGGGCTCACGTCAATCGCGAATATTTCATTCTCGAAAAAGACGGTATCCCCGTGGTTGGCATCATGCACGTCGATGATTTAGAGGATTACCTGGACCAGCAGGACGAATCATTGAAGGAACAAATTAAAACCGGCCACAAAGACTACCTTGCCGGCAAGGTTCGGGATGCGGGTGAGTTCCTGACTGAACTGCGGCGTCCTGCCAAGAAGGCTAAAAAGCAAGCGGCGCGATAACCGCACCCTCGGCATCATGTTCACGCCGCAAGGCAGGGACAAGGACCTATCAGCCATGCCTGCGGATCCAAGTCTTTATAGAGTCTTAACGACGCCCGGCTACGAACGGGACTTCCACACAATTTCGCGTGGCGTGTCCGCAGCAGTCGACGCGATGGACCGAGTGCTCACTATTCTCCGCCGCGATCCATACAACCGTAGCAGGCAGCATCAGATCAAGAAGCTCACTGGATGCAAGGCGGGCGAAGGGCAATGGAGAATCCGCTGGAAGGAATACCGGCTGCGGTACGACATTCTGGAGAACGATGTGGTCTTATACTCGTTCCGCCCCCGAGCTACTTCCCCGCCAACTCCCGCTTCACCGCTTCACTAACCATCTTCCCATCCACGCGCATCCCTGCTCCTGAAAACCGCGCCATCGCATTCTTCATCACCGTCCCCATATCCTTCATCGTAGGTGAGCCCATCTCGGCAATCACGGCTTTCACTCCGGCGACCACTTCGGTCTCGCCCGCGGCTTTTGGCAAATAGCTCTCGATCAACACAATCTCAGCGGCTTCTTTATCAGCCATTTCCTGGCGTCCGCCTTTGGTGAACTGCTCGACGGACTCTTTGCGCTGCTTGATCAGCGTGGCCAGGACGGCTTGCGACTCTTTGTCATCCAGCGGCGCCATCTTGTCGATCTCGCGATTCTTCAGCGCGGATTTAACCATGCGCAAGGTGGAGAGGCGCTGCTCCTCGCGCGCTTTCATCGCGGCGGTGATGTCACTCTGGATCTGTTCGATAAGGCTCATAGTTTGCCAATTATAGCGGAGCGGCGGCAACCCTCCGGGCATCAGATTCTCTCATCAAATTCGTCACTAAACCATCTTGACCTGCATCTCATCCTCAGGAGGAAACAGATATGAGCAAACTTGCCCTTTGGGCCCAACTGGAAGCGAAGCCCGGAAAAGAAAAAGAGGTGGAAGAATTTCTCAAGTCGGCGCGGCCCCTGGCCGAAAAGGAACCAGCCACATTGACTTGGTACGCAATTAAAATGGGCCCTGGAAAATACGGCATCTTCGACACGTTCGCCGACGAAAATGGACGAAACGCTCATCTTAACGGCGAGATCGCCAAGGCACTCTTTGCCAAGGCCAAGGATCTTTTTTCCAAACCGCCAGATATTGCTAAGCCGGAAGTTCTTGCCGTGAAATCCTCGCGCAGCTGATGCTGGTCAGCCGACAGATTAAGCGAAGCGTTTCGCGGCGTCTATCGAAACTCGTACGGTTCCGGTAGACTACTGAAGAATTCTTTCTCATCCTCATCTTCAGGACATCAGCCGTAATGCTTCGCAAGAATCGTCTTTTCACTCCTGGGCCAACGCCGCTGCTGCCAGCGGCGCAAACGGCCATGGCTTCGTTCACGGCACATCACCGCACCGCTGATTTCCGTGCGCTGTTTCAACGCGTACTGGCGGACATGAAAGATTTTATCGGCACGCGAAACGACGTCCTCGTCCTGGCTTGCTCGGGCACGGGCGTGATGGAAGCTTCGATCTCAAACTTAACGTCGCCCGGCGATAAAGTTTTAGTCCTCACGGCGGGAAAGTTCGGCGAGCGCTGGACCGGACTTGCAAAAGCATTCCGTTGCAACGTCGAGGTAGTGAACGTCCCCTATGGCGAAACTTTTTCGCTGAATGACATTCAGACCAAGCTGACTCCTGACGTGCGAGCCGTCTTCATGCAGGCCACGGAGAGTTCGACCGGAGTGCGGCATGACGTGGAAGGCATTGCCAAGATCGTACGCGCCAACGGCGCCGACACGCTGCTGGTGGTCGATGCCATCACTGGCTTGGGTACGACTCATCTCGATGTCGATCGATGGGGCGTGGATTTTATTATCGGCGGATCGCAGAAAGCGCTGATGATTCCTCCGGGCCTCGCGTATTGCGCCGTGAGTGAGCGGGCATGGCAGAGAATGGAGACCACTTCTTCTCCGCGCTTTTACTTCGACCTGCGCAAAGAACGCAAATCCGCCGCCAAGGGTGAATCGGCGTACACGCCGGCGACCTCGCTGTTTGCGGCCCTAGGAGCCGCACTGGAGTTCATTCGGCAAATGGGCAACGGCGATTTGAGCAAGGGCCGCGAAGCCTTGGTCAACAACGCGGAACTTTGCGCCGAAATGACTCGCGCTGGAGTGCAGGCTCTTGGACTGAAACTCTTCGCGGCGTCGCCCGCCGCCGCACTCACCGCGGTCTGCTCACCCGCTGGACTCGATTCTGGAAAAATCATTAAGGAATTTCGCGAGTCCTTCGATGCAGTAGTCGCCAATGGCCAAGGTGAGATGAAAGGCCAGATGTTCCGCATTGCCCACATCGGCTACTACGACTATCTCGACACGATCGGTATCTTGGCTGCGCTTGAGCACGTCTTAACGCGCTGCACCGGCAAGGCTGTCGAGTATGGCGCGGCAGTACGCGCAGCCCAGGAAGTCTACGCGCGCGAGATGTCGAAAAAGCGCCAACTTGTTGGAGCGTGAAAATACGGCTGATCCGCTCCAGCTTAGTTGATGGTGAAAGTCATGCTGTTGGAGGTTTCGGGCGAAGTACCTCCTCCGTACATGCCGCCGGGAGTGCCGGGGTTCGTTACCGTGACCGAAACCGTGCCCGCAGTGGCGATCGACGCGGCGGGAATGGTAGCGGTCAACTGATTTGCGCTCACATGAGAGGTGGTCTGTGCCGTGCCGTTCCAGTTCACGGCGGCATTGCTATTAAAGTTTGTACCGTTGACCGTGAGTACGAAGGACGGGCTTCCGGCAGCCATGCTGCTAGGAGCCAGCGCGCTGACGCTCGGCATAGTTCCGACGGCGGGGGGAGTAGTAGTGGTTGGCTTGCTGTAGCCGCAAGCCAAGCCTACGGCAATAAGTCCAGCCAGAATTACTGTCTTCACAGTCTTCATATGGTCTCTCCTCCTACGGGTTCGACAGTGCCCGATTGAGGAGAGTCTAGGAGCAGTCGGTAGAAGGTGTGTCAGGACGGTGTCATTTTGGTGTCAACGTTTTGTCACGGTAAGTTTTGCTCGAAAAGCCCTGGTTTGAAAGGATCGAGTCTCACTTGAAAATTGTTATTGCAGAAAAGATCTCCGCCGCCGCCCTCGAACAGCTAAGAGAGCCGGACTGGACCGTCCTTACCGCCGAACAATTGGACGGCAAACTTTCCCACCACCTGGAATCCGCAGACGCACTCATCGTGCGTTCGGCGGTGCAGGCGGATGCGGAGCTGTTGTCGCATGCGAAAAAGCTGCGCGTAATTGGGCGCGCCGGGGTGGGCGTGGACAACATCGACCTCGACGCCGCCACACGCCAGGGCATCGCGGTAATGAACACGCCCGGAGCAAACGCCGTGGCCGTGGCGGAACAAACTCTCGGCATGATGCTGGCCATGGCTCGCCATCTCTGCCGGGCAGACGCGCTGATGCATGCCGGCCGCTGGGAAAAGAAATCGCTGCAAGGCACGGAACTGCGTGGCAAGACGTTGGGAATCGCCGGCCTCGGCCGCATCGGCATGGAAGTAGCGCGGCGGGCACGCGCGTTCGGAATGACCCTGGTGGCGCATGATCCGTTCGTTTCCGCGGGCGTGGCGAAGGAGCAAGGAATTCGTCTGACAAGTCTGGACGAGCTTTATGCGGCGGCGGATTACATTACGCTGCATGTCGGGCTCACTCCGCAGACGACGGGCATGATCAACCAAGCTTCGCTCAAGAAAATGAAAAAGGGCGTCCGCCTGGTGAACTGCGCGCGCGGCGAACTGATTCAGGAAGCGGATCTGATCGAAGCGTTAAAACAAGGTCAGGTTGCCGCTGCGGCGCTGGATGTATTTACCGAAGAGCCTCTGAAGCAATCGCCACTGATGACGATGGAGAATGTGATCCTCACGCCCCACATTGGCGGCGCTACTCATGAAGCGCAGGAAGCCGTGGGAGTGCAGATCGCGCAGCAGGTGAGGGAATATCTAAAGCATGGCGTGATTCAGAATGCGGTGAACGTGCCGTCGGTTTCTGCGGAAGAATATGCAGAGATGCATCCCTATATCGTGCTGGCAGAGCGTATGGGAGCGTTTCTCGCGCAGATTTCCGAAGGCTCGATCGAAGAAATCTCGCTGCGCTACAGCGGCCACATCGCGGAGTGGAAGACCGACCTGATTCGCAACGCGGCTATCAAAGGAATCCTCAATCAAGTTTTGGAAGAGAAAGCCAATCTGGTGAATGCCGCGTCGCTGGCGGATTCGCGGGGACTTCGCGTCCACGAGGCGCATAAAGTCAAAGTCTCGACGGGCGGCGCTGGAAGCGTGCTCTCGATTTATCTCAAGAGCTCGAAAGAAGAGCACATGGTGAAAGGCGCGGTGCTACGAGGCACCCTGCCGCGGCTGCTGCACATTGATGACATCGATGTGGAAGCGCCGCTGGAACGCGATCTGATTTACCTAAGGAACCGCGACGTCCCTGGCGTCATCGGCAAAGTGGGCACGATCCTCGGCGAAGGCGAAATTAATATCGCGGACTTCTCGTTAGGCCGGCGTAGCGTTGAAGCGAATACTGAGGAGCGGGAAGCGATTGCGGTCGTTCACGTCGATGCACAGGTTCCAGATGAAGTGCTGAAGAGGCTGGAGAAGATTCCGGCGGTGCGGCAGGCGAAGGCGGTGCGCCTGTTCTGAGTTGGCTATTCTGGATCCCCCCGGGGACTGAATATCTCGTGGAAAATAGAAAATGTAGAAAATAGAAAATAAAGATACTCAGGACTCCGCGCCGTCCCGCCGGAGCTTTCTGCTCTCGGCGAGCAACGCCATGGAGTGCATCAAGTTCTGCAGCGTCACGATTCCTACCAGTCGCTGATCTTCGACCACCGGGATAATGCTGAGATTCCGCGCTGTGAGTTTGCGGAACGCCGACGATAGCGACTCCTGCCGCACCGACACCTCGAAAATCTTATTCATCACGGCTTGCACATAGCCGTTGCCTTCAAGCCGCAGCGCCTCCAGGATGCGCTGCTTTGAGATCACGCCGACCATGTCGCTGCCGCGCACCACGGGGAAATCATCCTGCAAAGAATGCACTGCCTTATCCAGAGCATCTTCGAGCGTGTCCGCCGGAGAAAGCGTCGCGAAATCGGTGAGCATCACTTCTTCCAGTCGCACATTATCCAAAACTGACTGGAAGATGACCGCCCGTTCCTCAAGCTGCGCCGCGGAAAAGATGATCACCCCCACCATCGTCAGCCATGTATCACTGAACAATCCCGCCACCATCAAGAGCATCGCTAAAGCGTGACTAATGGAGACAGCGCGGCGCGTAGCAGCGGCCGCTTCAATCGTTCGCGCGAAAAAGGCCCGCAGAATGCGTCCGCCATCCAGAGGATAAGCAGGCAGAAGATTGATGCCGGCGAGATAAAGATTCGCCCACACCAGGCTGCGCGGCAGATTGCTGGCTTGCAGGAAAGGCCACTTCCACAAATTCGCTCCCGGAACGAGAGGAAAAATGATTGCCGCAGCGATCATCGCGAGCACAAGATTCACCAGCGGCCCCGTCAGCGCGATCCGCACATCGCGCTTCCACGCCACCGCAGCCGAGGCCGGTGTCTCTAAACGCGACTCGTCGAAAACGGTTACACCGCACAATGGAAGCAGAATCACTGCCTTTGGGATCAATCCGTAACGCCGCCCCATTAGCATGTGCCCGATTTCATGCGCAGCGACGCAGGCCAACACAATCCCAACCAGCGCCAAATCCCGCGGCCCGTTGGCCGAACGCACGGTCGATTCCGTCCAGAAAACAAACAGAGGCAGGATCAGGAACGTCAGATGAAGGCGAACCTCAACTCCGAACAATCGCCCGACTTGCACCGAAAAACTTCTCATGAGAGTTTCGCCTACTGCTGTTATTTTACATGCTCGGGTATATTCGCTCCGGCACTCGAAGGTACAGAGCCATGCGCGTAATTGCGGGAAAATACAGGGGACGACCTTTACGGTCATTGCGCGGAGCGGACATTCGTCCCACCTCCGATCGATTACGCGAGACCCTTTTCAATGTCCTGACCGCCGGCAATCCCGCGGCGCTTGAAGGAACAGTCTGGCTCGATCTGTTCGCCGGCACAGGCGCGGTAGGAATCGAGGCGCTGAGCCGCGGAGCCAAGCAGGCCTGCTTTGTAGAAAATTCGCCCCCCGCGGCAAAACTGATCGAACAGAATCTGCAGAGCCTCGGAATTGTGGAAGGATACAAAATTCTGCGGGACGATCTTGACGGAGTCGTCTGGCGCCTGCAGCGGGAACACTTCGCCGCCGATGTAGTATTTCTCGATCCTCCCTACCGCTTGCAGCAGGCCTATAAGGTCACGCTCTCGGCTTTGGCCGATTCGTCGCTGGTGTGGGCTATGTCAGTGGTGATTGCGGAACACGAGAAGAAGTTCGATCCCGGCGATGCATTCGGTTCGCTGCGGAGAATTCGCAAGCTCACCCAGGGCAATACTGTTCTCAGTTTTTATCGTATCGGAGGACTCCCAGATCTGAATCGCTCATGAAGCGTTCCGTTGAGAGTTCCAAATCTGCCCTACATCAGCAATTCGTGGTTGCGGCGTGTGATCGGGTGCTGCATTTCCTGCAAATCGTTTTTCACCATGTTAAGGCCGTAAACGCAACCTTCAAATTCGCGGGAAAGATGGGCGAATAATGGAGCCACTTTCGCGTACTCGAAGTGTTCGAACTTCGACACGATGTAATAGCTTTCTTTTCCCGCCTTCATCCACTCCACAAAATTTTCCAGGCGATGGTGGCGGAGCCGGAAGCGGTTAATGCTTTCGGGAAACATTCCCGCGAAGAACAACGCATAGTCCCCAATGTGCTTTCGTACCTGACGTTCGCGGTCGAACGACGGAGCGGGGCCATAAACCGGATCTGATTCCAGCAGCATTTCGCCGACATCATTCAAAGGGCGGTCGGCAGCGTCATGAATCTTGAACAGCTGATCGGCTTCGCAGAACTCCGTCAGCAAATGCGATACATAGGCAACTACCTGAGGATCGCGGATACCAATTTCCTCCGCGTAGTGGCGGCCTACCAATTCCTGGAAAAGCTCCCGCAATGGATGAGAGTCCGGAATCATCGCTTTTTGTCCTCCGAAAGCCCCGGTGTTCATGGGCTTTCATCATGCGTTAGTAACTAGTTAACTTACTTCCGGCACAAAAGCAAGTGACTTTTGTGTATCGGACGAATCGTTTCTACTAATACTTAGAAGTGGCTTGCGGCGTGCGGGTTGTAGCCCGTCATTTGTTGGCACACGAGCGCATCGGCTGCTAATTACTGCCGTGTTTGTACTCGAATAGAATGGAGTGCCGGAAAGGATCGAGCACATGGAAAGAATCAACATCTCCAGTGGCACACCTTGGGAACCTACTGTTGGCTACTCGCGCGCCGTAAGGGTCGGACCGTATGTCCATGTTTCGGGTACCACTGCGACCACGGCGGATGGCAAAGTTGTGGGCGCGGGAGATCCCTACGCTCAGGCGGTGCAGACCTTGAAAAATATCGAGAGCGCATTACAGAAAGCCGGCGCCGGGTTGAACGACGTCGTGCGCACGCGGATCTATGTGACCAACATCGCGGAGTGGGAAAAGATCGGAAAAGCGCATGGGGAGTTCTTCCGCGACATTCGTCCCGCCACTTCCATGGTTCAGGTGAGCGCGCTTATTTCGCCTGAGATGGTGGTCGAGATCGAGGCCGATGCCTATATCTCGGCCAAGTGAGAGTAAAATCCAGCATTCTGGAGCCGTCAGACAACGGAGGAAAGCCGCCAGTGAAGAACTACACATGGATACTGCTCTTTACCGTAGTGATTTTCGCCGCTGCACAACCGATCGCCGCGCAACAGTCCGCTGCGGTACCGAAAGACAAGAGCCCTTCCGAGGTTTGGACGGTCATTCGCGCTGGCTCGCTGATTGATGGCAAGTCCGATAAGCCGCGCAGCGACCAAGTGATTATTATTCGCGGTAATCGCATCGAGAGCGTCAGCGATTCCGCAACCGCCAAAATTCCCGCAGGCGCCCACGTAATTGATTTGTCGAAGTCCATCGTATTGCCTGGTCTGATCGATTCCCACACCCACATTTTTCTGCAGGGCGAAGATCCCACCCAGGGCGGATATGACGTGAACATTCTCAACGCGCCGCTCGCCCTGCGCGCGGCTCGGGCTACAGTTGCGGCCAGGCGGGCGCTCGAGCAGGGCTTCACCACCTTGCGCGATGTAGAAACCGAAGGCGCCGGATATGGTGATGTGGGCATAAAGCAGGCCATCGATCGGGGATATATTCCTGGACCGCGCATGTTCGTGTCGACCCGCGCCATCTCCACGACCGGCGGATATCCGCTCGAGGGCTACGCTCCCGAACTCGACATGCCCAAGGGCGCACAAATTATCGATGGTCCCGTCGAGGCGCGCAAAGCGGCGCGCGAGCAATTGGATCATGGCGCCGACTGGATCAAGGTCTATATGACGCATCGTTCGTGGGTGGGCAAGAATGGCGAACTCGTCTCGCAGCCCACGCTTACGGTCGAAGAGTTGCGCGCGATTGTCGACGAAACTCACGGCTGGGGTAAAAAAGTCGCGTGCCATGTTTACGGCGGCATTGGCCTGCGCCGCGCTCTCGACGGAGGATGCGACTCCATCGAGCACGGCCTTGCTCTGGATGATGCCGCTATTTCTCAAATGCTGAAGCAGGGCACCTGGCTTGTCCCGACTCTTAGCGTCTATTACATGGATTGGGCTCCCGCTGATACTTCTGACGGTCAGCGCGACCGCCTGCGTGCTTCGGCGCATGAGCAATCATTTAAGAAGGCGCTGAAGGCAGGCGTCAAAATCGCTTTCGGCACCGACATGGGTGGGATTCCGTGGACTGAACCGATCGCGCAGGAATTTTTGCGCATGACGGAGTTTGGCATGCCGCCGATGGATGCTATTCAGAGCGCAACCTCCCGCGCCGCAGTACTGCTCGACATGGAAGGAAAGATCGGAGTAGTTGCCCCAGGCGCGTTTGCGGACATCATTGCTGTCAAGGAAGATCCCCTTCATGACATCAAAGCACTGGAAAATGTGCGATTCGTAATGAAAGACGGCGCTGTCTTCAAGAGCGAAAATTGAAAGCTGACAATTAAATTTAAATTAAAGAACCAGCCGCTAGCGCGGTAACCCTTTGCCGTTTTCCTGGAATCCAAGATCTGGAATCCAAGATAAAAGATTTGTAATATCGCTTCAATTCACTTGACTTCGCCTTGGGCGCGCGCATAATTCATCAATCTCTGTGATATTGCCCCGGCGACCGCAGCCAAGGTTCATCCACCCAGCGGAAGTTGCGGAACGCTAGAGGAGGTGTTTATGAGCGTATTGGAACTGTGTGATCGCGAAATCGCGTCGGTCCCGCTCGAAGCCACCGTAGCCGATGCCATCAACAAAATGCTCGACCATCACGTTGGCGCTGTAGCGGTGGTCGATTCCGAATACCGGGTCGCCGGAATTTTCACGGAACGCGATGTGCTCCGCAAGATGGCGCTCAGCCGCACCGACCCGGAGAACACTCCCGTCCGCGAACTGATGACCACTCCGGTTGAGATGGCTACGCGGCGCACCGGGCCGGGCGAAGCGCTTACCACCATGTTGGAACGTCACTTCCGCCATCTGCCGGTGGCTGACAACGATGGCAGACTGTTGGGTATCCTCTCCATCCGTAACCTGCTGGAGTGGCGCGTCGAAGATCTCAGCCGCGAACTGGAGTCGCTGGAGCAATACGTCTCGAATGATGGGCCGGGCGGATAGGTGAGCGTTTTGAGGGGTTACCATCCCTAATCAATGGCTACTACTGCGTCGGCTGCAACCAAGACGATCGCTGGCGTGCGCATCGCCACATCGGTTTTCTTTCTCCTGTTCGGCGAATACAAGCTAGCCGGGCCGGGCTTTGCCCATGGCGGATTCCAGGGATATCTTCAGAGCTACATTACCAGTTCCGCAGTCAGTTTCTATCGTCCGATATTGTCCGGGCTGATCCTGCCACATGCCGTCTTTTTCGGGTACGGGGTCGGTGTAATCGAGATCTTCGTCGGAATCTGCTTGCTCGTTGGATTTTGGGTTCGTCCGGCTTGCGTTGTCGGAATATTCTTTCTGCTCAATTTGACGCTTGCCGCTTGGTGGGAGCCCGGCCACGGTGTGCCGTTGTGGCGCTATTTTGGCGCGAGGCTCGATACTCTGCCGCTCTTGCTGCTGCTCATCGTTTTCTTCGCCGCGGATGCCGGGAAAGTGTGGGGTCTAGATGGGAGGCGATGATAATAGATTCCTGATTTTCTAGATTACGAGCGAATGGATCGCGCAAAGATGGGGATAATTCATGGGGAGTCGTGAGAGATTCCAGCGCTCCCTCATGGCCGTAGCGCTGACGAGGCAGATCGTTGTGCTTGAGCGATGACCCAGTCGGTCCAGTACGAAGAATCTCCGCTGCTGAGCAGCGGAGCCTTGCCCAGCACTGCATCCACGAAGTTCTCGATCATGGGATAGTGCAGATTGGAGAGCGGCGGTAGATTCTCGCGACCTCCGGGATATATTAGCTCGGGGCCGTTCAACGGACTTAATTCGATTTCACCTTCAGTTCCGCGGATCCGGCACTCGTCGCGCTTCACCTTCGAATGCCAGCGCACATCCACGATGCCGCGCACGCCGCCTGCATACTCGATCATCACCGTCGCGTTATCTTCCACCGCGTAGCGATGCACCGCGTTGAATAAATGAGCGCTCACTCGCAGAGGATGACCGAAGAGAAAGTTCAACACGTCAATTCGATGAGACGCGATATCGAAGAGCGGGCCGCCTCCCGCCTGGGCGGGATCAACCAGCCAACTGCGGCCAGTCTCTTTTTCGTCGAGCCATCCATGGCTGGTCAGTTCGGCGATGACTGGGGTTCCGATCTCGCCGGCCTCAAGCAATTGTTTCGCGCGATGCAATTTTGGGTAAGTTCTGCGATAGTAGGCGACGCCCAGAATGCGTTCGGTGTCGTGCGCGGCCTGCACCATCGATCGCGCCTCAGCCTCATTCATCGCCATCGGTTTTTCGCACAGCACATGCTTGCCCGCACGGAGCGCTTGAAGCGTCTGTGGCGCGTGAAGGAAGACTGGCGTCGCTACATAAACCGCGTTAACCGCGGTGTCGGCCAGAGCTTCGTCGAGGGAGGTCCAAACCCGGGCGTTGTAAGAGACTGCTTTTTGCGGATCGCGCGTGACCAAGCCATACAAGCGGCTTCGCGGCTCGGCTTGAATCGCGGGAATTATGCGGCGGGTTGCGATATCGCCGATTCCAATTACGATCCAGTTCAGCATAGAAGAGAGAAAGTTTACGCAGGCAGAAAATAAAAGGCCGGCCTGAGCCGGCCTTCGAAATCAATCTTCCAAAATTACGGCTTTTTGGGAGCGATTGCGTCCTTGGCAGCCTTGGCGACGCGGAACTTCACCACGGTCTTGGCCTTGATCTGAATGGGTTCGCCAGTCTGCGGGTTGCGGCCCACGCGCGCTTTGCGGTGCGCTTTCACTAGACGGCCTAAGCCGGGCACAACGAACACGCCGTTCTTCTTGGTTTCTTTTACCGCGACGTCGGCGAGCTGTTCAAGAAATCCTGCGACGGTCTTATTGGGAAGCTCAGTCTTCTCGGCCAGAAAACGGACGAGTTGGGTCTTGGTTAAACCTGATGCCATGTTTCCTCCTGGGGTAAAAATTGGAATTTGATTCCAGCGGGCCTGATCTTAAACCAGCGCCCTGTGGAAAACACCCTTATTTTACGCGGGTCGCGAGCAGATAGCACGCGAAATGTAGCATTTTTACATGCTTATTTGCTGCTGATGGTTCCAAAACAGCCCAAATACGCGTACCAGAACAGTTACGTCTCGTTAACAAAAGTTTAGGGTTGTGTCGTCGCAATTCGATCTCACGCACTCGAGGACGCACGTGGCCATCGCGGGTGCCATAATGTTTAGAAGGAGAAATGCGATTTGAGTTGCGCGATTTGCGAAATCCGAAAGGAAAAGCGCTTTTGTCCGGCCGTGCATGGCCGCATCTGTCCGCAGTGTTGCGGCGAGCAGCGCGAGGTTACGCTCGATTGTCCCAGCGACTGCCCGTATCTGCAGCAGGCGCGCGAGCATGAGAAGCCGCGTTCCGCGGAGCAGTTCGACCGCGCATCTCTATTCCTGCAGGTCGAGATTTCCGAACAATTTACCTACGAGCGCGAACACCTGCTCATGGGTCTCAGCTATGCACTGGCGCAAGCCGCCCACGCTGACCGTAACCTGAATGATCGCGATCTGATCGCCGCGCTTTCGGCAATGTGCACCCGATACGAGCGGCTGATGAACTCGGGTCTACATTATGATCAGCCGCTGGCGAGCCCAGCGCAGCATGCGGCCGCGGCGCAGCTGGAAGAGATGTTGAAGGAATTTCGCGACGCGGAGCAGAAACAGTTGGGGCACTCGACCCTGCGCGATTCCGATGTGCTCAAGGCTCTGGTGTTTCTGCTGCGGATGGGCCATGCGCGCACTTCAGGACGGCCTAAGTCGCGGGCCTTCATCGATTTTCTATTCGCGCAATTTCCCGAGAAACAATCGGCTGTAATCGCTCCGCAGGAAGCGGGGAGCCGAATCATTGTGCCGTGAGGTGGTCGCTGGTCTTAGTCGTTAGTCGTTGAAGATCGTGGCACCCGCCTAACTGTTTGCCCATCAGGCAGCTCATCGAGCAGTTCGCGAATGGTCTTCTTAGACATCGGATGTAGCGCCTGCGGCGCAATCTCCGCAAGAGGTTCCAGCACAAACCGGCGCTGATGCATTGCGGGATGAGGGATCGTAAGTTCACTCGATTGCACGATCGCGTCTGCGAATAGAAGGATGTCGATATCGATGGATCGCGGGCCTTTGTTTTGCAGCCGCCGCCGGCCCATCTCTTCCTCGATGCGGAGAATCGAGGCCATCAAATCCTCCGGAGTGGAACTGGTTTCGATCGCCACTGCGCAATTCAGAAACCAGGGTTGCCGGGTGAACTCTACGGGCTCGGTCTCGTAGAAGGACGATACCGCAATCAACCGGCCCAGCTGGGCGAGACGGTTCTCCGCATCTCGCAGTTGAGCCTCGCGATCACCAACATTTGATCCGAGAGATAGATAGACGATGTGGGGCATCCACGGCGACCTTTATTAGTTAGTCCAAACTAGTTAGTTAACTGAGACCGGTGCAATAACAAGTCCAGATAAACCCTACACCTTAGTCACTTTTGGCGGGGCCGACTGAAGATTAGAATCAGCGTATGACGTTGGAATCTCTTCTCCTGAGTAGGGACGCCGAAGTTGTGCGCGTTTTACGGCCGACGCTGGAAAAGCTGTCCATTGACGTAGAGATTTGCCAGGAAGCGAAGAAGGCGACTGAGATCCTGATTGCTGAAAAGTTCGATGCGGTAATCATAGACTGCGACGATCTACGAGGCGGGGTGGAAGTGCTGCAAGGGCTGCGCAACACTCCGAGCAACAAGAATTCAGTAACGTTTGCCGTTCTGAATGGCAAGAAAACAACTACGCAACAAGCCTTCGCCATGGGCGTGAATTTTGTATTGCAGAAGCCCATCAGTCCTCTGAATGCGTCACGCTGCTTCAATGCGGCGTTGAACTTCATGGTGCGAGAGCGGCGCCGCTACTACCGGCAGCCGGTGAAGATGATGGTCAAGGTGGTGGTGGGCGAAAAAGAATTAAAAGCCACGAGCACCGACATCAGCGAAGGAGGCATCGCGCTCCTGGTGCACCAGGCGCTTCCCAAGGATGCGACTCCGCGGTTGCAGTTTACGCTGCCTGACAGCAACGTATCGATGGACATCGAGACGGAAGTGGCTTGGGCCGACTTAAAAGGAGCGATGGGACTACGCTTTCGCAATGTGCCTGCGGGTTCGCAGGAACTGCTCGAAAAATGGCTCAACGAGCGGGTACCGAAACCCACTGCCGGGTCGAAAGCACTCGGCTCGAGTTCCGAGATTATCCAGTAGTCGTTCCGCGCAGTCTCCTCGCAGCGTCATTCCACTCCTCTCCGTTCCTCTCTTCTCCGTTCCGTTCTGGGCAAGCGCTTTTCGGGCAGCATCCGGGGTATCCACTTTGCAATTTGCGTCTGTCTCTGAACATGGCACTCTGGTGGAATCACTGGAGACCCTATGGTTCCGAACAGCTATCGCATCGAACGAGTGGAGAGAACGCTGCGCCGCTTTGAAGAAGACATGCCAATGCTGAACATGCGAGTAAAGGATTTGTCGGCAGAGTGTCAGCGCTCGGCACAGCAATTCGCTGCAGCGCTGATCAGCCAGACTCGCGCCGAACTGAAGCGGCTGCGCGAAGAAATGCAAAAGGCCGGCACAGAAGTTGGCGAACTCGAAGCTGCTGATTGGATTCCCCGGGCTGGGTGATCCAGATCAAAGATAAAAAATCGGATCGTTCGATGTAAAATATCTGGAATCAATATCTTACGGATATTAGATCGCATGAGGTCCGGCTAAAATCTAGATTCCATTGGGCTTATTCGTAAAATCCTGGATCTAAAGGGTTTAGGTTTAGTATGTACGATGCAAGCCCTTTAGAATCAGTCCGCCCCCCAAGATCTATCGCTGATCAGATCCAGGAATGCCGATGAGAGTTCTAAAGAAGAAACCAGATCAAGATCAAGGTCAAAAGCGTCGGACAGGAGTGTCCGACCCACACGAGCCGATCAGTCCAGTAGTTATCTCGTTGCTATTTTTATGTCAAAGAGCTAATGCTTTCGAGATAATTAGAGTCCTGGGAGGGGGTGAAGTCAAGAATATTCTTTCTGGCACAGGCGAAGGAAAGAGCCGGGCTTCGTCCGGCGGACAGCCGAGGGCGGCTGTCCCCACCTAAACCTATTGTCCCCACCTAAACCTAACGAAAATCTTACAAGGAAGATCCGACTGTGGCTTGGGTGGTGTGTGGGGCTGGGCTGTCGTGCGCTTTCTCCGGCAGGGTGACTTCTGCCCACAGCGTTTTGTCGCGCAGGATGCGGGAGACCAGGGCGGTGTGCATGGCGTGACCGGCGCGGTCCGCCACAATTCGAGCCAAGATCGGCTTGCCGAGCAGGGCGAGGTCGCCGACCAGATCCAGCACCTTGTGGCGCACGAACTCGTCAGGAAACCGGAGCGGGCCGTTTTCGATTCCGTCGCGGGTGAGCACGATGCAGTTGTCCTTGGACGCGCCGCGGATGAGTCCCATGTTACGCATCGCTTTCTCGTCCTCGCGCGAACCAAAAGTGCGGGCGCCCGCGATCTTCTGCAAATAACTTCCATTGGAAAGTTCGACCTGGAGGGTTTCTTTGCCGATGAGCGGATGAGGAAAGTTGATGGAATAAGAAACGGAGTAACTGTCGGCGGGATAGACCGAGATAAATTTATTGCCTTCGCGCATTTCCACTTCGCGAAGAATCTTCAGATATTTGCGGGGGCGGCGCTGTTTGCGGATGCCGGCTTTCTGAATGAGCTCAACAAAGGGCAGGGCGCTGCCATCCAGAATGGGGAGTTCGAGGTTGTCCAGTTCGACGACGGCGTTGTCGATGCCCAGGCCGATGAAGGCCGAGAGCAGGTGTTCGGTGGTCGAGATCAGCACGCCTTTCTTCATGAGGCTGGTGGCGTAACTGACGCGGGCCACATTGCGGCTGATGGCCTCAATCTCGAAGTTATCAAGATCGGTGCGGCGGAAGACGATTCCGGTGCCGGGCGGAGCGGGAAGAATGCGCAGACGGACGGGGGCTCCGCTGTGGAGTCCCACTCCATTACATTCGACGGCTGAGCGGAATGTCTGCTCTTGAGTCAAAGTGAATTGCGGATGTGCCAGTGAATGAATAGATTACAGTGCCCGCAAGAAACTGCACTGTGGTAAAAAAGCCACAGTGCGTGGCGGAAATGGAGTGCCGGCTACCTAGTGCTTGCCGGGAGGTTTATTGGGATCGTAGCGAGAATCGGGATTGAACATCGCTTGGTTGAGTCCCGCATTGTAGTGAGCGGCGTTCACGAAACGCTGGGTTTGCATGTCGCCATTGAAGTAACGAGTGAAACCATAGGCGGTCATCACTCCCTGGACGAGGCGGTAATTGTCATAAATCTCTTCTTCGACATTGCGCTCTCGATCGACCGGATCGCGCCAGGTGTAGCTCTTCTTGAGGGGAAGATGGGTTTGAGTGTCGAGGAAGAGCTGAATGGCTTCGTCCTTCGAATTGATCAGAGTGACCTGCTCGGTCGGAAGGTTGCCGGCGAGGGCGTTGCCATCATAGAAGAGCGCCACTTTAGGGTCGTTAAGCCATTCGCGGAGGATGGTCTCCAGCGAGAATCTGCGGTGGCGGAGATAATCTTCCAAATCTTTTTTCTCTAGTGCGTGCGGGCCCTTGTAAGTGAGTTCGTAGCCCTTATCTCCCACGTAGAGGTAAGCGACATCGCGCTGTTTAGTGATCTCGATACGCTCCTTGTCGGGATACTCCGTGAACCGCCAGAAGAGCACGCCATTGCTGGTGGGCTGGCCGTGATGGAAGCTGTAGGTGCGTCCCTCCTCCTGCGCATCGTGAATGTTCAGAAACGCCGGACCGCCCAGGGCGGCGACGGCTTGATCCAGAAGTGCGCGTGCTTTCCGGGCATTCTGTTGATCTCCGGGAACGGCCGTGGCGCCTGCGGCAGACTGAGAAGGCGTCTGTGTGGAGGTTTGCGATTGAGCCGCAAGCTTGCCATTGCCGGGCATCTCCACGAAAGACGCCAGCACAACGATGAGAATTATATATTTCATGCAGCCGGTCGCATTTCGCAGGTCAGTGTGATGCTCGAACAGGAAATTGTAGCCGCTTGAAGCTTTGCCTGTGTGGAGCGGAGTTCCGCTTTCTCTTGGATGCAGAAAAGGCCTGCCGAGTAATACGCTTGCAGCGGAGCGCCGGCTACCCTGCTAGAACGGCTCCTCCATTTACGTTGAAGACCTCGCCGGTAATAAAAGCGGCGTATTCAGTGCATAAAAACAACACGGGACCAGCAATCTCCTCGGGTTTGCCGACGCGTCCCAGGGGAATGGTGCGGCGAATCTCTTCGCCACTTTTGGGATCATCCAGCGCGGCTTTTGACATGTCGGTATCGACCCAGCCGGGGGCCACGGAGTTTACGTAGATTCGGGCGGCTGCCAGTTCGGTGGAGAGTCCTTTGACCATGCTGATCAGGGCGCCCTTGCTGGCGGAGTAATCGCAATGGAAGGCTTCACCGCGCTGGCCGCTGGTGGAGCTGATGAGAACAATGTGGCCGGCCGCGGAAGCGGTTCGGGGCTGCGACTTCATTTGCGCCACCGTGTATTTGACCAGGCCGAATACGGCGTCGAGGTTGATGGAGAGAGTAGAGCGCCATTGTTCGTTCGACATGTTTTCGATGGGTACGTCTTTGACGGGCCACACTCCGTGGTTGGCGACGAGGATATCAATCCGGCCGAAATGTTTGACGGTTTCCGCGACCACCGCCCTTGCTGAGTCTGCGTCGGAAAGATTAGCGGCGATGCCGCGACAGTTAGCCTCGCCGCACTCCTTGGCTAAAGCATCAGCCTGCGACCGCGCTTTGTTATAGGTGAATACGACTTTCGCGCCTGCTGCGGCGAATAAGCGCACGGTGGCGGCACCGATGCCGCGCGAACCGCCGGTGATGAGGGCGACTTTGCCAGATAAAGAAAGGGGAATCGACATGGACACTAGTGTCCAGTTTATTGTTGCTAGTTGCAAGTGGGCGAAGAGCGGAAAGCTCGGAGACTAGAAAATTTCTTTGGACGAAGGTGTCCTCTCTGATTTCAATTCGCGCAAGAGCAGCCGCACGAGCATACCGTCGAAGCCGGTTCCGCTCATCTTGGCGAGTTCGTCCAGCGCCTGTTCGGGAGTACGCGCGGCAGCGATAGATTGCTCGGTCAGCATATTGGAATAGGCATCGGCAAGAGCGATGATGCGCGCCCACAAAGGGATTTGCTCACCTTTGGCGGCATCAGGATAGCCTGTGCCATCAAAGCGCTCGTGATGATGCTCGATCGCCATGCGCATCGTCGCGCTGTTTGGGAGAATGCCGGCGATCTCCGCACCGACTCGCGCGTGCATTCTGACCAGGAAGAATTCGTCGTCGGTGAGCGGCCCCGGCTTATTTAAAATGCGTTCCGGAACAAAAATCTTGCCAACGTCGTGGATGCGAGCGGCATAGACGAGCTCGGTGGTTTCTTCGGACGGCAGGCGGAGAGCACGCGCGATAATCTCGGTATAGCGGGCAACGATGTCGCCGTGGCCGGAGGTGCGCAGTTCGCGGGATTCGGCGGCGCGGCTGAGAACTTCAATCGATTCCTTCAGCAGCGGCACGTTGCAGTCCTCTTCACCGCCGCAAAACTTCACCAGCATCGAACCTAGTTCTTCCAGATGCTCCGGCCCATTGTGCTCGCGCTGCAGAAAGCCTTCGATGTAAGCGGAGATCTGCTGCCGCTGGGTGGCGAACTCTTCGCCTTCGGCAAACTCTTCGGCCGCCGATACCCGGTTTCCGCCCGAGCGTTTTGAGACGTACATGCCGGCGTCGGCTACGCGGATGATGTCTTCGATAGAGAAGCCATGGGTTGGGAAACTGGCTACGCCGAAGCTGCCGGTAATGTGGTGTTCGTTCAGCATGGGATCGGAGGTAATCCACAGGCGCAGACGCTCGGCCAATACTTGCGCCTGATCCGCGCCGGTTTCAGGCATGAGGATAATGAACTCGTCTCCGCCATAACGCGCTACGACGTTTGACTGCCGGGACTTTTGTTCCAACAGACGGCCGACGCGGGCGAGCACGAGGTCGCCTTCGAAGTGTCCCATGGTGTCGTTGACTTCCTTGAATTTGTCCAAATCGATCAGCACGACCGAAAATGGGCGTCCAGAGCGGGAGGCGCGCTTCCACTCGGCGGAGAGAGCTTCCCAGAAGAAGCGCCGGGTTTTAATGCCGGTGAGGCCATCGGTGATTGATTGCTGTTGCAGTTTCTGAAAGACAAAAGCGTTGTGCAGAGCCGTGGCCAGCAGATCTGCCAAGGTATTGAGGATGAGAACGTCTTGCGGGGAGAAAGCGCTTTCGTTGCGGCTCTCGATATTGAGCGCACCCAGCAAGGTTTCGCCGTAGGTGATCGGAATACAGAGGACGGACCGGGATTCCGGGAGAATGGCGCCCATCTGGCCTTCGAGGCCGTTCTGTACCAGGGCGCGCTCGCCGGTACGGGCGACTCGTCCGAGGATTCCCATGCCTAGCGGAATCCGCTTACCCATGGCGTGTGCGGTGGCGCCAGCCTCGGCTTTGATTTCGATTTCTTTGGTTCCGTAATCGAGCAGTCCGATGCCGATGTGGTCGAAGCTGAAGTTCTTTTGAATCTCTCCGACGATCTGTCCCAGCATGTGGACGGGGTCATCGCTGGAAATGGCGGTGCGCGAAATGTTGTTGAGGAATGCGAGTTGGCGGGAGCGCCGCTGTTCGCCGGCGAAGAGTCGGGCATTCTCCACGGCGACGGAAGCTTGACCGGCCGCGGTAACCAGAACGTCCAAGTCGCGCTGTTCGTACACGAATTCCCGTTCCGTGTTCATGGCGACCATGACGCCTGCGGGTTTATTACCCAAGAGGATCGGTGCCGCGCAAAGGCATTTGGCCGGATTTTCCGGTCGATAAGTGATGCCTAGACGGGTGCGAGTCTTTTCCAAATCGGAGCGGATCAGCAGCGGTTGACCGGTGCGCATTACGTACTCGGTGAAGGCATTCTCGAATTTGCGAGAACGCTTGGGCAAAATTTTATCGTTCTCGACTTCCAGTTCAAACCGAATTTCGTCACCTTCCTGGAAGGCGATGTAGAAAGAGCTGGTGTTAAAAATCTGTCCCAACTCAGAGTGGATGGTGCGCAGCACTTCGTCCTGATCGAGGCGCGAGCTGATGGCTTGGCCGATCTGGGTGAGCAGTTCGTACTCCTGGGTGCGGCGATGGGCATCGTGGGCGATGAGGTAGTTATCCAGCGTCAGGCCGAGTTGCAAGGCCAGTCCTACCATCAGGCGCGGACCCGATGTTCCGAACGCTTTTCGTTCGGCGTGAGGAAATAGAATCACACCGAACGCATGTTCGCGGGTCTGCAAACTTACGGCGATGAGGTTGCGGATGTCAGCGTCCGTGAGCACCTTCTTGAGATCAGCAAATGTCCCAATCGAGCCGGACGGCAGAGGCTCCGTCATATGCGCGAGATCATGCACCGTGAAGAGGCCACCTTGCCGGTAGGCGAGTTCGCAGATGTACTCTCCGGCGCCGCTGCTGGTCAAAGCGCTCATGAATTCGGGCGAGAATCCCCGCTCGACCGAGGGCAACAGGCTGCGCCAGCGCTCCGAGATGTAGATGATGGCGCGGCGCGCTGACAACGCGCCGGCCAAACGGTCGAGCGCCGCCTGCATGCTGGGGAGCAGGTCGTCGGCCGAAAGCAATCGACGGGGATCGACGCCAAGAGTGGAGAGCGCGAGTGTGTTCTCCTGCACGGCGTTGCGCTCATTTTCAAAAAGGACCATCACCATGGCGATGCCCAGCAGCATTTGAGGCACGGGACCGAGATAGTTGGCGGCGCTGCCAAAGCGCGCACCCCAGGGATTGCGGAATTGTCCCGCTCCCATGAGTACAGCCCAAAGGGCCAGGGCGAAGGCGAGGACCTTGAACGCCAGCAATCCACGGCGATGACCGTTGATGTAATAGACCGCGGAGCAATACAGGAGGACGGCGGCGATTCCCAGGTCGAGGGCGATGGCAGGCTGCGCGGCTGGCTGAAACGCTCCAGCCACCATGCGGGCCTGGACGTTGATCCAGGCCAGCACAATTCCAGCCGCTGCCAAAGCCGCGTCATACCACAGAAAGCGGGACGGGCCACGCATGAGGCGGGTCGACACAAAGATGCAGAGCGCCATCGCCACCAGAAATAACGAACTGGCAAAAAACGCGAGCGGCGAGGGAGCGCGGTAGAAAGAGAATGCGTCGAGAACGTAGTGCAGGGAGTAGGCGGCCCAAGCCAGCTGCCAGGCGCGGAAGTACGCTTGCCTGCTCTGTTCGTAAAGGTAGGTGAACACCAGGAACAGCAACAACGAAACCACTCCCGGAATCACCACCATGCTGATGACTACACTATTCATGAGGACCGACTGGCTTTTCCCGCGTTAGCTGGATTCCCTGGGGAGACAAATCGATACCAATGTTTTCACAGCAAGGGGCACGTACACAACACAATTTAAGTACACTGTCCTAGCTCTAGAATACCTAAAACCAACGACTTGACTTGGAAAACATGTGCCCAGGGTGTGCTTGACGATGCTTTTATCGCGCCCATACCATCAAGTTTCTGCCACTTATGCCTGAATCTTTTGCACCCTTGACCTTGCCTCGGGTTCGATTCGCGCCCTCGCCGACGGGATTTCTCCATGTGGGGAGCGCCCGGACTTTTATTTTCAATTGGTTATACGCCCGCCGCAACAAGGGGACAATGATTCTTCGCCTCGATGATACCGACGCAGAGCGCAATACCCAGGCTTCGGTTGATTCCATTTTCGAGGGATTGAAGTGGCTGAATCTGAGTTGGGACGAGGAATACAAACAGTCCGAACGCATTGACCTACACCGCAAGACAGCGTGGGCGATCTTTGAGAAGGGCTTTGCCTACCGAGACTTCACTCCGGCGCATAGCGGAGACGCCGAAAAATCCGGAGCGCAGGGAACGTGGCTATTTAATCCCGGGGCGCGAGAAATGTCGCGTGCTGAAAGTGACCGTCGCGCCGGGGCCGGAGAGCCATTCGCATTGCGTTTTCGCGTGCCTCGCGAAGCTGGCGAGACGGTGCGTTTTACCGACGCGGTCTATGGCGAACAGGTAAAGCTTGCCGCCGACATTGAAGACTTTGCGCTGCTCCGGTCTGACGGCATGCCAACTTATCATTTGGCTTCCTGCGCGGACGATGCCGACCTGCGCATTTCTCACATCATCCGTGGACAGGACCATCTCTCGAATACGTTCAAGCATGTGCTGATATTCGAGGCTGCTGGAAGCACGCCTCCGCAATTTGCCCATCTGCCGCTGCTGGTTGCGCCCGACGGCACGAAACTTTCCAAGCGTCGGCATGGCCCCGTGGTCAGCGTGACCACGTATCGCGACGCCGGATTTCTCTCGGACGCATTTATTAATTTCCTCTGCCTGCTGGGATGGTCGCCTAAGAACGATCGCGAGAACATGTCTGTGCAAGAACTGACGGACGCTTTCTCGCTCGAAGGCATTAATCGTTCGAATGCGGTGGTGAACTTCAAGGAACCAGCTACAACTCCCGAGGAAACATTCGATCCGAAAGCGGTGTGGTTGAATGCCGAGCACATTCGCGCTTTGCCGGTCGAAGGGTTGAGCCGCCGCCTGCTTCCCGTAGTGCGCGTGGCTGGATTCGATGTCAGTGAAGAAAAAATGTTGCGGATCACACCGCTGATTCGCGAACGGATCAAGCTGCTCAGCGATGTGCTCACGGCCGCTGACTTTCTCTTTGTCGACCAACTGCCGCCCTATGATCCCGCTGAGCTAATCCCACAAAAGGGAGACACAACCATGGCGCGCAAAGTTCTGGAGAAGGCGCGCGAAGTGCTGGCTGGTGTCGAATTCAAACATGATCCGCTGGATCAGGCCCTCCGCGCCGCCGCGCAGGAACTTGGAGTGAAAGCGGGGCAGATGTTCCAGCCAATTCGAGTGGCCGTCTGCGGGCGAAAGAATGCGCCGCCGTTGTTTGAGACATTGGAAGTGCTAGGCAAGGAAAGTACGCTTGCACGCATTGACCAGGCTGTTAGAAAGATCGCGTAGGTGACGAGCCGGAAAGATTGTTTCTGAGTGGTTCTTTTTGTTGCATCCCCGCCGCTGTAATCCTTATCTACATCGCAGAATGTCCGGACTCCACCGGGCGGGGAGTTTCTATAAGCTCGCCGGAACTTTACTCACGCCATGAAAGGGAACCCGCATGAAAGCCGTTCAAGTCAGCAAGCCAGGAGGGAATTTCGAAATCGTTGAGCGCTCGACTCCGCAGCCAGGGCGCGGGCAGGTACGCATCAAGGTGGAAGCCTGCGGCATCTGCCACAGCGACGCGCTCGTGAAAGAGGGACAGTGGCCGGGAATTCAGTATCCGCGAGTGCCGGGCCACGAGATTGCCGGACGCATCGATGCCATTGGCGCCGACGTCACAATCTGGAAGCCCGGCCAGCGGGTTGGAGTGGGATGGCATGGGGGACACTGTTTTCAGTGCGACCCCTGCCGCCGTGGCGACTTCGTCCTGTGCCAGTTCGGAAAGATTACCGCCATCACGTTTGATGGGGGTTATGCGGAATATGTAGTGGTTCCGGCAGAAGCGGTGGCGTTGATGCCGGATGATCTGCCCGCGGCTGAGGCCGCGCCACTGCTCTGCGCCGGAATCACTGTCTACAATTCACTGCGCAATTCCGGAGCCCGAGGCGGCGATCTGGTGGCTGTGCAGGGCATTGGCGGATTGGGCCACCTCGGGATTCAATATGCCCGCCAGATGGGCTTCCGCACCGTCGCGATCGGTCGCGGCAAAGATAAACAGCCGCTGGCTCGGAAACTAGGCGCGCATGAATATGTCGACACTAGCGCCGGCGCTCCCGCCGAAGCGCTGCAAAAACTTGGTGGGGCGCGCTTGATTCTTGCGACTGCCCCGGATTCGAAATCGATCTCGGCTCTGGTCGACGGACTGGCGGGAAATGGAAAGCTCCTGATCGTGGGAGCAGGCTTCGAATCTCTCACCGTAACCCCCCTTCAGCTGATCGGGGGCCGCAAGTCTATTCAGGGCTGGCCAAGCGGCACCGCTAAAGATTCCGAGGACACACTGCGATTCAGCTCCCTCAGCGGAGTGCGTCCGATGATTGAGCGTTATCCGCTGGAGAAAGCCGCCGAGGCCTACGACCAGATGATTAGCGGGCGAGCGAGGTTTCGGGTGGTGCTGACCATGGACTGAGTGGTATCCGGAACGGTGAATCAGCTCCAGTCGCAACGGACTTGCGATCTTTCGACGGAATAACGGTTGTCACCTTCGGCCTTGCCGGAGCGGGACTTGATTTGTCTCTCGGCGCTCTTTCGTCGTCTATATCCATAATCCATGGCGGAATCGTTAGCAGAGTTTTTCCAGGTGAATTTTCAAGCGCACCGCAATGAGCGCGCTTATGGGCAGCGGCATGGGTACCGCATGGAGTGGTTCACGTACGGGCAGGTAATGGAGATGGCGCTTGGTTTCGCTCGCGAACTAGAGGCACGACGGATCGGCAAGGGCGAGCGGGTGATGCTCTGGGGCGAGAACTGCGCCGAATGGGTTGCGGCGTTTTTTGGGTGCGTGATGCGCGGAGCGATCGTGGTTCCGATCGACGACGGGGCATTGCGAGACTTTGCGATACGTGTTGCGTGGCAGGTTGAGGCGAAGCTCTGGGTTTGTTCGCAGCGGAACGCGCTTAATTGCGCGGACGCAGGGGATGATCGTCCTGTTTTCGTTCTAGCTGAATTATCCAAGGGTTTAAGCGAGTCCCTGCCCAAGCCCAAGTCTCCTGAAGCGGCACTCAATCGAGACGATACCCTACAAATTATTTTTACTTCCGGGACTACGGCTGAGCCCAAAGGCGTGGTCATCACGCATGGGAATGTGCTGGCTAATATCTCTCCGCTGGAGCGGGAGATGCAGCGGTATTTGAAATATGAGCGGTGGGTGCATCCGGTGCGGTTTTTGAATTTGCTGCCGCTGAGTCACGTGTTCGGGCAGTTTCTGGGAATGTTTTTGCCTCCACTGCTGGGCGGCAGAGTGATTTTTCAGGAAGAGATGAAACCATCGGAGATCATGAGCACGATCCGGCGGGAGCGCGTGTCGGTTTTGGTAACCGTGCCGAGAGTGTTGCAGTCGTTGAAGCAGACGATTGAGCGCGATCTGGAGGACCGGGGAAGAAGCGAAGAGTTTCGGCGATGGTTTGTAGCGGCGGAAGGGAAGCATTTCTTGCATCGCTGGTGGATTTTCCGCGAAATTCGCCGGCAGTTTGGCTGGAAGTTCTGGGCCTTCATATGCGGTGGTGCGGCGCTCGATGCTGAGACCGAACAATTTTGGGATCGGCTGGGATACGCGGCCATTCAAGGCTACGGATTGACGGAGACAACGTCGCTGATCAGCGTGAATCATCCGTTTAAGTTGGGGAAAGGATCGATTGGAAAGGTGCTGCCGGGGCGGGATGTGAAGCTGGCGGAAGATGGCGAGATTCTGATTCGAGGTGGCGGAGTGGCGGCAGGGTATTGGAGTGGAGATCGGAGCGAGAAAGTCGCTGACGGGCTTACGGATAATGAAGGTTGGTATCGGACGGGAGATGTAGGTGCGCTGGATGAGGCTGGGAATCTTTATTTCAGAGGACGCAAGAAAGAAGTGATCGTCACTCCGGCGGGGCTGAACATTTATCCAGAAGACCTGGAGAGGGCGCTACGGTTGCAGCCGGAAGTAAAAGATTGTGTGGTGGTGGGAGTTGAGCGGGGAGGTAACGCTGAGCCTTGTGCGGTGATGATTCTGCGCGACGATGCCCGCGTGGAAACGGTGGTGGAGCGTGCGAACCGGTCGCTGGCGGAATTCCAGCGGATGAGGATGTGGGTGCGATGGCCGCAACAAGACTTTCCACGCACCAGCACACAGAAGCCGCGGCGGAACGTAATTGCGGAATTTGCGGCAACGCACATTGCTCAGGCCGGGCAGATGGAAGCTGCTGTGCAGAGCCCGGTAAGGGAATTGATCGGTCGGATTACAGGAAGAAACATCGCTGGGTTCAATCCCGAAGCAGGGCTAGACGCTGATCTTGGGTTGAGTTCCCTGGATCGCGTGGAGCTCATCAGCGCGCTGGAGGATCGATATCAGGTGGATCTGAGCGAGACGCGTTTCAGCGCTGCGCGCACCGTGGCCGATGTGGAAAGGATGTTAAGCGGCGAGGAACGGCCGCACGCAAAGTATCACTATCCGCGGTGGGTGTTGCAGTGTCCGGTGACATGGCTGCGATGGATCGCGCATTGTTTCTTGATGAGGCCGGCGATGATGTTACTGGGCTGGCCGCGCATTGAAGGACGAGAAAACTTGGAAGGATGGAGTGGGCCGCTACTGGTGGTTTGCAATCATATTTCCGATGTGGATGTTGGATTCGTGCACATGGCCTTGCCGGCGCGGCTGCGAAATCGAATTGCTACGGCAACGGGCGGCGAGGCTCTGGAAGCGTTGCACAGTCCCCCGGCCGGTAGAGGCTTTTTGAGGGGAATCTACGATCGCATTGGCTGGGCGCTTGGAGTTTCGTTGCTGAACTTGTTTCCCCTGCCCCGCGAGGCTGGATTCCGGCAGAGTTTCGCTTATGCCGGCGAGGCTGTGGATCGCGGATACAGTGTGCTGGTGTTTCCCGAAGGGCGACATACGCTGGATGGAACGATCAATCCATTTCGCGCGGGGATTGGACTGCTGGCGAATAATTTAGGAATTCCGGTGCTGCCGATGCGGATCGTGGGACTGTTTGAATTGAAGCAGGCAGGAAAGAAATTTGCTCTACCGGGGAAGATAAAGGTGCGGATTGGCAGTTTGATGAATTTTGCGGATGGCAGCGACCCTGCGGAAGTTGCGCGACAACTGCAGAGAGCGGTGGAAGGCTTGTAGCGAAATCAGAAATATTAGTGTGCTTTATCAAAACCCCGCCCAAGTTGGGCTTGAGCGGGGTACCCCACGGAAATAGAGGTTCTAGTCAATGACAACCGCGACCGCAGCGGACGGAATGCCGTTAGCGACGACTTCAAGAGTGCTGGCGCCAAGGCCGATGGAGGCTGGAACGTCGAACTTTGCAGAGACCAGTTTGCTCCCGGTGGCCACGCCCATAGTGCTGAAGCTGTGCGTGCGGGCGTAGACAACCTTGCCGGTGGCCGCATTGGTGATGCGCACCAGGGGCCAGTTTGTGGCGCTCTGGTTGTCATCGCCGTAAGCCGCGCATTGCGATAAGCCATTGAACTGGGTTCCGCTGATCGCGTTGTTACTGACGCCGTGAGTAAGGGTGGCCGCTACGGTAGTAATGGTAGGTTGCCACGCAGCCTGATAAGTGCCACTGGGAGTGTAAATTTCAACACTCGAAGAGAAGTCGGTGAACATAATCTGGCCTGTGGGCAGGCAGACCATGTTTCCGTAGAAGGAACTATCACTCGGAGCGTGTGGCGGAGCGGACGTGAGGTTCATCGTGGTGCCATCCCACTCGTAGAACTTGCTACCAGTACCGAATATTCCAGGGCTGGTATCGAGAAGGACATTGCCATCGGGTAACAGTGCGGCAGGACCATCGGCGATGTCGAGACCGGTGGCGAAGTCCGGTCCGGCGGACCAAGTGCCGTTGGCAGTGTTATAGATTGCGGTATGTCCGGCGGCGCAACGATTCGCGCCCGTCCACAGAACGGTTCCATCGGGCCGCAGGACTCCGGGACCTTCCTCGTAAGAGGCGGCGCCTGATCCGCCGCAGGCAGCGGACGAATCCCACAGCTGCTTGACAGTGCTTCCCGCGCTTACCCAAGCGCCAGTGCCTGGAGAGTATATCTCCGAGTTCGTGCCGGTTGCGCTGTAGGAGCCGACATAAGCATCCACGGTCAGCACTTTGCCATTAGGCAGCAAGGTCCAACCTTCTTCGTCGTTGATGTCGAATTTGCCCGCGCCAGTTGTCGTCCAGGTAACGGGACTGACGCTGGAGAGAATGGCCTCTTGAGTGGAACAGCAATTCGCCAGCATCATTTTGCCATTGGGCAGTACGACACTTTGAGCATCGCCAACATTTGCCCATCCGGTGGGGGCTGCGAGCGATGCCCACGTATTGCTATGTGGGCTGTAGATCGCGCCTAAGGTGGTCCATGCATCAGCACCGTTGTTATATTCGCCGCCGATGACAACAACCTGGCCGCTGGGAAGGACCTCCGATGCAAAGTAGAGCGGATTGTAGCCGGCGGGTGCGCTGCCGGCATTCACCCAGTGTCCGTTAATGTAGCTGCCGGTACTGTCTGGAATCAGGCGGTACCAGCTATCGGTGTGATTCGAGAAGAAGTAGCTATTTACCAAAACTGAGCCGTCAGTGAGCAGCAGCATATGGCCTACGGCTGACGCAGGCGCGGTTTTTAGCGCTTGCCATGTTCCGGCAGTGAATGGTTCCTGGCAAATGCCGATTGCGGAACACGCGAGGAAAGTCAGAGCGACTGCGAAAGCTCGGAAGAATTTCATTTGGATCCTCGATAACTTGATTTTGTGACCGTTGAATCTGAAGTGGCGCGTCCAACGTGGGACGCCGGGGAGGCTCCGCGTGAGTCTGGGCCTGAAACTTAAAGCGAACGGATTATAACCTTAGTTTCTGGCGATCTGAACTGTTTCATCGACAGATTCGAAATTAATTCCTTGAACATGACGAAATTCCGAGAAAGCTTGCAAGATCTTGCACACTATTCGAGAAAAATCGGTATGTTTTCGCTCGGCTGGGATCGGACGCTGACTGCGAGGGACGGACTAACTCGCGCTCTACTCTTCATCCATCCCGGATTCTTCTTTGTGAGACTCGGACTCGATCTTCACTTCGGGGAGATTCGCGTTGCGGAGTTCGCGATTAAGCGCGGGAAGGTCTGTGGTGTTGAACGTGTCCCAACGCTTCATGGCAGCCGAAGCGTCGCGTTCGACGGCAGCGACGGCTTCCGATTGTGATTGCGTAGGTTCGGCGTCAACTTGCCACACCTGGCCATATAGCGATGCCACTTGTGCGTTTGCGCGCGCGAGAGTGACGGCCTCGGCGGGTGGAGCGAAACCGGATGGCGATCCGATCAGTGCTGCGATCTGTTCCTGGAAAGCTTGAACCTTATCGTGGATTGCACCGGTGGATCGCTCACTCAGCTTTTGCAGCGGATCGTGGAGCGACGCAGCTTGCATCACGGCCTTGGAGGTTTCGCTCAAGAGCGCGGCTAAGGTTGTTTCGAGACGGAATTTCTTCTCGAGGCTCGCCGCCGAGACTTGTACGCGCGGATCCATCTTTATTGTGAAGGGTGCGCTGTAAGTTTTCCCGTTCGCGGTAAGACGAACTGTGTAGGAGCCGGGAAGCGCCGTTGGGCCGAGCGGATAACGAGGCGTATCCCCAGGTATTGCGGCAATTGGATATTCGTGGCGAGCGGAATCGGGCGAACGATAATGCAGATCCCAAACCCAGCGATGCATGCCGGCTTCAGACGACAAAGAGCGGAAGGGGCTCAGCCAGTAAAGAGGGATCAGTTGCTTTTTCAGCTCCGCATCGTTGGCGCCGGGTTTGTCGGCGCTGGAGAATTTGCGAACGAGTTGGCCGCCAGCATCGAGAATCTCCAGCGACACCGAAGCAGAAGAGTTGTGCGCCAGATAGTAGTCGATGATCGCGCCGTCGGGAGGATTCGAGGCAGCGGGTTCGTCGGGGGGCAGCGGCGTATCGGTGTTGGTGTCGCGCTGCAGGCGGTAGGCGAGGGCGGGAGTAAACAGATGAGCGTCCCCGCTGGCGAGCGAACCGGCAGCATCGCGCAGCGGCGCGATGTCATCCAGAATCCAGAAGGAGCGGCCGTGCGTGGCTACGATGAGATCGTCGTTGTGAATCCACAGATCGCGCATGGAGGCGTGCGGCAAATTCAGTTGCAGGGATTGCCAGTGATCGCCGTCATCGAACGACACCCACACGGAATTCTCCGTGCCTGCGAACAACAAACCTTTGCGCACCGGGTCTTCGCGGACACTATCGACCGGGCCGAAGTCGGGCAATCCAGCGGTGATCAGCTTCCATGTTTCGCCGGCATCGTGAGTGCGGTAGATGTAGGGACGATTATCGTTGATCCGGAAGCGACTCACGGACGCGTAGACAGATTCGTTATCGAAGTGCGAGGCGCTAAGTTGTGTGACTTTGCTCCACGGAGTTAATTCTTTTGGAGTGATGTCATTCCACTTTTTCCCGCCATCGCGGGTCAGCCAGATGAGGCCGTCATCCGTTCCAGCCCAGAGGGTGCCGATGTTTTTGAACGAAGGTGCGAGAGCGTAGATGACGCCGCGCTGCTTCTCGGCGCCCTTCGGAACGAGGGAGCCGACGCTTGCAGGAACCCCGGGATTCTCGCGGGTGAGATCGTTGCTGATGGGCGTCCAGGAATTTCCGCCGTTCGCGGTTTTGAAGAGAATGTTGCTGGCGAAATAGAGCGTGTGAGGATCGAGCGGCGAAAACATCAACGGCTCGGTTCGATCGGTTCGATATTTTGCGCTGCGAAGTGGAATCGGCGTGACGTTCTGCACTTCCCCAGTGGACCAATGAAACTTCGACACCTCACTTCTTCCGCCACCGTAGATCACGTCGGGGTCGAGCGGGTCAGGAGCGACGTAGCCGTATTCGATGACGCCGACGGGATGCCAGTCGCGGAAAGTGATTGCTCCGTCGTTGCCGCGGCTTGCAATGCAGACGGAACCGCTCTCCTGCTGACCTCCGCAAACTTTGTAAGGAAAAGTTGGAGTGACGGCGACGTGATAAATCTGCGCCGTGGGCTGGTTGTACCAGGAACTCCAGGTAGCTCCGCCGTTGACGGTGACCAGCGCGCCTTGATCGCTGACGAGAAGAATTATGTTCGGATCGTTGGGATTGATCCAAAGATTTTGATAATCGTCGCCGCCGGGCGCGCCGCGAAATCCCGACCACGTTTTTCCGCCATCGGTTGAGCGCATCGTCACAGTGCTGGCGCTGTAGACCACGTCTGCGTTTTTTGAATCGACTCGCGGAACCGCAAGGTCACCGCCGCCGATGCGGCCTGAGGGACGCGGGTCGTCGGTGATTTTGGACCAGTTTTCTCCGGCATCGTCGGAACGGTAGAACGCGAGCGGGCCTGACGCGGCGGCAACCGTCGCGTAGAGGCGGCGGGAATCGCTGGGAGCGATGGCGACATAGATTTGCGCGAGATCTTTCGGCAGGCCGTTCGCTAATGGCCGCCAGGTGTTCCCGCCGTCAGTTGACTTGAACAATCCTCCGCTGGTTCCGTTGACTTCGTTGTTGTCTTCCCACGGGCCTTCGCGTACTTCCCACATTGAGGCGTAGATAATGTCGGGATTCGATGGATCAATTTCAACATCGGATGCGCCGGTGTTTTCGTTCTTGTAAATAAGTTTTTGCCAAGTCTGGCCGCCATCGGTGGACCGGAAAAGGCCGCGTTCTTCGTTCGGGCCATAGGGATGACCGAGCACGGCGGCAAAGATTCGATTGGGATCGCGGGGATCAATGGCGAGCGCGGGGATTTGCAGGCCGTCACGCAACCCGAGATGCGTCCACGATTTTCCAGCGTCGGTGGATTTGTAGATGCCATTGCCGACCGATAGATCGGGGCGATGCAGGCCTTCGCCGCTGGCGACGTAGATAATGTTTGGATCGGACGGAGCTACCGCGATGGCGCCGATCGACTGCGTGGATTCGTGGTCGAAGATCGGGGTCCAGGTGCGGCCGTAGTCGTTGGACTTCCACACTCCGCCGTTGACTTGACCCACGTAAAAAAGGTTTGGCTGGCTGGGGACGCCGGCGGCGGCGCGAGTGCGGCCACCGCGAAATGGTCCGATCATGCGCCAACGTAAATCTTGAAAGAGGTTCTCGGGAACTTGCTGCGCGGTGCTGGAGCCAATCGATAAGAAAACAGAAATGCACGCAAGTAAGCGGATGACTACGTTGGATGTGGTCACTTCGGCCCCCCTCAGATGCCAAACGCCAAACGAACCAGAATAAACTAAAAACCGAAGTGACGGGCAGAGAGTCCAATTGCAGAAGAGCTCTATAAGTCATTCAGAAAAATGGAGGACCTAAGTAATTTTGGCCAGAATTCGCGACAAGCCTCCCGCTTTGAGTGCCGGAGTGGCGCCCGATTGGCTGGCCACCCAGGCGCCGACGCGGTTCGCGGTTTCATTGATCTGATCGAGTGGGACCCCGCGGAGGTATCCGTGCACCATGGCTGCGGTGAAGGCGTCGCCGGCTCCGACGGTGTCAGCGACTTTTACTTTGACGCCCGCATGTTCGCTGCATTCGTCAGCGGAAATCAGCAGGCTGCCAGCGCCGCCGCGAGTGACGCAAATCAGCTTCAGATTGTGTAAGGATAGAAGGCGGCGCGCCGAGTCCTTCTCGCTTCGGTGTTCGAGTTCGAAGAGGGCCATGATCTTCGGCAACTCTTCATGGTTGAGTTTCACAATGGTTGCGAGGCTCATCGATTCGGCCAGTATTTGGCGGGAATAAAAATTCTGGCGGAGATTCACGTCAAAGATGCGGATTGCTTCCCGTCGCGTGGCATTCAAAAAGCTTTTAATGGTTGACTGACTACGCGCGGAGCGTTGAGCCAAAGATCCGAAGCAGACTGCATCGGCCTCGCGGGCTAACTGCTGCCATTCTTTAGTCCATTCGAGATAATCCCACGCGACGGGATGCAGGATGTCGAAGCAGGGCTGGCCGGCGGCGTCGATCTTGACGTTTACTGTTCCAGTTGGATGCACGGAATCTCTTTGAACGAAGCTTGTGCTCAGTCCGAGCTGCGTTAATTTTTGCAGTGCTTCGTCGCCAAGTGCATCGCAGCCGATTCGGCTGGCGGGAATTCCGTGATCGCCGAGCAGATTGGTGATGTAGGCGAAGTTGGCGGGCGCTCCGCCAAGTTGCTTGCCGGAAGGAAGAAGGTCCCAGAGCAATTCGCCTAGGCCCACGCTGGTGCGCTTGCGGTCAGCCATTTTATTTCGCGGACTTCTGGTTCTCTGCTTTTGCATTCGCTAGGAACTGCAGGGTGCGGAGAATTCCAGCGCCTTCCTTCACGTAAATCAACTGATTTGCTTTCACGTCCTTGAGCGTGTCGATCTGGCCGCTGGGCCAACGAATCTCAAGCACGTCAACTTTCTCGGCTTTTCCAAGGCCAAAATGAATTCGCAAATCGTTTTGTGAAATGTAACTGCCTCCGCTACGGACTTCGTCGATTTGCTGGTGCGGCTTCGTCTCGCCGGGAGGGTGCGTTGTGCAAATGAGCCGCGCTCCGATGCCGCTGCGGTTCGACTTTACACCGATGGTGCGAATCTTGATCCAATTGTTGCCGAGCTTAGAGGTGCAATGGAGGAGTTGCGGATAGTCGTTGACGGTGTTTACGACCACGTCGATGTTGCCGTCGTTATCGAAATCGCCGAAGGCGCATCCGCGCGCGGGAGCAGGATCGGAAATTCCAGGTCCGGCTTGAAACGAAACATCGGCGAAGTGTCCGTTGTGCTGGTTTTGGTAGAGCAGTTTGCGCTGCGGATATCCTGCTTCGGTTTTTAGCTGCTCGACTTCCGGATAGACATGGCCGTTGCAGATAAGAATGTCAGGCCAGCCATCATTGTCGAAATCGAAAAAGCCGCAGCCCCAGCCGAGAAATTGAGTATGAGCGCCGAGGCCTGCGGTGAAGGTTGCGTCCTCAAAAGTGCCGCCGCCGATGTTGTGGTAGAGCGAAGGAGTATCGCCGGCGAAGTTTGTCTTCACCAGATCAAGATTGCCGTCGAGATCATAATCTGCCGCCGAAACTCCCATGCCCGCCTGCGGCTTTCCGTCAGGACTGAGCGCGCAGCCGGCGTCGATGGCGATGTCTTCGAAGGTTCCATTCTTCTTATTGTGATAAAGGGCACTGGCGGTGGAATCATTGGCCACGTAAATGTCGGGCCAGCCGTCGTTATCGAAATCGGCGGTGAGAACGCCCAGGCCGTAGGTCCCGTTGGCGCGAAAAATTCCCGCAGCCTCGGAAACATCGGTGAAAGTGCCGTCGCCGTTATTGTGATAGAGAATATTCTTGCCGCCCTGAAGGCCGGGCGGCCCGCAGGCGACCAGCACTCCTTTATATAGGCACGGGCCGGATTCGGGGACGGGCGCGGTGGCCAGGTCCATGTCGATGTAGTTGGCGACGAAGAGGTCGAGGTGGCCGTCGCGGTCGTAATCGACGAAGGCGCAGCCGGTGTTCCAGCGCGTGCCTTTGCCGGCGACGCCGGCCTTCTGGCTGACGTCGGTGAAAGTGCCGTCACCGTTGTTGTGATAGAGAACATTTTTTCCGTAGTAGGTGACGAAGAGATCTTCGAAGCCATCATTGTCGTAGTCGCCGATGCAGACGCCCTGCCCCCAGCCGGAGTGGGCGACTCCGGCTTTCGCGGTCACGTCGGTGAAGGTGCCGTCGCGGTTATTGCGAAAAAGGTGCGAGGTCGGTTCGCTGCCCGGAGGGAAGCCTTCGAGACGCGAGCCGTTGACGATAAAAATATCGAGCCAGCCATCGTTATCGTAATCGTAGAAAGCAATGCCGCAGCCCGTGGTTTCGAGCAGATATTTGTTCTTGTGTTCTCCGCCGAAAAAAGTTTTCACGTTTAAGCCGGATTCGCGCGCGACGTTGAGAAAACTTACGCCGAGATCGGGCGATGGAGAGGCCGGTTCTTTTAAATCAGGTTTCTGGAATGTGGGATTAAAGGCGTTTAGCCCGCGTGGACGAACTAATCCCAAGACGCCTTCCAGCGACAAGACCAGCGCCGAACGGCTGAGAGACTTCAGAAATACGCGGCGTGAAGGGAACAAAGGGAACAAGAGGTCGCTACCTGGCGTTTCGCTCGTGCTAGAATTCGCCCCTATTCCTTATATTCAGTGAGTCCTATCTTTGCAAGCTCCGGCGGCGGGTAGATTGGATCGGGCGGCTCAAGTACGCGTGGTAATCAGGGTAGCGGCGCGTTTTCTTCGGCGCTCTCGATGCCTGGCGTGTTCCCTGCTTCTGTCGCTGATTTTCATGCAGTTCCTGGCGGCGGCGCAGGAGTTGCCCGCGGGTTTGGAACTGTCGCGCACCGTTCGTTCGTGGGAGTTCCTGCCTGTAGTGGGGACGCGGGCTGGATTATTTGGGAACGAGAGTGGACGCTTTGAGGCCTGGGCTTATCCTCTGAAAATTTTTCGCGATTTTCATCTCACCTTTCATGTGGATGGAAGAGCTTTGCCGGCGGAAAGCCTGGCGCGAACGCTGACGGTGCGTCCAGAGTCTGCGACGCTGGTCTACGTGGGTGATTCGTTTCGCATGAAGGAGACATTATTCGTGCCCCAGCATGAAGCGGGGGCGGTGCTTGAGTTGGAAGTGGAAACCGCGCAACCGCTGGAGGTGGAAGCGGGCTTTGTGGGCGACTTTTCCTTGGAGTGGCCAGCCGCGATGGGCGGCACCTACGCCGAATGGGACGCGACTCAGCGGTCTGTAGTGTTTGGAGAGGAGACAAAGAAGTTCGCCGCGCTGGTGGGATCTCCGACCGCGGGAGATGTTCATTTAGCCTATGAGACGAATTACTCTTCGTCGCAGGAAACCTCGTTTCGCCTGGGCGTTACGCAGAAGGGTCGCGAGACCAAGGTGATCGTGGTCGCAGCCTCTGTGTTGGGTCGTGAAGATGCGAAAAAAACATACGAGCATCTGGCAAACTCTTACGAGCAACTGCAGCACGAATCTGCGGAATATTACCGCGATTATCTGGCGCGCACCGTAAATCTTGAACTTCCGGATAGTGCCTTGCAGCAAGCCTATGACTGGGCACGCGTGAGCACAATCCAAGGTCTTGTTGCAAATCCTTATCTTGGTACGGGATTAGTTGCGGGGTATCGCACATCGGGAGTGAGCCAGCGGCCTGGCTTTGCATGGTTTTTTGGACGCGATTCGCTGTGGACGTCGTTCGCGCTGAATGCTGCTGGCGACTATTCCACGACGCGCGCCGCACTGGAGTTCATCAGCAAATACCAGCGCGAGGACGGAAAGATTCCGCACGAGATCGCGCAGGGGGCGAGTTTTGTTCCGTGGTTCAAGGATTATCCGTATCCGTACGCTTCAGCGGATGCGACGCCGCTGTTCATTATTGCGATGAACGATTATGTGACGCAGAGCGGCGATGTCGAGTTCGCACGCACGAAGTGGGACAGCATTTGGAAAGCCTATCAATTTCTGCGGTCGACTTACGATGCGCAGGGATTCGCACAGAACGCGGGAATCGGACATGGTTGGGTTGAGGGCGGGCCACTGCTTCCTGTAAGAGCGGAGTTCTATCAGAGCGGGCTTGGGGTTGAGGCGTTGCAGGCATTGGCGAATCTGGCGGGCGTTGTCGGCCAAGACGATGCGAAGAAAAAGCTGGCTGCTGAATTTGAGCGGCAGAAGCCCGCGCTTGATCACGCGTTCTGGATCCCCGAGACAAAGACTTATGCATTCGCGCTGAAGCAGAATAATCAGCGCGTGGATGAGCCCAGCGTTCTCACAACCGTGCCTATGTGGTTTGAATTGCCGGACGCAGGTCACGCGGAAGAAATGATTACGCGACTCGCCGATGCGGACTTGGAAACAGACTGGGGGATGCGGATTATTTCATCGGGCTCCAAGGTCTATGACGGGTCGGGGTATCACTTTGGAGCGGTCTGGCCACTGTTCACGGGCTGGGCATCGGTGGGAGAGTATCGATATCATCGCGAACTGTCGGCGTATTCGAATCTGCGGGCCAATGCGCTTCTCGGCTTCGACGGATCGCTCGGCCACTTTTCGGAAGTTCTTTCCGGAGATTATTATCAGGGATTTTCGACGAGTTCGCCGCATCAGATTTGGTCCGCGGCAATGGTCGTGAGTCCGATGCTGCGCGGGATGTTTGGATTGCAGACTGACGCGGAACATCATCAAATAACTTTCGCACCGCACGTTCGCGCGGACTGGACGGCATTTGGAATTCGCAATTTGCGCGTGAGCCAGACGAGTGTGGATTTCCAATATCGCAAGATGCGGAACAGCGTCACCGTTGAGGCCACACGCAAGGGCTCCGGCGATTGTTGGGTACAGTTTTCGCCTGCATTCAGTTTGCGCACGAAAATTCTCTCGGTTGAGATGAATGGAACGCCGCTGCCGTTTAAGATTCAAGCCAATGATGAAGACCAGCATGTATCCATGCGCTTCCCGATTCATGATGGGGCTAACAGCGTGGTGATCCGGACGAAAAATGATTTCGGGCTGACGCTGACGAATGAGCTTCCGCCGCTCGGCAGCACGAGTCGCGGACTGCGGGTCATTTCACGTTTGTGGAATTCGGCGCGCGATCGGTTGACTCTCGAAGTCTCAGGTGTGCCGGGTAGGGATTATGAACTTGGCGTTTGGAACCCCGAACAGGTTGCAGCTGTGGACGGTGCGATTCTGACCAAGCAAGGGAAATTACGGATCACAATTCCAGCAACCCCGATTCCAGCAGACAAAAACACGGGCTACACTCATCGTTTGGTAGTGATCCACTTTGGCAACGCCTGAGGGACGGTGAATGGTTTGACTCCCCCGGAAGAACAGTTCAATCTCTATAGGCAGTGGCCGATGCCTACGTCGGACGGAGGTCGTCAGCATGAAAAAAGTCGTTCTTTTGATGTGTGCGCTTTTCATTGGTACCTGCATTCTGGGGCTGAGCGCTTCTGCCCAAGCTCCTGCGCACGCCGTGGACAAAGAAGGTCATCAGTGGTGGCAGCATGCGGTGTTTTACGAAATTTATCCTCGCAGTTTTGCGGATAGTAATAATGACGGCATCGGCGATCTGAAGGGGATTGCCACGAAGCTGGATTATTTAAAAGATCTGGGAGTTGATGCGATCTGGATTTCGCCCTGTTTCCCTTCTCCGCAAGTGGATTTTGGCTACGACGTTTCCGATTACGAAAATATCGACCCGATGTATGGGACGCTGGCGGATTTCGATGTGCTGGCCAGCGAAGCGAAGAAGCGCAACATTCATATCATCCTCGATTTTGTTGTCAATCACAGTTCCGATCAACATAAGTGGTTTTTGGATTCGAAATCGTCACGCACTTCGGCGCACCGCGACTGGTACATTTGGCGCGACGGCAAAGGGCCGGGACAACCGCCGAATAATTGGACTTCGACTTTTGGCGGCTCGGCGTGGAAGCTGGATCCAGCGACGAACCAGTATTACTACCATTACTTTTATGCGGAGCAGCCGGATTTGAACTGGCGCAATCCGGCGGTGAAGGACGCGATGTTTGGCGTGGAGAGTTGGTGGTACAAGCGTGGCGTGTCGGGATTCCGGCTGGATGCGGTGGATACTTTGTTCGAGGATCCGAACCTGAAAGACAATCCGATTCTGCGTCCAGGAACGAACGCGTTTGGCGATCCGATCGAAGATAAGAAGTACAACACAAAGCTGCCCGAAGTACACGATGTCTTGCGCGGCCTGCGCAAAGTGGCTGATCAATACGGTGCGGTTCTGATAGGCGAGACCTGGACCGCGGACGTGGCCGAACTGAACCAGTATTACGGCCAGGGCAATAACGAACTGCAGATGCCCATGGATTTTCTCTTCACCATGGTCAACAAGCTTTCGCCGGCGGAATTCAGAAAGCAAATCGCGGCGGTGAATGGCGCCTCAGGATGGCCGACTTTTGTGATCAGCAATCACGACATTGTGCGCTCTTACGACCGTTACGGCGACGGCGAGCACAACGACCAGATCGCGAAACTTATGGCGGCGCTTTACCTCACATTGCGCGGAACTCCGATTATGTATTACGGAGAAGAAATTGGAATGAAGACTACGCCGGCGACCAATAAAGAAGAGGTTAAGGACCCGATTGGCCGCACAGGTTGGCCGCAAGAGAAAGGGCGCGACGGCGAACGCACTCCCATGCAATGGGATGACAGCGCGAACGCGGGCTTTTCGACAGCGACCCCTTGGCTTCCGGTTCCGCCCACCTATAAAACGCATAACGTGGCGGAGGAATCGAAGGATCCGAATTCCGTGCTCGAGTTCTACAAGAAAGTGCTAAAGCTGCGGCACGAAAACACGGCCCTGCTGGATGGAAGCTATAAAGCGATCAACGAGGCCGACGATAATGTGCTTTCGTATCTGCGTGATTATAGAGATCACGGCGTGGTTGTAGCGCTGAACATGACGAATGCCCCGCAGAAAATCAGCGTTGGATTGAAGGGCAATGGCTTTGCTTCGATGAAGAGTCTGTTGGCTACGGGATCTTCATCAGGAAGCGGAGACGAGGTTTCTCTGGAGCCTTACGGAGTTTTTATCGGAGAGCTGAGCAAATAGGTGCAATCGAAGAAGGTATTGGAGTAGGGGCTGGCTGCGTTGATGGCCGGCCTTATTTATGGAAGCTCCCAGGATTTCGTGCGGGATACAGCTTCATTCCAACGCTCACGCAGATGGCGTGCTTGCGATTGTGGCATGCGCGGCTCGAAGCGGCGTTCTTCCCGCGGCAGTTCCGAGATTGACTGCAATCCTTTCCAGAATCCCGCTGCAAGCCCGGCAAGAAATGCTGCGCCCAGCGCAGTTGTTTCCGTCATCGAAGGGCGAACCACAGGTACACCAAGAATATCCGATTGAAACTGCATGAGAGCATCATTCGCGGATGCGCCGCCATCCACTCGCAATTCCTCGAGAGGAGTATTGGTGTCGGTTTGGACCGCATCCATAAGATCGGCGACCTGGTAAGCGATGCTCTCCAGAGCGGCTCGCGCGATATGGCCTGCATTGCTGCCGCGCGAGAGCCCGAAGAGTGCGCCGCGCGCATAGGAATCCCAGTGAGGAGCCCCGAGACCTACGAAGGCGGGAACGAAATAGACTCCGCCATTATCGGGAACAGAGTTTGCCAGAGCTTCGACCTCGAAAGACGCGCGGATAATTCCCAGACTATCGCGTAGCCACTGAACCACGGCGCCGCCGACAAAGACGCTGCCCTCGAGCGCGTAATCAGTCTGGTGGCCGATTTTCCAGGCCACGGTGGTAACCAGGCGATTCGTGGAGTTGATCGCGCGACCCCCCGTGCTTTGCAGCATGAAACAGCCTGTGCCGTAGGTATTTTTGGTTAATCCCGGAGTAGTGCATTGTTGGCCGAATAATGCGGACTGCTGGTCGCCCGCGATGCCTGCGATCGAGATTCCATTAAGACCAGGAACCGAACTTACTTCCCCATAGACGTCGCTTGAGGGGCGAACGCTGGGCAACATCGATAAAGGAATTTGAAAGAGTTCGAGAAGTTCGTTGTCCCATTGACCGGAGTGAATATTGAAAAGCATGGTGCGGGAGGCGTTGCTGACGTCGGTGACGTGAACGCGGCCACCGGTCAATTTCCAGAGCAACCAACTGTCGACAGTGCCAAACGCGAGTCGTCCGGATTCTGCGAGTCCCCGAGCATTCGCGACGTTCTCCAGCATCCATGAAATCTTGGTGGCGGAAAAGTAGGCGTCGATCAATAAGCCGGTGCGCTGCTGTATAAGAGGCTCGTGACCTTGTGTTTTGAGCTGCTCGCAGAGAGCGGCAGTGCGACGATCCTGCCAAACTATCGCATTGTGGATAGGCTGGCCGGTTACGCGATCCCAAACGATAGTGGTTTCGCGCTGGTTGGTAATGCCAATTGCTGCAATGTCACTGGACTGCAACTTGGCTTTGGACAAGGCTTCCCGCGCTACGGCGATTTGCGATGCGGCAATCTCTTCAGGGTCGTGCTCTACCCAACCCGGCTGGGGGAAGAACTGCGTGAACTCGCGCTGGGCCACGGAGACGACGGCGCCGCGATCGTCAAACAGCAAAGCTCGCGAACTGGTGGTGCCCTGATCGAGCGAGAGAATGTAAGCCACGAAACCTCTCCTATTTTTTTTGGTGCGATTAGGACGATGGCCGGAGCGCTCTTAGGAAACGTCGAATGCCGAAATCGTAAATCGCCGCGCCAAACAGTCCTCCCAGCAGCGGTGCGACAACTAGTATCCACCAGACACGAGGGCCGTCGCTGAGGCGATTGTTCCTGAATCAGCCAAGGCGGTGAACAGACGCAGGCCGAAATCGCGCGCGGGGATTGATCGGGTTCCGTGCATCCCAAGAACAGGCGACGTTAAGAGGCAGCATATGCAGAACAAAAATATGAGGTTAGTGCTGCTCCAACGATTAAGTTTACCGGTGCTTGTCTTACGGTTACCAGCGTTCGCTCTTCTACAGGAAAGACCCTAGAGTCATGTAGTTATTTCCCGTGTTAACAATCTAATGTCACATTGATGTAGATTCGTGAATTTCTCTAAATATATTCATCAAAAAATGTGTCGGGTTGATCATGATTTCGGCATCTACCCCTGCAGCGCCCACCCCCGGACTGTTCGTGCCTATCTCCGCCTACTATTACGACCCTTCGCTGCCGGTGTAAGAAACTTAAGTCAGGAAGCGACGAACATTTCGTCGCGCAGCTGGACCCTCCCTCAGTTCAGGAGATCTCTATGAAAAAGAACAATCGGGCGGCGACGACTACCGTCGTCACTGGCGCGCCCGACGGAAGCCCAGAGACCCGAAGTACGGGGAACGGGAGCAACGGGGATTCTGTAGTCGTAGAGGAGCAGGTTATTAACCAAGCCTCCGGCGACCTCAGCACCATCCTGGGCAGCCTGCAAGCCATGCGGAACGGCGATTTTTCTGTGCGCCTTCCGGGCTCTTGGACCGGGCTGCACGGAAAAATTGCTGACACATTTAATTCCATCGTCGCCGCTAATCAACAAATGGCGCAGGAATTAAAGCGCGTAGGTCAGGTCGTGGGCAAGGAAGGCAGAACTCGCGAGCGCACTCGCTTCCATGAATCCAGGGGTGCCTGGGGCGAAATGGAAGTTTCAATTAATACCCTAGTCGAGGATTTGCTTCGGCCGACAGAAGGTGTGACCCGGGCGATTGCTGCGGTCGCCCAGGGAAATCTTACCCAGACCGTTCGCCTGGACGTGGATGGTCGTCCGCTTGAGGGCGAATTCCTTCGCTCAGCCGACATCGTTAACACCATGATTCAACAACTCGGCGTCTTCACTGCCGAGGTCACGCGCGTGGCGCGTGAAGTCGGTACGGACGGAAAGCTCGGTGGCCAGGCCCAAGTGCCGGGTGTTGCCGGTACATGGAAGGATTTAACCGATTCCGTCAACTCGATGGCCAGCAACCTGACCGGGCAGGTACGCAATATCGCTGAAGTGGCGACAGCCGTAGCGAGCGGCGATCTTTCCCGCAAAATTACGGTCGATGTTCGCGGCGAAATTCTCCAGCTTAAAGAAGCTATCAACACCATGGTGGACCAGCTCCGCTCGTTCGCCTCGGAAGTAACCCGTGTGGCTCGTGAAGTGGGTACGGATGGAAAGCTAGGCGGCCAAGCCGTTGTGGTCGGCGTGGCAGGCACTTGGAAAGATCTTACGGATTCCGTTAATGCCATGGCCGGTAACTTGACGGCGCAGGTGCGAAACATTGCTGAAGTGACTACGGCCGTGGCTCGCGGCGATTTGTCGCGCAAAATCACGGTCGATGTGAAGGGCGAAATTCTCGAACTTAAAGACACCATCAACACGATGGTGGATCAGCTGAACGCGTTCGCCGGCGAAGTAACCCGCGTCGCCCGCGAAGTAGGTACGGAAGGCAAGCTTGGTGGGCAGGCGCAGGTGCCCGGCGTCGGCGGTACGTGGAAAGATCTTACGGACAACGTCAACTTCATGGCCAGCAACCTTACCGGCCAAGTGCGTAACATCGCTGAAGTGGCCACTGCTATCGCAAACGGAGACTTGTCGCGAAAGATCACGGTCGATGTGCGCGGCGAAATCTTGCAACTGAAAGAAACGCTGAACACGATGGTCGATCAGCTCAACCGTTTCGCGGGCGAAGTTACTCGTGTGGCTCGCGAAGTCGGTACCGAAGGACGGTTGGGCGGGCAAGCCAACGTGCCAGGCGTCGCAGGAACGTGGAAAGATCTTACCGATTCCGTCAACTCGATGGGCGGAAACTTAACCGGCCAGGTGCGAAACATCGCTGAAGTCACCACGGCTGTCGCTCGCGGCGATTTGTCGCGCAAGATCACGGTGGACGTGAAGGGCGAAATTCTCGAACTGAAGAACACCATCAACACCATGGTGGATCAGCTTAACGGATTCGCTGGTGAAGTGACGCGCGTGGCTCGCGAAGTGGGAACCGAAGGCAAGCTGGGCGGCCAGGCGCAGGTGCCGGGCGTCGCCGGAACGTGGAAAGATCTCACGGACAACGTCAACTTCATGGCCAGCAACTTGACTGGACAGGTTCGAAACATCGCGGAAGTGGCGACGGCCGTGGCTCGCGGAGATCTGTCGCGCAAAATCACGGTCGATGTGAAGGGCGAAATTCTCGAACTCAAAGACACGCTGAACACGATGGTGGACCAGTTGCGCGCGTTTGCTTCGGAAGTAACGCGGGTGGCGCGCGAAGTGGGTACTGACGGAAAACTCGGCGGACAGGCGCAAGTGCCCGGTGTCGCCGGCACCTGGAAGGATCTTACGGATTCCGTGAACTCCATGGCCAGCAACTTGACTGGTCAGGTTCGAAACATCGCCGAAGTGTCCACGGCTATTGCCAGCGGCGATCTTTCCAAGAAAATCACGGTGAACGTGAGTGGTGAAATTCTGCTGCTCAAAGAAACCATCAACACAACGGTGGACCAACTGAATGCGTTCGCGGGCGAAGTGACGCGCGTGGCGCGCGAAGTAGGTACCGAAGGGCGACTCGGAGGACAGGCAAACGTCCCCGGCGTGGCCGGCACCTGGAAGGACTTAACAGATTCTGTGAACTCGATGGCCGGTAACCTCACTGGCCAGGTGCGTAACATCGCTGAAGTGACCACGGCCGTGGCCCGGGGCGATTTGTCGCGCAAGATCACGGTTGACGTGAAGGGCGAAATTCTTGAACTGAAAAACACCATCAACACGATGGTGGATCAGCTCAACGCGTTCGCCGGCGAAGTAACTCGTGTGGCGCGCGAAGTCGGTACGGACGGCAAGCTTGGCGGACAAGCGCAAGTACCCGGCGTCGCTGGCACATGGAAAGATCTCACGGACAACGTGAATTTCATGGCCAGCAACCTGACTGGCCAAGTGCGTAACATCGCCGAAGTTGCGACTGCGATTGCGAACGGCGATCTCTCGAAGAAGATTACGGTAGACGTGCGCGGCGAAATCTTGCAGCTGAAAGAAACGTTGAACACGATGGTCGAACAGTTGCGATCGTTCGCCGCCGAAGTGACGCGCGTGGCCCGCGAAGTAGGTAGCGAAGGCCGACTGGGTGGACAGGCGAACGTCTCGGGCGTGGCCGGAACCTGGAAGGATTTAACAGATTCCGTGAACGCCATGGCCGGTAACTTGACCGGTCAGGTGCGAAACATCGCCGAAGTGACGACGGCTGTGGCCCGCGGCGATTTGTCGCGCAAAATCACGGTCGACGTGAAGGGCGAAATTCTGGAGCTGAAGAACACTATTAACACGATGGTCGATCAGCTCAATGCGTTCGCTGCCGAAGTAACCCGCGTGGCCCGCGAAGTAGGAACGGAAGGCAAGCTTGGCGGTCAGGCGCAAGTACCGGGGGTAGCCGGAACGTGGAAGGATCTTACCGACAACGTAAACGTGATGGCCGCGAACTTGACGGAACAGGTCCGCGGTATTGTGAAAGTTGTGACCGCCGTGGCCAACGGCGAACTGACGAAAAAACTCACGGTGAACGCGAAGGGCGAAGTCGCGGCGCTCGCGGAAACCATCAACAACATGACGAATACGCTCGCGACCTTCGCCGATCAGGTGACCACGGTGGCGCGCGAAGTCGGTGTAGAAGGCCGCCTCGGTGGGCAGGCGAACGTGCCTGGCGCCGCTGGAACGTGGAAGGATCTCACGGGCAACGTCAACCTGTTGGCCGATAACTTGACCAACCAGGTGCGCGCCATTGCCGAGGTTGCGACCGCCGTTACCAAGGGCGATCTGACGCGTTCGATTCAGGTGGAAGCGAGCGGCGAGGTTGCGGACTTGAAGGACAACCTCAACACCATGATCGACAACCTCCGGCTCACGACCGACCGAAACACCGAGCAGGATTGGCTGAAGACGAACCTGGCCCGCTTCACTGGTATGTTGCAAGGGCAACGGGATCTGGCAACGGTAGGACGCATGTTGCTTTCGGAACTAGCTCCTCTGGTGAGCGCGCAACAAGGCGTCATTTACCAGATGAGTGGCGAGGAATCGGCGGAGATGGTGCTGCTATCGGCCTTCGCGGGTGACGGCGAAGACGGACACCTGCGGCGGTTGAAACTCGGCGAAGGTCTGGTGGGACAGTGCGCGGCAGAAAAACGGCGCATGCTGATTTCTGATTTGCCGCCAAACACGATCGCGATTCGTTCTGGTTTGTTTGAGGCCGTTCCACGAAACGTCATCGTGCTTCCCGTGTTGTTCGAAGACCGGGTCAAGGCAGTGATTGAACTGGCTTCCTTGAGCAGCTTCACAACTTCCCAGCTGGCATTTCTGGAACAGCTTACCGCCAGCATCGGCATCGTGCTGAATAGCATTGAAGCCACGATGCAGACGGAAGGTCTATTGAAGCAGTCGCAACAGTTAGCGACTGAGCTGCAGGTGCAGCAGAAAGAATTGCAGCAGACCAACGAGCAGTTGGCGCAGAAGGCGCAACAGCTCGCTGAACAGAACGTCGAAGTCGAGCGCAAGAACCAGGAAATCGAGCAAGCCCGCCGGGCGGTGGAAGACAAGGCTAAAGAACTGGCATTGACTTCCAAATACAAGTCCGAATTCCTGGCCAACATGTCGCACGAGCTGCGCACTCCGCTTAACAGTATTTTGGTGCTGGGCCAGCAACTTAGCGAAAATCCAGACGGCAACTTGACGCCAAAACAAGTCGAATTTTCGCGCACGATTCACGGCGCGGGAACCGACTTGCTGAACCTGATCACCGACATTCTGGATCTGTCAAAGATCGAATCCGGAACCGTATCGGTGGAGGCCGACGAAGTATTCTTCGCCAGCATGCTCGATGCCTTGGAGCGTCCGTTCCGCCACGAGGCAGAAAACCGTCGTCTTAGTTTCGAAGTGCAGACCGATTCGCACCTCTCGCGCAGCGTTGTGACCGACGCGAAGCGGTTGCAGCAGGTATTGAAGAACCTGCTTTCCAACGCCTTCAAGTTCACGGAGAATGGAGGCGTGCGCTTGGCGGTTTCTCCTGCGAAGAGTGGATGGACCGAAGGTCATCCGATCCTCAGCCAGGCAGCATCCGTCATTGCATTCGAAGTTTCCGATACTGGCATCGGCATTCCCTTCGAAAAGCAGAGAATCATCTTCGAGGCCTTCCAACAGGCAGATGCCGGGACCAGCCGCAAGTACGGCGGAACCGGACTGGGCCTGGCAATCAGCCGCGAACTGGCAAGTCTGCTCGGCGGAGAAATTCAGCTGCGAAGCGCTCCAGGCCGTGGCAGTACGTTTACGCTCTATCTGCCGCAAACCTATGTGGGCCCATCCACGGCTAGCGCAGCATCGATTGCCGCGGGAGAGCAGCGTGACTCGTCCGCGTCCAGTTCGCCGGCACGGCTCGCTGGCGTCGCAGCCGTGGTGGAACATGCGGTCGAGAGAATTCCCGATGATCGGGAAAATCTCCTGCCGGATGATGCCATCTTGCTGATCGTCGAAGACGATCCGCATTATGCGCGAGTGCTCTGCGATCTGTCGCGGGACAAGGGCTTCAAAGTTCTTGTAGCGTCGCGCGGCGCCGAAGCGCTTGCGCTGGCGCACGAATATCATCCGACGGCTGTGTCGCTCGATGTTTTCCTTCCTGATATGTTGGGCTGGACAGTGCTGAATCATCTGAAGCAGGATCCGAGGACGCGGCATATTCCAGTACAGATGTTGACGTTGGATGAAGACCGGCAGCACGGCCTAGCCCGCGGCGCGTTTGCATTTGTCACGAAGCCTACAACGCCTGAGGGGCTCGAAAGCGCACTCACGCGAATCAAGGAATATTCGGCTCCCCGGCGGAAACGGCTGCTGGTGGTAGAAGACAACCCTGCGGAGCAACTCAGTATTAAGGAACTCCTGGGCTATGACGACATTGATGTGACCGTCGCGTCCACGGGTGCGGAAGCAATCGAGATCGCGAAAGACGAAGGCTTCGATTGCGTTGTTCTCGATTTACGGTTGCCCGACATCTCGGGCTTCGATGTTCTCGAGAAGTTCAGTGAGATTCCCTCTCTGTGCGACCTGCCCGTCGTAGTGTTCACCGGCAAGGAGCTTTCTCCCGAAGAAGATGCGCGGCTTCATGCGCTAGCGCGCAGTGTGGTGGTCAAGGGCGTGGAATCCCCGGAACGCTTGCTGGATGAGACGGCGCTGTTCCTGCATCGTGTAGTCTCCGACCTGCCGGCGGAGAAGCAGAGGTTGCTTGATCGCCTGCACCGCTCAGATGATGCGCTGGTGGGCAAGAAGGTGTTGGTGGTCGACGATGACGTGCGCAACATCTTCGCCCTGAGCAGCGTGATTGAGCGCCGCGGCATGACCGTGATTACCGCTGGAACCGGCCGCGAAGCCATTGCCAAGCTGGAATCCACTCCGGATATTGCGATCGTCCTTATGGACATCATGATGCCGGAGATGGATGGGTACGAAACGATGCAGGTGATTCGGCAGAATGCGTCCTTCCGGCGGTTGCCGATCATAGCCCTCACCGCGAAAGCGATGAAGGGAGATCGCGAGAAATGTCTGGAAGCTGGAGCGTCGGAATATCTGGCCAAACCCGTGAATACCGAGCAATTGCTATCGTCTTTGCGTATGTGGCTGCATAGATAATAGATAGCTATTGTCCGCGGAAGCATGCTTTTGGCGTGCGGGAAACGCTCGGAGAAAACTTGATGGGTAAAAACGAGAAGGTCAATATCCTCATGGTGGATGATCAGCCGGCCAAGCTGCTCAGCTATGAGGTTATGCTCGGGGGCTTGGGCGAAAACCTGATCAAAGCGAATTCGGCCAAGGAGGCGCTCGAACTTCTACTGAAGACGGATGTAGCCGTAGTGCTGATGGATGTAAGCATGCCGGAACTCGACGGCTTCCAGTTGGCGGCAATGATCCGGCAGCATCCGCGGTTCCAGAGGACTGCAATCATTTTCGTCTCAGCGGTGCATCTGACCGACCTGGACCAGCTCAAAGGATACGAACACGGCGCCGTGGATTACATTTCCGTTCCGGTTGTTCCCGAACTTCTGCGAGCGAAAGTGAGAGTATTCGCCGACCTGCACCGGAAGACGAGGCAACTGGAAGCGCTGAATCGCGATCTGGAACAGCGGGTGCTCGAGCGTACCGAAGAAATTGCCGCAAAAGCCGAGTTGTTGCAAAGGCTGAATTCCGAACTCGTGGGTAAAAACCAGGAGCTCGACGCTATCATCCACACCGCTCCCGACATTATTTTCAGTCGCAAAGCTGATGGTTCGCGAGACTACATCAGCGACCGGTTTTATGACTTTACCGGCGCCCCCCTGGGCTCTGCGGAGGGCTTCGCGTGGCTGGATTATGTTCATCCCGAAGACAACGGGAAGGCTATGGCGGAATGGATTCGTTGTGTGGAATCGGGGGCAGATTACGAAGTTGAATATCGCCTACGATCGAAAAATGGGGACTATCGATGGTTCCGGGCGCGAGCCGTTCCTATTCGCGACGGCGGTAAAATAGGAAAGTGGTACGGGACCTGTTCCGACATTCACGACAGCAAGCTGCTGGAACAATCGATTCGCGACAATGCAGCCGAGCTGGAAAGAATGGTCGATCACCGGACGGACGAATTACGGCGGCTCTCCATCCGGTTGATGACGATGCAAGATCAGGAGCGGCGCCGGATCGCGCGCGATTTGCATGATGGGTTGGGTCAAGAGCTTGCCGTGGCTAAGATGGTATTGGATAAAATGCTTCTGCAAAAATCGGCCCGCCCTCCGGAAGAGACATGGGTTCAAGCCAGTGAGATTGTCGATCGCGCTATTCAACAAGTGCGAACTATGTCTCACCTGTTGCATCCGCCATTGCTTGACGAAGTCGGATTGATGTCGGCGCTATCCTGGTATGTGGAGGGGCTTACCAAGCGCAGCGGCATTGAAACGTCTCTTGATGTGCAGCCCCCGGATTTCCCTAGGTTGTCGTCGGAGGTTGAAACCGCGATCTTCCGCATTGTTCAAGAGGCGCTCACCAATGTTTTCCGGCATTCAGGGGCGCGCAAGGTGGGTATCAGCCTGACTCAAAAAAATGGCTTGCTCGTAGTTGCGGTACGCGACGACGGCAAAGGAATCGGCAAAAAGATTGTAGATCTTGAGCCCGATAGCGTAGGGGTTGGCATCGGAGGCATGAAACAGCGGGCCAAGGAATTTGGCGGAGAATTGCGGCTGACGAATCTGAATCCCGGGACTCTGGTCGAGCTCATGATCCCCTATAGTTCAGGCTTGCGGGAAGCCGCGATCCTGGAAGGATGCACGACGACCGAGGCATCCGCTGAGAGCGCATGAATAAAGCTCGATTACCGCGCGAAATAATCACGGCGGATACGGTGCCGGCCATGGTTTGGGTTTCAGATCGAGATGGTCTGCGAACCTATTTTAACCGGGCTTGGTTTGCGTTTACGGGAAGGACGTTGCAAGAAGAAGTTGGGAAGGGCTGGACGAATGGAGTTCATCCCGACGATCTTCTGCGCTGTCTTGATTTTCATCAATCTTCCGTTGAATCGCGCCGTTCATTGAGAGTGGAGTACCGGCTTCGCCGCGCGGACGGTGAGTATCGCTGGGTCCTGAGCGAAGGTGAGCCTCGCTTTGGCGACAACGGAGAATTTCAAGGTCACGTTGGCTCCTGTCTAGACATTACTGCACAAAAGATCGCCGAAAGTACGGAATCGCTGCTGGCCGCAGTAGTTCAAAATTCCGACGATGCAATTGTCACAAAAGATCTGAACGGGATCATTACCAGTTGGAACACTAGCGCACAGCGGATTTTCGGATACACAGAAGAGGAAGTTCTTGGAAAGCCAATCACGATCCTCATCCCTCCGGAATTGCAGGCAGAGGAAAAAGATATTCTGAGCCGGCTCAGAGCGGGCCAACGGGTGGACCATTTTGAGACCGTGCGAATTACAAAAGGCGGAAAGCGTGTTCTTATATCCCTGACTGTCTCGCCGGTAAAAGATTCATCCGGCGCAGTGGTGGCCGCCTCGAAAGTTGCGCGTGACGTCACTCGGACGAAACAAGTTGAACAGGCGCTACGCGAGAGCGAACAGCGAATGCGTTTTTGTCTGGAGGCAGCTCAGGTAGGCACCTGGCATTGGGATATAAAGTCCGGCGATGTGCACTGGTCGGAAAACATGGAACGCATCCACGGGCAGCACGCGGGGTCGTTCAGCGGAAGCTTTGAGGCATTTCTGCAAGGCATTACCGATGAAGATAGCCAACGGGTGAGGCAAGCCATCCAGCAGGCGCTGGAAGGCGACGGCAAATATCATGTCGAGTATCGGCTGACAAGGGGCGATGGAAGTACTGGGTGGATGGAAGCGCATGGCCAGGTCATTTACGACTCGTCGAACGTTCCCCAAAGCATGATGGGGGTGTGCCGGGATATATCCGAACGGAAATTATCGGAAGCGGCACTGAGGGAAGCGCGCGAACAATTGGAAGCGCGAGTGAAAGAACGCACTGCCGAACTGGATCGCGCTCAAGAACGATTGCGCATGCTGTCCGGCCGGCTGTTGCGCACGCAAGATGACGAAAGACGGAGAATCGCTCGCGAACTGCATGATACGGCAGGGCAGTTATTGGTCGCATTGAATCTGACTTTGGTTCCAGTTGAAGAGACTCTGTTGCGCATAGATCCGCAGCTTGCTCAACAAGTGACGGCGAGCCTTGGGCTGGTCGATGAGCTGTCGAGAGACCTGAGAACCATGTCTCACCTGCTCCATCCACCGCTGCTGGACGAGGCCGGACTGCATTCGGCGGTACGCTGGTATGTGGAAGGATTTGCGGAACGAAGCAAGATTGCAGTAGATCTACATCTGGATCCTAATGTAGGCCGGCTTCCGGCGGAGTTCGAGACCGCGATTTTTCGCATCGTGCAAGAGAGCCTCACGAACATCCATCGTCATTCGGGCAGCAGGTTCGCCAGCATCGCCATCGCGCGCAATGGAACTGATATCAAACTCGAAATTTTCGATCGAGGCAAAGGCATGCCGATGCCGATTCCTCGCAGCGGCGTGGGTATACAAGGTATGCGGGAGCGAGTGCGACAGCTGGGAGGAGAGTTGGAGATTGAATCGGGAAGTGTCGGCACGCGAATCACCGCGACCTTCGCAGTGGATGTTGCCCATCAGGAACGCGCAGAAACGGCGATGAATTTGGCTTCGTAACGCGGTAAAAATCTTCAGTTGTCGTTCATCTCAGGCCTTTCCCCTATTGGCTTTCGTCGGCCGAAGTCCCACTCTATATCTATGGACGCTTGGTATTGCCTGCCTGGCGTCGCGAAAGATTTCAGACGCGCGCTTCGCAAAATTTTACGCCACAGTCGGCGACAGGATTCGAATGAGGAAGAGCAAATCATTGTTTGGCGTTTATTCAAGCCGACGTGACGTGGAAGCGGCGGTCGATGTCTTTAAGGAGTCGGGATTCTCGAATTCCGACATTTCCGTTCTATTACCGGACAAAGCCGACAAGGAATTGGTAACGGAAAAAAATACGAAAGCGCCCGAAGGTGCGGCGGTGGGAGTGGGATCGGGTGCGGCAGTTGGAGGAGCGTTAGGCTGGCTGGCCGGAGCGGGCGCACTGGCAATTCCGGGCATTGGTCCGGTGATTGCCGCGGGACCGATAGTGGCAGTTCTGGCGGGGATCGGGGTTGGCTGCGCTCTGGGAGGTTTTGCTGGATCACTGGTAGGAGTGGGAATTTCGGAAGATGAGGCGAAGAAATACGAAGGACGGCTTTCGAATGGCGGAACTCTGGTTGCAGTTCGATGCGAAACGGGTGAAGAACCTAAGCGCGCGCAAGATATCCTGCGGCGCACGGGAGCTGAAGACATCGGAGCTTCGAATCCTGCACAGAGCGTGGATGCCACCGCCGCCGCTTGATCTGCATCTAATCTACTCAAGACTCTGCAGAGCTTCACAATCCTTCAAAATCCGCGAGAACTTGGCATTCAGGATCTTAATTTGGCGGAAGCGAAAGGGTTGTGGGCGAAACAATACCGTAAAGGATGTATATCGGCGGAGAACTCCCTTTACTCGCTCTGAAGCTTCGCCCTAATCATGCAGCCTTGTGCCGATTACTTTACAGGCTGAACCGGATGGAACGGCCACAGCACGGAGGCTAAGCTCACCCATGTCGTTTAAAACAACTGCTCGCATCGAGCACGGAAGAAGAGGTCTACGTATGACAAAGTTTCGCGCAAGGTCGCTGAGGAGTTTCGTGGTGCTCATGTCGAGCCTGGCGTTGTTCGCCGGAATGGCGTGGTCTGTCGCAAAAGACACAGATGATGATAAAGACACATCGGATATTGAGAAACGGATTGATGCTTCCGCCCGAGTTCTGACGGAAATCATGGCGACGCCTGACAAGGCGATTCCAGACAAAGTTATGAGGGATGCCAACTGCATCGCCGTGATTCCTTCGATGGTTAAGATAGCCATTGGCTTTGGCGGCAGTCACGGCAAGGGTGTCGCTACCTGCCGCACAAACGGCCATTGGAGCGCTCCGGTCCCGATCACGATCACCGGTGGAAGCTGGGGACTGCAGCTCGGTGGTCAGGCCGTGGATTTGGTGATGGTGATTACGAATGACAAGGGGATGGACCATTTGTTGTCCAGCAAATTCAAGTTGGGCGCGGATGCCTCGGCGGCCGCTGGTCCGGTGGGACGCGATGCTGCAGCCGATACCGATTGGAAGCTGAAGGCTGAAGTGCTTACGTACTCACGAGCCCGCGGAATTTTCGCTGGAATCGATTTGAATGGTTCGGCCATCACGCAAGACAAGGATGAAACCCGAATTCTGTATGGGAAATTCATTCCTTTCAAAGAGATTTTAGACGGAAACATTCGCCCGAAGGCAAATGCTGAAGCGTTCCTCGATGCGGTCCGGAAGTATTCCGGTCAGTCGAAAGAACACGCGCGAAATGATCAGTAGTTTTTTTGTGTTGGGCCCGGGTCTCGTCGACCGGGCCTGCTGTTTCAAAAAACGTAACGACCGGAGGATTTCATGTCGACGATTCTGCTCATCATTCTGGTGCTGCTGTTGGTCGGAGCTTTACCATCCTGGCCGCATAGCAGGAACTGGGGTTACTACCCTAGCGGTGGACTCGGCTTGATCGTTGTCGTTTTGCTGGTATTGCTTCTGGCCGGGCGACTTTAGTCGTTGGTCGTCCTTTCGATTTGATGGGGTTGAATTGTTACTTGGGAGTTTATTTAGGAGTGCCAATGCCGAATCAGGAAAGTTCTCGCCACGCCGCCGATACATTTTTCCCAGTTTCTTCATCGGCAATGCTTTATGGGGGGCCAAACCGAGTCGGGCGGCCCGTACCTTCGCGAACGCGAGGACAAAAATCGCTCGGTCCGGAAGCAATTTGGGGTCAGTTCAATAACTACCGGTCGAATGGTCTAGCTGGTTCGGCGGGAGTGCACATCGTACTACTCGCTTTACTTCTGGGTGGTGCAACTTTTAGCCATCCGGCAGTGCAAAAGATTGAACCGCACGAGACGGTGACGTTGATCGCTCCGTCGCCAGATTCGTATGCCCTACCGGTAGCGAAGAAGATCGCGAGCGGCGGCGGGGGTGGCGGCGACCACGATAAATTGCCGGCTATTAAGGGACGGCTGCCAAAACTCGCGATGCAGCAAATCACTCCTCCGCAGATTGTGCTTCGAAATCAGCATCCGAAGCTGGCGGTTGAGCCGACGGTGGTGATTCCCCCGCAAGTTCACTTGGCTTCGAATCATATGCCGAACTTGGGGAATCCGTCAGCGACCGCAATGCCTTCGGCGCCGCCATCGAATGGCACGGGCTCGGGTGGTGGAATCGGCTCTGGTTCAGGTGGTGGAGTTGGCGTTGGCCACGGACCTGGCGTAGGCGCAGGCAGTGGTGGAGGCATCGGCGGCGGCGTATTTAAAGTGGGCGGAGGAATCTCGGCGCCCCAGGCGCTCTCGACGCCCGATCCTGAATATACGGAAGAGGCGCGCAACGCCAAGACTCAGGGAACGTGCATTTTGTGGCTGATCGTCGACGATCAAGGGCGCCCGCGCGACATCCGCGTGGTGCGCGGCCTGGGAATGGGATTGGACGCGAAAGCCATTGAAGCGGTGAAACAGTGGAAGTTCCAGCCCGCGCTCAAAGATGGTCGTCCAGTAAACGTGCAGATCAGCGTGGAAGTCGGCTTCCGTCTGTACTAAAGAAAGATCATTCCGTCCGACCCCGTTTAGGGAGCGCCGGATCATACCGCAGGAGTTGTAAAACCTCCGATGCGGTTTGATCCGGCAGCTTCGACACAACACTCCCCCCCAAGAAAAGTTTCGTTTCAAAATTAAGAACTCAGAAGTACCAAATCCTTTGGGGCGCAAGGTACAGCAAGTATGGCATTCAATTACAGGAGCACCCTGATGGGATCAGAAAGCCGCAGTCGCTACTCTCAGTGCGGATGATGAATGCTCCCGGAATCGTGGAGAGCAAATTAGACAAGCACCCTAGTTGGAACGAAGGAGACTAACGTGGCGACTTGCGCGATTTCCGCGACAGCAAGCAATGTGATTCCGGTCAGGGAAGAAACTAACCGAGACGACGAACGTAGCCTGGTTCAACGAGCACAGAATGGCGATGAGCAGGCCTTTGCCACACTCTTCCAGAGCCATAAGAAGCGTGTGTACTCCGTGTGCCTCTTGATGACGAAAGATGTGGCGGACGCGGAAGATTTGACGCAGGAGGCATTCCTGCAGGTATTTCGCAGCGTCGGTTCATTCCGTGGCGATTCCGCATTCTCAACCTGGCTGTACCGGGTGGCGGTGAATACCGTTCTGATGAAGCTGCGCCGCCGCAAAGCGCCGCCGATCCTGTCGCTGGACGAGCCCGTGTCCTCGGACTCGCCATCGCTTCGCCGGGACGTGGGCAAGGCGGATCCCAGTCTGTTTGGCGCCATCGATCGCATCGCACTGCGCCGCGCCATGCAGGAATTGCCAGAAGGCTGCCGGAAGATTTTTGCGCTTCATGAGGTCGAAGGTTATCAACACCACGAGATCGCCAAAATGCTGGACTGCTCCGTGGGCAATTCGAAATCGCAACTTCACAAAGCGAAGATGAAGATGCGGGATTTATTGTTTCCAAAACGAAGAATCCTGCGGCGCCCTCCAGTGAATCAAATGAATGGGGCGGCTTCTTACGCCGCGCGCTAGGTAGGCAAAGATTTGTAAAGGGGACAATAAGATCCCCATCAGAAACGAGGACAGAGTCGTGGGGTTAGGAGCCATCGTAGTAATCGGTGCAGAGTTTGGCGGGAATCGCTCGACTTTGCCGCAAGGTAGCGAACAGGAGTCTCTGGCCGCGCCGCTGCCATGCGTCGAGGTGATGGGACGTTCGGTGACGGAACGCACAGCGGAAAGATTCGTGCGTGCCGGAGTCGAGGTAGTTTCCGTTTTGCTAACAACGGAGTTGGCTCATGCGGTCCAAGCGTTCTGCACTTCGTTTGAGAATCTGACGGTGCAGGTGGTCTCTGACATAAGCTCTGCTGTCATTCAGAAATGTAAGGATTTTTCGCGCGGTGGTATCGATCAGGCATTTATTGTTTCTGCCAATGTGTATACCGAAACTGACTTGCTCGACTTCTTCTATTTTCATCGCGAGGCGAAGCAGACGGCGACACGCGCCTATGATTCCCAAGGCCCTCTGAACCTCTGGGTAGTCGATTGCGCGAAGGCGTATCACACCGACCTCCGGGATTTTCTTGCGGAAGCCGAGGGATCGCCGGCGGCTTATTTCATCAGGGACTATGTAAATCGCCTCGATCATCCGCGTGACTTGCGGCGGCTGGTGTCGGACTCGCTGCGCGGCCGTTGCGCAATGCGTCCCTCGGGAACGGAACTAAAGCCTGGAATCTGGGTTGATGAAGGAGCTGAGATTCATCGCAAGGCTCGAATTGTGGCACCGGCCTACATCGGGCGTGGTTCCCAGGTGATGGAAGACACCTTAATAACTCGCTGCAGTAACGTGGAGCGGGGCTGCTTTATCGACTACGGCACGGTGATTGAGAATAGTACTATTTTGGCTAATACTCATATAGGCATCTGGCTGGACGTGTGCCACGCCGTCGCCAACGGAAATAAGCTGATGAGCTTGAGCCGGAACGTGACTTTGGAAATTGCCGATCGCAGTATTTTGCGAGCCAAGGGCTCAGTCCGGCAAGATGAGAGAGACACGATTTTAGACTTCAGTTATGGAACGCAACCATTGGATTCTGATTTGAATCAACAACCAGAAGGACTACAAAATGAGCCTCGAACGCCGGAAACCTGGCAGTTCGGAGCCAATCCTATTCAAGGGTGAGTGAAATGTATACCAGGGGTCCCGTGATCGTAATGGAGTTGCCGGAAACGCTGAACCATGTTGAGGGCGAGAAATTCGTGGCAGAGTTGCAGCCGCTGCTCGAAACCCATCGTCCGCGTATCGTCTTGGACTGCTCCCAGGTTCAACACATGGATAGCGCCGGTATCGAGACATTGCTTTATTGCATGCAAGAGGCAATGAAACGGGATGGAGATCTGAAGCTGGCCGCGGTGTCCCCCGCAGCCGCCACCATCATGGAGTTGATGCGAGTCGATCGCTTGTTTGAAGTCTTCGAGACGGCTGAGGAAGCTTCACGAAGTTTCCAAGCCGTAGTGATGCCCGAAGCGTCGCAGAGCCTGCCCTGGTATTCGTCCGGGTTGGGCTTGGCCGATTTAAAAATTGCCGGCTAACAACAACAGAGAAGATCCGCGGTTGGGAGTGGCCATGGGACCATGGAAGCGAATGTGGGTACACGTGGCTTGGAGCGGCCTGGTTATCTCCGGATTTCCAGGAGCAATCTTACCGGTTGCGGCGCAACAGGCGACACTGCCCGGGAGTGCGAATTCATCCGCAGGTACCAACTCGCCTTTGGTGGCGAGGGTTGAAGCACCGTCTGCGCTGGAAGAGCTGCCCGACAGTCCGGGGACAGTCGCGTCCAAGTCGGCGGAATTGCAGCAGCAAACCGGGAGCGGTACTTCAGCTCAGCCTGCGCAGTCTCCAGCGCCGGCTTCGGGACAGAAGCCGGTGGGAACAGCAGCTGCAGAAGCGCCTGACGCCAGCGGTATTGCCGCGTCACAACCCGCGGGCGTTGCTATTGCTCCAGCTAAGCAGCGCCGCACTCGGACCATCATTCTGCGAATGGGAGCAATTATCGGAGCAGGTGTAGCGGTTGGTTCAGTGGTTGCCTTGACGGAAGCCACATCGAGCAAGCCCCCTGGCGCGCATTAACTCTTGAACTTGATAGCGCTATAAGAAATTTACTAAAGCAGGTGTTTTTTGAAGATCGTTAGTTTCTCGGGAATCGACGGAGCGGGTAAGAGTACCCAAATTCTTGCGCTGCAGGCGTGGCTCAGACAGGCTGGAAAGCGAACCTACCTGCTTACCTTCTGGGACAACGTGGTGGTAGCGCCTGGATTCCGCGAGTTTACCAGTCACAAAGCATTCAAGGGTGACAGGGGTATTGGGTCTCCAGAAAGGCCGTTGCAGCGGCGCGATAAGAACGTTAATGCGTGGCCGGTAACAGCAGTGCGCTTCGGGCTCTACCTGGCGGACGCCGTGAATCTGCTTCGAACGGTTCGCCGTTTAAGGAAGACTAATGTTGATGTAGTGATTTTTGACCGTTACATTTATGACGAACTGGCTAACCTTCCACTGAACCGGTGGCTAGCGCGGCTATACATTCGATTTGTCCTAACGTTCGTGCCTAAGCCGGACGTGGCCTATGTTATCGACGCAGAGCCTGGCGCGGCTTTCGCCCGCAAGCCGGAATATCCGCTGGAATTTCTTCGCCGGAATCGCGAATCCTATTTGACGCTGAGCCGCCTCGCTGCCGATATCACCGTGATCGCACCCCTTCCCGTTGAAGCAGCCTCGGTAAGAATCCGGCAGGCATTCTCGCAGAAATTCTCGGAACCAGAAACGACCTTTCCTGGATTGCCCGCTTTGCAATGAGTCCGAAATTACCTTGCAACAGCTTTTCCACAACTTTCATCGAAATAAAGCCACAGCGAGGCCGCAAAGATAATGAAGATTTGTCTGGTAAGCACTTTTCCACCGAGTCAAGGTGGATTGAGCGAGTACGGCCTACATATTGCCGAAGAGTTGCGTCGCAATCCTTTTCTGAGCCTGACGATTTTGGCCGACAAACTTTCTTCGCCCCAAGCCGAGTTGGAAGGTTTTTCGGTGCGGCGCTGCTGGTCGTTCGACGATCCCGCAAGTTCCCTTCGACTGCTCCAGACAATCGCGAAACTGAAACCCGATGTAGTGTGGTTCAACCTGCTCTTCAGTACATTTGGCAGGAACCCGTTCAATGCGTTCCTGGGACTCCTGACTCCACTATTAGCGCGTCTTAGCGGCCGCTATACTCATGTGACTTTGCACCATCTGATGGATACGGTTGATCTGAAGGACGCAGGGGTGCGGCATCCCCGCATCTATCGCGCGGCTGGAGCGCTCGCCACCAGAATGCTCCTGCTCTCGAATTCAGTCTCTGTGCTTATGCCTGGGTATCGGAAGATCTTGCATGAAAAATATGGTCACGACAACGTTCATGTACGGTCGCATGGAGTTTTAACGCGGAGGCCCGAGTATCCTGACTTCGCGCGGCGCGGGAATCCGGACCATCGCATACTGGCATTCGGAAAATGGGGAACCTATAAGCGGCTCGAACTCATGATCGAGGCGTTCAAAATTGTGACCGCAACTCTGCCGAACGCGAAGCTGGTCGTCGGTGGAGGCGACCATCCTCAGGCGGCAGGCTATGTGGAATCGTTGAAGAAGAAACACGCGAACAATTCAGCCATTGAGTTCATGGGATACGTGGACGAGGGTCGACTGCCCGATCTATTCCAGAGTTCATCGGTTGCGGTAATGCCCTATTCCTCCTCCACTGGTTGCAGCGGGGTTGCTCATCTGGCCTGTGCTTACGGAGTACCGATCATCTGCGCGGACCTGCCTGACTTTCGTCAGATGGCGGATGGCGAGGAACTTGCAATCGAGTTTTATCAACCGGGAAACGCGCAGGATTTAGCGACTTGCCTGGTTAACTTTCTGACGAACCAGGAAAAGCAGCAAACCATGGCGGTGCAGAATTTTTCCACCGCTTTGCGGATGACTATGCCGACGATCGTCTTGAAATATTTGCGGCATTTCGAACTCGAGCAGCGCACCGAGGTTCTGCGTCAGATCACCAGGTTCCGCCGCCTGCCCGGTTGGGTTCCCTCGAAGTCGCTCATGTTGCGGCTCATGACCCGGAACTCGCTCGGGTGGGTTCATCGATCAGCGATTCAGCGCCCGAGTTCGAACGGTGCGGGGCAAGAAGACTTATTGAACGGTAACGTTAACGATGGTGGAAAGCTGGCTGGAAGTGGCATTCCCATGAATGGTTACGGCGTAACTGCCGGCGACAGGCGTAGCCTGGGTACTGACAGCCTTCCCACCACCGCAAGAACTGCCAGCCATTCCGATGGCCACAATGGCGATCACAGCGAAGAACTGAGCCTTGCGCCTGCGTGGCGTACTAACGAGAGCAAAGCCGCCAATCCCAAAGGGCAGCAGGAAACCAGCGAAGATTGGGATCGAGTTGTGCCGCTCGGGCAAGTTACTCCCAGTAACGGCAGCGGTGGAAATGGTAAGAGTGGAAGTGGCGAATCCGGAACCGGGAGTAATGGCAGCGGGGGAAAAAGAACAGCTCAAGTTACTGGGAATCCCGGCGCATGAAAGAGAGATCGGGCTGTCGAACGTGCCTGATTGCGAGGTCGCGGTCACGGTGAAGCTTCCCGTGCGGCCGCCAAGAATCGTGATGGTGGACGGCGAGGCAGCGAAGGTTACCGTTGCCGTCGTGGGTGGGGGCGGTGTGGTGGCAATACACGCAGAGTTATATTTGATAGCCCCGCTGATTTGATTCGCTAAGGTGGGCTTGCCCACGGCTTGCACAAGTAATTGGTAACTCCCGTTCGGGATCGGAAATCCACACAGGTTTAGCGAGCGGAGGCCGGGCTCGAGGTCCGCGAGAGACATCAGGTTCTGACCATCGCTACTGATGTATACCGTATAGTGATCGACAGTGTTCTCATTTCCGCTGATATTCCATTGCAAGGTACTGCCGGAGACTGAGGGAGCGAGCGTCAGGCAAGAATCGATGCCAGATTCGATCTCAGTACCCTCTTCATAGTCATTCCAGGTCACGAGTTGCAGATCGGTGAGCTGCTTTCCGGAGTTGTAAAGGCTGTTGATTTCCGAGAAGGTTTGTAACCAAGTCTGTCCGCACTGCTGTCCCATAATGCGGTGTGAGCCCCAACTGGCGAGAGTATCGTTAAATCCTTTATAGGCTGCTCCGAGCACCTGCTGGCTGGGAAACGCCATGCCGGCACCATAGAAACTGGAGAGATAGCTCATTCCAAAATCGGTGGTGGTCGGCATTACCCAGGAATAGCTGCCATCGCTAAGTGTGTGAGTGAAGCCGTTGTTATTTTGAAATAGAAATACTGGATGCGTGCTCAGGGCTGCATTTGCGGCATTCCAGTCGACCGAATAGGAAAGATCGACGTTGAAGTTGGTGACGACCGGTTTTCCCTGCCGGGTCATGTAAGCCGGGGAAGAAAAATATGTATTCTCAATATATTGCAACTGATTCACCAAGGCCTGCTGGGGCGTGCATCCTGAGCAGGAATCCCATTCAATCGCTCCCTGATCGACCATAATCGCAAACGTGAACCCTGGATGATTTTCGGCCTCCGCCATTACCAGCTTAGTGGCCTGGTCGATTGCATTATTGGGTCCGTACCAGTCAATAATCACGCCATCGATACCACGGCTCACCATGTCGTCAATCTGGCGTTTGATCTGCGCAGCATCGGTAGAACTGTACCCGACGTTCATATGGTTCGAGCCTCCGAACCAGAGCATAAGATGAGCGTAAACTTTCGTCGTGGCGCCGACATAAAGTAGCGAGTGGATGTCCGCCTTACTCACGTTGCCGGCGGCCCGGTTGCCGTTCGACTGGCTCGAAAAATTATTTGCCGCGCTCGTGTTATTGGAGGTTTGAGCCGAAAGAGTTGTCGTTGGTACAACGTAAGAAGAACTGGCAGAGCCAATAGTCGATGCCGCCAGGAACATCACTGCAACTGCCGAACGCACACCAAGCATTTCGTCCTCAGGAGCGGAGTAGGGCCGAGGCTTACACGCATTGTGGCCAGCACGAGGAAGGCACGCCTGCCTGTAGATTTCCTTTAGCTGACCTTGGTCTTTCCGGGACTTTCTGGGAACTGGGGTCAGCTTAGGGTGGAAGGCAGGCGTGGGATAGATAACATTCGTCTAAGAACTTCGGTGCCCTTAGCTAGGGCCATACGGTCAGGGGCTGGAGTATCGAAGGGCCGTGATCGGTCGTGCAAATGCCTGCCGTTGCGGCAACTTCAGTGTGTCACCGATTTTGGGTCGCCGATGTCTAAGGCAAAACTGGGCGCGAGTACGCGCCTGCGGTATGAGTCGTTTTATCGCTGCACTGGCGAATTCACCGTGATGCTGTGGGCCACGTAGCGATTCCCCTGAAAGCGCGTCAGCACGGTGACGTCGACGGATGGACGCACACTGTCGTCGATTGTCAGGACGGAGGGATCCAGATAAATCTCGTAGGTTTTGTGATCGGTGGAGGATGTGAGAACCATAAGGCCAAGACGGAGATCGATGGCAGTCACTTGTCCAGCAAACGTGAAGCTATCTCCGGGAGCCGCAAGCACAGAGACTTCGCTGGCGACTTCGCCCCCATCATGACGCGGGCCGAACTTGATGGCGACCAGAGTTCCGGGCGCTAGTTTACTGGTGGACGCGGAGCGGTTCGCTTCGACGATTCTGGTTTGCGAAGTAATGCGTATCTTGACCATTTGCGGAGAAAGAGCGTCGTGCACCTCCAGTTCTCCCTTAGAGGCGTTAAAGCTGGTGACAATTCCTTGGCTCTCACCGGCAGAGGTGGAAGTCTTAAGTCGAATCGCCCGGGCAAAAACGCTGCTGCCATCGAGAATTGTCTCCACGTACACACGGTCGCCCTGATGTAAATCCGACAACGAAGCTTCGGCGCCGTCGTGGTAAATATGAGTGCGGGGATCGAAGGAAATTTTCATCTTGCCCCCGCCGAAAACCTGCACCGTGATCTGATCGCGAACACGGTCAAGCCTGCCAACGGTGCCGCCAATCAGGCTGGCTTTTGCGTCGGGTAACTTTGGCAGATCTGGAAGCAGGCTGGCTGGATCGATTGCGATGTCGGGCGTTTCCGCGGCAGGCTGCAAAATTTCAATAGAGGGTGTGGAGGGAGTGCTAGCGGGTGCCGGCGCTTCTGCACTCGCACGCGATGACGAAGCAGAGTCTGAGACTACACTTTGAGACGCTGTGATTTGACCCGCGGCCCCAGCACTGAAAATACAGCTGGCTGAAACGGCTCCCAACACTATCCTCAACCACATCCGGTGCATGGCAGGTCCCCAGTGAACAGTTTTCGACGCATGATTAGGATGCCTCCCGGGGCTATAAAGGTAGCTATGTTTTTTGGGATGAGGAGCGAGCGAACGGCAAACAATCGGGGCTTCTTAGCATCTTAACTATTGCTTTAAAGCCTTTATTGCCTGAGGGTTTCTAAGAAATGTCCTGGAAAGATTGGGTGATCGTCGGCACGATGAGCGCAACTCTGGCATGGGCGCCAAGTGTCTATGCCAAAGATCTCAAAATTACGCTCCCGAAGCGCAGCCATCTTACGGCTGTGCAACGGTTGAATCAGGAAGGCGTGCTTGAGATTCACAAGCACCGGTACGAGAAGGCGGAGATCCTGTTTTACAAAGCTTACCTGCTGGATCCTGACGATCCTTTTACTCTAAACAATGTTGGCTACGTTGCTGAATTACAAGGTCAGGTCGACCGGGCACAACGCTTCTACGAGCTTGCGGGCCAGCAGGCCACCGACGCCGTTATTTACCGCGCGAGCTCATCGAAGCTAGAGGGTCGAACCATGAAGCAGGCGCTCGCGGTTCCGGATATGCCGCTGCAAATCAATCACGACAATGTAGAAGCGGTACGGCTGCTCTCGCAGGGGCGCGCTCCCGAGGCGGATATTCTGCTGCAGAGGGTCTTAAAGGATAATCCTCAGAATATATTCACTCTCAACAACATGGGCGTCGCGAAGGAAATGGAAGGGGAGTCGGAAGCTGCGCTTAAATATTACGATTCCGCCGCAGCGGCGCAGTCAGATGCCGCAGCCGTAGTAACACTGAATCCTGCCTGGAGGGGAAAGCCGGTTACTGAGATGGCTGCGCAGAATGCCAAGAATTTGCGCAGCCGGTTGGAGGCGCAAAGAACTCCCGAGGAGAAAGTGGCTGAGTTGAACATCCGCGGGGTCTCAGACATAAATCGGAACGATCTTCCGGCCGCAGTGCAAGCATTTCGAAATGCCTATTCGCTTGATCCTAACAATGTATTCGCGCTCAACAATATTGGTTACCTCTCAGAAATCGAAGGCGATCGAGAGACCGCGCAGTTCTTTTACGAGAAAGCGCAGGCTCTCGGAGGCGCTAATATCACGGTTGGACTGGCGACGCGGCGTTCAGCGGAAGGAATGAAGCTGGCGCAGGTCGCTGCGGACAGCGAATCAAAAGTGGATGCCAAAGTTTCCCAAGAGCGTTCGGCTCTCCGCCAGCAGCACGAACCAATTTTGCTGCGGCGTCGGGATAACTCAGTGGTGCAGGAGCCATCGACTCCACCGGCCAATACTTCGCCTCGGTAGTAATCGAGCTTCTGTCAGGGTCACTTTCCATATTTTCCGGTTGGCAATTTGACGTGAACGAGGCCAAAAGCGGCGCTACAAGCTATCTTCTTGGAAGCGGTCGATATCGGACTCGGGGTCGTATGAGAAGTAGCGGATAAGATTCTTGGAATACCGCAACAGCGTGTTGACGTTGGTGGCATACCAACAGCACCGCGTCATCTCAGGCGAGAATCCGCAAATGAACCGTAGACGCGTGAGTACCGACAGAGACGGGCCGAGCATAGCCGCAGCCATGCGGTGATTGCCGTCGAGAATGGTCAGAGGTCCAGTGTTGTCGAGTCCGATTAAGAGCACCGTCGGATTGATCAGGTTCTCCTGTACCGACGAACTAAGGCTGCGCAGTTTCCCGAAGAATTCGTCGTGAGTGGAATCAAGCTGCAGGCGAATTCGCTCTACCACGTCCGTGAGATAAAAACTTCCTTGCGCTACCCGGCGCCACTGAGCTCGCGGGAAAAAACGAATACGGTCAAGGTCTTGTGGAGTTAATTCAACTTCGAACCACCTGGTATCCGCAGGGAGTTCCCGCCACATCGCGCCCCGCCTCAAGAAAAGCAACGCCTGTCGTACTGCATTTTCTCGTGAGTTGTTCAGGTCCGGATGCCTGACCACAGCGTCGAATTCGTGCCGGTATTCGTCGAATTCCGGGTGATGGAATTCACTTCGCAGAAACTCGGCGATCACCTCTTCTTCCGAAAGCAACCGGCGCAGCTTAAGACTGTTGTAAACGATGGCAGCGGGGGCGGTGAGGTGGTTCCGCAGCAACGGCACGATCAGAGCGATGAGCAGTACTACCATCAACACCAACTGGATGACGATCACCTGGTGAAGAGTGTTATGGAGCAGGTAAATCGCCAGCGCCAGGGCTCCACTAAATGCCAGCTGAAGCCAGCTGGTGTTCGCGATCTTGCGTGACATTTCGTAGGTGATGATGACGGAACTCAAAGAATAAATGCCGGTAGTGATGGCGTACAGGATCAAAAGCGGCGCCAACGCTCCATAGCTGCTCAAATCAAAATGCGCGCCGAAGAGAGTCTTCCACAGAAAGCTCGGCACCAGCCACAAGCCGAAAATCAGAACGCTGAGGATGAGAAAAACCAGCAGCAGCGAGGTGAACAGCACCGGGCTACCCTTGCCTTCTTCATCCTGGCCCGCACCGGCTGATACCGGGAACATGGTGTTCACCACCGACCACGCGCACATATTCACCAATCGGCCCACAAGTGCGATAGCGGCATAGACTCCCGCTTGAGCAGGAGGGAAAAAATGCTTTACCAGTACGATGTCGAAGTTGTTGATGACGGTCTGGCCGGAAAAGAAAACAATCGCCTGGAGTCCTTCGCGAAACGAAATAGAGATTCCGCGCAGACTGAAGGATGTAATTCCCGGGCTGGGGAGCGCGGCAAAATAGGCAACAATTACTGCGATTACACTCGCAAGGACCGCGCCTTTCACCCCCAAGCCGATCCCAATGAGCACGAACACTCCCAGCAGCCGAACCAAACCTTCCAGCATGAAATTGATCGCCAGAGGCCGGAAGGCATGAATCCCTTGAATGTATCCGCGGCGCACGCCGAGCGGAACATAGAAGGCGATACCAATCGCCAGCAGAGAAATCAAAATCGGATCGGGCAGATTCAGATACGCGGTCAGTGGCCCTCTTGCAAGGAATAAGAGCAGGCACAGCGCGAGTCCCGCCATCCAGGATCGCTGGTGTAGAGTAGCGAATACGAGGGTTCGCTCTTCCGGTGATGTCGTCCTGGCTACATATTTTGCGCAGACAACCTGGAACGACAGAGTGATGCCCGAGATCAGCATCAGGATGGTGTAAACCGCGGTGGCATGGGCGAATCCGCTGGGGCCGAGGAGCCGGGCGGTAGCTACGTTGTAGACCAGATTCGTCACGCCTACCAGCCCCGAGCCAGCCAGCAGCGTGAGACTTCCGCTGAAAATCTTAGACTTCAGCGTCTTGGCCGGTGCGGGGCTTTGGGTCCGCGTCTCGGCATCGCCGGGTGATTCAGCGAGAGGTGTTTCAACCACGGCGCTCTTGATGGAATCGCTCATTGGAGGCGTCAAATTCAAAATAGGGACAAATGTACGACCGGAAGCAGGGTGGTTGTCTTGCCCGGTCCTCCAAAATCGTAAAAAGTCTGTTGCTGTACTCCAAATGACAGGCGGAGTGGATGATTCACCGGCACGCCGCCCGCATCATCCCTCACACTGCCTCGCATGGCGCGAGTGTAGGAAACCAGAAACTCACTCTGCGCGTTGTCATATTGATGATAACCCTCGCCTCGAGAGAGCAGAAACGAACCTTGGAAATTCCAGCGCGAGCTGGCTCGAAATTCAAATCTTGCTCCCGGCAGAAGAGCCTGGGCAAGGGCGTACTGCGTGTTCTGCACTCGCCACGATCGCAGATCCTCAGCCAGGGCGGCGACGGTCAAGCGAGTGCCAAACCTGCGTTGCAGCCCGATATAAGACGAAGTGTTGAAATATTCTTCGACCAGCGGATTGAATAGAAGGTCGCGTACGGTGTAACCGGTGATCAGGGAAGTGCGCCCCCAGGGGCGGCCGACGGTGAACTCTATCCTGGCGGAGAGCTCTCGTGAATTCAAATTTTGATCGGTGAATGGCCCGGCTTCGCGTATTGCGCTGCCATTGATTGAAACCCAGTTATAAAAAGAACTGGTTGAGATGTAGAGGAACTGGCGAAAAAGGTTCTGGCTCAAGGCGACCGGCGAGATGGTGTCGCGACGGATCGTATATTGGAGCCCTCCGTTGAATGCGATGCTATTCGACCAAAAATGAAGAACTGGAGTGATTCCTCCGTTGAAAATCGTGTCGTAGGTATTGCGATCTTGAATCACGTTGACGCTCGGAAAAAGAAAACGTCCGGCGGTCATGCTTTCGCCGACGAAGCCGGTAATCGCAGGCAGGTTGCCGAGATGAATTCGGTAGTGTGACGCTGCCATGCTCTGGTAGGAATGTCGCGGCGGTGGCAGGAGCAGTGGATTCGTGACGTGCAGGATTCTGGCGTCGAGTGCGTAAACGTTGAGGTCTTCGAGAGCCGGCGCAAATAAGACCTCGGGCGAGATGCTCAGATTCTGCGTAATCTGGCGCCCCTCCTGGCTCGCTGCCTCAAACTGCGCGGTTTGAGCGGCGCCGCGATCTTCCTGACCGGCGACGCTGCTGGCCTGCGCGAAGGAGGTGAGTTCATGCACCGTATCCTGGTGCTGCCGGTACACATTCGCCGCTGTCATCTGGTAGTCGTAGTCATCGCGGAAATCGGCAGCCGTTCCCAGGTTAGAGAGCGCTTCTTCGGCTTTGCGAGTCTCGCCTTCAGCGAGATAGGTGTTCGCGAGACCGATATCGACCGTGCGGGGATTCGCTCCTACAAGCCGCGCTTTGTCAAAATACGTTTCCGCCAGCTCCAAATCATGCATCGCAAGGAAGATGCTGGCCGCCTGAGCGATGTCGTCGGGTACGACTGGAGATGAATCCACGCGAGCCTCAGCAAAGCCCAGCGCAATCTGGCGGCGCGCGTCATCATCATGGCCTTGCCGCATGAAGACCTGGGCGATCGCCAAACGAACTCCGATGCGATCTCCGTTCGGGACGTCAAGTGCGCGCGAGAAACGCTGCATCGCGGCATCCCGGTCGCCGAGAGCCAAAAGCGCGCCCCCGGTAGCCATAAAGATCTCAACCTGATCTTTGCCATACTGTTCCGCGAGTTGGACATCGCGGAGGGTTTCGTCGCGCGCCAACTCTTTGGCGTGCACCTGAGCTCTCAATGCATAAACCCGGGCTTCGGTAGGCCCTAGCTTTTGCGCGACATCAAGTGCGGCAAGCGATTGTTGAAAGCGTTTCAAGTGAAACAGCGTGTCGGCGTAAGCCAGTTGAGTGTTTAAATCGTTGGGCGTTTCCTGCAGCGCGATCCGATACTCTGGTTCGGCATGGGTAAAATCCTGCTCCTGTCGAAAGGCCTCGGCTCTGGCCAGATGAGAGGCGTGCGACTTACCCAAAAGCTTCTGGGCCACGTCCAACTGCGTAAGAGCGGCCTTCGGCCGATGCAACTGCAAATCGGCGTACGCGAGTCCGAGATGCGCCTCGCCATAATCGGGCTGCAACTGGATGGCTGTTTGAAAATCCTTTACGGCTTTTGCCGGCTCGCGGAGATCGTTGTACATGTATCCACGATTTTCATATCCCAACGACATTTTGGGATCGCGTTCCAGCGCCCGAGTATAGTCGGCGACTGCCTCACGAAGCTGTCCGTTATGGGCATGGACGTTTCCGGCAATCAACGCCAGATCTTTGTCATTGGGAATGATGGACTCGTATTTGGTTACCAGTGCCAATGCTTCATCGTAGCGGCCCAGGTAGTAAAGGTCGTAGGCGAGATAGTCGACGCCTTCGCGATCATGAGGAAGTTTTTCCAGCACGTAGAAGCCGAGCTTCGCCGATTCGGCGTAGTCGCCCTTCAACGTGAGATACCGTTCACGCTCGCGGCTCAGCTGGGGACTGTCGTTCATCTTTGCTTTTGCGCGATCGAGCCAGCGTTTGGCTAAATCGGGATTGTGCGATTCGAGTGCAGCGTTAGTGGCTCCAGCTACGATTAGAGCGTTGGTGGGCATGCGCTGGTAAGCACTCTCATAGTTCGCCTCGGCAGGCTTGAAATTCCGTTCTGCGGTGTACAGATCGCCTAATGCGAGATACGGCGCATAATCTTTCGGGTGGGCGTTCACTGCGCGAATGAAATAAGTCTCGGCGAGCTTGGCGTCGCCTTTGTCGCGCGCCAGATAACCCAGGGACGATAACGCGGTTCGATTGCGCGGGTCCAGTTCAAGAACCTTCGCGAATGTGGCTTCCGCGGCATCTTTCTGGCCGATCTTCCATTGCAGGCTGGCGTAGTTCAGCAGAGAATTTACGTTGGCGGGAGCCAAGGCAAGAGCTGCTTGCAGATCTTTATTGGCTGCATCCGTATTGCCCATGCCGGCTTCGATCGCGGCCCGCAGTCTGAGCATTTCCGGCCGTGAAGAGGCTGGAACGTTCACCTGGTTGATAAGGGCGAAGGCCGAATCGAGCTGTTTCTTGGCCGCGGCCGGATCTTCCTGCCGCAAAGCGACTTCGTAAAGATTCAGCCGCAACTCGATTGAGTACAACGGACCTTCCGGAACATTGGCCGGCAAATTACGGACTGCGAGGTTGTATTCGGAGCTGGCATCCTCAAGGCGATTGTCGGATTCGGCAATCGCGCCAGAAATGGCGTGCAGGCGGTAATTGTTGGGATCCATGCGGCGGGCTTCGTCCAGGAAGGCTTGCGCGGCATCGGTCTGCCCAAGGCCAACCAGGGCTTGCGCGGCGCTGAGGTTGAGCCCGAGATTTCCCTTCGCGCTCTTAGCCAGGCGGATATAAAGATCGGCCGCTTCTTGTTGCTTGCCGGCAAGTTGGTACGTATATGCCAGGTCAGCTTGCACGTCGACAGTTTTCGAAGGGATTGCTTGAAGGGCGGCAATCGCTTCATCGTACTTACCCTGGTCACGATATTGTCCCGCGACCGCGCGCAAGACTTCAGGATCATGCGGGGCCCGGTTTTTTGCGCGACTTAAATATCGGCTGGACTCTTCGGGCTGTCCGAGATGTTCGTAAGCATGAGCGATCAGCAAGTCGGTATGAGCGGTCGGCTGCAAGGCCTCGGCCTTTTGCAGCAGTTCGAGAGCTTGGGCGGGGTCGGAATTAAGCAGAAGTTCTCCCGCAAGCTGCAAGCTATTGCCGTCCTTCGGGTTCGCCGCTATTACGCGCTTCAGCATTTGTTCCGCTTCCGCAGTGCGGCCCATCTTCGCGTAGGTTTGAGCCAAACCCGCTAAACCACGAACCGAGCCAGGCTGGATCTTCAATCCGCGGCTGTAGGCGTCGACGGAGGCCGAGTAGTGGTCTCCCAGGCGGTAACAGTAACCTAGAAGGAACCAGAGTTCCGGATTTTGAGGGGCCGCTTTGGCGGCGCGCTCGGCGTAGGAAATGGCGGCGGTATAGTCGTTTCGTTTTAGAGCCTCGTCAGCCGCACGCGCCTGGCGGGCAACCTCGATGCTCGATCCCCAGCCCAGCTCATTTTGGCCGCTCTGGGGAGAGTTGTCGCTCTGCTTTTGACTATCGGGCGAGGGACTGCTGCCCTGGCCGTTGACATCGTAAGTCTGTCCCAGGCAGCTGGTTAAAAGAGCAAATAAGCAAAAGCTCGTGAGCGGAAATCGGCTTTTCAAAGTGTCCACCACGTTCTGAGCAAAGCTTCGGCGTAACCTCCCGCACACGTATTCCTGCGGTGCACATCAGATGCTTTTCCTCCCCGGAAGGCTGCTTTCGCAACCTACCATTAGAAGCCCCGGGGAAGAATTAAGTAAACCCCCGGTGTGATTTGCGAATCGAAGTGATGGCTGGGGACCCCTGGAGCGCAAAAATAAAGTGAGCACTGTACGAAGCTATTCAAATCCAATCCCAATTCTCGCCATCGTCCTGGTGGCGTTGGCGGTTCACGGTCCATTGCTGCTCATGCAACTGCCTTCCGGCTCCTTTGATGCGAATTTTCACATGTTTTTTGCGTCGCACTACGCGCACCATTGGTTCAATCCCTGGAACGAAAAGTGGTTTGGAGGGTTTTCGCAGACCACTTATCCGCCGCTGACCCATCAGTGGATCGCCCTGCTCTCCAACGTAGCCGGGTTGAAAATGGCTTACATGCTGGTGCAGTTGATCGCGGTTCTGCTGCTACCGGTGGGAGTGTTTCGCTTCGCAAGAATTTGGGTTGACGACCGGGCGGCAAGCTACGCGGCCCTGGGGAGCATATTTCTAGGCTCGCTCGCTTTCCTGGTGTACCAGGCGGGGCAACTGGCAACGGTGTCTTCGGTAGCCCTGTATTTAAATGCGCTGCCTTATTTTTACGAGTGGATGACGGAGGCTCGGGGTAAGTCGCTCATTAAGGGAATCGCGATCAGTTTGGCGGCCGCTGCGGCCCATCACGTGACCCTTATCTTTGGCGTAGTTCTTTTTGCGGGTCCGGTGCTGTGGGTTGCCTTGCTGGATGCGCGCGACGAGCGAGTCTCGGGATCAGTCAGCGGAGTGCTGTCTCGAGCGGTAGTATTTGCTGTCGCAGTGGGCGCAGGTGTCGGCTTGGTACTGCTGCCGTATTGGTTAGCAATTATTCAGCATCCGATTCATCAGATCCCTATTCCGCATGATAGTCGTGCGAATTTTCTGCTCAATTCGACCACGGCCGTCAACTATTTCGTGATTCCCTACGGAGCTTTAATTCTGGCATTGCCCTTCATTCTGTTTCGAGGCGCTGCTTCAAGCCGATTGCGCCCGCTGCTGATTGGTTTCTGGCTTACGCTAATTTTCGGACTGGGCGGGACCACGCCGCTGCCGAGGTGGCTGCTGGGCCGCGCGTTTGAGATTCTAACTTTTGAACGATTCACTTTCTGGGCGACGCTTTTGGCAATGCCGATTCTGGGTACTCTTGCCATCGAGTTGCTCGATCGGTTCCAGTCCAAGGCAGCCGTGGCATTATCGCTGGCGGCGGTCAGTACTGTCGGAGCGGCTCTGTGGTGGTTGAATGCCAATCCTTTTCGGCCCACGGCCACAACGAACGTGCAGCCCGTAATTGCTTTTCTGAATCGTGACGGCCACGATGCCTACCGCTATATCACTCTCGGATTCGGTAGTGAACTGTCCAAGGTTTCGATATACACCAGTGCGGGCAGCGTTGACGGGGACTACAACTCAGCGCGACTTTTGCCTGAGATGACTCACTACGGTTCGGCGCAGCTCACCAATGCGAAGTTTTACGGTTCGGCAGGCATGGCATCGTTGCGAGCCATGCTGGAACACGCCAATCGCTACGGCCTGAAATACATTTTTGTCCACGACACGTATTACGAGCCTCTGCTGACATTTGTCGGATATCGAAAAATCGAGACTTTCGGAAGCGGTGAGATTACCGCGTGGTCGAAGGATGATGTGCCGCCCGCGCACAAGATTGAATCCGACGCGATTCCACCTCCCTGGCAGGGCTTGCTTTGGGGAATATTGCCGATCGGCGTAAGTTTTCTCGCGATCTTTCTTGAACTCCTGCTGCCCGAGCGGCGCCGGGTCCCTGCAGCCGCGGGTGTACCAGTCCGTGCCGAGAATCCAGAACGACATTTTGTGGCCTGAGGCCTCCAATGAAATTTATTCTGCCAATTAGTCTCGTGGTCGCAACAGCCGCACTCATGGTGCTTGGTTTGTTTATTGGCGGACAAGCTCGCGGCACTGTGGGAATTGCCGCCGGTTCTGCCGTTTACACGCCGAAAGCCGACAATGCAGAACAGGCGCTCAAGAATCTGCTGGCGGATGTCCAACGGCGCAACTGGGATCGGGCCCTGGCGGCGGTTTCGAAGAGCAGCGCCACAGACAAGGAATCTTTCATTCAGGAATGGACGGGCTCGAACGGAAGCTTGCGATCCTTCTCGGCGCTGGAAGGCTTCGAGTCACGGCCGCTACACATTACCCCTGATGAAGCTCAGATCCGCGTGCGGCTTCATTGGGCAACTCCGGTCGGCCCCCTGGAGGATGTCCGCGACTTTCGCCTGATCCGCGAAGGCGACGTCTGGAAGACCGTGTTACCCAAGATTCAAGTGCCCAACGTTCCCGCGCAAGTAATTCCTGTGACCTACTTGCGATGGGACCTGGTAAGCGGAGGCGCCGCTGACGAGTGGGGATCGAGGAATGTAGATGCACCGCATGTTCGTATCATATCGATGAACGCGGTGGATTCCGCCGAAGGCGCGGTTGTGATGGGTGAAATTGTCAATGAAGATACCGTCCCTGCATTCGTGAACGTGAATGCAACACTGGTGGATAGTGCGGGAAGCGCTATTGATGACGAGACCAGTTTCGACAAGATCAATCATGTCCTCCTCCCTAAGCAGGTAAGTCCGTACCGAATCGACTTTCCCAACATCAGTCTGAAGAATGTGAAAAGCGTACGCATGGATGAGAAAGCGACCTTAGTTCCCGCCTCAGCCGATCCCGTCATCGGAGTGATGAATCAGAAAATCGAATCCGATGTTCAGGGCAAGAGCGTGCTGCATGGTGATCTTTTCAATCAGAGCGGGCAGACAGTCAACATTTCGCATGTCATCGTGAGTTTTTACGACAACAATGCGAAAGTGATATGGGTCGCTGATGGTTATGAGGATCACGCCTTGCTGCCGCAGTCCTCGGAGCCATTTGCAGTTGAGATTCCGAAGTCTGTGGCTCCAAAGGTGCAGAACTTTCACGTCGTAGTTGACCAGTACAGTTTGGGCAGGTCCTAGGATGCATCGCGTCTTGTTAATTTGCGCGGTACTGTGCTCGGCGGCGTGCCCGCTGGCGGCTGTGGCACAGGATCTTCGCGTTCCTGCTTCAGTTACTGCGGGGGATGACGTAACCATTCCGACCACCGGCAGCGGCAAGGCAACGTTTTATCTTGTGGGACCCGGGGTCTCGCGCAAGAGCGAGGTGAGTTTAGGCGAGGAAATCCGTCTACAGGGACAAGAGCTTTGGAACGCCGGCGACTATCTGGTTCTGGTTTGCTCTGATATTTGCAACAGTGGAACCTTTTACGTGACTGCTGCAAAGCCAGCCAGCTTTGCGTTTCTGGTGCATCCGTCGCGTGTTCCGGTGGGTCAAAGCGATGCGGTAAGCGGGGTGGCATTTCCTTTCGATCAATTTCGCAACCTGGTTTTGACGCCCGTAACGGTGAGCTTTCAACTCACGGCAGGAAATAAACCGTTGTTCTCGAAGCAGGTTCGAACGGAAAATGGAGCGGCATGGTTTCGGACTGCCTCAGGCAAGTCGGCTGGCTTGTTGCAAGTGGTAGCTTCTCTGGACGATCTCTCGGCAAAACGCGCCGTCCAACAAGTTGCTTCGGATCCTTGCAATCTGCGAATCACGGGTCAGCGAATACCTATCGGAGTACTGGTTCAAACGGAACCAGTTCATGATTGCGCCGGAAATGTTGTACCCGATGGGACGATTGTGACTTTCTCCGCCACCGAAGCAAACGGAAAGAGCACCGTAGACGCTCCCATAAAGCAGGGGATCGCGCGCGCGCAGATCGAAGCAACGGGTGCGACGGTGGTGTCAGTGGCTTCAGGTGTCGTAATGGGCAATGAACTCCGCATCGGAGCGAAGCCATGAACGTGGTATTTAACTTCGCAGGTTGGCTTCGCCGGGGGATGTGTTTAGCTGTGGTATTCACTTCGTTGTGCGGTTTTGTGCTAAGCGCACACGGAGCTGACTCTGCGGTCCAGGTGCAACTCGATACGAAGAAAGCGAACCCACGAGCGGTCGAGAGTTTAACGGAGCGCGGAATCTTGAGAGATTATCGCTTCGCATGGACCAGTATTGCGCAGGCCTTCGAGCTCAACAGCCTGGATTCCCTCGAGGGGGCTTTCGCTGGTGACGCCAAGCAGATACTGCGCGGCACAGTTCTCAGCCAGCAGCGCTCCGGTTTTACCCGGCAGTATCTAAATCAAAATCACCGGCTTGAAGCGGTCTTCTATGCTCCCGAGGGCGATGTCATGGAACTCCATGACACCGCTGAATATGAGTTGCGAATTACGGATGGCGGAAAAATTATTCACGATGAGCACGTAGTTATGCACTTTGTTGTGCTCATGACTCCCGGCGCCGACCGGTGGGTAATTCGCCGGCTGCAGGCGGTTCCCCAATCTTGAGTTCAAAGCGTAGGCTCGAACCCCGCGCCGCAACTGGGCTGCCGCTGGCCGCATCCAATTATTGGGCAGGAAGGCCGAAAGAATGGAGTGGATACTTGTCCAAGGCGCTGCTTACACTGTGTCTGAGTTGTTTCGTACTGGCCAGCGGGTGCACCACCGGCGGAGTCCATCGCACGCTCGTGCAAAACGGGCTTACTCCGGCGCTCTCTCCTAAGCTTCTCGCTGTTTACATGCCATGGTTTGGAGATCACGTCCACATGGACGTGGGCTATTCCAGCGAGGACTCAACCGTTCTTCGCAAACAGATTCAACAGGCCCGCCGCATGGGAATCGAGGCCTTCGTGGTTGATTGGTACGGCGAGAGCCGGCCTTACTCCGACCACAATTTCGCTCTCCTGCAGGCGGCGGCAAGTGAAAACCATTTTCAGGTTGCTTTGCTGTACAACGAGTCGGAAGACGAAGACTCGCAAGCAACCGATGCAGCGATTGCGGCGCTCGATAAAGCGTACTCGGCATATTTTGGTCCAACCGCGAAATACCGCGACGCTTACCTTACCTACAATGGCCGGCCCATGTTTTTCATTTTTCCCAAGAGCGGGCACATTGACTGGAACCGCGTTCGCGAGCACTGCAGCAGCTACGACCGGGCTCCTTTGCTGATTTACAAAGACGAGCCGTCACAGCAGTTTGCCAACGATTTTGATGGGTCCTACGCGTGGGTTCAGCCCGGTCCTGGTGGATGGGCGCCCGACGGAAGCAGATGGGGTGAGGAGTATCTCAAAAAATTCTACAACACCATGAAGAACAAACATCCCGACAAAATCGCCGTGGGAGGCGCCTGGCCGGGCTTTGACGATTCAGCGGCGAAATGGGGACTCAACCGCCACATTCAGCGAGGCTGCGGCAAGACACTGGATGAAACCACGAGCATTTATCGGCAGTATTACGATAGTTCCAATCCACTTCCCTTCCTGATGATTGAAACCTGGAATGACTATGAAGAAGGCACCGCGATCGAACGGCAGCCTGCGGCGAATTGCGTTGCTGGAGGCAGCAGTTCGAGTCCTGCATCCTCCCGCTGAAGGCCGCGCCACTCGCCAGTTCTCGTTAACAACCCCATAGCAAAACTACACATCCAAGGTAAGCTTTACATTATTGCCAGCCGAGCGGCGTGAGCAGGTCACAATTCATTATGGACGGCGCGAAAAACTCCACAAGGTGTCTCAGGCTCCTCTCGCAGCTCTTGTTTGGACTCGACGGTAGTAAGAATCCGGAGTCGAATACCGGCCACGGCCAGCGACGCGACACCGCCGACATTAACGCGACGATCGCCGGTTTTGGTCCTCAAGATTTTGGCGAGCTATGGGGACTTGCGGGGTCACACCATGTGGTGCTGCGTGCGTTTCCCGAGTTACACCAGCTGCTGGCAGCACAGGGCTCTGAATACGCCGACTCGGTGAATAACGCGATGGTGAAAGAGCGGGGGCGTATCGATCATGCCTTGTCGTTTTTATCTCCAATTTGTGAGGCGTTGAAGGGTGCGGGCAAGGTTATTGTGATTAAATCCCTCGATCACTGGCCCGACCTTGGCAGCGACTTGGATTTGTACACGAATGCACACAGCGCCGATGTCGTGGCAATTATGCGGGAACGTTTCAAAGCGCATTTGGAAGAACGAAGCTGGGGCGATCGGCTGGCCAACAAGTGGAACTTCATTGTCCCCGGCTTGCCGGAACTGGTGGAAGTGCATGTAGGTCGGTTGGGCCAGACTGGGGAACAGGTTGCGGTCGCCGATTCTCTTGTTCAACGCTCCCGAACGATGCGATTGAACGAACAAGTCTTTCCGGTGCCCGCGCCGGAAGAACGCCTGATCATCAGCACTCTCCAGCGAATGTATCGTCACTTCTATCTTCGTCTCTGCGACGTAGTGGATACGGCGCGCCTGGTTGAATCGGGCACAATCGATTATGCCTATCTCAAATCTCTGTCTCGCTCGGCAGGCCTTTGGGATGGATTGGCTACCTATCTCGTTACGGTGTCTGGGTATGTCAAATCGTATCGCGGAGATGATTTACCGCTACCATCCCTGGTAACCGATGCCGCACGATTCGGTAACGAGCTGGTAAGCTTCCGTCGAAAATTTCTTCGCATACCGATCTTCCCGCAAGCGGCAAAACTCTATGCCTCCGAGTGGACGAGATTACTGCTCAATGGAGAACTCAAGAGCACGCTGCGCCTGACCTTGCTCCCGCCCTTGGCGGCTGCGGCCGCGTTGGAATTCAAGCTTACCGGCACCGACAAAGGGATCTGGTAGCGTGCGTACCGTACTGGCTGCTAGGGAGTTCACGGTATTGTGACTACGACCCCAGGACTCTATGGTGAAACGAATAGTCCCAATGATAGAAAGCTCAAATTTGGCGACTGAAACGGAAGGGAAGTGCCGCTTGGTTCGAATTCTGGTGGTAGACGACAATCCGGCGGTACGCCATTACCTTCGGGCGCTGCTTGAACAGCAGGGGACCTGGCAAGTCTGCGACGAGGCTCGTACCGGGGGAGAGGCTATTCAGAGAGTAAGAAAAAATCCGCCCGATATGATCCTGTTGGACTTCCAAATGCCTGATTTGAATGGACTTGACGTTGCCCGGCAAATTTCTGAGCTGTTCCCCGAGATTCCTATTCTAATGGTGACGATTCATCTGTCGCGCCAACTGGCCGACGAAGCCCGTCGCGCAGGAATACGCGGAGCGTGCGCGAAATCGGATGTGGGCTCGATTGTCGAAGCAGTCGACGCGCTCTTGCACGAAGGAACTTACTTCCCGCACTTTCCCCCAGCTAGTGCTATCGGAAATTGAAGTATATTTTCTGCTTGGGATTACATCCTGTTAAAGATACAGGATTCCCTGTATTCGGTCTCTAGGGAGCGCCATGCTAGTTTCGAGGGTGGAATCACTCGTCCATTGGTGAGAGTGCCCTGCGGCAGGAATCGATAATTGCAGAGAGAAAGAGTTATCTGTTGTCTACAGCGCTTAACAAACTGCCTCAGGGGAGCCAGATAGTGATGCCAGTCCGGATCTTGCTTGTTGATGATCACCCGATCGTAAGGCAAGGGCTCAGGACTCTTTTAGAAGGGCGTTCTGGATGGGAAGTCGTAGGCGAAGCGTCGGATGGTATCGAGGCTCTCGAAAAAGTCGATAGCTTACAGCCAGATGTTGTGGTTCTCGACGTTACGATGCCTCGGATGAATGGCCTCGAAGCTTGCCGATTGATTCAACGGAAGCCAAAGACGGGTCTCGAGGTTTTGTTCGTTACCCAACACGACTCACCCCAGATGATGCGGGAAGCGCTCGACGCAGGCGCCAGAGGTTATGTTGTAAAGTCGAATGCTGCCCGCGATCTGTTGGAAGCTGTGGAAGCGGTAAGCCAGCATCGAGTATTTACGGCGTTGGCCAGAAGTCCTGGAGCTGCGTGTTGAATTTGCGCCGTGGTTTCAGTTCCAGGTTGGACACGTATCGTGGGCCTGTATGTGGGAGGAAGAATCTGCCATGAAACTCCGTATCTTGTTAGCCGATGATCACGAAATAGTACGCCGCGGGTTGTGCGCACTTCTACAGAAGCATGAGGGGTGGGAAGTGTGCGGCGAGGCCTCCGACGGTCGAGAAGCAGTCGAAATGGCCAAGCAGCTGAAGCCCGATGTAGTCATTGTCGATATTGGCATGCCGTATCTTAACGGCCTTGATACCACACGCCAACTATTGCAGCACAACCCGCACTTCAAAATTATCGTTCTGACGATTACGGATTCCGATCAAGTCATCCGCGAGGCTTTGGACGCGGGCGCCCGTGGATTTGTGCTCAAGTCCGATGCGGCTCGCGACTTGGTGTCAGCGGTGGAAGCTTTGCAGAGCAAGCGAATGTTCTTCACTCCGCGGGTGAATGATCTGGTCTTGGCGGGCTTCCTGGATAAGGGTCATGCCATATCGCGAAATGAACCGCCTAACCTGCCGACTCTGACGGTACGGGAGCGCGAAGTCACTCAGCTTCTGGCTGAAGGCAAGAGTTCTAAAGAAGTGGCTACACTTCTGAACTTGAGCACTAAGACTGTAGAAACGCATCGCAGCAACATCATGCGGAAACTCAGCTTGCACTCCATCCGTGACCTGGTGGTGTACGCCATCAAGAACAACATTATCCAGATCCAGATGCCGCCCCAGCTGCGAAACACTACGGAAGTTCCGATCGCTTAGCCAATGGGGTTGGCTCTTAGTGGGCCGGCTCCGGAGGGAAGTACCCGCTCTTGGTACGAACCGTCAGCTTGCTGTAGCCCGGGGCATGCGCCTCAACTCTTACCGACTGATATCCCGGTTTTGCGTTCTGATTGCGCGGCTTATAGGCCAGCATGTACTGGCTACGGATGTCATGGGCGACGGTTCGCGTAATGTTATCCACCTGATCCAGCGTGTCGGGGAAGTAGGCAACGCCGCCGGTTCCTGCGGCCAAGTGTTGCAATGCTTCCTGGCCTGAGCTGTGCAGCCCTCCCCCGAGTAAGCCAACCGCATAGAGCGTTGGACCATTCGCCTGCTGCAGCCGGCGCGAGGCTTCCTGTAGCGTCTCCTGGCTCATGTTGTCTTGCCCATCAGTGATGACCAGCAGCACTTTCTTTTCCAGGTGGGGATTGTTGTTGAGGTGCACAGCCGAGGCGACAATAGCGTCATACAAGGCGGTGCTTCCCTTCGCGGAAACCTGGTGCAACGCGGCCTGCAACAGGTTTAGATCGCCAGTGAAATCCTGATCCAGGTAATACTTCTGGCTGAAATTCACGACAAAAATTTCATCTCGCGGATTGCTGGCGCGGATAAGATTCAAGACCGCCTGATTCACCTTTTCCCGCTTATCGCGCATCGAGCCGGAGTTGTCCACCACTATTCCCATCGCTACCGGAACATCCTCCCTGCGGAATGAGGTGATGGGCTGCAGTGACCCGTCGTCGTAGACGGTGAAAGCGTTTTTATCCAAGCCGGGAACCATGTGTCGTTCCTCGTCATAGACGGTGGCATGCAGAACAACTTCTTGCACCTGCTTCTTGAAAACAAACATGCCGCCCTGATCATTTCCGCTGGGTTCTGGACTGATGGGTTCTTGCGCCCCCGGAGGGTTTTGCGAACCTGAATTATCCGTAGTCGAAGGTGCTTGCTGAGGAGAGGAACCTGTTCCGCTAGCAGCGGGAGGGGGAGGAGTGGAGCCTGGCACAGGGTTTTGAGCCGAGGCGCCTGGAATCACAAATATAGTTATCGAAATCCCGATAAACAGAATAAGGCCAAACGACCAGGACGCGGCTGAACGCATGGAAATCCCTCCACCATGATTGGATGCCATATTCGGGCGGATGGAAGCCGTCCCACGGTTCCGGTCAAAGGAGATTTAATGAGTACGTCGCACCCTTAAAAGTGTCATTTGTGTGAATAAGTTAGGTTCTCGAAGATCTTTTTGCAACCGATGCTGGCGATTGATGCAACCTATCTTTCATACAAAGTGTTTCCGGCGGAAATCTCCGCCGACCTTCTGGTTGGCTCTAAAGGGAGTAGAGTTGTGGGCGCTCTTCGAATCCTTGTTGCGGATGATCACGAGGTCGCGAGGCAAGGCATTCGTTCTCTACTTGAATCCCACGCGGGATGGGAAGTTTGCGCCGAGGCCAAAGATGGCCGCGAAGCGGTCGAGGGCGCCACTAGGTTTAAACCTGACATTCTCCTGCTCGACATCGGCATGCCCAACCTGAACGGCTTGGATGCGGCGCGACAAATCCTCGCCATGATGCCTGAGGCCCGCATTCTGATCCTCACGATACATGACTCGGAACAGGTAGTACGAGAAGTACTGTCGTCAGGCGCTAAGGGTTTTTTGTTAAAGTCGGACGCCGGCCGGGACCTATTGGCTGCAGTGGAAGCGTTGCAACATCGGCGAACCTTTTTTACTCCAAAAGTGGCGCAGATGATGCTGGATGGCTACCTGCGCCCCCACGCGGAGAGCGACCCTAGTGGCCAGTGCGTGCTGACGCCGCGGGAGCGCGAAGTAATTCAACTGGTGGCCGAAGGCAGAACTACGAAAGAGATTGCCGCTGCCCTAAGCCTGAGCGTGAAGACCGCAGAAACTCATCGCACTAATCTCATGCGCAAACTCGACCTGCACTCGGTCGCAGATCTCACGCTCTATGCGGTACGGAATGGGATCGTGCAAATCTACTGAGTGAGCCACCTTGCTGCTGTTCTCGTCTGGCGCCAACTGCCGGCTACCTAGTAGCCGCGCCATTGCATAAAGCGACAATGCATAGCGAATAGGGCTTTTACTGGATAGCTACGGGCCAGGACCACCTCTACACTCGCCTGGATAGTTGAATACGACATTCTGAAGGGAGTGCCAATGCTCTGGACTATAGCTGTTTTGCTGTTGATCCTCTGGCTGCTGGGCATGGTCAGCTCGTACACACTTGGTGGATTCATTCACATTCTGCTGGTCTTGGCCGTGATTGCGGTTTTGATCCGCCTGATCCAAGGTCGAAGTCCCGCGCTCTGATTTAAGGGGTGGGTGAAAGTGTGGGAGCGCATCCTGCATCCATTTCAAATTCATATAAACCTCAGGAGGAAATAAAATGAATAAAGATCAAGTGGAAGGCAAAGTGAAAGATGTCGCAGGTCGTGTTGAGCGCCAGGCGGGCGAATGGACAGGAAATAAAGAAGCCGAGGCTCGCGGCGCCGCCAAGCAAGTTGAGGGTAAGGTGCAAGGTGCTTGGGGCGACGTGAAAGATGCCGGACAAAAAGCGGCTGACAAGGCTAAGAGCAATAGGCCGACCGACGAAACGGCTGAAGTGGAAAAAGAAGAAGACAATCGCTCGCGCAAAGCGAGCTAACTGCAGTTTGGGGCGTGCGGGGCTGCGTCATCGCTGGTAGGCCACGGATTGACTCAGTCCAGCGACGCCTGGGATCAAGGGAAGGTTCGAATGACGTGCTTTCATGGGCGCGGGTTATCGAACCTTCCTGCCCGAATCTTCCCTCTACATCCTCACCGACAGATCAGCCTTTGCAATTGTGATAATCAGAGCTCCGGCCAACCGAAGGAGATTGAGGGTTGCACTTGCAGTGGGGATTTCTTCGAGTGACCTTACATCTATTGACCTGACCAAGTAGGTGTAACTATCGCCCACCTACCGGGAGTCCACAGTATTGCTGGTACGAGAGGAGCACTTTAAAGTCGCACAGTACGTTGAACTTCTCGAACAATAGAAAGTCGGAGCTTCTGAAATGCCGCACAAGATGACATCCTCCCACATTGAAACCCAACGCCCACCCTCTCCCGATGATTTGAAGCGACTGTTCGAATCTGCCGTTTGCGAAATTCACCAGGCAGATGTGACGTCCGGGAAGAAGCTGCAGTACCGAGCCCCGATTGTCTCCCGCGCAAGAATGCTGGGGCTTTCCCAAGCGGGCGCGGAGAAACGTGCCCTTTCAGACGCGGCCCGAGCATTGGCCCAGTTGTGGAAAGTTTGATTTCCTGAGGCCTAAGCCGCAGCGCGGAACTCCAGACAGTTCTGCAGGGCACGCAGGGCGTAAAGGGCATCGTCCAACGCTTGATCCTCTTCGATTGTGTCGGCGCCAGCAGAAAAGAGCTCGCGGGCCCGAGCGATGATGGCCTTCTCCGCTTCGGCAATTCGGTCCGGGATACGATTTTTGTCCGTCTCAAACAGAGCGGCAGTGTAAAGCTCGCGCCAGCCATGCAAGAGCGTTTGGGGGGATTGGCTTGTCATAGAAACCTCTAGGTGCGTGGCGGTTTTACTGCAAGGATTGGAATGAAAATACTGTAGTGAGTTTCCACGAAATGCGCTATACGGTGAATACTGTAGTTGACCGCAAGTGGAACAAAAAAATGGAAGGGACTTTGCAATCCCCTCCATCTAAAGTAGTTGCTCTCGAAGCTTTAGTTTACGCTGCGTTTTTGGATTTGGAACGACCTTCATTGGAACCAGTCGCACCCCGTCCATGACCTTCTGACGCCTTCGGATTGATCTCCTCGGCAAGCTGCATCAGCTTCTCATCGGCCTGCTTTTCTTCCTGCAGCGTCTGCTCTAGTAACGAAACATGCTCGGTCTCGCCCAGCAATTCCGCAAAGGCACGGACAGTTCCGTAGCCTGCCATTTCGTAATGCTCGACCCGCTGGGCGGCACCAATGATGGCCGCGTCTTTCACTTCGTCGGAATAGTCTTCGTTTATGGTCTCCGATCCTTCTTTGACCAGACCTTCCATGCCCAAACACTTCTTGCCCGACGCCTTCTCTCCCAGCTGTTCGAAAATCTGTTCCAGGCGAGAAACATGTTCTGAAGTTTGCCGCAAGTGTTCCTGGAAGGCTTCCCTCAGTTGGTCATTGGAGGCGGCTTTGGCCATCTTCGGCAAAGCCTTTACCAGTTGTGTCTCCGCATTGTAAAGATCCCTAAGTTCGTCAACATACAGCTCTTGCAGTGAGCTTTTCTCCACGTTGTATTCCTCCTAAGTAGCGTGATGTCTTGCTTTCATCAGATTTCTGAGCGCTTTTTCGAAAGTAGTGCGCCGACGCGAGGATGGAAATACCCCGGACTCCGTACAAAGCAAGAATTGAAGACCCAAGGAAAGGGATGCGGGAGGCAAGTCCCAACGGAAAGGGGCGTAATCGCCGACGTATGTTCTGCTCAGACAGTGCGCACCAGCGAAACTCTCCGCCTTCGCTCAGTCAAGGTCTTGTTTTGGCAATTTCGGGGAGGACTTCTTGTTCTTTCTCTTTCTTTGGCGGGCCACCCAGGTGGTATTCCGTAAGGCCGTCGCGGAGGAAGGTGAAGGCATCTTCGGGAGTGTCGACGAACTTGAAGAGGTTGAGGTCCTCGGGGGAGACGGTGCCGGCGTCGACGAAGGCCTGGAAATTCATGATGCGGTGCCAGTATTCGCTGCCGTAGATCACGACGAGAATTTTCTTGGCGAGTTTGTCGGTTTGGGCGAGGGTGAGGATTTCAAAGAGCTCGTCGATGGTGCCGAAGCCGCCAGGAAAGATCACGAGTGCTTTGGCGAGATAGGCGAACCAGAACTTGCGCATGAAGAAATAGTGAAACTCGAAATTGAGCGATGGGGTGATGTAGGAATTGGGATTCTGTTCGAAAGGGAGATTGATGTTAAGGCCGATGCTTTTGCCTCCGGCTTCGTGCGCGCCGAGGTTGGCGGCTTCCATGATGCCGGGGCCGCCCCCGGTGGTGACGACGAAGCGGCGGCGGCGGGCCGGAATTTGAATCGACCACTCGGTTAGAAGGTGAGCCAGGCGGCGGGCATCCTCATAATAACGGGCCATCTCGACGGCGGCGAGGGCGCGCTTTAATTCCTTCTCTTGGTCCGCGGGAGCCGCCTTTGCGGTATTTTTTAGGGCGGCAAGATTTTTTTTGGCCGCATCCTCTCCTTCGAAACGGGCCGAGCCGAAAAAGACGACGGTGTCCTGTATCTGTTCGCGGCGAAAACGCGAGAGCGGCTCCTGATATTCGGCGAGGATGCGAAGAATGCGTCCGTCTGGACTGTTAATGAATTGATGATTCTCGTAGGCGAGGGGCGCCGGTTTCAGCTTGTCGATCATCTTATCGGCTCACGTTCTCACTCAGATGCTAAGTTGCGAAATCGAGCATTTGTTTAATTTCGAGGCACTGCTATTGGTGTTCGTGGTAGTGGAGGGCTTCCCAGAAGCCGATCCAGATATCGAGTAGTCCCAGGCCACTGCATAAACCGCGAAAAAATCCGGTGGAGATCAAGGTGCGAAGTGACGGATAAGAGAGCAGGAGGTAATTATCTGTCCACTCTGGGGTCCAGGGCAGGATCACGAGCAGGACTCCGGCGACTGCGCTGATCAGGACGAAAAGAAAGACAGAGCTGCGATGCAGCCAGAGATGTGCTGGTTGCGGCGCAAGGGCCGGGGAATCGATGACGGTAGTGGCCGGCTGGCTTGCCGACGACTGAGCAGACATGGCGACACCTTCATCGACTGGCAACTTAGGATCGGGCATCACCGGACGCTCCACTGCAGCGCGCAGCTGGCCGACTCCGAGGGCGCCACGGAATGTGTCGGCAAAAACCAAGGTCCCTCGCTTCGCTCGGGATGACAAGTGTGCATGGGAATGAGTATTTTAGGGATAAGACCCATCGGGCTATTTTACGACTTCAAGGGCTTGATGCGCTCGGCAACATCGCGATAATCGATGTTGCGGCCGTAAACCTCCATGAAGTGCTTGAGGGCAGAGGCTCTGTCACCGGCCGTTTCATAGGCTGCGGCCAGCTCATAGTGGAGAGCCGTCCGGGTTTCTTCGTCAATGCCCGGGGCATTGAGGGCTTTCTGGTACCAGCGAATAGCGGCCTCAGGAACGCCTTTGTCGAGAAAGCATTGTGCCAACCAAGTATAAGCTTGCATGGCTTGCGGGAAGGGATGTCCGCGATCAACAGCCTGGCAGGTCTTTTGCAATTCGCCAATAGCTTCGTCGAGCAAACCCATTTCGCGGAACGCGATGCCGAGATTGTAGTGAGTCTCGGGATCTTCTTCAGTGGTGGCAGAGCCGGCTTCGAGATCCTGCTTCAACTCCCCAAACATTTCCGCGAGGTCAACCCCGGCGTCCTCAGAAAAGGGCGAGGCCTTGGTTGCTGCGGAGGCAGAAATGGACGGAGAGACCTTGGGCGTCGCGGGTAATGAAGTCGCGGATCGGTGTGAAACCGTGGGAACACCGGAAGATGCTGCGGCTGCCGCGGCGTTGCTCGAGACCGGAGCGCTGACTAGAGCGCTGGGTGTCGGCACCGGCCGATGCTGCGCCAGAGGTGCGGCGCCCGGAGTTTCAATTTTAAGTGCAGGCTGTGTGCGTGCGGCGGGCTGAGCCTGGGGTGCGGACTCAGGTTCGGGAATCGGTGCGCCCTGCAGGAAGTCGTCACCCAAAGAAGCTTCCAGATCGGCGACGAACTCACCCATGGGCTCTGCTTGGGACACACCGAAAGTTGTGGGGGCGGCGTTTCCGATGGACTCAAGTTCGGGGTGTGCATGGTGGGCCGGTTGAGAAGCTGCCGAGGATTGTTCGATTACAGGCTCGGGTTCGTGAGGGACAGCGCCCGGAAGGAAAGTCTCGCCAAGAGAAGACTCGAGGTCGGAAACGAATTCTTGAAGCACGCCCGGAGCCGGGTCAACAGGAGATTCGTTAACTAGAGCCTCCTCGATAACCGCCGGCTCGGCGTGCTGCACAAGCGGAGCGGGCGCTTCCATCACCGGCATGGGCGGCTGCACGGCAACCTCTTCTACAACAGCGGGAGCTTCTTCAATAGCAGAAGAAATTTCGTCGACGGCAAATTCAGCAGTCGGCTCGCTGATGGAAAATTCGGGGGCAGCTTCAAGCGTGGTCGCTTCCGTTACTGTGGAGTTTGGCTGTAAGGCCTCGTCAATTTCAGCTCGAAGCTTGTTGAGCGTAGCTTCATCAGCGGTGAGAGATTTAATTTTTGCAAAAGCTGCTGAGGCCTGCTCGGGCATGCCATGCTCGAGGAAGAAATGAAACTCTTCAATGGCATCCGCAATCTTTTCGGTATGCTGCTGGGCCGCGGCCATGTCGTGATCACCTGCGCCATCAGTGACTTCACCTGCCGCGGCCTCGGCGGGCAGAGCGTCCGCTTCGATGGTGATCGCGTCATCCCACTCCGACGACAGGTCGATTTCGGCGGGAGATGCAGGTTCAGAGACTGCGGATGGAGGTTCATCCCTCTGGTGGTCCTGCTGATCGGCGACGACGGCGAACTCGGATTCCTCAGCCGCCAGCGGCGGAGCGGCCGGCCATGGAGTCGAGGCAGCAGACGCGCCTGAAATTTCCGCTGCTGCTGATTCTGCTGGCGAAGCTGCGTGCTCGATTACGGAATTGGCGACCGCTGCAGATGCCGAGCGATCTTCGTAACGGTCAGCGAGTTCGCCGTACCGCGTGGCTTCTTCGGGATGGTCGGCTTCGGAGTAAATATTCTGCAACGTGCGGCAGCAGACGGCAGCTTCGGCGAAACGAGCAGCGCGGGTATGAAGCGCGGCAAGCCGCTGATTCAGTCGCAGATCATTAGGCGCTTGCGGAATCGCGGACATGAGCGGTCCAAGAGCTTTGGCCGGCATGTTGTAAGAAATGAAAAGCTCAGCGTCAGTGAGCGCGGATCGAATGGCGAGGGCGACGGCATCGGAATAGTGCTGGTGGATGGAAGGAGCGGTCGCTTCCAGTTCGTCAACGATAACGGCCGCTTCATCGGCGGAAATGAACTTTGCCGCCGATGATCCCCCAATCTGGCTGACCACCTGCTGGTAATTGTCCATGTGCAGGGGATTGCCGGGCTCCATGGCGGCAAGTTTTTGATACAAGTCGCGCGCGCGGGGCAACTCGCCGGCCTGGACTGAGGCATGGGCCAATAACTCGATGACTTCGGTGATGTGAGTAGTGTCTCCGGCCTTCTGGAAGAGGTCGAGAAGTTTCTCCAGCGAAGCGGGATTGTCGCGTACGTGTCCGATTACAGAGTGAAGATTTTTTAGAACTTTGGCGGAGTCTTCGGAAAGCAGGCGGTCAGCATGCTGATCATAGACCTGAAGCGCGTTCTCGTATTGTCCGGCCTGCATGAGAGCATCGGCCAAAATGGAAATCGCAGTGAGGTCGTTGTGTACCGTCTGGAGTTTACTGGCGAGGGTGCCAGCATCCGAGAGACGTCCCATTTTTAGATAGGCTTTGAGCAGATCGCGGAGGCCCTCGATATTGGAATCGAGATTGGGAACTTTTTTGAAGGATTCGATGGCGGCTTCGGCGTCCCCGGCCTCGAGTTGGTTGCGGCCCTGAATGAGTAACGCATAGCTGTTGCCGGGATCGAGCGTGAGCATGCGTTGCAGGACTTCTTCAGCACCGCTCAGGTTGCCCTTGGCGCGCAAAGTTTCAGCGGCGGCGGAAAAGATTTGCCAGGCGTCGTTTTTCTTGCCCAGACGAATGTAGACTTCCGCCAGGCGGACACGCATGGAAGTGTTTTCCGGATCCATTTCCAGAATCTTCTGGAAGATGCGGACGGCGTTGTCGAGTTCGCCGGATTTCAGAAATTCTTCGGCTACCTGCATGTATTGCGAGCGGGCATCATTGAAGAGTCCCTGCTGGGTGTAGAGTTCTGCCAGCTTCAGCACGCCCTCTAAGGAAGGCTTGAGCTTACTGATTTTCTTGTACATGGCGATGGCCTTAACCGTGAAACCCTGGTTGGCATAGGCATCGCCGACACTCTTGAAGCATTCCGTAGCTTTATCGATTTGGCCGAGGCGGGAATAGAGATCGCCAACGGTGTTGGTGACGGTGAGGTCCTTGGGATCGGCCTTGAGGACCTTTTCGTACTCAGCGATGGCATTCTGCATCTTGCCCTGCTGGACATACTTCTCCGCAGCGCTGAGTACTTTTTGTTTGTTGAACCCGAAACCGAACGCCATATGAGTACAGACTCCAGAACCTGGTGTGAACCGAGAAACTTCTGAACCGAGAAACTTCTGAACCCAAAAATTCGTACAGCGAATATTTATGACGGTCCGGGCGGTGTGCCCGGCGAACGTCACATGGCCAGACTCCTGTTTCGGAGGTGGCCCTTCGGACAAGGGCAATTGTACGGCTGGGCGAGTGAAAACGTGTGGTTACCAAGGGTTACCAAAAGGGAGTGTACGAACGGGTTACCAAAGGGCATTAGGTCCGTCGAGTGCTCAAGGGACGGTTCAAACCATAGAAAACGGTGAGCCGATAGTATGGACGTGCTATTTGATGACGTTCCGCATCCGTGTACCCTTCCGATGCGCAATTCTTGAGACTGTTAGACGAGGGGAGCGCCAACATGACTTGGATTCGAACCATACCGATGGCGGAGGCGGATGAGAAGTTGCGGCGGGCGGTTGAGGGACAGAAGGCGCTTTATCCCAAGGAGTATGCCGAGCCGGTACGTCCAGATGATGCTGGCGGGGCGTCGATCGTAGGGGCGCACACGTTATTGCCGGAGGCGCTCTACCATTCGTTTGCCACGTTTGGTGCGCTAATGTCGCCGGAGTTGCCGTGAGCCGGCGGCAGCATGAAATGATTACCACGATGGTCTCGGTCACCAACCGGTGCGTCTATTGAATCGAGTCGCACGCAGAGTTTCTGCGTAGAGTGACGCTGGACGCGAAGTTAGTGGAGGCATTGGAGAAAGACTACAGGACCGCGCCCATGACTGCGCAGGAGCGGGTGATGCTGGACTATGTGGTTCAGTTGACGAAGGATGCAACCAGGATTCGGAAGGCCGACATTGAGGGCCTGCGAGCTGCCGGATTTGATGATCGGGGAATTCTGCAGATCACCATGATTGCGGCCTGGTTCAATTCGATTAATCGCGTGGCGGATGCGCTGGGGGTCGGTAGAGATTGATATGCGGGTGCCGGTGTTGCTGGGATTCACGAGTACCGAATTGACTTCGGTCCCGGGTACCGAATGTATTTTCAAGGAGGGCGAACAGGCGGCCGCGGCAAAGATAGTTCATCCGCTCTGGGCCATGCGATAAGATCAAAGTGCAATGAAATCATCTCATCCCCCGACTGAAACTGGAGAAAAAGCTGTGGCTGCATCGCCCTTACCTGCTCCGTCGAATTTTATCCGCGACATCATCGTCGAGGATCTCAAAGCCGGTAAGCACAACGGCCGCGTGCAGACGCGCTTCCCTCCCGAGCCTAACGGACACCTGCACATTGGCCATGCCAAGGCCATCTGCATTGATTTCGGCCTGGCTGACGAATTTGGCGGACATACGAATCTTCGCTTTGACGATACGAATCCCGAGAAGGAAGAGACGGAATACGTTGAGTCCATCAAGGCTGATGTGAACTGGCTGGGCTTTCAGTGGGATGGGCTTTTTTATGCGTCGGACTATTTCGACCAGCTTTACGAGTGGGCCGTCAAACTGATTAAAGATGGCAAGGCCTACGTCGACGATCTGACGGCCGGCGAGATTCGCCAGCATCGCGGGACGCTCACGGAGCCGGGCAAGAACAGCCCTTATCGTAGCCGGGCTGTCGAAGAGAACTTGAATTTGTTTGAGCGCATGCGCGCCGGAGAATTTGCCGATGGCTCGCGCACGCTGCGGGCGAAGATCGATATGGGGTCGCCGAACCTGAATATGCGCGATCCGGTGATGTACCGAATTCTGCATGCGGAGCATCACCGCACCGGAAATAAGTGGTGCATTTATCCCATGTACGATTTCGCGCACGGGCAGTCGGATTCGATCGAGCGGGTCACGCACTCGCTTTGCACGCTGGAGTTTCAGGATCATCGCCCGCTTTATAACTGGTTCATCGAGCAGCTGGGAATTTTCCCGTCGCGACAGATTGAGTTTGACCGGTTGAACCTTACTTACACGCTGCTGAGTAAACGCAAGCTGTTGCAGTTGGTGCAGGAAGGCCGGGTGAATGGCTGGGATGATCCGCGCATGCCGACGCTGGGTGGTATTCGCCGGCGCGGCTATACGCCCGAAGCGGTGCGAAATTTCTGCGGCGCGATTGGGGTATCGAAGACCAACGGCTCGATCGAGCTGGCGATGCTTGAGCACTTCGTGCGCGAAGATTTGAACAAGCGTGCGCCACGAGTGATGGCGGTGCTGCGTCCCTTGAAAGTTGTGATCAACAATTATCCGGAAAATCAGGTCGAAGAGATGGACGCGGTTAACAATCCGGAAGAAGCGAGCGCTGGTTCGCGCAAAGTCCCATTCGCGCGCGCTCTCTACATCGAGCAGGATGACTTCCGCGAGGAGCCACCGAAGGGATATTTCCGCCTGTCGCCGGGGCGCGAAGTTCGGCTGCGCTATGGCTACCTTGTAACTTGCACGGGGGTCGTGAAGAACGAAAACGGCGAGGTGGTGGAAGTGCATTGCACCTACGATCCGGCAACCCGCGGAGGAAACACTCCTGACGGTCGCAAAGTAAAGTCGACGATTCACTGGGTATCGGCCGCGAATGCGCTCGATGCCGAGGTGCGGATTTACGAAAATTTATTTACCAAAGAAAATCCGAATGAGGTGGAAGATGGGCAGGATTTCACCGCGAATCTGAACCCGAAGTCGCTGGAAGTAATCAGCAACGCGAAGGTTGAGCCGTCTTTGGCTGGGGCCGCGGCCGGAAGCAGGTATCAGTTTGAACGCCTGGGATATTTTTGCGTCGATCCGGACTCGAAGCCGGATAAGCTAATTTTTAATCGGACCGTGGCGTTGAAGGATACTTGGGCGAAAGTGGAGAAGAAGCAAGGCACCAAGTCTTAAAAGGTCGGCGGAGTCTCGCTGAATCATTTTTTATTCCTACCTTGTTCTGCGGCCCGGTTCTTGAAACAATCCCGCATGTAATCCGGGCGCTTTGCCCATTTCAGTGCCCATTCCCACGCTTCACGAAGGCGCTCATGCACTCCATCACTCTCGCTGCATTTTTTGAGTTCCCCCGCACTGCGGTTTCGATGTGCGCCGCCGGCATCCTGCTTTTCCTGATTGCCCTATGGGCTGCCAGGGCAGAGATCGCGCGGGCGCGCGGCCTCGACAAGATCGTAGCCTCGAGCAATTTGTGTTTCGCCATCCCCTTGGCGGTTTTCGGCGCGCTCCATCTTTCGGGCGTAGATTTCGTCCTGCCCCTCGTGCCCTCGTATATGCCATGGCGGCTGTTTTGGGCGTATTTCGTGGGGTGCGCGCTGCTGGCCGCGTCCTTGAGCATTGCCACAAAAATTCAAGTGCGCTGGTCTGGCCTGCTATTCGGGATCATGATGTTTCTTTTTGTGGGGATGCTGATGATTCCGGGAGCGCTGGCCACTCCCAGAGACAGGATTGCATGGACGATTGTTGTCCGCGAAAGCTCATTTGCTGGCGGAGGCTGGATTCTTGCCGGAACCGCACTGCGCGAGCAGGGCCGCGGACAAGGCGGGAGCAAGCTCATCACCGTGGGTCGCGTTTTGATCGCGATCGCCGCGATCTTTTATGGGGTTGAGCATTTTCTGCACCCAGCGAATGTCCCCGGAGTTCCGCTCGAAAAGATGACGCCGGTGTGGATTCCGGGGCGCCTGTTTATCGACTATCTGACGGGCGCATTTCTTGTGGTTGCAGGAGTAAGCATTCTTCTGAACAAGAAGACCCGGATGGCGGCAACTTATCTGGGTACCTGGATTGTGCTGCTGGTCTTGTTCATCTATGGGCCGATCCTGATCGCGTCGCTAGCCGATCCGAGCACCGCGGTCAAGGTCGAGGGGATCAACTATTTTGCAGATACGCTGCTGTTTGCTGGAGCGATTCTCGCGCTCGCCAGCGCGACGCCACGCACCGATTAAAGTGGCGCCTGCCCACTTGTTAGAAAATCGCAACCGCAAAAGGGTCGTTATGAAGGTGGCGGCTAGTTGTGCACGTGTGGGCTCTGCGCGGGATTGGCATGATGCGCGGGCGGTTCTTTTACGACCTTCACTTCAAAACTTATCGGCAAAGTCTTCGGAGGGTAGCAGGCGGAGTTGTCGCAGGCCTGGTAGCGCAGGACTCCATGCATCGCGTATTTGCCGGGGACCACCGCCCGCAAAGGGTGTACGCCTACCGCAATCGTGAAATCTCCGCTGTACACGCTCAGCTTCTCGTCGGGCGAGAACGGGAATGTCATGTCCGTGCCCGCGGGATACTGGGTCTTTCCCAAGATAATGTCGGTGGGAACTTCAATCCTGACGGTGGTTGGAATCAAAAACTCAGACTTCGGCGTATTCGAATTCACGTGATAGCCCGAAGGCACGCGGAAGTTGAGCTCCACCATGGTTTGCTGCGTACGCTGAGCCGTGATTAAAGGAACAGCCGCCATTGTCACGGACGGAGCTTTGCCCGGCACTCCTGTGACCACAGGGTTCCCTGCGTCAGCCGAACGAGATTGCACTGATTGCGCCAGGGCTGTACCAGCGACCAGACCGATGGAAACCAACAAAGAAAGTTGTCTCAGCGAATATCCGTCAGATTTCATTTTCGGAACCCATGGTAGAGCGTTCGACCACTCATTCCTATTGTCACTTCTGAGGCTGCGAAACGCCGGCGTTGTTCGACGCCGAGGCTTGGCTGGCGGCAGGGCGGGTATTGAGGGCTTCTTTAATGGCATCCTCAATTTCAGCTTTACCTCGCAATCCGATGATCTTGTCTACAATTTTTCCGTCGCGCGCGATCAGGAAAGTTTCGGGCAGAGCGGGAACGCCGCCATATTGGTCGCCTACCGCCTCTTTCCCGATCAGAATGGGATAATTCACGCCCATATCTTTAGCGAACTTACCGATATCTTCTTTACTGGCATCGTCCATAGCAACGCCGACGATCTGCAATCCTTGCGAGCCGTATTGCTTTTGAAAGTCAACGAACCAAGGCATTTCGATCTTGCACGGGCCGCACCAGGTGGCCCAGAAATTCAGCAGCACCGCTTTGCCGCGAAAGTCCGAAAGCCGCGTGGTCTTGCCGTCGAGCGATTCGAGGGAAAAATCCGGAGCCGGGCTTGATTGCTTCAGACGGGTTGTCAACGATCCGCCCGACCGGCGGGCCTGATGGTAGCCGACGTACAACATGAACGCGACCACGAAAGCTACAACTACCAGCACCAGAGGGCTACGTTTCACAGAAATTCTCCATTCAAATCCTAAGACCGGACGGGCATCAATAACAATTCACGAGTCAACTCACAAGGCAAAGCGGTTCAAGAACGAAAGCCAGTTCGAAATCAAGGTAAAGCGGCCGAGCACCAGCAAGATGCCGAGTGCAATCAACAATGCTCCGGAAGCGACTTCGAGCGCGTGCATGTGCGAGCGGAAGCGGCTGTAAAACTTTAAAAAACGTTCCATCAAGAGCGATGTAAGCAAGAAGGGCACCGCCAGTCCGAGTGAATAGACCGCGAGCAGGAGAATGCCTTTCACGAGCGTGTCTTGTTCTCCGGCGATGGTGAGGATCGCGGTAAGAATCGGCCCGAGGCACGGAGTCCAGCCGAAGGCAAAGGCGAAGCCAATGACGAACGCGCCGAATGGAGTGCTGCTGCCTTTCACGCTGTGCAACCGGGCATCCGTGTAGAGCGCTTTGATCTTGAAAATACCGGTCAGGTGCAATCCGAAAAGGATAATAACAACGCCGGCGACTCGCGCTAGCGTGTGTTTGTACATCCCAAGCATCTGGCCGACTTCGGTTGCCGCCGCACCGAGCACGATAAAAACCACACTGAAGCCAAGGATGAACCCGACGGAATTCACCATCACGCGGCGCATCAGGTGGGCTTGCGGCGCCTTGAGTTCTTCGAGACCTGCGCCCGAGATCAAAGAGAGGTAGCCCGGAACGAGCGGCAGCACGCATGGCGAGAGAAACGAAATAAGGCCGGCAAAGAATGCGGCAATCGGAAGTGGGAGACTCGACATGCGCCTTTATTGTACCCGCCGGAGTTCTTCTATGTGACAGATCAGGCTGCTAATAGATCAGACGGTTCGAAACGGAGTAAGTTGCACGTGGCGCTAAACTTTTCGCCACTCACTTTGATTTTGCAGGCATCTGGGCGGGAGAAGCGGCGGTGGGCTCATTCAACTCAGAAGAGGATTCCGAAACCATCTTGTGCAGAAAGGTAAAAGGCATGGAGGCAGTTAAAATAGTGCGATTATCCTCCTGCCTTACCTTCAGGCTGTCGAACAGCGCTTTCACGTCGGCATCGGTGCCGTGGGTTCCCACAGAAGTTTCGGCAGTGCGCGTGAGCGCGAGGAACAACGTCAGCTTATCGGCAATGTAGTGGGCATCCTCAGGAGACGCGCTAAAGGCTTCGGCGCGGAGATGAACCGCCTCCGCCGTGAGATGGAGGGGGCTGAGATAGCTTCCTGAGATAACGACGGTCGCAGGTTTGGTGAAGACGGTGTTCCAGGCGGAGGCTCCGGGCGCCGAGGGATCGACCCGCGCGACGACCCAGGCCAGGCTGGCCAACTGAACGTGCTTGAAGTATTGCCGTAATAACGATGGGCCGCCGAATGGCGACGCCAGGCGCTTCGATCGATCGACGATTCCCTGGATGACCGCGGGGTCGTCATGATTAGAAGCGGCTACCGTATCGGGGCTCAGTACAGCCACTCGCAGGGCTCGACCTTGCAGCTGAATGGTAAAGATATCCACCGAGTGATAAATCTCCGCCGATTGCGCGATTTGCCGGAGATAGTCGGTGAGGCGCTCGCTGTGGAATTTTCCTTCCAGCACTTCAGAAAAACGAGGCTCACGAGCGGCCCCGCCGCTACCACCGCCGGGCCATCTCGCCGGATAGTGAATGGCGAATGCCGCCACATCGAGGTCACGCTCAAACTGAAATCCGGTTTCGCGGATGAAGCGCTCATATTCGGGATCGTGACTGACTGCGGGCAATTCTTTGCCGGAATTTGCCCGGCGCGCCGACTTGAGGTTGAGATAGAAAAATGCGTCCGCCCCAGGCAGCAAGCGGGCAGCCTCAGGCGGGGCGTGCTTTCGCAATTGAACGGCGAGGATTATCGCTGCGGCGACGATTACGACCGCCAGAACGATGGGGAAAGTGCGCCTAATTCGCATGGAATGCGGTCAGGGAAGAAATGATAACACTGTGGCGAGAAATCCGGGCGACGGGACGAACGTCCAGAGGGCTATACCTCCCATCATTTCTTCAGCTCCGAAGGCCAGTTGCTGACCAACTGAAGCGGTGCCTGGACTTCCTCCTCGGAATGGTTTACCAGCAACCGCTTGCCATCGGTGGAGACATCAAACGATTCACCCAGTCCTGGCGATGCGGCGTGGAACAGATGCTGCGGCGAACTGACTTCTACCGCCGATTCCTTCAGCGCCACGGGGCAGACAAATAATTCGTCACTAAGGTTCTTGTAGAACAATTCTTTGCCATTCTGGTTCCACGCGGGGTAAGCTCCGCCATTGGCCGAGACCCTCCATTTACCTTTTCCTTCCGGGAAACTCGTTAAGTAGACTTCGATCTGTCCGGATTCATCGGAGACATAGGCTACCCAGTGGCCGTCGGGAGAAATTCGATAGGAGTAGAGACTCGATTGTGAGGAAGGCGGCTGCACGACCGCGACCGGCTTTGCATCCCCCTTGGCATCTACATTGATCGGCCGTATCCAAAGGGAAACGTCTTTCTCACCCTCGCCCCAAAGGTAGGTTAGATATTTTCCATCGGGCGACCAGCCTGGGCTGTGATAGTTGTCCGGTGCAGCGAGTAATTTCTTCTCCGAACCGCTGCCGTCCGCGGACTTGGAGCGGATTTCGACGGTGCCACCTCCGGTGCTAAGTTGGACTGAAAATAAAAGCATCCTGCCGTCCGGAGACCAAGCAGGTTCCTGCACCACCTGGTCGTCGAAGGTGATGCGCGTTTTTGTTTTGCGCTCGAGGTCGAGCGTCCAGATGCCGGTTCCGTTGGCAAATGCGACGCGCTTGTTGTCCGGCGAGAGACGTACATCCCGCACGCCCAGCAGCGTTCGCGAATTCGTGATCGTCGTTTCCTGAGGGTCGTAGTCGGCAAGCACTTTCCCCGTGCGGTCAAACAACACCAGGTGGCTTTTTGCCGAGTCAGTACTGCCGGACTGGTAAATCAAAAGTCCGTTCTGGGAGACGGCGAAAATGCTGCGCCATACGCCGACATCGTCGCGGAGATTGTTTACGAGCGAAATCGCCGACCCTGACAGAATGCCCCTTTCCGGATCGAAGGGTTGCGCCACCAGCGCCGTGTTGGCGCGATAGAGGAGATATCCGGACGCGTATTGTGCCGCCGAATCAGCGGCCTGGATGAGGTGTGCTTCCGTGCTATCGACAGATCCGAAATAGATTCCGTTCTTGGTGGCATCGCCGCCGATGTGACTGGTAGCGAGAAAAATAAAATGTTTGCCGTCGGGCAGAAACCACGGCCAGCGATGGGTGGTGTGCTTGGCTTTGTCGAGCACCGTTGCCGGGGATGCTGTGCCGCCCTGGGCGCTCACTTTCATCAGCGCGCTTTGAAAGTCGGCGGCGAACACAATCACATCGTTGGCGCTCCAGCTTCCTCCCCGGGAATTGGGCGCGTCGGCCAATGCGGCAGCGGGGCCTCCAGTCGCGGGGATCTTCATTAACTTGCCGCCGGCAAAGAAGCCAATGTATCGGCCATCCGGCGACCAGAAAGGATGTGCAGCGCCCGCCGTGCCATCAAGTTGCTGCGCCGAATCACTGCTGAGCGAGCGCACCCACAGCAGCTTGGTTTCACCAGAATGCGCGACGAAGGCAATCTTATCGCCTAGCGGAGAAAGCACAGGCATGCCTCCGTTATCGCCGGTGGCATCGAGGAAAAATTTGTCAGGCGGAGGAATTTCGGCGTGCAGCGATAAAGGCTGCTCGGAGGATTTCGCCCAGCGGTATCCGGCGAATCCAGCGAGGGCTACGAAAGCGAGAAGGATCGCCGCCAGTCCGGCACTCCAAGACTTATTCAAATGGCGAGGCAGCTTTGCGTCGTCTGTGGGTGATTCGGCGAGCCAGTGCAAATCCATCGCGACGTCGTGCGCAGATTGGAAGCGGTCCGCAGGATCTTTCGCGAGGCAGGCACGCACCACGCGATCAAGTAATGGCGGAACGAGGGGTTGGGTCGCAGTGATCGGCTCAGGATCTTTTTCCAGAATGGCGCTGAATACACTGAGTTGCGATTTGCCTTCGAAAGCGCGGCGTCCGGTAATCATTTCGTAGAGAACGCATCCGAAGCTGAAGAGGTCGCTGCGCGCGTCGGATTCGGCTCCTTGCAGAAGTTCGGGCGCCATGTATTGAAAAGTCCCGACAACAGAACCTTTCTGGGTGAGCGGCGACGCCACGGCGGTTAGCGAAGCCATGTTCATGGTCGGCGTGGAAGGAGTAAACGGGCCGGCCGCGCGCGCGGCAATTGCTACTTCTGGTTTTGCCAGACCCGGCTTTGCCAAACCAAAGTCCATCAGCTTCGCGCCCGCCTTGGTCAGCATGATGTTCGCGGGCTTCAGATCGCGATGGATGATGCCCTGTTGGTGCGCCTTCTCCAGGGCTTGTGCGATCTCAGTTCCAATCTTCAGTACTTGATCAAGAGGTAGCGGGCCTTTCGCCAGTCGCTCGGCGAGAGTTTGGCCCTCGAGATACTCCATGACCAGGAAGTTGGTGCCATCCTGTGAGCCGATGTCGTGAAGCGTGCAGATGTTGGCGTGTTGAAGCGCGGAAATGGCCTTGGCTTCGCGCTCCATGCGCTGTTTCAATTCCGGGTCCGAGGAAAGATGCGACGGCAAAACCTTGATGGCGACCGCGCGATCGAGGCGCGTGTCTTTTGCACGATAAACTTCGCCCATGCCTCCAGCGCCGAGAGGCGAGAGGATTTCGTACGGGCCGAGTCTGGTGCCGGAGGTGAGCGCCATAGAGTCGCGCAATTATAGTCCTCGTCCAATCACAGGCGTATTCAACGTTGTGCTAGTATGCGTGCGCTCTTGAAAGGAGCCTCCATGAAGACGAAGCGGATCACCTTTTTGATTACGGTAACGCTGGGTGTGGGAGTGATGCTGGGGCTGCTGAGCGGCCGGATGTCGAGCGCGCAAGAGAAAGAGAAAGGCAATTTGAAAGGCGGCAAGATTCTGCAGCGAATCGAACTCAAGGGCGCACCGGGATGGGAAGCGATCCTGGTCGATCGCACTCTGCCAGCGGGCGCAGAGAGCGGCACTCACACGCAATCGGGCAATGAGATCGTGTACATCGAAAAAGGCTCTGTGATCTTCGAGACACCGGGCAAAGAAGCTAAGACGCTGAAGCCCGGCGAATCGTTCACCACGGTCGACGGCCAGGTGCACAACGTAAAGAACGCCAGCAAGACCGAGCCCGCGAAGGCCTTGGCCTTTTACGTGGCGAAAAAGGGCACCCCGCTGGAGGAGCTGTCTGTTCCGGCGAAGTAGGATTCCAGACGGCGGCACGGGCAGGGAGACGAAGCCCGTGCCGAAATATTTGTTGGCAAGTTGAATGGTACAAGGAAATCGACAGGGGATGTAAGGTCAACTGGAATGACCTGATGATAATGAGTGTAAAGGCCCGGGTAGGTCACTTGACGTCCCGGCCCTGACGCCTCTACCCATACCGAATACGCTCCCCACAGGTTTCCGCCCCTCAGTTCTTCCTGTCGAAACATCCCATACGCTCATTGACTAGATTGGGGTGCACTGGACGTTCCTGATCGCATGATACGGCGCATCACAAACCAGCCCCCGTTCAGTAGCAAGAAGGTGACGCAGCCAGCCTTTATTTGAGTCTTCAATACAATCCACCTGCTCTTGCGTGCTTCTTCATTCAGGACGGCGGTCTTTTCAGTTGACTGATCCTTCATCCACCCCGATAAGGCAACATCGAAATCGTGTCGATGGACAAAGACAGGAACGCAAATAGCAACTACTAAAGCAAGCAGTGCGGTTATCACGACCTGTCGAACCTTGGATCTCATACGAGTGCAATTGTCCCACACGCTTTGGCGCTTGCACCCTTGGCACCCATCAACCGTCGTAACATCGCTACAGCACTCATCGACCCGTGGTCGTTCCTGATCAAGACCCGCCTGTTGCGCGAAAATTCCCCGCTGTGATAACTTATCTAATTGTCCCGGACATCTGGAAGGGATCAAGGGTATACTTGTGTCTGCGGACACTTGTCCCCCGCACGCTGGCGTAGCTCAGTCGGTAGAGCACCTGATTTGTAATCAGGGGGTCGGGGGTTCAAATCCCTTCGCCAGCTCCAGCATATGAAACGCAGGACATGAATTCAGAGCGACTTCCGGCAGGCTGCGGAATTCTTAGTTTCGGCAACCAGGTGGCGCAACAGGTTTTTCCAACACACTTCATTCGGAAGCACATTCGAAACGATTCCGGCGTGCAGTGATCTTCGCGCAGCAAATTCGTAGCGCGATTCTTGGTTTCCCTGCTTTGCGAAATTCGGACTTGCGAAAGTCTGGTTTTTAAAAGTTGAACTGCGGACCGGAAGCAGAAGTGTGCTGCCGCGGTCTGCGGATTCGCGAGATGTCCTGCTGGATGGTTTGCTTGTTGAAGAAGAAGGGCAACGGCTGCATCGCCCGGCAGTATCTGCACAGGTGGGTGAGTGGTTAAAGCCAACAGACTGTAAATCTGTCCCTCCTAGCGAGGTACGAAGGTTCGAATCCTTCCCTGTGCACCAGAATTTGAGCCGTTTAGCGGACGTGAGCGAAGCGGGAGTCCGCTGGCGAAATCCCGAGCGCATTTTGCGAGGGATCTGTGAGTTTTATGAGTCGCTTGGCCATGTCGTTGATTGCGTACCTGGTTTTGGGCGTACTGGCGTTTGCCACGTTGAGTGATTCGCGGATCCGGTTGGTGACGCTGCTGATTCTGGCGATGTTCGCGCTTAAAAGCTGGGTGCGTCGCAAGGATGTAATGCATCCGGACGGCGAAAGCAAGTCAGAGTAAGCCGGGAAGGTTTGCTGAGAAGTTTTTAGCCGATGTAGCTCAGTTGGTAGAGCACTCCCTTGGTAAGGGAGAGGTCATCAGTTCAATCCTGATCATCGGCTCCAGTGATTGGAAGTTGCGGAAGTTGAAAGTTTGAGAGCGGAAGGTTTGGGAAGGGCGCGACTTCAGTCGTGCCGCACGAGCATGGAATTGAAGCGGCTTTAAGCCGCCGAGGTTTTGCTGAAAGCTGACGGCTGATAGCTGATAGCTGCTTTAAGGGCGGGAGTAACTCAGTGGTAGAGTCACAGCCTTCCAAGCTGTTGGTCGCGGGTTCGATTCCCGTCTCCCGCTCCATGTTCTTGGTTCAGGTGTGATGATGGCTTTCGAGCAGGCTGCAATCAAAATCGAGAAGCAGCAGGAATTTGCGAAGCTGCAAACGGCGGTGGAGCAAGCCTTTTCTGCCGGTAACGTAGAGCGGTTTCTCAAGCAGTTGGACCGCAAGGCGATTCGGGTTCGGGAGTTCGATGCGGTGCTTTCGGCGCGGGCGCTGGAAGAGGCAAGCGGATCAGCGGCGCGGCCAGACTTGAGTGCGTGGCAGTTGTACCAGGAACTACCGCTTTCTGATCAGGCGCAAATGCGGGAGTTTTACCTGTCGAAGCTGGAAACGGTGGATATGGCGCTGCGGCATAAGTTTAAGAAGCTGTATCAGTATTACTGAACGGCGGGCACAAAGAAATTGCATAGGTCCTTCGGCGCAAAATGCGCGCCTCAGGATGACAAAGAGCTAGGAGCTGAGAGCAATTTTATGGCGAAAGAGAAATTTGATCGTAACAAGCCGCACTGCAACGTAGGGACGATTGGTCACATTGACCATGGCAAGACCACGTTGACGGCGGCCATCACCAAGGTGTTGTCGAAACACAATCCGAAGAATACGTTCCGGTCGTTCGACTCGATCGATAACGCTCCGGAAGAAAAAGCCCGCGGAATCACAATCGCGACGGCGCACGTGGAGTATGAGACGCCGAACCGGCACTACGCCCACGTCGACTGCCCGGGTCACGCCGACTACATCAAGAACATGATCACGGGCGCGGCACAGATGGATGGCGGCATTCTGGTGGTGGCGGCGACGGATGGTCCGATGCCGCAGACGCGCGAGCACGTGCTTCTGGCGCGGCAGGTGGGAGTGCCGTATCTGGTGGTCGCGCTGAACAAGTGCGACGCGGTGGATGATCCTGAACTGCTCGAGTTGGTGGAGTTGGAAGTGCGCGAACTGCTGAAGGCCTATC
>JABCZI010000003.1 GCA_013289765.1 Acidobacteriota bacterium
AAACGAATCGCTCCTCGAGAGTGCGGATGGAAGCATGGCGACAGCGGCCACTCGGCAAATGAACGCTCTTCTTATGAAAAACAGGAACGAATCCACTTGACTTAGACCGGCCTTCTCATGGAAGGCCTTTACACTCACTGACCCTGCTCACACGCGAGTTGCTCTTCCGGCTACTGAACTCCCGTAACTCTACGAACCGCGGCGACGGCGTTCGGCCGTGTGTATGATTGAAAATCATTCGTGCTGCTGCAGGAAAACATTCCGCTCGCGCCGCTGACCACCATCAAAATCGGAGGCCCGGCGAAGTATTTCGTCGATGCCAGCAGCATTGCTGACGTGCAGGAAGCGGTTTCATTCTCGCGCTCGCGCGATCTGCCTCTCTTCGTTTTAGGAGGTGGCAGCAATCTGGTAGTCGCCGACGCCGGCTGGCCAGGGCTCGCCCTAAAAATTGCGATTCCAGGCATCGATCAAGCATCCAGCCCGGATGAAGACGCCAAAGTCCATTTCGATGTAGGTGCGGGAGAATCCTGGGATAAGTTCGTTTCGCGCGCCGTCGTCGCCCGCTGCGCTGGCGTCGAATGCTTGAGCGGCATACCCGGCAGCGTCGGTGGTACGCCGGTGCAGAACGTCGGAGCTTACGGCCAGGAAGTATCCGACACCATTGCGGCGGTGCAAGTGCTCGACCTGAAAGATGGTCAGATTCGCGAACTCTGTCGCGAGGCCTGCGAGTTCAGCTATCGAACCAGCATTTTTAACAGCACGCAGCACGGACGATTCATCATTCTGCGCGTCACCTACACTCTTACGCCCGGTGGGAAGCCGCACATCGCCTACGCCGACCTCAAGCGGCAGTTCGCAGGCCGGGATACGCCGCCCGATCTTAGCGAAACCCGCGAGGCCATCCGCTACATTCGTGCCCTCAAAGGCATGCTGATCGTCCCAGGAGATCCGGACGGTCAGAGCGCGGGATCATTCTTTAAGAATCCCGTGCTCTCCGGAGAACAGCATGAGGATCTGAAAGTGCGCGCTGCCGCCCGCCGCTTAACCGTTCCCAGTTATCCCGCGCTCGAAACTCACCAGAAAATTTCGGCGGCATGGCTCGTCGAACACTCCGGTTTCGCAAAAGGATATGGCTCGGATCGCGTCGGCATCTCCACCAGGCATGCCTTGGCTATTGTCAATCGCGGGGGAGCTACCGCTGCTGACGTCGTCACATTGAAGGAACAGATCCAGCAGCGCGTGCAAGAAATCTGGGGAATCCGTTTAGAGCCCGAACCAGTTATGGTTGGCTTCTAAGCTTTTTCATCGATTGCAAGCGGGCGCATCTTTCCCGAAAAGTCGAACGCGTCAGTCGCCAGATGGTTTTTTCTGTTCCTTCATCACTTTCCGCAGAGCGCGGTTGATCCGGGTCTGGTATCCCCGGCCCTGTTTCTGGAACCAGGCGAGTACATCCGCGTCCAGACGCAACGTGATCCTCGTCTTGATCGGCCTGTACCACCTCTCCAGATCGCCAGGTGTAATACCAGGATATTTTGGGTCCGCGGACGCATTCAGGCTGATTGTCTTCTTCCGCCGGAGAATCTTGTCGCCCTTCTTAACTCCTCTGCCTGGTTTCATTTACCAAGGATTATACACACCCGTTCGTACACACACCATTGCATGCACAAATGTTCCGGCCGGAACATTCAACGCAACCCACACTTAGGTTTGAATTGCTCGCCGCCGCAAATCCCGGCACAAACGGCGCCACCCCGGTTCGCGACCATGCTTTCTCGCGTGCCCCATGGAGTGGGGTATGGCGCACAATCCGCTCGGCGGCGCCATGCTTATTCATCGGCAAGTCTTGCCGCCTCTTTAAATATCTCCACGAACATTTCCCGCGTGAGTTTGCCCGTCTGCGTATTTTGATTCGACGGATGATAAGAGGCCAGTAACACCTTACCGTCCGGTAACCGGTAACTGGCGCCATGTTTGAAGAGGTAGGCCTGCCGGCTGCGCAACAACTCCCGGCGCTTTAGATAATTCAGATAAGCATCGAATCCAATTTTCCCCAGAGCCACGACGACCTTTACTCTTTCTAATCCTGCAATCTCGCGGTCGAGAAATTGCGAGCACTCCGCGAGTTCCTGTTGCGTGGGCTTGTTGTCGGGCGGCGCGCAGCGCACGGCGGCAGTGATGTACAGATCATTCAACTCAAGCCCATCGTCGCGATCGGTGGCGTTGGGCTGGTTGGCAAATCCAGTTTCATGCAGCACGGGATACATGAACTTGCCGGAAGCATCTCCCGTAAACGGACGTCCCGTGCGGTTCGAGCCGTGCGCCCCCGGAGCGAGTCCCATAATCAGGACTCGTGCTTTCGCATCTCCGAACCCGGGCACCGGCTTGCCCCAATACTCGCAGTCGCGGTAAGCCCGCCGCTTCTCGCGCGCGACCTGCTCGCGATAGACAACCAGTCGCGGGCAGCGAGTGCAGGCCACGACATCGCGGTGGAGGACGGTGAGCCAGTGGGGATTGTTAGCTTTCACATATTTACTTTAAGTCACTCATCACTGAGGGCTTAATTTACTTCCGCGGTTCGTTATGAGGCGGGTCCTTGGCGAGACGATCAAGGAGGTCACGGTTGCCCGCCACCGACTGCTCGAAGGCGCTCATTACTTCGCGGCGAACCCGGTGCAGCGACGGAACGACGTTGTGCAGGTAGAACTTTAGCGCCTCCTCTAGAATGTGCCGCTGCGATTGGCCGTTGCGCTTGGCGACGGCGACGAACTCTTTGTAGAGTTTGGCATCGATTTCGGGAGTGAACTTCTTCGTGGCTGACATGGCAAGCGCCCTCGACCTCTATTCTAGCGAATTGGAGCTGCAAATCAAGGCAAATCTTGATTTATCAATATCATCGAGGAGGGCGGCTGAAAAGCCCCACCCGTTCGACTGCGCTCAGGGCAGACTTTCTCGCAAAGAAAGCAAGAAATGGGGCACCCTAATCTTCTACTCATCCCAGATGAGGGCCACCCGCCTCCCCGAGTTAGCACACTTGGAAACACAAACAGAATATCGGATTTCAACGGGAACACTTTGGCACAACGACCCACAACCGCGGGAAAATTAGGGCTCTCCCGTTTGACGCTGCTCTCCTTCTATCTTTACACTCAAGTTAACGCCGTATGAATTCTGGAGCGCTCCGTTTTGGCGATGGGGCCTCGGGATCGAGCGGTGCGGGAAAGGTAAAACGTGAGCCCCACAGAGACTACCGACGCGGCCAAGACCGAGGAAACCAAGAAAGATATCAAGCGCGAGATTTCCGTCGAGATCCCCGCCGCGGAAGTCGCACGCGAAACTGAACTACAGATTCTGCGCTATCAAAAGAGCGCGAGGCTGCCGGGTTTTCGCGCCGGGCACGTGCCCGCTTCCATCATCCGGCAGCGCTTTGGCGAAGGCCTCAAGAACGATGTAGCCGAGGCTCTGATCCCCAAGTACTTTCGCCGGGAAGCTGAGAAGCAAGGGCTGATCCCGGTTTCGCAGCCCCGCGTGACTGATCTGCATATCCACGACGGCGAGCCGCTCACTTTCAAGGCAAGCTTTGAAGTTTTGCCTGAGATCAAAGTCGAAGGCTATAAGGATCTTCGCGCCGACAAACCTGAAATCACTGTTACTGATGAAGACGTCGAGCAAGCTCTCAACAGCGTGCGCGAACAACACGCAACCTACGCCACGGTTGAAGGACGCGTTCTCGCCGAAGGCGACTTCGCTCAGGCTTCCATGGATGGCAAGCCCAAAGACGGCAAGGACGTCGCCGATGCCAAAGCCAATCCCGTCCACATGGATGACGTGCTGATCGAGATCGGCGGGAAGAACACCGTCCCAGAGTTTAGCCAGAATCTCACCGGCGCTTCCGCCGGCGAAGAGCGCGTCTTCGACGTAAGCTATCCGGTCGATATTTCCGATAAGCGGCTCTCCGGTAAAACTTTCGTGTACACGGTGAAGGTCAACGGAATCAAGTTGAAAAGTCTGCCCGAACTCAACGATGCCTTCGCCAAAGAATTAGGCGAGTTCACTAGCCTCGACCAGGTTCGCAAACAAATTCGCGAGAACATGGAAGCAGAAAAGCGCCACACTGCCGAGCATGAGGCGAAAGACCAACTGGTGGCCGAACTGGTGAAGCGCAACGATTTCGAAGTGCCCGAGTCGTTAATCGACCGCCAGATCGATCTTCGCCTGGAGCGCGGCCTGCGCGCTCTGGCAGCCCAAGGCATGAAGATGGAAGATCTTAAAAAAATGGACCTCCCGCGCCTTCGCGCCGGCCAGCGGGACCAGGCAATCACCGATGTGAAATCTTCTTTGCTGTTGGAACGCATCGCCGACCTGGAAAAAATTGAAGTCGCCGACGACGAAGTGAACCGGGAAGTAGAATCTCTCGCGCAACAGTCCAAACAAAGTCCCGAAACGGTACGAGCTCGTTTGACAGAGGATGGGGGCCTCGATAGAATCCGGATTAGAATCCGCAGTGAAAAGACCCTCAACTTTCTTTATCACCAGTCCGCGTAAGTCAACAAAAAGCGTGGACCACTTTCGACCCTCCCCGAGTAAAGCAGGTGCTGGTTCGGGGCGGAGTGTGGCAGGTGGGCAGGCCAGATAACCATGAAGCAAAATGATCCGCAAATGATGCTGGTACCGATGGTCATCGAGCAGACCGGGCGGGGCGAACGCGCCTACGATATTTATTCCCGGCTGCTCCGCGATAACATTATTTTTATTGGCACGCCGATTGACGACAACATCGCCAATCTGGTGATTGCGCAAATGTTATTTCTGGCTCAGGAAGACCCCGAGAAAGACATTCAGCTTTACGTCAATTCTCCCGGAGGTTCAATCACGGCGGGCATGGCGATCTATGACACCATGCAGTACGTGAAAAATGACGTGATGACGTTGTGTGTGGGCCAGGCGGCGTCGATGGCCGCGCTGCTGCTGGCGGCCGGACAGCCCAAGAAGCGGTTGGCGCTGCCCAATTCGCGCATCCTGATCCATCAGCCTTCCATGGGCGGATTGTCCGGGCAGGCGACTGACATTGACATTCACGCGCGCGAAATCCTCCGCATGCGGGAGATTACTAACCAGTTACTCTCCAAGCACACCACCCAAAAGCTCGATAAGGTGGAAAAGGACGTGGAACGCGACTTCATTATGAATGCCCAACAAGCTAAGGAGTACGGAATCATAGACGATATCATCTATAAGACCGGAAAAGCGGTATGATCCATTTTCGCTCTTGACCTTGGACGGGAAAAGGCGGGTTCGATCAGTAAGAACTTTAAAGGAGTAGAGCCGAGTGAAAACCAAGTCCTCCGACGAGATTTTGCGTTGCTCGTTCTGCCATAAGTCGCAGGATGCCGTAGCCAAACTGATCTCGTCGCCCAGCGACTATCCGCGCGCCTACATATGCGACGAGTGCGTGGCGGTATGCAATTCAATCCTGGAAGATGACCGGACGGCTACTCCCGCATCCGCGCCACCCAATCAACTGCCCAAACCCCAGGAGGTCAAAACCTTCCTGGATGAATACGTCATCGGGCAGGAACAGACCAAGAAGAAGTTGGCGGTCGCGGTTTACAACCACTACAAACGAATCTTCATGAACCGTCAGAAAACCAACGACGGTATTGAACTGAGCAAGTCGAACATTATGCTGATCGGTCCCACCGGCAGCGGAAAGACGCTGCTGGCGCAGACCCTGGCCCGAATGCTGGACGTGCCGTTCGCCATTGTCGATGCCACCACGCTTACCGAGGCTGGCTATGTGGGCGAGGATGTTGAGAACATCATCCTCAAACTGCTGCAGGCCGCTGATGGCGATGTAAGCCGCGCCCAGACCGGGATGATCTACATCGACGAGATCGATAAGATCGGCCGCAAGGATGAGAATCCCTCCATTACCCGCGATGTTTCGGGCGAGGGCGTGCAGCAGGCGCTATTGAAGATTCTGGAAGGAACGGTTGCTAACGTTCCGCCGCAAGGCGGTCGCAAGCATCCTCACCAGGAGTTCACGCCGGTCGACACCACCAATATCCTATTCATCTGCGGTGGGGCCTTCGTGGGTCTGGAAAAGATTATCGGAAGGCGGGTGGGAAAAAAGTCACTCGGCTTCCGCGGTGGCGAAGAGGCGGATAAAGAAGACATTGCGGTTTCGGGCAAGCGCAACTTCGAATTGCTGAGCGAGATACAGCCGGAAGATTTGATCAAGTTCGGACTGATCCCTGAATTCGTCGGGCGGCTGCCCGTCGTCGGTATGCTCGAAGACCTGGACGAGTTCGCGTTGATCGAGATTCTCACCCGTCCTAAGAACGCTATCGTAAAGCAGTACCAACGCCTGTTCGAGTTTGAGAATGTGCGCTTGAAGTTCTCCGATGAGGCTCTGCGGGCCATCGCCCGCCAGGCTATGGCACGCAAAGTTGGCGCCCGCGGATTGCGCATGATTCTGGAAGAGCTTATGCTCGACTTGATGTTCCATCTGCCCAGCCAGAAGAAACTAAAAGAGTTCGAGGTCACGCGCGAGATGGTTGAGAAACGCAGCGCCTCGGTGGCAACATTGGAGAAGGCAGGCTAGCAAAAAGTAGTAGACTGTTGTCGGCGGTAAGTTGCGGAGACACGCGCCACGATTGTGATTCCGGACGGCCCTGGGGAGATTGAGTGACCACATCCAAAGAAAAATTCGAGACAAAAAAGCTGCCGATGATGCCCATCCGCGATGTGGTCATCTTCCCGTTCATGATGACTCCATTTGTGGTGGGCCGCGAGTCCAGCGTGCGCGCACTCGAAGAGGCACTGGCTGCGGATAAGAAAATCTTCCTGGCAACCCAGCACGACGCGTCGATCGACGAGCCCAAGTCGAATGAAATCTACCAGGTCGGCACCATCGTCAACATTGTGCAGAGCCTCAAGCTGCCCGACGGCAACATTAAAGTTTTAGTGGAAGGCATTGAGCGCGGCCGGCTTCTTCACGCCACCGATTCCGATGGCTACATGCAGGCTTCGGTACGGGTAGCTCGCTATCCCGTAGAGATAAACGCGCAAATTGAAGCTGGTATGCAGCGCGTAACGACACTTTTTGAGCAGTATGTGAAGCTGTGCCAGGCGCTGAACTACGAGACCATGATCTCGGCGGTGCGCATGGAAGATCCGGCCAAGCTGACTGACATCATCGCGGCCAATCTGCAGCTCTCCATCGAAGAAAAACAGGAACTGCTGGAGATCTTCGACCCTTCCGAGCGCCTGAGCCGCATCGCCGATGTGCTCGACGTCGAAATCGAAAAGCTCAACGTGGACCGGACTATCCAGTCGCGCGTGAAGCGCCAGATGGAGAAGGCCCAAAAAGAGTATTACCTCAACGAGAAGATCAAGGCCATTCAGAAGGAATTAGGCCGGGGCGAGAAGAGCGAATTCGACGAACTGAAGAAGAAAGTCGAAGCCGCCGGCATGCCGAAAGAAGTGAAGGATAAGGCGCTGCAGGAACTGAAGAAGCTGGAGGCCATGCCGCCGATGTCGGCTGAGTCGACAGTTTCGCGCAACTATCTCGACTGGCTGCTGGCCGTTCCCTGGAAGAAGCGTTCCAAGGAAATTCGCAATATCTCGCGAGCCGAAAAAGTTCTTAACGAAGATCACTACGGCCTGGAGAAGATCAAAGAGCGCATTCTCGAATTCCTCGCCGTTCGCCAGCTCGTAAAAAATCCCAAGGGCTCGATCCTGTGTTTCGTTGGCCCTCCGGGCGTTGGCAAAACTTCGCTGGGAATGTCGATCGCAAAAGCCACGGGACGTAAATTTGTCCGCATGTCGCTGGGCGGAGTGCGTGACGAGGCTGAAATCCGCGGCCACCGGCGCACCTATATCGGCGCCCTTCCCGGCCAGATTATCCAGATGATGAAGAAGGCCGGCACCAAGAATCCGGTCTTCATGCTCGATGAAGTCGACAAAATGTCGATGGATTTCCGGGGCGATCCCTCCGCCGCCCTGCTCGAAGTGCTTGATCCCGAACAGAACTTCATGTTCGTCGACCACTACCTCGACGTCGAATACGACCTGTCGCAGGTCTTCTTTGTCGCCACCGCGAACGTGATGCACACCATTCCCCCCGCGCTGCAGGACCGCATGGAAGTGCTTCGCCTGCACGGGTACACGGAACAGGAAAAGGTTGAAATCGCAAAACTGTTCCTGGTCAAGAAGCAGATGCTGCAGGCGGGACTGTCAGAAAAGAACGTGACGTTCTCTGACGATGCCATCACCACGCTCATCCGTGCTTACACACGCGAAGCGGGAGTGCGCAATCTCGAGCGCGAAATCGGCAACGTCTGCCGCAAAGTGGCTCGCAAAGTTGTCAAGGAAGGCGAAAATTACACCGTCGCTGTGACGGGCGCCAACGTTACAGACTTCCTCGGCGTCATCAAGTTCCGCGACACTTTGGCGCATGAAAAGAGTGAGGTAGGATTGGTCACGGGCTTGGCATGGACCGAAGTTGGTGGCTCTATTCTCAGCACCGAAGCCACCGTGGTTGACGGCAAAGGCAAGCTGACGCTGACCGGCAAGCTCGGCGACGTGATGCAGGAGTCGGCGCAGGCCGCCTTGTCATACATTCGCTCGCGCGCTCATCGGCTGGGCCTGACTCGCGACTTCTACCGCACCCTCGATCTGCACGTGCACGTACCGGAAGGTGCGATTCCAAAGGACGGACCATCCGCTGGAATTACCATCGCCACAGCGATCGCAAGCGCGCTCAGCAAGATTCCCGTCCGCCGCGATCTGGCGATGACTGGCGAAATTACGCTGCGCGGCAAAGTACTGCCTATCGGCGGCCTGAAAGAAAAACTGCTGGCGGCTCATCGGGCGGGACTTTTCGAAGTAATCCTCCCTCGCGACAACGAAAAAGATCTGGCAGAGGTTCCGGAAAATCTGCGCAGCGCCATGAAAATGCACTTCGTCGATACCATGGATCAGGTTTTGCAGATTGCCTTGGAGTCTCCGCTGCCCTCTCTGAGCGAGGATGTGACCGAACAGCCCATAGCGCCGTTGAGTTCTGGGACAGAGAGTCCGGCAACCCATCAGTAGGAAGGCAGTTGCTAGTACCTAGTTGCTAGTACCTAGTTCCTAGTACTCAGTTGCCAGTTGCCAGTTCAGACTGCTAAGTTTTTCGTCCAGCCGAGAGTATGATCCCTACCGTGAAGAGACACGGGGAATCTTGAAGATGTCGACCTCCAACCAAAGTCAAATTACTTTTGAAGACGGGCCGGAGTTGCCGGCCGCAGAGACGCAGGCCCGGACCACGGGCCTCCTTCCCTCGCAAGAAATCAGCAACCTGATCGCGCGGGGCAACATTATCGCCAGCCCCGCAATCCATCCCGACCACATCCAGCCTGCTAGTCTTGACCTGCGCCTGGGCGACATGGCGCATCGGGTTCGCGCGAGCTTTCTGCCCGGGCCGAACAGTACGGTCGAGGCCAAAATAAAAGAACTGCGGATGACGCGCGTCGATCTCACAGGCGCGCCAGTCTTCGAAAAAGATTGCGTCTACATTATTCCTCTCGTAGAAGAACTGAACCTGCCAGAGAATATTTCCGGGAAGGCGAATCCCAAGAGCACTACCGGCCGCCTCGACATCTTCACCCGCCTCATCACGGACTACGGCACCGAATTTGACCGCGTGCCGCCGGGATACAAGGGCAAGCTCTACGCCGAAGTGGTATCGCGCACCTTCACCGTCGCCATTCGCGCCGGTATGCGGCTCAGCCAGTTGCGGTTCGTGCAGGGGAGTCCGGTCGCGGGTGACCGGACTATTAAGGGCTTGGATCAGGAAGAATCCCTGGTCTACATGGATGACGAGAAAAGTCCCGTGAAAGCGAAACTTCACCGAGGCCTGCGGATCACCGTCAATCTTGAAGGCGCCGAACCGGGCGAAATTATTGCCTACAAGGCCAAGCGATATGCTCCAGCAATTGAATTGGACCGTATCGACTATTATCCGACGGAGGAGTTCTGGGAAGTTCGGCACCAAACCGCAAACAAGAATCTGATTCTCGAGCCAGATGATTTCTACATCCTCGCCTCTCGAGAACGCGTTCGCGTCCCTCCTGAATTCGCGGCAGAGATGGTTCCCTTTGATCCTTCGGACGGAGAATTCCGCATTCACTACGCTGGTTTCTTCGATCCCGGTTTCGGCTATGGATCCAGCGACATCAAAGGCACGCGCGCAGTGCTCGAGGTTCGAGCCCACGAAGTTCCGTTCCTGATCGAGCACGGGCAGCTTGTGGGCCGCTTGAACTACATGCCTCTCTTGTGCAAGCCGGACAAGATCTACGGCACGAACATAGGATCGTCCTACCAGCACCAGGCGCTGACTTTGAGCAAGCAGTTCCGCAAGAAGTGAGGTTGAGTTTTCCTGGCTTGCAACTTTCGAGTGTCCCATAGCACACTGAAGTATGAGAGTGATGGCACGATTCATGGCGTCGGCTACCGATGCCGCGCACTTCCCCGCTCCCAGCCTGCCGGAAGTGGCTTTCCTTGGCCGGTCGAACGTGGGCAAGTCCAGCGTGATCAATACGCTGGTGGAAACCAAGCTGGCGCGCACCAGTTCCACGCCGGGACGTACGCGCAGCATCAATTTTTTCGAAGTGCGCTGGCCGGGAAGGCCGCGCCCAGAAGTGATCTTTGCCGATCTGCCGGGCTACGGTTACGCCAAACTTTCCCGTGAAATTTCGCAAGAGTGGCCAAAATTCATCGAGCCCTATCTCAACGAACGGCCCACGCTCGCTTTGTGCCTTGCGCTGGTGGATGTAAACGTTCCTCCGCAAGACAGCGACCGGCAGCTCTTAGATTTTCTTAATACCTCGGGTCACGACTTTCTCGTGATTGCGACGAAGAGCGACCGGCTCTCTAATAATCAGCTGCGTAATGCGATGAAGGCCTTGGGTGACGCATATCCTACTGCGACGGTGATTCCTTTTTCTGCCAAGACTCGAGTCGGACGTGATGAAGTGTGGAATAAGATCCGGCAAGCGTCGGCTGAATTCTCAGTTGGGTCCCAGTTATGAACTATTCCCTTAATGGAACGAGCTCTTAATCCCTTGGTAGCGTCCCGGCCATTCTTTTGAGTTTCCCCGAAACCTCCGTAGAGTAAACTTGAGATTCGTTTCAACGAAAACCTAGCTAGAGTTCATCCGAGGCGGGTGGGGAACCACGGGTCCGTTCCTATGTCCGAGCAGAATGACGTCGGCGCGGCATATCTCGCGGCCTTGAAACGATCCTCGGGTTCCGCTGGGACCGGGAGCGCGGCAGGGACCGTATCGGGTCTTGCGCCGCCTTCGGAGACTTCGCCTTCCATCGGGATTGCCACTGGAAGAACCGGCCTGGTTCCGGAAAAACGCAGAAGCCCTCGATACCGATGCCAGGGGAGTGCTCAGTTGCGCGAAGTGACGAGTGGAGTCGCGACCTGGGCCACGTTCAGCGACATTAGCCTGCACGGTTGCTACATGGAGGCGGCAGCCGGTTATGCTGCCGGTTCAATCCTCACGTTGCTCATTGAAGTAAACGGCGTTCGTGTGGAGGCGATGGGAGAGGTACGGGTAACCTATCCTGGCCTCGGCATGGGGATTTGCTTTACGAAGCTCTCGGACGAAGATCGAGCCCGCCTGCGTGAGTTAATACGGTCAATCTCGCAACCTTCTGTCATCATGGGCGCACGCCCTCCTCTAGCGCGCACGCCCTCCGCTTCGCCATCGGCCGGCTTGCCGGCAACGGCAAATCAAGCGCCGCTCTGCAGGCAATCCAGAAGTTTTTTGAGGATCGCCATGTCATGGGCCGGGACGAATTTCTCAGGATTCTGAGAAAGAGTCAGCAGTAGAAGCAGTTGCAGTTACCCTGGTTTATCCTGCGTTGCCTGCTTTTAACCACGATATTCAATTGGATTGCTATCATTGACCTCTATGGCGCTTTATCTAATTACTGGCATCGGCGGCTTCATTGGATCATCTTTGGCGCGGGAATTATTGCAGCGTGGCGAGCAGGTTCGCGGAGTAGACAATTTTTCAACCGGCAGACGGGAGAATCTTGCGCCGATTCTCGGTCAGATTGACTTTCGTGAGGCCGATATCCTCGATTTCGACGCAATGAAATCGGCTTGCGCCGGGGCTGATTACGTTTTGCATCAGGCCGCGATTCCTTCGGTGCCGAAGTCAGTACTGGATCCCATCGGCAGCAATCGCGCCAATATTGACGGTACGGTGAATGTGCTGGTCGCGGCGCGAGACGCCAAGGTGAAGCGAGTGGTCTTCGCCGCCTCGTCATCGGCCTACGGAGATACTCCTACCTTGCCCAAACACGAGAGCATGAATCCGGATCCTATCTCTCCTTATGCCGTCGCCAAGCTGGCGAGCGAGCGCTATATGATTTCCTTTTACCGCTGCTACGGACTGGAAACGGTGTCGCTACGTTACTTTAATATTTTTGGCCCGCGGCAGGATCCCTCTTCGCCTTACTCAGGAGTGCTGGCGAAATTCATCACGCAGATGCTGAGCGGCAAGCAGCCTACGATGTTTGGCGATGGCGAACAAAGCCGCGATTTCACTTACATCGACAATGCGGTTGAGGCCAACCTGCTGGCCTGCAAGGCTCCGGCGGCGCAGGCAGCGGGAAAAGTGTTCAACGTCGCAACCGGCCGGCGGGTCACGCTCAACGAAACTTTCAAACTTCTTCAGGGACTGACCTCTTATTCCGGGATGGCCAACTATGGCGAGGAGCGTGGCGGCGATATCAAGCATTCGCTCGCCGACATTTCGCTCGCGGAAAAACATCTCGGCTACAAGCCCAAGGTAGATTTCGAAGACGGATTGAAGCGCACGGTCGACTGGTACCGCACCTCCCGCTCCTAAACGCCTCTCTTCATCCCTCATTACGTTGGTGATCTACGTCGAGATTACCGTTGTGAGTAGAGTGAAGGCATGACACTCTCATCGATGGTCGTTTCGCGCGATTGGCAAGAGATCAGCGTTCTGGAATGCATTCTTGGCGGCCTGCACATGGACGTCGCTGTCGAGAGCGAACCCCAACGAGCTCTCGCGCGGCTATCAAAATCCAAAGTGGATGCTCTCATCGTTGACTGCGATCTGAACGGTACCGGCCAGTTCTTTCGTGAACTGCAACGCGACCCTTCATGCGCCAGTTCGGTGCCACTGGTGATCATGGGCGCCTCCCAAGGCAGGCGCGACATGGAAGAATCGGGCGCGATGTTCGCCTTCGACAAGCCCATTTCGGTGGAACAAGCGGTACATACGCTGTCCGCCGCCCGCAACATGATTCTTGACGGACGATTGCGGTATCACCGCGCCGGAATCGACGTCCCCGTGACATTGCGTGGCCGCAGTCAACAAAACACCGAAGGTCACCTCATCAATCTGAGCCAGGGCGGGCTGCAGGTTCGCGTCGAAGATGGTTTCGACGCAAAGGAAGCGTCGCGCATTTCTTTCTCGCTGCCAGGGACCGATGTCGGAATGCACGCCCAGGTCGAGGTGGCGTGGTCCGACAAGCAAGGCAACGTTGGCATCCGCTTCGTGAAAATGGCTTCGCAGATGAAACACACGCTGCGACTCTGGCTGGCGCAGCAGTATTTTGCGAACTAGACTTTGCGAACTACGCAGAAGGCGATCTCAGCCATCAGGTCGGCGTGGAGTTAGCGGAAGCGGTCTGCGGACTCACTCTCATCTTCCCGTTCAGGATCCGCTGTAGCTTGTGCCAGGCGTACCCCAAGGCTTGGTCCTCCTAACATTGCAAACAAGCTCCAGTAAGCCACGAAAACGAAAGTCGCCGCGCCCACGGCCGCGCTTAAAGTTAGCGGCCATTGTGGAAGCTCTTGAGCAATCGATAGAAAGATCACCCCGAACAGCAAAAAACCAGCGATCACAACCAGAGCATCGACGAGCCACGCCAGAGTTCGCGCTGAGATCGGACGAGAGAGCCAGTTTAATTGTCCAAAAGCCTCGCCGGCAGGATCATAGGAATATTCTTCCCTGCCCAAAGCAAAGGCAAGATCTGGCGCTTCGTGCCGCTCGTCTCGCGGCATAAAGCCGGGTTCCAGTCGAATCGACGGACGCGCACTAGCGGACAAAGTAAGTGCATCATTTTCTGCGAAAGGATTATCCTGCCCAGTAATCGGAACCAAGGGATCTTCGAATATTGGTTCGCTATGAGCAGCGCCGGAGCCAACAATCTCGAGCAGGTTAGAAAAGATCCACTGATTGATTTGATGGCTGGTGCGCTCTGGTAAGTCCAGGAACCGAATCCCACACTGCCCCGAGGGATTGGACCAGCTCACCTGCCCATAGGCGTCCACTCGCAAACGAGGAGATCTCAACTCAAAGCGCAACCGGATGCGCTGCTCCGCCCGCAGTGCTCCCACCGCCTGCACCGCTACACCTTCGTGGCTGAGGTTACGGATAATGCCGCCGTTCGCCTCATCAAGAATCACGTAGGTTAAGGTGTGAACTTCGTGCCGGTAGTGGCTGCGAGATTGCCGCTCGGGAAATGATGCTGACTGCATAATCTCCGCCTGAAAGAAATCGGAGGGAATCGCTTGCTTCAAATTCTAGTTTCCCGAAGATAGCAAACGGCAGTGACTGCAATGGTTCGGATCGTGAGACCAGGAACGCCCCAAAACTACTTCTCTCCTTCAACATAGGAGTCCAAACTTGGATGACGGACGCTGGAGACCGAGACGGCGGACTTACCAAAGATCATGGCCGACCGGCACGACGGTACCATTGCAAACGCGGTAAAACCCCGTTAACTTACTGTTAAACCCGGTGAAAAGCCGGAATGGAGCGGAACTCCGGCGGAGCGCGAAAGTAAAGGTGGCCGGCTACGCCAAGTAGTCAATTGACAGGCCATGGATAGCATGGCGACACTCGATTATTGTGATATTTGTCCGCTAGAGCTGAAATGGCCACAACTCCCACGAAACCGGACATCAAGCCTAGCACGGCGCCGAATGCTGCCAGCGTGCCAGCGTGGCCGTCGGAACATAATCAGTTCGAATCTTTGCGTTTTCATGACACTCCCTCCGATGGGGGGCAAGCCCGGCGTCCATCGGGAGGCGACGCCTTGCAGGCCTTATTAGCGTTTTCGGCGATGCATCAGCAAGTGCGGCGTCGTCGGTCGCTAGCCTCGCGTCTCAATGGGTTCGAAAGCGCTGCGCCCACCCCCGAATTCGAAGCCGAAGAGCAGTTTGTTCTGGACGAAGTTCTGCAGCTGGTTGCGCAGCGGGCAGTAGCAATCACTGGGGCCGATGGATTTGGAATCGCTCTGGCCGAGAACAACGAAATTGTTTTGCGCGCATCTGCGGGAGTCATCAAGCCGGATGTGGGCGCGCGCATCCAGCGCGACTCGGCTTTTTCCGGAGCGTGCTTTCGCACGGCGCAGATCATCCGCTGCGACGATACCGAAACCGATGATCGCGTAAATCTTCACGCCTGCCGGAAACTCGGGGCGCGCTCCATGGTGGCAGTGCCGCTGTGCGGGCGCCGACGGGTGATCGGGCTGCTGGAGGCGTTCTCGGCGGAACCGTTCGGCTTCAACGACAGCGATGTCGGCAGCCTGGCATTGCTGGCCGAACTCATCCTCGGGGCTCTCAAGCCTGAGGACGAAGATCGCTTCGCAGAATCGGCGCAAGTCGCGGAAATACTATTGTCTGCTCCAGCAATCGCGCCCGCCACCGCGCCTACGCCCGCCGAGTCTCTTCCTCAGCTTTTGCCGGAACTGACTCCCGCATCGAAGCGCGCGGCCACAGACATCGCGCTCTTAGAAGCTACCTCCGATCCCGAGCCTCTCGCCGGCCACCATCCCGGACTGGTTTTAGTGTTGGTGCTCGTAATGGTCGCAGCGCTGGTTGCCGGCGGCTTCTGGTGGAAACTAAAGAATGCACAGCATGCCGACTTGTTGGTTCATTCACAGCCAAGCGTGAACGCTCCAGAACCGACCGCCCAGCAGCCCAGCAGCTCATCTTCCACAAACTCGTCTTCGACCATTCCGTCGAATCCGACCGCCGATTCGAAGTCGGATTCAACAAATTCCTCTACATCGACTGACGTGAATATGCCAACTGCGCCGGCAAACGGAAGCGCCACGCCGCAGGAACTCACCAAGATGCCCCGCATTACTGGAATCCGGCATTGGTCTTCCGCCGATTCGAGCACGATTGTCCTTGACCTTCAAGACCAGGTGCAGTACGAGGCGCATCGCCTGAGTTCTCCCGATCGAATTTATTTTGATCTGCACGATACCGCGCTCGCTCCTGACATTGCTGGAAAGACGATCGATGTCGGCGATTCGCTGCTGGCGCGCGTGCGCGTGGCGCAGCCAGTCTCGGGATTGACTCGCGTGGTGCTCGAGACCAGGGGTAACTCGAATTATTCCGTCAGCCTCGAGCCGAATCCTTATCGTCTGGTCGTGGAGGTGCGGAAACTCGGCTCGGACGCAAAGTCTCAGATAAATCTTTTTCCCGAAGCCGCGGAGACCGAGCGAAAGAAGTTGGCCCTCGTCGTTCCTCCTCCAACGCATGAGGATTTGCAACTGCGTGCTCGCGTCCCCAAAATGCGCATCGTTGTGGACGCTGGCCACGGCGGCTGGGATCTGGGAACGGTCGGCCGTCGCGGACTGCTGGAAAAAGATCTGGTCCTCGAGATCGCCCAGCGACTGGGCAAGCTGCTCGAAAGCCGCCTCGGCGCCGACGTGATTCTCACCCGCAACGACGACAACTACATTCCGCTCGACGAACGCGCCGGGATGGCGAACCAGGCGCAGGCCGATTTGTTCGTCTCGGTCCACGCGAACTATAGTGATCTGCCTTCGGCGCGCGGCGTGGAAACTTATTACACCAACTTCTTTTCCGCGCCCAGCCCCAAAGATCTGGAAACGCGCGTCGAAGATCGCAGCAAGAGCGCCATCAACCCCGTCCTTACGCCGACCGAGCTTCACGAAAAGATTGAGCAGTCGCGGCGCCTGGCAGCCAGCGTGCAGCGCTCGCTGTACGGCACGCTCTCCGCGGAGAATCCTGGCCTGCGCGACCGCGGCGTGAAGGAAGCCTCTTACGTGGTGCTTACCGAGACCGCGATGCCCGGCATCCTGGCGGAAGTTTCTTTCGTTAGCAGTCCCACGGACGAGCAGAAGCTGCGCAGCGACGGATACCGCGAGCAGATCGCCGAAGCGCTCTACAAAGGCATCGCGCGGTATGCGGCCAGCGCGCACGGCGTCAAGACCAACATCGCCGCAAAATAAATCACCAGTACCGAGTACCTAGTACCGAGCGCAATGCCTGGCGGTCCTGAATCTCTCCGTCGTCTCAATCTGCCGGACGGCCGCAGTTCTTCGCGATTTTTAAGTAGTTGGCGCACCGGCCGTGGTAGTCTGTGTCGCGCACGGAGTGCGAACCATGGGCGTCCCATTCTTACGGCCTAATCCTAGGCATGAGGAGCGTTTTAAAATGAAAAGGCGTGCTCTGTGGCTGTTCTCTGTGATGTTGCTGCTGTTCGTGATGACTCAGGCGCTGGTAGCGCAGAATCCCAACTACAACAACGGTCCGGTATGGCGCGTGATTTACGTTGACGTAAAGCCTGGCATGGGCGACGCGTTCTGGACCGACATCAAGCAGAATTTCAGGCCAATTTACGACGAGTTCAAAAAACAGGGCTGGATTGTGGACTATAAGTTCTACACCAATCCAGTGCTGCAGCATCCCAATGACTGGAGTGTTGCGATTGCGATCGAATACAAGGCCTGGGGAACTCTCGACGAAATGGGAGAAAAGGCTGGGGCGATTACGGAAAAACATTATGGCAGCCGACAGGCCATGATGGATGCCGCAAAAAAGCGCAACGAATTTGCGCCGACCCTCAGCAGTTCGCTGGCCCGCGAAGTAGTTTTGAAATAGCAGGAAGGAATGAGGAGAAAGCCACGGCATCCCTGTGGCTATCTCAACCTTGTCCGCAGCATCCCATCAGGGATGCTGCGACTACCCAGGGAGGACCTTCGGTCTTCCCTGCTGCGCTCGGCATGACAGTCCGATCAGTTCCCAGCGGGGACGCCGCCGTATTTCTGCAGCCACTTCAATTCTTCGCGGACTTTTATTTTGCCGTGCCAGGGATTCTTGCTCAGGCTGTGGCCTTCGCCGGGAAAGATCAACAGCTTGTTCGGAATGCTGAGCGAATAGAGAGCGTGCTCGAGCAAATAATCTTCGAGGACGGCGACGCGAATATCGTTGGCGCCTCCGACCATGTGCGTCGGAGTTTTGACTTTGTCGATTTGGAAGATGGCGGCTTCGTCGTGATAACGCTGCTGAGCTTCCCAAGGACGTCCGCCAAGAAAGTAAGCGTCGTCGTAAGTGGTGTCGTCATTGCCCCAGTTGCCGACGTGCTCGACCGCGCCCGCGCCGGTGACGGCGGCTTTGAAGCGCGTGGTTTGCGTGATGAGCCAGTTGGTCATGTAGCCGCCGTAACTGTAGCCGCCGACGGTTAGGTGGTCGGCGTCGGCGATTCCATCTTTCACCAGCGCGTCGACGCCTTCGAGAATATCTTTGCCGGGACGCGAGACGATGACGGGAACAATCTGCTGGAGGAATTTGTCGCCGTATCCGGTGGAACCGCGGTAATTGGGCTCGAAGACCAGCCATCCGTTGGTGGCGGCGAGCGCAGACCACTGATACCAGTCGGCCTCGAAGTGGTTGCCGTCGGCGTCGGCGGGACCTCCGTGAATGAAGGTGAGCGTCGGCAAATGCTTGGCCTCGAATTTGCCGGGAGGATAAATCAGCATGCCTTCCACGGTAGTGCCGTCATCGGCTTTCCAGCGATAAGGTTTACCTTGTGGAAGATCTTTTTCGGCGATGGATTTGTTGAAGGAAGTGATGGGATGGGCGTCGGCGAGTCTGTCGGCGCTCTCGGCGAGATAAATTTCGGCGGGCTTTTGCAACGATGAGTAGACGAAGGCGATTCGTGGAGAATGTGGGCTGGCAGCGAGAGTTGAGTAGGTGCCGGACCAGCCATTTAGTTGGTGCATGGACTGCTTAGGCGCAGCGACGGAGTACACGGAGACTTCGGTTCCGAGACGCGCGGAAGTCAGGACGCTATCGGATGCGACGGCGTAGTGATCGACCGGGCCGATGAAGTCTTTGCTCCATTGCTCGATCGTGAAAGATTCGCCGTTGGATTTTTCGCTATCAACCCAGTACAGATGTGGCTGGAGGTCGCGGTAGGGACCGGCGACATCGCCGACTTCGACGGTGAAAAATATGTGGCGACTATCGTTGGCCCAGTGCGGGCGGGTTTCGACGGCTTGATTGTGGGTGAGTTGGCGCGGCTGCAGCAGAGACTTTTCGTTGCGCTCGTTCGCGGGCAAGTCGCCCGCGGCCACACGAGCGAGATCCAAAGAATAGATTTCGACGTCTTCGAATTTTTCCTGGCGCTGGTTTACAGCGTTGGTGACGAAGGCGAGTTTGGCGCCGTCGGGCGAGGTGAGTAGGTCGTCCACACGCAAGGGAGAAGTTGCGATGGGGCGCGCACCGGGCGTGAGGTAGGATTCCTTGTCGACATCGCTCTGTTCTTTTTCAGAAAGTTTCGCGGGAGCGGCGGTGTGGCGGGCAAGAGCGGAGGGTACGTCAAGGGCGAAAATGGTATCGCCGCGTTCGGCGGTACGATATTGGACGACATCTTTCCACTGCTTCTTGTAATCTTCTTTTTGCGCCTTGGTCCAGGGATTGCGGGTGGCGAAGTAGAGTGTGCGAGAATCCGCCGACCAGGAAAAGGTGTGGACTTCCTCCTGCCCTTGCGTTACCGCGATTGCCTCGCCGCCAACGGGAGAAATTAAGTAGATTTGGCTTGCTTCGCCTTTGTCTTCTTTGTCGTCGGCTGAGTCGGAATCTTTCTCGGAAGAGGACTTGCGTTCGGAGAGGAAGGCGATCCAGCGGCCGTCGGGCGACCATTTGGGACTGGTGTCATGGCCGGACTGCGTGAGTTGGATGAGCGATCCGCTTTTGCCGTCGTCGTGATAGAGCCAGAGGTCGGTGCGGAAGATCTGCTGTTCCCAATCGGCGCGCTCGGCGGCGATCACCACCGAGTTGCCGTCGGGAGATAAAGCGACGGTTGAGAAGCTGACTGCATTGAAGAACTCGTCGAGAGTTAGTTTAGGTTTGGTGTCGGCGAAGGTGAGGGATGAAAAACAGAGAAGGGCGAACGACCACAAGAGACGGGTTGAGATTTTCATAGGCTTGGCAAGAGCTAGATTTATACATGGATGCGTTCGCAGGAAGCAACCTAGCGCGTCCCTCAGGGACTAAAGCCCTCGTCTTTACTGGCTCTGGGCGGCACGACTGAAGTCGTGCCCTTCCCTGGGCCATTTCCTGAACGGATCAATTTTACCGGGCCATTTTTACCGGGCCATTTTGCCGGGACATTTATAGAAGCATCTCTAAAACGTTCGCGGTTCAGCGATCGCAAATAAATGAGACTGTTTGCGCGGGGCAAAAGGGTGGGAGGCGATCTGGCCTTCGAAATGAGTTGACCAGCGACCGGGGATTGTGGAGGCGCAGCGGGGACAATGGCCGTCCGCGGTGAGGCGGTAGTTTTTGATCAGGTAGCCGTAGCGTTCGATTAAAGCTTCATCGCACTGCGGGCAGCGCGTGTCTTCCCACTCGCCGACTCTGCCCGGAAGATTGCCGGCATAGATGTACCGCAGTCCGGCGGCGCGGCCGATTTCGACCGCGCGCAGTAAGTCGTCAGAGCGCGTGTCGCGCGCGACATCGTTTTGCATTTTGTAATCGCCGTGAAAGGCGGTAACGTGCCAGGGAATGTCGGGAGAGATTCCGGCGAGAAATTCTGTCATGCGGCGCAATTCATCGGGAGAATCGTTGAAGCCGGGGATGAGGAGCGTGACGATCTCCAGCCACAGTCCCATGGCGTAGATGCGGCGGATGCTGTCGAGAATGGGACCGATGCGGCCTCCCAGTTCGTGGTAGCGATGATCGTCAAAGCTTTTGAGATCGACTTTATACAGATCGAGCCAGGGGCGGAGAAATTCCAAAACCTGCGGAGTGCCATTGCCGTTCGAAACAAAGCCGGTGATGAGTCCGGCAGCCTTGGCTTCTTTGAAAACGGCGACGGCCCATTCGCTGGTGATGAGCGGCTCGTTGTAGGTGCTGACTAAGATTTTTGCGCCCTGGGCGATTGCGTCGCGCACCAGATGCTCGGGCGAGGCTGGCTGCGGAGGCGAGACGGCGCTGGGATCGCGAAGAGCTTGCGAGGTCACCCAATTTTGACAGTAGGAACAATGAAGATCGCATCCCATCATGCCGAAGCTATAGGCGAGGGCTCCGGGGTAGGCGTGAAAAAATGGCTTCTTCTCGACGGGATCACACTGAGTTCCGGCAGTGTATCCCCAAGGGACGTAGAGTGTGCCGCCGCGGTTGTAGCGGACCTTGCAGACTCCGGGCTGACCGTCGGGAATGGGGCAGCAGTGTCCGCAGGCAAAGCAGCGCAAACGATTATTTTCGAGCTTTTCGTAAAGACGGGAATCGGCCTCGCGGACTCGCTCGTCAAGAATGGTGCGCAGGGTGGACATAACGGAGTGTGTTTCTATTTTACGCTGGTGCGGACTTTCGCCGGATGGCGGAAGCCGGGAGCCAGTGGTCACCGGCCGGGCTTGGGCTTTTCGCGGGACTCATGCTGCAGGTACCAGATCTCCGCCTGCTGCTCGATGGCGGCGGCTTGGGAGCGGGTCATGCCGTTGGCCAGGACTTTGGCGAGATCCTTGCCGCCTTCCTGCCCTCCGGCGCGCGCCAGCACCGCCCAGAAATAGGCCTTGTTGGCATCTTTCGGAACGCCGTGGCCACCCCAATAAAGCAGGCCCAATTTGTATTGGGCTGGCACGCTGCCATCCTCGGCGGCCTTCGTAAACCAATGAGCGGCTTGAATTTCATCCTGCTGGACTGCTTGTTTTTGGTCGCCCTGCGCGTACAGGATCCCGATAGCATTTTCAGCCGCAGAGTTGCCATGCTTCGCCAGTTCCTGCAATTGCGAGAGATTGGCGATATCGACTGACGATGTCTGAGAAAGAAGCTGTGAAGTTTCGACGGGAACCTTCGATGAAGCTAAAACCGTTTGCTCTCCACTGCGCTCGCGGGCCTGGAGGTTTTCCTGAATCCACGGGGCAAACATGAAACCGAGGACAAGTGCGATGGTAGCGGCCGCGCAGTAGAGCAAATACAGATGGGTGCGAGGCAGATGGACGCCGCCAACTTGATCCTCATGGCCGAAGGTATTTTTCTCAGCTTCAAGCTGCGGCTCGGCAGCGAAAAGAATGCTTCCGGGCATTGAAGAGAAGGGTTTTGCAGCACCTGAGGGCGGAGTGGAGGAATCGCTTGAGCGTGGGGTGCGATTAACAGCGGCAAGAATCGTCTCCGCAAAACGTTGCAACGTGGTGCTGTGGCTTTCGCCAAAGGCGTTGGGTAGCGCGGAAAATACCTCAATCAACCCGATCGCCTTTTCGCTCGTGCCTACAGGCACGGCGATTATGGAACGGATGCCCAGAGCGCGACAGCTCTCGCGATCCACCAAGTCGTCGGTGTCAGTGTCATCGCAGCGCAAGGTCCGCCGCGTCCGCACGCATTCACCGGAAAAGCCTGAGCCGACTTGCAGCATTGCGCCCACGGGCGGGGCGCTAGTCCCAGCGCTTGCCCTGCAAGTCATTACGCCGGCGTCGTCCCCCCCCAGGGCAATTGCCGCGCCAGAAGCGCGAAGCAGAGAATGCGAGCGTAGAACGAGCAGAGAAAGAACCGCCTCAAGATCCGTTCCCAGCGACTCGGCTTCTCTTTGAACTGCGGAAACGGCGGTGAGCGTGTCGGAATAGTTTGCCCGGAACACGGAGGGCTCCGGTTTCGTCAAAGGCATCGAAGACGAGGCAGCGTTGGCAGCGCCCGCCATCGCATTGAGAAACAGCCACTGCCGCAAACGTTGGCGCATAGGATCGGCCAGCGCTGGAAATCCCAAGCCGACCCGCCCGGCCGCATCTGACCAGACTACGCGTGCGCTGGCGGAAATCTGATCGTTCGATTCCGCGAGGTCCAGGCATAGTTCAACCTCCCGGTTGATTTCCATCGGGGCTGGGCACTGCACCGCGACACCGTCTTCGCTGATGTCCAACACCTCATAGAGATCGAGCATTTCGTCTCTGGAGGCGCCGCCAAAAGTTGCGTAGGCGGGCGCGTGAACTTTCTGGCGCACACTTCGACGGCGATTGGAAAGGGTGCTTCGAGGCGACTGGACGATGGCAGACATGGGGGAGCCCGGGATCGAAGTCTTGTACATATTACCCTGAGTTCGTAATAAACCAGCACGAAGAAATAACTCGAATGGTCCTGCGAAGGCATCCCACAGCCAGAGCTGATGCAACCCTGCCAGTTGCAAACCTAATCTAATCCCCAAGCTTAACTCCGCGAAGGCTTTAGGGATAAATTCATGGTCGAGCAGCGTGGGAACTCTATCCACTTGAAAATGCTGGTGATGGCCGCGGCGTTGATAATCGGCGCCGCTACAACGCCGGCTTGGGCTTCCCTGGGCGGGGATACGGCCTCGGTGCAAGCGGACCAAATTCACCTTCAAGGTCGCCGGACCATGACGGCTGCCGAATCCTATACCGTACACGAGATTCAAGGGACATCCGGCACTGTGGTGAGGGAATACGTGTCATCCGATGGAAAGGTGTTTGGCATCGCATGGCAGGGGCCCTGGGTACCTGACATGCGGCAACTTCTTGGAAGTTATTTCGACCAGTATGCTCGGGCAAACCAAGCGAAGACGGGAGCGCGAATTCGGCGCGGGCCGGTGCTGATTAACGAGCCGGGACTGGTTGTACAAATTGGCGGACACCCGCGTGCGTTCGCGGGTAGGGCCTACGTTCCGGGAATGCTGCCATCGGGCGTGCGTGCCGAGAGTATCCAATGAGAACATTCCGAGCAGTTTGTACTGCAGTCATCGGATTGGCGGGCGCGTTTTCAATCGGTTGCGGTGGTGGCAGCAGCTCTTCCACCAAGACCAATCTGATCGCGACGACGGGGCAAAACGTCGCGCCCATTGTCGTGAATTCCGGACCGGCGAACAATTACGCGAATGGGGCTTTCACCAGCGTGACAGTGTGCATTCCGGGGACTTCAACCTGTCAGACCGTCGACGGCATGTTGGTCGACACGGGTTCTTCCGGCTTGAGAATTGTGTCGTCGGTGCTAACGATTGCCTTGCCGCAGCAGAAAGCGCAAAGCGGCAATCCCGTGGCTGAGTGTTTGCAGTTCCTGGGTTCTTACACATGGGGGCCGGTGCAAACAGCAGACGTTCAGATTGGCGGGGAGAAGGCTGCATCGACACTGATTCAGGTGCTCAGCGATACAGAGTTTTCGGCTCCGGCTGCCTGTTCGAACGGATTTCCCTCGGCGAATACTGTTGCCAACCTGGGAGCAAACGGTATTCTCGGCGTCGGTCCTGCGGCGCAGGACTGTGGCACTTATTGCGAGCAGGTGCAGACCGCTAATTTTAATCCCTACTATGAATGCAGCTCATCCACGAGCTGCCAACCCGTGGCCGAGACCTTGGCGCAGCAGGTTATCAACCCTGTAGCATTATTTCCGGCAGACAATAATGGAGTCGTTATTGAGTTGCCGGCGGTTTCGGGATCGGCAGCGACGCTGACCGGGTCACTGGTTTTCGGTATCGGAACGCAATCGAATAATGCGTTGGGCAGCGCCACGATTTTTGGGATCGATCCTAGCTCATTATCGTTCACCACCAGTTACCAAGGCACGCCCTACCACGGCAGCTTCATTGACAGTGGATCGAATGGTTACTTCATTCTTGATAGCGGTATTGTGCCTTCACTGCCGGATTGCCCGAATACACCGACGGACTCGGTGGCGGCGGGATTCTATTGCCCGACAAGTACGCAGACGTTTTCCGCGATAAATCAGGGAACGAATGGGGCCAGCGGAACGGTGAATTTCGGCATCGCGAATGCCGAAACTTTGTTCACCAGCACAACCGATACGGTATTCAGCGAACTCGGAGGTCCGTCCATTCTTGGTTCTGGCTCGAACACGGTTCTACCGTACTTTGACTGGGGACTTCCCTTCTTCTACGGGCGCAACGTGTACACGGCCATTGAAAATGTGAGTACACCGGGCGGGAACGGGCCGTACTGGGCTTACTAGGGGTTCGGGTTGGGAATTCTCGGCAGCCTTTCGATCCAACTTCAACCAGCCAGCCGCGATAAGTTCGCAGTATGCAGACTCGAAATGCGGGAGATGGCTGCAACCATCATGCTCGAGAGAAGCTGCATGGTCGCGACATCGCGTTCGTCGAATGCGCTGGGAGAAGACGACAACACCTCAAACACGCCGAGCGTTCGGCGATAGTAGCGCAAGGGCGAAACCAGAATCGAGCGAACGCCGAGACGGCGGCAGCTAGCCAGATCCACGCGCGGATTGCGCTCGGCATCATGGCACAACATGACTTCGCCGGTGCGCACAGCTTCCGCAGAAATTCCGGCGTCAGTTTGCAGGCGCACGCCGAGGTCGGGAGCGGTGCGGCCGGCTCGCGCGCGGCATACAATTTCGTCTCCGGCGCGCAGAGCGATGGCCGCTCCGGTTGCCCCGGTGAGGTGCTGGGCGCGTTCAGTGATAGCGCTGATCGCGGGTTCAAGATTCAATTCGGCGGTGTGAATATGAACTTCTTCTCCCACATGCACGGCGCGAAATCCGGAAGCGGGGTGCGCGGCGTTCGCCACGCGAAGCTGGCTGCGTAGAGCAGGGGTTGGTACTCGAGCGTGATGATCGGCCATATTCCGAACTTGAGGGTCGGGAACGGAGCGGAGCAAGTCGCGGACGAGAAGGTCGAGTTCAGAATCGGTAATGAGATGAGCGGTTTGTTGCTGCCGCAGTGAGCCACCTAGCACGCGCGAGAGACTGAGAAGGGACTGATTTCCGCAAGCCAGGCAGTAGGGCCGGCTGTTATTGCTAATCAGTTCGCACTGAACGCAGAACGTGGCTGACTGGAGCGGAACGAAGTTAAGTTCTTTGAAAGAGTCGCCATAAACCGTCTCACGAAACATGAATGCGTGTCCTCACCGATAACAAGAGAAGATTAAGGTAAACAGGGTTGGGGCGGGTTAGACAGTGTCCGCAGTGGTTCGGCATGTGGAAAAGTCCCGAGAGGCGACTGGGAGCGACTCGGCAGGCGGCGCCAGGCGATTGCGCTTCTCGATGTGCGCAGGAATTTGCAACGTTTCTGTTTAGCCCGTGGTTTCTGCGGTTGGGCTATTGCTAAAAGGCTATTGCTAGAAGAAAGAGCGCCGAGTTAAAATGAAGTTACGTTCGAAGCAGCAAAAGCCTTGAACGACTGGAGATAAAGCAATGCAGTGGACCGCACCGGCCTTCGAAGAAGTTTGCCTGAATTGTGAGATTAACTCTTACGTCAACGCGAAACTGTAACCGTTAGCCCTCCCTTTTTTCATCCTTCGAAAGGTTACCCTGTTCGGCATGCCAGGGAGCATACGGGGTCAAATCACGCTAGATTTCGGGCATAAAAGATACATCCGGGACTGTTTTGGGCTATCGAAGACGTTAATTAGCCTTGGCTTCTAAAAACTGCGTACGGTGCCCCCTCCGGGATTCGTTCCCTCGTCGGTAGACTTTTATGGCGCCAACCACAACAACGTTGTGCAAGCTGCGATCCTGCGCACCTTGTTGAATTCTCTTCCCCCCACCTCACATATGATCTGCGAGCCGCCCTGCACCGTCTAAATTAGTTCCTGAATGAGAAATAGTAGTGCACACTTTTTTAATGTCGCGAACGTCGCGCAAGCTAGGCACAGTGCCCCTGACTCTGCTTTAAACGCTTCGGGGGATTTGGGCTTCTCTAGTGGTGAGGCCCTGTCTTCGCATGCGACCCGTGCTGTTGGTACCAGATCTCGGCTTGCGTTTCGAGAGCCGCGGCCTGGGCTCGAGTTATGCCGCTCGCGAGACTTTTGGCGAGATCTTGGCTGCCTTCCTGGCCTCCTGCGCGCGCCACCAGCGCCCAGAAATAAGCTTTGTTCGCATCCTTAGGAACACCGTGACCACCCCAATAAAGCAATCCCAGCTTGTATTGGGCAGGCACGCTTCCATGCTCCGCCGCCCTGGTGAACCACCGGACTGCTTCTCTCTGATCCTGCGTGATTGCGTGTTTCTCATCGCCTTGGGCATAGAGAAGACCCATAGCATTTTCCGCTTCTGGATTCCCCCTGCTCGCGAGCCTTCGAAGTTGTTCGATCTCGCCGGAATTGAGTGACGAGTCTGGATACGTTGTGTCAATAGGAGGGCGTGACACCGCCAAAACTACAGGTTCCTGAGTCCGATCACTGGCCTTAAGCTTTTCCTGAATCCACGGCGATAGCATGAAGCCAAGGATGAGGACAATCGCAGCGGCGGCGCAGTAGAAAAAGGTAGAAGGAAACTGAATACCGCTACCCGTGTCCTCATGAGCAGCAAGGGTTGCCTCGCCTGTCGGTTCTGTCGGCTCATAAGCGAAGAGAACGCCACCCGGAACCGAGGAGACAAGTTTCATGGAAACGGCTGGATCAAAAGAATGGTCCGATAGCGCGGCGTGATTGATGGCGGAAGAAATTGTCTCGGCGAATCGTTGCAACATTCTGCTATCGTTATCGCCAAAAGCTCGGGGCTGAGCCGAAAATGCCTCCAGTAGGCCAATCACTTTCTTGCCGGAGCTTACCGGCGCGGCGAGGATGGAACGAATAACCAGCGCGCGACAGCTATCGCGATCTACGCGGTTGTCTTCCTCGGTGTCATCGCAGCGCAATATTCTTCCGGCTCGCACGCATTCACCGGAAAAACCAGATCCCACTTTCAATGTTGCGCCTACAGGTGGGACGTTCGAGCCACAGCTGGCTCGGCACGTCATGTTCGCGTCATCCTTTCCTGACAGCGCGACCGCGACGCCAGAACATCGAAGCAGCGAATGACACCGAAGAGCAATCAACGAAAGGACCGCCTCGAGGTTCTCCCCACCGAACTCAGCTCCTTTCTGCAAGGTAGCCATGCCGCTCAGCCTGTCCGTATGATTCAGAGAAACAGAAGAGTGCTCTGAGGTCGAGGACCCAGCCAGTCCCAAAGAGGCGGAGCCTGACGTGGTATTTAGAGAAAGCCACTCTTGCACTCGCTGCAGCTCACTATCCGCGACCGCCGAAAAGCCTAAACCAGTCCGTCCTGAAGAGTTTGACCAGACCACGCGACCCGTCACCGAGAGCTGGTCGATGGATTCAGCGACGTGCAGACATAATTCTATTTCCTGGTTGATTTCTATCGGCGACGGGCACTGAATTGCCATCCCGATCTCGCTGATGTCAAGGATCTCGTAAAGGGGAACCACTTCGGCATTACACCTAGTCCCAAAGCTAGCACGGGCGGTCGCCCGTACTCTTTCGCGTGGACGTTGGCGGCGGTTAATGGAAGCGTGGGCGGACATTGGAGCCTGGGATCGACTCTTGCATGTTCAATGGTACCCGAGTCGGCAGACAATAGGCAGAAGGAAAATGAACATCCTCCGGAATTTCTGACCCAAGAATCGGTTTCAAAATATGGGGTGTGCGGAATGTCGTTCTGGTCACCGTTGCGGTCAAGATCATCAAGGCGTTACAAACGCCGGCCCCCGACATATCTTACTTGAGAAGCAAGCTCATGCCTGAATCACAAGGGGGTGGCTAGCGCCCGCTTGGCCTGCAGCGATTCCACAGAGACCTAGCCGATCAACGTTGTCATCGATGTGTTTGTGGCACGCAGGTGGCAAATCGCGGGGTAAAGGGTGGGACTCGTTAACTAACTCGCCTCAGCTTCTAAAAACTGCGTACCTGTGACACTCTCGGGAATGATTCCCTCCTCGGCGTCGAGAGCGCGACCCAAAGCATCGGCCAAAACCATCGGGAATCCCGAGGTCAGAAGATTGGTGTCCACGAGCAGCGGTCGATCGTCGTAAAAACGGTAGATCTTTATCGCGCCAAGCCACTGATCGGCACTTGTAACCAATTCCAACGTAAGGTTCCAGACTGCCTTTTGGTTTCGAAAGGCCGAAGCCGTAGCCTTCTCCCATTCAAAACATCGATTCTCCCCCAGCCAAGCGTCGCTATCGGCGGAAGACTCGTCTGACAACGACTTTACGCTCAATATGAAGCCGTCGAAGTCATTGTTAGAAAAAGCCGATTTTAGGATATCGCAAATATGGGCGTAATCTCCGGAACTCTTCAGCTCCTCGATCGCCCGGCGAATTGCAAGGTCATTGACGAATATGCCTCTTTGTTCGATGGTTCGTTGCGCAACTCGACGAATTTCCCAAAATTCCAGGTAGCCGAGGTGCTGAACGCCAAACCAGATACCCGTACCGATAACCAGTAGCACCAATCCGAGTGTATTGCCTGAAGGCCAAAGCAGAAACAGACTGAGCAAGGCGAAAAGAGCCGACACCGCATACAGAATGACAACAACTTTCCGCGGCGACATTCCATGCTCAAGTAGTTTGTGATGAATGTGCTCACGATCTGCCGTGAACAAAGGGCGGCCACTGATCAAGCGCCGGACGACTGAAAGGGTAGTCTCAAGAATTGGCAGGCCGAAAGAAACAACCGGGATGGCTACCGCAATGATCGTTGGCGCCTTCTGAGCACCCGCCAATGCCAAGGCACTCAGCATGAATCCGATGAACAAACTCCCGCAATCCCCGAGAAAGATGGTCGCCGGATTAAAGTTAAAACGCAAAAAACCCAGAATGGATCCGGCAAGGGCGAGCGTCAACAACGACACTAATGTCGAACCATTAAAGACGGCTACAACAAAAACCACCACCGTCGAAAACAACGCGGAACCAGCGGCGAGTCCGTCCAAGCCATCAATTAGATTGAATGCGTTCGTAATCCCAATTACCCAGAGAACCGTAATGGGTAGCCCGATGTACCAAGCGAAATGCCTTGCGCCAAATAATACCGGCAGCTCGAGAATCCTCAAGCCACCAGCAAAAAGCATAACGGCGGCCACGCCCTGAACCGCAAACTTCGTGTACGGACCGACGGAGTGGATGTCGTCGTATACGCCCAGCAGAAAAATAAGAGTTCCTGGAATAAGAATTGTTAAAAGGGGCCGAACGGAAGGTAGGATATCCGACGCAGGAGAGTGCCGGCCTATCAGCAACGCGGCACCAATTGCCACGAGGAATGCAAAAACGATGGGAATGCCGCCTAACCGCGGCAACGGGATCTCATGCAGATCTCGATGCTGAATCGGCGGTGCCACCCAACCCCGGCCCATGGCGAGATTACGGACGAACCAGGTAAGAACAAACGAGAATATCAGCGAAACCCCGAAAGAAATCAGATATGACAGTGTCAACTAAACTCTCCGCCATCATCGCCGAAAAGCAGCGAAAAAACACAAATTTTCGTTAGAGGAATCAGGTTGTACTGACCCTGTTCCACATTTCAAAGTTTTTCGCGAAGTTATTTGACTCGTGGAACTATAACAACTTCCGATCCAGAATTTCAATTCCCGTTCCCGACACTCTGTGGAAAAGATACTGCTGATGATGCCTTCTCTGTGATCTGGAAGATGCTCACTTTTGAACACCATCATTACCGACCTCTTAGATTCCCGATTTGGGAACCGGCTTAACCGGATCGTGACCTCTGATCACAACCCAACCATCAATTAGGAACGGATGAATTCGTAGCAATTATGAGCTTGTCGATTTGGTGGGCGCGGATTGCTGGTAACAGCTGACGAAGCCACATAATCCTAGCAGAATTCGGCGGTGGTTTGGCACCAGCACCCAGAATTCAGGATCTGCGGGGTCGCTACAGCGCTTTTTCCTACCTCCTCCAGGAGCCTGGCGGTCCGTAGACCGTCTGCACGATCGCGTTTATAGTCAGGGCTTACAGAATGATGTATAAAGCGCAAGCCGAAGAGAGCATTTGGACAGAATTTGTCGGCAACTCGTGCCGCCTACCTTCTTCTTCTTTGCCATCAAAGGAATGCATCTCCGGAAAGACCCTGCTGGTAACGGGTGCCGGAGGCTCTATCGGGTCGGCGGTTGCTCGCTTCGCCATCACCTGCGATGTGAAAGTCTTGATCCTTCTCGATAGCAACGAACAGGGCTTGCATGCTTCAGAGCAGTCCCTTAACTTGTCATCGAAAGCCGTGCGCGTACCAGTTCTGGGCAGCATCTGTGATTCAGTTTTGCTGTCTGAACTCTTCGCACTCTACCACCCACAAATCGTCCTTCACGCCGCAGCGTGCAAGCATGTTCCATTGATGGAGCTGAATCCGATTGCAGCTGCAAGCACCAATGTTCTCGGCACCTATGCCTTGTTACAGGCAGCCTCAGCACACGGCGCATCCCAATTCATCATGGTATCCACAGACAAAGCTGTCTTACCGATAAGCATCATGGGCGCCACAAAGCGTCTGGCTGAACTTCTTTTGCTTACACATCCCAAGAAAACCTTGCAACGCAAGGCAGTGCGTCTAGGCAACGTGCTTGGGTCGAGCGGTAGCGTCGGTCCCCTTTTTCTCAAGCAGATTACGGAAGGTGGCCCGGTCACCATCACGCACCGTGACGCCCGCCGATTCTTTGTAACGCTCAACCATGCGGTCACGCTCCTAATGACCGCCTTATCAGCGGAGTATGAAACAGGAATTTTGATTCCTGATCTAGGTCCAGCCAGAACGGTTGAAGAACTCGCGCGTTATCTCATTGTGGCAACGGCCAGAGAACGGCACGGTATCGAGATTGTCTTCACCGGCCTACGGCCAGGAGACAAATTTGAAGAACTACTCGCATCCCCTTATGACCGTTGCCTTGTGCAGGGTGATGACCTTTTCTCCACAGTACAAATGGAAGGATTGGCCACTGCGACTCTGTATGCGGTTTTGGAACAGATCAAGACGAGTGTTCGAGATAGAGATTTGCGGTTGCTGTTGGAGAGCATCTGCAAAGCGGTACCGGAATATCGGCCCAGCCATGCCTTGCAGCAGGTCGTAGAAAATAAACGACAGGCGGAGCTCTGCTAATGAAGCAGAAGCGGACCATTGCTGCGATTACGACTTCCAGAGCTGACTACAGTCATCTCTACTGGCCCTTGCGCGAACTAGCGGCTCATCCAGATGTTGACCTGAGGCTGATTGTCATGGGATCACATTTGTCTCCAGAGTTCGGCCTCAGTGCGCAGGAGATTCAGAAAGACGGCATTGCAATTGCCGCATCGCTCGAAACCCTGCTCAGCTCTGATACGGACATCGGCATGGCAAAGAGCATCGGCATTGCGGTGCTTGCCCTCACGGATCTGCTTGGACGCATGCGTCCTGACATTCTCCTTCTGATCGCCGACCGCTACGAAATACTCGCGCCTGCTAGTGTCGCGCTGGCCTTGCGCATACCGATTGCTCACATCGAGGGCGGAGAAGTCAGTGAAGGTGCGATCGATGATGCCGTCCGGAATGCCGTCACGAAGATGAGCCATGTTCACTTCACCTCAACTGAGAACGCCAGGGCACGCATCATCTCCATGGGAGAGGAGCCTTGGCGAGTGCATCGCGCGGGCGCCCCGTCGCTTGATCATTTTAGGCGCAGCAAATTGCGCACGCGTAAAGAATTGGAAGGGGAGCTCAAGCTTGATCTCTCCAAAACATCCATGATCGTCGCTTACCACCCGGTGACCATCGCGCAAGATACGACCTATGAAGCCTCTTCCTTGTTTGCGGCTCTTCGCGAGAGAAGTGAACAAATTTTGTTTTGTTATCCCAACGCGGATGCCGGGAGTCGTTCTTTGATTGAGCAAGCCCGGAGATTTTTGGAAGCGACGACCAACGGGCGCATATTTGTCAACCTGAATGCGGTGGTTTATTGGAGTTTGCTGGCAAATGTAGACCTGATGGTGGGCAACTCAAGCAGTGGCATCATGGAAACGGCTTCGCTGCCATTACCGACTGTGAATATCGGCCTCCGGCAACACGGCCGGGAGCACGCTGCGAATGTGCTGGATGCCAAAGCAGACAAGCAATCCATTCTGGAAAAAATAGAGGAGGCCAGGAGCATTCACTTCAAATCTTCGCTGGAAGGGATGAAGAATCCCTATGGGGACGGATATGCAGCCGAAAAAATCACACAGATATTGACCTCCGTGCCTATAGACGCAAGTCTGCTGCGGAAGCGAGCAGTCAACGGTGAATGATCCAGATGAAGATTCCCCTCTCTGCACCTGACATATCCGAAGCAGAAATAGAGGCCGTCGCCGAGGTATTGCGCAGTTCGCGCTTGAGTCTAGGCCCAAAGCTCGAAGAATTTGAGCACGCTATCGCCACTTACGCGGGCGCCCCCTTCGCCGTTGGAGTGAGCTCCGGAACTGCAGGCCTCCACCTTTGCATGCTTGCATTGGATATACGACCCGGAGACGAAGTGATTGTGCCGTCGTTCACCTTTGTCGCTGCAGCCAATGCGATTCGCTATGTGGGAGCAAATCCCGTCTTTGTAGATATTGACCCCGTCACTCTCAACATGGATCCAGGACAGACTGAAGCGGCGATCACGAAGAAAACCAAAGCAATTCTTGCCGTTCACTCCTTCGGGTATCCCGCGGACATGGATGCGCTCCTGACCATCGCTCGGCGTTATAGTTTGCTCCTCATTGAAGATGCATGCGAGGCATTAGGAGCAGAGTTTCACAATCAGAAAGTTGGCTCATTCGGAGATGCCGGAGTTTTTGCTTTTTACCCCAACAAACAAATCACTACTGGAGAAGGCGGAATGGTTGTGACGCACCATTCTGCGGTTGCGAAGAAGATCGGGGCGCTGCGAAATCAGGGGCGGTATGAAACCGATGACTGGTTGCAACATACGGAACTCGGCTTCAACTACCGCCTTTCTGAAATGCATTGTGCCATCGGTCTCGTACAGATAAAACGAATCGAGAACATACTGACCGCGCGCGAAACAGTGGCGCGCACTTACCACCAACTGCTCAACGACTGCAAAGATATTGTGCTCCCTCCCGTATCGATCCCGCAGGGTCGGATCAGCTGGTTTGTGTACGTTGTCCGCCTCCAGGAAAGGTTTACCGGAGCTCAGCGAGATGCGGTACTAAAGGCTTTTGCTTCGGCCGAAATCGGCTGCGGGCGCTATTTTGCCCCTATTCATATGCAGCCTAGTTATAGCGCATGGAGAAGTTCATATTTTCTTCCGGTAACCGAATCCATATCAGCACGTACGCTCGCGTTGCCCTTCTTTAATAAGCTAGCGCTAACCGATGCCCAACAAGTCTGTGGCCTGTTAAGGGAGGCATGCTCGGGTTGATGCCTTGTTGCTTCTCCATGCAAATGTTCTTAGGAACGAGAACGCGCGCTCGAGGATGAGCCAATCCGACGCGGATCTTTAAGAGTTCACTCTCGTCAATCCGCCGCATTGGAGGCTGCCACGGGCGCCGAAACCTTGGAAAGCACCTGAGCGGCAATCCAATCATAGGTCGCGGCCAATCCACGCTTAAGCGGGATCGATGGCTCCCAACCAAGAACGTCACGCAAACGAGAATTATCGCTGTTGCGGCCCCGCACTCCCTGCGGAGCGCTGAGATTGTGACGCTTGGAAATCCGTTTGCCAGCAACTCCAGCGACCAAGTCGACTAGTTCATTAATCGTGACCAGTTCATCCGTTCCCAGATTGAGAGGTTCGCGGTAGTCAGACTCCATGATCCTAATCAGGCCTTCCACACAATCATCCACATACATAAAGGATCGCGTCTGCTCTCCGTCGCCCCACACTTCGATCTCGCCATTTTCCTCGCTAAGAGCCAGTTTGCGACAGATAGCGGCCGGCGCTTTTTCTTTGCCGCCTTCATACGTACCTAGCGGTCCGTAGACGTTGTGAAAGCGGACAATTCGCGTTTCAAAACCGTAGTCTTTGTAGTAGTAACGACAGAGTTCCTCGGCAAAGAGTTTCTCCCAGCCGTAGCCCGGCTCGGGATCAGCGGGATGGGCGTCTTCCTCACGCAGAGCAGTGACCGTAGCATCTTGCTGCTTGGTCTGGTTGTAGACACACGCAGAAGAGGAGAACAGGAAACGCTGAACTCCATTTTGGCGGCCCGCCTCGAGCATATGGGCGTTAATCAAAATATTGTTGCGACTGATGTTGGCGAGATACGCAGTGATGTAGCCTATGCCCCCCATGTCGGCGGCGAGGTTGTAAATCTCGTCGATCCCGCCACGCGTGGCCAGAAGGCAGTTTTCTGCCTTGCGCAGATCGAGAATCTCAAATGCATCGCTCGCTGTAGGTTGGTATTCCGGATATTTGATGTCAACGCCCCGGACCCAATGCCCGTCTGACTTGAGCCTCTTCACTAAATGGTGTCCGATGAACCCGCCAGCGCCGGTTACCAATATCCGCTTTTGCTTCCCCATAGTCCTGGTCTCCAGATTTTTTCGCATTACCCAAGTTTCTTGTTTGCGCACTCATGACGTGAGACTTCATTAGGCAAACGCGGAGTGCTACCCAAACCTTTTGTTTTCGAATGTGCACGTCCAAACAACAGTCGGCGAGAGCAACGCAACCCATGCCGCATTTTGTCCGAACTGGGAACTCAACGATGAATTATCACTTGCGACAAAGCTAATCGAACAGCTTGCGCTTTGCAATGCCGGCTCTTTAATTTTCCTTGCAGAAAAACTGGAACGCAAGTTGTGCGCCAACGCGCTCGGCAGTAGAATCGAATACACCTATGCAGCGTGTCCCGGATTTCCTCTTTCGACTGATGATCCTCGTGGTCGCATTATTCGTTTCCGGTCTTTTTCAGCTAACTGCGGCTCAGGACAGTATTCCGTCGGAAACTTCCAGCCCCCAACAACAGAACGCGCCACAGGTAGGCACCCCACAAAAGCCTCTGGGAAATTCGACAGAACCTATGGCTGGCGATTTAGAAAAACCAAGCCACACGGAAACCAATTCCCCGGCACTCGTCCTCGGGCCAGGGGATGAAGCAGACGTCACGGTGTATGGGGCGCCTGACCTGTCGGGGCACACCCGCGTCGGTGCTGACGGAAATATTTCGATGCCCTTGATCGGGTATATTCGAGTGGCCGGACTCAGTAGTAGCGAAGCGGAAGCGGCCATCGAAGCACAGCTACGACAGGCCAATGTCCTTAACGATCCGCGGGTCTCGGTCTTCGTGAAGGAATACACAAATAGCGGGATTTCAGTATCCGGCGAGGTCGCCAAACCCGGTTTTTATTCTGCTGTTGGGCCTCACCGTTTGTTTGATGTATTGCAGGCCGCGGGAGGGCCCACAGATAAAGCCGCGAGTAAGGTCGTGGTCAACCATCGAGATGAAGCAGACTCTACTACTTTCCCAATTTCGAAAGATCCGGTCGAAATGGCTGGCAGCAATGTCGTTCTACGACCCGGAGATACGGTCGTAGTTCCCAGGGCAGGCATTGTTTACGTGCTCGGAGAGGTTACCCGGCCGGGCGGGTATGTGATGAATGCGACGGGTGGAATTACAGTTATTCAGATCGTAGCTGTCGCCGGCGGGCCGACTCATCTAGCCTCCGCCGGAAAAACCAAACTGCTCCGTCGAACGGGAAGTGGGTTTCAAGAACAACGGGTGGATCTGAAGAAACTTCTGCGTGGCAAGACTGGCGATGTCACTGTCCGCGATGAGGATATACTCTTCGTTCCCAGTAGTGCGATCAAGGAAGCCCTGAACGCTAGCGCGCTGGTCGGCATTGCCGCGACTGCTGCAATATACCGGGTTCCGTAGTGGTCGGGATGTATTGCTGTGTCATTCCCTGACGTAGAACATACACAGAACTCCATCACGCTGCGTAGCTATTATCACTTGTGGCGTGTCCGTTACTTCGTTCAATGGCATGGATTATTTGCGGAAGAAGTCGCTCTTTTGAAAAGGTTTTTTCCGATTGAAGCCCGCACAGCGAATCAAGTGCCATGTTCTTCATTGCACGCCGGATATTCGCTACGACCCCCTCGACGTCACCGTGGGACGAAACATACGCCGCAGATTGTTCGATGATGTCGATCACGTGACTCTTGTTGGGCCCGATGTAGAGGAATGGTTTTTTCACGGCGAGCACGTTGTAGATTTTACAGGGGTGAACAATTCCCACATACGGATCGCCCATGACGACTACATGGAGATCGGCAGCCGACAACGATCCGGATAACTTTTCTATCGGCTGGTAAGGAAGGCATAACACATTGCGCAGACCGCTTTTCTGCGCACGCTTTTTGACCTTGTCGAATTCACTTCCGCCTCCCACAAAACAGAAAGCAACATTGTCGTTCTCAGCTAACCGCTCAGCTGCTTGCAGAAGAGTATCTAACGGATGGCAGGGGCTATGATTCCCCGAATACATCACGACGAATCTCTCGGAAAGCTTGTTTAAGATCCGAAAGTCTTCCCTGGCGACCGGATCGAACCTGACGCAGTCATCGTGCGCCCAAGGCGGGACGACTAATATTTTTTCCGCAGGGATACCCTTCGACCGAATGCGATCTCCCATGAACCGATCCAGCGCCACGATGCAATCAGCTCTCTGCAGGCTGTACAGCAACATCCGGGATAGCACACGAGCGGCCAGGGATTCATCTCGCAGCCATCCGGCCGCGATTGCCTCGTCGGGGTTAAGGTCCATCGACCAGAACACTAGTCTGCGAGCTTTACGTGGGACCGCTAAAGCTGCGACAAAAGAGATCAACGGGGGCGACGTCAGTGCGACAACAACATCAAACTGAGGCAATGACCACAGACGAAGCGCACAACTTGCTATGAATGTTCCAAAGTCAGCGGCCCGGCGCCATCTGGAACTTTTTCCTAGTCCGGTCGACCGGACACGAACAATCTTGATCCTGTTCCAAGTTTCTTGGTTAGAAAACCGACGCTTTGGATCGTCGTACCCCCTGGAATTACAGATTACCGTGACTTCGTGTCCAGCCTCCGCCAAGCCTCTCGCCAAATCGCTCGCATGCTGAGCAGTCGAGACGACGTCCGGATAAAAAGCCTGATTGAGAAGCAAAATTTTCATTTTTGATTAGACGTGGCGGCAAAATGCTGTGTTGATGCTGCAGCAGCACCTAAGGCGGCATACGTAATCGGCTCTTGAGCCATTTCGCGCCGAATCATCGGATGCAAATACCAAATTCACCCTCTCTGTAACTCGGCAAAGCTAGCTCGGTTCTCGCTCAGAGTGACGTTTTCTTCCTTGTACAATACAAACCCACCGATGGACAGCATATCCATGCGCGTTCGCAGGAAGCAGTCGATTCCCTGCGCGGGCGTTTGGACGATGGGTTCGTTCTCGTTGAATGACGTGTTCAGCAGTATCGGAACCCGTGTCTCTGCTTCGAACCTGTGTATCAGCTTCCAATAGCGAGGGTTCACGTCTCGCTCTACCGTCTGAAGCCTTCCCGTCCCGTCGCCGTGAGTCACCGCCGGAATTCGCTCGCGCTGTTGCGGCTTGATTTTGTACGCCATAACCATAAACGGCGACGGATAGTCCGTCTCAAAATATTCACCCACTTTTTCAGCTAAAATTGACGGACAAAAAGGCCGAAAGGGCTCGCGGTGTTTGATTCGGCTATTAAGGATGTCTTTCATATCATGGCGACGCGGGTCCGCAAGTATACTTCTATTCCCCAGTGCGCGAGGACCAAACTCCATCGGGCCCTGAAACCACCCCACAACTTTGCCCGCCGCAATCGCTGCCGCCGTGCGATCAATCAAATCCTCCTCAGTGAACTTGTGATACTCGCATCCCGCAGCTTCCAAATCTCGCAGAATCTCACCGTCCGAATACTCGGCCCCATAATAGACGTGCCGCATCTCAAAGCACCGCGGTAGCTTTAGTTCTTGATGCTGCACGTAGAGTGCCGCCCCAATCGAGGTCCCGGCGTCGTGGGCAGCGGGTTGTATGTATACATCGCTGAAATTCGTACGTTCGAAAATCATTCCGTTGGCAACGCAATTGAGTGCCACGCCACCTGCTAAGCAAACCGCAGTCTGGCCCGTCTGCTTCTGAACAAAATTTAAAAGTGCGAAGTAATTCTCTTCCAGCACCAGTTGGACAGAAGCCGCCAAGTCCATATCCCTCTGCCGAATTTCGGACTGCGGAGTTCGAGGCTCCCCAAATTTCTCCGCCATCTTCTGCGAAAAAACCGCGCCCAATACCGGTTCCCCGCCATACCACGTCATTTCCACCCCTTTCGTATGGTGGGTGAAATAATCCAGATTCAGGCGGCACTGATCGCCCTCCGTGCGAACCACGTCCCGTACCTGTTCGGCAAACCGAGGCTCTCCGTAGGCGGAGAGGCCCATCATCTTGTACTCGTCGCCGTACTTGGGAAAGCCGAGAAATTGTGTGAACGCTGAATAGAAAAGACCCAGGGAATGGGGGAAAGAAACGGAGCCTCGCACGTCGATCTGATTCGCCTTCCCCACTCCCCACATTACGCTGCTGAAATCGCCGAAACCGTCAATCGATAGGACCGCAGCTTCCTCAAAAGGAGATGCGAAAAAAGCGCTGGCCAAATGAGCCCGATGATGCTCGACGAAGTGTACCGGCCGCGTTTGTTTCGATACGATTCCTTCCGCGGCAAGCAAGTCGCCGACCTGCGCTATGCGGACACTATTGATCGCTCGAGAACTGAGACTCAACCAACGATGGGGACGCAATGCCGCTCGCACCAGTTTGTCTTTCAAGTGAGCTCTAGGATTACGCGAAATTGCAACGTAGTCAGGCTGTTCGCCTTGCAGACATGCTTTTGCCGCCCCCACGGGCAATCCCGCCCAGTGCTTGGTGCGATTCAGCCTCTCCTCCTCCAAGGCGAAGGTAAGCTGGCCGTCCCGCAGCAGCGCGGCAGAGGAATCGCCGTGGAACGCGTTAATGCCAAGAATTCTCATTTCTTTTGATCCACTTCCTTCGGTAAATCGGGTTTCCGATCAATCTCGACCCGTCAGGCCAAACAATTCCCGCTAACAATCGTTTTCTGCACTTGGCGAAATCGCGCTACATTTCAGCTCGTACATTTTCGCCTTGATATGGAAGAAGTGAGTTGATTGGAGAGCGCAGTAGATTAAGCCCGGCACTCCATCAAGCACTCCCAGACGAAATACGTACTTATAGAAAAAGAAAAAGACCGGTGAACCCGGTAGCCCCAAAAAACGCTTCTTTAGCCACCTTCTTCGCTGGGCCTGATTCCCCAATAAAGCGGGGGGCAGTTCATCAGACGGCTCTGTCGCCTGGGAAAGGACCTTCGCTTCCCAGTTTGAATATTCATTGTGTTTGGTCAAGTATCGCGAAAGCGACTCGATATTGTGGTGAGGAAGTGGATGCCGAAGCTTGCCTACTTTGCCGTCCACAACTATATGTTCATGCACTTCTATGTCGCTCATTGAATGATCCTGATCCTTCAAGCGGCACTCGAAATGTCCTCTCCCCCTACGAAAAAGAGACAGCTTCCAAAAACCGCTACCTCCGAAACGAAGCTCCTTTCCGAAAAAGTTGATTCTGAGAAAAACCCAGTATCCTCGAAGACTGTCATCTCGTATGGCTTCTTCAATCTCGTCAGCTAAATCCGAAGTCAAGACCTCGTCAGCATCCAACAGCAAAACCCAATCATTTTCGAATGAAAGCGAATCAAGGGCCCACTGCCGCTTCTTCGGCCAACCTCCATGGTAGTGAAACTGCACGACCTTTGCACCAAAAGCGCGGGCTACTTCAACCGTAGAGTCCGTGCTCTGCGAATCCACTACATAAACCTCGGAAAAGCGACGGATAGCACCCAGGCAACGCGCGAGGTGGCGTGCCTCATTGCGCGTCGGAATAACGACTGTGACAGCAATCGATTCCGACTTTGCGCCGTGCGAGGGTGCCGTCCGCATATCAGGAATGTCTTGCATATCAGTTCTGTTTAGAGACTAAGATCGAATCGGGCAAATGCAATTCCGATTCAGTGCAAAGGGAGTTGGCTGCGCACAATTATAAGACACGTGGAAGGCGTAGAACGAGCCGAATGATGTGTCAACAGACTTTCAGGCAATCTTATATTCCGTGCACAGCCAATCCTGTGACGACCTCAGTGGGTCGCCCGGAGCCCTGGGTACGAAGCCAGAAACCGAGAGTCACAAGCGCCCACAACCGTGACCAAGCTGGGCTGTCGGGCCCTCGCCGAAAGAGTTCCCGTACCTCATTGATTCCGACGGGATCGAGCAATCCGGAATCGTGCAAAAAAACGAGACTCTCTTGCGCAACTTCACGCAGCGGGCCTCGCAGCCACTCTGAAATGGGAATTACGAACCCACGCTTAGAAGATGCGATTGGCAGTTTTCCGTACACATCGGCACAGATTTGGCGTAACAGATACTTTAATGGGGCTCTTTTGGGAAGCAGAACATCGCCAGGCAGTCGAAATGCCCATTCAATCAAATCGCCATCTAGAAAAGGAACGCGAATTTCCAACGTATTGGCCATTCCGAATACGTCGCTATCACGTAACAATATATTTTGGAGGTAGAACGCCGAATCCAGCCTGGCCACCGAAGACAACAAATCCCCGGGCAAGTAGCATCCCTGGTATTGCAGTTCTGGCACTTGAAAGTCATCTGAAAGATTGAGATCTTTGGCAGAAAGGCCAAATGCATGAAGACCAGCATCGGCGACCAATCGACGATGCCGAAAGTACAGCCCTATTAATCCCGGATTTACCTTAGCGATTTCATGCGCTTTCTCTCTCACGATATCGTTGCGGAATATCGTCGCAAGCCAAGCTGCCGCGGTGCGTGCAGATGAAGGTAAGGGACTGAGCCAAGTCATAGCTTGATAGTGTCGAGGAACACGTCGAAACAGATTGTAGCCTCCGAAAACCTCATCCCCACCCAATCCTGACAGGCCTACGACGATCCCCTTCTCGCGGACCGCCCGGGACACAATGTAGGAGTTGAATCCGTCCATGGAGGGCTGATCCATGCAGCCCAAGGCATTATGGATCCAATGCAGAGCAGTGCTATCACTTACCGGACAATCGTGAAAAGGGACCTCGAAGCGTGCCGCTGCCGCACCGGCTGACAGAGTCTCGTTGTACTTAGGATGGTCCGGAAACGACACAGTAAACGCCTCGAGGTTATGTTTCTCGGGAGTGAGGCCTAGCAAGGCAATAGAATCCAGTCCCGAACTTAAGAAAAGGCCCACTCGAACATCGCTGAGCAGATGCCGACGCACCGATTCCAGCAAGATTTGGCGCCCCTCGTCCACAACATCTACAAGGCGACGATTCCGTTGAGACGGTGCTGGAAGAGGGAACTGCCAATAGGTTCCGCTCGCGACAACATTTCCATGCTCATTCCGTTCCTGCCAGCAGCCACGGGGCAGCGAAAATATGCCCTGATAAATTGAGAGCGGTTCCTGAACTGCGCCATAGGCCAAATAGCCCGCTAATGATCGCCGATCAATCCGAGGATCCAGCAGCTTACTTTGAAGCAGCGCCCGCACTTCGGATGCAAAGACGAACCACTCGTCCCTTTTCTCCGAGTAGTAGAACGGTTTGATTCCCATGGGATCACGCGCAATCACCAGGCGCGAGCGGCGAGCGTCCCACAGAGCGAAGGCAAACATGCCTCGCAAGAGTTTCAAACACTCGATTCCCCAGCGCTCATAAGCACGCAATAGGACTTCCGTATCGCTGTGGCCGTGGAATTGAAAGCCGTCGGTTCTTAACAGATCGCGCAGCGCCGGAGAGTTATAAATTTCGCCGTTATACACAAGGACATCGCCGGTAGCTTCGTTCACCATGGGTTGGTGTCCCAATGGAGACAGGTCTTGAATCGCTAAACGACGGTTTCCCAGCCCAACCGTCCCGCCGCCCACTGCTATCACGGTCGAGCCTCCGTCATCCGGACCGCGGTGCAACTGAGCGTCGAGCATGGCTCGAATGGCCCCGTTAACCTGGTTGGGCGACAGTGCACCTACAATTCCGGCGATGCCACACATGCTTATAAATCCTTACGTGAATAACCTTCGACCGGGGCTTCAGCCGATCGGTTCGTGCACTCCACATCGTTGGTATAGGTCTAGCATCTGCTCAGACACAGAGAGCCATGAGAATTCTCTTTGCATCCACTGTCGGCCTCTCATCCCCATCTCCGCAAGGGGCATCGTACTGATGCTTCGAATCGCGTCTGCGAGGCTTCCAGGATCATTGCCGACCCAGAAACCACACTTCATCTCATCCAGTCGGCTCCAGGGCGTTCCCCTGCTCGCAATCACGGGAACGCCGTGCGCCAGAGCCTCGGCTACGACGATGGCGAAATTCTCGGTATGAGAGGGAACTAAGGCAACATCAGAAGACTCGAAAAGCCTTTTCTTAGCTTCCGACAACACTTCCCCAATCATCTCCACACGTTCCTCCACTCCCAGCGTGTGGATTTGTTTCTTAAGTTGCGAAACGTAGTCGACGGAACCCCATCCGGCGATCGCTAGTCGCCATGGTGGTGCCGAATCGATCAGGCTGCAAGCTCGCAGCAACGCCTCAATTCCCTTCTTCGGGTCAAGCCGACCGATGAAAAGCAGTCGAAGCTCTTCCCTTCTTTCGATCCGATTAAGATCCGCGGGAACATCCACGCCGTTAGGAATTGTTGCCGTTCGTAACTTCGGGAACCGAGCTATAGCCTCGCGGCACTCGTTTTCCGACGTAACATGCATCGTCAAATTCGCACGATTCGCGGTGTGATACCAGAGAAAATCCCAAACCGCCTTTGGACTGGTGCGCAAAGAGCCTGCCCAGCGCTGAAGCGCGCCGCGCGGTGACCAAACTAGCGGCTTCCGCAAAGAACGGCTTTCCCAGATCGTTGGAAACGTAGGAAAGTTGTAAACTCCGGTAAGATGAACAATATCAGCCCAGCGCATATACGAAGGCAACAATTGCAGCAGCGCGGGTGAGACCGAATGCCGATACAAACGCGGACAGTAGCGAACTCGAAACCCTTCGGGTAACTCTACCTCGTGTTCCTTCTGCACGGCAAGTGTTTGATTCAGGCCGTTAGCGTCTGTGGTAAGAACCCGCACCTCGCAACCCAATTTCACTAGATTCCGGCAGAGTTCGAATGTGGAACGGATTGGGCCACCGTAGATATAGGCAGGGTAAAACGATGGCACTACATGTAGAACTTTCATGAAGGCTGCTTCGGGAGTCTGAGAGCCGTGGATACGTTAACTAACGGCTAAAGATATCTTACTAAGGATTATCGATATCTTACAAAAGCTCCTTCACTTTGTCCCTGCAAAATGCTACTAATATTTTAGGATTTCAAAAGGTCCCCGTTGCGTCCCCAAATCGCTCTAGTCACCTCCGGAATCGGCACTGCTCACGGCGGCATTGGCGTAGTTGCCGGCCTGATCGTGTCAGTGCTGGAAGGGCATGCGCGTATAGCGGTATGGGAACATCATGCCTTTTGGCCTCGGTTTGCACGAATTCCGGCAGCTGTGGGCCGGGCATTTTTAGGCAGTCTGAAAACTCCCGATTTTGTTCTGTACGACCATGTCGATCTCGCCGTTTTGCATGCCGTGATACCCCGTCTGCAAAACATTCCTTATGCCGTCTTTTTGCATGGCATCGAAGTTTGGAAGCCGTTAGTCGGTCGACGACGCGAAGCGCTCTTAGGCGCAAATCTTTTACTGGTGAATTCGGCCACGACGGGAGCCGAAGCCCGAATTTTTAATCCGTGGTTGCCAAAAGTGACAGTTACTTGGCTTGGCGTCGAACATCAGAAGGAAATCGCGGATGTCCGAGCGGCCGCTCCAACGGGCCTGATTGTCGGCCGAATGGCCGATTCTGAGCGGCTTAAAGGCCATGACGCCGTAATGGATGCTTGGCCTCTAATCAAGTCCATCATTCCCGACGCGAAGTTGATGATTGTGGGCGGTGGCAACGATAAGGGCCGATTGCAAAAGAGAGTGAAAGCGGAGCGGTTGCCTGGCATAGAATTCTGCGGGCGAATCGACGACGCACAGAGGAATCAAATGTATCGGTCCTGTCGTCTGCTTTTTTATCCTTCGAAGCAGGAGGGATTCGGACTCGCCGGGGTTGAAGCAGCCAGCTTCGGCATACCATTGTTGGGACTAGCCGGCACTGTAACCGAAGAACTTTTTCCGACGGGCACAGGTGCGGTGATGGCGAAAGATCTTTCGAGAGAGAGCATAGCGGAAGCTGCAATTCCTGTTTTGGGAAGCAGTCAGCGCGCCTTGGAATTAGGACGTGCCGCATTGGCCCGGGTAAATGCAGTTTTTTTGAAAGAACACTTTGCTGATCGCTTTTGGCAAGCATTAGAACCAGAGCTTTTCACTTGTGGAGCAGTGGCGACTAATCCTCCAGGTGCCGATTTGAAAAAACGAACGGCCTGAGCGGCACCTCGGGTGGACTCGTTCAGTGATCGACAATTTTCTAACGCAGCTGCAAACGCTTGGCTTGGAACCTGGCGATGTTTGTACCCGGGACTGAAGACCTGCAGCACAAAGCAAATTGCCAAGAGTAGTTCAACTACCTTAAAAGAGCCGGAGACAAGCCACGCTTATACATACGCAGCTATCGCTTCAGTCACGGCGCGACGGTAGCAATCCCAGGTACACTCTTCAGCTTTTTTCCTGGCGGCACGGCCCATCGCGGGTAGCAAATCGCGGTTCTTGTCGCACCATCGCAATCCCTCTACTAGAGCATCGAGATCGCCTGGATGAAGCAACCTTCCTGAGGCTTCGGTCAGAACATCGGCCCCCCCTGTCGCTGTCGAGGCAATTGCGGGGAGTCCGCAGGCCATCGCTTCAAGCAGCACGAGCGCTAATCCTTCAAAAAACGAGGGCAACACGAATACATCTGCCCCGCGATAATGCTCGCGTAGTGCCTCCGAAGAAAGGGCCGATATGTGAGTGACACCCCTCGGCAGCGAGGCCCTTTTACTCTCACTTAATTGCCACGACCCCACAAGGTGCAACTCGGCTGACCGGAGCGAAGCCTTCTCCCATGCCTCAAGCAAGACGGGAATCCCCTTGCGCAACGAAATCTGTCCGGCGTAGATGAAGCGCAGCACTTCCGACCCTGTATTCCGGTCGCCCGGTGTCCAAAATTCCAGGTCGACGCCATAAGGCGCCAACGCGATCGCCTTGTTTGGATGGAACGTTCGGACGGTTTCCGCGACGAAGCTGCTTGGGCACATCACGAGATCGGCGAGCTCCATCTCCTGGCGCTTTTGCTGGTGACGCACGAAGCGGCTAGAGGGCAATCCCCCTGCGGGCAGCCAATCGACAAATTGCCGCGCGAGTTCCGCCTGTATATTCTCCCAAGCGGAATAATAGCCAATGGGCATGTCATAAATACATGCCTTTCCAAGACGCTTGGCCTCTTGAAATTGCCAGAGCGAACAGTCTTCGTAGGCGTGAACTGCGCGCACCCTGGGGCGGCTGCTTTCTTTGCGCATGGTGCGCATCAGCCAGGCGTTCGCTTCGTATGCAAGAACCTCGTCGCCCTGTCCTATAGCTCGCGTGATCAGGCGGCGCATTTCGCCTAGCCGCCCCTGAATCTTTGGTGCACCAACAAGCGCGAGAAAACGACGGCGCCGGAGCCGACGAGCCATCGGTCGTAAGGGGCTGATACCGTCAAGCAATTGCAAAGTCAGCAATGATGGCATCCAGGCCACACAGAAAGCTTCCAATCGCTCGGCTTCGAAATGTGCGAGCGCGGCATTGTGTGAAAAAGGGCCACCGCTAGGATGCCCGAATAAAACAGTCACTCTCGCGAACCTCGCCACACGCCCGCAGTACTGGAGCCACTTGCAAGCCTTTCCGTTTGCGTCGCCCTTGGAAGGGCGTGGGCAAAGCGCTTGCCCTTACCCTGATGAAAAACAATACCGGCGGTGAAAGCAAGTTGCAGAACTCCCCCGAGATATTGTACCAATTGCGACTCGATCGTTAAGAAGGTCGGCAGCAGCGCGAGCCCAACCGTAATTGCACTCAGGCTCGAGGCTGTCGAAAAGAAAGCCAGTTCGTAAATTGCAAGAATACCCCCGACCAGTAACCCAACACCCACGATGCCCATCCAACCAAAATTCATGTATCCCTCTGCTTCAAACCCGCAAGCGATGGATACGGATGCGAGATCGCGCGCGTCGGTCAAACCGTACTCAACCTGAAAAAACTGATTGGCGAGGTTCACGGATGGTTTGTCAGGCCACAGGACACGCGGAATCAGATTTTTTATCAGGAGTGGATAACTGGTTCCGAGCTGGTAAGGTACGCTGTTAGGCGTTTTTTCGAGGATAAGTCCAGTCACTGTCAGAAGGGAGGAACGCGAACTGGTGGCGCTGAGTTGCTCATCTAATGGAGCGCGGCCTCCGAAAACATCCTCCCAACCGGAAATTGAGACATCAATCCACCTCACGACAGCGTCCATCACGCCAACTCCAACATCTCCGCGGCTCATTTCGTGGCGGATCGTGCCTTTTCCAGGCTGCAGGAAGAGGATAAGACATGCGACAACAGTAATCATGGGCCACGGGATCTTGCGCTTAAGGGACACGTCAGCCACACTAATCAACAGTAGCGGAACAACGATGGTGCCGAGAGATGCGTTGAATCTTGCGCCCGAAACCACACGGGTTATAAGAAACACCGCGCCCAGCAGATAGTCCAGTTGAGAGAGACTTCGAAGGTGCCTTACCAAGACAAGCCAAAGAAAAGCTGCAAGAGGCAGGGCGCTGAATGCGATGACACTGATATTCCAAACGACAGTGCCATAAAAAGGTACGCCGAAGACGTTCGAAACAATGCCGAGCAATAGCAGGATTTGAACCCGGGCTGGTGTGCGGTCGATGGTTTTGAAGAAGGGGAGCCGAAATGGCTGGCGCCCAACGAAATGAAGTGTCGTCATTCTTCCGGCTGCCATGGACAAGAGCCCGACTAACCCAACCAGCATCGCCGTAGTGAGCACTGACCCGGGTAGATCGCTGCCATGGTCGAATGCGCTGGGCGATTGTCGCAGGGCCCCGAAGATAGCCACACCGAAGAAAACAAAATGCGCAGCGCACACCAACGCCCAGACCGGAATTCTGGTGGTGCGTGCCTGGCTCCAAGAGATATAGCCTTGAATAGTCATTGCCAGCAGCACGCCAGAGTAAACAAATTCGGTGAAAGTAATGTCCTGGCTGCTGATGGACCAAAGGGTCAAAAGGAGAACCGCACCAGCTAGCCAAAACAGGTAGTGACCTGAATGGTTCTGCAAACGACTCCTGGGCGAAAATGGAGTTGCCTGGATCAAGGATTGCATTTCGTTACTCTACCGTAGAATGTCGCCGCGGCGCTGGCCGCGAGACGGGAAATCCTGCTCAAAACCTGCCTGGGAACGTCGACGTACAGCAGGCCACGCAAAACGCGCTGTATACAGCCGAGTTGTGCGGAGCATGAGAGCCGATTCGACGATTGTATTCAATTTTGCGATTCCAGCAGCGCGAGAAACTCCGCCAGAAACCGCTCTCGTCCGAAACGCTCCGTCGCACACCGTCTGGCGTTGCCAGCGAGATGCTGCCTGAGCAAGGGATCATTGATTACCCTACACATCGCGTCGGCAAGCTCCGCGGGTTGCTGCGCGTTTACCAGAAGGCCGTTGGTCTCGTGCTCGATGACTTCGGGCAATCCACCCTGTCGAGTGGCGATGACGGGCAGGCCTGAAAAACCAGCCTCGATTGCACTCAAGCCAAGTGGTTCCTGGGAACGGCTCGGAACAATGCAGAGATCCAAGTTCGAATAGATCTCTTGGCGGTCGCGAACGAAGTCATGCCATTTAACCCACTTACCAACACCCAATCCGATGGATTTGCGTTCAAGTGCGCCTCTGTACGCAGATTCACTTTTTCCAAAGACGTGCAATTCGCAGCTTTCATGTTTCTGATGAACGACCGCAAACGCATCGAGAAGGTCATCATGCCCCTTCCACTCGCCCACCTGACCAACGATGCCAATCCGAAAAGTTGCTCCGGATTGCGGAATCGAATTCTTTGACGCCGAATCCGTAATCCCGTTGTAGATCACCCGAATTTTGGCTTCATCAATTCCGAGTTGCCGCAGCGAGCGAGCAACAGCTTGCGAGACGCAGACAAAACATTTTAGCCGGCGCGCAAACCAGCCGAAAACTCTGCGGTACTGAGGAAGATTGGGAACAAACTCGTGCAACCAATAAAGGTCCCGATCGGATCGCAAAAAGGGTAGCAATAGAAGCAGATGATGCCAATTGGTGTGAATGACCTTCCTGGGTTCGAGATGCCGCAGCACCCGCGAGTATCTCCAGAGTAGGGCGGGTAAATACCAAACCTGTTCGACCGTCATGCGCAGGCACTCAGCGGTCAACGTGGCTGAGATGAAACCAATGTGCAGAACTTGCGCCGGTAGACCTGCTAGCTTCAGCCGATTTGAGAAATCGTTGTTGTTCCAGAAGCTGGTGACGAAAGAGACGGTTTCTCCATTTCGCGCAAGTCCCTCGCCCAATTCCAAAGCCATAACTTCTTTTCCAGAAACATATCCCGCAGCACAGACAATCAGTATTGGAGCTTTCTCCATAGATTTCATTTAATTTTACGCAGCACAGCGAGGGAATGAACTACCTCAACGAGACAGAAGCGAGGGTCGTTCTGGATTACCTTTTCAAAGTACGCGCAAGAATCCGGGCGTCGCCAATCTTCTCCGGTCGGTGTGAAACTGTCATGCAGGCAGACCACTCCGCCGGGAAGCATCTTTTCGGAAACGATCGTCCAATCGGTTTTAATACCTTCCCACGAATGGTCACCATCGATGAAAGCAAAATCCAACCGATCCGGAACTTGATTTGCTACCTCCCGGCTATAGCCACGTAATATGCGAATGCGGTTCTTCACTCCAGACCGTCGCAAATGTCGTTGGCAGATTGCCCAGCAGGGATTGTTTTGTCTTTCGCTAGTCTCCTGCCAAGGATCAACGCAGTGCAAAAGGCCACCCGGCCCTAATACGCGAGCAATTATTGCAGCGGAAACACCCTGATAGGTTCCAATTTCCAGCGCCTGACCAGCACCCGCGGCGTACCGCTCCAAAGCCTCCAGTTCAGCCGGAATCGTCTGGCTCGTCGCATTGGCAAGATTGGCCCAGTGTAAGAGGTTTAAGATCCGAGGGCGACAAAAAAAAAGCTTCTCCAAAGAACGCCTCATACGCCTCACCTCGGCGTCCTCCCGCTGATGCCAACTATGACCCTTTGCACGACCAGCCACGCTCCTGGCATAAATTTATTTGAAACCAAACCTATGGCCTATATCAAAAGAACAAAAATGCCGACCAAAGGACTTCGCGAAGGATCGTTGTCTTGAGCGTGAGTCTATTTGCTTATGCCATCGGTCGTAGGCTAATTTCGGGTCTGGATTCATGAGGTTGACTTTCCCGACTGGTCCAATAGAGAATTGATAGCCACTGGGGTTGGAGTGTTAGATTCGCAATAAGCTCGCACAATCGAAGATACGCTCTCGGATATCGTTGGCGGCGAGACAATTTTACACCCCTGTTGGGCCAGCCGGACTAGTTGCGACGAAAGTGCTTCGATGTCTCCGGTAGCAAAGGTACCGCAGCTGGAGAGTTCTTCGGCGCAACCGCACGCTTGGCTTACCAAACATGGCAAACTACTGGCCAACGATTCATTCACTACCAGCCCCCATGTTTCCCTGTAATCGCTGGGCAGCACGAGACAGTCCGCCGCCACATATGCCCGCGATATTTCCTTCTGGTTCAGAAAGCCTGCAAAAGAAGCCGGAGGAAGCATAGAACGATAGTTTGTACCCTCGACTTCCGGAGTCGCGGGCTGTCCTTCGGCATCGGAAACGACCCGGCAAGCACGGCGAAGCTCCGGTCCGAGCCCACCCGAACCGACGAACAAAAGGTGTAGTTTTGAGAGTATTCCTTTTTCGAGCAGAACTCGGGCCGCGGCAATCAGATCCAGTGGACGCTTTTTCGGAATGAATTTGCCGCAAAACAGTATGCAGAACGCGTCTTCAGGAATACCCCACTGCTCCCGAAGTGCTTTGCGCTGTGGCCGGAGGGATGCTGCCTGGAGAGCAAAGCGCTCATTATCCACGGCGTATGGCGCCGGAAATAGTTTCGCTTCTTGAACTCCGCATTCTTCATAGAGTCGCCGGTTGGCTTTTCCTATGTAGAAAAATTTGTCCACCCGCCGGAAAAGCCAGTCATTTCTCATCCGTTTTATCGTCCTCTTCCACGGCGGCTCCAGAGCAAGGTCGTTGCTCTCGCCACGCAACCACACCTCGACGCCCACGGATTGAGCTTCCCTAACCGCTTGCCAATAGGCCGCAACCTGCCACCCTTGAATCCAAATTGCGTTTGCCTTGCTCACTCTCACCCGGTCGCGCAATCGCTCGCGGAGGCGACACTTCCAGAAACTAGACGGAGTGGCCCCCTGTTCGACATCCAGAAAACGGTGGGTATAGCCAGACAAAGTATCGATGTCCCAGGCGAAGGTTTGGCCGAATTCGCGGTCCCTGCTGCGCCGGGTGCCGTGGTCAGTCAAATACCATACTTCAAATGGCACTCGGCCATCTCGCGCCAAGGCCTGCCACAACGGGACCTGATACTGAATCGGATGCGTGGTTAGAATTGCTAGCATTAGCCCTTGCGGAGACTGTCGACCTAATGATTTTATGCACGTCCTAAATGACTGTCAGTGGCGACAAATGAGCGACGCTGCAATAGACGTTGAGCGGGCACACCGACCACCACACTTCCGGGTGCAACGCTTCTGGTCACTACCGAACCGGCGCCCACAACGCACCCATCTCCCAGTTCCACGTCTTTTAAGATCACAACCTTCGCTCCAATCCAGCAGCAGTTGCCAATCTTTACTCTGCCAATGTCCATTGGCTGCTCGTTTGGTTTGAGACCCGGACCAACTTTGTGATTGGAATCCGTAATGTAGACATCTGGTCCGAACATATTGTGATCTCCAATCTCAACTAAACCGCAAGCGTCAATCATGAGGTTGCGGTTAAAGTAATTTCGGTCGCCGATTCGGATGCGGATGCCGCCGTAGTCCGCGTCGATGGGCCACAGCCAACATCCTTGGGTGAAAGCGTTATACGATCCGATCTCGATTTGCGAGCATCGTCGCACTCTTCCCAAGCCTTCCATGCGGTTACGCGCTCCAGCTTTCATTCCCAGAAACTGATACACCGCCAGCCGCAGCCGGCTCACTATGCCGTGGCTAGCGGTCAACAGTAAATATTCAAGAAGGTTTCTCATCGAGTTTTGCGGGACCGGCGTATGAACTCCACAAAAGTTGACGCGCGCACCGGCTCGCGACTTTTCAAGACATCAAACGCGCCTTTGAAAAAAAGTCCGATACCCCCGAGACAAGACCTCAGCAACTGGTTCCTCGCCGAGAAGCGCAGGTGATTTATCAGCTTAATAGGGATGATTCCTAACACGAGGGGAAAAGGACAACGACGCACTGCGAATGCCAAGTCGTTGCAAACACCTGAACGGTGCTGGGCGGGAATGTCACGCGCAATGGTGGTTTTGTCGTGCCAAATGTGTACGCCTGGGAAGAGATGGATTTCCCAGTTCCGCTCGAGCAAACGAATACAAAGGTCCATTTCTTCGGATCCGTAATAGCCTGGGGCTGGCACGTAGAACCCACAATCGCGGGCAGCGGAGATCCGGAGGATGTGTCCACAACCAATAAACATATGAGTTGGCCGAGGCTCCGATCTGAGAGCCGTTTTTTCGCGGTCCGGGCTTAGAATATCGAATGCCACTGCGGCTACTTTCGGGTTTCTTTCCATGTGCTGCACTGCGAGGCTGATTTCATCTTCGGTTGTGAACCATGCATCGTCGTCCAAGCTGAGATAGAACTCCGCATTACTATCGCGCATGAGGTAGTTGCGCGCTTCCATATACCCTCGTGAGCGCTCCCATCGGATCCAGCGGGCCTCGGGATACTTTGAGCGAAGTTGCGGCGTATCGTCCTCGGAACCATCGTCCAGAACTGCTACCCGAAGTCGCGGATATTGCTGACGTAACGCTGATTCGATGGCTTTCGGTAAGACTCCACAGCGATTGCGGGTCACGATGCCGACGAGCACTCCCCTTAAGCCCCGCGTGGCCGCGTGACTGTCGTCCCGATTTTGCGGCAAACTACTAACAGTCATTTTGTCACTATAAGCCGGCAGGCCTTGGCCTTGCCGCGTAGGGTGGGTGCGAACACCATTCGGCCCGCAGGCACCTGGAGTATGGAAACAAGCGAGAATAACTCAAACAGGAGAAGTTTAAGGTAGTCAGAAAATTGGTTGCGTCCGAGCACTTTCGTCATCACATAGTGCCGGTTTACGAGCTGCATCTCAGCCATAAGCTTCGGATCGATCTTATGGGACCCGGGTTGCGAATCGTGGTAGATGCGTGCCGTCCGTGCGTTGGCTAGCGACCAGCACCTGCCCACTGTCAGCGACAACGTCAAATCTTCCATCAGCGAATACCCCTTGAAATGATCAGGAAACGGTGGATCAGGCAGCGCTTCACGGCGGTAGAACGTGCACCCAGTGTTCAGCCACTCTACCCGCACAACTTCTGGAAGATCTTCGCGGTCGTCGGGGAGTAGATTCACCGCAGGACCGAGCACACTTCCGGCATACGACGATTCGGGGCGACCGTCAATAAGGCGGAAAACCAATCGGCTAATCCGGCCAGGTGATTGATAGCGCTGGTTGGTTATCATCGCGTTGACGCCGCCAATCCGATCATCTGATTGTAAAGCCCCCCATAGCCGCGCGACGCAGCCTGGCTCGAATAATATATCGTCATCCATAAACCCGATCACCGGCTGAGAACAGCCACGAACGCCTTGATTGCGCTGACTCGCCGCGCCCGCCGACTCGCTGCTATGCCACGAGACCGTGGACCGCAGACTTGGTATAACTTCCTCACAAAGTGTACGAGTGCTTCGATCCGCCGATGCATCCACAATCCTCACCTCGGCAGGTTGGGCGGATTGGTCCGCGAGGCTTTCAAGAGTCCTCCGCAGGGCCGCAGCGCGGTCTCGAGTTGGGATCACTACTCCAACTGGCAACATTTCAGCAGACATTAAATGATCCTGTTTGCAGATCACCGCAGCATGCGGAAACCCGCGGACCTATGCGAAGAGCGCACGGATTTCGTCTTGCGACACAGCGGGCGGGGCAGCAAACAAATTGCAACACCAAGTCAATGAAACCAAATCCAGGATCTGCTGGCCCGGAAGGATTTTCTGCCCTTCAAAGTCGTCCATATAGAAAAAGCGGTAGCCTTCCAACGCCTTCGCAACCAACGCTACATCCGACCCTACTTCACCGAGAGTCTTAGGATTCAACTCAAAGCAGACTACTGGAGCACCAGGGCTTTGTAACAGAGTTTGTGCTCCCCTCAAGACCTGCGCTTCATATCCTTCGACATCGATCTTTATTAATGTTGGCCTACAGCCTGTGGACTCCACTACGGAATCCAGAGTCACTTCTGAGCACCATGTGAGCGTGTTGCCTGCTTGGGGGTTACCCGTGTCTTTGCGTACTTGCGCGAAGAGAGAATGGCTCTTATCGAAGGCAACCGAACACACGCCTCCCGCCCGATCCGACACAGCACAGCACACGACAGAGATTTGACTCGCCAATCCCAGCCTTTGTATCGACTCTGTGAGCTTAGCGAAGGTGTCGTATACCGGCTCGAACGCCAGAATGCGGCAGTTGGCTAATTTTACTGCTTGAGCCAATTGGGTGGCGACGAATCCGATATTTGCCCCGACGTCAAACACTAGGGAACCCGGATGACGCAGGCACCACTCCGCCATCAGCTTAACTTCGGCACGTGAATGTTCCCTATTGTAGAAGGGCACTTCGCCTGCGAAGTCCCCAACGTGACAGAGAAAGGGATAACCTAACCCACTCGTTGCCCTAAAAGATTTCACTCCCAAAAGGCGTAATGATTTGAGGATGGCTTTGCGGAAAGTCGTACTCATCGGAAGTCTATGTTGGATCAAGAACGCTCGTAATCTTTGAGAAACAGACGCAATCGCCGCCCAGTTGTTAGCGGTCGCGCTTATGTAGCATACACTTCTAAACCTTCCCTTGCCTTCAAAACCCTTTAGTGACCTGCACACTCGATCCACAGGACATCAGACGCTGTCCCTGCCAAGGTTACGGTGGATGCCGAGGCGGGCACTGCGCTGCACGCATTTACTGCCGTCTGGTCGGTGCAGATGCAGCCGAACGTATGACTGCTACTAAAGGTGAAGCTGTTGGCGAAGGTGTGCGTGGCCGCTCCCCCGGTGAGGGGTTGGATGTTCGTGTAGATTTTCCCGCTGGCCGTCAGGACTCCAGCCTCATACACCTGCGGGTGATTTTTAAGAGTGAGATTCGATACCGGCGTGGTACTGCTGATCGAGAATGGAGCCGTCCCCGTAACAAGGGTGGAAGTAATCTGCCCTGGCAGAGAAAGAGTTCCGGTCGTGTTGGAATTCGGAAGAGCAGAGGAATCACCCGGCAAACCGGTGTCGTTGAATTTGTAAGGATTGGTTACTGAACCCATGTTTACCGAATAACCCATCACTTGTGGATACCTCTGTCCTTTTACTTGCAGCGCTGACGTACAGCCGATATTGCCCGTACTCGAAGGATTGCCGTCTGACGCCGTTCGCCAGATGCAATACTTCGTTGCCCCAGCTACTGGGTACCATTGAATCTGATTGTAATTGGCATTCGTCAGCGTAGCGTTCCCCTTTGTGTCAGTCATGGTTGCGCTGCCCGCCGTGTTTCCTACCGGGCCGTAAGCGACTACAGCATAGGTATAGCTGGTTCTGCCGGACGTGCCGCTCTGCGAAAATGCAGAGATAGATGGCGTGGGAATTGTTGCAATATTAATTCCCGGGTATGAGCCCTCCCAACTTAGAAATTCTGTACCTCTCGCGCCTGGTTGATGCTTAATCAGAAACGTGCCGCCAGATGTTCCGGCCCCTGACGCCGGAATGTTCTGTACGGTGATGTCATCAGGGCTTGAGGTCGAGCCGTTTAGATATCCACGAAATACCAGGAAGGGCGAGGGGAAGTTATTGCCTGCTGACGGGATTCCGTTGGTCTTAGCACCGTAGACCATCAACTTATCGGACATTATGTTCAGGTCATCGGCAATGGCCGTGGTTTGTTCGGTCCACCAAGGGGTAAAAGTGCTATTCGGGTATAGCATTCCCCGGGTATAGACTATGCCGGTCCCGCTGCCTGCTGTTCCAATGACGTGAATAAGATTGGGGTCCGCGTCCCAAGAGTCTCCGTCAAAGAGCCAACTCACTCCGGAGGCAGTGTTGTACCAATATTTGCTTCTATTTTCGCAGCCAGCTGGAGAACTGTGATTTCCTCTTACGATCACTGGATGGTTATAACCTCCGCTGTTGCTATCGTTGTTCTCGTTGATCCCCTGGGTCCCGTTTTCTTCAAGGTTGCCCTCGATGATGTCCACATCGCTATTTCCATCGTCCCTGATGTCGGCTCCCGTCCCGCTCCCGCAAGTCCCTCCGTTATTTTCAAACTCGCCGTCTCTAATCTGTGCGGAACCGCCCTTCTTCCAGACGCCGTAATAGCACCCGGTGATGTTGTTGTGGGTCAAAATTTCATTTTTGGCATTCGCTGAAGCACCGATCATCACTCCTACTGCGGCGGTCGTACTTTTGGGAGCGTTGCAAGAGAACGTCGAATCCTCAACACGCATGTCCTCGACGTTCTCGCCTGATACAGGAGCGATCGACATGCCAATCCAATTTGTCGCCGACCCTGAATAACTGTTGTTCGCGAAACGCCCATCTGTGGTGTTCCAGATTCCACCTGAACTCGTTTTGTCCACAACGATCCCCACTCCGCCAGCGGTAGAACCATCCACAAACAGGCCTTGTACCTGGAACCCATCCACGTACTCCATGTCGATCATCACGCCCAAGGCTGCTCCCGCCCATGTAATGTGGACGCCCTTGCCGGCCGCACCGCTGCGAGTGAATCCATCAATAATGAACCCGGCCTGATTTTTGATGAGCCATGTATTCCGCAGCGTGATCGACCCGCAACCTCCGAAGGAAAGAGTTCTGCCGGTAATCGCATTGTTCGATGCAGGAGCGTTGCCGGTGAGTGCATTGAGGGCGGGCGCACTGTCTACTGCGCCAGTGCAATCAACCCCAGATACATCCCGCACATCCATGAATGCCCCGGCGCGACGAGTCGCGGCATTCCCGGCGCTGGATCTGAGGTCGAATCCTGGCGGTATGCCTTTTGACGCAGCGGGAGTCGCGCCAATCGTTTCATTGTGACTTTGCGCGAACGACAGAATGGCTAGCCCGGCAACCCCGAGGTTCGCCAGTATCCTCCATCTTCGCGTTGCTGTCGCAAATCCCACAGCTATGAGCCTTGAGTTAGTGCCAGTTCCGCAGCGCGTCGTCGAAATTCTCGCCTTTGCTTGAAAATATCGTGGTTCGCTGAGAGAACCGAAAAAGCCCTTGATACAAGCTCGGCCCGCCGCGTGGGCGAGCTGACGATGGCCCTTAAACCCTTCGCAAGTGCATCGTCGCCAGGCTCGGTCACGACTTCCGCAAACTCATACTGACGGGCGTAGCGCACTAAGCTGCTGTACTCGGGTCCGAATACGAGAATTGGCCTGCCGCTGGCCATGTAGTCAGCGGTCTTGGTCGGAAAGCCAGCGATCACCACTGCCGCCTCTTCCTTAGCGAAAGAGGCCGGCAGGAAAAGTATATCTGCGCGGCAAAGCGCACGTCGCAGTTCCATATTTGAAACCCAGCCTCGAAAATTTATGAGATCGTGAGCCCAACCCATTTTCAAAAACTGCGCTTTTGTGAGGGGGAGGTACAAGTCTAGGGAGCACGTGGGCACCCCGTAGTGCTCAAGACTACTCTTCTGGATAAGTCTGATTAACGTTTCTGCGTTTTCAACAATTCCTCCTGCATAAAGGATGCTCACGGGCTTCTTAACGAGATCCGGCGGCGTCACATCGGCCATTTCTTCAGCTGCGAAGGGGGCAATCGCGGGGAGTTGCAGTTCGGATTCTCGCTCACAGATATCTCGCACAAGTTCCTGCATACCGGCGCTTACGCTATAAATGTGCGCGGCCCTTCGTATCGCAAAACGAAAGAGAATGGTAAAGGCGGGCTTCAAGGAAGGAATCGTTCGCTGCTGCCTGTGAATCCAGTCATCGTGAACGATCAACACCAGGGGTACCGATGTCAACCATGACGCGATGGCGGCTGCTATAAAAAAGCGATCGTGCACCACGCTCAGCATCAATTGAATTCGCCGCCGGCGAATGATCCTCGCACAAAAAAGAACCAGAACCGGGACCATCAGCCAATCAATCGCATTCTTAACTCGCCCGAGTCCCCAGCGGCCCCACCCCCTTGTGGTCGGAAAAGCAATGTGGTCGCAGGCCAGACGGCCTTCTTGGGGAGACACGCGCGAGTAACGGGAACTGGCTAGCACCGTGATCTGATCGGATGGGTAGTCCTGGAGCAAACGACTCACCAGAATAGTGCCACCCGCGAGGTTGGACGGCGGGAAGTCACAGATGTACAGCAACCGCGCTGCCTCTCCGGCGGCTTTCTCTTCCCGACTCATCTGAAGTGAACTGATGCCGCTCATCGAATACTAGGTTTCGAAAGTCGTCGCCGCGAGCGAGTGGGTTTTCAGGTCGTATACGCGCCTCATCCAATCCGCCGTAATGCGAATACCGTCTTCCAGGCTGTATGTGTCCTTGTGAGACAGATCGCGTAAAGCCTTGGAAACATCGACGCGCTTGTGTCGAGTGGTGAGGATCTCGGAATCGCGATACACCGCCAGCGACGGATCAGCCCCGGTCACCTTTAGGATTACGTCGGAAAGCTCTTCAATGGTGTGCTGGCAGTTTCCTCCAATGTTGTAGGTTTCTCCAGGTTTGAAATTGTCAACAATGGTCGCCACGGTACGCACCGTGTCGGCAAGATAGGTTGATGTTCGCGAGTGCCCGCGGAAAACGGTCCAAGGCAACCCGTTGAGCGCACAATAAAGGAAACGGCAGTTTACCGAGCGGTAAGGACTGTAGTACTCACCGGGGCCATACGTATTGAATAGACGTACGATCACGGACTCAGTGCTGTATTGGTGCGCAGAGTTGCGGATCTGCATTTCGTTGACCCACTTAGTCATGGCGTAGTCGTTCATCTGCTTGATCTCGTAGTCGTCCATGACGGTTTCGACCATCAAATCCGGCCAATCGCCATACACTTCCGAAGAAGAGAAATGGATCAGACGGAATTTGAGCCGCTCTTGCAGGCGAATGACATTCTTGGTGCCAACGGCGTTGGTGCGCCATAGCGTTTCGTAGAAGTCTTCGCCATTCCAGCGGCCAAATTCGGCGGCGCAGTGGTAAATGTAGTCAAACGGGCCGAGAGACTCCATCACACGCTCGATTTGCCGGAACTCACCGACGTCGCAACGCGCGTAGAGTGGCTGGCTCACATCGGTCTGCACCGAGAAACCGACTTCATCGGACTGGTGCGCACCATCGCAGGAAACCACGTGATGCCCGCGCTTGCGCAGTTCCGAGACCAATCCCGCACCTACCGTACCTAAACCGCCTGTAACTAAAATCCGCATCAAATCCCCCAATAATGAAATTCGGTACAACGCGCCGCTGCACGCTATCTACTTTAACCTGCTGCCGTGAATCTCCGGTACCGCCAGCACCAGGACGTCCCCGTGGCGTAAGCCTTTTGGGGCAACAGGCGCGATTCTATCGCCGCGTATTGCGTGTGCTCTGTATCCGTGTTCCGCGCTGAGTCCCGCCAAATCCCAGGGGAAGTAGCCAGCCATCGCGCTCGTTTCGTAATTGGCCTCCATAAACCAAATTGGAGGGCTTCCCTTTTTTCCGCTTAAGGTTTCTTGGGCTCCCTGAAGCACGCTCAGTTCACTTCCTTCAACGTCGCACTTAATCACCGCGGGGGACGCCTTGAAAGTACTTACGAGCCCATCTAGGGTCTCGCATACGACGTCTTCCTCGTCGTACGGCAAGTCGCCGAGCGGATAGGCAGATGCGTGCATCGAGTCCAAGCCTTGAAATCTCTTCAAAGTGACTTTTCCTCTTTTGGAAGCGACGGCCAAGCAGCGGGCATCGCAGCGGGCATCTAGCTTATTGGCTTGAACTCCTAGCATGAGCAAATCAAAATTCCGCCGCTGAGGCTCAACCGCATAGGCCATAAGAACGTCCCGCCGACTCTGCAGCAGGTTAAGAGTGTGCCAACCGACGTTAGCTCCTATGTCGAGAAACACATCACCCGGACGAACAACCTTCCTCAGCATACGAGCAAGTTCCGTTTCGAATTCACCGCTTAGGTAAATCTCGCGATGGACAGGTTCCGCAAGATTCAGCGCCACAGTAACAGGCCCAAATCTGCAGAGTTGTGCCCCCGCTGATTTTCTTAACAGCGACAATCGTCGGATGAAATGATGTGCTCGACTGCCTGGTTTCAATGTGGTCGTCCGGAGATTCATTGATCGGAATTAATAAGGGACGTGACTTTGGCAAATCCACACGCGCGCAAACCCACCTGCCCATACCAAGAGTCGATCTTTCGTCCTCCGTAGACGGGACTCTCGACAACATCAAACCCGACTCTTCCGGGGACAAGCTCTATCTTATGATGACCTAGGTCTTTCAGGAAAACTTCCAACTCGTAACTCCCGGGCAGAATCGGCAGAGCGGAAATATCGAAGCCAAGTTCAAAAGAATCGCCCGATGTAATGCCTGGGACCGTTTGGAAGTCCTTGAGGTCAAGGGCTGTGATGCGCTGGTTGTCTCGACTGAGCAGACCAACATAGAGACCGGGATCGACGATGTCGGTCTTTGCCTTCGCCTTCACTCTGATCTTCACGTCGTCGAAAGTTTTTATTACTGACCCCTCTTCAGACCCTATGTATATCTCCTCCACAATGAAGCTTGCGGTTTCTGCTTCGTTCGACAGCAGATCCGGTTGCATGTTCTCCAAATAACGATCGGCTACCTTGTTGATCTCTCCGTGCTCGGTTACTTTCCCGCGATCTAACACGATGCCCTTTTGACAGACCGTGCGCATGGCTGACATGTTGTGGCTCACAAATACGATCGCCCTACCACCGGTGCTGATCTGGCGGAACTTCTCGAAGCATTTCTTTTGAAACTGCGCATCTCCGACAGCCAACACTTCGTCGACCAGCAAGATTTCAGTCTCCATGTGTGCCGCGACGGCAAACGCCAGACGCACGTACATACCGCTGGAGTAGCGTTTGACGGGAGTATCGATGAACTTCTCTACTTCGGCGAATGCAACGATCTGGTCGAACTTGCGGGCGACCTCGGCTCTTCTCATACCAAGGATGGCGCCATTTAGGAAGATGTTGTCGCGTCCGGTTAGTTCGGGATGGAAGCCAGTGCCGACCTCAAGGAGAGAGCCAATGCGTCCCCAGACGTCGGCATGGCCTCGAGTGGGCTCGGTAATGCGGGAGAGGATTTTGAGCAGCGTGCTCTTCCCTGCTCCGTTGCGGCCGATGATGCCAACCACTTCTCCGCTCTTGATTTCGAAAGAAACATCATCCAGCGCCCAGAAGTAAGGCTCTTCTTTGCTAGCGGCGCCATTCGAGGAATGCCGCAGAGCGGAGCGAAAGCGGTGAAAGGGCGAGGCAAAGGCGTCTGTGATTACATCCCGTAGCGCCTTGTACGACTCCCGCTCCCCGATCCGGTACTGCTTGGCGAGTCCCTCGCAACGAATGGCTACGTCAGTCATGAATTAGTTAAACCACATCCGCGAAAGTCTTCTCCATGCGTCGATAGTAATACAGACCGCCGACTAAAACGATACCCACCACTACTACCGAGACCCCCAGCATCGCGCCAGGGGCTTGCGCCTTGCCCAATAATGCCCAACGAAAACCTTCGATGACTCCGGCCATCGGGTTGAGACCGTAAAAAGGCCGCCAACGTGCGGGAACAAGAGTGCTGGAATAAGCGACCGGCGAAGCGAACAACCAGAACTGCACGATAAAATTCAAGGTGTACCGGACGTCGCGGTATTGCACGTTGAGCGCGGAAAGCCACAAACCCACTCCCAAGGCAGTTGCCATGGCGAAAACTACGAAGAATGGCAGCGTCAAAATTGCCCAGGTGGGCCTCACTCCATACCAAACCATCATGCCAACTACGAGAGTGAAGGCGATCACAAAGTCGACCAGGCCAGCGAAGATGCTCGCCAGGGGAACGACCAGCCTGGGAAAATAGACTTTTGTGATGAGACGCTCATTGGCGACAACGCTGTTGCTGGATTCGGTAAGCGCATAGGCGAATAATTGCCAGGGCAGCAAGGCCGTGTAGCTGAATAATGGATACGGAATCCCATCGGACGGTACCTTCGCCAGCCGCCCAAAGAAAAGCGTAAACACCAGCATCGTAAACAGCGGCTGGATGACGGCCCACGCCGCACCTAACGCCGTCTGTTTGTAACGAACCTTGATATCGCGCCACGTGAGAAAGTACAGCAACTCTCGATACTGCCACAGATCCTTGAGGCCTAGCGATATCCAGCCTGTGCTCGGTTCGATCCTAATACGACGCAGTTCCGCCCGTCTCACTGAGGGAGCCGACACCGAGCGCGAGGAAGTTGCTCCTATAATGGTCATGTCAGACACGAAGGACTTCTCCGACAGAAAGTACTCTGCAGAGCTACGGACCGCTGAGATTGCAATAATTGCCGCAGTCGGGGCCAATCTGCGAGAGCATGGCCGAAACAGATCTCTGAGCTAGTTTAGAAAAATATATAGGTGTTGATTCCAAGTGTCAAAGTTGAATTCCGGTTCCATGGACTCATCCGCGAGATCTATACTTTGGGCGACGAGCTCCTGGAATAGCACACGGCACGGTTTACTTTCTAAGAGGCTGCCGCCGATTTATGGTCAAGGCAAGAAGCACTTCGCTCGTTTGTTGACAACTCTGGAACCTGTCGGGACACTGGAGGAAGTGCTAGGTCTCGTTGCATGGTTGAGAAGATCGCTCAAGAATACTGGCGGCTTGGTGTTCCTGCGTGGCACGAAGCGCAAAGCGTTCTCGCTAGACAATCCTTTCGGTAAGCCATCGGTCGCGCTAATTTTGCGGTATCAGATGACGATCAACCGCCAACTCTTTCAAGCCATAAACGAACTCGAGAGATTGCAGCGTCTTCGCTGGGGAGACGTCGTGCCAGCACCTCTCAACCTGCAAGTATTGGGCGACTCGCTGACAGTCTCAGAGAAATAGCACTCCGATCGTTGAGATGGATCGACGACGAAATCGTTTTAGAAGCGACGTCCATCATTCCAGTGTCGCGCATTAACGGCGGGATCGACGATCTGGTTCTCGGAGTGCGTGTAGAATGCAACGTAACATCGGGAACTGCTATGAATATCCCGAAATTATCTGATAGTAAATATACACTCTTAACTACTTGCTAGTGGTATAGCAGCTCTGAGACACGAATCCTGCGAAACGAAGCCAAGAAGTCCTTTGCTACCAATTAGCTCTCTGTAGCTGCGCCGACCCGGAGGCCGACTTGAAAATAAGCCATATAGGGGATCTCTCTGTGTTTGCGGCCACCCAATTCACCCAAGGCTGAAACAATACTGCGGTACGAAATCCATCTCGTCCGGCCCACCAGATTTGATTTTGCAATATCGTAACCAAGGAGCTTCTAACCAACGCAGCGAAGTTCGGAGATGTGATCGAGATACAAAAAGTGTCCGACAAAAGCGGAGAGAAGGTGTTAAAATTCGCTCACCCTTAGACAGACTAGGTTTGCACAGCCTTGTTCAGCCGCTTGTGCGACCGATGGGAGCCATGGGAGCCAATTGATGGACTTGCAGTCACAACACCACAACTCCAACGGATCGGCAAGCGGGCACGGAGACTTAGCACCGGTCGAACTCCCAGTTTTTGAAAGAAGTCACCACCTTCCATATCCATATCTTGCTGAAGAACAAAACCCTCTGCTGCACTACTGGCGCATTCTAAAAAAGCGACGATGGACAGTTGTTGCAACTCTGAGCATTGTTTTTGCCCTGGCCTTAATTGCTACGCTCAACACCACCCGGCTTTACCAGGCAACCTCAAAAGTCGCGATATTCCCTGAGACTCCAAATGTTTTAGGATTCAAGGGCCTCGACGACAGTTCCCCTGACTACTTGTACGACGTAACCTTGGAAACTCAGGCCGCGATCCTTCGTAGCGATGCCTTGGCGATGAAGGTGATCGAAGCCCTCCGGCTGGATCAGAACCCGAAGTTTGCAGCTGCAACGCACCCACAAGCCGAAGACTCCATTCGAATTTCGAGCATGCAACCTGATCCGGCGAGATCAGCTGCTCTGCTGGGCTCTTTTCGCGCCGGCCTCAGTGTCCTATTAATCCGAAACTCGCGACTTGTGCAGATCAGCTATACGCACCCAGATCCGCGCCTGTCGAGCGAGATCGTAAATGCATTGGTAAGAACATTCGTTGAGGAAAACTTTAAAACGAAATACGAGTCTGTCACTCAAACCTCCGATTGGCTTTCGACAGAACTGGCAGATCTGCAAATGAAAGTCCAGACATCTGAGGAGAAGCTCGTCCGCTACCAGAAGGATCATGGAATCTTAGGGGTGGATGAGAAACAGAATATCGTTACCGCCAAGCTCGACGAACTGAACCGGGAACTGACAGCCGCCCAGACGGATCGCATTCAGAAAGAATCGAATAACAGTCTGGCGGCGAATGGAATCACTCCCGAATCCTCCAAGCCTTCCCGGGAAGGTGCGAGCAGCATGATTGAGAGGTTGCGGGAGCGAGAGGCCGAACTCAACACGCAGTACGCCCAGGCTACCACCCAATTCGGTACCGGCTACCCCAAGGTCGCCGAGCTAGCCAACCAGCTCAAACAAGTGCGGACTGAGATGGCGACCGAGGAAGGCAGGATGCAGCAGGAAATCCGCAATGAGTACGTGGCTGCGCTTCAACGAGAGAATTTGCTGACCACTGCATTCAACGAGCAAAAACAGGAAGCCAATCAGCTTAACGAAAACTCCATTGAATACTCTGTACTTAAACGCGATGCTGACGCGAACCGTCAACTGTACCAGGATCTTTTACAGCGACTGAAGGAAGCGGGAGTTAGCGCCGGTCTGAGATCGAGCAACATCCGGGTCGTAGACGTCGCGCGCACGCCGACCTATCCCATAAAACCGAATATCCCACGCAATCTTGAGCTCGGCCTGATACTCGGGTTGGCGTGCGGAATTGGACTAGCCTTCTTGCTGGAGAGCTTGGACACGAGTATTCGGAGCATGGAAGAGATTGCCGCGATTTCAACCTTGCCGGCGTTGGGAACGATACCTCTGCAATTTCCTAACAACGGCTCATTGCGTAAACGGTTGAAGCCTGTAACGGCGGCAACCGGCGATCTTGAATTGCCCTCTCTCGTCACCTATGCGCGGCCGAAGTCAGAAGCAGCCGAAGCCTACCGATCGCTTCGCACTTCGATTCTTCTCTCAGCCTATGGCGCTCCGCCCAAAGTCATACTCGTCACCAGTGCATTGCCGCAAGAGGGAAAAACTACAATTAGCGCGAATTCGGCGCTGGTCCTCGCACAACGAGGCGGCCGGGTATTGTTGATCGACGCGGACCTCCGCCGGCCGGGTATCGGCAGGATGTTCGGCTTTCGCTCTCGCGGCGGTCTCAGCACGCTCATCAGTGGAGGGGATAAATTCGAAGATGTCGTCGTTCCTTTTACGGACGTCCCGAACTTGTGGATTTTGCCAGCGGGCCCAATTCCACCACAACCTGCCGAGTTGCTCGGATCCACCGTGATGAAGGACCACCTCGCGCGCTGGCGAACCGAGTTTGAACATATCATCATCGACACGCCTCCATGCTTATCCGTCACGGATGCAGTGGTTCTATCACCGGAAGCCGACCGAATTATTTTGGTCGCGAGGGCGGGCAAGACCACAAAAGTCGCGCTTCGGCGAGCCTGTGACCTGCTGTTGCAGGTCAATGCCAGAGTTATGGGTATTGTTTTGAACGCTCTGAACATGCGTTCGGGCGAGGGGTACTACTACTATAGCGGGGGCTACTCCAATCATTACTACAATGAGGACCCTCGCGAAGATAAAACAGCGGAGCCGGTCAGCAAGGTTTCTTGACGCGATTCCCTAATCTTGCGCGCAGTCGCTGGTGCGGAAATAACCATCTCCTCGGCCGGTGCAGATCAGATGCGGATTGAATTTCGCTCGACATTTCGCGAACTCTGTTTTGCCGCCGCCTGCCTTACTGTTGTCGGACTATATCTGTTGCTCGCCGGACGCGCGTACTGGGCGGCGCATCTGGCGGCGAGTCCAGACTTGCACAATATCCAACGCGCCATTCGACTGGAGCCATCGAATGCCGAGTATCGTGAACTCCTCGGACGTAACCTAGCACTCTCCGGCGCAAGTTTAGATGGCGCTATTTCAGATTATCGGACCTCGGTTCAGCTCAATCCTTACGAGTCACGCTACTGGCTGGATTTGGCGAGTGCCTATCAGGTCGCTGGTCATCTCGAAGATCAAGAGCAAGCTGTGGAACGGGCGGTCGACGCAGACCCCACAACGCCGCATGTTGCTGCCGAGGCAGCGAATTTCTTTTTATTACAAGGAGATCTAGAAAAAGCCCTGCGCCATTTCCGCACCGTGCTGGCCAATGATCCGGAGGCGGTTAATCCTACCCTTCAGCTTTGCTGGCGTGTAACCGGAGACGCGAATCAGATTTTCGATCAGGCGTTGCCGAGAAGAACAGATCTTTATTTATCGTTTTTACAGTTGCTTGTTTCCAAACAGGAAAGTGTCGCCGCAGAAAATGCCTGGGACCATTTGATTGGGTTGAAGGAAACTTTTCCTACGAAGCTCGCGTTCCCTTATTTTCGACTCCTTATCGCGAAACAAGAAGTCACGGCCGCACAAACTGCCTGGCAGCAGCTGGCGCAAGTTGACGAAGCTCTTCAGCCCTATCTTTCCTCTCGTGAGAACCTGATCGTAAATGGGGGCTTCGAAGAAAACCTGCTGAACGGTGGATTTGACTGGTGGTACGAATCGAACCCGCACGCTGCCTTGGCCATCGACACTGATCAGTTTTACCGAGGCACACGCTCCCTTTCCGTGACCTTCGACGGCAGAAGCGTGCCCGCAGCAAGCATCGCTCAATTCATCTCTGTAAAGCCCGACACGGACTACGAATTCAGTGCGGAGTCGAGGACCCAGGATATCGACAGCGCCAGCGGTCCGCGCTTTTCCATTGCCGACGCCTACACAAAAGTTTCCTACGTCCTCACCGATGATTTACTGGGCACCAATCCCTGGCATTTGCAACAAGCGCGATTCCACACGGGGCCAAACACCAATCTCCTCTTGCTAAACATTGTCCGCCAGCCCGCGGCCCCCTTGATCCGGGGCAAGCTTTGGATCGACGATGTGAGGCTGGTAGAGAAGCAAACTAAAACAGGATCGGCAAATTGAAAATCTCTTCGTACACAATGATTGACACCGCCGATTCCATTGACCTCGAGCATCCGCAGGGTCGCGCTCCTGAGTTCTTACAATGGGTGCTCGTCGGCGGCTTATGCGCCGTCTTGATTTTCGCGATTTTGGCGTTCGGTGCTGTGGATGAGTGGGCGACTTTCGGGTTCGAGGCTGGCGCGGCATTTCTTTTCTTCGTCTGGGCCGCTAAGCAGCTCGTTTCGAAACGGATCCAATTGTCGAGAAACCCCTTATACCTACCTGCGCTCTTGTTTTTTGGATTCATTGTTTCACAGGTTGTGCTCCGAAGATCTGCCTACGCGTATGTAAGCCAGTACGGAATCCTGCAGTACATTGCGCACGGGATTGTTCTACTGATTGGAGCGGAGTGTGTTCGAGAGGAACGCGCTCGTAAAGTATTCAGTGTTGTTATTGTTCTTTTTGGAACTTGCTATGCCTTCTTTGCCCTCACCCAAGAGTTGACCGCCAACGGCAAGATTTTCTGGGTGCATAGTCCACAATTCCACGGCTCGATCTATGGAAGTTACGTAAATCACGACCACTACGCCGGCCTGATGGAAATGTTGGTGCCGATTCCTTTCGTTCTGAGCATGGGACATCTGCTACGAGGGGCGAAGCGGGTAATTATCGGGTCCTGCGCGGTGTTGATGGCCACCACGATTTTCCTTTCGGGCTCGCGAGGAGGGATGCTGGCTTTCATTCTCGAAGTCGTCTTGTTCGCCGCATTGACTCTCGGCAAGAAGCAAAGCCCGCGCATTGCATTGGGATCGTTGGCTGTCTGCGCTCTAATCCTGGCGCTATTGATTTTCTTAGGCAAAGGCCAGGTGCTAGGACGCCTCGGAGATTTGGGTCCGGGCATCCGTTTGACCATCACGAAAGACAGCTTGCGCATGTTTGCAAAGCGGCCAATTGCGGGCTGGGGGTTGGGAACATTTCCAACCGTGTACCCGAGTTTCCGCAGCTTCTATACAAATTTGTTCGTTAACGAAGCGCATAACGACTATGCGCAGCTGCTGGTTGAGACCGGGCTGCTCGGTTTCGGACTTATGGTGTGGTTTCTCGCGGGTGTATTCCGGAATGGACTACCCAAGTCCAGGCGCTGGGAATTTCAATGGGACCTCGCACTTTCCTTCGCCGCTTTGCTGGGATGCACGGGAATTCTGTTCCACAGTTTTGTCGATTTTAACTTGCAGATTCCGGCGAATGCCGCGCTTTTTTATGTACTATGCGGTTTGGCTGCTTCCACACCGCTAGCTGAATTATCCAAGCCGAGGCGTCCGCGGTCCATCAATAAACAGGGCGCCGCAGGTCATCGAACGTCGTCGGGTAATCGTGACGCATTCACGCACCTGACGTAAGGACCAGCAACAATAGTGACTACCCGAAACTGGGGTTTCGATTAGACCGATTTCTTGTGGAGAACAAATGTCAGTGAAACGCTTCACCATTTGGGCAGTTGTGGCGGTCTGCATTTTCGCGGTTCATGCCACGGCGCAAAAAAACGAACTGTCAGGAATGCTTGGTCGCACCCTGATCAGCGACCAGCGCATTCCAGGTGCTCCCTCCTACGACCCGGATCTACGTTTCGGCGACGGATTGACCTTTGAATTAAATTACGCGCGCCACCTCATGGGTGGCGAGCTCCTATCTCTATCGCTAGAAGTGCCGTTCGTGGTCAATGCAGATGAGGATCTTCACACAGCACAGAACGTGATCCCGAAACAGTATTCTTCTTACTTCGTGACGCCCGCAGCACGCGTCAACCTTTTCCCTGAACAGGCGGTTTCTCCTTGGGTCAGTCTAGGCGGAGGACTTGGCCATTTCGGTGCGAGTTCCACCCTGGAATTCGGAAATCTACCGAACCTGGGCAAAACTGGAACCAACACTGGTGTATTGCAAGTAGGTTTTGGTCTCGATGTGAGGCTCTTCAAGCGCTTCACGCTCCGTGGTGAATTTCGGGAATTTTGGTCGGGTGAACCCCAATTGAATGTCATCACAACTAGCAGCCGCCAAGCCAATCAGTTTGTTGCCGGCGGAGTAGTGTGGAAGTTTTGAGCAGGAGCTAGGTCTGTTCGTCGACCTGTAGTGGTCTGCCCGCGCACGCGGCAAGGACAGATCAGCGCGGCCACGTGGCTCACGTTGTTTGTTTGGAAAGGTGACACCGTCCGACCCGACCACATTGACCCAGCGTCACGACGATCTCGATCACGCGGCGGAGTGGTTCATATCCCAGGCCAAGTTTTTGATAGTGATCTGAAACCAGAATTCTATCGATTTGAAGCCGGGATACCAATTTTCTGGGCCATTCTTATCAACTCCGGCAGCGACTCTGCGCCCATCTTCTTCATGATTTGGCTGCGATGGACCTTTACCGTTCCTTCGGTCGTCCCTATCTCGGCGGCCATTTGTTTGTTGAGGAAGCCTGAAACTATCAGGGGTAGCAGCTCGCGCTCTCGGGGCGTAAGCGAGTCCAGACGCTCGCGAAGCATGGCAATCTCAGCCTGGCGTCGTCGCCGGGCACGATCCAGCCCCAATGCCACATGAATCGCATCCAGCACGTCCTGTTCTCGAAAAGGTTTGGTCAGGAAGTCGACGGCCCCAGCCTTCATGGCCTGCACCGCCATGGGGATATCCCCGTGTCCCGTGATAAAAATGATTGGAAGAGGAACTTTGGCCTCAGCCAACTCACGCTGAATATCAAGTCCACTCTTCCTAGGTAACCGGACGTCAAGAACCAGGCAACTTGGCGCATCTGGTCGCTTCTGCAGCAGAAATTCAAGTGGCGAGCCGAAGCAATCGACCCTCAGACCGACCGAGCGGATCAGTTTCCTAAGTAGACCGCGGATCGAGACATCGGGATCAACGACGAACACAACGGGCGACTGCTCCGTAATGACACTCGGCTGCCCTCGATACGGTGAATCGAAGGATTCCCACCGTGTAACGGTCCCGGATGAAGCCAAGCCGCCTTCCAAACCTCACCTCCACAGCCCCGAATCAAGAGTAAAGGGTGACAGATGCCGGACATGTTTCGTTACCGTTGATTTTTCGTGACGTTTAAAATCTCGCCGCCGTTACCTCAGTGGAGTTCGGAGGGGCGCTGGCCTTAGCGGCAGGGTTGAGGCGGGAAACGCATTGCACTTCCAACTTCGGTTGCTCTGCAAGGGGTTACATTGAACACTGCTAGCCGGGATTCCAGCAGAAGCTATATGATTGCTCGGTTGATCCGTGCAGTCGGGCCCCGCGCGGCGCGGTCGGAACATCCCTGGTATCAGCGATGAGACGGTTTGGATCATTCTGGCTCGACATAGCAAACCAGTGCCTCCGGCAGGGAGAGGCACGGGTGGCGCTCACCCCCAAAGCCTTCGGCGTGCTGCGATATCTGGTGGAGCACGCAGGGCGATTGGTCACCCAGGACGAGCTTCTCGAGGAACTCTGGCCCGCCATCTACGTGAACCCGGGAGTCGTCAGGAAGTATATTCTGGAAATTCGTAGGGCGTTGGGAGACCGGCCCGACGCGCTGATGTTCATCGAAACGCTGCCCAAGCGGGGATATCAGTTCGTGGCTCCTGTCATCGACGAGAGCGCTGCCGGGACGTCGTCCGCGGCCGGGACGAACAGGATCTTGGGCCGCGAACCTCAGCTGGCCGAGTTGTGCCTCTACCTCAGCAGAGCGCAGCGCAGCGAGCGTCAGATCGTGTTTATCACCGGGGAGCTAGGCATCGGGAAAACCGCGCTGGGCGATGAATTCCAACGTCGTGCACGGGTTGATGCGCCGGGCATTCGAATCGCGTGCGGTCAGTGCGTGGAAGGCTACGGAGGCACGGAACCTTACTACGCAGTCCTAGAAGCGCTGGGGCAATTGTGCCGTGGATCGGAAGGAGAATCTGTTGTCCGGATCTTAGCCCAACAAGCGCCCGCATGGTTGGCGCAATTTCCTTTGCTGGTAAACGGCAAACAAGGCGAGCCGCTCCAACGGCAGATTCTGGGTGCGACACGCGAACGTATGCTGCGCGAGATTGGTGACGTGATGGAGACGATTACTTCGGAAAGGCCGTTGCTGCTGGTGCTCGAAAATCTGCACTGGGCGGAACCTTCCACCGTCGATTTCATCTCGGCCATGGCTCGCCGTCGCGCGTCTGCCAAGTTTATGCTGACTGCCACATATCGGACTACGGACGTGAGGCTCGCGAAGCATCCCCTGGAGGCCGTCAAGCAGGACCTGCTGGTGCATCAGTTGTGCCACGAGACTGCGCTGCAACCGCTGCAGGAAGTTGATGTGGCCGAGTATCTGGATATCGAGTTGAAAGGCGCAACAGTTCCCGAGGGCTTAGCCGGATTAATCTATCGGCGCACCGAAGGCAATCCCCTGTTTATAGTGGCGTTCCTGAAGCATATGCAAGACCGGGGTCTGATCGCCGTCGAGAATGGAAGCTGGCAAATCACGTCCTTGAAGAAAGTCGATCGGGAAGTGCCGGAGAATTTGCGGCGGATGATCGAACTCCGGATCGAAGGGCTGAGCGAGCAGGAACAGCAGGTGCTGGAAATGGCGAGCCTGGAGGGTGTTGGACGTTTCAGATTTTCGGTCTTTTCCAGAGCTCCGATAATAGACCTGGAGCCGGAGGCGTTTGAAGAGATCTGTGAGACGCTTTACCGACGGCATCGCATCATTATCCCGGCTGGGTCAGCGGAGTTCCCGGACGGAAGCGTCTCGCCATGTTATGAATTTGTGCACGCGCTTTACCGGCAAGTGTGTTCTCAACGAATTGCCCCGCAACGCAGAGCGCAGTTGCACAGGCGAATGGGAGAGTGGGCCGAAGTACATTGGGAACATCTGGACGAGTCAGCGACCGTGATGGCGATCCACTTCGAAGAGGCAGGAGATTGGCCGCGTGCTGTCAAGTATTTGCGGCTTGCGGCTCAGACCGCCGGACGGCGGTTTGAGCCGCAACAAGCCGCGGACATTCTTAAACACGCCCTGGAGCTGGTGAAGAGACTGCCGGAAGAAGAGGGTGCGGAGTACCAGATCACGATTCTTGAGGAGCTGGCAGGGATTTATATTGCATGGATCCGTAAGGCCACCGGCAGCTGAAAACCTGGAATTGGGGAAAGATCGATCGACCTCCAACGACAAGAAAGAACGATCAGTTGCCGCGACGCACGAGAACGGAAACACCATCATACAAGAGATACAAGAGTGAACTGCCTCTTCGTTTTGAGGCAAGGAATGCCTCATGCTGTTTTGTGGCGCGATGTAACTTTGCGAAGGTGACCCTGATGGGGGATAACAGAGGCGTGCTCTGCGCAGAGCTTCAGAAATAGTTCGTTTTGTGCAGTGTCGGAAAAGGCCGCAATCGGATAAAAGCAGCGCAAACGGCAACAAACCCGCTCAGCCAATTCATTCCAGAAATGTTCCATCTCGATCGCGGCCTCCGCTTTTCCGTCCGCCCACAGCAGGGACACGACCTCGCCGCATACCGCCACCCGTTTCGGTCTGCTTTCCGCGGCGGCTTCGAGGGGCATGAAGACTTCGCGGATGAACTCGTCAAAGCACACCCTGCTCGGTTTACCGTCGACTGTCAAACGTGCCAAAACCTGGAAAGCGTCGACCGTCACATATCGTCCCTTCTTGGCCGCGCTGCTCATGTCAACCCCCTGAACTCTGAGCCGCTCCGCAATCCCATCCATGTGCACCGGAGTTGCGAGGACAAAGACGGAATCTCCTTCCTCAAGGGCAGTGCTTATGAACCGGACGAGAGAGTCGAGCAGAGGGCCGTCACCGGCGTAGAACTGAAGTGCGTGCGGAGAGCGATCCAACTCAAGCCAATTCGGCTCCGCTGCTAGCGATCCACTCTGAGGATCCGGGAGTCTGGCTGTGCTCATGAGGCATCCTTTCGTAGACGTAACGATAGCGGTTCAAGTCGAAGCCTTGAATACAGGAAATATTGTAGAGCCACAAAAGTCGAGCGTCCACTTGCGTCCTGCTGCAGAGCAGCCGTTTTTGACCAGTCATGGGACTGCAGCTTAAATGAAGAAGATTCAAAGTGTGGTAAAAGGGCAACATCTATCGGTAGTGTATTGAAACAAGAAAACCGTCGAGCCAAACCTACTTCTTGCTGCTAAGACCGAGCCGCAGGCCTTCGAGAACTACCACTCCCACCCGCATTGACATCGGACAGAGTCGGTTAACCTTAGCTTCATCAGTAGGGTCTTGCAGACGGCGCAGGATCTCATCCACATAGTTCTGTCTCCACTCGTACACGTGATGTCTATAGCAAGTACGGAACCAACCTGCGGGCTGGGCTGGGAACGCGCCTTATCGGGGAATTCTTGCAAAGTGTGAAGTTCAGAGGGGGTTACCCATCATTCCACACCGTACAAATTCCGTTTTGCTGTCCACTTCGTGGACAGTGCGATTCTGTGCGTCTGAGTCGACGAGAGCGTCACGTCTTTTGTGGAAACGCTACGGTCACAACATCCTGGCCGCCCGCCTTGGACTCATAGACGCATTGGTCAGCTATCTTGAGCAACCCGCTTGCTGTTAACCCATGCGCCGGAAACGCGGCCACACACCGAGAGTGAAATTGGTCCAAGAGTGACGGCAGGTCTCCCACACAACCCAAGTCGGTGCGCACCGCGGACAAGAAAAGTCACCAGAGTTATCATGTGACCGAAGAAGGATTCCTGCCCAGCGCAAACATGGGCGGCATCTGCTTCCCTTCACTCATGCTGGAGCTTGGTCTTTCATCGTTGTATAAGGATCACACCGCCGCTGCGCTGGTGCGCGACGGCCACATCGAGGCGGCGATCGAAAATTACAAGTTGCAGCCGAACGCTCCAGGTGGCATTCCTGAAGCAGCAATCCATTACTGTCTGTCGAAGGGTGGCGTCACTTGGAACGACATTGATGTCGTCGCCATCGCCAACGATCCATTTCGGGGATGGGGCCGTCGTGCTTTCTCGCGCCGCCACCTCTCACCTTTCGCCCCGGTCGCCGCCGGCTATCAACAGGGAAAGGAACTCAGCCGGCTTGTAAAGGAGTGGACCGCGATTCGGATCTTACGGCAGCGCCTTCAGGGTAAGCACCAAAAACTGGTCAGCCTTGACCATCATTGTTGTCACGCGGCCGGCGCCTTTTTTCTCTCGCCCTTCGACAAAGGACTCATTCTCACGCTCGATGGCGAAGGCGATGGCAGCGCCGGATTGCTTGCCGTCGGCGAAGGCAGCGGGATTCGAGTCCAAGACAGGATGTCTTACTCGAACTCGATCGGCTGGGTGTATTCTCAGGCAACAGATCTGCTTGCCTTTGTTCCATCGAAGGAGGAACACAAGACGCAATGGCTGGGCCTAGAAGGCGAGCCTGTACACAAAGATGTTTTCCTCCGCGTCTTGCGTCGTCCAAGAGAAGTACTGCCCAAACTCGATCTGCGCTATTTTCGTCGCGATTTCACCAGCGGCTTCGTGCCTGCTGAATTGCTGTTTGACCAACTCGGGCTTCCCCGAAAGAAGTCAGAGTTCACCCCCGAACAGAAACGAAATCTCGCCTGCAGTGTGCAAGCCGCCATCACGGAGTTGATCTCCGAGCTGCTTGCGCACTTTCAGGAGAAAACCGGTCTTTCGCAGATCTGCCTCGGAGGAGGCGTATTCCAAAATACGCTTCTCGTAGCCTCTCTCGAACGCATGTTTGGGGCGGGGAATATTTTCGTTCCGCCCGCTCCCGGCAACGCCGGCTGCGCGCTGGGAGCAGCCGGCTGGATTTGGCATCAGCAGATGGGCAAGCCGCGCAATCCGGAGGTCCGCTCTGTGTACTGGGGTCCTTCCTTTGCACGAACAGAAATTAAGGATGTTCTGGACAATGTGAAAGCCCGTTACACCTTGCACACCACTAGCGACAGAACACTGGACTCTGCGGTCCAGTTGTTACGGGCCGGCAAAATCATTGGCTGGTTCCACGGCCGCACAGAGTTTGGTCCGCGAGCCCTCGGCAATCGCAGCATCCTCGCTTCTCCTTGGGCGCCATACGTTTCCGAGAACCTTAATGATTACGTGAAACATCGCGAATCCTTTCGCCCCTTTGGCGTCGCGGTTCGCGAAGAAGATTGCGCTCGCTACTTCGAAGGCTCGCCGCTATGCCGCTTCATGAACTCTCTGGCTGTTCTGCGTGCGGACGCGAAGGTCTTGCCTCGCGCCCTTCAACTTCCCGGCGGCTTAGTGCGGCTCCACATCGTAGAAAAGGAGACGAACCGCATGTTGTGGGAATTGCTCGGACGTTTTGGCGAACACGAACCGGCGCCCATTCTGGTAAATACGTCGTTCAACCTTCCGGGCGAGCCCCCGGTTGTTCGCCCAATGGATGCGGTTCGCACCTTTTTCTGTTCCGGCACAGATGCCGTCTTTGTCGACAATTTCCTGCTGACCAAGTGGAGCTCGGCCTATATTTTGAACGGTCGCGAGGTTCAGACACCGGCGGTTCAGGATTCCGACCCGCCATTGAACGAATAAAGCGTGAACGCCCGATTACCGCATATTCACCAGAAGCAAGCGCTAAGCGCCAGGAGACGCTACGCTGCACCCGCGGTCGCAGAAGGACAGGTCAACCAGCGGCCACGTGATTCACTTGCCTGCTTGGAAAACCACCATCTTGGATTGTGGAATTACCGATTAATGATGGTCGGAAGAGCGACTATTTCGATGGGCTCGCTGGATCATCACTCTTGACCAAAACCCACGCAGTCACTCCGAGGATGGCGGCACCGCCAATTCCGATCGCCACCGGGGAACTGAGAGCGCCTCCCCCAGCGGCTGCTGGAGCCGCCGCCGATTTCTTTTTCTTTTTCTTATTGTCTTGCTCCTGCTGGGTTTCTTCTCGGGTAGTTTGCTGGCCTTGTGCCAGCGTGCTGGTGCCTCTGTCGTCGCTAATCGTTAGGTCACCCTTCCGCGCTGCGATTTCCACTCGACCATCCACATCCCGTACCTCAAATTCAGTCCAAACACCAGCAGCGGGCGACACCACGACATTTCCAGCCCGAGTCGCTAACAATTTTGAAGTCGAGATGGTTACCCCGCCGTGCTCCAAGTTGACGGCCTCTCCCTGATACTTGACCAGCGAGTCATTTAGGACCAGGACGATCGACCCTGAGGCATTTATGTTCGCGGCCGAACTGGCGTTGGTCTCCACCATGTCGCCGGAAAAAATTGCGGACGGCCTTGCGATAGTATTCCCGTTGAGCAACGCGGTTCCGTGGGTGTAGAGCATTGCAGCAGGTTGCTCCGCCGCAAATAATGTAGCCTGAAGGATCACCACTGTCACGCAGCTCATGATCTTCAAGGGTAGAATCCTCATCGTTGCAAGCAACCTCTTCGCTGACGAACTGGGTGAATGGTAACCCGAAAGGGTTTCTTCGTCAATCGCTTGGAGTTGATTTGCGGGGTTCTCGTGCTTTCTAGTTTCCACAGCTCCAGCACTTTGCAGTCACCAATGGCGTATGTTTCTGATAATTTCTCCATAGTAAAATTGCCCATTATGAAGAGCTAAAATTTATTATTGCCGATTCGGGAAATCAGTGCGCTGGTTTTGTATCAAACCGTCAAATCGCGGTTTTCATCATGTGTGAGCGGATCAACTTACGGGAGATCAAGACCCCCAAATTACGAAACGAAGCCAACAAGTTGCTCGTTTTTAACAACACCGGCCACGGAGTGGACCTACGGCCCTCGGCGAACCGTAGGCGCCGCGCGGTGCGTACCATACCTCCAGAAGAGGTGATGACTCCGCAGGAGGCCTTATCGCGGTCCGCCATCAACCGAACTGCTTCGCTGTAGATGATGTGATGGGCAGACAGAGGGTTCTCGCCTATCCCTGTTCTTGCCTATCCTGTAGGCGATTAATATGACGGACAAACGAATCGTCCTCACCACTGCCGGCTCGGAGCAAGAGGCTGGGAAAATTGCGCGCCATCTTGTGGAGCACCGGCTTGCCGCTTGCGTCAACATCCTCCTGAATGTCACGTCAGTATACCGGTGGAAAGATCAAGTGGAAGAAGCTCGGGAATGGCTTTTAATAATTAAAACAACGGCAGGAGTCTTCGCCCAGGTCCGCCAGGCGATTTCCGATCTCCACTCCTACGAGCTTCCGGAATGCATTTGCCTGACGATTGAAGATGGCTCGCTGAACTATTTGCAATGGATCGCTGAATCCGTTTCCCCAAACGAGTGACGGTTAGCTACTGTTGGGCGTGAGTATCGCTTTAACCCCGTGAGATCCGTGCAAATCCGTGGCCAAAAGTTTTAGATCGCGGCGAGGCCCGATTCCAGATCTTCAATAATATCCTGCAGGTCTTCAATTCCAACTGAGATGCGGACCATGCCGTCGGTGATGCCGATCGCCCTGCGTCCCTTCTCGCCCAGCGCCGCATGCGTCATGGTTGCCGGATGCGAGATAAGCGTTTCCACTCCGCCCAGCGACTCCGCCAGCGAGCAGACCCGCAGTCTCTTCAACATCTTGTTGGCGTTCTTCAAAGACCCGGTTTCAAACGTGATCATCGAGCCGAATCCACTCATCTGCCGTTTCGCCAGTTCATGCTGTGGATGATCCGGAAGGCCAGGATAAAAAACCTTCTTAACCTTGCGATGCTTCGCAAGAAACTCGGCCACCACGCGGCCGTTGCTGTCGTGAACTTCCATGCGGGCCGCCAGCGTCTTCACTCCGCGCAACAACAACCAGCACTCAAACGGAGAAAGTATTGCTCCTGCGGCCTTCTGCAGAAAGGCCAGCTTCTCGGCCTGCTCCGGCTTACTGCAAACCACTACGCCACCCAACCCGTCGCTGTGGCCGTTAAGAAATTTTGTGGTCGAGTGGATTACCATGTCCGCGCCCAGCGCCAGCGGTTGCTGAAAGTATGGAGACATGAACGTATTGTCCACCACCAATTCAGCTTTCCTGCGCCGGCAAATCTGGCTGATGGCGGAAAGATCGCTCAGGCGCATTAATGGATTCGTCGGCGTCTCGACATAAACCATGCGGGTATTTCTGCGGATCGCGCGTTCCACGTTTTCGGCGTCGGAAGTGTCCACGTAGGAAAATTCCAGGCCGAATCCGGTCAGCACTTGGTTGAACAAGCGCGGGGTACCCCCGTACAAATCGTTGCCACAAACGACGTGGTCCCCCGACTTCAGCATCATCGCGACCGCGTTGATCGCGGCCATGCCGCTGCCAAATACGGGCGCGGCAACACCGCCTTCGAGAGAAGCTAAATTTTGCTCAAGCCGGGTGCGCGTGGGATTCGAGACGCGCGAGTATTCATAACCCTTGTTCTCGCCGATTCCCTGCTGAACGTAGGTCGAAGTGAGGTAGATGGGAACGTTGACCGCGCCGGTGAGGGGATCCGGTTCCTGGCCATCGTGGATGGCGCGAGTAGCGAAACCTGGTCGTCTGTTTTTTTTCATGCGCTGCCTAAATCCCGCCTTCGAAAATCTTCTTCGACAAATACCGCTCCGCCGAATCCGGAATAATCGTCGCCACTCTTTTTCCAGCGCCTAGCCGACGCGACACTTCCAGCGCCGCAAACACCACGGCACCTCCACTCGATCCCGCCAGCACGCCTTCTTGCGACGCCAACCGCTTCACCGTCTCGAATGCATCATCGTCCGTCACCGCAATCACTTCATCGCACACGGAAGGGTCAAACGTCTCTGGGATGAAGTTGTTCCCGATCCCTTCCACTTTGTGCGGGCCGGCCGCTCCGCCGCCAAGGACCGAACCTTGTGTCGTCACGGCAACCGCCAGCACTTCCGGCACGTGCTCTTTCATATATCGTGCGACGCCGGTAAACGTTCCGCAAGTACCGCAGCCCAAAACCACCGCGTCCACTTTCCCGCCCATCTGCTCAAACATTTCCACCGCAGTCGTTTCGTAGTGATAATCGGGGTTCGCTTGATTCTCGAATTGCCCCGCCATGAACGCACCGCGAACGCTGGCAACCAGCGCTTTCGCGCGACGGATGGCCCCTTGCATCCCTTCGTCGTCTGGAGTGCGCTCAACTTCAGCTCCGAGGGCGCGCATGATAATCACTTTCTCTTCCGAGAAGTTTTCCGGGACAAACAACTTCACCTTGTAACCGTGGTTCACGCCGATCAGCGCCAGGCCAATTCCGGTATTGCCGGCGGTGGCTTCCACAATCGTTCCGCCAGTAGCGAGCTTCCCTTCCTGCTCGGCCTTGCGAATAATCCCAATGGCGGCGCGGTCCTTCACGCTGCCGCCCGGATTTAAGTATTCCAGTTTAGCGAAGATGTCAGCAGAGCCGGCTGGAACCAGCCGTTTCAAGCGAAGCATGGGAGTGCCGCCAACCAGATCGGTAATATCGTCGGCGACTCCCAAATGGGAAACTTCAGGGGTTTTCAAGTGCACGTTACAGGGTAAGGGGAGTGGGTGGAATCGTCAATGGAGCGAAGACCTTGGTGCAACTCATTTGGCGTCTGAAACAACCCCCTGGGTCCCCGCATAGTACCCGCTCTTGGTTCGCACGACCAGTTTGTTGTGGCCTTTCACTTTGGCTTCGACTCGGATCTGCCGGAAGCCGCCGCTCGATCTGGGATTGGTCGGCTTATACCCGATGGTGTACTGGTTGCGAATGTCGTGCGCAACTTGCCGGCTAATTTCATCGACTTCGTCTAGGGTCTTCGGGAAAAAGGCGAGCCCGCCGGTGCGCTGCGTCATGATTTCCAGCGCTCGCTTGGCCCGCTTGGGATGCTCCTCGTCACCCAAAATACCGATCGCGTAGACCGAGGGCCCGTTCTCTTGCTGCAACTGCTTGACCGCCTGCTCTAAAGTTTCGCGGCTGGCGTTGTCTTCCCCATCGGTTACGATGAACAACACTTTCCGCTCCAGTCGGGCGTTTCTCTTGAGGTGTTCGGCGGACGCTACCGCGGCTTCGTAGAGGGCCGTGCCGCCCTTGGCATCAATTTTTTCCAGCGCTGCCTTCAATAGCAGCAGGTCGTTAGTGAAATCCTGGTCGAGATAATATTCATCGTTGAAATTGACGACGAAGATTTCGTCCTGCGGATTGCTGGCTCGCACCAGGTTGAGCGCGGCCTGGTTTACCTTGGCGCGCTTTTCACGCATCGAGCCGGAATTATCGATCAGAATTCCCATCGCTACCGGAATGTCTTCATGACGGAAAGAAATAATGGTCTGCGGCTTTCCGTCCTCGAATACCGTGAACGCAGATTTGTCCAAGTCGGTTATGATGTGCTGCTTATCGTCGACCACCGTGGCATGCAGAAGGACTTCATCCACATCCCTGCGAAGGACGTAAGTTCCGTCCTCGTTGGGAACTTGTTGCTGCCCCGCGGTTGGGGGAGATTGAGGAGCGGGGCTTGGCTGAGATTGCGTAGGCTGCGAAGGAGCCTGCTGAGCCTGGCCGAAAGGCTGCGTGAATACCGCGACAGCCATCCCAGCCCACAGCGCAGAGTTTAGAAGAAACGATAGGAGAGTTGCCTTATTCCTGGGGCGCGTAATAACCGGTCCTGGCATAAACACGGAGAGGCGGCAATCCTTTCGGCGGAAGTAACTTCACTTTGATCTTACGCCATTTGCCGTCGCGGACCACTTTGCTGGGACGATATCCCAACACATATTGGTTGCGCAGTTCGACTCCGATTTTAGTGGCTACGTCGGCCAGGTCGTTCGGATTCTCGACCGTAAAAGCGCGTCCACCGGTTAGTTCCGAGACTTCGCCCAACAGCGCCGGGCCCAGCCGTTCCTCTTCGGTAGGAAAATAATGATCGTAAATCCCGATGGCATAAACCATTACGTCTGCTTCTTTTACCAGAGCTTTAATTTCTCCCTCGGTGTAACGGCTGTGGTTATCGCCTCCATCGGAAATAATAAGCAGCGCCTTCTTTGCATACTTGGCCTGCCTCATCTTGCTGACGCCCATGTAGATCGCATCCAGCAGGGCCGTTCGTTTTCGCGGCACCGTGAATACCAGCTTGCCTTGGATCTCGTCCACCGAACTGGTGAAATCATTCACCACCTCGGGGGCGTCGGAGAAGGTGATCATGAAAAACTCGTCCTGCGGATTGGCGGTCTTGAAAAACTCGACCACCGCATCCTTGGCGCGGTCCATCTTGCTGCTCATGCTGCCGCTGGAATCGAAGATTACTCCCAGGGAAACGGGGGCGTCCTCACTTGAAAAAGATTTAATTTCTTCCTTCGAGCTGCCTTCAAATAGTTGGAAGTTTTCCTTGTCGAGCCCTGTCACCAGGCGGTTCAAGGGATCGGTGATCGTTACTGGTACAAGCACTAGATCGACCGCGACTTTCAAAGGTCGTACGCGCGCATCCAGCGTTGGGGAGACCAGGCTTTGCTTCGCAACCTGTTCTGTTTCTGCCTTCGACTTTTCGACCTCGCGCGGCGGGATATGGACATCATTGACCGTCGTCTGCGCCAAAGCAGTCGACGGAAAACCGAACCCTGCGTAGAGCCCAGGCAGCACAATGACCACGATAGGCACTATTTTGCGCAACCGTACAGCCAGTGGGTTCCAGGGTCGAACCGGGCGGGACTTCCGAACGATTTCCCGAAGCATTTCCCGAACTATTTCCCGAACTATTTCCCGAACCAGGGCCTTGGGGCGAGTTGGCCGGCGCCCATCCAGGAGGGCCATAAGCACCTCGACTGGCCGCGATATTACCACGACTTGTTCGAAGTGGATGCTATTTCTTTGTCAAATGTTGCAGACAATTCGGAAATGGGAGCGCAAATTATAGATTTTTCGTTCATGCGAGTTAGAGCCGAACCCGATGACTTCAAGCCATGTTGTTACAATCGAAGCTCCTCATGGCAGACATTCATCCTTTTCGCGCGTTTCGTTATGATCCTCAACAGGTTTCCCTTTCCCAAGTGGTAACCCAACCTTACGACAAGATCAATCCAGCCCGGCAGGAGCAGTACTATGCCGCAAGTCCGCATAATCTGGTTCGCATAATCCTGGGCCGTCGCGAGGAAAAAGACGATAGTCGCGAGAACGTCTATTCTCGCGCCGCATCTTACTTTCGTGGATGGCGAGAGCAAGGCATTCTTCGCCAGGATGCGTTGCCCTCAATCTATGCTTATTCACAGCGCTTCGCGCCTCCCGGGTCCGCCAGCGAACTGGAACGGCTTGGATTCATCGCCCTGGGGCGTATAGAAGACTATTCCGACGGCGTGGTCTACCGCCACGAACAAACCCTGGCGAAACCGAAAGCCGACCGGCTTGATCTTCTCCGGGCCACGCGAGGCCACTTCGGCCAGCTTTTCATGCTCTATGAAGACTCGGGCCAGATCGATTCGCTGCTCGCCAATCCCGCCGATCCAGTGATTTCGGTTAAGGATGAATACGGTGTTCTTCACCGTGTGTGGCAAGTCTCCGACCAGGATGTGATTCATGCGGTGCAATCGGCGATGAGCGACAAGAAGCTGATCATCGCCGACGGTCATCACCGCTACGAAACCGCATTGACGTACCGCAACGAACGCCGCGCCGCCGACTCCTCTGCAGCCCCGCCGCCCGGCACAGCGCCTTACGAATTTGCCATGATGACTTTCGTCAACATGAACAGCCCTGCTCTGCTGATCCTGCCGACACATCGCATCGTGCACGGACTGGAATCTTTTTCCGAAGAAGAATTCCGCAACGCGGCCCGGGCGTTTTTTGACGTGGAAGATGTGGATCCGTCTCTTGACGGCCCTCGCGCGACTGCCATTCTCCGCGAGTGTGGACGTGCCGGAGCATCGATTCTCGCCGTCACCGCGAACCGGGCATTTCTTTTGCACCATCCCAACCCCAACTCCACGGCGCCGGTTTTCGCGGGATTATCCATGCGCCAGCAGGGGCTTGACGTAGTGCAATTGCACAAATGTTTGCTGGAAAGAGTGCTGAACCTGTCAGAAGAATCCATTCGCAACCAACAGAATCTTTCCTACGTCCGCGACGCTTCGGAAGCGTTATCTCAGGTGCGCGGCCCCAACTCACGCGCCAACATCGCTTTCCTGATGAATCCCTGCCGCATGTCGCAGGTGCGAGATATCGCCTTCGCTGGCGAAGTCATGCCTCAAAAATCGACTGACTTCTATCCTAAGCTTCTCAGCGGGCTAACCATCTATGCGCTTGACTAGAAGAAACCGGATGGGTGGAATAAGGATCGTCTTCAGCAAGAGAGGGACTTTCATTCCTGGCTCCGGGAGCCAAACAAAAAGAGAACGCATTCTGCCGCGTTTAATGTCGCTGCTCGCTCTTTGCATCGTGCTGTGCTTTGCCGCCTTTGTATTTTCCGCCGCTCCCGAGAAACATCTCGCTGTTTATTCCACCGTGGCTAATTATTCATTACCAATCGTGCAACGGCAGGGACAAGACTACATCGGCCTGCTCGAACTGCTCGATCCTCTCGGCACCGTCAGCGCAAAATCCGACCCTCCCCACTGGCGCCTGCATTACAACAACGTGCTCGGGGAATTCATCGTTGGCAAGAGCCGCGCTCGGGTGCAAGGGCGCGATGCCGATCTGTCGGGAACCTTCCTCATGGAAAACGGCCGAGGCCTCATTCCCCTCGCCTCCCTTAATTCCCTGTTACCGCGTTTTATCGGAGGTCCGGCAACCCTACACGAGGAGTCTAACCGGCTTTTCATCGGTAACATCGCCACTCACTTCACGGCCTCGGTCGCTCCGAACGACCCTTCGCGCCTGGTGTTTCATTTCACCGCACCGGTCAATCCTTCGATCGCCAGCGAGCCCGGCAACCTGCGCCTCACGTTCCGGCGCGAACCGCTCACTGCGCCCGCGTCTCCCATGCTCACGTTCAACAGCAAAACGATTCCGTCCGCTGATTACTCGGAGAACAACGGAGCTGCGGAAATTAGCGTGACCACGAACACTCCTCTTCTCGCCACGTTTAGCTCGGACGGACGCACGATCACTCTTGCTCCAGCAAAATCACCGCCCGCCGTGGCGGGAACTGGCGCAACTGCCGCTCCCAGCTCTACTACGACCGGTGCGTCCACTGCCACAGCGGCAAATCCGGTAGCCGCACCGCCGCCGCCAGTTACCGTTTCCAGTTCCGTTCCCCGCCGTTACTTCGCTATCGTGGATGCGAGCCACGGAGGCAACGATCGCGGCGAAGCTCTCAGTTCAACGCTGGCGGAGAAAGATATTACTGTAGCCTTCGCCCGCCGCCTGCGTCAGGAACTCGAAAGCCGCGGCATCACTACTCTTGTCTTGCGCGATTCGGACGCGAACCTTTCTTTGGATGATCGCGCCTATTTCGCCAATACCACTCACGCCGCCATATACATTGCATTGCACGCCGCGTCGAACGGCCACGGCGTGCGGATCTACACTGCGCTTATTCCGTACACTGGCGAGGAAGACCGTGGCCCCTTCCGCTCCTGGACAACGGCACAGTCGTCCTCCATTCCTCTCAGTCGAGCCACTGCGTCGAGCGTAGCGGCTGAACTGCGAAAGCTGCAGGTCGTCGTGCGTAATCTCACCGCGCCGATTCGTCCTTTGAATAACATCACCACGGCAGCCATCGCAGTGGAAGTTGCGCCGCCCGCCACTGACCTTTCAATGTTGACCGCACCCGACTACCAGCAACTCATTGCGGGCGCTGTAGCCAATGGAGTTGTCGCTATCCGTGCCCAACTGGGAGCCGCTCCATGATTCCTCGCCATCTCTACATCGCTCTCTCTATAATGCTGGTTGCTGTTTTGAGCATGGGACTCTACGCCTGGCACATGCGCGGTCGTGCCGCCGCGGTTCCGGTTGCCTCTACCGATACGCGTCCCGTCGAACCTCCGGTCTCTGGACCGACTGAACGCGTCACGTTGTTTGTCGCCTACGATGACATCGGAGTCCTGCGCGCACAATCTGCTCAGACCCCGTTGCCGTCGGTTCGGCAGCAGCGCGCCGAAGAATTGCTCAAAGCGCTGTTCGCCCTATATCTTGCAAAGTCCTCGCCCCACCCGCTTCCTCCCGGCTCCGACGTTCGCAGCGTTTACCTGGTCGATCCTGGCCTCGCCGTCATCGACGTCAACGCCGCGTTCGCCGACGGCCACCGTTCCGGTGTGCTCTCGGAAGAACTCACGGTAGCGTCACTGGTCCAGACACTCTCCGCAAACATTCCCGGCATTCTTAAAGTGAAGATTCTTGTGGAAGGAAAGCAGCGCGAGACATTAGCCGGCCATGCGGATTTATCCAATTTTTTCGACGTAGCCGCCATCAACCAGTTAACCACGCAACTGCAGTCGACACAGTGAACCTGGCCGCACGGCGAGTGAGAAACAATTTTGCAGGTCCGATCTTGCAGGTCCGATCAGTGTGCCGCGCCCGCCGGACCTTTCCTTACTGCTTTCTTTAGCGTGAATACAATCGGCACACAGGCAAAGCAAGCCAGCGCCATGTAACGGAAGTCGTCAACGTAGGACCACAAGCGCGCCTGTGCGTCCAGGGCCTGATTGAGGAGGCCGTAGCTGCGTTGGACCGCAGTTGTCGGGGATGCGCCTTGGGCGCCGAGGTAGTGTTGTATTCCCTGCATTGCGCCCTGCACGCTGAGCCGGGCCGCACTCAGCGATCCCGACAGTTCAGTGCGATGTACTTGTGCGTGACGCGTGACGATGGTGTTCACCACAGAGATTCCGATGCTGCCGCCGATGTTGCGGAACAGGTTGTACAATCCGCTGGCGTTGCCGATTTCTTCGTTCTTGAGGAAGGCCATGGCGGTGGTTGAGAGCGGGACGAATACGCAGCCTGAACCGAATCCGCTGATCAAGATAGCCCACAGGAAACTCCATTGCCCAATGGAGAGATTGACCTCGCCGAACCAGAGGCTGGCCGCGCCAAACAGCGCGAAGCCGAACGCGATCAGGTAGCGATTGTCCATTTTGGCCGTGAGGTATCCGATCGCCGGCATCGCGCAGATTGCTCCGATGCCGCGAGGACTCACGGCCCATCCAGCGGCGAAAGCGGTATAGCCCATCAACTCTTGATAGAACAATGGAAGCAAAGTGATGAGGCCGTAGATGCCGGCGCCGAACAGGCCGATCAGCAGACATCCGATGGTGAAATTGCGGTGCCGAAAGATTTTCAAATCCACCAGGGGCTGCTTGTGCCGCAACTCCCGAACGATAAATGCCACGAAGCTTATAACCAGAATTGTGGTGGCCCAACGGATCCATGTGGCGCCGAACCAGTCATCTTCCTGACCTTTATCGAGGATGATCTGCAGGCAGCCGAGCCACACTCCGAGCAAGCCGAGACCGATGCCATCGAACTTTCCTGGGCGGGCCGTTTTGATATAAGGGGGGTCTTCCACATAGCGCGAGATCATAAAGATGGCGAAGACGCCGATGGGAATGTTGATATAAAACGCCCAGCGCCAGGAATAGGTATCGGTGAGCCAACCGCCTAGAGTGGGACCGAGTACCGGCGCGACCACTACTCCGAGCGCGAAGACCGCCATAGCCATCCCCCGCTTTTGCGGAGGAAAGCTTTCCAGCAGAATTGCCTGCGAAAGCGGTTGAAGAGCGCCGCCGCCCGCACCTTGTACGGCTCGCGCAATCAGAATAAGGGCGAGACCGGTGGCTGCGCCGCAAGCGAATGAAGAAACCGTGAAGATGATGATGCAAGTGATGAGAAAGCGCTTTCTTCCAAAACGGAGAGCGAACCATCCACTCGCCGGCAAGATCACGGCATTCGCCACCAGATAACTGGTCAGCACCCACGTAGCTTCGTCGTTCGTAGCGGAGAGGCTGCCCGCGATATACGGCAATGCCACGGCCGCGATAGAAGTGTCCAGCACTTCCATGAACGTCGCGAGCATGACCGCAATTGCGATCAGCCAGGGATTGGGAACCGGGCGGGGTGGAGCGGACTGAGCCGAATTTGGTTGCGAAGGCGCGGCAGCCATTCTCGTTCCGTGAACAGCAAGTTCAGACGCACCGTAGGACGGCGGGCTATTACAGATGCTGCGCAGACCGAACAGGTTTCACAGAATCGATATTGATTGTCTTGAATGAGCAGCTTGCGACCGATTGACTTGACCTCATTTCACAAAAGGAGTTAATTGAGACGAACGATAAAAGACAAGAGATAGATATGACCGAACAGCTAGCCGATAAAAAATGTGTGCCGTGCCGTGGCGGAGTTCCTCCGCTAAAGGGTAAGGAACTCGATGCGCTGCACGAGAGTGTTCCGAAGTGGAGTGTGGTCGATCAGCATCACCTCACTCGCGCCTATACCTTACCTGACTTCAAGCAGGCGCTCGATTTTGTGAATCGTGTGGGAGCGGTGGCTGAGGAGCAAGGGCACCATCCAGATATTTTGTTGAAGTGGGGTAAGGTCGAGATCACCATGTGGACGCACAAGATCAATGGGCTGACCGAGAGCGATTTTATTATGGCCGCGAAGATTGATCGTCTGGAGCAGGCGTAGAGCGACGGCCGGCTTCCGGGAGCCGGCTTCTCGTTATTCGCCAGAGACCGGAAGCCGGACGCCCTGCTTGCCTTCACGCATTGCCAGCGACCATAGCGCCGCAGGAATCAGCATCGCCAATCCTGTCCCGGTCGCGACGGCGCGGGCGCTGATACCCGCATCGAGAAGTCGCCCACAGAGGAAAGCGCCAGCAGCGATGGTAAGCATCGAGAATCCCAGGTCGGCGGAAAAGACGCGGCCGCGAAAGCGATCTTCGGTATGAAGTTGCAACAGAGTTGTAGAGAAGACCCAAACGGTTGAGCCGCCCATGTGCGCGAGCATGGCGCACGCGCTGGCCATCCATACCGTGCGGCTGAAACCAAGTGTCCCGTATCCCACTGCAGTGATCAGGTAGCCAAAGAGGATTCCGAGTTGCAACCGCCGGTCGCTGCGTCCCGCCCAACGAGCGGAGATCAGCGGACCCACCAGCGCTCCCAGGCCGCGTCCGCCCAGCAGTATGCTCATGCCGAGCATTGCGCCGCGCGCGGCATCAACATTGCGCCAGTGCACCGCAAACTCACGTGCACCGAGGACGGTAAAGATGACCCAGCTTGGGCCGATCATGAGTTCGCCGGCTTTGGCAAAGACCGCTGGAAGCAGCGTGCGATGATTGCGCACGTAACGAATGCCTTCCACCACGGGAGAGAAATCGACCAAATCACGCGGACGCAACGGAGCTGCGGATTCGGCGTGCGGCTCTGCGAAGCGCATCCTCGCAATAAGAAAAGCCGAGACTAAGAATGACAATCCATTGAGAGCAAAAACGGCGTCGCGTCCGAAGAACGCTGCCACCACTCCGCCAACCGACGCGCCAATCAACAGATTCACCGACCACGTAGCCGAAGAAAGCGTGTTGGCGATGAGCACTTCTCCTTTAGCAGCAATATTGGGGATTACCGAACTGCGGGCCGGTTCGAAGAACGCCGCCATTGTCGTCTCGGCCAGCAGCAAGGGATAGACAAGCCAGACGGTCGAGCGGGAACGAACCAACAGCATGGCCAACACCACTACGACCCGGACCAGGTCGGCGGCGATCATCACATTCTTGCGCCGCAAGCGGTCATTCACCACGCCCGCCAGCGGACCCACGAAGGTCTGCGGCAACACTTGCAGCACTAGCGCAAGCGCGACCGAGCTCGCGTGTCCGGTCAACTGCAGGAGAAGCGTATAGATCGAAAGCGTGTAGAACCAGTCGCCAATCTCGCTGACAATTTGCGCCATCCAGAGGTGGCGGAAATTGCGGTTGCCGCTCACCAATCGCCAATAGGACGAGAGCGAGATGGAGGGAAGACTGTGCTCGGGTTGCGGTTCCATGGGATCGACGTGCACCGACGGAACTACAATAACAGCCGCAAATATTCGGTCCGCAAACCTTGGAACCTGCGTAGCAAGAAATCCCCGGCATCGTATGCATGTTCAGGCAAAAGGAACGGAACTGCAGAAGTTTTCACCTATTGAGCATGGACGCCTAAACCTTAAGACTTCGATCGACAGCAAGTCTTTCTATCTCAGGTAGATGCGATGACAGCCCCAGGTTACGCAAGTAACCGGGGCGTGGCATGCGCCGTGCATCTACCAAGTCGTTCATTGGGCGACTTCGTCTTAAGGAGAAACACCGGGTGAGAATCACAACTTTGAAAATAGCAGCATCGGTCTTATTTGTAGCAGCGGCTCTGGCCATGGCTCCGACGGCGTTAGCGAATTCGATCACATATAAATTAAGTTCGAATAACCTCGGGATCTCCGGCTCGGTGGGTACGGTCACCGTTACGGACACCGGCCTCAACCAGGTCACCGTCAGCATCATTATGAGCCCCGGCTACTCCGTCAAGTTGAATGGCGGAGACATTGCGTTCAACGGGACCTCTGGCCTGAAGCTCACTGCAGTGAGCGACTTCGCTGCAACTGCAGGCCTCAACACGTATGGCGGGTTAGATTTCCAACACGTCAAGACCTCTCAGAACATCAGTATGTTTGGAACCTTCGCTTTCGATTTGACCAACGTCCAGGGGCAGCCTAAGGGTGTGGTCAGCGCTGATACCGTTAGTTTTGTTCTCACTGGCACCAACCTCACCGCGAGTGAGTTTACTGGGGTTGCGATCCACTTCTGCACCGCTTCAGGCTCAAGCTGCGGACCTTACACTGGCTTCGCCAACGGTACACCAGGCACATCGCCGGTTCCCGAGCCCGGCACTCTGGGCTTGCTGGGCACTGGTTTGGTAAGTCTGGGCGGATTGGTACGCCGCCGTTTCTTGTCCTAAAACTCTGCTTCGTCTGCTTGTAAAGACCCCGGGAGAAATCCGGGGTCTGTTTTTTTGCGCGCTACTCAGCGGGTCGAAGCTTGTGCCTCAGATCGTCCGCGATTTGTTTGCCGTGGAAGCGTCCGTTCTCAATGAATATTTCGTTCGTGCTGGAGCCTGCGACGATCACCCCGGCCACATAAATCCCCGGAACATTGCTTTCGAGCGAGACCGGATCGCAGACAGGACGGCACTGATCTTCCGAGAGTTCGATGCCCATGCTGCGCAGGAAATCGTAATCAGGATGGTAGCCAATCAGGGCCAGTACAAAGTCATTCTTTAAACGGATCGGACCGCGCGGGGTGACGATGACCACATGGTCCACTCCGATTTCCTGCACAGTACTGTTGAAATACGCTTCGATATCGCCATTCTTGATGCGATTCTCGATATCTGGCTTGATCCAGTATTTCACGTGGCGATGCAGTTGCGAGCCGCGATACACCAGCGTTACGCGAGCGCCGTGACGCCATAGATCGAGAGCGGCAATGGCGGCTGAATTCTTACCGCCAATGACGAGAACGTCACTGTCGTAGTAGGGATGAGGCTCGCCATAGTAGTGCGAGACTTTCGGCAGATCTTCACCGGGCAGGCAAAGTTGATTGGCCAGGTCGTAATATCCTGTGGAGACCACCACTTTGCGGGTGCGATAGTCATGCGGGCGGCCCGCCCGATCGGTCGCCGTAATACTGAAGTTTCCGTCTTCTCCCATCACCGTCTTGACCCACTCGTACTGGCGAATATCAAGCCGATAGTGTTCCGAAACTTTGCGGTAATACTCGAGAGCTTCTTCGCGCGTTGGCTTTTGATGGGCTGTGGTGAATGGGATCTCACCGATTTCGAGCAACTCGGGCGTGGTGAAAAACAGCATTCCTGCCGGATAGTGAAACAGAGAATTCACCAGGCAGCCTTTATCGACCACGATTACGTTGAGGCCAATCTTTTGCGCCTCGATGGCGCAGGCCAGACCGGTGGGGCCGGCTCCAATCACAAGAACGTCGGTTTGCATCTCAGGGTCCGGACGAACCTCGGCCTTGGGCAGAGTTTCAGTAGCGTCAGTAGTGAGAAGGTTGGGCATGCGATTTAGTGACGGTCGGGCGCACGACGTGGGGCGAGGACGTCAGAAACCGATGATTTTAGCATGCGGGCGTGAATACTCTTGCTGGGAAAACGCCGCGAAACTAATACGGGGCGTTCTCTGCCGCAAACGAGGCAGGGCGGACCTCGCGCTCGATCGTGCGTGACAGCTTGTCATGCGCAATTTCGAGATCATAGGTCGATTGAAGATTCAGCCAAAAGCCAGCGCTGGTATTGAAGTACCGTGCCAGCCGCAAAGCCGTATCCGCGGTAACGCCACGGCGTTCATGGACTATCTCTGCCACACGCGTTACCGGAACGCGAAGATCGAGCGCCAACCGGTTCATGCTGAGCCGGAGCGGCTCCATGAACTCGACGCGGAGAATCTCGCCGGGATGGATGGGGGGGAGAAGTTTTTGAGATTTGGCCATGAATAATGCTCCTGTTGAACCTATTTTGCGACGCTGTACCACGATGCTGGCTACAACTCCCTAGTGATTAATCGACAATCTCAACATTGTGCGCATTTCCATCGCGCCAGACGAAGCAAAGGCTCCATTGGTCGTTGATAGGGATGCTATGTTGCCCTTTCCGGCCGCCGTGTAGTGCTTCCAAGCGGTTCCCCGGGGGCGCAGCTAAATCGCGCAACTCGGTTGCACTGTCCAACTGTCTCAGCTTTCTGCGTCCGATTCGCTCGATGGCTTGAAACCGTCGGACCGAGTGCCTATTGTGAAGCCGTTCGGTTTCGGCGCCGCGGAACGACTTAATCACTCGTTCAGTATATTCTGTCTAGCGTTTAACGTAAAACGGTAAAGAGCTTTCCCTGGGGCCTTATTCACGCTTGCTATAATTCTTGGTTCTTCAGTCCCTTTGGATCAGGTCGGAGATACTATGGCTGCCTCTACAGAATATTCCGCGCACACCCGCACCGAATCCGACAGCATGGGAAAGATCGAGGTCCCGGCCAACGTCTACTGGGGCGCGCAGACGCAGCGCTCGCTTCTGCATTTCAACATTGGGCGCGACACCATGCCCCCGGAATTGATTCACGCGTTCGGCATCCTCAAGAAAGCTTGTGCGCTGGTGAATCAGGATTTGGGTAAGCTGCCGGCGGATAAGGCGAAGCTCATAGCACAGGCAGCCGACGAGGTGATTGCTGGCAAGCTGGACGATCAGTTTCCGTTGCGCGTCTGGCAAACCGGAAGCGGCACGCAGACCAACATGAACGTGAACGAAGTCATCTCGAATCGCGCGATTGAGATTGCGGGCGGCGAGATGGGATCGAAGAAGCCGGTTCATCCTAATGACGACGTGAACATGTCGCAATCGTCGAACGACACGTTTCCTGCGGCGATGCACATCGCGGCGGCGGATCGGGTGAAGAACACGCTGATTCCGGCGATCAAAAGCGTACACGACGCGATTGCGGCCAAGGCGAAGGAATTTCATGATGTAGTCAAGATCGGCCGTACCCATTTGCAGGATGCTGTCCCTTTGACCTTTGGGCAGGAGTTTGGTGGTTGGGCTGCACTGCTGGAGCGCGACATCAAGCGCCTGGAACAAGTGTTGGAAGGACTTTACGATTTAGCCATAGGCGGAACCGCAGTCGGGACCGGTCTGAACACGCATCCCGAGTTCGCGGAGCGCGCCGCAAAAAAGATTGCCGAACTCACCGGACTTCCCTTCCGCTCGCATGGCAACAAGTTTGCGGCGTTGTCGGCGCACGACGAGATTGTATTTGCGCAAGGCGCGATGGAGACGCTGGCCGCTTCTCTCATGAAGATTTCGAACGACATCCGCTGGCTCGCTTCGGGTCCGCGTTGCGGATTGGGTGAGATTTCCATTCCAGAAAACGAACCCGGATCTTCGATCATGCCGGGCAAAGTGAATCCGACGCAGGCTGAGGCGATGACGATGGTGTGCGTGCAGGTTCACGGCGCCACCGCCGCGGTGGGGATGGCTGGTTCGCAGGGCAACTTCGAACTCAACGTTTACAAGCCGGTAATCATTTATAACTTTCTGCACTCGGTCACTCTGATCGCAGATGCTTGCCACGGCTATGTGGAATACATGATCGAGGGGATCGAGGTTGATCGCGCCAAAGTTGATTGGTACGTGAAAAACTCGCTGATGCTGGTGACGGCGTTGGCGCCGAAACTTGGTTATGACAAGGCCGCGCAGATCGCCCACACTGCGCACGTTGAACACAGCAGCCTGCGCGAGGCGGCCCTGAAGCTGGGCTACCTTACGGGCGAGGAATTTGATCAGTTGGTAAAGCCGGAGAGGATGACGCGGCCGTGAGGTGGGCGACGTACGGGCGTATATACATGGTAGATCATTAGATGTATACTATGTGTCTACACGATCCCGGGTTGGAGATTTACATGCCAAAGGCACAAGTAGCGAGGTGGGGGAACAGTCTGGCGGTCCGTATTCCTAAGGCCGTGGCCGAACAAGCTCGTCTGCAAGAAGGTGATGCGATTGTGATCGAAGCTTTGAAAGGGCACATCGTATTGCGCCCTGCCGAGCGGATTCCGACCCTGGAAGAACTCGTGGCGCAGATCACTCCAGAGAACCGTCACAAGGAGACCGACTGGGGACCTGACGTCGGGAAGGAAATCGTGGAATGGTAAGGCCGTACGCGCCAGATGCTGGCGATATTGTGTGGCTGAACTTCGATCCCCAGGCAGGCCGTGAACAAGGTAGACGCCGTCCCGCCCTCGTGTTGACCGATCTCGCCTACAATCGCGCCAGCGGCCTGGCTGTGGTTTGTCCGCTTACGAGCCGCAGGAAGCCTTATGCCTTCGCACTTCCGGTGGTGGTTGACAAAGTTGAAGGAGCGGTTCTCGTTGATCACATCAAGAGTGTGGACTTAGAAGCGCGGGACGTGAAGTTTCACTCGCGCGCGGATCCGGCGTTGCTGAATCGAGTCCGTAGTTACATTGGAGTTTTACTGCATATTCGCTAACGCGGCCCACACCCCCCTACGACGGCTCAACCAGTTCGGTTTCCGAAGTCAGCTGGGCGGAATTCGCCTGCTTTGGCGTAGTCGTGATGACCACTACACTTACTAGCACTAGGAATGTTCCCAGGACTGTGCGCGCTCCTATCGCTTCCCCGCCGAGAAAATATCCGACCAGAACAGCCACCGCAGGATTCACGTACGCGTAGGTTCCAACTTTGGTGGGAGACTCATGGTGTAGAAGCCAGACATAGGCAGTGAAACCGATGATCGAGCCGGCGACTATGAGGTACACGAGGGCGAGCCACGCGTGAGACGAGACGGCCTGCGCGTGGAAACCTCTGAACTCGCCCAGCAGGGCGGCGGCCACAGCCAAAAGAATTCCTCCGGCAAGCATCTGCGATCCCGAACTCATGACCTTCGATGCGGGCAGAGGGATCTTGCGGGTTAGCACCGCGGCCAGAGACCAGGAGATTGACGCCACAACCAGGGCAAGGGCTCCATGCGTGTCAATTGGGGCGTCACCAAGATTTACGGAATGGCTTACCAGCACGGCTACTCCGGCAAGGCCGACCAGCAGCGCGACTCCCAGACGGAGGGTGAGTTTCTGCGTACGCAGGATGAGAATCTCCGCCAGCGCCATGAAGGCTGGGATGGTCGCCATCATGACTGCAGCAATGCCTGAGGGCACACGCTGCTCGGCCCAGAAGAGCAGGCCGTAATCCAGCACAAAGATCAGCAGCCCCAGCAACGAGGCGGATGCCCATTCGCGACGAGTGGGTGAGGGCGTCCCGCGCGCGCGCAGCCAGGCATAAAGCACAATTCCCGCCGTGAAGAACCGCATTGCCGCGAACACGAACGGCGGGACCTCGTGCACTCCAACGCGAATCGCCAGGAACGTCGACCCCCAGACGAAATAAATGATGGCGAAAGCCAGCAGAACCTTCCAGAGGTGAGGGCGGGGAGTTGCTTCCATTGGCATCGAGGGGGTCCGTGAAAGTTGAGAACGCTTTTCTTTAGAGACCGATTTTCCTTAGATCAACGGCGATGCACCGCGGAGGCAATTTTTAATCATGAGAGGTCGCAGAGGTTCTCGGCGTGAAAACTTATTTCTTCAGCAGGCTGGTATGGCTGGCGACGCATTGCCAGCGGCCTTCGGTGTATACCCAGGTATCGGTGAAGCGGCCGAAGTGCTCGTAAGGCTTGAGCTGATAGGAGCCCTTGGTACGATAAGTGCCCACCACCACAGCGGAGTCGGCATACATGCTGACTTTTAGGTCCTGAATGCTCAGGCTGCTGAGATTGAATTGGGGATCTCTGATATCGGCGAGGAACTTGGCCTTGTCGCTGACTTCGCCGTCGTACTCAGTATTGACGAATTCGCTGCCGATCATGGCATCGAGGGCGCGGGCGTCGCGATTTACCTGGGCTTCATTCCACAGGTGCTCCATCACCAGGAGTTTGGCTTGCTGAGAATCGTCTTTCGACTTCTGGGCCGCCGCCTGCCCCATGAAAGCGAGAGCCAGCAGAAGACAGCAGCATGTGGCACGAGGCATGGCTTTGGTTCGTCCGCTCATCCCCACGTGAGGCGGACGCTGCGAGAACGTAGCAGTGGAGTATGGGTTGGCGCTACTGAAATTTCGGAGAGAAGCGTTACGAACGTCATGAAGGGAGTCCGGCCACCCGCTTAAGTACCTCGGGGGCTGGATCATGAAGGGTTGCTCATCGCAGCGCTGGAAGCGCTGCGCCGCCAAAATTGAAAGGCCACGCAGAACGTGCCGGCGTAAAAGCGGCTACCGCTAGTAGGCCCAGCGCAGCAGCGCGGCGCCTACGGTGAAGCCCGCGCCCACCGAGGCCATCAGCACCAGGCTTCCCTTCTTCAACTTGCCATCTTCGACCGCCGTGTTCATGGCCAGCGGGATCGTGCCCGCGGTAGTGTTGCCATAGCGCTCGATGTTCACGACAACACTTTCCGGACGCAGTCCAAGACGATCCGCCGTGGCGTTGATGATGCGAAGGTTAGCTTGATGCGGGATAAAAGCATCGATGTCGGAACCCTTCAGGCCATTGCGTTCAAGCAATTTCAGGCAGGTTTCAGTCTGCTTGCGCACGGCGAACTTGAAGACCTGTTGGCCGTCCTGATGAACGTAATGCATTTTTTTATCAACCGTCTCATGAGATGACGGATTGAGGCTACCCCCGGCGGGCATTTGCAGGAAGCATCCGCCTGAGCCATCGACTTCATGGATGAAGTCAATCAGACCGACAGATTCGTCCTCGGCCGGCTCAAGAATCACTGCGCCCGCGCCGTCGCCGAAGATAACGCAGGTAGCCCGGTCGGTGTAATCGATAATCGAGGACATTACATCGGCGCCGATCACAAGCACACGCTTATGCGCGCCCGTGCCAATAAATTGTGCGCCCGTTTGCACCGCGTAGAGAAATGCGGAGCAGGCGGCGGAAAGATCGAAGCCCCAAACTCCCGTCGCGCCGAGTTTCTGCTGAACCAGGCAGGCGGTCGAAGGAAACAACATGTCAGGGGTGACGGTGCCGACAATAATGGCATCCAGATCGCTTGCCGCCAAGCCGCGCTTAGCCAGCGCTTTCTTGGCGGCTTCGACCGCTAAATCACTGGTGGCGACACCTTTATCGACCACATGCCTTTCGCGGATACCGACGCGGCTAAGAATCCAATCATTGGTGGTATCGACCATTTTTTCCAGATCGGCGTTGGTCAGTAGACGAGGTGGCACATAAGTCCCGAGAGCGCTGATCTTTGCGCGGATAGGTTTCGTCAATGAAAGCTCCTGAGTATGAGACTCAGTATTTTGCAGGATTGGAGGGCAGAATGTCTAACCGGCTTCTCTATGCTGATCAGCAAGAGCTTCTGAAAGAAGTCGAAAAGACGGATATGGAGTTCGCTTCCTTCGCTTTTGCCCGCCGCACTCAGGCAATGCGAAGAGATTCATGGGACATCCACTCCCGAATAAAATTAGGACACGAAATCAGGTCAAATACGTAGCCTTCTCCACGCATGAGATAAAGCAGGCCGGCGCGATCCATTTCCTCCAGATTTGCGAGGTCGAGCAATACCCACAACTCGCATGCACTTGCTGTTTGCACCAGTTGATCAAGATAAGAAAGATGGCCTTGAAATAATTTTCCAGCGACGCGAATCGTAACCTCAGGAGTATTCGAGATCGATGAAGCTTTTCGCATTTCACCTCCATTGGCGGAGCAAATGAATTCTCGCCCCTGCATATGAATAAATAACGCTCACGATGCGGTCTCTTGCGCAAAGAGTGGTAAAGGAGATGTAAAGATTTATAAGGGGTGTCCGGAGCGCTTGCTTCGCAAACAGGGCGGCGGGGCCGACTAAGGAAAAATATTTAAGCCAGGCACCGGGAACCCACTGCACACGCAAGAGCCCGTTACCGTTGCTTCCTTCCGGACCTGGCGGGGTTGGCGAGAGTACGTCGCGTGAGACCGATGCCTGACCTGAATCATTCTAGCAAACCTGAGCTCGGACCCATTGCGAGCGCCTCGTCTGACAACACTGCGCAAAAGACAAGTGACTTTCGGTGCAAGAAAAGTGCAGGAAGGTCTTCCCTTCCTGATGGAAGTTGTCGAACAATAGAAGATCAACACCAAGTTCGCGGCGGAGAGCCCCGCCGCAAGTCGATGCCGCAGCTCACTCCACAATTCGACGTCATCCCGCTGTCGCAGGTGATTAACAAATACTTCGAGCTTTCCATCTATTTTCTTGTATTAATGGGTTTTGGAACGCTCGCCAGTACAGGAGTCCTCGACTGGCCCGCGATTCTCCTAGTCGGCACGGGATTGGCGGTTCGCGGCTACCTGTTGGCCGAACGCAGGCGGATCGTTTTTTCTGAACGCTGGACAACTCCTCTCACCATTGCATATTTCCTTTTTTATGCCGCCGATTATTTTCTGTTCTCTCGCAGCTTTTTAACGGCGACGGTCCACTTGGTGCTGTTTGCCGTGGTGGTGCGGACTTTTTCGCTGCGCCGCGATCGCGATTACACCACGCTGGCAATTCTTGCATTTCTCATGGTGCTGGCATCGGCCGTATTGACGGTCGACAGTGTGTTCTTGTTTTTCTTTGCGGCATTCACGCTGATGGCCGTCATTACCTTCGTTCTAATGGAGATGAAGAGATCCAGCCGAACCGCGCGCTTTCAGGCACGACATTCGCGCGACGCTTATGAACATCGCCGCCTGGCTTTCTCGTTGGCCCGAATTACTCCGGCGCTGGTTTTGCTGATATTAGCGGGCGCAGCTGCAGTATTTTTTCTCCTGCCGCGCATGTCGGCGGGCTATCTGGGCGGTTACTCGTTTGGCACCGATCTCTCCACCGGCTTCAGCGACCGAGTGCAGTTGGGCCGCATTGGGCAGATTCAACAATCGGACGCGTTGGTGATGCATATCCAGATTGATGGCGACCAACACGGTCAATATGCGCTCCACTGGCGCGGCGTCGCTCTATCCCATTTCGATGGCACAGATTGGTCGAATCCGCATCAGTCGTACCCTCTGGCGCGGCAGGCCGACGGTGGATTCGCCATCCCCTTCTTCAGTCAGGGAACGGCGCAGCCCACACTAATGCAGGCGGCCGGGGCCAAACAGAGTCACCTCATTCACTACCGGGTGCTGATGGAGCCGATCGGCACCAACGTATTTTTTCTAGCTCCGTGGGCCCGGCGGGTAACCGGCCAGTATCGCGCTCTGCAGATCGATGCGGGCGGTGCGGTTTCCGACGTCGATACCCAGCGACCCGTCAGCATTTACGAGGCAGACTCCGATATTTCCAGGCCATCTCCCAAACAGCTTCGCGACGCGGGAGACTCCCTTCCTCAGTTTGCTTCTTCGTACCTGCGGTTGCCTGAACTTGATCGGCGTATTCCACAACTGGCGGCGCAGATCGCGGCCTCCAGTTCCAATAACTACGACAAAGCGGCGGCGCTCGAAAGATATTTGCAATCCCACTACGTCTACACCCTGAAGTTGCCAGGCTTGCCCGTGGCCGATCCCTTGGCCAATTTTCTTTTCGAGCGCAAGCAGGGACACTGCGAATACTTCTCTTCTTCCATGGCGGTCATGCTGCGGACATTGCGCATTCCGTCCCGCGTGGTCAATGGTTTTCGCAGCGACGAGTTCAACGATCTCACCAGCAACTACGTCGTTCGGGCCAAGAATGCGCATTCCTGGGTGGAAGCTTATTTCCCCGGCTACGGATGGATCACCTTCGATCCAACACCCGGCGGGGCGGTTGGGTCACCGCAAGGGTGGGGCCGGGCGATGCTGTATTTAGACGCCGCCGCGTCGTTTTGGCGGGAGTGGGTAGTCAGCTACGATTCGTCACATCAGTATGTTCTGGGCCAGTCGGTAGTCAGCGGCACGCGCGGGTCCTGGGAACGAGCCAGGATGTGGGGACGGGTTCGGTACGCGCGCCTGATGAGTCTGGCAAGAAAGAGCCAACGCGGTGTAGAGCATTCGCCGGGACGTTGGCTGGGGACAGGCATTGCGATCGTTCTCCTGTTGTTGGCGCTGGCCAACGCGGCGCGGATCGCGCGCTTCCTCCGTTTGAGACGGTTGCAGATACATCCTGAGCGCTCCCCGGATGAGGCGGCCGCGATGTGGTATGAACGCATGTCTCGCTATCTGGCGGGGCGCGGAGTGCGGAAATCCACAACCCAAACTGCGCAAGAATTTGTGCGGCTGATTGAAGATGGGCGCTTGCGAACTCAAGTAGCGCGATTCACAGACGCATATGAATCCGCCCGGTTTGGAAATTCTCCAGACGACGCGCAACGACTACCGGAACTGTACGAAGAGGTTCAGGCGGCGACAAAAAGCTGACGATGCTGCATCAGCAGTCCTACTAGAAGTGCCACAGGACGCCGCCACCAACAAAAAAGTTGTGCTGGCGGGTTTTGCCGGTATCGGCCAGCGGAAAATTAGGAGTACCAGACCAGAAGTCGCGAACCTGCCCGCGAATGCTGAAACGATGCCACACTCTGACATCCAGACCGATGCCACCCTGCAGCACTCCCGTCGTGGAGGAACCCCCCGGATTCGTCCCGCCGAAGATGAGAGTCTTATCTTCGCTGAAATGTCCAAAGCCTCCGCCCAGGCTCACCCATGGGGAAACCGCGGTCGCAGGAAATAAATTGAGGCGAGCTGACGGAGTGACGAATATCTGTCTGTAGCCTGTAGGGACAACATCGCCGCCGGAGCCGATGTCCTGGTCAAGATTAAAAACGACCGGCACTTCCGCCGCAACTGAGAAGACAGGGGTAACCAGCAAGGTGCGGGCGTAATTAATTTCGAAGCTAAGCCCTTTGCCGGAGCGAATAAATGGATTGAGGGCCGGAGCGTTTAGACCGTGAAGGCCTTGATCACTGATAAAGGTCCGCCCCAGAATCCCCGTCAATTCATTTTTCTCTTCCTGGGCCGCGGCGGTGCTGCCCAGTACGAACATCATCACTGCCAGGATTGCGACTGCGGCCGGTTTCCCAGACATTTCCCCTCCAGAATGCGGGATAACTGCTTGATCGGTAACGACTAGCCTAGCATGAAGCGTAGAGTTTTAATCCACAGATTACTTCGTTTCCTCTGGCTGGGCTTCGCCACAATGTGCTCCGCCGTGAAAGTTTCGCCCTGCGGCGTTCCGCGATATGCGGGGCATTTGCCGGAAAATGTTAAAATGATGAGATTGCATGTCCTCTAAGAACCTCACTATCTTACCTCCGGACGAAAAGATTGAACTCGTGTTGGAAGGCCCGACCCTCGCCGTGCGGCCGCAAAAAGTCGGGTTCGTCAGCTTGGGATGCCCAAAAAACCTTGTCGACAGCGAGGTAATGATGGGCCTGCTCGCCCGCGCCGGCGCGGAACTTTCACCACGCGCCGAGGATGCCGACGTTATTGTCGTCAACACCTGTTCGTTTATCGAGAGTGCGCAGCAGGAATCGGTCAATGCGATTCTTGAGATGGCTCGCCACAAGACCTCGGGGAAAGCACAAAAACTGATTGTCGCGGGTTGTCTGGTCGAAAGATTTCGCGATGAAATCCTGAAACGCATTCCTGAAGTGGATGCGGTGGTTGGAACCGGAGAGTTAGAGAATATTCTGGCGGCAACTGGCCTTGCGCCGTCGCGCTCGACTGCGTCGAACAAGATTTCCCCCTTCGTAGTGCTGAACTCTGTCCTGAACTCTCGACCCGAGGGCGATGCGCGAGCATCTCAGGGACGATTTTCACGCGAGCGCTGGGACGGCGCCATCGCTGACCTGCCAAATTATTTGTATGACGAAGACACCCCCCGACTTCTGGCCACTCCGAAATCTACCGCCTACATCAAGATTGCGGAAGGCTGCGATCATCCCTGCACGTTCTGCATTATTCCGCAGCTGCGCGGGAAATTTCGCTCCCGGCGTTTTGAGTCGGTAATCGCCGAAGCCGAGCGCCTGGCCCAGGCGGGCGTGCGAGAGGTCACTCTCATCGGGCAGGACACCACTTGCTACGGAGAAGATTTCGGACTGAAAGATGGCCTGGCGCTGCTGCTCGAAAAACTTGCGCAGATCGAAGACTTGCGCTGGATCAGGTTCCTGTACGCGTATCCCAACAAGATTACCGGCAAGCTTCTGGAAGCGATCGGGACGCAGGAAAAAATCTGTTCGTACATGGATGTGCCGTTACAGCATGCCTCCGCATCCGTTTTGAAACGCATGAAGCGCGGCGGCGGCTCCGACGTGTTTCTGCGATCCATCGCAAAGATGCGCCGCGCAATTCCCGGCGTCACCTTGCGCACATCGTTCATTGTCGGCTTCCCTGGAGAAACCGAGACGGAATTTGAAGAGCTCTGCGATTTCGTGCGGGAGGCGCAATTCGATTGGATGGGAACTTTCTCCTACTCGGACCAGGACGGCGCTGACGCCTACGGATTGGACAAAAAACTTTCCCCCGGTGAAATCGAGCGGCGGCGCAAACATCTGATGGGAATCCAGCGGAAGATCAGCAAGAAGAAAAAGAAAGCGCTGGTGGGACAACAGTTCGACCTGCTGCTCGAGGGAACGTCGGAAGAGACCGATCTCTTGATGGAAGGCCGCACCGCGATGCACGCGCCAGAAATCGACGGAAAAGTTTTCGTCAACGATGTGCCCGATGATGAAGAACTTCACCCGGGCGAGTTTTATCGTTGCCAGATCACCGAGGCGCACGACTACGACCTGGTTGCTAAGATAATTTAGCAACTTGCTCGCCGCAAATCTTGTTGTTTCGCGGCGAGAACCTGGAATACTCCGAACATGCCACGCCAACGAACCCTCAAACTTCGCTGCCCGATCTGCAAGAAAGCCGTAAAGAGCGGAGACCCCGAGTTTCCCTTCTGCAGCGACCGCTGCCGAACCATCGATCTCGGCAAGTGGGCCAGCGGCGCTTACGTCATCCCGTCGCAGGACGCTGATCCCGAAGAGCAGATCCGAGAGACCACCCCAGAAGATTCGGACGAAGATTCGTGACAGATTCTTGGAAGATAGGCGAGAGGCTGGGAGACGGCGCGGAAGCCGGCCGTAGCGCCGGCGTGCCGCCGGCTGTCCCTTCGGCAAGCTCAGGGCAGGCTGCGGGGGCGTCCAGCCGAACACCGCTCTGGGCAACGTTAATCGCTACCTTCTTCGGCATCGGACGGTTGCGTCCCGGCCCAGGAACGTGGGCATCGGCGGCCACCATGCTGTTGTGGGCGCTGCTAGCCTTGAACCTTGCGCCTTCATTGCGGATGCCGGTTGCGGTGGGACTGGCGGTGCTGGTCACGCTGATCGGTATTCCCGCAGCTACCCAAGTCGCGCGCGGCTCCAGAATCAAGGATCCGCAATTCGTAGTGATCGATGAGGTCGCCGGGCAACTGGTGGCTCTGATCGCGGTGCCGCTTGCGTGGAAAGCTTTTCTCGCGGGCTTTATACTTTTTCGTTTCTTCGATATCTTAAAACCGCCGCCAGTGCGACAATTAGAGGCGATTCCGGAAGGAACTGGAATCGTGCTGGACGATGTTGCCGCCGGCCTTTACGCGCTGGCAGTTATGCATCTCTTTCTGCACTTTGGTCTTCTAAGATAGTGCGAGTGTTTTCCTCATGGGATTTTCCGACCGCATTCTGGGCAAGAAAAACGCAAACGGTGGCCCGCACATCGAATCCGTGTCGCCAGTGCTGGCACTGGCTGGCGGCGAAATTCGCATCGCAGGATCGGGATTGCGTTCGCAGCAATGGCAACGCCCGCGAGTACAGTTTGGCGAGGTTGAGGGCGGCGTGGTGGTCAGTTCTGATTCGTTTCTCGTCGCTCGCGTCCCGGAAGGAGCCACCTCCGGCCCGGTCGTTGTTGCCGCTGATGGACACGTCAGCAATGCGCATAGCGTGAAGGTTGCTGTTCCGATCGCTGAAAACCTGCATCCGGTAACCAATCCCGCGCTCGACGCTCAAGGCAATATCTACGCCACTTTCTCGGGTTCACGCGGCCAAAAGGTTCCCGTCGCCATTTTTAAGATCGATACCAATTACACCGTCAAGCCGTTTGTCGCGGAGATGATGAACGCAACCTCGATGGCTTTCGATCGCCAGGGTCAGATGTATGTTTCATCGCGCCACGATGGCGCGGTGTATCGCGTCGCGCCCAATGGAACCATGACCACCTATGCCGAGGGAATGGGAATCGCCACCGGAATCGCGTTTGACCGGAACCAAAATCTTTACGTCGGCGACCGCAGCGGCACCATCTTCAAGATTGGCCGCGACCAGCAGGTCTTTGTCTTCGCCACTTTGGAGCCCAGCGTTTCTGCTTATCACCTGGCCTTCGGCCCGCAAGGCGATTTATTTGTGACCGGGCCTACCACGTCGAGCTTCGACGGGGTGCATCGCATCGATCCGCAAGGGACCGTGCACAAGTTTTTCCGGGGCCTGGGACGTCCGCAAGGCCTGGCGTTCGACTCGCTCGGCAATCTCTACGTGGCGGCTTCCCTCTCCGGCAGACGTGGCATCGTGAAGATCACGCCCGAAGGCGATGCCAGCCTTGAGGTCGCGGGTCACGGTCTGGTTGGTCTGGCTTTTGCTCCTGGACGAAGCGTAATCCTGGCCTCCACCGACGCGATCCATCACCTTGCTTGGAATATTCCGGGGATGCCGTTACTGCCAGAATAGCCGCCATCCGTTTCTCAATGGCGCTTCCGCCGCTGCCGATCCGCGCCTTGTGTAGTTTTTCATTTACACTTCTACCCGTGAACGCTGAGATCATCGCGGTCGGCTCCGAATTGCTCACTCCCTTCCGCACGGATACCAATTCTCTTTTTCTCACCGAGCAGATGAACCAACTGGGCGCTGAAATAGTTTTCAAAAGCGTGGTGGGAGACGATCTCAAGCGCCTGGTTGCAGCCGCGCAGCACGCACTGTTTCGTTCGGAGATCGTGATCTTCACTGGCGGCCTGGGCCCCACCGAAGACGACCTTACGCGCGAGGCTGTCGCCGAGGCGTTGGGAGTGCCGTTGCGACGCGATGAAACCGTTCTCGCTGCCATCGAGCAGCGTTTCGCTTCTCGTGGCTGGAAAATGTCGCCGAATAATTCGAAGCAGGCTGACGTTTTGGAGGGCGCGGTGGTGCTCCCCAATCCCAATGGCACCGCGCCGGGACAATGGCTAAGTGGCAAGTTCGACGAGCGGGAGCGCATCGTAATCCTCCTGCCCGGGCCTCCCCACGAGTTGAAGCCTTTGTTTAAGACAGAATGCCGCGAGCGCCTGCGGGCCAAGTTGCCTCCAGCTTTTCTGGCCACTCGGGTTTTGAAAGTTGCAATGCTCGGCGAATCTCTTGTAGATGCGCGCGTAGCGCCGATCTACAAGCGTTATACCGAAGTGCAGACCACCATCCTGGCGGGAGCGGGGGAAATCCAACTTCATTTCAGATCGCGCGCCCCAACCATGGATGCGGCGCAAGCTCGTGTGGATGAAGCGGCGGACGCGGTCGAGGAAGAACTTGACGACGCGGTGTACTCGCGAAATGGCGAGTCGCTTGAACAAATCGTCGGCTACTGGCTCCAGATGCGCAACGCCACGCTCGCAGTAGCGGAATCGTGCACCGGCGGATTGCTCGGAGAGCGAATCACGTCGGTCGGCGGCAGTTCGCGTTATTTCGCCGGCGGCGCAATCGTCTATTCGAATGCGGTCAAGACCGAACTCGCCGGCGTGCCCGCCGATATGATTGAGCGCCACGGCGCGGTGAGCCGCGAGGTCGCGGCTGCCTTGGCGGAAGGCATCCGGTATCGTTGCGAAACAACGTTCGGAGTCGGCATTACCGGCGTCGCCGGCCCCACCGGAGGAACGCCTGAAAAACCCGTCGGCTTAGTGTTTCATGCCTTGGCCAGCGATACCGGGACAGACGTAATCGAACGAACTTTTCCCGGAGATCGCAAGCGCATCCGCTGGTTCGCCACCACTCTGGCGCTGGATATGGTGCGCAAAAAGTTGATGTGAACCGGCTCTTTGCTCTGTGCTTTCAGTGCCCGCGATTGCGTCTGGTGAAAATAAGAATACGAGTTTCAACTAACGGCTAAGAGCTAACACCTAAAAGCCTTCTATGCGCCTGTTTATTGCTCTCGAGATCGACGAAGCCATCCGCACTCGCATCGCCCGCTTTCTCGACGGCGTCCGCGGGTTTGCGCCCGATGCGCGCTGGGTACGGCCCGAATCGCTGCACATCACGCTGAAGTTTATCGGCGAACAACCCGAAGAGAACGTGGAGAACATTACGCGAGCGCTCGAAACGATCACAGCCGACCACTTCGAGATAAATGTTCGCGGCTACGGATTTTTTCCGGGAGCGCGTATGCCGCGAGTTTTCTGGATTGGAATTGAAGCGAGTGCGGAGCTGACTTCTCTGGCCGCGACGGTGGACGAGAAGTCGTCGGGGCTCGGCATTCCGAGAGAAGAGCACGCCTTCAGTCCGCATCTCACCCTCGCGCGGGGCGGGGCGGGTTCGCCTCGCAAGCAAAAGAGTGACAGACCGAACCGCAGCTTCCAGCACTTGCAGGAAAAACTGGCGGCCTTGCCCGCACCGGAGTTTGGTACCATGACGGCCCGAGAGTTTTTCTTGTACCGGAGCCAGCTTTCGCCAAGCGGCTCGAAGTACACGAAGCTGGCGGGATTCGTACTGCACTAACCTTCAGCTTATTTTTCCATGCGCACGTTGTTCATCATCGCCGCCTTGAGTTACCTGCTGGGATCGATTCCCTTTGGATTTCTCCTGGTGCGCACCTTCCGTGGCGAAGACGTGCGCCAAAGCGGCAGTGGAAATATCGGCGCCACAAATGTCTCGCGCAAATCGCCGTTGCTGGGAGCACTCACGCTGGTGCTGGACGCGTTGAAAGGATCGGCCGCGGTAGGCCTCGCATATGTTCTCTCAGGCCGAATGGCAGGCGGGACCATGCCCTATCAAGCCATGTCACTCGCAGCGCTGTTCGCCGTTCTTGGCCACATCTTTCCAGTTTGGTTGAAGTTTCGCGGCGGCAAGGGAGTTGCCACAGGCTTGGGCTCGTTCATCGTAATCACTCCTAAAGCAGTCCTGCTGGCAGCGGGAATTTTTCTCGCCGTCGTAGTGGTCTTCCGCTACGTGTCGCTGGGATCGGTGATCGCGGTCGCCTCACTGCCTCTGCTGGCTTACGCAATGAACGCCTACGGGAATACGACAACGGCGTTGGCTCTGATCGCCCTCGCTTGTCTGCTGATCATCGCTCGTCATCACGAAAACATCCGCCGCCTGCTCGCTGGTACGGAAAGCCGCATAGGAGCAAAGCACGCATGAGCAACATCGCGATTATCGGCGCGGGCGCGTGGGGCACAGCCTTGTCGATCGTTCTGGGCCGCACTGAAACTCACCGGATTCTATTGTGGGCTCACGAAAAGGAAGTTTGCGAGAGCATCACTCAACGCCGCGTGAACGAACAATTTCTTCCCGGCCAGATCGTTCCATCTTCGGTAGCGCCCTGCAACGATCTCGCTGAAACGCTCGAGCACGCCGAGATCGTGGTGAGCGTAATGCCGTCGCAACATTGCCGCCGATTGTTTCAGCAGATGCTTCCACACCTGCACAACGAAGCTGTAATCGTGAGCGCGACCAAGGGTTTGGAGGAAAACTCTCTGCTGCGCATGACCGAGGTGATCGCGCAGGTCGTCGGAGGCAACCAGAAGCCGGCGCCACGAATCGGCGCGCTCAGCGGCCCATCGTTCGCACTTGAAGCAGCACGGGGCGATCCCACTGCGATTACTTTTGCCTCGCCAGACCCGGATCTGGCGCGTTCGATCCAGCAACAATTCAGCCATGCCAGCTTTCGCATTTATACAAATGATGATCCAGTTGGCGTTGAGCTTGGCGGCGCGCTAAAAAATACCATCGCCATTGCGGCCGGCGTCGCCGCGGGCCTTGGCCTCGGCCATAATTCGGTGGCTGCCCTCATCACGCGAGGCTTGGCTGAGATGACTCGCCTGGTTGTTGCCTGTGGCGGCAAAGCCGAAACCATGGCAGGCCTGGCAGGGCTCGGCGACCTCGTTCTGACTTGCACGGGCGGCCTCTCGCGCAATCGCAGCGTCGGCGTAGAACTCGGGCGCGGACGCAAGCTGCCCGAGATACTTGCGGGAATGCATGGCATGGTTGCGGAAGGAGTTTTTACCACGACTGCGGCCGTGGGACTGGCCCGGGCTCGCGGCGTCGAAATGCCCATTACTGAACAAATGCACGCCATCCTCCACCAGGGCAAAGCTCCGCGTGAAGCGATTTATGAACTGATGACCCGCAGCGGCAAGAGCGAAACCAGGCCGTAATACAACTGTCCAGTAACTGCATTCTCTGGCACTTCGCACTCTACGGATTCACTCCACTGGTACTTTAGTAATGCTTAACTTCACGGTTTTCGCCTCCGCTCACTTCCTCCCACACTAAAATTCTACAGATACCGTGAAATCCGCCGCCACTTCGATCAACGGCCCTTCTCAAGTGAGCCATGGGAGCGACTCGCCCACGCCCGCGCCCAACCCGGCGCGCATTCCGATTCTTTACGTAATCCTCGGCGTGCTTCTGGTCATCAGCATCGTTCCGATGTATTTCTACTCGGCGCAAGTGGAGTCGATTAATCGCGACCGCCTGAAGACCAACGAAATGCTGCTGCAGAATACGGTGACGCGGTCCCTCGCCGACGATCTGTCGCAGCACGAGCGTTCTCTACGGATGATGCTTGCTAACCTTTCCTCCGCGATCCAGGTAGCCAGCGGCGGCGACATCGGGGACAAGAACATTGAAGCTCCGGAGTTGCGCGCGTTGCTCGAAAATTTCGTCTCCTCCTCCGACGAACTCGCTTACGCCACCCTGCTCAACTCCGAAGCCAAAGGAGTGTCTGCCGGACGCATCGCCCCCGACGCTTTCCTGCAGCGCGAACTGCAACACGCTTTTGATGCCGCCCGCGATGGCCGCGCCTATAACGGACATGCCCTGCAAGTGGAAGACGGCAAATCGCCGCGGACGATTGTTCTGGTGAGCAGTCCAGTCAGCTACGGCGGGCGTTTTCTGGGTGTGGTCGGAGCGGTCGTGGACCTGCAATTCCTCATTCGCCGCCTGCAGGAAGTAAGCGGCGGCGGTCTGATTCCCTACGTTGTCGATGCCCAGGGCCGCCTGGTCGCTGCCGCCTCCCCGCAATACGTAACCGGCCAGGACATGAAGAGCTTGGAGATCGTCCGCAACTTTGTAGATGAGGGCAATAAGGCTCAACTGGCTGCCACCAAGGAATTCGCCGTTGTTGACGGCAAGAAGAGTACTGAAATGCTGGGCACTTACAGTCCGGTCACCGAGCTCGACTGGGCCGTGGTGGTGCAGAAACCGCAGTTTGAGGCGTACCGCGGGGTCTACGAAATGCAGCGCACAGCACGGCTTTTGGCCCTGCTCGCCGTTCTGCTGAGTGTTGGCGTAAGCATTTTTGCCGCCCGCAGAATCACCAATCCTCTGCAGGTTCTCACCGAGTCCGGCCGCGCACTGGCTCGTGGCGATTTTTCTCAGCGCGTCCACTTGCGCAGCCGCACCGAGATCGGAGAATTGGCCGAAACCTTTAACACCATGTCCGAAGAACTTGAACAGTTCGTTGAAGATTTGAAACAGGCCGCGGAAGAAAATCGCGCACTATTTCTGGGCTCAATCCAGATGCTTGCGGGCGCGGTTGACGAAAAGGACCCCTACACCCGCGGCCACTCCGACCGCGTCACGCGTTACTCGCTGATGATCGGCAAAGAACTTAATCTCGACGCGCCCTTTATGGAAACGCTGCAGATTTCCGCGCAGCTTCACGACGTGGGAAAAATCGGGATCGAGGACCGCATCCTCAAGAAGCCAGGGGCACTGACCCCCGAAGAATTTGAAGTGATGAAGACCCATACCACCAAGGGCGCCAACATCCTCCGGCCGGTAACGCAATTGGCAGAGATGCTTCCTGGCATTGAGCTTCATCACGAAGCTCTCGACGGTCGGGGATACCCGTACGGCCTTCAGGGGGAGCAGATCCCACTGCTGGCGCGAGTCATTGCGGTAGCCGACACCTTTGATGCATTGACCACCAATCGTCCTTACCAGCATGCGCACACGCCGGAAGAAGCTTTGAAAATCATTCAGAGTCTTGTCGGAAAGCGGCTGGACCCGGCGCCCGTCGCGGCGCTCATGGCCGTCTACGGGCGCGGCGAAATCCGCATCCAGCGTCTCTCGGTCAAGCGACCGCCGATCCCCGACGAAGTGGCGAACATCCCGCCAGCGGCTGCTTCCCTTGGACTCGTCGCCGAGGAAATTGCCAAGCTGGAAAAAACTCGCGCCTGAACTAGACCCTTCCATTTGACTGCAGCGCCCCGATCGGCGGCAGGCCGCTATAATCAGTCCAGGACTCTTCATGATTCAAACTCTGTTCGGCAGTACCGAAGAAAATAAAACCGGACTCTTTGACCGCATGAAGCAGGCGGTCACGCGCACGCGGGAGAACCTCGCCGAGCGCATTGAAGAAGTTGTTTCCTTCGGCAAGGAAATTGACCGCAACACTCTCGACGATCTTGAAGCCACGCTCATCGGTGCTGACCTCGGTTCCACCACCACACTGGAAGTACTGGGCAAGCTCCGCGACAAAGCTGATCGAAAACAAATCAAAGACGTGCAAGAGTTGAAGCGATTGTTGAAAGAAGAGCTGCTTGCTATTCTTGGCGCAGCGAATAGGCCGCTGGTTAAGAAAGTGGAGGGAACCCCGGAAGTCATTCTGATCGTGGGGGTCAACGGCACCGGCAAAACCACGACCATCGGCAAGTTGTCCCAGGTCTTTCGCTCACAGGGCAAGAGCGTCCTGCTGTGCGCAGCGGACACCTTTCGCGCGGCGGCCATTGATCAGCTGGAAATCTGGGGACAGCGTACGGGGACGGAAGTAATCAAAACCAAACCCGGCGGCGACCCTGCGGCGGTACTGTTCGACGCTTTACAGGCAGCAACGGCGCGTAAAACAGATTATGTGATCGTGGACACCGCCGGACGCCTGCACACCAAGACAAGTCTCATGTCGGAATTAGAAAAAATGCGACGCACCGCTCAACGCATCATTCCCGGAGCTCCGCACGAGACCCTGCTTGTGATGGACGCTACCACCGGCCAGAATGGATTGCAGCAGGCGCGATTGTTTACGGAGTCGGCGGGTGTTACCGGCATCGTGCTTACCAAGCTAGACGGCACGGCGAAAGGCGGAGTGGTGGTTGCCATTTCTCGTGAGTTAGGTTTGCCGGTACGATTTGTCGGCGTTGGCGAGAAAGTCGGCGATCTGCTGCCCTTCGATCCGAAAGAGTTTGTCGATTCCCTATTCGAGTGAATACTGTTTCCTCACTTCTTGATCCGCCCCGCGCAGATGGCCGATGATTCCACCGACGAGCAGTTCCTGCACCGCGCGCTCGACCTAGCGCGTGACGGGATCGGACTGGCGTCGCCCAATCCTTATGTCGGCGCGTTGATTGTCGATTCGCATGGCACCGTCGCCGGCACCGGCGTTTACACCTACGCTGGCGTGAAGCATGCCGAAGTGCGCGCCCTGGAGCAGGCCGGCGAGAAAGCCCGTGGCGGGACGCTTTACATCAACCTCGAACCACACTCGCACCAGGGCCGCACGCCCGCGTGCACGGATGCTTTAATCGCCGCCGGCATTCATCGCGTCGTCGCTTCGATGGCCGACCCCAATCCGAAAGTCAGTGGACGCGGCTTTGAGAAGTTGCGCGCCGCCGGCGTGCAAGTCGAAGTGGGAGGGCTTGAGGCAGAAGCGAGACGCCTGAACGAGAACTTCGCCCGCTACATTCGCCACGGGCTTCCATTCGTCACCCTGAAAGCGGCGATGACGCTCGATGGCAAGATCGCTTTACCTGCTGCGACGTGCGTGAATCATCCGGTAGGCACGCCAGCAGGCGGCTGGATCACTGGCGAGGAAGCGCGCGCATACGTCCATCAACAGCGTCATCAGAGCGACGCGCTTATGGTGGGGGTAGGAACAATCCTCGCGGACGATCCCCTGCTCACCGATCGCAGCGGTTGTCCGCGCCGGCGGCCACTTGTGCGTGTGATTCTGGATTCGCATCTGCGCTTGCCGCTGGAGTCGCGCCTCGTCCAGAGCGTCACCGCGGGCGGGACTGGCAAGAACGATGTGCTGGTTTTCTGTTCATTCCCGGACGGTAGACCTGATGAAAAAAAGAAGCGCGAACTGGAAGCGCGTGGCATTCATATTGAAAGCATCAAGCCCGCCGCTGATGGACGGCCTGACATGGAAGCGGTGCTGCGCCGCCTGGGCGAACTTGAAATTGCAAGTGTGATGATCGAAGGCGGATCGCGGGTAAATGCGGCGGCGCTCGGTTCGAAAGTGGTCGACAAAGTCTTCCTGTATTACGCGCCGACAATTCTGGGCGCTGGATCGGTTCCATTCGCATCCGCGAGCGTCGGCCAAGTCGATGAGATGCAGCATGTCAAAGATTTAAGCCTGCATCGCTTCGGTGCGGACTTCGCGGTAGAGGGTTATCTGCGCGATCCTTACGAGGGGTAGCGTCTCTGCGGGCCTCGTGCGAAGCGATGTGGTTCCTCGGAAATCTCTGCTCTCTCTGGGGGGTTTATCATGTTGGTTAGCGAGTGAGGTGTTCATGTTTACTGGCATTGTTGAAGAAGTGGGACGCGTCAGGCGGATCGAGCAGCGCGGCGAAAATCGTCGCGTCACGATTGCCGCCAAGAATGTCCCAAAGGATTTTAAGACCGGCGACAGCGTTGCGGTCAGCGGAGTCTGTCTTACCGCGGTCGATATCAAGACGGACTCATTCAGCGCTGATCTTGCTCCGGAGACCTGGGTGCGAACGTCTCTCTCGCGGCTGAAGGAAGGCGCTTTGGTCAATCTGGAATTGCCCATGAAGGCCGATGGGCGATTCGGCGGGCACATCGTTCAGGGCCATGTGGATGGAGTTGGCAGAGTTGTTGCCCTGGAGCGCATTGCGGACTCCGAAAATTTCTGGCTGCGCATCGAATTGCCGCGCGAGATCGAGAAATATACTGTGTACAAGGGTTCGATTTCGATCGAAGGCATCAGCCTCACCGTGGCAAAACTTGAGGGCACAAGTTGTACCGTTGCCATCATTTCGCATACTGTTGAGATGACAAACCTGAACTCGCTGAAGCCCGGCGATCCGGTCAATCTCGAAGCGGATCTGATTGCAAAGTATGTCGAGAAGATGATGACGAACGCGCCAGCGGAGAGTTCGCTTACGGTGGAAGAGTTGGTGCGGCAGGGGTTTTAGGGCAGTGGACAGTGTCCAGTGGTCAGCTAAAGCACGTGGAGCGATGCCAGGTTTGGAACCATCCGCAGTTCAGAATCAGAATCCCGGACTGTGCGGCGAGTGTGTTTATGCCCGGCGCATTCAATCGGACCGGTCATCGGTGTTTTACCAGTGCCAACTGTCGTTCACCGATTCGCGGTTTGAGAAATATCCGCGGCTTCCGGTTCTTAATTGCAGCGGCTATCGCAGGCAAGAGCATAGCGAATGAGCGGTGTCGCCCGTCCTAAGTGTTGACCGGAACGTCGTTCTCGACGCGTTGATCCGGATCAAATAAAAAAAATCAGATCTTGCGCGTTAAAATATCCAGAATCAACAACTTAACTAAATCGTACCAAGCTAAAATATTGATTCGATAGATTTTAGAGATACAATCCTTAGAATCAAATAGTTACCGCCCAAGGTCGTAGCTAAGCCCCTTAGAATCAGTAAACTGATTAGAGCAGATCTGATGGACGATCCGCTAAAATCTTTGCCGCCAAGGAGTTACCCGCAAAATATTGCAGAGGAACGAGTTAGCATTTTGCTATTCAGTTGTCAAAGAGCTAATGCTTTAAATCAATTAGATCGCGACGAAGATTGGAAGTCAAGGGGAAACGATACTGATCTAATTCGCTGATTAGATCAGCACCGGGGAATCTGACCGTAAAAGAAGCACTTGGCCTAGCTACCCTTCTGCGATGGCTTGGTTCAGCATTTCACTTTGAGTTCATCCAATTTCAGTTCGTCCAATTCCAGGAATTCCTGCACAATTGTCTCGGGGGATTTTTCCATTTCGGCGGTGGTGCCGAAGAAGATGGCTTTGCCTTCATAAAGAAAAACGACGCGATCGGCCAGTTTTTTGGCCAGGCGCATATCGTGAGTGACCACGATGCTGGTGAGATTCAGTTGAATCTTCAGGCGTTTGATGAGATCGCCGAGCAGTTGAGCCATCAGGGGATCGACCATGGTGGTGGGCTCGTCGTACAGAACGCATTCCGGGCGCGCCGCCAGAGCCCGGGCAATCGCCACCGAGCGCTTCATTCCAGTCGAGAGATCCGAAGGCAATAGGTCGCGCATCTCCTGCACGCCCACCATCTTCAGCAATCCGTCAACGATTTCGTAAATCTGTTCGTCGTTCAGTTCGCGAGTTTCGCGCAAGGGAAAGGCTACGTTCTCGCCAACGGTGAGCGAATCGAACAGCGCTCCGTTTTGAAAAACCATGGTTACCTTTTTGCGGATGGCTTCCATGTCCACTTCGGAAGAGTCGGTGATGTCTTTACCGGCAACGATCACTTGTCCGGAATCGGCTTTGAGAAAACCCATGAGCAGTTGCAGGGAAACCGATTTACCGACGCCGCTGCGGCCCAGAATGCAGACGGTCTCGCCGGGCAGGACGTTGAAGCTGACGCGATCGAGAATGATTTTCTCGCCGAAGGCCTTACAGACTTCGCGGAACTCGATGTATGGTTTCTGTGGAGTTTCTGGCATGTCTATCCGCAACACAGCATATTCGTTCTAGATTCTAAATGCCGTCAGGCGCTTCCCTTCTGCGCGTGCAACTCTTCGGGCGTATTCAGGTTGCGAAAGACGTCTAAAGAAAACCCCGCCCTTTGCAGTTCGTCCTGTTCGATTATCCGGGTGGATGCCGGATCGAACAGCAGATCAATTTTATTTCGCCCGGCGCGCAGAGCCCGTTCGGCGGCGACGGCGAATTGGCGTCGATAAACGGCGCACAAGGGCTGCCAACCTCCGTCACCGCGCGGAACCACAGCCATTGCGTTAGGAGCGCCGATTGCTTGGGCGATCAAGTGCTGCAGAAGCGATCGGGGAATAAACGGCATATCCACAGCGAGTATGAGGGTGAGGCCGGTATGCGAGGCACGTAGCGCAGCATGAATGCCGCCCAAGGGGCCGCAGTTGGGGAATTCATCTTCCACCACCGGGGCAAACGGCGCAAACTTGTCCCTGCTTCCAATGATGAGGACGTTAAGGCTGATTGCGCGGGCCAAATCGAGGGAGCGTGCCAGGAGGGTGCGGCCTTCGAATTCCACGAACGCTTTGTCGCGACCCATGCGGGTGCTCATGCCGCCCGCCAGAATCGCGACGGTAACATCCGCGGCCGGGGGCTGTTCCATGTGGCAATCATACCCTTTTACGGGTCACAAAAAACCTTGCGGAAGTCTTAAGTTGTTCTCCCGAGGCAGGTTTCGCGTAGTGAGTCCGATCCTTGTCAGGGTTTGCATTTTGGGTTCATCAGCCAGACGACACGAAAGTAACCTTCCCAAGAAACCGGGTTCGGGAGATGATGGCATTCCGGCGCTCCCAAGTCCGGACGTAATCATCATGCCGCAGAAAATCATGGATGTTCTAATGCTCGGGCGATGTTCGCACGAGTTCTCCTGGCCTCGCCGCGATTCTGAGGGAGAGTATTACCAGGTCTGTCTGTTGTGCGCCGCCGAGTACAAGTATGACTGGACGACCATGCGCCGCACCCAGCGCGTGGAGCACGGCAAACCTGAACCCCCGGTGCGACGCAATCATGCGCGAGAAAAGCGGCCATCGTGGACACCGCGCGCCCGGCGGCTCAAGCTGGGTTCGGCGGTGCGCTTTCGGGTTAACAACACCAGCACCTGGTATGAGGGCACGATCGACAATCTCAGTCAAACCGGGCTGCTGTTTCATGGGCCCCAGCAACTGCCTGTGAATGCTCTCATCGAGATGGTATTTGAGATGCCGGAAGAGATCTCGGGCCAGAAGAATCGCAATGTGCTTTGCCAGGGTCGGGTCATCCGCTCGAAGGACGTACAAGAGAAGGAAGCGCAGGGCAAGGAAGCGGCGGAGGCTACTCCGGGCTTGTTGGCCGCTTCGATTGTCGACTACAAATTCATTCACTAGCGCGTGGACGCGGCAAAAGTGCGCCCGCCCGATGCAACCATATTCGGATTCCGCGCTTCTGTTCAGTGAGTAGTACGCGTGGCTGTTCCAGATTTTTTCCGCGAATCCACCTTTGCGATTAAACTGTATGCAAGTTGTGGCTCCTATCCCAGATGAGTCTTAGGAGGCCCGTTATGAAAAAAATGTCCCGCACTCTTACGCTTCTTCTTTCGGCAATTCTTGTTTCGGCAATTCTCGCCTTCAGCTTGGCGTGCGCCCGAAAGCCGGGCGACGCGCAGATTTCCAGCCAGATACAAAGCAAGTTCAGCCAGGATTCAGGTCTTGCGACCAAGCAGTTGACGGTGCAGGCGAGCAGCGGAGTAGTAACGCTTTCAGGCTTCGTGGATGACGAGGCGCAGCGGCAGACCGCGTCGCGCCAGGCCGCATCGGTCGATGGAGTAAAGGAAGTTATCAACAACCTTGAAGTGGGCAGCGCCTCGAATGCGACGGCGAATTCTTCGATTCCTCCAAGCCCATCAGGAGTGGACGCTGCTCGAACGGAACCGGTTCCGTTCGCGACAACGGAGAGCAAGCCGGCGGATCGACATGCGGGAGGCCGCGGGCGCGATCGTTTTCAAGCAAATCGGTCTCAAGCAGATCGGTCTCAATCAGATCGGTCTCAAAGAGATCGGTCTCAAGCAAACGAACAGACGCCGTCAGACAACAATTCTGGCGGCAATAACACGATGGCGCAGAACCCCGAACCTCCGCAGCAAAACATACAAAACGAGCCGCCGGCCAATGCGCCACCACCGCCTCCGGCGCGGCCACAGTCTCATAAGATAACGATTGAGCAAGGGACGCAAATGACGATCCGCTTAATCGACAGCATTGACACTGAAAAGAATCAGGTGGGAGACACTTTCCACGCGACGCTGAACGCTCCGCTTTCCGCGGAGGGCATGGAAGCGATCCCGGCGGGCACGGACGTTACCGGACATATTGTGGACCTCAAGAGTGCGGGCAAGTTCGCGGGCCAGTCGCTGGTCGTGTTGCAACTCGATAGCATCTCATCTAACGGCAAGAGCTACAGCCTTCAGACCGATCAGTACCGGAAAGAAGGCTCGTCGCGCGGCAAGAACACGGCGGAGAAAGTTGGGGGAGGAGCAATCATTGGCGGAATCATCGGCGCGATCGCCGGAGGCGGCAAAGGCGCAGCCATCGGAAGCGCGGCTGGAGCGGGCGTTGGCGGCGGGGCTCAGGCTGCGAGCAAGAAGCAGTCGATCAAGCTGCCGTCGGAGACGGTTCTGAACTTTACCTTGCAGGCGCCGGTCACCGTGATCAAATCGGAGGACCGGAATGGCGAACGGCAAAAGCTGGGCGAATCGCAGTAGAAACATACTGTCCAGTTCAGTTTTCAGTTTCGGTTTTCAGAACATGCCGACCAAATCTTTCGTATTTATCCACGATTAGACCGGTTTCAAATGCAACGCCGTATCCGTAAGAAAAACCTGATGATGTTGATGTCCGCGCTTTGAGTCTGTTCTAACTCCGTAACATTCTGCAGTTTCCTGTTGCACGGGAACGAATCTGCGCTAGAACTCCCGCACCTGATTTCGGGCTCCCCTGCTCCCGCACTGCCCGGACTCCATTGCATCGCTACGCCAGTGCGGTCTGGCGGTAAGGCGGATCAACCAGGAGGAGCCCATGCTCCGCTCACCGCGCCATGATGTGCACTCCGCAGACGGAGGAGGCAAGACGGCATTTCCTCCGGCTCGTTTTCTTTGTCTTCTCTCTTTGTCTTGCCCAAACCAGTCTTACCCAAACCTCTCAATCCGAATATCTCAAACTCAATGCAAGAGCAACGCCAGATAACTTACCGGTTACAAGGAGGCATGGTGATGAAAACAGCTAAGCGCGCATTAGGTTTTACTTTGGCAATGCTGTTCCTAGCAGGGATGGCACTTGCTCAGACCGATCCGGGTGTCCAGAGTGGCAACCGCGGGACTGGCGCGGCATTCTCTTCTATTCTGTCGAACAGCCCCTCTGGGATCCTTTCTTTTTTCACTGACGGTCAAAAACGATTCCAGGATGTGGAATCGGTTTCCAACAGCCCTTCCGGTAACAATGGACTGGGGCCGCGATTCAACTCGAACAGCTGCAGTTCCTGCCACGCACAACCTGCCGTTGGAGGGACGGGTGCGGCTATGAATCCGCAATTCAGTTTTACCAGTAACGGAACAGCACCCAAAGACACAACGCCGTACTTCATCACCGCGACGGGCCCAACCCTCGAGGCTCGCTTCCCGTTTTTCTTTAATAGCAACGGCACGGTGAACTACAACGCTCCCAACGGTGGAGTAGAAAACCTATTCACCGTGAGTGGCCGGTCCGACGCCGGCACTTGCAGTCTGCCACAGCCAAGCTTCAACACTGCGGGAAATGAAGGCAACATAATCTTCCGCATTCCGACGCCGGTTTTTGGCGCCGGCTTAATTGAGAACCTGGACGATTCCACCTTGTTAAACAATCAGTTGAACAATTTCAATAACAATGTTGGCGTTGGAGGAGCTTTCAACCGCAACGGCAATGATGGAACGATCACCCGTTTCGGCTGGAAGGCGCAGAACAAATCGCTGCACATCTTTGCCGGCGAGGCTTACAACGTGGAGATGGGAATCAGCAACGAACTATTTCCCCAGGACCGTCCCCTGCCTGGCGAAGACCAACTGCAAACGGGACTGCCCTCGAATTGCCTGAACCTGAGTGGTACCGGATATCCGGAAGACACTTCCAACCCGGCGTCGACTCCCAACTCTGCGGTGCTGGACGACGTTTCGGCCTTTGCCAACTTCATGCGTTTCCTTGCTCCTCCACCCACAGGCGGCGTCGTGCTGAACGGACAGCAAGTGTCTTCGAGTACGATCTCTGCCGGCAGTTCGTTATTTAGCTCGATCGGATGCTCGGTCTGCCATAATCCCACGCCGGGCACCACACAGGTGTCGAACTTCACGAGTTCGCTGAGCAAGGCTCCTGTGAATGCATTCTCCGATATTGAGGTCCATCACATGGGAACGGGGCTGGCGGATAACGTGTCGCAAGGCAATGCGGGCGGTGATCAGTTTCGCACGGCCCCGCTGTGGGGCCTGGGACAACGCATCTTTCTCCTGCACGACGGCCGCACAACAAACCTGATCACGGCGATCGATGACCACGAAGGAAATGGAAGCGAAGCCAACACGGTGGAGTCCAATTTCGACAACCTTACACCGACCCAGCAGCAGGAGATATTAGACTTCCTGCGCTCACTGTAATTACTTTCTCGATGCGGCATCTGGCGAGGCACGAAAGTGTCTCGCCAGGCCTCTTCCAAAGTTAGAAACTCGAAGGACGAATATGCATTCTCGATGGTTGTATTGTTCGCTCGCTCTGGTCTGGTGGGTTGTGTCACCGGCGCATGGGCAAAATGTCAAAGCGCAGACGCCATCCAGAAATGGCGGCGATTTTTCCGACAACGTGCAGCCCGGGAACAAAGTGCCGACGGGAGTGATCCTGGTGAAGGGCGCTTGGGCCAGCGCGAGTGATTCCGTCACTCCTCTGCCGGAAGGCGGGAACGTGACCAACAGTGTATTTACCAACCAGTATTTTGGAATGAGCTATGCCCTGCCTGCGAATTGGGCGGAGAAATATAAAGGGCCGCCTCCGTCGGACAGCGGGCGTTACGTGCTCACGCAGATCACCCCGGCTGCAACATTCAAAGGACCGGCTCGGGGGACCATCCTAATAACCGCGCAGGATTTATTCTTCACTCCGCTGCCAGCCTCGAACGCAGTCGAACTGGCCGGCTATTCGAAGGATCATTTGCAGGCGGACTACAAAGTGGAAATGCCGCCGACCCCGACCAGGATTGCAGATCGGTCCTTCACCTTCTTTGCTTATTGGTCTCCTGCGGCGCAGTTGCATTGGTACGTTCTGACCACAGACATTCGCTGTCACGCTGTGGAAATCGTGCTAACCAGCCGCGACACGAAACTGCTGGAGAGCTTGACTCTGGACTTGAACAAAATGAAGTTGCCGGCGGAAGCCAGTGCGACGGGAGGAACGGGCGGTGATGGCGTCCCTGTATGCATCAAGAATTACGCACGGGACGAAAACTTACTTACCCGGGTTGACCCAATCTTCACCGAGCATCGATTCAATCCCGTTCCGGTGCGAATCATTATCGATACAGAAGGCAAGATAAAACATATTCATTTTCTCAGCGCATTTCCCGATCAGGAAAAAATCGTTACTGACGCACTGAAGCAGTGGAGGTTCAAACCGTATCGCCAGGGCGGTCAGGCGGTGGAGGTGGAAACCGGCCTCCGGTTCGGCAGCGGTGGATATCGAATGCCGCTCGCGGCGGCGACCGCTCCGACGGATTAGAGCTTGATTAGTTCCTTTTTCTATGGGCGCAAGTTCTTGATCGGTTTCGCTGCGGGCCTTTCTGCTTTCCCTTCTATTTGTTTCCGCTCTGATCGTCTTCCTCGTACACTTACAACCTGATAGCACGTTGATCTGTTCCGCCATGCCACCAATCACGGCAGTACTCCATACCAAGAATGATGCTTCGCGCCTGGGACGGGCGCTCGAAACTCTGCTTCCCTGCGCCGAAATCCTGATTGTGGACCATTGGTCAACGGATGCGACGATGCGCATCGCTCGCTCCTATGGAGCGAGCATTGTGGCAGCGGACGATGCGGCGCCTGTCACCGACTACCTGCATCTTGCCGGTTGCGACTGGATTTTCTGCATCGAACCGAGGGAATCGATCACCGAGAGTTTGCAGACAAGCCTGTTTGAATGGGCCGCGTTGCGCAGTTACGAGGATATGAATGGCGAGGCGGGCAGTCGCGCATTTTCAGTCCGCGTCCGCGAGCAGGTAGGAAAAGAGTGGCTTGAGGCGACCCTCCCAGAGACCCGACTGGTCCCCCGCAACTGGGCTCGATGGCACGGACGGGTACCGGCCTCGGAAGCGTCCGCCATTGCGCTCGAAGGCGAGCTGTTACGTTTTGTGTTTCCGTAACTAGCTTTCCGGCTGGCCGCACATCACTGATTTTGCAGAGTTTGCGCGCTTATTGTCCATTCGGACAGTGACTTCAGTACTTAGTCTTCCCAGCCGTGGTCGCCTTATAATCCACTCAAGAAGCAGCAATACTTGCGTTCTCACGAGGAGCGAGCCAGCACGGTCGCAACTCATAGAAGAGACGCCACGAGAGCTAGTGGATCCAGTTTATGCATCGGCGATTTTTCTCCTCGGGCTGGCCTTCGGCAGCTTCCTGAACGTGTGTGTCTACCGGCTACCCCTTGGGTTATCGGTAGTGACGCCGGGTTCGGCTTGCCCTAACTGCAAACGGCCAATTGCCCTTTATGACAACGTCCCAGTTTTCGGCTGGCTGCTGCTTCGTGGCCGTTGCCGAAGTTGTGATGCGAAAATTTCGGCACGGTACCTGGTTGTCGAGTTGCTGACTGCGGTCCTATTTGTGGCTTGTTACTTTTATTTCGGACTCACGCTGGCCACTGTGAAATATTGCGTCTTCGGATTCCTTGCGCTTGGTCTGATTTTCACTGACGCAGAAACCAAGCTGCTGCCCGATAAGTTGACGCTTCCCGGCATCGCCCTTGGATTGGTTTTCAGTTTGCTGGTTCCGGTGCACGACGTGGCTTCGCAGTTTCTTCCGGCCATAGTTAACCTGCCCTTTTCCGCCGAGATCGGGACTCGACTGTTCTCGGTACTCGATTCGCTGCTGGGAGCGGCCCTGGGCGCTTCGTTCATTTACGGTGCGGGAGCGGTCTACCTGCGCTGGCGCGGAGCGGAAGGCATGGGCTTCGGGGATGTAAAGCTGATGGCGATGGTGGGCGCATTTCTCGGAATCAAGCTAACCATTCTTACAATCTTTGCCGCTTCGCTGGCTGGGTCGTTATTTGGACTTACGACGGTGCTCGTAGTCTGGATCAAGCGCACTCACCGCTTTACGCGCCGCTTCGCCAATCTGCAAGCGGCTCGCCGCCGCGGATGGCAGTCGGCGCAGATGGTCTATCGCCATTATCAGATGCCCTTCGGTGTTTTCCTGGGAAGCATGGCTCTGCTTGCTCTGTTCGTGGGCAATCAATTCTTGAATTGGTACGGGAGGTTGTGGTGGTAAGGCTGCTCGCCAATCCGCTTGTTCTCCGCTCCGCGTTTGCCTTCTTCGCGGCGGGCGTGGCGTTCGTGTTAGCAATCGCGATAATGCGCGCCTTGCGCCGCAGCATTGCGGAGGAGGCCGAACTCGATTCCGGGTCTGCCACCAAGCTTGATGCTCTGCCACTCCATCTTTACAACACCGTCATTCAGCAATTGAAGCAACAGAAACACGAGTTGCAGTTGCAGAACCAGGCCGAGCAACGGCGGGCCCGGACCACAGAAAACTTCAGCCAGGCGGTGCTTTCTAATCTTTCCTCCGGGGTGCTGGTGTTCGGCGTCAATGGACTGGTCAAGCAGGCGAATCCCGCCGCCAAACAAATGCTGGGCTTCCATTCCCCAGCGGGTATGAATGCAGAGGACATCTTCCGTAACGCAATCGTGAGCTCACCAAAATCCGATGCGGCGGGTTCTGGGACAGAAGGTTCTTTGGGGAAACTAAGCGAGGAAGTCTATGCCGTGTTGCGTGAGGGCAGCAAGTTCCGGCAGGTTGAGGCTGACTACATCACTCCCGCGGGAAAGCAACTTCGCATTGCCGTAACGGTTTCACCAGTGCCTGCCAGCGATGGCAGCCTGCTCGGGGCGGCGTGCATGATCAGCGATCGCAGCGAATTTGAATCGATCCGCCACCAGCAGGAATTGCAAGGTGAGATTTCCGCGGAAATGGCTCTGGATTTGCGTACCTCGCTGGCGACCATTGCCGGGTACGCACAGCAACTGGCGCAAAGCAAGGATCCTGCCGATGCTCCTCAACTGGCAACCGATATCGCCAGCGAAGCGGCTCGGCTCAATCGACACATTGGAGGATTTTTGGCTCCTAAACCCATTGCAGATGGTATTCGAAGCCGCGCCCGCGCAGTGGGCCGAGATATTTGAAACTCGATACTTGAATTTGAAGAGGGATGAACTCATGAAATACATGGTGAACATCGGTTTAGGACTCGTATTCGTATCGTCGACGCTCGTGTTGGTTTCTGCAGTTGAAGGACAAACCGCAGCGCAATCGCAGGATCCATCGTCGCTCGCCGATTATGCCCGCAAAGTCCACAAGGACACGGGGGCCGCGAAACCGAAGCCGAAGGTTTTTGATAATGACAACCTTCCAAAAGACGACAAGCTTTCGGTGGTTGGCCAGCAGCCAGTCGCCGAGGCAAAGGCCGCCAACACAGCGGAGGCTGGCGATAAACCGGCCGGGCCTGACGGAAAAGTGGTCGCGCCCCTTAAGTCAGACCATGCGAGTTCGATGCCTGGAACTGAAGAGGATGAGAAAGCCAAGAAGCAGGCCGCGTTGAAGGCCTGGCAGGAGAAGCTAACCGCTCAGAAGGAGCAGGTCAGCATGGCTAGCCGCGAACTCGACGTCACGCAACGTGAGTACCAACTGCGCGCCGCGGCAATGTATGCGGATGCGGGAAACCGGCTGCGCAATTCAGTGCAGTGGGATAAAGAAGAAGCGACGTACAAACAGCAACTCGCCGACAAGCAGAAAGCTCTCGACGAAGCCAAGCAGAAGCTTGAAGACATGAAGGAAGAAGCTGTGAAGGCGGGAATTCCTTCGTCGATGATTGAGTAGGCGATGCAGCTGGATTGGATACAAGAGTTCAGTGGTTCTCGAGCGCATTGCGCAGACGCAGCAGCTGTTTTCGGTGATGCATTCCGTGGAGCAGGTGAAACTTTCTCCATTGCGTGGCGCTCAACGGACCGAGAATGGGATGATCGAGCAGCGGAATTCCGCGGCCGAAGCGGCTTTCACATTGCTCGATGATCGTATCCATGGCGGCGATCTTCGTGCCTAATTCGGTGCGAACCGTTTCCGAGGAGAGTCCACGGGGCTCAGTCACCGACGGCGCTTTTCGTCCTGTAGGCACATAGCCAAGACCGATGACCACCAGAGTCCGCCAGCGCTGTTTCGTGGAAGGGGAGGTTGCCGTGGGCTTGCCCGAATCCAGCAGCCTCTCGAAGCCCTTGATCGTACCGTTATATGTCAGGTACAGGTGCTCCAATACTTCGGTTGCGCACCATTTTCCCGGCGGATGCCATCGGAGTTGCTCGTTGGACATGCCTTCTACCGCTGATTCGAGGGCGCGCGCCAGTTTTGGCAGGTGGGTATCCATTGCACTACTCTCGCGTTTCTGCACGCTTCAGGTAGAATGTTGCGCGACATCAAAACATCCTAGTTTATAACAGGAAGATCGCCATGAAAATGACGCACTTTGTGCAGTCAGAGACCCCCGTTGTTGCCGAAGTCGTTGAAGCAGTGCGCCCCGGCGTTGTTCGCCATCGAATAGCCACGATCCCGGCGGCGGTGGTTTTTATTTTTCTCGCTCTGGTTTCAGCCTGCGATTCAAACACGGCCAAACCGGCGCAATCGAAGCCGGAGCCCAAGCCTGCAGAATTGCTAACTGCACGGGCCGCCTTTCAAAAGGTATTTATCGCGGCCCGGAATTATGCCGCCGACGTGAAGCCTTTTCGCATCGAATCGACTCCTTCGAGTGAGAGCAATGGGCACGATGGCAAGTCCGCGATCTGGAGAGCGAGTTTCGCCTCGGCCATGCAACACGGCGTGAAGCCTTTTATATGGTCTGGAACCGATGCCCCCGATGCGCCGTCGCGCGGCGTTTCGCCGGGAAACGAAGACACTTATAATCCCAGCAACGCTTCCACCCAGATTTTTGACGTAGCGTTCCTCAAAGTGGATTCCGACCAGGCGTTCGCCGAGGCACAAAAGCACGGCGGAGAAAAGATTCTGGCCAACGATCCCGCGACGCCGGTAATTTACATCTGCGACTGGAACCATAACACCAACGAGCTTACCTGGCATGTGATCTATGGCGGTTCTCGCGAAACTGCGAAGCTGACAGTCGCGATCAACGCCTCGAGCGGCGCATTCATCCGGGTGGAGAAATAAGCTAGTGGTCAGGTGTGCAGGCAGCGCTTGCGGAACGAAAAAGAGTACTAAATGCGAGCTTCATTTTTTCCGTTCGGCTTGCTTTATTTGTTCAGCGATGGAGGCAAAGAAGCGGCAAAGGGCGTCGGCGGATGCGATTGCCCCCTTCAAGGACTGGCGTTCGGCGAAAAAGACAATATCTGCGACAGAATACTGCATGCGAAGGCGATCGGCGGCACACTGGGCGCTGAGCAGTTCAACTTTCGCGGCCCGGACCTCGGAATTCAGGCGGGCGATCCCCGCTTGTCTTAAAGAATCATCGTTCAACATCCACTACCCACCTTTGGAAGATTTGCCCGCCCGCCCGTATTTCGATTGGTGACGGCTGGGAACCATTAATGGCTCCGAAAGTGCCTGCGGAATTACTGCGGGGTTGATAAAATTGTACGAGGTTAGTTATACATAGTCAAAGCAAAGAGGTCGGGCCCAGCGGTGATATTTGTAGTGCGGAGGCGGGCCGTTGCCCAGACAAGCCGATCCCCAGCTCGAACAACGTATACTAGATGCAGCTTGCCGGTTGTGGTCGCGGGGTGGCGAGAAATCGCTTACCATGCGCGCCGTCGCCAAAGCAGCCGGCACGACCACCCCTACCGTTTACGAGCGTTATCGGGATCGCGGTGATATTCTCCGCGCCCTACGCATACAGACTCGCGTCGAACTTTTCTCTTCCCTTACCCGCACGCGCTCCCTGACCCAAGCCTGCCAGCGCTATCTGGAGTACGCATTGGCGCATCCCCATGCCTACGAAGTACTCTTCGATGGTTTTGCCGAACCGCCGTCTCTGTACGAGCCGTGGCCGTCCTTTAACCTGATGCGTCTGCGGCTGGCGCAGCGGATTGGCGGCGCTCCACGCAAACACACTCGTCTTATGCTTTCACTTTGGTCTCTGATGCACGGCACGGCCATGCTCATGATTCGGGGCGGGGTTTCCGGAGTGTTGAGCAGGCAAATGACTCACGCGTGTCTGGACGCGCTTGAAGCCATTGTCGGAGAAGCCAAGCGCTCGAAGGGTAAAGTATTTTCCGGCCCCAAATGGCCTTCTGGCCTTATCCTCGGAGAAGCGACCCGTAGCAAGGTGCATTTGAAAGCGGGCACTGCTCGCACTAAATCCTCGAAGCGACGCAGACTTTCGAAGGGACGGACCGCCGCGTAAACGCCGCGCCTCTTCCACCGAAAGATGCTTTGATGGCTTCAGCTGTGGCTTTACTTGGGTCCTGCCGTCTCTACTTTCAGGCGGCTAATTGCCTTCAGCGCCTCAGAAGATTGCGGTCCGTGCGGCAGAATCTTCAAGTAGCTTTCGTATTCTGCGCGTGCATCGTCGAGGATCCCCAACTTTTCCAGAGAGATCGCCAGCCGGATGGTGGCTACCGCATCGTTGTCCTTGTAGCGAAGCGCTTCGCGATAACGCTCTTCGGCGGCGCGATAATTTCTCCGCTTGAAATAAAAGTCGCCCACCTCGACGCTCTTCGCGGCCTTATGCGGATCCCAGGTATGGAACTCGCTGACTCCGTTACCAGTTAAGACTTCGGCCTCGGCATCCGCCACCGCAGTCGTACTCTGCGGGTGCGCTTTGGCGTCGTCGGCCGGTGCACTCAAATCCACCTGGGTATCCTTGCTCGAACTCTCACCTGTTCCTGAACCCAAATCCTCTGCCCGCACGCGATCCGAGCGCGGCGGTTCCATGGTGCCGTTGTGGGGTTGGGGCGCAGGGTCTGCATTCTCGGCAGAGTCGCCTTCTGGAAAAGGATTGCGCTCAGCCGCCGACGGCTCCCTGGCGGGGGTAGAAGATGATGATGGCGGAGAGGGTTTTGGCGAGTCTTGCTGCGCCCAGAGCACGGCACTGAATGCCATTAACCAGCACAACAACCAACAGCGTCGCATAGTTCTATTCTACCGTTGGATACTTGTTTGGCAACCCGACAAACCGCAAAAAAATACAGGCCGCTCAGGGGGAGGCTTTGAGCGGCCTGTTTGGTGAAGTCCTCCAGGGGAACGAGGAAAACTCAATCCACGGCAATTACATCGACGAGGGATTACTTTGTCCGCTCGGCGCTGGTGTCGCGGGAGTTGTGTCGCCTACAGTGTTGGTCATCAGCCGAACATCCACGCGTCGATTGTCGGCACGGCCAGCGCTGGTCTTATTAGTTTCAACCGGTTTGTCCTTGCCCAAGCCGATCACATAAATCTTGTGAGCGGGCACGTTGTATTTCGAAGCCAAGTACTGGATGACGGCGTTGGCGCGGCGCTGGCTGAGATCATAGTTATATTCGGCCGGGCCCACGGAATCGGTACTGCCCTCGAGCGCGATGATGTAGCCCTTCGTGCTGGAGATGGTCGCTGCCAATTGATCGAGGGCTTCTTTCGCTTTGGGCGTGAGATTGTCCCGGTTAAAACCGAACTTCACCGAAGTCTCGGCTACGGGACGATAGTTGTCGAGATTCGCTACCGTGTTGGTCAATACGCCTACGCGTCCGTTGGCGGCGTCTGCCATCTGCTGCGCCGATGCCGCGGATTGACCTGCGGCCTGCGCCTTCTGTTCCACGTCTGCCGTCTTGGCATTAACGGCTTGAATGCCGGCTTGCGCCCGGGCGTCAACGTCCTTGATGTCCTTGCTGTTCTTGGCCGTCATATCATCAAGTTCGTTAGTCTTGTTGATGAGCGGCGTGGTCTGTTGCTTCACGTAGTTCTTGCTGGTGCAGCCGACGGTTGCCGCCATGCTGACTGCCAGAAAAATCGTTAACGAAGTGCGGGTCATTGGAAGAGGCTCCTTGATTTCTTGTCTCAGCGCTTTCGGGTTATCCCGGGCGCAAATTCTGGTTATCTGCCTGCCTTGGGAATAGTTCAATCCTCACAGATCCCGCTCATACTTTTGCACGGGACGTGCCAGTTCGCCATACAGGAAATTCCCCGTATAAGTATATACGTTTTCAACCACTTGCGATTAAAGAAGGAAAAATGGCAGAAAATTGCGTAGCTCAGAGAACGCAAACCACACATTAAGTTATGGAAAATTTATACAGTTAGCCTTAGTTGGCCTAAGGACTCATCGGCCTCGGGTACAGGTTAATCTAGCCCGCTATTTCCAGATGTCCGTAATCGGCGCCGCGTCGCGATCGCCCTCGGCCAGGGGCTGCAATCCAAAGTTATCTTCGATGGTCCGCAGCACGTTGTAATGGGTGTAATGGCGATCGAGCACTTTGGGATCCAGTTGGCTAGCGTCCTTGACCATGTCCCCAAGAAACAAGGTGTAGATCCGATTGTCGGAGTTGTGGTCGGACTCGTCGAAGGTCACAATCACAAGCGTGCCCTTGCGCAGCTTTTCGCTAAAAGTTTTGTCCAGGAATCTGCTGACCCAGGCGCCAGCCACTCCTACATTGGTGTTGTGGCCGTCGTTGTTCATGTTCGGGGAGTAAAACGAATAGGCCACGAGCCCTGCCTTCGCATCTCTCACGAAAGCGCTATCTTCTCCCAACCCTAACAAACTATTCCCCTTGGTGGAATCCACGCGTACGACGCGGTCGCACCATTTTTCCTGCACTTCCACAAAACTTAAGAACGGTACGTGCCGCCGCACGTAGTCCCCCGCCTTGCGTTTGGAAACGTGTTGGCTGTCGACGCGGAACGGGCAATTCCCTTCCGGCAGTTCCTCCGCATAATTTTTAAAATCGAGCCCGCTCGCAATCAGGCGATCAGCGATGGTTTTATGCGCGGCGTCGTTGTGAAAATTAACTTGCATGTCAGCAAGGTACCGTCGCCGATGTATGCCAAAGTCGGTGCCCGCCACCATCGCCAGGTAGTTCGGATAGGAGGGGTGAAACAGGGCGTGAAAGTTCGAGAAGCTCGCGCCCTTGGCGGCTAAAGCGGAAAGATTTTTATCTCTTACTGCGGCCTCGTAATCGCCGTTTTCAAGCACAATGACGACTACACGGTCGAAGTGATGCGCTGTGGATTTGGCTGCCGCCTGCGCCGCATCGTCTTTCTTCTCCTGCGCGGGCTTCGCCGCTTCCGTCTTATTCGATTGATCGACAGTAATCGATTGCCCTACCAAGGAGACCTGAGTCGCGCAGATCACGACGCTTATCAGGAGAGACATCGTAAAAAAGCAACGCCGGGAAAGGCCCGGCTGGCCGGTCGATATCAGGCTCATATTACTTTCTTGTAACACATTGACATATCTGCTCATCGAATAGAATACAAAGATCGCCCGATGGACCTTCCCCAGAAAATCCGCAGTATCCCCACCGAGCCTGGCGTGTATCTGTACAAAAACGCCGAAGGCGAAGTCATTTATGTGGGCAAGGCGAAGAACCTGCGCAGCCGCGTCGCCAGCTACTTCCACGAGGGCCGGTGGGAAGATTCGAAGACCGGCACGCTGGTGCGCCAGGCCGTAGATGTCGACTATATTGTGGTCGCCAACAACAAAGAGGCGCTTGCGCTTGAAAACAATCTGATTAAGCAGCGCAAGCCTCGCTTTAACATCCTGCTGCGCGACGATAAAACTTATCCCTACGTGAAGCTGACGCTGAGCGAACGATGGCCGCGGGTATACGTCACGCGCCGCTTGCGCAAGGACGGCAGCGCCTATTACGGCCCGTACTTCCCGGCGAACCTGGCTTACCGCATTGTTGACCTGATCCATCGCAATTTTCTGATTCCATCCTGCAAGGTGGATCTCACGCGCTTTCATCCTCGGCCTTGCCTCCAGTACTACATCAAGCGTTGTCTCGGGCCGTGCGTGAAAGAACTGACCACGTCTGAGGCCTATCAGGAAGCCGTGCGCGACGTGAAGCTTTTTCTGGAAGGCCGGCCAACAGATTTAAGCCGCTCCCTTCACGAACGCATGGAACAAGCTGCCGGCGCTGAGGAGTACGAGCGCGCGGCGCGATACCGCGACCTGATTTCCACCGTCGAGCAATTGCAGGAGCGGCAGCGCATTGCGGCAGCGGAAGGCGATGACGCGGACGTATTCGGCTATCACTATGAGAATGGGATGCTGGCCGTAAATTTGTTCCATATGCGCGGGGGGCGCGTGGTTGATCGTCGCGAGTTCTTTTGGGAGGACTTGCCGGAATTCGCACCGGCGCGTTCCGGCGTGGAAACGAATGAGACGTTGGCTGGTCCCCTTCTACCCTGTCATCCTGAGGGGACGCCATTGGGCGCCGAAGGATTTGTGCACTCTGCCGGCAGTGCCGCTTCTGCTGGCGCCAGCATAGCCGCCGACGACTCCATAGATCCTTCGGCCCGCCAAAAACGCGGGTCTCAGGATGACAAGGCGATCGATGGCCAGGCGATCGATGACGACGCGAGTTTTCATCCCGGCGAATTCTTCTCCGCCCTTCTCAAGCAGCTCTACATCGGCCAGCCTTATGTCCCCCGCAATCTTTATGTCCCGGTTGATTTCGAGGATCGCGCCGAGTTGGAGGACCTGCTCTCCGAGCAAGTCGCGGGCGGGGGCGCCCGCGCCACATCTGTCCACATTCTGGTGCCGCAGCGCGGGGACAAGCGTGCGCTCATCGACCTTGCCGGCACGAACGCCAAGCAATCCTACGACCAGCGATTCCGCGTGCTCAAACCAAACGCCAGAAAAATTCAGGAAGAGTTGCAGGAGACTCTTAGCCTTCCCGAATTGCCAAAGCGCGTCGAGTGTTTCGACATCTCGCACATTCAGGGCGCTGAGACCGTGGCTTCGATGGTGGTCTGGGAAGATGGCAAGATGAAGAAATCGGATTACCGAAAATTCATCATTCGCACAGTCGATGGCGTAAATGATTTCGCTTCGATGTGCGAGGTGGTGATGCGCCGCTACAAGCGCGTGCAGCAAGAAAAGAAGCCCATGCCCAGCCTGGTGCTGATTGATGGCGGCCTGGGACAATTGCATGCCGCCGCCGAAGCGCTGGAATCACTTGAAATCATTAACCAGCCGCTCGCCGCGATCGCCAAGCGCGAAGAGATTCTCTACGTCTATGGACAAGAGAAAGATCCGATTGCGCTTGATCATCACTCGCCGGTGTTACACCTGATTCAATTGATTCGCGACGAGGCTCACCGCTTCGCCGTAACCTTCCATCGCAAACGCCGGCAAATGCGCGACCGTTCAACGGAATTGCTGGAGATCCCCGGCGTCGGCGCAAACACAACTCGCCGTCTTCTTGAACACTTTGGTAGCCTGCAGGCGGTGAAACAGGCGGACCCGGCCGCGCTGTCAGCGGTCGTGACCCGAGTGCAGGCGGAAGCAATCAGCAATCACTTTCGAAAAATAGCCGCCACCGATTGACCTTAAGTTTTCTTCTCGACCTTCGCGGCCATTCCTCGCGGCAAAGCTCTTGTCTGATCTGTTTTTAGTACCGGCGCTGCCGTGGTTAAGATTTCCCACTCTTGCTAAACTAGCATTCGGATCCGTCTCTGCCTTTAACTTTCATGAAACCCATCCATTGGATTACCGCGACCGTGTTGTTCCTCCTGATGGCTTTGACCATCGTTGGTTTAGTGCGCACGCGCGAGCAGAAACTTCCGGCAGTCACCGAAGAAACCGGCAAAGCACCAACCGCGCGGATTCAGGCGCGGGGAGCGGCGAAGCGTCCCTTGGTCGATGAGACTCCTCTGCTAACGGCGCGGCGGATGTCGGCTCTGGCCTCGACTACGGAAGAAGAATCGTTGGCCCATCAGGCCCTGAAAGTCAGCGATCATGAAGTCGATCTGGCTTTTTTCGATGCATTGCGCACCGCGGAAGAAAGTCCACCGCCACTCAGCCCGGAAGCCAAGCTCCTCTCGGAAAGAAAGAACAAGGCCACGCTGGCGCTTAAGGAGGATCAAGAAAGCATTGCGGCGCTAACTCGCAGGCTGGCGGCTGCGCCAGAATCCCAAAAAGAGAATTTGCAGGATCAGATCGACGTCGCCAAAGCGCAATTGGATCTCGATCAGGACGAATTTGACGATGCCGCCGAAGACCTTGAGCAGGCCGGGGGAGATCCGCAATCGAAGATCAAGCGGCTAAAAGCCGAGCATGATGCTGGCGATCGTACTAATGTGCAACCAGTTTCGGCCGTGAACCCACACGAACTGGACTACAAGGCGCACACCATGCTGGCTGTGATTCGGGCCTGGAAAGCGTTGCGAGACAAGAAAACCTTGATCGAAGGGGCGCGGCAGGAGGCCGCCGACAAGGCGCAGCGCCTCACCCAGCGTCACACCATTTTGGCGGCACAGGTGGAAAAGGAGAAAGAAAACCGCGAAGCAGCAAAACAACAAGCTAAAGGTTTTGCCACGGGAAGCAAGGCATCGAGTCGCGATGAATCGAAAGCCGGGGCGCAGACTGCACTCGATTCCCTCAAACAATTCAGCCGTGACCAGAAGAATTTGGCGGACCAGGGCAGGCGCATCCAGGACGAACAGGAACTCAGCGACACCTACGCCAGTTGGATTGGGCTGGTGGACATCCGGCAGCGGGCCGCGCTCCACAACTTGATCGAAAGTCTGCTGTGGATTCTGGTCGTCGCGCTGGTTGTGTACATGGCGAACCGCCTGATTGATCGGCTATTCGGCGGTATGACTGCGGAAAACAAACGCATCGAAACGTTACGAGCAGTGGCTAAGTTTGGAGCGGAGGTGCTGGGCGCGATCGTGATCTTGTTCATCGTGTTCGGCATGCCCAGCGAGACTACTACGATCCTTGGCCTCGCCGGCGCTGGTCTCACCGTGGCCAGCAAGGATGTAATCATGGCGTTTTTTGGATGGTTCTTGCTGATGGGCCGCAACGGTATCCGGGTTGGTGACTGGGTTGAAATTAACGGCGTGGGCGGCGAAGTGATTGAAATCGGCTTGTTAAAAACCGTATTGCTCGAGACCGGCAACTGGGCCGATGCCGGACACCCTACTGGCCGCCGGGTTTCCTTCGTGAACAGCTTCGCCATTGAAGGCCACTACTTTAATTTTTCAACGTCCGGACAATGGATGTGGGACGAATTGCAGCTCACCTTGTCGGCAGATCAGGACCCGTATGCAGTGGTCGATGGATTGCAGAAACTGGTTGCCAAAGATACAGAAGCGAATGCAAAGAAGGCCGAGCAGGAATGGCAGCACACGACTACGCGATATCATGTGCAGACCTTTTCGGCTGAACCAGCAATCAATGTGCGTCCCAGCGGTTCGGGAGTGGAAGTGCGCGTGCGCTACATCACAAGAGCCTATGAACGGCACGAGACGCGCAAGCGCTTGTATGAAGAAGTACTCGCCATGATGCGAGGAAAAACAGCAGAAGTAAAGGCTTGAAGTAAGGCATAACGACCCGAGTTCTTTGTCGTTTGTGCCAACCTTGCCAAAACTGAAGCGACACTACAGGTCGTGACCGGCCAAGGCCAACTCGGAACTCTCATCGTGACTGGCGCGAGCCGCGGTATCGGTGCGGCAATCGCGACACTGGCCGCTGAGCGCGGGTTTTCGGTCGCGATCAATTTTGCAACAGGCAAGGATGAAGCGGAGGCGATCGTTCAACGCATTGTTTCTACCGGCGGGCATGCTCGCGCGATTCAAGCTGACATTGCCCACGAAGAAGATGTGATCCGGCTCTTTGAAACCGCGGAGCGCGAACTGGGAGCGGTCACGGGTTTAGTCAACAATGCTGCGATCACCGGCGGATTTGCACGCGTGGAAGCAGTGAGCGCGAAAGCTCTCGCGCAAGTCATGGCGGTAAATGTTTCGGGCGCGATTTTGTGCGCGCGCGAGGCCGTGCGCCGCATGTCCACGCGCCTTGGCGGAAGTGGCGGCGCGATCGTTAACATCTCCTCCCGCGCAGCGCGCACCGGCTCTGCGGGAGAGTGGGTGCATTACGCCGCGTCAAAAGGTGCGATCGATAGCTTTACGATCGGGCTGGCACGCGAGGTTGCAACCGAAGGAATTCGCGTCAACGCGGTTGCGCCCGGGCTGATCGAGACTGGTCTGCACGCCGCCAATGGCGCTCCAGACCGGCTGAATCGGTTGGCGGCAAGCATTCCCATGCACAGGCCCGGTACTGCGGTTGAGATAGCGGAAGCGGTGTTTTGGCTGCTGTCTCCCGCCGCTTCTTACACGACAGGCGCCATTCTGGAAGTCGGCGGCGGGCGTTGATTGCGCGGTCTCACTTCGATTTTGAATGAGCCAGGCGCGCCATTTGCAACGCGCCCGCTACCGGCTCGACGACGTTCTGATTTACCTGGATCCGCCAATCGAGTTTACGAACCTCATCACTGAAATGCTGCCGCACTATTGTGGAATGCCGGAAGACGCCTCCGATCATCGCCAGGCTCACTAGCGTCGAGTCGGCATCGGGTTCTGCGAAGAGTCGTCGAATAACGATTTCTGCTATCCGTGAAAGTTCTTCGCCTGCTTGTTGGAGCACGCGTCGCGTCAACATGTTTCCGGCATCGGCAGTGGCAAGAACGGCAGGCAACAACGCTGCGAAGTCTGGATTCGAGTTAGCGGTGCGCACAAATTCATCCAGAGAGCGCAGGTTCCATACGGCTTTCAGTTCGCAAAAGAGCGAAGAGAATTCTGTTGTATTTTCAATTTGCCGTTCGAGTTTTTGATCAACCTCGCGAAGCGCAGCGGCAACGGCGGCACGGCCAATCCAGTGCGCCGAGCCTTCGTCAGAAATGGCGAAGCCCCACCCTCCGGCGCGAGCGGTGGTTCCCTGCGCGTTCCGGCCATAAGCGATTGAACCAGTGCCGGCTATTACGATTGCGCCCGGGCCGCTGCCGAAAGCCGCCGCCAGCGCAATTTCCATGTCGCCTACGACTTCAATTTCTCCACTAATAAGTTCCGCAACGATCTTTCGCACCATGCCCGCAACTTCTTTGCGTCCAGCCCCGGCGACGCCAATGCAAGCACAATCGATCTGATGAGGATCGAGTTTCGCCGTGGCGCACGCCTCACGAATCGCTTGATGCAGCGATTCGCGCGCACGCCATTCCTCCACGCGGGTAATGTTGCTCGGACCGGCAGTCGACGTGGCCAAGATCGAGCGAACGTCCCCAACAGCACAACTTGTCTTGCTTCCGCCGCCATCAATGCCCAGATAGTAAGCCACGGCATAGTTCTATCACAGCGTTCCCGAAGATCTTTTGCTGAGAGGTGGGTTGCCAATTCGTTTAGTCTTTTCGATTGCCAGGTCTATAAAGACGCACTCGCGCGTCACGTTAATTACCGCCATAATTGGAGCAGGTAAAGATGACGATTCAAATATCGACGCTCGACAATAATGGGGATGCACGCGGGCTGAGCTTTGCCATGCCGCCAGAGGCGCTGGAGTTCGTAGGACGAGTTGCAGATTTGCTGTTCGCCTCGACTGTTCCTGGAGCCGTGCGCGGAAATCACTATCACCTATCTAAGCGCCAGGCCCTTGTCTTGTTTCCCGGCGCGGCCTGGTCGCTTTATTGGGATGAGGGCGAGGGTACTGCAGAGCAGCACCGCACCTTTGACGGAAGAAGCGCGATCCTGGTATTGGTTTCGCCGGGATGTTCGCAGGCCATTCGCAACGAGGGCGCAGAGCCTTTGTGGTTGGTGGCCTGTTCTTCTAAGCCCTACGATCCTAAGGAAATTGTCGCGCGAAGCGTGATCTAGAAGCGGTTGCAAGTTGCCTTTAACGCATGGGACTCGACAAGCTCGATCTCGCGATCATCGCACTGTATTTGGTCGGCATCACGCTATTTGGATTGCGCTTCCGCAAGCGGCAGCGCTCGTTGCGCGATTACTTTCTGGCGGGTCGCGATATCCCGTGGTGGGCGATCTCGCTCTCTATTGTGGCCGCCGAGACTAGCACACTCACCATCATTAGTATCCCCGGCCTTGCCTACGACACGAATCTTACCTTCCTGCAGGTGGTAATGGGATACATGGTTGGACGGGTGGTGATCAGCTTTGTGTTGTTGCCGCATTATTTTCGGGGCGATCTTTATACCGCCTATGAATTGATTGAACGCCGATTTGGGCGCGGATTGCGCTCGCTTACAGCAGGTCTTTTCCTTTTGACCCGAGCTGCGGCTGAAGGTGTGCGAGTTTATGCCGTGTCGATCGTGGTGTCGATTGCGCTCGGCACGGGCGAGATCGCTTCCATCGCCATTATTACGATATTGACCCTTATCTATACTTTCGAAGGGGGATTGGCCGCCGTCATTTGGACGGACGTGGTACAGACATTTATTTACGTCAGCGGAACCTTGGTGGGGTTAGTGACGATTCTGCATCTCGTACCCGGGGGATGGAGCGCCATTCATGCCGCTGCCGCGAGCGCGGGCAAGTTCCAGGTGTTCGATTTCCGGCCAAATTTCTGGCTACCGTATACCTTCTGGGCGGGCGTTATTGGCGGCACGGCGTTCACAACCGCGAGCCACGGCACGGACCAGCTCTTTGTACAGCGGTTGCTGGCGGCACGCGGACAGAAGCAGTCTGCCATGGCGCTCATTTCGAGTGGGGTGGCAATTCTATTCCAGTTTGCATTGTTCCTGACTGTCGGTGTGATGCTGTGGGCGTTCTATCGCGTGCCTTCCGCGAATTTCGGAAAGCCGGATCGGATATATCCCACATTTATCGTGACTCAGATGCCTCATGGCATTTCCGGGCTGCTGATTGCGGCGGTACTGGCTGCGGCCATGTCGAACCTCAGCGCCGCTCTGAATTCGCTCTCGTCGAGCACGATCATGGATTTCTTTCTGCGCTTCCGGCCGCAAACTGATGAGCGGAAGAGAATACTTCTTTCACGGGTAGCAACTTTTTTGTGGGCGATGGTTCTCTTTGGTTTGGCAGTCCTCGCTCTGCAAAAAGTGGGGCGCGTGGTCGAGGTGGGCCTGCAGATCGCATCTGTCGCCTACGGCGCGCTACTCGGAGTATTTTTGCTCGGTGTGTTGACCAAGCGTGCGAATCAGCGCGGTGCGATGGTCGGAATGCTATTTGGGTTCAGTATGGAGTTGTATCTATGGCGAATGCAGCTCCCGTGGACGTGGTGGGTGATGATCGGCACCATGGTGACTTTCGCGGTGGGGTACGCAGCTAGCTTGCTAATGCGGAGTGACGTGCAGTTAGGGAAAACCCTTTAGTCGCGGAGAACACGGAGAACCTCCGCAGAGGGCGCGGGGATCAACTATGGCGGTGGTGACAGATCGAACTGGCACTCGTCCCGAACTCGCCCGCGATCTCGGCGTCAGCCATGCCGCCGCCGTCGTCGTAGGCACCATCATCGGCAGCGGAATTTTTCTGGTTCCCGCCGAAATGATGCAAGCTGTGGGTTCGGCCAAGCTCGTCTATCTGGCATGGCTGGTAGGCGGGATGCTCTCTTTTTTTGGCGCCCTTACGTACGCCGAACTGGGAGCGATGAAACCTCAGGCGGGCGGCGAATATGTTTATGTCCGCGATGCCTACGGACCGCTGGGTGGTTTTCTGTACGCGTGGACATGGTTCGTCATCGCGAAGCCGGCGTCGGTGGCCACGGTCGCCACGGGATTGGTTCGCATCCTGGGGACGTTCGCGATCTTTTCATTCTTTCCCGCGAATGTAGTATCCAGGCCATTTGCCATAAGCTGGGGACAGCTTGTGGCCATCGCGGCGGCCATTCTTATTTCCCTTCTGAACTACCTCGGGGTCAAGAAGGCCGGAGAATTCCAACTGGTGTTCACGGTGTTAAAAGTAGCGATCATCCTCGGCATTGTGTTCGTGTGCTTCAGTGGTGCCGGCAATGCAAGCCAGCGGGGTTGGAATAACTTTGCTGGAACATTCACCGGGGCCAAGGGCGGAATTGCTGGATTCATGGCGGCGCTGGTCGCGGCGCTGTGGGCCTACGATGGCTGGAACGATCTGAATATGGTCGCGGGCGAAGTAAAACAGCCAGAGCGAAATATCCCGATTGCGTTGATCGCCGGCGTCGCGACGGTCGGTGTGCTTTATGTGCTCATGAATGCCGCGGTGCAGTACGTCCTGCCCGCGGATGCGATTGCAACTTCGCCTCGTCCCGCCTCTGACGCCGTCGCACTAATCATGGGTCATATGGGCGCCAGCATCGTCTCTGCCGGCATGGCAGTGTCAATGCTGGTCACGCTGAATGGCACTATTATGAGTGGCGCCCGCGTGCCCTTCGCCGTAGCTCGGGACGGCTATTTTTTCTCGGCCCTCGCCGAGGTTCATCCTCGTTTTCATACGCCGTCGGTTGCGATCGTCCTTCAAGCGGCGATGTCGATTGCTCTTCTTCTTTTGGGAGGAAGTTTCCGCCAGCTCTTTTCACTGGCCATTTTCGCCGAATGGCTGTTCTACATGATTGCCGGGAGCACCGTCTTTATCTTCCGCTGGCGCGATCCCGATGCCGCGCGGCCCTATCGCATGTTCGGCTATCCTCTCGTCCCAGCCCTGTTCATCGCGGTAGCGGGAGTGCTTCTCTACTACACCTTCCGGACCGACTGGCCCAATTCGTTTTACGGATTGCTGGTAATCCTGGCCGGTGTGCCGGTTTTCGCCTGGTTTCGCGGGCGGCGTATGGCACAATTAGGGTCTTAAGCTGGAACTTGCCGATTCCTAGCTCGTTTTCGGATTTTTTCCCAAGTAACGAGGTTGACAGGTTACTTTTGGTCAAGGGCCGTGGACACGTTTACCCCCTGTCCTTTCTCCCGTAATGTGAGAACTCCAATCCCGGTCCGCTCCCTCGGCCTGGATCCCCGGAGTTCTATACATGGCTACGTTTCAACAAGAATTTCAGCTCGGCATTTTGCCGGAGCGCAAGATTGACCGGCGCGCGGTCGCCACCGGCTACTCGGTGATCGTGCTGCTTGTTTTGATTCTCATTAATGTGGGACTTTTGTTTCCCGAGAGAATCCAGCTGAAGGAGTACCGCGTCACCTCGCTGATTCCCCTTCCGTCGATGAGACCGGAACCCGAACCGGTCAAAGTTAGACCGATAGAGATTAAGGCAAAACTGTTGCCGCCGGCGCCTGTATTCGATCAACCGAGGTTAGTGGTTCCTCACGAAGTTCATCGTGCACCGGCTCCAGAGCCGGTGGAAGCTCCCAAGGTAGTAGTGAACCAGTTCGCAGCTCCGCAGCTGAAGATGACCGCTACTGGCGGAGCCCGTCCGCAACTCTTGCATACTGGAGAATTTTCGGGCAGCTCCGTAATTCCGACGGTGAACGCCCCTGTACAAAAGGTGCAGACCGGAGGCTTCGGCGATCCTAACGGCTTGCAAGGCACGGGAAAACAAGCCGCCAAGCTCTACGCAGCTCAAACCGGCTCCTTCGAAATGCCTGTCGGCGCGGGACAAGGCAACGGCTCAGGCGGGGCGAAAGGTGTCAAAGGCACGGTGGCCAGCGCAGACTTCGGCAACGGCATCGCCAACGGCGGCAATGGAGATGGCCGCAGCAGCGGCCATGGCGCCGCAGTTGCAACTGGCGGATTCGGATCAGAGCAAGTCGTTCACGGCGGGCCAAAACTCGTTCAGGTCGATTCGGGTCCTCCTACCAACTCGGTGGAAATCACCTTCAAGCCGCAACCGGTTTACACCGATGAAGCGCGAAGTTTGAAGTTGGAAGGCGAAGTACTTTTGGAAGTAATGTTCGGCGCCAACGGAGTTCTGCATGTAAACCGCGTGGTCCGGGGTCTGGGGCACGGCCTGGATGAGGCAGCAACTGCGGCGGCCAACAAAATGCGATTCAAGCCGGCGCTGCGTAATGGGCAACCCATGGATTCGACGGCAATCGTACACGTGTCATTTCAGATGGCGTACTGAGACGCGAGCGGTTCACGGAAACAATCGGTTCGAAACGATATCGGTAAAAGAAACTGGAGAGAGAAAGAGTTATGCGCAATTCGAAATGGATGTTCACAGCCGCATTATTTGTCTCAGTAAGCGCTGCCGCACAGCAGCCCGTGGAATCGCGGCAACCGGTCCCTGCTTCAACCTCGCAGAGATCGCCAATGCCGGCGTCTGATAAGCCGCAGCCCGTGGCTCAACCCGCGACCACGCCGGCAACAACCACGGCCGCGCCCTCAGCGGACACGCCCGCGCCCCAGCCGCAGCCACAGCCACAGCAGGCAAGCGCGCCGGCGCCGACTCCGTCAGTTTTGACACAGCCCGTCACCATGGATCAGGTTGTGGATCGCTTTATTGAACGGGAACACGATCTCATGAAGGCGCTCTCCAATCGCACCCCGGTGGTTGAGACTTACCTGCAGAATTTGACTGCCGATGCACAACTGGGCCCCGTCCCCCGAGACGATCACTATTTCCTCGGCCGCATGGATATGGGCGAAACAGTCGACCGCAAGGACTATTTAAAGGAGCAGGACAAGGGCATGCAGACCCGCCTGATGGGCGGCTTCAACAAGCTTTTCAAGGTGCAGTACCAGCCCCTAGGCTTCTCCTGGATGGTCTATGCCGACCGCACCGACTTTGACCGCTCGCACTATGAATTCCACTACATTCGCCGCGAATTTCTGGGCGACGTTCGTTGCCTGGTGTTTGACGTTACTCCCAAGAAAGACGCTGGCAAGGGACGTTTCCTTGGCCGCGTCTGGGTGGAAGATCAGGACTACAACATCGTGCGGTTGAACGGCACGTACGTTCCAGCTCCGAGAAACTCGTTCTTCTTTCACATGGATAGCTGGCGCCTGAACCTGATTCCCGGTTACTGGGTTCCGGCCTACATCTACAGCGAAGAAGGAGACTTCAGCGCTGGCGCAAAGAATAAGACCGCCTTCAAGGCGCAGACTCGCATCTGGGGCTACGACCTTAAAAAAGAGGGTGGCAACGATGAACTCACGCAAATTCGCGTCGACAGCGTGAAAGATGAAACTGCCAGCGTGCAGGACGCGTCTCCGCTGCAGGCGGAACGGGAATGGCAGCAGCAGGCGGAAGATAACGTTATCGAGCGCCTCACCCGCGCCGGATTGCTCGCGCCTGAAGGCGACGTCGATCACATTCTCCAGACCGTGGTTAACAATCTGGAAGTCACCAATAACATCGACCTGCCGCGGCCGGTACGCACTCGCGTTCTGCTCACCGCGCCGCTTGAAACCTTCAGCGTGGGCAACACCATCGTCATCAGCCGGGGATTAATTGACGTACTTCCTGATGAAGCCAGTCTTGCCGCTGTGCTTTCTCACGAACTGGCGCACATTGTCCTCGGCCACAACCTGGGCAGCAAGTATGCCTTTAACGACCGCATGCTGTTCTCGGATGACTCCACCTATAACAATCTGGGGTTCCGGCACATTCCGGAAGAAGAAGCTGCGGCCGACAAAAAGGCTGTGGACTTGCTGAACAATTCACCTTACGCCCAGAAACTTGATAACGTGGGATTGTTCCTGAAGGCATTGCAAATCCGCGCTCCTCAGCTGAACGCTCTTTTGACCACACACCTGGGAAATTCACTGGCGCAAAACGGAACGGTGACCCGCCTGTCTGCTCTGGCCACGAAAGGACCCGCGCTCGACAATACCAAACTAGATCAGGTCGCAGCGCTTCCGCTGGGTGGACGCGTGAAGATCAATCCCTGGGATGACAAGGCAGAAATGGTGAAGACGTCTCCGGTCGCCATCACCTCGGCGCGTGACAAAATGCCGTTTGAAGTTACACCGTTCTATCCGCGGCTGGCGCGATTCGGCGCCTCGACCACGCCGAGCGGCACGCCGGCCACATCCGCCGCGAACGCACCAACGGGCAACTAAAACACTCTACCTTGTAGCGTCGACCCTCGGGCGGCATCGAGCCGGCGCCACACTCAAGTTGCAATAAGACGCAGGCCGGGATCCGGAATCACCTTCCGGGATACCGGCCTTCGTTCTTGGGCCGTCGTGAGTGCCGCGTCGAGCTTATCCGACGACTGACGCCATCACCATGAACAACGATACGGGGTGCCGTGCTTTACGGGGTGCAGTGAAAGATGCAGGCTGGCAGGATGTTGAACAGCTGAAAGCCCTGCTGTACGGAACTGAAGCTGGACCTGAGGTATGGAAGCACGGTGCGTGTGTACTGGAACACAAGCAGCGACCCCTGGGCTTTAAGCGCATGACGAGACTCAATCACGACCTCCTGCCGCAGCGATTCGGGCATGATGCTGTAGGGCAGACTGGAGATGATGTAATCCGCAGGTGCGAGCCTCTGTTCCGCAAGTATGCGGCGCACATGGGCAGCGGATGCATGGACAATGCGGAGACGAGGGTCACCAATGGTGTTTTTCAGATGCTCCACGAAATCGCTGTTGACTTCAATAACCACGAGCACAGAGTCCTTGCGCATTCGCTTGAGGATTTCGCGAGTGATAGTACCGACGCCGGGTCCAAACTCTACCAGGACGCGCGCGCGGTTCCACTCCACCCGCCGCAGAAGAGTATTAACCAGAAATGGAGAACTTGGTATGACCGAGCCCAGCATGGAGGGATACTTGAAGAAATTCCGGGCGAACAGAATCGCGGAACTGGATTTTGTCGCTGACTTCTTGGCGGCCTGACTGGGCATTTAGAAACGTTCCTCGACATCCAAAGACTTTGGCGGAGTGCAGAATTTATCCTAACCCTAGTGAGCGCGAAGCAGGCCCTCATTGTCGAAACGAAAGGTCACTAGTGGGGTACCTTCGTCACCTGCTGAATGTTGTCGGACGTTCGGTAATTTCTTCTGCGGCTAGTTGTGTCGTTCGGCGCGCAACCGGCGGCGTTTGCCCACGGTAACTTGCGGCGGTGGTGGTTGGCGAAGAGAATCATCTTAAGTGTTGGTGCCAACATAGGTATTGGCGCTAAGGCACCGGTGTCGCCGTCGAGGACTGAATTTGAGGCTTTGGCTTAATACTCTGTTGCGGCTTGCGTGGGGGATCTATTTTGCCCTCACGTCGATTTATTGCATTCTCGCTTTCCTGCCCTACACGTTTTGCGCGTTCATCAAGGCACCTCCATACCCATGGATGCCGTGGTTTGTACATCACCAAGCGGGCCTGTATTGGGCTGCGAGCGCGGCTGTAGTGGCGGCTAACTGGGGTCTGCGAGAAAGCTGGAGGCAAACAAACAAGGTTTTTCTAGCAGGGATTGCGGTTCTGGCCGTAGGTGGCATTTATCTCACCTTCCGTCCGTTCCTGCCTGGTCTTGAAAGTAACCGCGCTGCCTACGGCTGGAGCCTGGCCAGTTTGCTCGCACTCGGCGCCCTGAGCCTATGGCGATCCGCGAATGTACAACAGCAGAATGTGCAACAGCAGAATGTGCAACAGCAGAATGTGCAACAGCAGAATGTGCAACCGAAGCCAGATGCGGGCACAGTCGTTGAAACAGCCGGTGCAAGGCTTTTTGGATACTCCGGCGGCCTACTGATCGCCATCATTGTCAGTTTGATCTATGTAAGCGGGGCGCGGATACGTGTGTACAGCGAGACCCACACGCTTAGTTTCCATTCCGCCGATGTGGAGCTTGCTTTCTGGAGTCTGGTTTCCCATTGCGCGCTCGCGATTGCGGTGCTGTCGGCACTCAATCTGATTTGCCTGATCGCGGCCAGAACGCGGAGGCAACGATTGGTGCTATGCGGGCTGACCGGTGCATTGCTTGTAGTTGCCTTATGCACCACGATGACCCACTTCCTTAATAGCGCGATGAGTTTTGATGGATGGGGCGCGCGCATCTACGCCACCAGTCTTGCGCTGGCTCTGACGCTGTGGGGATTTTCGTTGGTGCTGCCATTCCTGACGAAGCGGAAGTCGAAGATAGCAACGGAAGCTGCGGCCACGAGAAAACTTTTTTCCTGGCGCAACCTCGGCACATGGATCGCGATCACAGTTCTCGCCGCTCTGGCATTGGCCTCGCGCTCTCTGATCGGCGGAGAAGACTGGAACGGATTCGTGGGGAGCACGTGGGCCTTGGTTTTCTGGATTGCCATGAGCCTGTGCCTGTTTCGCCTGCGTCCCGTGCGTGCGAAGTATTCTATCGTCGTGATCGCAGGGACTCTACTGGTGAGCGCCTTCGTCTACAAAGGTCTGCAGGCGACAGAAATTTTTTGGGGGCGGGCGCTCGGCTCGACTGACGACGAGATTTCGCGGAAATTCGAAGAGTATGGGCAACGCGACGCCTCGTTTGAGCTGGCGCACCAAGTCCTGGGCAACGGACGCGCGCAGAACTGCGGGGATTTTTGCCGCATTCTGCGCCAGTACACGAACATTCGCGATACCCACATCCGGGCAGGAGTGAATTTGGTTGAGGAACTGACCAGAGCGCAAGGCGAGCGCCCGAACATTTTCATTTTTGTGATCGATTCAATGCGGCCGGATTATCTCGGAGCCTACAACCCGGAGCATGTCGACTACACGCCAAATCTGGATGCGCTGGCTCGCGATAGTGTCGTGTTCAAGAATGTTTATACGCACTATGCCGGCACTTCCTTGTCGGAGCCCGCCATTTGGTCGGGAGCGTTGCTGTTGCACACGCATTTCCCGGAGCCGTTTGCCAAAGTGAACAGCCTCCAGACCATGGCCCAGGCCGATGGGTATCAGATGGTGGTCAGCTACGACTCGGTGTTGCGGCAAGTCCTCCCAGCATCGCAGGATCTGATCAAGCTCGATACAAACAAAAGTCTTTGGAACCAGTACGAGGCTTGCTCCACGGTGCAGCAATTGGAATCCACACTGGACGGCCGGCAGGATAAATCGCACCCGGTTCTTTTCTATGCGCAGCCCATGAACGTGCATCAATTTGCGCGCAACGATATGCCCTCCCTGGTGTCGCAACACTGGCAATCGCGCCCGGGAATGAACTCTCGCATTACCGCCGAAGTTCACTGGGTGGATTCCTGCCTGGGCGGGTTTTTCGGGTATCTGAAACAGCGCGGAATGTATGACAACAGCGTCATCGTGATTGCCAGCGATCATGGGGACGCCACCGGAGAATTCGGACGGATCAGCCATTCGACTTCGATCTGGCCGGAAATCATGCGGGTGCCGCTGATCATTCATGTGCCAACCAAGATGCGCACGCATCTCGTGTACGACGACAGCCGCATTGCAGCGCTTACCGACATCGCACCAACTCTCTACTACTTGCTGGGGCATCGGCCCATTCGGGAGAATCCGCTTTATGGCCGGCCTTTACTCGCGGAGACGAAGCAGGAATTGGATCTCTACCCGAAGCGGGACCTTCTGCTGGCTTCTGATGTGCGCGCGGTTTACGGAATTCTTACGGCCGACGGACGCTACCTGTATGCGACTTATGACTCCCCGGAACAGAGTTATTTATTTGACTTGAAAACGGATGCCAACGCCGAGCGCAACGTTCTCACCCCGGCTCTCAAGCAGCATTACGACGAGGAAATCATCGAGCATCTGCAGTTGATCGCCGACTATTACGGCTACAAACCAGGGATAGGATCGCTCGTGGCTTCCTCGAGGCGTTGATGTTGATAAGGTGCGCGAGAAAAACGTTGAGCTCCGAACGCCTGGAGCTGTCAACCTTTCAGCCATCTATCTCCAGCAACTATTCTCGCTTCGTTTTCCTGTTTCCCGGCAAGCCTGCGGGATTCTCGTGAGTGCGTTCACGGAAAGTTCCGTTCATACCTCCGGCCAGCTTCACGCTAGCCTCCCCAAACTTATCGCGCAGGCGATCGGCTGTGGCCAGCGCGTCTTTCCAGCGCTGTTGCCTCCCACCCTCGAGTAAGTTGATCTGCCCGGCCTCGCCCTCTAAGGACGAGGCCTGCACTCCCAGCAACCGGACCTGTCTGCCTGGCTTCCAGTTTTTGCGAAACAGTGCTCTAACCTGCTCGAAGATTTCGCCGTCAAGTTGCGTAGAGGCAGGTAAGGTATGTGCGCGCGTGATGGTAGTAAAGTCTTTGTAGCGCAGCTTGAGTTGAAGGGTGCGGGCGTAGAAGTTCGCCTCCCGCAAGCGTCGCCCCACCATTTCCGACAATCGCATTAATGTGGCCTCAAGCTGGCTCGGGTCGGCGGTATCTTCGTTGTAGGTATGTTCGTGGCTGATGGATTTCGCTTCGGTGTCGGCGCCCACTTCGGAATCGAACCATCCTCCCGCATCTTCTCCGCGAGCCTTTCCGGCCAATGCCAGTCCCCACTTGCCAAACCGTTCTTCCAGTTCAGATTCTTCCAGCCGTGCCAAGTCTCCGACCTTCTTGATTCCCAGTTTGTGAAGGTGGCTCTCCATGACCTTGCCGACGCCGGGAATCTCGCGCACATCCAGTGGCGCGAGGAATTTTGATTCTTCGCCGGGGACGATCCACAACACTCCGTTAGGCTTCGCCTGTGCGGAAGAGACCTTCGCAATCAACCGCGACGAACCAATGCCGATCGAACAATTCAGGCACGTTTCGTCCTTCATACGCCGGTGCAATTTGTGCGCCGCCAGCAGCGGAGGCCCATGCAGCCGTGCCGTGCCTGTCATGTCCAGATAAGCCTCGTCGATGGAAGCCATCTCCACCTGCGGCGAGAATGCCTGCAGAACTTTGAAAACCTTTTCCGACCATTCGCGATAGCGCTCCGGGTGGCCGTCAACGAACGTGGCGTGCGGACAAAGTTTCGCCGCGGTTCGCAGCGGCAGGGCGGAATGAACTCCGAATTTTCTCGCTTCGTACGAAGCCGCCGACACTACCCCGCGCTCGTCGCGTTGTCCGCCGACAACGACAGCTTTGCCTTTCAAGGAGGGATCGTACAACTCTTCTACCGAGACGAAGAACGCGTCCATGTCGACGTGGAAGATGGTGCGAGGGAAAACGGGCTGAAGGGCAGCAGCCATGCTGAAGCGGATTGTAGCAGCCGGCGAGACGGAGGTCCGGACAAGTCTTTCTTGTTGACAAAGGAGTAGTCGCCCGTCAGAATTCCTTCTCAGACAGAAAGTTTCCTGCCTTACTCCAAGGGGCTCGTTGCCCGAGTACCGATCCAGACCTTCTCATCAACTTTTAGCTTTTCGTAGCCGAGATCAAGGGGAATTTTTATGAAATCCAAGCTGCTCTCGATCGCTTTCCTTCTGTACTTGACTCCGGCGGCTCTGGCCAGCACCTGGTACGTCAATGGGCAGAACGGCGGTGACAGCAACGACTGCAAGTCCGCCCTGACCGCGTGCCAGACAATCACGCATGCCATTTCGATGGCGGCCTCGGGCGATTCGATCCAGATCGCGCCTGCGATTTACACGGAGAACCTCAATATCACCGTCAACTTGCAGCTGACCGGTGCCGCACCCGCGACAACAATTATTGATGGCGGATACTACACGCATGTGGTTTCAATCCTGAATACCGCGCTTAAAGTGACCCTTTCCAAGCTGACCATTCGCAATGGTTCGGCAGCGGGCGGCGGGGGCATTATTAACTGGGGAACTCTGACGATCAGCAACGGTATCCTCAGCGGGAATCTTGCGGGAAGCTCCGACTCCGCCACCGGAGGAGGCATCTATAACAGCGGCACCTTGACGATCAACAATAGCACTCTCAGCAAAAACAGCGGTTCGACCAATTTCGTTTACGGCGGAGGTATTTACAACAGCGGCACGCTGGCGATCAACAACAGCACCCTCTACAGTAATAGCGCGGCCGATTTTACGGGGGGAGGTGGCGGTGCTATCTACAACGACGGCACTGCAAAGATCAGCAACACAACCTTCAGCGGGAACAACTCTCGGCTCGGCGGCGGCATTTATAACGGCGGCACGATCACTTTCCAAAACAGCATCATCGCGAACAGCACTTCGGGCGGCAACTGCTATGGTACTGTGACCTCCAGCGGCTACAACCTTAGCAGCGACGGCACTTGCAATTTCAGCAACGCCGGAGACCGAAACAACACCAATCCCAAGCTGGGCGCCTTGCGGAACAACGGCGGATCGACACCAACCATGGCTCTGCCCACTGGCAGCCCGGCCGTTGACGCGGGCAATCCGAGCGGATGCACCGACAATTTAGGGCTGCTGCTGAAGACCGATCAAAGGGGCCAGCCGCGTCCTGACAAAGAAGACACCGGCGGCTGCGATATGGGGGCTTATGAGAGGTCGAGCGACTAGCTCTTCGTAGAAGACGAACGCGCTCGAATGGGAGAAGGGGTGTTCGTTTGGGCGCGGCTTATACCAGCACCTTCTCCAGCACCGGCGTGACGCCCCGCGCCTGCCGCACTCGCTCATAAATCTTCCCGTACTCTCGCGCCGAAGCGTTCCAGGAGAAATCTTTATTCATGCCGTTTCGCATTAGCACTTGCCATGAAGTCTGATCGCGAAAGGCCTGCAGGGCCTGTTTGATCGTCAGGAGCAACGATTCGCCGTTATATTCCGTAAACTTGAATCCCGTCCCTTTGCCGGAGCGCGCATCCCAGGGCTCAATCGTATCGTCGAGGCCGCCGGTCGCGCGCACAATCGGCACCGTTCCATACTTCAAGCTGTAGATTTGGTTTAGGCCGCAAGGCTCATATTTAGAAGGCATTAGGAACATGTCGCTGCCGGCTTCGATTTTGTGCGCGATGGCATTGTCGTAAGCCACCTTCACGGCAATCTTGTTCGGGAACTGCTTATTGAGCCGGACGAACATTTCTTCATACTGCTTATCGCCCGCACCCAGCGCGACTACGATCATCTCTTCACGCGCTAGCCGGTCCATGATCTGCGAGATCAGATCGAAACCTTTCTGCGCCGCAAAGCGGGACAGGATGCCGATTACCGGCACTTTAGAATCGCTATTCGTCACGCCAAATGCCGCAAGCAAATCTTGTTTGCAAAGCGCCTTGCCCGAAAGATCCTGGGGCGAATATTTTGCGGCGATGAACTTATCGGCCTCGGGACTCCATTCGTCATAGTCCACACCGTTCAGAATGCCAGTCACCGTCGCTGCCCGGTCGCGCAGAACGCCCTCCAAACCAAATCCGTACTCGGCGGTTTGAATCTCCTGGCTGTATTTGCGGCTGACAGTTGTGACGTAGTCTGAATAGGTAAGCGCGCCCTTCAGAAAATTTACCTGCCCAAAGAATTCCATCTTCGACATCGTGAACAAATCCCACGGAAGCATCAGCAGCGGCAAAGTCTCCGGCGGGAACAGGCCCTGGTAGCCCATGTTGTGAATCGTGAAAACGGTCCCGACTTCGCGGAACGCAGGATCCTCGGCGTATACCGTCTTCAACAACACCGGAACCAGCGCCGATTGCCAGTCGTGACAATGGAAAACCTGCGGCACTCCCAGTATCTTTGTCGCCTCGAGCACGGCGCGAGAAAAGAGCGCGAAACGCTCCGCATTGTCCGGATAATCCCCAGCCGGAGTCCCGTAGAGCGCATCCCGATCGAAGTACTCCGGGCAATCGACAAAATAAAACCGCACCCCGGACTGACTTCCGCCCGTCACCACCGACGCGAAGCGGTACTTGTCATCGAAGGGAATGGTGATGCTTTTCACTGCCGTAGCCGGATCGGTCAGTTTGGTCTGCCGGTAACGGGGCAGATACACGCTTACCTGGTGACCAAGGGCAGCCAGCGCCCGAGGCAGAGCGCCCACCACGTCAGCCAAGCCGCCGGTTTTTGAAAATGGAACACCTTCCGAAGCTGCGAATGCAATATGCATGAACCCCTCCCGAGCGAGACCCGCTTTTCGCGGCCGCGCGATATGATGGACTATATGCCGCGGGACCCAAGGTCCCGCGCAAACATTGCGCGCATGCAACTTTTCAGTCTATAGCCCGAGGAAAAGAGGGGTCAACGTGCCGAAGGTCGTTTCTACGCGTCGTCCGCAACACAAGCCCAAGTTGGGACAGCATTTCCTCTCCGATGACAGTTTTGCGCTGCAAATTGTCGAGGCTCTCGGTGAAGTTTCGCAGCACACGGTACTTGAAATCGGCCCCGGACGCGGCATTCTGACTTCTTTGCTGGCCAAGCGCGCCCGCCGCCTGATCGCGGTGGAACTCGACCGCGTACTGGCCGCTCAGCTTCGCCTGCGCTTTGGCATGTTTCCTAACGTCGAAGTCATTGAGGCCGACATCCTCTCTGTCGATGTTGATTCGTTATTCGGCCCCAAGCCCGGACTGCAGCGTCCCGGAATTGAGTTTAAGCCCTCCCCAGCAAAGGTTATCGGTAACCTTCCTTACTACATTACATCCGACATCCTGCTGCGTTTGTTGGAATACTCTAAGTACTTTGAGACGCTCGTCATTCTGGTGCAGCGCGAAGTCGCGGATCGCATTGCCGCCGAACCCGGCAGCAGCGACTATGGACTGCTCTCGGCGACCACCCAGCTCTATGCCCGGGTGGAGAAGCTTTTCACACTTCCACCCGCAGCGTTTGCGCCGCCGCCCAAAGTGCACTCCACTGCGCTTCGCCTTACGATGGCGCCCCGGCAGCAGAAATTGGGCCTCAACTCAAATGGAATTAGCAACGACGGCTTCATCGACTTCCTGAAACTTTCTTTTGGACAGAAGCGAAAAACTTTGTGGAACAATCTCAAATCTAACTATGCGGACGAGAATCTCCGTTCGGCCCTGGCCCGAGCGAAGATAAAACCCACCGCCCGGGCTGAGACGTTGACGCTGGAGCAGAGTGCGGCACTGTTTCACGCCTTGCGAAATTCGAGTGATGGCTCGTAGCATAGGATTCTAGTCTCCATTTTCTGATAATTTGTTCGTTGCCGAGAGAACATGACTGCGGCGGCAGTTCGACATCCCGCGGTCGCGGGCCGATTCTATCCCCGCGACCCCGAAGCACTGCGCCAGGAGGTTCGCAGATATCTCACCGAATCCGGACAAACAAAGCCGGCTCCCGCCCTCGGCTGCCTTGCCCCCCATGCCGGATACATGTACTCCGGGCACGTCGCGGGAGCCGTATTTGCGGCCTCAGAGATTCCGGAACTTTGCTTTGTGCTGTGCCCGAACCACACTGGAGTCGGGCGTCCGCTGGCAATCGTTAGCGAAGGCGCCTGGGAGACACCGCTGGGCGATGTTCCGATCGACAGTGCATTCGCTGCCGCGCTCAAACAACGGTGTCCCCTTCTCGAGGAAGATTCGTCCGCGCACCGTACCGAGCACGCTATCGAAGTCGAGCTGCCCTTTCTGCAATCCATTCAACCCGATCTAAAATTCGTGCCGATCGCGATTGGCACATCGCGGTTCGAGGAGCTGGAGCAACTCGGGAACGCAATTGCCGACGTCATCGCCGCGCAGACTACTCGAGTCCTGATCGTCGCTTCCAGCGATATGAATCATTACGAATCCGACGCCATCACCCGGGTGAAAGATCAAAGCGCGATTGAACCAATCCTGCGCCTCGACGCCCGTGCCCTTTACGACGCGGTCACCCAAAAACACATCAGCATGTGCGGCTTCGGCCCGGCCGTGGCAATGCTCACCGCAACAAAAAAGCTCGGCGCAAAGTGCGCCGAGCTTATAAAGTATGCAAATTCTGGTGATGTATCCGGAGACCGCGATCAGGTCGTCGGTTACGCTGGCATCATTGTTCCCGCAATCTAGTCGTGATGCTCGTGCTCTTCGTGTTCCTCGTGCGAGTGACGCCAATTCCAGTAGGCTCTTTGTTCTTTATGCTTCAAATGTTCGTAATCGACATAAGCTTCATGCCGTTCCTCCAGCCAGTGCCGATACACGCTATCTTCACGGTTATCCCAGTTGTGGTAATCCTTATGTTCAGGATCGTAGATCCTGCGATTTTCGCGCTCCTGGCGCTCATGTTCTTCGTGATCTTGCGCGATGACGGGTCTGGCATTCATCAGCGGTGCTCCGAGCGCCGCGGTTAACAGGAAAGTCCCCAAATAGCGATATCCACTATGCATGTACTCCTCCGATTTTAATTTAAAGGCTTCACCACTCAGACCCTGGCGGCGGCATTGTCCTGGAACGCTGGCCGCGGCTGCGCCGCCGATGTCGCTTCGATATCCAGCGTCGATAGTGCCTGCAGGCGCTCGCGCAATTCCTGCACCTGCGCCTGTCGCTCGTAGCATTCAGTTAGAAGTTCATCGGTCAATCCCGAAGGAGAATTCAAAGCTTCCATCTGCTGGCGGAGCAAATCCATAATCTGCTGCCGCACCGCATTCATCTCTTCGGCTCCTGCTTGCATAGAGCTTCTCCTGAAGAACGCTGTCTCGTGGATCACATTACCCGGCTCCACAAAAACCTCGTATCCGGTAGAAACTGTATTTGCGGGAGTTTGACGCTCCACGCTTTGCACGTGAATAACGTTTTGCACACTCACATGGTTTTTTTTGGGGAGGCGGTCCCGATCCGGGAGTTGCTATCAAGGGTATTCACTGCGGTCAAGCCGCCTGTGCAAGGGCGCCTCAAAATAGAACGGGGCGGGCGTCAAGCAGAGCCGCCCCGCCCCATCTGTTCTTCGCGAACAAACTTGTCAGTGTCCGGTGTGTCCGCCTGCGCTCGATGCATGTCCCGCCGGCGCCGCGCTCGCATGACCTACGGAACTCATCGTAAGAGCCGGAGTGGAAAAACCGTAGCCGCCAGCACGCGAACTCGCGGCGAACGCGGGTGCCGCGTGCAATTGCACCGCTCCTGTCCTTGCGACCTGTCCATTTAATTGGTGGAGATTGCTGATTGATCCGCGTGGGATGGCTAAACCTGCGGACTGATTCGTCACAATTGTTCGCCCTGTTGGAGCCGTCGTCGTCGCCGGCCCACCCCTGCCGACCACAACGTTGCTCACCGTACCGGACGGTACCGCCGGAGGATGGAAAGTTGCCGCGGCCCCCACATAGTGAATTCCACCGTGCCATGTGTTCCATCCGCCAGGCTGCCATCCCCAGCCAAAACCTGGAGCGAACGTCCAGTTCCCGTAGTAGTAAGGCATCCAGCCCCACGGATACGCCGAGGCCCACATGAATCCCATACCGGGATACCATGACCACGCGCCATCCATAAATGGATTCCAGCCTACGCCCGCAAAGTACGGTTGCCACATGGTGCCGTAGCCGGCAACGTTGCTGTATCCACCGTAATAGCTGAGATCGCTGTAGCCGTAACCATACGGCGTAGAGTTATCTTTCGAGTACTGATCGTGATACTCGACTGCTTGTTTGTCCCACTGATCATAGGGATCTTGTTCAACATTCTTCGCCAGAGTTGCACCGTCGTTATCGTTATCACTCACGTCGAAAGTGACCATCTTTTTCTTGCCGACCTTGGCCGTGCCCGACGGGCCCACAACTTCCAATTCGTTCTTGAAGCTAGCAATTTCCGCGGTGCTCGAAGAGCTTGCCACACGGAAGTGGGCCGCCTGCTTGAGTTCCACACGCTCGCGAGAAAAATTCAGCGTCAGCTCATCACCGCTCTTTCCCAGCCAGTTGATGTACGCCCTGCCTTCGACCAAATCAATTGCGGAAATTCGCTTGCCTGCGTCACTCAACCCTAGTGTGCTGAACTGCACCATCGTGTTCGGTGTGACACGCAACGTGCTGCCATCTTCGAATTCAATCTCGGCCCGGCCATTCTCCCGCGTGCGCAGTTGCGTCCCCTGAGTAATGGGGAGATTGACAAAAGCATTCTCGAACCCCAGCCCCGCATTCTTGTCGATTTGAACGGTGCCTTGCACATCGCTCAATCGAACGATGCGCGCCTGCGATCCAGCCGTAGCGGGCAACGCGAAAAGCGCGCAGGCCAAGGCCATTCCTACCATCGCGAAAATTCGTGGCTTGCACATAAAAGCCTCCTAATGCGGCGCAGGGTCCGAATTCCCTTCCATGGACGATTCTCAGCCTATTAGAACACGTTCCCAATCCGTCGTTGTCTCTAACCTATCACCGGCCAGACTCACTCATCTGGATCAGTTCCTGCGCTCGCGCCCGTACTACGTTCATGACCGAAGCATCCTCAACAATCTCTCGCAGAACCGGCGTCACGCCCTGAATTTCACTGAGTTCATTATTCTTCGCCTGCGCCTGCATCCGCTTTAGCTCCTCGTCCAGCGCGAGTTTCTGATAGCGATGGTAGTAAGCGAGCCGCCGGCCATATTCCAGTGTGCCAGCCATGCCCTGGAAGAAAGCGGTCAGTTCCCGGACCGGTTCCAGATGCGAGTAGTTGTATCGCGCAGTGTTGGACCTATCATTCTCTTGATAGCTGAGCACCTTGGTCCCGGTAAATGCCAGCTTGCTATTACCTGAATCGATCTTGCCGGCAAAGTAGTGCGCCTGTTTGGCCCAGTCAAAGATCCGCTGGCGATTCTGCGCTGATATCTCGAATTCCGTATGGTACGTCTCCTCGTCGGAGTCTTTCACTACCTTTGCGCTGCTCTCATAGCACGCGCGCCCGTTTACGTCGACTGCGATCGAATAATGTTCCGGACTCGATTGTGGAAAATCCAGCGTGAAGGTAACTGTCGGGGGGAAAGCGGCGCCGCTATGCGCGGCATCCTGCGAAATCATGGACGTGGTCATGGCGACCCACGCCACGATCCCTATCGGCAGGGTCCTAAATCGCATGCCGCGAATCCGAGCTCGAATCACCGAAGATTGTCTCATCAGCGCGCTACGGCTCCCTGCCTGGCAAGGGTGGCCGCAGTGTGCAAATGGCAGATTGCGATGGCCAGCGCATCGGATGCGTCCATCGGCTCTGGAGGCTCGTCCAACCCAAGCAAGCGCGTGACCATGTCTTGCACTTGCTGTTTCTCTGCCCGCCCGTACCCAACTACCGAAGACTTGATGGTCAGTGGCGAATACTCCGCCACGTCGAGGCCCGCCGCAGCAGCAGCCAGCATGGCCACTCCCCGCACCTGACCCAACTTCAATGCCGACTTCACATTCAGCGCGTAGAAAATCCCTTCAATCGCCACCTCGTTCGGCTGATGTTCGACGATGAGTGCGCCCAGGCCGTCATAAATGCGCGCCAGGCGCCGCGCTAGCGGATCGCGCGGTGAAAGCTTGATCGCTCCGCATGTCAGGCATACTAACCGTCCACCGGAATGCATCTCCACCACCCCGTACCCGGTGTATGTTCCGCCGCAGTCGATGCCCAGAACTCGCATGTGAGTGCAGTTTATCGCGGAAGCCACCGACAGCCTAGTATCGCTTTCCATACGATACGTCGGCAGCGTGAAGAAACAGTGTTCTTCTCAGTTGCGCTTACTTCTTGGGGCGCGACTCGGGGGGCACCAGACCTGACAGCCGGTAGTATGCAACCAGTTGGCCGTAGTGCTCGCCCGAATGTTCGATGAAACCGTAGGCCAGATCGGAGATGCGGGCCTTCTGGTGCTCAAATGGATCCACGACGATGTCGGACATTCCTTTGTCGCCTTTAGCTTTGATGGCGGCGGCGCCATCGGCAAACGATTTTTTCACGAAGGCAACGATTTCAGTTTTGGTCTTGTACTTATCGCGTTTGGGATCTTCTTCGGCAGGCGGTTTCTCGCCTAGGGCTAAATTCGTGAAGAAATAATTAGCGCCGGCGGCGTGCAGAAGTTGCTCGGCAAAGCTACGCTGGGCGGGCGTGGGCTTGAAGTCGTACTTATCTTCGGGAAAATCTTCGGCCATGGCGGTAAGTTTGCGGCCTATGTCGTTCCAGGATTCGAGCACTGCCCCCGATGGACTGCGGACGGGCTTGGTGGCCACTTCTTTTTTTGTGTCTTGGGCGCGGGCGGAGAAGGTTAAGAATGCAGCGGCCAGAATCGCTGCGGCGAGAAATGGCGTTTTGCTCATGGTGATTCCTCCGATGATCTGTGGTGGGCGAGCGCCATCTTAGTCTGAAATTGGTGTCGTGTAAACCGGGAATCGAAGCGTTGGGAAAGATAAATCTTTAACACAGAGGACGCGAGGTCACACAGGGTAGAGATGTTTTGTATCGAGTTATATTATCGAGTTTGGATCTGATTATAAAAGTCCGGCGGTGGGAAGAATTTCGAGAGTTTCGACTGTGGCGTTCGCGTGCAATAGGATTGCATTCACGACTGATTGGGCGATTGTGGCTGGAGACATCATTTTTTTGCGCGGAGCTTCGGGCCAGAAGGTGTTCCAGATTTCGGTGTCGGTGGCGCCGGGCATGAGCGCGATGACGCGGATTCTTTTCGGTCGCAGTTCTTCGCGCAGCGTGTTGGTGAGGCCGAGGGCGCCGTGCTTGGAAGCGATGTAGGCGGCCATTCCGGCGAAGACGCGGTTGGCGATGGAGAGGTTGTTCACGATAGTGCCGCCACTTCTCATCATGGGGAGGGCGGCCTGCGTGACCAGGAATGTGGCGGTCAGATTGGTATCGATCACGTCTTTCCAGAGTTCCGCTGGGAGTTTGTCGACGGTAAGATTCGTGTGGGCGATGCCGGCGTTGTTGATGAGAATATCCAGACGCTTGAATTGGCGGCGGAGAGCGCGGAAGAGAGCGTCGATGGACTGCGGATCGCGGAGGTCGCAGGGGTGGGCGAGAGCCTTAATTTTGGCTGAGGCCAGTTCCCTGCTGATGCGGTCGAGGGCTTTTTCGTCGCGGCCGGTGAGGATTAGATTGCAGCCTTGGGCGGCCAGGGCGCGTGCGATGGCGAGTCCGATGCCGCGGGTTGCGCCAGTGACAAGGGCGGCCTGATTGCGTAAAGGCTGTGTGGAGATTTTGGTGGAGGGTTTTGGCAAGCGCCGGTCGCTCCTGAGTGAGTTCTTTCCTAGCGTATAGAAAAGCCCCGCTTCCCGCAAAGGATGCGAGATGTTCGGCACCCCCATATTGCCCGATAGAAACTTAACAACCAAAATCACCGTCAACGTCAAAAGCGTCGGACAGGAGTGTCCGACGCCGCACGATTACATCGGGGCTTTAGATTCCGTTGGGGCGCTGACGGATTAGCGAGAGGAACTCCTGACGCGTTTCGTTTTCGTTGCGGAAGCAACCGAGCATGGAAGAGGTGACGGCGGCGGAGTGTTGCTTTTCAACTCCGCGCATCATCATGCACAAGTGACGGGCTTCGATGACGACGCCGACGCCTTGCGGTTCGATTACTTTCTGAATAGTTTCTGCGATCTGGGTCGTAAGGCGCTCCTGAATCTGCAGGCGGCGGGAAAAGAGTTCGATTAGTCGCGGAACCTTGCTGAGGCCGATTACTTTGCCGTTGGGGATGTAAGCGACGTGTACTTTCCCGAAGAACGGCAGCATGTGATGCTCGCAGAGGCTGAACATTTCGATATCTTTGACGATCACCATCTCATCGTAGGTGACGGTGAAGAGCGCGCCTTTGAGCAAAGCTTCGGGATCTTCGGTGTAGCCGCGGGTAAGGAATTGCATGGATTTGCGAACCCGCTCGGGAGTGAGAAGGAGGCCTTCGCGTTTGGGATCTTCGCCGAGGCGGACGATCATTTCCTGCACCAGATCTTCGAAGCTGGCGCTGGTGAGAGTTGCAGGTTCGCTGGTTGGTTTCATGGTCATATCACATCGCTAATTGCGTAGCTGCTCACTTTTCTGTTGAAACAAGATTATCCAGAATACTCGAACGAATTCATCATCGTTTCTTCGATGCGCACTCTTTCCAGATGCGCTAGATGGAAGCCGCGCTGCACTATTTCGTACACGTGGATGCACAGATTTTCCGTGGTGGGAACTTCGTTGGCGAATTCCGGCAGCATATTCAGGTCCTCATGATCGAAGCGGGCCAGGACTTCCCTTCCGATGAAGCCGTCGAGATCGGTGAGATTGCACACCATCCCAGTTTGCTGGTCGACCGGGCCGCTGACGGTCACTTCGACGGTGTAGTTGTGGCCGTGGCCGTAGGGGTTGTTGCACTTGCCATAAGTCGTCTGATTTTCTTCAGGCGACATCGCTTCGCTGTGGAGACGGTGCGAGGCGGAAAAAAGATAGCGGCGAGAGAGGTGGGCTTTCATATTTGGCTTCTAGTTTCTAGCTTCTGGTTGTCCCTCACTCCTCTCCAAAGAAATCGACGAATAGATCTGGAGTTTCGTAAACCCGCACGCGGTGCAGTTTGGCGCGCTCGAGTTTGGTGGCCAGGCGCTGCCAGATTGCTATCGCGATGTTTTCCGTGGTGGGGATTTGATGCTGAAACTCAGGGACCTCTTTGTTCAGGAACCGGTGGTCCATGGCATCGAGCACTTCGCGGTGCATGATTTCTTTCAGTTGCTTGAGATCGACGACGAAGCCAGAGCGCGGATCGACTTCGCCTTTTACGGTGACTTCGAGTGTGTAGTTGTGACCGTGGCCGTTTGGATTATTGCATTTGCCGAAGACGCGTCGATTCTCTTCCGGAGTGAAATCCGGATTGTGATAGAGATGCGATGCGGAAAATTCAGCTTTGCGCGTGAGATAGACCATAAGTGCTCAGTGGCCTGTGGCCACCGGACAGCAGACTTTTTCATCGGAATAATTGCGACCCTTCCAGGGCACATTGCCATTTGCATGCGCTCTCGTCGACCGCAACAGTAAATAGGAGAAGAGCGGAAGGCCGAAGAGGGCGAGGATATTCGCATCCCAAGAAAAATGCGCACGGCGGATTCGTTTGAGAAAAACTGCATAGACAATTGCGCACAGGAACGCAATGATGACTCCGAACTGCCGACGCCCGTGCATACTGCTAGCGATCGCGATCGAAAAGGTCGCGAGGATGAGGACGAACTCAACTCCGCGGAGTACAGCCAGGCGAACAGGAGACGGGAATAAGAGCGCCAGGTTCTTGGTCCAGCCCTCGCGGAGTTGGGTGAAGCTGCGATACATGCGAGTGCGAACCGCGTCCGCTCCGTAGCGGAAGAAAATCTTCCTGCCGGATTGTTTTACGGCGCGGGCCAGGGCCACGTCTTCGAGCAGGCAGGTCGCGACTGCTGCATGTCCGCCCACCGCATCGTAGGCTTCGCGCGTGATCAGGATGTACTGGCCGTTGGCCGCCGCGGCAGAGGAGTTCGGATCGCTCACTTGCGAGGGACGAAAGGTAGCTGCGAGTTCGGCGAAGATTACCGGCATGACCGCTCTCTCCGAAAACGTTTTCACAACTTGCTCGGGAGAATAAGAAAGCATAGCCGCGCTTTGCCGCTTCGATTCTGCAATACTGCGTGCCAGCGATCCGGGCAGATGGATCGTATCGGCGTCCGTGAAGAGCAGCCATTCGGCGCGAGCTGCCTGGGCTCCGGCGGTAACGGCGTTATTTTTGCCGGTCCAACCTGCGGGGATCGGGCCGGCATCGATGACTCGAACTCCTCGACTCGCGAATGAGTCGGCTATTTCACGGGTCCGGTCGGTAGATTGATCGTCCACAACGATGATTTCGAGCGTCAAATTATTCAGGGAAGCATTATGCTGCGCGAGCAGGGACTGAAGGCACGCGCTCAAGCATGCCTCTTCATTGCGCGCTGGCACGATTATCGAAACTGCGGGCTTCGCGGTTGCTCTATCTATCGCAGGCATACTCCGAATCTATTATTATAGCTGGGTGCGACCCATCCTTTGTGTTTCCGCGACCATTGTCTCCGCGTTCATTCTGTTAACTCTCTTTGGCTGCAACCGGGGCAGCCGTCCGCCGCGCATTGGAAATGCCGCTCCGGATTTCACGGTGCGCGACTCGGAACATGCGGTCACGCTGAGCCAACTCAAGGGACAGGTCGTGGTGCTAAATTTTTGGGCGACGTGGTGCGCGCCTTGCGTAGAAGAAGTGCCGTCCCTGGTGCAGATGCAGCAGCGAATGAAATCGAAAGGCGTGACAGTGCTGGCAGTGAGCGTCGACGCCGATGCTAGCCAGTACCAGCGGTTCGTGAAGGATCACTCCATCAATTTGCTTACGGTGCGGGATGCTGACCAGAAAAGCAATGCGCTGTATGGCACGTCGAAGTTTCCAGAGACTTACATCATTGACCGCCAGGGCGTGATGCGGCGTAAGTTCATTGGGGCGGTGGATTGGACGGAGCCCGAGATTATTGAGTTTCTGGGGAAGCTCTAGAGTTTGGGTCAAGGCTAAGAATTGTGCCGTCCCTAACTTGAGCAAAATTCAAAGTCAAAAGCGTCGGACAAGAGTGTCCCACCCATACCAGCATTTCCCACGAACACGGGTCAGTGTCAGATCCACACAATCACAGCCTTGCGTTGCGCAGCCGGAGGGCGTTGGTGATGACCGAGACGGAACTGAAGCTCATGGCAGCGGCGGCGAAGATGGGACTGAGAAGCAGTCCGAAGAATGGGTAGAGGACGCCGGCGGCGATCGGCACGCCTATCGCGTTGTAGACGAAGGCGAAGAATAAATTCTGCCGGATGTTGCGCATGGTGGCCCGGCTTAAATTGCGGGCACGCAAAATTCCAGAGAGATCGCCTTTCACGAGTGTGATGCCGCCGCTTTCCATGGCAACGTCGGTGCCGGTGCCCATGGAGATCCCGACATCGGCTTGAGCCAGCGCGGGGGCGTCGTTGATGCCGTCGCCCGCCATCGCGACCACTCTTCCCTCCCCTTGCAATTTGCGGACGATCTCCAACTTTCTTTCAGGCATGACCTCGGCTTCGAACTCGTCGATACCGAGTTGCTTCGCGATCGAGGCGGCAACGATCTTGTTGTCGCCGGTAAGCATGACGATGCGAATGCCTTGAGCTTTCAGATCGCGGAGGGTGGCGGGCGTGGATGCTTTTACGCGGTCGGCGACGACGAAGTTTCCAGCGTACTTTCCGTCGATCGCTACGTGCAGGGTCGTGCCGTCGATCGGAGTCGCGATCCACATGCTGCGATTCTTTTCGAAGGCGCCAGCGTCGATCATCAGCGCCTGATTGCCGATTGCGATGTTTCTTCCGTCGACCACTCCACGTACACCTTTTCCTGTGACGGAAGTGAACTGCTCGGGTTGCGAGAGTTTAAGATTGCGCGCCACGGCAGCTTCGACAATCGCAGATCCTAAGGGATGTTCACTGGCGCGTTCAAGGCTGGCGGCTAGACGGAAGAGTTCGGGGTCATCCCCAATGGCTTGCGAGAAACTGAAGAGGCGCGGCTTGCCTTCCGTAAGCGTTCCAGTTTTATCGACAACGAGGGTATCGACTTTTTCCAGAATCTCGAGGGCTTCGGCATTTTTAATCAGAACGCCGGCGCGGGCGCCGCGGCCTACACCGACCATAATGGCCATGGGCGTAGCGAGTCCCAAGGCGCAGGGGCACGCGATGATCAGAACGGCAACGGCATTCACGAGAGCGTGCGCGAAGCGAGGTTGCGGGCCGAGGAAAAGCCACGCGAAAAATGTGACGAGCGCGATCGCGACTACGATTGGCACAAACCACTTCGCGACGCGATCGGCGAGACGCTGAATGGGAGCGCGGCTGCGCTGTGCCTGGCCAACGAGTTGCACGATTCGCGCCAGCAGCGTTTCGCTGCCGACGCGTTCGGCCTGCATCACGAACGAGCCGGCGCCGTTGATAGTCGCGCTGATTACTTTGCTGGCCGGCGATTTCTCGACCGGCATGGATTCGCCAGTAATCATCGACTCGTCGATCGAACTGCGGCCTTCGCTGAGCACGCCATCCACCGGAATTTTCTCTCCCGGACGCACCCGCAAACGATCTCCGGGCTTCACTTGCTCGAGAGGAATATCCTTTTCAATTCCGTCGGCGGTGAGCAAGCGCGCCGTTTTGGGGCTGAGGTCGAGCAGGGCGCGAATCGCGGCGCTGGTACGGCTGCGGGCGCGCAACTCCATGACTTGACCGAGAAGAACGAGAGTGGTGATCGCGGCCGCTGCTTCGAAATAAACGTCGGGATATCCACCCATGCGCAGCGACTCGGGAAAGATCTGCGGCGCCAGCGTGGCGATGACGCTGTATCCATAGGCGACGCCGGTGCCCATGCCGATCAGCGTGAACATGTTTGGACTGCGATTGACGAGTGAGGTCCAGAAGCGTTCGAAGAATGGCCATCCGCCCCAGAGAACAACAGGCGTGGCCAAGGCGAGTTCAAGCCAGGGCAGAACCGCGCCGGGCAGAATGCGGTGCAGAGGCATCGCCGAGAACATTGCCGCCATCGCGATGGCCATCAGGGGCACGGTGAGGGCGAGGCTGATCCAGAAGCGGCGCGTCATGTCGCGAAGTTCGGGATTTTCTTCGGCGGCGGTGATGGTGCGAGGTTCAAGCGCCATGCCGCAGATCGGACATGATCCCGGTGCGGGCCGCACGATCTCGGGATGCATGGGGCAGGTGTATTCGATGCGTGTGGAAGAGACGGGAACGTCCGCTTCGAGGGCCATTCCGCAGGAAGGGCAGGCTCCTGGTTTGTTTTCGCGGACCTCGGGGCACATGGCGCAGACGTAAACGGGGGGAGTCTGGGTCTGGGATTCGATTGGCAGGGATGTATCGCGAGGCTGGGCGCCGCCAAGGGTTATCAAACCGGGTGAATACGACGGCACATCGTGGCTCAGATATTTCGAAGGATCTGCTTTGAATTTTTCCGCGCACGACGCGCAGCAAAAATAGTAGTCCTTACCTTGATGACGATAGATATGTTTGGCGGTCGCGGGACTCACGTTCATCCCGCAGACGGGGTCGCGTTCGAGGGTGTGGGTCGAGTTGGATGAGAGAGTAGACATAGGTTTCGTTAACGGCGAGAGCCCGAGCATGCGGGCTGAAGCCCACTTCAATTGTTTCTCTTTACGGGGCGCTGAAGCGTCGCTCTTCGATGTTGATGCGAAGCCACTGCTCTTCGTTACGATATTTGTTCGATTGGCAATGCTATATATTGGATTCAGCCCGTGCATACGGAACAGCATATGTCGGCAAGACGCTAAACCTGCGGGTAAGGATTCCCATGACTTATTTGGACGTCGTTTTTCAGTACGGTGCTGTACCTGGTGAGAGCGCAATGCGGGCGATCGATGGCATGCGTGAGGTCTACGGTATTCGCCGGGTGCAGTTCAATGAAAAAGAGCGCACAGTTCGTGTGGAGTTCGACGCTTCAAGGCTCAAAGCCGATGGTGTGGCGAAACTCCTACGCCAAGCAGGAATAGATGTGCGGGAACCCGTCGTGCTGGCTTGAAAAATCTCTGATTAACTCTAAGAAGGGGATGGGGGAGGGCTGGTTCGAAGCGACAGCAAATGCAAAGGGGCGCCCAAGAAAACCTCTGGCCGAAGTTCTTCTTGGAGCGCCCCGTTGCGCGCCACTTCGTCTGACCTTACTAATGCACCTACCGTGCCGTTCCTAAGTTACTCAAAATACAGAAGCCTAGATCGGTCGGCATTGTAGGAATTGCTCTAGGCCGAGAAAGATTTACGTCGCAGATGAAGATTCGGATTCCAAGTGCCAAAGCGCTGTGGAAAAAGCGTTTGTAAAGATCTTCCCCTGGTTTTTCGCGTCTGGTTCATCGCGTCTAAGTTGAAAGCCTTAGAGGGACGCACAGCCGCCCAGCCAACGAAATCAGGTCAATAGAAAGTCCGATGTTCCGTTTCTCTCTCCGAAAACTGTCTCCGCAGGCGAACATTTCGCGACGACAGAGGACTTCCGTTATAATTCATGAGCGAGTTCTCCTTCCAATAGCCAGAACTGCGCCCTTAGCTCAGTTGGATAGAGCGTCTGGCTACGAACCCCTTTTGAGTGTCCACGCCATACCAAACCAAACGCAAGTGACTGAAAACATTAGCGGGCATCTGTGGAAAAAGTGGCTTAATTAGGCTGGAGCAGTTTGCCCAATGTGCATAGTTCGTGCATAGCTAATAGGTAGTGGTCCTAACACTGTGTTGAAAAACGAAAGAGTCTCGGATGTCTTCTCCCCAAAAGACTATCCGAGACCCCGTTCGTCTAAATTGGCGTCGGAAGCATGGTGCCGAATTAAACTATGGGCAAGAAGTCTTTGGACTCCAGGTGAGCAATATTGAACAGCCCGTACTTTCGTGCGTCGCATACGCTACTAGTGACCGTCCAAAGGAGGCATTTATGGGTGGTCACCCTTTCCCAGAAATACCCTGTACAATTTGCGCCAAACCAGTCGATTTACAGGCTGATTTAACCGCGGATGAGAACGGCAAGGCTGCCCACGAGCACTGCTACGTCCAACACATTACAAGCTCTAACAGCAATCCGCCTGCCCCTATGATGGCCGATTAAATTCAGATCATGCGCTACCGTGCAGACGAATCAAACCGCGCCTTGTACTCCTTGGGCCAGACGTGCGCGGCTGCTTTCAAGAACAAATCCAAGTCTTTTGCGCCAATCACGAAGCGGTCGGAAGTTTCTTAGCCTCTGCTTTCAGTTGGTCAAGGCGCTCATGCACTGCATCTCTGAATTCCCACAGAATGGTTTCTATCTCGGCAGAATCGGTCGTGGCAACAGCCTTTAACCACAAACTCCTAAGCCGCTGTTCAGATGGAGCAAACACTCGAATAGAGTAACGGTGCCTGCTGAGGGTGTTCTGAGCAATATTGCGCTCAGATAACGGATTTAGGCAGGTTTCGAGCGCGGTTTCTTTTTCTTTTTCTTGTTCCGTTCTCGGGCCAGCTTGGCTTCCGACGCGAGACTATCTTTCTCGTACATGGAAAGGCTGCTGTGATAGTCGAGGATGTTCGTGGAGTATGGCTTCGTGCGGGTCTTTCGCGCCATGCGGCTACAATGGTAGTTCCGACGCGGTGAGTTGGCTGTCCGCTAGCGCACTGATGGGTTAGTGAAAGGCCATAATCCGGCTAGACTCACTTTGTCACGGACTCCTAAGAAAACACGGTAGTACAACCTGAGCAATATTGCTCATTTCCCCTTTGGGACTAATAGTACCGTCGAAGAATAATGACCCAGAATATCGACGATCTGTTCGATGTTTTAGCGGCGGAACCGCCACGCTCCCTGTGTCGCAAATGTGGATCGAAAATGATGTACTTGGACACAACGTTTTTCTCGCCAGGTGCAAGCGGGAAAGTGTGGATCGTTCCCCTGCCCGTCTGTCCGAAGTGTGAACTGAAGGAAGACGCGGCGCGCTTCATTTCTCCCTTGGTCTGTTAATTGAAAAGGCTGGTAGTTGGCACGCCTTGTGGGCTGAATTGTGCGCTACTCAGATCGCACCAGACCAGAGTTTGATCTCAGGCACCTTGATCTTAGGCGCACGGCAGTTCGAGAAATGCTGCGCTCTGGCGTGCTTGAGTCTACGGCGCGGAAGATCAGCGGACACAAGACAGCTTCCATGCTGTAACGCTACAACATTCAATCGGAGTCCGACATTCGGGAAGCAATGCAGCTGCGCGAAATGCGGATTGCAACCCAGCAGCAAGAGAATCGGCTGGCCGTTCCAATGGTCACGAAACAGGTTCAGTAAAAAGTTTGTGCATAGACGTGCATAGAGGCAAAATCAAAAGGGCAGCCGCACATTGGCTGCCCTGAACTTTCTTTGCTATGATGCACTTACAAGTACGCGCCCTTAGCTCAGCTGGATAGAGCGTCTGGCTACGAACCAGAAGGTCGGGAGTTCGAATCTCTCAGGGCGCACCATCCTCACCTGCCTCAGGTCGTTGCCAGAAGGTCGGGATGTCCAACAGCCCACGCTCTGCGAAGCACTTCTCGAAGAGTTCGTCGCAAAATCATTGAGGCTCTACAGATCAGCTTTGCGTCTCCTCAGCAAAATCGCCTATCATAAGCATCTATGCTCAGGAAAAACTGGCTGTTTTTAGCGCTGGGTTTGGGCTTTACTGCCATGCTGACAGCGGCGGTTCCGGTTGGCGCGCAAAGCTCGGCGCTGTCATTAGGCACCATCGATAGGAAATCCATTACGCGATTGGCCTCGTGCCCGGCGGGATTTGATTCAGGGATGACCTGCTATCGAGGCGCCGTAGAAAACTGTCAGAGCACGGTCGACCTTGGATTTACTTACGGTGTAGAGAATCCAACGCAGGCAAGATTGGGGACCGTGGTCCTGCTGGACGGGGGAGGCGGCGTTACGCCTTACAGCAATCCCGATTATGCCAAGAAATATCTCGCCAATGGCTACCAGATAGTTTATGTGGCTTGGGATACGCCCTGGGAGTTCACCAACGGAAGCACTGGAAACAGCATCAAGAATGCCGCTTGCCGGCCCGCGACATTTCTGAACTATGTCTATCAGAACGTCTATCAGAACGTCTATCATAACGTGTATAACCGCGGCGGACTTTGTGCTCAAGGCATAAGTGCAGGCTCCGCCGCCGTGGCCTATTCGCTGGCGTGGTACGGAAGCTCTTCTTATTTGGATAATGTGGAGTTGCTTTCTGGGCCCGTGTTCGGCGATATCAAGGAGGGATGCAGGGTACCCAACCCACCGGTCCTGGAAGTCTGTGGGAACTCAGCGCCAGATTGCAATGGAGCACCCTGGCCTGACAGCCCCTCGTATGTATCCATTGACATAGCCTTGGTGGCGCGGTGGTCCGGTCAACCTAGTTGCAACGGAATCAACTTCACCGGCGCCTCGGCCAATGCGGCCTGGAAAGCGATGAGCATTGTCGATGGAACCGACAATCCGAGTTTCAGCTATCCCCAAACGTCCCTTGCAGGTTGGTTGTGCAGCAACGGTCAGAATAACTCCGCCGCCCAAGGTGACTTTTTCTACCAGCAGTTCACTAGTCCGCAACAGACCGCAGGATTCTCCGTAACTCGAATTGACAATTGCGCGGGCGCCGAGGGAGTGAGCCAAGGGACAACTCCGCAAGGCAAGCTTGGTCTCGACGCCATCACTGAACACATGATTTCAGCGTGCGTGAAACGGCATTAATTTGCCGGAACAGGGCGGAATCCGCTACAGCGCGCGAAATATTTTCCCGTCCGTACTTTTGGCTTCCGGCCAACGGGGTAGCCAATTCTCCACGAATTGGATCCACTACTCCGAAAATGCGGGAAACTAAACGGGACAGCGCTCGGCATCTAGGTCGATGAGTGTAAAGCGGCTGTTTTGCGGTTTGCGCGTCCAACAATGCATTGATACACTGCTCGCCGCTTATAAGCACTCCGCCCGCACGCACATCGGGCTTGGGACCGAAAACATAGTTCGTACCAGGAACATTCGTGCTGGTAGTTTCCGATCGGAGCTTAGTGTTTATGAAACCCTCTCGCTCTCCTCTTATTCCGGCAATCAGGTTTTTCGTTTTCAGTTTTCTGCTGATAGGCTCTGTTGAGGTTTTGCCCATGTACGCAACGGAACCATCCTCGCAGAACCTTGATGCGGGCTGGCAATTTCGAGCCGTCGCAAACGCGGACCAACCCGAGGTAAAACAGTGGCACCCCGCGCAGGTTCCGGGAGTAGTTCAAACCGACCTGCTCAATAACAAACTGATCCCCGACCCCTTCGATAAAGATAATGAGTTCCATTTGCAGTGGATCGGCCTGGCCGACTGGGAATATCAAACTACATTTCAAGCCGATGCGGTCACGCTCGCCCACCAACACGTTGATTTAGTTTTTGACGGTCTCGATACATTCGCGGACGTCTATCTGAATGGCCAGGCGATTCTTCACGCGGACAATATGTTCCGGCGCTGGCGAATTCCGGCAAAGGCGCAGATTAACCGCGGTTCGAATACGCTTCGGATCGTTTTCCATTCTGCTGTGGAAAAAATGCTTCCCTACGTCAAATCACTGCCTTATGTTCTGCCCTCTATCTCGACCCACAACTACGGAAACGAAGAGAACATCGCCACCGCACCTTATACCCGCAAGGCTCCGTATAACTATGGCTGGGATTGGGGGCCTCGCTTCATGACTGAAGGCATATGGGGGCCGGTACGCCTCGAAACTTGGGACGCGCTCCGCATCGACAATTTTCACATACATCAACAGAACATCACTTCCGCCTTTGCGAACGTTAGCGCGGAAGTGGAAATCGAGGCTAGCCGACCAATCACGGCCACGTTGACTCTAACGCACGATGACATGTCGGCCTCGCAAAGCTCCGATGGAAATCAGCCGTTACAACTGAATGCCGGCATCAATCATGTTTCTTTTCCAGTGCGACTTGTCGCTCCAAAGCTTTGGTACCCCGTTGGGTACGGAGATCAAAACCGCTATCACTTCTCCGCCAAGATCCACGCGGGCCGCGAGCTTATCGCGCATGCAGAGACCAGGACTGGACTGCGCTCACTGGAACTGCGCCGCGTTCCCGATGAATGGGGAAAGAGTTTCGAATTTGTGGTCAATGGAATCTCCGTTTTCGCCAAAGGCGCGGACGTCATTCCATTCGACAGCTTTCCGAATCGCGTCACTCCTCAGATTCATCGGAATATTCTTCAGTCTGCCCGCGACGCGCATATGAATATGGTTCGTGAGTGGGGAGGCGGTTACTACGAATCCGACGATTTCTACGATATCTGCGACGAGCTTGGAATTATGGTGTGGCAGGAGTTCATGTTTGGCGGAGACCTGGTCCCGGGCGACGTCGCCTTCCAGGAAAACGTCCGGCAAGAAGCGATCGACCAGATCAAACGCTTGCGCGATCATCCCAGCATCGTGATCTGGTGTGGAAATAATGAAGTTGAAACTGGCTGGTACCACTGGGGCGACCGCCTGGAATTCAAAGAATCGATCTCGCCGGAGGCTCGCGATCGCGTCTGGCTCGATTACGTGGTTCTTTTTGCCGACATTCTCAAGGGTGCCGTTACTCAGTACGCCGGCGGGGTACCCTACTGGCCCAGCTCTCCCAGCGCCAACTTCGAGGAAGTTCCAGACAATCAGCACAACGGCGACATGCACTACTGGCAAGTTTGGCACGCGCAAGCCCCCGCCTCGGACTACACGTTGCAGTTCCCGCGCTTCATAACCGAATACGGATTTCAATCCTTTCCCGAGATGCGCACTGTCCGCGCCTTTGCCAAGCCCGAGGATTTCGACATTCGCTCGACCGTTATGCAGGCGCATCAGAAAAATAAGGGTGGAAACGAACGCATCCTGACTTACATGCTGCGCGAATATCGCGAGCCGAAAGATTTCGCGTCATTCGTTTACCTGAGCCAGGTGCAACAAGCGGAAATTATTAAGATCGGCGCCGAGCATTTGCGGCGGCAACGGCCGCGCACCATGGGATCGCTGTACTGGCAGTTGAATGACTGTTGGCCAGTGGCTTCGTGGGCAAGCATCGATTACTATGGCCGCTGGAAGGCTCTTCATTACTACGCCCGTCGCTTTTACGACGATGTGCTGATCTCGCCGTTCCTCCACGACGACAAAGTGGATGTCTACGTTGTGTCGGACAAAGTTCAACCAATGTCTGGGACCATTCACATGCGCCAGCTCGACTTCTCCGGGAAGGTCTTGCTTGATCAAACCAAAGATGTTCAAATCCCCGCGCAGTCGAGTGCGATTTATTTCAGCGTCGAGAAGGCTTCCCTTTCTGCAACAGGCGATCCACGAAAGAGTTTTCTGGTCTTTGACCTGCAAGTGGCGAGAAAGCTGGTATCTCGGAATCTTGTTTTCTTCAACGTAACCCACGACCTGGATTTGCCGGTTGCACCAAAAATTGAGAGCGAGGTTACAAAAGTCGAAGGAGGATTCAACCTCACCCTGCAAACAGCGGTATTGGCAAGGAACGTTTACGTGTCGCTGGGTGACCTGGACGTACAAACGTCTGACAACTACTTGGACCTGCTTCCCGGTGAGCCCGTGACCGTCGCGCTAAGGACTTCCAGCACCCAAGAGCAGGTACAGCGCGAGCTGAAGATTACGTCCCTGACCGAGGCTTTTCAGACGGCAATCCCCTGAAACGGTACCATTGAGGCCACTCTCAGGCTTGCAAACAACATCCGCGATCTTCGGCATTGTCGCACTCCGGCATTGTTGCACATGGTGCGGAGCGGTTACGCTCGCCGATTTTTCTGCTAATCTTGGTTCACCCTGTTGTTTCTGTCACTGACCGGAAATGCTATCCGGGAATCGAGTCAACGCGCTTTATGGCTAAGCTTGTCGGACAGGAAGCTTTTGTCCTGTCGTCGTCAAAACACGGGTTGGTTTATCTGACTGCCAACGACTGGGCGCTCGTGGCGGACAAGGCGAGCCGCGTCCATTTCAAGGAAGGCGCAATCCTGATCCAAAAAGGAAAGCGAGCGAATGGGGTTTATCTCTTGCTCAAAGGATCTTCGCGGGTGGTCATTCCGTCTCAACCTTCACGCATACTGGCGCCGGGCGAAATTTGCGGAGAAATGTCGTTTCTGGAGGACTCTGCCGCCAGCGCCAGCGTCATTGCTGAAGGAGATGTGGAAGCCTTTCACCTCGATCGCCCCACCTTGCAGAGCCTGTTTGAGCTATACCCTCACCTGGGTTCGCGCTTTTATCGGTCCTTGGCAACGAGTCTTTCTCACCGGCTCAGGGAATTGATCGGACCCAGTTCTGAATTGCCTCCCACGTTGCAAAAAACTTCATCTTGACAAGTCTGTTTCGCAAGCACAGAATTGCCGGCGCGTAAGTTTGTATCTTTGCGGCGCTTATCCAATGCGCTTCACCCCCCTCAGCAAAGTGCAGGCGACTTAACAGCTATTGCGCTGTTTTTTGCAGTCGATTTCGTCTCCAAAGTAGTTATAAGCCGTTGGTAAAGCCTGGGCAGCGGCTGTCACGCTCGTCATGCAGGCCCCCCATTTAAGTCTTGAATAGCTGTCTTGAGTAGTTGTCCCCCGGTTTTCGAAAAAATTGCAAGGAGGATCTATGGAGCATTCCGGTAGTGCGAGTGCGTGGTCGAAGTACGCTGTGTTAGCGATTGTTCTGCTGGGAACTGTAACGGTCACTGCCAATAATGGCCGCGAATTTTCTGGGTATTTCGATATGAGCAACGTGCAGCAACAGGGTGACTTGGTGCAAGTAACCCTTCACTTACAACTTTTTAATCATGGCAGCGAAGATGTGAAGAGTGTCTTGGTGACGCTGGTAGATTCCAGTCCTTCGATGATGTTGCGCGGTAGCTTCGCGCCCTTGAAGGTGTGGAAGCACCAGCAGCGCATCAACCTGAGCCAGGAATTTTTTGTGAGCCAGCGGGAATACGCGGAGTGGACAGCCGCCCCTGGGCAACCCAACCTGGTCATCCTTTTCCAGGACGCGAAGGGCAATACATGGCAACGGGGCGCTCAGATTAGCCGTCGTCCATTGGTCCGGTGAGCGGATACGTCTGCCCAATTCCTACGCACACATTCATAACATTGAGTTCCCAGGAGAAAATTTCATGCGGCGCTTCACAATTTTGCTAGCTTTCTTTCTTACTGTCCTGGTGAGTTTGCCCGGGGTAGCACAAGATGTTATTACGACGGTTATCGGCGGCGGGCCAAACAACATGCCGGCTATCGATGCCAACCTCTACACACCCTACGGCGTTGCCGTGGACGCTTCCGGCAATTTCTACATTGCCAGTTACAACCAACATCGCATTTTCAAAGTAAGCAGCGCCGGTACGCTGACGGTGATTGCAGGAAGCGGCGCGCAAGGCTATGCCGGGGACGGCGTCGTCGGAGGCGCCGCCAATGCCAATTTGTTCCATCCCGTCGCCGTGACCGTGGATGCCTCGGGCAACGTTTACATCGCCGATCAGTACAACTGCGTCGTCCGCAAGGTGGATACGACGAATACCATCAGCACGGTCGCCGGAATTGCGGGTTCTTGCACCTATGGCGGCGACGGAGGAAAAGGAACCAGCGCGAATTTGTATTATCCCAGCGGAGTGGCCGTCGACGGTTCCGGCAATCTTTACATTGGCGACAACAACAACTGCCGGGTTCGCAAGGTGATTCTCTCCACCGACATCATCAGTACTTTTGCCGGGAATGGAACTTGCGGATATTCCGGAGATGGAGGCTCGGCAACCTCCGCCGAGTTGTATACACCGCAAGGAGTGGCCGTAGACACAGCGGGCGACGTTTTCGTGGCAGACACCAGCAACTACGTGATTCGCCAAATAACAAAAGCGACTGGAAAGATCAGCACCGTCGCCGGCAACCACACGGCCGGCTTCAGTGGCGACGGCGGTTTGGCGACCAGCGCCGAGTTCAATCAGGTCTTTCAGCTTGCCGTAAACGGGGCTGGAACGACTGTAACTTTCGCCGACTTTTACAACCAGCGGATTCGACAATTCACCGTGGGTGGAAACATCAACACTGTTGCCGGAACTGGAACGGCAGGCTTCTCCGGGGATGGCGCCGCCGCCACCAGCGCGGAGTTGTACTACCCTGAAGGCGTAGCTGTAACCAGCGCTGGGACCGTCTATGTAGGAGATAGTAACAACTACCGCATCCGCCAGTTTACCGTGGCTGGAAATATCGGCACCGTAGCGGGCGATGGCAGTGCGACGGTGGAGACTCTGCTCAACAACGCCCCTCCGCTTGGAGTGGTGTTGCAGTATCCCTACGGAATTGCCACAGACTCATCGAAGAATGTTTTCGTAGCCGAAAGTCACAACTACATGGTGCGGGAACTTGTTCATTCCAGCAATCTCGTCGATTTCTTTGCTGGTAACGGAACTTATGGTGATACCGGCGATGGGGGGCCGGCTACCAGTGCGGAATTGAGTTATGACTACGGAGTTGCGAAGGACAGCTCCGGCAACGTTTACATTGTCGACACCTACAACCACATTATCCGGGTCGTGAATTCGGCAGGCATTATCACTACCTTCGCCGGGACGCCGCAACGCGCCGGCTTCAACGGAGATGGCGGTCCAGCTACCAGCGCCTTACTCTACTATCCGAACGGCGTTGCCGTAGACAGCAAGGGAAGCGTGTACATAGCCGATTACGACAACCACGTCATTCGCAAAGTGACCAGCGGAACGATCAGTACCATCGCTGGCATCGGGGGACGCAACGGCTATTCCGGAGATGGCGGTCCGGCTACTGGCGCGATGCTGTATTCACCGGCGGCAGTGGCAGTCGATTCGCAGGGCAACGTCTACATAGCGGACTACAACAATTGTCGTATTCGCGAAGTGTCTGCCGTAACGGGAATCATCTCCACGGTGGCAGGCAACGGAGGCTGTACTTTCAGCGGAGACGGTATCGCGGTCGAGAACTCGATCGGCTACCCTCAGGGAATCGCGGTGGACGCGAATGGAAACTTTTTCATCGGCGACTACTTCCAGCGGGTGCGCTGGGTGAACCCCGCCGGGTTCATGACTACGATCGCTGGCAACGGTAATGGAGGCTACACCGGAGATGGAGTCCTCGCTACCACTTCGGAACTCTACGAACCGACTGGAATTGCGCTTGATTCGTCAGGCAACATTCTGATCTCCGATTACAACAACTTGCGGGTGCGCAGCGTTTCGGCGTTCCCGGCTCTCAACTCCAGCGCCAGTAATCTGGCTTTTGGACTGACCAGCGTTGGCTCGACGAGCACTCCTCAGACCATCACGCTGAGCGCGCTCGGTCCGCTGAGCATTTTTAGCATTACCACCAGCACGAATTTCAGCGAGACCGACGATTGTCCCTCCAGCATGACCAATGGCGCCACTTGCACGATGTACGTCTATTTCGTGCCCACGGCATCTGGCACTCTGAACGGAACCATCACCATCAACAACAACGGCTTCTTTAATTCCGTAAACACGATGAACCTCACGGGTCTGGGAAGCGCTATTTCCGTGACTGGTGCGCCCGTCAACTTCGGCAACCAGTTAACCAAGACTACGAGCGCGGCACAGTCCGTCAGCGTAAAGAACAATGGCACGACCGCTATCACTATGGGAACGATCTCGTTGAATGAGACGACAGATTTTGCTATCTCCTCCAACACGTGCCCAGCGTCGGGCAGCAAGCTGAACGCCGGCGTCAGTTGCGCGATTGGACTGACCTTCACGCCAGCTTCCACGGGCGCCAAGAAAGGCGCTGTGCTCATTGCCGACAGCGACCCTTCCAGCCCTCAACTGGTCGGCGTGAGTGGCACGGGAATCAGCAATGTGTCGCTGAGTCCAAGTTCGGTAACCTTCGCCACGACCCCGGTGGGCGTCAGCAGCCCCGTAACTAAAATCACGCTAACCAACAACACTGGTGTCAGCATCACTCTCGGCAGTCCTGCCGTCACCGTAACAGGGCACTTCGTCAATGCCGCCAGCACGACCTGCACCAATAGTCTGGTGATTGCAGCCACGGGGACGTGCATCATTAACATCACGTTCAAGCCGACTTCCGTCGGTTACACCTCGGGATTGCTGAGTGTGGCCGACAGTGATGTAACCAGCCCGCAAACTGTGGCCCTGCAAGGAATGGGCACCGCTATCAAGTTCACACCAGCAAGCGTGAACTTCGGTACCGTAAACCGGAACACGCAGGTGAGTTCGACGGTGACCATTACAAACGTTGGCACCACGGCGGTCGGATTCACGGGCGCGGAGATAGCGGGTGTGAACAGCGGTGACTTCTCCGACAATTACGCGACTAACCCCCCGTGCAATGACAGCACGACCACGCCACTCCAGCCCGGAGCTACCTGCGTTCTGACGGTGTACTTCCTTCCGACAAAAGTCGGTTCGGAATCGGCCACCTATAAGGTGTTCGATAAGAGTCCCGGCAGCCCACAGAGTTTAACGCTGACTGGAAAGGGGCAGTAAAAGACCGTATTCTGTGCCTTTTATGAGCTAACTTTCGCCGCCGGGGGTATTCCTCCGGCGGTTTTTTCTTGGAAGGGCCGCTTCCGTTAACTGAAGTGTTGCCGCAGAAAAGGGCCGAGCCATCAGCCTCCGATTTTAGTGGCGGAGTGATGGCTCGGGCGGAAGTACATCATACAGTGGTGACGCCGGACTAATGGAGTCATTATCTTCGGCAAGCGAGATCGCTAGAATGCGGATCTTTTCGTTCACCGGCAAAGTAAGTGTCTTCGCGCCGGCGGGGACATCGATAGAATACGCGAACAAGTAGGAGTAACTGTACGGTACATTCCCGCCAGCCGCGTTATGATGATGCGAGCAGTACCAGGCCAAATCCGCCCGCTTGATATAACCCTGCTTTATTCCAGTCATTTCGCCATAATCGTCGTGCGAAGTATCTTTCGAGGTCCAGCTTCGATCATTCCACTGCCCGATGAATCCGCCCCAGTTCTGAATGTTGAGTTCGATGCGGGAGTTTCCGAGCTCGAAAGTCGCTTTTTGATCGCCTTCCGCCGAGGCCGCAAGTATATATAAGCGGTTGAGATTGCCGGGCGGCAGATCAATCCTCTCACCCTTAGGCACGAGCGCGTTGGGCGTTCCGGTTTTCGCTGCAGCAAGTTGGAACTGTACATCGTTGAAGACAATCTGGGATGGGAGCATTTCTGCCGGAAGCGAATTGCCTTGTCGGTCAAATCCACTCTTTGACTTGGTGCCATGATTGGTTGCTGTTGCGAGGTTGTAGCGCAGAGTAATCGGCACCGAGCGCGTCGCGGAAACTTTAGCTTGCGGCGCCGCTAAGCGCACCGCGAAGGTGCGCGGCTGATAGGCGGAAAACGAAGTAAGCAAAGCGCCGTTGTTCAGTTCGGCGTTGCCGAGCGGCTGCTCCTGGCCATTGACTTCTCTTGCCTCTATGATCTGCGTGTTGAACACTACTCGAACCTCGGGTTGAGGCTTGCCATCGAGTTCCACGAGTCGAATGATTGTTTCGTCACTCTGTTCCGCCTTCTTCAAAGCCAGGACTCGAACGCGTGGGCTGGTCACTTTCAATAAAGACAATTCGCGACCTAAAACGCCAGCATGTCTCGATGTTTCGAAAGCGATGAGCGGATCGTTGAGGCTCTGCGCTTGCCAGTCGGTCTGTGCTTCCCGCCAGCCTAAGGCGTGTCCGGCAATGCCATAGACGAATTCATGATGTCCGAGATCCTGTGTGCCTTGGTCGCGATAACCGCCGCGAGTGCCTGGGGTACGAATGAGAGTAAGTCGGATCGTGTGGTCGTCCGGTTTATCCGATCCGTTCTTGCAATCGGTAAGGATCGTTGCGCCGAATTCGCCGCTCATGTCGGTCAGGTCGATCCATTGATGCGAGGGCACTTCGAATTTCTTCGGCTCCGCCGTGGGACGCTCGATTGTGCCAATATCCCAGTTATAAGTCGCCATCTGATTCGAAGCGGCGAGAGGAAAAGTCGCTTTCAGATTTGATTCTTTGGTGTTCCAGTCGACCACGTTCGCGAATTCGACGTGCTTGCCCGAATCGCCGGCCGAAAGCCGAATGGTCTGCACAAATTTCGAACCAGCAGCCTCGCGCGAAACTTCAATCGCCACGCGTGCAGGACCGTTTTCTACGATTCGAATCTTGGCCGGACCTGTGACGTATGCTTTCGGCGCGGCTTGCTCCAGATCCCAATCCATATTCCAGGCCGGCCAACGCTCGGGATTGTCATACGAAATGGCCAGCCGGGCTGGCGCAGTAAGCAGTTCCCTTCCCAGAGTTTTATCGAAGATGCTGGCGACATCACCGTCGGAGTTGAGTCGTACGCGATAGTACTGGTTCTCTAGCGAGTTCTCGGAAACTTTCAAATGGTGAGTGCCGGCGGTGCCACTCCCAGGCCGCACATCATAAACGACGTAACCCACGGACGGCGCACTCGCTGCAAAGATCACCTTGCCGTTCGAAATCTGCGCCGCAACTTCGTTGTTATCTGGACCGATGACGTGCACGGCTTGCGGTATATCGCCTGGAAATTTTATGTTGGCTTCCACCAAGCCCTCGCGCGCAATATTCAGCGAATTAAAAACAACAATCGGTATACCTTTCGTCTCCGTGTTCAGCGCCGCCGCAACCGCCTCGGTGGCATTGGTGAGCACTCCGGCGAACTGGTTCATCGCGATCACGTCATCGTTCCACGCGAACTCGTAAGATTTTGGCGTGGCAGTTCCGGCAGCGATATCGTGAAATTGCCCGCCCATCACCAGCGTCCATGCGTCGTTTAAGCGCTGGCGTGGGTACGGGCGCGCACCCAGCCATTCCGCCGTTATTGAAGCTTTCTCGGCTGCGTCGGCCAGTAATTCTTCTTTTCGCAGCCAGCGCTTCTGGTACGCCTGCGACGTCAAAGATCCGGCGGAGTGATTGGTTAATTCCATTTCGCCCGTGTAGCGCGGAAGTCCAGCAGCTTCGGCCGGAGCGATATCGAGGAACATCTGCTCCGCATTTGCCGAGACCACATGCACCGGACCCTCGCCAACTTTCACCGGCGGACCTACCAACTGTGCCGGCTCTTGATTCCCAAGCTGGTTCTCACGCGGCAGACCGATCGTACCTTTGGTGACGATGGCTTCAAGGCGCTTCACGAAATCTTCGCGCGGAGCACCGCCGATATCGCCGGTACCGTAGTAGTGGTAGTCCGTGAACACGCCGCTGACTTTGCCGTTCTGCTCCACTCGCGCCGCCCAGTCGTTCTGATGATGTTCTTGCGCCCGGTCTTGATCGATCCGGGTTAACGCTCTCACTTGGTTTTGCAGGTGTATGGATTCTTCAATATCGTTTGGATCGGACTGATGCCCACTCTTCTGCTCCTGGTCCAACTTCGTTCGCACCGCTTGCCACTTGGTTTTTGCATCTTGAAGCGTTGTGTCGGGGGCGAGCGGAGGCAACGGTTTGCTAAGATCAGTATCGATACCGCCATCGTAAGCACCGGGATTTAACCCCGCCAGTACGCTTTCACCATCCGGGCCTGCCCACACGCCTACGTTGAAGGGAGTGCCTTCCGGCGTTTTCTCGAGTGACTCCGGACCTCCGGCATTGCCTGAAGATCCCCAGACCAGCTTCTGCGTGGAGAATCCTTTCACTCCAGAGTGTGCCAGAATAGTGGGTAGCGAAGATGGAAAGCCGAAGCAATCTGGCAGCATATATTCCGCACTGGCTTTGCCGAACTCTTTGCGGAACCAGTTATTGCCGTACAGGATCTGTCGAATAATACTCTCGGCACTCGGCGCGTTGACATCGCCTTCTTCCATCGACGACCCCGCCGGAAACCATCTGCCTTGGTCCACGAATTGTTTCAGCTTGGCGAAGTCTGCCGGAAAATATTCTTTCATCAACCGATAGCGATTGGCGCCGCTGAAGTTGAAAATGTAATGCGGATATTTATCCAGAAGCCGAAAATTGTCTTCCATGGTCTTACGAAGATATTCGTCGATGACCTGCGGATACTCCCACCGCCACTCGGTATCGAGATGAGAATATCCGACCACGTAGAGTGTGGGCTGTTTGCTTAAATCTGGTTTTTCGCTGCTTTGCGCGCGGGCGGACCCAATCAACGTAAGGCAGACTGCCAGCACGGCAATCAAACTCATGTGGAATCGTCGCATCATCTCTCCCGGGGGAAGGTTCGAAGAAGTCCCGCTTGCGCGGCATCGGTATTGTGCGACGTTCCATCTCGATTCTGCAATCTGTGTTTCCTGATACCCTCAATTCAGGTACCAGGAGAAACCAAGTCGTTGCCGCCGATCATCAATGCACAGGAAATTTCGAAGGCCTTTGGAGCGAATCCACTCTTTCAGAATGTCTCTTTCACGGTTTCCGAGAGCGATCGCATTGGTTTGATCGGTCCCAACGGATCCGGAAAATCAACCCTCTTGCGAATTCTGGCGGGGGATGAAAGTCCGGATAGTGGCGAAATCGCCTTCCGAAAAAGAATCCGCCTTAGTTATGTCGCGCAGGATTCCACATTCCCATCTGGCGTTACGGTCCGCTCGGTTGCCGAGACCGCGATGAAACTCGCAGCAGTGCCAGAGTCGGAACGGGGAACTCGCTTCGCGGAGACGCTCGGGCGGGCAGGATTCGAAGACCTCGAAGCCGAGGCCTCAACCCTCTCTGGCGGCTGGCAAAAACGGCTTGCCATCGTCGAGGCGCTGGTGCAGGGGCCCGACATTCTGTTGCTGGATGAGCCTACCAATCATCTCGACCTGGCTGGAATCGAATGGCTGGAAGATCTGCTGGCGGCGGCAGGGTTCGCCTGCGTCGTGGTTAGCCACGACCGTTATTTTCTCGAGAACGTTGCCACGGAAATGGCGGAGTTGAACCGCACTTATGCGGATGGATTGCTGCGTGTCTCTGGCGGTTACACCCGCTTCCTTGAAAAGAAGGAGGAATTTCTGCACGCTCAGGGAAAGCGGCAGGAGGCGCTGGAAAACCTGGTTCATCGAGAAATTGAATGGCTGCGCCGCGGAGCAAAGGCGCGCACCAGAAAGTCGAAGGCTCGAATCGACAAAGCGGGCGAGTTGATGGGCGAACTCGCAGATTTGAACTACAGACGCCGCACCGGCTCGGCCCAAATCGATTTCTCGGCCACTGATCGCAAAACCAAGCGGCTGATCGAACTGGAAGAGGTCTCTTGCGAGATGGGCAATCGGACACTCTTCAAGAAACTTAATTTCGTAATCACCGCGGGAATGAGAGTGGGACTGGTGGGTCCGAACGGCAGCGGAAAGACAAGTTTGCTGCGGCTGCTGCGCGGAGAATCTCTACCTAGCCAAGGCGAAATTCACCGCGCCGATTGGCTGCGCATTGTTTATTTCGACCAGACCCGCGAACTCGATCCCGATGTGACTTTGCGCCGCGCCCTGGCCCCCGAAGGTGATTCCGTGGTTTACCAGGATCGAATGATCCATGTGGCGGCATGGGCGGCAAAGTTCCTGTTTACCGGAGAGCAACTGAATCAGCCAGTGGGAAAGCTTTCCGGCGGCGAGCGGGCGCGAGTGTTGATTGCCCAACTCATGCTGCAACCCGCCGACATATTGCTGCTCGATGAACCCACGAACGATCTCGACATTCCGACTCTGGATATTCTGGAAGAAAGCCTGCTTGAGTTTCGTGGATCGCTCGTTCTGGTTACGCACGATCGCTACATGCTGGATCGCGTGTCAACCCTGGTTCTGGGGCTTGATGGAGAAGGCAACGCAGAAGTCTTCGCCGATTACTCGCAATGGGAAACCTGGCTGGAGGAGCGCAAAGCGGCGGCCCGCAGCGATGTGCGTTCCGCTGGACGCGGCGCGGCCGCTGATGAACCTGCCCGGCAATCAGCCGGCAAGAAAAAGCTCTCGTATCTGGAAGCGCGCGAATACGAAGCAATTGAAAATCGCGTCGCTGAAGCGGAGGAAGTATTGCAGAGCAAGCGGGAACAGCTTGACGATCCCAGGATCGCCAGCGACGGTCCGCGACTGCTGACGGCTCATGCCGAGTTGGAAGAAGCGCAGGGCCGAGTGGATACGCTGTATGCGCGGTGGGCTGAGTTAGAGAAAAAAAAGAATTGAAGTCTGTTATTGCTGTCCTCAGGATGCCAGACAAAAAGCGATGATCGTGTTTCCGCGAGCTCCGCTACACTTTTCGCGTTTCTTCAACAACTCCGATTCAAGATCGTGCGGGTCAGGCTTCATCTCGCAGGCCGCTATCTCTTTGTCTGAGGCGCCTTGATAGCAGAGCTCGCAAACCCCTAACCCATCCTCCGACTGAACCGGCGGTCCAAAGACCCGGCAGGTCATGGGGCGTGCTTCGTAGAGTTCGCAGTTCCCTGTTGCAGGATCGAGGGCGGGGCAGGGTTCATCGTTCGCGAAATCAGAAAAGCTGGCGGCAGCTTCCGCGTCTTCGTCCAAAATGCCGCTCACCGGATCGCCCGGAAACTCTGCGGCGAGCTGAGCAACCGATTCGCGAGCCCGTTCACGCACCCCTGCCGCGCGTTTCGGGGCATGCCTCTCAAGTTCCGCCAGCCCTCGCCGCAATCGTTCGGCATCCAGTTGATTGATCGGGAACACTCCAATGCAGCACTGCGTACAGCCCGGGCGGCACACCAGCCACGATCCGCTGCACCGCGCCGCTTCGGCCAAGGCGGAGTCCACAATTTGAATGAGTGCCCGATCTTTTGCAGCTGGAAATCGAGTCGGCATACTGATGCCTCCTATCATATAACTCTGGAATACCCTCCTCCTCCTCGGTTCCGCAAATGTTGTCAGCAGATGTTTACCTGCACCGTCCTCCCGTATATTGGAACCAGTCCGGTGCCGGGTTAATGCGTTGCCCGGTCAGCGGGGGCCATGAAGCAAATTTCAGACGAATCGTTCATTGGCGTCGATGTCGGCGGCACGAAAGTGGCGGCGGGCTTAGTCAACTCTGCAGGCGAGATCACCCACCAGCTGCGCACCCCCATGGTGGCGACGGACGCAGTTGCGGGTCTAGCTGCAGTAACGTCGGCGATCGATTCGGTGCGGACCGCCGCCACTGCTAGCGTTGACTCAAAGAGCTCGATCTCCGCGATCGGAATCTGCGCCCCCGGCCCGCTTAATCCTCGGACCGGCGTCGTAATCAATCCTCCAAATCTTCCGGGCTGGCGCAACTTTCCGCTTGCAGCGGAAATATCGAAGGCTTATAGCCTACCGGTTCGAATCGACAACGACGCCAATGCGGCTGCCCTCGCAGAAGCCTTATGGGGCGCGGGGCGCGGCTATCGAAATGTCTTTTACGCCACCATTGGTACGGGCATCGGAACTGGAATTGTGTTCGACGGCCGCATCTACCACGGCCGCACGGGAGCCGCCGGCGAGGGAGGTCACATGAGCATCGACTACCGCGGCCCGCGCTGCGGCTGCGGCAAACTGGGCTGCGTCGAAGCCCTGGCCTCCGGTCCTAGCATCGCTCGACGTGCCTCGGAAAAGATCGCGGCGGGCCACAGATCCAGTATCCAAGACCGTGCCGCAGGGCATGTCGGCCTCATCACCGCGGAAATGGTGGCTCAAGCTTATCTCGCCGGTGATGCCATGGCGAAACAGGTGTTGCAGGAAACGGCCACGTTTCTTGCCGTATGGCTGGGCAATATCATTGACCTGCTTGAGCCTGACGTGATGATTCTTGGCGGCGGCGCGGCGGCCATGCTGCAACCGTTTTTCGCCGACATACGCGATCAATTACCCACTTGGTGTGTGAATTCCCAATGTCAGGAGATCCCTCTCCTGCCAGCCCATTACGGCGCGGATGCCGGCATCGCGGGCGGTGCCGCGCTTTGCCGTGATCTCAGTGCCAACACCTTGAATCACTGATCTTTTTTAGAAGCGGTTGCCCTTGACCGCTGGCAGTCGCGGATGTCAAACTATTGGTGGAAAGAACCGCTATAATCGGCGACAGCGTCTCATGCGCGCCTGATTGCACTTATTCTGAACAACTTAGGACTTCCGGACTCCATGATCATCCTTGTCACCATTCTTCACGTGATGGTTTGTCTGTTTCTAATAATTGTCGTTCTCCTGCAAAGCGGAAAGGCCGGGGATATTTCAGCCGCCTTCGGCGGACAAGGCAGTCAAGCGGCATTCGGGCCGCGTGGCGCAGCCACGGCGCTTTCCAAGGCGACCACACTTTCGGCAGTGCTCTTCATGCTGACCTCGGTAACTCTCTCCGTCTATGCCGTTAAGCACGGCGGTCCAAGCTCGGTGTTACAGGGAGTGAAATCAGCGCCTGCCAAGACGCAACCAGTCGCTCCTGCACCCACGCCTGCAAATCCTCCGGCAAAGAAATAAATCGATCGAACCGGCGCCGTCCTCCCGCAAGCTTTTCTCGGGACTTTTTTCCCGCTTGTCCTCGTTGGTGTTGAAGCGTCGCTCGTGCAGTTTTCTACCTCGCAGGTTGCGGGTTTCGCTGTAATTGTATTCGCCCCATGCGGATGCTACCATTCAGTGTCGGCACTTATAGCCGGGAGGTGTTTAAAATGTCGGATCGAGATGGCAGCGGTTTTGCTTGGTTTTTGGCCGGTTTAGGCGTCGGAGCGGCCGTGGGAATTTTATACGCCCCGCAGTCGGGCAGCGAAACGCGTGAGGCGCTTCGCGCTCGCGCCGAAGAAGGTCGCGAGTACATGAAGACTCGCGCCCGCGATGCTCGCAGTCAGGCCTCAGAATGGGTTGATAAGGGCCGCGATGTCGTAAGTCAGCAGAAGGATCAGTTCAAGGCCGCCTATGAGGCGGGACGGCAAGCCTATCAGGAAGCAACCTCTGAGACCGTTGCCGGGCCGCCTAAAAACCTGTAAGCATTTAGATCAGCGGCAGCGGCGTTCCAATAGCCGCGCCGCAAGGATCTCTCTCTATGGAAAACCTAACCACTGTCTTCATTGCGATAACCGGGGCTGCGGTAATCCTGCAAGCGGGGCTGCTCGCCGCCATGTACTTGGCGATGCGAAAGACAAGCACGCGCCTGGAATCGCTGGCCGAAGAAGTAAAGACCAAAGTTCTCCCTACCGTCGATTCGGCGCAGTCACTGCTTGCTGAGCTTCGCCCCAAGCTGCAAGTCATCATTGAAAATGTGGCGGAAACTACTACCACGGTTCGCGGCCAAATACAGCGCGTGGACGCCACTGTAGACGATGTAGTCGATCGCGCACGCCTGCAGGTTATTCGCGCCGACGATTTGCTGAGCCGCACCCTTGACAAAGTCGAAGAGACGTCCGAGATCGTGCATAAGACGGTGGTTTCGCCAGTTCGGCACGTGTCCGGATTGGTCCGAGGCGTAACCGCCGGAATCGAATTCCTGGTCGCTGGACGCGCGCACAAAAATGGCGGTAGCCGCGATCCTCGGCGTCCTGTGCCGCAGGATGAGATGTTTATCTGATGTCGTAGGTACTGAATGGAAGAAGAAGAAGAAGAGCCTAGCGAAGCCTCCCTCTGGCTCCCGAACTAGAGTTTCCTTACTGAATCTGAATCACGCTGGCCGACTCGCCCGCTTTGATCTCTACCACCCGCGCCGCCACTCTCCGTGCGAAAGCAAAGATCGACTTGGCATGCGGCGAATTCTCTCCCTCTAACACGACCGGCTTCCCGCCGTCTCCCGACTTGCGCACCTCGGAATCAAGTTCAATGTTTCCCAGGAACGGCACTGTAAATTGCTGCGCCATCCTCTCCGCCCCGCCGCGGGAAAAAATATCGATTTCATGATTGCAATGCGGACACACGAAATAACTCATGTTCTCGACCACTCCAACAATATCCACTTTCATCTGCCGGAACATCTCGATCGCCTTACGCGCATCTTGCAGCGAAACGTCAGAGGGAGTCGAAACCACCACCGCGCCCGTCAGCGGCACCGACTGCACCAGCGACAGCGCTATGTCTCCCGTTCCCGGCGGAAGATCCACCACCATGTAGTCCAGATGTCCCCACTCCACCATCCCCAGGAATTGCTTCACGATCTGGTGCAGCATGGGGCCGCGCCATATGACAGGCTTGTCGCCGGGATTGAGAAACCCGACCGAGATCACTTTCACTCCAAAAGCCTGCAGCGGCTCAATGCGGTTTTCTCCCACCATCTTCGGCTGCCCGCTCATCCCCAGCATCAGCGGGACATTCGGCCCATACACATCCGCGTCCAGTAGCCCCACCTTGTGGCCCATCTTGGCCAAAGCGACCGCCAGATTTACCGAGAGCGTGGTTTTGCCCACGCCTCCCTTGCCCGAACCTACGGCAATGATGGCATCGACGCCCGGCAACGGCTGCGGCCCCGGCGTGGCTTGCCCGGGATGAGACGGCATATGTGCGTTCAACTGATCACACTCCAGATAAATTCAGGATGGCTAGAACATTAAATTATACAGCCCAGAATCGATACCCACTTTAGATAGACGCTCACGTAGCGACAGCCGCCCTCGGCTGTCCAGTCGAGCGAAGCTCGAAGCCTCTCCACAACTGCCGGAAAACTGAGTGGCTACCCTCGCCCTTTGACAAGCTCGATGGGGCCCAGCAAATGAAAGATGTTGGGAAAGAATACCCGACGCAATACTACCGCTTCGCCTTTCGCCGCCGTTCCAGTTCCCCTCGCCGGATCTCGCGCCGCCGGCCCGCATCGTCATACCGCCGTTGTTGGTCTTCCGATTCCGGAATCACGGCGGGAACTTTCAAGTGATTTCCCTGGGCATCGATGGCCACAAATGTCAGATAAGCCGACGCTACGTGCTGCGCCGTATCGGCAATATAGTTTTCCACGAAAACTTTTACTCCGGTTTCCATCGAAGTCTTAAATACCCGGTTCACCGAAGATCGCAGGATCACCAGATCGCCAACCCGCACCGGGACCAGGAAATCAATATGATCCACCGAAGCCGTGACTACGTGACTACGCGAGTGCCGGTGCGCAGCCATTGCTCCCGCCAAGTCGATCCAATGCATCAACCGCCCGCCCAGCAACGCCCCAAGCGGATTGGCGTCGTTGGGCAAAACAATCTCCGTCATCTCCGATTGCGAATCCCTCACCGGCCGCGGCAGCAGCATCTCTTCGCTCATAGTCCTCTTTCCGTTCGTCATGACTGAACCGTGCATGACTCAAGCTTGAAGCATAAGTTTTGGTTAGGCTGTTTCATGTGGATCAGGGTGTTCCATGTGGGGGCAGCCGCCCTGGAGTCAGTCCCATTCCTTAGCTCGCGATCCGTCCGACTCCCTGGTCTCTCCTCTTCGCAATGTACGACTCCAGGAAGCATTCCGCCATCCGCTGTATTCGCTCGTCTGCATGCAGCTTGTTCCACCGCTCTCGAGCGGAATCAAAATCGAGTACACCGTGCTCCACTGGACAATGCCCCCGTTCGCAAATGTAGTGAACCTGAATGCATGTGCCTGACTCGTTATCCCCGTGATTGAAAACGGTTCGAGCTCCAAACCGCACTGAGTCCCATGTCCGCTCTTGAGGCAGTCGCGCACATTTTTCTGCATACCCGAGATTGCAAAGCTCCCGTAAGTCCTCCTGCGACGGAACCTCGCCCTCATGACCCGGTGCCGTGCACTGCCCACTCCAGCCGCATCCCAATGGAAGCCGACCCGCATGCATCCACGCTCCGTTCTCGAACTTCTCCATCGGCATAAAAAACGGACACGCCACCAGTCGCCCCTCCTGCACAATAAATAATGGAATCCAAACGATTGCCTATTCTACTCACCGATCTATGCCAGGGCCATATCGTAAACCGAAACTGAATACTCCGTTTGTAGTAACCTCATCTCACTGGCCGCCGACCACTGGCCACGCCTTATGGACCGAATCACCGCCCTCAACGACGTACTCACTCTGAATCCGCACGACACCTTCGCCCGCTACGGGCTGGCGATGGAATACTCCAAGCAGGGCGACCTGGATCGCTCATTGGCAGAATTCTCGATTCTGCTTAAGGCGAGCCCTGATTACACTCCTGGCTACTTCATGGCGGCGCAAACACTAGCCAAGGCCGACCGAATCGCCGACGCGAAGACGATGCTGACCGATGGCATCGCCTCCGCTCGCCGCACCGGCAATCTACACGCCCAGTCGGAAATGGAAGCCATGCTGGCCGAACTGGGATAGCTTCAGAAATCCCCCGTGAACCCCTGTGTCCTTGCGTTAAAGGATTTACCTGCCAATAAAATCCACAATCACCCCGCCATCCGTCCCATACCCCATTCCACCAGTCCTGGAAAGAACTGATAAAGTTTCACCGGCACGTGCATCGTCCAAGGCACAATCACTTCCCTTTTCTTCTTCAAGTATCCCCCCAGCGTAGCCCGCGCCACGCGCTCAGCCGTTATCCCGCGCACTGATCCCGGACGCACGCGCTTCAACTCATTGCCTAGCACCGCGTTCTCGCCGAACGCGGTCCGTACATACCCGGGACAAACGGTGAGCACATGGATCCCGTCCTTTTTCAGTTCTACGGTGGCCGCCTTGCCCATCGCGTTCAGCGCAAACTTGGTGGCACCATAGGCCGCGTGAAACGGCAGCGGAATGTGGCCGGCCACGCTCGATATATTGATGATCGTCCCGCCTCCCTGCTGCCGCATCACAGGGATCACCGCCTGCATCGCCGCGACCGCGCCGAATAAATTCGTCTCAAACATTTCCCGGCACGCCGCCATTTCCATCTGCGCCACCGAATCCAGCAACCCATGACCCGCGTTGTTCACCCAAACGTCAATCCTCTGAAAATGATGCATCGTCAGGCCAACCGCGCGATCGATTTCTTCACGGTGCCTTACATCACAAGCCATCGCCAGCGTTCGCTCGGTATTACCAACTCGGTCTCGAGCGGCCTCCACTCGGCCCGCATCGCGCGACAGCATCACCACGTTCGCTCCATGATCGGCAAAAATCTTCGCCAACGCTTCCCCAATCCCCATCGAAGCGCCCGTAACCACCACGATCTTTCCCGTAAGTTCCATGACGTGCTTTTATTCTCCCCCGCGGTTCCAGTCAATCACGAAATTTCCGGCCACTCGGTCACGCTTCACAGTTAGCGTACAATCGTACAGCGCCGCCTGCCGCTGGAGATTCACTTGCCCTCTCTGATCCCCCTCTTCCCGCTCGACGTTGTCCTGTTCCCCGGCACACCTCTGCCGTTGCACATTTTCGAGCCCCGTTACAAAGAGATGATCGGCGAATGCCTCGCCCGGCGCCAAACTTTCGGAGTCGTGCGAGCCCTCGAGCAGGGCCTTGCCGAGGTGGGATGCACCGCCGAAATTATGACGGTCGTCAAAGAATATTCCGATGGGCGCCTCGACCTCGTCACCGTGGGCCGCCAGCGTTTTGAACTCGTCAGCGTGAATCAAGACCGCTCTTTTCTCCGGGCCGAAATTCTCTCGATCGCGGACGATCCGGTTACGCCGTCACAGGAAGAAACTTCCCGCGCCATCCAGCTGCACGCGGAACTACTGGCCATCGCCGGCGCTACACCGGATCTCTCCGCCGCTGATCCTTCGGCTTTGTCGTTCTATCTCGCAGGCTCGCTACCGCTCGATTTGGATTTCAAGCAAAAACTTCTGGCCCTCCGCTCCGAACCCGGACGCCTTTCCCTGCTCATCACTTATCTCGAAACACTTATTCCCAATCTCCATCGCGCCGCCCGTGCCCGCGAAAAATCCGGCGGCAACGGCCACGTCCACTAACTTACTTCCTGGACGTTGCAAGAACCAAGCCCTGCCTTGGCCTTACCCTGTGCCCCCTGTGTTAAAGATTTTGGTTTAGCTCAGGTTGCATCCTCGCCCCGAATCCCGAACTCTCTCTTCCCGCGTATAATCCAGGAAAGTATTCTTCTTCTGGGGGTTCCTCATGAGTCTTCCTCGCACGCTTGGCGAATTGCGCCGCAGCACTTTTTCCGAAGAACGTATGCGCACCCGCCGCGTGAAAGACGAACTCCGCGACAACCTCATCCTCCGCCTGCGCCAGCATGACGATTCCAGCCTCTTCCCCGGTATCGTCGGCTTCGACGATACCGTAGTTCCCCAAATTGTGAATGCGGTTCTCTCCCGTCACAATTTTATTCTGCTCGGACTGCGCGGCCAGGCTAAAAGCCGCATCCTGCGCGCTCTGACCACGCTCCTCGATCCTCACATGCCCTACGTCGCCGGATGCGAGATTCGTGACAACCCTTACGCTCCCATCTGCCGCCGTTGCCGCGAAGAGGTCGCGCGCCTCGGCGATGCCACTCCTGTTTCCTATCTCACTCCCGACGATCGTTACGTGGAAAAATTAGCCACGCCCGACGTCACCATCGCCGACCTCATCGGCGATATCGATCCCATCAAAGCCGCGCGCGGCGGCCACGAACTCGCGAGCGAGTTCACCGTTCACTACGGACTCCTTCCGCGCGCCAACCGCGGCATCTTCGCCATCAACGAACTGCCCGACCTCGCCGGAAAAATTCAGGTCGGACTTTTTAACATCATGCAGGAAGGCGACGTGCAGATTAAAGGCTATCCCATTCGCCTCCCACTAGACGTCGCCATCGTCTTCAGCGCGAATCCCGAGGACTACACCGCCCGCGGAAAAATTATCACTCCGCTTAAAGACCGCATCGGCTCCGAGATTCGCACCCACTATCCCGCAACCGTGGACGAAGGCATCGCCATCACCGCGCAAGAAGCCTGGACCAGCCGGAACGGCAACGCCATGCATCTGCCGGTCTACATTCAACAGGTAATTGAACGCATCGCCTTCGCGGCCCGCGAAGATAAAAAAATCGACAAACGAAGCGGCGTGAGCCAGCGCCTTCCGATTTCCGCCATGGAGAACGTCATCTCGAACGCCGAGCGTCGCGCTCTCCGCAACGACGAAAAACTCGTGGTCCCGCGCGTCAGCGACGTCTACGCCGCCTTGCCAGCGATTACAGGAAAGCTCGAACTTGAATACGAAGGCGAGATGAAAGGCGCCGATTATGTAGGCCGCGAACTGATTCGTGCCGCCATCGCCAAGACCTACGACGAATATTTCACTGGCGCCAACGTGCAGCAGATCGTGCAATGGTTCGACCTTGGCGGCGAAATTCAATTGTCGGATTCCGTCTCCGCTCTGGAAGCGCTTGAGAACTTGAAAGAAATTCAGGGTTTGGTGGATAAACTGGGCCCACTCGGCATCTCCCAAAAAGAAAGTCCGGAGCAGCAGGTATCGGCGGCGGAATTCATCCTTGAAGGCCTGCATGCGCACAAGCGCATCGGCCGGAATGAAGAACGCGTATTCAAGGCCGGGGAGAAAAAACCGGAGCCGGTGCGCGAGAAGAGTTTCGACAAAGAAGAACCGCCGTATCGGCAGAGAAGGCAATTTAACTAGGCTTCCGGATCCCGGCGTCCGGCTTCCGGTTCTCGGAAGTTACGCCGGAAGCCGGAAGCCGGAAGCCGAACATGAAACGCATACGCTACTCCAAATACGTTCCCGACCCCGCCGGCGAAATGAGCATGGAAGACCTGCTCGGAGCCCTCTCCGACTACCTGCTGCAGAGCGGCTTCCAGAGCGACATGTGGTTCGAGATGCCTGAGGGCGAACAAACCCTCGATGACCTTCGCCGCGCCATCGAACAAGCTCTGATGGAAGGCGATCAGTTCGACGATGACATGCGCGAACGCCTGCAGCAGATGGCGGCCGACGGCGAACTCGACGAACTCATCGAAAAACTGATCGAGCGCATGCAGCAGGAAGATTACATTTCCATCGACCAGCCCCCTGACCCATCGCGCCCATCCGGCGCCGGTGGCCAACTCGGCGAAAACGCGCCGCAGGCCAAATTCGAAATCACCGACAAGAGCCTGGACTTCCTCGGCTTCAAGTCTTTGCGCAACCTGCTCGGCTCGCTTGGCAAATCCAGTTTCGGACGCCACGACACGCGCGATCTCTCGACCGGCATCGAAGCCAGCGGCGCCTCCCGCACTTACGAATTTGGCGACACCCTCAACCTCGATATCACCGCCACGCTTTCGAATGCGATTCAACGCGAGGGCCTCAGTCTCCCGCTCAACATCGAATACTCTGACCTGCAAGTCCACCAGTGCGAATATCAATCGTCGTGCGCCACAGTCCTCATGCTCGACTGCTCGCACTCGATGATTCTCTACGGCGAAGATCGTTTCACTCCCGCCAAAAAAGTCGCCATGGCGCTCTCGCACCTGATCCGCACGCAATATCCCGGCGACTCGCTGTCGCTCGTGCTCTTCCACGATTCCGCCGAAGAAGTCCCGCTGTCGCAACTGGCCCGCGTCAAGGTCGGCCCCTATTACACCAATACGCGCGAAGGCCTCCGCATGGCGCAACGAATTTTGCAGCGCCAACGCAAAGACATGAAGCAGATCGTCATGATCACCGACGGCAAACCTTCCGCCCTCACCCTCGAAGACGGACGCGTCTACAAAAATGCCTTCGGCCTCGACCCTCTGGTCGTCAGCCAGACCCTGGAAGAAGTTTCGAAGTGCAAGCGCGCCGGCGTTCTCATCAACACCTTCATGCTCGCCTCCGATTATGGCTTAGTGCAGTTCGTCCAGAAGGTCACCGAGATGTGCCGCGGCAAAGCCTACTTCACCACACCCTACACGCTCGGCCAATATCTGCTGATGGACTACATGTCGCGCAAGACGAAAACCATCCACTGATCAGCAGCGCGCTCGTACTACCCTGTGGTCCCCTGTGTTGAGGATTTTCCGCCCCTCCGCTGGTGCGAAAGTCCTTCCCTTACCAGAAACCTACCTTCCGCTTGCATCCATGACTAAACTGTCTCCGGGGAATCCCCCACTATAGGAGAGACTATGAAACGCATTCTCGCAGTTACCTTGTTGCTCATGTCATTTGCTTCGGCAGCTTTCGCGGATGGGCCGGGACTTCCGCCGGTAAAGTCGACAACTTCAGCCGCTCTAACGGACGGTCCGGGACTTCCCCCAATAAAGTCGACAACTTCAGCCGCCGTAAGAACCATGTAACTGGAATTACCTTCGAGAACCGGGAGCAGATGAGATAAGCTGCTCCCGGCCATATGAATCTGCTCGAATGGTACATTCCGCTGGGCCTGCTGGTACTCTTGCTCGGAGTTTTGGTGCGGGCGCACGCCTACAAAGTGTGCCCCTGTTTTTTCTCGTACGTGACCTTTGCGTCAGTTGCGGGTGCCGTACGCTTCTTGGTTCGCAACCAACCCGCTTACTACGCCACCTACTGGATCACCGAAGCCGGCTACGACATCCTTGGAATCCTCGTAATGTATGAGGTTCTCCGCACGCTGCCCGGAACATCCACCCGTGCATGGTGGGCACGGCTTATCTTCCCGTCCGTCGTCTTGGTAGGCATAGCGATGAGCCTAGCCCGCACTGACGCGGTCCCAACGCGAATCGTCGGCCTACCGCATTACATGGTCGTAGGCGAAATTGCTGTCCGCTTCGTGCAGGTTTTCGTCTTCGCTATATTGGTGACGCTTGTGCCGCTCCTCGGCCTGCGCTGGCGCCAATACTCGTTTGGGATAGCCACGGGCTTCGGACTCTACGCCACCGTCATGCTCCTGACGACCATCAAGTTTTCGGATTTTGGAACAACATTCAAATTGTTGTGGGGCTGGACGTCACTTGTGGCATACTCTGTTGCCGTGCTGATCTGGATCTGGTTTTTTAGCGTTCCCCAGAAAGTAACGACTTCTGAACTATCGGCCCCTGCTCCCGGTGTATTGAAAGAATACAAGGACGCTTTACGGAGGATGCGCTAGGTTATGTTTTCTATCATTCTTACCTGGCTGATTGTTGCGTGGGGCGCGCTGTCCTGCATCTACATGCTGCGCTGCGCCTGGCGTCGTTTTCCCAAGCGCGATGTGGATGACGTCATTCCCTTCCTTTATCCGGTTGATATTTCGCTGGCCGAATCGCTGCTTGATCCCGCCGCGGAGTTTGAATTTCGCTGGAAGCTTCAACCGCCGCAGTTCCGCGAAGCCCAGCGCAAGCGCATGCGCTTGTATCTCGAACTGACCCGCCGCATGTCACACAATGCCACCGTGCTGGTGGCGTACGCCGACGCCGAAAAGAACAGCCAGGATCCTCGGCGCGTCAGTCTCGCTTCTACCCTGCAAGAGAAGGCAGTCGAGGTCCGCCTTTATGCCCTCCTCACCAGGTTCAAGCTTCGCCTTCGGTTGCTTCTCCGCTCTGACATCCTGATCTCCAAGCCCGTCCTGCCACATCTGCGCAAGGCCTGTGACATCGACGGCCTTCAAACCTACAGCGCTCTAAAAGTCGCCGCCGCCGCGGCCTTTGTTCAGTTACCCCCCGAGGAACTTGCTTCCCTGACTCGAAATCTCTGAGCCATAAATCATCTGCTCAGACTCTGCTCGGCTTTATGGCTGCATGCAGTCAATAATATGAGGTGATTGAAACAGGAATGTTTCTGGCTGCCCCCCAGGGATTCGAACCCCGATACCCTGCTCCAGAGGCAGGTGTCCTACCGTTGAACGAGGGGGCACTGCGCTTATTATCCAACGAGTAGCAGAGGTGGTCAAATCGTTGCCGGCATTGGCGGCGATTCGTTTGGCGGCAAAATAGTCGAGTTTCGCTCGATGGACGGCCGAGGGCGGCTGCCCCCACATGAGCTTCTTTGATAGGTTCGCGCTAAACTTTTTTTGAAACGTTGTTTCTGACGGAGTGTTTATGGTCATAGCGTTCGAGAATGCTTTCCCCGACTACGCCGAAATTACGCGCCGTCCACTCGAAGCCGATCAGTGCGCCCTGATCGTGGTGGACATTCAGGAAAAACTTCTGCCGCCAATTTTCCAGAAAGAGGAATTGGTGCGCAACGCGAAGCTGCTGATCCGCGCCGCGGCCTTGCTAAAGATTCCCGCGCTCATGAGCACACAATACGCGAAGGGATTGGGCCAAACCGTGCCGGAGATTGCTTCCCTGCTGCCAGAGACCGAAGCTATCGACAAAGATCAGTTCTCCTGCTTCGGCAGCGATGCTTTTTGTACACTGCTCAAACGTCTGCCAGGCAAGCGCAATAGCCTGCTCTTGTGTGGAATGGAAAGCCACATCTGCGTGACGCAAACGGCGCTCGGCGCGCTGCGCGAGGGCTACCTTGTGCATGTGGCTTCGGATGCGGTCAGTTCGCGGACGGATTGGAATTGGAAGATTGGTTTGGAAAGGATGCGCGTGGCAGGAGCCGTGATTTCTTCGACCGAGATGATGATTTATGAATTGATGCGCTCATCGTCCTCGCCGGCGTTCAAGGAGTTGCTGCCGCATCTAAAGGGATAGATTCACCGGGAGCAAAGGCTATCATTAGAAAAGAGCTTGTCATCCCGAGCGAAGCGAGGGATCACAAGTGTGCTTGGTGAGCGCGATCGCAACGGCTAGGCTTCGCCCTCTTTCTTTTTCACGCGCACGACCGTGATCTTGGCAAAGCCCTCTTCGAACGCCGGCGGCTTCAGCTTCGCAGCCATGCGCCGCATCACATCTTCCGGCACAACCCGGTCGCGGCGCTCGTGGCGTTCAATGCAGACCTCGAGCGGAACATCGAAGAAAACCGCCTGCACTTCGTATTGATAATCCTTGGCTAGCTTGATCCAGTGTTGCCGTTCCTGCGGCGTGAGGTTGGTAGCATCCACATAATTCATTGGGCGCTTGGCAATCAGCCGCGCTTTAAGCATGGAGCGCAGATTGGAAAAGACCAAGTCCTGAAAACGCTGTTCGCGGATATCGTCAAACAACAGCGAGCGTACCAGGTCGCTCGAGAGCGGGACCACATTGTGACGCTTGAACCATGAGCTTTTGCCCGATCCGGGCAGCCCGATCGCGAGTACTACCACGCCTTTCGGCAAACCTTGCGCCGCAGGAGTTGCGGCGGCCCTCGGCGGCGCCGGGCTTCGAATTGGAACTGACGGTTGAATTTGCGCTTGGGCTTCCGCTTCACTCCCGACTGAGGATTCTCCTTCTCCTGCATCCACCGGCGCGCCCGGAATGCTCCCTTTTGCTGCAGCCGGAGCAAAGGCTTGGGCAACCGCCTGCTCGCGTCCGCGGCCCCCTCGTCCCCGCCCCCCGCGGCGGCGGCGGCCACGGCCAGCCTGGCCTGCACTTCTCGGGGCTTGCTGCGAACTTCTGGCTTGGTCGTCCGGGGCAGATTCTTCGGACTGAGCGCGCACGCTTTGAATGGGTGGAAGGTCCGCTGCGGCGGGAGCCGGCTCTGATCTCTCTTCTTCGAGTTCGACGTGCCCGGAACTTGTCGACGATTCGGGCTCTTGTTCTGCATCGAAATATGCCGGCTGTAAAGGCGGAGGAGCCGGTTGCTCGGAAGCCTCTGCGGGTTTCTTTTTGCGCCCCTGCAAACGGTCGCGCATCCATTTACGCATGCAAGGCTTTTAACACAGAAGAGAGGGCGGGATCAAACGCCTGACCTCGTGACGAACCACAGGCGCCAGCCGCGAGGAGTAACCCAGCACCTGCTCGCACAGGCTGGTTGTCAGAGTTAGAATGTTTCCCATGCCCGGGGAAATCCCAGCCGCCATTCGGGGCCAAAAATATATCTCCCTCACCACCTTTCGCAAGAGCGGCGAAACGGTTGCTACTCCGGTATGGTTCGGAGAAGATGGCAACAAGCTGTACGTGATGACGCGCAGCGATATGGGCAAGACGAAGCGCATTCGCAATAACCCGCAGGTGCTCGTTGCTCCCTGCACCATGCGAGGGAAAGTGACCGGGGCAGAATATCCAGCGGTAGCCCACATCCTTCCGCCGGAAGAACATGCGCATGCCCGGCAACCCATCAACCGAAAATACTTGATGGCACGCCTGACGCAGCCCTGGAGCAAGGCGGACATTTATCTGGAGATTATCTTTCCCTTATGATCGATCAGAATACCTTCGTGTAGTAGTCGTAGGCCTGGATTTACGCCGCTTCTTCATCCTGCTAACATCATTAGTTCGTTTAACAGACGACTAGATTCTGATGGCGCGTTTAACGCATTCATAGAACGGAGAAACGAATGGCAATCAAAGTTGGCATCAATGGCTTCGGGCGCATCGGCCGCAATGTTTTTCGAGCGTCGCTCAACGACCCCAACCTGGAATTCGTGGCGGTCAACGATCTCACCGATCCAAAGACGTTGGCACACTTGCTGAAATACGATTCCATTCTTGGCAACCTGCCGCACAAGATCAGCGCCAGCGCCGACAGCATTCATATCGACAATAAGACGATCAAAGTGTTCAAGGAAAGAGATCCGGGCGCGCTGCCCTGGGACTCCGTGGGAGCGCAGGTAGTGATCGAATCCACCGGACACTTCACCGACGCGAACGATGCGAAGAAACATCTGCGCGGCTCGGTGAAGAAGGTGATCATTTCAGCCCCGGCAAAAAATGAAGACATCACACTGGTGCTGGGAGTGAATCAGGAAAAGTACGACGGAGCCAAGCATCACATTATTTCGAACGCATCCTGCACTACGAACTGTCTGGCTCCGATCGCCAAGGTGATCAACGACACATTCAAGATCATCAGCGGGACCATGACCACGATTCACTCCTACACCAACGATCAGGTGATTCTCGACTTCCCGCACAAGGATCTACGGCGTGCTCGAGCGGCGGCAATCAATATGATCCCAACGTCCACGGGCGCGGCGAAAGCTCTCAAGCTAGTGATCCCGGATCTTGCCGGAAAACTGGATGGCTTCGCCATGCGCGTGCCCACGCCGAATGTCTCGGTCGTCGATCTCGTGGCCTGGGTAGAAAAAAAGACTACAAAAGAAGAAGTAAACTCGGCGCTGAAAAAGGCATCTGAAAGCGGACCACTCAAAGGTTATCTGGGCTTTGAAGAGAATGAATTGGTGTCGTCGGATTTCAAAGGCGATTCGCGCTCTTCCATCGTCGATGCGCCGATGACCCTGGTGGTGGCCGGCAACTGCGTCAAGGTAATCTCCTGGTATGACAACGAATGGGGATACTCCTGCCGCGTGCGTGACCTGATCCATTACATCGGCGATAAAGGCTTGTAAAACATCGCAGAACCCACCTCTGCAAAAGCGCGGAGGTGGGAGCCGTTTACATCCTTACCAGTCAAGCCTGCTAAAGGACGCACAGTCAATGTCGAAGTTGTCTATCCGTGATCTCCCTCTTAATGGCAATCGCATCTTGATGCGCGTCGACTTCAACGTTCCGCTTGAAGACGGGCGCGTCATGGACGACACACGCATCCGCGAAACTTTGCCCTCGATTGAATACGCCCTGCGTCACGGGGCGCGATTAATTCTGGCTTCGCACCTGGGACGGCCGAAAGGTAAGCCGAATTTAAAGCTGAGTCTGAAGCCCGTGGCGGAGCGGCTGCGCATGGTCCTCGACAAAGAATTGGCGCGCGGCGAAAACGTAGGCTTCTGCCCGGAGTGCGTCGGACCCGAAGCTGAGGAAGTCGCCACGCAATTGGAGAAGGGCCAGACATTGCTTCTTGAAAATCTTCGCTTTCACGCTGAGGAAGAAGCCAACGATGAGAATTTCGCGCGGCAATTAGGAAGTCTGGCGGAGTTCTACGTCAACGACGCCTTCGGCGCGGCGCATCGGGCGCACGCCTCCACGGTTGGCATCACGAAGTTCGTTTCAAAATCGGCGGCGGGGCTGCTGATGGAAAAAGAGTTGCAGTATCTGGGGAAAGCGCTGGAACATCCGGAGCCGCCGTTCGTGGCGATTCTCGGTGGCGCGAAGGTCAGCGACAAAATCGGCGTGATTCGGAATCTCATGGGCAAAGTTGATTCGCTGATTATCGGCGGTGGCATGGCTTATACCTTCCTCAAGGCTCAGGGAAAAGAAATCGGCAAGTCGCTGCTCGAAGCCGACAAAATCGATCTGGCGCGGCAACTGCTGGAGGAAGCCAAGCAACGAAATGTGAAGTTCCTGCTCCCCATCGATCACGTGGTGGCGACGAAGCCTGAGACGAATACGGTGGTGCAGCAGGTCGGTGAAGGCCAACCCATTCCCGCCGATCGGATGGCGCTCGACATTGGCCCGAAAACCATCGAACTGTTTTCGGAAGAAATTTCGCGAGCCCGAACCATTGTGTGGAATGGACCGATGGGAGTGTTTGAGATTCCGGGGTTTTCGCGCGGGACGTTCAAGATCGCACATGCAATCGCGGAAAACGTAGGCGCGATTTCAATTGTGGGCGGGGGCGATACCGTCTCAGCGGTACACGGTGCGGAAGTTGCCGACAAGATGACGCATATCTCCACCGGGGGCGGAGCGTCGCTGGAATTTCTGGAAGGCAAAAAGCTGCCGGGAGTTGAGGCGCTCACGGACAAGAAGTGATCGGCGTGGATACGAGCGTGCGCGATTTTACAATTCGGCTGGTGATGGAAAACGGTGACAGTGCGGACAAGAGTATTGAGTTCAGCGGTCCAGCCGATATTACTCACGAGGCGACTGACGCGATCGTGAACGCAGCCAACTCATCGCTCTTGGGCGGTGGCGGAGTCGATGGAGCCATTCATCGCGCCGGCGGACCCGCCATACTCGCCGAGTGCCGTCAGATTGTGAGCAAGATTAGTATCTTGCCCGCGGGAAAGGCTGTCATCACGACCGGCGGACGGCTGGCTGCGAAGCACGTCATTCACACAGTGGGCCCGGTTTATTACGGTGGAGATAAAGGCGAAGCCGAGAAATTGGCCAGTTGTCATCGCGAATCCATCTGGCTGGCCGATGAGCAAGGTCTTCGATCGATATCGTTTCCCGCCATTTCAACCGGAGCTTTCGGGTATCCAGTTGCGCACGCCGCGGCGATAGCCGTCTCGTCCACGGTTGGGGCTCTGGCAGGGGCTAGCCAAGTAAAAAAGGTTCGGTTCGTGCTCTTTGATGCTGCTACTTTGAGAGAGTACGAGCGAGCTGCCGAAACCTTTCTCCGTTCAAATCCCGCTCCTCCATTCCGAATCGAAAAGGCCTCCTCATGAGAAAGAAGCTGCTTGCCGCCAATTGGAAGATGCACAAAACTCCGGAGGAAACTCTGGCCTTCTTTCGCGAGTTTCTGCCTCTGGTCGCGGGGCACAGCCGCGATGAGATTGTGGTGTGTCCTCCCTATACCGATGTGCATGCCGCAATTCAATCTGCAGAAGGTTCTGGCGTGGCTATTGGCGTTCAGAACGTGCATTGGAAAGCGGATGGCGCTTATACGGGTGAAATTTCGGCTCCAATGTTGGTGTCGCTGGGCGTGACCCATGTGATTGTCGGGCACTCCGAGCGGCGGCAGTATTTTGGCGAGACCGACGACACAGTAAACCTGCGCTTGAAGACCGCGCTGGAAGCGGGACTCACGCCGATCTGCTGCGTGGGGGAAGTGCTCGAAGAGCGCGAGGCCGGACTTTGCGACGATGTTCTGCGCCGGCAGTGCGTCCGCGCTTTTCATGCAATTTCCGCGAAGAAAGCTGCGAAGCTGGTCGTGGCCTATGAGCCGGTATGGGCGATTGGTACAGGCAAGACGGCGACCCCGGAAGTTGCGGCGGAAGCGCACGCGGTCATCCGAAGCGAAGCTGCCGAGGTGTTTGGCCCGGAGTTCGCGGTCAATCTTCGCATTCTCTATGGAGGATCGGTGAAGCCGGATAACGCTTCGTCGCTGATGGCGCAACCGGAAATCGACGGGGCGCTGGTGGGCGGGGCGTCGCTCGATCCGAAATCTTTTACGGCGATTGTGAAGTACTAGTGATCCTGGTGAGCGCGGCTTCGGGCGCCGACCGGATAACAGCCGAGAGCGGCTGTCCCACATCGATTGTGCTGCTAGCAAGAGCTTCGCCGGTGCTAACTTTTCTTTGATCTGCTAATCTGCCTGCTCGCAATCCTGGGAGTTCAATTCTGCTGGAAAATAGAGAGCACGGATGATGGAAACTGAGCGTCCTGAGCCGAGCCCGCTCTACCGGTGGCTGGTGCTGATTTTTGTAAGCCTGGCGATGTTTGGCAGTTACTACGTGTATGACGCACTTAGTCCACTGGCCGATGTGCTCAAGCAGCAGTTGGGATTTACGGACCTGGACATCGGGTTTCTACAGGCGATCTACAGCTTTCCCAACATTTTCACGGTGGTGATCGGCGGGTTCATCATTGACCGCTTGGGGCTGCGGAAATCGCTGATGATCTTCGCCGTGCTTTGCTTCATTGGTCCGGCGATCACGGTTATCTCGGGCCACCTTCCTCTCATGGCCGCCGGACGCCTGATTTTTGGCATGGGCGCGGAGTCGCTCAACGTGGCTGTGGTCACCGCGCTGGCGCGCTGGTTTAAGGGCAAAGAACTGAGCTTTGCATTTGGATTGAACTTGACTGCATCCCGCCTGGGTACATTCGCCGCGCTGAACTCTCCGACATGGGCGCGCTGGGCCTATGCCAACTGGCGAACTCCGTTCGTGATCGCATTGGCCTTCTCGGGATTATGCGTGGTGGGAGCGATCATTTACTGGGCGATGGAAGTGTGGGCCGAGAAGAACTACAGTCTGGGAAAAATCTCTACCGACAAAGTTGTGTTCGCAGACTTGTGGAAGTTCGGCGTGAGTTACTGGCTGATTGTCGCATTGTGCATTGTGTTCTACTCGGCGATCTTCCCTTTTCAGACTTTCGCGGTGAAGTTTTTCATGGAAGTGCACGGCACATCGCGGGAGTTTGGCGGCTTTCTGTCGAGCATGCTTACGCTGTTCGCGATGATCGCGACGCCGTTATTTGGTCTTTGGGTCGATCGCATTGGCAGGCGCGCGCTGTTGATGATGTTTGGGTCTGTGCTGTTGATTCCAGTTTATCTGATGATGGGCTATACGCGCGTCAACTTATACATTCCGATGGCGATGATGGGAGTGGCGTTTTCGTTGATCCCGGCGGTGATGTGGCCTTCGGTGGCCTATATTGTGGACCAGTCGAAACTGGGGACAGCGTATGGGTTGATGACGATGATTCAGAACATCGGGCTGTTCGGGCTCAACTTACTGGTGGGATGGGCCAACGAATATGGCCACGCGGATGCAAGTAACCCGGCGGGTTACCACTTGGGGATGTGGATTTTTTCTATCCTGGGAATACTTGGGGTGGTGTTCGCGTTCCTCCTACGGCAGCGGGAAATGGGACCGCATGGGCACGGGCTGGAGACGATCACTACTAAAAGCGCGGCGTAGATAGCTGGGCTTCTGGAGCCTTCCCAATTTCCAGATGGCGACCATTACTACCAATTTGCGAAGATTGCGACTCTTGGTTCGACACGGGGTTGAAGTTACAGCAAGGGTGGGCCTACTCAAATGTCGGAAGAGAAAGGCTTTCCGAGACTGCCTCGCCATGGAAATGGGCCGGACAAGCGCATCCGGAGATTGGGAGAAATTCTCTGATATTCTGTAAGTCCGGGACTGACCGTTGGTGCGGCAAAACCCGGCAAATAATACAACACAAACTACTTAAGCCGCATCCCAATCAGTGCGGCCGGAAAAGGCGACTTGACCGAGCCACGACAACGAACCAACACCGAACTTAGCGAAGCTGAGGCAATCGAGCGAGCCAAGCTCGGGGACGCTGAGGCGTTCCAAGCGCTCTATGACAAGCATAAACGGCGCGTGTACTCGTTGTGTCTACGGATGACGGCTAACACGGCGGAAGCTGAAGATCTGACACAGGAAGCGTTCCTGCAGCTCTACCGCAAGATCGGAACGTTTCGCGGAGAATCGGCGTTCTCGACCTGGCTGCATCGGTTGTCGGTAAACGTAGTCCTGATGCATCTAAGAAAGAAAAGTCTTCCAGTAGTCTCGTTGGAGGAGACAACGCAGGGTACCGAGGAAGATTCTCCGAAGAAAGATTTTGGAGCGGAGGATGTGGCGCTGGCCGGATCGATTGACCGGCTGCAATTGCAGAGAGCAGTGGATAGTCTTCCCCCGGGCTATCGAATGATTTTTGTTCTTCACGATGTGGAAGGTTACGAGCATAATGAAATCGCGAAAATTGCGGGATGCTCGATAGGAAACAGCAAGTCACAGTTGCACAAGGCCCGCATGAAGTTGCGGGACCTGCTGAAGCTTAATAGAGCCGAAAAGGCCGGAAAGTCTCGAGCGGGTTGAGGCGCAGGTACAAACAGTAAGGTGAGCGGGAGCGTCAAGAGCTGCGGCCGCTATTTGAGCCGCGGCCCACTTGGGGAGAGATTGGTATGAATTGCGTTGAGCTGCAGGACAGCTTGGCGGAGGTAGAAGACGCTAGCACGGTAGAACAGCGTGCCCACTTAATGGACTGCCCAGCGTGCTATGCGCTGGTGCGAGAATTGGATTTGATCATCGAGGCAGCCGGGCGGTTACAGGCGGCCGATGAACCCAGTCCCCGAGTTTGGAACTCCATCACCACCGCATTGCGAGAAGAGGGATTGATACGTTCGCAGCGGGCGACGCAGCCCCTGGTATCCTCTTTCAGCGCGCGTTGGGGCGCGGCGCGATGGCTGGTTCCAGCGGCTGCGATGTTGCTGGTGGCTCTAGGTCTTTACGTGAAGCAGCAGTCGGCGCCGAGACCAATTGCCGAGCAGGCTGCTGTAGTCGCCCCGATGGTGAAGGCTTCCGATCTGAATGATGATGATCTGATGCAGGAAGTCGCGGTCAACTCGCCGGCGATGAAGGGCCAGTATGAAGACAATCTGCGGCAAGTAAACGATTCCATCCGCGAGGCGCAGGGGTTCGTGGACGAGAGTCCGAATGACGCGGACGCGCGCCGCTCGCTGATGGATGCGTACCACCAAAAATCCATGCTTTTTGAAATGGCGATGGATCGTGCTTTGCCGTAAATAGCGAGTTTTCGTTAGCACTCGGGGCGATGGCGGGTCAGCAAGCTGGGGGAGCCGGACATGTTGAACAAACGAGCGGGTCAACTGGTTGCGGTGGGTTTGATTGCAGCCGGGACGCTGCTGGCGCAGAGCGAACTGGCGGCGCAGAGCAGGAAAGATTACCGCTTTACGGTGGGAGCGAAAGCGGGGGTTTCGATCATGAACCCGTACGGCTCCATTTCTGTAAAGCCCTCCTTGAATAACACGGTTGTGGTGAATGCGATTTTGTACTCTGACAAGGTTGAAGTTGACGACATCCAAAACGGAAACCGCGTAGATATTCAATCGCACCTGCTGGCCGGGGCCGACGCGGAATCGGGCCGCGTGGATTATGAGGTTCTGGTTCCGGCGGATGCCAGCATTACACTGCATTCAAGCACAGGCTCCCTGCGCGCCGAAAAATTGCACGGCGACGTCAGCCTGGAAGGCCCGGGAGCGGCGGTTGACCTGCGCGATATTTCCGACGCCCATGTGCATGTAAAGACCATGAATGGCGCGGTGAATCTGGACAATATTCAGAACGGACATGTCGAGGTTGACTCCTTGAGCGGCGAAGTGATGCTGAAGGGCGTGAATGGACCGGTGGTGCAGGTGGTTTCAACCAGCGGTAGAATCACCTACATTGGCGACTTCGGCAAAAGCGGCGAATACCGTCTCACCAGCCACAGCGGAGATATCGACGCCACCATTCCAGAGTGGACCTCAGCTGATGTCAGCGCACGATCGGTACGCGGCGAAGTGCACGATGACATTCCTCTCCAACCTAAAACTCATAGCTACTTTCCAGTCGACAAGGGCCGTGCCTTTGCGGGTACCATGGGCAAGATGGCGATGTCGTCCACGGTAGTACTGCGTACCTTCAGTGGTAAAATTCACCTCAGAAAACGCTCCGAAAAACAATAAGCAAAACGAATCGCAAACCGGGTCGGCGCAAACCGCGTCCTAAGAGGCCAGCGAAGGCGACTGGGGTTGGTCCCGGAAGCGAAGTTGCGGCTGCCGGAAGCGATTGTGGCGCACGGGCGGTGGTCTTGGTCGGCTTTATGGGCGCTGGCAAGAGCAGCGTGGGCCGGGCACTGGGAGTAAGACTGGGCTGGGCATTCGAGGATCTTGATGATCGGATCGAGCGGCGCGAGCAGAGGAAAGTTGCCGAGATCTTTCGCGATTCCGGTGAATCGGGATTTCGCCGGGCGGAGCATGCAGCTTTAAAGGAATTGCTCGGCGAGTTAAAGCCGGGAGCGGAGAGAGTCATAGCGCTTGGTGGTGGGGCGTTCGTGCAGAAAAGTAATGCGAGGCTGATGGAAGCGAGCGGCGTGTCTACTGTGTATTTGGACGCGGATGCGGCAGAACTGTGGCGACGTTGCCGCGAACAGGCCGAGCAGCAAGGAGTTCAGCGTCCCTTGCTGGGCAGCACGGAAAGCTTCCAGCGGCTTTATGAAGACCGGCGGCGGCATTATCTAAAGGCATCGTTCCGGCAAGAGACCGGAGGGAAGACAGTGGATGAGATTGTAGCGGCCCTGGTTATGGCACTGGGACTGGATCGAAGCGGCACGAGGCGAGGAGAAAAGTAGTGATTCTGATGGCGCGCATGGGGTGGATAACGGCGGCGGTTCTGGGGTGCTCGGTGCTGTTGTGCGCCGGCGATAAAAAGGACAAGCCGAAGCAGCAAGCAACGCGGCAAGTTGATGCGGGCTCGTTCGGCATCTTCGTCAGAGGTCAGCGGGTCGTGACTGAGACCTTCAAGGTGCAGCAAGAGAACGGCATCAGCGACATCAAGGCTAGTCTGCAGGAGACCGGCGGTTCGGCGCATAAGGAGCAGCATTCAGAACTGCAGATGACGAGCACCGGAGAACTGGTCCGTTATGACTGGAGCGATGGTAGCGGATCGCTGGTGGTAACGCCGAACAATGAATTCCTTCTGGAGAAGATAGCCGCTTCTGCCGGGGCCAAGCCCGCCGAACAGCCTTTTCTGATGCCGAATACTTCGGCGATCCTGGACAACAACTTTTTTATTCACCGCCAGGTGCTGGCGTGGCGGTATTTGGCAACCAATTGTCAGACGCAAGGCGGCGCTCTGAGGTGTCAGCAGAGTGGGGTGGAATTTGGCGTGTTGGTGCCGCAAGACCGCACGTCGGCGCGAGTGCGCATGGAACTGGTGGGAAAAGAGAAAGTGATGATCCGGGGAAACGAACGGGAATTGTTGCGACTGAATTTGAAGGGCGAAACGTTCTCCTGGGCTCTCTGGGTGGACGAAAAAGACCAGTTCAAATTAATGCGAGTGCTGGTTGCGGACGATAATACAGAAGTCGTACGAGACTGAAATGGTGCGTGACTAGCGAAGTCCAGTTGGCAGGGGGATAGCGAGTCAGGATTAGCAGGCAACGATGCCGATAGCGGATGGACGGACGGCGCGGGTTCTGATCACAGTGCTGCTGTTCGCGCTTGGGCTGGGATTTCTCTACGCCGCGCGGCAGACTTTAATCGCGTTTCTGTTTGCCATATTCTTTGCTTACCTAATGAGTCCGCTGGTCTCTTCGCTGGAAAAACTTCTGCACGGACGAGTACGCGCCATCACGGTAATTTACGTGTTGTTGCTGAGTCTGCTGGTTCTGTTCTTCGTTTCCATGGGGCCGCGGATCGGGCGGGAAAGTGCGCGCCTTGGACAATCGTTGCCGGCTCTGACCCAACTCAGTTCCGGACAGATCGCGGAGCAATTGGGCCACGAACACGGCTGGAATGCCCGTCTGGTCGAATTGGCGCGCGACTATCTGGTCAACCATAGCAATCAAATCACGGAAATGGCGAAGAGGGTTGGATTGCGCGTGGCTGATGTGGCAAAAGAGGCGTGGCTGCTGATCATCGTTCCGCTGTTGTCGATCTTCTTTCTTAAAGACGGCCGCACCTTCAGCCAGATTCTGCTCGATCTTGTGCAATCGCGTCCGCAGCGTGAACTCTTGCAGGGGGTGTTAAGCGACTTGAACCAGATGCTGGCCCATTTCATTCGAGCGCAGCTTACCCTTGCGGCTCTCACTTTCATCGCTTACACCATTGTTCTCGCAATCATGAAGATGCCTTATGTGCTGGTATTGGGGACGATCGGTGGCTTGCTGGAATTTATCCCGGTGGTCGGGCCGCTATTCGCCGCCATGATTATTGTCAGCGTTGCGTTATTGATCAGCTTTCCGCACTGGCTGGCTCTCGTGATCTTTCTTGGCGCCTGGAGGCTGATTCAAGACTACGTTACGTCGCCACGCATTATGGGACACAGCATGGAACTGCATCCGCTGGCGGCTATATTTGGCGTGATGGCGGGCGGTGAGGTGGCTGGGATTCTAGGAATTTTTCTGTCGATTCCTGTGATGGCGAGTCTGCGAATCGTATTCCGGCGCTGGCGGCTCTATGCGGAGAAGAGAAAGTTCGGGCCGCTGAACGAGTATGTGCTGGATCCGCATGGAGTGCGTCCGAAGTGAAGAGAGCTGTCGGCTGACAGCTCTCAGTTCATGGTTACCGGCTTTCCCTTTCCCGCATCGGACCCGGCAGGTCGCTGAATCCGGGTGCCTATCCGGCGGTAGCTCACTGCTCCGGTCGCTTTTTCTATTTTAATATTCCGCAGAAATTCAGCCGCAGCCTCGGGCAGCACCGTATTGATGAACATGCCGGAACCGAGTTCAAACCCCGCAGTGCGTGTGAGCCGGGGAATCACGCTTACATACCAGTGGAAGTGGCGGGCGCTGCCGTAGTCGGAAGGGCCGCTGCGAATGGTGAAATTCAGGTCTGGATTTTCCAGTCCAATATAGATCCTGGCCAAAAGACCGCGCAGGACCCGCGCCAAATCGGCGATCTCGGTGGCTGACATGTCGCCAAAGCTGGCCATGTGGCGGAACGGAAAGATGTGAGTGGCAAAGGGCGTAGCCGAGGCAAACACTTCCATGGCCACGAAGTACTCGCTTTTTTGTACGACGCGAGTTTGCTCTGCGATTTCGCGTTCCACCATATGACAGAACATGCAGTTGCCGTCATCATCATAGTGGCGCAGGGCTTCGTGCAGCCGGTGCCGTACCTGGCCCGGAATGACCGGGGTTGCGATGAGCTGCGAATGCGGATGCTGAAGACTTGCACCAGCATCCACGCCGTGGCTTTTGAAAATTGTGACGTGGTTAATGCGGCGGTCCATGCCCAGCGAGCTGTAGCGTTCCTTGTAGACGCGCAGGATTCTGGCCACCTGCTCATCCGGAAGCAGGGCCATGCAAGATGAGTGGTCGGGACTATCGATGACTACCTCGTGAAATCCGAAACCCTCAATGCGCCGCCAGACGTCCTGCATACTTCGCGTGGGCTGGACGTCGCGGGAAAGCGCCGCGAATTTGTTAGGAATGACGCGCACTTCCCAGGGCTCGGTAGTATTCGCCGGATACCGGATAATCTCGGCTGGAGTTTTATTCTCATTGCCCGGGCAGAAGGGACAGGTCTCCACGAACAATGACACGATTTGCAGCGGCCGATGTGTAGCCAATTCCTCGGGACGCTTGGCACGCTCGGTGGCGATGATGACCCATTCTTTGGTGAAGAAGTTCTGTCGAAGCTCTGGCATGGTGATCCTCCCGCATATTCCATCGGCAGAACGATGAACGCACTGTAGTGTTGAACTTCTTGGTATTGGATTCGCTGCCCGGAATAACCGCTGTTGTAGAATCCAAGTACCCATTTATGAATAAGAAACTACCTATCGGCATTCTGGGAGCTACCGGAGTGGTCGGACAGAGATTCATCCAGATGCTGGAACACCATCCCTGGTTTGAAGTGGCGTGGCTTGCCGCTTCCGACCGTTCCGAAGGCAAACGCTACGGCGAAGCGGCGCGCTGGCGGTTGAAGACGCCGCTTCCACCGAATATAGCGGCGATGAAGGTTTCGCCGGCCACGCCCGCAGGCGCTCCGAAGATAATTTTCGCTGCGCTCGACGCATCGATTGCCGCCGAGATGGAGCCGCGCTTTGCTGAAGCCGGCTGCGCCGTGGTTTCGAATTCCAGCGCGTTGCGCATGCAGTCCGATGTGCCTTTGGTGATTCCGGAAGTAAATGCTGGGCACATCAAGCTGATCGATGCGCAGGCATGGCGGAAGAACGGTGGTGGCTACGTTGTGACGAATCCCAACTGCTCAGCGATCGGGCTGGTTCTGGCATTGGCGCCCCTGCAAAAAGCGTTTGGCCTGAAAGCCGTGATGGCAGTCACCATGCAAGCGGTCAGCGGAGCGGGCTATCCGGGCGTGGCTTCGCTCGACATCCTGGGAAATGTAATTCCCTACATCCGCAACGAAGAAGAGAAGATGGAAGAGGAGACTCTGAAGCTGCTGGGACAAATGAATGGAACGAAGATCATGCCGGCAGATTTTGCGATGAGCGCGCAATGCAACCGGGTCGCGGTGGAAGACGGACATACGGAATCGATTTCGGTAAGTTTGAAAACGCAAGCCAAGCCGGAAGAGATCATCGCTGCGTGGAATGAATTCAGCAGCGAGCCCCAGGAGTTGAAGCTGCCGAGCGCGCCGGAGCGGCCGGTGGTCTACCTTGCTGCCGATGACCGTCCGCAACCGCGTTTTGATGTTGACATGGGCGCGGGTATGACCACTGCCGTAGGGCGTCTGCGGCCATGCGGCGTGCTGGATTGGAAGTTCACCGTGCTATCGCATAACACGATCCGGGGCGCTGCCGGCGCTGCCGTGCTGAATGCTGAATTGCTCAAGGCCAAAGGTTATCTGGGCGACGGTCAGGCGAAATGACAGCGGATTCGCACGCTTATAATGCTGGCAGGAAGCGACGCCGATGATCGTGATGAAATTCGGCGGCACTTCTGTGGAGGACGCGCGGGCCATCGAGCGCGTGGCCGCAATTGTCAAAGACCGGTTGCCGCAGAAACCGGTGGTCGTGGTCAGCGCCATGGCAAAAGTGACCGACACGCTGCTCACCATGGCGCGCGCCGCAGGCGCAGGAGAGCGCAAGACCGCACTGAAGCTTTGCCGGTCGCTCCAGGAAAGACACTACAACACGGCGAGCGAATTGCTGGGTACCGCGTTGTTTACCGAGTTCCACTCCGATTTGGGAGCCGACTTCGAAGGCCTCGACGAACTGTTGCGGGGAATTTCCGCGGTCGGTGAGATCACTCCGCGCACCACGGACCATGTTGCCGCATTCGGCGAAATGCTTTCCAGCAAGATTGTTGCCGCCGCATTTTCTGCCCACGGATTAAAGGGCGTGCATGTCGACTCGCGCGACGTTCTGGTCACCGACAGCAGTTACATGGAGGCGGTGCCGCAAACCGAAGAAACCAACCAGCGGTTGCAATCCAAAGTGAAGCCGCTGCTCGATGCCGGCCAGGTTCCCGTGATGGGCGGATTCATTGGCGCGAACCGTGCGGGCATCACCACGACCATCGGCCGCGGCGGCTCCGATTTCTCGGCAGCGATTGTGGGCGCGGGCCTGAACGCCGAGCGCATTGAAATCTGGACGGATGTTGACGGTATTCTCACCACCGACCCGCGTATCTGTCCGGATGCGCGCCGCATCAAGGTAATCAGCTTCGATGAAGCGGCCGAACTCGCATACTTTGGGGCGAAGGTGTTGCATCCGGCGACGGTGCTGCCCGCCATTCAGAAAAATATTCCGGTGTACGTGTTGAATTCGCGCAACCCGTCGTGTGAAGGAACGAAGATCACGGCCCGCGCTCCTCAGGGAAAAAACATTTTCAAGGCAATCGCAGTGAAGAAGCGGATCACAATCGTGGATGTGGCCGCACCGCGCATGCTGCTGGCTCATGGATTCTTGCGGGCGATTTTTGAGGCCTTTGACCGGCACAGGGTCGCGGTCGATGTGGTTTCGACATCCGAAGTGAGCGTGTCGCTCACGGTCGATTCCAACCATGCCATTCCTGCTTTGGCCGCCGATCTGGCTAAGCTGGCGGACGTGAAATACGAGGGGCGGAAGGCTATCATTTGTCTTGTGGGCGAAAGCCTGCGGGACAAACCGGGTGTGGCCGCGCTGGTTTTTGGCAAGCTGGTGGATAAAAAGATTCGCATGATTTCGCAGGGCGCATCTGAAATTAACCTGACCTTTGTTATTGAAGAAGATGAAGTGCCCGAGGTGGTCCAGCGGCTGCACAGCACGTTTTTTGCGGAGCTGGATCCGGATGTATTCGCATAAACACACGATCGCGGAGAACGCTGAGAATGGCCGCGGCATTTCTCGTTTATCACGGCGTTAGAGGTTTTCCATGAACGTCCTCATACTCGGCCGCGGGAAGACGGGATCTCTCGTGGCAGAGGTCGCGCGCCAGCGTCGACACAACATCCAGGTCGTCGGCTCAAGCGAGAATGCAGGCACCGCCGCTCTTACGCCGGATAAGTTACGCGCCATTGATGTGGCGATTGATTTCACCGTCCCTACCTGCGTCCTGGCTCACATGGAAGCCTGCGTCCGAGCCAATAAAAACATGGTGGTTGGCACGACAGGATGGCACGGAGAACTAGATCACATCCGGAAGCTGGTCGAGGAGCACGGCACTGGATTGATTTACGCAGCAAACTTCTCCATCGGCGTGAATATTTTTCTTGAGGCGGCGCGAGCCGCAGCAGCTGCGCTACGGCACGATTACACCGGACAGATCTTCGAACGCCACCACGCTCATAAGAAAGACGCACCCTCGGGAACTGCCATTGCCTTACAGCAGGTTATGCGCGACGCCGGAAAAGATGTGAAAAAGGAAGATCTGGAAATTGTCTCGTTCCGCGAAGGCGATGTGGTCGGCATGCACGAAGTCGTGCTCGAATCCTCCGCCGACAGAATCTATTTGTGCCATGACGCCAAATCACGCCAGGGATTTGCCGAGGGCGCGGTACGCGCGGCAGAATGGATTGCCGGCAAGAAGGGCTTCTACGAATTTAAGGACGTGTGGCGGGAGCTGTAGTCAGGCGTTCCCACGCGAGCCCATTCGCGCTATCTTATTACATGCAACTCCGCGGCTGTGGCACCGCCCTCGTCACTCCATTCCATCAGGATGGTTCCATCGACGACGTTGCTCTGCGCAACCTCGTCGCATGGCAGGTGGAATCCGGCATCGACTTTCTCGTACCTTGCGGAACCACGGGCGAGACACCCACGCTCACGCACGATGAATGGCTATACGTGATCGAGGCGACGATTGAGGTCGTGGCGGGACGAGTCCCCATCGTTGCGGGAGCGACTTCGAATTCCACCCATGAAGCCGTGGAAAAAGCCAAGGAAGTTGCTTCGCGGCCCGGAGTCGATGCCATCCTCACCGCTTCGCCTTACTACAACAAGCCCACGCAGGAGGGCCAGTACCGGCATTTCAAAGCGATTGCGGAAGCAGTCGGCGACAAGCCAATCATTCTCTACAATGTGCCCGGCCGCACTGCGGCAAATATCGAACCGGCAACGCTGGCGCGCTTGGCGGAGATTCCAAACATCGTGGGCGTCAAGGAAGCCAGCGGCAACATGACGCAGATTGCCGAAGCCATCAATGCCGTGCCGGAAACTTTTCTGGTTTTTTCTGGAGACGACGCCGTTACGTTGCCGGTGATTGCGCTCGGGGGCGTTGGCATCGTCTCGGTGGCTTCGAATGAAATTCCGCACGAGATGGCCGCGATGACACGGGCGGCGCTGAACAACGACTGGGACGTGGCGCGCAGCATCCATCGCAAGTACCTGCCTTTGATGCAAGCGAACTTCATCGAATCCAGCCCGCTGCCGGTGAAGGCCGTGCTCACGATGATGGGCAAGATCGAAGAGAACTACCGCTTGCCGCTTTTGCCTATGCGCCGTGACACGCGGTCGAAGCTGCAGAAAATCGCGACCGATGTTGGACTGATTGAGAAGGCTGCGGTGGCAGTGCCCGAAGCGGCGGAATTTTACATCTATGAAAACTGGACAGCCGGCCCGCATAAAATCGTGCTGCACCGCGGATCGTGCGGACAATGTAATCAGGGTAAAGGCCGCCCTGCTGGCCATGACGCGAATCACGCGCGCTGGCACGGACCCTACGCTACTCTGACCCAGGGCCGCGAGACCGCGCATGGCATGACCGGAGTGCTGATTCGCAGCGAATGCAAGTGTGTGTGAGAGGTTCAATTACTTGATTGCTGATTTCTGATTGTTGAGTGAACAGCGGCTCGGCCAGCGATTGTTTTGATCAACAATCAGAAATCAGAAATCAACAATTCAGAATTCAACAACCCCATGCAATCCCTAAAATCTTCTATCGAACGCCTGGCAGGGCTGGGCGAAGTTGAACACAACCCGGAGGCGCGGCCCGCGTTTCTCGAATTCCGCGACGCGCTTACACAAGGCAAGATCCGTGCCGCCGAAAAGATCGACGGCCGCTGGATCGTTAACACCTGGGTGAAGCACGGGATTCTGCTTGGCTTTCGGCTTGGCGAACTGGTAGAGACGGGCTGTGCTGCGCTGACGTTCGTCGATAAAGATACCTTCCCTGCCCGCCAGTTTTCTCTCGCAGACCGCATACGCGTAGTTCCGGGCGGGTCTTCGGTGCGCCTTGGAGCGTATGTTGCACCATCTGTGATCTGCATGCCGCCGATGTTCATCAACGTGGGGGCTTACGTCGATGAAGGCACCATGATTGACTCGCACGCGCTGGTTGGGTCGTGCGCCCAAGTCGGCAAGCGCGTGCATCTGAGCGCGGCGGCGCAGATTGGCGGCGTGCTCGAGCCAGTGAATGCCGCACCCGTGATCATTGAAGACGACGTCCTAATTGGTGGCAATTGCGGAGTGTATGAAGGCACGCTGGTGCGTGCGCGGGCGGTGCTGGGAGCGGGAACGATTCTGACGCGATCGACTCCGCTCTACGACTTGGTGCGCGATGAAGTTTACCGGGCTACGCCGGAAGCGCCACTTGAAGTTCCCGAAGGCGCGGTGGTTGTGCCGGGATCGCGAGCGGTGAAAAAGGGGGCAGCGGCAAAGTTAGGGATTTCTCTGTACACGCCGGTGATTGTGAAATATCGCGACGAGAAGACCAACCGTGGAATCGAGCTTGAAGATTGGCTGCGGTAGTCGCGATTCATGCTAGAATTTCGCGCGACGTAGGCGGCCAAGATGCACTTCACTCGGAATTCTCAACTGGCTGTACTGGGGATTGCCTTTGCATTTATAGCTGGCGTGTGCAGCGCGCAAGCGTCTAGCGAGCGCCTGCAACAGATTCTGCAGCCTTATGCCGACGCCCAGCTCTTCATGGGCAGCGTTCTGGTAGCACAACACGGCAACGTCATGTTCAGCAAGAGTTACGGCTGGGCGGACATCGAATGGAACATACCGAATTCCTCCACGACCAGATTCCAGATCGCATCGGTGACCAAACAATTCACTGCGGCCTCGATCCTGCTCCTGGAAGATCGTGGAAAGCTCAAGACCGACGACCTAGTCAAGAAATACCTCCCCGACGCGCCAGCGTCGTGGAATAAGATCACAATTTACAACCTCCTGACTATGACGTCCGGTATCTCAGGTGACGGGGCAAAGTATGAGCCAGGCACGCCTGACAAGCTGATCTTCGCCGACAAGCCACTCGACTTTCAGCCCGGCGAAAAATGGGACTACAGCAACTTGGGGTACGATGTGCTCGGGTATCTGTTGGAAAAAGTCAGCGGCCAATCCTACGCGGATTTCCTTCAGGAAAACATTTTTAAGCCGCTGGGCATGAACGATTCAGGAGTAGACTCCAACGTCTCGATCGTTCCGCACCGGGCGTCCGGTTATTGGCCCGGCGCCGACGGAATCGAAAATGCGGAGCGCACCAATATCACCGCGGCCTTTGCGGCGGGCGCACTCTACTCCACAACCGAAGACATGCTCCGCTGGGAAGAGGGACTGTTCGGCGGAAAAGTGCTGATGCCTGCGTCCCTGCGCAAGATGACCACGCCCTTCAAACACACGATATTCCAGCATGACTATGCCTGCGGTTTATACGTCTATCGTGCAAGTGGCCGCCTGGTAATCGATTATGACGGGAATGGAATCGGGTTCAACGCGCAATTGGCTTATTATCCCGAAGAAAAACTCGCCGTGATCGTTCTAGCGAATCTGAATGGCATTGTGACCGGCAAAATCAACACCGCACTCGCGGCGGCAGTGCACGGAGAAACCGTGGCATTTCCCTCACCGCCAAGGGAAATCGCCTTGCCCAAAGAAGTGCTGGCGCGGTACGTGGGCACTTACGAATTCTCGGATGGCCGCATTGTGTTTACGCTCCAAGGCAGTCATTTGATGGCCCACTTCGGAGCAATTTTTCCGCTCTTCGCCGAGTCAGAAACGAAGTTCTTTTCTAAGGGGTGGGATATACAGTACGAGTTCTCAAAGAACGATAAAGGCGAGTTCGTATTTGTAACGGAGCACTTCAATGGTAAGGATGAGAAGGCGACGAAAAAATAGAAATCCCGCATCGCTCCTCTATTGGACAATTTCTATACTTAGCGTGCCTGCCCCGTTCGACGTAACTTGAATCTGCTCAAGCTTCTTTACTGTCGTATCGGCCTCAAGCAATTTCGCCGCGGGATAGGTGCTCGTCAGTGCCATCGCCTTCATCCCGGCCGCGTGCGCCGACCGAATCCCCGCGGGTGCGTCTTCGATTACCAAACAGTCCGCCGGTTTAAATCCCAGGAGTTCCGCGCCCTTCAAATATGGCTCCGGATGCGGCTTTCCGTTCGTCACATCGTCCGCGGTGACCAGAACTTTGGGAACCGGCAGGCCGCCCAATCGCAGGCGCGCCGTAGCCAGATAGCGAGTTCCGGACGTAACCACGCACCAGTGTCCGTCCGGAATGGAGCGAATCAGTTCAGCAGCGCCGGGCATCACAGTCACATCCACCTGATCCTCCGCCTCATGGCTTTCCAGCCATTGCACCTCCGCGGGGGCATTGAGATGCGGGGCCACGGCACGAATCACTTCAATCGAGCGCACGCCATGCGCGATAGCCATGACCTTCTCCTCATCAATTCCCTTTTCGTGCGCCCATGCACGCCATTGCCGGTCAACGGAACGAGTGGAATCGATGAGAACGCCATCGAGATCAAACAGGATGGCAGAGCAGCGAAACTCTATCATGTTTCATTTTTAACACGGACAGGGCCTAATCCTTCGACGCTGGAAGAATTTGCTGCGCCGGTGGGGCTAATACTGCATGAGCGGCCTGCTGCCGGATCTGCAAATGTCGCTCGCGAAAGTGCGCCCTGGCGCGCTCACCCCACGTACGCACGAACCAGTAGTTCAATCCCGCTCCCAGCGCCGAACTCACCAGAGGGATCACCCGTCCCGCCCATTTTTCCACGACCTCTACACTGGCCCGCGCGGCGATGCGCTGAATGACGCGCGGAACGAACTTGTTCACGACTTCTTTTTCCAGCAGGTCGCGGCTGATGTCGACTCCAGCCGCGCTAGCCGCAGCCATCCAGAGTTCCGCAATTTCGTCGTCGGTGTTGAACTGAAAGCCGTAAACCAGACTAAGCTTCTGTATGGTACGCATGGTAATGGCTGAGAGAACGCCAATGTCCGGCACGATCGTGAGGAATCCACCGAGCCCGAATCCCGCGCCCTCGACCGCGGCCAATTTCATTCCGCTACGAATAATTTCGTCGGCGACTATATCGATCTCGCGCATCTCCAGCGAATACACGCCGTGATAGCCACTGATCGGCAGCCGGTAGGCGGCGCGCAGTTGCAATAAAAACTTGTCGGGATTGACCTGAACCGTCGAGTAAGCCCGCGTCAGTCCTTGCGTCAGCGCGTTTTCAATCTGCCCACGAAGCCACGACTTGGATTTACTATCAGCCATTGATTCAACCCTATCTTAGCCAGACCAAGAATGCTATGGGTTACGCCCCTTAGAAACCGGCGGTGCGTACGGTAGGCAACACAGTCTGTGCTAGCATCATTAGTTACCAATGCCAACAGGAAAATTGCAAATAATCCCCCTGGGGGGGCTCGGCGAGTTCGGTATGAACTGCATGGCCGTCCGCTGGGGCGATGACATCATCGTCATCGACGCGGGCCTTATGTTCCCCGAGGCTGAATTGCTGGGCGTCGATATCGTTGTCCCGGATATTTCCTATCTTATCGAGAACCGCGAGCGAGTTCGCGGCATCATTCTTACTCATGGCCACGAGGATCACATCGGCGCGCTGCCGTGGATTCTCTCTGAACTCAACGTGCCAGTCTGGGGCACGGAATTCACCTTGGCTTATGTCGAGGATAAACTCGACGAGCACGGCCTGCTCGACGATGCCGATCTACGCGAGATGCGCGCCAACGAGCGCTTCAAGGCCGGCATATTCACTATTCATCCCATTCGCGTTACACACAGTCTGGTGGATTGCGTCGCGCTCGCAATCCATACTCCGCTTGGCGTGGTGATTCATACGGGAGATTTCAAAGTCGATCCCACTCCCACCGACAACCATCTTTTCGACCTGCATTCTTTCGCGGAATATGGCAAACAGGGTGTGCTGGCGCTGTTTCAGGATTCCACCAACGTCGAGCGCAAGGGATACACGCCCAGCGAGCGCGCGGTGCGGCGCAAGTTCGACGAAGTATTCGCACACACCCAGCGCCGACTGTTCATCTCTTGCTTCTCTTCGTCAATCCACCGCATCCGGCTGGCGGTGGAGTTGGCTCACCAGCACGGGCGCAAAGTTGCCTTTATCGGCCGCTCCATGAACAACTCCGCTGAGATCGCGGAAGACTTGGGCTATCTCGAAATTCCTGAAGGGCTGGTGATCAATCCCGGCGAGATGAAGAATCTCGCTCCGGAAAAAGTCTGCGTCATGATTAGCGGTACCCAGGGCGAACCCATGTCAGCGCTCTCGCGCGCGGCGGTCGATAATCACAAGCACGCCAAAATCGAGAAAGGCGATACCGTCGTGCTCTCATCGCGCATTATCCCCGGCAATGAGAAAACGATCTACCGCATGATCGATCACCTTTTCCGGCGCGAAGCGCACGTGATTTACGAAGACGGAACCTCGCCGCCGATTCATGTCAGCGGACACGCCAGCCAGGACGAACTTAAGCTGATTATCAATCTGGTGAAGCCGAAGTACTTCATTCCCATCCACGGGGAGTATCGGCAACTGAAACTGCATGCCGAAATGGCAGGAGCGATGCACAGTTCAGTCGGCAAAGTAATCCTGATCGAAAGCGGCGACATACTTGAGTTCGACGATCACAACGCACGCAAGGCCGGCAAGGTTAATGTAGGGCGCGTGTGTATCGATTCCGGCTCGCGCACCGATGTGGTTGAGGATTTAATTATTAAAGATCGGCGGCACTTGAGCGAAGACGGGATCGTGCTGCCGATTATCGCCATCAACAAGCTGTCAGGACGCGTGGAAACCGCTCCGGAGATTGTGACGCGCGGCTTTAATCCCGGCGATGATGGTTTAATGGAAGGTGCGAAGCGCATCGTTGAAGACACCTTGGCGCATTCGAGCGAAGAAGAAAAAGCCGATTATGGCGTGATTAAGGAAAAAATCCGCGCCGATTTGAAGCGTTATATTTCCAGGCAAACGGCGAAGCGGCCGCTGATTATGCCGGTGATATTGGAGATTTAAGGGTGGAATCTCAGAGCAGTCGCAAAGCGTCCGCCCCGAGGGGCTAATCGGGCGTAACCCATCCGTTCTTACCACACGACGCTGCGGCAACCTCCGATCCCGGTAATGTTGGAACAATTTCGGCGGTTATAATCGGCATCTTACTTATCATCATTCGAAGGAGCCGTATGACCCTCCGTCATTTGTTTATTTGCGCCGTGCTGCTCGTCTACCCTTGTTTCGCATTTGCCCAAGCCCAGCGCGCGACGCTCGTGCATGAGGAGACCTTGCGTGTCTCGCCCAGCAGCGACGCTGCCAAGCTAGGGCAAGCTGCCCGTGGACACGAGTTGATTATCTTAGACACCAGCCGCGACTGGGTTCACGTGCAGGCCATTCTTCGCGAAGCGCGCAACGAGGAAGGTCTGACCGATGAAGAGGCCGAGGCTAAGACGATCAGTGGCTGGATTCTGGCGAAAGGTATGGTAAGCGCCACGACTCAGGATGGCGACAAGGTTATCTTCGGAGAAGCGGCGGACTCCGAAGACCAAGCCAGCCGCCGCCGCGGGCGCCGTGACGCCGCGCAGGATGCGATGCGGCTTTACTACCGCTTGTATGACTTGATGCCCACTTCGCCGCTAGCGGCAGAGGCGTTATATCGGGCGGCCGACATACGCTGGCAGATCGAGCGGTCGGATGTGATGACGCGGCCTTCCGCCCACGAGCGTGAAGCGTATATGCGTGGGCAGATCAATGAAGAGTGGATGAAGCTGGTAAACAAAAAATATCCCGGCACCAAGTGGGCGGAATTAGCCAGCTTCCGCATGATCGACAATAAGCTCTGCGGCGATTGGGAAGGCATGTCTAAGTGTCCCGACAAAGAAGCGGACATCTATGAGAAGTATGCCAATGAACACCCCCAGTCTCCAGTTGCGCCGGAGGCCTTGTACAACGCGGCGTGGCGCCGCTCGGCGATGATTGAAATTTATAAGACCGAACCGAATCAGAAGAAGTCGGGGGAATCGAAAGATCGGGCGCTAGCACTGGCACAGAAGATTGTCAGTCAATATGGGCAGAGCGATTGGGCCTTGCGCGCGCGGCGACTGATTTTTTACGTTCAACAAGATATTCCCACGTATGGAAATGCCACCGACTAGACGCTCTGCGAGTTCTTCTCAGCGACTTCGGCGACTCAGGCAGTCCTCTGATTAACGCTCACGCAAACTTTTTCTGCGATACTGTTCCCTTACTTTTGGAGGCTGATTGAACGACTACTTGCTGTCTCTTGTGCTAGGAATTGTGGAAGGCCTGACGGAATTTCTACCGGTTAGCTCAACCGCGCATCTCCGGCTGTCTGAGGCGCTGCTGCATATCAGCCTGTCGGACGGCTACTGGAAGATGTATTCCATCGTCATACAACTGGGCGCAATCTTGTGCCTGCCGGTATATTTTCGCAGCCGCATTGCAAAATTTCTTTCCACGTTTCCGCGCGGCGAACGGGGCGACCGCACTCCGCTGACGCACCCACTAGGATTGGTCACAATCGCATTTGTGGTAACTGCGATTCCTTCATTCCTACTGACCAAAGTTATTGGCAAACATCTGGAGAACCTGCACATCATCGGCTGGTCTTTGCTGATCGGCGGAATCGTTATGTGGATGGTTGATGCGATAAACGCGAAGTGGGAGGCTGCTGGACCGTCCGCTGCCGGGAGCCGCATCCACACCTGGAAGATGGAAAACATGAGCCTGGGACAAGCCGTCTGGATCGGCTTCTGCCAGATCTTCTCGGGAGTGTTTCCTGGGACGTCACGTTCGATGTCGACCATCGCTGCGGGTCAGCTTGCGGGCATGTCAAGGGCCTCAGCTCTCGAATTCTCATTCTTCGTGTCGATCCCGACCATGGTTGCGGCTACCGGATATACGCTGCTGAAGTCGCTCCGTGGCAAGGGCGAGAACCCGATAGGCGTTTCGCAGATCGACGCTCATGGATGGATCGTGCTGGCCATCGGCTTCGTGGTCTCTTACATCGTGGCCTACGCCTCGGTTGCGTGGTTCATGGCCTATGTGCGCAAGCATGGTTTTGTGCCGTTTGCGGTGTATCGCATCATTGTCGGCGCGCTGGTGCTGGTATTCGCGGCGAGGTTGGCTGGATAAGACCTCGATCTAGCTTAGATCGAGGGCCATTTTAAGAGCGCGGTTGAGTTGAACCGCTTTGGCGCCCGAGACCGAGCCGACGTAGTGCGTGAGGTCAGACTTTCGCAGGCTCACCAGGTTGTCACACATAATCCAACTGAGGTGCTTCAGTCCCTCGTCGACTCCAACGGCGACTTGAGTGGAGAGTTCCTGGCCGCTGGTGAACACTGGAGCGCAAACAACAGTTGAGAACCGCGAGTCGATCAGGGCTTGCCTGCTGACCACGGCAAAAACCCGGTAAGCTTTTGGATCGCCTTTGCGTTTATACACACGATAGAGGTCGCCGCGTCTCATTCTTGGCTACTCATACTTTGGCTGGTCGTCCTTGCCTAGTCGTCCATCCTCGCTAATCGTCCGATGCCTGATAGTCCAGCACGTCGGCGCTCTCGGAATTTAATTGGTCGGCCGCGCTATTGATGCGTTCCAAATCCTGGGCATGGGCCTGCGCCCGGCGCTTCTCTCGAATGTAGCGGCGCAGCACGAACTCAATAAACGCCGAGCGGGAGACTTTGCGGCCCGCTAACTGGTCCACATCCGCCAGAATGTCGGCTGACAGTGTGATGGATGTCTTCTCTTTCATACTACCAATATACTACCACAACCGGACTCAGGTTGCCGCGTTGTTCAATAGCGACACGGGCAGCAGTTCCGTCCGGCGTAGTAATCCAACTGTATACTGCGACCGAAATCCGCCATTGCTGCCGCGTCCGGTTCTTGAGATAATGATGAGGCTCTGGCCGATTTGCGCCACAGGACTGTTTTGCGTCCCGTGTAACGACGGCCCATAAATGCGTCTTCTGGCAAGCATCTTTGTCCCCACGGGCAACCGGCGGCTTAACGAGCTGATCGGATTCCTGTTGTGCGTCTCTGCGCTCCTCCTCTTCCTCGCGCTGGCGTCGTATTCCCCACTCGATCCTTCGTTTAATAGCGCTTCGGTTCTGACTGGAACGCACGTTGCCCGCAACTGGATCGGCATGGTCGGCGCGGTCATCTCCGACTTGGCACTGCAATTCTTCGGGATGAGCGCCTTTCTATTGCCAGTATTTTTCGGAGTGTTGGGAATCCGCTGGTTTGCGTCGCGGAAGGTTCAATCTCCAATCGCGAAGAGTCTTGGCGGAGTTTGGCTGGTCATTTTTACTCCGGCCTTGCTGGCGCTGCTGCCGGGCAACTTGCGCTGGCTGAACGTGATTCCGATCGAAGGCATGGTGGGACGAGTTGTTGGAGACGTGCTGATCCACTATTTAAATCTGGCGGGCGCCTACATCGTGTGCGCCACCGTGCTGGCCGTCGCACTGTATCTTTCTACGGCGTTCTCGTTCTCATCGATTCGGCTCTGGGCGCCGACGCGGTTCGCGTTTGTGACCGCCCTTTGGAACCGTTATCAGGATTGGCAGGAAGAACGAATCAAGCGCCATCAGCAGAAGGAACTCGAGAAGCGCCGCAATGCAAAACCCACGGTAAAGACGCAATTGATTCCTTCGCGGCCCGTCGCAACCGAGGAACCGTCAGTGCAACCACGAGTCGCTCCGCCGCCACGACGGACTGGAATTGAGCGCACGCTCGGACCTTTAGTGGAAGAAGGAGCTGTGCCGACAGGAGGAACTCTCGCTGAATCTTTAGCCAGCGTGGAACCGCTGCCGGATCTGGAGGTGACACGGCGCGCCGATAGCGATCACAAGGCCAAGACCACGATGCCGAAGATCGCAGGCGGATACAAGTTGCCCTCGAGCAGTTTGCTGCAGCGTCCCGACGAGCAGCATGCCGTGGATGCCGACGAACTCAAGCTCCTGGCACAAGTGCTCACAGAGAAGTATGCCGAGTTCGAAGTACACGGACAAATCACTCAAATTAATCCCGGCCCCGTAGTCACCACGTTCGAGTTCAAGCCCGACGCGGGAATCAAATACAGCCGCATCACCAACCTCACAGACGATCTGTGCCTCGCGCTGAAGGCGGAAAGCATTTTGATCGAACGCATGGCCGGGAAATCGACCGTCGGGATTCAGGTGCCGAACCGCGAACGCGAGATCATCTGGCTGCGCGAGAACATCGAGTCCCAGGAATTCATGGGCCACAAGTCGAAGCTGACGATGGCCCTGGGCAAAGACATCAACGGCAGAATCGTAGTCGCGGACCTCGCTGGAATGCCTCACCTGCTGATCGCAGGATCGACCGGCGCGGGCAAAAGCGTGGCCATCAACGCCTTCATCATGTCGATTCTGTACAAGGCGACGCCGGACCAGGTGCGGCTGATTCTAGTCGATCCCAAGCGGCTGGAGCTGGGCAACTACGAAGGCGTGCCGCACTTGTATACACCGATCATCACCGAGCCAAAGCTGGCGGCGAATGCGCTACGCAATGCCGTGCGCGAAATGGAGCGACGGCTCAAACTGCTTGCTGCAAAAGGCGTCCGCAATATCGACCAGTACAACCGGCTCTTCGATAAGGGCGGCACACCCAGTCTGTTTGAAGAAGAGTCTGACGAAAAGCCGATTCCTTTCATCGTGATCATCATCGACGAATTGGCTGACCTGATGATGCTCGATTCCAGCAACGTTGAGGAATCGATCACTCGCCTGGCCCAAATGGCGCGGGCCGTGGGCATTCACCTCGTGCTGGCAACGCAACGTCCCTCGGTCGACGTGATTACGGGATTAATCAAAGCGAACTTCCCGGCGCGAATTTCATTCCGCGTGGCCACCAAGGTGGACTCGCGAACCATTCTTGACGCCAACGGAGCCGAAGCCCTGCTGGGCAAAGGCGACATGCTTTATCTTCCTTCAGGATCGGCTCGCGTGCACCGCCTGCACGCACCGCTGGTCACAGAAAAGGAAATCGCGGCCGTCGTCGAATTCTGGAAGGCTCAGGGCTCGGCGGAATATCAGCAGCAGTTCCTGGAAGCTCCGAAAGATGAGCGTGATGGCGGAACCACCGGAGGAAGCAGCGAAGGATCTGCGGAAGGCGGAAGCGATGACGATCCCCTCTATCAGGATGCGGTGAAGCTGGTCATTGAGTTTGGCAAAGCCTCCACTTCCCTGCTGCAACGCCGCCTGCGCATCGGCTATGGCCGCGCCGCGCACCTCATCGATCTCATGGAGCAGGATGGAATTGTCGGCGCCGCTGATGGCCCCAAGCCGCGCGAAGTGTTGAAGCGTCCCGACTGGATATCTGAGATCGAACAGACCATGCGCTAGCGGCGCATCAAACTGCCATGCTGAAGCGCAATCTGCGCGTGCTGAAATGGCTTGGAACTACCCCGGCCATCGCAGTCTGCACCGCATGCGATCGCGAATTTAAAGTTCCTCTCGATATTTTGAAACGCGTTGGCGGAGCGGTGGAAAACCTGAAACTCCAATTCTCCGAGCATCAATGCAAAAAAGACGAGGCCGATTCGACGGCTGATTAATTCCTATCAACCGTTCGAACCGGCCACTTAAAGACTTTCGGTGTCGGAGTATTTACCGGCGATGCTCCTCATGATGATTCTCCTGCGGATGCGCATGGCCTTCCCGGGGTGCGCGCCGTTCTTCTTCGCTACGCCGGATCAATTGATGCCCTTCCACACGGTTTTCCGGTCCCCAGCGTCGCACGCCCGGACCATAAGGATGCGCGTATACCACCCGATTTCCCCACCCGCGTCCCCACGGAGCGTCGCCAATAAATACCGCGTGCCTGCCCCAGTCGAAACGGCTATAACCCCATCCCCAGGGACGAAATGCCAGGCCGAGGCCGACTCCGAAGCCAAAACCGATCGCGCCGCCCACATAGAATCCCGGACGAGGCGGAGCGAACACAATGAAGGGATCGTAAGCGGGCACGACGACAAATGCGGGATCGACCGGCTCAATTTCTATGTAAGGTCCGCCGCTGACTGTGATTCGATCGTTGCTGCGGAGGTAACCGTAGTCTCTCGCTTTCTGTCGCATGCGCTGCACCGCATCCATCACATCCTGACGCTGCGCCAGAAACGCGTTGCCCAGGTCGCTGGTCCAGTTCATGTCCGACGCCATGGTGTCGAGAATCGAAGGGAAAGGAAGCAAAGCCTGCACGCTGGGATCCCATGGCAGATGGTCCTCCGAGATGCCCCGAGCGAGGTCGTCGCCACGCAAATAATGGTGTTCATCCGCCCATCGGGCAGCGTCCGGAATCTGGTCGGGAAAAGTTGCGGCCGCAAGAACTTGCGCCAGCAGCGGATCGGGATACAGCGCAATCCGCGACACCAGATTGTCGAGCTGCTGCGGTGCATACGAAGGCGGAGGAGCATTGGGCTGTTCCGCATAGGACGGCGGTGCCGCGGGCCGCTGTTCCTGGGCGCTGGAAGGCGGCGGACCCGGCGGTCCTTCATCCTGACCCTTTGATTGGCTTGCCGACCATCCTACGAAGATCAGGAGGGCCAGAATAAACGCTACGATTTTGCTACTTGGGACTGAATGGTACATGGTTCTCCTTGTCAGGCTGATGTCCCCAAGCGAATAGTGGATGCCGGTACACCTCTCACCGTTGCCGAGGATTACTGCAGAGTAATTAGTTAACCTCAGGTTTACGCCACGAGTGAAGATTTACCGCGTAAAGAGCAATGCAGAATACATTGGCGGGGATGAATCCGAATTGCGCGGTACGGAAACCGATCACGCAAACGACTACGCTATTGATCGCCGCCAGAATCCAGCCTTCCCAGCAGCGCTTGCCCAGAAGGATTGTCGACATAACCGTAAGTACGCACGATATGTAATCAAGCCGGAACAGCACCGAAGCACCTCGATAGACTAAGTATGGGGCAAGAAGCTGATGTTTTCTGTGCTCAACGCGCGAAACAGGGTAACGGAGGTAATCGTTCCAAAGGTGCGAGGCTCCGCTCGGATAGAATTTGGAAGCAGGGAGTAGTGCAATGAAAGTTCTTACCGAATATTTAAAGTTTCATACCAAGACTCATCGCGCCTACGTCCACATGACGCCGCAGGTAGAGGAAATCGTGCGCAAAAGCGGAGTGAAAGAAGGCATGGTCCTGGTTTCCGCCATGCACATCACTGCAGGTGTATATGTGAATGACAACGAGAGCGGCCTGATTGAGGACATCGATCAGTGGCTGGAGCACTTGGCTCCCTTCCGCAAGAACTACAAGCATCACGAAACCGGCGAAGACAATGGCGACTCGCACCTGAAAGCTCTGCTGATCCATCACGAAGTGATCGTGCCGATCACGGCCGGCAAACTTGACTTGGGCACGTGGCAACGAATCTTCTACGCCGAATTCGACGGGCAGCGCGACAAGAGAGTAATTGTGAAAGTAATGGGCGAGTGAGCGCAGTGGTCGGAGGGCAGTGGTCGGTGGTCAGTGGATAGTTGCCAGTTTGTTTTCGACCGCCGCTTGCTCGAAGAACTATGAATCCGTAATATCGTGAGCTGCGTCTGGTATTTTTCAGGGCGCTGGGAGGATCGAAGATTAATGGGCGATGAACTTCAAGAACTGCAGGAGCATGCCGAACACGGGCATCACAATCCCAGCCTGGCGCCGGTATCGCTGACCATGGCCGTGCTCGCCGTGCTGGTAGCGGTGGTCACGCTGCTCGGGCATAGGGCGCATACGGACGAAGTTGTGCAGCAGGCAAAGTCATCGGACCAATGGTCGTACTACCAGGCCAAAAATATTCGCGCGCACGAGGACGATTTGTTCAGCGAACTGGCTGTGATCATGAATAGTAACGACGCCGGCGCGGTCGCAAAGTTCCGCGAAAAGTATTCCCAGGAAGCGGAGCGCTACAAGCATGACAAGGACGAAATCCAGAACGAGGCCCGCAAACTGGAGAGCGAGGTTGCGACCGAAAGAAAGCGAGCCGATCGCTACGACTTAGCCGAAGTGTTTTTGGAAATAGGACTGGTGATCACCTCGATCACTCTGCTCTCCGGGAGGCGAATCTTCTGGCACTTGGGAATTGTGTTCAGCATTTTAGGGATTGTAGTAGCCGTCAGCGGAGCGATCATTCGTTGAACCTGCCACTGGTTTAATGCCTTCTCTCGATCGACCGGGGGTCTTTCCGCTAGGTGGCGATTCTTGCCATCGACCACGTCAAAATACGCCGGACGGCATAACAGCACCTGCTTCGTCATTTCTGGAAGTGGTAATGGCCCCAAGGAAATGAAGGGCAAGGCATCGAAGCCGAATAGCCGTCACAGTGCCGAAGAATCGGCACTAGGAAACAACTCAGTCGAGGTGCAATTCAGGAAACCGGGTCGAGAGCGGTATCGTGCTTTGGCCTTCCAGATGCACACTGAGGAATCTGGCAATGTGGCGATTTTGAAAAGTGAGGCCTGCGCCCTCGCACGTCTCACTTGAAAGAAAGTTGGAAAGAACCATGCTCAGCCACTGCGCGAATTTGGAATGTTCAAAACCGTTTCTACAGTTGGGCCAAGGCGAACTGTTTCTGATCGAGACCGGATGCGTGACCAACCTGGATCAGAACGCAGGCTCGCGCTCTGCCTTCGCGAGGCACGCGCCCCGGCGGGTCGAGCGTTACTGGCTATGTGATCAGTGTTCGCAAGTTTGGACATTGACTCATGACCTTAATCAGAGAATAGGATTGTTTCCGTTGCCACAGCCTGCCAAAACAGCGTAGTCCGGTAGAGTCGCCCAGGATTCGCCTACGCTCCTTGGCGGTGATGCGAAACGCGGTATCCCATGCCCATGGAGATGTGCCGGGCCGAGGATTTTAGCGCCTCCAGAATCCGCGGCATGGTTTGCGGGCTGACTTGCTGGGTCGTGCCGCTCAGACCCAGGCTCGCTTCGACCGATCCGTGATCGTCAAACACAGGCGCGGCCACGCAGCGTGCGCCCAAATTGTTTTCTTCATCGTCAACTGCATACCCTTGCGCACGCACTTTTTCTAGTTCCTTTAGCAGGCGCGGAAGGGTTGTGATCGTCTTGGGCGTGCGTTTTTCCATGCCGCTCTTGCGCACAATTCGTTCCAGATGTTCTTGAGGAAGGCCAGCGACAATCGCCTTGCCCACGCTAGTGGCATGCACTCGCATGCGTCGTCCGACCCAGGTATCCATGCGGATAAAGCCTTCCGGCTCAACCTTCTCGATATAGACCGCGTCGGAACCATCGAGCACCGCCAAATGACAAGTGAGGCCGGTCTGCTGGGTCAGGTGGCGCATTATTGGCAGGGCAATTCCACGAACGTCACGACCGCTTAGAGCTCCCCGGCTTAAGCTCAGGATCTTTAATCCCACCCGGTATTTCCCCGATTCCGGGTCGCGGGTTAGATAGCCCCGCATTTCGAGGGTGCGCAGGAGGTAGCTCGCTGAACTCTTTGGAATGCTGAGCAGTCGGCTGATTTCAGCGTTGCTTAAGCCGTCGGACTCCTGCGCTACGGCTTCCAGCATCGCTAGAGCACGTTCAACCGCCGCGGATGGAGACTCGGGAGACAGCTTGGACATATTTACCCCCTCTAATAGCAAACCTGTAGTCGGCCAATAAAATGAATGTATGTTCATTATACTGAACATCCGCCTTGACTGCATCCTTCGCCAGCCTTAGGCTCGGCCAGTATGATGAATTTATGTTCACTATATTGAACACATAGATGTAATGAGGAGCTATGCAAGTGCCAACCCACGCAAACGGATCGAACAAAACCTCGCCACAACGCTCCTATTCCCCGTTGACCAGCGCCGACGAAAAGCTCGCACACAATGCAGCTTCTCTTACCATTGAGTGGAAGAACAACCTTCGCTGGAGAGGAATCGAGCGGCCTTACACGGCGGAGGATGTGCTGCGTCTGCGTGGCTCGGTTCACATAGAGCACACTCTGGCCCGTTTGGGAGCGGAGCGGCTCTGGCAGCTGCTCCAGACTGAACCTTACGTTAACTCGCTGGGCGCGCTTACGGGCAACCAGGCTATCCAGCAAGTGCAGGCAGGGCTGAAGGCGATCTACGTAAGCGGGTGGCAAGTTGCAGCGGACGCCAATAACGCCGGACAGATGTATCCCGATCAGAGCTTGTATCCGGCTGATAGCGTTCCCAACGTATGCCGGCGCATCAACAGCGCCCTACAGCGGGCCGATCAAGTCCATCATGCAGAGGGCAAGGTGGCGCCTGGGCAGACCTGGTTTGCACCCCTGGTTGCGGATGCCGAAGCTGGCTTCGGCGGCACTCTCAACGCGTTCGAACTGATGAGAGGAATGATCGAGGCGGGTGCGGCCTGCGTACACTTCGAGGATCAGCTTTCGTCGGCGAAGAAGTGTGGACACCTTGGCGGCAAAGTCCTGGTTTCAACTACAGAGGCCGTGCAGAAATTGGTGGCAGCTCGCTTGGCAGCCGATGTGATGGGGGTACCAACACTCGTGATGGCGCGCACCGACGCAAACAGTGCGCACTTGTTGACCAGCGACATCGACGCGCGCGACCGCGACTTCTGCACCGGCGAGCGCACCACCGAAGGCTTCTTCCGCATTCGTGGTGGCATCGACTCGGCCATCGCGCGTGGCCTGGCTTATGCACCGTACGCGGACTTGCTCTGGTGCGAAACATCAGAACCTAATCTCGCGGAGGCCAGCCGCTTCGCCGACGCGATCCGCGCGAAGTACCCGGAGAAAATGCTGGCTTACAATTGCTCGCCGAGTTTTAACTGGCGCAAGAAACTCAACGAGCAAACCATCGCAAGCTTCCAGCGGGAACTGGCGGCCATGGGATACAAGTTTCAGTTCGTGACCCTGGCTGGATTCCACGCGCTGAATTTGAGCATGTTCGAACTGGCGCGGCACTATAAAGAAACCGGAATGGCGGCTTACTCGGCCTTGCAAGAAAAGGAGTTCGCCAGCGAGCGCGAACACGGATACCAGGCAGCAAAACATCAGCGCTTCGTCGGCACGGGATATTTCGATCAGGTACAGCAAGTGATTAGCGGCGGACTAGCCTCAACCATGGCCCTCGCCGAATCCACCGAAGCAGAGCAGTTTTCGGCTGCAGGAATGATTCCATCTGCGAATTCGAAAAACAGGTCCAAAGCAATCGCACCAGAACAACCCTTCCCAGAAATGCCTCAGGAGGAAATGCTCCAGCCCTCGGGAGACTAGCTCGCCACACCGCACCCGAAGCACTGCCTGGGGAAAGAGGTACTCTGTTCGCAGGGCCTAGATTCGTCGTTCACAAGCCGTCATGCGACGAAACCGTAACTTGGATTTATGGTATGAAACTTACTATCCCCTGCAGATCAACCTCTGCCGCCGATTTGCCGACCAACACTACAAATTCTCCTGGGCTCGCTTTCCACTGCTTGGCCGTGGAATCGTAATAAGAGAGCGCACGACGATCCAGAGTGATCGAGACTTTCTGGGTCTCCCTCGGCTTGAGGTTCACCTTGGCAAAACCTTTGAGTTCCTTCACCGGACGGGGCGCGTTCGCATGATGATCGCTGACGTAGAGCTCGGCAACTTCGGCGCCTTCGCGATTTCCTGTGTTGGTCACGTTGAAGGACACCGTCACAGGCTGATCGCCGGTAATTGACGAAGGAGTAATAGCGAGGTCGCTAAATTTGAAAGCGGTGTAGGAGAGTCCGAAACCGAAAGGAAACAAAGGTTGGATGCCCGCCTTGTCGTAGTGCCGGTAACCGACGAAGATCCCCTCGTTGTATTTCACTCGTCTGTCGCTGTCATTGGGATAGTAGTTGGAATAAGTGGGATTGTCCTCGAAGCGTCGCTCGAAACTAACCGGCAGTTTGCCAGATGGGCTGAACTCTCCGAACAGAATCTGTGCGAGGGCTGTGCCGCCCTCCTGTCCCGGGTACCAAGCCTGCAGCAAGGCGGGGGAACGATTCACCCACGTACTCATGTCCACCGCCCCGCCAGCGTTGACCACGACGATCACATTCTTATTGGCGGCGAGCATGGCCTCGATGAGTTCGTTTTGTCCGGTGGGCAATTGGAAACTGCGGTCGGAGCCTTCACTTTCGCTGTAGCGATCAAATCCCACGGCTACAACAACTACGTCGGAATTGGATGCGATTGTGCGGGCTTCGGGATTCACCAGCGACGCTGCTGCAACGATTCCCAGGCGCAGATGGGGGTTATTCCAGGAATCGGTTCGGTACGCTTCGATACGAATCTTGTGCGCTCCCCGCGCGAGATTCAGAGGGACATCGTGGACCAGAGCCGTGTGGCGCTCCCAGTCGTCGATTACCAATTTTTCATCAAGATAGAGCCGGACTCCGCCTTGCTCACCCATTGACTGGACGAAAACGTGATAAGGCGCGGCCTCTTTGGCGACGTAATAACCGGTCCAACGGGCCGAGTTGAGGCTTGCTGGAAGAGGATTATCATCGCCATAGTTCAGGTTCTCATCGATGCTCTTCACGTCTGCCCTACCGCTCAAATCGGTGGAAGCAAAATATTCGACCTTCAGGCCAAGCGTATCCCCTGAAGACTCGGTGACGAAGCGTGTTTGCTTGGCCATTTCCGAGAGCGAGGGAATACCCGGATCGTACAAGACTTTGATCTTCGCGGAATAGTTGGCGAGACCCTCCAGATAACTCACGGCGTTGAACGGGCGCACGGCAGCGCTGCCGCCGCCGACCGGCACGGCGGCATAGGCATCGGGGCCAACGACAGCGATCGTCTTGATTTTTGATTTATCCAAAGGCAGAAGACTGCCTTCGTTCTTGAGTAGCACAATGCTGGCACGTGCCGCCTCGAGCGCGACAGCGCGGCCGTCTAGATTGTAACGGGAGATGGAAGGGTCAGTCTGATCGCGAGCAAGCCAGCCCATTTGGATGGCGGTCCGCAGAATCCGCCGCACATGCTCATCGATCGTGGATTCGCTGACCTTACCCGCTTTGATAGCGGGCAGCAGCGTGGCCCGGTTCATGAATTTAGCCCACGGCATTTCCAGATCGAGCCCGCTGTTCACCGCGGCAACTCCGTCGTAGGTGGACGTCCAGTCCGACATAATGATTCCCTTAAAACCCCATTCCTTCTTGACAACGTCATTATTGAGGTAGGCGTTCTGAGTCATGTGTTCGCCGTTGGTGAGATTATAGGAATCCATGATCGAGCAAACATGGGCTTCTTTGACGGCCGCTTCAAAAGAGGGTAGATAAATTTCGCGCAGCGTACGCTCGTCGATGATGGAATCCACATTGTGGCGGTCGTACTCCGAGTTATTCCCGACGAAATGCTTGATGGTTGCGCAGACTCCTCGGGACTGAACACCCTTTATATAGGCGACCGTGGTCTGCGCCGCAAGAAAAGGATCTTCGCCGAAATATTCGAAGTTGCGTCCATTCATGGGAGCACGATAGATGTTGACGCCCGGACCGAGGAGAAAGTGGACGCCGCGTGCGCGCGCATCATCGCCCAGCACAGTACCGGCGCGGTGAATCAGGTCGAGATCCCAGGTAGCTGCCAGCGCGATTCCGCCTGCCAACGCGGTGGACGCCCCGTAGTTGCGGATTCCGACCGGCCCATCGGCCATCTTCAGCCGGGGCAGACCGATTTTTTGATTGGCGCGAATATAAAAGTCGTCGACACCGCCGATCAGATCGATTTTCTCCTCCAGCGTGAGTTGCTTGAGCATGGAATCGATACGCGCCTCGACATCGGCTGGCGGAGCGGCTGTCTGCTGGCATACTGCGGGAAGAATAAGAAGTAGAAGGAGAAAAGCGAGGGATTGAACTTTGCGCAGCATTGGGAACCTCAGGGCCATCTCTTCGCAAACCGAATCGACACAAAAAGTTCTTCCGAACCTACGCGAGGATAATGCAGGCTACAACTCGGCAATCAACTCGACGCCAAGCGTTGCCAACGCTATGTCTTCATTGGAGGATAGGCCACTCACCGCAACCGCTCCCACCACCTCGCCATTTTTCCACACCGGAATGCCGCCACCCCATCCCACATATTTAGGATCGCCATAGTAAGCGATGTCGTGACCCTTCTCGGGGTGTTTCACCTTATCTCCAATCTCTTTGGTTGGTTTGCGTTCGCGCGCGGCAGTCCAGGCCTTGTTCATGGCGATAGAAATGGAAGAGACAGGAGCGCCATCCATGCGGGCAAAACATAGAAGGTCGCCGTGGGCATCGGCAACCGCTATCGCCGCAGCCTTCTGCATCTGCAAAGCTTTTTCAACGATTAGACCAACGGCGCTCTTCGCCTCGGAATAATCGATGGTCTGAACTGTTCTCATAGGTGGGAAGATACGGAGGTCGACAATTTGCGTTGAAAAGCCAATTCAGGGCACGGGTGGCAAAGGCAGACGAACTTGCGAGAAGAAATCCGGGTCCGGAAAAATTACCAGACCCGTGATTCCGACTCTTAGAACACCACCTTCAATGCGAACTGAATCAACCGCTCGGGCGAAGCCACACCCCCCTGAACAGTTGAATTGACAACTCCGAATCCAGCGGTTCCAAAACCGGTGGCCGGCATGGAGAAGTAGGGATGGTTGAATAGGTTAAAGAACTCGGTCCGGAATTCAACACCTACTCTTTCGCCCATGTTTGTTCTCTTGAAGACCGCGAAGTCAAAGTTATTGATTCCAGGCCCTCGAAGTACGGGATCGACCCGCGCTTCGGTGCCGGGGCCGTAATCTGGAGCTGATGCGAAGCAACTGGTGTTAAACCACTGGCTAAGGTGGCCGCCGCCCGCTTTTTTGTCGCACCCGGGAACGACATCTGGCCGGATGTTGCTAACTCCAAGATTTGCGGCTTCCAGTGCGGTCTGGCCGGGCTGAGTGATCTTCAGTGGGAAGCCGCGCTGGAATGTGGTTATGCCATCGATGCCCCATCCTGAAACCATCTTGTCGGCTATGCCGGTTAGATTTGCGGCGTAGGCCCTGCCGTGGCCGAATGGAAGATCGAGGACATAGCTGATCACCACGCGCTGCGACACATCCTGCGAAGAGAGTGATCGTTCGCCCTTCAAGTTGTTCCAGTCCTGCACGCCCCCAACTCCACCGGTCGGCCCTTCAAGCCAACTGGTCAGGGTGTCAGTGTTACTCAGGAGCTTCTCGTTCGTATACGCAACCAACAGTGTTCCACCGCCCTTGAAGCGGCGAGTCACAGTAGCTTGCAGAGAGTTGTAACTGCTCTCACAGCAACCGTAGCCAGCCAGGTTCAAGTCGTTGTATTGCGGGTATGGACGTTCCAACTGCCCCGCCGCAACTGTGGCTCCGTTCAGAGACGGATTGGGATTTGTGCCCTTCATCGGGTTTGCAACCTGTACAGTTAGCGCGGCGCCCTGAGACCAGAGGGTGTCAGGAAGTTGGTCGACGTGGGTCGAATATTGCTGCAGATGAACTCCGTGCGAGCCAGCATAGGCCACATCCGCAAAGAACCCAGCAGGGAGTTGGCGCTGGATGTCGAAGTTCCATTGCTCGACGTATCCCCATTTCGGATTGCTGTGCCCATTGATCCCGTAATAGGGAGCCAATGTCGGGCTGCCGTTAAAAAGCGCGAAACTCGATATGTCGGCAGGAAATGGAGCCAGAGTGCCGGCCAGGGGCGCGAAGTTTCGTCCTGGCGGCGGTAGAATACCTGAATTTCCGAAGGGACCGGTCTGAGTGCAGCCAAAGTTGTTTGGTCCCCTTACCGGAAACACCGAGCCGGTTGCGCCAAAGGAGCAACCGGACCCATCCAGCATAGCAGCCGGAGTGATGAATGAGTCGTTCGTAGCGTGGAGAGGGGTACTAGCGAGATTCACCACATCGTTGTCGGGGTTCAGCCCGAATGACACGTAGTTGGGGATATAGAAGGTGCCAAAGCCTCCTCGGATCACGGTTTTCGAATCCAAAGCGTAGGCGAAGCCTAGCCGTGGGGAGAACGCCGTCTTATCCATCGGGATGTTGTTCTTGCTAGTGTTGCGTCCAGTTCCTACAAGGAAAGCATCGCCCGGGCAAGCTGTGCCAGCTCCGAAACAGCCGGATGCGGTTGCATTGGTCGCGGTCGGATCCCAGTAGGAAAGCCGCCCGTAGGAGTCAGACCATGTGCCCTGCAATTCATAGCGAACACCCAAATTGACGGTCAACTTAGGGGTAACGTGCCAAGTGTCGTCCGCGTATAAGGCGCGGTACACTTGCAAGCCCTTGGTCTGGGCGGGGACCTGAGCAACCCCTTCGGTCTGATTGACGAAACTTCCTTCATTTTGCGACAAGCCAAGCAGGAAGTCGGCGAATGCAAAATTAGGATTAGCCGTTCCCCCAGCAGCTGGCGCTATTTGAGTTGTCCAGTTTCCGCCGAACGCGAAGGCGCCGCTGGCGATGTTTGTTTGGAAGTAGTTATCGTATCCGTATTCGAACTGGGCGCCAGTCTGAATTGTGTGCTTGCCCCGGATCAAGGTGAACGCCGGCGTGATGTTGTATTGCGAATTGTGATCGCCGATGGCGCTGTTGCCCTGCGACTTTCCAACATCGTTGTTGAAGGGGAACGCAGGAGTAGGCGGGGTTCGCATCGTGCTGGGTGGAGTGTTGTAAGTTGACGGCCAGCCTAGAGTCGTTAGGTCAAAGCCTGAGAGAAGTGGCTGACGTCCGTAAACAAAGCGGCTGGCTGACAGGTTCACGTCGAGAATGGTCGTTGGAGTGAATACATGGTTCACTCCCACAACGATCATTTTCGTGTGATACTTTTCCGCGCAGCGATCGAGGCAGAGGCCCGTTCCCAACGGATTCGACGGCAAGTCGGTTAATCCATAGTAGGCGAACCTTCCGAACAGATGGGTGTTGCGGCCAATACTCTGATCCCCGCGAGCCACGAACTCGTTGGTATTTCCGCCGGCAGGCGCCGCGCTCAAATAATTTTGTTGATCTCCCGGAAGGTTCGGCGCGGGAAAATATTTCTTCCATAGCACAGTTGTGGCTGTGCTGAATTCCGAACTCGGAATTTGATTGTTCGGATAAGCTACCGTGCGCGTCCCACCTGCGTTTGCGCTATAAGGGTCATACAACTGTCCGGCAGGATTGCTGCACAAGCCGCCGTTGAACGTACCGCCCGCCCCACCTTGACCCGCTGGCAAAGTGCAAAGAGAAGAGAAATCCCCGCTCAGCATGGCGGTCTGAGGAACGGAAGTAGTAAAGGGAGAACCGGTGCGCTGCCGATATTGCTCCCAACTCACGTAGAAAAATGTTTTATCCTTAATCACTGGTCCGCCAACCTGAAACCCATACTGGTTCTGCGTCCACGGAGGAGCGATGTTCTTGGCACCGCTCGCCAACTCAGTCTGCTTATTGAAATATTCATTGGCATTTAACACCTTATTGCGGAAGTACTCATAGGCGGAACCATGCCAGGAGTTGGTACCGGACTTGGTGCTGAGGTTCGTGACGCCGCCGGAGAACTTGCCCCATTCGGCCCCGAGATTGCTGTATTGGACCTTGAACTCGCCGACGGAATCCTGCGTCGGAATGATAATCGGCAAGTTGATATAGCCGATGTTCAGGGGTTGGCCATCAAGGTACTCCGCACCTTGATTGGCGAACGAACCTCCGATCTGGTAATTGCCCCAACTGAATGGGTTTTGGCCTACTGGCGAACCACCGGATCCTCCCTGCGCAACTGCCGCCGGGGAAACTATGATCAGATTGAAGATATTCCGGCCGTTCAGCGGTAACTCGTCCGCTTTGCGCTGCTCCACCACCTGGCCTAATGACGCAGATTCCGTTTGCAGCAGTGGCGTCTCCGATGTCACCTCCACTATCTGGCTGACCTGGCCCACTTGCAACGGCACGTCCACGCGAGTGCTCTGCTGCACTTCTACGGTTACATCTGTGCGGGCGAAGTGCTTGAATCCTTGCTTCTCCACATCAACCCGATATTGTCCGGGAAACAGATTCACAAAAGTGAACAGTCCGTCACTGCCGCTGGACTGGGTGCGCTTCTCTCCTGTCCCAACGTTGGTCAGGGTGACGTTCGCATCCGTGATGGCCGCGCCAGAAGTGTCGGTCACCGCGCCAGCGATCGAGCCATACGTGGACTGTGCGCACAGGGACAAATTCGCTCCCAGCACAAGAAGACTCAGAGACAGAACAATTATCCAGAACCTGCGAGAATCCATGTTTCCCCCTGGCAGATCGATTCTAGAAAGCGCGTTGATGAGAAGCAGTGGCCGTGCCCTTGACTGAACCAAGCATCAAAGGCCTCATGAGATTTGTGTACTCTAAAGCTATTACGTGCGGGCGAACGGTTCTGTACCAATGAGGTGTTCGACGCGAAGACAAGTCGCGCAGGGGAAAACCCGGAAGGGCGAAGGACGGGACACGACGCGAGCGGCTCTTACAACTAAGGGTGATTAGCTTCGTTTCGCAGCAAGGCGAACAGTAGCGGCTTGCCGGTGGGTTTGCGGCTGCCACCGTGAGGCTCTACCGTGACGAAGACAGCGTCGATTTCCGCGAGTTGCTTGGGATCATCCAGGCGCAATACCCAGCGGCGGTTCGATTCGCTGTCCATGTAGAGAATTCCGAGATTCGTGGCACGGGCGTTTTTTGTGAGTTCTGCGCCCTTTTGCCCCCAGACCTGGAAAATGCTCGTGTTCCTGACGCCGGGCTGCCGATCCAAGTCAAATGCGTAGAAGATCAAAGACTTTTTCTGCGTGTAGAAGACGCGGCCGAATGGCTTGCGCGTACGGCTGCCGCTATCGACGTCGAAAACGTCGGCGATGTAGAGCTTGCGCGCGCCCATAAGTTCGCGGATGTCGCGGTCGGAAGCCAGAAAGCGGTCGTCATCGGCGAGCTTTTGCTCCAGGCCGCGATTGCTGGCGGCAAGGTCGTCATTTTTCGACTCAAGAGCGGTCATTCGGACCAGAGCGCGATCATGCTCGGCGCGAAGACTTGCCAGTTCCACTTGTGCCGATCGGTAGGACTGTTCGGCCTGCTGCAGTTCCACGGTAAGACTGTCTCGCTGCCTCGTAACCGCGAGCACCTGCTCTTCGGATTCGCTCTTGGCCGCCAATAGTTCGCGGGAATGCTGTTCCAAGGCGTGCAATGCCCCTTGCAAACGGCTCACTTCCTGCTGTTGTGCGGCGCTTCGCTCCTCGACTTGAACGATTTTCGCGGCCTGCTTCTGCAGCAACTCATCGGCGGAACTCTTCGGCACCGCGAACTCTTGCACCTTCTCTTCGACTGAGGGCAGTGACGAATGTTTTGGGTTGTCGCGCATAGTCCCGCCCAATCGGTAAGAAGCTAACGAAACCGTCGCTAACAGACAGGCGGCAAGCGCCCCTGTGATCCACTGTCGGGCGGGAGAGCCCAAAAAGTACGGATAAAGAACCTTCTGGCGAACGCGGGAGTCTTCGACAGAAGTAGCGGCACCTTGCAGGTCTTGAATTTGTAACAACAGTCGCTGCCGCACTTTCGAATCATTCCACTCCGAATCTTCCTCCAGATTAGGTTGAGCGGTAGCCAGAAATGGCATCCCGACCTTCGCCAGGAGTTGATACTCGCGGTGGATTTCGCAACATTGGTGACAGGAACTCAGGTGAGCTTCCAGTTCCAGCAATTCGGAAGGAGTGAGCGTGCCGGAATTTACCAGCGCACTCAGCTTCCTAAATTTCTCATGGCCGTCGGCATCAGGGTCATAGAGACTTCCGCGTTCGCGAATCATCGTTCGTTTCCCCGAAGCCTCTGGACAGATGGGCTCTTGCGTAGCCGTTCCAAGCCGCGATAGAAGTGATGGCGCACGTTGCCGAGAGGTTCGTGAAGCCTTTCGCTGATCTCTTTCAGCTCGAAGCCTTCAAAATAAAATAACTCCAAGGTGCGGCGCTGCATCAGCGTCAAATCCTCGAAAGCCTTCTGCAGTTGGGCCAGGTCCAGCTTAGCACTGATCTCGCGCTCGACATCGGCCCTTCCCACTAAAGTATCATCCAGAGAGTCGATTTCTGTACCATCATAAAATCCGCGTCTTGACAGATGAGCCTTCCTGTCGAGCGCTCGACTGAAGGCAATTTGCACGATCCAGGCCTTCGCGCCGCCTTTTGCGGAATCGAACAGCGCCGCCTTTCGATAGACGTAGAAAAAAGTCTCCTGGACGACTTCCTCGGCCTCGCAATGGTCGCGCAGGATGCGGGACGCGATGCCAAACACCAGCCTTGAGTACCGCTGGAATATTGCGTCTAGCGCCTTTGCGTCATAAGCTTGCAGGTTTGCTAACAACTCTTCATCGCTAGGCGACAGAATCGTGGATGGGCCGGGAAGTTCAACAACTTGTCCCCGCCCTCTGCTCCAAGCCAGGGGCATTGCGAGCGCGCGTCCATTGGGGGGAGAACTCATAAGATTGCGCGTCTTCAACTGTTACGCTGCAACGTCAGCCAGTACCGCTTGGCGCACCATACAACACGAGCTAATCATTTTTCCAGATAAAAACGATCATAAAATTCGTCGTGGAAAATCTGCTCTGACCTGGTACATCTCCGGCGCCGACGACGTATATATGTGCGCAGCGGTGTTTTGGCTTGCTCTCCTGTGCTCACTTTGTTTCCGACGTGAAGACTTGCGCGCTGAGGTAAAGTAAAACCGCTATGCGGAGGTGGATCCGAAATGTCTCGTTAAGCCTTTGTCTCTGCGGCGTTGCCCACGCGCAGTCGGCCAGCGCCTCCTTGGCCGGACGAATCACCGATCCCAACAAAGCGGTGATCAAGGATGCGACCGTCACCGTTATCAACACAGAAACTGGCGTGCGCTTCCAGGGGCTGACGAACGAAACCGGTACATACTACGTCTCCGACCTGCTCCCTGGCAGGTACCGAATTGAAGTCGAAAAACTCGGATTCAAGGCAGTGATTCAGTCTGGCGTCATTCTCCATGTGCAAGACGCCGTGGAGATTAATTTTGAAATGACCTTGGGGTCAGCTTTAGAAAGCATCACCGTCGAGGGCACGCAGCCTCCGCTTGATACCGAATCGGCGACGGTGGGTACAGTTGTGGAACGTCGCAAGGCCAATGAATTGCCGCTCAACGGAAGAAATGTTTTCAATCTGATCGTTCTAGCGCCGTCCGTGATTCCGCAGGGCAGTTCGACGGGTACGCCGGTCGGTGTGAATCCCTTCGGCTGGAACAACTATCAAGTGAATGGCTCGTTCGGGAATCAAAGCGCGGAGTACCTGGATGGGCAGCCGCTCAATATTGGCTATATCAACTTGCCGGTACTGATTCCCACTCAGGATTCCATCCAGGAATTCAAAATACAGACCAGCAATCTGGGCCCGGAGTGGGGAAAATTTGCGGGTGGAGTCACCAATCTGAGCACAAAAAGTGGAACTAACGCTGTCCACGGCGAGGTCTATGAATATCTCCGCAATCGGATTTTCAATGCCAATGATTATTTTCTAAATGCGACGGGCAAACCACGACCACCCTGGGTCCAAAACCAGTTTGGTACGAATATAGGTGGGCCGGTCCGGCTGCCGCGCTATGATGGCCGCAACCGTGCGTTCTGGTTTGCCAGTTGGGAAGGCTTCCGTCTCCGCACTGGAGAACAATTCACCGCCAGCGTTCCAACCCCTGCTGAACGGAACGGGGATTTCTCCGCCATTAGCACGGCTATTGTGGATCCCTGCGCCGGCCAAATAAATGCTCAGGGAGCTTGCCCGGGAAGTAACTTAATTCCCACGGCCTTCATGGGAAACAAAATCCCTGCTAACAGGATTAATACTACGTCGAAGGCGCTGCTCTCTCTTTGGCCTCTGCCGAATAGTCCTGGCGTAGTAACTCCGTCGGGCACCATCAACAATTTCAACACCGTCGCGAGGACCGGCGGCGACCAGGACCAGTTCGTCGCCCGCCTTGATCAGGATCTTACGGACAAGCAGAGACTGTTTGTCCGCTTCAATCACTGGTCTGTGCTGGACCTGCCTGTCGATCCCCTGGGCGATGGTCTGTGCGCGGACCGCTGTTCAGAAAAGTATTCCACGAACGCGTTGGCGCTCGGGTACAACTACAACATCAGCTCGAAGACGATTTTTGACTTCAACGCCAGCGTGAGTCGCTTCAAATACAACCGCACACCAACGAATGCGGGATTTGATCTGACGTCGATCGGCTGGCCGGCGAGCTATAACGCGAGTGTTCCCGCGGTGATGCGCACGCCGCCCACGCCCTGTGTAGCCAATACCACGGACGCAATTATGTGTTCGCAGGGGCAAAGCTTTATTCAGGACCGCAATACCCAATACAACCTCGGTCCAAACATTACTCTGATGCGCGGGCATCACCGGTATCGATTTGGCTTTCAATTCGAAGTCGGCTACGACAATTATGCTCAAACCAACGTGGCCAGCGGAGCCTTCGATTTCTGTGCACCGAGTCAAGCCTGTTTCAGCGGCTTTCCGTTTGCCGATTTTCTGCTCGGTTATGCCGATAACTTCAGCAATTTTGAGAATCATTTTTTTTCCCAGGCAGTGGTGCCCAACTTCACGGCGGGCAAGCAAGTGTATCGGGCGCCTTATTTCGATGACACCTGGCGTGTGAGTAATCACCTTACCCTGAATCTGGGCCTGAGATATGAGCTGCAAGGTCCGTGGTCGGAACGCTTTAATCGACTGTCGTATTTCGATCCACACGCCGCCAACTATCTCAATGCGTTTCTTCCGGCAGGCTTACCGACGGTGAGGGGAGAAGCATTCCTGATTCCTGCTGGCACGCGGAATAACATTTCAATGGAGAAAGATAACTTTTCTCCGCGGATCGGGCTCGCCTATAGCATCGGCCAGCAAACAGTTGTTCGGAGCGGGTACGGAATTTTCTGGATCCCCGATTATGTCTCGTTTGCAGTCAATCCGCTCAATGACATGGTGAACGCAGCTGGTACGACGTACACAGGTACGGTTGACGGCACGCATCCATTCAACTCGATTTCGCTGCCCTTCCCCGCTGGCATTTCGCCGCCACCAGGGCGCAGCTTGGGAGATAGGGGGACGCAGCAGTTCCTCACCCAGGTGGTGCAATCGATTACGGAGGTGGATCGCGAACGCCATCCTGCGGGGTACGTGCAACAGTGGAACTTGAATGTCGAGAGACACCTTCCGGCGGGATTTCTTCTTTCGGTGGCCTACGTGGGATCCAAAGGCACCCACCTGGCGCAATACGCGCAACAGGTCAACCAAATCTCAGACAGTCTCCTGACGCAAGCCGCCGCGCAGTATGCTGCTGGTGGAAGGTCTGCGGTAACTTTGCTCGACTCCGTGCCCAACCCGTTCTTCGTGAATGGTCAAGCCCTCGCCCTGGCTGCACCCACTACCACGGAGGGTCAACTTCTTCGGCCGTATCCGCAATACACCAGTGTGGAACTTGCCGGCCAGGGATCGTTCTCCAGCATCTATCATTCATTGCAGATTACGGCGCAGCGCCGGTTCGCCGGGGCCGGATCACTGCTGGTGGCTTACACCAATGCCAAGCTCATCAGCAATACCGACACGCTTACCTCCTGGCTTGAAACCAGCGTGGGGGGCTTGCAAGACAACAACAACCTGCGCGGCGAACGCTCGTTGTCCTCGCAGGATGTCCCGCAACGCTTGGTAGTCAGCTATGTTCTCGACCTGCCGTTCGGACAAGGCAGAAGATATCTTGGCAATATGGGAGAACTCCAGAACCGGATCGTTGGCGGATGGGGAGTGGATGGAGTGATTACTTTCCAGAGAGGATTTCCTCTCGTCTTCCGTAACGGTCAAAATAACGACTCTACGCTGTTCGGCACCGGTTCGCGGCCGAATATAGTCGCCGGGTGTGCGAAATCAATCAAAGGCAAATCGAGGTTGAACCAGTGGTTCAACACCGCTTGTTTCAATGCCCCGCCAGACTTTACCTTCGGCAATGAGCCACGAGTCGATCCCACGCTGCGCGGCGATGGCGTGAATAACTTCGACTTTGCCCTGTTCAAGAAACTTTCACTGGATTCTTATGAACGCTTCAATTTCGAATTCCGAGTAGAGGTCTTCAATCTTTTTAACCGAACCCAGTTTGCTCCACCCAATACGACTTGCTGCAGTACGAACAATGTAAACTTTGGCGCGATAACCGCCACGGCCCCCGGGACCAATCCGAGGTTAGTTCAGTTTGCAATGAAATTCCTGTTCTGAGGAAAAGTTTCGTAGACCGGTCCGGGGTCGTTCAGGGTTTAGGACCTACCCCGGAATGAAAAGTCGACATGTTAAGCCGTCTTTCCCAAGTCGCCGTTGTTTCGATTCTCGTCGCCTTGCTCGCAGCAATCAGCGCGCCCATTTTCGTGGTGAATCTGCCGCACGGGATCGAGTTCACTCTGCAAAACTCTCCTACGCCGCAGAAGTATTTGATCGAAACCATGCCCGGCGGTGTTGCCCTTCTCGACTACAACAACGACGGATTGCTCGATATATTCTTTGTCAACGGCGGTCGCATCAATAATGTCATGCACGCACCGGAAGACTTTGATCGGCATGATCCGCGCTACTGGAATCGGCTCTACCGCCAAAATCGTGATGGCAGCTTCACCGACGTGACCGAACAGGCCGGCTTGGCTAACGCCGGAGATGGAAACTACGGCATGGGCGTAGCTGTGGGCGATTACGACAATGACGGTTATCCCGATCTCTACGTGACCAGCTACGGCAAGAACATTCTGTATCACAACAATGGCGATGGCACCTTCACCGATGTGACGGCCAAGGCGGGAGTCGCGGGCGGAGGCTGGTCGGTATCGGCGGGATTTTTCGACTACGATAACGACGGGAAACTGGACTTGTTCGTCACGCGCTATATGGACTGGGACACCGCGCACAGCAAGGACTGCGGCGGCAGTTATCACACTTATTGTCCGCCCGGGGAATTTCCCCGCGCCACCAACATTCTCTACCACAATCGCGGGGACGGCACCTTTGAGGACGTGAGCCAGCGCTCAGGGATTGCCGCCAAGAAAGGGCATGGATTGGGCGTGGCGTTCGCGGACTATGACGGGGATGGATTGACCGATATCTTCGTCGCCAACGATGGCATGCAGCAGTATCTATTCCACAACAACGGCAACGGCGCGTTCACCGAAGTCGGTTTGGAAGCAGGCACAGCGCTCAACCTGGATGGTGGCCCGCTCTCCGGCATGGGAGTTGTGTTTCAGGACTACGATAACGACGGCCGGCCCGATGTCATCGTAACCACATTGCCGCGTCAAACCTATGCAGTCTTTCACAACGATGGCAATGGCTCGTTCAGCGACCGGGGTCTGCAAACCGGAGTCACGATGCTTTCCGGTGTGACTTCGGGCTGGGGCGTGGGACTGGAAGATTTCGACAATGACGGACAAAAAGACTTGTTTGTAAACCAGGGTCACGTCCTCGATAACGTAGAAAAAATCGACCCGTCGTTGCACTACCTGGAACCAACGCTCTTGGCCCTGAATCACAACGGAAAATTCGAGAGCGTCAATCCGGGAACCGATGCGCTGGTATCGGGACGGGGAGCCGCTTTCGGCGACCTCAACAACGATGGCTGGATCGATGTTGTGACTTCAGTTCTCGGCGCGCACCCGCAGATTTTTCTCAATCGCGGTGGAAGCGCCAACTGGCTGACCATCACTTTGCGCGGTACCCGCAGCAACCGCGATGGCCTGGGAGCACGCGTGCAAGTAAACGGGCAAACGCGCTTCGCGACGACCGCCGGGAGTTACGAATCAGCCAACGACAAGCGTCTGCATTTCGGCTTGGCCACCGCCAAAACCGCACGAGTCGAAGTATTCTGGCCTTCGGGAACGCACCAGGTTCTCAATGATGTGTCCGTGAATCAATTTCTTGAAATCCGTGAGCCGGAGCGGCCGTGATCCGATCTATTTTGATCCTGTGGCTGGCGTTGCAGACGATTTCGCCGGACGCGATGAAACATCTGGACGCTGGCCGTCAGGCCGAAAGCCAGCGCCGCTTTGACGCCGCGGTGGCTGAATTTCTTCAGGTGACTGAACTCGAGCCGAAATTCGCCGCCGGTTTTATCAGTCTGGGACAGGCTTATCTCGAGCAGCACAACTATAGCGCAGCGCTCGCGCCTTTAAAGCGGGCTCTGGAACTGGATTCCAGCCTGGTTCCCGCGCATCGGTTGCTCGGTTATGCGCTCCTGGCACAGGGTTATGCGGCTCAGGCCGTTCCGCACTTGCAGCAAGCCCAGGAAGTGGCCGCGCTCGGGATCGCGCAAGCAGAAGCCGGACAATTCAGCGACGCTATCATCAATCTTCAAGCCGCATTGCAAAAACGACCGAACGATCCGGACCTGCTCTATTATTTGGGCCGAGCCGGCGGGTTGCTTTCCAAGCAGTCGATCGACACGCTGTTGGCCGGCTATCCTGCTTCCGCTCGCGCCCATCAGTCGCTGGCTGAAAATTATTTTGTTCTCCGGCAAATGGCCGAAGCCGAAAAAGAATATCAGGAGGCGATCCGCCTTCGCCCCGACACTCCCAATCTTCACCTCGAACTGGGACAAGTATTTGCCATGACTTCACGCTGGCCCCTGGCCGAAGAAAATTTTCGGGCCGAAGCCAAACTGCAGCCTGGAAATGCAGAAGCCGAATATCGATTAGGAGACGCTTTGCTTCAGCAGGGTAAAGCGCGCGAGGCACGCGCCGAGTTGGAGCGCGCCAACCATCTGCAGCCGCAGATGCCAGAAACTCTCTACGCACTGGGCAAAGCGTTCGCTCTCGAAGGCGATGCCGCCTCCGCCGAGAAGGCGTGGACGGAATTATTGACGATTGAAAAAGAAGGCCCGCTTGCGGCCCAGGCGCATTTTGGCTTGGCCGGTCTTTATCGCAAACAAGGGAAAACCGCTGAGTCCGAGCAGCACATGCGCGCGTTCCAATCTCTGCAGGGTTCCTCTCCACCTTCCGAAAAACACTAGTCACCAATCGCGGATCATCTTTCGTCGGACTCGACCTCGTCCTCAAACCCCTGGTGGACGAATCCACTATGGAGAGACGAGGTAGTTCCCCGCCACCACCGATTTTGCAGCACCCTGGGGCGTCAAACGCATGTGAATGAGAATCGTTAGATGCTGCCCGACGAGCGAGTTGAAATTCGGCGGACCAGGGAGATCCTCGCCGCTGGCTGCGTGAGGCACTTCGGGAGGCGCAGGAGTTGCCAAGTATGTTCCTGTGCATTCGGAACCGCTGTAGGCTTCATTTGCGGCCGGCACTTGACAGGCCTCATCCTGAACCAAAGGCGGCCAGTAGGTGCTGACTACAGTGCTCACCAGTTGGGGAAAGTCCTCGCGGACCATGCTCGTGGATCCCGACAGCTTAATAAAGTTATCTTTCTGCCCGCTCCCAGCGGCAGCGGGGTCGAAAACGAAAGTGGCGTCGCGCGAGACTCGGTGGATCATTGGTGGGCCGTAGACCGGGCCGGCATATGCTTCATTTGGGGTCATCTCAACGTTACGATCTACCCGAGTCACGGCCAGTTCGCCTGTGGCTTGCAGCCGACCGTCCGGCATCCGGACCACCTTCTTGGAGTGGAAACACACCAACGTGTGGTTCGATAGGTTGGCGAGCCAATGATTCAGGAACTTCCCATCTTCATCAATGACCGGCGACATGGAGGTAGCCGGATAGATTCTAAAATCGACACTGGACTTCGTGGGATCAGCATCGTCCAATGTGATTCTTCCGTTAACCCTGGCGAAGCCGAGTGCCAGGTTGATTTTCGTTTTTCCATAATCCGTGGTCGCATCAGTAGTAAGTCGGGCATCCGAATGGCGTGTGTCCACTCGCCAGGATCCGGCTACGGAGGGAGGGTTACTGGGACCGCCGAGAGCAAGAATTCCCGCCACCGCGAACAGCGCTGTGTTCTTAAGCATTTTGTTCTCCTCCTTGCAGATTTGACCTTTCCACCGAAGTGGCTGCGCAGTTTCGACCCACTAAATGAGATCCTGCTACAGCACCTTTACCTAATAGCAGAATTTGCCCTCACCAGGCCGGTCGGTGAAACCTACTCGCCCTGCGCGAGACTCTGGTTCACCAGAACTTTGATATCTACGTGGCGGTTCAGGTCGCGATCCTGGGCGCTATCGTTGCTGACAGCCGGATGGGTCGCTCCATAGCCGACCGGCACAAGGATTCGTCGCATCGGAATGTCCTTCACTTCCCGAAGATACTGTGCAACGACTGCCGCCCGTTCTTCGCTAAGCTTTTGGTCCGCTTCTTTGCTCAGGGTATTGGAACTGTATCCTGCGATTTCAATCATGAAGCCATCGAGTGACTTGGCAATGTCAGCCAGATTGTTGAGGTCCTTCTTCGCTTTTTCGTTCAGAACGGCCGAATCTCTGGGAAAAAAGACGTCAACCTGGAACTCGTTCTTGTAGTCGTCCAACTCCGAAACGCGCTTGTTCAACATGGAAGAAGCTGTCGCATTCGCAATACCGAGGGCAACTGCGGCTTGCGCCTCTGCACCAGATTGACTAGCTGAGGCCATTGCCTGATCTGCTGAGGATTGCGCCTGTACCGCCCCTGCGATGCCTTGCTGCCCCTCGGCGCCAGCTTGTTTTGCGGCCGTTCTGTTCCCTGTGATCTCTTGCTGCTGGGCCACTTCAACTGCGAATTCGTCGGGACTGAAAGATATTTTCTCAGCTTCGAGCCGACCCTTTGCATCGCCTCTGCCTTCGGCTTCTATTGTTAAGCCCGGCACCAGTGCCGTCACATCCATGTCCGTGTGGCGAAAGAACCGTAGATGGCCTTGCTTGCGTTCAATCCTTGTGTTGTCCGTGATGTTCACGACAAACAATTGACCGGATTTTTTGTCTTTGATTCGAATAGTGTCACCCTGGCGCGACAGAATTAGGCCGGTGAGTTTTACTTGTTGGTTGACGGGGATGTCAGAAGTTCCTGTCGAAGCTGCGAAGAGCAGAGTCCCCAAAAGAATGGCGTAGACGGTGCAGCACACCGCGACGCCACTCCACTTGCTAGTCATTAGTTTCACAGAACTTCCTCCTATCATTTTTCATAACCGCCGGCTTCAGGGTGCGCATCGCTGCATACGATAAGCCCGCCGTGTGGCGTTCTCGCTTCACAGATGCAAAGCGCTTGCCAAAGTCCGATTACATCCCAACCAGACTGTTAGTCATTAAATGGAACGAAATTGTGACTTGCGAGATTGCAGTGGGGAGAACCGGTGTCCGTAGTCGGTCACCGTCGAAATGCGGACGCGCGCTGTCAAACGTCCGACGTCCGTCACATTCTCACTAAACCCTTTCGGAAGATCCCGTTTATCTATCCGTTTGAGAACACAAGAGCAAAAGCCGATAGCCGATTGGTGACGGACGTGCGATTTAACAATATGACGACGAGTGGCAATCTGAGTCACGTGTATGGAACTGAAACTGTACCCGCCGATCACGGCAGCAAAAGCCCGCTCTCTGTGATGGAAAGGTTGCAATGCATAGATGTATCGTGCTGGTTCTCTTGCTGGTTTCGTGTCTGGTGAGGCAGGGCGTCAAGGCTCAAACAGTTTCTGACTTGAACGCGGATTCTCGATCGAGCACTAATTCGGCCGCCCCGGCCCCATCTGACCCGGCCGGCGACGATGATTCCCTGGACTGGCTGTTTCCCATCCGCAAGCTGAACCGGTCTCTGCCCAGCTGGTTCCGAATCGGTGGGGAATTTCGTGGTCGTCTCGAGGGTCCGACGGGGATCGGGTTCGCCAGAACGGATGATTTCTATTATTTGGACCGCTTGCGCGTGAAGCTGGGTATTAAGCCGAAAGAGTGGCTGCTGTTTTATGGCGAAGTGCAGGATTCTCGCATTTTCTTCAATCACCACATCGCCAATGCCAATCCGTACGAGGACAAGTGGACCCTTTGGCAGGCTTTTCCTCAGGTAGGCAGTTCAGAGACAGGTTGGGTGGATGCCCTGGCGGGACGCCAAGTTCTCCGTTTCGGCGATGAACGCGTCATCGGCCCATCCGAGTGGCTGAACGTCGGTCGAACTTTCAACGTTGCGCGGGTTGACCTTCATCATCCAGGCTACGAAGTCAGCGTGTTCGCTTCTTCGGTAGTGCCTGGCGACAACAGTGACCTACATAATGCACTTCCGGGCAACAACATGTACGGAGTTTACGGAAGCTTTCAGAACATCGTCCCCAAAGCGGACTTCGATCCTTACGTTCTATGGCGCGTCGCGCCATCCAGCTCTGAACTTTCGGAGACGCTTAACCGTGGCCACCTCAATGAAGTCACCATTGGTCTCCACTGGAAGGGCGATCTCCCCGCCGATTTCGATTACGACACCGAGTTCGACGGACAGACAGGATCGCTGGGCCCGTCTTCCATTGCTGCGTGGGCGGGCTACGCCAGCGTTGGCAAGACTTTTCGCAAAGTCGCCGCCGCGCCTCACGTTTTTCTCGAGGGCAACTATGCCTCGGGAACGAAAAATCCGAAGGGCCACGAGTGGAATACCTTTGACCAGCTCTATCCTTCGAATCACAACAAGTTGGGCTTTGCCGATGAGGTCGGCCGCCGGAACCTGGTGCATTTCCGAATCGGAGTGGAAGAGGAGCCCACGAAAAAGTGGAAACTCACACAGCAATTTGAAAGTTACTGGTTGGCCACGTCAAATGACAACTTCTACGCCAGCAGTGGAACCATTGCGGTTGCGGCCCGCCCCGGCGCGAGCCGGCACATCGGCAACGAATTCGATGCGATTGCCGAATACGTGGTGAATAAAGGATTGAACTTTGGCTTTGGTTATGCGCGCATGTTCGCCGGACAATTTCTCAACACCACCACGCTGGGGCACGATTACAGCTATCCTTACGCGTATTTCGAATACAACTTTTCGAAAACCGGCTTTCACTTTCCCGTTACCCCGAATAAGCGGAACTAATTTCTCAGGAGCCTGATCAATCGCTCGCGTTTGCATCCTCGAATCCTCGATATCGGCCGATTTTGAGCGCCCGTTCCTCGCGATCCTTACGCAATCGATAGCGCCAAGCCCAAACCGCCGTCAGCACTACGACTAAAAAGCACAATTCCACGAATAACTTTTCTCCATCCAGAGGATCAATTGGGTGCCCCTTCAAGTCCGTATCCGCAAGGATGCCGTGAATGAAGGTGCAAATAGCGGCTACATAGACAAGGTAATGGAAAAGCTTCCACCGGCTCCGCCCCAGCCGAAGGCGAAAATACGACGTGAGTATGACTACCACGATAAGGTATACGCTCACGGCGCCGACAGTATTCTCGATCGGTTGAACGGGAGACCATATTGGAAGGGCCAAGTCCAACAGACGCCAATGAGTCTGCGTTGAAAACAGTAATATGACGGGGTGCGTCAACACTGACGCTAGAAGGACGTATGCGGTCCAGTTGTGTACAGCGAAGATATTGATTCGCCGATGAGGCCACAGCCGCGACGGACTGTAACGAACCGCGATTAGCAGTCCAAGACAGATATTTGCCGTCGACAGAAAAACAGCCAGCAATCCGACATCGGCGGAAAAGTCAAGTGCCGTCATTCCGGCGCTCAATGAACGGGAGGTGCCGATGGTGACGTCGATAAATCTGAAATAAGCACCTTCTTTACGGAATCAGGAATTTCGTTCGCATGCGCGAGTAGCTCACTTACTTGCCATAGCTGAGTGTCGGTTAGCTTGTTCTTGAAGGAGGGCATCCCCGAAAGTCGAATTCCATTGGCTGCCTTCCAGTAACTCTCCGACGCCGGGTCATCGGTAACACCCTTGCCACGGAACAATTGCGGGGGTTTGGGAAACATCGTTGTCGCATAGTCCATGGGTGGCTGCCCCGGAAGTCCGTGACACAAAGCGCAGTGCTGTTTGTATACGCTGGCGCCGGCAAGAAAATTAGGTTCGTCCGCGGGCACAGAAGAGGGAGGAATATGTTGCTTCTCGATATGCGCATCCAGGGCCATATTCGCGAACTTTTTTTCAAAGGGCATAGGCGGATCGGCTGTTGCCACCGGAGCCAAGCCGGCAGAAAAGTAGAGGAAGACACAACCCACTGAAACCGCAATGGCCAGAATGAAACCGAGTACGATACCCTTTATCACTTGTGAGCTCCTGTCTTGCATTAGTCAGAAATTAAAGCGATAACCCAGAATCATCTTCGCAATCAGGTGGTCGGTTGCGCCCGTGAGGCCCACCCCAAGTCCGAAATTGATTTCCCACTGAGGCGCGATATTCAAATCAATTGCGGGGAAAATCTGATGCTGTTGTTGTGAAATCGCATCGAACCCTGTCACCGGTCCTGCCGAGCCGTAGTATTCGAGACCTCCCGCAACTTTCGGTGTGAGATCGTAACTGAATTTGAAGTTTGGAGAAAAAACAACGCCCTGGTTCACGCTCACGCCGTGGAAAGACCGGTCAAGCGTGGGGTTCAGGGACCAATACCATCGGCCTACCTTTTGATCCACGATGGGACGGATTTCCCAGGTCCAGGTGTCTACGGAATATTGCCGCCTCTGGTAGCCGATTTCATTCGAGAGGCTCACTCCCACGGGCCAGTGCCATTTCTTCGGAATGGCGACGCGCGGCCGAATGTGATCTCCTACCCATTGCCAGTTCTGGCCCTCACTTATCGAAGTGAATATGTAAAAGCCGCACTCGAACCAATCATTGAAGCCGTGAGTGATCTCCACGGTTTCATGCTCTGCATCATTGGTGGGATAAACCCCATTCACCATTGTCTTGGAGCCATCGATTGTGAAATTGCTGTGGAGTTCAACCATGGTGTGCCCAGGATCGACCAGATCAGATCCGTACACCTGAATTTCGTAGTTGTCTTGAGCACGGGTGAGAGGTGCGGCCAAGAGAAAAGTTAGTAGTAGAAGCGTGATTGCAAGATGTCGGCACGTTAACTTCTGATCAGAATCGCCACGTCCCATGAGGAAGACTATCAGTTATATAATGAATTCTGCGTGGCAAGCAGATGACAAGTTGTTCATGTTCTCTTATAAGGCGCACCAACTTGCATCAAGGATAGTATGCGGAGGCTAACAACGTGTTCATTTGTTCCAATCATTTTCCGTGTTCTGATCTCAATTAGTTTTCTTTCCGGAGGCGTCAGGGCCCTTTGTCAGGAAGCATCTACGCTGCCGGATGCTCCGAGTGCGCGTCAAACTCAAACGGTTCCATCGAACCCTGCACAACGCGATCGACAACATGAACCGAGTAAAAACCACATCTTCTGGATCATCCCCAACTACCGTTCAGATGAGAACTCGGCAGTAACCAAACCTTTGACGCCTGCCGAAAAGATGAAAGTTTCATTGGACGACTCTTTCGATCCCTCAGCATTTCTAGTGGCCGGTATTTTTGCTGGCATCTCAATGGCGGAGCGTCAGTACACATCTTTCGGCACTGGGGCGCAAGGGTTTGGCAAATACTACGGCGGAGCTTTCGCAGATCAGGCAATTGGCAACATCATGACCGAGGGCCTATTGCCGATCGCTCTCCATCAGGACCCCCGCTACTTCGTAAAAGGCACAGGGGGCTTTTGGAAGCGATCCGAATACGCCATAAGCCGGGAATTTATCACCCGGGGCGACGATGGCCACAACCATTTCAACACATCGGAACTGGCCGGAAACGCCGTAGCCGCGGGTATTTCCAACCTTTACTATCCGGCCGCGGACCGATCGTTTGGAAATACCGCAAACAAGTGGGGACAACAAATAGCCCTTGATGCGTTCTTCAACGTGACAAAAGAGTTCTGGCCAGACGTGCGCAACAAGTTGTTTAAACATTGATGGCCTGCAAGAATATCGCGCTACGCCGTCTGGAGCACGCTAATGGGAAGCAACAAGGTGATAACGGCGCCGCCTTCCGGCCGGCCGGAGACCTGCGCGCAGCCGCCATGCGCCTGGGCGACTGCATCCACAAAGGCCAGTCCCAGACCGTGACCGGGAGAATGTTTTCCCTTCACGAATCGCTTGAAAGCCTGATTGCCGATTTCAGGTGGAAATCCCGGACCATCGTCTTCAATCACAAGTGCTGCTGATCCTTGATGCGAACGGAGCCGGATTTTGACTCGGCATCCCTCCGGCAGATGAGTCAATTCATTTTCAAGCAGATTGCTTACTGCACGATTCAGCAAAGTCACATCAGCGTCCACTACGACATGCTTTTCGAGTTCAGTCGTTACTTCATGATCGTGCTCGGCCATTGCGGGTTGATAAATATCAACCAGTTGTCGCACGACATCGGAGAAGTCGACTGGAGCGCGATCGATGTGAAGCGCACCGGCCTCCGCTTCGGCGAGATCCAGCGTTGTGTTCAGCAACTGCAAGAGCCTGTCGAGGTCTTCGATCGCTTCTCCCACGGAGTCGCGCCACTTCTCATTTCCTTCATTACATAATGCAGATTCCAGCGTTCCACGAATCAAGGTGACCGGGCTTTTGAGATCATGCGCGATACCGCCAGTAACGGTGCGAAGCTGATTTACAGAAGACTGGAGCCGGTCCAGCATGCGATTGAAAGTCTTCGCCAGCCGCGAAATCTCATCCGAATTCACAGGCTCGGGCAGACGTTCCTGTAAGCCCTCGGTGCCAATTCGCGCGACAGTTTCCGTAATTCGCTCAACCCGATGCAGAGTACGGCGTGCGCTCCAGTAGGAAATTACGAAGCCCAGCAGGAACATGCCGCCCCAAAGCATGAGAAAGCGACGGGCCAATGTGTGTAGCAGATGTATGGCGCCATGATCGGAGAGTCCCAGATAAACATTCTTTCCATTTTGAGCCTTGGCCACGACTCGAAACGTTTGCCGATACCCTTCGACTTTTATCGACTTCGGCGGTCCTGGAGTTAACGCTGCGCGCTGAATTGCGGAAATAAAAGCATCCTTGGAACTCGGACCAACCCACAACGGGCTATCGTCATTATTATTAGGGTTTGTTGCCAAGAAAAATACGGAGTTCAGACTTTCGCCGCGGGCATTGCGCTCATCAGGCACCTCCTGCGCAGCAAGTTCAGCCACCTCTCGAACTATGCTCTTATAGAGGCGGTCGCTCGGCGTGTCAGCTGAAACTTGAGCTAGAACCTCAGCCTCGCCACTCAGCCAAGTGTCGCTCCTCTCTCGCAGACCCTGAGCGACAAGGAAATAAACTATGGAAAAGGCTCCTGCGGTTCCGAGCGCGAACGCCAGGGTTGTCCAAATCGAAATCCGCCAAGCTGCGGTCGTGCGCAGGTCCCTATGCATGTTTGAGAACATAGCCAACGCCGCGAATCGTGTGAATCAGCGGCCGCAAGGTGTCATGATCCACTTTACTTCGGAGACGATAGATGTGGACGTCCACGACGTTGGTTGCGGGGTCAATCCGCATGCGCCAGACATGATCCAGAATCATGGTCCGGGTTACCACTCGCCCTTCATTGCGGCAAAGATATTCCAGAAGAGAAAACTCCTGTGGGGTGAGTTGAAGTAAATGATCGCCCCGTCGCGCTTCACGACGAACCAAATCAAGCTGCAAGTCGGCAGCTTTGAGGCGCACGGATTCAGTTTGAGGGACAAAGGACCTGCGTAGAAGATTTCTCAATCTTGCGAGGAGTTCCGGCAGGGCGAATGGTTTTGTGAGGTAGTCGTCTCCGCCCTGCTCTAGGCCTCGCACACGTTCGTCTACAGAACGCCGGGCAGAAAGGATTAAAACCGGCACTGAACTGCCTTGGGCGCGGCAGCGAGCAATTAAGTCCAGTCCGTCCATGTCTGGAAGTCCTAGATCGATGATGAAAGCATCGTGAATACCTTCCAGGGCAATGGCTTCGCCCGTTTTTGCCATGGTGGCCGTATCCACTTGATATCCGGCCTCTACCAGCGCCCGCTTAAGGAACTGCTGAATGGATATGTCGTCTTCTACCACCAACAATCGCATCGGAGATTCCCGCCCGTTCAAGACTTTACACCTCCAGGTGGGATGCAGGAAACTGCTGACACGTTCAAACCGGCACAAGCCGACCGCTGTCGAGAATGCCGTTTCAAATGTTCTCCAGCAGGCCCAGGGAAACATTTCCTGGTCGATTCACTTCACTGCGGATGCCAAGTCATATCCACGCGCACAGGAGTTTCGTTCTTCACCGGCATCGTCAGCAGCGATGGCGGATCGATTTTGAAATCCGAAAGCGTAGCTGGAATTGTTCCCGTGATGTGAATGTCGCCGCCTTGTCGTTCCAGTTTGAAGGGAATCTGCTTGTACTCGGCAGACTGGCCGGCGAACTGAATCTGCAGATCGGCATTGATGGTTGTCGATGCGGCGGCTGATTCAGGCAGGCGAGTGCGCACGGTAACCAGCGGAAACTCGGCCCCACGCGTGACCTGGAGCGTATGAAGATCGCGATTGCTGTCTCCGGAATCAAAAGATTTAACTGATACCGCGATCAAGAATTCGCACTGGCCTGCGTGACAAACGCCCTTGCCCTTCGCCGCATGACTTACACCCTCAGTCTGGTGGAGTGGGTGCGATACGTGGTACGTCAGAGTGCTGCTTTGAAGTAGCCATTGGCTGTCTGCTCCAGCAGCAGGCAACGCCAGGAGCAAGAAGGCAATGAGCATTTTATGATTCATAAACTTTGCTTAGAACTTAACTGAAACCGACAGCAGAGCAGCCGCATACGCTCCGGCAGTGACGATCGCCACTGGTGCATGCGCAGACGCAATCCCGTGCACTTTCTCGCCATTATTTTTTTGATCGAAGGCCATAATCCCAAGAATCGGCGTCAGAATCATTCCGGGTCCATGAATCCAAGCCATGGCCTTGTGAAAACGAATCGGGCCGCGGGTTTCCGTGCCGGGCACACGAGGCGCACGAATCGCATAGTAAGCTGTTATGCCGTACAAATCGCCGGTCAGGCCGCCCAGGGCCGTGTGCAGATCGCGCGAAGTTGTGCTGGTGCTCTTGCCGCCGGCATTGAGAGACGTTATAACCGTTGCGATTAAAGGAATGGTCGTGATCAGACCCATCCGTTGATGAATCTTAAGCATGTGTGTCCGCTTATCGAGCAACGCCTGTTCACGTGCATTTCCCTGAGTCTGCTCTGGAGAAAGGCCCAGGTCCGAAAGCGAAGGCGCCGTCGCACTGCTGGATGGTGCGTTCGGCAAATTATCGTTTTGCACCGGTGCGGGTTCGGCGGTTTCCAGCTTTTCGTCCAGAACCAGCGTATCGGCCCCGTTGACTGTTGCAGTGGGGATCTCCAACGTCTTGAAGCCGGCGGCCTCAAACTTCATCTGGTAGTTGCCCGGTGGCAGACCGTCAAATTTATAAGAGCCATCCGTGGCTGTAGTTGTGCCTCGCACCTGGCCGCCCGCGCTGGTCGCAGTCACGGCGGCATTCGCCACCGCGTTACCGGAGGTATCGACAACCTTGCCCGTCAATGCTCCCATTCCAGCGGTCTGAGCCAACAGACAGGGAGCGAACGCGAAGGGCAATGACACAAACAAAACGAGGCCAGCCACACGGCTAAGTCGGTTGCGAAAGATATTCCTCATCCTCCACCTGATCCTTTCCGATGCGTGCTGACCTTGCGGTCTCTAGAGGCGTACCACAACACGATATGTTCGCAATATTACGACGACCTTTCCGGAAGATGACAATGTGTTCATCGGCAAACTAATCGCCGCATCACTTGCTAACGTCCGGAGAACCGGTTCGACTTTCCCCGCTCTTCAAGTGCCCATGGAGGCGGCCGGCGAGTACACCGACCCGTTTAAATTGCAGTACGCAGCCGGACACGATAACATCAACACGACCGTTCACACGTTGCACCCACGCGGGGATCGATCGAGAAATTGTTTGTGCGTTGGGATACTACCGCGGCCGGAGACTCGTGTAGAATGCAAAGGTCAGTGCAAAATCCGGTGCAGATGGATACGCCCTCAGACGCCGGTCTTGCTAAAATATTGAGTACATGGCTTTTACAGCGTGCGGAAGTGGTGGAACTGGCAGACACACCATCTTGAGGGGGTGGCGCCGCAAGGCGTGGGGGTTCAAATCCCCCCTTCCGCACCAGCAACTAATTTAGAATCAATTACTCAGAGGCACGTTTATAGTTTCGTACAGTAAGCGTACAACGTTTCAACCCTCCGTGCCTGCGGCGACCGACGTCGCCATGAATGCCGCGGCCGTGCAGTTTTCGGGAGGCATCCAGCCGCATAACAACATGCCGCCGTTCCTGGCGGTTTTCTTCAACACGGTACACTCAAAACCGCAATTGGCAGTGAAAGCACTGTCGGTGTGGTGTGCGGGTTTCTAGCTGGTACGGCCCCCGAGTTGCTGCTCTTTTTTAGCGCGTCCAAGGCTCAGTTGCTCGATTGCTGATGCCATGCTGTTACGAGCATTCTTCGCATAGTCTTTCAAAAGATCGTCCGTCTGAAGCGGTAGAACCTCACCGAGACACTCTTCCAATCGCCCCACCAACCAGTCAATCAGTTGTATTGCACGGTCACCGTGCTGGACCGTCGGATCATCATTAGGAAACGCCATTTCTCTATGTCCTCCCGTGCAACGATAGCACCCAAAGCTTATCTTTTGCCCAAAGACAGTACTACAGGTCGCAGGGGCGAGGATCAGCAGGGAGGGAGTCTGGGGGCGATACGACGACCCTAGCTCCGTTGCGGAAAGATTCCCTGCAACGCGATGAAGGGCCGCCTCTGCACCGTTGACGCACAAAATCAAAGGGGTCAATAGTTTCGGTGAGTAACCAAAAGATGGTGACCGAGGTACTTTGAAACAGCCAACCGCTCAGTCTAATGTGCTCAAATCAGCATGACCCTGAAGCCCACTGAACGCCGCTCGGAATCCCATCGTAAAGACCTAATGGCCACTGCCAGCATTCATCGAAGTCAGATAGCGAAGCGCCGGAGCGGTCGGATGGCCCTCAACGCTCCCATAGGGCTGTCGGGTGAAGATCGCCAAAAATGTTCCTTTACGGTTCCCGCCAAAGCCACCAATCTGAATAGGTATGGAGCTGCCATCCAATTAAATCGTGAGTTGCTGGTTGGCTCTATTGTGGTCGTGCGAAATAAGAGTGGCACTCAGGTTTCTGCTCGGGTGGTCGCGCAGTTGGCTGCCCTCCAGGGAGTGCCCACTTACGCAATCGAGTTTGCAGCGCAGGACGATGACGATCAGGCAAAGGCTTTTTGGGGAATCACGTTCCCATCCGTGGAAAGCAGAGGAGCTACCGCGGAGGCAGCGGAGCAGTCTGGAACCATCCGCCGCAGGCGGGGCAGCGCATCTCTGCAAGACTGACCCGACCTCGGCTCGATCACTTGCCTTCAGATATTGCTCTATGGCTGACGCCATATCCCCGTGACCCTGTTGACGGGTCAATGAGTGCTAACGCCGAGCAACATAGCCCTGGCCATTGTAGCCTCCAGAAGATAATTGTTGATAATCGCAATTTCGCTCAGCTCAATCCTGGCTCATCGTTGAGCGACTGGGGAACCAATCGCCGAGTCGGTCGTCCGGATTGAGCGGTGAAATACTGAATCGCAAACGTTTGGCGCGGTCATAGTTCTATCCCACGACGTGCCGTTATTGCCACGATCCAGGGTGAAGACAGCGCCGCATTCCTAGTGCATCGGAGCCGCCAACGGTATATAATTTGCAGCGCTCCCCCGATTCGTTTTTTGGCTTTCAGTCTGGTCCCAGCCAGGCGACTCATGCTCAACCGGAATCCGCGGTCAGATCCACCAGATCGAGCAGACTTGACCAACACGGTCGGTGTGCGCGTGCCCACGAAGGGTGATAGTTCCGGCTCCAATTCTCCGGTCGATCCCGAAGCCACGTTAGTAGATTTTCCGCAAGGCCCTTCCGATGCGGAGCTGACTCTCGTAGACGTTGATGCCACATTAATTGATGCAACTCCAGTTCCCCGCTTTCCCGGCCGCAGCCTCGCTCGTATTCAAGCAAATGTCCCAGTTTTGCAAACCAACGAGGTGCTGGCGGGACGCTATGAGATCTTGCAACTGCTGGGTGAAGGCGGGATGGGTGCAGTCTACAAAGCCATGGACCGCGAACTGGGCCGCCCGGTCGCACTGAAGATTATCCGGCCGGAACTGGCTGCCAATCCATCAATCCTGGCGCGATTCAAACAAGAGCTCCTTTTGGCCCATCAAGTCACTCACAAGAACGTCATCCGGATCTACGATCTGGGCGACGCCGATGGCGTGAAGTTCATCACGATGGAGTTCGTCGAAGGCCAGGATCTGCGCGCTCTCATCCTGGAAAGAAAGAAATTCTCTCCGGAAGATGCGGTCGAGATCATTCAACAGGTCTGCCGCGCTCTGGAGGCTGCTCACAGCGTGGGAGTGGTTCACCGGGATTTGAAGCCGCAAAACATCATGCGGGATCAAACCGGCCGAATCCTGGTGATGGATTTCGGCTTGGCACGCACGATCGTAGGCGATGGCATGACGCAAACCGGCGCCTTGGTCGGGACCATGGAATACATGTCGCCAGAGCAGGCGCTGGCTAAAGATCTGGATCAACGCTCTGACCTTTTCACTCTGGGATTGATTCTTTACGAACTGCTGGCCGGAGTCACTCCGTTTAAGGCGGAGAGCGCCGTGGCCAGCCTGATCAAGCGCAACCAGGAGAAAGCAATCCCGGTCTCCGATCACGATGGGAAGATTCCGCGCGCGCTCAGCAATATTGTAAGTAAGTGTCTGGAGCGCGATCCTGCTGTCCGCTACCAAAACGCCGGCGAGTTGCTTCGCGATCTCGACGCGTGGCAGGGAAACCGCGCGGCTGCCACATTGGGTTTTCAACCCGCCGTCGAGCCCTGGGGACGAACGATTCCGTGGCCCCTGCTGACGGGCATCCTCACCGTGCTGGTATTGGCCAGCGTCAGCTATGTGTTTCGCACTGCGCTCTTTTCTCCTTCAACAAAGAGAACCGCGGCGGTTCCAGTTCTCTCTCTGGCGGTAGTTCCCTTTCAGAATAAGTCCGGCGACGAGTCCTGGGACTGGCTGGGGCCCAGTCTCGCGGATATGTTGAGCACGGACGTTGGGCAATCCGCGCATCTGCGCGCCGTATCTTCCGACCGCGTGCAGCAGGTATTTCATGATCTGCGGATCGCACCGAACTCCGCCGTCGATTCGTCGACCCTCGGCCGCGTCGCGGAATTTACCAACGCCGACACTCTGGTCTGGGGACAATACACCAAACTCGGCGATCAGATCCGCATTGACGCCACGCTCCAGGATCGCAAACACAATCGTACGATCCAGGTGAAATCGGAAGCGGCCACTCAAAAAGATCTGTCGGCGGCGGTGGACCGATTGGCCGAAATGATCCGGCAAAACCTCGCCCTCTCTACCGACGTGGTGAAAGAGCTGCAAGCGCAATCGTTCAAACCCACTTCGACTTCGGTGGCTGCGCTGCGTGATTACAACCAGGGTCTGCAATCCTTGCGCCAGGGAAACAATCTGGAAGCCCAGAAACAACTTGAGGCTGCCACTAAAGAAGACCCGCAATTTGCCATCGCTTATTCGCGCCTGGGCGAAGCCTATGCCGCGTTGGGGTACGAAGCGGAAGCGGAGCAGGCGTCGCGCCGTGCCGCGGACCTCAGCGACCCGCTCCCCGCCGCCGAAAAGTATCTGATCCTGGCCAGCAATGCGCGAATTCTAAAACAAGGCAACAAGGCAATTGCAGCCTACGAGAACCTCGCCGAGAGTTCGCCCGACAATCTTGACGTGCAGTTTGCGCTAGGCAGCCTGTACGAAGACGAAGGTGGCTTGGACAAGGCCTTGGCACACTATGGGAATGTTCTGAAATCCGACCCCAAAAATCTTGATGCCCTGCTCGCCACCGGCCGGGTCGACTGCAAGCGTGGCGATCCGCAAGCGGGCCTCGATCCTTTAAGTGCCGCCCTCAACATCGCGGTTCAGGTTGACAACAAGGAACAGCAGGCAATGATCCTGCAAACGACTGGCGTAGCGTACAAACTGCTGGGTAGGTCCGAAGAGGCTCTGCGCAACTATCAGCACTCGATGGAAATCAATACCACTCTTGGCAAGAAACGGGGAGTGGCGGCGAACCTCAGCGAGATTTCCCAGGTGCAGGCGCGTATGGGCAAGCCGGACCTGGCATTGGCCAGCCTGAACAAAGCGCTAAGTTTGCAAAGAGAGATCGGCGCGAAAAAAGAGGCCGGGGACACGCTGATCGACCTGGGGCAACTCTACGAAGACCGCGACCAACACGATCAGGCGCTCGAGAACTTCAAGCAGGCGCTGCAGATCGAACGCGACAGCGGAGACGAACACTATCAGGCACTGTGTCTCAATAATATTGGGAACGCCGATTTCGCCAAAGGCGAATACGCGGACGCCCTCACCTACTTCCAGCAGGCCCTGGATCTTCGCCAGAAACTCAACAATCCAGCCGAGATTGCCGAGACCCTTTCGAACGTCGGCGAAGCAATGGCCAAGACTGGGCAATACGATAAAGCGGTGGAAGACCACCTCCAGGCACTGGATCTGGAGCGCAAGGCCGGAGACAAACGAGGCGCGGCATCCGATTCCGCCAGCCTTGGCGTCCTGTTCGGCTATCAGGGCCGGCTGGGAGCTGCGGTGAAGTCCACCGCCGAGGCGGTGCAGTCCTTCCATGAATTGCAGGACCGCAGTCTGTGGATGGCGCAGGCGCTCACGGCGTACGCCGATGCCCTCATTCAGGCCGGCCGGTTCGCCGACGCTCTTGCTGTCTTGAAAGAAGCGGGCGATCTGGCGCGCGAGTTGAAAAGCAATTCGACCCTGGCCGCAGTGACCAACCTCGAAGGGGATCGAGCTTATTACCAGGGCGATTCCAAAGCCGCGCGCGGTTCTTATCAGCGCGCTCTTGAGACCGCGCAACATGCCAAGTCCCGAGAGGACGTCCTCAGGGCTCAATTCAATCTGGCGAGGGTCCAGATGCAGGAAAGCGATTCGAGCCGGGCGCTGGCCGCTTTCCACGACTTGGCCCAGCGGGCTAATGTCGCCGGTCTGAAATATCTTTCGCTGGAGAGTTCAGTCTTAGCCGCCCAGGCCTCGCTGCGCCAGAAAAAGTATTCGGATGTGGAACGCGAGGCCCGGCGCAGCCTGGCGCAGAGCGAGCCGCAATCGCTGCGGCTGCTAATGGCGGCGGCACATGACCTTCTGGGAAACGCACTGCGGGCCGATTCAAATCCATCCGAGGCGGCCGGGCACTTTCGTGATGCACTCGGCACCCTGGATGACATCAAGAAAGATCCTGGCTCTGACAAGGCCTTCGAGCGCACCGATTTGAAGTCCCTCTACGCCGACGTCTCACAAGCGTCCGGCAAGACTTAAAGGTTGTATCCCGCAACACTTTCGCGTCGATTAGCGCGAATTCCACCACACACAGCAACAAAAAAGGCCGGGCAGATTGCCCGGCCAATTCTTGCCGATCTTACATTTATTTGAACCGTTTATTTGAACTGGAAGTCGGCGTTGTGTTGCACACCGTCACCTACGTTGACGGTCGTAGTCAGGCACTCTCCTGAAAACGACTTCAGTGTCTTCCAATTGAAGTGGTAGCTTCCGTTGCCATCGTTGATTAGGCCCGACGTGGTTTCGGTATCCGCGGGGATGGTGTCGTCCGTCGGAGGTACGTTGCCTGCAAAGCAGCCGTTGGCAGCCAGGATGGTCACATAACCCGCGGGAGCCAAGGCCGAGTTCGTCACCGGGCCTCCGTTGAAGCCAAAGCAGTTCGTGTTCCCTGTCGGGCAGGTTGGATACATGAGCTGCCATTTCAACGGTATGGTCTGGCCAGCCTTGGCAATGTTGAAAACGTTGTTCCCCTGATTCGCCACCGGCGCGGCGAAGCCGTTGAACTGATAGGGCGGAATGGCAAATGGCGAAGGCGTACTCCCTGTCGGCGGAAAGTCTGCCAACACCATCTGCGAGTTGTAGTTGTTGGTCCCACCGCCCTTGGTTAGATCGCTTGCGAATCCCACTCCGATCGGCACCCAGGCGCTGCTGCCCTCGGGCGCGGTCAGGAACTGCGGGGCGACACCCGCGGGAATGTGGTCGGGGGATGTCACGATGTTGCTGATGTCCTCGTTATTGTGGAATGTGCTGTTTGGCTGAAGCGGATTAAATCCGCTGGTTGTGGGACACAATTCACCCTGGGTTTGATTCGTTCCCGAAGCGCAAGCAACGTCGAAAATAACCGCGTCGCTTCCCGCTCCCGAGAAAGTGTTGCAGACCGGCGGAGTGGTGGATTCACCAAAGACGTTGATCCGCGCGTTGCAATCCGCCTGTGGCAATACGGTCGGCGTGATGGTCATGGTGGTGTTGCTGATTGGCACGTCGGCGGGGTAGGTCACGTTGTAGGTCGCGAAGGGGAACACGAACGAATTGGTCACACCGCTTCCCTGGAGCGGCAGGGTAATGGACGAATCGAAAGTAAAGTTAAGAATGTCGGCTTCCTCCGCCGCACCGCGCGTTGCGGCCGTGAAGCCAACGTAAGCCGCACCGTTGTTCAGGATCGTTCCCGCCGGGCATCCGGTGGCCGTGCATGGGTTATTGAGATCTACGTGCGCCTGCACCACCGGCGCGGGATTGTATCCAGGATCGATATACACGGAGAGGTTTGGGCATGGGTTGCTGTTGGGGCAGGTTGCCGTATACGGCAGGTAAACAATCTGCGCGTAATGAGTACCTCCATCCGCCAGGTTGAGGGGAAGCGCTCCAAACGATTCGCTCCTCGCGATCAGGCAGGGCGACGTGTGGTCGGCCAAATTGTTCACCGTGCCACAGCTCTGTATGGCCACGTGGTTGTTATCAAGGTCGTAACTGTTCGTAAAAGTATCGAACTCAATGGCCACGCTGTTGGGGATGCCGAGATCCGATCCGGCATTACACGGCGGCTGGGAATACTGTGCTGCCGTGGTTAGGCCGTTGCAGGGATCGAACTCCCGCGTACCGTAGCCGATGCCGCCGCCAAATCCGCCGATGGCGGCGAGGCCGCTGCTGCTGTTCTGGATCACAAACGCAAAACCGTCGCCGGTTTCTCCGCTCGGAACAATCCTGAACTGAAACTCCACCCCGAAGCCGCCGGCGACCTGCTGTTGCGTGTTAAACCAGGCTGCGCCGCGCTGGTTCGGCAGGTTTTGCGTAAGCTGCAAGAACGTTTGGCTTGCGGGAACATTGGGCACCCCGCTCCCGGTGATGCCACCATCGTTGGTCGAGTCTCCAGCCGTGATCGTGATCAGGCATCCAGAGGGTGGACTCGGAGGCGCACACAATTGGCTCTGACTGAAACCTGAGGTGAAACCCAGAATCTGTGCCTGGGCAGGCATGCTGAAAAGCGCGATGCCGAGCGCTATGCTTGCGGCGACCAAAGCAATTCGGAACGTGTACGACGAAGGATGACAGTTCATAGGTTCTCCATGTCAATTCTTGAAGGGATTCATCGAACCTTAATATTCGAGGTCTGGCTTGCAGGGCAGAAGCCACGGTCCTTCTCACCAGGGTTACCGCCGGGAAGGCTACTGCTCGCTCGTTACCTGTCTCTTTGAGTCAATAAGAACAGCTGACAAACCTAGTCTCGAACCATCCCCTCAGAGTCCGCCGTTAGGCATATTGAATGGGATACTGAAATCGGAACCGGCCTGAAAGGGGGGAAACCGGTGAAGCGGACTCATTCTCAGCCCTGCTTGCGACTCCTGTCAAGGAAAAAGCGCCTGGCTGAATCTGCTCTACGTTCGTAGCCTGGACAGCGTAAATGTCTGATACCTCTGGCTGCCTGTTAGCCGCAAAGGCGCTCTGAGCCTACCCACAGTTGAGCCAGATCTCTGAGGTTGTTTTTATATGTACGCGTTACCAAGTACTCCTTCCCACCTTTTACACGCAGCCTGTACTCTCCCGTCGGTAATGGTTGGATCTCCTCCACGGCCGAAATATTCACGACGACCGAGCGGTGGATGCGAATAAAACCGTAGGGCTTGAGCTTCTCCGCCATAGACGACAGGGACTCACGCAGCAAATAGCTATTGGGTCGATGGAGCAACGAGACGTAATTGCCTTCGGCTTGCACTGCCACGATCTCGGCTAAATCCAAGAATAGGATTCTACCCTTTGCCTTGAACGCGATTCGTGGTGCCTGTCGTTTTGCTATAACTTCCAACTGTCGCAAGACTCGCGTGAGGTTTGCAGCATCAACCCGGATGGCCGGAAGCAATGAAGTATCTGCAGCTTCGCAGAACTGGTCGGCAGTCGATTCGAGAGTGTAATCCTGTCTACTCCTGGTGGAGCGAATCATAGCTCGCCGCACGGGGCTGGCCGAAACGTCCACATTAGCGTGAACCGCTTGCTGAAGAAACACCTCACGTGGATTGGCCTTCTGATCCTGAATGTCGCGGGTGCTCATAATGGAACCCCTTGCGCGCTCTCTGGTTTCGAACTTCCTGCTATCCGACGCGAGACTGACGAGTGCACTGCTTGCAAATGAAATGGTCCTACATAACCGGAGCAGCGGATCCGTCTGACCACCTGCCCACGGGAACGATAAACACGTCGATTGGTTGAGCGCCTTTGAATTCTGGAATGAGCATTACCGGTGATTTCGGCAGATCGGCACCCCAAGCCTTGCCGTCCAGCGGAGGCGCATAAAACATCAAGTGGGCCAAGTTGTGATCATCGTTATCGGTGAGATAAGCTTCCTTCGACATCATGTAACTCATGGCGCCGGGTTCGAGCGGTGGCAGTTCACCTTTTTCGAACGCTGCCTTGTTGCCTTCGATGATCTCAGCCTTCGTTCGCCCTGCTAATACCATCTCTGTTCTCTTGTAAGTAGTTGGCAGAACGGATCGTGCAGCCTGCGGATTGAGACAGATTGGGCCTCGAATTTTGGGGTTCCAAAACTCCGGAGCGTCGGACGGGGACATCCACCCTCGCTCCACAAGACACACAAAACCGTTTTTCCCCTCGACGGCAGTTTCGTAGCCATGGCGGCCGAGGACCAGAATTTTTGCATCGCCCGATATGGCTTCCGGTGCCGCGCTTCGCGCCAAGGCAATCTCGGTATTTCGGTCTGCCATGAAGTACTGATCGAGTGGTGCCATGTTCGGATAGGCTGTTTTGGGCGCTTGTGCCTGCCCTTGCTTCGTTCCAATGAGCCCCAGGATCAGAGCGAAGGCTAGAGAAGCTACCATTGCCAATTTTCTTCGGTTCATCGTTTTCCCCTGTGTCAGAATCGTTGCCGTTGCCTGACAACATGCTCCTTTGACATCCGCCGTCCGCCTCTCCCAGATTGACGAGGCGCGCGAAGAGACCGGAGCCACCCAGGCATGTAAGTTACTTCTGGCCAGTGCTTACGGCTGACGGAAAGCTGGATTGCGCGCCGAAATAACACTCAATGGATTGCAACTTTCCGTTCTTGATTCGCAGATACTCCACGTTCCGGAACGATTTACCGTTTTTGGTATGGCAAAGATACTTCACGAAAGCATCCTCCTTGCCAGTGGTGATCCGCTCCAGGTCAAAATGTTGAATGAAGTCGATCTGTGTTTTCCAGCATTGCGTTTTGAAAGCGCTCTTGCTGATGTGGTCATCGCCGGCCGCGCTGGAAAAGGTGAAGTTATCGGCGAGCATGTTATCCAGTGGGCCCCAGTCTTTCTTATCCCATGCCGCGTACCACTTCCGGGCCAGCTCTTCGTTCGTTAAGTTCTGTCCATCCAATGCGGCGGCATTTGCCGGTCCCGGCAGGCTGACGGCAGCGACCAGGGCGCATGCTCCCGTTGCGAGTAGATTCCGGCGTGACACTGCGATCCTCGTCATTGTCATCGTTTGTTCTCCTTTCGTGATGTAGTTTAAGCGCTTCACCGAATCGCGATACTGACTCTTCCGAGATACGAACCGGTTGGTATGCAACACTGCCACACTGTTGCTTAACACACCGATGCGATCAACCTCGCTTGCGGTTGCCCGGCGCGCGCAGGGACCGCAGCCAGCCCACGATCGTTCTGATCCCCGCTTTCATCACTTTCGGATCCTGAGCGTTCTTTGCCAGCGAGGCATAGCCTTCGACCATCGCGATCAGTAAGGCGGCGGCCTCAGCGGGTTCCACGTCGCGGCGAACGCGGCCGTTGGCCTGGCCCTCTCGCAAAATGGAGGCAACGGCCCCTCGCCAGGCATCGAAGATTCTTGCCAGCCGCTTCCGGAATCCCGCGTCGAGAGGAGACATTTCCTGAGCCAGGTTGTTCAGTTGGCAGCCGCCCCGCACATCTTCGGGCCGAACGGGTATAGATTGAACAGCGCCGATCAAAGTGTCAATGGGGTTCTTGCCGGTCTGTAGAGGCCGCACCCATTTGCCGTGGACGTCGGGGGCTATGATCTCTTCGACGACGGCGTGCCCCAAGGCTTCCTTGTTGTCGAAGTGGTAATACAACGCCCCCTTGGTGACCCCAGCTACGGCCAGAATGGTGTCCAGGCTGGCACTCTGGAAACCCGATCTGTAGATCTCGCGGGACGCCGCCTGCAGCAAGCGCTCCCGGGTGCGCTCAGAATCGCGCAGCCTAGTCGTTCGACCTTTCGGATTTTTACGTACCGCCAACATACCGACCAGTATGTATGTTAAATCCACTGAAAGTCAACTCCAATTAAGCACCTGCTTTTTGTCTGCTGACGTTCTCGAATTGCGTAACCTCTCGCCAATGTGTATGAAAAGTTGGAGAAACAACCGCTTTAGCCGTGTGGGATCGTCCCGGGAAGCTGTTGGTCCGCCACTCTGTTTCGAGATCTGAAATGTTTGGCCTGTAGTGTCACGTAATCGTTGTGAACGTGGAACACCACATGCTCCCTCAGTTTTGACTCAGCAGGAGGTTGTGAAGTTGTGAGGCTGTTCTGCTCTCGATTGCACACTGACTGTCAGAGCGCCGAGTGGTAGCTGAGCAAATCGCCAGTCATCCCGGCATTACGACTTCACCGGAGGAAGAGGAGATATGAGCATGCTTAGACGTTCGAGGAGTTTATGGATACTGTGGGTTGCGACGATTGTTCTGGCTTGTTTCAGCAATGCAGTCGCTCAAACGAGCTACAAGGTTCAGGATTTGGGCGTTCAGCAGCCTGACAACCTGGGCATGGTCATGGGCCTCAATAATCACGGCTGGACGGAGATTATGGATCAGAGCCTGGATCCTTTCAGCCTTTCCCTTTCCGCCCACCTCGTGCAAGGCACCGTGAGGGTCAGCACCGGCGAACTCAACCTCGAACTCGGCACGCTTGGAGGAACGAACAGTTCGATCAATTGGAACGGAATCAACGACCCCGGGGAAGCGGTCGGTATGTCCGAGACATCTGTTCCGGATCCGACTGGCGAAGATCTTTGCGGTTTCGGCACACACCTTACGTGTCTTCCGTTTCTTTGGCAAAACGGCGTCATGAGCGCTTTGCCAACGGTGGGCGGAAATAACGGGCAGGCCAGCGCCATCAATAACAGAGGACAGATCGTAGGATATGCGGAAAATGGTATCGTGGACTCCACCTGCCCGCCTGGTATCACTAATAATCGGGTTGACCTGCCGGTGTTGTGGCACAAAGGCAAAGCCCAAACTCTTCCTACGATCGGGAGCGATCCAGACGGGGTCGCCTACGGCATCAACAATCAAGGCCAAGCCGTAGGCTACTCGGGAACCTGCACCGTAGCGAATTACGCCGTAGTGTGGGAAAACGGCACTGCCACTGCGCTTCCAGACCTCGGGGATCCGGGCGCTATAGCCTATGCCATTAACAGCCACGGCCAAGTTGTTGGGCAAGCCGTTAACTCGGACGGGACACCCTTGGCCACTCTTTGGCAGAACAATACAGTCACGGGCCTCGGCGGCCTTCTGCCGGGAGATGTTGCCACCTTTGCCACCAGCATCAACAACCGGGGCCAGGTGGTGGGAAGCTCCTTTAACTCTGAGAACAGCTGGTCCCACGGCCTCATCTGGCAGAACGGCGTGATGACCGACCTTAACACGCTATTTCCGGCAAGTTCCAACCTCTACGTAATCTCGGCTAGCAACATCAATGAGAGCGGACAAATCGCGGGTATGGCGGTGGAGACGGCCGGGCCGCAAGCGGGACAGATCGTCCACGCCTTTCTGGCAACCCCGGTAGACGAAGACCAGGGCAAGTCGGTTGCGGACGTCGTACCTACGCATCCGAAAATCACTTTGCCCGCGGCAAATGTTGGCAAGCAGCTTTCGCCGAGATCCGCACACTGCTCAATCCACGATAAAGGCAGTTTCTGAGCTTCCGCAGCATGCCTTCCAGCCATATGCCGCGCGAAGGCGCAAGGCCGGAGATTGTGCAGGACAACATGGGTCACGCGAATATCGACGTGACCCAGAATGTTTACGGCAAGTGCGCTGGATGCCTTGCGAAGTTTAGGTGGAGGATTAAGGGGATCAGGCTGCCCGATTGATTATGAGCGCCTGCTCGCGGAGGCCGGTGTTTTTGAATAGTTGTATCAGCCGACGCAAATCTCTCGCTCACGGCATCACCTCATAGACCAGCACTTTGGCGTCCTCAATCGCTGCTTCCTTGGATTGGGGAATCGGCGGAGTCAGAATGATGTGCTTCGGAACCACTACATAGAACCTATTTAGTTCGCGAACCAAAAGAGATGTCTTTGCTAACGCGCCTGACGGAACCAATCCCAACCGCTCATAGTGGTCCGGATCGACCTGCTTAAATACGTCGACGCCGCCTGTTGTGCCGGTAAAGTACACGCGTTTCGATGGAGCGTCATAGACAACTTCATCGGCGCCTCCCTCGGTATCGATGGCGTCGATTACTTTTCCCGTGTCCGCATCCATCACCACCATCTTTCCGGGTTTGTATATGTGACCGGGCTTAACGCGGCTGCCGATAAACAAGCGGCGATGCACTGTGTCCATCCCAAGCGCGTGAGGAAGCGGCCCTTCCGTGATCGGCCAAGAGGCCACGACTTCGCGTTTTTTCAGATCGATCACGGCAACCTGACTAGTCATGCCGAGAACGACATAAAGTTTTCCGTTCCCATCGAGTGCGAGTCCCGCGGGATCGCTGTCGTCGACCGTGATGCTGCCGGCGTAGGTTCCGTTCTTGGTGTCAACAATTTCGATCGAACCTTTCGTGCCTGCCTTGGAACGGTCCCCACGGTCGCCGATGTAGAACATCTGACTGCTAGGGTCGTAAATGCCGTTATCAGGTTCGCGCTTCGCTTCCGGAGGCGAATCAGGATTGAGTTGTATGTCCTTCAGCATTTGGTAGGTCTCGCTGCTGAAGGCTTTGCATGTGCCATTCCCCATGTCCACCCAGATCTGGTTGGATTGCGGCAGGTAGATTGTCTTGCGAGGATTTCCATCAAATCCCGAGATGGTATGGATCACTTTGCCCGCGCGCAGATCTATAACTTCGAGAGTTCTTTGGTGCTCGCCGGGGATGAACAAGCGTTCGCCCTTCACGTCGACGGCCAAGTGATCGAAGTAGCCTTCCACGCCTGGTAATGGAATGGTCTGGATTAGTTTTAACGGCGCGCCGTTCTGAGCTTGCGCTTTCGAGAATAAGAACATCATCGAAATTCCGATAACTGCTAGATACCTCTTCATACTTGATCTCCTGATTTCGGTCACTCGGTTCATTGCATCCACGTTGGTCATATTGACTCAGCGACGACGAGCACAACAGCCGGACATTTCGAGAGCCGGACTTTGTTCCAGCTGAAAGCTACGGATTAACTTCGTAAACCTGGACCTCAGCAGGTTTGCCTTTGCCGGCCGGCACGGCAACATAGAGCCGGCTCTGGTCCGGGATAAACTTCGAATTGCGTGCGTTGGCGCCGGTAGGAATTTTGCCGAGCGACTCGTAGGTGTCCGCATCTTTTTGCTGATACACATTCACGAAGCCTTCTGCGCCACTCATGTAGATTCGCTTGCGCTGGGCGTCGTAAGCTAAGTCGTCCACTCCGCCCACGGAAGGAAGGCTGGCCACCACTTTGCCGCTGTCGGAGTCAAGAACGAGCAGCATGCCCGGGCTGCGAGTTGCCAGAAAAAGGCGGTGGTCTGGTTCATCCAATCCCATCGATACGTTGTCTTTCGCCGCAGTGATATCCCAAGTCGCAAGTATCTTGCGGCTCTCACGATCAATTACCGCCACCTGGTTTAGCGCGGTCACATTAACGAAGATCCGCGGACCCGACTTCTCTAGTGCGATCGCTTCCAGGGTCTCGCCCTCGATCTTTATATCGGCAACGTCCTTGCGAGCTTTTATATCCACCACGCTGAGTCGCGAATATTTTTCGTTAATATCCTTGCCGCCATTCACGACATAAAGGACATTTGCCGCTTCATCAAAACCCATGGAGTCAGAGTCGGCCGCCAGTTTTACGCTACCCACCACCTTGTAGGTTGACGCGTCGAGGATCGCACAGGAACCTGGCTCTCCGTCGGAAAACAACACCTGATTGCTTGCCGGAAGATAGACGATTCCCGCAGGCTTGCCCAGGCCGCTCACGCTATGCAGTGACTTTCCAGATTTCAGGTCGAACACTTCAATGGAATGATGTTTGGGTGCGGTTAGAAATAGCCGCTCACCTTTGACGTCCACGGCCATGTGGTCAAACTTTCCTTCCACCGAGGGATCCATGGTAATCGTCTGTACCAAGTGGAGCGGCGCCGTATTCTGAGCGGGCGCGGCGCCTGTGTAACAACCCAACACCAATAAAATAGCCATCGTATATTTCATCGCGTCTCCTTCAGAGCTTAAACAACGAAGTCAGATACACCGCGCAGCGGCTTGCGCCAACGGGATTTCTGCGACCGGGATTTTGCACAGAGGGTTATCTTAGTGAACTAAACTGAAAATAAACTTAAAGTCCGCCAGCGAGCGTGAATTGACATACTGAGCCCAGCTTGGGTTGTTGAAGGACTGAGATCAACGAAACTACGTCTAATTGGAATTTAGGCCGCGGACTGCCTTACATCAAAAACAGCGAAGTGAAAGAAAACAGGTCGTCACTGCATGTCGTAGATGCGCACCTCGGCCGGCCGCTTTTGATGGCGGGGAACGGCCAGGTAGTAGTGCTTCCATTCCGGCACAAGCATTCCGGTCTTGGCACGGAAGCTAGTGGGAATCTTCGTAAGCAGGCTGTAATGATCCGGATCTTGCTGCGTGTAAACATTTAGAAAACCATCGCCGGCGAGGTAGATACGCTTCGTCTCCGGATCGAATGAAAGATCATCAACCATACCGGGCGCGGCTAATTCCGCTACAACCTTCCCATTGTCTGAATTCAGAACAACCAACTTTCCCGGCTCGCGGGTTACGACAAACAGGCGGTGATTGGGTTCGTCGAATCCAAGCGACACCGGATGTTTATCTTCCGCTGGCAGATGCCAGGTATCCGACAGTGAGTTGGCAGTGCGGTCCATCACTCCAATTGCATTTTGCGCAGTTAACACGCAGAACATTCGCGGGCCGGATTTCTCCAGCAACAGGGCCTCGATCCAGTTCGTATCGATCTTTACGTCACGCACTTTGGTTGAAGTGTTGGTATCGATTGCGGTGATGAGGGAATAGCGCGTTTTTGCGGCACGCCCTCCGTTGACGACATACATATATTTTGTTGCCGGGTCATACGCCATAGAGTCCGCATCCACCGCAAGACTAATGTGCCCGAGCAGTTGATATGTAGTGCCGTCATAGACTTTGACTTGCGAATCATCGCCGTCCACAACGAACAGTTTTTTTGTGTCGCCTCGGTAAAGCAACGCGTGGGGGGACTTCATTCCGGTAATGCTGTGAATATGCTTGTTCGATCTGGAATCAAAAATCTCCACCGAGCCGTTTGCTTCACCTGTGAGAAATAAACGATTACCTTCGACGTCTTTGCCGAAGTGGTCGAAGTCTCCGTCCTTAATTGCAGGCAGTGGAACAGTCGCGCCCAGCTTTAGAGGAGCGGATTCCTGACCTGTCGATAGCGCCACGAAGGCCATTGTTGTAAGTAAGAGTATTCCGCAAATAGTTGTGCAGCGATTTTTCATGCCTGGCTCTCCTGAGTCACAGTGACTCTCTAAATGGTTCGTTCCCAAAACGATAAAGATAATTGCAATCCGAGTTACTCTGGCACAGCCCGAGCTTCAACCGTTTCCGCTTCGATGCGGTAATACTCATCCAGACCCATAGTGTCTTCGATATCTTTGCGAATCTTTATGGTAGCGGCTGGGTCGAGATCGGCGCGGCCCGTCTGCTTCATCCGGGAAAAAAGATCAAACACTGCCGTGTAAACGACGCTTATTGCGCTAATGGCGTCGTTCACCATCTTGTAACCGGCTCCTTGCAACTCTTGGATGGAAAGTATCGGCCGCCCCAGGCGGTTTCCCTCACTATTTACATAAATCAATGGCGCTTTCACTTCGCGGGGGGCCCGCAAAGCTTCTTCCTTGGTGTTGGGAAAGATCATCACCATATCCGCGCCTGCTTCGACGTAAAGGTTAGCTCTGCGAATGCCCTCGGAGTAATCATGCGTGCGCATTGCATCGGTGCGCGCCGCGATGACAAAATCAGGATCGCGCCGAGCTTTGGCCGCATAGCGAATCTTCTCGCACATTTCTTCCGCCGAGACTACATGCTCGATTCCTTTGTGGTAGTGAACACGTTTGGGATAAACCTGGTCTTCTATGTGCACAGAGGCAGCGCCGGCCCGCTCCAACTCCATAATTGTACGGATGACATAGGTGGGATCACCGAATCCGGCGCCGCCATCCACCATCAAGGGAATATCGACCGCGGCAGTAATCCGGCGGGTTGCGATTAGAAGTTCCTCCAAGCTGATAAGAGGCTCCGGGACGCACGAACTTGCTCCCAAGGCATAGCCTCCGAGGTCCAGGCAGCGAAACCCCACGCGTTGCGCGATCTTAGCCGTGATGGGATCATACGCAATCGGGGCATGGATAATTCCGGGGCTTGCCAGCATCTCACGAAAAACTGTAGTCATCCTTTTCATTTACCTTCTCCTTAGACTTGTGTATGAAGTCGAGGCTGCATTGAACATCCTTGGACCACGCGGCGTAAGTTGATTTCACTATCCGTGCTGGCGTGGTGTGAGCCCGCCAGCGGCGAGAAGCGCCCCCTCAGCACCGGCGATCGAAGTCTCGCCTTCCAGATTCGAATCCGCATTTACAAACAACCAGATGACCCCTGCGGAAAAACTCACGAGGGCGGCGAAGTCGAGTGCTTGCGGCCAGCCGAACCTTGTCGCGATATAAGCTGTTAACACTGGCGCAATTCCGCCGGCCATGTTGGCGCAGGTATTCATCAGGCCGGAAAGCGATCCCGAATAGTTCGGAGTCATATCGATACAACTCGCCCACCAACTTGGCGCCGCGAAACTACCGAAGCCCGCAGCGGCCGACAACAACAGCACCGCTGAGATACTGCCGACTGCGTGACTTCCCGCTAATAGCAGCAGCGCCGAGCAAGTCATTCCCAGGCAAGCGGTAGACTGACGTCCGCGCCGCCGGCCGAATCGGGCGACTGCCTTATCGGACATCCATCCGCCAAGCAATGCCATCAGCGTCATGGTTACAAAGGGCACAGTCCCCCAGAATGCTCCCTTTGCGATGGTCAGTCCCCGTACACGCGTGAGGTAGACGAAAAACCACGTGAAGAAAATGAAGGGTGTGTAGCCGTGACAGAAATAACTCAGAATCAGCGCCCATACCGACCCGCTGGATAACATCTTCCGCCACGGAGTGCCGCGCAGACGAAACGAATGCGTGCGGGCGGCGCTCGACCCTAATATTTCGAGTTCAGCGGCGTTAACCCTGGGATGCTCATCCGGATGATTCGTCGAATACAAGAACCATATCGATGCCACGATTGCAGCGAGCAGGCCTGTGAGCAAGAACGTCCAACGCCATCCCCATCGCTGTATGGTGCCCGCAAACAAGAGCGGCGCAAGAACGCCGCCAGCTCCCACCCCTCCCAACAGAAAACTACTGCCCAAACCACGCTCACGCGCCGGAGTCCACCAGGCAACAATCTTGTTCGCATTTGGATAACTGGCAGCCTCACCCGCCCCGGTAAATAGGCGAATCAAGCCAAAAGTCCAGGCCAACCCCCAGAGCGAATGCACTCCCAGCGAAGGGATGACACTGATCATCATCGTGCATAGTCCCCACCAGAAAAGTGCTACGGTAAGGGTGGCGCGTGGACCAAAACGGTCGCCGGCCCATCCGCATGGAATCTGGAATATCGCGTATCCAAACGCAAACATTCCCATAATCCATCCCATCGTCTCGGTCGTAAACTTAAACTCGTCCTGCATGAACTTGGCGGCAATGCCAAGGTTCAATCGTCCGAGAGCGGTCACGACCATGACCAAGGAGAGGATCGCCAGGATCTGCCATCGCACCCTCGTGGGAACTTGTTCAGCCAACTCGTTGACTCCTTGAGCGAAAGCGATTACGGAATTGATTTTCCGACGTTTTCGTCGTCTACCAAATAACCTTCAGGCCGAATTGAATCTGCCGCGAGGTCGTAACCGTGGTGTCGATTTGGCCGGCGCCGCTGACCGCATCGAGTTGAGTGAAGTTCGTACTGTCCTGCGTATAGACCGCCGAATTGTTAATGGGAGGGCCGAAGTTCGCATGATTAAAGATGTTGAATGCTTCCATGCGGAATTGAACGTTGAATCTTTCCGTCACCGGAATATTTTTGAACAGTGATAAGTCGAAGTTTCGGAGTGACGGACCTACGAGAGAATTCCTTCCGAGGTTGCCGCGACGGTTGGTGCAAGTAATCTGGCCGGCGGGCAAAGCAAACGGCGGAGTAGTTGATATGATTTGCTGGCTGCAGATCGACGCAAACGATGCCGGTGCGCTGGGGATGGTGAGGCACTCCGTTTTTATGTAGTGGTTCACATTTCCAGGATTCACCAGCGAATTGCAATTCGACCCGGCCACGCGATCCGGAAAATCCCAGGTGTCGGAACTGCCTAATCCCAGAGGATCGGTATTGGGATCGATCGTCGCCGTGAACGGAATTCCCGTGCTCAAACTTGCAACACCGCCAAGCTGCCAGTTCCCCAGCAACCACTTGCCAACTTTTGGAAGATCTGCGCCCGTAGGCAAATACAACGTGTAACTGATCGTCAGATTGTGAGCAATGTTAAAGTCGGACGGACCGCGTCCCAAGCGGGTATTGAAGAACGGCAAACTGCTGATGGAATTCGCAAAAGTGTCGCCGCCCACGCTTGCCGATCCCGTGTCAATTCCCTTCCCCCAAGTATAGGAAGCCTGAGCCTGGAGACGATTCGATACCCGAGCTGTCAATTTAGCCTGAAGCGCGTTGTAGTGTGCGTCGCCATTCCAGGTCATGGCAGAGATCTGCCCGGCGTTGGGGTTCAACATGTTTCCCAACGGAGTTCCGTCGGCTGGATTCACACCGGAGTAAATAGGGCCCAACGAATTCAACGGAGTCAGCGGCACCGTGGTATTGATGTCATCTGCGCGGAAGGCATTATGCACAGTGCGTGAACCAACGTAGGCAATCATGCCGGTCACATCCTTTACCAGTTCGCGCTGTATGTTGAAATTCCACTGCATCGCGTAATTCCGCTGGGGATTCGGCTGCACGTAACCTTGCCGAATCGCGCTGGGAACACTTACCTTGCTTATCATCGGCGTGCACGGACTGCTGCAATTCGGGAACGAGCCGGGATCGAGACTCGATGAAGTACCGAGCTCGAAAAATGGAGCAGACAACGGAATAATCGTTTCAAACAGATAAGGCAACGGCAGCACGTCATACATCCCAAACCCTCCGCGTACGGAGGTCTTTCCAGTGCTGAAAGGATCCCACGTGAAACCCACCCGCGGTTCAAAATTCACACGCGTGGGATTCGAGAAGAATGGATTGCCGAGATGAGGTGTGGCGTCCGTCACGTTTAGCAACGTTGAAAGCTCCCCATGATTTTCCGTAGGCACGGTCGACATTTCATAACGCACGCCGGCATTGAAAGTGAGATTCGGTTTCCAGTGAATGTCGTCCTGAATGTACGCAGCGTAGATATGCTGGCGGACTTGCCGCTCTGTTAAACCACCCGGCAGAACCGCGTCAAACTTGGTGGGCAGGTTCAGGCGGAACTGGTCGAGACTGGAGAAACGCACGATGCCGCTCGCATCGGACTTGGCCAGAATGTTGTCCTGAATATATTCCGTCGAGAAGCCGAATTTCAGGAAGTGCTTTCCCCGTGTCGTAAATGCGTCGTCGTACAGCTGAAACGAATTCCATCGAAAACGGTAAACCGGAGTTCCCCCGACTCCGCCTTGAAACCCGGTGAAACCGCCACCGATGTTAATGCCAGGGGCGGACTGGCCGGGCACTGCGCTGAAGGGTCCGCTTGTATCTTTGGCCAGTGGATTGATCGCGGTGGCATTTTGCCCGGCATAGGCCACGATGCGGTTGAGCCCGAAACGAACCGTATTGATCACGGTAGGACTGAAAGTGTGCGTGTCCTCTGCCGTGACGATGTTTCTTCTCGTGCTGTTTCCGTGCGCAACGTCATTAAATTGGTCGGGCACGGTCTGGTTGGCATTGTCGAAGACGTAGGTGGCGGCGAGGCCATCCTTGCTCGTGAGTTTGTGGTCTCCACGCAACGTGAAGTAGTTTTCGTTGATCACTTCCTCTAACACTGATGTGGCGCAACCTGTGTCCGGAGTAGCTCCGGCGCATACCGTATCCACGCTGGGATAGAGTTTGCGGAAAGCCAGCACTTTCGGATCCACCGGACCATTCGTGATGCCATTCCACCAGCCGTTGGTTGGGACGCGGACCGGTTGACTCATGTTAGTGGATTGCCGGTTGCCCTCGTAATCGCCGAACAGGAAGGTACGATCTTTTATGAGTGCTCCGCCGCCCGAGGCTCCAAACTGATTGCGCTTGAACGGCGGCTTCGCGTACTTGGTCACGACATTGCCGCTTTGGTCCACGCTGGAAATGGAATCGAAGTAATTTCGAGCATCCAGCGCACTGTTGCGAATAAATTCGTAAGCGGTACCGTGAATCGCGTTGGTGCCGGACTTTGTGACGGCATTGATCACTCCGCCGGACGTCCGGCCGTATTCCGCCGAATAATTGCTGGTCACCACGGAAAACTCTTCGACCGCATCCACTCCAAGATTGGATCCCAGAACACTGCCGGGAGCGCCATTGGAATAGTCGTTGATGCTGACACCGTCGAGGCGATAGTTGTTCTGCGCCGGACGGCCACCACTAATCGTAAGCTGAGAGCCGAAGCCACGATTTCCACGATTCGCGCCGCTGGTAAGCGCAAATTGTTCATGGATGCTGTTGACGCCGGTTTCCAAGGTAGCTAATTGAGTCCAGTCACGACCGTTCAGCGGGAGCTCGCGAACTGTGGTCGAATCCACCTGGTTGCTGATAGCAGAGGAGGCCAAATCCACCTGCGCGGTGATGGCAGCCACGTCCACGCTTTCTACCACTGAACCTAGCTTCATGGTCAGATTCAATGCCAACTCGTCGCCTACCGCGACTACGATATTCTTTAGCAATGCCGTGGAAAAACCCGGCGCCGACGCCGAAAGCTCATAACTGCCCGGAAGCAGGTTCGGGGCCGCATAGAATCCGCTGGAATTGGTAACCACCACGGTTGCGGCATTGGTCTTTGTATTCGTGATGGCGATTTTGACGCCTGCCAGCACGGCGCCGCTGGCGTCGGTGGCTGTTCCCTGGATTGTTCCGCCGGTAACTTGAGAGTGCAGTGGCGGCACTGAAGCCCCTAACATCAACAGAAGCAGCACCAACTCGACTACAAATTGCGATAATGCTTGATCGGCAACTTTGGCGTCCCGCATTCGTCCCCCCAGGGTTGTTTACAGAGTTTTTATTTACTTCGACTGCACTCCAACAAGTCCTATCGCTCGTCAGCCGAATTCAGCCCAAATACCCGTGCATGGGGGTCGGGGCCGTCTTAATTCGTGATTTCGCTGGATCGCGATTCGTTTCGAAACTATACTTTGATACGACCAGTGGTATACCACGCGTGGACCGTATGGTCAACAACTCTTTTTTCGTGTACAGTTGTTTCTTCTCAGCCGTGACGCCCAGGCGTGATGATCCCGCTCGGAGGGGTTGTGCAGAAACCAGCTACGAAAGAAACGTCGCCCCCAGCGCGCAGGCTCCGTCGCGAAGGCCGGACTGCTCCACTTGCAGCTGAGGCCACGCACTTGCATTCGCTTGCCCATAAGGCTTACGAAGGTCTCTTAAGGATTCTATTTTCGGGCGAACTGCGGCCGAACGATGTAATCATGGAGCGCCGTATTGCGGAGCAGTTGGGCATCTCACGCACGCCTCTCCGCGAAGCGATCCGGCGGCTTGAAGGTGAAAAGCTGTTGCAACGACAATCCGGCGGGGCCATTGTTGTCTGCCCTATGTCGATTGAAGACTTCCTTAACATCCTGAGTTTACGGCGATTGCTGGAAGGCGAGGGGGCGCGCAGAGCGGCCGGACACATGTCCGCGCAGGAGCTCTTGAGTTTTCGCGAGCGTATCCGGGCAATGGCCACCAAAGCGGAGCCGGACAGTCTGGCTGCGCAAGAACTCGGCCGCGAATTGCACTTGTGCATTGCAAGTTCAGCAGACAATCAAGTGCTGGCTTCGCTCATTGAAGATATGGGCAAGCGCACTCGCCTGTTTATCCGTTTGTTCGTGCGGATTGCCGACCGCCGAGTGCAAGTGTGCGAGGAGCATCTGGCGCTGATCGACGCTCTGTTAGAGGGTGATGGCGAACATGCAAGGGCGTGCATGGAGCGGCACATCGACAGCATCCGGGCATTTGTCCTCGATAAGCTTGCAGCGCTGTGAACCTTTTAGGCTCACCGAAAATGGCCGACGCAACGGCTTCCCTCTAATAAGATTCGATTCTCCGCCTACGCCGCAACCCTGATCCTACGATGCATTCCAGATCCACTATGGAATGTTTACGTCCATCAGTGGAATGTACTGCTGACCGCCATGCAGGTCGGCGTCACCGAGTTCACGCTGCCGAAATGGCCGTGGGATGCTGAACTGCAATGGGCCTCTGACTTGCCAGGTCCCTCCTTCGACCGAAATCATTAGCGAGACGTTTCTCTAGTGCTCGTTGGCATTCGCCTGTCCCAGGGGTTGGTCTGCGCGGACGAGGAACCAGGCGGCGCCGCTAACCAGGGTTACAACGGCTGCGAAATCGAGAGCATAACTCCAGCCGAGTCGTGTCGCTATAAACGCAGTAAGAACCGGTGACAACCAACCCCCAAGGCTTCCGAAGGTATTCATGAAACCCGATACCGAGCCTGAAAAGCGAGCCGTAATATCATTGCAAACGGCCCAAAGCATTGCTGAGGCTGCGAAATTAAATCCCGCTGCAATTGATAGTTGCAAGAGCGACCACGTGTTGTTAGTGGTGTGGCTTCCCGACCACAAGAGGCCAGCGGAAAGGCAGATCGCCAGCCAAGCCGTGGCACGTCTTCCCTTACGCTTTCCCCAAACGGCAACTGCCCGGTCAGAAAGCCAGCCCCACATGGGTACCAAAATCGCATTCGCAAGAAACGGAGCAGAAGCCCAGAAGCTCGCCTTCGAGATGGTGACCCCGCGCACTTTCACCATGTAAATGAAGTACCAGGTAAAGAATATGTAGACGGGATAGACGAGACAGAAATGGCTGATCGTGATCCCCCACACGCTAGGGTCGGAGAGGATCGTGAGCCATGGGGTCTTGCCAGAATCGTCGCGATCCTTGCTGCTGGATCCTCCGGGCTGAATTAAAGCGAGCTCGGCTTTGTTTACACCTGCATGCTCTTCCGGACGATTCCTCACGTAAAAGTACCAGACTGAAGCCACTGCAAATCCGAGCGCCCCGCAAACAAAAAACGACAGCCTCCAACCGAAATGCCGTGCAATCCAGCTGATCATCAGCGGAGCCGTAAGACCGCCTGCCCCAACTCCTGCCAGGAAAATACTCGTTCCAAAAGCCCGCTCCTTGTCGCTGAACCAATACGCCATCATCTTGTTGCCGACGGGCATGGCTGCGGCTTCGCCGGTGCCCATAAGAAACCTGACGCAGGCAAAGGCCCAAGCAGGTCCCATAACACGTAGCAGAGGGATATTCGGAGCAATAGCAGTAGCAGCGGTAAAGACTGACCACCACAAAACCGCAAATGCCAGCATCCCGCGAGCGCCGAAGCGATCCCCCAACCACCCACCCGGAATATGAAACAGAGCATAGCCCAAACTGAAGGAACTCAGAATCCAACCCATGGTTTGCGTATCGAAGTGAAACTCGGATTGGATGAAGGGGCCGCATATGCCCAGGTTAAGCCGATCCACATACGTCAGAGCAGTAATCACGCCCAATAACGTAACTACTCGCCAACGAACGCGCGTGGCCGCGCCGCCGTTGGCGGAACTTACCTCTTCTTTGACGACTCGCGCTGTCATCATCCTCATCTAGAGCACCGCTTGCTGGCAGTTGACGATGGGTTTCTCCCCCAATCACCTTGGGTGAAAACTAAAACTGCCGAGATGTTGTGCTGGTAGCGTCGATCAGGACAGCACCAGCGGCAATCCCGGATTGGTCCCAATAGTGCGGCATCCTTGCGGAGTCTCAGCATTGCATGTTATTGAACTGTGAAGACCAGCACTTCAGCATCGTTTTCCTCGTGTCGCGGGACAGCGACGAACAACTCGCCAGTTTCGGGGACTAAGATTGCGGTCTTGGCCACGGGACCTGAAGGAACCTTGCCAAGCAAGTTGTAGCGATCCGCACTTACCTGCTCATATACGTCCACTGTTCCGTCGCAAGCTGCGTAGATTCGCTTTTTCGCTGGGTCGTAGATCAGGTCATCCACCCCCTTGGAAATCGGGAGCGCCTGAAGTTGCTTTCCCGTCTTGGTATCTAGAACAACGATGCTTCCGTTCCTGCATCCCGAAAAAAGCCGATTATTGCTGTTGTCGAAAGCCATGGCATCGCAGTGGTCGACTCCCGTCATTTTCCATTGAGTGACCAGTGCATGGTCTTTTAAGCTCACAACATCAATCTGAATCTTGTCTCGGCTATTTACGTAGACATTTCCGGAGGCTTTATCAATCGCCATAGCCTCAAGCGTGTCGTCGCCCAGAAGGATTTCACCGACTTTCGTCAGGGCAGTTGTGTCTACGATCGTCAGATGCGCGGCAGTGTGCACGTCTACTCCACCGTTAACGATGTAGAGAAGCTTGGTCGACGCATCATAGGTGATACCGTCCGCGTCCTCGAGAAGCTTTATGGTCTGAATTGGCGCATAAGTATTCGAGTCGAAGACTTTCAACTCCGCCGCTTCACCATCCGTTACGTACAAGCGATTTATATCTTCTCGAAAAAGAATTGCGTGAGGCCGCTGAATTCCTTTAACGGTATGAATTAGCTTGCCCGTGCGAGTGTCGAAGACGAGAACTGCTTGATAGTCTTCGGGAGTGGCAAATAGCCTGTGTCCCGCCACATCCACTGCGAAGTGGTCGAAATGTCCATGAAGGTCCGAGGGCAGTTTCCAGTGCGCACTCAGTTGGAGCGGCGACGGAGTTTCTCCGTGCATCGCGATTGTCGCTAGCAGCACACTTGCTAAACCGCAAAGGAATCTAAACAGAGTGATCGGCTTCATTGGTTGAATCGAACCCCTTCGGATAGTCAACCGGGCGGTTGACTCGATTGTCGAACCCACGACCCGCAAAACGTCACGAATCGTAGCACATGGCGAGATTGGAGTGCAAGTGGTATACCATGTGACTATTTGTGGCATAACATAAGAACTTCGGTTAAAGTAGACTTCTAGCGAGAGGAACAATTCGATGCCTAGAAACGGTAGCGCCAGACTTTCGACGGTGCTGAAGAGTAGGAAAAGCCGACAAGTGCATTCAGCGAAATCGAGCACCTCCGGAATCGCGGCTCCCACTCTCACCCGCGTGACGTATAGCGAGCAGGAACCCTCTCGCTCGGAAGCTGCCTATCAAGGTTTGTTGAAGATACTAATTTCCGGGGAGCTGCGACCTAACGATGTGATTATGGAACGTCGAATTGCGGAACAGTTGCAAGTTTCCAGGACGCCGTTACGAGAAGCCATTCGGCGACTGGAAGGCGAAAAGCTCATCACGCGACAGAACGCGGGAACGTTGGTGGTTTCTCCCATGTCCACCGCGGATTTTTTGAATATTTTGAATGTAAGACGGCTTCTTGAAGGTGAAGCTGTACGCAGGGCTGCTTCACGAATTTCCTTTGACGAGTTGCACAGAATACGTCAGCAGATGGTCGCCGTTCAACGCGGAATTCAGTCGGCCGGCACTGACCCGAATAGTCTAGGACGCCAACTGCACGAACTTATTGCGGAAGCAGCTTCAAATCCCGTGTTGTTATCCATAATTGAAAATCTCGGGAAACGAACCAGATTATTTATGCGAGTACCCGAGCGCCGATCTCAAGTGATTGATGAACATCTGGCGGTCATTGATGCGCTGCTGCTCCGGGATGGTGAAGCTGCACGCGTGGCCATGGAGCAGCACATTGATCACCTTCGAGTTTATATTTTGGATAAACTTTCAACCCTTTGAACTACTAAGTATGTGTGCATTGATACTCTGATCAAAAATCTGAGCGCCCCCTCGGCTGATACAGCCGGCGGGTAGCGCGAGTGATAGGAAGATACTTTGAAAAAAGTACGAGCCATTGCCGCCACGGGGAATCTTAGTACTGGCTTTCGCGAAGAAAGTCTGGTTCGCGCAGTCCAGCAGGGCGCTGATTTTGTAGGTTGTGACGCGGGCAGCACGGATTCGGGGCCCTATCATCTGGGCTCCGGCAAGCCACGCGGTCCACGCGAGGGTATAAAGAGAAATCTTCGCATCATGCTCCGGGAAGGGCTTGCCGCCGGTATTCCTGTCATCATCGGAACTGCTGGCATGGCCGGAGGATCTCCTCACCTTCAGTGGACAGTTGATATCATCCGCGAGCTTGCTCGGGAGCATCAGTGGCACTTCCTTCTTGCGCAAATAGATAGTGAGCTGGAAAAAGATGAGTTACTCGACGGCCTCAGCAAGGGAAAGATTCGTCCGTTGTCCCCCGCCCCTCCCTTGAACGAGAGCGTTATACGAAACGCTGAACGCTTCGTCGCCATGATGGGAATCGAACCCATCCAATGCGCGCTCAAGAAAGGAGCGCAAGTAGTCATAGCTGGAAGGTGCAGTGATGTCGCGATCTATGCGGCCCTGCCGATTCTGAATGGAATACCGCACGCGGTGGCGTTTCACGCTGGAAAGATTCTTGAATGCGGAGCGGCAAGTACGGCACAACGTTTGTACCCGGATTGTATGGCCATTGAAATGGACGGGGGTGGGTTCACTGTTGAACCTCCGAACCCAGAACTTCGATGCACGCCGCAATCGGTAATCGCGCATACTCTTTATGAAAACGCCGACCCTTATCGCTTGGTGGAGTCAGGCGGGTCTCTAGACACCAGCCACGCACGCTATGAAGCGATCAGTGATCGCGCGGTCAGAGTTACCGGCAGTACGTTCATACCAGCAGACAAATACACCGTTCGGGTGGAAGGCGCCACTCTTGTGGGTTACCGTTCGATCGTGATTGCTGGAGTTCGAGATCCGCTGCTGATCGGACAATTGGACAGTTTCCTTTCAAGCCTGAGAACCGTGGTCGAGCGTAAAGTACAAGAAACTTTGAAGTTGAAACCTGGCGAATATGATTTCCAATTTCGCGTATACGGCCGGAACGGTTCCCTCGGACAGCTGGAGCCTTGTGACAAAATCTCCGGTCATGAGATCGGGCTGATTATCGACGTCGTCGCGCGTTCTCAGCGGGAAGCGGCAGAGCTTGCATTGGTTTTGTCGCACACGGGTTTGCATCATCCCATTCCCGAATGGCAAGGCCTGATCAGCAATTTTGCGTTTCCATTTTCTCCTCCGGTAATCGATGTTGGCCCTGTTTACCAATTCTGTATTAATCACGTGTGGGAGCTTGAGAATGCTTGTGCTCCGTTCAAAATGACTTTCGAGAATTTATGAAGATTTTGCATCAATAGGTCTATTCGGAGGAGAAACTACTGATGGCAGAGCTGTGGGAATACACCAAACTGATACGCAGCAAGAATGCGGGACCATTTGAATTGACGTTCGACATCATGTTCAAGGACCGCAGCGGCTACGACTTGGTGCTCCAATCTGGTAAGTTATCCGCCCGCAGCGTTGCGGAGCTTTATGGTCTGCAGGAACAGGAAGTTCGCTTTTTTGCCATAGAACAGATTCTGGCTCTGAAACTCTCGATTCCGCGAAAGACATTCTCCGGCGATGTGGCGGACACAGACATCTACGGCGGCCAGTTTCACGGGCCGTTAGTGCGAATGAGAATCTGAATCGAAACTGGGCCTGCGAGGCACACACGCAAATCAAATTGCCGAAGTCCTGACAGTGGCACCGCCAGTCATTCGGAAAATCCCGCTGCTGGGCCAAGCCGCTGACAGCGAGGCGATGCCCAAGAGCGTCCAACCTTAAGTATTACGATTACGAAATCCGGGGTACTCGACATCCGACCCAAATTTCGCTGAATTTTTCACGTATGCGCATGCCTGCACGTGAATGGATTTGGCCAGACTACAAGGCATTGCTCCTGTCTAACGCGAAGGGCAAAGTAATTCGTCTAACTCCCGAGTGGTCGGCAAACCTTACCCTACAAGACTAATAGAAGGGTAGCCCGTGATTCACGAGGGCCCCTTCTTATACGGTTGCTTAACCTTGACTTAACGAGCGCCTGCTATCCTGTTTATGTCATTTGTCACTGTACGTGACAACCTAGGGTGTTCGGATGCAAGGAATCATTCAGCGCTTTTCTCGGCCTGTTTCGTCGCATTGGGTCTGATCACCTCGCAAGCTTACCCCCCTGGAAGCTATGGCCCTCGAGGGATCGAGCAACAGGATGGATGCATCATGAGCGGAACCCGAATCTTCTGCGCTGTACTGCTCGTAGCGCTTGCCGCAATCGAGGCAAACACGCAGACCTTGCAGACACGTCCTGCCGCGAACTCTTCGACCGACGTGCCTGCGGTGCGGACCATCGCTCTTTCTGTGCCGGCGGGAGCGCCACTCCAGATTGCCCTTGATCGCGAGGTGCGTGTAAAAAAGGTCGGGCAAACCATCCACGCGCGACTGATGCAGTCGGTGTACGCATTCGATCAGCAGGTTTTGCCTGCGGGTGCCGAAGTGAACGGGCACATCGCAAGGATCGGCGGCGCTGGCGGCAAGCGGCTCATTCTGTCGATCCTGAATGCCGACTTTACGCCGACGCGACCTATCGAGGTTGCGTTTGACGATGTTGTGCTTGCGGACGGCAGACACGTGCCCTTGCGGGTCGCGGTAGTCCCCGGCTCTGGACAGGTCATCCGATTGGTGGACTCGAGTTCGGCAAACGGCGCGCGCGCGAAGAACCCTTTGTCACCCAAGATGTACGAGGCCAAGCAGCAATGGAAGCAGGCGATGTCGCAAGTAAAACAGCCTGGAAAAATGCACCGCGCGTTGCGGATCGGAATCGCACAACTTCCCGTTCATCCCCAATACATCGATGCGGGAACTCTTTATTACGCGGAATTACAGGAGCCGCTGAAGTTCGGGGACGAGTCCCGCAAAGAAGAAGCGTTTCAGGCCGTCGGTACTCTGCCGCCGCCGGGGAGCCTGGTACGCGCTTCTCTGCTTACGCCGCTCGATTCCTCCACGACGAAGTTTGGCGCGCCTGTGGAGGCCTTGGTCTCCAAGCCGCTATTCGATGGGGATCGCCTGATTCTGCCGCAGGGAGCGCGACTCGAGGGATCGGTGTTGCAGGTGAGATCGGCTCGCCGTCTGAAGCGCAACGGCGCGCTTCGCATCGCATTTCATGACCTGGTTCTGCCGAACGGATCATCCGTGAGAGCGGACACGACTATCGAAGGCATGCAAAGTGGCCAGGGCGATAACGCCAGTCTTGATCCGGAGGGTGGCGCAAAAGCGACCAGTCCGAAATCGCGATTTATAACAACCGGCCTTTCGGTCAGCCTGGCGTTGGTCGGTCAAGGCGGGAAAAACGACGTTGGAGACGCCGGTCCGGCTGCGGGAGGAGCCACGGCCTTCAGGCTTGTGGGCATTGCCGTGGGGCTCGCGGTTCGCTCTCATACCCTAGCCATTCTGATGAGCGCCTACGGCGGAAGCAGATCCATCTATACAAACTTTCTTGGTCGAGGTCGCAATATCTCCTTTCCAAAAGACACGACCATGGAGATTGGCTTCGGTGGTCGCACCGTAAGCCCACTCTCAAGCGGCCACTAGAGCATCTCTGCACCTATGAACGTACCTTCCCTCGCTTGCCACGCAAGTTGCGCTTAGTCGGCAAACCGGAAGTCATCCGAGCCGCCAACGTGGTAAGCAATCGCTCAAATCAGGTTCGTTGCCCGATATACCAGGGGGCACTCACTGTGAAGATGCGCTCATTGCCGCGGGCGAGAAGCGCCCATTCCAGAAGCCGGCCTCGCTGATTGTGGAGGAAATATTCGTACCATCTGTCCTCCACAAGTTCCGGTATGACCACAATAATGCTGCGATCGGGATGTTTCTTTGAAAGATCGAGAACGAACTGGACGACAGGAATGACGATAAAGCGGTAGGGTGAAGGCAGGACTTGGAGTTGGGGCGGCTCCTTCCCTTCCGCGCGGAAAGGTCGCTCAACGTATTGCTCCCAATCATCGCGAAGCAATTCGGAGTGCTCGTTGGGCTCGACGTGCAGGGCGATCACTTCGGGGGAAAGCCGGGCGGCAAATTCGATTCCCTGACGGGTGATGTTGCTCCAGCGGTCGATGGCGATTACCGCGATGGGATGCTGACTGAGACCGGCCGCGTCAACAGGAACCTTGCAAGAGGTCAGCATTTTCACGGAGTGGTAGTGACGCCGGACAATGGCGAAGAAAACAATCATTAAGGGAATGAAGAGCAGGGTGATCCAGGCGCCTTCCACAAATTTCGCCAACAGCACGACGCACGTAGTAGTGCCGGTGACGAGGGCACCTAGTCCGTTAACGAGGGCGCTCTTTAGCCAATTCGGGCCACGATTTTTTCGCCAGTGAATAACCATGCCGGCCTGCGAAAGCGTAAAGGCGAGAAACGCTCCGACAGCGTAGAGCGGGATGAGCCGGTCGGTGACACCGCCGAAAAGGATGAGAACGCCGCCACAGAGTATGGCTAGGACGACGATGCCGTAGGTGTAGACGAGCCGGCGCCCGCGATAGCCGAAGACGTGCGGGAGATAGTTATTCTGCGCGATGGCGCGGCAGAGACGCGGAAAATCAGCGAAAGCGGTGTTGGCGGACAACGAGAGAACGACAAGGATAGAACCGATAGTCAGATAGTAAAAAAAGCCCTTGCCGAAAACCGCGGCGGTGAGCATGGAAAGAACGCTCTGGTAGCCGGGCTGGCCGGGATCGGTTGCGGCGATTCCGTAAGCCTTGACGAGATAAGAGATCCCCGCCAGCAGTACGGCCAGGAGAAAAATAATAACCGTGAGAGTGCGCTGGGCGTTTTTCACGGTGGGCTCGCGGAAAGCCTTCACCCCGTTACTGACGGCTTCCACGCCGGTCAAGGCCGTGCACCCGCTGGCGAAAACCTTCAGCAGCAGCCAGTAGCTGACGGCTACTGTCATGGGCGGAGGAGGTGGAAGAGCAACCGCCGGCGTGGGATGCCCCCCGCTGAGGAAAACGCGAAGAACACCGGCGACGATCGTTATGAGAAGGGTGCCGACAAACAGATAAGTAGGCACGGCGAAAGCACTACCCGCATCGCGCACGCCGCGCAGATTTAGAATGGTGATGACGATCAGAATGCCCACGCAGAGAGAAACGGTGTGCGACAGCAAGGATGGAACGGCCGAGACCAGAGCCCCCACTCCCGCGGAAATACCCACTGCGGCCGTAAGAATGTAATCTGCAAGCAGCGCGGCAGCGGCAAGCAAACTGGCAGGCGCTCCCAGATTGAATCGTGCCACGGTATAGGAGCCGCCGCCGGAGGGATAGGCGGCAATGGTCTGGCGATAGGAGAAGTACACGATCACCAGCAGGGTGATGATAGCCGCACTAATCGGTACGATATAACGAATGCCAAGCAAGCCGAGGGGGATAAGTAGGCTGAGGGCCGCTTCCGGGCCATAAGCAGCGGAACTGAGCGCATCGAGACCAAAGATCGGAATGCCCTGCGTCGGGCCGATCTGCTCGGCGCGTTCGTCACTGGTCCGGATGGGTTTGCCGACAACGAGATCAAGTATGTTCATGTGGATTGTGCCCGATGGACTGTTCACGCCCAGAAAAACAAGATCTACGCAACGAGTCTACCCAACGATGTATGAGCACAGACACGATAACATTGCCGGAATTTGCAATCAAAAAATCGACTTCGGGCCGAGTAGCGTAACCACGAATGCACAAATTTCTAATTGCTGTATCGCGCTGAGCTGTCGAGGAGGCGTGTGCGCACGGCGAGACTTACATGGAAGTCGGCAAACCCGAACTGATCTGATGCCGGTAGAGGACAAGCTGAATTTGCTAGACCGTTTTACGGGCTAACACCTGCGGGGGTTCGAGTCGCTCCGTCTCCCAATGTCTACATCAACGGCGGCGAGGGAATCACCGTGCTGACCTCCGATGGCTCGCTTCGGCAAGTGGCCGACGGCATCGCCTTCCCCAATGGCATGGCCATAACGCCCGACAATTCGACCTTGATCGTCGCCGAGTCACATTGGTAAGAAGCTGACCGCGTTTACCATCGCCGCCGACGGAAGTCTGTCGAACCGGCGCGTGTGGGCTGACCTCGGAGACGGTGTCCCTGACGGCATCTGCATCGATGCCGATGACGCCGTCTGGTATCGCCGATGTTCCCAACAAGGTACGCGTCCGCGAAGGGGGCGAAGGGCTGCAGACTGTCAACGTCGACCGAGGCTGTTTCGCTTGCATGCTGGGTGGCGAAGCGCAGAAAACGTAGTACATTATCGCCGCTGAGTGGCGCGACATGGACAAAATCGCCGAAGTTGCGCAAGCACCGGCGCGCTCGCTCTTCTTGCATTTTCGATTATGCTCATTGAAGGTGCGATCGCCGATTGGAGCGCGATTTATGAAGCTGGTGCTGCCAAGGCGCCCGCCTTGATAAAGTCGCCCATCTCCCAATTGAAGGGCCTAGCTCCGGCAGCCGCGCCCCGTTGTGCTGCACTCATCACTCGGCAATAGGTGCTGGTTCCACTCACGCCGTCCCAACTAACGCTTATGCGCGTGGCCGGATTTCCGATTGCTGATTGGAGGCTCATTTGCCAGTCGGCGTCGCTTAAGAGTGTCCGACCTCCGATTAGAGGCGCCAAATCAACGCATGCAAATGAGAACCTAATTCGACTTTTTTCCAGGGCTGCCGCTGCCTTCCGGCGTTTCGCTCAACTGCGTGCGCAACCATTCCGAAAGGTGACCCGAAATGCCATCGGGTTGCACTTCCAAGCGGTCCGGCGACGTGCGATATGCGTCGATAACCGGTGCCAGAGAGCTGCGAAGAGAACTTGCCGGCAAAATGCCGTTCTTTCCGTCGATCGGGCGTTGCACCAGTAACGAGCGCGGTGCCATCGCTGCCATGACATCGGGAAGATCGCCCACTTCGAGAATTCCAGGGACGATCACGTCGCCAGGCACGTAGGAGAAGGCATCATCGAGAATAGATGCATAGCCGATTAGCCCGCCCCTCACGGAGACAGCACGCACACGATCTTCGTACAGGGCTCCCAATATCGCCAACAGCCCTCCGAGGGGCTCTGCCTGGTGCTGAATGGTGGGGCCGACGCGCCAGGCCGGCGTTTCATCCACCACCCAGGGCGATTGATTCACCTCCGCAAAGGAGTCGCCCCATAGCGCCAGACGTGTTGCGTCGATCTCCCGCCGCGTCCCGAGGTAGGCGATGACCGTTCGAAGATCCTTTAGCCTCTTGCCGAGCAAGGTTTCGTCGAGCATCTCTTCCACTGAAGCAAGAGCCATCTCCTGGTTGGAGATTGTCCGGGGCACGAAGGTCGAAGGACCGCGGTCCGAATCGGGGGATGTCTCGCCCGTACCGCGCATGTCAGGTAGGCAAACCTCAATGCCCGCATCGACCAGCGCTTCGATTTCATCAGGGCGTTCGCCGATGAATCTCTCTTTCCCTCCTTCTGCTACCGCAATCACCACGGGCCGGCGCGCGGCGCTATTTGTTGAAGGGTGGACGAGAAGCATTGGGACAATAATGCTGGGCTCCACCTCCAAGGTAAGCGCTTCCACCGTTGCATTCCGCCACTGTTTTTTCCAACCCGACGTGGCTTGAGGAGACTGGTTGGGTTCGACATCACCCAGCTTCGCCGCCCATTGCTTCTGCAGCCGGCGGCGCCGGTCTTGCGGGGACATTTTTGCCATTTCGGACCTCGCAGTGCGCAACTCGGATGCAGCCACAACCGCAGCGAGATGATGCACGGTTTCCATCCTGAGCTGGGAAGCAATCGCGGGCGTCAGGCTTTGCAGTTCGGACTCGGGACGGCGGTCATCCGGTTCCTGAAGAGGGGCGGGAATGTTGAACCAGCGTTTGAGATAGGGATAGATGGTCTGACGCTGCGACGGTCCAATATTGGCAGCCTCTCCGGGCCCAGGGAAAGGACCAAAACCATGAGCCTCTCCGAGATGATCTTTCGCCGAATAGAAATCAAAAATTTTCTGATAGCGATTCCATGCAGGCTCATTCGTGATGTTCCACCCGAGTTCGTAGGAATAAATGAAACGACGAGGGGCAACGGAGGCGTCGATAATCCATGGAAACAACTGGTGTGCAATACTACCGGGCAGAGTTCCGGCTTCATGCCACTCGTTGATACCCGGATCGGCCAGCCCCGGGAATGCGCTCTGAGCGCTCTGTTCCGGTTCCGCTTCCCCGAAATTGAATGGAACAACGGCGGCGATGCGGGGATCGAGCGCAGCAGTGACCGCAGCCACTGGACCGCCTCCCGCAACTGCCCCCAGCAGGATGATCTGTTCAGGATTGATATCGCTACGGGCGATCAACAGATCCACGCTACGCATGACGTCCCAGACCCTCCACTTAATCATGCTTTCGCCGATGAGGGAGAGCTGCATATCGGTAACGGAGAGCAAGTTATGGCTGTCGCGATTCCAAGGATAAGTTTGAAGGCGTTCCCCGTACCCGATCTGATCCATGATCAAGACGGCGCATCCGGATCGTGCCCATAAAATCCCCATATCCTGCAATTCTGCTTGCGACTTTGGCCGGTGCTGGCTGTGGACGATGACGATTCCCGGCATCCGGCCTTTGGGATTGGAGGGCAAGTAGAGATTGGCGGTGACCCAGAATCCCGGCCGGCTTTGGTAGACCAAATCCTCCCGCTCGTAGCCTTCGCCCTCGAATCTCTTGATAACGCGCGTTTCGAGCGCAGTGCGCTCCGGAAAGTGCCCTATGGCATCAGCGAGCGCGTGGATGCGCAGATCACGAAATCGTTCCCAATCTTTTTGAGTTCGCAGCTGATCGCGATCATGCTTTTCCGATTCGAGGACCTTGAGAACACGGCCCTGAATCTCCTGCAAAAGCATCTCCGAAAGATTGGATTCTTTGCGTTGAGCAGGCGAGAGCACACGAGTTTCGAACTCTGCGGGCGCAGGCAGGGAGACCACCTCCGTCGAGGCAGAAATATCTCGATCGGCCAGAGTCATGCGCCTATAGCGCGCCGGGCAGAGAGCCGTATTACTCTCGATCACGGGCAAAACACTCGATTCTGCCGGTTCGCCATCGCGCGCGGGCCGGAAGCGCATGAGCAGAATTCGCCATTCCGCCGGTATCGACGTTTCGCCCAATGCCGCTGCGACGGGCTCGAGTGGAATGTCCATCCGAGCCTCCCATGAGCCTTCCGCCCGGTGGATAGCAACGCGGGCGCCGCTTGTCCACTCCCGCGGTTGGGACTGCCGCTCCCCACCGGCGAAGCCCATGGTGTCGAGCAGATATCCAGTCGCGTTGACCGCAAATTCGGCGTAAGACGATCCAGAGCTAGCGAGGTAGAGCTGGAAACTGTCGTCTTCGGTGACGGGGCCATCGTTCTCGGTCACACCAGCCACGATGCGATCGAGTTCGGTGCTTTTCGCGATCACGGATAATGTGTGGCCGTCTTGCAGCAACTTCACGAGCGTGGGGAAGCGTGGACGACGGGCGTTCTGCTCATCCCGGAGCAGGGACAGCGACGGCACATCCGCCCATGCCGGATCGTTCCACCAGCTGTCAAGCGACGGCAGTGACGACCGTCGGCCAACCTCTATGGCAGGCTCCTGATTTCCCACGATGGCCGATTGCAACGCGGGCGCAGGGTCGTCCCATTTAACTGATTTCGTGACCGGTATTTTCGCCGCCGGGCCATACTCAGGCCAATGCCACCGCTCGCGTGGCGATCCGGATCGCGTGGCGCGAATCCGCTCAACACTTAGGTAGATATTCTCCGATTCGGGCGCGCTCAACTGGTTCAGTGGAATCGCCACTTCCGCGTCCCATTCGGTGGCGCTGCGCGAGGTCGCGACGAGAAATTTATCAGCGTCCCGATAGAGGACGGATCGTTCCCATTCATCCACATACGGGTCCTCTGGGTGACTTCGATAGATAACATGAACGGCCTGTTCGACCGAATAGGCTCCCAAAGGGTTCACTTGTACGATTCGATCGGTATCACCGTCATTGGCGCCGGCGCGGATGCGCAGGGCATCCTCTTCCTCCCAGCTCGGATTGCGGCCGGTCAAGCGCGCGACGAAACGGCCGGTGGGCTCAGGGAGATGCGCGGAGATATATAGGTAGCGGCCGGCAACGAGGGCGCGGATCTCGCCTCCGGAGGCACTGGGCCCTCCCTCATCGGATGGGATGAGCTTTACCGGTGTAGCCTCTGCCCAAATGGGGTCGTTTAATTTACCGTCGACAACCAACGGCGCTATCTGCGCTGCGGCAGAGATAGTTAGCAGAAAACCAAAGATCAAATAGCGCATAGATCGCTCCTTTGCCGCAACGATTACCGAATCAATCCCGATGCTAGAGCATTTTTAACGATTACTGTGATCTGGCGAGACAGCTAGCCAGGGGCGGTCATTGTTTTCTCGCTTTCACCAAAAGCAAGAATGCTTTAGCGCGACAGTTGTCCGTCAAGCCAGTCGGCGAGTCCAGCTGAACTGGAACGCTCGCGCACGATCAGTCGCGACGGGACAGATTGAGCCTTTCCTAAGCCCGGCCGGAGTTCCAGGTCCACTTCCGGTTCCGTCAGCCCGCGGTCGCGTGCATCAACGAAACCTTCGAGCAGCACGGCACGCGGGGCCAGCGCAGCGACGATGTCGCTAATATCCGCAGTCTCGAGAATGCCGGGTACGATGGCGTCCTCCGGCACGTAGCTGAAACGATCCTGCAGAACGGAAAGGTAAGAAACCAGGCCGCCACGCGCGGCGACGGCGCGGACATCATCTTCGTAGAGGGCGGTGAGCAAGGCCAGGAGACTGCCCAGCGGGTCCGGTTGCTGGATTATTTGAGGACCGGCCTGCTGGCCGACGCTCTGATCGAGCAATCCTTCGCGCGGGTTTGTCGCGGCGAATGAATCTCCCCAAAGAAGCAATTGCTTCGAATCGATATCGGCACGGTTCATTAGATAGTGAACCACCGTTCGGGCATCCTTCAAACGTTGTCCTAGCGCGGTTGCGCCCAGCATTAATTCAGTTGCCGCCAGCGATGTCGCGGAGGAAGCGTTCTGCCATGATGGCGTGCTCGACTCGTCGCCCGCGGCAACGGAACTAAGCGCGGCAGTCTCTCCGGTTCCTCGCACATCGACCAGACAGACGGCCACCCCGCGTCCCAGTAACGCTTCAATATCGCTGCCCCGCCGGGTGAGGAACGCCTCCTTGCCGCCCTGTGCGAATGCAATGACAACGGGCAAATGCGACGCAGGGGCAGCTTGAGGTTTAATCAAGAACAGCGGGACGCTGATGCCGGGAGCCGTGTCGAGTGCGATCGCCTCGACTGGAAGTCCCGAGAATTGCTTCGTCCAGATGGTTCGCGCGCGAGCCTTTGGTGCCGGATCGATATCCCCGAGTTTCTCATGCAGCGAGGCGCGCAGGGTCCGCAACCGCTCGGATGCCGAGAGAGAAGCGCGTGATGCGCGCGCCTGCGCCAGGCGCGTTTCCGCAATTTCAAAAGCGAGTGCGCTAACGGTTCTAGGTCTTCGTTCCGCGGCAGCCTGTGGTGTCAGGGACATCAGATCTGCTTCGGGACGCGGATTGTGATATTGATCTGGTGGAACCGGAATATCGAGCCAACGTTTGAGAATGGGATACATCTTTGCGCGATGCTGCACGCCAACGTTTTCGACCTCACCGGGACCGGGGAAAGGACCGAAACCATCGACCTCCCCGAGGTGGTCCCGCTGACCATATAGCTCGAATACTTTTTGGTACCGCTTCCAAACTGGCTCATTCTCGACGCCGTTTGGCCAGCCCAGCTCGAAGGGGAAGATGAAACCACGAGGAGCAACTGAAGCGTTGATCAACCAGGGAAAGAATTGGCGGGCGACGCTCAACCGGAGGCCGCGGGTCGAGTCATCTGGGTCGCCTCCACCCCAACCGGGGTTTGCGATCTCTGCATCGTAGGGGCGCGGTCCGGTCGTGAAATGGCCTTCAGGGCTGGCTTCCCCAAAGTTGAACGGGACGACAGCCGCGACGCGGTCATCGAGCACGGCGGTGACAGCGGCAGGATCGCCGCCACCTGCGACCGCGCCCAACATCACGATGCGCTTGGGATCGATGTAGGGCCGCTCGTACAGGACATCGATTGCACACTCCAGATCCCAAACCATCCACTTCATGAGGCTCTCGCCCACAAGGTAGAGTTGGTCTCCCATCGCAATTCGCGAGAAATAGCTCTCCCGGATCCAGGGTTGCGATTGAATTCGCTCCCCTGCACCGAGCTGATCCATGATCAGCACGGCCGTACCGGCTCGAGCCCAAGTCATACCGAGATCCTGCAGATCCATTTGCACCTTCGGGGCATGCTCACTGTGGACCACGACGATGGCGGGAATGCGGCCCTCGATCTTCGACGGCAGATAGAGGTTCGCGGTGACGACAAGGCCCGGGCGGCTTTCATAGATGAGATCTTCGAGAACGAAGCCATCGCCATAATCGAGCCTTCGGGTAACGGAAGTCCGAAGCGCTATACGCTCCGGAAAAGTTCCGAGAGAAGCTTTGAGCGCGGCTATTTTGGGGTCGCGAAATTTTTTCCAATCGGCCAGCGAGTGAACCGTTTCCCATTCGTGACCTTCGGCGAGAGCTGCATCTTTCACTCGATCAGCCAGGTTCCTTTCCCACATCTGGTCGACTTCGAGCGTTTTCCGCTCTGAAACATTCCAAACGTTGGTTGGGATGGAGGCCAACGCAGCGGCTAATGCACTGGAAGCGGATGGCATTGCGACCGCGCTTACCGTTGGCGACGCCCAGTTTTTTCTGACGACGGCCGGGGGTTCTAGCGAAGCATCGCCGGCGGGTAGCAGGAAGGCCATGCCCGGAGCTGGTCCTGGCCAATACCATCGCAATTCGGGGGCATCCGGCCTGGGTACACGAACCCTCTCGGCCGAGAGCGAACCGACATTCGCTATGTCACTGATCGGAATCGCGAGTTCAGCACTCCACGCGTTTTTTTCGACTGCGGCTGAGACGAGCAGCGGTTCCGCCAATTTCTGCGGAAGGCGACGGATATCGACGTAGTTAGCGGAAAAGTAACCTGGGCCGAGCACCGATTCCGACAATGGTCGATCTGGCCAATTGTGCGGAAGGCTACTGACATCAACCCGATAAGCACCGAGTGGATTGATAGTAATGGTAAGCGTAGTGGCAAAATCACGGAAGTGAACGGTCCAGATGATCAAGTCCTCCCGCCACCAATCGGGATTCTCGCCCGTGGATCGCGCGACAACCCGCCCGGTCTCGGGAAGCCATGCACTAAGGCACAAATAGCGGCCACGAACCAGAGCGCGCGTTTCTCCGCCCTGCGGAAACGCTGCGCCGTAGCCGGTCGCTTGCAGAGGAAGAGCGGTCGCTTGTTTCCAGATATTTTCGTCCACCAAACCGTCGATCGTCAGTGGCCCATTCACAGAAGGAATTTCCCGTGAGCCTGCGCTGGCGGCGGGAGCCAGCAGAAGACATATAAGGAGCGGAAGAATGTTTTTGAGCATGAATGAATTCACGTCAAGATAACGGAGGCAAGAGTTTCGGCCCCTATCTCCTCGATTGCCAAGTATTTAGAACAAATACTTTCTATCTGGAACTCCGCTGCCGTAGACCCCGAAGGTAACTCTCTGCGCGGTTGCGGGATCGAATTTCAGAAAGAAGACTAACGCCCTGGCATGAACATGTCAATATTTTTAAGCAAAATATCTCTATAATTGGTAAAATTTCTCCATGATCAATATATTTTCTTGAATATTTTCCAGTGAAACGTGTAACTTCTTAACTTCTTAATATTACTTAAGGAGGGCTTGGTGCTGCTGCATCGCCGTAAGGTTGGCACCGCGATTTTTGCCAGCAATGATCACACCGCGCTCGGCGTTTATAAGGTATTGCGAGACGTAGGGTTAAGAATCCCGGAAGACATTAGCGTCAGGGGCTGTGACGACACCGTTGGTGCGTGGCTATGTCCTGGGCTAACTATAATCCGTGACCTTCTCGAGCAATTGGGGGAGCAGGCAGTAGAAGTAATCTTCAAGCGTATTGCCAAACCAGCCCAGCGTCCGCAGCACTCTACTATCCCGACCGAACTAGTCAAGAAAGATTCATGCTATTCGAAGTCCTCTTCCACCGAAACGACATTGAATGCCTGGCAAACCGTTGAGGCTAGAAGATGGAATTGGATGAGTTGTTGGCATCCGACTGACGTGAGGATGTTGCAGCATCTCGGATAGAGCATTTCGGAACAGAAATGCCTAGAGAGTTAAGAAGTGAGAGAGGGTATATGACAAACAAGGCAGACGAGAGGATCGACCGCCGGGCATTTGTGAAGCAAGCCGGGGCGGCTATGCTTGCCACTGGGATGGATGCTCGTTCCTATGCTCGTGTTCTGGGGGCAAATGATCGTATCCGGCTGGGTCAACTTGGATGTGGAGCACGAAGTCATGGTCATGTTCGCATGGTGCAGCTCGCTGCAAAACAGATGCCGGTGGAAACAGTTGCGGTCTGCGATATCTGGAGCTTAGCGCGAGATCGGCGCGCAGCTCAGGTGAAGGAGGCATTCAAGCACAACCCACAATCTTACAAATATTCGGAAGAGATGCTGGCACGTAAGGATATCGATGGGGTGATGATCGCCACCGGCGATTTTCAGCATGCCAAGCTATGCACCGAGGTGGTCCAGGCGGGTAAGGATTGTTATGTGGAGAAGCCTTTTGCCAATGTATTATCCGAAGCCAAAGCGGCTCGCGACGCGGTGAAGGCGTCGAAGCAGGTTGTCCAAATGGGTTCGCAGCACCGCAGCCAGCCTTATCAACTCGCGGTTCGAGATATCATCCGTTCCGGCCGCATCGGCAAGATCGTACACATTGAGCAGGAGTGGAATGTGAACGAGGAGCGCTGGAGATTCGTAGAGATGGATACTGGCAATTCCGCCCAAATGGAACAAGACCGGAGCATGGAGTGGAAGAAATGGCTCTATGATCGCCCGTCCAGGCTGCGGGAAGAAGATACCGATTGGAATCGCTGGTTGCTGGGCAAGCCCTACCAACCATTCGATCCCCATGTCTATTTGGAGTTTCGGCTGTACAAGGATTATTCCTCGGGGATCTTCGACCAGTGGATGAGCCATGGCAGCGACTTGGTGCACCTCTGGACAGATGAGGCATATCCAGAGAGTGTTGTGGCGAACGGCGGCATCTTCGCCTGGAATGATGGACGTCAAAATCCGGATACCTGTGTTGCAGCGGTTACCTACCCTAAGGGGTTTCTCTATACATATAAGACCACTTTTGGAAATAGTTACCGGAGTTTTTCACGTATTCAAGGACGCGATGGCACCATAGCTAACTACGGTGGCGAAGGTGCGTCACTCTTTACTGTCAGTACCGAAGGCGGCCGAGACGAGTTCGCTCCTAGCGATTCGGGACCTGTTTATACTCAGATTCCCATTGCGTCACCAACGAACGACCATGAGGAGGTGGTGCACGTTTCGGGTGCGCCTACCCCTGATTCGAACGGTCCGGATGACGACGACGCAAATCATCTGATGAACTGGCTTACTGCAATGCAGGCGCGTAAAGAGCCAAATGCCACAGTGGACCATGGTTTTTCCCACGCCATCGTGATCATCATGGCTGCACAGTCGTATTGGAGCGGCAAGAGACTGTACTGGGATCCCAGGAGAGAAGAGATTCTCGATCACCCAGTCTGATCGCAGCCATAAGCTCTCCGAGTTTCGAGGGCTGCTTTTGGAGCGGTTCACGATTACTGTGTCCGCTCCGCCTTCTGAGAAGTGGGGCTTTTCTCGGTGAAGAGCCCCGTCTGAAGCATTTCACCGGCTACACCTATCGTGAAACCGCTGTAGCAACACTTGGCGGTGATTATCCACCGCAAGGTAAACAGCGACTTGAATCCGGGGGAGGGAAAAGATCAATGAAAGCAAGTGGACGGAATTGTGCAATTGCCCTTGCAGCCATGTTTCTTTTGACGACTGCAGCCACCATGGATGGCCAGACGACCGCAGATACTTTGCAAAGCCTGCTGAAGCAGCCAGTGCAATCCGCGGATGTGAGCGCCTTTCAGATGGAGCAATTCCTGAGTCATCGCATCACGCCGCTCCCATCCCCCAAGGGCGCGAGCGATTGGGCAAACCAGGAGCAGCGCTTGCGGAAGCATATTTTAGACGACATCGCCTTTCATGGATGGCCTGACGAATGGGTCCAATCCTCCCCGAACTTCCAGGAGGCCGGGGTCATCGAAAGCGGCAACGGTTACCGGGTGCGAAAGTTTCGCTATGAGATCGTGCCCGGCTTCGCTGCGACGGCCATTCTGTACGAACCGGAAAAGATGAATGGGCGAGTACCCGCCATCCTGAACGTCATCGGCCATGAGCCGATGGGGAATGCAGCCGAGTACGAACAGAAGCGTTGCATCAACTTTGCCAAGCGGGGCATCGTCGCGCTAAGCCTCGGATGGGTCGGGTTCGGGGAGCTGGCACGCAAAGAAGATGCGCACGACGACGCGGCCTCTCTCGATCTGGTGGGTTCCAACGCCCTGGGCTTCTTTTACCTTTCCATGCGCCGTGGCCTTGATTACTTGGCTAGCTTGCCGCAGGTCGATATCACTCGGCTGGGAGTGACCGGCCTCTCCGGGGGCGGATGGCAGACCATCTTGCTGAGCTCTACGGATCCCCGAGTCGCGGTGAGCGTGGAGGTAGCCGGCTTCGGAGCTCTCCCCTCCAATATCACTCGACCCGACGACACTTCCGAAGTGGAAGAAAATGCCACCGATCTCACCCAAGATGAGGACTATCCCTTCTTAGTCGCCATGCGCGCACCCCGGCCCACGCTCCTTATCCATAACGCCGAGGACGACTGTTGCTTTCGGGCAGCCCTGGTGAAGCCCTACATTTACGATCTGGTGCGGCCCTTCTTCAAGCTATTCGGCAAACCGGATGACCTTGGTTGGTACGAGAGCAGTGATCCCGGTACGCATAACTACCAGTTGTTTAATCGGCTACAGGCGTACCGCTTCTTCCAGGAGCACTTTCATCTGCCCCCGGTTCCCGATGAGATCCCCAGTTCTACCGAGATCAGGACGCCGCAGGAGCTCGCCATCGGCATCCCGGCCGACAACCTGACCATCGTCGGTCTGGCCAGGAAACTAGCGGCTGCGAATGCCCGGCCCGCGGTCCCGTCTGATCGCGAAGCACGCAGCGCATCGATCGCCCCGCAACGGGAGAAGCTCGCGCAAGTCACCCGCTATAAATCGGTTTCGGTCGAGAATGCATGGAGGTTCAGCAACACCAAGCGGATGACGATTCGCACGCTGTCGTATCGTTTCGATCTCACTAATGGGCTCAGTGCTTCGGGAGTTTGGCTGCAAGCGATCGGCGCTACGGACGATGCTCCAGTGACCATCGTTTTGAACGACAAGGGTTATGCGGCCGCTGGGGAGGTGGTTGCCGAACACGTGAATCGTGGGGAGCAAGTCCTTGCCCTCGACTTGCTCTTTACTGGGTCGGCTCGCCCGGAGGCGCCAAATCCGGGGGATTGGGAGATGTTGGTTGCCACCGTCGGCGACCGTCCGCTTGGCCTCGAGGCCGCGCAGTTGGTTGGGGTTGCGAATTGGCTGCGCGCCAATGATGGCGGCCGGCAGGTTCAAGTGGAAACAGACGGTATTCGTACCGCAGTGATAGGCGCGGTCGCCGCGGCCATGGAGCCTGCAGCATTCTCCGCGGTCACCAGTCATCACGCGATGAAAAGCCTGGGTTATCTTCTCGACGCGCCGGTACCGTATCGCCTCGCGCCAGATCTCTTCTGCCTTGATTTATACAAGTACTTCGATATCGATTCGATTTCGGCGATCGCCGCACCCACGAAGATCAAAAACGTCGACTACGTCCGTCAATGACGATGAAAGGACAAATCGAGATGAGATTGAAGGCCACGCAGCAAACGGGCCTGTCACAGCCGACGCCCAGAAGCGCAGGGCGGGTGCGGTGGTGGACCGTTTGGACGCTGTTTTTTTCCACGGTTACGAATTACATCAGCCGCCAAACGTTCTCCATTGTGTCGCCGCTGATTGCAGCCCAATATCACCTGAGCCACACAGACCTGGCTAAGATTCTTGGCGCATTCCAGATTTCTTATGCGATCACGTGGCTTCTCGGGGGAATCTTTCTGGATGCCGTGGGAACGCGGATTGCCCTGGCTTTGGCCGTAATCTTCTGGTCGGTCGTGAACATCCTGACGGGTCTTGCCTCGTCGGTTTTCGGGTTCGCCTCTTTTCGGTTTCTACTGGGGATCGGCGAAGGCTTTAACTGGCCGGCCGCCAGCAAGACGGTGGCCGAGTGGTTTCCCAACCAGGAGCGCAGTCTCGCCGTGGCCATCTTCGACAGTGGATCGAGTGTAGGTGGCGCCTTGGCGGCGCTGCTCATTCCCTGGGTCGCTTTGGCCTTTGGCTGGCGATGGTCCTTTGTGTTTTCAGGATTGCTCGGTTTCGTTTGGTTGGCGCTGTGGCTGCGCGTCTACCATCCATTAGACCGTCATCCGCGTGTGACGCCGGAGGAGGTAGCGTTGATCCGCACCGGTCAGGACGTGCCTCGCACCTCGACGGGACGCGGCCTGCAACGTTGGCTCGATCTCCTCCGGAGCCGCAATGTCTGGGGCATTGTGCTGGGCCGCGCACTGACCGATCCCATTTGGTGGTTTTACGTTTTCTGGCTACCGCAGTACCTGAGCGATGCCCGCGGCTTCAGCCTGAAGCGGATCGCCCTGTTCGCCTGGATGCCGTTCGTTGCCGCCGATATCGGCAACTTCACCGGCGGACTGATCTCCGGCTATTGCGTTCGCCGGGGTGTTTCCGTGGTCCGCGCCCGAACCTGGGTCTGTGCCTTCAGTTGCCTGCCGATCCTGGCCGGCATACCCGCCGCTCGCGTCCACAGCGTCTATACCGCGTTGGCGCTGATCTGTATCGCCCTGTGGGGTTACGCCAGTTGGTCCACGATAGGCTTAACGCTGCCCTCCGACCTGTTTCCGCAAGATGTGGTGGCCACGGTTACCGGACTCAGCGGATTTGCAGCAGGCTTGTTCGGAGCGGCCTTCACGTTCGCCGTAGGGATTCTAGTCGATCGATTTTCTTATGGTCCAGCGTTTCTGGCCGCGGGTCTAATGCCCCTCTTCGCGACTGCTTGCTTGTTTCTTTTGATTCGTCCGCCCGGTAGAGTCTCTCAGCCTTGAGGTCCTCATCGGAAAAGGCCGCAGGTCCGAGGTTTCTTATTAGGGTTGTAAAACTGTGATCCGGCGAGCACACGCCCAGCGGCATGGAGCTGGAAGATTCATGAACTACTGGTTCACACCACTTGCCAAGAAACCGCCATCGACAACTAGAACTTGCCCTGTAATGAATGAGGCTGCGTCTGAGGCGAGATAGATGGCTGCACCGATTAATTCCTCCGTCTGGCCGAAGCGGCCCATCGGTGTGCGCATGAGCAATTCCTTGCCGCGGGCAGTGTTGTCCAGGAGATCTGCGTTTAGGGCGGTCCGAAACACTCCGGGTGCGATAGCGTTGACAAGAACACCTCTCTTTGACCATTCGACCGCAAGCGAGCGAGTGAGAGAGGCGACGCCAGACTTGCTGGCTGCGTAGGCGGCCACTTCGCTGAGCGCCACGAAAGTATTGAGCGATGCGATGTTGATGATGCGTCCGTAACCGCGCTCAAGCATGTGCTTTCCGAAGACCTGGCACGCCCGAAACGCTCCAGTAAGGTTGGTGTCGATGATGTCCCGCCACTCTTCTTCTGTCATATCGAGCGTGGGAACCCGCTTGATCTTGGCCGCGCAGTTAACGAGAATATCGATCTTTCCAAAGCGCTGGAGGGAAGCAGCGGCTAGCTGTTTGAGAGATTCGCGATCACGGAGGTCGCAGGTTACTCGCAGAGTCTGGCGTCCACGAGCCTCGATCTCTGAGGCAACCTCTTCGACATTATGGTCGCGACGAGCAGATGCAACAATATCGGCGCCTGCTTCGGCGAGACCCAGGCTCAACGCCCGCCCGATGCCCGATGTGCCTCCGATTATGACAGCCACCTTACCCGCAAGACTAATGCTGGTCGTCGGCATTCTTTTCCGTCCTTAGATTGTGCTTCAAACAGTGACAATCTTGAGTTGTCCGAGCAACTGTTGCACGGCCTCCTCCTCCGTGCCGCAGACAGAGATGCGCCACGTATCTGCCGGCGCTTCAAGAGCAGCCAACTGACTGTCCAGCAAGCGTGGATTCATGTATTCATGGTGCCGTTTCCGGATGCGTTCTTCGAGCAGGCCGCGCGGAGCGTCCAGCAGCGCAAAGCGGACCTGATTGGGTTCGAAACCTGCAACTAACAAGTTGCGGTATTTTTGCTTTAGCGCCGAGCAGGCGAGGACGGCATTCGCGTCACAATTTATGAGCTCCTGCATCCGCATGTGCAGGACCTTCAGCCACGGCTCGCGATCTTCATCGGTGAGCGGAGTGCCGGACTCCATCTTCCGCCGGTTCGCCGCAGAATGGTAGTCGTCGCCATCCTCGAAGCACCATCCCAGCCGGCTTGAAAGAAGGTGTCCAATCGTCGTCTTGCCAGCGCCGCTAACGCCGAAAAGAATCAGAATCATGAGCCTCCGTTATCCCCAAGAAATACCGGCCCGATATGGCGAGCATAGAGATTATGAGTCACATTCTTGGCGATCACTTCCTCGTTTGCCTCCAGCAGATCAAGATATTTACGCCCCATTTTTGCGGCTATCTTGAAACCGACATGGAGCAACTGGCGAAAGCTGCGGTTGTAAGAATCCGAACTGGGGTCGTGCCGGAGCGCGGAAGTGAACTCCTCGGACGACCACCGTCGAACTTCCGCCGGCACAGGAAGTCTTTGTGGGTCGATGTCAATGACTGTGGCATAGGGCTGACACAGTTCTTCGCGATGTGCATAGGCCTCGATATAAATCTGCTGGGCGAGTGCCAAGCCCTCTCCCCCCGCTTCGGCGAGGCCTATGATCTCTTCGAGCCAAGTGGTTCCGGCAGTTTTAAGGTGAACCCCCGCATTGCATTGTTTCAAAGCGGAGTGAATCGCTGGGTAGATGGAAAACTTGTCGCTGCCCGAGTGTATGCTGAGTTTCAGGTTGCTGGGCAATCCGTATTCCCGGACGGCATGAGCGATTGCCGCTAGATCGAGTTCCATTTCGCGAGCAAACTGCGAGACATCGCCCGCGTAGTCTACGCCCTTGTTGAAACGTCCACTGAACTTGGGCGCTATGGTCTGCAACGGAATGCCCTCGTCTGCAATCGCTGCCAAAATAATGAGAAGTTCCAGAGGCGTCTGAGCAAAGTCCGTTTCGTCCATGGAGACTTCGGAGATGAAGTTGCCTTTCCCCTTTGCCGATTCAATCCTACGGTACACGGCGCTGGCCTGCTGCACGGCAAAAAGAAACTTGCTAGCGACCTGCGACAGGACCGCCGGCGTGATCTCGAAGCTTTCTTCCACCCTGTTGATCCTGATCTCACCGAGAAGCTCGCTGTGGCGGCGCACGAAGGCATCCATCGATGACTGGTCCGTTTTTCTGCCTATGAAATCCGCCACGTCGATCGTGTAGAAGTCGCAGGAGGTGAGAAACCGTTCAACGGTTTGGAGATTGATATGGTCAGCGTCGCAATAGTACGGCTTGGTCCACTGGAGAGACTTCACTGCGGCATCCGCTGCAGCACGTGTCGATGATGGTTCGGATCCGATGATGTTGTGCTCCCGGTTCGATTTATTCCACACGGGAACTACTTCAACTCCGGCCCGTGAAGCGCGCAAGCAAGCCTCAAGCTGCGCTTTCGCCTGATGTGCGAAGCGATCACCGACTCCGACTGAAAATTTATCAAGTGTAAATCGACGGTTCGTCATGCTCCCTCGACTCAGAACCTGCCTCGATAGGCCCAGAGGCCGAGACCGGGATTCGCAATGAAAAAGATTTCCTCACCCTCGACCGTGTTCCAGCCATGCTGGAGTTTTTTCGGATCGTAGCGCGAGAGCATCTCATTAAGATCGCCGTAAGCAAATCCGACGCCTTCCACTTCCTTACGAGTCAGGTGACCTGGGCATAAGTTGATTGAGAAGCGTCCCTCGGAAGAGCCGTGAATCAGGTGCGCAGCGGCCCCCAGCTCATTTGCGAGATCGGCATTCGCTTCGACGGCGGCCAGGGTCGCAGGGGTGCCGCGATAGCCGTACTTGCGGATCAGGGTATTGATGCCGCGGTCTTCGCCGAACTCTTTCACGCCGGGTGCGAGAATGATGAGGTCAGCCCCTTCGGCAAGCGCCAAACGCGTGCGGTAGACCGCCTTGTTGCCCAGCCATGTGCTGTGATATTCGCGCGGGTCTAGAAAAACGACCGCTTTGCGAATTGGGCGGTCGAGCATCTCGAAGTTAACCGCCAGGCTTAGTTCGGCGGCGCGATGGAAACACTCGACGTCGTCTCCGATGAACAGGCCGCGTACGGTAAGACCGCCACTTTGACTATGCCCTATCACGGTAAGCACATAGACAATGGGAATCTGGCTCAGGAAGTGGTCGGAGGCATAGTTGAGGACGCTGCGCACGGGGTTTTCGGCGCGGCCCATGATGCGCTCTATACCGTAGACGGCACCGAGATAGTGACTACGGTTGATGCTGTCACGTCCGCCGGTCCCGATCAGGATGTTTTTGTTGTAGTTCGCCATCCCGATCACTTCGTGCGGCACGACCTGCCCCAGGGAAAGGATAAGATCGAAGCCGCCGTGTACGAGCAAACGATTCACCTGCGCAGGCCACGCGTAATTTAATTTGCCTTCCGATTGCTCGTGGATGAACGTTTCTGGGACTTCTCCGAGCGTCTCGGTATCAGTGCGCCAGTTGTGAACCCGAAACAGCTCATGAGGCATTTTGCCGAACATTGTGGTCAGTTGAGCCGGCGACATCGCGGTGTGCGTGCCTAAGGCCGGAAGGACGGCTTCTAGCCGGCTGCCGTAATAGTCATGAACGTAACGAGTCAACTCGCCGGCGCGAGATTCTCGGCGGGTCAGATCGGGCGGGACAGCGAGCACATGGCGGCGCTCTCCAAGTTTGCGGAGCGCTTCGAATAACAGGCTCTGCAACTCAGTAGAGGAGATTTCCAGGTCTGGACTGCCCTTTGCAATATAGAGACTCATGCAGTGAAATCCACTTTTTCAGGCCAGGAGCCAGGATTTGCCAAACACTGCCCCGACAGCACTCTGTGGGAACAGGTCGGAAGCAACCGTGAAGAGATTCGCCGACCACCTAGGTGTGCGGCCGCCGCAAGGCCAGGCAATCCGACGGCGGCCCACTCGGAATTCAAACTGCTTTCAACTCTACTACGAAAAGCCGTCTACTTCGGCTGCAGATTCCCGATCCAGATAGATCGTCGCATCCGGATGCTTGCGAAGAAGAGTCGCCGGGCAGTTCGTCGAGATCGGATCTTCGAGCGTCCGACGGACAATCTGTGCCTTGCGGCTGCCGGGAACAGATATGATCAGCTTGGGTACTCGAAATATCGCCGGGATCGTCAAGGTAATTGCCAGCTCTGGAACTTCCTGAAAATCATTGAACCAACCTTCGGCCGCTTGCTGCTTTCGGCATACCGCATCCAAATGCACAATCTTCACAGCCACGGGATCGTCGAAGTTTGCCTCCGAGGGATCATTGAATGCCAAATGTCCATTTTCCCCAATCCCGAGCAAACATAGTTGCGGATCAGCTAAACGCAATTTTTCAGCATACCCTCTGCACATCGAATCGAGATCCCGCGCATTCCCATCAATCTCATGGAATGCCTTCATACGCACACACCGAGTCAGATTCTCGCGCAGGTATCTACGGAACGAGGCGCGATGGTTCTGGTCTATCCCTAGATACTCATCCAGATGAAACCCTTGAACATTATGCCAAGGCAGATTAGGAATTGAGGTCAGTGCATTTAGCGTTTCCAGCTGTGAAGCACCGGTTGCAAAAATAACGCTCGGGCTTCCTCGACGGTCTAATTCGTGGAGGGTTTGTGCTGTAGCTCGTGCTGCCGCTTCACCCGCTGCCTTTTTGTTGGAGTGGATCTCTAGTTTTAGCAGCCCTACCTTAAAATGTTGAACTTCACCGTTTCCCGTGTCCACAGTCTCTCCTTGCTGAAACCTTCTTGTTAAACTCATCTCTGGCCCAAGTTGGTCATGGGATCGCAATTAGCTGAAGGGGTTTAAAAAATAGCTTTCAATCCCATTTGGAGAATTCGAGGACTGCTCGCCGAGGTGATTTGCCCAAAGCCACTGTCCGTTAAGCCATGATCGGGCATGCCGAAGTTGGTATGGTTCGTTGCGTTGTAAAACTCGGCTCGAAACTGAAGCGAAACGCGACTATCTAGATTTATGTTCCTCGACAAAGCCAGATCCAGGTCAAAATATCCTGGCCCTCGAAGGATGTTCTTCCCGGTATTTCCAAATGTTCCAATTGCGTTAGGAACGAAATCAGCAGTATTAAACCACTCGGCGATAAGTTGGGAATGGGGACGACTCCCGCTGAGAAGAGCGTCTTGGACACGAGGCACCGTTAGATCGGCCCGATCTGCACCCATCGCGCTAAACGAATTATCGGAATTGCTAAAGACAGTGAATGGGAATCCACTGTGCCATGTTGTTACTCCGGCTAGCCCCCATCCATTCACCAGCTTGCCCGCTACACCATTAAATGGGACGCGAGGCAACATATAATTTCCGGAAATCGTCAATACCTTGTTAAGATCGCCACCGTCCGGCCCATAATCGAAAGAGCGGCCGCAGGTGCATGAATTGGTGAGTAGCCCCGCTGCTCCATTGGGGCCAAAATCGTTCAATGACCTCGACCATGTGAAATTTGCCAGGACAGAAAATCCTCGGTTGAAATTCTTCTTGAGTGTCAACTGGAGGGCGTTATAGGAACTGTTCACGTCAGAAGTAATGGAATTGACGAATCCAAATGATGGATTTATGCGCCGCTGCTGTGTATTCGCCTCCGTTGACTGCCCCGGGATATAGATAGCTGGATTCAACTGCAGCATTCCGGACTCCTGGTCTCCCGTGCCTGATAGATAAGTGCCCTTACTCCCCATATAGGCTGCACGAATCATCCAATTGGCCCCGATCCCGCGCTCCAAAGTTAGGTTCCAGGTCAGAACTTGGGGAAGACGATAATGTCTGGAAAAAATTTGCGAAAAGGATACGTCCGTCGGAAACGTAGCACTCGGGCCTGGGTTTCTCGGACCAAATTCCGCCGGAAAGGGATTCGCCACACCAGCACTTCCATACGGATCCGTAAAATTAACGTCCGCAAGATTGATGATCGGAGCAAACGGAGGAACTCCTACGACATCTTCAAATGCAACGGTATTCGGCGTTTGGTAATAATAGCCGGCTCCGCCGCGGAGACTGGTTTTCCCATCTGCCGTCAGTTGAGACGCAAATCCTATGCGTGGGCCAAAATTCCCGAGATTGTTGTAGATCGACGATGCAGGACATCCAGAATCATGATTGTTCCCGCCAAAGAGCAAGCCTACCGGCGCATTTGGGTAACGCACGGATTGTGCCCCCGGCACGTAGCATGCGACTCTCCCTTCACTGTCTTTGTAGGGGATGAAAGGATCCCAGCGTAAGCCGGCGCTGACCGTGAACCGATGACTTACACGCCAGTCATCCTGGACAAACGCACTCCAGTTTATTCCCGTAAAGTTAAGGTACAGGCCGCCCGCTTGTTGAAGATTTGACACACTCCCAAGCATGAAGTCTGCGGTGTTATCCCCGGTTAAAGAGTTAGTAAAGTTGAACAGCCCGTCGTTCCATTGGTAAAGCCCCATCGGGGCTCGAACACGCATAGCTTCGCCGCCGAATTGGAGTTCGTGCGATCCCTTGATTATTGTGGCGGTTTCGCGAAGAGATTGGCTTCCACGATCAAAAACCCCATATTGAAGCGCGCCTGTAGTGGTAATTCCACCAGACACATTCACCAGCAAGGCCGGACTATGGCCATTCCCCAAATTAGGAGTCTGGGCTATTTGCGAGCCGGCATCGGCTATCGAAAATGGTGACGACGAAAAGACCTTCCCATTCTGGCTCGTATATCCGAAATAACTATTAAACAAAAAGTGAGAGGAAATCGCGTAACTGTCAATCACACTAATGTGCTTCAGGACGATACTTTGTGCTTGATCTGTATTCGTCACGAGAATATTCGACGTGGGAGGCTGAACAAGAGGTATCGAGAAATTCATTTGAAAGTAATGCGCGCTCAAGTGGTGCTTACCCACGTTATAGTCGGCTTTTATCAAGAATTCGTTGGTGTCTTGGATCTCTGGTGTACCGTTGAAAGTCAACTGCCGGCCCGGTCCATTTGGAAGAGGAATATGCTGGAGGAGGTATTGAGCTACGGGACTTACACTTGGGAGTCGGTTATTAGCGAACGGTATCCCCGTAGCGGGATTTACCAATTGAACGCCCGGTAGAAGGTCGGAGAAGTCGCCCTGGCGTTCCGCGGCGGTTGGTACAAATTGAACCAGTCCGTTTTCAGCTGTATTCATCCGCGTGCCTTGATAGGATCCAAAATAAAATAACCTGCCTTTGAGAATCGGGCCGCCGATCGTAGCTCCAAATTGATTTTGTTTCAGCGGATTGGGCGAGGTGGCAAAATAGTTGCGAGCATCCATGGCATAATTCCGGAGGAATTCAAAGGCATCGCCATGAATTTTATCTGTCCCAGACTTCGTGACCACGTTCACGACGCCGCCCGTAGCGTTTCCATAAACAGCGCTCATGTTATTGGTTTGAACGTTGAACTCCTGGAGAGCATCGGGGTTAGGAAAAGGCAGATTTGCGTTGATGTAGGAATCGTTGTAATCCACACCATCTAGCAAATAATAAACACCGTTGGAGCCGCCGCCATTGATTTTGGCATATTGCTCGCCCGGCAGAACTCCACCTTCACAATTAAACGCACAGTACTCGGATGTCACCTGGACTGCACCGGGAGTGAGAAAAACCAGTTGCTGGGCTTCGCGCCCATTCAATGGCAAGCCCACTATGTCTTCTTGATTGATAAGCTGGCCAATGGACGGTGACTCCGTGGTCACCATCGAAGAATTTGCTTGTACCGTGACCTGTTGGTTGACCGCACCTACTCGTAAGGTAACGTTCTGGGTAGCAGCCTGGCCGACTGTTAATACGACACCCTTCAGCGCATAGGTGGTAAAGCCAGTCATTTCAACGGTCAACGTATAACTGCCAACTGGGAGACTTGGAAACAGGTAGTTGCCGTCAGGCCCTGTCTTTCCTGTCTGTTTGTATCCCGTTGTAATCTGCTCGACTGTTATACCGGCACCTGCGACCGCTGAACCGCTTCCGTCGATGACGGTGCCGCTGAGTTGCGCAGTGGTGAACTGAGCAATTGCTGAGGCAGTCCACATCATGATTACCAAAAACACAAAAGCTGCCTTGCATCCCGCATCCTTGCAAAGCCGGCATCCCACAACCATGCCTTTATGTGTCATTCTCATGTCCGCTCTTTTCTCTGGTCAGGACTTAGTCAAAGACTCAGCTCGAAGCGCAGTCTCAGGCTGCACAGCCGGAACTATATCCAGCAATTATCTCCAATGTCAAGATAGTTTTCTCGTTTCGTTTGAAAATTATGTCGATTGATTTCCCCACGTTGCTAGGCTGAGCTCAAGAGAACCTCAGACTGGAATTTCGCTGTTGCTGCTTTCAGCTTCCCATAAGTGGGGCCATCGCTAACATAACTACAATATATAGTGCGTTTTGCAGTCTGTTTCGGTGCTTGCCTTCACCCTAGGCCAAGCATAATGTGGACCCATGAAGGTTCGCCAGAAAGGCATTTTTTCCTTTTTCGATTGCTGCACGTGAAATTTTTCTGTATTGTAGAAGCCACATGCATGGAAAAACCTGTGCCAACGGCGCATCACGACGTAACTCCATCCTGGGCTTTTTTTCACCGGATTGGAAGCAACGCGCGAAACAGTTGTACGCGCAAGCCGCCCGAGGCTACATCCTGGAATCGCATGGAATCGCATGAGTGACACACGTCCCAAGAAAAGCAAATTGGGGCTACGGGAGATTGCCTCCGTCGCGCATGTCAGCATTGCCACGGTTTCGCGCGTTCTCAATGGCAGCAACCGCGTAGACCCGGCCATTCAGAAGAGTGTGCTGGCCGCGGCGGCGGACCTGGAAATCGATTTTTTACAACGAAAGAAAACCAAGGCGCTGGCTTTCCTGCTCTGCAACCGGGCCATGCAGCACGCCTTCCATTCCCGCATTCTTCTCGGCGCAGAAGCTTATTGTGCGTCGCGTAACTGGGAATTACTCTTTCAATCTTTAGATTATCCGGCGCACGTTCCCTCGAAAGAACTTCTCTTGCCGAAGGTGTTGCAACGGCACGATCTAGTGCGGGGAGTCGTCCTGGCGGGAACCAACTCCACCAATCTTCTCGAGTTGCTGGGCGAGAAGGGCGTCCCGTTTGTGGTTCTCGGCAACAACGTCATGGGTGAGTTCACGGACGCCAAATGCGACGTAGTGTTTTCCGATGACGTTCAGGGTGGCCATGACATGACCCGATATCTGATCAGTCTCGGCCACCGCTGCATCGGGTTCGTGGGCAACATCGGCCTGCCCTGGTTTGCGCGATGCTTTGCAGGATACCAGCGTGCGATGGAGGAAGCTGGGCTGGCGCCGCGTCATAGCACTGTCAACTCAGAAAATGAGGCGGAGATCGGCTATCTTGGCACCAAGTCGCTGCTGGCCAGAGGCGAACCGGTGACCGCCATTTTTGCTGGCAATGATCCAACCGCGCACGGTGTTTATAAGGCATTGCGAGACAGCGGCCTGAATATTCCCGACGATGTCAGCGTGGTGGGCTGCGATGATACCGTTGGCTCCTACCTGTATCCGACCCTGACCACGATACGAGAGTTCCCTGAGCAGTTGGGCAAGCAGATGGTGGAACTCTTAGTCAATCGTATTGCCGATCCGGGCCAGAAGCCGCAACCCGTTACGGTACCGACCGAGCTCATCAAGCGGGACTCATGTCGCCGGTTCCAACCTTCCGAGGAGATCGCAGCCGCAGGAGCTCTGCAGGGCGCGATGATCTAGCTGCTCCGTCGCCGGAATTGCCGCGCAACCGGGCGAATGGCAGAGCTTCGATATCAAGATTAGTGGGGCGGAACGTATGGGATAAGTGCGGTTCGCTCACACCGAGCGCCGAGCATATTTGCGATTTTGCAATGCTGACGGTCAACTCCGGCATTATCCTCGGTTACTCGCGAAACTCGCTCCCAAGATTATTCTGAAGAGGAAACCCGGCAAAGTTATGCGATGCAGGGGAGGATGCCCCCCTCGCCGCTCTCCTGCGCTCGGCCCCCACGCTCCCGCTCTCCGCCCTCGCGCGTCTTAACTCCGAAGCACACGATTTTCCGAACTCATTCCGCACGCTCAAGCTTTGCTGTCCGATTGAGGCTGTTCGTGTACGCTACCGCACACTCCCCATAGTTTTGCACCAGACAGACGTCCTGTGGGGTATAGTGTTCCGCAGACTTTGCTCGACATCGCGTCGCTTCCCGGCATTACTCGAAAGTTAAAACTTGAATCTTGGGGAGTGTTGTTCATGGAAAAAGTAAAGCCAGAATCCGAACTGGAGCAGCTTCGGAAAAAGCAACGGATAACACGGCAAAATGAAATATTCGGGGGACTGACGAAGGCGGAGAGAGCGGAATACAATGCCAGAGCAAAGCGCATCGGTGAACTGGAGATAGAACTCAGTCTAAGCGCGGCGAAGGCGGAGCGTGACCGACAGTGGAATAGGAAATCCGAAACAGATACCGCCCAAATTGAAGCTCGTCAGCCGTATCGTGACCGTGAAACCAATTTCGAGAACAAACAGGCAGGAAACGAACGAACCGAATTAGACTCGCGTAATTCAAAGTAAGCTTTTATTTCTTTCGTCCTTCCCTGATCTGGTCCTTCCGTTCGATCAAATAGGCGTCGATAGCGCGTGACCGGTCTGCGTATCGAATGCCACTGCGCCATCCTGTTTCGTGAGAACGAATCTATGAGTCGTTCCTCGATGAACGTTTGATTTCGGCACTTGGGCAGGAGTCTTTTTCTGCTGGGTTAGCTGGTCGCAAGCGGCACAGAGGACCGCTGCGAGAATGCAAAGCGATAACGCGATGTGGCGCACGACGGCGAATTATACCCTATGACATATCCGGGTCAGCGCTGGGTCAGCAGTAGGTCAGCAAAGAACCGGATTTTGGTATACTCGGTCGGTCTCAGGGTTTTTGCAGTCGTGAAAGCGCCTGATTCCAAAGGGATTTTGGTGGGCAGTGCAGGACTCGAACCTGCGACCTCCTGCTTGTAAGGCAGGCGCTCTAACCAAGCTGAGCTAACCGCCCCATTTTTCGCGAATGGTGCCTAACTCGGTGCCTACCAATTCAGTTAGTCCACCCCGAAGAGGGAGGAACAGGCCGCGCAAACGTCACGTCGGCCGTTCGGTTCTGTGATTCTACGGCGCGATGGACGTATGTGTCGAGCGTAACGCGCGCGGAAGAGTGACCAAGCCACGCCTGGGCCTCTTTAACAGAACCCGTGGCGCCAAACACCAAACTCCCCGACGTGTGTCGAAGGAGATGCAAGCTATCCTCACGCGGCGGAAGAGTGATTTTCAGGCTTTCACGAAGCACCTTCTGCAAAGCCGTTCGCAAGTCGTCGGAATTTGCCGGTCGGCCAGTGCTGGACGCGAAAACATAATCCTCCGGCGCCGTATAGTGAGCCATCGCCCGATGGTTCCTGAGCGCCGCGTACAGATGGTCTGACATCGGCCTTACCCGCAAGCTGGCCTTCGTTTTTGGCGTCGTCTCGCCGCCGCGACTGATCGCACGCCGCACATGAATTCCCCGCTCGGTGAAATCCACGTCTGCCCACTTCAAGCCTAGCCCTTCCCCCGTTCGGATCCCCGTAAACAACAACACCCCATAGAAGGCCCGATTGCGGATTGTCTCCGGACCCGCCAGGGCATCCCATAGCTCCCATGCCTGTTCCGGCGTTAGTGAGGCTTTCTCGTGTGCTTCGACCCTTGGGGCAAAGTCCCTCTTCACCGGTGATTTCTCGATGATCTCCAAGGTCTCTGCCGCGTAGAAGAACATCGTCCCCAGTATCGCGTGGATCGTGCGCCGCGTCCTAGGACTCAGCTTCTTCGCCTCCAATGCCCGATGGAAGGCTTCGATGTGGGCCGGTAGAATTTTCGAAAGCTCCATGTGATCGAAGAACGGACGAATATGCTTGCTCAGAAAGGTGCCCTGAGTAATCTGTGTGGACGCTTTCCATTCGCGTTTGACGTACGCCGCAAACTCCGTCTCCGCGTAGCTCTTGAAGGTTCGTTCCGGTTTCGCCGGCTCGGAAGGGCGAAGTTCACGAATCAGCGCGGCTTGCGCCTCGACGAAGTCGCTCTTCACGATCTTGCTGAGGCGCGCCCCACCTTGAGCCGTCCAGCGAATTAGGTATTTCCGACCTTTAACCCGTTCCTGAATCTGGCCCTCTTCGCGCCGCCTAGTTCTCCTCATGCCTTTCTCCAATCGCACGTATGCGCGGCAATCCAACCGTCGAGGTCCGTGCTTTTGAAACGAATGCGCGGCTTCGTGCCCCCGCCGATTTTGACGTGGGGTAGGTCGCGGTAATTGCGGTACAGCCACTTGGCACTCATGCCCAGATAGTCGGCAGCTTCTTCTATCGTCAACAACGAACGGAAGAGGGAGGACCGCTGCGGGACGAACAGTGCCGCCGCCAGGGCCTTTGACATCGTATACGTTGCTATTTGCATCGGCCTCTTCCTTCAACCTTTCCATTTCTCCGTTCGTGTTCCGTTAGGTGGATGCGGGGGAGTTGGTTAACTCGCTTTTCGCAACGATTCATGCCACTTCCGCAAAGCGCGACACTCCGCCATATCGTGCTCCTCTTTCGCGAAAAGTGCGTCCTCTTCCTCCGGCGACGATGCGGGCTTGGGCGGACCATCCGGTGAACAGATCGGCACCGAGAAGAGGCCCTCATGCAGCAAATCGTTAATGACCTCATTCACAGATGAGCCCCGCTTGGTGGCTTCTTCTGCGATTACTTCGTAATCAAGATCGGTCAATTTGAGTTCCATCGTGCGCATAGCGCCCTCCGAAGTTCTGGAATTCCTACCGTGCCGAACGTTTCTTTTTCATCCTTTTCTCCGCGGCCGCTTTCGAAGCCTTTATCGCAATCTCTCTTCGGCGGGCGGGAGTGACAGACTTCGCTCTCGCCTTTCCGCCCTTCCTGCCGAGATCACTGAAAAGTTTCGATACCTCGTGCTTATTCATTTCATCATCCTTTTACCCTAGCCGTCAAGGTGAAAACCTATGTAAACATTAAGTAATATCCCTTAATCCTCCACAGAATTTTATGACCATCCAGTCCGTTGTTGTGGCTTACTATACGCCGCCCGCTTTATTTGATCCCGTGAGGAGCCCTGGCGCGGGATTGGCTATCAACTCGATCCCGCGAATTACCCCCGAAATAGTGTTCGACGGCACATATACTTGGAGCAACATTCGTTTGCATAATGCGCCACCCTGATCCGTCAAGAATCCAGCATAGCGATTTGCGCCGAGCGCGGGTCGCAAGTGTATCGCTCGGCCCGCGCCGGGGGCATCAACATTTGATGGGTCGAGCCAAACGGTTATCTGCGCGGCCTGTGCGAGCGCCGCGGAATCGAACTCCAGCTCTAATCGTCTAAATACGTGCGCTATCTTACTGTCCCCAAAATCTATGAGCGCCGGCTGCCAAGTAGATGCAGGCAGATTGCCGGAAGGCGAGTAAGTTCCGGTCTGGTCATCCACCACCCAGGTTTTACCATCAACGCCGCCACCGATTAGAACGAGATCGCCTTCGGATACTTCCAACGCGGCGAGCGAAGAGAACCCTCGGGAAAGTTGAAACCACCCCTTTCCCGCGAAGTCGTAGACCCACGTCTGTGGCACATCGCTACTCGCCGATGTTGGGAACGACACGACCCACCAATCTCGGATTCCGAAGTGATACCACTCGGACACGATTTCATCGAGCCTCGAAGATGGAATGTTCTTGAAAACGTTTCGCATCGGTTTACCGATCTCGACTAACGCTGACGCCGCGACTCCGCCTTGCGCAAGGTATGACGAATACAGTGAGGACGGATACAAAAACGCTCGCTTGTCGTAGGACATGAAAACCAGCCCGTTCGTCGTGCTCTTGACGGCGAATCGACCGGCAAGACCTAAAGCGAACGCCACCGACTGACTGATAGCGAAATCGTCCACAGATTGCCCATATAAGGGGTAGGTGGATTTCTCGCTCATGAAATACAGGGAATCCAAGTGGGGCACCAACCCGCGAAGCCTCGCAGACTGATCAGGATAAGAGACCTCATTGACCATATCTGAAACTGTATTGACGCCGACCAGGGCTGCGTGTAGCCCGTGGTGACTCCCGTGGGGCTTAACGTAGCTGAAGGACGATTGTAAGGGTTGTGCCGACAATTGCGATAACGGTGGCTATTCTCAGGACTTGCGATGCAAATGCTGTAAACGCTTCAGGTTAGCCAGGCGCCGCGCCTGTGTAGTGTGCCCGTCTTCCCATCAAGGTCAAGCCCACTATTCCACTTACGGATACAACGCCGCCTGTCGTTACGACGAATGTCCAAAAAACTGGGTTCACGAGATTCTCCTGCTTTGCTATTTTGGGGAGAGTTTGAGAATCCTAGCACAAGTCCTTACACGCGCCTCACGTCTTCGGCCGACGTGTGTCGTAAGTGAAGATCGCTGGCCCACTCGACAAATTCAAACCGGCCTACGGTCTCCAGTTTCAGTCTTTTCGTCAGTCCTCCTCATTTGTCGGGTAGCCGTACCCTTTGGCGATGTTCTCCACTCTACCGTTTCCTTGTTCCAAGAAACGCAGTTCGTCACGCTTAAGATGAGGACGACAAAAGCATCTCGCTAGAGAGTCGGATTCGCTTCGGTAAGTGCCGCTATTCCGGTCACATCGCCCGTTACGGCGCTTCCGTCAAAATAAGTCTCAGCTTTCTGCCAAGCTTTGAAGGCCACGATCCGACCGAGCAGGCGTCCTGCGAGATCCGCGGAGCGAAAGTGAATGCCTCCGTAGCGTCGCGAGATGCCAGCTTCGTTGGCGGCGTCAGTGAATGTTTCCCAGCGCAGAGTAATCGGATGGGCGGGCGTGACTCCCGGTTCGATCTTTGAGGTTCCAGAGGGCAGTGTCACCGCGTCTCCGAAGTGGCTGCTTCCCGTCCACAGCTCCAGAATTCTAGCTGCGGCTGCGCTATACGTGCTGTGGCCGGACACATACTCGGGAAATGGTGGCGTGGGTGACGTTGCTTCCTGGTATGGAATCCACTGCGAGCCATTCATTTCTATCGTGCCATTGCCAGGACCGCCCCAAGAGCGAATCGTCTTGTCGCGGAAAAGAATCGGAATCGTTGTGACCGGGCGGACGGAGTCATACTCTCGCTTCGCGTCCCACGCGGCGATACCCGCGTCGAAGATAGCGTTCGACAAGACAAAGAACATTTTCACATCATCGTCCAGGCTGTGATGGTCTCTCTGGGAGACGAACTGCGCAAACAAGGCCCAGTGGCCAGGCGGTTGCTCAGAGTTGGGGCCATCGGACCAGTACTCGGCGATCATCTTTTGCCTGTCAGTTAATGCCGCGCTCATAGCCACCAATTCTTCGGCCTGCTGCCGATATTCCTGCGAGCCAAATTCGGCAGGACGGAAGAGTCTTGTCAGCCAATGGTATTCGTCGCCGCTCGTTAGGGCGAACGGCGTCACGTAACACCACTGTGCGCCGACAAAGCGCTGTGTCATCAGGTCGCCGGTCGAGTTTACGTATGTCAGCGGTTGCCAGTGATTCGGGTCAGACGTTGTGGACCGTGCCGGTATGGGGCTGGGAGTATTGCGTGATGCATAGCCGGTCCAATCGGAGTACGGACCTTGGGCGAGATCGCCTAGCTGGTTCGACTTGTCGTGATGGCGGTACTCAAGCACGGCGGCGCAGGCGACATTGCCGATGCCGGTAGGTGTCTCGATGTCCGTGGAATTGTCGTTCGGATCGTAGCCGAGTTTCTTCATTAGCGGAATGTAAACCGAATCCGTGTCAACGGGCAGAACGTCTACCAGCGCTCGGTAGGCGGCATAGCTGATGGCCTGTGTTTTGTTGGCTGGAGTTCGCTCAGAAGCCGGGCGGCGTAGTGCGTCTCTTAACTGCGTGCCGACTGCGTGCTCATCGTAGGCTGCCCACGCGTCGTACATGCAGGTGTGAACGATGGCAAGGGCCCGAGCAACCACCGGAGCCCCGAGCTTGGCGTCACGGATGGCTTGCAGGGTGGAATTGGTCCACTGGACCACTTCGTTCGATGGCGCTGAAGCTGCGACCGAAGCGCAGCTGCACAGGAACAACAAAGCGGAGATGGCGAGACGGAATTTCATTGAACAACGTGTGAAAGATCGGTGGTCTACACCTAGTGCTATGTCTCAGTGTTTCTCGGGGTGAGGGCAGCCTGAACGCAGCTGCTCAAAGCCCGTATCGGAGTAGCCCATTACCGAGAACGGACGGTAATCTGAAACTTGGCTAAGATCTTTAAACGGAAGAAGAATCCAAACCCCGCCTGTCTTTCGCGCGACCAATCGGTCAAGTATCTGCTCTATAGTCAGGTTGCTAAGCGCCAAAGCAGGCCATTTCTCAGACTGCGGTGAGCTGAGAAAGTTGATAGCTGTGCCCTCCTGAGGTCTTAAAACGGCCCTGATATTCATCCACGCGTAGACCGTCTGACCCTGTAAAGTCTCCTCCGGAATCGCATACGGGTGAGGCTCTATAGCTAAGAACTGAAGTGTCGCCTCGGGGAGTTTATCCGGAGCGAAAACGACGACTTGGTCCTCTAACTTCCAGTGATACGACGGTAAGTTTTTGGCCAGCTCATCGAGCACTTTTCGTGCCGGGGCATGTTCAGTCCTGAAATCACTAAGCACAGTTGAGCAGAGCTGGTCGCTAACTACTACGCCAAGAGGAATATTGTTTTCTCGACCAAATCGTAGGATCGCGTCGAAGGCATGCTCATGGTTACTATAGAAGGGTGCGATGGCTCGATCAAGGAAGGAATCGTCGGTTTCAGGAGGATGTGGATAGGCCCACCCGAGCATGCTACTCGCCGCAACTAAAATCGTGGCTCGAATCAAACCGCAAACTGCCTTACTGTCCATTGTCTGTATCCCCGGAACAAGTGTATTTAAGGGTGTGCGTTTTCAAAGTGTATGAACCACCAGAAGCGGGCTTATCCGTGAAGACTTCAGTCAGGTCGCTCTCCCCCGTACTTCCTGGACAAAGCGGACTACAGAACCCGAATTGATCGTCAAAGTATCCTCCCCCCGATGTCGAGACTGGCGCGAACGGAGTGGGCGCGCCCAGGTTAAGCTGATTCGTGGCTGTGAGGCCTAGGGTTTCGCTAATTATTGAATTGTCGTCCGCGATGTTCGTTCCGTTTTGGTCGGTAACAATCTTTTGCACGCGTCGGTACCAGCCCGCCTGGCCGGAGGGACAAGCGGGACTCGATGTCGAGCTCATAGCGTAGTTACTGATCGTACTAAGGATTTTTGAATCGGTCGGCACCTGCACCGTGCCTGGAGTGGAGACTTGGGGAGGAAGCAAGGGACACGCGGGCGCAACATACAGTGCGCAATATTTCCCATTTGCAGTTTCCTTCGGGCCGGTCGCAGTCACAGTCAAGCTTCCACTCGATACGCCTTTAACTAGTCCTGCACTAACTGTTGCCACGGCAGTGGCGCTGCTAGCCCAAGAACTGTTCCCGGTGATGTTGTATTGCGTGCCGTTCACATATTGAGAGTACATCTGGAGTTGGTGTGTTCCGCTCACCGCAACAGCAAATGGATCATCAACGATAAAGAAATCCGAAGGTCCGACGCAATTCGAGCACATCATGATGCAGGTGGCCTTAACTACGTTATAAGTTCCTGCGCCCATGGCGACGAGAATGTGTTGGTTTTCGCCTTTGGGGCCGGAGAGACGCGCACTGCCCTCGTGAATGGACGCAGGCACAACATCGCCCTCGGCGTCGGGAATCTGATTGTGAACGATCTCTGACACGTTAAACATATACGTCGCCCGCGGTCCAATATGGATAGGAAACCCATAGTGCCCGCCTGTAAAGAAGAGGGTGAAGACGAAATCCTGAGCTTCGTCGGCGGGATTCCACAGAGTCACCATAGTGTCATCGCCGTCGCCGATGCTCCAGTAGGAGAGTGATCGAGCCTGGCTTTCCTGAATCCCAGCGGAGCCGACCTCGAAGACATAAGTATTTTTCTTATCCACGCTGCCACTGGCGACCAGCAACGCCTGAATCGGGCCCCCTTGAACGTCCAGAACCAGATTAAAGCTGCCGTTGAAATTTTTTAGGCCAGCGGCGGCGAGGAGCACGGAAAGGTTGAGGCTGTGGGTTTGGTAAGGAGCAAGCTGAATCGCACTCAATCGGGCCGAGTGCGGACCTGCGCCCTCCATCCACCAAAGGGTTGGGATCACGGAAATAAGCTGACTGGAGGTATTGCGCATGACGGAGTAGGGAGAAAAGGTCGTTCCTTCGGGGAACGACATCATGGGATCAGCAGCCCCCGTCATCAGCCCAAGGGCTGCATAGCTTGAGGCCGGTAAATCCTCCTGCATCGTAGCCGACAATCTCAATGGCAGCGCGGCAGAGTACCCCGTAGCAATGTCTTCAAGTCCGCCATTCGCGATCAGATCGTCTTCGGAGCCGCCATAGGTGATCCGAACCCCTCCCTCTAAGGCAGCACTCTGGTGAAGCTCGGACAATCGAATTAGCTTGGTGCCGTGAGGCGAGACTGTAATTGTCTGTTCGGCGACTGGGATGGATTGATTGTCACTCACCTGCACGCTGGCGGAAATAGCTTGGGCCGAAACGTTCGAAAGCGCGACGAAACCGGTCACGTTAGGCTCTTGCTTCCACCACATTCCTTCGAGGACGTGTTGCTGTGCCCTTGTTCCCGTATCTTGTGCTTGCGCCTTCGGCGGCGAATCAGGCCGGAGATTGTAGGCGTAAATTACGCTATGAGGGACATCGACGTTTTGCACGGTTACGCATAGTGCGTCCCACGACCAGCGATATTGGATCTCCACGTACCCCATGAGCGTCGCCCAGGACGCGATTCCTTTATCCGCGAGCGCCTGATTGATGCTGATGACTGCGATGCCAGCAGGATCGAGCTTGACTTCTTTCAGCGGATACTCTCGCCCGTTGCTGAGATGCAAAATCGGCGTGACCGTGATGGGATCGGTTTCGACATCATTTTTGAGATAGATGGCCGACTTAAAGTTGGCGTCGATCATCCACAGGCCACCAATCATGGAGCGCAGTGTGGCAGGCGTATGCCACGGCAGTGGCTTCTCAACTCGCGGAGCAACGGGCTGGTGCGGGGCGAGTACCTTTGCTTGTTGGGCTGCCAGGGTTGCAGTAAGAAGGGTCAAAAGTGAGAGCGGGAGAAGGTGAGTACCAAAACATTGCAGGCGAGCAGAGCGGAAAAACATTTTCCCAGCCTCCAAAAGGATTAACCACTCGGTCCCTTGGGCCCTCGGTGCCGTGTGCACCGATACTCAGCGCAGTCCGCACTTGCGCGGTCAACTGATTTGGGAAAGCTACCGAGAGGAATACGAGAATCGAGTTTCCCCTTGGTAAAGTGCCAGCGACTTTATACGCGTCAGGATATCGTGTCAAGTTTTCTTTTCGAACTCATTTTTATTTCGGAAGATCTCGACGCAACCGCACTTCTGATTTTACGAGCGGAGCGTATGGGACCTTTTTAGAACGAATTTCTCGCGGCATGTGGATACTCAGCTTGTTCAGAGTCAACTGGCATACACTTCTTCGAGCGTTATGGAGGATTCGCGCTTCGGAGTGATGCTATTGAGGGACGCCAGGACTTTGGCGAGTTTGATTTTTTCCTTGCGGGGCATCGTTTTATTTTGGTGCCTAACTGGTGCCGAGGCCGCGGTAAACGCGGGTAAATGGGGGCAATTCATCGGCGCCCGACTCGCGCTAAGTTCCAGAAAAACCTACATAGGGGCAATCCCGAGGCATACAGTTGTTGGTCAGGCGCTCTAACCAGCTGAGCTAACCGCCTTTCGTACCGTTGCGCGAAGCCCGTTGTCCCAGAGTTTTCCGGGACATACGCGGTCAGGCTCGATTGATGGGCAAGAGCGCGAATGGCGCTTTAGTGAGTGTACGCGAGCGGCAAAAAATCGGTCAAACGCGAGCCGTCTTCCGGACTCGAGCAGATCGATCTGAAAACAAACCGAAGGAGATCGAGCGTCAGGTGTCGCGTGCACGTCCCTTTGTCCTGCTAGACTGACGCCGTGCGCCGCCTCATCGTCAACGCAGATGATTTCGGGTTCACCGCTGGGGTCAACCGCGCTGTCATCGAAAGTCACACACGCGGAATCGTGACTTCCTCCACGCTGATGGCAAACGGGCGCGCCTTCGATGAGGCGGTAATTTTGGCCAAAACTGTTCCTCGTCTCAGCGTGGGTTGCCACGTAGTCCTGATTGATGGCGAACCGGTGCTTGATGCAGAACAGCTGCCTTCCATCGCTGTGGTTAATTCGGGCCCCGGCCGATTCCGGGACGGTCTGAAATGGTTTGCGGCTCGGGCTCTGGCGGGGAGCATGGATGCGGACGAGATTGAACAGGAGGCCTGCGCTCAGATCCGCAAAATTCAGGCGGCAGGCCTGACAGTCTCCCATATCGACACTCACAAGCACACGCACGTGTTTCCCGCGGTGCTGCGGCCTTTGCTGCGCGCTGCGCGGACGTGCGGTGTGCGCGCCGTGCGCAATCCGTTCGGGCCGCGCAAGCCGCTTCGGTCCAGCGACTTGTTCAGGCGCCCGGGCCTATGGACGCGCTATGCCGAAGTAAAACTTCTTCGCGCCCTTGCCGCCAAATTCCGCGACGCGGCTAAGCGAGCTGGCCTGATCACACCGGACGGCACGCTCGGCATTGTCGTGACTGGCTCGCTGGATGCGCAGCTCTTCCGTGCCATTGCAGCGGTCATTCCAGAAGGCACGTGGGAATTCGTTTGCCATCCGGGTTATAACGATGACGACCTGAAGCGGGCGGATACGCGGCTGCGTGAATCGCGGGAAACGGAGTTGCGCGTTCTCACCATGCCTGAGGCGCGAGAGCTGTTGTCGAGTCAGGGAATTGCATTGATCTCGTATCACGATTTGGGTGCGACCGAAAGCAAGCCATCCCCTTCTCAATAAAGGTACGCCATCATTCTTCAAACTTTCGTAACCTTAGGGAAAACCTGCGGTAGAGGTATGATTGCGTTAGAACTGACTAAGAGGAATCCGGCTTGGGGGCCCTTATTATGTCTGCCTCGGGCGCAGCACCGCGTGCCATCTTGGAGCTCCGCCTTCGTGTCTGGGGCATGGGCGCTGACAACCAACCTTTTCACCAGAATGCCACCGCCCAGAATATAAGTAGAACGGGCGCGTGCATTTGCGGTTTCGAGCATAAGGTAAAAGTGGGCGACGTCATCGGCGTCCAATACGAAACAAAAAAGGCCCGCTGCAAAGTAATTTGGGTGATGGAAGCTGGAGCATTGAAGAAAGTTCAGGTGGGAGTTGAGTTAGTAGTAGACCAGGAATGCCCATGGCTTTCTCAATTGCCCGAAGAAATGCGAGGTGCCCTCCCGCCTGGCGCGCACGCCAATCGCCGAAGATTTCAACGGCATAAAATCTCTTTTCCGGTGGAACTTCGCGACGAGCGCGTGAATACGCCCATGCGGGTGAATGCCACCGATGTCAGCGGAAACGGCTGCTACATCGAAACTGTTATGCCGTTTCCCGTCTCCACCCTGCTGCGGCTCGATTTCTGGATCGACCAAGAGCGTATTTCCGGCTCAGCCGAAGTACGCACGCGCGATCCTGGAGTTGGCATGGGAATCGAATTCACAGGTCTCAAGGAAGAATTAAAGCGAGCCCTCCAGTCTCATTTGGACAAACTAGACCCGGGGATGTCCGCGCAAAAACAAACACCGTCGCAATAGTTCAGCGCCGAATCTCGCGCGCGTCAATTTCTTCGCGTCCAATCCATGGCGCATCGGACGGCTTTTCCCATCCGCACCCTGTAGAATGTGCATCGTCTCCGGTTTGCAGCCATCGAATAACAAACCTTGCTGTAACAGCCGAAGAAAGCGGAGTTCACGGAATGAGAATCGGGATCACGTGTTATCCCACGTACGGCGGCAGCGGCGTGGTGGCGACGGAACTTGGGCTGGAACTGGCCCAGCGCGGGCATGAGATTCACTTCATCTCCTACGCTCAGCCGATTCGTCTGCGCGGCCAGGAACCCAATATTCATTACCACGAAGTCGAGGTATCGCGGTATCCGCTGTTCGATTATCCGCCGTACGATCTCGCTCTTGCCACGCGCATGGCTGAGGTGGCGCAGTTATACGATCTAGACTTGCTCCACGTTCACTATGCAATTCCACACTCTGTGAGCGCCTTGCTGGCCCGGCAAATGCTGGCGGATGGTCCGCGGGGCCGCCGGCTGCCTTTCGTCACAACCCTGCATGGCACCGACATTACTCTGGTAGGGCTGGACCGCTCCTACCTGCCTATCACGCGCTACTCCATCGATCAGAGCGACGGTGTCACCGCCATTTCCAACTACCTGCGCGACCGCACCATGCGGGTTTTCGACGTGAAGAAGGAAATCGAAGTCATCTACAACTCGGTGAATTGCGATGTGTATACCAGGATTAAGCATCCTGAGAAGCTCCGTGCTGAGTATGCTCCCAACGGTGAGAAGTTGCTGGTGCACCTTTCCAACTTTCGGCCGGTGAAGCGGCTTTCCGATGTGATCGAGATTTTCGACCGCGTGCGAAAAGAAATTCCTTCAAAGTTACTGCTGATTGGCGACGGTCCGGACCGTTCGGTGGCGGAATGGATGGCGGTGCAAAAAGGCATCCACGAAGATGTGCTGTTTCTCGGCAAGCAGGACCAGGTGCAGGAGAAACTAGGAATCAGCGACATTCTGCTCATGCCGAGCGAGTTGGAATCCTTTGGCCTGGCGGCGCTGGAGGCCATGGCCTGTGAAATGGTGCCGATTGCAACCCGCACCGGCGGCGTACCCGAAGTAATTGAAGATGGAGTCAGCGGATACTTAGCAGATGTTGGAGATGTGGATACGATGGCGCGCCATGCGATTACACTTCTGACCGATGAAAGCCGGTTGCGAGCGATGGGCAAGGCAGCTCGAGAGATGGCACGATCGCGATTCTGTGCCAGTAAGATCGTTCCGCAGTACGAAGATTTTTATCGACGGGTACTCGAGCGCTCTTCGTAGAAAGCTTCCGGAATCGCACCCATGGCTTGCAACAGCGGCAACCGGATGCGCACCAGCGTTCCCTTCTCTTCCCCGCTATCGATGGTCATGCGCGCCGTGTCGCCGTATAACACTTGAAGCCGTTCCGAAATATTAGCCATACCAATGCCGGCTCCACGAGTATTTCGCGGCTGCGTGGCCGCCATGCCGACGCCATCGTCTTCCACTTCAATAATTAACAATGAATCCGACAGGCGACTTCGCAGATAGATACTTCCGCCCTCTACCATGGACGAGAGTCCATGCTTGATCGAGTTTTCGACCAGCGGCTGTAAGAGCATGCTGGGAACCATGACGTCGAGCGAAGCCGGTTCCAGTTCCTTCACCACCCGCAGTTTATCTTGCCCAAAACGCACTACCTCGATGTCGAGATAGTTGTCGATAAATTCGACCTCTTCGCGCAGCGGAACGAAGGAATCCGTGCTGTTGAGCAAACGCCGGAGAATTGTGGCCAGCTTTGAAATCACTTCACGAGCCGTATCTGGATCGAAGCGCACCAGAGAAGAAATCGAATTCAGCGTATTGAAAAGGAAATGAGGATTGATCTGGTTCTGCAGCGCCTCCATGCGGGCGTGCAGCAGCAAGCGTTCCTGCTCTTCCAGTTTGATCTGAATGCGGACGCTATTGAATATCTTGAGCTCAATTCCAATAGCCATCGCAGAAGCCGCATAAATCGCGGCCTCTACCCAAAGATTGTTGCTGTCCAGGCTGAAAATGGAACTTGGAAAATATCGCGAGAGCTCGCTTTGTACAAAGCGGAGTCCGATGATGGTGGTAAAAAACATGATTTGCCAGTCGAACAGGCGTGGCGTTGGCAAGTTGCGGCGAATCAGGCGATAGATGCTGAGATCGATGAAAGGAGAGAATGACCAGATGTCATCTTTGTCGTGCGCCATGGTGCGGAGCTGGCCGGCAATGAAACCGCAAAGCGCGCAGAAGGGCAGCGCGGCCCATTCCCCGTAGATCACGGCGGGGACCGCCATGAGTGCGCCCCCCAGTACGCCAGCCCAGCGCCCGCCAATCGCACCCAGCAAGAGGGCGGTTTCGAACGTGAGATCACCGGCGAGAAAACTCTTGACCGACAGGCGAATCCAGACGCCGATCATGATCGGCAACGCCATGGCCAGGACCAGGTAAACTTTCTGCCGGAACACACGTTCTTCGCGGAACAATAGGGACTTGAATTCCTTGGAGCGCACCAAGCTGCTGGAGACGGCCGCGGCCACGCCCAGCTTCAACACGAGTTGGATAAGAATCAGGCGCGGTTCCATGGGATTCAATGGCAATTATCCGATCAAACTCTATTTCACCACATCAGCCCTCACACCGTTTTTCAAAAGCGAGCGCAAATCCTGACCCGTCATTTCTTTCGGTTCATCGATTCCAAGCATACCCAGCAAGGTGGGCGAAATATCACGCAGCGAACCCTTGGGCTTCAGCGTAAATTCTTTCGCATTTTCCGCGACGACGATGAATGGCACGGGATTCGTGGTGTGTGCCGTGTGCGGGCCGCCCGTGGCGGGATCAATCATCATCTCCGCATTCCCGTGATCAGCGGTGATGAGCATAGCGCCACCTTTGGCGCGTATCGCAGTTTCGATACGGCCCAGGCAAGCGTCGACGGTTTCGACTGCCTTCACCGTCGGCTCAATCTTGCCGGAGTGGCCGACCATATCTGCATTTGCGAAGTTCACGATGATGACGTCAAACGTCCCCTCTTCCGCGGCTTTTATGACGGCATCGGCAATGCCGGCGGCGCTCATCTCCGGTTTGAGATCGTAAGTCGCAACTTTGGGCGACTGCACCATCAACCGTTCTTCTCCAGGAAACGGCTGTTCGACGCCCCCATTAAAGAAATATGTAACGTGCGCATATTTCTCTGTCTCCGCAATGCGCAGGTTGCGCATATTGAGGCCGCCCATTACGTTCGCCAGAATATTCGCCATCGATTCCGGAGGAATCACCACCGGCAGGCTGAAGTTCTTGTCGTACTGTGTCATGCAAACGTACTGGAGATTTTTGGGAACACGGTCGCGCGAAATTGTGGAATCGAGATCCGCCGCGCCTGGAAGGTCGCTGCCGCCTTTCTCGTTCAATCCGCTGTTACGCGCCAGGGCTCGCGTGATTTGTCGGACACGATCGGCGCGGAAATTGATACAGATACAGGCATCATTATCGCGGATGGTAGCGAGCGGCTGCCCGGACTTATCGGTGCAGACAAATGGAATGACAAATTCGTCGGTCACATCTTTGTTGTAAGAATCCTTCATCGCCTGCACTGGATCCGCGCACTTCCCGCCCTCGGCATCGGCGAAGACCATCGCGTTGTAGGCCTTGGCGATGCGCTCCCAGCGTCGGTCGCGATCCATGGCGTAGTAGCGGCCGCTCACGCTGGCGATCTTGCCGGAGTTGAATTCGCGCATCTTCTGCTGCAATTGTTCGAGATAACCGGCTCCGTTGGTGGGCAGCGTATCCCGGCCATCCATGAAAGCGTGCACAAATACGCGATCGACGCCGTTTTCTTTCGCCATCTTCAGCAATGCGTAGAGATGAGCCTGCTGCGAGTGCACTCCGCCATCGGAGAGCAGGCCGAACAGATGTAATCTTCGCTCGCCTTCGCGGGCATGTTTCATCGCCGCCATCAGCACCGGATGCGAAAAGAACTCGCCATTTTGAATCATCAGGTCGATGCGCGTGATGTCCATGTGCACGATGCGTCCGGCGCCGATGTTGAGATGTCCCACCTCGCTGTTCCCCATCTGGCCCTCAGGCAGGCCGACGAAAGGCCCGCTGGTATGGATCAGCGTGTTGGGATATTCGCGCAGCAGACGGTCGTAGGTAGGCTTGCGCGCGAGCGCGATGGCGTTGGCTTTGGTTTCGGCACGGTAACCCCAGCCGTCCAGAATGATGAGAACCAGTGGTTTTGGTCTAGGCATATTTGAGAAGATTCGAGATTTTGTCCGATGAACAGATTACATCGTCAAAGACATGTTTTGACGGTTGGATGTTCCTTGAACGAAATTATATTTACTCTTTCGTTATTTGGGTTTTCCACGCTGCGCATTGAAAGAAACAGTTGAGAACACGCGATTCTAATTCTGTTAGTTCGCGCGTCGAGATACGTTTATACTGCCGTCAAGGAGAACAAATAAAATGCCCATCTGCGACTTCTTACTGCTTGAACTAGATCAAGAATTCAAAAAGACCCGCACTACTCTTGAGCGAATTCCCGCAGACAAGAAAGATTTTGCGCCTCACGCCAAGTCAATGCCGCTGGGCAAATTGGCTCCTCACGTCGCACAACTGCCGGTTTTCGGCCTGACTGTTTTAACCACACCCGAATTGGATTTTTCCAAAGGAAGCTTTAAACCGCTGCAGTTCGAGTCTGCTGCTCAACTGGTGCAGGCCTTCGATGAGGGCGCTGCAAAAGTGCGCTCCGCGTTGCAGGCCGCTTCCGACGAAACCTGGCAGCAAAACTGGAAGCTAAGCTTTCAGGGCAAGACCGTTTTCGAAGGCAATCGATTTCTTGCTTACCGCGGGATGTTTCTGAATCATCTGATCCATCACCGCGCCCAGCTCGGAGTGTATCTACGGCTGAACGGAAAGCCTGTGCCTGCGACTTATGGGCCGTCGGCGGACGATACGATGGGATTTTAAGGGCGGAAACGGCATCTCTCCCGAAGCTAAGATCACCAGATGACTTGGACGGGATACTGCTTGAACTTTGGGTCAGCCGTGATGATCGGCCAGTCTTCCTCCATGCTCTGTGCAATCAACATGCGATCGAACGGGTCCCGATGATGCCTGGGGAGCCGCTCGATAGCGAGTAAATGATCAATGCTGATGGGGAGCGTCTTGATCCTGTTCTCCGCCAATCTGCTGAGCACGTATGGACCGGCAGGCTGGGGCAAATTCAACTTGCCCGACTGTACCTTGATAAGAATTTCCCAAATGCTTGCCATGCTCAAGAAAAGATCAGCGCTTCCGGCAAAAACATCGCGGGCGTGACGCGACATCCTCGCATCCCCGGCCAGCGCCCACAAGAATGCATGCGTGTCGAGGATGGCCTTCATTTCGGTGCGATGGGTCCGTTATAGAAGAGGTCTTCAATTTCTGGATCGGGATCGTTGAAGTCATGGGGAACCGTAAAGTCGCCCTTTGCGCTGCCGAAGACCCGCTTTTTTGGCAACTTCTTCACTGGCACGAGCTTAGCGACCGGAGTTCCGGCCTTGGCGATCACCACTTCTTCTCCCATTGCAACGCGTTCGAGCAGGCGGGAGAAATGGGTTTTAGCTTCGTGGATATTGACTTCCATAACCGAATACTAGACTAAGTCGCGGACTAAGTCAACGCATCAGATTCCCATCGCTTCAGGAACGACCACCGGCTTGGCTTTCTCGCCGACTCGATTCCAGGATGCATAGCGCCACGGTTGAACCATTTCTAAAGTTGTGATCCTTGGCGTGAACTTGAGCGCTTCGCCTTTTCCGATATGACCTAGGGCCTTTAAAAGAAAATCTAGGTTCTCCTCTGAGGACAAACAACCACGGACGCACAGGCCACGACTCAGGAAGGAAACTATCACGAGACAGAGCATGACGAACGGCGTCCCAATTATCGTGCAACCCCTTGAGGCGCTTTAGGAGGGCAGTCAACTCCGCCGCATAAGAGATTTCACACAGAAAAATTTCCTTTGAGCGGAAGTCAACAGCAACGGCGTCACAGTACCAGTGTGCACCGCTACTATCAGGATTATCTGCTTGGTTGACTTGTATGCAGCATTCGGTATTTACAAAGATGGCCCGATCCGCTCTAAGATAATCCACCACAACGCTCTCGTAATAGTTCATTCGGTATCTCTCATACTGTCGCTCTGTCGAGCGTCAGAATCAGAATCCAACCACCACTCAGCCTCGGTAATTCAGCGCCCTCAATCCCAAAAACCTCGCTGAATCTCCCAGTTCCGATTCAATCCGCAGCAACTGGTTGTACTTTGCGATTCTGTCGGTACGTGAGGCTGAACCGGTTTTGATTTGGCCCGCGCCGGTAGCTACCGCGAGATCGGCAATGAACGTGTCTTCCGTTTCGCCCGAACGGTGCGAGATCACTGAGGTGTAACCATTCCTTCGCGCCAGGTCGATGGTGTCCAGCGTCTCGCTGACGGTGCCAATCTGATTGACTTTGATCAGAATTGAATTAGCTACTCCCTTATCGATCCCCTCTTGCAGAAATTGCACGTTGGTGACGAATAAATCGTCCCCGACCAACTGAATTTTATTGCCGAGTTCTTTGGTTAGGTTCTGCCAGCCGTCCCAGTCGCCTTCGGCCAGTCCATCTTCGAGCGAAACAATGGGATAATCGTTCACCCATTTCGACCAGAACTTCACCATGTCGTCGGAACTCTTCGCCGACTTGTCGGACTTCTTGAAGACGTACTTGCCATCCTGATAAAACTCGCTGGCCGCGGGGTCGAGGGCGATGGCGATTTCTTCGCCGGGCTTGTAGCCGGCCTGTTGAATGGCTTCCAACACCACCTCGATGCCTTCAACGTTCGACTTGACGGAAGGTGCGAATCCGCCTTCGTCGCCGACTGCGGTGTTGTAGCCGCGCTTCTTCAGCACTCCCTTGAGCGTATGGAACACTTCTACGCCCCAGCGCAGCGCCTCGGAAAAAGAAGGCGCACCCACCGGCATCACCATAAATTCCTGGAAGTCGACATTGCTGTCGGCATGCGCACCTCCGTTGAGGATGTTCATCATCGGCGTGGGCATCGTGTTGGCGCCTGCGCCACCGAGGTAGCGATAGAGCGGCAAGCCGTATTCGGCCGCGGCGGCGCGCGCTGCGGCCATCGAGACTGCGAGAATGGCGTTCGCTCCCAAGCGTCCCTTGGTTTCGGTGCCGTCCAGTTCGATCATTTTTTGGTCGAGGCCGCGCTGATCTGAGGCGTCCCAATTTGCCAAGGCATCGGCGATTTCTCCGTTCACGTTCTCGACAGCCTTTAGAACTCCCTTGCCGAGAAATCTCGCCTGGTCTCCGTCCCGCAGCTCGACTGCTTCATGCTCGCCGGTCGATGCCCCGCTCGGCACAATAGCCCGGCCAACCGCCCCGCCAGCCAGCTGCACTTCCGCTTCTACCGTAGGGTTACCGCGCGAATCCAACACTTCGCGCCCGATGATTGCTCCGATATTTATCATGCTGCGCTTCCCGTCCTTATGTGAGTACGTTATTTGTGCATCATCGTCCACGCGCACGGCGTTGCTCGGACTGCCAGAGTTGAAACTCAAACGCCGCCCGGTTAATTCGCCGACGCCACGGTAATCTTTGCCCATGATGGATCGATTCCAAAACCCACGATTATAGCGGATGGAGGTTCATGCCACTGTAACGGACGGGCTGCTTACTTTGAATTTTTCCCGGTCCCGGAATTGGCGCCCATGCAGCCCTTATCTTCGCTGGTTCCTTGTCCCGTCTGCGTGTTGTTCCAAGCATCTGTACTGGTCTAGAGTCAAAGCAACAATCGGGAGATTTAAGGGTTGGAATACCGAGGAGGCGTTATGAAGAAGCGGACAGTCCTAATGTGCGTTCTGGGCTTGGGCGCAATGGTGACGGCACAGACCAGTTCGCCCGTACCAGCTGGCACGGCTCTGATGGTCAAACTGGAAACAACTCTTGCTACCTTCAGCAATAAGCCTGGCGATCTTTTTCAAGGACAACTGATCCAGCCAGTGGTGCTTGATGGAAGGACACTGATCCCGGCGGGGACGCGGGTGGAAGGGCGAGTTGCCAAAGTAGCTGAGCCTCGCCGCATTTCGGGCAGGCCGACCATCAAAATCGTCCCGGAAACGCTGGTGATGGCCGGCGGTGAACGACTTCCCCTGGACGCGACGCTAATCGACACGAACGCAGGCCGCGACACTGATGTCAACCAAGAAGGCGAGTTCAAAGGCGCCGGGCACGACCGAAACGACAAAATTGAAACTGGCGGTGGCGCTGCTGGCGGCATGTTAATTGGCGGTCTTGTAGGAGGACCTGTCGGGGTTGTGGTCGGCGGCATGGTTGGCGCAGGTTCAACCGGCGCTCACTGGCTCAGCAAGCACCGCTCCGCGACGCTTCCCGCAGGGACGACACTTACCATTGAGCTCAACCGACCTTTAGTGATGACGCCCGTTGTGGCCAGCTCGGGTCAGTAAGTTCGAGCATCTTGTTGGAGAACATTTAACGAAAACTGACCGGACCCATGAGTCCGGTTTTTTATTTCAAGTTTTCGTTTCTTTACTTGCAGCCATAAATATGGCATATTTAAAATGTGAGAACTACAGTTGACATACCGGATCCTCTCTACCGTGAACTAAAGGGAAAGGCGGCTCGGGAGGGCAGATCTGTAAAGGATATTGTGCTCCATGCTGTCCAACTGGAGCTTCAAGCGGGTCCGAAAAAGGTTACGCGCAGGAAGGCTCCAGTTATCAAATCTAAAAATCCGGGAACCTTAGTCTTGGACAATGACAAGATATTCGAAATCATTCCTTTTCCCTGACCTCAACGTCTGGATCGCATTAACATACACGAAACATATCCATTACGCTTTTGCCCAACGTTGGTTTTCAAATCTCCCAGAAGACGCTCACTTGTGTTTCTGCAGATTCACCCAAATTGGGTTTCTGCGCCTTGTCACCACGCGAGTTGTAATGGGTGAGGAGGTGCTTAGTCAGCCTGCAGCGTGGGATACTTATGACGGTTGGCTACAAGAAGGTGGAGCTTCATACTTAGAGGAACCTTCCTCGATCCAGGAAACATTCCGCGCACTCACCCAATCCAAAAATATCGCACCTGAAGACTGGGCGGATTCCTATCTGGCGGCTTTTGCTATTGTTTCGGATTTACAGTTTGTGACGTTTGACCAAGCTTTCCAAGGAAAAATCAAGCACCTACTCATCTTACGACCATAACGCTTCACATCCCTGACGCCAATTCCCCTTCACTCACCAACTGAAGTTCAATCCAGCCCTCTACCGGCAACGCATCCACCGGAAGGCGGTTTTGCCAAAGGCTGAAACGCATCTTCAGCCGGCTGGTTGGCGAGATCGGGGCTGCGCCCGCCTTAGACTGGGCGCCGTTCCCGCTGTTATGGTTATGATCCGAACTTAGGCTGGAACCTGGGGTCGCCAGCAGCCAACTCAAGGGCAATTGAAATTCGAAATTCCGCAGGAGTGCGGCCTTTGCACTTTCGTCGTTGTTGGACCAATGACCTGGCGATGGCTCTTCCCTACCCTCGACCCTCCACTCCGTGAGCTTGCGGTCCTGCACCTTGGCATCGAGCCGCAACACGCGCCGCGGACGAGCTTCTCCATTCGCCCACGATTCCAGGTTCACGACCAGATCGAACTCCATATCAGGAACCGGTCCCGCAAAATCCAAGCGGCCATAGACGAACGCGGAATCGATACCAGCATGCACGGAATCAAGCAGGAATTGTTTTCCGTGCATGGCACCGGCGCGCTGGTCAGCGGTAAAAATAGCCGCGCCCATCCACTCGAAATAGCGAATCTTGTCTGCCGACACGCGGGGATGAATGTAGGCCGTTTGGGGAGTGAAGGCCGGCCGCACTTCCCCGCCGGTGATGGGCTGAGACAAATAGTCAGGCGGCGCGGCTCCCAGAGCCTGATAAACGTTCGAAAGATGTTTACGATAGAGTTCGTCAAAATCTCGATCGTTGGCCGAGTGGTGCTCCGGACCATACCACCAGTTCCAATCGCTCCCCTCGGCAATCAAAATCTCTTCAAAGGCTAGCTTACGCTGGGCTTCGGTGGCGCGAGGGGCGTTTTGCGTGTAAAACTCTCGCGCGTGATGCAGGTAATCCCAGGCGCGATTGTCTTCCGGTGCACCGATCCAGACATTGAAGTTCGCATTGATCCACGAGCCCGGCACAATCGAGGGGAGCGGAGAAATATTGCGATGGCACTCGATCGCCTCTGAAACAGTAACTGCTTCCAAACCGTTTTCGCTCTGCAGCGCATCGTAGAAGCGACGCAAAAATTCGCGGCCCGACTTGGGATAATATTCCCAGGCATTCTCTCCATCGAGGATCACCGACACGACAGCATCCCGTCCCTGCTCGAGCACTGGCCGAGCTGCTTCTTGAATGTTGTGCAGCAGATGTCTCGCGGCGTCGCCCGGGTCCATGCCCGAGTAAACAAAACCAATCATGTCGGAAATTGTGTGGTCGCGAAACACCATGTGCATCGCGGTCTCGCCCTTCTCATAGCGATGGATGGTATAAAGCCGGTCCGCCAAATGCGCGGGTAGCCGGCCATTGCCGTCGCGCTGGAAAAATACCCCAGTGCTGCGACCCAGTACGCCTTCGTCGGTGGCCATCCACTGAACGCCCAGGCTGTGAGCGATGGCGATGGCCTCTTCCGACACGCTGCCTTCGGATGGCCATACGCCCTTCGGACGCACGCCAAACACTTCCTGATGAAGGTCGAGAGCGCGCACCAGTTGTTCGCGAGCGTCCTCGGGATGGCGAAAGCGATTCTGCGGCAAAGGCAGACCAGGGGTGGAAACGCCTCCCGCATTGGTATCGCACACTAAAGGGAGAATGGGATGGTAAAACGGAGTTGCAGAAATCTCGATCGACCCTTTTTTTGCCGCGTCAGCATAAACCGGCAAGACTTTGGCCAGCAATTCCCTTTCACGCTTGATCACAAAACTCTGATCGTCGAGGGAAAAGTTGCGCTCTTTCTGAATCAGTCCGGCAATGTCTTTATCTTCCAGAAAGAATTCGTCGAACCATGCGATCTGCGACAGCACCTGCAAGTCGGTGAACTGTTGCGGCTCAAGATATTTCTCAGCTTTTTCGGCTGAGTAGCCATGCTCGCGGAACTTCTCTCGCAGCTCCCAGTAACGCGGATAGCGCCCGATCACGTTCGCCGGATTGGCCTGAAAAAGGTATTGCAGGGCGAACTGTCGTTCCTTCTGCGTCAAATCTCTTGCTGGTTTGGCTGCGACCTTCAGAAACGGATCCTGTGCCGTCCCGGCAACGTAATCCTGAATCTGGGTGATGAGCGAGGGTACGAGGTTGAAGTTCTGATGAACGTTGGGGAACTCGTCCAGCAGTTTCACCATGCCGTAATAATCTTTGAGCGCGTGCAGGCGCACCCAGGGCAGGCGGTATTCGCCAGTCACCAGATCCTTGTAAAAAGGCTGATGCTGATGCCAAAGAAGAATCAGACGCAGGGCGGGCATGAGCGGAAAAATTAGTCTAGCACGACGATTCAGTTTCTCTCCGACACGAAGGGTCGCAGGCAGCCCTTTCCGGTACACTAATAACTCAGAAAATGCCTGAAACTTTGAGCTCTGTCGTTTCGGATTCCATTACCCTCCTCTCGGACCAGGACCTTTACCTGTTCAACGAGGGTAGCAACTATCGCATGTATGAGACCATGGGCGCGCATCTGGTCTCACGCGACGGCAAGTCCGGCGCGGTGTTTAGCGTGTGGGCGCCGAATGCCCGCCAGGTTTCGGTAATTGGCAGCTTTAATGATTGGCAGACTGAATCAGCCGTACTGGCTCTGCGTGGCAACTCCGGCATCTGGGAAGGATTTGTCCCGGGCGTAACCAAAGGAGCGCTCTACAAGTTTCACATTGAATCCCGGCGCCACAGTTACCGTGTCGATAAGGCTGACCCGCTCGGGCTGATGCACGAAAAACCTCCGCGCACCGCGTCTGTGGTGTGGGACCTCGAGTACCAGTGGGGCGACGCTGAGTGGATGAAGAAGCGTGGCGAACGTAACTCGCTACGCGCTCCGCAGTCCGTCTATGAAGTTCATCTGGGCTCGTGGATGCGGGTGCCGGAAGAACATAATCGTCCGCTGACTTATCGCGAGACCGCACCGCGCCTGGCTGAATACGTGGAACGTATGGGCTTCACCCATGTGGAATTCCTGCCGGTGATGGAACATCCGTTCTACGGCTCATGGGGATATCAGACCACCGGATACTTCGCGCCCACCTCGCGCTACGGAACCCCGCAGGATTTCATGTATCTGATCGACTACTTGCACCAGCGCGGCATCGCCGTAATCCTCGACTGGGTACCTTCGCACTTCCCATCTGACGCCCATGGCCTGGCGTATTTCGACGGCACTCATCTCTACGAGCATGCGGATTCGCGCCAAGGTTTTCATCCTGATTGGAAGACGCACATCTTTAATTTCGGGCGCACTGAAGTGCGTAGCTTTCTGATGTCGAGCGCCATGTTTTGGTTCGACAAATATCACATTGATGGTTTTCGCGTGGATGCGGTTGCGTCCATGCTCTACCTCGACTATTCCAGAAAACAAAACGAGTGGATTCCGAATAAATTCGGCGGGCGCGAAAATCTTGAAGCGATTGACTTCCTCAGACGATTCAATCAGGAAGTTTATAAAGAACATCCCGACATTCAAACGACGGCAGAGGAGTCGACGTCGTGGCCAATGGTTTCGCGGCCGGTTTACCTCGGTGGCCTGGGCTTCGGCATGAAGTGGGACATGGGATGGATGCACGACACGCTGGAATACTTCAAGCAGGATCCCATCCATCGCAAGTATCACCACAGCAAACTCACCTTCCGCATGCTGTATTCGTTTCAGGAGAATTTCGTGCTGCCGCTTTCGCACGACGAAGTAGTTCACGGCAAAGGATCGTTGATCGGCAAGATGCCGGGCGACGAGTGGAATCGTTTCGCCAATCTGAGGCTTCTCTTTGGTTACATGTATGCCCAGCCCGGAAAGAAATTGCTTTTCATGGGCGACGAGTTCGGGCAGGTTCGCGAGTGGGCGCACGATACCAGCCTGGAGTGGCATGTGCTGCAGTTTGGAACCCACAGCGGCGTGCAGAAGTGGGTGGCGGAGCTGAACCGGGTTTACCGAAGCGAACCCGCTTTGCACATGCTCGATACCAGCCCCGCGGGCTTTGAGTGGGTGGATTGCAACGACAATCTCACCAGCACGATTTCCCTGCTCCGCAAAAGTGAAACCCCGGAAGATACGATTCTTATTGTTTGCAACTTCACGCCTATTCCGAGACTCGGTTATCGCATCGGTGTACCCCGCGGCGGTTACTGGCGCGAACTGTTGAATAGCGACGCTACGGAATACGGCGGCACTGGTGCGGGAAATCTCGGCGGAGTACACGCTCTGGCTGAACCAGAGCATGGGCGTCCTTACTCGCTTAGGCTCACATTGCCGCCGCTCGGAGCACTGTTCCTGAAAGCGGGATAGCAAATTAAGAGCAGCTACCGGTGAATGTTAGTACTGAACTACTAGGCACCGACCACTGCCTCACATGCTATGCTGCCCTCAGAACTGCTTTCATGCGGATTCTGACTCGCTACATTTTGCGGGAAGTGGCCTCGCACGCCGTCATCGGCGCGGCGATCTTCACGTTTGTACTGTTTACCCGCGATCTGGGGCGCATTCTCGAACTCGTGGTCCGCGCCAGCGCGCCGCTGCCCAGCGTAGCCGAGATTTTTCTGTACACGGTGCCGCTCGCGCTCACTTATACAATTCCGATGAGCGTTCTGGTGGGCATTCTTATCGGCCTTAGCCGGCTCGCCGCCGACAGTGAGATCACCGCCATGCGCGCCAGTGGCATGGGAGTTTGGGACTTTGGGCGTGTCCTTGCAATTTTCGTCGCGGCCGCCTGGGGACTGGCTCTGGTGAATGGGCTCTACCTTGCCCCATGGTCTCTTGCCTCCCTCAGCCACTTGGAAGATCAACTCAAGGGCTCACAAGTTTCATTCGAGGTGCAGCCGCGGGTTTTCTATGAGGGGTTTCCTAAGGTCGTGCTCTACGTGCAGGACGTGCACAGCGCCCAGGGGGCGGCGGTCTGGAAGGGCGTGTTTCTTGCCGATATTTCGGACGCCGCGAATCCCCGCATCACACTGGCGCAGCAAGGCATCCTCGTTGCCGAAGGTCAGGATCGTTTACATCTACACCTCACCAACGGTTCCACGCACGAGAGCTATCCTAAAGAAGCAGACAAATACCAGATCTCCACCTTTCACGAAACTGATATTCCCATCGAGTTGCCTTCTTCCGAGACCAAGACGGAGGAACAGGCTCCGGTCAAAGCCGTGGGCACCTGGGCATTGCGCGACCGCGCCGCCAGCGTCGATGCAGTTTCAGCGCGATGGTATCTCATCGAGTTCCACAGCCGCTTCGCGCTGCCCACGGCGTGTCTTGTACTGGCCATGGTCGGAATCCCCTTGGGACTTTCGTCCAAAAAATCGGGCAAGTCCGGCGGATTCGTCCTCACCATTGTTCTAGTTTTCGTCTACTACTTCGTTTCGCTGATCGGAGTTTCGCTCGCTAAACAAGGCCGTCTTAGCCCGGCCTTAGGAGCGTGGCTGGCCAATCTTGTATTCTTTGCCGCAGCCTTATTTTTGCTCTGGCAGGCGGAGCGTCGACCCTTCGCTCTTGCCGCATTCAGACTGCCTTGGAAGCGCGATCCTCTTCCCGTGACTGCTCCACTGCAAGAGCGCAGGCTCAAGCGCCGGGACACTGGTAGTGCGTTCGAACGCGCATCCACGCGACGGCGGGTTATCAGCGCCAGTTTCCCCACGCTGATCGACGACTACGTATTGCGGGATTTTTTCGTTTATCTGGGAATGATCGTTTCCACGTTCCTTGTGCTGTTGCTGGTCTTCACGCTCTTCGAGTTGCTGGGAGACATCCTCCGCAATCAGATACCGGCGCTCGTGGTAGCGGCATACCTGTTGAACGTGGCTCCGTATTTGCTCTACAGCGTCGCGCCGCTGATTATGCTGCTGGCCGTGCTGATCACTTTCGGTCTGATGAACCGGTCGAACGAGATCACTGCCATCAAAGCCACCGGCACCAGCATTTATCGCATGGTGGCGCCGGTATTGCTTGCGGCAGCGGTGCTGGCGGCGGGTCTGTTCTTCGCCGATCAGTTCTATCTTCCTCATACCAACAAACGACAGGAAGCCTTGCACAATCAGATCAAAGGGAAGCCCGCGCAGACCTATCTGCGTCCCGACCGCCGCTGGATTTTTGGCCAGCATGACGATATTTACTACTACCAGTTCTTCGATCCGGACCGCGATCAGTTCGCCAACCTCACCATTTTTCAACTCGATCCCGCAAGTTTCGCCATGACTCAACGGCTTCACGCCGAACGCGCCCACTGGGCGGACAGCATGAACCGCTGGATTTACGAACAAGGTTGGCAGCGTGTTCTGCAGGGCGCCGCGATCGGCAGCTACCACACTTTCGACGTTTCTACTTTCCCCGAACTCAGTGAGTCGCCCTCATACTTCAAGAAGGAAGTAAAACAATATTCCGAGATGAACTACGAGGAACTGCGGCGCTACATCCGCGACTTGCAGCAAAGCGGCTTCGACGTGGTTCGCCTGCGAGTGCAGTTAAACAAGAAGCTCTCCTATCCGCTGATCACGCTGATTATGGCGGTGCTGGCCGTTCCCTTTTCGCTCTCTGCGGCGAAAAAGGGGGCGGTCACGGGGGTAGCGGTTGCGGTTGGAATCGCTGTGGTATACACGGTGGTGTCGCGTTTATTCGAAGCGATGGGCGACATAAGCCAATTGCCGCCGGCGCTCGCCGCCTGGTCTCCGGACCTGATATTCGCCCTAGCGGGCGCTTATCTTATTCTGAAAATTCCGACTTAACTTCAGGCGTCAGTTTGCATGATCCGGCGATCACGCCGTTAACCTATTTCACCGCCACTCCAGAGGGATAATTCAACGTAGTAAACGGCGACTGCAGGGTCAACTGTCCAGTGGCCTGAGTGATAGCGTATTGCGACACGGTCGCGGAATTGAAGTTGGCCACGAAAATCCAGCTGCCGTCGTTGCGAATTGCAATCGAGTTCGCTCCTGAGTTCGTCGCCACCGGAGTGTTGGCAATTGCGATCAGCGATCCGTTGGACGGACTGATTCGATATCCCGAGAGCTGGCTGGACCCCGTATCCACGACGTATACGTACTTCGCAAATGGATCGACTGCAATCGGACCAGGCACATCTCCGGCAGGGTACGGTGAACCAGAAACCGCTTGCAGGCTGTAGTCTGCCTGGGGGCAATTCTGCGTAACCACATTGCAGATAGTAAAAGCGCTGACGCTGTTGGACGTGGCATTGGCTACATAAACGAATTGACCGCAGCCGTCGACTGCGACGCCAGAAGGAGTGGTGCCGGTCGCAAGTCCTGGCATCGGAGTCGTAACGGGAACCAGCATTAGCGCGCCAGACGGCAGAACTGAGTAATTCAGCACTACATCATTCGCGGAATCCGTTACGTACAGGTTCTCAGTGGTTGGAGGAGTGTGTCCCGAACAGGCCGCATACTGCACGGGAAACACGGTCGGTGTAATCGCCAAGGCAGTAGCGTTGGCAGCGCTGCCACTAATTGCGTTGCTTCCGCTGCCGCTCACCTCGTTCGGAAGAATAAAGGGCGAACCCGCGACTTCGGTCAGGGTGCCATTACTCACAGAAAATACGGAAACCGCGCCCGGCACCGCAACCGTTGCAGTCAGCGTTGCGCCGTTGCACTGGTACGGCTGGGTTTGGCCCGTTGTCGAAACGTCCGCCACGAATAGATATTTGCCCGCGGAATCAATGACCAAGGCCCCCGGTACGACAGGCGTCGGCGTTACCGCAATCGGTACAGTTTGGCTGTTTGCGGTGACGCACGGAGCATTCACGGTCGGGCTTTCGGGCTGCAATGGCGGCGATGCTGTACCTGCCGCCAACTTACCGTCGGAGCCAACCTTAAAGCTTACGATTCCGGTGACGCCCGGAAATGTCGCATTCTGATTGACGACCACATACGCGAATGTCCCGGCTGGATCGAGAACAACGGCAGTCGGTAACCCCGGTACGGGAGGGCCATTGACGTTGTTGATCTGCGAAACATGTCCATTGCTCAGATCCAGGCTGAAAGTCTGCATCACCGGCGAAGCTTGGGTGGGCACGACAACCAAGCCGTTCGAGACAGACTTATATTTGGTGCTGCACGCCACCAAAAAACCGATCGCTATCAGTGGTAGAAGCGCCACCATCCAGGGAAACCGTTTCCGCATTCTTCGCTTATCTCCTGTGAACGTACTGATGCATTCCCCGGCCGCCCCGAACCGGGCATGGACGCTATCTGAAGGCAGGAATGGCCATCCATTTATGTATCAGGAATGGGCGGGAAGAGCAAACTCGCTATCGAGTTATTGGAACCATGGGACGGGTGGCGAGTTGCCTGAGGCAGTTGGCGGTGGGCAGCATTCCCTGTCCCGCGGGTAGCAGCGAACGCCTATTTCGAAAATGATTTTACAAAGGAAAGAAGCCGCGCTACGAAATCAAACAAGCAATATGGGCTCTATCTGAGAAGCGTTCACTTTATCCAAGGAATTCAGCGCCTTCGGTATGTTCACTGACCACTGCTTACTGGAACGGTTTCCATAGCTTGCTCGGCGCTAAAAGTCGCTGGCAGCAGAGGCAGGTGGATCTCAACCATCAGTCCGCCTTCAGCGCGATTTTTAGCTTCCACCCGGCCGCCGTGGAAGCGCACGGCGCGTTCGGTAATGGCGAGTCCGAGCCCCACGCCCCCCGTCTGCCGGCCGCGAGCGTCGTCAAGGCGATAGAAGGGCTGAAACAATTTTTCCAGTGCATCGGGGGGGACACCATCGCCACAGTCGGTTACTCGGACCACAGCCTCGGAGCCGGCGGCACTGCTGCGTTTCTCCATATGAATCTCAACCGTCGAGCCCTCGCGCGTGTAACGAATGGCATTGCGCACGACATTTTCGATCGCACTGTGCAGCAGTGACGCGTCGCCGCGCACGTCCCAGCTTCCGGACGGAATTTCACTGCTTACGTGGCAATGCCTGGCTTGCGCCTCGAACTCCGCATCTTCGGCCACGCTGAGCACCACATCTTGCAGCAAAACTGGCGTGGAGGGCGCGCGCTGCTCGCCATCTTCCATGCGCGCCAGAGTCAGTAGCCGGCCAATCAGTTCGTTGAGCCGCCCAGCTTCGAGTTCGATGCGGTCGAGCATTACCGCGCTCTCTACGTTGGCGCGCTGGCGTGCCAGGCCCAACGCGACATTCAGCCGCGCGAGCGGCGAGCGCAGTTCGTGCGAAATATCATTAAGCAGTCGAGATTGCGCCTTCACCAGATTTTCCAGCCGTTCCGCCATGGCGTCGAAATCCCGCATCAATCCCGCCACCTCGTCGCGTCGGCGGATGCTAGGCGCACCGGCTCGGGCCGTAAGATCACCTGCAGCCAACTGACGAGTGGCGGCGCGCAAGCGAACCACCGGCATAGTCAGGAACCATGCGAGCAGGTAGCAAACCAGCCCGGAAGAGATAACCGCGATGAACAGGCCAGGGATGGGCAATCCTCGAGGGCCCAAGAAGAGCCTTGGTCCAGGCGGCGGCGCCAAAATGAGCGTATACCGGTGCAATCCGTCTGACGAGGCACGCGAATCGCGCAGCACCGGCGGAGGAGCGGGGAAAATAAAACCTTCATGCGGTATTCTCGGCCCCCCGCCTGCCACACGGACGGCCCAATCCGGAGCGCCGCGGTGCGAAATCTCCTCCATGTTTTCGTTGAATAGAAAGGCGCGGACGTGCTGCGTGCTCTCCAGACTCTGCAGATATTCCCGCAGCCCGAGGCTCCCGCCCTGTTCGTAGGCATTTACCGAATCGTTCAACGCAGTCGCGAGAAGGCCTTCCCAACTGGAAGTTCGCGGACGGAACGCCAGCGTCGCAAGAATTGCGAGGACAAGAAACAACGCGAATGCCACCCAGAAGGAAAGAAAAATCTTGAGAAACAGACTCTTCATGACGTGCTTTTTACCTTTTCGCCGGCCTTTTCACTGTCGCGTGGCCGCGCGAATATATAGCCGACGCCCCGGATGGTTTTGATGTGCTCGTCGCTGTCAGTATCCCCAAGCTTCTTGCGAACTTTGCTCACGTGCATGTCGATGCTGCGGTCGAATGGCGAGAACTTGCGGCTGAGCACGGCATTCACCAGGCGCTCGCGCGGTACAACGCGACCGGCTTCACGCAGCAGCACTTCCAGCAGATTAAATTCTACCGAAGTAAGGTCGATCAGGCGGCCGTCGCGCCGCACGCAGCGCGTTGCGGGATCAAGCTCAATCTCGCCAACCCGAACGATATCGGGAGTCGATGGAGCACCCTTGTCGCTGCGGGTTCGGCGCAGTACGGCACGAATGCGCGCCACCAGTTCGCGGGGATTGAAAGGCTTTGGCAAATAATCGTCGGCACCGATTTCCAGACCCACGATGCGATCAACATCTTCACCGCGCGCTGTAAGCAAGAGCACGGGCAAGCGTGAGGTCGCGCGGATTCGGCGCAGCACCTCAAAGCCGTTGATACCTGGCAACATTACATCTAATACCACGAGCATATAGCCGCCGCCAGTAGCGCGCTGCAAACCGTTTTCGCCGTCATGCACCGCTTCTACGGCAAAGCCCTCAGCTTGCAGGTATTCGCCCACCAGGGTACAGAGTTCTACGTCGTCATCGACAATAAGAATGCGTTCCATCTTTACAGCTCTCATTGTGCACCAGAGCGCGAGCGCCAGCGGTAAAGAATTGTCAAACCCCTATTGCTCGCTGGCCTTCAGTTTGACAAAACTTTACTAGGTTTGACCGAGTTTTTACCACTTTTCCGGCCGAACCGTGTTCCTATGAGTGTACGGAAAAGTCCCAGGTTCCGGGAAGGAACCGGTCTTCAAGTTAGGAGTAACAAACTTATGAAATCGATTCGTTTTCGGCTCCTCGTGGCAGCGCTAGCGGTAACCTTAGGCGCTGCAATTGCCAAATCGCAAACTACGGCTACAACTCCACCTCCGCCGAGGCATGGGCATGAATTCGGCATGGATCACCACATGATGGAGTTCTACGCCAAGTATCTGGACGTGACCGATGCCCAGAAGGCGCAGATGAAAGACGTACTCCATAAAGAGCACGCGACCATGAAGCCGCTCATGCAGCAGATGCACCTGCTGGAACAGCAACTTAAGCAGTATGAGGAAGGCACCTATGACGAAGCCAAGGTGCAAGGCCTCGTTGCCCAGCAAGCGCAGACTCTGGTGCAGGTGAAGGTGCAGGAAACCCGGATTCACAATGAGCTTTTTCAGATGCTCACTCCCGACCAGCAAACTAAGTTGAAGGAGTTCGAGGCCAATCGGGAGGCTCGCAGGCAACAACATATGCAGAGCACGCCAGCCAGCGTGCCGCAAGAGTAAGACTCTTCTCATCGCGGGGCTGATCTCTCCTCAGTCCCGCGCATTTTTTCGCTGTCTCCCTCGGACGATGATATGGAAATGACTGAAACAATTATTTTGGACGCAGGATGGCTCTTCTTTGCCGCATGGGCAATGGTTTTGGCCGCGGTCAGCGTAATTGCCTTCGGCCGGGAAATACTTGGTATCCACCGCGAGACCGACGTACACGGACAACAGATCAACCACTAAGAATAGTAACTTTCACGAAGAACCTCGCTGTGACCTTGTGTCCTTCGTGATTACCCATTCTAACGTCCGCGCCTCCCTACCGAATCTGCAGCCTGCCTGCTAGAATTTCATCTGCACAAGCCTGCATGATTCCCAAGAGTATGCGTCCGCTGCTGCCTTACCTCAAGCGTTATCGCTGGGGATTTGTGGCCGGCGCGTTATGCATCCTGCTGAGCAATGGCGCACAGGCCGGACTCCCTCGAGTGATCGGCAATGCGGCCCAAAGTCTTTCTAGCGGCGTCACTCGACATAAACTTTTCATCTTCACGCTCCAGGTGCTGGCGCTCGCTGTGATCCGGGGAATTTTCTTGTTTCTGACGCGCTGGATCGTGATCGGCATCTCGCGCGATGTCGAGTTCGACCTGCGCAACGATCTTTTCGCACACTTGGAAACTCTTTCCTATTCCTACTATCAGAGAATGCGCACTGGCGACATTATGGCCAGAGTGACCAATGATTTGAATGCGGTGCGGATGCTGATGGGCCCGGCCATTATGTATTCCGCGAACACGTTGGTATTTACAGCTGCGGCGTTATGGTTCATGGTCCGCACCAGCCCTAAGCTGACCATCTACGCGTTCCTCCCACTGCCGGTTGTCAGCGTAGTAATTCAATACTTCGGACGCCGCATTCACGAGCGCTTCGAGAGAATCCAGGCGATGTTTTCCGATATTTCGGCTAGAGCTCAGGAGAATTTTTCCGGCGCTCGGGTGATTCGCGCCTACGTGCAGGAAGAAGCGGAGATTGCCTCCTTCGAAGCGGCGAATCAAGAGTACGTCGCTCGCAGCCTGAAACTGGTCCGCCTCATGGGAATGCTATGGCCAACCCTGGAGCTCATGCTCGGACTCGCGCTGGTGCTCGTGCTGTGGATCGGAGGCCGCGAGGTCTTGGCCGGGCGCATGCAGATTGGCGCTTTCACCGCTTTCAACATCTACATGATGCAGCTGACCTTCCCGATTATCGCTCTGGGATGGGTCGTCAATATTTTCCAGCGAGGGACGGCTTCTCTGGTGCGCCTGAACGAGATCCTGCACGAGCGACCTGAGATCAAGAGTGAGGCTGAGTCAAAAGATTTACCGGTGCAAGGCGAGATCGAATTCCGCGGACTGAACTTCGAATACGCGGGCAAGCCTGTGCTGCGCGACCTGAACCTTAGAATCCCTGCAGGCAGCAGCATGGCAATCGTAGGTCCGACAGGGTCAGGGAAAACCACACTGGTCAACCTGATTCCCCGGATTTATGATGCAGCGCCAGGCATGGTTCTTCTGGACGGTCGCCCGATCCGCGATTTTTCGCTGGAGTCTTTGCGCAAGAACATCGGCTTTGTCCCGCAAGAGACGTTTCTGTTTAGCGACCGTATCCGCGAAAACATTGCTTTGGGCGTGGAGTCTGCCACAGACCAGGCCATTCATGACGCAGCCGAAGTGGCCAATATCGCCACGGACATCGAGGGCTTCCCCGACCGCTACCAGACGATGGTTGGAGAGCGCGGCATTACTCTATCCGGCGGCCAGAAGCAGCGCACAGCCATTGCTCGCGCTCTCATTCGCAATCCACGTATCCTGATTCTTGACGACGCTCTCTCCAGCGTCGATACCCATACCGAGGATAAAATCCTCAATCACCTGCGCGAAGCGATGCAGGGCCGCACTACCATCTTCATCTCCCATCGCGTTTCCACCGTGCGCAATGCCGACCGGATCGCCGTGCTACACGAAGGCCGCATTGTCGAGTCCGGCACGCATGACGAACTTCTCTCCTTGAACGGTTACTATAGCGACCTGTATAACAAGCAGTTGCTGGAAGAAGAACTGGCCGAAGTTTAGGCTCCGCATCCAGCAGGTTCGGCAACCTTCCATGCAACGCGTTGACGCAGAGGAAATTCTCGATTCCGACGATTGTTCGGCGCTTGAGGCCAAGGACGTGCTTGCCGTTCTCGGGCGGATAAACCGCTGGTTCGGCGGCGTCGCTACTACGCAGAAGATGGTGGAACGCGTCGCGCAAGCAACCGGCGCGAAGAATTTCTCGCTGCTGGAAGTTGCGGCTGGTTTAGGAGAAGTTCCAGAACAGGTTTGCACCCAGGTCGCCCGTCGCGGAATTAAGCTCGATGTAACCCTGCTCGACCGGGCGCAGTCTCATTTGCCGGCAAGAAATTGCGGGAACGGAAATCGGACCGCAAAGAATTCCAGCATCGTCGCCGACGCGCTTGCCCTGCCTTTCGGCGATGGCGCTTTCGATGTTGTGAGCTGCAGTCTGTTCGCGCACCATCTCAACTTGCAATCGCTAGCTCAGTTCGTACGGGAAGGACTTCGCGTTAGCCGGCGGGCGTTGCTGATCAACGATCTCATTCGCCATCCCGTGCATCTGGCATTGGTGTATGCCAGCTTCCCTATCATGCGCAGCCGGGTCGCGTGGTTGGATGGCTTAACTTCAGTGCGCCGCGCCTATGTTCCATCGGAAATTCGCAGCGTGCTGGCATCGGCCTGTTCTTCCCATGTGCGGGTGGAACTCTCGTGCAACTATCTTTACCGCATGGGTGTGATTGTTTGGAAGGAAGCGCCTGATTCCCGCCGCAGCGTCGCCTGAAGGCGCGACTGTCTCTACGGCGCTTTCGGCGTGCCTGAAAAGGCATGCCGTGATACCAATCTCATCCCTTCGCGCCTCGCATGCTGCGGCTTTTTATCTGCAGCCCGCTAGTTTCTATACTGCTACCGCACCACCAGCACTTCACGAATGCTGTCGCGGGCGAGAAAGAATTTAATGGAAGCAAAGTCGCGGAATAGATTTTCGATGTGGCGATTATTAAACACGCGCTGCAATTGAAATCCATCAGAGACGGCGGTGTGCACAGCTCCGGTCGGTCCACGACGCGATTCCCGGCGCAGTTCAATTTTCTGCATTTCAAGCACATCACCACCGATAATGTGGAAGCGATGGCAGGGCGAATCTGGCCCGGCGTCGCGGGTGTGAAAAAATGCCAGCAGCATGCCGCCCGGTTTCAGCACAGACCATAGTCGCCCTACCACCGGTTTCACCAGACTCTCGTCCAGGTAGTCCGGAAGGTTCCAGCAGAAGATCACATCGAATTGCGCCGCGGGATAGACCAGGTTGTCGGTAAGAAACTTGCGGCTGTCGAGAACGGTATTACCCTGTTCGTCTTTGGTGAGAAGGTCCGGATCCGTCGAAGCGGTCAGCAGATCTTCGCTGTAAATTTTGTGGCCGCGCTCGGTGAAGTGGCGAATGTTGGTAGGGGAGGTTGATCCTAGATCGAGAATGCACAGGCCCTCGGCGGATTCCCAACTGCGCGACAGTTCTGCCAGTCCGCTGGAGCGGCGGGTTAGCTTCTGGGAACTCTGCGCCGGGGTGACCTCCGGTCCGGATGAACCACGAAAAAATTTCATGAAATTCTGTGAAACCGACGACATTCTAACTTCGTAACCTCTGGTGATTCTCTCAGAGAATTTAGCCCCTGCGTACGGGACTGAATCCGCACTGCGCGGGAAAGTAAATTTATTTAGTATCTGTACGGTGAATATCCACCTTGCCCTTTAAGAAGGCGCCTTCTTCGATAGAGATTCGCTGGGTGCTGATGTCGCCATTGACCACCGCGGATTTTCGCAATTCAACCCGGTCGCTCGCCTGAATGTTTCCATCCAGTTTTCCCTGAACCACCACACCCTTGGCGTCGACGCTGGCTTTGACCTGGCCATTGGGGCCCACCGTCAAACTATTACCCTTCAAGGCGATGCTGCCATCAACCTGACCGTCTACGTACAGATCTTCGCTGCCCGAAAGCTCGCCTTTGATAACGACGGACTTCCCGATTTGTGCCAAGCCACTGGGGGCTGTGCTCATTTGGACGTGCTCCTAAGTACAGCGGAATCAGCGGCGGTTCCTCCGGAGCAAGCATTTGGGATACAACCGGAAGGGCCACCCACTGCAACGACTATACGCAAGGCACGGAGGGCGCGGCAAGCGCAATGACCGCCTTTGGTCGGTACCGTGTCTGCTGTAGAGACTGACTGAGTGAAATTGGTACACTAACAAAGGCAGGTTGACATGATTTCGCGAACGCTCATCGCGGTTTCAATAATGTTTTCGCTTGCTGGTCTCGGCGCAACTTCAAGGCCTGCCGCCGCGCAGGCGATTTCCCCCGACCCGTTGCCTCGCCCGGTTCAGTTGGTCCGCGCTACTGTGGCAAAAGAAATAGCAGCCGCGAACGACACTTCCATCAAGCACATGTTCCGTGATTACAAGAAATCTGCGCAGGGCACGCAGACCAGGCTTTACGTAGAAACCCGGGAAGCAATGGCTGGCATGACCATCGCCTACAACGACAAGCCTCTCACTCCACAACAACTGCAAGGGGAACAGGGACGGCTAGCAGGACTACTTAGCAATCCCCAGCAGCTTGAGCACAAACGACGGCAGGAGAAAGAAGAAGCTGACCACACTCTTAGCATCGTGAAAGCCCTGCCCGATGCTTTTTTGTTTGAATATGACGGTTCGGAAGTCGGAACGGCAACCCTGGGGCGCGAGGGAGTGCGACTGGTGCGTCTAAGATTTCGGCCTAATCCCTCGTACCGCCCACCTTCTCACGTGGAAGATGTTCTAGTCGGGATGGCAGGCATTCTTTTGATCGACCCCGAAGCACAAAGAATTGCAAGGATCGACGGCACGCTCTTCAAAGAGGTAACCTTTGGCTGGGGAATCCTCGGGCATCTCGACAAAGGCGGCCATTTTTTAGTGGAACAGGAAGGAGTCGGAGACGGCTCCTGGGATGTGTCACGAATGTCTCTGAGCTTCAGCGGCAAGATTTTTTTGTTCAAAAGTATCGCTATGCGGTCTGACGAAATATTCAGCGGTTTCCAGCGTGTGCCCGCGGACACGTCATTTGCCCAAGGGGTTCAAATGCTGAATGCGGAGCGAGTCAAGCTCTCGGAAGGCCGCGCCGAGACCGCAAAAGCGGAAGCCAGTTCGCGATAGCTGGCTTGGTGCAGGCGCTCTTACGCGCTCGCCCTCACTGTTTCCTTACGCGTAGTCAGTTTCTCGATTAAATCTTCCTTGATACGATAGCCGGTCCCGGGCGCTTCGCTGATGGCAATCGTTCCTTGCGGGGATACCTGCACTTCCGGCTCGATAATGTCTTCCTTCCAGTAACGCTTAGAGGCGGAAACGTCGCCGGGGAGACGGAAATTCTCCAAGGTTGAGAGCGCGATATTGTGCGCGCGGCCAATCCCCGATTCCAGCATGCCGCCGCACCATACCGGAATCTTCTGCGACTGGCAGACGTCATGGATCTTCCTGGCCTCGGTAAACCCGCCCACGCGGCCGACTTTCACATTGATGATGCGGCATGCGCCGGTCTCGATCGCGACCGCTGCGGCGCGCGCGCTTACGATGGATTCGTCAAGGCAGATGGAAGTGCGCAACTCCTTTTGCAGGCGAGCGTGATAGAAAATGTCGTCATCCCAAAGCGGCTGTTCCATCATGAGCAGGTTGAACTGATCGAAACTGCGCAGGTGCTCCACTTGATCGAGGGTGTAGGCGGAATTGGCGTCGCAGCTCAGCGTGATGTCCGGCCAGCGCGCGCGGATTTTCTCCAGCACTTTCACATCCCACCCGGGCTTGACCTTAACCTTTATGCGGCGGTAGCCCGCAGCCAGTTCGATCTGAATCTTATCCAGTAACTGCTCTGCGGAATCCTGAATGCCGATCGAAACTCCACAGGGAATTTCACGGCGGGTGCCGCCCAACAGTTTCCATAGCGGCTCGTTCTTCTGTTTCGCCTCAGCATCCCAGATCGCGTTTTCGAGCGCGGCCTTAGCCATGCGGTGGCCGCGCACCCTCGCGAACAGGTTCGCGCACTCGCGTCCCGATCCAAGGGTGCGCCCCAGTACCGCAGGGGCGAGATAGCGAACGATGGTGGGCCAGGCGCTCTCGGCCCATTCGCTGCTATAGAAAGGATCTTCTCCGGCGACGCACTCTGCCCAACCATCTACTCCATCGCAATGCGCTGTGATTAGGAGAATGCGGCGGCTGTAGGTCCGTCCAAAACTCGTCTCGAAGAAATGGACGAGTGGCATGTGAATCTCGCGAAGCGTGATGGCTTCAATCTTCATAATTTCAGAAAAAAAGGGTTCAACCAGTCACAGAGGAACGCAGGAATTCATTTTTTGCCTTGGCATTTCTCTCTGACTCTCTGGTAACTAGCCTTCCGACGCGTACGACCACTTCTCGTCCCATTCGCCAAGCAAAAACTTGCCGTTGCCTTCAGCGTCGCGCTCGTAACCCAGCACCGTAAGCCCGTCGTCGAAAGCCCGAAGAAACTGTTCGCGATTGCGTTCCTGCACTCGCTGGGCTTTGCCGCGGGTCTCCGTAGCGGCTTTCCAATCGTATATCTCCCCCGGCACGTCGATGGAAGTCTGCCGGTCGGATTCCGGATTCTTTCCGGTTGTAAGCAACGTCTCCACGCGCCTGGACTTCAGCCACCACTCGGCGATCAGCCGGTCGCTGGGAAGACCTCCCTGCAATGGCGATGACGTGATTCCATACTGGTTAATGTTGTAGCGGCGCGCAATTGCCCCTAGCTTTTCAATATTCAGAAAAGAGTTCTTGATCTCCAGAGGATCGAAAGTCCACTCGATCAGTTCGATGCCGCGCGAAAGGGCGTCTTCGCGCTGCAGCATTTTTAATCGGCGGCCCAGCCCGGCGTTGCGATGTTCCTTGCGAACGGCCAGCATGTGCGAATGCAGATAGATGTGCCCCGACCGGGTTCCCGGAAGTGACAGGGCAAATCCGACCATCTCATTGCCATCGAAAGCGCCCATAACCTGTCCGCCGACTTTCTCCGCCACCACGAACATCCGCAGCGGCACCAGTTCCGCGTCAGTAAAGTTCCATATCTCCTTTTGCACAATGAGGCAGGAGCGCAATTCTTCCAGTCCCTGGCAATGACGAATTACAATTGCCTCCGGACTCACGCCTGCCGCTCCTCTCGCTTAGCCTGCTGCCACAGCGCTTCAAGTTGTTCCATCGAAGCGCTCTCCAGAGCACTTCCGTTCTCCCGCAGACGTTGCTCCATCCAGCGAAACCGGCGTCGAAACTTGCGGTTGGTCTTGCGCAGGGCCGACTCAGGATCGAGCCCGAGATAGCGCGCGATATTGACCAGCACGAAGAAAAGATCTCCAACTTCTTCTTCCAGCCGCAAGCGCAAATCTTCGGAAATCGTCTGCCTTCCAGAGCCAGCGACTCCCCGGCCCTCAGGGCGCGGACCGGGAGCGGGAAACTCCCGCAAACGCTCCTGAAGTTCGGCGGTTTCCTCGCCGAGCTTATCGAACAAACCATTTATATCGGGCCAGTCAAAACCAACTTGCGCCGCCCGCGAACTGAGCTTGTGAGCCTCCAGCAACGATGGCATCGATGACGAAATTAACCCTAGAATCGACTCTGGAACGGAATCCGCTCGACTTAAAGCATTACTTTCACCTTCTGCCACAGTTCTCTGTGAGTGCTTCTTTCGTTCCTCGACCTTCAGCGCTTCCCAGTTGCGCTTGACGTCCGCGGAAGTCTCCGCCTTGGCCTCCCCGAACACATGCGGATGCCGATCCACCAACTTGCGCGAGAGTCGATCGAGGACATCATCGATGGAAAATGTTCCCTGCTCTTTGCCCATCTCCGAATAGAACAGCACCTGCAAGAGAAGGTCGCCGAGTTCGCCCGGAAGTTCCTTCCAATCGCGATTGTCGATGGCTTCCAGCACTTCGTAGGTTTCTTCGAGCGTGTAGGGCTTGATGGAGTCGAAAGTCTGCTCGCGATCCCAGGGGCAGCCTCCCGGGGCCCGCAGCCGCTCCATGATAGCGACCGCACGTTCAAATCTTTCGCCGGTGGTGGACATTGGGAATCACTCTAAATGAGCCAGCGCAAAACGGGCAATGTGACGGCTTTTTTATCGCGATAAACCGTGCCGTTGAGCTTTGCATCGAACCTAGTAGAGATCAAAGGCAAAAATCAAGGTCGAGCATCTCGAGGGAAATGCCGGTTTGTCACAACAAAGTGGCAAGTCCGACCGGGAGAGCGGCGTAAACTGACGAATGCGGAATCGGCTCGCCGCATTCGTGGCGGGCCATTCCCTTTTCGCTCGGCCATTCGCGTGTTGCAGTGCGTTTTTTGGCCAGCCCATTTGAAGTACTAAGGTTACCTTCTTCCGAGGTGGAACGCGGTGCACACTGTCGGAAGAGAGTCGAATGAATCGATTCGCAGTTGCACGATCACTTTCCACAATACTGGTATCTAATTGATAAACCATGGCCTTAGCGGCTAATCCACGCGCGTCCCTGGAAGGCCAACACTTTCAGGTAGTAGTGATTGGCGGCGGCATCAACGGTGTAGCTGTGGCGCGGCAGTGTGCGCGATCGGGCAAGCATACGCTTCTGGTCGAGCAGAATGACTTCGCCTCCGGGGTAACCAGCCGTTCCACTCGTATTATTCATGGAGGGCTGCGCTACCTGGAACACGGCGAGTTCGGCCTGGTGCGCGAATCCCTGCGCGAACGGGAAAAGCTGTTGCGGGATCGCTCTCATCTGGTGCATCCCATGCAATTTCTCCTGCTCTTAAATGAGAACAGCCAGCGCAGTGCGTTGAAAGTGCGTGCCGGATTGTGGCTCTACCAGCGCATGGCTGGAAAGTCCACGCGAGCAGAAAACAGCGAGATGGAATTGAAACGCCTGGAGCGTGCCCTCGACGCCGGACGCCGCTGGTCGTTCTTCAACTATGAAGATGCGCAATGCGAATTTCCCGAAAGGCTGGTCGCGGAGTGGTTAATGGAAGCCGTAGAGGCGGGCGCCATCGTACGCAATCACATGGAAGCGCTGGCGGTGGATGTAACCCATGGCCGCATCCGCGGCGTGCTGCTGCGCGACCAACTCACCGGGCGCGACGAACGTGTCGACGCCGCCTGGGTCATCAATTGCAGTGGTCCTTGGGCAGACCGCGTGTGCCAGCGCTCCGCGATCCGCATGGACAAGCCGATGGTGGGTGGTGTGCGCGGCTCACACATCGTTCTGCCGCGATTTCCTGGCTCGCCGAATATCGCAGTTTATACGGAGGCCGCGGATGGACGTCCTTTCTTCGTTTTGCCCTGGAACGATCAAATCCTGGTAGGGACAACCGAAGTTGCCGACAACGGAGACCCGGGGCGAACCATACCTTCAGCGGATGAGATCAACTACCTTGTGAAGTCAGTGGCGCAATTATTTCCCACGGCAAAAATATCGGCGCAAAGCGTGAAGCACGCCTTTGCCGGAATCCGGCCGCTGCCTTACTCGCCGGAGAATAAGCCCTCCGCCGTGACCCGGCGGCACATTCTGCACGACCATGCCGATGACGGCGCGGCCCGCATGATTTCTGTAATCGGGGGCAAACTGACTACGGCTGCCTCGCTGGCGCGTGAGTGCGCGCGCAAAGTCGGTTTGAGCGCGGCCGAACCGGTTACGACCGCAGTGGGGCCCGGTCCCGCGCTCGATCCCTTGCTCGACGAAACTGTTCTGGAAATTGCGCGAATCGGATCCATAAGCGAAGAAACCGCCAGAGGAATGCTCGAGTGGCACGGCAAGCGCGCTGCCCATATCGCGCGCACCGCTCTGGTGAGCGCGGAGCTGCGGGCGCCCATTTGTCCGCATACATCTCACATCGTCGCCGAGGTTGTCGAAGCCTATCGGAGGGAGTTTGCCGTGACATTGGCGGACGTACTCTTGCGCCGCGTTCCGGTGGCTCTGGGACCGTGCTGGTCTGAGTCATGCAGTCGCGAAGCCGCATTGCGCATCAGCGCCGTACTGGGGTGGAAGGAGCAAGCTAGGGGAGCCAACCTGGAAGCTTTTGAGGTAGAGCGCTCTGCTTTTCTGCGGCCTATCGCCCGTTCCTCCGGTGCATTCGAAGCCGCGGCAGACTAACTTCCTGCACGCTGATTTGCGGGAATAACATCCGAGATATTACCCAGGCCGAGATCGGAGCAGCAGTTTTGGGTTATCCGAGATAATTCCGTCCACTCCCCATTCGGCAAACCGTCTCATGTCATCCACGGCATTGACTGTCCAAACGAATACTTTCCTGCCGGCATCTTTGCTCTCCGCGATCAAATCCTGCCCCAGGAGTCTGTAATGCGGCATCAGATATTCGACCGGCAACTCGGTCCAGTGAATCAACTCTTCTCGGGTCTCGCAGATGAGCCCCAGCGGCAGGATCGGGTCCATACCGTTAATGGCTTGCAGCACTTCAGGCAGAAACGATGAAACTACGAAGCCGCGAACCGGGCGAACCTTCCGCAGTAAATCGACCGTGATTTTCTCCAGTCCAGGAACTTTCAATTCGATGTCGAGGAATGCTCTGGTCTGGTAACGCGTGAGAACTTCGCGCAGTGAAGGCAAGGACAGTTGTTTCGCGGAACAAGAAGCGACTTCTTGTCCGTGGCTGATGGCATCGTGACAGACAACGGCTCGGCCGTCGGCCGAAAGGCGCACGTCAAACTCAAAACCGTCGCAGCCCTGGGCGAGTGCCAGATCGAAAGAGGCCAGAGAATTCTCGGGGAGCGACTTCTCTGCACGCACACCCCGGTGACCGAGAAGAAGAGGATGATTCGCCATCGCTTCCGATTCTAACCAGCCGGCGAGCAATACAGAAACTCAATCCAGATCGAAATCGCGGATGGGTTTGCCCGTGTCAGGAGACTCCTTGGCCTTCTTTACTGCCTCCTGAAACTTCTTGTCCAGCAATTCGGAAGCGTGCTTTTGTGCTTCAACGGACTGGCGAAATATGGACTCGCGGCGGCTATCCTGCTCCTTCATGGCGCGCGCGGCGGCTTCCATGTCACTAAACATTCGCGGTTTCACGGCGGCGGTATGGGCGATAACCTCCGCCGTCCCCGTATCAACCTTGAGCAGTGCGCTGCAACAAGGGCACGTCACTTCGATCGTGGAGGAACCTTTCGTCACTCTGCGAATCATACCGCAAAAGCAGACGAAACGCGTCTTCCACTGAAGGACGGTCAGCGATGAAGTTTGATGGGGAAGATATGGAACACGCCCAAAAGCTCCCATCCCAGCAGGAAAATTGAAAGCAGGACGATGAGTACCGCCATCAGTTCTCCAAAAGTGAGGCCGCGGCGGTTGGGCTCGAAGCGCCTGGCTGCGAGACTGAGAATATTCAATGTGGCAAATCCGAAAACTACCGCCCATAGAATGTTATAAACGTCATTTCTGCGACCGGAATGACGCTGCAACATAACCAGCACTGCCAACGCCGCGGAGTGAGTGCTCAGCAGGTTGTGCAGAGAGAGCGCAGCCCGGGTGCGTGTGAAGCCACACATAACGAACGTTGTTGGGGACAGAGCCATGGCCTGCCGAATAGAAAAACCCTTCCCCTTGGATACTACAATTTTTCTCCGCAGTGGTCACCGCGAGATGCTCAAAGGCATCAGCCCCGTCAATGGCGACCCGTCCTACGAATACCTTCGGTAAGATGAAATCATGGCAGAACCGCGAGTTATTTTCTTTGATGTGGGAAACACTCTTCTCTTCCCTAACCGATCCAAGATGCTGGACGCGATTGCCAGCGATCGTCACCCCACGCTCGATCAGTGGCAAGCTTTGGAGCGCAGAACTAAACAGGAATTCGACCTCGGCATGCAGAACGGCCGAGTCGATCATGGCTTCTGGTGGACGTTTCATACTTATCTATTGCAGCAGCTCGGGCATGACACCAACCTCCGCGACGTGCTGGTGGAAAAGACCCAGAACTCGGCCAATTGGGACCAGATCCAGCCGGGTACCCGCAACTCCCTCGACCGGCTCCGGGAAAAATTCCGCATGGCCGTGATCTCCAATGCTGACGGCGGAATTGAACGCGTGCTTTCACGTTGCGGTATTGCCGACTGCTTTGAAAGCATCACTGACTCAGGAATCGTGGGCATCGAGAAACCGCGAACCGAAATATTCGAGTTGGCGCTGGCCGCCATGAATGCACGGGCCGACAAAAGTCTCTATGTGGGCGATGTGTATTCGGTGGACTATGCAGGAGCTCGCAATGCTGGAATGCAAGCAGTTTTATTCGACGTGGCGGGCGCCTACCGTGATCGCAATCTGCCCCGCGTAGAATCGCTGGAGCAGTTGGAAACATGGCTGCGCCATTAGCGACGACGATGCCGGTGTGGAACCCGTGGCAGCCGATTTCGACGGGTGTCTCAGCCAGATGGAGACTCAGTTCGCTCGGTAGATCCGGAGTCATACATCGACATCCACTGTTTCAATCAACATCTTCACTCTTTCAGGCATCCTATACTCCCATGAAATGATCTGAGAGCCTGCCTCTTGCTCGACCAAGTGGCCGCGAACGATCTCGCTTGGCCCGGATCCACAGCTTATATGCGTTTATGTGCGTTGGTTGTACTCGTCTTAGCGACGCTTACCCGGGCCCAACTGGCAGACAAGGGCTCATCCGCTGTCTATGAGGGCCAGAATGTGGGATCTGTGGATCTTATCGGCAACCCGCACCGCAACCTGGAACCGCTTCGCCGAGTAGCACTTCAAAAAGCAGGCCAATCTTATTCTCAGGAGAAAGTGGAGGCCAGCATTCACGCGTTGCAGGAAGCTGGAGGCTTTCGCAAAGTCACGGTCAACGTTATCCCGGAGCTTTCGGGCGTGCGAGTAAGTTTCTTGCTCGAGCCCGCCTATTACGTGGGCATCGTCAGTTTTCCTGGTGCGGAGAAGGCTTTTGCATATACGCGATTACTGCAGGTCGCAAACCTTGCGGATCAGGATCCATATGACCGGGCTCGCGTGGAGCTCGCACAGCAGGCAATTCAGGAATTCCTTAAACACAACGGGTACTTCCAAGCTACGATCCAAACCGGCATTCAGGTCGACGATCCTCATCAACTCGTCAACGTAAACTTCACGGTCAAACTTGGTAAGCGGGCCACGGTTGCTGAAGTCAAGATTACAGGGGCTAGCATCCAAGCAGGAGACGCCAAAGAACTCGACGCTGAGGAAGCCTCCCGGCTGCTTCATTCCACTCGCAGGCTGCGTGCCCGTCTCACCGGAGGCCTGCTCAAGTCTGGCAAACCTTACACACCGGAACGCATAAAGGCGGCCACCGCCCTCATAAAAGGGGAGCTCTCGCGGCAACGTCGCCTGGCCAGCAGCGTCCAAGAGAATCCGCCCCAGTACAACCCTGCCACGAATCACGTCGACGTTTCTTTCAAAGTCGAGCTAGGCCCGATAGTCACCGTCCGAGCTTCTGGCGCCAAGCTCTCGTTTCTGCCTTTCCTTTCGGGACGACAGATGAAAAAGCTGATTCCCATCTACTCTGAACGGGCCATCGACCGCGACCTCGTCGAAGAAGGACAGCAGAACCTCATCGACTACTTCCAGAAGAAGGGGTATTTCGACGTCGCGGTAAAGATCAACTTCAACCAACAGCCGGATCAGGTCACGCTGGTTTACGAAATCAACCGAGGCCGGAAACATAAAGTTGAGGGGATCTTATTTCATGGAAACCATGAGATTTCCGCTTCGGATCTGCTCTCTCAGCTCGTGGTCAAGAAAGCGCACATCTGGAACCACGGCAGTGTAAGCACGAAACTTTTGAAACAGAGCGTCTCGAACCTACAGGCGCTGTACCACGACAAGGGATACGAGGAGGTCAAAATTACCTCGCGGGTCGTCGACCATGAACCCAAAGTCGATGTGGCCTTCGAAATCGAAGAGGGTCCACAAACTATCGTCGATGGTGTAAGTGTCACCGGCAACAACAGTATTGCCCAGGAACAGCTCACCCCATCCAAAAAGTTCGCCTTGCGTTCTGGCGCGCCCTATTCGCCCCGTCTTCTCTCGGAAGATCGCAACCGCATCTCGGCCACTTATCTGAATCGCGGTTATCTCAACGCTGAAGTGAAGGCCAGCGTGAAACGTCGCGCTGACGATTCGCACCACGTGGAGGTTACATACTCGATTACCGAACACCAACTGGTTCGCACTGGAGAAGTTGTTTACCTCGGAGAACACCGGACTCGGCGCTCGCTTATTCAAAAGACGGCGCAACTGCCTGGCGAAGCTCCCATGGAAAGAGTTCAAATGTTGGCGGCAGAGACCCGTCTCTATGACTTGAACATCTTCGACTGGTCAAGCGTGGGACCGCGAAAGCCCATCACCGACCAGAATGAGGAAACTGCGTTAGTTAAAGTCCATGAGATGAAGCGTAACGAAATCATCTATGGCTTCGGATTCGAAGTATCTCATCGCGGCGGCAACGTTCCTTCCGGCACGGTAGCCGTGCCTGGCTTGCCCACCATCAATCTCGGTAGCAACAGGATCGCTCCCAGCCAGTCCACTTTTGCGAGCCCTCGCGGGTCTGTCGAGTTCGTTCGTCGTAACATGCACGGGCTGGGTGAAACCGCAAGCGCAACGATTCTGCTCTCGCAGCTTGACCAGCGGGCTCTCACGACTTATGCACAACCGCACTTCATCGGCTCGCAGTGGAGTTCGCTGACCAGTCTTTCTATTGAACGCACGACGGAAAATCCTTTGTTCGCCGCGAGACTGGGCGATGTGTCGTTTCAGGTCGAACGGCTTCTCAGTCGCAAAAGCAATACACGCCTGCAAATTCGGTACGACTTCAACAAGACTTCGTTGTCGCAATTATTGGTTCCGGAACTCGTGCTTCCACAGGACCGCAGCGTTCGACTCTCTACGTTTTCCGGCACTCTGATTCGCGATACCCGCGATAAACCGCTCGATGCGCACCGCGGCATGTTCGGAACTGTCAACCTGGGCATCACGCCCACCGCACTCGGGTCCAGCGCCAACTTCGGGCGGCTTTTCGGGCAGTTCGCCACTTACAAGCAGCTACACTCGGTCGTCTTCGCCAACAGTATTCGCCTCGGGATGGCGAAACCTTTTGCCGGAAGTTTCGTCCCCACCAGCCAGCTTTACTTTTCTGGCGGAGGCACTTCGCTGCGCAGCTTTCCAATCGACGAAGCCGGCCCGCAGCGCATCGTACCCTTCTGCAGCGGCCTGCAGAACCAGACGGGATGTGTGAATGTCACGGTTCCAGTTGGAGGGCGCGAGCTCTTGATTCTGAATTCGGAAATCCGTTTTCCCCTGCGGATCATGAAAGCGCTCGGGGGCGTGGTTTTCTACGACGGTGGCAATGTTTATAGCGCCATCAATCTGTCCAACACGTTCAATAACTACACCAATACCATAGGATTCGGTCTGCGTTATGCGACCCCCATCGGCCCTATCAGGATCGACGTCGGCCACAACCTCAATCCCGTTCCCGGCATCAACCCAACGCAGTATTACATCACTCTGGGCCAGGCGTTTTAGGAGAAGGTTTTAGGAGAAGTGATGCAGTCGCGAAAAATTGTGGGATGGATCCTGGCCGTGCTGGTCGCTCTAATCGCGATGGTCGGCATTGGCGGATATTTATTCCTGAAAAGCCGCGCCTTCCAGCAGTACGCCTTGCACAAGATCGTGGAGACAATTGAACAGGCCACTGGGGGGAAAACTGCGATTCGCACCCTCGACTTCAATCTTTACACGCTCACCGCCCATCTTTACAACATCACTGTACAGGGCGCGGAATCTGCCGTTCAGCCGCCGCTCCTGCAAATCGATAAATTGACGGTCGGCCTGAAAATTGAATCTCTCCTTCACCGAAAAGTAATCCTGAACGAACTCATCGTGGAGCGGCCTGTTGTGAATGTGCGCGTAGATAACGGGCACAGCAATCTGCCGACCGCGCCACCCAGCCAAAGCAGATCACATTCGAGTGTCTTCGATCTTGCAGTCCGGCATGCACAGATAATCCGGGGCGAAGTGAGCTACAACGATAAACAAACTCCGCTCGACGCTGATCTTTATGACCTCGGCACCGATTTCCACTTCGATCCGCTTACAACCCGCTACGCAGGTTCCATTTCCTACGACAATGGTCACGTGCATTACGGGCAATACGCGATACTGCCTCACAGCTTTCAGGGCAAATTCGGTGCAACGCCGGCGCTACTTTCGATTGACACCGCAGTCTTGAAAGTCGGGAACTCGGTGGCCTCTGTTCGGGCGACAGTAAGGAACTACTCCGATCCCACAGTTACCGCCGATTACAGCATCCGCATCGACACGCGCGACTTTGCCTCCATGGCGCCAGCCTACAAGCCGTCTGGAGAGTTCTCGCTCACCGGAGAAATGCACTATCAAAATCTTCCTCAGCAGTCTCTCCTGCGCAGCATTGCCATCGATGGGGAGATTGCCAGTGAAACTCTCGCCGCCGCGACCCCCAGTGGCCGCGTCGCAGTCCGCAAATTGAAAGCGCGCTATCAACTCGCGAAAGGTGCGCTGCAAGCCACTGGCATCGAATTCGAATCCCTCGGCGGCCGACTGAATGGGAGCCTCAACATCCGTGATCTCGATACCACTGCTTCCGGGCGGCTGCAGGCGTATGTGCATAGCGTCTCATTGCACGCTGCTCGGCAAGCCTTTCGTCCGGATCTGAAGCAGGTCGCTGTCTCCGGCGTTCTCAATGGCACGGCCGACGCATCGTGGAGCGGAAGCGCGAGAAACGCCCGCATTCGCTCCGATCTTTTTGTTACCGCCGCTGCCAGGAATGGCACGCGGCTGTCTTCCGACCAGATTCCGGTCGGTGGAGTTATCCATGCGGCCTACGATGGATCGCGTAACGCGCTTACACTTCGCCAATCCTCGCTTCGGATTCCGTCCGCGACACTCACTGCGGATGGAGAACTGAGCAACCGCTCGAATCTTCGGCTGCAGGCAAACGCCAGCGATCTGCATCAGCTGGAATTGCTTGCATCTGTTCTCCGCAACAATGATTCTGCGCTGCCGCCTGTTTCAGGATCTGCGACCGTAAACGCAACGGTTCGCGGCACGCTGACGAGGCCCCAGATCGCAGCACAACTCTCCGCACAAGACTTGAGTGTGCAAGGCAGCCAGTGGCGCAGCGCGCGGGCGAGTCTTGCGGCAAGTCCTTCCCAAGTCGCCGTTACGAATGGCTCGCTGGTCAGCGCGCAACGCGGTCGTGCCTCTTTCAACGCGACGGTCGCGCTCAGCGATTGGTCGTACCTTCCCGGCAACTCCGTGAAGGCGAGCCTTTCCGTCCAGCAGATTTCGATCGCCGGGATTGAGCGCCTCGCCAACGTCCAATACCCGGTTAGCGGAGATCTTGACGCCGAAATCTCAATCGGCGGCTCTCAACTTGATCCGCAAGGGTCCGGAAAGCTCCAGGTCGCTAACGCTCGCGCCTACGGCGAATCGTTCCAGACTTTCGCTGCACAATTCCACACTGACCACGCCTCGATTGTGTCTACCCTTCGTGTTGCATCGCCGGCGGGCTCCGCCAATGCCGATTTCTCTTACACTCCGAAAAGCAAGGCTTATACGATCCGCCTCAATGCCCCCGCGCTAGTCCTGCAAAAACTACACGCCGTACAAGCAAACAATCTGGCGCTCGTGGGAACTCTCACAGCCACAGTCGATGGACAAGGAACTGTCGATGATCCCCAACTGAGCGCGGTCTTGCAGTTACCGCAACTCGCAATTCGCGACAAATCCATTTCAAATATTCTTGCCGAACTCCAGGTCGCCAACCACAAGGCGGATGTATCGTTGACATCGAGAGTCGTTGATTCTTCTGTGCAGGCGCGAGCCCACGTCAATCTCACGGGCGACTACTACACTGACGCATCGCTTGAGACCACGGCCGTTCCTCTCGACGTGCTGCTGGCCACTTACCTTCCTAGTATGCCGCAGGGATTCCGCGGTCAAACGGAATTTCACGCAACTCTGAAAGGCCCGCTGAAAAACAAAACGCAACTCGAAGCTCACCTCACAATTCCCACCCTGAACGCCACCTACCAGTCGTTGCAGGTCGGTATCGCGTCGCCCCTGCAGGCCGACTACGTTCACTCCGTATTAACCCTTCAACCCGCGGAAATTCGCGGCACCGGCACCTCGCTTCGTCTGCAAGGCATGATCCCATTCGCAGGCGATGCCGCTCCCAGCTTCACCGCCCAAGGTTCGCTCGACGCTCGCATCCTGCAGATCGTCTCGCCCGACACAAAGAGCTCCGGCACAGCCTCCTTCGATATTCGTGCAACCGGAACCGCGCAGGACCCCAGCGTAAGTGGTCAGCTTCGCTTGCAGGATGTCGCTCTGCTCTACGCCGGATCTCCGCTCGCGCTAGAAAAGCTGAACGGAACTCTGGACGTAGGCAAACAGAGCATTCAAATTTCGAAGCTCACCGGGCAAGTGAACGGAGGAGATATTTCTGCCGGAGGATCGATCGCCTATCACCCCAGCCTGCGGTTCGATCTTGCACTGCAGGGCAAATCCATCCGCTTGCGATACCCCGACGGCACCAGAACGTCGCTCGACGGCAGTCTCGCATTCACTGGCAACAGAGAATCCTCGACGCTCAGCGGACGTGTGCTGATCGGCTCACTTTCTTTCACTCCCGATTTCGATCTCGCCACCTTTGCCGATCAATTCAGCGCCAACACGGCTACGCCCGCCCAGCCTGGTTTTGCCGATACAATCAACCTGGCAATTGGCGTGCAATCCAAAGACAACCTTAGCGCCTATAGTTCGCAAGTCAGCCTGGAAGGCAGTGTCAACCTGCACGTCGGCGGCACCGCCGGCGACCCCGTCATTACCGGGCGAACCGACCTGACTTCTGGAGAACTGTTCTATCGCAACGTTCGCTACCAGTTGCAGCGCGGCATTATCTCGTTTGATGATCCCAACCAGACCAACCCCGTGCTTAACGTTTCGGTCAGCACCACGGTCGAGCAATATAATCTCACCTTAAATTTGCGCGGACCATTCGACAAGCTCACTACATCCTATGTCTCGGATCCGCCTTTGCCGACCGCCGACATCATCAACCTGATCGCGCGCGGCAAGACGACGCAGGAATCCGCCGCTTCCAGTCAGAGCACTGACTCAATGATTGCCTCGCAAGCCGCCAGCCAGTTCACCGGCAGCGTACAGAAACTCGCGGGCATTTCCAGTCTGGAGATCGATCCCCTGATCGGCGGCAATAATCAGAATCCTTCCGCTCGCATCGCCATACAGCAGCGCGTCACGAAGAACTTCCTCTTCACGTTCTCGACGGATGTCTCACAACCCGGCAGCGAGGTGGTGGAAGGGGATTATCAAATCAACAAACGCTGGTCAGTCAGCGTAACCCGCGACCAGGTAGGGGGAGTCGCAGTGGATGGCCGGCTCCATACCAGGTTTTGACGAAATCCTGAAACTTGGCGTGCAGCACTAAACCCAGCGCGATCATGCCGCCTCGGAAGGCCTGTCTTGTCTCATAGCCTCTCTGAAATCCCGACGGACCTGCTCTTCCCGCTTTAAAGCCTTGTTTAGATCCTGGAGGATCTTCATCAGGTCATCGGGATTCTTAGCTTGCAGTGCCGCCTTGCACAACTCTCTCCAGTTCTTGTGCTCTTCAACCATTGTGGATTTCTCCTAAAGATCGGTTTCTTTGGGCGCGTCGCGGTTGCGGTTATCAGACACGGTCAGTGCAACTCGCAAACCGAAGACATCCCTAGCTCCTTTTGTTCACGGTAGTGCGTTCACCGCTAAGAGCCGTGAGGGCTGCAACAATCGACCCGACGATGCAAAAAGCGAGCAGCACGGGTAACACGATCAAAGATACAATTTCCATCAACTCAACACTGCTTTCCAACATTTGTGCGTCCTCCCATTTTGCGCACCTCTCTGATGGTCTTAACGATCAAAACCGGAAGACGATTCCAGCGGATGGTTGGGCCGTGTGCGTCCAGCTATCGGTGTTGAGCGCCCGTATGCCAAAATCGGCATCTTTGTATACATAGCCCCTGTACTCTCCGCGTAAAGAGACACGTTTGGTCAAGGTATAAGTGACGCCGCCGCCGTACACAAAGGTGCCTTTCGCCTGGGTATCAGCGCCCGGCACAAAGCCTCCCGCATTTCCAGTTGGATGAAATATCAAACTGCCGCCTCCGCCGAGGACGTAGGGACTGAACCTGGTTTTTGCGAACGGAAGATTAACAACGAAATCCGCAGTGGCTGTGTGAACGTCAGACTGGACTCTCGGAAATCCGCTTGCGGCAAAATACCTCTGGGTATCGCGAGCGAAGCCATAGTTGGCTTCGGCGGCGAACCAACGGTTAATGTGGTAGCGATACCCCACCAAGAATCCACCGGTGTCGGAGGTGGTCCGCGAGATTCCCTGGCCGCTAGTATCCCTGGTGAAAAATCCGGTGCCTTGCAGACTGATCTCTGAGCGGTTTTCCTGAGCTGTGACGCCAAGAGTTAAGAGCAGGACAAGACCTGCAAGCATGATCGCAGTTTGCTTCATTGTGTAACCTCCCGTATTAAATATGCGTATGATTCGGGCCGTACTGTAACGGCGCTCCTCATCTCAATATGGGCATGTGGGAGGCCAAAGTTGCGTTTGTCATTTCGCCTCGTCAAACAATTGAGCGGACGAGGGTTACGCAATGGCAACAGGCGCTGCGGAGATGATGTGTCGAGCGCCTTGACAGGCGATTGGACAGCTGACGAAGTCTATGACATTTGTTTTCGAAGCTTTCTGCCTCTTTGTCACATCTGTGGTAGGTATTTCTTCCGACGGCGGCCATATCTGCTGTTCATTTTCCCCTAAGCCGCTTTTTCCTTCACTTCTTTTACTGTAGCTTCATCCTTCGCGTCGCTAGCGGCTTTGAGTCGGCGGCGGATTTCTTGAAGCGAGGCGTAATGTTCGGCGAACAAACGGCGGTTTTTGTTAAGGCTGCCCCGATAGTTCTCTACAGGTAATGAGCAATCCTGCACAGCATTCTTCGTCTTGGCCTGTCATGGTTAATTCAACCGGGCAGCTTACGCGTTCCACACAAGCGAGAAAGACCGCAGGTAAAAGATGACCCCTCCCATGTTCCGCAGGAATCTAGGTCGACGGTATGCAGCTATCACGAATTCATTCGTCAAGCTGCTAGCGATATTTAAGCCGCGCACTCCAACTTTCGGCGGGCAAAGGATGTGCCCGTTTTGCGGACTGATCACTCCGCGATCCCAACGTCTTTGTTTGGAGTGCGGAAAGTCACTCGGAGGTCCTCCTCTCGATCGGAACCAGACAAGTCAAGGTTGAGCATTGAAGACGTCCGGGTTTGAACGGGCTTCATAGTGATTCTGTTCTCCGACTTCTGAGGAGAATTCATTGACTGCGTGATCTAGAACGTTGAGGCAGAGCAATTGTGAACAGATATCCTGTTCACGACCGGTTACGATGTGGCGGGTCCAAAAAAGTCGATCGAGGAGACCATGAAAAAACAGTACCTTCACCTCTCCGCTTACACGTGTGACATGTGCGCTGGCCCGGTCATCGCGGGGTCGTTAGGAGTTCGCGAAAACGAAATTTCAAAAGAGACTGAGATCAGTCTCGTAGGAGCACTCTGTCTCTCGTGTGGCCACCGGCAGGACAAAGTATCCGGGGTGGGCCGTCCGCGCTATTTGTTCCCAATTGAATGGGAACCAGTCAGCTCCGTCGATAAGGCTCCTCTAGAAGGCGGCGGTGAAGGCATTCCCCCACGCCGAACAGTATTAAGCAGTAAGCCATGAGCTGCGATTAGGCCTAGCGGCGAATTCTGCGAAACGCCGCACCGGCAAGAATTGCCAGTCCGCTGCCCATCAGGCTCATCGTACCCGGTTCCGGAACTGTTGATCCTCCTCCGCAGCCACCACCGATGACATTGTTGTTCATGGTCACGGCGCCATTGATCGCCAAGGCACTTCCGCACCCGATGCTGGCGCCGTTATTCAATGTGATGCTGGTGAGCGCAAGAATATTTCCGGCGAACGCTGTAGTTGTGCCAAGAGTCGCGGAGCTGCCGACCTGCCAGTACACATTCTTGTCAGTGAGGCTGCTGGTGAAAACCACCGCCGAGTTGCTCGCAGTCGTCAGCGTACTCCCGATCTGGAAAACGAACACTGCGTTGGGGTTCCCCTGAGTATTGAGTGTAAGTGTCCCGGTCAACTGAGCCGAACTGGCAAAGAAATATACGCCAGGAGTGAGCGTCAACCCACCCAAGTCCTGACCGGTTAGAACGAGAGTGGGAGTCTGGCCTGCCGCTGCGTTGTATGCCGTCATCAGATCGGCTTGAGCTGTCTGCGCGACCGCGTCTCCTGCATGTATCGCCCCTCCGGTAACGATTCCCGGAGGAAATCCAGTGATTGCAGTACCCGGCGAAACGCCCAAGTTTCCCGTAATGACACTTGAGCCGGTATTGGTTACGGTCGAGCCCGCCAGGACTCGAAAGCTGCCTGCGGTTCCCAGACTGATTGAGTTGGCATAAACATTGAGGGTCAACGATGGAAGAAGCAACAAGGAGAGGGTCAACCAACGAACGCAATGAGACTTCATGTCTGTTCCAACTTTCCAGGTCTTCTCCGCCCCAGCGCCGGCACCTAGCTACGAGCGCGCTCCTCGACTCAAGAGCTCGCTACGTTTGCCATGGCAGGACGCCACGTTAAGGCCGGTCGAACTATGACAGCGTGCTAAGAGAAAATCTGTTCTCTATTGCACAGTTTCGCCGGAAAACGCGGGGCTCAGAATGTTCGTGAGTGTGCCAGACGCCGAAGACGGTAAAGATCGCAAGGACGCACAAGAGTGAAAGCGAATCGGGGAGACAGGCGTGGCCTGTTACCAGTATCGGTAGAGGGTTTCAATCGTGCAGAACGATATTAAGCAACGAGCTGTGGACCTGGAGACCGCCTTCTACTCCTCCCGCATAATGAATGAATCCCAATTTCCGGAACCGGTTCATGAAGAAACTAACTCTCGAACGAGTGGTTCCCACCATCTCGGCCAAGGTCTCCTGACTGATTTTCGGGACCGCGGTTTCAGGGATCCCTTCCTTACCGAAATGAGCGAGCAATAGAAGGACACGGGCCAGCCTCTTTTCACTGGAGTTGAACATCTGGTCAACCAGATCCTCTTCGTAACGAATATTCCGCGCCAACAAATAGGCGACGAATAGGTCAGAGAAGGCGTGTTCGCGGTGCAGGGCATTCATCATCGCCTTCTTGTCAACGCGCAGAAGGTCGCAATCGGTCATGGCCGCGGCAGAGCCCATGCGCAGAAGCTGCCCTGCCAGTGAACCCTCGCCAAAAAAGTTCCCCTGACTCAGGATGCCGATCGTCGCTTCTTTGCCCGACTTGGATACGACGCTGAGGCGCACTTTTCCTTTCTGGACATAAAAAACGGCATCCGCGGCATCCCCTTGCGCATATATCAATTGTTTATTGGGAACAGACACAATCTTCCTGCCCTCGCCAATCGTCGCGAGGAAAGTGTCGGGGTCGAATCCGCGGTTTTTGTTGGCCGCCGCAGACAACTTCATAGAAACAAATTATAGAATCAACGGCCTTCGGACGGTGAGCTATTTTGCACAGTTTCTTCCATTAGGCCATATGGCTTCTAGAGTCGGGGCCGGCCACGTTCGTGCTGAACAGTCACGGAGCCCTCAGATGCGGTCTGGATGCGGCGCGGTGCGCGGTTGGCCAGTATTGAGTTCACATTTTTCTCCCGGCTTAGCTCCGCAAGTAGGACACGAACTGGTCAATTGTCACTTCCCCAAGTCTATTTCATTGAATATGTCGAATCTAGTATGTGAGCTATCTTGCTCAGACACGACAGGCGGCACCTGTCATTCTTGAGTCTCCTGAGTGTGTAACAGAGCCGCGGCTGCTGAGTCGCAGTTCTAATTTGAGGTCGTATGCGAACTGGCTTCGGAGCCATATCACCTGAAGCAGCCACATCCGGCATCAGCATTCTTCATTCGTATGTGCCGCGAATCTGCGGTGAACAGAATTCGACCCTAAAGCCCCGAGACATTGGAATAGAGCACTGTTTCATGCGAATGAACGGGGCAAGTCCGCGATATGAAAGGTAAAGGTATATGCCTTTAATTCAACTCCTGGAAGTTCTGATCGTAGTCGGCGTCCTGTTGTGGCTGGTAAATCGCTTTATCCCCATGCAGGGATCCATTAAGTCAATTTTGAACGGCGTTGTGATCATCGTCGTGGTTTTGTGGCTTCTGAATGTTTTTGGGCTGTTTCACTCCCTTTCCCGCATTCGCGTTGGAACATAAAGGATGCGGCATCAGGGAAAGCGATCAAACAGGTCGAACGTTACCAACACATCGATATCACGGAGCACGGCAGGCATCTGCCCCAAGGAGACACTTTGAAAACGAAACTATTGCTAGCCGCAGGAATCACTCTTAGTTTGAGCGCTTTTGCCCAAACCAATTCTAAAACGATCGGCGACGTCGAACATATGGATACGATGCCTACGTTCCGCGTGGTTGTCATCAGCCGTAGCGTGCAAGCGGTTAACTACAAGCATCGCAGCGGATCGTCGAAGCTGGATTTTGCAGGCACGACCTTAATGCCATCTGCGAATGGCGTAGCTGAAGTGAACAGCCACCGGGGATCCATCGTCATCCAGGCTGAATTTGGCGACCTTCAGAAGCCGACAACCTTTGGCAATGAATATTTGACCTACGTTTTGTGGGCGATTTCGCCCGAAGGCCGCGCTGTAAATTTGGGAGAAGTGCTGGTTGGCGACAACCACCGCAGCAAGCTGGAAGTGAGCACCGACCTTCAGGCGTTTGCTCTGATCGTCACTGCGGAACCGTACTACGCAGTTCGCCAGCCGAGTAATGCTGTGATTCTCGAGAACGTGATTCGGGAGGATACCAAGGGAACCAGCGAAGCAGTGAATGCAAAGTACGAACTGATGGAGCGCGGCGGCTACATTCCGACCGGATATAAGTTCGACCCAGTAGTCCTAAATGCGAAGCTGCCGCTTGAATTTTTTGAAGCGAGGAATGCGCTCCGCATCGCACAGTCAGAGGGTTCTGAGCAATATGCGAGCTCAAGCTACCGGCACGCCGTCGAACTGATGAATCACGCCGATGAATATGCGATTCGAAAACATATCGACAAAAAGCCCTTGATCGCGGTTTCCCGTGAGGCCGTGCAGACGGCGGAAGATGCACGCGAGATTGCCGTCAAGAAAATGGACGACGTGCGCCTGGCAAACGAACGCCAGGATTCAGCGGATGCTCAAGTCCGCACCAGGGGAGAGGCCGACGCCGCCATGCGGCAGAAGGAACTAGCCGAATCCGACACTGCGCGTGCCCGGGCAGCAACTGTTCAGGCTGAATCCGATACCGCCAATGCCCGCACGGCAAAGGCTCAAGCAGAGTCCGACGCAGCCAGAGCACGGAACGACGCAAACGATGCGCAAGCCGCAACGGCGAGGGCGAACGCAGATATGGAAGCCAGCCAGGCTTCCGCAGCAAGCGCACTTTCGGCAGCCCAAGCGGATGCAGAGCAGTCGCGACTCGCGGCGCAGCGATCGGATATGAATGCGCAACGGGCGGAAACCGACAAAGCGGCAATGCGCGCCAAGTTGGCGGAGCAATTAAATGCCATCCTTCACACTCGCGAAAGCGCGCGCGGGCTGATTGTCAGCATGTCCGATGTGTTGTTCGACACTGGAAAATACTCGTTGAAGCCGGGAGCACGCGAGAAACTGGCGAAGGTCGCCGGCATTCTGCTTTCTTACCCTGGACTCAATATAGAAGTCGGCGGCTATACAGATAATGTAGGCGGCGATTCGATGAATCAAACCCTGTCCGAGAATCGCGCCGCATCCGTCCGCGATTATCTCGTGCAGCAAGGCGTCGCAACTGGTTCGGTATCCTCCAGGGGCTTCGGCAACACATTGCCGGTCGCCACGAATGAAAACTCGGCGGGCCGTCAACAAAACCGCAGAGTTGAACTGCTCGTGTCGGGCGAAGCCATTGGGGCTCCGGTCAACGCGACAACCGGAAGCTTGCAGTAGCCGGCGAGGACGCGGGCGGTTCGCCCGCGTCCACACCGACCGTACTAGAGGCAACAACCTGCGCCCCGCAGGAATCGACGATAGGAGCACATTATGCTTGGAACCGTATTGATCGTAATTCTACTGCTGGCGCTTTTCGGCGCTTTGCCACGCTGGTCGCACAGCCGGCAGTGGGGTTATGCCCCAACCGGTGGCCTGGGGTTGGTTCTCTTTATTGTGGTCATCCTCCTGGTGCTCGGACGCATTTAAGCCATGCGTGACCCGGCAATCTCACCAGCAAACATCACCAAGACGCGGCGGCTGCTTTTCCAACGTATCGTCCCGCTTTTTCTCCTCGTGCTGATGTCCCCCATCAATTTGTCTGCTTACTCTGTTCTGACGCACGAGGAAATTGTCGATCTGCTATGGACCGATGAGATCCGGCCTCTGTTGCTCAAGAGATATCCCGGGCTCACCGAAGACCAACTCAAAGAGGCGCACGCTTATGCCTATGGCGGCGCCGTCATCCAGGATTTGGGCTACTATCCATTTGGCAGCAAAGAATTCAGCGATCTGGTTCACTACGTTCGCAGCGGAGATTTTGTTCGCGAACTGCTGCTCGAAAGTCAGGACGTTAACGAATACGCCTTCGCGCTCGGGGCACTATCGCACTACACGGCGGACATTGCCGGCCATCCGGCAGTCAACCAGGCGGTTGCGATCGAGTATCCGAAGTTGCAGGCAAAGTTCGGCAAGTCCGTTCGGTACGCTCAGGGCAAGACGGCGCATTTGAAAACGGAGTTTGGTTTCGACACGGTTCAGGTCGCGAAGAATCGTTACGCCTCACAGCAGTACCACGATTTTATCGGCTTCGAAGTGTCCAAGCCCCTATTGGAGCGCGTGTTTCCCGTGGTATACGGAGTGGAGTTAAAAGACGTACTTACCCATGAGGATCTCGCGGTGGGATCCTATCGTTTCGCGGTGAGCCGACTAATTCCGCGTATGACGCAAGTCGCGCTGCAAACCCACAAGAAGGACCTGATGCGTGAAACACCAAACTTCGCCAAACGGAAGTTCCTCTACCGTCTTTCGCGATCTGATTACGAAAAGCAGTGGGGAAAAGACTATGTGAAGCCTGGTGCTGGTACTCGCATCCTGTCTACGCTCCTGCGATATATGCCACGGATTGGCCCATTCAAAGGTCTGTCGTTCAATAATCCGACTCCCCAAACTGAAGATTTGTATTTCAAGAGCGTCAACAAGACCGTCGATCAATATAGAGCGTTTCTCGAAGAAGTGCGCAGCGACACATTGGTGCTTCCCAACTGTGACCTTGATAGTGGCCAACCGACAAAGGCAGCAGAATACTCTCTTACGGACGATGCCTACGCAAAGCTGCTGGCTCAATTGGCGAAGCGGAAGTTCGATCGGACGTCGCTGGAGCTCCGCGCTAACATCCTGCTCTTTTATTCTGATCCCTCCGCTGCGATCGAAACAAAAAGAGACCCAGTTCGCTGGCAGAGTGTGCTGATGTCGCTGGACCAGCTGAAAGCCGTGGCGCCCGTGGCGTCGGCGGCGGGTACCGCCGCACAGTAATCCCCGCAAGAAGTTCTAGTTGTGAAGATGTCTCGAAGAATTCGCTTCTGAACTCGACCGACTACTTCCCACTGCCGACTGGGAGCCCTCAACGAAAGGAGTCTCCTACACATTTTCAATCCCACATTTGCCGAAATTTGGATCGAGAACGCGCTACGAAGGGTATAAGGTTATTTCTCGCTTTTGCGAAAGTGCTCATGATAGAAACGAACCTTCGGAACTGAGACGCCATGAAGAGCCCGTTGCAAGAAAATCGCAGTCAGCCTGACAGCTTAGTCCAACCTCCTAAGGCTACACGTGTCCGCTGGGTGGTGATGAGTATTGTCATGGCGATTATGGCAGTCACGACGTTGAATCGTCTGAACCTAAGTGTTGCGGGTAAGTACATCGAGGCAGAGTTCTCCTTCAGCACCATCTCCATGGGAATGATCTTCGGCGCCTTTCTTTGGGGCTACGCATTGTTTCAGATTCCCTGGGGATATGTTTGCGATCGCATTGGACCTCGGCGCACGTTAACTGCATCAATTTTATGTTTTGCAATCGGATCGGGAGCCATGGTCCTGGTGCCGAAATTTGCCGCGGCGACGGGAATCAGTACGCTCGCAGCCTTTCGACTGGTCCGCTTTCTTACCGGAATCGGTGAGGCGGCAGTTTCCTCTAACGTAACTCGAGTCATCGCATCCTGGACGGCTCTGCGAGAGCGAGGCTTCGCCAGCGGCTTGCAGGTCTGCGGTCTGGGACTCGGTGGAACTCTCACTCCAATTGCCATTGCGTGGACGATGGTTCATTGGGGATGGCGAGCCTCGTTTGCCATATCCGCCTCGCTGGCCTTCCTTGTTGTCGCAGTATGGCATTGGTACGTCACTGATTGGCCGGAAGAACATCCCCGCGTGAACCAGGCAGAAGTAAAACTCATACATCCAGATGAATCGATCAAGGGCGTTCCCCGCTTCCAGCGGACCGCAGCGAACGTGCCCTGGGCGAAAATGCTAAGCAGTATTTCTGTATGGGGATTGATCCTCGGATACGGATGTCAAGGCTATGCATTCTACGTTTATTACAACTGGTTTTATTTTTACGCGGTGAAACAGCGAGGACTGGACATCATGCATGCGGCGGCGTGGACCTCAGCGCCCTTCTTCGCGATGGCTGTTCTCTCGCCCGTGGGCGGATGGTTTTCTGATCGCATTGCAAGGGTGTCTGATCGCCGCACCGGACGGCGGGTCGCGGTGTGGATGGGCATGGGAGTCGCGGCCTTGCTGTTGTACGTTGGGAATCATCTCAGTGTGACCGTTGTCGCCCTCCCCATGATCGCTCTCGCCGCGGGCTTCACGATGTTTGCGGCCGCAAATTTCTGGGCTGCCTGCATTGATTTGGCGCCCAGTTCATCCGCCTCGATGTCTGCTCTGATGAACACCATTGGCAGTCTTGGGGGCGTTGTGTCGTCCGCGGTCACGGCCTCCGTTGCCGTTCATCGGGGCTGGAGTCACGCTTTGGACTTGGCTGTTGTGGTGACGCTTGGGTCCGGCTTACTATTCACTTTGGTCGACGCCAATCACAGCCTGGAAGAAAAAGCCACTTGATGTTGACTCGCGAGAGTCGTGGCAAACAGGAGATCTGAGATCGGGATGGAGTTCCTGAGTCAAATCACAGGCGCGAAACATGAAGGCCGCTACGAATCATAAATTCGCCAGCATTTTTTGCAAGTTGCCGATCTTGCGACAACGCTGACTCGCGACTCCGGATATTTTCCCTTTCACCTCTTCCCTCTCACCTCAACGATGAAGAGTTCATCGGACACTCTTCTCCATTGCAGCAACGCATTGATGCTCACGTCAACATGAATGGAAATTAATGTGTTGTAACTGCTTGAGATGAATGGAAATTAATGTGTTCTAACTTCTCGCTGTTGAGTTAAGCTCTGTGGCGCACTGAAGGGGGCACCATGGCTTGTGCTTCAAATATGAGAACTCTCTGTAGAGCTCTACTGGTTTTGCTGATGTGCAGTGTTGTTGCTGTGAACCTTCACGCCCAGGTCGCGGGCGGGACGATCTCTGGGACGGTTACCGATAGCAGCGGCCGCGTCATCAATAACGTCCAGATTACGATTACTAACTTGGCTACCGGGGTTACTCGGGATGTAACCACGAACGAGGACGGCTTTTATTCCGCTCCCAACCTGCTTCCCGGAACCTACGAAGCAAAGTTCACCGCACAAGGTTTCAAAGGCGAGCTGCGGACGGGCATCGAGATAACCGTTGGCGCGTCGGTTGGGTTGGATCAGCAATTGCGCGTCGGTGCGGTAGGCGAGACGGTGGAGGTACAGAGTGAGGTTCCCGCCGTACAACTCTCCACATCTGATATGAGCGCTGTGGTCAATGCGACCACCGTCCGCGAACTGCCCCTGAACGGCCGCAGCTGGACCGATCTGGCGCAACTTCAGCCCGGCGTGAGCGCGATCCACCTGCAGCCGGACTTTTCGGCGGGCACCGACCGCGGGAACCGCGGCTTCGGGCAGCAGTTAACCATCTCAGGCGCGCGGCCCCAGCAGAATAACTACCGCCTGGATGGCGTGAGTCTCAACGACTACGCCAACGGCGCACCTGGCAGCGTGCTGGGGGGAAGCCTGGGAGTTGACGCGATCGAAGAATTTTCCGTCATCACCAGCAACTACGAGGCGGATTACGGCAAGACCTCCGGCGGCGTGGTGAACGCGATCACGCGTTCCGGGACCAACCAGATTCACGGCAGCGCCTACGAGTTTATTCGAAACAGCGCTCTGGACGCCCCGAACTATTTTGACAAGGGTAATATTCCGCCTTTCAAGCGGAATCAGTTTGGCGGCACTATCGGCGGACCGATCGTAAAGAACCACACCTTCTTCTTTGCCGACTTCGAAGCTATCCGGCAATCGAAGGGAATTACGACGGTTGCTACCGTGCCTTCAGCAGCAGCGCGCAGTGGAAATTTGTGTTCGAGTCCCGACACCGGTACATGCGCGCCAAACACCATAACTGTCGACCCAGCAGCGCAAGCGTACTTCACTTTTTACCATCTGCCCAACCAAGGCTTGGTGCCTAAAAGTGATGGAGACCTCGGAATATTTACCTTTGCGGGCCAGCAGGTGGTCAGTGAAAACTTTTTGACCACTCGTATCGACCACAAGTTCTCGCAGAGCGACAGCTTGTTCGGCACCTACATGTATGACAAGACGCCATATTCATCTCCCGACGGGTTGGACAACGTTGAGTTCACCACCAGCACGGCAAGACAGTTCCTGTCCCTCGAAGAAACGCACATCTTTACGCCAACGTTTGCAAATTCAGTACGTATTGGCGGCAATCACGAAGCCGTCGCCAACAACCAGAGCCTGAAGGCGATCAATCCGGACGCCGCGAGAGCCGATTTGGGCGTTGGGGGTTCGACATTCGCGGGTAGGGATGCAACTCAGGTCCTTATCGGTGGAGTCAGTGATTTTACGGGCGGAATCGGAGGCAGCCCGACTTATCTCTATCATTGGAATTCAGCCCAAGCCTATGACGATGCCTTCTTTACGAAAGGCACCCATTCCATCCGGTTCGGCGGCGCGTTCGAACGCATGTTTCTTAACGTCACTGCGGATACCGATCCAAACGGAATCTGGCGCTTTACGAACTTGCAGGGCTTCCTTACCAATAACCCAAAGAAATTCCAAGGAGGAATCGCCAGCACGCTTTCGCCGCGCAATCTTCGCCAAAACATAGTTGGCTTGTATTTGCAGGATGACTGGCGCTGGAAGCCGAACTTGACGCTAAATCTGGGCGTACGCTACGAGATGTCCACAGTACCCTCAGAAACCAGCGGAAAGATCGCCAACCTGCAAAACATCTCGGACGCCTTGCCGATTTGCGGATCGCTCTCGGTTGGTGGGTGCGCCAGCAAAGGCCCTTTCTTCAACAATCCGACGCTGCATAACTTCGAGCCGCGAGTGGGTTTTTCCTGGGATCCTTTCCGCAACGGGAAGACTGCGGTGCGCGGCGGCATCGGTATGTTCGACGTGCTGCCGCTACCCTATCAGTTCGTGCTCATGACCACTCAGGCAGCGCCCTTCTTTTCTTATACCTCGGTAAACCATCCAGGACCGGGCAGTTTCTATAACGGTCTCACGAACTTTCCCAATAACACACTGCGATCCACTTATGTGCAACACGCCAAGCGCGACTACGTTGCTCAGTGGAATTTTAATATTCAGCAACAAATTACACCGTCCGTGGCGGGGATGATCGCTTATGTGGGATCGCGCGGCGTCCATCAACCTTTCAAGGCAGATGAAGTAGACCTGGTCGTGCCCACAAAGACTCCGTACGGATACATGTGGCCAAAGGTCGATGCCCAGGGAAACGTATTCTCTCCAATATGCAACTCTACAGATGCTAATGGTGTTGCCGATCCTTCGTCGTGCGCTCCTCCCGCTACCATCAATCCGAATTACGGATCCATTCGCGGATTGTTCTACGAAGGGCATTCCTACTACAACGCGCTGGAAGCACAACTCTCAAAACGCATGAGCCACGGATTTCAAGTGCAGGGCGTCTTTACCTGGGCGAAAAGCATGGACACCAGTTCGGCGTCGGTGGCCGGCGACACATTCGGGAACTCAATCTCGAGCCTTCCTTGGTGGGACCTGAGATTGAGCCGCGCCCTCTCCGATTTCAACGTTGACAAAACCGTAGTGGTGAACGGAACCTGGGAGTTGGGAACCCCAAAGAATATGTCTGCCCCAGCCCAATGGGTGCTGGGCGGATGGGAACTGGGAGTTATCTTCTCAGCCAGTGGGGGCGTTCCATTCACGCCAACTTGGGGAACCGGATCGGATCCACAAGGCTCACTCAGCAGCGACGACTGGGCCTATACCAACCGGGTCGGCGGGTCCGGATGTGGTTCACTTATCAATCCTGGCAATCCCAACAACTACATCAAAACCAACTGTTTCGCCGTTCCCACCTGGCCGGGAGATCAGGCCTCATGGGCGGCAAACTGCAACGCGGTTCCTCCGAGCGCCCAACCCAGTTCAGGAACTCCGGTGCTGGCCGTTTATCCGCAATGCTTCAATCTTCGCGGAAATGCTGGACGGAATAGCCTGATTGGTCCAGGCGTTACGTCTTTGGACTTCTCCGTATTCAAGAATAACTACATCAAGAGTATCTCGGAGCGGTTTAACATCCAGTTCCGCGCTGAGATCTTCAACATTCTCAATCACCCGAATTTCGCGCCACCGGTTCAGGGAGTAAACACAGATATTTTCGATGGCACTGGATCTCCGAACCCGACCGCGGGCTTGTTGACCAGAACCACGACGACGGCACGCGAAATGCAATTCGCCCTCAAAATCATTTTCTAATCAGGGCGGAGACTCTCATGCTTTTCAATCGCAGCCGGTTGATACTTCTCAACCGGCTGCCCGTTACCTCGGTTGTGATCTGCTAATTTCTTGTCCTAAGGATCTGAGAGCCGGAGCATGTACAACTTGATGGTGTTGCGGTTTGCCGTTGCGCTGTTTTTTTTCCCATCGCTAATGAGCTTCGCGCAAGGGCCGCAAAGCAGCGACCAGTCGGAGACGGCTCTTGACTACAAAATGTACCGGACTCGCATTGAACCCATCTTTCTCAAGAAGCGTGAGAACGGTGTGCGTTGTTACGACTGCCACTCAGCCATATCCACACGATTGCGGCTGCAGCCACTCGCGACAGGAAGTTCGTCATGGACGGAAGATCAATCGCGACAGAACTTCGAAGCTGTCTCGAAACTTGTGACTCTGTGCGCTCCCATGAAGAGCCGGCTATTGCTTCATCCCCTCGCCAGCGAAGTGGGAGGGGATCCGTCGCATACAGGTGGCAAATTCTGGAAATCGCAGAGTGACCCGGAGTGGCAAATGCTCGCCGAGTGGGTCGGGAAATGTTCTGGAAAGGCACCAGACATCCCGGCAAATTCACCGTCCACTGAAACGACCGCACTGAGCTTCGAGATGTTCAAAACCCAGGTCCAGCCCATTTTCTTGAAGCACCGCCCGGGACACGCGCGCTGTTACGGTTGCCACATCCTCGCAGCCCGCAATTTCCGTCTCCAGGTGTTGCCCTCCGGAAGCACGGAGTGGACTGAGGAGCAGTCTCAGCGAAACTTCCAAAGTGCTCTGCAGCATGTCATTCCAGGAGATCCCGGCTCCAGCAGACTTCTGATCCATCCCCTTGAACCCGATGCGGGAGGAGATCCATTCCATTCAGGGGGCAGGCAATTCGCCTCGCAGAACGATCCGGACTGGCTCACGATAGCGGAGTGGGTGCGCGGTGGCGATGCAAAGCCCGAGACACTCCCGGTCCAGATCTACATTACTAACAGTGCTTCCGATACGATCGACGTGGTTGATCCGGCAACCAACAAAGTTGTGAAGGTAATACACGGCATTGAATTACCACATGGCATTGTCTTTTCTCCCGACGGTACACGAATCTATGTGAGCAACGAATCTGAGAGTGTGCTCGATGTGGTGGATCGAAAAAGTGGAGACATTCTGCAGAAAGTGCCTCTCAGCGGCCACCCCAATAACCTCGCCGTCACCAAAGATGGAGGCCGCGTCCTGGTAGGAATCCGCGAACAACCGGGACTCATCGATATCATCGATACGAACTCCTTCAAGCGCCTAAAATCTATCGCCGTCGCCGGGTCCGTACACAATATTTATGTTACCCCTGACGGCAGGTACGCAGTCAGTGGCTCCATAGAAAACAAAATTCTCACTGTCATCGACCTTCAAACCGACCAGATAGTCTGGACACTCAAATTTCAAAGCGGAGTTCGGCCCATGACCTTTGAGACGAATGCCGACGGATCGACTCGTCGCATCTTCGTCCAACTCATGAGATTCAACGGATTCGCGGTCATTGACTTCGCCCGGCGCGAGCAAGTGGCGCAGATCGAACTGCCTGATCAGCCAAGGGGGTTCGAAATCGCTGAAGGGCGATTGGAGGTTCCCTCTCATGGAATCGGAGTGGCCCCCGATGGCAAATCATTGTGGATCAACAGCACACTCGCCAATGCTGTATTCGAGTACTCGTTGCCGGATCTGCGGTTGATTGGGCACGCGAAATTGCCGGAGGTTCACGCGCTGGGGCACGCGCTAAGCGGCGCAGTGCCAGAATGGATCACGTTTACGCCCGACAGTAAGCGAGTGTATGTTTCAAACTCCGCGGCTAAAAGTGTCTCCGTCATTGACGCGGAAACTTTGAAAGAAGTCGCCATCATCCCGGTAGGCGAAGTGCCGAAGCGCGTGAATACTTTGGTTTTACACTGACACTGACAAAGAGTGGCGGCATCGCATTTCGAAAGCCATGGAGGGTGTTTGCAAAACCCCGTCACACAAAGTCCCGAACAGACCGCTCGTGGCGCGTCAACAGATGACCCGCTTTCGATCGCTTTTCCTGACGTCGCCCTGCGCGCGCGCCATCGCATCGCGCGGCGGCTCCTGCCCTTTCTGTTTCTGCTCTATGTAATTGCTTTTCTCGACCGCATGAACATCGGTGCGGCTGCGCTCCAAATGCCTCATGATCTTGGTTTCAGCGAAGGTGTAATCGGGTTCGGAGCAGGAATTTTCTTTCTCGGCTACTTCCTGCTGGAAATCCCCGGTGCGCTGATTGTGGAGCGGTGGGGCGCTCGCCGCTGGATCGCGCGCATCATGATTACCTGGGGTCTGATGACGGTGTTGATGGCGTTCATCCACACTTCGCGTCAGTTTTATATTGTGCGATTTCTGGTGGGCGCCGCCGAGGCAGGCTTCCTGCCTGGGGTCATTGTGTACTTGACCTACTGGTTCCGCTATCAGGACCGAGCCAAGGCCGTCGCATTTTTCTACGCTGCTAATCCTCTTTCGTACGTGATCGGTTCGCCGCTGGCCGGCTTCCTGCTGGGCCTCTCTTGGCTTGGGATGCGGGGATGGCGATGGTTATTCATCATCGAGGGCGTTCCGGCGGTCGTGGTGGGTGTAATTACCCTCTGGTATTTGACGGATTGGCCGCGTCAGGCGGAGTGGCTTCCCGACGACGAAAAATCTTGGATCACCACCGAGTTGCAGCGGGAAAAGGATGCCAAGAAACTTCGGCATTCTTATAGCATCTGGCAAGCATTGCGCCACCGGGACGTCATTCTGCTGACTGCGTGCTACTTCTGCGCCATGACTGGTAGTTACGGCATTGCATTCTGGCTGCCAACTATTCTGAAGCGCCTTTCAGGAAAGAGCGATCTCAAGGTGACGCTGTTAGCGGCGCTGCCTTACGTCGCAGCGTTCCTCACCCAGCAGGTGAACGGCTGGCATTCGGACCGCACTCGAGAGCGCCGCTGGCACGCAGCCATTCCTGTTTTCCTGTGCGGCGTGGCGCTTGCATTGGCGGTCGTTTACGGTACGAACCTGGCGATCTCGGTTGGACTTTTTGTTATCGCGGGCGGCTCGTTTTATGGCTTTCAACCGGTGTTTTGGACAGTGCCCACGCTGTTTCTGAGTGAGTCGGCTGCGGCCGCGTCCATCGGCCTGATCAATGCAGTAGGCAATTTGGGCGGATTTGTAGGACCGATGGTAATGGGTTATCTCGCTCACCGCACGCATTCGTTTTCCGCAGGTCTGCTGTATCTGGTGGCGAGTTTATTTGTGTCAGGCGGTTTGATGCTTGCGGTGGGAAGGCAGGCTTCGGCAGGGTACGTAAATCCAAGCTGAAAAGAAAGAATGATAGGGCTTTATGTTGCGATTGAGATTTTATTTATTCGCGGGATTTGTTTGCACTGGCCTCCTGGGTTTAGGGGTGGAGAATCCCACAGGTCATGGCTTCAGACTTTACGTCGCTAATAGTCGAGGCGACGACATCAGCGTGGTTGATCTGACCTCTCTGAAGGTGACTGGACAACTTAAAGCGGGCGAGCGCGTGCACGGAGTATGCGTTCAGGCCGATGGTAAGCGCCTATTCGCAACCGTCGAGTCGGACCAGACTCTGAGAATCATTGATACTGCGAGTCAGCAGACGATCGGAACCGTAAAAGTTTCGGGGCGTCCGAACCAATGCGCTGCGACTCCGGACGGAAAATATGTCGTGGTTCCGATCCGCGATAAAGACAGCGCGGACATCATTGATGTACAAGCGCAAAAGATTGTGAAGAGCCTTCCCATCAAGGAACCGCACAATGGGCTGAACACCGGCAGCAACCGCTACCTCTACGTGAGTTCAATGGGATCGCACGAGATCGACCTGATTGATCTGGAGAAGATGGACTTCGTCGCGCACATTCCCACGGGTGGCAAACCTCGGCCTTATGTGTTTTCACCGGATGGAAATACGATGTACGTCGCGGTGTCCGATCTGCACGGATTCGTGATCGTGGATATTCCGGGGAACAAAGTTCTTGAGCGGGTGGAAATTCCCTCGGAGAACAAAACGCTGCGAAAGCTGCAATACGAAAGCCAGGACACCCTCACCCACGGAATGGCGCTTACTCCAGATGGCAGTGAGCTTTGGGTCTCGAGCTTGCTCGATGATGCTACCTACATTTACGACGTCAAGGCAAAGAAAGTGACCGGACGCGTAAACACCGGCCCAGGGCCAAACTGGATCGTATTCAGTCCCGACGGCAAGTACGCATGCATCAGCGATAACGACAGCGACGAAGTCTCTGTGGTCGACGTAAAAAGTCGGCGCGAAGCCGCACGCGTGAAGGTAGGCAAAGTGCCGAAACGGCTGGTGGTTGCGATCGCTCCCGCGGCCGCCGCGGCACCTGTCGCTCGTGGCAAATTACGCTGAATTATTTTTAATGTCCTTTTAATGACAGCTTCAGGTTTGTCTGAGAACGTAAAAATGGAGGATCCACTTGAATTTATCGAAAGCAACGCTTTTGTCGACAGCATTTCTGGCCTTTGCCATAGGCGCCTCGGCGCAGGACAAAGCTCCCTTAAAACTGTTGACCTCGACGCCCATACCAGAACTTAAAGACGGTGATTTCGATCACTTGACCGCCGACGTTGCCGGCAACCGGCTATTCGTCACGGCGGAAGAAAATTCGAAAGTTCTGGTCTTCGATCTCAAAACTAACAAGCTCATCCACACCATCGCCGATCTTAAGGCGCCGCATTCCATGCTCTATCGGGAAGACTTAAAAAAGCTTTTCATCGCCGATAGCGACCTGGGCGCGGTAAAGGTCTATGAGACTGAATCGTATAAGCCCGTGGGAAGCATTAAAGTTCGCGATGGGGCTGATGCCAGCGCTTACGATTCTGCCGCAAAGTTGTATTACGTCGTCAACGGGGGCAAGGATGCGAAGCTGCCCAACGCCTACATTACCATTCTTGATGTGGACGCCGGCAAAAGTGTCGGCGATATCAAGATCGACTCCGACGATGTGGAAGGCGTAGCCTTCGAAAAATCAGGGCCACGGATGTTCGTCAACGTCCGCGGAAAGAGCGCAGTGGAAGTGTATGACCGCAAGACCCGCAAGTTGCTGAACACGTGGTCGACTGCGGAAGCGGGAAAGAATCCAACGTCGATGGCCTTCGACGAGGATGCGCATCGCCTGTTTCTGGGTACTCGTGTTCCCGCAAAATTGGTCGTGCTGGATTCTGACACGGGCAAGATTGTCACCAGTTATCCGGCCGCAGCCATGGTCGATGACATGGCATATGACAGCCAGAGCAAGCGCATCTACTACGCCGGAACCGAATTCCTCGACGTGTTCCAGGAAAAGGATTCTGACCACTTCGATCGCGTCGGACATGTTGCGACCGCGTTCCGGGCAAAGACGGGTGTTCTGGTTCCTGAGTTGAACCAGTATTACCTCGCGGTTCCGCATCACGAAAAACAGGTAGCAGAATTACGGGTGTACGAAGTTACACAGTAGCGGTAAGTTGTTCCGCGATTTAGCACGAGCGGACTGGGAGAGGCTACACAGAGCTAGGCTACCGACGAAACCTCGGCGGCGATCACCTCTCCTACGTCCCTCGTGCTGGCGCGGCCCCCAATGTCGCGGGTTCGAATATCGGAGTGCGCCAGCACTTTGAAAATAGCCTGTTCAATGGCACGAGCCGCCTGTTTCTCGCCGAGATGTTCCAACATCATCGCTCCCGACCAGATCTGGGCAATAGGATTTGCGATTCCCTTCCCTGCGATATCGGGAGCGGACCCATGTACCGGCTCGAAGGTCGAGGGAAATTCCCTTTCAGGATTTATGTTGGCCGAAGGCGCAAGGCCCATCGATCCTACAACCGCTGCCCCCAGGTCGGAAAGAATATCGCCGAAAAGATTCGATCCAACGACAACATCGAACCAGTCAGGATGAGCGACAAAGTGCGCGGTCAGAATGTCGATATGGTACTGATCGGTCTTTACGTCGGGATACTTCTTTGCAATCGCGGCAAAGCGCTCATCCCAGAAGGGCATGGAGTAAACAATGCCGTTGGACTTCGTGGCCGATGTGACATGCTTTTTGCGGGTGCGAGCCAGTTCGAAGGCCCACGTAATGATGCGGTCGCAGCCGCGGCGGGTGAAGATACTCTGTTGTATCGCCATGTCGAACTCGGTATCCCGGTTCATGCGGCCGCCGACCTCCGAGTATTCTCCCTCGTTGTTTTCTCTGACGATAATGAAGTCGATATCCCCGGCCTTGCGGCCGCTGAGCGGACTTGTGATGCCCTTCAGCAAACGCGCCGGGCGAACACAGACGTACTGCTGAAATGCCCGGCGAATCGGAATCAGTAAGCCCCAGAGCGAAACATGGTCGGGCACTCCGGGATAACCCACTGCCCCCAGGTAAATGGCGTCAAAGGGACGCAACTGGTCGAGACCGTCTTCCGGCATCATGCGGCCGGTCTTGGCGTACCGCTCGCAACTCCAATCGAAACGCTCCCACGAGAACGACAAATCAAAACCGCGACCCGCCGCCTCAAGCACACGAATGCCTTCGGAAACCACTTCTTTTCCGATCCCGTCGCCTTCGATCACCGCTATTTTGTAGTTCTTCAAGATCCCTCGCAATCCCAGATTTTGTTCAGGCCACAACTAATTACTGCAGGAGCGCCGTCAGCGTGCGGACGTCCGATACGTTTTCGAGCTGGCGCACCATATCGATTACCTGGTTCGCCTTTGAACTGGGCCACTCCGCAAACGCGGCGCAGCCACGGAACTTTTCCGCAACGTCGTCGTAGCTCATGGGATCGCTTGGACTTCCCTTGCCAAAATCGGCCCGGCCGGAGATGGTGCGGCCGTCCTTTAGAGTGATTTTGATGATCGTGGTCATCTTATCGTAGCCCGCATTTTCGGCCTCGGGGTCGACGTAGAAGCGGACCCGCTCGATCATCTTCTTTACATCGTCGCGATTGACCACTGCGTCCGTGTATTTTGTCTGATCAGCTTTCCCGTCGAGCAAAAGGATCGCCATGCAAAACTCCATGCTGAACTTCCCCTGCAATCCAGTGGTTGGATGGTGGTGAATCAGAGCGTTTGGCATGTTGCGATTGGTGCCAACGTCAACATGTTCGACATTCGCCGCTTGGATGGAGTTAGCATGAATCAGGCGCATGAGCTCGGTCATGCCGGGATGAGTTAATGAACCTGAGGGAAACGGCTTGATGGAGACGCCGGGGTTCTGCAACGTCCAGGGCTTGCCTAATTTATCGACGATTGAGGCGGGATCGTACGTGCCACCGTAGGCATGGAAGAAGCCGCGCTGCGCTTCCAGAATCTGTTCCGCTGCGGTCCAGCCGATCGCGGCGAAATCCGCCGCTACCACACCGGACTCAGCGGCATGCCCAGCCTGAAACGCCTTCATCATCGTGCCGAAGTTTTCGCGCAGGCCGGCTGCGTGACTGGCGGCAATCCCAAAGGCGCGAGACGTATGAACCACGTCGAAGCCTTTTAGTTTGGCGCAGGCCGCTGCTCCTCCGAAAACTCCGCAAGTGCCGGTCGAGTGAAATCCATCTTCATAGTGGCGCGGAGAAATTGCTTCTGCGATCTTGCACTCCACTTCCACCCCGCTGTGGTAAGCAACGAGCAATTCCTTCCCACTCTTGCCTTCCACTTCGGCGGTCGCCAGGGCCGCGGGCAGTACGGGGACCGTGGGATGAGTCAGCAGACCGTACACGCGGTCTTTGCCGACGGCGAGCTGTGTGTCGTCGTAATCGTCGACGTGAATGGCCACTCCGTTAGCAAAAGCAGCGAAGCGGGCTGGAAGCCGAACCGCGGATCCCAGCACCGCCGCACCAGCGCCTGGGGGAAACCCAAAAGGTCTTAGATACTCTTGGATAAATTTCCAAGTCTCGGCTTTGGACCCGCTGAGAGCGAGTCCAAGACCATCCAGGATTGATTTCTTTCCGAGTTCCTGCGTCTCTGCAGGGATATCCGCAAGTTTGAGGTTCACGACAAACTCAGACGTATACTTCGTCAAATTTGGAACTTGCGGGAAGGTCGCACCCGCCGACTCCTTAGCGGCGGAAGGCGCGGTCTGCGCTCCCGCAAGCCTTGACTCGGCAGCTCCGAACAGTCCTAGCGATGCTCCAACCCCGGCTGCATTTCTCAAGAACGCGCGCCTCTGCATTATTCTTTTGCTCCTGATGGTGTCACTATTCACTTGAATTCGTTCTTAAATACGTGACCGTCTTTCATAACGAACTGTACGCGCTCAAGCTCGGTAATGTCGGCGATCGGATCACCCGCGACCGCGACTAGATCCGCGAACTTGCCTGCTTGCACCGAGCCTATCCGGTCTTGCCATCCCATCAGCTGGGCCGCTTCCGTGGTTGCAGCCCGAATTGCCTGCACGGGAGTCATGCCAAACTTCACCATGTATTCGAATTCCTTGTTCTGCGTACCGTGCGGGAAAGGTCCAACGCCGGAACCAAATGCGACTTTAACACCCGCCGCTACGGCCCTGCGAAAGCTCCGTTCGGAAACATCCGCGACATTGTGCCCTCCATACTTCTTCATGTCGTGCTCACGATCAAGCTGGTAATGGTAAAGGGTCGGCACAAGATAAATCCCCTTTTGCACCATCAGCTTGAGGTCACTATCATCGAGATCAGCGCCGTGTTCGAGCGACTCGACGCCTGCGTTTAAGCAATTGCGTACGCCTTCTCCGGCGAAGGCGTGGCAGGAAACTTTGCGTCCCTTCTTGTGCGCCTCGTCCACGATGGCGTTTACTTCTTCCGGGGTGAAGGTCGGCGGACTTACGATTTTGCCGTCGCTGGAGAAATGAAAGTCGTAGGCCGCGTACAACTTAATCAGGTCGGCATCATGCGCGACCTGGTCGCGGACCGCTTCACGGGCCGCCCACGGAGAGTCGACAACCTGAAGGGCACTGGGCAGCGGAACGTCGGAAGAGTAGCCGCGCATAATGAACCCGCCGGTGGTTTGAAGTCCCCTGGTCGCCACCTGCATGCGAGGGCCGGGGACGATGCCGCGGTCAATCGCGTTACGCAAGTCTACGTCGCTATACATTGCGCCCAGCGTCTTCAGATCGCGCAGCGTGGTGAATCCGACCATCAGGTCTTTCTGCGCATTGGCCAGCGCCGTCAGCGTACGGTACTGATAAGACTCGCGCAGGATTTGGTTATCGAAATCGGGTCCGTTACCGAAGACGTGAGTGTGAGCGTCAATCAGCCCGGGCAAGACGGTGGCGTGACTCAGGTCCACTACTTCAGCCTCCGCGGGCACCTGCAGTTGCTCCGCCGAGCCAACCTTAACGATGCGATTCCCTTTGATCAATATCACCTGATTGGCGGCCAGCTTCTCGGTACCGTCGAATAGTCGGCCGGCGCGGACTGCAATCCAATGATCTGCAATTGCATGTTCTGTCGAAGAGGTCGATTGGGCAGGGGCAGAAAAAGGAGCGAGCGCCCAGACGAATAGCAGGAGCCCGGCACCATATTTTTTTAGCATGGCGGGAATCATCGTGGCGGGTCCACATTAACATTCCGTGAAGGCCTGATGAAACGTTATTCATGATCGCGAGATCCGGACGGGCAAAGAATCCGTGTGAGGCGAATGCGCATTTCTGAATGAATTTTCATCTGACTTCTCTAACGGTTTTGGTAAAACCGCAATATACTTACTGGGCGAGAATCGCATGCGTATTCTGCTGGTAGAGGACGAGACCAAGGTATCGAGTTTTGTGGCGCGTGGATTGACTGAGGAGAGGTTTGCGGTCGATGTTGCCGCGGACGGTAAGTCAGGCCTCGATCTCGCGACAACCTATCACTACGATCTGGTGATTCTCGATCTCATGCTGCCCGTACTGGATGGCAGTCAGGTCCTTCGCAGGCTGCGCAGCGAGAACGTCCAGGTTCCGGTTCTGATCTTAACCGCCCGCGATGCGGTGGCGGACAAAGTTGGCAATTTCGAAGCGGGCGCCGATGATTACCTGACCAAGCCGTTCGCCTTTGCCGAGCTACTAGTGCGGGTGAAGGCTTTGCTGCGGCGCGGGCCGGTCAGCCGTAGCAGTGTGGTGCGCGTGGCTGATCTCGAGCTTGATCGCCTGGCACAGCAGGTCAGGCGCGCGGGCAAGCGGATCGACCTGACGGCTAAGGAATTTTCCCTGCTGGAATATCTTATGTCGAATGCCGGCCGAGTTTTGTCGCGGACCATGATTATCGAACACGTGTGGGACCACAGCTTCGATGGCATCACCAACATCGTCGACGTGTATGTCCGGCACCTGCGCAGCAAGGTGGACGATGCTTTCGATCCGAAGTTAATTCGCACGGTGCGCGGAGTAGGCTACAGTATCGGTCACGGGGCGCAGCCATGATGAATACCCGCTCTCTGCGTTTTCGAATCACGGCATGGTATGCCGGCCTGCTGGCAGGAACACTGTTGGTGTTCGGTGCTTCGGTATATCTGGGGCTAGAGCGATACCTGGATTGGAATCTGCAGAGGACGCTGGCAGGGGAGTGCCGGGCTATCGGCACGCAATTGCTTTCGCAATTGCCAGACAAAGACGTTACCTGGCTGACGCGTGAAATCACCGAGGCGTATGCGCCGGAGGTCAACGGCCTCTTTATTCGCGTCGTGCATCAGGAGGGGGAGGTCCTCTACCTTTCGGGCGCGCCGAAAGACGGAACCTTCGACCCACGGAGAATTCCGTTTCCCCGCGACAAAGAAATGGATGGTTCCCGGAAACTTCAATTCGAATCCGGCAATCGGCTGCTGATCAATTCGATAACCGTGACCACGGCCGCCGGAACTCGCTTCATCGTCGAGAGCGGCGCCCCATACCATCAAATCGAGGTCGTGCTACATGGACTGCTGCTGACGCTTGCGATTTACATGCCCTTCGTCGTCTCGCTTGCGGTGGCAGGCGGCTACTGGCTGATGAGGCGATCGCTGCAACCAGTGGACGAGATCACGAAGAGGGCGGAGGGCATAACTTCCACGAATTTGAGCGAGCGCCTGCCGGTGATACGGTCGGGCGATGAGTTGGAGCGGCTCTCGATGTCCCTGAACCGGATGATCGAGAGGCTGGATAACGCATTCGAACAGATCAACCGCTTTTCCGCCGACGCTTCTCACGAGTTGCGTACACCCTTAACCATCCTGCAACTCGAACTTGAAGGGATTGCGCAGAACCATCGCAGGGATGCAGCTCTGGGAGATCAGATTGGCAGCGCCTTGGAAGAAACTCACAGGATGTCTCGAATCGTCGAAAGCCTGTTGACCATCTCGCGTCTGGACGCCGGGGAAGTGAAAATGGAGAAGTCGCGTTTGGACTTGGGAGAACTGGCGGCGTCGACAGCAGGCGAAATGAAGCTGTTGGCGGAGGAGAGATCGATCGGGCTACGCATCCGTGCGGAAAATGGAGTTCATGTGTTGGGGGACCGGGTTCGCCTCCAACAGATAATCGTGAACCTCGTCGATAACTCCATCAAATACACACAGGTAGGCGGTATGATCGAGGTGCGCGTTGACCGGGAGGGAAACAGCGCAATCCTCATAGTCTCCGACAACGGCCTTGGCATTCCGGCGCATGCCCTGCCCCATGTCTTTGAGCGCTTCTATCGCGCCGACAAAGCGCGCTCGCGCGCCACTGGCGGAGCCGGATTAGGACTCTCCATCGTGAAAGCCATCTGTGCCGCACACAACGGCGAAATCAAAGTCTCGAGCCAGGAAGGCCGAGGGAGCAGTTTCCGCGTGGAACTTCCGCTGTCCCCGCTTTTCGTAAACGACCGACCCAGTGTTGTACTTCGGGAAGTCTAAGTCGCTCTTTCCACACTATTTACGTCAGACTACTAGAGAAAGCTAATAGGGGATCCGATCGCCCGATCCACGGATTCCGCTACTTCGATCACGTCCGGGCATCGATATTTTGGCTTTGAGGCATGCCAAACAATCCGAATGGTGGGTTGAGGAATCTAATGCACCATGCGTGCACGAAGAGATTTAGTCGTTTTCATCGCAGTTATTCAGTCCGTCCTTTTTTTAACCCATTATCTTCTTTATAAGACGTGGACATTTTCGCCCGAGGGAGGAGAAATCCACGGGACGTTCTGGATCAAACTCATGCTGGGCTTGTTGTCAGTAAGCTTTGTCGCCGCTTCGCTACTCGCCTTTCGGTACACCAATTCTGCTTTGCGCGCCTTTTACCGGGTTGCTGCGGTTTGGATGGGCCTGCTCAGCTTCCTCTTGCTCGCTGCGATTTTCTGCTGGATTATCTTTGGAGTTGCACGGCTAGCCGGCCTAGATACAAACTTCCACAGGACTGCGGAATTGCTGTTCGGGGCTGCGATATTAACCGGACTCTACGGTGTCTTCAACGCAAATTGGACGCGAATCACGCGGACGACAGTGCGGCTTGCGAACTTGCCGGCAGCCTGGCAGGGGCGAAGAGCGGCGCTGATCAGCGATGTGCATTTGGGACATGTACGAAACGGCAATTTTCTCCGACGCATGGTCGCAAAGATTTTAGAAGAAGAGCCGGATGCGATTTTTATCGCTGGAGATTTGTATGACGGTACCGCGATTGATGCCCGGCAAGCAGCGGAGCCGTTGAGCCGACTGGTGGCGCCACACGGCGTGTATTTCGTGGCTGGAAATCATGAGCAATTCGGGGACGACAGCAAATACCTGCATGCCATCGCGGCGGCCGGTGTGCGGGTCCTTAGTAATGAGAAATTGGAGGTAGACGGGCTGCAGATTATTGGCGTGCAATACCGGAATGCGGTGCAGGAGGGACAGTTAGCGTCCGTGCTGAGCAGCATCCGATTGGATCGCGATCGCGCCAGCATTCTGTTGACGCATGCGCCCGATCATCCCGAGATCGCCGAGGCCGCGGGCATTTCCCTACAGCTATCCGGGCATACGCATCTTGGGCAGTTCGTTCCCTGGAGTTGGATGGCGCGGCGGATTTACCGTCAGTTTGTGTATGGCTTAAGCAGGATTGGGAAGATGCAGGTATTCACTTCCAGCGGAGCAGGAACGTGGGGACCACCTTTGCGGTTGGGATCGAATCCAGAGATTGTAATGCTTCAGTTTCAGTAGGTTTGGTAGCTCTCAACGGCGAGCCGACGCCATCCTTGCTGCGTTCTCGTGCCAGTGCGTTAAAATTTGGCGTATGCGAGTGCGAATGTTCGCCGGGCGGATCGCGATAAACTATGCAATGTGGCTGCTGCTCGTGAATTGTGTGGCGGCTCAAGCGCCATCGAACCTACCGCTCCCAAATGGCGCAGAAATACAGCTACACACCTATCTCGAACATGCCGCGGAATCGATGCATAAAGGCGACAACGCGGCCGCGGCGGAAGCTCTCAGGAGCGCATTGAAAATCGATCCGCATTCACTGGTCGCGCTCAACAACCTTGGAATTGTGCTGGCCCGGATGGGGAGACCTGCCGACGCGATCCCGTTGTACGAATCCGCGCTAAAACTCCATCCTGACGACCCTTCGACAGAACGCAATCTGGCCATCGCTTACTTTAAAGCTCAACGCTACTTGCCGGCGTGGCGATCTCTTCGGCCAATGGCGGCGAGGTACCCAACCGATTTTCAGATTCTCGACTTGACCGGCCTCACGCTCTTTGCTCTTGATCGTTATCCGGAAGCCACCGAATATCTGGAACGGGCGAACCACATCGAGCCATCCGATTTAGAGACTCTCGATATGCTCGGCAAAGCGTACCTGCGGATGAAGGATTACAAGGCGCTAACTAGCGTGTTCGCTCGAATCATGCAGGTCAATCCAAATTCGGCATCCGCCCATATCATGATGGGGACGGCCTATGACCAAATGTCGAATCGAGCGCAGGCTATCAAGGAATATCAAGCCGCTGTCGAAGCGGATCCAAACTTCGCGGGCGCGCATTCCGGCCTGGGCTTCCTGTATTGGCGAGAAGGCGAGAATGAACTTGCCGAGAAGGAGTTTCGGACGGAATTACAGCATTTCCCCAACGATCCAGTCTCAAACTGTATCCTCGGTCTAATCCTTCTGGGTAATTCCCTGCCAGCAGAAGCCGAGCCTCATTTTCGAGCAGCATTGGTTGCGAATCCTCGTTACGCTGAGGCTCTGTTCGGTCTGGGAAAGGCACAACTCACTCTGCATCATCCCACCGCAGCGGTTGAGCCGTTGCGCAAGGCCATCCGGATTAATCCCAACTACGTCGAGGCCCACTTCGTTCTCGGTACGGCATTGCGGCAGCTAGGACAAACTTCCGAAGCGGCAAACGAACAAAAGACGGCGCTAGCCATTCAGGAGAAGGGCAGAGAGGAAGCCATTAAAAGGAGCGAGAGCCAGTGAAAGCGCCGCGCAAGAGTATGTGATCGTGGCGGATTTGTTAGGGAAAATAAAAGAGCGCACGCCGAGACGTGCGCTCTGGGTAGCTGTTAGACGCGGTTAGAAGTTAACCTTGGCGCCGATCTGCACGTTGCGCGGATCATGCCATGCGTTGACGGTACCGAAGCTTGCCCCGTCGTCCACGCCCGTGTCGATCGAACTTGGGTTGCCGTGATTGAACGTGTTGAAAGTCTCAAGCCGGAGTTGCAAGGAAACCCGTTCCGCGAATCGTATGTTCTTGATGAGCGACATATCCCAAACTTGTAATCCGGGTCCATAAATTGCGCCTGGACGGGATGAGCCGAAGTGCCCCACAGCGTCCGTGAAGCCAGCTGTATTGAAGAATTGGGCTGCGGTCTTGGGCCCACCGACACTGCCGATCTGGTCGGCACGAACTTGAATCGTGCTGCCAGAACGCGTCATGCCCAGACCGCCGGGATAGAGCGGACAAGAAGTAACTGTGGCGGAGATTACGCAACTACCCACCGAATTGGGAACTGACACCGCTGCAAAGGGATCTGAACCTTGTGTGATCGTAAGCGACTGACCGGTCTGGATCGTGGTGATCCCAGAAATTTCCCACCCACCAAGCAGTTTGCCGACGAAGCCGTTCTGGTTTCTATAGAACGGCAGATCGTACACGTAGCTGGCGACGAACATCTGCGGAGTGTTCAGGGTAGATGGCCCATAGCTCTGCTTCAGATCGTAGGTGTTATAGGTGCCCAAGGACCGGTCCTGTGGATTCGTCGTGAGAAGCCTCGACCAGGTGTAACCAAGTTGCACCGTTAGTCCTTTGCTGAAGCGACGGTTTAACGAAGCTTGCAGCGAGTTGTAATTGCTCGTAAAGACTGGCAAGCGATCGGTGATTACTCCGTATCCGGGATAGGGACGGATCGCGTTTACGTCGACGCCAGGATTCGCCAGGCGCGCAGCTAGGGTGGGCTGATTGATATCAACATCGCCGAGCAGATGCGTTCCCTTCGTACCCACATACCCAACTTCGAGAACGGTGTTAGGCATTATTTCGCGTTGCACGGAGAGGTTGTAGTCCATATAGCTCGGAACCTTGAAGGCTGGTGTCCCAGTTGCGATCAAACCGTTTGGACCAAGCGACGGACCAGCCACCTGTCCACCAAGCGGATTATCGAATAGATTCAAAGCGCTACCTGGGTTATTCACCGTCACACTTTGGACCAGCGGTGGATCGGTGAATGCATTCTGCTCCCAGATGCCATTCAGAGTGCGGTCATAGAAGATGCCGAACCCAGCGCGGACAGCCATCTTGCCATCTCCGCGCGGATCCCACGCCAAGCCCAGACGCGGTCCCCAATTGTTGTTCGAGTTGGGATTAACCCGGGCGCCGAACGGTGAGCATGACACCTGCGGCGCGATAGCTTGAGCGGCCGTGCAAGCGGCGCCCCGAGGAAAGATGAGTCCATTAGCATAGATTGCCGCATTTGTCGCGGCGCCGCCAACCGTGAGTCCGGTCATATTTCCAGATGCGGGATCGATGAGCGCGGCATTGGTCGGGTTGAACAGAAGGGGATCGAAGCTGTTCAGCGTGTTATTACTGTCGGTTGGTGAGGGGAAGTAGCTCCATCGCACCCCCGCGTTTATGGTCAGGCGCCGAGTTACCTTCCAGTCATCTTGCACGTAGAGTTCAAAGTTAGTGTAGTTAAGGTGCGGGATGGTGTCCTTACTAGGTTGGTTATAGCTATCCGCTTGCCCCAGGAGGAAATTAGCGAAAGCCGGATTACCATTCGTGGGGCTGAACGTGAACGTCGCGAAACCAGAGGAAGCATTCTCGGTCTTCTGCATCCACATCGCCGTAAAGCCGGCGCGGATGGTGTGATTTCCGTGCTGGATCGACAGATTGTCGAATATGTTCTTGTCGATGTTGCGCTCGAAGTAGGGCGCGCTTCCATTGCCCAAACCAGTCAGCGCCGGGACCGCCTGAGTTCCTCCGGTAAAGCCTACATTAGGGGCTCGACCGTTCGGATCTTTGTATGCAGTGTTGTTGGTGAGTTGGCTGAGAAAAGCCGGCGAGTTTGCAATTCCGCTGAGAGTGGAATTGATCGCGCCCCACGCGTCCACATATTCTATTTCGTTCACTACCTTCGGTGAGATCGTAACACTCGCATTTATGACCAGGTTGCGACCAGGCGCGTTCACCGATGTGTTTTCTACTCCAGGGTAGTTTCCGCCGCCCCATAATGAGAAAGGCTCGTTTTGTGGAACAACGTCCTCCATATAACGGGCGAAGATACGCACCTTTTCCCCGACGTTCTGGTCGAGGCGAATAATATCCTGGCGAAAATTATTGAGTTGGCCGTAGTTGGTAATCAACTGCGTCCCCGTTGGATCGTTGGCAGGGTTGGGCACCATGAATGCGTTCAGGTAAGCAGTGGCATTCTTGCTGTAGCACGAGGGGTTGATGGTAGAGACGCCGCCGGCAGTAGTAACACAGCCCGCGGGAGCAACCGGAATCGGACCCGTGAACGAACCGGCAAGCTCCGCATTGGTTGGCACATTGATTTGATTCGTGCCGGGCGTGCTGGCTTTGCGCCACTCCTCCGACCAGAAAAAGTATGTCCTGTCCTTCTCCGGGTGGAATATCTTCGGAATGAACAGTGGACCGCCGAGCGTGAAGCCATAGTCGTTGTAGCGCTCGATCGGGACCGTGTTGTTCGCGGAAAGGGGATTCCCAGCCGCAATGGAGGCTCGGCCTCCGAAGGTATTCGCATTGTAGAAGTTATTGCGGTTGAACTCATAAGCACTGCCGTGGAATGTGTTCGTTCCCGACTTGGTTGCAACCACGATTTGACCGCCGCCACTGCGCCCGAACGCCGCATCATAGTTGCTGCGCTCCAGCGTGAACTCCTGAATGGCGTCGATGCTCGGGGTATTCAGCAAGGTCCCGTTCGAACCACTGTCGTTGATGTCGGCGCCGTCCACCGTATAATTGTTAGCTCCCGTGCGCGCGCCGTTCACAGAAATTGAGGTGTTGTTCGCCAAGCCAAAGCCGACCTTATCGGGTAATTGATTGGCAACGCCGGGTTGCAAGAGGATCAGCTGTTCGAAGTTGCGGTTGTTCAGCGCCAACTCTCGAACCTGGTCGCCTGTGACCGTCCCTGATTCCTCCGCTGTGGTTGTCTGTATCGCGATATTTTCCGCTGTCACCTCGATGGTTTCGCTGGCTTTTCCGGTCGTCATCGTCACATCGAGCGTATGCTTTTCCGCAACGTTGAGAATTACTTCTTTTGCCACGAATTTTTGAAATCCAGCGTCCGTAACGGTCACGGTGTATCGACCTGCCGGCAGGTTCGTAATATTGAAGCTGCCAGTGTCGCTGGTGGTCACGGAACGGACGTCCGCGCCGGTTTCCTCGCTGTGCACGACGACAGTCGCTCGAGGTACAACGGCTCCGCTGGAATCGCTTACCGTCCCGGTGAGTGTCGCCGCCAACTCTTGTCCCACGCCTACTGCGGACAAGGTTAGGACAACTACGCAGACTGCCAGATATAAAGAATGCTTCCGGACAAATCCGCGATCATTCTTTTCGGTTGAGTCTCCACGTCTTCCACACGTCAATTCCGCCATTAAATGCCTCCTCAAACCGAGTTCCCCACTGGGGATTACAAATTGGCCTATACTCTAAACGCACTATGCTATATAGCACGCAGTGGTTCATAGTCAAGAAGAAAAAAACCATCACCCTGAGAAAATTGTTCGATGGCCCCCGGCCATCCGAACCCCTTCTCCCGGAAGATCGAGACTGGAAGCACTAAAAATCAGAGTTAGACCCCAAAATTCGGAGAGGATTGCATCGAAAAACGCTGGTTTTAGTGATTGCCCGCCAGATCCGGGATGCGCACCAGGCTGATCGAGCTACCGAACGTGCCTTTTCAATGGCCGATTCCATGGGAACCGTCCGCAAGGAACCGCCGATGTCATCTCTCACGAGAATTGACCTTTACATCAAACCCTCAATACGCTATATAGCATACGGTACCCTGGGCGACTGCCCTGCGGGACTCAACACATACCGGGGGCCCGTTCCTAGCAAAGACTCGCCGTCCAAGAAAGTCTGGAAACAATAAATATGTCTGGAAACCATCACGGCAGAACTCCGGCTTACAAGAGAATCCAGAGCGTGATCCGCAACCGGATCGCGGCGGCTGGACTGAAACCGGGGGATGCGGTTGCATCGGAGCGCGAGTTGGCCAAGATCCACAAGGTGAGCCTTATGACGGCTCGCCACGCCTTGGCGGGACTGGAACAGGAAGGAATCGTCGAACGCCGCCTCGGGGCGGGTACCTTCGTCGCTGTGCCGAAGATCCACTTTAACAAGTTGATGAGCTATACCGAGCAAATGTCGAGCCGTGGTTTGGCTCCGCGCTCTCGAGTCTTGGTGGCAAAGGTGATTGAGGGCGAGTCGGAAATTGCGGCCAGGCTCGGGTTGCCAGAAACCAACGGAGTGGTAAAGATACAACGTCTGCGACTTACCGGGGAAGAGCCGTTTGCGCTGGAAACCTGCTACTTAGCCGCCGCCGATTTTCCCGATCTGGCGTCGGCCGCTCTTGGAAAAAGTTCCCTGTTTGCGATTCTCGAACACGACTACGACACAAAGTTGGCATACGCAGACGAAGAAGTCGATGCCACCTCAGCCGACGCCAACATTGCGGAGTTACTCAGCGTGCCTCGCGGCGCTCCAATGTTGCGAATTCGCCAGATTATCTATTCATCAAAGGGTAAGGCTGCGATTTACGTAGTCGGTTTCTACCGGTCGGAGCGGCACACTTTGTTTATTCGACGCTTCCGCTAGAACGCTGTAGCCAGCCCCGCGAAAAAGAGGCTTATGATGCATCTAATAGGCGCAGTTATTCTCGCAACTCTTACAGCAGCATTACCTGGCCCACCAAATCAGACAACTCCGCCAGGCCCGGCTCCGAGATTCGTCAACACCTTGATGCCGCAACCGTCGCATCTTTCCACTCAGGAAGGACCACTAACCCTCACACCCGCTTTTGCTGCCATCACGGACCACTATCGGGACGCTCGCGTCGACGCCGCCATGGCGCGCAGCCTTAATCGCCTCAGGACTCAGACTGGCATTCCATTTCCAACATCTCCACCGGCCGCCACCACGTCCGGGGCCCTGGTTGTCAGTGTCGACGGACCAGGAGAAACCATCCAGTCAGTCGATGAAGACGAGTCCTACTCTCTTGAAGTCACACCCTCGGGTGCGCGCCTGCATGCCGCTACTGTGGTCGGAGCTATGCGCGGTCTCGAAACTTTCCAACAGCTAGTTCAATCGGATGCCACGGGTTATTTTGTTCCCGCCGTTTCGATTCGCGACACTCCACGTTTTCGCTGGCGCGGCCTCATGATCGACTGCGGACGACACTTCATGCCGCTCGACGTTATCAAACGCACTCTTGACGGGATGGTCGCGGTTAAGCTTAACGTCTTCCACTGGCATCTTAGTGAAGACCAGGGCTTCCGCATGGAGAGTCGAGCTTTCCCGAAACTAACGGGGATGGGCTCCGACGGACTTTTCTATACTCAGGAGCAAGCCCGCGAAATTGTTGCTTATGCGCGCGAGCGCGGCATCCGCGTCGTACCTGAGTTCGACATCCCGGGACACACCAGCTCATGGTTCGTCGGATATCCCGATCTCGCCAGCGGGCCTGGCCCCTTCCACATCGAGCGGGAGTTCGGCGTCTTCGATCCGGTGATGGATCCTACGCGAGAAAGCACCTATAAATTCCTCGACACCTTTATCGCAGAGATGGCCATTATCTTCCCTGACCACTTCATGCACATCGGAGGGGATGAGAACAACGGCGCAGAGTGGAAGGCTAATCCGCGCATCCAGGCTTTCATGCGGGAGCACAAGCTGCAAGACACGGCCGCGCTGCAGAATTATTTCAACCAGCGGCTCCTCAAACTTCTTGAGAAGCATGGCAAGCACATGGTCGGCTGGGACGAGATTCTCACTCCCGATCTGCCCAAGGACATTGTGGTTCAGAGCTGGCGCGGCTTCGATTCACTCGCCGCCGGAGCCAGAAATGGTTACGACAGCATTCTCTCCGCGGGCTATTACTTGAATCTTATGAGCACCGCCGCGGCGCACTATATGGTGGATCCGCTGCCGCAAGCGAGCGGTCTCAGCCCGGAGCAGCAGGTGCGCATTCTCGGCGGAGAAGCTTGCATGTGGACTGAGCAGACCTCCCCGCAAGATATCGATTCGCGAATCTGGCCACGTGCCGCAGCCATCGCCGAACGGCTCTGGTCGCCGCGTGACGTGGACAACGTAGACGACATGTACCGTCGACTTGATGCCGAGTCATTGCGACTGGAAGGCCTAGGTCTCACGCACATCTCTCAGGAAGCTGTGAGCCTGCGCCAGTTGGCCATGACACAAGAGATCAGTCCACTGCATACCCTGGCCTCCATTATCGAGCCTGTCACTTTCGACGAGCGCGCACAAATTCAGCACCCGAATCAACTCACGCCACTCGATCAACTCGTAGACTCTCTTCCGCCCGACCCGCCATCCCGCCACAATTTTGAGCTGCTCATACGCTCTTATCTACAGGACCCCGCAACCCGATTGCAGGAACAAGCCGAACTTACTACTCGCTTCAAAGCCTGGATCGCTGCGGAGCCTGGAATCTTGCACTTGATGGCAGGCTCGGCCAACCTCGCCCAGGAAGAATCGTTAGCTCCGCAGCTCACTGTTTTGGGCACGATAGGTCTCGAAGCGGTTTCCTATATCTCATCCCGACTGCCAGCGCCCGCGGGTTGGAAGGCTGAGAAACTAGCTGTCTTAGGCGAAGCCGCGAAACCGCGAGGAGTGGTTCAATTCACCGTCATCAAGCCCTTGCGGGATCTCGTCCAAGCGGTTCCCGAAGCGCCTAACGAATAACCTTCCCCAACACAAAGTGGGGCAGGCTGACTTAATTAGTCAGCCTGCCTCAGTTCTTCTTTACGCCGAGGGTTATTGGACTAGCGACCGAGACCTGCTGCCATGGTTTTTACCATGGTCCCGCTTGCATCGTCGTCTTTCAGCGCCCATACATAGGCGCCGCCAAGACCTTTCGGAACCTTGGTGTTTATATAAGTCATCTTGAGAGAAGCTGTGGAGGGATCGTCGTAGGTATAGAAGGTCCCGCTGGTCGGATCGTAGAGCGATACCGCGCCTCTTTGCTGATCGAAGTAATTGCTGTAGCCATTGGATGTGAGCGTGGAGAGCGTCGAGTAGGTGAGAAGTCCGGGAGTTAGCAGGGTGTCGCAGCCCGGCGTATTACCGCTGAGGTCCGGACACAAACCCGTTCCGTTAGTCCAGAGGACTGGAGAAGGACCAGTTGAGTTCTGGTACAAGCCATTATTCACATTGGGGACGCCCGTCCAGCCTGCGCCATAGAGGGGCAAACCCATGGTGTACTTGGATGCAGGCACGCCGGCACTGAGATAGGCATTTACCGTGTCGTCAATGTCGAGTCCCTGGCCAAACAATGGGTCCTCAGAGGAATCGTATAGGGGCGATGCGTGATTGGTCTGAGTGACCCATGATCCGGAATAGTTGTAGCCATCGATAGTGATGAAATCTACCTGTTTGGCTGCATTCTTCAGATCGATGTTGACATAGTTCTGAGCTCCGGCGGGCCCATCGAACGACAGACTATATTGCTTTCCCGTAGTTTCGCTCAAGGCGTTCAGTTGCTTGCTGAACTCTTGCAACAGGGCGGTGAAGTTCTGCGTGTCAGTCGCTGTGGGGAATTCCCAATCGATATTGAAGCCGTCAAACAAGCCCGGAGCGGTAATACCTGAGGCTATGTTGCCATTGACAAACATGTCGATGCAGGAAGCGGCAAGAGCTTGCCGTCCGGCCGTGGTGCTGGCGGCGGCAACGAAGGCCGCAGTGTTGGCGCTGGAGGCCCCTCCTAAGGACATCAGCACACTCAGGTTCGGATGGAGTCCTTTCAGTTGTTGGATGGCCGCAAAATTTCCATAGAGCGGCCCAGGATACGCGTTACCGTTCACACTGGGCAGATATGGAGATTGATAGTCGGCCCAACTATCGGCAATCGAGCATGCCGGCGCAGGAGTCGTTGTCACATTGCCGAAAGCGTATAGGAGGTGCGTCAGTTTATCGGCAACACCGTTTTGCTGCAGGTTCGCAATGTTATAGCCAGCGTAATAGATACCCCACTCTTCGAAGTATCCCCCGAGAATCTTGCCTTGTTTATGGTTTTGTGCGAACGAGGAAGAGATGCATGCAACGAGGGCCAACATAGTCAGCAGAGCCGTTCGGAGCAGGCGCGAAAGGAAATGTTTGGACATAGCAGAGGCCTCCGGAATTCGAAAGTACGAACCGGCGGAGTATAGAGCTATATAGCGGAACTTGCAATACCCCTGTTTTGTGGAGCACAACTTTTTAGCGTGTGCCTGGCAGGTCGGCATGAGTGCAATGCCCGGCACAGATCACCATTTCAAGATCATCCATCCAAAATCAAAGGCAGGCTGATCACTCAGCCTGCCTTTGTGATTATTCCTGGCGCCGGTCTCTACGGGTTGAGATCTGTAGCCAGGGCTTTGGTCAGGTCTCCGTTCGGGTCGTCATCTTTCACCGCCCAAACGTAGCCGCCGCCCAAGCCATACTGTTTGATGTAGTTCACTTTGCACTGTACCGACTGAGCGTTGTCGTAGCTGTAGGCAGTGTCGGTGGTTGGGTTGAACATACGAGCCGCGCAACGGGCAGCATCGTAGCTGGGGGTGAACCCGTTGTTCAGCAGGTTTACGATTGAGCGGTAGGTCGCCATGCCGTCGGTCAAGAGGAAGTCGCATCCCGCGGCTGGCCCTCCCTGGTTCTGACCCGTCGGGCAATTCCCTACTCCGTTGATATTGGGGACCGGAGCAGTTCCGTTCGGAGTCTGGGCTCCGGTCGGATCCGTGGTCCCGGTTGCGTTCTGGTACATGCCGCTGTTGGTCGAGGTCAGACCTTGCGTCCAGCCCACACCGTAAAGCGGGAATCCCATGGTGTATTTGGCCGGTGATGCGCCATGCGCCAGATAATACTGTACGGTTGAGTCAATCGTGTCACCTTTTCCGTACAGCGGACTGGCAGTTTCGTCGTACAGCGGAGACGCGTCATTGGTGGCATTAGACCAGTCTCCGGCGTAGTTATAGCCGTCCACATTCATGTAGTCCAACACCGCATTTAGACCTGCGATGTTGATCGTGTCATAACCACCGTCGTTGCCCGAGTCCACGGCCGCGCCCGGGGTTGACGGACCGGCAGCCAAATCAGCCAGTACCTGATACGTCTTGCCTGTCGTTCCCGACAACGTATTCAGCTCGCTGCGGAACTCGGTCATCAACGCTGTGAAGTTGGCCGTATCGTTTGCGTTCGGGAACTCCCAGTCGACATCGAAGCCATCGAAGAGAGTACCGGTGGAGACGCCCGAGGCGATATTGCCCTGGATGAACATGTTGATACACGAACCAACAAACGCCTGGCGTTGAGCCTGCGTGCTGGCTGCAGTGTCGAAGAGTTGGTTGTAGGTGGGGGGATTCCATCCGCCAATGGAGATCAACACTTTCAGGTTGGGATGGAGCTGCTTGAGTTGCACGAGCGCGCCAAAGTTCCCTTGCAGCGGGGCCGTGGCCGGAGTAGCGCCAGACACCTGCGGAACGTTCTTTTGATAATCGGCATAGGAGTCGGCGAGCGCGCAATTCACGTTGCTGCCGTTCGCGACCGGCTTGGCAAAGGCATAAATGAGATGCGTGAGGACGCCGGCTACGCCATTGTTCTGCAGGTCCGCAACGTTGGCATTGGCGTAGTAAGTTCCCCACTCTTCATACCATCCGGCCATCATTAGAGTACTGGCGACGGATGTTTTCACGGTGACCGTCGTCGCAGACGAGGAACCGGCATAGTCGGTAGCTGTCAGCGAGAACGTGTAGCTGGTTGACGGCGTCAGTCCGCCCGCCGTATCGGACGTGCTAGTAGTGGTTAAAGTCGAGGGCCCTCCTGTGATCGAATAGCTGATGCTGCATCCGTTAGGAGGAGTGACCGCATTCCAACTCAGGTTTGTGCTGGAATCGGTCGTGCCGGAAGCCGCCAACCCGGTTGGAGCAGCCGGTTTGGTCGTGCATGAGCTGGCCGAAGTCGTCACACTTACCGCTGAACTCGCGGCTGATGTGCCGGCAGCATCTGTCGCTTCCACCGTAAAGCTATAAGTGGTCGAAGGAGTGAGGCCAGTGACCGCATCTGACGTTGTGGTTGGCGTCGCGATCGTGGTGCCGCCCTGCAGTACCTTATAGCTGACACTGCATCCTGCGGGTGGACTAACCGCACTCCAATTCAAGTTTGTGCTCGAGCTGGTCGTTCCGGATGCCGCCAATCCAGTAGGAACAGCCGGTGCGCTTGAGCAACTCGAACAGGCGCCCGTCGCAGTCCAAGGTTGACCGCTACCTGCCCCGCCGTTGTTGGTGGCCGGACTCTGATTCTGCGTCCAGAAGTTGGCGACGTAGTTCTCGCCGTTCTGACTCGCCGTCATGCCCTGAGTGTAAACCGCGGTGGAACTCCACGCTGTGGCGCATCCCGATCCGCCGCTTGCGGACGTCGTCACGCTCAACGCCGAACTTGCGCCGGATGTGCCGTGAGCGTCCGTCGCTTCCACTGTGAAGTTGTAAGTGGTCGAAGCCGAAAGGCCGCTCACGGCAAACGACGTGCCGGTTGCGGTTCCAATCGAGCTTCCGTTCTGCAATACCGTGTAGCTGCTGATCGTGCAATTGGCGGGAGGAGTGACCGCCGTCCAACTCAGACTTGTGCCGGAGCTGGTTGTGCCGGAAGCTGCCAATCCAGTTGGAGCGCTCGGCGTAGTCGTGCACGAGTTCGCCAGCGTCGTCACATTCACGGCCGAACTTGGGCCAGAAGTGCCGTTGGCGTCTGTCGCCTCAACCGTGAAGCTGTAAGAGGTCGAAGCCGCAAGTCCGCTGACGGTAAACGTTGTGCCGGTTGTGGTTCCAATCGAGGTTCCGTTCTGCAATACGGTATAGCTGCTGATCGTGCAGTTTGCGGGAGCAGTGTCCGCGGTCCAACTTAAGTTGGTGCCGGAGCTGGTTGTGCCCGATGCCGCCAATCCAGTTGGAGCGCCGGGTGTGGTCGTACAACTGCCGCCGCTTCCGCCAGTTCCACTGAGAGCAGATGTCTGCGGACTATTTGCGGCGGTGTCGGTCACTGTCAGCGTGCCGCTGGCCGCGCCCGCCACTGTTGGGTAGAAATACACGTAGATTGGACACGAACCGTTGGCGGCCACCGAGGATCCGCAATTGCTGGATACGACGAATGGGCCGCTGACGGCGACGTTGCTGATGCTCACGGCCGAGCTGCCGCTGTTAGCGAGTGTGAAGGTAACCCACGCGGTGCCTGTGCCGACCGCGGTGCTGCCAAAGTTGTAACTCGACGGACTCAGAGTGACTGACGCTTGCGCCAACAGCGAAACCGAGACAACGACGCAGAGTAGGGGGGAGAAAAGCAACGCACGCTTCATTGTGGCTCCTTGATTCGGGGGACGTGCCAGGAGATCCGCCCGCGGTTGGGTGATTGAGAGAAGAGTCCGGTTGCGGTCACATCGGACTCCGCGTCGTGAGAGTTAGCTGTACTTAGCGCTCATTTTCAGCACTCACGGAAGATCTGCAGCTTGAAAACTGCTCTATAGCACTAACGCGAAGGAGCGTACTCCGGTTAAGCAACTCAGTCAAGAATTTTTTTTCGTTTTGCGGAATCCGAACTACAACTTGACCAGCGAGGCGCTAACCACTAGAAGGCGTGGGGCGAGCAAGCGGGGAGCAGGTTTCTTTTGGAGTGTGGAAAAAAGGCGACTCTGGAGCGATCTTGTTACGAAAACCGAACTTGATGCGGAGAGTGGTGGCTGGACCGGCTCAATTTACTTCAAGCCGGCAGCAATTGCTTTAGTCAGGGATGCTTTGGGATCATCGTCGTTTAGTGCCCAAACATAGGCGCCGCCGAGTTTATGCTTCCTGATGTAAGCCGTCTTCGCTACGACTGCGGCGGGATTGTCGTAGGTATAAAAAGTTCCGGTGGCCGGATTGTAGAGCGTAGCTCCGATCCTGGCCGAATCGTACCAGGCGGCGTACCCGTACTTATTCGCAAGGTTCTCAATGGTTGAGTAGGTTGCAAATCCCGCAGTCAAAATAGTGTCACAACCGGGTGAGGCATTGGTTTTGTCTGGATTCGGACACAGACCCGATCCGTCAGTCAAGAGAACTGGAGCAGGACCGGCTCCGCTTTGGTACAAGCCATGATTCACGTTAGGGACACCCGTCCAGCCGACCGCATACAACGGAAACCCCATGGTGTACTTTGCCGCCGGCACTCCAGCTTTTAGATAGGCTTTTACAGTCGCATCGATGTAGCGGTCGTCGGCATACACAGGGTCGGAAGCGGTGTCATATAGAGAAGATGACTCGTTGGTCTGCTTTTCCTCCGCTGCGGCGTAATCGTAGCCGTCGATGGTGAGGAAATCCACTTGCGCTGCGGCGGATTTAAGATCGATGTTGATATATTTCTTCGGGCTCGCTGGAGAATCAAACGTCAAGACATATTTTCTGCCCGTTGTCTTCGACAAAGCGTTGAGTTGCGTACGGAACTCTTTTAGCAGGGCGGTAAAGTTCTCTTTGTCCGCAGGGCCGGGAAACTCCCAATCGATATTAAAGCCGTCAAATAGGCCGGGAGCCGTAACCCCTGCAGCGATGTTGCCCTTAACAAACAGGCTGATGCACGAGGACGCGAGTGCGGCGCGGCCGGCTGCGGAGCCTGCGGCAGTCACAAAGCCAGCAACATTCCCCGCTTGTCCCCCCAAAGAGATCAACACTTTCAGATTGGGATGCAGCCCCTTGAGCTGTTGGAGCGCGCCAAAATTTCCGTACAGCGGCGCCGCGTACGCTTTGCCGCTCACACTAGGCACCGCGGAATTCTGGTAAGCGGCCACGGGATCAGCAATGGCGCACGCCGGCGGAGAAGTCGGGGTTACATTGCCGAAGGCATAGATCAAATGAGTAAGTTCATCGGCCACGCCATTCTTTTGCAAATCCGCAATGTTGTAACCGCCGTAATTGATGCCCCATTCTTCAAAGTAACCCCCGAAAATTTTGCTATGGTGCCGCGCTTGCGCAACTGACTGAGAAAGGCAAGCAACGAGGGCCAACAAACTTGTCAAAACCACTCGAAGCAAGTGCGGCATGAAACTGGAACGTCTTGTCACAGCAACGCCTCCCGGATTCGTAACGAATTGATCGGTAGAGCATCAAACTATACAGCAGAGCCTGCCGCTGCCCCCCATAACCAGACCAGAGCGTCGTCAGCCTTGGAACGTATGACGGATGAGGGGCGACCATATCGCTATAATTAAGGAGTTGTGTTTTCGGTGCGGAAGTAGGGCAGAACTGTTAAGACGACAAATATGACGACAAACCATCAACATCCTCTTGAAAAGATCCTCGAAAATCGAATTGCCATCATCGACGGAGCGATGGGCACGACGATCCGCACGTACGGCATGACTGAAGCGGACATACGTGGGGAGCGCTTCAAGAATTCGACCAAGGGCCTGCTGAACAACGGTGACCTCTTCTCGCTGACCAAGCCGGAAATGATCGGCGACATCCATCGCCGGTTTCTCGAGGCTGGAGCGGACATCATCGAGACGAACACTTTCGGAGCAACCAGCATTACGCAGAGCGAGTTTTTCGTGGAAGATCCTCGGGAGCGTGGTGGGCGAAAGGATCCGGCGTTCTATCAAAAGATCATCGACGATTCGTTTCTCGGTAGCCTGGCTTGGGATATTAATGAGCAATCGGCGCGGCAGTGCCGTGAGTGGGCTGACCGTGTCGGCAGTGCGACCTCGCGTCAACGGTTCGTGGCGGGCGCGATCGGGCCGCTGACTGTATCTCTTTCGAACTCCCCCGATGCCGATGATCCTGGTTTCCGCGTAGTCACGTTCGATCAGGTTAAGACTGCCTACATGCAGCAGGTGCGTGCCCTCATCGCCGGCGGGGTTGATCTGCTCTTGGTCGAAACGATTTTTGATTCACTGAACGCCAAGGCAGCACTTGTAGCCATCCGTGAGGTGTTCGATCAGGATGGCAAGAAATTGCCGCTGATGATTTCAGCAGCAGTGGGCCGGGGCGGCGAAACGATGATCTCGGCGCAGACCACTGAGGCGTTCTGGAATGCGGTGGAACACGCGAAGCCACTCTCGGTGGGGCTCAACTGCTCTATCGGTCCCGATCTGATGTATCCGTTCCTGGAGGAACTCTCGGAGAAGGCGGACGTGGCCATCTCGTGCTACCCAAATGCTGGTTTGCCGAATCCTCTGTCGGAAACCGGGTTCGATCTCGGGCCGCAGGATATGGCCCGCTATCTGGGCAGCTTTGCGCGGTCGGGGCTAATCAATATTGCCGGCGGATGCTGCGGCAATACACCCGAGCACATCGAGGCTATCGCCAAAGCGCTCGAAGGGCAGCCTCCGCGAAAGTGGGGGACACAGACTGCTGAAGAATCCTTCGCCGACCAGATTGAGAGTCGAGCGTGAGCGTGTCTGATCGAGTGAGCGCGGCCCAGCCCGCGAAGACGAAGCCACTCCGTCTCTCCGGATCGCAGCCCTTCACCCAACAGTCCGGCGTCTTCATCATGATCGGTGAGCGGACGAACGTTGCCGGTTCACCCAAGTTCGCGAAGCTGATCAAGCAAGGCAAATATGAAGAAGCGGTAAGCGTGGCGCGGCAGCAAGTCGAAAACGGAGCCAACGTCCTCGACATCTGCATGGACGAGGGCATGATCGATGGCGTAGCAGCCATGACACGCTACTTGCAGTTGCTCGCGAGTGAGCCCGAAGTTGCCAAGGTGCCTTTCATGGTGGACTCCTCGAAGTGGGAGGTCATCGAGGCTGGGCTGAAGTGCCTGCAGGGCAAAGGCATCGTCAATTCGATCTCGCTGAAAGAAGGCGACGACAAGTTTCGCAAAAACGCCGCCACGGTCCTCAAGTATGGCGCCGCGGTCGTAGTGATGGCCTTCGACGAGAAGGGTCAGGCAGCCACTTACGAGGACAAGATCCGCGTCTGCGAGCGCGCTTACCGGATACTCGTCGACGAAGTTGGGTTTCCTCCGGAAGACATTATTTTCGACCCGAATATCCTCACCGTCGCTACTGGCATGGAGGAGCACAACAACTACGCGGTGGACTTCATCAACGCCACCCGCTGGATCAAGGCCAATCTTCCGCATGCCAAGGTGAGCGGCGGAGTCTCGAACATCTCGTTCAGCTTTCGAGGCAATAACAAAGTGCGGGAGGCAATGCACTCCGCATTTCTTTATCACGCCATAACGGCGGGCATGGATATGGGCATCGTGAATGCAGGGATGCTGGAGGTGTACGAGGAGATTGAGCCTGAACTGAAGGTGCTGGTTGAAGACGTGCTGCTGAACCGCCGTCCCGATGCGACCGAGAGACTGGTGGAGCACGGAGAATCGCTCAAGGGCGCGGGCGCGATAGCCAGTGAAAAAAAGGCCGAAGAATGGCGCCATGGCACCGTCGAAGAACGTCTTTCGCACGCGCTGGTCAAGGGAATCGACACCTACATCGAAGCGGACGCAGAGGAAGCTCGCGTAAAGCTGGGGCGTCCACTGTCAGTTATCGAAGGCCCACTTATGGCGGGCATGAGTGTGGTGGGCGATCTGTTCGGAGCGGGCAAAATGTTTTTGCCCCAGGTGGTCAAGTCTGCGCGCGTGATGAAGAAGGCTGTGGCTCACCTGACGCCGTTTATGGAGGCCGAGAAAGTGGCGATGGCCGCGTCTGGCCAGGTGGTTAAGGCACAAGGAAAAATCGTGTTGGCGACGGTCAAAGGTGACGTTCACGACATTGGCAAGAATATCGTCGGTGTCGTCCTGGCCTGCAATAACTATGAAGTGATCGACATGGGAGTGATGGTCCCCTGCGAAAAAATCCTCGAACGCGCCACGGCGGAGAAGGCAGACATGATCGGACTCAGCGGCTTGATCACTCCGTCGCTGGACGAAATGGTACATGTGGCCCGCGAGATGGAGCGGCAGGGCTTCAAGTTGCCCTTGCTGATCGGTGGGGCAACCACGAGTCGAGCGCACACGGCTGTCAAGATTGCGCCCCATTACAGCGAGCCAGTAGTCCATGTCCTGGATGCCAGTCGGGCGGTACCCGTTACGACCCGCCTTTTGAGCGACGAGGGCAAGTCGGCATTCGTGGCTCAGCATCGCGCCGACTATGAGGCGCTTCGCAAAGCCCATTCCGCACCACGCCTGACCGTGGTTTCCCTTGAGACTGCGCGCAAAAGACGCACGCCGATCGAGTGGCGTACCGAAGACCTGCCTACGCCCTCGTTTACCGGGGTGCGCGTTCTAAACAACTTTCCGTTGGCGACGCTGCGCGACTTCATCGACTGGACACCATTCTTCCACACCTGGGAATTAAAAGGGGTTTACCCGCGCATTTTCGAACACCCGGCACACGGTTCACAGGCGCGCCAGCTCTTTGCCGAAGCCAATGCTCTTCTGGATGTGATGATTGAAAAGAACCTGATCGCGGCGCGGGGTGTATACGGCTTCTTTCCCGCCAGTGCCGTGGGTGACGATGTCGAGTTGTATACGGACAACACACGCGGACAGGTGCTCGAACGATTCCACTTCCTTCGCCAGCAATCAAATAAGGAAGGAAATGAACCGTGCCGATCTCTCGCAGACTTCATCGCGCCGAAGGAGACGAGGTTGCCTGATCACATCGGTGCGTTCGCGGTAACCAGCGGCATCGGCTTGAAGGAACTGTGCGACGGGTTCAGGGCCAAGCACGACGACTACAACGCGATCATGGCAGAGGCCATTGCCGATCGCCTGGCGGAAGCTTTCGCCGAATGCCTGCACAAACGAGCGCGGTGTGAATGGGGTTATGGGTGTAAAGAGGGCCTGAGCAACGCGGACCTTATTCAAGAGAAATACCGCGGGATCAGGCCGGCCGCAGGCTATCCGGCGTGCCCGGATCACACGGAGAAAGGCACGCTTTGGCGTTTGCTCGATGTTCAGGCGAATACTGGAATGCTGATCACCGAGTCGTTTGCCATGTGGCCCGGATCGAGCGTGAGCGGGCTTTACTTTGCACATCCGGACTCGCGATATTTCAGCCTTGGAAAGATCGATCGCGACCAGATCGCCGACTATAGCGAGCGCAAAGGGATGAGCGTGCCAGAAGTCGAACGATGGCTTGGGCAAAATCTGAACTACGACCCCGCAGAATAGCATTGAATCTTTGGTCGCTAGCGGACATAGCAACGCTTCACACGCCCGCCGGTTCCGGACCGCAGACTAGCGTTAAACAAGACCAGGGACAAACTCAAGGTTGGTTTTGCCATCGCCTCGCCTTGAGTGACCACTGATCTCTCTCAACGACAGTCTTACGGTCGGGCGGTGCCCTTCGGTATTCCCTTTTCGCCTACATGCTCTACCGAGTTCAACCAACCGCTGCCATAATGTCGCAATGGCCGTTACTTTCTTAGAAGACCGATGGCTCCCGAAGTCAGTCCTCTGTCTGCGCGACTACAACCGTCACAAATTCCTCCTCGACCTGATCGCGGGAGTCACCGTCGGTCTGGTCGCACTTCCCCTGGCCATGGCCTTCGCCATCGCGTCGGGGCTTACGCCGCAAGCCGGCATCTACTGCGCCATCGTCACCGGCTTCCTGATCTCGGCCCTCGGCGGATCGAAAACGCAAATCGGTGGACCGACCGGCGCCTTCGTAGTGGTGATCGCGGGAATCATCGCTGCGCACGGTGTTGATGGCCTGTTCATGTGTACGATCATGGCCGGGATTCTGCTGATCATCATGGGAGCGACCGGGCTCGGTACCGGCGTAAAGTTCATCCCGCGCCCCGTTGTCATCGGCTTCACAAATGGCATCGCGGTTCTGATCGCCAGTACGCAAATCAAAGATTTCTTCGGATTGCGTCTCGATAAAGTCCCTGGCGTCTTCTGGCTGCGCCTGGAAGCTCTCGCCGGAAACTTCCACACGCTCTCCTACGAAGCGACCGCGCTTGCTGTCTTCACCGTGCTGGTCCTGATCATCTGCCGCAGTCTTTCCCCGCGCATCCCCGGTCCGATTGTCGCCCTGCTCTTAGGAACCGCGGCTGTCTATTTCTTCAAGCTCCCAGTAGAAACCATAGGAACCCGTTTCGGAGGAATCCCCAGCGGCCTTCCGCATCTTCAGATTCCGCGATTCCGCACCGACTTGATTCACGGCCTGCTCGGCCCGGCCTTCACGGTTGCGATGCTCGGCGCGATCGAATCGCTGATGTCCGCTGTGGTCTCGGACCGCATGAGCAATGACCGCCACAATCCCAACGTCGAGCTCATCGGCCAGGGCGTTGCGAATATTATTTCGCCCATGTTCGGAGGGCTTCCCGCCACCGGCGCCATCGCCCGCACCGCCACCAACATCCGCTCCGGCGCACAGTCTCCGATCGCCGGCATGATCCACTCGCTCACGCTGCTCTGCATTCTTCTTTTCGCCGCGCCGCTCGTGAGCTATGTCCCCATGTCTGCGCTCGCAGGAATCCTGATGATCGTCGCCTACAACATGGGAGAGTGGCGCGAGATTCCGCAGCTGCTGAAATTGACGAAGACCGACATCAGCATCTGGCTGGTCACCTTCGCTCTCACCGTCTTCGCCGACCTCACCGTCGCCGTCGAAGCCGGAATGATTCTGGCTGCGCTGCTCTTCATCAGCCGCGTCGCCGCCACCACCACGGTGTCGCAGGTCACCGACGACTACATCGAAGACGGCCGCATGCACATTCTCCAGGACAAAGACATCCCCTACTACGCCACGATCTTCCGTGTCCACGGCCCGTTCCTGTTCGGGGCGACCGATAAAATCTCCGTCGTCACCGAGAATCTCCACAAGCTGCCTCCGGTCGTCATCCTGCGCCTGCGCAACATGACGGCCCTCGACGCCACTGGCCTATTCGCCCTGGAAGAAGTCGCCAGGACCCTGCACGCCAGCAAGCGCACCCTGATCCTCTGCGGGGCCCGCGAGCAGCCCGCACAATTGATCCATCAGGGAGAGTTCGCGGAAATTGTCGGTCCAGAAAATATCTGTGAGAACGTGCTGGAAGCGTTGCGCCGTGCGGAAGAAGTGTATGAAAGGCTAGAGGCGAAGTTCGTGGTAAGTAAGAGCTAGGGCCATCTGTTCCCAGAATCAAAGACGAAGCCTTTTCCATCATTTACTCATGAAGGAGCATGGGCGATCAGTTCCTCAAAAGCCTAGCTGGATTGCGCCGCTCTGGCACGCTGCCGTAGGACGTAACGCCGATAGTGCTGCCCTTCGGTTGTCGAGGATTTACGTGTTATTCCAATCACTCCGACTTAGCTTGCTGTTGCCTCAATGATTTTTTCTCGTGGGCGGTTAACAGACGATTCATTCGTTCGAGTATAGCGGCCAGTTTTTCCGGGTTACGTTCTTTTTGGGCCATCGCCTGCAGTTGTCGCCAACCTTTCGGCTCGTTGGGTAAGGGCCGTTCATGACTACCTCCAGCGCGATGTTAGTTCGACATGTCGCAAAAGCATGTGACGGGAAACATCCGTGAGAGTGATGGCGATCACAAGCCAGCGTGATCGCCATCATTGCAGGACAAACTGGTCCTTGCGATTCTGGGTATTAAGAAGAGGTGCTGTATGTCACACGACGAACACGAAATGCTGGAACTCCTCAAGTTTGAATTGAAGTTCGTAGAAGATGGAGGCTACGGGCGCTCTCCCCGCACACCGCGGCGTCCTCCCTACATCTTGGAAGACTCGCCCAGTTGTCCGAACCTAGGCGACCCCGCTCGGACGCATCCGTGCAGCGAGTGTCAATTGATAAAGTTCGTTCCTCGTGAACTTCGGGGCGAGAGTTCGCCGTGCCGGTTTATTCCCCTCAATGAACAGGCGGAGACCATTGATTATTTCTATCGCTACGGCACGCAGATCGAGTTGGAAGAAGCTTTTGCCGGCTGGTTGCGCGGTCAGATCGCACAAATTGAACAGCGGTTGGCATACTCGACCGATCCGTTGATGGAGGAACACGGCGAATTCTCCAAACTCGCAGAGATTTAGGGAGGGTTGCTAATGTCGGTTCGGAGTGACGGCGCCCGATACATTACCCCTTAGGAGTTCAACATTTTCTCCAAAGCAGGCTTGTTGCGAATGATCAGGGTGGATCCCTTCGTTTGCAGCAACTGCTTCTTCTTGAAATCAGAGAACAAGCGGCTGACCGTCTCGCGCGTCGTGCCGATCATTTCCCCGATTTCTTCATGTGTCAGCGTCATCTTCACATGCGCAGGTTCATTCGCGTTACCCCGGTCTGGCGACCAAGAGAGTAGCAGCTTTGCAAACTTTTCCGACGGTGAACTAGTCAAACCTAAAGTGCGGATTTCCTCATATGCTGTGTAGTAGTTGCGGCTGAGTTGCTCTGCAACTCGTAATGCCACCTCGCCGTGTTCGCGCAGGAATTCTAGGAGCGCGTCGCGGGCGATGAAATTGGCCTGGCCTGGCTCCATCATCTCGGCCGTAACTTCATAGGGCCGATTGGAGATGGTCGCGTTCAGACCCAAGACATCTCCGGCCTCCGAAATCTTGGTGATGATGGTTTTGCCATCGCTCGAAGATGTGAAGAGTTTCGCCTTTCCCGCACAGAGTACGAACACCCCACGCGGCTGTTGGCCCTCGATAAATAGCACGGTTGATTTCGGATAAACCGCAGTGGACTTGATTTCATTCAGTTTTTGTACTGCAGCCAAAGGCAAATTGCAGAATAAATGCTCCTCCCGAACAGGACAGATGAGGCAGTTGTCGATGATATTTAAGCCGTAAGGGGCGCGCATCAGCACCCTCCAGTTGAGCGTATTGTAGCACCCGATATGTGACTGGCATCACAAGGAGCGGTGACCTCGGCCACCGCTTTGATTGGTCCTTTGGCACAGAATCATCAGGAACAATGGCCGTGAAACGCAATCAAGCTCTCGGGAGTACGGAATGGAAAATGAACATAAGTATCGCGTTGTAGCTTGGTGGACTTCCGGACAGACCGGTATTGCCAAGTCCGATTCGGTCCCAAACGCAATTCATTTCACGGCGCCGCCGCAGTTCGGCGGTGTCGAAGGCAGGTGGACACCGGAAGATCTGATGCTGACTGCTCTCGCGAGTTGCTTTACGACGACGTTCCACGCAATCGCAGAGTACTCGAAATTTGAATACACGGACTTGGCGGTGGAAGCGGAGGGAACCGTGAGTAAGACGGACACTGGCTACGGCTTCAACGAGATTGTCATCCGCCCCAGCTTGACGATTGCCAGTGAAGAGAACCGGCAGCGAGCAATCGTTCTCTTGTATAAGGCGAAGGCGCTGTGTCTGGTCTCACGCGCGCTGGCAATGCCTCAGAACTTTGAAATCCAAGTCGAGACCAAGGGGCATTCGCAGGTCTAAGTGTTTCGTTATTCTGAGATCGCGGCTGATCTTCAGCTTGGGCGTGAGGGTTTTATGAACCAAATCCAAGAAAATCAGATTGACCTAACGCAGACCTCCGCGGAAAGGCCAGCGGAATCTGGATCGGAGCTGGCTGCCGGTTTGGTTTCACAATTCTCCATGAAAGACGGAACAGAAGTTTCGCTTCGGCCCATCCACCCTGGTGACGAACCGCTGATGGCACAATTCCATCAGACGCTTTCTGGCCGCAGTGTCTACATGCGCTACTTTTGCTCCATCAGCTTGGAGGCGCGCCTGGCGCACGAGCGCCTGGTTCGCATTTGTCACGTCGATCGTGAGCGCGAGGTCGCTTTGGTCGTGGACTACACAAATAAAAGTTCGGGGAAGCAGCAGATCCTGGGAGTGGGCAGACTGATCAAACTCGACGGTCAGAATGAGGCCGAAGTTGCCATCCTAGTGTCCGATCAGTACCAGAAACAGGGTCTGGGAACTGAACTACTGCGTCGGTTGATCCAGATCGCGCGTGACCAGAAGCTGCACCGTGTATCCGGTGAATTGTTGCGTGACAATCTGGCCATGCAGATCATTGTCAAAAAGCTTGGCTTTCGTTTTCGTCTTTGCGCCGACAGCGCGTCCATTCCTGTGGTTCTCGAACTGTGATTCCCCATTTGTGATCACTATCACAGGGAATAGTAACGACGGTCATACCTCCTGCTCTCGGAAAGGAATACTAGTACGAACAGAAAGGAGTAAGCCATGTCCCAAACTTCTTACGCACTACTGACAGAACAGGAGGAAACAACCTCCACGATGAAAGCGCTGGTTTTTTACGGACCGGGTCAGATCGGCCTGGAAACGGTCCCCATCCCGAGGCCGCGAGCGGGTGAGGCGGTAATACGCGTAACCCTCACCACCATTTGCGGTACGGACCTCCACATTCTGAGAGGCGAATACCCCGTCAAGCCCGGCTTGATCATCGGCCATGAGCCCGTGGGCATCATCCACGAGCTTGGAGAGGGCATAACCGGATACGAAGTTGGAGATCGCGTCCTCGTGGGTGCAATTACACCATGCGGACAGTGTAATTCTTGTTTGGGTGGAAACTGGTCGCAGTGTGGTGGACCACTCGGCGGCTGGAAGTTCGGCAATACCATCAACGGCGCTCAGGCGGAATACTTGCTTGTGCCACACGCCCAGGCAAACTTGGCTAAAATTCCCGACGAACTGGCCGATGAGCAGGTTGTACTCTTAGGCGATATCGCTTCCACAGGCATCTCGGCCGCGGAGAGTGCAGACCTCGAAATTGGCGACACCGTGGCGGTCTTTGCTCAAGGCCCGATTGGCCTCTGCGCAACGGCCGGAGCAAAACTAAAGGGCGCGAGCCTGATCATCGCGGTCGAGTCCGACCCGGTTCGCACCGAGATGTCAAAGCGCATGGGTGCGGACGTTGTGCTCGACTTTACCAAAGAAGATGTGGTCGAGAGTATCAAGCATCTCACTCGCGGACGGGGCGTCGATGTGGCTATCGAGGCTCTGGGTACTCAAGCTACGTTCGAGAATGCCCTCAGTGTTCTCAGACCGGGCGGAACTCTCTCCAGCCTGGGTGTGTACTCCGGGAAACTCTCAGTGCCGGTCGAGCCGTTTGCAGCTGGCCTCGGAGATCACAAAATTGTCACCACGCTCTGCCCTGGCGGCAAAGAGCGGATGCGCAGGCTGATGGAACTGGTTCGGCATGGACGGCTAGACCTGACCCCGCTCCTGACCCACAGCTTCGCACTCGATCGGATCAACGAGGCATATCAGGTCTTCGCTGAACGGAGCAATGGTGTGATCAAGGTTGCAATCAGGCCCTAGTTGCAATCCGGGGATCGCAGACTCGGCAAACGAGTCAGCGGTCCCCATTTCCCTCCCCCCAGGAATAGCAGAGGAAGTCATTCCCGCCGGACGTGTCCGTCGGCGCGGATGAATCGCATAAGCGACCGCTTCAGCAATACCGATCTCAATTTCGCGGTGGGACGGACAGATTGGCTCCATTGTCGACGTACTGATTGATAGTCTTTGCAAAGTGAGCAATCTTGCACAGAAATCGCTGCTGTTGATGTGTCATCGTGAGCCCTGTCGATACATTTTTGAGGCTGGGGCAATTTGGAATATTGCACGAACACGGACAAGAGAACCACACAGGACAGATCCAGCCCTAAACTTTCGTATTTCTTAATCCAAAATCACTTGTGTGCGAAATGCTACGCCAAGAACCGTCTGGCACTGCAAGTGGCAAGCGTTATCGGAGCCGACCATCAGTTGTAACCCGAACTCTGTCCCTTTTTTTGTGATCCTGATCACAACAAGCGGTGACCTTCACCACTGCGGTCGTATCTCCACCCGGCGAGAATCATCGTGAACAAACGGTATGAGCCCCAGGACTTAAGGAGAAGCCAATGCCGCATGAGCAATTTGAATCTTCAGCTGGAATGCTGACGAAACTTCTCTTAATCATTTGGTTGGGAGTTCTCTTCGTACCTGGCGCACACGCCGTCCCCAGCTATTCACGGCAGACCGGAATGCCATGCGCCTCCTGCCACTACGCTCCGCCCGAACTGACCCCATTCGGCAGAAAGTTCAAGCTCGAAGGTTATACGTTCACCACAAAGGCCCAAGTGACTGACGAGAAAAAGGATCACAATGCGGCGCTGGCGCTGCTGGAGGCATTTCCCCTCTCAATCGTCTTCGACACGTCTCTGACGGAGACCAAGTCGCCGCAGCCCGGAACTCAGAACGGAAACTTTCAATTTCCCCAGGATGTATCCCTCTTTCTCGCGGGCGCGTGGACGAGCCATATTGGCAGCTTCGTGCAGGTCACTTACGACGCTCAGGGCGATCATTTTTCCTGGGACAACACCGACATCCGCTATGCCAACCACGATCGGACGTTGTTTGGGAAGTCGCTCACGTATGGAATCACTCTCAATAACAATCCGACCGTCGAGGACCTTTGGAATACGACACCCGCATGGGGATACCCTTATGTCGGGAGTAACGTCGCCCCAGGGCCTTCCGCAGGCGCGATCATCAATGGAGGTTTAGCCCAAGACGTAGCGGGCGTGGGCGGATACACGATGTGGAATGAGCACTGGTATTTGGCGGGAACGATGTACCGGTCCGAACACATCGGAGGCACACAGCCCAATTCAGGGGCGGGGTTTAGCTACAACATCCGGGGCGTGGCACCCTACTGGCGTGCTGCCTACCAGACTTCCAGCAACAATAACTACCTGGAGATTGGCACCTACGGCATGCATGTGAAGAGCACTCCCAACGCAGTCGCCGGTCTGATGGATAGCTATACGGACTGGGGTACTGACTTTGAGTATGATCGGACGATTCCTCAGTTCAAGAATGACGTAGTTTCCGTCCGGGGTACCTATATCAGAGAGAACTCGACTCTGCTGGCGACTTTTGCCGCAGGCGGCGCGGCGCAAACCAGCCACCATCTGAACACCGCGCAGGCAAACGTCGAATATCATTTCGGCACGAGATTTTCCGGGACGGCAGGGCTCTTCAACATCACCGGAACATCGGACCCGCTACTATTCTCCCAAGCCGCGGTTTCGGGAAGCGCCAACGGATCTCCCCAAAGCAACGGCTACACTCTGAACGCTTCCTGGTGGCCTGCGCAGAATGTCGACTTGGCGGTGCAATACACGGGCTACCTGCGGTTTAATGGCGCTCAAATGAATTACGACGGCGCTGGGCGGAATGCTTCGAGCAACAACACCGTCTATTTGCTGGCGCGATTTGTTTTCTAGGTTCTCGCAATACTGTAGACTCCTATCCTGAAGGAAGTCCAACATCGAACGGGCTGGGAGTCTACAGCGTGGACCAAGCGATTCCAGACTGGCAACCGCCTCCCTGTCCTCTGAGGAGATAGACATGCGAGAGTTTGTTGTGCGAATCGTTCTGGCAGGCACATTGTGCTGCCTAGTTTCCCCCGCACTTTATGCCCAGTCCGACGCGGATAAGATTTACAAAACCAACTGTGTCCTATGCCATTCGGCCGATGGCAGTGGAGGCAGCCCAACCGGCAAGGCACTACACGCCAAGGATCTGCGTTCCGACGAAGTCCAGAAGCAAAGTGACACGGCACTCAGTGAAGTGATCACCAAGGGCCGAGGGAAAATGCCGGCGTTTGGTGCAAAGATCAAGGCGGACGATGTAACGAAGCTCGTCGCTTATATTCGAGCCCTGCCGAACAAGAAGTAGCGAGTCCTATATGGTCATGGTCGCCGCCTGAGCACGGCAAACGAGGGATTGCATGTTTGAACGCGCGGGACATTCAGAAAACACTACAGCCAAACCTTCACCATCTGAATTGTCTCTCGAAAGCCGTCGGTCCTTTCTCGGGGGATTGCTGGGACTCGGCTCATTCCTTGTAGGCGCGCTGCTCGCGGTGCCGCTCATTCGCTTCGCTCTGTTTCCTCTCTTGCGGCGCACCACCGACCTCAAAGAGTCATCCGTGGGAGCGCTGACCGACTTTTCGTCCTTGACCGAACCCGTGATGCGCACCATTCAGATTGAGCAAGTGGACGGGTGGCGCAAAGCCGTTTCTGAAAAAGCAGTCTATGTGACGAAAGACGTTGCTGGCCAGCTTCGCGTTCTCACTTCTATCTGTCCTCACTTGGGTTGCACAGTCCCATGGAACAAGGGAAAAAACCAGTTTGTCTGCCCTTGCCACGGCGCCACTTTTGCCGCAGATGGAACGCGCGTCAGCGGGCCGTCACTGCGAGGGATGGATACGCTGGAAACGTCGATCCAGGACGGGCAACTGCTGGTGCGTTTCCAATATTTCCGGCAACTGGTCTCCGACAAGGAAGTCATAGGTTGAGAGGAAATGCATTCGACAGATAAAAGTGAAGTGGGCACTCTACCGCAGCGCGACTCAGGATTATGGGGATGGCTGAACCGCCGTACCGGGCTGGACGATCTGCTTCGCAGTGCGCTCGACGAACCCATTCCCGGTGGCGCCCGTTTTGCTTACATATTCGGCTCGGGCCTGTTGTTCATATTTCTTTCACAAATCATCACTGGGATATTTCTCGCGCTCTACTACGTTCCCTCAGCCGATCACGCACACACAACGGTCGCTTACATTACAAAGGCAGTCACGGCTGGCTCTTTCCTTCGCAGCCTCCATGCCTACGGCGCCAGCGCAATGGTGGTCGTCTTGTTTCTGCATCTATCCCAAACCTACATCTACGGAGCATACAAAGGCCGGCGCGAGCTTCTCTGGCTCTCTGGATGCGTGCTCTTCGGACTGGTTTTAGCAATGGCGTTCACAGGTTACCTGCTCCCGTGGGACCAGAGAGCTTATTTTGCTACCGCCGTAGGAACGAACGCCGTCAGCGAACTTCCCTGGATTGGTGAGAGCATCAAACGCCTGATGCGCGGCGGCACGGAGATGGGGACCCTTACCATCTCGCGATTTTTCGTGGCCCACGTTTTTCTGATTCCTGCTTTTATTTTCGCGCTTGTGGCATCCCATATTTTTCTATTCCGCAAAGCTGGCGCGGCCGGACCGGTTAACGAAGATCCTTACCACCCAAAACAGAAATCAGAACTTTTCTACCCCCGCCAAGTGTTGATGGATCTCTCGCTGACGGCGCTGCTCATCACAGGACTCGGATTGCTCTGCTTTTTCGTGCCGATGCAACTTGGACCGCCTGCGAACCCAGCGGATGCGCAGTATGTACCGCGGCCAGAATGGTATTACTTGCCCATCTTTCAATGGCTGAAATACTGGCACGGATCGGCCGCGATTGTGGGCGTGCTTGTAATTCCTACTCTTCTTGTGCTGGCCATTCTTGCGCTCCCCTTTCTGGATAAAAGCGTCGAACGACGCCCGTGGAAGCGGCCTGCAGCAATGGGAGCATACGTATTCGTGTTGTTCTCGCTTGTTGGCCTCGGCCTCCGCAGTCAGTATTTGGATCGACACGATTCTGGAGTAGCCCAGCAACTGGCCAAGCAGAGGGCCGAAGAAGACGAATACGCAAGAAAGCCATTTGAGCCGGAGCTTTCTTCTGCATCCCTGGTTGCGGCAAATGTGGCGCTCGCGGACCCACTAGCCGCGAAGGGGAAAACTATCTTCGAAGGACAATCCTGCAATGCGTGTCATGGCGATAACGGATTGGGTACGGCCGCGGCCCCACCGCTTGTTGGCATAAAAGCAAAATTCTCACCAGACCAAGTTGCCGAACTGTTCAAACATCCCACCGCAAAAATGAACGCTGGCGGCATGCCCCCAATCGATCTGCCGCCGGATGATTTGAAGGCATTGATTGCGTATGTGGAGAGTCTCAAATAGGTTACCAATCGGCCTCCGCTCCAGAATCATTGAACGCAGTCAAATACAGTGTCGATTGTCCCCCAGAGCCTCAATTCCTCCCATATTCATTACCTTGTGCGATGAAACCAAGGACATCTGTTTTCACCACTTCATTGAGTCTCTGCCTGGGCTCGACATAAGACCACAATCGATCTTGGAGCCAGTAGGTATTTCGTCTGCTCTAAAGGGATTCCATCATCCGAGAAATCATCTGGACTGGGCAAAGCGGTATCCACGATTTTTTTCCACTCCCGTGCTGTTCCCTCTTGCACATTGAACTCCAACTCCTCCCAGTACGCATTGATCATCACGTAGATATCGTCATCATCTTGAGAAGCGCCGTGGAGGCAGAATGCCAGGCTGTGCGAGTCAGGAGACAAATCGACCGTGGGGCCGACGCCGTACCAGGAAACATCCTCCCGCCAGAACCTGCTCCGGCTGAGCGACGGATGATTTTTCCGGAACGCAATCATGTTCTTAAAGAACCGGAAAATGTCGCGGTTCGACTGGAGTTGACTCCAATCCAGCCATCCAATTTCGTTATCTTGGTTATAGGGATTGTTGTTGCCGAGTTGAGTATTTAGGAACTCGTCCCCAGCCCGAAACATCGGCGTACCGTTCGATAAGAAGAGCAGACAGCAGAAATTCTTTACTTGCTTGCGGCGCAACAAGAGGACTGCCGGGGAGAGAGATTCATCCCCTTCCTGTCCGCAATTCCAACTGTAGTTCGCGTCGGTACCGTCCTGATTATTATTTCCGTTTTTCCAATTGTGCTTGCGGTCATAAGAGACCAGATCGTAGAGCGTGAAACCGTCGTGGGACGTTACATAATTCACACTCTGATATGCGTGATAAGCGTCGGCGCGGTTGTCGGGAAACAAATCATCGCTGCCATAGATACGTCGCATCACCTCGGGAACCATCCCAGCGTCGCCCTTAACAAAACGGCGAATGTCGTCGCGAAACCTTCCGTTCCACTGCAGCCAAGTCAGGCCGGGGAAGCCGCGCCCAAGCTGATAAGCGGCTGTGTCCCAGGGTTCAGCGATCAAACGCACCCGTCCTAATTCCGGGTCCGCGGCAATTTCACTGAAGATGGGCGCTTCACCCCAGTTGAGGGATCCATCCGCGTTGCGGCTGAATACCGACGCCAAATCGAAGCGGAATCCGTCGACGTGCATACCTCGCTTCCAATAGCGCAGACTATCAATCACCATCTTGCGCACGTGCGCCTGGCCGAAATTCAAGGTATTGCCGGTGCCGGAGTAATTGGCGTAGGGGTTTGCCGGATCGGAGGAAAGCATGTAATAGCCGGCGCTGTCGAGACCCTTGAAGCTGTAGATTGGCCCTTTGTAATCGCCCTCGCAGGTGTGGTTGTACACGACGTCCAGCACTACGCCGATACCAGCCTGATGAAAAGCCTTCACCATATTCTTGAATTCAAGACCCTGCTCATCAACACGCTGTGTGCTCGCGTACTGAGCATGCGGGGCGAAGAAATTCAAAGGCATATAACCCCAGTAGTCGCCCTCTTGTGGATCGCGCTGAAAAATCGGCATCAGTTCTACAACCGTCACCCCGAGTTCCTTTAAATAGGGGATCTTTTCCACGAGACCGGCGTATGTGCCGGCACGCGATGGATCGACACCTGAGTTTGGGTTCTTCGTGAAACCTCTAACGTGAAGTTCGTAGATGACTGCATCCGACTCATGATACGGAGACCGAGCCCCCGACCAGTCAAATGTCGACCGGTGATCAATCAGCACTCCCAAAGGCGCGCTGCCTGCATTGGAGCCTTCTCGCATAGCCATGGTGCGATCAAATGCAGGTGGGAAGAAGATAAACTTCGCGTACGGATCGAGGAGAACCTTCTGCGGATCGAAGCTATGGAGCTGAGGAATCGTCTCTCCTGATACGGAATATGCGTAATAACAAGCGGCACCAAGCATTGTGACTGGGACGCGGCAGTGCCAAATCCGCCCCGACTTGTTGTGCAAGAAATCCAATTGAAGTCTCAGAAGAGGATTCACCAGATCGGCCGGAGAATAGAGCAATAGAGTGACGCTCTCCGCATGTTCTGAGTGAACGGCGAAATTGAACGCCTGCTCCTCTTCGATCCAGTTGACCCCGAGCGGCAACGGGTTGCCCTCAGCTTCCTCCCATGTCGGACGCCTGATAGGTGGCGCTGCCATGGAATGGGCAGTGTCGGCTGAGTTGTTGACGTGCGCTTCGAGGTTTGAAGTGTTCACGGGTGTCTCTTTTTTCATCAGAGTCCACTTGCCCTTGGTCAGCGGAGGCTCGTCGCACCTTCGCGGTCCACTTGCGCCCTGAAGAGTGTTGCAGGACTTGCCGAGCGCTTGGAACTTTCTGTCAAATCCTGCAGCCGTTGAAAAGCCTGAGCGGATAGCATGTCTTCTCGGACACGCCAGCTCCAGTTCCCATCGGCACGACCAGGCACGTTCATGCGAGCTTCGCTCCCCAGGTTGAGCAGATCCTGCAACGGAGCAATCGCGAGCGCCGCCGGTGACGACCATGCCAGCCGCATCAACTCCGGAGCGGCGTCCGCACTGCTTCCCGGCGAACGCTTGAGATAGCTCCACAAGTTTTGCCGCTGGTAGTCGGGCAATTCCTCATACCATTGTCGAGTTGTAGCATTGTCATGTGTGCCGGTATAGGCGACTGTATTGTGGACAAAGTTGTGCGGCAGATATGGATTGTCTGCATGACCATCGAAGGCGAATTGCAGGACGCGCATCCCCGGCAGGCGAAACTGGTCGCGCAGGGCCTGCACGTCGGGAGTAATCAAACCCAAATCTTCCGCGATGAAAGGTAGATGGCCCAGTTCTGTTTGCACGGCTTGAAAAAAGTTTGCTCCCGGGCCCGCTACCCACTGCCCGGACTGAGCCGTTGGCGCTCCGGCTGGAACGTGCCACGCGGCCGCGAACCCGCGGAAGTGATCCAGGCGAATCACGTCAACGTGATTGAGCAGGGCCCGCAACCGGTCGATGCACCACCGATACCCAGTCGAACGCAGGGCATCCCAGTTGTAAACGGGATCGCCCCACAATTGACCTTGCGCGCTGAAATAGTCGGGAGGAACTCCGGCGACAAAGCGAGGGCGCCGTTGCTCATCGAGCAGGAAAAATTCTGGGTTGGCCCAGACATCACTGGAATCCGGAGAAACGAAAAAGGGCAGGTCGCCGATCAATCCGACGCCTTTGGAGTGAGCGTACGCTTTGAGTTGATCGGCCTGGCGGAAGAGCAGAAATTGCGCAAAGCGAACCTGGTCGATTTGATCGGCCAACTCGTGCTGCGCATCGGCTAGAGGATCGAGTTTGCGTTGAACCAACTCTGCCGGCCAATCGAGATAATAAGCGCCGTGATACATGGCTTTCAGCGCGCGGAATATAGCGTAGTTATCCAGCCAATGCTCCTGCGTGGCGCAGAACTGTTCGTAGTCGAACTTTAGGTTCTTGAATTTACTTTGTGCGCTTTTAAAGTTCGCCCATGCGGTTTCGAGCAGCCCCTCTTTGAATGCGCTCACAGAATCGAAGTCAACTACGTCATTCGAGAAGTTCGATTGGGCATCGCTCGCTCGTAACAATCGTTCCGCAATGAGAGAAGCGGGACTGATCAGCAGTGGACTGAGGGCGAACGACGAGAGCGATTGATACGGCGAATTTCCGTATCCAGTCGGGCCGAGGGGAAGCACTTGCCACCACTTCTGGCCGGCGTCGTGGAGACGATCAATCCACGAGAACGCGGACGATCCCAGATCGCCGACGCCATACGGCGAGGGCAAGGACGTGACATGCATCAGCAAGCCAGAAGCACGATATTCAGGCGGACCCGGCGGAACATTCGTGAGCCAGTCGTTGCCGCTCATGGCCTGCCTCCCTGCCCGGGAACGACTGCGGACGAACCCAGTGCATTATTCACCATCTCCTGGGCTTCGCTAAGGATCGCGTTCAGATGGGTCTGGCTCTTGAAACTCTCGGCGTAGATCTTATAAATGTTCTCGGTACCGGAGGGTCGCGCTGCAAACCAGCCGCTCTCCGCCACAACTTTCAACCCGCCGATAGGCGCATCGTTGCCCGGGGCTTTGGTCAGCTTGGCGGTGATTGGCTCGCCCGCCAGGTCTGACTCTTTCACCGCATCCGGAGTGAGCTTTGCTAACTTTGCTTTCTGCTCGGGAGTGGCGGGCGCGTCGATGCGCGTGTAGTACGGGATGCCGAACTCCGCCGTCAGTTCGCGGTAATGTTCTCCGGGATTCTTGCCAGTGCGGGCGGTAATCTCCGCCGCCAGCAAGTCCATGATGGGCCCGTCCTTGTCGGTCGTCCATACGGTGCCGTCAAGACGAAGAAAACTCGCTCCGGCGCTTTCTTCTCCGCCGAAACAGTACGAGCCATCGACCAGGCCCGGCACAAACCACTTGAAACCCACCGGCACTTCGCGGAGCTCGCGGCCGAGCTTTTTGACAACCCGGTCAATCATGCTGCTGCTCACCAGCGTCTTTCCCACCGCTACTGTGTTACTCCACTGGGGCCGGTGCTTCAGTAAATAGCGGATGGCAACGGCAAGGTAATGATTCGGGTTCATCAACCCCGCAACGGGAGTTACGATGCCGTGCCGATCCGCGTCGGTATCGTTCCCGAACGCCACCTGGTACTGATCTTTTAAGGCGACGAGCCTGGCCATCGCATAGGGACTCGAACAGTCCATGCGAATTTTGCCGTCGTGGTCAACGGTCATAAACGAAAATGTCGGGTCGACTATTGGATTGGTAACGACGATGTCCAGACCGTAAATCGAGTTGATCGGCTCCCAGTAGGGCAATGAAGCTCCGCCCAGAGGGTCAACGCCAAGTTTAAGTTGGGCGCCGCGAATCGCATCCATGTCGACAACATTTTTGAGATCACGAACATAGGGCAGGACGAACTCTTCCTGGTGAGTGGTCGCGGAGCGGATCGCCTTAGCAAAGGGAATTCGCTTGACCCCTGCATTCCCTGCTCGCAACAATTCGTTCGCGCGATTCTCTACCCAGCGGGTCACGTCGGTATCCGCCGGACCGCCGTTGGGCGGGTTGTACTTGAAGCCTCCATCCTCCGGCGGATTGTGCGATGGCGTAATCACGATGCCGTCGGCTAGATGGTCTTTCTCTTTGCGACCACGGTTGTAAACCAGAATCGCTCGCGAGATAACCGGCGTCGGAGTTATCCCGTCGTCCTGCTGAATGATCGTTTCCACGTTGTTCGCCGCAAGCACCTCGAGGGCGGTGCGCTGCGCGGGCTCGGACACTGCGTGGGTGTCTTTCCCCATATAGAGCGGGCCGTCGGTTCCCTGCTCGCGCCGGTATTCGCAGATTGCCTGGGTAATTGCGAGGATGTGCGCTTCGTTAAATGTGCCGCGCAGGGGCGAGCCACGGTGTCCGCTGGTGCCGAAGCTGACTAGCTGGTTTGGATTATCCAAGTCGGGACGCCGCTCGAAATATTCCTTCTCCAGGCGAGCCACGTCCACCAGCAACTCCTTCGGCGCTGGTTTGCCTGCCAGCGGCGAAATGTTAGGTTCACCTGTCAGGGAGTGTGTTTCTAGAGTACTGGGCATGGTTCCACCTTCCAGATCTCGCTTGCGTATTCCGCAATCGAGCGATCGCTCGAAAACTTCCCGGAGCTGGCGACGTTCAAGATTGCTTTCTGCGCCCATGCGCCGGGTTCCGAATAGAGAGTGCCGAGCCGGTCTTGCGCATTGCAATACGAGGTCAGGTCGGCCAGATGCATGTAGTGATCGCCCTGGGTCAGAAGCATATCGCGCAAGGGAGCGAATACTCCCGGTTCGTTGGGGCTGAAGTGGTCAGAGAAAATCAGGTCGAGAGCGGCCCGCGTCTCCGGCTCATTTTCGTAATGCCAGTGTGGGTCGTACCAGGCGCGGCTGTTCTCGACTTCCTCCACGGTGAGGCCGAAGAGGAACATGTTCTCTTCTCCGGCTTCCTCCGCCATTTCGATGGTTGCACCGTCGCGGGTTCCGACCGTTAAGGCTCCGTTCATCATAAATTTCATGTTGCTCGTTCCGCTGGCCTCGTAACCGGCGGTCGAGATCTGGTTGGAGACATCGCTGGCTGGAATGAGGCGTTCCGCCAACGAAACGTTGTACTCAGGGAGAAAGACGACGTTGAGCCGGCCACGCGCCGCCGGGTCGGCGTCAATCGTGTCCGCCAGGTTGTTGATGAACTTTATGATGAGTTTGGCCAGTTTGTAAGCTGGCGCCGCTTTACCAGCGAAGAAAAATGTCCGCGGCACTATCTTCATGCCGGGATTTTCCCGCAGGCGGTTATAACAAATCACAATCCGCAGCGCATTCATCAATTGCCTTTTGTATTCGTGAATACGCTTGATGTGGCAGTCGAAAATGGTATCAGGATCCACGACACGCCCCGACGTTGACTTGAGCCAATTGGCAAACTGCACTTTGGCCTCTCGCTTTGACTTGAGGAAGCGTTCGCGGGCATTGGAATCCTCGGCGAATGGCCGGAGCTGTTTGAGCAGGCTAAGATCCGTGATCCAGCGATCTCCGATGACTTGCGTGATTTCGCGGGCCAGCGCGGGATTGGCCTCGCGCAACCAGCGCCGTGGCGTCACTCCATTTGTCTTATTGCTAAAACGCTCGGGAAACATTTCTGCGAGATCCTTGACCGTCGTGGTTCGCAGTAACTTGGAGTGGACAGCTGACACTCCGTTGGTGCTATGCGAGCCAACAATGGCAAGGTTGGCCATCCGGATTTTGCGCGGGCTGCCTTCTTCCACCAGGCTCACGCGCTGCGCGCGCCCGTCGTCGCCCGGGAAGCGAACCCGCACTTCATCGAGCAGCCGACGGTTGATCTCGTAGATCAGCTCCAGGTGACGTGGAAACAGTCTCTCAAACCACGCCACCGGCCATTTCTCCAGAGCCTCAGGCAGCAAGGTGTGATTTGTGTAGCCGAGCGTCTTCTTGGTCAGGTCCCAGGCGTGGTCCCATCCCAAGTGCACATCGTCGAGCAAGATTCGCATCAGTTCAGGGACCGACATGGAAGGATGCGTGTCATTGAGTTGAATTGCGGCTTTGTCCGGAAACTTTTCCCAATCCGAGTTGTGGCGCTGGAAACGGCGCACCAGGTCGGCCATGGAACATGCGACCAGGAAATACTCCTGCAGAAAGCGCAGTCCCTGCCCCTTCGTCGTAGAATCGTCGGGATACAGCACGCGGGTAAGCGACTCCGCTTCGAGAGTCTCGCCCAGTGCGCCCACGAAGTCTCCGGTGCCAAACTTCTCAAAATCGAAATAATCGGGTGCCGCCGCGGCCCAGAGCCGGAGCGTGTTGATCGTCTTTCCACCATAGCCCACCACGGGACGATCAAACGGGATGCCGATCAGGCTTGACGGCCGGTCGGGGATGACTTGAAAATTACCCTCTTGCAACTTGAATGAGACGTTCAACCTGATTTCCACATTCTCGTGAAGCCGGGCAATCTCCCAGGGATCGCCGTAGCGGAGCCAGTTGTCGGGATTCTCTTTTTGCCAGCCATCTACGATCGACTGCTTGAACATGCCGTACTCATAGCGGAGACCATAGCCCGTGCCCGGGAGTTTCATCGTCGCCATCGAGTCGAGAAAGCACGCCGCGAGGCGGCCCAAGCCGCCGTTGCCCAGCCCAGCATCCGGTTCCTGCTCAATCAATTCCAGCCAGTCGATACCATGTTCTTGAGCTGCATCCGGCAAAAGCGGATCTAGCAACAGGTTGGTGATGTTGTTGGCCAACGAACGTCCGATGAGAAACTCCATGGACAGGTAATAGATGCGTTTGGCATTCTCTCGCTCATAAGTGTTCTTGGTCAGCACCCAACGCTGAGCGAGAATGTCTCGCACGGAACGGGAGAACGCCTCAAAGCGCTCACGCGCGCTCGCTACTTTGGGATCGATCGCTCTGTCAAAAACCAGGTGCCGTTCATAAAAAGCGTTTTCCGTCCCGATAAACGGCATCGCACCGCACCTGTACTGTTGCAGAGCATCTGAAACATTTGTTGCGCTGGTGGTCATGGGAACGACTTTTGCGGAACTCGGGCGCACCACGCGATTGGTGCTCATAAGATAGACCTCAGTTTTCTAGGTTGTGGAACCGTTCGTGTTCTATGTTCAAAGCCACGCCAGTCAAGAGTACATATCCTCGTCTGGCCCGAGCTCAATTCCTGACGCTAAAAGGTACGCACGCATGGCCCTTTCGGCCGCGAACCAATCAATTTCCGGCGACCCAAGCGGACTGCCTCTTTGTTCCCAGTGCTGGTAAGCGAGTTTTTGCACCAGTTCATGACGATCCTCTCCATAAAAATCGGTCAGTGGCTTGGGCCGTTGCACGCGGTCTTCGCTTCTGCTTCTGGGCTGTTCAGTCATGAGACCCTGCATCGCTAATCTCCTTTATGACTGCTTCGACTTACGGTAATACCTGATCAGGTTGTTGGTGGAACTGTCGTGGGCAAGCTGCGGTTCTGTTTCGCTCTCGAGTTCAGGGATGATGCGTTGCGCGAGGACTTTTCCCAGTTCGACGCCCCATTGGTCGAATGAATCGATATTCCAGATTGTGCCCTGGGTAAACACGGAGTGTTCGTACAGCGCAACTAGCTTCCCGAGAGTTTCCGGCGTGAGTTTGTCCGCCAGAATCGTATTCGACGGACGGTTGCCTTCGAACACCCGGTGCGGAATGAGCCACTTCGGAGTGCCTTCCGCCTCGACTTGTGCCGGAGTCTTGCCAAAGGCCAGCGCTTCAGTCTGTGCGCAAACATTGGCAATCAGCATGTCGTGGTGGTGCCCCAGTGGATTGAGTGGCTTGGAAAAAGCGATGAAGTCGCAGGGAATGAGTCTCGTCCCTTGGTGAATCAGTTGGTAGAAAGAGTGTTGGCCGTTGGTTCCCGGCTCTCCCCAATAAATCGGACTCGTGTCATGCTTGACTTTTTTCCCGGCAAGCGTGACATGCTTGCCGTTGCTCTCCATCGTCAGTTGCTGAAGGTAGGCCGGAAAACGTTTCAGGTATTGTTCATAAGGCAAGACGGCGACCGTCTGCGACCCGAAGAAATCGTTGTACCAGATCGCCAGAAGACCCATCAGCACCGGCAGATTTTGCTGGAAGGGAGCAGTGCGGAAGTGTTCGTCCATCTGATGGAAGCCGTTCAACATCGCGTGAAACTTCTCCGGGCCGATCGCGACCATGGTGGACAGACCAATGGCAGAGTCCATCGAGTAGCGTCCGCCCACCCAGTCCCAGAACTCGAACATGTTGGCGGTATCGATCCCGAATTTCGCAACCTCGGACGCATTCGTCGAGACCGCGACAAAATGCTTCGCCACCGACTTTTCGTCCCCGCCTAGTCCAGCGAGAGACCACTCGCGAGCCGTGTGAGCGTTGGTCATCGTTTCCAGGGTTGTGAAGGTTTTCGAAGAGATGATGAAAAGTGTTTCCGACGGAACGAGGTCACGGACCGCCTCGGCGAAATCGGTGCCATCAATGTTGGAAATGAAGCGGAACGTGATGGCTCGATCGCTGTAGTGCTTCAGAGCCTCGTAGGCCATGACCGGACCCAGGTCGGAGCCGCCGATGCCGACGTTAATCACGTTACGAATGCGCTTGCCGGTGTGTCCCTTCCATTCACCGCTTCGCACGCGGTTGGAAAAATCCGCCATCCGGTCGAGCACCGCATGGACTTCAGGCACCACATTCTTTCCATCGACGACAATGGAAGTGCCTTGCGGCGCACGCAGGGCAACGTGCAATACTGCGCGCTTCTCGGTGATGTTGATTTTCTCGCCGTGGAACATGGCATCGATTCGTGCTCTCAGGCCAGACTCTTCCGCCAGTTGAAGAAGGAGACGCATCGTTTCATCGGTGACGCGGTTCTTGGAGTAATCCAGATAAACACCAACGGCCTCGACAGCCAAACGCTCACCGCGCTCCGGATCATCCGCAAAAAGCTGCCGCAGATGCAGCTTTGAAACCGTTTTGTAATGTGACGCCAGTGCGCTCCACGCTGTCTGACTAGTCCTCGGCGGCTTCGTCAGTGGTTGGACCTGTGCTGCCATATGCATACTCCTTTGGTATTCGCGCGTTTTATTCTCAAGAGCTTCACCCCTTTTGATTTAACTGACTGCCTTCAGGGTGCTGCTTTTGTTTAGCAAGGCTCTCTTAGAAGAGACCTGGCCACCACGGGAGGTTGCAGGTGAAGTGCCAGACGCGGAAGTGGATTTCGCGCCTGAATTTCACTTTCCTCAGGCGATGCTACGAAACCATTCGGCAGATTCTGCTCTGTCGCTTGAGGGGAGACCTGCACCACCGGCATTTGGGGCATGCATCCTCAGTGGTGCACCGCGTGCGGGCTCCCGAGATTTGGCACACTTGACCATGGAAAATAAATACGAACAGTGACAAGATTGACATGGCTCTCCTGTAGGAACTTAGCGAGTAGGAATTGTAGCGACCAAATTCAAGTTCTGGTATCTAAAGGAGTCATCGGTGCACTGAAGAAGCTTGCGCGCTTGCCTCTCTGCCCGAAGGTTCGAAACGAGATCGAGAATGCCTAAACCGATTCTACTGAGCGTAGATGACGACTCCGATGTGCTGCGGGCGATCGAGCGCGATCTGCGTTCGCAGTACGGCGCTGAATACCGGGTCATAGGAAGCGATTCGCCCGAGGGCGCGCTCGATCTTCTAAAGCAGTTGAAGGTGCGCAATGACAGCGTGGCGCTGCTGCTCGCCGACCAACGCATGCCGCGCATGGACGGCGTGGAATTTTTGCAGCAGGCGATGGGAATCTTCCCGGGTGCGAAGCGGGCGCTGCTCACCGCCTACGCCGACACCGACGCTGCAATCAGCGCCATCAATCACGCCAGCATCAATTATTTTTTCTTGAAGCCGTGGGACCCTCCCACCGAGCACTTATATCCGCAGTTAGATGATTTGCTCGATGACTGGCAGGCTTCGTTCCACCCCCCATTTCAGGGGATCAGAGTGCTAGGCACGCGCTGGTCGCCGCGATCCTACGAACTGCGCGACTTCCTGGCACGCAACCACGTTCCCTATCAGTGGATCGATGTCGAGTCTTCCGCCAATGATCCGGAGACTAAGCGCCTGCTCGAAGCTTTGGGTCCAGAGGCGGCCAATCTTCCGGTGGTTCTCTTCCCGGACGGAACCAAACTTCTTGAAGGTGTACCAGCCGACGTCGCGCAAAAGGTCGGGCTACGGACTCGCGCCCAAACCAGTTTTTACGACCTGGCCATTGTGGGAGGAGGTCCGGCTGGTTTGGCTGCCGCCGTCTATAGCGCTTCGGAAGGTTTGCACACAGTAATGATTGAGCGGGAAGCCCCTGGCGGCCAGGCTGGCATGAGCTCACGCATTGAGAACTATCTCGGATTTCCCACCGGGCTCAGTGGTGGCGACCTGGCTCGCCGCGCCGTAGTGCAAGCGCAGCGTTTTGGAGTGGAGATTCTCGCACCTCAGGAAGCTGTGGGCGTCAGAACGGAAGGGCCTTACCGAATTATCAAACTGGCAGATGGAAATGAAATCTCTTGCCATGCCTTGATGATCGCCACAGGCGTCCAGTGGAGGCGACTGGACGCTCTGGGGGTCGACCGGCTGCAGGGTGCCGGGATCTATTATGGTGGCGGCGCAACCGAGGCGTTATCTTGCAAAGGCGAGATCGTCTATGTGGTGGGCGCCGCGAACTCGGCTGGTCAGGCGGCGATGAACTTCGCGAAGTTTGCCGAGCGCGTCGTAATTCTCGTGCGCGGCGAATCGCTTTCCAGCACCATGTCACAATACCTGATCGACCAGATTCAAGAGACGCCGAACATTCAGCTCTGGACGCATGCCAGCGTGGCCGAGGCGCATGGCGAAACTCGGCTGGAAGAGATTTCCGTACTTTGTTCCGATACCAACAAGATTGAACGCGTGCCGGCGAGTTCGATGTTTATTTTCATTGGGGCCTTGCCGAGGACCGGTTGGCTGGCGAACATCGTCGAACGGGACGAGCGCGGCTTCCTGTTAACTGGCCCCGATCTCATACGTGATGGGCAACGCCCCAAGGGATGGAGCCTTGACCGTGATCCGTTCTTGCTGGAAACGAATGTTGCCGGTATTTTTTCCGTGGGCGATGTGCGGCACGGTTCGATCAAGCGCGTGGCTTCGGGAGTCGGGGAAGGTTCGGTGGCGGTGCAGTTCATCCATCAATATCTAAGCAAGGTGTAAATGGTCGATAAAACTGAATTACGTCGCGTCACTGAATTCGCCGATTTGCCGGATGATCAACTGGATTGGTTTCTCAGTCAGTCGCAAGAGATGCATCTTAAAGCGGGTGAAATGTACTCGCGCCAGGGCGACCCAGCCGACGCGATGTTTGTGATTCTTGAGGGGCACCTGCAAGGGCGGGGGGAACTCAATGGCGAAACCGTCGTCTTTGACCTGGAGCCGGGCGACGTTACCGGGGTCTTGCCATTTTCCAGAATGAAGCAGTTTACCGTGGGCCAGCGTGCCGAGACCGACAGCCGCGCCCTGCGATTTCCCGCCTCATTATTTCCAGACCTTATACAGAGAATGCCGGAGCTGACCAAGCGTCTGGTGGGCCTTATGTCCGACCGCATCCGGGAAGTCACTCGCCTTGAACAACAGCGAGATCGTCTGGCTTCTCTCGGAAAGCTGTCGGCCGGCCTCGCGCACGAACTCAACAATCCTGCGTCCGCCGCGAAACGCGCTGCCAGCCAACTGCGCGAGATGATCAAGAAAATAAAAAGCGCGAGTCTCGAACTGGGAAAGCGCGATCTTACTCCGGGCCAAAAAACAGAGATCGAAAAACTGGAAGCTTTGTTCACGCAAAAAGATGTGGTTCCACCTGATGCGCTCACCATCAGCGACCTGGAGGACCAGATCGATTCTCTGCTCCGCAGTCACGGGCAGAACGATCTCTGGCAATTGGCCGCTGACCTGGCGCGGCGGAATATTAAGCCGGAAATTTTGGAATCATTGTTTGCGAATCTGGATGCAGACGCCGCCAGAGCGGCCTTGGTTCGAATTGCGGCTTCCGTGGAGGTTGCCGTTCTATTGCACGAAATCGAGAGTAGCACGTCGCGAATATCGGACCTGGTGGGTGCGATCAAGGAATACACCTACATGGATCGTGCCAAGGTGCAGAACGTCGATGTCGTAAAGAGTCTGGAGACTACGCTTACGATTTTGAATCACAAACTGAAACAAGGAGTGGCGGTGCAGCGCGATTACCAGCGCGTTCCGCTGCTGGTAAATTCGTTTGGCAGCGAACTAAACCAGGTCTGGACCAACATTATCGATAACGCGATTGACGCCATGCGCGGAAAAGGCGACCTTCGCGTCCGTACCTACCGCGACGACGATTGCGTGGTCGTTGAGATTGCGGATAACGGTCCAGGAATTTCTCCCGAGGTGCAGCCTCACATCTTTGAGCCGTTTTTCACGACCAAAGGAGTCGGAGAAGGCACCGGCCTCGGCCTGGACACCGTCCAGCGAATTGTGAAGAAGCACCGAGGAAATATTCAGGTCAATTCCAAACCCGGCGACACGCGTTTTCAAGTCTGGCTGCCTTTAGCGGATGCCACGCGCTAATATAGAGTTCGGAAATCGCATGATTGTTTCAGGCTGATTCGCTGACGATGAAGCCCAACCGTTGTGCAGCCAGCGCGAGGAGTGTGATGGATGTTTGAAAGTATTCTGTGCGAAGTAACCGAATACGATCCGGGCGTTCTTGAGCCGCTGATTGGGCTCGCTGTCGAAATTGCCCGCGAGGGTCGGGAGGGGAAACGCGTTGGTACTCTGTTCACGCTCGGAGATGAGGCTGCCGTGCTCGCCAGGTCCCGCCCACTGATTTTGGATCCGTTGATGGGACATCCTGAGTCTTCGCGCCACATCACCAACCTCAATCTCCGCGGAACCATTAAAGAATTGTCGCAACTGGACGGCGGCTTTGTGGTGAGTCACGACGGAATTGTCCTTTCCGCATGCCGTTATCTTGACGCTGTAGCCGCTCAGGTGGAGGTCCCACTCGGGCTCGGTAGCCGTCACATTGCCGCCGCCAACATGAGCGCGGTGACCAAGGCCGTGGGCATCGTCGTTTCTGAGAGCTCGGTGGTTCGGCTTTTTTGTCACGGGCACCTGGTCGGCGAAATTATTCCCGAGCTTTGGATGACGGATCACGCGGCCCACCTTCGCGGTTCGACCAAAAGGGAACAAATAGGCGAACTGACGGTGCTGACCCCAAACCGCCTGCAGGCTGCCGTAAAGGGAGACTAGAGCTCGATATACGGAAGACATTCATGACAACGCTGGGGGAATTCCGATATGAAGTCTGTGGAATCGTGACCAGCAATCCTATCCGCTGGTTCGCGATTCGATGCGGAGATTCCGAGCTGACCGTGCACCTGTGGAATTCTGAAAGCGCCAATGCCGCCGGAGCCCGCCGTTACAGCGGTGAAGACATGCCGAGGTTTACAGTCAGCCGATGGTTTGACTCAGTGTGCGCGCCGCCGAAGCCCAGTTTCACCCAGCACCTCAGCTCGGTTGTTTCGCAAGCTCGCGGGTTCCAGGAAGGCCATGAACGATAAAGCCGAGAAAGTCTTGGTGGTCGAGTCCGACGACGGTCTCAGAGAACACATCGTCGCGGTTCTGAGGGATGCGGGATATGGGGTCTCGACCGACAGCCGCGAAGGAATGAAGGCAGTTGTCGCCTTCGACCCCGGCATCGTTGTCCTGGGTGCTGATCCACCCCAGCTCGATTGCTGTGACCTTCTCTCTGAGATCAAAGGTTCCGAGCAGACACGCAACATACGGGTTGTGATGCTATCTCCGGGAGGGTCAGGCGAGCGCACTCGAGGGCTCGATCTCGGGGCCGACGATGTAATTTCCCTACCCTTTGACTCGCACGAATTGCTGTCGCGGGTGCGCTCGCAACTACGAAATAAATCCATTGCCGACGAGTTTAGCGAGCGGTTGCGCCTTGCCGAGGAAAACCGAAACGGCACCCAGCAGGTGCTAACGGCTGTCAACCAAGAACGACGCGCGCTCCGAGTTGGCGGCTTGGTGACGGCTGCCGTGCTTATCGTTGCTGCCGTCGTCTTCGTCTTCTTCTATCGTCGAACTCAGGAACAGAATACCCGAGTCTTCGCAGCGATCACTCGATTGCAAAGTGGTGTCCTGACCCAAGAACAGTTGATAGAGCGTTCGCGTCGGGCCCTGGAAGAGGCGGAACACCGTCCTTCCCTGGCGAGCGATCCACAGAAACTCCAGCTTCAGAAGAAGAGCGAGGATCTGAGATCGCAAATTGCAAACAGCGACCCGAAAAACGCTTCTGCTTTGCAAAATCAATTAACCGCAGTAGAGGGCCGCCTTCAGAAACTCGAGACCGAGGGCAAGTTTGCGCAGACAATCATCCAGTCGTACGAGCCGAGTGTCTGCCTCATTCATGTTGTGCTGGCCTTCCGCGACCACACGACCGGGTTGCGATTGCACTACGCTGGGATGACAGCCAGTGGCGAGCCAACGACCGACGAACACAATAACCCACTGGTGGGTGTCACTGGGAACGGTCCGGAGGTACACCTGGATGTTTTTGGCACTGGGTTTCTCGCCTCTGCCAGCGGACAAATTCTGACGAACCATCACGTGGCCGAACCCTGGTGGCAGAATAATGATTTGAAGGAAATAGTCGATCAAGGACTTGAGCCAGTGGTTGCCGAGATGACTGCGTATTTCCCCGGCGTTCCTCGCGGCATTGCCATCAGTACCGAGAAGATTTCCTCTTCAGCAGACGTTGCGGTTGTGAAAGGGAATGTTTCAGAGCTCAGAATTAGAAAGATAGCCCTTGCCGATGACCGGGGTTCAACCGTGAGTGGAGGCGCCGTTGTGCTGCTCGGTTATCCCACTGCTCTTGACGGAATTCTGGCTCGGACGGGGGCAGAGACTCTGCAGTCCATCGCGACTGCATCCAAGGGTGATCCGAAGCAGGTCGTGGAAGAACTCGCCCGCCGCAACCTGATCAGGCCGATCACTACCCAAGGCCACATCGGCGACGTACTGCCCGACAAGATTGTCTATGATGCCCAAACCACGTCCGGCGGATCAGGCGGTCCTCTTTTCAACAACGAGGGGAAAGTTATAGGAATTAATTTTGCAATGGTGCGTGAATTTGGCGGATCGAATTTCGCAATTCCTGTCGGCTATGGAAGGTCACTCTTGAACCTTGCGGCGACACCTCTGGGAAAACCGTGAAGCTTGCTAGTTCTCACGATCACCTCGAGGTCCAGGTTGACGACACGGTACAGCAGGTAATGACGGCTTCGACCCTGGACTGTCGTTGACACTGTCTAGACAATTTCGACACTTCAACACCAGCCGCGAGTCATCTCTCCAAAAAGACCTCTACATTTCAGCCAGTTAGAAGCAGAACCTTTCTTGATGCCCCTGGCATACTAGTTGCCCTTTGCTGAGTTGGAGAGGCGTCACAAGCATGACTCCCCAAGTCATTCAGGCCGCAGACAGGAACCTCCAAACCAGACGCAAGCATCGCATTGAGTTTTTCCGTCGATCACTCACTCTAGTACCAGGAGATCGAGACGGTCGATATAGGTTCGTGAATCGAGTATTGGTCCTATCCGCCGCGATTTTCATTGGAATGTTCCTCATCACATCTGCGTCCGCACAAGAACAGCGGCATGCCCATAGCGAATACACGTATTGGTTCGATGGTGCATTTGAAAACGGCCATGCTTTCTCCAGCACGGTCGGTGGAAGAAATTATCAGTTCGAAAGCCGCTACGAACGGCTTATGTACCGGAAGGAACCGTTCGCGGTGCGTTGGGTTTTCGATGTGGTTCCTGCAGCGCTGGTTGGCGACCCTCACACTCACAATGGTCACCGCGCGTATGCCTACGGGGTGGGAGGCAGTCCTATCGGGGCACAAGTAAACTACGTGCACTTCCGCCGGGTCGAACCTTTTCTCACAAGTGGGGGCGGCTTCCTATATTTCAACCATCGGATGTTTGGTGCCACTCAATTCAACTTTACCGCTCAACTGGCAGGTGGTGTGCAGTTGTTCACGTCCAGTCGCCGTACCGCGATTGATATCGGATACAAGTACCACCATATTTCCAATGCGAATCTAGGCAATCAAAATCCGGGCCTGGACTCACACATGTTGTTCATCGGGTTATCTTTGTTTCGGTGAAGTTGGTAGAAGCATACCGGGATCGATGTGCAAGCGAGGGAGGATCCCTGGCTGCGCTGGAGATCATAAGCGTTTCTCGCCTATATAGCTTTGCTCTCTTATGCAGCGACGTTTGACGAGTTACATTGCCTTCGGTGCAATTTTTCGTGTTCGACCAATTCCTCAATTGAGCGCACCAGAATCGAAAAACCACAGGCAGCGCACTTTGATTGGAGGAAGAAGACTTGATTCTGGACGACGGGATTCCGAATAAAGTCGAAATCTCTGAATTCCATAACGGCGTTCCCTTTGACCGAACTGTTTTTGGCGCAACCAAGGCCACTCCACCATCTGCCTCCGCCACGTAGTTCGCTTACGCAATACACTTGCCAAAATAAGTGGTAGCGGGATTCGTTTCGCTCTGCACTTTTCTCAAGCGATTAGCTTTCTGCTGCCATTTATTGCCACGTTTAGGCTGTTCGAGTATTGACTTTTTCTCGACACTTTCGAACTCTTTGACAGCTCTCTTGCTGCACTATCTCAAAACTTCCTTCAATTGCCGTGACTTAGCTTCGTGTCGGTTTGGTATGCGATTTGCTTTTGTAGAAGAGTGCAATCGCGTGACTGACGTGCCTGAATCGACAAGGCGACTCTTGGGTCACATTTCCCCCCAACCGAGCAGCGTCCCGAATCAGGCGCGCCAGTGACGCGATTGAAGCGGAAGTCAAGTGACCACGATTGGGGGGAAAGAGATGATGAAGCAAATATCTACAGCTTTAGTTAGTGCTGTGCTGCTGCTGAATGCACTTGGCTGCGGCAACGGTAAGGTGCGGGCCGCGGCCCCTCCTCCACCACAGGTCGTCGAAGTCGCACCGGTCATTCAAAAAGACGTGCCGGTTCAGGGCGAGTGGGTGGGAACGCTCGAAGGCTACGTCAATGCTCAGATTCAACCTCAGGTGAGCGGATACCTGATTCGCCAGGATTATCACGAAGGCGCGCTCGTCAAAAAGGGTCAGCTCCTTTTCGAGATCGATCCCCGTCCCTTTCAAGCCGTGCTCGATCAAGCCAAAGGACAGCTGGCGCAGGCTGAGGCGCAGATGGCGAACGCCGAAACGAACGTGAAGCGTGATATTCCCGAAGCGGAGGCTCACGCCATTCCCCAAAGTCAGCTGGATACGGACACGCAGTCGCTCCGCGGGGCCAAGGCAGCAGTTGAGGCAGCCCAGGCGGCGGTCGAACAGGCCGCGCTGAATTTGGGCTACACGAGAGTTGTGTCCTTAGTTGATGGAATCGCCGGCATCAACACTGTGCAGGTGGGCAACCTGGTAGGGCCGTCCACGGTCCTCACCGCGGTTTCGCAGGTAAGTCCCATCAAAGTTTATTTTCCAATCAGCGAACAGGAATACCTGCGTATGGCGGACGGCGGCGGTCCGGGGAGCGTGGACTTTCTGACGCACGCCTCACGAATCCCATTGCAGTTAACTTTGGCTGACGGGAGTACCTACCCGCATCCGGGCAGAATCATCTTCGCGGACCGTCAGGTAAACACGCAGACCGGAACCATCCAGATCGTGGGCGAGTTCCCCAACTCCAGGAACCTGTTGCGACCGGGGCAATATGCACGCATTCAGACGCCCACCGGAAACATTACGGGAGCGCTGCTGGTGCCGCAGGCGGCCGTGAATCAGCAGCAAGGAACGTATCAGGTCACTGTGGTTGGCGCCGATAGTCGAGCGCAACTCCGCACGGTACAGGTCGGACCGACAGTGGGCACGTTCTGGGTGATCACCTCGGGCCTGAAGCCCGGAGAACGCGTCGTCGCTGTTGGAGCAGACAAAGTCAAGGAAGGTGGGCTCGTGAACCCAACACCATACAAAGGAACGGAGGGTCGCTAAGCCATGGCGAACTTTTTTATTCGAAGACCGATCGTCGCGATCGTGATTGCGATTCTTACCGTTATCGTCGGAGCGATCAGCATCGCGACCTTGCCGGTAGCCCAGTTCCCGCAGATCGCTCCGCCTGAGATCAGGTTGCAAGCCACCTACCCCGGTGCAGACGCACAGACTCTTGAGCAAGCAGTGGCCACACCCATCGAGCAGCAAGTCAGCGGTGTGGACAACATGAGTTATATGTATTCGCTGAACGCGACGGCGAACCAGCAAACAACACTGTTCGTCGATTTCGATCTCAAGACTGATCCCAATACGGACCTGCTGCTCACGCAGTCGCGTCAACAGTTGGCCAACGGTCAGTTGCCGCCCGCGGTGAACAATTATGGAATCACTCTGAAGAAGGCGACCACTGCTCCACTCATGCTGATTTCCCTGTACGCGCCGCGTGGCACCCACGATTCGAACTACCTGGCTAATTACGCATACATCAACCTCAACGACCCCGTGGGACGCTTGTACGGTGTCGGCCAGACCCAGGTATTCGGGTCAGGCCAATACGCCATGAGGCTGTGGGTCAAGCCTGACCAAATGGCCAAGCTGGGTATCACCGTCACCGACATTGCTAACGCACTTCAGGCTCAGAACACTGTGAATCCGGCTGGACAGGTCGGGGGGGAGCCGGCTCAGAAGGGCCAGCAGTTCACCTATGCGGTGCTGGCTCAAGGCCGCCTCACTTCTCCCGAACAGTTCGGTAACGTCATCGTGCGCGAAGCTCCGAACGGGGGAACTGTTCGCGTCAGAGACGTGGCCCGAGTCGAACTGGGCACGCAAGACTATAGCCTTTCCGGTCGTCTGAATGGCCAGCCCTGCGCTGTTATCGCCGTTTACCAGTTACCCGGAACCAATGCTGTTCAAACCGCGCAGGGTGTCCGGAAACTCATGGCACGGATGAAGCAGCGCTTCCCGCAAGACATCGATTACACCGTCTCGCTCGACCAGACACTCCCCGTCACAGAAGGGATGAAAGAGATTCTTTGGACCCTCGTGATTGCGATCGTGCTGGTAATTCTTGTCGTCTATCTCTTCCTGCAAGACTGGCGCGCCACTCTGATTCCGATGCTGGCTGTACCTGTCTCGCTGATCGGCACATTTGTCATCTTTCCGCTATTCGGCTTCTCGATCAACACGCTTTCGATGTTCGGTTTAGTGCTCGCTATAGGACTAGTGGTCGACGACGCTATCGTGGTCGTCGAGGGAATACAACACCACATTGAGGAAGGTTTGGCCCCCAAGGATGCAGCTCGAAAAGCCATGGAGGAACTTTCGGGCCCCGTCGTGGGTATTGCTCTCGTCTTGGCCTCGGTATTTGTCCCGACTGCTTTCATTCCCGGCATCACCGGCAGGCTGTATCAGCAATTTGCCGTCACCATCGCGATCTCAGTGACGCTTTCCGCGTTTAACGCTCTTACGCTGAGCCCTGCGTTAGCCGCGCTGCTGCTCAAACCCAAGAAACAGGCCCGCGGACCGCTTGGAAAATTCTTTGGCTGGTTCAACACCTACTGGGACCGTTCCACCGATAGCTTTGTCCGCTGGTCGGGAGACCTGATTCGCAAGGCTGCGGTGGTGATGGTGCTGCTTGTAGTCGCCGGCGTGGCAGGGTGGTTCCTTAGCAAACATCTGCCCAGCAGCTTCCTGCCAGACGAAGACCAAGGCTACATGTATATCAATATGCAACTGCCCAATTCGGCGTCCATGGAACGCACAAGCGCTGCCGCGAAACAAGTGGAGCAGGTCCTCGCCAACACCCCTGGAGTTCAGTACACCACCAGCGTCATCGGCTTCAGTTTGCTCAGCTTCGTCCGGACTTCCTATAACGCGTTCTTCTTCGTAAGTCTCAAGCCCTGGGATGAGCGCAAAAGCCGGAGCGAACAATTTCAATCCATCAAGGCGAGTTTGAACCGGGAACTCAAGCAACTGCCGGAAGGGACGGTCTTCAGCTTCTCGCCACCGGCGATACCGGGTGTCGGCACTGCCGGCGGCGTCACGTTTGTCCTGGAGGACCGCGCCGGCAAGGATGTCCAGTTTCTTTCGGATAACTTGGCCAAGTTCATTGCAGCCGCTCGCAAGCGTCCAGAGATCGGCTCAATCTTCAGCACGTTTGTGCCGAGCGTGCCGCAAAAGTTCATCAATGTGGACAAGGACAAGGTGTTGAAGCAGGGGGTCAACTTAACCGACGTCTACAACACCATTCAAGCGTACATGGGCGGTTTGTTCGTCAACTACTACAACGATTTCGGCCGTACCTGGCAGGTATATGTGGAGGCCGAAGCGCCTTACCGGGCGACCACTGACAATCTTGGACAATTCTATGTCCGCAATCGCCAGGGCCAGACGGTGCCTCTTACCGCGCTGGCAAACTTTGAGACCCGTTACGGCCCTGAGTTCACCATGCGCTACAACGAATACCGGTCCGCACAGATCAATGTTGGCGCGGCGCCTGGTTACAGCTCTGATCAGGCAACGGCGGCACTGGAAGATGTTTTCAAGCAGACCATGCCCCGCGAAATGGGCTTCGACTACAGCGGAATGTCGTACCAGGAGCAACAGGCGCGCGAAGGATTGCCGTCTTCCGTCATCTTCGGATTTTCGCTGGTGTTCGTTTTCCTGATTCTGGCGGCTCTCTACGAAAGCTGGACAGTACCTTTCAGCGTACTGCTCAGCACTCCAGTCGCGGTCTTCGGCGCTCTCGCTGCGCTGTGGCTGCGCCGCTTCGTGATCGGTCTTTACCTTCCTCAGTACATGGTTCAGATCGAGAACGATGTCTACGCCCAGATCGGCCTGGTAATGCTCATCGGCCTGGCTGCCAAGAACTCGATTCTGATCGTCGCGTTTGCCAAGGAGGACTATGAAAAACGCGGCATGTCGCTGGTGGATGCCGCGCTTTCCGCGGCGAGGCTTCGCTTCCGGCCGCTCATGATGACCGCGCTCGCCTTTATTCTCGGCTGTGTGCCGCTCTGGACGGCGTCTGGAGCAGGCTCCGTCGCGCGACAGATCATGGGCACGGCGGTAATTGGCGGCATGGTGGCGGAGACCTTCGTCGGCAGATTCTTTGTTCCGGCAATTTTCTACGTTGTTGAGAAATTGTCAGGCGCTGAGCGACGGAGAGCTCTGCCTCTCATGCCCGCCGAGGTGCCCAGTCAGGGGGACTGAATTATGAAGAACACTACACTCTTAGGAATTCTAGCCGTGCTGGTTCTGGAAGCCGGCTGCATGATGGGCCCGAAATACAAACGGCCGGCTGTGGATGTCCCGCAAGACTACCGTGCGCCGGAACCGCAACAGGCCGCCCAAGCCTCGTCGCTGGGCAACGAGCAATGGTGGCAGGTCTATCAGGATCCGGTGCTCACACAGCTGATCCACACCGCTATTGCGCAAAATTATGACGTGCGCATCGCCGCCGCTCGCGTGCTCGAAGCTCAGGCGCAAGTCGGGATCGCCCGCGCCAACCAGCTCCCCTCGGCGAACGTAGGTGCGGATGTTTTCAGCCAGCAAAACGCCAAGGTGACAAAGCTATTTCCCGCATATCAGGTCAATGGCGGCGAACTGAATCTATCGGTAATCTGGAATCTGGACTTCTGGGGAAAATATCGCCGTCAAACCGAGGCGGCTCGTGCCCAATTACTCGCAACCGAGTGGGGACAACGCGCGGTGATTTCCTCATTGGTTGCTAACGTAGCGACGGCCTATTTTCAGCTTCGCGCGCTTGACAGTGAACTCGAAATTTCACAGCGCACGTTGGCCTCACGGCAAGAGTCCCTCAAGCTAACGAAGTTCCTTGAAAGCCACGGCTCGAACTCCGGACTGGACGTGAGCCAGGCAGAGCAGCTCGTCTACACCGCGTCAGAAACGATCCCGGACCTGGAGCGGCAAATTCAGCAGCAGGAGAACGTGCTGAGCGTTCTGCTCGGCGAAAACCCCCAATCCATTCCCCGCGGACGCGCGCTGATCGAACAGCCCGTTCCCGAGAACGTTCCGGCCGGCCTTCCCTCGGAATTACTCGGGCGCCGGCCTGATGTCCGTCAAGCGGAGGAGATCATGGTCGCCGCCAACGCGCAGATTGGCGTCGCCAAAGCCTCATTCTTTCCCAACCTGTCGCTCACCGGACTCGGAGGGCTCGAGAGCAACGCCTTGCACCACTTCATCACCCAGCCATCGGAGACTTGGTACGGGGCCTTCAACGTGAGTCAACCCGTCTTCCAGGGCGGGGCGCTCCGCTCTCAACTCAGGCTCGCTCGCGCCAGCTGGCAGGAAGCGTCGCTCGCCTACCAGCAAACCGTTCAGAACGTTCTTGAACAGGTTTCCAATTCACTCGTCGCCTCTGAAAAAGACCGTGAGTTCCGTGAGCAACAGGAATTGCTCACGCGGGCAGCGCAGCAGACCGACCAACTGTCGGAGGTGCTTTATAAGAATGGCGGCGCGAGTTACCTGCAGGTGCTGACCAGCGAAACGAATTACTTCTCGGCGGAACTCAACCTGGTGCAAGCCCAGTTCAACGAGCGTTTGGCGCTCGTGCAGCTTTACCAGGCCCTCGGCGGTGGATGGCAGCAATAGCGGAAGGGACAGGGACAAAGATGCTTAATAGAATTCTGGTTGCCTACGACGGATCTCTTGAGTCTGGACCCGCATTATGAAACGGATAACGTCGCTTTCAATCCTCTTCGCCGCGCTCATCGAGTTCGCGATCGAACGCGCAAGGTTCGACCTGTGGATCGTGACGGTAGTTGCGATCGTGACCCTACTGTGGAATGTCGTGGGACGAGCGCTTCGCTCTCACGTGGACTCGCAGAAGCACGACCATAATGCGTCCGCTACCAAGGGATAGTTGCAATGTTGATGAAGTGTCTGACCACTAGATCTTCGCGGACGGCTCCGCTGGTAGCGGTCTTGATGGACTGTTCGGGGAAAGGTAGGTTGAAAATGAAAACGAAGTTGTTTTTTTCGCTCTTCCTGTTGGCTGCGGCTGTGACGCATGGTGCGCCAGCAACTGCGGACGAGGGCAGAGGGAATTCTCACATTGGAAGGAGGCAATCGCTCGTCACTCCCGTTGAAGAGCCAGCGATCACGACCGCGCCGGCAGGTCCGACGAATGCGGCAGACGATTCGAAGCAAGTGTTGCAGGATTATGACTCGTTAATGATTGCGCTCACACAGAAGTTCTCTGCCACACTCGCGACGATTGCCGAAGCCGTAAGGCGAGGCGAATTAAGCAGCGAACAGGCAAGAGAAGTGAGCGCCGAGCAATATCAGCTCACCCGCATGCAGTTTGAACTGCTTAATGTGTGGCGTGGATTCGAAGAACAGGACTTGGCGATAATTCCTGAGGTTGAAGCAAAACCGGATTCAACGCAAGAAAGCGAAGTCGTAATGGTGGCGTTGCCGTTCTCATCCTTTCAACTCAATCCCTCGTTGGCTACATATCTCAGCTTGACGTCCTCCCAAGTTGAAGCTATCCAACAAGTAATGATGCAGGAACAACATAGTCTCGAGCCTTTGATGACGGCGCTTCGGACTGCACGAGAGAAGCTGCTTGCAATCGGCAGTGAACACGTAAATGAGAAGCAGGTCAAAGCTCTGGCCGACACAGAAGCAAGTCTGCTCGCGAGATTGATCGTCGCGAATGCTCGCATGCAATCCACAATCTACAAGCTTCTTAGCCCCGAGCAGCAACAAAAGCTCAGCGATCTCGAACGAACTCAGGCACCGAGGCTCATCGGACGTTAACGGACCTACAAAATTCTGGAGAGGATTTGCAAGTGGATGATAAGGTTGGCGTCCGACTAAGGATCATTCTCTTGGCAGTCCTAGGTCCTATGTCAACGCAACGCGCCCGCATTTGTTGGTACGCTGCGACCACGTTCGGCACTTTGATGAAGGCGAATGGCGAAGACATCAAGACGATTCAGGAGTTGCTGCGCCATCACCCAGGCAGTCACCTCAATCAAACGTGCTGCACAGACGAGGTTGGTGAACATGACTCTTTTGCCGAGCCACGGGGCGCAGTGTTCGCGTTCCCGGTGAGAAATCAGCTTGCCTTCTTTCTTTGCTTCGAGCGAATTCTGTCAACGACAGATCGTGGATCGTCTCGATCCGACGGAAACATGTCCGCGTCTGAAATGTTGTCGTCGGGACGCTCCATGAACAAGATGGGCGTCACCGAGGTCAGGTCAGTTCAGGAGTTCGTGTAAATCGATTCGAGTGTGTCCAAGGAATACGGCGCTCAGTCTCGGGAAGCCAATCCTTTCCGCCATGGTTGGCCACGTACATTGCCAGTTCCAGCCGACTCCAGACTCCAAGTTTGTCAAATGCTCTGCGCAAATGATTCTTGATTACCTGTTCGCTGGCTCCGACGATCTTCGCAATCTCTCGATTGGTCAGGCCTTCGGAGACTAGAATCGAAATCTGAGTTTCATTTGGGTTGAGACCCTCGGAAAGTGTCATGACCTCACTTTCGTCTTCGTAAGCATAGCAAGCCAGCTTTACACGTTTGCTACCTTCGCGGATTCCGGTCCGCAAAAACAGGGTACGCAGGTGCTGTTTTACAGTTCGCAGACTGATATTTAGCTCTCCTCCAATTTCCTTATTGCTGAGACCCTGCGTCAGCAAGTGCAATACTTGTTGTTCGCGGGGCGTGACTTGATCGAGAGTGTTCATGATTCGCTTCCTCTAGACTCCTTTCGAATACAGGTTTGCTACGTATCTTCCTCCGTTCCGTGATCCATGAATGGCCAGAGACAATCCGGGGGCCACTGAAACACGGCTTTGGATTTGCGTGCCAGGCGGTTCGGCTTCGAATCATCCGGAAGCTGATCGGGATCGTAAACAGGTACTTCGATTATCATGGAGTGATTCTTTGAAAAAAGATCTGGCCAGTATCTCCCTAAACTGCACCATCAGAGGAAAACAGCGGACGACGGGGGAGGGCCGCGTGAGTTCCTTTTATCATCCGACTCCTTGGAAATGAACTTACAACCGTGGGATATCGGGGACTTGCTCACTATTGCTCAGTGTATGAAATAAGTGATCCCGATCTGGGAATGAGTTACCGGAACCGACGACTGCGTCAATCACCCGCGTCCTAGCTGGAATCACAATGACCCCTAGCAATAGTGCTAGTCGGTTGCGGCTACTCTTTGCCTCAAAGTGATTCCAATTGCTCAGACTGTTTGGGGCGGTAGCGTTAAGAACGAACTCAGGCACCGAGGCTCATCGGACGCTAACGGACCTGCAAAATTCTGGAGGGGATTTGCAAGTGGATGATAAGGTTGGCGTGCCTGACCGATCGCAGTTTTGAACACATTGTCAGACTTGCTTTCGAATGCGGAGAGGCTGAGTGCGCTAATCGCTAGCATTCTTAATGACTTGTCCCATAAAGATCGCTTCCCTGCTGCCCCCGACGATTTGAAAATCACTGACGGGGTTCTAAGGCCGATGAGCTAGGCCCATGCAACGCGAGGCGGGAAGTAGGAACACCAGCAGCGGTGCCGTGACCTTGCTATTGACCAATCTCTTGACAAGGGTCTGATCCCTGCGGCAGAGCATCGGCCAAAAACCCCGTTCGCAGCTACAGCCACTTAAATGAGCCGCGACTAGGCTATTCTTGAGGGATGGATCACCTAGCAGTGCTACGGGAAAAGATCGCGAGTCTCCGGGCCGAGATCGCAGACCTCCAAGAGTTGAATGAGGAGTATCGACACGAAGGCCGACACGAAACGCTGGGTCAAGTCGCTCATGGTCAAAGGCTAGAGAGGCTCCGAGCAATCCAGCAGGAACTTGCCCACCTCGCTGACCTTAGCCGACGAGTTCTCTCGTTCGAACAGAGGAAAGCAGAGCACCTTTCGCGACTGCATGTAGGCGAGAAGGCTTCGTAGCCCCAGCGGCTCGGCTAGTCTTCAGTGGTTGCTTCCTTTACGATCCTAGCGGCAGCATGACTGACAGTCTTTCTTGTACGCTCTCAGCTTATTCGTCGCAACTGAGCGAATATCCACAGCACCAAGCGATCGAAGTTGGGAGTTCGAGTCGAGCCTCAGTTTAACCTTGTGATTGATTTCCCCCTGCGGCAATAGGCCGCCTACCTTTTTGTGCAAGAGGACTGAGAGTCTCAAGAAATCGCCGAATCTGATCGAGGTCTGATTCAGAAATTTCGGTGAACTTGATGCCGACTCCGAGGCCCGGAACGGTGTGCGTAACCCGAGCATCGGCCCATGCCTTGCTTTGTCCGAACCAGATTCCTACTTTCAATCTCTTCCCCAGTTCTAATGGAATCGGTATCTCGACGTAGCATCCGCCAAGGCTGAGGTCGGCTACAGTTCCCCAGAAAGATACTCCCTCTTGAACATGAATCTCGACCGAGTTCTGGCAACGGTACCGGGGCATTTCGCGGCCCTCCAACATCGTTGGCTGGTAGTCATCGAGAGCGTCAGGAGAAAGCGAAAAGTCCCACAGCAGTTTTTCCGGGGCGATGCGGAGCAAACCTAAGCATCCGGCATTCGTCCTTCCGGGTTCGCCGATCCACTTCACCCGGAAGTGTCCTCGATTAGTGCTATAAGTTAGCCCAACAATTTCGTCGAAGCCAACTTCGGGTTGAACGCCAGACAACTCTGCCCCGTTCCGACTGATGTTGACGGTGGAGACCTTCTCGGAGAAGACGTGACTGTGGTTGTCTGTCCCAAAAATCCGTACTTGGACTTCAGCTTGCTTACGAGGCTGGCTGCGCCTACCCATTCCTACGGGCGGCCCCCTGTGACATTCGGCGGTAAGAAGAGCAAACAGAAAACCCAATCCTCTGCGGTCGCCCGAGTTTGGTTTGGGCAATCATAGCGCAGAACCTTATCGCCGATTGGAACATTCTTGACACCACTCGCTTTTGCGTCCATGGGTGAGCGAAGGATTGCAAAGGAACTAATCGTTAAGCGGGATTCCAAGCGTCACGGAATCACCAGAAGACAGGCGGCTTCCTGCAGCCTTGTTCCTACCTTTTTCCAGTCGGTGAGCGCCACCAACTCGTCGAGGATTTCCTGCAACCGTTGAAGACGACGCGCGTGATTCCCTGCTGCATCGTGTGGCTTCTTCCGAGCTTTCAAATATAGGCGGTTCTCTTCGCCGATTTGCGCTATTTCATCTATCGAAAGCATCTTCCAAACTCGGAAAAGCCAGCCTTTCAATCCTGCCACCCGACCGCTATTATCTCCGCGATTCGTGCAAACTAGGTGACGACTGAACGGATGGGAACGTCAAAAAGTCTGCAACGGTGGCTTGATGGCCGTGTGCAGCGATCAGACGCTTAACCTAGCACTCGGTGTGTACGGCTCGCCACCTGCGATAGTGACTTGCGCTTTATCTGGTTCATTCGGAATTGCAGACTCAATGATTTTATCGACCGTTCCCGACATCGTAGCAGTTGATTTGTTGTTCATCGTTTCCTTCGAGGTTATTCTTCCGTAGTAGCGACTCCATCCACGATTAGAAGATGCTTTAGTGCGCTTCACGTAACAATGCTCGTGGACGGGACCGCCGTTTTCATCAGCAATGAGATCGACCGTGAGATCGACTGGCTTACTGCAAATAATGCAGGGTATTTCTGGGAAAGAGTGACCACCCATAAATACCTCCCTTGGAGGGTCACAAGTAGCGTAGTCAAAAGCCAGAATGGAGGCTGAGCAATACTGACCTGTTTCGGTCAACGCCGAGATGCGCTAACAACTGTTCACAATTTACCTAGGACGGGGTTTTTAGGCCGATGTGTGAATTTCGGTTTTCGATCCAGCGCGGCTTGTATTCTGGATGAAGTCACGCGCGACGAAGACATCTCTATTGCCGATGCGTAGCTCTACGCTCTGGGAATTATCGGGGAGTGGAATTGGCTGGAAGACGCTTGCGTATGGATTTCGCGAACGTGCCTTTCGAATGCGAGTTGCAAGAGCCTCGATTTTCCGTTGTATTCCCGCCAAAGGCGAAGGCGACGTTATGACAGACAGAGCAACTGCCTCTCAAAAGCGGATCGCCACTCGGCGTCACTGCCATTAACAATTCCGGTTTTCTTCATAGCATGTCCGTCCACTGTAGGCGCGAGTTCGATCCGCGTTCCGTTTTCGCTCTGTCAGGTGTCGTTAGTGAAAATCTGGGGTACGAACCCTACCCCTCTGGTCGCAGGAAGTTGCATCAAACCAGCAACAACCGATGCCTAAGAAGCGTGTTTTCGTTGTGGATGACAGTCCCATCGTGCGTTGTATGGTGCGTCAATTATTTGAATCAGAGACCAACTGCGAAGTTGTAGGGGAAGCCGAAAACGGACTTGATGCCGTTGCGAAAGCCGGGTTCTTGAAACCCGACCTCATTGTCTTAGACCTCAATATGCCTGTGATGAGCGGGTTGGATGCGGCTCCGTTTCTCAGGAAAGTCGTACCTGAGACCTCGCTCATTCTGTTCACCGTGCATGAGGGACGGGAAATTGAACGGGTCGCTTTCGCGGCTGGCATACAAGCAGTGGTTTCAAAGGACCACGCTTCGGAACTGATCCCCCACGCTCAAGCGTTGCTGTCCGACTGAGAAGCAAGCTGAAAACAATGAAGGTCATCGTCTTTCCCCCGAGAGCCGATGACCCTCACTAGTGCGCGGAGATTTCACTCCAAATGTAACCTCTTGCCGTGCTAAGGTATGTCCCGTATCGAACGCTAGGGAATCTCGTGCGACCCTGCGCGACGTGCGCCCGTGGCATACAGTGTCATCAGCAGGATGCGATGAAAGGGAAACTCGGCCGCGTCGATCAGACGCGCCACTTCTTCCTGGCTCAGCACCTGCGGTAAGTGCAGTACCTTCCTCGGATACGGCGTTTCGGCAACGCTCCAGCCTCGCTTCAACACTTGAACATAGAAGAAGCGTAAAGCTGCCAAGCGCTGGGTTACGGTGTTCGGGGCCAAGCTGATCAGGTGAACGATGGAAGTGCCGATTGCAATGCTCGACCGTTTGAATGTAAGCGTGGATGGTGGACTCGGCGTAGTTGCGGCGCCGTAGTTACTCAAGCATGATCTGGCGTAGATGGGTCACAGAGAGTTCCTCTTCTGCGACAACAAACTAGCTCAGATCACCTCGACCGTCGGCTCAGCAACACGCGAATGCGTCCGCCGCAAAGCGGCTTAGTTCAAGTCGGCTTAAGGGACCTGTCTATAACATTCCTCTAGTGCGGTTTCGATGATTTCCCCCTGCCGGGTGAGGGCACGATTAAGCTACTCACGCGCCTACCGGCATGTCCGAATGCCCGAGGCACCGGCAACGCAGAAAAGTTATCAAGGTGAACTGGCTTACTCCATAAGGCTGGCGAAGGAGAGGAACGTCGAAAAGTTAGACCTGCTGCTTTTTCAATTCGCTAAGGCGGGGAAATCTTCCCGACTGATACTCAGCAAAGAGCCTGGCAATGTCCTGCTTCGAGTCTCCTATAAATGGGCCATAGGATACGATTGGGTCTCCCTGGGGCTGTCCCGCATATAACACCAGCCGCGCTCCGGATTCTCCGGCGACCACGCGCAACACGCTCGTACCGACGTCAGTCGACCGATCGAGCCAACCGACCTGCCCAGCGTTCAGCTCGGTGTCGCCGATTCGAACCGAACCATCAATGACAAATGCAAAGCCGTTGTAGGATGCAGCTATGTCCAACTCGGCCGAGGCGTGTGGCTCTAAATTGATCTCGACCATCGTGACCGGTACATGGTTTCGCGTGCCTGACTGAAGGCCGGCCGAGGAACCGCTATAAACTCGGATCTCGGCGCCTTTTTCGCGGCGCACCGGAACCTCATTGACATTAATCGTTTGAAAATCGGGGGCAATCCAGCGTCTGTTCTTAGGTAAGGTAAGCCATAGCTGAAGAAGGCGGACCTTTCCTTTGGTCCTGACGTCTTCGCTATGAATAATGCCGCTGCCCGCGGTCATCCACTGCACTTCGCCAGCGTTGAGTGTACCGCCCTCATCGCGGTCAAAGATCGCGCCGTCGAGAATAAGCGTCACGGTTTCAAAACCTGCATGCGGGTGAGGACCACCAACTGGCCGGTCGCCGATGTCAAGATGATCGTCCATCAACAAGATGAAGGGATCGTTCATCTCGAAGTTTTCGCGAGACACGACAGGTGCAGCTAGATGTCCCGGACCGACGAATCCAGGTGCCGCTGGAGAAACGTTAACCACGCGACTGATACCGCGTTCTTGCGACATGTCTTCTCCTTCTGAAATCAATTCCCCGTTCACTCAGAACGCCCGCTGAACGGGCGTTTGCGCCATCGGCGGGCCGTATCGCCGACCATGCACTCAGCAAGGAGGCACCGTGCCCATAAATACTGGGAGGCAATTTATGCCTGCGTCACAGGCTGCGCGCTGAGGATGCCCTTGAAACTTTCGCGGTACTGCAAGAAAACCAGAATCCACAACACGCAAGCGACCAGCGCAGGCGCGATGGTGTCCGGTGACATCGTCAGGTGAAACGCCAGGATGTTGTAGAGCTCCGCAGCCAGCAGTGTCAGCGCAAGTGGCACGAATCGGCCGAAAAGCAGCAACAGCCCACCAAACACCTGCCCCGCGAAGAAGAACGCGGCAAAGTGCGATGCGACGATGGCGCCAAAAAACTGTAACGCCAGCGGATTTGTGGGTGGCGGCTGGTGGATAAAGTTGAGAAATCCGTTCAACCCAAAGACCGTAAACATCAGGCCCAGTAAATAGCGAGCAACAATTGAAGTAATTTTCATGAGTGTCCTCTCTTAGAAGGTGTGCGCGTGCGTCTGCACGGCTTGAAGGTGGGGTGCGAGAAATGTGTTCCAGTCCTTCCCCTGGTTCAGCGCGCTGGTCCCACCTGCTGTGAGGAAAGTCGCGTCTGTCACGCCAAGAAAACCAAATACGGACTGCAGATACGGCTCCACGAAATTGAACGAGGCCATCCGGGTCTGGGCGTCGTAGATCCCACCCGTTGCGATGATGAAGGTTGCCTTCTTGCCGGTGATCAGGCCCTTCGGCCCTTTCTCACTGTAGGAAAAGGTCCTGCCCACGCGCGCAATCTGGTCAATCCAGAGCTTGAGAACGGAAGGCACGCCAAAGTTATGCATTGGCACTCCGATGACGTACTCATCCGCCTGCTCCAATTCGGCGAGCAGCGAGTCGGAGAGCGAGAGCAGCTCCTTCTGCTGTGGAGTGCGGGTCTGTTCCGGCGTGTAGACGGCACCGACCCATTCCGCATTGATTGGCGGCATTGCCGTTGCGTTGAGGTCTCGGTCAATGACCTTTCCATCCGGGTGCGCCGCCTTCCATTGGGTCACGAACGCAGCCGTCAGTTCACGCGAGACTGATCGGCCGTAGAGCGGGCTGGAATCGATGTGAAGCAGCGTCGACATTGAGAATTCCTCCTGCACGACATATGATTACTAAACGACATGTGTCGATTAAAAGAAAATAAACAACTGTCGCTTTGATCTATAAACAGGTATGCTTTCATCAATATAGAAATGGCCAAGCTTCTCCAACCCGAGGCCGAAACGACGGATCCGCGCATTCTGCGCAGCCGCCGCATGCTGATGGACGCACTAGCCAGGTTATTGATGAAAAAGGAATTCGAAGACGTCTCTGTGCAGGAGATCGCTGACGAAGCCACGTTGAACCGGGCCACCTTTTACCTGCACTATGCGGACAAAAACGCGTTGTTGCAGGCCATGACGGAATCCCGCTTCCGCGATCTGATCGAGCGCCGAGCCATAACTTTTACCGGGTGCAAGGGAGCATTGCGCGCCATTGCACTCGGCGTGTGCGACTATCTTGTGGAGAGCACGGGCTGTCCCACTCAGTTGTCGCGGATGGCGCTCGAAGGCTCGATCATCCCTATTGTTGAGGATATGTTCAAGGAAGGGCTTGCCCATCATGGGATGGCTGCCGATGCGGATTCGTCACTACCCGCGACCACAGCGGCCTGGGCCGTTTTTGGAGCCGCGCGCCGCTGGTTTCAGTCTCCGAACCGTGTCCCCGCCGAGGAGATGGCAGCCAGGATTGAAACCATGGTGAGCCCGATTCTTTTCGGCGCCTCACAATAGCAGAGCGGAGAACAACCAGTAGCGGGCGGTATCATCGTGTAGGAGAGATGATTTCGGCGTCTTGCCTCTGCCTTGTCGCGACACAGGCCGGGCGATCGCTGTTTCGCCGCATCAGAGTCTTCCAAGTCTTTGCACTGGTCAGTTCTTTTTCGGTGGGTTTCCGGTTTGGCGACAAGTCGGGACGTTGATGGCGAGATGCGCTTTGTCAGTACTAACTCCCGCGGCACTTATGTGGAGAGCTAAATATCGCGGGAGATTCTAGGCTCGTTTGCTTGGAGCGATGGAGAATCCAGAGCGGAACGCTACATTGAGAGTGCTTGTCATTCGCTTTATTGCCGGCTCCAGTGGGAGTCCCACTTTCGCAGCTGCACGCGAGAGGAACCTGGCCGACTATCTGCCTTCATAGATACCTAGTAAGAAATTATGATGGACTAAGGATCCTCTTACGCGACCAGCAGGATTTTCCCCGCGGCACCTTTTTCCGCTGCTGCGTGCGCCTTGTTCGCGTCTTTCAGTGCGAAACGCTGGCCAAGCGGGATCGACAGCCTCCCTGACCTCACCGCTTCAGCCATGTGCGATAGCACCCGCGGATCCGCCTTCACTTGCATCGTTTTGACTGAAATGGAAGGATAGTCAGCCGTGTTGGTCGGAGCGCTTAGCACCGATGCGAAAACTCCTCCCTGCTTGAGCTTGCCGATCAACTTTGTTGCTGTCGGCCCATTAACCGTATCGGCGATGGCATCCAGCAACTCGAAACCTGCAACAGCCGTCTCATCATCCAGCGCAAGTATGCGGTCAGCTCCCAGGGTTCGCGCTTCCTCGATTTGTCCTTTCCGTACACCCGCGATTACGGTGGCACCTTTCTCCTTTGCCACAAAGACCGCGGAACGGCCGACATTTCCAGCGGCACCGGTCACCAACAGAGTGCCACCCTTCTTTCCTTCAAGTGCGAGAGCGGCCAGTTCAGCCCCGGTTGTGGTGACTGTAGGCAACGCGGCCACCGATACCAAGTCCATCCCATCGGGCACCCGCGCGAGATCAGCCACCTTTACCACGCACATCGTGGCGTCTGCTTGCGCCGTCTGTGCGAAGACTTTGTCACCTTTAGTGAAAGTTTTCACTCCAGGGCCAACCTTCTCCACGGTTCCAGAAACATCCCAGCCCAGGATTGCGGGAAAAGACACTGGAAAATATTCCTTGACCGCCCCTGATCTCATCTTCACGTCAAGCGGATTGATACTCGTGGCGGCAGTCCTTATGAGCACCTCGCCCGGCCCAGGAGACGGATCGGGCATGTCCTCGAATTTAAGTTCATCAGGCGAACCATACGCGTGGATCACTGCAGCTTTCATAGTTTATCCTCCAATGTTAGTTGCCGCCCGACGTTGATTCTCCCACAACTACCGGATGCGAGCACAGTAGGTTCGTGCAAAATCAGTGCGGACAAGTCCGTGACAGGGATGAATTCACCAGTGACGAGCTATTCAGCATTAAAACCCCATCACTTTTCCCGACCGATCGCTGTGGAATCGTGTCTTGTCCCCGGTTTTGAACGCGCCCGCAGTACCATAGCTGTCCTCGAGAAACTGGACGTAGGCCACCTTTCCCCCCTCAAAGCCGCCAACATGCCACTCCCTCCCCCATAGGAAAATGTGAGAATCCTCAGAAAGTTGGAGATCGGTTCCTGTCCTCCTGCGAACGCGAAGTTCACATAGGATGTCGCTACCGTCGTGCAAGACAATTTGGAGGCGTGCGCCTACGGAGGCGCAGGTGACTCTTTTCACTTTTGTACGCGCCATCGTTGGGTTTACGGCAGATTTTCACTTCGATCATAGCAACATAATCCGCTGCTGTAATCGACCGTTTCAAAGCGTCGAGGAAATGGGTCGAACGATCCTCGACCGTCTCAACGACTCCGCTAAGGCCAATGCCATCCTCTATTTCCTTGGGGATTTCTGCATCGGGAGCAAGGCGAAAGCGCTGGAGTACCGCAAGCAGATTCGCTGCAAGAAGATCTTTGCGGTGCCGGGAAATCACGACAACAAATTCGCAAGCTGACCGAGGAGTTCTCTTGGCTCAGCAAGCTTGCCGAAATCTCCATACATTGCCAACCCATCGTGATCTGTCACTACGCCATGCGGGTCTGGAATCGCTGCCATCATGGACTCCCTAACCCAACTTCCCTTTCCATGGATGATTTCCGCCCGTGGCATTTCGACGAAATCAGCACCCTTATGGCTGAGAGGGTGAAAAGGCGAGCCGCACCGGAGCATCCCTCCTAGTCAAGCATTCACGATTGAGCCCTGCTCTCCGGCGCAGCAGGTTTACGCATATTGCGTAGGCTCTTACGCAAATTGCGCAAAATACGGGTGGATTCTCTGACGGACATGGTTAGGGGCGGCCTGCCTCCAACAACATCTTTGGCATCTGTCTCACAAACACCAATTTCTAGTGTTGAGTAATCTAAAGTAATAGTTTATATTTCTCATATGCAATATATCCAAAGGAGATTGGCAGGCGTGCTGCTGGACGCAGCTCGACACTTTCCCGCAGCTGTTGTGACGGGGCCTCGGCGTGCCGGCAAAACCACTCTTCTGCGCAGGCTGTTCCCGAAAGCCCGCTATGTGCTGCTCGAAGACCCCGACATTCAGGCACGCGTACGCAGCGATCCCCGCGCATTCCTTGACGCGCTGCGCCCTCCAGTCGTCTTCGACGAGATCCAGAATAGCCCCGAATTACTGGCCTACGTCCGTACGGTTATCGACACGGGCCCACGGCGGATGGGGCAATGGCTATTCACGGGGTCCCAGGAGGCTCCGCTGATGCAGGGCATCAGCGAATCGATGGCGGGCCGGGCTGCCATCCTCCAACTCCTGCCTTTCAGCCTCGCAGAAACCAAGAAAGTGAACCTGTTACACGGGGGATTCCCAGAGGTGCTCGCCCGGCCCAAGGCTCGTAGCCTTTGGTTTGCCTCCTACTTGCAAACGTACTTAGAGAGAGATGTCCGGGCGATTACAAATGTGAGGGACTTGGCGACATTTCGCCGTTTTCTCGCTCTTCTGGCGAGTCGTCACGGCCAGATTCTGAACAAGACCGACCTTGCTGCACCGCTCGGGGTCAGCGTTCCAACGATTGGCGACTGGCTGCACATCCTCGAAATAACAGGCCAGGTCATTCTGGTGCCGCCGTATTTCGAAAACTTCGGGAAGAGACTCATTAAGTCGCCGAAGGTGTACCTGGGTGATTCCGGCCTCGCCTGTTACCTACTGGGCCTGACATCATCGGCTGAGCTTGAGAGGTCGCCATTCCTAGGCCCCTTGTTCGAAGGCTTCGTCGCAGCAGAGATACTCAAAAGCCAAGCCGATCGTGGGATGCGCAAGGAACTCTACTATTTTCGGGATCAGCAAGGTCTGGAAGTAGATTTTCTTGTTCCACGTCCTAACGCCAAGCTGTGGCTGGTAGAAGCGAAAGCCGCGAAGACGGTCCGCCCGCCCATGGCATCGCCCTTGACCTCTCTTCAGCGCGCGTTGCAAAAACGAGCAGGAAGATTGATCGTGGTCCATCGGAAGTCGCGCCTACAAGTACCTACATCGGCGATTGCTAAAGGAGTTGAGGCACTGGACCTAGGCCAATTTGTCGTTGAACTCTTATCGGCTCGATGAATTGCAGTCTTGCCGGCCAACACCTCGCCAAGGTCCTGACATTGTTCACATCGCACTGATCACAAGTATTGACGAGGGTCGCCTATTCAATGACGTCATTCCAATTGTTGAGTACCTACATTTGCAGCAGGATAATTATGAAATGAGGCGGCCCACTAAGACGCGCAGACTGAGACCGGGAAAATCCCTTCAGGGCAAAGACAATGAAGCCGAAGACATGGAAGGTCATCGCCAACACGGCAAACAGGCAAGCCTCGAATCTGGCCTTGAGAAAAAAGAGGTTCTAAAGCCCTCGCACATTAGCCCCAAGGATTTCATTCATTGGCTGGCGGCTGAGAGCCGTGTTGATGACGATTCTTTGCGGTCACTCTTTAAGCAGTAAGCTAGGCCGTGGCGAACGTAGTTCCGGTGCCACAACTCATTCCCAAATCGGTAAACTTTCCAACTTATTTTCAAATAGTGTGCAATTGTGATCAATTCCGAGACATCCCACAGTTGTAAGGTCACTCCAAAGGAGTTGGGTGTTAAAGGAACTCACGCGGCCCTCTCCCCGGGACGACGATACCTAGCAGAGATGAGGAGGATGAGCTATGAGTACTTTATCGAAGTCAATACCGCAACCATTGGGGGCAATTATCCCTTGGGAAGAAGTTAAGCGTCGCGTGGTTGTAGCCGCACTCGATAAATGCGCCGGAAATTATCTTCTGGCAGCACGTTTATTGGGCATAGGGAGAACAACAATCTATCGTATGGTCAGGATGTATAACTATCAGCCGCCGACGATTCAATCGGAACGGTTGATGACTGTTCCGCAAAACACTTCGTCGTCGCCAGCTTAAGTAACTCACGATGAACACATGAGTACGAATGGGAGCCTCACTGTCGGGGAAAGCACGGCGCTGCTGCATGCGATCTTCCCTAGATATCCAGACCTGCGGGGGATGAAGCAAATACCGGAGATCAGTAGCTTCCTGCTAGAGTTCCGAATCTCCTTCCTGCCAATAACGACCGCCGACTAGCGATGGATAGCTTACGGACAAAACTCCAAATTTGATCTGCATTGATCAGCCCGGATTTCGCTTTCGGCCTACACTGCTCATAACCTCCAAAAGAGGCATTTATGGATAGCCGCCCCTTCCAAGAAATACCCTGCGCATTCTGCAGTAAGCCCGTGAATTTGGGGATCGACCTGTGCGCTGATGAAAACGGCAAGGCCGTTCACGAGGCATGCTACGTCCAGCACGTTACGAGTCCCGGCAATCCTACTGCGGCGATAATGGCGAATTGATGTCTAGTACCCCCGTGGGCCAAAGCGGGCAGCTAGGCGCTTGCTGGCTTGCCAGGGGGATGAACTTTGTTGCTGACTTTCTTAAGCCAAGGTTGACGCAATCTCATACGACCGTCGTCACCCCATTTTACAAGCGCGTCATCTTCGTTCGTTTTTTCAACTGTCCCGAATTCTCCAGTCGGCTTTCCAAGATTTGCCAAGCCCTCGACGCCATCGCCGGGATTCAGTTCCGAATCGGGAGCAGAGGGTTGGGACAAGCGGTGGCCTTTTGGCTCGGTCTGCGTCAGCAGTTGCTCCAACGTGTGACAGGTTCGTGGGATTTGCAGAGTTGATGCTGGTTGACATCGCGGCAGCATATGAGAGGGCTGGGCCGGGGCAGAAGCATGGTGTTCAAACTCTGCTCTTTAAAGAGGGTTTGCTGTACTCCAAAGATCAAGGCTTCTTGAACACCTCAAAGCCGTCGCTTTTCAGCGTGTTAGAGAAAATCGGCACCGAAAACGGTATGTTGGCGTCCCCGACGGGATTTGAACCCGTGTTACCGCCGTGAAAGAACAACCACGACAAACAAATCCAACGACTTGCGAGAGGCGGGCGGCCACCTAAGTCCTTGCCGGTCGGTACAAACTGAACGATCTACGTACCGTAATCCGTACCGCGAAAAAGGCCGTTACGTTGCAGGCAGAACAACCGGGCACCAACCAAATTTCTCAGACGGACGGTACAAGAGCCCAAGGATAAGAACGAACGGGATTTCCATGTCAAAACCCACGATTCACCTCTGGACTACGTTTCGGTCATTAGCGACGGTCGTTGTTGTGCCGGCCGGCTTCTCTTCCTCAGTCTGCATAGTGCGTACTCGCAATTGATAACGTGCACTCTCAAGAAGAAAGCGATTCGGCCCGCAGGGAGGTCGCAGGCGCCCTGCGTCAACTCCTACCCGCGCTTCCTGGGATTTGCGTGAGGCTCGACTGGTCACTCACATTCACACTGGCCGAACGCTTGTGTCAGACATCTGAGAAAAGCTAAAGAGAGAGGACCGACAAGTGATCAGCGCGATTGTAACGGCGCATTCGAACTGCAATTTGTAACGAATGAACCAGGCGTCTGTGGAATCTGAGACCTTATTCCAGGTAGGTGGCATTGGATCGCCTGCCAGTTCAAATGCTGTACAAAATGTCGAGGCGAAAAAAATGGGCGCCTCTTGCGAAGCGCCCAGGTTATTGCCGCCGGTCGTGCTTACTGCACGGTTAAAGCAAGGGATGTGAAATGTTTCACGCTGCCAGAGGTGCCGATGACCAGAACCGTGTAGCTTCCTGTCGGAGTTGAGTTTCCTGTCGGATCGGTCTTCGTCGGGCTACTTGAGCTTCCGCATCCGACCCAGAACGGCACCCCAGTCATCAGGACCATCAAAAGCAAGAGAATGCTCGCGCGCTTTCGTCCCTGTCTAGTACCGATCAGGAACATGCCGAACAACCCGAAGCCCGTGGTAAGCGTCCAGAACGCAAACGTGGAGCGTGGCGCACCGCCTGGATTGGAGAGTTGCGCGGAAGTCCCAGCCGTCTTGAGGGTGACAGTGACGGTCGACGGGTTAGCGCCAGGAGTGACTGACGTTGGGTTGACGGTACAGGTCGAGAACGCTGGAGCACCGGCGCAAACGAGACTCACCGCGCTGGAGAATGTTCCTCCGACCGGAGAGACCGACATGGTGTAGGTGGCTGTAGCACCGGCCTTGATAGTATCCGAGCCGCCGGTAGCCGGCATGCCGAAGTCGATGCCCGAACCGGTCAGTGAAACCAACTGCGGACTATTAGCCGCCGAATCGGTAAGCGTGACCGTTCCTGAACGAATTCCAGAGGAAGTCGGCGTGAACGTAAGTTGAATTGTGCAAGTTCCGCTATTTGCCGCGATCGAAACGCAATTGTTGGTTTGCGCGAAATCGCCAGTCGCCTGGATTCCGGTCACGGTCAGAGCTCCATTGCCGGAATTGGTTACGGTGATGGTTTGTGCGCTGCCCGTTGTGCCGACGGTAAGCGCCGTGAAGGTGAGGCTGGTAGCGCTCAGTTGCGCAGCCCCGGCGAGGCCAGTACCACTCAGGCTGACAGCGTGCGGGTTGCCCTGCGCGTTGTCGTTAATCGTAAGGGTTCCGGTCTGAGCGCCCGAAGTGGTTGGCACGAACGTAACCGAGATCGTGCAAGTGCCGCTTGCCGGGATGCTCGAACAAGTATTGGTCTGCGCAAAACCCCCAGTAACTGTCACCGCACTTACTGTCATAGCCACACTGCCCGTATTCGTTACCGTGACGGGTTGTGGGCTGCTGATTGCTCCGACGGGCGTATTGGCGAAGGTAATGATGGAGGGAATGAACGTTCCGTTTGTCACGTAACCGCTTCCCGCGAGAGCTATGGTTTGGGGACTGTTCGGAGCGTCATCGGTCAGGGTTAAGATTCCAGTCATGGCACCGCCAACGGTTGGCGTAACCGTGACCTGAATCTGGCAACTCGATCCAAAAGCCAGGGCCGAAACGCAGTTGCTGGTTGCGGCAAAGTTTCCGCCCGCCAGGATACTGGCGATGTTCAATGTGGCATTTCCAGTGTTCGACAGAGTGATGATTTGCACTGCGCTGGTTTGGCCGACGGGAAGACTAGAGAAGGTAAGAGTTTGGGGACTGAGTGTGACGATGGGCGACGAACCGTCGCCAACCAGGTTTATAACGTGCGGAGAACCGGAGGCATCATCGCCGAGCACAATGGTTCCGAAGCGCGAACCGGGAGCGGTGGGCGTGAATGTCACAGTAAAAGTGCAGAAAGAACCTGGGGCAACAACGATTCCGCAATCGTCGACTTCCGCAAAATCGCCGGTAATGATTTTAGTCGCGATGTTGAGAGGCGCCGTTCCCATGTTCCGCAGGATAGTCGAACGCGGCGGGCTGGCAACTCCGACGTTAAGCGTCGAGAATTGCAGGAGCGAAGGCCCGATCGCGACGGCTGAAGCAGTCGCGGGACCAATTTTAAAAATGAAAGCGTCGTCCTGCCCTCCCCACGAACTCTGGAAGGCGGACTGGGTGACGGGGAAATAGGTAGAGCTTGTGCTGCCGGTGAGATACAGCGCCCCGTTACTATCCAGAGCCATGCCACCCACAGACTCGTCCTGATCTTCTCCTACGAAGGTTGCAAACAGCTGCGTGCTGGCAGTGGGATCTATTTCCACTATGAGCAGATCCTGGCCACCAGTGTAGCTCTCGATCGGATTTACTGGCGTGAACTGACTGGAGTAGACGTTTCCGATTACGTAGGCGTCACCCGCAGCGTCCACCTGAATGGCGAGTCCCTCGGTGTTGTTATTAGGACCAAGGTAAGTGGAATACACCAGGTTCGCGCCGGCGGTATCGAACTTGGTAGCAAACATTCCATTGCAAGTTTGCGTGTTTGGATCACAGATGGTCGTTGCCGTGATCGGGAAATTATCGCCTCCTCCGTCGAATCCAGTCACGTACGCAGAACCGCCTGCGTCCACAGCGACGGCCCTAGCATACGAATCGTTGGTTCCCCCGAAATAGCTGGAATATACGATCGCGCCCGAAGTATCGAATTTCGAAATGAAAGGCACCCGACTCACGTAGGTTCCAGGATAGGTCTGCAGGAAGGCTCCTGAAGTCGTCGGAAAATTTGCAGTGTCCGTATTGCCGACAAGGTAAAGGTTCCCTGCGTTGTCTAAAGCGAGTCCACTGACATTTGTGTAGGGGTAACAGAAGATATAGCAATTATTCTGTGACAACAAGTTGCCTGCGAGATAGGAGGAGTAGATTAAAGAGGAACCATCGGCGGAGAACCGCGAGAAGAAACTGTATTGGCCCCAATGGTTGTTTTGATCTGGGGAGATAGACGACTGGTAGGGACTGGCTAGCGGAAAATTCTGGGATGAGGTCGAGCCTGCAACAGTCGCCTCCCCTGCGCTGTCAACCGCGAGCCCTTGCGCGGAGTCATTGCTGCTGCCGCCTAGATACGTGGAGTACACGAGGGAAGAGCCGTCAGCTGAAAACTTGGTGAGGAATGCATCTTGATAGCCCGCCAGGGTTGATTGGTAAGCATTGAAGATCGAGAAATCCGACGAACCAGTTTGCCCTGCGACATACGCACTACCGGTGGAATCGACTGCTATCGAGCTGGGACTGTCGCTTCCGCTCGTGCCTCCAAAGTAGTCGGCGTACAACAGCGTCGAGCCGCTCACATCCAACTTGACGACAAACATGCGCTGCTGAGTTGGATTGAGCGTACCCAGGGTTGCCAAAGGAAAGTCAGGAGAAGTCGTAGTGCCGGTCACGTAAGCGTTGCCAATTGCATCCACGGCAATAGCGCTGCCCTGGTCATAGCTGCGGCCACCGAGAAAGGTTGAATACACAAGTACCGGGTCGATCACCAGTGTTTTCGAATTGTCGTGAGGGGCGACCGTGAAGCCGACATGGGTGCTGTCTTTCAGAGAATAGTTGCCTGGAACTTTTACCCGGGCGCCGTTTACGACTTGATAGATGGCGGGAGTCTGAAAGTGAAGTTGGTTGGTTCCTTTTGTTAGAACGAGGTTGCCTGCGAGATCTACGTTCAGCGAATCGGCCCCCGTCACCGAGAACTGGATTTTGTTCGGGTCTGAGCCGGGAGCAACTATGAAATCGTACTCGACCTGCCGGTTGTTGCCGTAATACAAGAGGTCAATACCGGGATAGACATTCTGGTACCGAACCTTTGCGTAGGTCTGGACATTGGTCTGCCATGTTTTGGGATCACGGCCGATGAAATAGTTCACCTTGGTCGGAAGCGGTTCTTCGCCGACAGCTTTTGGATTGGAAGCAGCACCGAGCAGAGTGAAGATCATGGTTGTATCTGGCGCGTTGCCGGCGATTTTGTTGCTGGTTGGTTGAGCTTTCGAGGCAATATTCAAAACGACTGGAGAGACTGATTCCTGGGGACGCAAGGAGAGAACCATCCCGCCGGAGGTGAGGAACACAGAATATCCCGTACCGCTGGAGACAAACTTCACGCTTGGATCCGTCTGACCCTTATTTGCCTCGAAGGCCAAGGGTAGTTGTCCATAATTCGCCTGCACTTGACGGGCAGTGCCAGGGTTCTGTGGTGCGAAATGGTTGGCCGGTGCGCTTTGCGACGAGCACAGCAAGCTGCTCGTCAGTGCGATCGCTGCGACGAGGCCGAACCTGGACTGCGTGGCGGATTTCATTGTTACTCCTTTGTTTTCGTGTTATGCGCGGTGGGCTTACTATCGTGAAATCGTCTGCTGTCTACATGCCGGTGACATCCAGCCAGACGATCGAAGGGTCCCACATACAACGGTGCCCAAAGCGGCTACCCCGCCAGTACGGAGCCAGGACAAAACAACCAGGACGGTCAGGAACAACAAGACGAGAGGTCCTCCAACAGCAGTGCGCTGCTCCGCGGTTGAGAACTGTCTACGAAAAATAAGATTGGAGTGGTGGGTTCATATTTCACAGTTTCGACTGTAGCCCATTTATCTGTTTACGTTTGGGGCAATAGGTGTGCAACCTTCGAGCAGAAGGCAGGTTCGGTTTACGAACAAATTGCACTGAGCCGTTAAGGCGTGAGCTGAGCTGCAAAGGGCAGCGGTGAAACCTTTTTCTTCAGTATGCCGACCAGAGTTGGTGGGTGGCGACCCAGCCTTCGCCAACTATGATCCTTTAGCCACTAATCACGAATTAGCGCCACGCCACACAATGTACTTAGAAAAACAATGCGAGATTCGAAGAGCACGGTGATATAAGAGTCGCCGCACATTGCGGCGATGGAAATTGATTCGCACAGGCGCACGAAGTTCATTTGTTACAAACAGCACTTCGCCAGCCGTGCGATAACCGCTTTAAGTAAGTCGGTGTGAAGGATTCCCACCCATCACGTCTTTCGGGAGTTGACGAAGGCCATTTCGGCGCTTGAGAACCACTCCATTCCTAGCTCAGTCACTGCGTCTTGTGGCTGTGGATCGAGCATTGACGCCTTGCACTACCGTCGCCGACAGATTGCGACGAAAGCACGGGCGTTGGTTGCTGACCCTATGAGCCTTCAACGAACGGCACTGGCTAGCAATAGGACGTAGGATTAAGTGTATGTGCAACCACGAGAAAAACCATCGGCGTTTTCGTGGACCTCCAGCGTTCTTTTGCCCATTTCGCGAGTCTACCAGGGCTGCAACGCACTCAATTCCTCCTGCAGCAGCAGAGTCAGAGCTTCGTTTACCGATGAATAACCGGGGTACCGAGCGCCAGTTACGCAGGAGTTCTAAGCACCGGGTGGGCCAACGAATTGAATGCACTCTGCCGTCAGGTGGGCGAGGCCAACGTGAGGTGCTATGACCTTGAACACCGAACAGTTATACAAACCGCGCGAGGATGACCAACAGCACAAACCAGCGGCTTTGGATCGAACTGGGCAGGTTTCTAAGGTGGACCAACCATTGCCGAATGCGACCTCGTGTGGGCAGGACTGGTTTGGGACTTCTGCCTACAGACAATTGGTGGTGGGGATACTGTTCGGAGCCGCATTCCTGGTCCTGGACGGGTCATCGACGGCATCTCAGGTTTGGGAGGGGGCGCCCCCTTCGTATCTGCCGGTCGGGCTGGCTCTGGCTTTGCTCCTGTGTGGAGGAACGCGGTATGTGCCCGCGGTGTTCATCTCGAGCCTGATCGCAGCCGTCGTGAATTACCATCAGTCACTTTTTTCGTGGCGCGGAATTCCTGGTTCGATTGCGATATACCTGGGCTACGTTGGCGCCGCTGTCATATTGCGAGGGCCCTGGCGTATCGATCCCAAACTTGGCACTCTGCGCGACGTCGGACGCTACATCGTAATTTCGCTCGGCGCGGCGATCTTGAGCGCTCTGTTTGGGGTGTTGAGTCTCTTGGGAGCCGGTCGAATCGGCGGATCCGATGCGCTCAGGACGGCGGCCGTTTGGTGGGCCAGCGACGTACTAGCGATCATCACCTTCACGCCTTTCTTGCTGGTGTACGTAGCTCCGCTGGTGGGTTGCTGGTTGCGATCGGGAGGTGAGGGTCGCCTATCCGCGGCTTGGAGGGCTCGCGCTTCGGCAATGGAGATCCTCGAACTGACGGCGCAATCCGGATTTGTTGCATTCGCCATCTGTTTTGTCTTCGGTTATGCGCCGGCAATTCCCTATCAACCCCTCTATCTACTATTCGTCCCAGTCATCTGGATTGCCGTGCGGCGTGGCCTGCCAGGAGCCATCCTGGCCACATTCGCCATCAGTGTCGGAATGACATTCGCGGCGTGGATCAGTCAAGCACCAAGTGGGTCACTTCCCAAACTGCAACTCGCCATGTTGGCTCTCGGATTGACGGGCCTCTGCCTGGGAGCAGTAGTCACCGAGCGAAAGAAGGCCGAACAGACCATTCGTGAGTCGGAGAAACGCTATCGCCTGCTGTTTGAGCGCAACCTAGCGGGCGTGTTTCGCACCACGCTTGCAGGGCGCTTCGTGGAGTGCAATCACGCCGCCGCTCGCATGTTTGGTTATGACTCGGCGGAGGAACTCATGGCGGTCCCCGTACCACATTTGTATGACGCGGCCTCCGATCGCGAAGCATTTTTGACAAAACTTAAATCCGAGAAAAGGGTTGCTAACCACGAGATGAGGTTTCGACGCAAGAACGGTGAGTCCGCCTGGGCGATGTTAAATGTAAGTCTCGCCGAGGACGATTCGGGCACCGCCAATATTGTTGAGGGAACGCTCGTAGATATCACCGAGCGCAAGCTCGCCGAAGATAAAATTCAATCCCTGGCCTACTATGACGCTCTGACGGGACTGCCGAATCGGATTCTTCTGCGCGATCGATTGTCAAATGCGCTCGCCGCTGCTCGTCGGCACAGGCACAAAGTCGCAATTCTGTTTTTTGATCTCGACTCCTTCAAAACAATCAACGACTCGCTCGGGCATTCCGTTGGTGACCTCCTTCTGCACGACGTTGCAGAACGGCTTAAAAGGTGTGCGCGTGAAGAAGATACTGTGGCCCGATTGGGGGGAGATGAGTTTATCGTCGTACTCACCCATGTTAATGACATCTCCGAGGCCGCAGTTTCCGCCGAGCGGTTTATGGATGCAATGACAACCGGATTCCTCATCCAGGGCCACTCGCTTAGCATTGGTTGCAGCCTCGGCATCAGCGTCTTCCCAGAACACGGGGGGGACAGCGAAATCCTAATCAAGCATGCCGATGCTGCTATGTACAACGCCAAAGACAATGGACGAAACAACTTCCAGTTTTTCACCGCGGAGATGAACGCTCAGGCTCTGGAGCGATTGGCCCTGGAGAACGGATTGCGCCTGGCACTGGACAAAAAGGAACTGTTTCTGGTGTACCAACCGCAGATGAATATTGCCACAGGAAAGATCAGCGGGCTGGAGGCGCTGGTTCGCTGGCAGCATCCGGACTTGGGCCTCGTGCTACCTGATAAGTTCATACGAATTGCTGAAGACAGTGGCCTGATCGTCGCTATCGGTGAATGGGTACTTAGGACGGCCTGCTCTCAGGCGCGTAAGTGGCAAGAGGAAGGGCTCCCCGCCGTTTCAATAGCAATCAACGTGTCAGCGGTCCAGTTTCGTCAACCGGGCTTCTGCGAACTCATTCGAACAGTGCTCCGTGAGACTGGTCTCGCTCCGCACTATGTCGAACTGGAACTGACAGAAAGTCTCCTACTGGGTAACGCAGGCATCACCATATCAGTTCTTCAAGAATTAGAGACCATGGGGTTGAGGCTGGCGATTGACGACTTCGGAACCGGTTACTCCAGCTTCAGCTATTTGAAACGGTTCCCGGTTAGCAAGCTGAAGATCGACCGTTCATTTGTGCGAGATATCGCCGTGAATCCGGACGACGCGGCGATTACAACTGCGATCATCAGCATGGCCAAGAGCCTGAATCTCAAGGTGATTGCCGAAGGCGTCGAAGACGAAGCGCAAATGTCATTCTTGCGGGCACATCAGTGCGACGAGATTCAAGGCTATTACCTTAGCAAACCGTTGGCCGTTTACGACGTTGCCGAGAAATTGGGAGGTAACGTAGTTCAAGCCGTGGGAAACTATCTGCCTACCCTCACGGCACTGAGTCCGTCACTCTCAGACGAGACAATGTAGACGCGGCTATCCAAGAGCTTCACAGCTTTTTCCAGTCAGTAAGCGCCACCAGCTCGTCTAAGATTTCCTGCAACCGCTGAAGCCGACGTTCGTGATCCCCCGCTGAGCCCGGTATCTTCTTTTTGCCGCCATGCAAGTACAGTCGATTCGCTTCACTGATTTGCGCTATTTCCTCTCGCAATTTCACTATGCGTTCTTTGACCGGGTTCTGCATGACGATAGGCTAGCACCGCAAACCCTATGGATCGCAGTCGCAAGGCTAGGTTTTCAATCATTGACCGGGCTTGCGAGTGCAAGCGCCCGGTTGCGACATCTAAAGGTTCTGGACGCAAATGATGCCCCAAGGAGTTCCGTATGATCACCCGAATCTGGCATGGCGCGACCCCCGCAGCCAAAAGCGACGAGTAGCTAAACTTGATGCGAACCGTCGCCCTAGCCGATTACCGCTCGACACCTGGTAACAATGGTGCTTACGCGCTGCGCCGCCTAGAGGCGATACCGCACATTTCTTGATGGTCACGTTCTGGGAGTCCGAGGAGGCGATCTGCGCCTTTGCTGGAGGTGACATCAGCGTGGCGAAATATTATGACTTCGACAAGGTTCGGACTTGCGGCAGCCGAAAGCTAGTCGTGGAGCACGATATTGAGGAGTGAAGGGTGGACTTCGAGCCCACCATTGTAGCGAACAAAGCCCAATTTCCGGAACCTGTTCATGAAGAAATTGACTCGCCCGCGAGTTGTGCCCACCATTTCTGCCAGAATCTCCTGACTGATTTTGGGAATCGCCACTTCCGGTTTTCCATCCTTGCCGAAACGAGCCAGCAATAACAATATGCGAGCCAGTCTTTTCTCACTGGAATTGAAAAGCTGGTCAACCAAATCCTCTTCGTGTCGGATGTTTCGCGTCAGCAAGTATGCGACGAACATATCGGAAAATGTGCGTTCCCGGTGAATCACTTCCATCATGGATTTCTTGTCGATCCGCATCAGCGTGCACTCGGTTATAGTGGTCGCGGTGCACATGCGGAAAGGCTGTGCTGCGAGGCAACCTTCTCCGAAGAAATTCCCCTCATTCAGGATGCCTATCGTGGCTTCTTTGCCGCTCTTTGCCAGAACGGTAAGCTTTATCTTCCCTCGCTGTATGTAAAAAACAGAATCGGACGAGTCGCCCTGCGCGAAGATCGTTCGTTTCCTCGGAAACGTTGCGATCGTCCTGCCACGATCGATGGTTGAAAGGAACGTCTTGGGGTTGAACTTGCCGCGTTTCTTGGCCACTGTTACGGGTGTCATGAATCGGCCCTCTTTCATTCCTAAGGGAACCCTGGTACCCCGTCTATGACCAAATTATTCTATTCGAGGTTCGGCACGTCAACGTCCGCAGTTGTTCCACGTTCCGAAAACGGAAAGGGACTAGCTCCGGGGAAAGGTCCGACCAGAGGTACACCTGTAGATTGCTTATCTTCCCGGAGGGAATGGAAGTCGGGGGGAGGCTGCTGCTGGGCTAGGGACCATTGATAACACGGAGGCGCGGATATGGTGGTAATTTCACAACTGGCGGCGGTAAAAACATCCCATTGCTCAAGGCATACGCTACGCCACCGCAGTTTTCAGCTTGGCTTTGGAGAAGCTCTCCATGGTCTGGGTCAACTGCGCGTCCACCTCGTCCGCGATAATCATGACATCAGGCAGAAGCAAGCTGAAGTCCAGCACGCTCAAATTCTTATGCAATGTTCCGAAGATCGTCACTTGAAGGATTCGTGATTCATGGATCAGCATGGCGGGGGAATAGCCTTGCTTCCGACGCAGCTTACCATGCGCGATGGCAGCCAAAGACACGATGGCATCGCTGTCTTGAGTAGGCAACCGAGCATTGCCCAGACGAACCACCAAGTCGTTAACCAGCTTGGGAAGATGTCCCATGCGTTCCTCGTCGCTAAGATTAAGGTGGTTGAGTTCAGGGGTGCGTTTTGCCCGCGCCAACCAATCTGCGATCAGAGAGGTTTTGCAGCGTTTCAGTATTGCAGCTACCCTCTCGGGACTCGTCGGTTGTGATGTTTCATGCGCACGCAGGGCAGTTTGCGCGATTGGTACTGGAATTGGAGCAGCCATCTAAACACCGCTTTCTGTCACGACTAATGCCACGATAGTCCAGGAAGCACTCTGAAGGCTGATCAATAAAGAACAGTCGCGCTTAGTGTAAGTGGGCACGACGAGGCAACTATCACAGATCGCGACAGCGATCCGTGAATCGACCTGACTTGGGCACACCAGGGTAGTTAAGCCACTAATGGCACTGCGCCACTAGCGAAGCTCTCCATCGCCTGGGTCAACTGCGAGTCCACCTCGTCCGCAATCGTCATGACATCCGGTAGCAGCAGACTGAAGTCCAGCGCGCTGAGGTTTTTCTGCAATGTTCCGAACAGAGTGACTTGTAGGACTCGTGAGTCGTGCACCAGCATCGCCGGAGTATACCCTTGCGACCTTCGCATTTTGCCATGGGCGAAGGCGGCAGCGGAACAGATGGACTCGCTCTCTTCGCCGGCGATGCTGGACGTTCTGAGGCGCACAATCAAGTCTTCGATCAGCCTGGGAAGATATCCCGTGCGCTCTTGGTCGCTAAGGGAAACACGAGTAAGTTCTTTGCTCTTTTTGACCCTCACCAACCAGTCTTCGACGATAAGGCTTCTGCAATTCTGCAATATTTCAGCCACTCGTTCCTTTGGCGTGGGGATAACAGGTTTACGATCGAGCAGCTTATCGTTTACTAGATCCGCGAGTTTCCTGGTCTCGAAAGGTTTCACGATGATTTCGTCCGCTTCGAGAAGGATCGCGTCCATAGCACTCTTCACATCGGGGTAGCCGCTGACCAGCAGGGTAAGTGCATTCGGTTGGAGGTGACGCATCGCGGTAATCACTGCAAAGCCATCGCTGGGATTTGGCATGTGGAGATCAGTGATTAAAACATCGAACCTCATTGTAGTGATCAGGTTCAGAGCCTCTGTCACGTTGGCGGCAGCGACCAAGTCAAAGCCCTTGTGTTCAAGGGTCGCGGTCATCATGTCGCGAATGGCTTCGTCGTCATCCACGAGCAGAACCTTGTGGGAACCAGGACGTTCGGTCGGAGTCATCCAGCACCGCCTCTCTTCACGAACCTAACCACAGTGTCGCTCAGCTTTATTGTGGAGACTGTTCACAATTGAACAGTCATTCAGATTGTTACTAGGTAGATTGGTCGAATGGGCATACCAATGTAGCCCTTACTGTTCGTATAACTGAGTCTTTAGACCGAACTGACCTCAACTCGGTTCGGTCTTTTTTGCGACCAAGCTCTTGGTGAAGACTTGGTGATTGAGTTCAGAGTCTGCGGAGGGAATAATCGAGACGGCGCCCCTCTTGGAGACGCAACTGCCAAAACCATTCAGGACCTGAACCCCGATCACAAGGGATGCGTTCGTCTCGCTCGTTCGGGAATTTGCTTGCATTGAGCCAGAGGAAGCAACCTATCACCACTAATCTTTACGACAGTTCCCAGATGCACTAAATTCCCGGGGAAGGCCGCATTGGCCAAACTTAATCCCGGAGAGGTTATCGCAGCGGTGATGTGGCGGGGTAGATCGCTACGCTGTGGTTTTCATTTCTGCTTTTTTCCGAGCAGGCCGCTGATTGCATTCGCCGGGTTTCCCTTGGTTGCGGCTTTCGACGAGAACAATAAGAGGCTTTGGCGTCGTGGGTATCGAGGTTTTTAATTGGTATCCTTTGTATTCGATGCAATCCACAATCCTTATGACGCGCACGCTCCGGAAGCCGCTCGGGATCGTAACCTGGTACTTCGATTATCATGCCGAGCCTCTCTAAACAATTAGGTGGCGCAGTATCTCCCTAAACTGCGCCCTCAGAGGACGACGGGGGAGGGCCGCGTGAATTCCTTTAGCATCCGATTTTGGGAATGAACTTACACCGGGACACATTGTGGGGTTGTTCACGATTGCACAGTGTTTGAAATTAGGGAGAGCAACTTTACCGATTTGGGAATGAGTTACAGAGGCCAGCCATCAGCATTTTAGGTCAGGTTCTCACGCTATTAGCGATCCTGCTCACTACTGGACACGCAAACTGGGACCACAGATGAACCTGTCGATTAACTCCTCATTGCTCTGAGTGCGGTGTGGCAAGTGAACCAAGCCATAAGTTAGTGGGAACAAACGCCGCATTGTTCTCCATCTCCTGAGCTTCCTAACACTGCCCCGCTTTCGTGGCAATCTGTTATATGTCATTCAGCAGTATCAAGAACCGCAATTGTCGATGTAGTTTGTCACAAGGATTTGCACCGATCCGGTGCAAAATATCTTTTCATTTAGAAGATAAGAATGAGAAGGTGATCAATTGTGAACAGACAAACGTTCTTCTGTTTCGATATCTTCTTCGGATCATGGCCGTCTCCTGACGCACGGCCACTTGATAGAGCGAATGCGCTCAGGATGCCCGGAGTATTCAATCTCTGTGCGAAGCTTTGCCGCTATTGCGGAAGTTTCTCATCCCAGCTTCCGCTGTTACTTTCTGCTGCTTTTTCTCCTCCGCTCTCATAGGCGCAGGCTGCGCGTGCTGCGGCGGCGTGAACCGGGTCTCCGCTGACCCATGAAGCAGCGGCTAGAAGTGCCACCCGGATCTACAACACGATCAATTCTGACCAGCTTTACGAAACACAAAGTTCGATACTGAAGGTTCACAAGGTTCTGATGTATAGAGGGCCTTTGTAAACAGGCGTGGTTTTCTAACTATTCTGATACAAGGGAGAGATTTTGATGAATCCAAATCTGTTAGATCCGAAGTTTATTGCGCTCACCGCCGTGGTGATTCTGATTATCGCAGTACTTGCTGTGCTGTACATGCGAAAACGCAGGAGTACGACTGCAGACCTGCGGCAAAAGTTTGGGCCCGAGTACGAGCGAGCGGTACAGAAGCATGGGTCAGAACGAAAGGCAGAAGCGAAGCTAGCGGATCGCCAGGAGCGGGTTGAAAAACTTAACCTTCGCGATCTTGACCCGAGGGAAAGCGAACGTTTTTCGAAACAGTGGGAGGCCGTGCAATCGAGGTTTGTCGATTCCCCAAAGGGAGCCGTCGCCGAAGCCGATGATCTGCTGTCCTCTCTGATGAAATCTCGTGGCTATCCCGTATCCGATTTCGATCAATGTGCCGCCGACATTTCTGTCGACCATCCCCGGGTCGTAGAAAACTACCGGTCTGCGCACGAGATTGCGCTGCGGGTCGGGAAAGACGCAGCAACTACCGAAGACCTGAGAACAGCGATGATTCACTACCGATCTCTATTTGAGGAACTGGTGCAGGTACCAACGATTGTGGAAAAGAAAGAGGTGGCGTGATGGCTGACCTGAAGAAAATCAAGGAGGAACTTTTTTACTGTAGATTTGTCGAGTTATGGCTTCCCTCCTGAGCAGCACGAGGGATTACCATTCGTAAAGTGAGCAATATTGCTCAGTTTCTAGTTGTAGAGGCGAGGGTAGTCTTGATCGGAGAAATGTTCGAAAACCGAGAGGACGAAGACCAAGCGCGCGAACACCGGCAGGCCCCACTCGTAGATTTTCGGCTACTCTCCAGAAACTGAACCTCCGATACTCGGTCAACCTTTACCGCAATCGGCATCGGATAGTTCTAAAACGCCAGCGACCGCAAGACTGGCAGGCACAAGTCCTTCCATCCATCCGGTAGTACGAAGCCGATCGGCGCGGCCGCGTACCCGAATTGTTCGAATTTGTCGCCCAACCACGGGCAACGCGATCGCGAGAATGCGCTTAATACGCGAGCGCGCACGATTCTCGGTTGGCAACAGGTCTTCCCCCAGAATCATCGGATGGCATGTGGGGAGTATTCTACTGCCTGGAACGCTCCCGTCTCAAAAGAACGACTGCCGGACATTCGTTCGAGAGCGATTCCGGCCATTGTCGCGAGAAAGTTAGCAAAGCAAAGTACAGCTATGGCTACTTTGAAGCCACGATGAAGATTGCGGACATCAAAGGCATGAACAACGCTTTCTGGATGACCACCGAAGACCATGCCGAGACCGGGGACCATTTCGAGATTGACGTCTCCGAAGTCCGATATCCAAACTATGACCACATCGGTCTGCAGGAATACCCGATCAAAGGGAACAAGACTCTGAAACATACGGGCATGGGATGGGGCGCCAAATTCGTTGACGACCTCTCATCAGGGTTCCACGACGATGGCGTACTTTGGACTCCCGCCGAGATGATTTTCGAGATCGATGGAGAACCTGTCGCTGCCGTTCTAACCGGCAACGCTGTGCACGGCCCGACTGATATCGCTTTCTCCAGCGCGCTTATCTATGACGGCGTGCCAGAGCATTCCGAAGGGCACGACAGGGTGGTGAAATCGCTGCGTGTCTTTGCACTCCAAAAGAAACGAAGGGAGATTGATTTCTCAATGCGGATCGATAGATATGCGTTCTTGGCCTTCGCTCAGCTGCTAATCTGCAGCGCAGTCCTATCCGCTTCATCGTCTGCAGTTCCAGACGCCCCCTTGGTCGTGGATCAAAACAGCCATATCGTCGTCATGGAGTATGAAGCCTGGTTCGGGCCCAACGCCGTGACCTTCCAGGGCACTGCGGCCCTGCCGCTGCTGCAGTCTGCGGATATGCAGCGTGTGGGCGGCGGCTATGACAGCGCCGATCCAGCCGTCATCCAACAGCACGTCGCCTGGCTGGAATCCATGGGAGTTGATGCGGCCATCAGCGAAGTCACGAATAATGTGAGTTGTATCTTCAACAGCGAGTGGTTTGCCCAGAAGTATCTTCCTTACTGCACACCTTCATTCCGCGTTTACAACCAAACCATCCGCGACAATACCGGCAATCTATATCCCGCATGGACAAAGCTTGGAACTCGACTCAAGCTGATTCCCCTGCTGGGCGGCTTTGACCAAGATGTCTTGTACAAGGACCTCGACGGCAAGACCGCTTTTGAGAAGGAAATCGAGTTCTTTGGATCGCTCTTGCAGGAATATCCGCTGCGCCAGGTCGTCTACAAAGGAAAACCGCTCATGCTGATCTTTCTCGGGGCGGCGCAGGATCCTAATCGGGCCGACAATCCATTGTGGTTCCAATTCAGAAAATTCCTGAGAAATCATCCCGAAATCGCTGGCAAATATACCTTCAAAATGATGGCCGGATATCTCGATGCTCAACCTGATCTGTGGGCGACGCAAGGCACTCCAGACGGACCGGTCAAGATCAATCCGGGATACGGTTTCTGGAGCTGGGTCGACCGGCTCAAGACTTCATGCACGACTCCCTCATGCCCTTACTATCCGTCATACAACGAAACCACCAGCGGGAATGCTTCGAGGGTTGAGAACTTCACAGCTTCCGTCGCCACTGCGGGAGTAGAGAGCGGATGGGGTTGCCCGAACCCAAACTCGCCGCCGTATTGTTCCGATGACGCGCTACGTTTCGGGGCGAACGGATCCTACGCAACGCTTCACGACTTCATGGCCTACGCGCGGGAGCTGGATCCAATCTTCCTGATCATCCATCAGTTCAATGAATACGTGCCCCCCGACGAGGGCTTTGACGCGAACACTGACGACGATATCGAGCCGGCAAATCTCTGGGGCCGCGGAGCGCTCCATGCCGTCCGGCATGAAATTCGAGCCTACCGTTGCAGAAGCGACGACGAAGATGCGGAGGATTGCCCCTGATGTCTACAAAACCTGAGGCATCCAATGACAACCCATGCTGGAGTATGACATGAAGAAAGTTTTACATCTGGTTGTCTTCGGTTGCCTGTTGGTTATGCCGTTCGAATTCGCTCTGGCTCAAACCAGTTTAGTTGGGAGACCGTCGATTGCCCGTAACACTCTCCGAGGAAAGGAGGGGTGGCCGGCCGGACCACCCGCGCCCTAAAACGATTCTGAGAACCGCTCTTCCATGAACTCGCCCAGCTTGGCCGTCGCCTTGAATTGCGGGATCGGCTCTAGTTCTTTGAACGCAGAAGTGAACGCATTGGAAAGACTCCAGATGGTTCGCGACCGGAATTCCTCGTATTTGGGTTCAAAGTACAGATCGTGAACTCTCCGCGCGAGGTGTTTGGGCGCTTCGAGTTTGCCTTCCACGAATGCCTCGTAGATGACCACCTTGGCGGTGACGTCCGTCAATCCACTTTTCTGCCAGGCTTCCACCTGCTTTCGCATCGGCTCAAAGTTGCGCTGCATGCGGTCGACACCAACCGCGATGCAGTCGATGAGCGAGAACGACTTCGAGTGCTTTGCGAGCACCGGAGTAAAGTCCCCGGCAAACGCCATGTTCGAGCACACGAAGACGCGATAGCCGCAGGTCATCGCCAGACGCATGCTCTTGTCATGCGAGTTGCGAAGACCGATCGAGAAGCGGCATCCCTCCATCTCGGTTGCGAGATCGAGGACACCAAACACTTTCATGCCGTCCGGCGACACCGCGTATTCATCATGGACGACTCCGATGTGGCGAAACCCGAGGGTCTCGACCAGAGCTTGTACGATCTCGTGGTGCGGGATCGGACGATGAGTTTCGGTTGCCGGTGGTGTCGGCACCAGGGTTAGTTCTTCGCGGCCAATCGTCCGGCCGCGATAGCCAATGAGCGTACTTGTTTCTGACATACTACTTTTCTCCTTGTTGATTTGAACTGCGACTTCTGAAGGGTGAAAAAAAGGCGAGCACTGGCTTGCTAGTACTCGGCCGGCAGCAGCAGCGTGGTCACTGAGCGGTCCGCTTCCGTGATGATCCAGAGCCTTTCTGTATCCGTGACCTGGTAGCTGCTCATCAGGCGGAACCCGCACTTGACGCTCAATTCGTTTTCAGTTTTGTCGTCCTGGCAGAGGTCGCCCCAATCACCACGGAGATGCCGGGAGAGGAATTTGAGCGGCGACTGATTAGTCTGCTCCAATAAAGCGAGTGCGCCCGGCGTGGCGACAATTTGGCCTGCGGGAAAAAGCGGAATCGTGGGTAGGGAGTTCATAATTGACCTCCGGTCTCATGGCTTGGCTGATCTGGATGAACGGCAGAATTGATCCATGCGGAGCAGAGCAACCGATCAGGCGGGGAGTTTCAAATCACTTGGTTTCAGTGTTTGAAAGCTGGCCGGGGCTCACCAGTCTCCGCGCGCGCCGTGGCTCCCGCCGAGGGCCTGGGCGACAAGTTCACTCAGTCCGTCGGAGGCAGGTAGCTCCCGCACTGCGACAAAGGAACAAAATCCGTTCGCAGGAATCGGACACTCATCTTCAATACGGTAGCCGCGCTCGGTGTGTTCTTGTTTTCGTTTTTCGTAGAGGTCGGCTCTTGTGGTCACACGAATTCTCATGACCATCCTCATTTCTCATTTTCTGCAGATTGGGTAGTTACGGGCGGGAGGTCTGCCCGAGCAGCGCAGGGGTTAAGCCCGCCGGTTGCGGGATGCCCAGGTCGGGGGTAGGCGGATGGAAGACTACGAAAAAGGGGAGCGGTTCAGTCCCGTCATACGATGAAGAGGATCGTTAACGCGCGTAGTCAGCGAGCGCCTAACAACATGAGCTCGGCTTGCTGCAAAGTATTGTAGACAAAACGCACCCGGGCAGGCGGCAGGCCTTCTACTTTCGTCGTCTCGAAGAATTACGCGTCTTGTTCGGAGACAATTTCACGACTCTGCTGTTGCGCCAGATGTAGACGGGTAGGCCTAAGCGGGTATGCTCGTCGATGGCTTTAGCCACTGCGACTTTGAAGGCAATTTCGGCCCGCTTCTCGATCGGTAAGCGCAATACGTCTTTTGAGGGTTTGCTCATTTGCGACGGTAGCGTTTAACCAGTGCAGTGTAGGTGCTCCTGTCCGTTATACGGACCGTTTGGTCCCTCTCCAATGCGATCACCTTAGGGACTTCGCCCGAGTTGTCAAACAGCGTCCAGACCCTAGCCAAGGGCCGATAGTAAAGCAGGAAATTTTGCATGGACCGATCGAACGCCGTCGGACGACTGGTTCGGGCACATCATGTCCGCCTCTTGAAACTCGTTCTTTGACTCTTGATAGCCCAAGACCCGCTCTTGAGCCATAAAAAGAAGAAGTTAATGTCATAGCCTTCGGCCTTCAATTTTCGCAGCAGAGTCAGATGGCTTCTCCCTGATAGCGTGGTTTCGAATGCAAACGATACACGCCGCTTGGCAAATGACCGGATCTCCCCCAGCATGACTCCGCCAGCTCGCCAGGCAGCAGTCTCGGGCGAAAAAGGTGCCATTCCTTGCGCGATCAAGTCAGCATTGACGAAATTCTTGCAATCCGGTTAGTTAGGGAGAAATTCGCGCGCGAAAGTTGTCTTGCCAGCGCCGTTCGGCCCAGCGACGATGTAGAGCTCCATGAAGGTTCCTATTTTATCGAGTCCCCGGGCCTTATCTTTTTGCTTCGAGCGCCACCACAATATCCTGTAGTGTTTTGAGATTGTTCACCTGGTCGAGTGAACTCAATTTGAAAGATCCTAGGATCGTCGCAAAAGCCGCCGGCCCCGCTTTGTTTCGCGCAGCCTTTGCGCGAAGCAGTCCTCGCTCGGCCGATTGCATGTGTGCCAGGACCTTCTCTTGGATCTCTGGATCCTGAATGTCTCTCGGGTTCCACACTCTCGCCGCGGTCTTCAATATCTCGCGGTACATGCGTTTGCCGACCACTCCCTCCATTTGTTCGATCGCGCGCACAATGTCGCTATTTGCGGCCGACCCGTTTTCCTTGTGCTGCGCCTTCGCCCTGTCTTCGGCGAGTACTCCTTTCGATCCTTCCCACCTACATATGCAACTCGGCCGAAGCCCCTGTAGCCATCCTTCGGGTGTGGCCCATCCTGCCAGTTGAGGACCTGACTTCGGCCGCTTGCGGTCGTCCAGGTCAACCCAGGTACCAGTGAAGTAATACAGATACCTGCCGAGTCCAAAACAGGCACAACTCCGCTTGAAAGCCTGTGCTTCAAACTCCTGGTCCACTTTGTCGAGCTCATCGATGAGAAGCACGCAAGGGCGATCTTGGTACCGCAGGGCACGAAGCAGCGGCCCTTCCGCAAAGAAATCGAGAGTATGGAGTCGCCGTCGCACCTCGACCCAGTCTTGTTCGAGATGTTTACTCCGCGTCTCAAGGAACAGCTTCTGCAAAGACTCGTCGAATTTCCCAATCGCTTTGTCTTCGGTAATGCCGACATAACACTGAAGACGCTCCACATTTACATTCGCGGCGACCGCCACAGCATACGCGAGCTCGGTTTTGCCGCATCCTGGGGGGCCCTCGATCAGGAGTGGTTTCTGCATGCGAGTGGCCAGATAAACAACCGAAAGCGTTACTGGGTCGATGATGTATCGTGCGTCGCGCAGCCTGGTCGCGAGTTCAGTTGGGGACGAGAACACGCCGGAGTCCTCTTGGCGTGAACACTACACCGGAACTGATTTGTTCGCCATTCGTGACCTTTGTTGCGCCGCTCGCGGCCGCAACGGGTTTGGGGCGAACCGAAGACCACACCGCAATGGTGGAAAGCCAATAGAACGTTGGGCCAGAAGAGTTCGAAGCCATCGTGAGAAGAGATAGCTCAGGGTCCACACGCCATTCGCGCAGGTCCCATTATCGTTTTTTCACCAATTTCATTCTCGCTGTCTGTGCAGAAGACAACATTTTCTTACTACCGATCACAACTTCACTGACTATTGGCATCCGCTGGGTGCGCACGACCACTCCTGAGTCATTCGTGACGTTTTGCGTCCTACGCAGGATTTTTGCCGCCATCACGACCATTTTTCTTTCACCGATCGGATTGTGACTGGCTCAGAAACTTTTGCGCCAACTAGGCAGGTTCCGGGAAAGTCGCGTGCCGTTTTCCATACGTACACATTGCGCCTCTTGCTCTTCTCGATCAAAACAACAACACCATCCAAGAAATGTACCTGTCCCCCTGTATCGACAGGCCAGGACCATTTCGGATTAGCAGAGATAATGATTGGCTGAAAGCGTTTGTCGGTGAAGAGCTTTTCCAATTTTGTTGAGGCTGTTAAGACTATCTTGGAGCGTCAGTGACGTGCGGCCTCCGATTTGGAGGCTCTTCCGTGAGAGAAAATGAACGTTATATCGCAGAGCAAAGTGGGGGTTGTTTCGGAGATCGAATAGGCATCGGAGAACGAAGGGCAGGAACGCAGGCGACCCTGAAGGACGCTGCGACCCTCAGTCTACGTTGCCTGCCCACCTTTACAGGTTCGGCGGGGAGAAGCCATCTCAAAGGAGTAGCCTCTCATCCTCGATGCCGCCTACCTTGGAACGTTTATCTCACTGCTAACGACTGCTGTCTGTGACGAATGAACACAGTGCTTGTGGAAATCAACCCCCAAACAGCCTTCATTTTGACTATCTTTCATGCCGTACCCTCAGAAACGGTTAACAACTTACGAATGATCTCGCGGCGTCTTTTCTGCCGGGATACAAACGCGGCTGAGTCAGACAAATCTGGAGAGCTCTGTCGGCAAAATTCGGTGTCCCAGTACCTTATTGCTCGCAATTCGCTCAGAAGATCTTCCACTTCCCCAATTATTTCGTACTTGGGAATCTGCCCCATGCTCCCCTCTCGTCGCAACTATAGCGCCATGACTCGCATCATTCCGATGCAACAAGTTGGAGGCCGTTCGGGACAAACAAAGTGCCGAATTGTTGGGCTTGTGCCGACATGTCGGCAGATTTCCGGTCCATCGCACCTTTCCCAGCCCGCTTTGCAACTCGTTATGCCGCCTCGTGTTGGTCCATCAATTGCTAGCAATGAAAGTACTGCATGACGCGAAAAAAGGTTTTCTCGACGGAAGTCATTACACTCCTGGTAATCGGCGACGAGTCAATCCCTCGCCTCAGCTTACAAAGCCTTTTAGCAGAAGAGGCAAGATTTGAGATTAAGGGAGTTGCCGGTAGCGAAGATGCCGTTCAGCAAGCGACCGTACTGAAACCCGACGTTATCATCGTGTTTGCGGAAGCGACTCGGCCAAGCTGTGCGCGGCTGGTCGAGTTTATTCGCAAAGCGGTTCCTGATACCAAAATAATTGTTCTTGGTCGTGAAATCGATGATGTAGGACTTGGCTTGCTCCTGGGGGCTGGAGCGCTCGGATACGTGTTTCTACGATCTACTCCTCAAAAGCTGTTTGATGCTATCTGTGCCGCGTCCGGCGGTCGCAGATTCATCGACCCAAGTTTAAGTGATGAACTCTTTGAATTCCTTGTCCTTCGAGAGTCTGGTGGCACTAAACAGCTCAGCCGACGTGAAGAACAAGTTCTGAGGATGTTTGCGCACGGTCACACTACGAAGGAAATCGCTTCTCACCTAAACATAAGTCCAAAATCAATCGCGACATACCGGTACCGTACCGAGGACAAATTAGGCCTGCATACGCGGGCAGACTACGTTCGATATGCGCTGCACACAGGCATGATGACAAGTTGAAATCGACCAGACTTCAGCTACTGCCTGTTCGACTTGTACTTGGTTGTAACATTCAATACTGGCTAGACAAGTCATCGGGAACATTCCTCTCCTCTCTAGCCCGTCCATCCCTCTTTTTGGGCGGCGGATCTCATAGGACTCCGGCAACGAGTAGCGCAAGAGACATGCAAATAGGTACTGTGGTGGCTCAGCCTGAAATGGAGAAGCGACGTTCTCCGTTAGTGTAGAGTCCGCCCCGGCGGGGCGGGGATTTTCAAGGCATAGGGGTCTATCGTCCGATGACTTTTCTGGTTGTCAGTGTGCAGCGCGAGAGGATTGGCTCCCGCGCTGCTAAACATCGGCTCGATGAGCCCGCTAGGTTATCCCTCAGCATGGTTGCATCCCTGCAGAGCCTGCCTCCGTTTCACCCGGCAGTTCATTTTAGCTCCGCGGTTCTCAACTTCCAGTTTGCTCGGCTTGCGGGCGGGACGATACCGTTCATCCGCAGGTACTCGACCATCTGACCGTAGTGATCCTTCGGATGGAAGGCGCCGACAATGGCGATTGCGAGACGCGTTGAGAGGAATGGGGATACGGGCTTGGGCAGTGGCGTGACCTCGTTTTCGGAGGTGACCCGGGAAATGGCCCGATGGCCGAGCGCGAAGGAATCTTTAAGATACTGGACAATTTCGGCCTTGGTTTTCAGCGCCGCGGGGCCGCTGGCATTTTCTTCGATGGAGTTAGCGTCGATCGTCTCGCCCATGAGCGGGCCGAAATAAAGGTGATTCGCGAAGCCGATGTGTTTCACCTGTTCAGCGAAAGTGCGTACGCCTTTAAACTCGCCATTGGTGGGCGCGAAGGAATACTTGTCTTCGGGCATAGCTTCAGCAGCGGAAACGACTTCCTGCTCGACAACACCATAGAGCATGTTGAGGACAGAAGTGACGGTGGGCGGTTGTTGCTGGGCCGTTGAGACGA
>JABCZI010000004.1:0-440000 GCA_013289765.1 Acidobacteriota bacterium
AACCTATAATCCTCATGTTCGGCTCCTTTCTCCCGGGCCTTGGTTGGTTGGCACCACCAAAGTCTATCCGGGCGTGGGAGCCGACATTGTTATGGAATCAATTACAATCATCAACCGTTGGACGAAGACTCTCCTGCTTCGGCGGGTTTGCTGGAGTCCTCATCACAGGTGTGCTTTTCGAAATCATCGCGTAGCTGACGCTCTTGTGCCTCTGATTGGCGTCGCAACTCTGGACTTGGCACAAAGGGATGGCGACAAGCGCTACACAGACCAACGAGCCCCCATCCATGCCGTATGATCTGCAACTCTCGCTTCTGCATACAGATAGTTTCCCCACGGGTCGAGCGCGAATTGCTAACTGTTGAAACATCGCGATTACACTCATTGGCTCCGTGAGCCTCACTCCTCGGTCTTCCCCGTTCATCGCAACGTGCCCTCAATCATTTTGCTTTTCGTTCGCAGATTTTCGTCGCTCTCTTGATTAAGGGTCCGAACTCCGATTCACGGCTGTTTATGCATAGAAGGGCAATAGTGCCTATAGTTGCTATCAAACTTGCTATCAAATAGAAGCGGTCATTTTTATCATCTGTCTGATTCTAAAGAAGTGGTGAGCGCGGAAGGAATCGAACCTTCAACCTACTGATTAAGAGTCAGTTGCTCTGCCAATTGAGCTACGCGCCCACGGTGGGGATCTTACCGGCGGGACAATTTGTGATTGTAGCATTTCCATCGGGGGACGCGCGAAGTGCGAGGAGCAGAAGTTCGCCGCAGCACCGTGAGTTCAAAAGCAGGCAGATGCCCTCCGAGTCAAAAGAGAAGGGGATGGCACTGGAGAGAGATTTGAAGCGACGGAATACCAGTGCGCGCAACGCGCGGCACGTTCGCCAGCTCTGCCCAGCATTTCCTACGAACGCTGGCGAATTTCCGCGGCCAAGCCGCCGGCAGTTTCACTGACCACGGGACGACGCGGTAAGAATGAATCCGGCCCCATCTTTGGACGCTTTTCAACCGTACCGATGACCGGAGCATCTTCCATTCCATCCGCGTAAGCCATGGAGACAAACCTCTGCTCGGAACACAGGCGGTCGAGCAGGCGCTGTTGCGCGCCGCTGAGCACGGCATGAGGGAGAATGGGAAAGTGACGGAACATCCAGACAAAATATATCCGCTGAAGAAAAGAGGGCATTAGATAACGTGGCCCGATAGGAGTTTGGACCTGTACCACACCGTCCGCGAGTTTTTCAATCAACATAACAAGGCCACCTGGGTAACTGAGTTTGGCCAGAGCACTTCTTGGGCCGTCATTATTGCACCAAGGTGGTTACTAGGGGAAGCACTTTCTCAAAAAATTCCTACACCACTCGCTGGCCGCACTTTTCCCCTCGCAGGCTGGACTGGTTGCTTGCTCAATAAAGGAGGTAGTGACTAGGCGGGAAGCTCGGGCAAGATATCGATGCGGCGGATCTCAGCCGCGGCGCCAAACTCCTGGCCCGACCCCTGTTCCACCCGCAGAACCCGGGCGTGGCAGCAAACCCAGCATCTTTCTCCGGAGGTCAGTTCGGGCGGGAGGATAAGAATTAGCTCTATGTCTGAGCCCTCCTGCAAGGCCGAACCGGTGTAGAAGAATATGCCATTCGTGCTGACGTCACGAGTCCGCGCATTCGCATCAGGGCCGTCGGCCCCGGCATCACGAACGCGCACGGGCAGCGTGGTGACAACTCTTTGACCAGAACGGCGATCAATCTTAGAGTTCATTCTTAGAGTTCGTTAACCTGGAGTCCGTCCTGACCGCGCTTCATAAAACGAATCTCGCAATCATGAATAAACGCCGGTACAGAAGCATTTCAGCTTCGCACCGGCGTTGGACAGTATAGACGAACTCTTGTCTTCGAAGGAGGTCAGATTTGCGGTCGCTGCAGCCGCACCGCAGGCACCACCACAGCCTGCTCCATGGTGGCAACGTTGGTTCCGCGTAGCTTAGCCTCAATCTCGTGCAGCTTATCGGACTGGTTCGTCTGATAATAGGCCTGCACCAGAAGCTGCATCGTAAAAGGATTATCCTGGTCTTCTTCTAGGAAGCTGATTGCTTCCTCAAACTTCTTCTGGTCCATCAGCAGGGTGCCTGCCGCGCCGTTATAAGAACTCTGGATCACACGGTTGCGGCTGCCGGCGGCCATGGCTTCGAGTTGCTTGAGAGTGCTATTCGCCAATGAGGGATTGCCGGCGTGCGCGGCGAGCACGGCGCGGTTGCGGAGAATGCGGGAGAGTTCCTCATCCTTATCACCTTTGGAAATGGTGCTTTGATGTCCCAGCGATTCCTCGGCGCTCTGCAGATATTTCAAGGCCGCATTGTCGTCCGTCTGGTACTCGGCCGCTTGCCGGTAGGCCTGGGCTTCCTGTAGATCCTGTTCTTTGGCATGAGCCGTCAGCGCAATCTCTTGCAAGAGCTTGTCCGCTTCCGCAAACTTTCCATCGCGCACGAAAGTCGTTGCCTTCTGGATGCCATAGCTAAGGCGATCCGCCTCGTTGTGGGCGTAGCGGATGGCTTTGTCGTACTCGATTCGCGCCTGCTCCTGATTACCCATCAGCGCGTATGTGTCTCCCAGTCCAACTTGCGAAGTGACGAAATCCGGATCAATCTGCAGCGCGGCACGATAGTGTTGCAGCGATCCTTCGAAATTTCCCGCCATGCGCAGCAGTTCGCCGTAGGAATCCTGAGGATTCGGTTCGGCAGGCAGCAGCGCGACGTAACGATCCATGTTCGCAAAAGCCTTAGCGAATTCGCGATTACGCGCATAAAGATAGGCCAGGTCGTTCAACGCGGCCGGATAATTTTTGTCGATGGCAAGGGCCTTCTCCATTATTTTCCGGGCCTGCTCGTCGCCATTTTCCCCCATCAACCAGTTGCCGGCAAGGTAGAGCAAATGCTTGTCTTTCGGATACATTTCGAGCAAATCGTTCATGGCGGAAATGCCACCGATGAAGTCCCCCTCCTGCACTTTCGCGATCCAGGTCACCATCAACTGCTCGCCCGGATTTATCTGGGACAAGAGCGCTTTTGCCCTTTCTCGGGCGGAATTCACTTCGCTGGGATTGCTGCTGTTGAATGCAATCCAGGCCCAAGCCACGGCCAAATTCGGATCTGCCTTTACCGCCCCGCGCCAATCCTCATTGCAGCGGTCAAGATAAAGGTTCTCGTAATCCTGCATGCCCTTCTCGTAGAGCGTACGGGCCTGCGCCGACGATGTTGTCACCGGCATGGCAGTAGTGGCAGCTTGCTTAAGGTGATGAGCATAAACGGGCGCAGCAAAGCACCCGCCAATAATAAGAATTGCGCAAATCGAGCGACGCATTAAGTTCTCCGAAACAGACGCTTTGGGGGAAAAAGGATAAGTGCAGCCTAACATCGGCGCAGCGGGGTCAAGTAGTGACGGAAGTCATACGACGGACGGGGAGCGGCCGAGGTCGGAAAAACAAAAGGCCCCTGCCGCCGAGGCGACAGGGGCCAAAAAGCCGAGTTCCGACTAAAACTTGAAAACCGCAGCCAGCTGGATGCCGCGCGGTCCACCGCCGCCGATGAAGGGGTTGCCGATACCCACGTCACCGGTAGCGGTGATGACGCCCGTTGAGCCAGTGGGATTACCCACTTCACGCCCGTTCGCCACCTGAAACCCGTGGACAGCTGGATCAGCTATGAAAGCGGGCAGGAACGGATTGGCAAAGTTGGGATGATTGATGATGTTGAAGAAATCCGCGCGGAGTTGCATGGTCAACCGCTCAGTGAGCGCCGTGGTTTTATAGAGGGCAAAATTCCATTCTTTAAAAGAAGGGCCATGCAGCGAATTGCGCCCAAGGTTGCCGAAGTGCCGTGTGCCAGGTACACAGTCTTTAGAGGTATTCGTTAATGTAGCCGACGTTAGCCCTGGCTGAATCGTGCACGGTATAGCGAATGAGCTGAGGTCCACATAGTTCAGCGGATCGTGAGGATGGTAAACGATCGGTCCGACAAGGTCAGGCCGGTCAAATCCGCTGCCGCTGCCGCTGTAATCGCTCTCGAAATTGTAATTAAATTGGAAAGGCTGGCCGGCTTGCAGAGTCACTATGCTGTTGAGGCCCCACCCATTCTTCAAGCGCTGCCAGTTGCCACCCATCTTTGGAAGTTCATAAGCAAAGTTCCAAGTAAAGCGGTGCGGAATATTGAAGTTGGACGGGGCGTACTCGAGCTGCGGATTGAAGCTGTCGTTGGGCTGGGCGGCATTCGGTTCGAAGTCTTCGCCGTCGCTCGAATTGTCCAGAGACTTCGACCAAACATAGTTCGCGATGGACGTAACTCCGTGCCATCCGGTAATCCGGAAGCTTGCCTGCAGAGCGTTGTAGTTCGACTTGCCGGTGGAGTTCTCTTTCAGGATGTAGAAAGCGCCGTAAGGGAAATTACTGCCAATGTAGTTGCGTGGCACGCCATAGTCACCGGTGATCGCACCTGTAGTTGCGCAGGTTGCGATTCCGTTCGGGCAGTCCGACGCCGTAACTTGCGCCTGGCTGGGCTGGCTGATGTCGAAGAACCGCCAGAGACGATGCCCTTGCGATCCTACATAGCCCACCTGGATCATAGCTTTGCTGGAGAGTTGCTGTTGGATGTTCAGGTTGTAGTTCTCCATGTACGGCGTCTTGATATTGCGGTCGAAGGCAAAGACGTCGCACTCAAAGCAATTCGATGGAGAGCTAGGAGCAGCGTATAAAGGGCTTCCCGCAGTAATCGTGCTGCCGGAGAGGCCGGCATAAAGAATCGGATTTGGCCCAATGTTGTTATACGCCGGACCGGGATCGAAAAAGGGTGAATAGGGCAGATGGCCGAGGACCATGTCCTGGGAGAACGCATCGTAGAACATGCCGAAGCCCGTCCGGACTACAGTCTTTCCTTTCCCGGTAACATCCCACGCGAGGCTGACGCGCGGGGCGAAGTCTTTCTTGTCTGGGTTGTATAGCTGGCTCAGGCCCGGTTGGCCAACTTGCGTGAGGGTGAAGGTGCTGCCGGCGAAGTCAAGATTAGTGATATTGCTGAGAAGGTTGTTTTTCTCACGAACGACGCCAAAATAATCCCAGCGCAAGCCGTAGTTGAGAGTCACCCTCGGAGTTACGCGGTAGCTGTCCTGAACGTAGAAACCGAAGTTATTTTCGAAGGTATGGCGAGTGGAGTTTCCGAAGTACTCGAAGCCGCCCGTAATGTTGTCCGCGAGAAAATTCTGAATGCCAGTAGCGATCAAATTGCCACTACTGTCGAACGTATTCCCAAAACTAAGTCGACCGCGGAAGTACTTGTCGAAATATTGCTGCACTGAAGTACGGTGAAAATCGACGCCGAACTTGATGTCGTGTTTATTGATCTTCCAGGAAAAATTATCAAGAACCTGGTTGTTGCTATCAACGCGATGGCGGGGAAGGCTGCTGGTGGCTCCAAGCTGGGAAACTCCGCTCACCAGCATAATGGGCAAACCTGCATCAAATGGAGAGGTTCCGTTACACAATGCGGCACTGATCGCTGCGCAAAGTCCGATCGAACTGGGGTGGAAATTTTGGTCAGCCGGGAAAAACCCTTCAGCGAAGCGGTTCCACCCGTAACGGAGTTCATTCACCTTATTGGATCCAATCGTGCGCACGTAGGATAGCGAAACGAGTTGCACTCGAGTTGGAGTGAACGTATTGAATCCCGGCAACTGACCACCCGACGCGGTCAAGGCCAGCGGGAAGGACTGCACGCTATCGCCAAAAAAATAGCGCCCAGTAAGGTTGTTGTTCGCATTAAAACTATGATCAATTTTGGCGATGAGGCTGGTCAATCGATTGAATGAAGGCGAGACAACGGAAGCGGTCCCGGCGCTCACACCCGGCGTGCCCCTTGTCAAATTGGGAGCAGGCCAGGGATGCCTCGCTATCAGCGCCTGAACAACGCCCGAGGGATCGGTAGAGTCGCTGGGTTGAAGAGAGCCGTCGGCTGCTGTGCCTGTCGGTACATTGGCCAGAGTCACTACCCCTACCGGCTCTTGCTGTCCTTCATAATCCAGAAAGAAGAAGGTTTTGTCCTTCACAATTGGTCCGCCGAGCGAAGCGCCGTACTGATTATTGTGGAACGGGGCCTTCGGCTGGTTGGAAGGATTGAAGTAATTCCGCGCATCGAGGGCGCTGTTGCGGAAGTAATCGGCGGCGCTGCCGTGAAATGCATTGGTTCCGCTCTTGGTCACGATGTTCACAATCGCGCCGGCGCTCCGCCCATACTCCGGTTGAAAATTCGACAGCACATTCACTTCGGCGACCGCATCGATGGGAAGAATCGTCGAGGGCGTTCCGAATACTCCAGCCTCGTTGATCGCCGGATCATTCCGGTAGCCGTCGTTCATGTCGGTGCCATCGAGCAGATAATTGTTTGACCGTCCGCGCGCGCCGTTCATGGAAAATTCGCCGAACGACCCAGGCGAATCAGAAATCTCATCGGGTGAGCCCGCGACGCCCGGATTGAGATAGATCAGCTTGGTATAGTCGCGGCCGTTGACCGGCATGTTTTCCACGGTCTGGGCGGTGAGAACGCCTCCCAGGGTGTTCGTGGTGGTTTCAACCAACGGCAGCGTGTCGGCGGAGACTTCTACTTTGGTCGACACTGAGCCGGTCTTCAGCGCGGTGTCCACACGGCGTTCGCCAGCCACATCGACCGTGACGCCCGTGATCACGGCGGTCTGGAAGCCGCTTAGCGTAACCGTTACCGTATAGGTGCCGATGGGTAGTTCCGGCAGCGCGTAGCTACCGTCTGCGCTGGTGTCGGTGAAGCGCTCGAGTCCCGTGCCCGCGTTCTTTACGGTTACTTTGGCCCCGCCCAGCACCGCGCCCGACGGATCGGTGACCGTACCAAGAATCGTCCCGCGGAAGGTCTGTGCTGAAAGACCTACGGCGGCCAGAAGCACAAATACGAGGAGTAAGCGCATTCTCATTGAAAGCTCCTTGAACTGGTCGTTGTTCGAGCCGGCTCTTTGGGGGGTAATTTCCTCTGCGGCATGCCAGACCCGTCGAGCCCAGCTCCCAAGGGAAGATGCAAATCCTTGCACACTAACCAGAGGTAGAGCCCCGACCGCAGAGATGAGACAGAAAACACTATCGAAAGCTCATACCTACAGTCAACCATGTAGTACGAATTGGTTTTACGAATTAGGTACTTTAGTGCGGCGGGACGAGGTGAGGCCGTTCGAAGCGAGAACGCTTACGTGGCGAAGGAGCGAATCCTAGAACGTGATGGTTACGCCGCCCCGTACCGAGCGTGCCGCTTGAACCAGATAAACCGTATGACCGTCTTGCCCCATCACAGGTACGTAACCTTGGGCCAACAGGTTGTGTAGATCAACCAAGGCTTCCATGTGGGCCGGAAGGAAGCCAAGCGTCGGAATGGGCTGGCGGATGAAGACGTTCAGGAAGGGATCACTCTGCCCCGGCGAGGAGTTAAACATATCAACCGGAGTCAAGGCTGGACCATTTATCCATCGGTAGGAAGCGATCCAGTGTGCGTGAGAGCCAGGAACGGTTCCACTGAGCTTAGCGGCGAGCGCATGGCGACGCTGGGTGGTGATCCATTGCCTGGCGTCCTGAAGTTCGACATCAGGCTTTGAAAGATCAAGGACACCGCCATAGGCATAATCCAGCGTGGCAGTGAGATCGGAGGCCAGTTTGCGCTCAAGTACGACGCGCAAGCCACGCGTTTCCAAAGTATCGCCAGCATAGGTGAACGTGCCAGAGTAGACATCGGGAAGCAAACAGCCTCCAGCGGCGGAGACCTCGCCTGTTCCCGTCAGTGCCGTGTTGGCCACGCGATCGCTGAATACCGCGACCTGCATTTTGTTCTTGCCCAGCCGCTGAGAGGCACTCAACTCCTGGTGATGGGCGCGCTCGAGCCGGGTCGAGAAGTTGGCCATGCTCACGCGCGGATCCGCTTCGCTCAAATCGGCGGGCGCGGAATCATAACCTTTTTCCGCCCTGGTATTGGGCAAAGAGGTCGCGTATTTGTACTCCAGTACAGTGTTCGGTGAAAGGTGGAGGTTGACGGAACCGAAGGGGCGGAAAGCGGTTACTCGCCCGAGGAATTGGATGGTTTGCAGTTCGCTGCCGAAATTGAATTCCAACACATCGCCGATCGTAAGATCATCTCCCGCCGAAAGGGCCAGCGCTTGCAGCGCCGCGTTATGCAGGTTCGGATCGGAGGGCGCAAACCGGCGCATCGTGATCGCCATTGAGGGCCCGGAACCATCCGGGAGACGATGCGAGAACATGGCGCGAAGAACCGCAGCGGGTAAGCCGTCTCCGTAGCCAACATTTCCACTCAGGCCGACCCGATCAGCAGAGAAAATCGAACGCTCCAGTGAAAAACCTGTGCTCATGTCTGAACCGCTGCCATACCCTCCGGCAGCCGAACCAGCCAGGAATGAAAGGCTCGCCTTCAAGTCATGATCCTGCTGTTCCGGGCTCTGTTCCGCGCTTGCCGAGGGATCGTCAAACACCCGGAGCACGGGGCGATTCGCCACGGAACGCAGAGTCCACTTCCAGTCGTCATCTTCGAAGCTGCCTCGCAGAGGTGCGACGCGCATGGCATTCAGCAGCGTGCTCAGGGTGATGTTCAAGCGAAGATTGCCGCCGGCATGCAAGCCAACTTTTTCACGCAATGCAGGAAGGAAGGACGGAACTGAAACCTTGATGGAATAGAGCCCCGGCAAAAGGTCTGTCGCGGAGTAGAAGCCTGCACCGTCGGTGAACACGGTGAGAGTACGGGCGGCCGAGCCAGCGATCTCAACCACGGCGCCCATTTGCGGTATGCCTGAGGCGTCACGCACGTATCCCGAAATCGCACCCGGCCGGTCTGCGGCGCACGCCGGCAGCGCCAACGCCGCGATCACCGCCCAAAACCCTAGCTGGCGAAGCTTCACTCCAACCCCCCTGGAATCAAGCAGTCCACTATTCCACAGCGAAAGTCGCTGAAGGATCAATGCTCTGCTTGGAGATGTTGTCGTTCACTTTTATGTTGATCTTGTACACGCCAGGCGGCAGATTGGCTGAAGCAATCGATTTCTGCAGCGTCACCTGTTCGCCTACGTTACCCATCTGGTCGGTGGATTCCGTCTTCTGCACCACCGGTTTGTTGGTTGCGATGTTGACGATGTCGAATTCGAACGTGGCCGAAGGCTTGTGCGTCTTATCGTCCACGCTCAAATTATAGACTTGCATCCAGAAATTTACTTTCTGATCCTTGCTGCGCTTGAACAGAGCGGGCTTGCCGTCAGCCGGAGCCACGCGTGGCCGAACCTTGGTTAGGCCGATCACAAAATTCCCGGTGCTCACGTCCTTGGTCGGTACGGCCTCCATTTGGTCGGCCACAATTAGCGAAGAAGTCGAGAGCTTATCGTCGGAGTACTCCGGCACCACAATGCCCCGGCTCCACAGACCTTTGCGATCCCCGTTCACGTCCTTAACCGCGATCTCTACTTTGTAACGTCCGGGACGAAGCGGCAGTGCCTTCCAGTACACCGACGAATTCTCCGCGGTGCGCGGCAATAACTCCGCCGGCACATCGATCTGCGCAGTGTCTTCGAAAGTCTGCACAATCTTACCGGTCAGGGTGGTGACTCGGCCGAAGATATTGACGGTGCCGCGTTGCACCCCGTCTTTGTTCGAGAATGTAATGTCGCGGTACTTCATCTGAATCGTGATTGGGACCAACACGGTGTCGCCGGTCACCTTCACGAAATCTGAGCGCACATCGAAGGGCATCAGATTGGTAATCAGTTTGGTGTTAACGATTTCTTCCAGATCCTTGAATTTGACCGGCGGAGGCGCTTGCAACTTGGCGAATTGCTCTAAGCGGTCGAACTGCTTGGTTTGCAGACTACTGCTGTCAGGGCCGGCGCCCAGTCTTTCCAAACCACCGCCCGTGAAGCGGCTCGCCTTGCTCGACATGCCCATCTGCTCATAGAGCGTTAAACCGGCGTTCGGAGTTTCGAGCAACGCATCCTTCTCCGACCGGTCCATCGTCATGTGGTAATCGCCGCACATGCAGGTATCGACGAACTCAATGATCACTTCCTGACCGACGCCCTCAAGGTAGCGATAGCGCCAATCTTCGAAGGGAAAGGTCGAGGTCTCGCCGCCGCCTTCTTCCATGGGCCGCTCATAGGTACCTCCGGAGGGATGAGATTCATTTTCGTCGGGAGGACCATACATGATGTAAATCCGGCCACGGTCGCTCTTCCACCCGGGAATGCCGGCGGCATAATGCTCGTTGGCGTAAGCGATGCGCCGGTAGTGTTCTTCCTTATATTCGTTCTCTTCGGTATCGGGGGTAGGGTCGCGGCGCTGCCAGAAAGCTTCGATAAAGTTATCGCGCTCTTCGTCGTTCGAAAGTTGCTTAAATGCCGCTCGTTCTTCGTCGGTAATGATCCAAACGACGTCTTCGTTCAACCACTTCTTGTAAGTCTTGCTGAGCTCGATCTTTAAAGACTTTTTCTGTTGTTTTTTCTGCTTCTCGTTGGGCGAGCGCTTGAGGGGATCGATCTCATCCGTCGGTTGCGCTTGCGAGCCGGTTACGGCGCTGGATTTAGAATTATCCGCAGCAGCAGCCGGCTTGTCGCTTTGAGCTGTGGCTCTACCGGCCAAGCCTGCGGCGACCGTCAACAACGCAAATAATAACGATAAAAAGTACCGTGATCCGGCGCGGAACATGAGAGGGACTCCTACAACAAAAAACTCTGGTTATCTATTCTAGGCTCTCGGTTCGGCGAAAGCAAGGTTAAGTCACGTCGAGAGAACAGGATCAGGGCTGAGAACACCCCCGTTAGGTTTCGACGCGGCGAGGCTCTGCCGGAGTTGCCCAGTCTCCTGGACGAATTCTTTAAAATCTAACTGTAGACCAAGCTATAATTTGACCTGCTGAAACCTTAGTTTCACCGGGTAGCGCTACTCCCATTATTCCCAAGGCCCCGGCACCCCATCACAGTCTGGAACTTTCCGATCGGCAGGATCGTATCCAGAGTATGTCTTCCTCGGTGCGGGGAATGGCGGTGGTACCCTAAAGGGAATCTCGATAGTAAACGTCCACGTCTTGGGGCGTTAGCCCCGATCAGGCGCGACACGGGGATGCGACGGAAACAATAATACGGAACCTAATCATCAATGAAACCTTGGAAGAAAATCGCAATGGCGCTGGGTGTGATCGCCCTATTGGCGATCATCGTCGGCGTGACGGTCCACCAAAGCGGCAAGGGCGTAATCACCGTGCAGAGTGGCAAGGTCCAGCGTCTGGACTTGTCGGCGGTAGTAAGCGCCTCAGGGGAAATCAAACCTAAGACCTATGTCAACATCGGCGCTAACGCTTATGGCAAGATCACCCACCTATACGTTAAGGAAGGCGACCACGTAAAGAAGGGTCAATTGCTGGCGCAACTGGAGAACGTACAGTCCACGGCCGACGTGAGCGCCAATCAGGCTTCCGTCCAGGCGGCAGAAACGGATGCCATCGCCGCCGACGCGGCGCTCAACACGTCCAATGCTGATTTGCAGCGGGCCCAAGCCGACTACGCGCGTAACAAACTGGATTGGGAGCGCGCCCAAAACCTGTACAAGGACGGATTAATCTCGAAATCGGATTTCGACAGTCGGCAGAATGCGTGGGCCACAGCGGATTCCGGACTGGTGCAAGCCAAGGCTCGGGTCGCCCAGGCGAAGGCTCAGAACGACTCCGCGAACCGCCACGTTGCCCAGGCGCGGGCCACTCTTACGCGCGTCGCCGACGTGTTGCAGAAGACTACTTACGCCGCTCCCTACGATGGCGTAGTCACGAACTTGCCGGTGCGGGAGGGTGAGTCAGTCGTTATCGGCATTCAAAATGCCCTCGGCAGCACTCTGCTCACGCTCGCCGACATGTCAGTGATTACTGCCGAAGTAAAGGTGGATGAGACCGACATTGTGAATGTGCACCTGGGTCAACCGGCGGAAGTCACCATCGACGCCATTCCACGAAAGATCTTTCACGGTACGGTTTCTGAAATTGGAGACAACGCGATCGTGCGCTCGACCGGCGTAGCCACCTCACAGCAGAATACTGCCAGCGAAGAAGCAAAGGACTTCAAAGTAGTGGTGACGGTGACCGATCCTCCGCAGGATTTGCGCCCCGGCCTCTCGACTACAGCCAAAATCACGACGGCCTCCCGGAACAGCGTGCTCGCCATTCCAATTCAGGCGCTCTCGGTTCGCACCAAAGCACAACTGGAGCAGGAAAAAACATCTCCTGGCTCCGTGCATGCCGCGGCGCCACCGAAAGAATCTGCATCGAAAGATAGAAATCAGGATATGCAGGGCGTCTTCGTCATTCGCAATAAGAAAGCGGATTTCGTCCCCGTGACCACCGGCATCGCCGGTACCAGCGACCTCGAAGTAATTAATGGCTTGAGCGAAGGGGACGAGGTGATCACGGGCAGTTACAAAGTTTTGCGCACGCTTCGTTCTGGGACCAGCGTCAAAGTCGATAACTCTTCCCCGAAGAAGGAAGACGAGTCATAACCTTCGCCAGCTTCGTGCGTCCAACGGGGAAGCCGGCAGGGTTTGGGAAGAGTTCGAAAGAAAAACCAAGATCTCGGAGTCGAATTCAACCTCGGAGAACCTAGTGGCACCGGAGCAGGAGAAAAATATGGCAACCGCAGAAGTCATCAGCATGCACCCCAAAGCCGTTTCCGCGCCGCCTCAGTCCTGCATGATTGCGGCGGAGGATCTGTGGAAGACCTATGACATGGGCTCCGAGCAGCAGGTGCACGCCTTGCGCGGCGTGAACCTCCGCATTGAGCGCGGAGAATACGTTGCCATCATGGGGCCTTCGGGTTCCGGCAAGTCAACCCTGATGAACCTGATCGGCTGCCTCGATACTCCAACCAAGGGTGAATATTGGCTGAATAGCCAGTTGGTCAGCGAACTCGACGACGACGAACTGGCGCGCATTCGCAACAAAGAAATCGGCTTCGTATTCCAAACCTTCAACCTGCTGGCTCGCGCCACCGCTCTCCACAATGTGGAGCTGCCCTTGATCTATGCCGGAGTTCCGACTGCGGAGCGCATTGAACGTGCCAAGGCCTCCCTCACCGCTGTAGGAATGGAACAGCGCATGACGCACAAACCGAATGAACTTTCCGGCGGCCAGCGGCAGCGCGTTGCCGTCGCCCGGGCACTGGTGAACCGGCCTTCCATCATCCTCGCAGATGAACCTACGGGTAACCTCGATTCCCAGACCGGAAATGAAATCATGGCGCTGTTCGACCGGCTGCACGGTGAAGGCAATACCATCGTGCTGGTCACTCACGAACACGACATCGCCGAATACGCTCATCGTGTGGTGAACATCAAGGACGGGGTGGTCGAACGCGACGAGCGCAAGAAATAACTTTTGGTCTCAAAGCAGTCAGGATTAGAGCGCCTAGCCTAAAACGGCTGGGCGCTTTTTCACTTGCGCCAAATATCACCAGGCGGCTGCTGATTTTGCGGCATCTTTCATTTCAACCTCTTCCACGGCTTTTGCAGACGCGACGGCCACCCGGTCGCGTCCCGCGCGCTTCGCCTCATACAAGGCAGCATCGGCCGCTGCCATCAATTCTTTGGGCGACACACCGTGCTGAGGGAATGAAGCCACGCCGATGGAAATCGTGATCATCCCCAGCGACCTGCCCTGATACATAACCGTCAACTCTCTCATCTTGGATCGCAATCGTTCAGCTCGCGCCTCCGAACTCTTCATGTCGGCCGTGGGCAGGATCACCACAAATTCTTCTCCTCCGAACCGGCATACGAAGTCCTCCGCCCGAATCCCGTTCGCCAGAAACTGTCCGGTTTCACGTAACACTGCATCCCCTGCATCGTGGCCATAGGTATCGTTGAAGGTCTTGAAATGGTCCAGATCGATCATGAGAATTCCAAGAGACTGTGCCGCGCGCGCCGCGCGACGGACTTCGCGCTCCAATACCTCTTCCAGATAGCGCCGGTTGTAGAGGCCCGTCAGTGCATCCCGCACCGATTGCGTTCGCAGCGCTTCCCGGAGTTTTATGTTTGCAACGGACAAGCCCACTTGTCCGGCGAACGTGGTCTTGAGCGAAAGATCGGAGGACTCTAGATGGGGTGCGCCCTCCGTCGCCTGCAGATGCAGGATGCCCAGTGTTTCGCCCTGCGCAAGAATCGGGATGCACAAGTATGTGTTTTTCACTCCTGCCGCATGCGCACACGGCGCCGTGGAATCGCCCGCCACCACCAGATGCGGATGCCCGGTGCGCAAAGCCCAGCAGGATGACGGTTCGAAAACTGCTGAGGGAAGTTGGCAGTCACTCCACGAGCCAATCACTTCCGCCACGCTTCGCGAAGCATCCAGCAACGCGATCGCTCCGGGAGCGGCTGGAAATATTTTCGGCGCGTAGCCCAACGCGGCCGCAAACACTTCATCGCGACTCATGCAGCTCTGTAGAAGCTCGCCCATTTTTGACAGCATGGTCGCGCGTTGCGTCCGGTCCCGAAGGTGCTCCATCATTCTTTCGTTCTGCTGATCGAGCTCGGTGCGGGCAAAATCCTTTTCTATCATTTCTTCCTGCAGGCGCGTGTTGAGATCCGCCAACTGCGTCGTCCGCTCCAAAATCTGCTCTTCCAGAATCTGTTGGCTCTGTTTCTGATTCTCGATGTCGGTACACGTTCCGAACCATTTGACGATCTCTCCCTCGGCGTCTCGGACAGGATTGGCCCGCCCGAGGAACCATCGATAAGTCCCGTCTTTTGCCCGCAGGCGATATTCCACGTCGTAAGGTTCGCCAGTGCGCAACGCGTTTTGCCATTTTAAGAAACAGTCCTCCACATCGTCCGGATGGACCATGTCCTTCCATCCTGTACCCCGCATCTGGTCGAGTGTCAGGCCGCTATAGTCAAAACACTTTCGGTTGAAGAAATCGTCTTCTCCATTAGGGTCCGCGGTCCAAATGATCTCCGGCACCGCTTCCGCCATGGTCTGAAAGTAAAGCTCGCGTTCCAGAGCCAGGTCGAGGTCACTCTTATGCAGGGCCATGTATCGCTCAAGAAAAGACGAGGCAATCGCGCCTGCAAGCACCAGGAAAGTGCTTGTGCTGATGGCCACAACGCCGAGAGTAGAGATGCCGACTGCGTGGGTCAGATCAGGAACGGCGGCGGAAGAATGGAAGGCCGCAGCCCACATCGCGGTATAGTGCATCAATGGAATCGCACTACCCATCACCAGCGCGCTCAGGATCTTCCGGCGGGTGATTCCCTGCTCGTCCTTCAGGCGGAATGCCAGCAACAAAGCCACGAGGGAAATGACAATGGCCAGCACGATCGACAGGACAACAATTCGGAAATCATAAACCGTTGTCGCCGAACAACGCATGGCGCCCATGCCGATGTAGTGCATGGCCGCGATCCCGCTCCCCATGACCACGCTGCCGGTAATCTTATGCACCACGGTCATTTGCGGCCGGCTCGCCATACGCAGGGCAACACCGGAAGCCGCAATCGCGGCCACTAGCGAAAGCATCACAGTCGGAAGATGGTAATAAACCGGCATCGGCATCGTCAGCGCGAGCATGCCGACGTAGTGCATCGCCCAGATTCCCAGACCCATTGCCGTTGCGCCGGCAGTCAGCCAGATCGCTCGTACCCGTTTCTGCGAAGAGCTTACCCGCCCCGTAAGATCTAATGCGGCATAAGAGGCGGAGATTGCCAGCACGACGGAAAGGGCCACCAGTCCGTAGTCGTAGGTGCCGCGCAGCATTGTCGCCGGGTTCATAGTGAGCTTGTGCGCTCCAACTGCACTAGAGGGAATCGCTAGCTTACCTATCGGCGGGATTCAGAATTCGCGTGTTAAAAAAAGAAAAGAAAACTGAAGATGCCGAAGATCATTGGAATAACGCTCGGAATAACGCTGGGAATATCCGCGTATTCCAGCAAGAGGATGGCTGGTGAGGTGAGAACGCTCTTCGAAATGGCGCGTCTTGAGACTATTGAGTCGCGCCTACCGGTCTTGCCACGCCGGTATCTGCCGACTTGCCGCCGGCAATGAAAAAGTTGTGATCGTAAAGGTTGCGATACATCAGGCCGGCAATCTCAGCCGCTTTCGGGCCGAACGTGGGTCTGCCGCCCTCCAGAAAAATAACTACCACTACGCGTCCACGGTTAGTGTTTGCGTAAGACGCGAACCACCCGAAACGCGTGCCAGCATGCGAGCAGGTGCCAGTCTTGCCGAGAATTTCTTCTTCACTGAAGTTGAGCCCCAGCCGTCGCGCTGTGCCGTACTGTACCGCGCCCGCCATGCCCACCGAGATTTCCGGGATCAGCGGAGCGATGTTGAGCTGCCGCTTAATCCGTGGTTGGAAGTTCGCGACTTCCTCCGGCGTCGTCGGATGCTGCAAGTAATAAAGTGTTCCGCCGTTGGCAATGGATGAAACCATTGCGCCCAACTGCAACGGCGTCATCGAAATGCCTTCCCCGAAGGAGCACATCTTGCCCACACCGCCCAGACTCTGCGGAATCACTTCTTCCGGATACGTACCCGCCTGCTCGCCTGGAATATCGTAACCCGCCAACTCACCCAAACCGTATTGGTGCGCGTAATATGCGACCTTCTCGAACCCCAGCTTGCGGCCCAAGGCTTCGAAATATGCGTTGTTCGAGTGGGCCAGAGCCTGCGTGAGATTCATCCGGCTGCGGCCTCCGAGCGAAACTTCCGTCTCTTTCGAGACCAGTCCCTCGTTCAGAGCAGCCAGGGCAACGGAAAGTTTGATGGTCGAGCAAGGTTGCGCGCCGCTCGATAGCGCCAGCTTCTGATTGACCATGGCCAGCACGCGTCCGCTGGTCGGCTCAATTGCAACCACTGTGCCATTCATGTTGCCCAAGGCATCGATCGCGGCCTGACGAACCACCGGATCTTCGCCGTCGGTAATGTCGCCCGCAGAGATTCCTTCCGCAAACGAACTCGTGAAAAAACGCTCGTGATATCGGTGCCGGAGAGGACTCGCGGAAGCCCGCGTCAAACCTGTTCTGTGAACTGTAGTCACGTGGCCGCGCGCCAGATGGCGCATGCGGCGCCGGGTCCGCTGCGTCTCGCTGACTTTTTTCGTGGATTTCGATTTGCCGCTATTCAGCGCGTGCGGGTCGACGTGCGCTGCCCAAACTCCGGGCACCCACAAAAGTCCTCCCACGATTACAACCAGACGAAGATAACGCGAGTCCCACTTCAACATCTTGAGTTCGTTCCCTTCAGCCAGATCCGACCACACTGGTTTGCTATAACTATTGATGCACGAAGCGTGCCAGCTTCGGCTGCAAAGCGGCAACTTCGACCAACTCCGCGATACTACGGGACTTACACGTTCCCACGCAACTTAAAAGTTTCTATTCCTGGAAACGGTATTTTTAATCTAACCCGTTATGGAACAAGCATTTAAACGGGAATTACTTTGGGTCCAGGGCCCACAGTAACCCATTACCTAGTTACTGAAAAGATACGGTACTCTTCTGCAAAGGTTTTCATTCTTATCCTCACCCGCACATCTTCTTCCCCTGCATATACTCCCCTGCAGTGCCACTCGGCTTCGCCGCTTACATAACCTCGCCGCGCTTGCGCAGGAATGCCGGAACGTCCAAGTCTTCCTGCTCGAAGTTTGCCACCATCGCGTTACGCATCGCATCGAGCGAAATCACTTCCGCCGTGGGATGACCCACCGCGACTGGCATCGATTCCGCCATTCCCGGCTCTTCCACCATCAAGTCCGGCGGAGGAAATGACGACACTGCCGGTTGAGACCGCCCCACGGGATCGGGAAAATCCATCGCGTCATCATGGGATGCAGCGAACGAGCTTCGCACTTCCGCCCCGCGAATCTGCCGGGCCCGGCTGGCTTCTCCGAAACCCGTGGCAATCACTGTGATCTTCACCGCATCCTTCATCTTCTCGTCCATCACGGCGCCGAAAATAATATTGGCATCCTCATGCGCCGCAGCCTGAATAATCGTGCACGCCTGCTGCACCTCCGCCAGCTTCAGCGAAGCCGAACCGGTGATGTTGATCAGGATGCCGCGCGCTCCATCGATCGCCCCAGCCTCCAGCAACGGAGAAGCAATCGCCCGTTGCGCCGCTTCCGCCGTGCGATTCTGCCCGCTCGCCGTGGCCGTGCCCATCACCGCGTAACCCATGCGCGCCATGATCGTCTTCACGTCGGCGAAGTCGCGATTAATGATGCCGGGAATCGTGATGATGTCGGAAATTCCCTGCACCCCCTGCCGCAGAATGTCGTCGGCGATGCGGAACGATTCGAAGAAGCCCGCATTCTCCGCCACCGCCAGCAACTTTTCATTAGGAATCACGATGGTCGTATCCACCGATTCCATCAATTCAGCAATTCCCTTCTCCGCCTGCATCATGCGCCGCTTACCCTCAAACGAAAACGGCTTGGTCACGACGGCAACAGTAAGCGCTCCCATCTCGCTCGCGAGAGAAGCAATGATCGGCGCCGCGCCCGTGCCCGTGCCGCCGCCAAGACCCGTGGTTACGAAAACCATGTCGGCGCCCTCGAGAGCTTCGATAATCTTGTCCGAATCTTCCAGCGCTGCTTTGCGCCCGACTTCCGGATTCGCGCCCGCACCCAGTCCATTCGTCAACTTCACGCCCAATTGCAGCTTTACCGGAGCGCGCGACAGCCGCAGCGCCTGCAAATCCGTATTCGCAACGATGAACTCGATGCCCTCCACACCCGCGTCGATCATGCGGTTCACTGCGTTGCCGCCGCCGCCGCCCACGCCGATCACCTTAATCTTGGCATCGTTAAGAGGTTCTTCGTTAAAGCTGATGCGAATCTTCGAATCGTTTTTCGCTGCATCGTTTTTCATTGTGTCCACCTTGATTTAAGTTTCTTCTTCCGTTCCGCGTTCAACAGTGGCCAGAGGTCAGGAGTCAGTAAATCGGGCTCGATTTTTCTGACCACTTACCACTGATCACCGACCACAGCTTCACCCCACCAGCAACGCCTTCAACCTGGATCCCCAACGATCTCCCTGAAACCCGCGTGCCACGCGCGCCCGGTGTCCATAGTGAACCATGCCGAGCACCGTGGCGAATTCCGGCTCAGCCAACGACACCGGCATCTTGGCCAGCGGCGTAGGCCACGAGAGCCGTACCGCACGCCGCAATACCGACTCGGCCACATCGAAAATTCCTGGCAGCCGCGACCCTCCCCCGCTCAGGACGATCCCGGCCAGGCATGCGTCGAACATTCCGCCCTGCCGCAAACTTTCGCGCAGCATTTCAAACAGTTCCCGGGCCCGCGGCTCCAGAATCTCCGCCACCAGCCGCTGCGGCAGCAGACGCGACGGCCGGTCGCCCACTGACGGCACCTCGACTTCGTTCCCTTCCGGGATCAGCGTGACGATCGCATTGCCATAAATTTTCTTGATTTTTTCCGCCTCCGCCAGCGGCGTACACATGCCCAACGACAAGTCGCTCGTGAAGTGATCTCCCCCTACTGGAATCACTCCGGTAAAAGCCACCGCTCCCTGCAGAAAGACAATCAGTTCGGTCGAACCCGCGCCCACATCGGCCAGACAAACTCCCAACTCCCGCTCGTCGGCCCGGAGGACGGAATCAGCCGCTGCCAGCGGTTCGAAAACAGTGTCATCCACATGCACACCTGCGCGATTCACTGCCGTGATCACGTTTTGCGCCGCGCTGGATGCACCGGTAACCAGATGAACTCTTACTTCCAGTCGCGCTGCCATCATGCCCAGCGGATCATGTACGCCCGCCTGCCCATCCAGAATGAATTCCTGTGGCAGCAAGTGCAGCACTTCGCGATCCGCCGGAAGCGGAATTGACCGCGCCTTCTCGACCGCTGCTTTGATTTCATCGCGCCCAATTTCTCTCGGTCGCGTGCCCACCGTGATGCCGCCATGACTGTTGACACCGCGAATATGCGCTCCGCCAATGCCCACGATGGCGTGTTCCACAGCCGCGCCCGCCGTATCCTCGGCCGCTTCCACCGCTTTCTGAATGGCCGCAACCGCTTTATCCAGGTCTACGATGACACCTTTGCGCGAGCCTCGCGATTCCGCCACGCCGTGGCCGCGATAGCGCAATCCGCCATCGGTGACCTCAACCATGAGCGCACAGGTTTTCGCGCTGCCTACGTCAATCGCGGTTAGAAAGCTTCCCTGCTGGTTCGCCATTCGTTATCGTTTCCCCAATTGGTTCTCCAACTCGTTTTCCAACTCGTGCATGGTTCGCTTTTGAACGTTTTTCCGCGCTGCTAGAAGCTCGCTTCTCACTGTCCTGCTCCCTGATTCGCCTGAGTCTTGGCCACCGCCGGACTGGGTTTCTGGCCACCGCTCGCAGGAAATTTCTTAGCCGTGGCAGACGCCGGTCTGGCTTTCGAAACCGTTTTCTTTGCGCTCGCGGATGACTTCGCGGGCTTCGCGGTTTTCTTTGCCCGCGTTCTCACAACCGGCTTCTTCGTGGCAGCCATCCCTGCTTTCGGATCGAGCTTCTTGGCCGCCAATTCGAAAGCCGGCTTCGGAATGGCACGCTCGTGCGGGCCAATGCGCGTCAGCAACGCCGCCGGCTTTACTCCCGCCGCTGCTGCCGCGTGCGCGACGCCCGGACTTAGCGCTGCCGTCTTCGCGGTCCGTTCCATGTCGGGATTCACGATAATCTGGTTGTCATAACGGAGATCGACGGACTCCAGCTTGTTAAACTGCTGGCGCCAGGCCTGCGCGTGCGTCACATAGATTTTGTAGCGCCGCAGATAATCCGACGACCCCAGATGCACCAGCACATCGCCCGCCGAATCATTTACGCGCACTTTCACATCTTCCAGATCGGAGAGATCGGCTTCACTCAAGTCCTGCGAATAGCGCGCGCCGCCCGAATCCAGTTCCCTCACCATCTCGCTATAAGCTTTCATCCGCGGCGCGCGCGTCGAAAGCGGCTCTCCCGGATTCATCCCAAGGATCACCGGAAAAGAAAATTTGTGCTTCGGCGACAGCTCCATCAGGGTGCCGCCCACGTCAATCAAAAACATGCGAGGACCGACGCGCGCGAAGGCCACCGGAGTGCGCTCATGAACCTCAACTTTCAATCGGTTGGGCACAAAGCGCATCACGCTCGCCGATTCCACCCACGGAATCTGCTCCAGTTGCGCCTTCTGCTGTGCCAGCGGAATGAAAAAAATATTCCGTCCAATGTCCGCGCCCATCACTTCCATGATTTGCGCCTTCGTCACGTTCTGCATGCCGGTGACTTCAATGTTGTCGCTGGATTCCACCCGGAAGCGCCACGAGCGTTCGCCGTAGTGATACAACCCGGCACAGCCGATTCCGGCTACACACAGAACCAGAGCCGCCACCACAGCCCAAAGCAGACGATTTGCAGTTTTTTTCGGAAGAGAGCTGCGGCGGGCGGAGACACGCTTTTGCCCGCGCATAAACGGAGATTCCTCATCCACATCAAGGTCTATAAGGCGCGCGTCGTCAATCTCCTCGCGCACACGTTCAGCGCTGGATGGGTACAACTCCTCCTGCAAGATGGTGGAACCCGGCTTCCGCGCCATCAGTAGGGTCAGTTGTCGCTGTGAATCGCTGAGCCTTCAAACTATAACTTCATTTTGAGACTAGAGACAGAAAAAACATCAAAGTTTTGCACAGCGGGGAATCGCATTGGACATCATCGGGAATTTGAAAAACGGATCGACTGGGACGCAGCATAAAGGATGTAAGGGACGGGCGCCTTCGCCCGTCCCGGCCTGGGCGAAGCCCGGCCGTCCTGTAGCCGCACTCCTTTTAGCGCAACAAAAAAGCGCGCGGATTTTTCTCCGCGCCCGCCATTCAAAAACAAAATCCTAAATCGGCCCTAATCCTTCAACCTGCACCACCGGGGCCGAAATCCTAACCAAAGGCATCTCTGGAATATTAATACGCGGGATCTCAACTCGCACTCTCGGGCAAATCACAGGAATCTTCCCCGCATCAAACGCCGCCGGCCAAAACCGAACCCGTGCGGTCTGCGCCTCAATCCGCGCCCGGTTAGCTTCCAATCGAGCCATCGCCGCCTCTTCCCGCGCCGACATCGCTTCAAGGCCCGCAAATCCGTTCTGCGCCCGCGCCATTCCAGTGTGCATCCGCGCCAAGGCAGTACTCATGCGGCACGAGGCAGTCTCATTCCGCGCAACAGCTGAGTTGGCCCTCGCCATGAACCAGTCAACCCGTCCCAAGGCCAGCGCCAGCACCGGCCCGGACCGGTCGGCAATTCGAGCCATCACACAATCCACATTCCGGTGCAGCCACGCAGCGCCGCCATCCTGATAGACGCCATTCAAACCCAGTGCCAGTACCCCAGCCACCAGCCATCCCCATGCCTGTGTCTGTGCTGATTTCATCGCGTTATCTCCCATCTGGCTGTTTGGACGAACCTGGTGGAAATCCGTTAGCAATGAATGATACGCGGCCAACGGCAAATTAGTTCCCGCCTCGTAGCAAAAAAATCATGTGGGGCAGCCGCCTTGGCTGTTCGGCCAGAGCCTGCCCTGAGCTTGCCGAAGGGGCGAAGCCTGGCCGCGCCGCACGCAAAACGCATTGGAGTTCACTCCAGCTGACGTCTTGAAGCAGATTCACATTAGGGGGAGCACACCTTTGTTTATGATCGCTACTCCAACCGCTCTCACCCCTGCATTTCTCGCTTCTCTCTGGAGCCAATCTCGAAAGTCTGGCGTCGTGAGAACCTGCACTCGAGCTGTTTTCATCCCCGCCTCCAGCCTGCATATGAGCATGCACATGCTCACATGACATTTATCACTTGCTGGCGCCCCAAACCTTAGACCAGACCCGGAACCTTCAGCCCCGCTCCTCCCAGCTTTTCCAGAATCATGGGCCCCAACTGCGAAACGCTCCCCGCCCCCAGCGTCAGAATCATGTCCCCCTCGTGCGCCGCCTCGGCTGCCGCATCCACCGCCTCCGCAAAGGAGCTCGCATATCGTGCTTCTTTCCCACCCTTTTCCCGGATTGCACTGGCCAAAGCTTCTCCGCTTACACCTTCGATCGGCTTCTCGCTCGCCGCATAGATGTCGAGCACGAACAGCGAGTCCGCCTCCCCGAACGCCGTCGTAAACTCTTCCATCAAATCCCGCGTACGGGTGTACCGGTGGGGCTGGAAAATTACATGCACTTTGCGGAATCCGCACGACCGCGCCGCCGCCAGCGTCGCCTTGATCTCCGTCGGATGATGCCCGTAATCGTCAATCACGCTCACGCCCGCTGCCCGTCCGCGCAGCTGAAACCGCCGGTCCACTCCGCGAAACTGGTCAAGCCCCGCGCGGATCGCATCCACCGGAACATCCAATCCCACACCCACCGCAATCGCCGCCGTCGCATTCAAAATGTTGTGAACCCCCGGCACATGGAGCGTGAACTCCCCCAGATCTTTTTTGCGATAGTGAACGTGAAAACGACTCATCGGATTCGGCGGGTGCCCCATTTCTCGCACGTTCTTCGCGCGAGAAAGCCTGCCCTGAGCTTGTCGAAGGGTGGGGACTTTGATCCAAAAATCCGACCCGCGCTTCGTTCCATACGTGACAGTCCGCCGCTGCGCCTGCGGCAACAACCGCCGCAGCATTGGATCGTCGTTGCACACCACGACCATGCCATAAAATGGTACGCGATCCATAAATTCCAAAAACGTTTTCTTCACGTCCCGCATGTTGCGGTAGCAATCCATGTGCTCGCGATCGATGTTGGTCACCACCGAAAGAATCGGCGACAGCTTCAGAAAAGACCGGTCACTCTCATCCGCCTCGGCCACCAGATATTGCGACTTCCCCAGCCGCGCATTCGATCCCATCGCATCCACGCGCCCACCCACAACTACGGTCGGATCAAGCCCTCCTCCGGCCAACACCGCAGCAACCATCGAAGTGGTCGTCGTCTTGCCATGCGTGCCAGCGATGGCGATGCCATACTTCAGTCGCATCAACTCCGCCAGCATCTCCGCCCGCCGAATCACCGGCACGTGCAACCTATGCGCCTCAACAACTTCAGGATTCTCCTGCGCAATCGCCGAACTCGTCACCACCACTTCAGCGCCGGAAATATGCTCCGCGCGATGCCCTTCAAACACCGCAGCTCCCAACCCCGCTAATCGCTGCGTGGCCGAAGAATTCTTTAAATCCGATCCCGACACCTTATACCCGAGATTCAGCAACACCTCGGCAATCCCGCTCATGCCGATCCCGCCAATCCCGACGAAATGTATCTGCTGAATCCTGGCGAACATAAGTCAACTACTTGGCCACGGATCTGCACGGATTCTCACGGATCAAAACCCAAATTAGAAAAACAAATAAATATAGGCTTATCCGTGAAGATCCGTGCAAATCCGTGGCTAACTTTCTTCCAACCCCGCCACTCTCGCGGCCATCACCGCAATATCCCGCGCTGCATTAGGATGTGCCAAACTTCGCGCCGCCTCACTCATCAAATCCAGCCGTCGCGCATCGCCCAGCAACGCCGCAATCGTCTCTGCCAGCCACACCCCTTCCAACTTCATCTCCTCCACCACCACGGCCGCGCCCTCGCGCGCCAGCGCCTCCGCATTCACGCGTTGATGATCGTCCGCCGCCCGCGGAAACGGCACAAAAATCGCCGGCTTCCCCGCCGCCGTGATCTCCGCCACCGTGCTCGCGCCGGAGCGGCACACTACCAAATCCGCGCGCGCAAATGCCGCGGGCATATCGTCAATAAACTTGAAAACCTCTGCAGATTCGCCCAGAGATTTGTACGCCGCCAGCGCGTCATTATAGTCACGCTCGCCCGTCTGATGAATGATGTGAATTCCCGGTGCCTGCCGCTGCAGCTCCGGCAGGCAGCGAATCATCGCCTCGTTAATCGCATGCGCTCCCTGACTTCCGCCAAACACCAGCAAAGTTGGCGTTCCTCCTCGTTTTGCCGGACTTTCAAAAAACGCCTGCCGCACCGGAACGCCCGTCACTTCCGCCCGACGGAAATATTTCGCCGTCTCCTCAAAATGCACCGCGGCTCCGGAGACAAACTTCGCCACCATTCGATTGGCGAATCCCGGCACCACATTCGGTTCAAACGCAAGCGTCGGAATGTGCTTGACCACCGCCGCCAGCATCGCCGGTCCCGACGCATATCCCCCCACCCCAATCACCACATCCGGCGCAAACTCATTCAACATTCGCCCCGCGTCCCACACCGCGCGCGGCAAATCGAACGCCGTCTTCGCCCGCGTCATCAGGCTGACATTCTTCAGCGCCCCCACTCGCACCAGTTGCAGCGGATACCCCGCCGCCGGTACCAGACGGTTCTCGATCCCCCGCGCTGTCCCGATGAACAGCACCTCGGCCGCATAACTTTTCTTGAGTTCGTTGGCGATGGCCAGCGCAGGTATGACATGCCCGCCCGTTCCCCCGCCCGCCAGAATGGCCCGCATGCAGTGACTATAAAGGAATTGCTGATTGTTGATTGCTGATTGTTGATTAAGTGCCCCAGTCCCCAGTGCTCTGTGCTCTGCTGATATCTGGGCCTTCAATCAACAATCAGAAAGCATCAATCAACAATTGCCGTTCTCATTCTGCCTGCTTCGTAATATTCAGCAACACTCCCACGCACGCCAGCGTTACAAACAACGACGACCCTCCATAGGAAACAAGAGGTAAAGGAATCCCCTTCGTCGGCATCATTCCCAGCACCACACTAATATTGATGAATGCCTGCAGTACGACCATGCTCGTGATCCCCACAGCCAGATATCTTCCAAAAATGTCTTCCGTGCGCCACGAAGCCCGCATCCCTCGCCACAAGAAGATGGCAAACAGAGTAACCACGAAGATCGCGCCAACCAATCCCAACTCTTCCGCTGTGACGGCAAAGATGAAATCTGTGTGCGGCTCCGGCAAATAAAATAATTTCTGCTTCCCCTCCATCAGCCCAGTCCCGGTTATTCCACCGGTACCCACCGCGATCAGTGACTGAATAATGTGAAACCCGGTCTTCTGCCGGTCGGCATAGGGATTCAGGAAAGCCAGAATGCGATCGCGCCGCCAGCTCACATGAAAAATCAAAAAATAAAGCGGCAGCAAGGATGCTCCGAATGCGTACCCAAAATATCGCAGCCGCATTCCCGCGACATACAAGATGCAGGCCGCAATTCCGGCGCACGCGATGGCCGTACCCAGATCGGGCTGCAACACGATCAATCCCAGTAACAGCAATACGGGCGCAGCCGCTGGGGCCAGCGTGTTGCGCCAGTCATCCATCGTATTCACGCGGCCTTCCAGAAAATACGCGAGAAATAAAATCAGGAGAGGCTTCGCCAGTTCCGAGGGCTGAAAGGAAAATCCTCCGGCGTGTATCCACCGATGCGTATTGTGCGTCCGGTCCAGGAAAAAGACAGAAATGAGCAAAAGCGTTGTAATCCCCAACGACGAAAATACCAGCGCCGGATTCTTGTAGCGGCGGTAATCCACCCGCATCGCCACCACCATCGCCACCAACCCCGCCGCCGCCCAGACCAACTGCCTCAACAAGAAGGCATATGGCGATCCAAACCGCTCCCGCGCCATCACCGCCGACGCCGAAAACACCATCACCAGCCCTACAAACACCAGCAACATAGTGACGGTAAACAGCCAGCGATCCACACTCACCCGCTTTGCCATGGGAATTCATTTCACCACGGAGTCGCCGCGACACCGAGAATGAATTGCTGATTGTTAAGTTCCTGCTGTTGATTCTCTTGGTTCCGAACTGGCGCATTCTCCGCTTACTCTACATTCGTCTTTAATCGATAGCCGCCGATGCACCTGGCTTTTCAGCGGACAACCCTTAGTGCTCCGCATGAATCCCTATCTCCATGCAATAGGGGCGCGCTCATAGATTCCGACTGGGGCGGGACAGTGAGCGGTTAAATGAAGAAGTCAGTTCTGGATGGTGCTGAGGAAGCCTCATTCAGAAGGCCATCCAGGAAACTAAAATCTATTCCCCCGCTGCCGAGGTTAGCCCTCCTTTTGATATTGGATTTCTTGGGCGGACTCGGATTTGCGCAGATCAATAAAAGCCCCGCCAAAAACGAGCCCCAAGCCGCGCCAACTAGCTACATCGGCAACCAAGCGTGTGCCCGTTGTCACGCCGCCATCTTCGAATCCTACGCCCGCACTCCTATGGCGCACGCGAGCGGTCCCGCTACTGAAAACCTGATCCCCGCCGATTTCTTGCATAAGAATTCAGGCGTTCACTATCGGATCTACTCCGAAAGCAACACGGTCTGGTTGCAGTTCGAACGCCCGGGAGACTCGGCTGCAACTGGCAAACGCCAGCTACTCTACTCCATCGGCTCCGGACGCCGCGGCCGAACTTACTTGTTTGCGGTCGACGATTTTGTTTTCGAATCTCCGGTGAACTGGTACGCAGATCGCCAGCAGTGGGACATGGCCCCAGCTTACGGCGAGGTTCGCGAAATCCCCTTGAACCTTCCCGCCTATCCCACCTGCCTGCGCTGCCACGCGAGCGGTATGAGTCAGCCCCTGGATGGAACAGAAAACCGATACGCCACGCCGCTTTTCTCCCAGGCCGGGGTTGGATGCGAGCGGTGCCACGGTGCCGGAGCCGCGCACGTGCAAAGTGCGGCAGCCATGGTGAACCCTGCGAAACTGCCGCCCCAGCGCCGGGACGCGGTCTGCATGCAATGCCATCTGGAAAGCAATGCCGCAATCGAGCGCGCCGGACGCCACGCTTACGATTTCCGTCCGGGCGACATACTCGACGATTACGTCCGCCATTACGTGCTTACGCGAACCCAGTCCTCGGGCCTCGGCGCAAACAGTCAATTCGAAGCTCTGGCGCAAAGCAAATGCAAGATCAAATCAGGCGATTCCATGTCTTGTATGAGTTGTCACGATCCCCACTACTCTCCCGCCGAGAGTGAGCGGCCGTCTTACTTTCGGGGAAAATGTTTGGCCTGCCACGGTGCAGCTTTTGGCCTTAAGCACCATCCGCAGCAGCCGGACTGCACAACCTGTCACATGCCTTCCTCTTTGAGCGCGGATATCGCTCACACCGAGGTGACGGATCATCGTATTCGCGCTCGTCCCGGTTTGTCGCCCCAACTTCTGCAGGATCCTATCTCGTCAAAGCCCGCCTTGAGTTTGGTTCCTTTCCCTTACTCAAAAGAAGCCGCAAGTGACATACGCGATGAAGCGCTGGCTTGGCAGTCTCTAGCGAATGGCGGACTTTCAGAAGCCGCTCCCTATGCAGAGCAATCGCTGCGGCTCGCAGCGAAACAAGGTCCCAATGATCCGCCCATCCTCGCGGGCCTCGCTTTTGTCGAATTGAATCGCGGGCAGCTCGACCGTGCTCGCGCTCTTTACGAGCAAGCCCTTGCTTTGGATCCGAACCTGGTCGATGCCGCCGCGAACCTGGGCGTGATCGAAGCCCGAAGCGGACACTTCAGCCGCGCCGTCAAACTGTGGGAAGCGGCCTTTGAACGCGCTCCTGGAAAAAGCGCCATTGGCATGAACCTGGCACGCACTCTGTGTGAGGCTGGCCAAATGAAAGAAGCGAAGTCATATGTGGAACGAGTTCTCCGCTTCAATCCCGACCTATCCGAAGCAAAAAAACTCTTGCAGCAGACGGACGCAGTTCCGCCGAAATGCACGCCCTGAAGCTTGTCGTCCTGAGGCGGCGAGCACTTCACGAGCGGGGAAGCTTCCGCCAACTCAACTGATGCAAGATTTCTGCCCGAGTGCGTTCCCGCTTTTCTCATAGTAGAGACGCGGAAAAGGAATTGTTGATTGTTGATTTCTTCGGTCTTGGGGTGGCGTCGGGCAATGAGCCGGTCTCACCCAGAGTTGCGCATTCCTAGCTCCCTAGAAATGCGTCGAGATCGCGACGCCCCTGCGCCACGCGCATCACCCGCACATCTTTGCCCTCAATACGCTAAACGATCACGTATTCGCCTACTGACAAACTCCGCGACCCAACACCAAAATCATCATTACGCGAGCGTCCCAAGTGGGGCCGGCGAGCAATAAGGAGAAATGTATCGGTGATGGAATCGACCAGGCGGTTGGCGAGTTCCGGACTGCCGCTCTCTGTCGCGACGTAATACCAAATATCGTCTAGATCCGCTGCGGCTCGCTCTGAGACGCGGTGCGCCATCAACGGCGCGATTGCTCCGCCACGAGGCGTGCCCGCCCGCGCTGTTTCACTTCCTCGGCAAGCTCTCGCATGGATTGCTCTGTGATGACTCGTCCTTCGCCGCGTGCCAGCGAAGCTTCCGCAACCTCAATGGTAGCTAGAAACTCAGCCCGCTTCCGCTCCCGCTCTTCCCATAGCGACAAAGCTTCTTCCACCGCATCCTCGGCACGGTGCAGCCGGCCAGATTCGATGGCCTGCTTGACAAACGCTTCCTGATCGGGGGTCAACCGGACTTCCATAGCACAAGCGTAAGAGGCGGGAATCGAGGTGTCAAGCTACTAGGTTAGCGTTCCAAAATAACAGTAGGGACTATAGAATTCTCCTGTCGATGAGTATCCCAGATTATCAGAGCCTGATGTTGCCTCTGCTCAAGCTCGCGTCTGACGGGCAGGAACACTCCTTAGCTGTCTCTACTGTTGCCTCGTACGAAATCAAGAAAATTGACGCAGATTACTTCGCTGAGGATTGACTCGGCCGCTAATGCCCCGTCCTCACTCCAGCCCCCGCACAACTTCCTTAAACACCTGCCCTCGGTGCTCATAGCTTTTGAACTGATCGAAGCTCGCGCAAGCCGGAGCCAGCAACACCACATCACCGGCCTCGGCAACGGAATTTGCCTTGCGCAGCGCATTCTCCAAAGTCTGCGCATGTACCACTTCAATCTCCCCGCTTTTCGAGGAAACGATCTGCGACTCGATCTTCTCCGCCGCCGCGCCAATTGTGTACACACGTTTCACCCGCTGCCGCAGCAGATCCTTGAGCACGCTGTAGTCGCTGCCCTTGTCCTTGCCGCCAAGAATCAAGTGAATATTTGCGGGAAACGATTCCAACGCCTTGATGGTCGCATCCACATTCGTGGCCTTAGAATCGTTGTAATAATCCACGCCGCGGATCGTCGCCACAAACTCCAGCCGGTGTTCGACCGCCTTGAACTCGCGCACCGCCTGCCGGATCTTCTCCGGCGCACACCCCATCAGCGCCCCCGCGCACACCGCGGCCAGCACATTTTCCAGATTGTGAGCGCCTTTCAACGGAATCTCTGAACCCAGCATAATTTCCCGCTGCCGCTCTCCATCGCGAAATAAAACTTTGCCGTCGCGCTCCCACGCTCCCTGCTCCACTTCTTTCTGCCGGCTGAACCAAAACACTTGTGCCCGCGTCCGTGCCGCCATCGCAACGCAGGTAGGATCGTCCGCATTCAGCACCGCAAAGTCATCGCCCTTCTGATTCTCAAACATCCGCGCCTTCGCGTCCGTATAAGCCTCGAACGTCCGGTGACGATCCAGATGATCCGGCGTCACATTCAGCACAACCGCTATCTTGGGATGAAACGTCTGAATGGTTTCCAGTTGAAAGCTCGACACTTCCAGCACGATCACGGTCTCTGGCTTATCCCGCTCAACCAGCGAAATCGCCGGTGTCCCAATGTTTCCTCCCACCAGCGTCGGCAGTCCGCCCGCCGTCATAATTTCGCCCGTGAGAGCGGTCGTCGTAGTCTTCCCGTTCGACCCAGTGATGGCCACAATCGGTCCGCGCAGAAACTGCGCCGCCAGTTCAATTTCGCCGATCACCATCTCGCTCAGCGACCGTGCCTGCTGCAGCATCGGAGCATCCACCGGAACACCCGGACTCACCACAATTAAATCCTGCTCGCGGAATGTGCGCTCGCCGTGTCCGCCCGTCTCAACCGTGATGCCATGATCGAGCAATGCCGGAATCTCATTGCGCAGTTCGTCCCCGCTCTTGTTATCGGAAACGGTCACCCGCGCGCCATGCGCTTTCAAGAAAAGCGCCGACGCCACCCCGGACTTCCCGAGCCCGACCACCAGCACGCGTTTATCTTTAAGTTCCATCTGGAAACTTCATTTGCCACGGATCATCACGAATTCGCACGGATTCAGAAAAAGAAACAGTTTTGTCCGTGAAATCGGTGCGAATCCGTGGCCAGGAATTTTCTACCTCAATTTCAAAGTCGTCAGCGCAAACAAAGCAAACACCAGCGACGCAATCCAGAACCGCACAATAATTTTCGACTCCGACCATCCCATCAGCTCAAAATGATGATGAATCGGTGCCATCTTGAAGATCCGCTTCTTGCGCAGCTTATACGATCCGACCTGCAGGATCACCGACATCGCCTCAATGACAAACACGCCCCCGATAAACGGTAACAACAATTCCTGCTTGATGATCACCGCGACCGTCCCAATCGCGCCGCCCAGCGCCAGCGACCCCACATCCCCCATAAACACTTCCGCCGGATGCGCGTTGTACCATAGAAATCCAATCGACGATCCCACCATCGCTCCGCAAAAAATCGTCAACTCACCCACCTGGGGCATGCGTGGGATTTCCAGATACGTCGCGAACGTCGCGTGGCCGCTGACGTACGTGAGCACCGTCAGCGCCCCCGCCGCAATCACGGTGCAGCCGATCGCCAGGCCGTCCAGCCCATCCGTAAGATTCACCGCATTACTGGACCCAACAATCACCAGCGCCACAAATCCAATGAACGGCAAAAACGCCAGCGGCCAAAGATGCGGAAAATGCTCCAGCGTCTGCACCACCAGATCCGGATGAAATTGTTTGATGAAAGGAACGATCAGCTTCGTCGAATACATCCCATACGTCTGCATCGCGATCAGCATCACCGCGATCACAATGCTGGTGGCGATCTGCAGCCCCAGCTTCGCTTTCCCGGTCAACCCAAGATTTCGGCGATGCACAACTTTGGTGTAGTCGTCGGTGAATCCGATCGCCGCAAACGCGCATGTGGCGAATACCGCGATCCAAACGAACCGATTACTCAGGTCCGCCCACAACAGCGTTGGAACCACAATGGCGATCGCGATCAGCAACCCGCCCATGGTTGGCGTCCCGGCTTTTTTCTGATGAGCCTTCGGCCCTTCTTCGCGAATGTATTGTCCAATCTGGAATTCACGCAGCCGGTTGATCACCAGCGGCCCCACGATGAGCGCGGTAAATAATGCGGTAAGACTGGCGAACGCAGTGCGGAACGTCAGATAGCGGAAGATGCGGAATGGCGGAAAATAATGTTGCAGCTTCACGAACAACAGCCAGTAGAGCAATCAGCCTCCGTCCCGCGACAGCTAACTCTTGCCGTCGCGACGAGTCTTCCAGATTTCTATTGCCTTCTCCAACGTCACGCCGCGTGAAGCCTTCAACAGCACCACGTCCCCGTCGCGCGCCTCGCGCGCCAGCCATTCCCCCGCATCTACGGACGCCTGCACGAACTCTGCCCTGATCCCCGCATCCTTGGCCGCACTCACCATCGCCGCGGCCGCGCCCCGTACTCCCAGCAGCACATCGATCTTCTTGCCCGCAATATGCTCCCCCGCTTTGCGGTGCATCTCTTCGCCCGCCTGCCCCAGTTCCAGCATCTCCCCCGCTACAACGATGCGCCGCTTCGCCGCCATCGCGGCCAGCGCATCCACCATCGCCTCAAGCGCCTTCGGATTCGAATTGTAGCAATCGTTGATCACCGTGATGTTACCCAGTTGGACTACCTGCCCGCGCTTATCCCCCGAAACCAGAGTCGCCAGCGCCGCCACCGCTTCGGAAGGTTTCAATCCGCGCTCAATCCCCACGGCCACGGCCGCAAGCGCGTTGAGCACGTTATGTTCCCCAACCAGCGGCAACGCCGCATGCTCGCGTACGCTGCCGATCACCACATCAAACTCAACTCCCTCGCGTCCCTTCGATTGAACATTCTCCGCCCGCACGTCCGCCGTTGCCCGCGTTCCATACATCACGACCTTGCCTTTGAAGCCGCGCCCAAACTGTGACACGTAATCGTCGTCGGCATTCAACACAGCCATGCCATTCGCGGGAAGCGATTCGACCAATTCATATTTCGCGCGTGCGATTCCCGCCAGCGAATCAAAAAACTCAAGATGCACCGGCGCCACGTTCGTTACCACCCCAATTTCAGGATGCGCGATTTTCGCCAGCGCGCAAATCTCTCCCGCGTGCGACATTCCCATCTCAATCACAGCCACGTCATACTCCGGCTCCAACTTCAGGAGCATCAGCGGCAATCCAAAATGGTTATTAAAATTCCCTTCGGACTTCATCACGCGCAACCGCGCGCTCAGAACATGCGCAATCGCTTCCTTCGTCGTCGTCTTCCCTGCTGACCCAGTTACCGCCACCAGCGGCTTTCCCCACCGTTTTCTCACCGCCGTAGCCAGAGTTTGCAGCGCCACCTGAGTATCTTCCACCGCTAGCAATCGCGACCGCTCCGGATAGCGCCCTGACTGATCTTCACGCACCACTGCGGCGACCGCCCCTTTTTCCAGCGCCTGCTCTACAAAATCGTGCCCGTCGAATCGCTCGCCCTTCACCGCAAAAAAAAGCTGGCCGGGCCCCACCGTCCGCGAATCAATGGAGTACCCTTGCGCCACCTCGTCCGCCGGAAAGTCTCCCGCGGCCGAAACGAACTCTGCGATCTTGGAAAGCGCCAGCTTCATCTCTTGTTATCCAGCTTCATCTTTATAGCTCCATATAGTTTGTCATCCTGAGCGAAGGATGTGCTTCGCGAATGCGAAGCACATCCGCAGTCGAAGGACCCCTCCTCTACAAACACCACCAATCGCCGTTGCAAGGCATTTCTAACCGACCCCGAGTTCTCTCGCCCTACCCTAACTCCCCACCTTCGCCGCCTCGCATTCAAACCCCGCCGCCCGCAACGCCTGCCGCGCCACTTCCAAATCATCAAACGGAGCCGATCCCTCCCGCGTAACCTGCACCTTCTCGTGCCCTTTCCCCGCGAGCAGCACGATATCCCCCGGCCTCGCCTCGCCAATCGCCAGAACAATCGCCTTGCGCCGGTCCGGTTCCACGCTGTACTTCACACCAGTCCTCTGCAGCCCCACCACCGCATCATTAATAATGGCCAGCGGATCTTCGCTGCGCGGATTATCCGACGTCAACACCACGAAATCGCTCCCGCGCCCCGCCGCTTCGCCCATCAGCGGACGCTTTTTCCGGTCCCGATCCCCACCGCATCCGAACACAGTCAGCACGCGCCCCTTTGTCCCGGAAACCAATTCCCGCGCCAGGGCCGTCAGATTTCGCAACGCATCGTCGGTATGCGCATAGTCCACCACCACCGTAAAAGGCTGGCCGCAATCCACGCCTTCAAATCTTCCCGGAACGCGCGCCAGCTTGTCGATGCCGGCCGCAATGGCCTCTGACGAACATCCTCGCGCATAGCACGCGCCAGCCGCCGCCAGAATGTTGTATACGTTCACGCGGCCAATCAGCGCCGAGAACACCGCAATCTTCCCCGCCGGAGTGATCAAATCAAACCGCGTCCCCCGCGTCGTGATCTCCACTTTCTCCGCATGCAGGTCGCCGCGATTCCATCCATATTTCAGCACCACGGAACTTCGCTTCCGGCTGAAGTCTGCCAGCTTCGCGCCCGTTTCATTATCCATATTCGTCACCACGGCGCGCGGTGCCTCCGTGCCGCAGCCCACAAACAGAACCCGCTTCGCCGCGAAATATTCTTCCATGGTGTTGTGATAATCGAGATGATCGCGGGTCAAATTAGTAAACACGGCGACATCAAAAGGGACGCCAAACACGCGCTCCTGCGCCAGCGCGTGCGAGGACACTTCCATCACCGCCTCGGTCGCGCCATTCCCCAACGCCTCATTCAAAATTCGATTCAGATCGAGTGCCTCCGGCGTGGTGTGCGGCGCAGGCAGCACTTTCCCCGCAACGTGATACTCGATCGTCCCGATCAGCGCGCTCTTCCGCCCCGCTGCCGTCAGAATTGCTTCCACAAGAAATGCCGTCGTGCTTTTCCCATTCGTCCCGGTAATTCCGGTGATCGCAATCCGCTCCGCCGGCTTTTTATAAAAGTTCGCGCTCACCCGCGCCAGCGCTCGCCGCCCCTGCGGAACAACCGCCCACGCCACTCCCGTGCGGGGCTTCTCCGCCGCGGAATCGGTCACGACCGCGACCGCTCCCGCCTGAATTGCCTGATCGATAAATCGATTGCCGTCGCTCGATTCCCCGCGCATCGCCACGAACACGCACCCCGGCTTCACCCGCCGCGAGTCATATTCGACACTACTAACGCCCGGATCCCCGCTTTGCGCGAGAACTTCCGCTCCATCCAGCACCTGTTGGAAGGTCATTGCTGAGAATTATATGGCACTGGGAGCGCTCGAAAGGCAATTGCTGATTGCTGATTAGCGATTGCTGATTAGGAATCGCCCTTATGCGGCGCGGTTCTCAATCAGTCAATCATCAATCAAAAATCAACAATTTTTCGTGGGCGGAGTGTTTTCCGCTAACGGAACGTTACCAACGGCACATTCCCCATCCCGCCCTGCGGCGCTAACATTATTGACATGTCCACTGGAACCGGCCAGGCCAAATCCCGTTGCGCCCAATGCGAAATGCCCGAAGGTCAGTGTGAGTGCGATAAGTACTGTTGCCTCTGCCAGACCACACTCGACGTCCGCATCTGTCTGGACGGCCTCATGTACTGCGAAGCCTGCCGCACCGCCTGCGATTACAAAACCGCGGATTAAGCAGCAACGGTCCACGTGCCGATCGAGTCCAAGATTCATACTCTCTGATTCACACAAAAACGGCCGCACGCACGACTTCCGAAAGTCCCGCGACACCTACTTAAATTACTAATGGTGGAGCAGGGCCTTCGGCCCAGCGTTCTAGGCTGGTTATGCGGCTGGCTTTAGCCACTGGGGTACCTGGTCCAATGTCGTGCTGGCAGAACTGAAGGGGAACTCCTCCGGCCGCGGCGCTAGACCCTTCCGCACGGGATTCATGTGGATGTAATGCCGGAAGCGCGCATATTCAATCGCATCTCGCACCCGGCGATCATAGAAACTCAAATCACAACCGCTTCCTTGTATTCCCCGAACACCCTTCGCATCGCATCCGAAATCTCGCCCACCGTCGCGTAGGCTTCCACTGCCTGCAAAATCCTCGGCATGACGTTCTCACTTGACCGGGCCGCGTCTTCGACTTTCTTCAAAGTATCTTTGCACGCTCGCGAATCGCGCCGCGCCCGCAGCGCCCGCACCCGTTCAATCTGCTTCGGTTCCAGTGCCGGATCGATCTTCTGAATCGGGATTGCCTTCTCTTCTTCTACCTCGAACCGGTTCACGCCAACCACGACTGCCTCTTCGCGATCCACAGCCTGCTGATATTCATACGCTGCGTTCTGGATTTCCTGCTGCACAAATCCGCGCTCGATCGCCTTCAGCATCCCGCCCATCACTTCTATCTTCCCTAAATATTCCGCCGCGCGCTTCTCAATTTCATTGGTCAGCGCCTCAATGTAATAAGACCCCGCCAGCGGATCGATCGTCTGCGGCACGCCTGATTCGTATGCAATCACCTGCTGCGTCCGCAGAGCGATCCGTGCGGCCTGCTCCGTCGGCAGCGCCAGCGCTTCATCATAGGAATTTGTGTGCAATGACTGCGTGCCGCCCAGAACCGCTGCCAGCGCCTGAATCGCCGTCCGCACAATATTGTTTTCCGGCTGCTGCGCGGTCAGTGTCGACCCGGCGGTCTGGGTATGAAAGCGCAGCATCCACGACCGCGGATTCTTCGCCTTGAAGTGTTCCCGCATGATCCGCGCCCACATTCTCCGCGCGGCGCGAAATTTCGCCACTTCTTCCAGAAAATTATTGTGTGCGTTAAAGAAGAAAGAAAGCCGCGGAGCGAATTCGTCCACGTCCAGCCCGGCCTTGATCGCCGCTTCCACATACGCCATGCCGTTGCCCAGCGTGAACGCCACTTCCTGCACTGCGGTCGAGCCCGCCTCGCGCATGTGGTACCCGGAAATGGAAATCGTATTCCACTCGGGCACGTTCTCTTTCGTCCACGCAAACATGTCGGTGATCACGCGCAACGCGTGAGTCGGGGGATAAATATACGTTCCGCGCGCAATGTATTCCTTCAGAACATCGTTCTGCACCGTGCCCGAAAGTTTGCTGATATCCGCACCCTGCCGCCGGGCGACGGCAACATACAGCGCCAGCAGGATCGATCCGGTTGCATTGATGGTCATCGATGTAGAAATCTTCGTCAGGTCGATGCCGGCGAACAACCGCTCCATATCCTCGATCGAGTCAATCGCCACGCCCACCTTGCCAACTTCGCCCGCGGCCAGGGCATGATCGGAATCCATTCCGATCTGCGTCGGCAAATCAAACGCGACCGAAAGCCCCGTGGTGCCATTCGCAAGCAGATACTTATAGCGTTTGTTCGATTCCTCGGCGTCGCCCATGCCCGCATATTGCCGCATGGTCCACAGCCGTCCGCGGTACATCGTCGCCTGCACCCCTCGCGTAAACGGATATTCGCCGGGATACCCCACCTCGCTCTCATAGTCCGAGCCTTTCAGATCGGCTGGAGCGTACAACGGCTTCACGGGAATGTGAGAAGAAGTCTCCGGATCAAGGGAAGCGGCATTGGTTCCGCGAGAAAGGTGGTCCTTTAAATCAGATCTAGCCATGACTTTGACTTACCCTGTGAACCTCAGCGCCCTCTGTGGTAAAGATTTTGACTTCCCTTCGTGAACCTTAGTGCCCCTAGTGGTGAGCAGTTTTCCCCTTGCGTCTCACCCTCCAGAACGAACTCGCCCCAAACCATGCAAATGTCAATGTGAAACAAATTGCAACCGCTACCCGTCCGAAGCCAGCCTTGCCGGCGTGATATTTTGCGTATTCGTGGGCGACCGCCGCTCCGCCGCTGGCAGCCATGATCAGGAAAACAAGGCCTGTAACCTCCAGCCACAACTGGTGCAGTATCTTCCCGAAGGCTCGGGCCGTCGTGAGGATGCCCCCTTTCACCGCCCGCACGGTGCGGCTGCGATTCACCTGTTGTGACGCCACGCGCGCCACTACTCCGACCTTCTGTGCGGTAGAAACCTTGCTCACGACTCGATTTTAACAGTCTCCCGGTCTACAATGACGCAAACCTGCGCCGCCATCGAAACCGTTTCGGCGAGCACAGGCATCTAAGTAACAAGTAGTATGCTTTGAGCAGGCAGCCGGTGATGCGGGGGATCCAGTGGACCAGCGACTGAAAGAACTCATGAAGGAACTTGGCGAAGCCATCAACGAATCGCTCTCCGATTCCGAGCAGATCGCCGAAGTCGTCTCGCGCATTAAAGAAGGTGGGTACGATATTTTTCTCGTCCTCGAGGCCACCATCGGCGTCAGCAAGCAGGGAGAGAAACCCTCTGACAAAACGTCACTGGTCACTACCCTTTCTACAAACCCGGAATTTAAGGTCAACGATCAGGATCTTAAATTCCTGAAGTCTCTCCGCATCAAGGTCGAAGAAAAATAACCCCGTTAGGATTGTGTTCACGAAGTACAGGGCAACTTTTCGTCGTGTGCTAACATCTACTGTTTTCCTCGGCCCGGGGACTTAACACTTAACACTGGCCATTCGGAAGTCAGAGTGAGCTCGATGAAAGACACTCTCGGAGTCCTTCTTGCCGGCGGCGCCGGAGAGCGCCTCTATCCTCTCACTCGCGACCGCGCCAAGCCCGCCGTCACCTTCGGCGGAATGTATCGCATCATCGACATCACTCTTTCCAACTGTCTCAACTCCGATCTGCGCCGCGTCTACATACTTACGCAATACAAAGCGCTGTCGCTGAACCGCCACATCCGCGAAGGCTGGAACGTGCTGGGCCGCGAGGTAGGAGAGTTCGTCGAAGTTCTTCCGCCCATGAAGCGGGTGAGCGACCAGTGGTATCAGGGCACCGCCGACGCGGTCTATCAGAACATTTATTCCATCGGCTCCGAACAGCCTAAATACGTCATCATTCTTTCCGGCGATCACATCTACAAAATGAATTACGGAAAGATGATGAAGCAGCATCTGGACTCCTCGGCGGACATTACTCTGGCGACGATCCAGATCGATCTCGATGAGACTACGCGTTTCGGCGTCGTCGACGTCGACAAGGATGGACGCATCAACGGCTTCGAAGAGAAGCCCAAGGAAACCAAACTGCGTTCGCCCTGGAATCCCGACAAGGTCGCAGGATCGATGGGCGTCTATCTCTTCAACGCCGATGTACTGATTCCCGTCCTGCTCAAGGATGCTGAGGACACAACCTCCAGCCACGATTTTGGCAAAGACATTCTGCCAAAGATGGTCGATGACTATCGCGTCTTCGCCTATGACTTCATCGACGAGAATAAAAAAGAGGCGCTCTACTGGCGCGATGTGGGCACGCTCGAGGCCTACTACGAAGCCAATATGGATATCGTGGCCGTATCGCCGATCTTCAACCTCTACGATCACGAGTGGCCGATCCGCACGCACCAACGCCAGTATCCGCCAGCGAAATTTGTGTTCGCGGAAAAAGACCGCATGGGTACGGCGCTTGATTCCATCGTTTCGAACGGTTGCATCGTCTCCGGCGGCACCGTGAAGAATTCGATTCTGTCGCCCGATGTGCGGGTGAACTCTTATTCCGAAGTTGATTCCTCGATTCTCTTCTCGCACGTCGCCGTCGGACGCCACTGCCGCGTGCGCCGCTGCATCATCGACCGCAACGTCCATCTCCCCGAAGGCACCACCATCGGTTACGACACCGAAGCTGACCGCTCCCGCTACTTCGTCACCGACAGCGGCATCACCGTGGTCACGCGCGACTATTCCCTGTTCGAAAATCCGGTGACAGTGGATTACTTCACCAGCGAGTAGGCAGGAGCGAAGCGCTCTAATGTTCCGCGCGGAACATTTGTGCATGCAACAATGTATGCATAGTTAGATGTGCACACTACGACCTATGTTATTTAAACTGCAAGAGTTAGCCGCGTGGCGCAAATACCACAACATTTCAGCACGGCGGAGACGAACAGGGGGACCATGGCGTCTGGATGTCGGTCTGGGGGTAGCGATTGATTAGCCGTTTTACTTATAGTAAATTGGCTATATACTGTTGAGGTGCAGCTTGGATAGGCCAAACTCACCGGTGATGCGGCCAATTGTGTGGCTCGGCGACTCGAAAAGAAATCTGCGGGATTTCCCAAATGGCGCACAAAAACTGTTGGGGGACGAGCTTCAGCTCATTCAGTTTGGCGGCATGCCGAAGGACGCCAAGCCTTTCAAGGGCGTCGGGAGCGGCGTTCTTGAGATCGCCTTGCGGTACGCGTCGGACGCTTACCGTGTCGTGCTGGCGCTACAACTTGGCAAGCGGATTTATATTTTGCACGCCTTTCAGAAGAAATCGAAACGGGGCATTGCGACCCCGAAACGGGAAATTGACCTGATCAAGCAGCGATACAACGAAGCGCAGGAATTGGCTCATGACTACGAAAAGACGAAAATCAATTGAGTTCGAAGCAGGCTCTGGCAACGTCTTCGCCGATCTCGGCCTCAAAGACGCCGATCAACTTCTGGCGCGCTCGCAAATTGGATTTCATGTTTTCAAAATTCTCGAAGAAAAGAAGCTAAAACAGCGTGAAATCGCAACGGTTTTAGGCATCGCACAACCCGACGTTTCGCACCTGATGAACGGCCACTTCAGCCGCTTCACCACCGACAAGTTGCTCGATTTTCTGAAGCGGCTCAACCGGAAAGTGACGATCGAGGTCAGCCGTCATCACAAGGGCGAACCTTACCAGCAGGTGACTATTGCTCCGTAAGACTTAGGCTATGAAAGCGAAAATATTTGACCGGAAATTCGATGCAGGCGAGGAAGTCGTAGGGCAGCTCGATCTGGGCAAGGCGCGCCGGGTTGGCACCGTTCCGAAGCGAGTGAACGTCGATTTCCCGGCTTGGATGGTGGAGTCCCTGGACCGGGAAGCGCGCCGGCTGGGAGTGGCGCGACAGTCGCTTATCAAGCTGTGGCTGGCAGACAGATTGGCTGAAGCAGTTTCCTCCGGGAAACGTTAGCGACATGGAAGCCAAAAGTTTAACTCCGATATTGACCGGGTCTGACATCGCCAGCACGGTCGACACTCATACCCCCAACGCGGGGGTCAATGAGTGCTATGGCGATAGTGAGGCGGTCGGCCGCTCGTCAGTTGTTAGACTTCCACGATTCCGGTTTTGGTACCTGGAACCCGAGTGGACGTTCGTAATTTGAAAGTATGTTCCTGACATAGTCAAATCAGTTTGCCCGCCACTTCACGAGGCAACTTTGGTCCAATCCCTGGACGAGGCACGCCTCTGCAAAACAACCAACCCTGGCCGAACTGGAGACGTGGAAACGGTCATGCCTGGGCTCAAACCAACAATTCTCTGCATTGACGACCACTGGAATGGTCTCATCGGCCGCAAGATGTTGCTCGAAAACAACGGCTATGAAGTCCTGGAAGCGACCAGCGGGGACGAAGGGTTGAAGTTGTTCCTCTCGCACTCTGTGGATGCGGTGGTCCTCGATTACCAGATGCCCGGGATGAACGGTGACGTGGTGGCCGCGAAGATGAAGCGCATTAACTCACACGTCCCGATCATGTTATTGTCCGCCTTCGGGCCATTGCCGAAGAGAAAACTGAAGACGGTGGACACTTTCTTGTCTAAGTCTCAGCCGCCCCAGATTCTCCTATCCACGCTTCAATATCTACTCGCCAGGCAGTCCAAACCATTCTTCAGCCGATGGCTGGATACCTGGAAGAACCGGAATGAAGGAGCGAAGCAATGAACTTTTTGAAGCAGCTTTTCGGACGGGGTTGTCAGCACCGGTTCTCGTGGCCAAGGATTGATTCTGGTGGCCATTACTATCAGATTTGCCCGGATTGTGGAACCGCTTACGAATATGACTGGACGCTGATGAGGCGGACTGAACGGTTATTGGTAACAGCGGTGCGGCACGGGTAACGCGGCTGACTCAACAGCGTATTGCACACGAAGCTGGGGCGAAATGGAACAAATATCAGGAGAAGTACGTGCCGTCCAAAGCACGCGACGATGGCAACGCTATCAAGTCGACCTGCCGGTTCGCATCATCGCGTTAAACGGGATTCGAACCGCCCCGGTGGTTGCCCGTGGCAGCGAAATAAGCAGAGCGGGTATGGCGCTGCGCGCCCCTGTTGCTCTCAATCCCGGCGACCGGATACAGCTTCAATTTCCAACGTCCAAGCACTCTAGCGTCAAAGCAGTGGTTCGTAATCGCACTGGAGAGTGTTTGGGGCTGGAATTCCTCAACCAACTTCCTCCCGATAGTGAGGCGAGGGATCGATCAAGGTTCCTCCCCAGTTCTGGTCTGTGCGGCTCACCAGAATTACGTAAACCTGTGCGCGATTCATGCAACCCTCAGACTCTCTACGCAGGACTGTATCGAAAGCAGGAAGAGCTAAGACAGGTACAAAGGGAGATCGAAGCCCTCAACATAGCAATTCTGCTGCTGGCTGATGAGGAGAAAGAACCATCAAGATCGTCTGTACTGGGTCGGTTGGAACTAGATACGAGACCATGGCCACTAGGGTCTTAACGGCTAGCAAGTAACAGTGCGTAGTATCACACCAACAAGACGCAAGGCCGCCCATTTCTGATTGTCGATGCGATCAGCCATTGCACCAACCGAGAGTCGGGCCGACACGGGTCAATGAGTGCAATCGCGATTTTCATCACCTGAGGATAAGTAGCTTCTGCTTTGCCAACCAGCCTCTGGCAACTTCCCAAAAGCTTGTCTCTCGATAACTCTGTTTTGCCGACAAATCTACGAAGGCTTGTAGATGAGGCCGATGGCTGCGCCCACGATGACCCACTGAATGAAGTAGGCGATGGACTGATAGATTGTCAGCGTAAGGCCGATGTTCAGGTTGATGAAGTTGTGGATCGCGAAGGTGCAGACAGAGAAAAGGCCGATGAGTGCGCCGAGGTATATGCCTGATACGATGCCGCCACCAGCAGTATGGATTCGTGCGTAGAGAATGGCGACGACCACGATGGCGATGAGGATGGCGATCATGCCGTAGGGCATCACCTTCATCATCTCGTCCTTGGGACGATAGACGTTGGGATACTTCATGAATTCAGTTTTCATGGATGGCCATGCAGCGAACAAGGCAAACCCATAGACAAAGTAGGCGACCATAGCCCCGAGGGAGGCCAATGCGATGCGGGTGTAGTTCACGGTCACTCCTGCTGAAGCGGACTTGATTCGCGGAGAATTCTACATCAGACGGTTATTTTCGCTGGATGTTTTCCGGCAAACCGGAAGTCAACTGATGCAAACAGGCGGTGGTGTCCTAATTTGAAAAGTACACTCAAATTAAGGCACTGGCGCTGGGGCGGCTTTTTCACTGCTGTTATTAATAGCTAGGAGTGCCTGTCGGAACCTGGGTCACCCGCCCATAAAGATGATCTTGGGAATTTCCACGGCACTGGCTTGTTGTGGCAGTTCATCCCCAGCCAGTTCTGAGTCGGAAGGGGCGAGCGGAAAGCCGAGTTAACGAGTGAGGACGGGTTCCCGCCGTAGACTAATAAACTTTACCAGCCAGTCGTAGCGATCTTCCAACGCTTGAGGATCGTTCAGATCGTGTCCGGTGTCGTAGTACAGGACCTTCTTCGGATCGCTCGCGGCAGCGACGTAGTGCTCCATTGAAGTCTTGTCGAAGTACTGCTCGTAATTAGCGAATTGCAGCAGCAGAGGAATAGGCGCGGCCTTTCCGACGAAATGGATCGCGTCAATGTCGCCCGTAACTAGCGAGTATTTTTCCAGCTGACCGGCCGGCTGCGTCTTGCGGAAATCAACCATGCCGGGATCATCGCTGCGCAAGAGGATGTCCGCCATTTCAGCCACTCCTGCCATCAAAACGGACGTCTTCATGCGCCTGTCGACCGCCGAGAGAATTGATCCCCACTGCGCGCCGTAGCTGTGCCCCACGTAGGCAAGCCGCTTCGGGTCGACATCGGAACGCGCCAGCAGCAAGTCGATTCCGCGGCGCAGATCTACCACCGCCTGAATCTCGATCTCGCGGTCGACCTCCGGCTTATCGAAGTGGTCGGGAGTTTTGTGCCACGGTTGCGGGCGGTCCCAAGGATAGTCAGGGATGAGGGAAACCGCGCCAGCTCTGGCGTAAAGCTTAGCTTCAGGAATGAATTCCGCCCGCGTGCCATTTCCCCAGTGCCCGAAAAGAACGGCCGCGAACGGTCCCTTACCCGTTGGGACGATCAGATACGCTGCGACTGGACCGCCCTTGGGACTCGTGTAGGTAATGTCATGAAGGGCGCCACCGTCGAACTCTTCAATGATCTTGTCATGGATGTCGAGCGGCTGCTTAGGGTCGTAGTTGAAGAGATAGGCAGCGGTCTCGGAATCCCCCGTAGGTTTGGCCGCTGTCTGCGCCGCGAAGGGAGCGACAAGGACGAGGATTAGAAAACAGCTCAAATAACGCATTGCGATCTCCGGTGCCGGACGAGGATAACAACAGGCGGATGGCCCGGCTTTCATCAACATGCAGTTCATTCCGCCGCAGTAGTCGCACCCGCTCGGGCTTTGGCAAGCTTGGGCATGGCGCCGATCGCAATCAGGAACCGCGCGTTGTCGATCAACTGCCACACTTCGACACATTTTCCCCGGTCGAACAGGTGAAGCAGTACTCCGGGACTGACCACGAACTTTTGGCTGGCAGGATATCCCATGTACTCGCCCTTGTGCGTCCCATAAAACGTGTAGCGGTGAGCCACTTTTTCGCCGTCACAAAAAATATCCTGACTATCGATTCTCCGGTCGGGAAATCCCCGCAAAAGTTGCTCGAACTGCTCTCTCAGCCCTCCGATACCACGCTTTGTGTTGCCGAATCCGTGGTGCAGAACACCCCGGTCATAGAGCGCCAGGTAGCCTTCCATGTCCTTCGCGTTGTACCGCTCTGCTGCCAGTTTAACGGCCTTTATGTTCTCGTCTCGAAGCATTTATGCTCTCCCGAACATTCGACTCTGAGCAGCCACACTTTACATTCATTCTATCGGAGACAACGGGCTCTTCCTGTAGAAGAGATCGCGACGGAACCCGTCCAGGCACCGTGGCCCAGGGGCGGCAAATGAGGCGTCACGGCGCGGCCTGAAATCGCCGCGTTTTCCTCCACTGCTACAATGCCCCTGTTTCGACAAACTTCAAGCTGCGAACTTACGGGACTACATCCGCGTACTGTCTTGTGAGCAGAGCTGTTGTGTGCCCTTCTGTGATCCGCAGGCGGCTGAAGCCGCGGCTCGATCGAAGGGTTTTACGGCGCGGCTTAAAGCCGCGCCCTTTCAAAGCGTAATTAACGGCGTCAGACAAAGCGTAATTAACGCAGTCAAAGTCGGCAATCAATAGCTTTTCGGGGGAGCTTGGGATTGGAAGACGTCCAGGTAGTTGCGATGCTGGTCCGCCGGTGTGTCGCCGGCGATGCCGCTGCCTGGGAAGAAATCGTTCTGACCTACAATCGCCGTATCTATAACATCTGCTACCGCTTCGCCGGATCGGCCGACAACGCCGAAGATCTTACCCAGGAAGTTTTCATCAAGATGTACCGCACGCTCGGGAGCTATGACAGCTCGAAGGGAGCGTTCGTGACCTGGGTGACGACCATCACCCGCAACCTGCTGGTGGATCATTTCCGCAAAACCAAGCAGGACCGGATCACCGACTCGCTCGACGCCACATCCTCCGCTCACGAGGATGCGCAGCCGCTGAGTGAGCAAATTCAGGACCAATCCGCGCCTCCGGATGCCCGTGTGCGCAGCCGGGAGGTCGGCGAAACCGTTCATGCGGCGCTGGCCAAGCTCTCGCCGGAGCTTCGTGAAGCAGTGATTCTAAGAGACTTACAGGATTTTGATTACAAAGAAATCGCAACCGTTTTAAAGGTACCGGAGGGGACTGTGAAAAGTCGAATAAATCGTGGGCGGGCGGAACTTGCACGCCTTCTACAACGTACCTACAGGCAGGTGATGTGATGCCAGACCTAACCAGTAACGGAATGTGTCACGAGTTCGATGGCCTGCTCGCGGACGCGCTCGATGGCGTCCTGAGCAGCCTGCAACTCGACCGCTTCCAGGCTCATGCGCGGACTTGCTCCGGGTGTGGGCCGCTGTTCGCCGAAGTCGAGGCGGGCCGCAACTGGCTGAAGGGTCTCACGGAGGTGGAGCCTCCAGCCAGCCTGGTCAATAACATTCTGGCATCCACAACGGGCGTTGACTCCCAACGCCTGCGGGTGAACGTGTCGGCGCCGCAGCCACGAGGTTCGAAAGTCGGTCCTTCGTGGCTGGAACAAGCGCAAGCCTGGGCCTCAGGGGCAATGCAGCCGGTATGGGGCACGGTCCGGCAGCCGCGGTTTGCCATGTCGTTCGGCATGGCGTTCTTCGCGCTCTCGGTAGCTTTAAGCGTACTCGGCGTAAAGCCCGCCGACCTGCGCGAGGTGAGCTTGCGGCCTGCGGCAATCCGTCACACCTTCTACAACACGCAAGCCCGCGTGGTCCGGTACTACGAGAACATCCGGTTCGTCTATGAAGTGGAATCGCGCGTGCGCGAACTCAAGCGCACGATCGAGCCCGCCGCGCCACGTTCCGGAGAATCCGCACCGGACAAGAAAGACCGCAAGAACGACACAACACAACAGCCCGAGCAGAAGCAGGAGCGCAACTATAGCCAGACTGGAAATAATCTCATTCTGGCGAGCGCCCCGCTGGGTCCATCTGTCTTTGACCCGTTGAATCAGGATCCGTTGAATCAGGATCCGCCTGTAGTGTCGGTGACCACGTACAGGAGGTTCGTATGAACTGCGCCACGCACAGCGATATTGCCGCAGTCGCGTTTTGCCGCACCTGCGGCAAGCCGCTCTGCGCAACTTGCACCCGCGACGTTCGCGGAGTTGTCTACTGCGAGCCTTGTCTCGCAGCTCGTTTGGAGGGCACTGCGCCGGCGGCGGGATTCGTGCCTCCGCAGCCGGTCTATCCACAAACCGTTTATACCCCGTCGGGAGCGCCGGTACCGCCAAGGCCTTCCGGTTCAGGCCCGAATCCCACCGTCGCCGGCATTCTCGCGGGATTTTTTCCCTTCGGCGTCGGCGCGGTTTACTGCTCGCAATACGCCAAGGGATTGGCTCACCTCATCATTTTCGCTATGTTGATTTTCGCTTCCGATCATGCGGGAAGCTGGGATGCGCTGTTCGGCATGGGCATCGCATTTTTCTACGTCTACCAGATCATCGACGCCGTTCGCACAGCTCGCGCTCTGCAGGAAGGCTTGCCCGCGCCGGATCCCCTGGGGCTCGCCCAGACCTTCAGCCTGGGCGATAAGTTTGACGCCGGTAAAGTTCCCGTGGGCGCGATTGTTCTGATCGGCCTCGGCGGGCTTTTCCTGCTTCACACCATGGGTATCATGGAGAGTGGTCTCGACCGCTTCTGGCCGCTGCTTCTCATCTTCCTGGGTGGCTGGATGTTTTATCGGAACCATGAGCGGTCGCGCCGGAGATGCGGCTGCGCGCGCTGCAGCATGCGGTGCCTGATGGGTCCGGCAATGGTGCTGACGACCGGCGTCCTGTTCATGCTCGAGACCCTGAACATTGCGAATATCGACCGCACCTGGCCGGCTTGGATTCTGGTGGTTGGCATCGTGAAACTGCTGCAGAGCAGCGCATCTTCCGAAGGCCACGTAGGTCCATTGCCCGGTTCCCCGCGGGGTGCTGGGCCTATGCCACCGCCACCACCTGCTAGTCCTGATTCGGGAGCAACGTCTTCCTCCGGCGAGGTACGCAATGTCTAACCCACCAGTGCAGTATCCGGTGCAAGCGCCGATTCCACCGCGACGGCCTCGCCGCTCTTTTTCCGGGCCCTTCATACTGATTCTCGTCGGCGTCGTTTTTCTTCTGGGCAATATGCACTTGATCTCCTGGATGCGCCTGGGGACTCTTTTTGCCCGTTACTGGCCTGCCCTGCTCATTCTGTGGGGAGTGCTGAAGGTGGTCGAGTATCAACAAGCTCAGCGCGAAGGCGCTCCGGTTCGCGGCATCGGCGCCGGCGGTGTGATGTTGGTGGTGGCGATCGTCTTTTTCGGCCTGATCGCAACTCAGGCCGAACGGGCGCGGGAGCATTGGCCGAACATCCGGGATCACTTCAACATCGACGACGGCGATCTCGATAACATTTTCGGTGAAACCTATAACTTCAACGATCGCCTCGAACAGGAAATACCACCGGCTGTCACCAGCCTGCGCGTCAGTGACGATCACGGCGCGGTTCATGTGAGCGCAACCGACGACAAGAAGATTACGGTCGTGATCCGCAAGCGCGTGGGCGCGGACAATCAAACTGACGCTGACAAGTACAACCAACAGACTCGGCCTACGATTACACTCGCGGGCAATGTGATGATTCTTGACGCAGCCACTCACGGAGCCACGCATGCCGGGGGCGACCATCCGGTTCAGACCGATCTGGATATTTCCATTCCTCGCAAGATGGAACTGCACATCACTGGGCGCAGAGGCGACGTCTCCGTCACCGGACGGAACGGAGACGTGGAAATCGCCAGCCAGCACGGAGAAGCTTCCGTCGAAGAGGTGACCGGCAACCTGAAACTGAATCTTGAAAAGAGTTCGGCGAGAATCGAGCAGATTACCGGCGACGTCCACATCAATGGCCACTTGAACGAGGTCACGGTGAGCGACGTGAAAGGCGCAGTGCAACTGGAAGGCGAATTTGGCGAGAGTGTCAAACTTTCCCGCATCAGCCGGAGCGTGACATTCAAATCTACCCGCACGGATATGGAATTTTCGCGGATCGATGGTCAACTCGACCTCGACTCCGATGACCTGCATGCCGACCAAGTGGCTGGTCCAGTCCATCTGACCACTCGCTCAAAACAAATCCGCCTGGAAGATGTCTCTGGCGATGTGCGCGTGCAGAATGAGAATGGCGGCGTGGAAATCTCCATGCGTTCACTGGGCAACGTGCAGATTGACAATCGCAATGGCGATATTAATTTGAGTGTGCCCGACAAGGCCGGGTTCCGGGTGGACGCCCGTACCCGCGACGGGGAAATCGAGTCAGATTTTCCGGAGTTGAAGATCGAGAATAATGACAAGGAGGCGAAAGCGAGCGGCAGCGTCGGCAATCCGACCTCGCATATCGTGCTGAACAATGAGCACAACGGCATCGAAATCCGCCGCATCTCGACCCGGGCAGGATTGGCCCCGCTCGCGCCGCCAGCCCCGCCGGCGAAGCCGGGCAGGAACTTGCCTCCGCCCAAAGCAAAAGTCGAACCGACGGAAAACTAATTGTCATCGTTCCATGAGAAGGCGCTGTGATGTCAATCGAAGTTGTTGGTTTTGGGCTTCGATTGTGTGCCTTCTTGGCTGAGCCCAACCCGCAGGAATAATAAAAAACCGCGTAGCGAGGATGTCCTCGGCTACGCGGAAAGCTCAGCAGCAGTTGACTAAAACGCGCTTCTCAACTCTAGACCAACAAGTCTCCCGTCGCCTAGAAGACCACATCAAAGACCTGTGCGCCAAAGTCATTGCATCTCGTGAGACCGAACTAGACCCAGCCATTTCAGAACTCAAGTCCGCCCTCCGTGAGCACACCATTCGAATGAGAAAAATGGTCGCTGAGAACTTTGCCAAGGGGAAGCATGACAATAGGCGCTCCCCATAACCACTCTTAGAGACTGGCGTGAATCTGAAAGATTAAGTCGGGAGTTCAAATTAGGGCAATAATTGACATGACTCATCCACAGGTTTAGGATGGGCGCGTCAGTGATTGCCGATGAAACCAGAAAGGAAGGTTCATCGTGCAGTTGCCCTTAACAGAAGAAGACCGCGACATAGGTAGAGAGTATGAGCCGACCATCCTAGACTTTCTAGGATGTCTAGCTGTGCCGCTGTGGAAAGAGTGGCCTAAAAAGATGGAAGGCGTAGGACACAGTAATGACGGGAAGTTCTCTCTTCGTGGCGAGTGCCCACACTGTCATCGTGACTCCGTGTTCACCCACGTCACAGATAATCATGTCGAACTTTTGGGGAATCACTCAGCTGGTCGCAATTGGCTTCTCGTCGCTGTTATGCAGTGCCAAGGGTGCCTAATGTTTATTCTTGGAGCGGTCGAGCATATGGATCACTCCTACGAGTACGTCTACTCTATCCACTATCCTGTCGGTCAGCCAGACGATAGCGCGGCGGAAGAAATCCCAATCGCTATTAGGGAGGACTTTCAGGAGGCCATGCGATGTCTTTTCATTAAAGCCTATAACGCGACGGGCGAAATGTGCCGTAGAGCGATTGAAGCCAGTTGTCTTGATCTTGGCGCACCGAAGAAAGACGTACTAGAGGACATGATTGACTCGCTGGAGGAGAAGCGAATCATCACACCAGGTCTTAAAGATGTAGCCCACAAAGTGCGGCTTGGTGGTAATAGGTGCGCTCATCCCACTCCTCCAAGCGAAGGGGGCACTATAGCGCTGACACACCCGGCAAACGCTAACGCGGTTACTACCCCGATAGAGAAAATTGGCAAGGAACACGCCGAGGCTATTGTCGATTTCACGTGGCATTTCTTTCAATATGTGTATGTAACTCCGAAACAGCTAGACAAGTACGACTTCTCGAAGCCAAAGGCGCTTAAGCCATGAAAAGTGAAGCTGACAAATTTGACGCGGTTGTGCGGACGCTACTTTCCGTTTCGCACGAAGAAATTCAGAAGCGAGATAAGGAATGGAGGCGCAAGCGGGAAAAGAAAAAGCGGGCTAAGACTTCGCCCGCTTCCCGCGCTTCCAACGGTAAGGGTTAGTGAATCGTGGCGGCTCCCACCTTGCCAGTCAATTCGGCAAAGGTCAGGCGCTTCCCGACAAGCTGAGAGACAACGAGATCGAAGCGGCCAGCGTCATCTATGTCTTTGCGATTATTGAAACGAAACATTTGCTCATCAAGGTAGCGGAATAAATGAAACGGTTCCACGCTAACGTAGGTTCCCGCAATCCCGCGCTTCAGCAAGGACCAGAAATTCTCCATGCTGTTAGTGTGTACGCGGCCATCTACGTACTGAACCGCGTGGTCGATTACTTGGTGAGCGTAGTCGGTTTCCAACCCCTTGTAGGCGACCCACTCATCGCTGTAGAGCGCGGTTCCAGCAGCAACGTGCTGCCTAATCTCCGGCTGTACGGATTCTCTTTTGCGATTTGGCATGACCTTTGCGCGAACACGTCCGCCGCGTTCCAACATTCCAAACACGATGGTTTTATCCGCTCCGCCAGTTCCAGTAATGCGCTGCTTGCGTTTACTGAGGTGCATGTTCCGAGACTTTCCGCCGATGAAAGTCTCGTCCACCTCGACCTCGCCGCCGAGTTTAGACCCGAAGAAATCATCCTGCATCGCAAGCCGGATGCGGTGAAGCATGAACCATGCCGACTTCTGAGTGACACGCACATCACGGGCAATCTCGTAGCTGGACACTCCGTTCTTGCAGTTAGTGACCAGCCAAGTTGCGGTCATCCACTTGTCGAGAGAAATCGCGGAATCCTCCATCACAGTTCCGACCTTGATGGAGAACTGCCGTTTTGCATGATGAGTGCTGCATTGCCAGAGGCGACGCGCCGGATTGAATTTAACTTTGTCCGATCCGCAAGTCGGGCAGATCACTTTGCCATCGGGCCAGCGGCGGATCGCCAAGTAGTCGATGCAGTTGTCGGGATTCGAGAAATAGACGATTGCTTCTTGTAAGCTCTTTGGTTCGCGCATGGCCGCTTTCTCCATGCACAAACTTTAGCAAATTAACGTGGATGAGTCAAGTAATTTATTGCCCAAATTAGGACCCTTCCGTGCACTCCCCTTCTTTGCCTTCCCCGCTTCCATCTGCGAAACTGACCACTACCCTCTGAGAACCGAGAACCGAGAATCGCTCCATGGGCCGCATCCACGTACTTTCCGAGCAGGTCGCCAATAAGATCGCCGCCGGCGAGGTGGTGGAGCGGCCTGCCTCGGTGGTCAAAGAATTGCTCGAGAATGCCCTCGACGCGGGCGCGACCCGCATCAAGATCACGATTGAGGCGGGCGGGAAGAAGCTTATCCAGATCACCGACAACGGATGCGGCATGGTTCGTGACGATGCCATGTTGGCCTTCGAGCGGCACGCAACCTCGAAACTCAAGGAAGCGGAGGATTTGCTGAGCGTCGCTACGCTCGGATTCCGCGGGGAAGCGCTGCCTTCGATCGCATCGGTGTCGCGTCTCCGCCTGGAAACGCGGGCGGCCGCGGACTCCGCGGAAATAGACGCGACCGGCACCATCATTGAGATCAATGGCGGCAAGATGGCGCGGATCGAGGAGGCTGGGTTACCCGAGGGTACGTCGATTACGGTTCGCGATCTTTTCTTTAATACTCCGGCTCGAAAGAAATTTTTGAAAGCGGAATCGACCGAACTGTCGCACATCGCGTCGTTGGTCACGCACTACGCGCTGGCGCATCCCGAAAAGCATTTTGAATTGCACTCCACTACCAACGCCATGCTGGTCGCCCCGCCGGTAGCGGGATACAGCGAGCGGGTCTATCAGGTATTCGGCAAAGAGACGCTTGACCAGTTAATTGCGGTTGCCGCGGTGCAACCGCTGACACACGTGGGCCTGCCGCAACCTCCACCGTGGCGCCGCAAAGAAACTGAAAATGGAGATGAGACCATCCCCAGCGATCCCGGCGAAATGCGCCTTCACGGTTTCGTTTCGAAACCGGAGATTCAAAAGCTGAATCGCAATTCGATCTTTGTTTTCGTCAACGGGCGGCTGATTCGCGACCGGCTGATTCAGCACGGGTTGACCGAAGCCTACCGCAACATTATTCCGCCATCGGTTTTTCCGGTGGTGCTGTTGTTTCTGGAAATGCCGCCGGGCGAAGTGGATGTCAACGTCCATCCCTCGAAGACCGAGGTGCGCTTCCGGCAATCGAGCGTGATGCACGACTTTGTTCGCGACACGGTGCGCGCTGCATTGATGAAGGCGCGCCCGGTGCCGCAGTTCACCACCGAGATTCGCGCCCACGCCACGGCCAGTTCGGGCCTCACACCGGGGGCGCGCGACTGGGATCCAGCTTCCGATTTGGACGCAGAACCGGGCGCCCCGCTGCGTCCCTCCTACGAGCCAGCTAACGGCGGATTTTCCCTGCAAGCTCCGAGCGCCCCGCCGGTTCCTGCGCGCCTCCAGTTCGAAGGCGGAATCGCGGTCGAGGCCAACGCGGCAATTCCGGTGGCGCGCGGTCTCGAAGCACAATTTCCTTTCGAGATCATTCCGGACATCATTCCGGATAATGGATGCGCCCGAGAAATTGATACCCGGGAAGAAGAGCCCACGCTGGCGGCTCTCTCGACGCTTCGTCCTCTGGGGCAGATTCGCAATTCTTTTATTCTGGCGGTCAACGAAGACGGACTCTGGATCGTCGACCAGCACGTGGCCCACGAGCGCATCCTGTTCGAACGCATCTTGAAACAGCGCGCGGCTCAAAAAGTAGAAAGCCAGCGGCTTCTGATGCCAATCGTGCTGGAACTTTCTCCGGCGCAGCAGGCAATTTTTTCCGAAATCGCGGACGAACTGCAACACAACGGCTTTGAGGCCGAACCTTTTGGGGCGCGCAGTGTCGCGGTAAAACTCGCGCCCGCCGGAGTCGATGCGGCGGCGGTCGAACGCATGCTCCATGAATTACTCGATCAAATCTCCCGCGAAGAGCAATCGCTGAATCTGGAAAAGATTCGCAGCCGCATCGCCGCCTCCATTGCCTGCCATGCCGCCATCAAGGTCAACATGCCGCTGGAGCAAAATAAAATGGAGTGGTTGCTGGCGGAATTGGCCAAAACGGACCATCCCATGTCGTGCCCGCACGGCAGACCGGTCGTTCTACGGTATTCTGTAAAGGACATTCAGAAAGCGTTCAAGAGAATCTAGCCAGAATCAAATCGCTGATTGTTGATTGATGATTAAGTCCTGAAACGCTCAGGTTTAAAAATCAACAATCGGCAATCATCAATCAACAATTGCCGTTCCCATGACTGAACAGGATCTCCACCAACTTCGTCGCGAAAAGTGGCGCCTCGATGGCAAGCCCATCCGCACCATCGAAGAGGCGCGCGCCTTTGTCGAGGCAGTGGGCTTCTGCCTGATGTTCCCGGTGCGTCCCGCCGTGCCCGTGCCTACCTTCATCGGGGCCTTCGTCGGCTCCGATAACCGGCTTCCCACCTGGCAGCATGCATACTCCGATCCGCGCGCGCTCGCGGCCACAGAGATGATGGTTCGCTTGCTGCGCGAACGCAACGCATACGAAGCCAGCATCTTCGAGGAAAATAATCCGTTCCTGGTTGCGGCCTCGGCGTTTCCTTTCTTCTACGCGCTGGTGGGCGAGCGCAATCCCAAGCTCGCGCCCAAGCAGGGGCCGCGCTCCCAGTACTCTCCGCTGGCCGCCGACGCCTTCGAACTGATCACCCGCGACGGCCCAATCTCCAAACAGAAACTTCAGGAGACACTGGGCAAGAGCATCTCAATTCCGGCGCTGGACAAGGCTCTCGGCGAATTACTGGCCAAGCTGCGCATCACGCGCGTGGATTACAACGCGAAAGAGGGATCGTTCTGGGATGTGCTCTACCGCTGGTCGCCCGAAGCCGTGAAAGAAGGCGTGAATCTCTCCATGCAGCAAGCGCTCTCCGCGCTGCTCTCGAAGTATCTCGACTGCGTGATTGCCGCCGACCAGTCGGAACTGGAAAGCTTTTTCGGAAAGTTCGTCGCGCGTTCGCGGGTGAAAGAAGCCGTAAACGCGCTGCTGGCTGCGCGCGAACTGAGCTTCATCCACGTGAGCGGCCGCTCGATGTTGCACATCACTCCGGAGAAAGAAGCCGCCGCGCCGAAAGTCATCTTGCCTCCACGACCGTTCCCACGGCCGCGACCTTCAGCCCGTCCGTCTGGACCTTCAAACGCAAGGCCATCCGGACGGCCCTCGGGACCGCCTAATGCACGACCCTCCGCCCGCCCGCCCGCGCGGCCACGCACGTTCTCGCGACCCAGGCCAAAGAGCGGAGGGCCGCGTTGAGTTTCCGAGACGCCATCCACGAAGATGGTTTCGCGAGCATTCCTGATTTCTTTCCACGCGCGGACATCGATCGCTCCTTGGAAGCAATCACTTAGACCAGCGCCTGCCGCGGCTCACCGTGTACAATCGTCTACTTGCTCCATGACCGATCCCACTCCCAACCCTAATTCTCCCCGCAAACTGATCATCGCGATAGACGGCCCGGCGGGCGCCGGCAAGAGCACCATCGCGTCCCGTTTGGCGCGCAAGCTGGGCTACGTGAACCTGGAGAGCGGTGCGATGTACCGCGCCCTGGCGCTGAAAGCTATCGATAACGACAAATCATTCGACGACGAAGCCGTCCTGCTAAAACTAGCCCAAGCCTCGCGCATCCGCCTGGAGCCGACCATGGGCGGAAACCGCACTTTGCTGGATGGCCACGACGTTTCCTCGCGCATTCGCGAGCGCGATGTCACGGAAGGGGCCTCGCGTGTGTCGGTGCATCCCCAAGTCCGTGCCTGGATGGTCGCCCGCCAGCGTGAGATGGGCGCCTGCGGTGGAGTAGTGATGGAAGGCCGCGACATCGGCACGAAAGTCTTTCCCGACGCCGATCTCAAGATCTTTCTCGATGCCGACCCGGTAGTGCGCGAGCAGCGCCGCATGGAGCAAAACAAAATCAAAGGCGAGGTGGCCGCAAACATAGCTGCCGATCTGCGCGAAAGGGACCGCCGCGACCGCACCCGCGCGGCCTCTCCGCTGCAAGCTGCGGAAGATGCAGTGGTCATTGACTCGACAAAGTTGGGTGAGGATGAAGTGCTGGAGCGGGTAGAACAGTTAGCGCGTCAGAAACTGGAATCGACTTAAAGCCGCAAGTGTCGTTGTAGGAATGTTATGAGCAACGTTTTTGCCTTTCGCCTGTGAGCGCGGCTGGAACTCACTCAGTTAACTACTACCCCTAGCGACTCCAGGCGTCTGGCCCCATTCCCTTCGGCTTTGCATGTCGGTTCTCCCCGCCCCATGTTTTGTGCATCCTAAGGTCTGTTTGTAGGCTAAACTACCAATTCTGGGAGAGTTAGGCCCTTGGCAGTCGCAGGTTGTGATGGGCGGTTACATCCGAGCGAGTGAGAGAGGAACTATGCCTTCGTCGGTCTGGTCTGGACACTTAACTTTCGGTTTGATCTCCATGCCGGTGCGCCTGTTTTCGGGCGCGCGCAGCAGCGGAATCTCTTTCAACATGTTGCACCGGCCGGACAAAGTGCGGGTAAAGCAGCAATATATTTGTCCCGTGGAAAACGTCGTCGTCGATCGCAGCGACATCGTGAAAGGTTACGAGTTCCGCAAGGATGAATACATCGTCATCGAACCCGAGGAGATCAAGAAGATCGAGCCGCAGACCGCCAAGACCATGGAGATTCTGGAGTTCGTCAAGGCCGCCGACGTGGACCCGGTTTATTTCGAGTCGTCGTATTACATGATGCCAGAGGAAGCTGGAAGGCGTCCTTATGCGCTGCTGACCAAGGCGTTGGAAGAGAGCGAGTATGTGGCCATCGCGAAGATCACGATGCACAACCGCGAGTATACGGTGTTCTTGCGGCCGCACGAAGGTGGAATGATGCTCCACACCATGTATTACGCGGAGGAAGTCCGCAAGGTGGAAGGTTTTGGCGCACCTGACGTGGAATTGAAGGAAGCGGAAGTGAAAGTCGCGCACCAGCTCATCGAGGCGCTGGCCGACGAATGGAACCCGGAGAAATACCAGGACAGCTTCCAGGAAAATCTGAAGAAGCTGATCGAGGCCAAACTCGAGGGTGGTGAAGTGGCAGCGGTCGAGAAGCCGAAAAAACTGGCTCCGGTTGTGGACCTGATGGCGGCCCTTAAGCAGAGCCTGGCGCAAATGGAAGGCAAGAAAAAGCCCGCGGCGGCCGCGAAATCGGACGAACCAAGAGAGGCCGCCAGTGCGAAGTCGCGGCGCAGCCGCTAGTACGGAGCTGACAGGACTTTTGTAGTCGCTACGTTTTGCATGCGGCGCGGACGTGACAAGCGACATCTCCACGGCAGCCCCAAGCGCCTACCGTTCCGGGTGTTCATCCCATCCAACTCGCTCTCTATGAGCTGCATCTCACGGTTATCAGTTTGCCGAGACCAAGACACTGACAGCCGGATTTCCTTAGGGTGACACGAACAGGAGTTGGGGGATTCCGCGGGCGTTGCTTGCTGAATCCGTCTCCAGCCTCTACACTAAAAGTTTTCCATTCCATTGAGTGGCTCGCCACCGGCTGCAACCGTGAGGCGACGAGAGGGTGCATGGGAAGTTTGCGTTTCGGTGCGGGCGTGTGGGTGGTTGTCACCATCTTCTTATTTTTGTTTTTACCGGCGTGCGGTGGCAGCAAGCCTCCAGGAGCCTCTCCATTCCCCGCTAAGATCACCCTGAATCCCAGCAGCAGTTTCTCCATGCAGGTGGGCGCCACGCTATTGCTCACCGCCAGCGCGCAGAACAACGCAGGCACAACAATCTCACCGGCATTTACCTACGCCACCAGCAATTCTGGAATCCTTGATGTAGCGCCTAACGGCTATGCTTGCGCGGGCACCTGGAACGCCCCACTCTATTCGATTTGCACTCCCGCCGGAATTGGCACGGTTCAGGTCACCGCCTCCGCCCTTGGCGCCACTAGTCCTCCGACGCTGTTTTTTATCCATCCGCCGGTCGATAACATTCAAATCACCGTGGCGACGCCGGTGAACTCTCCTCCGCCGGCGTGCCCGGCGCAAGTGGCTCTGCCGGCGTCCTGCAATCTCAAGTTCAACCCTACCAACAATTGCCTCTCGCCAAATCAGATTCAAACGCTTCAGGCCACTGCCCGCAGTCAGGGTATGGATGTGACGGCTTCCGTCGGTCCCTTCAACTGGACCGAAACCAATGGCAGCGTGGTCAAGGTCACGCCAATCGTGAACACCGACATCAACGTCGCCACGTACCAGGCAACTGCGTCTCCGAGCGCACCTGGACAGACTCAAGTGATCGCCTCGGCTTCGGGAGTCTTCAGCCAGCCCTACACCTTCGAGGCCTGTCCCGTGCAATGTATTGCGTTGGAAGCTGGACCGATCGGCGCCGGCGATACCAGTTTCTCCGTCAACAAGGGAACCTCGGAAACGCTCACTGCGACGGCCGTAGATGTCCAAGGTTGCATAGTGCCCAACGCGCCTCTGACATGGGTATCCTCTTCCCCGGCCGCAATTACCGCGGGATGCACTTTGGGCAGCGCAACTTGCTCGGTCAGCACTCCGCAGCCGGGTTCCGCCGCAATCACTGCGAATTGCACGCCGCCGACTTGTAACGTCGGCTACCCGCTGAATCTGGCGCCGCTGCTCACCGATCCTTATATTCCGAAACCGGTCTATCCCATCAACGCCATTTCTGGCTTATCCACTGGGACCACGGTATCGACCAGCGTACTCGCAACCACCCGGGATTGTTCCGCAGACGCTTTCTGCAACGTGGGTATTTATAACGCTTCCACTTCTACTCATCTTTCCGGCAATGCCGCTCAGTCACCGACTCCGCCCAACTCGCTACTATTCGATGCGGTGGGGGACAGAGCTTTCATGGGCAGCGAATTCGGCGCTCTCGTTATCACGCCCGCAAATTTAGGAGGAACGACCAGCCCTTTCACTTCCATCCCTGCTTCCGGGACCACGCTGGGTTTGGTAACCGGAAAGATCCTTGCCGTATCCTTGAACGGCAGCACCGCAATTTTCTCGGACACGGTTTCCACTCCGAATCAGGTCTACGTCGTGAACACTTCTCCGGCCTCCACTACGCCGCTCAATATTAATAGCGCAATCGCGGCCGCCATTTCGCCAGATGGACTAAAAGCGTTCATTCTCGGCAACGGCGGCAACACGTTGTATGTTTATTCGACACTGCAAGCTCTGCAAACCTACCCGTTGGCTGCACCGGCGACTTCGATTGCCTTCAATTCGACTGGATCTTTTGCATTGCTCGCGGGCGGGAATCCTTCTCCTTCCACGCTTTCCCTTTACAACACCTGCGACAATTCCCAGGTGCTCTTGCCCCTGCCGGTGCTAACGCCTCCAGCGCCGGGACTGCCCGCTCCGCCCCAATTTCTTAAGATGGTTCCCGCGGGCAATGTTCCGATGAAGAACACAGTCATTCCCGTGCCGCTCATGACCGAGGGCCTCGATTTTTTCTTTGGCCTCGATAACACCGGCATCGACATCATTGCGACAAACACTTCGCTATTACCACTCCCGGTTCCTGCCGGACCACTAACGCTCCCAACGCTGTGTCCGCGGCCGATTGTCCTCGCCCAGACCGTGGCGACCCCACCCGCACCGTTTCCGCCCACTCACATTAATATCGGATACGGCACGTTCCACCCCATCAACTTTTTCCTCTCGCCCGATACTAGTCAGGCGTACATCGTAACCACCGATTTCGGCGTCCTGACCTATTCCTTCAACACCAATTCCGTGTCGCGGATCCAACTGATTAACAATGCCGCGCCCGTGGCGGCCGACATCTCCGCTGACGGTTCACTCATTTACGTCGCCGGCTCCGATGGCCTGTTGCACGAACTGAATACATCGACCGGCCTCGATCAGAATCAGACGTCCTTTTCGTCGCTTGCCAACTCCAATAATGACTTCTGCTTCTCAGGAAATAATTGCGCGTTGAATCTGGTGGCCGTGAAACCGTAAGAGACTGTTAAACGTCCTACCGTGGGTTGCCGATTGGTACAGTGGAAGAGCGGCGCTTTAGCGCGCCATAAAGCGGTCAAAAAAGAAGCAGCTTTAGCCGACGAATGGAGCGGGCGCTCCTAAGCGGTTTTGCCCAAATCCTTCGCTACGCTGTCGAGCACGCCGTTTACGAACTGCACCGACTCCGGGCTGGAGAACTTCCTCGCGATTTCGAGCGCTTCGTTGATGATCACCGCCCGCGGCGTCTCCGGATATCCCAGAAACTCGGCTACTCCCGCGCGCAACAGATTGCGATCCACCGCCGCCATGCGCTCCATGCGCCAGTGTTCCGCGTGACCTTCGATCAGTTTGTCAATTTCCGCTCCGCGGTCGGTGGCCACACGAAATAAATCGTCCGCAAACCCGCGCACCTCGGCGCTGGCGGAGCCATGCTCAGCCCAGAACGTCCGCTGCACGTGGTCGATGGTCTGCTTGCCCATGTCTGCCTGAAACAGCATCTGCAGAACCAGTTCGCGAGATTTACGGCGAGTACCCATAAGGAAATGTGTGATGGAGGTGGTGATTCAGTTTACTGCAAGGCAGGGTTATTTGCGCTTCGTCTTGACGGACTTCCTAGCTCTGTCATGCCGATTTTTAGATTTGTCATTCCGAGCGGAGGGAGGAACCTGCTTTTTACTGGCAGCGGATGTCCGACGGCTAGAATCGGTCGTCCGGACCCCCGATGCCGGACGCCGAATGCCGTCCACCAGCGATGCCATCTCTACCGCCGCCAGCGCCGCATCAAATCCCTTGTTGCCCATCTTCAATCCTGCACGATCGATCGCCTGCTCCAAAGTTTCGCATGTAAGCACGCCGAAAGCATGCGGCACGCCCGTCTCCTGCGCCGATTGCCCAATCCCGCGCGTCACTTCATTCACAATCACGTCATAGTGCGCCGTATCGCCGCGCAGCAGGCATCCGAGGCAGATGATCGCATCGTACTTCTTCGTCTCCGCCAACTTCCGAGCCGCCAAAGGAATTTCAAACGCCCCCGGCACGCGCACTAAAACGACGTCTTTCGTCCGAGCACCAGAGCGTAGCAACCCATCGACCGCGCTGCTAAGAAGCCTTTCTGTAATAAACGCGTTGAATCGCGAAATCACAATCGCGAAGCGTTTGCCAGAAGCGCTCAGGGAACCTTCCAGAGCAGGAAGTTCAGGCGCAGGAGGTCTTTCGATAACGATATCTAGGTCTTTCTTGTTCGTGGCTTAGATCTCCCTGGTGAGTTTGTTCTTGATCCGTGTGAATCCGTGAAAATCCGTGGCAAAGATTACTTCCCCTTGAACTGCGCCGTCCGCTTCTCCAAGAACGCCGTAGTCCCTTCCTTCTTATCCTCAGTAGAACAGGCCACAGCGAACAGCACCGCTTCCAAATACAGACCTTCGCTCAAAGTCATCTCCATGCCCTTATTCACAGCTTCCATGGCGTATTGGACGGCCAGCGGGGCGTTCGCGACGATCTTGGCCGCAATCGCTTCCGCTCGCGGGATCAACTCAGCCGCCGCGACAACTTCATTCACCAGCCCGATGCGATGCGCTTCCTGCGCCGTAATGATCTCGCCCGCCAGCACCATTTGCATGGCAATGCCCTTGCCTACCAGCCGCGGCAGGCGCTGCGTCCCGCCATAGCCTGGGATAATCCCCAGCTTCACTTCGGGCTGCCCCAGTTTCGCATTCTCGCTCGCCAGCCGGATCGTGCAAGCCAGGGCGATTTCGCATCCGCCCCCCAGCGCAAATCCGTTGATGCACGCGATCACAGGCTTGCCCAGATTCTCAATCAGGTTGAGAACGTTCTGCCCGCGGTGCGTGTATTCCTTTGCTGCAACTGCATCGTTCTTACTCAGCTCGCCAATGTCCGCGCCCGCAATGAATGCCTTCTCGCCCCCGCCAGTTAAAATAACGACGCGAATCGCCTCGTCATTTTTGATTTCGTGAAACGCTGCCCGCAACTCTTCCATGGTGGCCATATTGAGGGCATTGAGCACCTTCGGCCGGTTCACGGTGACGTAAGCGATCGAATTTCTCTTTTCGAGAAGTATGTTTTCAAAGTTCATAAATTAAGCCCGCCACGGATTTACGCGGATTGGCACGGATCAAAACATTCCAGCGCTCAGTTTAAATCGGGGTTGATTCGTGCAAATCAGTGGCAAAACTTTTACGTATTAACTATTTTCTTCGCGCCACCGCCTCCACGTCATCCTTGCTCAAGTCGCAACTGATGCAGCGCTGCGTCCACAACCGGTGTCCAAACACCTTACCGCACCGTGGACACCTCCACTCCGTGAGCCACCACCCGCCCGCCAGGTAGACTCCGATCCACGCCATGAGAATCGCGAAATCGGCTGGCTCACCCAACTTAAGCTTTCCGATCATGAAACCCAGAAAAAGAAAGCTGAGAAAGAGCACGACGACAAGATTCCGTCGCGCCACGTAGCTACGCCATGCCCGACGATACTTTTGTACATCCTCCGGGCCGCCCTCGCCGGGCAGTTGATCGGTTTTTCTGCGTCTAAACATTGGGTTTGATATTACAAGGTCTCTGTTGCGCGAGCGATTTTACAGTTTATTCGCCTTCGGACTGTTCGGGTCCGAATAATCGTAAAACCCTTTCCCCGTCTTCTTCCCGTACCACCCTGCCATCACCAGCCGCTTCAACAGCGGAGGAGACGCAAACCGCCGCTCCTTGAACTCGTCATACATCACCTGCGTAATGTAATAGGTCGTATCGAGTCCAACAAAATCCAGCAATGTGAACGGCCCCATCGGATAGCCGCACCCCAGCTTCATCGCATTATCGATGTCTTCAATCGATCCGACTCCTTCCTCGTACGCCCGGATCGCATCCAGCAAATACGGCACCAGCAGCCGGTTGACAATGAATCCCGTCTTGTCCGACGTGCGCACCGGAACTTTGCCCAGCTTTTTTCCGAATTCGTAAGCCGTCTGATAAACATCGTCCGCCGTGGCGATCGTCCGCACCACTTCCACCAGCTTCATGAGCGGCACCGGATTAAAAAAGTGCAGCCCGATAAACCGCTCTGGCCGCTTCACCGCGGTCAACAACTCAGTCACCGAAATCGAAGAAGTATTCGACGCGAAGATCGCGTTTTTTTTCACCACACTGTCGAGCGACGCATACATCTTCTTCTTCTCTTCGACGTTCTCGATGATGGCCTCAATCACAATGTCGCAATCGGCCAGGTCCGCCTTGTTCGTCGTGCCCTTGAGACGCGCGCGGATCGCGTCCTTCTGCTGCGCCGTAATCCCGCCCTTCTCCACCGGACGTTCGGCAAACTTCGCCAAAGATTTCTCAATCCCGGCAAAGCCTTTGTCGAGATACTTCTGATCCACTTCAAGCACCGTCACATCGAACCCAGCCGTTGCGCACACCTGCGCAATGCCGGAACCCATCAGACCGCAACCAAGAACGCCAACCTTTCTGATTTCCATAATTGCTTCCTTCGTCCCCAAAAACTCCGTGTCATTCTGAGCGAAGCGAAGAACCCATGCACTCTGCCGGTGCCATGAGACTGCATAGCTCCTTCGCGGCAAAAAGACGCCGCTCAGGATCACAATTGCCTCATTTACAGCACAGCGCGCATCGCCAGAACGTTTGAACTTGCGTTCATCCGTGCAAATCCGTGGCTAGAAATTCAGCAGCGTCTCCACAATCATCGCGATTCCCTGCCCGCCGCCAATGCAAGCCGTAGCCAGCCCATACTTCTTCTTCCGCCGCCGCAATTCGTACAGCAGAGTGATCACCAGCCGCGTCCCGGTCGCACCCAGCGGATGCCCCAACGCAATCGCCCCGCCATTCACATTCACTTTCTCCCGATCCAGCCCCAACTCTTTTTCAACCGCCAGATACTGCGCCGCAAAAGCCTCATTCACTTCAATCAGATCAAGATAGTCGAGCGACAGCCCAGCCTTCTGCAGCGCAATCTTCGTCGCCGGCACCGGACCGCTTCCCATGATCTTCGGATCAACCCCGGCAATTCCCCAACTCACAATGCGTCCCAACGGCATCAGGTTCCGCTTGCGCGCGTCCTCCATCGACATCAGAATCACCGCTGCAGCGCCATCCACAATACCGCTCGCGTTGCCGGCGGTGACCGTGCCGTTTTTTCCGAACGCGGCTTTCAGCTTGCCCAGCCCTTCCATGGTGGTCTGTGGCCTGCGGTGATCGTCTTCCGTCAGCGATTCTCCCGTCGCCTCGCCCTTGGAGTTTCGCAACGGCACCGGAACCAGCTCTTCCTGAATGCGTCCTTCTTTATATGCCGCGTCGGCTTTCTGCTGCGAGCGCAGCGCGAACTCATCCTGCGCCTGCCGCGTAATGCCGTGCTGCTCGCCGTACAACTCCGCCGTGTTCGCCATGTACAGTCCGCAATAACTGTCGAGCAGCGCGACCATCAGCGAATCTTCCAGCTTGCCGCCCGGCGCCAGCGTAAATCCATCGCGCCCGCGAATCACAAATGGAGCCTGCGACATAGCCTCCATCCCGCCCGCCAGCACAATCTTCGCTTCCTCACATTGAATCATCTGCGCCGCGTTGATGATTGCCTGCATGCCCGAGCCGCAGAGCCGGTTCACCGTCAGCGCCGGCACTTCAATCGGCAACCCCGCGCGCAGTCCCACATGCCGCGCCCCATACAACGCATCGCCCGACGTCTGCTGCGCATTGCCAAACACCGCGTGATCCACTTCTTTGGGATTGACCGACGCCCGCTCCATCGCCCCCTTCGCGGCAACCGCGCCCAACTCCTGCGCCGTGAAATCTTTCAACTTGCCGCAATAGCGGCCAAAGGGCGTGCGCGCTCCACTGACGATGGCGATATCACCCGGTTTCATCATGATTTTTCCTGCTGGATCGCGTGCTCAGAGCGGATCAAAAATGAATAGTTAAACTGGTTAGTGTAGCAGCGTACGAGCAGGTTTTACCATTACGCGGCGAGCATCTCGCATCGTCCTATTGGACTGGTTATCGCCGCTTCGGATTCTGCGCATTAATCTCGCTGTGTTCACCGCGCAAAGCCTGTATCAGGATGTAGCTGAATAAGAACATGCAAATAAGCGAACTCACTACGGCATAGAGAGCAAGTGTGAAACTGAAACGCCTCAAGAAATGTCGCCCAAACAGAAGACAGATGGAGTTCATACCACCAACAAAGGCGAAAAGAGTTGCGACGCACACATAATACGTCGCGTGTTCTCGCGCCTGCTGTACCACCCTGTTCAGTCGGAGGATTGTTGACATAAACGCCTCTGTGTCAGGAGGGAAGAACCTGTACTCCGAGCGAAAACCACAACGCGATGCCCTACGCCACCGCACCCGCTGCCAACGCCGCCCCCAGCGCCACAACCTTCCCCGGTCCCTGCACCAGCGAAGTCGCCAGCGCATGCTCGGCGCGGTTAATCACTTCCGTCACAATGTCGATAGGGTCATAGCTATCCTTCACCACCGCTTCCGCGAGGCCGGCGGAAAATTCCATGGCGTGACCTTTCTCAGATCCATTCTTGGCAGGCAGATGCACGCCAGCAATGATCTTGCGTAATTTCTCGAGCGCCATGGTCGCTTCCTTTTCTGCGGTGTCGCCGAGAATAATTGCGATGGTCGTAGTGTCGTAGCGAAACGCCAAATCGTTGGTCCGAATGTTAGCGGCAAATTGTTGTCCGATCTTATCCATCGCGCTTTCCACTGCCGCCTCGCCATATTCCTTGATCAGCGCCGCGCTGCGTCCGAATTGCAGCAGCAGCACCGAGAGTGGCGCGGCATTCTGCGCCGCCCGCTTGCTTTCCGCCAGCAGCAAATCAAGATACGATCCCCGCTTCAGCAGACCGGATTTCTCTTCCGTGACCGAAAGATTTTTCACCAGCCGACGCAGGCCCGCATTATTGAGCGCGATCACCATCTGATCGGCCAAGGTCTTCAGCACCACGGCATCGGTATGCGGCCAGTTCCGTGGCTTGTTGTGCATAAGGGCCAGCACTCCGACGTAATCCTCGCCATTACTGAGCGGCAACGCCAGTATTGCAGTTGCGCCCAACTCTACCACCGCTTTACGCACGCTCTGCAACTCCGGCCCCTTTTGGGCGTCGGCGATGATAATCGGATCATTCGTGCACAAGTCCTGCAGTGCGATCATCACTTCCCGAATTGTTTTGGAGTCTCCCGGTTTCGCTCCCTTGAAGAATTCCTGCATCGCCGTTGGCGCCGAGCCGGGAGTACGCATTAAAGCCACGCAGCGTGATACCTCCCAGTGGCCGCCAATTTCGTTCACTGCCGTTGTCAACACCGCGGGAGCAGTCCCCTGGTGATAAAGCTTGCGGGTAATTTCAGCCACGCGAGTCACGTTTCGCATCTCGGCGGCCGTATCGTGCGCGACGGGCGCTGGCGCCACAGCAGCTGCCGATTCCGTCTGACTCGAAACCGAAGCGGCGGCCGGTAAAGGCGAAGACCCCGCGTAGCTGGGCGTCATCCCCGCCGCAAGGTAAAGCCGCTGCAAATCTTCGTTCTTTTCCTCTTCGCGCGGAAACAATTCCTGAATTCTCTGCAGTCGCTCCACCGCCTTGTTCCGCATTCCGTACTGCACCAGGATTTCCGCTTGCAGCATCAGATCCTGCAGCGTCGAGGCGCCCAAAGTGGCTTCGTGTTCAATCGCCGCTTCGGCCGCGGACGGCGCCGACGACGTGAATCGCGATGCAATCGCCTTGAACTTGCCTTCGTCAATCTTGCCGTTCAACAACTCCAACCGCCTGCCGTGGCCCGGTTCGTATGGATCCACCTCGGCAGCCCGGTCCAGACACTCGGCGGCCTTGGCAAAATCTCCCGTGCTGCAATAGACATCGAATAACTTCAGCAGAGTCTGGGAATAATCGCCTTCCCGGTTCGCGGCGTTGAATAATTCGCTAAGAAATTCCAGCATCGCCGAGGATGACCGCCGCTCCGCCGTGAGATCCTGCATCACGGTCAGGAACTGCCTCCGTTCGCCGCGCTTTGCCTGGAACTGTCCCAGCTTGCGTGCGAGCGTAACCGCGGTTTCATCGTGCTCCGCATCCAGCAACTGTCCAATCAATCCGGTCACCTGCTGCATGCGGGCGGGATTCTGTTCAAACAATTGCCAAACCAGTGGCTCCGCCTCCGCGTAGCGTCCCGCGGCGAGCAGCGCTTCGCCGTAAATGTCCCGTAGTTCTGGAGAATTTTTCCCCGCATTCACTTGCGGCTCAAGAATAAAAATTGCGGCTCCAACCTGCCCCTGGCTTAGCAGGCTCTTGCCATACGCCAGCGCGATCTCCTCATCGGAAGAATCTTCCTGGTATGCGCGCTCGTAAAACTGCGCCGGATCCTCCCCGCCGGCTGTCGCCAGCTGCGCCAGATGTTTAAAAGCTCCCGCCGCAGCCTTACTTTCTCCCAGTTCGGAGGATAGTTCCGCCACTCGTAGAAAATTCGCCTGCACCGGATCCAGCTCTACCATCCGGCTCAACACCTGCAACGCGCCCCGTTTATTTTCCGCCTTTGACAGATCGCTCAAAGCAGATTCATAAGTGCCTACAGCCAGTTTTTTATTGGAGCCTTCCAGCAACTGTCCGAAGCGGAATTTCTGCTCCCACGTCGGATTGCCATGGCGCGCCAACTTCTTATATGTCAAGCTGGCCCGGGTCGCGTCCCCGCCATTCACCTGCCGCTCAAACAGTTCTCCCAGCAACTGCACCGCGTCGCGGTTGCGATTCTGCGATAAACACAAATCGGCCGCTAGTTGGCGAACCGTATCGTTTTCCGGATCGTCGCGCAACACCAGCAAATATTCTTCCAACGCTTCCGCAGCCTTCCCTTTCTGCAAAAGCTTTTCCGAACGCTCTATGCGGCGCGTTAGTTCGGCTCGATCGACTCGCTTTGTGGTCTCGGACATGAGGTGCGATTCTGGGCAGAGTGCTGCTGCTTCGATTCTAGGAGCCGCTTCCAGACCCAGCAATCAGTAAGGCCAAACTCGCGATTACGAAAGTTACCCCGCGAGTTTTGGACTGTCTTGGTTCGTATCAGGTCGGCGTTCCAGCGATGCCACCAGCCAGCGAAAATGAATCTGGCTTAGCCCCTGAGCCTGCATTTGGGATAACTCATTTCTTTTGCTATCGTGCCGCATGCCTCTTGCCCCCGCCGCCCCCGATATCCAGGAACAAGGTCTCCACCACAAACTCACCGCCGGACAAATGACCATGGTCGCCGTCGGCGGCTCTGTCGGCACTGGCCTGCTGCTCGGTTCCGCTGCCGCCCTTGAGATCGCCGGCCCCAGCGTAATTCTCAGCTACATCGTCGCTGCCTTCATCGCTTACACCGTTGCCATGGCTCTTGGGGAACTGGCCAGCATGCATCCCTCCGCCGGATCGTTCGGCGTCTACGGCGAACTTTACCTGAATCAGTATTTGGGATTTCTTTGCCGCGCTGGTTATTGGGCGTCCATCGCCTTCTCGATCGGAGCCGAACTCGTCGCCTCCGCCACCTACATGGCTTACTGGTTCCCGGCGGTCCCGGGAGAAGTCTGGGTCTTCGTATTCTCCGCTCTGCTTCTTCTGCTCAACCTGCGCAACGTTAGTTCTTTCGGACGCTTCGAGTTCTGGTTCTCCATGATCAAGTTCGCCACCATCGTCGCCTTCATCCTTGCTGGAGCCGCACTACTCGTAAGCAGACACGTCATCCCGCAATACAATGCGCAAGGCGGATTCTTTCCGAAAGGTCCAGTCGCTCCACTGCTCGCGGTCTTTCTCGCCATCTACTCCTTCGGTGGCGTTGAAATGTTCGCGGTCACTACCGGCGAATCGCGTTCCTCGAAAGATATTCCTCGCGCGGTCCGCCTCACCTTCTTTCTCCTCGCGGGACTCTACCTTGGCGCCATTATTGTGCTGGCCGGCGTCATGCCCTGGAATCACGCAGGGGTTTCTGAAAGCCCATTTGTCAGCGTGCTCCGCGTGGCTAAAGTTCCAGCCGCAGCCTCCTTCATGAATTTCGTTGTCATCACCGCCGCGCTCTCCGGGGCCAATGCCAGCCTGTACGTCGCCTCGCGCCTGCTGTTTTCCATGGGCCGCTCTGGATGGGCTCCTGCACGCCTGGGAAAACTCAATGCTTCTGGCTCGCCGCGTCTCGCGCTGCTGGTCTCCTCTTACGGAATCATCGCCGCACTTATCATCGAACACTGGGCTCCGAAGCAAGCCTTTCTCTACATCATGAGCACCGCGTTCTCCGGCCTGATCTTGTCTTGGGTTGTCTCGCTGGCAGCCCACATAAGTTTTCGCCGTGGGCTCACGCCCCAACAAGTCTCTGCCCTTCCTATGCGCTCCCCGTTGGGAGTCTGGGGATCGATCCTGGGTTTCACCCTCGTCTCCACCGCCGTCATCCACACTCTGTTCTCATCGCGCGTGAACGCACTGGGAGGTCTGACCTTCATTACGGCTCTTACTATCGCCTACTTGCTGCTGAAACGCAGTCGCCGAGCATCGTAAGGTGTAATCCTGCTCGCCGACTTGAGGTCGATGACTCTGCGGAAACTACGTGGGCTCAGTATCTAAAGACTTGCGTTTTCATTTTGGAAGTCATGTCGTCCCCATTACCAACGTAAGCGCAATTTGTCCTTTTCTGCTGCTGATGGCTCCGTAACTCCGCTAGCCTCGATATCGGGTGTGTCCCCAAAATTCACTCCCCACGGGCCGAACCTTTGACCTTCAAACCTTTCATTTCTTCGATCTTGCTATTTCGTTCCTCCGATGGCCAACTGACGGTCTGGTGCATCATCGGATTTTTGGCCGGAATTTATTTACTTTTTCAAGGCTTCCGCCTGCTGCAGCGCCGTCACCTCATCCTCAACACGCCCGTTTCCAAAATTCGCAGTGCATCGCTCGGAATGGTCGAACTCAATGGCTTGGCTGCGGGCCCTTACACAGTTGTGGCCCCCATTACGGAGCGCTCCTGCTACTACTACCGCACCGTAGCCTGGGAGTGGAAACGCAGCGGCAGAAGTAGCCAGTGGGTGAAGGTGGCCACGGAATGCACGCACGTGCCTTTTTTTCTGGATGACAATACCGGCAAAGTGCTGGTCGACCCGCGCGGCGCCGATCTCGATCTCCACCGCGACTTCCAACAGGAATTCTGCGATTCATTCTTCACTATGAAAGAAGAAGCTCCCGGCAACGTCCGCAGTTTCCTGGCGCGCCATGGCGTGAGTACTACGAACAAAATTAAAGTCGAGGAATTCTGCATCAAGCCGAAGAATGCTCTCTTCCTGCTTGGAACTTTGGATGAAAACCCCGGGCTGGAACTCGCACCCAAGCCGATTCAGGAATTTGAAACTCTTTCGCTGACTGGCGGGGATGGGTTTTCATTCTCGTTGGGTGGAACCGGCCTCGCTCAAACCGCCCTTTCGTTCGCCACTGGAGGCGGAAATCGCTTGCGCGGAGCGTCCTTCTCAGGATTGGAGAGCGCCCCACCGGCGCAGCTAATCCATCTCTCTCCAGAGGATGCGCCAACAAAAGCTGCGGATATGAGCCAGCAACAGAAAGTCGCCGCCGCACTCTTGAAAGCCGGCATTTCAAGTCCAGTGGCTTGGGCTGCGGCAGGCGTGACGCCGGCATCCCTCGTCGTCAACCCTAATCCCAACGGATTGCTTCATGGCGGCGTGCAAAGTGAGAGTGCTCACACTCTTGCTGAGCCGCCCCTGACTGCTGACGTCTTCGATCCGCATCCCCCGGTCGTCATGATGAAAGGCAAGTACAACTCAACCTTTCTCATATCGTGGCGCAGCCAGCGCGATGTCGCCCGCTCGCTTGGCTGGAAGTGCACTCTGATGATCTGGGGCGGACCCGCGCTGTCTCTCCTCTGTCTCTACGGACTCCATACTTTCGCGCACTGGTTCTAGAAACATCCGCCCGACAGCCATTTCGGATCTCCGCATGTCATCCCGAACGTAGCGAGAGCCTGCCCTGAGCGGAGTCGAAGGGGACCTTGGTTTCTCCGCACCAGCCTCCTAACCTCTAGGCCGCAAATCGCCGGCACATGCTCTAGTACAATGAGCCCGTGAGCAACGCCGTTCGCATTGGAATCCTCGGTGACTTCAATCCCGATTTCCGTTCTCACCAGGCCACAACTGAATCCCTGCAGCACGCAGCCGGCAAAATGGAGATGGAGCTCGAGGTTGAGTGGATACCTACTCCTTCGCTCACGGTCGCTGGCGCAGAAAAAATTCTTGAGAGTTTCGATGGTCTTTGGGCCTCGCCCGGAAGTCCTTACCAGAGTTTCGACGGCATGCTTAAGGGTATCGAGTTCGCACGCCGCCGCGACTGGCCTTTTCTTGGCACATGCGGAGGCTTTCAGTACGTTTTGATCGAGTTTGCCCGCAACGTCCTCGGAATCGCCGATGCCGACAGCGCTGAAAATAATTCCGGCTCGAAAAATATCGTCATCTACCCCGTTGCCTGCGCCGTCCCCGGCCGAAAAGGCGATGCGCCGAAACTGTCGGGCAAGGTTCCTGAGATTCGTCTCCGCCCCGGCTCCTACCTGCAATCGTTCTACGGCAAAGACAAGGAAATCGTCACTGAAGAATTTTTCTGCAATTTCGAAGTCAATCCCGAGTACGAATGGTGCGCCATGGAAGCCGGTTTTCCTGTTGTAGCCCGCGGCGCCGATGGAGAAATCCGCGCCATCGAATCTCCGACTCATCGTTTCTTCATCGCCACTCTGTTCCAGCCTCAACTGTCTTCGACCGCAAAAAATCCGCATCCCGTGGTTTTGGCCTTCGTCCAGGCCGCCGCCGATTGGGAACGCAAAAAACTCGACGACAGCGTCCTCGAATAGTTTTAGTTCACCACAGAGTCACAGAGAAATCCTTCTGATGCGTTAGTGTCTTTTCTGATCTTCTTGTGACCCTGCGACTTTGTGGTGGCAAGCTTTATGAAGACGCTTTCCCTAGTTACCAAAGTCCTTGGACTCGCTTGCTTCTGGCCTCAGCACCATGCGCATCTATGGCTCACAGTCCTTCCTCGCTAGACTCTTCCAGAAGCAGAAATACAGGACTCGAGAAGGTTGCGCGCCTTCCAGTCCATCCCCCCACACTACAGTCGACCCCTGCGCGCAGCGAGGAGCCGAACCAGATGCCCGGGCAGTGGATTAACTCGTTCCGCATCTCCGTTACCACGCTGATTGCCTATATTCCAGTGATCGCAACGGTAGTGACCTGCTTTTTTAGTTTGATTCTGGCTCGCGCCACACTGCGTTATGTCGAAGCTACCGACAAAGGCCTGGCGCTGGCGCGCGAAGAATTTGAACGCGAATGGACACCCGATCTCCACATCAAGCTTGAGCGCGTGTCCGCCACAGAAGCGAAGGTCATCGTTACCAACCTGGCCAAGAGTTCGGTCCTTCTCCAACTGCTGCAGTTGCGCAGGCTCTCGCACGCCATGCCGTTCGAACGCTGCCGCTTGAACGACCCTCTAGTCGGCGGCATGACGTGGTCGCAAGAGATGGGTAAGCGCATTCTGGCCTGCACCGACACAGATTTTGAAGGTCCGATCGCGGCCTCGATAACGTTTTATGCCGCGGGACGAATGTTTCGCACCGACTGGTTTCGGTCCACGATCCAGGTGCGCGACGGTCGCATCGTCAGCCTCGAACCCAGCAACATGCCCGCGCGCCGCGTCCGCGTCATTGAGCGCAAGGGCCCGGAACGCCGCCGTGAATTCGTGCAGGACGTCACGGGCAATGCCACTCCCACTCAAGCCGAACCCAGGCAGGATGAAAAGTTCTTCGTGACCGGTGCGTGACTCTTAGGGTAACGATCTGGCGAGTAGAAAGCTGCTGCGGACACGGACCGGCCGTTAGAAAGAGTTAACTTTCAATTGAGATCGGAAAGCTAAAGTATTCCCACCCGCCGTCGATCTGCCCGGTATGGTAAATCCAGTCAGCAGTGCAAACGCTAGCCAAGTATCTGTGACCGCCAATGCGGCCGCGCCCAAACCTCAGCCTCCTCAGCAACAGAGCACGCCGCAACCTTCGGATAAGGTCACGCTAAAGAGCGTGGGCGACGGCGACGGCAAATAACTCTACTAACCTTCACCCCTCGAACCGCAAGACAATAAGACGGAGGGCAGACAACTCGCCCTCCGTTTTATTTTCTAATCAACAATTCAAATCGCCAGTAATTCGAACACGGGATAGCTGCCGGTCTTATCAACAAAAGCATCAGCCGGAGAACCAGCCGGCACGGAAAAGTACCTCTGCACTTCGCGCTTGAACGTGTCCAGATAAGCCTTCAGAACCTCCGGCTTCTCGGCGTCAGCAACGGGGCGCAGCCGGAATTTAAGCCGCGCACTTCCTTTTTTCAGCGTGACCTCGCCGGCAGCTTCAGCGTTGCGCACCCATTGCGTGCGCCCACGCGGCGCTACCAGAAAGCGTTTGCCTTTCAATTCCAGCAAGTTGATAGGAGTTGAGTAGAGCTTGCCGCTCTTGCGCCCGCGTACTTGCAGAAGATAGTTATAAGGGAAGCCGATTCCGTTCCCGACCAGAAATCCGAAAACGCGGTTAAAGATTTTTTCTGTGGGACTTGGCTCGCGAAACACTGGCAGGCCCGCGTTCATGCCGCCAATTGTACTCTCGGCATTTGCGGTCGCGTTACGCCGCTTTCACAAAGCGCAGCGACGCTGAGTTCATGCAGTAACGCAGGCCCGTCGGCCGCGGTCCGTCGTCAAATACGTGCCCCAGATGAGCTTCGCATTCCGTGCAAGCAACCGCTACGCGATCCATACCAATCGAGCGATCATGGATCTCGCGGACATTTTCTTTCGCCAGCGGCTCCCAGAAGCTTGGCCAGCCGGTGCCAGAATCGAACTTGGTCGCGGAACTGAACAGAGCGTTATCGCAACAAATGCAGCGGTAGATGCCCTGGTCATGCAAATTCCAATACTTCCCGCTGTAGGCGAATTCTGTATCTGCGTGACGCGTAATCTCAAAGGCTCCGGGGGGAAGTTGATTTTTCCACTCAGCTTCCGTCTTTATCACTTTCGCAATCTTCACCTTCTGCAGGCGCTGGCCCGCGTCTGAGAACTGCACGACGGTCACTTCTCCTGGCTGCGTCTTCTCCGCCGCCGCGATTGGGTAAGGCTTGCGCCAGGAATACAACACCCCGCCGCCCAGCGCTGCCCCAAGGCTGCCGAGAAATACGCGCCGCGAAACCTTGCCTTCGCTCTCGCAGCCATCCGATTCAAACATCACCCCTCCCGCTCCCTGTTTCCGTGGTATCAGTTCTCAGCTATCAGTTCTTAGCTCTTACCTCCCGTTGTAAAGATCCGGAAATACCTTGCGCAAATTTGCCACCTTCGGAGCATCGTTGTAGACAATGTAAGGATCGCTGGGATGCAAGGTCGCATAATTCTGGTGATAACTCTCCGCCGGATAAAACGCCTGCAGCGGAGTCACCTGCGTGGCAATCTTCCCGCGAAACACTTTGGCCTGATCGAGCTGCACGATGTAAGCCTCGGCAATTTTCTTCTGCTCGTCATTGCTGTAGAAAATTACCGAGCGGTACTGCGTGCCTTCATCGGGTCCCTGCCGGTTTATCTCCGTGGGATCGAGCGCTACCGAGAAAAACACGCGCAGCAACTCTCCATAACTGATCACCGAGGGATCGTAAACAATCTGCACCGACTCCGCGTGCCCCGTGCGCCCGCTGCTTACAATCTGATAGTCAGGATTTTTCACCGAACCGCCCGCGTATCCCGAAGTCGCGCTGACCACGCCCTTCACATGTTGAAACACCGCCTGGATTCCCCAGAAGCATCCTCCCGCAACTACTGCGGTCTGCTTCGCCGCAGTGGCAGCCTTCGGCTGATCAATCGCTGGCGCAGGCACGGCACCGCTTGCTCCAGCCTGGGCCAGCGTCCCCGCCAAAAACGTCAGCACCATCGTAAACATTCGAACCGAAACTTTGGACATAATTCCTCCCGCCGTTCCCGCATGCTTTAGAGTTACGAGTCTAGATATTAGAGGTACGAAATCAGAAGAAGTTTCGGATGTCTCAATATGAAGAAGCGGCGGCGAATTCCTGGGAGCCGGGGATTAGCTCCGGTTCGCTGGATGCAGGAAGAGCAGGACCAAAGTGCACGCCATAGAAAGAGCGCTCTGGGCGAGACTCCCCTCCACTCTGCTTAAGCTAACTGCAAATTGCTAAAGGCTGATTCTTCTTGACATTTCGCCTTCCCTTCGCCAACAATACCGAAATGGCGATCACACGCAGGCAGCGCGAAGTGTATGACTTCATCTCCCGCTTCGTGGCGGAGCATCAGTACTCTCCGTCGTTTGAAGAGATTGGCCAAGGGCTCGACCTGAACTCGCTGGCCACGGTGCACAAGCACATCACCAACCTCGAGAAGAAGGGATTGCTTACACGCGACTACAACCGCAGCCGCTCCATTGATCTGATTCCGCCGAAGGGACGCCTCAAGCAGTCGATGAGCGTGAATACTGGCCTGGTGCTGCCGCTGCTGGGGCGCATTGCCGCTGGCCAGCCGATTGAGGCGATGCAGACCAACGAAACCATTTCGCTCGCCGATTTCGTGCGCTCAAAAGAAGTGTTCGTGCTCGAAGTGCGCGGCGATTCCATGCAGGACGAGGCCATCCTCGACGGCGATTACGTTTTAGTCGAGAAATTAAAGACTGCGCACAACGGCGACATTGTTGTGGCGCTGGTGGATTCAAGCGATGCGACACTGAAGCGTTTTTTCCGCGAAGGCGACAACATCCGCCTGCAGCCTTCGAACGTGACCATGAAGCCCATCATCGTGCCGGCGGCGTCGGTGGAAGTTCAGGGGAGAGTGATTGGGGTGCTGAGGAAGTATTAGAAGCTTGGAGCTTGGAGCTTTCAGCTTTCAGCTGCGAGCTTTTAACCGCGAAGAGCGCGAAGAACTGCCGCGAAGCTCGCGAAGAAAACCTTTTAGGCCTCAATCAAACTATGCAACGACAACATCACGCCTTAGTTCATTTCGCTGCTGGGATTCTCCTATGTCTATGCCTCGCCCTTTCAGCGCACGCCCAGAACCCGGCGGCACCGCCTGCGCCCGCGAAGGAGAAAGCTGTGACGATGCACGCAAGTGGAACGTTTGAAGTGAAGCTGACGCCGCAGGCGGCGGAAGATGGCGACGCGGGCCTTGGCCGAATGTCGATCGATAAACAATTTCACGGAGATGTGGAAGGGACCAGTAAAGGATTCATGCTCTCCTCGGCTGCAACTATTGTGAAGGGCTCAGGAGGATACGTCGCCATGGAGCGGGTCACCGGCAAGCTAAAGGACCGCGCGGGCAGCTTCGTTCTGCAACACAGCGGTACGATGACACGCGGCACACCGCAAATGACGATCACCGTGGTGCCGGACTCGGGGACCGATCAACTGGCTGGTCTGGCGGGGACGATGACGATCAAGATCGACGCCGGGAAGCACGCGTACGAATTCGAGTACACGCTGCCGGCAACACCCTAGGGACACGGGGGAAGAAAAAAACGCACGCGACTCATATGAGTCGGCGTGCGTCTGAAGTTCTAGCTAGAAGCTGCCTTACCCAATATGCCGGTCGAGAGCCTGTGCAATCGCTTCCTTGGGACGGTAGCCCACGATCTGCTCCACGACTTGCCCGCCCTTGAAGACCAGCAAAGTGGGGATGCCGGTAACTTTGTAGCGCATTGGAGTTGAGCTGTTGGCGTCCACATCCATCTTGCCGATCTTGATCTTGCCCTGGTAATCCTTGGCGAGCTCCTCGACGATGGGAGCGATAGCGCGGCAAGGGCCGCACCATGTCGCCCAAAAGTCCACCAGCACGGGCTGATCTGATTTCAAAACATCCTGATCGAAGTTTGCATCGGTGACTTCGACGATTCCATTACCTGCCATTTTTTCTCTCCTCGTTATAAACGTCGCGTTGTCGGCGGACGCTCCCATGTCAAGGAAAACAACGAGCAGTCGTAGCCGGGCCCGGCGATCTGTATCGAATCAATGCTTGGCCCGGTTAAGGGCACAACCATTATCGCACCTCGGTTTGATGCCGGGGGGGCATTGAAGGTCGCAAAGGGGGTTGCGGTCTGCGGGAACCGTTTCCAGCCAGATTAGAGAACTGCTGTGAAATCAGCAGGCCACGGTTGCAAGGCAACAAAAAAGCGCCCAAGACTTTTCAGTCAAGGACGCCCCGGCAGCCCTCCCCCAGAACTGCCAAACCACGAAATGGATATTAAGGAACTACTCATTTTGTGTAAACGTCACTTTGGTAACGGAGATTCCGGCGGTCAAGAAGAAGGTCAGATTGAAAGGTTGAAACGTCGCGAGGAGTTATTGTTGCTTGTGCCAGGTTTGACCGTCGTCGCTGGTCATCCAGAGTTCGCCGGCGGAAGTGGCGATCTCGCCGTGCTGTGGATCGGAGAAATCCATGCTGACAATGTCGCCCGTCAGCGAGGCGTTCGCCTCGATCGGCATAACTCGTATCCAATGGCTGCCGGAGTCGAACGAATGGTAAAGCATTGCGCTGGAACCTCCAGCCCAGATTTCTGAGCCGAGGGCGGCGACAGCACGAAATACTACAGCGGGATTCAGCTGCTCTTTTTTTCGGATCTTCTTGTCCCCGTACTCTGGCTTGAGTTCAGCACCGCTCTCCGTTTGACTCGGGGTGACATCTTCCCAAGTTCTGCCTGCGTCGAACGACCGCTGCAAAGTGCCGCTGGAGGTAATAGCCCACCGCGGAAATGCGCGCAGTCCATTCTGCAAAGAAAGGTTCGGAATCGCCGCCGCTGGACCAACACTGGACTCGGCCTGAGGTGCTACAGAATCTTTCGCCTTAACAACATCTAAATTACTTAGCCGCTGCTTTTGCAAAGGAGGTTCGACTTGATTCTGAGCAAGCTGCTTCTCAGCGTGATCTTGCCCGACAATTTGCGCGCTCTCCGCTTGCACTTCGACGACCGAGGAAGTGCTCGGCACCACAACTTGTCCGGCAGGCGCGGCGGGGAGTTGTGCGTTTGGATTCTGTGTGGAAGCCTTGACTGAACCAGATCCAACCCCAAGAGGATGAGACACCCCTCCGCCGATCCCGCCCCCCGTGCCGCTGCCGATCCCGGCGGACGCTGATTTTGCGCTGTTCGTGGATTGAGGAGCGGCGAACGATGCGTTCAGCGACGCGGATGGTTGATCCGCAGTTTTCTCCCCTTGAGCACGCGTATGTCTCCGCACAGAGTTTGCGATTTCCTGATCCCCTCTGCCGATCGCCTGCTCGGCTGGCGCTTGATCAGGAGTGGGCGCACTCTGTGACGCATTGGTTTTTTCCTCTTGTCGCGCGGGCATTGTGACGACCGCCACATTCTCTGAAGAGTGCTGTTTGTATTGCTGCAGTCCAACCGACGTTACGAGTACGAGCCCGGCTGCAACCACTCCCCAACGAAGAGCAGGCCAGGTTAACCAGGCAGACGTTGACCAGGCAGCGCGGGCGGACACTGCCACGGACTCGCTAGCGGGTAGGGCAAGAACAACCACGTCGCGGCAATCCCCGCAGCGGGCCAAATGTTCGATCACATGCTCCCGCTCGGATTCTCCCAGCGATTGCTCCGCGAAGGCCGTGAGCAAATCCGCGTCCGGATGAATTTCACCCGAAGCACGACTCGCGCGCTGCAACCGCGCTTGCACGATTTTTGGTATGTTCTGCATGGATAACTACTAACTGCTGGCTCCCGGCTTCCAGCTTTTCGCCCGGGCCGCAACTTTCTGCTGAACCCGCAATGACTCTTCCTTCTCTGAGAACGCTGCTGCCGCAGATTCTTGCGTCAGGCTGCGGCGAATATTCACCTGCAGGTCGCGCACATCCACTTCTAATGCCTCCTCAGCCTGGCGCCGGGTCATGCCTTGCTGCATCATGCCAGCCAGAATCTTCTTGCGCAACACCTTGGCCAGCTTATCCACCTTGCGGCTGATGGTGGATTCATGTACACCCAGCATGCGTGCGACTTCGGCCAGAGTGTGTCCGTCGAGATAATACGCCGCCAGCACCAAGCGGTCTTCGTTCGCAAGAGCCGCGAGAACCGCGTCAGTGGCGGATTCCAGCCGCGGGTCAGCCGAAGGCACATGCTCGGGCTCAGCTGCGGCGAACTGCTCACCATCTTCGTTTTCTTCTTCCAGGCTGACCAGGCGTTTGGTGCGGCGGTAGCGATTTACGAATTCCTGCGCCAGCACCGTGCGCAGCCAACCTTCGAGCGAACCTCGTCCGGTAAACGATGCCAGCTTCGAAACGCGTTCCCCTTCCCGCAGACTCGTTCCGTAGAGCTCGGCATACAGGCTGTCGGCAAGGTCGCGGGCAGCCGATTCCTCGCGCGCGACGCGCAACGCCGATTGATAGAGCTTCTCGCGATAGCGAATGAGAAAAAGTTCCCACGCGGAATTATTGCCCGCGGCGCACGCACGAGCCAGCCCAAGTTCTTCCACGCGCAACGTCAATAGAAACGTTCGAGCCTCGCTTTGACCAACGCCGCTTGGAAGATATTTCACGGCAACGTCACAGAGGATTGCCGCGAACGCTTCGCAAGTAAGGCCAATCTTCTCGCAGCCGCTTTTAGCGTGCAATTCCGCAAGCACGTCGGCGACGGCCGATTGCACTGCAGCCGAAATTGGTTTCGCGGAGCGCATGAACGAAACTAAAAACAAAACTTAAAGAAGAAACGTGGTAGAGGCCCAGTTCCTGATGCTACCAATTCATTAGACGCTTGCAACGTTAATTTTGTTCGCAAGGCGCGAGCGCCTTCCCGTTCTTCCCCCGAAGTTGAGATGCGCGGCAGAACGATTCGAGGTCACTGCGGTAACTCGCAACACAGCTGGCCGCAACCGCGACGCATCAGCCGCCATCCAGAGGAGAACCATGCTCAGGATTAAGCGTCCGAGATTATTTGTGGCGGTGGCAGTTGTCCTGGCCGTGGCCGGAATGGTCTTACCGGACCCGCGCCCGGTTCGTGCCGGAGAACAGCCTTCTCTCCCCGGAGAGTACAAGGTGCTGGATCCAATCCGGCATGGAAGTCTCACCATCTTCCCTGTGGTCGCTCGCAAATCCTACGCCACGGGCGACTTCTTAACGCTCGATGAAGGCTTACGATCGGGAGACGTTGTTGTCACCGAGTACGGAAGCGTTCCCGGGTTACTGCGGCGTCGTATCCCTCCTGCCCTGCAACATAATGGCGCCGAAGTGAACCGGTTGGTGCTGGTCAACAATTCAAAGCGTCCGCTATTGCTGCTGGCCGGCGAGATCGTTACCGGAGGCAAACAGGACCGCGTGATCGGGAAAGATCGCATCGTGCCGCCGGAAAGCGATCCTGTCGACCTAAGTGTGTTCTGTGTCGAGCCGGGCCGCTGGGTCGCGACCAGCGACCGCTTCGGAGCGTCAGGAACCACCTACGGAGCGCCGGGAATTGGGTCGGGCAGCGGCGGCGGCATTGGCGCATCGGCTGGGACAATGATGGCGCAGCCATCAGTTCGGGCCAAAGCCATGGGCGACAAAGATCAGAATCAAGTTTGGGCCGAAGTAAGAAAGCAGCAGTCCTCGATGGCAGTCGAGGTGGCTCCGTCTGCTCCACAGGCAAGCAGGGACGAGATCCGCTCGACCAGTTCGTATGCTCACGTGATGGAAAATAAGGACGTGAAGGAAAAGATAGATGAAGTCGCCAAGCCCATTGAGCAGAACTATCAGAGCCTTATCAAGCAACTTCGCGATCGCAAGGCAGTCGGAGTGGTGGTCGCGGTGAACGGGCGCATCATCTGGTCCGACGTTTTTGCCAGCACCGAACTCCTGGAAAAATATTGGCCGAAGCTGGTGCGCTCCTATGCATCAGAAGCCGTGGTAAGCCGCGCCAAAGGCGGCGAGGCCAGCCTGGCACAGGCCGAAGCGTTTCTTGCAAATATGGAAGGCCGTAAAGAAACGATTGAAAACGAACCGGGAATTTACCGGCATACCGAAGTTAGCGGCGACGGCTTCAAGGCTTTCGCGCTCATGTCATTGCTCCCAAAGACCGGCTTCGATGTACACGTAGCAAAGATGGCAGAATGAATAGCAGTGGTCAGTGGTTGGTAAGAACTATGTGGCCCGAACTGCTCGGCGATTACTGGCCACCGATCACTGGCCACTGGCCACTGACTTTTGGTACCAGTTGCGCCACGCCGCAGAATCATTGGGCAAAGGCTGTTTCGTGATATCGTGCAGCGCCTGGAACGCCCAGGCGTGGGTTTGCCCATCGAGTGCGGGATCATCGGAGTAATTGATCAATTGCGGGACGGCGGTGAGGCGTTGTTCGTGCGTCAGCATTCCGGATTCCGCCAGGCCGCAAGCCGCTCGCTCGCGCACCAGAGCCGAAGCATCGTTGTGCATAGAGTCAAGCAAAGGCGCGATGGCTGAAGTGGTGCCCACCAAGGCGAGGCCTTCAACGGCCCAACGGCGAGAGTCTTCTGAATCTTTGCCGGAATCGTTCAGATGTCCTGTTAAGACCTGGACCACGCGATCAGTTTCAACGCCTCGGTTTCCCAGCAAGCCAAGAGCCCACAAGGCCCAGATCTTTTGCGCATGATCGGACGAGTTGGCCCGCCCCACCAACCCTTCTACCGTAGGATCGCTCTTGCTTAATCCATACGCCGCAAGCTGAACTTCAATGCCTGAAGTCCGCACATTCTGATCGTTCGAATTGAGAGCAACAGTGGTGAGCTGGCTGAGTTCCGGATTCCAGCTTAGTTTCCCGCGCCAACTCTCCGCATGAGCCTGAATCTCATCGTTGGCCCGGTTGGAGGCGTCAACTGATCGGCTCACTGCTTGCGTCAGCAACATCTCCGCTTGCTTCTGCGCCTTCTGGCCATCCAGATTACGCTGTGAAAATTTGCCGGCGGAAACCGCAGTACTCTTTTTCGATGAGAAAGTTCCTGCAGTCTTTCCCCACTTGGCTGTTACGCCAGACACTAAAAGCGCGGAGACAATTCCGCCGATCATGGCCATCAGTTGAAGTAAGCGCAGGTTTTTAGGGAGCGCTCGAAGATTAGAAGGCGCGTTCCTCGTCGGCACGGGCCCGGTTGCTGACAAACCGGCGGACGATTTCGCAAAATCCGAATCCGGGCCCAGGGTTCCATAATCCGGGGTCGGCGTAAGCCGCGGGTCTGCGGGCTGCGCCAATCCTTTCTCACCATGCTGTACAAATACTCCCATAAGCTAAAGTTTAGGGATTGCCGAAGATAGGGTAAAGTTACTTCTGGACCTCGCCTGTTTTGAATTTAGATGACCCTTCGCGGCTACCTGTAGCCCGAAACTGGCATCGGAATACGACGCGGGGATCAGAAAGCTGACGAGGAATTCATGACTGCTGAAAACATGTCTGCCACAAATACTTGTGTGAAAGGAAAGCTCATGCGCTATTGGTTGTCTCCGATCATTCTGCTGGTCGCGACTGTAGCCCTGGCCGCCGCGGCTCCCGCATATAAGGTTGTGAACACGTATAACGTGGGCGGCGATGGTGGTTGGGATTACTTAACAGCCGATTCTTCCGCGCGCCGTCTTTATATTTCTCGCGCTACTCACGTCATCGTGCTCGATCTCGATTCCGGCAAAACCGTGGGCGACATCGCCGACACCCCCGGAGTTCACGGCATCGCCCTTGCGCCGGAACTCGGCCGCGGCTTCACGAGCAATGGACGCGAAGGCACAGTGAGCATCTTCGATCTGAAAACACTGGCTACCAGCAGCAAAGTAAAAGTTGGCGACAATCCCGATGCTATTCTCTACGATCCCGCGACCAAGCGCGTCTTCACCTTCAATGGACGCAGTCAGGATTCGACGGCCATCGATGCCACCAACGGCAAAGTCCTGGGCACCATTAAATTGGACGGCAAACCGGAATTCGCGGCCAGCGATGGCAAAGGCGGACTCTGGGTAAATATTGAGGACAAGAGCGAACTGGTTTCCATCGACCCCAATAAACTTGAAGTGAAAGCGAAGTGGCCGCTCGCGCCATGCACCGAACCAAGCGGTCTCTCCATCGACAAGAAGAATCACCGGCTGTTTGTCGGCTGCGATAACAAGATGATGGCAGTCGTAAATGCGGATACTGGAAAAGTATTGGCAACCCCCGCCATCGGCGAGGGAGTTGACGCGACTGCATTCGACGACCAAGCCGGGCTGGCATTCGCCTCTTGCGGCGGCGACGGCGTACTTACCGTTGTTAAAGAAGAGTCTACCGACAAGTTCAGTGTTGCGGAAAATGTTCCCACGGAAAAGGGCGCCCGCACCCTGGCCCTCGACTCCAAGACCCACAATGTATTCGTAGTGACGGCGAAGTTCGGCCCACCGCCGGCCGCCACCGCGGATAATCCGCATCCTCGCCGCTCCATTGTGCCCGACTCATTTGTTGTCCTCGTGGTTGGCCCCGGCAAATGAGACGGCTCTTCAATTTCTGGCAAGTTGTGGTCCGGCTTGCGGTGACGGTTGTCCTTCTGCACAGTTGCATGATGCAGCGGTCAGCGGCTTACTCCGTGCTCACGCACGAAGAAGTCGTTGACTTGGTGTGGAAGGACAACTTTGTTCCTTTGCTGAAGAAGCGTTTTCCTTCGGCCACGGACGACGATTTGAAAAAAGCGCACGCCTTTGCCTATGGCGGTTCGCTGATTCAGGATATGGGCTACTACCCATTCGGCAACAAGTATTTCAGTGACCTTACACACTACGTCCGTACAGGCGACTTCATCGTCAATATGATCAACGAATCCTCCGATCTCAACGAATATGCTTTTGCGCTGGGCGCGTTGGCGCATTACTCCGCGGACAACACGGGGCATCCCACCGTGAATAAGGCCGTTAGCCTGCAATTTCCGAAGCTGCGAAAAAAATATGGAGACGTGGTCACCTATGAAGACGATCCGAAAGCCCACATCCGCACCGAGTTTGGCTTCGACGTCACCCAGGTTGCCAAGAACCGTTACACCTCCGATCGCTATCATGACTTCATCGGTTTCGAGATTGCAAAGCCGGTGCTTGAGCGCGCGTTTCAGGATACTTACAACATTCCATTGACCGACGTGGTTACGAAAGAAGATCTGGCCTTCGGCACCTTCCGGCGCGCCATCAGCCAGATAATCCCTGAGATGACCCGCGTGGCGCTGCTCACCCGGCGCCCCGAAATCGTCAAGGAGACTCCAAACTTCAGAGAGCGTGAGTTCCGTTACTATTTGTCGCGCACGAACTACCAGAGGGAATGGGGCAAAGGTTATCGCCGTCCCGGTTTCGGAACGCGCCTGCTGGCATTCATTCTCAGGTTCGTACCAAAAATTGGACCCTTCAAGGCCCTCGACTTCAAAGTCCCCTCGCACAAGACCGAAGACCTTTATATTGCCAGCGTCGATCTGACAATCGAGAATTACAAAAAGCTGCTGACCGAAACGTCCGGCGGAAAATTGAAGCTAAGCAATACCGATTTCGATACCGGCCACGATACCCGCGCAGGGGAATACGCGCTGACCGATAAGACTTACGAACTTCTGCTTGACCAGTTGGCGGCGCATAATTTCGACAAAATCACTTTGGAACTGCGGAACAATATTCTGGCTTTTTATTCGGACTCGGCCGCACCCATCCACACCAAGAAGAACGCTAAAGCTTGGGAGAAAACGCGGGCGGAACTGGAGAAGCTTCGAGCGCTGCCGGAACCTCCTCCGTTGGGACCGAAAACGACTTCTGAGATTTCGTTCGAACCGGACGAAACGGTTGAGCAGCCCTACAGCGGCAACGAGCCATAAGCGAGGGAGACTCGAACGACCGTTCGGTTGTCAAAAATATTGATTCCCATTTATTATCTCAACACTCTAACCCGTGCCAACATTTGCCTGCCTGCGCAGGCATTCTGATTTTAGCTTGCGAGGTTTTTGAATCATGGCGACTTCGGACGACAAGTTTTATCATGCGCGCATTACCAAGCGCGTCGACTTCGCGCCCGATCTGTGGATGATTCGCATTCAGGCGGGGGAACACTTCAACTTTCTCCCTGGCCAATACGCCACGCTGGGCGTGGAAGAAGGCGGCAAGCGCATCGAGCGTCCTTACTCCATCGCGTCCTCGCCGGCGGAAGATGAAGTGGAGTTTTTCTTCGAACTGGTGCCCGAAGGTGCGCTCACACCCAAGCTTTACAAGCTGCAACCCGGCGACGAGTTGCTGATGCGCAAAGCTCCCAAAGGCAGGTTCGTCCTTGAAACGGCTAATGGGCGGACCAACCACTTACTAGTTTCCACGGTAACGGGCGTGGCTCCGTTCGTGAGCTTCATTCGCACTCTGTCAAAAGAATGGAAAGAGGGACGCTTCGACGGCACTCATAAGTTGTACCTGCTGAACGGCGCCAGCCGCCCCTGGGAGTTCGGATACAAGGATGAGCTCACCCGATTCGCCGAGGAACTGCCATTTCTGAAATACGTTCCCACCGTAAGCCGTCCATGGGACCATGCCGATTGGCCGGGCGAGATTGGCCGCGCCGACGACATCCTGCGCAAATATGCCGACTCATGGGGGCTCGACGCAAGCAACACTCACGCCTACTTGTGCGGCCATCCGGATATGATTGCTAACAGCAAAGCGATTCTGAAGCGCCGCGGCTTTCTCGACAAGACTGCGATCAAGGAAGAGATTTACTGGATACCGGCGAAGTAGTACCGATAACCTGGCAGCGAATTGCAAACGAGAAGGCAGCGGGTCAGCTTTCCGCGGGTGCGAAGAAAACCAGCACAGCCAATTCTTCCCTCACATCGTAGAAACGGTGCTCTACTTCCGCCGCCACAAAGATCACGCTGCCCGGGAAAACTTCGCGATCTTGGTGATCAACCTTGAAGCGGGCGCGGCCGCGAATGACATAGTAAATCTCATCCTCATGATGCGGCTTCTGAGCATCGGTAGCTCCGGCAGCGAGGACGTAGATCCCGGCGCTCATCGAGGGCACGCGCAGGAACTCGCGATAGGGTTTGCCGCTTTCGTCGCGCCGTTCCTCGATCTCCGCCAAGGTGGCGATTAGCGTCTTCACGCGAAGATTCCGCCGAAGATGAGATCGGTAAATTGCGGGATCAAATTTTGCGCCTGCAGTTCGCCCTCGGGCTTATACCATTGATAGATCCAGTTAATCATCCCCAGCAAAGCGAACGCGGCTGCGCGCGGACTGACCCTGGCCTTGGCGTGATGGCGTGCTTTCTCTTGCACTTCCGCCATCAGGCTTTCCAGAAAGTGGACGTAATCTTTCTTGCGTGAATTGATGCGCTTGCGCAACGCTGGTGGCAGCGGATGGTTCTCGTGCAGCATCACTGTAATCTCGCGATCGCGCGGGCTGAGCACGACCTCGATGTGAAGCCGGATCAGGGCCCGCAACCGCTCCTCGGGATCGGCAATGCCGCGCACGGGATTGAGTACGCGCTCCTGTGTGATCTCCATGGCGTGGTCCATGATCTCAAACAGGATTTCGTCCTTGCTTTGAAAATGATGATAGAGCCCGCCCTTGCTCAGCTTGAGCGCCGCCGCCACATCGTTCATGGAAGTGGCGTCGTATCCCCGCTGCTGAAACAGGCGTGCGGCGGCGCGCAGAATTTCCTGACGGGAATCGACCACAGTGTCGCGGGCCATCGGCTGACATGGTAAACAGTTGCGAGGGGGAATGCCAATGGGGGCTCAATTCCCACCTGGCAGTTCCTCGGCTTCTGGCTTCGGGTCGCGAGCCAGGGAGTTTACAATTTCCTTTCTGTGACGAATGAATGGGAAGGATTGTGAATGAAGTATGTCCTCTGGCTCGCCCTCGTTGTCGTTGCCGTGATCGCCGCTTGGAGAATCATTCAGCCAGAAATCATGAATGCGATTTTCCGAGACGACTTGCACGATGTAGCCGCCCAACTCGCACCTCGCATCGGTTTTTCTCAGCCCAGTTCCGACGACGACCTTCGCGCCATCGTCGTCCGGAAGGCCGAAGAGCACAATATTCATCTCGACCCCGGGCAAGTGACCTTGCAGAGTAGCGGCCCGTCAGAAAGTCGCGTGGTCTACATCAAAGTGGTTTACACCGTGCCCGTGAACCTCTTCGTCTACTCGTTCCGCCTCCACTTCACTCCCACTAGCGGCAACAAGTTCTAGAAGTGCCGAGTGGCCCACCTTTCCCGCTCGATTCGCAGAATTACAGGACGGGTGATTTGTTCATGAGCGCACGGCCGAGTAAGGTTCGGGCGAATACGCTGCCGACAGCATCGCTGCCCACTTCCCGCAAAGGACGCTGGGAAATGGGGCACCCAATAGTTTTTCTGAAGATCTCCACTTCAGTTTTTTGACAATCTCCACCTCTACTGGTGCCGCAGAAATCACTCGGCGACACTACTCAAGTTCTAACACTTCGCCTCGCCCGTTATCCGGGATCGTGAGAGCCACTTTGTTTGGCGATGACTCGATCTTCGCGTCGGTGCTTTGACCATTCAGGCGGGCGGCGCGCTTGCGGGGCGTCCACCCGTAGACCTCAACGCGAATCTGCTGCCACCACGCCGGGTAAGAGCCCTTGTGTTCTCCGACGTAGAGGCGAAGACCGTCAGCGGTCGCCTCGCAGCGGAAATCCATTCGAAGGCTGGCGCCCGACTTGTAGGCGTAGGTCTTGCCATCGTCGAGGTAGAGATGGCCGGTGCATGCGTCGCCGGAATAGACGCGCAGAGTGAGAGCGCCCTGGGGAATTTCATTGGTGCTTTGCATCAAGGGCGCGATGGGCAGAATTGCGCCGCCGCGAACAAAGACGGGCAGGGACGCAAGCTCCGGCTGAATCGAAATTGTGAGCGGCAATAGGTCGATGACGTTGGGAGGAGCGTTGGCGTCGCGAGCCACTGGCTTGGGTTTGGGTACGACTTGTCCTGTCCAGTAGTCGTACCAATTCGACGACGGGAACTCGACTGTGTAGTTATCTAGCTTGTCGGGATACGGCGGCGCAGCCACTAAGATATTCGGCCCGACAAGAAATTCCCCCGCTACCTGTCCGTCGATGTCGATGGGATGCCCGTCTTTGGTCGCGTCGGGAAATTCGAGGAATAGCGGCCGCTCAATCGGCATACCCGTGCGGGATGCTTCTTCGGCCAATGTATAGAGATAGGGCATCAGGCGATAGCGCTCCTCGATAAACCTTCTGCGAATGGCCTCCGGCTCGGGGCCCCCAACCCACGGTTCCTGATCGCCACTTCCTTTCTCCGTATGATCCCGGTCGATGGGCTGGAAGGCAGCGATCTCGAGCCATTTGGTGAGCAAGTCCTGTTGTGGTGTTCCGGCAAAGCCACCGACGTCGGCACCGGTTAACGCAAAGCCGCTGAGGCCAAGATTCTCAATCATCGGAGTTGTCAGCCGAAGATGATTCCAGGTGCTGCTGTTGTCGCCCGTCCAGGTGGCGGCATAGCGCTGCCCGCCGGAGTAGCTGGCGCGGGTCAGCACGAATGGCCGCAAATCCGGGTTGAGCTGCTGCAAGCCTTCGAAGGTAGCCCGTGAATTTTCCATGCCATACATGTTGTGAATCTCGGCATGGGCGGCGGTACGCTTGTTGAATCCGGGTTCGTGGATGCGGTGCACCACGTCTTCAGGCATGGTCTTGGTCGGAGAACTGAAGACGGAGGGCTCATTCATATCATTCCAGAAGCCGGCGACACCCTGGTGCGAGAAATCCTTGTAGAGTGAGCCCCACCACTTGCGAGTCTGCGCGCGGGTAAAGTCAGGAAAGACGCTGGGGCCCGGCCACACAATCCCGGTGTAGACACTGCCGTCGGGATTCTTTACAAAATGGTCGCCCGCGGTTCCGCTGTCGTAAGGGGCGTAGCCGTGGTTCGGATAGTTGGCAATGTGGAGGTCGGTGATGGCGACAACGTGGAAATTCTTCGCGGCCAGCTGCGAGATCATCCCGGGAAAGTCAGGGAAACGGTCATGATCGACGGTGAAAGGACGGTTCTGCTGCTGGTAATCAATATCCAGGTAGATCGCGTCGGATGGAATTTGGTCGGCACGCAGGCGATCCGCAATTTCCAGCACGCGCGATTGCGACATGTAGCTGTAGCGGGATTGCTGAAATCCAAGGCTCCAGAGAGGCGGAAGTGACATGGTTCCAGTCAGCCACGCGTAGGTCTCAACAACATGCTTGGGAGTCGGTCCGTAAAAGACGTAGTAATCGAGGGGGCCACCTACCGCGCCGAACGAATACGTCCGGGGCAATTCTTTGCCGAAGTCGAAGCTGCTTCGCCAGGTGTTGTCGAGGAAGACTCCGAGCGCGTGGCCAGCGCGGAAGGCCATGAAGTAAGGAATGGTCTTATAAAGGGGATCGGTGGATTCCTGAAAACCGTAGGCATCGGTGTTCCACATGGAGAACGCCTGTTCGCGGCGATCGAGCGGGCCGGGCTTGTCTCCCAGCCCGAAGTAGTGCTCATCGAGGGGCATCGCTTTGTAGACGCGAAAAGCGGCGCCGTGAAATTCGACCGGACGTAAGTCTTCCTGGAGAACTTTTCCGTCGCGGTCGGCAATGGTTAATGCGAAGGTCTGCCGATTGATGGAGACGCGGAGAGCCTGCGTGCGGAAGCCAACTGTGGTCGGAGAATTGTCTGGGGTGACCGCGACGCTACTCTGCTTTGCTTCCTTGAGCACCGCCCACGAAGCGTCTTCTGGAAGTTCTTTGGAGCGCGACACGCGAACGCGAACGACCTCGTCTCGCAGTGCGACGATTTGCATGCGAGCATCCCCATCCCGCGCTTCGATTCCATTCGGCAATGCTGAAAAAGATGTGAGGCGATTCAGTTGGACGGCGGGCGCGTCCACAGACCCGGTTTGGCCTTGCAGCGGGAAAGGCTTGGCGATCAAGCAGATAAGAATCAGTGAGAAAAGGACAAAGCGAGGGTAGGTTGTGCCATTCGTCTTTTCAAGAACAGCTGTGGCGCATCGGTCATGGATTCTCGGGGCATGGGTTGTAGGAGCTTGCATTACTGGAGCTTTCATAGGCGAGTGTGACCATACGGCACGGCAAACCAATTATCAAGCATAGAGGATTGGGGCTGGGAGCTAGTCCCCCTTTAGTCTTTTGTTATCAATGAAAAAAGGCTCTGTCCTTTTTAGACGTACCAAGTGTCAGCAATCGTTGACATGTGTCGAAGGATGGCTTCGACATTTTTCGACACCATCCTCGCTCGATCTTCGCTTCTTTGATTGAACTCAGCAACTTACGAGACTGTCTCCAGAACACACCGCTTGGCCTGCCAGTTGCCTTGGCTAGTTTGGGTGCCAAGGGACTCCATTACTTAATCAAGGGGGGAACATTGGGAATGAAGTGGCACGCCTTTGTCGTTCTTGCGGCTGCACTTATGCTCAGCCTTGGGGGACCGACGGCTTCCGCGGCGCAGGAGCAGCCGGCTGTGTTGCCTGACGCGCCCAGGCCGCAGCCGGGAATTATTGCCGGCACTGTAGTCGATGTGAATGGCGACGCCGTTCCCGGCGCCACTGTCGTTCTTCAAGGGCCTAGCCTGAGGAGTGCACGCACGATCGCGTCGAATAGCAACGGATTCTTTGAATTCAATGATGTCGAGCCAGGGACTCCCAGTCACGTCAATATCACCGCCCAGGGATTCGCCAGCTGGACTTCGCCCGACGTTACTTTGAACCCGGGCCAGTACGTAATTCTGACCGTGAGCAGGCTCCGCGTGGCAAAGGCCGTGACCACGGTGACTGTGGGTTATTCCGCCGAGGAACTAGCCACCGAGCAGGTCAAGATCGAAGAGCATCAGCGCGTGTTCGGCATCATCCCTAATTTCTACGTGGCGTATGACCCGAACGCCGCACCGCTCACCACGAAGCTGAAGTTCCAGCTCGCTGCCAAGGTCTCGTTCGATCCCGTGACTTTCTTCGGGGTAGGGATTGTTGCCGCCGCCGGGCAGGCAGGCGACCACCCGAACTATCCGGAAGGATGGAAGGGGTATGGCGAGCGCTACGGCGCCGCCTATGCGAATGGCTTTACCGACATCATGATCGGCGGCGCGATTCTGCCGTCGCTTCTGCATCAGGATCCGCGGTACTTCTACCAGGGCACGGGGACAAATAAGTCTCGTGTTCTGCACGCCGTCTCCAGTCCATTCGTTTGCCGGGGGGACAACGGACAGACGCAGCCGAACTACTCGACCATCGGTGGCGATCTGGCGTCGGCTGCTCTTTCGAATACCTACTATCCGGCGTCGAATCGGGGGTTTGGGCTGTTCATTACGAACTTCCTGATTGGAACCGGGCAGCGAGCATCCGCCAACCTTGCGCAGGAATTCATTCTGCGGCGGATCACGTCCAAAGCCCGGAGTCAAAATAATAAGGACTCAAACTAAGCGGCCCCGGACACAGTTGAAACACAGGCATTTTTTCTCGTGACAGCCTAAATCCGCCCACTCGCATCTACTATTCAAATCTTGAGGAGGTTTCTATGTCTGAAGCTCCGCGAATTACCGTCCAAGAATTGAAAAAACGAATGGCTGCTGGAGAAGACTTCACCGTGATTGACGTACGCAATCCAAACGCTTGGGCAGAGGCGAACACGGTGATACCAGGCGCGATTCGATTGTCGTCGGATAAAATTGAAGAAAGCTTGTCTAAAATTCCCAAGAACAAACCCGTTGTAGCCTACTGCACTTGACCCGGCGAAGGATCTAGCGCCAGTTTGGCGCAGAAACTTCAGGAACGCGGATACAAGGCCTTTGCCCTTCGGGGCGGATTCGATGCATGGAAGAGTGCCGGGTATCCGGTTGAGCCCAAGCGACAGGCGGCGTAGCGGACGCTTGCGGTGAGTTTTATTTCAGGAATATCGGGAAGATTCAATCCCCGAACTGGGGAACCGGCCTGTTCGCCGTCCGGGTGGTGGGTGCAGCGGACAGCTTCCGGGAAAAGATCTTCGCGGTCAGAAACATTCCTGACAGAGCGATGGTCACCAATGCCGCTTGCTGCCAGCCGTTGACCCTGGGAGCGTCTCCCATGATGGCGAGTCCGATGAAGCAGAACAACAAATGGGCGCAGAAGACTTGCAAGGAGGCCTGGCCCATAATCACCAGAGGCCGGATCGCCAGGGGCTTGATCAGGGATTGAAAGTGAATCAGCAAAGCCGCGACCGCGGCGAAATTGATCAGCCGTATGCCGCCTAGATGCCACTTGTCGAAAGAAATCTCGAAGCTTCCAAGTTCGATGCCGTGTCCCACCGAATAGCGTAGTACGAAGAGCACGGGCACGATGATGAGTGCGGGAACGAGCGCGCGTCTCGACCAGTTCGCAGCCGGCAAAGTGTCCTGGGCCCAGCGCGTGCCGCAAAAGAGGCCGAGGATCCACATAAATTGCCAGGCGAACAAGTCGAAGGAACCGGTGGCGTTCAGGGGAATATGCAGGCCGAAGACGCGGGTGCAGAAATCGTAGGCTGCCTGCCGGAGTCCGAACTGCGCCAGCAACCAGAGCGTGAAGCCTCCGCCGAGAATCAGCTTCCATCCGATTTTTCTTGCCAGCAACAAGGCTATTGGCGTGACCAGGAGAAACGTTACGTACATCGGCAGAATGTCCAATAGCGGTGGACGGTAGAGCAACAGTGCGGCGTCGATGGGAGCTTGCCTGGGAGCTGCGAAGTAGAAATCGAGCAAGTTGTGTAATCCCGGGCGATTGCCTCCGGCAACGAGTAGGGGCACCCCTAAAAACGCTACGCCCAGCAGCACGACATGGTAGAGGTAGAGTCGCAAGGTTCGAGTCCACAACTGGCTGACCATGGCGCGATTGCCTTGCCGCTCGGACACCTTGAAATAAATGCGTCCGGTAAACAGCGCGGAGAGGAAAATGAAGCCCTCCGCGCCAGACACGAATCCGAAGGGCTGATTGAAGTACGTGCTCAGGATCGTGGGCAGATGCGTGAAGGTGATCCACACCAGCATCAGGCCCCGTGCCGCGTCGATTTCGACTCGCCTCTCCACTACCATTCAGATGTAGATTTTCCGGTGGGGTTGCAGGCAACCGGGGATGTTTACCTTACTAGACGGAAACTTTACAACTCAGTAACTTCGCGGGGGATGGGTGAACGGCCTATCCCGCAAGGGGCTGTTGGGCCGCGAGCACCGGTTTCAGTTCCGGCTCCGAGGGAACGATGATCCACGCGAGCAGGTAGGTGGCGATGCCTGGGCAAACTCCGGTAGCGAGCGTCAGGAAAATACAAAGAATACGCACAAGGGTCACGTCGAGATCGTAATAATGGGCCAGTCCGGCACAGACGCCCGCGATCTTCTTCTCGGCGCGGGGGCGCATTAGTCTCTTCGGCGCAGCCGCGAAACCGACTACGTTGCCGCAGTAGGAGCAGAATCGGACGTCCTCAGCGATGGCTTTGCCGCAGGCGTTGCAGTACATGGTGGCCTCCTTCTCTCTTAATCTTTAGGTACGAGGATTGCGAGCAAAATGTTCACATCAGGGCTGAAAGGCTTGCATCAGGCCGTCCCTTTCGGCGATTCGGTCCGCGTTCCCGATGGCTATTTTGGACACAGGCTGTTGGTTAAGTCTCTAAGGAGACTGTCTTTACCAGGTCCAAAGTTCTTTCTTGACACGGAAATACGCTTCCGATAACATCACTATACCGACCGACCGGTCGGTTCGCTACACCCTTATATCCGTACTGCTACTAAAAAGGAGCTTCCCCAGTGGCCGCCACAATTTTCTACGAGCACGATGCTAATCCCAACGCCCTGAAGGGCAAAACCATCGCCATTCTGGGCTACGGCAGCCAGGGACATGCGCAGGCGCAGAATTTGCGCGACAGCGGCTGTAAGGTAATCGTCGGCCTTGAGCCGACGCGGACCAGCGCGCAGCAGGCTCGCGCCGACGGCATGGTGGTGGTAGCGCCAGATGAGGCCGCCAAGCGCGCCGACTGGATTCACATGCTCACGCCCGATGAAACCCAGGCGGAGGTCTACGAGCAGTACGTCAAGCCGTATCTGCATCCCGGCAAAATTCTCGGCTTCTCGCACGGCTTCAGCATTCATTTCAAGACGATCGTCCCGCCGACCGATGTTGACGTGGTGATGATCGCTCCGAAAAGTCCCGGCCACCTGCTGCGACGCGTGTATAGCGAAGGGCGCGGAGTGCCGTCGCTAATCGCCATCAGCCAGGATGCAAGCAAGCGCGCGCATGAATTCGCGCTGGCCTACGCGCACGGCATTGGCTCAACCCGCGCCGGCGTTCTGCAAACTACATTCAAGGAAGAAACAGAGAGCGATCTTTTCGGCGAGCAGGCCGTGCTGTGCGGCGGTCTGACGTCGCTGATCAAGAAGGGATTCGAGACGCTGGTCGAAGCCGGCTACGCGCCGGAGATCGCTTACTTCGAGTGCCTGCACGAGATGAAGCTGATCGTTGATCTCATCTACGAAGGCGGCCTCTCGCGCATGCGGTACTCGATTTCGAATACGGCTGAGTACGGTGACCTGACGCGCGGCGAAAAGGTTGTCGGCGATACAACGCGCGCTGCGATGAAAAAAACTCTCTCCGACATTCAGGATGGAACTTTCGCACGCGAGTGGATCAAGGAAAACAAAGACGGCGGCCACAACTTCAACGAGCTGCGCAAAAAAGAGCAGCAGCATCCGATTGAGATTATCGGAGCGCAGTTGCGCGGCATGATGAGCTGGCTGCCGGGAAAAGATGCGAAGAAACCTGCAGAGGCCAAGAAGCCCGAGCCTGAACAGGTCGTGAATGCTTAAGGGAGCCGAAATCGTTCTGCGGTGCGTCCGTGCCGAAGGGGTCGACCTGGTTTTCGGTTATCCCGGGGGCGCGATCATGCCGTTGTACGACGCTTTGGAAGGCAGCGGCGTGCGGCACATTCTGACGCGGCACGAGCAGGGCGCGGTGTTTGCGGCAGAAGGCTACGCGCGCGTGACGGGAAAAGTTGGCGTTGCTATGGCTACCAGCGGGCCAGGCGCGACCAATCTGGTTACGGGCATCGCCGACGCAAAGATGGATTCCGTTCCTCTGGTTTGCATCACTGGACAAGTTCGCACCGCGATGATCGGCACCGACGCGTTTCAGGAGACCGACGTTTTCGGCGTGACCCTTTCGCTGACCAAGTGGAGTCGGCTGGTCCGCACGATTGATGAAATTCCTGACGTGATCGCCGAAGGCTTCCACTGGGCCCGCAGTGGGCGGCCGGGGCCGGTGGTCATCGACATTCCTACGGACATACTGAAGGCAAAGAAAGAATTCTCCGGCCCCGCAAAATTCACTCCGCACGCGCGGCCTGCCGATGCGCAAGCCGAAGGCGCGTTCAGCGACACAATTGTCGCCTTGTTGCAACGAGCTGCTCGACCAGTGGCGTTGGTGGGTGCTGGCGCAAAACTTTCGGGAGCGATTCCGGAACTTCGGCGCTTGCTCGACCATTTAAATATTCCGACGTTCGCTACGGTGCACGGGTTAGGCGCCGTTCCGCCTCAGTCACCGTATTACCTTGGCATGGTTGGGATGCATGGCACGCGCGCCGCTAATACCGCGCTGCACGAGACTGATTTGCTGATGGTTTTCGGTGCGCGACTCGACGATCGCGTGACGGGCGAGCCTACCCGCTTCGCGCCTCATGCCAAAATCGTCCACTTTGAAATCGATCCCGCGCAACTCGATCGTGTGCGCGCTTGCGAGGTGCCAGTAATCGGAAATCTCGCGGACACGATTCCGGCGTTTCATGCGGAATTGCGTCAGGCTTCCCTGCCCGACTGGAGCGCGTGGCGCGGCGTCGCCTGCGGGCCAGAACGTGCCGAGCTTGATCCGCGCGGACTGGCGCAGCCGACGATCCGTTTTCTTGACGAACTTTTCAGCCGCCTTCCGGAAAACAGCGTCGTCATCGCCGACGTGGGTCAACACCAAATGTGGGCGGCGCAGCGTTATCGCTCATCTTCACCACGCGGCTTCATTACTTCGGGCGGCTTGGGAGCGATGGGTTTCGCTCTGCCCGCCGCTGTCGGCGTGCAACTGGCCAAGCCTGAGACGTGCGTGCTGTGCGTTTCCGGAGATGGCGGCTTTCAGATGAACATCCAGGAACTCGCCACCGTACATCGCCTGGGCCTGCCTATAAAAATGGTGATCGTCGATAACAAATATCTCGGGATGGTGCGGCAGTGGCAGCAACTTTTCTACCAACGCAACTATTCCGAAACAGATTTAAGGGACAATCCGGATTTCGTCGAGATCGCGAAAGCTTACAAGATTCATGGATGGCGCCTGAACGAGGCTGCCATGGCTGAGTTTCCGGTATCGGCCGAGACGGGAGATCTTATCGAGAACTTCCTGCGCTCGCCGAATGCAGAATTACTGGTATTTGATTGCGCTCCCGAAGCGAACGTTTACCCCATGGTTCCGGCGGGAGCGGCGCTTTCGGAGATGGTTTACGAAGACGAATCGACTTAAGGGAGCAAGAACTATGCAAATCTTTCATATCCGTTATCGCAATGCACAGGGCGCGCTGATGCGCATTCTCAACGCGGCTTCGCGCCGGGGTCTCGATCTTACGTCGGTGCACGCCGAAGCTGCCGAGCAGGATCACGCCGTCACCTTGTTGCTGGAAGTCAACCAGAAGCAGATCGGCCAACTTTATCGCGAGTGGTACGGGATCGTGGATGTGACTGACGTACGGTCGAGCGCGGCTTTCCGCGATCACGAAGAAGCAGCATGGGCGCCCCATCCGCCGACTTCACAAACCGCCGCACAAACTTCGGCACGCGCCGCGTTGGCATAAATTTGGATTCGTGCTGGGCAAATGTCAGCAAGCATGAACGCTACCTGGGTAAGCGTCATGCTAATTGGGAACCTGCAGTTGGAATGCGGCCTCCTGACCAAATTCAGCCGCGGGTTTCCGTTTTTCGTGTTCGAACGATCTGCTTGCAATTTCATCTCTGTTGTAACCTTCCTCCATGGACTTAAAACAACGTAGCCGCGGAATCACCGACGGACGCGACCGAGCTCCGGCGCGATCCATGTTCAAAGCCATTGGTTTCACTGACGCCGACTTGCGCAAGCCGCTGATTGGCGTGGCCAACACCTGGATCGAAACCATGCCTTGCAACTTTCACCTGCGCCGGCTTTCCGCGAAAGTGAAAGAAGGCATTCGCGCCGCCGGCGGCACGCCTATGGAGTTCAACACCATCGCCATTTCTGATGGTGAAACCATGGGGACCGAAGGCATGCGCGCCTCGCTGATAAGTCGCGAGTTGATTGCCGATTCCATTGAACTGGTTTGTCGCGGACAATTGTTCGACGCCGTCGTGTGCGTGGTGGGATGCGATAAGACCACTCCCGCAGCAGCCATGGCTCTCGCGCGCATGGATCTCCCCGGCCTCATCCTCTACGGCGGCACCATCGCGCCGGGAACCTACCGCGGGAAAGACATCACCATTCAGGATGTTTTCGAAGCCGTGGGCGCGAATGCGGCGGGGAAAATCACCGACCAGGAATTGCTCGACATCGAAAACGTCGCGTGTCCAGGCGCCGGCGCTTGCGGCGGCCAGTACACGGCGAACACCATGTCCACCGTAATGGAGATGATGGGCCTTTCTCCCATGGGTTTTAACAGCGTGCCCGCGATGGACCCGCAGAAAGATCAAGTTGCTTTCGATTGCGGGAAAGTCATTATGAATGTTCTGCAAAAAGGAATTCGCCCGCGCCAACTGATGACCCGCGAAGCATTTGAAAATGCCATCGCATCCGTGGCCGCCACCGGCGGATCGACCAATTCCGTTCTGCATCTTCTGGCGATCGCCCGCGAAGCCGAAGTCGCATTGGAGATCGACGATTTCCAAACTGTCAGCGAGCGCACTCCGCTCCTCGCCGACCTAAAGCCCTCCGGCCGTTTTGTAGCCGCCGATATGCATCGGGCCGGCGGGGTGCGGCTGCTGGCGCGCCGCTTGCTGAAGGGGAAACACATTCACTCCGAGGCGAAGACAGTCACGGGCCTCACGCTGAAAGAAGAAATTGAAAGCGCGGTCGAATCTCCCGGGCAGGCAGTGATCGCTTCTCTCGACAAGCCGCTGAAGAAAACCGGCGGCCTCGTCATCCTGAAGGGAAACATTGCCCCTGAAGGTTGTGTCGCAAAAATCAGCGGCCACGAGCGGCTTGAACATCGCGGTCCGGCGCGCGTCTTCGAATCCGAAGAGGACGCTATGGCCGCAGTGACCGGCAAGAAAATTCACGCCGGCGACGTAGTTGTCATCCGCAATGAAGGCCCGAAAGGCGGACCTGGTATGCGCGAGATGTTGAGCGTGACTGGTGCAATCGTCGGCGAAGGATTAGGATCCTCCGTCGCGCTCTTGACCGACGGCCGTTTCAGCGGCGCAACGCATGGGCTCATGGCCGGCCACGTCTCTCCGGAAGCCGCACTGGGCGGCCCCATCGCCGCCGTTCGTGAGGGAGACATAATCCGTTTCGACGTCAGCCAGCGTATTCTTGAAGTCGAAATCAGCGACGAAGTGCTCCGCCAACGCATGCAAGAGTGGAAGCCGCCGCGACCGCGCTATCAGACAGGGGTCTTCGCGAAGTACGCGGCCTTGGTCTCGTCAGCATCGCAGGGCGCAATCACCAGGCCCCCAGCTTGAGGTTTTTCCCAGCGCAAATCGTGCTGCACAAATAAAAGAGGGAGCGGCATGGCCGCTCCCTCTTATCCAACTTATCCAACTTATCCAAAACGATCCCGTACCGAACTCGATCGTCTACTGCGCGCACCGTGGACTAAACGCCGTCAGCACGTTGGCCGCCGCAGAAAGCGAGCATGAATATGCCCCGCCCGCCGAGTCAACGTAGTTGTACTGCTGCGCCCCCGACTGTCCCATATTTCCCAGCAGGTTAAACGACGAGTCGAACTCCAGCGTGTCGGTGTGCTGGGCCGCGTTGCTGAGCGAACTCCCATACGACAATTTGCCGGTCTGCACCGTGGCGCTCGTGGCTTGGTACAACTGGTCGGCGGTCGTCGTCTGGTTGATATTGCCATTGGATAAGAAGGCCAGTGAAATATCCAACGTAAGCGGGAAGTTAAAAGACTGATTCGCGAATTTCGTCGGCGACCCTCCACCCGAGGTTTTCACCTCCGACGTAACCTGTGACATTTGGGAAATGTTCTGCACGTACGCGCTACCCGTAATGTTGAAATACTGATTGTTCGAGAAGTTGACAGTTTGCTGCACTCTTGTCGTCACCTTGCCCCTGGCACTATCGATGTATCCCGCAATTTCGAAGGTGCGTTTCGAACTTATATCGACTGTGCCTGTGGTGAGGGTCGGCTGCACATTCAGTTTTTCCGTCACCACAGGATTCGGCGCGGCCAACGTGTTTTTGGTCACGGCGCCGGTAACCTGCGTGGTCGACACGTCGAGATAAAGCAGCAGTGACGCCGTCGCCGAAAAATAGTTGTTAGCGTTGTAAACGCTGAGCGAAACCGTGTGCGGCTGACCGTTGCTCAGCACTCCCGCGAATGGCGTCAGATTTACGCGATAAGGAGTGAAATTCAACGCCTGCACACCCGGGATCGGGAACCACAAATAGGGATCGATGCCGCCGGTAAAGATCCATGGGAATACCGGCGCCACTCCCGCTGGTTGTCCGTCGATCGAGATCTCGGTCTCCCGGAATCCGGTATTGCTGCAGCTTTGCAATTCGGTCGCCACGTCTGTTGGCACACATGTGTACCAGAACTCATCCGCCGACTGGCTCTGCGCATACACATCAAGATATGCGCTCTGAATATTCGTCGGCATAGTGAACGTTCCGGCCAGCGTGCTGGAGGTTGAGCCCAACGCCACGGTTCCGCCTGACGAGCCTACCGACAGCGGCAGCACCACGTCGGCCACCACCGGCGCCGCCTGGCTCGAAGCCAGCGGATAGAACTCCAGCGACGCTGACGCAAAAATTGTCGACGTCAAACCGCAGCACAAGGTGTTTCCAATATCCGCTTGTCCCGATTGTGCGGCATAGAAAATCGAACTGTACTCGGTGAGGTCGTTCTCGATGTGCCACGACGGACCCAGATTTGGCGAAGGCTCAGCCGTGGTTCCAAAATAAATGTTCACTGGACCCAGCCAGAAATTCGCGGTGCGGTCATATTGAATGCCGGCGTTCAGGTTGATATCGGCCTCGAGTACTACCTTTGCCCAAGGACCCGGGCAACCAGAAGGCGGAGCGTAATTAAAATTCTCCACGTTGAAGTCGAAAAACTGCGCACCGCTGAACAACTGCACTACACACGGTGTTGTGGAAGGGCGAGTCACATTTGGATCGGCGGTCACAGTATTGCCCGAACCGATCACATAAGGGCCGGACGCGAAAGCGAATGGAATTAAAACCGTAGTAAACAGCAGAAGCGCAAAACCATTGCGCGCGGTGGAAACACTTCGGGGCATGTAACTCCTCCTGGAATGACTGGCCAGAAGCCGTACCAGTCGTGGCATTGCGGGAGTGCGAGCAAACAGCACTGGGGCCGAAGTATGCCGCGTTCCACGCTGCCGTGTCAACCGGGAAAGAAGTCTCTGGTTTTAAACAGCAACCTCGACCCGAGCTTCCGCCTCCAACCTTTGTGCCCTCCGCAACCGCAACGCCGACCAGCAATAATACCGAGGCGCGCGCGCATGCGAAGCCTGGATTCTCCCGCAACAAAATTATTATCATCGCCATCGTCCTGATTTCAGTCATACTACTGGCGATCGTATTCGTGACCGGCAGCCTGTGGCCCTTCTCGCAATCCCAAGTACTTCAGAACCTCCGTGAGGCTAGCGACAGTCAGGTTCAAGTCCGCGGCTTTCACCGGACCTATTTCCCCTTCCCGGGTTGCGTCGTGGAAGGTCTCATTTTCAACCATGACCCAGTCGCATCCACTCCGCTGATCACCATCGACCGACTCACGGTTCGCGGTACTTACCTCGGACTGTTCACCAAGAGCGTCAGTCGCATCAGCGCCGAAGGGCTGCATGTTACCGTTCCAGCCTTCGGTACCAGCAAAACTCTTCGCACTACGCCTTCCAAAATTACAATTGACGAAATTGCCGCCAACGGCGCGGTCTTCGACTTCGAGTTTCATAACGCTGACACACCGTCCTTACGCTTCGATATTCACGAGGCCTTGTTACGAAACGTAGGATGGAAGGGCCCGCTCAGTTACCGCCTTAAAGTGCACATTCCTGAGCCCCCTGGAGAAATCGCGACCGAAGGACAGTTCGGCGTCTGGGATAGGAGCGATCCGGGAAAAACAACCATCTCCGGCACGTACACATTCGAGCACGCCGATTTGAGCGTCTATCACGGCATTGCGGGCATGCTTTCTTCTCAAGGAAAGTTCGGCGGCACGCTGCGTCACATCGACATCTCGGGTAAAACGGATATTCCGGACTTTGAAGTGAAATCGGGCGGCCATCCCATGCGGCTCACCACGGAGTTCACCGCGTACGTCGACGGTATCCACGGCGACACATTCCTGAAACGCGTGGACGCCGATTTCTGGAAGACTCACATCGTTGCGCAGGGCAGCATTGCCAAGACGCCTGGCGGAAAGAGTAAAACAGCGCTGATCGATCTGAGCTCTGACAAAGCGCGAATCGAAGACCTCCTGCTCCTGTTTGTGAAAGCCAACCGGGGTCCCATGTCAGGCAATGTAACGCTGCAGACCCATGTCGAGATTCCTCCCGGCAAAGAGGAATTCCTGAAGAAAATAAAATTGCGCGGCAGCTTTGGCATCGCCGGAGGAACTTTTTCCAAACCTTCCACGCAGCAAGGCATTGACAAACTGAGCGCCGGCGCGCGCGGCGAAAAAGATCCACCCGACCCCGAGACCGTCCTCACCGATCTAACCGGCAGGGTGGATCTGCAACGAGGAATTTCGACTTTCTCCGATCTTTCCTTCGGAGTTCCGGGAGCCGACGCCCGCGTGCACGGCACTTACAATCTCCTCAACGAGAGAATTGATCTGCGCGGACAAATGCAGGTGCAGTCGAGAATATCGAATACCGAGAAGGGATCGAAGGCATTTTTACTAAAGATGATGGAACCGTTTTTCAAGAAAAGGAAAAAGGGCGAGATCGTTCCGGTACGAATCTCCGGAACCTACCATCATCCCTCGTTCGGCCTCAGCCTGAACGACAAGAAAGCCCAAACCGTACCCCCGCCGCCACCCCCATCGAAAACCAAGTCCAGCCCCACACCCTGATCGGCATTCGCTTGACGGCATGCACTTATCGCTGAACCGCACCCATCTTATCTTTCAAAAGACTTCGCAAACAAAAGACTTCGCAAACGTTCTCGCTTGCCTCGCCACAGTCGGTCTGCCAATCCGGCGTACATGAAACGAAATCTCGCGGAGGATAAGCCAACTCAACCTCCGTTCGCCAGATCAAAGAGGGCGAGTCGGCGCGGCAATCGACGGAGCCCGGACAGGGCGCGAAGCAATAACGGTGATGCTTCCGAATCAATTCCCATGCCTTAGGCGAGATAGAGTCCCACGAGAAAGTCCAGGCAAATGCTTCGACCGGTTGTCCGGTCCACGAGGTAATTTCGGCGGCGCTGTCGACGATTTCGTGGTGCAATTGATGCTCCGGCAGAGCCGCGAGATTAACATGAGAATACGTATGGTTCCCAATCGAGTGCCCGCGGCGCGATAAATCAGCAATGTGCTCAGGCGTCATCGAGCATGTGTCCGCCTCGGGCAGGCTGGGCGCGAGCCCTCGCGTATCGATGCGTGAATAATAAAACTGCCTTGCTTCCTGCGGATTGCATTTCACAAATTCAGGAACAACAAAAAAAACGCCGCGCGTTCCGAAGGACTCCAGCATCGGCGCCGCGACAACATAATTACTTAGACGGCCATCATCAAAAGTAAATAGTAACGGAGGCTTAGCCATGTTCGAGGCTCGCGGCTCGCCACACGCCTGCCACAGCCGGGCGAAAGTGGGAAGATCCACCAGCGTAAAATAACGCGTGACCCACTCCAACTGCTGGCGAAAGGCCTGTTCATCCCGCTCGGGAGTCTCGTGCATTTCAATCACCAGCATGCTGGCAGATTTACCGCGCCGCGCCAGCCAGTTGCGCAATCCGAGCGCAAGCTCATCCACCCGCATGGCGGCGGAAGTCCCTATCATCGCGGAACGCAACAAAGTCTTAGCACTCACGCCATCTCCTCACAGAAACATGTCTCCATCTGCTGGCGAAAAATACCAAGCTTTCGCCGGAAGCAGTCCGCTCTTGTCGACGCACCACGCAATTGGAGCGGCGAACGGACGAACCTTGAAGCCATGGGCTGTCAAGGCTTCCTGCAGCGATGGATCGAGGCAGCGCAACACCAGCATATCAACCTGCCCGCGATATTCACGCCGCAACGCGGCAGCGATCGCGAGATAGGATTTCGAATCCGTCTCGCCCCAGATGTCCAGCACGTGCAATGCCCTGATCTGTTGCTTGTACCCGCGTCTTAGCAGATTTACCGCAACCATGAATTGCCGTTCGCCCTCCACGTTCCCCTGGCGAAATGCGAAGAGGCGAGTCGTGGGATCTCCTCCCGAAAAGTAGCGCCACTTTAGAAACGCTGCATCCCGGCAACTCGTAATTTTTTCGCTGCGATGCTCAGCGCAAACGCGACCTGCCTCCTCAGGAGTGCGAAGGAGCTGAAGTTTTCCAGTCGCAGTGTTCGGGAGCAGCCGCCGCTGGGCAAAGAACGCTAGGGATGCCAAAGCGCCGGCCACTTGCGCCACAGAATCACTGCCAAACTTGCGGTAGACACTCTCGGCCACGACTGGCGGCCAGTGCAGAATTCCCAGAATTTCGTGATCCGAATTTCCCAGCGGACATCCGCCTCGTTTCCTCCACAATTGAGCCACAGCGGCATTGGCGGAACTTACAAATAAAGGATAACGATCGCCAAGCTGCAGGTATTTCAAAAAAATCAATGCGCCACTTCCGCGATACTGATCATCCACATAAAACGAATTGGCCATCATCAGTCGAAAGATACTTTTCCCCAGGCAGAATTTTTGCGGAGCGCAGCACATGCAGCCGACCACGTCACCGGTAGCTGAGCGCAACAACCATCCCAAGGGATCGCCAGGTTCGCGCGCGGGATTTTCCAGCAGTATCCATTTGAGCCGCGCCACAGCGGCAGCAAGCGGCGCCTTCGATCCCGAGACGCGGCTGATGAATCGAGCCACATCTTCCAGGTCAGACGGCGCAATCTCCTGCAGTTGAATACTCTTCTTGATCCCATCTTCGGGCATCTTGATTAGTAACCGGCGGCCTGCATCTGCGCCCGCGTCGTTCCTTTCAGATTAGAGGGACTCCGAAGCTTCGGCCGCGGCCACCGGGTTTGAGGGAGGCGTGAGCACAACTGCGTTCACGGCGGTCTCCGCTGGCTGGGGCGCAACGCGGTCTTTCAACTGCAGAAACCACTCTTCATAGTATTTCCGGGAAATATAGGACAGGCCGATGGCGGCCACACTCACGATCGCAAACCGGAGCACGATCAGGCCAAAGTGCCCGAGCGACGGTTGCAGCCCCGGCCAAAATCTTCGCACGGCGCTGTCATAGATGCGAAATAACATGGGATGGATTAGGTAAAGTCCGTAGCTGATATAGCCAAAGAATCCAAGGCTTGAGAAATGAAGCAGCGATCTCCGCGGACCGCTGCCGAGCACCAGGAACAGAAGCAGGAGCCCGGCAAAGAAAATATTAACCAACGTCAGTTGCAGGCTTGCTCCAACCAAGGTTTGACGTGACAGCATTCCGAAGGGCGCGCCGGCGATCAGAAAAATCGTCGCCATACTCAAAAGAAAGGCGGCCGCAGCAGCACCTTGCTTCCGGCTGACCGGGCTTCGCAAAACAATTGCTAAAACGCTGCCTGCAGCCAGGCCGTCCGCCGCAAACCACGTGTACCATTCGCCCCCCAACATATATCCATAGTGAAATGCGACCGCTCGGGCGATCGGTATCAGAATGCAAATCGAAAGCGAAAAGATCGCTAAAGTGCGAGCCCGCAGTTTTCGCACCACCGAGGGCCAGACGATGTAGTAGTGCTCCTCGACCGCGAGAGACCATAGCGGATGGTAGTCCATGGTCACGCCGAATAGAGTAGTGACATTAGACAAGTAAATGAAACTCAGTCCCAGGAACGCACCCGATGCCTGGTGCAAAATGCCCAATAGAATTAAGAGGGAATAATATGCGGGCAGGATTCGCAAGGCGCGCCGCGTATAAAATCGGCGGTAATAGTCGGGTCGACTCCGCGAGTCGAACAGGATTCCAGTAATCAGAAATCCGGAGAGGACGAAGAACAGATTTACACCTAGCGCTCCTGGCTCCGTCGCCAGGATGAACAATTTGCGCATGCCGGTAAAAGGTAAGTCCCCATATCCCGCTCGAAATCCGTGGAAGAACAGCACGCCGAGAACCGCGACTCCGCGCAGCAAGTCCAGTTCGGGCATGAAGCGCCGCAACAGTGGTTCCGGCGCTGGCACCTCGCTCTTCACAATATGTCCTTCGTCGCGGGATTCGTCGAACTCAATCGGGCGGGTCTTTCAGATAATGTCTCTCAAACAATATGCATGGTGCCGGGAGGGGGAGTCGAACCCCCAAGACCCGAAGGTCGGCGGATTTTGAGTGCGTAGACCCAAACCACCGAACCCATTGGTTCTTAATGCCGTCAATATCTTATCAAACGGTTCATGGTCGGCGCTGGTGCGGTTCCATGCTGGTCCGTCAGGGTCTGTTGAGCACATTTGAAGCACACTCCTCTGCCCCGCGTCCAGTGCTCCAAGCATGTGCCGCGCAAGCCGGTGCGATGCTTGGGTGGTGAGCGCTAGTGGCAGCGCAATCTCGGCGGACGGCTCCCCCACCAATCTTTCTCTCGCCTATCAGTCGGTTAAGCAGCTTTGGCGGGTTCCGCTTGATCCTCTTTTTTCGGTACATGGGCTCGGTGGCGCCAGCAGGGCGGGCGTGGAAGCTGGCGGCTTTCGGAAGTGCGTTGCCTGCTCAAAGCCGAAGGCGAGCTTAAACAATTCAGGCTCGGCCCATGCGCGTCCGAGAAATTCGATTCCCACTGGCACCCCGATCGGAGCATTTGCCGTCGGCGTTGAGAAGCCGGCGGGCACTTCGATGGCCGGGAAGCCCGTCAGCGCGGCGATCACGCCGTTACGGTCCTTCTGAAAGGTAGCCCCGATGGGAAGCACCAAACATTTTTGGTGCGGATACACCAGCGCATCTAATTGATTTCTTGCCATCAGGTCGGCCACTTCAATCCTGATCTGATCCATCTTCATCCGGCGATCTTTATAGTCCGCGGAATTGGGACCATCCTCGTAAGCCTCGGTGATCGAGAAGAATTTTTCCAACGTCGGTTTGTAGTATTGGCCGGAAGCGATAATTTCGGCGAGCGAATGCACCGGTACATGCGTGCCTTGCTGCTGCAGGTAGTGGTTGAGTGCCGCCTTGAACTCCGGTTCGTTCATACGAAAATCCTTGGTCAGAGTATCAATATCGAGGACTTGGTCTTCCACCGGGACAATTACCGCGCCTTGCGCCTTCAGCGCATCAATGGCCTTGGCCATCACCTTGTTCACTTCTTCGTATTCCGCTCCGTGTCCAAGCGCATTCGTGAGGACGCCGAGGCGAGCTCCCTTCAATCCATTTTGCAGGAAGGCGGTGTAGGTCTTTGGAACATTGCCGACGCTCAGAGCAGTTACCGGATCATTGCTGTCGTATCCGACCATGGCATCCAGCACTGCGGCCGCGTCAGCGACATTTCGCGTCATCGGACCGATGGTGTCTTGAGTGAAAGACACAGGCACGATACCGTCGCGGCTGATTAAGCCGCGGGTTGGCCGGAGTCCCACCAGGTTCGTCGCCGAAGATGGCGAACGGATGGAACCACCGGTATCCGATCCTGTGCCCACAGTTGCGAAGTTCGCTGCCACGGCAGCGCCGGTTCCGCCGGACGAGCCGCCCGGTGTTCTGGTGAGGTCATACGGATTTTTTACCTGTCCTCCCAGCGAACTTGCGGAGATGCCACCGGTGGCAAATTCCGACATGTTGGCTTTACCGAGAATGAGTGCGCCGGCTTCGCGAAGCCCTTTCACGGCGAACGCGTCTCTTTCAGGCTGTGCACCTTTGAGCGTTAACGAGCCCGCGGTGGTCGGCATATCCGCCGTATCGAAGTTATCTTTCAAAACGATGGGGATGCAGCCGAGCGGTTTCAATTTGTGAGTGCGTTTGAACTCCTGGTCCATGGCGTCGGCTTGCTGCAAGCTTTGCGGATTGATGTACAAAATCGCTTTGAGCTCCGGCCCCTGCTGGTCGTAGGTCTTGATGCGGTCCAGGTATTGCTGCACCAGATCATGGCAGGTCAGCGTACCCGCTTGCAGCGCGCGGTGAATATCCACAATGGAAGTCTCCATCAAATGAAAGGAGCGATCCGGGCTAGAGCGGGCAACAGGCACCAGCAAAAAAGCAAGCAAGAGAGCGGTTATTCGTGAGCGCATAAAGTTTCTACCGTTTTCAAACACGAGATTAAGTCTCCCTCTAGTGTTCAGATTTTTAACTCGCCGTCCAATGCCTGTAGCATGGGGCGAGTTAGAAACTGGCTTTAATCGCGAACTGAATCTGCCGCTCCGGAACCGTAGTCCGCAGCAGGACACCCGCAGTGCCGCCCGGATTGCTGGCCGATGGCCCCAGAGGCGTTCCGGTTGCGTCAAAGATATCGGTGTTGCCGTCGCCGGGACCGGGAGGCGCAAAGTTTGGATGGTTGAGAATGTTGAACATCTCCATCCGGAATTGAAGATTGAAATTTTCCGAGATCCGCCGGATGCGGTTGTTTTTGAAGACCGAAAAGTCTAAAGCCATAACGCCCGGACCGATCAGCGTGTTACGTCCCTGCGAGCCGCGTAGATTGAAGCAGGCCAATGGCGGCAGCTGCGCCTGTACCGGGCTCGTTGGATTAATCGCCGAACCCAGACTCGGCGGCGCGGGATTACAGTACGCATTCCAGAACGCCAAGCTGGGCGCGGTGGGAATAGAGAAGCAGTTGGTCTTGATGTAATTCTCCGGATGCCCCGGGTTGGTCAAGGATTTGCAACCCGCATTATTCAAAACGTTCAGGTATGCGTAATCGTCCTGGCTTTGCGTGTTGGCCGGGTCGTTACCGGTTCCCCAAGTGGGGGTGAATGGCACGCCATCGCTCACCGTGAAGATCGTCCCTAGTTCCCAGCCATCTGTCGCCCAGTGGGCCGGTCCGGTCCACGATTTCCGGGAAGGCACGTCCCACGTACCGTTGATCACCAGCGTGCGGCTGACGTTAAAATCGGAAAGACCACGCGTCAGACGTGTGTCGAAGTAATTCAAGCTCGAAATGGAATTGCCAAACGCATCGCCAGCCAGCGTCGCCGAACTGGTATCCATACTCTTGCCCCAGGTGTAGCTGCCTTGTAATTGGAAGCCATGGCTCATGCGCTTGACCAATTGCAGTTCCAGCGAATTGTAGTAAGAGCGGCCTTTGTAAAACACGGCACGGATCGAACTGAAATTAGGATTCAAGAGCGGCGGCGGAGCGCACGAAGCCGGATCCGCTGCCCCGTTGGGGTCGAGAGCGTTGCACTGCGACGAGAATGCATTGCCGAACGCATCGACTTTTGGCCAGACGTATCCGGCTGAACTCATAGTCGGCAGCGTCATATTGGCTTCATCCACGCGGAACGGTTGGTGGATTCCTCGCGAGCCCACATAGGCGGCCATCGCCGTCAAACTTGGAGCAATGCTGTATTGGACGTTCAAATTCCACTGCGCCACATAGTTCCGCTTGGGTGCGGAATCGATGTAGGTCGAGCGCAATCGCGTCGTGTTGAAATCCGCAGCCGGCAGTGGTCCGAGTTGTAAAGGTTGCGATGGCGCGCTGGTGTTTCTGAATGCCAGATATTGAAAAAAGGGAACGGCTTGCGTCTCCAGGAAAAAGAATTCATAGGGAAGAGGCAGGACATCAAACAGTCCACCTCCGCCGCGCACCGCCAAGCGTCCGTTCTGCAAGGGATCCCAGGCAAACCCGATGCGCGGCTCAAAATTGTGCAGCGTTGGATTGGAAGTAAATAAAGGACCGGTGCCCGCGCATTGCGGATTGGGCGTTCCGCAGATGGGCAGCGGATCGGTAATATTTCTAAGGTTGACCAAGAGTCCGTGCGTTTCGGTAGGTGTCGTCGCCATTTCATAGCGCAGACCAAGGTTCAGCGTCAGGTTCGACTGCAAACGCCAATCGTCCTGTATGTAGCCGCCAAAAATAGTCTGCCGTAAATTCCGCGGCTTCACTGTGCTGATGACCCCGCCATTGAACTTGGAGGGCTGATTTTGCAGGAAGTGTTGAAAGTCTTGGAAAGACCAGATTCCGTTCATATCGGTCATGTCCGTCACTTTCAACTGCATGGCCTCCACCGCGAAGCCGAATTTAATGGAGTGCTTGCCGTGGCTCAGAAAAGCATCATCGTAACCTTGAAAAGAATTCCAGTTGTACAGATCGTTTACCAGTGCGCCTAGTCCGCCGGGCATGGAACTCATCCCATTGATATTGATGGTCGAGGCGTAGCGATTTGGAAGAACACCTAACGCCAGATTTGCCGCGGCCGGATTTAGCGCTGTTGCGCTCGTGTTGTTATTTACGTTTTCGTGGTTGTAGCCGAAGCGGATGGCGTTGACGAACGAACCTGTGAACGCATGCGTTTCTTCCACTGCCAAAATCTGCCGCGCCGTAAGAGTTCCCAGTCCCGTGTTGCCAAATGAATCAGGCGAACTGTACGGAGTACGGTCATAGAGATAAGTGCCGAATAAGGTGTCTTTAGCGGAAAGCTTGTGATCGATACGCGTGGTGACGAAATTTTCGTTCACCACCTGTTGGCCGTTGAAATTGTAGGGGCACACATCTCCGCCACAATCCGCGGGAACCGGATAGAGCCCAAGGTACTGTTGAACGAATGGATCGATTGCGACCGTGATGGGATTGCCGTTGGAGTCATGAATCAGCCCGGTTCGTGCAGTCGCCGAGGGTACGAAATTTATGTTGGCAATCCCTTTGGATTGCCGGTTGCCCTCGTAATCGGCAAAGAAAAACGTTCGATCTTTAAAGATCGGCCCGCCGATCGTTCCGCCAAACTGGTTGCGTTGGAATGGCGCTTTCGCGGTAGTGGCGCTCTCAAAATAGTTCTTGGCATCCAGCGCGCTGTTTCTAGCAAATTCATAAACCCCGCCGTGAAATTGATTGGTGCCGGAGCGCGTGATGGCGTTGATTACACCGCCAGAAGTTTTTCCATATTCCGCAGAGTAATTGCTGGTGAGAACCGAAAATTCCTGAATCGCATCCACGCCAAGGTTCCCGCCGAGGACGCTGCCGGGCGCACCGTTCGCATAATCATTCAGGCTTACGCCGTCCAAACGGTAGTTATTCTGTTGCGGACGCGCACCGGAGATGGTCACTTCCTGACCGAAGCCTCGATTGCCTCGATCTGCCCCGCTGGCGAAAGAGGGCTGAGTCTGAATAGTGCTTACGCCCGGCTGCAGCGCGGCTAGATCGGTCCAGCTTCGTCCGTTCAACGGCAACTCGCGCACCGTGGTGGAATCCACTACAGCGCTGATATCCGAACTTGTCAGTTGCACCGCCGGTACTTCCGCCGTTACTTCTACGCGGTTGGCCACCGTGCCGACGTGCAAGACCACATCGAAAGTCTGCTGGCTCGCGACATACATGGTTATTCCGGACTTTGCTTCCGTATCGAAACCCGTCGCGGAGATAGTTACCTGATAGCTGCCGGCCAAAAGATTCACGGCGGTGTAGAAGCCATGATCATTGGTGGTTACGGTGTGTTCTATGCCCGTGGCCACATTCTTGATGACTAATTGCGCTCCTGAAATGCTGGCGCCGGAAGGATCGGAAACTGTTCCGGAAAGGGTGCCACCGGTTACTTGTGCAGAAACTTGGAAGGAAACAAGCAGAGCGCACGCCAATACCACGCATACAAACCCACCGCGACCAAAAGCCATCTACTACCCCCCGGGGAAATTCTGAATGTGCCGCGGCGAACCACGGACTAGAAAGTTGCTTTAATCGCAAACTGAATCTGCCGCTCGGGAACCGTGGTGCGCACCAGCACACCGGCGGTGCCTCCCGGATTCGCAGCCGAAGGCGCCAGAGAGGTTCCGCTTCCGTCAAAGATGTCGGTGTTGCCGTCTCCCGGACCAGGAACCGCAAAATTTGGATGGTTGAGGATATTGAACATCTCCATCCGGAATTGCAGATTGAAATTCTCCGAGATCCGCCGGATGCGGTTATTTTTGAAGACCGAAAAGTCCAGGGCCATGATGCCCGGACCGGTCAGCGAATTGCGGCCGACGTTGCCACGAAGGTTGAAGCAGTTCAGCGGAGATGCAAGGAACGCTCCGCTATTCTTGGGTTGCGCATTGGGCGGCGCGGGATCGCAGTTCGCGTTCCAAAATGCCAAGTTGGGCGCCGTTGGCACTGTGAAGCAATCAGTCTTGATGTAGTTCCCCGGATTTCCCGGATTGGTTAACGATTTGCAATTTGGAGTCTTCAACACATTCACATACGCATAATCGTCCTGACTCTGCGTGAAGGCGGGATCACTGCCCGTTCCCCATGTGGGGGTGAAGGGCACACCATCGCTTACCGTGAAGATCGTCCCTAGTTCCCAGCCATCCGTCGCCCAGTGCGCCGGGCCAGTCCACGATTTCGGGGAAGGCATGTCCCAGATGCCATTGATTACAAGAGTTCGCCCTACGTTAAAGTCGGACGATCCGCGGGTTAGTCGCGTGTCGAAGTAATTCAAGCTGGAGATGGAGTTACTAAATGGATCGCCGAGTCCCGTTGCAGAGCTGGTGTCAATGCTGTGGCCCCAGGTAAAAGTTCCCTGCATCTGAAAGCCATGACTCATGCGCTTGGCTAATTGCATTTGCATCGAATCGTAGTAAGAACGCCCTTTGTAAAAGACGGCGCGAATCGAACTGAAATTAGGATTCACGATCGGCGGCGGGGCGCACGAGCTCGGATCCGCAGGACCGTTGGCGGTGAGAGCGTTGCACTGCGCGGAAAAGGCGTTTCCGAATGCATCCACTTGGGGCCACAGGTATCCGGCAGACGTGAGCGTGGGGAGCGTCATGTTGGCTTCGTCCACGCGGAACGGCTGATGCACGCCGCGCGAACCCACGTACGCAATCATCGCCGTCAAATTGGGCGTCAAGCTGTATTGGACGTTCAGGTTCCACTGCCCCACGTAGTTTCGTTTGGGATTGGATTGCAGATAAGTGGTGCGCAATTGCGTGCTGGTGAAATCCGCGCCCGGTAGCAATCCAAGTTGGAAGGGTTGAACGGCAGCGCTGGTGGCGCTCAGTCCCAGGTATTGAAAGAAAGGAACTGCTTGCGTTTCCAGATCGTAGTATTCGTACGGCAAAGGAAGAACGTCATAGAGACCAGCTCCGCCGCGTACGGCCAAGCGTCCGTTGCTAAAGGGATCCCAGGCGAATCCGATGCGCGGCTCAAAATTATGCAGCGTTGGATTGGAGGTAAAGAGAGGACCGGTGCCCGCGCATTTCGGATCTGCGGTTCCGCAGATGGGCATGGGATCGGTAATATTTCTCAGGTTCACCATCAAGCCGTGAGTTTCAGTGGGTATTGTCGCCATTTCATAACGCAACCCCAGGTTCAACATTAGGCTTGATAGGGCCCGCCAATCGTCCTGCACGTAAGCGCCGTAGATAGACTGTCTGAAATTGCGCGGCCGAACGGAAGTGATCACCCCGCCGTTAAACTTGGTCGGATTATTTTGCAGAAAATCCTGGAGGGTCGAGAAAGACCACACTCCATTGGGGTCGGGCTCGGCAACCATCCTCATGTGCATATCCTCGATGGCGCCGCCGAATTTTATGGAGTGCTTGCCGTGGCTGAAAAAAGCGTCGTCGTAACCTTGAAAAGAATTCCAGCCGTATAAGTAGGTGGGAAGTCCGCCAACGCCGCCGGGCATGGTCGTCATGCCGCCCACACTAATGACCGAGGCGTTGCGACCGGGAAAAGAACCTAACGATGCATCCGCCGCCGCGGGATTATTTGCCCCGGCGCTCATATTGTTATTCACATTTTCGTGGTTGATGCCGAAACGGATAGCGTTGACGAATGTGGGCGTGAAGGCGTGGGTTTCTTCGATGGCCAGAATCTGCCGGGCAGTGAGAGTAACCAGTCCTACGTTGCCAAATGGATCGGGGGAATTATAAGGAGTGCGGTCATACAGATAAGTGCCGAATATGCTGTCTTTAGCGGATAGCTTGTGATCGACGCGCGTGGTGACGAAATTTTCGTTTACCACCTGTTGACCGTTGAAATTGTACGGGCACACATCAATGCCTGCGCCGCAGTCATTCGGAATCGGATAGAGCGCCAGATATTTTTGAACGAGCGGATCGATTGCGACAGTGATGGGATTTCCGTTGGAGTCATGGATCAGCCCAGTGCGTGCACTCGCCGACGGCACGAAATTTATGTTCGCGATTCCCTTGGATTGCCGATTGCCCTCGTAGTCGGCAAAGAAAAATGTACGATCTTTGAAGATCGGCCCTCCGATCGTTCCACCGAACTGATTGCGTTGGAATGGCGCTTTGGCAGTATTGGCGCTCTCAAAATAGTTCTTGGCATCCAGCGCGCTATTCCTGACGAATTCATAAACCCCGCCATGAAATTGATTGGTGCCGGAGCGCGTGATTGCGTTGATCACACCGCCGGAGGTTTTCCCATATTCCGCGGAGTAATTGCTGGTGAGAACTGAAAATTCCTGAATCGCATCCACGCCGAGGTTTCCGCCGAGGACGCTGCCGGGCGCACCGTTGGCATAATCATTCATGCTGACGCCATCCAAACGGTAGTTATTCTGTTGCGGGCGCGCGCCGGAAATTGTGAGCTGTTGGCCAAAGCCGCGGTTGCCGCGATTTGAGCCGCTGGCAAAAGAGGGCTGCGTCTGAATCGTGCTTACCCCCGGCTGCAGTGCGGCCAGATCGGTCCAGCTTCGTCCGTTCAACGGCAACTCACGCACCGTGGTGGAATCCACCACCGCGCTGATATCCGAACTGGACAGTTGAATAGCAGGGGCTTCCGCCGTTACTTCAACCCGGTTTGCCACCGTGCCAACGTGCAAGACGACATCGAAAGTTTGCTGGCTTCCTACATACATCGTGATTCCGGACTTTGCTTCCGTATCGAAACCCGTCGCGGAGATAGTTACCTGATAGCTGCCGGCCAAAAGATTCACGGCGGTGTAGAAGCCATGATCATTGGTGGTTACGGTGTGTTCCATGCCCGTGGCCACATTCTTGATGACTAATTGCGCTCCTGAAATGCTGGCGCCGGAAGGATCGGAAACTGTTCCGGAAAGGGTGCCACCGGTTACCTGTGCAGAGACTGGGAAGGAAACAAACACAGCGCACGACAACAAAAGACACACAAACAAGCCACGACCAAAAGCCATCGATTATCATCTCCAAGGGGTTGTTGGCCGAACCCCACGGAGACCACCGATGGGCTTAGGTCACGACCGATTCGCCACCGACCTTAAACACCCAAACATTCTGAGTCCAATCGAAATTTCGAATCTTAAAGAGAAACAGATTGTAGCGGCCAGAATAAAATATCTGTTCGCAACAACTCCAACAGATTCATTGCGATCAGTAGAACTTCCAACGTGCAGTGTACCAGCGAGGATTAAACAGAATTCATCTTGCTTTAACCTGCACCAACAGATGCTTTGAAACTCCGTCGCAATGAACACTACCCCATCCATAAGTCTGTCCTCTGCGTGATGTCAAGGATGTCATTGAACATGTAGTTGCTTTCGGTGTAGACGTTTTTGTAGCGGTCAAAGCATCCGACTTCAACAAAGATCAACAGTCACCGTGGCATGTGGTTTCTTGCACGGTGAAATCCAGCCGATTTGGCGAGTGAGAGATGCGACGCGCTCCGTTCGACGATGGCCCGCTTTGAAAAAAAGATCAGGAAGGAGGATCGAACGCAATGGCTGCTTTCCAATTCGTCCTCGTAATTGCGTTGGTGGCCTTGACGGCAAGGAGCCAGCAGAATTCTCCTCAGGAGCCCTCGGCTCAACCTCAGCCTGTGCTGCCTGCTTCTTGCCCGATTACGCGTCGGCCGGCAAAGGAATTCATAGCGCCCATCCTTATGTGCGCGATGAAAACTCTTTTTGGCTGGGTACGGAGAAGCTCTGGACCTTCCTTCCCGAACGCGCGATCTGGGAATGGGCGCCCCACCAGCCAGGGCACGAGCGGGAAGTCCAGCCTTTAACAGCAAAAAATCTTTTGGATGCGTTTTGGCTACGATTCGCGTGCGGAGCAGCGCCCTGCAATAAAGGTCAGGGGGAGACGGCTCGACGGGCCCGCTCCGCCTCTCCTGGTGTTGCCGCCGACCAACACCTTTCAAGGACCTGGCTCTGCCATGCTGACAGGTGTGTATGTACCCACTCCCGGATGCTGGGAGATCACAGGAGACTACCATGGCAATAAGTTGAGCTTTGTCGTCTGGGTCGAACAAGCTAAGTCAACCAGGCAGTGATCCCGGTCATTGTCAACTATTGGCGAGAAGAAACCCGCAATGCCGCAGACTTGCGACGGCAAGGCTGAAGGCATAGAATTGTTGGCCTCGACTTGTAGTCCTCCTCGCCAGGGATCCCGGACCGGACGCACAGGTCAATTTCATCTAGGGGAGAGAACATGAAAACGAACCCCAGCACTGCTGAGTTTGCCCTGGTCGCACTAATCGTGCTTTCCGCCACGACGCTGTTATTTGCTGTCACTATCCGCGGGTCCTCAGGGAATGGAGAGGACAGCGGCGCGCCACATTGGCTGTTGCTGGGACGGAGCAAAAACTTATCGTTGCATGGCAATGGCAAGACCGCTACGATGAGGCGAGAGATTGTTTGTCCCAATCAAGACGTTGAAAATACGCAGCCCGCCCCAGTGCTTACCTTAAGCGGAAGTTGCGATAGTGGCGCCACCATGTTGGTGTATCAGTTTCAGTCCACTGCGGCGAACCTGGCGGTGACCTTCAAATCTTTAGCGGGCTTTGATGGCACAAACGCAAACAATTTTGGGGTGATGATTTGCGACAGCCCGAATAACACGATCGAGCTTTGCACCAACGCCCCTGCCAGCAACATTCCAAACATCACCACCACGACCACGAAGGGTTCGGTCACGTTTACAGTGCCGGGTACCTTTCCTAGTTATTCTGCGGGGACTGCACAGCAGGGGCAAGGACTGACCTTTTTTGTAATTATCCAGGAAACGCCCCCCTTGCCGCTGGGTATGCAGCCTACGGTCGTAATCCAGTAGGCCAACGCAAAGACGATATTTCTTAGCTGCGGTGCCGAGGAGAGGCTTCGGCATCGGCGGCTTTGCGCGCAAAGAGGTGAAAGCCTCTCCGGATCGCCTGCCGTTTTACGAGTTCGAGGTTGGACCGTGCTGAAGGCAGGTGTCCGCTCAGGGTCTGCACGTCAGCCAGAGCCAAGCGGGCCTGCCACTCAAGGAGGAGGAGCCCCTTCCCTGCAGCACCGCTTTGCACCTTCTGCAACTCGCGCTCTGCCTCGGCTGTTTTCGCGGTTTTGCCGAGCAGCTTGGCTCTAGTAATCGAAAGGGAGAGAGTGGTGGGCAAATCATGCGCTCCAAGTTTTTGCGCGAGATCAATTTCTCTCGCCGCTTGGTCATACTTTCCTTGCGCAATCAACGACTGAGCAAGGACGTCCTCGGCAGCGGTGCGCTGATCGGAATCATTTTCTGTTTCAAACTCTTTTGCGGCATCTCGCGCCAGTGATTCTGCCTGCGCAGCTTCACGGTTTTCCAGAGCGAGATTGGCGAGGGACAGCTGACTCTGTGCCATTCCTCCTTTCTCTCCCAATTCGCTGCGCATGCTGAGGGACTGTTGATAGGACTGGTACGCGCTTTGGAGATCGTCTTCTGCGAACATCACATCACCCATGCCGGCAAGGGCCGTTGCCCACCTGCTCCTGAGCTGCAGTTGACTCGCTTTGTCGATTGAGTTCTGGAAGGATCGTTTCGCGTTTTGCAGATCCGCTTGCAGGTAGGATAACGAACCCAGGTTGATCGAGGCCTCCGCTATTCCAGCTTGATCACCAATTTCCTCCCCAGTACGAACAGAGTCCTCGAATGATTTGCGGGCAGCGGCGAAGTCGCCCTGCAAGGAAAAATTGACGCCGAGATCTTCCTGAGCTAACAGAGCGTCGGCCTTATCACCAATCGAAGTGGCAAGCGCCAGCGCTAGCTGGTATTGCCGCGTCGAATCGTCCAGCATCTGCTGGGAGGCCTGCACATTGCCAATGTTGATGAGCGCCCCAGCTATATCTTTCTGCGCCCCAATCTTCCGCACCAGCGACAAAGCTCGTGCATGCATTTGGTACGCGGCGGAGAGTTGCCCTTGATCGCCGAGCACGTTTGCCACACAGGTGAGACTTCTCGCCTCCCCGCGCAGGTCGCTCACGCGCCCGAGAATTTCACCCGCCTGTATTCCTGCCGCCTTGGCGCGCTCCGGATCGCCTAAGTTGCGAAGTGCCCAGCACTGCCGAAGCATAGCTTCCGCTTTGAGCCCCTCGGCGCCCTGCTGCCCGGCTTTTCGAATCGCGCGCTCCGCGGCAGCCTCGGCGCGCATATAGTCAGACAAGGAGGCTGCGGAATTAGCTTCCGCTAAATCTATGCGGGGATCGTCTCTCATGGGTGCGGCGATCTTCCGCAAGCCATTGATCGTCGAAAGCGCATCCTGCCCTTTCCCCGCGGAGACTTGTGCATCGGCCAAGTGCAGACCATATTCGGGATCATCCGGGAACACTGTCCACAATGAATGGTAAATGTCCACCGCTTTGGTCCATTCGCGTGCTTCCTCGCGGAATCGCGCTTCGATGCCCAATGCATCGCGACGAGAAAGAGCGGTGGACAACTCGAACGCGCGTTGCGATTCCGCTTTAGCCTTGTCGTCATAACCGAGTTGCGACCATACTTCGGCCAACGCATGGTGAGCTAAAGCATAGTTAGAATCCTTTTGAATGGCTAGCGTAAGCAGAACGCTAGCTCGAGTCGCGTCAAATGATCGAAGTTTGGCGAGACCCTCGGCATAGAGTTTGGCGGCTTCGGTGTTTTCCGGTTCCGACGCTCGTATGTTCGCGGCCTGTTCCGGAGTAACTTCTCCCGCCCCGCATTCATTTCTGAGAGTCTGTCCGAGCTGACGCACCAAATCGAAAAACTGAGTCTCAGTCCCAACCTGGGAGAATCTTCCAACGATTTCTCGGGCAGTGGCGTTCTGTACGCGCACATCGACGCGAATCTGACCGTCCAGATCAAGGTAGGACCCGAGGACAATCAGATTCGCTCCCAGGATGTTATGGACTTTCGCCAGCGTGTCAGCAGAAAGACTTTCCGCGTCGGGAAGCGCCAGGTCAGCTTTTGCACGGGCGACATTCTCGACCGGCACGGTGCGCAGCTTGTCTCCTGCCGCAAGTTCGGTCGTGAGCATTTCAGAAAGGGCCATGGAAAGCCAATCCTGCTGCTTATCTGAGCCCAGACTCTTGAAACCGAGAACAGCTACGGAAGGGCGGGACTGAGCTATCCTGCCGCGGGATGATCTTGTCCGAGTAACGAAATAGCCAGCAAGCCCGAACACCACTACAAAAAAACCGAGAGCGGCGGTCCAAATGAAGCGCGTCTTGGGCCTTTGCAAGACCAGGGTACCCGTCATGAAGCGTTCCAAGTCCGACCGTAGTTCGGATGCTGTTTGGTAACGCCGCGCAGGGTCCTTCTGAAGCGCTTTCAGGACGACGTGATCCAGGCCCCGGGGAACCTTGTTATTAATTTGACTGGTCGGGACCGGATCGCTATTGAGGATGGCGTTAATGAGCAACGGCGCCCCGGACTCCGAAAACGGCCGCTTGCCTGTTGCCATTTCGTACAGCACCGCTCCGGCTGCCCAAATATCCGTGCGAGCATCAGCTAGTGCGCCCCGGAGCTGCTCAGGAGCCATGTAGGGGAGCGTGCCAGCGTATTGCGAAGTCCGTGTCAACAACGACGCAGTCACGTCGTCACTTCTCAGGCGCGGCGCGAGCTCAGCCAATCCGAAATCGAGGATTTTTAGCCGCCCGTCCGGAGCAACTCTCAGGTTTCCGGGTTTTAGATCGCGATGGATCAGTCCCTGACTATGGGCCTCCGCGAGACCCGTAGCCAACTGAACGCCGAGGCGAATTGCTTCTTCAGTATTAAGGGGCCCGGAAGAAAGCTTCGTATCTAAGGTGATTCCGGGTATGTACTCGGTAACCAAAAAGTCGAGGCCGTCCTCATTGCCGAATTCAAAAATCGTGGCGATGTTGGGATGGTTGAGGCGGGCGAGCGCCAAGGCTTCTTTGCGGAAACGCTTACGTGCAGCTTCATCGGCGAGCAAGCCCTGCGGGAGCAGCTTGAGCGCGACCTCACGTTCGAGTTGCTGGTCATAGGCCTTGTAGACGACGCCCATCCCACCTGCACCGATCTGGGCAAGAATCCGGTAGTGGGAAATCGTCTCGCCAACCATCGCAGGGACCCGGATTACACTGGACCAAGCAAGTTTATGTCGGCTGAATTTTGCAGTCAATCGCCGACCGACACCATCGGCTGCGGCTGATCGGGAAGCATATCAGCGTATCCTAGCGTCAACGCTCGGCGTCACTGCCCTCACACGAATTGCGGGTGTGAGATGGACAAATGGGCCGTCAGCTTGCGACAGTCGCGTTAGCTGTTGCAAAATCGCGGTTACACTCATCGCGGTCCCTTAGCGACTGGCCCAACTGGGGACTATGAAGATCAGGAAGATGCAGAAGCCGCTGGGCATCCCTTACGGCAGGGGATTTTGGACGCCTTTATGTGCATCCACAAGATGAGCGCGCTAATCAGCATCCACCCGCCTGCGTATGTAGCCTCTTGCAACGTGTGCCGCACAACTTGCAACGTACACGTCCAACAACTGTCACCACATCTCCCCACCCGAACGGGAGTACATAGGGAGCTGCGCGAGAACTCTAGCGTATCGTTTCATAATCGTTCAGCCAGGCATACCCAAGCTGCGTAAAGCCCCCAAACGTCAGTAAGTGTAGTCGCCGATTCCGCCAGTCGCGATCGCCAGTGATCTTTACTCTGCGCTCTGCGGCTTCCGTTGCCGGCGCCTTGAAATGTTTCATTCTGTTCTGCAACGCGGGATTGAGGAACTAGACTTTGAGCACAATATAGACACACTGACCTTTTTCGAGGATCAGAGCACTCGATTTCGGGGGATGGTTAGAGGCGACAAACTTTGGATCGATTAAATTTATGCATGGTGCCGGGAGGGGGAGTCGAACCCCCAAGACCCGAAGGTCGGCGGATTTTGAGTCCGCTGCGTCTGCCAGTTCCGCCATCCCGGCTATTCGTGGAAGTGATTTATTTTACAGCCTGTTCTCTGTTTCCCATTCCTTCTTCTCCCAAACAACAAATGAGAAACTGTGTAACAAAGTGTGGCGCTCTTCGGAGGATTTGCACAGCGCAACCTCATTTTGCCGATGAACTGTCGCGACTCATTCTCGGGCTTAGATGCGCATGACCCAGTCCTAAGAGTGGCACCCGCAGAGGATTCTACCACTATTGTCAGCGAATCCGATTTGGCCCGACAGTTAAACCGCTCCGGTCGCGCCCCCTCTACAGTTTCGCGGCGCGTGGGCAGGCTTACCACGCATCAAAATCTGGCCGCCTTTAGGATCCACTCTGTCCGTGCGTCGTTGGCCCAGAAGGAGAGGAAACCAACCGCTAATGTTTCGCTCTTCTGGCCGAAGGGCTCAGACGCGCTTCCTAGAAACGGTAACGTCCAGTTCGAAACAAACCTGCCGAGCCGTGCCAACTTCCTCTTTGCGCGTCATTCGTTCCTCAGCCAGATGAGAACATTAAAGAGACAACCCTAGCTGCCTAGTCTTGTTCCAGCTAACCAGATGAATATTTGCTACGATAACGAGGCTGTGAGGTGACTATGCCTGAATTTGTAATCGAGCGCGAGATTCCGGGGGCGGGGAATCTGTCGGATGCGGAACTACAGCAGATTGCCAGAAAATCAGTTGGTGTTCTCAACGACATGGGCCCGAAAATCAAGTGGCTGCACAGTTATGTGACTGGCGATAAGGTCTATTGTGTCTACTTTGCCCCGGACGAGGAGACGATTCGCGAGCATGGGCGACGTGGCGGGTTCCCGGTGAATCGGGTGTCCGCAGTTCGTCGAATGATTGATCCCAGCACGGCCGGTTAACGCGGGCTTTAGTCATGACTTGGCAGTGCCCTTCGTGCCAAGTACCTCTTGGACCGCTTCCTCCACCGACATCTCCCATCCTGACGACCACGCCTCCAAGTCGGCGGCATCGGTAAGCATGTTGCGCGCCGGTTCTAGCTTTCTTTCCAGCCTGGATTGCTCTGCGGGAATGAGAGGGGTGCCGATGCGCTGACGCAATGCGGCGGCCGCTCCCGCCAGGCGAAGCGCCTGCTGCGGCCTGGATTGTGCGGCTGCGCCTACAGCGAAACACTCTAGCACCCTGGCGATGCCGCGTTTATGTCCCAGGTCGCGAAAGATCTTCATACTCTCGCCATAAAGCGTCTCTGCATGCTGATGCTGACCGTCGGCTGCACTAAGCCTGGCCAGGTCGGATAAAGCACTCGCGATACCCCAGCCGTCGCCCAACTGTCGAAAGGCTGAGAGACTCTGCTCGTAATAGGAGCGGGAAGCGATGGAATCAACCGATCCCCGCGCGAGGTCGCCGAGGTAGTTCAGGGTCCACGCGACTCCGGTGCTGTCGCCGACGGCGTGGAAGATGGCCAGGCACTCGTCATACAACGCGTGGGCGCGCGCATAGTCGCCCTGCAACCGGACGACATTCGCCAGGTTGCTAAGTGCGCGAGCTGTATCAATGGCACTGCCCAGTTCTCTCCAGGTTGAGACGCACTGTTCGAAGAGTGAGCATGCGGTATCGAGGTCTCCGCGATCCCGGGTTGTCACCCCTAATGCATTGAGCGCCACAGCCACTCCCCTGTGGTCGTGCATGTCGAGGCAGGTTTTCAGGCACTCCTTATGAAGTTTCTGCGCGGAGTCGAAATCGCCCTGAGATAAAACCCCTGTGCAGAACAATAACCGAGCGCGCAATTTAGGCTGGACGGCGGCTGGCAGGTGAAGCAACCTGTCTAAGAACGCCCGACCCTCCGCGAAGTGTTCCCGCCTCTCCCAGAAATGAAACAGAGCGGCTCCGAGGCGCATACCCCAGTCCGCATCCGAGGTTCGGATCAGAAATTCCAACGCGTCGCGAAAGTTTTGGTGCTCGAAATCGAAACGATCGAGCCACTCGGGATGAGTGCTTAGCTCTTCGCCGCACTCCTCCGCCAGCACAATGTAATAGGCAGCATGGGCGCGCCGGGTTGCAACCTCTTCGCCACTCTCCACTAGACGTTCCAGTCCGTACTCCCGAATTGTCGAGAGCATAAAGGACCGCGGCTCCGCGCCGGGCTGCTCAAGTTGCTGGATCAGGCTCTTATCGACCATCGAGGACATGCCATCGAGCACATCAATGCCAAGGTCGGCCTTCGTGTCGCATACTGCTTCCACAGCTTCCAACGTGCAACCGCCGGTAAATACGGATAGGCGCCGAAACAAGTTTTGCTCTGCGCCATTCAGGAGGCTGTAACTCCAGTCCACGGTCCCGCGAAGGGTTTGCTGTCGCACAGGCAGGTCACGCGCACCTCCAGTCAGCAAATTCAACGAGGATTCCAGGCGGGTGAGCATCGCTGTGGGCGAAAGCATTTTGACGCGCGACGCGGCCAGTTCAATTGCCAGAGGCAGTCCGTCGAGCCGGCTACAGATGGTAGCGACGGCGGTGGCATTCTCCTTAGTCAGCGCGAAATCGTGCTTCACAGCTTTCGCGCGTTCTAGAAAGAGCGCAACCGCCGCGAAGCGGGAAAGCGCCTCCGGTGCGTGCGGAACAGACCGCAGGTCCGGCGCCGCCAGAGCCGGAACCGGCAGTTCGTGCTCGCCGTAAATATGAAGCAAGGCTTGGCTGGTAACCAGCACTTTCAAATTGGGGTTTAACGTAAGCAACTCGGCAACGTCGGAACCGGCAGAGAGCAGGTGCTCGAAGTTGTCGAGCAACAGGAGCAGTGGCTGGGTTAGTCCACGCACATACTCTTTCAAACTCTCTTGTGACGACTGACCGGGCATTTCCCGCAGTCCAATTGCTTGAGCTATTGCTCTAGTCATCGACTCGTTACTGCTGACAGCCGAAAGGGAAACGAAACATACACCACCCGTAAAGCCATCACCCATCTCGGTGACTACCTGTACCGCGAGCCGCGTCTTACCAATGCCACCGGGACCCGTCAACGTGACTAGTCGCACGTCGCGGCGACTCAGAAGTTGTCGAAGACTAGCCACTTCCTGCTCCCGCCCGATGAAGGCCGTGCGTTGTACGGGCATGTTGCTCGGAGAGCGCACGGTATTTCGTGTTTCGGGTTCAATGCGCAGATCACGAACTGTGGCGAGATCACGAGCCAAATCCCGGGTGGAGGAGTAACGCTGATTCGCGTCCTTGGCCAAGCACTTTTGAAGTATCCAAAAGAAAGGTGCCGGCGCCAGCACCTTCATGGACAGTTGCGGTTGGTCGCGGACAATGGCAGCCATTATCTCCGCCCTGCCTCGGCCCTGAAATGCCGCATGCCCATTGACCATCTCGTAGAGCACCGCGCCAAACGAAAACTGGTCGGAGCGAAAATCGACGTCGTCACCACTGGCCTGTTCTGGCGACATATAACCGACGGTTCCCATCACCGTACCGGGATCGGTGAGTAAGTCGGCCTGAGTCGGGCGCTCCGGATCGAGAGAGTGATCGCGCAGCTTCGCCAGGCCGAAATCGAGAATCTTGGCATTGCCATCTTGCGCGACCATAAGGTTTTCGGGTTTGAGGTCGCGATGGACGAGCCCGGTTTCATGCGCCTTGGCGAGCGCATCGGCAATCTGCGTTGCGATCGCGATTGCCTTTCGATACGGCAAGGGCCCGGACGAAATCAGAGCACGCAGCGTCTCGCCACAAATCATCTCCATTGCGATATAGTGCGTGCCGTTTAGGTGCCCAAGCTCGTAAATGGTGACGATATTGGGATGATTCAGCGCCGAGGCCGCCTTGGCTTCGCGCTCGAAGCGGCTGAGAGCCTGAGGGTCGTGCGCTACGTCGTCGGGCAAGAATTTAAGAGCAACAAAGCGACCGAGATCGATGTCCTCTGCTTTGTAAACAACCCCCATTCCTCCGCCGCCGAGCTTTTCAATCACGCGGTAATGTGAAACTGTAGTGCCGATGAGGTTCTTCCAAATCTCTTTGCGGGCCTGGTTAGCAAGGATTTTGCCTGCCACCTCCATTGCAGGCGTTTCAATAAAATGTTGAGCCTTCTTCTCGTGAGCCAGCAGCGACTCCACTTCGTGGCGCAATCCGTCATCCCCTGCGCAAGCAGACTGGAGAAACTCGGCGCGCTGGCCCTCATCAAGTTCCAAAGCCTGCTGAAAAAGTTCTTCGACGCGACGCCAAACCTCACGCCTCATGGCTCGCCCTTCCACGGCTCAACTCGCGCAAAAGCCAGATTTTGGCCAATTTCCAGTCCCGCATAACGGTATCACTGGAAACACGCAGGACTTCAGCCGTTTCTTCGACGTTCAATCCGCCGAAGAATTTCAGTTCGACAACCTTGCTTTTCCTTTCATCCACCGCAGCCAGTGCTTTTAGAGCATCGTCCAGGGCCACCAGGTTCACGTCAGGTTCATCGCATACTGACGGAGCTTCTTCTAGAGAAATGTGAGGAGTCGCTCCGCCCCGTTTCAAATAGCCCCGCGAGCGTGCAAAGTCGATGAGAATGCGGCGCATCAATTGCGCCGATATTGCAAAGAAGTGGGCCCGATCCTGCCAATTCACTCGGCCGCAGTCCACCAGCCGTAAATAAACTTCGTTGACCAATGCTGTCGTCTGCAGTGTGTGGCCAGAGCGTTCCCCCGCCATGTACCGGCGCGCAACCTGGTGCAATTGCCTGTAGACCAATGGCGTAAGCTTTTCCAGAGCCTGTTCGTCTCCGCTACTCCAGGCTTTCAGTAGGCTGGTGACTTCGTGACTAGAAGGAAAATCCATCTATCTGCCACAGTGTCAATACATTACAACGAAAACACGTAAAAACCTAGTCTCGTTGTGGATTGACGGTTTTTGGCCGTCCGGGTCTTTTAATTCCTCCCTGCGGTTTCTTTCAGTCAAATCCCGCCTTACTAGATAGAGGCGTCCAGTTCGGCTTCAGCAAGAAGCTGAGAAGGCCGCCCCACAATACTTCGCGACGGGAGGCAACAAAATGACGACAAAAAAGCACACCGCAACACTGCTAATCCTGATGTTCGTCGGGTTGACGGGATTGGTACACGCGCAGATGTACACGACGATCAAGGCACAGGTTCCCTTCAACTTCGTAGCGAACGGCAAGACGATGCCGGCGGGCGAATGCACAATTCAATTTATGGTCGACGGACAAACAACGCTCTCGATCACCAGCGGGAAGCAGCACGCCTTCGCCTACCCCATTGTTGGTGAGTCGTCGAAGGGAAGCAAAAAGACGGCTCTTGTGTTTCACCGATACGGCGACCGGTACTTTCTTGCCCGTATCAAGCGCGCAGGAAGAATTGGCTATGACTTGCCACCGAGCAAATTAGAAAGCGAACTGCGGGCCGGAAACGTAGCCGAGGAAGTGTTCACGCTTCTCGCATCTGTCGAGTAGACCAATGGAAAGCGTTCGCACTACGAAATATGGCAGTGCTCGGGGGAAAAGACTCAAGAAAGGGGAACAGGGTTCAAAATCTGTTCCCCTCCGGCTTCAGGCAACTACACAGCACGCTTGCTTGAGTACCTATCTATTGAGCGTAAGAAATCCCCAAATTGGCTACCCGTCGTTCTGCTGTGATGATGTCAACCACCCGCAGGCCCTGATCTATGAGCCCTCGCCAAAACGGTTGAAGCTAGTCTGTGTCGAGTTTATTACGGACGCCGCACGTGGCTTAAGAACAACCAATAATCAATCTCCCATCTTGGAGGGGTCAGGTTTTTCTGCTCGTCGACACCCCGAACGGGTATGCCATCCCCAAACCGTTCTACGAATTCCACGTCTGGGCGTGCTGGGACAATCCACATGGCGCATTCGTGGACTGGAACGATCACGCGACTTGCGCACACAATGAGTAGATTGCCGGGAGACGTCCAGCTGATGATGGGCGTCTCCCGTTTGTATGAACGTTATGAAGAAGCGAGACTCCCTATGCTCTACCAATGGATGCGCATATAATGACCCGGATTTGAGAGGAACTTAATGGATATCAGATCGCTACAGCGGCCTTTGAAAGACACATATCGGCAAGCTCCAGCCAGTTCCAGGATTACTTTGGTGGCCCACGGTAGAAAAACGGACGTGCCCATCTCTTGTTCGATTGACCTGGGCCGGGCGATCTATGACGCTCAAGCGCACAGAGGGGTCGGAGGGGCGGGCACCAGCGCCTGCTCCGGCGATCTGCTGCTAGGTGCATTAGCCGCTTGCGCACAGATCACCTGCCAGATGGTCGCCGCGGCGATGGGAATACCGACTGATAATATCGAGGTGACCGTTGAGGGAGACCTGGATTTGCAGGGGACACTCGGCATGTCGAAAACGGTGCCGGTCGGATTCGAGAGTATAAGGGTCAATTTCGATATCCGCGCGCCGCAGGCAACGCAGGAGCAGTTAGCAGCTCTTCAACAAAAAACCGAGCAGTATTGTGTTGTGATGCAGACATTGCTGCATCCTCCCGAAATCAAGAACGTATGGGCAGATGCGCATTCGACCAATGACTAATGCGGTTGCTTGTTCGGTGCGTCAATCTGGGTACAAGGACTGGCTGCCATTCCGTTATCATTTCGGAGGCTACTCGGAAGTAGTTCTACTAAATCGCCGAAGAGCAGGCGGTTATTCTCTATATATATCTTCCCGGCTGGTGTCGTACCGGAGGCTCCAGAGTTGCCATTTCAGAGTCACCGAAATTTGTGTAGTTATGGATCGCCAGTCTTCCCAAGGACTTAAGCTTTAAACATCCGCTGCGTCTGCCAGTTCCGCCATCCCGGCTGGGGTTAAGTTTAGCGTATGGAGGGTTTCAAAATCCACCCGGGGCTTCATGCAGCGGGTTTGGGATCATTTGGCATTCTTCAGCGTGGCATAGCGGAAGCAGGTTACGACGTGGTCGTTTACCATGCCGACCGCTTGCATGAACGCGTAGCAGATGGTGGATCCCACGAAATTGAAGCCGCGTTTCTTCAGGGCTTTACTCATGGCGTCGGAATGCGCGGTGAGTGCGGGAAGGCGATCCATGGATTTCCAGGAATTTATTTTCGGGCGTCCGTCCACGAATTGCCATATGTAGCGATCGAAGGTGCCGTATTCTTTTTGCACCTGCAGCAACGCTTTGGCATTCTGCACGGCGGAGGCGATTTTCAGGCGGTTGCGGACGATGCCAGGGTTCTTGAGGAGTTGCGCGAGTTTGCGCTTGTCGTATCCGGCCACGCGATTGGCATCGAAATTGCCAAAGGCGGCGCGGTAGTTTTCGCGTTTGTTGAGTATTGTCTCCCAGCTGAGTCCGGCTTGCGCACCTTCGAGAATCAAGAATTCAAACAGGGTGCGATCATCGTGGACCGGAACGCCCCATTCTTCGTCGTGATAGCGGATGGATAATTCGGTGCGCGGCCAGGCGCACCGGCTGGGAGATTGTGCGGCTTTGCGGATACGCGTCATGGCAAAGATTGGGTCCGCAGGGGCCGCGGTTAAGCCACGGCCTTAATACGAATCGATGATCGACCACAGCAGCCCGTGCATCGGCAGCCGGGTCGCTATTTACTGCAGCGATCTTGCTTCCGATTTGTTCTTTGGTGATTTCGACTGCAGCAGCGAAACCAACTGGTGGGCGCAGGCTGGGACGCCTACTTTGTGTTCGACAATGATCTCTTTGGCGGTTAGTTTTCTCCCGTAAAGCTTTTCATTCGCGCTGCCATCGGATCGAAGAGTGGAGCCTTCCAGAGAAACGCCGGCAAACAGTCCTTTGTTACGTGAATAGGAAAGAATCTCGGCGTTCATGACGACATCGGTGGCGCCTTCCGCGGTGCGGCCTTTGGGACCAGCGGCAGCGGAAGCGTCCGCGCCCAGCTTCACTTTGCTCGTCAGCAGCGAGCGCGCACCCTTGGTATTCACGACGAGCAGAACAAAATCGGTGGCCTGGCCCCCCAATTGAAATCCGATGCTCACACCTTCCAGCGCGTACAGGGCTGGAGCGCCCCAGGGACCTGTGTAGTGCTCACCGCTACGGCAGATCATCACGCCTCGTCCGTAGCTGCCACCCACTCCGAACGCGCCTTTCTTTACCGAGGGCAGAACGACAATGCACTCCGCCTTGTCAAGCAAGTCCTGTGGGATATCGTCTGGAATATTCAGGATTTCTTTCATAACCTCGCCGGCTTCCTTCACCCGCTCTACTTCTTTTGCGTCGTTAGCGGCGAAGGCTGGAGATGCGGTAAGGCCCAGGGTGAGTAAGCAAACGGCAAGTTTTTTTAAGTTCATCGACGGTGATTTCCTCAGTTCGTGGTTCATGCAAGAGTACGACGTGGCGCCCCACCATCTTAACTCTTTCTACAGAATCGCAATGTAAGCGTGTGGTCATGTCCTTGCGGCATGCCGCTGGCGAGATAAGTTTTTACTGCTCCCCGGTCATGGAGACGTATTGCGGCGTGCCGGACGCATCGGTCACCACTAAAATTCCGGTGATCGGCGTAGATGAACACCAGTTCACAGTCACCGTGCAACTCGCTCCCGAGGCCAGCGTTCCGCAGTTGTTGGTCTCAGTGAATGGCCTTGTGACTTTCACCGACTTGATGGATGTGCTCGCGCTCAGCGGATTCGTCACAGTCACGGTCCCGGAAGCGCAAGCAAACATAATGAGCGAATTAGTCGAAAGCGTAACCAGCGCCCCGCTTCCGCTCAGCGATGTCGCCTTGCTCAAAGCCCCCTTGAGCGTGAACTTCGCCGATCCTTTGCGCAACCCGCCAATGGTTGGCTTGAATGTGACGCTTGCAAAGCAGCTCTCGCCCGCAATAAGCGTGGACGGGCAGTTATTGGTGATGGGGAAATCCGCCAGCGTCGACGTAACCGACGTGACCGTCAACGGAGCTGAGCCAATATTGCTCAGCATCGTGCTCTCCGTGGGGCTGGAAACGCCCACCAGTTCGGTCGGAAACGTCAGGCTTGACGGCGTAACCGCGGATACGGCCACGCTCCTGGTTTCTTGTTGCGTTACCGCTGCGTGCGGCATGCTCAGATTTCCGATGCCAGCCCCCGGCGTTCCAAGAACGATCTGGTCGTTATAGCTCATGCCGAAGAGCTGATCGATGCGATTGTTTCTCGTGTCCGCAATGTAGATGAGACCGCTCGGATCCACGAAAATCCCCGAAGGCCCTTCCACCCCATTGATGTAGAGCAGATAGTTCACGTTGAGCGAAACTTCATTCGTCCCTGAAATGTTGTCCGCACGAATGACCTGGTTCTGCAGCGAGTCGGTCGTATAAATCTTTCCTGCCGCGTCCACGGCCACGCCATCGGGAGTGAGATAGTTCAGCGGAAACTGCCACACCGCCCAGTTCGTCCCCAGCATGTCGGAAAATTCAACCACGCGCGCATTGGCGTTGTCGGCCACGTAAATGTTTCCCGCGGAATCCGTTGTCACCGCCGCGGGGCTGCTGAACTGGCTTGCCCCATTCCCGAGAATGCCGAGCGAAGTGAAATTCGTTCCTATCATGTCGTCCATGCGGACAATGCGGTTGTTTCCCGCGTCGGCGACATAAATCTTCTTGCTGGAATCCACCCATAGCCCTTCTGGATTCGAGAACTGGCCCGGGCCCGCGCCGCAGGTTCCATACGAAATCCAATTCGTCCCGGCCATGTTGTCCATGCGGACGATGCGGCAATTGCCGCTGTCCGAAACATAAATCTTTCCCGCCGCGTCGAGCGCCACGCCGTAAGGCGCCGTAAATTGCCTGATTCCAGTTCCCAGTTTGCCAAGGCTCGTCCACTTCGAGCCGAGAATGTCCGCTGTCTGCACAATGCGGTTGTTGCCCGTATCGGCAATGTAGACCGGCTCAAACTGCTGGCTGGCATCGATCAATCCACTCTGGATCGTTCCGCTCACCGAGGTCAACGGGGAGGTCAGGGTCGCCACAGTTTCCATCACCGCGCCCGCCACCGCGACTGACTTGCCGTTAATCGTTTGCGACGCGGAAATGTTTGCATAGAGCGCGTAGTTGTAATAATAAGTACGGTTCACTTCGCTCACTACCTCGGTGAACAGTCCGCTGGCAAAAACGCCGTTGATCGCAGTCGTGCCATCCGCCGACTGAAACGAGAAGCTGCCGCCGGAGCACGTCCACTCCGATGAGAAACCGAAGCTCGGGATAATTTCCGTCAGGTTGCACGACATTGAAACCGTGCCCGCCGGACTGCTCACGGTAGAACCACTGATGGTAACCGTGGTCGCGGTCTGGCTAACGCTCCCGCCGCCGTTGCTGTGGGAAGATTGTGTCGCCGACAAGCTGGCCCCTGTAATGAATACGAGCGCGCAAGCCCACATCACTTTCATGTTGGTTGCTCCGTGCTTCTAGATGCCGGCGCCAAAACCCGTGGCGGAATTATAGCGTGCGCTTAATGAACGCAATATTAAACTTCGGGACGTATTCCGGGTGAAGATCGGAAGTTGCGTCCCCCTATGGCAATCCCGACTAAAGCGCCCCAAAACTTCAATCGCTTCGAAACACGGCTGCTTCTGGCATGACCAAACGAGTGCTCCTTTTGTAACTTGGCGTTTTCTGCCGCATGCTTCTAAAGTCAAGACAGCGCAGGGCGAATGGATGACTGCCATTCGGCACGCGGCGTGCATCTAATTAGTAGGAAGTGCTGTTTGGGCTGGGTGGAGATGAAAATTTTGGATTCTTTAGGAATGAAGTACATGCGCTCCATTTCGCGGATCTTGGCGCTACTGGCCGTTTGGGCCGTGGCCGCGCCGGGTTTCGCCCAGTCTTCAGCCTATGTGAGCAGCGCGGCTAACGTGAATGCGTATGATTCTGCCGCCGCTTCCATTCCTTCCGAGGCGGACGATCCACAAGCGGGAGCGATGCTCACGATTCACAAGCGCGTGGATGAAGTGAACGTGCTGTTCATCGCCACCGATAAGCACGGTAAATTTGTGCGTGACCTGAATCAGAACGATTTCGAAATTCTCGACGACCACAAACCTCCGCAATCGATCATCAATTTTCGACGCGAGACCGATCTCCCGCTGCACTTGGGTTTGTTGATCGACGTCAGCGGATCTGTACACAGCCGCTTTGATTTCGAGCAAAATGCAGCTATCAACTTTCTGCAGAAAACAGTGCGCGTCGGTTTTGACCGGGCATTTGTGGTCGGCTTCAACAAGCAGAGCCAGATGGCGCAGGATTTCACCGACAACGTTCAACTGCTCTCGAATGGAATCCACAGGATGCAGGATGGCGGAGGGACCGCGCTCTACGACGCCATCTACAAGGCATGCAAGGAAAAGTTTTTGAAAGACCGCCCCGATCATCCGGCGCGCAAGGCCATCATTGTGGTCAGCGATGGCGAGGACAATCAGAGCGATGTGACGCGGGCGCAGGCTATTGAAATGGCACAGCGGGCCGAAGTAATTATTTATGCGATCTCGACCGACGACAGCGGATTGATTCTGCGCGGCGACAAAGTTCTGGAACAGCTGGCGTCGGCAACCGGCGGACGGGCCTTTTTTCCATTCAAGATGAAGGACATGACCCGTTCATTCGGGGCCATTGAAGACGAACTTCGGAGCCAGTATGTGGTTTCCTACCGGCCGGCGGATTTCGATGCGGACGGACGGTACCGCTCGATTGAAATCTCCACCCTGAAAAAGGATTTGCAGGTGCGGGCGCGCAAGGGATATTTCGCCCCGCAGCAGTAACGCGGTTCTTTCGTACCTTGTTCTGAACTACCTGGTCGTTTAGGGAGATCAAAAGCTGCCCGGGCAATTACTTGTCCTTGAAGAGTGGTTTTCGCTAACCGAATGTGTTCCTGAATCGCAGCTTGGAGCTCTGGGATAATCCGCTCGACCTCCGCCTCTGTTCTCGCGGCGAGGGCTTCAGCGCAAAGGTGTTGAATCTTCCACTCAGTGTGAACTGGCACGGTTGCATGGTATCGAACAGGGGTGTGTCCGGACGATACAGGAAAAACCGTAAGGCAAATGACCGACAGTTATCGTCGTCAGGCACAAAGAAAACACAAAGAAAAAAAGAAGAAGTGAATCTTTAAAAACGTCTTGGTGCGCCCGGAGAGACTCGAACTCCCAACCCTCTGCTCCGAAGGCAGATGCTCTATCCAGTTGAGCTACGGGCGCATGAAGGTCATTCTACTAGAAATGAAAAAGGCCGCTAGTGAATAGCGGCCTCTTCCAGTTGCGAGTGCGAAGGATTTATTTCTCTCCACCGGAGAAGTCGCTGCCCCAGAGCACATTGCTTCCCCACAGGACGTTGCTGCCCCAGAGCACGTTGCTTCCCCATAACACATTCGATCCCCACAGCACATTGCTGCCCCAGGGCTCTTGCGATCCCCAGAGAACGTTGCTGCCGGAAAGCGTGCTGGTTGAGTAGGTGCTGGTGGTCGAGGATGTCCCCGTCACGAATTGTGACGATCCCCAGACGGCGGCGTTGGTCCATGCGGAGGAGGTATTCCAAACGGCGGAGCGGTTGTCCGACATGGAAACCTGGTTGGTGGTTGAGTTGAAAGTAGCGATCGGAGACATTGCGGTCCCTTTGGCTACATCGGTGTTGATCAGGGCGGCTTCGACGTCGACGTAACCGGCGCCGACGGTGAAGACGTCATCCTGGTCGGTATAGGTGATGCCGGTCGTCGCATCCGTGGTGCTACTGTATGCAGGAAGAGACTTCCAGGCGGTCTTCATCAAGCGGGCTTTGACCTGATCGGGATTCAGGGTTGGATTCTTCTGTAGGAGGTCGGCTACGACTCCGCTGACTACGCCCGTGGCCATGCTGGTGCCGCTGAGCGTGAAGTAAGTAGAGGAGGATGCGCTGCTGCCGTCGTCCACATAATAGCTGTACGGAACGCGGTTGCCAGGATTTTGTATGTAGAGAGTGGAGTTGGGCGCAGCCAGCGAGACGAGCAGGTTGCCGGGTGCGACAAGATCGGGCTTGACGACGGCGTCAACCACCGTGGGACCCTTGGAGCTGTAGCTGGCCATGACATCGTCGGTGCGCTGCGGTGTGCCCATCGGCTTCATCGCGCCTACGGTCAGCACGTAAGGATCATTGCCCGGCGAAGTGACCGTGCCGTAGCCGTTGGTGGACTGATAGCGGCCATTGTTGCCCGCGGCGACTACAACCACGATGCCGTTCTTCCAGGCTTTTTCGACCGCCTGGCAGAGCGGATCAAGTTTGTAGGTCTCGTATACCGCGCGTCCGAGCGAAAGGTTAATGACGCGAATGTTGTATTTCGACTTGAGAGAGATGGCTTGGTTGATGGCGGCGATGACAACGCTGTCGGTAGAGCCGCCATTGGCATCGAGGACGCGCAGGTTGACGATGTTGGCGCCGGGGGCGATTCCTTTGAAGGTCCTGGTGTAAAGCGGTCCGGTGGAGTTGAGGCCGTCGCCGGCGATTAGACCGGCGATGTGGGTGCCGTGTCCATACTGATCAACGGCGCTGGAATTTCCCGGCACGAAAGATTGTTGATACACCACCCGTGAGAGCGGCACGATGCCTTGATTGAGGTCGGAGTGATTGACGACGCCGCTATCGATCAGGGCGATGCCAATTCCGGCGCCGGTGTAGTTCGACTGCCAGGCAAATTCCGCATTGATGGCTGAAGCGGCATTGCTGAGCGATGGCGACAGGGGCCGGTCAGCGCTGATGTAAACCACGTTCGACTGGTTGGAAAGGCTCTGGATTCCGTTACCGTCAAGCGCCGCGACAAGGCCATTGATCAAGGGCAACTGGCCGAGGATCGTGCCACCCAGTTTCAGAATGTCACCGACCAGACAGAAGACAAGTCCGAGTAGCCCGCTGCACGTCACCTGAGTTCCTGGGGCATATTGCACGATGACTTGCGCCTTCTGGGTCGAAGGAAGGTTGCGCAGTTCCGGCGATATCTTCGAATCGTCAGCAAAGGCCAGCGAGGCCGTGACGATTAACAAAAGAGCTAGAAGTTTTTTCATAGGTCCTCAAAAGCGTGAGTCGCCAGCCAGAGGCGGCGTTGCTTCGGGACTGAAGGTGCACCCCGAGGACCAAAGGGACAAGACTTCATCCCTAATGAATCAGTGAGTTAGCGAGCGAAGACATCCGGAATTGGGGACACTCTGTCCCACTCCCCGGGTACCAGGACAGATTGTCCCTTGAGTGTGTGGGGGAGGTTGCCGTCGACGAGCACACCGTAGTAACCAGCGGAGTCACTTTTGCGCGGACACGGACCCGGTATTGGGCAAAAATCAACAAGGAACCCCAATGTCCTGGCCACGACATATTGGCGCACGTGTGTATATCGCGGGAATGGCGCTGGCAGCGTTCGGCTGCCTGGTGTTGGCGTTTTTTCATTGGCAGTCCACTGATCAAGTTAAGTTCATCTGCTACATGGGCGCCGCACTTCTCGCGTCGTCCTTCAAAGTAAGCCTGCCGGGTATTGAAGGAACGCTGTCGATGAATTTTCTGTTCACCCTCATCGGCATTCTGGAAATGAGTTTGCCCGAGACGCTGCTGATCGGGCTGTTGAGCACGCTGGCGCAATTTTATTGGAAGCCTGCGCGACGGCTGAAGCTGGTGCAGTTGACCTTCAATCTGTCGCAGGTCACAGTTTGCGGCGCCGCGTCGTACGGCGCTTACAAGCTCGTTTCCATTTATTTTCTTCATGGCCCGGGACCACTGGCATTGCTGGCTGCGGCGATCACGCACTTCGTCGTCGGCACGGCTGCGATGTCGGCGATTATCGGCCTGACGGAAGAGAAGCCAGTGGTGAAGGTCTGGACCGAAAGCTACCTCTGGCTGTTTCCGTACTACCTGGTTGGAGCCGCCATCGCCGGACTCGTCAGCGTCTTGAACCGGCACATTGGATGGCAGGCTTCCCTGCTGGTTTTGCCTCCAATCTATCTCCTGTACCGCTCGTATCGTCTCTATTTAGGAAAGCTGGAGACGGAAAAACAGCACGCGGAAAAAGTTTCGAATCTTCACCTACGAACCATTGAAACTCTGGCCCTCGCGATTGAAGCCAAGGATCAAACTACCGGGGACCATTTACAGCGTGTGAGGATTTATGCAATGGAACTCGCTCGCGAACTGGGGCTGAGTGACGACGAAACGGAAGCGTTGCGAGCGGCCTCGGTGCTTCACGACATTGGCAAGCTGGCTGTGCCAGAGCACATCATCTCGAAGCCGGGCAAGTTGACACCGGAGGAATTCGACAAGATGAAGATTCATCCCATTGTTGGCGCGGAGATTTTGGAGCAAGTGGATTTCCCTTATCCGGTGGTTCCGATTGTGCGCGCGCATCACGAGAAATGGGACGGCAGCGGTTATCCGTACGGGCTGCGAGGCGAAGAGATCCCGATGGGAGCGCGCATTCTGGCGGCCGTCGATTGCCTGGACGCGCTGGCTTCGGACCGCCAATACCGCCGGGCATTGCCCTTGCATGAAGCGATGGCGAAAGTGGCGTCGGAAGCGGGGAGCAGTTTCGATCCGCGGGTGATTGAGATTCTCGAGCGCCGCTATGTAGAGCTGGAGAAACTTGCGACCGAGCAGCCGTTGCAGGCTCCGCCGAAGTTATCGACGGACATTAAAGTGGAGCGGGGATTGGCTCCGGCGGCGGGATTCGCGGAAGCGGAAATGTCGGTGACGGACGGGTCCGGGTCAGCGAAAGATTTAGTTACAACGCTGGCAAAGGCGCGGCAAGATGCCAAAGCGCTCGGGGAATTCGAGATCAAGCTGGGCAGCTCGCTGCGCATCGACGATGTACTTGCGCTGCTTGCGGTGCGGGTGAAACGTTTAGTGTCAAATGATTCGATGGCCCTGTACGTTCTCAGGAACAAGGTCCTGATTCCGGAGTTTGTGAGCGGAGAAAATTTCCGTTTGTTTTCTTCGTTGAAAATTCCGATGGGTGAGGGATTATCGGGGTGGGTGGCGCAGAATAGCAAACCAATTCTGAATGGGAACCCGTCGGTTGAGCCGGGCTATCTGAATGATCCAACAAAGTACAGCACGCTCCGGTCGGCGCTGGCGGTGCCGCTAGAGGCAGCCGGAAGCGTGGTCGCAGTGCTGGCTTTGTATCGAACGCGACAGGATGGATTTAGCCGTGATGACCTGAAAGTGTTAGAGGCCATGGGATCTGGAATAGGATTGATTATCGAAAGAGCATTGCGGGATGGTCTGGCACCAGCTAGCGAGAGTTCCGGGAATGCGTGTGCGGCGGGCGCGGGGGCTGATTGAGTAGTTCGTAAAAAGCTTTAAACGCGGAGATTCTGGAGAACGGCCGCGGAGGACGCAAAGAACTGTACGAATGTGAGCGCGCCAAAATCGCTGAGTTGATGTGAAATTCCTCAAGGGACGGGGCACCCGCCGCGCCGTTCTACTCCATTTCAAAACTCAGATACGTTAGGCCGTCGCTGCGTTCGATTTGGAGGACGACAGGAGCGCCGGTTTTCAGGGCAAGAACCGCGCTGCGCAGGGCGTCCACGGAAGTGATGGAATCGGTGTTTAGGGCGTGAATGATGTCGCCGGTTTGCAGGCCGGTTTCGGGAGTAATAAGGTCGGCGGCGCGGCCGAGAACGATGACCCCAGAAGGAATGCGGAGAGAAGAAATATTCTTACGGAGCTCAGGGGTGAAATCCACGGCAAGAATGCCAAGGCGCGGGATGAGGCTTTTTTCGGGATCGGCGGCGTCGAAGAGTTGATCCATTGGGTCGCGCTCTTCTATAGCGGGAACATAAAGAGTTTTTCTATTCTCGCCGCGTAAGACTTCCAGCTTCAGAACTTCATCGAGACGATGAAGATACAGGGCTGAAGAAAGGTTGGGAAGAGTTTCGATGCGGCGGTCGTCAGCAGTAAGGACGATATCCTGAATCTTTAGTCCGGCAGTGGCGGCCGGGCCATCGGGCTTCACGTCCGCCACAATCACGCCCCAGTGCTGCGCCAGGTGGAGACCGTCGGCCATTGCGGGCGTAATTTCCTGCGCTGCCGCGCCAATCTCTACGCGATGAACGTGGCCATATTTGCGCAGGCTGTGATAAACGAAGTCGACGATGCGCGAGGGAATAGCGAAGCCGAGGCCTTCGCTGCCGCCGCCGGTCGAAAGAATGAAAGTGTTAATGCCAACGACCGAGCCGTTCATGTCGACCAGCGGGCCCCCGCTGTTACCGGGGTTGATGGGAGCGTCGGTCTGGATGTAGGTCATGGCTTTTTCGGGATCGGGCTGGCGGGCGACAGCGCTGACGACGCCCATGGTGACGGAATTTTGCAGTCCCTCAGGACTGCCAATAGCGAAGACGAGTTGCCCGACGCGGGGACGCTGTTGGGTAACGAGAGGAAGCGTCGGAAGATCTTTCTCGTCGATTTTGAGCAGCGCAAGGTCAGTATCTTTGTGACTGCCGATAAGGCGGGCTTCCAGGATGTGGCGCTTGCCAATGGGGACGGCGCGGCCTGAGTCGCTGGCAAGGGGGAGCGCGACTCGGATGCGCTGCGCACCCTCGACCACGTGGGCGTTGGTCATGATGTAGCCGTTGGAATCGACGATGACCCCTGAGCCGACGGCGTGCTGGCGCACGATAAGAGCGGTCTGAGTGCGATTTTCCTCGCGAGAAGGGCCGTACCCGGTCACTAGAATCTGGACGACCGCGGGAGACACTTTAGCGGCGAGCCCTTCGAGAGCGTTGTTCAGTTGGACGAGCGATGCGGCGGCGGATGCCGATTCGTCCGGCTTGGTCGGAGGCTTTTGCGCCGCACGTTTGGAGACGGAATTCTGGCTGGCAGGTTTCTGAGCGGCGGAGTCCTGGGCCAAAAGGCCCACGGCACTGAGGCTGAGGATGACGACGAGAGGCACAGCTATCCCGCGGATGAGTTCGCGCCGCGCACTCGCGCGCGGAAAGCTTAAACGGAGCATGATGTCGCTCTCCTGAATGGGGCTCACACTTCACACTTCTATCAGACGGTAGCACGTTAGGTTGGGATGCACTGTAGATGCACTGTAAAGGACAAGTGAATGCAGGGGGCGCTATCTGGGATCGAGTTAGCGAGGTCAAAGGCGTCGGACAGGAGTGTCCGACCCACAAATGCGGCGGGGGAACCTAGAGTCTACCCATAACTATTTCGTTATCAGGCTTTTATAGCGCTGGCATCCGTGATATAACGCCGATGGGCAACAAAGTGGCTGATCCGCCTGCCAGAAGCGTATTCTGGTGGCATTGGCTTGATTCGCCAAGGATGAAAGAATCAGGGCCCAAAGGATTGTGTCAGTGAATCTCAGTCACGAAAGAGGAGGCACTGTGTCCGAAGCGCGGACCGGAAAAAGATTTCCGTTGGAACTGCCTATCAAGATTCATAAAGAGGGCGCGAGCGGCGACGCCAAGGGTACTACGGGAGATTTGAGCGCAGCCGGAGTTTATATTCGTGCCGACGCGTCGCTCGATATTGGATCTCCGGTGGAGTTTGAGATTACGCTTCCACCCGACGTTACCGGAGGACAGGAGAGCGTCACCATTCAGTGCAAAGGCCGCGTGGTGCGCTCTGATGCCACGGGAGCCAGCGCGGACGGCAAAGGTGTGGCCTGCGTGATTGACTCGTACGAATTCGTAAGGAAGCCGTAAAGTTTCTGGTACTGGGTTTTTGGTGCGTAGCTTTTTCAAGCGTTACTTTTTGGAGCGCAGATAACATGCTCAAACTGATTCTGGCTGATAACCAGGCAATCTTCCGGGCCGGCATTGCCAAGGTGCTGGCGGTGGAAGACGAGATGCGCATTGTGGCGCAGGCTCAGACGCCGGAGCAGATGTTCATGGCTCTGGATAAATTTCGCGCCGCTGTGCTGATAGTGGCAGCGGGCTTTCACAACGATTTTGCGGCCATCGTGCAGGGCGCGAACAAGGCAAAGACTCGTGTTGTAGTGCTGGCGGATACGGGCGAGAGCGCGCAGCGGCAGATGGCGAACGGCGCTCATGGCGTGGTCTACCGCAACGTCACCAGTGCAGCGCTGGTTGACTGCGTCCGCAAAGTGGCGCGCGGCGAAACCTGGGTGCAGGACGTCGCGGTGCCCAGTGAACTCACGGAAAACGATATGGTCGGACTTCGCGTGCGTGATCGCCTGACTGCGAAAGAGCTCCGCATCGTGGCTCTGATTGTGCAGGGCTATAAGAATAAAGAGATCGCCACCCAGTTGGGAACGACCGAACAGGTGATCAAGAATTATCTGCGCAACGTGTATGACAAGATCGGCGTCTCGGACCGGCTGGAGCTGGCGCTGTTTACCATCCATCATCGGATCTTGAATGAAGCTGCCGCGGCGACCACGCAGGGGGCCATGCCACAGCCTCCGGCCGGGGTTATGCCGTAGGGAGTTTTGATTTTGCAATGAGCCGCCCGAAGGGGCGGCTTTTTATTTGTGGCGGGTATGGCTGCGGGAATAAATGCCGCCCTAAAAGACGCCCGTCATAGGGTCAATGCGTGTAATTCGATATTACGACAGCTACGCGGAAATCGCCCCGGCACAGCTAAACTCGTGCCCTTCCAACTACGGGATCACGCGAAAAGGTACGTCGCTGGTTAGCGTGCCACTGGGCGAGGTCACGGTGACAAGGCCTGATGTCGCGCCGTCGGGAACGACGGCCCGAACGAACGTGTCGGACTTGACGGTGAACGACGCGGCAGTTCCGTTGAAGGAGACGCTAGTCGTCCCAGCGAAGCCCTGCCCCAGTATGCCGATCGTCATTCCCGCTACGCCGACGGAGGGCCGCAAAGCCGCGAACGGCGCCAAACCCAAATTAAGGCTATAGAACGTGCCACTGTCGCCACCCCCTGTGCCGCCGGTTGAAGTTGTTCCGTAAAATGTGCCATTTGTATGCTGCATCAGGCCATAAGGATCTCCGCCACTCGTATAGTCAAAGCTGTGCAAGGTAGTCAGAGTATTCCCGATCAGAGAGAAGATAGTCCCATAGTTGGTTTCTCCACCGCGGTAGGTGACCCCGTAAACTTTGCCGTCCGCGACTATCAGCTTGCTATAAGGATTAGCGCCATCTGCTCCACTGAAGGTGTAGAGCGTCGTCAAAGCTCCGGTAGGTGTGATCCTGAAGATAGTGCCGTCCTTATTCGCCCCGCCGATGGGCGTACTCCCATAGAAGTTACCGTCAGGCCCCAACGCAATACCCTGGGTCGCGGGGTAGTTGTAAATGCCAGCGAAGTTATACAGAGTCGTGAGTTCACCGGCAGGGGTAATTTTAAAAAACGTTCCCCCGCCATCAGACCCGCCCTCGGAAGTTGTGCCATAGAAGTTGCCGTCATTTCCTAGCGTCAGCCCGCTGGGAAGAGAGCCATTCGTGCCGTTGAAACTGAATAAGCTCGTAAATGTACCGGTCATAGTTAACTTAAATATCGTGCCCTTCCCATAGGTACCACCAGCTGATGTGCTTCCGTATAAAGTGCCATTGGGGTGCACGGCCATTAACTCGCTCGGCAATGGAGCGTATCCATCCACGGTGTCGAACTCGTGTACGACTGTATAGGTGCCAGTCGTGGTGATTCTGAAAATGCCGCCGGGCACACCGGTGTATGTGTTGAAATAAGTTCCATAGAGATTGCCGTCGTTGCCAAAGACCAGCGGAGTATTGCCGTCACCGGCGACCCCGTTAAAGCTGAACGCGCCAGTTAGTTCTCCTGACGGGGTCATCCCCAAAATCGTACCCCAGTCGTGCATTCCACCATTTGCGGTGGACGTGTAAAGGTTGCCGTCCTGCTCTTGCACAAAGGGCTCGGCGGGATACGTCCCGGTACTTGGTTTCATATTTTGTAGAGTGGTGAAGACTTGTGCGGGGGCGGCAATCGCCGTCGCGGCACAAAGCAGAAACGCGGCGCAGATTTTTTCCCAGCTCTCTAGCGCCTTCATATGGAATCCTCCAGATGCATGTACGAGAACTTCTGAGGCAAGCCCCAGCCAAAAGACGGAGCGATTTCCCAAGCGGAATTGGCTGCAAGTGAAGCGTGCAGCGGATTAGGTGCGAAGATTGTCCTCCGGACCCAGTCAGTTGTCAAGGCCAGATGGACAGTTCATGAAACGAGGCGATTACACTCCTGACCCCGTTTTAGAGAGGTCCGTTTCGACAGAGGCTCCAAGCAGACAAACAGGCGCTGCGGCGGAGTGTAACACTCTCGACAGCTAAAGCTCATGAGGCTTTTCGCACTTTACGCGGCGCTGAAGCGCCGCTCCTCCACGGTATTTCAAGCTTAACGGCGCGGCTGCAAGCCGCACCCTTTCAAAACAAGTCAGCTGATTTTTTCGCCTACGGATTTTGCTTGCGTAAACAAGTAGAGATAATCCGGCCCGCCGGATTTGGAATCCGTTCCCGACATGTTGAAGCCGCCGAAGGGGTGCGCGCCCACCATCGCGCCCGTGCATTTGCGGTTGATGTACAAGTTGCCCACGTGGAAGTCGCGAATCGCTCGCTCAATTTTGTCGCGCGATTTGGTGTAGATGGCGCCGGTGAGCCCGAACTCGGTGTCGTTGGCGATTTCGAGCGCATTATCGAAGCCGCGGGCCTTGATCACTGCCAGCACCGGTCCGAAGATTTCCTCCTGCTCGAGTTTTGATTTGGCGGGAATGTCGGCGATTACCGTGGGCCGGACGTAGTAGCCTTCTCCGGCTTCGGTGGCGCGCTCGCCGCCGGTGATGAGGCGTCCATCTTTTTTGCCTTGCTCGATGTAAGCGAGAATGGTCTTCATCGAGCCTTCGTTGATGACCGCGCCCATGTTGCTGTTTTCGGCGGGATCGCCAATGGTAATTTTTTCTACGCGGGCTTTGAGCTGATCGAGGAATTTATCGTAGACACGCTCGTCGACGATGGCGCGGGAGCAGGCCGAGCATTTTTGGCCTTGAAAGCCGAACGCGGCCTGCGCCACGCCTTCGACGGCGGAGTCGATATCGGCGTCGGCGTCGACGATGATAGCGTCTTTGCCACCCATTTCGAGGACGGTGCGCTTGATCCAGAGCTGCCCGGGAGCTTGCGTGGCGGCAACTTTATTAATGTGCAGTCCAACTTCGCGCGAGCCGGTGAAGGCGATGTAGCGAGTTTTGGGATGCGCGACCACGGCATCGCCGAAGCTGGCGCCGGCCCCGGGGCAGAAGTTCACCACGCCTTCTGGCAGCCCCACTTCTTCGAGCAGTTCGATGAATTTTGCGGCGATGGTGGGCGAGTCGCTCGAAGGCTTCAAGATTACAGTGTTACCGCTGACGATGGAAGCCACGGTCATTCCGGCCATAATGGCGCACGGAAAATTCCACGGAGGAATCACCGCGCCCACGCCGAGCGGAATGTAAGTGAGCGAATCGCGCTCGCCGGGAAGCTGCGTGGGCGCTTCGGTTTTCGCCAGGCGCAGGGCTTCGCGGGCGTAGAACTCGCAGAAGTCGATGGTCTCGGAGATATCGGCGTCGGCCTCGCCCCAGTTTTTGCTGACTTCAAACACCAGCCAGGCCATGTAATCCATTTTGCGCCGCCGCATGAGGTCGGCGGCGCGGAACAGCAGGCTGGCGCGCTCCTCGACGGGAACGTTCTTCCAGGTCGCGAACGCCTTCAGGGCAGCCTGCATGGCGGGCTCCACATGCTCTTTGCCGGCTTTCTGGTGGATGCCGACGACCTGCGATGGCTTGGAAGGATTCAGCGATTTGATCTTGTCGGCAGTTTTGACGCGCTGGCCGCCGATGATCAGGTCATACTCGCGGCCGAGTTGGCCGCGAACGCGCTCGATGGCAGCGCGCATTTTGCGCGCGTTCTCTTCTTTCGTGAAATCGAAAAAGGGCTCGTTGATGAAGGGGCCTTGATGAGATTGCGATGAAGATGACGTGCGCGGCCGGACGGGGGCTTCGAGCGTTGCCATGGGGGATCCTTTCAAAAACTGCTCGTTCAAACCTCGGAGGTTGGACGGTAGGATTTCTTGGATATTTTACACCTCGAGGCAGAGCAGCGTGGAGTCGTCACCGGGGACTGTTTTTAGGATCACCTAATTCGACGCAACTCGATCTGGCCGGACGCCCCCAGGTGATTCACGCCGAACGCGACTGGAAGTTGGCAGCGGCTCGGCAGCAACGGCGTTATTCATCCCCAGCAGGTCGCATAAGAAAGTGCGTCAAACACCCCCTTATGGCCGGTAGATCCAGGTCTGCGTTGTTCCCCGATCGTTGTTCGCATATCCGCCCGCCAGTAATACGCTGCCATCGCGGAGCTTCGTTTCGGTCATGTAGTGCCACTTGTCGTTCATCTGGCCCGACACCACGAAAAATTTCCCGCTCGCCGGATCGAAGATCTCTGCTTCTCTGCTCCCACCGGCAACCAGCAGTTTTCCGGCCTGCAACTGCACCGCCTCTCCCGGCAACTTAAAGCGGCTGTCATTCATTGAGGATGTCGGTGCGAACTTCCCCGTGCCCGGATCGTAGATTTCCGCACTGTTCAGGTTCCCGCTCCAGTCGCGCTCGTCGGAGCCTCCAGCGATCAGCACTCGACCATCCGGCAGTAGCCCCGCCGTGTGCTTGTAGCGCGCCGTGACCAAACTACCGGTCTCACTGAATGTTCCGGTCTTTGGGTCGTAGAGCTCGGCACTTGCGGTCAAACTTTCGCCTTGACCTCCAGCAATCAGAACCTTCCCGTCGTTGAGCAATGTCGCCGTGTGCGCCACGCGGGCATGGTGCATCGCCCCGGTTGCCTGGAACGACAGGGTGGCCGCGCGAAAGACTTCAGCTGAACCTAAATGCCCGCTCGGCCCGTCGTGATCGTCTCCTCCAGTAATGAGCACGTCGCCATTGGCCAGCAGGGTCGCGTGGGTTCGCCGCGCCGAGCAGTCAGCTTTGCTATCGCCGTGAACTTCCCCGTCGCCGGATCATACAGTTCGGCCGAGTCAGTGGCGCCGCGACCCACCCACCCTCCGGCGACTAAAACCTTTCCCGACCGCAGCAGCACCGCGATATGTCCCACACGCCGCTCGGCCATCTGCCCCGTAGGCTGAAACCTGCCGGTTGTAGGGTCATAGAGCTCGGCAGACTTGTAGAAGTCCTGGTTACGGCGCATGCCCCCGGCGATGAGAACTTTGCTGTCGGGAAGGAGGGTGGCGGTCTGTCCCGAACGCGGTTCGAGCATCGGTGTGGCGGCCGTGACTGTTCCCACGCGCGATACTGCGGGAGCAGTTGCACGAAATGCTGCAGCTGCGACGGCAAAACTGATCGTGAAACTGAGAGTGGTACAAGCAACAAACAACAGGCGCGACCGGTTCATGGCATCCTCGTTGAGAAATAAGACGTACCGCCGGGTGAACGGTAAGCGATCATCGTTCGTCGTTGCTCGCAGCGCAAACTTCACCGTGCTTTGCCACAATATTTTACGCCTCAGGACAGGGCGCTGAACGAAGCCTGTTCGCTAAAGTCAAAAGCCCCACCCTGTCTCCGAAAATACGCGGAGACGAGGTAGGGCGCCCGTTGGTCAACTCTTCTCCAATTCTTGATCCGACGGCCCTTAATTCGCCGACGGCATTTCGACGTGATCGACCACCAACACCTGCACTGGCTCGGTGTTCGATTCGAGTTTGAGGCCGAGCTGCTCCTCGAGAGCTGTGGCGAGCGGCGGTCCATGGGGATCAGGAGACCCGGGGGCCTTCGCGCCCATGGCGGCCTCAGCGGCGCGGAAGCGGGCGTCCTCAGCGGCGTCGGGAGTCCAGCGGAGGGTAAAGGCGTAGTTGCCCCCGAGGCCGGTGCTATCCAGCACCGTCTGGCCCAGGATCTGCGACAACTGCTCGGTCAAAATGTGGATAGGAATCCCCTGCGAGTCCAGCTCTCCTCGTTCGAGGTGGATGAAGAGCCCCGATTTCGTTTCCTGCATTTTGGAGCCGCCGTCCACGACAACGAGGTGATAGACGGGAAGGTTTCTGGCCTCCGGATGGAGCGCCAGTTTGAAGCGCTGCGCCAGAAGGGTCTTGAGCGCGAGTTGGTCGTCGAAACTTTTCTGCTGCTTGAGAAGCGCATCAGCCGCGCCGCGATTCAGCTTGGCATCAATATCGAACTTCATTGTGTTGAGCTCGGCTGGGCCGGAAATTTGCGTGTCCTGGACGCGGTAGGCCATCTGGATCAGCCGTTGTAGTGTGACCCCGCTTGCGGTGAAGCTGCCGTCCTGAAGGGAGAACATCATCTTTGCGTAAAATTTGCCTCCTGTGTCCGGGCTACGCTTGATCGAAACCGATTCGAATGTGGGTGCGACGGTAGAAATGCTGTCGGATTGCGGTTGGGCCTGGCTTGGGGTCGCGTGAAACAGGCCGAAGGTAATAGGAACGGCAAGCGCCAGGAAAGCGGCGGCGGTGAGTAGGAGCTTCTTGGCGAAGTCAAGTTTGTGCAACATGCGGTCGGACATAATGTGAACCATCCTTTGTTTGAGATCGGCGCCGGTGACGCCAGAGACGCAGACCAATGGGGAACTCAGGCAAAATTCACAGACTTTCAAAATGCTCTCGGCATAAACCTGGCGGTCGCTGATCAATTCGATGACCTCCTCGTCGCAGGCGCGTTCGCGCTCTTCGAGCAGGCGCGATCCCAGCCACCAGACAAGCGGATAGAACCAGAAAACCGCTTCGACCAGCATATGCAGCGCGGCGTAGAGATTGTCGCGGCGGCGTACGTGCCAGAGCTCGTGCGCGAGGATGGCTTCGAGGTGCGCGTCTTCCAGGCGGTGCGAGATGCCCTGGGGCCAGATCAGCACTGGGCGGGTGATGCCGAAAATTCCGGGCTCCAGCGAGGTACGTGACAGCAGCATGTCAATCTGCTTACGGATTCCGCCGACGCGCTCGAGACGCCGCAGCGCGCCAACTTCACGCCCTTCGCGCAACCGGTCGGACGACTTGACGGCCGCAGAAATACGGTGCCAGCGCATCGCCCATACAAACGGCACGGCGAGAAATCCACACAGCCAAATCGCGGCAGCGATTAGTGGAAGGAAATGGATCAGACCGGGTTGCGCCGTCGAGGCTGTGGTCGCGCCCAGTGCCGGCGCCGCCTGGGTAAACGGCTGGCTGATCTCTTGCATCGCAAGGTACAGCGCGGGCGATGCCGCTGGAGTGGCATTATGCGACCACGCAAGCGATTTGCCGATGCTGACCAGCAATGAAAACGGAACCAGGAATTTCAGCGACGCTGCCAGCCAGAGCCAGTAGCGAACGCGGGCGTGATGCTGGCGCAGGATTAATGTAAGCAGGCCAGCCGCAACCGCGACCAGGGTGGATTGCCACAAGTGATTGGCCAGGCCGGGCGCAAGGGAGTTCGAGATCGTCGATAAGGATTTCTCGATCATAGGGGCGTGTCCTTTTTCTCGATTTTGCGGAGGGTCTTCTCGGCTTCTTTGACGTCGGCCAGCGTGAGTTTGCCCGATTCAATGAGATGCGCCATGACTGGCTGGGTACGGCCGCCGAACAGTGCGAGCAGGTCATCGATCAATTTCCGCTGCGCGACGTCGCGAGAAACGGCGGACTCGAAGATGTGGAAGTTGCCGACCTTCTTGACCCGCCGCACTGCCTTCTTGCTTTCGAGGCGGTAGACTGTGGTTTGGATCGTAGTGTAGGCCGGGCGGTCCGTCTCGGGAAAGTCTTCCTGAATTTCGCGGATGGAGGCCCTGCCGCGGGTCCACAGGGTTTCCATGATCTTCAACTCCAAGTTGGTGAGTTTGGGGTTGGACATTTGCAGCTCCTATCAGCGTGTGTATTATTACTACGCGTGTAGTAAACGTGTCAAGAGATTTTTTGAGTCTCTGAGACGTCAAAATCTTCACCCCTTCGGCTTCGCTCAGGCAAGGCTCGAACGTCGCAAAGGGCGCGACCGTCAGGATGGGGCCCTGGGTTCTGATCTAAATTGATGTTCTTAGCGTTTGTCGAGTCCCTCGGTGACTTTCTTTCCTATGAGGGCGCCGAACGAGTGAGCTGAAATGGTTGTAAGGTGTGTGCGGTATGGTACATAAGAAGGATTTTTGGCAGTCTGGTTGTGATCCAAGGAGCCCCTTCGCCAGAAAGAAGGCTGCCGTGGAAAACTATAACGTCGAGGAACTACGAACCGAGCTTAATCAACTGCTCAAGAAGCAGACCGAGGTCCTGGAATCGCGAACCTTCGGCGCGGCCACGGACACGGAAATCCTCGAATACGAGATTCGGCGAGAAATCATTCACGACATTTGCAATGAACTCGCCAACTCCGTCGCAGAGTAACCGGGTAATTGCCGGTCACGATTTGGCGCGGGTTACGGGCATGTCAGTTGCGCCGTGGCCGAAACCTGTTTTGTCGTCATCGACATTTGCGACAAAGTCACGCTCGGGTCGACCGGAGCAACCGCCCAGATCGTATATGTCCCCGCGGGAGCGAGAGTCTCGCATTGTGCCAGCCCGGTGCTGCTCACCGATATCAGGAACGGGGTCGGCGGGTAGGTCCAGGGCTGGTTGGTCCACCACATGGCGTTGACTGCAGCAGTATGGCTCGAACCCACAAACGTCCCAATCGCGGTGAATTGAACCTGCGTTGAGCCGGCAGCGGGGGTGATGCTCAGGGACTGGAGTTGCCGCGCGGAACTGCCGCAAGCCAGGCAGAAAAGTGCCATCAGAAAAACCCCGACACGACAGAAATAAAGGATCCCGGTTTTGTTCATAGGAGCCTTGCTCATAGGAGCCTCCCAACGCGACGCCGGATTCCACCCGGTTGCAGAATTATGCTTCGCAGAATTAACGGTCCGCAGAATTGACGTAGCTTGTTACATCTCAGGCCCGGAAATGACGCCTCGCACCACCATCCTGCATGCCGCCGCAAGCAACGTCTCTACGTATGATTTTACCAACCCCGTCCTACACTGAAAGTTTTTCTCGGAGCCCCGAGTTCCATCAGACTGAAGGCTGGTGGTAGACTCGAACGTTTTCCCAGGGGTGGCAGGATTCGCGCGCGAGGCAGATTTATGCAATTGCAAAAAGTAGGCGTCATTGGCGCGGGGACAATGGGCAACGGCATCGCTCACGTATTTGCCCGCAGCGGGTACTCGGTAACTTTGTGCGATGTGGAGCAGTCGCTTCTCGCCCGCGCGCTCGACACCATCACCATTAATCTCCACCGTGAAGCACACAAGAAAAAGATTTCTGCCGAGGACAATGCAGCGGCCCTGAAGCGAATCACGCCGGTGACTGACCGCTCCAGGCTGGCCGATTGCGACTTCATTGTGGAGGCGGCGACCGAGAAGTTTGAAATCAAGACGGAAATTTTTCGCGATCTCGACCGGCTGGCGCGGCCCGAAGTCATTCTGGCTTCGAACACTTCGTCGATCTCGATTACGAAACTGGGTGCACTGACTCGGCGTCCCGAAAAGGTCATTGGCATGCACTTTTTTAATCCCGTGCCGGTGATGAAGCTGGTGGAGGTGATTCGCGGGCTGGCGACTTCGCAGGAAACGTTCTCTGAAACTCGTAACCTGGCACTAAAACTGGAGAAGACTCCGGTCGAAGTAAATGACGCCCCGGGATTTGTTTCGAACCGGGTGCTGATGCCGCTGCTCAACGAAGCCATGTACGTCGTAATGGAGGGCGTGGCGACGGCGGAGGCGGTGGATGAAGTGTTCAAACTGGGGATGGCGCATCCCATGGGCCCGCTGACGCTGGCGGATTTTATTGGCCTCGATGTTTGTCTCGATATTATGCGGGTGATGCTGGATGGGTTGGGAGATCCGAAGTATCGGCCGTGTCCCTTGCTGATCAGGATGGTGGATGCGGGGTGGCTGGGAAGGAAGAGCGGGCGCGGGTTTTATAAGTATTGATGGTTGATAGTACTCAGTACCTGGTACCGAGTAACGAGCCAAGTAACGAGCGTCCAGTGGAAGCCCCAGCAGCCATGATGAGCCAGCCAAATCTGCGACCCGGCCGCAGCGATTTGCCTTTCTATTTGCTGGGAGCACTCGCGGGTATTGGCACCGGCTGGATCGACGTTGCCGTCGACGATTTGCTTTTCACCGCGCTGCTGGTGTTGATGGCGTGCATGCTGCTGGGACTGTTGCGACCGCGCTGGCCCTGGCGGTGGGTGGTCGTCGTGGGAATATTTATTCCTTTGACTGAGTTGGCTGCCTATCTGATTCGAACCGTGAAGCCAACGCGGGCGCAGGTGTATGGATCGTTTCTGGCGTCACTGCCGGGATTCGCCGGAGCTTACGGCGGGGCGGTGGTGCGCGGGGTCATTGAGAATCTGCGGCAAGGGAAGTGAGAGCGGCTCCCAGCGTCCGGCGTCGCCTCTCGGTTGACCTCCAGGAATGGCGCAGGCCCGGCAGCCAGACACCGGAAAGCGGAAGCCGCATCTCTCCCCGTTCCACCCCAAGGTATTGGATAACTTAAAAGTTACTCCCAATCCACAGGGGATGCGCGTATGCTCCCTAGCATGTGTGTCACAGTTTCGATGCTGGCCAGCGGCAGCAAAGGAAATTGCGCGTTTGTGGCGAGCTCGCGCACCAAGATTCTCGTCGACGCCGGCATCTCTTGCCGCGAAACGTTCAAGCGCATGAAGTCGCTAGGCGAAGATCCGCAATCGCTGGCGGCCATCCTGATCACGCACGAGCATTCCGACCATGTTTATGGGCTGGCAACGCTGGCAAAAAAGTTGCGCATCCCAGTTTTCATGACTGGAGCTACGCATACCGCCTGGGCGCGGGCCATGCGTACGGTGAATGGCCTGCGGCCGCAACTCGACAAGCTGGAAAAATTCGAGTCCGGCCACCGTTTTCAGATCGGCGACATTGAAGTGAAACCCTTCACCATCCCGCACGACGCCGCCGATCCCGTAGGCTTTACCTTTCGCATTGAAGGCAGCAAGGTAAGCGTGGCCACCGACTTGGGCTACTTGCCGGTCAACGTTCGCGACCACCTGCGCGGCTCCGATGTGCTGATTATGGAATCGAATCACGATGTCGAGATGTTGCGCGGCGGCCCCTATCCGTGGTCGGTCAAACAGCGGGTCGCGAGCAACGTGGGCCACCTGTCGAACCTGAAACTCGCGGATTTCTTTACCGGGGATTATGATAATAAAGCAGCGTATGTCGTTCTGGCGCATCTCTCTGAGCAGAACAATCACCCAGAGATAGCACGGAGAGAGGCAGAAAAAGCGCTGGCCGTGCGGGGTGGGCTGTTTCAGAACCGGGTGCTGGTGGCGGTGCAGTCAGAAGTTTTGCCGCCTATCCAGCTCTAACGGCTGAAGTTCCTTATGAGTCAGAAGTGCATCGATCCGATTGTGGGAAAGATTCTCGCGGGCTGGAGATACGACATTTCCGGCCTGGCGGCGGAGATGCGCGGCGACTATGAAAGCCACCTCGCGGCCTGCGAGCACTGCCGTGGACGGCAGCGCATCCACCGCATGATCGATGTTGGCCTGATCGCGCTGGCCTCGGTCTCCGGCTTCGTCTTTCTGCTGGCCTTTGGAGTGATTCGCCACTTTGGTCCGCGGCACGCCTTCTGGCTGGAGATTGCTGCTCTCTCAGGCTTTGCCCTTTCGGCGCTGATCTGGCTCGTTGTGGCGGTGGCTACCCCCGCGCCGGTTACGATGCTCGACGCCGCTCGCGAAGGCGCTCGGCGAGTCCACGACCGCCTTCCGGCGGAGATTCGTGAGCGCCTGCCGGAAGAGTTGCGCGTCAAGATTACTGGAACCTAACGGTGGCCCGTCCTCTCTTCCAAATCGTCGCTATTCTGCTGCTGAGCACCATGGCCGCCGCTACGGTAATGGTATGCGGATTTTCCCTCGCGGCAGCGCCTGCGCCGGTAGCCGGATGCCACCATAACCGTATCCCGCTTCATCCTGACCCAGCAGGCCATCGCTGTTGCGGTAGCGATCATCGTGCCGTTCTGGCGACAGTTACCTTTTCGCCGCGCTCCGCATTGGCGGGGTTAAGACTGCCTGCAGCTGTCGACAGCTTTGTGCTTACCAACGACAGTGACATGCCTCAGGTCGCATCCGCCCCTTCTGGCGGCCCTCCTTCGCTTATTCTTAGAATCTGATTCGGCCTCCTTCCTCCGTTCTCCATCAACACATGCCAGAGATTAAGTGCGTCCCTCTTAGGACTCGCTTGTTTTAGGAGGTTTGTTCTCTGTCTCACTCCCCGATGCCATTTTCGGGAGCTGAGTGAAATGCCCCTGAGGGGCTGGAAGGCTCAGGACCACTATGTACTTCCTTGTAATATGCGCGGTGTTCCTTGCGACGTTTTTATCACCGGCCTGGTCGCAAGAAAGTTCTATGGGCGCCATGGACATGAATGGCATGAAGATGAACCAGCAGGAGACTTTGCAGTTGCCCTCGCCGCACGCCGGCTCGGGTACGGCTTGGGAGCCGGCGTCCGTCCCAGAGCATGAGTGGATGCTGATGCGCGGCGGTTGGGAGCTCATGGCGCACGGCCAGATTTTTATCGACTACAACCAGCAGGGCGGCCCGCGCGGCGGCGGTGCGAAAGCCGAATCGGTCAACGTCGGAATGCTGATGGAGCAGCACCCGCTCGGTCGCGGAACAATTTTGCTTCGCGAGATGCTTTCCGCGGAATCGCTGACCTCGCCGCATCCCGGATTTCCTGAGCTGTTTCAAACCGGAGAAACCTATCACGGCGCTCCGCTGGTCGATCATCAGCACCCGCATAACGTCTTCGGAGAACTCTCGGCGCTGTATTTGCTTCCGCTCTCAACCAAAATTTCGTGGGAGTTGTACGGCGGACCATCCGCGGAACCGGCGCTGGGACCGGTCACCTACATTCATCGCACCTCGGCTTCTGAGCTGCCGCTTGCGCCCCTGGGACATCATCTGCAAGATTCCACCCATACCAGCTTTGGCGTAATCACCACCGGCTTCATCATCGAGCGCGTCAAGCTCGAGGCCTCGGCCTTCAACGGGCGCGAGCCGAATGAACAGCGCTGGAGCATTCAACTCGCTGCCCTGGATTCCTGGTCGGGGCGGGCGAGCGTTGCGCCCGGGCGGAATTGGACGGCGCAGTACAGTGTTGGACGGCTGGAGCATCCTGAAGCGCTGGAACCCGGCAGCCAGTGGCGGCAGACTGCGTCAGTGGAATACAACCGTGCGCTGCCCGATGGAAATTGGGCAACGTCGGTGGTATGGGGACGCGTGCACAAGATTGAGACGGGAACAAATCTCAACGGGTACCTGCTCGAATCCACTCTGAATTTTCTGCGGCGAGATTACGCCTTCACGCGCATCGAGCTCGTCGACAAGGACGAATTATTTCCCCAGGCCGCGGTGCATCCAGCCTACCGCATCGGCGCCTATACTTTCGGTGGCGTGCGCGATCTGATACAGGACAGAGCGTGGCAACTCGGACTCGGCGCGGATGTAACGCTGTACTCGAAGCCAGCGGCGCTGGATGCAGCTTATGGAAATTATCCAGTGTCGTTTCAGATTTTCCTGAGGATGCGTCCGGGAAAGCAAACATCGGAACATCATCGATAATCCAAATCCATCGTCCTACGCTTTGATGTGGCAACTCGCCAGGCCGCGCTTCTCGAGATATTGCTGGTGGTAATCCTCAGCTGGATAAAAAGTGACTGCCGGAACGATCTGCGTCACAATTGGTTTTGAAAAGCGGTGCGCTTTTTCCAGCGATTCTTTCGAAGCTTGGGCTTCAGCCTGCTGTTCCGGGCTATGAAAAAAGATCGCGGAGCGGTATTGCGTTCCCCAGTCCGGCCCCTGGCGGTTGAGTTGTGTGGGATCGTGATTTTCCCAGAAAACTTTCAGCAGGTCGCTGTAACGAACCTGCGCTGGATCGTAATCCACCTCGACCGCTTCGGCGTGGCCCGTGCGGTCGGTGCAAACTTCTTTATACGTTGGATTCTCGGTTTGCCCTCCGATATACCCGACGCGGGTCGACGCCACCCCTGGCATCGCGCGGAATGTGGCCTCCACTCCCCAGAAACATCCTGCTGCGAATGTGGCTTTTTGCATCTTAAGTTCGCTCCTCTGCCGGGGTCTGCCCCTGACTTTTAACTTCGATCTTTAACTTTGATCTTTAACTTCGATCGAGTCTTATTAGATGACGAATCTGCCGGAAAGTCACGTCCAAGAACTCGAACCGTCTGCCCTAGTGGGCAATTGACGCTGCGGCAGGATTCCGATAAAGTTCGGGCAGGCTGTCGCAGGTTCTGTTGCTCGTGCAACAGAAGTCTCGTCCAGGAGAAGTCTGTGGTTTCCCAATCCCGCCACCCTAGGCTTGTCCAGACGTTCGCTCTCTGCCTGTTTCTGGCCCTGGCGACCGCGCAGGCAGCGTTGGCGGTTCCCAACTTCACCACCCAGCGTCGGGTTGGCTACAGTAACGGCGATCAATGGGAGCCAGCGCTCGCAGCCGATGGGCACGGCCACATCTATATTCTTTTTCCTCAATATGGCCCGGTGGCTGGGTGTGCGGCCTGCACCGCTCCGAGCATCGCTCTCTTAACCAGCAATGACAACGGCGTCTCCTGGGAAACTCCACATTCCCTGCTGCCTTCTTCGACGGGACAATTTGATCCGCAAATTGTGGTCGATCCCCTGGACCGCCAGACAGTCTATGCCTCGTGGCTGCAGAACAATAAGCGCGACGTGATGGTAGCCCGATCCCAGGATTTTGGGCACACCTGGAATCTGGCAGTGGCCGAGCGCTCTGCTGATGACGCCGATAAGCCCGTTCTCGCAGTCCGTGGCCCTGACGTCTACGTGGGATTCAATCACGAGCAAAAATTCCTGGTCGCCGCCTCGCACGATTATGCCGGAACCTTCACCTCAGTCGAGGTGAATCCGAATGCAGAACCCGGGTGGTCTTTGGCCGGCGGCGCAACCGTCGATACCAGCGGTGGCGTGTACTTCTCGTGGATGGCGTATGCGCGCCAGGAACTTAGCACCCGTCCCGTAGACATTTTCGTGAGCCGGTCATCGGATGCTGGCCGCAGCTGGAACACGGTTCTGCTCGACGTTTCGAGCGCTCCGCCGGACTGTTCCGCGCAGGCCTGCCAGGCTGGATTTCTTGGGGCGCAGATCGCGCTCGCTTCCGACGCCGCGGGAACCGTCTACGCGCTTTGGAACGCCGGCACAGCACCGGGCGGCGTCGAGCGCATTTATTTTTCTTCTTCCACCACCGGCGGCGCGAGTTGGACGTCAAAAGTTAATATGTCTGCGGCCGCTAACAACGTCGAACATTCTTTCCCCGCAATCGCCGCCGGCGCCGCCGGCGATGTCCGCATCGCTTGGATGGACACCCGCCGCGCCCCGTTCTGGAATGTTTACCTGCGCAGCTCAAGCAACGGCGGCGCGACCTGGTCGGACGAGACCCAACTCTCAAACCCAGTACGAGGCTACGACTACATCCTGCCCCAGGGCTTCCGATTCCCTTTTGGCGATTACTTTTCCATTGCAATCGACAACCTTGGGAACACCCATGCGGTATGGGGCGAGGGCCGGAATTATAAGTCTCCGGGGTCGATCTGGTATAGTCGCGGGCGGTAACGCCTCAGGGGCTAAAGCCCTTAAATTAAAAACGTCTTTACGCGGCGCCGCTCTTTCACGTTATACGCAGGCACGTTACTCGCAGCTTTTGTTACCTCACCTAAGTCTTATCACTCCAGAATCATCCCGCCCACAAGCTCTGCCAGGCGGCTCACGCTGCGCTCTTCGCACCAGCGCTGCAGTTCGTCGACAATTTTCTCCGTGGCGCACGGATCCCAATAACTGGCGGTGCCGATCTGCACCGCGGTTGCGCCTGCAAGCATGAACTCCACCACGTCCGCTGCAGTAGAAATTCCTCCCATGCCGATCACGGGAATATTCACCGCATGCGCCGCGTCGTAAACCATGCGCAAGGCAATCGGCTTGATCGCTGGCCCGGAGAGTCCAGCCGTTACATTCGCGATACGGGGCTTGCGCGTGTCGGCGTCGATCGCCATGGCCACAAAAGTATTGATTAGCGAAATGGCGTCGGCCCCCGCTTCCTGCGCGATATGCGCCATCTGCGCAATGCTCGTTACGTTGGGCGAAAGCTTTACGATCAGCGGACGCCGCGAAATGCGCTTCGCCGTCGTCACCACTTCATCAAGCGAGCGCGGATCGCAGCCAAACTGCAGTCCACCCTCAGACGTGTTCGGGCAAGAGACATTCAATTCGTAGGCGGCAATACCTTCGCCGTCGTTGAGAATCTCGATGGTTCTTTCGTAGTCCTCGCGGGTGTAGCCGAAAATATTGGCAAGGACCACAATATTTCTCATCTGCCGCAGTTTTGGGAGCTTCTCTTCGAGAAACGCAGCCGCGCCAATATTCTGCAGCCCGATTGCATTAAGCATGCCGGCCGCGGTCTCCCATAACCTCGGTGGAGGATTGCCGATCATGGGTTCGCGCGAAAGCCCTTTCACCACGAACCCACCCAACTTGTCGAGATGAACGACGTCGTCAAACTCCACGCCGTAGCCAAACGTCCCGCTGGCCGCAAGAATTGGGTTCTTGAGTTCGACGCCAGCGAAACTCACGCTGAGATCTGGGTTGGAGCCGCCCTCGGCAGGTGTGGTCATCGCGGTTGTAGTGTACCGCGAGCGCTTCTCAAGGAGCGAGCATCTCCCTCACCCACATTCACGGCTGCCAAAGATCCAGGGTTTTCGAGCGATATTGGGGCAGCATCCGGCACATTTCCCTGATTTTCCCCGCCTGCTCCACGCTCAGGTTCATAAATTCGAAGCCGCAAAATCTTCCGAATCTGCGCCGTATTATCGCCGTGACACTTCGGCCGCCGATCGGCTCCAGTTCGACCGAGTCGCCCACCATCAGGGCGGCGCCAGTTACCGCTGACAGGCCGCACTCACTAATCTCCACGCTCATGCCCTGCGACTCGGGCCCATTCGTGGGACGCACAATAATCGGCACGCTGTAACGGTAGCGTGGAAATCGCCTCCGTTCCGAGACCGCTGGCACAACCTCTGGGACTGCAACACCAGGATTCATATTCGAACTCCGTTTCCTAAACTCCCTGCGCTTTACGAGCCAGAACCCCCCGGCCGGAGGCGGTTGATCGATCAACAGCCAAAACATCCCGATGTGCCGACTGGTTTCGGGTTTCAGCTGGGTGATGTCGATCAGAATTGCCTTAGTTTCTCAGAACGAGACGTGCATGCGTGACCCAACCCCGATCCTCCTTGTCTCGGACCCTGCTTCGTTACGACAGCATCCCGATCCCAGGCAAGATCACCAGGGCGCACATGGCTATTCTCTTGGTGTGGATGGTCATGACCAGACACTGAAGGTGCGTCTTCTAGTTGGATCGGCAGGAATCGATCGAGCTTTAGGGCCATTTGCAAAGTTTTGTAAACGTCGCCGCCGCGATCCTGCAAAAGTTTGCTACCACCCTTGACTTCCCGTAAAATCCTTGTAATAACTATTCGGTCCTTCCGGACGGGTTTGGGGGTGTGTCTGTTTGGCGGAAATTCGACTGCAAGAGGGTGAATCCCTCGAAAATGCTCTGCGCCGCTTCAAGCGCAAAGTGCAGCAGGAAGACATCATTAAAGAAGTTAAGCGCCACTCCTTTTACCTGAAGCCCGGTGAAAAAAAGCGCGTGAAAGCCGCTCTCGCTCGCAAGCGCGCTCGTAAGAAAGTTCGCAAAGAGCAAGACTGAAGGAGTTGCTAAAAGCAGTAAAGGGCCGTCCCCTTCCCGGGACGGCTCTGCTCTGCCGGCCCCCACCGCGCAGAGTTGCAGCCGGGATTATTCAAGATTCATCATTCATTCGGCATTCCAGTAAATAGCCGTACCCACGCCCCGTTCCAGGTGCGTGGCGGGCCGAGTCCAGGGGCAGTTTGAGGGGGATGTACACATTCTGTGTTGGCTTTGCGCCCACGCCTCCCCGCGTGCGGCCACCGCCTCCACGGGTACAAGGGAGCCATCCTCAATGGAATTTCAGGACAAGACACTCACCTGTATCGACTGCGGCGCCGAATTCGTCTTCACTGCCGGGGAACAACTGTTTTTCCACGACAAGCAATTCAAGAACGAACCTAAGCGCTGCAAAACCTGCAAGTCTAAACGCATCGCCATTCTCAGTTCCCCGCCCTCTTCACGCGGCGAAGGACATCACTATAATCGCGTCGAAACTCGCGCCACCTGCTCCCAATGCGGCAAGGACACCACCGTTCCCTTCCGCCCCACGCAGGGCAGGCCGATCCTTTGTCGCGAATGCTTCACTCAGAGAAAGACTGCGGCCAGCGCCTGATCGCAGAATGGTCGGTAGCAGAGTTGGAACTGGACCGGGCAAAGTCGCGAAGCGACGCCATTCATTAGCCCAGCACGTAAGTGCTGGGTAAGTCCGTTAGAGACAATCGAGTCCCTTTGGGGACGACACTCTGGCGGGCCGCGCTCTTGTGAATAACTCCGCTCTTGCAAATATCGCGGGAGGGCAACCGCCGCCTCCCTGATTGCGCTACGATAATCCCGTGCCCACCTACCACGTCGAAAATTTCGGATGCCGCGCCACTCAGGCCGACGGCGCCGCCCTCGAACGCCAATTCGAAACCCGCGGCCTAACCCGCGCCGCGTCCAACCATGCCGACTTGGTCATCCTCAATACCTGCACCGTTACGAATTCCGCCGACCAGGATGCACGCGCCGCCATCCGCCGCGTCCAACGCCAGAATCCGCTGGCGAAAATCATCGTCACCGGATGCTACGCGCAGCGCGCTCCCGCAGAAATCGCCGCGCTGCCGGGCGTAACTTGCGTGATCGGCAACTCGCACAAACATCAACTCGCAGAAATCGCCCTCGATAATTTCGCAGACGGCCCGGGAGATTTTGAGTGGCGCAGCGCTTCCAGCGCTGCGATTAGTGTTACCCATTTTCAGCCGGCTTTAGCCGCTGAGGGCAAAGCATTTATTCCAGTCGCGAATCTTACCGCCGACACCGGAGGCCGGAACCTCGAAGCCCGCCTCCACGTCTCTGACATTTTCGCTCACACCGAACTTCTCGCCGCCCCGGTATTCGAATCTGCGAACGGTCCCGATTCAAACGACCGCACGCGTCCCAACCTGAAGGTTCAAGATGGCTGCGACAACCGCTGCTCATTCTGTGTGATCCCGAGCGTCCGTGGCCAGAGCCGGTCGCTGCAATTGCCGGAAATTATTCGCGAGGTGACTGCACTGGTGGCCGCAGGCTACCGCGAACTCGTAATCAGCGGCATCAATCTCGGCCGCTGGGGACGCGACCTTGAAACCCGCTCGCCGGGGGCCACTTTCCGGAAGCCGGAAGCCGGAAGCCGGACCCCGAACTTCCCTTCCCTCCTCCGCACCATCCTCGCGGAAACTCGAGTTGAAAAACTCCGCGTATCGAGCGTCGAGCCGATGGATTGGACCGACGATCTGATTTCCCTGGTTGCTTCTTCTCCACGCATCGCCAAACATGCGCACGTGCCGCTGCAATCCGGTAGCGACGCCGTGCTGCGCCGCATGCACCGCAAATATCGCCCCTGGCACTATCGCGAGAAGATTGAAAAGATTCGCGCCACCATGCCCACCGCCGCCATCGGCGCCGACGTCATGGCCGGATTCCCCGGCGAAACCGACGCCGAATTCGAAGCCACCCGCCGCCTCATCGAAGACCTGCCCTTCACCTACCTGCACGTCTTCACCTATTCCGCGCGCCCCGGCACCCCCGCCGCGGCCATGCCGAATCAGGTTCCGGTCCACATCGCGCGCGAACGCAACAAAATCCTGCGCGACCTTGCCGCCGAAAAAAAACTCGCCTTCATGCGATCTTTCATCGGGAAAAAGCTGGAGGCCATCACCCTCAACGTCGTTCACAGCGATGCCGACGGAGAACGCACCGAAGCCCTCACCGACAATTTTCAGAAGTTGTATTTGAGTGGAAGGCATGAACCTAATCGGTGGCTGCCGATCCAAGTTGATGATGTGTCAGACGGTGCGTTCGTAAGTAGATTTAAGCCGCCGGCATAGCGGACTGAGTCACTATCGTTGAGATCGTGGAGCGACGCTTATTGGGTGCGAGGTCTTTTCGAAGCGAACCGCTATTATTTTCGCTATCCTTGCGCAGTTTTCTGGACCCATGCCTCTGCCCCGGCATCCAGTTCAGGATGATCTTCCGTCTTCCACGCAGGCTCATCGTTGCGCAAGAAACGCAACAGCCTATCCTCCCGCCCCTGTTCAATACCCACCATATCTGTATCTTACTAGCTGCAGCGCGCGCAAAAACGTGTTCAGTTAGTGAATACGTATTCAGAGGATACAGTGCCCCCTACATCTGCGCCGGCTCATCCGGATCGGGCTCACGCATGGGAGCATCTGGATTTTCAGGAGCGTCCGGTGGCTCCTTGATCGGCGGCGGGGAAGGCTCAGGTGGCTTGCGTACGTGAAGATCAAGCGGCGGGATTTCGAATTGCGATAAGACCGTCATAACTCTCAGATGCGGAAGAGTCTGAAAGGGAAGCCAACCGGCGGCTACGCAGGAATTTACACGGACTGTCACGAAATCTCCTCGTGGTTTTTCCCATCAACGCCTCCGCGCCAAACTGCATCTTAAATCCGACACCACAATCGCGCGCCGCGCGGCGTGGTTCGGACTCGCGAAGACGAACAGCGTCAGCGAATCGGCGGAGGATATGAGGCGGTGAGGTTCGGATTTTTGCTGTTTCTCTGGACGGAGCCAACGATTATTTACGCCGATTCAGAGTCCACCACCCCTGATTCCGATGAAGCTTAGTGCACTCCTGAATTTGCCATTGCCAACATGTCCAACTCCGACCTGACCTCGATTCTATTCATCCTCCTATTACTCGTGGGGTTGGCGCAGTTGCTGGGCTATTTCTTCGTGAAGCTCCGGCAGCCGAGAGTTGTGGGCGAAATACTCGCGGGGGTCGTGCTCGGTCCGGCGCTGCTCGGGAAACTGCCCGTCGCGGCGCGTGTTATGCAGACCGCGCAACATCAGGCCAGCGTTTTTAATTTCGTTTACTGGCTCGGATTGCTGCTGCTGATGTTTCTCTCCGGCGCGGAAACGCGCCAACTCTTTACCCGCGACGAGCGCCGCGAAGTGGCATGGCTTTCGATCCTCGGCAGCGGAGCGCCGTTTCTGCTGGCCCTTACGCTGGGACCGTGGCTGATCCGTCCAGCGCTCGCCGGACCGAACGGGAACCGACTGTCGCTGATCATCATTCTCGCCGTCGGCGTGGCGGTCACTTCCGTTCCCGTAGTCTCGAAGATTTTTGCCGACCTGAAAATTCTTCACACCCGATTCGCGCGCCTCGTTCTTGGCGTTGCCGTCCTCGAAGACATCGTGTTGTGGCTGGCGCTGGCCGTGGCTACGGCGCTGGCGGGAAAAGCTCAGCTCAACTCTCGCCAGATCGCGCTTCATCTCGTCACTACAGTGGGATTTTTCGGGTTAGGCCTGACGATTGTTCCTCGCATCGTGAAGCGGATCAACAAATCACGCTTCAATGTTCTGGCGAAACATTCTCCGATCGCTTACGCCATTGCGGTGTTGCTCGCCTACTGCGTGGTCGCCGGAGCGCTCGACGTCAGCGTCGTCTTCGCCGCATTTCTCGCGGGCTTCGCAGTGGTCCACAAGAAGCGCAAACTTTTCGCCGAGGCGCTCGACGCCATCGGAAAAGTTTCGTTCGCATTTTTCATTCCCGCATATTTTGCGATCGTAGGTTTGAAACTCGATTTGGTCCGCGGGCTGTCGCTGGCCATGGTCGCGGCCTTCCTGGTCGGAAGCTGTGTGGTGAAGATCGTTTCCGTATCGTTCGCCGGACGCTTCGCCGGATTTCGCGGCCTCGACCTGATGAATCTTGCCATCACCACCAACGCCCGCGGCGGACCTGGAATTGTCCTCGCCAGCGTGGCCTTCGATGCCGGCATCATCAGCCCGAAGTTCTACACCACTCTAGTTCTGGCCGCCGTGCTCACTTCGCAGATTGCCGGGGCGTGGCTTGATTACGTTTTGCGTAAAGGCTGGCCGTTGCTCACGCCGAGCGCGGGACCAGAACCGGCCGCGTTGCCGGCGGAAAGTGCAACGCCAGCCTGAACCGCGGCGGACATCGAACGGAACTGCTTATTGACAAGAGTTTACAGAGCGTCGTTTACATAGAGCGAAGATCGAAAACCCGCAACCGTCGCTTGTTTCCGCCAAACCTCTTGCACCCGTCAGTGCATCTCAGTTTGGAACATTTTCCGTGGATTCGGCGGTACTCCTGTGATCTGCGTTGTTCTCGGAAAATGAGTTATACAAAGCTATGCGCTTTCGCTCCAAAGCCGTCGTGTCGTTGCTCCTGCTGATCCTGGCAGCCATTCCGGCTGCGCGGGCGCAGGAACAGCAAGCCGGCCCGAACGGAGAGTATCGCAGCGCGCGCGACAATCGTGACTCGCGGCAGAAGACCGCACCTCAATCGCTCACCACCGACGAACGCCTGGCCATCCTCAGCACCGCACTCGATTTCCGCCGGCGTACCAAGCGCGCTCACGATTGCTCACACTTTATTCACTCGCTGTATGAGAGCGCCGGCTTTCCTTACGAATACGCAAGCTCGGCGGACCTCTACGCCGGGATTGACGAATTCCAGCAAGTGTCCCGTCCGCAACCGGGAGATCTCGTGGTCTGGCGTGGGCATGCGGGGATTGTGACCAATCCCGCGCAGCATTCGTTTTTCAGTTTGCTCAGCTCCGGGCCCAGCGTCGATTCCTACGATTCCCGCTATTGGAAAAAGCGCGGACACCCGCGCTTCTTTCGTTACGTCAAAACCTCTCTGAGCGTGCGCTCCAGTTCCTTCCGCAGCGCGGATGACTACTAGACACTCTTCTTGCAACCTTGCAGTTTCTACTCTCGCAGAGCGTACAAACCATATCCCACCACGCGTCGAATCACTTGAGGTACGCACGGACTAGGCCAATAAGATCTTCTGCCAGCTCTGCGGCGGGCATCGAGCTCTTTTCGTCGCTCAACATGTGCAGACGGATGTGGTCTTCGAGAACTTCAGCCATGAGGCTGTTGATCCCGCCACGAACATTCGCCAGGAGCATCAAGACGTCCGCGCAGTCGTCGTCAGACGTCAACGAACGTTCGATGGAGTCAACCTGCCCACGAATCCGCTTAATGCGAGCGATCAGCTTCTGTTTTTCTTTTTCAAGATGCGACATTTTCCTTGCCTATATGCTAGGGGGGTATGATATAACAAACGAGTCGAGATTCCTAAACGAACTCAACGGAGAATTATAGAAGGACTATGAACATTGCATCCGCGCAAGACCCTCCGTGTAGCCCGAGGGTTGGCCTGTGCTGTGAAGAGCGTTCTAGAAGAAGCTGCTAGCGTCTTGTGCGCCATCTCTTCCTCGCTCGTCACAGGACTTGACCCGTGACCTGAGCGAGCGAATCCCGCCGTTGTGAACGGCTCGACTCACTCCTCCTAACCAAATTACTTGCCGAGAACTGTCTCCGGTCGCGCCGCAAGGCAAGCGCGCGTCCAGACGGGATACGTGTCTCTGCTGGGAGGGAACAATGACGAACACTTTTATTCCAACGTTGAGCCGTCAACCACTTTATTGCGTTTGGATCGAGACAGGAAATCCATCGCGTCCACTCGACCGCGTCTGGATTGATCCCGAACTTCGCAGTTTCGTTCACGTGGAGACAGCCGCACCGGTTCACGAGACAAATGATGAATTTGAAGCTGAAGCGGCGGAGGCCCTTCCCGAGAAGGGCCCTTTCGCCGGCCGGTTATCCATTAGCCCAATCACGAGAGAGAAAATGAAACTCAAGGCGTACTCAGCGATGAAACGGCTTTCATGGGCTGTGGTTGTGTTTTGGTTTTTGCTCAACATCACATGGGCCGATGTGGCAGGTAGAATCTCCGGGATGGTCAGTGATCCCAGTGGCGCATCCGTCGCTGGTGCGGCAGTTACTCTCAGCAACGTGGGCAACGGAACCAAACAAACCGCAACCACCAACGACCAGGGACAATATTCGTTCCCGGTCGTTCCTGTGGGACGGTACGAACTTGAAGTCAACTCTGCCGGCTTCCAGCCTTATAAGAAGATTGGAGTGGTCATTGACGTAAACAGCGCATTGCAAATCGACGCCACCTTGCAGATCGGCCAAAACACCCAGACGGTGGACGTCAACGATAGCGTGGTCACGATTCAGATGTCCGATACCGAGATTGGCGAAACCATTAGCAGCGAGCACGTGGCCGAGGTGCCGCTTAATGGCCGTAGCTACACGGATTTGCTTGCAACCCAGGCAGGAGTATCCCCCGTCACCACCAGCGGCGCTGCTAACAGTAGTTCGGGCGGAGGATTCGGGACCGTTCCCGTGGCAGGCAATGAGAACACCGGCCAATTCTCCATCAACGGCCAGCGCGAGTCTGCCAACGGATTTTTCCTGAACGGCGCCAGCGTCCAGGAATCGATCGGGCAACAGGCCGGCATCATCCCGAACCTGGATTCAATCGCTGAGTTCCGAATTATCAGCAGCAATGCCGACGCAGAATATGGAGGCTACAGCGGCGGGCTGATTAATGTCGTCACCAAATCCGGCGGAGACCAGTTTCACGGATCGGTATTTGAATTCCTTCGCGATACGAACGTGGACGCACGCGGTTACTTTTCGCCGGAGCGTTCGACCTTTCAGCAGAACCAATTCGGGGGAACATTCGGCGGTCCAATCAAGAAAGGAAAGATCTTTTTCTTCGGAGACTATCAAGGTCAACGCACGGTAGAGGGAATTGAGACAGGCCTCGTAAGTGTGCCTTCCCTGCTTAACCGCACGGGAAACTTTTCTGATTCGGCTGGTTCGCTGACCGGCAAGGTTAACGGAACCTCTCTAGCCCAAACCCTTTCCAGCCGCCTGGGATATCTGGTGAATAACGGCGAGTCCTTCTACGCGCCGGGCTGCACTTCGAACACCCAATGTGTGTTTCCCAACGCCATCATTCCTCAACAAGCATTCGGACTCCCGGCGACCAAGATGCTGCAGTTCATTCCTTCCCCCAATGTGGGAGGTAATCAGTTCTCCTCTGGCGCGGAAAAGCGGCGGACCAATGATGACAAAGGCTCCGCTAGGATCGACGCGAACACCACCAAGTATGGGAATTTCTCCGCCTATTACTTCATTGATCGCTACAACCTCGATGACCCGTACCCGGTCGGCTTCGGCGGCGCCACCGTTCCCGGCCCGTCTGGCGCGTACGATGCACTCTCAGACGGCACGGACCAAGTCATCGTCCTGCGTGACACCAAGACGCTTGGCGCGACCATGGTCAACGAAGCGCATTTCAGCTACACACGCTTGAACAATACTCTTGGCGTTCCCAAGGGAGGCGTTGGAATCAGTCTGGCGGATCAGGGCATCTCTAGCGGCCCACAAAGTATTCAGCAGGGGTTCCCTCAGTATGCCGGCGTGGAGACTCTTTATTTCAATTCGTTCACAATGGGAACAAATCCCTTCTTTCTCGCGCAGGTCAACAATACATACCAGACGGCTGACAACATCTCGAAAGTCGTCGGGAATCACACCTTGAAAATTGGCGGACAGTACCTCTGGTACAAGGTCAAGCAATTGCCAGATCTGGTTGCGAACGGGACATTCTCATTTTTCGGCTCCGGAACTCAGTCCACTGGAAACGGATTTGCCGACTTTTTATTGGGCCTGCCCGATTTCTATTCGCAACAGTCTTCCCCAACATTCTACGAGAGCGCCGCAGACGGAGGTATTTTTGCTCAGGACAGCTGGCGCATCAAGACGAATCTGACTCTGAACTATGGCATGCGTTGGGACTACGTAACTCCGTGGGCGGAGATGCATCACCAAACCACCACTCTCATTCCCGGAGTTGAATCACAGACCTTTCCGGGTGCGCCCCTCGGATATCTCGTGCCGGGCGATCGCTTGCCCAATGGCCAGGCAATCCCCGCCGGGATTGCGCCTACCCCGAAAGATAATCTCTCGCCTCGTATTGGTTTGGCCTATTCTCCAAATTGGTCAGACGGTTTTCTGGGCAAGTTGACGGGCGGACCGGGCAAAACAAGTATTCACTTTGGCGCTGGACGATTCTTCACGTCACCTGAGGGACTAACGGTCGCTTATCCCACCGGCAACCCGCCCTACGGGCTCACCTACACCAGCCCCGAGCCGCCGCTGATGAGCACGCCTTTCACGGGCGCGCTCACGGGAACACAATACATTCAGCAGTTTCCTGTTAACGTCCCCCCATACAACGTTTCTCCAAAGAACCCCGACACGAATGTGAACTGGAATCGATACACGCCGATCAGCGGAGCAGGAAGTGTCTGGTACCAGAACAAGACGCCGTACACAATGTCATTGAATTTCAGCGTCGAACGGCAGATCGGATCGAACATGCTCGTAAGCGCGAGCTACATCGGATCCGAGAGCCGGCATCTGCTGACCGTGGTCGGAGCGAATCCAGGAATCCCCTCTCTCTGCATGGCCCTGAGCCAACCGCAAGACGTGGCTCCTGGATCTCCAACCTGCGGACCGTTTCTCGAGAACAACGTATTCACCCGAGCCGACGGAACCGTTGTCAACGGCACACGCGGTCCGTTTCCCAACACGATCGGCACTGACGCCTGGTACAAAAACGTGGGCAATGCGAACTACAACGCCTTGCAGTTCACGCTTAAGCGCACAACCGGACCTCTCACGCTCCTCGCCAGTTACACCTATGGAAAATCGCTCGACCAGTCTTCCAGTATTCAGGAACAGGTCTATCCCTACAACTACCACGAGGAGTACGCGCCTTCCGCGTTCGACATCAAACAAAACTTTGTCGTCAGCTACAACTACGAACTTCCCTTCGCGAAGCTCTCCGGAAAAGCGAATCGCCTGACCGACGGATGGTCGCTCTCCGGAATCACTCGCTTTGCCTCGGGCCTGCCCGTAACATTCGCCAGCTTCGGCGACAACGCTTTGGTCTACGTCCAGAACAACGGCGTGAACTCCGTCAGCATCGACCTGCCGAACTACACTCCCGGCAACCTGGAGATCAACCACAACCCGCGCAACGGGCTCCCCTATTTCAACACATCACTGTTCACCCCGAATGCTATAGGGACGCAAGGCAACGCCAGGCGGCGCTTTTTCTACGGGCCCGGCATTAACAATTTCGACGTCGCTCTGCGCAAAAACACAAAACTCACAGAAACCAAGGCGCTCGAATTCCGTTTAGAAACCTTCAACACCTTCAACCACGCGCAGTTTTATCCCAACGGCTCGGTCGACGGAAACATCAACAGCCCGACATTCGGACACGTGCTGAAAGCAGCGCCACCGCGGATCGGGCAAATTGCGGTCAAATTCACTTTCTGACTCAATGGCTTCCAAAGAGAGCCTTCTCTGGATAGGTGGCAAAGAGCCAAGCATACGCATGGCTGTCGCTACCCCCATGCTATAATTTCCCTATTCACAGTCGCTTAGAGCGCGGAGGACCGTATCGATAAACGTTTTATCAGAACCAATGACCGCATCCGGGCGCGCGAAATTCGCGTGATCGGAGACGAGGGTGAACAGATCGGCGTAATGCCTCCCTTCGAAGCGCTTAAATTGGCCAAAAGCAAGAACCTGGACCTGGTTGAGATTTCGCCCACGGCGCAGCCTCCTGTCTGCCGCATCATGGACTACGGGAAATATCTCTATCAGCAGGAAAAGAAAGAGCGCGAAGCTAAGAAACACCAGAAAACAATTACCGTAAAAGAGGTCAAGTTCCGCATCAATGTGGACGACCACGATTACGAGACCAAAAAAAATCACGTGCTGCGCTTTCTGGATGGCGGAGACAAAGTAAAGGCCACGATTTTTTTCCGTGGCCGCGAAATGACCCGCACCGGCCTGGGCCGGCAGATTCTGGAGCGCCTGATCAAGGACGTGGAACCCTTCAGTATCGTGGAGTTCCGTCCGCGGCAGGAAGGCAATACGCTGCACGCGATTCTGGCGCCGAAGAAAACCGCCGCCGAGCGCGAGAAAGAACGGGAAAAAGAAGCCAAGGCGAAAGCGAAACTGGAAAAGAAGCTGGCGCAGGAAAAAGATAAAGACAAAGCGGGACCGGAGCCAGAAAAAGAAAAGCAGCCTGCGGCAGCCGCGCACGAAGAAGTCCCCGCCGCAGTTTCGCATTCTTAGAGTTTCTGCACGGTTGATCTGCATTGACGACGCCGCAATTCACGTCGACGATTCCAGAGCAAAATTAAGAATTAAGATGAAGTTTCAGAACTGACAGCTGAAAGCTGACAGCTACTTGAGGACTTATGCCGAAATTAAAAACGCACAAAGGCGCCTCCAAGCGCTTCAAGAAAACCGGGACCGGAAAAGTGAAGCGCGGACATTCGCATCTGCGCCACATCCTGACCTCGAAAGATAAAAAACGGAAACGCAAGCTGGGCAAAAGCACGCTGGTAAGCCCCGGCGATGTCCGCAAAGTAAAGCGGATGATTCCGTACCAGTAGACGACTGTCGATTGTGCGATTGCTGATTGTTGATTGAAGACCGCGGCTTGCTTAGGTCTTAATCAGCAATCAAAAATCAACAATCGTTGTCAGGCGAGTGAAGAGGTCAGAGACGCCGCAAGGCGATCCTCCTTACCTCCAGCCGCTCAGTAACTAGAAAATAAAAAGGAGAACACCATGCCTCGTGTAAAACGCGGAACCAAACGCCGCGCCAAACGCAAAAAAATATTAGACCGCGCCAGCGGATACTTCCTTACTAAATCCAAGCTGTACCGTTCTGCAAAAGAGGCCGTAGAACGCGGCCTCAAATTTGCATATAGCGGGAGGAAGCAGCGGAAGCGGCAGTATCGTTCGCTGTGGATTGTGCGCATTGGGGCAGCTTCGAAGCTGAATGGGTTGAGTTATAACCAGTTCATCCACGGCTTGAAGGTCGCGGGAGTGGAACTGGACCGCAAAATTCTGGCGGACCTGGCGGTGCGCGATGCGGCGGCGTTTAAGACGCTAGTGGAACAAGCCAAGGGCGCGCTGGCGTAAAGGGTTCCGGCGCTCGGCTTCCGGCTATCGGCCCTTCCGCGGGGCCATCTTTTCTGATTTAGTTTGTGAGGTCAAAATCCCCGCCCTGTCTCTCCGAAGAACGGAGAGACAAGGACGGGGCACCCGCATTCCAGTTGGCTGCGAGGAACGTGGCTTATACAGTCTCCAAATTGACGGATTATTCGGCGGGGGCGCTGGAACGCGCCTCCGCTGAACTTTTTTCTGCGCTCGGCGAGGAAGCATCGGCCGTGAAAAACGAAGCCGACTGGAAGGTTTTTCGCGACCGTTGGATGGCTAGGAAGAATGGCGTGTTGACGCAGGTTAACGAGCTTTGGCTTAAGGCTGCTCCGAGAGAAGCAAAGCGAGAGGTTGGCCAAGTGGTGAACCGAGTCAAAGAACAAGTTGAGCAAAAGATAAAAGGAGCCAAGGATTGGCTTGATGCCCCTAGTCTTGAGATTATGCATCCGGGCTATACCGTCTCCGCCGAGGAATTGGAAAAATACAGGTTCGAAAAAATCGGTTCGGTTGATATCACCCTTCCCGGCATCCGCCGTCCCATCGGCGCTGAACATCCCGTCGTTAAAACCACGAACGAGATGGTGCGGGTGTTTCAGAAGCTTGGGTACTCCGTGGCAGAGGGGCCCGTTGTTGAGACGGATTATTACAATTTCGAATCGCTGAATTTTCCGCCGAATCATCCGGCGCGGGACACGCAGGATACTTTGTTTATCGCGGGTCAGCAGGCGAAGCCGCAGCGGGAGCGGTTGCTGCTACGGACGCATACTTCTCCAGTGCAGATTCGCACGATGGAGAAGATGCGGCCGCCGCTTCGCATTGTGATTCCGGGGACGGTGCATCGCAACGATCCTCCGGATGCGAGCCACTCGCCGATGTTTCATCAGATTGAAGGGCTCGCAGTCGATAGCAACATTACGTTCGGCGATTTGAAGGGAACGCTCGATCATGCGATGAAGGAATTTTTTGGATCGAGTGTGAAGACGAGTTTTCGTCCATCGTTTTTCCCGTTCACGGAGCCGAGCGCGGAGATGTATGTCTCGTGCTTTATCTGTGGCGGAAGCGGGAGACGCGGAAGTGATCCGTGCCGTCCGTGCAAGCAGACGGGATGGATTGAGATTCTCGGGTGCGGCATGGTCGATCCGAATGTGTTTGAGTTTGTGAAAGACAACGGATATGACCCGCGGAAAGTTTCGGGATTTGCCTTTGGCATGGGCGCGGACCGGATCGCTTTGTTGAAGTATGGCGTGGATGATATTCAATTGTTTTTTCAGGGGGATGTCAGGTTCTTGCGGCAGTGGGCGTAGAGGGACGGTCGTTAGTCGTTAGTCGTTAGTGGTTAGCTAAAAGCTGCAAGTTCGTCGGGAGAATGCCTTGAGGCAGCTTGGCTGAGACAAGAACTGCAGGGGTCCTTCGGCGCAAAGGCGCGCCTCAGGATGACAGAGCTTTTTAGAGCGCCATGAAAATTTCGCCACAGTGGGTGCGGGAATTTGTTCAGCTATCCGTCGATGACCGGCGGCTGGCGGAGGATTTGACTGGCGTCGGCATCGGGGTCGAAGGGATTAGCGGAAGTGGTGCGGACGCCGTGTTCGAGATGGAGATTGGGACGAACCGTCCGGACGCGATGAATCATTACGGAGTGGCGCGGGAGGCGGCGGCGATTTATGATTTGCCGCTCAAGGAGCTGTCCGGACTCCGGCTTCCGGCTTCCGGCGTGGCGGGGGCTAAAGCCCAGTCGAGTGTGAAGGGCGTTTACGCGGCGCCGAAGCGCCGCTCTTCCACGGGGCACGGCCGCGCAGGAAAGAAAACCTCAGCGCCTAAAGCCGCTTCTTCCCGGACTTCTCACGGCACGACTGAAGTCGTGCCCTTCCCCGGCGTGGCGTCCTCGGGCGTGGTCTCCTCGAAAAGTTCCGAACGTGAAATCTTTCCGATCACTGTCGAGGAGCCGGAACTTTGTCCGCGATTTTCGGCGCGAGTGATTCGGGGGACGACGATCAAACCTTCGCCCGAGAAGATTGCACACCGATTGAAGTTGCTGGATCAACGGCCCATCAGTAACGCGGTCGACGCGACCAATTATGTTTTGTGGGAGATGGGAAAGCCGACGCATGTTTTCGATATGGATTTGCTGGAGGGCGGGCGGCTGGTTATTCGGCACGCCAAAAATGGCGAGAAGCTGAAGACACTGGATGGCGTTGAGCGCACGCTTTCTTCGGACGATCTTGTGGTCGCCGATGCTAAAAAAGCGGTCGGGCTCGCAGGTGTGATGGGTGGCTACGACACCATGATCACCGACAAGACTAAGAATATTGTGATTGAGTCGGCGTGGTGGGATCCGGGGACGGTGCGGAAGATGTCGCGGCGGCATGGGATTCATACCGACGCTTCGCACCGGTTTGAGCGCGGCGCGGATTTTGAGTCGACGGTTTTGTCGTGCGATCTGGTAGCGGCGCTGATTCTGGAATCGGGAGGCGGAGAGTTGTCAGGCGGCGCGATCGATGCAGTTTCGCGACAGATGGATCAGGCTCCGATCGTGTTGCGGCTCTCCGAGGTGCATCGCATACTCGGAGGAAATCTTAGTACGGGAGAGATTTTCCGCATTCTGAAGAAGCTTGGGTTCGGCTTGATTCCCGAGGGCCAGGCCGATGCGCAGATACGGGTACAGATTCCGAGCTGGCGGCTGGATGTGGAGCGCGAGATTGATGTGATTGAAGAGATCGCGCGGCTGCATGGGTACGACAAATTCGAAAACAGTTTGCCGGCTTACAGTGGCGCGGTGGTGGATCTGCCGCACGCCGCTATGGACGCGACTTTACGGGAGCGGGCGTTGGCTCTCGGATACAACGAGGCGGTGTCGTTGACGTTTATTTCGCATGCGGCGGCGGAGACATTTTCTTCCGGGGCGGGAGTCTTGGAGTTGGAGAATCCGCTGAGCGAGGAAGCGAGCGTGATGCGGACTTCGCTCGCTCCTGGCATGCTCGACATGCTGGCGTGGAATTTGAACCGCGACGCGGAAGACGTGCGGCTGTTTGAGATGGGACGCGTCTACGAAATGCGGGACGGGGAGCGGGTTGAGCCGGCGCGCGCGTGCCTGGGTGCGACGTTGGCGGCGGTGAAGAATGGTTTGCCCATGGGCGGCGTTCTGGATGTGAGCAAGGGCGAGCATGCCGCGGCGGCTGAGGTGTTTCGCTTGTTTAAGGGCGACCTGGAAACTTTGTTGGCGGCATTTGCTTATCGCGAGTTGAGTTTTGATCGGCAGACGGCGGAATATTTTCATCCGGGACGTTCGGCGCGGGCTTTGATGGATGGGGCGGTGGTAGCGCAGTTTGGGCAACTTGCGGAAGAGGTGAAGGCGGAACGGAAGTTGCGGCAGGATGTTTTTCTGGCGGAGATCGATTTGGATGTGCTTCGTGGGCAGGGACTGCGGCAGGTGAGGTTTGCGCCTTTGGGAAAATATCCGGCGGTGGAGCGGGATTTTTCGTTCGTGTTCTCGGATGATGTGGAGTTTGAGGCAATGCGGCGAGCAGTGATGGGGTTGGGCATTTCCGAGTTGCGTGAATTTAAGCCAGTCGAGATTTTTCGTGGCGGGTCGATTGGGGCGGGGAAATATTCGATTTTGGTTCGGGCCCGATTGCAATCGGATGAGGCGACGTTGCGGGATGAGCAGATTGCGGCATGTGCGGAGAAGATTGTTGGTGCGCTGAAGGGTATGGGCGGGTCGCAGCGGGCTTAGGGGCGTAGCTCGGGGGCTAAAGCCCCGATTTTTTATCTGTTTTACGCGGCGCCGAAAGCGCCGCTCTTCCACGGTGTTGCCGACAGTTATGCGGCGGGCGAGCGTAGCGTTCGCGACGGAAACTCCTTTCGGAACTGCTGCTTGCGTTATGGGGCAGGGATCCTTCGACTATGCATTTCTTATCGCTTCGCGATAGCAAATGCTCCGCTCAGGATGACAGGGCTCTTGTGCTAATCTGCCAGCTATGGCGGACGTTATTTCTTCTTTATCCACCCATCCAAAGCAGTTTCTCAGCGATAAAGTATCGCGGTTTACCGAGTCGGTGATTCGGGAGATGACGCGGCAGGCGATGCTGCATGGGGCGGTGAATTTGGCGCAAGGGTTTCCGGATTTTGCGGCTCCGGCGGAGATCAAGGCGGCGGCGCGGGCGGCGATCGACGGCGACGTGAATCAGTATGCGATCACGTGGGGCGCAAAGAATTTGCGCAACGCAATTGCGCGGCAGATGGGCGCGTGGCAAGGGATTGCGGTCGATCCGGAAAAAGAAGTGACGGTTTGCTGCGGATCGACCGAGGCGATGATTTCGACGTTGCTTGCGGTGTGCAATGCGGGCGATGAGGTGGTGATCTTCGAGCCGTTCTATGAGAACTACGGGCCAGACGCGGTGTTGAGCGGGGCGCGGCCGCGGTTTGTGAAATTGCGGCCTCCGGCGAGCGAGGGCGGCGAGTGGACTTTTGATGAGAAAGAATTACGAGCGGCGTTCGATAAGAACACCAAAGCCGTCATTGTTAATACGCCCAACAATCCAACGGGAAAAGTTTTCACCCGGACGGAATTGGAATTGATTCGCGATCTTTGCGTGGAGTTCGATGTGCTCGCGATTACGGATGAGATTTACGAACATATTTTGTATGACGGGACCGAGCACATTTCGATGGCATCGCTCGAGGGAATGCGGGAGCGGACAGTCACGATCAACGGCATGTCGAAGACCTACAGCGTCACGGGATGGCGCGTGGGATGGGCGGTTGCGCCGGAAAAGATCACGAACGCGATCCGCAAGGTGCATGATTTTTTGACGGTGGGGGCGCCCGCGCCTTTGCAGGAGGCGGGCGCGGCAGCGCTCAGTTTGCCGCAGGAATATTATGCGAAGCTGGCGGAGGGTTATCGCGGGCGGCGCGATCATTTGATTCCGGCGCTGGAGGCGGCGGGGTTTAAGTGTTTTCGTCCGCGAGGGGCGTATTACGTGATGACGGATATTTCTGCGTTTGGATTTGAGGATGACGTTTCGTTCACGAAATATCTGGTGAAAGAGGTTGGGGTGGCGGCGGTGCCGGGGTCGAGTTTTTATCGGGATGCGCGGGATGGGGCGCGGCAGGTGCGGTTTGCGTTCTGCAAGAAATTGGAGACTCTGGATCGGGCGGCGGAGAAGTTGGGGAAGTTGAGGAAGTAATCCCGGTCCGGAGCGAGAATTCCTCTCGGAGCCGAACAGAGCTTACGCAGACAAGGGACCCTTCGACTTCGTATGGGCTTCGCTTCGCGAAACCCATACTGCGCTCAGGATGACAGGGCAAATTTAGAAAGCAAAAACTTATTTCGTAATCACGCCGCAGGCGATGCGGTCGCCGGAAGCGCCAGCGGGATCGGTTTTGTAATCGTCGGCCTTGGCGTGGATGACGATGGCGGTACCGCCGTTGCTGAAGATCGAGTGGGCGTCGGCGCCGAGGTTTACGTCTTTATCTTCGACCTTGGCGTCGGCTTTGCCTTGGGCATCGACGGTGAAGTTTTTCATGTCGCCGGCGTGGTGGCCTTCGGGATTGTCGAATCCATGCTTTTTGCCGTCGGGATTGAAGTGCGAACCGGCGGATTTGAAGTCCGGTGCAACGCAGCTAGGATTCTGATGGAAGTGAATAGCGTGCTCGCCGGGGGGAAGGCCGTGAAGATGCAACTGGAGGGCAACGGCCGATCCCTGTTGCGAGACGAGAATCGTGCCGACGTCCTTGCCTTGGGCATCTTTGAGTTCGACTTTGGTTTTAGCGGCGCTGGGAAGCGCGGCGACGACCAGGATGGCGATGAGGAAGAACCCTGGATATTTCATGCAGGGAATTATAGCGAATGCGGCTGCACCTGCACCAATGTGCCATGCTTGATTCACAGGGGAGTGGAGTATACTGCGAAAAAGTTTGGAATCCCTTCAGGAAAGTGGAATCATGGGTTTGAATGCGGCGGAGCAGGTGACGGAGCAGGTTCCGGTGGATGATTTTCAGGCGCTGGAAGAGAAAGTTTATCGCACTATTGAGAGATACAAAGCGGCGCGGCAGGCGCAGGCTGCGGCCGAGCGCGATGCGCAACGCGTGCGTCAGCAACTGGAAGAACGCGACGAGCAATTGGTGGCCTTGCGGCGCGAGGGGGTGCAGTTGAGGAAAGAGCGGGAAGAGATTCGCGGGCGCGTGGAGAAGATGCTGGAGCAGATAGATTCGATTGCGGAGGAGCGGGCTAGTTAGGAAAATCGGCTTCCGACGCCCGGCTTCCGCAACCCGGCGACAGTTTAGTTCAGCTCAGAGATAAGGTTCACTGATTATGGCTACGGCTACGAAGGATTCGACATTGAATGACTCGCAGAATGCGGGCGTGCGCGTGGAGATTTTCGATCAGGCGTATAACCTTCGAGGGTCGGATCCGGAATATATTTTGAAGTTGGCGGAGTATGTGGACGCGAAGATGCGCGCGGTGGCCGAAGCGACGAATACGATCGATACGGTGCGACTGGCGGTGCTGGCGGCGCTGAATATTGCGGATGAATATCATCTTTTGAAGCGGACGAAGGATAACGGGGCAGCGGATTATCAGAAGCGGGCGCACTTGCTGGCAAACGCGCTGGATGAAGTGTTGGGCGAGAATGAAAGCCGCAAGGCGGGCTAGGCTGCGGCGGGCGGCAATCCATTTTATTTTCTGCTTTCTTTTCTGCGCGTTGCTGACCAGCGGCGCGGTTTGCCAGGAAACAACTCTCCATAGTCAATCGAACGTGGTGGTGATTCCCGCGCTGGTGAAGAGCGCGCAGGGCGAAGTTGTGTACGGGTTAGGGGCAAAGGATTTTGTCGTCGAGGACGATGGCGAGGAACAGGCGGTGCACCTGGACGAGGCGGCGGAGGGCCAGCCGGTCTCGATGGTGATTGCGATTCAACGCGGACGGCGGGCGGATTATGAGTTTCCGCGGATGCGCGGGCTGAGTGCGATGCTGGATCCGCTAGTGGCGGAGGGACGTGGATCGGTGGCCATTGTGGAGTTCGACAGCCAGGTACAAACTGCGCAGGAATTTACCGCGAGCTCCGAAAAAATTGCGTGGACGCTGAAAGGATTGCAGCCGGGCGATGGCGGGGCGGCGATTCTGGATGCGGTGGAATATTCGGTGAAAATGCTGGAGAACACTCCGAGAGACCGCCAGAGAGTGCTGTTAGTGATCAGCGAGACGCGCGACCATGGCAGCGCGGCCAAGGTGGAGGACGTGGTGGCGGAGATTGGACAGAGCCGCACGGCGGTGTATGCGCTGGCATTTTCGCCGTCGCGGTCGAATGTGCTGGATACGATGCGGGGGAACAATCTTAACGAGATGAATCCGTCGCCGGATTTGCTGGCGCCGTTGCTTATGGCGGCGCAGGCAATGCGGAAGAATATGCCGAAGACTGTGGCCGCGATGACTGGCGGTGAGTATGAGATGTTCGCGACCGGAAAGAACTTCGATTTACGCATGATCGACTTCAGCAATCATTTGCACAGCCGGTATTTGTTGAGCATCGAGCCGAAGAATCCGCATGCAGGGTTGCATCGGTTGAAAGTGAGGTTGCGGAACGCGGGGGATCGGATTGTGCTGGCCAGGGAGAGTTATTGGGCGGCGGGTGCGAAGTAGTAGCCGGGGGCTGAAGCCCGATTCACCGAAGGACGCTTCTCACCGCGCTGGAAGGCGTTGCGCTACCCAAAATCGAAGTGCTGTGCGATCTAAAATTAGGGCTGCGCGAGTCGAATGCAGAGGTGGTGCAGGCAGAGACGTAGCGAGCTAAGTCTACGGAGAATGTGGCGATGGCTTCGGGCATTTTTGCACAGGGTCGGTGGGCAGATTTGCAAGTGGGGAACGTTGCGGCGAGATTACTTTCGTTGCAAGTGTTCTGCCAACTATTTGCTGGTTGCCTATTGCTAATTCACGGGGAGTTCTCCTAGCATCACAGGTGAAAGCCGACCTGCGGGGTTGGTGATGGCGGTAACCGATTTTTGAACCAATGCTGAATGAACGGGGACTCGACTCGAACTAGGATCCGGTGTGCAACGCTCCGCCATGCGGAGATGCCTAAAGGGTCTCGGCGGGTTCCCAACGTCTACCTGACGGTTCATTCTCGGCCCGTCACACGGCACAGTGGGTCGGCTTGATTTTTTCTGTGGCTTCGCTGTCGTCGAATTCGATAGCACCCTCCAATTTTTCCATGTCATGCTGAACGTAGAACGCCCTTCGCGCAGCGAGGGACGTTCGAAGTCGAAGCATCCCTAGGTGCGGCATGCTTTCGTTTTTCGTGGCTTGAGGCATTCGCCAGGACGGCCTTCACGGTGCATTGTGCCGGGGTAGGGATGCTTCGACTGCGCAGGAGCATCGCTTCGCTACTCTGCTTCGCGCGGCATGACAGATGCAGCGAGCATTCCTGTTAAACTGAGGTTGGAACAAAGTCTCGGTTCGCGCATCCAATTAACTGTGTTTCCTCAATTAGTGCATTTCGGGTGGTTTGTTTTGCCGACGTACGGCTTCCTGGTTTCGCTGGGAGTCCTGATCGGGTTGTGGATCAGTGTGCGCAATTCCGAGCGGCTGGGAAGTGACGGCGAGAAGGCGTGGAACCTGGGGATTCTGGTGGTGTTGTGCGGAATTGTAGGCGCGAAGGCGCTGTACATTATTAATGAATGGAGCTATTACCGGGCGCATCCAGCGGATATTTTCAGCGTCAGCACACTGCAATCCGGAGGAGTTTTTTCGGGCGGATTGATTGCGGCGTTCGCGGCGGCAGCGTGGTACGTGCGCAGGTATCACATGCCCCCGCTTGGAACCTGCGACGCATTTGCTCCGGGGCTGGCTCTGGGACATGCCATCGGGCGCGTCGGCTGCTTTGCGGCGGGATGCTGCTACGGGAAAGAGACGCATCATGCGTGGGGAGTGGTGTTTCATAATCCACTGGCAAATCAGATTACGGGAACTCCGCTGAACGTGCCGCTGGAGCCGACGCAATTGTTCGAGGCGGCGGTGGAGTTGGCGAATTTCTTTTTTCTGATGTGGCTGCTGAAGCGCAGGAAATTCGATGGCCAGGTATTCGGCGCATTCCTGTTTATCTATGGAGTGGCGCGATTCTTTCTGGAATTTCTGCGCGACGATCCGGGGCGAGGGTCGGTGTTCGGCGGAGCGATGTCGGGCACGCAGCTGATTGCGATTGGGCTGGTTGTGGCAGGCGGGGTCATCTGGTGGTTGAGGCCGGGGCCAAAGAATGTGACGGCGCAGCCGGTGGGGGCGACGCGGTAGAAAGCAGAACTTCAGTTATTCTTTTTTCGCATTGGTCGCCTTCGAATCGGCTTCCACGGTAACGTCGACTTCGGAGCCTTTTTTAAGCTGAGTCTGCTTGCCATCTTCGGTGGTGAGTGTGTTTTCGATGCGGATCTCGCGGTACATTTCGTCTGCGCCTTCAATCTCAATCTGCACTTTTTCCGGTTGACCTGGCTCCGATGGTTTGATGACCTTCTCGACAGTTCCGGGAAGTGTGACACGGGGCTTCTTCGCCATGGGCTTCCCTTTCATGACAATGGGTCGAACCCTCTTTTACTATATATAGATACAAAACCGCAATTTGGGATAGCGAAAGGCAGGGTTGCCGCCCTGCAAGCTAACGGCTAAGTCTCTTTAACGCCTCCAAAAAATCCGCGGACACTTCGCGGATGCGCTGCAGTCGCTCCTTTTCCAGTTGCACATCTTCCGGGCTAATTCCCAAAAACGTTCGCTTTTGCATGTTTTCAATATGCTCCCGCATCAGCCGTGTAAGCTCATCACGAAGTTTCTCGATGCTGGGACCATCCATAAATCACGCTGACACTGAGCACCACAATCTTGGACCACCACAATCTCGTCGACACATTCATACTGCGGGGATGGCTGCAACGGGCGGCGAAGTTGGCTCATAACTTTTTCAGCGCTCACGAATGGTTGGCGCGAACCATTTTTTCTACAGCATAAAAACCTGTCGTGAAGTCTGAACGTCAGTACGGTAATGCTTTGACATCAGATGTAGCTGAGGTGAAACGTTAGGGCAATACAGGCAAAACCTGACTTGCCGTCACACGACAGGTAAAGGTTCGACTCGGACTTACAGATTCTCGGGAGCTATCAGCCGAAAAGCGAGAGCAGGGGCATTGGTTGTTGTCCCAATGAGCCTCCTATGAACGGCACTGCCCAGCAACAGGGGGTACGATTGGGACATGCATGCAAACACGAGGAAAGCTATCAGCGCTTTCTTGCGACCTCTCACTACGCTTCTATTCGGATTGCTTTTCTTGCAAGGCTGCAATGCACTCAACCCCTTGTGCGGAAGTGCCCGTCCAGTTCCGATGATTAGCTCGCTTTCTGCCAGCACGGTTACGATGGCTGAAGTGCAGGCGGGCTTTCTTCTCACGGTGAACGGTAGTCAGTTCGTTTCGTCTTCTGTCGTAGTGATCGACGGGACGACGCTAAGCACCACGATTACCAGCAGCCAGCAATTACAGGTCACAATCACGACCGCCCTGATATCCGCTGCCGGAACAGCAAGCGTGATAGTCAATACGCCGAGCGGGAACACGGGGAACCTTGGCTGCACGAGCGGTGGAACCAGCCACGCTCTCGTCTTGACAATCACTTAAGGCCAACGCAACAGAGGCAGCTCAATGCCAACAATTGGCGCGAGCTGCACGCAGGGGAACCTGGAGCAGGTTTGCGTGCATGGCCGTCGGGCGAGCCGGGATAGCCCTTGGTCTCGCATTCGATTCACCACATTCTCAACTGCCGAAATCAGGTGACGCGGGTGATCGATGGCTCGCGCTGAGCTATCTTATGAGACAGTGGGTTGTACTTCCAACGCATGCCCGAATCATTTCCCATTCTTATTTCCGTTGCTGCTGAAGATGCCGGCAAGCGGCTGGACCAATTTTTGGCTGCGCGGCTCGCGTCCGTAAGCCGGGCTCGGGTGCAGGAGATGATTGGCGCTCGGCTCGTGCTGGTGAATGATGCGGCGGCAAAGGCTTCGCTGAAGTTGCGCGGGGGGGAGCGCATCAGCGTGCTGGGCAAGGCACAACGGGCTCCGATCAAGGCGATCGCAGAGGAGATTCCTCTCGACATTGTTTATGAGGACGACGATCTGGCTGTGATCAACAAGCCGGCAGGAATGATGGTCCATGCAGGCGCTGGGGCAACGGAGGATGCGCGCAATCGCGGAACGCTGGTAAATGCGCTCCTGCATCATCTGGGGAGTTTGTCGGGAGTGGGCGGCGAGTTGCGGCCGGGGATTGTCCATCGTCTGGATAAAGAGACCAGCGGGTTGATTGTGGTGGCGAAGCGGGACGAGGCGCATCGCAAGCTGAGCGCGCAGTTTGCGGCGCGGGAGGTGAAGAAAAAGTACGTGGCGCTGGTGCATGGGTGGGTGAAAAAAGATTCGGGGACGCTGGCGCAGAGCATCAGCCGCCATCCGGTTCGGCGAATGCGGATGACGACGCGGCTCGAAGGCGGACGCACGGCAGTGACACATTACCGCGTGGTCCGGCGGTTGGATACGAAGTTTGGAAAGTTCACTTTGCTGGACGTGAAGATCGACACGGGACGGACGCACCAGATCCGGGTGCATGTGGCGACCATGGGACATCCGATCGTGGGGGATACGCTGTATGGGGCGCCGCGGCAGGCACGAGGGAAAAATGCGGTAATTGGATTGGCGCGGAATTTTCTGCATGCGGCGGAGTTGGAGTTTCGGCATCCGCGATCCGGGGAGCTGATTGCATTGAAGAGTGACTTGCCAGAGGAGTTGCGGGAATTCTTGGGGAAGGTGGAAGAAGCAGGCGCCCACGGGGGCTGAAGCCCTTTTTCCCCGGCGCGTTAGGCGGCGCTTGAATTGCCCCTCTTCCATGGTGCTGCATTCATTTGTGATGGTCCTGGCACTTAGCAGAGGGCGCGAGCTTTCAAGACAACATCACAAGCAAAGTCAGTGTGGATATAATGAACAATTGATGAAGGGACCTTTCGGCATCATGAGGTTCGAGGGGAGTTCCGTGACTAGATGGGCTGCATCCTTACTGCTGCTGGCAGCTCTGTCTCTCGCCGCTGTCGGTCAGACAAGCACGTCAGCGCCGCAGCAGGCGCCTGCCGCCGCGCAGGATTCCGAACCGCAACCGGGCGAGACTGGGAGCGATCCGGCGAGCGTTGCAAAAATCAGGGTCGGCACCAATGAAGTGAATGTAGTCTTCACGGTGACGGACAAACACGGCAAGCGCGTAACCGATCTGAAGCAGAACGATTTTCGGTTTGTGGACGACAGCAAGCCAGTGTCGGAACTTCGCAGCTTTCGCGCAGAGGCAAACCTGCCGCTGCAGGTAGGGTTGTTGATCGATGCCAGCAGTTCGGTAAGGGACCGGTTCAAATTCGAACAGGAATCGGCGATTGAGTTTTTGAATCAGACGGTGCGCAAGCGCTATGACCTGGCATTTGTAGTGGGCTTTGACGCCACTCCAGAAGTGACGCAGGATTTCACCGACGACACGGAAAAGCTGGGCCACGGAGTGCGCGAGCTGCGTCCGGGCGGCGGCACTGCGATGTACGATGCGCTCTATTACGCCTGCCGCGACAAGTTGCTGAAAAGGCCCACGAGTGGCCCGACGCGACGCGCGATTATTTTGTTAAGCGATGGCGACGACAACCAGAGCCACGTGACTCGCGAAGAAGCCATCGAGATGGCGCAGCGCGCCGATACCATTGTGTACACGATCAGCACAAATGTGAGCGGCAGTAAAGGATCGGGCGACAAGGTGCTCGAACGAATTGCCGATGCCACGGGTGGGCGAGCGTTCTTCCCCTTTCAGATTCGCGACGTGGCCAACGCATTTGCCGAGATTCAGGACGAATTGCGCAGCCAGTACGCGGTGTCGTATAAGCCGGCGGACTTCAAACCGGACGGGCATTTTCGTACCATTGAGATTGTGGCGAGTGACCGGAAGAATTTCCGGGTGAGGGCGCGCCGGGGGTATTACGCGCCAATGCAGTAAGGCGAAATCGGCCTCCGGTTGCCGGCTTCCGGGTTTGCACCTTCCTTTATCACGGACGACGAATCATGCCGGGATATTCCGGAACTCCACTTCCGAAAAAATTGGGAATCAAGGCGGGATTTCGCGTGTGCTTGGCCAGCATGCCGGCAGAGGTGCGGGCGGAATTGCGCGACGCGCTGGCGGAGTGCACGGTCACGAAGAATGCGGGTGCGGTGGATTTTGCAATGATGTTCACTAAATCGCGCGCGGAATTGACGAAGCAGTTTCGGCGGATTGCGAAGGTGCTAGCTCCGGCTGGAATGGTATGGGTGATCTGGCCGAAAAAGAGTTCCGGAGTGGCGAGCGATCTCGATGAAAACCTGGTGCGGGGAGTTGGACTCGACGCGGGATTGGTGGATGTAAAGGTATGCGCGGTGACAGAGATATGGTCAGGGCTAAAATTTGTGCGGCGGGTAAAGGATCGTCGTCCGTAAAAGCAACCACCTCTCGCGTTACGCGGCCGTTTAGCCGTACGACGCTGAGAGGTGGCGTGCTGTCGCCGGTGTTAGGGCTAAGAGCACAAGCTGAAGGCAACGGAGCCGGTTAGCTTCCGTCCGATCAGCCCGGCCCAAGGAGAAATCTATGCGGTCCTGGTCCCCATAAACAGATGGGCCACGAACGAGATGACCGCGAGTAGCAGCAGCAAATGAATCAAGCCGCTGGCAACATGAAACATCAAAAAGCCGCCCGCCCACATAATGAGTAACAATAAAGCAATCATTAAAAAGGGTCCGAATCGCATTTACAGCCCCCTCGGAGTATCAAAGTCAGTTGCCAAGTGTTTCATTTGCCAATCACATTCCGCCGATCACAGTGTTGTTATACGACGGGCTAAGAGACGCCGCTATCGGCAGAAAACTGTAAACGGCTGCTAAGGTAGTTGTAGAAAGCTGCGAGAAATCAGGGAGATTCGCATGGTACGCGTGGGATTAATTGGATTTGGGCTGGCGGGGCAGGCCTTTCACGCTGCGGTAATCCGCGGCGTGCGGGGAATGGAATTGGCTTGCATCCTTGAGCGCAAGGGAACCAAGGCGAAGGAGAAATATCCCGAGGTACGAGTGGCGCGCACGATCGAGGAACTGCTGTCGGATAAGGGAATCCAGCTCTGCGTGATAGCAACGCCGAACGATTCGCACTTTGAACTGGCGCGGGCGTGCCTGCTGGCCGGGCGGGACGTTGTAGTGGACAAGCCATTTGCACCGACTCTGCGGGAGTCTCAGGAACTGGTGCGGCTGGCGGGAGAGCGCGGAAGGTTAATCACCGTTTATCAGGACCGGCGCTGGGATGGCGATTTTTTCACGGTAAAAAAGCTGGTCGAGTCCGGCGAGCTGGGCAAGATCGTCGAGTATGAGTGCCGCTTTGACCGCTTTCGCCTGGAGCCCAAGGCGAATGCCTGGCGGGAGCATCCGGACCAGCCTGGGTCTGGAGTTTTGTTTGATCTCGGTCCGCATGTGATTGATCAGGCACTGGTTTTGTTTGGGGAGCCATCGGCGATCATGGCCTCGGCGTTTTGCCAGCGCGAAACCTCGCAGGTAGACGATTCGTTTGATGTTTGTATGGAGTATCCCGGGTTGCGGGCGTTGGTGCGCGCAAGGATCATTGCCTTTGCGCCAGGGCCGCATTTGCTCATTCATGGCACCCAGGGATCGTTTGTGAAGTATGGAATGGACCCGCAGGAAGCGCGGCTGCGTGGGGATAGTGTTCCCGAAGGAACGGATTGGGGCGCGGATTGGGGAGAGGAACCCGAAAGTTTGTGGGGCAGGCTGAGTGTGGTGGGCGAGCCGAGCGTGAAGTTAAAGACCGAGCGCGGAGACTATCGCGGGTTCTACGAGAATGTGCGGGACGCGATCGAGAAGAAGGCCCCACTTGCCGTCACGCCGGAGCAGGCGCTGCGCACCATGCGCGGGGTATTGCTGGCGCACAAGAGCAGCCGCGAGCGGCGGACGGTGGCTTGGGAGGAAGCAGTGGAATGATGTGACGCCACGCAAGTGGCGATCTTAGAAGAACTCGTTCATCTGAGTTGCGCTTTGGCATCCACCCGGAAAGCTGTTCAATCCCAATCCCTGCATCGACAACCGGCAAACGCTTTGGTGCTGATAGAACGTATTCGACTGATATCCCTTCTTATCCAGCGGACTGATTACGACTGCTGCAACCTGTCCACCGCCGTGCTGCGTGTCAGTGTCAAACGATTCATCAAACACAATAATCAGTAGCCCGTTGTTCTGGAAGGTGGAACTGGCAATGAGAGGTGCGATGTTGGTTCTAAGCCAGCTATCTGCCTGACTCAGACTTCCATCGTGTCCGTCATCCAGCATATTCGGAATGATGAACGAATATGCCGGAAGCTGGTTGTTCGTGAGGTCAGAGGCAAATTCTGAGAACGGGACCAAATTGCTCAACTGATTCTGGCTGTCCACGACATCGGTAAAATAGGCGAACGGATTGTGATGTTTGGCGTAGGGATAAACGTCGCCGCCCGTGTAGCTGGCCGCTGGCAGATTCTCCGCATAGGATTTCCAGGTCTTGCCCGCGCTTAACAGATGGCGAACCACATTGTCAGCGCTCACCGTCCCGGAAAAACTGTCGTCGTTCGTAATGATCTGGCCAGTCGTCAACTCAAAGTAGTTACCGATCGAGGGATGCGTATTCGCGAAATATTGAGTGGCCAAGCCATATTGCTGGGCCAGGCTGTTGAGGTAAGGCATGGACGAGCTTCCAATCACGCTCGAGTAGCTGTGATTTTCTTCCATCAACAGAAAAACGTGCTGGAATGAAGGCATCCCGGTCGGTGTGACGGTGATGCTGGTGGAGGCTTTGGCCGTACCGCCTGCTCCCTGCACTGTCGCGGTGTAGGTAGTATTGGCGCTGGGTGTGACGTTAGCGGACCCATTTGTCCCAAACACTCCGACCCCGCTGATGCTCACTGAAGTTGCATTCGTTGTCGTCCAGCTCAGAACTGCAGATGTTCCTACCGTAACGCTGCTGGGATTTGCGCCGAACGTGATCGTGGGCGCAGGGGTTTGACCTGGAATGGGACCGGAGGTTGTTACGGTAACTACTGTTGAGGATTTAGCCGTTCCCCCCGAACCCGTTGCCGTCAAGGTGTAGGTTGTGGTGGCTGCGGGAGTAACGCTCTGCGAGCCACTGGGTGGGAATGTGCCGACACCGCCGATGCTGACGGAATTCGCGTTGCTTGTGGTCCAACTCAGCACCGTCGATGCTCCGCTCGCAATGATTCGAGGCTGAGCGCCGAAATTGATGGTGGGAGCTGGCTGCGAGCTGGTGGGTCGCGAGTTGCTCGACGCGCCCATGGACGATCCTCCGCCGCATCCGGTAGCTGCAATCAGAACCGTAAATAAAAATGGCAACGCCGATATGCGTGAGGGAATCCGCATAAGGTTCTCCTTCTTATTGGGAAGTCGGCGCAGTGGCAGGTTTAAGGCTGTACCTTCGAGTCTAAGCAGTTATCCTCTAGCCCGCAAGGATCTCCTGGAAGTAAATACTCGGAAGTACATGGCAGTTCCAGAACCCGGTACGAAAAGAACCCACCTAATTGCTATTACTAGATGCAGCAAGGCCTCAGGACGCTGCGCTTCACACAGTCAGCATCCGCCATCCCAGGGAAATGCCGTTGGCGGCGAAGTCCAGAGGCGACAAAACTCCGACGTGCATGGCAAGCATGCCGCCGAACAGACGAGGGTCGGAATTGAAGGCGCGCATTACCCGCTGGCGTAAAGACGTCTTCCAATCTAGGGTCAACATCAAGCGCGACATTATGGCGGGGGGCCGCGCCAGTTTTCTGTGCTCCTGCTGATAGCGGCGAAGGTCGCCGGCGGCAAAGCATTCCGCTAAAACCTGGGCCTGGCGAAAGGTAAGGCATAAGCCCTCGCCCGTGATGGAATCGACCGAGCCCGAGGCATCCCCAACCAGCGCAACCCGCCCTTGATACACCTGATGAAGCATACGAGTGGAAGTGGTTGCACCGCGCTCAATCGATGAAACATCAGCACCGCGCAGCCGCGAAATCATTTCGGAGAACGCTGGCAGGGCGGCGTCCAGGCGCAAATGCGGATCGTGAGAGACCACCGCGACGCAGATTTCATCATCGGCAATCGGGGTTACATAGATCTGGCACTTCGGGCCCCAGTGCAGTTCCATGAAATCGGTCCAGGGAGCAACGCGGTAATGGCGGCGGAAGGCGAAGCGGGTACGATCACAGCGGTAACGGTCAAGACCAGCCCAACGACGCACTAACGAGTGGCCTCCATCCGCACCCACCACCCACCGGGATCGCACGATTTCCTTACCGAGCAGCACGCCATCCTCATGCAAGCCTTTGACCGGAGTATTCCAGAGAAGAGAAACGCCGGCAGCCTCGGCTCTTTCAACCATGAGGCGGTGCAGAACGGTGCGACGGACTCCGATGCCGCAACCGTTGGGGAAATTCGCTTCGGCGCGCAGTCCGCCGCTGACAAAGCTGATGCCGCGAAACGGGTGGGAGAATTCTTCCGGGACGAAAATTCCCAACTCAGCCAGCGCGGCGCGGCCATCGGGCATCAAGCCTTCGCCGCAAGGTTTGTCGATCGGGGGACGCGAGCCATCGGCGACGATAACGTTGAAACCACGCTGGCGTGCGGCGATTGCCGCCGCTAATCCCGCGGGGCCGCCACCAATTACAAAAACGTCGGTTGCTTTCTCCATGAATAAAATGCCAATAACTCCATTACCGCGCTTTATTTCTTAGGGAGATTTTTTGGCGTGCGCTTACGCTGTAACCACTCTCCGCGCCAAACCCAAAGCTTCAGACCAGAAACCGCCAGGACGATGCGCAAAATTCACCACTTCACGGACCGACGATACAAATTCATCGACCTGTTCCGGTGAAACCACCAGAGGAGGCGCGACTTTCAGCACCATGAAATCGTTACCGCAAATCTGGGTGAGAATGTTGCTGCCGCGAAAAAGGCGCATGACCATAATCTGGCCGAACATCGCGGGATGAATCTGGCCAAAGGCTTCGAACGGCGCGCGCAGGGCCAATCGCCGCGGAGCTGTGAATTCAATGCCCAGCAACAGGCCTTTGCCGCGGACCTCTTTCACCATCTCATATCCGCCGAGGGCTGCGGTCAACCGCAGCTTCAATTCACTGCCAAGAGCAGTCGCGCGCGCCCCCAGCTCTTGCTCTTCGAGCACGTCGAGAGTCGCCAACCCGGCTCGCATCGACAAACTGTTTTCACTAAAGGTGGATGCGTGGACGATGGAGCGCTTGAAGGAACTGAACACCGAGCTGTGTATTTCATCCGACATCAGAACAGCGCTCACTGGCATCAGGCCGCCGCTCAGAGCTTTCGCCAGCACCACGATGTCCGGCATAATTGCAAAATGATGCGAAGCCAGAAAAGGTCCAGTGCGAAACATTCCCGTCTGCACTTCGTCGGCAACCAGAAGCGTTCCGTAGCGCCGGCACAAGGCGTGCGCATCCTTCAAGTAGTTTCGCTCGGGGACTCGAATACCGCCCTCCGCCTGAATTGGTTCGACAAAGAAAGCGGCGTAGCGCTTGCTGGACAATTCTTTTTCGAGCGCCGCCAGATCGCCGAATGGTACGAAGGCCGTCTCCGGAAGAAGCGGCCCGAAGCCTTTTCGCCAATAGTCCCCGTTCATCAGCGACAGCGCACCGCAAGTAAGGCCGTGGAATGCGCGGTCGCAGGAGAGCAATCCAACGCGGCCGGTGTGCGCTCGCGAAAATTTAATTGCGGTTTCTACACCTTCACTTCCCGAACTCGCGAAGAAAACCTTGCTCAGTCCGCCGCCGGCAAGTTTGCACAGCCGTCCCGCAAGTTCGCCGGCAAGCTCGGCAACGTTGCTTTGCAGCATCACTGGCCCCGACCGATCTAATTCCTGTTTGAGCGCGTCGACAATTGCGGGATGATTATGGCCCGTATTGTGAACGCAATAGCCGGAGAGAAAATCGAGAATGCGTCGCCCGTCCGCCGTGAAAAGCTCCGCTCCCACGCATCGCTCATACGCAACGTTCATCTCAAGAAGATTGAGGAGTTTCACCCACTGCGGATTGACATGGTCGGCGTAAGCGTCGGTTGCAGGCAGTTCGGCAATAGGCATAGTTCCATCTCAGTAGAGTCGCGCAACGCCTAAATGGACTCCAGGTTGTTTGTAAACTTTTGTATGAACGAAAGCCTTTGGAGCGGGCGTCTTGGCCGGTTTCTAAGTTGGATGCGGTGGCGTAAAGGGCTGGTTGCCAGCCCTTGTAGCGCTCGAACGTTACTACTGTTCCAATTCGGAGGCTGGTAGGTTAAGGCACCTCAGGGATTTCCTGGCGCATCCAAGAATTCTATTCCACGTAACTTACTAAGCTATGAGGTTTCGACTATGAAAACGCAACCATTCGCCATCCTTGTCGTTATCGTCTCTTGCTGTGCGCTTTTCGCTTCGGTCACAGTCTTGGCTCAAACCACGACTGACGCCGGTTTAGCGACGAATCCCATATATAAGAAGAACTGCGCGAAGTGTCATGGAAAAGCCGCCGAAGGCCGCCACTTCGGCGGGCCATCGCTCATCTCAGATAAAACCCGCGCGGCATCGGATGATGATTTACGCAACGTCATCAGCAACGGCAAGGGGCGGATGCCGAAATACACCGGTAAACTCACGCCGGAGGAAATCAGCACGCTGGTCGAGCAGATCAAGGCCCTCAACAAAAAGTAAACAGACGTGAATAAGTGCTGCTGATGTGACTGTCCGGAGTGACAGGCAAGATGCAGTTGCCAAGAGCGCCTCACACTGTCCAGGCTCTTTTCAGGTGCCTTTCATATGGTTGTGATAATGATCATAGTTGCCTGCGCGGAAATAAATCGGTATGCCGCACCGGTATTTTTTCCAAGGCCCTTAAGTGAGATATCAATTCTTTCGGATGCTGATCGCAGCAGTCGGCATTTCTTCATCAGTTGGGCTCCTGGCCCAAACTGCCGAGCCCCCTGCGGGCGGCGGAACGGCCAATGTCTCGGAAGATCAGTCTTCCGCAGGCGCGATTACGTCCGGCACGATTACGGGAAGTCTGCTCGATCCCTCCGGAGCCATCATCCCGAACGCGCAAGTTTCTCTCTTCACCTCCGACAATAAGTTAGTCTCTAAAACCATCACAGACGGCACCGGGGCTTTCCGCCTGGACCACATCGCGGCGGGGAATTACACGCTCGTTTTTCAGGAGGAAGGCTTCCGCGAAACTCGCATCAACGTAAGTCTCACGGCAAAACGTCTGGCCCCGCTTCGCGTCACCATGCCGATCGCGGTTCTCAGCGAAAGCATCACGGTCGCCAGCGGCGAATCCGTGCCACTGGTGAGCATCGAGAGTTCTGAAAACCAAAATGCCAACACCATCGATCGCAATGCGCTCGATCGCGTTCCTGTGTTCGATCAGGACTACATCACGACCATGTCGCGCTTCCTTGACGACAACGCGACCGGCACCAACGGCGTCTCGCTCGTGGTGAACGGCATTGAGGCGAACGGACCCGGCGTTACTCCTTCCGCGGTGCAGGAAGTGAAAATCAACAACAATCCGTACTCGGCGCACTTTGCCCGCCCCGGGCGGGCGCGGCTGGAAATTGTCACCAAGGGCGGGACGCCGGTTTATCACGGCTCTCTGAATTTTCTGTTCCGCGACTCCATCTTCGACGCGACCAATGCCTTTGCCGTGGTTAAGCCCCACGAACGCCGCCAGTACTACGAGGGTTCGGTCACCGGCCCCATTGGACACAGCAAGCACACCAGCTTTCTGCTCGCCCTCGACGAAGATCTGCAAGACCAGCAGGGCGTTATTGATTCAACCGCGCTCGCCGCCGCTGAATCGCTCGGCTTCGGGGCCATTGCGCAAACCGTTCCCAACCCGACGCACCACTTCTTCGGTTCAGGACGCATCTTCCATGACTTCGCGAATGGCGATCAGTTCTGGATCGGCTACTCCTACGAGCATCGCACTGTCGAAAATCAGAACGTGGGCGGAACCACCCTTCCCAGCGCCGGCACCGATACGCATTTCCTGGAACATGAAATCAATGTCAGCGATCTCCACCAGTTCTCTCCGCACTGGCTCAACCAGTTGAGATTTTTGGTGGGCCACTATGACAATCAATCCATCAGTATCAACGCGGCGCCTCAACTCGCGGTCTCTGGACTCTTCACTGCCGGCGGGGCGCAAGCCGATTCGCGGCGCACCGAATATCACTTCGACGGAACCGACTTCGTCACTTACGCCAGCGGCAAGCACCAGCTCAGCTTCGGCGTGGACATTCCCGACATCAGCCGCCGCGGCCTCGACGACTTCACCAACCGCCAGGGAACTTACACCTTCGCCAGCAGTGCTGATTTCCTGGCCTCCAGTCCGACGACCTACCTCTTGCAAACCGGACAAGGTCACGTAGTTTTTCTTGAGAAAGTTATTAATGGATTTGTTGAAGATAATATCCGCCTCAAACCGAACTTCTCTGTGTATCTCGGCGTTCGCTATTACTGGCAGAATTATTTCCACAACGATCTTACTAACTTCGCGCCGCGCGTGAGCTTCGCTTATGCGCCCACTTCCGGCAGCAAAACCGTGATTCGTGGCGGCGCGGGGATTTTCTACGATCGCACCGGGCCTAGTCCCATCGGTGACTTGCTTCACTTCAATGGCGTGAATCTGCTGCGCTTCATCGTCGATCAGCCCCTGGTTTCCTATCCGATAAGTCCTGCGGTGCTGACGCAGGTCCCGACGAGCATTGTGACGCTCGACAGTCGCGCGCGCATTCCGTACCAGCTCCAATACAGCATTGGAGTGGAACGGCAAGTCACGGCGAAAAGCACGTTCAGCGCGGTTTACATCGGCAACCGCGGCATTGATTCTTTTCGTTCGATCGACGCCAACGCTCCTATCGGCGGAAGTATGGTGCCACCAAATCCAAATCTCGGGCAGGTCCGCCAGATTCAATCCGACGGATACCTCAAGGGCAACGCGATGGAAGTCACCTTCCGAGGCAAGCCCAGCAAATATTTTGCCGGACAAGTGCAATACACGCTCAGCCGCACTTACAACAACACCAGCGGCATCACGTTCTTCCCGGCCAACAGTTACAATCCCGGCGCGGACTGGGGCCTCTCCGATAATGACCGGCGGCACAAATTCGACCTGCTGGCTTCCAGCCAACCCACGCGCTTCTTCACCCTCGGGGCCGCGCTCTCGCTCTACTCGGGAAAGCCCGTGAACATTACTACGGGCGCGGATAATAATCACGACGGCATCATCAACGATCGTCCTGCGGGAGTGGGGCGGAATACGCTGGCTGGGCCGGGCACTATTAATTTAGATCTGAATATTTCGCACGATTTTCCAGTGACGAAGCGCAAGGGAGAAACCAGGATTTTTTCGGTGACGCTGAATTCATTCAACGTTTTGAATCATCCCAACTACCTCACTTATATCGGGACCATCTCTTCTCCGCTGTTTGGACAGCCGGTCGCGGCGCAACCTCCGCGCCGAATGCAGTTAGATGTGCAGTTTAAGTTTTGATCTGCTGGAAGAAGCACGAGACACCAAGGTCAAAGGCAGCGGACAGGAGTGCCCCCTCCACACGAGCTTGTTTTACGACGGCAGCACGCCGTTCCTGCGAGTGTTTCTTGCCGGTCGTGGCGGCGCCAGCGAGAAGGCCGTAGTACCTTTCATTACTTTCTGAAATGCCGTCTGAAATTGCTGCATTTCATCATGCGTGCCGACCGTGATGCGAACGCTCGTCGGCATTACGGGCCAGATGCGTCCGATATAAATTTTCTGTTGTGCCATGGCGTCGATCACTTCTTTGCCTGGACGTTTCGTATCGAGCAGGAAGCAATTCGATTCTGACGGGATGTAGGGATATCCGTTGCGCTCAAGCCACTGAAAGGTTTCCTGACGGATGCCGGCGTTGATGCGCCTGCGCTCCGGCACCAAACTTGGATCTTTCAGGCTCGCTGTAGCCGCGACCAGAGCGGTGACGGGCATGAAGTTCCATCCGGCGCCCTCCATAATTTTGTCCAGCAGTTCGGGACGGGCGACGGCCAACCCGCAGCGCAAGCCCGCCATGCCGTAAGTCTTCGAGAAAGTGCGCAGCACGATTACATCTTTTCCGGCCTTCACCAGATCCAGTGTCGAAGGCGCGTCGCAGAAATGGATGTAGGCTTCATCCACCATCACAACGGATCCCTTGGGTTTGTTCTCGACGAGATATTCAACGTCGGCGTGCGGCGTGAGTGTGCCCGTAGGGTTGTTCGGCGTGCAGATGTAGAACAGCCCCGCGTCCGGCGCGGCGGCCAGCATGGCCTTCACGTCGTGAGCGTAGGTCTTGGTCAGCGGAACTTTGACAACCCGCGCCTGCGCCCCCTCCGCAGCGTGCACGCCAGCTTCATAGCCGGGATCGGCCGTAACGTAACTCTTCTTCGCCGAAGTAAACGCGATCACTCCGAAATGCAGCGCAGGAGTAGAACCAGGGAAAGCATGAACATAATCCGGCTTGAGGCCTTCTTGTTCAGCAAAAGTGTGGAGCAGATCGTCGGTGAGATTGTCGAGATAGCGTCCACCTTGCGGGATGATCGCAGCCAGGGCGTCGCGCGCCGGCTGGCTGGGGCCCAGCGGATTCTCGTTGGAGTCGATCATTATTCCGTCGCTGCTGTGGCGTGTGCGCGCCGCAGCCGCCAGCATGGGCTCGCTGGCAATCCGTAAAGCGGCGGCGGCGGCAGAGAGTTGCAGAAATGAGCGACGCGAGAATGGCGAACGATTTTGCGACGGCAGGGTGAACCTCCAGTTCATGGTAGCTCCGTCCTTACCATGACTCACAAGCTCAATTACTCGGTCAGATTATAGATGAGCCCGTATGGATCTCTGACGTAGACCCGGGGAACCTGTGGCTCGTCCTTAATTATCTTGCAACCCTTTTTTGTTAGATTTGCTTTGGCATCGCTAACGCTTTTCACCGTGACTTCCAGAACCGGTCCCAAGGCGGGTCCGGGCTCGATAAACAAATTGATATTTTCTCCGTGAATGCCGATCATCTTAGGGTTCTTGTCCGTGATCTTGAAGCCGAGTTCCTTGACATAGAAGTTGGCAGCCTCGATTGGATCCTCGGCCTGAATCAGAATGTCTGTACCAAATGCATTTGACATAAATCTCTCCTGATCCTGTCATCCCAGGCGGCCACTGTAGCACCGTCCTACCATGATGCCAATAGATATCGCGGAAAGAATCGTTCCTACGCCGTTCTCGCCTACTGCGGCAACGGCTCGCGCGGGGTCGCGTAATATCCGGCGCGCGATTGGATTTTGTAATTCTGCTTGTTCTTGATTTCCAGTTTGCGGTAGGTGCCGTCGAGTTTGATATTCGTCGAAGTGTACCCGAGGTTGTACTGGCTGCGCAGCTCGGCGGCGATCTGATCGAACGCCTCTCTTAACTTATCGAACTTATTACCCACGTTGATGACGCGGCCCCCAGTGGCCTCGGTGAGCTTTCGCATCTCTCCTTCACCGGAGTAGCCCACCTGGAAAGATCCATAAAATCCGCGATCGGCGCAGAGCAGCACGTAAACAATGGCATCGGCCTTTTGGGCGGCTTCAATAGCGTCTCTGATTTTCAGGCGGCTGCCTTCGTCCTCACCGTCGGTGAGCAGGATCATCGCCTTGCGTCCCACTTCTTTCGCTAGCATGTCATGCGCGGATAAATAGACCGCATCGTATAAAACCGTGCCCGGCGAATTTGCTGTTGGCACGGGACCGCCCCCGGCACCCGGAATCGGGCCGGTAGTGAAACCGGTATTGATCTTCACTTTGTTTAGCGCGGCTTGCAGGCGGTGAACGTCGCGAGTGTAGTCCTGCACCAATTCTGCATCCACGTTGAAATCAATAACGTAAGCCTCGTCCTTGTCGGTAAGAATCTGGTGGAGGAACGCGCCGCCCACTTGCTTCTCCATATCCAGAACGTTGCGCTGGCTGCCCGAAGAGTCGATCAGTATGCCGAGCGTGAGGGGAAGGTTCGATTCAGCCGCGAAATACTTGATGGTCTGGGGCGTGCCATCCTCGAACACTTGGAAGTCGGTTTTCGTCAGGTTGGGAATCAGCGCGCCGTGCTTGTCTTTCACATTGAAAAAAAGTCCGACCACGTTCACGTTGACTTTGACCGTTCCCGCCGGACCCTGGTCGTCATCAGGCTTTTGCGAGTCCGCGGGGGTTTGGGCGTCAGATTTCTGAGCAGGCGACTGGGCGTCCGCAAGGTTAGAGGAAGGATTCTGCGCGCGGAGGCATGGAACTGCAGCCATCAGCACAAGCAGGCTGGATAGAACCCAAGCAGACATTCCAATTCGGGAAAACCGTGGAAAAGCGAACAACTTTCTCATGCAATAATTCCCTCTAACGCTTTTTGGTAGTCTAATCCTTGAACTTAGATGCACCAAACCGGCAGGTTCGGGCATCCCAAGCTATACATGCCAGATTATTTCTCTGGCGAACGCCTAGACAGCGTGAAGATCGCGTAAACGTAAAGAACGGACGGTGGTTTGTGGGCACTCGGGCGACGAATAACGGCACCGCGGCGGGTCACAGGAAACAATTGAGCCGTGCAAAGTTACTGGCTGGAGTTCTGGCCCTGGGATGGGCCTTGGCCAATGTGCCCGCAATGCGGGGCCAGTCTTCCGCATCGCAAACCCAACCAGGTCAAACCATCCCTGACGCGCCGTCGTCCGTCCAGCCGCCGGCAGCGAACCCCGAGCCCGCCCCGCCCCCAGCCAGGCCGGAAGAAAAGAAGGCGGAACCGGTGGCGAGAGATCCGTGGACAAACCAGCCTATCAACAAGACAGCACCGCCCGAAGCAGGCGCCTCGGGCGAAGGGACATCCTCTACGCCGCCGATGCCGCCGGTAAAAACGGTGCCCCCGGGCACGGCAAAAAGGGCGAATGCGCAGGAGCAGCTTTACACCTACGTGGTTCACACCAACTTTGTCCAGGTTCCAGTCACAGTGAAAGATCGCGACGGGCGAAGAGTGGACGGACTGCTCTCCACCGATTTCACGGTCAAGGAAAATGGCACCGAGCAGAAGCTGACATTTTTCACCGCCGATCCCTTCGCGCTCTCGGTCGCGATCGTGCTGGACACAGGCATGCCCGACGCGGCGCTGCAGAAAATTAATCAGACATTCTCTGCGCTGATCGCAGCGTTCGCCCCTTACGATGAAATCGCGCTCTATACCTATAGCAGCACGGTGAGCCAGGTCAGCGATTTTGCCGAACCCAGCCAGAAGCTAACCGCGCTTCTGAACCAGATGAAGACCGAGCGCGGCCATAATAATGGCCCGCCCGTGCTGAGCGGTCCTTTGGCTCCGAATGGCCCTATTATCAATGGAATTCCAGTGGGCAGTCCCACCGAGCCCGTCTATACGCCTCCCAAGGAATCCCAGGTTCTCAACGATGCCATCCTTCGCGCCGCTCTCGACCTCAGCAAGCGCGACCGCACCCGCCGCAAAATCATCTTCGTGATCAGCGACGGTCGCGAATCCGGCAGCAAGGCCAGCTACAAAGATGTCCTGCGATTGCTGCTCTCGAATGAAGTCCAGGTGCAGGCGGTGGCCGTGGACAGCGCAGCCCTGCCGCTTTATGGCAAGATTGAACGATTGCATTTTCCCCACGAGGGCTATGGCAATATCCTCCCCAAGTACACGGCAGCCACCGGCGGGGCACAATACACCGAACTTTCCCGCGGTGCGATCGAAGACATCTATGCTCAGGCTATGAGCGAGGCCCGCAACGAATACACGCTCGGCTACACCCCAACCCGCCCCAAAACTCCGACCACGGCGGCTTACCGCGAAATCGAGGTCGTGGTCCACAAGCCGGGTCTAAAAATAACCGCCAAGAACGGATATTATCCCGCGCCCGTCGCCAGGTAAGTCACACTTTCGTTCGTTGTGAACAGTTCGTCGTGAACCCCTCCTGCCCGGCGCTGGCGTGGCTTTCAGGGCACCCATAAGCTCAAAGTCCGTATCTGCCGTTCCGAACTGCTCCTCATCATTTAAGCCTCTGGGCACGAACCCCACGCCATGGAGTCACCTGAGTAACCTGCCTCTAAGCCGGTGCGTGTGATATAAAAGCCCGAAGCCCCTATAGGGATATTTTTGGCGCGCGGCGGGCGTACGGCCCCGCGCGATTGAGGAAAGTCTTGAGTTTCATCAACTTCGCAGCCCGCGAGATTAATTGCAAAATCGTGTATTACGGCGCCGGGTTGGGCGGCAAAACCACGAACTTGCAGGTCATTTACCAGAAGACCGCGGAACAGCAGAAGGGCAAGATGATTTCGCTCGCCACCGAAACCGAGCGAACCTTGTTCTTCGATTTCCTACCGCTCGATCTGGGCTCGGTCCGCGGCTTCAAAACGCGCATCCATCTTTACACCGTGCCCGGCCAGGTCTTCTATGACGCCAGCCGCAAGCTGATTCTGCGCGGCGTCGACGGCATCGTCTTCGTCGCCGACTCGCAGGAACAGCGCATGGACGCGAACGTCGAAGCGCTCGACAATCTCATGTCGAATCTCAAAGAGCACGGCTACGACTTCAACAAAATTCCCTACGTGCTGCAGCTCAACAAGCGCGACCTGCCAAATATTTTGTCAGTCGACGCCCTCAACAAAGAGCTGCGCAAGAAGAATGAGGCCGTCGTGGAAGCCGTCGCATTCCAGGGCACCGGAGTGTTTGAGACCCTGAAGGAAATCGCCAAGCAGGTGCTGACGGAATTAAAAGCTGGCGGTTAAAAACCGTTCTTGGTTTTCAGTTTTACTTCGATTTATCACTCGCACGGTTTGATTCCCCCCATCCAGAGTTTCAGAAGAAAAAAATCACATCGCCCGCCGCCGTTAGCTGACTCTTCTTCGTGCCGTTCTGGTAGGCCGGGTTATCGTAGGAGCGCTCGTAGCGCACCTCAGGACGAAACAGCACCGTAGTTCCAACCCAATGCCCCCAGCCGAACAAGTGCTCGGTGTAACGTGTCTTGGTTCCCGTGCGCTGGCCAACGATGTCGTCGAAGTATTCATTTCGAATGGAGATGTAGTTGTGCGGCCCAAACTGCCGCTCCAGATAATTCACCACCGCCCACTCTGGCGCGTAGCAGCTAAAAGCGATGTGGCTGTTGCAATAGGCTCCGTTAGATCCCGTTTCGGCTTGAACCGGATCGACAGCAGGCAATCCAAATCCCGGTGGCGGACTGTACGCAAGGTTCGGCACCTGCTTCATCCACTGGTACCAGGTCTCCGTCGACGTATGCCAGTTCTTGTCGATCACGTGATACCACGTCAGGTAATAGGCCTGCAGGTTGTTGTAGCCATACTTGCCGCTGTCCTTCCCTAGATTGGTCTCGTTATCGCAAAGGTAGAGATTATCCTTGCTGGCGTGCCATGAATATTGCACGCACCAGTTGAGCGTAAGCCGCGAGTCTGTCAGGTTCCACGGCGCGGTTTCGCAGCCCGGCGACAGTCCTACTTGGGTCGTCCAATGCGAGTTCAGCCTGGTCGTCGCCGTGACGCCGGTCTGGGTATAGCAGTCAAACGTATAAAGCAATGAATGGCTGTAGGTATAGTTGTTGGGCGCGAGCTGCGCTTCGATGTCCGGCAGAGAAATATAACGTCCGATGCGAACGTCCGTGCCCTGGCCAATGTGCGGGAAGTACAGGTCGAGATACATCATGACCGGATCGAAGCCATACTCTTTCCCCGGCGGGTGCCCCAGCAATTGCTGGCTGAAGTAGCCTTTTGCCGTGGTGAAACGGTAGTCGAGTCCCCACAACCCGGAAAGCCGGAATCCCCAATCAAAATGATCCGTTTGTACGGTGTCCGGTTGGCGCTCGATGTAGAGCACTTCCTGATCGGGTTCGATGGCGTTGGGCACTTCGTCGTAAGCCGTAGGAAAATTTTCGTATTTACCCAGTGATGGATTCACTCCGCCTTTCGACGTGCTGAAGTTCCCGCCGACGTTCAGCCAGCCATAAATCTGAATCTTGCTCTTCTTCCAGGCGTCGCCGTGCGGCCCCTCCCAGAGCGCCGTCATCAAGGGACCAGCCTGCGTCCAAGGCTGGCCGATCGATACTGTGCCGCCGATCGGCCACGTGGTAAAGGGAAACGGCGGCCCGTTGACCGGTGCGGGATCTCCGCGAAACGCCGGTGCTGCGCTGCCATTCGCTGTGGGCTTCCAGTCGTCGGCGTATGCCTTGAAGAGTCGACGGAAGAAGCTGCCTTGATCCGCTCTTGTGTTGAGGCCTGTATTGACAGGATTTCCGCTGGAGGGCTCTGTCTGCTGAGGGATCGGTTCGGCCGGTGTTTTATCGCCCTCGTCAGACGCAAGCTCCGGTGTGGCGCGCGCCAACGCATCTGCCGTAACGCTCGGCGAAGCTCCCGTAATCGATTGACCAGAAGCCTCAGCCCCACAAAACAAAACTATGACCGGCAGAAGACAAAGAAGCGCAGCCGAAGAAAACGATTTGAAAGAAATCAATGATGGAGCCCTCCAGCGGTAGGTTAACTAGCGCCGTATAAGGAACTCATAAAGTTTCGATATAGAATTTCTATTGTTCTCACTCGTTTTTTCGCTTTGGGATTGCTTCCTGATTCCCGTTCCAGGACGTAACGCTCGCTTATTCGCAACTCGTCTAGAATGGCAGCCTCACATCGGACAGGTGGCTGGAAGACAAGCCGCGTTCGGCGTAGGACATTCACGATGAAGAAAAATGTCTGGAGGGCGGTGATCGAGGTGGCGTTCATCGTGTTTTTGTTTTATTCGAATCTCTTAATGGGAGAGTTTGAGCGCTCCGGCTTAGGGCAGAAGCGGGGGTTAGCCTGGGCAATCGGAGATGTCTTTACCGCCGCCAATTTTGGAATTGCCATGATAGCCGCGCTCATCGGTTATAGCCTTTTTGAATTTCTTCGCAAGAAATTCTAGGCAAGCATGGCTCAGGTTCTTGGCGCTGAGAAACAGGAATAGTGCAGGAAGAGACAAAATGCCAGACCGGAAAAATCACGGCCTGCGTATCATCCGCAGCGGTGAGCTCGACGCCAACACGCCGCAGACGCCCGGCATTCCGCAGGACGATCCTCTTCACTCGGCGCCGGGAAAGCCCCGAGCGGCGCAGTTTTAAGTAATACCCAACCGGTGCTAACGCCTTGATTACGTCAACCGTTGAGTACAATCGTCCAGGGCATGAACGCCGCCAAACCCATCTTGCTGGTAACTTTGTTTTTCTGCGCTGGAAATGCCTTCACGCAGCAGCAGAGTAAGGAGAGCGATGAGGAGCCTGCTGCAGTTGTTGAGCTCGGGGGAGCGGCTGCTCATGGTCTCACGGGCGAAGGTGCGAGCTTCGGCCCCACAGTCGCAGTTGAGGTTACGCCGATAGAGAACCGCCTGGAACTTGAGGCTGGCGTTACGGCGCTATTCCGAAGGCACTCCACAGAATGGAGTGCCGATCTTCTTTTCAAAAAGCCTTGGACGCTCTCGAACAAAGCGGAGCTTATGGTCGGCATCGGGCCGGAGTGGATTCACGCAAGGCAATTGGGCATGACAACAAACTCACTCGGGGGTGAAGCCGTGGTGGATTTCATGTACTGGCCTTCATCCGGGAAACATAGATTCGGCTGGTATGTTGAACCCGGCTACGAATATAAGTTCGGGCCGGGACATGAGCAATCCCTTGGCGTAAACGGCGGCCTCTTGATCGCAATCCCGTGAGTCATGGCGAAACCTCGCCCTCACTCCTAACATGAACCCGGCCCTGGGAGATTTCGTCTACGCTCCCTTGCCCGGCGTGCCTTTTGAACAAGAAACAGGGGACGCCCGTGAAGAACGTCCCCCTGTCGTTTACCGTTTTGCTGATTGCTTATTTGAGTTGCACCGCCGGGAGCACGCTCGTTCCCTCGGCTTGAACCGCGTCCAGGGCCGAAGGATCAAGGCCCAGGGCTTCGAGGATGGTAGGCGCCACCTGAACGGTCCCCACCGCTGCCCGCACCGTCTGGGCTCCGAAGTCCGGATGCGAGAGCAGCAGAACGACATTGGTGTCGTCATGCGCAAACCCGCCGTGCTCGGCATGTTTCGCAGTGCTGCCGGAGTAAGTAACGCCGACATTCGGGGTCACGATGATGTCCGGCGTGCGCGGGTCCAGGTTGGGATCGTTGTAGTTCAGCGCAAGCGAGGGACCATAGTAGAACTGCCCCAGCGCGATTCCGGTGGCGGAGGCATTCGCTTCGAGGATTGGGACGGCGGAGCTCGTCTCGGAGGGACTATTCAGCCAGAGCAGCGAGACGTCGTCTTCTGTCGGTCCAATGCCGTTAGGGTTGTTGGTGGATTCAGACATTGGAATAAAGCCCGCATTGGAGAGCAGCGTAGCTGGCGAAGTACCGTTGATAGTCTGACCGACGTAGCGGCTGGGATCAATGGGCGACTGGCCGTGCTTGGCAGTGATCACGATCAGAGTCGTATCGAAGAGCCCTTGTTTCTTCAGCTCGCTGACGAACGCCGCAATCGAAGCGTCGACGAACTGCAATTCATTCAGCAGCGCCGCGGTGGGTGTGCCGGCGGCATCCAGATATCCGCCCGTCACTCCGATGTTCTTTTCAATGACCTTCTGGCCCACGCTAACCGCCTGAAAGTTCATGCCGAAGATGGTGGGAACCTGGGTCTGCTTGAGTCCGAGGTGGTCCTTGCCGTCGATCTCATTGAGGATCGCATCGACCTTCAAGGTGTCGTAGCACTGAATGTTCTGGAAGCTGACGTCCCATGCGGTCAGGTCGGCAGTTGGATCACGGATGGTGGCGCAGGAGATGCCTTGCGGCGTTGTCACGCCGGGAAGGGCGATTACGTCGGAGTTGATTTCAGGGGCGTAGAAATCGTCCAGCGCCTTGGGGCCAAGACCAGAGGCGACCGAGGCATACGCCGGGTGCTTGTCGGACCATGCCGCGTAACCGCCAGACTGGTGAATCACGCTGAAGATGCTGTTCGCTCGGACAAAATCCCAGGGCATAACGGGATTGCAGCCATTCGCCGGGTCGCGGGGCAGGTGCTTGGGATCGATCGATGCGATGCCGCCGTCAGTGAGCGACGCGCCGGGCGCGCCACCGTTCAGCTTGGTCTTATCGAAGTCGATGCCTTCTTCGTACTCGGTCGTGAAACCCGTTACCGCAGCAGGGCAAGGACCGGGCCCGTTTCCATTGCCGGTCACCTCTTCAGGCCCGTCGAGGTTGCGGGCGTACGCGACGTCGTAGTACACGCCGGTTAGGGCTGGGCTTCCGCCAGTGACGATCGCAGTCAGGCCGGGAAAGGAATCGGATGGTTTTGACGTGCTGGCAGCGACGTAGTTGACGCCCGTTGTGCCTAGAGCTGCCATCGCCGGGCAATAGGGTGCGCCATTGTTGACCGTGCTGACGCCGCTGGCGCAGTTCGCAAAATCAACCGCGTGCATTCCGTCGACGCTGATCAACAACACGCGTTTGATGTGGCCATGATGGCGGGAGTTGTGGTGGGAATCATTGTTCTGAGCGATTGCGGTGCCAACCGCGCAGACTGCCGTGAGGGAGAGTAACGCAAGTATCTTTTTCATGGTGACCTCTAGCGACAAATGGTAATGAAACGCAACACGGCCAAATGTTACGTAGAGTTGAATTGTTGGTTAAAAATTCCACCGGTGGGATGTGGAAAACCTGCTATCGAGGAAACCCGGCTCCAAACTTGACACGCGCCGCTTTCCGCTATAGAGTCTCGCGGTTCGGTATTTCCCCTCCCCCGATTGCGTCGAGCACCGCAACCTGAGCAGTCCATTGCGGATTTTTTATGCCTTCTTTTCTAAACCCAACGAACCTCCAGGGCATCGCCTGCGTTTCGATCTTTCTGCAGCAATTCTTTGCTTTCGACTCAGGAGGGCAGCATGACGATCACCAAGACTGTATTCCAAGGATTGCGGCGCTTAGGTTTGGGGTTGAACATAGTTCTCGTGCTGGCAGTATTTTGCTCTAGCCAGACTGTCACGCTGTCAGCAAAGTCCGGCCCTCCCACAACCAAGACTCTGCTTTCGGGCAGCGGCTTCTCACCCTTCGCCGAGATTTACATCTATTTCGACAGCTTTTTCCTGACCTTCGTGAATGCCGATAGCTCAGGATCATTCTCGAAAGTCGCAGTGCAGGTCCCGGCTTACGCGGTGCCGGGAACGCATTGGTTCAGCGCCGAGCAAATCTCGAATCAGACCGGCGCACAGGCGCCGTTCAATGTCATTACCAATTGGTTGGAGGAAGGCTTCGTTCCAAACGGCACACGCTTCAACCCATATGAAAACGTGCTCAACACGGGCACTGTAAGCGGGCTTGACGTGAATTGGGCCGCGATCGGGGTCAACGGGACTGGCTCGACGCTGGCGAACGGCGTGCTCTATGTCGGCTCCTCCGGAGGCAACCTCTATGCGCTGAACGCCACGACTGGACATGTGAGGTGGTCTTACACAACCGGTGCGGGAGTGGCTCGACGCCCGCGGTGGCGAATGGTCTGGTCTACTTTGGCTCCGGAGACAATAATGTGTACGCCCTGAACGCCACGACCGGCGCCAAAGTATGGAACTACACGACCGGCGGCGCGGTGGATTCTTCGCCCGCTGTAGCCGGCGGCGTAGTTTATATAGGCTCGAACGACAACAACGTATACGCGCTGAATGCCAAGACCGGTGCACTGCTGTGGAGCTGCAACGTGAACGGCGTAATGTTCACCGCGCTCGCCGTTTCACAGGTATACGGCCTGGTTTATGTTGCCGTTTCCGGCAATGACTTTAGTGGGGCAGTCTACGCGCTCAGCACCTCGAACGGCACAGTGGCGTGGAGCGTCAATTTTGGAGGCTTCGCCATACCCGCATCTCCCGCCGTGGTCAACGGGAAAGTCTATACCGGCAACTTCAATAACGGAATCTATGCCCTCAATGTCATCACAGGTACACAGGAGTGGGCCAACGCCGCGACCGGCGCAATTGAATCTGCCCCTGCCGTGGCCAATGGGATCGTTTTCGTCAACTCCACCGATGGGCACCTCTATGAGTTCAACGCCGCTAATGGAGGTTTCCTGCGGACGGCGGTCATCGCCAACAATTTGAATTCCTCGCCCGCCGTCGCCAATGGTGTGGTGTACGTCACTTCGCCGGACAGTAACGTATATGCGTTCGACGTCAGCAGCCTCACCAACCTCTGGCAATACCCGACGGGAAACAGCGTGACTGCCTCCCCTATCGTGGCGAACGGGGTGTTGTACGCCTGTTCAAATGACGGCAACGTCTACGCCTTCGAGCTGCCCAACGCTCCGGCGGCCCCATCGCGGCGCCCGGACCTGAGAACCCTAAAACCAGTCTCGGCCCCAGGGCGGTGAAATCACATTCCGAAGAGCGGTCCGTGTACTCTCGCGGTTTTCGTTGCGTGGGAACTGATTCTGCCGATGTCTCTGGTTTTGTTTCAGGCGTCCCTCCGGGACGCGCTTAGATTCTTGAGGAGCCTTCCCGCCAGCGGACTGGCGGGCTACCATCAGCGATGCCCTACACGCGAATTCCGACGGAGGGCACACGGACGACTGGACGTGAGGCCATTTGCTCCAACTGGCGTTACATCGCCATTGCACTCATTGACCCCGGCTCGGCAATTTCTCAAACAGTGCAATCCCTGTGGGTGTTGAAAAAGTCACTGCAATTAGGAAGCAGAGATAGGGCTGGGCCTATGTCGGCCCGATTCCCCGATTCTGTGTTCCCTTTCGTCACTTGTGAACCCTCCTTAACCACTGCAAAATTGCCCGAAACAGGGAGGCTTTAATGAGTAAAGCAATCAGAACTATCGTGACCCTTGTGGTCAGCGTAGTGCTGTTCAGCGCGATGACGATGGCCCAGGCTGGCGTGAACAATACCGAAAAAGATAACAATAAGGAGCACCATAGCAGGCTCGCAAAAGTCGCGTTCTGGCGCAATCACAAAGACGCAGACAAGAACGCGAAGCAAGCCGCGGCCACGCAGGAGCCGTCGAAACAGGCGCAGGCTAAGACAGCGCAGGTCAAACCGGCGTCGGCCAAACAGGTTGCTGGCAAGAAGGACCAGAAGCAGGAGCAGCATGCCAGCAACGTGAGCAAGCCTTCCACCAAGAAGACACCTGCTGCGAACAAGACGAAGCCGCAACAGGCGCAAGATCCCAAGACAGCTTCGTTAAAGCAATAGGCGGGTGGCCCAGGCTTTTGCTCTCGCTGGCATCAGCTACACAGTGGGTGCCCCGTTCCTTCGCGTCCTTTGCGAAGGGGCGGGACACAGGAATGCCTGCACAACTGGGTTGGTCACGAGCCCCGCGACATAACAAATCAAATAGTTCCGGCAGCCATCGCCGTCCACCCTTGTCCCCCGCTTATGTCCCCCAGCTTATTTTTCTAAGACTTTTTCCGCTTTGCGGTCGTTAGCGTGTTCCTTCTTTGCGGCGCGCGCCAGGTCGCCGAGTGGAACCACGTAAATCGGAGTTCCCAGCTCCCAGAGTGGAACCTCGCCTTTTGCGTAGCTGTAAGCCGAACTCTCGTACAGGCTCGATTCCTGTGCCATCGCATGCTGGGAAGCGTGCTGCGGATGCTCGCTGAACCGAAGAGGCTGCACCTCGCTGCTGATAATGCTCTGGGAAAATGCGGAAGTGGCGCAAAGAATGACCAGAGTTCCGAGTACCGTTTTCATGAAATTGTTCCTGTCCGGGGAGGATCTTGGCTCGTGCAGGTAAGTGCAAGCCTCATACCATTTCATGACTCCTGCAGCTGGACTTATACGGCGCTCTCAACAGCGAAAGCAATTCTTTTCACCTATGTGGAACAAGGCCTGCCAGAAGGCGCTGGTGCGGGAAGGCCCGAGGTTACAGAGGTAACCCGCAGGCGCTTGTAGAAATTCTCCGGAGTGCAATCGCCAGGTTACAACAGTTGTGCGAAAATGCCCGTGATGAAGGATGAGATGCTGGAAGAGATTAAACGGGGAGAGCATCGAGTGCCGCGTTGGATAACCGTCCTCTGGCTGGCATTTGTTGTCAGTCTAGCATTGGCGTCGATAGTTATGGCCGTCCGGGTGAACTGTGATCTTGTGCGAACGCTCGGCTTCCTCGCGGCCAGTTCTATGCTCATCTTCATACTTTCTGCTGTTGCGTACCTAGCGCTGTACGGGCTAAGCATACTGCTGGAGGGACTCGACTATCACAAGACCCACTGCGACGACAGCAAGCGCTGGGCAGGGATGGCGGACTTCATGCGATGACTGTCGGTCTGGCAACGGCTCAGATTGGCGAAACATCGCGATTTCACTCATTGACCGGTTCTGAGTGCTATCTCTGTTGTCATCTTGTCGTCAATGATCATCTGCCCACCAAATAAAAAAGGCGCCGGAGGGTACCGGCGCCCGAGGGGACTCGCGAGATGCGGTCACGCGAGTCGGGAAACAACTCTAAAAATCATTTGCTCTCCGCGATCGGGCTTGCGCCAAAATCGCGGCGGTTGTTGACGGCGGTACGCGCCGCGCGGACATTCGGCATATTCGCGGCTGCGGCTCCGTAGCGCTCCAGCAGAACCGGCGCCATGGTGTTTTCGGCTTCCTTGACGAAAATCAACTGGTTTTCCGAAGCCATATCCACGCGGACAAAATCTCCCAGCTTCACTTGCGCAGTCGCCACGAGATTAGCTAGCGGGAAAACCAGATGCCGCTCGATCGCGCGCTTCAAGTGACGCGCGCCGTAACGAGGATCGGTGCCTTCCTTCAACAGGAAGCTCTTCGCTCCCGGCGTGCAGTTGAATACAAACTGATTCGCGCCCGCGGCCATCAGCACGCGCTGCTGCACCAGTCCCAGTTCGATCTCGAGAATCTGCGAGAGATGCTCGTCGCGCAGAGTCTTGAAGACCACCGTCTTATCGATGCGGTTCATGAACTCCGGCGTGAACTTTCGCCGTGCGGCTTCAACCGCGGTACGCTGAATCTTGTCGTCAAAATTGTTGTCGACTTCCACCACTCGCGGCGCAAAGCCCAGGCCGCCATCCACCAGATCGGTCATCTCGCTGGCCCCCAGGTTCGAGGTCAGGATGATGATGCACTGCGAAAGGTCGACGCGCCGATTGTCGCCGAGCGTCAGCGTAGCCTTGTCCAGAATCCCCAGCAGCAGTTGCCACAGCGAGTCGCTGGCTTTTTCGATTTCGTCGAACAAAAGAATCGAGAGCTTCAGCTTTTCCGTGTACCACTGATTCAACGCTTCCTGCGTGAGCAGCGGATGAGTCTCCCGATGCCCCAGGTATCCCGGAGGCGAACCGATCAACTTCGCAATCTCGTGCGAGTGCTGAAACTCGGCGCAATCAATCTTGATGCAAGCCCGCGCATCTCCGAACAGCGCCTCCGCCATGGCTTCCACCACGCGCGTTTTGCCCGATCCCGTCGGTCCCAGGAAAAGCAGGTTCCCGACCGGACGCCCCGGAGCATTCAGCCCCGCCAGAAACATCTGGTAAATCTCGGCGACCTTTTCTACCGCCTGGTCCTGACCCACGATACGGCGGCGCAGGGCTGCTTCAAACTCTCCAGCATCGTTGCTGCGGCGATTTGGATCCAGAACTGTCGCGAGATTCGATCTCATAGATATCAGTCTTCCCTGTCCTGAGCCGTATGCTCGGCCCTTTGCTTACCGTTACCCCGGACCTTCCAGGCCTTTGTCCCTCGCGGCTCCCCCACTGCTTCAAATGACAAAATTTGTCAGTCAAAACCAGCCGCTTGCCTGCCCCGATGGCTCGTCCGGGCCACCTCGGATTCAGCAAGCGTCTGGCCACCGGGCGACTAAAAATAGCGGCACGTTTAAACCCTGTATCTCGCTGGATTTAGATGGCCGTCGGCTATATTAGATCAGGCGCGAGTGAAACGGTAACAGGATTGAAGAGAAATACTTTGCGCAAGGAGGAAAGCGCAATTCCGAGTCGAGAAGTTGAAGCTCTCCCCTGTGCTCCCCCGCGCCCCCTGGGTTGAAGATCTTTTGCCCCCAAAACGAGGGGGAGATGACCGGGAGTAACTAGCGGGTTCGATGGCTGCAAGTTAGCATCGCGCTCAGCATCACTCGGAGGATTTCCTTGCGCCGCTCGTCTGTTCTAATCCTTGCTGCTCTGTCGTGCGCTCTGTTCGGCGTGGCCGCTGTACAGATGAATCCAAGCCTTACGTTCACTCCAGTGGCGGAGGCGCAAAGCGCTCAGCTCAAGCCCGCCAGCGCAACCGTCCCGGCGAGCGCCCAGCCTGCGGATATTCCGTCGTCACAGACTCGCGCCGGATTCAGCACTGAGGTCTATACCGCCAAGCGTGGCGATAGCATTCCCGCCATCGCCCGCCAGTACTTGCACAAGACTGCCTACCTCACTTCGTCCGAACTTTCCGACGCCATCCGCCACGTAAACGGAGACCGCTCCGCCAACATATTAAAATCCGGCGAGCAAATCACCATTCCCGGAATTCTCCCCGCGCCCATCGTCGAGAAAACTTTCCCAGTCGCCAAAGATTTCGAAGTCCGCGCCATCTACCTGACCGGCATCATGGCTGCCAGCGACCACGGACTTCGCATCATCCGCCACTGGCGCGAAGTCGGCGGCAACGCCATCGTCTTCGACATCAAGGATTCTGACGGCAGCATCACCATTCCCTACGAACATCCGTTGCTCGGCAAGCATCAGGTTTACATCCATGACTTGCCGAAGTTCATTCATTTCGTGCACTCGCAGAACATGCACGCCATCGCCCGCATCGCCATCTTCCGCGACGAACGAATGGTGGTCGAGCATCCGGAACTGGCAATTCAATCGCGAAAAAATCATGCGCCCTGGCGCGAAAACGGCAAGCTCGTCTGGACCGATCCTTCGCAACCCAAAGTTCAGGATTTCGACATCGCCCTCGCCAAATTCGTAGCCCAGTCCGGCGCCGACGAAATCCAATTCGACTACGTCCGCTTCCCTGCCGAAGGCGATCAGAAAGACGCAGCCTTCTTCTATCAAGCCGGCCAGCCCGAAGTAACTCAAGCCGATGCCGCGAAGGAACCGGAATCATGTGGCAACGGCCGCCTCGGCCGTCCCGCCAAAGCGAAGCGAGGCGGAACCGCCACGAAAGCCGGCGCGAAGCAAGCCGAAGCCATGACGAAACCGGAAGCCCAGCAACCCGAAACCACTGCGTCCCCCGCTGTCTGTAAAGCGGCCCCGCGCGGCCCGCAACGCTCCGACGTCATCACCGCTTTCCTGAAAAGAGCCTATGCCGAACTCCATCCCACCGGCGCGCTGCTCTCACTCGACGTCTTCGGCGTGATGGCTTGGCAGCGTCCCGTCGACCTCGCCCACACTGGACAGGACATCGTCGGCATGGCGAAATATTGCGACGTGCTCTCGCCCATGATCTACCCCTCGCACTTCTTCGGCATGGATAACATCGCTCACCCCGGCGACGCCCCCGAGCATTTCATCGGCGAATCCATGGCGCGCTTCGAGTTGATCACCAAAGGCAGCGGTGTCGTGATCCGCCCCTGGCTGCAAGCCTTCCGCTGGCGCACCAAAACATATTCTCCCGAATACATCAAAGTGCAAGTCGCCACCGCCAAAGAAAAAGGCGGCATCGGATTCTTGTTCTGGAACGCCGCCAACGATTACAGCAAGCCCTACGAAGCTATGCCCGAAATGCGCGCCGCCAACGCCAAAGAAAAAGACAAAGCTAAATTCTTTCGTGGCGACGAACTGCCAGGCGCAACCGTAAAGGCCAGCCTTACGCCCGCTTCCCCGGTTCCAACCTCCGAAACCCCACGCCACTAGCCGGGAGCCGACACCGCGCGCTCCGCCAGACAAGGGTAATCCTGTCCTGATTTTCTGCTCTTTTGCACGGCAACCCCCTCCCGCGACCGCGGCATCTGATTTCGCGCAATCGACGGGTTTCTCCAAGGACCTCCCCAAACACGCCCCATGAACAAAACATACCTTCGCAGCGTTGGTTTCGGCATCGCGCTTCTAACCTTTTTGCAGCTCGGATGTAGCAGCAGCGGCACGAAGACCACGCCGCCGCCCGTCACCCCCCAGATCACGCAATTCAGCGCGAGTCCCACCGCCGTGACTGCTGGCACGACCACCACCATCACCTGGGCGACCACCAATGCCACGTCCGTCACCATTGCTCCCGCCGTACAAACCGGCACCGCCGCGCTGCCTACCTCCGGATCAGCGACTGTGACCATGACCGCCACGACCACCTATACCATTACCGCCACGGCGTCTAACGGCACCACAGCAACCCAATCGGTCAAGGTCACTGTGACAGCGGCCCCGATCATCCCCGTAATTACCCAATTCACCGCCAGTCCCACGGACGTGAATAGCGGCCAGACATCCACCATCACTTGGGCCACCACCAACGCCGCCTCGGTTACGATTTCTCCGGCCGTGCCTCAATCGGACGACTCAGGCCCGCTCCCCACTTCCGGATCATCCGTCGCGCCCATCCTCGCTACCACCACCTACACCCTCACCGCCACTTCGTCGGATGGCACCACCGCGACCGCCACCGTCACCGTTAACGTTCCCTTCACCCTCAGTCTCAGCGTATCGCCCGCGACCATCACCGCAGGCTCGACCGCAACCTTGTCCTGGCAAATTACCGCCGGCACGGCCACGGCGCTCTCCATCGACAATGGCGTGTGCTCGCCCTGTACCCTGCCAAGCTCTTCCGCCACCGTGAAGCCCAATGTCACCACCACCTATACCGCTACCGCCACGGCGTCGGATGGCAGCTCAATCACCGCAATCGCAACCCTGACCGTCAGCCCCGCGCCCTTGGGCGTCATCAAACACATCTTCTACATGCTGCAGGAAAATCGTTCCTTCGACATGTACTTTGGACAACTTCCCGCCTGGCGCACGCCGCGCCTCCAGGCGGCCGGCATTACCGACACTTCTACCATCGATGTCTTCAATCCCTCCGTAACCCTGACCAACCACAACACTGGCGCAACCGTCACGCCATTCCACGAGACTACTGTCTGCACGGAAAATCTCAGCCCCGCCTGGGACGAAAGCCATCACGACGTGGCCCTAACCGGCGGTGACGGTGCCTGGACCACTACCACCACTTTCACTGCTAGCGATTTCAGCATGAACAATTTTCTCGACACCACGAACAACGTCGCGGAAAAATACGATCCGAATGGCACTCGCGCCATGGGCTACTACAACCAGTCGGACTTGCCCTACTACTACGACCTCGCCAGCTTCTTCGCCACCAGCGACACCTGGCACTCGCCCATCCTCGCCAATACCGTGCCCAACCGGATGTATCTCATGGCCGCCACGTCCTTCGGTCACGAATATCCCGACAACACCGGCCATCCGTTATACGCCGCGCCCACCATCTTCCACGCCATGAACAACGCGAACGTAAGCTGGCTTTATTACTACAAAGATGGAATCTTTCTCTCTAACTTTGCCGACTTCCAGGATGCGAAGATTGGGCCGAAGACTTTCCCGGTAAGCGATCTACTGGCGCGCCTGGGCGGATCGTGCAGCGGCACCCCTTGCAACGCCGACCAGGCTTTGCCTGAAGTCATCTTCATCGACAGCGCCTCGGGCGGCAGTGGACTCGACGAGCATCCCGACAACAACATCCAGAGCGGCGCCGCCTACGTCCAATCAATCATCAGCGCACTCATGCAGAGCACTGCCTGGTACGATTCCATCTTCATCCTCACCTACGATGAAAGCGGCGGCCTCTACGACCACGTAGCGCCCTTCATGGTTCCAGAACCCGACAGCTATCAGCCGGGCCAATGCCCCGACCCCAATAACGGCTCAGGCGGCTACTGCGCCGTGGGAAAGTTAGGCGGACAGTTCAACCTGACCGGCCTTCGCGTGCCCATGATTGTGATCTCGCCCTACGCCAAACCCAACTTCGTCTCCCACGTTCCGCGCGACTACACCGCAATCCTGGCCTACATCGAGAAGACGTTCAACGTCACCAATCTGACCGCCCGCGACAACTACTGGCTGCAGAACCCGCAATATGATATGAGCGAGTTCTTCGACCTCACGAACCCCGCCTTGCTGACGCCGCCCGCCGGCGCCCACGCCAGTTCCTGGACAACGTTCCTGAACCCCCAGACAACCGCCGGCACCTGCAATCAGCAACTGGAAAGCGGCCCGTAAACCAAAGGCGCATGCGATGAAGCTCATGTGGGCACCACCCGCTCGTGTGGGGACGGGCACTCCTGCGAGCCTGCCCTGAGCGAGCCGAAGGGTCCATGCCGCCCAGCCCGTGTGGGGACAGGCACAACAGCCCGTGTGGGGACGGGCACTCCTGCGAGCCTGCCCTGAGCGAAGCCGAAGGGTCCATGCCGCCCAGCCGTATCGGGCCGCAGCCGCTCCACAGTTCGCTGAAGGATCGAACTCGGGAAGGGCACGGCTTTCAGAGGTTGCGGAAAAACAACGAATGCATGCAGTGACGTGGAAGAGCGGCGCTTTCAGCGCCGCGTAAGACCTTTAGATCTGTTCGGGCTTTAGCCCCCGTGGTCGCATTACTCATCCGCCAGGAGTTTTTCCGCAAGCGCCAACGACACCACCCTCGAACGGAGAGGGCGGATTCGATTGCGCTCGTGGTGACACACCAGCACTTTTTCCACACCCCCCTTGTGACGTCTGACCTTGCACCCCCCACTAAACTGTAAGTAGTATGCGAACCCGACCAAAGAGCCTCCCCGAATATCTTTCCACCCTCTCCCCTGCCGAACTAACCTTCGCTAAGTCCCACTTTTTCAATATTTTACGTGCAAACCCTTGGTTATCAAGATTTTGCGCGGACTCCCTCGATCTCCTCTCCGCCAACTCCATTCCAATCAATAATTTACAAATTCAATCCGCAATTTTTTCTAATCCGGATCCGAAAGGTTCAAAGTCAATGCTGCTCAACAAGAACACAGGCGCCTGCACTCACATCAAGGTCAACGGAATCCGTTGCGGCTCTCCCTCTCTCTGCGGCGAAGTCTTCTGTTACTTCCATCAGCGCATGATCCGCGGCGTGCGCACTCCTGCCAAGTCGCGCCTTCACCCCATCGCCATCATCGAGGATGAGGCCGCCATCCAGGCTTCCCTCATGGAGGTCATCAACGCTCTGGTTCGCAACACCATCGATCTCCGCCGCGCCCAACTCATTCTGCGCGCCCTGAACATCGCGGTCAGGAATGCTCCGCGCGTTCACTTCCAGCTGTCGGAAGAGAAAATGGTCCGCGAAGTTCCCGAGTATTCGCCCCAACCCGAAGCCCAGAAGGCCGTCACGCCTGCCATCCCCGCCCCACAAGTTATGCAGGCTAAAGAAACCGAGCCATTTCCCGTCCCCCTTTGTAACATCGCTTCTCGCGCCCCCTCCGTAGATCCTACGCGCCGCAAGCGGCCCGCTCGAATTGCAGCCTCAGCCCCGGCACGCAGAGCCGTCGCATACGGGCGATCCGGGCAGATTCGGCGTCCCAATTAATGCCTTCATCCAACTGGCCCGCTCGAGCGAACCTCGCTCCTCAGTTGCTCGCGCCCACCAGTAACATTGTGGAAATACGTCTCGGCTATAATGTCTTGTAACGCCGCGAAGGAGTCCGCATGGCAATCGAGAAGTCGGAACGCATCTGGCACAATGGCAAACTCATTCCCTGGGATGACGCCACGATTCACGTAATGTCGCACGTGATCCACTACGGTTCTTCGGTGTTTGAGGGGATTCGCTGCTACGCGCCGCCATCTGGCCCGGGCATCTTCCGCGCCAACGAGCACATGGAGCGGCTGCTGAATTCGGCCAAGGTTTACCGCATCGACGTGGATTACACCCGCGACCAACTGGTAAAGGCCATGGTCGAAACCGTCGCCAGCAACGGCGCCTGGCCCTGCTACATTCGGCCAATCATTCTGCGCGGCTACGGCGAGGCCGGGGTGAATCCGTTCAACTCGCCCACCGAGGTTTACATCATCAATTATCCGTGGGGAAAATATTTGGGCGGCGAGAGCGAAGGCTGCGACGTATGCGTCTCCTCATGGACGCGGCTGGCGCCCAACACTTTGCCAGCGATGGCCAAAGCCGGCGCCAATTACATGAACTCGCAACTCATCAAGATGGAAGCCATCGTCAACGGCTACGTCGAAGGAATTGCGCTCGACGTGAATGGATTCGTCAGCGAAGGCTCCGGCGAAAACATTTTTCTGGTGCACCACGACAAACTGATCACGGCGCCCCTCGGCAACTCCGTGTTGCCGGGCATCACGCGCGATTCCGTTTTGCAGATCGCGCGCGACCTCGATATTCCAATCGTCGAACAGATGATTCCGCGCGAGATGCTCTACATCGCCGACGAAGCGTTCTTCACCGGAACCGCCGCCGAAGTCACGCCCATCCGGTCGGTCGACAAAATCAAAGTCGGCAAAGGCACTGTCGGTCCGATCACCAAGGCGATCCAGAAAGAGTTTTACGCCATCGTGCGCGGCGAAAAAACCGACCGCCACGGCTGGCTTACACCGGTGCCAGTGAGAAGCAAGCAGCCCGTAGGTGTGTAGCCATGCTGCGGAGTTAGCAGATTCAGGGCGCGATTCGTCGCGCCCTTTTTATTTCCCACACCAAATCAACTCGACCGGATATTTCTTAAAGGCACGGTCAGAGGTCAATATGACCATGTTCTCGGCCAGAGCCTGGGCGATGATCAGGCGATCGAAGGGATCGGAATGATAGAGCGGCAAATCGTAAACCGAGAGAACATGGCTCTGAGTTATGGAGAGTGAATGTATGCCTTGCGCTGCGATTCTGTTCGGAACGTAACGGGGGGGAGGCTCTGGTAAATCGAATTTTCCTAATTTTGTTTTAATTGCAATTTCCCAACTGCTCGCAGCTGAGAGATAGAGGTCTTGCTGTCCGTCAGTTAAAATCTCGAGTCCCTCACTGCCAATCTTATCCGTGGGACCGACGCTCCACAGCCAGACCATGGTGTCCAGCAGGAACTTCATTTCTTTCGCTTTCGCGATTTCGGTTCTAGTTTTGGAAGTTCGCCACCGTAAAACTGCTTCAGAAGGTCATCGGGCAAAGGAGCGTCAAAATCATCTGCGATCCATATTCGACCACGGTCCATCCCCAAAGGACGAATCTTCTTCGCTTCGGGTGCAACCGGCACCAGACGCGCAATCGGCACCCCAGAGCGCGCGATCGTCACATCCTCCCCGGCAGCGACTCGCTGGAGAAGTCGGGAAAGATGGGTTTTCGCTTCATGGATATTCACTTCCATGCAGGCAAGACTAGACTAAGTCTGTGGACTAAGTCAACGTCTCTGACGACCTTAGCCGAGCGGAGCGATTACTCGGCGCTGCCCGGAACAGCCGCGGCGGCTGCGTCGAATCCAATTTTGCTGTGAGTTCCATCGCAGAACGGCTTGTTCGTGGAAGCGCCACACCTGCAAAGCGCAATCTTCTCCCCCGCTTCGATCTTCTTGCCACTCGCGTCCAGCAGAGCGAACTTTCCGGCAACTAGATATGGACCTTTAGGCAATACCTGAATGGTTGGATCCGACATGTCTTTCTCCTTTATGATTCGCCGAAGCGAGGTTGAGATTGAGGTTGAACCGAAATATTGATGCTGCGATTACTTCGTGCGTGCGTCCAAACTCCACGGTCCCGAGCCGATCTGCGTGATAAGCAGCGCCCCGCCGAGCATGGAGACATTCTTCATGAACATGACGAATTGCATCTGAAACATCATGGGATCGCTGACACCCCAGAACTTGTGCATCATGGGAGTGACAGCCGCCAGGAACAGCACGATGAGCCAGGCTCCGATGCGTGCGCGGTAGCCGAGCAGAATCGAGAGCCCTCCGGCGAGCGCAAGCAATCCCGAGAACGGAACCGCGATGGAAGCGAGCGGCACGCCTTGCGCGGCGGCGTAGTTAATGGTTTGACTGAGGAAGTGTCTTGGTCCTGACATCAGAAAAATCAGGACGAAGAGAAAGCGTCCCAACAAAACGATAGGGCCGCTGGCTGCGATTGAAATGCTTGGTGTTTGCAATTGATTCAGTGTGGTTGACCTACTGGCTGACATTTGACTTCTCCTTATTTCGGTTAAGCATCTGCCGAAGGATTTTGTGGTGCAAGAACTGAAAATGGAGTTGTTCGCTTACTACAGTTCGCGATGGTTTTAAACGTGAGTTGCGGGACGGTTGATCGCAGCGGCCGCCAGTTGAAGTTGCTCAATCGCAGCGGCGCGAGCAGGTTCCGCGAGTTCGCCTGGCTTTTGATTCTCGGCGTGAATAAATGTGACGTCGGTCAATCCAATAAATCCGAGGATGTGCCGCAGGTAGGGCTCCTGGTGGTCATACTTCGCAGTGGGAGTGCCGGGGCGGAAAGCGCCGCCACGCGAGGTGAGGACTATCACCTTCTTGCCCTTGAGCACGCCTTCCACTCCGGAGGCGCTGTAGAGGATCGTACGTCCGACGCGCACAATCTGATCGATCCAGGCTTTCAATGGTGCGGAAACAGTGAAGTTGTACATGGGAGCGCCGATAACGATGGTGTCCGCCGCAAGCAACTCCTCAATCAGCGTGTCGGAGACAGCAAGCGTTTCGCGTTGCGCGGGAGTGAGTCCCAATGGGTCGCAGTGTACGGCATGCGTCCACTCATCGGTAATCAGCGGAAGAGAGGTGGTGGCCAAGTCGCGCTCGATCACTTCTCCTGAAGGATTTTCCCTCTTCCACATTTCGACAAACTTCCCGGTAAGTTGACGCGAGACTGAGTTGCGCCTTGCGCTGGAATCGATGCGAAGCAATTTCATAGGATCCTCCGACTTCAGGAGGGTTAGATAGTGCTCCCCGGTTTTTGGTTACAATAAATAACTATACGCTCTTTACATACCAGGAACTTAAGAGTAACCTAGTATCACTATGACTACTACGCGACTATCCTCGAAACTCCCCTCCCCTTGTGCGATCGGCGGGCTGCTCGAATTGCTCTCGCGGCCCTGGACGATGCACATCCTGTGGGTACTCAGCAACAACGGGACCATGCGCTTCGGAGTGCTGCGCAAGCAGATAGAAGGAATTTCAGCGCGCGTGCTGACGGAACGGCTGCGGACGCTGGAGAGTGCGGGCTTTATTTTCCGGCACTATGAACAGACGATTCCGCCAGCGGTCACCTACGGCATTACCGCTCGCATGAAGGATATCGAGAAAGTTCTCGCGCAACTGGATTCGCTATCGCGAAAGTGGCAGGGCGAGGGCAAGTCAGAGTCCACGCATGACGTTGAGCGTTCGGTTCACGCCTAAGTGCGTTATCGTTTACGGCGGAGCTACTGACCACGGAGAAGGGGTTTTGAATTGAGGTGGGCGAGGTGGCGACTTAGCGCCCGCCCTCATCTTCCTTGAACATGTATTTAATGGCAGGTTTGTAAATCATCAAGTTCGGCTGTCCATCCTCGCGGAGTACCTTGATACAGGTCTTGTCGTACCACTCGATGATGCCGTGCACTTCCTCGCCGTCGCGCAGCACAATGACCATCGGTGTTCTCGACTGCATCTGTTTCTGATAATAAAAATTCTCGGCGTTGGTTTGCTCCGGGGGCGCCGCCTTTCGGCCGCTACCAGGTCCCGCCCCACGGTCGCCGCGCTCAAATCCGCGTTCTGGGCGGTCGTGGCGATCGTTTCTGTCCCGCCGCTCCGTCAACTGCAGGTGATTGGCATTGTGATTCGAGACATTATGATTCGAGACGTTGTGACTCGAAACATGGTTGCCATGATTGTGATCCTGGCGCGGCAAGGCCGGACGGATCAGTTTGCGGTTGGCGAAATTCTCCTCTTCGCCGGATTGCTGGGCCGAAATTGAAGCCATAGTTTCTTTCATAGTGGCGCTACTCTCGCACACGCACTCGCGCAGTTTCCGATGATTAGAGGGCCCTGAAAAAGTAATTACGAAGGCGTGAAATTTTCCCTACCGTAACATAGGAACTTACTCGTGACAATGCCGCTTTCGTGCCAGAAGGGTGCTAAATCTTGCACACCCCTCCGCATCTAGTTTGTTTTCGACATATCAATACCTCTCCGCTCCCGGCCGCTCCCAGTGACCACCGCGACCAGGATGGCGATCAGCAGCACGGTCCAAGCCAGCACTGGAGCGAACAATCCGCCGTAGCGCTGCTCGGCAAGCTTCGCTTGAATCACTGCATTACGGGAGGAGAGGAAATTTCCCAACTGGTAGGCGAAACCTGGGAAAGTTCCCCGTACTTCAGAGGGGGACAGCTCGTTCAAGTGTGCGGGGATAACGCCCCACGCGCCCTGGATCATGAACTGCATTAGAAATCCGCCCAGCGCCAGCATGGGCACGGTATGGGAGTATGCCCAGAGCGGAATAACCGGAATCGCTAATAAGGCGGCAATCACGATTGCCTTGCGCCGGCCAATTTTTTCCGACCACGTACCGAACAAAATCCCCCCGAGTAAGGCGCCGATATTAGCGATGATGGCAATGAAACCTACGGTCTGCGGAGTAAACTTGTGATCCTTTGTCAGGAAAGTCGGATACAAATCCTGTGTACCGTGGCTGAGGGAATTGAAGGCAAACATGAGCACGACCAGAAAAGCAAAGGTGGCCAGATAGGTGAAGATGCCCTTGCCCAGTTTCGTTTCCGTCTTTCTCGCTTCGCGTCCCTGGGCCCAGGCCGGTGATTCGTCGACTTTCGAGCGAATGTAGATCACCAGGAAGGCCGGCAGCGCGCCGATTACAAACATGCCGCGCCATCCCACGAAACGGAATGCGGTGCCAAAAACAAGGGCCGCCATCAGATAACCCACCGCGTAGCCTTCCTGCAATAGTCCTGAAAAGAATCCGCGTCCCTCCGCCGGCAGGGTTTCGAATGCCAGTGCCGCGCCCACGCCCCATTCGCCGCCCATCGCGATTCCGAACAGCGCGCGGGTGATTAAGAATACTTTCAAGGAGGGAGCGAACGCCGATGACAATTCAAACACGGAGTAGGCAATGATATCGACCATCAAGGTGGGGCGGCGGCCAAAGCGGTCGGCCATCATTCCGAAAAGAAAGGCTCCCACCGGACGAAAGGCTAGCGTGATGAAGATGGCTTCGGCAACGGCCGACACTTTGGTTTGGAATTGAGTCGCGATGGCGCTGACGCAGAAGGTCAGGATAAAAAAATCAAATGCGTCGAGCGACCAGCCGAGAAAACATGCGATAAATGTGTTGCGCTGCACCGGAGTTAGCCGACGAAAGTGGCCGATAAATTCCATGCGAGTCCTTCCTCCTGACTCCGTACGCCCTGAAAGGTCCTGCGAATGCTAGCATATGGGTTTAAATCAGCAATCGATAATCAACAATCGGCAATTTTCTTTCATGCCCGAACTCGACTCTGCACAGCGCCAGACGCCCGATTCACTCATGCTGACCGGCTTCTGGTATCGCGCCTTGCCCGCCGACCGCGTGCATCGGAACCAGCTTCATAAGGCGATGCTGCTGGAAATTCCCCTCGTCATCGGACGTGACCGCGGCGGACGTCCCTTCGTTTTGCGCGATGCCTGCCCTCATCGCGGCATGCCGTTGCACTGCGGCAACTTCGACGGAGAAAACGTTGAGTGCTCCTATCATGGCTGGCAGTTCGATGCGCACAATGGACAGTGCCAGATAATCCCTTCACTTACTGCTGAGCAAAATCTGAAAGTCGACCGCATTTACGCGGGTAGCTATCCGTGCGAAGAGCAGGATGGTTTTGTTTGGGTTTACATCCCGGAGGCAAGCGCACAGGGCGCGGGATTTGCAAAGCGCGAAGAGGCTCCCGAACCGGCGCCGCAGATTGAAAAGTTCGGCGAAACCTCCAACGGAAAGTACAATCTTGCTTACCTTACCGCTGATATGCCTGTCAGCATTGATCACGGCATCATCGGGCTGATGGATCCGGCGCACGGCCCGTTCGTGCATCAGGCCTGGTGGTGGCGCGGCCGCCACAGTATTCACGAAAAGCAAAAGAATTTCGAGCCCATCCCGAACGGCTTTCGCATGAGCGCGCACACGCCCAGTTCAAACTCCGCGCCCTACAAGCTTCTGCGCCTGTACGCCGCCGCCGATTCTATTACGACAACAATTGATTTTGTTTTGCCCAATCTTCGGCGGGAAATTATCCGGGCGGGAAGGTACTGGTTCTCGTCGCTCACGACGGTGACGCCAATCACGCGCACCCAGTGCCGCATCGACGTGGTCGCGGCCTGGAATATTTTTCGCTGGCTGCCGTTCGGGCCCGAGCTATTGAAATTTGTCTTCGCCAAATTCGTCGAGCAGGACCGCCGCACCATGGAACTGCAAGCTGAAGGCTTGCAGCATAATCCGCATCTGATGCTGATCGACGATGCCGACCGTCCCGCGAAATGGTATTTCCAGTTAAAGGCGGCGCATCTTGAAGCGAAGCGAACGGGAGCAGAGATGAAGCATCCGATGGCGGGGCCGGTTACGCTGAGGTGGAGAAGCTGAGTGTGGCGCGGGCACCCGCGAACGCCCAGGCTGGAATCCAAATCCTTCATCCGAGCCCTTAGGCTGCTGCACTCAATAACGTCCTGCGAGAAAGGCTTCAACTTCGTCGTTCGTCATCGGTTTCCACCAATCCGGATCGAATATTTTGATCTTTCCTCGCAGCGTCCCGAGCTTCGGCCTCTTGCGAGCAGCCGTTGTTGCACGCGCAAGGTCCACGACCGGCACTCCGCCGCGACAGATGGTCACAATCTCTCCTCGCTCTGCCGCTCTGATTAGTTCCGGAAATTTCTTCCGCGCATCCGTTAGGTTGACTCGCATATCCTATCCTCGGTGCAGTTTAGTCCTCTACCAGCCAGTCCATTGCTTCTTCGCGAGTTTTGAACGTGGGGAGCTCGCGCTGAGAAAAATTCTTGATGTGCTCAAAAAATACTTGGGGCAGTCGCTCCAGGCCTACCCAAGCCGAGCGTTTCAGGTGTGGCCGATCGAAGACTGCGCTCTCTTTCACTCGCTCGATCGCGATACGATCAAATTCGGTTTCCGTAAAATCGGCAAGCAATAGCACGGAGCCGCGAGGTTCGCTGGTGACATAAGACGGGACCAGCAGAGCAAGTGTTTCGACTTCTCTTGGCGTGCAATGAGAGAGGTCCGCCAGCAGTATTTGTTTGCCGCGGTGTTCGACGAAGCGGATGCGTTCTTCCATGAGCACCTGCCCGACAACTAAAACATTAAGTTCCCAAGAGCGAGTCTACAACGGTGTAAGCCTCGTTCAGCGCGGAGTCCAGAGCGGCGGCGTCTTTTCCGCCGGCTTCAGCCAGGTCGGGACGGCCTCCGCCCTTGCCGCCGACTTTTTGCGCGACGGGGCCGATGACTTTGCCCGCCTGCACTCGGGCGGTCAAATCTTTCGTGACGCCGACAATTAGCGAAACGCTTCCGTTCGACGCCGAGCCCAGTACGACGACACCCGAGCCGATTTTGTCGCGCAGTTGGTCGACTAGCGTGCGGAGCTGGGCGCGCTCGAGATTATCCACGCGATGGGCGAGAACTTTCACGCCTTTCACGTCTTTTATTTTTTCGCTGATGTTTGCGGTGCTTGACGATGCCGACTTCATCCGTGCCTGATCGAGTTCCCGCGCCAGGCGCTTGATCTCGGCGTCTTTCTTTTCCATCTCGGCCTTCAGCGATTGCATGGGAGATTCGGTGTCGGAATGAGCGGCTACGCTGGCGACAAAGTTTTCCAGTTGGTGATCTTTGCGGAAGTGGGCGAGCGATCCCTCGCCGGTAACCGCCTCTACGCGCCGCACGCCCGACGAGACGCTTCCCTCTTTCAGAATTTTGATCAGGCCGATCTCACCGGTTGCGGATGTATGCGTGCCGCCGCAGAGTTCGGTGGAGAAGTCGCCGATCCGCACCACGCGCACCTTGTCGCCATACTTTTCGCCGAACAGCGCCATGGCGTGATACTGGTTGATGGCCTCGTCAATGGGAACGTCGGTAAGAGTTTCGACTTTCAGATTGCGCAGGACTTCCTTATTAATGATGTCTTCAATGTCCTGCAACTCTTCGTCTTCAACCGCGGTGAAATGCGAAAAATCGAAGCGAAGATGATTCGGCGCAACCAGCGATCCCGCTTGCTTCACATGCTTGCCGAGAACTTCGCGTAGGCCTGCGTGCAGAAGATGCGTCGCGGTGTGATTGCGCATGGTCGATTGGCGGATGTCGGCGTTGACAACCGCATCGACTTTGTCGCCAACGCGGACTGGCTGCTTTGCCACTACCTGATGCGCGCGCACGCCCTGGATGGGCGAATAGCATCCGGTGACTTCGGCGACGATGGTGTTGTGGTCGTCGGAGTAGAACCATCCTTTATCGCCGACCTGTCCGCCAGAGTCGGCGTAGAACGGCGTATGGTCGAGAATTACTTCGCCGTTGTCGCCGGGCCTGAGTTCCTGTGCGCCTTGACCGTTGTGCCCGCCTGCCCTAGAAATGATCGCCAGGACTTCGCAGCCATCGGAGCGTGTCTGGCGATAGCCTTCGAAGAGCGATTTCGGGAGCTGTTGATAGGCGGGATTGGCGGTCTGCTTGGCGGCGCCCTTCCAGGAAGCGCGAGCGCGAGACTTTTGTTCGTCCATGGCACGATCGAAGCCCACTTGATCAAACTCTATTCCTTGATCGCGGGCAGAGTCCTGCATGAAGTCGAGCGGCATGCCAAAGGTGTCATACAGTTTGAAGGCTTCTTCGCCCGCGAACTTATCGCCAGACTGTTTCAGCAGAGCCTCGAGCTTTTCAAGACCGACGTCGAGCGTGTGCGCGAACCGGGTTTCTTCAGCAAGAACTTCCTGAGAGACACGGTGAGCGGTTTCGTTCAGTTCTGGATACGCGTCCTGCATGAGGTCGCGAACTTTGAAGACCATCTCGTGGAGGAATGGCTTTGTCTGGCCGAGCAGGCGGCCATGCGTGATGGCGCGGCGAATAATCTTGCGCAGTACATATCCGCGGCCCTCGTTCGAGGGCGTTACTCCATCTGAAATCAAGAAAGTCGCGGCACGGGAGTGGTCGGCGATTACTCGGAGGGAAGCGGCCGACTTGTGGATGGGAGAGCCTGCCGAGCTTTGCTCCGCATGGACGACCGGGGGGACTGTCCCTACATGAGCGGTGGTTGTGCCTGTCAATTCGGCGGCGCGCTTGATCAGCGGCTTGAATAAGTCAGTATCGTAATTTGAAATCACGCCTTGCAAAACCGCTGTCACTCGTTCGAGGCCCATGCCCGTGTCGATTGAAGGCTTGGGCAGCGGATTCAGTTTGCCGCTCGAATCGCGGTCGAACTGCATGAAGACCAGATTCCAGATCTCGACATAGCGGCCGCAGTCGCAGGTGAAGGCGCAATCGGTGTGTCCTTGTTCAGACGCCGCCGGGCCCATATCGTAGTGAATCTCACTGCATGGGCCGCAGGGGCCGGTGTCACCCATCTGCCAGAAATTGTCTTTCAGGCCCATCTCGAAAATTCGATCTTTCGGAACACCCTGCGCGGCCCACAGATCGTAGGCTTCGGCGTCGCGCTGCATGCCGCCTTCGCCGTTGAAGACGGTGACGTAGAGCTTGCCCTTATCAATCCCAAACCACTCCTTCGAAGTAATCAACTCCCACGCATATGCGATGGCGTCCTTCTTGAAGTAATCGCCGAAGGAAAAATTTCCCAGCATTTCGAAGAAGGTGTGGTGGCGGTTGGTGAAGCCGACATTTTCCAGATCGTTGTGCTTGCCGCCGGCGCGCACGCATTTCTGCGAGGTGGTGGCGCGGGAGTAGTCGCGCTTCTCGAGGCCGAGGAAAACGTCTTTGAACTGATTCATGCCCGCGTTAGTGAACAACAACGTGGGATCATTCGCCGGAACCAGCGACGACGAGTGCACCTCTTTGTGACCCTGCTGCACAAAAAAGTCGAGAAACTTGCGGCGGATTTGAGAGCCAGTCAACATTTATGAGTGATTCGATTTTAGCACCGCAAAAACTAAACAGGGCACAGGGGAAAACGGAGGAAACCCTCCGCTATGAATCCCTGTGCCCTCGGTGATTAGCTTTCGCTCGCTTTCCTACTTCACTGCATCTTCGGTTTTCTCTCCGGCCTTTTTCATCTCGTGTCCAGTCGCCTTGGTTGCCTTCTTCACGCCGCTGCCGGTTTTGGTGGCGGCCGTCTTGGTGGCGTGGCCGGTTTTGTCGGCGGCCTTTTCGGTGCCGTGTGCGGTATCTTTTGCGACCACTTTGGTCTCGTGACCGGTAGCTGTAGCGGCCTTCTTGGTCGCATGTCCTGTCTTTTGGGCAGCCGTCTTGGTTGCATCGCCCGTTTTATCGGCAGCTTTTTCGGTCGCGTGTCCTGTCTTCTCTGCGGCTACTTTGGTGTCGTGGCCAGCGTCTTTGGTCGTCTTCTTTACGTCCGAACTCACGTCCTGAGCCAGCGCAACCGGCACGGCGGTGAGCAGCAGCGCGGCAAGAATAGTTTTCAAGCTGATCGTCATAGTGACTCCTGAAAATTGATTTTGGGGAACGGCGCTAAGGAGTATGCATCAAAATCGAGACTCTGCCAAGTGAAACTGCTCGATATCTGGAACTGTTTAGGCACTCTGGCTGTCCAATTCGCTCAGAAACTCTTCGTCCACATCCCATTTCTTCAAAATGGAAAAAATCGTTTTGTTGCCAAAGCCGCCCCGCATGAGTTGGCGGAAGATGCGCGCGGTCTGTTTCTGATCTTTTGGTTTCACCATGCGCTTCCGCCGCAAATATTCCCGCGCTTGCTTTTCTTCGCTCACGCCTTCAAAAGCAGCGTCTACGGCCTTGTCGATCACATCGCCGTGCACACCCTTCACTTTCAAATCGGTTACGATGCGCTGACGGCCAAACTTCTGATTGTCCCGCCGCAAAGAAGAGAAGTAAGCGGCATATTGAGAGTCGTTCAGATACGCGCGATCTTTGAGGCGGCGGATTACCAACTCGATCAGCGTCTTCCCATATTCCGATTCGGCGTCTTCCACGCGCGCGCGAAATAAACGCTTCAATTCCGCAACCGTGCGCATGCGTCGAGCCAGCGCTCCCACCGCATATTCATATAACTCGTCTTCGGAATAAGACTTCTTCTTAGGACGGGAAAACGGCATGCGCTAACGATAGCAGGAGAACCGGGTTCCGGCGTCCGCTTTTTCGGGCGTTCGGCTTCCGGCTTCCGGAAAACAATTCAACGCACAGTTCCGGAGGCCGGACTCCGGAAGCCGGACGCCGGGTTATCCCCCACCAAAGCCAGCAGACTGCATGGACTGACGGGAAATGTCGGAAGTCGAAGCGATGCCTTGCATGCGCAGCTTGAAGTCGTCGGCGTTGGAAGCGTTTTCCAGCGCGGTGTCGTAGGCCACTAGGCCCGCCTGGAAGAGATCCCATAACGACTGGTCGAAGGTTTGCATGCCATACTGCGACGTACCGGCCGCAATCGCTTCGCGAATGGAGCGCGTCTTTTCCGGCACCAGAATCGATTCGCGGATGAATGCCGTATTGATCATTACCTCAACCGCGGGCACGCGCCCTTCGCAATCGGAGCGCCGCACCAGCCGCTGGCTGACGATGGCGCGCAGCACCGCGGCCAACTGCAGCCGAATCTGCTTCTGTTCCGGTGGGGGAAAAATGGAGATAATACGGTTCACCGTTTCTACTGCGTCGAGCGTGTGCAGCGTGGAGAAAACCATGTGCCCGGTTTCCGCCGCGTGCAGCGCCGTCGAAATCGTTTCCAAATCGCGCATTTCGCCGACGAGGATGACGTCAGGATCCTGACGCAAGGACGCTCGCAAGGCCGCGCTGAATGAAGGAGTATCAACGCCGATCTCGCGCTGGTTTACATAACCTTTTTTGTCGCGGTGCAGAAATTCGATTGGATCTTCGATGGTGATGATATGTTCGGCGCGACTGGAATTAACTCGATCGACCATCGCCGCCAGCGTGGTCGACTTACCGGAACCGGTCACGCCCGTCACCAGCACAAGGCCTCGCGGCATTTCGCAAATCTGCTCCACCACTTTCGGGAGGAATAATTCATCGAGCGCGCGAATCTTGGTGGGGATGACGCGCAGCACCAACCCGACGTTGCCGCGTTGCTGAAAAATGTTCACACGAAATCGTCCCAGCCCGGCTACGCCGTAGGCCATATCGATTTCGGTGGTCTCTTTGAATTTCTGTTTTTGCCGCGCCGACATCATGCTGAAGGCCATGGTCAGCATGTCTTCCGCGCTCACGCGCGGCTGTTCGGTCAATGGCACCAATTCGCCATCCACGCGCAGGTGAGGATAGTTTCCTACCTTCAAATGCAAGTCGGAAGCTTTGCGTTCCGTCGCAATACGCAGCAGATCATCAATATTCATTGCAGAAGTGTCCTGGGAGGCACGTAGCCTCGCACGCTCTGCCTATGATGGACCGAATCGTCACCTTCCCCAAGATGACCTTGGTAATGAGTGGCATTGACTCAATTCAGGGCTCACGTGCGAAGGGTTTTGCTGCGGCCGTAAAACGGTGTGGCTTTTAATTACAGCCAACTGCTTTCTGGACTGCGCAGGATCGTTCTTCGGCCCATCTCGCTGCGCCCAAGAAGCGGAGTCGGACGCGGCTCAAAAATCGCCGCCCCGTTTACGGTGCAGATGCTCCCGTTGACAATCTGCGTTATGTCCCATAGCATCAATCACTTGAGTAAGATCCTCACACCGCACCGGGGAGCCGTTCGTGATTAAACTCGACATTATCAACGAAGTGGTCGCCAGAACCGGCATCACTAAGACCAAGGCCGAGTTGGCGGTGGAAACCGTCTTTGAGAGCATGAAGAAGGCGTTGGCCCGCGGTAATCGTATTGAACTGCGCGGATTCGGCGTGTTCAACGTGCGCCCACGCAAGACTGGCATCGGCCGCAACCCGCGCACCGGCGCCGAGGTTTCGATTCCTCCGGGCAAGGCCGTGCGCTTCAAGCCGGGAAAAGAATTGCAGTCGATTGATTAAGAAGGGCGGCTTCCAGCTGCTGGCTCCTGGCTCTTCGAGAGCTTCTGCCGTAGTCCCTCCCTCGTGTAGCATCTAGACAATAGCCTCGATGAATCGCGAGGCCGAAAGCCGCATGTCGGATACGAATTCTCCAGCCGCCTCCTCCGCCATTGAATACCCTCGGCCTGTGCCGGAGTGGGTGCCGCGCGCGCCGAAGGCTCGTTATTGGCTGCACATCCTGTTGCTGCTTGCCACCTGCTTTACCACGCTGGTGATGGGAGCACGCATGCAATTCAACTTTCAGCGCGGGCAGCCAGCGCTTTCTTTTTACGACGACTCGGTGCCATTTTTTCCCGCGAGCTGGGCCTATTCACATCCTGCGCGATTGCTGGGCGGCCTGCCTTTCATGGCGACCTTGATGCTGTTTTTCCTGGCGCACGAGATGGGCCATTACTTGTATTGCCGGCGCTACGGAGTTTTCGCGACGCTTCCCTTCTTTATTCCGATGCCCACTCCGATCGGCACCATGGGTGCGGTGATTCTGATCCGCTCGCGAATTCGCTCGCGCACCGCGCTGTTCGATATCGGGATCGCAGGGCCGATCGCGGGATTCGTGGTCGCGTTAGCCGTTCTAATGATTTCGCTGGGATGGTCGAAACCGGCGCATCCAGGCTTTGGTCCAGCGGATTATGAACTTGGCTATCCTTTAATTTTTCGAGCGGCGCATCGCCTGCTGGGATCTCTGGGACTGCTCAGGGGAGCGGCGGGCTTGCCGCTGAATCGCGTGCTGCTTCACCCCGCCGCAATTGCTGCCTGGGTAGGAATGCTGGCGACATCCCTGAACTTGCTTCCGGGCGGGCAGTTGGATGGCGGTCATATTATTTTTTCCATTGCGCCCCGGGCGCACAAGATCGTGTCGCGACTGACGATCCTCATTCTTCTGCCCATGGCCTACTATTTGTGGACGGGATGGTTTGTGTGGGCGATCCTGCTGTGGTTGAGCAGCTTTCGCCATCCTCAGGTGGCGGAGTTACCGCGAATTTCCGGTGGGCGTATGTGGCTGGCTGGGTTCGCTTTGCTGATGTTAGTACTGACCTTGACGCCGGCTCCGATGGGACATGCTTCATTCCCAGAAGCGTTGCGGCAGTTTCGGGGACGTTGAGAATCATCTATCAGAATTCAGTGCCCGAGAGTTTTCCCTTGCCCCGATTCTCTCGTATACTCCTCTATTCAATCGTTTCAGTCGCTTGAGCGGAGGCACCTCTCTTGAAAATACTGGCTGCCGTTTTGCTGGTAGTTGCTTACGCGGCTTTGCCGGCTGTCGGTCAAACGGTAATCGTCGACCTGTCACATCCCACGAACCATTTTGTGCCTAACGAAACGCTGGGGGCGGGTGTGGACCGTATTGCAGCGGATGCGATCGACAAAGATCTGGTGCAACCAAATCTGGGGCAAACTCTGGCATCGGGTTGGCAACCGGTTACCTATCGCCAGAACACGGAGCTTGCGGTGGAGGCGTGGCACTGGAATCCGCAAGGAACCTGGAGCGATACAAGCGACGCCGGCGGCAAAGGATATTTCACCGGCTCGGCCACTCCGACGGAGATGCTTCGTTATTCGTACGGGTACAGCCTGCCACGACGCGGATTTACGCGCAACGACGGCACCGATAACGTCGGCTTCTCGCGGCTGACGGACGGCGATCTGAATACTTTCTGGAAGAGCAATCCTTACCTCACGCAGCGTTTCACCGGTGAGAGCGATGCGCTGCATCCGCAGTGGGTGGTGATGGATTTGGCGCAGGTGCAGCAGGTGAACAGCATTCGCATCGCGTGGGGCGAGCCGTTTGCACGGCGATATGTCGTGCAGTACTGGACGGGGGACGATCCTATCAAGGCAGTTACGCGAGGAACATGGCAGACGTTTGCGCAGGGCTCGATCAATGAGGGAAAAGGCGGGAGCGAGACGATTCGCTTGAGCGGTAGTCCGGTGGGCGTGCGATTCATACGGATATGGATGACGGAATCGTCGAAGACATGCGAAACGGAAAGCGCGGCGGATTCCGAATCGAACGATCCGAGACATTGCGTGGGATATGCGATTCGCGAATTGTATCTCGGGACCAGTACGGAGGATGGCGAGTTCCACGACATTCTGCGCCACACAGCGGACCAAGAGCAGACCACGACCTATGTTTCGTCAGTGGACCCATGGCATCAACCGTCAGACTTGGGTTCGACGAAGCAGGCGCAAGTAGGGTTCGATCTCTTCTTTACGAGCGGTGTGACTCGCGGGCTGCCCGCTATGATTCCGGTCGCGATGCTGTATGACACTCCCGACAATGCGGCGGCGGAGATTGCCTATCTGAAAAAGCGTGGCTATCCGATTTCTTATGTCGAGATGGGCGAAGAGGCAGACGGGCAGTACATGTTGCCGGAAGATTATGCGGCGCTGTATCTGCAGTGGGCGACGGCGATTCATAGCGTGGATCCGTCGCTGAAGCTGGGCGGGCCTTCGTTTCAGGGCGTGAATAAAGATATTGAAGTGTGGCCGGATGCGAGCGGAAACGTTTCCTGGACAGCGCGCTTCGTGAATTATCTGAAGCAGCACCGGCGGATGAACGATCTCTCTTTTTTTTCGTTCGAGCATTATCCGTTTGACCCATGCAGAACGCCGTGGGGCATGCTTTACGACGAGCCGGAATTGGTGAGTCACATCATGCAGGTGTGGCACGAAGATGGAATTCCCGCGGATATGCCGATGTTGATTACGGAGGGAAATCTTTCGTCGGGCGCCAGCGAAACTTATCAGGACATGTTTTCTGGAATCTGGCTGGCAGACTATATCGGATCGTTTTTGAACTCCGGAGGAAAGGGCGTTTACTTTTTCCATTACCTGCCGCTGCAGATGGAACCGGGGTGCAACAGTTCGCCGGGAACGTTCGGAATGTTTAGTATCGATGCCAATTATCAGATTCAGCAGCCGCTGGCGCAGTTCTTTGTGGCGCAATTGATCAATCTGGAATGGGCGCAGCCCGGTGGCGGCGAGCACCAGGTATTTGCGGCGAAGGCTGACGTTCCAGATGGCGCTGGGCACGAGTTAGTCACGGCTTACGCGGTGAAGCGACCCGATGGAACCTTGGCTGTGATGGTGGTGAATCGAGATCAGCAGAATGTCCACAAGGTTCGAATTGCGGTGCAAGGAGCGGCCGACAAAACCAATTTATTCGCCGGCGCAGTGGAGGTCTCGACCTTTGGAAGCGGGCAGTATCAATGGCATCCGGCGCAGACGCGCTTCATGGCGCACGCCGAGAATAGCGGACAACGGACGATCGTCCCTACCAGTAAAGGCTGGGCGGACCCGGATGGGCCAATTGTTCATGCCCGGTTGAATACAGGCAAAGATACCGTGTACGAATTGCCTGCGGCATCGGTAGTAGTGATTCGAGGCAGTGTCAGCAGAGCAATCAAATAGCGAGCAGCCCCCCTGACGTCGTAATCGGCCTTCTCTTTATCCGCTGCTTCAGACACGTGTTGTTTTGTTGGTTACTGCTCCTCGCAGACTGTAAATGGAGACGGAACGTTCGCGGCGGCGTTTCCTACATCTTGTTTTGAACTTTAGATGGGTTTGCCGCGGAAGAAGTAGATCAATTCGATGATCAGGATGATCACGACCAACAGCTCGAGGACGAAGGCGCGGCTTTGGTTGAATTCGTCGACCATAAAGCGGTAGAGCTCTTCGGCGGTTCGCAGCTTTTCTTTGACGAGGTCTTTGTAGTCGGGCACCCCGACTTTTAATGCTGCGAGCTTGTAGAGGCGGGCGGAGAACATATCGCTTAGGAATTTTATGGCGTTGTCAGCGCGCTCGGTGAGTTCGTTGACATCGAGCAGCACGGTATGGAGTTTTGAAGCGGCCGTGGCGGTGCGCCATCGCGACCAGAGCCCACGCCCCCGATCGAGGAAGTCATAGACTTTTTCGAGTTGCCGGGTGAGCAGTTCGTCGTAGTGGCGGAACTCAAGCAACTGCGAGTTGGCGTATTGCAGGAGCTGGATCGCGGTCTCGGCGCCGGTGGGCGTGTCGTAAATAAAAGCGGCGTTCCATCCGATGACGGCAAGATCGTTGGGATAGTAAGAGATCCGCGATTGCAGAATTTCCTGGCGCTCGCCATCGGAAAGAGGCTGAGATTCACCGCGCACCACCTGCGAGATACGGCCACCTTGAGAAGTAAGAAGGTCTGTGGCGGAGGGAGAGCCGGCAATCTCGCGCAGATGAAAGATAAAGTAGTCTTCCTTCAACCACTCGGTAGCAGGGTAGGGCTTGACCAGCGCGGGCGCGGCTCGCTCCAGTTTTTCCTTGACGATGCGAGTAGCCAGGCTTTCGAAGTTGGTGTCCCAAACCCAGCGGCTGGAAAGCTGGACGAGTTTGTCCCAGTCACCGGAAAAGGGCAGTTCGAAGATTACGCTGACCACGCCATAGTCAAAATACTTGATGTCGCCCTGCAAGCGCTCGCCGCTTTCCAGGGTGAGCGGATCGAGAGCTTCTTCGACGGGAGGACGTTGGTAGCGAACGTATCCGGGAGCGAGATGTTTAAAACTGGCATCTACGGTGCGGGCTCCGAGGATTTGGCTGAGTTTATCGAGACGAATCTCTTCGCAGACGTCGAACTGGATCAGCACGAGGACGGAGCCGCAGAGCGGAGCCTCGGGCGGCTTTAGTGCCACGAGAGTGGTTAGAGCCTCAGCGGGTACCTTGCCGACGGTCGGTGGAGAGATTGTAGTTTCGAGATCCATGATCCCTACCAGCACCAGAACTTCAGTGTGCAGACTTTCCCAGTATCGGGGACAAGCGGCGAGTCCCTTCATTGTCCCAGAAGAAGGGCCATTTGGCGAGGGACAAGGGTTCGCAATGAGCTATGATCTGATGTAAAGATTGTAGAATCAGCGACTTCTGAAGTATCCCCATAGGAGTGCTCCAGCCGCTGCGAGAGTCGCAAAACCTATCCCTGCCCGCCTCATAGAGCGCGAAACGGCAGCTTCGCGCTGGTGAGTAGAGGTGGATTCGGGATAGGCATGAAACTGCGTGGGATGGGAAACATCACCCTTCGCGCTGAGCGCGAGCGCCATTTGCAGAACTTCTGCCACGTGCAGGGCACGTCGGGGAGAGCCTTGGGCGATCTGCTCGCGGCAACTGAAGCCGTCAGCGATGATCAGCCAATCGGACGGGGCTTGGCTCACGGCGGGAAGGAGCTCGAGCTCGCCGATGGCCATGGAGACGTCATATTTGTCGCGTTCGAAGCCGAAGGATCCCGCCATGCCGCAGCAGCCGGGAGCCGGAGTTTGGAAGTCGACGCCAAGGCGGCGCAGCAGGGATTCTTCAGAGGTCATTCGCATCAAAGATTTTTGATGGCAATGTCCGTGAAGAAGTGCTTTGCGAGTGAGATGCGGAAGAGGAAAATCCTTGGCATAGGTTTCAAGGAATTCACTGAGCAGGAAAGTTTGCCGCGATAAGGCTTGAGCGCGCGTATCGTGCGGAAATAAATTTATTAGCTCGTCGCGAAAGACGGCAACGCAACTGGGTTCAAGGCCGACGATAGGGACTCCCGCGTCGATTTCTGGCGCGAGTTCGTCGAGGATTTTACGCAGAAGCGACTGGGCGCGGTCGAGCATGCCGTGATCGTAGAGCGGGCGGCCGCAGCAGAGATTCGCTTTAGGGACGATTACACGGAACCCAGCGGCTTCGAGAACTTCGACGGCCGCTTTCGCGGTACCGGGGTAGAAATAATTATTGAAAGTGTCGGGCCAGAGGATAACGGGCGGCGCGTCGACTTGCCGCCTTGCGTTGTCCGGAACAGCACGGCGATGGCGGCGGAACCAGGTTTTGAAAGTCTCCGGAGCGAAGGCTGGGATGGATCGCGGTTGGGGGATTCCGGCAATTACTTTTGAGATATCGCGCAACAGCGGGAGTTGCGTGGTCAGATTAATCAGGCCGGGAGCGTGCGAGGCAAGCCGCGCCCAGAGGTCAATGTTACCGAAAGCATAGGCGCTACGCGGGCGTATGCGGCCTTCGTAGTAGTGAGAAAGGAATTCGGATTTGTAGGTAGCAACGTCGACGCCGACGGGACAATCGCTTTTGCATCCTTTGCAGGCGAGGCAGAGATCGAGCGACTTTTTGACTTCCTCGCTGCGCCAGCCATCGCGGATGACTTCGCCCTGCGTCATTTCCCAGAGCAGATGAGCACGTCCGCGCGTGGAGTGTTCTTCTTCGCGTGTGGCGCGGTAGCTGGGACACATCAATCCGCCTTCTTCGCGGCGACATTTGCCTACGCCCACGCAACGCAGCGTGGCAGCAGCAAGGCTGCCATGATCGGCTACGAATTTAAAATTGGTTTCCGGTTGCCAGGGAGAGTAAGCGGCGCCGAGGCGGAGATTTTCGTCGAGCTTGTAGGGCTCAATCAACTTGCCGGGATTCATCTTCCACTCGGGATCCCATGCTGATTTGAATTCGCGAAAAGCTTGAACCAGTTCAGGACCAAACATTTTCGGAAGCAGCTCGCCACGCGACTGACCGTCACCGTGCTCGCCTGAGATGGAGCCTCCGTAACTCACCACGAGATCGGCAGCCTCTTCCATGAACTTGCGGAACTTCGCGATGCCGTCTTTCGATTGCAAGTCGAAATTGATTCGAGTATGAACGCAGCCATGGCCGAAGTGGCCATAGAGCGAGCCTTTGTAGGAGTAGGCGGCCATCATCTTGCGCAGATCGCGGAGATAGCCGCCGAGCTTTTCGGGAGCGACGGCGGCGTCTTCCCAACCTTCCCAGTTCAGCGGCTCGCCGGGCACATGCGAGGTAACGCCCAAGGCCGACTCGCGAACTTCCCACACTCGTTTGATCTGGTCTTTGCCGCTATAGAGAAACATGTTGGGAGCGGTTGCTCCGCGGCCGAGAGCCTGCATCAGGCCACGCGCCTGAGATTCGGCTTCCAGCGCGGAGAAAGCGCCGAACTCGACCATCAGCCATCCGCCGCCTTCGGGAAGAAGCGCAAGGCCTTCGGAGTTGATGCCTTTCTTTCGCGTATAACCGACCAGAAGATCGTCGAAGCCTTCGAGGCCGATGGGTTTGTGCGCCATGATTTCAGGCACATGATCGGCGCACTGATAAATGTCAGGATAAGCGACGACCAGCAGCACGCGTTCAGGGGGACTTTCGACCAGGCGGCAGGTAGCTTCCAGAATTGTGACGCAGGTTCCTTCGGAGCCGACGAGCGCGCGGGCCACGTGGAAACCGTTCTCGGGCAAGAGGAAATTTAAGTTGTATCCGGAAACCCGGCGCGGAATATTTGGAAAGCGCTGGCGAACCAAATCACCGTACGCGCGGGCGATGCCTCGCAGTTTGGTATAGATTTCGCCCGGGCGTGACTTTTCTGCGCATAACCGTTCGAGGTCGTCAATGGAGGTCGGGCCGACTTTCATGCGCAGGCCATCGTATGTGAGAACTTCGAGTTCCTCGATATTGTCGTCTGTCTTTCCCGCCATGACCGAATGAACGCCGCAGGAATTGTTGCCGATCATGCCGCCGAGAGTGCAGCGATCATGGGTAGCAGGATCAGGGCCGAAGGTGAGGTGGTGCTTTTCGGCGGCGGCGCGGAGATGGTCGAGCACGACTCCCGGCTGCACGCGGGCGATGCGGCGGCCGGGATCGATTTCAAGAATCCCCGCCATGTATTTGGAAAAATCCAGAATGACGGCGACATTGCAGCATTGGCCGGCGAGAGAGGTGCCTCCGCCGCGACACAGCAGCGGCGCGCCAAACTGGCGGCAGAGGGCAACGGTTGCGAGAACGTCATCGGAATCGCGGGGGAGGACCACGCCGATAGGGACTTGGCGGTAGTTAGAGCCGTCGGTGGCGTAGAGGGCGCGCGTGCCAGGATCAAAGCGGACTTCGCCGCGGACTTGAGCGCGCAGAGCGGCGGCTAGAGCGGTGGCATCGACGTGCGCGGTCTTGGAAGCATTCGCACGTGATACGTACGACTCCGGGAAGGGAGCCAATGAGGAGGGAGGCGTCGGCATGAGTCTCTCGCTGCTAGCTTACACTCAACCTTCTTGATTCCCTGCACCGCATGCTGACTGCCGGGCTTCGCCCGGCTGGACAGCCGAAGGCGGATGTCCCTATATGAGCCTGGATAGGCTCCGAGATCTAACTCCAGGGGCGGGTAGCGTAATCGGTCATGGTAAGACCCAACAATAAAAGCAGGAAGAATAATGCTCCGATGACGACCAGCTTGGTGAGCTTTTCGCTGGCATGCCAGACGTGCATGAAGAAAAGGGCGACCAGAGTCGCTTTGACAGTGGCGATGGTGAGCGCGACGGGCGCATTGAAGGGGCCCAAGTCGAGGGTTGCCGCAAACACCGTGAGACCGGTTCCGGCGAGCAGCGCAAAGAATACCGCGAAATACATTTTGAGGGGCGACGATGATGAATGTTCAGACATGGAAGCCTCAGGCGTGCCGGTCGATCAAATAGAGCAATGGAAAAAGGTAGATCCAGACAATGTCGACGAAGTGCCAGTAGAGACCACCGATCTCGATTGGAGTGTTGTATTCCGGCGTGAAGCGTCCTCTCCACGCCGCGAGGAATAGCCACAGGAAAATGCCGAGGCCGATGATCATGTGCAGCGCGTGCAGTCCCGTCATCACGAAGTAGAGAGAGAAGAAAATCTGAGCGTGGGCCGGATTTGCATATTGGCCGGGATGCCCAGGGATTTCTTCGTGATCGAAACTGAAGGAAGCGCCTGGTACGTGATGCTCGTCGAACTTTTGTTTGTATTCGACCCCTTTGATGCCGAGAAAGGTGAGACCGAGCAGCATGGTAATCGCGAGGCTGGCCAGCAACAGAGTTCGGCGAGCAGTCTGAGCCGCCCAAACCGCGAGCACAACGGTCAGACTACTGCAGATCAGCACGGCAGTATTCGTGGCGCCTAAGGCCATGTCGATGGATTTGCTGGCGGCTGCGAAGTCCCCGAAATACCACCGGCGATAAATCAGATAGGCGCAGAACAATCCGCCGAAGAACATGATTTCGGTGGCGAGAAAGACCCACATACCCAGGCTTGAAGCATCGCGCTGCTGCTGGGGATCGGCGAAGTGGTGCAAGAGCTCCGGGTGGTGTTGCTCTTCGTGGTGAAGGCCAACGGCCGTGCTATCGGGCAACGGGGACCTCCTGTTTGTGCGGCGCGTCCAACTCCTCGTAGTTATAGGCTTCCCAAGTCACGATAGGTTCTTCGTCGAAGTTGAAGGTGGGTGGCGGAGAAGCAGTCTTCCACTCCAGTCCGGCAGCGTTCCAGGGATTGTCCGATGCCGGCTTGCCGTAACGCATCGACCAGAGAAAATAAACCATTGGCAAGAGGTAGCCGACGCCGAGAACGGTGGCGCCCGCCGTCGATAAAACGTTCAGCACCTGGAACTCGGGCATGTGGCTGTAATCGTAATAACGCCGCGGCATGCCGAGATAGCCGAGCAGGAATTGCGGAAAGAAAGTGAGATTGAAGCCGATGAAAACAATCAATGCGGCGAGGCGCGCCCAACCTTCGGGATAGAGTCGCCCTGAAATCTTGGGCCACCAGAAATGCATTCCGCCGAGATAACCCATGACCGCGCCTCCGACCATGATGTAGTGGAAGTGGGCGACGACGAAATAGGTGTCGGTGACGTGAACGTCGATGCCAAGGGCAGCAAGGAATAGTCCGGTAAGGCCACCAATGGTAAAAAGTCCGAGGAAACCGAACGCGTACAGCATGGGCGCGTCGTAGTGAATAGAGCCTTTGTAGAGGGTAGCCGTCCAGTTGAAGACTTTGATGGCGGAGGGTAGCGCCACGGCATAGCTGAGAAAGGAAAAAACCAGTGCGGCGTAGACCGACATTCCGGCCACGAACATATGGTGCGCCCAGACCAGGAAACCGAAAACGGCGATTGCGATAGATGAGAACGCGACGAAGCTATAACCGAAAATGCGCTTACGCGAGAAACACGCGATGATTTCAGTCACGACGCCCATTGCCGGCAGAATCATGATGTAGACGGCCGGATGGGAATAAAACCAGAACAGATGCTGGAACAGGAGCGGGTCGCCGCCGAGTTTAGGATCGAAGATGCCGAGATGCAAACCGCGTTCTGCCGCGACCAGCACGATAGTGACGGCGATGACAGGCGTGCCCAGGAGCTGAATGATGCTGGTGGCGTAGTGCGCCCAGATGAACAGCGGCAGGCGAGACCAGGTTAGGCCGGGCGCCCGCATGCGATGAATGGTGACGACGAAATTGAGGCCAGTGAGGATGGAAGAGAATCCGGCGACGAATATTGCGAGTCCGGCTTCGATAAAATTTGAATTCGTAAAGTTCGTACTGAACGGAGCGTAGAAGGTCCAGCCAGTATCGACGCCACCGATCAGCATGCAGTGCAACATCATGACGCCGCCGATGATATAGAGATACCAACTCAGCAGGTTGATGCGGGGGAAAGCGAGATCTTTGGCCCCAATCATCATGGGGACGAGGAAATTTCCAAGCACGGCGGGAATGGATGGAATCAGAAAGAAGAAAATCATGACCATTCCGTGTTGAGTGAAGAGTTTGTTATAAGTGTCGGCTTGGACGAGGTCGCCGGCGGGCGTGAGCAACTCCAGCCGGATGAGCAACGCGAAAAATCCACCGATAAAGAAGAAGAACGTAATCGAGATGAGATAAAGCAGGGCGATGCGTTTGTGGTCGGTGGTAAGCAGCCACGACCACACGCCGTACTCCTTATTCAGATAGTTCTCGCGCTCAACGGGTTTAGGGATCGCGATCTCCATACTCATTGCACCTGACTTCCATTGGGTCGAAATTCTTGTGGAGCTAAAGGCGCGGCCCCTTTTGCGCTGGTCTTGGCGCCTTCCCCCGGCTTGGCCGGAGATATCGATTTGATGTAAGCGACCAGGGCATTGACCTGCTCTTCGCTGACCAACCCCTGAAATGTAGGCATGATCGGCTGGAATCCCTTAACGCGCTTTGCGCCCGGATCAAGAATGCATTCGCGAAGATAATTTTCATCGGCGTTGACGGTGCGTCCGTCTTCGAGTTGGACCGGCTTGCCGAACACTCCCTGAAGATTGGGACCACGGCCTTGCGTATCATTTCGATGGCACGTTGCGCAGCCGAGTTCGGCGAAAATCTTCTCGCCCGATGCCGACAGCGGACCGGTCGAACCGCCGTTCATCCAAGCTTCATATTGCGCCGGTTCCTGCACTACGATGTCGCCCACCATGCCGGAGTGCTGCGTGCCGCAATATTCCGCGCAGAACAGGTGATAAACACCGGGCTTGGTGGCGCGAAACCATTCGACCGTATACCGCCCGGGCAGCACGTCCTGCTTGATGCGGAAGGCGGGAATGTAAAAGCTGTGGATTACATCCTGCGAGGTCATAATCAGTTTGACATCCCGTCCCACGGGAACGTGCAGTTCATTGATCTCGCGCTGGCCTTCGGCGTGTTCAAGTTTCCACATCCATTGTTTTGCGACGACATAAACTTCGGTCGCATCGGCGGGCGGCGTGCGCTCCTTGAAGTAGACAACTGCGCCCCAGGCGAAGATGACCATGAAAATGACGAATGGAATCGCGCTCCAGGTAATTTCGAGGGCCGTGGATCCTTCGATCTGTTCGGCGCGAACGCCAGGACGGTGACGAAAGCGCGCGGCGAAAAAAACTACGAAGGCGAAGACCAGCAGGGTCATCATTCCGCAGACGATTAGCAGGAAAATGTACAGAGCATCCACGCGGCCTGCCAGGGTGGAGGCCTGCTGCGGCCATAATGGAAAATTATTGAGCATACCTTCTCTTCGCTGCCGCCTTCCGGGTTACGGAACTATCCAGCCTCCACAAAATAAGAAGTAAACCGCCGAGCAACAGAATGGTTGCGGCTCCTGCCATGCGGAGGATATTACCCACCATCGCGCCGTATTTTCCGGTTTCGGGGTTGTAGTGGTAGCAGTACAGGAGCACGGCGTCGACGGCGTTGCCGATCTTGCCCTGTGAAGCTTCGACCAGTCCCATGCGCAAATCTTTGGGAGGAAAATCCACTCCGTAGAAGTAGCGCGAGATGCGGCCTTGCGGCGTCACCACCATGATCGCCGTGGCGTGTGCGTACTGGTTCGTCTTGGGGTCGTACTGATACTGAAAGCCGACAACTTTAGTAAGCGCATTGATTGACTCTGGCTGGCCAGTAAGGAAATGCCATCCGCCAGCCGCGCCCGCACGGCCATAGCGTTTCACGTAATCTGCTTTCTTCGCCGCGGCCATCTCGGGAGTTTCGCGCGGATCGAAGCTGACGGTAACGACGTCGAACTCGTTGCCCACGTCAAACTTAATCAGGCGCATCGCGCTGGAAAGCCCGGCCAGGGCTTCGCCGCACAGCATGGTGCAGTTGTAGTAAACCAGGTTGAGGATGAGAGGCTTGCGCCCGAAATAGTCGCCGAGCTTTACGGCCTTTCCGTTTTCGTCGCGAAAGATGAGATCTGGAGGAAGCTGAGCGTCGAGGCGCTGCTCGATTCCGACATTTTCGAGACGCGGTGGACGCGTGTTCGCAGGCGGAGACATTACGCCGTTATTCATCTGCGCAGAGGCCGAACCGGCGAGCAGCACCGCGCTCACGATCGCAACGAAACCAATCGAATTGTTTCTCTTGCGAATCACTTATTCTTCGCCTTGCTGGGACCTTGAGTTTTGCCTGATTGCTGGTTGCTTTGCGCTTTTGCAACGGAGCCGTCACCGGTTTCGGCTTGCGGTTGCGCCGGAAGGCCCCGCTGCACGATTAAATCCATGGCGCGCTCGATGGGAATATGAAGCGTGCCCGCTTTCTCATCAACCCAGCCGTAGCTGTAAAGCTCTTTTTCCTCATTCGTTCGGATATCGTTCAACTGCCCGCGCTCGTCTTCTTCCAGCTTGGGATTCGGAAACGCACTTTGCGGATAGCCGCGGCTAACATGGCGCGTGTCCTCGGGTACGTTGGTGACCAGCGGATTCACGTCAGGCTGAGAACTTTTTTCGCGACGATCAAGGTATGTATAGAGGCCTCGGAGACCGAGAATGCAGGCTACGGTAACTACTGCCAGCGCGAGCAGGAAATAAATAATGCCCGCGGGCTGCAGGTCCTGGCGCTCGTAGTTTCCGTGTGCGTCCGGGTTCTCGTGTTTGTTGTTCTCGTTACTCATCTTGTTATTAGTGATGTGCCGGCTCCAGGACTTCGTGAGCGTCGGGGTCATAAGCCGGCAAAAGTGGCAACGCGGCCAGGTTGCGGAAAAAATACCAAAGCCAGATTCCGCCGATGGCGACGGGCACTACGATATCCGCAACGGTCACGGTTAAAGTCTTTGAGAAATTCGGCTCGATGATCCAAAACAGATCGACGTAACGCATCAGCATCAGCCAAACGGCGACCCACACTAACTTCCGAATATTGCGCTTGAACGAACGCGACAAAAGCATTGCGAAAGGAATAGCAAAGTGAAACAAGACCAGGATCAGGCCAATGGAGCCCCATCCACCACTCAACCGTCTGAGATAAAAAGTGATTTCCGCCGGAAGATTTCCCGCCCATATGATGAGCCACTGCGAAAAGTTGAAGTAGGCCCAGACCATGATGAAGGCGAGCATCCATTTGCCGTGGTCGTGGACGAAGTCCGGCTTCAACATTTCTGACATCGGCTTGTAATCGAAAAGAATGCGTTCCACCACGATCGCAAAACACATCGCCGACAGCACTTCGCCGATGAGGATGATGAGGCCGAAGATAGTCGAGATCCAACTGGGATCGAGCGACATCACCCAATCGATCGCGGCGAAGGAGATAGTAAATCCGTAGAGGATGAGGCCGGGGCCGCTGACGGCTTTGAATCGGCCGCTATTGTCAGGGGCGTTGGGACGGTCGGTTTCTTTCGACCACTTCGACAGCAAGAACGAAAGAACATTCCAGACGGCGAAATAAAATATAGCGCGGATGATGAAGCCATTTACGGTCAGATAGGTCTGCGTAATTTGTTCGAGGTGTTCGCGGAGATGCTTGTCTTCGATGTTAGAAAGGGGCTGCGCCCAGATGTAAAGGTGTCGGATTCCAAAAAAGACAGGGATAAAAAGAATCGCCAGCAGAGGAAGCGTTCGCATGGCCGCGCCGAGAATACGGCGGATGACCGTGCCCCAGCCGCCGCCGGTCAAGTGGCGGATCATAACGATCGCCATGGAACCGAGGGCGACGCCCAGCCAGCACATGAATCCGAGCAGATAAGCACGGTAGAACTCATCGGGACGGATAAAAGCCAGCACAAGGGAGAGCGCGCCAAACAGGCCGCCGATAATAAGCGAGCGCTGCGATATCTTTCTTACAACCTGGGGCGCCGTCAAATCGAGTTTTGGAGTGGCAGCGGCGCTCATTTGCGTTCCTCAGAGTGCGAATTGTTTTCGGAATTAATAACGGGAAGCGTCGCGCCCGATCCCGGCTGGCCGCGGAATTGCGGTGGGGCCGAGGGCACCGCTTGACCCGTGGGAACGTCCGCTTGGGTGGCGCTCTGACTAAGCTGCAGGGCGCGGATGTAAGCCACGATCTTCCAGCGATCTTGCGGCGAAATCTGCGAAGCGTAATCTGACATAATGCCGAAGCCGTTGGTCATCACGTCGTAAAAATATCCCAGAGGAGCCTTCTGCAACCGCTCGATGTGATAAGAGGGCGGCCTGCGCGCGAAACCGCGGGAAGGAATAAAGCCGTTGCCGTCTCCGACGCGCGAGTGACAAGGGGCGCAATAGATGTTATAGCGCTCGCGCCCGCGTTCGAGTACTTCTTTGGTCACGGGAAATGGCATGTAGTTGCCGGGAGTGCTGCCGTTCTTGCCGGTATAGAAATAACTGTCTTCGTGTAACTGCCCGCGCGCCACGGTGCCTTCGACTGGCGGACGTTCAGAGCGCTGGTCGGCAAAGAAGTCACTGCGCGAAAGCGGATTCTGCTTCGGCTGCACTTGCATATCGAGACGGCAAGCAGAGAGCACAGCCATCGATGCGAGAACCGCGACAACGGAAGTTTGACGGAGGCGCAGCATCTAACTGGGCACCTCCGAAATTGAACGCGGACCGAGGCCGGCAAGAAAATCTCGAGTGCCCGCGGGATCGTATTTCTTGTCGGAGGAGAACACGATCAGAAAGAATCGATCTTTCGAAGCCAGCGCAAAGCGGGGCACGTTGAATACGGGATGATAGGGCATGGGCAAGCCGTTGAGCGCGAGCATGCCGAACACGGCTGAAATGCCTGCGAAAAGGATCGTCATCTCAAAAGTGATCACGATGAATGCAGGCCACGAATGAGGAGGCTTGCCGCCGATATTCAGCGGATAATCGACGACGGACATCCAGTACTGCATCAGGTAGCCGGTCAGGCCGCCAATGATGCCACCGATTAAAACTACCAGCGGAACTTCATCATGGTGAAAGCCAATTTCCTCGGCCAGGCCTTCGATGGGAAATGGGCTGTACGCATCGATTTTCTGATAGCCCGCCTGATGAGTGAGCTTCGCTGCATCGACCAAAGCGGTGGCAGAATCGAACTCCGCCATGATGCCGTAAATGGGTTCGCGCTTCATTCGGCTTTGACCTCCGCTTCCGGCAGGAGGGTGCGCATTTCAAAGATGGAGATCATGGGCAGCAGACGCACGAACAGGAAAATAGCGGCCAGGAACATTCCGATCGTGCCGATGTAGGTCATCCAGTCCCAGCGCGTCGGATAGTACATGCCCCACGATGAGGTGAGGAAGTCGCGGTGCAGGCTGACAACAACGATGATGAAACGTTCCAGCCACATGCCGACGAGGATCACTCCGGAAGCAAAAAACAGCGCCACCGGACTGGTGCGCAGCCTGCGAATCCAGAGCACCTGCGGAATGAAGATATTGCAGATCAGCAGAGCCCCATAGAGTACCGCGTAAGGCCCGTGGAGGCGGTTCCAAAGCGTGAAAGCGTCGTAGCGGTCGCCGCTGTACCAGCCCATGAAAGCTTCGATACCGTAGCCGTAGGCAACGATCAAACCTGTGGCCAGCATAACTTTCGCCGCATTCTGCAAATGGAGCTCGGTGATGAAATCTTCCAGGCCGTAGATTTTGCGAATCGGAATCGCGAGCATCAGCACCATCGCAAATCCGGAATAGATAGCGCCCGCAACAAAGTAAGGCGGGAAAATCGTTGTATGCCAGCCGGGGACGATGCCCACTGCAAAGTCAAAGCTCACGACCGTGTGAACTGAAAGAACCAGCGGCGTGGCCAGTCCGGCGAGCAGCAAGTAGGCGGTTTCGTAACGGTGCCAGTGGCGCGCCGATCCGCGCCAGCCCATCGAGAGCATTCCGTAGATCATCCGCAGGGCTGGCTTGTCGGAACGATCGCGCAAGGTTGCGAAATCTGGAATCAGACCCATGAACCAGAACAGTGCTGAAATGGTGGCGTAGGTGGAGACGGCGAAAACGTCCCACATCAGAGGGCTGCGGAACTGCGGCCACACTCCCATGGTGCTGGGATACGGGAACAACCAATACGCGAGCCACGGTCGTCCGACGTGGATCGCGGGAAAGATTCCGGCGCAAGCTACCGCAAACAGCGTCATCGCTTCAGCAAAGCGGTTGATGGAATTACGCCACGACTGGCGCAGCAGTAAAAGGATGGCAGAGATCAGCGTGCCGGCGTGACCGATACCGATCCACCATACGAAGTTGACGATCGCAAAGCCCCAGCCGATCGGGATCGTCACGCCCCAGATGCCAATGCCCTTCAGAAATAAATATCCGATGGCATAGAGCATCATCATCGTCAGCATGAAAGCGATGCCGAAGCCGACAAACCAGCCATTCGACGCGGGACGGGTCAGCACGATGGCGCTGATTTTTTCCGTGACCGTGCCAAAGGTGTAGCCGGGCTCAATTACCGGGGCACGTTCGGCGTCCACCGTCATTTTGTATTGCTCGTCCATTATTTCGGGCCCCTGCCTAAGACTTCAGCTCCGGGTTCGGATTGCTCACTTCCGCCAGATACGTTGTGCGCGGGCGAGTGTTGAGTTCGCCCAGCAGGCTGTAATTGCGAGCCTGCGCTTTCAACTTTGAGACCTTGCTGTTCGGATCGTTAATATTGCCAAAGATGATCGCGCCCGCCGGACACGATTGTTGGCACGCGGTCTGCAACTCGCTATCGTTAATCTTGCGATCTTCGCGTTCAGCGTCGATGCGGCGCTCGTTGATGCGTTGCACGCAGTAGGTGCACTTCTCCATCACGCCACGGCTGCGCACGCTGACGTCCGGATTGCGCATCATCTTGTATTGCGGCGTCTCCCAATCCTGAAAGAGCAGGAAGTTGAACCGCCGCACCTTGTAAGGACAATTGTTCGAGCAATACCGCGTGCCCACGCAGCGGTTGTAGACCATATCGTTCAGACCTTCGCTGGAATGGTTGGTCGCACCCACGGGGCAAACCACTTCGCACGGAGCGTTTTCACATTGCATGCAGGGCACGGGCTGGAAAAATGCCTTCGGATTGTCGCGGTCGCGGGCTTCCTGATCGTGGTACTGATAGTAGGTATCGATGCGAATCCAGTGCATGTGGCGGCCGATCACGGTCTGCTCTTTGCCGACCACGGCAATGTTGTTCTCCGACTGGCAAGCCAGCATGCAGTTGTTGCAGCCCACGCAAGAATTCAGATCGATCGCCATGCCCCAGGCGTAATCCTCTTCTTTGTAGGGATAAGGCTTGTAGAGCGTGAGACCGGGCGCTGGCTCTGGTTCTTCTTCGGTAGCGAAATTCGGCTGCTTCCGATATTCCTCAAGCGTGGTCTCGCGCACCAGAGGGCGGTGGCCGCCATCGGGCGTGTCCATGCTTTGATAGCCCTGGGTGGAGGCGAGCTTGTAGGTTTCTCCGGTCTTGCGAATTTGCAGGCCGGTGGCGATCCACGGTGCGGCTGTCGTGCGCAACGCATACGCGTCGAATCCCTGTGCGGTTCCGACGCGGCCGGCGCGCTTGCGGCCGTAGCCTAACGTAACTGTGGCTGAGTTGTCGGGTTGGCCAGCTTGAATCCAGACAGGGCCGGTGACTTTTTTGCCGTTCAGTTCCAGCTCGACAACGTCTTCTACCTTGATTTGCAGGCGCTCCGCCATCTTGGGACCGATGAGGATGGCGTTGTCCCAGGTGAGCTTGGTCATCGGCTTGGGCAATTCCTGGAGCCAGCCGTTGTTGGAGAATTGTCCGTCGTAGATGGTGGGATCGCGGCGGATGTTGAGCTCGACAGAATTGGCCGCTGCGTCGCTCGAATTAGACGACGAAAAAATCGCCGACTTGGCTGTCACAGATTTTGGAGCGTAAGCACTTCCTTCGATCCAACCATCGTGCAGCGACTTTCGCCAAAATGAATCGAAGTCCCCGCCAGAGTTTTGTTTCTGCCAATACGTGCGGATCAAATCGTAGCCGGTTGCATCGGACTGACCGGAAAGCAGCGCGACGAATTCCAGCGCACTCTTGCCATTGTAGAGCGGCGCAATCAGAGGTTGGATGATGCTCGCCGTGCTGTCGTAAGCACGAGCATCGCCCCATGCCTCAAGTTCATGCGCCTGGTTGATGTGCCACTGACAAAGCTCTGCAGTCTCGTTCTGATAGAGCCCGAGATGCACTCGCATTGGAATTTTGCCGTTCTTCAGGACATTCGCAAAATCGAGATCGGCGGGCGCGTCATAGGCTGGATTGCCTCCAAGAATAACGAGCAGATCGACTTTTCCAGCTCGGATGTCGGTAACGAGATCCTTGAGCGATTCAGTTTGATTGATCGGATTGGCGTCGACGGGGTCGGCGTAGAACACCGTCTTGCCGACATTGCCAAATCTGGCGTTCGCCGCGTGGGCCAGCGCATGAACAGCCGGTGACTGGTGATCGCCAACAATGAACAGACTCGAACCCCGATGCGACTCCAGGTCTTGCATCAGGGCGTGAGCAAGCAGCGAGCCGCCATGCTCTTCCGGAAGCTCCCCGTTCTCAGCCACGGCCCGCGCGAACGTTTCTACAGAGGACGCCCTCATCGGCAGCCGGTGATCCGCCTTTGCTCCCGTCGTCGTCGGCGTGCTTTCGATCACGTACAGCCGGTTCATGTTGCCATCGGGATTGCGGCGCTTCGCGAAGTCGCGGATGTAGCGGACGTTTCCCGGGAAACCCGCATACAGGAAGTCGGCGTCGAGCGAGACGATTACGTCGGCCTTTTCGAAATCGTAGCGCGTCTCGACCGGCTGGCCGAAGGCCAGTTTCGCGCCTTCGAGCACGTTGTCGCGATTGATGGGCTCATACACATGCCACTTGGCCTGCGGATAAATTTTCAGGAAGTTGCGCAGTTGATCCGCGAGCGTGGGCGAAGAAATGGTCGGCGTGAGAATGCGAATGCCTGCGCCTTGCAGCCCTTTTTGCACGCTGAGCGGTCCGCGAATCGCCGTGAGGAATGCCTGCCAGGAGCGCTGGTCGCCCATCGACATCACGCTCTGCGAGCGGTCGGGATCGTACATGCCCAGAATCGAGGCTTGCGCAAAAATATCCGTGCCGCCGAGCGATGCGGGATGCTGGTCGTTGCCTTCAATCTTGGTCGGGCGACCCATATGGCTCTCGACCAGCAGCGGGCTGGCGTATCCACCGAGCGTCATCGCCGTGGCATAGAACGTGGGGCGGCCTGGGATTACCTCTTCCGGCTGACGAACATATGGGACGATCGGTTCAAGCGGCAGGCGCACGCAGCCCGTCATGCCAGCCAGAGCCATGGACGCGCCCATCACTTTCAAGAAGCCGCGGCGCGAAACAGAATCGACCCACTCGGAAGCGCCCTTAGGGAATTCGCGGTGCAGCGCCTCCTGGAAAGACGGACTTCCGGCGAGTTCTTCGAGGCTGCGCCAGTATTCCGGGCCGGCCGCGTCGTTATTATTGGCCTCGTTGATTTGCGCACGCAGCGAGTCGAGATCGGCCTTGCCCTTTTTGCTAGGGCAAACGTCTTCGCGCTTTTTTTCCGGTGACCCGATTTGGTTTTGATCGTCCATGCTTTATAACGCGCGTTTCTTTCGCCCCTTCGGGGCTTGTTTCCAATCTGGCCCTCTACCTAGGGCTTGCGCCATGGGCTGCACTCTTTCGCCGCTTCGCGGCTGGCACTTCACCGATGACACGTGCTGCAACTGGTAATGTCTTTCACCCCACGTACGTTGTACTTTCTTAGCAGCATCGAACCCAGCTCAACCTGATCGCTGAAGGCCTGCCCATCAACCACCACAGGGCTGGCACTCGTCGGCTGTTGATATCGCATATTGAATACCTGCTCGCGCGGTCGCAAATTCTTCTGCGGCGCACGATGGCAGTCCAGGCACCACTCCATCTGCAACGACTGTTGCTGATACATGAGCGGCATCTGGTCGACCGGGCCGTGGCAGGTGTTGCATCCCACGCCCTTATTGATATGTATGCTGTGATTAAAGAAAACGAAGTCGGGAAGCTGGTTCACCCGTGTCCACTGCAGCGACTCGCCCGAGCGATAACTGGCGCGGACCGGCTCCAGCAACTGTGCATTGGTCCAAATCTGCGAGTGGCAGTTCATGCAGGTCTTGGTGGGAGGAATGCCTGCGAAGCTCGAAGTCTCGACCGAGGTGTGGCAATAGCGGCAGTCAATGCCGAGGCCGGTGACATGATGCTGGTGGCTGAAGGGCACAGGCTGCGGTTTACGGACTCCCGCATAAGTGACGTACGGCGAGCGCTGCACCTCCATCGCGACCCAGCCAAGCGCGGCAATCACGAAGACCGCGCCAAAAATCGTGGCACGGGACAGGGTATTGGTACTGCGATGAAAAATCTGCGGCATGCTGGCTTACGACTTCAGAAAACTATGAATGAGACTTGCAGATCCCCCGGTTTATAGGAACGTAATACACACGACGCATAAGAAACACGCGCAAGTATTTTTGCGACATCTATGAGAACAGGAGATTATAAATACTTCGAGTGTGGTTGTCGCGCAATTAGCGACAAGAGCAGGAAAATATTTTTAATACTGGATTCGGGCGGAAATAAATTCGGGTTTTTCCCCGCCGAACGCGTCTGCGACTATCTTTCTAGCGCAGAACATCTAGCGCAGATTCATCACCAGCAGTTTCGGCTCGGTCATTTCTTCAATTGCGTAGCGCAGACCTTCGCGGCCCAGGCCGGAGTCTTTGACTCCGCCATAGGGCATCTGATCGATGCGGAACGACGGAATATCGCCAGCCACCAGAGCGCCTACTTCCAATTCGTCATACGCCTGAAAAAGCAGTTTTACATCCCGCGTGAACAAACCCGCTTGCAGGCCATAGTGGGAGTTGTTGATTCGTCGAAGGGCTTCGTCAAAACTGTGATAGGGCTCAACAGTGACGACCGGGCCGAAAATCTCCTGGCAATTCACCTTCATTTCGGGCTTGGTCCCGGTCAGCACCGTAGGTTCGACGATGGAACCCTTTCTTCCACCACCGCACAGCAAACGAGCTCCGGCGCGGACCGCCTCGTCGATCCAGTTAGTAACGCGGATTGCGTCACTTTCGCGGATCAGCGGACCGAGATCGGTCGATTCGTCCATGGGGTCGCCAGTTTTTAATTGTTTGACGCCCTCAACAAAAAAATCGACGAACTTGCCGTAGACGGACTCCTCGACCAGGATGCGCTGCACAGAAATACAGGTCTGGCCAGCGTAGCCGAAGCCACCGGTAATGCAGCGTTCAGCAGCGTAGGAAAGATCGGCATCGCCGTGAACAATGGTGCCGGCGTTGCCACCAAGTTCCAAAGCAACTTTCTTTTTGCCGGCGCGGCGCTTGATATCCCAGCCCACCGGCACGCTGCCGGTGAAGCTGATTAGCTTGATGCGCTCGTCAGTGACCAGCAGGCCAGCGTCGTCGTTCGAAAGCGGAAGCACGTTGAGGCCGCCATCGGGCCAGCCCGCCTGCTGCACGCATTCCGCGAGTAGCAGAGAGCATAGCGGAGTTTGCGGCGCTGGCTTTAGCACCATGGAACAACCGGCGGCGATCGCAGGAGCGACTTTATGCGCGACCAGGTTCAGCGGGAAATTGAAGGGCGTGATCCCGGCAACCGGGCCGAGGGGAAAGCGTTTTACAATGCCCCAGCGCCCAGCCGTGAACTCCTGCCAGTCGAGCGGAAGATACTCGCCGTAAATGCGGGTGGTTTCTTCGGCGGCAACATTGAAGATGAATACTGCGCGGTCCACTTCGATACGGGCCAACTTGATCGGCTTACCGGCTTCCTGCGCCAGAGTGCGAGAGAATTCGTCACGACGCTCGACAATCTGTTGCGCTACGCGGCGCAGCACACGCTGGCGTTCGAATGCGGGCAAACGGCGGGTGGTACCGAATGCCTTAACCGAGGCGGCGATCGCGGCTTCCGCGTGTTCGCGGCGCGCTTGAGTCACTCGACCGACTACGCTGCCATCGAAGGGATTGCGGACCTCGACGATGTCCCCATCTTCGAGCCAACGGCCATCGACAAAGAAACCGTGGGTTGCGACTGGGGCGATTGTCAGTTCGGGCATTTTTTGGAGCCTCCAGTGGCGGCAGATGTTTTTGATTATAGGCCTGGACTGGCGGTTGCTTTTTATCGACACCCAGAAACTTAACCCGTGTGGATGTAGATCGTGCGCAAGGGTAAGGCTTCCTTCTACTACAATGAAAGTCCATTCGATTAATGGCAAGTCCAGAAACTATCGTTGACCTCGCACCGCGCCTAAGGCGGAAGGAAATCTCTCCGGTCGAGTTGACGCGGGCTTGCCTGGACCGTATTGAGCAATTTAATCCCTCGCTGAATGCATTTATCACAGTGACCGCTGAGTCGGCGCTGGCTGAGGCGCGGGCTGCGGAAATCGAAATCTCGCGCGGCGAGTGGCGGGGTCCGCTGCATGGGATTCCGGTGGCACTCAAGGATCTGATTGATACTGCGGGAACGCGCACAACGGCTGGCAGTCAACTCTTCGAGCATCGGGTTCCGGCAGAGGATACAGACGTAGTGCGGCGGCTGCGGCGGGCGGGGGCAGTGATTCTTGGAAAAAATAATCTGCACGAGTTCGCCTATGGCGGAAGTTCGCTGGTAAGTTTCTTCGGCGACGTTCACAATCCGAGGAACGTGGAACACATCGCGGGAGGATCATCGGGAGGCTCGGCTGCCGCGGTGGCGGCTGGGCTTTGTTATGCGGCGATTGGAACTGATACCGCGGGGTCGATTCGCGAACCCGCAGCACTATGCGGGTGTGTGGGCCTCAAGCCAACGTACGGACGTGTGTCGGCGCGCGGCGTGATTCCGCTTTCATGGTCGCTAGACCATGTTGGGCCGCTGACTGCAACCGTCGGCGATGCGGCTGCCGTGCTGCAAGCGATCGCTGGATACGATCCCCTGGACGTTGGCAGCGCTGATGTTCCTGTGGACGACTATGTTTCGGGTTTGCGCGGGGAGACCAAGAAGCTTCGCATTGGAATTCCACGGAAGCATTTTTATGACGATCTTGATGATGAAGTTGGCGCGACTGTGGAGCGGGCTCTGCTTGTGATAGATGCGCTGGTTGCGGATGTTCGGGACGTAGAGATTGAAGTGCCCAACGACCGCACCGTGCAGGCCGCCGAATCTTTTGCCTATCATGCCGGGAATATCGCTCAGACACCTGAGTGTTACCAGCCTGAAACGCTGCGGCGACTGCGTTCTGGAGAGAAAATTTCTGCGGCCGAATACATTCAGCGGCGGCGAGAGATGGATGCGGCACGGCGGGAGATCCGTCAGGTATTCGCCGATGTGGATCTGCTGGTGACGCCAACGATTCCGATTCCGGCTCCGGCCATTGCGGACTTGAAAAAAGATCCCAGTGCTTTGCGACCAGCGGAGCTGATACTACTGCGTAACACGCGGCCTTTCAACGTTTGGGGGCTGCCAGCGATCTCTGTTCCCTGCGGCTTTACGAAAACAGGGTTGCCAATCGGCCTGCAGATTGCCGGCCCGCACTGGCGGGAAGATCTGGTGTTAAGGCTGGGGCATGCTTATGAGCTGGCTGTGAAATAACGAAGTACTGCGGCCGCTCCCATCCCATTCCTCCCCTACATCGCTGAGTATTCCCTCTAAAAGACTTTGAAGTCTGCAGTTGACATATTCCTTTTACGAGCCTTCGGCATCTTAATTTCGCGCATTTGCCGATGGCGAACCTGCCTCGGTCTTGCGCACGAATTTTCTTTTTGGAGAGACCTATGAAACTGCTACATGTTTTGTCCTCCACGGTTCTGTTCGCGCTAGCGATTGCCCTTGGGGCATCAGCGCAGGACGTGAAAACCGATTACGACCATCACGCTGATTTCTCCCCATATCACACCTATTACTGGGAGAAGGTGCAAACTACCGATCCTTTATGGCAGAGCCGTATTCAGGACGCTGTAGACCGCGACCTTCAAGCGAGGGGCTGGCAGCGCGTGGATAACGGAGGCGATGTTGCCGTCGCAGCCGTGGGCAGCGCCCGTAACCAAAAGGAATACCAAACCTTTTATAACGGCATGGGCGGCTGGCGCTGGGGTGGGTTTGGCGAAACGACGACCACGGTGGAGAATTACCGGATTGGAACTCTGGTTCTCGACTTCTACGATGCGCACAACAAGCAGCTAGTGTGGCGCGGCGTGGCTCAGGAGGCAGTCAGCGACAAGCCTGAGAAGAACGAGAAGAAGCTGGAGAAATCCGTTAGCAAGATGCTGGAGCATTTCCCGCCGAAAGGCCGGGAGTAGATTTGCAGTGACCTGGCGCGGCTTTCGGGTCGCGCCAGTTTTTCATGCTCGCGGATAGACAAGCCACTGGAGGTTACGTTTATCGCGTGGTCGGGCTTAATCAACCGTCCGCACATCATCCGGCAGCATCAGCACGAATGTGCAGTTTCCCGTCGTCGCAGGGCAGGAAAGGATTCCGCGGCGCAGGATCTTGAGCGGAGCGTCGTCGGGGAATGCCAGACGATACTCAGCAGTGCGCAGGGCGTCGGTGAATATTTTTAGCTTCTCGTCACCGCTGACGAATTTTACGGCCTCGGCTTTCGCGGGAGTGCCGGCGCCGCCGCTCAGCAGGACGAAGAACTCCGCGGTGCCTGTTTCTTTCGCTTTGCCCAGGTCGATAGTCCGCAGCGATTGCAGATCTGGCTTGCCGTTTTTCGCCGTGTCATTGAGTTTCGCGTCGTTCTTGACGAGCGCCTCAATTCTTTCGTGGGTTTCCGGAACGGGACGCAATCCCGTGGCAGCGAGTTCGTAGGTACTGAGGGCGCGGTCTTTCTTGCCCTCTTTTTCGTAGATCTGGCCGAGATGGTCGCCGACTTCACCGTGCTGTCCGAGTCCCCAGGCCGCGGCGACATATTTTTCAGCCTTGTCGAGATTGCCTTCAGTGAAATAGACCCAGCCCAGCGTGTCCCAGTAGGCGATGAGGGATGGGACCAGCGGCAATTCCTGGGGTGTGAGCCGGTCGAGAGTTAAGTTGCGCAACGCTGCAGTGGTGGCTGAGACCGCCGATTCGGCATATTGCTGGGCGCGGTCCAGATGAGTTTTCTTCAGCGAAAGCTGGTAGGCGATGTTATTCCATACCAGAGGCGTGGCCGAGATTTCGACGGCGTGGTCGAACGTGGCAAGAGCTTTGTCGTCCTGCCCAAGATTCAGATACGCGTCGCCCAAGCTGACTTGCAATTCGGGATTGTCCGGCACTAGAGATGCGGCCTTCTCCAACTCGGGAGCGGCTTCAGCATACTTGTGCCACTCTGAATACATTGCGCCCAGGCCCGCGTGAGCGGATTTATCAAGCGGATTGATCTCAATCTGTTTGTTGAAAGCCACTACCGCCTCGTCGTACTTACGCTCCTGCCAGTAGGCATGTCCGAGGGCGTTGTAGGCGTATTCGTCGTAGGGATTGATTTCGATTTGCTTGTTGAGCGCGGCGACGGCGTTGTCATTCTGCCGCATGCCGAGATAGGCGGCGCCGAGGATGTTCCAGGCGTATTTGTTTTTGGGTTCAACTTCGGTGGCCTTCTTGAGGAGTTGGATCGCTAGAGCGAGGTTGCCGCTGTTCATGGCGGCGCGACCGCTCTCGACAAGATCGTCCGCCTTCATGTCGGCCGGCGGGGTGGGCGCGCCCGCGATTGTGTTCTCGACGGAGAGAACTTGTGCCAGATCAGAGCCGACGGCGTGACGAAAAGATTGATAGTCCTCGGCGCGCGGGGCGGGCAATTCGTCCTGGCGCAAGGTAAGCTTTCTCGAGGCCGTGAAGGTGCTGCCTTCCAAGTTGTAAGTGGCCTTATAGTCCGCGTAATCGCGCTTAAGAGAAAAAGGTAATGGCGCGTGCGCGGTGTATTTCGCTGGCAGTTCAAGCTTGATGTTGTACGCGTACTCCGCTTTGGGACCAAGCTTCAGTGGTTCAGCGTCGGAGTCAGTGTCGTCGCTGACGCCGAGATCGGGAAGGTTGAACTGGCACAGGGGCAACAGCAGGTCGGATTTTTTCTTGGACCAATCCAGAAAATTGGGCTTTGCGACGTCATAGGCCATGGTGAACGGCTCGCGAGTCGCAGCGGGATCGCTGATCTTCAGATGCGTGACTTCGCCGCCCATTCCGGCGTTCACATTTTCCACGACCCGCTGCCACTGCGCTTCAGGAACGCGGCGGAAGATAGAGCGCAACATTAATTCTTCATCGCCGCGGAAGGTGTAATGGACGTGCGCTTCGAGCTTGCCGATTTCGTTTATTTTTCCGTCGACCTCGGAAATTTCGCTGTCGGGCATGGGCGTGTCGGCGGGCGTGTTCTCAAGATGCGGCGCTCCGTCGACGGGAATCACCAACGCCAGCTTGTTGCGCAGGGAGTAGGCAAGCAGGCGGAAGGGAGCCACTTCGCTGGTGGTGTCCATCCAAACTTCTTCCTTACCCATCGGCAGCATGGTAATGACGTGATCGAACTGCGCGGGCGAAGGCACATCTGCATCTAGCTTGCGGCTGGAATTGATTAGCACCGAAGATGCGTGAAGGCCTTCGGCCTCGAGCAGTGACGCCAGCAATGTGTGTTTATCTTTGCAATCGCCGTACTGGTCGTGGAGCACATCGCTGGCCGCGTGCGGCTGATAGCGGCCCAAGCCGAGCGACAGACTGACGTAGCGGAAATTCTTTGCGACGAAGTCATACAGTGCCTGCACTTTGTCGAGGTCGTTGTCGAGACCCTTGGTTAGTTCTGCGGCCTTGGCGCGGACTTCGGGCGACGGGGCGCGGCGATCTTTATCGAGTGAGGCGTACCAGCGGCCGATCTGCTCCCAACTGACAAACGTAGTCAGCTGGACGTCGGGGCGCTCTTCGTCAGATTTCTTCTTCTTTTTCTTCTTCTTGTCTTTGTCTTTATCGTCTTTATCTTTGTCCTTTTGATCGTCTTCCCGCTCCAGGTGAGAACTGGTCCAATGATAGATTCGGCGCCCATTCGCATCCGAGACTTTGGGATCGTGACCAGGTTTATTCTTCAGTTCGAGCTGGCGATCAGAGGGGACATCCACGTCAAGCTCTTCATCGAGCATGATGTTGTTCTTGTCGAAATCATAGTCCGCCCAGAATTGGCCGGCGGCCAGCGGCGTGTGGATCACCGTGACAATGTCATACTCAAGCACTTCGCCGGGACGGAGGCCGGGCACCGTGATGTGCTTCTGGCGATAGTCGGTATAAACGGGTGCTTCGCGTTCTACCGGCGCAGTCAGGTCCTGAACGGCATCGTCGCCGGCCTTCACGATACTGCCGTCCGCTTTTACTACGCGAACGTAAGCAATCTCCACGCGCTCGTTGGCGGAGTTATAACCGATTTGAATCTGGCCCCACTGCTGGACTCCAGCCTCGCTCTGCACCCGGATGCGAGCAACCGTTTCCCGGCGGCCCGTGCCGTCGCTTTCGAAACGGTAGCTCGAGCGGTATTGCTCGACCACGAAGCCCTCCTGCGAATAGTCGCGCTTCGGCATTTCCGTTTTAGCGGCAGCGGGATCGGACGTCTTTGGATCGGCACCCTTCGCGCCTTTCTTGGCCTTCGCCGGAACCGAAGAGCCGCTGGGCGCCTGGCCGGTTTGCGCCGAAGCCATGCACGACACACCTAATATTGAGACAGCAAGCAGGGGTAGAAAGTAACGACGCATAGGCTAATAGTAAGGCCTGAGGCGTTCGTAGCCAAAGGTTACGAATTCCCACGCGGCGGTTCCCGGGCATGGACTTGCCTATTAATCTTGTGAATGTAGCCACATTTCTTGACTCCCAGGGCCGAAAACCGTAGTAGAATTTCGCCCAGATTGTCTTGTCCGGCCATGATGCCGGGCAGGCGTGACGCATAATGTAATTGCGCCACGATCCTTCCGTTCGGAGGTTTTCTGGCATGGAAGATCGGGCCCCTGTATCTCAAGTTTCTCAGCAAACATCTCCTCACTCGTCGCGTAACCGGCATTTCGCAGGCCGCGGAGCTTGGGTTCTTACCGCTTATGGCATCTCCGGGTTGGCGCTTTTCGGCCTCCTCGCTTACTTCTTCTCGGACTTCATCGCTCATTAGATATTGTCGGCAGGGACGAGCGGTCGTGCGCGTCCGCGGAAGCGGTAGAGGTGTATCCAAAGGCTGTGGGCGTCTTTGAGGAGCCAGTGCGTTCATCTTAGTTCTCATACGAACGTGTTACAATGAGCGACCTTGGAAGTTGATCGTTCGCAAGGAATCCAGCGTTTTCCCACACTGAAGTACAGACTGACTTACAGAGAGAGAGCCGCCAGAACCCGTGGCCAAAAATCCCACGCCCACCACGCCGATCACCTACGCCGACGCCGGTGTGGATATTGACCGCGCCAATCGCACCAAGCAGCGCATCAAGTACCTGGCGCACAAGACTTTTACTCGTGGCGTGCTCAGCGAAATCGGAGGATTTGGCGGCCTGTTCGCTGTAGATAAGACCAAGTACCTTGATCCAGTTCTGGTTTCTAGCGTCGACGGGGTCGGAACTAAATTGAAAATTGCCTTCGAGATGGGCCTCCATTCCACGGTGGGCGCCGACCTGGTGAACCACTGCGTCAACGACATCGCAGTGCAAGGTGCAGCGCCGCTGTTTTTCATGGATTACCTGGCGACGGGAAAGTTGGAGCCAACCATCGCCGAGAAAGTCGTCGAAGGCATTGCCGACGCGTGCAAACACAACGGTTGCGCCCTGATCGGAGGAGAGACGGCCGAAATGCCCGGCTTTTATCCCGACGGCGAATATGACTTGGCCGGATTTATTGTGGGCGTCGTCGAACGCGACCGGATCATCACCGGCAAGGACGTACAAATCGGAGATGTGGTGCTCGGAATGGCTTCCAACGGCCTCCACACCAACGGATATTCGCTGGCTAGAAAGCTGCTGTTCGAAGTGGCGCACTACGCGCCTGACGATTACGTCAACCAGATCAAGAATAAAGTCGGCAACGAGTTGATGCGCACGCACAAGAGCTACTGGCCCGCGCTGAAAAAGCTGATCGATGCACAATGCGTGTCCGCGCTGGCCCATATTACCGGCGGCGGTATTACGGAAAATCTTCCTCGCGTTCTTCCACGCGGCACTTCGGCATCGATTGATCTCGGTTCCTGGACGGTACCGCCGCTCTTCGAGCACTTGCGGGAACTCGGAAATGTTCCGCAAGAGGAGATGCTGCGCACTTTCAACATGGGACTCGGCATGCTGATGGTCGTTCCGCTGGCGAAGTTCAAGAAGGCCCAGACCGTTCTCGAGCGCGTTGGAGAAAAAGCCGTCACCGTGGGCCGCATCGTCAAAGGCGAGCGTAAAGTAATTTACAACTGATCTCGCTCAAGTTATGCATAACCTGGGCATTCTCCTCTCCGGACGCGGCTCGAACTTCGTGGCCATCGCCGACAGCATTGACGCGAGCCGAATTGCGGACGCGCGCATTGCCGTCGTCATCTCCAACAAAGCCGACGCACCGGGGATCGCCACAGCGCGACAACGCGCACTGCATGGAGTCGTAATTCCATCGAAAGGCAGGTCGCGCGCAGAGCATGACCGCGAAGTTGTCGCAACGCTTCAACAACACAATGTGGACCTTATATGCCTCGCGGGATACATGCGACTGCTCTCGCCCTGGTTCGTGCAACAATTCCCGCGCAGAATTTTAAATATCCATCCTTCACTTCTCCCGGCGTTTCCGGGACTTGAAGCGCAAGAGCAAGCTTTCGCCTACGGAGTGAAAGTTTCAGGCTGCACAGTGCATTTCGTGGATGAAGAACTCGATCACGGCCCAATCATCGTGCAGAAAACTGTTTCCGTACTGGATACGGACGATGAGCACACGCTGGCCAAGCGAATCCTGGAGCAGGAGCACATCGCATATGCCGAAGCGATTAACATGGTGCTGAAGGGAAACTTCGAAATCGCCGGCCGCAGGTTGAAGCAAAAAATATAGTAAGGATGGAAGGATAGAAGGAAGGAAAGACCGGCGAGGTTGCGATTCGCACAGTTAAGCTCTCCTAACGTCAGAATCTTTACTCGAACTCTTTCGTCATTCTTACAATTGGAAGAGTTTCTCCGTTGCCTAGCGGGACTTCCAATTCTTCCAACGCGGCGTAACCCTTCGCCCGATAAAAAGCCACGCCGCTTAGGGTTGCGCCCATTTCCAGACGAGTGAAGCCCGCTTTCCGAGCCGCGTTTTCACAGGCTTCGAGAATCAAGCTGCCGATGCCCCGCCGCACCCACGCCGGATCGACAAAGAACGCACGAATCTTCGCCGGGTCGCGCGCCGGGTCCAGCAGGGAATCCTCGCGCGCGGCGTATTGATCGCCTCCGTATAGTGTCTTGCGCTTGCTCCATCCGCCACAGCCGGCGATTTCGGAATTATCCGGCGACTCGAAGACTTCCGCGACCAGATACGTTCCATCCGCAATGAGTTGGCTGTCCACGCCGTAGACCGATTTCAGCGCGCCTTCAATCTGCGCTGGCGAATAGTCTTCAGCCTGCAAGCCTCGCACCGAGGCCTCGATTACTTCCCGCAGTCTGGGAATATCGTGAGTGGTCGCCGGCCGTATATGAATGTTCATTCGAGTGTTTGGGTTAAATTCACGACATTCTATCGTTCACGCTCTGCCTTTGCCTTCCAGTTCCTTATAATGGCCTTTCTCATGTCAACCTTCGCTTCCGTCGACGAGCAGTTAACCTATCTCAAGAAAGGCTCCGCGGAAATTATCCGCGAGGCCGATCTACGGGCCAAGCTGGAGAAGTCGCGTGCCACGGGAAAGCCGTTGCGCGTAAAGCTCGGCATGGACCCGACCGCTCCTGACTTGCACCTCGGGCATACGGTGGTTCTGCGCAAGCTCAAACACTTTCAGGATCTCGGCCACACGGCAATCTTTCTGATCGGCGATTTTACCGGCATGATCGGCGACCCCACCGGACGCTCGGCCACCCGCCCCCCGCTGACCCGCGAGCAGATCGAAGAAAACGCCGAAACTTACAAGGCTCAAGTGTTCAAGATTCTCGATCCCAAGAAAACTGTGGTCGACTTCAACCGGCGCTGGATGGGCCAGTTCACCTCCGATGATTTCGTCCGCTTGATGGCGAAGTACACCGTCTCGCAACTGTTGGAGCGCGAGGACTTCCACAAACGTTTCAAGGACGAGAAACCCATTTCCGTGCACGAGTTGCTCTACCCGCTCGTGCAAGGCTACGACTCGGTGGCGCTCGAAGCGGACGTAGAACTCGGGGGCACCGACCAGAAATTTAACTTATTGGTCGGCCGCGAGTTGCAGCGCGCCTACGGCCAGGCTTCGCAGGTAGTTCTGACTACGCCGATCCTGGAAGGCCTCGACGGCGTGCAGAAAATGTCGAAGTCCCTGGGGAACGCCATTGGAATTCACGAACCGCCTCTGGAGATGTACGGCAAGATCATGAGCATCTCGGACGAGATGATGTGGAGGTATTACGAACTGCTGACAGATGTGCAGGTCGCCGAGATTGAGAAGATGAAACAGGATTTTCATCCGATGCAGGCGAAAAAAGAATTAGCGCGAAGAATCGTGGCGGATTTCCATTCGGCGGAAGCGGCAACCAAAGCAGGCCAGGACTGGGCGAAGCTACGTAAACGGGAGCTCGTGGCGGGCGAAATGCCCGACGACATCGGGGAGATCCGTGTCCCGTACCAAAGCATCCGAACGCCCGACTCGCCGGCGCCAGGCACCGACAGTATTATCGTGATACGACTTGATCGACTATTGGTTATATGCGGGCTGGTCGACTCTACCACCGACGCAGGAAGAAAACTTAAGGCCCGCTCGGTCGAGCTGCTGAAACCTGATGGATCGGTGGGAGCGGTCTACACAGCCCCGCACCTCCCGATTACTTCTTACACTATGCCCTTCAAATTGGTCCTCAGGGTTGGCAAGAAGGTTAAAGCTGCGATCATCGAAGCTTGAAACCGGACTGTTCTCACCTGAGCCGTGGTAGGCTCGACCGCGCACATGCGCGCGGCTGCCATCTTCGGGCTTGGATGTTCTGCGAAAAATCTGAGGCCCTTTCAAACCGACGCAAGCATCGACTGGCGGGTCGGGATGCCCGCCGCTGCGGATCAGGCCGACATCATCCTGCTCTTTGGTGGCGATGGCACCATCCACCGTCACCTGAGCCAACTGGTGAAGCTTGGCCTGCCGGTGCTGGTCGTGCCTGCAGGCAGCGGTAACGACTTTGCCCGCGCCCTTGGCCTGCGCCGCGTGCGCGATTCGATCGCAGCATGGCAAAGTTTCTGTGAAGGACGAGATAATGTGCGAGCCATCGATCTGGGAGTAGTCACTCCGCTCGAAGTCGCGGGCGAGTCGCCTGCGCCACAAAAGTCTGCTCGCAACTCGGCACCCGGTACTCGGCACTATTTCTGCAGTGTTGCCGGCGTCGGGCTGGATGGTGAAGTGAGCCGCCGCGCCAATGCCTTGCCGCGCTGGCTGCGCGGTCACGGCGGCTACGCTTTAACTCTGGCTCCTTCGATTTTTCGCTTCGCTCCAGTCCAAATAAAAATTTTTGCGCCGGACGAAGCCGGATGCTTGATCACCCGTAGCAGTCAGCCCACGCTCCTGGCCGCTTTCGCCAACACTTCTACTTATGGCGGCGGCATGAAGATTGCTCCCCACGCGCGAATCGATGACGGCCAACTCGATGTCTGCGTGATCGGCGGCATCGATCCTTTCAAACTTTTCTGCCTGTTCCCTACGGTTTACTTCGGCCGCCATTTAATAATTCGTGGAGTGAATTACTTCCAAGCTTCGCGCGCGCGTGCCGAGACCGAAATTCCGCTCGACGTTTATGCCGACGGTGAATTCGTCTGCCACACTCCGGTTGAGGTGTCCCTGCAACCTGGGGCGCTTAAGGTGCTCACGGCTTAGCCGCCGGTGCTAAACTTTCTTTATGCCCGAACGACGGTCCCGCACCCTCCTATGGATTCTGATTGGCGGAGGAGCATTTTTCCTCTTTGTACTGGCCGTATTTTCGCTGGTCTACCTGACGCTGCACGCGGGCACCAACGAAGCTGGCTTCGGCGGCTTTGGCGACCGCATCGGAGTGGTGGACCTGGACGGTGTGATTCTCTCGCCGCAGCCCGTCGTCGGCCAGCTCAAGAAGTTCGCCGACGACTCTTCCATCAAGGCAATCATCCTCCACGTGAATTCCCCCGGAGGCGGTGTAGCCGCCTCGGAAGAAATTTATCGCGAGGTAAAGCGCGTTCGCGAGGAGAAGAAGAAACAAGTTGTGGTTTCGATTGAGACCGTGGGCGCCAGCGGGGCATATTACATCGCGTCGGCTTCGAACAAGATTTATGCCGACCGGGGCAGCATCGTGGGTTCAATCGGCGTGATTGCCGAATGGGTGAATTACGGCGACCTGCTCAGGTGGGCCAAGCTGAAGAGTATCGTACTCAAGACGGGCGAGTTTAAAGACACCGGTAATCCTACTCGCGACCTCACTCCGGCCGAGCAGGCCTACATGCAGTCGCTGATCGATAACATGTTCGGACAGTTCGTTCACGCGGTGGCTGACGGACGCGGCATGAAGTTCGAAGACGTGAAGTCGATCGCGAACGGCAAAGTGTGGACCGGCGAACAGGCGCTCTCGATGAAATTGATTGACAACGTCGGCGATTTTGAAGCTGCGGTGAAAGACACCGCGAAATCAGTCGGCATCTCAGGCGAACCGACGCTGGTGCACCCCGAGAAAGATCGCCGGACCATGCTCGACCTGCTGACCGGCGATATTTCGCAATGGATTCCGGCTCGAGAAAAGATGCTGGAGCAGCAGGTCGGATTTTATTATCTATGGAAATAAGCGACGGCCGTTTTCCTGGTATGCGGACAGTTCCTCAGACGTGACTTGCGCACAACCCCTGAAATTTGAGAAGGTTATGCAATATTGCCAACGGCTAGACCGTGGCGATCCCCGGTTGTTTGCGTTTCCCAAAGAAAAGCCGGGCCGGAACGAGAGGGACTAATGACGAAAGCCGATCTGATTGACGAAGTCTCGCGTTTAGCAGAACTTACACGCAAAGACAGCGAAGTGATCGTGGAAACCATCTTTGACAGCGTGGTGCGGTCCCTGCGCGCGGGCGACAAGATTGAGATCCGCGGCTTTGGCAGCTTCCGAACCCGCCAGCGCAATCCGCGCACGGGACGCAATCCCAAGACTGGTGAAAAGGTCGAGGTGCCCGCCAAGAAAATACCTTTCTTCAAGCCCAGCAAGGAGTTGAAGGACCTGGTGAATGCGGGAGTAGCCGACGCAGCTGCGGCTCCGCTGGCTCCGGCGCCGCCGACGCCGTAATCCGACCTGCTTACGATTGGGCGCCAGATACAAGTCAGCAACCTTCGGTGCTACTCTTCTGGCCGCAAGTCATTCGCGGATTCCCACCACGCCCATCATCCGGCCGGTTTTCCCCTTCTCAGCGCGATAGGAAAACAATAAATCTGGGTGGCAGTTGGTGCATAACGGAGAAGCCTCGATGCTCTTGGCCGGCACCCCCGCCGCCAATAACTGCTGCCGATTTGCTTCCACCAGATCGAGAAAAATATTCTTCGGCAAAACACTGTGGCCGGGAGCGCGCGCGGTGAGGAACAGCATGGGATATTTTTCGCGGACGGGATCGCGCTCTTCCACTTCGCGGAACAGCTTTGCCGCATAGGAAAATTGCGACTGGAACTTCTCGCGGACTTCCGCTCCCACTTCATAACAACAGCCGTGAATACCCGGACCGATCGCCGCTTTGATATCGCGTGGACGGCTTCCGAAATGGCGATGCATCTCGCCCACTCCCTTTTCCACAATGCGGTGGATCGTGCCCCGCCAGCCCGCGTGGAACACGCCCACGGAGCGCCGCTTCGGGTCGACGAGAATAACGGGCAGGCAATCCGCGGCCTGAATGCCGAGGTACAAACCGGGCGTTGCGGTGATGAGTCCATCGCCGGCGAGCTGCGATGCAGGCGGCGAGTCGACGAAATGGATGATGTCGGAATGAATCTGGCGCAGCGTGATCAGTGGCCTGAGGTCAGAGGCCGCCTTTCGCGAGGCTGTTCGTGGGACTTTCTTTCGTTCGCCGCTGAGTGCGCCGACTTCATGCAGAAACGCGGCGCGATTACGCTCGACAGCGGCTTTCGAATCCTCTTTGGTGAATCCGAGATTGAGGTCTCGATTCCCATTGGCGCGCGAGAATCCGCCCGGGCGAGTGGAAAATCCGTGGACGAGCCAGGAAAACTTGCTCAGGTGTGTTGCGCGGAGGATATTCAGTTTACTTTTTTGCGGAGAGCGGGTCGGCACTGCACTATGTTAACTGAATCAACCGCAGATGAATTTCCCAAACGTAGATCTCACTTTCGCCGCGCGGGCGACTGGCGTCCGGCGGTCCATCGTTGGCGCACTCCGGCCAGAAACTTCTGCTTGTCTTCTTTCATCTGCCGGACCAATACCTGGTTGCCGGTATCTTCGTGAGCGGCCCCCCATAGCACCATCTCGGTAAGCACGGGCGCCAGGTCGATTCCCTTCGCGGTGAGCGAATAAATAAGTTTCCGCCCGTCCGACGAGTCCGGTTCCGAGGTCAGGATTCCGTACGCGACCAGCTTGTGCAGACGATCCCCGAGGATGTTTGTCGCAATGCCTTCGTAACACTGCAGGAACTCTTTGTAAGTACGAAAGCCGCGGAGCATCATGTCGCGGATGATCAGCAGAGACCAGCGATCGCCCAACATCTCAACCGAAGCGTTGAGCGGACACTCCGAGCGGCGTTTTACCTTACGCTTCCCCGGTACGGTTTCCACTGTAGGATAATATCACTTGTAATTTGCAAGTAATATAGATAAATTGTTCTGCAAACGGATTCCTGCTTCACCTCAAAAGGAGGAGTTGTGCTAATCAGCCCTTATCTGCATTTCAACGGCGACTGCGAGTCGGCCTTCAAGTTTTACGAGAAGTGCCTCGGCGCCAAGATTGAAGCCATGTTTCCCCATGAGGGCACGCGGCAGCAGAGCACGTGCCGCCAGAATGGCGGAGCAAGATCATGCACGCCTCCCTGGCTGTCGGCGGTCAGTTCTTGATGGGTTCTGACGCTCCGCCGGAGCACTATCAGAAACCACAAGGCTTTTCCGTGACCCTTGGCATTGAGGATGTGGCAGAAGCAGAACGCGTATTTCATGCACTGGAAGAAAAGGGGACCGTGCAGATGCCCCTCCAGGAGACATTTTGGGCTCTCCGTTTTGGTATGCTCGTCGATCGGTTTGGTATACCGTGGATGATTAACTGCGGGAAGGCCACCTAAGGGGATCGCCTTGCGCGGAGGGAAAATATGCCAGTGACTGCTCAAAACAATTCCGTCTCAAAGTCTTCAGCTTGGGCCGGACGAATTATCAGCGTCCTGGTCGTATTGTTTCTACTCTTCGACAGCGCTATTAAAGTCTTGAAGCTGGCTGCTGCCGTGGATGGCACCGTTCAGGTTGGGTATCCGGCAACTGTCGTTCGTCCCCTGGGAATTGTTCTATTGGCGTGCGTTATCTTGTACGTCATCCCGCGAACGTCGATCCTGGGAGCAATTTTGCTGACCGGCTATCTTGGCGGCGCCACTGCTACCATGGTTCGCCTATCGAATGCTTTGTTCTGGATGCCCATTGCGGTTGGCGTGCTGGCCTGGCTGGGTATTTTCTTGCGCGATGATCGGCTGCGGACGCTCATCCCATTACGCAGTTCGACTCCGGAGTGAATAAATTGTGTGAGCGGCTGTCCTTGGGCACTGTCATCCGTCAAACCGATAAATAACTGACAACAACTAGAGAGGAGCGGGCGATGAGCAAGGTAAGAGTTCTCGTGGGCACGCGCAAAGGAGCGTTCATCCTGACATCGGATGGCAAGCGCGAGAAGTGGGATGTCAGCGGTCCTCACTTTGCGGGATGGGAGATGTATCACATCAAAGGATCGCCCGTGGATCCGAATCGGCTGTATGCATCGCAAACCAGCGGATGGTTCGGGCAGATTATTCAGCGCTCCGATGACGGAGGCAAGACCTGGCACCAGCCGGGCACTCCTCCCGGAGAAACGCCGGCCCCAGGCCCACCAAAGGCCGAGAGCAACAAATTCGTTTACGACACTTCGGACGCAAGCGGCAAACCGCTCACCACTCATCAGTGGTATGACGGGACGCAGCATCCGTGGGAATTCAAGCGGGTTTGGCATCTCGAACCGTCGCTGACGGATCCCGATACGGTTTACGCGGGCGTGGAAGACGCTGCGATTTTCCGCTCGACCGATGGCGGACAGAACTGGAAAGAACTTTCCGGACTGCGCGGCCACGGCACCGGTCCCAAGTGGCAGCCGGGCGCGGGCGGGATGTGCCTGCACACAATCATTCTCGATCCCAGCGACCCGCAGCGGATGTACATTGCGATTTCCGCCGCTGGAGCGTTCCGCACCGATGACGGCGGCAAGTCCTGGAAGCCAATCAATCGAGGATTGCGTTCGCAGTATATTCCCGATCCCAACGCCGAGATCGGGCACTGCGTACACCACATCGCGATGAATCCGACGCGCCCGGGAGTGCTATTCATGCAGAAGCATTGGGACGTGATGCGCAGCGACGACGCCGGCGACAACTGGAAAGAGATCAGTGGAAATCTGCCCACTGACTTCGGATTTGTCATCGATGTTCATGCCCATGAACCGGAAACTATCTACGTTGTCCCGATCAAGAGCGATGGCGAGCACTTTGTTCCGGAGGGCAAGCTGCGCGTCTACCGTAGCCGCACGGGTGGAAATGAGTGGGAAGCTCTGACGAAAGGACTGCCGCAAAAAGACTGCTACGTAAACGTGCTGCGAGACGCCATGGCCATCGACTCGCTGGATAAATGCGGTGTGTATTTCGGTACCAGCGGCGGACAAGTCTACGCTTCAGCCGATGCTGGAGATAGCTGGAATCCAATCGTGCGCGATCTTCCGGCCGTGCTTTCGGTCGAGGTGCAGACGCTGGTCTGATTGTGCAACCATCGGTCTTGCCTTACATTACCCGATTTACGTTCCCAACGAGGTTTTTTGAGGGCGCCTGGCGAGCAGGGACGTCCCTCCCAACGGGCGGTTGAGGCTGCGTTTTAGTTACTTCCACGAGCGGTACGGACGAACGAAGCGTAGTGCCCTCGCCGCTCGAGGAGATTGTGAAATCGCCGCCGAGTTCCTTGATTCGTTCGCGGATGCCGGCAAGTCCTACGCCCGAGCCGGTTCCGGTACGCTGAAAACGGTCCATGACCGCGGGAGGAAGGCCGCGGCCGAAATCCCGAACCTCGAGTACGGCACAGTTGGGAAGCCGCTCAAATTTTACCTCGACGTTAGGACTGGCAGAATGGCGGTGCGCGTTGGTGAGCCCTTCCTGTAGTGCGCGGAACAACGCGAGTTCCACCACCTCGGGCATGCGGTCAGTCTTCAAATGCTCAGAAGAAAAAGAGTCTGGATGACAGAAATTCGCTTTAATGGCAAGGCTGCTGCGTTTGCTGAAACCATCGATAAACCAGTGCGCCGCAGCTTCGAAGCCGGCCTCATCGAGCAAAGGCGGGTGCAGGAGATACGACATGGTACGAATGCTCGAGACCGCGTGGTCGATGAGATTGCGCGTTTCCTGCAGCATGGGAGACGGGTTCCCCCCATTGTGCATCAGCGCCATATCAACGTTGATCTGAGCGGCTGCGAGCCATTGGCCAAGCCCGTCGTGTAGTTCGCGGGCAATGCGGCGGCGCTCTTCATCCTGCACGCGCATCAGGCGGGCGGACAGTTTGCGCAACGCCAAGGTACGTTTTTCCACCAGGGATTCCAACTGGTCATGGGTCCGGCGTAATTCGTCTTCCACTTGTTCGCGCTCTTCCAGATGGTCGCGAATCTCGTATTGCCTGAGCCGCGAACGAATCGCAGTGCGGACGCTGCTGATCAGGGTGGCCGGACGCAGCGGCCGCTCGATTAAATTAATATTTCCCATGGGCGTGCGCGAACGGACCATCTGCTCGGTGTAAGGAGTAGTCGCGCCTCCTCCGGTGAGAACGATAATCGGAAAGTCGGACCAGGCTGGTTGAGCGGCGACGCTATGACCAAGCAGGCGGATGCCCTCCCTGTCCAGCGCCTCTTCGGCGACAACTGCAGCTCCAGCCCCGCCGGCTACGCAGCGCGCGATCACTCCGGCGTTCGCCACCACTCCCACTGGGATTCCAGAACGCTCGAGCACCTCGCGAACCAGGACGGCATCTTTCCCAAACGGTGCCAGTACCAGCACTCGGTAATCGCTTTGGAAGGAAGTCGGCATTGACTAGGTCTCTTTCGCCCCTCCAAGGAATGTAGGGGTCCCAGTAAGTACACCTTGAAACTCATGCAAAGGGCGGCCGATACGAATACGATCCGGCCCCAACCTCAGTTCTCGGATGGTGTGCTCGTGACTTCCGCTGCGGCGCTTGATAGTCGAGATAGCCTGCCGCACTTCGCCGTGATTTTCGAAGTAGCGAAGCAACAATATGTTATCGGCAAGGTAGCTCACGTCGACAACACTTTGGAGGGGAAACCCAATGGTGCCAGCTTGCGCGAGAATCATGAGAGTGAGCACGCCCCGATTGCCTAGATAAGCCAAAAGTTCGTGCAGATGCACAGCCAGAAATTGCTCGCCAGGCATGGACTGGAGATACCCATTCAAGCTATCGAGAACAACCATGCGCACATTTTCCTTCTCGACGTGCTCCTGCACCAGCGCCACCAGTTCTCCCGGCGACATCTCGGCGGGATCCACACGCTGGATAACAATCTTGCCGGTGGCCACGTGCGGACGAATATCAACCCCAAGGCCTGCGGCGCGCATCATCATGGTGTTTGGCGCTTCTTCGAAGCTGAAGAAGACGCAAGCCTCGCCACGCCGGGCGGCGGTTGCCGCCCACTGAATTGCAATGCTGGTTTTGCCGCAGCCTGCGGGGCCGATCAATAAAGTGCTGGTGCCGCGGTCAAGCCCGCCGCCGGTCAAAGCATCCAGTTCGGCGATTCCGCTTGACACAGGCTCAGGGGACTGCTCCGAGCGGGAATCGGCGGCAATGAGACGGGGGAAAACCACCACGCCCCCGGTCACGATCATGTAATCATGATAGCCCTCTCTGTAAGCGGTGCCGCGCAGTTTCACAACTTCGATCTGCCGCCGCGTCTTTCCATACTCGCGCGGCATTTTGTCCATGCTGACGACCCCGTGCACCACGCTATGCAGTTGAAGATCCGGCTCGCGAGAACTGCGATCGTCCAGCAACAGCACGGTGCATTCCTGATCGGCCATGAAGTCTTTTAGCGACAAAATCTGGCGCCGATAGCGCAATGGGTCTTTAGCCAGCATGCGCAGTTCGCTGAGTGCGTCAATCACCAGCCGTTCTGGACGAACGCGTTGAACCTCCTTGACAATGCGCTGCATGCGATCGTGGAGTTCCACTTCCGCGGGATGAAAAACGGTGTACTGCTGTTCCGGAAGCAGATCGTTCTCGTTAGGCAGCAACTCAACAATCTCGACTTGCTCCAACGACATGCCGTGGGAATCGGCAGAGTGAATCAGGTCGGCACGGGATTCCGACAGCGTGATATAAAGTGCGCGCTCCCCTTTCTTCAAGCCTTCCAAACAAAATTGCAGAGCAAGGGTCGTCTTGCCTGCGCCTGGATCTCCCTCGATCAAATAGAGCCGCCCTTGCGGGAGGCCGCCGCTAAGAATGTCGTCCAAACCTTCGCAGCCGGTGCCGACACGGGAATCGGTTTGGATATCAGGTTGTGTATTGAGTTCGTTGCGGGCAGCCAATTTCCCTCCGCCTGAATTAGCATTCAGCGCGCGGGATAACTGAAAACGTCGAATACCACCGGACAAGGAGCTCTCCTCGCGCACTTCGACCTCTGATTTTTTACAAATACTTGCGCATAAATATCCCTGCTCCTTAAAATGAGGGAGTAGTGGGGGATTGGGTATCCGTAGCATTGCGGATTGAGCTCAAGGAAAATACTGTAGGCTGAAACACCCCTCACAAAAATTAGAGCTGAAAATATGGCCTCCAGCACCATCCGCGTCATACTTCCGCAACACTTGCGAACCCTGGCCGGCGTCGGTGCCGAAGTAGCGCTGAATCTTGAGGGATGGGTGACCCAGCGCTCCGTCCTGGACGCGTTGGAAGCCCAATATCCAATGCTTCGTGGAACCATCCGCGACCAAGTAACCCAACAGCGCCGGCCGTTCCTGCGCTTTTTCGCCTGCGAAGAAGATCTGTCCCACGAACCGCCCGACGCCCGACTGCCCGACGCCATTGCGTCCGGAGCCGAACCGTTTCTGATCATCGGAGCCATCGCCGGGGGTTAATCACGGCCGCCGCTGCGAAAGTTCTTGATCGCATTCCATTTGCTCGCGCCGCATCCCTCGGCTATAGTTTTCTCTAGCCATGTTTGAAGATTTCACCGCCACTGATCGCTGGACCAGGAAGCCGGTTCACTGCGTCTACCAAGCTCTGATCGTCGCAATCGCGACCCGGCACGCGGATGCCGTCGACGTAAAATTTTTGATCGACGGACGACCCGCATGGGTAGCACTGCCGCACCCGGCGTGGGTGGAGTATAAGAAGCGCACCGGCAAGCACATCACCGACTCGTTGGCGGTCGAAATCGCCGGCCACTATTTGAAATCCGCGCTGGAAGCAGGTGAGGGCCTGGGTCGCGAGATGTATTCGCTTACCGTCGAAGAAACCCTCACCCACCTGGATGCGGTGGTGACCGCCATGCAAGCGCCAACCGCCGTTTAGAATCCAGCCGGCATCCTGATCGAATCCCGCCTGTGATTAAATCAATCCATGTTTGCGCGCAAGGTTCGCGTTGAATATGAACGGGATGGCCAGCGGCTGCCCTGTCCGCTGAAATGGCTGGACAGCTTTTCCATGCGCAACTTCACCAATGCCAGCGTTTTTGACGACACTATCCCGGTCGCCGATGGCCAGCTGGAGATCGGCACAAACGTCCCCTTGGAACCGCTCCGCGAAGCCATGGAGGACTGGTTCCGTCGCAAAAACTACCTTCCTAAGGACTCGAAGTTGTTACTGGAAGAGGTTTAAGCACTGGTGGAGACTACTCTTCTCGGAAGTTAAGAGTCGGAAGTTAAGGCGGGATCGGTGCAGATATGGGAATCCCTACAGTCCGATTCCCGTTTCGGTACTGTTTATGCGGGACAGCGAAAACCCTTGGGACGGCGCACACATCGTATTTTCAGAAGGTTAGGCACTCCGGTCGAAGTGGCCGCCGATGTGCATGACGTAAGCTCATGACCTAATCTGAGGAGCGGACGATGAATTACCGATTACAGCTCTCCCCTATATCCGGCGCTCACGAGTCGCAACTAGATTTACGGCCGCGCGAACGGCCTGAAGGTTCTACGAGAGGGGAAGACGCAGAGTTCTTCCGCTCATGGCTGGTTTACGATTCGGATCTCGACTCGGCGCGCGCTAAGGATCGCGTTAGGTGGAATATGTTTCTTGGGCTCGCCCTGGCGGTGCTCGTAAGTGTGACGTTTTGGGTTGGCCTGGGGCTTATGATCGCGAGTCGTTGGAAGTAGACTTTGTTTTGTCGCTACTTGTCGTAATGCAGCAGCGACATCACGTTATAACCTTTGAGCTTTTCGCGACCGTTCAGAAAGTCCAACTCCACCACAAAACCAAGTCCGGCAATCTCGGCGCCCAGCATCGTTGCCAGGTTCGCCGTGGCTTCCGCGGTCCCGCCGGTAGCCAGTAGATCGTCCACAATCAGCACTCGCTGACCCTTCTGGATTGCATCCTTATGCATCTCCAGCGAGTTCGTACCGTACTCGAGCGCGTAATCAAACTTAACCGTTTCGGCAGGAAGTTTGCCAACCTTACGCACGGGAACGAATCCAGCGTTCAGCCGGTAGGCAAGGGCGGGAGCGAAAATGAAACCGCGGGCTTCCATGCCGAGAACGAGGTCGATTTTCTGATCGACATAGTGCTCAGAAAGGCGATCAACCAGCGTGGCGAAACCGACTTTGTCTTTCAGCAGAGTCGTGATGTCGTAGAAGAGGATCCCCTTCTTAGGAAAGTCAGGCACTTCGCGGATAAGTTTTTTGAGTTGATTGGAATCCAGGTTTGAGTTGGCGGGCAATCTACCATGCTCCTTCGATGCGAAATGAATTGAGGCCATCTTTCGGCTGAGCTTCGGATTCTGCTACGTCATCCACCCGGGCCGCGCGCGGGCCTTCCCGCAGGCGCGAAAGCAATCCGCTAAGTTGATCGCGACTACCCTGGGCCAGCACTTCCACGCTGCCGTCGTGATTGTTGCGAACCCATCCCGCAATACCTAGAGTATGCGCTTCGCGTTCTACAAACCAACGGAACCCGACGCCCTGCACGCGGCCGCGAACCACAAATCGGCGCGCCTGCATCGTTTTTTCAGTGGGATTCATGCTCCGAAAAATACCATCCTGAGCGGAGAATCAGCTTTGCGACGTTGTCGCTACGCTCAGGATGGCAATTCAACTCTTACGCCCTCGACAAATACACGCCCTCAGCCGTGTCGACCTTGATCTTCTCGCCTTCGTTAATGAAGGGAGGAACCTGCACCACCAGTCCGGTCTCGGTCCTGGCGGCTTTGGTAACGCTCGACGCAGTTGCACTCTTCAGCCCGGGCTCGGTCTCGACCACGGTGAGTTCTACTGTCTGCGGCAGCTCGATGCCCACGGCTTTGCCGTCGAAGAATTCCACTTTGATCTCGAGGTTGGCAATGAGGTAATCCACAGCATCGCCCAAAACTTCTTTCGTCAGATGCGTCTGTTCATAATTCGCCGTGTCCATGAAGTAGTAACTGTCGCCATCGGCGTAAAGGAACTGCATGTCAACTTCATCCACCGTGACCTTTTCGATCGGATCGGGGGAGCGGAAGCGGTGCTCGAACATCGCGCCGGTGCGAAGGTTCCTCAGCTTAGCCTGGATGAAAGCGCGCAGGTTGCCGGGCGTGCGGTGTTCGACGGCGAATACGGAGTGCAGATCATTGTTGTGCTTGATGATCATGCCCGGACGCAGTTGGGTGGCAGGGATCGACATTGCTTGGAAAAATCTCCTCAAAAAGGCGCGGTTTGCTGAGCCGGCGGAAGGCGGGCAGGCCACATTTTCCGCCGCAATAAGGACTAAAAACTTATTTTACACTCACGCGCTAGGAAAGGAAACCTTCCCAAACTCGTACTCATCGTAAGGAGACCACATTCGTTGCCGCGAGCTAGGCCGCCCGCCCTTCATGGGAAAGGCCTAGAATTGTGGCTGCGTGAATACCGTTGTCCGAAAATCAAGCCGCGCGGAAATCTTGCCGGTAAATTTCGCACTCTATGATTTCGCATTCTATGAAACGAGGTTCAAAATTATGAGCACTGGACGTTATGAATCTTCTGAGGGTAACAACGTAGGAACTGCCGTCACATTCCTTTTGATTGGACTCGGTGCCGGAGCTCTGGTAGCGCTCGCGCTGGCCCCAAAGACCGGCAAGCAGTTCCGTCGCGATCTGAAACGCGGATACAACGATGCCCGGGAAACACTGGAAGATTGGACGGAAGAAGCCAAAGATCGCGTCCGCGATGTCAAGGAACGCGCCCGCGACGCAGCCGAGCGCGGCGCCAGTTTCGCCGACGACCTGCGGGAGAGGGTAGAGCCCCTGCGGCGAGTCGTCAGTCGCGGCTAAATCCAAGCTTATCGCCTTCGACTCAGTGCGTTTAGCGCTGGATCGCAGCCAGATCGTCAGTGGACTGGCTTGTCAGTGGACTGGCTTGTCAGTGGAATAGTGCGGTGAAAAACCCCTTGATACGCCGCACCACTCCGCGGCGCTCGGGTTTTACCGGCGCGCTTTGCGCTGGAGGCGGTTGCACTTGTGCGTCCACAGGGACCAGCCGGGCCGGAGAAGAGGCCATCACCGGAAGCATTGCTGCTTCCTCAGTGGGGGCGGGCGAAACCTGGTTCTTGCCACGGAAAACGAATGGCGCATCAACGGTGATGTGAACGTCATTCGGCTGTGACGGCGGCAATGGTTGGGTTTCTGGGCCGTTGGAAAGAGTCTGGGATCCCTCGTTCCTTCGGGGATCGTTCTGCGACTTTGAATCAGCCCTTGATGGTGGATCAGAACTTTGGGCCAGAGTTATTTTCTCCGGCGACCCAGTATCCCGAATAGCAGGCCCTGGCGGAGTCTCAGTTTTCATAACCGGGACCACCGGGGGGCAGCCGCATTCCAGCGGCACCTGCGAGTCGACTTTATCGATCCGCCCGGTGTGAAACACCGCTTGCTCGGTTGGCTCTATTTTGTACGTGCGGTCGCCAATCAGTTCGGAAACAAGGGCCGAAGAGGTATTGCCCGGCAATCCCCGCACGCAAGTGTTGCCGTGCGAGTCTGTACTGACGGCATAGTGAAATTCGCCGGGACCCGCGAACAAGATTCGGAAATCTGGAGTCAGTACGGTATCGGCCGAGGCGTCGAGGGAATAGTGCATCTCAAGAGCGCCAGTGCTCATACCCAACATCAGGTCTTTCGCACCTTTTGCTGGAGTCAACGAAAGCGTGGTTCCAGGACAAACCAGGACCTCGCCTCCCCTCGCCAAACGCAACCTAGCAGTTTCGCTTCCAGCGGTCAGGGACGTACCTGCCGCGAATCTCTCTCCCGCTACCAGGACATCCCCCACACCGCTGGTAACCGGGACCGCCAGGGGTGCCTCCGCCGACACCGCGACCGCCTGCGGAGGCTGGACCGTCGGATTGTTGCTGACATTTCGATCTTCGGGAGGTTTCAGTCGCACCATCAGCCGGTTGCCGGCCGCATCCCAGGTGTAGCTATACGGGACGAGAAGGTCCACGACGATCCGCATAATCGGAGGATCTTTCTGATGTTGCTCGCTCCGTATGGTAAGAATATTCTCCTGCAACACCGAAATGCGCTTCTGTTGCAATCCCATGCGCGCATTCGCTAGATCGATCACCAGTCGCGGAGGCGAGTCCAGCGGCTGAATCGTCGGTGTGACCGGATGGGACGAAACCACTTCAATTGCGGGGACACCCCGCTCATGCACCACGCGGACGCTACTAACAATCGCAACCTCGGGCTTGGCAGAGCGTGCGTCTTGGCGAGTCTCACCCGGTACCGGATGCTGCGCCCAAACTCTCGTGATGAGCAGCGCCGCCAGTACCACGGGGCCAACCAATTGAATGCGCAATCGTGGCAAGAAATCCCCTGAGAAAGGTTCTTAAAAGAACCTTATCACTTGTCAGGAAAGGAAAGAAGTGCCGCGACTGCCCGGCTAAGGCAAGGTTATGAACGTTTTATCGCTCAACTCTCCGGCAGAAATTCGTACTCCTCGATGACTGCGGCCACGGCCATTTTTCCATTCCCAAAAGAGTCTTCAACCCGCACTACGCGGCCTTTGCACTGCACGCGAATGCTCTCGGTAAGCGTAATTTCCGGCGGCAAAGTGAGGGTGAAACCGATGGGAGACCCTTGCTCGATAGGCGAATCCACGTAAAAGGATATGCCGCGAGCACTGACGTCACGAATTTGAGCGGACTCGCTACAATCCGAGTCTTGCCCGCGGCCAACCGCTACAGGGATGCGGAGCGCGAAGCGTCGTGCAGCCCTCTTTTCTTGCCGGGCTTCTGCCATACTTTACTCCTAAACCAACGAAGTGGGTATTCTTGTGCTCTAAAGACTGAGGGGTGCTATCAATCTCGTCAATACCACCCTTGGGTGGGGAAATGGCCCGTTCAGGCGGGAGCGCATCCTCTGTGGCTGGGGCACAGCAAGTTCGAGCGTGTAAACTTGCAAACAGGACAGGCGTGTGGTCTTCGTTCTCGACAATTACGATTCCTTCACCTACAACCTGGTTCAGTATTTTGGGGAACTCGGGGCAAAGGTCGAAGTTCGCCGCAACGACCAGATCACGGTTGCTGACGTCGAAGCTATGCAACCGGAGCGCATCGTAATATCGCCCGGCCCTTGTACGCCGCAAGATGCCGGCATCAGCATTGATCTCATCCGGAACTTCGCCGGCAAAGTACCTATCCTCGGCGTTTGCCTGGGACATCAGGCCATCGGCGCGGCATTTGGCGGCCAGGTGGTGCGCGCTCCTCACCTGATGCATGGCAAGACCAGCGCAGTCACGCACGATAACAAAAGTATCTTTCGCGGCCTGCCCATGCCGATGACGGCCACCCGGTATCACTCGCTGATCGTCGAGGAAAACAACCTCCCGGCGGAGCTGGAAGTGAGCGCCTGGACGACGGAGAAAGATGGATCACGCACGATCATGGGACTGCGCCACAGAAAGTTTGCAGTCGAAGGAGTGCAGTTTCATCCTGAGAGTGTGCTCACCGATTCGGGGAAAAAGCTGGTAGAGAATTTTTTAGCAACGGACACCGATCACTGATCACTGGCTATTGCCCCTAGCCATCTTCACCGCCCGCAGCAACGCCTGCGCCTTGTTCATGGACTCGTCGAATTCCCGCGCCGGATCGGAGTCCGCGACGATCCCCGCTCCCGCCTGCAAGTATGCGTGCTTGCCTTGCATGAGCATGGTGCGAATGCCGATGCACGAATCCAGGTTCCCCGCAAAATCGGCATAGAGGACAGATCCGCCATAGATGCCGCGGCGCACCGGTTCCAACTCTTCGATGATCTGCATGGCTCGCACTTTCGGCGCTCCGCTCAAAGTGCCCGCGGGAAAACATGCGGCGAAGGCGTCGAGCGCACCGAGATCCTTACGCAGGGTCCCTTCCAGAGCCGAGACCAGATGCATCACGTGTGAGTAGCGTTCCACGTACATCAGGTCTTTCACCTTCACTGAGCCGTAGTCGCTGACGCGGCCCAGATCGTTGCGGCCCAGATCGACCAGCATCACATGCTCGGCGCGCTCTTTTTCGTCGGTGCGCATCTGCTGTTCGAGGCGCAAATCTTCGGCTTCATCGCGGCCGCGCGGATGCGTGCCGGCGATGGACCGGTATTCCAGCTTGCGTCCAGTGACACGCACCAGCATTTCGGGCGATGAACCGAGAATCTGTGTGTCGCCCATGCGTAAAAAATAGAGATACGGCGAAGGATTCACCTGGCGCAGCGCGCGATAAAGATCGAACGGCTCAATGCCTGGGATGAAGTCGAGCCGCTGCGACAGCACCACCTGGAAGATGTCGCCGGCGGCAATGTATTCCTTGCAACGCTCCACGCTGCGTAAGAACTTGGCACGGGTCGTTCCCGCATGGATCTTCAGCTTTCCCGCCCTGGCCGGTTTAGTTTTGCGCCACATCGCCGGCCGCAAGCCAGCGGCGAGTTGTTTTTCGAGCACGGCAATATCACGTACAGCCCGATCATAAGCGCGGCGTGGACTCTCCCGCGAAACGTCGGCGGCGGCCACGATATGAATTTGGTGGCGCAAATGATCGAAAGCGAGCAGCCGGTCAAAAAACATCAATTCGCAATCCGGCAGGGACAAGTCATCTTTTGCACGCTCACCGATGTTTTCCAGTTGCCGTATTACATCGTAAGAAAAATAGCCTACCGCTCCGGCGGTGAACGGCGGCAGCCCGGGAATTATGGCTGGCCGATGCTCACTCAGCAAAAGTTTCACGAATTCAAAGACGCTGCCTTGGTGCCGTTCGCGGTGCCGTCCGCGCTCGATCTCGATGACATTCCCGCGCGCCCGCAGCCGCATGTAGGGCCGCACTCCCAGGAACGTGTAGCGGCCGATCTGCTCGCCGCGCTCGACCGACTCCAGCAAGAATGCGTGCGGCTCTTTTGCCGCAATGGACAGGAACGCGGAGACCGGCGTAAGCAAATCGGCACTCACCGATTTCACCACCGGCACCAGCGTCGCCGACCGCGCCAGACGCGAGAATTCTTTGAACTCGGGGTTAATCATTGGATAAGTTAATCATGGATAAAAAGTTTGCCGAACTCCCAACATCAACCAGCGGTCATTATAGGGTAGGGTTCAGACTTCGTTATCGCTGTAATATGGGACCCGACCTGCCCGCCAATTTGGTTTCGAACAACGATGCGGTTCCGGAAAATGTACTTTTTGCCTTAAGCGCAATTAGTTTGCGAAATAGTAATCTCGAACCACCTCAGGAATTGACGTACGCTCCCACTTAGTCCGAAGATATAAAAGACATCCCAAAGCAATCGGGCCTCATGCATTAGTAAGCCTATGCGGATTAAGTTCTGGGGCGTGCGCGGTTCTACGCCGACTCCACAACCCGAAAACATGCGCTATGGAGGCAATACCTCCTGCGTCGAAGTCCGCTTCGGCGGTCAGATCTACATCTTCGATTGCGGCACGGGATTCCGCGTGCTCGGCCAGCAACTGCAAAGTGAATTCGGGGAGAAACCCTTTTCTGCCCACGTCTTCGTCTCCCACTTTCATTGGGACCACATTCAAGGCATGCCCTTCTTCCGCCCGCTGTACGCGAATCCGGAGAGCCGCTTTCTTTTTCAATGCTCGGCTCGAACGCGCAGCCTGAAGCAGGTCCTGGCTGATCAGATGGCCGCTCCTTACTTCCCGGTAAAAATCGATGAGATGAAAGCACAGCGCGAGTTTTACGACATCGAGAGCGGACGCATCACCCTCGAGGACGGCGTGCAGCTGCAGACTGCATGGCTTAACCATCCCCAGGGATGCATGGGCTTCCGCCTGGAAACGAAAGATGGAATCCTGGTCTACGCCACCGACAACGAACCCGGCGACGCCAGCTTCGACAAAGCCGTGCGCAAACTCGCCGAGGGCGCGGACGTGCTCATCTACGACGCGCAATATCTCCCGGAAGAATATGAAGCGCGCCGCCGGGGCTGGGGACACAGCCATTGGCGCGAAGCCGTCAACGTAGTAATGCAGAGCGGCGCAAAAGAGCTTGTGCTCTTCCACCACGATCCCGACCACACCGACGCCGTGATCGACAAAGTCGTGAAGGAAGCTCGCAATTACTACCCCAAAGTGCGGGCCGCGGCTGAAGGGATGGAGATTAACCTGAAAGGTAAAAACCAGTCATCTGCGTCGGATTGAAGTTTAGAGTGGAGTTGGTGCTGGCCGCGCAACGCCCGTCCCGCAAGCTGTTTCATTATGGGATTCCTGTCATGTTCTCCGCCTTGCTTCCCCACCATCCCGGCTCATATACTCTGAAGGTTTGCCCGTTCATTCCGGGAACTCGTCCCGGCGCCGGCCAATACCTTGCTTCGAGGTAAAGAATCGCAATCATTCCGGAGATCAAATTATGAGTACCCTGACCACCCCTCCGCAAGTCGACAAAGAAAGCAATCCATGGGAGTCGCAGCGGGCGCGTTTTGACCTGGCTGCGCAAAAACTCAACCTTGATGACGGACTGTGGCGGGTTTTGCGCTATCCCAACCGCGAGCTGACAGTCTACATTCCGGTGCAGATGGATGACGGGCATCTCGAGGTCTTCACCGGATTTCGCGTGCAGCACTCGATCGCGCGCGGCCCCGCCAAAGGCGGCATTCGCTACGCTCCCGACGTCACGCTCGATGAAGTGCGCGCTCTCGCCAGCTGGATGACCTGGAAGTGCGCCGTGGTTAACATTCCCTTTGGCGGAGCCAAGGGCGGCGTGATCTGCGATCCGCACAAGATGTCGATGGGCGAAATCGAGCGCATGACGCGGCGCTATACCTCGGAGCTGATCGAATTTATCGGTCCGGAAAAAGACGTCCCAGCCCCCGACGTCAACACCAACGAGCAAATCATGGCGTGGATGATGGATACCTATTCCATGCACATGCGGCAGACCGTAACGGCGGTCGTGACCGGCAAGCCGATCAACATCGGCGGCTCGCGCGGACGCCGCGAGGCCACGGGCCGCGGCGTGATGGTGGTATGCGACGAAGCCATCAAGAAGCTAGGCTTGTCTCGCGAAAGCAGCCGCGTGATTGTTCAGGGCTTTGGCAACGTGGGTTCGAACGCTGCACAGCTAATGCATCAGGCGGGATACAAAGTAATAGGCATCGCCGAAGTGGGTGGCGGCCTCTACAACAAGAATGGAATCGATCTGAACAAGTTAGTGGAATTCCGGCAGAAAAACGGGACCGTACACGGATTCCCCGATGCGGAGAAATACGATCCCGCCGAGTTGTTGACGACCGATTGCGAAATCCTCATTCCTGCCGCGACCGAGAATGTCATTACGTCGCGCAATGTCGATCGCGTGAAATGCCGTATTCTGGCTGAAGGAGCAAACGGACCAACCACTTCGGCCGCGGACGATGTTCTCACCGACAAAGGCGTATTCGTCATTCCAGACATCCTGGCGAACGCCGGCGGCGTAACCACTTCGTACTTCGAATGGGTTCAGGATCGCCAGGGCTATTTCTGGAAAGAATCGGTAGTCAATGAGCAACTGGAAGAGATCATGATCTCATCCTTTGGCGATGTCGTCCGCTATGCCGAGACCCACCGCGTCAACAACCGCATCGCTGCCTACATGCTGGCCATTGATCGCGTGGCTTACACCATTCGCCAGCGCGGAATATACGCGTAAGGAGCCTACGTACGCGAGAGTGGAGTTGTAGCCTGCTTTGAAAGGGCGCGCCTTTAGTCGCTCCGTAACTGATTCCGATTCGGGTTTGGTGGAGCAGCGCTTCAGCGCTGGATTAAGGTGCTTATTTTAGAATCGGCTTTAGCCGCTGAGGTTTAATCGCAGATGGAGGATCGATGAACTCTATACCCAAAAAGTTAATCGCCCGCATCCTACCCTTGTTTCTCGCATTCTTCCTGCTGCAGGCAGCCATCCCCATCCAATCTTTCGCAGCGCCCGCACCTGAAGCAGCGGCGGCCGATAAACTCGACCTCAATACCGCAACCAAAGACCAACTGAAAGCTCTCCCCGGCATTGGCGACGTTTATTCGCAGAAAATTATTGACGGCCGCCCGTACCGCACGAAGCTTGATCTGGTGCACAAGAAAATTATTCCTCAGTCCACTTACGACAAGATTAAGGATCAAATCATCGCCAAGCAGCCGAAGCCCAGCGCCATGACTCCGAGCGCGCCCAAGTAGTTGGACTCGACTGGAATGCCGTTCTCCGACCTCTCACTGTCGCGCCGCTTGGAGCGTGCCGAAGGTCACGCCTGCCTTCAGTTCGCGGAAGCGCGGCGCTTGACATTTCCCGACAGCAGATCGGAATGGATTGAGTGTGCAGGCGCATACGCCGTCTTCGATGGGGTCGACTCTCCCACAACTCAAACCTTTGGACTCGGCTTGTTCGAAGAATTGACTGTGCCCACCCTCGACACTATCGAACGCTTCTTTTTTGACCGCGGAGCCTCCGTCGATCATGAAGTAAGTCCGCTGGTCGGGGTTTCTGCCCTGGATTTGCTTTGCTCCCGTGGGTACAGACCCATCGAGATCAGCAACGTTCTCTACCGTCCCGTCGAAACTCACTCTCCGGAACATCTCAACAACATCAAAGTGCGCGTCACCGGCCCGGACGAGGCGCAACTATGGAATCACATCAGCGTTCGGGGTTGGTCGCACGACCATCCTGAGATCAAGGATTTTCTTCTACAATTTGGCGCGGTCGCTGCCGCGAGGAAGCACAGTGTATGCTTCCTCGCCGAAGTTGATGGCCAGCCTGGAGCCGCGGGAGTCCTCTCCATACATGAAGGAGTAGCGCTGTTCGGCGGCGCCGCGACCGTTCCGGAGTTGCGCCGTCGCGGCCTGCAAGCCGCGCTCATGGCCGAACGCATGCACTATGCGTCCGAACACGGTTGCGACCTGGCTATGATGGTCGCGCAAGCCGCCAGCAATTCCCAGCGCAATGCCGAGCGCAAAGGCTTCCGCGTCGCCTACACGCGTACCAAGTGGCATCTGAAATCTGTTTCATAAATAGCAAGAACGCACTTGCAGGCCAAGAGGTTCGCTCCGTACAAAACCAGTCGCTGCCTGGAACGATGCATTGTTGCCTTCCCCGGCATCGTGGAGGATAATCGAATTATCTTCCGGCCGCCTGCTGGAAGATTGCCGAGCCGCGGTGAACCTGCCTAACTCCATCACGCTGATCCGCATCTGCAGCATTCCTCTGCTGATTTGGATCTTATCGTCCAATCATTTCAGCAGCGAACACGGGGCTAAAGAACTGCTCGCGTCGGCGATATTCGTCGCCGCCTCCATGACCGACGGCATCGATGGATACTTGGCCCGCAAGCGCGGCCAGATCACGACTATCGGCATTCTCCTCGATCCCATGGCCGACAAGCTTCTGATCGCCGCTGCCTTCGTCACCCTGGTGCAATTCAATCCCACGCTGGTGCCCGCATGGATCGCGGTAATCATCATTGGCCGCGAATTCTTGGTGAGCGGTTTGCGCTCCATCGCGGCGTCGGGCGGCTTCACTATCGAAGCCAGCGAACTCGGCAAGTTCAAGATGGTCGTACAGATCGTGTCCGTGGTCGCGGTGATCCTTGACCATCGCTGGAAAGAATGGCCGGTTTACGGAAACTTCGTTCTTCCGGTGCATTGGATCGCCTACGCCGCAATCTGGTTCGTGGTCTGCGTTTCGCTGGTCTCGGCCATCGATTATTTTGCCGCGTTCTGGTCAAAGATTGACCGGCGCGTTTCCAAACGGCGGCGTCGCGCATTTATTCTCAGCCGGCGCCCGAAGCCGCAACCGGCCTCACGGCCCGCGGATGCCGATGTCGCTCCCACCGCCTAATTCGTTCCCAGGATTGCTCACCGCGCCAGAAGTCCGGGCCGAAGGCGGCAAGTCTGTATCCTGCACAACTTCAAGCCAGAATGGTTCCACACAAGAATTCTCCCAGCAAGAACGCGCCCAGTTGCTTCGCCTGGCGCACGACTCCATTTCTTCTGCGCTGGAGAAAAGTGGTGAGATTTCTCTGGATGTTCCGAATCCCCGTTTCGCCGAGCCTCGTGGAGCCTTCACTTCGCTTTATCTACGGGGCGAACTGCGGGGATGCGTCGGCTACGTTGACCCTCGTTATCCGGTCTATCGAGCGGTGGCGGAAACTGCTCGGGCCGCTGCTTTCGATGACAACCGCTTTCCTCCGGTCACCAAAGAAGAAGCTCCTCATCTCGCAATCGAGCTAAGCATCCTCTCGCGCCCACAACCGATCCTAGCCGGAGAGGTTGAGGTCGGCCGCCACGGACTTCTCGTAAATTGGCATGGTCATCGCGGCCTGCTGCTACCTCAGGTTCCTGTCGAACACGGATGGGACCGCGCTACCTTCCTGGAACAAACTTGCCGCAAGGCCGGCTTGCCTGCGGATGCATGGCAACATGGCGCGATTATCGAGGCCTTCACCGCTGAGGTTTTTGGTGACAAGACCTAGCAGTGATAGTGCAGTGGTCAGCGTAAAGCCGGGACGGTCACCTGTCCCGGTTTATACACTTGCGAACTTACCACTCGAACTTTCCACTGTTTCACAGATCACTGGCCATTGCTTTACTGCGTTTGTTCGTCCAATTCCACTCCGTCACCGACGTGGACATCCTCAACGGAGAACACAATCATTCCCGTCGCCGTAGTCGGAGTGGTTCCGATGACGACAATTTCTGCGACCGCACGACGCGGCAGATCTCGCACGTGAATTACCGGACCGTTACCTTTTTGAAACATGCCGGGATCGAAGGAAGGTTGCTTCTTCTGCGTGTCTTCGCTGAGTGTTGCCTGAAACGAAAGCGAATCTACCGGATCTTTCAGGTCCGTTTCGTAGCTGCGCACGGCGCGGAAATAGTCGCCGACCTTTACGCCTTGGTTGGCGCCCACGTTGAAATAGAGCGCTCGACCTGTCCCCAATTCCGTGTCAAAATCTTTGCCCATCACGATGCGTCCTGAGACTTTACCGCTAGGAGGCAGAAAACGGTCAAATCGCGTCGGCGCGTGAAAAGGCACCATCGCCTTTTCGGCAAAAGGAATCGCTGTGTCGCCAGGGTTGATCGGGTCACAGGAGTATTCCACCTGCGCCACGGCGGTCTTATGGCGTGTGTCGATCACGCGAACTCGGCCAACCACTTCATACGGCTGTCCGGTCGCCTTGAGCAACTTCCGCTGGCCGGGAAATGTTTCGTACTCGTTTACGTCCCGCAGAGCGCGGATAATCTCATACTGCGCACCCGCGCTGTAACCCGCGCCCATTAGGTAAACGACCTCGCCGTTGGCGTATTTCGTGGTCTGCGGCGTCTGCAGTCCGCCCGCCACATAGTTGGCGTCGGGCAAAGTCTGCCGGCTGATGAAACCAGCGCAATATATATCTGCGTAAGTCGGCGTCAGCACGCGTTCGATGGGAAAACCAACGGATGTCTGAATGGTACCGTCTGGCGTGGTCGCTTCGGTTCGCATCCCATTCGGGCCCGATTGGCTCCACGCTGCGCTAGCGGTCAACAACAACAACATTCCTAGTTTCTTCATGTTACCTCCGAGAAGAGACACACTACGCCCCCTCTCCAGCAAAATGCCATGGAAGCAAGGCTCAATTGGGACGGTAACAAGGGGGTAAGAGGGGGTCAAGGTTACGAGGGTGTCAGGCGCTTCCGGGAAACAGGGTTTTTCTTGGGTTTTACGAATCCCTGTTGCATCTGCTATTCAGCCCCTGTAAGATTCGCTGCCGAACCTATCGATGATTTCTGCCGCCAATAGCTACTCGCCTCGTCTCCTACCCCTGCGTCTGCCGCGGGTCTGTGTGGCGCTTACCGCCACCGATCCCTCAGAACTGATCGATAAAGCCGAATCGATAATTCGCGATAACCCCTTCCTGGAGTTCAGGTTGGACTACATTTCAAAGCCCGCCCTCGCGCTGCCGAAGATCAAGCATTTCTTCGAGACTCACCCGGGCACGACCGTTATTGCCACCTGCCGCCGGGTTGCCAGTGGAGGCAAGTTTCGCGGCTCAATCGCGGCTCAGCTCGACATTCTTGCAAAGGCCTCGGCCGCAGGATGCCAACTGGTCGATGTTGAACTGCAGACCGCTCTGAAATGTAAGCCGGCGCAACTGCAGAAGCTGCGGACTCGTTCCGGTTTGATCCTTTCGTTTCACGATTTTCGAGGCACGAAGAAGCTCGACGAAACGCTGGAAAAAATGCGCGCGTTTCCCGCCGACTTCTACAAAGTGGTCAGCACGGCGACCACACTTTCCGACAACGTCTTGATGATGCAGTTTCTGGGACGCGAAGCCGATAAGCAGCCGCTGATCGGCATCTGCATGGGCGAACAAGGACTCATCAGCCGCATCGTTGCGGTTCGCGCCGGCAGCGTATTCACTTTCGCCTCTACAGGGCAGGGAGAGGAAACTGCTCCCGGGCAGGTCACCGCCCAGGAATTGCGCAGTGTTTACCGGATCGAAACCGTCGATGCCGCCACCCGTGTTTACGGCGTTGCCGGAGATCCCGTCGCTCACTCGCTCTCTCCGGCCATCATGAACGCGGCCTTTCGCCGCGAGAACGTCAATGCCGTCTATCTTCCACTGCACGCTAAGACTCTCAAAGATCTCCTACACTGCGTGCGGGAGATTCCCATCCACGGCCTCAGCATCACCATGCCGTACAAGGAAGCGATTCTTCCTCACCTCGATAACACGGACTCACACACTACGAAAATTGGCGCCTGCAATACAGTTGTGCGCGCTCAAGATGGAAAACTCTACGGCTTCAATACCGACACCTCTGGAGTCGTTCGCCCTCTTGAACGCCGGCTCAGCACGCTGCAGGACGCAAAGATTCTGGTGCTCGGCGCCGGAGGCGCAGCCCGCGCTGCTGTCTTCGGGCTGAAAGAACGCGGAGCGGAAGTTTTCATTCTCAACCGCAGCGTCGCTGCTGCACAAAAACTTGCTCGCCGCGCCCATGCGCGCTCCATCAAACGCGCCGACCTGAAGAAGTTTGCCTTCGATGTGATCATCAACGCCACGCCGGTCGGCATGGGCAACTCGCGCGAGACTCCGCTACAAGAAAAAGAAATCAACGCGCGCTACGTCTTTGACATGATTTACGATCCCGCGGAAACGCGCTTGCTGCAGCTCGCCAAAGAGCGTGGAGCGCAAATCATCCCGGGCATTGAAATGTTCGTCCATCAAGCCGCCCGCCAGTTTGAAATTTGGACCGGGAAGCCCGCCCCGCAGGACGACATGCTGCAAGTGGTGACGTTAGCTTTGCAGGAGCGAGCGGTCCGCGCTGCGGCCACGCCGGCGAAGAAGAAGTGAGGGTAAACCTATAAGCCACAGCGTGTAGCGTGAATCTGGTTAGCCAGAGGCGAATGCCCGGAGGGCGATGGTAATCCTGAGAATTGCTAGTGACGCCACCTGGCCATCTTCAACACCTAGGCAGCAGGCTGTCCGGAATCCGTAACAAGCAATAATTCCCGCTTGATAATCATCGAGAACATGCTAGTGTGCGGTGGACCGTAAACGCGACGCTGCGAAAGCGCGACGCTCTTACAGAAAGAGCCTCTTCGAATCGCGGACCTAGAAGGTGGGCCGATGAAACGAGTATTACGTGCCCGAATAGCACCCCTGATAGCTGCCCTCGCGATCTCGTTCGCCGTATCTTCCCGCACGAGCAGAAACGTCTCGGCCTCTATTCAGTGCCCGCCAGGGGAAGCTTGGAACGGGTGCTCATGCGTGCCCGGCTCCCCCATCATTATCGACACCACCGGCTACGGCTTCCACCTAACCTCAGCCGAAGGCGGCGTCATTTTTGACATCGTTGGAGACGGACGCCCCATTCAGATTGCTTGGACTTCTGCGACTTCTGGCAACGCCTTCCTAGCTCTGGATCGCAACCACAATGGAAAGATCGACAACGGCGAGGAACTCTTCGGCAATCTCACTGAGCAGCCGCCGTGCCCAGGTGAAGATGACGCCTGCCGAAATGGCTACCGCGCGCTCGCCGAGTTCGACAAACCGGGTAATGGCGGTAACGGGGACGGGATCATCGACCATCGGGACGCTATATTCTCACACTTGCTGCTTTGGATCGATGAGAACCACGACGGCATCTCCCAACCAAGTGAACTGCACACGCTTCCAGAACTGGGTGTCTTTTCGCTGGCTCTGAAGTACGAGGAGTCCAAGCGAACTGATGAATTCGGCAATAAGTTCCGCTACAAGGCTGTTATCAACCCGGACCCGCGTGATGGCGAGTCCGAGGACGGCCGTTGGGCCTTCGACGTGTTTTTCATGACACTCAATGAAAACGGCAGCGGAGATCAAACGTCGCCGGAGGGGGGAATAAATCCCTTCCCGGCAAAGTAAGGACAAGGTTCTCGACAAACGTTTTCCCTGACGCCGTGCGGATGCCGTGTTCCATGAGCATTGGAGGTTTCATCATGCAGAGAGTTCACCCACGCAACTGCGGCGTCTCAGTTATTTTGGAGTTGAGTCTCGCCTTCACGAGTCTTCTGTTGATGTTGCCCTGCAAGCTGTCCGCGGCATCGAGCGAGCAGATCATCACGCCTTCCGGGCAGAAGATATCATCTATTTTTCAGGATCTGAAGCCCCTTGTGCTGGAGTTTGTTCCAAGTAGAGATAAGGCGCGTAAGGAGAGGTGGCTATCAGAAGAACTGAACCTGGAGGGGCACCTAGGGGCACACCTGACAATGGCTTGCAGCATAACTTGCCCTAACGACACGGTCTGCTCGGGTCACTACGAGGTGATAGGCGACAGCACCGGATGTGTCGATCCCTTGGACGCGTGTCCGCTGCCGCTTCACAATGCCCACACCGATACGGTTAACGGAACGTATGGTGAGGGTTCGTACGATAGTTATTGCGGACAGTACTGCTGTTCGGACGCCCAAGGATGCTCTAATCCGTAGAAAGGCCTGGACGGCGAGGGCGATTATTGTCGCCTAAAAACTGAACGAGGAGTCGAAATGAAAACGGTCAAGTCCGTTTTGCCGCTGCTGATTCTACTTTCGCTGACCGTCTCCGCGTTACTGGGTCAAGGCGCAAAACAGCCTTCGGGGAGTATCTCTGAGCCTCAGCATCGGGCCAGTATCCCCGGACTCCAGCGTACCTGGCATAGAGTTTGGGACAAAGGGTACCTTGTCTCGTGGGGCTCTATCGGAAGCTACGATGCAAGTCCGACGGAGCCATCGGTGGTGCTGTACGACCGAGATGGGCAGATTGCCCGCGAAGCGATTGTCTGGTTCAAGGATGCTGACACCGTCGGGATCAACGACGTAACAATCAATCGGGCTGGCAATCTTGCAGTGGCCGGCGGTACTAAGAATCAAGCTGGTGCGATCGCCAACTTTATTGCGTCTATTGGAAGTGATGGCCGCATAGGCAAGGTCGTCCGTACAACCCCGTTCCTCCCGATTTACGTCTGCGGCGCAGACGATGGCACTGTCTGGAGCTATGGGATTGACCGGGATGAGGAAGGGAGGGGAGTTGAAAAGTCTCTCAGGCTACGCCAATACAGCTTCGATAAAGGCCAGCTCAGGGCGTTGCTCGACATCTCCACTCTGAAGCCGGGCGGCTGGAAGCTAATCCGCGGCCGATATCCCGGCGAAATCAGTTTGAGGTGTACTTCGCAAAAAGTTGGTCTGTACAACGGTGGAAGCGGCGAGTGGATTGAATTCGATATTGCGGCAAGCAGACTTAGAGTCACGAAAGTAAATCCTTTGCCTCCGCCAAAGACGATGCGAATCACAGGGTTTGCGCTGACCGAGGCGGGTGACGTATTTGCGAGTCTGCATGAGCGATCAAGCAGCCCGGCTCGCTCCGGTCTTTTCAGGCTTGGGTTTGACAGCGCCGGTTTAGGTTCGTGGATTCCAGTCAAGAACACGCTGGGACCCTACCTTCACGGCGGGCCTATCGAACGACTTCTCGGCACTGACGGCACTGACCTGATTTATACTCGCGACCTGGATGGCGCGGCGTACTGGTCCAAGTTCACAAAATGACCATCCGAACGCAGAAACCACAAATCTGAATTCTCTCTATAACTTGCTAGCAAAATATAGCTCTTGTTTGGTGGCGCAAAGATGGACAGCACCCTACGCCAATTCTCGTTTGAGCCGATCCGCCATGCGGATACACAGCGCGATAATCGTCAGCGTTGGGTTGGAGTGGCCACTGGTGGGGAAAACCGCAGAACTGCCAACGTACAGGTTCGCAATCCCATGCACCTGGCAATTTCGATCGACCACGCCAGATCGAGGAGAGGAGTGCATTCGCGCGGTTCCGATGTGGTGGTACTGGTCGGTAATTTGCTCGGTCCACCGTTCTGAATCTTCGAAGACCCAAGGGTCCAATTCAATTTCTCCGATGGCCGCTCGCCGGAACTGCTCGCGGAGAGTCTCCGCATATTTTCGAATGGTGTGCAGAGTAAGGTCGGTGAGCTTCCAACGAACGTTGGCGCGAGGAACGCCGAGTGCGTCGAGCTTATCCGATAGCAGAATCCTGCTCTCCGGGTTGGGCTGCTGCTCAGACGTCAAACCGATTCGCATGCGTGCGCCCGGCGCGTAGCTCTTGCCCCTCACCATGTACTGATAGGCGGGAGAAATCGCCGCGACCGGGTGTCGAGATGCCCGCCATAGCTTGCCGGCTACTCCATCGAATCGACGTTCCCGGATCGCGCCATAAATCTCTTTTAAATTTCCCAGGGTCGCGTCGTCATTTTCAACGAACGTCGTACCCATAGAAACATTAAGCGCCCGATGCCGCTGTTGCCACCGCGGAGTCCCGGTACAGCGTACCGAATATTTCAGCCCACGGCGGTGAAACACATTCAAGAACCGCTGCGCCCGGGCAGGGTCCGGACTGTTCAGCCAGCCCACCATTGCGCTGGGATGGTCCTGAAAAAAGCGCCCGACTAAATCGTGCTCATTCCCGATGCCGTTCGGCCGCTGCTTACGGTTCGCAAGAAGCAGGCGGGCGGTCTCAATTCCCCCCGCACACAAGACGAACGCTTTGGCCTTTACCGACGCTTTGTGTCCCTCGAGAGATTGCAGGTCAATCTGCCTGACTCGCTCACAGCCCGGTTCCAGCACAATGTCCTTCACATTCGCATGCAGCAACAGAGTGCACTGCTTCGACCTGCGAATGGCGGGCAGGTAATGCTCGCGCAAGTTCGGCTTAGGGCTCCACTTCGAGAAGTGATACCAGACTTCCTCAGCGTCGAAGGAAGGAGGTTGGGTCCGGAGATGCCGGAAAAGGTCGGTGTCGAAGTTCAGTGCGTCGATCAGCAAAAACTGGCAAGCCCGCTGGTAGTAGGGTCTTAATTCATCAAAACTGATCGGCCAGCCGCTGTGCGGGATCCATTCGCGCCGTTCGAAGTCGAAAGGAGTAAGAGGCAGCGCCTGGCCTCCCCAGCGTGTAGTTGATCCTCCGCAAATGCGGAATCGGCCTTGGGTCGAGCCAGGATGCGGTAATCCGCTGACGTCCACATCGTAGAGAGCTTGAGTTGGCGGCTCGAGATCCATGCCGCCGCTCTCGAGCACGATTACATTCAACGATGCGCTGGGCATTGATGCGCTGGACATCGCTGCGGTGGACAAGGATGCAGCGGACATTTCGGATGCAATGGCTAAGCCTGCCGCTCCAGAACCTACGATGCACAGGTCGCAGGTCAGTTGGGTCGATGCGCCCAAGTCCCGCAAATCGCGGATCATGCTACGCCTTCGGCTCTCGCGCGCGCGGCATCCTGAAGACCCAAGACTTGGTCGACAACGTCAACAAAATACCCTAGCTGAGAGTCGTCGAAACGTTGGGCGTGAACCTCTTTCACGTTGGCTGCAAGATGCCGCGGATTGGTGCTGGAAAATAGCACTACGCCTCTGGGATTACTGCGCAGTGCGTACTGAAGGAGGAGAGCCGCAGTCACATCGGGATCGGCGAGGTCAGCGCCAATCCGGCGTGAGCTTTCCGCGGCTAGTTGCGGGTGCATTTTAATTGCGGCTCGTAGCTGCGCGGCGGGCTCGAAGATGCTGTGCGTAATCAGCAAGCGGCTGTCATGATTCGCCAGCTTTGGCAGATTTCGCCGCCATGCGTTGTCGTTGAACTGCATCGTGTCATATGCCGCCGGCAATCGGCCTGAGTCGGGTTGAAGCTTCGAAAAATCCGAGGCAATTCCGAGATGCCGGATGCTTCCTTTACTGACCTCTTTCTGCAGCGCATCGAGCAAATCTTCGTTGGCGGCATCCGTTAAACGTGCCTCGTGGAGCAGAAGAATGTCCACATAGTCCGTTCCGAGCTCGCGCAGGCTGGTCTGCAGGCTCTGGATGGCCGCCTCGGGCGAAAACATCCCGGATTTCTCCATGGCAGAACCGCCGCGTTTGGCCAGCTGCAGTAGCGCGGGGAAGGGACTGAGAAGCCGCTTGGCAGCATTGATAATCCAAGCGTTACCTGCGAGGCCTACGGGGGGCTGCAATCCGAGCTTGGTTGCAACGGTGACTTGATCGCGCCGCCCGCGCAAGAATTTACCCAGAATGCCCTCAGCCCTTCCGAAACCGTAGGCTCGGGCAACATCGAAATGGGTGATGCCCAGCGCAAAGGCACGTTCCAGCATGGAGACCGCCTCCGATGCCTCGCGATGCGTCGTCAACTGAACACATCCGAAGCCAAGAGGGAACGTATTTGGCCGCAGAATTTCCCTGTCCATGGTCACCGGGGCCAGTTTAACCTGAGGGCCGCTCCGCAGTCCCGCCCCCGCAATCGCCCTTTATCAGCGCGGCAGAGTCTCTTTCATATTGGTCAGTGCGTAAGCCAGGACTGCCATGGCGGCGGCGTTTTCGCGGAGTTCGGAAGGGACGATTTTGTCCAGGGTGTCGGCGGCGGTGTGGTGGTAATTAAAGTAGGTGCGGCCATCCTGCATGATGCCGAAGGCGGGGACTCCGGCTTCGGACATAGCGGCGATGTCGGCTCCCGGAGGATACGTGGTGGGCTGAAACACGGTCGCGCCGATGCTTTGAAGGACGGATTGCAATGGGCGCAGAGCGTCGATAACACCGGGAACAGACTTCACATCGAAGCCGAGAGGATGAGCCGCGCCGGCGTCGCTCTCGATAGCGGCGATGCAGTGGGGGAAGTCGGCGGAGTATTCGGTGGTGTAAGCTTTGCTTCCCGATCCTCCGGTTTCTTCATCCATCCACGCAATCACACGGAGGGTGCGGGCGGGGCGCAGGTGAAGGCGCTGAAGGATTTCGGCAGTCTCCATGGCGATGACGACGCCGGCTCCGTCATCGACGGCACCGGTGCCGAGGTCCCAGGAATCGAGGTGTCCAGAGACGATGACGATTTGCTCCGGATGTTCGGAGCCTTTCAGATCGGCAATCACGTTGTAGCCGGTTTCATCGGGCAGTTTCTGCGGCGTGAGCGTAAGGTGCATGCGAACTTTTCCCTGGCTGGCCAGGTGCACGATGAGGTCGGCGTCTTCGGCGGTGACGGCGGCGGCGGGGATTCCGGCGGGAAAACTGAATCCAGTATGAGGAAGGCGGTAGTCGGCGTTGCCGACGGAGCGGACCAGAGCGGCGACGGCACCGAGATCGGCGGCGGCTTTGGGTCCGACTCCGCGGTAACGGACGGCCTCGCCGTAGGCGGCGAAGGCAAGTCCCGCGGCAGCTTTTTGTTTGTCGAAGATTTCGTTAAAGAGGACGATCTTGCCGGCGACTTTGTCGCGGCCGAGAGCGCTCAGTTCATCGAATGTGTTGACCGTTACGACGTCGGCAGTGAGGCCGTCAGGAGGTGTGGAGGAGCTTCCGCCCAGCGCGGTGAGAGTGATTTTTTGCGTGGCGCCAGGAACCATCTCGGCATACTCGGTAAGAACGGCGGTCTCGGCGCCGCGAACCCAGTGTGGGACAGTAACCGGCTGAAGGCGTACTGCAAGGCCGAGCTTGTGAAGTTCGGCGGCAACGTATTCCGCGGCCGCGTGGGCTTGAAGCGAACCGGTGGGGCGCGGTCCAATGTTCTCAGTGAGGTGAGCGACCTGATGGTAAGCGTAGTCGTCATTGAGGGCGGCGGCTTTGATGGCTGAAAGTTGCTGGAGGAGAAGAGGCGGAAAATTTTGCTGATCAACCTGCGTGGTTTGAGGAGGCGCCATCAACGATGTGCCGGGCTGCGGCTTCTGGGATGGATTCTGGGCGCTGGTTAGGCAGGGTGTCACGACTAGAAGAGAGATTAGAAATGTCTGGCAGCAGAGCAGCTTAGTCATAGATGCTTGGCAGTGTATCCGAGAGGTGAGTATTCGCAAAAGCGATTGGAGCCTGAAGCTACCGTGCGAACCCGATGTTGCGAATGGCAATGCGTGGATAGCTTCGAACGCATGGACAAGAGACGCCCATCCCCTGTCCTTCTACAGGATTCTAAGATTCCCAGTTTCACAGGATGTCGCGATTAGAAAAAAGTGGCCCCATTTCTGGGGCCACATTTCAAGAGGTCAAATTTGGCAGGCGATGTCAGGAAAGGCGATGGAAGTTACCGCTCCGCCAGGCGGGGCGGCACTTCGGGAAATGTTGACAAGAGAGAGTGAAGGTCATTGTTTTGGGTTTGCGGCCTCTTAGTGCCATGAGAGGATGCACTTGCCGAGCCAAAGGACTGAGTGCCCAGGCTGCGTCCATGGGCCGCTGTAGATGATTGATTGAGTGAGGTTTAGTACAAAGTCGGGTGCTATTGAGGGTAAAGAACCTAGACCAAACTCCGCTATAGAAGTGCATAACAGTGCACATTGACTGCACTGACCGCGCCACCGGAAGCAAAATGGATCGAAGCCGCCGTTGTCTTAGTGTGTCTAGGGCAACGGCGGCGGCCTGAAGTGTCTTTAAGATCTAGCTGTTTCCAGCCACCGTACGCAGCTTCCCGGGAAGGAAGTGGTAAGGAGGCCAAGGACCGCTGATTGCCACTTCGCAGTTCTTCAACTGCTTGGTCGCGGTGCTGTAGCGGTTCTGATATTTTTCCACCGACTTAGTGTCGATGAGATGGGCGATGTCGATGAGCATGCCTTGAGGAGCGACTTTCTTGCAGCTCACTTCTTCTTCCAGCGGGTTAAATAGTTTGTGTACCTGCACGGAGAGAGCGCGGGCCTTGGTTTGGCGCTCGCGGTCCCGGGAGGCCTTGACCTTCAGTTTTGAAAGGTAGTCTCCACCTACGGTGTCAGGCAGAACTACTTCGATCATCGCTTCGCGCAGCGAACCGTCGGAGACTGTCAGCTTGATGTGCATCTCGGACTTGCCGCGGAGCTTGGCGACACTCAACCCGAAAGCGCGACGGTTTACCCGGACGGCTTGGCGAAGTGCATCATCGCTCTCGAAGACGGTTCCGAAACGGAACGGAAGTACGGTGGAGTTGCGGAAGCAGCCGCTTACGACGCGGGCATGCTCAATGGCCGATTTCTGATCAAGTTGTCCTGCGTTTTGGTCGTATTCGCTCACAATCACAGCAAACTCGCCACTGGGATAGCTGAGGACAGGGGCTCCGTTCACGCCTTGAACATTCTCAATTACGAAAGGGCGTCGGGAACGGGTGCCGTTAGGAAGGGTCTGGTGCTCGGTAAGGCAGTATGCGTACCACGCCATATTGAACTCTCCGAACCGGGACGGAGGCGGACCTACCACCTCTTATGTTTTTGCACAAGCTGAACTGCAACTCTGGAAGTTAGTTTTTAGCGGTATAGGGTCTAGAAACACTGGGAACCAACTATCAAGCTCCGTAGTCCATATTACTTCGGAGTGGGCAGTAAATGCAACTTTTTCGTGGCATGGCGCATCACGGCGGCGTGAAGCAGGCAAACTCTCCTCATGCATGGACGTTAAGCTGTTAATTGTAAGTGAGTTAGATTGATTCTTACTCGTAACGTAAACTTTCCACAGGATCGAGCTGAGCAGCACGCGCGGCGGGGACAGTTCCAAAAATTACGCCAACCACTGACGACACGATGATCGCGATAATCGCTGATAAGCCTGAAATGGGAATTCGATATTCAGTGAGAAAACGGGCCGAGTAGGGGATCGCGAGACCGATGACAATACCGGCGAATCCCCCAATCAGTGAAATCAGGACGGCCTCGGCAAGAAACTGGAAGCGTATCTCGCGATTGGTGGCGCCGATCGCCTTACGAATCCCAATCTCGCGAATGCGCGATGTGACGGTAGCTAACATAATGTTCATGATGCCGATACCGCTCACCAGTAAGGTGACCATCGCAACGAGAAGAAGCACCCAAGTGAGGCCGGTGGCGATTCGATCCATCATCGCGAGGACTGCGCTGAGGTTGGCAACGTCATACACTGACTCCGGCCGATGACGCGACTGCAACACTCGCTTAATTTGTGCGGTTGCAGAAATCACCATCGACGGATCTTCCATGGAGAAATATAAGAGTTTGACGTTGGGGATCTCCGCAAAATAGCGGCTAACAGAATACGGGATGAGCATCGTGTTATCGACGATCTCGGTCTGGCCGAAGGTCTCTACCCGCTCCTTGAACGTCCCGATGATGTTGAAAGGCAGGCCGGTCAGCTTGATGATTTTGCCGACGGCCGATTGCGTCGAACCGAAGGCCTCAATCGCCATCTTTTCGGTGATGACGCAGACTTTGTTGTGCGCTTGCGCGTCCTCCTGATCGAAGAAGCGGCCGGAAGGAATGAGGAGGTTGCGGACGGTTACGTATTCCGGGCTGACTCCGAGAATGGATACGTCTCTTTCTTTACCACCGCCGATCGGAACCCGGTCGGAGAGCTGGGTTACCGGCGACGAGGCAGCGATGCCGGGCACACTCAGGCGCACTGCCTGCAGATCTTCGATGGTCAGGGGATCGGGATTGGAATTGCTGATGTGCTGAGCGCCACCCAGATATTCCGCCCATATCTCGTTGGTGCCGATCGATTGAATCTGATTCAGCGCGTACTGGCGGCCGGTCATCCCGATAGTGACCACCAAGATGAGGGATGCGGTACCGATTACCATGCCCAGGGCGGTCAGAATGAATCTGATTTTGTTGCTGCAGAAAGTATCGTAAGCAAAGCTCAGTATTTCGCCGATGGCCATATTAGGCCGAAGGCGGTCGGGCACAAGGGCAGCAGCCATGTAAGTTAGATGCTACGTAGGATTTATCGACGCTGGCAAGTGCTAGCTAGGCACGCTGACCGATTGGTGAACGCATGATCGCATCGCTCTCCCGGAGCATCCCCGCTAGTTTGACAGACCAAGCCAGCCATCCATAGGGTAAAGTGGCGCTTGCGGCCATAAACCCATTGAGTAATTCCCCCTTATCAAATTGGAAGACCGTCCTGGGGCTCCCGCTCCTCACTGCCGGCGCAGTTTTGGTGCACGGGTATCATCCATACGCTGAAGACGCAGAAATTTACCTGCCGGGCGTCGAGAAAATACTGCATCCGGATTTGTTTCCGGTGGGCGGGGAATTTTTCTTGTCGCACGCCCGCCTGACGTTCTTCCCCAACTTGATTGCTCTATCTTTGCGCGCGACGCATTTATCCCTGGAGACAGGCCTGTTCCTGTGGCATCTGGTGTCGATTTTTCTGCTTCTGCTCGCCTGCTGGGAATTAGGCGGATTGTTCTTTCAAGATGCGAGGGCACGGTGGGGCGGAGTTTGTCTGGTAGCCGCGCTTTTAACAATTCCGGTGGCGGGAACCGCGCTCTACATCCTTGACCAGTATGTGAACCCGCGAAATCTGGCGGCATTTGCGGGAATCTTCATGGTTGCACGAACCTTGGAGAAAAAATATGCGCGTGCGGTTTTATGGCTGGCTTTCGCAGCCTGCGTGCATCCGCTGATGTGGGTGTTTCCGTTTTCGTTCTGTGCACTGTTTCTAGTGATGGAAAGATTTGGTGGCCTTTTAAGAAAATCGGCCCCGACTACTCTGTGCCTTTGTGGGTTGGGGATACCTCTGGCGCCATTGCCTTCCTCGGCTTATCACGAAGTTGCGAAGCATCACAGCTATTTCTACATTCAGAGCTGGCAATGGTATGAGTGGCTGGGAATTGCCGCGCCGCTCCTCCTTCTCTGGTGGTTCGGACGAATCGCTCATGATTGGCAGTGGGGCAATATCGAGCGCGTAAGTCGAGCTTTTGTGGCTTATGGCTTGATCTATGTCGTGATGGCACTCGCTTTCGACTTGCCGGCGCGATTGGAAACACTCGCGAGACTTCAACCACTGCGCTGCCTGCATCTGCTTTACATTGTGATGTTCGTCATGATTGGCGGCCTTGTCGCCGAATATGTATTGAAGAATCACGCGTGGCGCTGGCTCTTGCTTTTTATCCCTCTCTGTATCGGGATGTTTCTGGCGCAGCGGTCGATTTTTCCGGCCAGCGCGCACGTGGAGTTGCCCGGCGCCACACCCAGGAATCCGTGGGCGCAGTCATTTGTTTGGATTCGGAATAACACTCCCGTAGATGCGGTGTTCGCCCTTGATCCCGATTACATGAACCTAGCCGGCGAAGATGAAATCGGATTTCGCTGTCTAGCCCAAAGAAGCCGCCTGGCGGATAGAGTCAAGGATGACGGCGTGGTAAGCATGTTCCCGCTACTGGCGCAGGAGTGGTGGGACCAGGTCCAAGCGGAAACTCCATGGAAGAGTTTCACTTTAGAAAATTTCACGCAGCTGAAGACGAGATACGGTGCCAGTTGGGTGGTCGTAGAGCAACCTGGAATTGCGGGACTCGAGTGTCCTTACCAGAACCGTGCCGTGCAGGTTTGCCGGATACCCTAGGTCGCAAGTGCGCGGTTGCAAGGGCGAGGTTGCAGGTGTGGCTTTATGCGGGGCGCGCAATTCCGGTGCGCGGAACATAGTAGGCTGAATCGCCAGGCTCGAGCTTCCGGCCTTTATCGCTGAAGCGGGGAAAGTGCATCAATCCCGCCTTTTGCAACGCGAATTGCAAAGTCGTGGCCAGCACGCCGAAGCCATATTCCACACTGCGGCGGAAGTTGATGGACGAGGCCTCTTCAAAATACTTTGTGGGGCACGACACCTCTCCGATTTGAAAGCCGAAGTGTACGCACTGGGCGAGCATCTGGTTGTCGAAGACGAAGTCGTCGGAGTTCTCCAGCAGCGGCAGGTCGGTCAGCACGTTCCGGCTGAAGGCACGATAGCCGGTGTGGTATTCCGAGAGCTTGACGCGCAGAAAAACATTCTCAAACGCAGTGAGCAATCGGTTCGCGATGTATTTATAGACCGGCATGCCTCCACGCAACGCTGTCCCGCCAATGATGCGCGACCCCAGCACAACGTCGTACACGTCGTAAGCTACCAAACTCGCCATGGCCGTGGCCAGCAGAGGTGTGTATTGATAATCCGGGTGAAGCATGATGACGACATCCGCGCCCGCAGCCAGTGCTTCGCGGTAACACGTTTGCTGATTGCGGCCATAACCGTAGTTGCGGTCATGCTGAAACACCAGCAACCCGAGACGGCGGGCCAAATCAACCGTGTTATCGGAACTATGGTCGTCCACCAGAATGCGGATGTCGACGAGATCCGGCAACTCGCCGACCGTAACCTCAAGGGTCTTCTCCGCGTTGTAGGCGGGCATCACGACCGCTATGCGTTTGCCATTGATCATGAGACGACACCACTATGATACCCGAGGACCGCACCGGAAGCCACGCCGCCACCTTCGCGTTCTCCGCGGCGGTTCTCAGCAAACTCCGCGATATGCCTTTGATCTCCAGCGACGCAGATATTAAAATCGCGGAGACGCGGAGAACCGTCGCGGAGAACGGGAAGCCATTCCGGCCCAGCTTGCCCCTATTCCCGCATTATGAAAAACTAGAGGTTCACGCAGTTTGCGCCCCAGCGCGACTTCGATCCACCGCATATGTCATCCAAGCGAACCCTTTTCGAGAAGATCTGGAATGCGCACAAGGTAACGGAACCGAGCGGCCGGTCTCCGATCATTTATATCGATCTACATCTGGTGCATGAAGTGACTACGCCGCAGGCCTTCGACGGGTTGCGAGCTGCGGGAAGAAAAGTACGGCAACCGGAACGCACGGTCGCCACCGTCGACCACAACATTCCGACTGAACCGCGCGGAACCCCGATCACCGATCTCATCTCCGCGAAGCAGATTTCGGCGCTGCAGGCCAATTGCAAGGAATTCGGCGTGCGTCTGTTCGATATGGATTCTCCGGACCAGGGAATCGTCCATGTGATTGGGCCGGAGTTAGGCCTGACGCAGCCGGGGATGACGATCGTCTGCGGCGACAGCCATACCAGCACTCACGGCGCCTTCGGCGCGCTCGCCTTCGGCATTGGAACTTCGGAAGTAGAACATGTCCTGGCGACGCAGTGCCTGGCTCAGCAGACGCCGAAAACGATGAAGATCAATGTGCGTGGGCGCCTCGAAGAGGGCGTAACGGCAAAGGATCTGGCGCTCGGAATCATCGGACAGATCGGCACCGATGGCGCTACTGGACATGTGATCGAATATGCCGGAGAAGCGGTGCGCGCACTCTCGATGGAAGGCCGCATGACGCTGTGCAACATGAGCATCGAGGCCGGGGCTCGGGCCGGAATGGTTGCGCCGGACGAGATTACTTTTGCGTACGTAAAAGGCAAGCGATTTGCACCTCGCGGCGGCGAATGGGAAAAGGCTGTTGACTACTGGGGCAGCTTGCCGTCGGATGAGGGAGCATCATTTGACAAGGTGATTGAAATGGATGCGGCGCAGCTTTCTCCGTTCGTGACCTGGGGCACGAATCCGGGAATGGTTGCGCCAGTGACCGGACGCGTACCTGAGGTGAGCGCGCTGAATGAATCCGATCGACGCTCAACTGAGCTGGCTCTTCAATATATGGGGCTGGAGCCGGGAAGGCGCATCGCGGATATTGGAATCGACCGCGTCTTTATCGGGTCATGCACCAACTCGCGCATTGAAGATCTTCGAGCGGCGGCTCGCGTGGCACGAGGTCATCACGTCAGTTCGAAGGTGCGCGCCATGGTCGTTCCGGGATCGCAGACGGTGAAGCGGGCGGCTGAGCAGGAAGGGCTGCATCAGATTTTTCTGGATGCCGGATTCGAGTGGCGGGAATCAGGATGCTCGATGTGCCTGGGCATGAATCCGGATATCTTGCAGCCGGGCGAGCGCTGCGCTTCCACCAGCAACCGGAATTTTGAAGGGCGGCAAGGGCGCGGCGGACGAACGCATTTAGTGAGTCCGATGATGGCGGCCGCGGCGGCCATCGCGGGGCACTTCACCGACATTCGGGATTGGAAATTTCAATGAGACCGGACCAAGCGTAATGAAACCATTTCGAACTCATCATGGCCGCCTCGCGCCGCTCGATCGCGTGAACGTTGATACCGACCAGATTATCCCCAAACAGTTTCTGAAGCGGATCGAGCGCACCGGCTTTGGCCAGTTCCTGTTCTATGATTGGCGCTTCTCCGCCGAGGGAAAGAAGAATGCCGGGTTCGTTCTCGACGAACCGTGCTATGCGGGCGCAAGTATTTTAGTCGCGGGGAAGAATTTCGGCTGCGGTTCCTCGCGCGAGCACGCGGTTTGGGCTCTTGCGGATTTCGGATTCCGCGCGGTCATTTCCTCCTCCTTTGCCGATATCTTTGCCAACAACAGCGCGAAGAATGGTTTCCTCACGGTACTGCTGACCGAGGATGAGGCTGCTGAGGTTATGCGACGAACTCATGAGATAGACGGTTATCAACTCACCATCGACCTGGAGCAATGCGAAGTGCGGGACGATCAGGGCTTTCGCGCTAAATTCCCTATCGACGAATTTGTCCGCCACTGCCTGCTGAACGGCTTGGACGATATCGGGCTCACCTTGCAGCATGAGGCTGAGATTGCGGCCTACGAAGTCCTCCACCCGCTTCCTCTGGGCCTGCAATCCATCAAAGCGTAAACGCAGGGTCAAAGCGGGTAAAGATTTGTAAAACCTTCGCCCTACGCTTGACCTGCTGCAATTGCACAGTTGATGCTTGCTGAGTACGGTTCTACTATTACATCTGCGTTCCCGGTTCCTACCTGAGCTTCTATCCATGGAAGGATCTTGGCGTACGACGAACTACTGCCTTTTCAGGGCAGAGGTGCCACAACCGAGTCAACCATGAATACGTCTAACCAACGGCGGCTTTTTGCCGATCCTACGAAAAGTTGCTATGGACTAATGCCTTGAAAAAAATCGATTCTCAGTCCAACAAATTATTAACCGGTGTCTCCCGCCGGCTTCGGCTGACGTGGGCGTTATTTATCGCACTATCATGCGCATCGTTTTTCGGCTGTAGCAGTTCCGACACCAAGCAACAAAAAGCGCAGGCTGCTGCTCCGCGTGCGGTTTCGGTTGCGGTGGCCCAGGTTCAAAAACAGGATGTGCCGGTTTACCTCACCGGATTGGGTTCGGTGACCGCCTTCAACACGGCGAACATCAAGAGCCGCGTCGACGGCCAGATCATGCAAGTGAATGTGAGGGAAGGCCAGAACGTGAAGCAGGGTGAATCGCTGATCCTGATCGACCCGCGCCCCTACCAGGTGCAACTGGAACAAATGCAGGCGCAGCTGTTCAAGGATCAGGCCACGTTACGCGATGCAAGATTGAACCTCGACCGCTACACCGCACTGATCCCTTCGGGCAGCATTGCGCAGCAGCAAGTGGATACGCAGAAAGCTACGGTGGATCAGCTCGACGGCCAGGTGCGCACCGACCAGGCGCAAATTGATAACGCGAAGCTCCAGATCGTTTATTGCCACATCACCGCCCCCTTCACCGGACGGGTCGGCCTGCGGCAGGTGGATCCGGGCAACATCGTGCACGCAGCGGATACCAATCCGATGCTGATCCTCACGCAATTGCAGCCGATCGCGGTGATCTTCACGCTTCCCGAGGATCAGCTACAGACGGTCTCCAAGCACATGAAGGGGACGGCGTTGGAGGTTGATGCCTATAGCCGGGACGACCAAACCAAGTTGGCGACCGGCAAGCTGTTGACGATTGATAACCAGATCGATCAAACGACGGGCACCGCCAAGCTAAAGGCGGTCTTTGATAATCAAGACAACCAGCTTTGGCCGAATCAGTTCGTGAATGCCAATCTTCTTCTTGAAACGCGGAAAAATAGCACAGTGATTCCCACGGCCGCGATTCTGCGCGGCCCGCAAGGAACTTTTGTATACGCTTTGAAGCCGGACAAGACTGTCGAAGCGCGCAACATTGTCGTCTCTCTGACTCAAGGCAATATTACGACCATCACCAGCGGCCTTAATCCCGGGGATACGGTTGTGACCGATGGCCAAGACAAGCTGCAAACCGGCAGCAAGGTAGAACCGCGGAACGCCAATCCCAGCCCGGCTCCGAATGGACGAAACGCCAACGGCTCTCCTGCATCGGGCACGGCGAATAAAACAAGCACGACTTCAGGAACGCCATCGTCATGAGTCCTTCGCGGTTATTTATTTTACGGCCGGTGGCGACCACGCTGTTGATGGTGGGCGTGCTGCTGGTGGGGTGGGTTGCGTTCCTGCAACTACCGGTGTCGGCGCTTCCAGAAGTAGACTACCCAACCATCCAGGTCGTGACGTTTTATCCGGGAGCAGATCCGGACGTGATGGCCTCGTCGGTCACTTCGCCTCTGGAACGCCAGTTCGGGCAGGTACCGGGGCTAAGCCAGATGACCTCCACGAGTTCATATGGCAGCTCGGTGATCACGCTACAGTTCGCCCTGGACCAGAACATTGATGTCGAAGAACAGCAGGTACAGGCTGCCATCAATTCCGGATCGACCTACTTGCCGACGGATTTGCCGAATCCTCCGATCTATAACAAAGTGAATCCGGCCGATGCGCCGATTCTGACGCTGGCGATGACGTCGGATTCGCTGCCGCTGTCGAAGGTGGAAGACCTCGCCGACACTGCTCTCGCTCAAAAGATCTCGCAGCTTCCGGGCGTAGGACTCGTTTCAATCAGCGGCGGACAGAAGCCCGCAGTCCGGGTGCAGGTGAATCCAACCCAACTGGCCTCCTACGGGTTGAGCCTGGAAGATATTCGCACGGCCATGGCGCAGGCCAATGTGGATCAGGCGAAGGGCGTTATCGATGGGGCGCGCCAGTCGTACACCATTGGCGCCAACGATCAACTGTTTACTAGCGATCAGTACAAGCCGATTGTCATCGCCTATCGCAACGGAGCGCCGGTGCGCCTCAGCGATGTCGCCAACGTCATCGACGGTACGGAGAACACGCTGCTGGCCGCCTGGATGAATTCGACTCCCGCGGTGATCGTGAACATTCAGCGCCAGCCCGGGGCGAACATCATCAGCGTCGTCGACCGGATCAAAAAATTACTTCCGCAGTTACAAGCTTCGCTGCCGTCGGCGGTGAGAGTTCAGATTCTCACCGACCGCACCACCACCATCCGGGCTTCTGTAAAGGATGTGGAGTTCGAACTTGCCCTGACCATCGTCCTGGTGGTCATTGTCATTTTCTTTTTCCTGCGAAACCTGCGCGCAACTTTCATTCCCAGCGTCGCCGTCCCGCTCTCGATCGTGGGAACTTTTGGCGTCATGTACTTGCTGGGATATAGCCTCAACAACCTTACGTTGATGGCGTTGACCATCTCCACTGGCTTTGTAGTGGACGACGCCATCGTCATGATCGAAAACATTGACCGCTATCTCGAGGCTGGAGACTCGCCTCTGGACGCGGCTCTCAAGGGTTCGGGGCAGATTGGCTTCACCATTGTCTCGCTGACGGTTTCGCTTATCGCCGTTCTGATTCCGCTGCTGTTCATGGGCGATATTGTGGGCCGGCTGTTTCGGGAGTTCGCGGTCACATTGGCGGTGACGATTCTAGTCTCTGCCGGAGTTTCTTTGACGTTGACTCCGATGATGTGCGCCAAACTGCTCAAGCATCGCAAAGAGGGTGAGAAGGGGCGCTTCTACGAAGTCACCGAAGATTATTACAACCGGGTGGTCACATTTTACGGGCGCACCGTTAAGTGGGTGCTCAAGCACCAGACCGCAACGTTGATCGTGACCTTCGGCACATTGGTTCTCACGCTGATTCTTTATGTTGTCGTGCCCAAAGGATTCTTCCCGGTGCAGGATACAGGAGTGATCCTCGGAATTTCCGAGGCGCCAGACAGCATTTCGTTCAGCGCAATGTCTCAGCGCCAGCAGGAACTCGCGAAAGTAATTCTCAAAGACAAAGACGTCGATAGCTTGTCATCGTTCATCGGAGTGGATGGAACGAATACCACTCCCAACAGCGGCCGGATTCAGATCAACCTGAAACCGCGCGATCAGCGCAGCGACGACGCCTCCGCCATCATCCGACGCTTGCAGCCCGCGTTAGCGCAAGTGGATGGCATCACACTCTACATGCAACCCGTGCAGGACTTGAGCGTTGAGGATCGCGTCAGCCGCACCCAGTTTCAATATTCCATTGAAGATGCGGACGCGCAGGAGCTGGCGCAGTGGACTCCGAAGCTAGTGGATAAGCTGCGCGCGTCGCCGGTATTGCGCGATGTAGCCACAGACCAGCTCACCGGCGGGCTCAGGACCAACATCACGATTGACCGCGATACCGCTTCACGGCTGGGCATTCTTCCGCAGGCCATCGACAACACGCTTTACGACGCGTTTGGACAGCGGCTGGTTTCGACCATCTTCACGCAGCTGAATCAGTATCACGTGGTGCTGGAAGTTTTGCCGACCTTCTCTCAGACGCCGGAAGCGATGGCCGATATTTACGTTCGTCCCAGCAGCACCGTACCAAACTCAGGCGCACCTACGGCCAACGCAGCAACGGCCACAACCAGCGGAGCGCCGGTTCCCATCAGCGCCTTCACCCGGATGCAATCCACGACTACTACGCTCGCGGTGAACCACCAGGGACAATTCCCCGTCGTCACGCTTTCATTCAATCTGGCACCGGGAGCGTCGCTGGGAGAGGCGACCACAGCCATTCAGCAAGCCGAAAAAGACATCCAATTGCCACCCAGTATCCACGCGTCGTTCCAGGGGACTGCGGCGGCATTCCAGAATTCCCTGGCCAGCGAACCATTTCTGATTCTCGCCGCCATTATCACGGTTTACATTGTGCTCGGCGTCTTGTATGAGAGCTACATTCATCCCATTACGATTCTTTCCACACTTCCATCCGCGGGTGTCGGCGCGATTCTGGCTCTCATGCTTACGGGGAACGATCTAACTGTGGTGGCGCTGATCGGCATCATTCTGCTGATTGGCATCGTCAAGAAAAATGCCATCATGATGATCGACTTCGCTCTCGAAGCCGAGCGCGAGGAACACAAGCCGCCGGAGGAAGCAATTTTTCAAGCCTGCCTTCTGCGCTTCCGCCCCATCATGATGACGACCATGGCGGCATTGCTCGGGGGTCTGCCGCTGGCGCTGGGTTCCGGCACGGGTGCGGAATTGAGGCGACCACTCGGAATCACGATTGTCGGCGGCTTGATCCTGAGCCAGCTGCTTACGCTTTACACCACGCCGGTCGTCTATCTGTGGTTTGATCGCCTGGCGCACAGGTTTGAGAAGTACAAAATAGGCAATCCAATACCGCACGAGGCCGCACCGGGGGATGCCTCGGCGGATTAGGCTTTGCAATTTTAATGCATGAGTATCTCTGCTCCATTTATACGGCGTCCGATTGGCACTTCGCTGCTGGCTGCGGCGTTGTTGTTATCCGGAATTCTCGCTTTCAATTTTCTTCCGGTCGCATCTTTGCCCAGGGTTGATTTTCCTGTGATCGGAGTCGGCGCGGCCTTGCCGGGCGCAGACCCGCAGACCATGGCATCTGCCGTCGCAACCCCGCTGGAGCGGCAGTTTGGGCGCATCTCCGGGGTCAACCAGATGACCTCGACCAGCCAACTGGGATCGACCAGCATTGTCTTGCAGTTTGATTTGAACCGGAACATCGATGCTGCAGGGCGCGACGTGCAGGCAGCAATCAATGCCGCGCGCAGCCAGCTTCCCGCAAACCTTCCCAGCAATCCGACGTACCGCAAGGCAAATCCCGCGGACGCTCCCATTCTGATCCTGGCGCTGACTTCCGACACTGAAACCGTGCCGCAAATGTATGACGCAGCGGACTCGATTCTGGCGCAGAAACTTGCCCAGGTTTCTGGCGTGGGCCAGGTATTTGTAGGAGGGGCGGCGCAACCCGCGGTGCGCGCGGAAGTAAATCCGATGCTGCTGAACAAGTTGGGCGTCGGGCTGGACACGGTGCGTACCGCTCTGAATGCCGCCAACGCAAACCTGGCCAAAGGAGAGGTTTCGAATAGGACTACTTCCTGGTCTCTCGACGACACCGATCAACTCTTCACTGCGGATCAGTACCGTCCGCTGATCGTGGCTTACCGAAACGGCGGGGCGGTACGTCTCGGGGACGTGGCTGATGTGCAGGATTCCGTTTCTGACGTCCGCAACATCGGTCTGGCGAACGGCAAGCCGAGCGTTCTCATCATCGTTTTTCGGCAGCCTGGCGCCAATATTATCGAGACCGTGGACCGGGTGATCGCGCTGCTTCCCTATCTGCAGTCCTCGATCTCTCCCGCAATCTCGCTCACCGTTGCCATGGATCGCACCGTCACGGTTCGCGCCTCGGTAAAGGATATTGAATTCACTCTGATCCTATCGATCATTCTTGTAATTCTCGTGGTGTTTGCTTTCTTACGGACGGTTCGCGCCACCATTATTCCCAGCATTGCCGTACCCCTTTCGCTGGTCGGAACCTTCGGAGGAATGTATCTGTTGGGTTTCAGCCTGGACAATCTATCGCTGATGGCGCTGGCGATTTCTACTGGTTTCGTGGTGGACGACGCCATTGTAGTGCTTGAGAACATCACGCGATACGTGGAGCAGGGCATGGATGCGGTGCAGGCGGCGTTCAAGGGAGCGGCCGAAATCGGATTCACCGTGCTTTCCATGAGCGTGTCTCTTGTGGCAGTGTTCATTCCGCTGCTTTTGATGGGGGGAATCGTAGGCAGACTGTTTCGCGAGTTCGCAATCACGCTCAGTGTTGCGATTGCAGTTTCGCTCCTGGTTTCGCTGACCACTACACCTACCATGTGCGCCAAGTTCTTACGTCCGCCGGCAAAAGATGAACGCCACAATCGTTTTTACCGGGGCAGCGAATGGGTTTTCGACAAGACTCTGGCGACTTATACCCATGCACTGAAATGGGTCTTGGAATATCAGCTCATCACGTTAGTTGTGACCATCCTGGTAGCGTGCCTGAGCGTGTACCTCTACATTAAAGTTCCCAAGGGCTTCTTTCCGCAGCAGGATACCGGACGAATTATGGGCTCGGTGCAGGCTGCGCAGGATATCTCATTCCAGGCAATGCGCGACAAGATGCAGCGCTACGTCACCATCGTGATGACAGACCCGGCCGTAAGTTCAGTCGTTGGTTTTGCCGGAGGCAATACGATTTCGAATCAAGGCCGGTTCTTCATCATGCTGAAACCCCTGGCGGAACGTGGCCGGTGTCCGAACCGACATTTCTGGCAATCCTGCCCCAATGTTACCGCCGACAACGTGATCACCCGTCTGCGCGGAAAACTTTCGGCTGTCCCGGGAGCGACTCTTTTTCTTCAATCGGCTCAGGACTTGACCATCGGCGGGCGGCAGAGCAATGCGCAATATCAATACACTTTACAGGGTGAGGATTTAAACGAGCTAAATACCTGGGCGCCGCAACTCCTGACGAAAATGCGTGGTCTGCAGGAACTTCGCGACGTCAGCACCGACCAGCAGGACAAAGGATTACAGGCACAGCTGGTGATCGACCGTGATACCGCGAGCCGGTTAGGAGTCGCCGCACAGACCATTGATAATGCGCTTTACGACGCATTCGGGCAACGCCAAGTTTCAACCATGTACCGGCCGCTGAACCAGTATCACGTGGTCATGGAAGTGGCGCCGCAATTCCAGCAGACCACAGAGGCTCTGCAAAACATCTACCTGCGGTCTTCCAGCGGCGCACCTATTCCACTGGCGGCGTTCACTCATTTCACGCCCTCCAACATACCGTTAGCGGTCAATCATCAAAGCCAATTTCCTTCGGTTACGATCTCATTCAATCTGGCGCCCGGAATTTCTCTTGGCCAGGCGACGTTGGCCATAAACAACGCCGAACAATCGATTGGCTTCCCATCAACCATTCAAGCAAGTTTCCAGGGCACAGCAGCGGCGTTCCAAGATTCGCTTTCGAGCGAACGCGTGCTGATTTTTACCGCACTGGTCACGGTCTACATCGTCTTGGGCATGCTCTATGAGAGCTACATTCATCCCATCACGATTCTCTCGACGATTCCGTCAGCCGGAGTAGGCGCACTGCTGGCGCTGCTTCTGACTCACAATGAACTAAACGTGATTGGGACCATCGGCATCATTCTCCTGATCGGCCTGGTAAAAAAGAATGCCATCATGATGATCGACGTCGCGCTGGAGGTCGAGCGATCGCAAGGAAAGAAGCCCGCCGAAGCCATCTACGAAGCCTGCCTGCTGCGCTTCCGTCCCATCATGATGACAACGATGGCAGCTCTGTTGGGAGGTCTTCCGCTGGCGCTGGGCAGCGGAACTGGTTCCGAGCTGCATCGTCCGCTCGGCATCACGATTGTTGGAGGACTTATCGTCAGTCAGGCCCTCACGTTATTCACCACGCCGGTTGTCTATGTGTATCTCGACCGTTTGAGGATGGCATTGCGCGGCGGTGAAGAGTCTTCTCTGGTGGAAGGTTCCGCTCATACTCCCAGACCGAGTCCGGCCCACTGACTCTCTTGTCTGCGGCGGGACGATTTTGCGGGCCCCCAGGACGGGGCGTGCAACCTGGATTCACTGGGAGCGCATCGCAGCAGTGGGCGTGAGAGGACGGAAGCAAGCCAAAAAATGCTCAGGTGGGGAGAGCCGCCCCTTCGACAAGCTCAGGGCAGGCTCTCGGCTGTCGCGCGGAGCTCGACAATTTCCAAGCCACAAACAGTACAGCGATTACGTATTTTCCTGGCTGGGACCGTATGATAGGGGATTGCTGCGTTCCATACCCGTTTGCGCGGTAACCAGTATTATTGTTCTTCTATTATTGTGCTTCGCTTTCAAATTCTCTCAGGAGTAGCGGATGCTTCAGAAAGCATTAGTCCTGTTGTTGGTTGTCGCAAGCATTGCCGGCTTCACCAGCTGCGGCACCACAGCGAATCATTACGTCTACGCAACGCTTCCGGCAGCCAATCAGATCATCGCGTATCGGGAAGATCCCAACTCCGGAGTGCTCACGCAAATCGCCGGGAGCCCCTACACTGTAGGCGACGGAGCTGTTTCGCTGGCCCTTCATCCTTCGGGAAAATTCTTGTACGCAGCGAATCCCGGACAAAATGAAAACGATATTTCCCTCTTCACCATCGCCAGCAACGGCGATCTGACCGAGGTGTTTCCACGAACCTCGGTTGCGCCCAACGGATCGCAGCCGAACCTCCTCCGTATCGATTCAGCGGGCGCCTTTCTCTACGTTGCCAATACTAACTCGCAGAACATCTCGGTTTTCTCGATCGCCAGCAGCAACGGCGCGCTTACGCCGGTGGCAGGACCGCCGGTCTTTTTAGGTGCGTCGCCACTTAATATGCAACTTACGCCGTCGGGCAACTTCCTATTCGTGAGCATTCCAAGCCAGACTTCCGGAACGATCCTCAGCTTCAGCGTAAATTCCGGGGTACTCACGCTGGTTAGCGGAATCAATGCTCGTGGCCTTAACCTGGACGGTCTCGCGATCGACCCCAGCGGCACTTACCTTTACTCGGCGAATTTCGGCTCAAACTCGATCTCCATCTTCAAAATTGGCACGACCACTTCCCCCGGCGCGTTGACTGAGGTTTCAGGGTCTCCGCTCACTTCCGGCTACACCGCTCCCGTCGCTTTGATTCTGGATCCCAAGGGCCAGTTCCTCTATGTCGCGAATCAAGGATCGAATAACGTTGCAGCGTATTCGATTAATTCCACCACGGCACTTCCCAACATACTTACCACCTCCACAACCACGGGGGCCTTTGCGACGGAAACAAGTCCTAGCTTTCTGGTCTCGGACCCAAGCGGAAAATACCTGTATGTAGGGAACCAGGGCTCGTCGGCGGGGATTCAGGCGTTCAGCGTGAGCAGTGGTAATTTGACCGCATTCTCCACTTACGGCGTCGGCAATACTCCGAGTTCGATCGTAGTGCTGGGCAAATAAAGTACTGGGCAGATAAAAGTACGGGGCAGGTAAATGAGTCCCGCGTATTAATCATCGAGCGGATACGCCCACAATCAGTACGAGAGTCCCAATCCCATTTGCTCGAAACGTTGGTACAATTCATTGCAATTGTTGTTACAAGAGTATGACAACCGAAAAATTCGGAAGTCTGCGACAATAGCTATGCCGGCGCAGATCCCCCTGCTGTACAACCCTCACGGGTGCGTAAACATCGAATCTAGAAAGGCTCTTAGGATTCGGTTGGCCAGGGTGGATTCACGTTGCCGAGACTGAATTCAGGACACAGAATCCATGAGAATCGCCAGCGCCACGAGCGCGTTTCCTAAACACTATTACACGCAGAAGGTTCTCCTGGAACGACTTCAGGATTTTTGGGGCGCCCGGCTTAAAAACCCTTTGATGCTTGCACGCCTGCATCGCAACGTTACCGTGGATGGCCGCTACCTCGCAATTCCCGCCGAAGAATATGTCGATATTAAGACGTGGGGACAGGCCAATGACATCTGGATTAGGGTCGCACAGGAATTAGGCGAGCGCGCCCTTTGCCTGGCGCTGCACAACTCCGGCGTGAGGCCGGAGGATATCGGGGCCTTGTTCTTCACGACAGTGACCGGTGTGGCCAGCCCGTCCATCGACGCTCTGCTCATCAACAGAATGAAGCTGCCGACGCATATTCGCCGCACTCCCATTTTCGGTTTGGGATGCGTAGCGGGTGCGGCCGGGATTGCGCGAGCGGCGGACTACGTTCGCGCTTATCCATCTCAGGCGGCCGCACTGGTTTCGGTGGAGCTCTGCTCGCTGACTCTGCAGCGAGAAGATTTGTCGGTAGCGAATTTGATTTCATCGGGACTTTTCGCCGATGGCGCAGCCGCTGTGATCGTGACAGGCGCGGACCTCGAACCGAACGGACAGCCAGTTACGGGGCCGAAGATTCTCGCAACGCGTTCCATTTTTTATCCCAGCACCGAAGACATGATGGGCTGGAATATTTCCGAGAAAGGATTCCGCATTATTCTGTCGACCGAAGTCCCCACCTTGATTCGAGAAAATCTGGGACGCGATGTAGACGCTTTCCTGGCGGACCACGGGCACAAGCGCGAGGACCTGCAAAGCTGGGTTCTACACACCGGCGGGCCGAAAGTGCTTGAGGCGTCAGCCGACGCGCTGGGACTGCATAACGGAGAACTCAAGGCGTCGTGGGATTGCCTGCGTAAGGTAGGAAATCTCTCTTCGGCGTCGGTGCTGGTTGTGCTTGAAGACGTGATGAAGAATCGTCGGCCAGCGCCTGGAACTCTGGGACTGCTTGCTGCGATGGGTCCGGGATTTTGTTCGGAGCTTTTACTTCTGCAATGGTGAGACCACGGAGCCGGGCGCGCACTGCTGACCCAATACATCAAATGGAGCAAAACAACCTCGGTTTGCGCCCACAAGTATGCGGCGCTCTCGCTGTAGCCCTGTTCTTGTCGCTTACGGCCTTCGCCGCCGTACAGGATTTGGTATTCAAACTCGATCCTGAGCACTCGACCGTGACTTTCACGCTGGGCGACGTTCTTCATACAGTGCGTGGGACGTTTCAACTGAAGCAAGGGTCTCTGCGTCTTGATCCTAGATCCGGCAAGCTGTCGGGCGAAATCGTGGCGGATGCAAAAAGCGGCAACAGCGGTAGCGGAATGCGGGACCGAAAGATGAATCGCGAAGTCCTCGAGAGCGACCGCTACCCGGAAATTCTCTTTCGTCCCGACCATGTAGAAGGAAGCGTGTTGGTGACTGGAAAATCCTCAGTGCGGGTGCACGGAATTTTCACCATTCATGGATCGGATCATGAACTAACGGTGCCCGCCGACGTGGAAACTTTTCCGGATCACTGGACCGCGACGCTCCACTTCGCCGTACCCTATGCGAAGTGGGGGATGAAGAATCCGAGTACGATGTTTTTGCGAGTCAGTGAGTCGGTGAACATTGACCTGACCACCACCGGGATTTTGGCCCACCCCTGATCGATTCGCCAGCTCGCAGTCAAAATCCATCCTGCGCGGCAATTCCCTTGCCCTCGATGCATTCGTAGCAGCGGCCAGGGGTCAGATTCTTGAATTCTTCGGCTCTGCCACTCGGCCAGTTGATCACCACCTGATCGACCCGGTCGCGTTTTTCCAAGCCAAAGGTAAGCGGAAGTTCTGACTGCGACAAATAACTGGAACCGGTCTTCACCATGCGCGATTGGGCTAATCCCCCGGATACAATGTGCACGACGGCGCCAATTGCATCCCGATTCGATTTGGTGCCGACCAGACGGAACCGTATGCTGCGGTTCCCGCCCAGTTGATCGTTTCGGTATAAGTAGGCGGAGCCATTGTTGGTGGTAAGGAGCAAGTCGAGATCGCCGTCGCGATCAAAGTCGGCATAAGCCAGTCCGCGCCCAACCTTGGGCCCGTCGAAGCCTCCGCCCAACTCGGTCGCAACTTCGCGAAAATTTCCGTTGCCGTTGTTCAGAAACATTTGCGGAGGCTGGGCGTATCCCACGTTCCCGCGAATGTTGCGCACGGTCTCGTCGATGTGGCCATTCGCCACAGCTAGATCGAGCCAGCCGTCAAGGTTGACATCGAGAAACGAACATCCAAATCCCAGGCTGTTTTTTGACGCCAGCCCAATACCGGCTTGTGCCGCAACGTCTTCGTAAGTTTTCCCGGAGAACTCGTACAGCCCGGTCATTTCATTGTCGAAGTTGGTGATTGCGATACCGGGATGACCAGAGTTCCTGAAATCGCCGACATCAACACCCATGCCTGCGCGCGCCCGACCTTCACTGCTGAAAGCCAATCCAAGTTCGACGGCGGCGTCTTTGAAAGTTCCATTGTGCTGGTTTCGATAGAGCTTGTTCGGCTGGGTGTCGTTAGCCACCAGCAGATCCGGAAAGCCCGCATGAGAATCATCGAGCATGGCAACGCCCAGAGATTTTGAACTGCTGTCGAAAATACCGCTGGCTGCGGTCACGTCTTCGAAAGTGCCGTTGCCGCGGTTATGGAATAGCCAGCAGGTCTCGCCACGATAAGCCTCCGGCGTGCAATACGATTTGTGCTTGCCATCGAGACTGCAGAACACGTCGTGCTCGGGCGACCACTTCACATAGTTGCAGACAAAAAGATCGAGCAGGCCGTCGCGGTCGTAATCGAACCACAGAGCGGAGGTGCTGAACGATAAGCGCTTCCCGAGTCCGCTGGCGGCTGTTACCTCCGTAAACGTTCCCTTTCCCGTGTTGTGAAATAGGCGATTCTGCCCCACGCAGGTGATCAGGATATCGGGAAATCCGTCGTTGTCGTAATCACCGACGGCGACGCCCATGCCATACATTTCGAGATCCAGCCCTGCGCGCGAAGTAACATCGGTAAAAGTTCCGTTTCGATTGTTGTGATAAAGCCTCAACGTAGAGCGCCGCCGCTTGTGTCCGGGCCAGTCCATGCCATTGATCAACAGTATGTCTTGCCAACCATCGCGGTCGTAATCCAGAAAGGCGCAACCGGAACCCAAAGTTTCGGGCAGGAATTTTCCACCGAACGCTCCGCTGTTGTGCTGGAACTGAATGCCAGCGCTGGAAGTTACATCGGCAAATCGAAAGCCCGGCGAAACCGCAGTCCCGCCGGCCGCGCCCAGAGCCCGAAGCAGCGGGAACTGTGACATCGATGCCAGCCCCGCCATATTTCGCAGGAACGATCTGCGATTCACGGAACGTTCACCAGCCCGGAGCGGATCGCATAAACAACAAGCTCGGCCGTCTTGTGAATGCCGAGCGCATTCATGATATTGGCACGATGCACGGCGACCGTATTGGCGCTGAGATCGAGTACCGCGGCAATTTCCTTGTTCGATTTGCCGTCGACAATCATTTGCAGGACTTCAAGCTCGCGCGGCGTAAGCCCGCTATTGCGCTCCCCTTTCAGAGCCGATGGTGGCTCCACCTGGGGATCGAACATCGTCTCTCCACCGGCAACGCGCCTCACTGCCGGCCCAAGTTCCAGGTTCACCGCGTTCTTCAGAATGTATCCCCTGGCGCCGGCATCAATGGCCTGCCGCACCCAGGTGTTCTCCGAATGCATGCTGAGCATCAGCACTGCTGTCTCTGGCAGATCCGCAAGAATCTGCCGTGTCGCATCAAGGCCGTTAATCTTGGGCAAAGCGCAGTCCATGACGACAACCTGGGGCCTTAAGTCACGCGCCAGTTTGATAGCCTCTTCTCCGTCACCGGCTTCGCCAACCACATCCAAATCGGGTTCGTCTTCCAGCATGCGCCGAAAGCCACGCCGCACCAAGCTGTGGTCATCCACCAGCAACACCGTGATCTTGTTGGTCATATCCACCATCTATATTGTCGTCAAAGATCTATATTTGTTCTTTCACTCGAAGTTCAATATTTTCTCGAGGCACAATTAGCCGCAGCAAAGTGCCGCCAGCGGCGGGGATCGAAAACGCTATTTCCCCTTTCATCAGTTCCGCCCGCTCGCGCATGGCGACCAGACCGATGCCTTGCTTTGCCGGACGCCCGTTGAAGCCGACACCGTGATCTTCCACTTCCAGTTCAAGCGTTGCGGGCCGAAATCGCAATCGTATCCAAACCTGCTTCTCACCGGAATGCCGCGCCACATTATTCAACGCTTCCTGCAGCACCCGATAGATTTGCACCGCGGCACTGCCGCCCACGGCAAAAGGCGCCCCCTGCTTTTCATAGGATATGGCAATTCCCGTCTGCCGTTCTATGGTCGGAATGTACCAGTCGAGTGTAGTCTCCAGACCGGCCTCGTCCAGCATCACAGGATGCAGGGCCTGCGACAAACTTCTGACGCGCTCCAGTGTATCCTGCGCAATCTGGCGAACCTCCAGCAAATCATTGCGCAGATCAGATCCTTCCGGTGCATGAGTTCCGGCGCGGCCGAGCATCGCGCCCATGGCCGTGAGAATCTGGCCAAACTCATCATGCAATTCGCGCGAAATATAACGCAACGTCGATTCCTGAGTTGCAATGAGTTTCTGCGCTAGTTCACTGCGCCGCTCCGAAAGCTCCGCCATGCGTGCAAACAGCCGCCGGTTCCATCGGATCATGGAAAATCCAGTCAGCAGAATTGCTGCCAGCGTCGCGCCCAAAAAGACATAGACTTGCCGCTGCACCCGGTCATAGATCTGAATGATGCGCTGCGCCGCCTGTTGTTCGTTGTCACTATTCTGAACCAGTAACCGGGCTACCGTGGTGCTCATGGCTTCCTGCCTGGCCTGCAGCGAGAGTTGAATCTGCTGCCGCGCATCTTTCTCGCGGCCCCCACCAGCCAGCGCAAACACACGGTCAACCGCATCCCAGAATTGCTTCAACGAACTACTCAGCGACGCATTCTGCTCGGGCGTCCGGGTGGTAGGAGCCAGTCCCGCTTCCAGGTGCATGGCGTCGTCTAAATCAGTATGTAGTCGTTGGAACTGCGCCGCCCATGCGGTGAGCGGATACGGTTCGTCGTTATCAATCATGTCGCGCATGGCGACCGCGAGCAGGTTCAAATCGTTCTGTATGCGGAGCAACTGCAGCGAGTCCTTGCGGTCACGATCGATCAGGTCGGACTGAAGCCTGCGCAACCCTTCCACTTGCCACGTAATATAGGCGGAATAGGCCAGAACGGCCGCGAGCGTCACGATCAGGCCCAGCAACAGGCCAAGGGTAGGAGAGCGCTCCGGCGAAGGAGAACGTGGCACGCCCCGAGGATACAACGGGCGGTCGCCTCATGTCACAATCGGTCGTGTCACAATCAGCATGTCACAATGCGTAATAATGAAGCGAATCGAGGCCTGGCGGAGTCCAACAAGAGATTGAGTACAGACCCTAAATCAACACAGAAAATTCCCAAAGTTCAGAGACTTCGCAGTGTTCTGCCGGAAGTCTGGACGCTGATGCGTCCGCGGCGCTGGCTGCTCGCGCTGGGCTTTGTGCTGATGGTCATCAACCGCGTTGCCGCGCTTGTGCTCCCGTATTCCACGAAGTTTCTGATCGACATCGTTATCAACAAACACCGCATGGATCAACTGCGGACGCTGGTCCTGGTGGTGCTGGCGGCGACTTTGATCCAGGGCTTTACTTCGTTTTCGCTCACTCAGTTGCTGTCCAAGGCAGCACAGCGTTTGATTGCGGAGCTCCGGCAAAAAGTTCAGGTACACATTTCCCGCTTGCCGGTTGCATTTTATGACGGCAACAAAACCGGCAATCTGGTATCGCGCATCATGAGCGACGTGGAAGGGGTTCGCAACCTCCTGGGCACCGGCCTTGTGGACTTCGTCGGTGGATTGGTGACCTCCAGTATTGCGCTGGTTCTGTTGTTCCGCACCAGCCCGCAGATGACGTTGATCGCGGTCACTTCATTGGTTTGCTTTGCCGTGGCGCTGAACAAAGCGTTCGCCACGATCCGGCCGATTTTTCGCGAGCGCGGAAAGATTAATGCCGAGGTCACGGGCCGGCTTACAGAATCGCTAGGAGGCGTGCGCGTGATCAAGGGCTATCACGCGGAAGAGCGCGAAGAGGCTGTCTTCGCCGTTGGCGTCCGCCGTCTGCTGGATAATGTAATGCGCACGCTCACCGCGACCTCGGTCATGAGCCTTTCTGCGAGTGTGCTTCTTGGAGGCGTGGGCGCGATCACAATGTACGTCGGCACCCACCAGATTGCATCGGGCACCCTGACGGTCGGCGGCTTCTTCTCATACACCCTGCTGCTCGGCTTTCTGGTCGCACCCATCATGCAGATCGTTTCCATCGGGACCCAGCTTACCGAAGCGTTGGCGGGGCTTGAGCGTACGCAAGAAATTATGCGCGAGCGCCCAGAAGATCAGGACCCGCGGCGCACGGTCGCCCGGCGCGACATTCACGGCACCATAGAGTTTGACGATGTAAGTTTCAGCTACGACGGAATCCGCGACGTGCTTCGCGATATTTCCTTTCGTGCGGAACCGGGCACAGTCACGGCATTGGTGGGATCATCAGGGTCCGGCAAGTCTACGACGATCGGCCTGATCTCCGCCTTCTACGTTCCCACCAAAGGTCGAATCCTGGTGGATGGCACTGACTTGAGCATGGTTCGCCTCGATTCTTACCGCACGCGGCTGGGAGTCGTGCTGCAGGAATCGTTTTTATTTGACGGAACGATTCGCGAGAACGTGGCGTTCTCTCGTCCCGACGCGACCCCGGAAGAGATTTTGCGCGCCTGCCGCATCGCACGCGTGGATGAATTTGCTGAATCCTTCTCCGACAAATACGAGACGGTAGTGGGAGAACGTGGCGTGAAGCTTTCCGGCGGCCAGCGGCAGCGAATCTCAATCGCTCGCGCCATTCTTGCCGAACCCCGCATTCTGATTCTCGATGAAGCAACCTCGAGCCTCGATTCCGAATCCGAGCAAATGATTCAGCATGGACTTTCTTATCTCATGAAGGGGCGCACCACCTTTGTGATCGCGCACCGGCTCTCAACTATTCGGCGGGCTGACCAGATTCTAGTCATGGAGCAAGGACAAATCGTGGAGCGCGGCACGCACGAAGAACTCTATGCGTTGCAAGGCCGATACTACGATCTCTACACCCGGCAACAAGGCGTGGAACATAACCTTTTTCTCGCACCTGGCGAAGGAGATATCGCCGACGGCGATGCGAACGACGGTCAGCCCGCGAAAAGCAATTTGAAAAACGCCGACGCTCTGGGCGTGCTCAGGGGAGAGGTTCGCTAGCTGATGAAGAGCATCGAAGGGCCCATACGGAACGCTTCTGTAACCGAATCTCCAGCGAACGCTACGCCAGCAATCCAGGTGAACCAGCTTTGCCGACATTACCGCATGGGAGACACTCTCATCCGCGCGGTGGATGGCGTAACGTTGTCAGTGAAGGCCGGGGAGTTTGTCGCTTTGCTGGGAACCTCCGGCTCGGGAAAATCTTCCGTGCTCAATCTGATCGCAGGGCTTGATCGTCCAACTTCAGGCAGTGTGATCGTTCAACAGCGAAATCTTTCTGAACTCTCGCGGCAGGATCTTGCCCGCTATCGTCTACATACTGTCGGCATGGTGTTTCAATCGTTCAACCTGATTGCCAGCATGACGCTGGCGGAAAATGTCGAACTGCCCATGCGTTTCGCCGAGATTGATCGCGGGAAGCGCGACGACCTGGTGCGCGGGGCACTCACCCGGGTTGGATTGCAGGCCCGCATGAACCATCGTCCCAGCGAACTCTCAGGTGGAGAACAACAGCGAGCCGCCCTGGCGCGCGCGCTCATCAACCGCCCTCAGTTGCTGCTTGCTGACGAGCCTACGGGCAATCTCGACAGCCGTACTGGAACCGAAATCATGAACATGATTGGCGAGTTCAACCGGCAGTTAGGGATGACCGTTGTGATGGTGACCCACGAGCGCGCCCTAGCCGAACGTTACGCCCAGCGGCTTATTTTTCTGGCGGATGGCAAGCTGGTTCGCGATGAATCGATCTCCGCGGCAATCGCCAGCAATGCGATTGATCGGGCTAGAACGGAAGAGGAGCGGCGATGAAGCTTCCCGATCTTACCGAACTCGCAGTCCGCAATCTGCGCGAGTCTCTTCTGCGGAATTCTCTGACCACCGTCGGCATCTCGGTGGGTGTCGCTTCGCTGGTCGCGATGCTCTCTTTGGGCATTGGGCTGCAACAGCTCGCGTCCCGGCGTTTGATGAAGTCCGGATTATTCGACACGGTCGTCGTCACTTCCCGTCGCGACTTGCACGGCTTCAATCGAGAACAGGAGCGCTCCGGTCCGGCCCCGGGCGAGAGCCGCATTTTAGACGAATCCACGCGGCTTGAGATCACGCAGATACCCAATGTGACTGAAGCGTATCCCGACATTCGTTTTATCACCGAGCTTCGCTACGAAGACAAGCCTCATTTAACAACGATCGCGGCGCTGCCTGACTCGGCAAAGTCGACCGATGCATTTGACACGGTGCAGGGAAATTTCTTTTCATCGGATACGGCGCCCGAAGCGATCCTGCAAAAAACGTTTGCCGAAGAGTTGCTGGGACGAACTCCGAAGCCCGGCCTTGACGAAACCAATGTCGCGGAACTGGCTGCTCCGCTTCTGGGCAAGGAATTAACCATGCGCTATGCCCAACGCGAGGCCCAGAGTCCGAGCGCGATCGCGAAGTCCGCATCTCCGAATACGGTGAGCCCGGCGAAAGACGATCTGTCGAGTGCGGCTTATTCTGTCATTTCCCGCGAACAGAAATTGAAGATTGTCGGCATCGTCGATCTCGATCCGGAAAGCATGCGCGGGCCCACCCGCGGACGAGCGTTCCTGCCGCTCGGATTAGCCGAGACGCTGCATGTGATGCAACCTACCGACCTGCGCGAAATTTCGCGCGCCGCCAGCAGTCAGCCGGTTTACTCGTCGGTGAGTGTGCACGTGAAAAGCCCGGGCCAGGTGCAGAACGTAGAAGACGCCATCAAGAAGATGGGGTTCAATACCTTTTCGATTCTCGATGCCAGCCGCAGTATCCAACAGTTTTTCAAGGTGCTCGACGTATTTCTAGGAATCTTTGGCAGTCTTGCTCTGGCTGTGGCTTTCATCGGGATTGTAAATACGCTGGTCATGGCTATCCTCGAGCGGCGCCGTGAAATCGGCATCATGAAGGCAATTGGCGCCAGCGACAGCGACGTGCAAAGGCTTTTCTTCGCGGAAGCAGGCGCGATGGGCATTCTTGGCGGTGTTGTCGGAGTCGCACTAGGTTGGGCGATCGGCCAGGCCATTAATTTCGGGACGAATGTTTATCTTAAGCGGCAATCTTTTCCTCCAGAGCATTTCTGGTCAGTGCCCTGGTGGCTGGTGCTGTTCGCAGTCTTATTTTCTTTCCTGGTGAGTCTAGCGGCCGGCCTTTACCCTGCGCGACGCGCGGCCCGCCTCGATCCCGTTCAGGCTTTGCGCTACGAGTAAACTGGGACAAATGAGACCGGGACAAATTAGTCGCTGTCTTCGAGTCACTTTTCTCCTCGCGGCATTTGTCTTGACGCGACCTGTTCACGCGCAGAGCCGAATTGATTGCAATGCGCTGAACAGCCAAATTCTGAAACATCCTGTTCACTACTGCGTTTACCTGCCCGCGAGCTATGACGCCGGCGCAGCCAAGCATCCAGCGCAAACCTATCCGGTGCTTTATTTCTTACATGGCCTCGGCGACAACGAGCGAACTCTCTTCAACACTGGCGGATGGACGCTGCTCGATGATCTCCGGCAGCAGCGCAACATTGGGGAATTTCTCGTCGCCGCTGCCGAAGGCGGACAAACGTTTTACATCAATTCTGCCGACGGCACCGTGCGCTACAGCGACTTCTTCCTAAAAGAGTTCATTCCTCTCATCGAAGGCAAATACCGCATAAAGAAGGGCAGGGATAGTCGGGCGATCAGCGGAATCTCGATGGGTGGTTACGGCGCGCTGCGGTTCGCTTTTGCTCATCCCGAAATGTTTTCTGCCATCAGCGCGCAGAGCGCCGCCCTGATCACTGAATCCCCGCAAGACCTCGACATCGCAGGCCGCTCCGGCGCGCCACTGGGCAAAGTGCTGGCGACAGTCTTCGGGAGTCCGATTGACGTTCAACATTGGAAGACCAATAGCCCGTTCAATCTGGCAAAAAAGAACGAGTCCGCGCTGCGGCAGCTAGCAATCTATTTCAACTGTGGGCAGAACGATAACTACGGCTTCGAGAAAGGCGCTGCCGCGCTTCACCAGCAGCTCCAAAAACAAAATGTGAAGCACGAGTATCACCTCTATCCCGGCGACCACAGTTTTTCCTATTTCATGGCCCACTTCCCCGAAGTGATGGAGTTTCATTCGCACGCGTTCGGCTTGAACAAGGATTGAGCATTAACCCGTTTGTGGCCTGCCCATCGTACGCCCGGCATGATTTCACTTCATTACCAAGCCTGACAATTCTTCCCAAGGAACCTGATGTAAACTAGCCGGAGACAGCGCAAATCCGCTGCGACAGGCGCGGAGGGATGTGTGAGTGGTTGAAACAGGCGGTCTTGAAAACCGCTGTGCCTGAAAGGGTACCGGGGGTTCGAATCCCTCTCCCTCCGCCATTGATCTCCGAAAAGCATGATCGAATTTTTCTCCATCCTCGCGGTCGGATTTTTTCTGGGGATGCGGCACGCCACGGATCCCGACCACGTCATCGCGGTGACAACCATTGTCAGCAATCAGCGTAACAAAGCCCGCGCGGCGCTAATCGGCGCCTTCTGGGGAGTTGGCCATACTCTTACCATTTTTGTAGTCGGCACTGGAATCATTCTTTTTAATCTTGTAATTCCAGTCCGCGTTGGGTTGAGCATGGAATTCTCCGTCGCCGTGATGCTGATTATTCTGGGCTTGGTGAATGTAACGGGCTTTGTGCGTTCGATGCCTCGCGGAGCAGTCCACACAACCAATGAAAACCACGTGGTTCACTCTCATTCTCACTCTCACGGCGACTACACTCACGACCATCCTCACACTCACCAACCCGAAGGCCATTCGCACCCGCCGCTTGCCTGGATGGACCGAATCATTGGACCCAGCAACCTGTATCAGTATCTTCGGCCGTTCGTGGTGGGTTTGGTTCACGGACTTGCCGGTTCAGCGGCCGTTGCGCTTCTCGTATTGACAACCATCCGAAACTACCACTGGGCTATCGCTTATCTATTGATCTTTGGCGTTGGCACCATCGCCGGCATGATGTTGATCACCATGAGTCTTGCCTCTGCATTCACGATGGTGAGCGCAGGGCGAGAGAAGTTTTCGCGCCGCTTGGCATTCGCTTCCGGTCTGTTGAGTCTTGGTTTTGGGCTTTTCGTGGCTTATCAGATTTGCTTTGTAAACGGGCTCTTCAGTACGCACGCCGAATGGATTCCGCGCTAGTCCCGCCTCTTCCTAAGTCAATCTCAGCTTAAGTCAATCTCAGCTTTTAGCCGCGGCTCGAAGTCGCTGGTACGGCTTTGCTCCGCCCAGCACAAGTTCGCAAAGACGGTCGATAAAGTCGGGCGTCATTTTGTCATGGCGGATGAGGAATCGCATGTAAATGGGGCCATAGAGAGAGTCCAGAAGCAAATCAAGATCCATATCTTTGCGCAACTCCCCGCGGGCAATTCCGCGGCGAAGCGTGGCGTAGGCTTCTTGGCGCCGGGGCTTCAGGAAGCGCTCGCGGAATGCGGCGATGAGGTCCCTGTCGCTTTGGCCGGCGGCAAGCATGGCGGAAACGATTCGTCCCCGCCGGCTGCGGAAAATTTTTACCAGCTGCCGCATCTGCTGGCTCATATCGGAACAAACCGAACCCGTGTCCGGGAAGTGCAGGGCCCGGGTCGTGCTGCTGGCAAATGCGTCTGCGATTAGAGCAGCCTTGTTGGACCACCAGCGGTATACGGTAGCTTTGCCCACGCCAGCGTGAGCCGCGACATCTTCAATCGTGAAATCGGCGAAACCGTGTTTCCCCAGAATCTTGAGTGTGCTGCGCAGAATCGCAAGACGCGCCCCCTCACTACGTGGGCGCCCCGGAGAACGGCCGTTCCTCCCACGGTTATCGGTGTGGACTGAAGGCTTCTGGCGCATGGTGCTACCCTACCATATAATGAGACGGGGGGGGATTTAGAATCCAATACGATCAGTATCGAATCTAAGTCTGCGTCCCTGGGTTTCCTGCCCGCACTCGTGCAGTGCAATCCTTTTAAGCTAAATCTTTTAAGCGAACTCTGGAGTGACGGTCTAAACGATGTGGATTGTCGCGTTAGCTCTCAGGCGTCCTTATACATTTGTGGTGATGGCGCTCGTCATCATTATTCTCTTCTTCGTTACGATTTTCCGCACTCCCATCGACATCTTCCCCAACATCGACATTCCTGTGGTTTCCGTGGTGTGGTTCTATGCCGGCATGTCGCCGCAGGATATGGCCGACCGTATCGTGGCCAACTCCGAGCGCGGCATCACCACCACGGTGAACGACATCGAGCACATGGAGTCTCAGTCAGTAAACGGCCTGGGAGTTATCAAGGTCTTTTTCCGTCCCGGCACGAATGTGCAGGGAGCCATTGCTCAGATCACTGCAATTGCGCAGACCACCGTGCGCAGTCTCCCGCCCGGCACTACGCCGCCTCTGATCATCTCCTATAGCGCCTCCACTACTCCGATCATTCAACTCGGGCTAAGCAGCAAGACTCTTCCGGAGCAGCAACTGTTCGATCTCGGCCAGAATTTTCTGCGTAACTACCTGGCGACAGTGCCGGGAGCCGCTACGCCCTATCCCTACGGCGGGAAAGTTCGCCAGATCCAGGTGGATCTTGATCTGCCGAAGCTTCAAGCTTACGGGCTCGCTCCGACCGATATTGTGAATGCGGTCAACGCACAGAATCTCATTCTCCCCACCGGCACGGTCAAGTTTGGCGCGCTGGAATACAACGTGGAGATGAATGGAACGCCGCAGACTATCGCGGAATTGAATGACCTGCCAGTCAAAACCAGCAACAGTTCCACTCTTTACATGCGCGATGTCGCGCACATACGCGATGGCTTTGCCCCGCAGACGAATATTGTGCGCCAGGATGGTAACCGCGGCGCGCTGATGTCGATCTATAAGAACGGCAATGCTTCCACGTTGCAGATCGTGGCAGGCATAAAAAATATTGTTGCGCAGGCGGCGCAGGCCCTCCCTCCGGAACTGAAGGTCACGGCGCTCTTTGATCAGTCGCTGTTCGTGCGGGCATCGATCAACGGCGTGGTGCGCGAAGGATTGATCGCAGCGGCCCTTACGGCCATCATGATTCTCATCTTCCTGGGCGATTGGCGCCCCACCATCGTCATCCTGATTTCGATCCCGCTCTCCATTTTTGTTTCGATCATTGTGCTAGGCGCCATCGGCGAAACCATCAACATCATGACTCTGGGCGGCCTGGCGCTCGCGGTCGGCATCCTGGTCGATGACGCCACTGTCGAAATTGAAAACATCGAGCGCAACCTTGCCCTCGGCAAAGAGATGAAGCAGGCCATTCTCGATGGCGCGCAGCAGATCGCCGTGCCGGCGCTGGTTTCGACTCTGAGTATCTGTATTGTATTTGTGCCGATGTTCTTTCTCAGCGGCGTAGCAAAGTTCCTGTTCGTGCCGCTCGCAGAGGCGGTAAGCTTCGCCATGCTGGCCAGCTATTTGCTCTCGCGAACTCTTATCCCTACGCTGGTCATGTTCATCATGCGAGGGCACGAGCACAAGTCCGAAACGCCCAAGTCTTTCCTGGGACGATTCCAGCGCGGCTTCGAGCGTAAGTTTGAAGACTTCCGCCGCGGCTACGAACGGTTACTGGAAACCACCCTCGAGCATCGCGGCATCTTCGTGCTTTGCTTCCTCATCTTCTGCCTGCTCTCGCTCGGTTTATTCATGTTCCTGGGACAAGATTTCTTCCCGCAAGTGGATGCGGGACTGCTGCGCTTGCATGTGCGCGCGCGTCCCGGCCTGCGCGTGGAAGAGACGGCGCGGCTCGTCGACCAAATCGAAGGGACGCTGCACCAGGAAATTCCCAATGGAGAATTGCAGACGATTCTCGATAACATCGGCCTGCCTAACTCCGGCATCAACCAATCGTATAGTTCCAACGGAACTATCGGCACCAGCGATGCCGAAATTCTGATTGCCCTTGATCCCGAGCATCACCATCCCACTGCCGACCACATCCGTCATCTGCGCGATGTATTGCCGCGCCTTTTCCCCGGCGTGGAGTTTTTTTTCCAGCCCGCCGACATTGTTACGCAGATTCTGAACTTCGGGCTGCCGGCCCCAATCGATGTACAAATCGTGGGCGCGGACATGGCCAACAGCTATCAGATTGCGCAACAGATTGCCAACAAGATACGCCACATCCCCGGTGCAGCCGATGTGCACGTGCAGCAATTACTTTCCTCGCCTACCCTGCATCTCGATATCGACCGCACTCGCGTTACGCAGGTTGGGCTCACGGCGCGCGATGTGGCGCAAAGTGTATTGGTTTCGCTTAGCGGCAGCTTTCAGACTTCGCCAAACTTTTGGCTGAATCCCCGCAACGGTGTCACCTACCAGATGGCGGTGCAGGCGCCGCAATACCGGATGACTGATCTGCGGGACCTGATGGCTGTACCGGTCAATTCGCAGCAGGGCGCCCAGTTGCTGGGAAACCTGGTGCAATCTTATCCCGTTGCGCGCCCAGCTACGGTTAATCATTACAACGTTCAATCAGTCATCGATGTGTACGCCAGCACGCAGGATCGCGATCTTGGCGCGGTTGCTGCCGAGACTTATAAAGTTCTAAAAACTTTCGATGGCAAGTTGCCGAGAGGCACTCAAATTGTCGTACGCGGTCAGGTGGTCACCATGCGTTCCTCGTTCATCGGCTTAGGCCTGGGACTGGTTGGCGCCATTCTGCTGGTTTATCTGCTGATCGTAATCAACTTCCAATCGTGGCTGGATCCTTTCATCATTATCGCCGCGCTACCGGGCGCGCTGGCCGGGATTTGCTGGTTCCTGCTGCTCACCCGCACCACGCTGAGCGTGCCGTCGCTAACCGGAGCCGTCATGTGCATGGGCGTCGCCACCGCCAATTCAATTCTGATGGTCAGCTTCGCCCGAGAACAGATGGACGAAGGGATCCCCGCTGTGCAAGCCGCCGTCGCCGCAGGATACACGCGCGTGCGTCCCGTGCTGATGACCGCATTGGCCATGATCATCGGTATGGTGCCGATGGCGCTGGGATTTGGCGAAGGCGGCGAACAGAATGCGCCCTTGGGGCGCGCCGTTATTGGCGGCCTTTTGTTCGCTACGGTCGCAACCTTATTTTTCGTGCCCAGTGTATACGCCATGTTTCACAGCCGTCGCGAGGCCAGGCGGGCGCAACAGCAACAAGCGTAAACAGTCTTAGGAAAATCGGAGTTTAAGAATGAGTGCAGAAAACGATTTCAGGCGGACACCGCCAGACGACCAGCGATCTCAGCCGAATCGCGACGTTCAGCCGACACCACCCGAAGGCGAACATGCCGTCAGTGCGCAGGTTCAGCGCGATGAAGAGATCGAGCAGATTCAGCGGCAGTCCCGGCACCAGCGAGTAGCAATTCAAAAGCCGCCCGAAGTTCCGCCCGCTCCGCCCCGTAAGGCCTTGATTTTTGTGGGGCTGTTCCTGCTGCTGCTGCTGATTGCCGGCGCTATCACCCTCTGGGGTCGCGTAAGCCATGGCCAGGCGCTGGCAAAAGAGACCGAGCGCGAGACCGTGCCCACTGTCGCTGTGGTTTACCCACAATCAGAAAAGCCGGACGAAGAGCTGGTTTTGCCCGGTTCTCTCCAGGCCTATGAGGAGTCGCCGATTTATGCGCGCACCAGCGGCTATCTGGTGCGCTGGTACAAGGATATTGGCAGCAAAGTCACGAAGGGAGAGTTGCTGGCAAAGATCGATGCTCCCGAGGTTGATCAGGAATTGAACCAGATGCGAGCCACCCGCCAGCAGACTCTCGCGCAAGCGGAACTCGCTAAGATCAGCGCCGACCGCTGGGAAAATCTACGCAAGAGCGACTCGGTCTCCGCTCAGGAAGCAGACCAGCAAGTCAGCGGATACAAGCAGGCCCAGGCTAATCTGGCCGCATCGGAAGCGAATGTCCGCCGTCTTGAGCAGCTTGAAGGATTCAAAGACGTATACGCGCCCTTCACCGGAGTGTTGACCCGCCGCAATGTCGATCCCGGCGCGCTTATCAATGCCGGGGCCGGCGTCGCAGGCCGCGAATTGTTCGATATTGCACGCGTCGATCCCTTGCGCGTCTTTACCAGCGTTCCGCAAGCCTATGCTCCCAGCATAAGGGTAGGAGAACAAACTGTGGTTACGCTGCAGGAATTCCCCGGGCAAAGGTTTATCGGTAAAGTGGCACGTACCGCCGAAGCGATTGACCCAGCAACGCGAACATTACTGACCGAGGTCGACGTGCCCAATAAGGACGGGCGTCTGCTGCCCGGTTCGTTCGGATCGGTGCATTTCTCCGTCGGCATGAACGTAAACAAAGTCACTATTCAAGTGAACGCGATGCTTTTCCGCTCGGAGGGTCCGCAGGTTGCGGTGGTCGGTCCGGACAATCGGATCCAATTGCGGCACATTAATATAGGACGCGATTACGGCACGACGCTGGAAATTCTCGGTGGCGTCTCGCCTACAGACCGCCTGGTCATCAATCCTCCGGATTCTCTCGAAGACGGCCAGCAGGTGAATGTGGCCCAGCCCGCGGAGAACCAGCAGAAGCCAGGCCAGCCCGCGCCGCAGGGACAACCTCAAGCCCAAAAAAATGAACCCCAGAAAGGTAGCGGAAGGTGAAGCGAGCCGTACTTTCATTTCCACTTTCGACGACCATTGCGCTTCTGGTTCTTGCCGCTGGATGCACTGTCGGCCCCCGTTACAGCCGGCCTGCCGCTCCGGCACCGGCGCCCGATGCCTGGAAGACGCAGCCGCCGTGGCAAGAGGCGGCTCCCAAGGATTCGATCCCCAAGGGAACGTGGTGGCAGATTTTCCACGATCCCGCTCTTGACGCTTACGAACAGCAACTGCTCCAAGCCAACCAGTCTCTGTTCGCGGCACGCGACCGTTTAAGCCAAGCCCGTTCGTTAGCACGCGTTGCCACCGCGGATTTATTTCCGCAAGTTTCCACCGATCCGAGCGCCGCGCGCGAGCGCTACTCTGGCAATCGCCCATTAATTGTCTCGCAGCCGGCATCGGCGGTCACCGAAAACCTTTTCACGATTCCTTTCTCGCTCAACTATGAGGCCGATCTTTTCGGACGCGTTCGGCATAACGTGGAAGCGGCCAACGCTTCGCTACAGTCAACAGCCGCCGATCTTCAAAACGTTCAACTCGTCCTCACAGCTGAACTCGCCGCCGACTACTTCACGGTGCGCGAATTAGACGCCGAATATCAAGTGGTGCAGGAATCCGTTGGATACGAGCGCAAGGGGCTGGATCTGGTGAACAACCGCCACGAGGGCGGGGTTGCCAACGGACTGGAAGTTGCCCAGCAGGCCACTGTGCTCGACTCCACGATCTCGCAACTGTCGTTGGTGCAGCAGACACGCGCGCAGTATGAGCATGCCATCGCGGTGTTGGTTGGCCAACCGGCTTCCGCATTCAGCGTGCCGGTCGCGCCCTTGCGCGATGCGCCTCCGCCAGTCCCGCTGGGAGTGCCCTCCGATGTGCTGGAACGGCGTCCTGACATCGCCACCGCGGAGCGAACCATGGCTTATCAAAATGCGCAGGTCGGCATCGCCCGCAGCGCCTTTTATCCGCACGTCACGCTCAGCGGTTCCGGGGGATTGTTGAGCCAGGACCTCGGATCACTCTTCAACGCGCCCAGTCTGATTTGGTCTGTTGGCGCGGATGCGTTCGAACCCATCTTTCAGGGCGGAAGGAACCGGGCAAATCTGTCGGCTGCGCGTGCCGCCTACGATCAGTCCGTGGCAAATTACCGCCAGTCGGTTCTCACCGCCTTCCAACAGGTTGAAGATGGCATCAGCAACCTGAGTACGCTTTCACAAGCCCTTACAACACAGTCGGCCGCCGTCGGAGATGCGCGCCGTGCCTTGACCATCGCCAACAATCGCTATGTCGGCGGCGTCACCACATATCTCGACGTCATCACCGCGCAAACGACTCTCTTAAACAGCCAGCGCCTGGCCACGCAGTTGCTCGGCCAGCAAATGGTCAGCGCGGTCTATCTGGTCAAAGCTCTTGGCGGCGGCTGGGACGCAGGCGAGATCAATCACGAACAAGTTCATCCGCAGGCAGGCCAGATCTTGCAGCAGTAACGATTCGCAGATGCTCATGTTGATTGGATAAGAGCGAATGCCGCTCCCAACCGCTTTCCTTTGACAATGGCAGCAATTCGGCTTAATATGGTTATTGAATTAGTACTCCTTCGCATTCTTTCTTATTACTCTTTCTGAACTAAGTCAGCCTCTCTGATTTTCACCGAACACGCCTGTGAAAGAGTGACCGTCTCGCCGGGTAGTTAATACGGTTAAAAGCGTTTTTGCTCTTAACTGTCTCTTGTCCTGAGTCTGGAAAGGAAAAAACCATGACCAACACGAAGTTTCTTGTGAGAGTAAACCGCAGTGGCACTCGCGCTCCTGAATACGTGCAGCGCATTGACCGGACTCCCATTCAGACAACCACCAATCGCAAGCTGGCGCTGGCGATGGGCAGATTCACGGCGGAAGATGCGGTCAAATCCATCCAGAATTCCCGATGCACTCCTGAGTTGATCTCCGTCCAGGTTAGCGCGTAGTAGAAGGGGCCGTGAGTCTCCGGCCGTTTTATTCGCGCATGAGTCTGCTAACCGTGAACGGCATCGAACGCCATCAAGCGAACGATCCAAAGTCTGCAATCGCACCTCTGAATCGGTTACTCTACTCTCACTCCTCGCGCCCTTAAGGAATCTTAAGCGCCTGAGTGAACCCCATCGGTCAATTCCTCGATCACCCAACCTCAAGCGATAATCGGCAGAGGACTCTGCGCCCGGAAAAGCACCTCTCCCGATGAACGCTGATGCCCTTGTTTTCGATGAAGACTCTGCTCACGCCCGGCATCTGTTTGCTGGCGGTTGCGGCCCTGCTGCATACGGGCCTGATCGCGCCTAGCGCCGCGGTCGTCAGCTACGCGTTCTACGGCGCGTGGATCGCCGGCCTGCTTCTCGCCAGGCGCTTTCATTCGACGCGAATTTTTTCGGCCTTGCTGGTTCTATTCCTCGCTCAACAGGCAATCAACTATTTTTCCGGAGGGCATGTCCCGCCTGGCGCGCCGGGAATCAAGGCTCTGGCCGCAATTGGGCTGCTCTTGCCGCTTGATTTCGTTCTTCTCTCGTTCGAAAGAGAAAAGGGATTCACTGTTTCGAGCCTGGCACCGGTTGGATTGTTGCTATTCGTCGAGTCCGTTATTGTCGCGGTTCTCTGCCGTCCCGAGCCGTTGGCCGCTGTTGCACGCGGAATACATCACCCGCTCCCGGCGCCACTGGCTTTTGCCACGCAACTCGCTTTCGCGGCCGCGGCAGTGATCTTGCTCATTCGCTTCTTACTTTTCCGCAAGCCCGCGGAGAGCGGTTTCTTGTCGGCGTTGGCAGCTTGCTTTCTGGCGCTTCGTTTCGGAGGGGTCGGACTAGTTCCCTCAGTTTATTTCGCCGCAGCTGCGTTTCTGCTGGCAGGCTCGATCGTCGAAACTTCCTACCTGCTCGCCTATCACGACGAACTAACGACGCTACCCTCGCGGCGAGCCTTTCACGACGCGCTGCTTCGGCTCGAAGCTCCATATTCAATCGCGATGGTGGATATCGACCACTTCAAGCGCTGCAACGATACTTACGGCCATGACACTGGAGATCAAGTCCTGCGCATGGTTGCGTCGCGACTGGCGCGCGTCTCCGGCGGAGGACAAGCCTACCGATGCGGCGGAGAAGAATTCGCCATTCTGTTTTCGGGCAAAACCACAAACGATGTGATTGACCATCTGGAAAAGCTTCGGGCCGATATCGAAGCCAGCACGCTGCGTTTGCGCGGGCCCGACCGCCGCCAGGAAATGCGCGGGCCCGATCGCCGTAATGAACGCCCGCGCGGGCGAGGCCAAACTGGCCACGCTATCCGCCAACTTTCAAGGGAAGCGTCTTCCAACGGGCTTTCCGTTACCGCCAGCATCGGAATTGCGACTTCGAGAAGAGAAAATCCATCTGCCGAAGAAGTCATTCAGGCAGCTGATAAAGCGCTGTATCGTGCGAAAGCCGCGGGACGGAACAGGATCGAGACTGCCTCGGCTCCGCGCCGCCGGTCGCGTGCGAAATCCGCAGGCATTGCCTAAAACAGCAAGAAAACGTCGGCCCGGATCGTCAATCCAAGGGGAGGTATAACGATCCGGGCTCGTGCGTTTTCGCAAGCACCACGAGCCGTGCGGTCAGCCCGCGGTCGATGGGGAAGGCGAATTCTTCCGTCCGCTGCCAGCACAGGCCGGACACTTCAAACGGATAAATGCCACACCCTCGGACTTACCGCTGATGTCCACAGGTCGGGCAATGTATCCGCTACCGCCGCAGCGCAGGCAGTCTTTCGGAGCCACTCATCCCCCTCAATTACAAAGAGTTTTTCACCGATTCGTCTTAGCAGCGCCAGAAAGTTAATCCTGTTACGAAAACCGAACAAAACGGTTGTGACTTTGAAGGAGGCGCGAGCGGAAGGTTTAGTTCATGGGGCATTCCTTCGGCATTCCAGTATCCCGTAATCGAGAAACCTCACTGCCCCTGGCGATCTCAACCGGACTGCCGTGATAAACTGAAGCTCCGCAACTCGGAGAGGTGGCAGAGTGGCCGAATGCGGCGGTTTGCTAAACCGTTGTACGGGCTAACACCTGTACCCAGGGTTCGAATCCCTGCCTCTCCGCCAGTCCTTAGCTATCTGGCACTTGCAAGCTGGTGATACCTACACTGAGACCAGAATCAGGAAGGATCACCAATGGCCAACCGCGAAGTCAATCTCACTAGACGTCGATCTCACTAAGAGAGTTGAAACACCGCACGGGTCGCTGTATTGCCGAGTTCTGCTATCCGATAAGGGACCGATGAAATCCGACGTTGTGGTCGTAAATGGCAACGAAGTGCGGCATCTCGAGGGCGCGTATTACCTTGAATGGCGTGAAGGCTCGACGCAAAGAATCGGAACTGAACGCCATTGAACAACGGCATCGCGGTCGTGCCTGAGAATGGCGACAACGGCCACTACTCACTCAATTCCACAGGTCGTGGGGCACGGTTACGATCGTCGATGCCGAACCGACGTTGCCGGCCAAATCCTTAGGCACTGACGGTGATAACGTAGTGTCTCCCGTCCAAGTCGGTTCCATTTCGTGATGCCTAGAGTGTGGCCGTGAAGGAGTAGCTTCCACCAGGCCCTAGTGTGACTGGCCCGCTCGGATGAATACTTCCATATTCGTCCACCACCACGCTTCGATTGAGTACAATGAAGTTATTATGACCAGCAATAATGAATCTCCATCCGTGTTGGAAGTATGTGCAAACGTTAAACGTATGGGCTACGCCGCTTCCTCCCGCGTCCGCCTTTATGGCGAGGATTTTGACGTACTGTCTGATCCGTTTCCAGAAGCGGGTGGAATCGCCATTCAAGCCAAAGCCCAGAAAGATTCCAGGATTTGCACCCTGCAGCTTCCTACAACATTTCTTAAGAGTGTGCGACGTAGCGACAGCGAAGCTGCTTAACCCTCCGAACCACTTAGACTTTGTTTGAACCGAAGATTGGTCTTGCTCCTAGCGGAATTGGCTGCTATCTCTGATCTTTTTCGCTGCTTCCTCCAGAAAGTCGTCAACATGCTGGTGGGGCTGGGGCTGCAGCCCGGTCTTGGCTTTAATCCTGTCCGCTATTTGAATGGCCGTGTTCACTCTGACGTACTTATCGAGCTCCCATCGCCGGTGCAGGTAGGTTTCAATCAGGACTAGTTCCTCCGGCGTGACTTGGGCCAGGCCGGGAGAAGTCGCGACGCCTCGGCTCGAACCGTCGTCAGAGGTATTCCATGAAGGCCGCACATCCTCGGTGGGCTTCTCGTGTATGACCACGGTACCCGCGACGAAATCTCCCAGCCTTCGGCTTTGCCGGTTACACATCATGCAGACCAAGCCCACGCCGTACATGCCCGGCAGCCCGTCAACAGCGCGCATCAGGTTCCGGCCGATTGCATCGAAGGCATTAATTGGCCTGCCTGATTCTTTAATAACGCGGATGCCAGCATAGCGTTTTCCGGGGGTTTGCCCCGACCAGATCGACTCGAAGAAAGCAAAATAGCCCCAGTAAATAGCAAATAGAATGAAGACCGCCAAGGCCGGCCCCAACAGCTTCGGAAGAAACATGAATACGGAGGATCCTACAGGCAGTGTAAATATAAAGATAAAAGCAGTGATGAGATAAAACACACTTTGAATTAGAGTATCAATTGCCAGGGCGAGGAACCGGCTTCCGATCCCAGCCAAAGGCAACTCCAGAGCGATTTGCTCGGGCGTATCAATTTTTAGTTCGTCAATCGAGTCCACAATGATTTCCACTCGCTGGCTGGAAAAGCGCAAGCCTTACTGGAGCAAGCTGGAAACGCTGCTGAACCGAAGCAAGCAAGACGGGCTGAAGTCGCTTGCCCGCTCCGAACTCCAGGAACTTAGTCTGCTTTACCGGCAAACGGCGGCGGATCTCGCCGCTATTCGCGAAGACCGCGGTTCTGTGCACTTCGCCCGCTACGTCAACCAGTTACTTGTTCGCGCCCACAATACCATCTATTCGGGTCGCAGGGCGAGTACTTCGGCGATGCTTTTGTTTTTCTGGAGCACCTTCCCCGCGACCTTCCGGCGGAACCTGAAGCAGTGCCTCCTGGCGGTGCTTATCTTCCTGATCGCCGGAGGAGTCGGCGCTAGCCTGACGTATCAGAATCCTGACTTTAAAGTGAAGATTCTGGGGCCTCAGATGGTGGAGACGATTGACCGCCATGAAATGTGGACGCACTCGATCGTTGGCATTAAGCCGCTGGCCTCGAGCGCCATTATGACCAACAATATGAGCGTGGGCTTTACCACTTTTGCATTTGGGATCACGGCTGGCTTGGGCACGATTTACATGATGGCATTTAACGGATTGCTGATCGGAGTGATCGGCATGGCATGCCATCTGTCAGGAATGAGCCTGCAGCTATGGAGTTTTGTGGCGCCGCATGGAGTTCTCGAACTTCCGGCCATCTTTATTGCCGGTGGTGCAGGCCTGCGAATCGCCCAAGGTCTCCTGTTTCCCGGCTTATTGCCGCGGCGAGACTCCCTGGCGCGAGCCGGGCTGCAGGCAGTGCAACTGGTTCTGGGCACAATTCCTATCCTCATCGTTGCGGGCTTGATCGAAGCATTCGTCTCGCCGACGGGTCTGCCACTTGTCTTGAAGTTCTCCATAGCGGGAGCGTTGCTCGTGATACTCGCAGCTTACTTGTTCGGGTTCTCAACCGACGCGCGTCGGCTCAGAGCTGATTCCGTTCCTTGATCTGCAGGTAAGAGTTTACAAGCGCGGGAGAGATTCCTCTCGTTCCTACTTCCAGTGCAAGGGCTCCCCGCTCGCGCAAGCGAGCTAACAGCAATTCGCGGCGGTGAACCATCTCCTGCGCCGCAGCCACTTGATACATTTCGGTTTCGCTTTGTGGCCTCTTTGCCGCCAATTCGCCCAAGTCCGGTTGGCCGATTACCACGAATAAAACCAGATGTTTCGGCATCATCATGGCCGCCGCCTCGATGACGTCGGGAGTCATGGCGGTCTCGGCAAGATCGGTAAGCCATACGATGAGGCTGCGGCGTTTCTGGTCCGTCAAAAGACGCGCCGCCATCTGCAGATGATCGGCCTCAGGGACTTCTTCGTGTATCAGGGCCAGTTGTTCGATGAGTTGCCGTAAGTGAGCGCTGCCTTTGGCGGCCGGAAGTTGCTGACGAATCGCTCGGCCGTAGGCCACCAGTCCCACGCGGTCGCCGGAGTACAACGCAACCTGAGCCAGGCTCAGCGCGGAGTTGACGGCATAATCGAGTTTGCTGAAGGCTCCCACGCGCGCGCGCATTAAACGCCCGGAGTCGATGACGATCCAAACCGTCTGGCTGCGTTCAATTTGATAAACGCGGGTGACTAGCTTGCCGCGCCGCGCGGCTGCGGTCCAGCAGATATCTCGATACTCATCTCCAGGACGGTATTCGCGCAAGCTTTGAAACTCGCGGCCGATCCCGCGGATTCGCGAGTGGCGTTTTTCAACGGCAATCTGCCGGCTGCGCAGCAGATAAATGGAGTCGCGTTTCGCCTCCTCCAGATTGGGATAAACCCGCACCGCCTGTGCGACGGAGGCCCGAACCCATTTCTCTGCGATTCGGAAAACGCTCTGATAACGGACATAGCAGGCTCCCAGGCTCGCGTCTCCTCGTTGAGCCGGACAGATTTGATAGGTTGCTGCCGCTTCATTTCTGGCTCCGGCCCTAACGGTCAGAGTTGGGGGTTCGCTCCTCAATTGCTCGGGAACAGTGTCGACCATCGTGGCCCGCACAGCCTTGTCAGAGGAATTGATGAGCGTGAGATCAATATCCGACCGAGTCGACATTGCGACTGCAGCACGCCATGTGCGTCTTACTGACAGTTGCGAGGGATGGGGCAGTTGCGCGAGATCGGCAAGCCAAGCGAAAACGACGAGACCGTCCCATGCCACCAGTGCATAAACAAATCGTAGATCGAGAAACGCCGGAATCATCCATAAAAAGCCCAGCAAGAGTAGCGTGAAGAAACGATCGCCAAACGCCAGCCCCAAGCGCTTGTACGATTGGGCCGCTGCCTCAACCTGGGCCGGCACCAACGTTCCAAGATCACTCATAAATCGTCTCTCACTTCGGAACCTCGACCGCCTGCAACACGTCTTGCAGCACCTGATCAGGAGTAATGCCTTCCAGATCGGCTTCGGGCTTCATGATGATTCGATGACGGAGCACCGGTCGCGAAGAGGCTTTCACGTCGTCTGGAATTACGTAATCGCGCCCGTCGAGTGCGGCTACCGCTTTGGAGACCGCCATGAGACTGACTGCGGCGCGAGGGCTGGCCCCCAATGACAATGAAGGCCACTCGCGAGTTCGCCGCGCAATCTGCACGATGTAGCTGAACAACGCCTCCTCTACCGTAACCGATTTGAGTTCTTGCTGCGCCTGTTCCAGCAAACCCGCATCGATCGGCTTCAAATCCATCTTATCCAGTTCACGGGATTCAAATCCGTTCTGTACGTTGGCGAGCAATCGCACTTCATCCTGCTCACCTGGGTATGGCACACGAAGTTTTAACAGGAATCGGTCCAGCTGAGCTTCTGGAAGAGGATATGTGCCTTCGAATTCGACCGGATTCTGCGTGGCGAAGACGGTGAAGAACTGAGACAGCTGATATCCAGTCCCATCGATGGTTACCTGGTGTTCTTCCATGCATTCGAGCAGCGCTGCCTGCGTCCGGGGAGGCATGCGATTAACCTCATCAACCAGAAGCAAATCTGTGAACACCGGCCCTTTGTGCAACAGGAACGCGCTGGTTGCCATATTGAAAATGTTTGTGCCCACGATATCGGCCGGCATCAGATCAGAAGTGGACTGAACGCGGTGAAAATTCAGCCTCATCAGGTGCGAGAGGGTTTTCACGATCAATGTCTTCGCAATGCCGGGAACGCCTTCGAGCAGAACATGTCCACGGCAAAGTAATGCGATCACACATTGGTCTTTGATTTCGTTTTGGCCGACTACCACCTTGCCCATCTCGTCGCGGATATGCTGCACTAACTGCGGGACTGCCTTCATTCACCTTTCTCCTTCTGAATGCCTTGAAACAGATTCCATTGAGCCGCGCAACCGTCAAGTTCTTGAAGCAATCGCAAGGCGACCGGGGCCTTCAGAAAAGGATCGACACTGGCAGCCTCGCAGTTCTTGAGGACGGTGATAATTTTCTCGTTGCTGAATACCGCGGTATTGCGTCCCCCGCCGTTCAATCCCCAACGATTGCGAACGGCGGAAGCCAGGTCGTCCGCAGGAGTGTTAGCGGCGACGCCGAGTCGTCGCGTCAGCCAGTAGCGGAAGCGGCGGTAACAAATGTCGACGGCAACTGACGGAGATCCTGCTCTCTCGTAGAGTCCCCCGAGCGTCTGAACAAATTCTATCGGCGACAGGCGGGCTTCGGTCTTCGGCACACAGGTCGGGCCACTGCGACGCGAGAACGTAACAACGATTGCCAGAGCCAGAAGAACTAACTGTGCGAGAAGCCACTTCACCGGCGAGTGAACGATAGATCCCGCGAGCGTTTGTCGATAGCCGTGAATATATTCGTCCCACAGGATTTCATTTTTTTGATCGCCCAGACAGGCCAGAAAGAATTCCAGATTGCCAGGCTCTTTTAGTCCTGCGTTCGTGAGAGGCGTGGCCGCAGCCCACCACAGAACTTCGCCTCGTCCGAAGGGATATTTCACCACTAACGTGTGGTCGCCATCGCCGTAGAGGGAGTACGCCGCTGTAGATGCCTGCCAATAGGCGCGGGGAGCGAGCACAATCTGCGGGGCCGCACGAGTAATTTGGGAAGGCGAAAGCGATGTCGCCTTCTTCCAGGTCATCCCGGAGAGAATATCCGGCACGGACTCACTCTTGGGAAGAAGCGTGCCGGCAAACACGCCCGTTGCGATGACGTGGCCTCCTTGGGAAATGAAAGTTTTAAGCCGCTCTCGCTCTTCGCGAGTGGGAGCTTCTTCAGGTTCCGCAAGAACCACCGTGAAGGTTTTGGTTGGGCCCAGGGGGAGATCGCTTAGAGGCCGTTCCCAGCGTTGAATTTTGTAACCAGTTTCGGAAAGAAGCAGATAGGCCGCTTTCGCTCCGCCGGAAGCGCTCGAATAGCTGCTGGGGTATTCAGCTTGTCCGCCGTCACTGGAACTGAGCACGAACGCGGTAACGACAAGCAAAATGAAGACGAATCCCGCGCCAAGAAAAAGCTTCCGATCTTTCTGATTCAGCTTGGGTGACATCCCAGCCTCTCTAGCGCCTGCATTGTCTGCGAGAATGTTCCAGCATCGGCGTTTCGCTTCGCGTACCAGGTGAGTTCGAGGATCTGGGTAAGTGTAGAGAGCGCTTCGCGATGCTCACTTGAGGTGGTCATTAATCGAAGGTACTCGCGCGGAGTGCGCGCGCGGTCTGGCCGCCATGTGCCCTGATGCTCTAAGAACGAAATGCCGCACCAGTATGCAAGGTGAATTGCTTCCCGCCAATCATTGGCTGCGGCAGCCGCACGGGCGTCAGCGAGCCAAAGCGCCCAACTCCTCGCCGAAACCGGAAGATTGGTGGGCACAACATTTTCCTGTTTACTATTCGGCTTAATGTACCGGTAAACCAGGAAACCCAGCGTCAATACGGCGAGTCCAATGAGGCCGTATACAAGAAACTTGCTGATCGTGGGAATGGCGGACGAACGGAATAGAATTCCCAGCAAGCTCAGAATGACGGCCAGGACTCGTTGCGCTAGCCGGTCGAGGAATGTCGGTCCTCGCACGTCACGGAACTCTCGTCGGGCCAGAATAGCAGTGAGGCGTTCGCGGTTGCTCGAAGCGTCTTGGGGAGAGGTCTCGAAGCCGTCAAGATCGTTACGCAGGCTCTGAATCCGAGATCGGATGGCGTTCGCGGCAGAGAAGTCTCCTTCCTGCGTGAACTTGCGGACCTCCTGCCGCAGGCCTTCCGTGGAAATCTGGAAATCTTGGTGCTCCGTGCGGACTCGCCAGCTGGGCGGCAAATCCTTCAGGATCGCGGGAATCGAACGTCCCGAACTGTCGAGCTGTTGTGCAGCAAGCAGTAGCTGATCAAGTTCCGCGTGATATTCGGCGAGCGTGAGTTCGTCACCTGAGCCCGAATCAGCCAGGCAGAAGCAGCTGAAGATCAAGAGTCCGGCGAGAATGCAGATGCACCTTGATGTCATTCGCCCTTTTACGCCGGGGCGCCCTGGAACTCGGGTGCATCGATTGTGGTCATCATTAATTGCAGGTCAAAGGCCTCTTTGCGCACCCGCTCGTCATAGTAAACAAGAGAGAATGCGATAGTAACCAGCGGACCCACCAGGCATTGCGCAAAAAATGCTGCGACCAGCGACGCGACCCGCCACACAACAGCAACATTGCGCACGGGAGATATGCTTCCTCCGCCAGCTCTTGCCGCGATTTGGATCGGCCACTGAAGAAGCATGCTTACTCCAATGCTCAGTACCAGGAACAGCACCCAGATAACAAAGATACGCCCGCGGTTCCCCTGGCTAAGTTCCGAGCTTCGGGACATTGCCTCGCTGGCACTCTTGTCCTCCAGAACCTTGGCGGGAACGGCCAACGACCACTCGATTGCCTTCAAGATTCCCGGCACGATGAACAAGAGACTCCACAATCCCACGAAGAGTCCGACCCTGAGCGAAAGGCCGATTACTCCGACAATTTGATGTTTTACTTTCGAAAATGAAACTATCACGCTGGCGGGGCGATCGAGGTGAACCTGCGAGACCGCAACCACCGTGGCCGCTTGCGACGCGGCAGTAACGACCATGCTCAAAACCGCGGCGCTCAAACTAAGAACAAAGATCATCAACGCGTTGCGAACGTTGCCTCCTGAGGTCTGAACCGCCAAAGCTAGGCATTGGAAGGCAAGAACACAGAGATGGGGCAAAGCGAAGATCCCAACAAACAACACAAAGTGGCTGCGATAGAGAGAGAAAGTTCGGTCGAGCAATTCTCCAGTACTGAGGGGCCTAAGTGCGGTTGCCATAAGTCGCCTCCCGTAAGCTCAGAACTTGCCGGGAATCGTAGCACGTTCGCTGCGATATGTCTGCGGTTAGTTAGTGCCTAAGCTTCCTACGGAACGTATATGTAGGATTGGGCGGTGCGTTGTCCCTTTTGGTCGGATCCCCCCGCGACCAAAACGTTGCCATCCGAAAGCAGGGTTGCGCTTTGATACCAGGGAAATCGCTCAGTTGTGCTGGTGGCCACTGCAGAGGTATTTTTTGCAGCGTCGTAAATTTCCTGAATTCGAGCTCCGCCCACGACCAGCACTTTGCCCCCTGAGAGAATGACCGGATCGGGCAAACCCCAACGTGGTTGCAGCATCGATCCACCTGCAACGAACCTTCCATTCTCTAGATCGAATATTTCAGTCGCTGCAATCCCTAGTTGTTTGTTGGCACTCGAACCGCCAACTAACAGAACGTTTCCTCCCGGAAGCGCGACCGCAGCGTGCCTCACGCGGGCGACGCTCATGCTGGGAAGGTCGAAGAACCGATTCAGTTCTGCGTTGTAGAGTTCGGCACTGCTCAGCGGTTCATTTCCCCGGACACCACCGGCAATCAATACGCGCTCGTGGGGAAGTAACGTAGCGGTATGAAAGGAGCGGGGACTGGACATAGCTGCTGCAGAACTGAAATTCGCATTTCGGTCATAAAATTCGGCGCTGGCAATACTCTGGCCATCGGGGCCGACGCCACCGACAACAAGCACGCGGTTGTCCTGCAGCCGAGTTGCCGTTGCCCCCGCTCGAGGAGTATGCAAGCTCGCTGCCGGCAGGAACTTCCCACTCGCTGGATCATAGATTTCACAACTGTCGAGAGGGCCCTTTGATCCCAATCCTCCGATAATGAGAACCGTGCCACTAATCAATTGAACCGCGCTGTGAGCGGCGCGAGCCTCGGTCATGCCGCCGGTCGGAGTGAATTTACGCGTTGAGGGATCGTATAGTTCGGCGCTTGAGAGGAGTTTGCCGTCGTTCCCAACTCCGCCTGCGATGAGGACCGTGCCGTTGTACAGCAGCGTCGCGGAATGCTTCGCTCGCGTAGAAGTCATGGTACCAACGCGGACAAGTTGGCCTCCGTGCGGCGCCTTCAGCGGTGCGGCCCAGAGCAGAAAGAACAACAGGAAAAAACCTGCAATGCCCGCCAATCGGCCACTCCCAGTCGGAGGATTTTTAAAGTCAATTTCTAAGAGGCGGTTCTTGCCGTCTGCGCATTTCGTAAGCGAACTTCGAAGCGCAGATCAGGAACTGAAAGTACTGCCCGGAGTTCCGCAGTCAAACAGCTTGCTCAAGACGCCGGAGCGAGTCGAAGTACCCATCTTAACCATTACCAGGTGCAAGAACGTTTTAATAGTGCTAGGACTCACGTTCATTTGAATTGCTATTTCTTTGCTGGTTAACCCGCCAAGTAACAATTGAACTGTGCGCTGTTCGCGGGGTGTGAGGTTGAATTCTCTAGCAACCTGAAGCAAAGCAGCGTCGTTCGAAGGCTGTCTCTCAAATACAAGTGCGATGGGTGCAGAATGCCCGTTCAACTGCTTTTCGAGTCGAAAGCAGCGGCACTGGTACTTGCGATTACCTGAGGGAAACTCTGCGGCGAACGCCAGCACCTTCTTATTTCGACGCACCAGACGAACATTTATCACTTCCGTGAGAAATGAGTTGAGATCCTTCAGTCGGTAGGGGTCGGACGGATAGGCGAGGATCTTTAACACTTCCGAGTTGAACGCGCACGGCTTCAGCGAGGTGGCGTCTACCAACAATATACCGGGTGCTGAATTATGTCCGCGCAGGAAACACACTCCTCTAATTGACTGTGTGGACGTGGGGGAACAAAAGCAGGGGAGGATTTAGTTCGTAATACTGTGTCAGATGTGTCGGAACCCGGGCGCAATTCTGCGCTAAGCAAGAAAGCTTGTCAAGATGCACCAAATTGCATACACATTCAAGTGCCGGGCCAGACCCGAACGAGCCCCAACGTTGATCGTATAGGCCTGCCATCTCCGCTATTATCAGTCCTTACTATTGCTTCTCATTGTTCTACAGTTAGAGTGATATTGACTGTGGCCTGCGAATTTCCCGAACTGGCCGTTACGCTTACCAAAGAAACGCCGGGCGGGGTCGCGGCACCGCTGTTTGTAAGCAGGGTCTTGCCGGCGCCACTGCCGCAACCCAGGCATGCTGCAACCAACAAGAGTGCCGTTGCAATTCCCAGGAAAGACTTGGCGCGACGCGACCGTCGCTCCATGCCCGCGAAAACTATTCCCATTACACTCAAGCCGTACCAGATTCCCCCTATGCCATCGCGAGGTTTTTGGATGCTGGCAACACTATCCGTGGTGATTTGGACAGTCACTTTGCCCGGAAGAGCAGAAGGACTGAGCGACGAAGGGCTAAACAGGCAGGTGGTGCTCGCCGGCAATCCCGCGCAACCGAAGGTGATGGGTGACAGCAGCGTGCCATTGGAGCTGATACTGAGATTGAAGCTGCCGCCGCCTCCCGCCGGAACAGACAAAGAAGTCTGCGATAAAGTGAGTGCCATCTGAGCGGAGTTCACCGTGTCGTTTACTCCGCCCGAGGAACTGCTGGCAAAGTCTGCGTCGCCAGCGTAGCTAGCGGTCAGCGAATTCGCGCCCATTGCAAGGGAAGAAGTGGTAAAACTGGCATGGCCGTTCGCGTCCAAGGGCACCCCGCTTGCCAGAATCGTGCTGCCGTCAAGGATAGTCACCGCCCCCGTTGGAATTCCCGCCGCCGGTGCAACCGCCTGCACAGTAACGGTCAACGTCACTCCCTGACCGAAAGCTGAGGAGTTCAGGCTCGATTCCAGAATTGCAATAGTCTGTCCCTTGGTTACGACCTGGCCTATCGAAGGAGACACGCTGCTCGCAAAGTTTACGTCGCCGATGTAGCTCGCCGTGATTGAATGTGTACCCGGAGCCAAGGAAGAAGTAGTTAAACTCGCTTGCCCACTCGCGTTCAACGCCACTCCGCTTGCCAGAATCGTACTGCCGTCGAAAAAGCTTACTGTACCTGTCGGCATCCCCGTCGCCGGTGCAACTGACTGCACCGAAACGATCAACGTCACTCCCTGACCGAAAGCCGAGGAATTCGCGTTGGATCCCAGGACCGCGACAGTCTGTCCATTTGCGACAAGCTCGTTTATCGAAGTGGAAGCGCTGCCCCCAAAGTTTCCATCGCCAGCGTAGCTCGCCGTGATTGAATGCGTGCCTACAGCCAAAGAAGAAGTAGTAAAAGTGGCATGGCCGCTCCCATTCAGCACCAGCCCACCTGAAAGAATCGTGGTGCCGTCGAAAATGATCACTGTCCCGGTTGGAATTCCTGCCGCCGGTGCAACCGCCTGCACCGCAATCGTCAATGTCACTGCCTGACCGACAGCTGACGAATTCGCGCTGGAGCTCAAAGTGGCGATGGTCTGTCCCTTAACTACAACCTGGCTTATCGAAGGGGAAACAGTGCCCACAAAATTCACGTCGCCGCTATAGTTTGCAGTTAGGGAGTGCGTACTGGGCCCGAGGGAAGAAGTACTGAAACTGGCTTGACCACTACCGCTCAAGACGACTCCGCTTGCCAGAATCGTGGTGCCGTCCAGGATAGTCACTGTCCCGCTTGGAATTCCCGCCGCCGGTGCAGCCGCTTGCACCGTAACTGTTAGTATCAGTCCCTGACCAAAGGCTGAGGAATTTAAGCTGGATGCCAGAGTCGCGACAGTCTGTCCCTTAGCTACAACCTGGTTTATCGAAGCGGAAACGCTGCTGGCAAAATTCGCGTCGCCGCTATAGTTTGCGGTTAGCGAGTGTGTGCCCGGAGACAGGGAAGAAGTACCAAAACTCGCTTGGCCGCTCGCGTTCAGGGCTACTCCGCTTGCCACAATCGTGCTGCCGTCGAGAATACTTACCGTCCCGGTTGGAGTCCCTGTCGCCGGTGCGACCGGCTGCACCGTTACGGTCAACGTCACTGCTTGACCGAAAACCGAGGAATTCGTGCTGGAGCCCAGAGTCGTGACAGCCTGTCCCTTCGCTACAACCTGGTTAAGAGAAGTGGAGACACTGTTCACAAAGTTTGCGTCGCCGGTATAGCTCGCGGTGATTGAATGCGTACCCGGGTTCAGGGAGGAAGTACTAAAACTGGCTTGGCCGGTCCCATCGAGGCCCAGTCCGCTTGCCAGAATCGTGGAGTTATCGAAAAAGCTTACTGTACCTGTCGGCATCCCCGTGGCTGGTGCCACAGGTTGCACCGATGCAGTCAAAGTCACCGACTGTGCATCCGATGACGGATTCAAACTAGAGGTCACCTCAGTCGTAGTTTGCCCCTGCACGACGGTAAAGAAATATCCGGCTATGCTGCCCACCGTGTTTTGGTTTAATCCGGCAGCCGCGGCCGCTAGTCCATTGTCGGCGAAAGCGTAAATCACGTGCGGTCCCAGCTGGAGCTGAGACGGGTTGGCGTTGAAGGTGGTGTCCACAGCCTTGGCGGCTGGCCACAGACCTTCCCAAGAATCAACTTGGTAGCGAATACCCTGCACGGGTGGATTGAAAGGCGAATAAGAACTAGTGGCGGAGAGGACAATTGTCGGCGAGCGCGCCGCCGTTTCATTGCCCGGAAGAGCCGAAATGACAGTTGCCAACGGAAGGGCGCCGATGCGCTGCTCCGCGATCACTGAGAGGTTGTCGCTAGCAGAGTTCGCCACATAGATCTGGCTCGTGATCGGGTTTATAGATAACGCAGCCGGATTTGCTCCCGCCGCCACCGTCGTCGTCTGATTGGAGGGGCCGTCAATCACTGTTACCGTATTGCTTCCAGCATTTGCGACGTAAATGTGATCGCTCACCGGATTGGTCGCCACTGCGTCGGGCATTGTGCCAACCGTCACCGTAATGCCTCGGTTCGTACTACCGACGATCACCGTGACTGTGCCGCTCCCGGAATTTGCAACATAAATCCGGTTCGTTACGGGATTCACCGCCACAGCAACCGGCGTCGTACCAACTGCCACGCTCGTTGTCTGATTGGTCGCACCGTCGATCACGGTCACACTGCTATCGCCGGAATTGGCGACATAAATTTGATTGGTGACGGAATTAATTGCAATTGCGAACGGCTTTACACCCACGTTCACAGTTGCCTCCTCCCCAGTCACTCCGTTAATTACAGTTACGGTATTGTCGGCACTGTTGGCCACGTAGATGGTGTCGGTCGCTGGGTTGACTGCGATTGCGCTGGGAGCCGCCCCGACACCGATCGACATAGTCTGGAGTGTGGCACCGTTGATGGCCGTTACCGTCCTGCCTCCCGAATTCGCCACATACGCCCAATTGGTTACGGGGTTAACGGTCACGGCAGTAGGATTCACTCCTACATTCACCGTAGTAACTTCATTGGTCAGCCCGTCGATCACAGTTGCGGTGTTGCTCACGCTGTTCGCAATGTAAATCTGATTGCTGGCGGGATTCACGGCCAAGGCGGTAGGCTTAGTTCCCACGCTTACGGTCGTGGTTTGATTGCTCGCTCCATCTATCACTGAGACAGTATTGTCGTTGGCGTTTGATACGTAGATCAGGTTTGTGACTGGATTCGCACCTACCGCCAGAGGAGAGCCCCCCACGCCAACCGTCATGGTCTGATTGGTGGCAGCGTCGATCGCAGTTACAGTCCCACTGTTGGAGTCCGCTGTATACACTCGGTTGGTAACTGGATTTATCGCTACTGCGAGAGGGTTTACCCCTACTGGGACTGTCGCTGTCCGCTGATTTGTCGCACCATCGATCACGGTGACGCTGCCTCCGGCGGTTGCGACGTAGATCTGATTGCTGGATATATCGACCGCTAAAGCGGTGGGGTTGTCAGCAAGAGCCACAGTCGTAACGGAACCGGTAAGCCCATCGACGACGGCAACGTCCAGGCTGTGATTGTCGGCAACGTAAATCTGATTGCTGACAGAATTTATCGCAATTGCCACAGGAAATAATCCAACACTGAGTGTCGTGGTTTGCTGAGTTGCGCCACTTATAACCGTGACCGTATTGCTGTCGGTGTTGGCAACATAAATCTGGTTTGTAACCGGGTTCACGGCCAGGGATTGGGGAAAGACGCCTACCGGAACTGTAGTGGTTTGCTCGCTAGCTCCGTCGATTACGGTTACTGTGTTGCCCAGATTGGCAACATAGATTTGATTCGTTACCGGATTGATCGCGATCGCAATCGGATTCGCTCCTGCACTCACGGTTGCGGTGTTGTTCGTGACGCCATCAATTATCGTCACCGTATTGTCGGTGTTATTGGCAACGTAGATCCGGTTGGTGATTTCGTTCACCGCAACCGAGCGGGGGTTCGCCCCCACATTCACGGTCGCGATCGCGAATGTGTTGCCATCAATAACCGAAACGCTATTTGACGCGCTGTTCGCAACGTAGATTTTGCTAGTGGCGAGGTTTACAGCGAGGGCTACAGGCCTGCTTCCGACGGTGATTGCCGTCACGGAGTTGTTGAAACGCGAGAGCACTCCAACCGTATTGGCGAGACAGTTTGCTTCAATCACCTGATTCCTGAAAACGTTAACTGCGACCGCGCAAGGTTCTGCTCCTGCTCCCACGTTGTACGTGGACTCGACGGTTTGTCCCGAACAGGGCACTAAGGCGATGAGTACGTTTGCGAGACATAGGATCGCCGACACAGTGAGACTATGCCTAGGCATATTGCTGCTCCTGGTTGTTGAGGGAGGGCGGAACCGAGGGCTTCTGAAGGAAAGGATCAAGAAGCCCGCAAAAACGAGCCTGCATTGTGAGGTAAAGAAAGGAGTCCGTCAAGCATTCTGTGTTCGCCCATAGCGGCTAGCCCAAATGGGGGAAGCTCTTTTGCGAGCACTGAGGCTTGCCGCTTGCAGCCTTTACCAAGCGTGAAAAATTGGATGCGGGCGCGTTACGCCCGCATCCATACGCCGTCGTGACTTGGGAAATCACCTCAGGGAGGACTCCAATGAGGTGTCCCCTTTCGACGACTGCGATGCCTTTAACTGCTGTGCGACCATATCTCGAAGAGCTTCATAAGTCATCGCCCCGCTGAAGAAATGACCGTTGGCGAAGAAGCTGGGCGTTCCGGTAAGGCCCAGGTGCTTGCCTTCCGCGGTATCCTTCTGGACGGCGGCTGCTTCGGAGCCCGAGTCAAGGCAAGCGTCGAACTGTGTGGTATTCAGTTGAAGGGAACTTGCGTCTTGTTTGAGATCTGCAGGCTCCAGCTTCTTGTCCACAAAAAGCTTGTCGTGGAACTCCCAGAATTTGCCTTGCACTCCCGCGCAACGCGCGGCTTCAGCAGCCTTCTCTGCGTTTGGGTGCATGGGAAGAGGGAAATCCTTGTAGGCAATTGCCAGTTTGTCACCGAACTCTTTGTGCAGTTTATCCAACTCCACGTGTACTTTCTGGCAGTAGGGGCACTGGTAGTCAGCGAATTCAACCAGGACGACAGGAGCGTTCTTGGACCCAAGGATGGGCGAGCCGGCCAGATCAACAGAAGCGGAAGGCGGGGCAAGGTCGATCGTGATCTTGGCTTGGCTGCGCAAAGTTTTGAAGTAAGCAGCTTTCGCCTTGGTGGCTCGAGCTTCGTGAATATGTTGCCGAATCTTTTCCTTCATGTCCTGGTCAAACGGCTTATCCGTCTCCAAGCCTTCGTAATACACGTGGATCTGATCGTCCGTCGGTTCAGCGGGCAGTTTGCTGTTTACCTCTCGGTCGAGAAGTTGATCCACGGTCAGGCCTTGCTTCCGCGCCTGGGCCTCGAGAAGATGCTGGTCAATCAGTTCATCAAGTGCTTTGCGCTGCACTTCGTAATATGCATAGCGGGACTGGAGAAGCTTGCTTGCTTCTTGCTGATCCAGGTCCGCAGCGGTCAGCTTCTCTCCGTTGATTTCGGCTATGACCGCATTGCCGTCTGCGAGCATGGAGCTTTGGGCGAAAGCGGTGGATATACACAATCCAGCCGCCACAATAAACAAGGTGATACGCATGGAGTCCTCCCTAAAGGGTGTAAGTGAGATGCACTTTCAAAAGGCGTTCCGGCACTGGTCAAATAACCAGTTTTCAAGTAAAAGAACCCAAGGGGTGGGGGAGGAAAATCTCCCCTCAGGCAAGTTAAGGTTAGTCACCCGTTCCGCAAGTGCACACGCCGCGACCGCTGCCAGTCTGCCTATGGATGAAGCATGTCTCCTGCAGGTTGTTCAGTTCGGTCTGTATCAAGGTCGAATCGGCGAACTCTTCCTCGGTAAGGCCATTTGGAGTGAATTGAACATGAGTGGCCCAGGAGCGGAGGTCGGGTGTAGGAACGATGTTGTTCGGGAACCCACCCAATAGACTCGCACCTCCGGTCGGATCGCAGCCGGCAGCGCCAAGGTTCGGAGCTGCCGAAACGATCTTGATTACGCCGGTCTTCGGCTTGACGCCGTTCGCCGGGTTTGCTGTTAGGTTCCTGTTCACCGATAGTGTTCTCAAACCGTCGGGCGTGAGCAAGCAGCCGCAGCATTCCAGCTGTTCTTCAGTGTTATCAAATACGTAGATGTCGGCGCACAGGTTCAAACCGGCGTCCGCGCCCGGGTTGTCGATGCGAACCGTGGCATCAGGGGTACTTTGCGCGTTGCTGTAGTATGTGACAAAGTAAGTGTCGTCCGGAAGCTGTGCCATAGCTGAGCCGGCACAGAGTACGGTCGCGATTGCGAAAACCGCTAAGCTGAAAATCCATGTTCGGGACATTCGAAAATCTCCTTTTGTCGCCTTATCGGCGTTATCTCCCCATTGGGGTTATGCAAATCCCTCCCGCATCTGGTTCTCAATCGCAGGCTGGGTTGGTTCTGGCGCAAACTCCTGGCCCGCTTAGGTTCGGGACGCCGCTGCAGAGCACTTTCAGATCGTTGAGTTCCTGAGCAGAAAGCGGAGTTGCTTCAAACTCGCTCTCGGTGATCGTGCCATTGTTCTGAGGATTGACAATCCAGGAACGAAGTTCAGGAGTGGGTACCGGGCTCACTTCGTTGCAGTTCGATCCGGAATCAGAGACAATCTTAATCACTCCGTTGGTGGAAAACACTCCATTGGCTGGGTTGTTCGTCAACTGTGCCATCGTGAGGGTGAGCAGACCGTCGGGCGTGATGTTGCAATGGCAACACTCTTTGAGCTCCTGGTGCACGTCAAAAACGTAAACATCTGCGCACAAGTTGCCGCCGGAGGTACCCGTGTTAATGATCTGAACGTCAGTGCCAGCGGCCGCGCCAGCAGATGTAACACCGCCACTGTAGTATGCAACCCAGAATACATCTGATTGATTTTGTGCCCATGCGGTCCCTGAGCCAGTCAACACCAGGCCCACGACCATGGCCACCAGCAAGAACGCCATAAGCGTACGTGTTCGAAACATTTTAGTTTTCTCCTTAGTTGCGCTACCGGTGGGGGAGGAGACTCGGCGTTTTAACGCGCCCGTACACTCTAGCGGCTCTTGCCGGTTTTACAATCCTCCATGTGGCCTAGTCTAAAGAGCTACTCCGGTCGATTACTAAGTAGTATCCGGCGCGGGCTACTCTTGGTGGGGTGAACTTGGCCACGAGAGAATTCGCTTCGATCAAACCTTGCCGATTACCCTTCCGATAATGCCCGAGCGGGTGGAAACATTCATTTTCACCATGACCAGCCGGATAAATGCCTTCACCGTATTCGGGCTGATCTTCATACGCTGGGCAATCTCTTTGCTGGTTAGACCTTCCAGCAAGAACTGCACGGTTTCTTGTTCGCGCGCTGTCAAGCCGAAGCGCTCTGAAATCTCCGTAATTGTTACTGCCTCATTGCTTTGTCTTTCCAGTATGACGATCATTAGTCCCTTTGGAGGCCCTGAACCATTGGCGTAAATTCCTCCGCTATCAAGGGGAAATGATCGACAAAGGTATTTCCGCTTGGCGGAGCGGAATTCACTCAGAAATCCCGTTGAAACCTTCTTTGCCAACAGATTGGAACGAATCTTATTGGTTAGCCAAGTGTCCACCTGGCGAATCTTTTCCGGCTGGTCCGGAAAAGTAAGTATCTGTAACGCTTCCCCATTACAGGCGAAAACACTCAGCGAATCGTCAACCACAATGAGGCCCGGACGGGCAGGAGCAATGTGCATTGGTTCCCTTTTTAGGCGACTGCGCTCAGCCGCCTCAGACGAATTGACTTGGCCCCCAGGGCCCACGAAATAAGGGATCCCGCTCTGGAGATGGCAACCTTCGTTTGGCCGTTGCCAACCTCTCGCAAACTTTTTAATGTCTTTTTTCGAACACAGGTAATAGCTTCCCGGCGGAACGAGACCTTCGCACATACCCGGGGGGAGGAATTGGGGAGAATTGTGCCACAATAAGCTTGGCGGGAGGTACAAATCTATTGTTGTAGTTCCTTGGAACTAATCCGTTTGTCCTAATCCAAAAGTCCTATGCTTTAGCATCTTCAACTTGTGGCTCGACGTGCGACATCGAACGTACAGGTCTCGCTCCTGTCCTAAGCTTTGGTCTCGTTTAACTTGCCTTTGGTAAGGCGGGTTTGTGCACTATGGGCTTTTTTACTGTTTCTTCTTCGGAACCCTTGTCTGTAGGAACGGCAAGCAAATGAGTGCCGCCGCGATTACCGCGCGCACTCACAGCGCTTAATCGTGCGTCGAACTGCAGAATCACCGCGTGCCATGCTGTATCTACAATTGCACGCATCTTCTCGAGGCGCGTCCGTGGCACGGGCACTTCGTAGAGCGCGGCTCGGTACTTCTCGATCCACAAGTCTTCCGCATTCCGAGGATCACCATTAGTGTTCATAGGAAGAGTCCTGCAGCTGAATAGTTGCTTGAATGCCTTATAGCCGTTGCACGGCATCATCACAAGCCTCTGAAAGAACTAGTCGATTGGGTTAGAGAGAAGTTGCGACGATCCAGCGTAAACCCCTTCTTCCTTGTGCCAAATCCCGCCCGAGTTGAATAAACCACTCTCTCCACAGAATGTTTAATGCAAATAAAAACAAATCAGAACGTCGTAATCCACCGGACGGATTAGGCTAAGAGGCTAATTGACAGGTACTACTCTGCAATAGATACTATGCGTTTTGAATCGCGCGAACTGCATTTGGGGCTTGGAATGGCGCTCAGGAAAACAGAGTGGAACCGCGTAACCGTCCCATTGGCCGAAGTGGGCACGGCAGTCCGGCGACAGCCCCAAAGTCCGGCGCTAAATCTCGTAACCGACAATGCTCGACGGGATCATTCTGAGCAACCTGATCCTCCGCTGAAACACTCGCAAGATGACGATGTCTTGCAGGCATTGTTGTCGTTTGCCGCTCTGCACGAGCAATTGAACAAGCCAAAAAATCTGGCGCGGCACACGAACTCCGACGGCGGACTGTGGACCACCCGCCTTGAAGAAGCGCAGGTGTTCGCTCTCGACGAGGTACTTCAAATCGTCGCCGAACGGGCAGTGGCGATCACGGGGGCAGCCGGATCGGCGATTGCTCTAGCTGAGAACAACGAGATTGTGATGCGCGCCGCGGCGGGTACCATCCGGCCGGAAGAGGGCGCGCGCATCGACTGCGATTCGGTCTTCTCGCGAACCTGCTTCCACATGGCGCAGACTGTGAATTGTGATGATACTGAGTCAGACGAGCGGGTAAACCAACAGGTGTGCCGAAGCTTGGGCGCGCGCTCCATCGTTGCGGTACCTCTGTTTGGCCGGCAGCGTGTGATTGGGCTGCTGGAGACATATTCGGCGTTGCCTTTCGGTTTCAATCACACTGATATCCGCACCCTTAAGAATCTCGCTGAACTGATACACGTAGCTTTGAAGCCGGAGGATGAAGATCGCTTCGCGGAGTCCTCGCAAACCGCCGTAACCAGGTTGGAATCCATCGCGGATGAAACGACAGCGGATTATACGCGGGTAATGCAAGCGCAGGATAAACCACCGCTCGAATCAGAGGAGTCGCCGGTTCCAGAGTGGTGTTTCCCCGTTCAAAGAAATCGAATGCAGGCGCAACCGGAAGAATCGAAGAGCGCTACCCTCCGTTCTGACATCCTGCTGCTGCTGGTGTCCATCGCCATTGTCGCGGTACTTGCAGAAGGAGCGTGGTGGAACCCGAAGACGACGCCTTTACGCACAGGAGTAACACAGACTGAAAAAGAGCGAGCACAAACGCTCGCCTCCGCAAAGACCGCTCCTTCTTTATCTTCATCGATTGCGGGCGCAGCTGCAGATCGCACTGCGGTTTCCGATACCGCCAGGTCTCTAAATTCGCTGGCCCCGAAAAAGAATCTAGCGAGTTTTCCTCGAGTTACTGGAATCGAGCACCGGTCCTCCAGGGAGTCCAGCACGGTGGTGTTTAAGCTGGACGATCCGGTGCAGTACGAGGTGCATCGGCTGGCGGGACCCGAACGCATTTACTTTGACCTGCACAACACTGAATTGGCACCAGACCTGGCTGGGAAATCGATCAAGGTCGGCGATGCCCTGCTCGACCGCATCCGTGTAGCACAGCTCGCGGTCGGCACGACGCGAATTGTGCTGCAAACGAAGGTTCCTTCTGATTTCTCGGCGAAGATTGAGCGCACCCCATATCGGCTGGTTGTGGAGTTACGCAAGATTCCGTCTACGCGATGACACGCGGCGCAAGCTGATAAGAAACCAATAGATTCACAACTTCGACGTGGTCCCCTCGACCCTTCAAAAACGAAAACTCCTAACAGCGTAGAAGACCCCCTCCTTGTTGGTGATGAAGAGGCAGAGTTAGCTCCGCCTCCTCGGGCCACCGAAAGGCATGCACTCAGCATAGGGTGAGCGTTATTGGGCAGACGCCCAAATCCCGACTTAGTAGGGTGGACAGTGGATCACGCGGTACTCTGCATCCGGTCGCGCTCGAAATCAACTATGAGGCACCGACGCAGGAGAGGCAGCGCTAGGTGAGAGACAAAGGAGTTGTAATTATGAAGAAGCTCGTGTTGCCGGCTGCCATGCTGAGCTTGGCGAGCCTGTGCTGGGCGGGATCAGATCGCAGGGATGCCGTCGATCGGCTGAATAATGCGGCCAAAGTGCTGGACGAGATCATGGCCGCACCGGACCGGCGCATTCCTGACGAGATCATGAAGCAGGCAAAGTGCGTGGCAGTCGTACCCCATTTGATAAAAGGGGGATTCGTCTTTGGAGCGGAGCACGGAAGGGGTGTGGCCACTTGCCGGACCGCAGAGGACTGGAGCGCGCCGGCATTCATAAAAATTGCAGGTGGAAGCTGGGGAACGCAAATCGGCGCGGAAGCGGTGGACCTGATAATGGTGATCAAGAGCGAAAAGGGCATGCAGAAGCTGCTATCGAGCAAATTCGAAATCGGAAGGGACGCATCGGTGGCCACGGGGCCCGTGGGACGGCATTCTTCGGAGAACACCGATTTGAAGCTGGATGTCCTGATCCTGACCTACTCCCGTGCCAAGGGTGCTTTCATTGGATTTACATTCAAGGGCGCATTGGTCCGCGCCGACAACCGTTCCAGGCGTGCACTATACGGGCCGAGCGTCAGCACCCGGGCCACGCTGCTGGGGCGGGTGCGGACGCCTGCTGCGGCAGGACCGTTTCTTGACGCGGTCAGAGGAGCCAAAGCCCAGGCGATAGCGCAGGCGAGAAAGTGAAATTGGCCTGGATTTCAATTCCACCACTTGGCCTATTTATCCTGGCGAAGAATTTTTTTGTCGCTGTCGGACTGCGCCGCAAGCACGCAGTCACGCGCGAACGAATTTAGCCCCGCAGGAAACTTAAAACTTGCGCCTCAGTCCGACAAAGCTTTGTTCGCATTTGGGCGGAATATGAAAAACGACTACTTTCTCTGGGTCGGGAGCTCCGGCATTTCCCTCAAGGAAACACGACAGAGTGAATTATGAAACTTGCAGCAAGGGACGAAGCTCCCGGATGTTCTTAACGCTATCAATATTAAGCACTCGGTCGATCAATTTCGTCACCTTCGCAGCACCGAGAACGGGCGTCATTAAGCCGCGGGCTTTGGCAACAATCTCGTCCCGAGTCATCGGATTCTCGGGAGTGCCGCGAGCATTCTCGACGCGCTCAGTGAGATGAGTCCCATCGACGAGTTCGATCTCGACGATTCCCACTCGAGTGGGTAAGAGGCGCTCAAGTTCGTCATCCCCAACCAGTTCAACCTTCGCACGTTCGCGGAGAACCGCCGGGTCCTGCATACGCGCTCTGTCGTGAGCCGAATGGAACGACAGCGTTTTATCAATTAACATCACTGCAACCAAATACTGGACATTGATATCGGGCATTTCGCGGTTGTTCACGCGTTCGGCCTGGCTTGTGGCCGAACGTACGACGACGTGCTTAACATCGCTGGCTTCGAATGGATGCTTCTTTCTTAAGTTCTCGATCGCATCCATGAGCGACAGAATCGGACCTCCCGTCGTCCAGTCCTTAATGCTTGTCAGCGATACTTCGAAGCGGGTGCCAAGCTGTTCGATCAACTTCGCGGGATCAGCCTTTGGAGCGTAGGATTTCACGAAATTTTGCGGACCGGAAAGGACATCTTTCATGCCGGTCCATCCTGATTTCACAAGCAGGGCAGCGGTAACGCCATTTCGCGCGCCCATTGCGCCGAACAGAAAGCCTTTTTCGATGTGCTCAAGATCGTCACGCCACGTACCCACGCCGGCGCCAGCCTGTTGAGTCGCATAGTCAAGCAGCCAGCACATCTGCTGGGCATCCAGACCGGCGACGCAGCCACTGGCGGCGGCCGCTCCCATCGTTCCCACCAGGTTGTGGGTCTCGGTTAAAACGCCGCCTTTCAGGGTCTTGTAGGCTCTCATTCCAATGTCGTAGCCGAGAGTTACCGCACGCAGAAAATGCGCTCCACTGATTTGAAATTGCTCGCCAATCGCCAACGCGGCGGGTACAACAGCGCAGCCGGGATGTGCCCCGCCTGCGGTGTAATCGTCATCGCTCTCGTCCGAATGAGCCAGTTCTCCGTTGGCGAAAGCCGCGTCAATCGGGCCGCAGAGGATCTTCGACGCGACAACCGTAGCGACCTTCTGACCCCCTCCATAGGCCCGAGCGAACTGAATCGCGTCGCGCCCTGGCGGCAACTCAGACCCGGAGACCATGGCTGCGATGGTGTCGAGGATGTGATGCTTCGCATCTTGCACGACTTTTTCCGGAAGCTCGGTTGTGCCGGCAGCAGCCATGTAGGTGCTCAGTTTGAGCATCACCGGGCTCAGGTCGGACGCGGCTGCTTCCAATCCGAGTGCTTCCAATTTGGCTAAAAAGACGGTAGCAGGAAGAAGCCAAAGAGCACTCTGCAACAGATGACGCCTCGTAAGAACGCCGGTACTGCTCTCGATAACTGCCTTTGTGCTCTGCTCGTGGTCCATGTTGTCGGCCCCTTGAATCGCACAGTTTGTGCACTATCTTGAGGGGCACTGGCAGTTCGCCTGGGCCTCTCGGACGACTCAAAACTACTGGTGATAACCGGGTTGAGGGGGAATGATCTTGTGACTATTGGGAAACTGCTTCCGCCGCCGGTTCAGAACTAAACTCGTTCTCCAATTTTGCAACAACAATTGTTGCCACTCCGTTTCCAATAACATTGGCCAAGGCTCGCGCCATCGATAGAAAACTATCAACCGCAAACAGAAGCGCAAGCCCTTCGAGTGGCAGAATGCCTGAAGCCCCGACGGTCGTAGCGAGAACGATAAAAGCAGCTCCAGTCACACCGGCAGCGCCCTTGGAAGTTACCAGCATGATGGCTACCAGAGCTAAGAGGCGACCGAGACTGAGTGGTACGTGATAAACCTGGGCGATGAAAACGGTACTGATTGGCAACGATACCGCTAAGCCGCCCAAATTGAATGCGTATCCTGTCGGCAAAACTAAGTCGACCACAGAACGAGAAGCTCCAAATCGCTCGAGCTTTTGCATCAGCTGAGGCAGAACACTTTCGGATGAAGACGTGCCAATAACCAGGAGGATCTCCTCACGAATGTATTTAATTAAGCGGATCAAGCTGAAACCGAAGAAATAGGCGATGGCACCCAAAACCACGAAGACGTAGAACGCTTCCGTCAGATAGGTGACCATCACAAGCTTCGACAACGCCAATAGCGCACTCGTGCCAAACTTCCCAACCGTGAACGCCATCGCCCCGAATGCTCCTATGGGGGCGATTCGCATAATGATTTTAATCATTCCAAAAAACACCATCATCGCGCTGTCTAGACCCCGAACAACAGGCTGCGCGCGGGTCCCCATTCCAATCAGAGTGATGCCGACCAATAACGCAATCACCACGACCTGCAGCAAATCACCTTTTACAAACGCCCCCAGAAAGTTGTCAGGCACAGTGCCCATCACGAACTCGAGAAATGAAAACTCCTTACCCTTACTTGCGTAGGCGGCGTAATCGTTTGAAGCCGACACCGAGGGGAGAGCGTTGACGCCGACTCCGGGTTTGAAAATGGCGACCGACGCTAGACCAATCACCAGAGCAAGCGTTGTTACCAGTTCAAAATAGACCAACGCCTTTAGCCCGATTCGCCCTACCTTACGAATGTCACCGATGTGCGCCACGCCCGTTGAAACACAGAGAAATACAATGGGAGCAATCGCCATGCGGATCAGCTTGATGAAGAGATCGCCGAGTGGCTTCATAGCCAGGGCAAGCTTGGGATCCAGTTTGCCGAGCACGACGGCAGCAACGATCGCCAAGAAGACTTGGAGAGTAATATTGTTCCGCAGGCGCTTCTTGGTCCGGGACGTCTCGTGCATTGCCGTTACCCCAGGGTCTCCCATCGATTCGGCTCTAGTTGTCGGAAAGTGTCTTCAGCAGGCGGAATAATTCTTTTTTTGATTCGAAACCAATTCCAGGAATATCAGGCAACGCAATGTAACTATTTTCAACCGGAGTGTTGTCGGCGAATCCACCGAAAGGTTGAAAAATGCCAGGGTAGGATTCATTGCCCCCAAGGCCCAGGCCAGCCGCGATATTCAGGGATAACTGATGACCACCATGTGGAATGCAACGGCTCGCGGACCAGCCGTGTTCTTTCAGCATTTCCAGGATCCGCAAATATTCCACGAGTCCGTAGCTGAGAGCGCAGTCGAACTGCAAGACGTCGCGATCGGACCGCATGCCCCCGTACCGGATGAGATTGCGTGCGTCCTGAACCGAAAAGAGGTTCTCGCCCGTGGCCATTGGGCCTGGGTAGTGTTCAGCCAGCTTTGCTTGCAATTCATAATCGAGCGGATCGCCGGCTTCCTCGTACCATCGCAATTTGTAGGGCGCCAGGGCTTTCGCATAAGCAATCGCAGTCTCAACATCGAAGCGGCCGTTTGCGTCCACTGCCAACTGATCGCTGTTCTTTACGATTTTCAGAAGCGTTTCGATGCGCCGCAGATCTTCCGCTAGCGGGGCTCCGCCGATCTTGATCTTAATTGTGGAATAACCCAGATCGAGATAGCTTTGCATCTCCTGCTGTAAACCGGCCAAACCTTTTTCGGGATAATAGTAACCGCCGGCGGCATAGACGAATACCTTTGAGTCAGCGACGCCGCCTCTGAAACGATCCGCCAGAAGACGATAGAGTGGCACACCGGCGATCTTCGCCACTGCGTCCCAGATCGCCATATCGAGGACGCCCACGGCCACCGATCTTTCGCCGTGTCCCCCGGGCTTCTCATTCCGCATGACGATGTTCCAAATCTTGAACGGATCGAGATTCTCGCCGGAGTCATCGAGCAAACTATCTGGTTTTGCAGCTAGCAGTCGCGGTATAAAGCGGTCGCGCAAGAGGCCGCTCGGTGCGTATCGACCGTTGGAATTGAAACCGTAACCGACAACGGGTTTGCCATCACGCACCACGTCTGTGATGACCGCCAGGGCACTAACCGTCATCTGACTAAAGTCGATGTAGGCGTTGCGAATGTCCGATTTGATGGAGACAGGGGTTTCGCGAATATCGACAATCTTCATTGTTTCACTTCGCTATCCCGCAACGCATCGCGATTGAGAGTTAGTCCCAGACCAGGAGCGTCGGGGATCGTCAACATCCCCTTTACCGGCTCCGGAGGATTCACGAAGAGCATCTCGCCAACCTGGACCATGCCTAGATGCCACTCCACGATCCAGCCGTTCATCAGGCCGGCAAAAGTGTGCATGTTGAAGAGGGGCCAGCCGCCGCCGTTGGCGATTGGAAGGTTGTAGATCTGGGCTAAGTGGCCAGCCTTGCGCGCCTCAGTGTAGCCGCCGCAAAAACAAACGTTCGGCTGCAAAATATCCACCGCCTGCTTCTCTACGAGTTCGCGAAGGCGCCAGCGATGACCTTCCATCTGTCCTGCTGCGATCGGTATGTTTGTATGCGCTCGGAGGTCTGCGAGAGCTCGGGCATCGTTCTGCTGTAGAGGTTCCTCAAACCAGGTAATATTGCAGTCTTCAATCGCACGGCAAAGCATTTTTGCCTGTACTGGGTTGAACAGGTAATTGGCGTCGATCATAATATCGACGTCATCGCCCACGGCGTCGCGAACCGCACGAATGCGAGCGGCATCCTCGCGCCAACCTTTTTTATCCACGGCAACGACGATTTTCAAGGCGGTGAAGCCCTTCGATAATTGCAGCTTTGCGGCTTCGCACAACTGCTCACGGTCGTATTGAGGAAACCCAAAGGTTACATAGGCAGGTAGCGTGGTTCTGGCATTTCCAAGCAACCCTGCAACGGATCTGCCGACCGCCTTGCCGTGAATGTCCCAGAGAGCGATGTCGAGACATGATAATGCGCTCGAAATAACTCCAGTCATGGCTCGAGGGTTTAGCTTGGACCAAATTTTCTGGTGGATGGCTTCGGTATCCCGCACATCCATATCGCGAACTTCCGGCAATACGTATGATTTCAGTGCGACAACTACGGAACGAGCCAAGAAATGGCCAGTAATGGCCAGACCTGAAAGACCGTCGTCGGTTTCAACTTCACAAAAGACAAATTCCTTTTGCTCTTCCCGGCCATATCCTTGGACTTTTCGTTCAAGCAGGGGGACGGTAATGGCCGAAGTATGTACGCTGGCGCGTATCTCTCTAATCTTCACTCTTTCTCCTTAGTAATGTGCGAGCCAGGTTCCGAGATTTCGGGACTTGGTTCTTCCAGTCTTTCCAGCAATCGCGCTTTCCCGGCCAGAATATGGGCATTCATAGCGCGTTCTGCTAAATCAGAGTCGTGGTTGCGCAGTGCTTCGATAATCTCCACATGTTCTTGGTTTGACAAACCCATTGAGTCATGCTCGACGAGGCCACGGCGGCGGAAAAGATGCAGCTCCTTGCTCAGAGCGGTGTAGAGCTCGGCCACACGCTTGTTGCCGGACAACTCTACCAGGCGAGCATGGAAATCCACGTTCAAGGGGTAATACGTATCGATATCCTTGGCATTCTGCATTTCGGCCACATTGGCACGAAGTTCGGCAATTTCTCGCAAACTAATGCGCTTTGCAGCCAGCCGGCCAGCCAGTCCAAACAAATGAGCGCGCACGTCATAAATCTCTGCCGCCTGAGCCACACTCATTTCTCGCACGAATACACCGCGATTCGTGACAACCTTGACCAGGTTGCTTTTTTCCAGACTGCGGCAAGCCTCCCGGATCGGGCCGCGGCTAATGCTTAACATCTCGGCCAGCGCGCTTTCGTTAATGCGATCCCCGGCCTGCAGTTCTCCCCGGATGATCATCCTCTCTAGCTCCTCGGCAACCAGGGAAGAGAGGGTTTCCGCGCGGCGACTTTTTACCTGTACGAGCAAGTCTTTGTTTTTCATTTTGCGGATCTCCCTAAGTCAATCGAGTATCGATTCTCAGTAAGATTTAGTTTTTGCGACGCCAAAGCAGGCGTGGAAACCGGTGGTTTTCGCAAGTGCGTTGCCTGTTCAAAACCGAAGGCGAGTCTTATCAATTCGGGCTCGGACCACGCGCGTCCGAGAAATTCCATTCCCACGGGCACCCCGATAGGAGCATCTGGCGTTGGCGTAGAAAAGCCGGCGGGAACTTCGATAGCCGGGAAGCCCGCTAGAGCCGCGATAATGCCGTTGCGGTCCTTCTGAAACGTTGCGCCAATTGGAAGAACGAGACATTTTTGATGCGGATACACCAGCGCATCCAAATGATTTCTTGCCATGAGGTCGGCCACTTCGATCCTGACTTCGTCCATTCTCATCCGGCGATCTTTATAGTCCGCAGAATTGGGACCATCGTCATAACTCTCAGCCGCAGCGAAGAATTTTTCCAGTGTCGGCTTGTGGTACTGCCCAGAAGCAATGATTTCCGCAAGCGAATGCACCGGTACATGCGACCCCTGTTGCTGCAAATACCGATTTAGGGCCGCTTTGAATTCTGGCTCGTTCAGTCGAAATTTTGCGGTCAACATTGCCGTGTCCAAGGCCGGGTCTTCAAGGCGGACGATCACCGCGCCTTGCGCCTGCAGCGCGTCAATCGCCTTAGCCACGACCTTGTTGACTTCTTCATATTCCGGCCCACTGCCCAATAAATTTGTGAGCACGCCAAGGCGGGCGCCTTTCAATCCATTTTGAAGAAACGCCGTGTAAGTTTTTGGAATGTTGCCGACACTAAGAGCGGTGACCGGATCATTTGGATCGTACCCAGCCATCACGTCTAATAATCTTGCTGCGTCGGAAACATCGCGGGTCATGGGTCCAATGGTGTCCTGAGTGAAGGACACGGGCACAATTCCGTCCCGGCTGATCAAGCCGCGGGTCGGCCGCAACCCTACCAAACTAGTGGCCGAAGCTGGAGAACGAATTGATCCGCCAGTATCGGACCCGGTGCCCGCAGCGGCGAAGTTCGCCGCAACCGCGGCGCCCGTTCCGCCGGACGAACCGCCCGGTGTTCTGGTGAGGTCATAGGGATTTTTCACCTGCCCCCCCAGCGAACTAACGGAAATACCACCGCTGGCAAATTCCTGCAAGTTGGATTTCCCTAGAATGATCGCGCCAGCTTCGCGAAGCCGCTTGACAGCGAACGCGTCCTGGTCAGGCTGAGCACCTTTAAGGGTCACCGCGCCCGCGGTTGTGGGCATGTCAGCAGTGTCAAAGTTATCTTTTAGGACGATGGGGACGCAGTCGAGCGGCTTTAACTTATGGGTGCGCTGAAAGCCCTTATCGAAAGCATCGGCTTGCTCAAGGCTTGCCGGATTGAGGTACAGCATGGAATCAATTGCGGGACCTTGCTGGTCGTACGCATGGATACGATCCAGATACTGCTGAACCAGATTGTGGCAAGTGAGAGTACCCGCCTGCATCGCTTGGTGAATGTTAGCGATGGAGGTTTCGATCAAATGGAAAGAGCGATCTGGCGCGCCGTCTGCGCGCGGTATCAACAACAGAGCAAACACGAGTGCGATGTATTTTACGCGTATCAATTCAATTCGCTTATAAATGCCGGGTAAGTTCGCTTCAACCAGGATCGGGAAATGGCTGGTGCTCGCAATTCGCGTACCTCGCCGCGGTGAGAGCTCAATACGATACATAGGAATTACCAGTCGACATGATGGAAACGGTGTGTCTCCCAAAATTCGGCTTACGGCAGAGGCAGTACGATACCACCTCTGCCGTCAGGATGTTTTTTCTACCGCCCATAAACCAGCAGGCGAGCCGTTCCCGGAGTTGCCGCTCGTTCCGGTATGGGATGCTTTTTGGTTGGAGAACCAGGCGCGCCAAAGTCCGAGGTGACCAGAAAGAGGTTATGCGTTTTGGGATCGATATTCATGGTCTTCGCGCCATACTCGGTATCGATGGTCTCGACTTCCGAGAGACTGTCCGGAGAGTCTTCATGAAAAACGTGAAGCTTGCCGGCGCGGGTGGAGACAAACAGCAGTCCGCTGTCAGGGTCGTAGACGTTTCCGTCCACCCCCGAAGTAATGGGCAACGACTGGAGAATCTTTCCGCTGTCCGCATCAATTAAGTTCAAAAACTTCGGGTCGCGACCGCTCGAAAATAGCCGCCTGTGCTCACGATCCATCTCCAGGGCCACTGGCGATCCGGCGGGAGCTAGCGGCCAGCGTGTTTTGACCGTCAGGGTATGCGTGTCGATCACGGCCATGTCGTTTTTCTCTTCGTTGTTGTCGTAAATGGTGCCCTTGCCATCGGCGATGGACTGTTCTACCCCGCCTCCCAGGTCGATGGTTTTCACCAGAGTTTCTTTCACCGGGTCGATAACGGAGGCGGTCTTGCTGTCGCCATTCATGGTGAAGATCAGCTTCGATGCCGGATCATAGATAAGCGAATCGGTATCCGGAGAGTTCTTGATCTCTCCAGTCAGCTTCAGAGTCTTGGGGTCGAACACGATCACCTTTCCGGCTTCGCCATCGGTGATGAATCCCTTCCCGAGTTCTGGAAGCACGAGGACCCCGTGGCAACGCTTCAACCCGGAAATGGTTCCGACCACGGCGAAGGTGTCGGCGTCAACCACTTTGACCTCGGTGCCATGCGAGAGATAGACGCGACGCGCAGCCGCATCCACGGTGACGTAATCAAAATATTCGCCGCCGCCCGGAGCCCCTCCTAGAGGAACTTTTTTTAGAAGGTGATAGCCTGAGCCAGGCGCAGCCACCGCGAGCGTTCCGAGCGATACGAGCGCAACCAGCGTCATCGACAGTAAATTTGTTTTCATTCTCGATCCCCAATTAGTAGTCAAATTTAGCTCCCTCCGGCCCTGGACGCCGCAACCCCCGAATCCATCGGCGCCATTTGTTGAACACATCTCACAGCGTGAGCCAGCGCAAAATTCACTGGCTCATTCTTCCGAGTTCCTCTTAAAAGACTACCTTCAGGCCAATCTGAATCTGCCGGTTTGTGGTTGACGTCGAGTTAATCGCTCCCGCTCCGCTAACCGGCGATCCATCCTGATTAAAGAGGGTGCTGTTGGCAATGGGGGACTGGAAATTCGTGTGATTTATGACGTTAAAGAACTCGCCACGGAGCTGAATATTGATATTCCCCGCGCTGGTTTCGATGTAGTTGTTTTTGAACACCGAGAAATCGACATTGATGAGACCCGGTCCGGTCACGGTGTTACGGCCGTTGTTGCCGAACAAGTTCATGCACGTTCCAGGGAAGGTGCCGTTTTGCCCGTTCGAAGCGAGCTGACATGGCCCGCCAGTGAATGAAGCAGGCACCATCGGATCACTGAAGCAGTTCAGCTTGATGTAATTATTGACATTGCCGGAATTGACGGGGTTTCCGCCGCATCCAGGACCGGCGACGCGTGACACGAAGGACTTCGGATCAGTACTAAGTTGTCCGAGAGGATCTCCTCCAATAGTGAGCGTGAAGGGTGAGCCTGTACTGGCGACCAGAATTCCTCCGAGTTCCCAGCCACCCAGAAGATGACCCACGACTCCTCCCCCGAAGCTTGGCTTGGGAACCTGCCACAAGTAGTTCAGCACGAAGTTGTGGGCAATATTGTAGTCGCACAAGCCGCGCCTGCCCCCCTTGTTGAAGAACATCAGGCTGGAAAGCGAGTTCGCGTAGGGATCGCCCAGCATGCCGCCCGAACCCATGTCGATACATTTGCTCCAGGTATAACTGCCCTGAGCCTGGATTCCATGGCTCATCCTTTTTGCCACTCCCGCCTGAAGGCCCTCGTAGGTGGCGTTGTTATCCCACCAAGTTGCCCGTATCCGGCCCACGTTGGGGTTGAGCCGCGTTCCCCCGCCTGTGCATGGGGTCGTTGCAGTCACGAGAGAGGGATCGCATGGCCAAAGATAGCCCGCCGAGGTCAAAGTCGGAAGAACCATATTGCTGTCGTCCGTAGTGAAGGGCGAGTGCAGGGTATGCGAGCCCACGTAGGCGATTGCTGCAGTCACGTTGCCGGGAAGTTCGTGCTGGATATTCAAATTCCAGTTCATGGTGTAATTGCGTTTTGGCTCCTGCTGTATGTAACGGTTTCCTACTGAGGTCGAGTTAGGAACGTTGACCAACCCCACAGCTCCCGTCGGGAACGAGCCGGCAGGTAAGTTGGAGCCATCTTTTTCGAGCGCGTACGGAAGAACTCCGGTGCTGGCGTGCGAAAACACCCAGGGAAGAGGCAGTTCGTCGTAGATTCCAAAGGCTGCGCGAACAGCGGTTTTTCCGTTACCAAACGGGTCCCATGCCAGACCGATGCGGGGTTGGAAGTTGTGCAGCGTTTGGTTTTGTGCCCAAAAGGTTTTAACCGGCGTCTCGGCTGGGCTGGTGAGGCTGGTTAAGACAGCGAATCTGTTATTGGCTTCCGTTGGCAGCGTGGTCGGCTCATAGCGAAGTCCAATATTCAGCATCAGGTTTGGACGAAACCGCCAATCGTCCTGAATATAACCTCCAAAAAGAGACTGGCGCACGCTCATCGTTCGCGTAGTGCTTGGATCGTCCAGGTTGACGCTGGTGGGCTGGTTCAGCAGAAAGCCTTGCAGCGAAGGGAAATTAAATTGTCCGTTGGGTGGAACCCCTCCCGAGAATTCGTCGTTCTGCATGCGCTCGAAGGCGAAACCAAATTTAATGGAATGGTTGCCGCGAGTCAGAAATGCGTCGTCGTAGAACTGGTAGGAATTCCAAGTGAGGATATCTGACGAGATGCTGCCAAGGGCGCCTAGCATCTGTACGACGCCAGGTATGTTAAGAGCTGGCGCGTATCGGCCGGGGAGCGCGCCTAGGCTCGTGTCCTTGGCGAGCGGATTGAGCGCAGTCAAAGGCGCGGTAACCAACGCTCGGACGCGGCTAAAACCTAACCGCGCAGTGTTGACCAGACTCGGGCTGAAAATATGGGTTTCTTCCAGGCCGACCATTTGCCGGCGCGTAAAATTTTCGTTTAACACATCGACTAGCGAGTCGGGCGTGGTAAGAGGCGCATTGTCGAAAAAATAGCTCCCATCAAGACTGTCTTTGTCGGAGAAGTGATGATCCACCCTGGTGGTGAAATAGTTTTCCGTCAAGCGCTCGATGCCGGAGGTGTTGAAGTTGCCGGTGTCGCCGTTCCCAATCAGTCCGCCATTGGGCAGAGGGAAGAAACCAAGGTAAGGAATGACGGCTTTATCGATGTGCGTTACTGGGTCTGGATTGGGAGCGGCACCTGGCTGTCCAGGTCCGGGAAGAGGAACTCCGCCTATCATAGCGACTGTGGGCTGTCCGCTCGGGCTGATGCCGCGCGCTGTAGCAGAAGGCACCACGTTGGTGAATGTGTCGCTCTTGTCTTGGCGTATCCCTTCGTAGTCGGCGAAGATGAAAGTCTTGTTCTTGATGATCGCGCCTCCACCGGATGCTCCGAACTGATTGCGATGGAATGGCGGCAATGTCTTGTCGAAGTAGTTTCGCGCGTCTAATCCTTTTTCGCGGATGAACCAGTAGGCAGCGCCGTGGAATCCGTTGGTGCCTGACTTGGTAATCGCGTTGATAACTCCACCGGAAGCCCGGCCATACTCTGCTGGATAGTTACCGAGCAGAACAGAAAATTCCTGAATGGCGTCCACACCCAGATTGACGCCTAGCGTACTTCCAGGAGAGCCATTGGAATAGTCGTTGATGCTGATTCCGTTGACGCGGTAGTTATTTTCGTAGGGTTGGTGTCCGGAAACTGACAAGAGCGTTCCGTAGCCTCGATTGCCTCGATTGCCGGGTCCGGCTTCAACTCGGACAGAGGTCACTCCGGGCTGGAGGGTAGCTAACTGCGTCCAGTCGCGGCCGTTCAGAGGGAGCTCGCGCACCGTTGTCGAATCGACCTCGGCGCTCATTACTGATGAAGTGAGTTGGATGTTCGGCGTGATCGCACTGACATCCGTTCGTTCCACATTTCGGCCAATCTGTAACGAAATATTCAGGGCTTGTGTTGCTCCTACGGTGAGCGTGAGCCCTGTTTGTACAGAAGTGGAAAATCCCGGAGCTTCAACTGTGACCTCGTAGACTCCCGGCTGCAGGTTGGGCGCGTTGTAAAGGCCGGAAGAGTCAGTGGTGACGTCCCGCGTCACGTCGGTAGCCTTATCTTTGATTGAAACTTTCGCATTCGCAATCACTGCGCCGGATGCGTCCATTACCGTGCCAGTAAGGGTGGCTCCGGACACTTGTGCATGGACCGGAGAGGATAAGAGCATTGCCAGAGCCAACATCGGGTACACCAGGTGATCGCGAACAATTCTCATTGACTACCTCCACGCTGAGCGATTTGGGGGAAGCCCCGTAGCCACCGCGGAGAATACATTGCAATCTGTCAACAGTCAACAATAATAATACTTATATCCGATATGTATTGGGAGATCCATGGCGTAAGCATAATATGTCGACTGTCATCAGTTGATTGCAAAGTATGCAAACCCCCACAATTTCCGTGCTCCGCTACCTGTCCAATAGCTCGGATCAGCTGATACCGGAAATCAGGAGGGGTTCGATGGCCACGGCGAAGTCATCGAGCGAATCCCGTCCTGCCGGAAATGAACGGGAGTCTGTTCAGATCATTTTCCTCGCGGTGCAACCGCCTTCTTGCGGGGACTCCCCGTCAAACCGAAGATTTGCAGCTGCTTATAGCTGGCCACGAATACTTCACCGTTAGCTACCACGGGGACGAGGTTCGCATTTCCCTTAAAGGCGCCCCAGGCTCCGGCCGGAGAAGTGAAGAGCACGCTGAGAGTCGAACCAGAATCCGGGGCGATAGCGACGAGGTTGATCGCCAATTGTGTAGAAGAAGTTGGATGCGACAGTGCCCACACAATCGCGTTACTGGCTCCGTTCGAGGACACAGTCGTAAAGAATCCCGGATCCTGCCCCCCTCCAATTGCAGGCGAGCTGGCGATCCTTGAGAGAGAAGGGGCGCGGGAAGTGGACAATTTCCATATTTTCACCGCGCGTCCCGTGCTCGAAACCACACGGGCGGCGCCATCGGCATCTACGAAATACGACGGGCCGCACCAGCATGGGCCGGCGGAGTAGGTTCCGAGAACGTTATTCTTGATAGTGGAAAATCCGCCAAGATGATCTTCGTTCATCAAGAACATGCTGCCGATTTTGCCCACGGCCACGGCCAAATGCGGAGTGGTACCCGGCTGATCCGGCAAAACCATAACGCCGCCGGAGCCAAAATCCATGTCGAGCTCATCCAGAGCCGCTTCATTGCTGGGAGTAAATAGGTCGAGCAGAGTGCTCAGGTCCGGCGATACCTTGACCACACTTTCTTGGATATTGCTCACTCCGTCGTAGGTTGTTCCGGAAGGATCCGAGTTTCCTGTGACGAACAGAATGTTGCCAGAGTCATCGGAAGCGAGTCCATAGCCGGACATCCAAATGGAGGAAAGAAAGTAACTGTTTGGAGAGCTAGCCTGGTTGTCGAGAATCTGATTGGCAGCGAGCGGCGTTAGCGATCCCGCCGCCCAACCTAGCAGCCAGCCGCGCGAAAGGCTGGGTGCAAAGTCACAGAAGCTTCCGAATCCGGCATATACGTTGCCGTTGGCAAGCAAAAGAGCTGGCCGTTGTCTCTGGTAGGCCGCGTTGAACGCGAAGCTGGAACCGTCCCCTAGAGCGTGCGACCCAGTAACAATCTGAGGCGTCACTTTGTCGGCCAGACTACCGAGGTCGATGGCGTGTATCCGATAAGTGGGGCCCGATTTATCCGTTGTGTAGGCGATCACGTACATTGTGCTGCTTGTTGTGTCGATCACCGGTGTTGATGTGATGCCAACATGACCGCTACAGGCCAAGGGGGCGCGGACAGGCAGTCCCAGGCTGGAGCGAAGCAACACGGTGCCGTTTTTCGCGTCGATCGCATAGACCGAATTGTTCGCGGTCACGACATAGACAACGTCGTGTTGTCCCTGATAGTTCCCGCTGGTTATATTCACACCGGGAATAACCAGTGGTTGGGCATCCACACGATCGTCGAGCGTGACGTTGTACAGCATTCCGAACGACGAGCTGCCAACATTGGCTGGGGTCAGGACCGTTTCGTTCTGATTCCATCCTGTCCGGTAGTTGTCGTAATGATAGGTGCTGACTGAGACTTGTCCGGCTGCCAAGGCTGCGAAGTGCAGAATCAAAAGCGCAAACAAGAAAATGTGCATCCCAAAAGACCGGGACAATTGCATAGGTACTCGATTCTCTTATAAGAGACGGATTTTTAAAGGACGCCGCTGTGCGTTACTTGGGGAGGGAATAGCCTTCAGAGTCTAACGACATTATTCTTTTCCGTAAAGCAGATTCTTCCCGCGGCGAAACGGTCTGGCAGTAGCAGGGAAGCCTGCTCGCATAGCGAAGGGATCTCGCAAGTAGAAAGCTGGCCTGGTAACCGTTCACCAAAACCGTTTACTGGTTACCCGAAGTGGCCCTGGGCGAAACGGTCAGGTTGCGATTGACAAGCTGTTCCGCGGACTCTATATTCCGAATACGTCCTGCAGCTAGTGTCGCTGTCCCTCCCCACATCTTAGAGTTCATGAGCTTCGGCAAGGAATCTTTCTGCTGCGAATAAACCAAAACAGAGTTCGAAACATAGCGCGTTATGGCGGAACGGCTGCCGTTTTGTGCGGTTCTTTATTAGCGCAAACTCAATTAGCGCAAATCCAGCGAAGTCAAGTTCGGAAAGAAATCACGCACGATGTCTCTCCTGTGCTACGCACGCTGAAGCCGGTTGTTAGACAAAGAATTGCCATTGCATCAGGGCCTGGTGAGGCAGCTGAAAATCGCCAGACAGATTTTGGAAAATCGCTTGGTAGGGACCCGGCTGACCCGGTAGTGCAGAGGTCGGCGCGCATTCGCCAGGCCGCGATCTCGCAACTGAATTTTGATGGACTGACTGCAGCGCCGGGCCAGGTCGTGCCCGATACGAATGGCGCAGTGGGAACGACCCAATATTTTCAGTTGGTAAACACGAGCCTTCAGATCTTCGACAAAATAACGGGCTCTTCCATCTATGGGCCAGTCGACGTGAGCACGATGTGGACCGGCTTCTCGCCCTGCAACACGACCGATGATAACGACGTTGCGGTGGAATTCGACCAGATCGCAAACGTCTGGGTGGTCGAACAACCTGTCACCCCAGTAAACGGCCCAAGATATCAATGCATCGCTGTTTCGACGACTTCGGATGCGACCGGCAACTACTACCGGTATGTCTTCCCTCTTCCACCGAACTTCCCGGACGGTCCAAAGATCGGGGTGTGGCCGGACGCTTACTACCTGACCGTAAACGAGCAGGTTGAAGCCGTATACGGCCCGCTAGGTTCCTACGTTTGCGCGTTGGACCGGGCGAACATGCTGGCTGGGAATCAAGCCACAGCACAGTGTTTCCAGCTCGGTCCGTCCTATCATGGTTTGCTGCCAGCTGATCTGACAGGAAGCGTCCTGCCGCCGACCGGAGCGCCGAACTATCTGCTCAATCTGGGAGCGAATTCGCTGAATCTCTGGCTATTCCATGTGGATTGGACGAATCCTTCGAATACCACTCTAGCGGGGCCCACAAATATTCCAGTAGCGTCATACGGAATGGGGTGCAATGCTTCTTCTGCCTGCGCGCCTCAACTTGGAACGTCGCAATTGCTCGACGTGAATGGAACCCGGCTAATGTTCCGACTTGGATACCGTCATTTCGCGGACGGACACGAGTCTCTCGTGGCAACGCACTCGGTGAACACGCCATCTGCCGTTCGTTGGTATGAGATACAGAATCCTGGCGGCGCGCCAATCCTTTTTCAGCAAGGAACCTTTGCGCCGGATTCCAATTATCGCTGGATGGGCTCGATCGGTATCGATCAGATGGGCGACATTGCGCTGGGATATAGCGTTTCCAGCGCCACTATGTATCCTGCGATTCGCTACACGGGACGATTGCAGAGCGAACCGCTGAATACGCTGGACGCCGAGACCAGCATCATCGAAGGTACGGGCTCCGAAGTGGGAAGCAACCGCTGGGGAGATTACAGCTCCATGAGCATTGACCCCGGAGATAACTGCACGTTCTGGTATACGAATGAGTATTTTGCCACTAGCGGCGACTACAACTGGCACACGCGCATTGCATCGTTCTCCTACCCATTCTGCACCAGCAATCCAGCAGTAACGCTGTCATCGAATGGCCTATATTTCGGTGCCCTTTCCGTGGGCACGGCCAGTCCGGCCCAGACGGTGACGCTGACCAATCAGCAAAGTGTTTCATTGAATATCGCGAGCGTTGTTGCAAGCGGCGACTATTCTGAGTCGGACAATTGTTTGAGCAAGAGTCCGATTCCAGCCGGCGGTACTTGTAGCATTAACATTACGTCAACGCCCACCACGTCGGGGACGCGAACCGGCCAGGTTATCATTTCCGACGATGCGCCAAGCGGATCGGCGGTGGTGAATATGACCGGCATCGGTTCGGCTCCTGCTGTGAGCCTGGCTCCTGCCAGTCTTAAGTTTTCGACCCTGGCAGAATCAAGCAGCGCAGTGCAATCGGTCAAGTTGACCAACACTGGAGTCGGCTCGCTCGTTATCAGTTCGATCGCCTCGAGCGGAGATTACAGCGAGACAGACAACTGCGTCACCAGCAGTCCATTGGCGGCAGGCGCTTCCTGCAATATCAGCGTCACTTTTTCGCCCAGCGTGACGGGCTCGATTGCCGGTGCGATCACGATTAATGACAACGGAGTGAACGGGGCTCCTCACCGGATTCGATTGTCGGGCAATGGGGAAGTCACCATATCCGTGTATCCGCCGAGTCTGACCTTTGCTTTGACTTCGGTCGGCGCCACCAGCCCCCCACAGTTTGTAACTGTTTCAAATAATGCCGCCTCGGCACAGAATATCTCCTGGATGGCTGGCGGAAATTTCAATGCTGTCGCGGGAGGAGCTTCGCCGTGCGGCAGTTCGCTGGCATCCGGCTCAGGCTGCACGCTGGCCGTGACGTTCAGCCCCACAACCAATGGAACAGGAGGCACCGTGCGAGGCGGATTGGCCGTGAACGATACGGCCAGCAGACTTCCGTTTAATCCACAATCGGTCAATCTAATCGGAACCGCGACAGGGGGTCCTGCAACGAACCCGCTGACATTCTCGCCCGCCTCTTTGAACTTCGCGAATGTCGCGATCGGTTCGACTTACAGTGTAACGGCGCAAATGCAAAACGCCAGCTCATCGCCGTTGACGCTGTCCAGCCTCATCGCATCGGGAGAATATCTAGTAACTTCTGCGGGGGCGAGCCCGTGTAGCAGTGGTTTGGTCTTGAATCCAAAAGCAAAATGCAGCTTTACCGTATCGCTAACCCCGACTACCACGGGGTCAATTTTGGGCTCCATCACGATGGAGGATAACGCGAACTCTGGTCCTTCGGTGCAAACCTATGGCGTCGCAGCAATCGGGCACTGGCCGATTACGTTGGCTCCGGCCACGCTCAGTTTTCCGGCCACCACTGTTGGCAGTACCAGTACGCCCTTGCAAGTAACTGTCACGAACTACAGCCCTGTCGCTGTGAGCTTGTACAGTTTTGTGGCCAGCGGACAATACACGACCGTTGCGTTCGGCACCAACCAGTGCATACCAACTACTGTGCTAAACCCACGCAGCAGCTGCACCTTCGGAGTTTCCTTTTCTCCCACAACTACGGGGTCCATTTCTGGCGCGCTAACTGTGACCCACAATGCCCCGAATGGCCCACAAGTTCTGGCCTTGACCGGTTCAGGACGCTGAACCAGCCACCGCGTCAGTGCGAACGACGGTATAAATCGTAACTCCGAGGTTGTGTCGATACTTTTCCGGGAAAGTGTTATCCGGGGCGTGAGTGCCCAAGTATTTCCATGGTCTCAATACGAATCAGCCGGCGCGCGCCAGATTCGTTCTGGTGAGCGGAAGCTGGCGAATGCGCTTTCCAGTTGCAGCAAAAATCGCATTGCACAGTGCCGGGATAAATGGAGGCACGCCCGGCTCTCCCACTCCCGCGGGCGGCGCGTCGCTGTCAATGATGTGGACGTTGGTTTGATAGGGCGCTTCGTCGATGCGGGCGACCGGATAATCGTTAAAATTCGACTGGACGATTGCGCCGTCCTTTGCCGTGATTTCGCCGCTGCGGGCTACGCTGGTACCGAAAACCGCGGCCCCTTCGAACTGAGCGCGCGTAATTTCCGGATTGACTACCAGGCCCGCGTCCACCACCATCTCAACCCGCGGAATTTTGACATCTCCGTCGTCGGTGACCTCTACTTCGACAACGGCGGCAACGTAGGTTAGAAAACTGCGGTGAGCCGCGATGCCCAGTCCATGGCCCTTGCCGAGTTTTCGCTTGCCCCAGCCGGACTTTTCTATCACCAACTCCGTTACGCGGCGAAGCCGTCCGGTTTCCCAGGGATAGGTTTCGAAAGAGGCTCCGTAGTTCGGATAGCCGGTCGATTTCAGATCAATGGTTCGCGGTGGACCGATGACGTCCAGCAAATACTCGGCGGGATCACGGCCGGCGCGGTGAGCAAGTTCGTCGGTGAAGGTCTGCACGGCGAACGCGTGATAGATATTCGCGACCGAGCGCAGCCAACCAATACGCACGTGGGCTTTCGCCGGTCCGTTCTCGATGCGAAGATTGGGAATGTCGTAGGGCATGTCGGTCCAGCCCTGCGCCAAGTGACCGGGGTCACCGTAGACGGCATTCACGTCGTAGATAGAAGGGATAGGCGGAAACACAGATCGCTGCAGCCAGGCTGTGGGCTTGCCTTTGGCGTCGAGTGAGGCTTTCAGATACATGGCCGCGACGGCGTTGTAGTAGTCGAACTTGATATCATCCTCGCGACTCCAGACCACTTTTACCGGCTTAGCCAATTTCTTCGAGAGCACTGCCGCTTCAGCAACGTAATCGGGCTTCGATTTTCTTCCGAAGCCGCCGCCGAGGAGAGTGACGTGGCAAATAACGTTTTCCTTCGGAATTCCCAATTCCTGCGAGATGATCGCTTGCGCGGCTTGAGGATTCTGGGTAGGAGCCCATGCCCTCACCTTGCCATCTTTAAATTCGGCCAGAGCGACCATTGGCTCCATGGAAGCATGCGCCAGCAGCGGCACGTAGTAATCACCTTCAAAAACCGGCTCACCCTTTGCGAAGGTTGAATCTACGTCGCCTTCGCTACGAATGACTTTGCAAGGTTGGCGGGCGGTCTCGTGCAACTCCTTTTCGTAGGCAGCGGAGTTGTACGTTTCATTCGGACCGTTCTCCCAGGCGATGTTCAGTTTTTTACGTCCTTGAAATGCTGACCAAGTATTGTCAGCAATTACTGCGATTCCACCTAGCGGCTGAAAAGCGCACGGCGGCTTGAAGGGATCGATGGGAACGGTTTTCTGAACTCCGGCGACCTGCAAGGGAGCTTTCTCGTCGTACGATTTTACTTTTCCTCCAAAGACAGGCGGATGTTCGATGGAGGCATAGACCATTCCGTCCAATTTCGCGTCCATGCCATAAACCGCTTTGCCGGTGCATAAGTCGGTGAGATCGAGGCTATCCATTCCCTTGCCGATGTAGCGCCATGCGTCTTTGTGCTTAAACTGCAAATCTTCTTTTTTGGGGACTGGCAACTTGGAGGCAGCGCTTGCGAGCTCGCCGTACCCCAGCCGGCGTTTACTGGCGGGATGAACTACGGCGTGAAGATCAGTTTTGCAGTCCGCGGGTGAAACGCCCCATTGCTGCGCAGCCGCCTGAATCAGCATAAAACGCGCAGTGGCTCCAGCCACGCGCATCGTGTCATAGAAACTGCGAATGGAATGAGAGCCGTCGGTGTTTTGATCTCCGTAGCGGGAATCGCCTATGGCTTGCTCGACCTTCACTCGTTTCCAGTCCGCGTCAAGTTCGTCCGCGACCACCATGGGCAAAGAGGTGCGGATCACAGTGCCCATCTCGGAACGGTGCGCGACGATGTGCACGGTGCCATCGGAATCGATGCCAACAAATACATTGGGATGAAGAGTGGCGAGATCCGCTTCTGTGCGGTTGAGAACAGTTTCGTCTGCCCAGAGGATCCTCGGCACATAATGCGCTCCGAGAACAAACGCTCCCGAGCCCACAATTCCCTTGAGGAACCCGCGACGGCTGAGGTTATAAATGGCGCTCATACAGGCTCCTTGGCAGCAGTTTTAATCGCAGCGCGAATTCGCTGATACGTGCCGCAGCGGCAGATGTTGCCAGCCATGCCTTCATCAATTTCTTCATCGGTTGGTTTCGGTGTGGCGCGCAGGAGAGCGATCGCCTGCATGATCTGGCCCGACTGGCAGTAGCCGCACTGCGGCACGTTATGCTGAATCCACGCGGCCTGAACGGGATGAAGCCCCTTTTCGCCCACAGCTTCAATCGTAGTGATATCGGCTCCTGACACCGAACTCATGGGCGTAACGCAGGCTCGGACGGCTTCGCCGTTCCGATGTACTGTGCAAGCACCGCATAACGCAACGCCGCATCCAAACTTCGTTCCGGTCAGGCCGAGGACATCGCGTAGATACCACAGCAGCGGCATATTTTGATTGCCGCCGAAGGATCGATCAACTCCGTTCACTTTAAGCTGAATCATGGCTACCTCTCAATCTCAGCGAGGCTGCATTTCCTGGACCACATCGTTCCGATGCACCAGGTCCTGTAATCCACAGGTTGCAAGGACGATAGGATAACTCCTTCCGGGGGGTAGTGTCGTTATGTGGAGGCAGTGTCGATATGTGGACAGTGGTTTCCCAAGAGCGGCGAGGGGATGAAAGAATATCTGGGATTTCTAGCGGTGCAATTGAACGAAGGCGACCTGAGCGGAGGACCAAATCTGATCGCGCGCTAGTCGAAACTCGGCTCTCGGATAACCGAGTGATCGGATAATCCTAATAACGGCACGGCCACTTTTATTGTGCCGAGGTGATCGACGCGCGCTGCCAGCACGAACCCTAGACGCCGTTCTCGTCTCTCAAAACGATGAACATGGTCCGCGCGATGATCTGCAGATCAAGCGCGAGGCTCCAATTGTGAATGTAGTACAGATCATGTTGCAGCCTGTCGGAAATTGAAGTATCACCACGGAGACCGTTGATCTGAGCCCAGCCTGTGATGCCAACCTGGCAGCGGTGCCGCATGTTGTATCTCTGAATGTCGGTGCGGAACTTTGCGACAAAATATGGCCGCTCTGGGCGAGGCCCCACCAAACTCATCTCGCCCCGAATAACATTGAAAAGCTGGGGTAGTTCGTCCAGGCTGAACTTGCGCAGTATCGCGCCGATCGTAGTGCATCGAGGATCGTTCCTCGTTGTCCAGATGGTATCGCTCTCAGCCGTGCTGCTGCAATGCATGGAGCGGAACTTAAACAGGGTAAAGTGTTTGCCATGCTTGCCCACTCGTTCCTGCCGGAATAAGACCGGTCCCCGCGAGCTAAGTTTTACGACAACCGCAATAGCTAGAAGCAGGGGGCTCAGAAAGAACACGCCAAGGATGGCGAACACCAAGTCGAAACTTCGTTTCAATACGGTATAAGCAAAGCTCTCGACTGGAGAGATGGCCAGATTCATCATCTGCAACCGGCCAACCTGAAAGAGTTTCTCGCGCACAGACAGCCGTGGCCCGAGGTCGAAGATAGCGCGCACCGGCTTCCCAAACTCCTGCAGGCTGTCGAGAACGGAAGAAACCTGCAGATACCGTTGAGCTGGAATGGCGACTACTATCTCGTCAAAATTCAGTGACTCGGAATTTAATGGTTCTCCGGCATTGATGACAGGCGCATCCTGAACCATGATCGGTTGTCCTGGAAGTTGCAGGTAAGCTTGAATTTCGCAACGGAAAAATGGGATACGCCGCATCAATTTGACGCTTCGTCGCGCATACTGGTCGGTGCCGACCACCAGTATCTTTTCACATTTGCGAGGCCAATTCGACGACTTCGACGTGAGGCGAAAGAAGTTTCTGACCGCGACCACAAAACAAAACAGGATTGCGTTGCTGAGAACGATGAAGATTCGCGAAATAATCAACTGATTGAAGAAAACAAGAAGCGCCGTTTGCAGGCAAAATGTAGCAAAACATGCAAAAAACGCCGCCCGGATTCCCGTGTACTCCCAGAATAAATCCGACACAGATGAGAGCTTGTAATACGTAGCGGCCAGGATCCACGCAATTTCGGTGAATAGCAACAAAACCAGGTAGTACTGCGGAACAACGCTATTCACATGCTGCAACCGCACGCTGCCAAATCGGGCATAGGTGGCTACACCGAAGCTGAACAACGGCAGGAGATACACAAAAACGCGCAACAATAAGTTGTAGTAGTAGACCCGCGAAATCATTTCTTGCTCCTTTGCGCTCTTCGAACTCGCGCCAGAGCCCCCTCAATCTGTCGACTCAGCGTTAGCCTTTTAACGGCGTGCCCATCCCCTGAATAATCATCGGCCACCGCAAAGGATACTTGAAACCAAAAGCGTGCCTTGTCCGAACGCAAAAGGCAATTGTCGAGCCAGGTACGGGTCGAATCTGCACTCCTGCTCCTGCATGTCGGTGACGTTAAAAAAACAAACTTCCGGTTCGAAGATGGTATCTTCCTCGGCATCTCAGTGATGGAAAGTATTCACCAACGATGGAGGTTCTCGCAGAGCGCTCAAGATTCCGGCTTCGGAACTCTCCAAGGCCTTGGTGCGAACGTCAACCACGGCCCAATAGAACACTCCACGGTTCTTTTCCGGCGCAAGCGCCAGAATCTTCATCTGCGGATACCGGCCGACGAGAAAACCGCATTGGGTCGCACGTTTGTCGGTGTCGTCCAACGCGAGTATCAATACGTCGGGCCGGGCCTCCTCAATCGCCATGGCAAGTTCGTTCTCATTCTGGATTTCGCCAATAACCTCGATGTCGTGCTGGTCGGCTAAGACTGCCAAAACGAGTTCCCGCATGAGTCGCGGACCATTCGCAACCAGCACCCTCACGCGTCTTTCGACTATATCCACAATGCACCTTTGTAACTCCGTGTAAGAGAATGGGCAAGATTCAATCCTGTACTACGAGACCGTACTACCGCGTACCCAAGCGTGGTACTAATACAGTACTAATCAATTTTCCCGTTCATTTCACAGCTAGAGGCTTCAGAGCGGCATACCGAAGCGGATGATCGAAGCCAGTTGTCTCGATATCGATTTCTTGTCTAGGCTGTACCTCTTCGATTCAGAGTTTGGAAGTTCTAAAGCATCAACTGGGGTATTAAGTGAGAATACGAGTCTTCCAGACTTTCAGCAAGGCTACAAAAGGACGTAGCTAGTGACAGTCGTAACCCCCTTGGTCCTCAACGTCAGGGAGGGTAAGGATTAGGCAAGAGTCGTCGGGTTCAATCTTTCCGAAAACGCTTATGGAATCCCTCAACTCCGAATCCCACTAGCGCAGCAAAGTACGAACTCACGGTTGGCCGACCGTCTGGGGTGAAGACCTCCGGAAAAATCCCTTAGGCCAAAATGTCAACTGAACGGAAGAAGTAACATTCGACTGTTTTGTTGATGCAATGACAGGAAAATTCCATATCTCGTATTGGACAGATGCGGAAAAGCTGAAACTCGATCGCGGCCAAAACTCCGCCCGGACGTTCGCGTCGGCCAGAGTGCCGCCATCAGGAAGAAGTTGTCGGCTCACTTTCTGATGCCTGAATCCAAATTGGAGCTTGTTTCGCGGGCTGAACCAGTATGTGGTCCAGGCCTGGGCCCCCTGTCCTTGACGTCCCATCCAACTTCCCATCAAGTGGTGGGCATTCTGAAAACCAGTGATCCAAGTCGCGTCCCAGTAGAAGGCCCCGAATGCAACGTCTCCTCCGCTGCTGGGTGGATCGGTGTAGCCGCCTTCGACGCGGAAATCCATTTTCGGTATCTTGGGCAGCTTGGGAATATATATTCCTGCAAGCCAAGTCGCGACATCGGGACCAAGAATCGGCGTAATTTCGTCATGTTCGGCCATACCTTCAGCATATAGAGTCATTCCATCGCGGACGGGGGGAATCCGATAGCTAAAGTCCAGACCAGAACGGTGCGACCCTGTCTTGTTCGGAGTCCCGGGGTTGCCGTTGCTCGCTAAGAACACGCTCCTCAAAAATGAATGCAGAGTTAACGGATAGCCGGGGCCTCCGTAATCGGTGGTGCGCGACAGGCCGATTTCAAGGTTCGAGGTTGGCTTAAAGCTGATTCTTTCGCCGTGAACGATGGGCTGCGGATTCAGCGATTTCCCGTATTGGCCGACAAGCCCGGTGGGGGTGTCCATGAATTCGTATCCTGAATATTGCCCCAGGAAGGCCTCCACGCGCATGGGTCCAAGCAGTCCGAAGACACTCGGAAGCCTAAAAGGCGTAACCCGGTTGACCCGGAACATTCGAAGCGGTTGCGCGTTATCGCTGAGCATCATGGCTCCGCCCTGCGACGGACCCCACCACAGGCTCTGGTTGCCATAAGAGAGCTGCCAGTCGGAGAGGTTCAGGGCAACGTACGTGTCCAGGAATCGGCCTTGGTTGAAGGCGGGTATTGGCGTGTCCGACGGGATGGGGAATGGCGGGGGGACGACGCTGCGGCTGAAATCAGCCTGCGATATTGCTTCGCGAGCACTTAATGGCAAAGCCGGCGCCGAGGGAGAATGCTGATATTCGCCACGAACATAAACCGTAAACGGACCATACGACGCCCATCCCGACAGCCCCGAAACGTTGTTGAAACCCTGTTCCTCGGGACGGCCAAAGTCGTTGACGATTGTCTGCCCAAAGTGGTCGCCGTCAGTCAGGGGTTTGCCGACGATCTCTGTGCTTCGGCTATAAGCTGATTCCAGCCGAAGCTCAGCATTATCCCCGCCATCCAGCAAATTAACTTCCCGGCCAAATTCGTTCTGTAGAGCCCCGTACAGCCGTGCCGCCTCGCTCTCCTTCAAGTCGTCTTCTGCGATCGGAACCGACGCCTCCTTGACCTGCCGCGCACATTCCAGGCGCGTCCACGGACGCATATCGGCAAATCCACTATGAATGTATCCAAGAGCGGTCAGCCGATCAAAGGCCGGATAGATCCAGCTATCCAGGGACACGTACGGCGATCCCATATTCCGAGCTTCGCGGACCGTATCCTCGGCCTCTTTTTTGCTAAAAGTGCCCCATTCTGCGATTTCAGCATCGCTGTAGTGAGAGTGGGAGCGATAGACTTGCCGACCGAGATACCACCCGAGGGCGCTGCCTAACACCACTTCCGATGCAAAGTGCTGATGCCCTACAACCCGCGTGGCACTTATCCCTCCCGCTGCGCCGTAGGCCAGCAACTGCGTGAGTGGGCCGGGATATTCATGAGCAATCACACTTGCAATTGCCCAACTGATCGACGCATGTTCGGAAGGGAAAGAGGTCCCGCCCTGAAAAAAATGTCCCTTGCCGCTGCCGGTGAAGGGACGTTCGCGTCCGGAGGCATACTTGAAGACTTCTGTATCGAGGAATGCGTCGATGCCGGCCTCTCCACTTAGCAGTCCTGTTTCCCTCATTTGATCGTTGTTCGTCAGATGTCCCCAAAGAAACATTCCTGCACCAGCGCCAGCCATCGCAGCCAGTCCTGCATTGGAAACAGTGACCGCGTGCGAGACCGTGGTTGGGGTTGTGGGAACGTGCTTTTCGATCGCAGTGTCGCTGGCAACCAGAGCCGCTCCCACGAAAGCTAACGGCACCGTCCATTGCAATTCCGTCTCACTCATGTGGAATGGAGTCGACCAGAAATTCTTTTGATCTAGAAAAAGATTGCGGGGAAGCGACTTCAAATCAACCGGCGGCAGGGCGAACTCGGTCGCAGATTTTTCAGGCGGGTCAGGAATTGGTTTTTGGTCCGCGATCGTTTGCGCGCATACAATCAGATTACAGCCAAAGAACAGGGCCACCAGCAAACTTGAAGCCCGTAAGAACTTGGCACGATAGCCACTTCTGGCAAGCGTATTGCTAACGGTTTCTGCAAGGTTCATTTCCCGTCCTTAGTGAAGTCCACCACTGGCGCGCGCATCGGTCTGTCGTTCTATTAAATATACAATCGTGCCGCGAGCGGCTGGGCACTGGTAGATCGCACTGTTCATTTTGACAGAATTCGGAGTGGGTTCAAAGATGCCAGAGCACTCGCTGATCTCCCAGAAAGATCCAGAAAGAATAAAGAGCAATTTTGAGGACGCCGGCTGGTCCCGGCCTTCATCGTGAAAACGAAGATTCTGGCCCCGGGGAGCCTGATAGACTCCCTCTAAGTGGCGTGCAATAATTGCGAAATGGCAACATATCCGGATACCGAAGTCGTTCAAACCGAACCGATTGCCTACAAACAAACTGGGGAGGTGTCGTCGGACGAAACTGAGGTTTCGCTGCTCGACATCGTGGTTCTTCTTGCCGGAGAGAAGCGCTTCATCGTCCGCTTTGTGCTGGGCGCCGCTGTGTTGGCGGCTGTGGTTTCCTTTCTTCTGCCGATCCAGTACGAAGCGAAAATTGTGCTTATGCCGCCTTCGCAGAGCACATCCGCGGGCTCGGCACTGTTGGGGCAGCTCGGGAACATGGGCTCGCTGGGCTCCCTCGCCTCCATGACGGGCCTGAGCATGAAAAATCCTGCCGACATGTATCTTGCCTTTCTAACGAGCCGGACAGTCGAAGACGCACTGATTTCCCGTTTCAACTTGATGAAGGAGTATCACAAAAAATATCTTTCGGACGCTCGCAAGGAGCTCGAAGGCCGGACCACAGCGGCGGTCGGAACCAAGGACGGATTGATCCGTCTCTCAATCGAAGACGGCGACCCTAAGCGTGCTGCTGAACTGGCCAATGGCTACGTGGAGGAATTCCGCAAACTCTCCGCCTCGCTCGCCATCACCGAAGCCGCGCGGCGGCGTTTGTTCTTTGAACACCAATTGCAAGATGCCAAGGATAATCTCACGAAGGCCGAAGAGGCCATGAGAAAGACTCAGCAATCCACCGGCGTTCTACAGATTGACAGTCAGGCGCGATCACTGATCGAATCGGCCGCGATTTTGCGCGCACAGGTAGTTGCCAAGCAAGTCCAGATTCAAAGCATGCGATCTTTCGCGGCCGACGATAACCCCGAACTGATTCTCGCCAAACAGCAACTGGCCGCTCTTGAAGGGCAGCTTCAAAGGGTCGCGGGATCGCAGAGCGATACTGGGTCGGATATCAACCTTTCCAAGGGGCGTGTGACAGAATCTGGAATGGAGTACGTCCGCCGGTTTCGGGATCTCAAATACCACGAAACCGTCTATGAGCTGCTGGCGAAGGAATTCGAAATTGCCAAACTCGATGAAGCGCGCGAGGGGTCGATTATTCAAGTGGTGGATGCCGCAGTCCCGCCCGACAAGAAGTCATTTCCACCACGAATGTTAATTGTCATGGGCGTAACCGTTCTTTCTTTCTTTCTTGCCGCGTTCTGGATCGTGCTGCGGCACGGCATGGCACGTACCTTCGAACTGCCGGAAAACCAGCAGCGCCTGGAAACAATAAAGGAGCGCTGGAAAGAAAAGCAAGGCACAGCGTAGCCGCCTCCCGATTCCGGCTGTGTGCGGCATGCCCAGGCACGGTGTTTATTTATGAGCTCTCGTGATCGGAAAAGCTTCGAAGTCCCAGGAGCTTCGCCCGCAACGCTTCCCTTGCGTCCGCATGTTTTGTTTTTCCTTACATACAATGCTCTTTATCTGGTTCCATTGCTTCTTGCCTTCTTTCTGGGCTATGACCAAGGTGGGATAGGGGACGTTCTGGGAATAAGTGGGGCCACGATACTCGAAATCTGTTTGGCATATCTTTCGGGGATGGTGGCGTTTGTCGTTGGAGCATACTCACCTGACTTTTTTTCCTGGACTATGCGGGCCCATTCGCGGCCGACTCCGCCAATTTGCTGGCTGCGAATAGGGGCTGCGGAAAAGATCGCAATTTTGATCCTCTGTCTTGTCTTTGTGGTCTCCAAGATATCGCTTGTTCCCCTGGGTGTCTATCACGACTACGCATTTGATACTGGCTCGATGGTCGGGGGTCGGTGGTCTTACTCGATGGTCTGTTCCGAGGCTATGATTCTTGCAGGCATAGCCGCACTATTCACCAAGGGGAGGCACAGCCTGCGCAACTTCGTTATGATCAGCGCCTTGAACGGGATCAATTTGCTACATGGGACGCGAATCTTCTTTATAAGCTCAATCATGGTGCTTGCGCTGTATGGATATGTTCGCGGAAAAGTCACCTTAAAGCGCGCGATCCTGTATGGACCGCTCGCCTTTGCTATGGTGCTCCTGCTGGCCTATATAGTTTTTCTATCTCGTTCCCACGTTAGCACTACGGGAGCATTTTCTCCGGCTGCGTTGGTCAGCCCGGTAATCTATGAGAGTGTCCTTTCCCAAGCGTCCCTGATAGGGCTCCTTGGTCCCAGTCCAGCCTGGGAAACCTTCGGACACCCCTTGCGGTTTCTTCTTGACATTATATTGTTCACAGTGCCTAGACCCATGCTGCCAGACAAGGATTCTCTGCTTTATATTGGTCGCTTCTACTATCTTTCCCCATACGGTGCGTTTAACGGCTACGCGCAGGGCCTTATTTATTTCGGCTTTCTTTTCCCGTTGTTCTACTTCTTGTTGGGGCTGACGGGTTCATACTTATACAAGAAGTCTCAACTGAGCCCTTGGTGGCTCGTTCTGTACATTTTTTTTACCGCAGATTTCCTGCTGCATATTATGAGAGACGGCTATATCGTGCCTTTGAAGATGCTGATCAATACGGCCGAATGTATTTTAATCTTGATCTTTTGGAGGAACGTCGTGAATGCGTGTACCCCAAATGAGCCGCTGGGATCCGAAGCCAAGTTGAGCAACTGAGGCGATCTCCGGTACCGTCAACCAACCGCCTGTCATCTCGAGCAGCCATGGAACTCAGCAAGCGACAGCATGACCAGTCCACTACTCTACGTCGTGCCCATCAAAAAAGATGAAGCCTCGGCACGCTGGTACTCGCCCGCCCGTCAAGAAGGGGGCTGCTCTACGCTTACCCTTCCGCGTTTATATCCCAGATATTTCAATCCCGTGCGAAGCACTGCTTCCGGAATCAGCCATGGCGCGTGCCTGAACAGGTACTGGATTTCAGAAATTGCAAACCTGCGTCCTTCTCCGGACGCTTTACCGAAGTCGCGTAGGAGCCACGGCTCGGTTCCATGCAATCGGCCAATCCTGTAGTAACGCTGGAACTCTTCGCCGAAACTGTGAGCATGCGAATGGTAGACCTGCGCCTCGGCAACGTAGGCAATACTCCAGCCGTTTTGCAGCAGACGTGCCGCAACCACCGTATCCTCTCCAAAGTTCGATTCCCTTGGAAACCCGCCGGCTTGCTCCAAAGCGGTCCTTCGATAGGCTCCGAAGGAATTCGAAAAAAAGATCGCTTTGAAACCAAGAGCGTCACGCTCCGCAAGCGTCCCTACCCTCGACTCTGGGGGGTAATTAAAGTTGCGGGCATGTGACTCGATCGGCCCCGCTCCCACCCGAGGGAGCTGCCGGCCAAATGCAGCACCAATCGAAGGATCCTCAAATGACCCCACAAGGCGAACAATAGCGTCATTGTTCGCAAGAATTGCATCCTGAGTGAGGTAAACGAGAATATCGACCGGCTGAAGCAGTTCGGCCGCAACTTGCCGGGTGCCGCCGTGATTGAACTCTGAACGTGCGATGGAAAGAACACGGTAACCCGCGGATCGTGCCAACTCCAGTGTTCCGTCGGTCGAGCTCGAATCAACGATAAGTATCTGTTGCGGTTTTAATCCCTGTTGGCGAAGCCCTTCCTGGAATACACGCCACAGCTTTGCGGCATTGAGTGTTGGCACAACCACTGCTAGAGTTCGGTTGCAGCCTACCCAGGCGGGTGCTACCATAGCGTCGGAGTAGGACACCGTTAAATTATATCTTACCGCCTTACAGGAAATTTTGCGGAGGAAGAGATCGTCGCTGGGAAGCGGGCTAGCGACTTTCCAGGTTTGCCGTTGGATTAATCGCGCCCGGGCCCCCGTGGACGCCGCTACATCGACATGATGCCTGTTGCCATGTTTGGCGGGGTTGGGTTTATTGGAACGCACCATTCGCAATTTTCTTTGCGCGACAGTCCGGTTTCAGGAGGCATGCTTGCTGACCTAAATCGGCCGCGTAGTGAAAGTCATGCGGGCCGCACTGCAGGATGCGCTGGCCTCAGTAGGTGCCGTACCTCAATTGAAGTTCCCAGCAATCGCCGTCCCTTTCCTCACCGAGACCGCTCGGCTGCGCCAGAATTGTGTTCAGGAGTTCGTTCTCGCCTTACGAAGTCACCGGCGACAGGAAAGGCACGATTTCCCTTTCGGTGCCAGAACGCGGGATGGGCGCTAAACCATACTAGGTGGAAAAGCTAAACATATTAATGGTTTGCTCGGAATTTCCTCCCCACGGAGCCGGTATAGGGATCGCTGTCGCTAATCAGGCGGAGGCATTGGTTGCGCAGGGTCACTCTGTAACAGTCCTCACGCGAGGAAGAGGAATTAAGGAAGAAAAATATAAAAATGGCGTTTCTGTACATCGAATCTGTTATGCCTCTCTTCCGCCGCCCCTCCACCTCGCACTACATGGTTATTTTGTAAATAGAACCATTCGTCGCCTCATTAAGCATGGCGCGCAATTCGACCTTATCCATCTTCACAGCCCCCTCGTCCCAAGAATAAAGCTGAAAATCCCAACCATAACGACAATTCACAGCACGTGGCTCGCAGAAGCGAAAAGTTTTGATCAGATCTCTGATCTTTATTCCTTATACGTAAAAATGTTTAAATCTGCATTTGTTCGGTCGGAACGGAAAACGTTCAGACAATCACTGTTTTTCACAACCACCTCGAATGCGATGAAGCGCGAAATCGTTCGAGAGTATGGTATAGACGAAAGGCGAATTTCGATTGTTTCTAATATTGTTGATATAGGGCTCTTTAACTCAACTAGCAATAAATCAGCTTATGACGTTGTATCGGTAAGTCGTTTGGTCTACCGCAAGGGCATTCTTGATCTTATTGAAGCGGCTCGCATTGTTCAAAAACAAAGACCAGAAATTCGGTTTGCCATCATAGGGTCGGGCACTTTGATGACTAGGTTACGAAGCCGTGTGCATACTCTGGGACTCGCGAAAAATGTCTTCCTTCTGGGACGCATCGACCATAACGACCTTCCGAAGTATCTCGCCCCAAACGCCATATTTGTGAGTGCCGCCCATTACGAACCATTTGGACTAACCACCATCGAAGCCATGGCGGCAAGATTACCGGTTCTCGCAACAAATGTTGGTGGATCGCCAGCCCTTTGTGAGGAAGGCCTACGAGGTACGCTCGTCAATCCCAAAGACCCACAACAGATTGCAGACGCACTGATAAAACTGCTTTCGCTGCCTCAGACCTTGTTAAATAAGATGGGAGAAAACGGCCATGAATTTGTAGCCAAGAAATTCAATCCTCAAATAGTCACCCAACAGCTGTTAGAGGCATATCAAAATGTACTCTAATCGATCTGGGCCCAAACCGTCACAAGAACGTTTCCCGTTTATAAACAAGCAATGACGCATGCGACTCATTCAGTGTGTCCCCCCATCAGAACTTAAGGGTGTGGGTCGGCCGGCTTTTGGATCGTCGTGCCAGTATCCCTCCCACTGCGGAGCGCAAAGGCCGCAGCAGGTATTTAGCGTTCGCTATACGTAATTCCACTGCCGCCAACACCTTGCTCCGCCCACCCGTCTCTACCTTCGCACGTGCCGTCTCTTGCAGACACTGGCGTCCAGAACTCGCTCCCCCGGCCCTCATCACCGCTGTGATAGTAGGCATATACGCGGCATTCAGCTGGCCTTTCGCACGCAGGAGAAGTTCATAGTCCGCTACAATTCGGTAGGACGTATCATAGGTGCCTAGCCGTTCAAATAGACTACGGCGGTGCATGGACCCCACGTGGTGCGTGCACATCGACTTGGAAAACTTGCTCCATTTCCAAGGGCTCCCCATAATTCTCACATAGCCCGAGGGGTGCACCACTTTCAGTTTAGAACTTAGATATTCCGCTTGCGGGTTCTTGGCTGCAAGGGCCATGTATGCGGTAACAGCACCAGGGAGGAACTCATCATCCGCTCCAAGAAAACACAGCCACTCGCCCCGCGCCTCGCGCAGAGCCTTATTCCACGCGTCGTATATTCCCCGGTCGGGCTCGCTCCTCCACAACCCAATCCGGTCCTCGTATTCGCGGAGCACCTCGACTGTCCCATCCGTGGAGCCGCCGTCAATGATGACGTGTTCGATATGTGAATAATCTTGCCTTAAGACGCTCTCGATGCATCCTTTAATCGTGCCTACGCCGTTAAAGACGGCAGTGACCACGGTGACGAGCGGCCCCGCAGGCTCCTCGGACGCAGCGGTTTGATGAAGACGTCGCCCTCCACTGAATTTCAGCTCTTTGACGGACATTTTTACTCCTCTCCAACTTTTCAATCCCTAATATCTTACCGTCCTGTCGATCGATCATGGTCAACAAGTGTCATCGACTAAAGAGCAGACAGTGCCGGTTCCCTCCGAAACAAAACCGCATCCAGCTGGAGAAGACGGCCTGTCCCGGGGTCGACGAAGCCAGGGACCACTGACCACAGGTCGTATCCGCGTTCCTCCAAACAGCGGAGCATGGGATGGAAGAGACATTCCCCATCGTAAAGTGGAACCAGAGAAAGCTCGATCTGCATTCCTGACACTCGGCGCAGAAACTGCTCGGCCCCTTGTAACACTTTGCTCTCGAATCCCTGCACGTCGAGCTTTAAGAAGATGCGTTCGCTATCGGTTACGAGCTGTGGGCTTACGCTGTCTAGGGTGTGTAAATCCACGGTTTCGGAGCCGACATACCGTGATTCGGGAGCAGCGCGTGCATGCAACGGCAACATGGGTAGAATCGAACTCGAAGCACTGTTGCCAGCAAGATTGAGAGTAACGGTGCCGTCATGGTCGCCCAGAGCCATTCGGGGGGCAACGCTCCAGTCGGCGTCGTTTTGGGAGCGTTGACTCAAAGTCGCATGAGCGGCGGTGGAAGGCTCAAAGGAGACAATTCGACCAACAAACCCCGCATCCCGCAACTGTTGCGCAAACTGTCCGGTGTTGGCTCCTACATCAAATACCACGCCGATTCGGTGAACGAAAAGTTGCCTCACTAATTGCGCGGCTTCCGACGATCGCGGATCAAACCTCCTTACGTCTAATCCAACCCGCCAGAGGCATTTGCGAGCAAAACGTTTCACTGACATTGAAAGCGGCTCCCTACCGTGATCTTAGCTCCGGAACTAAATGGAACTCATTATCCCCTCCGCCCCTGAGGCTCGCGATCTGAGCATCCAGCATCAAGGATATGACATCCGCCATGTGGTATTGCGCCTTCCATCCTAGTTCCGCCGCAGCCATTGACGGGTCGATTTTATTGCGAGCAATGTCGGTGGGCCTGTACAGAAGCCTGGGTGCTTTGACTTGGGCGCGCAGGTTCGGGGGATGGCCGCCCAACCGTCCGGGCGTAGAGCGCTTGAAATTTTGCAGCCGTATCCCTCATCGAAAATCTCGCCAACACTTCGGACCCTTTCTGGATGAGAAACTCGCGAAAATCAGGGTCGTCCAGAGCCCTGACCATCAATGCTGCAAGCTCCGTCGGAGAATCTGGATCGAAGTATGCTGCGCCCGCCTGAGCCACCTCTGGCAGAACGGTGGCGTTGGAAGATAAGACAGGCAGGCGTGCATGGAATGCCTCCAGAATCGGCAGCCCGAAACCTTCAAACTTGCTCGGAAAAATCATTGCCGTCGCACTTGCAAACACGGACTGTAGCTCTTCCGGCGTCACAAATCCGAGATAATGCAACTGTTCAGAGACTCCCAGTTCTCGACCGATTTCGTCAAGCTTCGCCCGAAACTTTGTCGACGCACCCGTGAAGTACACGTCCGGAGTTCTACCCTGCTCCTTCTTGAGAAACTGGAGAGCGCGAATGATGTTCTCGTGGTTCTTGTGTGGCCAGGTGACCGCGGGATAGAAGAAGAATTGCCGCGGAAGACGATATTTTCCAACCGTGTCTTGTATTGTCTGTCGAGAAGGGGACGCGTAAGCATCGAAGGCTGATCCCCACGGGATCACAACCACCTTGTCGGGTGACATACCGTATTTCTCAATGATATCCTGCCTTGACCATTCGGTCTGAACGCAAACAAACGTCGCCTCAGCACAAAATGCTCGATACAATCTTTCACGAAGCGCAAACTCCGTCTTCGAAAAGAATTGTGGGTAATGCAGATGTTGCAGATCCCAGGGCTGGTAAATCGATGGCAAGTGAGTAAGGCAGGCGGTTGGGGTGGGGAAATGGACTAGATCAAACCCCTGGGACTCGATGTAACCGGACGAAACGGGAATAGGCAACATTCCGCTCCGCATCCAAATCCAGGCAGAGTGCAACGGAGCTATGGCGCGAAGAGACTTCTTCAATCTGGAAAGTCCGGAAGGAGGAAAGCACACCAGCCGACATGGCCCGGAAATGTAAGGTCTAAGCCATTCTTGAAGCTCCTCCGGGACTACGAAGGTATATTCCTGATCGGCGCTATCGGATGAGGAAAGCGCATTGGCAAGCGCTAGCGTGGACGTGCCAATACCTTGCTGAACAACTAAATTCCTGCAATCTAACGCGATGCGAAGTTTGCCATTGCTGGTCATTGGACGATTTCGGCTTCTTTCGAGTTTACGGAATGAGTCGCTGTTGTGAGAATGAAATTATACCTTCGCGTGAGTCTCGATCGCGAATATCCAAGCTCGAGGTGGGCTACCCATGGTGCGGGTTTTCGAGGTCAAAAGGGAAATTCCGGTCGGTAGGTGATGCCGTATCTGTGGTGGCGTTTCGGAAGCTTTTGCTTCCACGAGCCGCCTCGCCAAGCGTCGTCGGAAAAGACAGCGATCTCGTATTCGCAACGCAATTTTTCTCTTGAAAAGACTCCGAGCTTCGGGTCACCCTATGGAAAGAGTGGTCAATGAATGCCAGTTTTTTCTTCGTGCGGGTCTGCATCGATCGGCTTAACGACCAGATTCGCGCGAAGGGACATAGTGCCGCGCGGCGCGAAAGACATCCAATTCGCTGCGCCGTATGCTCTCCGCGATGTCTTCGTCCTGACTGTGGAAAACGCAAAGGTCGCAGTACCTTGCACTGTGGCGACCCGAGAAAAATTCGTGCAGTTCCGAAAGGAGCGTCTGGTTTGTCAGTTCCGCAGAGAACATGTAGTCCCCCGTGTTCTCATACACGAGCACGCGGTGATAACCGTGTCCCTTCAGCCTGTCGAGCAGATCTAGTCCGTCCACCCCATGGGGTAGCTGGAGATCGGGATCATATTCAAAGAATAGCACCGGTTTCTGTTGCGCAATCCAGTCGTCCGCGCTACTAAGGATGGCTACGTCCATGCCGTCGGTGTCGACCTTGACGAGATGTGCACTCTGAAATGAGGGATATTCTCTTAGAATTTCTTCAAATGACTTAGTAGGCAGCTCATGACCATTCCCGGATTGAGCGCGCGACAGCCTGGCTGTGCCATCGTGAACGACAGGCGTAAGACCTTGGCTGCTCATGCTGACGAATGATTGTTCGATCACAGGGGCGGGCAGCATTTTCGACACATTCTCTGCCAGGAATTCGCAAAATCTTGGCTCTCCCTCCACGCACAGAACGGGCATACGGACGTGTTGATGGAGAATAACAACCGAATCACCGACATTTGCTCCGATGTCGATGACCGCTAGGTCACTGTACTTGGCAGAAAGATGGGCCGCAATTCGGCCCAGGTTATCCGAGTAGAGGGGGTAGCTTCGGAGGATTATCGGCAGCCCATGAGACAGGGGCATGCGCAAGACCGAACCATACAATTTGTACTCCACTACCGGATCGCCAAACCGAAGCACTACTCGCCGCGCCATGAGGAGGGACTTCCATCGTACGCGATTAAAGAAGCCACGATCTGCCGTAGAAATCAGCATCTCAAGCAACAGAGTTGCTGATCGCGACACCGAGGAATTACGCATCCGAATGCTCCTGAAATTTCCCTGGCCCAACTGAAGACGTTATACCACCAAGAGAATTCCGAGAGAATAAATGGGCAACCAGGAATTCGACAAATTGCCAATACCTTGCTGAACAACTAAATTTCGGCAATCCAACGCGATGCGAGTTTGCTGTTGCTGGCCATTCGACGAGTTCGGCTTCGTTCCAGTTTACGGAATGAGTCGCTGATGGGAAACGAAATTATGCCTTCGCATGTTCTCAAACCCGAATACCCTCTCGAGGTGAGGACACATAGTACGTGTTTTCGAGACCCAAAAGGAAATGCTGGTTGGCATGCAATGCCATATCTGTGGTGGCGTTTCGAAGGCTTTTGCTTCGACGCATCGAACTGGTCCCCGAACCGGCGCCCGTGGCTCCAAACTGGTGGTACTACGGAGGCAACCACGAGAGTTTGACCGAGTCCGACTTTGCGCGCATGACGGCCTAACATGTCCCCGCAATAATAGATAGTCAAGCTTTGCGTCAACAGGGACCATCATTTATTTGATGGCTTCCTCCCGACATTTTCTTTGGGCTCTTACGGCGCAGGCGTGCAATATCGCGATCCAGGCAGTACTGTAGACGTCTGCTCAAACTCTGCCAGATGCAAAAGACACTAAGCCAAGAGCGCGGCGCCGCAGATTGTGCACTTTGAGTCGAAGACGCTTCGGGAAGGTGGGGAAGGAGAGCCTTTGATTGAGGTGATCCAAAGAGCGCATCGGGATCATGGCTGGCGGATGAACAAGTGGGAACTCGATGGGCGCAGATGGGAGGACGAAGTCAGGGTCGGCGTCGAGGGTGTGTGTTGCGCCGGGACCGAAGCCAATATTGGTAATGAGATTGGTCCGAGGCACGGCAATGAGGGAATTATGCACGATATTTGTATAGGACCACTGATAGTCCCAGGTATTGGGGCCGGTGCCGGCATGCATCTGATCAAATATTTTCGTCCAGCAACGAACCAGTCGTCGCTCGCTGAAGGCCTGCTCCAGTAGTCCAGAAGCACGGATGGCTGGCCATTGGGACAGGTGTTCGTCATAGAGCGACCATGCCCGACGCCAGGTAGCCCACCCCCAGATATGTGGAACACGAGAGAAAAAATAGCTAGGCGAAGGAGGAGTGGCGCGCCACGCGAGATTTGTTCCGGCAATCATGGAAACGCGGTTATCGTCGCGGTAGCGGCCGAGCAGTTCGTGACAGAAGGGGAAAAAGGACGGATCGGGCAAGCAGTCGTCTTCGAGGATGATGGCCTCGTTTACAAGAGAAAAAGCCCAGTTGAGGCCGGAGATAATGCGTTTTCTGCACCCCATGTTAGTGGGAGAAAAGTTGGTGCTGACTTCGCAACGCCAGTCGACCTGAGCGACAATATCTCGCACCTGCTGGCAGGCCTCAGGCTCGCCTGGTCTGGTTAAGCGAGGTCCGTCGGCGATGATGAGTAGGCGCGAGGGCCGTTGACGCGCGATAGCGTGAAACACCATGCGGCTAGAATCGGGGCGACTGAAGACGATGAAAATGACAGGGGTTGTGAAGGAAGTCATTGTGTTTATCTTTCCCATACCCCGCTCATCGGAGGCCAGCAAGAACATCGAACTTGATGTCTTTCTTTCCTGTGCAGGCTGCCGCCTCGTGAACACCATCCCATGACAAATTTTCTCCGCGGCGGCGCTTAATCATTTCTCGCCTTCCGCGTAAATAGATTCGAAGTCCCTTTCTCGCAGGTCGAGATTCGGGTCAAACTGTCTCAAGCGACAATTCTTGAATCCCTTCAACTCCAATATGTAAAGGAGGTTTTCTTCGTCAAACATATATTTATGTTCACCGGCCATGTACGCGGTGTAATTCACATAATCGATTCGGGTCGTTCGGTTGTACGCTGCTTTCCATCCAAAGAACTTATCCGGATCCAATGCGATGCCTTTCACATAGGCTTCCAAATATATCTTCGCATTTGGAACACAGATCGAGAACATTCCCCCTTGAACAAGCGCCCGCTTGCATTCATCTAAAAACTGTTGAGCTTCCGTAAATGAGAGATGCTCAAAAAAATGAGAAGAGTATATCTTCTCGAGGCTCTCGTTCGGGAATGGAAGTCCCTTCCTCAGGTCCCAATAAATGTCGCAGGTTCTCGTCAGGTCGATCGTTATCCAGTCCCCCTGCCCTTTCTTATCACCCGCTCCCACCTCGACAAATATTTGGCTTCTCTCCCTCAATATCTTTCGAACTTTTCGCTTGGACAAATGATGCCTTATTGCTGTAACGACAGCCATTAATAATGGGACCTTCTTTATGGACATCTTAATTCCTGAGATCATCCGTTTGTTCCTCACTTCGCAACAACTAAGCCCCAATTAAATTTCAGTGCTTTGAGTGGCTTAGGTGCAACATCCTTCGTCAGTGATTTCATGGCATCCTAACCGCAGCGCTGGGTATGAATGATTTCAGTTGGAGACGAAAGATAGGGCGCGTACGCGCATCGAAGGCGTTGGCCAAAAATGCCGAGATTGCGTATGAGACAACCGTTGCGATTGCCGCTCCGAGCGCGGAATAGCGAGGAATCAGAACAAGGTTAAGGGCAATGTTGGCGACAGCTCCGGCAGCCGTGCGATAAAACGAGAGCCTCAGAAGATTCTCCGAGATATCCCATGGGCTTTGGGCGACTCCCATAAACACAAACACTGACGCCCATATATGGACAGCGAGGACCGGAGCAGCCTGGCTGTAGGCACCGGAATACAGGTGCTTCACAATCCAACCTGAAGCCAACGCAACGCCCGAGCCAATGGTTACGGAGGCCAGAATCATCGCCGAAAACAAGGTGCGGAGGCGATTGTAGTAGAGGAGAGGATTGGTCTTTGCACGCATAATCGCGGGTGATACTGAGGAGACGATTGCGGTAGGGATGAAGTACCACACTTCAGATACTTTAGTGGCCGCCGCGTAAAGTCCCGCGGCCGCGTCCCCCCTCATCACCTGCAGCATGACCGTGTCGATCCGCAAATAGATCATGATGGCCATTCCGGACAAGATTAGGGGCCAGCCCTGCTTCAGTAACGCTATCGACAATTTCCAACTAGTGTGCCATTTGAGGAGGCTACCGCCAACCAGGTTGTATGCAATGGCTAGACCTATGGCGCCGAGCGCCAATTCAGCCACTCCCGCGACCGCAAAGGACCATACCGGCGCCTTTCGCTGAATCAGTAGGATCCGCAATGCTGCTATGACCAGAAAGGCGCCATTCTTGGCCAAAACCGTCAGCTTGGATTTGACTTGAGACTGGAAGTAAGAATCGATGGTATCGAACGCCTGAAAAATCAGACCTGTTGCCACAATGGCGACCAGTTTCAGCGCCATAGGATCATGGGGCTCTATCAATCGGACAATCAGTAGGGAGAACAGGAGCGCCAGAAAAGATCCTGTGAGCCTAAGAGCAAGAGTGCTTCCGAGAATGTCGAGAGTATTTCTGGAGTCTCTCACGATTTCCCGTACTATGATTCCGTCCAGGCCTAAGGTTGTGAGCGACCCAAAAAGCGCAACGTACGCCAGCGCGAAGCTCAGGCTGCCGAAACGTGCAGGGCCAAGATATCTTGCGACCCATACGCCGACAAACAATCCTACTCCCATGCGCAAAATGCGATCGAACATTAGCCAACTGATATTTTCGACAATTCGACGAAAACCCGGCGCTTGATAGGCAAGCAACTATGCGAGTCCTCCGGCTTTCTTGTTCATTGCAATTTGCGCGGTCTTTTGGATGAGGCAGTTACAACTCCGCTGCAACGCCATTTTGCCATAGGTCTGCGATTGTAGTCTCGCAAAGCCTGCCAGCAACGCCAAGATGGATTCTGCAATTGCCGACAATTCTCAAATCCTCAAGTTATTCCCGCGCCTGCTGCAGTTGGGCGCGATAGTCATCCCAAGCCAACTGTATTCCTTGCTTCAAGGAAACGCGGGGTTTCCAGCCAAGAGCAAAAAGTCTCGAGGAATCAAGCAGTTTCCGTGGGGTGCCATCGGGCTTGCTCGAATCGAATACGATGTCCCCGTGAAAACCCAGAACCGAGGTAACCATTGTCGCAAGTTCCCGAATAGTCAAATCTTGGCCACTGCCGACATTAATCAGTGGAGCCATTTCGGGAATCGAGATCATACTGTCGAATTCTGCTTCCGATAGATTCATCAAATGAACGCAAGCGTCTGCCATGTCATCGCTGAAGAGAAACTCGCGTTGCGGTGTTCCGGTACCCCATATACCTACTTCGCTGTCTCCCCGCTGAATCGCCTCATGAGTCTTACGAATAAGCGCGGGGAGAACATGCGACGATTGCAAGTCGTAGTTATCGCCCGGACCGTAAAGATTCGTCGGCATGGCAGCGAGAAATTGTGTTCCGTACTGGCGGTTGAATGCCCAACACATCTCGATACCGGCGATCTTAGCAATAGCGTAAGCGCGATTCGTAAACTCCAGTGGACCTGAAAGCAAGTATTCTTCTTTTAAGGGTTGTGGAGCTAGTCTCGGATAAATGCAACTCGATCCTAGAAATAGCAGGCGTTTGACCCCGGTGCGGCGTGCCGATTCAAGTACATTGTTTTGAATGTTCAGATTTTCAGAAATGAACTCTGCCGGGAAGTCGCGATTAGCAAGCACTCCGCCAACTTTTGCAGCCGCTAAGAATACATATTCGGGCCGCTCAGCATCGAAGAAAGCGCGCGTCGCCGACGGGTCCAGAAGGTCCAATTGGGTCCGAGAACGTAGAAGGAGATTGCTGTATCCTCGCGCCTCTAAATTGCGAACGATTGCAGACCCGGCCAACCCCCGATGTCCAGCCACAAAAATCCGGGCCGTGGTCGCCATAAAGCTATTCATAGTGATGCATTGCTCGGAAGCCTTTGGCATGGATAACTGCATCACGCTTCGCTAGCTTCAGATCCTGTTCTATCATCTCCGCAACGAGTTCTTGAAACGACACTTTCGACTTCCATCCGAGCTTTTCCCGCGCCTTGGATGGATCCCCTAGGAGCGAGTCCACTTCAGTCGGGCGAAAATAGCGCTGGTCGACCGCGACTATGCATCGGCCGCTCTTGTCATGCCCCTTCTCTTCGATGCCGGCCCCTTTCCAGTCTACCGTGATGCCCAATTCCGCGGCGGCACATTCGATGAATTCGCGGACACTGTGTTGTTTGCCAGTCGCAATCACATAGTCGTCGGGCAAAGGTTGTTGGAGGATTAACCACTGCATCTCCACGTAATCGCGAGCATGGCCCCAGTCACGTTTCGCATCCAGATTTCCGACATAGAGGACGTCCTGCAACCCGAGACTGATCCTGGCAAGCCCACGCGTTATCTTCCTGGTTACAAATGTTTCTCCGCGCCTGGGTGATTCATGGTTGAACAAAATACCGTTACAGGCATAAATCCCGTAAGCCTCCCGATAATTGATCGTGACCCAATGTGCATAGAGTTTCGCCGCGCCGTAGGGCGAGCGCGGATAAAAAGGCGTCAACTCATTCTGAGGAACTTCGCGGACTTTGCCAAATAGTTCCGAAGTGGACGCTTGATAGAAACGCGTTTTCTTCTCCAGACCGAGGATACGAATAGCTTCCAAGACGCGCAAAACACCAAGCCCATCTGCATTGGCGGTATATTCTGGTTCCTCGAACGAGACCGCAACATGACTTTGCGCAGCCAGGTTGTAGATTTCCGCAGGCTGAATGCCCTGGACGATCCGGATAATACTGCTGGTATCGGTCATGTCCCCATAGTGAAGGAAGAATTTCCGATCTTGCTCGTGGGGATCCTGATAGAGATGGTCGACCCTTTCTGTGTTCAGCGACGAGCTTCGTCGCTTAATGCCGTGAACCTCGTACCCCTTAGTCAGGAGTAACTCCGCAAGATACGAGCCATCTTGGCCGGTAATGCCTGTAATCAGTGCTCTCTTCATCCAATACCCCGCACATCCGAATTCTTATGTACTGATCGATACTCGTCGCTCAGAAGACCTACGTTCTAGTGGACAACCGCGAGTGCCGCAGCGGTCAGGGCCAGCTGCGACGAAATCTGCGTCCAATCGCGTAACCCGCGGATAAACGCTCCGGTAGGGAGCTTGTAGGGTACGACAATCTGATCTCCTGGGTACAAGCGGACGCGCTCGAATTTTGTCCCCGTAAAAAGGCCGTTGACGTTGTTGGCGGCGACGACAACGCCATTTGCGCGTAATACAAAGGCATGGTGCATGTCGGACTGCGGTTTTCCTTTGCCCGCTATTTCAAGATAGGATCCGGCGGTATTCCGCGCCTGAAAAATGAAGGAGCCGGGATTGTACACATCTCCCACCACGGAGATGGTGGAAGGCGTATGAGGGATGGCCAACCGGTCACTGTCTTCCATCACCATATTCGGAAAGTCGTCGAGGTTCTTATCCTTAGGCTTTACTGGAAGCGCGACGCGTCCGCTGGCGCGAGTAGTACGCAGTCGCGCGATGATCGCTTCCTGCGCCGCTTGCATTTGCGCCAGGTCCCCCGGATTGCTCGAAGCTGCTACCATCACCGCCGACTGGCGAATTTGAACTTCCATCGTGTTGGCCAGTTCATCGAGGCTTCGTTGCTGGTCGATCCTCGCTGATTCGCGGGTCAGCATCGAACCGTAAACGTAAGCGTTGGGAGTTAACCCGCCCGCTCTCCGCAAGACTGAGCGCATCGTTTCGTCAGTCTCAAGCTTGTAGATACCGGGACGCATCACCTCGCCTTCGACAATCACATACTGCGAGCGGTCCGCCTGCGGCACACTGATGTCTCTCTGAGAGAAGATGGTTACGATATCGCCGGGCACCAATTCGAGATTGCTTTCCTCGTCCCGCTCAATGATTGCCTTTCTGGGATTCAGCCAGATCAGTTTGGAGCTAAGATCCTGGGGATTAACGCGTTGAATAATGGCGTAGTCCCAATTGATTTCCGGAGCATAACGGCGCACTTCGTCGGCCAGATCCCGGACCATGTTTGGGTTGGGACTGCCGCCTGGGGTTTGAGTCCCCTGACGGCTGGCCAATGAGCCGTCGCCGGTTGCCGGAGACCCATTCGCACTGGATTGCTGATTTTGCGCATAGAGGGCATCCGCCAGATTCGAAGACCCGGCTGCATCAGGCAACAAGCCTCCAGGGTTCGTAGTCGAATCCCGAGTGCCGGCCGTGGCTCCATTGGGAGCCGTGCTTTCTGTCTGCTGTTGATTGGGAACGGAGCGGGCCCCCGTTCCAACCGGGTATTCGGTTGCGCGCCCGTTGACGATGGCGGCGCGATTTCGCCAGTAGCGGCGGGTAAGCAAGGACTGCGCATCCGGAATCAGGTCACGGACGCGCATTCCCGGCTTCCAGGCGTAACGACCGGGGTTGGAGACATTGCCTCGCAAAGTGACTGTGTCTTCGAAACGGGGAACGATGGAAAAGACGCGAACGATGTCGCCATCTTTGAGAGGCAAGGCGCGGGATTCCTCATCGTAGGGAAACTCCAAAGTTTTGCGCGCTTGGTGCTCCACAAAACGGTCGATCGTAACTTTGCTGGTATCGGCTACGGTGCTCAGATCGCCGGCAACTTCAATCAAGTCGTTCAGGGTGGAATTGTCCTTCATTTCGTAGATCGCTGGCGTATTCACGGAACCCGAAATGGCCGCCAAAGGACCAACGTGAGGAATGTAGAGAACATCGCCCGGTTGAAGGCGGACATCCTTTGACTTGTCGCCCTTGATCAGCAGGTCGTAGAAATCGAAATCTGTAACAGTAGCGCCTTCGCGCCGAACCTGAATATGCCGCAACGATCCCTGCGGCGCCGGGCCGCCGGAAACGAAAATTGCATTGACCAGCGTGCTCAGCGAACTAATAGTGTAGGTCCCTGGGTAGCGGGCGTTGCCCACTACCACTACCTGAATAGAATGAAGCCGGCCAATATTTGCCGTGAGACTGAAGTTCTTAAATGTTTTCGAAACTGCGTCCTTTAAGTATTGCTCCAGATTTCCGTAGTGCACACCGGCTACGGATACTTGTCCCACCTGTGGGATATAAATTTGGCCAGAACGGTCCACGATTGCCCGCAAGCTAGCCTGCACCTGACCCCAAATTTTAATCTGGAGTTCGTCGCCGGGGCCGATGATGTAATCACTCGGAACCTGCATCCAGTCCACTGGTGAAAATGTGCTCGGGGGCTGGACAAATAAAGACTGACCGAACAAAGGCAGCGCCCGGCCAACCGAGTCGGCGACCATTTGCTCGAACTCGGTTTCTGGTCGGGAGGGGGTCTGCAGGTGTTGCATCTCCGAAGGATTCAACGGGGGCTTACTCGGGACGTACTGGTCGTTGAGACTGCCGGGCGTTGTTAACACCGGTGTGCGCATGGGAGAGGAAGAATTGCCTTCGCCCGGGATGCCGCCTGATCTTTGAGCTTGCACAGCGACGCACTGGGCGCTTCCCGCATTTGAGGGATCGGAACAATCCGCTGTGATGCCTTGAGACGTCGCACCTTGAGATAAAGGATCATTGAGCGATTGCGAGAAGCACGCCCCAATAAAGAAAACAACGAATAGCGCAGACAACACGAATTTTTGCATGATCAAGTCAGAAGTCCTAGAGATGCGGAAAGCATAAGCTAACCTTGTGATTCTACCAAGTGCTGCGAAACTGTCATATGGCTGAAGGAGCGAGGATTTCTTTGATAGCAGGCTATCGATCCGTAGCGAAAGGAGGCGTCAGTCTTAAGGTTAGAAACTGCTGTTTTTCCCGCGTTCGTCATTAGCTCCGCCTTTCTGGTCCTGCTTCTCATCGTGACTGCGCGATAACGAATGAATAGGAGGCCGGTCGCAGAATTGCTATGATGGTTTGAGACCTCCAAAGACGTGCGATGCGCTTTCCCGTAGTCAATCGCTGGAGTCAGTCGATAGCTGAAGCGAGATCTTCCCATCGTGGGATTGGCATACAATGCCGAAGGTGACTGCTGGGTACGAGCTGCGAAAAAGAATTGAATCCAAAGACTTAACTGCTTAACGTTCAATCCCGAGCGGCCAGGGCGATCACTCATATTCCAGCGATATTTCTTCGCTTATGCTCGATTTGGATTTCTGTTCGATCACCGACATCCTCATGAAGCGCCGCGGGCTGCGTCGACAGCTGTCCATGGAGTCAGGACTGCGGGATTTGCGGATCGCTGTGCTCGGGGGAACGACCACTGACGAGTTCGTTAATCTTCTGGACTTGCTCCTCCTAGCGAATGGCTTCCGGCCTGTTTTTCATCAGTCGGAATACGGCCGCTTCTACGAAGAGGCGGTACATAACGCCGAAATACTTCTTAATTTCAAACCTGATTTGGTCTATGTACACACTTCTTGCATGAATGTGCATGTGCCGCCGCTCAACTGCGCCGAATCTGACCTTGCCAGTCATGTTCAAGCGGAATGCAAGCGATATCGCGAGATCTGGGCGTCGCTCGAAGCGAATCTTAATTGTCAGATAATCCAGAACAACTTTGAAATGCCGCCGTACACGATTCTCGGCAATTTGGACGCGGTGGCGAGCGGAGGGTTAAGCCGATTTCTTGGGGAGCTTAACGTCGCTTTTGCTGAAGAGGCTGCTAGGCGGCCGAGGCTTCTCTTACACGACGTTCACGGACTCTCGGCACGCATGGGGCTGAAACAATGGTTCGACTGGGAGCGCTATTTTAGTTACAAGATTCTGTATACCGCGGAGGCAAACCTCGAGTTGGCGCGTTCGCTGAACGCGATGATCAAGGCAATCTACGGCAAGAGCCGTAAGGTGCTCGTGCTCGATCTGGATAATACTTTGTGGGGCGGAATTATCGGCGACGACGGTGTGGACAAAATCCAGATTGGACGTGAGACCCCCGTTTCCGAGGCATACACGGCATTTCAGGAATACTGCCTTGCGCTGCGCGATCGTGGAATCCTACTTGCGGTCTGCTCGAAAAACGATGAGGGGATTGCGAAATCCGGATTCGAGCACCCAAGTTCTGTTCTCAGGCTCGAACATTTTTCTTGTTTCAAAGCCAACTGGGAACCAAAGCACGAGAATATCCTTGCCATTGCGAAGGAGATGAATTTGGGTGTCGACAGCTTCGTGTTCGTCGACGATAACCCGGCCGAACGGGCGCTCGTCGCAGCTCAAGTGCCAGGGATTGCCGTGCCAGACGTGGGCAACGATGTTTCGCGTTTTGCGGGAATCATTGCGCAAGGCCGGTACTTCGAAGCAGTTTCGCTTTCGAAGGAAGACGTCGAACGCGCAGCCTCTTATGCCCACAACCAGCAGCGGTCTGCATTCGAAGCCCGCTTCACGAACTATGGCGAATACCTCGACTCACTCGAGATGGTCGCCGAAATCGACACGTTCCAGCCAGTCTATTTGGATCGCATCGTACAGCTCACGAATAAGACAAACCAGTTCAACTTGACTGCGCGCCGCTATACTCTGGCGGAGATGGAGTCGGCGCTGCGGAATCCGCAATACATGAGTCTTTATGGAAAACTTAGCGACCGTTTCGGCGATCATGGCCTGATTTCGATTGTGCTGGGACGTAAGGAACCACAGGCGCTGCACATCGATCTATGGTTGATGAGTTGCCGCGTTCTGAAGCGTGATATGGAGCTTGCAATGTTGGATGCGATTGCCGCACGCGCGCTCGAATCTGGCATCGAACGCATCTACGGGTATTACGTGCCGACTAAAAAGAACGGGATCGTAGCAGATTTTTATCCTAAGTTGGGATTCGTCCCCGCAGCTTCGGAGGATCCTAGCCTGGCCGGTGGTGCTACGGTATGGGCTCTGAATCTTGCCCACTATTCAAAGCGAAGCAAACACATTAACGTAAGGGATTACAAACATGGCTAACGTTACTCCAGAAGCCGTCCTCACCGAGTTGCAACCGATTTTTGAAGAAGTGCTCGACCAGCCGGGCCTTACAGTAACGCGTAGCTCAAGCTCGTGGAATACACCCAGTTGGGACTCGTTAGCCCACATCGACCTGATCGAAATGTCGGAGCGTCACTTCGGTGTAAAGTTCGCCCTGAGCGAACTGCAAGACCTCAAAGAAGTCGGAGACCTGGTCGATCTTATTGTTATTAAGAAGGCCGATCACAACCCATAGTGAATCAGAAGCCGCGTGAAAGTCCCCGCATCTCCCGCACGATAGGCAGCAGTACACCGATCGGATCGAGTGCTCGCTCTGGCATGATTCCGGCAGTTTGATCCGTCAGAAGCCTGGGCAATCGGCTGGTCAAAATGTGGAGGTTCGGCAGAGATTGGTTCATGTCCCGGCACATCTGCTCTCCTGCGGCCTTCGCCATTGCATATTCGGTCATGCCCGCCGGTCGCTCTTCAACGGCTACGGAGGACGGATAGTAAGCAATTAGTTTGCCTGCACTGGCCCTTTCGGCCTGTGTAAGGTACAGGCAGATTTCGTGAAAGCCAATAACGTAAAAGGCAATAAAATCTGCGAGAACCGGGGGCGAGACAAGATTTTTCTTGGGTCGAAAGATGGCATTGGTCGCGAAGTAAAAGAGGTGACTGAAGGGCTTCGTCAATCCAGCTAGCTGTGGCGGGGGCGGCATTCTTACGTCATATGGCAGCACCTGGACCCCACTTCCCCGCGCCCGGATCTGTGATGCGACGCTCTCTGCCTCGATCTTGCCGACAGCATACGTGATCGTAGACTTGCCGCCACCAGCGGCAATCAATTTGGCAGTCAATTCGCCAAGTCCTCGTGATCCGCCAATGATGAGAGCATCGATGTCTGCGAACTCCGAAGCGCTGACATGTGAAGCAAGTGCCTGCATAGAAGGTTGTTCGACGGGCGGAACGCGGATAAAGGCGTCCAGCGTTCCGGTAACGCTGCAGCCATCCACTGCGATGCGCGCCTTTCGAAATCGCTCGTCGCGATCCAAGACGAGATAATGCAGAGCGGTGCGGACCCCCTCGGATGGAGACGGTCGCGCAATTGTCAAATCCAGTTTGGATAACATGGAGTGCAAACCGGGAGCCTCCATCCCAACGACATAAGAGCAAGCAACGATCTCAGCGACGGCTGCGGGACCGATACTTGCGGTCAGTTGGGGAAAGAATCGTCGTACGCTGGCTTCGGTCGCAGTAAAAGCATGGCCCGAACGATTATCCAAGTCGGCAAAAGAGATATCGAGTGCCGCCGGTAGTGGCGCTGCTGGGGAAGGGATTAGCGCACTCTTGGGCTCGGTGGATGCGCCCGTTCCAAACTGGAGTTCAACTGAGAGCACAGGCAGACCAAGCACTTCGACTTTCAGCAGCCGCGGATCGGGCTTCGCGTCGAAAGGCAGAGAAAGAACTGCTTCATCTCCGAGATAGATCCATTGTAAAAACTTGGCTTTGATTCGAGATAAAGGCGAGAGAAGATGCCCGCTGGCGACAAGGAATTCAAGCGCCCACAGCAACGTATGCACGCCATGGACCACCGGAAGTCCCGGCCGCGTGCGACGAGCAGCAATCGCATCCATGTGCAGCGGGTTCCGGTCTCCCGAGAGTGCAGCGAACTGTTCTTGCAGTTCTGGGGTGACGATTCTGGAGGCGATGCCGTTCGGCATGACTAGATTGTTGCGCGAGCTGAAAACGAGTGAGACTGCCAGGGCGTATCCAACACGGATGTGCGAGTGGGAGAAGAATTGCCTTCGCCCTGAATGTTGCCTGATCTCTGAACTCGCGCAGCGACGCACTGGCAGCTTCCCACATTTGATGGATCGGAACAACCCGCCGTGATGCTCTGAGACGTCTTACCTTGAGACAAACGATCACTGGGCGATTGCGGAAAAGATGTTTCACACGAAAGAACAGCAATGAACAAAAAGAGCAGCAGCGGCTTTTGCATGGTGGATTCAGTGATCCTATTGATCCGGAAGATCATTCTACCAACTGCCCGCCGCAAAGAGGAATAGCTGATGGGCAGGATACTCAACACATGCGAGGATAGTTGACCCGGATACCTCACGCACACATTTTCCTGGTAATCCAATAATCCATGAATTTCATACGAATTGAAAGGAAAGGCTTGCGTGAGAATCAACCTTTAACCGATCGCTGATGATGGGTATTGCCTAGTTTAACTGAGGCACTGCGCGCTTGATTTTCTGTGCTCCAATTGACGGGAGCGGCCATGAATCTAACTATAATCACCGAATGTCCACCTCCGAACAATCCGCAATGCTAAGAGTAGCGATAGCCGAAGCCTGCAAAGGCCTATCCGAGGGTGGTATTCCTATTGGGGCTGCGATCTTCGATGAGACTGGGAAACTCATCGGAGCTGGCCGCAATCGCCGGGTGCAGAACAACGATCCTTCGCTGCATGGCGAGACTGACGCCTTTCGCAACGCGGGTCGCCAGCGCAGCTATCGCAAGCTGACCATGGTCACCACGCTCGCGCCTTGCTGGTATTGCAGCGGGCTGGTGCGGCAGTTTGGTTTTGGCACGGTGGTTGTCGGTGAGAGTCGAAATTTCCAGGGTGGGATCGCTTGGCTACGTTCGCTCGGAATCCAGGTGATCGACCTTGATTCTCAGGAATGCGTTTCGCTATTGAGCGACTACATTCGCGCGAATCCTGCGGTCTGGAACGAAGACATCGGACAAGAGTGAATACGAACTCCCCTCGTCACTCCCTCTCCGAAAACGAATTAAAACGCCACACTTAAGGACATCTGAATCTGCCTCGGGCTGCCAATGGTCTTGTTCGTAACACCCAACCCACTCAGAGTGGGGCTGACGTACAGTGACTGACCTGCGACAGGAAAACCGTTGAAGTTGATGTTCTGGCTTACATCATCAATCGGGATATCGAAACTCGCCGTATTGGTCACATTGAAAACATCGAACGTGAACTTCAAAGAAGATTGCTCAGTAATTTGAGTAATTTTCATAAGCGAAATGTCAGCACGCCTTTGCCAGGACTGCCGGAAAATATTGCGCTGCCCGTGATCGATGAAATTCGTTTCATAAGGATCATTGGAGGGTATGGCGCCATTCAAGGCCCCAGGACTTAACAGAGGAAGGCCGAAGCAGTTCGGATTGAGCGCTGGCAGACCAGGGCTTGTCCCCGATGCGCCGGTCAAAGCCTGCTGCGGAGAACATCCAGAGAGCGGAACAACCGGATTCGTGATGCCATCGTTAACGCCGTAGAATATGCTGCCGACGGCGCCGGAGTAATCGACAACACTGTAGGGTTGGCCGCTTTGGATGACTGTAAGGCCCGAAATAGCCCATCCATCCGCCATCCTGCCTTTCAACGAGGATGCCGAGAAGAATTTCGGAAACTGGTACATGTACGTGAAATTCACCACGTGCTTGCGGTCGAAGTCCGAGAGTCCATAGCCGGAGCGCAGATTAAGAGGATTGTTGCCGTTGTAAAAAAGCCCCATTGCGCTTTGCTCGTCCGTCGCGTGCGAATAAGTATAGGAGAAGCCGACCTGCAAGCCATGGCTCATTCTTTTTTCAACGTGAGCCTGAAGTGCATGATAGGCCGAGATACCAGCGGCGGTGTACGACTCCGATTCTGACGAATAACCGATGTAAGGAACACGCAGGTCGACGTTTCCGCCCTCAAACGTTTGCAGATACGGCTGTCCGTTGGGAAGTATCGCGGGTGTAAAAGTCGCGGCGTCGGTCAGGATCGAGTAGCCATAAGTATAGTCCTGCCCAAACGGGGTTCCCGGCCTGATCGGGTTACTTGGAGATGCAATCCGCGCCTGATTGAAAGGCAATGGAACGATCTCGTGACGCCCCAGATTGCCAACATACCCGATGTCTATAGCCAGGTCATTTCGCGGCTGCCACTGAATGTCCAGCGTTTGATTGAGAGTGTAAGGCAACTTGTTAGTTCGGTTGTAATCGGCGAACGAGAATAGGGGTAGACCGGTTGAAATTGTGGCCGCATTCGGTATCACCAGATCTGCGGGATTACCGGAGGGTCCTGGCCCAAGCGTGGAGCCCCAGGGATTTTCGAAAGTGCTGCAGAACGAATACGCGTACGGGCTGCAAGCCTGCGAATTCACCCAGGGCGGTGACTGATTCACGCCGAAAGGGCCGCCGGCGATCACTCCTGAGGCAAAACCCGGAGAGAGATAAGTGAAGAGTTCCCCTCGATCATAGTACATGCCCCAGCCCGCACGAACCACAACCCTGTCGCTGAACATCTTTGGGCTCCACGCCAAGCCGAGGCGCGGCGCCAATCCCCACTGGCGCCCGGTGAGAGTCGAATCACTGACGCTCTTCGTCGGGAAAAGAGGATTGTTCCCTGCAACGATGAAGCCATTAGAAACGATTACGTCATTGGTCGCATCGTAGTTGTACCGTGACGGATCAAAGTTGAAAATGCGTCCATTTTTTTCCGTTAGACCTCCGTGATAATCGAAGCGCAGGCCGGCGCTAATACTCAAATTCGAACGGAGTTGAAATTTGTCTTGCAGATACCAGCCGGTTTCTTTCGATCGGTAATAGCGGTTGGCATCACCTTGCAAGAAGTTGGTGCTGATGAATCCGTTAGCGGTATAGGTGATGGGCGAACCCGTAAGGAAGTCAGCAAAATTGTTGAAGCCAATCATCCCCGTGTTCGTTCTTTCATCGCGCGCATTGAGTTGGGTATAGGAAAAGCTTCCACCGAAGGTCACCGTGTGCTTGCCATGGTTCCAGACAGCATTGAGAGAGGGCATCCAGCGATTTTGGAAAATGCCGGTGAAGGCGCCCTGCGAAGCCGCCGTCGAGCCGATATTCAGGCCGGCATTGAAGGGACCGCAAGGGCTAGAGGTCGAACAGCCGCCGGTATTTTGCGGAGAGAAATTTCCCAAGTCATCCACGATTGTGATGCCCGGAAAAACATTCGAGCCAAACGCATTGATGCCTGCCGCGGCGGGAGTGAAGGGCTGGCCAATGGTGCTGTAGATTTTTTCGCGGATAAACCCAAACACTTCCGCGACACTCAAGTTCGGGCGAATCGATTGGATGTTCGTAACCGAAGCAACCTGGCTGCCGGCGTCCAAATGCTGAGAGAAGCCTTGGACCGAGGAAAACCCGAAAGGTGCCGTCGTCGGGTCGTGCTGGTAGTAGTACTTCAATGCCAGCGTGTCTTTCGAGGTAGCCAAGTAATCAACATCGGAGACGGCCTGGTCGGAAATGAAGTAAGCCGGCTGCGTGAGGAAAACATTTTCCGGAAAGTTAATGGTTGGGACGGAAGTAGGATTCGCCGAGGGAAACAAATACTGGCCATTCGGCAGCTTATCGTTCAGCAGCGCAAGCGCGACTGGATCCACGTTGCCAGCATTTAGCGAAGTGCCAAAGTTATTATTGGCAACTGCCGCCAATGTCGCAGCGCTGCGATCGTCCGTAAGCCCGAATGGTACAGCGGTCCGCGAAGTTCCGATTTCCAAATCCGACACGTGAACGTGCTGGTAGCTGGCGAAACCAAAAAGCTTGTCCTTGATGATCGGGCCGCCGATCGTTCCACCCGCAGTGTAACGATGTAACTGCGGAACTTTTTCGTTTGCGGGAATATTGCTGTCCTGTTTGTAGAAATACGGCGCAGCATTCAGCCAATCCGTTCCGCGGTGAACATAAGCGCTGCCGTGAACCGCGTTGGTTCCGGATGCAGTACTCATATCGATGTGAGCACCGCTGGTCGATCCCTGCTGTGCGTCATACATCGAGGTGTTTACGTGAAACTCCTGGATCGTCTCCGGCGCCGGCGTCGGCAAAGCTTGTCCGATAGCCAGATACGGCGACGCCGTGCTCTGAATAATTTCCGCAGTGGTGCTGGAGGCTCCCGCTACCCCGGTATTGTTCACAATTCGCGCCGAGGCCACCTGGCTCGTGCTTTTCCCGTTGAACAAATTACTGGCATCCACTCCGTTCAGAAGAAACGTGTTGCTCGTGTCGCGCTGTCCATTGGCCCAGATGGGCTGATTGCCCAGGCCGCTGTTGGCGCCAGTTCCGGCGGACAACTCGGCGTTCACTCCAGGCGACAGAATGGCCAGCCCGGTAAAGCTGCCCGTAGGCAGAGGGATGGCCTCAATCTGAACTTTCTCAAGTACATAGCCGTTGGTGGTGTCGACAGCGTTCAGCAAAGGAACCGCCTCGACCTCTACAACCGTACCCACCTTACCGACAGACAGCGCCGTATTAAGAGTAGCGGTGCGATCCGCCTGCACGGTGATCGAAGGGATTTTTTCGCCCTGGAAACCGTCGTGCGCGAAGGTCAGAGTGTAGGTGCCGATCGGAAGATTGACGAAATCGTAGATACCAGCTGGGTTCGTTTTTTGGCTGCGAGTGAGTTTCGTCTGATCACCCACGATCGTCACAGTAGTTTCTGGCAGAACGCTCCCGGTTTTGTCAGTGACCGTGCCCGTAATACCGCCAAGCGTTTGTTGAGCGTGGGCAGTTGGAGGATGGGCAGCTTGAATCCAGAGCGTTAGCGAAAGAAAAGCAATGCGTGCGCGTCTGTTAAACATGAATGACCTCATGCGAGTCGTAAACATCCTCCTGCGGGACCGTGCAATCTGGTCAAAAAAGACTACATGTTTTGTTCGAAGATGGTTTACTTGCCGCCCCAGGATGACTGACGACTTTACGCGGGTTTCGTTGGGAATGGAAGTCCTTTGCCAGTCAAAATTTCTTTGGCGAAGATTAGATATTTTTATCGCTGTGACTCCAATCCTCCACGGTTTCACAGGGCAGTTGAAGCAGGCTGACTGCTGCGTCCACGAATCGCGAACCACGCCAACCCTGCCGCCAAATACGCAAGATAGATGTATGGCAGTTTGCCGTAAGGGCCCTCCGGCACGGGATAAAAATTCCCAACCAAGGCAAGCAACATGGCCAAGCCGGCCAGCCACGGAACCACTTGCGCTCCCGGATGGAACACAGCTTGTTCACGCAAATAGTGCGGCAACGCAATGCAAACCAACGCGTAGGCGACGATGAAGCCATAGGTCGCAAGCGACCCCATCCAGCCATAGACATCCAGCCCGCTTGCGCCTCGGGCCGCCAGTATTGCTACGGGAAGCAGCGCCGCAATGCCAGTAATGACGACAGCGCGGTTTGGAGTTTGATTGCGTTCGTGCGTTTTGCCGAAATAGCTGTGCGCAAGCCCGTTGTGCGACATGCGCATCAACACTCGAGCCGCGGCGGTAATGCACGCCAGAGTTCCGGCAAACAGACTGACTAGAGCGCCGATATCGATCAGCAGTCCAAGCACCGGCACACCACCAATCCGAGCCAGAAGGTACATCGGCGCCTCGCTCGTTCCCAAATCTCGCCCGGCAGTGTGGAACCCTAAAACCTCAGCGTAGGCGCAGACGGTGAAGAAAGCCCCTGCAAGCACTGCGCTTTGAATGACCGCGCGCGGAATTGTTTGCAGCGGATTGCGTGCCTCCGACCCCAACGTTGTCGCGCTTTCAAAGCCAACAAAGCTGAACAGCGCGAGCACCAATCCCAGCCGAAGTCCGCTGCCCGTCGTGCCGTGCAGATGCAATTGTTCCCGGTCTAAATTCCAACCATGGCGTACCAGTAGCAACCCCACGACAACTACGATTATTGATACCGAAGCCGCTTCAATCCAAAGCATGAGACGGGCAGAGATTTTTACGTCCCGATAGGCGATCCTCATCGAAACGCCAGTGACCAGCGTCGCCAGCAACACCGCGGAATAAACGTGGCCCGTGGCATCCCGTAACAATAAATTTGCGTAGTGATAAAAGCCACCGATCACGCTGGATCCCGTAGCCACGTAGGCGAGCAGTAAACTCCAGGCGACCGTCGCGCTGAGGCATGGCGGCAGAGTCAGCGACGCGTAGGTGTAGAGCGAGCCGGGAGAAGCGGAATGGCGGGCATACCGGCTTATGCATAACGCAACCAGCAACACCGCCACCGTGGCCAGCACATACGCCAGCCACGTACCATTTCCCGCAAGCGCGCAAACGAGCGGGATAGTTGCCACCGGCGTGGTAGTAGGAGCTATGGTGGAGACCGATTGCGCCAGCGTTTCCATGGGACATAAAATCTCCCGCCGCAAGCCATGGCCGGTGCTAACCACGTTGTCCGTCTCGGTTTGCGACATGCAGCCAACCCTTCCCTCAAATTCGAACGAGGTCGGATTGTACAACAGCAAGGCAAGGCGGCTTCGGCGGGAATATCCGATGTGGTGTAATAATCTTGCAACGTTTCGCGTGGTTCGTGGGACAGTGGCTCGAAGAAAGCCGCATTATATGAAGCTCAATAAAGAACTGCTGGCGCGCCTTCCGAAAGTCCTTTTACACGAGCATCTGGACGGCGTGTTGCGCCCCCAAACCATCATTGATTTGGCTCGGGACGCCAGGTATGCCGGCCTTCCAACCAACGAGCCTCAGGCGCTCTCCGAGTGGTTTTTTCGCGGAGCCAATCAGGGCAGCCTCGCGAAATATCTGGAAGGCTTTGCCCACACCATTGCCGTAATGCAGACCGAAGAAGCGCTCCAACGTGTCGCCTACGAGCAGGCCGAAGATCTCAGTCGCGACGGAATCGTTTATTTTGAAACTCGCTTCGCGCCGGTCTTTCACACGCAAAAGGGGCTGACCCATCAGCAGATTGTCTCCGCAGTATTGAAGGGATTGGAAAAGGGACGAAAGGATTTCGGCATCAGTTCCGGTCTGATCATTTGCGCCATGCGCAACATGAATACTTCGCTCGAGATGGCCGAACTCGCGGTCGATTTTCGCGCGCGCGGCGTCGTGGGATTCGATCTCGCCGGCGAGGAAGGCGGCTATCCGCCCAAGAAGCACGTGGACGCTTTTCATTTCATTCAGCGTGAGAACTTCAATATTACGATCCACGCCGGAGAAGGTTACGGAAAAGAATCGATATGGCAGGCAATTCAATACTGCGGAGCCCACCGCATCGGGCACGGCACGCGTCTGATCGACGATATTGCCGTAGCAGAGGGCAAGGCGGTAAAACTGGGCCATCTGGCGCAGTACGTTCTCGACAAACGCATCCCGCTGGAAATTTGCCTGCTGAGCAATGTGCACACGGGCGCGACGCCGAGTTTGGCGCAGCATCCTTTCCGCATTCTCTATCAGGAGAAATTTCGGGTCACACTCAATACCGACAACCGGCTGATGAGCCAAACTACAATGAGCCGGGAGTTCGAGGCCGCCGCGGAAACCTTTGGATTGTCTCTGGACGATTTTGAAAAGATCACCATCAATGCGATGAAGAGCTCTTTCCTGCCATATAAAGAGCGCCTGGGTTTTATCTATTCGTCTATCAAGCCCGGTTACGCCAGGATTCGCGAATCGCTAAAGATCAAGTAACAAATCATTGGGACAACGCCGCGAGAGTTTCGGCAAGAACCAGCACTCCTCGCGCGATGTCTTCCGGAGATGCGTACTCGTCGGGACGGTGGCTGTAGCCGTTGCGGCAAGGGATGAACAACATCGCGACCGGAGCGATGCGTGCGATAAAAAGCGAGTCGTGGTAAGCGCGGCTGACCATGGAAATGAAGCCCAACTCGTGCTTCCGGCAGGATTGAGAGAGTGCCTCGACCAATTCGGGTGCGCAATCCGCAGGAGCGTCGGCGTTCAGCAGTTCACTGCGAATCGATATCTGCCGCCGCTCTGCAATGGAGTCACCCTCGTTTTCAATTGTGCGGACGACGACATCGCGCCGTTCCAGGTTCGTATCGCGTACATCCACGCTCAACCGAACTCGGCTCGGAATACTATTGACGGCGCCGGGAAACACTTCGCAGATGCCGACCGTCGCCACCGTGTCGATCGCTCCGCTGCTTCGCGCGGCGTTCTCAATGGCCAGAATCAATTCCGCCGCCGCGCATAAAGCATCGCGCCGGTCCGGCATCAAAACTCCGCCGGCGTGCCCCCCGGAACCTTCGATCATAACGCGCATGCTCGCAGGCGCAGCGATGTTCGTAACAATGCCCAGAGGAGTTTGCTGACGCTCCAGCAGCGGCCCTTGTTCGATGTGCAGTTCAATAAATGCTTTGTAGTATCCCTGCGGCAATCCGACCTGGTCGAGTTCGCCTGCGCAGCCAGCGTTTCGGCGAACTTCGTCCAAAGTGCCATCATCTTTATCCCTCAGCTTCCTCGCAGCTTCGGGAGTAAGCGCGCCTGTCAGCAGCCTGCTTCCGAGGCATCCGATACCAAACCGTGTCGGCTCTTCCGAAGTGAAGATGAGCAACTCGATCGAATGCCTGGGACGAAACCCGCTTTGCCGCAACGTCCGTATCGCTTCGAGCCCACCCAGCACTCCAACCACGCCATCAAATTTCCCAGCATTCGGAATGGCGTCAATGTGCGAGCCTGTGCCTACAACCGGAGCTTTCGGATCGGAGCCATTCCAGCGGGCAAAAATATTTCCCACCGCATCCTGGCGCACCGTAAGCCCAGCTTCTGCGCAACGTGTTTTCATCCAGTCTCGAGCTTTGAGATCCGTGGGCGTGAAAACAATTCGTGTTACGGCCGGAGATTCAGCGTCAGAGAATGAAGCGAGTGCATCGATTTCGGAGAACAAGCGATCTCGATCGACAATAAGACTCATCGCGCATGGCCGGCCAGAGGATGCCGGTTCCAGTTTTTATAAATAAGGTATTTCGCTGGCGCCTTTCCGATCGCCCCGAACCACTGCGGGCACCATGGTCCCATCCAGATGAAGTCTCCGACGGTCACTGGATACCACGAGTCTCCCAGCCGGTAAATGCCGCCGCCTTCGAGCATGATGAGGCCGTGCTCCATCACGTGCATTTCGACCATGCTTAGCGAGGCCCCGGGTTGATAGACCATTGTATTTACCGCAAAGTCGAAACTCATCTCATCGGGAAGAAGGCATTTCACCTGCAAGCTGGGATCGCCATCCAGTGGATGCGCCACCACCGCATCTTCGGTTGAAATAATCAACTGTGGCGGCGTGTTCGACGAAAGGGATTGATAGACTTTCTCGACGACAACAATCCGGCTGACCTGCGTAGCCTTCACTCGATGCTGCAATCCTTCGGAGAGATAAGCATAGGATCGCGCAGTCAACTCACTGGATTTGCCGTTAACTTCCAACTGCAAACCGCCGTCAATCACGAACAGAAAGCGTTGAGCAGAGGTGGGGCCCAGTTCTCCTCCCGCTTCACATTCTGCGGTGTACTCTGTGAAACCGGCGCCCAGCGCAGGACCGGCATGCACGATCGCGGAGCATTTTCTCATTCCCGGCAGAGCGATGCGCACAAACGTGTCGGCGGTCAGCAGCAAATGATTCGGCTGCTGGGAGCTTCGTGTGTGTCCAAGATTTTTCACGTTATCCTTTTGTGAAATTTGGGGTCTTGTAAAACTCAGGCGATGCGGCGAGCTGTTGAAGAAGATGCAGTCCGCACTGGATGGCCTTTTCGACATCCTCTGATGCGACTGATTCTGCCGGATCGTGGCTTATGCCGCCCGGAGTCCGCAGAAAAATCATTGCAGAGGGAACTCTTTCCGCCAGAATCATGGCATCGTGTCCCGCCCCGCTCACCATCCGGTGCGGCTTGCAGCCTGCCTTCGCAAGTGCATCTTCTATATGGCCGATCAGAAAAGGCTCCATCGCGACCGCAGGCTGATTCAGCACGTTACTCTCGTTGACCGATAACCCGCGTCGCGATGCAATTTCTTGCGCCTCACGAATGAGATCGGCGACGGCGCGACGTCGAATGTCATCTGAACTATGACGAACGTCAAGCGTGAGTCGCACCTCCCCGGCAATCACATTCGTAGCCCCCGGCTTCGCCTCGATTCTACCGACCGTGGCGACCAACCCCGGAATTCCCTGACCCGCGCGTTCCACTTTGCCGATCCACTCCGCCGCCCCTGCCAGCGCATCGTGCCGAAGATGCATCGGCGTTGTGCCTGCGTGGTTCGCTCGGCCCACAAACCTAACCGCCAGGCGGCTCTGGCCCGCAATCGCTTCCACGGCTGCGAGTGGTTGATTCAATTTTTCCAAAACCGGTCCCTGCTCGATATGAAACTCAAGATAACCCAGCGTATCCTTTCCTAACTCGGCTTCCGGAATATGCTCAGGATCTAATCCAAAATCCTCGATTGCCTTGCGCACGGAAACGCCCTGCGAATCGCAAACCTGCAACAGTTGCGGATCCAGCCTGCCTACAAGCGCGCGGCTACCAATGAACGGAGCGCCGAAGCGTACTCCTTCCTCTTCGGAAAAACCAAGCACCTCGATCGCGAAAGGGAATCTCGGTCCCTGCAATTCTTCCAGCAACGCAATCGCGAGCACCACTCCGAGAATGCCGTCGTAAGCGCCTGCGTTAGGAACCGTATCGAGATGTGACCCGATCAGCAGGCGCGGACCATTGGGCTGTCCGCCCGCGTAAACTCCGCGAAGATTTCCGGCAGCATCGATGCGAACCTTAATTCCCAAAGGTTCCATCCACTGCACGATTTCGCGGTGGCAGTCATGCATTGCGGGGCACAAAAATGTACGGCGTGTGCTGCCAGTATCTTGAGAAAAAGATGCTAACCGCAAACATCGAGCGATGACTCGGTCTGCGCGGTTTGGGTTCACAGTTCTTGCCAACTAAGTTCCAATTCCACCCACCAGGACGCGCTTCACACCTACGCTTCGCGTATAACCTTCGCTGCCGCCCAGCCGAGCAGAACCAGGACGACGAGAACTTCCCAGCCGTATCCGCTTCCATAGGTCGCGACGGGAAAATGATTGCTGATCATGATAAAGACTGTAGGCACCGCCATGAAAGTATTATGTTTGGAGCGCAGCTTAGCCTCCGCCGCCAGCGATGCATCGAACATTTCCCCCGCGGCAGAGGCTGCGACCATTTTCCGCTGTGAGGGAAGAATTCTGAACCATACGTTCGCGGTCATGATCGTGCCGAATACCGCGCCCACGTGGATGTAAGCCGCCCGCCCGCTGAACACGTGCACAGATCCCCACGCAAGAATCGCGATCATCAGAATTGAGAAAGTCGCGAACGCCCCCTCCGATTTGCCGAGAGGCGACCTCAGCGCCAAATCGTAGATGTGCCAACCCGCAGCCAACACTGCAAGGCCGATGGCGATGCCAGCTGCTTGAGAAATATTTGCAACGTCCGGGTCGATGAGTCCACTGCTGGAGTAATAAACGAGAAGCAGCAACACCATCCCGCTCAGCCACGTCATTAAAGCTTCCCAGCGGAACCAGTGAACTTGTTCAGGCCCCACCTTCAGGGATTTGTGCCGGTCCACAGTATAGAAGCCGCCGCTATGAACCATCCAGATCGAAGCGCCCGCGTCACCACTCTTGGCGAGCCTGCCGAATTGGCCGTCGAGCCAGGTGAAGTAATAGGTTTGGCCAACCCACATGATGGCCGCGAACACATGGAACCAGCGCACCAGAAGATTCAGCCACTCGCGGATTGACGAGATCAAATCAACTCCATCTTGCTTGCAGATTCTCGAGCTCAACTGCCCCGGTAAGTCGTATATCCATTCGGACTCAAGAGCAGCGGAATGTGAAAATTGGATTCGCCCTCTCGTACCCGAAACGTAACTTCCACCACTGGATACAGCGCGGACCTGTTCTGCATGGCGTGGTAACTTCCGGTATCAAAGCTCAATCGATAAATTCCAGCGGCGAGTTCAGCGCCGTCAGGAATCATTTGCGCGCAGCGGCCATCCTGATCGGTGTGCGCGGAAGTCAGCAGCCGCCAATCTCCTGACCCGTTCTGCATCTCCAGGCGAACGGGCACACCGCTGGCGGGCTTCCCATGAACCAGATCCAGAATGTGAGTTGAAACTCGTCTCATCCTTGAAGCCATTTTCTCAAGCGCAACTCCGTGATCTGGCGCTGCTGCTCGGCTGCTTCGTGAAGTTCAGTTTCTACGCCATTTTTGAGGCGTCTACGAAGAATTTCAAGAATCTCTACTGCAGACTTGCTTGTGGCGCACACTATAAAGATACGATTGAAGCGCCGTTCGTACTCTCGATTGGCTTCGGCCAGCGCAGTCTTCGCGGCAGCGTCGGCATCGGTCACGTCACGTTGCTCCTGCGACGACCATTCTACAGACTGCCCCGGCGCAGATGAGCCCATCACGGGTTTCTTCTCACCAATTCGCGGATGACTGCGAAATGCCTCCATCCAATCCGATGGGCTGACCTTGCGCCACGTTTCATTCGATGCAGTCAGCAGCTCCGCTTCATCCGCGAGCGGCCTGCGAGCTACCATTCCTTCCGCCCAAGCTCTGGATCCGCAACATGGCAAGACTGCATTGATAGCTTCGTCAGCAGGAAGACGATTCCATTGCGCCAAAACGTCATTCGCTTCGCTGCGTTCTGCGCCCGCCTGTGCGAGATTGAGTCGATTCAAAAACTCAACTACAAGATTGCCCGTCACCGCTGCGCGATATCTCACCGTCGATCGAATATCGTCAATCGGCCGGATCTCGGCAGCCACAGTCCGTCTTGCCAGCAGTAAGAGCGTTGCATCAACAGCGCGCCCGTTCAGAGCCTGCTCAGTATCCTTCAAACGAAGAGGAACAGGAGCTACGCTGCCAACGGCGATGCGAACATCTTCAATCACACCGTCTGTAATGCGGCCCAAGGCGGCAATGGCCACTTTGGAGATCGCCTGTGCCTTGCGCGTCCCAACCTTGCGGGTGTGACTGTAATACTCCAAGAATCGCCTTGGCAAACACACCGTCTGAATCAGTTCGTCCGGCGCGAGAAGCGTTTTCTTGTATCCCGTGTGAAAGTTCGCGTAGGAAATTCGGCGTTCTCCTCGGGCAGAAATTAAAATCAATTCCGCCTCGTACACAAGCAGCGCAGGCAACGAGTCCGCGGCTGGTGATGCGTTGACAATATTGCCGCCGATCGTTCCTCGGTTCTGGTTCGCAATTCCCCCCGTCCAACCCGCGGCGCTGCGCAAGAGCGGAAACTCATGGCCGACAACCGCATGCCTGCGAAGGTCGGTATAGGTACATCCCGCGCCGATCTGAATTTCGGAAGCAGTAACATCAATGCGCCGCAACTCGGGAAGATTCCAGATGCTCACCAATTTCCGCGCCGGGAGCTTCCCTGCCGCGTACTGCACCATGACATCGGTGCCTCCGGCGATGGGAAGCCACACGCCGGGTTCTCGCGCCAGCAGCGACACGGTCGAGTGCAAACTCGGCAGCGCGGTCATTTCATAATCAGAGGGATTCGATCTCATGCGCTCGTCCTGCGGCGCGCAGCTTCTGCTACAGCTTCTACGATCTGACTATAGCCAGTGCAGCGGCAGAGATTCCCGGCAAGCCCTTCTCGGATTTCTTCAACCGTCGGGTCTGCATTTTGATTCAATAAATGAGAGGCGGCGAGAATCATCCCCGGCGAGCAGATGCCGCACTGCGCGCCACCGCAATCGATAAAAGCCTGCTGTAGGATATGCAGCGTTTCACCATCTGACAATCCTTCGATGGTAACAATGCTCGATGCTTCAGCTTGGAGAACCGGCACCAGGCAACTATTCACGAGCATGCCATCCATTAATACCGCGCACGATCCGCACTCTCCTTCCCCGCAACCTTCCTTCGCGCCGGTCAATCCCAGGTCACGCCGCAACACGTCGAGCAACCGCTCCATCGGATAAGAACGCACAGTCTTCGTTTCGCCGTTGACAGCAAACGAAATCTCAACTTTTGCGGGACCAGGGCCAGAGTCGTTCATCGCCCGCCACCAACATCAGCCTCTTCAGCCGCCACGGCAAGTCGAGCCGAATCAAGTTTGTCCATAATGTCTTCGGGCAGCAGAGGAACCGAATCGAAATGAACTCCGAGCGCGTCAGATACTGCATTGACAATCGCCGGCGCCGGACCGTCCATAGGAAGTTCGCCAATGCCCTTCGCACCGTAGGCTCCATAAACATTTCCTAACTCCTCGAAGAAGACACGGATCGCCGGCAGGTCACTCGAAGTCGGCATGATGTAGTTGGTCATTTGGTTATTCTGCATCCGCCCATTCTGCCAAACCACTTTTTCATATAGACAAAACCCAATGGCTTGGGCCACTCCTCCAATGATTTGCCCGGTCGCTAGAAGCGGATGCAGAACTTTGCCGACCTCCTGCAGCGCCACGAAGTCGTCGATCGATACGCTGAATGTCGTCAGATCCACCGTGACTTCAGCGATATAGACTGCCCAGGCAAATGCCGCATAAGCTTCGCCTCGATATTTTTCATCGTCCCAAAAAATGTCGGCAGGAGCTTCATACCGCGACCATGAACGAAATTGATGGTGTTCCGAAACATATCGACGGCAGGCAGCGCGAAATTCGTCAGCGGAATAAGCCTCGCTCAAAAGTCCTGATGAAATCAGAGTTTGCTTGATCCCCAAAGCCGCGGACTGCACTAATTTTCCCACCACCATTACCGTGCGCGAAGCCACAGTCGGGCCGCTGTTCGGTACTTCCAGCGTATCTGCCTGGCCCATACTCACACTGTCATACGGCAAGCCGAGCGCTTCCGCGGCAATCTGGCTAAGAACGGTTTTCGTTCCCTGTCCAAATTCTGTGCTCGAAACCAGCACGCGCACACTGCCGTCGGCACAACCTTCCACGCCGACGACGGAACTCAGATAGCGTTCGCCCGAACCGGTGAATCCCGCGCCATGTAGAAAGGTGGCAATGCCCATCCCTTTTCTGGTATCGCCACCTTTGTTCTGAATTGCAAAACGTTTTTTCTTCGAGTGGTAGTCCGAAATCTCCAACCCGCGGTCCAGCAACTTTCCGAGGTCGATCGGTTCGCGTACGACTTGCTCGGTCGTCGTGGTGTCTCCCGTCCGCAGAAAATTTCGGCGGCGGATTTCAATCGGCGAAAGACCTGTAGCCTCTGCAATTCGATCCATGTGCCGCTCCATCGCGAAAAGGCTCTGTGGAGCTCCAAAGCCGCGGAAAGCGCCGTGGGGCGGTGCATTTGTGGCAACCGCGGTTGCCCGAATGCGAACGTTCGGCCAATGGTAAGGTCCACCTGCGTGAATTGCCCCGCGCGAAAGCACTACCGGGGACAAAGTGAGATAGGCTCCGCCGTCGATCGTAGATTCAATTTCTCCGCCAAGAATTTTGCCGTCTCGTGTGACCGCCGTCCGGTGCCGCGTTCGTGACGGATGTCGCTTGGTGGTCGCCGCCATATCTTCCATGCGGTCGTAGATAAGCTTCACCGGCCTTCCGGATTTCATCGCCAGCAGCGCGGCATGCGCCGCAATCATCGAGGGATATTCTTCCTTGCCCCCGAAAGCGCCTCCGGTTTCCATTTGCACGACCCGCACTTTTTCCGCCGGTAAGTTGCAAAGCCCGATAAGTGCCTTGTGAATGTAGTACGGGCATTGCAGCGATCCCCAAACCGTAAGTCCCTGCGCACCATCAAAGGCCGCGATCATTCCATTATTTTCGATGTAAAGTTGTTCCTGGGCTCCGGTCGTGTATTCGCCTTCCACAATGAAATCGGCCTTCGACCAAACACCATCGATGTCGCCTTTTTCGATCAGATACGTTTTGAAGATGTTGTTCTCGCCCCAGATAACTTCGGAGCGGCATTCACTTTCCTCAATGTTGAAGATCGCAGGCAGAGCCTCGCATTCGATCGAGACTGCCTCAACCGCTTTCGGAAGAAGATGGCGGTCAGGATGAGCCAATAAGAGAATGGGCTCCTCCGGGTGATTCACGAATTCATTGGCCAGGCACGGCTGATCGTCGCCTATCAACGCGATACAGTTTTTCCCGGGGATATCCTTTGCCGATACGATGACGAATTCGTCCCATGCAATTCCAGGACCGAATGTGATCTTGTTGATCCGGCCGCGCGGAATCTGGCTGCGAACCGTGGCCCCAAACAGCATATTGGGCAGAACCATATCGTCGACGTACTTAGACCTGCCGGTTACCTTATCGCGTCCCTCCTTGCGGGGAACGGACCTGCCGACGATGCGTTCGCTGTTCATCCTGATTTGTTCACTCTGATTTGTTCACGCCGATTTCTTCTGACTGATTGAAAATGTCTGCCAAAATCCAGCCCGCCTACAAATTACCGGCCGCAAGCTTGCAGATGGTGGATAGTGTATGACAGGCTGGAGCGCAATGGGGTGGAACTATTGCCCTACTAAGTTTTCCGAGCATCGCTAGGTATTGACATACTCCTGGCCGCGGAGCTCGCCGGAAAATTCCCCTTCGGCAAAAACCGGACTTCCCCGCAGATAAGTCGCCTTCACCACGCCGCGCAACGTCTCGCCTAAATAAGGAGAAACCGGATGCCGGTAATGCAAACTGTCTTCCGACACAACGAACTCTCGATCAGGATCAAATACAACAAAATCCGCTTCGTAACCAGCGGAGATTTGGCCCTTGCGCGCATCGCATCCCGCCAGTCGCGCCGGTTCCGCTGCCATCCAGCGCGCCAAGTCAAGCAAAGTGAACCCACGCTTGTGAGCTTCCGTCCACATCAGCGGCAGCGCCACCGAGAGGCTCGCAATACCTCCCCACGCGGTACGAAAATTTCCCTGCCCAATCCGCTTCATCGCCGGAGGACACGGCGAATGGTCGGTCACAACCTGATCGATGATGCCATCCCTAAGGCCTTGCCACAATCTCTCGCAATTTTCCCGGCCACGGATCGGCGGCGCACATTTTTTTAGAGTCGCGCCATCCGCAATCGTTTCCGCGGTCAGATACAGGTAGTGCGGGCACGTTTCCACCGTCACTGGAAGGCCCTCGGAGCGCGCCGCACGAAGCTCTTCAAGCGCCTCGCCGGTCGAGAGGTGGACGATGTGCAGACGAAAACCATATTCGCGGCATAACGATAACATCAGGCGAATGGCGCTCAGTTCCGCCTCATCTGGCCGCGACTGAAGATACGTCGGGTAACAATTCCAATTGGAACTAGCCAGAGCGTCCGTTGCCCGATCGATTGGGCCCGGCAGTTCCGCATGCACCAGCAGCGGCAGGCCAGTCCGTGCAACGTGAGGCAGCGCCATTCGAAGTTGTTGCTCCGTCACCATGGTGAATTCTTCAATACCTGGGTTGACTAGAAAACATTTAAACCCCCGCACTCCGGCGGAAGCGAGCGCTTCAATCTGATTATCGTTATCGTGAACGACCCCGCCCCACGCAGCCCAATCGACTCGGCATTTATCGCGCGCCGCAGCGCGCTTAGCCTCGAGCGCCGCGACCGTGGTGGTCGCGGGAACACAGTTCAGGGGCATATCGACAAGCATCGTATACCCGCCCGCAGCCGCGGCTCGAGTCGCCGTTTCGAAGCCCTCCCATTCCGCGCGACCCGGATCATTAATATGCACGTGAGAATCGACCAGTCCGGGAAGAATAGCCGCTTCGCCGAAGTCATGAATCTTGTAACCGGAAGGCATTTGACCCGAAGAAACGACCGCTTGAATGCGCTCTCCTTCTACCAATATCGCCGCCGGACGAATCCCTTCAGGAGTAACAACTCGACTCGCGAGGAAGGCTTGCAAACTCAAAGTGTCGCTCCTTAGACCAGCCTTAGACCAGCATTTTACGAAATTCTAAGTTCCGGCATATACTCGGTTCTCAACGAAGCTACTGCAAGAGTCCATGTCGATTGCTTTGCGATTCGTGGGAGCTGACACCGGCACATCGTCCATTCACAACAAGCAGAGATTAACTCATGGGCAATCCTTTCATGGCGCGTGCCATTCAGCTGTCGCTCGAGAACGTCTACTCGGGTCGCGGCGGACCTTTTGGAGCGGTAGTGGTGAAAGACGGCGCCGTCATTGCCGAAGGTTCGAACCAGGTCACATCCACAAACGATCCCACGGCTCACGCGGAGGTGGTCGCCATTCGCGAGGCTTGCAGAAATCTTGCTCTCTTCGATCTGGAAGGCTGCGAAATCTATTGCTCCTGTGAGCCCTGCCCCATGTGCCTCGGCGCAATCTATTGGGCGCGGGTTTCTCGAATTTATTTTGCGAATGCCGACGAAGATGCGTCGAAGATCGGATTTGACGATTCCTTAATCTATCGTGAGCTCGCACAGCCGCATGCCGAGCGCAAGATCCCAATGATCCAGATGATGCGCGAAGAGGCGCTGGAAGCGTTTCGCGCCTGGCAAAACAAGCCTGACAAAATCGAGTATTAAGCCGTCCCGGTTGCCTACCCACTTATCGAGGGAATGTTCGGGGAAATGATCGAGGGAATGATTGATCTCAGCGCGAGGAAATCTCGACCGTTACTTTAGACTCACCGAAAATCACACCACGGTGAAACAGGAGATGTTGGGCGGCCTTACGACATTTGTCACCATGGCCTACATCGTGGTGGTGAATCCCCAGATTCTTGCCCAGGCGGGAATGCCGGCCGATGGCGTGGTATTCGCGACCTGCGTCTCTGCCGCGGTCGCAACCCTGGTCATGGGACTCTACGCCAACTACCCAATCGCTCTGGCGCCCGGGATGTCTCTCAACGCCTACTTCACTTACTCGGTTTGCATCGCCATGCACATCCCCTGGCGCACGGCGCTCGCGGTTGTCTTCTGTTCGGGCGTGCTTTTCCTTGTCCTGACAGTGACGCGGGTTCGCGAACAAATCGTCAACGGCATGCCTGACTGCCTGAAGCACTCCACCGCTGCTGGTATTGGCATGTTCATCGCGTTTGTAGGACTTCGTAATGCGAAGCTCGTCGTCGCCAACTCCGCCACCTATGTTGGCCTGGGCAGCTTTGCCGACAAAGAAGTGCAGACCGCCTGTTTCGGGCTCGTTCTGACGCTGGTTCTCATGTCGCGAAAGCTTCACGGCTCAATCCTGATCGGCATCTTTGGCACCGCCGCGCTTGGCATTCTGCGCGGCATCACACACCGACCTGACGCCATTTTCGCCATGCCGCACCCATCCTCCACTTTCTTGCAACTTGATTTTCGCGGCGCAAGTCACCTGGGCTTGCTCGAAATCTTGTTCGCATTTCTATTTGTGGATCTTTTCGATAACGTCGGCACTCTCGTCGGAGTGTGCGAACAGGGCGGCTTCATTAAGGACGGGAAAATCCCACGCGTCGGGCGCGTCCTGGTGGCGGACGCGGTGGGCACCATCTTCGGCTCCCTCACCGGCACTTCCACTGTGACCAGTTACATTGAAAGCGCCGCCGGCGTGGCCGCCGGGGCCAGAACTGGGCTGAGCAATGTCGCCGTCGCTGCACTCTTTCTGCTCGCGACGTTCTGCTCTCCTCTGGCCACTGCGATTCCAGCTTATGCGACCGCTCCGGCGTTAATTTTAGTCGGCGTTCTCATGACGCAATCCATCGCTCAAATCGCGTGGCAGGAGTTCAGCGAAGCCGTTCCCGCCTTCATTACCATGCTGAGTACTCCACTTACCTTCAGCATCGCCACCGGCCTCAGTCTAGGACTGATCTCGTACACCGTGGTGAAACTTGCTGCCGGAAAGTTTCGCGAGGTGAATACCTTGGTTTGGATCCTCACCATCCTGTTTATTCTGCGCTACGTTTATCTAGCCGCAGCCTAGACTCTGCAAGCGCAGAAAAATTCTCACACCCCCGGCCCCACCGCTGACACGGAAATTCTATTTCCGTTGAGAGCGCCGGCAATTCGAACCCGCTGACCCGCCATCTTTTTCAGCGCTGCGGTCTCTCCGTCGAGCAAGTAGACATTCTCGCCATCAACCAGCGCGAACTGCTCGCCGCCATGAACGCAAGACCGCGTACAATCAGCGGCAGCTAGCCCGAGCGCAGCAGAATGTTTAGCGCCGCAACGTGTATCGGTGATCATGCCTTCGTAGCTCCGCGTTGGCAGCGCGGACGAGGACTCCGCCTTCCTTGGAACTCGTTCGCCCGCGTTTGTCCCAGTAACCGTCGCGAGCGCTGCAAGCATCAGTATTGTTCCGATCGTCACAGCGCAACAGATGATCACGCGAAACCGGAGGGTTTCAACCCACACCGGAACTTCGATCGTCTTGGCCATGGACAATTCCTAGAAATTGTTGATTTATAGAAAAGTTCGATTTTGGATTTCGAAAGTCCAACGCCCAGCCACAGCAACTAAGACCGACCAACTCTCATTTGATTAACGAATAAAACGACCAAGTTCGCAGTCTGTTCTCCAGCGCCTTCAGGAGATCAGCTCGATTCTGATTACATGAAAACTATTGCCGTTCGCACTCAGCGTACCGGCAACTTTCACTTGTTTTCCTTCGTAACCCTTTGCCCGATCCTGATCGTCGAGCTCATAGGTATTACTCCCATCCGCCTTCAAGACGTATCGGCCCGCGTCTTTTACAATTGTGCCGGTCAACGTTTGGGCAGCTGGTTGTTGTTGTGCAGGCTCCTGGACGTTTTCATTCGCCGCGCCTCCGCGCTGCTGTTCGGACTGTTGTACCGGTTGGGGCTTCTGCATCTGCGACCAGGCGATGAGTTGAGGGCCAATGATCTCCGCCGGATCGGGCGGACTCGGCTTCCTCTGCAGGTCCTGACAAAACAGTAGAGGGGCGGCAGTTGCCAGGAAAATGGCCAAAAAACCTGTCTCTCGTTTCATAGAACCTCCAAACCCAAACGAAGCGGCCATTCGTAGCTACGCAACCGGCGTGCCATTGCGTCCTGTTGATTCCAAACCCACACGTTCTTCCCGCCAGTCGCCAAGGGTGGAAATCCTGCATCACCCTGTTCGTTTCTACATCTGGGGGGTTAGCGGGTCTATACACCGTTTCCCTTAAGGAAAGTGGTATCCGAAGGAAAGCCATATCTGCTTGTGCTTCTGCCTGTGGATCTGCGGCTGCAAAAAGCAGCCGGAATACCTGGGGAGCCGGGAACTTTCCCCTCAGAATTACAAGATTCGCTGTATGGGCAGGGAACCTGGTCTTCCAATATTCTGTGGTTCTACTCGACAGACGCCCCCATCGAGCAGGTGCCAGTTCACTGGGAGAACCGGTACCTGCTCTCCTCATTTGCGGGCGATTTAAAGCCCATCAAATTCCTAAATACAGCTTGAACGGGATTCGATTGTTCCCCATTGCCCGCTACTGTCCAATTGTTGGGAAAAACAAAAAGGAGGTTCTATGCTCTATTGGACGCTCGTATTTTTAGTGATTGCATTGATCGCCGGAGTCTTAGGCTTCACCGGAGTGGCCGTAGCTGCTGCGGGAGTGGCGAAACTCCTGTTCGTAGTTTTTTTAATTCTTTTTGTAATTTCTCTGGCGGCGCATCTTGGCCGACGACGAGCATAGATCGCACTGCGCGCAAGCTCGCACTGTATGACATCGGTCACTTCTCTGCTTTGGAGTCGCGATCGGTCGCTGCGGGGCATTGGTGCCCAACCTTTGCAAGCTGTTGCGGCAACTAATTTTCTAGATGGCGCTTAAATCTCAAAGGCGTGGCACGTTTCGCGCTTTTTTAGGAGAACGTATTTATGGCAGACGATATGGATAAAAAGGGCAATCAGGGCCAGCAGGGCGGTCAGTCTGGTCAGTACGGACAAGGCCAGCACGGCGGTCAGTCCGGTCAGCAGCAACAGGGCCAGCAGGGCGGTCAGTCCGGCCAAAACCAACCCAAGAAGAGCGGTCAGAACCAGACCGACGATGAGGATCAGAATCGCGACCGTCAACGTCGCGCCTCCTAGTTGCCTTTTCAACGCAGTGTTTGAAGTCCCGGCCATCCGCCGGGATTTCATTTTTGGCAGGAGTAGACTGTGACCGGGAGGCTTCCAAATGACATTTAAGTCTGTACGGAAAGAACCTTTCTTGAACGCAGTCGCCCGCAAAGTTGGGCAGGCCGCCGGAGCATTGAGCAACGTGGCGCAAGGGTTGACGGAGAACCTTTCCCTGCATCCCAAAGCCGCTTCAACGTCCCCGGATTCCACGACCGCATCGCCGGTTCGCCGCAAATCGCCGAGTGGCAAATCAAGAAGTAATCGCAAATCGAGAAGCATCCCTAATCAAACAATCAGCACTCACGGCAAAAGCAAGGTCGGCACTCGCAAGCGTAAGCCCGCCGCCGCGAGCAAAAGATCCCGCATCGGCTCCGTCAAAAGAAAGAAGAAGAATTAGCTGATTTTCTGAACCCTCCCTGCCGCAATTGTAGTGTGTCTAAAAGTTCCGGCCAGGCGCCGGGATTTTCAATTCTTGGGCCAGCGGAATTTTGCCCGTATTTCCCCTAAACTGGTAACTGAAGCCTGATGGCCAACCGCTGCCTTCTCTACTACATCACCGACCGCCGCGCCTTACCCGGCAACGAATTCACTCGCCGCGAACGTCTGCTCGAGAAAATCGCGGAGGCCGCGACTCATGGTATCGACTACATCCAACTCCGCGAAAAAGATCTCTCCGCTCGCCACCTCGAATCCTTAGCCCGCGACGCCATCCGCATTATCGATCAGAAAAATAAGCATAACCAAAGACTGGCGGGTGACCACCGCCCGCCGCCCACTACTCTCCTCATCAACACCCGCGTGGACGTCGCCCTTGCCACTGCCGCCCATGGCGTCCATCTCCGCGCCAATGACATCGCGCCCCAAGAAGTTCGAAAAATTTGGAAGCAATGTAGCGCCGGCACTCTTGCCCGCGAACTCTCACCAACAGATCCACTGATAGCAGTCTCCTGTCACTCGCCAGAAGAAGTAGCCGCAGCGGCCGGGGGCCAAGCCACCTTCGCCGTCTTTGCTCCCGTATTCGAAAAAAAAGACGCGCCCGAAACGCTTTCCGCCGGTCTCGAAGCCCTTCGCCAAGCCTGCCACGTCAGGATCCCGGTCCTCGCACTCGGCGGCATAACTCTACAGAATGCTCAGTCCTGTGTGGAAGCTGGCGCTGCCGGCATTGCCGCCATCCGCCTCTTCCAGGAAAATGATATGGCCACCGTAATCCGCGCCCTGCGCAGCTAATCTCCCGCTCGATCTTTTTCGTTCCGTGATCAATGACGATGACCTCTGGAGTCACTTTTGATTGCCAGATGATTTTAATTCTGCAATGATTTGGATCTTCGACTGACTTCGATTTTCGAATGGCTTTGGCTTTGGAATGTACGTTGATTGTGGAACGGATTTGATATCGAGCGACTTTGTTTTTGGGTGGCACAGCGCTTTAAGCCCTGCGATAAAAGCTGCCTTGATCGCCCGGGCTTCAGCCCCTGAGATATTTAATTTCCAAGCTCGCCACCAGCAAAAAAGCCACGCCGCGAACGGCGTGGCCCCGAAGCATACAATCCTACTGCGCCGGACTCATCGGAACAGCTGCCGGACCGCTCGCAGTCACTTCCGGAGTTGATGCAGGATTGATCTTCACCGTGGCCAGAATTTTCTCCAGCCGCTTGAAGATTTCATCCCGATCCACCCGCTTGCCACCTTCGTCAGTCTCCACTCCAGTCGCAACCTTCATCGCGAACTCATAGCACTTTCCACCCTGGAACGAGTGATAATACTTCGACGCCTCCTCCCGAGTGCCGTCGTTAACAAGACTTTCGCTGGACGCCAGTTCCATCTCGCCGATCATCATCTTCGATGGTTTTGGGGCCGTCTGCACCGCTGCGTCCGAAGCCATGGCGGCCTTCGTCTGCACCACAGGAAATTCGCTGCACTGCTCCGCCGTCAGCGCTTTATTCACGCTGATGTCGAAGAAAGCCGCGGCCAGATCGCTCTTAGGATAAGCAGATTCAGGAACCTTCACCGCCGCTAGCGCAACCCCGCCCGGCTGCACGAAGTCCATCGGAACCGCATCGGACGAGACAAGGTTATCCGCGTCTTCGCCAGTCTTCAGCTGATACTTCCGCGGATATTGAAACGAAATACCAGAACCCTCGTCCGAATAAGTTACGTTCACCGGCGCCTTGCGCACAACTTTTTTGTGTACCGGCTTCGTCACCACTGCCTCAGTCGGCGCGGGAGTGGTTGCCGGAATCGCTGCAGCCGTCGGCGTCGGCTGCGCCAGTGCTGGCTGGTTGATCGAACTTTGGGTTTTAGGTTTCTCGCTCGAGCATCCAACCGCCACCGAACAAACGATCAGGATCCCGGCGAATATCACAGTGCTAACCGCTCTTTCGAAATTGCTTGTGCCACGTGCTGAACTGAAATTGATGCGTGTCATGTTTGGTCACCTCCTGCTGCTAAGCAGCACACAGGAAATAGCACGACCCACACCACAACGAAAAAGGCTGATTTTATTGGGGTTACGGTTCCAACGTGGTCGTGCCATTGTGGCCCGCCAGCCACAATGTGTATCCCGCCACACGGATCAAAGAAAATTCTGCCGCACTCACTCGAACTGCTTACGAAATTCCCCTAATTGCCGCTGCACTTCTGTCAACTCCCCGCGCAACGCTTTTACTTCTTCCTCAAGACGCGCCATCCGATCACCTTCTCCCGAACGAGACTCCGCATCCGCAACGTGGGGGACTAACGTCGCACCTTCCACCGCACCCGAAAGCAAATGCGCATACCGTGACTCCTTCGTCCCCGGCTGTCGCGGCAGAATCGCGGCCAGCGGAGGATCGCGTTGGCTCAGCCGTTCCAGCGTCGCAACCACATCTTCCAGTTCCTCAAACCTGTACATTCGCTCGGTTCGCCCCCGAAGTTCTCCCGGAGTCTGCGCCCCGCGCAACATCAGCACGCACAAAATCGCAGTCTCCCTCCGGTCAAAGTTGAATACCTCCTGCAACCGGTGCTCATACTTCGTAACCCGGCTATCGGCTCCGCTCGCCGGCCCCGCCAGGCGCTGTCTTTGCAGCGAATCCAGCGCCGCCCGCACCGCCTCTTCCCCCAGCGCCATCACGGGCTCGCGATTGTTCTTCTGATTGCAGGCATTCACCAGCGCATTCAGCGACAGCGGATAATAATCCGGCGTCGTGATGTCTTTCTCTACCAGCGCGCCCAGCACCCGAACTTCAACATCGCTTAAAAAATCCACACTCACCGCCGTCCCTAAAGATTCGTTGTGAAAATTCTACTGCACCTCATCTCGCGAGCAGGAAGTTTGATTGCTTGGTATAGTTCTCCCAGAAGATTTGCGCCAACCGGTCCGGCGCAAGGAGCAAGCAATGCGACTGCTACTGAATTGGGTCCTAAGTGCTCTGGCGGTGTGGATTGTCTCGCGAGTCGTGCCGGGAATTTACGTCAGCGGACCCATCGCCGCGCTTATCGCCGCCCTCGTCATCGGCTTCGTCAACGCGACTCTCGGCCTGCTCCTGAAAATTCTCACCTTCCCGCTCACTCTCATTACCCTGGGATTGTTCTGGTTCATCATTAACGCCCTGATGCTGAAGTTTGCCTCAGCTCTGCTCTCACCGGGGTTCCAGGTGCGCACATTCACCGCCGCATTTCTCGGCGCAATCCTTCTCAGCCTCGTCAATATGTTGCTCAAATGGCTGGTCCATCCCTCCACCTCAGGCCGCGTCTGATCATTGCCCTCGCAAACGCTTGGAACGTGCATACACTTGACAGGTTCTTGAAGAATCTGTTTTTGGGTGGCGCAGCGCTTCAGCGCTGCGGTAAATTGTTCGCCTGAATGCCGGCTTCAGCCGCTGGCGATCTCCGCTTTCACCACTCAAACGCCTTTCAGGCTGCTAAACTCTTTCAAGCTGAAGAAAGACCCGTACCTTCTGGACGATGGCAACCGCCCCGCAATTTCCATCTGATTCCTTCGATCCTCTCCTTGTCTCTATTCCCGCAGCCTGGTTCCTCATGGGCTCCGAGTCCGGTCAAGATTGCGAACGCCCCGTTCATCGTGTATGGATCGACGCATTCCTTCTCGCCGCAACTCAAGTTACCAATGCCGAATACCAACGCTTCGTAACTTCAACCGCCTGCGAACCTCCACCTTTCTTGCATGATACAAACTTCAATCATCCCCAGCAGCCCGTCACCGGCGTCTCCTGGTTCGATGCCGACCGCTACTGCCAATGGCTCTCTTCGAAGACCGGCCGTACCTACCGCCTTCCCACCGAGGCCGAGTGGGAGCGCGCCGCCCGCGGCGATTTCGAGCAGCAGGATTTTCCCTGGGGCAACGAGCCCCCGCAATCTTTTCCGAATTACGCCGCCCGCTGGCCAACCGGCCCCGAGCCTGTCGCGCGCTACGCGCCGAATTCTTTCGGCCTCTATAACATGTGCGATAACGTTCACGAGTGGTGCAGCGATTGGTACGATCCCAATTACTACGCCACCTCGCCCGAACGCAATCCCCGCGGCCCCCAACTTCTTTCAGGGATCAGCCAGCGCAAATCCTCCCGCGGCGGATCATGGCGCCATCACATCAAGGTCGCACGCTGCTCCGCCCGCTCCAGCATTCCTCCCGACTTCCACTACGCCGACTACGGCTTCCGCATCGCTTGCAACCTTTGACTCGGACCGAGTAAACGAGCAATTTGGTAATTTTGTAATTGAAAATCTTCAGCCCGCAAGCTAGGTTTGCAATTGCACAATTACCAAATTGCACAATTACTCAATTTCACATGTTTCGCAACGACCTCCTCCGCCCCAAACGCATCCTCATCACCGGTGGCGGCACCGGACTCGGCAAAGCCATGGCCCGGCGCTTCCTCGAACTTGGCGCTACCGTCTACATCTGCGGACGCCGCGAAGATGTCCTCCAGAGAACCGCCGCCGAACTTTCCCCCCACGGCCCGATCAACGCAATTCCCTGCGACGTTCGCAACCTCGACGCCGTCGAGACCATGATCGACAGCATCTGGAAATCCGGCCCGCTCGATATTCTCGTCAACAATGCCGCTGGAAATTTCATCGCCCGCACCGAGGAACTTTCTCCCGGCGCCTGGAACTCCGTCATCGGCATCGTCCTTATGGGAACGCTCCACTGCACTATGGCCTGCGGCAAACGCTGGCTCGCCTCCAATCACAAAGCCACCGTCCTCAACATCTCCGCCACATACGCGCCAGTCGGCTCGGCCTATGTTGTCCCATCCGCAGTCTCGAAAGCGGGAGTCGAAGCCCTCACCCGCAGTCTCGCCGTCGAGTGGGGCAATCGCGGCATTCGCATGAACGCCATCGCACCAGGCCCCATTCCCACACAGGGCGCTTTCTCTCGCCTCATGCCGCGTCCCGAACTCGAAGCCTTCGCTCTCGATCGCAATCCCATGCACCGCTTCGGCACCACCGAAGAGTTAGCCAATCTCACCGCATTCCTGATAAGCGACGGCTCGTCTTACATCAACGGAGAAGTCATTCGCATGGACGGCGGTGAATTCCTGCAAGGCGCCGGCGAATTCACCGCCCTCGGCCGCGCCCTCACCAACGCCGACTGGGCATCCCTCAAACCCCGCAAAAAGTGATCGCGTAGGGGAGGGCGCATTCGCCCGACCAACGCCGATGTACAACGGCTGCTTGTGCCCAGAAGCTCGGGAAGGGCACGACTTCAGTCGAGCCGTAACGACTGCAAGACGATCAGGCCTTAGCCGCTGAGGTAGCCTGCTGTCTCTAAGCTCTATGCTGTCGGGCGTCACGGAAGTCCCCGAAACTCAGCGATTACGTCGATAGTGCCAGCAATACTTTCATTCAATCTCTCCAGATCTTCCGCCGGAATCCAGTACTCCTGATGCTCCGCACTGCCGACTGTCCGGATGTCATACTTCGATAAAAAGTCTCTTCGCACATCGAATCGCAAAACGTAGCCAACAAAACCAGAATTCGGGTCCTTCGTGTTCCAGTCCCGAGCAATTACCGTCGCATACTCCTCGTTAAGCACAGGATAGAAAATGGGTTGGTGCGCCAACCGAGGCGGAAACTTTATAAATCCAGAGGCCAGAATCAGATCGAATTCAGCTTGTCCCACAGGTCGATACAGCGTCGTACTCTCATCTTTCATGCACCCAAAATATGCACCGAAATGAGGAAATCGTCCAACCCCACCTTGCACTTCTGTGTGGACCCATACCACACCCCCGAGCATCCAACGTTCTAAGTATCAGGAGTTCTCCCCATGTACGTCATCCTCGGAGCCAGCGGAAATACCGGCCACGTCGTAGCTCAGCAACTCCTTAGCAAGGGAAAGAAAGTTCGCGTCGTCGGCAGAAATGCCGGCCACCTGCAGCTTCTTGCCGCTGAAGGTGCCGAGAAATTTGTCGCAGACATCACCGACGCCCCGGCACTCACCAAAGCCTTCCATCAGGCAGACTCCGCCTATGTCATGATCCCGCCCAACCCCACCAGCCCCGACTTCCGTGCCTTCCAATCTCGCGTCGGCGATGCCATCGCAAAAGCGCTGCAAGATGCAGGAGTGAAAAATGTTGTAGCCCTCAGCAGTCTCGGCACCGACAAGTCCAGCGGAACCGGCCCCATCCTCGGGCTGCATGATCTTGAACAGAAACTCAACCGGCTCAACGCCAACGTCCTGCACCTTCGCCCCGGATATTTCATGGAAAACACTTTGCCCCAGGCAGCCGCGATTCGCATGGCTGGCTCCGCGCTCGGACCGATCCGTCCGGATCTGAAACTTCCCATGATCGCGACTTGCGATATTGGAAAGGCCGCAGCCGAGGCTTTGCTGCGCCTGGAATTCCGCGGCAAGCAAATCCAGGAACTCCATGGACAGCGTGATCTCGACTACACTGAAGCAGCCACCATCATCGGCCAAGCCATCGGCAAGCCCGGCCTGAAATATTTTCAAGCGCCCAACGACCAGCTTCGAGCCGCCATGCTCCAGATGGGAATGTCCGATAACTTCGTCGGCTTAATCCTCGAAATGGCCGAAGCACTCAACCTCGGGCACGTTCGCGCCCTCGAGCCTCGCACTCCTGGCAACACCACGGCAACCACGTTCGAAAACTTCGTCGCCACATTTTTCGTTCCCGCCTATCAACAACAAGCCGCAGCCTAAAAATCCGTGTGGGGCGGACACTCTTGTCCGCCGCCCTTGATCTTGATCTTGCCTCTGATTCTGATCTTGATTCTGATTCTGCAACTCAACCGCGATGACGAATAACCTCGCTCGCCGTTTCCGCCTGTGAACCCGCCATGCAAACGCCCGTGCATCGGACCCCTGCTATACTTACCGTCCGAAGAAACCACGGGAGCCCGCCCATGCCTCCACCCCCCGAACGCCGTGACCACGCGCGCTTCAAGGTAAAGATCCCGGTTGAACTCCATTTCGAGGACAACGACACTCCCTATCGCTGCTCTACTGCGGATCTCAGCCTCTTAGGCTGTTATATCGAGACCATGTTTCCGTTTCCAGTCGATACTCCCGTCGAGCTCAAACTTGAGACAGACGTCACTTTACTGATACTCGGCAGAATCGTTACCTGCGATCCTCAAGTCGGCAATGGAATCCAGTTCGTCAAAATGCTTCCCGAAGATATCGAAGAGTTGCGCACTTTCCTGGAGCATATCCAGAGCGAAGCTGCGGAAGCTGCGGAAAAACAGGCTGTCGAGAAAAAAGCCGGAGAGAAAGATAGTTAGCCACTCGTCCTGCGCCCAATCGAAAATTCCCGAGCGCCGTGCTCAACTGCTTCCGCCTGCCTCATGCTCCGAACCACGGTATGAGCCAGGCTTTCCACCACAGCCACATCGCCTTCGTCGAAATTAAAAGGTGCAGGCGCAAACACCATTAGGAGTCCAACCGTGTCGCGTTCGAAGCGAACCGGCGCCGCCAGAATTGAACGCACGCCGAGCCTCCGGCAGCTTTCCAAATCCACACGCGGATCGTTCTCCGCATCGTCGCAGCGCAAAGCTTTTCCGTCGCGAAAACATTCGCCCGAAAGTCCGGAGTTCACGTCCAGTCGCGTTCCCAGCGCGGGCGCGCTTTCTCCCACACTGGCCCGGCAAATCACCGCTCCTTTATGCAACAGCGCAATCGCCGCGCTGCTGCCACGCGTCAGCGACCTGGCCCGTTCTCCAATCAGGCGTAGCGCCGCTCCTAGATCGGTTCCGAGCGAACTGAATTCGTACTGCACAGTCGCCGACGCTGGATAGTCACAGCCATTCCCATTCATCCCATTTCCGGTCGCGTCCGCTTCCGCCTCCAGGCTGATCGTCATGGGACCGCGCTCTCGATTCCCATCGAGTCGCGATGCCGCGGGCCAGCCCATCCCTCTTCCCACCATCACCTTCGGAGCGATCGTGCTGGGCGCACCGGCATTGATCGTCAACCATTCATTCAACCTCTGCCGCGCTTCTTCCGGCAAGTCCGTGAAGCGCACACCCGCGCGCCCCAACGCATCGGCCCACGCGATGTAGCCTGTGGTCTCCAGGTGCGCCGGCGGTTCCAACAAATCCACTTCCAGCCGCACCCGCCTCTCTCGCTCAAGCCAGTGCCCATGCATCCGGCTTCCGGTCTGCATCGACAACCCTTCCTCGCTCAAATCCAGAATCATTCCGCCGCTCACGCCGTCAAAGCTCGCGAACGCAGGAGCGTGCATGTTCTGGCGCAAACAGCGCCTCCGCTCTTGCCCGTATTCCTGATTACTTTCCATTCCGTATTATCCGTATTAAAGGATGGGATGAGACAGGTACGAAAGGAAAGTGCTTGCGCAGGTTCCCCATCTCGCGAATCCTGATTCTGCCCGTGTGGAGCGGACACTCCTGTCCGCTGCCTTTGACTTTGATCTGGTCAGTGGCCATCTTTGGTTCTCGCCAAAGCCCGCATTGAGTGGCGGCCCCAAGGGCGCGATGCAGCAACTCCCAATCCTCGAGACTTTCATCCAGCAGGAACAATTCGTACGCTTCCCACGTAGAAGCAAATGCTGATCCTCGCAGAAAGGTTCCCGCATGAACATAAAGAAGATCAAGATTTTCGCTCCGCTGCAAGCGCTGCTGATTGCAGCTCTGCTCACTGCGCCGTTGGCTCACCTGCATGCCCAAACCACGCCCGCGCCCGATCCGCTTTTCCAGACTATCCAATCCCTCGACACCCAACTCTTCGACGCCTACAACCATTGCGATCTTGAAAAATTCGGCTCCTGCTCGCCGACGATCTGGAGTTCTATCACGACAAGACTGGGTTGAGCCGCGGGCGCGCGGCGCTGGTCCAGGGTATCAAGAACAATATCTGCGGCAAGGTGACCCGAGAACTTGTGCCCGGGACGCTCGAGGTCTATCCCATTGCCGACTATGGCGCGGTGGAGGTTGGAGTGCACCGCTTTCACCATCCCGGACACGAGACAGCCGATTCGGTAGGTGAGGCGAAGTTCATCCATCTCTGGCAGAAAAAAGATGGAGCGTGGAAGGTGACCAGAGTGATCAGCTTCGATCATCAAGCGTTGAAAAACTGAACGGGAAGAAGCAAGCGGCGAAAATAGCCGGACGCTCGCCGCATGCGCGCCAACTTTCTACGCAGCCCGCGAATTGCGCTTCTTCGCCAGTGTCCGCAACGTGATCGAACACAGCGGCTCCAAGTTCTTGCGTTCGATTGCATTTTCATCGGCCCACGTGATGAGTATTGAATATTTCAAATGCGAGGTAAAGGTTGGATGAACATAGAAGGTGCGGAAAAGGGCCGGCGTGGAAAGTTCGATCTCCCGTGAACCCCTTACGCTAAAATAGGCCAGCGAGGTCCACATGGCACAAATGACGCCGGAGGTTTCCAAGCTGCTGGAGCGGGCACTCTCGCTTTCGGTTGAGGAGCAGGAGGCATTGGCCGATTCCCTGATCTCAAACCTTGGCGGCAAGGTGGATGAGGGCATGCAAGCCGCGTGGGACGCCGAGATCGGAAAGCGCATCGCGGAACTCGACTCTGGCAAGGCCAAGACCACTTCCTGGGCAGAAGTGCGAAAGCGTAATTTGGCGAAGCTGCCTCATGCCCACTGACGCTGCGGAGTTTCATCAGGAAGCAACTGCAGAATACGACGCTGCATTCGACTGGTACTTGGAGCGCAGCCCGGACGCCGCTCTCAAGTTCGATGCGGAAGTGGATCTCGCGCTGGCAAATATCATCGCCGCCCCAGACCGATGGGCCGCCGGCATCCGCTCCACTCGCAGATACCTATTGCGACAGTTTCCGTTCACTCTGATCTACCGGGAACGAGCGGCGAACATTCAGATCATCGCGGTTGCCCACACGAGTCGGAAACCTGGATATTGGAAACAGCGACTGTAGTAATGGTGGACTTGGCGATGTCCGTGGTGCCCACGTTTCGAATCGAAGAGCGCATCCGGTGGGATCGTCCCTGTGCGGAGGATTATCAAAATCCCAAGAGGTCGAAAGTTGTGGCATCCACCCCTTGCAAAGAACTCCTTCGCGCAACTCACTCGGACTCGCAGATCGTTTGGCCGCCACAGTCGCGGTTATCTCTTACCTCTTTCTCTCTTTTCAATAAAAACGTGGGTTGCGTTTTCTCCGGGGACAACCCGGGACGGTTTGAATCCGAGTTGGGCGAGATTGATTCCCGAAAATAGATTTTCACCTTCGCCCAGTAGAACCGGCGACATGGCCAAATGCATTTCGTCGATCTGACCCGCGGCCATGTACTGGCGAATGATGGACACGCCGCCTCCGATTCGGACGTCCTTGCCGTTGGCCGCATCTTTCGCTTGCTTGAGAGCAGACTCCAATCCATCGGTGACAAAGTGGAACGTGGTGCCGCCTTCCATCGTGAGCGGAGACCGCGCATGATGCGTCAGCACAAAAACCGGCGTGTGGTACGGAGGATTATCGCCCCACCATCCTTTCCACGAATCATCCCTCCACGGACCTCGAACCGGCCCGAACATATTCCGGCCTAAGATCCAGGCGCCGACATTTTCGAAAGATTGCGCAGCGATTTCGTTGTCGATGCCCGTGGTCCCGCCGCTTTCACCTTGCATCTTCTTGAACAACTCTGTCGGCCGGAACCATCCGTGCAATTCGAACCCGCGTAATCCGAGGGGGTTCTGGAGATCCTGGTTGGGCCCGGCGCCAAATCCGTCGATGGAAACTGAAAAGGCGGCGATTCTAACTTTGCTCATCTTGCAATTATGCCGCAGATGCGGCGCGGGCGTCCTCTGCCCGCGAACCCTGTCCGGCAAGAATGTAGCATCCCTCTAGGCTATGAATCCCAAGCTCGGCTTTTCATTCGCCACAGAAACGGAAAAGGCTAATCTGATTTCTGCAGACTGGCCTTTGTTTAATGCCGACACCATCGCAGTTTACCCCGAGCGAGCCCGAAGAAGACCCACACACAGCCTTCCTCTCCTTCAACAGGCACTTAGTACCTTCGTAATCCTCCCCTCGCGAATTTGCTAGGGTACGCGCATGGACCCGGCCAATACTTCTTACTATGAGGAACCTTTCAATTTTCGCTACGCTGCTGTTCTGCGCCTTGGCCGCGAACTCGCATGCGCAAAATCCCGTTATATGGACTGCCGCCGACAGCGCGACCATCCCCTTGGAGCCCGCCAGCCTGCACGCCGGCCGCGTGTACAGTCCCGCTGTCGGGGGCGGCGACATGCATGTGCAAATCGATTCCAGATACCCAGTCACCGTGGCCATGGCTTGGGCCGACGAATGGAACGCCGCCATGCGGAGCCCCGGAGCCCCTGCGGATTTCAGCTTCCTCTGCGTCAAGGAGCATGTCACCAGCGCCATTTACGAGTGTCATCTTCCCTCCGAACGGCGGATGATCATCACTTTCCGCGACGAGCGCAGGCCCGAGAAACCCGTTCTCTCGACCATTGGCGCCATCCTCGGACCGGGAGCGCGGCAATTCATGTCCCCCAACGACCTCCACATCCAGTACTACAATTGCCTTCAGCCTGAGTTCCACTGGCGCCGCATCCTCGACGAAAAATACCAGATCACGTCCGTACCCAAGGTCTACAGTCTCATGACTCCGGACCACGACGGCCAGGAACTCAGCCTGAAGATCAAGTCGCCGATCCCCCTGACCATCGCTCTGCTGCCATCGCATCTTGCCGACCAGGTCTACGACAAGACCGTAACCCTCACCGACGCCCTCGACCAAACCGGCTGCAAGGAACGCGGCGTCCAGTCCATGAACTTCAACTGCACGTTCAACGTCGCCAACGGCACGCAAACCCTGCTGATCCTCCCCGACATCGATTTTCACGGCAACAAGAAAGCCACTGTCGAGGTCGAAACGGTAAAGTGCGTCGAGCATTGTGACCTATTGCCCCCGCCTCCGAACCCGTAAAGCGGAAGCGAGCTTTACCATCGCGTGTTGTCATCCGGATGCGACAGCTTTACCGTCGCTGAAGGATCTCCCTCTCCACGGCCCTGTCTAAGTGCCGCCGCCTACCGCCTCACCGCCCTCCGAAAAACCTCCCACCGCTCTCTCCATTTCTCATACTTCGACCGCTTCTTCCTGCTCCCCGGATACAGTTTCAACGACTTCAACCCCTCCACCACCCTTACCGGAAACACATACCAGGCCTCATCCGGCTTCGCGTAAGCCACCAGCGCATCAATGTCCTCCGCCGTGTACGACTTCTGCTCGTGATCGTGCGCCCGAAAACTGTAAGTCAAATCCTTCCCCAGCACATGCGCCGACTTCACCTGCACCCTCCAGAAATTGAACTTCTTCCGCACGTTCACAATAAAGTCATAACTCTCGCTGTCCCCCCAAGGCTTCGCCACCACAAACCCCTCGCTCACCGCCTTAGCAATAAACTCCGCCTCCGCAATCTCCCCCAACTGCTTGCAAGTCAGCTTCTCTCCCAATGTTGATTTTGCCTCTGCCCGTGTGGAGCGGACACTCCTGTCCGCTGCCTTTGACCTTGATTCTGCTTTTGCCTCTGCCTGTGTGGAGCGGACACTCTTGTCCGCTGCCTTTGACCTTGCTCTTGCCTTTGCCTTTGATCCTGACCCTTCCTCCGCCTCCGCCCACAACGAAATCACTTCCCCAATCACCACCGCCTCACCGACCAAATCCTCACCCATAGCCCACCCACTCCTACTTAGGATTTTCCACCGCGCTCTGTCATCCCGAAGCAACAGCTTTACCGTCGCCCTTATCACCCTGAAGGACAGGGTTATCGACGCCCTTGTCATCCCGAAGGACAGGGTTATCGTCGCCCTTTGTCATCCTGAAGGACGGGGTTATCGTCGCCCTTTGTCATCCTGAAGGACGGCGTTATCGTCGCCCTTGTCATCCTGAAGGACAGGGTTATCGTCCTGAAGGATCTCCCTCTCTACTGCCTCATCACTTCGGTGCCCCCCCAAACGCAAAAACCCCCTCCGACCATCCGGTCGGAAGGGGCTATGACAAGCCACTTCGGCTATAACTAAATGCTTTCACCCACCCGCATCGAAGTCAACAAAATAGCGAAGCAAAACGCGCCGCACATACCCACGAAAGTAGACTCCACAAAAGTAGATCATCACAACTCATGTGGGGACAGCCGCCCTCGGCTGTCCAGCGGCCCAGGTTCAACGGGCCGCTGCCTTATCACGCACGGTGCTCGCCCCGCACGCCATGCCCGAACCGATCACCGTGGACGATCAGCAGCGATTCGAATGCCCGCAGCACCGTGGAAGAGCGGCGCTTAAGCGCCGCGTCAGCCCCCTCAATCATTCCCGGGCTTTAGCCCCTGTGTGTCGGGAATTTTCGGTCTACGTCCCCCATGGACGGCTGAAAATAGCCCGCCAGTTCACTGGCGGGAACTCAACCCCGGAGTCAACCGCGTCCCGTAGGGACGCCTGAAAGCCAAGCCCCGGAGTTCATCCTCAGACATGTTGCAAGGACTTGTCGAGGCGTAGTTCCCACGTTTCGAAGACCGCGAGTGGAAACGGCGCGAACATTTGTGCGGAGGAGTATTATCAAAATCCAAGATGTCGGTAGTTGTGGAATCCCGCCCTTGCGGAGCGCACGAGGATTGGGCACACGGCGTTATCATTCTCAGTGTAGGAGGCGCACATGACCTTTTTTCAGATCGCTGTGCTCGCGCTTTTGGCCCTGAATGGATGGATTACTTACCGAATGCTGCGCCGCCTTGCGATTGCAAGCCTCGTGGGTTCCTTTGCCGTCGCCCATTGGCTCAATCCTGTTAGAGCAGAGTGGTTCAAAAAGAACCATGAAAAGTCGTTGGCCGCGGAAGATGATGATGCGAAATATGCGAAGCTATCCGCCGAGTTGGCGGAAGAAAACCCGGAATGTCCTGTCGGCAGGGAGTCCTTAATCGCGTGTGCCTTCGATGCCTACGATGAGTGTCGCCGAATCCCTGAGAAATATCGAAAAAACAAGTCGCCGGTGCCCTGAAAAAGGAGAAGGCCAATCTGATTTCTCAGACTGGCTTTTATTTATGCCGGCAACGAACCGCCCGCCCACAGACCTTCGCCTGCGGTAGAATTAGCGCCGCATGAGGCTGGCTGATTCCAATTCTCCCCTGCCACATCCCGCGGGTCCACCAATCTACACGAACTGGATTGCCGCTAATGCCGGTTATCCCCTCCTCGGCGTTAATGAATTCCCGCTCTTCACTGACGCACACATAACCGGCGAGGTTGCATTCGGACCTTATGAATTCATCAATACCATTCCGACCCCGCGGATTGGACTAATCAAGGCGTCTGTCGTCCTCCGCGTCGCAGGACACGTGGATTGGCCTTTGCCGGATATGACGAAAACGACCACTGATCTGTACCACGGGGGATCATTCCCGGAAGAACTCGCTGCGCTTGCATCTCTGGCAATGGGAATTCGTCTCCGGGCGGGCAACGTGACGCGGTCGTTCGAACCTGGTGGCGACCCGAAGGGAAAACCAACTGAATGGGGAATTGGAAGGTTGACGGGAACCCTAATCCGCGAAGACCATTTGCGCTGGCGACTACCCGGCGCAGCTGAGGGGCAGCATGGCCTAGAAGCGCTCGAGGTCCTTAGGCACTTACCGCTGATGACCCCTCAGGCTGCAAGTGCTCTCATTAGGGCTGCGCGTTTGTATCAAGATGCGCTGTGGCTGATCGAATCGGAGCCATCGTTAGCATGGCTGATGCTTGTGTCAGCAGTGGAGACGGCGGCTAGTCGTTGGCGGAGAGCAGATGGGGATCCAGTCGATCGATTACAGTCGTCCCGTCCGGACCTTTACTCGTATCTTTCGAAGATCGGACCGGATGTTGCGGCGGAGGTCGCTCGGCACATCGCGGACAGTCTCGGAAGCACTAAGAAGTTTGTAGATTTCGTAATGTCCTTCCTGCCTGGTCCGCCGCCGACACGTCCTCCCTCCCCCTATCAGTTCGATTGGCAGGAAGCTGAAATACGAAGGGTCCTTCGAAAGATATACGGATGCAGGTCGGAGGCCCTACACGACGGGAAGCCGTTCCCTGAGCCGATGAGTGAGTCCCCATTCGCGGACCGGGGCTGGGCCGCCCCGAGCGAAAGGTCCATTGCACTGGCCACGAGTTCCAAGGGGGCAGTTTGGCTGGCAAAGGACGCACCGATGCTCTTCCACTTGTTCGAGTACATCGCTCGAAATGCACTAATCACCTGGTGGCAACGCGGGGCACCGGACGACGACTCCCGCGAAGCCGCGGGATAGGGAGGGCGGATCAAAAAGTGGAAAAGGCCCTCGAGATTTCCCTTGGCGGCCTTTATTAATGCCGGCAACGACCGCAGTTTACCCTGAGCCTGCCGAACGGGCTCCCACACACTTGGCGCGTGCAGTACCATCGGCCCTGCGGGGCTTAGCCTCTATTCAGCCGTTTATCGGCTTTGACACTGCCCATCGCCCTCTCTAGACTAGCAAATATGGAAGTGCACCTCCGTCCCGAAACCGAGTCCCGCCTGCAGGAGCTGGCCTCGAAGACTGGCCGCGAGCCGAACGACTTGATCGAAGACGCGATGGCCGGATATCTCCAGGAACTGGCCCAAGTCCGCGGGATGCTGGATAGCCGCTACGACGATCTCAAGAGCGGTCGCGTGAAGCCCGTGGACGGGGAAGAGGCCTTCGCCAACCTTCGGCGCAAGAGCAAGAGTGATGCGCGTCGCGCCCGTTCATGAGCGGTTTTGTCCTCCATCCGGAGGCGTACACCGATCTCGAAGAAATCTGGGACTACATCGCCGCCGATAGCCTTGACGCTGCCGATCGCGTCCGGGAAGAAATCTACGACACGATCCACTCGCTTGCTGATTTTCCTCACACAGGCCACAGCCGTCCCGACCTCACCGCGCGTCCCCTGCGGTTTCAGTTAGTGCGAGATTATGTGATCGCCTACGCGCCGGATGAGAAACCGCTCGCAGTCATTGCCGTGTTGCACGGGCGCCGAAGTCCGCGGGTAATCGCGGCGATACTTCGCGGAAGAAGTTAAGCAGCAAATTCCTCAGTTCAAAGAGTCTTACGACAGGCTGGCGGAAAGTCTTAGGTCCCGCCGATTGAGATTTGAACTGACCCCCGGAGCTGAATTTCTGCTCCTCGTCCTGCCGCCGAGCAGCCGGGTCCCAATGGCGCATCCTAGGATCTCGAGCGCAAGAAGCACGACCACACTCGCGTCAAACCAGGCCGTCCAATAACCGAATGCCGCCATGAACACGTTGTTCGCCGATGCGTGCAGGAAGTGCTCGTACAAGTCAGCACTCATAGCAGCCAGGAAGAAAATCAGCAAGGTCCACCCAGCGATCCTGTCGCCGAGCTTCCAAAGCGCAACGGATACGACCAAATGCCCTGAGGTGATTAGGATGACGGCCAACCAACTGACGTGGTCGTTTGGGGCTGGAAGAATCTTCGCGGCGAGGAACAAGTGTCCAATGGCGTCCACCCAGTGCGCGCCGACAACCAGCAGAGCAAGCACCCGTGATTTCTTCATAGGTTGGACCGTCTCTCTCGGGGAATGACTACGGAAGTCTAGCGCAAAAGGAAAAGGCCGTCGAGATCGAGGCGCGTAGAAGGCGTGAGCGCGCGTCCTTTGCGTGCGGGAGCCTTCTGCCGAAATCCTGAGCGTTTTTGCGAAGGATCTCCCCCACCGCAACTGCAAAAGGAAAAGGCTACCAGCATTTCTGTTGGTAGCCTTTATTAATGCCGGCAACGAGCTGCGGTCTTTAGTGAGTCTCGACCAGGACCGCCGGCTTCGGCGTGGCCGCCGGCGTCTCGGGATGCACTTCATCCACCGACACAAGGCTAGCATTTGCGACTTTGTTTGAATCCAGGGGCTTGAGTTTCGACGAGTTCAGCTCATAGCCTCCCTGCTCCGGGGACATAAGGATCAGGCGGCCATGCCCTTTCGCGAAGCCGGTTGCGATCTCCACGCGGAGAAAGTATTCCTGCCCCGCTTTCACATCCAATTCCATTCCAGACTGCTTGTCGTTGGAGCGGAAGGTATGTTTCCCGGGATCGAGTTTTACCGTGAAGTAGCGGCCGTTCTCCATGCGCGCCAGTTCGGTTTCATCACAGAAGACCGAGGGCGCGAGGGCGCTACCCACAAATTGCTTATAGCGATAAACATAAACCGAGGCCTGGGACGGCTTGGCGTTGATTGTTTTTGGTGAATCCGCAGTAGGCTGTTGGGCGATCGCGGACAGGCCCGTGAAGCAGAAGATCAGCAACCCTAGAATTCTAATCGTGCGCATCTGGGTCTCCATGAATTTGTGTCGGTGAAAATGGGGCGCGAGGCGGCCCAATCCAGTCTTGAGATTTTTCAAGACTGCTCAAACATACGGACTCTAGCTTTTCCTCTCAAGTTACCGGAGTACTATCGGCGATCCTCATCAAATTTGGGGAATTGATTCACCCGCAGCGGAGTTTCTGGATGGATTCGAAAAAGGAGAAGGCGTGAGCGCGCGTCTTTTGCGCGCTGGAGCCTTCTGCCGAAATCCTGAGCGTTTTTTGCGAAGGATCTCGCGGGGGCAAGATCGTAGTAAAGTGGTTCGGGGCACAGACATGCGTGATACCGAGAGCATCGCGAGAGGCGTCTTTGTAGAAATTGCGAAGCGCTTTCCCTCCCTTCAAATGGCTGAGAACCACGACGATCCTGTAGAAATCAGCATCACGATGCCAGCTCAGCCCGGACTGCGACACAAGGTTTGGCTCTGCTTGCAGAATCACGAC
>JABCZI010000005.1 GCA_013289765.1 Acidobacteriota bacterium
GTGGGCGCAGCAGTTGAGGGTGGCGGATGTGAGAAACGCAGAAAATACCGGTAATTCGGTGGTTTTCGGTCGACCCTGACCCCTTGGCACGCAGGTGCATCTTTTCCAACCGTCGTCAGGTCGCCATCGTAGTTGAACAATTCTGGTCTCGATTTGTGGAAGCCGACCATGCAGAAACTCCTTTTGGGCGCGGATGTCTGCGTCCAACATGCTGTTAGGTAAACGAATGCTATGAAAATACCGCATAAATGCTGTGCTCTGTGGATGAATGGCCTGAGACCGTCCGACTTGAGGCGGTCCCGGATCATTTCACATTTGCACCTGCTCGGCGAGCAGCACCGCCCCGGAGCCGTCACAATTCGACCGAAGCGCAAGGAGGATGTCCTCGTGGGCGCAGCAGTTGAGGGTGGCGGATGTGAGAAACGCAGAAAATACCGGTAATTCGGTGGTTTTCGGTCGACCCTGACCCCTTGGCACGCAGGTGCATCTTTTCCAACCGTCGTCAGGTCGCCATTGTAGTTGAACAATTCTGGCCTCGATTTGTGGAAGCCGACCATGCAGAAACTGCACCCCTGTCGTTCGCGCCGCAGCAAGATAACACTTCCCGGTCGTGGGGGATCGTCCAATATCGAGTGGCGGCGGCAGAGAGGCTGCTGGGGGCTGAAGCCCGCTTGGATTGTGGGGCTTTTACGCGGCGCTGAAGGCGCCGCTCTTCCACGGTCGTGCACGATTTTCAGTTTCGTCAAGCCGAAGGTCAAAGTCAAAGGCAGCGGGCAGGAGTGCCCGCTCCACACCGGCAAACTCAAGGCAAGGCGTCCTTCTCCAAGTGCATTCATAATGCCGCAAACGGACAGCAGGCTTCTCACCGGGCTTGTCGCCCGGTTCGAAATGACAAATCTGAGTAGAGAGGGGCATTCCCTCAGCGGCTGAAGCCGCGTTCTTTTTGATGACGCTTTGCGGCACGGCTCGAAGCCGTGTCCTTCCCGGTCAAGATCAAAATCAAAGCCAAAGTCAAGGGCGAAGTCAAAGGCGACGGACAGAAGTGTCCGTCCCACGCGGATGGCGCTTCGTCAGAATCAAGGTCAAGGTCCAGATGAAAATCAAGCGGGCAAAATATGCTCGGTGCTGCAGTGGAAGATCCACTGTGCTTGAAGTGCGGGATACAGCGCGCTCTGTAGTGGCGGTGCAGGGGATTCCGTAGCTGCGGACCGAGTTTATTTTCTCAGTGACGATAAGGCTTGCAGATAGAACGATTCTGCGTCGAGCTGAATGTTGGCGGTCAAGCAGAAACGTTTGGCAAGGTGGTTGCTGAGACTGATCGGACGAGAAACTGCGTCTACCAATTTTTCGGGAGGATTTCATGAAGAAGCAAATTCAGTCCCTGTGGTTCGTCAGCGCTGTAGCTGTGGTTCTGAGCGTAGGCTCACTTAGCGCGCAAAGCACGGCTCCAACTCAAACTCCGGATGCACAATCGCAATCGACTCAGACCCCGGCGCCCGAAGCGCAGCCGACGCAGGAAGGCCGGTCGAGCCAGACGCCTGAGGCGCAGCAGAGTCAAACTCAGGCACCTGATACGCAATCTCAACCGGCGCCCTCGCAAGCGCAGCCGAGCCAGCGCCCGGACGCGAGCGAACAGGGAACTTCCAGTTCGTCTTCCGGTTCGTCCGCACAGTCGGCAGGCGCGCAGAGCTTTAGCGGAACCGTGGTGAAGTCCGGCGACAAGTATGTGCTCAAGGACGAAGCCAGCGGCAATACGTATGACATCGACCACCAGGACGAAGTGCAGAAATTCGAAGGCAAGCGAGTGAAAGTGCACGGCACGTTGGACGCCAACCGCAAGATGATCCACGTGCAATAAGCCGAGTTCAAGCCGCGCGAAGAGTGACGGGAATCTTTCGCGGTATTAATCACGCGGGCTGAAAGGAAAGGGCTGCGGCACAGGCTGCGGCCCTTTCGTGTTGATGCGAGTTCAGTGCGTGAATTTGCTGGTGCGGAATTTTAAGTTTTGGCGCAGCAACCGCAAGACCCGCGCAGGGCGAGGATAGGAGCAGCGAATGGGCTCAGCGCGCCCCTTCGGCAGACCAGACGCCTACGCAGTCGTCGTCCAGATCAAGGCCCCAGAAACAGAAGTCCCGGGCAACGAACTTGATGCCGATTTGGATTTCTCCTGGAGCGAGTTTGCGCGACCACATAACCCGGCAATGAACGCGAGTGTGTTTGCGTTGGAGAATGAGCGCGCTGCCGGGCTGCATACCTTCGCGCAGAGCGCCGATCCTGGCTCCGGAAGGGCTGATGTCCAGGGTGTGTACGAGAAGGCCGGCTGAGTGCGATGGTTCCTGCGGCGACGGTTCCTGAGGAACCCTGAGTCCAACCACCATTTTGGTTCTTTTGGAGCAGCGATTATCGAGCGCTTTTTTATCTGTTTTTCTTAGCATTCCTGCAGGCACCCATCTTGGCCATTCTGGAGACTAGCAGTTTGAGAATGGTGGGCGGAATGGCACTGCTTACTGGTTACTTCCGTTCAAGAGGCGTGTTTTGGGGAATGCTGTCGTCTAAAGCTTTATGGGCAGGCTGTAGTGCGAGGCAATGAGTTGCCATCCTGCGCTGTTCTTCATCCAGACATCGGTGAGCCGGTCGCGATAGTCGTAAGGCTTTCCGTGGGACTCGCCTCGTTCGTGATACGCCCCAGTCACAACCGCGATGTTGCCGTGCATGCGAATATTGAGTTCCGACGTTTCGGCGATTTCCACCTGCAACCCTCCTGCATTAAAGCTGATGAATCCGACCTTGCCGTAAGTGCTGCCGTCCTCAACGGTGATGACGAAGTCCTCCGCCAGCAGCGATGAGAGCGAGGCGATTTGGCGGTGCTTGTAGGCGTCTACCCATTTCGATTCCAGGGCGCGGACGGTCTCGGCGTCGGATTTTTCTTGGGCCATCGCACCAATGGGAAAGCAAGCAAGCAGGCAGAAAACCAGGGTCGAAAATATCCGAGCGCGCATAGTTTTATGTTGCATGGGCGATTGAGTTGGGACAAGTCCTTGTTCTGAGTCCCATTAAGTTTGTTCCGGATGAGTTGGCGGCAGTTCCGAAGCTGTGCGAGACGGTGACTACGCAGAAGAGTGCAATTGTGTGAGCCGGGATGGCGGAACTGGCAGACGCAGCGGACTCAAAATCCGCCGACCTTCGGGTCTTGGGGGTTCGACTCCCCCTCCCGGCACCAACCCCAAAAGCCCACAGAATACGCGGCTAGCTGGTGCTAGCTCCCGCATGAGATGCACTTCTGGAGCAGACACAGCGGATTTCGCGTCATATGTAGTTGCGAATGAAAATCTATCACATTGAAATGAGTAGATTTATGGGCACCTACGTAGTAGGTCTGACTTACACGTTAGTTACACATTTTCGGATTCGCGCCGCCTTTCAAGCGAATAAAGATGGTGGAACTACGAATCAACCTTGACTACAAGTCATTTCGATGAGGACGGGAGCCGCCGGTAGCGGTATCCCCGGGATTTGAGCTGCTGATTCACGTAGGTGCCTTTGGAATCGGCGGCGAGGAATGCGGTGTATTCCTCGGCGGGCACGTCGAAGTATTGATAGACCTCTCCCGATTGGCGAAACTCCAGTTCCAGAACGCGTTCCTGGGGAGCGTAGCCGATGCTGGCGATACTGCTGGACTCTATCGGAACTCTCTGCATTCTCGAATCGAGCGCTTTCCGGGCGCGCTCTCTCCTTGGATGCAAATGACGTCAAGGAAGGAACTCGCCCACTTGTCTAGACGGTCACAACCGGACGCTTACACCTTAATCCACTGCGCCCCAAGACCCGCGAAAATTCGAGTCACGCCCACAAGCAAGACATTGGCGCAGCAACAAGACGGTCGCCGAAGGGGACCGGTCTTCCGCCATCGTAGAGAACCACTCCCAGCTTGAAGTTATCGCCGCAGGCGTCCGCTAACTTTCGGAGTCCCTTGAAATCACCCGCATTCACGGTGGCGCTCGCCTTGACTTCGATACCGACCAATGCACCCCTCCCAGTTTCAATCACAAGATCCACCTCGTCCTGATCTTTGTCCCGGTAGTGATACAAAGCGCAGCTCTCACCAAACCAAGACGCCTGTTTCAACATCTCAGAGAAAACGAATGTCTCCAGCAGCGGCCCAAAGATCGAACGGTCTTTCACAACCCGCTCCGCGGTGACGCCCAAGAGTGCGCTGAGCAAGCCGGAATCAAGGAAATGCAGCTTGGGCGTTTTTACCAACCGCTTCAACTGGTTCCGAAACCACGGTTCCACCTTACGAACAAGAAACAACTGCTCCAGAATGGCGACGTACTTCCTGGTGGTCTTGTCGTCAAATCCAACTTGGCCGCCCACTTGCGTGAAATTGGTGAGTTGGCCAGAGTGATGGGCGAGAACCTGCAACAGCCTCGGCATTTGGTCAAGTTTTTCCACGTCGGCAACTTCACGTACATCTCGCTGCACAATGGCTCTTACGTAATCGCGTGCCCATGTCTGGCGTCGCTTTGGATCTCGGCGCCGCAGCATTTCGGGGTAGCCGCCAATCAGAACGGCTTTTATCAGATCATCGCCGATCATCGTTTCCGCGGGTTTGGCGAGTTTACCGTCGAACGCTGCTTTTAGGAAACCCGGCTTCTTACCTCGGATTTCAGCCCGTGAGAGGGGTAGAAGGCTCACGATCTCCATGCGGCCCGCTAGACTCTCTGAGACCTGAGGCAGAGTCAAAATATTGGCTGAGCCCGTCAACAGAAACCGGCCGGGCCGGCGATCGTCATCCACTGACTTCTTGATGGCCCGGAGAAGGTCGGGCACTCGCTGTACTTCGTCAATCGTAGTTCGATCAAGCCCGCGCACTAACCCAGTTGGATCGCTGCGTGCCGCAGCCAACACTGTGTCATCGTCCATGGTGATGAATTCGCGATTGCCCGCGACCAAATCGCGGACCAGCGTGGTCTTGCCGCACTGACGAGGCCCCGTAACCATGACGACCGGCGTGTCTGTGAGGGCGATGGTCACTATTCCGGCAGAAAAGCGGGGGAACAGCGCGTGATCAGTATCGTCCATGCCGGGTGGAGGCTCCGTCTAAGTCGGATTGAGGCTCCGTCTATTTCGGATTATAGACTCGTCTGATCCGGAACGGAAACTGAACGGTGCTTGGACTCATTCCGGCTCGTGGCGCGCTGGAGATTGGGAATTGACAACACATGGATAGGTGAGGTGAAAGGCAGTTCTTTGCCCCCGCTCACAGAGGTCAGATGAAAAGCGCTCGAAAAAGGCGCGTCGTCGCGAGGTTCTTGTTGCGACCTGACCAGTGGAAAACCTTCAAAACCGGCACATTTGCTTACACACTTTCACGTCTTGTACAATATAAACTGCTTATTATCATAGCTATACATCGATACGCAGCGGACTCAAAAACGGACATAACTGCCGACAAGTGTCGAGATGATTGAGAGGTACTACGCGGCGCACATCAAGACCTCAAGACATATTTTGAAGACCTCGCCCGACGCCACTGCGATCGACGTCATGCGGCCTAAGAAGAACAAGAAAGGCAAGAAGCGATCCGGAACACTCAGGCGTCGCCGCAACCTCCAGATGAGGAAACGGATGTGTAAAATCGGGCGAGGTGCTCTATCATGTGTAAGGCAGCCGCGCGCGGGCGTGGCGGAATGGCATACGCAGCGGACTTAAGGAAAACTTGAGTGCTCGCCTGGGAAACCGGCGATGCAGAACTGCTCAAAGTCGGGGAAACCTCAAAATGGCAATCCCGAGCCAAGCCCGGAGAAATCCCAGCCGGGAAGGTGTAGAGACTAGACGGGCAGCACCTAAGCTTCGGAGCCTCCGGGGGAGGGTGAAGGGATAGTCCAGACCGCAAACCTGGCGTGAGCTCAAAAGCCACGTCCGGGCGGTGAAAGCCGTAGACGGTATGAAAATCCGCAGGGCTTAAACGGCCCATGAGGGTTCAAGTCCCTCCGCCCGCACCATTATTTCTATCCGCAATAGCCTTCCAGCGAAGAGTTTTCTCAGCGCCTAAAAGACAACGTGAAACATAAAGGGATCAATCGAAGCCTGAACTTCACTCTTGGCATCTGCGCATAAAAGCACATGCTTAGTGAGATCTACATTTCGATCCGTTGGCGACCGATTTAGAACCGAGACCGGAACTCGTCTGCCGCAAGGTCTCAGTACCCTTAGCTAAAGTCCTGTGACGAACCGCCGATAATTAAGAGGAAGCGAACCTCAAGGAGAGGGGCATCGCTTCGCGGAGATCAATATAGCTTTATGTCTATACGTGCACTCATCGTAGACGATTCCTCGGTCATGCGAAAGATCGTGGAACGTTCCCTCCGGCAAGCCGGCATTGACTTGAGCGAAGTATTTCAGGCCGGCAACGGGGCCGAGGCGCTCGGGGTTCTTAAAGAGAGCACGGTCGATCTAATCCTTTGCGACATCAATATGCCGGTGATGGACGGGCTTGAATTCGTCAAGCAGCTTCCGGCAGTCGAGAACGCGAAGGGCGTTCCAGTCGTGATGATTACAACCGAGGGCAGCGAGGCTCATGTGGTGCAAGCGCTCTCCGCCGGCGCGCGGGGCTATATTCGCAAACCGTTCACGCCCGAGCAGGTGAAGGAGCATGTCCTCCCGGTCCTGGCAGGTAAATCATGAAGTCTGTAAGCGAACTGCTCGCTGCCGACGGCAGCCACGAGAACTGGATTCCCCTGCTGGACACAGCAGCGAAGGAAGTCTTCGAGCTCATGCTGGGTTGTCAATTGACCGCGGCGGCAACGACAGAAGAGATAAACATGGATGTTACTGCCATGGTTGGATTGGCGGGGCAACTGTGCGGCGTGCTCAGCGTCCGCTGTGACCAGAAGGCGGCTACGCTCATGACCTCCAAGATGCTGGGAGTAGCACTGGACAAGGTCGGTCGAGAGGTGGCGGACGCGCTTGGCGAAGTGTGCAACATGGTGGCCGGCAACTTTAAAAACAAAATCGCCGGCTTGGCGGAAGGCTGCCTGCTTTCTCCTCCCACCGTAATCACCGGTAGCGACTACAATCTACACTGCATGGCAGATTCTCCGGCGATTGAGATCAGGATGCTGTTTGAGAGCATGCCCATCGCCATCTCGCTCCAAATCCACAGTTAAGAACGGTCGTGCACAGCGCCGAGGCTGTTCAGTTGTCAAGCAGAATGGTTTCTGCCGTCCACCCCGGACAGATCAGTTCAGGCCATTCGGGGAAATTGGATTAGTGTCCGGCAGAGTCGGAGGAAGTCACGACACCTGCAGAGCACGTGATTGTCGAATGACAGCCGAGGAGTTCTCTCTGTCAAAATTCTTTCAAAACTTGCACAGTCTCTTGCACACTTTCGCTGCGACCGAAAATTAGTGCGTTTAAATACAATAGTTATTAGTTGGGAGATATCGACACGGTCTCACATCGAACATACGAGTGCCTGTTTCTCTGGTACGAAAGGAAGCTCACGTCCTCGGCAGCCACTAGAACGACATAATGCGCATTCTCATTGTCGACGACAACGAACGAGTTCGACGTGGCATCGCTGGAGTTATCTCCTACGAGAAAGATTGGCAGTTGTGTGGCGAAGCGAGAGATGGAGCGGAGGCAATGGAAATGACGCGGCTCTTGCTTCCTGATCTGGTGCTCCTGGACGTCAGTATGCCGGGTATGGATGGCTTGGAAACGGCGCGTCGCCTGCGGCACGAGCATCCATCCGTAAAAATCCTGATCTTGAGCCAACATGATCCCGAGCAGTTGTTACCACAAGCCCTGGATGCGGGTGCAAACGGATGCGTTGACAAGTCTCGCATAAGTAGCGATCTGGTGCGGATCATCAAGAGTGTTTTTCTTAGTTGAAAAAGCGGCCTGGAGAAATAGAACCTCCGGAAGACGGCTGGAATAGAAAGAAGATGGCTGGAAGAGAAAATGGAAGGCCGCCTTTGAGGGCGGCCTTTGCTTCAGGATATGCGGCGCTGGAGAAGTTACTTGACGACTATGACTCCGAAGAAGCCATCGGTGTCGCTGGGACCGGCAGTGAAGAAGAGCTGATTCTTGAACCCATTTGCGGAAGTTCCGCCGCCGAACTCAATGCCCCACAGTCCATTGATGGTGATCGGCGTGCCAGATGTATTCCTCAGCGTGCCCACGAATTTACCAGTGACATGATCGAAGGCGTTGATGGTGCCAGTGCTGGAGTTGTTAGAAATCAGAAGGGTGTTGCTGAGAGTTCCGAAATTTGACTGTGCCAGGGCGAAACCCCAGGGTTGGTTCAGAGGCACTCCGTGGGCGAAGTGTTTCAAGAGAGTGCCGTCTTCGCTGAAGACGTCGATGAAACCACCCTTACCGCCCGAGGTACTGGCAAATGATACGAATACTTTTCCTTTGATGTCGTGAATTCCGAAGGGGGCAAAACCGGCCGGCACGCTGGCGTCGGTGAAAGACTTTACCAGGCCAAAGTTTGCGTCGTAAACGTCCACTTTGTTGTTGGCGGAGTCGGCGGCGAAGAGGAAGTTTCCGGAGACTTTGTCGGTGATGGCCAGTCCGGTGTAGACCGAGCCAGGGCTTCTTACGCCGATCAGTGACGCGCTAGGGTTGAAGCTCGACCAGCCGCTGATCGTTCCATCCAGTGTGGCAAATAGAAATACTGAAGTCCAATTATCGATTTTGAATTCCGACGAGCCGTTGTAGACGATTCCCGTTGGCGTGCCCGGTCCGGTGCCGCTGGAAGATGGGACGATCACCTGCAGGCTTTGCGGGTTGCCTTTACCGTCGTAGAGAGTGGACCAGCCGCTGGCCTCGTCGCTGACCCAGAACGGGCCCCCCGGGGCGTAGACGAGTCCCCAGGCATTTTTGAGCAATGAATCCGTGTGCTGAGCTTTGCCGGAAATATCCGAATCCAGATAGAAGCCTTGATACTGCGCCAGGGCTGAGTTGCAAACGAACATCAGCAAGAGGCCCAGCACTGAGGCAAAGACGTGAGTACGACCGAGTACACGCTGCATGCGATTTCTCCTTCGTGTAGTTGCGAGCGGGTTGCAAAGATGGTCCAAGTCCTTGCCGGAGGCCATCAGCACCATGCTCTGTAACGTCGCAATACTAGGGTGTGCGGAGAGTGGGGTTGTCAGCGGCTTGTCAGGGATTTGTCATTGGTTTGTCATTGGTGTGTAGAATTCGTGTTTGTACAGTCGTCGAGTGGATCTCTCGCCGATGGGAACTGCGCAAATCAAGATGGCGTTCTGGTTGGGCCAGAACGCCATCTTAGTTACGGATTGTATCGAGTAATCGTCGCGATGGCTCCGCCAGCTATCGCGACTGTTTTCTACGCGCCCGCGCTGGCGGTTTTGGCCAGCGATGCGGTGCGTGGAGCGTCCGCCGCCTCCCGGAAGTACAACCGGTAAGAGCAGTGGACGCCATACATTACAGGAAAGATCACCAGGGCGGCCTGCCAGCCAAAATGATGGCTGACCAGGTTTACCATGGAAGTCATTCCTGCACTGAGGATGTAGTAGGGGAATGAGAGTTGCACGATCCCGAGCCAGATGCGGCGCATGGCCGCTCCCTCGGCGACTTTGATGATGCCAGCTACCGGCGCCGTCTGCCCCAGGAAGAAAGCAGCGGTCGCGGAAGCCAGCATCAACGGTTCCGAAGCCCAGGCAGCCCTCCCCAACCAGCCAGCGTTCCAGATTAAGTTCGCCATGCTGGTTGCGAATGCCATCATGCTGACGTTGAATAGCATCTGATCTGGCTTGAACTTGGCGTCCAGTTTGGGCCAGCATTGCACTAACGTTGAAATGCTTGCGATCACGACAGCTTCCAGTGCGCTCAGATTTACGACTGCCATGAGCAGGAATGGCAAGTTGACTGACATGTTTCCGTCAATGCCCGGCAGCTTAATCTTCATCCGCGACGTAGCCGCCGCCAGTGCCATTAGAGCCAGGGCATAGGATGTATGGAGCGTGTGGCTGGCTAGCCCGGCGTATACCGTGCTTGCCGTCGCTGCCAGGACCATCACTGCGATGAATGTTTGCGTTAGCCGTGTGCGATTCATGATCTTCTCCTCTCTCTGATTGTTATAACCACGGCTTACTGTTCATCGTCTCCAGCATCTGAGAACGCGCTGTTGCTGGCTAAGTCTGATGCACCCCATACCACGCTAGTGGCGGATGTGCCTATACTCGCACCCCAGACCACACTGAAGGCGCTCAGTTGGTTATCGTTCCAGGGAAGCGAACTGCCCCATACCACAGAGCTGCCATTTACGTTCGCGCCCCATACGACTGAGGTTCCCCAAACCACCGAACTGCCCCAAACCACGGAGTTTGGCAGAACCAGCGAGTTTCCGTTGCTCAACGAAACGGTATGAGTTACGGCGTTGTAGACTGCCGACGGTGAGAGAGCGGACCCGGTTGTGGCCGGGGCCAGATCGTTGTTGGCCAGAGCTGCCTGCACATCCAGGTAGCCGGCACCGATCGACAGAAGATCGTAGAACTCAGTGAAGGTTCGCCCTAAATGCGGCACCAAAGAGATGGACGACTGGGGAAAACGCTTGTATGCCGTCTTCATCAACCGTGCCTTCACTTGGTCCGGAGTCAAAGAGGTATTTTGCTGCAGCATCAAAGCCACAGCGCCGCTGACGGCCGGCGTCGCCATGCTGGTGCCGCTAAGCTTGAAATAGTCGTTGTTCCCGTCGGTGCCGACAACAAACTCAGTCGGATATGCAGCCTCCAGCGTTGCGCCAGGAGCCGCGAGCGAAACCACAGCATTTCCCGCAGCTACCAAATCGGGTTTCACCACGTGATCGTATGTGGTAGGCCCCTTGGAGCTGTAGCTGGCTTTTTGGTCATCAGTCCGCGAGTACGTGTCCATGGACTTCATGGCACCCACGGTCAGCACGAAGGGATCATTTCCTGGTGCGGTGATGGTTCCGAAGCCGTTGCTGCCGTTCACGCTCAATCGGCCATAGTTGCCTGCCGCCACCACCACAACGATGCCGCTTTGCCACGCGGCTTCCACTGCCTGGCATAGAGGATCCTGAGTGTAGCTGACAGGAATGCCGCGTCCGAGCGACAGGTTGATGACACGAATGTTATAACTATTTTTCAGTGCGATCGCCTGCTGGATAGCCGCGATCACGTTGCTATCGCTGCCGGAGCCATTGGCATCAAGCGCGCGCAAGTCGATTAAGTTGACCTTGGGGGCTACGCCCGTGAACCGCCCCGCCGAAAGGTAGCCATTGCCACCGATAATTCCGGCAACGTGAGTTCCGTGTCCGTATAAGTCATATTGCGCCCCATTCGCGTTGGAAGTGGCCGTACCAGTAAAGTCCTGGTGATAGACCACGCGCGAATATGACTCAGTTGAATCCAACAAGTCGGGGTGACTGTCGTTGATGCCGCTGTCAATCACGGCAACGCCGATTCCCGTGCCGGTGTAGCCGGCGTTCCAGGCTGCGCTAACGTTGGCTGCGGCGTCAGTGTAATCGTCCGCTCCGTTCAGCGGGTGATCGACGGTCACGGAAACAATCTCGGGGTCGGCTTCCAGTGCAGGCAGAGCATTCACTGGGATGGTGAAAGCAATCGCCTTCACTGTACCGAGCCTATGGTTCAGGTGACCGCCAAGATTCATCATTTGGCGCTCGTGCCTGGCTTGTGGGGTGTTCTTGTATTGCACGATGACTCTCACGGTTTCCGTGGAAGCGACGCCATGGTGAGCGCGCGCAACTGTCGGTGCCAGGTCCGGGGCGAATTTGCCAACCCAATTCTGGGCGAAGGCGGCCTCGGCGATCAGCACCAGTAACAGCGTAGCGACGCGCTTTCCCCAAGCTGCGCTGTGGCGCTGGCCCCGACCCGGGCTTTTTGGTTTAAGTGTTTGCGACATAAATGTCAGCCTTTCTCAGCTACGAAAACGAATGTGGAGCAAAAACTCGTGCTTAGACCCACTGACTCATATGCACGGGGACGACCAATCGTCTACCCGCAAGTGATTGGAACCATTGGAGATGGAGGCGGAACTGAATGGGGCGCTGGGCCAGTCTGTCCTGCCGGTTGGGGCGCGAGACAGTTTGTCCCGTTAATTTCTTACAGTTACTTTGGTGAGTTACCTGACAGGATGAGAGTGTGAGCCGCGTGCGTTTAGCGTGTAGCGGCAGCTTGGGTTTTGTGTTGGATCGACGGTCCCGCAGGCAGGATACGCGGCATGGCGGCCATTAGGCGTTGGGTGTATTCGTGTTGCGGGTTGGCGAAGATTTGTTCCGTTGTTCCGCACTCAACAACTTCTCCTTGATGAAGAATCGCGATGCGGTCGCAGATCCCCGCCACTGAGGCGAGATCGTGAGAGATGTAGAGAATAGCCATCCCGGTGGAACGGTTCAAGGCGCGAAAGAGCGCAAGAATCTCGGATTGAGTAATCACATCGAGAGCGCTGGTGGCCTCGTCAGCGATGAGCAGCACGGGACGATGCATCACCGCCATTGCAATCAGCACGCGCTGCGCTTGTCCAACGCTCATCTGCGAGGGATATTTGCGGAGGAATTCGTCGTCGGTGGGCAGAGAAACGCTCTCCAGGCATGTGCGGATTGCATTGCCGCAGTCGCTGTTCGTGCCCGATGCGTGCGCCCGCCACGCTTCCTTAAGTTGGGTTCGGATCCTGAGCGCGGGATTCAGCGAAGACAGAGGGCTTTGCAACACCAGGGAAATAGACCGTCCGCGCAGTGTGCGAAGCTCGCGTTCTGACAACTGCAGAAGGTCAGAATCTTGAAATTGGATGCTGCCTTCCGCGTGAGCGCGCTTCTTCTCGAGAAGGCCGAGGATTGTCATGGCCAGCGTGCTTTTTCCCGAGCCGCTTTGCCCCACCAGCCCCATCACTTCGCCGCGCTGGATTTCCAACCGCACACCGCGCAGGACAGGCTTGTCGGCATAGCGCAGCGAGAAGTGGGCCGATAGCAGCGTGTCGTTTTGCGGAGTATCGAAGGCCATGCTGGGTGTGCTTTCGTCGTTCTGCCTAATCAGTATCCGTGTGTATCCGTGCAAATCCGTGGCGAGATCTTCTCTATTATTTCGCCGGTACCGAGAGCCGCTCCGCGTTCCAGAATGTCTGTGGCGATAGAATCACCGGCGCAGCGCCGTGCACATTCGCTGACACCGCGGAAAGCGCATTCTTGTTAACCAGGAAGATGAACGGCTGCTGCTCGACAACGATTTCCTGCACGCGGTCGAACGCTTCTTTGCGTTTTTTCAGGTCGCTGGTCGAGGCTTGCGCGCGCATAAGACGGTCAATCTCCGCTTCCCACGGGGTTTCCGGAGTTTTCTGCTGCGGGTTCCACTGATGACTGTCGGAAGAACTCAACCACACGTTCATCTCGCCGTTCGGATCCAGATCGACGTTGGTCAGGCCGAGGATGATGGCCTCGTAGTCGAAACTCTGCGTCATGCGTTCGATCAGGGAAGGGAAGTCGAGCGTAACCACGTTCACGTGGATGCCGATTTTCTGCAGATCATCCTGGATGAGCACGGCCATGCGCTCCCGCGACTTGTTGCCGGCGTTCGTGATGATGGAAAACACAACCGTATTTCCGTCTTTATCCTTGAGCGTTCCGTTTTCCAGGCGGAAGCCTTCCGACTGCAACGACTTCATGGCTGCATCGGGACTATAGGTTTGGGGCTTCAGGTTGGGGTTGAACCAGAATTTATTGGCTGGCGAAAACGGTCCCATCGCAGGCTGGGCGTGCCCACGAAAGACAACCCGGCTCAAGTCCTCGCGATTGATCGCTTCTGAAATCGCGCGGCGGAAGTTGGCTGAACGGAACCAATTCTTCTTGTAGCCTGGAATCGGCGACTTGGCCACTTCGTTAAACCAAAGTTGTTCGCTATCGAGCGACGCGCCCGCATCATGCGCCAATTGCGGAGAAGTGGCGGCCAGCTTGTCGAAGTATTCGCTATCGAGAGAATTGATCAGGTCCAGTTCTCCGCGTTTGAAGCGCAGCATTTCAACGTCGCGATTAGGTTGGATGTCCAGCCGGATGGAATCAAGATAAGGGAGTTTGCGGCCCTGTTCATCGATCTTCCAGTAGTTTGGATTGCGTTTCAGAAGAACTTCCGATCCGGGTTTGTAATCCGCCACCATAAACGGGCCCAGGACCGCCATTTCTTTTTTCGGCGAGTGCTGGGAAAGAATGGCTACCTGATCGAAGAGGCGATCGAGCCCGGCAACTTGAGACGGAAACCGAATTGAAATCTGGGTAGGGGAGATCACTTTGGTTTCGACATTGCCGGTACCCGAGCGGAAAGCGTCGCCAGTGGGCGAATGCAAGGCCGGGTCCATCAACTGCTGAACCGTGAAAGCGACGTCCTCGGCGGTGAAAGGAGTGCCGTCGGAGAACGAGATTCCGCTACGCAAGCGGAAGGAGATTTGACGTCCATCTTTCGAGACCTTCCAGGATTGTGCTAATCCCGGCTCTAATTCCTGAGTCTGGCGATTGACGCGGACCAGAACGCCTCCGGTTAAATAGCGGATCGCGCCGGATGAATCTTCCTCAACCTTCAGGGGATTGAATGTCTTGGGCTCAGCGCGCAGGCAGAATCTGAGTTCGCCGCTTTGTGCAGACAATTGTCCAAGCAAAGATCCCAGGCAGATTAGTGCGACTGCGATTGCGCTTCCGCATCGATATGCCAATTGTTTCGAGCCTCTATCATGCTGCTTCATGCGGCTATCTCCTCTTGCCTGGAAAGTAAAAGCTGGAACGACGTGACCACGACTACCAGCAAAATCAGCGGCACAAACTTCCAAGGCTCTTCGCCAACGGAAACCATGCCTTCTAATTCTTTGAGCAGGCTTCCCCATGACGGCATAGGCTCGGCCACGCCGAGTCCAAGAATTCCGAGGTTGGCTTCGCTCAAGATGAAGACTGGAATCGAAATCCAAAACTGCGCGTAGAGCACGGGTTTCAAGTTCGGCACGACGTGAATCCAAAACAATCTTTGTCCGGGCAGGCCCACAGCGCGCGCCTGGCGCACAAAATCTGAAGAGCGCAATGATGCCGCGGTGGTACACAAGACTCGCGCGGCGGTGGTCCATCCCAAAAGCCCTAACAGCAGAAATGTCACTAGGACCGAAACCAGAGGCGATACATTCAGCGGCATCAGCGCGCGCGCCGTGATCAAAAGAAACAGCCAGGGCAGGGATAAGAATAGGTCGGTTACTGCCATCGCGATTCGCGCCCAGGCTCCGCCCAGATATCCCGCGAGTCCTCCGATGAAGGCCGCCATCAGCGTGGAAAGAAACGCTGCGGCTGGAGCCAACAGGAGAGAAATACGGGTTCCGTAGAGAACGCGGGCAAAGCGGTCGCGCCCAATTTCATCGGTGCCGAGCCAGTGCGCGCGGGACGGCGGCGCACCCGTGGCATCGCGATATTGTCTGGCATATCCGGCAGGAGCCAGCCAGTTCGCGGCCGCCGACGCAGCCAGTACCAGCACTAAGACAGCACAGGCGAGTTTTCGCCCGAGGTTCATGCTCTCTGACCTCATGCTTCCTCCCCTCGGACTACTTGACCCATTGCATCTGCCCCGGAGTTGGCCAGCAAGGTTACGAGCGTCACCAGAATCGTGATGTTCACGAGCAAGGGAAGATCACGGGCCAGCGCGGCTTGCCACGCCAGTTGTCCGATGCCCGGTAGTCCGCATAACGCTTCCACCGGAATGGCCGCGCCCACTGCCACGCTCACCGAGACGCCAGCGACGGCGAGAAGTTGCGGCGCTACCACCGGGACTACATGCCAAAACAAAATGCGTGCCTCGCCTAAGCCTCTAGATCGAGCCGCGACGATATGAGGCCGGGAGTACGCCTTCATCAGAAGATTGCTGGCATAACGGTAGCTGCGGGGAAATACGATCAGCGCAATCGCCAAGGAGCCGGGCACGTTCCACAGTACTGATAACAACGCCAGCACCGCGGCCGGGATGCAAAGAAAAGTTCCGCTCACAATGGTGGTGAGGGCATCGAAAATCGAAAGCCGCAGCCATGCTGACGTTAAAGCCAGAGTCAGTGACAATATCCAGGCCAACGCCAGACCAGTTGACAGTAATCGCAGCGTAAGTGGTGCGCGATCGCGCAGCAAGGTGCGTACTGGTTGGCCTAGCGCCAGCGAAGTTCCCAGGTCGCCGTGCAAAGCGCGATTCATATAGGAAAAATAAAACCGGACGATATTATGATCGCGCTGCTTGGCCTCGCGGAGCGCCTGCACGCTCTGCGCGTTCAGGTGCGGATCCAGTTCCCGCTCATCTGCACTGAATCCCGGCGCCATCCGAACCAGCGTGGCAGAGAGCAACCCGCCCAGCAGAACAGTTGCCAGCAGAGTCAACGCACCGCCGGCAATTGTTTTTCGCAGGCTTCGCATTTATTTCCCCGAAGCACCCTGAGCTAAGCTGTCCAGTGCTGAGATCGCTTGCGCGTGGTGGACATGTTTCACGGAGTACATGCGGCGATCCGCTTCGGCCAATAGAGCCTCCACGTCATATCCATCTTCCGGACAGAGCGCCGTACCGACACTTAGAGTGATGACCTCCCGGCCGCAGGTGTGCCGTCCGGCTTCGATCGCCGCCTGATTCAGGCGATCTGTTTTCTCTTTGGCGCCCGCGACCGACAGTCCGGGTGCGGTGACCACGAACTCATCGCCGCCCATGCGGGCCACGTAGTCATAACCGCGGCAGGCATCTTTCAAACGCGTGCTGAACTCCCGCAGCAGTTTGTCTCCCTCCAGGTGGCCGAAGGAATCGTTAATCTTCTTAAGCCCGTCAATGTCGCAGACCATTACGGCGAGCGAAGTTTTCATGCGGCGGCACCGCGACACTTCCTGCGCCAGATGAACAAACAATGAGCGTGCATTAGGCAGGCCGGTGAGGAAGTCAGTGGTTGCCGAGCTTTCCGCCTGCTGATACTTCAGGGCGTTCTCCACCGAGAGCGCAACTTTGGAAGCGACGGCTAGCAGAATTCGCAAGTGGTCGGGTGTAAAAGCGTCGAGGCTGGAGTGATACATCGCCAGCACGCCTACGACTCCAGTCAAACCTTGCAATGGAACTACGAGAGCCGACGCGAGGATCGCGGTTTTAGGATCGGCGACGTAACCCGCTTCCACTTGCGGGTTGCCATTGATGATTGGTTTACAATTCTCGGCGACCCAGCCGCATAAGCCCTCACCCACGCGGATTTTCAACGACGAGAGGACGCGAAAATTCTCGCCGCTCACCAGTTCCGGCAGCAGCCATCCATTCCGGTTGACGAATACTGCAATCGAGTCATAGGGAATCAGTCTGCGCAGCCGCATCGACAGTACCGAAAGAGTTTCGCTAAGGCTGAGCGAGTTCCCCAGATCCTGGCTTAACTCGAACATGGCTTGCGCTTCCTGTCGCGCGGAAGCGATTGAAGACAGGAAGTCGGTTTCGTTCTGCAAGTTGGGAGTCCATTTCTCGAATCCGGTTGCGGGAGCGAGACCGCGTTCCACATGCAAGTCTTTGGCGAATCCGGCGGGAACGAAACCGTCTTCATGAAGTTGCGCGATGCGCTCCAGGTCCACGTAGCGGCGCTCAAGAATTTCGACCACCTTCGGATCAAACCACTTTCCGGACTTTTCTTTCACCGTATCCATGGCGCGATCCAGGGGTATGGCCGGGCGATACTGGCGATCCGAGGCAAGCGCGTCGAGGCAGTCGACGACGGCGAGAATCCGCGCTCCGATCGGGATCTGTTCGCCCACCAGCCCCGCGGGGTAACCTGATCCATCCCATCTCTCATGGTGCGCGCGTACGATGGGCGCCACGGGATAAGGGAAAGCGACTCGATCGAGGATCTCGGCACCCACGATCGGGTGCACCTTCATCTTCTCGAACTCTTCCAGAGTCAATTTGCCGGGTTTGTTTATGATGTGCTCGGGCACGGCAAGTTTTCCGATGTCATGCAGCAGGGCCGCGGCTCGGAGCGCCTCAATCTCGTCGCGCGAGAGTCCGATCTCTTTGGCGATTTCGACGGCGTAAGTCCGCACCCGTTGCAGATGCGTATGCGTGGTGTGGTCTTTGGCTTCAATGGCGAGCGCCAGAGCCTCGATGGTGCGCATGTTCAACGAGGCAATCTGTTCTACGTGACGTTTCTCAACTTCTACTCGCTCCTTCTCCGCCTCCAGGCGTCCAAGGTAAAGGCGATAAGAGCGATACACCCAATAGATCACAGGCAGTACAAGCAGCGACGTCTGCCAGCCGGCGCGGCGGTTGACGACGCCGACCAAGCCAACGGCGGCGGCTCCGACGAGGTAATAGGGAAAGGACCAGAAGTAACAATTCGACCAAACTTTGCGGCTGGATTTATTTTCGGTAAGAGCGATGACGATGGAAATTGGAAGCGTGTTTGCCAGGAAAAAAACCAGGGCCGCCGCCATCAGCAGGAAAGGCTTATTTCCGCCGACTTTAGGTGCAAGCCAATAATAGGTTGCGTAACAAAGCGCACTGGCATTAGCCATCATCCCGAAGACGTTGAACAAAACTTTTACCGGATCCAGACGATTTCGTGCCTGCCAGATGCTTTGCACAAGAGTGGCAGTGCAGCCGATGACCATGGTTTCCGGCAGACTCAGTTCCATCACGCCCAGAAGGATGAAAAGAAAATTTACTGACATGGTGCCGTCGATGCCCGGCAGTTGAACTTTCAGGCCCGAGGCCAGAATGGCGACAAGGACATAGCAGGCAAATCGCGCCAGGTCAGCGGATTGCCAGTGCCAGAGGGCAGAGCACAGCACCACCATCCCGAGCGAGACCGTGATCCCGACAAATAGTTTCGTCCGAGTCGACATTTGTGATTCTTTCTGTCGCAGGGGAATACGGCAGAAGGCCACCTGTGGCGTGAGAATGCGGTTCACACACCTCGGGCGAGCCTGTTCAGGTCAAATCCTATTGTTGTTGTCAGGTTTTAAGTAGCTTACCGAGGTAATGGAGGTCCAGCTGTTTGTATTGCCAGAATGAATCGGATTACTTTCGTTATCATTCCGAATCGCTTACTTTCTTCAAGTCCTACTCTGTGTGTCAAGATCAACTCCAAACGTGCGGGATGCCAACAGAAAATTTTAATTCGCAGCCACAAGCCGGAGCCAACGTGAGCCCCGGAGCAAATTATCCCGCTGGCAGAGCGTTGAGTACGGGCATTCTCCAAGCGGCTATGCTAGCGAAAGTCGTCACGCTGTCGGCCGATGCCGAAGGCAGAGTTACTGGCTGCAACGAAGCCGCGCTGGATTTCTTTGGCGACATTCCAGCGCTTCTCGGCCGGCCCTTGGCAACATTCTTCTCACCCGAAAACGCAGCCGAACAAAAGCGACTGCAGCAAACTATTGTGACGGCAGTGTTGAAGGACGGTCAGCACCGGTCTTCGCTTCGATCTCAGACCAAGTCGGGGAAGCGCTTTGCCGTGGAATCGTTGGTTACTTTGCTGCGCGACGCCAACTCTGTCCCCGCAAGCATGGTCGCCCTGTTTTTTGTGGAAGAAGAAACGAAAGGCGAGCTGGCTCTACAGGTGCAAGGTGAAGGCGAAGAGTCGCCACATACTGTCTCGCGCGAGATTGACGGCACGAATCTCATACTTGCCAGCCCGCTGATGCACCGGTTCATGCGCATGGTGGATCGCGTCGCCGGGCATACCGAGAGTGTGTTGATCACGGGTGAGACCGGCACTGGCAAGGAAATGATCGCGCGCACCATTCACCAGTCATCGCACCGCAGCAGCCGACCGTGGATCGATATCAACTGCGCGGCACTGCCCGAAAATCTTGTGGAGAGCGAGTTGTTTGGCTACGAAAAGGGCGCGTTTACCGGAGCCGATTCCTCCAGAGCCGGCCTGTTCGAACTGGCCGACAAGGGCACCCTCTTTCTCGACGAAATCGGCGAATTGCAACTGCAGACCCAGGTGAAGTTGCTGCGCGTGCTGGACGGATATCCTTTTTACCGGGTAGGGGGACACCGCAAAATCAATGTGGACGTACGAATTGTCGCCGCCACCAATCAGGATCTCGATGCAGCTGTGGCTGCTGGCCGCTTTCGCCAGGATTTGTTTCATCGGCTCGGCCAGTTTCAGCTTCGCGTGCCGCCGCTGCGGGAACGTCCCGAAGACATCGTTGCATTGGCGGAACATTTTCTTCACCTTAAAAAAGCGGACGGCTCGTTCGCGCCCGATGCCATCTCCGCTTTGTTGTCGCACGCGTGGCCAGGGAATGTTCGCGAGTTGCGCAACCTGATCGCACGAGTGGCGGTGGAATCGCGCCAGCCGGAGATTCATAAATCACAGATTGCCGATGCGATGTCGGGGAATCCGACGGCTCAACGCCAGTCTGCTTCCATGCCGGTGGGCAATCTCGACAGCATGGAAGAGCAAATGATTATCCGGGCGCTGGAGCGCAGCGGCGGGCACCGCAGCCAGGCCGCCGAGCAACTGGGCATTTCACGCCGTACGCTCAGCCGAAAACTCAAGGAGTACAACATCAATGTGAATTCCGCGGACGCGGCGAACTCGCTGGGCTTCATCAGCCTCGAGCAGCAGAAGTTTTTCCGCGCTCGGGTGCAGATAGCCGTAGTGTTAAAAAATCAGCAAGGGGAAGAAGCGTCGGTTCAGGGTGTGAATCTTAGCACCGGCGGCATAGGAGTGGACGGACTGAGGGAACCGATGAAGTTCACCGGCCTTCTCGACGTAAGTTTTCCGCTTCCCGAAAGCGAAGCCATGTTTCAGGCCAAAGCGCGCATCGTCTGGTTCGGAGGCGAAGGTCGCGTGGGCCTGCGCTTTGCCGTAATCGATCCCTTGCTCTTCGAGCAACTTCAGAGCTGGACCAATAAGAAAATGAAGGACGAAGGATGGGAACTTCCTGCGTGAAAATGTACGGACGGCAAAACCCCGAGAGAAGGGCAGCCAATCTTTAGGAACGTTACCCACGGGCCAAGCACAGTCGAGCCATTGTCACGGCCAGTTCGTTGCCGCAAACTAATGAAGCATGGAGGCTAGGTCGGCTATGTGGCGCGGCGTAAATAAACGCGAGAAATTATCGATTGTCGTCCTGAGCCTATGCATCGTGGCGCTGACGGCGATCTTTTTTCTGCGGATTGTGTAGCGCAGCCTGTGTAGCGCGGCCTGGCACATAACCACTGCCAATCTGTAGCAACCTCTCTTGATCCTAGTGTGCCGGGGCGGGCTGCGGAGCGGCTTGCGGAGCTTCTGCTCCCGGACTTGAGAAATTCACCCTTGGCACTTCCCGCGATCCTGGGGAGGCTTCGAAGTAAGCTTCATTCGGCTTGAATCCTGCAAAACCTGCAAAAATGCTGTTGGGAAACTGTTGCACGTAAGTGTTGTAATCCCGCAGCGTGTCGTTGTAGCGTTTGCGTTCGACCGCGATACGATTTTCTGTGCCCGCAAGTTCATCCTGAAGGCGAAGGAAATTCTCGTTCGACTTTAACTGCGGATAGTTTTCGACGATCACAAGCAGGCGCCCCAGCGCTGAATCGAGCTGGCCATTAGCCGCGATCTTCTGTTGCGGAGAGCCGGCGGAAAGCAGCGCGGAGCGCGCTTTGGCGATGTCCCCGAAAACCGTTTGCTCCTGCTTGGCGTATCCCTTTACCGTTTCCACAAGATTGGGAATCAGGTCGGCGCGGCGTTGCAGCACGATATCGACTTGCGACCAGGCTGCCTTTACATCCTCGTTTTTCTTGACCAGATTATTCTTCACGCTCACGTACTGGCCAAAAACAAAGAGGACAACCAACAAAATAATTGCCACCACAACCACAACCGCGATCAGCGCCTTGCTCATGAGAGTCTCCTGAAAAAAAGCACGCAGAACTAGACGGGGCCCGTATTGCCTGAATCCAGCATACTATCAACTGTTGTGACCACTTGCTGAAGCGCCGCAAAATACCGCGAAAAAACGTCCGCAACATCGAGTTTCTTGCGATCTAATTTTTGCTCGCGCACGTCCAATACCTGCATGAATGGCGAGCCATCGAAGCCTATTTCCTTCGAGAGCTCCTGCACGGCCTCGCGCTTTCCAGCAGGAGCCTTCTTGCCCAGCACGATCAATGCATGACGGAATAGTGTGGCGAATGACGAGACTGACCGGGTGAGCAGATCCCACATGCGCGCGTCATTGCCTGAAGAAAGAAGCATGTGCTGCCGCAACAGCGCGAGTTTTTCCCCCAACTCGTATTCCACCTGGATGCGGTGCAACTTAGTTGGAATTGTTAAACCCCGAAGCACGTCTTCTCCGAAGAGAACGCGGTGGTGCTCCTTTATGTCCATCAACTCAATCGTAAACACGTCGGTAGATCGGCCAATCTCGTCGCGGGTCATGAACAGCGGCGGAGGCTGCTTTTGACCGTCCCACCATTTCACCGCTGGTGCCAGCGATTGCAGCGCAGCGAATGAGCTGTCGCGAATCACACAAAACACATTGAGGTTAGAGAACTCGGGATGAAACTCTCCCGTGACCGCCGATCCAAACAGGACCACGCTCTCCAGGTTTGCTCCAGCAGCATCGCGCAGCCGGCTGACGAAGTCGTTAAGCTTTTTGTCTGGAATCATATGCTTCCTCGCTGGCTACCAACTGCTGCTAGCCCCGCCGCCCCCTGAACTGCCGCCGCCAAATCCCCCGAACCCTCCGCCACCGCCGCCGAATCCGCCTCCGCCCCAGCTACCTCCACCACCTCTGTCGCCCCCACCCCCCAGCATGCTTCCGAGAAGCATGCCAAAAAGTATGCTGCGAAGCGGAGTAAATAAGACGATGAGTACGATGAGAATCAGCAGAACAACCCCACCGGCTGATATTCCGCCGTCCGGTTGCTCTCTGCGCCCTGCCGGAGGTGCTGCGATTTGATGGCTGGTGAGCTGAACTCCGGCGTCTTGGGCGATAACGCTCGCAACGCGCGAGGTGACCAGCAGCAGCGCGGCGCTATAGTTGCCGGCGTGCATCAGCGGGATGGCCTCGCGCTGAAATCCTCCGACCTTACCGTCCGGAAGAATCGGCTCCAGGCCGTAACCAACTTCAATGCGGGCGCGATGGTCGTCAATCGCGTACAGAATCAACACTCCGCGATTGCTGGACTTGCTCCCTACTCCCCACTGGTGAAAAAGATCGACCGCGTAACTTTCAATGTCGGCGCCATCCAGCGAATGGATGGTCACTACGGCGATCTGGGCGTGCGCTTTCTCGTCGATCTCCCGGCAGATCTCATCTATCTGCGCGATCGTATTTCGATCTAGAACGTGCGCGAAGTCGTCGACGTAATCCGTGGGTTTAAGTTGGGAGACCGGTTCAGCCTGTGCCGACAGAACCATCAGCAGGGCCGCGAACACCCCGAGCCACCATTTTGCGCACGAAGTCATCGGAAGCAAAATTGTACAGGACAACGAATCGCACAACCGGCCGGCTGCACTCGTAAGCAGAAATAGGCCCCCAACTAGGAATGGGGCAACTGCATCAGACCTTTATAAAGTCGCTACGATCTGGTGAGGCGTCACGTACTCCCGCCGGAGGAATACGAGAAGATTTCCGGCCGTATCATTGCAGGCCATTGACGCACGTTTCCTGTGACTTCTTGTGCGCTCCTGCGATATCATCAAGGGGATGTCCTTCTCGTCCCCGCACCACGCATTTCAGACCGACGACGCGCGCTTGCCACCGATTCACGCTAAAGTTCTAGCGCGTGAGCGACTGAACGCGGACGATGCTCTCGCCCTCTATCGCACCGGGGATATTCTCGCCGTCGGGTGGATGGCGAATCATGTGCGCGAGCGCATGCATGGGGACAAAACTTATTTCAACGTAAATCGCCACATCAATCCCACCAACGTCTGCGTCGCGGCTTGCCGCCTGTGTGCTTTCGGTCGCAAGAAAGACGCCCCCGGCGCCTACACTATGGCGCTCGATGAGGCTTTTGAAACCGCCGCTTCCGGATACAGCGAAGCTGTCACCGAGTTTCACATTGTCGGCGGCCTGCATCCCGATCTGCCGTTCCAATATTTTCTCGATCTGTGCTCGGGCCTGAAAGAACGCTTTCCGCAGGTGCATCTCAAGGCCTTCACCATGGTCGAGGTCGCGTATCTTTCGAAGCGCGCCAAGCTTTCCATCCGCGAAACCCTGCAGCAACTGAAGGCCGCAGGCGTGGATTCGCTGCCTGGCGGCGGCGCCGAGATCTTCTCCGACCGCATCCGCCATATTATTTGCGATCACAAGATTGATGGGGATCAATGGCTCGATACCGCCAGAGAGGCTCATCAAATCGGTCTGAAATCCAACGCGACCATGCTCTACGGCCACGTCGAGAATGACGAAGACCGCGTAGATCATCTGCTCAAGCTGCGCGCATTGCAGGACGAAACCGGCGGGTTCCAGACGTTTATCCCGCTGGCTTTTCATCCCGAAAATACTGCGCTGCAGCATTTACCGAAAACTACTGGAATGCTCGATATCAAGCAGATCGCGGTCAGCCGGCTCGTGCTCGACAACTTCCCGCACATTAAATCTTACTGGCAGATGATGACGTCCAAAATTGCGCAAATCTCGCTGCGTTTTGGCGCCGATGACATGGATGGCACCGTGATTGAGGAAAAGATTTATCACGATGCCGGCGCCACCACACCGCAGGGCATGCGACGGGAAGAACTGGAACGCCTAATCCGCGCTGCCGGTCGCGAGCCCATCGAGCGCGACACTCTCTATCGGCCTGTCACCCGCACGGAGACTTCCGTCACCGTGGCTGTGTAACCAGAGGAATATTAATTGTTGCCTTCTGGGCGGTGAAGTCCCGCCAAGTTTCTATTTGAAGAACTCGCCCATGTCGGCCGCGGTGGCGGCAGCTCCGGGCAAATCTGTTACTCTCAATCCTTCCAGCATCAGTCTCAAGCTGCTGGCGTGTTCGTAATGTGTTGTGGACTTATATCCGGCCTTCGCCAGTGGGCTTACGATTACAGCCGCCACTTGCCCTCCAGCATATTGAAGATCCGAAAGGGCGCCTTCATCGAACACGATAATCAGCAGCGAGTTCTGAAAAGCCGAGCTTGTCACCAGGGGACCCATGTTAGCGGAGAGCCACTGGTCGGCTGCAGCTAGCATCTGCGTATCGCTGCAGCTGCTGATTCCGGCCGGACAATTGTGCGCATCGTTATTCACGTCGGGAACGATGAACGAATAATCGGGCAGCGTGCCGCCTGAAAGGTCGGTGGCAAACTGTGTGAAGGGGACGACGTTGCTGGCCTGGCTGGAACTATTCTGAACGTCTGAGAAATAAACAAATGGATCGTGATGTTGCAGATAGGTCCCGGTGTCGATTCCCAGGTAACCCACCGAGGGCAGTCCTTCCTGATAGGTCTTCCAACTTTTTCCTGCTGTCGTCAGGGCCCGCACCACGTTATCTTGAGATACAACCCCGTTATAGGAATCGAGCTGGAGTCCCGTAATAGAAGTTCCTTCTCCCACCGTCAGCTCAAAATAGTTTGGCAATGAAGGATGGGCGTCAGCGAAATACTCCGTAGCCAGCCCGTTTGCCGTAGCGAGACCGTTGAGATACGGCATGCTGGGATTCCCAATCACACTGCCGTAGCTATGGTTTTCTTCCACCACAATGAATACGTGCGTGAAGTGAGGGACCGTGCTGACTGCAGATGTGCCGCTGCTTGAACTGCTGCTTGAACCGTTACTTGAACTGCCACCGCCGCAACCGGAATGCAACGCGACTGCGATCCAACAAAATACAATGCCACGCCCCAGCTTTATCTTCATCGATCATGCAACCTTCGGCCAGATTCAGCCGAGAAGGTAGAGTTCAAGAACTTGGTGTAACGTCTTGATTCTCGGGCTCAGCTTTGGATGGTTGTTCGCCTTTGAGAGTTGCCGTTCAGATTTTTGTGCGCGCCAATTGTTGCGACGGCGCGACGAAGAAAAAGCGCAAGAAAAAGCTGGAGCGAGATTTCGACCTCTCGCTCCAGCCCCTGAAATTCACGACGCTCTTTACAGTTTTTCGAAGAACTCGCACGCCGAGCACGAAATATAGATTCCGCCCGGAATCCCGCGCTGCCGATCTTTCATGCGCTTCACGATGCGCGTCACTTTGCCGCATTTTGGACAATCCGTGCTCTTGGCGGTGTCCATAACTTTCTTACGGTCCGCTGTTTTTGCGATCTTCCCGCCTACTGCCATGGTTCGTTTCTCCTGATCTTGATTGCGCAGCGATCCGTTCGAGTTTCGCACGGATACGGATATTGATAAATGGAATGTAAAACCAACCCTGAATCTGACGGGAAGCCTGGGAATCCACTCCGGAAGGCCCTGCGCAGCTGCGCCCCGCATCTCTTCCGTCGTATTTTATTTTACAGCAAGGTTATGCCCGTTGTCTTGGCTTGCGTTGACCCATATCGCTTGCCCCTGCTACCGTCATATGTTTGCCCTTCCGCATGAGCTTCATCCTGTGGCGTGGCAAACCTCTTGCTAGAGCGAATCATCGCTACGGAGATTCATCATGCCAGCCATTAAATTTCGCGGTGTCGATTTCATTCACTTCGATTCGCTTCTCACGGAAGAAGAGCGCCTGGTGCGCGATACCACGCGACAATTCATCGAAGATAACCTGATTCCCATCATCGAGGAATGTAACCGCGCCGGCCGTTTTCCCCGCGAACTGGTAAAGCCCATGGCCGATCTGGGTTTCTTCGGCGCATCGCTCAAGGGCTATGGCTGCGCCGGCATGGGCAATGTTGAATATGGATTGATGACGCAGGAACTCGAGCGCGGCGATTCCGGCGTGCGCAGCTTTGTCAGCGTGCAGTCGGGACTCTGCATGTATCCGATCTACGAATTTGGCAGTGAAGAACAGAAACTGACATGGTTGCCCGCCATGCAGAAGGGCGAGAAGCTGGGATGCTTCGGCCTCACCGAACCCGGGTTCGGATCCAATCCCGGGGGCATGCTTACGCGCGCCCGGAAAGTTGGCAAGGAATACATTTTGAACGGCGAGAAGATGTGGATCACGTCCGGCAGCATCGCCGATGTCGCTATCATCTGGGCCAAAGTAGAAAATGAAGATAACAAGATTCGCGGATTCCTGGTCGAGAGCGATCGCCCCGGTTTTAGCGCCCACGACGTTCACGGCAAGTGGTCGCTGCGCGCCTCCGTGACTTCGGGGCTGTCAATGCAGGATGTGCACATTCCGGAATCGAACTTGCTGCCGAAAAGCGGCGGCCTGAAGTCGCCATTGATGTGCCTGAACCAGGCGCGCTACGGCATCGCCTGGGGAGTGATTGGCGCGGCGATGTCTTGCTACGATTGCGCGCTGCAATATTCCATCTTGCGCAAGCAATGGCGCGATCAACCCATCGCCTCGCATCAACTGGTGCAGGACAAGCTCACCTGGATGATCAGCGAAATCACCAAAGCGCAACTGCTCGCGCTGCAAGTGGGCCGCCTGAAAGATCAAGGCAAGGTCGAGCACCAACACATCTCCATGGCCAAGCGCAACAACGTCTGGATGGCCCTTGAATGCGCCCGCCTCTCCCGCGACATCCTCGGCGCCAACGGCGTCGCCGACGATTATCCCATCATGCGCCACATGATGAACCTTGAATCAGTGAAGACTTACGAGGGCACTCACGACGTGCATTCGCTGATCATTGGGCAGAGCGTGACGGGGATTGACGCGTTCTGAGTGGTATTCGCGATCAAGAATCTGCTTGACATGTTCGCATTATGCGAAGTATGATCTTCGCATAATGCGAACCTGAGAATTAGGTATTGGCCGTAACACAGGGCATGCACGTCATCAGCCGCAAGAAGCTCAAGCAAGCCGTCGAGCGGCACCGCGACCTTGAAGTTCCGCTGGACGTATTTTTTCGGATTGCGAAGAAGGCTCAGTGGAAGAATCTATCAGACGTACGGAAGACTCTTGCGAGCGCGGACGCCATTGGGAAGTGGACGGTCTTCAACGTTAAAGGCAATCGGTACCGGCTGATTACCGAAATCAATTACGCTTTTGGCCGAATCTACATCCGCCATCTTTTGACATACGCCGAGTACGACCGAGGAATTTGGAAATTATGAGTGCCACCGCCGCCCGTTCTGAATATGCCGCTCTGCTCGCCAGCACGCTGCCGGCTGTTATTCGCAGCGAGGCGGAGAACCAGCGTTACCTCGCTTTGCTGGAAGAGTTGGACAGCAAAGGTAACAAGATGACTGCTGCCGAGCGTCGCATGACGGAGCTCCTCACACTGCTCATCGAAGATTTTGAAGAGAAGCACTACGCGTTCAAGACGGCTAGTCCCGTGGATGTCTTGAACGAATTGATGCTCGCGAATAATCTGAAACAGAAGGATATGTTGGATGTTTTCGGGACGCCCAGCATCGTCTCCGAGATTTTGCACGGAAAGCGGCAGCTAACTACGGAACACATTCGGCGTCTCAGTCGTCGATTTCAGGTCTCGCCCGAAGTCTTCATCTAAAATGAGTTTCGCGCCCCTGGTGGGGTCGCTTGGCATCTCAGGCCGTTGGTTTATCCCGCGGCGGTTCCACCGCCATGAACTCCTCTGCGAACCGCTGTGCATAGCTTTCCAGTAAAGCCGGCACCCGTCCCGGATCGCGCGATCGCAGAATCAACCCAGCGTGGTGATGCTTCTTGATTCGTAAGGACACTTCCGGATCCTTGTATCCCGAGGTGTCGGGATTCTCCTGTCTCGCCAACGAAAGAATGACTCCCGCGTAGTCTTCGCGCACCGCCGGGAGCTTGTAAGTGCCATCCTCGCCCGCAACTTCGATGCGGGCCCATTCGCGCCAGAGGTTAAGGCCGGTGGCGGCTTCGATCATTTCGTTGATGTAAGCTCCGCCAACGCGCGCGGCACACTCAAGAAAATAAAAATGCCCGTCGGCATTTGCCCGGATGAATTCGGTATGCGCTACTCCCCGCACCAGGCCCAGCGCAGCAATCAGGTCGCGATTGATCTGCCGCAGTCCTGAGTCTTCTTCGCTTCCGCGAGCGACCGTGAACGTCGTAAACACTCCGCCGCCCTGGGCCACATTCATCGGAGCCTTGCCGTACTTACTTACGTTTGCAAAAACCACTTCATTTTCCGAGACCACTGAATCGACGTGATAAACGTCGCCCGGAACAAATTGTTCCAGCAGAAAAGAGGATTGCTTGTCTCCCAGTTGTTCCAGCAGCGGCCACAATTCTTCCCCCGCATGAATCTTCGTGATTCCTATTGCTGATGCCTCCTGTCTCGGTTTCAGTACCCATGGTCCCGGAACATGCTCAAGGTAATAACGGATATCGCCGTGATTGAACGCTGGAACGAAATCGGGAACGCGCACGTTGCCATCAAGAGCTTTCATGCGCATGGCGAGCTTGTCGCGAAAGTAACGCATGGTGGTCAGTCCCATGCCGGGCACGCGCAGATGTTCGCGCAAGGTTGCGGCGGTTTCCATGTCATATTCGTCGAGCGCGACGATGCGGTCGATCTTCTGTGTCCGCGCGAGATGGCTGACAGCTGGCACGATGTCAGCCAGGGGAATATCCGCCGGAAGATAGAAAGTGTTGTCAAGACTATCGCGCGGCCAGTCGGCATCGCGCAGCTTCTCCGCCGTGAGCAACAATACGCGGCAACCGTGCCGCTTGCACTCGCGCATGAATTCCTGTCCCTTCACGTACGTCGTAATGCACAGGAAGGTCAGCGGGCGCGATTCCGGCATCGGGCCTCCTTTCAAAACAGGGTGCAGAGAATATCACGAAGGCGGTGGTCGGAGTATCGGTTTATTCCATGGCGTATTCCGTTTCTTTCAATCCGTCGCGGATTGGTTTATATTCACAAGCCGGCTCAGAAACGCTGGTTCATAAGCTTGCTTGGAGGCTCTCATGGCTACGCAAACACGTCCAGAAGGCAAGGCCCGCAGTTTCGGGGAAAACATTGAAAGCGATCTGACCTCGCGATTTCTGCGGGTGGTGGAAGTTGCGGCAATCGCTTCAGCCCGCACCATGGGCCAGGGCGAACGCAAGCTCTCCGATCAGGTAGCCACCGAAGCGATGCGCCACACCATGGATTCAATCCCCATGCGCGGGACCATCGTCATCGGCGAAGGCGAGCGCGATGAAGCGCCCATGCTCTATATAGGCGAGAAAGTCGGCGCGGAATTTCCTGATGGGCGCGAGGTTCCCGAGGTCGATATTGCGGTCGATCCGCTCGAGGGCACCAACCTTTGCGCCACCGGCGCGCCCGGTGCGATCACCGTGCTTGCCGCTTCGGAACGCGGTGGGCTGCTGAACGCTCCCGACTGCTACATGGAGAAAATCGTGGTCGGTCCCTCTTGCAAGAATGCTGTCGAGCTCGATGCGCCGGTAGCTGACAATTTGAAGAACATCGCGAAGAGAATGAATCGCGACGTGGAGGATCTCGTCGTGATCGTGCTCGATCGCCCTCGGCATGAAAAACTGATTGGCGATATTCGAGCCGCTGGCGCCCGCATTCGCCTTATCGGTGATGGCGACCTGTCGGCGGGCATTGCCGCCGCCGTTATCGGCACGGGCGTACATGCAGTAATGGGCTCAGGCGGAGCCCCGGAGGGCGTGATTACGGCCGCCGCCATCCGTTGCCTCAACGGCTACATGCTCGGCCGCCTGGTGGTGAAACCCGATCAGGAAGAGCGCCTCGCTCGCATGGGCATCAAAGACAAGAAAAGAATCTACGAAGCCGAAGACCTCGCTCCCGGCAAACAACTCATCTTCGCTGCCACCGGAGTTACCGACGGGTCGCTGATGAAAGGTGTCCGCTTCTTCGGCGAAGGTACGCGCACTTCCTCCGTAATCCTGACCCTGCAGACCGGCAAAGTGCGATTCATCGAGAGCATCCACTTGGAAAAAGGTCCGGATATTAAAGTCAGGTTCGCGTAGACCTCCGTTTTCGCACGATACGGAGGACTTAATCATTCACTTCAGATACTCCGAATTGTTTTTCAGATCCTCCGGAATATCGGGGAAGGGTGGAAACGCTTGCGAGTATCCCTTGAACAAACTCATGCAGATTTCCGCCCGGCGATTGCCGTCGTGAATGGCAATTTTGTGAGGATGGCCTTTCGAATAACCTTCCCATAGCGAGACGCCTGCGTAGGCGCCGTCTTTGCGCAGAACGTAATAGATCATGTCGATAAAGCGCACCTTGTTCATGTCGCTGTTGTAATTGCGGACGATGCGCTTGAGGGCGTCCATGCCCGCTTCGTGCGGCGACATGCCATGACGCATATTTTCGACGATGGTGTGCGCGCCCGCCACCTTGATATTTTCCTCGCCGCTGCCGGTCGCGCCGGCAGAGCCTACGTCTTGATCGGTGTAACAGCCGGCGCCGATGATGGGCGAATCGCCGCAGCGTCCGGGAAGTTTGAAAGCCAGGCCGCTGGTGGTGGTGCAACCGGAAATTTCTCCCTTATCATTGAGCGCGGAACAGTGAATGGTGCCGGTCGGCGGGAACAGAACTTTGCGGACGGCTGCTAATTGATGTTCCGGAGCGATACCGAGACCGGCGGCGCGCGCTTGTAGATTCTGTATGCGATGTTGCCATACTTCCGACTGCGGCTTTTCATCGCTTGCCGGGGGCTGCCAGTGCGGATCGGCTAGGCCAGGACCCCACCAGTCATCGGTCGAGTGAAATTCTTTCCAGAGCAACCAGATCTTGCGCGAATGTTCCGTCAGCAGATTCTCGCGCGGGAAGCCCATGGCCACGGCAAAGCGCTCGGCGCCTTCTCCAACGAGCATCACATGACCGGTGTGCTGCATCACGGCTTTTGAAACCAGCGACACATTCTTGATGTTGCGCACGCCACCGACCGAGCCCGCGCGGCGCGTCGGTCCGTGCATGCAGCAGGCGTCGAGTTCGACGACACCTTCCTCGTTGGGAATTCCGCCGAGGCCGACGGTGTCGTCATTAGGATCGTCTTCCGGACCTTTAACTACGCGAAGCGCGGCGTCGAGGGTGTCGCCGCCGTTCTTCAAGAATGCGAATGCGTCCTCAAGGTAGTTGAAGCCGTTATTGGCGCAGACGATGATCGGGCGCTTGTGCGGTCCTGATTGCTCGTCGTGTTTCTGCGTGGCCGCATTCTGCTTCGGGTTCTCTTTGCCATCCCTGTCATCCTGATTCTGCGCGTGCGCTCCTACACCAGTGGCGACCGCTCCCAGAACGGAGGTCTTGACGAAATCACGGCGAGAGAAAGTCATGCGGTCCTTCTCCTGTGGGAAAGCGGGAAGCATATCACGAGGCTCTCTGGTTTCACGCGTGCGCTGCGGGAGATGGCGTCAAGGGTTTTGGCGGTCCAGTCGTGGATTTTGATCCGGACTAAAAAATATCAGATCGAATCAACTTAATTACTTAGAATCAACGATTTACAGTGCTTCGATCTGCCTTGAATCCAGGTAAAATATTGAATATAAAAGACTTGATTGTAAAATATTGGAAACAAAAGACTTGCTGCGGTGCCCATTCAGTAAGTCCTTTAGAATCAGCACCGCCGCTTCGGGATGACTCATAAAATATTGATAACACAAGGCTTGCGGGCAAAATCTTGAACCTTAAGGACTTAATTAGCCTAGTGATATTAAATTGTCAATGAGCGGTGCTTTAAAGAATAGTATGATCTGGGCGCAGGATGGAGTCAACGAAAATCGAGCGGCCGGAAGTGCATCGCAGTCAGCACGAAATGCTGTGCGACCGAGCGAAGTTTTTCGGATGACAGGTTTTATGCGGAAATAAAGCAAAAGGAAAAAGGGCCGCTTAGCGGCCCTCGGAAACGTTAGACTGCGCGATTACAGGGTGGATTCGATTTCAAAGCCCCAGGCTTCGAGGAGAGGTTCAGGAATGTACTTCGAATTCTTGTTGCGGCGGGCCCATTCGCGCAGACGGGTGGAACGTAGATATTGGTCCGGAGTGAGCTTGTATTCGCGCACGACCTGCTCAAACTCGGTGATGGTGGGGACAATTGGACCGATGGGCTCGGGTTTGCCCCAGTTCGGATTTCCGCGTCGCTTTGCCATGAAAACTTGCCTTTCGTACAAAGGGGGACTGAACTCAATAATCGCGCTATCTATTTGATTCTCCGGGCTGTCAGGGGATGCATTGAAAAAAGCAGGCGGCACCGGACGACCAGGATTTGACCACGGTACCCTGAATCCCAAAACTTGATTGGAGACTCAGTAGGTTAGGGCACTTTTTGCTGAAAGTCAATCAAAATCTGCGCTGATCGCTTGAGTTAAACAGTTCTAACCACTTGGATTGATTGTGGTTAGTGGAGCTTTCCTGAACATGGCCGTAGGTATTAGTAGCGCCTGGAAATCAGTCTTAACGGGTCAGTCTTAACACGTCGATCGTGAGCCAGAACCGGTTTCCAGACGACTGTACGATGCATTACTCTCGTACCCTACCGCCGCAAAGGGCGCATTGATCAAGCAGTGGACGGGGCTTAGAGTTATGGGAGCGATGTCTCGATTTGTCGGTGGAGGCTGTGAGACGCGCTCTCCATTGGTTCACGCGGACTTTCGACGGCGGGGAAAGATTTAGGACGGTACCGTGGATTTGAAGTGTTTACTACTGTGTTCGGATGACAAGATCGTGCGCGTCCTGCGACGGACTCTGGGCGACTTGGAGATCAGCGTCGAGCACTGTACCAGTTCGGAGGTGGCACTGCGGCATCTGACGCGGGAGCGATTTGAGGCCATCATAGTGGATTGCGCTGGACCGGGAGCGGCCGCTGTGTTGCGCAGCGCGCGCATGGCTCCGTGCAACAAGCGCGCGGTGGCAGTGGCGATCCTTGACTTCGGAGTTGGGCTGCGCTCGGCATTTGAACTGGGAGCGCATTTCATTTTGTATAAGCCGATTTCGGTGGAGCGGGCGAAGTCGAGCTTTCGTGCAGCCAGAGCTCTGATGAAGAAAGAGCGGCGGCGCAATTCGCGGATTCCGCTACAAATTCCAGTCGAGATGTCGAGTCTGGAATCGGGCGTGCGGTTTAAAGTGAACACCACAGATTTGGGGGAAGGCGGGCTGGCTCTGAGCCTGCCGCGGCGCAGCAAGCCCAACGGCCGATGGCAACTGAAGTTTGCCCTGCCGGGGTCGGCAACTGCCCTGGATGTGGCAGCGGAGTTTGCCTGGGAAGGAAGCGGGACGCAGGTCGGGTTGCGTTTTCAGGACCAGTCTCCGTCATTTGTTCATGAGCTGCGGGAATGGGTGAGCCGCAACTCACCGGAGATAGAAAAGGACGATCCTCCGGCGCACTGCCAGCTTACTGATTTGAGCCTCGGCGGCTGTTATCTCGAGATCTCTTCGCCCTTTCCGATGTCTACGCGGGTTACCTTGTCGATGCGGGCCGGCGGGCTCGAACTCAAGACCGAGGGTGTAGTTCGTGTGATGCACGCGGACCAGGGAATGGGCGTGGAATTCACGCAGACGACAGCGGAACATCGCGCGAAGTTGGAGAAATTTCTGGAATTGCTAAGCGCGAACCGCGACTTGCAGCCGGAATTATTGGTGGAGGCGGAAGGGCTGGAAACTGAATCCGCGCAAAATACGGGAATTCCATCGGTATCCAGTGAAGCAGAAGACCCGCTGGTCGGGCTTTTTCGGAACCAGTTTGCGCTCTCCCCGGACTCGTTCACGGCGGAGTTGCGCAAGCAACGAGGCATGGCCGCCACTGCAGGCGCTTCCGCCTGATGGCTCACCCTTGGAATTCTAACTTTTTCCCGAGCAACTGAACTCGCCGAACTCTCACTGCGGAAGTGGAGTTCCTTCCGGAGGGCCTCCCGGCACCATATCAGTTTTGATCGTAGATTTCTGATTGGCCATGAGATCGATGTCGGTTTCAAAGGTCTGGTAGCCGGGCAGAGTGATTTTGATTTTTCGTTTTCCCGGAGTGACGAGCAAGGCCTTGCCTATGCCGGTGAATTCGGCGACATGGCCCACGAAGACGCCGTCCACGAAAACTGCCGCGCGATTCGGTTTTACATCCAATTTGATCTCGGCGGTTACGCGCGGGAATACCACCCGCGTATCCTTTTCCATCTTTACAGCGATGGTCTGCTTGGTGCCCCCGCGGACGGAAAGTTTCTGAACGAAATCAAGGTATCCGCCCTGGCGCACGATAATCTCGTGCTCGCCAGGGAGGAGCAGAAGTTTCTTCGACCCCTTCAGTTCCTTCAGGTATCCGACGTATTGACCGTCGAGCCAGACCCCCGACGTCTTTTCGACCTTCGAGGCGCCAACGAGCTCGATCTCACCGAGAACCTGATTGTTTTCGGCATGCGCCGCTGGAGTAAATATGGTGGTGCTCAAGAAAGCCAGAAGGCAAAAAAAAGAGCATGTTTTAGAAAGGAAATTCATGAGAACCACCTCAGTCTCTCTAATCTGTATCTTTGACCTTTGAGATGACAGAATCAGGGAAAAGGTAGCTGACTGCGAAGGGTTGAGCAAGGGCTTTAGTCTTGGGTGCGCCTGTGTTTCTAACACCTTTTTCGACGCCTACTACGGGCAGACCGAAGTTTGGAGCGGCCTCTTTTGCGTATTCTCTTCTTTTCTTTGTCTGGTTTTCTTTGTCTGACGAATGCAGAATGGTAATGGCTGCGGGCTTGATGACGACCGCGCGGACCAGGGAGAGTTCTTGAATCGGGCGTTTGATCGGAATTTAGAGTCCGCGGTAGTTTCCCGGTTGATGTGGCGGCTGATGCCTTTTCTTTTTCTTCTATACATCGTTGCCTATCTCGACCGTATTAACGTGAGCTTTGCCATCCTGCAGATGCGGGCCCCGCTGCATTTGACCGACCGGGTTTACGGGCGCGCGGCGGGAATGTTTTTCGCGGGATATTTTTTCTTTCAAGTGCCGAGCAACATGGTGCTGGAGAAAGTGGGCGTGCGGCGCTGGATTACCGGGCTGATGGTGGTCTGGGGCCTGGTGTCGTGCTCCATGATTTTCATCCGCGGACCGGTCAGCTTTTATGTGCTGCGGTTCCTGCTGGGAGGGGCGGAAGCGGGATTTTTCCCGGGCATGATTCTTTACATGAAACATTGGTTCCCGGCGAGTACCAGAGCGCGGGCGGTGGCGTGGTTCATGACGGCGAATCCCTTGGCTGGCGTGGTGGGGAGTCCGATCTCGGGAGCGTTGCTGGGGATGCATGGAGGCGGGCTGGCGGGCTGGCAGTGGCTGTTCCTGATGGAGGGCCTGCCCGCGATCGTGCTGGGGACGGCCGTGTACTGGGCGCTGACAGATGGTCCGGCGAAGGCGACCTGGTTGTCCGATGATCAGCGCGGTTGGCTGCTGGCGGAGTTGGAGCGTGAGCGAGAAGCGAATTCCGGCGGGGCCGCCGGGGGTATCTGGCAGGCGCTGACGAGCGGCAGAATATGGCTGCTGGCTCTGGTTTATTTTGGCGTGCCGGCTTCCGTGTATGGCGTGACGCTGTGGCTGCCGAGCGCGATCCGCAGCTTGTCCGGGCTAGGCTACTTCTCGACCGGGCTGGTAGCGGCGATGCCTTATCTGTTGACCGCAGTGGCGATGGTGCTGGTCGGGAGGCACTCCGATATATCGGGGGAGCGGCGGTGGCATACGGCGTTGCCGGGGCTGGCGGGGGCAGCGGCGCTGGTCGTAGCGGCTTACAGCGGGATGCCGGTGCTGGTGATCGCGGGAATGAGTTTGGGAATGCTGGGCGCGCAGTCGATGTCGGGACCGTTCTGGGCGCTGGCGACATCGCGATTGAGCGGCCCGGCGGCAGCGGCGAGTATCGCTGTGATCAACTCCTTGGGAAATCTTGGCGGGTACTTCGGGCCTTACATTATTGGATGGGCGAGGTCTGACGGGGGCAGCTTCCGGGGTGGGTTGCTGGCGGTGGGGGTTGTGCTGGCGGTGTGTGCAGGGATGGCGCTGGTGGTAGGCGAACCGAAGCTTGCGGGGGGCCCCCACCTTAAAACTTGAGTGGATTGTTTACAATGGAAGATTCGTCCACCGCGATTAGGGAATCCCTGTACTCTGGACGAGGAAATACTGACCGGGAATAGTTAGGAACGGCAACACCAGGAACAGCGAAGCCACTTGGAATCGTCAAATCACAAACCTAGCGGGTCCGCGAGCGTGCCGGCGGCAGTGTCTCCCACGGTTTATTGGCGGGTGGAGGGCAGCCTGCTCGACCTGACCGTGGTGCAACCGGTGGCGTTCTTTACGTGGAATGCGCAGACCTTTACCGAGCGGTTCCGGCGGCGGGGGCTGATTTTCTTGATGGCGGCGCTGCGTCCGTTTCTTTACTCGACGAATCGAAAGTTTGCGACCCGTGTGGTGCATACGGCGCTGCGCGGCGTGACACGAGACCGCCTCGATTTGCTGGGCGAAGAATACTTCCAATACAAACTGAAGCCGCGGCTGAAGGCGCACGGAGTGGAGCGGGTGCAGGAACTGGTGCGGGCTGGCGCGGACGTGGTGCTGGTAAGCCAGGGGCTGGAGCACGTGATGAAGCCGCTCGCGCTGCATCTTGGAGTGAAGCGGCTGGTGGCGAACCGGTTGGAGTTTCGCGGCGGGGTGGCGACGGGCAGGTTGCTGGAGCCGGTGATCAGGCCGCGCGGGGCGTTGGCACGAATCCGCGAGGAAAGCCCGGATGGACGACGAGCGCCGAAGACGCTGGCGCGACAACTGGATCTTTCTCTGGAGGAATTAAAAGCAGCGGTGATTGACTCTGGACGGGAACTGCCGGCGCTCGAGCGGCCGATCGTGCATTTTGAGGGGCGGAAGCAGGCGGCAGAATTTTCGGTGCGGCGGGCGCTCGCGGGCAAGCATGTGATGCTGATCGGCGTCACGGGATTTATCGGCAAGGTGTGGCTGGCGAATACGCTGATGGATTTGCCGAAGATCGGCCGCATCTATCTGCTGATCCGGCGGCAGAAGTCGAATCCGGCGCAGCGCAGGTTCGAGAAGATCGTGGAAGAATCGCCGGTGTTCGATCCGCTGTTCGAGAAATATGGATTGGAGCTTGGAGCTTACCTGCGGGACAAGGTTGAGGTGGTGGAAGGCGATGTCACACTGGCGGAGTTGGGGCTGGATCCGGAGGTCGCGCGGCGGCTCAAGGGAAATCTCGATCTGATTGTGAATAGTTCAGGATTGACTGACTTCAATCCGGATTTGCGGGATGCGCTGCTGACCAATACCGATGCGGCGATGAACATCCTGGAGTTTGTGCGCAGCACGGATCACGCGGGGCTGCTGCACCTTTCGACGTGTTATGTGGCGGGTGAACGCGACGGCCGGGTTACGGAGAAGCTGATCCCGAACTATACGCCGCACCGCGTCCCTGACTTTGATGCGGAGCAAGAACTGAGGTCGCTGCACGAGTTGATTGCGAAGGCTGAGTCGCAGGCTGAGGGCGCGGAGGTGACGGCCGATCTACGGTCGCAGTCACTCTCGAAGGAACATGCGGCGAAAGGGTTGCAGGGCGCGGCGCTGGAAAACCAGATTCGCAAGAACCGCATACGCTGGTTGAAAACCTATTTGACCGATGAGGGGACGCGGCGCGCGAAGGAACTGGGCTGGCCCAACACTTACACACTCACCAAGAGCCTGGCGGAGTCGCTCATTGTGAAGTACGGAGCTGGGCTCCCGATTGCGGTGGTGCGTCCGGCGATTGTGGAAACGTCGGTGAAGAAACCGTTTCTGGGATGGAATGAAGGGATCAATACGTCGGCGTCGCTGTCTTATTTGTTAGGGACATATTTTCGGCAATTGCCGTCGAACGAGAGGAAGCGGCTGGATATTATTCCGGTGGATGAAGTTTGCGCAGGGATGACCCTGATTGGTGCAGCAATTGTGGAGCGGCGGCACGACCAGCTGTATCAGTTGGCAACGTCGGTGACGAATCCGTGCGATATGGGACGATCGATTGAGTTGACATCGCTAGGCCATCGCAAACATTACCGGGCGCAGGAAGGGTTGGAATCCTGGCTGCGACTGCGGTTTGATGCGATCCCGGTGTCGAAGACGCGGTACCAGCGCATGTCGGCGCCGGCGCAGAAGGCGATTGTGAAATCCATACAGCGGGTTATGTCGCCGCTTCCTTTGAAGAAGACGCCGCTGGTGAAGACGGAGAGAAATCTGGAGCGGCTGGAAAAGCTGATCGAGTTGTTTGAGCCTTTCATTCTTTTTAACGAGCACGACTTTGCGGCGGACAACATTGAGAAGCTGTCGCACGCGCTGGCGGCTGACGAGCGCGAGGAGTTTGGATACAAGGCGCGGCTGTTGGATTGGTGGGATTATTGGATCAACGTGCATATTCCGGCGCTGCGGCGATGGACTTATCCGTTGATCGAGGGTAGGCCGCTAGAGGCGCGTCCGGCGCGGAGTTTGATGAATGGTGAGACGGTCAAGACTGGCACGAATGGGAATTGGTGAATGGCGATATTTCTGACAGGGTCGACGGGATACATTGGGGCGCATGTGGCGGCGAATCTGCTGCGGGATCATGGCGCGGCATTGAATGTACTGGTGCGGGCGCGGGATGTGAACGAAGCGCAAGGACGGCTGTGGCAGGCGCTGCAGTTGCATCTGGACTTTCCTCAGTTTTACGAATACTTGCAAACCCGGGTGCGGGTATTTCGCGGAGACTTGACCGAGCCCGGGTTTGGATTGAACCGCGACGAATACGACCGGCTGGTTCATACGTCAGATTCGGTGATTCATTGCGCCGCTTCGTTGAACCGGAAGTCAGAGAAGAGTTGCCTGAATGTGAATTTGCGGGGCACTCTCGAGGTGCTGACATTGGCGCGGCACGCGGAGCATTATCACGGGCTGAGGCGATTCAGCCAGGTGAGCACCGTGGCGGTGGCGGGAAAGCGGCAGAATGAAGTGGTGAGCGAGGATCGATCGATTGATTGGGAGCGCTCGGATTACGATCCGTACGCGCGCACGAAAAAATTCTGCGAGCACATGATGCGGGTGCTGCTACCGGAAACGCCGAAGACGATTTTCCGTCCCAGCATTGTTCTGGGCGATAGCCGGTATGCGGAGACGACGCAGTTCGATATGGTGAAGGCCTTTGTATTTCTGGCCGGGCTGCCGGTACTGCCGTTTCGTCCGACGGACAAGATCGACATTGTGAATGTCGACTTTGTCGCCGACGCCATTGCGACGCTGCATCAGAAGGAGCGCCCAGAGCACGACACATATCATCTTTCGTCCGGGATCGGCTCGCAGACTTTTCGGGAGATCACGAAGGCCTTGGCGGAGGCGCAAAATAAGCGTGCGCCCGTGTTTGTACCGGTGGCGGAGCGTCCGTTTGCGGGATCGGTCAATTTTTTGGCGAAGCGCAAGGGAGCGGTTGGAAAAGGCGCGTCCCTGATGAAGGTATTCATGCCATATCTGGTATGGAACACGGTGTTCGATAACCGTCGCGTGACGCGGGAGTTAGGCACGAAGCCGGTGCCGTTCTCCGAATATTCCTATCCACTTCTGAAGTTCAGCAGCGAGAATGATTTTGCTTACCGCTACCGTCCCTGGCCGGCTGCGGCAGGAGGAACCGCCGCATGATGGACTTCATTCTGGAAGCGTGGGTTAGCACTTCGATCGAGCGCGCAAAAGCGGGATGGATGCTGGGCGCCGGGAAGCGCTGGAAGCCGGGCGAGAAATTGAAGCTATTATTTGCCGGCTACAACGGCACGCGGAACATGGGCTCGGATGTGCGCGTGGAAGAGATGCTGCGGCAGATACGGCATATTCTGGGAGCCGAGCGCGTGGACCTCAGCGTAATGAGCCAGAACTTCGATTTCTCTCGGGAATATTTTGAGGGCACGAGGCAAGTGCATTTGCCGGACATCTTTCCTCCGTTCCTGGCGAAGGAGGTTCCGCAGCACGATGGAGTGGTGGCGTGCGAAGGTTCGATGTTCAAGAGCAAGTTCGCCAACGCGCTGACCACGATGATGATTGGGTCGCTGGGAATCGCGGCGGCGCAGAATAAATTATCGGTGGGATACGGCGCGGAAGCGGGGCATATGGATCCTCTGGTGGCGAAGATGTGCGGGCGATATTGCCGAAACTCTTTTGTGATTACGCGGAATGAAGAATCGCGGACCGTGTTGCGCGAGTTGGGGGTGCCGACGGAGTTGGGTACTGATACGGCGTGGACGTTTGAACCGCGTCCGCCAGAATACGGGCAGAGTGTGTTGCGGAAAGTTGGCTGGGACGGAAAGACCCCGGTGCTGGTGGTATGTCCGATCAACCCGTTCGAATGGCCGGTGAAGGCGTCGGTGGCGAAGTATGCGGTGCGCAGCCTGACGGGTGCGTATAAGGATAGCCATTATCGGACGGTGTATTTTCATAATTCGGGGCCGGCGGCGGAACAGGCTTATCAGAAATACTGGAATGCAATTGCGAATGCGGTGGATGCGTTCCGCAAGAAGAAAAATGTGTTTGTGATTTTGGCGGCAACGGAACGTTTGGATGCGCGTCCCGCGAACCGGATTTCGGAGAAGTTGGGCGGCGTGCCGGTGCTTACGTCGGACGAATACAACATTTACGAATTGGTCAGCGTGTTGCGGGGTTGCCATCTGATGGCGTCGTCGCGATATCACGGCATTGTGACGTCGATGCCGGGGCTGGTTCCATCGGTGGGGATCACGATGGATGAACGCATCCGGAATTTGATGCGGGAGCGCGGACATCAGGATCTGCTGATGACGGTGGATGATCCCGAGCTTGAAGGGAAACTGCTGGCGGCCTTAGAGAAGCTGAGTTGCGAGGGCGAGGCTATTGCCGGGGGAATTGCGAAAACGGTGGTCAGGAATTTGAAAGTGATGGCGCGCATGGGTGTGTACTTCGAAGAGGAAGTGCAGAGAAGATATCCGGAGTTTGAAACCCGGCGGGGCGAGTGGAGTTGGGAAGATTACCTGCCGCCCATGAGCAGCGGGTTGCACGAGTTGGTGGAGACTTATAACTAGGCGTTTAACCAAAGAGCGCGTGACGGTCGCGACGACGATTCCGAGCGCGGTATTGCAATCCGAACTTTGAGCACAGCCATTCCATTTATCGAAGATATATTTTCGCAACTGCAGCAGGCTGCGAACACGCGGATTCTCGCCGAGATTCGCGACGGGCAAATCACGGGCGTCACCGGGAGCGAGTTGCTTGAATTGGTCCGCAAGGCGCGGACATTTATTGCTTCGCGCGGGCTGCAGAAGGGCGACCGGTGCGGGTTGCTGGCCGCGAACAGCATTCGCTGGGTGGCGATGGATCTGGCGCTGATGGCCGAAGGGCTGATCGTGGTGCCGCTGTATTCACGTCAGGCTCCGGCGGAACTGGTCGCGATGATGAAGGATTGCACGCCGTCGCTGATATGCTGCGGCGATGCGGCCTTGCGGGACGGAATTGCGCAAGCGTGGACGGAAGCTCCGCCACAGGTTTTGTTTGATGACGTTTTTGCGGGCGTGGACGGAGTGCAGTTGCGGCGGCCGGAGGTTGGAAACGAAAGTCCCGTAACAATCATTTATACGTCCGGCACATCGGGCGAAGCGAAGGGGGTCATCCTTAGTTCTGCGAATGTGGGCTTCATGCTCGACCGGACGGCGGAGCGGCTGAGCCAGTTGATGGCAGAATCTTCTTCCGGTGCGGCGGGACCGGACCGCATCTTTCATTACTTGCCGTTTACGTTTGCGGCGTCCTGGATTGCGTTGCTGACATTTCTTAAGCGGCGGAGCCTGGTCACGATCAACATGGATCTGGCGAAGATTGCGAGTGATATGAGGGCGGTGGCTCCGGATTATTTTCTCAATGTGCCGCAATTGCTGGAGCGCATGCGGCGGGCGGTGGATGAACAACTTTGGCAGACCGGCGGCGTGGCGCAGGCGATTTATTCGCGAGCGAAGGGCGCGTGGGCGCGGCGACAGGAGAAACAGGTGAAGGCCGGAGATGCGATGTGGCTAGGCCTGGCAAACCGGCTGATTTTTCCGGCGATCCGCAAGAAAATGATTGGAAGAAATCTGAAGGCGCTGATTTGCGGGTCGGCGCCGCTGAGTACAGAGACGCAGCTTTATTTTATGATGCTCGGAATTCGAGTGCTGCAGGTTTATGGGCTGACGGAGACCACTGCGATCTGTACGATGGATGATCCGAACGGCGTCGACGTAGGGCGCGTGGGGCCGGCGATCGCGGGTATGGAGATGAAGCTTGGGGAGAACGATGAGATCGTGGTGCGAGGGCCGAATGTGTTTTCCGGCTACTGGAAACGTCCAGAGCAAACTGCCGACGCGTTGCGCGAGGGATGGTTTCACACGGGCGATCAGGGCGAAGTGAACGCGGCGGGCAACTGGCGGATTGCGGGGCGAATCAAGAATCTGATTATTCTGGGTTCGGGGCACAAGATTTCTCCGGAGCCGATCGAGAGTGCGATTGCGAAGAGTTTGCCGGAGGCGCAGCAGATTGTTGTTGTGGGGAACGGCCGAGGATACTTGACGGCCATCGTGACGGGAAGCGTGTCGGCTGAAAAAGTGCAGGCGGCGCTGGATATCGTGAATCCTGAGTTCCCGCATTATAAGCAAGTGCGGGGGTTCGTGGTGCGCGAGGAAGCGTTCTCGATTGAAAGCGGAATGTTGACGGTGAACGGAAAGCTGAAGCGCGACGTGATTGCGACTCGGATGAAAGATGAGATTGAAGAGATGTATGGGGTGAGGCAGGCAGTTTAGTTCGAGTGAAATGCGCGAAGCTACGAAGGATACTAAGGTGCAAGAAGGGATGGCCGAGTCGAAGAAGCCGTGCGCAATGAGCGAGAGCGCTTTGTCGTGGACGCTCACTGATGGCGTAATCGAGCTGGCTTTGCATCGCGCGCCGTGCAACGAATTGGGATCGGTATCGCTTGAGGAATTGGAGAAATTCGCGACGGCTTTGCAGTTGATGCAGAGCGACGCGCATGCGCTCATCATTTATAGCGACTTGAAGACCGGGTTTTGCGCGGGCGCGGATTTGCGGGAACTATATCAGCGGTCGCAAGCGATGGAAAAACTTGCGGCGGCGAAGGGCGTTCGGGATTTTCTGGAGCGAATCCATCGCGTTTTGAATCTGATTGACGCGGCTCCTCTGACAACGATTGCGGCGGTGCACGGAGTGACGTTTGGTGGAGGATTCGAGCTGGCCCTGGCCTGCGATTTGATCATCGCCGACAAGCTGGCGCGGTTTTGTTTCCCGGAGCTGAGGCTGGGATTGATTCCCGGCTTCGGCGGAATTCCGCGGCTGAAACGCGATTTGGGGAATGCAATAGTCCGGGATTTATTGCTGACGGGGCGCAGCATCAACGCTACCAAGGCGCAACAGATCGGATTGGTAAGCCAGGTGGTGGGTGAAGGCGAGGCGCTGCGGGCTGCGCGGGGAACGGCGGCGCAGCTTCGGAAGTTTGATCGCGCGACGGCCGCGGCGGCGAAAAAGTTTATCAAGCCGATTCCGCATGAGGAGTTACGACAGGAAATCGATATGTTTTGCGAGCTGTTTGCCCGTCCGGCTGTGGAAGCGGGGTTGCGGAAGTTTGTGGAGAGTACGGATGCGCAGCCTTACTTGCCGTAGGCAGCTTGTACCAAGTACCCAGTACCTGGAAACAAAAGCAGGTTCCTCACCGGGCTTTCGCCCGGTTCGGAATGACGAGAACTTTGGTGGGGATAATGCCGACTGCAGAACAGACGCTTGAAGAAATATTGACTCTCGCAGCGGCGCACTTCAAGGTGCCACGGGAGAAGTTGCGTCCGGATGACGACTTCTTCAAGACGCTGGGGATTGACAGCTTGCAGACTCTCGATCTGCTGACGAAATTGGAAAATCATTTTCATGTGGAGCTTCCGGATTACGAACTGCAGGGAGTGTCAGACTTTCGAACGCTGGCGGGGAAGATTCAGGCACGGCTTTAGAATCGAAATCATCCTTTAAATGCTCGATCTCCAAAAATATAGCTGCCTCGGCGCGGCATTGCGCGACGCTCTGGAGCGTTTCGGCAGCGAAACCTGCCTGATTGAAGCGGACCGCGACCGGGAAAAGACTCGGCTCACGTATTCCGATTTCAAAGAAATCAGCATGCCACTGGCGCGCGCGCTGGAGGATGCCGAGTTCGATGCCGGAGATCGCGCCGCGATCCTGATGACGAATCAGTCGAAGTGGCTGCTTTCTGCCTATGCGGTTTTCTACAGCGGTGGGGTGCTGGTCCCTCTGGATTACAAGCTGACCGCGGACGAGCAGTTGCAGCTTCTCGAACATTCCAAGGCCAAGGTGTTGGTGGTGGAGTATTACCTTTGGCGGGCGATCACACGATCGCCGGAGTTTCAAAATATAAAAACGAAGCTGGTGCTGGTTACGGAGGCTCCGCTAGGGGCGGAGTTGGCCGGAGGATTCCGTTGGGAAGATTTCAAACGCAAAGGCACTCCGGATTTTATGATGCGGCAGCGCGACGATGTGGCTTGCATCGTGTATTCGTCGGGCACGGGCGGGCGTCCCAAGGGCTGCGTTTTGACGCATGAAAATTATCTGGAACAGTGCCGGGCGTTGACGGCGTGGTATCCATTCTGGCCCGGGGTGCGGTATTTGAGCATTCTGCCGACCAATCATGCGATTGATTTCATGGTGGGATTCATCGGTCCGTTTATATGCGGAGCGTGCGTGGTACATTTGCGGACTTTGCGCCCGGAATTCGTACGGGATGCGTTTGTTCGCTACCGGATCACTTATGTGGCGCTGGTACCGATGATCGTGAAGAATCTGGAACGCGGGGTGCGGGCGAAGTTCGACGAACTACCGTCGTGGAAGCGGGCGATTCTGAATCGCATGATCGGGCTCAACAAAATGCTGACGCGCAACAAGGCGCGGCCAAAGCTGAGCCGCATGCTGCTGCCCCAGGTGCATCGCGGGTTCGGCGGGGAGTTGCTTGCGCTTATCACCGGTGGGGCTTTTATGGAACCGGCGACGATGCAGTTCTTCTACGATCTCGGCGTCCCAGTGGTGAACGGTTACGGATTGACCGAGGCGGGCACGGCGCTGACTCTGAACGATCTGAAACCGTTCCGCGCCGACACAGTGGGCAAGCCGCTCCCGGGAGTGGAGTTGCGAGTGTTGAGCCCGAACGAGGAAGGGATTGGAGAGATTGCGGCGCGGAGCAAGACTGTGATGTCGCATTATCTTGATGATCCTGAATTGACCCTGGAAACAATTGTCGACGGCTGGCTATTGACGGGCGATCTGGGCCGGTTTGACAGCAGTGGCCATCTCCAGCTTTTCGGTCGGAAGAAGAACATGATCGTCACCGAGGGCGGGAAGAATATTTATCCCGAGGATATTGAAGCGGTGTTTGACGGGCTGCCAGTGAAAGAGTTTTGCGTGTTTGCGGCGAATTATGTGTGGCCGCAAAAAGAACTCGGGCGGGAGATGCTGGTGATGGCGCTGCGGTTGGAACAGAATCAGCGTTTCGACAGTAAGCTGCTGGAAGAGATGGGAGCGCGCAACCGGCGTTTGGCGGATTTTAAACGGGTGGGCGGATATGTAATTTGGGAAAAGGATTTTCCGCGGACGGCGTCGATGAAGATCAAGCGGCAGGCGCTGGCGGAGGAACTTCGAAAGACGGTGGAGCGTACTGGGGTGGTGAAGTTGTGAGATTGGCTGACAGCGGCAAGAAAGAACTGTCGGGGAGTTCGCGGGGAATTACCGCGAAGAATGCGGAGAAAGAGTTGCGATCTAAGTTGCGGGTCGCTGGAAGCGCGTGAGCCAATCTTATTTAGCCATCGTGAATCCTGCGGCCGGCGGCGGGCGCGGGCGCAAAATGCTGACTGCGGCATTAGAACGCCTGCGAGCGGCCGGAGTTCCGGTGGACGCGGCCGAAACGAAACAGGCTGGAGACGCTACGCGGATTGCGCGCGAGGCGTATGCGCACGGCCAAACAAAATTTATTGCGGTGGGCGGAGACGGAACCTCCTATGAGGTTGTGAATGGGTTGTTTCCGGAGGCGAGTGCAGGTGAGCGGCCGACGTTGGGATTTTTGCCGCTGGGCACAGGGAATTCTTTTCTACGCGATTTCAGCGACCGCGGGATTGAGCATGCCATTGAATCGCTGATCGCGGGACGAACGCGCTCTTGCGATGTGCTGCGCCTGCGGCACCGCGGCGGTGCGATCCACTATATCAATCTGTTGAGCGTAGGTTTTCCAGCGGACGTAGCCACCACACGGGCGCGGCGATTCAGCGGCCACGGAGAGCTGGGATACATCATTTCGATTTTCCTGGGACTGGCGCGGCTGCGGAGGAGGGCGTTTCCCGTGCGCGTGGATCAGGTAACGGAATTCGACCGGCGACGCTGTTTATTTCTTACGTTCAACAACAGCAAGTTTACCGGCGGAACGATGATGATCGCTCCGCAGGCTGAAATTAATAGCGGGTTGGTTGAATATGTTCGCTGGGGCGCCATCGGCCGGTTGGGGCTGATCCGAAACTTGCCAAAGCTTTACGATGGCTCGCACGTTGAGCATCCGCTGGCTGAACGAAAAGCGGTGAAGCGGGTGGAATTCGATTTGGACGCGCCCGTGGCTGTGATGGTAGATGGCGAAGTGTTGACCCTGCATTGCGAAGAACTCGATGTGCTGCCCGGGGCGCTGAACGTAGTGGCTTGATCGCGTGATATAAGAATTGATCATGCGGGAAAGGGAATCATGTCTGAAGCGCGTCGAAAGCGGCAACTAGAGCGCGAGGGAGAGCCGGAGGCGAAATCGCCATCGCGGAAACGCCTGATCTGGGCCGGAATTCTTGCGACTGTTCTCGTCGCCTACGTCGGGTTCTGGTACTACAGCAATCACCGCTATGATGGATTTGCCAAGTGCCTCGCATCCAAGCAAGCGAAGATGTATGGCCTGTATTGGTGTCCGCATTGTGCCGACCAGAAGGCAATGTTTGGGAAAGCTTTTCAGTACGTTCCATACGTGGAGTGCGCGATCAAGGACTCGCATGAACTCGCGCCGGCATGCTCGGCGGCCGGAGTGAAGTTATTTCCGAGCTGGCAGTTTGGGACGAACAAGCCGGTCGAGGGTGTCTTTCAATTCCAGGAACTGAGCGATAAGACTGGGTGCAGTTTGCCGTGAGTATAAGCGAGAGTCATCCGGCGGACGCGGGCGCGCATTTCGCAAAAACCAATCGTGGGCTGTTTCTGGCGATTGCGGTTCTGGCAGTGGCTGGCATCGTCGTGTCGGCGGTTTCGCTGCAACGGCACTACGCGAAGTCAGCCTCGGCCTTCTGCGATATAGGGGAGAAGTTTAATTGCGATATCGTGAATCGCAGTGAGTATTCCAGTGTGATGGGAATTCCGGTGGCGGGGATTGGGGTCGCCGGATACGGAGTGTTGTTGATACTGGCTACGCTTTACCGGGCGCGGCCGGAGACTCCAACGTGGCTGGTGGCGGCGGCTATCGCGGGATTGAGTTTCGCCCTTTATCTGACGTATGTCGAAGGATATGTGTTGAGAACCTGGTGCATTCTGTGTTTGAGTTCGCTGGGGATGATTGCAGGGATTACAGTGTTAGCAGGAGTTGTAAAGTTAAAAGCGGTGAGCCTCAGGAGCTAAAGCCCGAACATAGAAGAAATTATCGGCGCGGTGAAGCCGTGCCCTTTCAAAACTGCCGCGAACTCTGCCGGCGCTGAATCTTTGGATGGGGAAAATCCACAAATTACAAAATAATGTCGTGGGCTCGTCCAGTGTGATCCGCGCGGGCGGGGCGGTAGGCGATCTGCGTCTGCACGAATTTCACAGCCGCGTTTTTCGCAACACACGTTTCTTACGAGTTTGGCTGCCGCCGGGTTATGAAGATGCGGAGAATTCACAGCGATATTATCCGGTGTTGTATTTGAATGACGGCCAGAATCTGTTTGAAGCGGCGGTATCTTTTGGCGGAGTCGAGTGGCAGGTGGATGAAACGGCGGAGCGGCTGATCCGCGAAGGCGCGGTGCCGCCGATGATTGTGGTTGGGCTGGACAACGCGGGCAAGGACCGGCTGCGAGAGTATATGCCGCACCGGTCAATGAATCCGGTGATCCTGCGTGCGCAAGGGCGGCGTTATCCGGATTTTCTGATGAAGGAAGTGATGCCGTTTATTGAGCAAACATACCGTGTCGCTACCAGTCCGGAGAATACTGGATTGGGCGGATCGTCGCTGGGAGCGCTGATTGCGCTGTACACCGTGATGGCGCGGCCGGGAGTGTTTGGGCGGTTGTTGCTGGAAAGTCCGTCGCTGTGGGCTTCGAACCGGCAGGCGATCAAGGATAGTCGCACGATAAGAATTTGGCCGGAAAGGATTTATCTCGGTGTCGGCACCGCCGAGGCAGGAAGCCCGGAACGTGACCGGACGGTGGTGGACGACGTGCGAGAACTGGCGGCCATTTTGCGGCGTGCTGTATTAAGTGAGAACAGGTTGCGGTTGGTAATTCAGGACGGAGCGGGACACAGCGAATCGGCGTGGGCGGAGCGATTTCCTGAGGCACTGCGATTTTTGTTCGGGTCTTGAGTTGAATTATTCAGTATTCGGAACCAAGTGAGATCTTCTATCCAGGTTCCATAGCTCATACAAAAGAGCGGCCATCACTGGAACGGAAAGCTGGAGGTGCGTCCAGCGCGCGAGCGGGCCGACGAGAGGGAGTACGAAGGCAAGGTAGAGGAGAAGCTTGAAGCCGGTTCCAGCGGGGTCTCTGGACTCAGAGACGATCCAGTTGGAGATCAACAAGAAGGCAGGAGCGAGGATCACGAGATCATAAACGGTGAGATGTGGCGCGAGCAGAATGGTTGCGAGCAGCAGCGCTGAGTAGCGCAACGGTAGAGGGCTGCGGCTCCGCCAGCAAGTGACAGTCAAGACGGATATTAGAAATGCGGTGATGACATACAGCACGAGCGAGATCAAAGGCCAGGGGATGAGCATGGTCCAGAATGTGCGCAGACAGTGGGTTTGGTAGAGGCGAGGCTCCAGGAGCGGTAGCAGATGGGGGACGTTTCGCAGGATACGGATCCAGTCGCGTACCGCGCCCACACCATAGTAAAGCCAGGCTGCGGTTAACTGTGCCAGGGCCGAGAGGATCGCGCCGAGGATAATCCTCCAACGAAATGTAATTACGAAGACGATTGCGGCGGCGATGGCTAGTTGAGGTTTGAAGATGAGGCATCCGAGTGCCAGGCCGGCAAGGAATTCGTGTTGCGCGCGCAAAGCGAAGTAAGCAGCGGTGAAACATGCGAGCGCCAGTGCGGATGTTTGTCCCCAGGCAACGAGGTGCCAGAATGCGGGAAAGGCCAGGGCGAGAATCGCTGTGGTGAGTTTATGGCTTTGAAGACTTGGACACGCACGAAAAATGGCGTAGCAGCACAGCAAGTAAGTTAGCGAACTGAGGGTGAGCCAGAGCGCCAGCGCGGATGGGTAAGACATTCGCGCAAAGGGCGCGAAGAAAAGTGAAACCTGCGGTGGATATAGCGGGAGGTAAACAATGCCCGCCGCCGCGGGCACGCGCTGGGCCGCGAGTGCGGCTTGCACTCGCATGCTGTAGAGATCGGCTCCGCGATGAGCAAGGGCGAGTGAGCCCAGAGTATAGAAATGAAGAAAGTCAGTCCCTTTGAGGTTGCCGGCGCGGTCGAGCAGGCCGGGCGTGGTCATATTCCAGAGGTAGACGGACCAAAGGCAGAGCGCCAGGATGGAGCCGTGGGCGCGCAGGCGCCGCGCGGTGAGCCGGGAGATAGCAGATGCCAACATAAGATCAGCCTATAATAATGGCGTTTTGGAATGGATAGCTAAGGGCCTAAGTTTCTGGTAGTCAGCTATGAGCCAAAGACAGTCCGATACACTCAGCCAGGGAGCGAGGTCTTGGCAGTGGATGCGGCGGCCGGGGTGGATCGTGCTGATTGCCGTCGTGTTGCGCATCGCGGTAGCGGGAGTACTTGTCGCGCATAACCAATTGTCATGGGGGGTGAATGAGCCGGCGGGAATCGCAGAGTCGATTGTTCATGGACGTGGATTTTCGTCCGCGTTTCACGATTCGAAGGGACCGACGGCATGGCTGGCTCCTGCATATCCAGTATTGCTAGCCTGTATCTTTCGTTTCTTCGGAGTTAAAACCGCAGCTTCCGCGGTTGTGGCCATTCTACTCAATGTGGTTTTCTCGTCCCTGACGGCGGCAGTGTTAGTTCAGTTGGGAAAGGAACAGTTTGGTGAAACCGCAGGCATCGTTGCGGGGTGGGCGTGGGCCGTCATGCCTCCGCTGCTATTTATGCCGTGGCTGCTCTGGGAGACATGCTTTTCTGGATTGGTTATGACGTTCGGATTCATGGCTACTTTGCGACTCAGTAGTTCTTCCAAACCGCGAGAGTGGGCATGGTGTGGCGCGATTTGGAGCTTCGCCGCTTGGCTAAATCCCGCGCTTCTCGCCCCACTCGCGGCGCTGACGATCGACGCGGCCGCACATAGCAGGCGATTGAAGGGCCCAGCTTTGATGATCTTCGTATGTCTCCTGGGCATATCGCCATGGACGGCACGGAACTACCGGGCCTTTGGACGAATTGTGCCGATCCGCAGTAATTTTTGGCCGGAGGCCTATTTCGGAAACATCGATTTTTCTTTACATCCGACCGGAGATACCATGCTCTACCAGCGGGAAGGAGAGATTTCGTTCGAAGACGATTTGAGGATACGCACGATTCAGTTTGTGCGTTCAAATCCAGGTGCGTTTGCGCGACTTGCCGGGGAACGAGTGGTCGCGTTCTGGAGGCAGCCGTCGCAGCAGCATTCATATCCGCTTGCGTTATTTCTGATGGCTATTGCAGGAATTTTCCAAGCTTGGACTAAAAAAAAGCGCTGGGTCGCATTTGCATCGGTGCTGGTGCTATATCCTGTGGTCTATTACGTCACCAATACATTCGCTCGTTATCGCCACCCGATTGAGCCGCTGATGTATGCCCTGGCTAGCTATCTAGTTTGTGAGTTACTTGCCGCAATCGCAAAACGCAGTGGGCGCAGAAGTATGTTTCAAAATGGGTCCCTCACCGAGGATACGGCACCGGCCGCGGCGTGTGATTATCCACGTCGAGCAGCCAACTTTGCCGATTAGAAAAATACTGGAGCAGTTCTCGGTTTCCGTCTCTGCCCATGTCTCGTGCCCAGACAACCTTAGACTGGTCAATATCTGCATCGTTGTAAACCCACTCGCTACTTATGTCGTGCTCGTCATCGTAGCTTACGATGACAAGCTGCGGGCGGGGCATTTGTTGGAGCTGATGCATGATCGCCGCCCTCTCCAAATTGCCTCTAGGCCATGCGGGTTCAATGGGAACGTGAGCGATGACGGCGGTGAGGCGCAGAAGGATCATAGCGCAGGCCAGTACGGGAATCGCGCGAACCACAGCTTTCCCCAACGGACGGCGAGACGGCAACCATTGCCAGAGGTGACGCATGCACTGTATCAGTACCAGGTAGAGCGCACAGGTTGCGGGAGCGAGATAGTGGGGACTGCTCCAGGTTTCGACCGACAATGCCGCGATCATAGCGGCGCATGTAAGAACGGGCAATCGCATTTTTCGCTGACGAATAACCCACGGCAACGCCAATAGCGGCAGGGTAAGAAGCGGATCCAGATAGAACTGCCACCAGGAAAATAATTTCTGCGAATACTGGCGCAGATAGCCATTGAAAGTATGACTCGTCTTGAACACTGCCAGTTCCCAATCGTAAAAATCACGTATGACTTTGTCGTTATGTACGTTCTCGGAGGGGGGCGTTTGCCAAAGGAAAAACGGTGCGGCGGCGTACGTCTCGGCGTCTACCTGATAGGTCATCCGAAACGGGTTGCCGGTTACGCGGTAATAGTAATAGCTGGTGGCTACGGATGCGGCGAGCAGTACAAGGACAATCGGCAAAATCACGCGCGATAGCGCGCGTTTGAGAGGAGGGCGATTCCTTCCCATTAGCCACGGCAGCATGGCGCCGGCGACGGTGATAGCAAAGATTAATCCTTCATAGGGGCGGCTGTTGGCCAGTATCACAAGCCCCAGACTCATGATCAATGCGTCGCGCGTTCGAAGATGTTTGCGGAGCCGCGGCCAGGCTCCGAGAGCCAGCGCGCCGCCGAGTGCCACAATCGACGTCGACCAGTAACCGTTCATCCAATAGCTCAGCAGGCCTAACCGAAGCACGGCGAGGGCGGCTCCAAGCAGCGCCCATGTCGGCGGCAGCCAGCCTTGCAGCATCCAGCAGAGAGCCGAACACATGAGAGCGGTGACAAGGAGTTGACCAATCCAGGGATGGCCCAGGAGTTGCCCGCCGGCAAGAACCATTCCTTCCGCCGGGGGATAAATCGACATGTAGGTGGGCTTTTGGATGATGTGGAAACTCTCGAAATGCATCCACATGGGATGAGTAGAGTTTGTAAGTCTGCCGTGTGCGAAAGTGTCGGCGGCGAGCAGGTAGCTGAACTCATCATGGCTTTTGGGTTGGGGAATGCCGAGAATTGGAATTAGCGCGCTCCTGATTACAATGACGCTCAGACCCACCAGGAGAACGGCGAGTCGCCGGCGGCGTGCCAGACGGGCGAATGCCCTCTCAATTTTGGAAAAGGCGGGGGGCCGGCCGCGACCGGAACTGTGGCGCGACGAGTAAAGAATCAGCACCCCGGCGGCGGCCACAAAGAAAAATTCGATAATGGTCAGAAACAAAGTAGCCACCGAGCGTAAAGGTTGAGCATCGGAAGATGACGTCGAGCGGCAGTCAAGAAAGATCGGTTCGGCTTTCCGATAGTAGAGCACACTCCGATAAAATGTCGCTACTAACGCGGGCAACAGGGGAATAAAGGCGGAGGCCTGAGCACTACAATCTAACGATGTTGCGGAAATTCGCATCTCGGCCAGACTGGCAGATAGCCTTAGCAGTAACTGCGGTGTTGCGCGTATTTTATTCAGCCACGGCAGCGGTGTTCTTGCCGTTCCTCCATCCGAGCGCGCGTTTGATTCAAAGCAATTCGCTCACGGAGAACCTGACTGCTCCGCACGGTATTTATTATGCGTTGCTTGGGATTTGGGAGCGCTTCGACACGCTTTGGTTTTTGCATATCGCGGAACACGGCTACGATCTGCCCATGGCAGTGATTTTTTATCCTTTGTACCCATTGGCCATCAGAGCCGCGAGTTGGATATTGCCGCCGATCCTGGCTGCGCTACTAGTCTCTACGAGTGCGACATTCTTTTTCTTCTGGGGACTTCTTAGACTGGCGGGATCCGAATTGCCGGACAGGGGAAAACTCTACGTGCTGTTATTAATCTTGGTCTGGCCTACCAGCTTTATTCTCTTCGCCGGCTACGCGGAATCGTTGACTCTTGCTCTGATCGTCTGGGCAGTCATCTTTGCTCGACAGGGACGATGGGGAGCAGCCACAATTTGCGGATTGATGGCGGGATTGAGCCGGCCCTCGGGGGTGCTGGTGTCGATTCCGCTATTTGTTATGGCACTGCGCAGTCGGCGCGCTGCGTCCCTGCCGGTGGTTCTCACTCCTTTAGGTACCCTCACTTATTGGGTTTGGCTGCGATGGTCGGGACACAGTTCCGTGGTCGATGCTTACCGACTTCATCAGGGAGCGACCCTGGCGCTACCCTGGAACGGCTTGGGAGAAGCCTTGCGGCTGGTAGTCACCCAGGGAGATATCCTGCTTGCGATGAAGTTGGCAGCTCTGATCTTCTTCGCTGTACTCAGTCTGCGCCCCCACACTCGCCTCGAAGACAAGCTGTTCGGACTGGCCGTTATCCTGCAGATGCTGATGTACACCGGGCGACCGCTTTTGGGGGCCATGCGATACTTGCTGCTCGTTTATCCCGCATTCATGGTGCTGGGCGGCTATGCCCGTCGGCAGAATTCGCAACCGTTCATCTTCTACCTCGTTGCCTTGGAAGTCCTAAACTTATCGTGGATGTGGGCGTTTCTTAACTGGTCGTTGGTTTTGTAAGCCGCCGCTCTGACGATAGCGGTCGGCAATAGCGCCCGGTAACTCGCACAGCTATTTTTCCGCCGGTTCCCGCTCGTCTGCCTTCTGGAACAGGCCATCGACGATCTGGATCATTTCGCTGTCTACCGTGCGGTTGCGCGAGATCGCTTCAAGCAAGGGGATCGAAACGATTTTGTTAGAGCGGAGGGCGGCCATGCATCCGAATTCGCCGCGGTGCACCATGTCGATCGCTCCCAGGCCGTAGCGCGTGGCCAGCACGCGGTCGAAGGCGCTGGGCGAGCCGCCGCGCTGAATGTGTCCCAGAACCACGGCGCGGGTTTCGAAGCCGGTGCGTTTTTCGATTTCACGGGCCAGGATGTTGGCAATGCCGCCGAGTTTCACATGGCCGAATTCGTCTTTGCCCATGTCTTGCAGAACCGGAGATCCCTGGCCCGGTTCAGACGAAAATTTCGCGCCCTCGGCCACGACCACGATGGAAAAGTAACGGCCGCGCTCGTGCCGCTGGCGGATCGAGTCCGCAACTTTGTCGACATCAAACGGGCGCTCGGGGATGAGAATTACGTCGGCGCCGCCGGCAATGCCGCTGTAAAGCGCGATCCAGCCTGCGTCGCGCCCCATCACTTCCACGACCATCACGCGGTTGTGAGCCTCGGCGGTGGTATGGACGCGATCCAGCGCTTCGCAGACGATGTTGCAGGCGGTATCAAATCCAAAAGTGTAATCGGTGCCGCCCAGATCGTTGTCGATCGTTTTGGGAACACCAATCACTTTGGCGCCACGTTCGTGAAGTTTTTGCGCGACCGAAAGCGTGTCGTCGCCGCCGATTGCGATCAAAGCGTCGATCTGGTTTTTCTCGAGCGTAGCCATGCAGCGGTCGATGCCGTCGGAGCGCTTCGAGGGATTGGTTCGCGAGGTGCGCAGAATTGTGCCGCCCCGGGGCAGAATGCCGCCTACTGCATCGAGATCGAGCGGCATACTCTTGTCTTCAACCACGCCTCGCCAGCCTTCCATGAAGCCGATGAATTCGTCTTCGTAGGTGAAGATGCCTTTGCGCACCACCGCGCGAATCACCGCATTCAGGCCAGGACAATCCCCTCCACCGGTCAACATAGCAATCTTCATTTTCGCTCCAATATGTCTGCTGCAATATCGTTTTTCTACAGCTATGAGTTCGGACGAATCAAACCTTGGACTAACTCCCGCACGCGGACTTCAGCGACAGCCCGAAACGCAGGAACAGCAGTCACCGGGAAGAACCAGATTATCACCAAAGGGGAGGGAACTTAACGAATGGGCGAGGGCGTCAGCGTCCCGTCCTCGTCGCAGACGTCACGAACTCGCTTGTGCGGAATGGACATTCACTTCGACGTTGCTCAGGACGAGCAGTCAGTAGCCGTTGACGTTGATATTTGAGGCGAAGGGTCAGCCTCGAGTTGACGGGAGTCGGGGACGGGGCCGCGGATTCCCCACCGGGCTTTTAACCCGGTGAGAAATGACGGGGGAATCGTGATCGACCTGCAGGGTCCCGCCGGGCGAGACTACAGGACGCGACGGGAACAGTGATTCCTAGTGCCTGTCGTTGTCGTGATGTTCGCGATCGTCGTCGGGATGAGCATGGCGCCAATTCCAATATTGCGACTGCTCTCTCTTATTCGACTTGGAATATTCGTGAGACTCGCGATGGTTTTCGGTGAGGTATTGGTTCCAGGCATGATTCTCGTGGTCGTCCCAGTTGTGATAATCGCGGTGATTTTTATCGTAGACGCGGATCTGAACATTGGCCTCTTGTGGCACGGGCGCGGCCATGATTGAGATGGGCGCAGCGAGAGCGGCGGTGAGAAAGAGTGACGCAAGGTAATGATGGGAACGATGCATGTGATCTCCAAAGTCCAAGTGTCCGCGTTGGGAAGGCGGCAGAGACAAGTGTGCGCCGACGGCTAGAGGAATAATGTGTCATAGTGCTCACATTCGAGGGACGAGGCTGATGATTACGTCATTTAATGAGGCGTCATGAGCCTGTGGAAAATCTTGTCAAGACCCTGCAGCCCCCACGATTCGATTAAGTTGTTGAGTCTACTGAGTAAATAAATATAGCTAACATGTCACAGTTTCGCTATTCATTGTGCTATAATAGATATATAAAGTGAAAACAGCGGCGCAGCCCCTTCGGGGTTTGCGCCGTTCGTGTTTACGGTCAAACACAGGATGATCCGAGTCGAGGTCTTCAAAATCACAAGCGACGGACAAGAATGTCCGTCCCACACGGTCTTATTCAATCCCCAACTCTTTTGCCAGTACCTTCCACTTGCTATCCACTAACGCTTTCGTCTTCGCGTCCATGACAATTTCATCGGGCCAGGGGCGGGTGAAGCCTTCGGTGGGCCACTTGCGGGTGGCGTCGATGCCCATCTTGGAGCCGTAGTTGGCGAGGCGACTGGCGTGGTCGAGCGAGTCGACGGGGCCGAGTGTGAATTGGATGTCGCGCTCGGGGTCGATATGGTTGAGCACTTTGAGGGTCACGTCGGGAATGTTCTGCACGTCTACGTCTTCATCGACGACGATGATGCACTTGGTGAACATGGCTTGGCCGAGCGACCAGATGGCATTCATTACTTTGCGGGCCTGGCCGGGATAGGATTTGCGGATCGACACAATCATCAGGTTGTGAAAGACGCCTTCGATGGGAAGATTGATGTCGATCAATTCAGGAATGGTGAGGCGCATCAACGGAAGAAAAACGCGCTCGACGGCTTTGCCCATGTAGGCGTCTTCCATGGGCGGCTTGCCGACGATGGTGGTGGCGTAGATAGGATCTTTTCTATGCGTGATGCAGGTGACGTGAAACACCGGATAAAGATCCTCAAGAGAGTAGAAGCCAGTGTGATCGCCGAAAGGGCCCTCGGTGCGGAGTTCGTCGAGATTGACGTAGCCTTCGAGAACGATTTCGCTGCTCGCTGGAACTTCGAGGTTGACGGTTTCGCATTTCACCAGTTCGACCGGGGCAGCGCGAAGAAATCCAGCGATGAGATATTCTTCGACGTCAGGTGGCGCGGGGACGATGGCGGAGAAAGTTACAGCGGGATCGGTGCCGATGGCGACGGCGACTTCCATTTTGCCGGACGGGTGATCTGTTTTAGCCAAGACTTGCCCACCGGAGGTGCGGGCCATTAAATCTACAGCTGCGAAGTTTCCGTCTTTCGCAAAAGATGTGGAAGGTGGTGCCCCCTCTTGCCTGGAAGCCGAATTGCGCATGGCTTGACGATAGTGCTCCGCCGCAACCTTCTGTCGCTGCCAATGCGCGCCAGTGGTTTGGCCATCGTAGACCTGGAGGCGGTACATGCCCAGGTTTCGTTTTCCCGTCTTTGGGTCCCGCGTGGTGACGCAAGGGAGCGTGATGAAGCGTCCGGCGTCTTGCGGCCAGCACTGCAGGATGGGGAAGTCGGGCAGCGAAAAGTCGTCGCGTTTGATGACTTCTTTGCAGGGGCCGGTGGGAACTGTTTTTGGGAAAAACTTTCCGGCTTCGGTGAGGAGTGGAAGCATTTTTAGTTTGTCGAGGAAGCCTTGCGGGGATTTTACTTCGAGAAACATTTTGATGCGGTCGCCGAATTCGTCGAAGGAGTTAACGCCGAGAGCGAGTTTCATGCGGGCTTCGGAGCCGAACTGGTTGATCAGGACTTGAGCGCCGGGATGGCCTTTGATGTTTTGGAAGAGAAGGGCAGGGCCACCGGGTTTTGCAGGGCTCCGCCTCGCTCCGCTTGGCGGGACAGCCGAGGCGGCTGTCGCTACGTGAGTCGTGCCTTTGCTGACGCGATCGGTTATCTCGGCAATCTCTAGAATCGGATCGACTTCGGTTTGGATGCGCTTGAGTTCGCCGGCGCGGTCGAGAGCGGCGATCCACTGGCGGAGGTCGTCGAAGGGCAAAGGGAGTCTCCTGGAACGAATGATTATAGCGAGTTCTCAGTGAACGGTCGCGAGTGTAGTGGGACTGGCAAAACCAAGATCCCTCGCTGCGCTCGGGATGGCAAGTGAATTGGAATGAACAATCCTTACAGTTTGCCGCGGAGCATGGTGATCACGTCATCGGAGGTGATGACGCCGACGAGTTTGTTGTCCTTGTCGACTACAGGAAGAGTGATGAGGTTGTATTTGTCAAAAAGTTCAGCGACCTGATTCTCATTGGTTGCAGTGTGAGTGAAGATCAGGGGTTCCCGCGCGAGCGACATCAGGAGCGTAGTCGAATCGGCGAGGATGAGCTTGGCGAGAGGAACGGCGCCGACGAGTCGGCCATAGGAATCGACGAGGTAGATAGTGCTGACCGATTCCACTCCACCTTCGAACTCGCGCATGACACTAATGGCATTCTCTACGGTGGCGGAAATCGGAACCGCGAGGAACTCCGTGGTCATGCGGCCGGCAGCGGTCTCTTCGCGGTGTTCAAGAAGTTCGACGACTTCCTGGCTGGCCTCGGGAGTCATCTCGACGAGAATCTGTTCGGTATGGTCCTGCGAGAGATCGGCGAGAAGGTCGGCGGCAGCGTCGGGATCCATTTCCTCGACAATGTCGGCGGCGCGTTCGGAGTCGAGAGATTCGACAATCGATTTCTGGACGCGGGGATCGACCTCTTCCAGAGTCTCGGCGGCGACGTCTTCGTCAAGGGTGCGGAAGACGGCTTCGCGCTCATTGGGGGCGAGGTCTTCGATGATATCGGCAATGTCGGCGGGGTGAAGGGTGGCCAGGCCCTCATGAGAAATCTTGAGTTTGATGCGGCGCGCCGCATTGGTTTCAATGAGGTCGACGAAACTCCACGGTATGGTGCGCGGAGGAATTTTGTCCAGCAGGATATGAAGAGTGGCGCGGGGCGCGAGGCCGCGAAGCAGGCGGCGGATGGCGCCGCGAACGCCGATGTCGACGGACTGGATGCGGAGGGTGGCGTGGGTATCTCCGCCTTGAATTGGAGCATCGACTTGCAGGTCGACATCGTTGACTCGAACCACTTTGCGGCCGTGGACGTCGATCACCTGCTGATCGAGAAGGTCGCGTTCGAGCAGGAACAAACCTTCAGCGCCATTGGCGGCGGGCCACTCCGAGGGGTCGGTGGAGGCGTGAACGTTGCCGTCGATGGTGGAGACGGAGGCGAAGGGAAGGACGCGGTTGCCGGTTTTCGTCTTAACGATGAATGAGGCAATCCGATTTCGGTCTTCCTGAGGGGCGAGGGTGACTTCGCGCACTCTTCCCGTGGCCGCGCCCGACGGGCCATAGACGGTGGCGCCCAGAAGTTCGGAAAGAGGCAGCGTGGTCATCCCGCGTAGAGAATAGCGGAGATTTGCGGGAGAGAGAAATGAATTGTGCGGAGTGGAAGAAAAAATCTTCACAGAGGCCGGAAATACGGATCCATTGGAACTGGGCGTGGCGGGCTGAAAGACGTAGATCCTCGAAAATGGCTTAGAATTGCCGCCCGTATAATACGGCGGAAACCAGAGCGCAGCGTGGTGGGGGGATTATGACAACAGGGGATGACATTTTAAATCTTCCTCCGCCGAAAGCGGATGTGCGGGTAGCGTATGGCGGGGATCAGAATCAGTTTATTGATTTGCGGCTTCCGAAAGGGAGGGGACCTTACGCGGTGGCGATCAGCATTCATGGGGGATTCTGGCGGGCGAAGTACGATCTGGGCTACGCCGGGCATCTGTGCGCAGCTTTGACGACGAAGGGAATCGCGACCGCGAATGTTGAGTACCGGCGGGTAGGGAATGCGGGCGGGGGATGGCCAGGCTCATTTGTCGATGTCCGGAGTGCGTATCAGTTTTTGTTGCAGAGTGCGCGGCAGCACGAGTTCGATGCGGGTCGAGTGGTTGTGATTGGACATTCGGCCGGAGGGCAGTTGGGGCTAGGTTTGGCGGCGCATGAGAGCGGGGTAAGGTCGGTCGTGTCGCTGGGGGGCGTGGCGGATATGCAGCGGGCGTACGGGTTGCATTTGAGCAACGATGCGGTAGTAGAGTTTCTCGGCGGAACTCCGGCGGAGGTGGGGGATCACTATCGGGAAGCGGATCCTATGAATATGGCGATTGCGGCGCGGCAGTGGTTGGTGCACGGCGGAGCGGATGATGTGGTGCCGCCGGCGTTCAGCCGAGATTATGTCAGGGTGAAGATGAAAGCTAAAGAAGATGTGCGGCTCGTGGAGATTGCGGGGGCGGGGCATTTTGACGTGGTCGATCCGCGATCGAGTGCATGGAAAGAAGTGGAGAAGGTGGTGATGGAGGCGCTGGGGTAAAGAGGGAATTCGCCACTCACATTTGCGGCCGACTCAGCTCTCGATGGGGCTTGGGCTTTATTTCGCTTCCAGCAGGTCCCACTGATTGCCATACAGGTCTTCGAAGACTGCGACTATTCCATACGGCTCGTCGCGTGGCGTCTCTCTGAATTTTATTCCTCGCGCCTTCATCTGACGGTAGTCTCGCCAAAAGTCGTCAGTGTGCAGGAAGAGAAAGACTCGTCCTCCGGTTTGGTTACCAATTCTGCTGGCCTGTTCCTCCGTCGATGCCTGGGCAAGAAGCAGGCTGGTGCCGTGGGAGTTTGGCGGGGCTACAAGTATCCATCGCTTGCCTACTGCAAGGGGCGTGTCCGCAATCACTTTGAAGCCGAGCGAGCCGGTGAAGAATCCTAACGCTTCGTCGTAGTCCCGGACGACAAGGGTGACTGAAGCAATTGTCTGCATCATGGTCAGTCCTGGTTAACTAACTCCACGGCGCGAGCTAACGGTTTTCCCTGTTTTTTATCGCCTGCTCTGTCTCCAGGGCTTGCTGACGCACGTTGTTAGAAATATCCGGCAGGTCGCGCTCGTAGGGACGGATTGCTGGGAGGTCATCGGGCTGGCCGATCAGATAAAGCGCGCGCAGGGCTTCCCAGACTTGCTCGTTGGCGGGATCAATCACCGCGATTTCCGCGCCTGCGGCGAGGTTCGCTCCGGTGCCGGCCACGGAACGAATCCGTCCGGGAATTGGGGAACGGATCTCGATCGTTGAGCGTTGCGCAGAGCTTGGAGGTACGAGCGGCGTGACCTTGGCGATCAGGCCGCCCTGGTGGATGGCGGTGCCGGGACGGTCTGAGTCGAGAACGCGCACGGATTCCGGAGAGGCAATTTGCGCGGGCTGCAGCAATGCGAGAATCTGCGGACGTCCCGACGCATCTCCGAAACGAACCAGCGACAACGCCGCATTGCCTCGAACCATTTGCGAGGGGTCGGCGAGCATCTTCAGCAAGGTCTCGTGGAATCCTGCGCTGGACGAGTCTTGTCCCATGACCCAGGCATCGGTGTTACGCACTTCTTCGACGGGATCGGCCGCCAGTTGCATCAGTTGCGGATACCATTGTTTGGCGGTCGCATCCTGCCGCGTAATTCGCTCGCCAACTTGCACCAGCGCCTGCTGAATGTGGCGCGGCTTCTTCGTGTCGTGCAGATATTCGGTTAATTGCTGATCGGAAAGTTTTCGTCCAAACCAGGTGTTCCACCAGAACAGGAAAGGCATGAGGCAGATCAACCACGCGGTGAGGAAGAAGAGAAGTTTCTGGGCACGGGACATGCCGAGCTTGGGAACCGCTTGGTGAGCTGTTTCGGCCTTCATATCGATGCTTGCGCGGCTATTGGACATGCTTGCCGAGGCGACTCGAACCAAGGACATAAAGCGGCTTCCCTGCGACAGAATCCTTGTTGACGAGCCCAAAGGCTTGCCAACGGCTGTCTAGGCTGACGTCCCGGTTATCACCCATAACGAAGTATTTGCCGCTCCCCACTGTAACTGGTCCGAAGTCGACCATCCAGTTCGAGGGATTCCGTGAGGTATGCTGGACGTAGGGCTCGATGATCGTTTGACCATTAACAGATACATCGCCCGCGTTACCCTGAATAGTGTCACCGCCAGTCGCTATCACGCGCTTTACAAAGAATGTGCCATCTCTCTCGAAGATAATTACGTCTTGATGTTCGGGGGACCGTGAACGGTAATAACGCATGTCCGCCACAATCTGGTCGCCTTTCAGCACGGTATTCTCCATGGAAGTCGAAGGTATGGAGAAACTGCGGAACCCAGATGCACGCGCGAGTGCCGCCCCGGAAAGGCCGAGAGTCAGTAGGGTGGCCGGCACGATTGCGACCAACCACCAAACCGAGGGTCGAACCTCCGCTTCAAGGTTCCGGGCTAAGAGGGCACTGCAAGCAGCGTATACGTAGAGAACAATCCATCCCCAGCAGAGCAAAACAAACGCCACGTAAAAGCGCGGAAATCGCAGGGGCCAGAAGCAAATCAGCAGAGTGGCAAAGATCAGGAGCAAGGTGATCGCTCTCCGCCACTGCCCAAGAAAAAGCTGTCCCGCTCCAGGCACGATGGCGGAGGACAGAGCACCCATTAGATGACGTTTCGTTTTGCGGGATGATCGCGCGGGCGCGGGCGGATCATCGTTTGGGGAAACGATCGGGATAGGTACTAATTCCGGCACGACTCAGCAATATAGCAGAAATGTAAGCGAGCTACTCTACGACATCGGCATCAAGTACGCGCTCTTGTTCCAGATAGTGCGAAACGGCGTACTGGGCGAGAAGCGGCGTGAGAACGCGGATTTCGGCTCCGATCCATTCACCCTTGGCGTGCGGGGCGTTGGGCGCGTGGTTGCAGCGGCCGCCGCTACCGAATTGGGGGCCAAAATCAGCGCTTTGAATCTGATCGAATTGCTTGATCTCGCGCCAGGCTTCGTCGCCGATGGTGCCGGCAACGTCGATTTTTAGGCGAACCAGAGGCATAGCAAAGTTGTTTTAATACAAAACCGTTCTAACACAGAGGACGCGGGGGAACACGGGGTAAAATTTTGTTCTTCTATTAATTGAGAATGTGTAGCATGGGCGCTCGGCTTACGCGGCCGGTTTCGTGCTGCGGCGATTGGCCATCAGGAACGCGAGGCCGAACATTACCAGGGAAAACAAAAGCAACGTCGCGATCGCCGAGGGCAGTGGGAACGTTGCAGTCATCCCAGGATAAAGCAGAGCCCTCAGAGCTTCGACGCCGTAGGTCAGCGGATTCAGATACATGAGGACGCGAATCCAGCCGGAGGCGCCAGTCATCGGAAACAACGCGCCCGACAGGAGCCACAAAGGAATCAGAAATAAATTGATGATGCCGTGGAAGGCTTGCGTGGAATCCATTGGCCACGCGATGGCGAAGCCGAGTGCGGTGAGCGCGAACGAAACCAGAAACACGACAACGCCCACCAGCAAAACTTGCAGGGGATTAAGGTGCACGCCGGCGAACGGCGCGAAGACCAGAAAGATCATTCCCTGCACCGCGGAAAGCGTCGTGCCGCCGATGACCTTGCCGAGAACGATCGCGGAGCGCGGCACCGGCGCGACCATGACTGAGAGCAGAAATCCTTCTTTGCGGTCCTCAATCAGCGACATCATGGCGAAGATGGAGGTGAAGAGCACGATCATGATGAGAGCGCCGGGGTAGAAATAATCCATGTAGTGCTGCTGGCCCTGGGCTCCGCCGGAACGAAACGAGGTGCCGAATCCGGAGCCGATCACCACCCAGAATAAAAGCGGCGAAGCCAGCACGCCGACTACGCGCGTCTTCTGGCGATAGAAGCGCACGATCTCGCGCCACCAGAGCGTGAATGCGGGCAGCAGAATTCCTGTGGAGGCTGGGGCCAAGGGGCGAGATAATGCCGCCGTTTGAGTAGCCATAAATATTAAGTCGCTTTCACAGCGGGAGGTTTGGCGGCCGAAGCAACCGCTTTCTTCTTGCCGAGCATGCCCGAATCGCGCATCTCCCAGTACGCGTTCAGCATAAAGACTCCCGAAAGCGTAAGCAGGATGAGGCTCATGAAGAGGCCGTCGACAGTAGTGATCATGCCGTTGGTTAAGGTCCACACAACTCCCAGCAAGGGGAGGATTCCGAGCACGAGAGAAAGAGCGAGCATCATGGAAAGCACATTACCTCCTGTGATTTTCGGAACTGGACTGCGCGTTCTCTTCGTTATTGTTATTGTTGTCTTCGCCACTACCTTCGCTCCAGAATTTATGTCCGGTGCGGCGAATGAAAACATCTTCCAATGAGGGCTTGCTTACCGAGAGCGCTGTGATCTCTCCGGGAAAGGCTTCGACGATTTCGGTCACAAATCGGTGGGCGCCCTCACGCTCCATGCGGACCTGATTTTGAAGAACCGTAGTTTCAACATGAAAACGCGCGCGGATGCGCTCGGCGAGCAATCCGGCGTCGCGCGCGGCATCGAGCAACACAACGTCGCCCCCGATTTCGGCCTTCAACTCGGCAGGCGTGCCCAGAGCTACCAGGTTGCCTTCGTTCATGATGGCAAGCCGGTCGCAGCGCTCCGCCTCTTCCATGAGATGAGTGGTAACGAGCACGGAAACGCGCTCTTCGTCGCGCAGCATCTGCAAGTATTGCCAGAGATCGCGGCGCGCTCCGGGATCAAGGCCGGTTGTGGGTTCATCCAGCAAGAGCACGGCGGGATGATGCAGTAATCCTTTTCCCAGCTCGATTCGCCGCTGCATTCCGCCGGAAAAAGTTTCTACCAGCTCTTTAGCGCGATCCGCGAGACCGACTCGCGAAAGAATCTCCTGAATCCGTTTCTTCAGGGCAGCGCCACGAAGACCATAAAGATGTCCTTGATGCCACAGATTCTCATAGGCAGTGAGCTTTAGGTCGATGCTCTGAGCCTGGAAGACCACGCCGATTTGCCGCCGCAAGCGTGCCGGTTCCCGTACGACGTCGCAACCCATGATAGTGGCGCTGCCAGCGGTCGGAATCATCAAGGTAGAAAGAATCCGGAAGAGCGTCGTCTTGCCGCTGCCATTCGGGCCCAGCAGACCAAAAAGTTCCGCGGGGCGGACCTGGAAGGAAACTCGGTTCAGGGCTGTGCGGTTTTCATAGCGATGCACCAGGTTCTCAACTGAAATGACGGAATCGAAGGAAGGAGTATTTGCTTCCGGAGATGCGTCGACGAATGCAGAAGCTTTCGAGGCCAAGGGTTTCCTAAATCAATTCCTGAAGTCGATTTTCTGAGATCAATCCAATAACAGTGTACGTTGTTTCTGGCTCCGGCATTCTCGGACAAGGATCATGCGGCCGAGACATCCTGCTGCGATTGGGGAACGCGTTCTTCAAATGCGGCCGGGACGTGGCGCCAAACCTGAATCGCCAGGACTACCGTAGTAGCGAGCAGCAAAGCTCCAACTGCAACGTGTGCCACGGTCGCTACCACCATCGGCAGTTCTGGTTGTACCGCGCTTCGGCCCCAGGCAACGCGAGTTAAAAATGCCGTAAAGCCGAGACAGAGTTGCGTGATCAGAAGCGCGAGCATGACGATTGCGGGACGGCGCACGGCTTCAATATTCGAATATACCGAGATGGCACGCACAGCAGTCCAGGACAGAACCAATGACACAATGACTGCGTGCACCACGTGTGGCCACCAACTCATCCCGTGATGACGGAACATACCGCCAAGAATAAGTTGAACGTAGAGAACGAAGATGGAGAGCCAGGTAAGAGTGGTCAAGCTGGGGCGGCGCTGGTCGAACTCGATGCGCGGCTGTTCCTCGACCCACTTGCGTCCAGTGAAAAGAGCGATGGCGACTGCGATGCAGAAAAATGTTTGAGCCACGGTAGCGTGCGCGGTGGACACTGCCGGCGGCTGGAAAAATAGGACGGTGAGTCCGCCCAGAATGGCCTGGGCAATGACCGTGCAGAATGCCCCTACGGCCAGCCAGCGCAGCCAGCGGCGTTTTTCTACTAACAGAGTCCAAATTGCGATTGCCAGGGTTAAAGAAACCAGCGTGCCGGCAACCATGCGATGGCTCCATTCGTAGCGCACGCCTCCCACGAAGTGCGGCACCTTTACCAGGTAGCCGAATGACGTGGGCCAGTCAGGAACGGACAGGCCTGCGTCATTGCTCGTAACCAACGCTCCAGCGGTGATGACGACGAAGGTCGCACATGCCACGAACACGGCAAATGTGTGATGTGCGTGGTTGTACTTTGCCGGAATGGCTTTCAGAAGTTTCTCCCTGGATCGGCGGGATGCTCCTCCCGCTTTCGAGCGCTGCGGGCTGCGCCGACTGGCCCAGCCCGCACTGTAAACACTTCATGTTACCAGACGACGTTATGCCGGCACACCGTCGCACAGCGCTGTAACCGATCCGGCCCGGTTACTCGCCTCCGGCTTTGAAGTTCTGATCCACGGTCTTTGTTTCTTTCGCGGCAACCGTTACCTTCTGGTCCTGTTCGCCAAGTTTTTCGTGCACGAACGCGATGGTGTAATCGCCCGGAGGAAGTCCCTTGATTTCGTATTTTCCGGATTTGTCGGTGACCGCGTAGAACGGGTTCTTAACCACGCTGACGTACATCTTCATCCATGGGTGTTGATTGCACTTTACCGGAAGCATGATTTCTTCGCGGGCGAAATTCTTTTCGATGGCTGGCGACGATGGAGGTTGGGATTCATTCCACTCGCGGTTGTCTTTCGGCGTGGGATGGATGTTGTGCGTGGTCTGATCGTCATTCTTAATCTGAACGGTTTGGCCAGCCATTACTCCCAACACGTGCGGATGATATTTGCAGCCGCTCTGGTCGAGAACGACAGGGTCTTTCGGAACGTCAAAGGTGCGGTTTCCCAGTCCGTCTTTTACGTACACGAAAACGTTGGCCAGATCGCCGCCGCTGACTACGATATTCTCGGCTTCGTTTGAGCCCTTGCAGGCTGGGTCCTGGCTCATATCGATCTTCGAAGGCTTGGGAGCGGTGCCATCAAACTTAACGGAGCCGTTCACGGTTGCGACCGTGGCGGGATCAATGGGTGTCGCCGCCGGAGCGGGAGCAGCTTCCTTGTCTGCCATTTTGTTAGTCGATTGCTCCGTATTCTTGTTGCAAGCCGTGGTCAGCAGCAGACTCGATAAGGCCAGGGTGCCAACCAATATCCTCGAACTGATTTTCGTATTCATAATGTCGCCCTCTCTGTGAAAGTAGTTGAGAAACTGTTTGTATCTTCCTGCGGATTTCCACCAAACCGGTCATTCTACCGCGAACCCCCGCTGGCCGCGGCTTCATGAGACTCCGCCGCAGCTTTGTTGCGGTTGCCAGGTTCCCGGATGCTGGCCGTCTTTGCTCGCGGCATGGACGATGCTACTTTCCGTTGTTCCTCGGGCGTCAACTGGAAGATGTAATCGGTGAGCAGTTTGCGATGATCGCCCGCATAGCCCTGGAATGAGGGCGGCGTCGGCCCGGCGAAAACCCACTGATTATTCTGCTGCTTGAATAATCCCGACGGCATTGAAGTTCCCGGGCTGACCGCCTGAGGATCCGTAATCCAACGCTCGACCCAATCTGGTTTCAAGCGCTCTTTCGCGAGCAAGAAGTTCGGCGCAGTGGCGATTTTGTCGTGCGCGGGATCGCCGGTGGCGTGACACTTTAAACACGGCGCTGCCGTGCTTGAGAACAGGCTGCGGGCCATGTCATTTTCTTTGGTCGTAAGCACCGGCACCTGCTCAGGAATATAGGGCAGAGGCTGCTGCGACAGGGCCTGGAAGAAACGCACCAGCTTGCGGAGTTCGTTGTCCGAGAACGAGAACGTGGGCATGCGGACTTTTAAGTAGGGCCGCACGCCGTTGCGGTTCGTGTCGGTGGTGCTCAGGGCGGGATTCGACAAAAACTTACGCAGCCACTCAGGATCGACGCGCGCTCCTTCGCTTAAGAGTTTCGGAGGCAACTGCTCCTGATTGTCCTGATACTGCGGCAATCCCATCAATATTGTTTGTTGGCCGGGGATGAACTGGTGGCAGCCCATGCAGTTATATTTCTTGACGATCCACCAGCCTTCTTGAATGTCGTGGCGGGCGTCGCCCGGCTTGTACTGGTAACTCGCGGGCAGGGAAGTTTCTTCGCTTCCCATCAGGAAAGTTGTGAGATCGCGCACCTGATCCTTGGTGAGGTGCACGTTGGGCATGCGGAGAGCCTCAGTCTCGCCCCGTACCTTGCCTTGGTCATAAATGTTCGGCTCGGCAAGCTTGTGTTCGAAAAAGCCTTTGTGGTCGTACCATGGCTCGGTGGCCGGGCCATCGGGCAGGCGCGCGAGATCTTCTTTGTCTTTGATTGGCTCAGCTTCTTTGCCGCCGCGTTGGGCGGTTTCGGTGAATAGCGCGAAGTCGAGACGTTCGATGGGCTTGCTGCCTTCGAACGTTAGTTCGGTACCGATGCGGCCTTCGTCCTCAAAGCCCGCGATTTCATGGCATCCAGAGCAGCCGAAGTGACGCACCCATTTTTTGCCTTCGGTTTTCAGATTCGGATCGTCCATGAATGATGCGTCGGCATACGACGACGGGTCCTGTTTTTTCTGCGCCATCAGATAGGTTGCGATGTCTTCCGCATCTTCTGGAGCAAGGCGAAGGCTCGGCATCACCGTCATGTTCTGCACTTGCAGTTCGTGGCCGTCGTTCGGGCATTGGCTGTGGTCGAGGTCGAACTTATACGGCAGGCCCTTCTTCGCGTAATCTTCCGGACCGATATCTTTTTTCTCGTACGGACAATAGGGACGCGTGCGCTCGCGCGCGTTGTGAATCCAGCGAACCAGGTAATCGTAATTTGCCTTTTCGCCGACGCGGGTCAGATTTGCGGCGAAAGTTCCGCCATGCAACTGATCGCCTTCGCCGATGGAATGGCAGGCCATACAGCCGCGGGTCTCAAATAATTCTTTGCCATGGGCGGCATTGCCGGGCTTGTGTTTGGGAATCGAATCGGTGAATCCCGACTGCCAGATATAGGCGGAGATCGCCTGAATTTGATGGTCGCTCAGGCGGAAATTTGGCATCTTGGTGGTGGGGCGGAAATCCGTAGGCTTCTTCAGCCAAACCGGAATCCAGTTTTTATTCAGCTTGAGACGCGCGTCTTTCAGATTTGGCCCAACCTTCTTCATGTCCTGCATGAGGTTGTGCGACTGGAAATCGAGCTGCTGCAAGCGCCCGTCCAGCTTGCTGTTCGCGACCCTCAGGTCAACCGCCTGGCCGTTCAGGCGATTCGCTTCGTCGTTGGATTGGGCCGCATCCGCCTGCTTCATCAGATAAGCGGTTTGTTTTAGGTTGTCTTTTTTTTGCGTCTCGATCTGCTTGAGCTGCTGCCCGACTGAGTTCAGGTCTTCGGGTTCTTTGTCATAGCCCTCATAGCGGTGGCAGCCCATGCAGCCGCGTTGACGAAACAGATCTTTGCCATCGTTGATCGTCTGCCACTGCACATCGCCGCTGGCCAGCACCATGTCGGCGGCGTGGCAATTCTGGCAACCTGCTTGCGCGTTCTCCTTGGGAAACAGCGGCCACAGCCAGTGCTCATAATTTCCGTGCGCCTTCTCGACGCTGGTGGTCGCGCGGCCGTTGCCTTGATGGCAGGGTGAGCAGCCGAATTTCTCTGGATCATGAATGCTTAACAACTCAGGCTCGGGATGACTTCCGAGCGCTTCCGCATACTCGTCCGGCTTCTTCTCGTTCTTTCCGGTCATTGCGGCCGGTGTAATTTTGAGCGGCTCGCGGGCATTCATGTGGCAAGATTCGCAGCGGTCAACGATGTTGGCATCGGCCACGTTGATCTGCACAATCGCCGGAACCCATTCGGTGGCGCGCCGTTTCAATCCATCGATTTGCTGAGGCGTGAGGTCGACCATGTGGTCGGAGATGTATTCGTCCATCTTTGCCCTGGCTGCGGTGACGGGCTTCAACACATCGCCGAGTTCGAGACTCAGCTTGGTGCGTTCGTCGCGGATTTCGTTGTATTTTTCTTCGAGCTGAGGAAAATTGTATTTCTGTTTGCTCCCATCCGGAAATTCAACCGTGGCCTGCTCGCTCTTGTATTTGTCAATTTCTTTTCGCTTGCTGACCTTAGCGGAATCACTGGTGCTGGTTTCGTACTCGTAGGTCAGCGCGTTCACATAGGCGCGGCGGTCGGTGAAGATGCTCTGCACGGCCAGCAGGCGGGCGCTGGCGTCGTCGAGTTTCTTGCGGGATTCATCGGCCTGCGCTTTCGAATCCTGATAAGTTTTTTCGTAGGCTTGCTTGAGAGCGACGTAGTCTGGATTCTGCTCAACATCCTTTTCCGACGTGGAAGACTTCGATCGGGAGGTATTCAGAAATGCAGTGTAGCGATCTTTCCAATGTTCCTGCAAGGCTTTCCACGGACGCTGGCCCCACGCCTCGTCCCACAAGGCCCAGAACAAAGTCGCCATCAGAATCACCGTCGCGATCAGGTAATACGCGGCGTACGATTTAGTCGTAATCGGGTCTTGCTCGAGGTTTGGTTCAGGCACCGCTTCCTCCGGGGAAACCGTCGTTAGTCGTTGGTCGTTTGTCGTTCGCGATTCATCTCTGAATATCAGCAGTCATGTGGGCTGGCCAACGACTAACGACCAGCGACCAATGACGCTTCTCACACATTGAACCAGGGCGTAATCCATACATACTTGATGTGCCACAGGAGGCGTAGTCCCATCTTCAGGGGCAATGCCACCATGCTCAGCAAAAGAAATTGGGTAATGGAAAATTGCAGCAGGCTCATCCGCTTGAAATCTTTTCCCATGTATCGCCGGAACAAGGAGTACACGAGAAAACCTCCGAGCAGATAGTAGCCTCCGACCACGATCGCGCCGAAAATAACCTTCGCTATGTTCGATGTGATCCCGAAAATATCCGGCAGATCGCGGTTCACTTCGTAGATCAGCCGGTTGTGATCCCAAGTTTGCCCCGGCCAAAACCATTGCCATCCAGGCCCGCGAATAAAAGTTCCGATGATGATCATCGCGATCCAGAGAATAATGAAGCCAAATAGAAACGTACCGATGGAAAACTTGCGCTGCTTCCACGTGTAATATCCGCTGCCAAGGGGGTTGGTATCGATGTAGGGAATGACCATCAGGCCGACGATAATCATGGTGGGCATTACGACGCCGGCGATCCACGGATCAAAATAGACGAGCATCTCCTGCAGTCCGAGGAAGTACCACGGGGCCTTCGCCGGATTCATCGTCAAGTTGGGATTGGCGGGCTCTTCGAGTGGAGCATTCAGCGTGATGGACCAAACCATCAGAATAATTGTGACGATGATGGCTGCAAGAAATTCAATGCGCAGCAGGAACGGCCAGACGTGAACTTCCTTCTGCCAGCCGGGTTTAAAGGGCCAGGTTTTGCGATGGTGGGTCTTGGCGAGCGCAGGGTCGCCCTCCAGTTGCGCGATCAACAGGTCGTTGGCGTGCGCCTGCTTCCAGGCAAGATAAATGTAGAAGCCCAGCAACGGGATCAGGCCTACGATTGGAACGTTATCTGGAGCGGAGCAAATTTCCCAAAGTTGTCGCCAGTCCATAGTTATTCTCGCGTCAATTCAATTGCTTCAAGACTCTTGCCATTCCGAAACGGGCAAAGCCCGGTGAGGAATCTGTTCTTGTTGCGGAGCTATTCTCCTGCTGCTTTCGGTCCTCTTCTCGGTTTATCCGCTTCGGCTTCTAGCATTACCGGGGCTGGGCCGGAGATTCCGCCGTCTTTTCGCACGCGCCAGAAATGCACGATCATCAGGATCGAAGCGACGATTGGGATTCCGATGCAGTGCCAGATATAGGAACGCAGCAGCGCGTTCGCGTCCACGATCGAACCGCCGAGCAGACCGAAGCGTACGTCATTGTAAGGAGTCATGCCGAGCATCGAGCCGAACGGGCCTTCGTGTCCGAGTAGCGGCGTGGCTCGCGCCATGTTGGTGCCGACGGTTACGGCCCAGAAACCGAGTTGATCATCGGGAAGCAGATATCCGGTGAATGAGAGCAACAACGTGAACACAAGCAGCAAGACACCGATATTCCAGTTGAATTCGCGCGGCTTTTTGTACGAGCCCGTGAGAAAGACGCGGAACATATGCAGCCATACGCCGATCACCATCAGGTGAGCGGCCCAGCGGTGCATGTTGCGCAGAATCTTTCCGAAAGGCACGTCATGTTCGAGATAGAGCACGTCGCGAAACGCCTGAACTTTGCTGGGATGGTAGTAGAACATCAGCAGCACGCCAGTGTAGGTAAGGATGATGAACAGAAAAAATGTGATTCCGCCCATGCCCCAGGTGTAGCTGTAGCGCACTGCGTCGCGATTGATTTTCGCCGGATGCAAGTGCAGAAAGACGTTCGAGAGCACGCCGAGAGCGCGGTTGCGCGGCGTGTCGTCGTGCTTGTGGCGAAAGATGGAAGTGTAGACCTGGGTCTTGGTGGGATCTTTCAGGCCCTCGATCTGTTCTTTCGCCTTAGTGGGAATGTCGACCTTCATCGCCTGAATGTCTTCTTTGACGCGGTCGACTAATCCCACTTTGCCGTTCTTGCCGTTCGGTTTATTTTCGTCAGCCATTAGTGCCTCTTAATTACTTCTAAATTACTTCTAAAAAGCCGGCGGGACGCCGGCGCTACGCTTCTTGCTAAACGCGGGCGAGTCGCCCGCGTCCACGTGTTTCGCTACACTCCGGTTAGAAATGCTCCGGGATCGTTGAATTTGCTGGGCTGACCCTTCGGCCATTGGTATAGGCGCGAGGTGTCGACGATGATCTGTCCGTCCGGCGCCAGTTCGACATGCGCGCGGTCCATTGGGCGAGGGGCTGGGCCTTCGAAATTGATTCCTTCGCTGTCATAACCACTGCCGTGACAAGGGCACTTGAATTTGTTTTCGCTGGGCTTCCAGTCGGGCGTGCAACCGAGATGCGTGCAGCGCGCATAGATTACGAATACGCGGTCAGGCGAGCGATCCACCCAGATGCGATATTTTTGCTGGAACTTCGTGTCGACACCAAGCGCAAATTCCGAGGGATATCCAATCTTGAAAACTGAGTTGGGTTCGAAAAGAGTGCGGGGAAGAAAGAATCGGAAGAAGGCCAGGAACCACGCGGTAAGAAAAGCCGTTACGCCAACCCACACCAGACGGCGGCGGCGGCGGTCAATGTCGGTATTGGAAGGGCCGGAGGAAGAAAGTCCCGCGGAAGCCGCTGCCTTTGAGGTTCCCACCGCCGGCGTGCCTACATATTTCGTGGCATCGACTTTCGTGGCATCTACCGCGCTCTGCGGCGCGGGTTGCGTCGCATCTGGACTCGGACTCGGGTTCGGTTGATCGTTCTTCGGTTGATCGCTGCCCGGTACCGCCATGAGTGCCTCCTGCTATTAAGTCTTGACTAATCTCCCGCAGCCGCCAGAACTTCTGGCGACGCTTGCCTCCCAGACAAACGAATCGGAATACAGGAATGAACTGCTTCGCCCAGGGCCTCTCGAACCAACTGGGCCAGTGCCGAAATAAATTTTGGAGAATCGTTCAACCCCGCGCTCATCTCGAACTGTGTAATACCCAAGCGGTACGCTTCCTCGCGCGCTTCATGGTCGATTTCACCGAGCGTCTCCACGTGGTCGGAGACAAAAGCCACAGGCACGATGCAAACCTCCCGCACATTCTCGGCCGCCAGATCGTGCAGTCCGCGATGCAGCGAAGGCTGCAGCCATTTGCTGGCGCCGACCTTACTTTGGTAGCAAAGCCGATGACGGTTTTTCCATCCGCCGCGTTGCATGAGAAGCCGCACTGTGTCTTCAATCTGTCGCTGGTAAGGATCGCCCTTCACGATCACAGAAACGGGGACGCTATGCGCGCTGAATACAATTTCCGCGCGTTCGGGCACCGGAAATCGCGCCAGCGCATCTTCGATTTTTTCGATGACCGCGTCTAAATACATCGGATGTTGGTAGAAATGCGCGACGGTGCGTACGGGAAAGTCGCCGTGAAACAAACGATTCCACTCGTTCAGGCTGCTGCCGACAGTGGTGGACGAATACTGCGGATACAAGGGGAGCAGTACCAACTCGTCGCATCGCGCCGCCTCAAGTTGAGTTATCGCCTCGCCGGTAAACGGATGCCAGTAACGCATCGCTACAAAGCAGCGCGCATCTACTCCTTGATTTTCAAGTTCCGCCTGCAGTGCCCGCGCCTGCCGCTCGGTGAAACGGCGGATGGGCGACCCTCCACCAATGGTTGCGTAATGATGCTGCACTCTACGGGCGCGAGTGGTGGAAATTAATTTAGCGAGTGGTTTGCGACCCAGACGGGCGAAAGGGAAGTCAATAATATCGGGATCGCAAAAGAGGTTATAAAGGAAAGGCTCTATCGCAGCCAGCGTATCAGGCCCGCCCAGCTGAAACAGAACTACCCCAACACGGCGCGTTGGATTCGCCATCCCTTCAGATTCCCCAGAACGGGCGAATTTACTCTCATCCGAGGCGAGAGTCAATGGCGGAATTAAGACGCGCCGAAATTTGGCACACGCCGCAGAGAAGATTGCGTAACCGTGCGTGACGTCGAAGCAGGGGAAATGAAAATAATTTAATGGACCGCGGCAGTGGCGCTCTTTGCTTTGTCCATCTCTTCGATAACTGCGTCTGCGAATTGAGATGTTCCCGCCTCGCCGCCAACATCTTTTGTCAGCTTTTCGCGATGGCGATAGACTTTTTCGAGTGCGTTGCGAATTTGAGTCGATGCATCGAACTCGCCTAAATGCCGCAGCATGAGTAATGAAGAACGCAGGAGCGCCGTTGGATTCGCCAGATTCTTGCCCGCGATGTCTGGGGCTGAGCCGTGGACGGCTTCGAAAATCGCGCAGTGATCGCCCAGGTTTGCGCTGGGCACAAATCCCAGGCCGCCGACGAAGGCGGCGCACAAATCCGAGATAATATCGCCATACAAGTTTTCCATTACCAGCATGTCGTACTGGTAGGGATTCATTACGAGCTGCATGCAGGTGTTGTCTACGATGTGCTCGCCGTAAGTGATCTCGGGAAAGCCTTTGGCCACAGTGCGGCAGCAGCGCAGGAATAAGCCATCCGAAAGTTTCATGATGTTGGCTTTGTGAATGGCATGGATCTTTTTGCGTTGATTCTTGCGGGCGTACTCGAAGGCAAATTTGGCGATGCGGGTAGAAGCTTTTTCCGTGATGATCTTTAAACTTTCGACGACGCCGGGGACAACTTCATGTTCGAGCCCGGAGTACAAACTCTCGGTGTTCTCGCGCACGATGATGAGATCCACGTCGGGATAGCGCGTGGGGATGTGCGGCAAGTTTCGTATAGGACGGAAGTTAGCGTAAAGCTCAAATTTCTGGCGAAGCGCGACGTTGATGCTGGAGAAGCCGCCCCCGATGGGCGTCGACACGGGACCCTTTAGTCCGACGTGAGTGCGCTCGATGGATTCGATGGCCTCTTTTGGAATGTATTCGCCGTATTTTTCGAAGGCCTCGGCGCCCACCTGGAACGATTCCCATTCAAACTTCACACCGGTCGCTTCGAGAATGCGCACCGTGGCTTTAGTGACTTCGGGACCGATGCCGTCGCCGGGAATTAGGGTTACTTTATGACTCATTGTAATGCGCTGCTTTCTAAGATCAGTATTTCTAAGATCAGTGTTTCCAAGATCAGTGTTTCGAGATCAGTCGCCGGTGGCCAAGTGACCGGTGGCCGGTAAAACCTTCGTTTAAGTTGGTGTTGACTCGGCCCGGACTACTTGTTACTGGCCAGTTTTCTTTGCCTTGATTTCTACGACTTCTTTAGCTTTTACTAAATCTCTCAACTCATCCATGAACTCTTTTACGTCCTTGAAATCCAGATACACCGAAGCGAAGCGTACATAGGCCACTTTGTCGTACCGGCGCAGGCGGTTCATGATCAGTTCGCCCAGTTCGCTGGTTTTGCGCTCGCGTTCCTGTGACTCGATAACGAATGATTCCGCTTCGTTCACAATCTGTTCCAATTTTCCAATCGGTACCGGACGCTTTTCACAGGCACGCAGCAGACCGTTCAGAACTTTCTGGCGATCGAATTTTTCGCGGCGTCCGTCCTTTTTGACCACCATGTATGGGATTTCGTCGATGCGCTCGTACGTGGTAAAGCGCTTGCCGCATTTAAGACATTCGCGGCGGCGGCGGATGGACTCCGCCTCTTTGCTCTCGCGCGAGTCAACTACCTTATCATTTGCAAATCCGCAAAAAGGACATTTCATGGGCGCTGATGTTGGTCGAGGCGAATCTTCACAGCTAAATCAAATGTTGGGAGTCAATAAAGAAATTGTAACAGGGGAGTGAGATTGCGCTGCGAGGCCAGGTACCTACGTAATAGACAGCCCACTCAAGTTGGCGGACGAACGATTTCAGCTTCTTCTGCCTGATGGCTTTCCTTGGACAACTTGCGCAGAGATAATCTCTCATGGTGTGCCAACGCCAAGCCCAGCGGCACGACCGCAACGAAAGTCACTAACCAGAGCAGAATTCCGCAGCTTGCGGCCATCTCTGGAGGAACGTCGAAGATGGCAGTGAGGGCCTTGATGGTCGCAACCTGCGACCCTCCGCCAATGCCAGGAAGTTGCAGCATGGAACCGAAGATGCTGGCTCCCATCAGGAGCAGCACTTGAGGGCGCGTAATCTCCAGTGCATCGGTGCCGTAGGCATGGGTTACCTCCTGATAGGCCACAGCGATGACAAACCACATGGCGACTGAAACAACGATCGATAGGGTCAGAGAGATCGGGCCGTGTACGGTATGTAAGCCGGCGCCGAACTCGCGAACCCGCTCAGCGATGCGGTGGCCTAGATTGGCGGCCAGATGGGCAAAGCGCTTCTCCACCCAGGCGGCAATTGCTTCTCCGCTACGGCTTATTACCACGGCAGCGGCCGCAAGCAGGGCCACGAGGCCCATGATGACAAATCCCAGGACACGAAACTTCTCGTAGTACTCGGGATGGGGGATTGATTGCATCGCGGCGGGAAGAAAGAAGATCGCGAAAACCATCAGGACGGTGAAGGCTCCGAAATCAAATATTCTCTCCACTGCCCATACGCCCAACTGCGAAGAGAATGGAAGGTTCTCGCGCTTCGCGATCAGATAGGGACGAATGAGTTCGCCCGGGCGACCGAGTAATGCCAAGCCTGCGAACCCGATCAGCGTCGGGGCGATTAATCCCGTGTACGAGGCTTTTGGACGAACTGGAAGCAGGAAAAGTTTCCACCGGATGGCTCGCAGCACATATCCAAAATATATCCAGGCAACGGCGTGGAGCACATGAATCCATCGGATTTGCCTGCTAAGGTTGCCAAACTTGCTCCAGTCGAAAGCTCTCCATTCGCGAAACTGAAAATAAACTAACAGGGCGAGGATTAAAAAAATCACCGAACTGGCAATGATGCGCTTTTTATCCATGAAAGGAATGAGTTCGCGCCGCAACCCCTGCAACACGAGCGGGAACGGCACTCCCAAGGTAAATGAGAGTACGTGGAGGGTCAAACATCAAACCAACATAGTCAACCGCGGAGTTAACCGAAGTGCGACGCTGAATCACTTTTCTTTCGTTCACATCCAATCTTCATGAACTTGGAACTGGCAGGGAAGCGCGCACTCATCAGTGGATCAACAGCAGGCATCGGATACGCCATCGCGGAAAGGCTGGCGCTGGAAGGCGCTTCGGTCATCATCAACGGGCGCACGCAGCAACGCGTGGATCAGGCTCTTGCAAAGTTGAGCAAGGCGGGAGGGCGCGGCTTCGTTAAAGGACTTGCCGCGGACCTGGGCACGGCTGATGGAGTGCGCCGAGCGGTTGAGCAGTTTCCAGACATCGATGTGCTCGTCAACAATCTCGGTATCTTTGAGCCGAAGGCGTTCGAGGAAATCCCGGACGCGGATTGGCTACGATTTTTCGAGGTTAATGTGATGAGCGGCGTGCGGCTCAGCCGTCATCATCTTCCCCGCATGAAGCAGCGCAACTGGGGGCGGATCATCTTTATTTCCAGCGAATCGGCGGTGCAGATTCCCGCCGAGATGATTCACTACGGGATGACCAAGACCGCGCAGCTTGCGGTTGCGCGCGGAATGGCGGAGACAACTGCGGGCACAAATGTGACGGTCAACAGCGTATTGGTAGGGCCGACGGGCTCCGAGGGCGTGATCGACTTTGTCGATCAGTTGGCGGCGCAGCAGAAAAAGGATCGCTCTTCTGTGGAGAAGGAATTCTTTCAGATCATGCGGCCGACGTCCTTGTTGAAGCGTTTGATCGATCCGAAAGAGATCGGAGCGTTCGTGGCATTTCTCGCCAGTCCGCTGGCATCGGCGATCAACGGAGCGGCGCTGCGAGCCGATGGTGGCGTGGTGCGATCGATCCTCTAGTTTGATTAAAGAATCGAAATTAGTTCGATGCGGTGGTTGGGGCGGGAGTAGCTTTCGCGGGCGTTTCCGGGGTCTTAGGCTTGGTGGGTGGCAGATCCGTTGCAGTTGATTTGTTTGCTGCTTTCTTTGGAAGCACCTTCGGGACAACCTTCTTTGGAACGACCGGCTGGGCGGCGACATTTGCGGCAAGTTTCTTTTTGTTGAAGTCACGCACAATACGCGCGATGTAGGCCTTTGTCTCGTAATAAGGGGGCACGCCGCCGTATTGCTCGACTCGTTGTGGGCCGGCGTTATAGGCGGCGAGCGCCTTGATCAGATCGAAGTTGTAGCGCTCCAGCAGTTCGCGAAGATAGCGCGTCCCACCCTCGACGTTCGATTGCGGATCAAAAGCGTTTTGTACGCCGAGTTGCGAAGATGTCTGCGGCATCAACTGCATCAGGCCTTGCGCCCCTTTAGGCGAAACTGCGCGCACGTTGAAGCCGCTCTCAGCGCGGATGACGCTGTTCACCAGATCGGGATCGAGACGGTAGGTTCCACTCGCGGTTTTTACCAGTTCGTTCAGATCGACCTTGTTCAAACCTGGCGGATGGATAGCCTGTTTGTCCGAAGCTTCTGGCGTCAGGTGGAGAGGGGCTTCTTCAGGTACGGCCTCGAAGTGGTCGATCTCAATAGTGGGAATGTCGACGAAACTCGAAGCGCCATCGACGTAGAGGCGTGTGATGGCACCAATGATTTCACGACGCTGGTGGCGGATGGCGAATCCATTGCGCAGGACGGCGGAGTCGGCCGCCAGGCAGGGATTAGCAGACATCGCGACGAGAGCGATGACTGCTGCCCACGCAATTGTTTGGAGCGACTTCCTCATATCATTCTAGCGGCTGACCACTTCTCCAATTGCTGCTGCCACACCGCACGCATCGTTGCCGAGTGTGACGCTCCAGCCGCGCGCGCGCAGTTCCTCGCAGGCATTCCCCATGATAACCGGATGGCCGGCGAACTCAAGCATTTCCACATCGTTGTGGTTGTCACCGATGGCCATGACCTCCTCGCGCTGAAAACCTCGATGCGCGGCCCATCGTTCCAGCGCGTGACCCTTGGAGCATCCCGCATTCAAGACGTCGATCATGGAAAGATCGCGCTCAGGATATTCGGTGCGGAGCACGGTGACGCGGTTGCCCATCCCGCTGCTTTTCAGCGCCTTCAGGGCCTCGACCATACGGGCCGTCGAACCGCAGAACATCGCTTGCACCGGATCGCTAGTGAGAGCATTCTCGATGGGCGCGACGAAGTCGATGTAGGCCATATTCTTCTCCAGCCAACGGCGGATGCTGGTGTTCAGATCGTCCAAATGTTCAAGGACGATTGCGCCTTTAGTTTCATTATCGAATGTAAGAACGGTGTTGCCGCGGAAGTCTTGCATCGAGCCGACCAGTTCGCGGCATATTTCGAGCGGCATCAGGTCGCGATGGAAAGTCTCACCGGCGAGCGAGCGAGTTACCGCTCCGTTCGAACTGATGAGCCACAAATCAAAGCCTAGTTGCTGGGCAATGGGGACTGCGAAGGTATGGCGTCGTCCAGTAACCAATACGATTTCAATGCCCGAATCATTGGCGTGGCGCAAGGCGGCGAGATCATTGGATGAAATCTGAAACTGCGGATTGAGCAGCGTGCCGTCGATATCGGAGGCGATCAGGCGGATGGAATCAGACTTCGGGCTTCGGCTCTCGGGCTTCCGGGCTTCACTTAGCAGGCTGACGCCTTTTACACTCGCGTTTGTCACTCTTTCATTGTGACATACATAACTGCGGTCTCAGGATACAGGATCGCGTCGCCGGCGCGGAGCCTGTAGTCCGGAGTCCGAAGCGTGCAATCCAGGCCGCCGGTTTTCGCACCGATCTGATAAGGCCGTTCAGGAGCCGGCCAACCTCGCCGCACCGTTTAAGTAGTTCCCGACCTTGAGGTTCGGCAAGAAACCCAAGTCCCTCAGCGATTGCGATCTGAGTCTCGATCTCGAAGACCGAACCGCGAGCCACAGCCAGAAATTGACTAAGTTCACGATCAGAAAAACGGCCCTTGCCCTCTGCGATATTGCTGGCTACGGATACAGCGGCTCTTCGGAGTTGGCTCGTGAGACCAAACATTTCATCTCTGGGAAACTTTGCGGTGCTTCGGTAGATTTCCTGTACGAGCGTCATCGCGTACTGCCACGCCTCGAGGTCTTTGTAAGTTCCGCTCATTTTTGTGGTCCTCCGCCCCTGGAGGTTAGGCTTTCTGTTGCGAAGCCGCTGTGACATCCGTCACAACAAGAGTAAAGGAAGGCGGAATCTCTAATTGAGCCCGAAGCCCGCAGCCCGAAGCCCGTGCTATATTCCCCTGACGATGGGATCGCTTCTTTTTTTTCTGGGCGGGTGGGGCTTCGCGCTGCAGGCGATTGCGATTGTGCATTTCATCCGCCGGCGTCCGGACACGTATTGGTTGTTTATCATCCTGTTCCTGGGATGGGTGGGGGCGCTGATTTATATTGTCGCGGAAGTGATTCCTGACGCCGGGTTGTTGCGAACATCGTTTCAAATGTTTCCGCGGCGACGGCGAATTCACGAGTTGGAGGGGGCGATCCTCGACAATCCTTCGGCGGGGAACTACGAAGAACTTGGATTGCTCTATCTTGACAACGGCGATTATGGACGCGCCCGCGCCAGCTATGACAAGGCGATCGCGTCGCGAACCGATTCGGTTGATGCGTTCTATCGGAGGGGCATCGCAGAAGTAGAGTTGGGAGATTTCGCCGCGGCTGTGCCCGATCTGGAGCGCGCCGTTAATGCCGACTCTAACTACGACTTTCACCGCGCGAAAGGATTGCTGGCTCACGCTTACGCGCAAACCGGAAAGCCGGACAAAGCCGAGGCCTTGTTTCAGCAGGCCACCAAGATTTCCACGAACTCGGAGACTTATTACAACTACGCGCTTTTCTTGCAGGCGCAGGGACGCGTGGACGAAGCGCGGCAGTGGGCGCAGAGAATTCTGGATCAGCGCCGGACCATGCCAGGCTACCAGCGCCGGCGGGAACGGGTGTGGTTTCGCAAAACGTATGCGCTGCTGGCGCGGCTAAGACTGTAGATCAATAAAGCCGATTCATTCCCGATTGTCGCTACACTCATTAGCGAGGTCGTTTAGTAGCGGTCGTTGGTGTCGATGTTGAATCCGAGGATGGCGTTTACTTCAACCGGCTGCTCACCGCGCATGGCCGGACGGAACTTCCAGCTGGGCAGCGCGGCCATAAGTTTTGCGGTCATGGAGGCCGGGCCGGGTTCGAGCACTTTAAGATCTCTGAGGTTACCGGACGCATCGAGTTTGCATTTGATCACGATGCGCGCATGGGGAAGATCCGCAGGCAGATTGGTGCGAAGGCCCTGCGGTCCGGTGAGCGCTCCAGCGTGCGCGGGTGCGGTATCGGGATTGGCTTCGGCGAACTGCATTACGACTGTGCCGATGGGGGTATCCACGTATACGGTGTAATTGTCGCCGGGAAGCTTTCCGTAGAAATCAAACGCTCCGCCGGATCGCGACGTTGCGACCACGGTGATGGATGGGCCTTGCTGGGCCTTCACCGAGGAACGTCCGGGAAGATTTGGTGCACTGCCTCCTTCCGCTCCAAAGCTAGGCAGCGTGACAGTGGTGCTGCCGCCACGAACGTCCACTCCGGGCACCGCCGGGGAGCCTGTGGGCGCGTCTCCAGCACCGCCAGTGCCAGGGGCGGGAGAAATTCCGCCACGCGAGTTCAGGTCGGCAGCGTGGCCAGTTCCAGGTTTGCCCGCGCCTGCGCCTGCTCCCGTCACGCTGCTGCCAGGCCCGTCGCCGTTGACCAGACCTTTGCCTCCTCCGGAACCACCGAGTCCCGGGTCCCCGCTGCCGGAAGGCGACATCGCCAGCGATCCCTTGACGCCGTTGCCTGGAACGCCGACGCTCGATCCGGGTTGCGCTGAGACAACAACTCCGGAGGTGTCGCGACTCCCTCCTGCGCCTTTGGGAGGAGCGAGGGCTGAGCCAGCATCGCCGGAAGATCCGAGGCCGATGCCTTTCCTTCCAAAGCCCGACGAACCGGATTCCGAGCCAACCGACGGAGGCGGCGGAACGATATTGCTTGCAAGTGGGCTCCCTAAACCGGTGCTGCTCCGGATGCGACTTCCATCCGTACCGGAACCTGCTCCCACTGACGGTGGTGGTGGAACAACACTGGCGATCAGCGAATTGCGGCGGGAAGTTCCATTGCCTGGCGCGACGGCTGCGTCTGACGCGGATGGGGGCGGCGGAACGATGCTTGTATTTGAGGCAAGCGAATTGCGACGCGAAGTTCCCGAAGCCGCGTTCGCGGCTACTCCTGAAGCGGATGGAGGAGGTGGAACCACGTTGGCAGCAAGCCCGGCAGGAACTGCACTGCGGGTTCCCGAAGCGACGGAGGGTGGAGGCGGCACCACATCCTGTGTGCCAAAAAGTTTACCGATGATGCTGCTAACGAATGATCCGCTTGGGGCTTGCGAGGGTGGTGGCGGAACTACATTTGGCGATGACGAACTCATGCTGCCACTTTCTAGTCTGCGCAGATCACGCGCTGAATCAGCGGACGGAGGAGGCGCGACCACTGAGGGTGCGGGCATGCTGAGTTTCGAATTGCGTGCGCTGGCACGCTCCGGCGCCGACACTGGAGGAGGGACGACCGAGACGTTGTTCATCTGCACTCGCGACGGCGAGACCTCGCGGCTCACGGATGCGGATGCGGGCGGAATCACGCTGGTCCGGAGAGCCGGGGTTGAGCGCACCTGATCGCGGGAAACTTGTGTGGAAGCAGGACCGATGATAGTCGCATTCAACGATGGCGCGGCCCAAGTGCGTTCCCGCGACAGATTGGGTGCGGGAGCGATGATGCTGGTGTTCAACGATGGCGCGACGAGCCGGTGCTCGGATTGAACACTTGGGGCGGGGGGCACAACCGTTGAATTCAGAGCAGGGGCGCTGCGAGACGTGGACGAATTGATCGCGGGAGCGGGCGGCACGATGGAATTGAAAGCGACCGCGTTGCGAGATTGATCGCGTATCACGGTCGGCGCAGGAGCAATTACGTTCGCGGTGAGACGGGGCGCTGTGAGCGAAGAATGCAGATCCCCTTCCAATGGTGGCGGTCCTGGGTTGGACTGGCTTGGATCGGACTTGAACGCGAGCAGGTTAGCGACTGCGCTACTGGAAGAGGGAAGCCGGAGATTAGGAGCGTCCACGACCTGTGCTGCGAGCGAACTGCCTCGAGCAATACGAATGGTCTGGGTTCGATGATGGGCTTCCTGGCCGCCGGCCTGGCCACTCGCACCCGCCTGAGCGCCGCCCAGATCCTCAGTGCGCGGCAATTCGTCGGCCGAGTAGTAAATGACTTCGTCAGGGGTTAATTTCGGAGCGGCGTAAGGGCGAAGGCGATCAATCTGCCGCGGAAGAAACATGACGACGAACAGCATGAAAGATTCCAGCAGGAACGAAGCCAGCATTCCGCGGTACGGAAAAATTCCGGTCTGAGCTTCACCTGCGAGTCGCGGACGGGAACGGGCAAATGCGGGACCGATGGAGGTGACGAAGTTGTCCCATCGCGAAGACCATTCCACTAGCAGTTTCGGCGCGTCATGGATCTCGATGATCGCTATGGTTCCGACTTGGAGAGATTCAATCAAGGGCGATTACCCTGCTCCGGTTGCGGGGGGGGGGATTGGATCGAAACGAGTCCCTAGCCAGTTTCCTTCATTTTGATTTCAATACTGTCGCCTGAAGCGGTCCCGGTTCTGGCCACGGTGTGGCTGGGTAACTCCAGAACTGAGGCTGCCTGCATGCGGACGGGGGAGAAGCGCCAGGGTTGGAGGTTGTGCTCAACGTGCACCACCGTCCCCGCGCGGTTTAGATAGACTACGTCAATCGGGAAGCGCATGGCAAGAGTGTGAACACCACGGCAGGGGCGAATCCAGAGGCCGGAGCCGTTACGGAAGTCATCTTCGGAAACTCCCAGGAGACCACGCAGCCGGGACCAGTGCGTGTGCGCCAACGCAAGTTCTGTGGAGAGATAGAGTTGCCGCGTTCGATTGAAAGCTTGACCGCAAGGAGTGAGTCCTGGCATTCTGCGTTTCCTATAGGCCCGCCTCAAATTCTTATTTGCCGACAAGCGAGTGATAAGCCTGAATGAGCGCAGGGCCAATCGTGACGAATAGGAACGGTACCAGAATGAATAAAACCAGGGGAGGAACCATCTTGATGGTGGTCTTAGCGGCCTGCTCTTCGGCACGCTGGCGGCGAGCGGTGCGCAAAGAGTCCGAGTGAACGCGCAGAGCTTGCGCCACACTGGTGCCAAAGCGATCGGTCTGGATCAGCGTGCCCACCAGAGACTTGATGTCATCGACGCCAGTGCGGTCGACGAGATTGCGCAGGGCTTCGGCGCGAGGCTTGCCGGCGCGCATTTCGAGGTTGACGAGGTGAAATTCGTCGCTCAAGTCGGGATGCGCATGATGCAGGTCTTTGCCTACGCGCATTAACGCCTGATCCAGCGCCAGGCCGGCTTCTACGCAGATCACAGTCAGATCGAGAGCGTCGGGCAACGCGATCGTTATGCGCTGCTGGCGGTCTTTAATCATTCGCTTCAGAAAAAAACGAGGAATGAAGAAACCCAGCGCGGGCACGCAGATCAGCAAAGACAAGCTGGTGAAGCCGGAAAAAGCAACTACTCCGGCGAATCCCAGACCCGCTAGAAGAAGGCGGGATCCGAAATAATAAGTGGTGTGACGGGGCTCGCGAAGTCCGGCCTGGATCATCCAGGCGCGGGTGCGAGTAACATCGGAGGGCGAAAGCGGAATCGCCTTGCTGATGGGGTCGAGAGCCTGCTCGAGCCGCTCGCGCACTTTCAGCGCAGTTTTTTCGGGGACCTGAGTGTGCTGCCCACCCAGCGCCCGCAGACGCGATCCCAGTACGGAACTAGGAGTAGCCGCAGCAGCGCCGAATGCAAATACCACCAGCACGACGGTCACAAACACGACAATAGTGAGAATGATTAACGGCATTGCTATACCTGATCGCTATACCTGGATCTTGATAATCTTCCGGATCACAAAATATCCAATCGTTTGCAAGGCGATGCTGGCCACCAGCAAGGTGTGACCAATGGGATCATAGAACAGAGGCCGCACGAACTCAGGGCTGAATACCGAAAGAATCGCGACTACCGTTGGCGGCATGCCCATCAGCAGGGCCATCGTAAGACGGCCTTGAGCGGTGTGCACGCGGACCTGACGCTGGATTTTGAAACGCTCGCGAATGACGTAGGACAGATTGTCCAGGATTTCAGCGAGGTTGCCCCCGGTTTCGCGCTGCAGCATGACGGCGGTGACGAAGAACTTTACATCCACCAGCGGCACACGCTCGGTAAGATTCATGAGGGCATCGCGGACTGGCATGCCGAACTTCTGCTCCTCATAGAGTTGGCGGAATTCACCAGCCAGCGGCTCGGAAACTTCATTGGAAATCATTTCCAGGGCGGTGGTGAAAGCATGCCCGGCACGGACCGCACGGGCTAAAGTGTCGATGGCCTCGGGGAAAAGCGCTTCGATATTTTCAAAACGCTTCTGGCGGCGGTACGAGACAAAAGAGTAAGGAAGGAATGCGCCGATGATCAGAGCGACCCATGCAATGGCGGGATTTCTGGTCCAGAGTAGAACGATAAATGCAGCCAGCCCGCCACAGACCAGACAGATCACAAGAAAGTTGCCGGCGCGAAATTTCAGTCCGGCCTGCACGAGCGAGTCCTGGATGGCTGAAACTCGCGCTGATCGCCGAAGAATAGTGTCGAGAGCGGGGATCTTGCTGAGTTGCTCGTCGCGCAGCAGGGCAAGTTCTTCGTTAGGGTCGCGTTCCGGCGCTTTCTGCACTGTGGCCAGACGGTCTTTGATAAGCCGAGCCTGGGCTCGGCGCTGGTCGACCAGGGACGCGCCGACGAAGGTTGCGAGAGCAACCACCACAAACACGAGCAGCGCAATTAAGAGTGAGGACATAAAACAAAGTGCTGATTCCAGAACTATGGCAGCGGTTTCAAATTTCGGTCTTCGATTCAAATAATACGGGGCGTATGCGCGCCCCACCTGTTCCCAGGCGCTCGGCAAATTGAGGACGGATTCCGGTGGCGCGGAAGGTCCCGCGTACTTTGCCGTTCTCATCAGTGGCGCGACGTTCAAACACGAAAATATCCTGCATTGCGATGGATTCGCCGTCCAGGCCGGTGACTTCCGAAATTGAGATGACTTTACGGGTTCCGTCCGATAAGCGCGCGACTTGCACCACGGCGTGAATGGCGGACGCTATTTGGTGACGCACGGCGCGCTCGGGGATATTGAGATTCGCCATGGAAACCATATTCTCCACGCGGGCTAATGCATCGCGCACGGAGTTAGCGTGCACCGTGGTCATGGAACCCTCATGGCCGGTATTCATGGCCTGCAACATATCGAAGGCTTCCTCGCCGCGGACTTCGCCGACCACGATGCGGTCGGGCCGCATACGCAAGCTGTTAATGACCAACTGCCGTTGCCTGACCGCGCCTTTGCCTTCGATGTTAGGGGCGCGAGTCTCAAGGCGTACGACGTGCTCTTGCTTCAGTTGCAATTCGGCCGCGTCTTCGATGGTAACGATCCGCTCGACGTTAGGAATGTATCCGGAAAGTACATTGAGCAAAGTAGTTTTGCCGGAGCCTGTGCCGCCCGAGATCAACAGATTCAATCGTCCTTTCACCATGATGGAAAGCAGTTCGAGCATGGCTTCGGTCAGGGTGTGGTTTTCGATCATGTTGCGGGCCGTGACCGGGTCACGCCCGAAACGCCGGATGGAAAGGCAGGCGCCATCCAGTGCGAGCGGGGGAATAATGGCGTTTACGCGCGAACCATCGGCCAGCCTGGCGTCGACCATGGGAGAAGATTCATCGACCCGGCGGCCCACTCGCGAAACGATTCGCTCGATGATCTGCATGAGGTGCTGGTTGTCCTTGAAGGACAAGCCCGTCAACTCCAGCTTACCGGCGCGCTCGATGTATACCTTGTCGAAGCGGTTCACCAGGATGTCGGAAATGGTGTGATCCTTAAGCAGAGGTTCGAGCGGACCGAGGCCGAAGATTTCGTCAAGGATTTCGCGCGACAGGCGCTCGCGCTCGGCAAAGCTTAAGGGAACAACCTCGGCGTTGACCGAATTGCGGATGAGGATGAGAACTTCTTCGCGGGCTGTGTCGCCGGTTTTACGGCCCAGTTTCTCCAGATCAAGACGGTCAAGGATCTTGCGGTGCAGGTCCGCCTTAACCTGCTGGTACTCACTGCGCTCGAAGGTTTGAAGATTAGCCATAAAATCCTATACCGTCTTGAATATTGACCAGGCGGCACGCTTCACGTCGACGTCGTTGCGAGTCAGTTCATTCGCCAGCCCGGAAAAGCAACGGGCAATTTCGGTGTGACTTTGTTCCATGACTGGTGCGCCCCGGTCAATGGCGGAAGAGATAGCGAAGTATTGATTGGGAACGCGCCACAGCAATTTTACTCCTGCGGCATTTTCCGCTTCGGCCTCGCTGAATCCCGGCACTTTGCGAAAGCGGTTTAGGACCAGCCGCAAGCGTTCGCGATTGCCCGTCTCTCCTAAATAGTGTTGCACGCGAGCCGCGCTCCAGAGAGAAGCAACATCGGTGCAGGCCACAAGCAGCACACACTCGGACAAGTTTCCGACCAGACGGCTTGTGGCATCAAGCCGCGAGGAATTGTCCACCACCACATAGCGGTAGTGCGCCGCCAGCATATCGAACAAGCGGATAAACTCCGCAGTCGATGGCTCGATGGTGGCAGGGGAGTTGGTTCCCGCCAGCAACTGCAATCCGCCGCTGTGCCGGGTCATAAAACTTTCGAGCAAGGAACTGTCCATGCGGTGAAGGTTGCGGGTAGCGTCGGCCAGGGTGAACAATGGCTTGAGATTCAGATGTAGAGATGTGTGCCCGATCGGTGCGAGATCCACGAGGGCGGTGTTGCCGTGAGCGGACTGAAGGGCGAGAGCAAGATTGACTGCCACCGTGGTTGCTCCGCTTCCTCCCTTGGCATTAACTATGGAAAACACTTTGCCGCGCGGACCCTCTCTCTGCACCCGGCGTTGGGCAGTAGTGAGGCGGACGAATGCCTCCAGAAGATCGGTGGTCGTGGTGGGCCGCTCGATGAACTCACGAGCCCCGGCGCGCATAGCGCTCACGATGATTTGAGGATGGTTCAGATTTCCGATGGCGAACACCGAAACTTCGGGCAGTTCCTGGTGCAAAAGTTCGATGGCGCGCATGGCCCCAGCGGGATTGTCGCCGGGAATGTCGACGAGGAGCACGTCGGGATTGGTTCCTTGCACGCGACGCGTAATCTGATCTGAGGCGGCGACCGGAAAACTAGCGCACGTATGAACCGTGCGGGCTACGCTGGTGCCATCCACCAACACCTGAAGTACGGTGCGTTGTTCATTGTCGGTGGCCACAATAACTACTGAAAGCTCGGCCATGTCCTATACCGTTTTCAAATTCCCTGATTCGAATTTCAGTTGCCTTGTTGTTCCACTACTTCGTCGTTTCACTACTTCCCCGAAGGTTTCTTTCCGTCGAACTTTCCGTTGTCGATAAAAGGCTGAGGATTTTTAGGCCCAGGAGGCGCTGCGGTACTGGGAGAGATCCGATGCACCGTGCACAAGACCATCAGTTCGGAATTACTCTTTTGCGCGCTCTTGCTTTTAAAGAAATTACCCAGAATCGGAATATCGCCAAGCCCAGGAATCTTGTTCCAGATATCGGTGACACGATTGTCGATCAAGCCGGCGATTACGAAGCTTTGTCCATCCTGCAATTCGAATTCAGTTTCTGCTTTACGCGTACTCAAGGCGGGTACGGTAAAGCCGGAGATCGTGAGAGCGTTTGCGAAATCCAGCGTACTCACCTCAGGGGCGACTACGAGGTGGATATTGCCGTTGGGCATAATTACCGGAGTGAACTCCAGCTTCACACCGAACTCTTTAAATGAAATGGTAACGGCGGTAAATCCCGCGCCGGGCTGGACGATGGGAAAAGGAAACTGTCCGCCCGCCAGGAAGCTTGCCTTCTTCCCGTTGACCGCGATGAGGTTGGGTTCGGCTAAAATCTGCAGAAGGTTCTTACTCTGGAGCGCCTCGATGACGGCGCCGAAGTGAATGTCGGGACGGAACAAAAACAGGTTCAAGACATTGTTGATCGTTTCGGTAGCGGCACCCGACCCACTCTGTCCCGGAACTTGTGTAATCTGCTGGGGGCCGACGCCGCCGTACTGGCCGGTACCGGTCGTTCCAATAAAATTGCCGGCGCCGGTAGAAAAGAAGTTAGATCCCAGTTGGGTGAGAGCGCTCCGGTCAACCTCTGCAAATTTAACTTCCAGCAGCACTTCCTGTGCGCCTACCGGTCCAAAGGTGAGCACGTTCACAACATTCTTCGAATAAGCAGCGGCAAGTTCGCCTGCACGCTTGGCAACATCTTCTGTAGTAACGTGGCCGGAGAGAACAATGGCGGAACGCGACGGCGTAACGGAAATTTGTTCCTCAGGGAATACGCGGTGCTCCTCTTCGGCGGCGGCGCTGACGTCGACATCGACGCGAAGATCGAAACTGCGCGAACGCTCGAGCTCATCCCAAATAAGCAGAGAGACTTCGCCGGGTGATCGCCCGTGGACCAGAATTTGGGTGGGCGTAATTACGGTTGCATAGGCCACAGTGGGGTCGGTTACCGAAATGCGTTTCAGCCGCTCTGTCGTATTGATGAGCAGAGACTTATCGACCATCACGCGCAATGGGGCCGCACCTTGCGGCTGGGCAGACGGCGGCGGGAGCGTGGTCTGGGTGGCGGCGGGGGCTGCCGGCTCGTGCGGCGCTGCCTCCTGAGCATAGGCCTCGGCTAAAGCGAACCCTGGCAGTGCCAGCGCCAAAAACGGCAACGCCACCGCCAAAAATGTCGTGCAAACCTTCATCGTGTCATTCCTCTCCACATGAGGAGGCTTGCGATTCGAAAACGCAAGCGGCGTGCTCTTCAGCTACTTGGACTCTTGACAACCCTCGTCAGTACACTTGACCACGTCCGGCTTCTTATCGCCCTGGTACACCTCGACGCTGAGGACTGAAGGAGCTGGAGGCGGTTGCTCAGCCTTATGCTGTTTTACAGGATGGACGGGAGCACGCGGCGGAGTTACAACCGGCGTGCCACTTTTGTAAAGACCCTTGGCGTTTGCTGCTTCCACGCCATCCTGATGGGTGTCGAGGGGGTTGCGCAGTGAGAGCTGAATCTTCCCCTCGGCGCTGGCCAGGGTAAGACGCTCGGCATCTTCTGGCGACGTAAGAAGCGTGATTACCGGAGTGTTTTGCGCGTCCCCGGAGGCATTACGCTCGAGAGTATGGCCCGACGCAATCACTGCCACATTCTGCAAGACAGTAGTGGTTTGATTCTCCGAGCTCCCGTTGGGCGTTCCGGTAAGAAGTATATCGACGCGGGTCCCGGGGCCGACAAAACCAGCGACAGAAACCACTTCATTCACCCGCACTGAGACGGCGCGCATTCCCGGCGGAATCAAAGAGGGCAAACCGGATCCGGAATTTTCCGGCGCCAGCTTGCTGGGCAGAATAAATTCGCCTTTGGAAACGGGAATGATTACGCCACGTCCCAATACCTGGGACCTTTTGCCATAAGCTCCGGGTGGAATGCCGGAGGAGGGGAACTTGGCAGTGCGCACGTCGTGCTCTTCGATTCTTGCTCCTACCTGAATGTCATTAGCAGCCACCACTACGTCGGCGCCAGCCTCGTTATCCGAGGACCCTCTCCCTTGCAGATTCTTGTAGACGAGGACGCTGACGAAGGCACCCAAGGCCAACGCCACAACCCCGATCATCAACAAACGGCTTCGATTCATAAAATTCCATCCAAGCAAAAAAAGGCTGTTATCCTCGCCCGCATTAAGCGAGAACTGCCTCTGTTGCCGCGTCCTGCAGATGCTTTACTGAATAGAACTAGCGACGTTGGAGAAAACGTTGTTGGCGTTAGAGCCGATCAGCCGAACTGTGCCCACGACGATTACGAGGATTACGGCCAGCATCACCGCATATTCGGCTATATCCTGTCCGCCTTCCTCGCGCCACAATCTCTCGCGACACAATCCAAAGAGATGATCCATGGTTCTCGCCCCTCCTAGACAGATTCAAATTCTCGAAACAGCCTCCAGAGCAGGCTACAAGGCCCATTAGGCCTCTGGGGACTGACGGCCCGTGTTCACACGTGCTGCGGGGAGATTAATCCTAAACATAATAACCTGCAAGATGCCGTCCAGGTTGTATTTTCTTGCATAGTCGCGGGAATGACCATCGAGGGTTTGGTTACTGACGCGGGCTTGCCCCGGCGGGGATGTCGGGAGCGGCCTCAAGATGAGTCCGGTTCGCCTCGGTCAGTACCACTGCCTGCTCATCTTCGTAAGACACTATCCAGCCAGGGTAGCTTCGCAAGCCAGTAGCGAGGGCTGAATCCTTAGGGATGAGGACCGTTCCGATGCTCCACTGCTGCAGGGTTTGCCTCCAGTCGTCTCTGAACTGATAAGTGTTTGCGAACTCATCAAGAAGCTGGTTGTCGTAAAGATCGGCCCGCCCATCAATAAAAACACGAGTGGAGGGATAAAGCTTCCAGATCAAGTAACCCCCCCAGTCATAGGAATTAAAAAGTGGACTTGCGGCAGGGTTTGCCTGAAGAAAAGCCGCTGCACGGGCAGGAAAGTGTTCCTCCTCGGCTTGGGACTGGCGCTGAAGGACGCGTGTGGTGTGGACTCCGACGAAGGTTACCATTGCCAGGATGATGGTGCCGTGGATGAAACTTTGAGCCGCAGTTTGATCTGCATGATTCGGAGTGCTTTTAGGCCAGGTCCCGAGCCGCTTTGAGAGAAGCGGCACAGCGATCAAAACGAACAAAGGAATCATGCGGATGGAACAGAGGCCGGCGTACAAGCTAACGAGCAGAAGAAGCAGATCTCGCGGTCGTATCTGGCGCTGAGACCAACTAGAGGCCGCGAGCAGGCTCAATAATAGGAATAAGAAGGGCCAATACTCGGCAAAATGGAAGTTTGGCGAAGCCCATTCCTTGATGTACTGCTGCATAGTTGTAGAACGGATAGTTTCGATTGGGTAGGAGAACAGCCGTAGTCCGTTGGGGTTAACCGGTACAAGCAGAAAGTCGAGTAACAGGATCAGTGCAGAAGTTCTGAAGTGTCGATCTTGCTCCGGCGAAAATGATCGGAACGCTCGTTCCACCCATTCGCCCGCGAGGAACAATGCCGAAAGCGCAAGTCCGACAGCGAAGCCGGCGTGCAGATTCACCCAGAGAAGCGTCAAAGGGATGGTCCACCAAAGAAGTTTTGAATTCCTCTCGGAGCGCTCCAGCAGCAGAAGCCACAGACTGGTCAAAAGCAATGACAGCACCTGTGGGCGCACTCCCCAGACAGGTGCTGTAGCCCAAGCTGCGACGAGCGTGGATAGGCCGGCGACGTAGGGAGCAGGGCCGCAGCGCAAGTAAAGTAAAAAGAACGTTGCGCTCAAAATCGCGGCAAATATCACGATCAATCCGCCCCATCCTACGATGCGATAAATCTGATGTAGAAACACCTCGGTCAGCCACTCATGTGCGACCCAGGGTTGACCGGCGCGGGTGTACGAAAAGGGATCCGTCCGGGGAACGTTTTTGTGCGCGGCGATGTACTCTCCGGTCCTGAGGTGCCACCAGACGTCAGGATCGGCGACATTACGCGCCGCCATGGCAAACAGGCCAAGGAAGAGGATCGCGAGAAAGACGCGGGAAGTGCTGAGCAGGCGCTTCATAGCGGTCATATCATAGCTGGTAGCTCACACAGAGATAATCTCCTGCCAGGAATGCAGTCCAATCATCGAGACAACAGATGGAGCGGATCACTTGTGGTCCAGGTGCGGATTCTAACTAGGCAACTCAACGCAAATACAACGGTTAGCGGCAGTAGCGGGCTAGTGTACAACGGGACGAGCCACCAAGCGAGTAACGCGCGTGGAGAAAACAGGACTGCGGCTAAAGCCAAACCCGTCGCGGCGACCCACTCCCATGCCAGCACTAGCCAAACTGCGAGAATCGCTATCCGGGCTAACGGCGTCGAACTAGAAATGACGCCACGGTATCGGTAAATACACAAGAACCCGGGCAACAGCAGAAGTTGCACGTGAGGAGCCAGTGTAGGGATAACTGTAAGAGTCGCAGCCAGCGTGAGACTGATAGCCAGGAAAAAACCTGGTGAGTCTACGGGATGACGCAAGTATTGCCAGCAGCGTGTCAGTAGCGCCAGAAGCAGGATGGCAGCTGCAAACGGACCTACGCGGGGAGTAAACCAAACGTCAAGCAAAGAGCGGCCAAAAGTGTACTGTCTATAAACCTGAACGACCCTCAGGAAATCTCCGATCCAGCCGGGTCGTAGCCACTCGCTCAGCCCAATCAGCAGAGACATGGATGCGAAGAAGCTCCAGGCAAGCGACTGCCGTCGCCGCCAATCATGCACCGTCCAAAAGCCGAGCCAGGGCACAAGCAGAATCGTGAACTGCGGCTTGAAGCTGCAAATCGCGAGGAATAAGCCGGCGAGAAACAGATGTCCGGAGGTAAGCAGAACCACTGACAGAGCCAGGCAGCCTGCAGCAATCAAACTCAAGTTCTGCAGTTGGATTCCCTGCAACACAGGGAAGCTGCCCAACGTAAAAAGCGCAAGGGTAAGCATTTCGGTTGGCGGCCCGCGGAAATGAAGCGCGCGAAGCCACATCACAAGACTTCCCATTGTCAGCAATATCGATGCAAAAAAGAAAAGGATTTGTACAGTTGAAAACGGCATGTGAACCGTAGGCCACAGCAAAAAGGCCGCATAAAGGGGATAGGCGAACCCTCCTGCGACCTGGGAGGGGTCCTCGCGATATGCCGATACGAGGGGCGCACCGTAGATTACAGATTGAATTTCGTGCGCGACCGCGGGTGCATACGGATTGCGGCCCTGCACGAAGAGTGCATGTGCGCCCCACCAGGGGGCGTAAAGGTCGGAGAAGTGCGCTGGCTGTCCGGCGCTCCAGATCCTCGCCGTATAGAACTCCATGGAGGTCAGCGAGATGATCGACAGCACCAGCCACACAGCAGGTCGGAAAATGCGTTGTGAGTCTTTCATCCGGCGGAAAGCGGTCCTTCCCGGATGGGGGTTTTGGAACCGGCCCGAATCCTGCCATTTCGCAAACCCAAACCATCCGTGATGGCTATCGCAATCATCGCCACCAGGAGTCCTGCGATGATATCGACAAGGTAATGCCACTCCAGCAGCAAAATGGAGCCAATTAGGATCGCGTCATACAAGCACAAAGCAAACAGCATCCGTCTCCAGCGGCGTAAGAACCACATGACGATGAGGGGCTGCGCGATATGCATGCAGGGAAAAGCGATGAAGTAGTCAGTCGAAAGGCGACCGACCGGAACGTGGTTCCAAAGCGCGAGCGCACGCGCGATTAGAACTTTTTGGATGGAGTAAGTCTGCAGAGCACTGGGAAATCGCGAGAAGTGACCGGGACATAAATAATACGGACCTTGACTAGGCCACAGATAAAACAAGACTAGCGAGAGATAGTACGCCATGAGGATTGTGCCCACGAACTGCAAGCCGGGACTCCTACCCTCGTAGAGGCTGACGAGGATGATGGCAGCTCCGATCTGCGGAAACATGCCGAAGTAAATGAACTCCAGAAATTGAAACAGGGAAAGTGGGAAGGCGCGAACCGCCCAGTGCGACAGGTCGGAAACCGACCATCCGCGCAGGATCCACTTGTCAATCGCGTTGAACGTTGGATCATAAGCGAAGTTGAAATGAACCGAGACAATGATGTCGTTGTAAGCGAGGACCAGCAGAAAACCTGCAAACAAATAAGCGGCGGGCATAAGGATGGTGCCTGCCGCTTGTTGCAGGCGGCGCATGGTTCCTCTTTCCATATATTCGAGTATTACAACGGCATCGACGGTTAGAACCAGCGCCTTCATCCCGGTGAAGGCCCAACTCAGAATGCTGAGATAGATCAGCACAAGAACCACGCGAAGCGGCTCGCGCCGGTAACGTTCAGCAAGAGGTTTCAGACTCTCGCTGCCCGGGAGACCGATCATGCACAGCACTGCGGCAACGAAGATGGACTGAGCTGCCAAGACGAACCAGTAAGCACTAACAAGGGGGATCCAATCGAACTGGACGGGAAGATGCAATCTTCGCAGAATGGGTATGAGGGCAATTCCCAGGACCGATGTGATGCAGTAATGCCAGTAACGGGTTTTCATCGAGCTCTCATCCTTCCGCGTAGGAATGATGGGACGCGAAGCCATGAGGCCAGTGCAAGGCAACTGGCGGCGAGCAATCGATGTACCGATTCCTGATAGTTATCTTCTCGCCACAGCACGATCACCAGCATCGGCAGATAAATAAAAATGACGGTCCACCTTCCAACCTGGCTGAAGCTGTGAGGCGTGTGGTACCAGCGCCAGATGCCGGCGCCCCAACTGACGCCTGCGGTCAGCACAATCTCGCGTCGCGACTTCGGAATCAACCACAGAGTGAAGCTGTCGAAGAACCACCGCTGGGGCATAAGAGCGGCGAGCAGCAACAGCCATGCGTCGCGATCGCGATATCGAAACATAGCCAGCAAGAGAAGGGGGCCGGGAAAAACCAACAGAGGAATGAAGTGGTCGTAATAATGCGCTTGCCGAAGCCACAACAGGGGCCATCTCGGCAACAGCGCGAGGCTTAACCCGGCTACTACAAAGCAAGCGAGCACTCCGCGGCGCGACAGTCGCGTTAAAAAGACCGGCAGCCCAATTTGCGGCTTCATCATGGTTGCTGGGAGCAATAAGGGAAAGAACGCGCTGGCGGCAATCATCGCCGACCATTGCGCCGTGAAAAGCCCAGCCCAGTAGGGATAAGCAAGAAAAATCCGCAGCCTGACGTAGTTTTGCCGGGTGAGCCCGAGAGCTAGAAAGAACGTGCTGATCCCGTAAAAGCAGCCTGCTGCAATTTCAGGTTTCATGCGCAAAAACGGCAAAGCGAAAAATGCAGCCGGCAGCGGATACTGCTCGAACGGCGTGTCGTAAGGGTTTTGGCGTGCGACCAGTCGTTGCGCCAGATGCAGCGCCCAGCGGAAGTCGGCGGCATCCTGATGCAGATGCCTAAGCAGGAACCAGCAGAATGCGCCTGCACTCAGGCCCATCGTCCCCGCCACTGTGATTCGCATTCGCATCGCGGACAGTTTGACCCACCAGTTGTAACATGGGTGCGGCCTGTCTCTGGTGTTCGCCGCAGAGAGGTGCCTTTACCTCACGTGCAGCCCCGCCCGCAATTCGTCGTTCTATTCGCCGCTGTGCTGTCTGCGGCCAGCATGTGGTTTTACGCCGATCAAATCCTGGTGGCCTATCAGCGCGCGGATGCAGCGACGCACCAGCGCCCGCGTGGCAATCTCTCCGATCTCTATCCGCGCTGGCTGGGCGCGCGCGAATTACTGCTGCACCACCGTAATCCTTATGGCGACGACATCACGAGAGAAATTCAAAAAGGCTATTACGGACGCGCACTCGATCCGACTCGGCCCAACGATCCCACAGATCAGAATGGATTCGCCTATCCAGTGTATGTGGTGTTTTTGTTGTCGCCTCTGATTGCTATACCATTCCCGCTACTGATGGTGACGTTTTATTGGTTTCTTGCGGTCTTAACGGCGGCCAGCGTTTGGTTTTGGCTGCGTGCACTATGCTGGCCGCTGCCGCTGATTGATATCGCCAATTGCATCCTGTTCACGATTGGCAGTTTTTCGGTGGTGCAGGGGATCAAACTGCAGCAACTGAGCCTGCTAGTAGCGGCGTTGCTGGCGGCATCGCTGGCAGCAACAGTGAGCGGTTCGCTGTTTGCTGGGGGAGCTCTTCTAGCTCTGGCCACAATCAAACCGCAATTGGCGTGGCCGTCCGTGGCTTGGTTGCTAATGTGGGCGGCGAGCGACTGGCGGGCGCGACGAAAGTTGGTGTTTAGTTTCGCGTTGGTAATGGCTTCGCTGCTGGCGGGCGCCGAAGCCATTCTTCCAGGTTGGTGGCGAATGTTTGCGGGTGCCGTTGCGCGATACAGCCAGTATACGGAGAGCCAATCGGTGATCGAAGTCATGCTCGACCAACTGTGGCCGGTCGCTGGCGGAATCGTCGGCCGCCTCGGCGGACGAATTCTCGCAGCCGCCGCAGTGCTCGCCTGTACAGCGGTACTTTGGAGGTTGCGACGGGAGGCGGCTGACACTCCAGGATTTGCCAGTGGGACGGCGCTAGTGCTCGCACTGACTGTGCTAGTGGTGCCTAGGTATTCACCCTACAACCAAATTCTCCTGCTTCCCGCAATTCTGCTGCTGGTGCGTGAGCGAGCGGCGCTGCCCTCGCAGTCACGGGTTCGCCGCTTGGCATATTCGTTAGGTGTCCTCATGGTCGGCTGGCAGTGGGCCGCAAGCCTTTGCCTGACGGTGGCTTACCTGATTGGTTTTCGCATGTGGGCCTTGAAGGGCTGGCAGTGGCCGTTCTACGCGACATTTGCATTGCCGGTGTGGGTGTTCGCATTGGTTTTCTTTTATGCGCAGAGCGAGTCGCGCCGGTCTGCCCAGCCGCCGCTCCCTAAAAATTAGCTCATGCTTGAGGCGCATCTTTTGTTGACGATCGCACAGCGCAGGTCACTCCTCGTAAAAACCCCTATGCACTTCAGAATCAGGGCGTAGGAGACCGAGCCTTATCAACCAAGCGTTATAAAATGACTCGTCTTGCCGAAAATGATTGCATTCCGTGCCGCTCCTGGCAATTCGCGTACGACCCATTCCTTTTTCTTGGAAGTACGACGCGAGCAACGAACAGATTCATGTGTAGAAACGGAACCGTTGCTAAAGGAGCGGAGCGGCTTCGATTTGTCGAGTTCTGGAAGCTGCGGTTAGGAACAACGTAAGCATGGGCAGACCGACGAGAGCGTACACACTCGCTCTGAGCGTCCACAGATGGAGCGGTGGCAGAAATAGAATGGCCACCAAGGTCACCGTCATCCAACTCTCAGTACTCCGGAGGCGGGGCGTCGGCGCAAAAAATTGCCCCAGCAGCAGAAAAAGTGGCAGTAACAGAAGGGTGAGGTCGTGTGGATTCAGGTGATAACTTGCCAGCAAAGCAAACAACACGGTATCGGCGAAGGCGAGATCAAATTCGTCGCGGTTCTGGGCTGCAGGGTTTTGACAGGATGCGAGGTGCGCGCGCTTCCAGTTCTTTACAGCGCCGAATAGTGTCAGGGCGGAGCAGACTGCCACAGTCAGCACAACCCATAGCGCGCCATCTCGATGAAAGAAGAGGTAGCTTAATCCACGAAAGTTAGCCATCGCTTGCGGGAAAATTCCGGCAAGAAGCTGTGCCTGCAGATGCAGCAGAAATCTCGGATAAATGCTGAAGACCGACCACCCAGAAACCGCTGCCGAGACTGCGGCGAGGGATAGCGCCACCAGACCGAATCCTTTCGCAATTGTCCGCCTGGCGCTTCTGCTTTGAGTCAAGACAAGCACCAGGGTCAGTGGCAGCACCAGTTCAAATTTGAACAGTCCGAGGCCAAGCCAACAACCGCAAGCAAAATCTCGGCCGTGTCTGAGGGCAGTGAAAGCCAGAACCACTAGCAACAGCAGGAGCATCGAATCCTGACCCTGCAAAAAACAAAGCAAACACGGTACGAAGGTGAGAGAAGCCACGACTAAGACGCGCCAATCCCATGTCAACTGGGTTTGCTTAACTAGAAGGCGCATGGCAATGACGAGTGCGGCATAGTTAAAAAACCACCAGAGAACGTAAGCAAGTTTCAAGGGAAGCCAAGTCAAGCCGGCATGGAGAACAGCCTCGAAGGGCGGATGGATGTAGAGCGTGCCCACTCTTCCGGCGTAGCGCGCCTGATATTCGCGCTGCAGTTCTGGATCGTAGAGTTGGTGTCCATGGCCATCGGCCAGCATGCGCCCGGCGCAATAGAAGTCAGGGAAATCCGTGCCTTTCAGCGAGTCCGGGGGGCGCATGCCAACGAGCAGGGCCAAGCTGCAGAGAAAAGTAAGAAAACTGTAGGTCTTGGCGCGATAAGTGGTTTTCGGCTTGCGAGTTGTTTCCTGGAGGGGCACGTCGCCGAAGTTTATCGAAGGTGGCACGGAATCGCTAGCGGCGGCCTCGACAAAGCCCTTCCCGCTGGGGCCTGATTCCTGTCATTATTCTTATGAGCGCGGCTCCAGGAACAGGCTTAACATGAAGTCGCACTACTTCCCATGGTTCTGAATTCCATAATATCTTCGCAGTCGTCGAGTTCCGGCGTTTTTCCTGCCCTGGTGCTGGTGCAGGGCAACGAACAGAAAAGCATTGTCCTCAACCGGACGCCTTTCAGTGTGGGCCGCAAAGTCGATAAGGACCTGGTGATCGCGGATCCCCGCGTGTCGCGCGATCACGCGCTCATTGTGTTGGAAGCGGAAGGTTTTTTTCTGATCGACCAGGGGAGCAAGCATGGAACTTTCGTCAACGGGGAGCGCGTTCAGCGGCAGCGGTTGGAGCGAAACGACCGTCTGGAATTTGGCGCGCGCGATTCGACGTATGCCATCTTCAATCCGGCGCACGGTAATACTTCGAACACGGCTCGCGAGTTCCTGAGCCAAATTTCCGGGATTCAGATTTCGCAGGAAGGGACCACGGATCTCGAGAAATTAACTTTGTTTCTGGAAGCAGCGCGTAAGTTGAACACGGCCGGCGTGCTCGACGAAATTCTGATGACCATGCTGGAAGTGACGTTGCGGCTTACCCGCGCCGAGAGGGGCTACGTTTTTCTCAAAGATGACGAGGGCAAGCTTCGACTGGCCGCGGGGCGCAATAGCAAGGGCGAACCTTTACTCGACGATAAGACTATTTCGCATTCGGCGCTGGAAGAATCGTTGCGTTCGAATTCAGAATTCCTGCTTACCGATACTGGCAGTTCAATGGACCTGGCAGCGCGGCAAAGCATTGTCGCCTACGACCTGCGTACGGTGATTTGCATCCCTCTTCGTAAGCGCCATGTGCAGGCTGCGCGCGACCAGCAGACTCCGGCCCCAGGCGCCGCATCTTCGGAAGTGACTGGAGTCCTTTATGTAGATTCGCGCTTTGCCTCGCGAGAGTTTTCCGGCGTTGGCCACGATATTCTGCGGGCCATTGCGACAGAAGCCGGGTCGCTGATTGAGAATGCGCGGCTGGTCCAGGCTGAGGAAGAATCGCGGCGCTACCAGCAGGAGTTGACGATTGCCGCAGGCATTCAGCAGCGGCTGATGCAGGTAAAGATTCCAGAAGTGCCGTTTGCCACGCTGCGCGGGAAGAATTTGTCTTGCAAAGAAATCGGCGGGGACTTCTTCGATGCCGTGATTACTAAAGAAGGTCTTGCCGTGGTCCTGGCGGATGTAAGTGGCAAAGGTGTTTCAGCGGCGTTGCTCGCTTCCACTTTGCAGGGCATGGTTATATCGCAATTAATTTCGGGCACGCCGTTGCTTGAGGTTGTGTTCGCCGTGAACCGTTTTTTTACCGAAAAGCTAGTGGGAGAGAAATACGCCACGGTGTTGCTGGCACGTCTTCGCAGTGACGGCGATCTGGAATATGTTAATTGTGGTCACGTGCAGCCGCTGCTGGTTTGCGGAGGAGAAGTGATCCGTCCGTCGCACGGCAATGTGCCGGTCGGTCTGCTTCCCGACGCGACGTTTGAGAGCGACCATTGCCAGCTTCATTCCGGTGATCGCTTTATTCTTGTAACGGATGGCGTAACCGAAGCGGAGAATGCCATGGGCGACTTCTTCGAAGATTCCCGGCTCGAAGCGGCGGCAATTAAGACTCCCACGCTGGAAGGAATTTTTTCGGCAGTCTCGGAGTTTTGTGCTGGAAATCCATTGAACGACGACTGCACGGTCGTGGAACTGGTCTATTCGACCACTGGCGCGCAGGCGTAGGGCTGCAGCGGAGGAGTGTTTGCGGAGAGAAGACGATGGCGAAAATGGCCGGAAAGCGCCTACTGATAGTGATTCCGGCTTTCACTGCAGTTTTGGTGGTAGCGGGGTGGACTTTCTGCTATCACTCCTTTGAGTTCAAAGGTGGTATAAGCATCCACGATTCCGGATTTTTCTCTTATCCTCGCTTTCGCGCTGAGTTAGCAAAGGTGCCCTTATGGAAGGATGGAGAATATCGGCTCACCGTGAGCGGCTTACCTTCCGAGTCTTTAGATTTGGAGTTGCAAGTAGTCGATGCAACCTATGCCGACACAACGGCACTAACTTCATCGTCCGCCTCGGTGGCTATTTCAATAGCTGATACTTCTGGTCATCCGCTCTGTACAGTGAGCGGCAAGCTATCCGATGCAAGGCTCCGGGGTTTAGAAAGCTGGGTTCTAGAATCGAGCAGCTCGTACGCTGCATTTTGGCATTCCAGCTGCCAACAGCTGCCCATCAGCCGATTCAGAACCTATGTAGTGAGTGTGACGGTGTCGGGTGCAGACGATCGCGAACCTCACCGCTCGCTTGTGGCTGTGCTTCGAGGAGGCGGAAACGAGTTGCCTTGATCGAAGCAGCATTGCTCGTCCTATTCCACAACCACGCTGTAGTCCTTACCCTCCCAGCGATTCTCCTGCGGCCAATAAAACGTGAAAACCACTTTGCTGCCGCCGGGTAACGAGGCGGTTGGCAAGTCGAGCGTGTAGATGCCCAGTCCGGTGTCGCGGGTGTTGGTATCATGCGAACTCTTCCAGTCGTCAATGCTCCAGTGAACCAGCGCGGGAGTGAGCAGAACGATGCGGAGTTTCTTGTAGCGCGGCACGGATCGCGTCTTGTTGTTGAACCTCCAACCAAAGACTTGGCGCGCCGGTTTCTCCACCAGGTATCGCTGCACCGTCTGCGGAGGCTGATCAAAAATCTTGCCGTCGCGCAAAGAGCGGCGCAGCTTCACATACTCGGAATGCGCCCACACCAGCGGACACGCGGACCCGGTGGGCTTGCCGCGAAATAGTTCGAGCGATGGGATGTCGTCCGCATCCCAGACTTGTTCAGGGAGCAAGCGGCTTTGGCCCGTGGTGGAGTTCTCGATCATCGAGAGCAACGCTTCGGCCTCTTTGGGCCGACCGGCGGCAAGCTCGTAGTGGGCGCGCTCGCCCGCGAGCAGCGGCCACGGACGCCCGATGCCGGTGCCGTCAAAAGGCGATCCGTCCTTGTGCTCGCCGTAACCGTCGCCGTTGTAGCGATACCAGCAGGGCCCCTGTGGAAGTTGCACGCGGAGCAGCGCGTCGATCACGCGAATCGTGTTCAAGATGCGGGGATCATCTGGCGCCCGCAATCCGAAGCGCACAAGCGCCAGCGAATCCGGACTCACAATTTGAAAGGCACGTTGCGGATCTTGCCCGGGCGGCCGATTTTTTATGGGAACGAATCCCTGCGTGGGCGAGGCAGCAGCGTCATCGACGTCGGGCGGGGCGATGCGCACGTAGTAACCTTCCACGCCGATCTGCTGAGCCAGGTCGCCGCCGGTGGCATAGACCCAGCGCTCGATATTGTCATTCCAGGCATCGGCGGCGTCGCGCAGCGTGGAGCAGACATCGCTGTGTCCGGTGAGTTCTGCAATGTCCGCCGCAGCCAGCAGCGCGGAGATTTCTGCCGCCAAGGTAAATGGAGAATATCCTCCATCCTCTTCCCAACGGTCCTGTTGTGTGACCGGACCGTTGCGCAGAATGAAACTCGCGGCGTTGCGCACCATGGGCCACCAGCGCTCCAGTTTGCCCAGGCCTGGTGCCGATTCCCGGCGCAACAGATCCAACAACAAGATGGGGAAGGCGGTTTCGTCCATCTGGATGCCGCTCCAATAAGGACGGCCGTCCAGCCATAAATTCTGCGCCCAGTTGCCGGCGGCCTCCTGCGTAGCCTCAAGATAGCGAAGGACTCTCACAGCGTCGGCGGCGGCGCCGGAGGCTAGAAGCGCTCCCGCGGTTTCCACCAAATCGCGCGGCCATACCAGGTGATAGCCGCCGAGATCTTCATCACCTTTATTGAATCCCCAAGGAATCGAGAGGCTGGCGATAATGCCGCCCAGAAAATCTTTGGACTCGTGCGTGCGCAAGACGCCCATTGACGCGCGGTATAAATCATTTTCGCGTCGCGGTTCATCCAGCTTGAGCAAGGTGTCCTGCCAGTTTTTCCAATGCATCACATAATGTTTACGAAGGTCGCTATAGTCTTCGAGCAAGGTAGATCGCACTTGCTGGCCGGCCTCGGTGCAGATGGAGCCGAAGCCCAAGGCCAGCACGAACTCTCCGTTGCAGGACGCCAGATCGATCTCTCCAGTGCAAGCGATGTTGCCGTTTTCCGCGCGCTGGTATTCCCACTCCATCTGAAAATGTGCCGAGAGATCCTGCCATCCATCCGAGGTGCCGACGAATCCGACTGACATCTTTTTCCACGGCGCCGAACAGGCCAGTGCCAGCGCTGTGCCGTCATGCTCGGCGAGAAACATGGATAGGCCTTTGTAATCGCCGACCCATCCCGTGTTAGCGTTGCCAAAATTGGCCAGGTGCGGCGACAGCAAGGCGTAAAGGCGATAATCGGAAAGCTGACCCTGAAGCGGTTCGAAGCGAATCTTCTGCAGCACCACGTTCCGATAAGGATCGGTGAAGATTTCCTTGTGAATGCGGTACCGGCCCGAGTTCTCAGTATTGATGAGCTCGAACGCCGGAACGCCGGGCTCGAAAGGCCGGTTCTCAAACGTGCAATGCCGCTTTTCCTCCGAGAAATAAGAGCGGCCATCGGTGACCATGAAGCCGAGATCGCGAGTGCAGGCCTGGTCAACGCGCGGAAAGTAGACTTCATTCAAAATGCCATGACTGATGGTGAACCAGACCTTGCTATGCTGGTTCAATGCTGTGCCCGCACCAGTCTTGGCGCTCGAAGTCCAGCGAGGTGGAATCCCCGGCCAGCCGGGGGCAAAACGCACGGGAGAATCGCTCATGAATGCTTACTAGGAGTTGCCGAAAAGGCTAGGAACCTCGCCTCGAATTGCTTTTCCGTTTGGGCGATTGAACGGATCCAAGTACACGGCGCGAAAACAGCGATTGCACGTACCGGAAACGGAATGATAATAGAATCACTCGAAGCAGGCATGCTAAGAACCATCCAATTTCGCAAGTTCTTACTCTTCGGTATGGTAGCAGCCTTGTGGTCGGTTCAGGGGATGAACGGCGAGACCGGATCCCTTATAGCGCTCGACGCGACTGCCGGCACGCCATTGGACCGCCGATATTTCGGCCTGTACAATCTGGATTTTTCCGGAGCGGCGCCGGCAACCAAAAAGTTCGGCTCATTAATCAGAAATTCACTCGTCTGTAACTGTCCTGTAACATAGCGCCCATAAAAGTAAAGATATATATTCCCGAGCTATTCCGAGGAGAACATCGAGCGATGCGCAGACTCATCCTGCTTTTATTGTGCGCTTTTGCAGCTCTACCACTGGCGGCACAGACCACCTTGAACGGTGCCGGCGCTACATTCCCGTACCCTATGTACTCCAAGTGGTTCAGCGAATACCACAATCTGCATCCTGACATCCAGATTAATTATCAATCCATTGGCAGCGGCGGCGGAATCCGCCAGGTGATTGCCGGTACAGTCGACTTCGGCGCCAGCGATGGCCCCATGACTGACGATCAACTCAAAGAAGCCAAAATTAAAATTCTTCACCTTCCCACCGTGCTGGGAGCGGACGTTCCCGCTTACAACATCCCGGGAGTCACGACTGAATTGAAGTTCACTCCCGACGTCTTGGCGGGAATTTTTCTGGGAAAGATTACCAAGTGGAACGACAAAGCGATTGCCGGTCCCAATCCAGGCGTGAGTCTTCCAGACAGGGACATTATCGTCGTGCACCGCTCCGACGGTAGTGGCACCACCTACATCTGGACGGACTATCTCTCGAAGGTAAGCTCAGACTGGCAGGGCACCGCCGGTAAAGGCACTTCCGTGAAGTGGCCGATCGGCTTAGGAGGAAAAGGGAATGAAGGCGTAGCCGGAATGATTCGGCAGTTGCCGGGCTCGATCGGGTACGTCGAACTGATCTACGCCGTGCAGAACAACATTCCTTACGGCGCCGTGAAGAATGCCGCAGGAAATTTTGTGAAAGCTTCGCTCGAAAGCGTTACAGCCGCGGCCGCTTCATCTCCCAAGATGCCGCCGGACTTTCGTGTCTCGATTACGAACGCACCCGGCAAGGACGCTTATCCCATTTCCAGTTTCACATGGCTGCTGATTCCGCAGCAGTCGAAAGATCCAGCCAAAGGGAAAATCCTGGCTGATTTTCTGAACTGGATGGTGACCGACGGACAGAAGATGACTGCAGCTCTCAGCTATGCCCCGTTGCCTGAGGGCGTTGTCGAGAAGGAAAAAGAGGCCATCAAGCAAGTCCACTGAGCGCTGCCGATAGCGGCACTTCACCATGTCGTAGCTGTCTCAATATTTTTTGGCTGGTTCGTGGGTTAATCAGCGAGTTTCCGTCTCGCTCCTCAACATCCTGCGACTTCTCCGCGAATGTCTTATACTGGGTATGGCTGACCCTCCATCAGCCATACCAGTTGTATTAAGGATCGCGTAAGACTCTCGCATGGCTCGTGTTTCGCTGGAAAACCCTGAATATTACCTCGACCGCGATACTTCCTGGCTCGCGTTTAATGGACGTGTGCTTGAGGAAGCCGAGGATCAGGGTAATCCGATTCTGGAGCGACTCAAGTTTCTCGCCATCTCTGCCAGCAACCTCGATGAGTTTTTCGAGATCCGCGTTGCGGCCATGGTGCAGCAGATCGAGGATGGTTACAACGAAGCGGGGCCGGACGGCCGGACGCTGTCAGAAAAGCGCGACACTCTGGCGCGGCTTACCCACAACTTTGTGGATGACCAATACGAGTGCTGGAACTCGATGCGCCCGGAACTGGCGGAGCATGGTATCCGCGTGCTTGGTTTGCACGAGTTGGACGCGGAAGCCCGCCGTTTCGTCGACGAATATTGCGAAAAAGAATTAGATCCTCTGCTGACGCCGGTCACAGTCGATCCCACACACCCGTTTCCTCGAGTCATCAATAAAGCGCTGTGTCTCGGCTTGCTTTTGCGGCGGCGGCGGCGCTCCGCGCTCACCTATACTGGGGTTATTTCCGTGCCGCGGGGCCTGCCGCGGCTCGTGCATCTGCCGTCCGATAAGACTACCGACTTCATCTTTCTGGCGGATCTGGTGGCGCACCATGCCCAGAACATGTATCACGGCTACGACATCGTCTCCTCCGCTCCATTCCGAGTCACGCGGAACAGCAACCTCTATCTGCAGGAGGAAGAAGCGCGCAATCTTCTCGAATCTGTCCGAGCCGAACTCCATAACCGGCGTAAAGGGGATGCCGTCCGCATGGAGATTGAAGCTGACGCTGATCCCGAGATCATCGAACGTCTGCGCACGGTGTTTGAGCTGGATCCGTGGCAAGTTTTCCCGGTGAATGGTCCAGTCAATCTTTCGCGGTTGTTCAACATATATGAGCAGACCAAGCGCCCGGAGCTGAAGTTCCCAAGCTTTGCGCCGCGGGAATTGCGGCTTACCGCCAAATCGCAAAATCTATTCGAGGAATTGCAGCGGCACGATATCCTGCTGCACCATCCGTTCGACTCTTACGATGCAGTCGTGTCGTTTATCGAGTCGGCGGCCGAAGACGACAAAGTTCTATCCATCAAGCAGACCCTGTATCGCACCAACGAGCATTCCCTGATTGTTCCTTCCCTGATCGACGCCGCTTCGCGGAAGGAAGTTACGGCGGTGGTCGAGTTGAAAGCGCGCTTTGACGAAGCTTCCAACATCCGCTGGGCCCGCGACCTCGAAGATGCGGGCGTACAAGTCTTTCACGGCTTGGTCGGACTGAAGACGCATTGCAAACTCTCTTTACTCGTACGCCGCGACCCTGATGGAGTGCGCAGCTACGCTCACATCGGAACTGGAAACTATAACGCCACCACGGCGCGCTTTTATACCGATCTCAGCCTGTTCACGGCGAATCCCGAAGTGACGCGCGCCGTGCATGATGTGTTCAGTTTTTTGACGGCATACGCTGAAAACCCTAGTTACGATCCGTTGTTGGTCGCCCCGCTTGATCTGGCTGAGAAGATGATCGCGCTCATCGATCGTGAGGCTGAGCACGCCCGCCAGGGTCGATCCGGACGCATCATTGCCAAGATGAACGCCCTGCTCGACAAGAATGTGGTGCAAGCCTTGTATCGGGCTTCGCAGGCGGGAGTGGAGATCGATCTTATTGTGCGCGGCATCTGCGCTCTGCGTCCCGGCGTTCGTGGCTTGAGCGATCGCATCCGCGTGCGCAGCATTGTCGGACGCTTTCTCGAACACAGCCGCATCTATTACTTCGGGAATGGTGGCGACGATGAGATTTACATTGGCAGTGCCGATTGGATGCCGCGCAATCTTTATGAACGCGTCGAAGTCCTGGTGCCCTTGCGCGACGAATTTCTGCGCGAACGCGTACACCGCGAAATTCTCGACGCCTATCTCGCAGATAATCGCAAGGCCCGCATCCTGCTGCGCGATGCCAGTTACATTCGCGCATGGCAGCCGGTGCATGGCAAACGAAATCGCAAACCGCCGAAGGGGGCAGCCGCCTTCAGTGCGCAGGATTACTTAATAAGCGTAGCGGAAGGGAAGCAGGCAGCGGGTTTTGCTCTACCGCCGGTTCCGCCAAGAAAACACAAAGCTCCGGTCGGAAGGGAACGATAATTCGCAATGATCATTTATTTCCTGCGTCACGCCAGTGCCGGCGAACACTTGGTAAACCCGAAGAAAGACGAGAAGCGTGCCTTGGACAAAGAAGGGATCGAACAGTGCGGCTATATAGGTCGCGCCCTGGCTTCGCTTGAGGCGCAGGTCGATGTTGTCATTTCGAGTCCGCTGAAACGCGCAACTCAGACTGCGTCACTGGTCGGAAACGAGATGGGTTATGAAGGCAAGTTGCAAATCGAGACCGGGCTTCGTCCTGAAGCGAGCTTCGCCGACTTCCGACGCATCCTTGAAAAATATGCCCGTCAGGAATCCATCATGGTGGTCGGACACAATCCCAATCTCAGCCAGTTCCTCGGCACCGTGATCAGCGAGTCCGGCTGCGAAGCTTCTGTAGAACTGAAAAAGGGAGCCGTCGCGCGAGTCGATATGCGCCGAACTTCCGGCACGCTGCAATGGTGTCTCACGCCGAAGGCGCTGCGCACTCTCTATACCGCTGCCGTAGAGAGTTCACGTCCAAAGACTTCGCGGAAGTAAGCGGCGTCTTTCTCGATCGCCCACAGTTCAAGGTCCACGCCCATCCGTCGCCGCGGGATCAGGGTCAGTTTTACTTTGCCTGGCCTCTGGCTGACGCGAACTTTTTCGACGGCACGGCTACGTCCCAAATTCAGCGAGCGCGCCAGCCTTAGCAGCAGAATTGCTTTCTGCACTCCTGCCCGGTCCGCTGGGTCAATCGCTTTCATCGGAGCTTCTTCAATCGAAGGCCGCGATTTTCCCAGATAACGCGCAATGGCCGCGATAATGCGGCGCTGCTGCGGCGTATAGCCTAGGATTTCCGAGTTCGAAACAATGTAATAGGTGTGGCGATGATGGCCGTTTCGATTGACGTAGTCTCCAACCTCGTAAAGCATCGCCGCCGCCGAGAGCCACTCGCGAAAATCCGGCGCCAGGCCGTGTACTGAACGCAGTGCCGAGAACAAAAACATTGCGGACTCCCTCACATCGAGCGCGTGCTTCATATCCACCCGATAGTGAGCGACGGCTCTGGTGATCGATTCCCAACGTTCCGATTCAATCTGCTTCCCCGAGCGCGTACTGCGGTCGTGTTCGGCGGCCATTTGCGCCAGCAGGCCGTCACGCAGGCCGAGCGGCGAATAGCGAAAGCCCTTCAGCTTGCAACGATCGAGTAGTTCGTAGTACACCACGGCTCCGGCGACAATAATTTCCGCCCGGCGCAGGCCGATGCCCTGAATCTTGCGCCTTTCGTCCACTGGCAGGCGCGCCAGCCGTTTCGCAATTCGGCTCATCTCTGCACAGGAGACCACGGTTCGCTGACGAGTGCCGCCTTTCCGCAGATGGCTGGCCACCGCTGCCAACGCCGCCGCCGTGCCGGAGGTAGCAATTACATTTTTGACTTTCGCTGCGACGACGCGAGGCGCGATTCGGTTTACCTCGCGGGCGACGAATCCTTGCAGGCGTTTGAGTTCGCCTTTGCGCGGCGGATCGTGCGGCAAGAATTCGTCAGTCAGGCGCACGGCCCCTAACGGCAAGCTCACCGTATCGCGTATTTGCCCTCGGCTGGAAACCGTAAGCTCGCAGCTTCCGCCACCCAGATCCATCATTAACGTGGGCGCGCTGTCGACTCGCAAGTTGGAGATGAGACCCAGGTGAATGAGACGGGCTTCTTCCAGGCCGGAAATAATTTCTACTTTCCAACCAGTGGCGGATCGTACCCACTCCAGAAACGCTTGGGAATTGCGTGCGTCTCGCAGTGCGCTTGTCGCGACGACTCGGACTGGATCCGTGACCACCTGTTGGGTAGCCCGATGAAAACGGCGCAATACTTTCACCGTTTCGGCAATCGATTCAGGAGTAAGAAAGCCGGAACGAAACACGCCTTCGCCCAGGCGCGTCACTTCACGGTCTTCGTGAATGGGACGAAGGTGGCCGCGGGTGAGGCGTGCGATCTTCAAGCGAACTGAGTTGGAACCGATATCAACCGCGGCAAAAGTCGGCATGAGGCAAGGCAAACAGTTTACATGCCAAACGCCGCCCGGTCATCCCGTGCTCGGAGGTCGGAAGTGTCCCAAACTTGCGTTGTTAATCTTCCCGCGGTTCCGTCCAGCGAGTGTTCGCTGCTTTGGGGGCGTGGCTAGGTAACAGGTTGGGTTAGGAAATCAAAAAGAGGAGTTTAAGTAGGAAAAATCCAACTTCTATGCTGCTGAGGTAAGCGCAGGGGTTTCTTTCGCCGCAGTCCGAGTCGGCGCTTGCGTGGGATGTTTAGGCCCCGCAGCTGATTTGGGCTGCAATTGTAAAAGCACTGCGACCGCACGGCGAAACTTCGCTCCGGTCACATTGTGCAGTTCCGCGACCAGGGATGAATCGCGCACCTCGCCTAAGTGCTTGCTTGCGGTCTGCGTAAGAGTCAGCCAATCGTGCCAGTCGCCCAAAGCGTCCTGAATACCCTTGAGCGTAGCGATAAACTGCCCGGCTTCAGCGGACGGGGCGGCAAACTCTGCCGCATAACGCGCCCGCTTGGTGACGATGCGGTACTGATGCAGCAATGCTTCGGTAAGCGGGGCGCCTTGGCGGTTGATTCGTTCCAGCATCTCTTTCGCGACCACCAAAGGATCCCGGGTCGCTTTCGGATCAAAGTTCTTGCCGGCCCGCTTCAAGCGCTTGCGAATTTCACGAACCGTGTCCTCATCGGCCGTATTACGCAGCTTTCTTTCTTGCTCTTCGCGGAGTTCAATCAACTCGTTTATCAGCTGAGTTTTGCGGCGTGGCTCTCGCGGAATCTTTAAGCTGCGCAAGGCAGCCAACTGCACGTCCAGATCGCGCACCTTGCCCGCGCGCTTGCGGAGCCGACTCAAAAGCTTTAGAAGTTTTTTCTGGCTGCCGTTCAGTTGCGGAGAAAGATCTCTGAGCAATATCTGCAAGCGGCGCGTGCCCGTCCGCAGGCGGTGAACATTTTCCGCCCGGGGCTTCGACGACAGCTTGACCAGGTCCTGCTCAAGCTTTCTAAAGACGGCGCGGCTGCGCTGGGGTGCAATCGACATGATAGAGAATCGAATCGGGAGAAGAAAAATACAGGGTTGTCGGCGAAAAAGCAATCCTGAAAGCTTTGCCATTTTAACACTCTATTAACAGCTTTCTGCTACGGTGAATTCGCATGGCCATTCCTTCGTTGCCGCGGCCTAACATGCGTGGACCTCAACCTGTTGAATCGACAAAGGTTAACGACGCCACGCCGGCGGCAAAGCATAGCGCGTATCTGCAGCAGGGTGGTAGCGCGGAAGTCGGGGATCGTGCCTTCAAGTTTCTCATGCTAGTGTGCGGTTTGGCCGTGCTGGCCATCCTGTTTCTGATTGTCTACCAGTTAGTTTTGCGTTCTGCTCTCTCCTGGCACTCCTTTGGGTTTAAGTTTTTTGCCGGACATGACTGGGATCCGGTGAATGAGAGATTCGGTGCAATGCCGTTTATTTACGGGACTCTGGTCTCATCATTCCTCGCTTTACTGATCGCCGTGCCTTTAGCCATCGGAGTTGCCGTATTTACAACCGAGATGTGTCCTGTCAAGTTACGCGGCCCGCTATCGTTTTTCGTGGAACTGCTGGCGGCAATTCCAAGTGTGGTTTACGGATTGTGGGCGATCTTCGTGCTGGTGCCGCTTCTGAGCAACTACATAGAACCATTCTTGTCCAGTACACTGGGCTGGACCGGATTTTTTACCGGTGCTCCCTACGGCATCAGCATGCTTGCTGCCGGGATCATTCTGGCGATCATGATCATCCCGATCATTTCGTCGATTGCACGGGAAGTTCTGATGGTCGTGCCTCAACATCAGCGGGAAGGAGTACTCGCGCTCGGCGCGACCCGTTGGGAAATGATCCGCGTCGGGGTCCTGCGCAACGCGCGCGCCGGAATCATGGGTGGAATTATTCTCGGATTGGGCCGCGCTCTGGGAGAAACCATGGCAGTGACCATGGTGATTGGAAACCGGCCGGAGATTGCGAAGTCCCTGTTTGCGCCGGGATATACCATGGCTAGCGTGCTCGCCAACGAGTTCAGCGAAGCCACAGGGGATGTCTACCTGTCAGCTCTTATCGAAATTGGCCTGGCTCTTTTTCTGGTCACGATCGTGGTCAATGCTCTAGCTCGATTGCTAGTCTGGACCGTTACTCGCGGCCAGTCTGCGGGGGCACATGCCTGAAACAAGGACCATGGCAGCGGGTCAGTCGGTCCGGCCCATCGCTTTGGGGCGCAGGATTACCGACCATGTCATGACGGGCGTGGCTATTCTTACGGTTGTTCTCGTGTTGGTGCCGTTGTTTGCGATATTCGCCTATCTCGTCTACCGAGGCGTAGGATCCATCAACTGGGCCTTTCTCACGCAGACCCCGAAACCCGTGGGGGAAGCGGGGGGCGGCATGGCAAACGCGATCGTGGGTTCGGCATTCATCCTCGCCCTGGCCAGTATTCTCGGAGTTCCCCTCGGCGTGGGCGCAGGCATCTATCTAGCGGAGTTCGGCCGCAATCGCTTCGGAGACGTCATTCGCTTTACCGCCGACGTGCTGAATGGAGTGCCTTCCATCGTCATCGGCATTGTGGCCTACTCCATCGTCGTTCTATCGCAAAAACATTTCTCCGCATTGGCTGGTGGAGTGGCGCTGGCCATCATGATGATTCCCACGATTACGCGCACCACAGAAGAAATGCTTCTCCTGGTTCCGCAGGCTTTACGCGAGGCGGCGTACGGGTTGGGTATTCCGCGCTGGCGGACTACCATCTCCATCACCCTGCGCACCGCAACGTCCGGAGTGATTACCGGAATCATGCTGGCATTTGCGCGAGTTGCCGGCGAAACTGCGCCGTTGCTGTTCACTGCATTCGGCAATCAATTCTGGAATCTGCGTGCCAACCAGCCCACCGCCGCGTTGCCCTTGCAGATTTTCAACTACGCCATTTCTCCATATGACGAATGGCATCGCCAGGCATGGGCCGGCGCGCTCGTGCTCATCATTCTCATTGTCACCGCGGTCGCGGCCGTGCGCTTCGCTGTTCGCCGTGGTACTTTCGGAGCGGCATAGCATATGGGCGTAGGAATCAAGGTCGAAAACCTGAATGCCTGGTACGGCAAGACACAGGCGCTGTTCGACGTCCGTTTGACGGTGGCAGCGAACCGCGCCACGGCGCTGATTGGCCCTTCTGGCTGCGGCAAGTCGACATTCATTCGCTGCCTGAACCGCATGCATGAAACCATTCCTGAAGCGCGGGTCACGGGAAACGTTTGCATCGGCGACATTGATGCCTATAACGGAACGTCGCCCACACAACTGCGCCGCCGGGTTGGAATGGTGTTTCAAAAGGCGAACCCATTCCCGACTATGTCGATTTACGACAACGTCGCCTCTGGCCTGAAGCTCAACGGTTTCAGCGATCGCCGCAAACTCGATGAGATTGTGAAGCAGTCGCTTGATTCCGCAGCTCTGTGGGACGAAGTAAAAGATCACGTTCACAAAAAGTCTGGCGCCAGCCTTTCCGGTGGGCAGCAGCAGCGCCTCTGCATCGCCCGCGCTCTGGCCGTTGAGCCGGAAGTGTTGCTCATGGACGAGCCCTGTTCCGCTCTCGATCCCATCTCCACCGGAAAGATCGAAGAATTGATCTTTCAACTCAAAGAGCGGTATACGATAGTGATCGTCACCCACAACATGCAGCAAGCGGCGCGGGTGGCCGAGTTCACGGGATTCTTTCTGCTGGGCAAGATGATCGAATTCGACAAGACGGAAAAAATCTTCACCAAACCGTCCGACAAGAAGACGGAAGACTATATTACGGGCAGATTTGGATAAGGAAGGTTCGGATAATGCGCACGCGTTTTCAGCAGGGCCTCGACGATTTGCGCGAGAAATTGCTGCGTATGGGAGGACTGGCGGAGCAGGCGGTTGATCGAGCCCGGCAGGCCTATATTGATCGCGATCTCAACCGTTGCCATATGGTTCTTGAAGGCGAAACCCTCATCAACCAGTCGGAACGCGAAATCGATGAGGCGGCCTTCGATCTTCTGGCTATGCAGCAGCCAATGGCCGTTGATCTGCGTTTCATCCTCGCTGTAACCAAGATCAACTCTGATCTGGAACGCGTTGGGGATCAGGCGGTCAACATCGCCGAGCGCGTCATGGACATGGTCGATCTTCCAGAGGTAGATCTGCCCATCGACATAGCGCGCATGGGCGCCGCCGTTAGCGCCATGGTACGCCGCGCATTGGAAGCATTCATCGAAGGCAAAGCAGAGTTGGCGCAGGCTGTCCTCGAAATGGATAACGTGGTCGATCGCATGAAGGATGATGCGTTCATCCAACTAGTAAAAACTATGAACCAGCACCCTGAAGTTGTGCGGCAATCTCTGGACGCGCTGCTGATAGCGCGTAATTTGGAGCGCGTCGCAGACCATGCCACTAATATTGCCGAGGACGTAATCTTCTGGGTGCAGGGCGCAGACGTTCGCCACAACATCACCGAAGAGCATGCCGATCCCGGACACCAAGCCCCGACCAGCGCTTCGGGATCCTAAACGAAACTGTCATCTTTCTCGAAGCGCGCTAAGCTACGAAGCCAAGCGGTTCGTGCAGGATCGCTTGCGCGATTACTCTGGCATTGGCTCAGGAAGATGTTTTTATCGACGGTTGCGTCTATGGAATATATTTCGTTTGACCGCGGATGGCGGCTCAATTACGTTCATCTCTCTTTACTTTACTTGTAACTCTTTTGCGTGGAGGTCCCGTGACCAGATTCTTCCGCATTGTTTTCGTGTCCGCACTCTTGGCGCTTCCGATTGTGGTCTTAGGCCAGGATCGTCATCCCGATAGCTCTTCGATCTCGCTTCCGACCAGCAAAACATTAACAATTCCCGCGCCCGGCCACATCGCCAGAACCAACAGTTTCCCCGCCACCATCGCCATCAGCCCGGATAGCCGCTACGCCGCGCTCCTGAACGGCGGCTACGGTACGCAGGAAACTTTGGCCACGCAGTCGATTGCGATATTAGATCTCAAGACCAATCAACTGTTCGATTATCCAGACAAGCGTTTCGGAGAAGATGTCCATCAAAGTTATTTCCTCGGCTTGGTCTTTGGGTCGGACGGCAAGCACCTTTACGCCTCGGTCGGCTCAATCACTGATGCTACCGGCCAGAAAACGGGAGACACCGGCAACGGCATTGCCGTTTACACATTCATAAACGGCAAGGTTGTGCCCGAACGATTCATCGCCATCGCCCCGCAATCTCTCGCTGCGGAAAAAGAAGTCGCGATCGCTTTGCAGAAAACTCCCCCGGGAACGGCCATTTCGTATCCTGCGGGACTCGCGCTGGTCTCTGCTGAAGGCAGCGACCGCCTGCTCGTTGCCAACAACCTTTCCGACAATGTAGTGCTGCTCGACGTGGCAAACGGTAAAGTTCTCCAGCGCTTCGATCTCAGCACCGACAATCTGGTCCCCTCATCTTTTCCTTACACAGTGGTGGCAACGCGGGACGGCCGGCGCGCATGGTGCAGCTTGTGGAATGCGTCCCGGATTGCGGAACTTGATCTCGCCAACGGCCGAGTTGCACGTTGGATCAAGCTAAAATTACCGGACGATCCGCTGGCGCCCGGTTCCCATCCGACTGCGTTGCTGTTGAGCCCCGATGAAAAACATCTCTATGTGGCTTTGTCGAACGCGGATTCAGTTGCGGTGGTTTCAACCGAGGGCGGCAGCATCGACGCTTTACTGAACACCACCGTTCGCAATCAAGAATCCGCAGGAACCTACCCCAGCGCGCTGGCTCAATCGGCTGACGGAAAGAAAATCTTCGTCGCCGACGCCTCCGCCAATGCCGTGGCAGTATTCGATACGCCGAACTTGAACCCCAACCATTCGTCGGAACCCATAGTTTCACAGGCGCTCGGCTTTATCCCCACCGACTGGTATCCCAGCGCGCTCGCGGTGCAGGGCGACGACCTGCTAATCACCACCGCCAAAGGCCAGAGCACAGGGCCGAACAACTCCATGGGCAAGACATTACACGAGCTCAAGCACCACGGCCATCCCTACATTCCGACGCTGCTCCGCGGCTCGGTGGCGCGGCTCAACATTCCCTCCACCCTCGGTAAACTCGATGAATTCACCCGGACTGTAGAGCACGACAATTTGCTGCACAACGATCCTGGAAAGATACAATTCGCCGGCGGCAAAAATCCCGTCAAGCACGTGATCTATGTCATCAAGGAGAATCGCACCTATGACCAGGTGCTCGGCGATTTGAAGAGCGGCGACGGCGATCCCTCGTTGACGCTTTACGGCGCGGAAATCACTCCCAACGAACACAAGCTTGCTTTGCAGTTCGGCATACTCGACAATTTTTACGACAGCGGAGAAGTTTCCGGTGATGGCCATCTTTGGTCAACTGCCGCTATCACCAGCGACTACAACGAAAAAACCTGGCAGATTGCCTACCGCGGCAAGGAGCGAACCTACGACTTCCAGGGCACGGTCGCGGATGAATATCCGCTCGATCACAACCAGCCCGATATCGACGATCCTGCCACGGGTTTTCTTTGGGACAATGTCGCTCATCACGGCTTGAGTTATCGCGATTACGGCGAATTCGTGAGCGCCGCATGGTGCAACAAAAGCCGCAAAGCCGCATCACCCAAGCAGGGAACTCCATCCGCGCAGGAAGTCGCTTGCCCGCGAACCGAAGTCCACAAGGGGGAGGCTCTGGCACCCAATGTCGGTGAGCCCCACGCCGGACCTAGCCCTTGGCCTTGGGCCGTCCCGCTCTTCAAGCAGGTGAAGGCGACAAAGGCCGTGCTGCGGGATCACTTCGATCCGTTGTATCCCGATTTCAACACTGATTATCCCGATCAACTCCGAGCCGATGAATTTCTGAACGAATTCGCCGCCTACGCGCGCGCCCGCGAGTCGAACGAGAGTCCTGAGTTCCAGCTGCCGGCATTCGTCCTGCTCTACTTGCCTGACGACCACACGGGGGGCACGCGTCCGGAACGTCCGCGGCCGGAAGCCTCAGTTGCCGACAACGATCTTGCTCTTGGACGCGTCGTAGACGCCGTGTCGCACAGTCTCTACTGGGATGACACTGCGATCTTTGTACTCGAGGACGACGCCCAAAACGGGGCCGACCACGTTGACGCCCACCGCTCCATCGCCTTCGTGATCAGCAAATATTCGCCCGGTATCGTCACCGAGCCCTATGTAGATCACCGCTTCTATACCACGGTGAACATGATTCACACGCTGGAAATGCTGCTGGGGCTGCCTGCCATGAATCAGAATGACACTTATGCCCCCGCGATGGGACCTATGTTCTCAGGCGCGGGCAACCAGCCCGCCTTTCAGACCGACTATCGCAATCTCAAGAATGGGATGATTTACGAGACCAACAAACGCGACGCTCAAGGAGCAGCCGAGTCGGTGAAGATGGATTTTTCGCGACCCGACGCCGCCGGAGCTGCGCGTCTGAACCAGGTTCTTTGGCGCGACCAAAAAGGCGACGCCCCCTTGCCATCTCCAGCGAACCCGCAGAGTGGGGCACACTGAGCTCCACGCAGCGTATCGGTAGCCTGCGCGGGTGTGTTACGGTTTCCGGATTTTGACTATTGGGGTTTTGCGTTTGGATCGGCCGGCGGGGACTTGTCGTCTTTTTTCTCTTCCTTTTTCTCTTCAGGGTGGTCCTGATAAATCGAGTACTGTCCCTGCGGGCGTTTTAAACGGACAGTAAATTCCATCTTTGCCTGACCGATATCGTAGTCTTCACCGAAGGTCTGGAATCCCGACGCAAGTACTTGAACCCGCAGTTTGCCGTAAGGTATGCCATCAAAACTGGTTTTACCGTCGGCGTCAGTCTTGAGTTCCAGTCCTCCCCGCTCTTGCTTGCCGTGAGTGACCGGATGCATGATTACGGCGGCGTTGCGGACTGGTTTGCCGTTATCCTCCTTCACGACGATAAAATTCAGGACCGCCGTCGGTTCCTCGTTCTTGTCCCGCTGTGCATGGGCTTCGCCGAGAAGGGCAAAGGTAGACAGCAACGCCGCAATCGTCCACGTTGTTATGCGTGCCATTTTCATATAGGACATTCTAGCGACTACAAATGGTGTGTGGGAAAGAAAAGGAGTGAATGCTTGCAGGCATTAAACCCTTTCAGACCGGGCTCTTGCGTTCCGGACCGGCGGCTGCACGCAGGTGCATCAGATCGCTCGCAACACGGGCATTATTGTGCCGGGCCACGCCAGCCTCTTCCAGATAATCTCCCAGAACCGGGATTACGCCGAGGGCCGCGATGACGTCGAGATCAGCAACGATCTGGCATGCACCCTCAAGCGCGTACTTGGCCTTGAGTTCGTTGGAAATCGGAGTACGGTTAATCAATGCGTAGTCAAAGATCTGTTGTCGGGCATGGCGGTTCAAAGCGCGGATGTGATCGGCGGCGGTAAGCCCCAAACTTTCGTTCGCCTGAGTCATCAGATTGCAAATGTAAACCTTGGTGGCGGGTGAGTTGACGATGGCGTCCGAGATGCCATGCACCAGCAGGTTGGGGATAAGGCTGGTGAACAGAGACCCGGGACCGATGCTAATGACATCGGCGCTGGCGATGGCATCGAGCGTCTGCGGCAGAGGGTCGACGTTCGGTGGAACGAGAAAAAGTTCCTGAATACGTACTTTGCTGGCAGTGATCTCGGTTTCGCCGCGCACGCGCGTGCCGTCTACCATCAGGGCCTCCAGTTCGATATTAGAAGTGGTGGCGGGATGAATGTGGCCGCGTGTAACCAGAATCTCCGAAGATAGGCGAACCGCTTCGGAGAAGTCTTGCGTGATGTCGGTTAATGCTGCCAGAAAGAGATTGCCGAAGCTGTGGCCTTCAAGTCCTGAACCTTTTGCGAAGCGATGTTGGAAAAGTTGGGAGAGCAGAGCTTCATCCTCGCTGAGGGCAACAATACAGTTGCGGATATCCCCAGGCGGAAGCATGTTGAGTTCTTTGCGCAGGCGACCGCTGGAACCGCCATCGTCGCTGACCGTCACCACGGCGCACAGGTCGCGGATGACAGGCGTCCCGGCAGGTGCCGCGGCCATCTCCGCAGGGGTGAGGGCGAAACGTTTGAGACCTTTGAGAAGAGTAGAGAGGCCGGTGCCCCCACCAATGGCGACAACGCGGAGTCCGCGCTCGCGCGTGGCCTTCTCCGAGGACGACCGATCGGCGATTCTGGTTTCCATCCGAGAATCTCGTATGCCGATTAAAACGATTCGTCTTCGCGGAAAGAGCCTTGCGGCACCGAAAGGTCGGCGGCCGGATCAGGATACAAGAGTTCGGTGAAGCGAGGATCCTCAGCCAGGTTATGAAAATCAGAGTCGTTCCGGGCCTGGTAGCGCAGGCTGGGATTCAGTTGAAGAGCCTCCTCAAGATGCTTGAGAGAATCTTCGACGTGACTGGTCAAGCAATCGAGCGCGGCTAGGCCATAGACAACGAAGTCGGTTTTCGGGGACTGCTTCAGTAACTTTTCTATGTGTTCGCGGGCGGTCACGTAATCCCCGACGTTCATCAGCGAGACGGCGTAATCATAGTGCTCTTCGACGCTCTTGAATTGCGTGGTCGTCGAGCGCTCGAGGTGCTGGTTGCAGATGCTCAGGTGAATGGCGGCGCGGTCCGTGAGTTCTTTACTCGGACCGGCGAGCACCTTCTGAAATAGGGGCTTCGCCTTTTCGAACTTATGCTCCTGCAACGCGCGCAGCCCGGTTTCGTAATTCTGCAGCGCCTGCGCGACCCGCGGATCCTCGGGGATGGAAGCTTTCTTGGGGGTAACCTTCTGAGCCATGTGAAGAATTTTTCCTGTGCTCGTCGTAATGGGGGACTCCTTGGTTCCTTAAACTCGAAGAGCGAATGCTCAAGTATGACTCAAAAGGTAGGTGTAGGGCAATCGATAGAGGCAGTATCTAGTCCCTAGTTGGGACTACCGAGCAACAACGGAGCGACTGGGCCCTGTGAATGCGCTCCGGTACTCGGTACTCCTTACTCGGCTGCTAGTTGACCGTCGCCGCCGATTGCAGATCGATCTGCTTCCACTCCCCTTTAATGATGCCGGCGCGAATCTGGGCTGCGGTCTTGCCCTTCTTGCTCTGCTGATAAGAGTAGTACAGCTCTTTCAGGCAGGTGGAGCAGCGGGCTCCGTGCGAGGTTTCAAAGCAGCTATGCAGGCTGTTGTGACCCATTCGGTCGCAATAGCAATAGCAAGGCTGCTGGTGAAGCACCGCTGGAATCTTCGACGCCAGATCGTAGGCATGTGTCTGATAGGGATATTGCGCATCTGCTCCCCAAAGGTCGGCCTTGGTGAGGGTGGCGGGAAGCTTAGTGCCTTTTGGCGGCGGACCGGCGTTATAGGCGGGAATACCGCCTTCTTCCTCCATCTGCGGAGTCCATTCGGCCGACATGGTGAGCGTCACCGCGAAAAGAAAAATCAGTGTCAGAGCGCGGTGGGCGAATTTGTTTCGCAACGGGCGAGTCGGCCTCATCAATATCTCCAGTATAGAATTATTTTAACCCGCTTTTGGGTGGAATGGGTAACAGGGAGTGTCTTAAACGGCTGCAGCATATAACTCGCAGCCGAGGTCAGGCGATCTGTATACAATAGAAATCGAATGCCGGAAATCACAAGCAAGGAACCTGGAAACAGGCAGGTCCCGCCGACGCAGCGACTCGAAACTCCTGATTCAAGCGCAGCGGTGCGCTTGCGTCCGGCGTTAGGAGTCTGGCTGCGCGACCTGATCGTTTCTCTGGCAATCTCGGCGTTCATCATAGTATTCATCTACCAGCCAGTTAAGGTCGAAGGCACGAGCATGATGCCCTCGCTTGAAGACCAGGAAAGAATTTTCGTAAACAAGTTCGTTTACCGCCTGGAGCCGATTTCGCGGGGGGATATTGTGGTGTTCCGGTATCCCCGCGATCCCTCGAAAAGTTACATCAAGCGCGTGATCGGTGCGGCCGGGGATCGAATCCGTATCGACAGCGGCCAAGTCTATGTGAATAGCGAGGCGATCGAGGAGGATTATGTTCCACCGGTGTACGCCGATGCACGTTCTTATCCGGAGATGGTAGTGCCGCCGGAGTGCTACTTCGTTCTTGGAGACCATCGCTCCATGTCGAACGACAGCCGCGACTTCGGACCAGTGAATCAGAGTTATATTTATGGCAAGGCCGTATTTGGATACTGGCCGATGGATAAGCTGGGCCGGGTAAGGTGAGCGGCGAAAGCGACCCTCAGAACCAGAGGGCACCCTTTCGCTTCGTATTCGTTGCGATTGCTCTTGGGCTGATCGCCTGCTGGTACTTATTGTCTTATCATTCGCGAGCATTCCATGAAGCTGGCGCGATTCGGGACTCCGGCGTATTCAGCTATCCACGCTATCACGTCGAGCTCGACCAAATCCCGTTTTCCGAAGGTGGCGAGCATCGCTTTGCTTTCACGGGCGCTCCGTCTGAGGAGATGTGGCTGCAATTCGACGTTGTCGGAAAGACCGCCCGGGATGCCCAAATACTTGAACGCCTCACAACTCAGCTCGATGTGTTGTTAAGCGACGATCAAGGAAAAGTTCTCTGTGCGGCATCCGGTACCCCGGCAACGAGAGCGTGGATTCTGACTTACTCCGCCGACTACGCTGGTTTTTACAGCCTCTCTTGCACAAACCTGCAAATAAATAGGCGAAGCTCATATATCCTTAGAGTGGAATTGAAAGATGCAGACGCTCATTCGCCGAATATATTCCTCAGGCCCACGCTTCTCGGCGGTGGCAATGAGCTTCCTTGACTCAGTTGACTGCTTCGAAATAAAATTTCGCTGAAGACCAGCTCCGCCCTTGGTCCTTGAGCCAATCCCTGATAAAATTCTTCAAATCCACACATTGGAGCGAGAATGCAGGCTATCCTTGCGCTGGAAGACGGGCGAGTCTTCCGAGGCAAAGGCTACGGCGCCAAAGGCGAGTGCTACGGCGAAGTCGTTTTTAATACTTCCATTACTGGCTACCAGGAAATCTTCACCGATCCTTCTTATTCAGGGCAGATCGTTGTCCTGACCAATCCTCAGATCGGCAACTACGGAACCAATCAGGAAGACAACGAAGCCACGCGTCCGTGGATCGAAGGCCTCATCGTGCGCGAGTTTTCGAAAGTGAGTTCGAATTGGCGCTCGCAGCAGGTGACGGATGAATACCTGGAACAGTTCAAGGTGCCGGTGCTTTCGGATATCGACACGCGGGCGCTGGTGCGGCATCTGCGCGACCACGGCGTGATGCGGGGAGTGGTCTCAACCATCGAGAACGATGTTGAGAAGTTGGTGGCTAAAGCCAACTCGATTCCTAAGATGGACGGCACGGACTTGGCGAAGGTGGTTAGCACCAAAGGCCCCTATGTGTGGGAAGTAGGCGAGCGGTCGCATGAACCTGTCGCGATGGTTGGAGTGAAGGACGAGCCCGCTCGCTTTCATGTAGTGGCTTATGACTTCGGTATTAAGCAAAACATTCTACGTAAGTTACGCGGAGAGGGATGCCGGGTGACCGTAGTGCCTGCGCAGACCACTTCCGAAGATGTTCTCGCTTTGAAGCCCGATGGAGTATTCCTATCGAACGGCCCCGGCGATCCCGAGCCGTGTACGTACGCAGTGGATTCGATTCGACGTCTCATGGGCCGGCAGCCGATTTTTGGAATTTGTTTGGGGCATCAGCTAACTGGGATTGCGCTCGGCGGGAAGACTTTCAAGTTGAAGTTTGGACATCACGGCGGGAATCATCCCGTGAAGCAGTTGAAGACGGGGAAGATCGAGATCACGGCGCACAACCATAACTTCGCCGTCGATCCTGATTCGCTGCCGCAGAGCGAAGTGGAGTTTACGCACATCGATTTGAACGACTCCACTTTGGAAGGCCTGAGGCACCGCAATCTGCCGCTGTTCAGCGTGCAGTATCACCCGGAAGCTGCGCCGGGGCCGCATGATTCGCATTATCTGTTCAAGGATTTCGTGAAGATGATGGAGGAGTGGAAAGGGTGAGCGCTCGGGCCATTCCGAAGATAGATTTGCCTAGCCATCTCGATCTGGCAAAGTTCGTGCCGGAAGAGCTGCGCCGCCTCGGAGATCTCCAAAGCGCAATCCCGGAGGTTGCAAAGAATGAAGCCTACTTAACCCTTATTGAACGAGCAGTGAAAGAGATTCCGACAAGGCATGTTCTTGTTCATGGCGACGCCAGAAAGATGTCGAAGGAAAAGGTTGGCAAGGCGCACCTTGTTTTGACCTCTCCTCCCTATTGGACCCTAAAAAAGTATCGCGACAGCTCAGGCCAACTTGGTCACATCGTCGACTACGACGACTTCATCGAGGAGTTGGACCGAGTGTGGCAGAGATGTTTTGACTCGCTCGTTGTGGGCGGCAGACTTGTGTGCGTAGTTGGGGACGTCTGCCTCTCGCGCCGCAAAAATGAAGGGCGGCATACTGTGGTTCCCCTCCATGCCACCATTCAAGAGCATTGCCGGAAAATCGGCTTCGATAATTTGTCTCCAATCATCTGGCACAAAATTGCCAATGCGGCTTACGAAGTAGAGAACGGTGGAGGCTTCCTGGGAAAGCCCTACGAGCCAAATGCAGTCATCAAGAACGACGTCGAGTTCATCCTGATGCAGCGAAAGCCAGGCGGCTACAGAACTCCCCAAGATGGTGCAAGAATTTTGAGCGTGATTTCGGCGAAGGACTATCAGAAATGGTTTCAGCAGATCTGGAATGGAGTGACAGGTGCGTCAACGAAGGATCACCCTGCGCCGTACCCAGTCGAATTGGCTGAGCGTCTCATTCGCATGTTCAGTTTTGTTGGCGATACGGTGCTGGACCCATTCATGGGTACAGGCACAACGGCCCTGGCTGCCTCGAAGTGGGGCAGGAATAGTGTCAATTTCGAAATCGACGCCGACTATTTGAGCTTTGCGGCCCAGCGACTAGAAAGGGAGCTCTCATCACTGTTCGCCAATCCTGTTTTAGTTATGGAGCAAGAGTAAGCAAGTGAATTCTGAAATAGATCTCAAGCTCAAGAGCGCGGTGGCTCAATTCTGGTCGAGTCGCGAAACTCAGGCGCAGAAGCAGGGAGCTAAGTCAGGCGTTCGCGACGCCGGCGCGAGGACCGCAGTCACTGGCGGAACTCAGATGGACGGTTTTGTGGCATTGGTTCGGGACCTATTGGAAGAGTCGGGCGTGGACAGGCCAGTGGTGTACTGCGAAAGGCACATCGAGTTGCCCGGATGGTTTCGGCCTGAAAAGAAATGGGATCTGCTTGTTGTCGTCGAGGGCTGTTTGATTGCAGCCATTGAATTCAAATCACAGGTCGGTTCTTTCGGAAACAATTTCAATAACAGAACTGAAGAAGCGCTAGGCAGCGCGGCGGATTTGTGGGCAGCGTACCGGGAAGGGGCTTTTAAGCCCTCTGCTCGTCCTTGGTTGGGCTACTTAATGCTGCTGGAGGACGCTCCCGGTTCGACCCGGCCAGTTAAAGCGCAGGAGCCGCACTTCAGGGTGTTTGAAGAATTCAAGTCAGCTTCCTACGCGAGGCGCTACGAAATTCTCCTGACGAAGTTGGTCCGCGAAAGGCTTTACGACGCGACTTGCTTTCTGATGTCCAATAGTGCCGATGGTCTCAGGGGACAATACTCGGAGCCGGTTCCAGAGCTCAATTTCACGAACTTTATTTCGTCGCTTATCGCCAAGGCCATCGCCTGTAAGAAGACTCAATAAATGCCCAAACGCACTGACATCTCGAAAATCCTGATTCTCGGCTCCGGGCCCATCGTCATTGGGCAGTCGGCGGAGTTTGATTACTCCGGCACGCAGGCCTGCAAGGCGCTCAAGTCTGAGGGCTATGAAGTGGTGCTGGCCAATTCCAATCCGGCGACCATCATGACTGATCCGGAGATCGCCGACCGCACTTACATCGAACCGCTCACGCTTGAATATCTGGAAGAGATCATCCGCATCGAGCGGGAAATGGCGCCGGGCGCGGGTTTCGCTGTGCTGCCAACGGTGGGTGGGCAGACTGCCCTGAATCTTGCGATTGAACTTTCCGACGGCGGCGTTCTGGAAAAATACGACGTACATCTGATCGGTGCGAACGTCGCGGCGATTAAGAAGGCGGAAGACCGGCTCTTCTTCAAAGACGCGATGCAGAGGATCGGTCTCGACGTCCCTAAGTCCGCGCTGGTGAGCAGTAGCAAGGACGGATTGGAGTTCGCCGGCAAAATTGGCTTCCCGGTCATCGTGCGTCCCTCTTTCACCTTGGGAGGTTCCGGCGGCGGTATCGCCTACAACCGGGAAGAACTGGTCGAGGTTCTAACTCGCGGCTTGGATCTGTCTCCCGTACACGAGGCGCTAATTGAAGAATCGGTGCTGGGATGGAAGGAATTCGAGCTCGAGGTAATGCGCGACACCAAAGACAACGTCATCATCATCTGCTCGATTGAGAACTTCGACCCCATGGGCGTACACACCGGCGATTCGATTACCGTGGCGCCGGCGCAAACTTTGACTGACCGCGAGTACCAGGCCATGCGCGACGCATCGATCGCGGTGATCCGCGAAATCGGCGTGGATACTGGCGGATCAAACATTCAGTTCGGCGTGAATCCAGAAACCGGACGCATGGTGGTGATCGAGATGAACCCGCGCGTCTCGCGATCTTCTGCGCTTGCATCCAAAGCCACCGGCTTTCCGATTGCAAAGATTGCCGCGAAGCTCGCCGTCGGTTACACACTCGACGAAATTCCCAACGATATCACCCGTAAGACCCCTGCCTGTTTCGAGCCGACCCTCGACTATGTAGTTGTGAAAATTCCGAAGTGGCAGTTTGAAAAGTTTCCTGGAGCCGATGAGAATCTCGGCGTGCAGATGAAGTCGGTGGGCGAAGTGATGGCCATCGGCCGCACTTTCAAAGAAGCTCTGATGAAAGGCATTCGCTCGCTCGATACCGGAAGGCGCGTCGGCGGAGCGAAGATTGAGCCGAAGATCCTCACGCAGCGCCTGGTGACGCCGCATCCGGAGCGGCTGTCCTATGTGCAATACGCTTTGCGGCAGGGACACACGGTCAAGCAGATTGCGAAGATGACCTCGATGGATCCGTGGTTCCTCTACCAGCTCAAAGAAATTAACGATATGCAGCTCGAGTTGGAGAAGCATCCGATGGAATCGATCCCGACCGAAGTGTTGCGCGATGCCAAGCGCATGGGCTTCTCCGACGGGAGACTGGCTGGCGTTTGGCGGCTTGAGGGGCAGGAGAAAGTTCGGCATCTGCGCAAAAAGCATGGAGTCATGCCCGTCTATAAGCGAGTCGATACATGCGCCGCAGAGTTCGAAAGCTTCACCCCGTACCTTTACTCAACTTACGAAGAAGAAGACGAAGCCGTGCCCACCGATAAGAAGAAGATCATCATTTTAGGCAGCGGGCCCAACCGCATCGGGCAGGGAATTGAGTTTGATTACTGCTGCTGTCACGCTTCCTTCGCGCTACACGAAGACGGCTACGAGACGATCATGATCAACTGCAATCCTGAAACTGTCTCGACCGACTACGACACCAGCGACCGGCTGTACTTTGAGCCGCTGACGTTTGAAGATGTGTGGGCGATTTATCAGCACGAAACATCGAAAGGCGCGCCGTGTGGCGTCATCGTTCAATTCGGGGGGCAGACCCCGCTGAATCTGGCATTGCCGCTGAAGGCTGCGGGCGTCAACATTATCGGCACGTCTCCGGAGTCGATTGACCTGGCCGAGGATCGGAAGCATTTCAACAAACTGCTGGAAGAGTTGGAGATTCCGCAGGCCGCTGGTGTGATGGCGACTTCGCTCGAGGAGGCCATCGAAGGGGCGAAGCGCGTTCAATATCCGGTGGTGGTGCGGCCTTCGTACGTACTCGGCGGACGTGCCATGGTGATTGCCTACGACGAGGAATCCGTCGTGCGATATATGAAGGAAGCGGTCGAATACTCGCACGACCGTCCGGTGCTGATCGATCATTTCCTCGAGGACGCGATTGAAGTTGACGTAGACGCACTCTCCGATGGCGAAGACGTGGTGATCGGCGGCATCATGCAGCACATCGAAGAGGCTGGCATTCACTCCGGCGATTCGTCCTGTGTGTTGCCTGCGGTGGATATTCCGCAGCCTTTGATGGAGCGCATGCGTGATTACACCTTCAAACTGGCGCGGGCGCTGAAGGTGATTGGGTTGATGAATATTCAGTTTGCGATTCCGCGCGGCGACGGCGGGTCGGGTAATGGCGCGGAAGGCGGAAAAGTTTATGTACTAGAAGTGAACCCCCGTGCTTCGCGGACCGTTCCTTACGTCTCCAAGGCCACGGGCGTGCCCTTGGCAAAGATTGCGGCGCGCTTGATGACCGGACGCAAGCTGCGCGAATTCCTGCCGGAAAACATTGACAGCCGATCTGATCTCGATACGGGAAAGTGTTACTACGTAAAGTCACCAGTGTTTCCCTGGAATAAGTTTCCTGGCGTCGACACGGTGCTGGGACCGGAGATGAAATCAACCGGCGAAGTCATGGGCGTGGGCGACAGTTTCGGCGAAGCTTTTGCCAAGGCGCAATTGGCGGCGGGCCAGAAGTTGCCAACCCAGGGGACGGTGTTCATCAGCGTTACCGATCACGACAAGCGCTACGTCGCCGAGCTGGCGCGAAAGTTTGTGCACATGGGATTCAAATTAGTCGCAACTTCCGGCACCGGTGATGTGATTGAATCCGCGGGAATGAAAGTGGAGCGCGTCTATAAGGTGAAAGAGGGTCGTCCAAACGTTGTTGATTTGATCAAGGGCCAGCGCATCCATCTGATCGTCAATACTCCCTCCGGAATTGAGCCGTGGTTCGACGAGAAGGCGATCCGGCGGGCTGCGGTAACGGCGCGCATCCCCACCATCACTACGCTTTCAGCCGCACGGGCAGCTGCGGAAGGGATTGCGGCGCTGCAGCGCGGCGAGCTGAATATCCGGGCGCTGCAGCAGTTGCATGCCGACCGGGTCTCGGCTCGCGTGCGCTAGCTGAAGGTCCCGCCATTTTCGTCTAATCTTCAGACAAAATTGAGATTCCGCATAGTATTCTAGGAGTCATCCTTGGGAGGAACACATGCTTCTTCACGGTATCTTCGCTCCGATCAGCACTCCGTTCTATGCTGACGAAAACGTTTATTTTAAAAAGCTTGAAAGTAACGTCGAACGTTATTCGCGCACACCTTGCGCGGGCATTGTTGTGCTCGGCTCGACCGGGGAAGCTGTTTTTCTATCCGACCAGGAGCGTCGCGATGTGCTGAAGTCCGCCCGCGAAGCAACAGCGCCGGGCAAAGTGCTGATCGCTGGCACAGGAATCGAATCCGCGCTTGAGACCTTGCGGCTCACCGAATATGCCGCCGAAATTGGCTACGACGTGGCGATGGTGCGTACGCCGCATTACTACAAAAAACAGATGCAGCCGGCGAATATCCTGGCGTTCTACCGAACGGTAGCTGACCGCTCGCCGCTGCCGGTGATGATCTATAACTTTCCACAGGCTACCGGCTACGACATTCCTGCGGAGTTGGTCATTGAGCTGGCGGAGCATCCAAATCTGATCGGGATCAAGGAATCTAGCGGCGATGTCGAGAAAGTTCGGAAAATCGTCGAAGGAACGCGTCACATCCGGCGCAGTTCCACCGTCACTGAGACGTTCGAGGCGGTGACTCCGCGCATGCTTACAGCCGCGACTTCGGGATCGAACGGAAATGGCGGGGAGTTGGTGCAGGTAGGGGCAGTGGGGGGAACGCCGGTCGAAAGGCCGTCCTCCGCAGCGGTCACGGTTATGGGCACAATGAAAACCCGGCAGAAGGAAACTGGATTTCAGGTTTTGGTGGGCGCTGCGCAGAAATTGCATCCGTCACTCGACGCCGGTGCCGCGGGAGCGATCCTTGCGTTCACCTGTGTTGCCCCAACCGCGTGCTACGAGATTTATGCAGCCTGGAAGGAAGGCGACGCTGAGTTGGCGAAGTTGAAGCAGGATCGCATTGCTGCAGCAGCACAGAAAATTGTGGGCGAGTTTGGAATTCCCGGCGTGAAGTATGGCATGGATTTCAACGGCTATTTTGGAGGCCCAGCGCGCCTGCCGCAACTACCCGCAACAGCCGAAGTGAAGCGCGAGATAGAGCGACTTCTGGCGGATGTAAGGAACTAATCAACAGGAGTGCCTTGGATAGTCTAGAGGATCCGATCCAAGGCACACTGAATTAATTTGGGCCTTGTGGTGCGCCTCTTGTTTCTCGTATACTAAATTCGAACGAACGTTCGACTTATAGGCTACAAAAGCAATGGCCAGCCCTTCCATAGAGACCAGGACTTCCCCCCGACGGCCTCGCAGTATCCTAAACAAGGGCACTCGATTCGATCAGCGCCTTGCCGAGATCCTTACCCACGCCACGGATGTCTTCTGCGATAAAGGCTATGAAGGCGCTTCCATGCGCGACCTTTCCCGCGCCAGCGGAATGTCGCTTGCGGGGCTTTACTACTATTTCGAATCCAAAGAGCGGCTGCTCTTTCTGATTCAGAAGCATACGTTCACCACCATCGTGCAGCGGCTGAAGTCGAGGCTGGAGGGGGTGAGCGATCCTGAGCAGCAGGTTCGCATCTTTATCCTTAACCATCTGGAATACTTCCTCGCCAATCCGGCCAGCATGAAAGTTCTATCTCACGAGGCGGAGGCGTTGAAGAATGGATTCGCTTCCGAAGTGGCGGCGATCAAGCGCGAATACTACCGCATTTGCGTGGGATTGCTGGACGAGCTAAAGCGTGAGCGGGGGTTACAATTTTCCACTCGCATCGCGGTACTGAGCCTGTTCGGCATGATGAATTGGATTTATACATGGCACAACCCGAAAGTGGATGCCGATGCGGAGCAGATTGCGCGCGAGATGGGTGAGATCTTTCTGCGTGGCGTGATGAATGGAAGCCGCGCTCGCAAGGACGGGCGCTGAAGGCGGATTTATTTTAGTCCCGACGAAACCAGGGTTCCTCGCTTCGCTCGGAATGACATTTTGAAGGTGATGAGAAGAGAATTGATATTTACAACGAGATAAGGAGCTACAGATATGGCGACGACGACGCAGCCAGTGACCGGTGAAACGACCAAACAGCTTGTTAACTACCGCAGCGAGGGGGGCGTCGCGGTCATCGAGATGTGCGATCCGCCGGCGAATACTTATACCTACGAAATGAACCGGCAGTTGGACGAGGCCATCCTGCGCGCGCGCATGGAAAATGATGTCTACGTCATTTTGCTGACGGGAGCAGGGGACAAGTTTTTCTCTGCTGGCGCCAACATCAAGATGCTGTCGAGCGTCGATCCAACCTTCAAGTATTACTTCTGCCTACATGCCAACGAGATGCTGCTGCGGCTGGAGCACACACCAAAGCTGGTAATCGCTGCGATCAATGGCCACTGCGTTGGAGGCGGCTTGGAAATTGCCATGGCTGCCGACATTCGCATTGCGCGCAAGGATGCTGGCAAGATCGGTCTGCCGGAAGTAAATCTCGGAGTTCTTCCCGGCACCGGCGGCACGCAGCGGCTCTCGCGGCTCGTGGGAAAGAGCAAAGCGATCGAATTGATGGTCACGGGCAACACGTTCTCTTTTGAGGAAGCGCAAGAGCTCGGCATTATCAATGACATCTACGAGCGCGACGGTTTCATGGAAAACATGATGGAATACGCGAAACAGTTTTGCCCGCCGAACAAGGCGGCTAAGGCCGTTGGACGGATTAAGCGCGCAGTCCAGACCGGCTGGGAGATTCCTATGGAATCGGCGCTGGCTGTCGAACGCGAGAACCAGCAGATACTTTTCCAGAGCGAAGATGCAAAGGAAGGCCTCGCCGCTTATGTAGAGAAGCGTCCCGCGGTTTTCAAGGCAAAATAAATGATTGCAGCCAAGGTGAAAGTTGAATCCGGCCAGTTGCTGATCGATGGGCAATGGGTTGATGGTGCGAAGAAATTTGACACCATCAATCCGGCCACAGGAGAGGTGTTGACGCAAATTGCGGAGGGTAGCAGCGCGGATGTGGACCGTGCTGTCGATGCCGCGCGCCGCGCCCTCGAGGATCGGAACGGCCCGTGGCGGAAAATGTCGGCGAGCGAACGCGGGCGACTGATCTGGAAACTTGCGGATTTGCTGGAGAAAAATATCGACGAATTCGCCGAACTCGAGACTCTCGACAACGGCAAGCCGATCTTCGAGTCGCGCTACGTCGATATGCCAATGGTGATTGACGTTCTGCGCTACTACGCGGGGCTGGCGACGAAAATCCACGGTGAGACTGTCAACACCTTAGAAACTGCGTTCACCTACACCCTGCGCGAACCTGTCGGGGTGGTTGGCTTAATCGTTCCGTGGAACTTCCCGTTGCTTTTGGCTTCATGGAAGGTTGGCCCGGCGCTGGCTTGCGGCAACGCGATCGTGTGGAAACCGGCCAGTCAGACATCACTGACGACATTGCGGTTCGGAAAGTTGGCGATTGAAGCGGGCGTTCCAGCCGGCGTAATCAACATTGTTACCGGCCCGGGAGTTGTGGGCAAAGCGATGGTGCAACATCCGGGAATCGACAAGATCGCATTTACAGGTTCAACAGCGGTGGGGCAAGAGATCATGCGCAGCGCGGCTGATACCGTGAAGCGCATTACTCTCGAACTCGGTGGAAAATCGCCGAATATTGTTTTTGCAGATTCCGACATCGACAGCGCGGTAAAAGGTGCAATCACCGGAATATTTTATGGCAAGGGCGAGGTCTGCAATGCGGGCTCGAGGTTGTTTCTCGAAAGCAAAGTAAAGGACGAGTTCACCGAGAAATTGGCGGCGCGCGCGGCCAAGATGCGACCGGCAGACCCGCTCGACCCGAAAACCCGGCTGGGGGCGATTGTCAGCCAGGAGCAGATGCAGACTGTGCTGGGCTACATTGAAGCGGGAAAAAGAGATGGTGCCAAGTTGGTTGCCGGCGGCAATCGTGTGAACGTGGATGGCGGCAAGGGATTTTTCATCGAACCTACAATCTTCGGCGACGTAAAAAACGACATGAAGATTGCGCGCGAAGAGATTTTCGGTCCCGTGCTCTCCGTGCTGGCATTTGACGATATTGATGAGGTGGTCGAGCAGGCCAATAATAATCCCTACGGCCTCGCGGCTGCGGTTTGGACTCGCGATGTCAAGAAGGCTCATAGCGTCTCGCGGCGACTAAAAGCCGGTACCGTGTGGATCAACACGTACGGATTGATGGACGCGTCGCTGCCCTTTGGTGGTTACAAGAGTTCGGGCTTCGGCCGCGAGTTAGGCATGCACGCGATTGAGCATTACACGGAGTTGAAAACAGTTTGGCTGAACATGGCGTAGGAGCGGAATGATGCCGGGTAAAGTTGCAAAAATCGGAACGTTTAGTGATTGGGAAGGTATGTTCAACGACTGGCGCAAAGATATCGGCGTCAACACGAAGGACATTGAAGCTTTTCACTTCGACACGCTCTATGGCGCGATCGATACGGAGGAGATCGAATTCGGTTCGTACAAGGGACGGCGCAAGTGGGAAAATCTGCGTCAGATTCCCACCCAGCAGATGCGCGATGCACTGATGAACATGATCGTCTACCAAGGCGATACCGAATTCGCCAGCGTCGAACAGCAACGCAACCTTCTGGAAAATGCGCCCACCGACTGGGATCGACGTGCCATTACGCGCGTAATGATTGAGGAAATGCGGCACGGGTGGCAGATGTGCGCTTTGCTGGTGGATCACTTCGGTTATTCGGGCAAAGTCGAAGCGCAGAAAATGCTTGAGCGCCGTGCCTTCGAGAACAAACGGTTACTGGGCGCATTCAATGTCGACGTCGACAACTGGATGGATTTCTTCACCTACACCGACTTCGTCGATCGAGACGGAAAGTTCCAGCTGCAGATGCTCAAGTATTCCGCATTCGCGCCGTTGGGGCGGTCGATGTCGTACATGCTTCGCGAAGAGGCCTTCCACATGGGCACCGGCAATGACGGCTTGCGGCGCATCGTAGAAGCCGGCGTCATCCCAGGATGGCTGATTCAAAAATATCTCAACAAATGGATTTCAAGTTCTTACGATCTCTTTGGAACTGACCATTCTTCGTCGGCACATTGGGCTTACGTGTGGGGTGTTAAGGGGCGCTACGATGAACCGAAGAACGAGCACGCTCCCGACCTCGACGATTTGAACGACTACAACCGTAATCTGTATCGCGACGAAGTTGCGGGTCTGATTGAGCGTTTCAACGGCGCTCTAAAGCCGGGGCAACCGAAGCTGTACGCTCCTAACATCAAGTTCAATCGTGAAATCGGGCGCTGGGCACATCAGAAGTATCACGCGCAGACAGGTGAACTGCTCGATGATCGAGCTTACGAAGAGCATGTAAAGGAATACATGCCCGGTCCAGCAGACAGAAAGTTGTTGCTGGAGATTATCGAGACCGAGAAGAAATGGATTGCCGAGAAAACCGGCGCGCGCGATCCCCTCGCGAGCATTGGCGAAGTGCGAAAGTCAGCGATTAATCTGTAGCTGGTGCAGTGAGGAGTCACAATGGCGGTTGCGGCGGAATCCAAACTCGCTCGGCTCACAGTTGATACTGACTCGCTCGTGGCGCGAATCGTCTTACGCCATGCGCCGCTGAACGTCATCGACATCGCGATGATGGAGGAGTTAGCTCAAACGCTGGCGGAATTGGAATTGCGCCCGGATATTTCCGTGGTTCTGCTGAGCGGAGCGGGCAAAGCGTTTTCCGCCGGTGTCGACGTGGCTGCACATACTCCTGACAAAGTTGAAGAGATGTTGAGCAGGTTCCACGGCGTCATCCGGCTGCTGATTGCCAGCAAGAAGGTCACGATCGCGGCTGTGCACGGGCATTGCCTTGGTGGAGGCGCGGAACTCGCGATGGTTTGCGACATGGTTTACACCGGTGATTCAGCGCAGTGGGGATTCCCGGAGATTGAGCTGGGCTGCTATCCGCCGGTGGCGTGCACAGCGCTCGCTGCATTGGTGGGGCAGAAGCGCGCCGCGGAATTAATTCTTACCGGACGCACGATTAGCGGAACGCAAGCGGCGGAAATGGGGCTGGCCAATCGTGCGGTTGCCGCTGAAGAGTTGGCAGGGGTGGTTGACCAGACTGTGCAGGAACTGGTCGGGCTGAGTCCTGGGGCGTTGGCGGTTACGAAAAAGGCGATCTACGCGTGGGATTCAATGCACTTCGATAAGGGCCTGGCCCGGGCGGAGAAGATCTACCTGGAAGAGTTAATGAAAACATCGGACGCGCAAGAAGGAATCTCGGCCTTCATGGAAAAACGCAGACCGGACTGGGCAGGGAAGTAACGCATGGATTACGAGATCACGCCCGAGGAAGTCAAGACCAAGCTCGATCAAGGTGAAGAGTTCACTCTACTGGATGTCCGCGAGCCGTGGGAGTTTGAAACGGCAAGTATGGCCGGAGCGAAGCTGCTGCCCATGGGAGACGTGCCGTCACGGGTGCATCAGGAATTAGATCCGGAAGATCACATCGTGGTGGTTTGCCATCACGGCGTGCGCTCCTTGAATGTGACCGCCTGGTTGCGGCAACAGGGTTTTGAAAAGGTACAGTCCATGCAAGGCGGCATTGATGCCTGGTCTCGCCGGGTGGATGGTACCGTGCCGCTATATTGAAAGCAGCTCTTAGCCGTCAGCCCGTTGCCGAGCCGGACAAGCTAAGAGCTAAAGGCTTATCGCCGAACAATGAAAAAAGAACTCATCGAACTCAAAGTCAACGGCCGTAGTCACGAACTTGCGATCGAGCCAAGCGCCCTGTTGCTAGACGTGCTGCGCGGGGACCTGGAACTCACCGGCTCGAAGCGCGGTTGCGATGAATCGTCCTGCGGTGCATGCACTGTTCTGGTAGATGGTGCGGCCATGATGTCATGCACCCTGCTGGCGGCCAGTTGTCAGGAGCGGGAGATTACGACTATCGAAGGCGTGAGTGAGCACGGCAGCCTGGCGGCCATTCAGAAAGCCTATGGAGATTGGGGCGGCGCGCAGTGCGGTTTTTGTACTCCAGGATTCATCATGACGGTGAAGTCGCTCCTGGCGGAGAATCCTGATCCATCCGAAGCTGACGTTCGCATGGCGTTAAGCAGCAACCTGTGCCGGTGCACCGGATATAGCCAGATGTATGAAGCGATCAGATCGGCGATTGCAGCGGAGCAGCATAGTGCGCTCAGTTCTACGGGAGGGTCGACTGGGAGTGCAAATGACTGATTTCTCCATCATCGGCAAGCCCACCGCGATGGTTGACGCGGCGGAGAAGACAACCGGCGCCGGCAAATACACGGACGACCTCCGCGTCCCTGGCATGCTCGTCGGAAAGATTCTTCATTCACCGTATCCCCATGCGCGGATTAAGTCGATCGATACCAAACGGGCAGAAGTGCTCGATGGTGTCATAGCCGTGGTCGTGGGCAAAGACGCGCCTAATCCTTACGGAATTCTTCCTGTCGGTCACGATGAGCACGCGCTGGCGCTGGATAAAGTGCGCTATGTCGGAGATAACGTTGCATGCGTGGTTGCGATTTCCGAGTCCATCGCCGAGAAGGCGCTGGAGCTTATTGATGTGGATTACGAAGTTTTGCCGGCATACTTCGATCCCGAAGAATCGCTGAAGGCGAAGACTCATCTTATCCATGACAATAAGCCCGGGAATTTAGAAAAGGATTATCACCACGCCTTCGGGGATCCAGATAAGGGTTTTGCCGAGGCTGATCACAGGGCCGAAGCGCGTTTCATCGCGAATGAAGTGACGCATGCCGCCATGGAGCCGCATTCCACGCTGGCGTCCTTCGAACTCGATCCGCACACCGGGGAGATGGGTCGTCTCACGGTATGGTCGTCAACGCAGGTTCCGTACTATCTGCAGCACAAGCTCTCGCTGGTGCTGGAAATGCCGATGTCGCAGATTCGAGTGATCAAGCCATTAGTCGGCGGGGGATTCGGTGGCAAGAGCGAAGTCATTCCGCTCGAAATTATCGTTGCGGTTGCGGCGCGCAAGGCGCAAGCACCAGTGAAGATCACGTATACGCGTGAAGAAGTATTCTGGGCGCATCGCGGCCGGCCGCGAACCATTATTGATCTGAAAACTGGAATAAAGAACGACGGCCGCATCACCGCTGTGAAAGCGCGCGTGGTCCAGGATGGGGGCGCTTATTGCTCGTACGGCGTCGTTACGATTCTGTATTCCGGTGCACTGCTGGGCGCGCTTTACGACATTCCACATATTCAATACGACGGCTATCGCGTGCTCACTAACAAGCCCGCATGCGGCGCAATGCGTGGGCACGGAACGGTTAATGTACGATTCGCCTTCGAATCACAACTGGATGAACTTGCGGCAAAGATCGGAATGGATCCAGCAGAGATTCGGCAGCGGAATCTGCTCAAGCCTCCTTGCATTACCGTGAACGGGTTGCGCGTACAAAGCTACGGGCTGCCAGAGTGTATTGAGAAAACCGTCGAGCGTTCGGCATGGAAGCAGCGCAAAGGTAAACTGCCCCGGGGGCGCGGCTTGGGCATCGCATGCAGCCATTACGTGAGCGGGGCGGCGAATTCGATTATCCGCTCCGACATGCCGCACTCGACTGTGAACATTAAGATTGACCGCGACGGCGGCGTGGTTGTCTACACCGGCGCATCAGAAATCGGCCAGGGTTCGGACACCATGACAGCCCAGGTCGCGGCCGAAGTACTGGGATGTTCACTGGCACGAGTAAGAGTGATTGCCGCTGATACGGATCTGACTCCGATTGATATCGGATCATATTCCAGTCGCGTTACCTTCATGGCGGGTAACGCCACGTTGCGTGCGGCTGAGGACGCGAAGAAGAGAATCGCCGCTGCGGCGGCGAAGAAAATGAATTGCGCCACCGAAGACATCGTGTTCCGCGATGACCTGCTTCTTAAGAAGGGAAGTGTCGTTCCCCCGGCGAAGAACGACAAATCTGAAGAAGCAGAAGTGACGCAGGGAGGGGCATCTGGCAGCGGGCGCGTGGAAGGACAGATCTTGCGCGGCTCGCTGCAGCAGAAGCGGAAAGAAGAAGGTCCGAAAGAATGGATGACATTCGAAGAAGCTGTGGTGGCAGCTATTGATTTTCACGGCGCCCTCACTGGCACTGGTTCCTACGCTCCTCCGCAGGAAGCGCGCGGCGGCAAGCACAAAGGCGGGGGCGTTGGTCCATCGCCCGCGTATTCTTATTCCGCGCAGGTGGCCGAAGTCAGTGTTGATGAAGAGACGGGAGAAGTGACCGTGCATAAAGTCTGGGCCGCACACGACTGCGGACGTGCGCTGAATCCGGTTGCTGTCGAAGGTCAGATCATTGGCTCAGTTTGGATGGGCATGGGACAGGCGCTCACGGAAGAGATGATTTGGAAAGACGGCATGTTGATGAATGCCGGTATGCTGGAATATCGCAGTCCGTCGTCGGTGGAATCGCCCGAGGTCGAGCCCATCATCGTCGAGAGCATCGATCCTGAAGGCCCGTTTGGGGCCAAGGAATGCAGTGAAGGATCGCTGGCCGCAACCATTCCGGCGATCGCAAATGCGATCTACGATGCCGTCGGAGTGCGCTTGCACGAGTCACCGTTTACTCCGGAGCGTGTGTTGGCGGCTCTGCGCGCCAAGAGAAATGCCAAGAATCTGAACATGACAGGAGGCATTGATCCTACTGCGCCTGCGCGTCTTCGAGAGCACGGAGGTTCACTCTGCTTCCAGAACAAAGGACCAGAGCGGCATGCGCTTGATCCGGCGCGAAGCAAAAACTCATTATCCAGTGCGGGTGCCGATTGAGCCTGCCCCAATTCAGGTTGCTGCGCCCGCGCGCGCTCAACGAGGCGATCGACTCGCTCGCGACTCACGAAGGCAATGTTCGGGTGCTCTCCGGCGGTACGGACTTGATTCCATCAATGCGACAGAAGCTGTTCGAGCCGGAGTATGTTTTGGACCTGCATGGCGTCACTGAACTTCGTGGGATAAGGCCGCAGTCCGATTCCGCGGTCGAAATTGGTGCGCTCACAACCCTCAGCGCCATTGAGAAGTCGTCCTACTTGCGTCGGCACTTTTCTGTTCTCACCGAGGCGGCGGCGACGGTTGCCTCGCCGGTGCTCCGCAACATGGGAACGATTGGAGGCAACATCTGCCTCGATACCCGTTGTCTTTGGTACAACCAGTCACTGACGTGGCGAAAAGGATGCGGCTACTGTATTAAAAAAGATGGTGATCTTTGCCATGTCGCTCCCGGCGGGACGAAGTGCTGGGCTGCGTTTTCTGCAGACACTCCACCCGCATTGCTCTGCTTGAATGCGCAAATCGAAATCGTCGGTCCCAATGGCACGCGTCGCATTCCATTGAAAGAGTTCTATACGGGAGACGGAGAAAAGTATCGTACGCTCCTGCCGACCGAACTGGTCACGCGGGTCTTTCTACCAAGGGAATCGGCGGACTATCACGGCGTTTATCGCAAGCTGCGGGTTCGCGGATCGATTGATTATCCACTGGCGGGGGTCGCAGTCGTGATGAAACACTCCAATGGTCAGGTGGAAGATGCCCGCATCGCAATGACGGCGGTGAATCCCGCGCCAATCCTGGTTCAGCGAGCCGGGGAGATGCTGATTGGAAAGGTAATCGACGACGCCCTGGCGGAAGCTGCTGGCGACATCGCAGCGCGAACCGCCAAGCCTTTGACGACGTCGGCGCTCACGCCCGAATACCGGCGCGAAATGATTCGGGTCTTCACCAAGCGGGCCGTGCTGGCGGCGGCGAGCAATTGAGCCAATCAATGATCACCGATTGCCACATTCATATCCAGCCGGTGGAGATGTTCAAGCCGCAGGCGCTGGACCTCATGAAAAAGAAGCGGGCGAACTTTGACGAGATTGCGGAGTTCTGCCGCTCGCCGAAAGCTTTTCTCAAGTATCTCGACACGTGCGGCGTCGATCGCGCCCTGCTCATCAATTACGTGGCTCCCGAAGTGATCGGCTTCACCAACGGAGTGAATCAATTTATCGCGGACTACGTAAGAGAAGATTCGAAACGATTACTCTCTTGCGGCAGCCTGCATCCACGGCACACGACCAACGTTCTGGCCGATATGGAGCAAATTCTGCGGCTCGGGATTCGAATGATCAAGATCCATCCGCCGCACCAGCTTCTGTTTCCGAACGATTATTTGAATGGGGTGAAAGAACTGGAAATCATCTACCGCGCCGCCGAGGCCAATGGCGTGCCCGTGATGTTCCACACTGGAACCTCGATATTTCCGGGTGCCCGAAACAAATATGGCGATCCGATGTACGTGGACGATGTAGCCGTTGACTTTCCAAAGCTAAAAATACTGCTCGCGCATGGCGGACGCCCGCTATGGATGCAGACAGCATTCTTCCTGATCCGCCGTCACCCGAACGTGTATCTCGACATCAGCGGAATCCCGCCCAAAGCGTTGCTGAAGTATTTCCCTCGTCTCGATGAGATCGCCGACAAAACCTTGTTTGGCACCGATTGGCCGGGGCCGGGCGTGCCTGATATTAAGAAGAACCTGGATGAATTCCGCTCTCTGCCTCTCAGCCAAGCCATGCAGGAACAGATCTTGAGCAAGACAGCGCTCAGCATTTGGCCGGCATAGCCCGGTTACTTGCCGGTGCTTGCGGCTTCTGCTTTGCCTCCCAGCAGTTCGTCTGCTAAACCGGAAGCACCGTAGATCTTGCGCAGAGCTTCCTGAATGCCGCGTGAATCCACCGAGACGGCTCGGCCCTGCACATCACTGTAGGCGAACTGCCACGGAAGTGATTCGATGTTGCCGTCGAAAATAATGCCTACAACTTCACCCTCCTTGTTCACTGTGGGCGATCCGGAGTTGCCGCCAATAATGTCGGCAGTCGACACAAAGTTCAGGGGAGTCTTGAGATCTAGTTTGGACTTCGAGGTCATCCAGCTTTGCGCAAGGTTGTAGGGAGGCTGATTGTTGTGCTCATTCGCATGTTCAAAGGCGCCGCCCATAGTCGTGAAATAAGGGACATCTTTTCCGTTTTCTTTGTAGCCCTTCACCGCGCCATAGCTAAGGCGAAGGGTAAAGGTCGCATCCGGCGGCTGACTGAAGCCGCTTTGTGCGAAGCGGGTTTTGGCGATAAATGTGCCTTCGCGGCGGACGACCGAGTCAACCTTATCGTCGTACCGCTTGCGCACCGCGCGAGCGTCGGGTTCGATCACCCGTAGGGCAACGATCAAGGGATCGATGCTGGCTGCGATCGCGGCCTGGCCGCCTTCGTATAATTGTTTGCGTACGGCAACGTCATCCAACTTGGTGCCTGCAACGATCTCCTTCGCTGCGTCGGCTGGAGTTCTGCCATTCAGGACCCTCTGCACGTCCAGGTTGTCTTTGCCAAGCGCATCCTGCATCTCAGCCAGAGAATCCGCCAGAAGCACGGTATTCAGGCTTTTGTATACCGGTGCGGTAGAGAACAATTGCTGCTCCAGCGAGGGCAGCGCGGAATCGCGAAATTCGCGCAGGCGGTCTGCGTTCGGCTTCGTCTTTTCTTCCGCGGATCGCACCAAAACACGCGCAATCTGCGGCAACGTGGAGGCAAATCCGCGCAGCCGTTCCAGATAGGTCAGTTGAAGAAACATGTTGTGCTGCTGGTTCATTGCCTGCGCGATCTCTTCCCACGGATCGTGCGCGCCGGCATTTTTCGGATCCGCCTTGTAGGAAGCGCGCAGTTTGGCCTCGTCGGCGGTTTTGGCATCCATGATCGACTTATCGAGCAATCCTGTGTTGTATCCGGTAATTGCCTTTTGCGAATTTTGCATCCCGAAGATATCTTCCTTGGCGATGCGGGCGTTCTCCTCCGATTGCTTGCTGAAGTCCTGCAGCAAGGAAATGCGGCGCTTCAGCGATGCCAGCGTCAGGGGATAAGCAACGTCACGCGTAAAGTCCATTTGGGCCATCGTCTGCTGGCGGCTCGTGTTGCCGGGGTGGCCGGAAACAAAAATTAGATCTCTATCCTTCACGCCGCTATGCGACCAGCGCAAATAGTTGTCGAGGTGTGCCGGATGCCCGTCTTCATATACGCGAAAGAATGTGATGTCGAGATCGTACCGTGGATAGGTAAAGTTGTCGGGATCGCCGCCAAAGAACGCGGCGTCAAATTCAGGCGCAAACACCAGGCGCACGTCAGTAAACTTTTTGTATTTATACAGGTTATAAACCTGACCTGAGTAGAACGTAACTACGTCGCAGCGCAGGCCGGTGGAGCTTCCACAATCTTTTTCGATCTGTGACATGGCGGCGCGCTGTGCCTGGCCTGCGTCAGCCGCCGACATCTCCGGCTTTACTCCGGCATTTACCTTTTCGGTCACGTCTTCGATGCCAACCAGTTCATTCAATTCGAGGTTGGGGCACTTGCGTTCCTCGGCCTGCGTTTTCGCATAGAAGCCCGATTGGATATAGTCGTGGCCCTCGCTTGAAAGCTGCTGAACGCACCCCGCGCCGACGTGGTGGTTGGTGAAAGTCAATCCGTCCGCCGATACGAACGAACCCGAACCGCCATTGTTAAACCGCACCGACGATAGCCTTACGTGGTCCAGCCATCGTTGCGTTAGTTCGAATCCATACTTGGCCTTAATTTTGTCCTTGGGAGCTTCGTTGTAGAGCCACATTCCTTCGTCGGCGGCGGCTACAGCTGGAAGAAAAAAGGACAAGGTCAGGCAAATTGTCAAGAATCGCTTCATGAAAATTCTCCGGAGGATGTGAACAGCGATTGCAGCCTCCTCGGCGTGCAAAACGAGACTTTTACTATACGCTGGCCGCGAAGCCCGCCGCAAAACGTGATCGGCACTGGGTAGTGGGTTCGGGCCTCTATGGAATATGGGCGGCTTTTCGCGTATAAAAGAAAGTTGCATTCGTCGCGCTTTCTCCTCGCGCGGTCCCGCAACAGTAATCAATCAGATTAATAAGCGAGAAATTATGTCGAGCGTTACAAGTACCCTCGGCCCGAAAGGCTTGGAAGGCGTAGTCGCCACCTCTTCCACCATTTGTTATATCGATGGCGACCGCGGCGTGCTTGCTTACCGGGGCATTGATATTCACGAACTTGCCGATCATTCCAGCTTTGAAGAGACTTGCTACCTGTTGTGGTTCGGCCGCTTACCGAATCAGAGTGAGTTGAAGGACCTGAAGGAACGGCTGGCTCAGGAGCGTCACCTGGATCCGGCGATCATTGGATTACTGCGCAGCGTTCCCAGTTCCGCCCTGCCCATGGATGTCATGCGTACGGCGGTTTCCGCGCTAGGCATTTACGATGCGGACGAAAAGAATAACGACCATGATGCGAACGTCCGCAAAGCCATCCGGTTGACGTCTCAGATTCCAATGCTAGTTGCCGCCTATGATCGGATTCGCAAGGGTAAGCCGGTGGTCGAGGCCGATCGTTCGATGTCACATTCCGGCAACTTCTTGTGGCAACTAAACGGAACCAAGCCTTCCTCTACAGCCGAGCGTGCCCTCGATATTGCTTTGATTCTGCATGCGGACCATGAATTAAATGCGTCCACATTTGCGGCGCGCGTGACTGCTGCAACTTTATCGGATATGCATTCTGCAATTACCTCGGCCATCGGAGCCTTGAAGGGACCGCTGCACGGGGGTGCGAACGAGGCAGTCTTCCGAATATTGGATGCGATTTATCGCAAGAAGGCTGATCCCGTCGAGCATATCCGCGAAATGCTGGCTCAGAAGAAAAAAGTTCCCGGTTTTGGTCATCGCGTGTATCACACCGAAGATCCACGGGCAACGCACCTGCGCGCGATGTCGCGCGATCTGGGCCAATCCAGCGGGCAGCCGCAGTGGTATGAGATGTCGGAAAAAATCGAGGCATTCGTGAGGGCGGAGAAGAAGTTGAATGCCAACGTCGATTTTTACTCGGCGTCTACTTATCACGTGCTGGGTATCGATGAAGATATGTTCACGCCGGTATTCGCAGTCTCGCGCATCAGCGGGTGGGCAGCCCATGTCATCGAGCAACTCGACGACAACCGGCTGATTCGTCCGCGTGCCGATTATCAAGGACCGGAGTATCCCAGTCACTACGTCGCGATTGAGAAACGCTGATCTCTCGCCCTCAATGAATTGCAGGGTTCGGATTACAAAAGCTTGTAGAATAGTAGCGTGATCAGCCGGATTTACCTGGACAATAACTCCACAACGCCCGTTCTTCCCGGGGTGGCTGACGCTATGCGTCCGTATTTTGGCGAGACCTTTGGCAACGCCTCGTCGATCCACCACCATGGCCAGGAGACGCGGGCTGCGGTCGAGCGCGCGCGAGATTCTGTGGCCTTATTGTTGGGCTGCCGGCCCGCGGAGATCGTGTTCACCAGCGGTGGCACCGAGAGCGACAATCTGGCAATCGCGGGGCTAGCTTTGGCGGGTGACCACATTATCACCTCCACCATTGAGCATCACGCCGTGTTGCAGGCCTGCAAGCATCTGGGGGAAACGGGATGCGACGTAACCTATTTGCCGGTGGATGGCCGCGGACTGGTCGATCCCGATGAGTTGCGGCGTGCACTGAGGCCGCATACAAAACTGATTTCGATCATGCTGGCAAATAATGAAACCGGAGTGTTGCAGCCGGTAGAGGAAATCGGAAAAATTGCTGCTGAGGCTGAAGTCTTTTTTCATACTGACGCAGTGCAAGCTGCAGGCAAGGTTCCGATCGACGTAGAGCGGATTGGCTGTCATGCGCTTTCGATTTCCGGCCACAAGATGCATGCACCGCAGGGAGTGGGCGCACTGTATGTGCGGAGACGGACCCGCCTTCAGCCGCTATTTTATGGAGGGCGGCATGAACGGTCCCGGCGTGCGGGAACTGAGAATGTTCCGGGAATCGTTGCGCTGGGCAAAGCCGCAGAGTTGACGATAGAAGGTTTCGAGCGGGGGGATGATAAGAAAATGTCCTCCCTGCGCGACCGCTTGCAGCAAGGAATTCGGGCGCAGGTCGAAGACGCGGGAGTAAACGGCGACGGGGCACCGCGCGTTCCCAATACTACAAACATTTATTTTGACCATATTGAAGGTGAGTCTTTGGTGATTGCGCTCGATCTAAAGGGATTGGCCGTGTCGACGGGGTCCGCATGTTCATCGGGTGCGATTGAACCGTCGCATGTGCTTACTGCGATGGGATTGCGCGCCGATCGAGCGCGCGCCAGCATACGCTTTAGTCTGGGTAAACAGAATACGGCGGAAGACGTTGACCTCGCGCTTGCGTTAGTTCCAGAGACCGTAGCGCGGTTGCGGGAGTTGTCGCCGGCGTATAGAAAGACAGCAATCAGCAGTTAGTATTTAGCCGTGCTCAGGCGTGTAAATCGCGGCGAATCTCTAGTGGCTGATTGCGAATTGCTAACTGCTCCAATAAAACATGCCAAAGCCCCAAACCATCGCCGTAGCCATGTCGGGAGGAGTCGATTCCTCCGCCGTCGCTGCCATGCTGCGCGCCGAAGGGCATAACATTATCGGCCTGACCATGCAGCTCTGGAACCAGCGGCGGCTCGCCGGACACGAGGGCATGCCCGAGCAAGTAACCGGCCGCTGCTGCTCGCTCGACGATGTCTACGATGCCCGACGCGTCGCCGAGCACATCGGCATTCCCTATTACGTGGTGAATCACGAAGAACGCTTCGAGCGGGACGTGGTGCGCCCGTTCGTTGCCGAGTATCTTTCGGGACGAACGCCGATCCCATGCAGCCTCTGCAACAATCATTTGAAGTTCGATCAGCTCCTCATAGTCGCGCAGCAGATTGGCGCCGATTGCGTTGCCACCGGCCATTACGCTCGGGTCGAGTATGACAACACGCGGGAACGCTGGTTACTAAAGCGTCCCGCCGATCGCAGCAAGGATCAGACTTATTTTCTGTTCGGGCTCACCCAGGAACAGCTCAGCCGGACTTTATTTCCCCTGGGCGGAATGACCAAGCCTGAAGTTCGCGAGTTGGCACGCAAGCAGGGCCTTGCTCTGGCCGAAAAGCCGGACTCCCAGGAAATCTGCTTCGTCCCCGGCGGTGACTATAAGCGTTTCATCGATGCCTACCTTGCCGAGCGTGGCGAGGCTCTGCCCGATACTGCAGGCGAATTGGTGACCGCTAGCGGAGAAGTAATCGGCGAGCACAGCGGCATTCATAACTTCACCGTTGGTCAGCGCAAGGGCCTGGGCGTAGCAACCGGTTCGCCCCTCTACGTGATCGAGATCAATGGAGCTGACAAGCAAGTGATTGTTGGAAGTGACAAACATCTATATTCGAAAACGCTTCTCGCCCGGCGCGTGAATCTGATATCGGTGGAGGAGTTGCGCGAACCGATCCGAATATCTGTGAAGATCCGCCACCGTCACGAGCCTGCGGCCGGTATGCTCGAAAAGATTGGCGGAGATGAAGTCCGCGTCACGTTCGATGAGGCGCAGCGTGCAATCACTCCTGGTCAGGCTGCGGTATTCTACGATGGCGACCTGGTCGTCGGCGGGGCTTGGATCGCGTAGACGTAATGGGTCAGGCGCGACTGGGCCACAGTTGCGCCACGGCTAACGCCACCGCAATTCCCAGCGACACTTCCACGAAGCGATGCAAGGCCACGATCCAGGCCGGATGCTGGTGCGCGACCAACAAAACGATGCTCAGCGTAATCGCTGCAAAACGATAAGCACCGCTCAATCGAAGCAGCGCGCAGAGTGCTCCACAGAGGAAAATCGCGACCGCATACACCAACGTACCGGAGGAAAAAAATGTGGCGATCAGCGCCCCTACGGCTGCTCCCAAGGCAGTGCCGGCAAAACGCTGCCAGGCGAGCGTCCTCGGATTGATCGTCGACTGAATGATAACAATGGCTGAAATCGGTGCCCAGTAAAACTCAGGAAGCTTCAGTAAGCGAGCGAGCAGCAAAGACACTACCGCTGCAATTGTGGTTCGAGCCGCGTCCAGAAGGGTATGAAACATCAACTTGTAGGAGTTTGTCATCTCGAAGTCGCACGTTGCTTTTCGGCGCCCGCTGAGCAAGTGTAGTAGGTTTCGAGATTTGCAGCGTAAAAGGCGTACCGTGTTTTCTCGTCGTCGGACAGGATACGTCACTCATTCGTGACGATCTGGAGGTGTTCCGCCAGCAACGGAAAGGCATCATTCGCGCTGCACTCTGGTTACTTGCGACCATCCCAATCTTGCAGTGAAATTGTCATTACGGAGGGACACATGGGCCGCGTATTCGGTTTTATCAGCGTCGTTATCGTAATGGCGATCGGATTGTACATTTTTTCCAAGCAGGCACAGAGTTCTTCTGCTGCGGCTGGGGCGAACAGCCCGCAAGCTGCTATCAACATTACGGGTGTAAAGAGCGATCTGATCAGTATCGCCACCAGTGAGCGTCGATATTTCGCTTCCGAAGGGAAATATGCCTCTCTTGACGAGCTGATCTCTGCCAACTACGTTACGATGGCCCGCCAACGCCCACCATACACCTACGAAGTAGAGATTAGTTCGACTGGCTTCCGCGTCGTCGCTACCCGTTCCGGTGAGAACACCTCCTGCACGCCCGGACGCCTGTCGGTTGATGAAAACATGGAGTTCCAAACGTCCGAGTAAGCCGGCGGAGCGTGTCGAGGAACTGATTTGCCACTCCAGAATGCGGTGTAAACTGCCTAGCAGAGCACCTGGAGCGACGAACGAATGAAGAATGCCAAGCTGGCAAAATCCTACCGCATTGATGACGGCAAGCATTTTCGATTAAAAGATTTCGATCCCGCCGATATAGGGCACTGGCACTCGGAAGATGCCGCTCGCGAGAAACTGCAGGAGGATATTGCGCGGATGGCCGACCTGCAGGACAAGCTGTACGCTCAGGATCGGTGGTCGGTGCTACTGATCTTTCAGGCCATGGATGCGGCTGGTAAAGATGGCACCATCAAGCACGTCATGTCAGGCGTGAATCCCGAAGGCGTCCAGGTACATTCATTCAAAGCGCCATCGGAAGCGGAGCTGCAACACGACTTTCTGTGGCGAACGACAGTGCCGCTGCCGGAGCGCGGGCACATCGGAATCTTTAACCGGTCTTATTATGAAGAGGTGTTGGTTGTGCGGGTCCATCCCAAGTTGCTGGAGAATGAGAGAATCCCATCTTCGCTGGTGACCAAGAATATCTGGGAGGAACGTTACGAAGATATTTCTTGCTTCGAGCGGCATCTGGAGAGAAACGGAACCGTGATCCGGAAGTTCTTCCTGCACCTTTCGAAGAAAGAGCAGAAGCGGCGTTTCCTGGCACGGCTGGAAACACCTGACAAGAACTGGAAATTCTCGGCAGACGATATTCGGGAGCGCGAGTGTTGGGATGACTATCAACAGGCTTACGAGCAGATGATCCGCCATACGACAACGAAGAATGCCCCGTGGTACGTTGTTCCCGCGGACAATAAATGGTTTACGCATTTGGTGGTTGCGGCGGCGATCGTGGAAACCCTGGAAGATATGGAACTTGCGTACCCAGAGGTTGATGCCGCGAAAAGCAAGGAACTCGAGGTCGCTCGCAAACTGCTTCTGAAAAAATGAGACTGGTGAACTGCAACCAAGTTTGCAAGCTCGCTTTCCAATTCAACCCGTTCGGCATTACCATAACAACGATTCGCTGCGACGATTCACTTCGGTAAACTCTTCTTCACAACGGGGACAGACGAACATGGGCGTTCAAATCTGGTTTAGCACTTTTGGAAAGATGTCGAAGTGGTTGCCGCTATGGCTGGCAATACTAGTGCTTTTGACGCAGAGCGCAGTTTTTGCCCAGACCAAACCGCAACGGCAATCGAAGGCGGTGAAGTCCAACCAATCTGCTACACCTGCGACCACTCCTGCCACGGAAGAAAAACTCGTTGCGGAAGAAGAGTCCAGCAAGCCCGAAGATAAGCCCTTCAAAGGGATGAAGTATCGCCTTATCGGTCCCTTCCGCGGCGGGCGTTCGCTAACCGCGGCTGGAATTCCCGGCGATCTGACAACCTATTATTTCGGCGCGACAGGCGGCGGGGTATGGAAGTCAACCGATGGCGCCATGACCTGGTCGCCCGTCTTCGACAAACAGGGAACTGGAGATATTGGCAGCCTGGCCGTCGCTAATTCCGATCACAACACGATTTACGTCGGCACCGGAGAGGCTTGCCTGCGCGGCAATATTTCTCAGGGCGACGGAATCTATAAATCTTTGGACGCCGGTAAGACATGGAAGAATGTCGGCCTGCACGACAGCCGAGCTATCGGCAAAGTCATCGTCAACCCGAATAATCCTGACATCGTTTTTGCAGCTGCTCTCGGCCATCCTTATGGGCCAAATACCGAGCGCGGAATTTTCCGCACAATTGATGGTGGCAAAACCTGGGAGAAAGTTCTCTATAAGGACGAAAATACCGGAGGCGTCGACGTTGCATTCGATCCTCGCAATCCCAACATTCTTTTTGCTGCGCTGTGGCAGGTGCGGCGTAGTTCATGGAACATGAACGACGGCGGGCAGGGAAGCGGGCTGTATCGCTCGGCTGACGGCGGCACAACGTGGAAGCGGCTGGAAGAACATGGTCTACCGAAGGGTCCGTACGGCCGCATTGGGCTGGCTGTCGCGGCAAACTCGGATCGGGTGTACGCGCTGGTGGAGGCACGTAATCCGGATGGCGGATTGTATCGTTCCGACGATGGAGGCGAGACTTGGGACTTCGTCAATCCCAGCCACAGTCTCTGGCAGCGGCCTTGGTATTACATGCACATCATTGCCGATCCGAGAGACGAAAACGTTGTCTACATCATGAATGTGGAAGCCTTCAAATCAACCGACGGCGGCCATCTTTTTAATAAGATAAAAGTACCGCATGGGGACAATCACGGTTTATGGATCGATCCCAGCGATACGAGGCGGATGATCGCATCCAACGATGGGGGCGTGACAGTAAGTTTGGATGGCGGCAAGAACTGGACGCGCGAAGACAATCAACCCACCGCGCAGTTCTACCATGTCATTACTGACGGTGCTTGGCCCTATCGTGTCTATGGCTCGCAACAGGACTCCGGAACGGTGGCCATTGCCAGTCGGAGTGATGAGGGTTCGATTGACCGTCAGGACTGGTATGACGTAGGTGGAGGCGAGGCTGGTTACATCGCGCCCTATCCGCCGGATCCGAATGTTGTCTATGCCGCGGATTACCAGGGAAACATCACCCGCTACGACCGGCACATTGGGCAAGTGAAATCTATCACTGAGCAGCCGGAACTTTCGGATGCCCTGGGGGCGGGTGTTCTTGAGCATCGTTTCCAGTGGACCGCGCCTGTGGTGATTTCTCCAAACGATCCCAACACGCTCTATCACGCAGGCGAGCGGCTGTTCAAGACCACGGATGGCGGAGTGCATTGGCAGGCAATCAGTCCGGACCTCACGCGTAACGATAAGAGCAAGCAGCAGCCTTCGGGTGGCGAGATTACGCTCGATGACACCGGCACCGAATACTACGACACCATCTTCGCTGTCGCTGAGTCGCCCATCGCGAAAGGCTTGATCTGGGTGGGCACCGATGACGGTCTGATCCAAATTACTCGCGACGAAGGAAAGAACTGGACCAACGTGACGCCAAAAGATATGCCGGAGTGGAGCCGCGTCAGCCAGATCGACGCTTCATCGCTCGATGCCGGCACAGCCTATGTTGCCGTCGATCGCCATCAGAACGACGATCTGAAGCCCTACGTCTACAAAACTACTGACTACGGGAAAACCTGGACCAAGCTCACCAACGGAATTCCCGAGGGTAGTTTCGTTCGCGCGGTTCGCGAAGATCCGAAGAAGCGCGGTCTGCTCTACGCTGGAACAGAGGGCGGAGTCTATGTTTCTTTCAACGATGGAGCGGATTGGCGCCCACTCAAACTGAACCTGCCAGCTACGCCGGTTCACGACCTCATTGTCAAAGATAACGATCTTATTGTGGCGACTCACGGTCGTGCGTTTTGGATTCTGGACGACATCAGCCCGTTGCGCCAGTTCAGCGACGATGTGCAGAAGAAGGCGGTACATCTTTATACTCCGGGGCCGGCTTACCGTATTCAGGCTGGAGCGGATGGCGAACATCATCCTTCCAAGCGAACTGGGCAGAATCCGTCCGCTGGAGCAGTAATTTATTTCTATCTGGCGGATGCTCCGAAGGCGGGGACAGAAACGAAACTTGAGATTCTGGATGCTTCTGGAAAGACGATTCGCAAATATTCGAGTATCGAGACAAAAGCGCTCGACGAGCCACCGGATCCAGACGACAAGAAGCCGGAAAAAGAAATCAAACCCGAGGGCGGGTTGAACCGCTTCGTGTGGGATTTGCGTTATGAGGAAGCGCATCGCGTTCCGGGTTACTATCTCTGGGAATACGGCGGGGGAGCGAAAGGCCCGGTGGCCGCGCCGGGGAAATATCAAGTGCGTCTTACGGTAGGAGGAGAGAGTCAGGTTGCGCTGCTTGAGGTGAAATTGGATCCTCGGGTAAAAGTGGGCGAGGAAGATTTGGCGCAACAATTCGCCATGCAAATGCAACTTCATGACCAGCTCAACACTGTGTACGACGCGGTGAATCAAATTCAAGACGTGCGGTCGCAAATCGCCGGGCTGAAGCGGCGGCTGCCGCAAAATGCCAGCGCCAAGACGATTGCGGTTTCAGCTGACGATCTGGAGAAAAAACTGATAGCTGTCCGCGATCAGCTGGTCAACCTGACCATTAGCGCGAATGAAGATTCGCTTGCCTACCCGCCGCAACTCGACGCCAGGTTGGCGTATCTTGCGATGGACCTCGGAACAGCGGACTCTGCTCCCACACAAGCCGAACAGCTTCAATTCGAGAAGCTGAAACGGCAAACAACGGAGTTGTTGGGGCGCTGGGAGGATTTGCAAAGCCACGACCTTGCAACCTTCCGGAAACTGACTGCTGAAAGCAGCTTATCGACCGTAGTGGTGCCTCCTGCAGGCCGAGTGGGAGAATCGGAAAATACCGAGAGTCACTAGGAGTGGCGTTCACGGAAGAGAACCTGTGAGCGCCGCTTGTGTGGAATCATTTCGGAGGCATTACCCTATTACTTCCGTGCCATGGAAATGGCACTGTCGAGCCTTGTCCGGCCGATTGCCCGCTGCTATCTTGCCGATAGTGATGCTGATCCTCCCCTGTGGTGATTGCGGAGTGGATGACATTGGGGGTGTGTATGAGGTTTATGCATCTGTGTTATGCGGCTCTAGGCTTCGCAGTGGCTCGTTGGGTATTTAATCGGCAGCCCGTGGCTGATCCGGTTGCGCGTTTGCGATCTTCGGGTCTCCTGTAGAACGGGCTGGGCGCCCGGCCTGTTGCGCCTTCATCTCGTGAGCGCGCGCCCGCTTTACCTCTTGCTTGTATTTCCTTCCACGCGCGGATGCGATTACTAAAGTTCTCCTGGTAATCTCCGTTTCGCTGTCTACTCTCACTACAATCGCGTTAGGACCCCTGGCGCATACGTGTGTATATCGAAACCAAACCGCTCGAAATTCGTCCTGCAGTTTCTGGGGATGATCTTGATAGCGTCGAGCTCTTACGTCCTTGCCCAGGAGGAACCGGGGGAGGCTCCGCTGGGCGATGTGGCTCGTAGTTTTCGAAAAAGGGCGGCTCCGTCGGAAGCAGTTGTTGATAACGATAATCTATCCAAGGTAGTGGATGATGCTGAAAGCCGGCGTGGGGCTGGCTCATCACCGGTATTCTCTCTCGATCCCGGTGGAAAGAACATCCACGTTTCTTCTCCCGACGTCACTTGCAGCTTGTCTTTTAGCGGCCAAAGAACTTCGTCGGTGACTGACTCACTCCTGCTGGATGATTTGCCCCGCAGCGAACTAGCCAAGATCGATGGACCGGCAACCGTCGACGGAGATTCCCTGCAGGTTTCAATACATAACGGAACCGCGTGGGAGCTGCGCGAAGTTGTTATCGGGTTGACGATCGTGAAGCGGCCAGAGTTCGGGCAAACAAATTCTTCCCACGGTCAGGCGCGGATCGTTCCAGCGGCATCGGGCGGCCAAGATTCAGCCAGTCAATCCCAGCAGGATTCCTTCCAGAAGCAGCCGGATATGACACTATTGCTGCGGGCTAAAGGATCGGCAGCTCCGGCCGCCACAGCTCTCTTTCGCACATCTTTGAATTTTGCTCTCTTTCCCGACCAGGACTGGCACTGGGCCATCGTAAAGGCTAAAGGTATTCCGCCACAGATATTGCCGGACGTCGCGCGAGCCGAGCAGGAATTATCGCAGCCTGGGCCGGGTGACGCGGCCATGCAAGCACTGCCGCCGACTCCAGCGCAATCGACGGCGCCACCGCTCTTGCCTACGTTGAATCCGACCACCGCGGAACGCTGACATCAGCCGGGAATCTCATCGTGCTAAACTGACCTTATCCCACCCTTAGGACAGGCGATGAAATTTGGAGTCATCATCTTTCCCGGTTCGAACTGCGACCACGACGCGTTCTGGACCATTCAACAGGTTGCCAGGCAGCCGGTAACTTTTCTTTGGCATGAATCTCATGACCTTCAGAATTGCGATGCCATCATTGTGCCCGGAGGCTTCGCGTTTGGGGACTACCTGCGCACCGGCGCCATTGCCAAATTTTCTCCCGTGATGGATTCCGTACGCCGGTTTGCCGGTGGCGGAGGGCTGGTGTTGGGAATCTGCAACGGCTTCCAGATCCTGTGCGAGGCCGGTCTGCTGCCGGGAGCCCTGATGCGGAACATCGGCCTGAAGTATGTTTGCAAACCGGTGCAAGTACGCGTGGAGAATGTTGCGACGCCTTTTACCAATGCATGTTCGCCAGGGGAAGTATTGACGATCCCCATCGGACATATGGAAGGAAACTATTTCTGCGATCAACACACCTTGGATAGCTTGCGTCGAGAGAATCGCATCGTGTTCCGCTACGCAACCGCGACAGGTGAGATTTCGGCGGCGGCGAATCCGAACGGTTCGCTGGACAATATTGCCGGAATTTGCAGCCCAGGCGGTAACGTAGTTGGCATGATGCCTCATCCCGAAAGATCTTCCGAGCCCGAACTCGGCGGCACCGATGGAATGAAAATTTTCCATTCCATGATCGGGGCAATGACCGGCGCAATGAGCAGCAAATAATCTCCTTCCTTCCCCTACTGTACGTTTCCGTACCGAGTAAAATTCTGTTTGAAAAATTCGCGCGTTGATGGTAGGTTTCTCGGCGAAAGTTGCTTCCCCTTTCGCCCAAATGGAATTGAAACGATTACGCAAAATAAAGGGAGAAGTGTGTCCGATGACCGCGAAGCAGATTTTCGAGGCTTTTTCTGAAACGTTAATGCACGATGAGCGAATCCTCAGCCCCCGAGAACGGGAATTGCTCACGAACATTTTGCAGACCTCCAGAACAGTCTCTAACAGCAATCCGGAGACTCAATCCGCTGTAGCAGCGGCGATAGCCCGGTCAGTCGGTGAAACCGTAGCTCAGCGGGCATTTACACTTTTGGGTGGCAGCATTGTCGAGCAGATTTTGGCAGGCGGGGGAATCTCAGTTGGAGGAGAAATTTCTCCTGCCACCACAGTGCAGTTTGGGGTTCCTCAGCCCCCGAGCAAAGTTCCCCAACCCCCGAGCGGACCCGGGCCAAAAGGTGTTCCACAGCCGCCGGGCAAAGGTGCTCCCCACCATCATCCACATCATCCTGGTGTTCCTCAACCTCCCGGCGGGCCGCAAGGTGTTCCACAGCCGCCGAGCGGCCCTCAAGGTCTGAGACCGGAATCGGTACCGGTGCAGTCGGGAGCACAGCAAGGTCGACTCGATTCGAGAAGCAGCGTGGGTCTGGATACGCCTGCGACTATGCACACAGCAAGCGTCGTCCTGGATGAGTTTCTGGCTCCTCACGAACTCGATGAGCTTATTGCCTATACACTGCGGCACGAGGAAGACTTCCAGAACAGTGAAGTGATTTCGCCTAGCGGAGAGCCTGGCGTCGTCGATTTTTCGCATCGCCGTTCGCGAGTGCTCATGGACTTGGGAAAACATCAGGAAGTTATTCTCGAACGAATTCGCTGCGTGCTCCCGAGGGTGCTGTCTCAGTTGGGGATCGAGGAGTTTCCCATCACCGACGTAGAGGCACAGATCACGGCCAGTAATGATGGAGACTTTTTCGCGACACATAGCGACGATGCACAAGAAGCAATCGCGTCCCGCCGCGTCACCTTCGTTTACTTCTTCCACAGAGAGCCGCGCCCATTCGAAGGCGGCGAGTTGCGCCTCTTTGACTCGTCCGGCGACCACGGCCGCGGCTATCAAACTATCGTGCCGCAGCAAAACCAGATTGTATTTTTCCCGTGCTCCGTTTCGCACGAGATAACCCGCGTGGCATGCCCTTCGAGGGCTTTCGCTGACAGCCGCTTCACTTTAAACGGATGGCTTCACAAGTAAAAGACACGGCATGGCTTGAATGGATAGCAGGCCTGATGGGGCGAGGGTCGCGGCAGACACGGACTGCGACTTTGCCCCCAGGTCAGTTCCATTGTCTGCTCGATGAATTGCCACTGCACCTGATCCCGCAGCGCGAATTCGACGTTGCGCAGTTGGGCCGGAACCCCCCTAATCATCCATTATTCCTTGACCCACTCTGTGTGCTTTTGTCGGACGGCCGAGTTCCGGAGGAACTGGAATTGCACCGGGATTTGCTGGAGAATTTCAATTTGCAGGGAACCGTGGCCTGGGTCAAGGATCCAGCAACCCTGTCTCTATCTCCCTTTTGGCTAAGTCCGCGATTGGAAGCCATCGTTTCGCTTTTTCCCCCGGGGGAACCGGCGCCCGATTCACTTTCGAGTAATTTGCGTCTCCTGCTGGCAACCGCTGGTATTTTGACGCGCGAAGATGAGGCCGGGCGCCGTACCTCAGAATGGGATGACATCGTCAGGGAAAGTGCCAGGGAGTTTCGTGAAAAGGGATACGTCGCGATCGCCAACTTGATTCATCCCTTCAATCTGGCGGCGCTGCGGCGTTATTACCGGCATGCAGTGCGGCGAAAATCCATTCCGCTTGGGGACGAGCAATGTCCGCTGCGATATGGCGTGCATAACGAGAAGGTGGCGCGGTTCTTCCACCATCAGATCGCGAAGCCGCTAGCAGCCATCGTAGGAGAAGCAATCAAGCCTTCTTATGTTTATTCGGCCTCTTACCTAAGCGGCGCCGAACTGAAGAAGCATATTGATCGGCAGCAATGCGAATTCAGCGTGACGTTATGCCTGGATTTTTCGCCCGAACCCAAGATGGCCACCTCGTGGCCAATACTTCTCGATACGGTTGCGGGAACCGTAGAGGTCTATCAGGCGTTGGGCGACGGCCTGGTCTACCGGGGAACAAGACTGCCTCATTACCGCGATGTTCTGGCCGAGGGACATATGTCGACGTCCATTTTCTTTCATTACGTGCCCGCGGATTTTTCGGGCGGGCTCGATTAGACAGGTCTAAATTGTTTTCCGTGCGTTTTACCGCAAACCGGAAATCAAATAAAGCACGGAGAAAACCTGATAATAGCTGTATGCCCAGCGCGAACCGTCACGGTTCACAACCACCGGAGCAATCGAAACTACCCCTACATTGCTTTCGGGTTGCAATTCCTGGACGACCGTCTTCTTTCCTGTGACCAGGTTGACCTTGTATAACCCGGTCGGAGCCTGCCCCGGACGATATCCGTAAACCGCCGCACTATCTTCCGTCCACCGAATTGGACTAAAACCTGCTTCCAGGTTGGGAATGGGACGCGCTGCCCCTCCGGCGATAGGATATACAGCGACTAATCCGGCGTCGTTGGCTCGAATAATATATTGCCCATCGGGCGAAACCAATCCTCCGGTAATCCCTTCCGGAGTGATAGGTACCGGTTTTCCTCCCTCCAGATCCACCAGATAACAGCGCGCTGCGCGTCCGGGTTCGTTGGCGATTAGAGTAATGCGCTTTCCATCCGCCAGAAAATGAGCGGATCCGTTATGAATCTGCTCCAGGCCTGATGTAGCAATCCTGCGGGATTGGCCAGGCCCGATGGGGATGAGCTTCACCTCTCCTGGGCTACCGGGAAGAATTGAAATGGCCCATTTACCGTCTGGAGAAAGTCCGCCCCCGCTCCCTTCACCTAATTCCACAGGCAGAGTTCCGTCGATTTTGCGAATCGCGAGTGCATAGTGGGCTCCGGCGGCCGAACTGGAATCTTCGAACAAGACCGACTGGCCATCTGGCGAAATATCCTTGGCAATACTCCAGTCGTGCCACGAGAGATCCACGGGTTTGCCATCTCGCGTAGCAGTGGCCAGCGCCAGCCGCTCGGCATCCAAGCTCACCAACACTCGACCATCCGGAGCTACATCCTCCAGGGTCATGCCTTCAGGTAAATCCAGAATTCTTCGAAGTCGTCCGGACAAATCCGCTGCGAGCAGATCACGGTTCGTACCCTTTTCGACTCCGGTGAACCAGACTTCTTTTCCATTGGGGCTCCAGGCCAGCCCGGCCTCAGAAACCCACTCTGGCGTAAGCACGGTCATATGGCCGCTCAGGTCGATCGACGCAACCCAGCCGCGGTCATCCCAAAGAGCAGGATGGTCCATGAAAGCGATCTTGTCGGAATGAGGAGAAAAACGCACGTGGCTGATCCATCCGTTGCTCTGGTAAAGAACGTGGCCGATGGGATATTCGATGCGATCGCGCCCAAGAGTATGGTGGACGACGGCGAGTTCGCCCTTCGCATCCCAATCCGCCCAGGACACATCTTCAAGGATTTCCCGCGGCGAGCCGCCCGCCAGCGGAGTTCGGGCGAGCATGCCGGAGGTTTCCAGATGTGCTAAGTGAGTTCCGTGTAGTGTTATCGCCAGTTCACCCGTGCGCGAAATCGCGAGCAGGTTCGCATCCGTTACATTCAGCGGCTGGGTCAGAAGGGAATCGCCCACAGTGGAGAACAGCTGCAGCGGTTTGCCGTTCCATGCCGCCCCGTAAACAATCGCCTGAAAATCTGGACCAAAGCGCGCCGAGTAAACCGTTCCAGCTTCAAAGGTCAGGCGGTGATAGGAGAGAGAGCTCGTCTTCTCGCGCCACCGGCTCGCCAGAAGCAACAAGGTCGCAGCTAGGAGCACTCCGGCGATTGCCCAGGGGACAACCTTCACTGGCTTGCGAAATGAGCGACCGCGGCTGGCACGTCCACTCGGTGCGTTGGCAAGGGTATCCAGCGCAAAAGCGAGATCGCGAGCCGACTGAAATCGATTCTCTGGATCTTTCTCCAGGCAATGGTGAATCACTTGCTGGAAAGCTACGGGAATACCGGCCTCCTCCAGATTGATCGCAGGTGGATCTTCTCGAAGGACCGCCGTAATTGTGTCAACCTCGGTCTCACCGCGAAAAGCTCGGCGGCCGGTCAGCATTTCATAGAGGATCGCGCCTACGCTGAAGATGTCGCTACGATGGTCTACCGCTTTGCCGCGCAATTGCTCCGGCGACATGTAAGCGACGGTGCCGATTACGGTGCCGCTCTTGGTGACCGTGGTTAGATCTTCTACGGGACGATCGGATCCTTCCGGCGCCGACTGCAGTTTTGCCACTCCGAAATCCAGTATCTTGATCCGGCCCTCGGTAGTAACGAATAAGTTTTCCGGCTTCAGATCGCGGTGGATGATGCGTCTATCGTGCGCTGCGATGAGTCCTTGAACGATTTGCAAAGAATAGTCAGCGGCTAGGCGTAGAGTAAGGGCTCCTTCGGCCAACCGCTTGCGCAGGGTTTTGCCCTCTAATAACTCACAAACGATGTACGGAGAACCTTCATTGAAGCCGACGTCATAGATGGCGACAATGTTGGGATGATTCAGCGCAGCTGCGGCACGAGCTTCGAGCTCGAACCGGCGGAGGTGATCCGGGTTGTCGCTGGATGCGGGCCGTATTAGCTTCAGAGCGACATCGCGCCCCAACCTCTCATCGCGCGCCCGAAACACATCTCCCATTGCTCCGGAGCCGATCTTTTCTAGCACGCGGTAATGACTTATGAGTGGACCAGTCATCTGCAGGGGTGCAACCTCGCTGGCATGTTAGGGTGCATGTCCATTAGAGTCAATAACCCAAATGTGCCGGGCGCAGGTCGGGTTGGCGGAAGTTGGCAAATCTGCTGTGCCTGTAGCGGTCGGGCCGGGCCGAATCGGATCGTGGTATAATCCTTCTTCGCCTAGGTATTTTCGAGGCAGCCTGTGATCTTTCTACGGGCGAATCCCGCGATTAAACGAAATTATCAAACCGAGGTCTAGCCATGTCTGGCCATTCAAAATGGGCCACAATTAAGCACAAGAAGGGCGCGCTTGACGCTAAGCGCGGCAAGATTTTTACCCGACTCATCAAGGAAATTAGCATTGCCGCAAAAAACGGGGGCGGTGATCCTGACTCTAATCCACGCCTGCGCGGCGCCATTGTCGCTGCCAAAGCGGAGAATATGCCCGCCGACAACATCAAGCGGGCCATTCAGCGTGGCACGGGAGAACTGCCCGGTGCAACCTACGAAGAGTTCTCTCTCGAAGGCTATGGACCGGGTGGCGTTGCGGTTCTGCTCGATATCAACACCGACAATCGCAACCGAACCGTTAGCGAAATTCGCCACTGTTTCGGCAAGAACGGCGGGAACATGGCCGAAGCCGGCGCAGTCTCTTGGATGTTCCACAAGAAGGGCGACATCGTTATTCCAAAAAGCGCAGCAAAGGAAGACGACTTGATGAACATCGTCCTCGAAGCGGGTGGCGAGGATCTGAACGACGATGGCGAGAATTGGGAGATACTTACCGCGCCTTCAGCTTTTGAAACGGTGCTTGAGGCCGTGAAGAAAGCTGGAATCGAGCCGGCATCCTCCAGCGTTGCCATGATCCCACAAAACTACATCAAGCTTGAAGGTCAGGCGGCTAACACCATGATCCGGCTTATGGAGGCTCTGGAAGATCAGGATGATGTGCAGAACGTGCACTCCAACTTCGATATTGACCAGAAGCTCTTGGAAGAAGTAGCGGGCTAGTCGAGTCGTGGAGAATTTATTTCGAGCCGTCCTCACCGGGACGGCTTTTCTTCTTGCCGGTGAAGTCAGAAATAAAAAGTTTTCAACACAATCGTGGAAAATTCTGTGGAAAAACGCCAAACTATCTTTGTAAATGACTCAGCGGAAATGAGTTCAGCATTTTGCACCGGAGCGAGGGCTGGCACTTTCGTGGAGCATCTGCGAAGCAGAGCGGATTGCCTCCCTACGGCTGTGATCGCGAGATGACTCTGAAAATCAGGCTCGACAAACTGTTGGTCGAGCGTGGACTGGCCGCCTCGCGAGAGCGCGCCCAAGCGCTTATTCTTGCCGGAAAAGTTTTGGTCAACGATCAGAAACTGGAGAAAGCCGGCGCGCAGGCGCCTGTGGATGCGGCCGTCCGCCTGCTTGGCGAAGACCTGAAATATGTCAGCCGCGGCGGACTCAAACTTGAACGGGCGCTTGAACACTGGCACATCAATGTTGAAGGCAAGGTTTGTCTCGATGTCGGGGCTTCCACAGGTGGGTTTACTGACTGCCTCCTGCAGCACGGTGCTACTCGGGTGATTGCGATTGATACTGGTTATGGCCAGATGGATTTCAAACTGCGGCAGGATCCTCGCGTTCGTCTTCTGGAAAAAACTAACGCCCGTTACGTAACCGACCAAGTTATCGGCCAAAGCATCGACCTCATTGTCGTAGATGTAGCATTTATCTCGGCAACGCTGGTTATCCCCTCAGTGGTCAAAGCCGCTTTCCCATCTTCGATGGAGGAACGCAGCGGACGGCAGGTGATCGTTTTGGTTAAACCTCAATTCGAGGCGGGGAGAGAATTTGTGGGGAAGGGCGGGATTGTGCGCGACGAAACTGCTCAGCTGGCAGCTGTCGAAAAAGTAAAGAGCGCAATGCTAACTCTGAACTGCATTCGCACTGATGTCATCGAATCGCCCATCCTCGGTGCGGAAGGAAACCGCGAATTTCTACTCCGAGCGGACTTCTAATCCTGCGCGGGTTTGTGGTCCTCCTCGTACTTAGCGCTTTTGCGTTGTGTACAATCTTTCTTTCGCTATTTCACATGTCAAGCTCGCCATTATCTTCCCGGTCAAAAATCGCGGCCATCATTTCTCGTCCGGAACGCCCGGAGGTGGCACGTACCTTGCCTGCTTTGCTGGGGTGGTTGCATGACCACGGCTACGACGTAATCCTGGATCCGGTGACCGCAAAATATTCCGATGGCCAACAGGAAGTGTTGCGCTCAGAAATGTCTTCGCGGCCTTTGGATCTGGTAGTGGTGCTGGGCGGCGACGGGACGCTGTTGTCAGCCGTACGAGCCACCGCGGCTACCGATGCGCCGCTGCTTGGAGTAAACCTGGGATCGCTCGGATTTCTTACCGACGTTCCGCTTCCGTCCCTGTTCCCCATGCTCGAGGAGATCGCACAGGGCCGGACGCCCGTGGACCAGCGCTCTCTGATGCAGTGTGAATTGTTGCGCGACGAAAAAGTCCTTGGCAGCTACCTGGCATTCAACGACGTCGTAGTGAACAAGACCGCGCTGGCTCGGCTTAATAATTATGACTTGTTCGTTGACAAAGCGTTTGTCTCAAGCTACCGCGCGGATGGAATGATTGTAGCCACCCCGACTGGTTCAACTGCCTATTCCCTCTCCGCAGGCGGGCCCGTGGTCATGCCGGCGGTGAAGGCTTTTGTGGTGACTCCGGTGGCGCCGCATTCGCTTACTCACCGTCCCTTGGTTGTGCCGGATTCAGTCGTCATCGAAATTCTTCTGCGCAGCGATGAGGAAGTTGCCTACCTGAGCCTTGATGGCCAGCCCGGTCTCGATCTGCGGGACGGGGACCGAGTCCGTTGCCGGCTGTCTGAGCACAAAGTCTGCCTGTTTCGGACCACTACTGATTTCTTCCATGTGCTTCGCACCAAGCTGAAGTGGGGAGAAAGATAGCCGACGCTGTGAAGTCGAACTGGGGGACTACAACTCTGCCGAATACAGTTCCCGCAATTCTTCGCGACGCCGTATTAGCTTGACGGATTTCTTACTCACCAGCACCTCGGCGGGCCGCGGACGCGTGTTGTAGTTGGAAGCCAGCGCCATTCCGTAAGCGCCTGCATCGAGAATCGCCAGTAAACTATTTTCCTCGAGGCGGGGCAAGGCGCGATCGCGAGCAAAAAAGTCGCCAGATTCGCATATCGGACCCACCACGTCGACGGTCTCCATCTTCACACCTGAGTCCGCAGGTCCTGCTACGGGGACGACCTCATGATAGGCGCCATAAAGTGACGGGCGGATCAGATCGTTCATAGCTGCGTCGACCACCAGAAATCGCTTACCGTCATTCTGTTTCGTATAGACAACAGAGGTAAGCAAAGCACCGGCAGGCCCTATAATCGCTCGTCCCGGTTCGAGCAGTAAATGCACATCGAGGCCGCGTAAAGGATTGCACACGGCATGGGCGTAGCGCGCGACAAGGGCATCAAAGTCCGACGATTGATCCTGGTAGGAAATCCCCAACCCGCCGCCGATGTCAACGTAACCGATTTTATGTCCGTCTGAGCGCAACTCGCGAACCAGGTCTGCCACTCGCGCTACTGCTTCGGCAAAAGGCGCAACATCCGTGATCTGGGAGCCGATGTGGACACTCACGCCTGCGACTCTTAGATATCTTGCCCCGGAAGCCTTCGCGTAAAGCTCGCGCGCATCGCGGATGGGCACTCCGAACTTGTGCTTCCGCAACCCTGTAGAAATGTAGGGATGAGTATCGGCGGCGACGTCCGGATTAACGCGCAGAGCCACGCGCGCCGTCCTGCGCAACCGTGTCGCGCATTCGGCCAGCGTCCAGAGTTCGGATTCGCTCTCCACATTGAACAGCAAAATCCCGGCCTTCAATGCGGCGGTCATCTCGTCGCGAGATTTTCCCACACCAGAGAAAACGGTCTTCTTCGCGGCGCGCCGGTCTGCGACCAGCATCCGCTCGAGTTCTCCGCCGGAAACTACATCAAAGCCGCATCCTTCGCGAGCCAGCAAACGAAGAATATTGATGTTGGAATTTGCTTTGACCGAATAACAGATAGTGTGGGACACGTGACGAAACGCGTCTTGAAACGTCGCAAGCCTTTCGCGAACTGCGGTTGCCGAATAAACGTAGAGTGGCGTTCCGAAGCGCTTGGCCAATTTGGAGAGAGGGATTTCTTCACAGTGGAGGGCGAAGTCTCCACCCCGGCGAAAGAGACTCTTTCGCTGCTCGCGAAAAATAAATGCCGGCGGCCGTTCGACTACCGTGGGCAGGATACGCTGAGTCATCTTCGCCTGGAAGCAGCTGGCGGGCCGCCGTCTTTTACTTTAATCGCCAACACGGTCTGGTCGTCGAAGGTCTCGACCCCCGCAGAATGCTCAGCCACTGCCTGGAAAAGAGAGGCCACGACGGAATCGGCCGATTGATCCGCGCACTCCGCAATGATCTTCTCCACGCGCCCCCGGCCAAATAGTTCTCCTTGACGGTTTCGGGCGTCCAAAATGCCGTCACTAAAAAAGACAAACATATCTCCGGGCTTCATTTTGAATCGAAACTCGTCATAGCTCGCATCGTCGAAAAGGCCCAGAGGTAAGCCTGTCGCCTCAATTATGCTGTTTTTTCCCTCATGAACCAGAACAGGCCGCGGCAAGCCCGAGTTCGCCACCAGGAGCGTGCGGTGTTCATCGTCCCAGACCGCATAGATGAGCGAAACAAATTGTGCTTCGATACGACGCTCGGCAAGCGACAGATTTACTGCCGAGAGCATCTCGGCTGGTCCCGGCTCAATGGGCGCATGGGACCGTAGAATGCCGCTCACCAGCGCGGCATAGATGGCCGCAGGCGCTCCTTTGCCGCTGACATCACCGATCACAATGCCGAGTCGCGAAAGGGAATAGGGAATGAAATCGTAGAGATCTCCACCGATGGCTCGCGCCGGAGTAAATTTCGCCGCCAGTTCCAAATGCCCAAGTTGGGGCAAGGTCTGCGGAAGTAGCCTCATCTGCAGTTCCCGGGCGAGCGCCAGATCCCGCTCCAATCTTCGCTCCTGTTGCGCAATTTGCTCATACAGGCGCGCGTTCTCGATGGCGATCGCAACCTGCGCGGCCAGAGTCGTTACGGTGCGCCGGTGCTCGTCGGTAAAGAAACCGCGCCGTGTATGCTCGAGATCAAGAACTCCGATTACTTTGTCCTTGTAGATGAGTGGCACCGCCAGTTCGGATCGTGTTTCCGGATTCGCCTCGACATAGCGCGGATCTTTGCTCACATCGGGTACCAGTATCGCCTGCATTGTCTGGGCCGCTTGCCCGACTAAGCCGCGACCCAGAGGAATCTCCTGCTTGACCTGAACATTCTCGTTGAACCGCAGGGAGAACCGATGCTGCAGCTTCTCCCCAGAAGCGTCCAGCAGAAGAATGCTGAAGATCTGGAAATCAATCAACCGCTGGAGAAGCTCCGCAATGCGGCCCAGGAGTTCATCCAGATTCAAGATCGACGTCAACTCGCGCGCAATCTCATTCAACAAAAGCAGAATTTTTGCCTGCTTCGTGGTTCGTGTATAGAGCTGCGCGTTCTCGATTCCCGCCGCCATGCGCGATGCAATCAGCGTCAACAATCGCTTGTGCTCTTCGGTGAAATAATCTTGGTGCCGTGCCTCCAGGTCAATCACGCCGATCACCCGGTTCTTAGTGGTTAGCGGCACGGCGAGTTCCGAGCATACGTTGGGAACGGCGGCGATGTACCTTGGGTCCTGAGCTACATCACCGATGAGAATGGCCTGGCGCAATTGCACCGCCAGTCCAGTCACCCCCTCGCCGACTTTTATGCGAGATCTCTCCGCAAATTCCGGCGGATATCCCACTTGAAAGCGAAAGCGCAATTCTTGCGTCTTTTCGTTTAAAAGAAGGATCGCAAAAATCTCATAGTCAATGACCTTGCGGACGACCTCGGCGACACGGCGGAGGGTCGTATCCAAATCGAGCGAGGTCGCCATCACGTCGGAGACCTCGAGCAACAGCGGATCGACTTGCACGTGCTTTTCCTGATTGCTTAGAACAGAGCCCATTTTTTCCATGATAGCAGCCGCTTGCGAGTACCTAGTATCCAGTAACGAGTGTCGCGATTTTGAGGCTGCCGATCACTCGCGCGGTACGACGCAGATGTCGGCCAGATTGCGGTAGCGCTCGGCATAATCCAGTCCGTAGCCAACGACGAATTCATCGGGAATGGTAAAGCCGACATAATCGCCTTGCAGCGGCAGCTTGCGGCGCGAAGGCTTGTCTAGCAGGGCCGCGATCTTCAACGATCGAGGTTGATGCGCGAGCAGCAGCTTTTTCAGGACGGTGAGCGTCAGCCCGGTATCTAAAATGTCTTCCACCACAATGACGTTTTTATCCTTCATGGATTGGTCAACGTCTTTTGTCAGTCTTACTTCGCCTGTGGAATCCCACCCGCTCTTCAATTCCTGAGAAGGGCTGGGACGGTTGCCGTAACTAGAGACGCCAATGAAGTCGAAGGTCGCGTCCAGCTTGATTTGCCGCGCCAGATCGGCCAGGAAAATCGCGGACCCCTTGAGCACACCCACCAGAATTACAGGCTGGCCTGCAAAGTCGCGTGTGATGTCCGCGCCCAGTTCCACGATTCGTTTCGCAATGTCTTCCCGCGAAATCAGCACCTTAAGTTCTGCCATGGCGTTTCATATTAAACTAAACTTCATTGGACGGCGCATGCTGCCATTATTTCACTGGAAAATCGAGCGACAGAGGTCGCAGTCGGAGGAATACAGCAATGAATCTTAAAGGCGTTCAACTTACATGGCTGGGACATGCGACATTTCGAATTGACACGCCCGACGGCCGCACCATCATCATCGACCCGTGGATCATGAACAATCCCGCGTGCCCACCATTCGAGAAAAAGCTGAAGCACGTCGACGTTCTGTTGTGTACGCATGGCCACGGAGACCACATCGGGGACGCGGTCGAAGTCATCAAGGAGCATAATCCGCAAGTGGTTGGCATGCCTGAACTGTGCGGGTGGCTGGAGAAAAAGGGCGCTAAACAAACCTTGATGATGAACAAGGGCGGCACGCAGAAGGTTGGCGATATTAAGGTCACTATGGTGCACGCCGATCATTCTTGTGGCATCCAGGACGGCGATCAGCTTATTTACGGCGGCGAGGCTTGCGGCTATGTCGTTGAATTCGAAAATGGAGTCAAAATCTACCACGCCGGCGATACGAACGTCTTCGGCGACATGGCGATCATTCGCGATTTGTACGCTCCTGAAATTGTCATGCTGCCGATCGGCGATCACTTTACGATGGGACCGCGCGAGGCCGCTTACGCCTGCAAATTGCTCAAGCCCAAAACGGTGATTCCGATGCATTTTGGCACGTTCCCCATGCTGACGGGAACGCCGAGCGACTTTCAGAAGCTGGTGCCGGGTGTTGAAGTCGTCACCATGACCCCCGGTGTTACGGCTGGGCAACTTGCAAGCGCGGGACTTGATGCGCCTGCTGCAATTCGAAAGGGAACACGTGACTCAAAACAATCCGAAGGGCAAGCCAAAGAAAGAAAGCAAGCCTAACTGGCGACATTACGACTTCACGACGGCCGGTCCGGTTGACGATTATTTGTACTCGATGCTGCCTCCCCGCGATGCGGTGCTGGCGGAGATGGAGGACTATGCCAGCAAACACAGTATTCCTATCGTTGGTCCGGCGGTGGCGCGAGTGCTGCATCAACTGGCCTTAATGATCAACGCTAAAACGGTCTTCGAGTTGGGCTCGGCGATAGGCTATTCGACGATCTGGTGGGCGAGGGCCGTCGGGGAAAAAGGCCGCGTCATCTATACCGATGGCGACGCCAAAAATACCGAGCGCGCTCGCCGTTACTTCGAGCGGGCCGGGGTCGCTGATCGAATCACTTTGCACACCGGTGACGCGCTTGAGGTGCTCTCGGAACAGAAACAGCAGTACGACATCATTTTCAACGACGTGGATAAAGAGGACTATCCGCGAGTGCTACGCCTGGTTTCGCCACGACTGCGTAAAGGTGGATTATTCATCACTGACAATGTTTTGTGGAGCGGGAAGGTCACGCAGAAGAATCCCAAAGAAGCATCGACCAAGGCAATTCTGGAATTCAATCGCGAGCTTTATAAGTCTGAGGAATTTTTTACTACGATCCTGCCGATTCGCGATGGATTGGCAGTCGCGCTGAAGAAGTAGCAGCCGCACTCTGCTGTCATCCCGAGCGAAGCGAGGGACCTTGGTTCTTACATGCAGCATTGCCGCTGCATGCGAACACCAGGGTCCCTCGCTTCGGTCGGGATGACAATCGTCAGCGACAATCGACAATCGTCGGGGACAATGATAATCGACAATAGTGAGTCAGATCGACTTCACCGGAATCGCCAGCAGATCCTCCACCAACCCGACTTCTTTCTGCAGAAAGGGTTCGGCGTGCGTCACGCCGCCGAGCATGCCGTAATATCGCGCCATCGAGTCGACACGCGCGCGAATTTCGTCATGGGCAGGGAAGAGGTCTTTGCCTGCTTCCTGATCACTGAACTGCGTTTTGTACGCCAGGATGGAAGCAAGCTTCTGCTCGAACTGGTGGCTGATATCCACCACGAACGTGGGCCGCACGTCATAGTAAAGCGTAGCGTAGACGATTTTGAATGGACGATGCGGCGCGAGTTTCGTAGGGCCGTGATCCTCCAAAGCCTTCGGTTTCAGCGCTGATTTTTGATTGAGTGCTTCTTGCGGGTCCAGTTTCGCCAATCCCGCCAAAAAACACGCCTCGTATCCTAACACCGAAGTGGTGTAGTGATCTGGATGCCGTCCCAGCCAATAGGGCAGAATCACGACACGCGGGCGGGTTTCGCGGATAACACTGGCCACTTTGAGCCGGTTCTCCCACGTATTTTCGACGCGGCCATCGGGGATATCCAGGGCGCGCCGCCAGCTTGCGCCGAGAATTGTTGCCGCGTCAGCGGCTTCGCGTGCGCGATCGCCAGAGCTGCCGCGCGTGCCCATCTCGCCTTGCGTCAGATCGAGAATGCCGGTGCGCTGGCCGCGCTGAGACATCTTCAGAAGCGTGCCGCCGCACGTTTGCTCAACATCGTCGCGGTGGGCGGCTATCGCTAGAATGTCGAGGGGCATAGAGGACATGTCAGTCAAGATTGCCTTGTTCCAGCACTACGTTCTCGCGGACTATTAACCTGTGCGCCGCCATTTCCTTCAGCATGGGAAGCACGCGGTTAACGTGTTCGTCCGTGTCCACAAATGTGATAACGACCGGTAGTTTGCCCCCGGCCTCTACCATGTGCGCTGTTTTCACGCGATGCCGTCCGAGAAATCCGGCTACGGCATGGAAAGCGGTTGCGGCATAGACATTTTCCTGTCGCAGGTAATTCAGAATCTCCATGTGCAGAGGCCTGCGGCGCCATTGGTCGGCTTCATTCAAATAGATTGTGACTTGCACAGCCATTGCGTTCGCCATTCTACAGCACCCGCGCCAACGCCATGCCCGCCAATGCCGCGGCCAGGCATAACAGGTTATTTGCGAGAATGTTGATGAGCATCAGAGCCCACTGCCCTTGCTCGAAATAAGCCATGGTTTCGAATGCGTAGCTGGAGAAAGTGGTGAAAGAGCCGCAGAAGCCGATCACCACCAGTAACCGCCAATGCGGATCGATCAGCACGCGTTCAGTCGTCCAGACAATAAAAAGGCCGACGATGAAGCTACCGGCAATGTTGATGAAAAGAGTGCCATATGGAAACACTGGACCAAGTTCCCGGGCAGCGATGCGGCTCAACAAGTAACGCAGGTTGGCACCGACAATGGCGGCGATGGAGATGGCAAGGAAGTTTTTCAGCACGAATCTTCTCCTACAAATCGGACTTGAATTTTGTAGGAGTTATCAGCCTGAAGTGCGGCGCAGGCGGTTGTGGCGAACTCCATCGCCTTGAAAAATCATTTAACCACAAAGGGCGCGAAGGTTCACGAAGGAAGTGCAAACAGGCGGTTACTTTTTGCGTTCGACCAGGTAGCGGGCTAGCTCTTTGAGGGGTTCGGCACGTTCGCCGAAGCTGCTTAACTCTTCGAATGCGGCGCTTACCAGGGAATCCGCCTTGCGGAGGGACTCGTCGACTCCAAATAGCGCGGGATAAGTTGCTTTTTGGGCTGCAGTGTCCTTACCGGCGGTCTTTCCAAGTTGTTCGGAGGTTTGGGTCACGTCGAGCACATCGTCCACAATCTGAAAGGCCAGACCTATGGATTGACCGATGGCACGCAGTTTCTTTACTTCGCTGTCTTTCGCTCCGGCATACAGGGCGCCACTGACCAAGCTCGCGGTGATTAGCGCGGCGGTTTTAGCGCGATGAATATATTCCAGCATTTCTGCCGTGGGCTGAGTATGCTCGGCTTCCAGATCCACCACCTGTCCGCCGATCATGCCGTCCCGCGTACCGGTGCCGCGTGCGATCTCTTCGATGATTCGTACTCGCGCTTCTGGCGGGCATTCTAGCCGCGCCATGACTTCGTAGGCTTGGGTCTGAAGCGCGTCTCCCGCCAAAATCGCGAGAGCTTCTCCGAAAACTTTATGGCATGTGGGGCGACCGCGCCGCAGATCGTCGTTGTCGAGGGCAGGAAGATCGTCGTGGATCAACGAATAGGTGTGCAGCATCTCGAGCGCCGCGCCCAGTTCCTCGATCTTCTTCGGCAACGATCCGGCAATCATGCGTCCGGCCTCCATGCAAAGCACAGGCCGCAAACGCTTGCCGCCGGCAAATACGCTATGCCGCATCGCTTTGTGGATGGACTCCGGATGCTCGGTTTCCAGCGGAATCAGGCGGTCCAGTGCCGCTTCAGTCAGCGCCCGGCCTTGCTCGAGGGATTCTTGCAGCATTTGAGCAGTGAGTATATCAAGACAGAGGTATGCCCCGGAGCTTGACTCCGAGTCAGCGCCAAGTTTGCCTGAACGCCTCTGGAAGGTGCGCCGTGAGACTTCACGCCACTGCACTCTTTGCGATCGCCACGTTCCTCAGCGCTGAAGTCAATACGTTTTGTATATCATCAGCACGGCAGACGTCGCTGGCGCCGGCCTCCATTGCCGCAATCCATAGTTCCTCATCGGGCACGCGATGCGTGCACACAATCGGCAGCGACGGAAAATCATCGCGCAGGTTCCGTACATCGGTCAGCCGGGAATGTTCGATATCAAGAATCACCACCTCCGGCCGAGTCCTGGCGACGCGCTCACGAAGTTCCGCTCCAGAGTGCGTCATATGTATGGAATGAAAATGAGAAGAAAGGCGACCGGCCAGGGATATCGCGACGTTGGAATCGCTTTCAAAAACTACTACACTCAAGCCCATAGATCCTCCTGACGTGGTACCGTCATGAACTTCGGACTAGGGCTGCGGGGAAGGGTTTGGAACCGCTACTCCACAGACATTACAAATAAAGGAGCTCCGCGGCGTTAGCCGCCTACCTGTCGGGAGACGCTTTTTCCGTCAAGGGCTCAAACGGTTCGGCCTGGAGCTTCCCGTTCTTCTTCAGCAAGATTTCTACCTTGCCTTCGGCTTGCTCCAATTCCTTGCGGCAAGCCGAAGAAAGGTTCATGCCTTCTTCAAAGAGAGTGAGGCTCTTTTCCAGCGGTACCTCTCCCTTTTCTAGTTCCTGAACAATTTTTTCCAGGCGCTGAAGGCACTCTTCGAATTTAGGCAACGGGGTTTTGCTCCTTCTCTATTGTACTGATTCATTTCTGTCGAATGTCCAGTGTTTTTTCGTCAAAAAGTGGGGAAGCCCATTCTATTTTCCACAAAGGGAATGCTACGCGGTGGCCGAAGCCTTGCCGCCGAGCGCCTCAAGAACATCCACCGCTGAGCTATACCGCCCTTGCGGTGCGCTGATTTGAGCGCCCTGTACCAGCGGCCGAACCGCAATCAGCATTTCCCTGGCAATGGCTACGCCCTCGGCTCGGGCCAGTTCTGGAGATTGAGCCCGTGCCATGCGTTCCAGGATTAAATCCGGGACGGAGACTCTCAGTTCGTTCTTCATGAACTCGGCATTCCGCACGCTGACCAACGGCCAGATCCCCGCGACTACGGGAATGCGGCAATGCTCTATTCTTCGCAGAAAGTTTTCCAGCAGACGAATGTCGAAAACGGGCTGGGTTACGGCATATTCCGCTCCCGCAGCAACCTTGTACTCAAAGCGCCGGATTTCCTCGTCAAGGTCGGTGAGTCCAGGATTCGCGCCCACCCCAATCACAAAGCCGGTCCCGGCGCCAATCGGATTGCCCCCGATGTCTACGCCCCGGTTCAAGTTGTGAACAATATTGACCAAGCCGATCGCGTCCACATCGAATACAGCTGTCGCATCCGGATAATTCCCCATTTTCGGAGGATCGCCAGTGATGCAGATCAGGTTCCTGATACCAACCGCAGCGGCTCCGAGAAGATCACTCTGAATGCAAAGCACATTCCTGTCACGGCAGGTGTAATGCAGAATCGGATCGATTCCCGCCTCGCGTTGAACCAGCAGTGAGAGTGCCTGATTGCTCATGCGCGCCGAAGCCCGCGGACTGTCTGGAATATTCACCGCATCCACGCCGACGGATTTCAGGAACCGCGAACCCTCCAGTTCCTTGCTGATGTCGGTTCCTTTGGGAGGAACTACTTCCACCATGGTGACGAATTCACCGCGAGCCAGCTTCGCGCCGAGACTCGATCGCTCCTCTAAGGGTTGGGCTGGGCTGGTTATCGGCGCAGACGCTGCTCCAGCCGCCTGTGCGACGGCAGCCCTTCCTCTGGCTTCTCCCACGCGGAGAGCGGATTTCATGACGCGAATATGGTCTGGGGTCGTTCCGCAACATCCTCCAACGATGCGGGCGCCGGCGGCGACAAACTTGCGAGCGTAGCTCGCCATGTACTCGGGAGAGCAGAGGTAGATGTTCCGGCCTTCTACAGCGCGCGGAATGCCTGCGTTCGGTTGCGCGACCAAGGGCAGGGTAGTGGCGGCGCGCACGCGTTCAATGGCGTCCAGCATGGCAACCGGTCCTACACTACAGTTGCAGCCGATCACATCGGCGCCCCACTCCTCAAGCCGGGGGGCAAAGTTCTCTGGCGTCGAGCCGTCCAGGCAGTTGCCGTCTTCGTCGATCGTAACCTGCACGATCAAAGGCAACTTCACGCCCACGTCCTTGACCGCCAGCATGGCCTGGTGCAGTTCTTCCAGGTATCCGAAGGTTTCCATCATGAGCAAATCAACGCCACCCTCGGCCAGGGCCGCGATCTGCTCGCGAAAGGCCTGACGGGCTTCTTCGAAAGACGTTTTCCCGAGCGGCTCGATTCTTGTCCCAAGCGGGCCAACCGATCCCGCGACCCACACATCGAAACTCTTGGCGGCGTCTTTCGCGAGCCGCGCTCCCGCACGATTAATGTCACGTACTTTGTCGGCAATGCTATGCCGGGCGAGCCGGAAAGCATTGCCTCCGAACGTGTTGGTTTCGATGATTTCGGCGCCGGCTTGCAGGTAGTCGTGATGAATGGCACGAATCAGATCCGGCTGCGAAAGATTCAACTCGTCGTAGCAACGGTTGATGAAGACGCCTTTGGAATAAAGCAGGGTGCCCATCGCTCCGTCGCAAAGTATGGGTGACTGCTTGATGCGGGTAAGAAGGTCAGCTGACATGGATTAGTCAGAATACAGGATGCGTACACTTTCTTGCATCCCAGTTAAGAGGAGAGGATTGCTGAGCGTATTTGCATGGATCTCCGCAAGTCCGGTCTCGCGCTCTGCTATAATCCCCTATTTCACGCATAAATCTATCGTTTTCCTGCAGTTAGGAGCTTGACGTTTGAAGAGAACCAGTCTTTTGTCCGCGCTGTTAGCCACTGCCTGCACTTTGGTTTCCTGTAACAAAGGACTCAATGTAACCAAGCCGCCGAGCGGGCTGACGACGCGCGTTTTCGCATCGCAGGGAGTTTCCAGCTTATCGTCAGCCGCGGGGCTGGTAATCATTGATGCCAGCCTGGACATCCTGCCGCGAGTTTCACAGATCCCTGCGGGCACGGCTCCCGGACTGATGGTGCTATCGCCGCAAAGAACAACTGTGCTGGTGTTCGATTCGGCGACGAACAGCGTGGAAGTTGTAAACTCGAAAACCGAGACCCTCACCGGAAGCGTCCAACTTCCCGGCCCGAGCACGAGCATGGTTGCGCCTGGTACTGGCTACGGTTACGCAGCCGTGCCTAATGCCGTTCTGAACGGCTCAGCGCCGGGAGCGGTTGTAGTTATGAACCTTACCTCCGGGGGCATCGCGGCCACGATCAACGTGCCGAATGCGCAAACCGTAGTCGCAAGTCCGGATGGAACCGAGCTTTTGGTTTTTAGCAGCGATTCCGATTCCATAACCCTTGTATCGCCCTTCTCGGTTAACACGGGAAATCCGGTTACGACGATCGTTCCCGGGTTTGATCGCCCAGTAAATGCGGTGTTTGGGAGCAACGGCGCGGCCTATATTTTGAATTGCGGCCCACAGTGTGGCAGTTCCAGCGCTAGCGCCAGCGTGCAGCTTCTGAACTTTGGCGCCACGCCCAGCGCCGGCGCATCCGTGGCAGTTGACGGCGCTACCATCGGCCTCATCAACGGGAGCACGCTTTATGTAGCTGGGACTGCCACGGCTTCAGCAAGCAATACCTCGCCAAACAATCTCTGCGGCCAAACGACGACTGCCAAGATCTTCTGCGGCCGACTCGATCTTGTCGATCTCGGATCGATGACGGTGACCAATAGCCTGATCATCACTGATGGTTATCATGACCGCATGAATATGAGCGGCAATGGGCAGCTTTTCATCGGGTCGCACACTTGCAGCAATGTGGGTAATGTCAATGCGCCGCAGGGCGAAGTGCGCGGCTGCTTGTCGATATTCAATACCACGACAGGAGCGGTCGTCATTCCGCCGGACAACGGCGATGTGACCGGGCTGCAAGGCTTTACCGACCGTTTCGTTGAGTACGTAGCGGAAGGCGGGAACCTGCGGGTTTACGACACGACAAAAAATATACTTCTGATCAACTCTACGCTTACCACCGGGACCATCAACATTACCGGACAAATTATCGACGTAAAGGCTGTTGATTTCTACTAGCGGCGCTGGTGTTACTTTGCTGGTTCCAGCAGCAGCCGATGCACTTTGTTCGCCTCTACCGCTCGCGGGGTGAACGGCAGCGTGAATGTAAAGCCTTCGTACCAAGCATTCCATTGATCAAGATAGTAAGGGCTAAGAAAATTTCCGCCCTGGCCGGTGACCGTATTCAATGTGGATTGGTCGAGGTCGGCAAGGTTCGCGGTGAAGCGTTCGGAAGGTCCGTGGTGATGCGTCACAGCTTTTACGGTGTAACCGCTGCCCGACTGTTCTTTCACACCAGGCGCAGCCCAGCGCCGAATTAACGGAATCTTCCCTAGCACCGGATGGTCAATTTCAACCGTGTTTACGCTTCCCCAGGTCCAGCTCGACAGATTCTTGGGAGCTGACGCCTCGCTGACGGCACTTTCCACCGCTGCAGCAATCAGTTCGTCGTAGTTCGAATATTTTTCCGGAAGCCACCGCTTGGGCTGATGCAGCAATACATTCTGCAGCCACACGGTTTGCATCTGCCAATGGTAAGTTTTCCAACTCAGCATTCCATCCTGCTGCTTCGGATCGTCCGGGGCAGACCCCAGGCGGGGCTCGAGCAGTAATCGCGTCAGTTCCTGTGCCGAACGCACCGCGATTGTTGCTGCCGTCGAAGAAGCAGCCATTCGTCCGTCCCAGTTGCGCATAAGATCGGCAGCCTGTTTGGCGCGCGCCGAAGGTTTCGATGCATGATCGATGGCGTACACAAAACGCTCCGCAGCGAAGAGATCATTTTCCGAGTGAATATCGGTCTGAAGCGCAAGCATATCGGAAGGCGCAAATTTTCGGCCGGATTGCAGCACATGATAAATCCGCTCGGTGCGCCAAGGCGCTTCCCAGGCGGAGCTAATGGAGTAGGGGAAATCGTCTGGCGCAATGCGCCCATTCGCCGTAGCTATTATTCCCGACGGAGGGTTATAGATGTGCGGCAGCTTTTCGAAAGGAATATAGCCAGTCCATTCGTGCGCGTCGTCTGCGCCGCTGACCGGCTGACTGCCGTCGCCGGCGGCGCGAATCGGAACGCGGCCCGTGGCCTGGTATCCGATGTTGCCATCGACATCGGCATAAACCACGTTTTGTCCCGGAGCATCGAGTTGAGCGAACGCTTTGCGAAATTCCTCCCAGTTCTGTGCCGTATCAATATCAAAAAAGGGCATGTGCAGGCCATCATACAAAGTCCAACGCAGCGCTACCGCGCGGGTTTCTCCCTGCAAAATATCTGTGATGATCGGGCCATGCCGTGTAGTTTTCACGTCAAGGTTTACATCGGGCTTGCTCTTGACATGAATGACCTCGATGCGGTGCTCGGGCTGCTGCCAGCCGCCCGGCGTCTCGTATGCTCCCTCCCGATTGAAGTTCTCGATAAATGCATCTGCCACCGTTGGTCCAACGTTCGTAAAGCCCCACGCGATCCGCTGGTTGTGCCCAACGATGACGTAAGGCATGCCGGGCAGGGTAACTCCAGCGACATCAAGGTTGCCAGATTTGAGATGCGCTTCGTACCACAGGTTCGGCATCTGATGCCCAAGATGCATGTCATTCGACAGCAGCGGCTTGCCGGTGACGGAATGCGCTCCTGAGACCACCCAATCGTTCGATCCATTCACGGCTTCGGGAGTGTGCTGTGCCCAGATCTCCTCCGTGGTGCTGCGCTGTCGTGTCACCGAGTTATCAGGTCCATCGTCCTCGTCATCCTCATCGTCGGAGTCCACCGGAGTCTGCTGATCGTTGAGGTTTTCCCGCATGACCGTGGGCGGGCGGTCGTGCCAGGAACGGTTGACATAGAGATCGAAGGTCAACTCGGGTCCCAGCTTGCCTAGAATTCTTTCTCTATCTAGTGCATCCCGGAAAGTGTAAAAGTTGAGGTCCTTTACCATCTGGTTGGCGATGACAATGGAATCCTCCGCCAGCCAGGGCTGCGGCCGATACTTTAGAATCCGGAACTCAATGGGAAGGCGGCTGCCGTGGTTTTCGATGAAGGCATTTACTCCGCGCGCGTAGGCGTCAAAGTACGAGTGATCGCGAGGACTTGCCATCTGCAACGACTTCCTGGCCGCAGCGCGCAGCCCGAGGACACGTTGCTCGCGGTCGATCTTAAGCGTCTCCTCGCCCAGAATCTCGGATAGTTCTCCGGATGCGAAGCGCCGCATGATATCCATCTGCCAAAGCCGATCCTGGGCCGTGATGTAACCTTGGGCAAAAAACAAGTCTGCCAGGGTAGCGGCCTCGATTGCCGGGACGCCGTGGGCGTCCCGCGTCACCTTCACACTCGCGGACAGACCATTCACCGGGATGCTTCCATCCAGCTTGGGCAGCGCGGCGCGCGCGACGGAATACGCATAAGCGAGCGCGGAAACGACTAGCAAAAGAAGTATCAATAGTATCCAGAGAAGAATGCGTACGCCGGTCGAACGCCGGGTAGCAGCCGTGGTCGCCGTAACTGTTGTCATGGGCACATCGATTCTAGGTGAGGCAGGCACACGGCACAAATACCATAAAGAAGCCCATCGTTCTTCTTTGTGTAACTTCGTGTCCTTTGTGGTTGACACCTTGCTCCTGAAAATGAATTTCATTTTCAAGATGCCCGAATGCTATTCTGACTCTTCATGCTGCAGAAGCGCATCGATGACCAGCCTTCAATTTCCCGCGAGATGGTGCGCGCGGCTCAGGATATTTTGCACCGGCACCTTAAGCGGGTTGGTTTGAAGCAGACCGCGCAGCGAGACACGATTTTGCGCTCCTTCCTCGAAACTCGCGACCACCTTTCGACCGACGAATTGCATCGCTTAGTGCAGAAGAAGGATGCAGGCATCGGTTACACAACCGTCTATCGCACGCTGAAGTTGCTGGCCGAATGCGGCCTGGCCAGCGAGGTTGCATTCCACGATGGAATTGCGCGCTATGAGCACCAGTACAACCGGCGCAGCCATCATCATATGGTTTGCACCGAGTGCGGAAGTTCAGTGGAGTTCTTCTCCAATGAAGTGGACCAATTGGAGCAGGAAATTGGCCGCAGACACAACTATGCAACGACTCGTCACACTTTCCAAATCTATGGCGTTTGTGAGGATTGCCGCAAGAAAAACGGTGACCGGCGGCCGGTCTGAAGATGCCTATCATCTGTCCTAATTGCGCCGCCTCAATGCCCGATACTGCTGCCTTTTGTCCCATCTGCGGCTGCGGTATGCGACCATCCACGCGCGCGCAGGGGATGGTCGGAGTGCTGCCTGAGAAGTTGGCGGGCGCACTATCTTATTTCATATTGCCGGCCCTGCTATTCCTTTTGGTCGAGCCCTACAAGAGCAACCGCTTTGTGCGCTTCCATTCTTTTCAATGTATTGGAATGTCTCTGGCGGCCGTAGTTATTGGGGCGATTCTTCGAATTTCGGGTGTCGTGCTATTTATTATTCCAGTCCTCGGTCCTTTGCTCGTCTCGCTGGTATCGATGGTTGTAAGCTTGGCATTTTTGATTCTCTGGATTGTGCTGATCGTGAAGGCTCTACAGGGGGAGATGTTTAAAATTCCCCTGGTAGGTGACTTCGCGGAACACCAAACGTTGTCGTAGGTGCAGTCGCTGGTACCGCGATAAGCAGGTTAAGTGCCGACGCACCTAGAGATCACGTAAAGGTATGGTTCCGTAAAATGGGGCTGTTCCCAAGCCTTCGTTTTTAGCAGCGAAGGGATCGGCGCATATGGCGACTGCCGTGGCCCTTGACTTTCTTTCTCTAAGCTGTCATTCCTATTAGCTTTTACCTTGCGCCCCGAAATGCGCCGGAAGTGGTTTTGGGGCGACGGGAATTCTTGGTTCACTGGGGCGTTGATTGAAAGTTAAAGTCTTCTACCACGATAAGTGTTTCGATGGAGCTTCTTCGGCAGCGCTTTTCTCCCGCTTTTATCGCGAGCGAATTCGCGAAGACGCCGACTTCACCTTCTCCGGATTGTTGCATCGCGCCGGTGCGCTGTTTAACGAGTCTGATTTCGACGGCGACGAAAATGCCATCGTCGATTTCAAGTACTCCAGTTCGCCAAAGATCACCTGGTGGTTCGACCATCACGAGAGCGCATTCCTCTCTCCCGACGACGCTGCTCATTTCGAGCGCGACCAGAGCAATCGAAAATTCTACGATCCCGACTTCAAATCCTGCACCAGCTTTATTGCCATGATCGCGCAACAGCGCTTTGGCTTTGATCCCGCTCCCATGGCTGACCTTATATGCTGGACTGACATCATTGATGCTGCCCAATATCCCGACGCGAAGACCGCGGTGGAAATGCGGGAACCCGCGATGAAGCTGACCATGGTGATTGAATCCGCGCCCGATCAGCGTTTCGTGCCGAATTTGATCCCGCTACTGGCGACGAAGCCGCTGGCTGCAATCTTGGAAGAGCCCTTCGTAGCGCCACTTTTGCCGCCACTTCTGCGCCGCCACGAACTCTCCAAAGAGATCCTTAAGCAACGGACTGAGTGTAAAGATGGGACGATTTTCTTCGACGTCGCCGATCACGATCTCGAAGGTTATAACAAGTTCGTACCCTATTATCTGCATCCCGAATCCATTTACAGCGTAGGGCTCAGTAAAAGTAGTTTTCGTGTGAAAGTGTCGGTCGGATCGAATCCCTGGGCTCCAGAGGAACCGGTGGTTAACCTGGCGAAGATATGCGAGCGCTACGGCGGAGGCGGACACGCCCGCGTGGGCGCTATTTCATTCAACGTCAACCAGCATGCTGAAGCGATCCAAGCTTCGCGGGATATCGTCAACGAACTGCGCGCTGCAGTGCGTTCGGGAAAACGCTGAACACAAAATTTCACGGCATTTACTTACTGCACTGGCGCTCCGCTCGCTAGGCAAGTTGCCGCATTGCCGTCAGCCGAGGAGCGAATCGCCCCGGTTTGGTCCGAACACAACGCCCGACGGCCGAGGTTATTCATTGCGGGGGCGGCCACAAGGTGGAAGCTGGTTGCAGGAGCTCCCGTACATCCCGAAAGCGTGAATACGTAGCCGTACTTCTTGCCGCTCGCCAAGCCGCTCGGGATCAACATTGCCTGGTGCTCGTTGGGAACACCGCCGCCGAAGCCATCCAGATCGGAAAGCGTGCAGGTGTATCCGACCGTGCGATAGTTGGCGCTGTAGGTATTTTCGGCTTGCAGAATCGATTGCATCGCAGCCAGCACGGATGCGTCGCTACCAAAAGTCGTCGTTGATGCTTGATTCACCGGCTGCAGGAACCCTGCTGCTGGGGCGGTTGCTCCTCCTCGCGCTTTTAGCGCCTCGGTCATGCCCTTAAGAAAATCGGGGTCCGCCAGCGGCACCCGCACCGTTATCTGAATCTCATTTAGCTTCCAGATGCCGGATTCCATTTTCATGCCAAAAGTCATGCGCGGGAGAAACGGAGTCTTTTGAAGCTGCTTGTCTTTATAGGTCTGGAAAGATAGGTCAATGTCGTCTTCGTCTCCGCGCAACGAATCGTGGTCGACCTTGATCTCGAACCTTTGTCCAGACTGAGGTTCTTGGGCGACGAGTAGCAGGGAGCCGGTTTCAAAGGTTTCGAAATTCTTTCCCTTTGCCTGGACCTGAGAAGCGATCACGGAATACTGCTGCATGGTAGTCAGCGCGCCGGAGGTTGCCAGAGTCACCAAAGTGGCCGACGGCAAATGTTTGGCAAATGTTCCCGGAGTCTTGCTGAAGAACATTTCGAGCAGAGCCTGCCTCGCGGTTTGCGGTGAGCCGGAATTATCGGACGTCTGTGCCCCTGCGGCCGCGGCGCCAATCGATAACAACACCAGAATGCCTGCGAACTTTTTCACGGGACCTCCTTGCAATATCACGATCTTGTCACCTTGGGGCACCGGTCTCTAGTTACCGAGGTAAGGAAGTTTGAAGAATGGTGGACCCTAAGCGGCCCGTGTTAACCTGAAAGCTCTTCCACGCTGAATGCTCTCCCCGGCAGCAAAAATCGACTTTCACCGCGCCCAGAAAAGTCTGTTGCGGGCCGTGGCAACACTCGAATTTGTAAAGGGAGTCTTCGTTCTATTGATCGGCCTGTGCGCGATTCTGCTCGTACGGAAAGATGCTTGGGTCGTGGCCGAGAGTCTGCTGGCACTGCTTCACATAAATACGGATCGCCACGTAGCCCAGGTGTTTCTCGACTTTGCCGATAACCTCACCGATACCCGCCTGTGGGCCGCCGCAAGGCTGGCATTTGTCTATTCCGCCCTTCGCTTCGCCGAAGGCTACGGCCTATGGAAGGAACGAACTTGGGCGGAATGGATTGCGTTTCTTTCAGGCACCCTGCTTTTTCCACTCGAGATTCGAGAACTACTGCGCGGCATCACTGTGGTGCGATCATTACTATTTGCGGTCAATATTGGAGTTGTGTCTTATATGTTTTTCCTATTGCGCGCCGGGCGCCGCGAGCGGCGGCTGCAACGCCTCGCGGACGTGGAAACCCGCGACCAGCAAGCCAATTAGGGTCCAACGACTCTGTCCGCGCCCGCTCGATCTGCATCATACTTAGGGAGTTGCTTCGTGGAGGATTTATGCGCAGTCTACTCTCTGCTCTCCTGCTGGTTTCTTCTGCGACATTGGTTTGTGGGCAGGACACAAACTTCGCCAATGGGCCGCAGTATCTGATGACCGGATCGCCGCTTTTTGCGCGTCCTGTAGCCACACCTTCTATGGCTTTGCAGGATGCCCCGCTCGAAATCGGCGCTGACAACGGTACTGGAGTTCTGATTTCCGGCGCAGAAAATCAAACTGTTTTGCCTCCCCAGGCTGTCACCCTTCCTAAGATCGACTTGTTCCCGATCTACTATGGCGTGGTTCCGGTTAGCGACATCGAAATCAGTTTTGCCGAATCCTCTTCCGCACCATCCGCCACTGAGCTTCCTGCCAGCATTCTAGACACGGGAGTTTGGCAGACGACCACAGCCCAAGCGTTAGAGGAGCGGGGTTACGGAATTCCGTTGGGGGAAGTCGCGGCTCGCCGTAAGGCCCATGCCAAGCACACGACTCGGGTCTATACGAATGCGGATATCGACCGACTGCGCTCCGGAAGCTAATCGCACGACTTTCGAAGCGAGATGCGGACTATAGGCGGGCGAAATCGATGTAACCATGCTGCACATCAGTGCGAATCAATTTAACCCGCACTTTGTCGCCTACGTCCAAGCCCTGCTGCCCTTGAGCCAGTAAGCCCTCTACGCGCGGTTGCTGAATCCGCACAAACGTTCCGTGCGGAGTTACGCCAGTCACAATGGCGTCGAAGAGCGTGCCAATGCGTTTCTCCATCGCGGCAGCAGCCATGCGTTTCGACATTTCGCGTTCCACTTTCTTCGCGGCATTCTCTCTGTCAGTACAGTTCGCGGCGATGGCAGAAAGCTCATCGTCCGAGTATGGAGCGGACCGTCCGGCGAGCACTGCCTTGAGCAGCCGCTGGGTCACAATGTCAGGGAATCGCCGATTGGGAGCAGTCGAGTGCGTGTAGTCCTGAACGGCGAGGCCGAAGTGTCCCGGCGCGGGGTCACCCGGGCGTTCGAGAACGTACTCGCCGGGGCCTATCAACTTAATCACGGCAAGCGAAAGATCGGCAAAATGATCCGGGTCCGCCGTCTTGCGCTTGATGAGGAAATCGTTGAGGGCTTTGGAGTCAGGCGCAACAGGAAGTTTCTCTCCGTGGATTGCCGCCAGTTGTACGATGCGATCCCAGCGTTCCGGCTGCTTCACGATGCGGCGCAGCGACGAAACTTTTTCCAGCATTCGCGCCACGACACCGTTGGCGGCGATCATAAAGTCTTCAATCAGATCGGTGGCGTGGTTTTTCTGCTGGTTCACCACATCGATAACCTGCTCATTCTGCACCAGAGGACGGAGTTCGTCGGTCTGGAGGTTGAGCGCCCCATTTTCGTAACGCTGAGTTTTTAGCTTCTGCGCCGCTTCGTCTTGCAAGCGCAGTTGGTTCTGCATATCCGCGGAGGCCGCCACTTTCGGCGGTGCCGCTGCCGTGCCTTCCAGCCATGCTCCCACCGAGTTGTACTGGAGCTGCGCTTGGTTTCGAACCAGCGCTCGGTACACTTCGCTGCTTTTCACGTGGCCATCGTTATCTACGACGAACTCGGTGACTACGCTCAGCCGGTCCTGATTTTCCAGCAGGGAAGTCTTGCCCGTGGAAAGCTCTTCCGGCAACATCGGGAAGTTGCGAACGCCGGCATACACGGTCGTCGTTGCCTTGGCCGCGTGTTGATCAATTGCACTCTGTTTGGGGATGAAGGCGTCTAAATCGGCAATACCGACCAGAACTTTCACGTCACCGTTCGGTAGTCGCTCCGCGAATTCAATCTGATCCAGATCTCGCGACGTGTCGTTGTCGATGGAAGACCACAATAGTTTCCGCAGATCGCGGACGTCTCCTCCAGGAGTGAGCGCTGGAGGGTTCGCCCGCAGTTGTGCCAGTTGCTGCTGCACGGCAGGTGGGAAGTCCGGTTCAAAACCGTACTGCCGCATGATGTCTTTTGCCGCGGCTTGCAGGTCGATGTGCGAAGAACCAGTCGTCACTCGGTGACCACTGCTTTAACCAGATTGCGCGGCCGGTCCACGTCGTATCCTTTTGCTGTCGCCACGTGATAGGCGAACAGTTGCAGCGGAATGACTTCGAGGATGGGCAGCAACAATTCGGGCGCGGGAGGAACGAAGAATACGTCGTCAGCGACGGCGGTTACCTCGCTGTCGCCCTCGGTCGCCACCGTTACCAGTTGCCCGCGACGGGATTTAACTTCCTTCATTACTTCGAGAGTGCGCCGGTAGCGCAGCAACGAATCCGGATCGCGTTTGTCGCAGGTTGCGAGCACGACGACGGGAAGCGTTTCATCCACCAGCGCGTTTGGTCCATGTTTCAACTCTCCCGCGGGATAGCCTTCCGCGTGCGCATATGAGATTTCCTTTAGCTTGAGCGCACCTTCGCGAGCGATGGCGTAATGCACCCCTCGACCCAGGTATAGGAATTTTTCAGCCTGAAAATGCTTTTGCGCGAATTGCTCCGCTAAGCCATCCCAAATTCGGAGGTTGCTTTCGATTGCTTCCGGAAGCCGCAGCAGGCGCTGCAAGTAAGAGCGCGTCACTTCTGAGGTCATTCGGCCACGTTTGCGAGCCAGAAACAACGCCATCAAGTAGAGAACTGTAACCTGCGTTGTGAAACTCTTGGTCGCCGGCACGGCAAGTTCCGGGCCAGCCCCCGTGATCAATGCCGCGCTGGCTTCGCGAGGAATAGTCGCCTCGGCGACGTTGGACACAGCGATCGTTTTGACGCCCCGTGTCAAAGCTTCGCGTTGCGCGGCAATGGTGTCAGCAGTTTCACCCGATTGCGTCACCACCATCACGATTGGTTCCACCGCCGCATGCGTCGAGCGATAACAGTACTCGCTCGCATATTCCACGTCCACGGCGACGCCGGAGAGATCTTCGATCATGATTTCGCCCGCCAGGCCCGCGTGCCGGCTCGAGCCACTGGCGGCGATGATCAGCTTTTCAAAGGTCAACAAGGCACTTTCAATAGTGTCAAGTTCCCCAGGAAATAGAAGGTCGTTCTGCAAATGCCGTTCGATGGTCTTAGCGATGGCTTGCGGCTGTTCATAAATTTCCCGGTGCATAGCATGGGAGAATCCGCCGGACGAAGGATGAGCTCTGTCTTTAGGTGTGGTCATATCTCGACTGCGGCTGAGAGTAAATCATTTGCCACGCCGGGAGCAAACCGGCGCCGTTGCCCGTCGATCATCATTCATCAAACGGAAAACGGCGCCCGGACCAGCATCTGCCTCGCGGTCCGGGCGCCGTTGTTGTTTTTTACTGGTTCGCTATTGCGGCAGATAGTAACGGAACGAAGTGAAGAACATGTTGTCCAACCCTTCGGGCTCCAATCCACTCTTGCCACTCCAGGTGATGCGGTCGACATAAGAATACTGCAAGCCCCACTGCAAGCGCCCGCGATTTACTTGCTCTCTCGAGCCGTCGTAAATCTTGTGCCAGAAGCCGGCCGTCCCTTCAATTAAGGCTCGGGTATCGCCCGTGCAACTGGCCAAACCGCCTGGAGTGAATCCGGCAACCGTCGCTCCCGGCACGGTCTCAAGATAGCAACCGTTGTTGGCAAAGGTGGGTGCGCCGTAGCCGACTTGCTTTCCGGTGACTGGATCGAAATCGAAAGTTCTCTTCGCGTATTCCGAGCCAACGTTGAAATAAACATCCAACTTCGGGCTATGCCATTCGAGCGTCGTCAAACCTTGGTACTGGCGCATCAGATTGAGGCTTCCATTGGCACGAATCGAGGCATCGGAAAGACCGCTGGTGCCGTACCGGCCGATTCCGTCGCCTCCGAGAGCATGTAAGCCGAAATCAATACGCTTGTGGTAGAACGACCATCGGGCATTGGCGCCAATCCCAAAGCCATTCTTGGATAGGTTATTGGCAAAAATCGTGTTTGGCCCGGCGGTCGCGCTGCCTCCGCAGAATGCGGTCGCAGACACATCGACGCAGGGGAACACGCGATCGCGGAACCGGCTGTATATTCCGAATACTTCATAGTGTCCGAAGCCCGGTTCAAACGCCACCTTTGCAATCACATCGGGCGACGGATTAAACGCGTAGTTTGCAACGTTGGCCAGCGCACTGGTTCCCGCTGAGTTGTAGAGACCGCCAGCGTTACCGGCCGAGCCCACCAGGAAGTTGTTAACGTTGCCGTGGCTGGTAATAGTGGCTTGCGAGTCTTCCACTGAAGCCGCGAACCAAATCTTGTTGTTAAGGTTTTTGGAAACGCGAAATCCATACTGCCGTGCCCAACTGAATCCCACGGTATACTGCGGGTCAATCGTCATAGGCACAGCTTCCGTGCGATTATCGGTTCCTTTCTTGGTCTCTGTCACCAGGCTCCACATCTGGCCGCCGGTGAAAGTCCAGCCACTGTTAAGTGCCGCTTGGGCGAAAGCTTGCCGTTGCCGCAGCGTGTAGCTGTTGCTCTGGTTGTTGTTGGAGGTGACTCCGGCGGATAGGAAATCAGCTTCGTAGTATCCGGCAATTTTCATGTTCGCCAATTCCCCTTGAGCCAACAAGGAAATACGCGACTGGCGGCCTGACCCGAAGAACTCGGTCACGCTGCTTTGAGAAGCGCCCGGCATGGTCAGAGAGTTAAAGGGCGTGTTGATGTCGGCTGCAAGGGCGCGAGTCCGCGTCACAGTTTCAGCCGCCAGGAAGCCACCCGGGGTTAGCGTGATTCCCTTGTAATGTATGGTGGTCGGAGGCTCTGAAATTCGCTTCTGGGTTTCCTGCACGGTCACTGTCGTATTGAGCAGATTCGTCTTCAGGTCGGAAACGTCGCTTTTAAGCGCTACGACGCTCTGTTGCTGCTGAGAAGCCTGCGCCTGAGCGGCATCGGCTTTTCCCGCTGCGTCGGTCGCGACTGCCTGGACCTGCTGCACCGCCTGATCCTTGCTGCGCAAAGTGTCGCGCAGATCCTCAATTTCTCTCTGCTGTCGCGCCAAAGCGGCTTGCTGCGACGCAATGGCGTCTTTTAATGCCTGCACGTCCGCGGCTGTAATCGGGGCAGCCTTGGTCTTTTTGCGTTTTGGCTCAGCAGTGGTTTGCGCCACCAACGATGTCGCTAGAAACAATATCGCGCACATCTTCCAAACGTATTTCATCACACTCTCCTATTTTTGCACCTAGCGTTTAAAAGCTAATGCTTGCGTCTATAAAATCAGCCCGAGGTGGGCAATTAAACACGAAAGCCCCACGATTCCTATATCGGAACGATTTCGCATTATTAGGCAGATGTTCTCCTTCTATCGCCCCCGTGTTACAAGACGGTTACAGATCGGTGAATTTCTGATGAATGGCAGATCAAAATGCCGAGTCAGCTGTCTTCGCCACCCCCACGTCAATGCGGCCGTTTAATTAAGGCATGAGCCGCAGCTTGCACGTGCCTTAAGGTCTTGAGCTATTGTGCGCACACCTGATAAGATTCGCACCATTTCTCTTCGGAGGTCTCATGCTGAATCGCTTCACCTTCGCCTGTATCGCAGGGCTCACGTCAGTGGCTTTGGCTCAACAGCCAACAGTACCGACTCAGTTCGGCGAAGGGAAATCCACTAAAGTGTCCGCCAATTCAAGCCTGTGGGACGTATTCCAGGCGAAGATCAAAGATGAATGGGAGGCGCTAAAGAACAAAGATAAGAAGGCTTACGGCGAAATACTGGCGGACGATTATGAGGGTGTGGAAGTCGACGGCAGGGGCGAGCGGAATAAAGTGCAAGCGGTAAACGAGTTGGGTGAGACTAACATTTTCAACTACACCCTCTGGGGGTTCAAACTGATTCCGCTGCCCCCCGACGGAGCCTTTGTCGTATACGAAGTCACTATGCAGTTTCCCCCAAAGGCTCAGGTACGTTATTCGAGGGTCTATATCACTGAGCTGTGGATGAAGCGAGCCGGGAAATGGAAGGAAGTACACTACCAGGAAACACACGTGAAATAGGGGTTTTTCCCGCCTAGAAATTCATGCAACCTCCACAATCGCGCTGCCATCCCATCGGTTAAGAGGAGAATTCCGATGATAAAAGTGTGCTTTGCTCTGCTGCTGTTTTCGGGCGCCTTTCTTGTTGCGCAAGATGGTTATCCGAGCAACAACGGCCAGAAGGAAGTGAAAGATTCCAAGGGACAGATAACGGTCCGAGGCTGTGTCAGCCGTTCTGGCGGCGATTACACGTTGATCAAGCAAAACCCGGCGATGACCTACGAACTACAAGGCACTCACAACGTGAAGTTGAGGGACTATCTCGGGCAACGAGTGGAGGTCACCGGCGACGAATCGACGACCCTGAGCAGCAGTTCCGACGCAATGAATAAGACTGGCTCCGCGGCTCCCACAACAATAACTGTGACCTCGGTCCGGACCATCGACAAAGATTGCACGGTGCGCTAAAGAGACAGAGATAAGGCTAGAACTGCGCTGTTTTGACCGTTATCAGGGATGCGGCTAATCGCAATCCGGCGGCATTGCCATGATTTCGGAGTTCGAGTCGCAAGGCGGCTTTTTCTTGGCCGGCTCGAGCAACGAGGGATGGTTATAGCGCAGAATCCATAGACCCTCATTATTCACCACATAGAGTAAACTGTGGCCGCCATCGGGAAGCAAGCTGGTAACTTTGGTGAATGTCTCGAGCGTCTTCGGGTTACGCGGATCGCTGAGATCCAGGACGCGCACAGTCTCAGTTGGATGACTGCTGTTGGTTAAAGTCGTTGGAGTTTTTTCTGGAGCTTCGGCGATAGCTACATCAGGGCTTACCATTTCAAGATTGCCTGAAGTCGCTTGGTTCGATTCGGCGGTCCGCTTCAGGAGATTCGGTTTCTCCGGTTTCGATACGTCAACGACCATAAACCCCTGCTTGGCCGCCTGCTGGATGTACAGGTACTGTTTGCTGTTTTCCTTTTGCAACAGCATTTGGCTTCCGGTCGCCTGCGGCAGGGGAAGATGAGCTATCACGGTGGCAGGGACGTCGGTCGGCTTTGAAGGCTGTTCGCTTGCAGTCGCAAGAAGGGAAGCCAGCGACACAAGCGTTAATGCTAAGATGTAAGGTCGAACGGGGCTCTCACCAAAGTTTTTCATACATTACTTCTCGATTCACGATGCGAAAATAAATTTCGCCTCACCCCTCGTCTAAATATACAACGAAACAAGGCGATCTTCTTCACTGTTGTGCGTATACCCCTATGCATCCGTTTGCGCTCTGCGTTGTGCAAGCAGGACCTGCCTGCAGGGGCACAAAGGCATGATTCGTGCTGGGATCGACCGCTATGCTGTGAGAGTTAGCGTTGGTCGGGACGTTTACGAGCCACTGGTTGGTCTTGGCATCAATTACACCCATGACCGGTCCCGTAGGCATATCCCGAGCGGCTAAATAGTAGCGGTTGTCCCCCGAGTTGTACCAGGTTTCGTCTACGCCCCCTACATTGTCGATGGTCGCAAGGATTGCGCCCGAGCTTCCATCAATCACGTATTCGTTGATGGGAAATGCTATCCCATCATGGTCAGCGCAACCGACGAGAAAGTTATTTCCCGGCCCCTGAACAATACTCGTGGGCATGCATTTTGGCATGATGAAGCTGTTAACCACGACCGGACCGTGAGTCGTTCCGATGCCGGGATCGATTTCATCAACCGTGCCTACGGTGAGGTCTGGCGTGGCATTGGCGTTGGTCACCAAAAAGTGACCGGTGTTGGGATTAAAGGCGGACCCGCCTAGTCCCGCAGGGGAAATGGCTCCAAAGGGGGCTCCAGCAAAACTGAGGGCCGGCCCGTGATGGCAAGGCACATTCGCGCCGCCCGCGCCGACGCCTGCACCGGAGACGCCACTCGGAACAGGAGCGCCACCGAAGAAGGCGAGAGAGGGATCGGGACAAGCAAATCCGTTTGCGTTATCGACTGCGACGGTATTATCAACCGGCAATGCTCCGTCGTAATAGATCTGGCCCATAATGCAGGTTGGAAAATTCGTCGGACCATAGGCCTGCAGGCGATTAACGGGCAGACAATTTGGATCCAGGGCCCCTACCGCAGCACGGGCCACGACGGCGCTCATGTTAATGATCGTAGCGAAAGGAAGCCCAGGATCGCCATTTGTAACCAGTAGCATCTGTGTGCCGGTCGCGGCGTCCACGCCAAATGACATCTCATCGGCCCGCAGGTCTCCACAGGTCGGATCGGAAAAGGCCCGACCGTTTGCGGAAGTTATGCATCCGGCGATACCGGTTGGGTTAGGCAGACCGGGGTTAGGTCCGCCGTCGTAATCCGCGGATTGGCCCGTGGGTATTGTGGCGATGACCACGGGTGGTTGCGCGGGAGTGTTGGTAGTCAAATCGAACACCACAACGCTGCTGCTTCCATTGCCAATAAAGAGCGTCTTGCCGTCTGGCGTAATCGCTTCGCCATCGGGGGCCGATAAGGGATTTATGCCGTTCGCGCGCGCGGCGCAACATTGTGCGCCCGGGAATCCGCCAAAGAGATGGTTTGCTCCGAATGTAGGGATGTTGAACGTCACTCCTCCCGGAATCGCTGTCCGGCAGCCATAGCGTGTGAAGTTTCCCAGGGCGGTGAGGATCGGCGGGATAATGTCGTTGCCGGCGCCATCCTTTGCGCATGCACTGGCGAAATTTCCAGCCCCGGAAACGCTGTTTGCGCCGCCAATGATGTTTGAGGCGATGTCGGTGTTAGCATCAATCACTGCTACAACCAAGCCGACACGGTCCGACACGAAGAACTTGCGGTTGACTGGATCAAATACTCCAATATCGAACGAGTTGAATGGGCCTCCGGGTTCTCCGGTAGCATTGTGCTCGGGCACCGCGATGACATCGATATTCGTATAACCATCGGCCAAGGTCGTGCCGCAAACAGGGCAGTTCTTTACGGTTCCGCAGCCGCTCAGGATCACAAATAACGCGGTGAGAAAACTGGTAAACAGAATCCTCGGTCTCATCGAATCCCCTCCTGCGATTTCCCTTGAGGACTGGTTTCTACCAGTCCCGGCGTTACCCAACTCATCCAGCTTTTCATCGAAAAGCGAAAGCTCAGCCGATCGTCGTTAGAACCTGAACTGCAAGCGCTGCATGATGACAAAGAAATTCTGCGGTATTTGGCCCGTTGTGCTGGGCTGGTGAAGCTGATCGATGCCGAGGTTCACCATGTATTTCACCCAGTAGTTCGGGTACCAATTGAGCCCCAAGGTGATCTCATCTGTGTGGTAGTCGTAACTCGGAACAAAACCAGGTGTGAGGGAGAAGTTGGTAAAGTCCGCGCCCGGTGCCTTGGCCTGAATGCCGGTATAGCGGACCGCTACTTCCCAAGCTCCAATCCCACGTCCTTTACCGCCCGGTGTGTCCGGCCCAAACAAGGGTGACTTCACTTTCGGAGTCCCATTTTCCGGACGCTTTTCGCCCGTCAGCAAGAAAGTAGTGCCGATATTCCAAGCCTTGGCGCCCACTCCCGGAAGGGAGAGAAATCCCAAGCCGCCTGGCGTTTCCGAGCCCACCCCCCAGCGCTGCTGTTGCATTTGGACGTACTCGCCGCGTAACGCCATTGGACCTTTGAGGTAAGTGAACTCGCCCTCGTAGCGCTCGATAGGACCGTTGATGCGCAATGCCGGGAAGAATGTGTAGGCGGCATCGGGCAGCGCAGCATTGAAACTCACATCATTGTCGAGGCCACGAGAGCGCGAATGACTGATCGAACCGCCGAAAGCCAGTTGCTTCGTCCAGTCATTCTTGCCCTTGCGGAAGGGGTAGAATCGCAACCGGCCCACGAATTCAGCCTCATTCGTGTTATTAGCAGTAACGCCGCCGCGTCCGTTGAACGCACCTGCCCACCACTGAATCGCGCCTCCGGAAATATCTCCATGCAGGGTGATGCCTGGACTTCGATATGCGGTGTTCGTCGAGGTATAGAGCAAGGCCTGGAACCCACGCTCGACAAAATCCAGGTTTGTGGCACCGATTCCGGTCTCTTGTGCAAATGGTTCTTTGAACTGGCCAGCCTGAAATTGGAGTTCAGGTCTGATTCTGACATTGAGATATGCGTCGCGGACGACGGCGCCGGTGGTAGAGTTCGCGTCGGTCAGAATTGCGAAGTCAAAGTGCGAACCGTAGTTCCCCTGAAAGCCGAAACGCGCGCGGCGGATAAGAAACGTGTCGGAGGGCGCGCCGTCGCCTTTGTAAGCGCGATAATCCGTGTCGAGGTAGCCGTAGGGACTGATGCTGAACTGTCCGTCGGCGCTCTTGATGAAAAAGTGTTCGCCATTCCATCCTGCTGCAAGCGGAGTGTCTTTTTTCGGGGGAGCAGCGGCCGGTTTTGCTTGGTCGACAAGCGGCATCGCTTCTGCTTCCAATAGCACCGCATTGCGCAAGCGAAGTGGGCTTTCGCCGGAAGCGTTAGTGGCTCTCGGCGAAGCTTCGGCCACGGGCCGAACCTGGGCGGGCGCATTGTCGCTTACTCCGATTTTTGCCTCGGCCAGTTTCTCGACTAAAGCCTTCAGCTCTTCGATCGTCTGGCGCTGCGCGGCTACCTCGCTGCGCAACTCGTTAACCTCCTCCTTGCTGGCCACGTTGGAAGCCGCTGCGGCAGCTTTGTCGTCAGGTTGTGAGACTTGAGCCTGCGAAAGCGAACCCGACATCATGAAAATGACAAGCGCGAAGGAAATCGTTGGCGAACGCATGCTTTCCCCCTCTCGGAGTGACATGTACTAACAGCAACGTCCAGCTCGCGCAGTGTGCGGAAACGCACCGAACCACCTCATGCGCCAGCCCGACACAATAATCCCTGGCTTTAATTAGCAAAGCCCGTTGAACTAGAACACGTCTGATAAGTGGACCAATCCAGCCCGCTGGGTTTAGCACAGTCGAAAAGAGCCTGTCAAGCTGTTTTTCGGATCACGTTGCAAAAAAAAGAGATAAGGCGGATTTGAGTTGCGGTAAGAACAGATTTTTAAATTCCCGTCGTTTGATAATTCAATACAGCCAGTGCCATGCGGTAATCGTAACCAGCTTGCGCATTGCTGATCAGAGCCTGGGTCTGCTGCAATTGGGCCTGGCTCAGTTCGACGATTGAGCTTAACCCCAAGTTATACCTAGTTTGGGCAAGATCGAGCGCAAGTTGCGCTTGCTCGGACAATTGTTGCGTGACCGAGAGCTTTTCGTAAGCGGCGTTTGCGTTAAGCCAACTCGTGCGCACGTCCCGTGAAATCCGGTTTCGAAGATCCAGCAGACGATCTTGCGAAGCTTGAGTCCTAAGATTCGCTTCGCGGGATCTTGCGCTGTAGAGAAATCCGTTAAACAGCGGAATTCCGACATTCACTCCAACCGCTCCGTACCAGCTCGAGAGAATAGGATCCCGTACTGGTGTGTCTCCCACAACTCCTACCGCTGCGATCGTCGGAAGAAATAAATCATGTTCCGCCGCCTGGAACTTCTGGGCCGCTCGATATTGAAAACTGAGCGCCAGCATTTCCGGCCGCATGGACAAAGCTTCAGAGATTAAATCGTCCACACTCGCGGGAGGCGGCGAAATTGCGCTCATATCCTCAACCAACCGAAACTCCCGAAGATTCGAATACCCCAGTACGGCCGAAAGGGACGCGCGCGCGGCACTCTCATTATTTTGCGCGTCAAGAAGAAGCAGCTTAGCTTGCGCGAGGTTCACGTTTGCAAAGCTCAGATCTAGTTGAGATCTCAACTTACTCTTGAATAGCGCATCCACCTGATCAGACAGCGTCTGCCGCGCATTCACGGTTTGCTCGGCGACGCGAAGCACAGCGTGGGCCTGTAGCGCCCCGTAAAAGGCCTGATCCACCGCCAAAAGAACTTCCTCCTTCGTAGCGATCGCGTTCTGGTTTTCGGCCTTCGCGGAAAAATTGGCGCTGGCCGCTAGATTCGTGGTGCGTCCGAAGTCTGTAATCAATTGCTGGACGGAAACTCCGGCCGCGGCGCGCCGGTAAATAATCGGATTGTTGAGGGCTCCAGCCGTGATGCGGCTATTGTCGTGGGAATCTACGCCGGTCAAATTGGCGGTTGCCGTCGGCCACAGGTTGGAACGCACTTCGCGCGTGACTTGCTCGGAAGCGAGGGCCGCCAGGCGCGCAACCGAGATTTGAGGATTGTTCTGCACCGCCAGAGCCTCCGCCTGCTTCAACGACAGCTCCATTGGCGCCGAAGAGGTGATTTGATTAGAAGGTCCCTGCCCAGTGGAGGAGAGTGTGCGATGCGACGCCGGATCGGACGTGCTTTGCGGCATCGGAGCCGAAGGCAGGCTCTGCGCCGCTAGCAAGTAATTCGGAGCCTGCGCATGACTGACCACTCCTTGAAGAAGAAACAACACTGCGACGAATACTATCCGCATGTTACCGATATCTCCCGAGACTAAATTTCCGTCGGCGCAGAACGCGCCGCTTTGAATAATGTTTGCGGCCCGTCACTTTTTCGCGGGTTCCGTTAGGTTGTCTTCTTTCCCATGAATCAGCAAATAAGCAGCCGGAACGACGAACACCGTAACGATCACCGAGACTCCTAGTCCTCCGATGATGGCGCGCGCCAAGGGCGCATATTGCTCGCTACCAGCCTCCAGAGCCAACGCCATCGGAATCATGCCAAGAATTGTGGCCAAGGAAGTCATCAAGACCGGACGCAAGCGCACGCGGCATGCGATCGCAACCGCTTCCTTGATGGGCATGCCTTCCTTTCTGAGCGAGCGCGTGAACTCGACGATCAGAATACTGTTCGACACCACAATCCCCGTCATCATGATTACGCCCATCAGCGACATCACATTGACCGTGGTATGCGTCACCAGCAGAAACAGAATAACGCCCGTGATTCCCGGGGGGATTGCCAGCAAAATAATAAAAGGATCGATAAACGAGGCGAACTGCGCCATCAAAATCAAGTAGACAAGCACAATCGACAAAAGCAGCCCAATCCCGAAACTCTTGAACGACTGCCTCATGCCTTCCACCGAACCACGCATTGCAACGCGTATATTCTCCGGCAGTTTTGTATCGGTGATCACTTTATCTACCTTATTCGCGAGCCCTCCCAGGTCTTCGCCCGCCGGTGCGACATAGATATCGATTACCCGGCGCAGTTGATAGTGATCGACTTCGGTGGGCGTGTTAGTCATCTTCAGGTCGGATACAGCCTCCAGATCGGTGGGGTTCAAATTGTCCGGGGCATGCAGCGGAATTTGTTTGAGATCTGTAATCGAACGAACCTGCGACTCCGGATATTGCACCGTAAGCATGTAGTTGTTTCCATTGTTGGGATCGACCCAATAGCTTGGAGCAATCATGCCGTCAGAAGAGAGCGCCGTGATTACATTGTCGATTACTTCTTCCGAGGATAAGCCCAGCCGCGAAGCCATCTCGCGATTGACATTGAGCCGGATGCCGGGATAATCGAGATCCTGCGGGATCAGCACGTCGCTAACGCCACGCAACCGGCGTACCTTCAGCGCAATCTCGGCGGCCGTCCGGTAGGCCTGCTGTTGGTCGTTGCCGCTCACCTGAATGTCGATCGGGGCCGGCAATCCCAGATTCACCACCGAATCCACTAGCCCTCCCGATTGGAAGTAAGTGGAAAGTTCGGGCAAATCCTCGGTGAGCTTGGCTCGCGTGCGACGCATGTATTCATACGAACCAACCGCATGTGGGTTTTTCAGACTGACTTGCACGAAGGCGGTATGCTGCCCGGAATTACTGGTGTAAATGGCGGAAAAGTCTGGCGTGATGCCGATGTTCGAAACGATCATGTCGAGGTCCTGCGATGACACAACCTGACGAATATCCTGCTCCACCTCCTTAATATACTGATTGGTCAACTCGAGCCGCGTCCCTGTCGGAGCCTTGATATTGATCACGAATTGTCCCGGGTCCGTTCGTGGGAAAAATCCCAGACCCATCAATGGGTATAGCGCAAAACTGAAAAGGCAAATACCCAGAATGCCGATAACCGCTGCCAAGGGGCGGACCAGAGTGCGCCTCACTGCGATGTCGTAGTGCATCAACATCCGGTCGTAGCGACGATTGAATTGGCGGACAAAACGTTCAAATACGCTTTGTCCAGAATGCCGAGCTGCCTCGCCGTGCGGAGACTTAATGAAGCGAGAGCAAAATAACGGCACCACCGTCAGGGCCACTGCGTAAGAAGCGAATAGCGAAAATACAACCGCGGCGGCCAAAGCGGTGAACAGGAATCTACTAACCCCGTAGAGAAAAACAACCGGAAAAAATACAATGGCCGTGGTGAAAGTCGCCGCCAGCACCGGCATGGCGACCTCGCGGCCTCCCTTTTCGGCGGCGATCTCGGGCGGTTCTCCCATTTCCAGATGGCGAAAAATATTTTCGAGCACGACCACTGAATTATCGATCAGCCGCGAAAACGCTAATGCAAGCCCTCCCAGAACCATGGTGTTGATCGATCCCCGGCCCGCATTGATCGCCAGAAAAGCCGCAAGGGCCGAAAGTGGAATGGAAAGCAACACGGCAACCGTAGCGCGAAAATTACCCAGGAAAATCAGGATCATCAGAGCGGTTAAGACCAAACCTATGCCGCCTTCACTCCCCAGGTTTGAAATCGCGGTCTTCACGTAGAGGGATTGATCGAAGACCACCTTGGTCTTAAGCGATTTCGGTATGTCCAGCAAATCGCCGACGGCGGTTTTGATTCCATTGACGATGGCGATGGTATTGCTGTTGCCGCCCTGCTTCAGAATCGGCAGGTACACCGAGCGTTGGCCATCGACGCGGACGATATTGGTCTGGATGGCGGCGGCATCTTCGGCATGGCCGACATCGGCCACCATCAATTCCGCATTGCCTTCCGACTTTAACGGAAGGAGATTAATGTCCGAGGTTTTTGGAAGTTGGCTGTTGGTATAAATGTTGTAATCTTGCGGGCCGATCCGCACAAAACCTGCCGGAAGAATGGTATTCGCCTCATTCACCGTGCGGACCACGTCCATCAAACTCAGTTGATGTGCCTGTAACTTTACCGGGTCCACGTAGACCTGAATCTGCCGGTACTTGCCGCCGAAAGGCTGAGGCACCGATGCCCCCGGCACATTCGCAATCTGGTTGCGAACATTGAACTGTCCGAGGTCATGCAGCTGGGTTTCGTTTAGCCCTTGACCTTTAAGCGTAATCAAGCACACGGGCAAACTCGATGCATCGAATTTAAGCACTACGGGCGGCAACGTGCCCGGAGGTAATCGCCGCAGCTGGGCCATGGCGAGATTGGAAATGCCGCTGACCGCCGCATCCGGATTGGTGCCCGCTTGAAAGTAAATCTTGATCAGGCTGACGCCGGTCAACGACCGCGATTCGATGTGGTCGATGCCGCTGCCCAAGGTAAAAAATCTTTCGAACGGATTCGTGATGTTGGCTTCGATCTGCTCGGGAGGCATGCCCGAATAAAATGTAGCGACCACGACCACCGGAATGTTGATGTCAGGAAATAAATCCACGGGCATGCGCGCCACCGTGGTCACGCCCACGACAGCGATGACCAGACAGATGGTCACGATAAAAAACGGATATTTGATGGCGAAACCCGGCATTGTTACTGGCCCCTCGTGAAGGCGAATTGAAGTTTGGCGATCCTGCTCAAGATGCCTTCTCTGCGGGATTAAGATCTTCTTTTCCGTGCATGAGCAAGTACGCCGCCGGAACCAAAAATAGGGTTACGAGAAACGAGAGGCTTAGCCCGCCGATGATGGCGCGCGCCAGCGGCGCATATTGTTCGCTGCCGGCCTCCAGCGCCAATGCCATGGGAATAAGTCCGAGGAGCGTGGCAAAGGTGGTCATCATAATGGGACGCAGGCGAACATGGCAGGCATTTTTCAGCGCATCAATGACCGTCTGGCCCTGCCGCCGCAGTTCGCGAGTGAATTCCACGATCAAGATCGAATCCGACACGACGATACCGATCATCATCATGACGCCCATCAAAGACATGACGTTCACCGTGGTGTGAGTCATTAGCAGAAACAAGATGACTCCAGTAAATCCGGGAGGCACCGCCAGCAAAATCAAGAAGGGATCTTTCGCCGATGCGAACTGCGCCATCAGGATCAGATAAACCAGAATGATCGAGAGCACCAGGCCGATACTGAAGCTTTTGAATGATTGCCGCATGCCCTCGACTGATCCGCGCATGGTAACGCGTACATTTTCGGGCAGCTTCGTATTTCCGATAATTTTGTCCACTTTGCCGGCAAGGCTTCCCAGGTCTTCGCTGGAAGGGGAAACGTACACATCAATGACCCGGCGCAGTTGGTAATGGTCTACTTCAGTCGGAGTGTTAATCATCTTTACATCCGACACTGCTTCGAGATCGGTAGCATTGGCATTCTTCGAAGCATGCAAGGGCAATTGCTTGAGGTCGGTGAGCGAACGGACCTGCGTCTCAGGGTATTGCACCGTGAGCATATAGTTGTTCCCGTTGTTGGGATCAACCCAGTAGCTTGGGGCGATCATGCTATTCGAAGACAGCGCAGTAATCAGGTTGTCCGTAACTTCTTGCGAGGACAAACCCAGCCGCGACGCCATCTCGCGATTGATATTGAGCTGAATGCCAGGGTAATTCAGATCCTGAGGAATCAGAACGTCGCTCACACCCGGCGTGGCACGAATCTGTTGTGCAATCTGAGCGGCCGCCTGGTAGGCCTGTTTCTGATCGTTGCCGCTGACCTGGATGTCGATGGGAGCCGGTAGTCCGAGATTGACCACCGCGTCTACCAGACCTCCAGATTGGAAGTATGTAGAAAGTTCCGGCAGGTCGGATCCCAGCTTGGCCCGCACGCGGCGCATGTATTCGTAACTGCCAACCTCGTGCTCCTTCTTCAAACTCACCTGGACGAAGGCTGTGTGCTCTCCCGAGTTGCTGGTGTAGATTGCGGAAAAATCTGGCGTGATACCGATGTTAGAAACGATCATCTCGAGATCGGAGGGCGGGACAACCTCGCGGATATCGGCTTCGACACGTTTGATGTACGTGTTGGTAAACTCGATCCGCGATCCCGTGGGCGCCTTGACGTTGATCACAAACTGGCCCGGATCCGTGCGCGGGAAAAACGAGACGCCCAACAGAGGCGAAAGCACAAGGCTCATGGCAAACGCCCCCATAATGATTCCAACTGTGAACTTCGGCCGTGCGAGGCTCAGCTCAATCGCACGGTCATAGGCGCTTAAGAGTTTGTCGTAGCCGCGATTGAAAGGTCCGAGAATCCGATGGAGCCCGCGCGCGACAATGCCGCCCCCTGATCCGATTTCGTGCGCGGAGTGAATAAACTGTGCGCAGAAAAGCGGCACTACGCTCATGGCCACGAAATAGGAGGCTGCCAGAGAAAGCACGATTCCCAAAGCCAGTGCGGTGAATAGAAAACGACTGACTCCGTAAAGAAAAACTACCGGGAAGAAGACGATTGCCGTGGTCAGGGTGGCGGCCAAAACTGCCAGCGCAACTTCCGCTCCGCCTTTCTCCGCTGCAACCGCCGGGGATTCCCCCATCTCCAGGTGTCGAAAAATATTCTCCAGCACCACCACTGAGTTATCGATGAGCCGGGAGAGTACCAATGCGATGCCGCCCAGCACCATGGTGTTAATCGTGCCGCCAGTTGCATTCAGCGCCAGGAATGCGGCCAGGCAAGACAGTGGTATGGAAAGCATGACGGAAAAGGTGCCGCGCATGCTACCGAGAAAGAGCAGAATCATGGCTGCCGTCAGCACCAAGCCGATGCCGCCCTCCTGCAAAACATTCCAGATCGCGGTCTTTACGTAGAGGGACTGATCAAAGACCACTTTGGTTTTGAGAGATTTGGGCACGTCCACAAGATCGCTTACTGCGGCCTTGATACCGTTAACGATCGCAATTGTGTTGCTGTTTCCTCCCTGCTTCAAGATCGGCAAATATACGGATCGTTGCCCGTCCACGCGAACAATGTTGGTCTGGATCGCCGCGGCATCCTCGGCGTGGCCGACATCGGCCACCATCAATTCCGCATTGCCCTCAGACTTCAACGGCAGACGATTGATTTCCGCAGTGGTTGGCAATTGGCTGTTGGTGTAGATGTTGTAATCTTTGGGCCCAATGCGAACATCGCCTGCCGGAAGAATCGTATTAGCATGATTCACGGTGCGCACCACATCCATCAAACTCAACTGGTGCGCCTGTAGTTTGACGGGGTCCACATAAACCTGAATCTGGCGATACTTGCCCCCAAACGGTTGCGGCACGGAGGCGCCCGGCACATTCGCGATCTGGTTGCGAACGTTGAATTGCCCGAGATCGTGCAACTGCGTCTCATTCAGTCCTTCGCCCCTTAAAGTGATCAGGCACACCGGCAAACTGGATGCGTCAAACTTGAGCACCACGGGTGGCAGCGTTCCCGGTGGTAGACGCCGCAATTGCGCCATCGCGAGATTCGAGATGCCGCTCACTGCGGCATCTGGATTGGTCCCAGGCTGGAAGTAAATTTTGATCAGACTCACACCAGTCAAAGATCGCGATTCGATGTGATCGATTCCGCTGCCCAGGGTAAAGAATCTTTCGAATGGATTGGTGATGTTGGCTTCGATCTGCTCCGGCGGCATACCGGAATAAAAAGTAGCGACCACTACCACGGGAATATTGATGTCAGGGAACAGATCGACCGGCATCCGCGCCACCGTGGTCACCCCGACCACGGTGATAATGAGACACAACATCAGGATGAAAAACGGATAACGAATAGCAAAGCCAGGCATGCTTATTGCGCTCCTTCGTCTGGCTTGTAGCCTTCATCCGCCATCTTGCTCAGCCTGGGATCGACGTGCTGTCCGGGGCGGTACGCACCCAGATTGCCCACAATCACGCGGTCTCCTGCATTAACTCCGGAAAGAACTTGAATGCGATCTGAACCTTCAATCCCGGTTCGAATCTCACGCTCCTCCACATGGTTCTGCGAATTGACCAGGAGGACGGTGGTCTTGTCCGCCGTTCGGTTGATAGCTTGCAACGGCAGAGTGAGAGCGTCGGGATCGTTCTGCACCCGCAGGGAAACGTCCGCGTACATTCCTGGCGCTAACTTATAGTCTGCATTGGACACGTCTACTTCCACCTGCATGGTGCGGGTCGAACGATCGAGCGCATCAGTAGATCGGATGACTTTGCCGGACAAGTGCTGATCCGTTGCCTTGACTCGGATGTCCACCGGTTCACCGTCACGTACATCGCTCGCGAGAGACTCGGGTACGGGGATGCGCAGGCGCAACACCTTCACCTGCGAGAGTTTCACTACGGGCAGAGCGCTGGCGCCGGAAGTGCCGGCTTGAATGAGCGATCCCGTATCGGCGTAGCGCCACGTAACTACACCGTCAAAGGGCGCTGTAATTCGTGAATATTCTGAGAGCGCCGCATAGTGCTGCTGATCCGCCTGGGAGACCTCCAATTGTTGGCGCGCCGCTCCCAGGGTGGATTTAGCGGAATCCACTTGGGCTTCGGTGGAGCGATCTTTCGCGGTAGCGTCATCCAATTCTTGTTCAGCGATCAGGCCGGGACGAGCCGCCGATGCCTGTTTTAATCGGGTAGCGGCAGCGTGCAACGCTGCGTGATCCGCTTCCGCACGGCTGACATCATTCTGAGCCCGAGTAATTTCCTCTTGACTATGGCGGACGCCGGCCCGCGCAGCCTGAAGCTGGGCCTCTAATTCAGGAATTTCGAGGATCGCGAGTACGTCGCCTTTATGAACGCGGTCGCCAATATCGACATTGATTTTTTGGATATATCCGGCGACCTTGGCATGAAGTTCCACCTCCTGATAGGGAAGGAATTCACCAGCGATCGAGAGTGTGTTGGAGAGCGGCGCGCGCCGGACTTCTACGACCGCGGCGCGGGCCGGCGCATCGGCGGATACCGAAAGCGAGCTTTCACTGGAATGGCCGCAGCCAGCAGCACTGATAAGACAGGCCGTAATCAAGCCCAGGGCCGTGTACTCAACCGCCATCAAAGACGATCCCTTAGGCATTTTCGCAGTCACCCATATTTAGTTCTCCAGGCGTGGTTCACAAATCTTCTGTTCAGGACAAGCCGCGCGCTGAGTCAAAAGATCTACAAGCGTAGATGCCCTTACTCGGAATTCACTTCGCCGACGATGGTCCCACCGAAAAATACAACTATTGAATAAGAAAAAAATGAGTCAAAAGGAAGGAAGGAGGAGGCCGGTTGTAGAGCCAGCTCTCCGAATCAAGGTGAATCGCGGGAAACACTGCTGACGCTGCCCGAACTGGAATCCGGGGCGGCTGAAAAGGTTGGGATGCGGGAGGAGGAGAAATCCAGTGCAGCCCGTTGCTCAAAAGGCGCTGCCTTTGGGATTCCTGCGAAGGCGACTTCGCCGTGCTCACAACCCTTACGCTGGGCGCGTCGGAGGCCGTGACGCCATAACGCGTTACTACGTTAACCGTGAGGAAGCCGATCGCGAGAACAACCAGCAAGCGTCGCCACAGGAGGCTTACGCTCGTGCTCGCAAAATAATCTTCTGGCCACGTCATCTCGAATCAGTCGCCCTCTAACGCCAGATTATACAATACGGACACCGACGCAGAGATCTCCTGGATTGTCAGCCAATGTTGTTATCCAGTTAGGTTCGACGCGCCTATTCGGCATCGGGTTGCATGAATGCTACTAGCGGAGCATTCCTAAAGAAATAAACTAAAGCGGGTAGCGTTGGTTACTTTTCTCGTCCTTCTAGCTTCTTTTTCTCTGCCTTGATCCAAGCGTCGATACGTTCCAGGATGCCACTATCGCCGCATTCCTTACGGAGCTTTTCGAGTCGCTCGATCTCGGCCTTGATCTGCGTTATCTCTCCCGGTGAGAGCATGGCGGAAGTGTACGATACCACCCAAAAGTGTTCAATATTGAACAGTCCTTATTCGGCGTTTCACCTGCGCTACCTAGGATCGTCCGAAGGAGACATTTATGAGTGGCCACCCCTCCTCAGAAATACCCTGCACAGTACCGTCCTAACAGTGCGTTGTTTATTCGTCTTTTGAGATCAATCGACGGTCTCGATGCGGACCGGTACGCGGTTGGCCCGTGCTAAGTTCACACTTCTCTCCCGGTTTGGCTCCGCAAGTAGGACAACGGATGGAGAGCACGTCTTTCGGGCTGAGTTCTTTTTTCATCACAAACTGCCAGCGGGTACAAATATCCATCTGGCCGGGTCTTACGTTTTATCGAGGACGGACATGGGCCGACTTTGCAGAAAGCTGGTGATAAGTTCGCTATTTATTTGCAAGCCGCCGTTGTATTGGACAAAGCCCTTCTTCTTGAACCCACTCATGAATTTACTTACCCTTGCGCGGGTGGTGCCAACCATCTCCGCCAAGGTTGCTTGGCTCACCTTCAGGGGCCGCTCCGGCTTTGATTCTTTGATTATTTGCCCAAACAGCAATAAGACCCGTGCCAGTCGCTTTTCGCTGAAATTGAAGAATTGGTCTGCCAAGTCTTCTTCGACTCGAATGACGCGGGACAGCAGATATGCATTAAACAGAGCTGCAAACTGCGGGTCTCGCTTGAGCGCGCGAACCGTGATCTCCTTCTCCAGACGAATGACGTTGGATTGTCCGATTGATCTCGCCGTGTACATCCGCACAGCTTGACCTCCGAGACAGCCTTCGCCAAAAAAACTGCCTTTCAGCAGGATGGCGATTATGGCTTTCTTTCTACGCGTGGCCGCCACCGTGAGCTTAACCGTTCCGCTCTGGACGTAGAAAACTGCATCGGCAGCATCCCCTTGTAAAAAAACGACCTCGTTGTCTCGGTAGCTCCGCTCAGTCATCCCAGAAGGAAACTTTTTGCGGAAAACTGCGGAATTGAAACCGACAGTTTGTTTCGCCACCTGTCTCCTTGCACAATTCAATTCGCGCGGGAACGCGCTTTCCCCACGGAAAACAGGCTAAATCATATGGCTCAGGAATCTAGCTTGGCTGGTCAATATAGGTCATGCACAATTGCACACAGTACCTAATTGATTATCTCGGGGCCGCTATGATGGTTTCGTCCGAGTAGAAACTTGCTCCGGTCAACGGTGCGATATGACTCCATCGGCCTCGATTCCACTTCACCTTTGAGAGACCGCGCCCAGATGTTTTTATAATCATGATGCCGATTCGCCTGTCCTCTTTCACGCAGGTAAGTTGCGAGCGCGAATTCACCGGCAGTCAGTGGTGTGCTTCGGGGATTGGGCCTTGAGCGTTGAAGCCTGATGGGTTTCGAGGTTGATGGAAGCCATTCGCGCTCTGCGGAGGGTGTCCACGGCGCTACAGTCAACCGTTGCGGAGGCTCTCGTCCTACAGCTTCCGGTGACTTTTATTCGTGACCCGCCAACCCCATCACGGTAGAATCGAACCCAGAGTGCGCCTTTGCGCTCCGCAACCGTGACGGTTTGTTCACGGAACCGGCGATGCTCTGTTGCTTGCAGGAGTGTCTGGTAATCCAGAAAGTTGTTGATTGTAAAACTCATGGCCCCGTAGCTCAGTTGGATAGAGCAGCGGTTTCCTAAACCGTTGGTCGGCGGTTCGACTCCGCCCGGGGCCCCCATTCCAAAACGCATCCTGCTACGCCGCCACTTGACCGGCTTTCTTCAGAAACGTCAGCAGACTGAATACCGCGGGTTGTCCCGTGCCCAGTCTTTGGTAGTAACTCTGAGTCGTGTCTTTTCGTGGTGACTGTGCTCATGAAGTGCTCGGCTATTTTCGTTAGGATATAGCTTTGAACCTTTTGGACCCTAAAGAAACTTTTTTAGCGCATCGGTGGTTTCCTTCGGCTGTTCCTCAAGAATCCAATGCCCGGTCTCTTTTAAAACGATGACGGTGACATCCGTCCCAACAAGTTTGGCTTGTTGACCGAGCGCGTCTCCCAAGGACTTGTCGCCACCAATACTCAATATCGGCATGGTCAACTTGGTTTGCGAGAGCTGAGCGAAATCCTTGGCGGCTTGCAGGAATGAAACGAAGTAAGCCCAGCCGGCATGCATGCGTCCTGGGCGAGAGTACGCTGCCAGATAGGCTTTGCGATCCGCTTCAGGAATCGAACGCGTTTTATCCGCCGCGAGGTCGTTCCAAAAGTAGGCAAAGTAAGTCGGCTCGCGGCCTTGTACCAGAGCTTCGGGAGTCGGCCCGTTAAAGCGGAAGTGCCAAATGTTCGGATCATTGTAAATGGCCTCCCAACCGGGCACGCCGGGAAGAAAAGCGTCCATCAGCACGAGCTTTGTCACTTCAGCAGGGAACTGCGCGGCATAAGCGTAGGCGACCATCAGTCCAATGTCGTGCCCCACAACCTCGGCCTTCTGCACACCGAGCGACTTGGCCAAACCGTGAATGCGGATGGCGGCGCTTTTCATATCGAGGCCGTCGGCGGGAATCCCGGAATCTCCAATGCCGGGCAAGTCCGGTGCGATCACCATAAACCGCTCTGCCATCGCAGGAATAATCGGCCTCCACATGAGCGATGTTTCGGCGTAGCCGTGCAATAGGATGAGCGGCGTGCCATGGCCGGCAATCATGTAATGCAACTTGACGCCGTCAATTTCCGCGTCGTGGGATGTGATTGATCTCGTGTCGGCCTGAACAACCGCCGCACACAGGAAGAGGCAGAAACCAAGCGCCGCGAGTCTGGCGGACTCGCGCGAACGATTCTTCATCATGAAACTCCCGAGAATACTTGGATTGTTACGATCAGGCGGTACCTGTCCGTTTAGGTAGCGGTTCGGCGTGGAACCTCTTGGTCGCGAAAATGATAAGCGCGATCATCGTGCGTCTCCTTGCGGGCAGCTTCTTGGCACAGGATCATACACCTGTCCGCTACGGCTCATTCGAAAATATAGATCAGGAGAAGCTATGCATGGCGCGTGGCCCGTATCCTCGGAGGAATAAGTTGCAACCCGGGATCGCCCGCTTCGAGTGACCGCAACCGCCCACGTATTTCACTGCAAAGAAGTGCGACTGAGATGCCACCAAACGATTCGGGATAGAGGTCGAGTCGACGAAGTGCAGCTTGCAGTAATAAAACGGTTCCGAGCCGGTTATCGTGTTGCAGGTGGTGAAACGCCGCTGTTACCTGGATTAGTCCCTGCAAAAATGTCTTCTCCGGTTCCGGCGACGACAACCATACCGTTTCCCACTCTTCATGGGCGGTAAAGAATTCGCCCGCTTCGTAGAGCCGCAGCCCTTTCGCAAGCGGTCCCTCAGACCAGTCGAATTTCATAACCTGCATCTCAGCTACAACTTAGCATGACCATGATATGGAAGGATTCAATGCCAGCCCAGAGCGGACAGGAGTGAATCCTAATCTGATACTGCCGGTTTGCAGATGGGTGTACACTGTTGCGCAGCATTTGCTGTTCAACGGAATCCCAGCCTTTTCGGGATACGTCAACTGAGAACGCCCTGCCTTCTCTCGCGATTGCTGGAGTGTTATGAGGAGTTCTCTGGAAGCTAGACGTCTTGCTACGCGCCCTACTGCGCCACTCCATTTCTCTTTGGGCAGTATTTTGTTGTCATTTTCATGCTTGGTGTCATGCCTTGCCCTTCCTTTCATCTTTCCATTTCTCTCTCTCGCTCAGGAGGCTTCACCAGGAACTCCTGCTCCAAGCTCCACAGCGCAAACTGAAAGCAAGCAGAATCCAGCGGAGATGGCTTCTCGCGATGAACCGACTACGTTCAAAGTAAATGTGAAACTGGTAGTGGTCCGGGCAGTAGTTCGCGACGCCCAGGGGCATGCGGTCGGTAATCTTCGCCAGGAAGATTTTCAGGTCTTTGACAAAGGCAAGCCGCAAGTCATAAGCCAGTTCGAAGTTGAGCAGCCAGGCGCTCTAACTGCGAAGGCTTTTCAAAGATCGGCCGAAGATGTCGCATCGGAGCCGACGTTCAAGGGGCTCAACGCTACCGAGAAAGTTCAAGGCTTGCCCGAGCGCTTTGTTGCGTACATGTTCGATGATGTTCACTTAGAATTCGGCGATCTCGCCCGGACCCGGGCTGCCGCGGAGCGCCATTTTTCTACGTTGCGGCCAACCGATCGCGCCGCCATCTTCACTACCTCAGGCCTCAACGTACTGGATTTCACCGATGATCGAGCGAAGCTTCATGAAGCGTCGCTTCGTCTGCAGCCCCACCCCATCTCAAGCCAAAGGAGCGATTGCCCTGAGATCAGTTATTACCAAGCCGATCTGATCATGAACAGGCACGACTCTGAGGCGACGCAAATTGCTCTCCAGGAGGCTCTCGGTTGTTTGCCCACGAACGCTCAAGGTGTGCCCCTGGGAAATCCCGCCGCCCTGGTGAATGGTGTAAGTGCTAGCGTGCTGGCGGCGGGTGATCACGAAAGCAGCATCTCTCTCGGCTTACTGAAGCAAGTTGTTCAGGTCATTTCCCGAATGCCCGGTCAGAGAAGCATTGTCCTCGCTTCTCCCGGTTTCATCGCTCCGCGAATGGAATACGAATCCAACGAAATCATCGATCGAGCCGTCCGCTCCCAGGTCATAATCAATACTCTGGATGCGCGCGGCCTCTATGTCGTGATGCCCTATGGAGATGCGAGCCATCACCCTGCAAATCCTCTGGGCAGCGATCACGCCCCTCCTCCAGGAAAGACGTTGATCCTGTCTGCCGCTGCTTCGGCTCAGGACGACCTTCTCGCTGTTTTGGCTGACAGTACTGGCGGGATTTTTTTTCATAATAACAATGACTTCGACGAGGGCTTCCGCCGCCTTGCCCAATCTCCGGAATATTCGTATGTTCTGGCGTTCGCCCCGCAAAACCTGAAACTGGACGGCAGCTTCCACACCCTAAAAGTGAAGCTTAAAGACCCGCAAAAGCTTACTCTGCAAGCCCGCCGCGGCTATTACGCTCCAAAGCATTTCGCCGATCCCAACGAGGAAGCCAAACAGGAAATCGAAGATGCAACATTCTCCCAGGAGGAGTTGCACAATCTTCCGGTGAAGCTGCACACACAATTTTTCAAAGCGAATGATAACGACGCCAAACTCGTTGTCCTTGCCCAGGTGGATGTCCGCCACCTCCACTTTCGAAAAGTGGAAGGCAGAAACGATAATGTTTTGACGTGTGTGTCGGCCCTCTTCAATCGCAACGGCAATTTCATCCAGGGGATGCAGAAGACTTTGACCATGCATCTGAAAGATGAAACCTTGGAGCACAAGCTGACTTCAGGCATAACGCTTAAGACAAGTTTCGATGTAAAGCCTGGCAGCTATTTGGTTCGCCTGGTGGTAAGAGACGCGGAAGGTCAGTCAATGTCCGCGGAAAACGGAACGGTTGAGATTCGCTAAGTCGCGGAGGTGAGTCATGAAAAAGCGCAGACTCGTTCTTCTAGTCGGTCTGGTATGTCTGGCTGGCTGTTGGATATTACTCGGACTGGGCGGCGACAGCATAATTGCTCACGCACAACAATCCAGCGTTCCTGCCGCGTCCGAGCCGGACGTGATCCGGACTGAGACGCGGTTGGTGTTGGTGGATACCGTGGTGACCGACAAGAAAGGCAATTACCTTCGCGACCTTACCCAAAAAGACTTCAAAGTTTGGGAAGATGGCAAGGAGCAAGCGGTCACCAGCTTTTCCTTTGAAGAGAACGCAACTTCCGCGAACCCGCGGCCCCGTTACATGGTCCTGTTCTTTGACAACTCCACCATGGACTTTGGTGACCAAGCCAAAGCTCGCGATGCGGCAGCGAAATTTATTGACGCGAACGCCGGGCCTGATCGTTTAATAGCGATCGCGGAATTCGGTGGCACCGTGCGCATCTCGCAGAACTTTACTGCCGATGCGGGTCGCCTGAAGCAGGTAGTGAAAGGCATAAAGGGATCGTCCGTTTCCCCGAACGCAGAGCCCCCGGTATTGGTAGCTTCACTGTCGGCGCCTCCCGTGGCGCCTTCGCTGGGCAATGTCGAAGCTGACTTCGGTGTCCATAGTGTGCTGCTTGCTTTGCGAAGCTTGGCGAAAGGTCTCTCCACCGTGCCGGGGCGCAAGACCCTGGTTATGCTGACTTCTGGTTTCCCCCTGAGCTTCGAAGCTCAATCCGAAGTGACCGCGGTCATCGATACCTGCAATAAAGCAAATGTCGCTATCTACCCAATTGATGTGCGGGGATTGGTTGCTCCGGACATGCAGAAGCCACAAAGCCGTTTGCGCGTTCCTGCCGGCTCTGAACTCGCATCGTTTGTGCCTGCGGCGTTTCACTATTCCAGTGGCAATTCGGATGGATATTTTCTTCATCTCGCGGCCTTTGCTCAACCGTTAGCCCTGCTGCAGCACGCTGGCGGGGGCGGTGGTGGAGGCGGCGGTGGACACGGGGGAGGAGGAGTTGGTAGCGGCGGTGGTAGCCACGGTGGCGGTGGGACCGGCGGCACTGGGGGAGGTGGTAAATCGGGTGGTGGAGGGACCACAGGCGGAGGGACTACCGGTGGTGGCAAGGGCGGTGGCGGCGTTGGTAGCGGAAGTTATAACCCGAGCCTCTACAGTCCCTATGCACAGCCGCGGCAGATTGTTCCGCAGTTTCCTACTAGTGCTTCTGACAACCAGCAAGTACTCTATCAACTCGCCGATGGCACCGGCGGATTCGTCATTTTGAATACTAATGATCTCGTAGGCGGATTGCAGAGAATCGCCAATGATCAGAATCAGTATTATCTTCTGGGCTACAAACCCGCTGTTTCAGCCGAGGGAAGTTGTCACACTCTGAAAGTCAAAGTGGAGCGCCACGGGACCGAAGTCCGCGCGCGCAGCGGATACTGCAATGCCAGGTCTCTCGATGTTCTGGCCGGCAACTCGACTGAAAAGGATCTGGAGGTCCGAGCTGGCAGCGAAATGAAAGGCAATATAACGGCCTCAATGCGAGCGCCTTTCTTCTATGCGTCTCCCAACACGGCCCAGATTCACCTGGCGGTTGAAATTCCTTCCGCTGCGTTCAAATTCGAAAAAGTGAAAGGCAAGCAACACGCCGCGCTGAATATCTTGGGAATCGCATACAAACCGGACGGCACGATCGCGGCGCGCTTCAGTGACACCGCGAATGTGGATTTCGACGGCAAGAAAGAGGTCGAAGAATTTCAGAAGCAGCCCTTCCGCTATGAAAGTCAGTTTGGTATCGCCTGCGGCCAATACAATCTCAAAGTTGTGTTCAGTTCCAGCAATGACAGTTTCGGCAAGATCGAAGCGCCCCTGGTGATCGATACGTATCAGGGTAAGGAGTTCAGCATCAGCGGCGTCGCGCTCAGCAATAGTCTTCACCGCACCGCCGATGTCGCGGGGGATCTGGACGGTCAACTTCTGGAAGACCGCACTCCATTGTTGGTTCAAGGCATCCAAATCTCTCCGTCAGCCACCAATCATTTCAAGAAAACAGACGTTGCCGCCATCTATGTCGAAGTATACGAACCGCTTCTGAAAAACCCGAATCCTCCGGAAGTGGCCTACGAACTGATCGTTGTAGACCTCAAGAGCGGGCAGCAAAAAGTGCATATAGGGGATCGTATCCCCAAGGGGAAGGCAGGCGACCCGGTTATTCCTCTAGGACTCAAACTGCCCGTAGCTTCGCTGACTGCCGGGGCGTATCGCGTGGACTTGCGGGCCGTGGATACGGTAGGCAACTCGAGCAAAACCACTTCGGCAGATTTTGAAGTTGAGTGACGGCATCTCATCGCGCTGAAAGTCTAACCTCTTCGCCTGCGAGAACAGGCTCAGGTACTCGACCGGTGCGAGCAGCTTCGCATATCATTTAACAATGATTGCGTGTGCGCGTTGCCCAGGGTGCGGGGATTTGTCCACTTCGGTGTCTCTGGCTTCTTCTGTCAGCGTTGCATTCAGCTGCATCCCCCTCTTGCTGCACGCGAGGCGTGCTCGATGATCATCACCCGAAGTCCACTGAGGATATGCCTCGGCGGCGGCGGCACCGACCTTCCTTCTTATTACCGGCAGCACACCGGCTTTGTGATCTCCGCCGCTATTAGCCGCTACGTATACATCACGATCAATGAAGCTTTTCGTCCCCGGATTCTTCTCAAGTATTCGAAGTTCGAAGACGTGGAGCGCGTGGAGGAGATCCGCCATCCCATCATCCGTGAAGCTTTGACCTTGACCGGGGTGAGCGGGCCATACCTTGAGATTGTCAGCCTCTCCGATATCCCCGCAGGCACAGGCATGGGTTCATCCGGCAGCTTCACCACCGCTCTGTTATGCGCTCTGCACACGCTGAAGCGAGATTACGTGCCGCCGCGCGACTTGGCGGAGCAGGCTTGCCACATCGAGTTGACCCTGCTCAACGAACCCATCGGCAAACAAGACCAGTACATTTCAGCTTTCGGCGGCGTCACCTGCTTCCAATTTCTGCCCGATGATCGCGTCGTGGTCGAACCGCTGAAGATTCCCGCCGAGACTTTGGCCAATCTTGAAGATAACCTCCTCTTGTTTTTCACCGGCAGTTCGCGCAATGCATCCGACATCCTCCGCGATCAGGATTCACGCACCAAACAGAACAATTCTGAGATGCTCGACAATCTGCACTTTACCAAGCAACTGGGCCTGGAGAGCCGGGACGCTCTGCTGGCCAGTGACTTGAGAAAGTTCGCCGACTTAATGAATGTGCACTGGGAACACAAGAAGAAGAGATCCCCGGGGATGAGCAGCGGGGAAATCGATCGACTGTACGAACTTGCCCGAGCGAATGGTGCGCTCGGCGGCAAACTGATCGGCGCCGGCGGCGGGGGCTTCCTTATGTTTTACACTGAAGAGAAGACCCGGCTGCGCGCTGTAATGAGAGGCGCGGGCCTTCGGGAAGTTCGAATGCAATTCGATTTCGCTGGTACCACAGTTGTCGCACATTCCTAGGAGAGTTCATTGTTGACAGTTGCGATTCTTGCGGGCGGCCTCGCAACTCGTTTGCGGCCGATGACGGAAACTGTGCCCAAGTCGCTGCTCGAAGTAAATGGCGAGCCCTTTGCCGTGCATCAACTGCGCTTGCTGCGTGCAAACGGTATCCGTCGTGTCGTGATCTGCATTGGACATCTTGGTGCGCTCGTGCAGCGCGCCATCGGCGACGGTGGCGCGTTGGGCCTTGAGGTGGATTACTCGATTGATGGACCTGTACTGCTCGGTACGGCCGGAGCTATCAAGAATGCGTTGCCTAAATTAGGGGAAACGTTTTTTGTAATGTATGGCGACTCTTACCTGCCTTGCGACTACGCTGCGATCTCCCGGAACTTCGAGTCCGCGGGTGTGTTGGGAATGATGACGGTCTTTCGCAACGAAGGGAAGTGGGACACCAGCAACGTCGAATTCGCGGCCGGGAAAATTGTCGCGTATAGCAAAACGAATTGCAATCCGCGCATGCGTTACATTGATTACGGCCTCGGAGTTTTTCGCGCCGAAGCTTTTGACATTTTACCCGTCGGAGAAGCTTCTGATCTGGCTGAGCTCTACATGGATCTCCTGCAACGCAGGCAGCTCGCAGCGTATGAAGTCACTGAACGGTTCTACGAGATTGGTTCGCCGGAGGGATTGCGGGAGACGGCCGAGTTCCTGGCGGCTCAGCGCGTGAACCAAACCTGATTCAAATGACGATTAAGAACACATTCGCGGAGCAATTCCTGGCCGAAGCTAGAGATGTAATCGATCGGCTGGATGCTGCCAGCATTGAAAAAGCTGCGTCTTTACTAGCTTCGACACGCACCAGGGGTGGACGTCTCTTCATTCTTGGCGTGGGAGGCAGCGCCGCCAATGCTTCGCACGCGGTAAATGATTTCCGCAAGATCGCGGGCATCGAGGCCTATGCGCCCACGGACAACGTGTCAGAACTCACCGCGCGCGTGAATGACGAAGGTTGGGAAACGGTGTTTGAAAGCTGGCTGCGAGTGAGCCGCTTGCGATCAAATGATCTTGTGCTCGTGCTCTCAGTCGGTGGCGGCGATCTCGAGAGAAATGTTAGCCCCAACCTGGTGGCTGCTTTGCAATACGCAAAAACTGTAGGTGCAAAAATCGTAGGTATCGTCGGACGCAACGGTGGCCACACCGCTAAAGTGGCAGACGTCTGCATCCTTATTCCTACCGTGAATCCGGATCACATTACCCCCCACGCCGAAGCGTTTCAGGCCGTAGTGTGGCACTTGCTGGTGTCCCACCCCGCCGTAAAACAGCAGCAGACAAAATGGGAGTCAACCTCGGCGGCGGGTGAGCAACTTCGCCGTGCAGTGTTTCTCGATCGCGATGGCGTCATCAATCGTGCGGTAGTGCGTGACGGAAAACCGTTTCCGCCAGCGAGCGTGGACGATTTCGAACTCCTGCCCGACGTTGCTTCGTCACTCCACGCGCTGAAGGCCCACGGATTCGCGATATATGTAATCACTAATCAACCCGACGTAACCCGCGGCACGCAGACGCGCGAAGCCGTGGAGAATATCCATCAAGCTCTGTCTTCCTCCCTGCCCATCGACGATATTTTTGTCTGCTATCATGACGACCACGACGAGTGCGACTGCCGCAAGCCCCTGCCCGGACTGCTGCTTGAAGCTCGGAGCAAGCACAACGTCGATCTCTCGCGCAGTTTCATGGTGGGCGATCGCTGGCGCGACATCGATGCCGGGCATAACGCGGGCTGCAAAACGGTTTTGATCGATTACGGATACCGCGAGCGGGCGCCTGCGCGGCCTCCGGAAGCCACCGTACACTCGTTGCGCGAAGCCGCTGACTGGATTATCGCTTCCAGTTTGAAGGAGTCTACTGATGAAGTCCGTGTCTGAGTTGAAGGTTCAGATATTTGCCGACGGGGCCGATAAGGCCAGCATGCTCGAGCTTTATCGGCAGCCTTACATTAAGGGCTTCACGACCAATCCAACCTTGATGCGGAAGGCTGGCATTAGCGACTACGAGCGCTTCGCGCGCGAGATTCTGCAGAGCATTCCAGACCGTCCCATTTCATTTGAAGTGTTCGCCGACGACGAAGTTGAGATGGAGCGGCAGGCCCGCAAGATTGCCCGCTGGGCTTCGAATGTCTACGTAAAAATTCCGGTGACGAACACTCGTCGCGAACCCATGTACGACCTGATCCGCCGCTTGAGCGCGGACGGCATTCAGATCAACGCGACTGCCTTACTCGCGCTCGATCAAGTGCGCCACGTTGCGCAGGCGCTGCACGGCGGCGCGCCTTCTTACATCTCCGTCTTCGCCGGACGCGTCGCCGATACGGGACGTGATCCCGTTCCTCTCATGAAGTCCGCACTTGAGTTGATGGCGCCGGAGCCTCGCTGCCAGCTTGTCTGGGCCAGTCCGCGCGAACTTCTAAACATTTTCCAGGCCGATGAAATTGGCTGCCACATTATCACGGTAACGTCGGATGTTCTGAAGAAGCTGAGCCTGGTGGGGAAGGATCTCCACGAATATTCCTTGGAAACCGTGCAGATGTTTCATAACGACGCCGCTCAATCAAAATTTAAGCTGGAACTGACACCCGAAGAGCGGCCCGTCGGATCGCTACGTTAGCAGCTATCCGGGATATTTTCCCGTGATATACCCTTCCAATTCCTCAATCTGCTGCGCCTGGTCGGAGATTATCCACTTCACCAGGTCGCCAAGTGAAACTATTCCGGTTACCAGGCCGTCTTCTCCCATCACTGGAAGATGGCGGAATCGGTGCTTGGTCATAATCGACATGCATTCGTCAACCGTGTGTCGCGCAGTCACGAAGACCACTGGCGATGTCATGATTTCGCGAACCAAAGTCTCTTTTGACGAGTGGCCCTTGAGGATCACTTTGCGGGCATAGTCGCGTTCCGAGAGGATGCCAACCAGCTTGCCTTCGGAAATAACCAGCAACGCTCCCACTCCTTCTACCGCCATTTTCTCAACCGCCTGATAGACGGACTGTTCCGGCGCAATGGACAGAACTCTGCTGTTATCTTTGTCGCTTAATACCAGTGAAATCGTGTCGCCAAGTTTCATGAGGTCACCAAGCGCGCCGCTGCATCTCCCTCAAGCCAGTTTCCAAAAGCCCATCTAATCGAAGCCGGAAGGATTATACGCCTCACGTTCTCGCCCTACGTCAATGGTCCAACCCTCGCGATCAGAAAGATGACTTTCCTGTCCCATTTGTTGGCCAGTAAATTATTCCGCCTCGCGAATCGGTGTGCGCTTCCCAGTTACGTTTCACGGAATCCGCTTTAGATGTTGAGTTTTCCCGACCGCTCCTGTCTATAATGGGCGGCACAGCGTGGGGCGGACTCGCCTTCGCGTTACCGTTGAGGTAGCCAAGATTGTCTGTTGAGTGCACGCACGTGAGACTTGGCGTTGAGTTGGCGGGCCTGAGCGACATTGGCTGCCAACGCGAAACCAATGAGGACTCCTACCTTTATTGGGAATCCGCCGACGATCAGGAGTTCCTCCGGAAGGGGCGCTTAGCCGTCATCGCCGACGGTATGGGCGGACACGAGGGCGGTCAGGAAGCCAGCCGCCTGGCAGTCGAAACCGTTCGCGAAGTGTATGGCAACGGCTTCAGCGAAAACCCGCAGACAGCCCTGATTGAATCTTTCGCCGCGGCTCATACCCGGATTGTGAATTACGCCGAACAGCATCCTGCCTTTCAGGGAATGGGAACTACCTGTACGGCCTTTGTGCTAGTCGGCCATCAGCTTTATTTTGCTCATGTCGGCGATAGCCGCCTTTACCTGATTCGCGATAGCCGCATCTCGCGTCTTACTCGCGATCATTCCTATGTGGGAAGGCTGGTCGAAAGCGGACTGGTTCGCGCCGAAGATGCCGAACGCCATCCCCAGCGCCATATTCTGACAGCCGCTTTAGGCGCAGGATTGGAAGTCGCGGCCGAGGGAGGCGAACAGGGCATGCTACTGCAAGATGGCGATAATCTGCTGCTTTGCACCGATGGTCTCTGGGGTGTTGTGGCGGAGGATGAACTGGAACATGCTGTCAGTAAATATGCCCCGGCAGCATGCTGCGCCGCCCTGGTAAAGCTGGCCCGCGAGCGCGGAGGCCCCGACAATATCACGTTGCAAATTCTCCATATCGGACCCTGATCCCGCGAGGCGGATCCGTATTTTCCCGCAGACTTTCCCTCCGAAACTGCAATCATGTGCACATTCTTCTTTTCCCGGCTCTTCTGAAAGCGCTCGCAAATTGATGGACAAACGGGATTTAGCGAGCATTTTGAAGTGTGATCGAAGTGGCACTGCGCTTGCATTGTCCTCAACGTCAATAAAGTCTATTAACACCATAGACTTTATGGCATAATTGCCACCCATGAAAATTTCTCAAAAGGGACTCTACGCTTTGCAGGCCATGATGATGCTGGCGCGCCATCATCATCAGGGCGCCATCAAGATCCGCGAAATCGCCTACGAAGAGGATCTTCCGGAAAAATTTCTAGAACTCATCCTCCTCGAACTGAAGAATGCGCGCATGGTCGAGAGCGTTCGCGGAGCCAAAGGCGGCTATCAATTGCGCCGCGATCCTGCCGAAATCCGGTTGAGCGAGATCATGCGCTTGATCGACGGCCCTCTGGCCCCATTCGCCGACGCTGAGCAACTGCGCGTTCTCATCGACCGCGATTTGCCGCACCGTTCGCTCTATCAGGTATTTCTCGATGTACGGGATGCGGTGGCGCATATTTTGGATAACACCACCCTGGCCGACCTGATTTCCGGCACTACCCCTCGTGCTTCGCGGGGAAGACGCGCTGCTAAGAAGAAAGAGAAAGGCAGTGTTCTGCCTATGGTCGTCGGAGGCCACAAAGGTGAGTAAGAGTGTTCTTGCCAGTTTTCTCTTGCTATGCAGCGCTGCACTTGCGGCTTCCGCTCAGACTACGATTCGCGTGGGCGCGTTCCCCAATATCACCCATGCTCAGGCCATGGTAGGCAAGGCAAACGGATGGTTCGACAAAGCGATGGGACCGCAAGTCAAAGTGCAATGGACAAGCTTTAACGCCGGCCCGGCCGCCATCGAGGCGCTGTTTGGCGGTGCGATCGATATGACCTACGTCGGCCCCAATCCCGCCATTAACGGCTACGTTCGATCGAACGGCGAGGCTCTGCGTGTGGTCGCGGGAGCGGCCAGCGGCGGCGCTTCGCTTATCGTGCGCAACGACAGCGGCATTCAGAAGCCAGAAGATTTTCACGGCAAGCGTGTGGCTTCGCCTCAGTTTGGAAACACCCAAGACGTGGCCCTGCGCAATTGGCTGAGGAGTCACGGAATGAAGACCAACGATAAAGGTGGTGACGTTCAGATCGTTCCCATGGCCAATCCCGATCAGCTCACGCTGTTCCTGAAGAAGGATCTGGATGCTGCGTGGGCTCCCGAACCATGGGCTACTCGGCTGATCCACGATGGCAATGGCCGTCTCTTTATCGATGAACGCAGCCTGTGGCCGAACGGCCAGTTCGTGATCGGATTATTGGTAGTCAACGCGAAGTTCCTGACGAGCCATCCCGACCTCGTCAAGAACTGGATTCGCGCCCATGTCGAACTGACGGATTGGATCGACGCGCACCCCAGCAATGCGAAACAGTTCCTGAATCAACAGATCCAGAGTGAGACTGGAAAAGCCCTTCCACCGATTGTCCTTGATGAAGCATTTGCCCGCATGCAGGTCACCTACGATCCGCTACACTCCGCCCTCTCAACTGCTGCTCAACAGGCCTTCGATGACGGTTTTCTCGGCCGGCAAATGCCCGACCTATCTCGTCTCTACGACGTGACGCTGCTCAATCAGGTGCTTTCCGAAAAGGGAAGAAAGGCCGTCCAGTGAGTACGAACTCGCAGAATTTGGCCGCACCGCTCCCCATTCCAATCGACTCCAGCGTTCCCGCACGCGTCCGCGGCGCGCGGGTAAACTCCGGGCGGACAAGGCTTCTTCGCCCCTTCGCGGGAGTTTCCACCGAAGTCGCCAAAGTTGCCTTGAGCGACATCTGCTTGAGTTACCGCACCGAGCGCGGTGAGCGGCTGCTTGCCCTTGACAACATCAATCTGCAGGTAAGAGCTGGCGAGTTTCTGTGCATCGTCGGGCCCTCCGGTTGCGGCAAGTCAACTTTGCTTCATTTGATCGCGGGCTTGCACCAGCAGACTTCGGGACAGATTCTTGTGGACGGCAACCGCGTCCAGGGACCAGGCACGGACCGCCTTCTGATCTTCCAGGAGCTTGGCCTTTTTCCCTGGCTGACGGTCGGCCAGAACGTCGAATTCGGCATGAAGATGAAGGGCCTTTGCAAGGCCGAAAGGGAAGAGAATACCCAATATTATCTTCGCCTGGTGCATCTCTTGCAGTTCAAAGACAGCTATACGCATCAGCTTTCCGGAGGCATGCGGCAGCGCGTGGCGCTGGCGCGCGCCCTGGCGACCGAACCGGACGTCCTATTGATGGACGAGCCCTTTGCCGCTCTGGACGCCCAGACTCGCGATCTCTTGCACGACGAGTTGGAACGCATCTGGGCCGAGACTGGACGCACCATCATTTTTGTTACGCACAACGTGCGCGAAGCGATTCGCCTTGGCGATCGCGTCGCTTTGTTGACATTTCGCCCCGGACGCGTGAAACGCGAATTTCCGGTGAGTCTGCCTCGACCTCGGTCCCTGGAAGATGTTCACGTCGCACACGCGGCTCGCGAGATTCTGCATGAGTTGCGCGAAGAAATTAACCGCTCCCTCGAAGTGGAATACAACGTGGGCGTGAAGCCGCACGTAACCATAGGAGCGGATCAATAATGAAGCGCGCCGCTCGCTTGATCGTTTTCTATGCGGGATTGCTTGGCTTGTGGAGTCTACTGGCCCAGTTGAAGCTCTGGCCCCCGTACCTGTTCCCCAAGCCGTGGGGCGTCGCCCAGGCTCTGTACGTTGGCTTTCAGGATCACAGCCTCGTAATCGCGATCGCGGTGAGCATGCGTCGCGTATTGATCGGCTATGCGATTTCTGTCGTGCTCGGCATGGTGCTTGGTCTAGGCGTGGCCAGCAGCAAATTTCTTGAAGAAACTATGGGCGGGTTGCTGGTAAGCCTGCAAAGCCTGCCCAGCATCTGCTGGTGGCCCTTGGCGCTGCTCTGGTTTGGCCTCAGCCAGAATGCGATTCTTTTCGTCGTCATCATGGGATCGCTTCTGTCGGTGACTCTCGCCATGGAAGATGGCCGCAAGCAGATGCCGAAAATCTACAGCATGGCGGGACGCAACCTCGGCGCCACTGGATTTCAATTGTTCCTGCACGTTCTGTTGCCCGCAAGCCTCCCCTTCGTCGTCTCCGGCTTGAAGCAAGGATGGGCATTCGCCTGGCGCTCCCTGATCACCGCGGAAATGCTTTATTTGAGTCTCGGCCTGGGGCAGGTGCTGATGATGGGCCGCGACTTGAATGATATGAGCGCAGTCATTGCGGTCATGATCCTGATTGTTGCGATAGGGTATGTAATCGATGGCATCGTTTTCAAGTCGATCGAACGCCATTTGCAGCGCAAGTGGGGATTGATGCCCTCGGTATAAACTGCGCCGCCAAGAATTTCCCCCAGTTTTTAAATTGAAGGTAAGGGAGACAACCATTACTGAATCTCTACTAAGTCGATTGTAATAATAGTGACCGCTTCATCGCTCAGCACTAACGGAAATTGATTTCAAAAGGAAGGGCGGGAGTTGCGATCGCAATTCGAACGTTTTGAAAGTTTTAAACCAATCGCTTCGCAAACTAAAAGGAGAGGATTTAATTTTCATGAAACCACCAACGAAAGCATTGTTCACTGCTCTGACGCTGGCCGCAATTTCTGCCGGCAGTTGGGCACAAACCACGGCGACGCCTGCAGCGAACAACGACAAGGCTGAAGCCAACTCAGTGACGCAGCCGGCTGTGACGGCTGCCGACGTCCAGGCATTGAAAGATGCCCTCGCCGCACAGCAGCAGCAGATTCAGGCGCTGCAGGACGAATTGCACCACAAGAATCAAGCTACCCAGACGGATGCGACGCTGGAGAAGAACTCCGCAGATCTGAAATCCGTGAACACTACAGCAGCGAACCAGGCCACGGTGAAAAATGCTGTGCTGTCGTTGCAGGATTCACCCCAGGCCTCGACCCCGGATCCATCGCAGACCTATGACAAGCGGATGGAGGGTCCGCTGACCATCCACTTCAGAGGCATCAACATTACGCCGGGCGGATACGCTGCTGCTGAAACTGTCCGGCGTTCCAGGGCACTGGCCGCGGATGTCTCTACTCCGTTCAATTCTCTAACCATGCCGGGCGCCCCGCAAAGCTCAGCGTCGGAATTTTACGGAACCGGACGCCAGTCTAAGATCACTACCTTTGTCGATGGCCGTATGAAAAATGTCGACCTTTCCAGCTACGTCTCAGCCGACTTTCTTTCCGCCGGCGTTACTTCCACCTCGACGTCAACCAATAGTTACACGCTTCGTCTTCGTCAGGCGTGGGGCCAAGTCAAGTTTGACAATGGCTGGAGCTTCGTCGGCGGCCAGGTATGGAGCCTGGCGACCGAAAATGGAGCTGGAATCGCCCCTGACGACGACCTCGGCAGAACCAACGACGCTCGGCCAAAGACCATCGACTCGACCTATAACGTCGGCTTTGTTTTCGCCCGCCAGTATGGAATCCGCATAGCGAAAGCCTTCGGCGACAAGGTTGCGTTTGCCGTGGCCTTGGAAAACGCGCAGGGCACGCTTACCACCCACAACAACGGAAACAATTTCCTGCTGGGCGAGGCAGGCGCAAGCAACAACTACAACACAACTGCGACTTACAGCTTCAATCCTTCGCCCGACCTCATCGCGAAAGTTGTCTTTGATCCCGGCTTCGGCCACTATGAAGTCTTCGGTCTGTATGATCGCTTCCGCGACCGCGTCTATCCCTGCGGTGAGGTAGCCACCACTACCAGCCTTTGCGGCGGCAGTACCGTTGCCGGTCCTAATGCAATTGGAAGTTACAATGCTTCCAAGGACGGAGGTGGCGTGGGCGCAAGCGCACGCTGGGCTTTCGCTAATAAACACCTGGTTTTCGGTCTGAAGGGTTTTGACGGTAGTGGAATTGGACGCTATGCAGCAGGCGGACTGTCGGATGTCGCCGTTAACGGCAACGGCACACTTCACTTACTCAAAAATTTCGAAGGCCTGAGCACCCTCGAGTTTCACACCAGGAAACTCGATATCTACAGCTACGCTGGAGTCGAATACGCCGGCCGCGCTGTAAGTTTCGACCCGTTACAAGCAACCAGCAAAACCAAAGGCCAGGTTGGTTACGGAGCTCGGCTCTTCAACAATTCTGGTTGCTATACGGAATTGCCGCCCACGGTGAACACCGGGTTCACGCCTAGCAGCCTCTCCAATTGCACGGCAGACACCCGCGCGCTAATCGAGGGAACCCTCGGCTTCTGGTATCGCTTCTACGCCGGGCCTCGCGGCAGGTTCCAGTTCGGCAGTCAGTACTCCTATGTAACCCGGCAAACTTGGTCAGGCATTGCGCCGGCCGGAGCTCCTTCGGGTGCACCGGAAGGCGTCGACAATATGATCTTCACTTCATTCCGCTATCTCTTGCCGTAAGACGAGGACGGTCCCGCGTCAGCTTTTGACGCGGCCCACCACGTTGTACGGGGATTTAGTTTTCTGAGGGCATCATCCTTCAGAATCGTCACCGGCCCGGTTTTGGCTCACTCTCCTTTTCCGGGCCGGTGGTGTTAACTTAATCTACGCAAGCCGCGACGCGGCGGAAGAATAAGCCTATCGAGGTGCGATCCATGAACTCCCGACGCTACTTCCTCAAAAAAATCTCTGCCGCCGCCCTCGCTGCCACGGCCGCACCAAAATTATTGTCCTGGGCGCTTCCACAACCACAAGCGGTCGATTTCCCCGGCGAAGACGGGATGATTCTTCGCTCCTACCGGTTTGTCGATCTCGAAAGTCCGGTCGAGTATTTCAATACATGGCTCACGCCGGTGCCGCATTTTTTCGTGCGCAATCACATGCACGAGCCCAGCGAACTCGATCCTGCGGATTGGCGTCTCTCGGTGGGCGGAGAAGTTGAGAAACCGTTCACTCTGACCCTTGCTGAACTTTCAAAGCTTGAAACACACTCGGTCGTAAATACCCTGGAGTGTGCCGGCAACGGCCGCAGCTTGCATCGCCCTCAGGTCCCCGGCATTCAGTGGGGAAAGGGTGCAGTGGGTACTGCGCAATTCTCTGGTCCTCGCCTGCGCGAACTCTTGCAGCGCGCCGGAGTAAAGTCCACGGGCAAGCATGTCATGTTCCGCGGCCTCGATGAGGTTCCCAGCAAAGTCCCTCCCTTCATTCGCAGCATCCTGATCGAAAAAGCTCTTGACGCCGATACGCTGATCGCGACGCACATGAATGGATCTCCACTCGCCAAGCATCACGGCTTTCCCGCGCGTGCTCTTGTCCCCGGCTGGATTGGCGCGGCCTCCTGTAAGTGGATTACTGAAATCAAAGTGCTCGATCAAGAATTTGCCGGCAACTTTATGAGCCCCGCTTACCGTCTGCCCAACGAACCTGTGAAGCCGGGCGATACCGTGAAGCCTGAAGAAACGCATCCCGTCACTGCGCTAAGCGTGAAGTCGGTAATCTCTGGGCCGAGCGAGGCCGCGCGTCTTAAGCCAGGCAAGATCGCGATCCACGGCGTGGCTTGGGCGGGAGAAGCCGAAATTGCGAGGGTCGAAATCTCTATAGATGGCGGCGCCACCTGGAATCCTGCAACGCTCAGCCACGAACAATCGCGCTACGCCTGGCGCTTATGGTCTTACGATTGGAAAAGTGCCAGGAGCGGCGACCATACCATCATGTCGCGAGCCACCGACACTCAGGGCCGCACGCAGCCTTTGACGCCAGTCTGGAACCCTAGTGGTTATCTCTACGACGCCGTCGATCAGGTGAACATCCATGTCGCATAAGATTTTTCCCGACGCATTCCGCAAAATAGTTAAGGCGTGCAGCAACGTGGAAATAGTTAAGGCGTGCAGCAACGTGGAAGAGCGGCGCTTCAGCGCCGCGTCAAACGTTCTGGATGATGTGGGCTTCAGCCCCGGTCGTAGGTGTTCGGTGCAACCTTTTCGGCAACCTGCAAGAAGAGTTCTAACAGGAGCGCTCTTTGCCATCGCCCTGCTAACGCTGTCGGTCTTCTCGCCATTCTCGGCGCGAGCCCAGAAACCTGTCCAGGCCACAGTCACCGCCGCTCTGCCTGAGGGGCCCATGCAAGCAAAGGCCACCACTGCCTGCCTGGAATGTCACGAAGCACGCATCATCCTGCAGCAGCGTCTCACCAAAGCCGCATGGACGAAAGAAGTAGACAAGATGACAAAATGGGGCGCGGTCGTAGATCCCGCGGACCGCGACGCGCTAATCGATTATCTGAGCTCGAACTTCAGCCCGGACAAGCCCGCCTACCAGCCGCAGAGAACGGCTAACGCCGGGAAGGTGTCAAAATAATTTGTGCCGGAGAAAAAGCGAAAAAAGAAAACGAAAAAGCAAAGCGCTACCGACCAAATGTCCGTCCTGCAGACATTACGGCAGCGCTGCCCTTTTATTCACTAAATTCCGATGCCAGAAGTATAGAAAACGTTGTTGCCCCAGTTCCAGTGCATTGTTGGATACTGGCAAGCTACCGAAGTTCTCGCACCCGCTCTGAGCCGCTCCGCCACAACCTTGCCAGGCGATGACTTGAGATGGACCGAATCAGGGACGACCTACCCCGGAGCGCTTGGCGGCCTGCTTTTGCTTGACGGCTTCCAGCCGTCCGTAACCGTCCTGGAGTGTTCGGCTTAGAGGGATATGTACATACACTGTAATCCGTACACAATTGGCCGCACAAATGTTCCTGCCGGAACATTCAGTCGATAGTCTGCCTCTTACTGTCCGCCCGTGTCTCCAGCGTCCTCTGTCTCTAAACCCTTCTCCGGCCGCAGCAACGGAAACAGAATCACATCGCGGATGGTGTGGGAATCAGTCAGCAGCATGCACAGTCGGTCCACGCCCACACCCACTCCGCCTGCGGGCGGCATTCCGTAGGACAGCGCGCGAATGTAATCCTCATCCATCTGGTGCGCTTCATCGTCGCCGCGCTCTCGCTCCTTTAACTGCGACTCGAAGCGCCGCCGCTGATCTTCAGGGTCGTTGAGCTCGCTGAATCCGTTCGAGATTTCCATCTGTCCCGCGAATATTTCAAAGCGCTCCGTCCACTCGGGATCATCCGGTTTCTGTTTCGATAGCGGGGACACCGCGGTAGGGAACTCGTAGATAATCGTCGGCTGGGTGAGGTGCTCCTCCGCTACGGCCTCAAACAAGCTCGCAATCGTTTTACCCATGGGCTCATTCGGATCGTAGGCCATGTGCGCGTGCGCCTGATTGAAGCGCTCGACCAGTTGCTTCACTCCATCGTGCGACGCAAAATCACTCATCGTTGGCTTCGCACCTGCGGCTTCGGGCCAATATTGAATGATGGCTTCTCGCATAGTCAGGCGCTGCCAGTTCGCCCAATCGATTTCCTGATCGCCCCATTTCGTTCTCGTAACACCATCGGGATGATCTTTGTCCTTCGTCACATCTTTCGCAGCTTGCGTAATCAACTCCTGCGTGAGATCCATCACGCCTTGGTAGTCGGTATAGGCTTGATAGAACTCGAGCATGGTGAATTCAGGATTCCAGCGCCAGCCCAGGCCTTCGTTGCGGAAGTTGCGATTGATTTCATACACGCGATCGAATCCGCCCACGACCAGCCGTTTCAAATAAAGTTCCGGGGCGATGCGCAGATACAAATCCATGTCGAGGGTGTTATGGTGCGTGACAAATGGACGCGCCACCGCTCCGCCGGCGATGGGTTGCATCATCGGGGTTTCGACTTCGATAAATCCGTGCGATTCCATGGTGTTCCGCAGCGATTGCACCAGCTTGCTGCGTTTCAAAAAGACTTCCCGCACTTCCGGATTCACCACTAGATCGACATAGCGCTGCCGGTAGCGCAACTCGACATCGGTGAGCCCGTGCCACTTCTCCGGCAGCGGCAGCAGATCTTTACTGAGAAATGTGATCTCCTCCACATGGACCGAGAGTTCGCCGGTGCGCGTGCGAAACAAATATCCGCTGACCCCGATGTGATCGCCGAGGTCGAGGAGTTTGTACAATTCGAAGCCCGTTTCTCCGACGGCGTCTTTCTTTACGTAGATCTGCAGTCGCTGGCCGCCTTGCTGCAAGTGGGAGAATCCGGCCTTGCCCATCAGTCGAATTGCCATGATGCGTCCGGCGACGCGCACGTTGACTCGCGGATTCTCCAGTTGCTCCGCGGTCTTGCCGGAGTAGTCCGCGAGAATCTGCGGAATGGTGTGCGTGAAGTCGTACTTGCTTCGGTACGCGGTTTGTCCCAGCGCTTCGATCTGTTTCAGCTTCTGGCGCCGCAGTTCGTAAACGTTCTCGTCGAATGCCAAGAGGATCCTTTAAAGAGGGAATTGCGCCTACTGGCGCACGAGACCATAGAAAATATTGAAACGCGATTATAACAACCGCCTAAGCGTTTGGAGGCGAAAAGGCGAATAAGGTGTCTGTGTACGTACAAACCGTGGTACACTGGTACGCATGGCCGACGATCCAAAGCTGCTGGTGGAACGGGTTCAAACCGGCGTCCGCATAGAGAAGCGCCTGCTCAAAGTCCTGAAAGCTTTTGCCGAGTACCACGACATGACTCTGGGCGACCTTCTGGAAGGCATTGTTCTGCATGCATTCGACGGAAAGGTGCCTTTCAATCCAGCCTCCCTCGAACGGATCCAGGAACTAAAGCGTTTTTATGATTTCGATCTCGATTCCAGTGCCAGCCACCGTTTGAAGGAGATCAAAGCGCGGCCCGCCCGTAAGCGAAGCGCCGACAAATAGCGGAGGTTCAGCATGACAGGACCACGAATGAAAACCGCCCTCATAGGATTGCAGTGGACGCTGGGCGTTGTGATTCTGATCGAAGCGGTGTTGGGTTGGGATGACAATTGTTTGATGGTGACGGTGAATCGATGACTAACAAAGAACTGATCCGCTGCTTCGAGAGCGACGCCGTGACCGAGGACTCTTTCCATCACGCCGATCATGTTCGGCTGGCGTTCGCCTATCTGTCCGAGTATCCGGTTCTACAGGCGCTGGAGAAATTTGCCACCGCACTAAAGCAATTCGCCGCCGCTCGCGGCAAGACGCAACTCTACAACGAAACCATTACCTGCGCATATTGTTTTCTGATCCGCGAGCGGATGGCGAACCTTGAAGGTACGAGCTGGGAGGAATTCGCGCGTCGCAATCCTGACCTACTGGTTTGGAAAGACGGTATCCTGAGCCGCTATTACCGCGAGGCCACTCTTAAGTCCGAGCTCGCGCGAAATGTTTTCTTGCTGCCCGATAAAGGCCTTGAGCTACGTGACATCTCTCTTGAAGTCGTGCGCAATCGGGACTAAGATGGCATCCTCAAGCGTTGCTGAGCAAGTAGAAATCGAGTGATTACGTTATGCCGCAAAACTACGTCCCGATTTTTATTTTTATGGCAGTGATTGGCGTGCTGCTGCCAATCACGCTGCTGGCGGCGAAACTCGTGCGTCCAGACAATCCCAGCAAAACTAAACTGATGCCCTACGAGTGCGGAATCGATCCTATCGATAACGCCAGGGGCCGCTATACCGTCCGCTATTACATCATCGCAATTTTGTTTGTTGTATTCGACGTGGAGACTATCTTTCTATTTCCCTGGGCCGTGAAGTTCAAAGCGCTAGGAGTTTTCGGCCTCGCTGAAATGCTGATCTTCCTCGTCATCCTCATCGCCGGTTACATCTGGGTGTGGAAAAAGGGCGCACTGGAATGGGTGTAACGCCCCCCACGCCAGCAGCCGATCCGCAGGCTCAAGTCTTCACGGCGAGCCGCTGGACGCAGGGCAATTTTATTTTTCCCACTCGTATTGTGATAAGCCCCCTGCGTGTAAGCCGTGTGAAATCGCGGTGGTTCGGTAGCAACGATGAAACCATTGCGATGTCGAAGGTTGCCTCCGTCCATATTTCGACCGGCGTGCTCTGGTCGGAGATTCGCATTGAATCCACCGGCGGCACTGACCCCATTACCAGCCACGGCCATCGCAAAGCCGATGCGCAGCGCATCCGCGATCTGATCGAAACTTACCAGGGTCAAGCGCGCTTGTAGGCGCGGAAACTCTGAGTGCGGCCACCGGGGCTGAAGCCCACGAACTGTGGACGCTTTACGCGGCGCTGAAGCGCCGCTCTTCCACGTGGGCGCGCTCTTCCACGTGGGCGCGCGAGTTCACGTGGGCGCACGAATCCGCGTGGGGCTGAATCCACGTTTTGGGGCACGGATCCAGGTAGCGGCGAATCCACGTTTGGGGCACGAATCTCGGTGGCGCTGAATCCAGGTGAGCGCGATTCGTGTGGGCGCACGTCTTTCAATTTTGGCGCATGCCTTCCGGTTCCGCTCGCGCTGCATCCAGATAGATGGCTGGTTGAAACGCAGCCGTTTCCGCAAGCGAAGCGGATTCGTTATTTAAGGGATGAGGTCCTGCATTTTCAGCAGACTTCGGAAGTTTCGTTGAGAAGGTCGCGCAAGCTCGTTGACACCGTATCCTCAAGCTGATAAAAGTTAACGTTCTCTCCGTAACGCTTCGAGCCGGAGGTTTGCGCGTTCTCGAGCTATGCCGGATGAAATCAAGTCGCCCTCTGCGTCGCCTGCCGGCGAACCCAAGCCCACGGCGGATCAGCCTGCCGTTTCCGGCGGCGTGAAAGCAGCTGATTCCGGCTCCGTTCCGTCGGATTCCACCGTGCCCGCCGCCAACGCGCCATCGGCGAAATCTGAAGTTCCCGCGAAGGCGGCGAGTGCTGCGCCGGCAACGCCTCCGGCAGCGAAACCCGCCGCGGCGGCGAAAGCTCCGGTGCCCACTCCGGTCGCTTGGAATTCGCCGATGGTGGCGAAGCTCACGAGCTCTTACGGTTCTGGCATTGAACCGCTGACTTATGCCGGGCAGAACTATATGGTGGTGGACCGCTCCCTGATCCCAGAACTTCTACAAGTCCTCCGCAACGAAGAAGGGTTTGACTACTGCGTCGACATCACTGCGGTTCATTATCTGCAACGCGAAAAGCAATTCGATGTGATCTGGGTGCTTTACTCTTTCGCGCGCAACGAACGCATCCGGGTAAAGACGCAGATTCGGGACGGTGAAACTCTGCCCACTTCCGTTCCTATTTGGACGGGCGCCAACTGGCTGGAGCGCGAAGTTTACGACATGTTCGGCATCAAGTTTGACGGGCATCCCGACATGAAGCGAATTCTTCTGCCTGATGGGTGGAAGGGACATCCGCTGCGCAAGGATTACGGCATTCTGCAACAGGATAACGAGTGGGTGCAGATTAATCTCGGCATTGAAAGCGGCCAGTGAGAAACTGGCCAGCGAGGAACTAGTAAGAACGCCAGTAAGAACGAATGATCGATCCGAACAGCTCGCTCTCGCATCTCGATCTCGAAACTCCCGAGAAGCCGTTTTTGGATGCGAACGAGCTCGTCATCAATATGGGGCCGCAACATCCCGCTACCCACGGCGTGTTGCGGGTGATCCTGCGTCTTGATGGCGAAAAAGTTCTCGGGCTGGAGTGCGTGATCGGCTATCTTCACCGCGGCGTCGAAAAGATTGGCGAGCACCGCACCTATACGATGTTCAATCCTTACGTCGATCGTATGGATTACGTTGCAGCGGTGTCGAACGGGCTGGGATACTGCGAGACCGTCGAAAAACTTCTCAACGTGGAGGCGCCGCCACGCGCCCAGCACGTTCGCGTCATTCTCACCGAACTCAACCGCATCGCGAGTCATCAGTTGTGGCTGGGCACGCACGCGCTCGATATCGGCGCCATCACGCCGCTCTTCTACACTTTCCGCGATCGCGAAGAAATTCTGAAGATCTACGAAAAATACTGCGGGGCGCGACTCACCACTCACGCCTTCCGCATCGGCGGCCTGCAATATGAAACTTATAGCGGTTTCGAAAAAGAAGTGAAGAACTTCCTAACTTTTTTTCGGCCCAAGATCGACGAGTATGAAGAGCTGCTCACCACCAATCGCATCTGGGTCGAGCGTACGAAGAATGTTGGGATAATTTCCGGCAAAGACTGCATCGCGCTGGGAGTGACTGGCCCTGTACTCCGCGCCAGTGGCGTGAAGTGGGACTTGCGCAAAGCTCAACCTTACGCCAACTACAAGAACTTCGACTTCGATATTCCCATCGGACAGAACGGCGACACTTACGATCGATACCTGGTTCGCGTGGCGGAGATGCGACAGTCGGTGCGCATTATCGAACAGGCCGTGGAGGCGCTTCCGGAAGGTCCCATCATGGCGAAAGTTCCGAAAGTCATGAAGCCGGCGGCGGGTGAAGTCTATCACTCCATTGAAGCGCCGAAGGGGGAGTTGGGATATTTCATTGTCAGTGACGGATCCACACAGCCGTATCGGGTGCGCGTGCGTCCGCCATCGTTTGTGAATCTTCAGGCTCTGGATGTGATGTGCCGCGGCCAACTTGTGGCCGACGTGATCGCGGTGATCGGCACACTCGATATTGTTCTCGGCGAGGTGGACCGCTGATGGGGCAGGTCGTCCAATATATCCGGTCATACCTCAGCAGCGACCAGACTCCAGGCGCGGCTGGAAATATGTTCTGGGCGCTGGTTTACATCATGCTGGTATTTGGGGGACTCTCGGTCGCCGTGATCGCGATGAACTGGCTGGAGCGGAAAATCCTGGCGCACATGCAAGTGCGGCTAGGGCCCATGCGCGTTGGGCCTCACGGTCTGCTGCAGCCCATTGCCGACGCCATCAAGCTACTTCTTAAAGAAGACATCATGCCGGCCGAAGCCGATGGCGTCGTGTTCTGGATGGCTCCGTTCATCGTGGTGCTGGCCGCGTTCACGGTTTTTGTTGTGGTGCCGTTTGGACCGACGCATGCCATTACGGACATGAATATCGGAATCCTATTTATGCTCGGGGTTTCTTCACTGAGTGTGCTGGGCATTGTGATGGCGGGCTGGGCCTCGAATTCGCACTATCCTCTGATTGGAGCACTGCGATCGAGCGCGCAGATGGTTTCGTATGAAGTGGCAATGGGATTGGCGGTTGTCTCGGCGATTCTGATGACCAGCCTGAACGCCGAGGGGACCGGAACACTCAGCATGATCGGCATCGTTCAGGCGCAGCAGGCGCAAGGCGAGTGGTTCATCTTTAAATTTTTTCCGCTGGGGCTGATCGCGTTTTTTATTTTTGCGGTGGCGATGGTCGCGGAAACCAACCGCGCGCCTTTCGATCTGGCAGAGGCCGAATCCGAATTAACAGCGGGCTTCCATACTGAATACAGCGGTTTTCGCTGGTCGTTATTTTTTCTGGCCGAATACTCTGCGATGATTGCGGTATCTTCTATCGCGGTAACGCTCTGGCTCGGCGGATGGCTGCGGCCGTTTCCGAATCTTTTGAATAGCTCGACATGGGATCTGGTCTTCTCGCTTTTTCCGGGCGTCACATTTCTGTTGTTCGCCGCAATGTGCTTCTACAATGCGGTCCGCATGCCGAAGCATCCGCTTTTCCGGATTCAAACCATCGGCCTCGCGGGATTCGGAGTTGTCCTCGGCTTGATTGGACTTGTGTTGTTCCTGCCCGCCGTGAGTATGCGCGTTCAAGACATTTTCTGGTTCGCGGCGAAAGTTGCGGGCTTTATGTACCTCTATATCTGGTATCGTGGCACGTTCCCCAGATATCGTTTCGATCAACTCATGCAGATGGGATGGAAAGTTCTGCTGCCAATGGGATTGGGCGTTCTGATTCTCACGGCTGGCGTAGCGCTGCTTCAACAAAGAATATGGCACCCGTAGCTACACCATTTTTCTTTTACCTGTTTGCCGCGATCATGGTGATCGGCGGCATCATGGTAATCACGCGCAAGAATCCGGTGCATTCGGCGCTGGCACTGATCGTCACGCTGCTGGCACAGGCGTCCGTTTATCTGATGCTCTATGCTCCGTTCGTTGCCGGCGTGCAGATTATTCTTTATGCCGGTGGGATCATGGTGCTGTTTTTGTTCGTGATCATGCTGGTCAGCATCGATCGCTCCATACGAGAGCGGCAATTCAACAGCCAGTGGGTGGTGGGACTAATCGCGGCGACGGCGCTGGGTGGATTATTTATTGCGGTCTATACGAAAGGTACGAATATTTTTCCGGAGCACGCGTTGTCGATCGTGGAGAGCGACAACACACAGCAGGTCGCCACCATGTTGTACGGACAATATATGTTTCCCTTCGAGATTGCATCACTGTTGCTGCTGGTGGCGATTATCGGAGCGGTAGTAATGGCTAAGAAGAGAATTTAGCACCTTAGTACCCAGTACCTAGTACTGGGCAAAAGCTAGAAGCTAGAAGCTGATATGGAATCGATGCTGCACATCACGACGCTGCACTACTTAGTCCTCGGCGCTGCGCTGTTTCTGCTGGGGGTCATCGGCGTGCTGACGCGGCGCAACGTGGTCATCGTCCTGATGTCGATTGAATTGATTCTGAATGCCGTGAACTTGAACCTCGTCGCCTTTTCCCGCATGTGGGGGGGATTGCACGGTCAGATATTCGCCATTTTTGTAATAACCGACGCTGCAGCCGAAGCCGCGGTTGGCCTCGGTATTCTGATCGCCTTCTTTCGCAATAAAGAGACGGTCAATATAGACGAAGTGAATTTGCTGAAGTGGTAGGGAATGCAGTACCGAGTACCAGGTACCGAGCATTCAGCACGCAAACTTTGCCAACGACTCACGACTAACAGTTAACGACCGACGACCGACGACATGTTTTTTCTTTCCCACATCTGGCTGATCCCGCTGCTGCCGGCCTTCGGCGCGGCCATCATGTTCTTCTTTGGCCGCAGGCTGCAGAAGGCTACTGTCAGCGCGGTGTGCGTCGGCAGTATTGTTCTTGCGTTCGCGATGGCTTGCGGCGCGGTCTGGCAATATTCGGCGTGGTCGTCCACAGAGCAGCATTTTCAGCAGCCTTATCAGACCATCCTTTACACATGGCTCGGCACCGACACTGGGCACATGAACTACACGACGCATGACGGTTCTGCCGCCGCGTTCCAGGCTGATGCGGGTTTCCTGCTCGATCCGCTTTCGAGTATCTGGCTGCTGTTCGTCACCGGCGTGGGCATGCTGATCCATATTTATTCCACTGGATACATGGCGCACGAGGGCGGGTACTATCGCTTCTTCGGGTACCTCAACCTTTTTATGTTTTCCATGCTGACGCTGATTCTGGCCAACAATTATGTGCTGATGTTCGTCGGATGGGAGGGCGTGGGACTTTGTTCGTATCTGCTGATCGGATTTTATTTTCACCGCAAGTCGGCCAGCGACGCCGCGGCGAAAGCCTTCATCGTCAACCGCATTGGTGACGCCGGATTTCTGCTGGGAATGTTTTTCATCGCTTGGTATTTCGGATCGTTGCGCTACACCGAAGTTACTAACATCGCGCACAGCGGACGGTTCGCCATCGGCGATCCCATCATTACTGCTGCGACCCTACTTCTCTTTGTGGGGGCCTGCGGCAAGTCGGCTCAGCTTCCGCTTTACATCTGGCTGCCCGACGCAATGGAGGGGCCTACGCCGGTTTCCGCGCTCATCCATGCGGCAACCATGGTCACTGCCGGGGTTTACATGGTCGCGCGTTCCAACGCTCTGTTCGTGCTTGCTCCGACATCGATGAAGACAGTCGCCATCGTTGGCGCGCTGACGGCAATCTTCGCCGCATCGATTGGGCTTGTGCAAAATGACATTAAGCGGGTGCTCGCCTACTCGACAGTGTCGCAGCTCGGCTACATGTTTCTCGCGCTAGGCGTCGGAGCATTTGCCGCCGGTGTCTTCCACGTTTTCACGCACGCGTTCTTTAAGGCTCTGCTGTTCCTCGGAGCAGGCTCCGTGATCCATTCCATGAGCGGCGAGCAGGATATGCGCAACATGGGAGACTTGGGCCATCGCATTCCAATTACGCACCGCACTATGTTCATCGCGACGCTGGCGATTGCGGGCATTTTTCCTTTTGCCGGATTCTTCTCGAAAGACGCGATTCTCTGGGAGACCTGGTCGCGCGAAGGCGGCGCGTACCGCTTGCTCTGGTACGTGGGCTACGCCACTGCATTGATGACTTCTTTTTACATGTTCCGCCTGATGTACCTGACGTTCCACGGCCGCCCGCGCATGAACCATGACGTGGAACACCACATTCACGAATCGCCTGTGTCGATGACGGCTCCGTTAGTCGCGCTGGCGCTGTGCGCTATTGTTGCCGGCTGGCTGGGCTGGCCACATAGTCTCGGAGGCTCGGACCGCTTCACGAAATTTCTCGAGCCGGTATTTGCTTCTGAAGCGCGCGTTTTTCAGGAAGAGGGTAAAACGGCTCAGCTTATTGCGGGAGTGGAGGAACAACACAACACAGGCACGGAATGGCTGCTGATGGGCCTATCCCTCGGCGCCGCCGGTTTGGGATGGGGCATGGCGTGGAGAAGCTATCGCCACGCGGATAAGAATTACACGGAGCCGATCGCCGCCGTTCCGCCTGTTTACAACACGCTGCTCAATAAGTATTACGTGGACGAAGGTTACGACTACGTCGTCACCGGACGCCGGAAGCTGGGTGACGTGCGCCTCGGCGTGCTCGGACTCGGCGAAGCGTCGGCATGGTTCGATACGCACGTGGTGGATGGCTTGGTGAACGGCGCGGGATGGCTTACACGTCTGACTGCGAACGTTTCCAGTTGGTGGGACAAGTGGATCATCGACGGAATCGGGGTCAACGGCCCGGCAACTCTGGCGCGAATGTTCTCGTATCCGGCACGCTTGTTCGAGTGGGGCCTGGTCCAGTGGTATGCGTTGGTGATGACCGCAGGGCTGGTAGGGTTCGTGTTTTATTACGTGTACCACTAGGTTTGGTAGCGCCGCCGTCCCGGCGCGACAGTAAGAACTGAGAACTGCTCTTATGCAATCTCACATACTCTCGATCATCCTCTTCACGCCGCTGGTAGGCGCGCTTGTTCTTCTGTTTGTCCCTAAGGAGAACAAGGACGCCGTCCGCTGGATTGCGAACTTCTTCGCGCTCGGCGGTTTCCTGGTCTCTCTGCCGTTGGTGCCGATGTTCTGGTCGCAGTTGCAGAGTGCCGACCGCTTCAAGTTCATCGAGGGCGTGCCCAACAACTGGATTCCCTCCATCGGCGCGGGCTACGTGATCGGTATCGACGGCATCTCATTTCTGCTCATCATGCTGACTACGCTGCTGGGCTGGATCTCGATCCTCTCTTCGTGGACCGCCATCGAGAACCGGGTTAAGGAATATTACATTTGGTTCTTGATTCTTCAGACCGGCATGCTCGGCGTTTTCATGGCGCTAGATTTCTTCCTCTTCTTTGTTTTCTGGGAAGCGATGCTGGTGCCGATGTATCTGCTGATCGGCATCTGGGGCGGGCCGCGCAAGCTCTACGCAGCGATCAAGTTCTTTCTCTACACGCTGGCCGGGTCGGTGCTGATGCTGCTGGGCATTCTGTATCTTTATTTTCATCACCATGCTCTTACCGGAATTTATACGTTCAGCCTGACCGCCCTCTACGAAACCGCGCCGAAGATTTATTCCGATCCGGCCTACGGTCCCACTGTAGCCACGCTGCTGTTTTTTGCATTCTTCTTCGCTTTCGCCATTAAAGTTCCGATGTTTCCTTTCCACACATGGCTGCCGGACGCGCACGTAGAAGCGCCAACCGCGGGCTCTGTCATTCTGGCCGGCGTTCTTCTGAAGATGGGAACGTACGGGTTTATCCGTTTCTCCCTTCCGTTTTTTCCTGATGTGCTGATGCACACGAAAGTCCGCGGCTGGATGATCACGCTCTCCCTCATCGCCATCATTTATGGCGCGCTGGTCTCGCTCATGCAGAAAGACATGAAGAAACTTGTGGCTTATTCTTCAGTCAGCCATCTCGGTTTCTGCACGCTGGGCATCTTTGCGCTCACGCCGCTTGGCCTGAGCGGATCTGTATTGCAGCAGATCAATCACGGCATCTCAACGGGCGCGCTGTTCTTGATCGTGGGCATTCTTTACGAGCGCCGACACACTCGCGAGATCGCCGAATACGGCGGTATCTCAAATGTGATGCCCGTCTACGCGACTATCACGATGATCATGTTCCTTTCTTCCATGGGATTGCCGCTGCTCAACGGCTTCGTCGGCGAGTTCACTATCCTGCAGGGGACGTTCATGGAAAACTGGCGCTGGGGCGCATGGGCCGTCCCCGGCGTGGTTCTGGCAGCTGCGTATTTGTTGTGGCTCTACCAGCGAGTGTTCTTCGGCCCGGTTACGAATCCGAAGAACGAAAAACTTCACGACCTGACGCCACGCGAAGTGCTGACGTTCGCGCCGCTGCTCGTCATGACGTTCTGGATCGGACTTTATCCAAAACCGTTTTTCCAGATTCTTGAGCAGCCGGTGAATCAGATCGTGCAAGATGTTCGTAACCCACGGGCTGGGGGCGCCGTGAATGCTGCTATTCGGCCGGCGATTCAATCTCCCGTGCAGCCTGAAAAAGCGACAGCAGCGATAGCCACGACGGCATCCGCGGCGAAAGGGAAGAACTAGTGGGAGCGCTCGGCTTCAATGCGAATGACTACCTGTTCGCCCTTCCTCTTACGCTGCTTACTCTGTTCGCTCTCGGAATCCTGCTCATCGATCTCATGCTCCCGCCAGAGGAGAAGTGGGTCAATGGGGTCATGGCATTTATCGGAGTGTTGTTTGCGATTTATGGCGTTATAAAAATCCAGTGGTTTTTGGATGCAGGCCACCTTCCGCCCGGGAGCGGCTGGCCGGGGTTGATGGGCACAATGTATGTTGATCGTTTTGCCCTTTATTTTTTCTATCTATTCCTCGCGGGCACAGCCATTTCCATACTGATGTCGATGCGTTACATGCAGACCGAGCATGAAAACCACGGCGAGTATTACACGCTGATGTTGCTCTCGGTAGTCGGCATGATGTGCATGGCGTCCGGTTTCGATATTGTTCTCATCTTTATCGGCCTGGAATTGATGGCGATCTCGACTTACGTGCTCGTGGGATTTCTGCGCCGCGACCGCCGTTCCAACGAAGCGGCGTTGAAGTATCTCTTGCTAGGAGCGTTCTCCTCCGGCATTTTTGCTTACGGCCTCTCACTGCTCTACGGTCTGACCGGAAGCACTAGCCTCGGCGAGATCAGCCGTCAGTTGTCGCGCATACTGGCCCGTGATCCGCACAATCCCGTTGCGATCGTGGCGCTGCTCACTACGATTACCGGACTGCTGTTCAAAGTCGCTGCAGTCCCGTTTCATCAGTGGGCGCCCGATGCCTATGAAGGCGCGCCGACTTGCATCACCGGATTCATGTCCGTGGCCGTCAAGGCCGCGGGATGGGCGATGTTATTGCGCATCCTGATCTGGGGACTTGGACCCATGCGCGGGGTTTGGCTTCCGCTTCTAGTATTTGTTTCCATCGCTACGATGACGGGAGCGAACTTTGCCGCCCTTACCCAGACCAATACCAAGCGCTTGCTCGCTTACTCTTCCATCGCGCACGTGGGCTACATGCTGCTTGGCCTGATCGCCGGGACTGCCAAGGAACTCAGCCCTGATGGCATCAAAGGCATACTGATTTACCTGCTCGTCTACACCTTCATGAATCTGGGTGCCTTCGGCGTGATCACTTCGCTGCGCCACCGCAAAGTAATCGGGGACGAATTGGACGACCTCAACGGCCTCTACTCGCGCGCTCCAGTCGAAGCCGTGCTCATGCTGATTTTCCTGCTGTCACTTGCGGGAATTCCGCCGCTCGCAGGATTTTGGGGAAAATACTTTATCTTCCTCAGCCTTATTGAAACTGGACATTACGCGCTGGCGTCGTTGGGCGTGCTCTATTCCGTGTTCGGCCTGTACTACTATTTGAAAATGGCAAACGCCATGTTCATGGGCCAGCCGGAAGAGCGCGGCTTGCTGCCGGTAAGCTGGGCCATGCGCGCCGCGCTTGCAGTGAGCGCCTTCGCCACGCTCTTTATCGGAGTGGTGCCCGACCGCTTCATCCAAGTTGTGAACTGGTCGCTGGGGCTGGCGCAGAGTCCAGCAGTGGCAAAGTTGATCCGCTGATGAACGCTCCCGACGATTCCGGTCCTGATCCGAAGAACACTGGCCGAAATAATATCTGGGTGCAAGTTGGACGTTACAGCCAGCTTGCGCTCGTACTGCCGTGCGCAACCATTGTGGGATGGTTGCTTGGTACAGCTCTGGATCACTGGCTGAACACCTCATGGATAAGCATCGTGGGGCTGTTGCTGGGCAGCGCGGCGGGCCTGATTGAAGTAATTCGGACGGTGCAGCGCGATACAAAATAGAACGCGGAGCGACCCTCGCTCGCCTACCTTCGTTCGTCTACCTTCGCGCGTCAACCTTCGCGTACGATGTCTCTAGCAGCATGGGTCTTGAGAATTCAAACTCTGGCAATCCCATAGACTCCGCGCCCGTTCCTGAGGACGATTTCTACTCTGGCGCGGCTGAACGGATTTCCTGGTTCATGGTAGGCCTCGGGCTTACGCTGACCGCCGGGGCATGGTGGAAGTTTGGGCAGTTGCCGGCGCTGGGTTTTCTGGGTGGCGGCATCGTGGCCTTCCTGAATTTCCACTGGCTTAAGAGCGGCGTCGCGGGGTTGGCTGATCGCGTTACCCACTCCGGCACTTCGCAATCAGGGAAGGGAATCATCTTCCGTTTTCTGTTGCGCTATGTTTTGATGGGCGCCGTCGCGTATGGTATATTAACCAGTTTTCCCGCGAGCCTCCGGGGATTGTTCGTAGGTTTATTCCTGCCGGTCGGCGCGATTGCTTGCGAAGCTGCTTATGAGACTTATGCAGCTTTGGTCCGAAAAAGCTAAGCAGTTCGTCAGTAAAAATTTACGAAAATAATCCAGGAGTCGCAACGCCAGGCTTATGCCGGAACAACTCTGGTTCACCGCCCTGCTGAACCGCCTTTTCGCGGCGCCAGTCACTTCATTGCTGTTGGCGTTGCATATTACGCCTAAAAATCCGCAGGCTCCCATTGCGAATTCCGTGGCCATGGAAGTCCTGGTTTTCTTTTTTCTGATTGTGATTTTCTTCCTGCTGAGGTCACGCCTCTCGGTGGATTCGCCGAACGGTTTGCAGCATACATTCGAGAGCATTGAGGGCTTTGTCCTCGACCAAAGCCGGGAGATTATCGGTCACCACAGCGAACCCTACACTCCATTCTTCGCGATCCTGTTTATTTTTATACTGGTCGCAAATCTCATCGGGCTGATTCCGGGTTTTGAGTCTCCCACCGGGGTTCCAGTTGTTCCGCTGGGCTGCGCTATTTGCGCCTTCGTCTACTACCACACTCAGGGGTTCAAACATGCCGGACCCAAATATCTGCTGCACTTCTTTGGACCGCCAATGGAAGGTATGCCGCTGATTGCCAGGATTCTTCTGGCGGCGCTGATGCTGCCGATTGAACTGGTTAGCCATTTCGCCCGGTTGCTTTCGCTGACCGTTCGTCTATGGGCGAACATATTCGCCGGCGATCTGATTACCCTCGTTTTCTTTTCGATGATTCCGATCGGTATACCGATCATCTTCAGCGGCCTTCACATTGTGGTCGCAGTTCTGCAGGCGTACGTTTTCATGCTGCTGTCGATCATTTACGTTTCTGGCGCGGTAGCCGAAGAGCACTGAGTTCAAATTTTGTGGCCGCAAGCGTGAGGGCGTCTGCTCGGTATGGCGTCAACCACCCACTGGCGGCAAATTGATCCGAGGAGAAAATACAACATGCGTAAGCTGAGTTATTTATTTATGACGCTTTCCGCCCTATGCTTTGCCATGCCCGCGTTCGCGCAGGGTGGCATGGGTGGCGAGACCAACTGGATCGCGATCACCGCTGGATTTTCCATGGCGATCGCCTCCGCGGTTTGCGGGCTGGCTCAAGGCAAGGCCGTCGCGGCCGCCACGGAGTCTCTGGCCCGCAATCCTGCCGCCCGTCCGGGCATTCAATTCGCGCTGATCTTGGGATTGGTGCTGATTGAGTCGCTGGCGCTTTATACCCTGGCGATCATTTTCCTGAAGGTAAAGTAAGTAATCAGTTCCAGAAAAAGCCTCTGTTCGCATCGCGAGCAGAGGCTTTTTATTTTCCACTTAAAGAAATGCCGGTACTAAATTTTCCGCTGCCCGCCCCACACAGGGTCGCCCTTCTGCGGAGCGCGATTGATCGCTTCCACCAGCAATCGTCGCAAGCGGTAGCGGCTTTCCAAATCGGTGCTAACAATCTCAAATCCCACTTCATTCACGCGGGCTCGGCGCAACAGCACGTGCGCCCGGATTTTTGAACGCATGCCCACAGATATTTCCAGGTCAGCTTCGCTGCCGATACGCAGGTTGTCTTCCTTCGTGCCCATGCCTCCGCCCAGGCTCAACTCGCGGATCAGAATTCTAGATTTCCCCCATGAACTTCCAATTGTCGCGGCGACTGCCCGCGAGAGCACCATCCGTTCGTAACGCCGTTGCCGGACCCAAGGGCACGCGGGCGCAGTATCGAGCGGGGCGATTGCCAGTTCCGCCGGTTCGATGCCGCTATCGGAAAGAATTTGACTGCTGTATCGTGGATCGGTTTTGGAGAGAGATTGCGCAGCCGCTATCCGCAACTCGCGATGATGAATCCATCCAAATGTCTTTTTCGCCTCGATAATCTCACGCAGGAGCGATAGTGATTCTGTGTCCCGCAGCCTCCCCAGCGACTCAATGGCTTTCAGTTGCACAAAAGGCGAACGTGAAGCCGCTTCTCCCGGCTTACCCATCGCGAGCAGCGGGGGCGCGGCGGTGAGATCGCCACTCATTCCAATTTCATCGATCGCCTCGGGGAGTACCACCGAATCCAGCACCTCCGCCAGTTCCAGCAGCGTGCGCCCACGATCGATCGCCGCTCCATATGCGATTTGACGAACCACAATGTCGTGATAGAAGCGGTTCCATTCCGGCAGGCGCAAGGGCAACAGTTCCAGCAGGGTTCCCACATCGAGCCGGCTCAAAATACCGACCACGGCCGAGGCTTGGCGTGGCTGCCCGGTGCGCAGTATTTCTCGCAGCTGCGCCAAAGCGGGACTGCCCATCTCTTTTACCAGCTCGACCATGCGGTCGCATTCATCCCGCCGCATGCAGCGGAAGAACCGGTCGGCCAGGTGTTCTGCGCCGGTTTGCGCTGTGCGGCGCAAAACTACCAGCAGATCGGCCGGGATTTTCTCTTCGCGCAGTGCATCCTCAATAAATTCTGGAATACGGTTTTCGACGCCCACCCGGGGACGCAAGTCATTCACTAATACCGGACGCTGTTGTTGTAGCATCTCGATACCAGCGCAAACTGCGTTGACCGCCTGGTAATTTTTCGCTTCGCTGGCCTCCTGGCTCAGCCGCACGAACGCCGCACTCAGCAGGCTTTGCAACTCAGGATCCTTCTCCACACACAGTTGATCGGTCACTTTGCGGATGGCTCCGCCCATCGATTCGCCGCCCAATCGGGAGTACAAGTCTGCCAGTTGGCTCAATCCAATGGCCGTCTTGCGCCGGGATTCTGTATCCTTTGTGCCCAAGCAACTAGCGTAGTTATCCAGAATTTCCGCCGAGATCTTTTTATCGTCGCGATCCAACAGCACTTCAACGAACTGTCGAAGGTTGCGGGGTGGCACGCAGGGAGCTTCGTTCGAAAGAAGGACGGTCTTTTTTCCGGACTCCGGCACTTCGGCCCAGAACATCCGGTCAAGCATGTCGGCGTGTGACTCCACCAGGATGCCCGCCTTGTTCATTTTGTCTTCTTGCAGTTTCAGAATCTGGCGCAACGAGTCCATCTGACGGCTCATGTGCTCCATCATCTGATGTACGGCATTCACTTTCACTTCGCCCTTGGAATACCGTTCGAGGGCAAAGCGAATGGCCATGTGCTCGGCCGCTTTCATCAGGAGGGGGGTGTCTTCTTCTTGTTTCTGAGAGGTTGCCTGAGCAGCCAGACTTCCCAGCAATTGTTGTAGATTCAGCCGCGTATTGGGATCGGTCTGACCTACTTCGTTCTGCAGAGCTTCGGTACCAGCATTTGGATCGCCTTGCGCTTGCCCAAACCGGGTTAGCAAACGAATTGCCTGGATTACTTCTGCTTCCTGCAGCGGGACCACGCCGCCTTCCCATGCCGGCGCCGTTCCTGTCGCTCCGCTCGTTGCCTTTGCCGATCCTGGCGCAGGCCCCGCAATCCAGTGGCCCGGGCCGTTTGGAACACTGCCGAACGGAACCTCTGAGCCGCCGCTTTGGCCGCTGACTCCGGAGTTGGCTCCTTCCGCAGCCGCGATTAGCTGCAAGAGTTTTTGCGGATCATTCAACCATTGCTTGAATTCCGGACCCAACGTTTGCGCCGCAATCTGCGCTGCCACGTTGATGTCTCCGGTCATTGGGTCGGCTGCCACAAACTTTACTTCATTAATTTTGATCGTGCTCTTCTTGTTCCCGCTACTGAGGGCTTCTTTGATTTGCTTAGCCACATCTTGCGCTTTGGAGCCGGCGAGCGTGAAAGCGCGCACCAGACGGGTGAAATCTTCGATGGTCACATCTTTTGAAAAGTGCAGGCTGGCCAGGCCGGCCGTGCTCAAGAGTTGTCCAAAGCTGCGCTCTACCTGTCCGGTTTCGAGCGGAACTCCATCCAGCAACAGCATGTTGTCGGAAACGCCAAGCAGGAATCCGCCGTCCCCGGCGATCGGTAGACCTTGCTGCAATTCCTTCCACGCGACTTCAAACTGCGCTTCCGTACGCTTATGATCGTAGCCATACATCCGCGCGTACTTAATGAGGATGTTCAGGCTATGTACGAAGGCGCGTGCCGAAGCCGCGCGGTTGGCGTGAAATGTGGTGGCGTTGTAGATAAGGGTCTCCTCAAGTCGCGAGGTCGGGCGCAAGCCCACAGAAAGGTTAAATCCCCCCGGTAAGCTCTGCACGTTACGTAGGTAACGGCGAATCGCGACGGATCCCTTCGCTGCTGCCTGTGATGCATGAGATCTTGTCTTTGAGCTTTTGGGACATCTTTTTCTCCGTCCCACCAAATCGCCAGCCGTTTGTCAGGGTTTGACGTTAGCCTTCGCGCCCCGTTCGATTGCCAACAGAAGGTCGGCGGATGGGAATCTTTCCTTCATGGCGTTAATGAAGCTATCCGGATCTTTGGCTTTTTTGAGTTCTTCTTCAAAAGCCAATAAATAGTTTTCCGTAAAATCCACGGCGGTACTCGCGTCAAGGGCAGCTCCGACCTTGCTGTGCCCAGGGATAACAACCGAAGGTTTTAATTCTCTGATTTTCTGCAATGAGTTCAGCCATTTCCCTCTAGCCTTGCTATCCGTTTCTGCGGTGTAGACGTGCATGTCGTTGAACAAAACATCGCCGGCAATGAGAATTCTCGGTCCAGGAATCCAAAGCATCGTGTTTTCATCGGTGTCGCCTTGGATGTTTTTAGGGACCTCTATTTGTGAGCCCTCAAATTCAATAAAGTTGCCGTCGAATTTGTCGATCGGAACAACGTGAGAGCTTGCACCTGAGCCCAAGATCGTTTTCCATTTATCTATTTTCTGTTGGTAGACCTTGTTGATTCGGTCTACTACGGAGGAATTCGCAATAATCCTCACTCTCGGGTACGCCTCCTTAAAAACCTCCAGCCCAAGAAAATGATCGGCGTGCTCATGGGTAATGTAGATAATAGATAGTGGCTTTTTAGTCCCCTTGATTTCCTGCAATACTCTTTCAGCACTGGTTTTTGTTAACTGCGCATCGACCAACATCACTTCATGTGTTCCCTCGATGATGACGGAGTTAGTCCAAAACTGATCGTCGGGGGACGTGAACACCTTCATAGAAAATCCGTGCTGACCACCCCCAAATGCAGATGGGCACGAAATCAGAAGACTGATCACCGCTGAACAAACCGCAAGACGCTCCATAAAATCCTCCTATCTTGACCCTTCGCCGGGCCGCGTGGTTCTCGCCCGGTCATCAAGGCAGTCACTTCCCCAACTTGACCTGTCCACCTGCCCGCAGCATTACTACTTTTGAGGCGAAGGTGCGCGCTCGTCCCATCGATCGTTAAATATCACTGGCACCCAGCTATACCCGCTTCCTTCCTTGCGCAAGCGACCTAAGGCAGGAAAAGGCATATGTGGACCCGCGATCAGAACATCCTCTCGCGCGAGTTCAGCCAGCAATTGATTTCGCGTCGCCGCAGCCGCAGTCTGGTCGATGTCGAAGACCGCCGTAACCTCGGGATGCGGCAACTGAACGCGCTGTGCATGGACGACGTCGCCCCAAAACAGGACTTTTTGTCCCTTTGACGAGAATTCATATCCGGTATGTCCCGGGGTATGACCAGGCAGCGGGACGACTTGCATGCCGTCGACGATTGCCTCGGAACCACTGAACGTGTGCCACTTACCGGCCTCGATGTACGGCGCTGCGATGGCTTGCGCACTCCGGAAGAACGGTTGCACTTCCTTCGGCGCCTTTGCAGCTATTTCCGGCGACAACCAGAAGCTGCTTTCGGCCTTCGCGACATACACCTCGGCATTTGGAAAGACGCGCTTTCCGTCCTGAGTGGTCAGGCCGCCGACGTGATCGGAATGGAGGTGCGTGAGCAAGACGATATCAACTTCTTCGGGGGTGTAGCCCGCGCTGCGGAGGCTGTCGACCAGGCGCCCCAGTGCTCCGCCGCCCCACCAGGTGCCGGCACCCGCATCGACGAGGACCAGTTGCGTGCCGGTGTTGACTAGGAAGCCCTCGTCAGAAACATCCAGCATGTGCGGATCTTCGTGCAGTGCCTCTGCAACACCATCCATCGTCGCCTTCGTTCCGTTCAGCCAGTGCGGATCGAATACGCCGTGACCATCGAATAGGGCCGTCACTTCGAGGTCGCCGACTTTCATTCGGTAGAAGCCCGGCGCCTGATCGTGATGCTGGGCTGCGGCAGCCAGAGCTGCGTTCGGACCGACAACAAAGCTGGCCAGCGCTATCAAGAGAGCGGCGGCGATGCGCATCGAATTTCTCTTGAACGCGTTTGTACTCCTAACAAGTGGTGAACTCATAGCTTTGCCTTCGTTTATCCAGACTGGGAACGAGTTGCTCATTGCTTCTCCTATGCTTTTGAGATATTGATCTACGCCTTCACTCCATGAGATTATGACCATACTCCACAAGTCGCAAAGTATTTTGGAGCCTTCAGTGTTAATGCCATTCAGTGCCATTAACTGGCCAAGAATGAAGATTGTGCACCTAGAAAGAAGCGGGTCGCATCTAGGTAACGTAGATTACGAGAATACGCTCGCCGTTGTTGCTGCCCCTGGCAGGAGACATGACGAGGAAGTGAGGGCAGATTGGAGCGAACCCGGCACGTTCGGGAAGAAGTGGGGATGACAGATGGGTTATTCGAAGAGAGATAAGGCAGAGACACACACTCGGATCGTGAGCGTTGCGGCCAAGAGGTTTCGCGAACTCGGTCTCGAAGGCATCGGCGTTGCCGATGTAATGAAGGAGGCCGGGGTTACGGTCGGTGGTTTTTACAAACATTTTGGTTCGCGCGATGAGCTGGTGGTTGAGGCGCTGGCCACCGCATTTCAAGACCTCGACCGCTGGGAGGAACACACTGACACACTAACGAAACTTCTGGAGAATTATTTGTCCGAAGAACACCGGGATGCTCCGGGAACGGGCTGTGCCTTGGGCGCTTTGGTCGGTGATATGTCTCGGGCAAGTCGATCGGCGAAGGCCGTGTATACGGCTCGACTCAAGCGCACGTTGGCATACTCGACGGGCTTGGTTCCGCCGAGTGGAACCTCTGATCGGCGCGCCCGTGCGATTCTCATGATTAGCGCAATGCTAGGAGCGATCAACCTCTCGCGTGCCGTGTCAGACCCAAACCTTTCACGAGAGATTCTGCAGCAGACTCGTGATCAGTTAATCAATTTGAACAAAGCCGCGAAGATGCGCTGAGACCGCTGGTGCGTCTCGGACCAGCGTCCTGTATAGATGCTTTCGATATGGGTTTCGAGTCGTACCAGGCAATCCAATCCCTTCTGTGCCGCCGGTGACGATAGCGATGTTACCTTCGAGCTTTTTAGCCATGGTTTTGTCCCTTGTTGCCGAGTTGTAAACTTCCGCACTCAGGCTCATTTGTAGGTCGGGAAAGTCTTTCCGAACATGGGCCGCTTGCTTATCGACTGTTCTTCCGTCGCTTCATCCTGAATAACGTCCCAATGCTCGACAAGGATTCCGTTTTGAATGCGTACAATATCTGCGGCAATCCAGTTCGCAGGAGCACCAAAATCGCTGAATCGCCCATGCACGATCACGAACTCTCCCTCAGCCACCATCATTCCCGGTTCATACTTTAACGTTGGGGGAAGGCTCTTGATGAGATTGAACAGACCCTCACGACCGGGTGCGATATGAGCGCTGTGTTGAATATAGTCCGGCGACCAGAATCGTTCTGCGGCTGCATAGTCGCGCTTGTTGAAGAGCGTGTCGAATGCTGCTAAAACAAGTGCTTTATTTTTCGCTTTGATCTTTTCGCTCACCACTTCTTTTTGTGCCATTTGCTGTCCCTCCTCTTCATCGAGGCAATTCCATCTGACGCGGACAAGCCGCGGTTACTTAGCGCTTCGACCCACCGTCGACCGGAATAATCGCTCCCGTGATCCAGCGGGCTGCGTCTGACGCCAGGAACGCGACCACGTCCGCAACGTCTTCTGGTTTGCCGATTCGCTTCAGCGCTTGCATTCCGAGCGCTGCCTCCCGGCCTGCCTCGGTCTTGGTGAAATTCGACATGTCAGTGTCGATCACCCCTGGCGCGACTGCATTTACGCGGATGCCGCGCGGCCCCAGGATGGCAGCCCAGTTTTTGACCAGAGTCTCTAACGCTCCTTTGGTCGAGGCGTAGGCCAGGATCGAAGGGTTGTCCAAACCGGGTTTCCCAACTACGGCGTGCGCCCCGAGCGAAGAGATCACAATGATGTTCGAGCCTTCACCGAGAACTGGCAGGAGTTGCTGCACCAGGAAAAATGGGCCCCGCACATTTGTTGCAAAGAGATTGTCAAAATCCTCTACCGTATGGTCCCTGATGGTTGCAGCCTTGCTGATTCCGGCGTTGGAAACGAGCACATCCAATCGATCACCGACGATGGAGCGCACCTGTGTGGCTAGCAGCTCTGCGCCGTTTGGAGTTGCTAGATCCGCCGAGAGTGCACTGGCGAGTCCGCCTTCCGTTTGGATCTCGGAGACGAGAGATTCCGCTTCCCGCGCGGACCGACCGTAGTGAACCAGGACGTGCGCACCGGCCCTGGCAAGCGCCGCCGCTGTGGCGCGGCCAATTCCCCTTGATGCGCCCGTCACCAGCGCCGTTTTGTTGTGCTGAGCCATTCTCCCCGCCAACCACGGTTATTCACGAGAAGTCCCCATCTGGATGCCGAGCTTGAATCACCCCGCGAGCATCCCTCCATCCACCGCCAGGGATGCACCCACGATGTAAGAGGCCTTGTCAGACGCAATGAACACGATGGCATTTGCAATCTCTTCAGGCATTCCCATGCGCTTGGTAGGAATGTGTGCCTCAAGGAAGTTTGCTTTATTTTCCTGCGTTTGCGCAAAGCGGTTGAACATCCCTGTTTCCGTGGGACCAGGGCCAACGATGTTGACACGAACGCCTGTGCCGGCGAGTTCGATGGCCGCAGACTTCGTGATACCTTCCACAGCGTGCTTGCTGCCGACATACACTGCTGCAGTCGGGCCGCCGACCTTGCCGTACGAGGACGAGATGTTGACGATGCTGCCTTTGCCTTGCCGAAGCATGGCGCGAATCTCGTACTTCATGCTCAGAAGCACACCCAGCACATTCGTGTCGAAGATGGCTTGATAGCTCTCTGGGGTTACGTCGGCAGCCGAACCGGGAGTGCCAACGGTGCCAGCGTTATTGACGGCAATGTCGAGACGACCGAAACGAGCGATGATCTTGTCGACGAGGTTCTTAACTTCCTCTTCATGCCGCACGTCGGTGCGGACGAATTCAGCCTCGGTGCCGAGTTTGCGCAGTTCGATGGCTAGTTTCTGGCCTTCATCATCGTGTCGACCGGAAACAACGACTCGCGCTCCTTCATGCGCGAACGCCAGGGCTGTGGCGCGACCGATTCCGGTCAGAGCGCCGGTAATCAAAACAACTGGTGAACTCATAGTTACTGCCTCCTTGATCGGGACCCATGCAGGTCAGGCATGACTGAACCCCAACGCTGTTTCGGGATAACTCAGATCACCTTGTTAGATCGTGAAGGGAAGTATTAGTAGCACGGTTGGAGCATACTTTGTTAGGCTGGCATCGATGCTTCCCAAGCATGGGAGGGGGAATGGAATTACGACATCTTCGCTACTTCGTCGCGGTTGCCGACTCGGGAAACCTGACGGTGGCGGCACAGCGAATTCTGCACACGTCGCAACCTTCGTTGAGTCGGCAGATTCGGGATCTTGAGGATGAGGTAGGCGCCCAACTCTTGACACGTCGCGCTCGCGGTATCGAGCTGACGCCTGCAGGTAGAGCTTTTCTCGATCACGCCCGCGCGGTGCTATCGCAGGTTGAAGCGGCAGCCGCAGCTGCACGTCGGGTCGCCCATCCCGCCAAGCCATGTTTCACCATGGGCTTTCTGACCGGACACGAATTGACCTGGATGCCCGAAGCCTTGCGGATCTTGCGCGACGAACTGCCGAACATCGACGTGATGATTTCGAGTCAATATTCCCCGCTGCTGGCTGACGGTCTTTCAAAAGGAAAAATCGATGCAGCTTTTCTTCGACGGGAAAAAGGAGCGCCAGAATTGGGGTTCCGTCTTCTCGTGAAAGAGCCTTTGATGGTGATCTTGCCTAGTGATCACCATCTCACTGCGCTCAAAGACATTAGTCCTAGCGATCTGGTAGGCGAGACATTCGTGATTGTTTCGGGCACAGCTCCTGTACTGCGAACCGTCATCAACAATTACATCAAGCGGTCCGGAGTCAACATCACGCCCGCTCACGAGGCGGACAATGTCACTATGGGACTTTCCTTAATAGTGTCGACGCGCGGCGTAGGGCTGTTACCGGCTTACGTACAGAACTTTCTCCCTTCGTCAGTGACGAGTCGCCCTTTGAAGGGATATACGCCAACTGTCGATCTGGTCCTCGGCTACAAAAAGTCGAACCAGTCTCCCATTCTGAAGCTCTTGCTTTCGAGACTGGACCAGTTGGTCGCTCGTGTCTCAAAGAGGACCCGCGAACACTCTGAGATGCGTCCGTAAATTTCGAATAAAAGTCGAGACGGGATTCAAAGGCCGATGAGGTAAGAGAAAGCAATGCGGGTGGATTGACGTGGGTAGCAACTTCTTACCTCTATTTCGTGAACCTACTGTCGAAGTAGAAGAACTCCGAACTTCATCGAATCCAGTTGCCAAGGGGCTTTAGCAGGAAGTCCGCCCGACCACAGCCAGCAATTCTTTTGAAAACAAAACGCCCCACGACTCTTTCGAGTCGTGGGACGCTTCGTTGAACAGCCCTCCCCCGAAGTCTGTTCAAGCAAATAGTAGGCTCCCTTTTGACGCCGGTAAATGGCACGCTCGTGGTGGACCGTAACACGACTAGGGTAAGTTGCTCACGCCCCAGGGCCAACGCGGTTCTTCATCGCAGCGAAATGTAAAAGTTAAAAGCCTGATGGATCGGCCCGATCTTAGATGTGTATCAGGGATGTATATCAGGAGGGTGGAGGAGATCGCCTGTTTTCTTCCCCACTATGCTGGTGTTGCACCATCGCCTTTTCCAATTCTTTCTGGTGATCGGTAAGCAGAGCATGAATCTGGCGATGGGTTTCGTCGCTGATCGCGTGAATCTCCGGTCCAAGCTCCTCCCGCGATGCTTTCGGATTCTTATCGAGCAGCGCCTGTATCTTGTCGTGGTGCTCCTGCAGCAGAGGACGGACGCGTCGCCGCTGTTCCGGAGTCAACTCCAGATCTTTAGTAAGGCTAGCAAGTTTCTGGTCGATTGGTTGCGGCGTATGGATATGCTGAAGGTGCTCCCGTGCTGATGGCTGTTGTGCCCCATTATCCTGAGTTACGGCGTGGGCGGCACTTCCGAGCATGAGCATAACCCCACATGCAAGCCCAAAAGTTAGATTCTGCATGGACCACAACCTCCTTGAGTATCCTTGACGCAATTTCAGCCGAGACTCTGATCTGAATAAGCCCGCACTGCTGCCACAAGTTGACTTAGTAGCGAGCCAATTCGAGTGATTCGTCTTCATGAACGATAGGTTCCTATCGAGAATGTCCCGACGGCAGGAGTCGGTTGAGATATGCAGGATTTGGAGTCTTCGGGTCCAGATACTTCCAGCCGTGTCTGCGTGACCTTGTTGATGATTGCTTTAGTGTCCGAGAGGCCTCCTGACCGCGTGCCCATATCATCGACAAAGTTTCCTTGAATACTTCCCGAAGTAGAGCTTCCCCGGTTCACGGCGCGCAAGGCCGCAACCATTGAACCGACAATACAAGCAGCCGTCAGCAAAATCATAGCGACTAAGAACAGACCATTCAGCAAGTCAACTGAACTCTCGAGCATTCGCAACCTCTCTTTGCCTCAGATGTTATTCACGGTAGACTTACGATCGATCCGCCGGAATGTGATGCGGCCAATCTATTAGACAGGGGTTTGAGATTAGGGGTGGTAAAGAATCGTTTGGATCAGGTAAAAGCTTGTAATGATCGGGAAGTCTCCCAGTACGAAAGGCGCACCTCTGAGCTAATTCCGATCTTAAATACCCGGATCGCGCGACTGCATCAGACAGGCTCGCCTAATCACGATTGTGAACCGCGGCACTTGATTATAATGGCCTTGAAACCGAGCTCATGATTAACGGAATTGATGGGAATTCGGATCAGCCGTTCATCGTCGAATGGCATGGCGCAAGCTCGCGGGCTCTGTGCAACGCTACCCCCCGGAGCCGCCGTTCGCCTCACCCCATCCGTCAAAGCGGAGGTGCGTGAATGATGCCGCCAACCGCCCCCACGGTCTTCGTGGTTGACGACGATGACTTAGTGCGTGCCTCCATCCGAGGGATGCTGAAGTCGGTTGGCTTGCATTCCGAAACCTTCGGGACGCCTCAAGAGTTCTTGCGCAGCAAGCGGCCGAACGGGCCAAGTTGCCTGGTCCTGGATGTGAGACTTCCCGGAGTCAGCGGTTTGGATTTTCAACGCGAGTTGGTTAACGCCGGCCTTCGCATTCCTATCATCTTCATCACCGGCCACGGAGATATTCCGATGACCGTTAAGGCCATGAAGTCCGGGGCGGTCGAATTCCTGACGAAGCCATTCCGGGACCAGGACTTGCTGGATGCAATCTATCAAGCTTTGGATCGCGACCGGGTGATGCGTAAACAGCAGACCGAAGTTGGCGAGTTGCGAAAACTCTACGACGCGCTAACCGGACGCGAGCGCGAAGTTATGGGCCTGGTGGTTTCGGGCATGCTAAATAAACAAATAGCTTTTGAACTTGGAACCAGCGAAATCACCGTGAAGATCCAACGCGGGCACGTGATGCGAAAGATGCAGGCTAAATCACTGGCGGATTTGGTGAGAATGGCGGCGAAGCTCGAGCTTCCGCCCAGCAGTCGCGAATGAAGAGCCGCTCAAAACTCGAGCGTTACGGTCTGGCGGTGATTTGCTGCGGTGTCGCGCTGGCCGTGGCTTGGCCGATCAATGGGCCTGCGTCGTGCTTCCTACTCGCTGTCATGGTCAGTAGTCTCTTCGGAGGACTAGGACCGGGCCTCCTGGCGGTCGCTCTCTCCGCGGTAGCCTACGAACGCTTCTTTGTGTGGAGGGCAACTCCTCCGACCGATGAACCGGTCGCCGTCTTGCGATTTGCGGCCTTCCTGGTGGCGACTTTGGTGGTCACCGGGTTAATCGAGATGAAACGGCGCGCTGAAGAATCTCACGCCCGTGCGGAAGAGGCTTTGCGCCAGTCGCAGGCGGACCTCGAACGCATCAGCCGGCTCACCACCCTGGCAGAGTTGACCGCCTCCCTGGCGCACGAAGTGAATCAACCAATTGCCGCCGCCGTCACCGATGCCAGTACGTGCCTGCGGTGGCTCATGCGCGATCCTCTCGATGTGGAAGAAGCGCGCCAGGCCGCGTCGAGAGTCGTCACAGATGCAACCCGAGCCTCCGATATCATCAACCGGATCCGCTCCCTCTTCAAAAAGGGAATCCCGCAACGAGAGTTGGTTGATGTAAACGAAGTCATTCGCGAGATGGTCGTCCTCCTGCGCGGTGAAGCGACCCGGCACTCAATGTTGGTCCGGACGGAGCTCGCGGCGGATATTCCCGAGGTCATGGGCGATCGAGTGCAATTGCAGCAGGTGTTAATGAATCTCATGATCAACAGCATCGACGCGATGAGGAATGTGGAGGGAACGCGCGAACTGGCCGTCAAGTCGCAGCGAGGAGAGAACCAGCACCTTGTGGTGTCGGTCAGCGATACCGGTCTTGGACTTCCCCGTGAGCAAACCGATCAAATCTTCAACGCCTTCTTCACCACGAAGCCTCACGGCACAGGCATGGGACTTCGGATCAGCCGCTCCATCGTGGAATCCCACGGTGGCCGCTTGTGGGCTGCCGATAACTTTCCACGCGGCGCCATCTTTCACTTAACCCTTCCTTCCAAAGTCGACGTCGATGAATGACCCGCTATCCCGCTGATGATGCCCCACCATCAGGGTGCAATTGATATGGCCAAGGCAGGTGGCCCATTCAAGCCTTCCTTTGGCTTGAGTGGGGCAGTTCCACGGCTGGACACAATTTCCCCGCCGCTCGTTCGCGCTTTCGCGCCGTCCATTCCGACTCGATCGCAACTCGTCCCTCACAGCCAGTTGCGTAGTGGCGAAAACTGCTCCAGTCCCAGTCCTCCGCGCGTTCGCACAACCCAGCCTTCACCGGATTGCGATGTATGTAACGCAGCTTTTCGACAAACTGCCCGTAATCTCGAATATTGAAATCGTAGTACCGCTTTTGCCAGAAATGCTCCGCATCGCCAATCAAACGCCGCGATACGCCCTGCTTCAACGACTTCAGTGCATCGGCCAGCGTATGCTGTTGCGGTTCGCAAAGGGGTGGCCCATTCAAGCCGCCCTTTGGCTTGAGTGGGGCAGTTCCATCGCTGGACGTATCCCGCTGGGGTTCGCTGAGCAGCAGATGAACATGCTCCGGCATGACTGCGTATCCGTAAACCTGAAGCCTGAAACGGCACCGCACGCGCTCCAAGGCTGACTCGAAGATTCGCCGGCTTTCGTCGGTGGTCAGCAAGCGGCGGCGATGGTAGCAGCAGAAAGTAACGAAGTGACTTTGACCACTGTGCTGGAAACGCGTGAGTCCCCATGGCATGGGGACAATCTAGCGTTGTTCGCCGGACTGCGTCTGTGACATGTGAACATCCCCACTCAAGCCAAAACCAGGCTTGAGTGGGCCACCGGCCGTACTATGCCATCAGATCTGGCACCGGCTCATGCCCTCCCCGCAAACTCCCGGCTTTCCGTGGACACTTTCACCTTTTCTCCCTCCTTGATGAAGAGCGGAACGCGGATTTCCAGGCCCGTCTCCAGCCGGGCAGTCTTGGTCCCACCGCCCGACGAGTCGCCCCGAACCGCGGGTTCCGTGTAGGCAACGTCCAGCTCAACGAATATTGGCAGCTCTAAACCAATCGGATTGCCGTTGTATTTGCGCAGCTCAATCAATGCGCCTTCGATCAGGAAGTCCAATGCGTCCCCGACCATCTCACCGTTAAGGGTCACGGTCTCGTAGCTTTCCTGGTCCAGAAAATGAGAACCATCCCCATCGCTATACAGATAGGAAGCCTGTACCGACTGCAGGTCCGGCTCCTTGAATTTGTCGCTCGCCTTGAATGTCTTCTCAAAGACCGCGTTCGTGAGCAGGTTGCGCATCTTCAGGCGCACCAGGGTCTGGCCGCCGCGAGCGGTAGGCGTGTTTACGTCTGCTTCCAGGCAGCAGAAGGGAGTGTTTTCAAGCTCAAACAACGTCTTACGTTTGACACTAATAGCATCAATGAGAGCAGCCATGAAGTCCTCTAAAGTAGGTATCGAGACCGAGAGCGCAGCAATCCCGATCCCAATTTCCTTCCAGTATAGGGTGAATCGCTCCTCGGATGAGAAGGCATTAGCGGTTGTCCTGTGATTGTGAGTGTAATCGCGATTTTTCGCCAACTACGTTCGCCGGGTGCCCCATTTCTCGCGTTCTTTGCGAGAAGTGGGGCCTTTCGCCGGTGGCCCATTCAAGCCGCCCTTTGGCTTGAGTGGGGCAGTTCCATCGCAGGACGTATCCCGCTGGGGTTCGCTGAGCAGCAGATGAACATGCTCAGGCATGACTGCGTATCCGTAAACCTGAAGCCTGAAACAGCGCCGCACGCGCTCCAAGGCTGACTCGAAGATTCGGCAGCTTTCGTCGGTGGTAAGCAAGCGGCGGCGATGGTAGCAGCAGCACGTAACGAAGTGACTTTGACCACTGTGCTGGAAACGCGTGAGTCCCCATGGCATGAGGACAATCTAGAGTTGTTCGCCGGACTACGTCTTTGACATGTGAACATCCCCACTCAAGCCAAAACCGGGCTTGAGTGGGCCACCGGCCGATCAGAATCAGGCCAGCCTTTGCCTTCACCCGCTTGGCGTGGACAATCGACTTTAGCGACCGCCAATTAACGACCGCCGATTTCCTGACTATGCCCAGCCCTTCCAGCGAATGAATGCACCGAAACCAATCAGACCTGGGAAAAGGAGCAGGATACTGCTTGGCTCTGGCATAGCGTTAAGCACAGTGCTACTGGAGCTGAAATTCAGCGGCACTCCATTACCAACGGTTGTGCACGTGGTCAGTGCCGACGAGCATTCAAAGACGTTTTGAGCAACCGGGTTGTAGTAGATTTTGTAATCGGTTGAGCCCACCTGGAATGCAAGGCCAGAGCTATCAAGCCCAGTTCCTTGAGGATCAAACAAGTTGTCATTTCCCCCGTAAGCCCCCGGGCCCAGCAATGAAATAGCATGCGCACCACCTTGGGTACCCACCGCGGAGTCGATAGTGTACTCAGTGGCAGTACCCTGCTTAACGGCCATAAGGTCTACCACACCCGTGCCGTACGGCCCGTACCAGGCCATGGATATCTCCAGGGTGATCGAACCGGCGTAAGCGTTCGTGGCGGTCAGCGGGAGGACGAGAAGCGCGGAGAGAACAACGAGTGCCCGAACGAAGCGTTGCATGAGGGTGGCCCCCAGTGCGGACGAGAACACCTTAACCCAACATTGTTAACCGCACGCCATCGCAAAGTTAATTCTCCGCGATAATTTGTGGGGATTAACAACCGAAGCGCCGATCCCCTGGTCGAGATCGAAAGCGCATGCAACCCCGCTCCCAACTTCCTTCCCAGTACAGGGTGAAGTATTGCGCGCTGACACGCCACTCCGCTTAATGATATCTTTTACCCTTACTAGAAACCCGTAAGGTTGGAGGAATTAAACAATGGCGCAAGTGAAAATCACCGTCCGTCCCAATGGCCCTTTCCGCGTGGAAGCGCCCGAAGGCTCGGTCGAATTAGTCGACGCGAACGGAACCCCGTATGACCTGACCGGCAAGCCCGCGTTTTCTCTCTGCCGCTGCGGCGGTTCAGTGAACAAGCCTTTCTGCGACGGCACTCACAGCCGCATCGGATTCCAGGGCGCCGAGCTGGCCGTCAAAAAGGCCGATGGATAAGCTCTGCGCGTCGGCGAGCGCAATTGCTATCTTGTATTACGATCCGAATCACGAACGATCCCGAATCACGAACGATCCCGAATCATGAACGATCCCGAATCACGAACGATTCGTATCAGGGGCATCGCTTCAGCGATGCCGCAACGGTTCCTAAAAATGGCTCCGCCTTCAGGCGCTGAGGAATGTTTCGACAGATGGAAAGCTCTCGAACCACCTTTTCGAAATTCTTGAGGTGCGTAAAAGACACACCCCCAGTCGGCAACCACTTGATTCAATATCGTTTGCGAGTTGTATAGCTTAAAGAGAATACAGTGGAATGTTCCGGCCGGAACATTTAAGCGAATATGCCCAGCGAACCTCGATCGATTAGGAGGCCTTTCTGAACGACCGCGAACTCGGAATGAAACGCAACATCACGCGCCGTGACTTTCTCAACGGCGTGGCCGTAACCGCCGGCGCCGCGATGATGCCCTGGCATCTGTTTGCCGAAGGCGATAACGATCGCGAGAAGTCGCCCGACTATTATCCGCCCGCGCTCACCGGCCTGCGCGGCAGCCATCCCGGTTCTTTCGATTCGGCGCATGCTTTGCGCGATGGCACTTTCTGGGATGCCGCCGGCACGCCGCAAGATACCGGCGAGAACTTCGATCTCATCATCGTTGGTGGCGGCATCAGCGGCCTTTCCGCCGCACACTTCTATCGCAAGTCCGCGGGCGCGAACGCGCGCATTCTTATCCTCGACAACCACGACGACTTTGGCGGACACGCCAAGCGCAACGAGTTTCGCGTGGGCAATGCGTTCCGCCTGGGCTTCGGCGGAACCTATTCGATCGAGAGTCCCGCGCCTTACAGCAAGGAAGCCCGCGGGCTGGTCGAGGAACTCGGTATAGACGTGGCCTCGTATCCCAAGTATCACAATGCTGATCTCTATCGCTCGCTGGGCTTGCGCTCGACCATCTTTTTCGACAAGGAAACTTTTGGCGTAGACCGGTTGATAGTTGGGCCGGCCTCGTTGAGGGGCGGTGAAGAAGACTACGTGGTGCCCGCCGATCAGGATACGTGGAAGCAGTTTCTTGCGAATGCACCAATCGCCGCGCAGGCTAAGAGCGATTTGGACCGCTTGCGTCATGACAACCAGGATTACTTTCCGGGATTGACCTCGACCGAAAAGAAAGCGAAGCTGGCGCGCATGAGCTACGCCACATATCTCAGGGACATCGTCAAGGTCCACGAGGATGTGGTGAAGCTTTATCAAGCGGGGCCGCAGCCGCTGTTTGGTTTGGGAATCGACGCCGTGCCTGCGCAGGATGCGTGGGGATTGGATCTGCCAGGCTTCGCCGGGCTGAAGCTCGACCCGGCGCCGGGCAAGGGAATGAATCGCGACGCGATTCCGAACGAAGAAGCGGAGAAATATTTCTTCCACTTCCCCGACGGCAACGCGAGCATCGCGCGCATGTTGGTTCGCAAACTGATTCCCGAGACGATGGCTGGAAACTCAGCAGCGGACGTGGTTCTGGCGAAGGCAAATTATTCCAAGCTCGATTCGTCTTTGTCACCCGTGAAGATTCGGCTGAACAGCACCGCGGTGCGCGTGAAGCATGTGGGTGACGCGGCGACCGCGAAAGAAGTAGAAGTCGCTTACGCCAGGGGCGGGAAGGTTTACACGGCGAAGGCGAAGAACTGCATTCTGGCTTGCTGGCACGTGGTGATTCCATACATCTGCCCGGAACTGCCGCAGAAGCAACGTGACGCGCTGGCCTCGGCGCAGAAAGTTCCGCTGCTCTACACCAACGTTGCACTGCGCGACTGGAAGTCGTTTCAGAAGCTGAACACGAACGCGGTTTATGCTCCGGGGTGCTACCACACCCGCATGGGTCTCGACTTGGCGGTTAGTATTGGCGGTTACGAATGCGCGCGCAAGCCAGAAGAGCCGATCGTGGTTCACATGATGAAAACCCCATGCAGGCCGGGAAGGCCTTCGCGGGAACAGCACACGTTGGGGCGCATCGAATTATTCAATACGACGTTTGAAACCATGGAACGCAAGATTCGCGAGCAGCTGGCGCGCACGCTGGGCGCGGGAGGATTCGATCCGGCGCGCGACATCGCGGCGATCACCGTGAACCGCTGGCCTCATGGTTATGCCTACGAATATAACTCGCTGGTCGATTCATTCTGGTTGGAAGGCGGCGAACTTCCCTGCGAGGTGGCGCGGAAGAATTTCGGAAGAATCGCGATCGCCAACGCGGATGCCGGGGCTTACGCTTATACAGACGAGGCTATCAACCAGGCGTGGCGGGCTGTGGGAGAGATTGTGAAGGGCTAGCGGGGACGTTTGGTGTATATCGACGCCAGTCGATATTGTGCCGATGTACGCTGCGTAAATCTCACGAGGGATGCGATTGTGGTATCCCACTTCTCGCCAAGGACGCGAGAAATGGGGCACCCCTGCTTTGTTTGTATCGACGTCGGCCGATGTAGGGTTACTCTGTTGAACCTCAAATGGGGATAGAGTTGTGGTATCCCACTTCTCGCCAAGGACGCGAGAAATGGGGCACCCGGCTTTGTTTGTATCGACGTCGGTCGATCTAGATTTACTCTGTTGAACCTCAAATGGGGATAGAGTTGTGGTATCCCACTTCTCGCCAAGGACGCGAGAAATGGGGCACCCCCTGCTTTGTTTGTATCGACGTCTGCCGGTGTAGATTTACTCTGTTGAACCTCAAGAGGGATAGAGTTGTGGTATCCCACTTCTCGCCAAGGACGCGAGAAATGGGGCACCCGGATGTGGGGAGATTTTATGCTTGGCCCAGATTCACGCGTTGAAGGCGGAGCGGCAGGCCGTAGTGATGGGCGAGGGCGCTTGCGCCGCCGGCAAGAGCGAGAATCATCACAACGAAAATAAGGACGCGGCGCGGGGCGTGTTCTGTGCGCGGCGCGAAGACCGCGATGAGCGCGCCGAGAATCAAACCGGTGACGAGTCCGCCGATGTGGGCAGCGTTATCGGTGACGCCGGATGCCGCGCCGAATACAAGGTTGAAGCCGACGAACACTACGAGGCTTCGCAGCGTGCCGGAGAGCGCCTCGCGAGGTACGGAGAACTCGCCCAATTTGAAGGCGGCGATGAGTGCGCCCGCGAGTCCGAAAATCGCGCCGGAGGCGCCGACACTGAGGACGTGAACGTTCCAGGTAATGCTGGCGAGGCTGGCGCCCAGGCCGCAGATAATATAGAGAGCGCCGAAGGTCCAGCGGCCGTAGAGCGATTCGCTGAGCGCACCCAGATCCCACAAGCACCACATATTGAAGGCGATGTGAAGCAGGCCACCGTGAACGAAGACACAGGTCAGCAACCGCCACCATTCTCCCGAAAGGGTTAGCGCGCCCGCGTTGGCTCCCCACCGCAGCAACTCCATCCCGGAGAACTCCTGGAATGGGCTGCCTGAACCGAGCACCATGCCAAGGTATACAGCGACATTGATGCCGACAAATATTTGAGTGAGGCTGATGGTGGATTGACCGCCGGATTGTCCGCGGCGAACCCAGGGGGTGGGCATGACTGGTTGGCGGGCGTCGTCGACGACTTCGCCGCGCTGTGCGGCTTCATGCTGCACGCACCACTGGCAGACTTTTCTGCCGAAAGAGAGGCCGGGAAGCTGACGGCCGCAGCGAATGCAGTTTGCCATGTCTTAATGTGAGAGTATCAGCAGTTTGCGGCTGAGGACAAAGGCGGGGAAGAAATTGGTGTAGCCAAGGTTGTCGTGACAGTCGAGCGGGTATCCCCACATGAGCTTCGGGGCTATTCCTTTGGTTTGAGAACCTGCGCGGGGCGCGCTGGAAGGGGCGCAGCTGTAGCGCTTTCCATCCAAGCCGTGTACCAAAGATTCAAAAGCATTTGAGATCCAGCTGCCAGTCGGTGAGTAGTAAATTCGAACGCCTCCGGCGATCCCTTCCCGCGAAAGCTTCCCGCTTTTTCCAGTGCGTAAACATTCTCAACCAGCCCGTTCGATTGCCTAAGATAAGAAATGTAATCGATGAAGGGATCATTCAGGCGCTCAGGATCATGCACGAATCCCGCAAAATTACTGGGCTGAATGTTGGCCGCGACATAAACAGTTTCGAACTGGGCGTGGATCTCGTGCAGCGTAGTGTAGCCGTTTGGATTTGGTCCAACCCAACCGTTGTACTGGATGGTCGTATGCAAAGGCTGTGAACCGTCGGCAACGTAGTGTCCCAGCCAGCCTGCATAAAAAATGATCGCTTGCTCAACCGATGCCGTGGGTTTATGCGCAGCCTTCAACTGCCGGTACTCTCGAAATGCGCTCTTCAGGCGGCCATAGACTTCCATCGTGATGTAAGGCTGCAGGCCAACGCGTTCGGGAAGATAATCATCGGGATGCTCCGTGGCCGCGGCGCGCTTTTCGTAAAGCTTCCGGTAAAACTCGTAACGTCCCCTGGGTAAGGGATCGAGCCAGGAGACGCGTTCGAGGTCGATGAAGTGGTCGGGCTCCTGCGCATTCTTGAGCGCAAACTCCGCGGGATTGCGCCAGCGATCCGGCTCAGGGCCGAGATAGCCGATCTCTACAACAGCGCGACGCAGAAACCGCGGCATGCTGGCCGGGATTTTCTGCGCCGCCACGCGGTTGACGTAAACGTGCCCCTCGTTGCCCCAGGCGAACGCGGCATCGGTTTGAAAAAGCACGAGGGCGATCAGCAGAAAGCTGGTCAGCCCTCGTTTAGATTTAGCCATTTTCTCCTGGCCCGACATTCTAGAGTCCACGTCAGAACGTCAGATGCAGCGCCATCTGGATGAACCGCGGACTGCCGATGGTGTGTGAGAGTTCCCCCAAATGCCCAATCGGAGGAATTGCGTACCCTAGGGATGAACAGGAAAAAGTAGGCCCCGGAGGGTTGCAGAAGGCGTTGAAATCTACGCTGTTATTGGGAATATCGAAACTTGGGTGATTGAAGATATTGAAGGCATTCACGTCATATCTGAGTGCGAATCGTTCGCTCAACGTGAAGTTCTTGAAGGCTCCGAGATCGAAACGGTTTTGGAATGGACCGCGGAATATATTGCGTCCACCTTTCGTATAACCGTTCTCAAAAGTGTCGCATACGGTAGTTCCGGAACTTGAATCGCAGGGCGGAACGCCGTTCGTTCCGGGTGCAAAAGCCGGCACAGGGCCGAACGCTGCCGGGTTAAGCACAGGCAGCAGCCCGTTTATCCCCGTTGTGCCTTGAAGCATTGGTTTGTTGGACGTGGCGCCGACGCCGCCCACCGGAACGATTGGGTTGGTGGTCAGATCCTGGCCGCCGCCCCAATAAATTCCGCCCACCCCGCCGCTGTAATCAATCACGCTATAGGGTTGGCCGCTTTGCAACACCGTAACCCCATTAATCCCCCATCCGTTCACGGCTTGCTTCACCCAGCCGTGAGCGTTGGCAATAGTGGGAAGGTCGTAGTGATAGCTCAAGGTGAAAATATGAGTCCGGTCAAAGTCCGAACTTCCATAGGACGAGCGCGGATTGTTGGGATCATTCCCGTTGTAGAAAAGCCCGAGCCCGCTTTGCTCGTCGAGCGTGTGGGAGTAGGTGTATGCGCCCGTAAGCTGCAGCCCTCGGCTCAGACGCTTGTTCACGCTAACTTGCAGGGCGTCATAGTTGGACATGCCTACTCCGCTGTTGAAGTCCGAATTTGGATCGTACCCGATGTAAGGAGCGCGGAGAGCCGCGTTGCCCGTACCGAAGCCAACCACGAGGGCGTTCACGTTCTCGGCGGCCAGCGTCAACGGCCCAGTAGCCAAGGTCCCGGGATCACACGCGCCCACTCCGGTCGGAGGAGCTGCACAATTCATGTTGAAGCCATAGGAGTAGTTCTGCTGGAACGGCCCCCCCTTTAGCAGTGGGTTTTGCGGCGTGGCGATTCGCGCTTCGTTGAAAGGCAAGGGAATGGTTTCGTGAACGCCGTGATTGCCCACGTAGCCAATGGTCAAGACCAGCGTGTTACGCGGCTGCCATTGGAAGTCCAGAGTCCAGTTTTCCGAGTAGGGCAGCGTATTCCTGGGATTGTAGCCGCCGAAATAGAGAGGACTGCAGCCGGAGGTCAGGTTGTTACTGGTGCAGAACGGTGTCGTCTGGTTAATAAGATTGGCCGCATTTGGCACCAGAGACTGAATCGCAGACAAATTCGTGGGGGGCGGGGGCGGAGGTGTGGTGCCGAACGGAACGCCGAAAGTCGCATTCGTGGGGGCGAAAAATGGCACCACGAATGGTTCTTCAACGGTAACGCCAAAGGGACCGCTGATCCCCCCGCCAGCCGGGGGAGAAAGCTCCGTGAAGTACTCGCCGCGATCGTAATACATTCCGAAACCGGCGCGCACCACAACATTCTTTACGAATGACGGGCTGTAGGCGAGCCCGATGCGGGGAGCAAAACCCCATTGCCGCCCCGTCATGGTGGAATTGCTTACCCCCTTCGTACCGAACACTTTGTTATTTCCGGCGATCACGAGCCCAATGTTCTGGACGGTGTCGCTGGTTACGTTATAGGAATAATTTTGCGGATAGAAATTCGACAGCAATCCATTGGTCTCGTACAGCGGGCCGTCCCAATCCCATCGCAGGCCAGTATCCAGAGTCAAGTTTGATTTGATCCGAACTTTGTCCTGGACGTACGCCCCCGCCTGCCTGGTCCGGTAATGGCGGCTGGTGCCCCCGGTTAGGACTTCAGAAGGGGGCTGCCCGCCGCAAGAAAAACTCGGGCTGCAAACCTGCCCTTGCAAGAAGCCCGGAAAGTCCGCGAAATTCACGCTGGCCAACTGCTCGTTCCGGTTGATTATGTTGAGCTGCGTGTAATCGAAATTGAAGCCTGTCGACAAGGAATGGCGGCCACGAACCCACTGCAGACTGCTGGCCCCCTCAAAATTGTTTTGAAACATTCCCGTGTTTGCGAAACTGCTGGACGGACCTATGTACGTGCCATCGAAAAGGTTGTCCGCGTTATGGATGTTGATCGAAGGGAACAAGGTTTTGCCCAGGAGGTCCATACCAATGCTTGAAGGCTTTAGGAACTGGCTCTGAGCGGAATAGGCAGTCTCGCGAATGAAGCCGATGCGCTGCTCCCAGGTGATATTGGGCGTCAGCGAAGTCGTATTGTCGAGAGAAATCGCCTGGCTTCCCGCATGCATGGTTTGAGGGAAACCGAGGAGCTGGCTGTTGGCGAAGGGAGTGGTGTTTGGATCGCGCTGGTAATAATACTTAGCCGCCAACCTGTCTTTGGGACTGACAAAAAAGTCCACATTGCCATTTGCCTGATCCGCGCGAAAAACCGAACTGCCACCTTGAATAGCGGCGTCCGCGCTCTGACTCTGCAGATTGGTCAACTGAGCGCCAGTGGCTGCGTTTGGCATCCAGAGAGTGCCATCTGGAGCTTTCATCTGCATGATTGAAAGCGCCTGAGGCGTAATCGTGCTCGGGTCGAAACAGGCGGGCTGACCACTCCCGCCACAGGGCCCGATGAAATCTGTGTTCACAACCGCCGCAAGGCCGGCGGGGCTGCGGTCGCTGGTTAAGTCGGGTGGAACGGCGACCAGTGACGTGGCTAGCAACTGATCGTTCGCCCGCGTTCCCTGGTACGACGCGAAATAAAACAGTTTGTCTTTCTTAATGGGACCGCCAACGAAGCCGCCAAACACCTCGCGATGCATCGGTGGCCTGGCCAGCTGGTTATGTCCATAGAACCACTGATTGGCATCCCACTTCGAGGTTTGGTAATAGTCGTATGCCCCGCCGTGAATAAGGTTTGTGCCCGACTTGGTGGTCACCTCAAGGTGGGCACCGCTGTACGCGCCTTGGGAGGCATCGTACATAGCCGAGTTCACGTGCATCTCCTGCACCGTTTCCGGGGGCGGACTCGGAAGAGCCTGGCCGATCGCGCCATAGACGGATGTGCTAGTCACGATCTCGCCGCTCGGATTGTTTCCGTTCCCGTTTTCGCCGATGTTCACGGCTACGCGCCCCGATGTCACCTGGCTCGTCGTTTTTCCGTTGAAAACGTTGTTGCCGGAAACGCCATTGATCGTGAAGCTATTGCTGGTATCGCGCTGGCCGTTTGCCCAAATTGCCTGATTGCCCAGGCCGGCGTTGGTTCCTGCAGTATTGAGAAAGTCGGCGCTTACGCCCGGACTCAGAATTGCCGCCTGGGTCAAGCTCCCCGTACCCAGAGGGATCTCTGCGATCTGATTGTCGCTTAAGGTGTAGCCTGTCGTGGTGTCAGTTTCATTCAGCAGCGGCGTCGCCTCTACTGTCACCGTTGACGCGATGGCCCCAGGCTTAAGCTTGGCATTGACCGTTGACGTGCGGTTACCCTGCACGATGATCTGGGGATAAACAGCGGTCTGGAAGCCATCTTTCGTGAACTTCACTTCATAAGTTCCGATGGGGAGGTCGGCAATGCTGAAGGAGCCATCCCCTTTGCTGGTGGCGCTTACTTCCAGGTTGGTGGCGGCGGAGTGCGCTTTCACGCTCACCCCCTGCACCACGGCGCCGCTACTGTCGGTTATCGTACCGTTCATCGAGCCCAGCGTTTGCTGGGTGAGGGCGAGTTGCGACGAACCAAGGATAATTAAGCCTGCGGTCAAGAACAACCGATAAAAAAGCGTCGTAACAGGGGCGGCGGCGAAAAAGCCACGACGAGAGGTCACAAGCGGCTCCTTTGGATGGACCCGCACTTATAGCAAAAGTCGTTGGCTTGGTTCAAGGGTCTGGCCCTGGAAAAGGCTTTAAATTTCGATTAATTTTTGCGATGCAGGTGAGCGATTGAAAGCGTCGACCGGCGCGGCCAGAGCTTAGCTTCCAACATAGCGCGCGTAGAGACTGCGCGCGATGCCAGTGTCGGTGGTTCCTTTGATGATTGCGCGCCCGTCGGGAAACAGCGTCATCTCGTAGGGCTCGCGCCAGAATTTCAGGACGAATTCGTTGTGCCGCACGGTACCGTGAGACTCCAGCCGGCGCTGCATTTCGCTGAAGTCGATCGGCCTGGCGCGCTCGTGAATCTGCACCGAGTTTCTGCCGCACATGGTGATATGCGGGCGTCCCTCACCAGCCAAGTGGACGAAATCAAGCCTTCCACACGCCGGACAATCGGGCCGCGGAGTTGCAGCTGCAATCTCTGCGTGTTGATTGCTCCACACATCGAATGACCAGAGCGTTTTCCGCAACCGTCCGGCAGCCTCGCCCCCAATCAGCAACTTCATGGCTTCCGTGGCCGCAATCGAAGCCACCAGATTGACGGCTGAATTCAATATTCCAGAGGTTTCGCAGGTTTCCACCATCCCTCGCGGCGCGTCGGGAAAAATGCACGTCAAGCATGCCGTTCTCCGGGGCAACACATTCAAAGTTACGCCGTAACTGCCCACGGCCGCTGCATAAATCCAAGGCCGGGAATTCTTGATCGCGTAATCGTTCAGCAGATATCGAGTTTCAAAGTTGTCAGTGCCATCGAGAATTAAATCTATGTCCTCAAGCAGGGCATTAATATTTCCGGGCACCGCGTCGGCGACCCTGGCCTCGACCACAATCTGCGAATTGAAGGCTGCGATTTTTCGGGTTGCGGCGATGGCCTTGGGCAGGGACTCTGCCGCGTCCTCTTCGTCGAACAGGGATTGGCGCTGCAAATTGCTCGGCTCTACGTAGTCGCGATCGATGATGCGCAGCGTCCCAACCCCGGCGCGCCCCAGCAACGACGCCAAAGCGGAGCCGGTGGCTCCGCAGCCCACGATCGCCACGCGCCCGGCCGCCAGTCTTCGTTGCCCTTCCGCTCCGATGCCGGGAAACAGAATCTGCCGCGAATAGCGTTCCTCGAATTTGTCTTTTTCCACGCCCCGCCTCAAGGAGGTCATCAGTTTTCCCCAGCAAAACCTTTATTATAGGAGTTCGCTTGCAACATCCGCAGAATACAGAGAACCGGCCTCCGAATGCAGGAAACGGGCCCGAGGACATTATTTGCCGAGACGGTACGCGTCACTCGTCATATTGATTGTTGCATCGTTCGTATCGGACGCTCGTGCCGTATCGTCAGCGAATTCAGGTGCACCCTCTTTTCAGGATCGACCAGGCTCCGACCCTTCTTCCACTCTCACCCTGATGACGACTTACGCAGGGCAAATCGTGCAATCAATCGAACTGCCAGGCGTACCGGATGTCGCGCACTTGCTGCAACTGATTCCGCAAAAGCCGGGCGAGCCGCTTGACCGCGACCAAGTCCGCGAGAGCATCCGGGTGCTATATGCGACCGGGCGTTTTTCCGACATTCAAGCCGAAGTGAGTCCCTGGGGCGCGGGTGTGCGGCTCACATTTACCACTTCGCTTAACTTTTTTCTAGGCGCCATTGACGTGGAAGGCGCACCCAGCCATCCTAACTACAATTCAATTGTCAATGCATCCAAATTCCAGCTCGGCGAACTTTACACCGTAGACAAACTTAACCGCGCCCTGCAGAACATTCATCAGCTTATGCAGGAGAACGGCTATTATCGGGCGCGCGTTACCGCGGAAAGCACGTCCAATGCGGCAACTCAACAGATCAACGTTCTTATTCACGTAACTCCAGGAGAGCCAGCCCACGTGGGTGAAGTCAAGGCCACTGGCCTCTCTACTTTCTCTCAGGACCAGCTTCAGGATATTGCAAGAATGCATCCCGGCGATCGTGTCACAGCGGCCCGCGTCACCAATTCGCTTCAGCGCTTGCGCAAGAAATTTCAGAAGCAGCATCGCGTCCTCGCTCAAGTTTCCGTTGCGGAACAGAAATATAATCCGTCATCCAATGCCGTCAGCTACACCTATCTGATCGAGCCGGGACCAGCTGTCCTGATCTACGCTGAGGGTTTCCGTATCAGCCGGGGCGTGCTAAAGAGGGAAATCCCGGTCTACGAAGAGAACGCTCTCGACGACGACCTTCTGAACGAAGGCCAGCGCAATCTGCTCGACTATCTCCAGAGCCGCGGCCACTTCGACGCCACTGTCGAGTTTCACAAAGAAAGCGCTCCAGACATGCTTCGCGTCGTCTATCGCATCGCTCCTGGCGCCGTGCATAGATTCGACCTCATCGATATAACAGGGAACAAATATTTCTTGCGGCCAATAATCCGACAGCGCCTCCACATTCAGCCCGCGGGCCGATTTTCCCATGGACACTACAGCGGGGACTTACTGAAGAGCGACGTCGCTTCTCTGCAAGCCTTGTACGTCTCCAACGGCTTTCGGCAGGCCAAGATTCAGACCAAGGTTGACGACAATTACCACGGCATGATGAACCATTTGGCGGTTCACATTCACATTGACGAAGGCCCGCAGACGCTGGTCGGAGTTTTCCAGCTTGTCGGCAATCAGAAGATTGATGCCAGGTCATTTCCTGAACTCAACACCAGCGCTGGTCAACCCTACTCGGAGCAGAATCTCGCCAATGACCGCCAGATGATTCTTAGTTATTACTTTGATCACGGTTTTTCTAATGCCATTCTCGATATCACGACCAAGCCGTCGCCCAATCAATCGAATCGCGAAGATGTCACCTACACAATCCATGAGGGCGAACAGTTTTTCGTCAAGCAAGTGATGGTCGCTGGACTCGAACACACTCGCGACTATGTAGTTCAGCGCGAAATTCAGGTGGCCGCGGCAGAGTCTCTCAGTCAGCAAGATCTTCTCGACACCCAGAGGAAGCTCTACGACCTTGGGATCTTCAGCCAGGTCGATACGGCTGTGCAGAATCCCGAGGGCTCTGAGCCGCAGAAAAATGTTCTTATCCAGGCGCAGGAAGCCAAGCGCTATACATTTACTTACGGCATTGGTTTGGAATTCGAAACGGGTCTGCCCTCCGGAACGAATTCTCCTGCTGGATCGACTGGCGTAAGCCCGCGGGTCGGTCTCGATATCACGCGCCTTAACGTCGGGGGGCGGGACCAGACCTTGATCTTCCAGTCTCACGTGGGCCGTCTGCAACAGCGGGGTCTTATAAGCTACGAAATTCCCAAGCTCCTTAATAATGACCAGCTCAAACTTTTTTACACAATCTTCTACGACAACAGCCTGGATGTGGCCACGTTTACTTCGCAGCGTTGGGAAGGCAAGATCGATCTCCGGCAGCAAATCGGCAAGCAGCAACCCAACCGCTCCAATTCCATCACCTACCGATTCGATTACCGCCGAGTCAAAGCCAGCAACTTTGCCGCGAACTTTTCACCCGCGGAATTTAGCTTGTTTTCTCTGCCCGCCGTCGTCGGCGGTCCGGGCTTCACCTTCATTCATGACCAACGGGATAATCCTCTGGAAAGCACCAAGGGGCAATACTTTACTTTCGATGCGTTCGCGGCATCGAGCTATTTCGGCTCCCAGTCGGATTTCGGCCGGACGCTCGCCCAGGATTCCACCTACTATGCCTTCGGCCGCGCGAACCATAAATTTGTCTTCGCTCGATCTACTTCCGTGGGATTAGAACAGGCCTATCGAGGCACCAGAGTTCTGCCGCCCGGCGCGTGTCAAATCATTAAGTTGGTGTCCACGTGCCCAGATGTTACCGTCATTCCGCTTCCCGAAGTTTTTTTTGCCGGCGGCGGCAACTCCCACCGCGGATTCGGGTTAAACCAAGCGGGACCACGCGATCCGGATTCCGGTTTTCCAGTTGGGGGCTCGGCGCTGTTCGTCAATAGTGAGGAACTGCGTTTTCCATCGATCAGTTTGCCCTACCTCGGACAAGGCTTCGGCTTCGCCGTTTTTCACGATATGGGAAACGTCTTTACCGCGGGTCACGATATGCTCAAGGGACTGGTGCGCTGGCATCAGCCTAACCCGGCGCAGTGTCTGCAAGGCGCCGGTGTTCCCAATCCTTCGTGCCTGACGTATTTCAACAATACCGGGTATAACTTCACGTCTCATGCCCTAGGTGTAGGGTTGCGTTATAAGACACCTATCGGTCCACTACGCTTTGACTTCGGCTACAATCTGAATCCAACACGCTATGTTCAGGGGCTTCTAAATCCGGCGGGACAGTTGACAGGCAATTTCGAGGCGCAACGCCTGCATAATTTCAATCTTTTTTTCAGCATAGGCCAGCCATTTTGATAAACCGACTTCATTGGCGCAGAACGGTCACGATCACGGTTTTGGCATTGCTGCTGGCCATTCTCTGGCTGGTCCCGCCGCGTGCGACGGCGCAGGTGATCGATAGGATTATCGCAACCGTCAACGGCCACGTCATTTTGCAGTCCGACTGGGATGAAGCCCTCTGCTACGAAGCCCTGCTAACCAACCGCGAGCTTGCGCAGTTTACCCGTGACGACCGCCGCTCCGTTCTTGACCGTTTGGTTGACCAGGAACTTCTTCGCGAGCAGATGAAGTCTGCCGGCTTTTCCCACGCCACCGATGCAGAGGTGGCCGCGCGTCTGTCGGACGCCCGCAAACAATATCCTGAGGCCGGGTCCGACGAGATCTGGCACGCGCTTCTCGGGCAGTACCATCTCACGGAAAAAGATTTAGTCGCTCACATTCGCCAGCAGATCGACGTGATGCGCCTGATCGATGCCCGGCTTCGTCCAACCGTCCAGATTGATTCCAAGTCAATTGAGGCTTATTACCGCGATCAGTTCGTTCCGAAGTTAAAGCAGGCAGGAGCCTCCGAGGTTCCTCTCGCCGAAGTTTCGGCGAAGATCCGCGAACTGCTTACGGAAGAAAAGGTGAGCGAGTTACTTGTCTCCTGGTTGCAAAACTTGCGCTCTGAGGGGCAGGTACACCTTCCGGGCGTTACGCCCTCTGCTTCCGATGAGGGAGTGCGGTCCCAGTGAGCGAACCATCCGCTGAACCCGGGCGCCGCAACGGATGGAAGTACATGTTGCTTGGGGCGTCAGGTGTTTTGTTCTCTGCGCTTGCCCTGCTGGTTTACCTCAATACTGATTCTTTCCAATCGCTGGTGCGGCGCCGGCTGGTGGCGGAACTTGAACGCATCACCGGGGGCCGCGCCGAAATCGCCAGCATCCATACCATTCCATTTCGTTTGCAGGCTGAGGTGCGCGGCATCACCGTTCACGGGCGTGAATCTGCGAACGACGTCCCCCTCGCGCACGTTGACCACATTGTCGCCCGACTGAAGATCGGGTCTCTGCTTCGCTCCGAGTTGGCATTCAACGAAGTGGTCCTCGAGCAACCTATCGTTCATGTAGCTTTTTATCCCGACGGAACCACAAATTTTCCGCCGCGAAAAGCCGGTCCCGCGATTGGCGCAAATCCAGTCGAACAATTGTTTGCGCTCTCCATCGATCATTTCGAAATCCGCCATGGCCAGATGCTGTGGGACGATCAGGCCATCCCTCTCGATTTTGCCGCCCGCGACACGTCGCTGCAGATGGATTATTCGTTCTTGCATCGCCGCTACGATGGGCGGCTGCTGTTAGGGTTTGTTGATACCAAGCTGCTGAGCTATCGCCCGTTTTCGTGGATGACGGCGATGGAGTTCAGCCTGGGTTCCGACTCCGCCACGGTTACTTCTCTTAAGTGGAATTCCGGTCACTCCCACTTGTCAGGCAGTGGCCAAGTGAAAGACTTCCGCCGTCCGCAGCTTCAGGCCTCCTACGATGCGCAGATCGACCTCAGCGAAGCCGCGTCCATCGCGCGTCGTCACGACCTGCGTGCCGGCATTCTCGCGCTCAAAGGGAACGGCAACTGGTCTCTCGAACAGTTTGCCGCCAATGGTCTACTGACGCTTCGTGATCTCGGATGGCACGACGATCAAATCTCTTTCTCCAAAGCGTCCCTGAACTCTGACTATTCCATCAATGAGCGGGAGATCAAACTCGCGAAACTTCAAGGGAAGATATTTGGAGGTGGTTTCACCGGCGTCGCCGAATTCGATCAATGGCTCGCACCGGCGCAGCACCTGACCCCAGCCGCGAGAAAAAATTTTGAAACGGCTGTCATTTCCGCGGCCCGGCCGCTGAACAAATCCAGCGCGAAAGCTGCCAAAACTAAATCGGCTTCAATTCAGAATGCGTTTATAACTCTTCGTCTGTATGATTTTTCTGCGGAAGATCTCGCGGCGGCGCTCAATTCCCCGGCTCATCCGATTCCGCGATTCCATCCCGCTGGTTCGGCATCGGGCACGGTTGAAACTCGCTGGCAGGGAACTCCTCGCGACGCGGAAGTACAGTTCGCACTCGATCTTGTCCCTCCGGCTCACCACGCTCCCGCGCAAACCCCACTCACCGCGCATGCTGTAGGCGTCTATCACGCCGCAAGCGATAGTCTCGATCTTCCGCAATTCACCCTCGCCATGCCGAACAGCCGCGTTCGCGCTACTGGCACGCTCTCTTCCTCGTCCGCCGTACGCCTCTCGATTACTACTTCGAGTCTCGTTGACTGGCTGCCATTTGTCGACGCGCTTCGCGGACCCGCACTCTGGCCGGTCGTGCTCAATGGCAGCGCCACCTTCAATGGCGGCATGACTGGAGCCCTATCTTCTCCCCAGATTAACGGCGTTTTGCTGGTCGATGATTTCGACGTCACCTTGCCGGCCACGGTCAAGACGCCGCAAATTCAAAGCCACTGGGATTCTCTTTCCACATCCATCGAAGTTTCTTTTTCCGCCATCTCTCTGCACAATGCGATTCTGCGCCGTGACGATACTTCCGTCGGATTCGATGCCTCCGCCATCCTCGATCACGGCCACTTCACGCCCGACAGCCTTTTTAATCTGCATGCCGACGTGCACAACTCAGAACTGGCCGATCTTCAGGCGCTGGCAGGATGCAACTATCCCGTCTCCGGCAAAGCAGATCTTGTCGTGCAAGCCGCTGGGACACTCACCAACCCTCACGGCAACGGGCAGATCCATCTCACCGATGCCACGGCATATGGTCAAAGAATTCAGCAGGTCGACTCCGGGTTTCACCTCGCGGATGGCGAAATTTCTTTCGATAACATTCACCTGCTTCATGACGATTCCGTACTGACGGGTAGCGCAGCCTACAATCCCTCTTCGCGTGTTTTCCATCTCGACCTCGCGGGCAACAATTTCGATCTCGCCCAGGTGCCACAGCTTTATCCCAGCCGTTTCTCCATCGAAGGCCGCGCCGATTTCAGTCTGAAAGGCTCCGGCACCAGCGACGCGCCCTCGATTAATGCCGCCCTCCACATTCGCGATTTAAGCTTGGACCACGAACTCGCCGGTGGACTCGACTTGCAGGCCATCACCGAGGGCAGCGAACTTCATGTGACGGGAAATTCGAACTTACAGCAAGGCTCTGTTCTTCTCAGCGGGAACGTTCAATTGCGCAGCGGCTATCCGGCAAACTTTTCCCTGAAGATGAATCAGCTGGATATCGATCCGCTTTGGCGCCATTATTTTCTCGGCCAGCCCACGGGCCATTCTGCGGCCGATGGTTCATTGGAGATGCATGGTCCGCTTCGTCATCCCGACCAGTGGATTCTCGATGGCACTCTGACCGCGCTCGCGCTCGATATCGAGCATCTGAAGGTGCATAATCAGGATCCGATTCGCTTCTCGATTGCCCGTCAGGCGATCAATTTCCAGGAACTGCATCTCGTGGGGGAGGGAACCGACCTCACGGCGCAGGGATCCATGCAGCTTTCCGGAAGCGGCGCACTTGATCTGACTGCCAATGGCCGCCTCGATCTGAAGCTGCTTTCCGCGTTCGACTCCGACGTTAGTTCTTCCGGCGTTGTGGCCATGAAAATCACGGTGGGCGGCACCCTCGCGGAGCCTTTGCCGCAAGGTAGTTTTCAAGTCACAAACGGTGCGCTTTCCTATGCCGGCGTTCCCAGCGGACTAAGCGAGCTTAACGGCTCAGTCGTTTTCACTCGCGACCACATGCACATTGATACGCTCACCGCTCGCACCGGCGGGGGCAACGTCGACCTCAAGGGCGACGCCACTTACATAAACCGGCAACTCAACTTTAATCTTACGGCGAACGGCAAAGGCGTCCGGTTGCGCTATCCGCCGGGGGTCAGCTCCACTGCCGATGGGGAGTTGCATTGGGTCGGAAGCCGCTCCGCTTCCACGCTTTCCGGCGACATCAGCATCGAAAAAATTGCCGTGACACCGGGCTTCGATTTCAGCGCGTACCTGGAGCGTAGCCGCCAGTTCGCTACCGTCACCTCCGCGAACTCGCCTCTCAATGACGTCAAGCTCGATATTCGCGTGCAGACCGCTCCTGAACTTCAGATGCGTACTGCCATTGCACGGCTCTCCGGGGACGCTGACCTGCGCCTTCGCGGCTCCATTGCGCGCCCTGCCGTCCTCGGCCGCGTTGACGTGCTCGAAGGCCAGGCCACATTCCACGGCACCCGGTTCACTCTCGAACGCGGCGATATCACGTTTGCCAATCCGGTGGCCATCGAGCCCCAGTTGAATTTGCAGGCGTCCACACACGTTCGCAATTATGATCTCAACATCACCGTCACCGGCACGCCCGAACGCCTGAATCTCAACTACCGATCCGAGCCTCCTCTGCCGAAGTCCGACATCATCGCGCTTCTCGCTCTTGGCCGCACCAATGAAGAATCGGCGCAACTCCAGGAACAATCCGGTCAGAGCGTTTTTTCCGACCAGGCCACCGCCCTCATTCTCAGCCAGGCGCTGAACACCACAGTCAGCAGCCGATTGCAGCGGTTGTTCGGCGCCAGCAATATCAAAATCGATCCCCAAGGCCTGACCACCGAAACCAATCCCACCGCCCGTGGTCCTCAGGTCACCATCGAACAGGAATTTGCCAACAACCTTTCCCTCACCTATTCCACCAACGTGTCGCAGAGTTCGCAGCAGATTATTCAGGGAGAGTACTATGTGAACCGTAACGTCTCGGTCGTCGGCACCCGCGACCAGAATGGCGTGGTCAGCTTTGACTTGCGCATCCGCCGCCGCAAGAAATAGCGAAACGAAGCCGCCTCGCGCAGAAACAGAAGCTGGAAGCAATGCCCGACCTAACCGCCGCCCGCCAACTCATGGTCGAATCCCAATTGCGTACTCGGGGTATCTCTGATGCGCGCGTCCTTGACGCCATGCTTCACGTTCCCCGCGACCAATTTGTTCCGGCGGCATATCGCGCCCAAGCCTACGAAGATCATCCGCTTCCGATCGGCGACAGCCAAACTATCTCTCAGCCGTACATCGTTGCCGTCATGCTCGAATCCCTTCAACTGCAGCCCAGCGATAGAGTTCTGGAAGTCGGCACGGGTTCCGGCTATGCAACCGCGCTGCTCGCGGAGCTTGCGGCGGAAGTATTTTCCATTGAGCGTCATCCCGCTCTGGCTGAGAATGCGCGCGAAGTTTTCACCAGGCTCGGCTATAAGAATGTTCAAGTCTTCACCGGAGACGGTTCGCTCGGTCTTCCCGCATCCGGCCCCTTCGACGCGATCCTGGTTTCGGCCGCCGCTGCCGGATTGCCTCCAGCTCTCATTGCCCAACTCAACGAGTCTGGACGAATGATCATTCCGGTTGGAACCGGCGATTCGCAACAGCTGCAATTCGTCCGGATGGTCAATGGAAGTCCCATGATCACCGCGCGTGAACTCGTCCGCTTCGTCCCACTGGTTTCCGGCAATAGTGACGTGTAGCTGTGGAAATATTCGGTAGTGTCCTAATTTTAGACATTGGCAGCGGCTCAACGTAATAAACTACGGAGCCGATGTCAAACAGAGCACCAAAACGAGCCAAGCCAAAAACGTCGCCACGAATGGCACCAAGAACCAAAAGCCGAATCTCGCCACTGGCCATAGTCTTAAGTGCGGCAACTTTGATTGGCGGACTCGCTGCCTTGCTGACATTGCTCCCTCGCGTAACCCTGACAGTATCCGATCCTCCTAACCCCGACGATCCATTCTCAGCTTCAGCAACCATCACAAATACAGGTTTCATACCACTGGCAAAGGTGACGCCATCTGTCAGCGTTAAGTCGATAGAAACCAAAAGTGGTTCTTCGTGGACCCGAAGGGAATTTTCCATACGGCATGAAAGTCCAGCGAGACGTATGGCAAATATCGGATCTGGGCCTTGATGACCGGTTGACCGTCGCTCTAAACGACGTTTGGGGGGTTGCTCCCGCGGACTTGCAGTCTGCCGATCTTGCAATTTGGGTGGATTACGAACTGCCGATACTTCATTGGAAAAGGAGCAAAATGTTCCCTTTGGTTGCACACAGGCAAACCAACGGCAAATTCTATTGGTATGCCAAAACCGTAAATTAGGACACCACCAAATATTCTTGCGACTTGGACATCGTGCGAAGAGCCTTCGCCTTGTGCTTTTCCGCACGTTGCCGAGTTGGCGCTCGCCGTGGTACAAGGTCATAAAACATCCGCAGCACGGCCTCTAACTTCAGCACGGTCGGGAGATAATTGCAGCGCATACCTCAGCTAGATGGACTTCGAGCGATAGCCATACTGATGGTCTTCAGCACGCATGCTCTCGGCGTCCCTTTGCTTTGGATGGGAGTGGACCTGTTCTTTGTCATTAGCGGGTACCTGATCACCGGTATACTCCTGCGTTTGAAAGAACGACGCAGCATCGACGGGGCCTATTGGAAGCCCTTCTATTTGCGCCGCGTTCGGAGAATTATTCCTCCGTATGTCGGGTTTCTTATTGTCCTCAGCCTTGTTTTCACGGTACCTTGGGCACATCTTTGGTATTGGTACTTGTTCTTCGGCGCTAATTTTGCCCTGGCGTTAGGCAAAGTTAATGTTGCCGCAATGGCTCCGTTGTGGTCGCTCGCTGTAGAAGAGCAGTTTTATTTCATCTGGCCTTGGATCGTCCTTCTCTGCGACAAGCAAACGCTACGGAGAGTGGCTTGCGCCGTGGTTGTTGTTTCTCCGATTTTGCGTGGCGTATTCACCCCGATTTTCACGACCCACTTCCCGATCTATTGCTTGACTATATTTCGCGCCGATACGCTTGCCATTGGAGCGTTCATTGCTATTGCGGAAACTGAAGATGTTCATTGGATAGAACGACGCCGGAACACTGCGCTGGGCTGCGTGGTAGGAGCTTTAGTTTTGTTTGGGCTTTGCTCTATGTTTGCCAGCTTTCGCACTGGGGCAAACAGCGTTCTGTTTAACTCGGTTGGATACTCACTGAGCGTTATTCTATTTGGCAGTATCCTCGTCTATACGCTCGGTTTACGCCAAGGGGTCTTGCATAGCATCTTGACTGCTCGTCCCGTACGATATCTCGGGCTAATCAGTTACACATTTTACCTTTACCACGTAGCAGCCTTGCTTAAGGTGGAGCAACATGTGCACTCGACCATCCTTGCCGCTGCCTTAGCGCTCGCCGTCACCATTGCCATCGCGATGATATCGTGGCACTTCTTGGAGTCTCCCATTCTCAAAATGCGCGAAACACGGGGGATGCTCAAGCCACTTCCAACTAAGGCCTAAGCGTCGCTGGAACTATGAGAGGCGCAGTCGACGCGGGCGTTTCCGCCGACGATTGCACGAGCTGCTGGGCCGAGTCTTGCGCGTACCGCAACGTCTCGCCAGGAAAAATTCCCAGGTAGAGAGTTGCCGCCATGCAGAATGCAATTGCCACGGCAAGAGCGGTAGGAACCGGCGTTACCGGAACGTCTCTGCGCGATTCGCGCATGTACATGGCCACGATAATGCGAAGATAGTAATAAGCCCCGATGCCGCTGTTCAGCACGCCGATAATCGTGAGCCAGATCATGTTGGCTTTCACCGCAGCACTAAAGACATAAAACTTGGCGAAAAATCCGCCCGTCATCGGGATCCCAATCAGCGACAGTAAAAAAATAGTCAGCGCCGCCGCCAACAGCGGGGAACTGCGCCCCAGGCCTTCGTAGTCCTCCAGATTCACGTATCGCTCGCCCGCATTTGCAAAGTGACTCACCACGGCAAACGCGCCCAGGTTCATGGCCGCATACGCCGCCGTATAAAACATTGCCGCTGAAGTTCCCAGCCCAGGCGAAGCCGCAAATGCTACCAGCAGGTAGCCGGCGTGCGCGATGGAAGAATAAGCGAGCAAGCGCTTTACATTGTTTTGCACCAGCGCCCCGACGTTCCCCAGCGTCATGGAGAGTGCCGCGGAAATCCAAATCAGCCAAAACTTGCCCGGCACATTGATCACGAACACAATTCGCAACAGCACCGCAAACGCTGCCGCTTTGGGCGCGGTAGACATGAAACCCACAATCGGCGCCGGCGATCCTTCGTAGACATCGGGCGTCCATACATGGAAAGGCGCGGCGGCTACCTTGAAGCCAAGGCCCACAAACATGAACGCCATGGCCGCGAAGGCCAGCAACGGAATAGGTCCGGCCAGCAGAGTCTTGCCGATCTGATCGATGTTCGTCGATCCCGTGGCGCCGAACATGAGCGCCACGCCGTACAGAAAAAATGCCGTGGCAAATGACCCCAGCAGAAAATATTTCAGCGACGCTTCCGCGCTGGAAGCTTCACGCCGCCGGAATCCCGCCAGCACATAAGAAGATATCGAGGAAATCTCGAGCGCAATAAAAATCAAAACCAGTTCAATCGCAGACGACATCAGCGCCATTCCGACCGCGCCGAAAAGAATCAACGCGTAGTATTCCCCGGCGCGAATCCGCTGCACACTCATGTACTCGTAAGAAGTAAGAATCACGACCGCGGCAATCGCGGTCACGAGGATATGGAAGAAAACGCTGAAGCCGTCAATCTGCACCGTGTTCCAGAAGGCCATTCCCGGTGATTGTGCCATCAACCACGTCGCCATCAGACCCGCCAGCGCTCCGGCCAGCGCGATTCCACCTAGAACCTTCTGACTCTTTTTCTCGTCGATCAAAGGTTCAAGCACCATCACGATCATTCCGAAGATAGAAAGTACAATCTCCGGCAGCACGCGAACGTAATCGGCACTCTGCGGAAGTATTCGCGAGTAGGCCGGCAGGAAAGGCCCGATGATCATGGCGGCGTTCATCGTCCCACCATTCTGCTTGCAACTCGCGTCAACGGAGTGAGCGCAGCCTGCACCGCCGGATCAATTGCCCCCAGCCACACGATGGGAGCCACGCCCATCAAGAGCGCCACACCCGCGCAAGGCCACACCGCAATCTTTTCGATGGCAGACAGGTCGCGAAGCGAATTGTTCACTGGATGCGTAACCTTCCCGTAAAAAACTCGCTGATACATCCAGAGCAGGTACACCGCGCTCCAAATGACGCCAGTAGCGGCCAGTATCCCGTAAGCCGCTCTCGCCTGGAACGCCCCGCTCAACACCAGAAATTCACCAATGAACCCGTTCATCAGGGGCAATCCCGCCGATGCCAGCACGATTGCCAGATACGACGCGGCATACACCGGCATCACCGACGCCAGTCCTCCGAATTCGCTGATCTCGTAGGTATGACGCCGCTCGTGCAAAATTCCCGCCAGCATGAACAGTCCGCCGGTCGAAATCCCGTGCGCCAGCATCACGAACATCGCGCCGTTTAATCCCGCCTGCGTGAAGCTGAAAATTCCAAGCACAACAAATCCAAGATGGCTGACCGATGAATATGCAATCAGCTTCTTCATGTTGGGTTGCACCATCGCCACCAGCGCGCCGTAGATGATGCCGATCAACGCCAGCGTCATAATCCAGCCGGCATTGTGCCGCGATTGTTCGGGGAAGAGACCCAGGTTAAAACGCAGCATCCCGTAAGTGCCCATCTTCAACATCACTCCGGCCAGAAGCACCGAGCCTGCTGTTGGTGCCTCCACGTGAGCATCCGGCAACCATGTGTGAAAAGGAAATAGAGGAACCTTCACTGCGAACGCCAGGAAGAATCCGAGGAACAGCCATTGCGCCGCGGCGGGAAATTGCGGCACTGCGCCGCGCATGACCTGGTCGCGGATCACCACGAAGTCAAAGCTGCCGGTGTGCGCATAGAGCCACAAAATCGCGGCCAGCATAAACACCGACCCGATCATCGTGTACATGAAAAACTTTACCGCGGCATAAACCTTGCGCTCGTGGCCGAAGATCCCAATCAGCAATGCCATCGGAATCAACGTCGCTTCCCAGAAGAAATAGAAGAGGAACAGGTCGAGCGAGGTGAAGACCCCGATCAGCGCCGTTTCGAGAATTAGAAGAAGGATAAAAAACTCCTTCGCCCGCTCGTGAATCGAGTTCCAGGAAATCAGCACGCACAGCGGCGTGAGGAACGTGGTCAGCACCACCAGCCACAGTGAGATGCCGTCAATTCCCATGTGATAGTGAATGTTCGGCGTTGTGACCCACTGGAGATCGATCTGGTACTGAAACTCAGTGTGCGAACGCTGGAAATGGACCGGGAGATGAATCGACACAGCAAACGTGAGCAGCGAAATGACGAGAGCAAAAATACGAATGTCGCGATCGCGCCGGGGAAACAGTATCAGCAGCAATCCGCCCGCGAGCGGCAGGAACGTAACCAGCGTCAGGATGATGGAGCTGAGATTGTCGATGCTCATCGCACTCCCGCCCAGATCATCAGCACAATCACCACCGCCGCCCCGGCCGCAACCCAGCCGGCGTACGAGCGAATGTTTCCGGATTGCATATGTCGAACTTCGTCGGAGGCGTGGCGCGCAACATCACCGGCGTCGTTCACAGCTGCATCAATAATGTTTCGATCCACTCCCTGCCACAAGATTCGCGTCGAACCATCGATCAGCGGCCTCACAAAAACCGCGGCGTACAGTTCGTCGATGTAATACTTGTGGACCACCATTTCATAGAAGCCGTTGAGCGAGCCCGCGATTTTATCCGGCAAATCTTTCCGCTTGTAGTAAAGCAGCCACGCCAAGCCGAACCCGAGCAAGGCAGCCAGCACCGAGATTGCAGTAAACAGCAGCTCGGTTGAAGCCTCAGTCTTCGGTTCGGATCCTTCTGTGGTTTGCTCCGAAGCGCCCTTCTCGCCGACAACCGTGTGTTCGCCGTCAGCGGGAGTGCTGGCATGAAATACCGGCGCTAGAAATTGGTCGAATCGATTGTTGCCGCCCAGCGATCCCGGGACGCCAACGTAGCCGCCAACCACTGAGAGCACAGCAAGAATCACCAGAGGGATGATCATCACCTTCGGACTCTCATGAATGCCGCCGTGGCCATGGCCTCCGTGGGCATCGTGCGCGGGGTGTCCCGCGTGATCGTGCGCAGCCTCCGCTTCACCGCGGTAGTCGCCGAAAAAAGTCATGAACCACAACCGGAACATATAGAACGACGTAATAAAGGCCGTAACCAATCCCACCAACCAGTAAGCCCAGCTTGCCTGATACGCGCGCCACAGAATTGCGTCTTTGCTGAAAAATCCTGCGAGCCCGGGAATCCCAGCGATAGCCAGCGTGCCCGCCGTCATCGTCCAGAACGTCCAGGGAATTCTCTTGCGCAATCCGCCCATCTTCCGCATATCCTGTTCGCCGCCAACGGCATGGATCACCGAACCCGCCGCCAAAAATAGCAGCCCTTTAAAAAACGCATGAGTCATCAGATGGAAAATTCCCGCTGAGAAAGCTCCCACCCCGCACGCCATGAACATGTATCCAAGCTGCGAAACGGTGGAATACGCCAACACTTTCTTGATGTCGGTCTGCGCGACCCCGATGGTTGCGGCGAAAAATGCCGTCAGCGTGCCGATGATTGCGACCACTGTCAGCGCGATTGGCGCCCGTTCGAAAATCACATGCGAGCGCGACACCATGTACACGCCCGCCGTCACCATGGTCGCCGCATGAATCAAAGCGGAAACCGGCGTCGGGCCTTCCATCGCATCTGGAAGCCAGATGTACAAGGGAATCTGCGCCGACTTCCCGCACGCCCCAACCATCAACAGAATTCCGATTGCGGTAAGCAGACCAGCCCCCCCGGTTTCCACGCCCATGGGCTGCACGCTGCCGAATACCTGGGTAAAATTCAACGACCCAAAATGTTGGATGAGCAGAAAAAGCGCAATCAGGAAACCGAAGTCGCCCACACGGTTAACAATGAACGCCTTTTTTCCCGCGGACGCGGCCGAATCTTTCGTGAACCAGAATCCAATCAACAAATACGATGCCAGCCCCACTCCCTCCCAGCCGATGAACATCACCAGGTAGTTGTCGGCCAGTATCAGGGTCAACATGAAAAACATGAAGAGATTCAGATAGGTGAAGAAGCGGTAGTAGCTCGGATCGTCCCACATGTAGCCCACAGAGTAGACGTGGATCAGAAATCCGACTCCCGTTACCACCAGCAACATCACCAATGAAAGCTGATCGAGATAAAAAGCGAAGTCAGCGCTGAAGTTGCCGGAACGAATCCAGTGCGCAAAGAATTCGTGGTAGGGAAGTGTCAGCGACGACCAGCGCATCGATACCGACAAAGCCATCGCAAAAGCCGCTCCGCAGAAAAACAGAGCGACCGCGGTCACGGCCTTGCGAGATGACTTCTTGCCCAGAAAGCCATTGATCGCGGCTCCCGCCAGAGGCAGCAGCGGGATCAGCCAGAGATTGAGGTTCGGGTTCATAGTTTGAGCAGGTTCACTTGATCCACGTTCAAGGTCTCGCGCGTGCGGTACACGGAAATGATGATCGCCAGTCCCACGGCCGCTTCCGCCGCCGCCACCACCATCACAAAGAAAACGAATACCTGCCCTGCCAGCGCGTGCCAGTGCGCTGCAAATGCCACGAACGACAGATTTACGCCGTTCAACATCAACTCGATCGACATGAAGATGGTGATGATGTTGCGCTTGATCAGAAAGCCGACCACGCCGCAGGCAAACAGAAATCCGCTCAGCAACAGATAGTAGGAAAGCGGCACCATCACTCCACCTTCCCCGCCGTGGAGTCCGGCTTGCTGGCCAGCACCACAGCGCCCATGATGGCAATCAGAATCAAAACGGACGTCACTTCGAAGGGCAACAGAAAATCATGAAACAGAAGTTGAGCAAGATCCGTCGGATTTCCCGGCAGCGCGCCTATTGCCACCGCTTCCGTCCCGGAATGCCGCAGCACCACCCAGGCCATGAGAACACTGGCGATCAGCATTCCCGGTACTCCAAATAAAATCGCAACCCGGCTGCCTTTCGTCTCTTCCTCTTCTCCCGCATTGAGCAGCATGATGACAAAGACGAACAGCACCATAATCGCGCCCGCGTAGACAATCACCTGCACGGCGGCGACGAACTCCGCGCCCAGCAACAGATATTCGCCCGCGAGCGCCGCCATTACGGCGATCAGCGACAGTGCGCTGTTAATGGGATGCCGCTGGGCCAGCAGGTTTACCGCCCCACCCACGCAGACCGCTCCGAACGCTAGAAATAAGATGAGATGAAAATTCATGAACCGAAAAACTTTCTTTCCTACCAGGCAACGGCAATCGCCGTGGCCACCAGATTCGCAATCGCCAACGGCAGCAGAAACTTCCAGCCAAAATCCATGAGTTGGTCGTAGCGGAAGCGCGGCAACGTTCCGCGCACCCAGATATAGAGAAATAGAAAACAAAAAACCTTGGCGACAAACCAGAAGACCGGCAGTACCGCCTGCAAGAGCGGAGGCCCAAACACCGGCCCGTGCCAGCCTCCAAAAAACAATAGCGTAGCCAGGCAAGCTACCGTAACCATGTTGGCGTATTCGGCCATGAAGAACATGGCAAACTTCATGGCGCTGTATTCCGTATGATATCCCGCCACCAGTTCAGTCTCGGCTTCGGGCAAGTCAAACGGAATGCGGTTCGTTTCCGCATACGCCGCCATCAGATAAATAAAAAAGCCGATGAACTGCCCGTGAAAAATGTTCCATCGCGGAATGAATCCCAGAAAGCGGCCGCCCTGCGCGTCCACGATGGCGCGCAGGCTGAAACTGCTCGACTGAATCAGCACTCCGACCAGCGACAGTCCGAGCGCAATTTCATAACTCACCATCTGCGCGCTGGCCCGCAACCCGCCTAGCAGCGAGTACTTGTTATTCGACGACCACCCTGCCAGCGCCACGCCGTACACGCCCATCGAGGTGACACCAAGAATCAAGAGCAGCCCAATATTCACATCCGTGATTTGCAGCGGAATGTCGTACCCAAAGAGCCTGATTGAATTGCCAAACGGAATGACTGAAATCGAAGTCAGGGCAAAGATCACCGCGATCAACGGCGCCGCCAGAAAGAGCGGCTTGTAGACGTGCGGTGGAGTCAGGTCTTCCTTGAATAAAAATTTGATCCCGTCGGCCGCGGGCTGCAGCAATCCAAAAGGGCCGACCCGCGTGGGTCCCCATCGATTCTGCATGCGGCCCACGACTTTGCGCTCCAGCCATACCGTATAAGCGACCGCGGTTAGCAGCACAAAAAGGATGATCGCCGACTTGATCACCGACACGAGTATGAAAATGCCAATTGGCAACGCCGTCGCTTCCTCTCCCAATGTCGAAATCAAATCAGTCAGCCGAGACCTCAGCGGTCTTGACCTCATGACTCTCGCTTACTGAATTCAATGCGCGTGAATATCGCCCCAGAGTTCCAGAGCTGAAAAGACTATCGTTCGCCGGAGAAACGGATTCCGGCTTGTGAGCCGCGCTAGTTCCAGCTTCGGCCAGCGACGTATGTTCGCTGTTGCCCGAGAGCAGGTTGACGCGAGAAACGTCGTAACCCGGAACCAGTCGCTGAATTTCATCCAGAATCGCCGTCGGATCGAACGGGCTCATCTTCGGCTCCAGTCCATGCGCCTCAAGCCAAACCGCATGACGATCCGCCTCACCGGATTGCGCGCCGCGCGACTGGCCCATGTCGGCCCGGGTCCCGCCGCCGAACGGCACGAGTTTGCGCATCTCAAAACCCATGGCGTCCGCGATGCGTACGATCATTTCGAAATCAGACTTCGTACCCGTAACCTCGCCGGCCTTCTTCACCAGTTGCAGGTCCCCGCAAGTGTTAGTGAACGTGCCGGATTTCTCATAGGCATTCGCGGCCGGCAATACAACGTCGGCAATCACCGCTGTCTCGGTCAAAAACATATCTTGCACTACCACAAAACTTTTCGAGAACGTGAATGGATCGATATCCAACCGTCCCACCGGATTCGACCCAACCACATACAACGCTTCCAACTGCCCCGCTTTTCCAGCCTCCACCATGCCAGGCAAATCAAGGCCCGCGGCCTGCGGAATTTCTCCCCACTCCTGGTGAAACTGGCTGTTCCCCACTATCGAGTGATACCCCGGGAGCAAATCAGGATACAGCCCCATGTCCGCGGCGCCGCGGGAATTGGCGTAGTCGGCCAGACAAACGAACTTTGCTCCGGAAATCGCTGAACCGAATTTCACCAGCTTGGCAAGGCCGTCTCCAACAATCTCTGATCCGAAAACGATCACCAGATTCTGCTCCCCGCGCAATTTGTCGCGAAGTGCGATCCACTCCTCTTTTTTGGTGGATGAATTGGCCAGCGTATCCGCGGCCGCGTCGCTACCGGCCAAAAATGCAGCCGCTTGACCTTCCATGCCCGGCTCAATCTGCACAAAGCTGGTAGCCTGCCGCCGCAGCTTGATCGAATTCGAATTGATCACATACAGCCGCGCCCGATGGAGTCGAACATTGTTGCGAATCTGCCAGGCCAGCAACGGATGCTGTTCGGTCGGGTCATTTCCAATCAATAGAATCGCGGGTGCAGTGAATACCTCCGCCATGCTCGCTGTCGCACCCTCTTTGCCACGAAGCGCCGACGCCAGGGCAGGGAAGTCCGCCGTCCGGTGATGGTCCACGTTATTCGTCTTCAGGACGACCCGCGCAAACTTCGACAGCAGATAATCTTCTTCATTCGTCGTCCGCGTCGATCCAATGACGCCAATCTTCGCTCCGCCGTCGCTGTCGCGAATCTCCGCAAAGGTTTTTCCGATCAGCTCAAACGCCTCTTCCCATGTCGCCGGAGAGAGTTTGCCGTTCTGTCGAATCAGCGGCTGAGTCAGCCGATCTTCATGATTCGCGAAATCAAACGCGTAACGCCCCTTGATGCAAAGAAAATCTCCGTTCGTTCCGCTCTTGTCGCGATTATCGCCGCGCACAATCTCCATCCCAGTATCGGCGCGGCGCACGCCTAGCGTGGTCTTGCATCCATCGCCACAGTGCGTACAGATCGTCCCCACATGCTTCATCTCCCACGGACGCGTCTTGTACCGGTACGCGCCGGAGGTGAGCGCACCCACCGGGCAGATGTCAATGCACATGCCGCACTCTTCGCACTCCAGATGATCTTCTCGATTCGGTGCGATGACGGAACTCACGCCGCGGTTCTGCACGCCCAGCGCCCAAACGTCCATGCCCTCGCCGCACACGCGCACGCAGCGATAGCACAAAATGCAGCGCGGCCGGTCGAAAAATACGACCGGCGACCACTGCTGTTCGTCTTTATGGTTCTTCGCCTCCATGAACTTCGATTCGGCGGCGCCATAGGTGAATGTCATGTCCTGCAATTCGCACTCGCCGCCGGCATCGCACACCGGACAATCCAGCGGATGATTTCCCAGCAGCAGTTCCAGCATCGACTTGCGCGCCTGCTTGATCTCTTCGCTATCGCTGGTCACGATCATTCCTTCGCCGATCACCGTGGTACACGCGGTTTGCAGCTTGGGCATCTTCTCGATCTTCACCAGGCACATGCGGCAAGCGCCCTGCAGAGACAGGTTGGGGTAATAGCAAAATGAAGGCACCTCGATGCCCACAGTCTTGCAGGCCTCGATGAGCAGCGTCCCCGCGGGAGCCGTTACTTTCTTACCGTCGACAGTGAGTGTTACGTCAGCCATATTAAATTTCGCGATGACTCAGTTCTTCTTAGTGCGCTAGTGCCGCCATCTCCTCAGCCGCTCCCGCTTTTTCAAACGGACACGGCCTGCCCTCTAAATGATCTTCAAACTCGTTGCGGAATTTCTTCACGAACGCGATCGTCGGCATCGCGGCCGCATCTCCCAGCGGACAGAACGTACGTCCCAGCATGTTCTCCGACAAATACTGCATGTTGTCGATGTCTTTCTTAACGCCGCCGCCGGCGTGAAAACGCATCAAGGTTTTCTTCAGCCAGTCCGTCCCCTCGCGGCAAGGGATGCACCATCCGCAACTCTCGTGCTGATAAAACTTCATCGTGCGCAGAGCAAATTTCACCATGCACTGCGCGTCGTCGATTACCACCACGCCGCCCGAACCCAGCATCGATCCAGCCTTCGCGACCGAATCGAAATCCATGTTGATGTCAATCTCGTCGGCAGTGAGACACGGCGTCGACGAACCGCCCGGCACAACCGCCTTCAATTTCCGCCCGCCGGGAATGCCGCCCCCAACTTCGTAAATCATCTTCTTCAAGCTGTAGCCCATGGGCAATTCGTAAACGCCCGGCTTCGCCACATTCCCGCTGAGGCAGAACAGCCGCGTCCCGCCATTTTTCGGCGGACCGATCTTCGCGTACCACTCCGCTCCTCCCAGCATGATGTGAGGCACGCTCGCCAGAGTCTCTGCATTGTTAATCACCGTCGGACCGCCCCACAGACCAACCACAGCAGGGAAGGGAGGCCGAATGCGCGGAATCCCGCGCTTGCCCTCGAGCGATTCCATCAGCGCCGATTCTTCTCCAACTTCGTAAGCGCCTGCGCCGCCGTGCCAGAAAATATCCAGATCGCGGCCGCTCCCAAAAATATTCTTTCCGGCGAAGCCTTTGGCGTAAGCATCACGAATCGCCTTCTGCATGATCACCGACAAGTATCGATACTCGCCGCGAATGTAGATATACCCGCTGGCCGCGCCCACCGCCAGCGCGGCAATCATCACCCCTTCAATCACGGCGTGCGGATCGTGTTCGAAAATCAGCCGGTCTTTACACGTTCCAGGCTCGCTCTCATCCCCGTTGCACAAAACATACTTCGGCTTCGCAGATTGCTTGGGAACGAATGACCATTTCATCCCCGTCGAGAATCCCGCACCGCCGCGTCCACGCAATCCCGAATTCTTAACTTCATTAATGATGGCGTCCGGTTCCATGCCAAGCGCCTTCTGCACGGCCTTGTAGCCGTCCAGTTCGAGATAGCGGTCGATGTTGGTCGCGCCCTGGCCAAAGCGCCGGGTCACGACCTTAACCTCGTCGGGATGTGAAACTAAAGATGCCATTGTTGATTTTTGATTTCTGATTGTTGATTGAACGACCCAAACCTTGATCTTCCAATCAACAATCAGCAATCAAGAATCAGAAACTGTCTATGCCTTCATCCTGCACTCGTCGAGAACCTTATCCATTTTTTCCGTCGTCAAGTTCTCGTGAAAATCGTAATTCACCTGCGCCGCCGGAGCCCAACTGCACGCCCCAATGCACTCCACTTCTTCCAGCGAAAACAAACCATCCGGAGTCGTTCCCTTATGCCCCACACCCAATTTCTTCGCGCAATGCTGCAAAATTTCTTCGCCCCCTCGCACCAGACAGCTGATGTTGGTGCAGACCTGGACGTTAAACTTTCCGCGCGGCTTCGTCGTCAGCATCGAGTAGTAGCTGATCACGTTTCGAACTTCGAGCTCGGTCAAGTCGAGCCGTCCCGCCAACTCCGCGATTACCTCGTCCGACAAAAACCCAACCTCATCCTGCGCATAAAGCAGCGTAGGCACCAGGGCCGACCGCTTCGTCGGATAGTGCGGCACCATCTCCGCGAACCTTGCTTCGAATTGATCAGAAAATTTCATTAGCGTTCAGGAGCGATTCTCGGCCTCACTTAATTTGCTGGTGCGCTTCGACCTCACAGGCCTATTCCCTTTCCATCAAATCGGGCATCCGCGTGTGCCCCTGTATTTATGCCCTCTGGAACAAGTCTTCCATCCTCTTCGATTTGCTTTCGGCATGGCGATATCGGAGAACGCACGAACTATCGGTCTATTTCTCCTAATACAATATCAATACTCCCAATCGCCGCCACCACATCCGCAATCAATCCGCCTTCGCACATTTTCGGCAGCGTCTGCAAATTCGCCAGGCACGCCGCCCTCATATGCACACGATACGGTTTTGCCGTTCCGTCGCTCACGATGTAGTAGCCCATCTCGCCGCGTGGCGATTCCACCGCCTGGTACACCTCGCCTGCCGGAACCGCGAAGCCTTCGGTAATAATCTTGAAGTGGTAGATCAGCGCTTCCATCTGCGTCTTCATCTTTTCGCGGTCGGGCAGCACAATGCCAGGAGCATCCGCCTTGATCGGTCCTTCCGGCATGCCGTCAAGAGCTTGCCGCACAATTTTGTTCGACTCGCGCAGTTCCCGCACTCGGCACATATAGCGCGCGAACACGTCGCCTTCCTGCGACACCGGAACCTCGAATTTGAAATTCTCATATCCCGAGTACGGCATGTCGCGGCGCAGATCAAAGTCGACGCCGCTTCCGCGCAGCGTCGGGCCGCTCGCCCCCAGCGAAATCGCGTCTTCCGCAGTCATCCGCGCCACGCCCTTGGTTCGCATCATCCAGATCGGATTTCCCGTCAGCAGATTTTCATATTCATCCACCTTACTGGGAAACCGCCCGGAAAACTCGCGCACCCTCTCAAAGAATCCCAATGGCGGTTCCAGAGCAATGCCGCCCACGCGGAAGTACGACGTCATCATGCGCTGTCCGCTGATCATCTCAAAAATCTTCAGGATTTCTTCGCGCTCCCGGAAGCAATACAAAAATACCGTCATCGCGCCAATATCCAGCGCATGCGTGCCCAGCCACACCAGATGCGAATTCATGCGCGTCAATTCATTCATCAGCACGCGCATCCACTGCGCCTTCGCAGGAATCTCCAGCCCCAACAATTTTTCCACGGCCAGCACGTAACACAAATTGTTGGTCATGGGGCACAAATAATCGATGCGGTCGGTCAGCGGCACCACCTGCTGATAAAACTTCGCCTCGCAGGTTTTTTCGATTCCCGTGTGCAGGAAGCCAATGTCGGGCATGATCCGCACCACGGTCTCGCCATCGATTTCCAACAACACGCGCAGCACTCCGTGCGTCGACGGATGCTGCGGCCCCATATTCAGGATCATCGTGCGATCCTGCCCGGGCTCCAGTACTGGCGTAGGTGTCAGATGCGCCATCTTTAGCGGTAGCCCTCCACCGGATAATCTTTGCGCAAAGGATGGCCTTCCCAGTCTTCCGGCATCAACAGCCGCCTCAAATAAGGATGTCCCGTAAAGCGAATCCCGAACAGATCGAAAACTTCGCGCTCAAAATAGTTTGCCCCGGGCCAGAGCGCCGTCAGCGACTCGACCGTAGGGCTTGCGCTGTCGAGCCGAACTTTCAACCGCACTCGCTCCTTCTTAGCAATCGATAGAAGGTGATAGACCACCTCAAACCTGGGCTCGGCCGGATACCAATCCACGCAAGTAATGTCCGAAAGAAAAGTGAAGTCGCACTTCGCGTCGTCGCGCAGCAGCGCGCAAGCCTCGCGAATGTTCGAGCCATCGACGGAGATACTCATCTCGTCGCGGTCAAATTTCACGCCCACGACCGCACTCGGATTCCAAGCTAGTAGTCGAGCGACGGCCGGATGCCCCTTCAATTGCTCAAGATCGGTAATGGCGGCAGCCAACTTCATGGGCGCACGCTCCGCCGCGACTTCTCCGGACCCCAATCCAACACGCCCTTCTTCCACACATAAAAAAAGCCCACCAGAACGATCCCGATATACACGAACATCTCCCCTAAACCGAAGTGCTTAAGGTCGCGCAAAATGATCGCCCAGGGATACAGGAAAACTGCCTCTACATCGAACAGAATGAACAGCATAGCGACCAAGTAGAATTTGACCGGAAAACGCCCTCGGGCGTCGCCAATCGGGGCCATGCCCGATTCATAAGGCGACATCTTGGCGCGGGTTGGTTTACGCTGTCCGATTAGCCATGAAAGCGAGATAATTGCAGTCGCAATGCCGCCCGCAAGCAAAATATGGATCAAAAACGGCAGGTACCGAGCGAAGTAATTGTCGGGCATAGGAGAGGCTATATATAATTCGCGCCAAGCATCACTTAAACGTTCTAGATTAGGTGCTGGTAAGCAGGAGTGTCAAGGGAGCAAAGAACAATTTAGCAATTCTGCGATCGGGAACTTTGTTAATTCAGAATCATAATTGAGAATCAAAGACGCGTTTGCAGCCCGTACTCTGCGCGCTCCTGCTTTTTCAATTGCGAAATGACCCGATCACACAATTACTCAATTAAAAATTCTTATGATTTTCGGATTTAACACCGACGTGAAGCATGGCGACACCATCTACCACGTGCAGAGCGAAGCCCGCGAGAGCGAGAAGTTGCTCCAGACGCAAGTCTTCGTGCGCGGCAGATGCATCGGCAAGAAAGCGATTTCCTATGCCACATCGGCCGCCGAGACTGGCTTTGGCGATCCTCAAAAAGAGCAACTGTTGCGCGATCAGCATCGCCTCGTGCTCGAATCAATTAAGGAAGGCAAGCTAGACGCTGTTTTGGATAAAGCAGAGAGCGACACCTTGGCCGCCATCAAGCAACTGGATGTGCAATGGGAGAATGCCTCCTCCGTTCATACCAACCGGAATCTCACCATGCAGCTGCACGTCACCGAGGCTGGCGCCGCCGTTCCCAAGGCGCGTCTCACTTTCCGCTTCGCCCGCCCCGATGCCGCTCCTTTCTATACTCAAGCTGTTACCGATGCCGGAGGCAATGCCCAAATCTCTGTCGAGGTAGATGAATCCGCTCTGCCCGATTCGTCCGTGATGGTGCAAGCCAATCACGAAGGCCGCACCGTGACCCGCAAATTCGCCTTGCGCAAAGCCGAATAGAGACTGAAGGTCTCGTTTCATATCCCCCCGGAACGGGCCATTGTAGTAGCTCGGAAATGGAATACACTTCCCCCGGTCGTCCGGCTTCGCACCACCATAAGAAGTCGGACGAGAGGACGAGATGACTTTGCGCGCATTACTTGCGGTGGCCACGGTGTCGCTCTTCCTCTCGGCCTGCGGCGGAAACAACAGCAGAAGCATCACGTCCCCGCCCCCGGCCCCGGTCACTTACACCATCGGCGGTACCGTCTCAGGCCTTTCAGGTACAGGGCTGGTTTTGCAGGACAATGGCGGCGACAATCTGCCAGTCAATGCGGCCGGGACGTTCACCTTCCCCACCTCAATCGTCAGCGGCGGAGCCTACAGCGTCTCAGTTCTCACTCAGCCTTCCAGTCCGGCGCAGACCTGCTTGGTAACGAACGGTAGCGGGAAGGCCACCGCCAATGTCACAAACGTTAACGTCGCCTGCGCCTACACTATCGGCGGTACCGTCTCAGGCCTTTCTGGCGCGGGCTTTGTGCTGCAAAATAATGCCGGAAATAACCTTACAGTCCAGATGAATGGAGGCTTTACCTTTAGCGCACCGCTTGCGAGTGGCGGAAATTATGATGTCACGGTTTTCACCCAGCCTACTCATCCAGCACAAACCTGCTTGGTGACGAGCGGCAGCGGAATGGCCAATGCAAATATCACGAGCGTCCAGGTCGCCTGCACTACGACCCAAACTCCCCAATGGACTTGGGTGAACGGCTCTACCATCATCAACCAGCCGGGGACTTACGGCACTCAGGGCACCGCTGCCCCCGCGAACGTTCCCGGAGCCCGCGACGGCGCAGTCAGTTGGACCGATACGGCCGGAAACCTCTGGCTCTTCGGCGGCGCCAGTGCTCTCGGCGGCGCGTTCAACGATCTGTGGCAATACAGTTCCGGGGAATGGACCTGGATCGCCGGCGCGAACGTGACTGGGCAAGCGGGCACCTACGGAACCCAGGGCGTCGCTGCCCCCGGCAATGTTCCCGGCGCGCGGGCCGGCGCTGTCACTTGGACTGATGCGGGTGGAAACCTCTGGCTCTTTGGCGGTTACGACGGCAATACTAATAATAATTGGTTCAACGACCTATGGAAGTACAGCGCGGGCGAATGGACCTGGGTGAGCGGGGCGAACACTTCTAATCAGAACGGGACCTACGGCACGATGGGCACCGCGGCTCCCCTTAATGCCCCGGGGGCACGATGGGAGGCCGTTAGTTGGATCGATGCCGCCGGAAATCTATGGCTCTTCGGTGGAAACGGCTTCGATTCCACCGGAACATTCGCCAGCCTTAACGACCTATGGAAATACCAAGCCGGGCAATGGACCTGGATGAGTGGCTCAAACCTTGCCAGCCAATCAGGAACCTACGGCACTCAAGGCGTGGCTGCCACCGGCAACGTTCCCGGTGCCCGTAGCCTTGCCGTTAGTTGGATCGATCCGGCTGGAAACCTTTGGCTCTTCGCTGGAAATGGCGATAACTCCGCAGGGACAAACCCAGTCCTCAACGACTTGTGGAAGTACAGCGCCGGCGAATGGACATGGGTCAGCGGCTCGAATGTAGTCAACCAATCAGGAACCTATGGCACCCAGGGAATCGCTGCTGCGGGCAATGTTCCCGGCGCGCGAAGCGCCCCTATTGGTTGGGCCGACGCGGCTGGGAATCTCTGGCTCTTTGGCGGGGGTGGTTACGACTCTACCGGTCAGGGCGGGAAGCTCAACGACCTGTGGGAGTACAGTTCCGGAGAATGGGCTTGGATGGGCGGACAGAACATTGTGAATCAAGGGGGCAGCTACGGAACTCAGGGAATCGCCGCGCCGGGTAACATTCCGGGATCGCGATCGGGCGGCGTCGGTTGGGTGGATGCGGCCGGAAATTTCTGGCTCTTTGGTGGCGCGGGTCTGGACTCATCCGTAACTGCCGGCGGCCTGAACGATCTCTGGGAGTATCAACCCTGATTAGAAATCAGTTCCGATTCGCGAGCTCCCACGGCCTGCTAAACTAACTCTGATCCGCCTGTCGCGACGAAATTGCATCTACGATGAAACTGCAAATCAACGGGGAAGATCACGTTTTAGCGGACCCTGTTCCTCCCATCAGTTTTTCCCTCGTAACCCTGATCGAATCGCTCAACATGAAGCCCGACCGCGTAGCTGTCGAACTCAACCACGCCATCGTGCCGCGTGACCGCTGGTCTGAGACGCTGCTGAAAGACGGCGATCGCCTGGAAATTGTCCACTTCGTCGGCGGCGGCCGCGAATAACCCCAAGGTTTCATCCCGAGCGAAGCGAGGGACCTTGGTTTCCCTTGCAGTAATCCTCCCTGCACTCTTCTAGTTAACCCACCTACGCGAATCTTATTGACACCCACCAACTTCTATCTAGAATGTTTCAAACATTCGACTCACGAATTGTTTCAAACATAATCATGCCAGACCGCTTTCCATCGCAAGAGGTAATCGCTCTAACCGGCGTCACCGCCCGCCAGCTCCAGTGGTGGGATGAGCGCGGCGTCGTCAAACCTGAGCGCGAAGGACACCGCCGCCTCTACTCGATGCAAAACGTCCTCGAAATGGCGGTGATCTGCGAACTCCGCCGCAAAGGCTTTTCCCTGCAGGGCGTCCGCAATGTGATGCGGTTCCTGCAACGCGAGTTCGGCAAAGGCCTCGGCGAAATCGTGGGCCGCAACTCCGACGTGCATCTATTAACCGACGGCACGCATCTTTATCTGGAAACTTCGGCGCGGCAGATTGTGGACATCCTCAAGAATTCGAAGCAGCCCATTTTGGGTATTTGCCTCAGCGATGCGGTTCGGCAGGTTCGAGCTGAGGTGGTTGCAAGGAAGGCGAGTACTTCCGTAATAGCGTCGGCGGAGCGCCGGCGTGCTAGAAAGGCTTCGTAGGCACAAGTTGTGGGTCCACAGGAGGAAAGTATGGTCGCTGAACTCGACGTCTTGAATGAGTGGATTCCCGAACAGATGCAGCCCGGAACTGTCTTTGTTTTAGAGAACGCCGGCGAAGTCGGGGAGAAGGAAGATCCCTACTGGGCCGTGCTCGCCTGCCCGTCTTGCGGCATGCTCGGGCTGATCACGCGCCGCCAGATCAATGGCCTCGTGCCGGTCATCTGCGGCTCGGAACAATGCTCCGCGCAATTTTTCATTCGCGAAGCCGAAGTCATCGTGCGCAAACCGTTCTAGTCGAGTCTTCAGTTCAGTCGCTTTACCCTGCGTTCCTCTGTGACCCCTGTGTCAAAAGCTTTTGCCTTTTTCCACAGCCCCCAGCTCCACCGGAACCTGATCCACAATCTCAATTCCGAATCCTTCCAGAGCCGCAACTTTTTTAGGACGATTGGTCAGCAGCCGGATTCTCCGCAGATTTAAATCACAAAGAATCTGCGCCCCGATTCCGATCTCGCGCTGTGTCTGCCGTTCATTCTCCAGCAGCGTAGGGCCTTTCCGTCCGCGATGAAAACTCAGCGCGGCGCGATCTCCAAGTTTCTCGATCGAGAATCCTTTGGACGTCTGGTGCAAATAGATCAGTGCCCCGCGCCCTTCTTCAGCGATCCGCCGCAGTGAACCTTCGAGCGTGGCGTGGCACTCGCACCCGGTGGCGCCGAAGACGTCGCCCATCAGGCAGTGCGCATGCATGCGCACCAGCACCGGCTCGTCGCTCTTGTTCGCTTTATTCAAACTCGAAACATTCGAACTCGACACATCTTTGTTTTCGACATCGCCGCGAGGCATCTCTCCCTTAATCAGCGCCACATGCGACTCTCCGCCATCGTTCTCACTCTCGTAGGCGATCAGCCGGAACTCGCCGAAACGCGTGTCCACCAAGGCTTCTCCGACGCGGTGCACATAGCGCTCGTGCGCCATGCGGTAACGAATCAGCTCCGCAACCGTCAGCATCTTCATGCCATGCTGCTGGCAAAACTCAATCAGGTCCGGGACGCGCGCCATCGTCCCGTCATCCTTCATAATTTCGCAAATGATGCCGGCAGGGATCAGTCCCGCAAGCCGCGCCAGATCAACCGAGGCCTCAGTTTGCCCAGCCCGCACCAGCACTCCGCCTTTGCGCGCGCGAAGAGGGAAGACATGACCGGGACGCGCCAGGTCCGACGCCTGCGTCCCAGGATCGATCGCCACCTGAATGGTGCGCGCGCGATCATACGCAGAGATGCCTGTCGTCACGCCCACGCGCGCGTCAATCGCCTCGCAGAATGCGGTGCCATATTGCGACGTATTCTCGGCGCTCATGGGACCGATGCGCAAATGGTCGAGCCGCTCTTCAGTCATGGTGAGGCAGACCAGCCCGCGTCCATACTTGGCCATGAAGTTGATGGCTTCGGGCGTAACCTTCTCGGCCGCCAGCGTGATGTCGCCTTCGTTCTCGCGGTCCTCGTCATCGACGACGACAATCATGCGCCCGGCGCGAATCTCCTCGATCGCGGTGGGAACGTCGGCGAAGGCTTGGGAGGTCATGACCGCTCATTGTATCAAGTACCGATGAGTTAATAAGTACCGAGTACCTAGTACCGAGTTGCACGGCGCGGTTTCAACGGATTTAATCCGGATTAAAAAAATGCAGATCAAATCTGCTTAAATATCTGGAATCAATGACTTGCGGGGAACCCGATCCGCTATAATCCGCCCAAAATATTGAATCTAAAGGACTTGTCCGCAAAATATTGCGGACAAAGGGGTTAAGAGATGTCAAAGAGGTTTTCAAGCTCAAAATCCACAAAACAAAGGATTGCGGCCCGGACTCTGAAACCCGCTCTGCTTCGTGAGCTTGTACTGCCTTCGCATAGGGCAATCATGCGCCAGTTTTTGTGGAGGCGCAAGGTTAGACGTCACATCACTTCTGTGGAACATTGGGATTTCGTCTCGACAGATAGCAACTGGGATACCCACTTGGAAGGAGTAGCTCCGGTCGGAATGACAAGGGATTGTGAAGGTTAACGGTTTGGCTTATTTCGCTTTGGCGCGAGCTGCGTTCACTTTGGCCAGCAGATCCTGCGACATGTTCTGCGCCGGGCCCGGAATCTTGACGGCTTCGGCCAGTACGTCGCGGGCTTCGTTGACGCGGTTGAGCTTGGCGTAGGCAAAGCCCAGACGATACAGGACGATGGAATACTGTTGATCATCCTGTCCCTTAAGCAATCCGGCGCCGGCTCGGAGTTCGGAAATCGAGGCCGCCGTCTTGTCCTGCTTGATGTAGGCATATCCCAGGATCGAGTGGGCCATGCCTGCCGAAAGTTTGCGCGACTTATCGGCGTCGGGGTCATCGGCCTTGGCAACGGCGATCGCTTTCTGGGAATAGGTGACAGCCTTGGCGATGCCGCCCGGCTTGGCATCGTCCACATAGGTGCCGGCCATCAAGAGCAATGCGGGCAGGGAGTTGGGGTTCGCGGTTAAAGTTTTTTCTCCGTATGCGATCAGCCGCGGCTGATCGTTCAACTGACCTGGGCCGAGCGTATACATGGCATAACTGGAAACCTGATCCTGAAACTTGGAATCGGGGAATGCCGCTGAGTATTTCTCGATGTATGTCATGCGATTTTTCGCGTTGGTCTCGCTGGCGATGACATTGAAGCCGGCCGCGTCCAGGAAGTCGCAGCTATTCTTGACTGCGCTCTTGTCGTCTGCGAGTTGCCGGCTGAAGTCTTCGGCGGTCATGCCATCGGGTTTCGGTTGCTTGGCGATGGAGGTGCAGACTTCGCCTCCGCGTGCGGCATAGTCCATGAGCTTCTGATTGCTCTTGGCCTGCTGCGCGATGCTGGCTTGCGAGACGAGGATATCGAGGTTACGAGGCGCAGGCGCGAGAGCCTTGTCTCCGTAGTCGATGGCCTTATCCAGATCGCCCGTGGTCTGGTAGGCCTGGGAGATCTGCCAGTTTCCGTAAGCCACCGCCGCGGGATTGACCGAGTATTTCTGGACGAAGTCCTGATACAGGGCGAGCTTTTTTGAGGCGTCCTGCTCGTTGGAGATGGCCTGCAAATCATGATCTTCGGGAGTGCCGGCGGGAATGGTGATCTTGTCGGTCTGCGCGCCGGCTTGCGACGCGAGCAGCATGAGGGAGAAAAGCACACCCAGAGAACTTTGGCTGCGTTTCATGGGAGACCTCCGCTTGCGATCCAAAGCGAAATCTCGATTTTCAATAGCAGGCGAATGCTAGCGCTGAATGGGTCTGGATGCAAGAGCCACGGATGGTGGAAGGGGCTTCAGAGCAAAAGCAAAGTCAAAAGCAAAGTCAAAGGCAGCGGACAGGAGTGTCCGCTCCACACGAGCACCACGTCGCTTTGACTAGATCGCCAGTTCCTTTTCGGCACCGCGAAATAATGCGCGGACCGCGCGGATTACTACGTGCGCCAGCAGGATGACGATTGCGACCAACGCCAGCGCGATTGCGCCGGCGACGTAAGGATGACGCGTGGCGAGCCACGTTAGGGAAATAGCGAGCGCGTCCTCGGCAAGGCTGAGGGAGATGTTCGAGAACGGTTCGGGCGAAGGTGTGACCGCCGCGCGGACGGCGGTTTTGCCGGAGTGGGCGGCTAGGGCGATGGCGGCTCCGAGAAGCGTGGCGATGAGTTGCTCGGCGGGAGTAAGTTGCGCGGTGGCGCGATATGTGAGCAGCGCAGCGACGGGGACGCGGACGAAAGTGTGGAGCGCGCTCCAGAGCAGGTCGAAGGCGGGGATTTTGTCGGCGAAAAATTCAATGGCGAACAGCGTTGTACTCGCGGTAATTATGGGCCATGTTTCGAGAAGTTGAAGAGTTGGAGGGAGCGGAACGTGTCCGAAGCGGGCGAGCAGGCCGAGGGAGGCGACGGTCGCGTAGACGTTGACGCCGGCTGCGAAGGCGATTGCAGCGAGCAGCGCGAAAAGTTCAGGGGGCGGGATTTGCAGCCAGTTCGGCATGGGCGGAAAGTCCCTCGGGGGCTAAAGCCCATTCATGATAGGCCAGGAATAGCAGCGCTGGATAGCTTGCCCTGAGCGAAGCCGAAGGGCGCTGCGCCACCCAAAATCCCGATTATGCGGCGGCTGGAAGCCGCGTTCTTCAAAAATAAACTCGCGCTTTCAGGATCAGCCGCTGGCCAGGCCGCGGTAGCGGCCGACGCGTCCCACGGGGCGGCTGACCGAAGGATTTGGCGGGACTTGCGTGATGGAGCGGATGTTGCTGCTGTTATTGTTTTGCTCGGAACGGAAGCGGAGCAGGGCGGCGATGTTTCCGACTTTATCGAACTCGGGATCGTCCTTCACGTAAAGCAGTTCGATGTTGTGGCGAATTACCGCAGGCAGAATGGCTTCGGCCGCATCGACCACGCCGCGAATTTCGCGACCGCACACGGGACAGAAGTTCACCAGATGGGCATCGAGGTGGCCGCAGCCGGAGCACTCGACGGCTTGCGCATGGTAGGTTTGGCCGAGCAGCAGGGTCTGCACTTCGCCGGATTCGAGGGAGCGCAGCACGCGGCGCAATCCGGTGACACCGCGAGCGCTGCTGCGAGCCTGGCTCAGAGTTTCGCGGACCGCTTCGTCACAGCGTTTCTTTTGCGAAGCGGAGAAAATACTTTCGGCATGGGAGCGGATTACGTCGCGGGTTGCGTGGCCGACCTCGGAGGCGAACCGGCCCTGCAACTTCTGCAAGGCGCAGGCATGCAGCTGCGCTTCAAACGGCGCCCAATGAATTTCCTGACAGCCCAGGACCCAATGCTCAAACATGCCCTTGTCCAAAGCATCTTTCACAAAATCAGCGAGGACTTTGAAATGCTGGCGTGCCTCCTCGGCAACCTGGCGCTCGGCGCGGCCAGCGTCGTAGCCGTTGAAGCCATCACTGCGGCGGCGGCGGGAAAGAGGATGAAAGAAATCCATGCGTTCGGTGAGCTCGCCGAGACGCAGTTCGAAAAGGCGGGCGCGGCGGCGGTCGGTCAAGAGAATGCCGAGGCTGGGAAGCGATCCCAGCAGTTGTGTGAGAGGCTTGAGGTGGAAATGGCGGTCGGCGAAAAGTTGCGTACCGCTGAGCTGCGCGGGTAAATCGTACTCGCGCCAGAAGCGTCGCGAGGAACAGGCGAAGATGGCTTTGGCGTGCGCGCCGTTGCCGCGCAATTCCTGCGATAGGCGAACGATGCGGTCAAGATCGGCACGAGCAGCCTCAATCTTCTCCTTGTTCTTGTGCTTGTGCTTGTTTTTTTCCTCCAACTGCCGCAAGGCTTCGCGGGCCAGATCCTTGGTGAGGATCGCTTCTTCCTTGTGCGCTTTATTGCGAGGGGTCGAGGGCTGAAAGTAAAAACTGAGAGCGCAGGCTCCCTCGTCTTCGAATTGTGCCAGTTCGTGGATTTGTTCGCGGGTTATCATTCGCGGCCCTACTCCTTGTTGGAATTGGATTTACGCGGTCCCGGTATTGGCAAATCGTCCCTTGAATTGACGTGCGAAGGTGGGAGATTTGCGCAGGTGATCGCGTGCGGCAGAAATAGATTTCGACACATGATCGGGCGCAACGCCGGTAATGGCGGAGATCTCGTCGATGTCGAAGCCCTCGATGGCGTGCAGGATAAATGCTTCGCGATGCGCGGGAACGACGTTGTGGAGAGCGGATGCGATGAGGCGCATCATTTCGTCGGTGCCAAAGATCTGCTCGGGAGTGGCAACGCGCCCGTCAGCGATGATGGTTTCCGCGGTAATGGATTCGTCGGGCTGATGGAACTGCAATTCGGGCTCGTCGCTGGCCTTGACGTTTTGGCTGCGCGCGGATTCTTCCAGCCGCACAGCACCGCCGTTCGTGCCTTCCGGGCGGGAAAGTTCGTCGAGAGCGCGCAGGGCCAGGCGGTAGAGCCAAGGCTCGAGGGCGAGGCGCTCCGGCTTTTCATCGCCATCGCCGAGAGCGGCAGCGATGGTCTCGTCGATCACTTCTTCTTTGCTGACGGAATCCTGTGCGACCATGTCCGACGCTTCGCGAAAATAAATTGCGCGTTCCACAAAGCGCTCTAGGCGAGAGAGATTTACGTCGACGTAGGAGCGGACGTCGTCGGACGAGACCATCGCCGGGAAAACCGCGGCCAGCGTCTGCTCGAAGGGAACGGAAGCATTGCGTCGCGCCGAAGTCTCCTTTTGGCGGCGGGTCCACTTGTGAGTGGAGCGAAGCAGTTCCTTGTGCTTGTTAAGTTGATGCAGGAGATCGTCAAACGCGCTCTTCACCGCGGCTGCCGGAGTCGAGGCTTTGGATTCTACCGCCATTTGTCCGGAAGGCAGGCGCAGGTTGAGCGAAACGCTGATTCCCTCGCGTGCCGAGGTCTCCTCAACCATACCCTTTAAATGAACGAGGCTTGGCCGGAAGACTTGCAGGCGTTTCTGCAGTTTTTCAATGTGGTGTTGAATATCTTTTTCAGAGGCGGGAGTTTTATGAAGACGATAACTGATGTGGACGTTCATGAGCACCTCGAGCTTGCAGACGAAGCGGAGCAAACCAGTGCTTTCTTAGATCGATTCTACACCCGCATGCGATGTGGAAAAGCTTTTAAATCACAATACAAATTTGGCACAGGCGGATTTGGGAAGTCGCTTGCAACTGGATGTTACCGCCGACTTATTTGTCGGCCGAGGGCCACGGCGGATATGATCCGTGACATGAAATTGGCAAGACTTTTTCTGCTCGCGTCTTTAATGGTTACGGCAATTGTTACGGCGGTGGCTACGGCTTGGGCTCAAGCGGCGTCCCAGGCTCCAACCTCAAAAGAAGTTGAAGCTGTTTATCCCGATGCCCACGCGCTGTACCTGGATCTGCATGAGAATCCGGAACTTTCTTCGCACGAGATGCAGACTGCGGCCAAACTGGCGAGCCGATGGCGCAGCCTGGGCTATGAGGTGACTGAACATGTTGGCGGCACCGGAGTTGTTGCTCTCCTGAAAAATGGCAAGGGACCAACAGTGATGTTGCGCACCGAGCTCGATGCGCTGCCGGTAGAAGAAAAAACTGGCCTCGCTTATGCGAGCAAAGTTAAAACGAAGGATGACGCGGGACATGATGTTCCGGTGATGCATGCCTGCGGACATGATCTGCATATGGCGGCGATTCTGGGCACGGCAGCGATCATGGCGCATAGCAAAGACTCGTGGCACGGAACCCTGATGCTGATCGGCCAGCCGGCGGAGGAAACGATTGCCGGCGCCAAGGGAATGCTGGACGATGGTTTGCTGAAAAGATTTCCCCGTCCCGATGTAGCGGTGGCGATGCACGTTGGCAATACGCTTCTGGCGGGGCAGGTTGGGATCGTGTTGGGCATTTACAACACGAACGCAGACTCGCTGCGCATCACGATCTATGGCAAAGGAGGGCATGGCTCGGCGCCGCATACGGCGATTGATCCCATTGTGATTGCTGCGCGAACAATTCTGGCGTTACAGACCATCGCTTCACGAGAAACGAAGCCGGGCGATATGGCGGTGGTGACGGTAGGCTACATTCACGCCGGTACAAAGAACAACATTATTCCGGACCAGGCTGAATTGGGGCTGACGGTCCGCACCAACAAAATAGAAGTACGCAAGCGCGTGCTGGCCTCTATTGAGCGGATCACCAGGGCTGAGGCCGAAGCGGCAGGCGCGCCGCGAGCACCATCGGTCGATCGCTATGAAGGGACGGATTTGGTATACAACGATCCGGCATTGGCGCGGCGGCTCGAAGCCACGCTGGAAGCGGCGTTAGGGAAAGAGAATGTGGTGATGGAAGAGCCGATCACGGCGTCGGAGGATTTCTCATATTTCGTGGAGCAGGGAATTCCGGGATTTTATTTCAGCCTGGGTGGAGCGGACCCGGAAAAGTTCGCGCAGGCAAAGGCTTCGGGGACGATGTTGCCCTCCAATCACTCTTCGCTTTTCGCGCCGGATGTTGATCCTGCGCTGCATACAGGGATTGCGGCGGAGGTGGCGGTGTTGAGGAATCTGCTGCAAGGGTCGGCGGAGGATTTGCGGAAGACAATTGCTACGGGCATGACACCGTAATGGCGGATGCGCGTCAGGTTAATTTCTCAGTCGCGCAAAACTTCCCAGTCGTCTTCGTCATTGGCTGGAGTAATAATGTCCCCCAGTATTTCTATCGTGCCTTTCATTGAGCCGAACCAGTCCGCTGGTTTCGGTTCCGACGGCAGCGGAACTTCACTTTTCAGTTTTGTGGGCTTCCGCGTTTGCTTTTTCATCTTCATCCGGTTCACTGAGCCATTCATCGCCGAAAGCAGTCGATACTTTGAGTCACTGCCCGATCTGCCGCAGGATCGACTGAGCTTCCGCCGCTGGGTCTGCGGCTTCGGTGATCGGGCGACCGACGACGATGTGGCTTGCGCCGGCGGCAATCGCCTCTGCCGGTGTGAGTACTCGGGCCTGGTCTGCGTGGCCGGCGCCGGCGGGCCGCACGCCGGGGGTGACGATGGCGAAATCGTTTCCCAATTTCTGACGTAGAGCGGAAGCTTCCTGGCCGGAAGCGACGATACCCTGGCAGCCGTTCTCCAGCGCTAAAGAGGCTAGGCGCAGCACCTCATCAACTACCGTTCCATTGATGCCGACTTTTTCCAGATCGGCTTCGTCCATGCTGGTAAGCACGGTCACTGCGAGCACGATCAGGGTAGGGTTAGCGGCGCGGGCTGCTTCCGCAGCGGCGCGGGCTGCTTCCGCGGCGGCGCGGGCTGCTTCCGCGGCGGCGCGGAGCATTTTGGCGCTGCCGGTTGCGTGGACGGTCAACATACTCACGCCGAGCTGGGCTGCCTCGCGCACCGCTGCGGCGACGGTGTTCGGAATGTCGTGGTATTTCAGGTCGAGGAAGACGCGGCGACCGGAGGCGACGAGGTCCCGCACCAGTTGGGGCCCTTCCGCGGTATAGAGCTGCATGCCGACTTTATAGGTGAGCGCCGAGTCGCCGACGGCTGCCACAATTTTCTGGGCGGCGGCCGCAGTGGAGACGTCCAGGGCAACGATCAGTTTTTCACGCGGGTCGTTCTGGGGCGGATCGTTTTTGGGCTGATCGTTCTTGGCCTGATCGTTGTGGCGAGGATCGCTGCTTGGCGAATTTTTAGGGGGAACGTTGGTAGGGATGCCGTGAGGGAGAGCGGCCTGCATCCCTAGCAGTGTAGATGCTTTAGCGCAGTTGCGCCACCGGATAGTTGGTCGCCACGGTCTGATAAACCTGCTGGCGGTTGGTCCGGGGTTTTACCAGGTCCAGGCGCACTTTTTGCACGCCGCGCTTCTCGAATTGCAGGACCTGTGCGGCACCGTAGGACAAGTCAATAATGCGGCCAGGTACGATCGGGCCGCGGTCGTTAACCTTGACCACAACCGCCCGTCCATTGCGGAGGTTAGTGACTCGTACATAGCTCCCCATGGGCAGGGTGGGATGGGCCGCGGTCATGTCGTACATGTCATAGTCTTCGCCGCTGGCGGTCTGCTTCCCGTCGAAAAACTCCCCATACCAAGAGGCGGTCCCAACCTGATAGGGTTTGGTTCTGGCCTGCTTGCGGACCTCAGGTTTCGGAATTCGGCTAGTTTGAGCGGAACTGGCCTCCGAGTTGTTTGGTCCCTGAGCCGCTCCGAAGCCGACGATCAATAAGCCGATCATCAGTACGTGAGCTATACGTCTGCGCATTCAGTTCTCCTCGCATCTCAAAGTCGTCCTAGCTAGTACGTTTCCGTTAACGGTCTATAAATCGTAGGGTGGCAGGGAAGGCTTGTCAACCCGAAAGTGCGTGGCCTATAGTGACATGATAGTTATGGATATCACACGTAACTTGTTGTTAATCATGAGTAATATGGGATATGTCACTCAAAACAATCGTATTAACTGTTTACTAATATATAAATACCCAAGCTCCTGTAGGTCGAGAAGGAAATACATCCTCAATAGATTCAGTAGTTTACAGGGAAATTCTTTCTAAGTTGTTTAGTGTGAGCATTTTAGGTACAAGGTTGCTAGCGATAAAAAACATTCTTTCGGGATTTTTTGGCACGAAAGACCAAGGAGGATGTCGCCAAGGGCCATGTCTGAGAAACCGCTGGTAGTACTTACCATCGCTGGATTTGATCCTTCGTCGGGAGCGGGTGTGACCGCCGATGTGAAGACGATTGCAGCGCACGGCTGCTACGGAGTCGCCTGCATCACGGCAATGACTGTGCAATCTACTGCAGGGGTCAGGCTGGTGGTGGGAGTCGATCCTGGCCTGATCACAGATACCCTGGAAGAGCTGGTTTCCGATATGCGGATTTCCGCAGTGCATATCGGAATGTTGGGGACGGGGAAGGCAGTTCGCGCGGTGGCGCAGTTCCTCGGCGGACGCTCTGGCGAAAACAAACTGCCTAATGTGGTACTGGATCCGATTCTGCGTTCGTCTTCAGGGTCGGAGCTGCTGGATACGTCTGGAGTCAGGATGCTGGTCGAAAAGCTAATCCCGCTGGCGGATGTAATTACGCCAAACGTCGACGAGGCTGCGGTCCTGACCGGCCTCAAGGTAACGAATCTCGAGGAGATGAGGACGGCGGCGGCGAAGCTCCACGAAATGGGATCGGCCGCAGTGGTGGTTACAGGTGGGCATCTGGAGAAGGCGATCGACCTGCTCAGTTTCGTGAGCAAGAACGGAGTGGCACAAGAGGTCTTCAAAGCGGAGCGGCAACGATCTAATTCCACCCACGGGACGGGCTGTGCTTTTTCCACGGCTCTAGCCTGCCATCTTGCTCTGGATCGCGGGATCGCCGAGGCTACCTTGCTGGCTAAGACCTACGTAACCGCGGCCATCGCTGCCGGGCATCCTTTGGGGCGCGGGACCGGGCCGGTGAATCATCTTTACCGAATGAGCGAGTATCGAACGAGCGAGCAGCGGCGGGCCAAGGGAACGGGGAGTGAATCGTAAGAATTGCCGAAGCGGGCTTGACGTCGAAAGCAGAGTTTAGAAATCAGTCGGGATCGATATCTGAGGGCTTCTTTAATAGGATGCCGGCGACAAACGAGGCCGTGGCAGCCAGCAGCCATTCAATCCGCCACATTTGAATCGCCTGGAATTCAGCCAGATTCGACGCTTTGTAGAAGAGGCTGACGGCAAGGGCTCCAACCACGCAGCCTAGCCCGATGATGAAGGCAACTAGAGCGGCAGTGGGCAGGCCGACGCCACTTTTAATCTCATGGAAGTGCAGATAGCGTAGCCAGGCCGGGAAGGAAACTTTTCGCAGGGAAGCCGCAGCCCAGGTTGCGCCGGAACGTAGGCGCGCCAGGTAGCGGGTCCACAAGGTGGCCATGGCTGCGCGATAGTTCCCAGGTTGGTAGCTCTCAGTCTGGTTCTGATTGTCAGGCGACAGGGGCCGGCGCAATCCGCAGGTATGGCAAAAGCGGGCGGCGATCATGAACTCCGTACCGCATTCGGCGCAGGCCTGGTTCACATATTGAACGTGAGCTGGAAGAACGGATTCGACCGGCGGATCCAGAACCGTAGGCGACCGCCAAAACTCCTGGCCCGTACTTTGAATTACTTCACTCATAAATTTGCTGGAACTCAGTAGCTTCAACAACGCAACTCGAACACCAAAACCTGTGCATCCCTAGAGCTTTTCAATTCAGAGACTTGCGTCTTTTGTTCCCCGAAGGTGGACGCGTATCAGCGCAATTCTTACCCGCAGTCCCTGGTAAAGATGCCTCAGTTACGCAAGTTTTGGGGTCGAAACTTTGGCGATTATAGGGCCCAACTGCTGAATGCATTATGCAAATCTACGGGATCGAACGATTACGCCTTTGGTTCATCTCGTGCTCGATCAAACTCAGTTACACTAGAAATCAACTCCGCAACAATGGGATGAAGTTGAAATTGATATTGACGAAAGTGTTGGGTCCGAGCGGTGGGCTGTTCTGTCTGGTCATTTGCTTGTGGACTCACGCTTCCGCCCAAACCGCCAGCCCGGCGGGAAGCGCTCCGCGCGTAACATCTGTCTCCGCTGTTTCAGCAGCGCACGATCCGTTGGTGGACAGCGCCTTCGAACACTTCTACAACATGGATTACGAGCGCTCGATCCAGGATTTTGAAAAGCTATTGGATCGGCATCCCAATGACCCTTCGACGGCGAACCACCTGCTGACGGCAGTCCTGTTACGCGAACTTTATCGAATGGGAGCGATGAACACGGGTGAGTATGCCAATGACAGCTTTATTGGCCAGGCGCATCGGCCCGCCGATCCGAAGGTTAAGGAGCGGATCAAACAACTGGTAGAGCGTGCCGAGAATCTCGAAGAGTTGCAACTCAAAGCGAATCCCAGCGATGTGGACGCACTTTATGCTCGCGGCGTGACCCGGGCGCAATTCTCCTTATATACAGCTCTGGTGGAGCGGGCATGGTTTTCCGCCTTACGAAACGCAGTGGGGGCGCGCCGCGATCACGAACGCGTTCTGGAACTGAATCCGCAATACGTGGATGCGAAGCTGGTGGTCGGAGCGCATAACTATGTGATGGGGAGCCTGCCTTGGAGCGTCAAGGTCGCCGGTGCCATGGTCGGGCTAAGCGGGAGCAAAGAAAAGGGATTCGAGTATCTGAACGAAGTTGCCGGCAGTAGCGGGGAAAACAGCGTGGACGCGAAGGTGGTCCTCAGCTTATTCCTGCGGCGCGAGCACCGCTTTGACGAAGCGCGCGCCAACATGCACGATCTGGCGGGGCGTTATCCCAGGAACTATTTATTTCCGTTGGAAGAAGCCAATCTGCTTCGCGCCGGCGGACATGCCCAGGATGCCTCGGCGGGCTATCGCAAAGTGTGGCAGAACGGGCGGGAAGGGAAGTACGGCACCCTACACTACGAAATAACGGCATGGGGTCTGGGGGAGTTAATGCGCAGCCAGAAAGACTATGCCAATGCCGCGGCAGCGTATGAACTGGTTGGCGAAATTCAGAATCCAGATCCCGAGACACTGCAAAAAGCCAACCTGGCCGCGGGCGAAATGTACGACTTGTTGCAGAAACGCGATCTCGCCATGAAGAAATATCAGAGCGTCCTGGCGGAGAACGCCAGCACACCTCCCGCGGACCAGGCCCGCAAACACATTCGAGAAGCCTATCGAGAGTAATCGTTGTTCATTTACCTGGGCAGGATAGCGATGCGATTGGGATTGGCAATTGCATAGGGCGATCCGGCAATCCGATTGTGGCTGGTTGGGGTAATCCTAAACACGAATAGCAGGCCGGCAGGCTGGCTGATGGCATAGAGATGGTTCTGAGTGTCCCAGGATATCTGGTCGACTTCATCAGTTGTGAGGAGTCCACCGTAAGCTGTGACCGGTTCTGCACCGTTGAAATGGAAGACTTGCAAACCGTTCGTTCCTCCGACCGCCAGCAGATTTCCCGCGGGAGACATTGAAATGCTGGTGACCGTGCCGACGCTAACCCTGGGCATATTTGAATAGGTGCTGGCGGTGGTAAGGTTACCGGCGGTGTCAGCCGTATAGGTGGCGATTGCGCCGAAGCCGACCGGTTGCAAGGTGAAGCTATTAAGCGCTTGCATGGGGACGGCCACGTGGTTCGCGGGATCAGCCGCCGCAAGATTGGGGCAGTACAGCTGATCTGGCTTTGAAATCGGCATGGCTGGAGTGATGTTCAAGTCGGTCAGATTGCCATCACTGCTACGTTTGAATCCGAAAATTTCTTGCAGCCAGTGATAACAGCTCGCTCCGTAGGCGTACTCATTGTTTCCACTGAAGCTCAAGGGTACTTCGAAAATTGGGGTCGAAGTCGTCGTTACTCCTTCATAGCTAAGTTGGCCGGTAAGGTTTTCGGGAAAAAAAATCTGGTAGGCATTGTTAGCGCAGTCGCTGTAGTAGTCCAGATCGTATAAAGAGGAACCGGTGCGGTCGAGGAAGAGAGCCTGCGGGCCTCCACAGCTGTCCAAATTGAAATTTTGCGCGTTCACCGAGTTGGCTGCTTGAAGCTCGCCGTCATTTTTAATGCGAAACGAGTAGATGTCAATTCCGCTGGTGGCAAAAAGAAACTTCTGATTCAGCGCCATGGATGCGCCATATGCCATCTCGGTTGAGAAAGGCGAGCCGGGCACAATCGAGAGCTTGCCATCAGAGGCGGCGCGAAAAGCGTTGATCTCCACCCTACTATTACTGGGGCTATTTAAGACATATACAAAAGCAGCGGGCAGTTCGACCGCGCTTTGGCCAGTCGCAGGTTCTTGCCCGACCGCCTGCGGAAGCAAGGCTGCTGTCAAAAGAAAAAGCGATGAAATGGACAAACCTATCGTGGCAGAGAAGGAACGAGCGGCGGCTCCGGACATACAACACCTCAGGACAAGTGGTCAATTAGTGTCTGGAAGACGGGGGAAGGTTGCTTCTGAGGAAAGGAGCTTTCGGACTACAATTACGAATAGTCTTGTAGGCCGGAAGAGGTAGAGCTATGTACTGCAATTATTGCGGCAAAGTGATTCAGGACGATGCAGCATTGTGTGCGTATTGCGGAGTTCGTGTAGCAGCGCCGGTTGCCCAGAGGCGTCTGGTGCGTCCTCGCCAGGGGCGCAAGATCGCCGGCGTCTGCCTCGGCTTCGCCGAGTACTTTGATATCGACGTGACTGTGGTCCGGGTGGTTTGGCTGATTGTGTCGTTCATGACGGGTATCGGACTACTCTCTTATCCCATCGCATGGATTGTGATTCCGGAAGAACCCTTGCTGCTGGTGGCGCCGAGGGCCGGGCAGCGTGTGACGAATCCATAGATCGCATGGATCTTCGGCAAATCCATCTTCGGACAATCAAGAGCGACGATGCGGAAATTGCCTATCGCGTAATGGGTGAGGGCCCGCCCGTAGTTCTTCTGCATCCCTTTCCGGTGAACCACGAATTTTGGCTGCCCGTCGCTGAGACTCTTACATCGCGTTACCGGGTGGTGCTTCCGGATATGCGCGGGCACGGAGACTCCGGTGTGGGGGAGGGGCCGGCAACCATGGACAAACACGCCGCCGATATTGCGCGGGTAATGGATGATGCCGAGATTGGCCGCGCGCCGCTGATCGGCGTCTCGATTGGTGGATATGCTTTGTTTGAGTTCTGGAGACGCCATCGCGGGCGCGTCGCAGCCCTCGGGCTTTGCAATACGAAAGCGCCCGCGGATGGCACCGAAGCCCGCAATGGCCGGCTGCAAGCGGCCAGCGACGTCATCGAGCGCGGCACGGAACCGTTCTTTCAAAGCATGCTACCGCGCGTCTTCTCCAGGACTACACGGGAGATGCGGCCTGATCGGGTCGAAGGCGCTCTCCGCATGATGCGAAAGATGTCACCCGAAGATGTGGCGCAGGTGCAACGCGGCATGGCCGCGCGTCCAGACTCAGTGGATGTATTGAAGACCATCAATGTGCCGGCGCTGGTGGTGACCGGAGACGACGATATCCTAACCGGCGCGAACGAAGCCGAACTGATGCACCAGCACATTCCCAACAGCCAATTGCGGGTGATTCCGAAAGCTGGACATTACTCTCCGTGGGAGCAGCCGGAAGACGCGTCGCGGATTCTGCGCCGGTTTTTGGAGGAAGTTTCGTGAAAGGTGAGGCATCGAAGCGCGTGTTACAATTTTGCCGCTATGATTGATACGCTGCTGGTCCCGGAAAATACTGTCGTCAGCGCCAAAGGAGACAGCCCGGCTCTCGACGTAAGCGGCGCATCCAGCCAGGTATTTTTGCTGACACTTTCAATCACCAGGATCATTGAGCAGGAATCTCTCGAAGTCAGCATTCACGGTTCGGCCGACGGCACGACGTGGAGTGCGAAGCCTGTAGTTACGTTTCCGCAGAAATTCTATTCCGGCGAGACGCCGCTCTTGCTCGATCTGACGGCGCATCTCGATGTAAAGTTCGTGCGTGCCCACTGGGAAGTTGCGCGCTGGGGACGCGGCACCGAGACGCCCATGTTCGAGTTCAGCCTGAGACTGAAAGAAATTCCCGCGGATGTCTTGCGTGAAGTTGCGGCTGAGGCCAAGGCCCTGACCTAAGCCCGCATACAGCTTAATCCCGGTCCCTTCCGCTATATTGATCTCTAGATGAAAAGCGAGTCACGAGTGATTGTGCGTCCTGCGCGCAACGTGCGCGGCAGTATAAGTCTTCCCGGGGATAAATCTATTTCGCATCGTTACGCGATGCTGGCGGCGATCGCGGATGGACCGTCACGCCTGGAAAACTATTCGACCGGAGCGGATTGCGCCAGCACCCTGGGATGCCTGCGCTCGCTCGGGGTGAAGTGGGACCGCAAAAATGGTGACGAAAATGTTATCGAAGTGCAGGGAAGCGGCCTGACGCTGACCGCGCCGAGCGAGCCGCTGGATTGCGGAAATTCCGGTTCGACGATCCGGATGTTGAGCGGCATCGCCGCCGGGCAGAAGTTCACCACCGAAATGGGAGGGGATGAATCACTATCCCGCCGTCCCATGGAACGGATTATCACGCCGCTCACATCCATGGGCGCGCGAATTACATCGCACGATGGACGTCCTCCGCTGCGCATTGTCGGCGGCAACATCGAAGCGATTCACTACAAAATGCCGATGGCGAGCGCGCAGGTAAAGACTTGCCTGCTTTTTGCCGGACTGCTGGCTGACGGTGAAACTCGGATCGAAGAGCCGTTGCGGACGCGGGATCACGGAGAAGTGGCGCTGCGGGCCTTTGGCGCGCAGTTGGAGCGCAACGGAAACGAAGTGCGGATTCGCGGCGGCCAGCGCTTGCGAGGGATTGAAGCGCGGGTTCCTGGCGATCTTTCGAGCGCAGCGTTCTTTCTGTGCGCCGCCGCTCTATTTCCCAACTCGCAATTGACGATTACACATTTACTGATGAATCCCACTCGGGCGCGGCTGCTCGATATCCTGGTGCAGATAGGACTGCGCATTTCCGTAACCCAGCTTGAAGAAATTCATGGAGAACTGGTCGGTACGTTGCAGGTTGAAGGCGGACAACTGAAAGGTGCAGTCATTAGCGGGTCCGATACGGCCGCGCTGATTGATGAGATTCCAGTGCTGGCCGCAATCGCACCTTATACAGAGCAGGGGATCGAGGTCCGCGATGCGAAAGAGCTGCGGGTGAAGGAGTCAGACCGGATCAGATCGATCGCCACCAATCTGGCGGCTATGGGGGCGCAGGTCGAAGAGTTAGCGGATGGTTTAAAAATTCCCGGCGGACAATCGCTTCACGGCGCGGAACTGGAATCGTTCGACGATCACCGCATCGCGATGGCCTTCAGTATTGCCGCCCTGCGAGCTCAGGGTGAGACCTTGATTCGCGGCAGTGAGTGTGCGGCAATTTCTTTTCCAGCATTCTTCTCCTCACTTGAAGCCCTCGTCGAACGCTGATGCCGCATCTTGCGCGGGTGCCGGGTTCGAGGCGGCAGCCTGTTCCGGAAGTTACCTTGGTTCGATGACCGTGGTGATCTAACTGGTCCTCACAGAATAAGAAACAATTCATGCTGCAATCGGTGTCTTGGCTCGGCGATGTCGGTTGGGTTGAGACATTCGATTTACTTTCGACCATCACTTGGGGGATTTTCGATGCGCTATCAATCGCTCGTACTGACATCGATTTTGTTGGCTGCTACGGCTTATGCCAAGGAACCGAAGGCTTATCAGGGTGGCAAGTTGCTGCAAATGGATTCAGTGCAATGTGGTGTTGACGAAAAGGACGCGAAGAGTTTTACCGGCGAAATGATTGGAACGGATTCCGGCCACAAGAAGACGCAGGAACTTCTGTGTCAGGAATATTTGCTGCAGACTGAGAAAGTGATTTACCGGATTCGGCCCAGGGACGGGAAACATCCCGTACTTCTGCCGGTGGGCGATCAAGCGCAATTCCGCCTCGAGAAAGACAAGATGCTGATGCGCGTCGAAGATCTCGACAACAAAGAACGAGAGTACATTGTGGTATCGATGACGCCGCGGGCTGACAGCACAGCCGATGCCAGTCCAGTGCGGGCGAACCACCTGCAGTAGCAAGCGAATCTGCTTCGTTGAGTGAATGGCGCAGTTCATGGAACTGCGCCATTGGCCTGTTTGTTCCTTCCCATTGGGTGTGCCAGTACTTCAGTATTTTCCTACATGAGTTGTTTGGGCGGTAGACTGCTGCCATGAGTGGATATTGTTTTTCTTCTTCCGGATTCGAAGTGCCGGTTCTTGAAACTGAGCGACTGAGATTGCGCGGGCATCGGCTGGATGACTTCGTTTATTGCGCGGCGATGTGGGCGGATGCTGAGGTTACGCGGTTTATTGGCGGGAAGCCGCTGAGCGACGAGGAGGCGTGGACGAAGTTTCTTCGGTATGCGGGCCACTGGTCTTTGCTTGGGTTTGGTTATTGGGCGGCGGAGGAAAAGGCGACGGGAAAGTTTGTGGGGGAGATTGGGTTCGCAGACTTCAAGCGCGAGATCGAACCGCCGCTGCGAGGCGTGCCGGAAATTGGGTGGGTGCTGGTATCGGCGTTTCATGGCAAAGGCTATGCGACTGAAGCGGTGCGCGCGGTTGTGGAATGGGGCGATCGTTATTTTATAAAGCGTCATCTTGAACAACCGCACGTCGAGCGATCGCGCACGGCGTGCATTATCGCGCCTGATAATCTTGCGTCGATTCGTGTGGCAGAGAAGTGTGGATACCGGCAATCGCAATTCACGACTTATAAAGGACACGCAGTGCTGATGTTTGTGCGGGAAGCGAAACGTTCTTTATGAACTCTTCCTCCGGGCCGACGGGCCTTTACGCTCCCACGAAGAATTTGCGGAGGATTGGGCTCGTCCCTTTTGTCGCGCTGCTATTCGCGTACTGCGCCGGCGGGCCGTTCTCACTGGAGTCGATGATCTCGACCTCGGGGCCGGGGCTGGGCCTGACATTCCTTCTGGTGGTGCCGTTGCTGTTCGCCGTCCCGATTGCTTTGGCTACGGCCGAAATGACCACACTGATGCCGGTCGAAGGCGGCTTCTACCGCTGGAGCCGCGCCGCGCTGGGAGATTTTTGGGGATTCCAATGCGGCTGGTGGAACTGGACAGGAACCTTCTTGATGAGTGCGGCATATGGTGTGGCGATGGCGGACTATCTGGAAGATTGGATGCCGGTGCATTCCCGCGCCGAACACTGGGGCGTGGCGTTCGTTTTTCTCCTGGTCGTCGCGTATCTGAATGTGAGAGGCATTCATCTGGTCGGGAACCTTACGCTGATCTTGCTGCTGGCAATGTCGGTTCCGCTGGTGATTTTTGTCGGGCTCGGATTCCGGCATGCGCAGTTTAATCCGTTTCATCCGTTCTTGCCGACGGGCACGCCCTGGCAGGGAGCGTTCGGAGTTGGGTTGGCGATTGCGCTGTGGTCGTATGCCGGGTATGAACAGCTCTCGACGGTGATCGAGGAAGTGGAGAATCCAAGCCGGAATTTTCCGATTGGTCTGGCCATAGTAGTTCCTCTGGCGATTGGGATTTATGTGGTGACGCTGGCGGCGGGGCTGACGGCGCTGGGGAATTGGAAGGAGTGGGAAACTGGATATCTGGTGACGGCGGGCCGGCTGTTGGGAGGGAACGTGCTGGGCACGTCGATGTTTGTGGCGGCGGTGATTTGCAATTTTGTGTTGCTGGACAGCACTCTGCTTTCGATTACTCGCGTGCCGCTGACCATGGCGGAAGACGGATATTTTCATCCTGCGCTGGCGAAAGTGAGCGCGCGATATGGCACGCCGGTGCGATCGATCGTGCTCTCGACGGTTTTCTGCGCGGCGCTGGCGTTCTTCACCGTGCCGCAGCTGATTGGAGTGTATGCGTGGACGCGCATGGCAACGTCGATTGAGACGGTGGTTTCGTTCTGGCAGCTGAGGAGGAAGTATCCGGATGCGCCGCGGGCATTTCGGGTGGGGGGCGGGATGGTGGGGGCGGTCGTGGTGGTGCTGGCTCCGACGCTGCTGTTTGGCTGGGCGATGATTTACAGCGATGTGGCGACTAGGAAGTGGGGGATTGTGAATTTAGTTTCGGGTCCGGTGGCTTATTTGTGGGTGTGGGGACGGAGACGGGTGAAAGTTTGAGGTTTATGGCGATCAAAATCCCCGCCCTCTCGGAAGGGCGCGAGAAGGGACGGGGCACCCGCAGGGAGGGAAATTTACTTTTCATGGTGGTTTCGAGAGGTGGTAGGATAGCGGGCTGCTTGCTGATTTAGCATTGGGATTCGCATGACGAAAGCCGCACGATCCGTAGCTTCCCCACATGTTGTTAGCATTGAAGACTTCCGGCCGATTGCGCGCCAGCGCATACCGAAATCGGTGTTTGATTATCTGGACGGCGGGGCCGAGGGCGAAGTCACGCTTCGAGAAAACTGCAGAGTATTCAACGACATTACTTTCAGGCCGAGGCATGCGGTCGCTCTGGCGGAGTGCAGCATGTGTACGAGTGTGCTGGGATTCAATCTTGCGCTGCCGATGATGCTGGCGCCGGTGGGATATAGCCGGCTGATGCATCCGGGCGGGGAAGTGGCGGCGGCGCGAGCGGCGGGGAATGCGGGCATCGGCTACATTCAGTCGACGATTTCGGGGCACAAGCTGGAGGATGTGCGGGCGGGCTCGAAGGGGCCGGTGTTCTACCAACTTTACCTGATGGGCGGGCGCGGGGCGGCGGAGAGCGCGATTGAGCGGGCGCGAGTGGCGGGGTTCAATGCGCTGGTGGTGACGATAGATACTCCGGTGGCAGGAATTCGCGAGCGTGATTATCGCAATGGGATGAAGGAGCTTATCAGCGGGGGGCCGCTGGATAAGATTCCGTTTCTGCCGCAGATTCTGTCGCGGCCGGGATGGTTGATGGATTATTTGCTGGATGGCGGCTTGCCTGGTTTACCCAATGTGATTATTCCCGGCAAAGGACAAATGCCACTCACGGATATTAATGTGGCGCTGGCGGAGTCGGCGGTGACGTGGGCGGACTTCGGTTGGATCAGGCAAATCTGGACGGGACCGATTGTGGTGAAGGGCGTGCTGACCGCGGACGATGCGCGGCGGTCGATTGATGCGGGGGCAGCGGCGATTTCGGTTTCGAATCACGGAGGGCGGCAACTGGATGGGGTTCCGGCATCTTTGCGGGCGTTGCCGGAGGTGGTGGAGGCGGTGAAGGGACAGATTGAAGTATTGATGGACGGCGGGGTTCGACGAGGGACCGATATTGCGAAGGCTCTATGCCTGGGAGCGCAGGCGGTGCTGTGCGGGCGGGCTTACGCGTACGGGTTGGCAGCGGCAGGAGAAGCGGGAGTGGATCGCGCGATTGAGATTTTGCGGGTCGATTTGGAACGGACGTTGCGATTGCTGGGATGTCCGTCAGTGGCGCAGTTGGATCGGTCGTATGTGAATGTTCCGAGGAGTTGGGAACTGGGCAGCGCCTGAAGGCGCAGTCAGGGCGCGGCGTCTGACGGTATGCCTGAAGGCATACCCTGATACGAAGCTCAGAAGACGAAGCTCAGAAAACGAAGGTCAGAAGACAAGGCATAAGGTTTCCATTTTGCGGCAGTCTCCGTTTGTAGGGAGGATTCGATGCAATGGACTCAAGTCTATGATCCACTTGGTCATTGGTGGCTTTCCACGCTGGTGGCGGCTCTTCCTATCATCGTTCTTTTTTCGCTGCTCGCCGGACTTAGAGTAAAGCCTCATTGGTGTGCCATCGCCGGCGCGGCAACGGCGGTGGCGGTTGCAATTATCTTTTTCAAGATGCCTCCAATGCTTGCGGCGCTCAGCTTTGCGTACGGTGTAGCGTTCGGCGTATTGAAGATCGCTTGGATCGTTCTTGCCGCTGTGTATCTGTACGACATCTCGGTGGAGACCGGGCAGTTCGAGATCATGAAGGAGTCGGTGGCGGGGATCACGGCGGATCGCCGGCTGCAGGTGTTGCTGGTGGCGTTTTGTTTTGGCGCGTTCATTGAGGGCGCGGCGGGATTCGGCGCGCCAGTGGCGATCGCCGGAGCGTTCATGATCGGGCTGGGATTCAAGCCGTTTCATGCGGCTGCGCTGAATCTTATCGCCAATACCGCGCCGGTGGCTTGGGGGGCGATTGGAACTCCGGTACACACGCTGGCGGCGGTGACGGCTCTGCCGGAATCTGATCTCAATGCGATGATCGGGCGGATACTTCCGTTTACGGCACTCATCGTTCCTTTCTGGCTGGTGAAAACCATGGTCAGCTGGCGGGATACGTGGGAAGTGTTTCCGGCGATTGCAGTGGTCGGAGGATCGTTCGCACTTACGCAATTCTTGTGGGCGAACTACGTGGACAGCAATCTGGTGGACATTATGGGAGGCGTAGTGTCGCTCGTGGTGACGCTGGCATTCCTGCGCGTCTGGAAGCCGAAGAAAATCTGGCGATTCGATTACGACGATAAACCGGCTACAGTTGCCGCGGCTACGCGAAAGATCAGCGATGATGTGGGCGGCGAGTGGTCGGCGCAACAGTTCGATGGAATCGTCCAAGCGCGGTCGTATACCGCCGCACAGGTTTTAAAAGCGTGGATGCCGTTTGCGATTCTCTCGTTGTTTGTGCTGCTGTGGGGCCTGCCAAAGATAAAGCTGGCGATGAATATGGCTACGACGCCGTCTTTTAAAGTCGTGTTTCCGAATGGGAAGGCGCGTCCGGGGCCAGCAGGATGGGATGTGCCTTACCTGCACAATGCGATTTCGCGGTCGGCGCCGGTGGTTGCGAAGCCGACACCGGAAGCAGCGCGCTATGACTTCAACTGGCTCTCGGCCACGGGGACGGGATGCTTTTTCGCGGCTATCGTGTCCGGATTGTTACTTGGGCAGGGTCCGCTGCAGTTGGTGAAGATTTTTTGGCGGACTTTGGTGCGGATGCGCCTTGCCATGGTTGCGATTTCCTTCATGCTGGGGCTGGGCTATGTGACGCGCTACTCGGGGCTGGATGCGGTGCTGGGCCTGGCCTTCACGCGTACCGGATGGATGTATCCGTTCTTCGGGACGTTCCTGGGATGGCTGGGAGTGGCGCTAACGGGAAGCGATACGTCAGCGAATGCGTTGTTCGGGAGCCTGCAGAGAATTACTTCTCAGCAATTGGGCATCGATCCGGTGCTGATGTGCGCGGCTAATAGTTGCGGCGGAGTGATGGGAAAGATGGTGGATGCGCAGTCGATCACGATTGCGACCGCGGCGACCGAGCAGGTGGGGAACGAAGGAATCATTTTCCGGTTCGTGGCGTGGCATTCGGTAGCGCTGTGCTCAATTGTCGGAATTATCGTGATGCTCTATGCGTATGTGTTCAAGTATGCGGTGCCGCATGGGCTGACGTTTGTGAAGTAGCGGGCGATCAGCATCACGACCGATTTCCGATAAATTTCCTTCACGCGCCCGATTCGCTCCAGACAAACGCGGAAGGACATCTTACAGGCGTATTTTCCCTAAGAGCCCACGAAAAGTAGTAGCCTTAAAGAGTCACTCGCGGTGATTCTTTCTATTACTGCTGACTTCCATAACTACTTTTCGAGAGTAGTTGGGTGAGAACGATGGGAACCGATCATTCGTTTTCTGCAAGAATTTCTGGAAACAGCTGGGTACGGTACGGGGCTGCCGTCGCGGCCACGTTCGTTGTGTTGTTGTCTTGTTACACGTTGAAGCTTGGTCTCGACAATCCTCTGCCGTACATCCTGCTACTGCTGGTTACAGCTTGTTCCGCGTGGTATTGCGGAACTGGACCGGCCGTACTGGCTGTTGCCCTTGCGTTGGCTGGAATGGGATATCGGTTCTTGTCACAAACACAGTCGTTTGGCATCCACGAGAACACGCAGATCATCTCGGTTCTTGTCTTTTTAGTTGCATCGGGTGGCTTCATTGCCATGGGAGAAGCGCGCCGAAGGAATAATGAGGAATTGCGAAGGGGGCACGCTGAACTTGAGGATCGAGTGAAAGAACGAACGTCAGAGCTCGATACGGCAAATATGAATTTGCGGGATCTCTCAGCTCGTCTGCTTCAGTTACAAGATGATGAGAGACGACGGATCGCTCGGGAACTACACGACAGCGTCGGTCAACTTTTGGCCGGGCTGAGCATGAACCTGTCGGCGGTTCGCTCCGATATGGAACGGCTTACTAAGACAGCCTCTACTCTTTCCGATAGCGAAGGTCTCGTCCAGGAAATGAGCAAAGAAGTACGCACGATCTCTCACCTGCTCTACCCACCTCTGCTGGATGAAGCGGGGTTAGTCTCTGCGGTTCGATGGTATGTAGATGGATTCGCCAAGCGCAGCAAGATTAAAGTTGACCTTGAAGTTCCTGACGATTTCGGCCGTTTGTCTCGTGAGATGGAGACGGCCATTTTTCGCATGGTGCAAGAATGCCTTACGAATATTCATCGGCATTCCGAGAGCCCGACGGCGAAGATTACTTTCCGGCACAGCCACGGCGACGTTGTTGTTGTGGTTCAGGACCATGGTAAGGGGATACCTGCGGAAAAGTTGAATGAAATGACCGCCGCCGGCACGCCCGGAGTTGGGATCAGGGGAATGAGAGAAAGGCTGCGGCAGCTTGGAGGAGATCTGGAAATTCACTCCACCGGCTCAGGCGCAGTTGTAACGGCACGGCTGCCGGTTAAAGAACCCCCGCGCGCGGCAGGGCATTCGCTGGTTCCTGATCTGTCATCGACGCCAGTCGCCTGAATATAGGAAATGCCTTGCGAGGGCAATCGTAAGGTAAGGAGAAAGGGATCCCCTTCAACTTGGCTCAGGGCAGGCTTTCGACTGCGGTTATGCTTCGCGTCGCGAAGCACAATCCTCGCTGACGATGACATGCCGCGGCAGTTATTCTTCTTTCTTTTCTGGTTCTTTCGGCAGCGGCTTCTCAATGGGCTTGCGGGGCAGCATCTGATCGCGCATGGCGGCGTCGTAGACGAAGCCGGCAACGATCACAGCCATCTGTTTCAAATCTTCCGGCTGCAGGCGGTCGTAGACATCCATGTTCGAATGGTGCGTGCGAGTTTCGTACTCGATGGGATCCTGAATGAATTGGAAGCCGGGAATGCCGACGGCGTCGAATGACAGATGGTCCGTGCCTCCGGTGTTGCGCATGGTGAGAGTGGTCATGCCAAGATCTTTGAAAGGCTTCATCCAGCCTTCAAAGATGGGAGCGACGGCTTCGTTCTCCTGCAGGTGAACGCCGCGGATTTTTCCGGTGCCGTTGTCGACGTTGAAATAGGCGGAGACTTTGGCCTGCTCGGGTTTCACCGTGACTTCTCCGGCTTCGCGGCGCAGCAGTGTAGGCATATCTTTCATGCCGGGCTCGTCCATGCGAGGACGCGAACCGAAATGATGCTCGACGTAACCTTGCGAGCCGAGCAGGCCTTCTTCTTCGCCGCTCCAGAGGCCGATGCGGATGGTGCGGCGAGGCTTGATGTCGAGGGCTTTCAGGATGCGGACGGCCTCCATCATGACGATGGTGCCAGCACCGTTGTCAGTGGCGCCGGTGCCGGCGTGCCAGGAATCGAGGTGTGCGCCGAGCATCACGACCTCATCTTTCTTGTCGCCTCCGGGAATTTCGGCGATGGTGTCGTACTGCATGGGGTCATCATCGTAAAAGGTGTTGGCGACGTTCAGTTCGAGCGAGACGTCTTTTTTCTGCTCCAGCAGGCGGGCGATGCGGCTCCAGTGCTCCGAGGCCATGGTGAGTTGAGGGATCGTGGTGGTTTCGCCGGGCTTATAAGATCCTCCGGACTGAACGAATACGGTGCCGCCGCCTGATGAGCCGCGGCTGTGGTCGATGACGGCCAGCACTTTTTCGTCAGCGAAGAACTGGTTCAAGTCTTTAACGAATTGCTGGCGCTTCAGAAAATCGGCGAAGCGAAAGGGAGGACGGTCGGGAATCTGGTAGTCGGCGAGTTTGGCGAGATCGTCGTCGGCAAGGCGTTTGTAAGGAGCCTCGGTGATGGGCTTGACCTCCGCGTCAGAGCCGAGGATTACGATCATGCCGGCGAGTTTGCCTTTGTATTTGTCGAAGTCTTTTTTGTCGGCGATGATGGCGCGAATGCACTTGCCTTGGATAACACCGTTGGTGCCCGGAGTCCAGGCTTTCGGGTAGGCGAGCAGCGTGACTATATCGGGCGAAGTCATGCGAACGTTGACGTATTGATTGGCCCAACCGCGGCCGAACGGGCCCCAAGGCTCCAGATGCGAGTTGGAGAGGCCGATTGCGGTCAGTTGGTCGCGAGTCCATTCGTTGGCGCGCTTCATGTTAGGGGAACCGGTGAGGCGCTCGCCGATTGAGTCCATCAGTCCGGTGGCAAAGTCCATGACCTTGGAATCGTGGAAGCCTTCGTAGCGGATTCGGGTCATAGTTTCGAGATCCAGTTTTTCTTTTTCCTGAGACCACGACGGGTTGACCGAGGACATCGCTAGTAGAAGGCAGACCAGGCGGACGAAGGTCTTCATGACGGAAGCTCCTGAGTAAAAGATCAAAGCGGGGATTATACAGGCAGGATTCGCGAGCAACGCGGAAGAAATTGTAAACTTATTTCAAGGCCACTGCTGCATTCATTCTTTCTTGTCTGGTTTCTCTCCGGGCTTTTTCGCTTCGCCCGCAGCGGACTGCTTTGTATCTTCCTCTTCATTGTTTTTAATAATGTACTGCACAATGATTGAGATTCGGCGGTTAGAGGGATCGAGCGGGTTATCAGGTTTGCGCAAACGTTGATCGGCAAAGCCACGAACCTGAGTGATTTGTTCTGGCCCGATTCCGCTGGTCTGCATAAGGCGGCGCGCGGCGTTCGCACGATCGGTGGAAAGTTCCCAGTTGCTATAAGTTTTAGATGTCGAGTAAGGCTTGGAGTCAGTGTGGCCCTCAATGGAAAGCCTGTTCGGCAACTTGCACAACTCCAAGGCAAGCGCAATCACCAACTCATGGCCGTCGCCATTCAACTTAGGACTGCCGCTGTCGAAGAAAGTTCCTGCGGCAGATTCGCTGAGTTCAATGCGCAGGCCTTCGTTGGTGACCGTCATTTCGATATGGTTCTTGAGTTTCTCGAAGTCGTCCATTTCCCGAATTTTTTGCTCGAGCTGGTTCTTGAGCTTGGGCATGTCATCTTTGGTGAGAATGAAATTCTCTCCGGCGCCGGGCATGATCGATCCTTTCTTGTCGGCAGTGCCGCTGGGATCCCTGAAATAGCCGCCCACAGCCTCCTGCACCGGTTTGCTGGCGCTCATCAGCCACAGGACGATAAATAAGGACATCATGGCGGTGACGAAATCGGCGTAGGCAACCTTCCAGGCGCCGCCATGGTGGCCGCCGTGGCCACCTTTCTTTTTGATGACGATGATGGGGCGAGTTTTGTCCATTGAGTAGTGGTGTCCAGATTTCTACTGACCTGCCGCCGCGGCAGCGGCATCGGGTGCGGCAGCGGTATCGTCGGCGGGGCCCTTGTTGCGGCAGGCTGTTTCCACTTCCTTGAACGATGGCCGAACATGGCCCGGCACCGCGCGCCGCGCTACTTCTACCGCCATGATGGGAGCCGTCCCTTTAAGAAAGGAGACAATCAAAACGCGCAGCACGTAAAGGTAAGCATGTTCGTCGTCGGCGATCTTAGTCATGTTGGAGGCGATGGGGCCGACCAGGCCATAGCACAGCAGGATGCCCAGGAACGTGCCCACCAGCGCAGCCGCCACCTTCTTGCCAATTTCTTCCGGAGGTCCCCCCATGGCGCTCATGGTAATCACGATGCCCAGGACGGCAGCGACAATGCCCAATCCTGGCAACGAGTCGGCCACACTGCTGAGGGCCGCGGTAGGCTGCGCGGCGCCGTGGTGGTGAACTTCCAGGTCGAGGTCGAGCATCTGATCGAGATCGAAGGCATCCACGCCGGTGATGGCCATGCGCAGCGAGTCACAGACAAAGTCACGCACGTGGTGGTTCTTAAAAACGGCTGGCGCTTTGGCGAACAAGGTACTCTTGTCCGGTTCCTCGACGTCGCCTTCGAGCGCCATCAGTCCGTCTTTGCGGGCCTTGTTGAGCAAGTCGTACATGATTCTCAAAGAATCGATATAGGCCTGCTTGGTATATTTGGAGCCGCTAAAAACGCCGCCGATCCCGCCGGCAATTTGTTTGAGAATGTGCAGCGGATTGGCGATCAGGACGGTCCCGATCGCCGCTCCGCCGATGGTGACCAATTCCGCCGGCTGGATGAGCACCCTCAAATTTCCATGCTCCATCAGATAGCCAGCGATGACACAACCGAAGACGACGACAATGCCAATAATGGCGAACATGAGTTAGCTCGTTAATTTTTTTGACGATGAGACTGCAGCAGCCAGAGCATCGCGATCCGGTACCACGATTTGATTTCCAGGGAGCGCTTGCTGGGCTCGCTGCAGAAGCGATGCCAGGGAGTCGCCGGCGAGGGCGACCGTGCCGCCGATCGATACGGTCAGCGATAATTCTTCTCCCCACCACTGAATAGTGGCGCTGGCCGTCATGTTCAGAATGCGCTGGCAGATCACATGGAGGGCGTCCTCGCGGCAGCTGCTCAAGATAATGAGGAATCGATCTTCGCTCCAGCGGCCTACAAAATCGGTGGGCCAAACCGTATTTTTCAAGGTTCGAGCCAGCACCAGCAGGATGGATCTGGTCGCCACCTGTCCGTACCGCGCCCGAAATTTGTTGAGGTCGGGAACCTGCAGACAAATGACGCCGAAGGAAATTTGGAGCTCGCCGAAGGTGCCCAGCAGTTCCCGCAAGTGAGCCTGCATCATCACCTCATTGGGCAATCCGGTGGTGTCGTCGAGGCAGCCGCGGTCTCTCAAGTCGCGGTCGTTGGGGCCGGGACCACCCAGAGCGAATTCGCCTTCAAAAGTCTGGATGATGCCGATGAGCGAGCCGTGTTTGTCGCGCAACGGAATCGCCCAGGTGTGTACCTGGGTGCGATGTCCTGACTTGTGGTGGATGAAGGTTATGGCTTCCATGGGCTTGGCGTCATGCAGGGCGGATGAGATGGGGCATCGGTCGGTACACATTTCACAGCTATGCTGGTTGCAATGCTGCAGAATGTTGTCCGCGCAGGAGTGCCCAATGACATCGATCCGCGAATAGCCCGTGATCTTTTCCGCGCCGTCACTCCAGAAGACAATTTTTTTCTGCAGATCAAGCACGCTCACTCCGATCTGCAGGCCATCGAGGATGTGGCGGCAAATATCAGGATCGCTGAAGGGTGACATGATAGCTTCGCAGGGACGGTGCTGATTCCTCTATCGGCAGAAAGGCCGTCAACTTCAGAGCTGCGCATAGAGGCAAACGGGTGCGAGTGGAGACAGACGCCGCCCCCGGCGGCTTCCCGGTAATCGCTATTTAAGGTTTGACCAATTCCTCGGAAAGTAAGTGAGCTTTCTGGGCCAGATTGTGGCCGCGCTCCAGGTCTCCCGCGGCAACGGCGATTTTGGACTGATCCATGAACTGCTTTACCTGATTCACCATCTCCTGCCGGCTTGGGGAAAGCTGGCGTTCCGCGATCTTCTTCAGGTTTTCCTGGGTAGCGGCGGTGAGTTGTTCCGTGGACCGTTGCTTCGATGCTTCCTGCGCCGGGCTGCCTCCGATCAGTTGTATGGTGGGCTCTTCGGATCCTCCGTTGCGGACGACTTTCTTGGGTGGCGAGCACGGTAGCAACGGCGCGGAGCCGGTCTTTGCAGAATCAGTCTTTGCGGATTCGGCCTTCGCAGAATCAGCGGTTGCAGAGTCAGCGCTGGTCGAAGGCGGATTAGTTGACGCGGGACTGCTTGAACCAGTCGCCGGTGCCTTTTGATTTCCAGAATCACTGGGGTTATTCGCTGCTGGATTCAGCGCGGTTGCGGAACTCGTGCAATCCGGCAGCTTCTTCTTGTGGCGCCGATGTGGTGGGTAAGACGGCTTCGCCGGATCCGTAGAATCAACTGTTTTGCCGGCTGGCGAGGGCGAAGAAGAATGTGGTGCGGGCTCGCTGCTTGACGGCTGTGATGGGATCGCCTGCGGGGATGACTCCACCTGGCCGGAGGCGGCTTGTGGTTCCGCAAGTCCGTCGGCGGCACGCACCGGCCAAGCCATGGTCAATAAATAAATCGCAAGGATTGCGGCCAGATTCATATTTGATTTGCGATTGCGAAGAAGACCTTTCAATCTTACGCCCTCACTACACTCGGAAATCATTAAGCGAACCTTACAAAATTACAGGATTCGGTTGGGCGGGTTCGGCCTCGGCGTCCAGACTTGACGCAGCGATGGGCACGCGGAAGCGGAATGTCGTTCCTAACCCTTCCGCCGATTGAAATTCCACCGATCCGTAATGCCACTGCAAGATTTGGTAGGTCTGCGCCAGGCCAATGCCGCTGCCATCCTTCTTGGTGGTGAAGTAAAGCTCGAAGATTTTATCCTGGGCATCCGGAGGGATACCGGAACCCTGATCGCTGATTTCGGCGACCACTGCGTTCTCTTCGCGATGCGCCGCGATGGTAAGCTGCCCACCCTGCGACATGGATTGAATGCCATTAATCACCACGTTGAGCAACGCCTGCTTCATCAAGTCGAGATCCGCCTTGATGATCAGCGGCTCCGGAAAGACGTTGCGCCGGATGTTCACTCCATGCTGCTCAGCCTCGGGAGCAGCCAGCAGCGCGACATCGTCCAGCAGTCGCCGGAAGTCCACCTCCACTAAATGAAGTTCACGAGCCCGCATGAAGTCGACCAGCGTCTGCACTACACGGTCGAGCCGGTGAATTTCGCTGCCGATGATATCCATGTGCCGCCGCGTATCGGGGTCGAGTTGCGCCAGTTTATTCTGCAAAAGCTGGAGATGGAGAACGATCGCGTTGATGGGATTCTTCACTTCATGAGCCACCCCACCGGTCACGCGTCCGCTGGCCGAGAGGCGGCGGGACATCTCGATTTCATCTCCGATTCGGCGCACCGATTCGGCGTCGCGCATAATCAGCAGAGCGCCGATCTGCGTACTCTTCTCCTGCACAAAATCCAATGAAACCTGCACTCGCCTGCCCGCGGCGGCGACAAATTCACGTTGCAACAATGGACGCTTGCGCTCGAATGCGTCCCGTATGGTGGCTGCCAACGAAGTGCTGTCGGAAAATACGTCCCGTGCCGTCTTGCCCAGCAGTTCCCCGCGAGGCGTGCCTAGAAATCGCTCAACCGGCGCGCTCACCAGCACCACCCGGGTATCTCTGGTGAACAACATCAGGCCGTCCTGCAAGGTGGACATGAGTTGATCGACGTTGTCTTTCAGGGCGGAAAAAATCTCCCGGCTGTCGCGTATCTGCCGCCCCAGGTTGGCGATCTTGAGCGAGACCAGTCCGAATTCATCGTGTTCCGATTCGTTACCGGAGAATTCTCCGCCCAAGGTTACGCTATCCAGGTTGCGGCTGATTTCCTTCAGAGGGCCAAGCGCGATATTGGAAATGCCGGCAGCCAGCAGGAGAGAAAGAAAAATCGCCGCGATCGAAAAGTAGATTGCATGCAGCAGGCGAGGCGTAATTTCACTCTGGAGAAAGACCGTGGAAACACCGATGTGAATCTTGCCAAAAGGAGTTCCGTTTAATTGCAGGGGAAAGCTGACATCGTAAACTGCGAGCGGGCTATAGACGAGGTGAAGTTGGTCCCAGGAATGGGCGTTCGTGACGGTCTGAAAGTCCTGGCGCGGAGGAACGTGCTTGCCGATCAATTTCGGATTCGTATGCAGCAGCGCGTAGCCGTTCGCATCGATCACCGATGCGTCGTAGATAAACGGCCACAGGGCAACCTCCGATTCGAGATTGTTCAAAAGGTTCGTATCCATCGGCAGATAGTCGGCGAGCGCGTGTCTCACCGCGGCTGGATCATTGGTGTCTACCCGTGTGCTGCTCAAGTCGGGAAGATCATTTTCAGCAAAGTAAGCCAGTTGCTGGGTCAGCCGGTTTGCACTTTCGTAAGCGCTGGTGATGCGCTGCCGCAGTATTTGCGAGATATAAAGATACGAGAACGCCGTCACCATCACGGTAACCATGAAAGTGATTGCGAGCACGATGATAGCTTTTCGTCGCATAAAAGCAGTGGCCGGCGGTCAGCGATCAGTGATCAGAGTTCGGCCGAAGCAGCGGCATAGAAATTCCAATCAAAGTGAGCTGCCGTTTGTACTGACCCCTGACCCCTTACCCGTGGCCACTGCCCACTGATCACCGATCACTGCATTTCTTCTTCCTTGCTGCTAGCAGCGTCGGCAGCGCTGCTGCCGTACTCCTTTAACTTATTATGCAAGGTTTTCAAGCTAATTCCGAGGATTTCCGCGGCCCGGGTCTTGTTATTGCTGGTAGATTCCAGGGTTTTGAGGATGAGCATTTTTTCCGCCTCACCCACCGTCGTGCCCACGCCTAGTCGGACTGCGTCCGGATCATTGGCGGCGGTGCGCAGAGGTGCGTGGCCGAATCCAGGAGGCAGATGTTTCGTCTCAATCATTCCGCTATCGCAGACGATGACTGCCCGTTCTATGGTATTGCGCAATTCACGCACATTTCCGGGCCATGAATAGCTGGTGAACTGATTCAGCACAGCCTCGCTCACGGCGGCAACTTTGCGGGAATGCTTGGTGCTCATTTCCGACAGAAGAAGTTGCACCAGGTCGGGGATATCCTCTTTATGTTCCCGCATGGGAGGCATGTGGATGTTAAAAACATTCAGCCGGTAATAAAGATCGCTGCGGAGTTCGCCGCTGGCAACGGCTTCGTCGGGAATTTTATTTGTCGCTGCCAGCACACGCACATCAACGGAGGTCTCGACCTTACTGCCCAGGCGGCGCAATTTGTGGTCCTCCAGTACACGCAGCAGCTTGGCTTGAGTGCCCACCGGCATTTCGCCAATTTCATCCAGCAGGATGGTGCCGCCTTCGGCCAGTTCAAAACAGCCCGTGCGGCGTTCGAGCGCTCCGGTGAACGCGCCCTTTTCGTGGCCGAAGATTTCACTTTCAATCAAGGTTTCGGGAATGGCCGCGCAATTGATAGCGACAAACGGCCGCTCACGGCGAGGACTAAGTTGATGAATGGTGCGGGCCACCAATTCCTTTCCCGTGCCGCTGGCTCCCGTAATCAGCACCGAGGCTGTGCTCGGGGCCACCAGTTCGATCAGCCGGAAGATCTCCTGCATCTTTCGCGAGGCGCCGCGGAGTTGGCCTAGGGAGCCGGAATCCCGCAGTTTGCGACGCGCGCTTTCCAGTTCCGCCCGGGTTCCGATGAGCGCTGAAGCATTCTGCAACATGGTGCGCAGACGGTTGGTGTCGATGGGCTTGGTGATGTAGTCATACGCGCCCTGGCGCATGGCCTGCACCGCGCTATCGATACTGCCTTGGGCCGTGACCACGATCACCGCCATGGCTTCGGAATGCTCTGCCAGTCGTTCAAGCAGTTCGATCCCCCCCATACGCGGCATCTTAAGGTCGGTTATGACGATGGAAGGCGTCCACTGCGTGGCTTTGTCCAGGCCTTCTACTCCATCGCGCGCGGTTTCGGCTCGATATCCCCATGAAGATACTAACTCGGCCAAGCCAGTGCGTTCGTTCTCTTCGTCCTCGACGATCAGTACTTTTTCGTGGCTCATTCTTAATGTTTTGCCTGCTGGGTCAGATTCATTTTTTCTCGATTACTAAACCAAGACTACAACCATACGCGGCTACCTTCGTGCGGAGCAAGGCGAGAGACGACAGCACTTTGCGGCTCGCTCTTAAATTCTTTGAGAGGAGTACCCTGACCCGGTACCGCAATAATCAATCCTTTGAATCGGCCTTTGAGGGCTATTATTACCTGCGGTAGAATTGCAGTTTTCCGAATTGCGGTCAAAGTCGACTAGGTGCGCCAATTTATCTTTCCAAGCCGCCGCTCACGGCTGGCGCGCACCGAACGCGAGTCGACGATTCACGGAGGACAAATGTCACCTAGTTTCAATCTAAGCAAGACCTTCACAGTCTTCGCACTGTTCGTGCTTTTGTCGATGTCACTTATCTCGACTCCCGCACTCGCGCAGAGCGACTCGAATCCTAAATGGGATTTGTTTGTCGGCTATCAATGGCTGCATCCTGGCGGCACCGTGCCCGCGCCCTTCGGCGATCCTAATAATCCAACCCCGTTCAAGATACCCGACATGGCGAAGGGCTTTGGTTCAGCCTTCACTTACAATTTCGACCCGCATTGGGGATTGGAACTCGATCTAGGGCACAACTGGGGCGATAGCAATTACGAAACCACCGGATCGGTCGGGCCGCGATTCATGTGGCGTACGGATAGCGGAAATTATTTTCTGCATGCCCTGGTCAGCCTTAATCGCGCAAGCGTAAGCGGACTCAACCCCGACAACGGAGTCGGAGCCATCCTTGGCGGCGGCATGGATTTACCCATCAACAAGACTCTGGCTTGGCGCCTGTTTGAAGCCGACTATGTATTCGGCCACCATAACTATTCCGGTGATGCGGCGCCGCAATTTCCCGATTTGCGCCGGCCATCGTTTGAGGGTGTCCGCCTGCGCACTGGACTTGTGTTTAGTTGGGGAGGCGCGCCTCCTGTAGCGCCAGCCGCAAGTTGTTCGGTACAGCCGAGTGAAGTGATGGTGGGCGAGCCCGTTACCGCGACGGCGACAGCCAGCAACTTCAATCCCAAGCACTCCCTCACTTATTCTTGGAGCGCTACTGCAGGCCATGTCTCCGGCAAAGACACGACTGCCCAGATCGATACCACAAATCTGGCCCCTGGCAGCTACACGGTCACCGTTCATGTGACTGACCCGAGGGAAAAGAAAAACAACGAGGCCAGTGCCTCGTCGAGCTTTACGGTGAAGCCGCTTCCTCCTAAGAATCCCCCAACTATTTCTATCTCGGCCAGCCCCACAAGCCTGCCAGTTGGCGGCACGGCGAACTTGTCGGCCAACTGCAGCAGCCCGGATGGCGTTCCCGTCACGGTCTCTGGTTGGACTTCCAATGGCGGGACGGTTACTGGTACCGGTCCTTCTGCCGTGTTGAATACAGCGGGCGTTGCGCCAGGTTCAATCACGGTCACCGGCACCTGCACTGATTCACGCGGTCTGACCGGTCAGGGCTCGGCTCAGGTGATGGTGGAGAACCCGCCACATAATCCTGAGATCGAGGTACTGGAAGCGCGGCTCGCACTGCACAGTATTTACTTTCCGACGGCCATGCCGCCGGTCAAGAATCCCAATGGCGGTTTGGTCGCCAGCCAGCGCCAAACTTTGGTTGCGCTCGCTGCCGATTTCAAGAAATATCTTGAAAGCAAGCCGGACGCACACCTCATTCTCGAAGGCCACGCGGATATCCGCGGCTCTGATGAATACAATCAGGCGCTTTCCGAGCGTCGCGTAAATAGCACGAAGCACTTTCTCATCGAACAGGGAGTTCCGGAGGCGAATATCGAAACCAAAGCCTACGGCAAGCAGCGAAACCTGTCCGACGAAGAAGTGAAGGCTGCGGTCGAGAATAATCCTGAGGTGACTTCCGAAGAGCGCCAAAGATCGCTCAGGAACCTGAGGACGATCCGGCTGGCGAGCAATCGTCGTGTGGACGTCACTCTGAGCACAACGGGACAATCCTCGGTTCGCCAGTTCCCATTCAATGCCGCGGATTCTCTGACGCTAATCGGCGGCAGGGAAGCGGAGGCCACAGCTAAGAAAAAGACTACGCCGGCCCGGAAAAAGGCCGCGCCGAAAAAGAGTACGAAGCAACCGTAAGGGCGTAAGTCAGGAACATTTTCGCGGAGGACTTAACCGTCCTCCGCGTTTTCTTGCAAGGGGTGTCAGTTTGAAATCGCGGGCTTGCCTATCCTTGGGCTACCACGAATGAGGGGCGGGTGGTCCAGGTTTTGAGCTTGCCGGCATCAGCAACACCGCAGGGTGCCCCGTCATTCGGGTTCTTTGCGTAGGGACTGCCCTGAGCTTTTCGGAGGGGCGGGAGTCGGGAATGCCTGCACAACTGGGTTGGTTACGGGCCCCGCGATTCAACAAGTCAGCAAGCATCGGCAGCATCGCCGCCCACCCTTGTAAAAAACGCAAGGATGGGGCACCCTCTGTGGGAATGGCGCACACCAACATCATTTAAAGGTGGGCCATCCGCCGCTTTAAATCAAGAGACTCGATGATGCCCCTCTCGGTTTTCCAAAATTCAGCCTCGGGTCAGTCGGTTTTCGTAACAAAATAAAATGAGCCTAGTGGTTGTATCGAAAACGAGTATCATCTTCGCAATTGCAAGCGGAATATCTGCCATTTGCCAACTTGATCGCGATAAGTATTTCGCCACCGCGGTCCACGGATAGCGCAAAGGAGTTGCTGCCATGAAGGGCGTGTCGATGTTTTTACTGCTTCCCTTTGTATTGGCTTTTAACAGCGGGCAGTCCCCAGAGGCGATAAAGGCCGAGCACGCCAAACAATACTCGGACTACCACACGGGCGTAGATATTGGGCGTGAAACGCGAGCAGGAAACGATGTGGTAAGAGGCATGGAGATTGCTCCTCCACTGTACGCATTTGACCGCTCCGAAAACCTTCCCAAGTATCCCGATCCTGGACTACGGAGTATCGCCTGTGTTGCGGATGCCATCATACTGGGATTACCAATATCGGCAGAAACCGGCGTTACCGAAGCTGGGGACTTTCTGTTCACCGATTATGTTGTCAGCGTGAAGTCGATTATAAAGGCCCGCCCACCTGAGCCGCTAATTGCAGGTTCGAGGATCGTTATTACCCGTCCGGGTGGTGAAACAAAGCTCAATGGGCACGAAGTAAGAATGACGGTCGCTAACTTTCCGCTGCTTGAATCGAACCAGCAATATTTGTTGTTCCTCAGATACTTGCCCGAGACGAACACTTACAGAGCCTTCCGGAGTGGAACATTCATCCTGACCTCTAAGGGCGGCGTAGCCCCGATTGACAATTCCGCGCAGAAGCTAGGCGCAAAAAGTTCTCAGCGACAGGATGCGTTCCTGACAGAAGTGCGTGCTGCCGTGTCAGCGCCTTGCTCCGGCGTGACCCCGACTCTCAATTAAGGGTGCCCGCATGAACCACAGAAAAGCATTGAAACTCGCTCTCATCGTCGGCCTTATGAGCTGTCCCCGTCAACTATGGAGTACCTGCCCAACTCAGAATGACAGAGCATTCCAACAGAATTCGACTGTCTATTACTCACTGGGAAATCGGCGGCAGGGAAGCGGAGGCCACAGCCAAGAAAAAGACTACGCCAGCCCGGAAAAAGGCTGCTCCGAAAAAGAGTACGAAGCAACCGTAAGGGCGTAAGTCAGAAACACTTTCGCGGAGGACTTAACCGTCCTCCGCGTTTTCTTGCAAGGGTGGACAGCCGCCGAGGGGTGAAGTCGCTACATTAGGGACAGACAAACAGGACACCACTGCGATCCGGATGCTCCGGCAGATCCCCCAACAATAATTTTGCAAACTCATGACAGGGCAATGACAAACCGGAGCCGGTCGCGATTCTAGCATTCCCTAGCATTAGTCAGAGAAAGTGCGGTTCGGACAGTTTTCGACGTTTGCTTTGAAGCTGCTTCGTGGCCCAGCCTTATCTCTGAGCTTCCGCTAAAAGGAGACTTATGCAGCGTCACAGGAGTGCTTTCGCCGCTTGCCTCGGATTTGCCTTACTTTTTGTTTCCAACGCAGCCCTGGCGCAATATCAACTTGCGAATCTAAGTTCAAACCAGGTAAAAGCCGCTAGACACGACGATCCATTGCTGGTGAATGCGTGGGGTTTGGTTCACGCACCCGGCTCACCTTGGTGGATCAGTGACAACGGTTCAGGATGGTCGACCCTTTACGATGGCAGCGGCACGGCACAGGGATTGAGGGTTTTGATTCCCACGGCAGGAAACGGCCCGCAGTCACCAACCGGGGCAAACGGTCCCGGCACGCCAACAGGGGTTGTGTGGAGCGCATCGACGAGCGGCGAGTTTCAAGTGCAAGGATGGCCCTCGCTTTTCTTATTTGCCACACAGGATGGAACCATCAGCGGATGGACATTTCAGTCGAATGCTAACAAGGCAATTCTGGCGGTAGACAACTCGTCCAAGAAATCTGTTTACACTGGCCTGGCGATCACGAACAAGCCTTCAGGTAACCGCTTGTACGCGGCCGACATGGCGAACAACGAGGTAGCTGTATTCGATGGAAACTTTGCCCCTTTGTCTCCGATCATTGATACAGCGGTGCCTCCTGGTTTTGCGCCGTTCGGCGTCCGAGACATCGATGGACTGGTCTATGTGACGTATGCCAATGTGGCGGGTGGCAACGGCGGCTTCGTTGATGTCTTCCGAGAGGATGGTACGCCCGTGACCCCAGGGCAGCACCTGCTCCAGGGCGCGCCGCTGAATCAGCCTTGGGGAATTGCCGCAGCCTCGAGCAACTTTGGACCGCTGAGCAACACGCTGCTGATCTCCAACAATACGAACAATGGAACCATCAATGCCTTCGACGCATTGACCGGCCAGTTCGTGGGAAGGCTCAAGGACACAAGCGGCAAGGCTATCGTGATTGACCAGCTTTGGGGGATTGATTTTGGCGATGGCACGAAGGGTGGGCAGAACGGGGGGCGGAACGAGCTGTTCTTCACCGCCGGCCCTTCAAACAATCTAGCTGGGACGTTCGGGGTTATCGTGTTCAAGTAAGCGTGTTCATCTAAGAATGATCTCGCATGCGCGATATCACTCGAGGAGAGGCCGCAGGGCGCCCGTCCTTCGCGTTCTTTGCGAAGGATGGGCACCCACTTTGTAGCTTATGCAACGAGGTCGAAAGCCTCGGCTACCCCACCGATTCCATGACTCCACTCCTTCCCCCCGCGCGCAACTTCTACACGCCCACCCTCTCCTTGCAATCCTATCTGCTTGATTCCCTTGACTCGCATCTGGTACTTCACTTGCCACTTACACAAAAATAGACACCCGGGCGACCATGAATAGAATGGCCAGGCTTCGAGTCACAAGGTACCGTGCCGCCACGGTTGCGTTGAGTTTTGTTCTGGGCTTAGCGCAAGGATGTTCCAATTCCCGGCCTATGTCCCCGGCGAATGCAACAGCTTCGGCCGGCACTCCACAAAATCTTCCGTTCCATCCTGAGATTCAGCAGGCCTCTGCCAGCCAGGGTACCGATCCCGTAGGCTCGTCTGACCCGAAATTAGCCGCCAGCCTGCCCTTCCGGACTGCGTTGCGGCCGCAAGTCCTGCCCGCCGGAACTTTGCTTACCGTGCAATTGGAGAACACACTTTCAGCCGCTTCGGTTCATGCCGGCGATCCATTTACTGCTGCTCTTGCCGCGCCTCTCGTGATTGATGGCGATACTGTTATTAGGCGTGGGGCCGAGGTTACCGGACGCATCGAGGCTGCGCAATCCCGCCATGGTTCCGGTTATGTTCAGCTAACTTTGAGTGCAATCAGGGTGGATGGCGCATTGTTGCCATTACAGACCTCCAGCCTGTTTGCCCGGGGGTCGGTTCGGAAATTGAATGCTTCATCCAATCCTCCGAACCAGGTATTAGGGGGCACTCGAATTCCCAACGGCCGCCGCTTGACTTTCCGCTTGACCGGGCCGATTACCCTGGGAGAATTGAGTTTGTCGGAGAAGCCTCAAGCTCCGAAGCTCTCCAGCGAATAAATAGCGATCCTGCTTGTACATTTCCAAAAATAACACTTATATTATTCCCCTGTATATTGCTGACAACAAAGCAATCTCCCGAGTTTTCCACAGGGCATTCCCGTTTCGAGTGACGTCTGCCCTTCGCAGGACCAGATTGGCCCTCCTATAGTGAATTCGAAGCTGGGGAGAGATCGCGATTTGCTTTTGTCACTCCCAGATTGGGAACACCAAGGTATCTCATAGCCCATCGCGGGCTTCTTCCGCGAATTGTCCTGAGCCAAAGTAGCAGTATGAATACCGCAGTCCCATTTCCGTGGCCGGAAATTCCTGCAAGCGAGAATGCAAGAACAACTTTCCGCGCCGTCTTTGAAAACGCTCCCATCGCTGTCGCCCGTTGCTCGTCGCTGGGTGTGATCGTCGAAATGAATCCAGCCTTCGAGCGAACCTTGGATCGCCGTCTTGCCCGCCGACGGTTTCTGCGGCTTTGCGAATTGGTTCGTCCCGAAGACCGCGATAAAACTGAACTGCAACTGCGCGACCTGCTCCATTCCCGGCGCGACAGCATCCTCATCGAAGCCAGAGTCGCAGGTCATAACCAGGCGACCGCCATGTGGACCGCGTGGCGCCAACCCGGCACCGGAGGAACTCCCGACCATGCTCTGCTCGTCGCTCAGCCCGGCAATTCAGTTGATACCGAAGAGAGCCAACTTCAGAACCAGAGATGGGAAGCAGTTGGCCGCCTGACCGGCGGCGTGGTGCATGATTTCAACAACCTGCTCACCGGCGTTATGTTGTGCTGCGACCTCTTGCTCTCCACTATGGATTCTGGCGACCGCCGGCGGAGATATGCCGATGAGATCCGCGCGGCCGTCGTACAGGCGTCCGCTCTCGTGCAGCAATTGTTGGTTTTTGCCCGGCCGCAGCCCGCGCCCGCCCGTCCTCTCCTGATCAACGAGATTGCCGCCACCATGCGCGATCTGCTCTCCCGTCTCATCGGCGAAAATGTCGCGCTCGATTTGAACCTCGATCCTCAATTAGGTCTCGTGCACATGGATCAGTCCCAGGCCCAGCAGATCCTGCTCAATCTTGTGCTTAACGCCCGTGACGCTCTCCCCGAAGGCGGCCGCATCATCGTCGAAACCAGCAACTGCACTTTCCAACCCTTGGCCCGCTCGCTGTCACAAATTCACCCGGCCAATTTTCCCTGCATCTTGCTCGTGGTAAGCGATAACGGTCGAGGCATGAGCGCCGAAACCCGTCAGCGCCTCTTCGAGCCATTCTTCACCACGAAGAGCAACGGGAAAGGGACAGGTTTGGGATTGACTACCGTCCGCAGCATCGTTACTACCAATCGCGGACTCATCCACTTCGATAGCGAACCCGGTCAAGGCACGCGCGTGATGATTTTGCTGCCTCGCGTGTGGCAGCCGGTCGATCCAGATTTTTGCGAAACCGCCGCACCAAGTCCGGAAACCGCAGCCCAACAATTTCAAGAAATGAAAAAGGAATCTCTCTTATGACATCCGTAGCCCTCACTCACTCGATTCCCACTCCTCAGATCCTGGCCGCGAACTTTCTTAACCTGCTCATTGTGGATGACGAACGCTCCATCCGGGACGCTTGCCGCGAAGTCGCTATGTCTCTGGGTTTCACCACTCATGTGGCCGACTCCGCCGAGCACGCCTACCGCTTGCTTCAGACCCAGAACATAGACGCCGTTCTGCTTGATCTGCGCTTACCTGGCGCGGGCGGCATCGAAGCCTTGCGTCAGATTAAAGCGCAGCGTCCCGAGGCTCTCGTGGTCGTCGTAACCGGCTATGGCACCGTGCAGTCGGCGGTACAAGCCATGAAGAATGGTTCTTACGACTATGTCACTAAACCCTTCAGTCTGGATGAGCTGAAGCTTTTGTTGGAGCGCGTATCCAACCACCTCAAACTGAAAACCGAAAATCGCATGCTGCGCGAGAAGCTTAAATCCAAGCAGGGCTATGGCGGAATCGTCGGCCGCGCCCCGGAGATGGAAAAGCTCTACCGCATTATCGCCAAAGCCGCCAACAGTTCTCACCCCGTGCTGATCCTCGGAGAGAGCGGCACGGGAAAGGAAATGGTCGCGCGCTCCATTCACTATTCCGGGCCGTTTCATGACAAGCCCTTCGTTCCCGTGGATTGTGGCTCGCTGGTGCCCACTCTCATTGAAAGCGAACTGTTCGGCTACGTGAAAGGCGCGTTCACCGGCGCCAATCAATCCAAGGACGGACTGCTGGCCATCGCCGAAGGTGGAACCGTATTTCTCGACGAGGTCGGCGAACTCCCCATCGACCTGCAAGCCAAGCTACTGCGCGCCATCCAGGAAAAAGAAATACGCCCGGTCGGCAGCACCCGCCGTATACCCATTAACGTGCGAATCCTTGCCGCCACCAACCGCATACTCGAGCAGGCGGTTATGGAAGGCGCCTTCCGCCGCGATCTTTATTTTCGTCTGAACGTTCTCAGCCTGCGGATTCCTCCCTTGCGCGAGCGTCGCGAAGATATCTCCCTTCTGCTCGCACATTTCATGGAACGTTGTACGCGCGCCTCGGGACAGGAGAAAATTCTCACCGACGAAGCCATCAAAGTCATGTTGGCTTACGACTGGCCGGGTAACGTCCGCGAACTGGAAAATTGTCTGGAACGCACCTGCGCCTTCACCAGCGGCCCTTTGATCCATGTGGCCGACCTGCCTCCGGCGATTGCGGGTACGCAAGCTATAGTGCCCACGAATGGCAACGGTCACGGTCTGAATAAGATCGTTCCCATGGCAGAGCTGGAGAAACTGACCATCCTCAATGCCATCGCAGAATTGCACGGCGACAAGCTGCAAGCCGCGCGCCTCCTAGGTATCGGCAAGACAACTCTGTACCGCAAACTGAAAGATTACGCCGCCGCCCAAAGCTAAATCTGAGCCTAAATCACGCGATTAGATCACGCGGCTAAATCGCGAGGGTAAATCATGCGCCGAAAAATGTGCAGACTACCAAGACACCCGTGTCCTCCGGAGCGTAGCGAGAGCCTGCCCTGAGCGCAGGCGAAGGGGACCTTGGTTCCGGCCTCCACCATAAACCTCGCCTGCGTTCGCTTATGAAATGAATCCGTCTCCTCAGAAGTTCCGCAGTGGGAACACCGCAGCAGTTACCGTGTCCTAACCTGTTGTCTTTGCACCGCAGTCCCTATGGTGCTCTGCGTGCAATACAGAAAACATGATCTTACTCATCACCCCTTCAGCACGCGGCCAAGAGTGCGCGGCCACTATGAAAGATGCCACCGGCAAAGAAACCCACTGGGCTGCTAATCTGCAGCAGGGCACGATCCGGCTTCGCGAAAACTGTTATTCAATCGTCGTCATCGATCAATTCCTCATCGAGAACGAGCCTGCCGAGAGCGATCAGATGCTCGAACATCTTGGCTCCGCTTTCCCCGTGTACCTAAGCTTCGCAGTCAGCGGGATGGAACGCCTGCTGCGCGAAGTTCGCGCCGCGCTTCACCGCCGCAAGCGTGAGGAAACTCAGGCTCGCCGTTCCGTCGAGCAACAAATTCGCAGTGAAATCTCTGAATCCCTGACTGCCATGCTTCTTTCTTGTGATCTTGCCATGTCGGTCCCGGGCGTTCCCGATCCCGCCGTAGAAAAGATCCGAATCATCGATGATCTCGCCCGCGGCATGCGTCAGCGACTGAGCGCGGATTGAGCAGCTCGACTTGCGCTTGGTCCCTGCTGCAAACTGAGCCCTACCGCTGAATCCGAAAAAATCTCCACGTCTCCCCTGATTTCGCACTAGAATAAACCAACGCTTACGGGCTGGATTCCGCGTCTGCTGCGGCCTCCCCCGAATTCTCGGAGGGTTCTGTGCACGTCCTGGTCACCGCCGATACCATGTCTGGCGCATGGACCTACACGCGCGAGCTGGTCACGGGTTTGGTTACGCGCGGCGTCCGCGTCACGCTGGTTACTTTCGGCGAGATCCCGCTGCCCGATCAGACCGCCTGGATGGACCTCTTGCACGGCCTGGAATACCGCCCCACCGCTTTCCGCCTGGAGTGGATGGACGAAGCACCCAACGACCTCGCTGACTCTTCGGAGTTCCTCTTTGATCTGGTGCGAGAGCTTAAGCCGGACCTTCTCCACCTGCACCAGTTTTGCCACGCCAATCTTCCCGTCGACATCCCGCGCGTTGTCATGGTCCACGGCGACGTGATTACCTGGTCGCAAGCTGTCCAAGGTTGCTCCCCGCGTCCCACCCGCTGGTTGAAGTGGTATCGCGATACTATTATCCGCGGCATAACCGCCGCCGACGCCGTGGTTGCGCCCTCGGCATGCATGCTCGATAGCCTTCTCTCCACCTACGCGCGTCCTCGCCATGCATCGGTAATTTATCCCGGACGCAATCCCATCTTCTTCAATCCCTACATCGGCAAAGAAGATTCCGTTCTCTCGGTCGGACGCCTGCTCGATGCCGGCAAGCAGGTTTTCCTCCTCACCCAACACGCGCATCCGTTTTCAATCTGCATTGTCGGGGCCGAGCAAACCGTGCCCCTGCCGCGCATTCCAATCCGTGCCGACGTAAAAGTTTCTACGGACCAAAGTTGTGTCGCAATCCGCGGGCCGCAAACCGAAGCTCAACTACGCGCGCTCTACAGCCGTGCCGCCGTCTACGCCGCCACCGCGCGTTATGAACCTCTGGGCATGGCTGCCCTGGACGCCGCTTTTTCCCGATGCGCCCTCGTCGCCAACGATATCCCCAGCTTTCGCGAAGTCTGGGGTGACGCCGCCCTGTATTTCCGCACCAATGATGCCAGCAGTTTGGCGGCGACTTTGCGCCAACTCGACGCCGACCGCGGCCTTCGCCACGCATACGCCGATCGCGCCTACACCCGCGCCCGCGAACGCTTCACCACAACACGTATGATCGACGACTACCTCGAGCTCTATCGCAGCCTCCTCGCATCCAATTCCATGGCGGCCTGAGGATGGCTGCCTAAGGCGGCCTGAGATCCGCTCTCCGTCCTTTTCTTGCCGCCGGTCGTCTGAACCCCCGCTCGCTGAGGTGGACTCGAGTCGCAGCAGGATGAAGAACTTATGCGACCGAACGGTCTCATCAACATCCAACCACTGGTAAGGCAATGACCAAGGAACATGACGACGGCGCCAGACCCGAGCAGTTTCTTCAGCACGTTTACTCAGTTCCTAGGCTGAGCACTGGCGCAAAACGCGTCGGGGAGTGGAGAGTTTGTTGCCGCTCGGAGAGAGAGAATGTCCAAAAGGCTTAAAGACAAGATCGCAGTCATCACAGGCGGCACCGAAGGAATTGGGTTGGCTACGGCAAAACTTTTCGTCGAAGAGGGTGCGTATGTCTTCATCACGGGCCGTCGCCAGAAGGAACTCGACGATGCGGTAAAGGCGATCGGCAACAACGTTTCTGGGGTTCAGGGAGACGTTGCTAAACTGTCCGACCTCGATCGTCTCTACGAGACCGTCTCAAAGGTGAAGGGGCGACTCGACATTGTTTTCGCCAACGCTGGTGTTGGCGAATTTGTTCCTTTCGGAGCCGTCACCGAGGAGCATTTCGACAAGCTGTTCAACATCAATGTAAGGGGAACGCTGTTTACGGTGCAAAAGGCCTTGCCGCTACTGAATGATGGTGGTTCGATCATTCTCAACGGTTCCGTCGCGGGTGTTAAGGGTACTGCCGCCTTCGGCGTCTACGCCGCGAGTAAGGCTGCAATCCGCTCTTTGGTGCGGACCTGGACTACAGATCTGAAGGACCGTCGTATCCGCTCAAACGTTGTTAGTCCGGGCCCAATCAATACGCCACTGGCGAGTCAGCTAGCTCCAGACGTGATTGCGCGGATTGTGTCCACCATCCCGATGGGACGCATGGGGGAACCCGATGAAGTCGCAAAGGCCGCGTTGTTTCTGGCTTCGGATGACTCCAGTTTCGTCACAGGCATTGAATTGTTCGTTGACGGCGGCAGAGCCCAAGTCTGATCGCCAGATTGATGTAAGGATGGGTGGGAATCCAAAGAGAGGCTTGTTCCAATGACATCCAACAAATTATCAGTGCAGGTAGCAATCAATTCCTGGCGGCTTGCTGTGGAGAGAGCCAGCAAAATATTCTCAAGTCTCACGGAAGGCGAACTCTTGAAAGAGGTCGCGCCTGGGAAAAACCGTCTCATCTATCTATTGGGACACCTCACTGCCATTCACGACGCCATGTTTCCGATTCTCGGTCTGGGAGACCGACTGCATCCTGAACTCGATGCGATCTTCGTTTCCAGTCCTGACAAGACAGGAGCACAGTTGCCCGCTGTGGAAGAGCTAAGAAAATATTGGGACGAAGTGAACGGTAAACTACTCTCACAGTTCGCAACTCTTTCCGCGGACGAATGGTTGCAGCGGCACTACGCAATGTCCGAGGAGGACTATGCCAAAGATCCAACCCGCAACCGATTGGCTGTTTTGCTGAGTCGAACCAACCACATGTCATACCACTGGGGGCAGATAACTCTGGCTCTCAAATAACATTTAGCTTTCGCATATGAATGACGGCTCCTCCGTCCTCGAAGCGAACTTCATCCATTAAGGTTTTTATGACATGGATGCCCCGGCCGTGAACCGACCTGATGTTTTCTGGAGCGGTAGGGTCCGGGACATTATTAGTGTCGAATCCTTTTCCTTCGTCCTTTACTGCAATTGACACTTCGCCTGGCTCACAGCGGCAGGTAACGTGGACTTGTTTTCTGCGGTCCTCATGATTTCCGTGAATGATGGCGTTTGCCAGGGCTTCCCGCAATGCGATTTCAACGTCGCTCACGCCTTCAGGAACACAGCCGCAATTCCTGAGCAAGAGCATGAGTTTGTCCACGAAGGGAGAAATCGCAGTCACTTCGCTTGGCAAGGAGCACTCCAGAGCGATGTGCGGGCCGCCGTGCGCTTTTTGGTTTAGATCAGGCGCTGTCGTCATTCGGAAACCACCTTGGGCGATCGAAATAGCACCTCTTTATAACTGAGGCAAGTTCGAAATATTCCATCCTCCGCCCATGGCCTTGATCAAGAGCACGTTCGCTTCGAGGCGTCGTCTCAGAATGTCGATGTCGTTTCTCTCGTTCGTCAAAGCCGTGGTTTGTGAAGTGACCACCTGCAGGTAGGTGTCAACGCCCCCGGCGTAGCGGTTCTGAAACAGCTTGAGCGATTCTTCCGCAGCGCTAGTGGCCTGCTGTTGTTGCGTCGATTCAGTGCTGAGGACGCGCAGAACTACCAAGTTATCCTCGACTTGCTGGAATGCATCGAGGACAGTTTGCCGATAGCTGGCTACGGCACCGTCATATCCTGCCCGGGCTGATTCAGTAGTCGCCCGGCGGCGCCCCGCATCGAAAAGCGTCTCGGACAGTTGCGGTCCCACCGCCCAGAAACGGCTAGGCCAAGTGAGCCAATTCAAAATCGAAGATCCCTCTAGTCCCGCACTTGCGGCCAGATTAAGAGTCGGATAATACGCCGCCTTGGCAATGCCGATTTGCTCGTTGCTAGACGCCATGCGGCGTTCCGCCGCAGCGATGTCTGGACGACGCTCAAGTAGCCGCGCCGGCAAAGTAACGGGAACGCTGGGCAGTACCGGCGCCACAAGATTCAAGGGAGAAACTGGCAGATGGAATGCCGCCGGAGGTTTTCCAATAAGAATCGCCAGAGCATGCTCGTACTGCGCGCGTTGAACAGTGATATCGGACGCCAGCACTTTGGCATCTTCAAGCTGTGTCTTCGCCTGCGCCACGTCCGATTTCGGCGAAGCCCCGCCCTCAAAGCGATTTTGTGTCAACCGCAACGCTTCGCTATAGGCCTTCACGGTATCGTTCAGAAGTCTTTCCTGGGCATCGGCGCTCCGCACTTCGAAGTAGTCGATCGCAACTTCGGCATGAAGGCTCAAACGAGCCGTTTGCAGGTCAGCTGCGCTTGCCTGGGCCTGCTGCCTGGCAGCTGCTACGCTTCGGCGAACACGCCCCCACAGGTCGATCTCGTACGAGAGATCAAGAGGAAGAACGAAATCTCCGCTGCCATTGTTGACTGAGCTGGACGGAAAATAGGGTTTGTTAGCGGAAGCTCGAATGTCGGAGATACTGGGAGAACTTCCGATGGTCGGTGCTTGCGAGGCGCGATTGAAGCGAATCGCCGCTCGTGCCTGACGTAGATTCGCCTCGGCGATCTTCAGGTCTTGGTTGGACGAGTCCACCTGGTCTTCGATCTCGTTCAACGTTGCGTCGCCATAGAGCTCCCACCACTTACCACGGATAAGGTCGTCGTCCGGTTGGGCGACCTTCCATCCATCTCCCTCTTTCAGCGCTTCTGTTTCTTTAAAGTTCGGTGTGACCGGAACCGTAGGTTTGACGTATCTGGGACCAACCATGCAGCCGGACAGGAGAAATCCAACGGCACTCACGAGAACGATGCCATAGCCTCTCATTGTTTTGCTCCATTGGAGTTCTTAGCGACCGGCTGTACGGCGGCTCCATTTGCGAGCGAGTCGGAGGGGTTCACAATCACCGTATCGCGCGCCGATAATCCAGAGATCACCTCGACCGTGCTGCCATAATCCTGCCCGATTGAAATAGGAGTGAGTTCGACACGACCGTTGCGAACGACTCCTGCCCGCAATCCCTCGGCGCGGAAGAGCAATGCATTTGACGGGATGGTGACCGACCCGGGATGGGGAGGAACGCGGAGATGCACAAACGCATAGGCGCCGGGCAGCAGGCGCCCTGTAGGATTGGGAACGTCCACCTCAACATTGAGTGTGCGTGAGGCCGCGTCAATCGCATCGGCGTTGCGGACGACAGTCCCCGTCAACGTTTCGCCCGGAAGTGCATCGAGCGTGAGCTTTGCCTGTTCTCCGGTCTTCACAAATGCGGCGTAGATCTCGGGCACGGCAACATAGACACGCAGCGTCTGAATGGCTGCCATGTGAAAAAGCTCTTTCGGGCCCGAATTGTCGCCGGCCTGCACCAGCGCCCCAATGTCGGTGTTGCGGGCCGTAACCACACCATCGAACGGAGCACTAACGCGCTCGAAGGCTTGGAGTTGCTGTAATCGTTCGACGTTGGCTTTGCTCGAATTCACCAGCGCCTGTTTCGAGTGGAGATCGCTGATGGCCTGGTCCGTTTCCTGGTGCGAAACAGAATCGGACTCAAGCAGATGCTGCCAGCGCGCAGCCGTGGTTGTCGCCAACTGGAGATTCGCCTCGGCATTCTCCAGATCAGCCCGTGCCTGCTGCAGTTGTTGGTCCAGTTCCGGGGTCTCAATCGTCGCGAGAAGTTGGCCTTTTTTAACGCGCGCGCCGATGTCTACATACCAGTGTTTAACGTAGCCGCTCGTCCGCGCGTAGATGGGAGTGTCATTGAAGGCTGACGTACTCCCTGGCAGAGCGATCTCGTCCGCGTCTGAACTCGCTTTGGGAGAGACCACATCCACATAAGGAATCGCCGAAGCCTGCGTGCTTTCTCGCAGTCTGGTTTCAGCCTTAAGCCGGGAGTGTAGTCCGAAGACAATCGCTAAGGCAGTACACGCGGTAAGGATTGCCGTAATCGCGATTGCCCGCTTGCTGAATGCGCGTCGTGGATTGTTCGGAACGGGATCGTTGCGAACCGGTTCCGTTGCGACCTCAAGATTCCTGGTTTCAATTGGTGTCATGGTTAGAACCTTTCCATTCTGCGTTTGCGTGATCTCGAACACTCTTGAATAGCTCCAATTCATCATTCGACTTGCGTCCATGAAACGCAGCGAAGACCGATGGGACGAACACCAGCGTCGCTACCGTGGCGCAAAGCAGGCCTCCGATGACCGCGCGTCCCAGAGGTGCGTTTTGCTCTCCTCCCTCGCCGAGACCTAACGCCATCGGCACCATGCCGATTATCATGGCCAGCGCCGTCATGATGACCGGACGGAAACGGGTGACGCCCGCTTCGATCGCGGCCTTAACTGAGTCGCCGTGGATTTGTAGCCTTTCCTTGGCGAACGAAATCACAAGGATGCTATTGGCCGTCGCAACCCCGACGCACATCAGAGCGCCCATCAGCGCCGGAACACTCAGGGTTGTGTGGGTGAAAAAGAGAAACAACACGATGCCCGCCATGGCAGCCGGCAAGGCGGTAATAATGATGAAGGGGTCCAGCCAGGACTGGAAATTCACCACGATCAGCATGTAGACGAGTACGATGGCGAAGCCCAGTCCGATGATTAAACCGAGATACGAACTGCGCATGGTTTCCACCTGACCGCGAATCGTAATAAACGTTCCCCGTGGCAGTGATTTTCGATTGGCATCGACGATTCGTTGCACGTCGCGGCTCACCGCTCCGAGATCGCGGTCCTGCACCGCCCCGTAAATATCGACTACGCGACGGATGTTGTAATGCGAGACGATGGCCATTTCGCGCGAGCGCTGCATCGAAGCCACGTCAGCTAGAATCTCGGGATTGGCTTTGCTGCCGCCCGCGATGGGAATGTTCTGAACATCCTTGACCGTTTGGAGGCGATACTGTGGTGTCTGTGCGACCAGGTTGTAGCTCACACCATTGTTCCAGTTGACAAAGAACATCGGGGTTATCTGGAAGCTCCCGCTGAGTGAATTCAGAACGCTGGAAGCCACATCCCGCTCCGAGTAGCCCGCCTGCGCTGCCTTGGTTCGGTCCACGTTTATTTCGAGGGTCGGATAGTCGAGCGGCTGCTGAATATGCAAATCCGTGAGACCCGATACCTGGTGCAATTCGGTTATGATCCTGTCAGCGATGTCGTGGCTGGCCTGCACATTCGCGCCTTCGATTTGCACGTCAATGGGCGCAGGGAGCCCGAAGTTGAGAATCTGGGTCACGATGTCTGCCGGAAGAAAATAGAAGCTCACACCGGGAAACTCCTGCGGCAGTTCTTCGCGCAGCTCGCGGACGTAGTCAGCCGTGGCCCTGTGATTCTTGCGGAGCGAGACCAGCACATCGACATCGTTCGCGCCAATAACACCCGACGTCGCATGCATTGTGTTCAACGGACTATACGGCAGTCCGATATTGTCGAGAATATTGTCCAACTCTGCCGGCGGAACTTTCTCTCGGATCGCGTCTTCGACCAGATCCGATAGGCGCGCAGTTTCTTCGATGCGGGAGCCTGTCTTCGCACGAATATGGAGGATGAATTGGCCGGCATCAGACTGCGGGAAAAAGTCCTGGCCGAGCCAAGGCACCAAAAGAAAAGCACACAAGCAAATCCCGAGAAACACCGGAATGAAGAACCGTCGGGCTTCGACGCATTGCGTCAGGACACCTCGATAAGAGTTGCGAAGCCGTTCGAAGCCTCTCTCGAAGTTCTTCTGAAAACGGACAAACAAATTCTTCGATTCCCCGCGGCCCTCATTGAGTTTGAGCATGTACATCACCAGCGTCGGGACCAGCGTTCTCGAAAGAATGTAGGAAGCCAGCATCGCAAAGACCACTGCCTCCGCCAGCGGAACGAACAGGTATCGGGCTACTCCGCCAAGCAGAAACAACGGCATAAAGACGATGCAGATGCACAGTGTCGAGACGAGTGCAGGTACGGCAATCTGCTGGGCGCCGTCCAGAATGGCCTGCCGAATCTCGGTCTCGTGGCCTTCTTCGAGGATGCGGTTGATGTTTTCGATCTCAACCGTCGCGTCGTCCACCAAAATCCCAACCGCCAACGCCAACCCCCCCAGGGTCATGATGTTGATGGTCTCGTGTAGAAAGCTAAGCACCAGTATCGAACTCAGAATCGACAACGGAATGGAGATGGCGATGATGAGCGTACTTCGCCAGCTGCCAATGAAAAGAAGAATCATGACTCCAGTGAGCGCGGCGGCAATGACTGCTTCGCGAACTACACCGTCGATCGCGCTACGCACAAACAGGGACTGGTCCGCGATGGGAGAGATTTTCAGCTGCGGTGGCAAAGTCAGCGCGGCGCGAGGTAAGACGCTCCGAATCCCCGACACGACATCCAGAGTCGATGCAGTTCCGGCCTTGAGTACGCTGAGCAGCACACCTCGGTGTCCATCCTGACGTACCACGTTGGTTTGAAGACCAAACCCATCGCTAACGTGCGCTACGTCTCTCAAATAAATTGTTTTCGCTCCGACCTGCTTGATAGGAAGATCACCCAACTCGGCGACTGTGCGAGGTGTGACGTTCACGCGAACGTCCAACTCGCTTTCGGCGATTTTTGCCGTGCCCGACGGCAAGATTAGATTTTGCGCATTCACCGAATTCAAAACGTCGCTGGGCGAGACGTTTTTGGCTTGCATCAGGTTTTGATCCATGTTGATCATGACCTGCCGCGGCTTGCCGCCGTACGGTAAAGGAATGACCGCGCCCGGCACCGTAATGAGCTGAGTGCGCAAGAAGTTGAGCGAGAGATCGTTAAGCTGCTGTTCCGACATTCCGGGGCCGGAGACACCTATCTGAAGGACCGGGACACTGGAAGCGCTGAAGTTGATGATCTCCGGCGGTTGCGTGGCCGGAGGAAGAAGCCGCAGAATAAAGCCGGAAAGTGCTACCACCTGCGAGTTAGCGCGGTCCACGCTGGCGCCGGGTTGGAGATAGATCTTTACGACCGCAGTGCCGTTATACGTCGTCGACTCGATGTGCTCGATGTTGTCTACGAGCGTTGTGAGACCCTTCTCGAAAGGAGTGGTCAGCCGCGTTTCCAAGTCCTCAGGATTTAGTCCGGTGTAAGTCCAGGCGACAGAAATGACCGGGATGTCGATGTTCGGAAAGATGTCGGTGGGAGTCCGAAGAATGACCGCGGGACTCAGCAAGAGAATGAGGATCGCAAGAACAACGAAAGTATATGGCCGGTTAAGAGCTAATCTGACTATCCACATGGACTCACCTTTGCTTGGCAACGGCGTTCATCGAAAGATTCGACGTAACCCCGCATCCCTCTCGCGCCTTCGAAATTCTCCGAGACCTGAACAACGATTCCCATCGTCACTCGTTCGGTTCCAGTTCATGTTCGATGCAGGAAGAGACCGAGCGGTCGCAAAGATATTTTATGCCGCTCAGGCCTCTTTTTTAGATGGCGAGGCTAACTTGTGGTAGCGCGGTTGAAGCATACTTTGTTAAGCGTGGTAACGATGCTTGGCATGCATGGCAGCCCCACTTCATAATTTATGCGACCGACTGAACATCAAATGCGACCTGGGACCGGTCGGTCTCATCCAATTATTGGCGTTGTCCGATCAGCTACCATATGATCGCTAAATTGGTACTACGCTGAATCGGTATTACTAGGAGAGGGACGTGCGCAAAGGCGAGCAGACTCGGCAAGAGATCATTCGTAAGGCAGCGCCAATCTTCAATCAAAAAGGATACGACGGCGCTGCGCTTTCCGATCTCATGCGCGCCACTGGTCTGGAAAAAGGCGGGATTTACAGGCACTTTGAGAGCAAAGAAGAACTTGCCGGAGATGCCTTCGACCACGCCTGGAAAATTGCAATGCATGCGCGCTTCGAAGGAACAGAGAAGATCCCGAATACCGTCGATCGTCTGAAACAAATCGTGCGGAACTTTCGCGACCGGCGCACCGGGCTGGTGCCGGGAGGCTGCCCGCTGCTGAACACGGCCACCGATTCCGACGATGGCAATCCCAAGTTGCGAGCCAAAGCCCGCCAGGCTCTCAGTTCCTTGCTTGATCGTCTGCGATCAATTGCCGAGGAGGGGCAACGACGAGGCGAGGTGCGTGCCGATGTCGATTCGGCGAACCTGGCAACCTTAATTGCAAGTACCCTTGAAGGCAGCATAATGGTGAGCCGTCTGCAGAAGAAGGACGAGCCTCGTGACCTTGCCGTCCGTCATCTGGAGGAATACCTCGAAACCAACGTTCGTGTGCGGAAATCGAAGGCCGGAGCTGACAAGTCATGAGTGCTGAAGAAATTTCCTCGCAAGCGGACTTCAGGGAACGGGCAAAAGCGAACGACGTGCCAATCGCGCGTCTGATTGGATTTGAGGCGAAAGACATTGCGGACGGACGGGCGACGGTCGTCTTGGCGGCCGGACCACAGCATGCAAATCCCATGGGAACGCTGCATGGCGGGATTCTATGCGACATCGCTGATGCCGCGATGGGCTTGGCGTTTGCAAGTACTCTCGCTCCGGAGGAATCCTTCACTACGGTTGAACTGAAAATCAACTTCTTCCGCCCGGTCTGGCAAGCACAACTGAGAGCGGAGGGAATGGTCGTGCGGCGAGGCGGCACGATCGGCTACGTAGAGTGCACCGTAACCGACGACAAGAACCAATTGGTCGCGAAGGCGGCTTCCACTTGCATGGTCCTTCGCGGCCAGAAGGCAGCGGGACGGTAATGCAATGAGGCCCTGACCTGGTGGAGTCGAGTGTGCAACGCCAACCGCTGCGATCTTGGAGACCAGTGTCCGGGTCGCGATGCCTTCTCTGGACGGCTTCGACTGTCGGCGCACCGGGGTCTCGCGTCTATTTGATTGGCCGCGAACCCGTGATGAGGATGTCTACGAGTCTCCTGGCGCTTTGCTGCCAGTCTGGACCGGACGCCACGTGGGAGACGCCGATCAGTGCCCGAAGCAGATCGAAGGGCTCGAGATCTCTCCGGATGTTGCCGTTCTTAATCGCGCGCTTCACCAGCGCATCAATCGCACCCTGGATCTGACTGCGTGAACCTTCATATAGCTTCGAAGGCCCTCCGACGAGCGAATTCAGTGCAGGGGCGATGATCTGCTTGGTCGCGATGTAGTCCACGAACAACAGCATCCAGGCGCGCAGTGCTTCAATCGGTAGCATAGCCTCGCTAAACTTTCGTTCTGCTGCGGCTAACTTCTGCACCTCAGTCCGATAGACCGCCTCGACCAGTGCATCGCGCGTGGGAAAGTGGCGATACAGAGTTCCCGCTCCAACACCTGCCTCTTTGGCGATGTCATCGAGGCTGGCGTTCGCGCCCGACCGGGTAAACGCCTCCTTCGCCGCTTCCAGAATGCTCTCGCGGTTGCGCTGCGCGTCAGTGCGCGGCTTTCGCAGGACAATTTTCTGAGTTGTCGTCGGCATATCAAAAAAAAGTTGCAACCGGAGATAGTCTCCGGTTATCTTATCTATTGATTCGGAGATACTCTCCGTTTTAGCCGGAACGCGGCGGCCTGTCAATAGCGGCTCCCGGCTTCTTCCGGCGTCTAGAGGTGAGGAATATGAATCCACTCGCTCGTTCCAAACCGTCAAAACACTTCAACCTTCGTTGCACCGACTTCATGACGCTGGCGGAGCGGGAGTTGTCAGCGTACTTCACCGCCATTAGCCAGTTGTTCGGGTCAGAACAGGCGGAGCTCTCAGCAGAAGACTGGTTGCAGGAGTTGATCGACGTCGACAATCTGCCCGCTTCACCCCGCGAATGGCGATTGATCACTGCGAAGACTTCTAGTCGGATCGCAAGTCGACTAAACGCTTCGTCCCAATCGACCGAATTTACAAATGCTTAGGAGGAAAAGAATATGCGTGTTTTTGTCACTGGAGCTACAGGCTTCATCGGTTCCGCAGTCGTCCGGGAACTGATCGACGCTGGTCATCAGGTGCGCGGCCTCGCGCGCTCAGATGCGGCAGCCAAATCGCTTGCCGCCGTAGGTGTGGAAGTACATCGCGGTTCTCTTGACGATCTCCAAAGCCTTCGCAGCGGCGCAGCGGCCGCCGACGGAGTGATCCACACCGCTTTTATTCACGATTTCTCAAACTACGGTCCTGCCGCCGAGACAGATAGACGCGCCATTGAGACGCTCGGAGCCGCGCTCGCGGGCTCTGATCGCCCGTTAATCGTTACTTCCGGGACCTTGCTCGCGCAACGCCAAGGTTCGCTCGCAACCGAAGAGGATGCACCTAATCCAAGCTTCCCACGCAAGTCGGAGGAGGCGGTGCTTGCCCTGTCGGCACGCGGAGTCCGCACATCGGTGCTGCGGCTTGCCCCATCGGTCCACGGCAACGGTGATCACGGCTTTGTGCCACGCTTGATCGGCATTGCACGAGAAAAGGGCGTCTCCGCGTATCTCGGGGACGGGCTCAACCGCTGGCCGGCGGTGCATCGGCTCGATGCTGCTCATCTATACAGGCTCGTCGTTGAGAAAGGTTCCGTCGGAGCACGGTATCACGGCGTGGCCGATGAGGGCGTACCGACTCGAGAGATTGCTGAGGCCATCGGTCGGCATTTGAACGTACCGGTCGTCAGCAAGTCTCGCGAGGAAGCGGCCGATCATTTTGGCTGGATCGCTCCTTTCTTTGGTATCGACGGCCCGGCTTCCAGCGCTCTGACGAGGGAACGGCTGGGATGGCGACCGGTTCAGCCTGGGCTCATTGCCGATCTAAACGCGGAGCACTATTTCGAACACACTGCGGATGCCGTCGCTTTGCACGGCTAGCGCGTAACCGGATCCATGAACTGTGACATCGAGTGTTAGTACCAGGAGGCAGAAAATGACCAACATACTTGAGGCACTTCCATTTGGGGCAACTTCGACCACAGATGATGTTTTGTCCGGCGTTAATCTGAAGGGCAAGCGAATTCTCGTAACCGGTGTTTCGGCCGGCCTCGGCGTGGAAACCGCGCGCTCCCTGTCCGCCCACGGCGCTCAGGTTGTGGGCGCGGCGCGGGACTTGAACAAGGCCAACGCTGCAACCGAACAAGTGCGAAAGGACGCGGCAGCCAATGGCGGAAGCTTCGAACTGGTTGAACTCGATCTTGCCAACCTGAAAAGCGTGCGTGCCTGCGCCGACGCGCTGCTGACGAAAGGGGAACCGTTGGATGTGGTCATCGCCAATGCCGGAGTGATGGCCACACCGCTCGGCCACACAGTCGACGGCTTTGAAACGCAGTTCGGCACCAATCATTTAGGCCACTTTGTCCTGGTCAATCGCATTGCGCCTCTCATTCGCGCAGGTGGGCGGCTCATCAACTTGTCTTCTTCGGGGCACCGCTATTCCAACGTCGACCTCGAGGATCCCAACTTTGAGCACACACCTTATGAGCCCTTCGTCGCCTATGGCCGATCGAAGACGGCGAACATCCTCTTTGCGGTGGAGTTCGACCGGAGACATCGGAGTCGTGGCATACGCGCTGCGGCTGTGCATCCAGGAGGGATTCAGACTGAGCTGAGCCGGTACGTGGACCCCGGCCGTTTAGAAAAGATCGTCGAGCAGATAAATCAGCAACTCGCAGCGGAGGGCAAGGCCCCTTTCCAATTGAAGACTATTCCGCAAGGAGCCGCTACTTCGGTATGGGCCGGCGTGGTGGCTTCCGCTGACGAAATCGGTGGGCGATATTGCGAGAACTGTCACGTTGGCAAGATGGTACCGGACGACGCGACCATCACCGCCGTCAGCGAAGGCGTACGTGGTTATGCGCTCGATCCGAAAAACGCAGAGGCGCTCTGGAAGAAAAGTGAAGAGCTGGTGGGAGAGTCTTTCTAGCTTTCCTCGTTAGAATAGTGAACAGTTCCAGGACGAAAGGAATGATTGGAGAAATGGATGTCGCCAGAAGCTTCACGTTGCGAGACGCCGTCGCGAGTGGCGTGAACCACCGAACCAGATCATACGAAAGGCGCTGCCCCGTATCCCCGACGATCTAGTGATCATCACCAGAGTCAGCGCCCCGCGCGGTAAAGATGGATCATGGATTCCAGCTTTCTCACGCGAAGAGCTGACGATGGCGATTCAGACAGGTTTGGTTCTTGCATACCTAGACCGGAGCAAAAGAGGAGATCGTACGTTGAAGGTGTGATTCGTCGACGTTGGCGAATGCAGAATCTTCTTGAAACGCATGTTTCTGTCTGCAGGACGCGCCTCAATAGATGAGCTTTAGCGAAAACTGAATTTGCCGCGAAGTTCCAGCGGTCTTGCTGATCATGCCAAACCCTGTGCCCGCGATGATGTTCGCGGGTAACCCCATGTTGACGATGTTAAACAGGTTAAATAACTCTCCGCGGAATTGCAGGTCAGCTATCTCCGAACCGCTTTCGCTGTGGCCAATTGGAGTCGTCTTGATGAGCGCAAAATCGAAATCGTAATATGCCGGTCCGCGAAATGTATTACGGCCGAGCGTTCCAAAGCTCCCGGAGTTTGGTCCAGTCCCGCCTGCGATCCCGGTGGGAATGGAAAAGAAACTTGCGTTGTGCGCACCCCGCCCAAAATAGTCGTCGCGCGGTCGCATTGAACTGCCGGCGCTCGAGAGATCCGGCGTTCCGATCTGATCCGGCCGGTCCGCCCCGATCGTCCCCGCCCCCGTCTGCTGGATCCCCGAGTACACCGTAAACGGAGAACCACTGGTGATCGTCGAGATGCTCAGAAACTCCCAGCCCTTCGTCAACAACTGGGTTCGATCCGACTGAAGTCCCAAATGCTCGAAATGCAAATCCTGGGCTGCGCTCAACGTGAAGGCGTGGGTCACGTCAAAGCTTGACGGCCCCCTCTCGCCTTGTGTATCGAAAGGGTCTTGTGGGCTGAACAATGTCACGGCGCCGGTGGATCCTGTTCCTCCGATAATGCCGCTGACATCATCCAGCGATTTGCCCCAGGTGTAGCCAGCTTGCAATGACGGGCCGCCGTGCCCAACATTTCCCGACAATGAAGTCTGGAGCGCGTTGTACGACGAGTGCGACGTCCCGGTCAGCACAGACTCGAATCCGAAACCTCCCGTCACCGCTCCGCTACCGTCGAAGTTTGTAAACCGCGCAAATTGCGAATTCGCTCCGGGATACGCGTTCGGATATGACATTCTGGGAAGTCGATACGCCGATGTTCCGACATACCCAACATCCGCTGTGAGGCCACCGAAAGCCCGTTCCAACCCCAGCGACCAAGTTTGCAGGTAGCCGTTGCCGAAGCGCCGGTCGATCCCGGCAAGACTCAGCAGCGAAAGTTGATGACTCGGCGTCAGCGCCGCCAAATCCTGCTGGTAACGATTTACGTCCATCACCGTGTTCGCCGGGACTTTTTTCGGATCGCCGCTGGCCAGCACGTTCACGCCAGCGGTGTTATAAACCTGCGGCAATTCGTTCGGGGTGATTTGGAACCCGTACGAAATCTCCCCGTTTTGCGCCGCATTGACACGGGGATAAACAACGTAGGGCGTTGACCCTGTCAGAAGATTGTCTTGCCAGATGTTCGGAGGAATCACCGTGATTGCCCCGCCCATGTGCACATGCACTGCGCGGGGCGCGTTCCAGTCCACTTGCACACGGGGTCCCCAGGCGTTCCAATTGGTTTGATAAGTAGGCCGCGGATTGATCAAGTATTCCTGCCCAACGCCCGCGGGTGGGAACGAATTCAGAAAGCTCGATGTCCGCCGGGCTCGCTCGGTAATCGGCGTGTAGAGTTCGTATCGCAGGCCATAATCGAGCGTCCAGTGCGGATTGATTTTCCATGTGTCCTCGACGTAGGCGTTCACATCATTGCGGTTGATCGCCGCCGGCCCAATGTGCGCGCCATCCGATGCGTAGGGCGGCGCCACCGCGACCGTGTATGCGTAGGGATACCCCAGCAACAGACTGCTCAAAGTGTCGGGCAGAGGCTGACCCGGCTGAACGTTATGCTGTCCACTGGCGGAAGGAATGAAAACTGGCGAATAAACTGTTCCACCGCCGAAATCGTACTCGCCATTGGGACTGATTCCGAAGTAGGTTGTATCGCGATTCAGTCGCGCCTCCGCACCCCACTTCACGGCGTGTCGCGCATTTGTCCAGCTAAAATTCACTTGCCCCTGGAATAAATTCCCGAACGCCGACATCACCGAACCCGCCGCGCCATTGAACGCCTCATAGAGTCCATCATTGAACTTCAAAGCCGGATCGGTGTGGTTCGGGGTCACAAACGAAGGCGTCGTCCGCGTAAAACTCAACGATGTCGACCAGAGAAAGCGCGGTGACGCGGTGCGTGTGTAGGTGATGACCCCGTTGCGCTGCCGGTCTACATATTGCACGCCGAAGCTCGGATCGAGCAGCGTTTGATCCGGATTTGTTGTCGGTCCCGTCAGGTTGTCGTAATTGAATCGACCAAACAATTGTCCTTTTGTGCCAACTTTCTGATCGATGCGGATAGAAAATTGATCTGTGTCCGTCTTCACGTTTGAAGGCGCAGCATAGGTTCGCGCACCATACGCGCCGGTTGGGTTGTTGGGGAGTGGATAGCGGGCCAGCACCGCAGCAATTGCCGGATTCACCGGTACCTGCAGCGTGTCCGTACTGCCATCCGAGTACTTTACGATGTCCTGGCCCGTTCGCTCGGCTGCGGTTGGTACGGCCAAAACCTGGGTCGTTCCCAGGACCTGCCTGAAGCCCTGATACTGCACAAAATAGAATGTGCGGTCGCGGCCGTCGTACAGATGCGGCAACACGACCGGGCCGCCGTTGGTGAATCCGAACTCATTTCTACGGAATGGAGGAATTCTGCCCGGCTCCGCAATCGATGGGTGATCGAAATAATTCCGCGCATCGAGAGCGGAGTTCCTTAAGAACTCGAAGAATGACCCGTGAAAACCGTTTTTCCCGGATCGTGTCACGATATTGGTAAAGCCCGCCGCACCGCGCCCGACTTCGGCCGGCATCCAGCCCGAGGTTGACTGTAATTCCTGAATCGCATCCACGTTGAAATTCGTGAATGTACTTCCGCCCATCTCCGGATCGCTCACATCCGCACCGTCCATGGCGAACACGGCCTCAACGCCGCGCTGTCCGTTGATGGCAAACTGCTGGGTGAAATTCGTCTGCCCATTCACGTCGGTCATAGTGCCCGCGGCTAACAACAACAGCGTGCTGAAGTCGCGTCCATTCAACGGCAACTCATTTACTTTTTGGCTGGAGAGTTTCTCCCCGCTTGTTCCGCTGGCTGCGTTCGAAGTTGTGCTCGGGTTCCCATTCGAGACTCCCGCGGAAATTTGCGGATTGGCTGCAATCGACAGCACGTTTTGATCGGACACCGACAGCACAACTGCTATGCCGGTAATATTCACTCCAGTTAACGCTGTCGGACCCCGCCCGGGAAGTTGCACGCTCACGGTATGTGGCCCCGGTCGAAGGTCCACAATCGCGAACCTTCCGTCGCTTCCCGTCACTGCGGTTAGATTCTTTTTGGCGCCGGGTGTGAATACCGTTACTTTCGCTCCGGCCACAGGTTCGTCGGCAGCCGTGCGTACGACGCCAGCCCAGGCCTGCGCCGACGGAGTACTCTGTTGTGCTTTAAGCGAGACCGCGACCATCAGTCCCAACAGTAAGCACTTCTCGATCAGCCGTAAGGCCTTCTGAAAGGCTCGTGCTATTGCGTGTTCCTTTGCGTAGCGGAATTCATACATGACAAATTTCCTCGAGTGAAGACGGAATGCAATCGAGTGCTTGGAGCCTTTTGAGCGCGCAGCATAGACCCTTGTCCCGGTCCGTCATATGTCGACACGGCCTACTTAATAGAAGTGTCGAGCCGCTTCGGTTTACGTACTTGTGACTTCTATGCCTTGGGAGCGGTAGGGATTCAGGACATCTTCGTCTGACGCGTCGGTGATCAAACGCGTCAGTCGGGAAGCGGGACCGACCAGGTAAGGCAGAGATGTCCCCATTTTCCCAAGTGAAATCAGGCCAACCACTTCCGTTGAGGCCCCTATCATCGCTTGCTTCACGTATGCTTCTTCTTGGTCGCCAACGGTTATTCCGACCTCCGGGTGCAAACTGCACATTCCGAGAAAACATAGATCAGCGCGAATGGATTCGACTCGACGAATGGTCTCGATGCCTGTCGTGACCCGCTCCTCTTTAACAAAATTTCCTCCGAGCATCAGCACGCTCAACCTCGGATGATCCGCCAACGCCAGCGCAAGCGGTGGGCTGTTGGTAACGATCGTCGCCAAACGCTCTCTTGAAAGATAGGAAGCAATTCTTAGATTAGTGGTACCTCCATCAATCAGCACCACCTGACCGTCGCGGATCATGTCAGCCGCCGCTCGAGCAATTCCGATCTTGCTCTCCATGTCGATTTGTTGGCGAGATACAAAAGGAACGGCCTCGGCACGGCGAGGCAGGGCGCCGCCGTGTACCCGTTGGATCTTTCCGGAACTCGCCAATTCGCGCAGATCTCGACGAATCGTGTCTTCAGAGACCTTGTATCGAGTGCTAAGGTCCGCGGCGAGGACTCGGCCCTCACTACCAAGCAGCTCCAGGATGTACTGGTGGCGCTCTTCCTTTAGGGCGATTTGGCCTGCTTCCGCTTCTGGTTTCATTCCGTCCATGTGCACGAATACACTTGGTTATGCACGTATATACGTGTATTGTACGATTTATGCAGGATACTGCCAAACTTAGCGCCATACAAGGTCTTTCGCAAAAGCGTTCGGTTCGGGCAGTCGTCTTCGATTACGGAAACGTACTTTGCCTCGAGCAAACGCTGGAGGATATGAAAAGTATGGCGCTGGTATGCGGCATTCCCCATGAGCGATTTTCAGAACTTTACTGGAAGCTGCGGCCGCCCTACGACCGGGGTGATATCGATGGACGTGCCTACTGGACAGCGGTTGTTGGCCAGCAAGAACTGGGTTTGAGCAGAGATCAGATAGCAACGCTAATCAAGCTCGATAGCGAAAGTATCACTCGACCAAATCAAGGCGCTGTGCAATGGGCAAAG
>JABCZI010000006.1 GCA_013289765.1 Acidobacteriota bacterium
CTCGAGAGTGCGGATGGAAGCATGGCGACAGCGGCCACTCGGCGGGAGAACAAAACCTTGTTCAATGAAGCCAATGAAGAATCGACTTGACTCCGACCGGCCTTCTCATGGAAGGCCATAGCGCTCATTGAGAATTGCCGCGTCCTAATAGTGACTGTTGCGACACTACCGATTCGGCTGAGAGCCTTGCTTCGGTCACTCTAGCCCGGCTATTCTTCTCACCTATGTCTACGCTAGTGGAGTGTGTGCCGAATTTTTCGGAGGGGTGTGACCCTAAGAAGGTTGACGCCATTGTTGCGGCGATGCGGATGGATGGAGTGTATCTGCTGGATCGCGAGATGGACGCGGACCACAACCGCAGCGTAATTACGCTCGTGGGTGAGCGGGAGGCGATTCAGGAGGCGGCGATTCGCGGGGTGGGGAAGGCCGCGGAGCTGATCGATCTGAATGCGCATAAGGGAGCGCATCCGCGGATGGGCGCGGCGGATGTGGTGCCGTTCATTCCCATCGATGGCGTGACCATTGAAGATTGCGTGGCCATGGCGAAGCATGTAGGCGAGGAGATTTGGAAGCGGTATCAGATTCCGGTTTATTTGTACGAGGCGGCGGCGGCGACGCCGGAGCGGCAGAATCTGGAGAACATCCGGCGCGGGCAGTTTGAAGGGATCCGGGCGGAGATTGCGACGAATGCGGCGCGGAAGCCGGATTTCGGCGAAGCGAGAGTGCATCCGACGGCGGGCGCGACGGTGGTGGGCGCGCGCAAGTTTCTGATTGCTTACAACGTGTTTTTGAATACGCCCGATGTGGAGATTGCGAAGAAGATTGCGAAGGCTGTGCGGTTTTCGAGTGGCGGAATGCGGTTCGTCAAGGGTGCGGGATTTCTGGTGCGAGGGCTGGCGCAGGTTTCGATGAATCTGACGGATTTTGAGCAGACTCCGGTGCATCGTGTGTTTGAAGCGGTGAAGCGCGAGGCATCGCGGTATGGAGTGATGCCGGTATCGAGCGAGATTGTCGGGCTGATTCCGAAGAAGGCGCTGGAGCAGGCGGCAGAGTGGTTTTTGCAGGTGGAGAATTTTGATTCGTCGTTGATTCTTGAAAATCGGCTGACGGCTGTGATGAGTGGAAAGATGGCGGTGGGCGGATTGCGGGCGGGCGTGGAGCCCTTCATCGAGCAACTGGCTGCGCCGACGGCGACGCCCGGCGGCGGCAGCGCGGCGGCAGCGGCCGGGGCGATGGCTGCGGGCCTCGCGGGGATGGTGGCGTCGATGTCGCGCGGGAAGAAAGCGTATTTGCAATACGAATCGCAGTTGAGCGCGGCGATCGCGCGGCTGGATACTTTGCGCGAAGCGTTGAAGGCGGCGGTGGATGCGGACGCGGAGTCATATGACGCGGTTATGAAAGCGTACAAGCTGGCGAAGGGCGATCCGGGCGGCGCGGACGCGCTAATTGATGCGGCGCTGAAAGTGGCGACCGAGGTTCCTCTTAGCGTGACGGAGAAGGCGCGTGAAGTTGGTCGCATTACGGAGAGCTTGTTCGCGATCAGCAATCCGAATATGAAGTCGGATTTGACGACGGCGGTGGCGTTGTCGCAGGCAGCGGTTACGGGCGGGCTGGCGAATGTGGAGATTAATTTGGGGTCGTTGAAAGATGAGGTGTTTAAGGCAGAAGTAAGGAGAAGAGTTGAGGCAGTGAGGTAAGGCTATAATCTATCCGTTGGAGGTCAGGATGTCTGAGGAACTCCCACAAGAAACGCGCCAGACGGCCGTACCGCGGAATGGCCGATGGATGACAATCTTGATCGTCTCCGTCGGCCTATCGGTGCTCGGTGTTTTCTCATTTTTGAGATTGTCGAGAGCTCCTTCCCTCAGGTTGAGAACGTGTTTTCAGGACGTAAGTGGCCTCCGTCCCGATGCAAAGGTACGCTTGGCCGGTGTGGATATCGGGACGGTGCGAGAGGTCAAAGCTCAACCGGACAACAAAGCGTGCCCAGGCGGTGTCGAGATGGAGATCCAGACACCTTACGAATTGAAGATAGCCCAAGACAGTGTGGCATCGACAGCGACTGCAGGACTTCTCGGGGAAACTTACTTGGCGATTGATGCCTCGCAAGCTTCCGGCCCGCCCGCGCGTAATGGTGACCAACTTCCTAGCAAAGAGAGTGTGAAGGTTACAGCCGAGACTGTGGTTCGAGCCGTGAAGGCCGTCGGAATTCTCAAAGAGTTTTCCGACGAGGAAAAAGACGGCACATCTGCGCCAACCAAGACTCCGCCGATTGAAAAAACGAAGTGAAACCGCTTCTTCGCTTCTAATCTCCCGCGATGGTGGCTGTGGCTGGGTGCACTCTGTTGCGAGAGTCCCACCAGGCTTCGACTCCCTGTTTGGCCAGCTTGAAGATTGTCCGGCGATTTTCTGAGATTACTTTCCACCAGGCGAAGCGGCCGAGCATGGGGAAGTAGATTCCGCGGAAGCACATGCGGGCGATGAAGATGTTGACGCGATAGCCGAGCGGTTGGTCGTCGAGCGAATCGACGGCCTGGGCGATGGCTTCTGGACCGTAGGCCTCGGACCAGCCATATTTCACTTCCGCGTGGGCTTCTTCGATGCTCATCTTGAGTGGAGTGTGCGCCATGGCGAAGGGAATGAATTCCTGCCAATGCTTGGGGCGAGTTAGCCGGCCGGCGGCCGCGAGACGCTTCAGAAGCGGAGTGCCGGGGAGCGGAGTGAGCAAGCCAAAAATGGGCAGACCCGGCGGCCAGGTCCGGATCTGCTCGAGGGTACGTTCGGCCGAGCCGACGGTGTCGTTATCCATGCCAAAGATAAAGGATGTGATGGCGTAGACATTGCGCTGGGCCAGGCGTTGCAGAACTGCAGCGTATTCCTCGGGTTTGTTGAAGCCTTTGTTGACGTCTTTCAGATTTGCTGGGTCGATCGATTCCATTCCGATGAAAACCCATTTACCGCCGGAAGCGGCGATGAGGTCGACGAGTTCCTGATCGCGCAGGAGATTCGCGCTGATCTGGGCCACCCAATTGACCTGGGCTCCGGCGGCGATGATGTCGCGGAGTAGAGATTTTGTGCGCTTGATGTTGATGGCGAAATTGTCGTCGATGAAGAAGACGGCGATTTGACCTTTCTCTTTGGTGGCACGCGCCTTTAGCAGTAGAAGCTCGTTGACCACGCTTTCATTGGTGCGAAAGCGGATGGAATCGCCGAAGAATCCGGTGACAGTGCAGAATTCGCATCCGTAAGGACAGCCGCGTCCGGATTCGACGGGAATGATGCGGAATGTTCCCCAACCGGTGCCGTGCTTTTGCAGCCATTTCTTGGCCCAGGCGGGAACCAGATTAAATTGATGAAGATCGATGGTGTCCCAAGGGATGATGGGATATTGCTTGAGCGAAGGCTTTAGTTCTTTTCCAGTGGCATCGACCGGAGAATAAACCTCTTGTAGTTGTCCGCGAGCGGCGTCATCGACAATGTGTGGCCAGGTATCATCGGCCTCGCCGAGAGCGACGGCGTCACAATGGCGCGAACCGCCATCGCGGCCCAGAGCTTCATCGGCCATCTCCGTGACATGCGGGCCGCCCATAACTACGGGCACCCCGACGGCACGGACAGCGTCCGCCATGCGATAAGCTTTGGCAATCATGCGGGTCATGGCGCCGATGCCGACCAGATCAATTTTGTTTTCGAGGACGTAGCGGGCGATGCCGGCTTCATCCATCGGTTGAGCGTTGCCATCGATCAGTACGACTTCATGTTCGGAAGGGGTTAGGGATTGAAGAAGGAACATCCAAAGGTGAGGCATGAAATTGCGCGTAACCCCATTGTCGGGGTTGTACAGTAGGATCTTCAATATTCCCTGATTTCTTAAGCGCCCAAGACGTGAAGGATGGTGGGTGCGGTAGCGTACAGAGTATTGGAAGCATCTTACACGAATTGGGTTAGCTGGAAGGTTAAAATTACTAATGAACGGCGGCAGGCGGTTCCGAATTGGTCACAGGGCTAGCACGTTCGGAATTGGCGTGAGACAAGGCATGAGGCTTAGAATATGAACACTGCGGTTAACGGGAAGGCTCGGCTCTGCATCTAAGCTTGCAAGACACCGGCACCTTTACGTTCATTGTTGTGTTGAAGAGAACCTGGTTCAAGAATCTGGACCAAGAGAACCGCTGCGAAACGATCTATGAGGACCCACTTTGTTATGAAAACCGTTAAGGCTTGTCTAGTGTCTGTCGCGGGATGCGTAATCCTTGGGGCGCTGTGCGTGAGCGCCAATGCCATGCCGCTCAATTCGTCGGCGCGCGCGGTGGTTCCGGCGGACCTGCAGCAATTGATTTCGGTGGATTACCGGGCGTTGAAAGATTCTTCTACAGCGATGAAGTTGAAGGAGCAGGTGCTGCCGGAAAACCTGAAACAGTTTGAGAGTGCGTTGAAGAGCATTGGGATTGATCCTGACAAGGATGTGGATTCGTTATCGTTCGCGTCTTTTCGGACGCCCAAACAGGGAGTGAAAGCGGTCGGTGTGGCGGCAGGTTCGTTTTCGATGAAGGCGGTGCTGAAGAAGATGACGGCGCAGAAGATCAAGCCGCGGAAGTATCGCACGTCGAATCTTTATGACATGGACGGCGGCATGGTGATGAGTTTTCTGGACGAGAGCACGCTGCTGTTTGGCGACCTAACCGCGGTAAAGTTCGCGCTGGACACGCGCGACGGAGAGATCCTGAACGTAGATACGAACGCGACGATGGCGGACATGATGTCGGAGGTGGATTCCTCTCCAGTGTGGAGCATTCTGGATCAACTGGGAACGCAAAACGTAATGCGTGCGGCCCTGGGCGACGCCGCTAAGATTGCCGACTACGATACCATCAAGAAGCGCCTGCTGGGATCGCGTTATACCATGAACTTTACCAGTGGCGTGAACTTCGACCTTACTGTAGTTTCTTCCGATTCGGTGAGTGCCGCTACGCTGTCATCGCTGGTGAAGGCGGGGCTTCTGTATAAGAAGATGAGCGCAAGCGCCGCGGAAAAAGTGGCGATGGATAATACCAGCGTGGACTCGGACGGCTCGAATGTGCAGTTCCACTTCAAGTCGAACGATCAGCAGTTTCAGTCGCTGATGCACTCGGAGTTGTTTGCGGCAGTTTCGCACTAAAGGCAAGCAAAACCTACCACCAAGGCACCGGAGAAAACCGTGTCTTGGTGCTTTTGTTTTTTTGGGGGGGGGAATATCTTCGTTTGTCGACTACAAACCGAGACGACACGGCATTCATTGAAACGCCTTGCCAGGGTCATGATTGCACGGGCAGGTAAGGGGTCCTTCGACTACGTATGATTGCCCTTCGGGAAATCGTACTTCGCTCAGGATGACAGATATATCATAAAATTATGAAAATAATAGATATAAACCTTTGATATTATCTGTACGAGTCCTGCACAGATACGTAGAGTCAATGACTTGCCAGAAAGATCTGCACGGAATCTGCACAGGCCGAGTCAAACGATGGAGGCGAATATGGCATTCGTCACCGACAAATCGGAAATCAAGCCGGGCCTGATTCTCTTCCGGCGCGGCGACGTGGAGCATCGGATGTGGTACTGCCGCATGAAGATGCCCAAGGCCGACCGTTACAAGACGGTTTCGCTCAAGACAACCGACATCGATGTGGCGCGGGAACGCGCCTTCGATCAAGACGCGGACATCCGATTCCGCTTAAAACATGACGTTCCTGTGTTCAACCATCCCTTCCGCGAGGTGGGGAGAGAGTATCTGCTGACCCAGGAGGCGCGGGCGAAGCGCGGAGAAATCAGCGCCGCGCGGCCCAAGAAGGTCCGCGCCGTCATCGAAGGCGCTCTAGACAGATATGTAGGATCAACGCAGATCCACCTTGTCGGTGACGAGCTTTGGGGCGGCTACCCGGCATGGCGGCGAGAGAACGGCGAGGGTCGTCACAAGCGCAACGGCGTTCGGGAAGTCAGCGACGACATGGCGCAAGCCTTCGCCGATAAGGAAGCCGAGCGCCGCACCAAGGTTCAGCAGACCCTCGGCATCAGGGTTTTGAGACCGATTGACGTCAAACCTTCCGAAGGACGGGTAGTCCCTTATATCAGTGATTCCACCATCCGCTTTGAGATGTCCATTTTCGGTGCGGTGATGAGTTACGCTATCAAGAAACGCTACGTTCCCGCCAGCCAGCGTTTTGACGAGCGTCCGAAGCTCAAGTCCATGCGGCGCGACGAGTTCACGCTGGAGGAATACCGCAAACTCCACACGGTCGGAAGGAAGTGGATTGCTGAGGCTGAGAAACCTTCCAGCGTCTGGTATCGCACCATCACCTACAACATGATCCTGATTGCGTGTAATACAGGCATGAGGCCAGTGGAGATGAAGAATCTGCGCTGGCGCGACATCATGCCCGCGAAAGACCGTGATGGGCGTGAGATCGTTGTGCTGTTCGTGCAAGGCAAGAGCAAGTCGCGCAAGCTGGTGGCTCCTAGGAGCGTCGGAGATTATCTGGAGCGCATCCGCGTTATTTCCAAAGCCACGGAACCGAACGACAGAGTATTTACCAACGTCTCGGGCAAGCCTGCAAAAACCCTTTACAGCTCGCTGATTGCCGACCTTCTGAACGAGGCGAATTTGCGCGAAGGCACGCAGGGCGTTCCTCGTTCGACGTACTGCTTCCGGCATACCTATGCCACGCTCCGATTGCAGGAAGGAGTGGACGTGTATTTCCTCGCCGAGCAGATGGGAACTTCCGTCCACATGATTGAAAGCCACTACGGACACGTGAACACCATCAAGCACGCCGACCGCGTGTTGCAGGGCATGGCGGGATGGGAACTGCCGCAACCGGAACCGGACGACACTAAGGCCAAGGCTTCAAAAGCGGCAGCGACCCGCGATCAGTCCAAAAGAGGTCAGCGCAACAAGCCGCGCTGACCTGAACCTCCCCAAGCCGTCTTTTTGCCGGAGCCGCTGGCGGAGGCTGGCGCAGGGGAGGTAATCGTCCCAATGTCCGGTCCGGATTCTCCTCACTGAGATTGTTCTGATTTGCCGCTGCCCCGCTGGGGCGTTTTTAGCGGCAAATCTCCCTTGCACGTGCCCGCCGCTGGCGGCTGTACTTCGTGCAGCTCCAACCTCTTAGTGTCGGGGAAGGGGCCTGGTAAGGAAATGCTATGCTGCAGCTCCCTCCAATAAGAGCCAGACATAGCTCCAAGTCATCCAGTTTCAAGCAGTATGGAAGCCGCGCGCGAGCGGAACCGGTAGTCCTCTCTGAAGTTCGACTGGTTACGCTAATATTCTCAGCGCGTTTGCCCTCCCCGCTCTGTCGAGTCTTGTCTTGACCCGGGAAAAAAATGGAGGAGAAACTGGACTTTCATTAACCTTGCATCCTTTGCATGCGTTTGAAAAAACTGGAGAACTTTCCGTCTGCCCCCGGTTTTTTCGCGACGTTTGTTTTAAGCTAAGGATGTGAAGAACGAAATCGTTTCGACGGACCCCGACGAAATCGGCGACTTTTGGGCGAAGGAGATTTATCCCTATCTTAAGCCGATAGTCGAGGCCGATTATCGGCAGCGGCCGTCCCCAATCGGGAGTGCCGTGCTGATTGGGTTCCGATCCAAGCAATATTTGGTGACAGCCGGCCACGTAATCGCGCCACACCTCGGAGAAACGGGTGCCCCTAAAGGGGCACCCTACTGCTATCTTCCCGAGCAGATCGAGATCCGCGGACCGATTGACATCGTTGACGACCCTTTCGACCTCGCTCTTATAGAGGTGCCGGCTGCTCCCCGTCCTTGTCTTAGGCTCCCGCAACACCTTGCCCTGGACCTGCGCGATGGCGAGCTTTGCCTTTTTGTCGGCCTCCAGGCGCGGGAAAAGTCTTGGGACATAAACCCAGCACAAGCGACGATGCGGCCACGTCCGCTCTCTTACCTTGGCACCATCCGCAGGTCATCTCCTACGAGGTTCAGCATCGGCTTCAACGATAAGAACCTCCGCCGCAGCGGCCGGAAATACGGCGCTATTGGGAAACTCAACGGCATCAGCGGTGCTGCGGTATACGTCCTGCGAAATGACGCCCCTAGGCTGGCCGGAATAGTCATCGAGTATCACCCGAGGCGATCAGAACTCATTGCTACGAGTGCGGCTGCACTCTGGGAGATGATGAGGCAGAAATCATTACAGGAGACGACTTTACGAACGCGCTTCAGTTAGACGGTCGAGGACGGCTGAACGGACGTTGCGCAAAAGCGCTCGCTCCGGCTGAGCCAGCCGACTGGAAACAGAGGTGTTTTTCCGGCAATCCCGCCCTACGGGAAAACCTCATTCGCGTGGCAATCCCGAGCCAAAACGGGTGCAATCCAGCCGGGAAGATGTAGAGACTAGACGGGCAGCACCTAAGCCAAAGATCACCGAGGGACGGTAAAGGGATAGTCCAGACCGCAAACCGCTTCGGTCGGCGAAAGCTGTAGTCGGTAAGAAAATCCGCAGGGCTCAAAAGGCCTGTGTGAGGGTTCGACTCCCTCCGCCCGCACGACGTTTTTTTCTCAACACAACGGGTCCATTGGTGCAACTTGGATCGCGGGAATCCGTGCAGCTAAGTCCGCAACATTCTTCAACCGCCTTGTCTGTCTACCACTTTTGTCGGGTCACGCTGTCGCCGAAGCCACTGAAACCCTTATGGCTAAGCATCACGGTTAGCCCAATGCTTATTTTGTTGTCAATTTTTCGGAAGCCTGGAGGGAGTTCTCCATACTCGTGCTTGATTGTAAGTGCCAGCGGCTTCTGTAGAGTTATGTCCAATTCGTCCGTTAAGTGGTGACGCGCTTGAGTTGAATACACAGGTAGACTTATCGTTTTACCTGTTGCACTGATGTAATGCAGATTGGTAAAAACCTCATTTGTAGACGGCAGACGCACGTTGTAGTTGGCTGTGATCCCGATTTGTGATAAGAACTTCCAAGGCGTTTTAAGCGTGCCGTTGAATCCGGATCCCATAAGTCCCCGGAATACAAGTCCGCTGCCTCCCGAAGCGATTGCGTTGCTAAAATTTGAGCCGACCTCGACTCCTAAGTAGGGGAGTAGAGAGGTGTTGAGCCCTCCTTTATGTCGCAACCGAACAGGGAAATCTAGAACCGGACTGGAGACAATCGTCTTGGTCGTAGTCTGTCGGTCAAATTCGTACTCCCCAACGTTCGTCCGTAGTAGTACGTACTGGATTCTCTTCCAAGGGCTTGCCTTGATGTACCAATCTAATAGGCCGGACACGATGTAGCTATCGGGGTCTGCACTCGGGCGGTTATCAGTAGCCACGTTGAAAGACCCGCCCAAACGCAATCTGCTGCGGTAAACCGGGAAGGTAAGCACGCCCTCGGCGTCTATTGTGTACTGTGCCTGCGAATTAAAGGCCGGACTGTAGAGCCCTGTTGCGTAAATTGCGGAACCCGCCTTGTCGGCGGCCGGACAGAGTAAAAATGAGCAAGCTTTTTTCGGCGGTGTGTATGGGTATGCCTTGCCGTCGAAGACAGCGCTCGTCCCAGGCGGGATCTTAAGCGACACCACCAGCGAACCAAGGTTCGAAAGCGCGCCGGCCGGGAGGTACAGAGAGAATGCATCTGTGTCTTCTTTTGTCAGGAGCTCGTGACCCGGCGCGGGTGGTTGAGTGGTCGACGCACCATTGACGGTCCACGAAACTCCGGAACTTTGAAAGAGGACCGCCGTTCCATCGTCGTGCACCACGAACACATCCCACTCCACCGTTTCAGGTTTGAAGTCTTTTGGAACATTACTCAGTACGATTTCGATCTGCTCATTATGATCTGCGCCCGCCCCAAGCGCCGCATCGACGATAGAGACCTTCTTTGTTTTTGGTGTCCCCTGGGCAGGTGCGGCGATAGCTAGCGAGAGCGAAACTGTTCCGACGAGCAGCGAAACAAAGAAGTGGCGCATAACGCGTCCTTTCGAGTTAGCGGGACATGTCAGCATATCCAACTGAACCTAATCGCAGGTACATTGCGCGACTGCGGCTACCACATCCAGAAGCTTCGTATCATTCGACAAGGGAATGTCGGGACAGTTGCAGCCCGAGGTTTGATTTCCGATGCAGATGCCAAAGCCTCCGGGGTCCGGCAAGTCGCCAATGGTTGACCCCAAATCTGCCCCCATTGCGCATGTTTTAACTATCTGTGTGGCCCGCTCCAACCCAATTGGGGTGCCACTCGGCGCAGTCTCGGCCAGGAAAGCCCTACGCGCCACCGGCGGCGTGCTGATCTTTTTCGGTGTGGCCTTCTTTGCTGCCGGTCTGGTTTTGATTTGTTTGCCGAGTGATCTCTTAGCCGCAGCTTTCTTCTTCGCTGCTGGCTGCGCTCGCGCAGCTTTCTTCGCGGCTTTCTTCTGTTGTTTCTTTTTTGCCATTGGTAATCTCCGTTAGTCGATTTTCGCTCTATCTCAGTAGGCCCACCATGGTGTGGTGGGCTGATCGGCTACAGTTTGGGTATCGATGCTCGTAAACACCTTACGTCCATAGAAAAACGGCAGCCCCCAGTCGAACATGCATGATCCTTTGCTGTTCTGACAGGGTGTATCTTCATCGCCGCCGGCGGCGATGTTTCCAAACGCCGCGTCCCCAGGATTGTCGGTGATGTCGTTCTCAAAATTGTCTACTTGAAAATTGACTGTCCCTGTCCCGACATTATTCGCCCCTTCATTCTGAGCCGAGAGAAGCACGGGGCTTGCAGGACAGTAAGAGGACCCGTCCGAGCACAGTGTAATGCCGGCAAAGTTGGGAAAAAATAGCTGGTTCGAGCCGCTGTCCAGAAAGCTGTTGGTGAGTTGTTGATTTGCAAACACTGTCGTGAAAGACGAATTGCTAACGCCGTAGACCGTCGCGGTGCCAACGTTGTTATTCAGTTGTGTGTTGATCCCGAATGTGAGCGTGCCGCTTACGCTGGCCATGGCAGTCCCGACCGCAGGGAATTCCAAAATGCTCCCGTTGTTATCCTGCCCGAAAGCGGTAATGGGATTCACTACCTGCTGGGCTTTCGGCACTAGTGTGGTACCGCACCCTTGTCCATCAAAGCAGACGTAATAGGGAGGGTGCGGACTGGCGCCGGAACTGGGGTCGCAAGAGTTAGCCCCTGAAAAAGTGCAGTCCGTCGGTTCTGTATCGATGCCGATGATGCCATTGAATGCTGGATGATCGGCCCCATCAAGAGAGCCATTGGAGCATGACGTAGGAATTGAAAAGGTCGTGGGATCGGCCACCACTTGAATCGATATCCCTCGAGCGCTCTCGCCGGCAAGGTACACGTCAGCCTGAACCACCTCACCCCAGAAGAATTGACCGCCCCCGAAAGTAATACAATCGTTGACGGTTCCGCCGCTTTGAGTAATCGCCGGAAGAGAGATTTGGAGCGCCGAGCCGAAAATCCGAAGTCCGGGAGAGCCAGTGTCCACCAAAATCCCATCGATCGATTGACAGATTGAAGTCCCTGGTTCACAGACTAAAACCGTCGTGAAGGGGCCATTGATATAGTTCTCGCCTGTGACAGGTCCGCCATTGACTGAAACTGACTGGACATTCTGCTGGCCAGGCGCCAGCACACTAATGACGAGAGGCGCAGTTTCTGCGGAGTTCGCAACGGACGTCGCAGTCACCGTCACAGTAAAATTGCTCGTCACCGTGTCGGGGGCTTGATAAATAACGGACATCGAAGTCTGGTTGGATAATGAACCAGTGCTAGGGTTCAAGCTCCAGGTCACGCCTTTCTTGCTCGCGTCGTTGGCAACGACAGCCGTTATATCAAGAGTCTGGCCTAGAGTCAGTACTTGGGGAACTGCGGGAGTCAGTGAGGCCGGCGGCGGAGCAGGCGTGCTCCCGCAACCTGCCAGATACACCAATCCGGCCAGAGTTAGTACAGAGCAGACGGCGCGCAACTGACACCCCTCCTTCTTCAGTGAAGCTCTGCGACCTCAACCCCTTGTGGCACAGCGTGTGGGAGGTAAGCTCTGCCATAGAACGCTCCCAGATGGCCGCTATTCTCAAGCACAAAGTCCTTCAAACGCACGAATACCGGCCTACGACTGAACGACGGCGATTTCTGACTGTGAAGCGCGTCCGTGTACTCTTGGAAGGACGCCCCCAGAAACTGCTGAAACTCGGGAACAAGAGGTCCCTGCCACGCAACAGCAAAAACCACTCCTAAGGGCGAAACGTATTCGCGCACAATTGTCCCAGTCGGAATTCTGACCTCATAGACCCAATACCGATCGCTGCTGATGGCTTGGACGTTGCCGCCAACATGTTCCACATCGCGGTAGATGGAAGCCACGTCACTTCCTAACGACGCAGACGCTATTGGCGGCAGCAGTAGTCCGCACATCAACAAACTCGCAACGAGGAGTAACTGTCCCTTCTGCAATCAAAGCCTCTCAAAAAATCAATGTCCCAAGATTTTCGTTATTTGTCTTGGCTGTCGGCTGCCCCCTTGGACGCCAAACGGCCAATTAAGCGCACTACAAAGCTCGCGTGCCACACAAAAGGCTGCGACGCCGCGCCCCACTGCGCATACCCACAAGTGTCTGCAAACCAATGGACACACTAACTCGTTTTCAGGGAAAGTCGGCGAGTAGAAGCCCCCTCGGACGAGAAGCATCACTGCTTCATCCTTCGCTTCGCCGAATGAGAAGTAAGCTACAATCCGCTGCGAATTATGTCAAGGTGCTAGATCTTAAGAAATGCATCTTTTACGAAATCCGAACAGCGAACCCCGTCCGCTATTTGTTACGAAATCTGTATGCCGCTGCTTGACGGATCTCATTGGCAGATAACTCGCGAGTCAAGTCTGTGGGACGGCAAACAGAATGCTCCAGACTGCAACCCCCTCACGAGCCAGCATCCAATATCGCAATGAGGCTGGGTTCACAGCTGTTCGTGTCGAAAAAGTGTGCCTGATTAGGTGTCCCGTTCCTACTGAAGTTCAGCCTTTATAGCCGGTGGCAGCGAATTGAGGATCGCCGCCATTTGGGTGCCAAGGTTTATGATGGCCGAAGTGCGGCCTTGGAAAGTGAGTACTTTCGTGCCGATCGACCCTCGATGTATCCCGATGACTTCCCACTTATCGTTCAGGACCGGCGAGCCAGAAGAGCCCCCTAGCGTTGCTGTAAAGTACCGTAGCTCCGGACTGGCTGCGGCCGTAGCCAAATTGTTTCGGATGGCGATCTTTTTCGGCAGACCGTTGGGATGCTGGATGATATTCAAGGGAACCACCTCGTCTCGTCTTAGATTGAACGGCGACCAATTGACACCTAGCGCCGGCCTCCCTTCTGTTGGAGCGATTCGAGCGATAGCATAATCAAGGTTTCGGTCTGACGTAACGACTTCTGCGATATTTATGGGCTCGCTTCCCGCTTCCGACGAATCGATGTCAAACTGAGCAGTAGTGTGTAGCGCCTGCTGTCGAAAGTCAGCCTCGCTGGCGTCGGGCTCACCATCATCGCGCGCATTGAACACGTGGTGGTTTGTCATCAAAAGGGATCCCGTCAAAAGCCAACCTGTTCCCCAGTAGCGCTTTCCTTGTTCAACCGAACCGTCACAGCGCGGTACACGCAGCCGCGCTACGGATCGAGCTGCAATAAGTCCCGCCTGTAGGTACCCGACTGGCAACATGTCGTCCTGAAAAAGGATGGCTTCATTCCTGACTGACTCGATTAAGGAGGCAGGAATACCGGGTTGCGTCGGGCGCCCTTCTAGACGAGCTGTTAGCTTTTCAAAAAAGTCTTGCTCGGCTCGGCCCGCAACAAGAGGCCGGGAGTTTTGTAACCAAAGGAGCAGAGGATGTATTCCTTCCCTTGTCGCAGAGGCGTTTAGAAACTGAACGTCGGCCCGCAACTGTAGTTCATCGGTGCTCATCCTAGGGGCTTTACCTCGCAAATCGTTCATCCGAAAAAAAAGGAGCCGTCTCCGATCTGGCTCCCATAATTCTGCGCTCACAGCATTTTCGATCAGTGTGGCCAGTTCACTATATGGAAGTAACTCGCTCATCTCGCCCTCTGAGACAGGTTCGGATTCAAGGCGGCTTCCAGCAGATTGGCCAAGACCGAGGCGACGACGGTGCGTTGCGGCTGCTCCAAGTGCGAATTCAATAGAAGTCCCCGAAAATAATCATTTAGCCGGCTTGGAGGTACTCTCTTCAGAGCATCCGCGATCTCGGCTGGCCATTCTCGTATGTAAGGGACTTCTTGCAATTTGAAAACTCGCAAGCCCTTCACGAGCAGTGGGATGGAGTACGGACCACAAGCTTCAAAAAGCCCTTGCAACTGCAGGCGTATGGATCCGAAGTCGGTATCACCCGTAAATTTGAGAATTTCATTCAATTCCGAGATAGGCGGTACTCCACCCAATCCCTCGCGTCTCAGCCGCACCCTCCCGGCAAAGGTCTGCAGAGCAAGAACGGCTATGCCCATACGCATGGCGAGGCCTTGGGCCTCTGCCATAGCCAGATCTGCATTAGCGAAGTCCTTCTCGTGTGCGAGGGCTTCACCCTGCAGGCGCCACAGCTCAACCAGTCGATCTATCCGATTTGCTGACTGGGCCGACCGAATGCCTTCGTCCAATCTCAACCTCGCCGCGAGATGATTGCCCTGTGCCATATAGGCAACCGCTTCGATCGCATAGAGGGCGCTGCCTGGCATACGGCCTTCCCTTTCCATCAGTAGTTTCACTACTTGTCCGTAGTCAGCATATTGCAGCGCTTGGCGCGCTTTTTCTTCTGCAAAACGTTCCCATTGTTCTTGACTGGCGAAGGACCGGAGCTCTTGTGGGGGCTCGTGTTTGGTAAGGGAATACACCATCAGTTGGGACAACGGCGGCAGCTCATCCACGCAACTGAGCATCGACTCAGCAGCTTCATCGATCCAAATTTTCTCGATTTCCCGCTGATCCATGCCCAACTGTAAGGCGTGATAAACGCTCTCAATCTGGGCGACTGTTCCCGGAAAACTTCGATAGAACTCATAGGCGCGCGTATGGATGTGCCTGACCTGCATAGGCCGTTCGGCTTCTATCATCTTCAGCATTACCCGGCGAATATCTTGTTGGTGTCGTACCGCTCCGTCAGGTTCTTGGATGACAAGGTCGACTTGCCGCTTGAGTGCCGCAAAAAGATTTCTCGCCCGTTCCTCGTCAATCTCGCCCAGCCCACAAGGCTCGGCTAGGACGCGGCGGATTACATCCTCCGTTATTCGTCGAACTACCAACCCGGGATGGGCGAGCTTTTGCAGGTCCTCGTCTGGAATGCGCTCCAGAATCCGCCGATAGAGCTGGCCTTGAACCACGTGCTCTGCGGCAGCGAAGATTAGATAGGAGGAGGTTTTGAGACCCTCAATGCCCGACTTCCCCGACTTGTCGAGCTTTGCTACTTGTGCGGCTAGCTTCAAGTTCAGCGGATTTCCTCCAACCTGGTGGTACAGTGCCCGTGCCACACCAAGATTGGACACGTCGCGAGCCATAAGGAACGAAATCGCTGAGCCTTCGTCAAATTCGTTCAGCTGAAGGGAGATCGGGGAGGCTAAATATGTTCCTAGTTCAGGAACAGGAGCCCGTCCCGACACTACGACCCGAACTCTTGGAAATTCCTCCTGCAGTGCCCGCAGAAACTGCCAGAGCACACGAGCCATTTCGATCCCCCGCTTTTGAACCTCCTCGAAAGTGTCAATGACGATCAACAGGGGCAACATTTCTGAAATGCGCATCATGCGCTCAAGGCCAGAGCGTTCCATCGCAGCGCGTACTCGATCTGAAAACAATCGGGCCAGTTCTCGGGCATGGTTTTCGCGTAGTTCCTCACTGAGCTTTACATCGTGTAGCACTAGAGTTCGGTTCTCCAGCTGAGATTGATAACTAGCCGCCTCTGCAATCCGGGAGGTTTCGTTCGAATGAGTCAGTAAATCGGTCCACTCGCTGCCAGCATATTGAGCTCGAAGTTGTTCGACGGCTTCCTCGATGAGAGTCGACAACACCGCAACGTTAAGACGTGGATTGTCGAAGTCCAGATACACCCAGGGAAACGGAACGGGGCTATTCACATGTTGGCGAATAAATTCAGCCAAAAGGGTCGATTTTCCGATACCGCCGATCCCATTTAACATCAATGGGCTTTGAGTAGCCTTGAAGCTACGCAGATATCTGGCCACGGCCTCCAAGCGGTTTTCGGGATCGAGTACGCCAACGAAAGAACGCAACTGAGCGAGCTCGGTTGTTCGACCTTGAAAACCATGAGTTAGGCGCTCCATTGGATGGAGCAATCTACGAATCGACAATTTTCGATCGATTGCCAGGGGAGACGGTCCGCTGACTGCATAGGGTTCAAGCCAACGTGTGACCTGCAATGCAGCTTCTAAGCGCTGAACGTCATCGGCCTCTGCAGCTGAATAATCAGCTTCGAGAAACTCGTCGAATACCTGCTGCAGGACCGTTAAGGGTTCCACCGTGTTCAGCTTGCGGACGTAACGCATAGACTCCAGTGTTCCCAAGGAGCGAAGTCCCTCTAGACGCGAAGAAGGTTTAAGCGTGAACCACTGTGGCTCATTGGGGATCCTTGGCAAAGTGACCAAGTCCTTGCTCAGAGCTGCTTGGAGTTGGTCTGGGGTGATCCTGACGGGCAGGCTCAGACGATTAAGACGAAACTGAGCGAGAACAGAGCAAATACCCAACACTTCTTGTCGGAACTGGAGGTCAACAGCCTCTTCCCGATCTTCATCGAGAAGTTTCTCCAACCATTTTGAAGCCGATTCGGCCGTCCAAGTTTTGGAGTCATCCGCCATTGCGTATACCTTTAGCTGCTGCTCGGAGCCGCTTGTTAACTGTCACGATCCACGACTCCTCGGAAGGGATGTTAGCCAGTACAGCTTGGGTTTTCGCCAACAATTCACCTCCTGTTGGCGTTCTGCCGAGTTCCTTATACAGACGAGCCAGGCAATCGTGAATTGCCAACTGAGCGATTGGATCAGGCAATCGCGTGTCAGGTCGATCGAAGGCGACCTGCTCCTCTTCGACTCGCGATAGAGGCTTGTCAAAGTCAACCAAGATCAAGCGTAGGCACTCTCGATAGTTACTGTTCGCGATTTTGTCGGCAAGACCCTGGATCAGATTTCGTGCGGAATTATTTTGGGGCAATTTTCCAAAACCATCTAAAAACAACCACCATCTCTTCTGAGATGCACGCGCGGATCCCAAAATCCAGGTCTGCAACAACTGAATGTCATGGACGGTATGATCGGTGAGTGGACTGTCGCTCGCCGTGCTCGGGAAGCCCATTTCCCCGACGATGATTTGGGAGAGTGCCAATGCATTCATTGTGATCTCCGCGCCACTCTCGACCTCTACCTTAATGACGCGGAAGGACCAGCCGGACGACATGCTTACGTGCTCCAGTAGTCGACTGCTGTATGTCTTACCCGTACTGGAGTCGCCCTCGATCCGCAGCACTGCACGTCCGCTGGTGCGTGAGATATCCCGAAACGTATCCCGCAGCGGAGTACGGTCCACAAAGGGCAGGCCGTTCTGGACCCAATGGGTATACCAGATGTCATCGAGAACATTGATCCCATCGCTTAGTCGGGTAATCAGCTGATCAACATTCGGAACGCTGGCGATACCCCCGACTCCTGAAATTGCCTTTACTTGCATAAGGAGGCGAACAAGCCAGCAGGGATCATCCGTCCACTCCCGAATCATGCAGGTATGAATCGCCGCCGCCGCAACGAGTTCATCACTTGCTGCAGGACCAACCATGCGATTTAACTCAACAAGAAATGTCGGGCCGCTATATACGGTTTGGAACCATGCCTTACCGTTTGACGCCAAGATTTGCGTCAACACCATGTGTAACTGGGCGAATTCGTCTTCGCGGAGCATAGCTTTTCTGTAGGTCAGTTCCTTGGGTCACCCGATGTATCGAAGACCACTCACAGGCTTAAAATGCTTTCCATCTTTGCAAGACCTCGGACTCTCTGCTTTCTGCAACCGCTTCGGTTCGAAGCTTGCCCTCCTTGGGGGGTGGTGGAGGGGTATAGGCCTTAATATTTCTCCAGCAGAAAGTCATGAGCGACAGTCCCACAAAAATCAAGACCGCAACGAACACAACGATACTTGGCAGAGCCATATAGCTCCGGATCACGAACTCTCGGAACAGAAAACCTATCGTCAGGAGTTGACCGATCACCGCCCACATTGTGACTGCTGCGGCACCAAGGAAGAACAACACGATGCCTTTGTAGCTTACGTTGCCGTTGGCATCTGGAGAACTTGGACTGCACGTCAAGTTGTAAACGGCAGGCGCCAGGATGATTAGAACCGAAAACAACAGGTTGATAGTCATGTAGGTCTGCTTTGTTAAGAAATGAGGGTAATCCGGCAACAAACTAGCGGCAAAAATTATGGCGAGAATCCCCCCTCCAACCGTTACGTGAGTCGCCCAGCTGGACGTAAAATCCCATTGTGCTCCACCCATCGGCAGCCTTAGAGCGTGCCAAAAGATGACGATGGCGAGGCAACAAAAAAGGAATGCCACGAGAGCTGACGCACACACAATCCAAGTGCTGTAAGTTTCATTCGAAGGAGCGCTCAGCACCAAAGACCGGGTAATCTGTTTTGCTTTCACAACGCAAGGAACCGGTGTGGCCGGGTTGCTGCCGGGTTGTTTAGAAGTTTCTTGAGATTCACCGTCTGCTGCCACCGTCACCGTGCCAGATAACGGCAGGCGATCAGGCGGCGCAACAAACGAGACGTCAACTCCAAACACGCTACCGGGCTCCACCTGTTTGTTGAAGCATCGTTCATTAGTACGGACATTTGTCGCAAACGATAGGACAGTAGTTCTCGCGGCGTCGCGAATCTCAAAGTCTGCAGTGGTTGGTAGATCTTGATAGTCGGAAAAATCGGAATCGAAACACCAATGCGCCAGCGACGTAGAGCCGTCGTTTCTGATTAAAATCGGCACATGCGCACGCGCCACATCAGACTCCTTAACGGGGCGGATCGCCGGAGTCGAGCGGGGGCTGTCTACAAAGGCGACCGCCGCCGTTCCTTCAGGTTGTTTGCAGTTCGCGACTTGAGTGCCAGCGTTCTCCGCAGCGGTTGAAACACCGAACCAGCACACAACCAGTGTTACAAAAATTAGCAACTGAGTTCTGGGCATTTGTGATCTCACTAAACTAGCTGTGCGTACACCAGCCAAGGTGATTGCGCTGGCACCTGTGCAGGAGACGAAGGAAAACGTCCTCGCTTGGTAACACCGACCCAATCGCTTGGTAGCTCATACCACGAGAAGATCGCGCCAAAAGCTATTAGTTATTTTTCCGGGAGAAACAGCGAGGAGGCGACCCCCTCAAACCGAAGGGCGGGACCCTTCAGACCGCCAGCTCGCGAACGGCCTCAATTTACGCTGCTGATGCCCCCTTGTCAACGGTCGATATTGTCTGTCGTAGTCCTCCAAATTTCTCTAACTAGTCCACACTTGAAAGTATTATGCAGCCAGCCGACGCCCTCAGCCCCGAGGAGATCGAACCGCTTGCCTCAGCTTGGAGTGCTTGCATGGGGCGCAAGTCCCTCGTGATTGGGAGCGATAATTCAAACTGGTCAACGATTTTTACGACTTTGTCAAAAAGAGCTTGGCGGGGCGGCTGGGAAATCGTTGCTCGGATCCTGTCTACCGCGATCACGAGCGGCCGGCAAGAAATCCAGCAAAGGTACTTAATATAATGGGTAGGTGCTCACATCACAGCGGCCTCATCAGACCGCTTTCGCCATAGGGATGCTCAGCCCCGTTCGTCGTCCAAGTCTCGGATGCGGCGTGTTGGAACCAGGACCACGGCACCCAGGCTGGGAGCCACACGGAGGATAATCGATGATCGATCTCAAAGGATTCTTTGACGAAACCGGACATCCGCGAGACCCTAGGCTCTCGGCATAGGCCGCTTTGTCATGATTACTCAAGAAGTACGCTCCGACACTCCGGAGCCAACTGCCTTAGTTCTCGCGATCCATGGAGTCGGGACCTCCAGTCCCATCCACATTGCAAATTCTGTCGCGGCTAACCTCAGTGCAGGCAGTATTAGAAACACCGTACACGCGATCGATTGGAACCAAATAACGAAAGGTTCCGTAACCAAAAGAGGCAACCTTCAGGTCGGTGCGATTGCTACCCTCGCAACCGTGCTTGTGAATGTTAGCCTTACCTACCCTAAGTCACTCGAAGGACATCCGGAACAGCCAATTCTTTCAGTCGTATTCAGACTTCAGCAGCTATTTTTCATTTGCTCGGATGCATCGATTGCTATAGCTTTCTGGCTTCTGATTGTGCTGCCACCTACCGGATCATTGGGGGCTTTAGCCAGTTCAGTGTTTGTTCCCGATTCTGGGGTCATTTACCGGCGCATCGAGCATTTCTGCGTAGCATTGAGCGTTCCCACCCTGAAGTTTGCGTTTTATTCCCTTGTCCTCTTTTTGTGCACTTCCTTCTTGCAGGCTGTTCTAACAGGCAAGATGAGCGCGCTTTTCATCGGAGTGCGCCGGTCTGTGACTCTGGTCTTACGCCCGGTGCTCTTCTTGCTCGTATTCCCGTTGCTTTTTCCTTGGCGCAGTCTTGCACAGCGTGCATGGCGAGTTCGTCTAGCCGCCGGTGGACTTTTCTTAACAATTCTCGCCCTCTACATCTCTGCCGCCCACCTACTATTTGTCTCCAGATATGCTCCGATTCTCGTCACATTGTTAGGTCACGCTGTGAGATATTCAGCGTACTGCTGCGTAGGCTTACTTCTCGCCGCAACACTGGTTTTCGCATTGGGGCCTGGACTGAAGATCCTACTCGACATTTTTCGATACGCTGGCGATACGGAATATCGAAATAATATTCAGAAGCTAATAACTTCCGAGATCAAAGCGCTCCGTCCACCTGCGAGCCCGAATTGCGACTTCTTCATTCTCGCGCACAGTCTGGGCTCCGTCATCGCTATCGACGCGCTGTTGAATTCCACTGCATTTGAGCGGAAAGACCGAATCACATTGATCACCATGGGATCGCCTTTGCGACGATTCTTTTTTAGATTTTTCCCGAATCTTTTTTTTCCGGATACGGCGGCGGAGTGCGCTAAGCAGATGTCTTCGCGCCACGGCGCATTTCGCTGGATTAATTGCTACAGGCCTTTTGATCAAATAGGAACAAAGCTCAAACTGCCTGTGGCCGCATGGATAGCTGAAGTGTGTACCTCTCAGTTCACGAAAGTCCTAACTGCACATCCGGGATATTGGGACGATCCAGTCGTTCGAGACTGCATTGTTGACCAGTGTCACCGAGTCGCATTCGCTGGCTCCGAAGGGACTCGCTATCAGCCTGCATCCTTCTCAGATGAGGTTATCCCGCGACGAACGGTCATGAAGGCCCTGTGGCACGTCTTGATCGCCACAATGATTATGGCCCCGATATTTGGTTTCGTGGCAGGAGCGGAACAATATCTTCAAGATGCAAAGGTCAGGGATGCCAAACGCGCAAGGGTCCAACAGGAGGGTATCGAGACGGGAGCTCAGGTTAAATACGAGAGAGAGGAGTCCGCTCGCGATGAGACTGGCCCCATATCGTATAACAGTGTTCTGACGATATCTTACTTCGACTCAGGCGGCTCCCCCAAGCAGAAAGTCCTGACAGAGGATGAGTTCTTCACTTTTCCCTATGGTCCATCTTACAGCATTGCAAATGTTAGTGCGCTCGTCCACTTCGTGATCAGCCAGCAGAAATCGAACGGCGGACGACCTGTGGCAATAACGATGAAATATCTTCGGGACGAACCCGATTTTATTTACATCGCGCAATTTCCTCCAAGCTCTAGCCGCATTGCGCTTTTGGTGCCGATGATTGTCTATTTGGGTGCGGTCATTTACTTTGGAAAGTGGATTTGGCGGATAACCTATTATGTAGGGGGAGCGCTTTCAGAGTTGTTCATTGGACAACCTGTCCTTGCAAATGGATTGTTTACGAGTGAGGTCGCGTCACGCAATGCCTCGTAGAACTGCGCCCTCCGATGCACCGTTGCGGGGCAGACTCCCAGTCAAAGAGCATTCGCAGGGCCGCGAGATACTGCTTTACCGTCGGCTTGGAATGCGTGCACTGCAACGCCTCAACACCAGCCGCAACCTGAATCGGTGACTTTGACGAGATCGACCAGCCCGCGCCCTTCGCACCAGTTCGAAAAGCTGCATACCGCCTTGTAATAGTCCCGCCGTGTGTTTCGATTGCGAATATTCGCTGCGAAGAACTCCCAGAAGCACTCGGACGATTTGGCGCCCGCGAGGAACAGCACTGGAAGCCGGGGGTTCAGCACGGCCAAATTGGCCTGCCCTTCAAGAAGAACAAGCCCGTCAGCCGTGCCGGACATACTCCACACTCACTTTTAATCCGTGTTGCATCAGATACTTGATGTACGCACGCGGCATCGGAGCGTCGAGGAGCGGCCGTCCGAATTTTCCTCTGTGATGAAAACCAGGCAGGAAATCTTCTTTTTGCGTTTTTCATTCCAGATGATGATCTTCATGATGTCTTTATAGAATTCCGCCCAGGCAATCTTGCCGGAAACCTTGAACTCATAGGCGCAATCCGTCAGCGTAGCGCCAGGTCCACCGCAGCCGCAGTAGCGGAGGCACCGCCCGAGGTGGGGTTGAGAATAAGACGGGGCGGAATATGCACCCTCTAGTCTATAAAGACCCAGATAAAGAACTTGGCCAATCGGCGTATTCGTTGTACGCTCTTTCCATCTGGCCACCCGTGATATTCCCCGTCGCGGTGTATTTCTTTGCCAGAGGACGGGGGTTTTGTGTCTTCACCTATCTCCGATGTAGCTCGTGAGCTCGAACAGCCAGCCCTTTCGGAAGAACTCCAGGGGGCCGCAGGGATTCTTCGGCGGATCATTGAACCTGAGGCATATGTCGGTGAGGTCTTTTCCTTAGGTTATGAAGAGGCCCTGGTCCAAATTCATGACTACAACCGCCGAAAGGTAGGAGGCATCCCAGCCCTGTCTTTTCTAGCGGCGACTCGCGTGATGCCGAGTCAGACAGTTGACGTCCGCGAAGAAGACGCTTCCGTCATTTTGCTGCGAGTAATCGATCATGCAGACCTGCCAAACGCTCAGGAGGCCCTTCGCGTACGTGTCGAAAACGCACAGCGTGTCAGCGGGGAGCTAGACAAAACGTGGGATCACCGCGACGTGATGGACCCGACTACGAACAATCTCCTCGGTTATGCGGGCGTGCGTTGCCGAGTGCTGGGAACGTTTTACGTCGCCGCCGTCAAGGACGATACCAAGACCGCAGATTATGCCCTTTTCTTTGGGTCTGATCTCAGTAACTATTACCCTAATCGCGGCCTAAAAGTTTTTAAACCCCGCGGCAGTTTCCTAGAACAAATTGTCAACTACCGAGATCCACGTTTGGGTACCGCCGCGACAAACGTCATGGTGAACGTCGGCGAAGTTCGATACGCATCGACCAACAGACCCTTCCAACGAATTTCAGGTGTTCGCGTTGCCATTACGCCTACGGATCTGCTCGGGCAAAAGACTGCTCTCTTCGGGATGACCCGTTCTGGAAAATCAAATACCACGAAAATAATCTTGAAATCCATTTTCGAACTGCGCTGGCATCCGACTCCACAACAAGTCGGGCAGATTGTCTTCGATCCAAACGGGGAATATGCCAATGAGAACACGCAGGACAAAGACCCGAAAAGTAATCCCAACGCGATTAAAAACGTGTGGGCCTGCGCCCCGCCGGGCAAAGAACAAAAGTTCAAACAAGATATCGTCACTTATGGAATACTAGCTCACCCGAACGACCCCGGTCGTCGTCTCATGCTGCTGAACTTCCACATCGATAGCAATTTGCAGATTGGTAAGCAGATCATCGATGCCGCTCTTGAGAATACGGATAAATACGTTCTGAACTTCCGTGATGTCGGCTTGGAACCACCAGATCAAAGTGATCGATCCGCGATGACACGCCATGATCGACGGGTCTTGTGCTATCGTGCGCTACTGTTCAAAGCAGGACTTCAACCTCCAGCGAATCTAACACCCCAGAGCAAGGGCTTATTTGGCAGAGAACTCTTGGATGCGATGCGCAACAGTCAGGGAGACAACGCTGCACGGTACGTTAACTGCGCAACAATCCTTGCAAAGCCCAGTCTCACATGGGGTGAAGCCTCACTCGCGTGTGAACTGCTGCGTGATTTCATTTCCGACAGAGATTCAGGTTTTGCGGCTTTCGACCAAGCTTACGTCCAGCGCAGCAGTTCCGGGTCATGGGCAGACGATGATCTGAAGAAAATTCTGGAAATGTTCCACTATCCAAATGGCTCGCGGCTCATCGGCCGTGTGAAGGAGCAGCACACGCAAACAACGGATACTGATTACGCAGATGAGATTTACGAACACTTGGCAGCGGGACGACTAGTCATTGTGGATCAGTCGAGCGGCGACCCGGACCTCAACAAATCGTCGGCTGATCGCGTTATGCGACGGATCTTCGAGAACAACCGCGCCCGTTTTCGAAATGCTCAGTTGCCACCTAACATCCTTGTTTACGTTGAAGAGGCCCATAACCTTCTGCCTGCGGGTACTGACATGGATTTGAAGGACATATGGGTGCGGACGGCCAAGGAGGGTGCCAAGTACTGGATTGGCCTCGTGTACGCCACTCAGGAAGTCAGCTCTATTCAGAAAAACATTTTGCGAAATACTGCGAACTGGTTTATCGGGCATCTGAACAATACCGATGAAACCAAAGAACTCAACAAATTCTACGACTTTGGAGATTTCGAGCGCAGCATTTTACGCGCTCAAGATCGGGGTTTCATTCGCACTAAAACGCTCTCCAACCCCTATGTCGTTCCCGTCCAGGTGGAGCTGTTTAGTATCGAGCGCACGGAGAACAGTCAGTAATGCCGTATGAGGGGGAATTCGCAGGATACCGTCCGCTCCAGCGAATTGTCGAGACAGAGCGGGTTCAGGGTCTTCTCCGTAAGTCGCGTGTCTTTCAGTCGACGACTGGAAGTGTCGTATCGCCGACACCGGCGCCGGTCCCAAGCCACGGTCTTCCGAGCTACGTTGTGGCCATCGACGGAAGCAACGCTGAGGTCGACGTCCGCAATGGCTATCCAGGGGCCAAGGTAGGCTATTGCACGGTTGCGAGCGTACTTCTCAATCTTGCCGAAATGACTCGATTGGATGAACAGCGACCGGTTGATCCTCTTCAATTTCGTAAAACTGAGGAAGCTTCCACTGTGGATGCGGCGCTACCCGGCAGCAACGTCGTTACCCGAAGTCACACATCTGCACGTGATTCATTTCGGGAAAGCCTCTACGAGATTCTTCAGGATGTGATCGTAGATCAGGAAGACGGTACCCGCCTTCTAGATACCTACGAGGCTCTGTTAGCGCATAAGCCGCAGGGACGGCAGGAGTGCCCATACGCATGGGAGAGTTGCATTGAGCGAGTCGAGATTCCCGCCGGCGTTAGCAGTTGCACATGTCCAAAGAAACGTCCTCTCTACTCGACTGATGCCCTCCGAATTCATGAGAACTTTCATGACACGGGAACAAACGGAGAGGCGTTCGGCGAAGTGCGCCAGATTTGGGAGCATATTCTGCTTGTTCACGTGCTGCGACTCTTCGAGAAGAAGCAGTTACTCGGTCGGATGGATAGGATGGCATTTGTAATGGATGGCCCCTTGGCAATTTTTGGGGATCCCGCGTGGCTCAGCGCCGCCATTAGCCGGGAGCTGAAGCGGCTGAACGCTGTCGTGAGAGCTGCCACAGAGCGCGACCTTGTGATTCTGGGCATTGAGAAGACTGGCACGTTCGTCATGCACTTCGATGAAATCGATAAAGCGGAGGATGGCGGCACGAAGTTCTCACCGCGTACTTTTATGTTGCCAACCGACAAGTACATCAAAGACCGAATCATTTTCTCGACAAGCACAAAGCGTTATGGAATGGATACATATTTTGGTCGGAAAGTATTTTACAAAACAGCGTCCGGGGCACGAATTGTTGCTGACATCCCATTCCTGGACGACAAGCAAGACACACTCGACACGGACGACCCTTCGCTCTACGGAGAGTTTGGCTCTGTCTGCGCCTTACTTGACACACTAGCCTCATCGCGCTATCCAAACTCTGTTTCGCCTTTGATATCAGCCCATGCTCAAGCTGCGATTCCTCTGCGCCTTGGTACGAAGGTGTTGCAACAGCTGGCAAAAGCTCTAATGAGACAGGACTGATCAGATGCTGAAGCAAGGCGAAAGATACGGCACTGCGGCGGCTCGTTGGGCGGGGGTAGGTCCGTACTACGCTATGTTTCCCGCTGCATTTGCCGAGAAGGTGATAACTCAGTTTACTGCGCCCGGAGATGTGGTGCTCGATCCTTTCGCCGGCCGGGGTACCGCCGTGTTCAGCGCCGCGGCTCGTGGTCGGCGTGGGATAGGCATGGAAATAAACCCTGTGGGCTGGGTGTACGCTCAAGCTAAGCTCCACCCTGCTAGTCAAGAATCTGTTGTTGAGAGATTTCTTGAAATTGAGGACCTTTCTCACCGATACCGCCGAGCTGCCGAAAATGCACCTACGTTCTTCCGATGTTGCTACCAACAAAACGTGTTGCAGTTCCTGATCGCGGCACGCAGGCATCTTGACTGGAGAAATCGCAAAGCGGACTGCACCGCAATGGCATTTCTGCTAGTCAATTTGCACGGCAAACGAAACGACTCGTTTTCGAATCAGATGCGCCAGACAAAATCGATGTCTCCCGCGTATGCGATTAGATGGTGGCGAGAACGGAGCATGCGTCCTCCAGAAGTAGATCCGCTGGAGTTTCTCCTAAAGAAGATGGAATGGCGATACGCGAAAGGTATTCCGAAGCTAGTGGAGAGTAGAGTTTATTTGGGGGACAGCGTCACAATTCTGCCCCAAGTGCCGCGCTATTGGGCGAGCCGACACAGGCTCGCTCGATTGCTTTTGACCTCGCCTCCTTACTACGGTGTCACGAACTATCATTACGATCAGTGGCTACGACTCTGGTTGCTTGGTGGACCACCAACGTCGCGTCGAGTTGGTGGCAAATACAAGGGTAAGTTTGAGAATAGAGCCCAGTACCGACAGCTTCTTCTTGATGTGTTTGGTAGATCGAAACGTTTGCTCCGCCGCAACGGAATTGTGTACGTGAGAACCGATCGTAGGGAGCTTACCCTCAACACAACCAGACAAGTGCTTCGCGAAGTCTTCCCGGACCATCAACTTCGGCACAGAAGCAGACCCTATTCACGGCCCACTCAGACTCACCTCTTCGGTTATGTTGAACCCAGAGTTGGGGAGATCGATCTGATCCTAACTCCTGGCGGCTGCACGCGCTGAATTCTGAAAGGCTACAAAAGATCTGCTTTTCCTGGTCTTGATAGCGTCTCACAAATCAAACACCTGACCTGCCGCCCGATGATTCCATGCGGCTCCTGAAAAAATTCTCTGTCGCTCTATGCTGGAAGTAAACGAAGCAGCCCTTCATTCCTCGGCTCAAGAGAACGCGATACGTATTCTTAACATTTCGCAAGAATTCAGCATGCGAACGACGCACAATTGCATCGGCAGATGCCGATGGATTACCTACCCATTCGGCAGGATTGGGATCGAATGTGAGGTCAGTTCCAAAAATTACGCCTACATAATCGAATTCGAACCCTTGCGCCGTATAGATGCACCCGACTTGATCGATTCCGCCGACTTGATATGCCCATAGGCTCTCGCGTGGGATGCCCGGTGCAAGATGGCCCGCGTCCGACTTAGCATTCCAAGGGCGTGCATACTCTCCGATGACGACGTCGTCAATCAAGGTACCGTCCGGACGCGGATCGGACCATTTCCAGCAAAACCCCGCGGTCATTCGAGCTGCGAAGCCTTGTGCAGCTTTCTCCCGAATTGCAGCTTCGAGTGCAGATGGCGAAGCACAGATCTTGAAATCAAAAGCCCGGTCGTCCGCATTCCAAAGTATGTTCGCCGTTCGCTTGATCTGCAGTGTATTGTTGATCCAATTCACAAATGCATCCGAGCCCGCACAGCGGAACTGTGCTTCCAGTTCATAATCGAAAATTGTGCAACCGATCTGCTTCGCGTATGTCCGAATGTAATCGGAGGAGCCGATCTCGCCTGGTCGCACTACTTGATCGTCATCGATGAAAAAGACTACCGTCTTGCTCGCGTTTACCAATTCGCTGATTTGTGGACCCTTGCTTCGCCTTGCACGTGGAGTAAACCGTGAATTGCTGCTTTCTCTGATTCTGTGGGCCTCATCGCAGACCATCACGTCAATGTCGTTATACTGAGCGTTCGCGTAGCCGTTGAAGTATTTGATCTGCTGACCAGCTCGGTTGCCGACAATCTCTCGAATCGTAGTTGTAAATGCTCTTGATCCCGTTACGTAGTGCGTGTTCAGGCCCATGGCCGACAAATCTCCAAGCAGATTCATCGCAATAACTGACTTGCCTGTACCCGGCCCACCTTTGACGATGATGACACTCTTCTTCTTCCCGCTAGCTCCATCCGCCACAGTTTGCAGGACTCGATCGTACACGACCATCTGCTCATCAAGCAGAATGTACCTTGAATTCCCCTTAACTACGGAATGCACGTGCTCCAGCAGCTTTCGAGAAGCTTTGTATTGACTCTGCTCTATTGTCTTGACAATTTCGCCATCGTCGCCGTTGGCAACATGGGGGCGTAGGAAGCCGATGAGCTTGTCGACATCATCGCCGGTAAACAAGGGAAACGTTTCAAGCAGACCCCTAAATCTGTCTGCGAATAGGACGTCAGATGGCTCGTAGGAATAGTTGTGTAGATAAGAACAGGCGTTCAGTTGAATTCCTGAGTCCTCGTCAAATGCAGTGTGTGCATCTTCAAGGTACATCTTGTATTGGCCGACCTGAGCAGATGGGTGAAGCACATCGCGCAGACTGCCCCCGACCCATGTTGTCAGTTCGTTGCGTCCGCCACCGTCCTGGCATTTGTCCCACTGTTTGAGTTCGACAACCACCGCATTTTCTCGCCTCAAATCATTGTGACCTGTGACAAGGCAGTCCAGTCTGCGCGACGTGAGTGGTAATTGAAACTCAAGAATGAGTCCGTTGTTGAGGAGATCCCCCTCTTGGAATACCTGCGATACCGCACGCAGTGAGTTACGCCACGAATTGACCTCACTAGAACCTGGGTGGAAACGGAATTCATGAAAAAATGCATCGCTCAGTTTCGTAGCGATTCGATCCTTTGTGGTGTCCTCGATCAGCCCGGCGGTCGTGCCAGCGTACAGTCGCATTTATGGAGTCCGTTATCTGACCTTTGTGTGAAAGTGCAAGCCTAATGCATTGTTTGGCTCATGTGAAGGGGCGAGATCATGATGACTTCGTTCCCGCATCGTTCGCTAAGACTTGTCAGTGGCGAGAGGGTGATCGTAGAGACTAGACGGGCGGCACCCTAGCTCCGGACCTTTCTGGGTTTGGCTGAAGGGATAGTCCAAACCGCAAACTTGCTGTGAGCCCTCCAGGGGTGTTCCCGTTCGGGCGGCGAAAGCCGTGGGTGGCATGAAAATCCGCAGGGCTTATACGGCCTGTGAGCCCCACCAGATAGCGATCCGAGTATAATCTTCTGCTCTTCAACTCCGATGAATAGCGAGCCCGAAAGAACGGTTGGCTGCGATGCTGTAAACGAGCACGTGAGCAGACCCATTCCCGAGACACTGTGGCACTACACTTCGTTCGCCGGATTCCAGGGAATCGTCACTTCCAAGACGATCTGGGCGACGGAGTACAGATTCTTGAACGATCGCGAAGAGTTCCTGCACGCTAAGCGGCTTGCAGACAGACTGGTCGACGAAGAGCCCGAGTTCGTCGGATATCAATTCCCTGTGCGAGACATTCTCCGAAAGGCTGTGGGCGCCGCCTTCAATACTGGGTATCTGCATGAGGAACGACTGCGCGTGATGGTCGTGTCCTTTACGGAAGAGGGTGATCAGCTAAGCCAGTGGAGGGGGTACGCAAATAACTCACGGGGAGTCAGCATCGGTCTCGACGTACGACACCTCCGTCCTCCATTGCTCGTCGGGACCGCTGTCACCCTGGCACCATGTCTGTATCCAGAAGAGGACAAGCGTCGGGTGTTAAAGGCCATCTTCGCTCATCACCGCAAAGGCCTTGAACGGTGGTGGAACTTGATTGTCGATGTCGCACGGGAGGAGACAGGAAAAGTTGGGGGGATGGACCCGAATTTGGGGCGGCGACTTGTCGCGGAACACCAGCCCGAATTGAATACGGCAGTGGCTCAGGCCGACGCGTCGCTCCGATTTGATCTGTTGAGAACAGCGCTTCTACTCAAGAACGAGAGCTTCCGTGAAGAAAGGGAGTGGCGACTAGTGCTACCGCTGGAGCCCATCCGCCTCCCATCACATCATCGCCTTCAGTTTCGATATGTGGCCGATAATCTAGTGCCCTACATCGCGTACCCGCTCAGAAGCCCTAATCAGGACGGCCCGATTCCTTGCAAGGGAGTGGTCGTTGGGCCCGGAAGTCATCCCTCCGCGAGGGTTGGTGTCAATCTGTTCTTACACAGCGAGGGGATCATGCTGCTCGCTTTAGAATCGAAGATTCCGTATAGGCCGACGTAGCGTAACTGCGTCGAACAGTCGGACTGGACGCAAAGCAAATGCCATCATGCATATCGATGAAAAACCGGATTCCAGAGAAGGCGTGCCAGTTTGCACAGACCCGCTGTGCTGGACAGGTGGACGAAATCGTCCGTGCACACCAGCATGATCAGTGTCTTGATCTTCCTTTGGATCAGCTAAAACTGGGAAGTGCGTTCTGCTGGCGAGAGAATCTCTTGAGATGTTCCACAAATGCATGATGCTTTTTCTGTCACCGCTGCCCTAAACTGTTGAATATGAATCAAGCACTTCCGTGCGGGTGGGTAGGAACGATCGATCAGTTTCAGCGGATAAGCTTCGATGATTGGGTATCAAGCCTCAATTGCCATCTGGAGCGTTGCATGGGCTGCGCAGCGAAACCCGACGAAAGCCAATTCGTGGCATGGCAAAGCACCCACTATGTCCTGTCTCAGTGCTTTTCTGAACTCGTTGTAAGCCGCCCGACAGCCAGAGCCTGGCCCGTTATTTTCGAATATGAGCTTCCACGAGAACGCGGGAGAAGACCAGATGTCATAATCCTTACAGCCGAAACAATTTTGGTCCTTGAGTTCAAGGACTTTGCTGCGCCATTGCGATCGCACCTGGACCAAGTAACAGCCTATTGCAGGGACATTCGTTACTATCATTCCGAATCGCACACTTGCGCGGTGTCGCCGTTATTGGTTCTCACCAAGTACGCCGGGATATCTCTGGTGCAGGACAACGTGGAAGTCGCATCCGCGAATAGTCTGTCTGAAACGTTGAATCGGCTTGTTCCGACGAATTCGGACGACCCAGTTGACGTTGGGAAATGGTTAAGCGGCGATTACGACCCGCTGCCTTCGCTCATCACTGCGGCAAGATTGATATTCGCGCACGAGTCGCTGCCACAGATAAGGCGCGCACGTAGCGCCGGCATTCCAGATGCTCTTGCTCAGCTGCATGCAATCGCAGATCGTGCGGAGCAGAATCGCGAGTGTCATCTAGCGTTGATCACGGGGGTGCCGGGTGCTGGTAAGACCCTGGTGGGCTTACAATTTGTTTATTCAAAGCACGGAGAAGAGCAGAGTTCTGGCAAGAAAGCTGTTTTTCTTTCTGGCAATGGGCCTTTGGTCAAAGTCCTGCAGCATGTCCTCAAGAGCAGCGTTTTCGTTCAAGACGTGCACGGCTTTCTGAAACAGTATGGCGGCGACAAATCGGCGCGTCCTCTGGAACACATTTGGGTCTACGACGAGGCCCAGAGAGCCTGGGATTCGACACGAGTCCAAGGAATGCGAGGTCATCCTGCGTCAGAGCCGGAGGATTTCTTGCGAATTGGGGAAAGGATGCCCGCCTGGGCAATGATGGTTGGACTAATTGGACAAGGCCAAGAAATACACGTTGGTGAGGAAGCTGGTCTCCAACAGTGGAACGATGCAATTGCTGCTATGAAACGGCCCTGGGTTGTACACTGTCCAGACACAGTCTCGCATTTTTTCAAGTCCGCTGCTTCGGTCGTGCGGAACGACAAACTGAACTTGACTGCCTCGTTACGCTCACATCTGGCTGAAGACGTCCAGGATTGGGTGATGCAGCTGCTGGACGGGAAGATTGAAGAAGCAGCAGATCTGGCGGAGAAGGTGAACTCTCAAGGGTTCAACATGTATGTCACTCGGAGTATCGATACTGCAAGAGGCTACGTACAGCAACGCTATCATAATGCCGATGAAAAGCGATATGGTTTCCTGGCGTCCTCCAAAGCAAGGAATCTAGCCGCGCACGGCGTTCAGAATGGCTTCATGTTTACTCGTAGACTTCGCGAGGGTCGCTGGTTTAACGATGGACCTGAATCGAGATTTTCCTGCTGCGCTCTGCATGATGTCGCGACTGAATTCCAGTGCCAGGGGCTTGAACTAGACTTCCCGATTGTGTGTTGGGGCGATGATCTTCTTTGGTCAGGCACCGGATGGGCCAGCAGGCGATCCACCCGTTCCACTGCTAAAGACCCGCACCGTCTAAGGCTCAATAGTTATCGAGTCCTTCTCTCCCGCGGCAGAGACGGCTTCTTCGTGTTTGTGCCCGACGACGAAGTCATGGATGCTACGTTTTCGGTTCTTTGTTCGGCTGGCTTGCGCCATCAGCAGCCGTCGGAATTAACAATGTTTGAAACTTCCCTATCTGCTGAAGCAGCATCCAAACCTTTATGACTAGAGCACAGAACAAGAACGGGTCAGGACACAAAATGCCCACCAGCCCCAAGATTTTTGTACTCGCGCGTCCGGCATTCGATGCCGCCACATTTTTGAAGTTCCTCAACGCTGAGCACCACGAATGGAGGAGAACTCCCGGAGCAAGAGCTGCGGAAGAACTTGTCGAAGCGGCTGGTCGGATTTGCTATCTTTCATTCGGCCAGAATCAGTCGCCGCGAACAAACGAGCAATTCATCCGGAATCTCGTTCGTATGGGACACGAGAGTGTACTTGAGCACGTTTCTTGGACGTTCCTGATGCTGGGTGTCTCACGAGCTTTCAGTCATCAGCTCGTTAGGCACCGAGTTGGATTCTCCTTCAGTCAACTCTCGCAGCAGTATCATGATGAGCGCGATGCAACTTTTGTGATGCCACCCGAGCTCGACGGAATTGCGGGCGCACCAGAGGCATGGGAAAGCGCGGTGGACGCAACCAAGAAGGCATATCGAACACTAGATACGCTCCTTCGAGAGCATGAAGAATCCTTTCCGGAGGACCTCGACAAGAAAGAGACAAATCGAGCGATTCGATCCGCGGCTCGGAGCGTTTTGCCAAACGCCACGGAAACAAAGATTGTCGTCACCGCAAACGCGAGGGCTCTGAGATACTTCCTGAAGATCCGCGGCGGCATACCAGGCGATCGCGAAATGAGAGAGGTTGCGGCTGCACTATTGTCGATCTTATCTTCTGAAGCTCCCGCTCTTTTTTTCGACTTTCGTCTTAAGCGTCTGTCCGACGGGTCTCCTCAAGTTCAGCACGAGACTGACCTACAGAGCGTACTTGTCTAAGTGCGGGTCAGGTCTTTTAGGGTGTTCCTTATCAGCTCGGTTGATTCTATGAGCGTGATTTGGCATTGACAGACTTTCTGGGTGCAGTGTCTGCAATGGAACCCCTTTAGTTCATCTGAGCCATATTTACTCCAAACCAGTCCAGACAACTTAAGGCTTATATCTTTCTTGTCCATGTGCAGCCGTTCTACGAGTCCGAAAAGTACTGAAGCGGTGTCGGCGAGCCCATCTTCAAGTCGCATTTGCCGTGCCCGCGGCTCACCCACAGGTATCGATCCTCCGTAGCTGTACATTCGGATCAATGCGTCGGAAACCTCACCCATTTCTTCGAGCAGATGCAACACGATGTTTTCAATGGTGGCCTTCTCGATGGTGACTCGATATATGTCGCCGAGCATCTGTTGCCATCCATCAATGCTGCCCGGCATCGCACTCAAGTTCTCGGTGGCAAGTCGCCGCGTTTCCACCGCCCGTTGATGCTCGGTTTCTTTAACCTTTCTGCGGCGGGGAATCTCCATCGCATCGCATTTACATACATCAGGTAGAGCGCTCTGGCACCAAGGGCAGATGCCGGGATACCGATTCCACATGAGCCGCGCCATCGGAACCGATATTCGAACGACCGCGTCGCGCGGCAGCTCCGCTGTCTCAGATACTGCATGCTCACGCTGGAGCTTGGAAACCGCCGTCACTAACCACAGCGTTAAATCCGCGACCTCCTGTCGGATTTTGCTGAGCTGGGCCGGTCGAAGTGCGCCTTTTCTCACTTCCTCCGCAATCGCGGCCGCATGATGAAGCGCGTGGCACCAGACGTCCCATATCGAACGTCTGCGATCGTGGTTCTCGTACACTGATGAAATTGCATCTGCGAATTTGTCTAATTGGAGTTGGCCAACCGTGGCGCCAATGCATTCCATCGCTTTCTCCCGATGAGACTCATCTCGATACTTGAATTCTACTGTTTCCCTGCAAGCGACGGACGGTTATACGCTTTTTGTAACGGAACCGGGACATCGAGACGTCCCTTTCGAGTTCAGGAGCTGCTAGAGGACTTCTAGTCAGCTCAGTTTTCCTCATATTCCTGCCGAAATTCCACAGAAATCTCGCTTTTCCACATGTGTTCCGAAATTGCCGAACGGATTGGACTTGCCGCGCCATGACGCTCCGTTAGACACTCGTCCACGGAGTACTTCGCTCCTGATTCCCTCCGGAAGACCTTAGGCCGGTCTTGTGAATGGAACTTGATGCACAATCAAGTGCTAAATACCGAAAAGCCACACAAGCTGTTAACGGTCGTATGCGCATGCATCAAAGACGCCGGCGCGAAAAATGTTCTTCTGTCAATGCGCCGGGCGCCGGGCATCATGGGTCTCGACGGAAAGTGGGAATTACCAGGTGGCAAGATCGAGTTTGGCGAGACGCCCCAGACTGCACTCGTGCGAGAGATTCGGGAGGAACTGGGAATAGGAATTGTGCCCGGTCGGCTGCTCCCCTACCTGCACACCAATATTTGGGAATACCCAAATGCGTGGTCACACGTCGTGCTTGCCGGATATGAGTGTGAACTATCTGATCCTAGCCGGAACGATCTCCCGAAGCACGCTCGATGGGTTCCTCCGGAGGACATCGAATTTGACGAGACTCTGCCCGGAACAAAAGAATTTGTGTCCCTTGCGATGGACGATGATCGTTTCAACAAGATTTGCATTCAGTTTCAAAGCACAACCGTATCAGCCGATTCACCGAGGGAGTTTACCGTCACGACTCAGCCGACTCTGTTTTCACGTTATGGACTCGTGAAGTATTGGGGTACGGTCGGGAACCGTTTAAAGATGCGCATTGAAGAGTTTGACTCTCCTAAGCAGCTGGATAAGGAAATCCTCGAAACCGCCAAACGCCGCCTATCAGCCGGCTACTGCATCACCGCCTTCCATGGGCCGAGTCGAACGTATGGCCCGCTGTTGCAGTTACTAGAGATGGCCAAACGCCGAAACCAATTGTGCATTCAATAGCGTCTACGGTTTAAGTGCTTGAGGGGCCGCATTTTTATTTTGTTCCGCTGTGCCACTGGCAGGCGGGTGCGATTCCAGAACTGAAATTCGCCTTTCAAGCTCCTCGATCTGCTTAGCCATAACGGCATTGTTTCGTTTTGTCTCTTCGACCCCTCCGAGCCAATACGGGAGAGTCTGAGAGAGCAAAGTCACCGCGAGAGCGATAATTCCGGAGTAAAACGCAGCTTTCGCAACTGCGTCCTTCGCGATCCTCCGCGCGCGCCCTGTCACATTCACGAAATCCTTGGCTAGTCGATCTACATCCACGGCCCTATTGCGGTTTGCCTGGGGAACACGTGCTTTCCAATCAGCCTCCACTTTCTCGGTGAAACGAAAGAAAAGAAGAGTGCAAATCGTATCTCCAATTCGAAGCGTGTATGGCTCACGGGCCATGTTTATCACGGTGAAATGCATTGGTCCCTCATAACCGGGATCCACATGACCAGGATTTGTCATGAGCAGGCCCTTAATCGACACGTGTGACGGAGGAAAGCCGATGCCAGCGACAGTATCCGGCATGTTCAGCGATTCAGTTGTCGTAACGACCGCGGTTTCTCCGGTGCTAAGGACGATTTCTTCACCCTGGTGCTCAACTTTTCTTGTCGTTCCGCCCTTGACTTCCGCAGGCATTTGAATACTCCCGATGTGAAGATCAACGGAACACGGTTGGATAGCTGAGTTTTCAGTTGTCCAGTCATCCGCAGAAATACCAGATATCAGCGGATGCACTCCTCCCGTTTTTTGTGCAGAAAGCAATGTCTGTAGGTCCTTGTCCCGAAGTAGGTCCATGGAGATTCCTTTCTTAAGATCGCACCGAACTGAAACGGTACCACACGAACGGATTTGGGCGACAGTCCGACCTTGGCTCACCAATAATACCGAGACAATGTTGCTCTGAAGCTCGCGGCGGGAGTAGATTGTTCTTTCTCAATGATCAACTTGATGGAAATTATTAAGTCAATCTTTTACGGAGCCCTTTTTTGGCTGTTGGTTGGGGTGCTGATCGCGATAGGCTTCGCTCTCGGGCTGAGATCTGTCCGAAGTCCGAGCAAGTGGAATAGGGAAGCAATTACCGCTCATTTTCTTCGCCTAGACGCTGGCACCCAGGGACATGGGCTGAGATTTTACTATGAACTCGACAATACGACTGAAAAGGACTATTTTGCCCGGCCAGACCATGACCTAAGCCTTTATTTGCGCCTCGACTCCGGGGCTTTGGCCACGTGTGCCATGAACGAGGACTGCGCCAAATTACTTACTGCAGTTCGAGTCCCATCGCAGGAGCACTTCGAGATCGCAATCGATGTTCCTTGCAACATCCCAGGCCAAGTGTTACGCGAGAAGAGTCGTGAAAAGCGGAGTGCTCTCCTAGCGAATTACCTAAATCGCGAGCTGCCACACCTCAAAGGATTTGTGATCCTGGACGCGACGAATCGCTATGAAATGCTCCTGAGTAACGGGTGGTGACGTTTGTGCGTTTACCATTGTTTAGGGTGTTGTCCTGCCACCACATTCCCGTTTGAAATCTCGTTAGATTAACAATTGCTAACGCTAGACTGCCCAGTGATCCAAGCGGATTGCTTTGGGTCGGCTCCCGCCCGTCGTCGTCCCTTCATTATTTCTTCTCTCAACCCGCGCGTTTGAAAGCCGGCGTTATTCCAGCGGTGTTCCCTGTCAAGGGTCTGCGATGAACGCGGAACTTGCCCGCGCCCTTGACAGGTCCGCGCCGCTGAACGCCTTCAAAACCGTCGCGGGGTTTCGCGAAGAAAAAATTTGTTTTGAAGGAGAACAAGACAATGCAAGACACTACCGAAAGAAAAGACGTATACAGCCGCATCACCGCACAGATCGTGGCGTATCTGGAAAAAGGCGTCCGCCCGTGGACTCGTCCGTGGAATGCCGAGCATGCCGCCGGCCGGATTACCCGTCCTTTGCGTTTTAACGGCCAGCCCTACTCTGGAATCAACGTCCTGTCGCTCTGGATGTCTGCTCTCAGTCAGAACTTCGCCGCGCCGATCTGGATGACCTACCGCCAGGCCGGCGAGCTGAACGCGCATGTCCGCAAAGGCGAGAAAGGCTCACTGGTGGTCTACGCCAACGCCATCACGCGGACCGAGCATGACGACCAGACCGGCGAGGATGTCGAGCGCGAAATCCCTTACATGAAGGGCTACACTGTTTTCAATGTGGAGCAGATTGAAGGGTTGCCCGAAATCTACTACGCTACGGCCGTGCCGATGCGCGACCCTGTGGCCCGCATAGACCATGCGGAGAAGTTTTCCGGCAGCCTAGGCGCAACGATGAGACACGGCGGAAATCGCGCCTACTACGCTCAGGAACTGGACTATGTACAGATGCCGCCATTCGAAGCCTTCCGCGACGCCGAGAGCTACTACGCGACCCTCGCCCATGAATTGACCCACTGGACAAAACACGCGCAGCGCCTTAACCGTGACTTCGGCCGCAAGAGCTGGGGCGATGAAGGTTACAGCCGCGAAGAACTCGTTGCCGAGTTGGGATCTGCTTTTCTGTGCGCCGATCTCGAACTTCACGAGGAGCCACGAGAAGAAAACGCCGCCTACATTGCGACGTGGCTGGAAGTCCTCAAGAAAGACAATCGTGCTATTTTTGCCGCAGCCGCTCACGCGCAACGGGCTACCGATTACCTCAATCAAAAATCCGCCGCCGCCGCGCAGGTCTTGGAGACCTGCGCGGCTTGATTCGTTCTTCAGCCGCTCGTCTACGACAGCGGCGATGAGAGAAACCTACCTTTCCGTTCCAGCCATCCCTCAAGAAACGGCACACTCTCGCTGCTATGTCAGCAGGAATAAGTTCCTGTGGAAAAATCTTCCCCGTTTGAGACAACTTTGAGGCAAAAACCTGCAAGCAACGGCTTTCCTCTGTCACAAGGATTTAACAAAGGCAAACAGAAATTTTCTTTATGATGCTGATTGCATTGCAGGTTCTCCTCAGTGGTTCGAGAAGCATCCGCAAGACTTTCCCTTGAGCGAGCAAGCGCCGTGCGAGAACGAACCCCGATTGGACGGCCACTTCGAGCAAGACGCATTGTTCACGCAATCAAAGCAAATGATGTAAACAGCTTCTAGCAAGAATCGGTAGCACGAGATGGGGACCCACCGAGTACGCATTCCCAAGAAGAGAACGGAACCCGTTCGCGTGGCAGGATACGTCCGTATCTCAGCCGAAAACCATCCGCATTCAACCAAGCAGAAATCCGCCATTCGCCGCTACGCGGAAAGGCGGAAACTCCACGTCGCAAATATTTATCTAGATCGACACGAGCGCAACCTCAGGTAATCAGCTCTTAACGAGTTTTCGGAAGTAGGGACGAAATGAGGTCCGTCAGAGAGAGCGCTTCTGAGAAGACTGCGGGACCTGCCCGAGCAGCCCAGTACGTCAGGATGTCCACGGAACACCAGCAATATTCCACAGAAAACCAGATGGACGCGATGGGCCGTTATGCGGACGGCCGCAAAATGCAAATAGTGCGCACATACTCGGATGAAGCGAGGAGCGGTCTGAATATTGAGGGCAGGAACGGGTTGCGCGACCTGATTCGCGATGTCGAAACCGGACGCGCCGATTACACCGATGTCCTGGTATACGACGTGAGTCGATGGGGGCGATTCCAGGATGTGGATGAAAGTGCCTATTACGAGTACATCTGTAAACGAGCCAACGTTCGCGTCCACTATTGCGCTGAGCAGTTCGAGAATGACGGGAGCTTGTCGTCGACCTTGCTCAAGACCATAAAGCGAACGATGGCTGGTGAATACAGCCGCGAACTTTCTGTGAAGGTGTTTGCCGGACAGTGCAGGTTAATTGAACATGGATTTCGTCAGGGTGGACCCGCCGGATACGGGCTGCGCAGGCAATTAGTCGATCGGGACAGAAATCCCAAGGAGATTTTAGCCCGAGGCATCCATAAGAGCATTCAAACTGATCGCGTCATCCTAGTTCCAGGGCCGGAAGCTGAACTTCAGGTTGTGCGGCAAATCTATGATCGTTTCACGCAAGGGCCTTCAACGGAGAGGGAAATCGCTGCGTGGCTTAATGGACGCGGTCTGGTAACGGATCTAGGGCGTCCGTGGACGCGCGGGACAGTACACCAGATCCTTACGAATCCCAAATACGGTGGCGCTAACGTCTATAACCGCAGATCGTTCAAACTCAAGCGGAAACGAGTCGTCAACCCACCCGAGATGTGGATCAGGTGCGATGACGCTTTTACTCCCATCGTTCCGGTTGAACAGTTCAAGCAAGCGCTTGCGATCATCGAGAGCCGGCACACACACCTGACGGATGAGCAATTGCTTGAACGCCTACGGAGTCTTCTCGCCCGAATTGGCGAGGTGTCAGGCGTGACAATTGATGAAGCGGAGGACATGCCATCTAGTGCGGTCTACCAACGACGGTTCGGGGGCTTGGCGCGAGCATATGCCATGATCGGCTATACACCGCTGCGAGACCTCAGATACATAGAGATCAACCGTGCAATGCGCGAATATCACAAAGATCAGTGTTCCCGAATCATGAAGGAGTTGAAGAACCAAGGTGCCGAACTTTGCGAGGGGAAGAATGGTCTGGTAGAGGTTAATCAAGAATTCACGGCTTCTGTCGTAATCTCCCGCTGCCGCGAAACCTTAACCGGGAGACATCGCTGGCTGATTAGGCTTGAAAACACTCTCGATCCCGACATCACGATTGCTGCCCGCCTCACGCCAACGAACGAGAACATTCTTGACTATTACATCTTCCCGAAGATCGAAACGTTGACCGCCCAGCTCAGACTCGCTGGAGAAAACGGCATCAGGTTGGATTCCTATCGTTTTGACAATCTGGATTTCTTTTTGAGCATGGCACGCCGCACATCAATTGAGGAGATACCGTGAACAAGACCGACATCGAAAATATCCCTATTTCTGAAATTCGAGTAACGAACCCACGCACTCGGAGCAAAGGAAGATTTCAAGAGATTGTCGCGAGCATCGCTGCGGTCGGCCTCAAGCGGCCAATCACAGTATCTCGGCGCGAGCTTGAGCCTGACGGTACGAGGTACGATCTGGTCTGCGGACAAGGACGAATGGAGGCCTGCCATGCTCTCGGTGAGGCCACAATCCCGGCAGTCGTGACTGATGCTCCTCGGGAAGAGCAGATGGTGATGAGCCTCGTCGAGAATTTTGCCAGGCGGGGACCATCAAATCGCGATCTACTTAGGGAAGTTCGGAGCCTTCGGGAGCGGAAGTATAAGGTCGAGGAAATTGCTCAAAAACTCGGCCTTGATCGTGCATACATTAACGGCATCATCCATCTGTTGGAAAAGGGGGAGGAAGGGCTGGCGCAAGCGGTTGAAGCTGGGCGTTTGCCGATCAGCGTCGCAGTCCAGATTGCGACCGGCAATGACCACGAAGTGCAACAGGCCTTGGCTGAGGCTTATGAAAAAGGTGACCTCAGAGGAGACAAGCTGAAGAGTGCTAGGCGCGTAATTTCTCAGCGAATTGCAAAGCTGCAAAGTGCGGGCAAGCTGGCCCAGACTCGTCGCAAACTCACAGGCGACGCGCTTGTACGCGAATACAAGGACCGCATGCGAGAACAGCGCCACCTTGTTCAGAAAGCAAACCTCACCAAGGAACGGCTGCTGCTACTCACCAGCGCTATACGTCGCCTTATGCAGGACGAACATTTCACTACGCTTTTGCGAGCCGAGAATCTGGTCGATATGCCTGAACAGCTCGCGGCTCGCCTCACATAGAAAGGAGCTCGCACGTGGCAAACTCAAAGGTGAAACCTGCATTCAATCAGCAAGTTGTAGTCCTTCCGATTGAAACCATTGTTCCCCAGAAGGAGTTGTCTCTTGAATTTCGAAAGAGCACAACCTTCAAGCGAATCAGTGCTTCCCTGGAACATGTTGGTCTAATTGAGCCTCTCGTTGTGTATCCGCGCGGGCCGAGAGATTACCTGTTGCTCGACGGCCACGCTCGTTTGGACATTCTCAAGCAGCGCGGTGTGACAGAGGTACGCACAATCTTTGCTATGGACGACGAGGCATACACATATAACAAGAAAGTAAACCATGCGCCGCCTGTTGCCGAGTACTTCATGATGCAGAAAGCGCTTTCCCACGGTGTAACCGAAGAGCGATTAGCTCAAGTGTTGAATGTTAGCGTTTCGGCCATCAGACAACGTCGAAACATGCTCGACGGAATTTGCAAGGAGGCAGTTGAAATCTTACGAAATCGCGACGTGTCTCCTGCCGTCTTTGCTTACCTTAAGAAAATGAAGCCGATTCGGCAGATCGAAGCCGCTGAACACATGCGTGCCACCGGTACCCATACGGTTCGCTTTGCAAAAGCATTACTCGAAGTGACTCGTCCTGAAATGCTCGTGGAAGTGCCCTCAAAGCGCAAACCAACGATTGAAGCGACCTCGCGAGCGGCTCAGGCGATGCTTGAGCAGGAAACCGACCTATTGATTCGCGAACTCAAAGCTGTGGAGGAGTCCTACGGAACAGATATGCTCACGCTCTCCATAGCGTGTGGCTATGTTGAGCGTTTGCTCTCGAACTCTCGGGTTGAGAAGCACCTCGATAAGCATCATTCTGACATTCTGGGCGAACTTCGCACGCTTCTGGCGGATGTGAAGCCTCAAAAAGGCAAAAGTCCCGAGGTAGCGGCATGATGCTCCTGGATGAAGCCAAATACGGTGGCGTAGCAACAAATTCCCCTAGCGTGGGTTGACTCCAATGTAGAATAGAGCAACCACTTCTCTGCAGGTTCCCCCTGTTGTCGCAGTTTGTCGTGATCCCGCCTTCGAATAAATCCCCAGAGGAGGTTCTGTCCTATATCCGCCCAGCCAGTGAATTTCACAAGATCAATATCGAATACCCTATGGTCCGCTGCTAGAAGCATCAATTCAATCTTGCCGAACGGCAAACTGCCGCTGCCGTCTTGGGCGCCCGGCCGTCTTCCCAGAAGCTGGGAGCGAATTCCAATGGCGACCGGCGTGCCAAGGCGAACCCTGTCACTCTGCCCCGAGTGCAATCGAGAAACTGTCGATAGTGTGATTAAGGGTGAGACGGGCGTCGCAGACTTCCGGGATAGGCCTGGAATCATCGAGGCAGAGATCGTGGAAGAAGCGGGGCGCATCCTCATGCGCAAAGCATGCGAAAAGCATGGCCCGTTTGAAGACGTGCTTTCGAATCATCCGGAGTTCTTCAAACGCATGGAGAACCTCGGGTTTGGCAAGGACTTCAATTGTGCCGGCGACGAAATGGTCCACAATCATGGCGCAAACAGGATCAAGACCGGGCGTGGCACCTATTTGATTGTCGACCTCACCAACCGCTGCAACATGTTCTGTTCGCCTTGCTACATGGACGCCAACGCTGCCAGCTACGTCCACGAATTGGATATGCAGGATGTAACGGCTCTGTTTGAAAGGGCAACGTCCTTCAAACCTCAACGCGAGATTAACGTTCTGTTCTCTGGAGGAGAGGCAACGCTCTCGCCGATATTCCTGGACGCAGTCCGACACGCGAAGAGCAAGGGCTTCCATCGCCTACATGTCGCCACCAACGGAATTCGCTTTGCCCAAGAGAAGGATTTTGCGGTCAAAGCAAAGATGGCTGGACTCCATGCCGTATATCTCCAGTTCGACGGCGTTACCGAGGAGAAGAACAGTCATCGCGGGATCGGCAACTACATGGACATGAAGCGACGTGCCCTCGACAATATCGCCGCCGCGGGAATGAAAACCACGTTGCAGGTGACGGTGGAGAGCGGACTGAACAATGACGGTGTTGGCGACATTATTCGGTTTGTCGCAGATCACATCAAGAAGATCCACGGGATTATCTTTCAACCGGTCATGTTCTCCGGCAGGGATGAAGACATTACCGCTGACGAGCGTTACGCGAGGCGGTATCCGATTTCACAAATCGCCTACGATTTGCAGGCACAAACCTCGTTCGGATGGGAACCGATGCGCGACTGGTTTCCCGTCTCTTCCTACGCGGTCTTCGCCAATCTGTGCGATGTGCTTCATCCTGAGGCAGCATTAGGGAGCCTCTTTTGCGATATCCATCCCAATCAAGGAATGTTCTCCCCGATACTTATCGACTCCCGCACGCGAGAAATTGTCCCTGTAGCAAAGTTCTTCGATGTGCAGCAGTTCTTACGTGACGTTCTGGACATAACAGACCTCGCGCGAGGACGCGCGATCACCAAAGCAATGGTTGCGCTCTCAGCCGTCCGCAACTTTAATCGGACCAAGGCTCCCGCCGATTTTGGACTTGACCAGCTTCGCAGATTGCTCTCGGACTGCTTTTATCGAGTTGCCGGCAGCGGTCAAAGCTGGTCGGAGCGATCCTATTCCTACGTAGGTTCTTGGAAACTCGTGATGATTACCCCGATGAGCTTCCAGGATCTTTACAACTACGACTTCGCGACGATGTCCGATTCAAAGACTCCCGTGGCAACCCAAGAAGGCGAAATCACGTTCTGCGCATACAACGGGGGTCGTTGGCGAGAGATCGTGGAACACTTGCATCAGACGGCGAGCTTGGCCGAATGGAATCGGATGCATGGTCGCCATCCCATCTACGCCAAGGGCAAAGAGGTTGATTTGGGTGGTGGGAAAAGAGCGAAGCCCGAATTGGTCCAGATCGAGAAGCAACGAACGGCAGCTTGATTTGCGAAAGTACGGGACGACCGTGACAGACGCCGAAAACCAATTTCTCGAGAATATGCCCGACGAGATCAAGGAAGTGCTCCGCTGGCATGCGGACGCACAATCCAGGGGCCAGGTCAACCAGAGCATAGCCGATTTCGCCGGGCGGCTCTTGGGGAGTATGTACGAGGACGGCGCTGTTCTTCCCACAAACCTTTCAGCTTCTACTCCCGAGGTGCTCGCTCTGGTCCTACTGCAACACCGGACCAGTCCTCGGAGTACTGGCGCATGGCTCAATCTCGGTTTCGCACTCCGCCGCGTAGCCCTTTACCGAACCCAAGACCCAGAGGAAACGAATAGAGCACGTCTGCAATCCGCAGTACAAGCTTTCGATCGTGCGCTAGAACTCGACGCGGACAACAACGGCAAGAACGTCAGAGCGTGGACAGGAATGTCGTTGGCTTACCACATGCTTGACATGTACGAGAAGGAGCTTGAGTGCTGTGCGCGGGCTCTCGAATCCGATAGATCCGATCCGAAACTTTGGCTTTTGTACAGCTTCGCGCTGAAATCCGCAGGCAGGGAGGATGAGGCGCTGTCCACAATGAACGACGCCTACGAAGCTTACATACGGGCCGGGAAACCCGATGAGCTCAGAGAAGTCTTTGCCGATGTGCAATCGACAACTCAACGCCCTTGCCGGCAGAGGATGGCGCAATGAAATCTGTGGGCGGAATACATCGGACCCGGTTGGCGGCCTCGAAGGTCCATCGGCATCTTGTGAAGGTGGCGCGGCGCACCGTCCAAAAACTGGGCTGGCAGGTTCCTGAGGACGACATGTCGCCAACGCTTGTCGGCGCTATGCCACTCCCGTTTCCGGTACCCGACTCGTTCGAGATTGCTTTCGGTTACAAGGGAAATCTACGGTTCGTACAGTTCGGATACACAGCCGGTTCTCCTCAATTTGGGTACAGCGACGGGGGCGACGATTTGCCTTCGGACGGTAGCCTGTGGTCTTGGTTTCTACACCACCCAGCGGTAGCCCCCTACTTGCCGGAAAGCCGTTATCCCACCCTGTATGGGAAGTTCCCTTCCGGAACCGAACGGCCTCCGCTTGAGCAGATCATGAGACGGGGAGCTGAGCTGCCGACCTGCCACTGCCTGCTGCTGGATAGGCGAGATCGGCGCGCATATGTTTCTGAACGGGACCAGGCAATGATCCTGTTTGCGCTCATGGAGCCGGACGACGGTGATGCCCATAACGTGTTCGTCGATGGGATGCTGATGAGCCCCGGCAGTGAGGACTATAAGGTGGGTCCGCCCCCAGGGGTTCTAGACGAGTTTCGACGGTTCATGGATAGCCGGCTTCAGGCTTTCGAAAGTGCTTGAGTCGGGCTCCTGGGGTTCCAGACAGATCGGGGGTCCAGGTTAGGTTGGAGAACGCTGCTTCGCAGCGGCTGAAGAATGACACGTCACCCCAGAATGGGTGCTGCACAGCAGCGGGTCGGTTGCTGTGCGTGAACTTGTTGAAAGCAGAGCAACTAAGCTGACATTCGCAGTTTGCTGGTCGCCAGAAAGCGCCCACCCGGTTAACCGCCGTGAACTTGTTGATTCCTTTGGCGTAATAGCTCAACATAGAGGAAACTGGTTTCGGGAGCTGTGAGGTAATCCCGGTGAAGTTCCTCTTCTTGCTGTCGGTCGTTTCCCACCTTGGCGGTGACGCATGGTAAAGCCGCCGCTCCGTACGAAAACTCTAGGCACAAAAGTAAGCGAGGAGGAGTTCGCGAAGCTGGAAGCACTCGCAAGCGAGCGCGGGCTAACCCTCAGCGAGTGGTGCCGAGAAACTTTATTGGCGAACGTGAACCGCCAAGAAGAGAAGTCTGCCGACTCAAGGGGGGCCAGTCATGCGCTCATGGCCGAACTGGTGGCGCTGAGGGCAATCCTGCTCAATGTGCTGTTCAAGCTGGCCAACGGCCAAACCCTCACGGCGGAGGAGATGCAACAGCTAATCGACCGGGCTGACTCAGACAAGCTGAAGAAGGCGCGGGAACGGCTAGCGCAGGCGGCAGAGGCGAAGATTATCTGAGGGTTAGTCCTGAATATTTTTCTTACTTTTTTCCTGTTTCCGGGTTCTTTGAGAGTAGGGGTAGTTTCAGCCATGAGCGGGCTATGGGGTCGTGATGAGTATCGAGGCTGGCCGACGACGCGGTGGCCAGTATCGAGCCTGGGAGTCTTGGTCATCGCGGTGGCGATAGGTGTCGGAGTCTTCACGTACCGGAACGCGATAGTGTGGACACCGCTGCAGCGCTGGTACTGGGATCAGTATCTGAGCGCCCAACTGATGCCCATGAAGGCGAACAGTCCGAACAGCGACTACCGATTGCTGGTGAAGGTGGACCGGCGCGGCCAGCGGCGGTTGGCGGTTGACGCCGACGTGGTGCCTGGCCCGAGGCAGGGACGGCAACTGATCCCGTTCACTCTGTCGAGCCAGGCGCGCCAGTCGGGAGAAACAGACCTCCTGGTGGACCCAGTGCATTACAGCAGCCAGCAGATGCAGCAGACGCTTTCTGATTGGATTTACGACGGCCAGACACCCGACGATCTGGTCCGGCCCGCCTGGATCGGCGGGCTGGGCGTGCTGGTGATTGGGCTGGTCCTGGCGATACCGCGCGACCGCGCACGTAAGCGTGTGCTGCAACAAGGCCGCAGGTTGAAGGGTCCGCAGATGGTCACGGTGAAGGAGTTTAACCAGTGGAGCGGGGCTAGTGGCATTAGCTTCACCACGACAAAGGCAAGAGAAAGCCTCTCCATCCCGCGCTCGTTCGAGAGTAGCCACATGATGATTATGGGCGACTCGGGTGCGGGCAAGAGCGTGCTGCAACGGCAAGTGCTGATCGAGATTGCCGAGCGCGGAGAATCAGCCATCGTGTACGATCCGGCGCTTGAATACACGCCGCAATTTTTCAATCCGGCCCGTGGCGACCTTATCTTGAATCCTCTGGACGCGCGCTGCCCCTACTGGTCACCAAGCGATGAAGTCGCGCACGAGGCAGAGGCCCTGACGCTGGCGACTTCGCTCTTCCCGGACAAGCCCCGCGAGAACACGTTCTTCGTCGAAGGCCCGCGGAAAATCTTCGCGCACTTGCTCACGCTGAAGGCCACACCCGAACAACTGGTGAAGTGGATGGGCCACGAGGAGGAACTGGACCGCCTGCTGAAAGGTACGGAACTGGCAACGTTCATCTATCGCGGCGCAGGCCCGCAGCGCGGCGGTGTGCTGGGCGCGCTCAACATGGTTGCCGACAGTTTGAAGCTCTTGGCAAAAGAGAATGAGACGAAGCAACGCTTTTCGACGGAGGAATGGGCGCGACAAAAAAGTGGCTGGTTGTTTCTGACTTCGATTCCGCGATTTCGCGAGCGGCTCTTGCCGCTGACGAGCTTGTGGCTGGATACGCTGGTGTTGCGCTTGATGAACCAGGGCGATCCGGCGATGCGGCACGCATGGTTCGTGCTGGACGAGCTGGCGAGCTTACAGCGGTTGCCGCAGTTGCACACGGCGCTGACCGAGAACCGTAAATCGGGGAATCCGGTTGTGATCGGCTTCCAGGGTCGCAGCCAGCTTGAGGTGTTGTACGGGCATGAGGCGGAGGCGATGCTCTCGCAGCCCGCCACGAAAATCTTCTTACACACGAGCGAGCCGCGTGCAGCAAAGTGGATATCGGACACGATCGGCGAGGTGGAGATAGAGCGGCTAAAGGAGGCAGTCAACGTAGGGCAGTTTCCGCGTGGCGGAAGATCACGGAACTATCACACGGAGCGCCGCATAGAGCCGCTGGTGTTGCCATCGGAGATCAGTGGGCTACCGCGTTTACACGCCTTGGTCAAGGTGGACAATCTGGTGGTGCCGTTCAGCTTTCCGTATCTCGCGCCGCAGAAGTTACAGCCAGGCTTCGTGCCGCGCGAAACGACAGCGCGCGTTGTCGATATCGGGGACAGGCCGTCTCAGCCGAATGCGTCGCCACCAGCGCAAGAGAACAAGCCACGCGAGCCAGAGCAATCGAGCGGCATTGCCGCTGCACAAGAACCCTATTTCGAATGAAGCACGAGGGGGACTGAATCATGCTGACGATATCGAAGCCGCTGAGTGCTGGCCAGGTGCAGGCATACCACAAAGAAGAGTTCGCGAGTGCTCAGGGCAACTACTACACAGAAGGCGACCGCATACTCGGCGAGTGGCACGGCAAACTCGCCGAGGAGTGGGGTCTGCGCGGTGAAGTCCAGGAGGAACACTTCGCACGACTCGCCAACGGCCAGCCGGGAGGCACAGGCGCGTCCTATCGAGGAGCAAGGCCCGGCGCAGAAACACGAAGCCATCGAATCTGCGCTGACCTACGCCCGCGACAAAAACCTGGAGCGCCATGCAGTGACCGATGAACGCGAGTTGATGCGCGATGCGCTGAAGCGTTCGATGGGCGACGCTAGTTTCGCCGAAGTTCGGAGCCAGCTTGAAAGTCGCGTGCGATCGCATGATCTGGTCGAGGTGGAAAGCAGGTCGCCGAGCCATACGTTCACTACGGAAGAAATGATCGGATATGAGCGGGACAACATCGCTTATATGCGGAACGGACAGAACCAGCACGAGCCGATGGTGAGTTCGGAAACGTGGCGCGAGGTGGAAGGGAAGCACGCGCATCTGAGCGGCAGCCAACGCGCAGCGGTCGAGCAGATCGTATCGAACCAAGACCAGATCATCGGGCTAGAGGGCGTGGCAGGAGCGGGGAAAACTACTTCCCTAACTGCTGTACGTGAAGCCGCCGAACAGGAAGGTTACGAAGTGCGTGGGCTTGCGCCTACCTCCCGCGCGGCGCACAAGCTTGCAGAATCGGGTATCGAGACGGAGACTTTGCAGCGGCATCTTCGTCGCGCCGAGCAGCCCGACGGAGGGCAGAAAAGGCTTTACGTTCTTGACGAATCGAGCTTGGCAAGCACGAAACAGATGAACGAGTTCTTGCATCGTTTGCACGGCGAGGACCGCGTGCTACTCGTTGGGGACAAGCGCCAGCATGAAGCCGTCGAAGCGGGTAGACCGTACCACCAGCTACAACAGGCAGGGATGCAAACCGCGCGTCTGGATGAAATCATGCGGCAGAAAGACCCGGCACTCAAGGAAGCCGTAGAACAGCTTGCTCGCGGTGACGTGTTCGGAGCGATTGACAATCTCGACCAGCAGGGCCGCGTGCATGAGATCGTCGGACGCGAGAACCGATTCAGCGAAATCGCGCGCGAGTACGTGCGACAGCCGCAAGGCACACTTGTGATCTCTCCGGACAACGAATCACGCCGCGAGCTGAATGGGCTGATTCATCGCGAGATGCAGCAACGCGGGAAGGTGAGCGAAGACGAGCACAAACTGCGCGTGCTCGACTCGCGCCAGGACATGACGGGAGCCGATCGGAAATGGGCCGCGCAGTACGAGGAAGGGGACGTCGTTCGCTATACGCGCGGTAGCAAAGTGCTGGGCATCGAGCCAGGCGAGTATGCACGTGTCATGCAGGTCGATTCGAGAGAGAACCGCGTGACCGTCGAGCGCGAGAACGGCGAGCGTCAGACCTACGATCCGCGCCGACTGGCGGGAGTTGCGGTGTATCACGAAAACGAACGCGCGTTCTCCGAAGGCGACCGCGTGCAGTTCACAGCGCCATCGAAGGACTTGCACGTTGCCAATCGCGAGCTTGGCACCATCGAGAAAGTCAACGACGCCGGGAATGTCCAAATCCGCTTGGACTCAGGCCGCGAGGTTGCGTTCAGTATCCGAGAGCATCCGCATCTCGATCATGGTTACGCCGTGACCAGCCACAGCAGTCAGGGCCAAACTGCCGAACGCGTGCTAATCCATGTGGACACGGAGAAAGGCGAGCAACTGGTGAATAACCGAATGGCATACGTGTCCGTCTCGCGCGGGCAATACGACGCCCAAATCTACACCAACAACAGAAGCGAACTGGCGCGCGATCTCAGCCGCGACGTGTCGCAGTCTACCGCCATCGGGCAAGAGATGGACCCGGCGGTGCAGAGGATCGAACCAGGGGCCGCGCAGCAGGAAGCCCATCGACCCGAGCACGACCAAGCCCACAGCATCGGCCACGGGATTGCGATGTAACTCTTAACGTGCGGTCGGCAGTCCCGTCTCTCCGTCTTGTGGGGCGCACCCGGTGTAGAAGGCAAGAAAGGAAAATGAACCGCTTGAGACGTTCGCGTCAAACTCCAGGCATCTAATAGTCCACGAGAGTTGCTATACCGGAGGGTCTTAGCATGATCCCAAATGAGCTGATCGCATACTACGAATCACTGGTCAAGGAACAGGGTTCATCTTCTAGCGAGGATGAGGCTAATGAACATCTGCGAGCTTACGTAGTCGAGCTTAAAGACGCTTGGGAAAAACGGGCGATACTACGTGAGTTACGATTCCGTGCTGGCATGGCGGTTTGCAGCGGCGGAGTGGATTGCGTAGAGACGCCGACCACGGTCTGTATGGATGGGAGGCATCCAACGTGTTCGAAGCACACCGACGATTGTTTTCTCTGTGTTCCCGTTTCTAGCTTGAGTCAAATGACACGTTAACCCGATCGTCTGACTTTTCGAAGCCGCAACAAGGCGAAAGTGTCCGCTGACCAATGCCCAGTCTGCGGCAGTTCATCCCAAATCTGCCTCGGAACGTAGGTTAATCTTCAATCCACCGGCCACGGAGATTCGGGACCTGTAGTTGCGAAGTATCCGAGTGTCGCCAGTACTGACGTGTTGAAACTGAGGACGAATTTGGACCGCAGGGACAATATCCACATTCATGCTGTGCCCATCCTCAAATTCGACTTCGACTGCGACATATTCTTCGTCATAAACCACGTTCATCTTCTTAATCGTGCGACCACGCGCTTCCTTCAACTCGATCCAAGGTTTCGGCATCAGGCACCATCTCTCTGTTTATCCATATCCTGCGTCAATTTGAAGATGTAGCTCAGCCGGTAGCGCAAAGCTGCAGCTAGCTTTTCCATGCGGCCCAACGACGGATTACCCTTTCCCTGTTCGATATGTTCCAGAGTCGTCTGGCTGAACTTCGCGAGCCGGGCAAGCTCCGGGCGGGAAAGGCATCGCTTCTCCCGAAGTTGGCGGACAACGATGCCAAAGTTCTTTTGGAATCGCTGAAATTCGCGCTCGAATTTCTTGCTCTTGCGCAATGGTCGTTTCATGCTTACCCCTCTCTTTCACGAACGAATGGGTAGCTACGCAGGATCTTCCCGTTCCCCGTTGTCCAGTCGATATGCTCTGGCTCGAAGTGCATAAATGAGCGGATCGTGAAATGGATGGCAGTATTGTCGGTGAACTTAACCGAAATGTTGTGCCAGTCGGACTCATTCGTCACCGTGACCTTGGCTACGGTTTTGCCGATTACCTCCGGGTATTCATGAATTCGTTGTGGCATTAGCGCTTCCTCCGCTTCCGCAAGTCTTTCTCCGGTTTTAGAGAGAACCCCTTCATCTGCGGAAAGCGGCTCTTGCGAAAGTCCTTATCGAGAGTCTTGATGCAGTTCCGCAAGATGTCTTCCACGAAACGGATTCGCTTGCTACTCGCATCCCTCGGGCCATAGATTTCAATCATCAACGTTGTACAAACAACTGGTTTAGTCATGATCGCCACCAGGCTTGGACACGGTCGGCCTCTCTGAAGTGCTCAAGGCTCGCGGGTAGGAAAGGAAAAGCGATCCTCAAGAGCGCTACAAACCAGAGGCGTGGTAAAAGGAGCGAAGCATAGCCCAGCAGCGTGAGATAGAGAGCCGGAACGCTAGAGAACTGTTCGAACTGTGTCGGCAGCAGGAGTTCAACGTGGGATGGAAATGTGAGCATAGGTTGCGTCCTCCGCATGGAGATGCGCGGGACGCGCTGCCTTGCTCGAAGATGGTGGTTTACAGCACAATGCGTCTTAGCCACGGGGCCTCCTATGCAGGACCTTGTGGTTAGGGATGCGTTGGTGTTGCAAGCACCGGCGCGTCCCGCTTACAAGGAAATTACGCCAATCAACCTCACGAGTCAATAAAAAAGTACACTATATGGTGCTACACTGATTGATGTAGACATGAATGGATACATCTTTTAATGTTCCTCCATGAGCGACGACACGCTAAAAGCCTTCGGGAAGCAGTTGCGGGAAGTTCGAAAACAGAAGGGACTATCACAAGAAAGGTTGGCCGAATTGTCGGATTTGCATCGCAACTATCCAGGTCGTGTAGAGAGGGGTGGTGCCAATCCCACGCTCCTCGCCATTGTAGCTCTAGCCCGAGCGCTGAAGGTACGCCCGTCCAAGCTACTTGAAAAGCTCCGGTGAGCAACGAGGGCAAGGCCCGACGAATGTACAACTCACTCTCCAATGCACCGTCGAGCACATTCTCTCGTGCCGCACAGTATCTGCGCATGAGCACAGAGCACCAACAATACTCAATCGCCAATCAGTCCGCTGCGATTGCGCTCTTCGCCGCCGCTCATAACCTCGGCATCGTGCGATCTTTCGTGGACGAAGGAAAAAGCGGGAGAAGTATCAAGGGGCGCAAGGGGTTACAAGCACTGCTGCAGACGGTCGAGTCGGGCCTGGCTGATTTTGATCAGGTGTTGGTCTATGACGTGAGTCGCTGGGGGCGCTTTCAAGATTCCGACGAGGCTGCTCACTACGAGTATTTGTGCAAGCGATCCGGAATAGTTGTCCGATATTGCGCTGAGCAGTTCGAGAACGACAATAGTCCTACCTCCAACCTTTTGAAGGCACTCAAACGAATGATGGCCGGCGAGTACAGTCGCGAACTGTCAGTCAAGGTTTCTGCCGGTCAACGCCGACTCGTGTCGATGGGATTCTGGCAAGGAGGTAACGGCCCATTCGGCATGGAGCGATTGCTTGTGAATGAGAAAGCAGAGCCGAAACATCTTTTGCGATTTGGAGAGTGGAAGAGCATCGAGACGGATCGCATCATCCTCACCCCAGGGCCAAAAGAGGCAGTAGAGACGATCAAGTTAGCCTTCGATCTGTACACGAAAAAACGCAAGAGCCGCCATCAAATTGCGGAGACCCTTAATCGCCGGTATCGATTCCGGGGAAAGAAACCGTGGAATATTGTTATGCTGCGCAGTCTTTTTACCAATCCTATTTACAAGGGTTCCTATGCCTACGGCAAACATTATGACGGGTACAAGAACCTTCCGCCTGAGAAATGGCTGGTGCGTGAACGCGCTTTCCAGGGAATCATCTCAGAGAAACAGTGGGCGCGAGCAAATCTGCTTGTCCGAGCAGAGACAAAGCGATACACGGACGCCGAGCTGCTTGATTCTCTCAGGAGCCTATGGAAACGTGAAGGAACACTCAATTCAAACATCATCAACGCTGCGAAAGACATCGCCTCGTGCCAAGCCTATCGAAACCATTTCGGGGGAATCAACGAGGCCTATAAGCTCATCGGCTTTCCGATCCCGCGAGAGATGTGTTCTGTCCATGCAATCACGGTCCTTAAGAAAATCAGGAACCGGCTCTGCGATGAGATTTGCGCACAAATCCTGGCGGTGGGGGGCGTCGCAGAACGGCGCAATGAGCCAGGACTCGTGTTCGTAAATCAAAACATCACAGTTAAAGTTAGCCTTTCCACCGGAATGTACTGGCACACGCGGCATACTTCTTGGACACTATTACTGAGCAAGAAGCCGGTTGCTGACATTGCGATCATTGCCCGACTGAACAGACAGGACCAGTCAATTTTGGACTATTACATTTTTCCCGCCTTTTCGCAGGTTCGCGGCGGTTTCCATGTGCGAAATGATAACAACCCAGCGTTCTTGGAGATTCACCATTTCCCGACGTTGCAGCCTTTCATTGAAGCGTTCAGGTCCCATCCCATCCGAGAGGCAGCGTCGGGAGGGGAAACTGCGGTTTCAGGCACGGAAAATCAGAGCATTTACAGGACACGTGATCTATGAGGAATACTCGATCGCGCTACCTGCACGCACAAAGCTGGTAACTTGTCATCTCTCAAACATTCGCGAGATGTTTAGGAAGTTGTTCTCCGACGAAAACTTTCTGACTCTACTGCAGGCTGAAGCCGTGACGACAATTCCAGCGTATCTTAGGCCGCTACTAGAGGAGGCGAGGAGTGAGCATGAAATCCACTGATTCGGATGGCGGTGCATGCTGGAGCAAATGGTATCGGACCCGAAGAGCGAATCTGTTGCGGCTATCGGGCGAGCCGCCGGCTCACCTCTGCAGTGACCAACTCAATTTTACGGTCTGCGCCCGGTATGCGGACTTTCTTCTCAAGAACGCTCGAATCAGCAGATATCTGAGCAGGCATCATCCCAACGAACTTCGCAAACTGCGGGTTCTTCTGTCGGAATTTGAAAAGACCTGTCAAAACTAGGTCTGAACGGTTGGGTAACGCATGATCCTTCGTGTAGCGCGGCTCGCCGTACTTCATGACTGCGTAGCCACCGACAATCAAATGGGCCAGAGGAACTTGAATTGCCTAGGATTTGCACAGTATGCCTGCACAGTTCCTACACAGCCAAAACTCGCCACATTATCTGCAATTAAAACAATCAGATATAGAACTTTTATCACCCGCTCAGGATGACAGACTCGTTGTAGTTGCTTTGCGCGCGGCGCGCTTTTTGCTGGGCCAGCCTGCTTTGACGATTTGCTGTGCGCGGGCGATGGCCAGGGCGTCTTCGGGGACGTCGCTGGTGATGCAGCTGGCGGCGGCGACGTAGGCGCCTTTACCCACGCGAACCGGCGCGACCAGTGTGCTGTCGCTGCCGATGAAAACTCCGTCTTCGATTACGGTGGTGTGCTTACTGATGCCGTCGTAGTTGCAGGTGATGGTTCCGGCGCCGATATTTACCCCCGCGCCTATTTCCGCATCGCCGAGATAGGTAAGATGATTCGCTTTTGATCCCTTGCCTAGCTTGATCTTTTTCGTCTCGACAAAGTTGCCGACGTGGGCGCCTTCTCCGATCTCGCTGCCGGGACGCAGGTGCGAGTAAGGGCCGATGACGGCGGCGGGGCCGATGCTGGCTTCCTCGAGAATGCATCCGGGACGCACCAGGACGCTATCAGCGATTTTGGAATCGCGAATCACCGAGTAAGAGCGAATGCGGCAACTGGAGCCGATGCGCGTCCGGCCGAGGATCTGGACAAAGGGTTCGATCACGGTGTCGGAGGCGATTTCGACGTCAGTATCGATGACGCAGGTTGCGGGATAGAAGATGGTGACGCCCTCCGCCATGAGGTGCCTGCACTTAGCCATACGCATTTGTTCGTCGAGCACAGCAAGCTCGGCGCGGGTGTTCGCGCCCAGAACTTCTTTCGCGTTTTCGGTTTTCCAGACTACGACCGGCTGCCTGGCTTGGCGCAGCACCGCAGCCATGTCCGTGAGGTAGTACTCGGCGTGAGGGTTCGCGGTGGAAAGCTTTTCAATCTGCGAAAACAGTTGCGGCACGGAGAAGGCGTAGAATCCGGCGTTGATTTCGCCGATTTTTTTCTGGGCGGGAGTGGCGGATTTTTCTTCGGCGATGGCTTGAACATCGGCGCTGCGAGCGTTCTTCCGGATAACGCGGCCATAGCCGGTTGGATGGTCGAGGTCGGCGCTGAGCAGGGTCATAGCGGCGTGTTGGTCGAGATGGAAGTTGAGCAGGCTGGCGATGGTTTGGGGCGTGATCTGCGGAGCGTCCCCGGAGAGCACAATGACGTGGTCATAGGCAGCGAGTGGCTTGCTCGCGACCATGAGAGCGTGCCCGGTACCGCGCTGCTCGGACTGCAAAACGAAGTTGACGCCGGTCGAGGCGAGGGCGGAGCGGACACGCTCGGCTTCGTAACCAATGATGGTGAAAACGTCGCTGGCGGGAACTACGCGGGTGGCGGCAGCGATGACATGTGCCAGTAGAGGCTTGCCGCCGACTTCGTGCAGCACTTTGGGTAGCCGGGATTTCAGGCGCGTGCCCTTTCCGGCGGCCATGATGGCGACGGCGACTCGAGGGGCGGTGGACGTCTCTGAAGAAACTGCAGTTCGGGATTTCTTCATTTTTCCAACTATACCTTGTGCCGGCAGCGTGCAAAAGAGACGCGTCGGGTTCGGCGGTCGAGTAGATATTTCTTGCCGCACAGAATAGATCCTTCGGCAAAGTTTGACCGAGTCAGAGCTAAATACAAGGAAGCCGCGCCCCTTCAAAGCGATTTCACAGATCAAGCGCCCTTCCACAAAGACCCGAGATCCCCGTTGCCAGCAAGTCAGAGACCCAGGCCGCCGTCGACGGCGAGGATTTGGCCGGTGATGAATTGCGGGGCGGTGGCGAAGAAGAGGACGGCTGCGGCGATTTCTTCGGCGCGGCCGTTACGCTCCATGGGAGTTTGTTTCGCCATGCGTTTCATGAAAGGCGCAGCGGATTTTTCACCAAGATCGATCATGCCGGGAGCGACGGCGTTGACGGCGATTTCGGGCGCGAGCGCTTTGGCCATAACCTTTGTCAGCATGTGCAGGGCGGCTTTTGACGAGCAGTAGTGCGCGTGCGTGGGCCAGGGACGAAGGCCGCCGAGAGAGCCCATGTGGATGATTTTCGCTTCAATCTTTTCTGAGCTGCCGGGGCGCTTCCGGCGCATCCATTTTAGAGCTTCGCGCGAAACCAGAAATGGTCCGCGGGTATTCGAGGCGAAGATGGCGTCCCACTGGCGGAGGGTGAGGCGCTCGAAATCCGCGGTATTGTAATTGGCGGCGTTGTTGACGAGGATGTCGATGCGGCCGAGTTCGCGTCCGGCGTCTTTCATCATGGCTTTCACACTGGCTTCGTCGGTGATGTCGCAGCGGAGGGCGAAGGCGCGCACGCCGTGACTGGAGAGATCGACGACCGTTTGCTGCGCTTCGCGGGCCGAGGCGAGAAAAGTAATGGCAACATCGGCGCCAGCTTGGGCGAGAGCGAGGGCGGAGGCGCGTCCGAGGCGGCGAGCGGCACCAGTGATCAGGCAGGTCTTGCCGTGGAGAGGTTTGGTTGGGTCATGGGGCATGCGGAATTCTACCTCGAATGGTGCATTTCAAAAGAAGTCAACTGCTAACGGTACGACTTTAAACCAAGGTTTAGACCGTTATATTCCTTTGCGTTTTCTTACAATTTATCGGTGGAATCCGGCGGTGTGGGAAGGCTACAATCCAACCGTGCTGGAGTCGCGCCAGGTCGTGGTTTATTCGCGCAAAGGTTGTCATCTTTGCGAAGTGGTGAAGGAGAGCCTGACGAAGCTCTCGCGCCGCGGCGGATTTACATGGCAGGAGATCGATGTGGATAGCGACGGAGAATTGCGCCGGCAGTTCAATGATGAAGTCCCGGTCGTTTTCATCGATGGGCGCAAGGCCTTCAAGTACCGCATGGACGAGCGGGAATTTCTGAAAAAGCTGGTAAGTTGAAGCCGAAGCCCTCTCTTGGCGCCCAATAATCCCGTTATTCGAAGCCTTGCACCTTTCCTCCTATGTTGCTGATGCGGAAGTGGTAGGGTGAGGCACGTTAGTTACCTTGCCGCTCCCGCTGATCTCGGGCATTCTCGGAAAGAGGAAAGATGGGTGAAATGGAACAGCTCGCAGACATGGCCGCGGAGGATCGAACTCCGGCGACGATCTGCGCCTGCGTGGCGAAGATTTTCCGTGTAAGAGAGACGGAAGTCGCGCTGTTGGAGCTTAGCGGAAGCATGCTGAATTTTTTATATCCGGCAGAGTTGAGAACGGCGGGAGCGATTCCGCTTTCCAGTTCGGCAGTAGCGGCGCGCACCGCGCGGACGAAGCAGGCGGAGCTTTTTAACGGGTTCGCGGAAGTGAAGCACTTCAGCATTTTTGAATTGGTTAAACTCGGCGATACCGGACTGGACGATCAGGTAATTCAGAAGCTGATGTCCGCTCCCATGCTTACCAGCGATGGACAAGCAGAGGGAGTGATTCAAGTTTCGCGAAAGGCTCCGCGACCGGCGGCTGCTGGGCCGGATTTTACGGCTGAGGATCTGCGGAAACTGGAATTCGTGGCGGGCATTGTGGGAACGCTGATGGGCAAGGGAACAGGCGCTTACCAAAAGAGCACAGGCTAAGAAGGAAAGTTGACCTGAAATTCGCGCTGACGCGAATCCTATTTTATCGTCATTGCGTCAACCGCAAAATCAACGACTTGATATCGGGTTGTCGCAGGTTGTGCGAGTCGGCATAGTAAACCACGAACACTCTGCCACCACCCATCAAGAGCGGCCAGCAGTAACCCCCGTCTATAACATCACCGGTATAGGTATCCAGTACCGTGCGATGTTTAAACGTCACGCCGTCGTCAAATGACGCAAACACTACAAACTCGTGCGGGGGGCCGTGCGAATCATACTGACGGCCAAACAAAAGTAAGGTCTTTCCAACCCGAACAAGTTGAGGGAGTTGGAGAACACCAACTTGCGAGGTGTAGTCGATTTGGTTTTCCCAGGTGACACCTAAGTCGTCGGAAAAATGAACCCAGGTATTTGTGTTGAAATCGTCCCGACTGACTGCTAAAAATCTGGTTGCGCCGACCTGCACGATCGCGGTTTCGTTTATACCTGCATCCCCTGTCTGCCTGATGGGCGATCGTTTCATCCAACTGGAGCCGCTTGTTGCAGAATCCCAGAGTGTTGCGTCGTCCGTGCCATCGCCGTGGGGACCGTAAGATGCGCCGTACATGGTGCCAGCCACCGTGACAAAGGCGGTAGGAAAAGCGTAAGTGTTGCTGACGGGATTGTCGAAGAAGGTGAGAGGACCCCAGGTCAGACCGTCGTCTTGGGACAGGCCGTAAGCAGAGCCAGCTACGCCATTGGGGTCTAACTTGACGAACTCGATCAACAACTTCCCATCCGGAGTCAGCGCCAACGTGGGATCAGGTTGTGAAGTGTCGAAATACACAACCTCTGGGCTCCAGGTTTTGCCGCGGTCCCGGCTTCGTCTCAAAACCACCTGTGGACTGTTCACATGATTAAGGCCTTTTTTGTAGGAGAGAACCCAATCCCCATTTTCCGCTTGCGCAACCGAAGGGGTGTTGTTGTAACTGTTGTCGCTCTCGATTACCTGCCTGTCGTCAATGCGGAAAGTGAACTGTTTTGGCGGGAGCTGTTCTGATGAACTGGCGGAGAACACGGCGGACGTCATGATGACGATGAATGGCAAGATGGTTCTCATGGGCCGGATTATAGTACGACTCCCAAATTTCGCCTTTGGTGTGTCCATGTGCCGGCCACCACGGCAAGTTCACGACTCCTACGAGTTGTCCAGCTGCTCTATCCGCTACAATCATCCCCGCCATGTTGCGCAGCCAACTCTATGCCGATCCCGATAACGTCTTTTTGCACGACGCAATTCTAGCGTCTTGCCGGCGGCACGGGGAGAAGACGGCGCTGGTGGATGCTTCGTGCGGGCGGCGGGTCGGCTATGCGGAATATGGGGAGAAGGTGGAAGCGCTGGCGCGCGGGCTGGTCGCGGCTGGAGTGAAGCCGGGAGAAGTGGTTGCTATTTTTCTGTGCAATTCATGGGAGTTCTGCGCGGCTTATCATGCGGCCACTTTGGCTGGAGCGATTCCGACGCTGCTGAATCCGACGTATCGCGAGCGCGAGGTGCGGCATCAGCTGGGGAATTCGGGCGCTGTAATGCTAATTACTGACCGCAGCAACGTTGACGGAATCAATCTGGCGGGTCTTCCAGGTTTGCGGCGGGTTTATTGCACGCGGGAGCAGGGAAGCGGGACGCAGGTTTTTTCCGATCTGCTGAAGCCGGTCAGCGCGATGCTGCCGCTGCCCGGTGTATCGTCGCAAAAAACTTTGGCGGCGCTGCCATATTCGAGCGGGACGACGGGGATGCCGAAGGGTGTGATGCTATCGCATCACAATCTGGTGGCGAACGTTTACCAGTTATTGGGGCCGGGTGCGGTGACGTTTAGTGCTGCCGACAATATTCTTTGCTTTCTGCCGCTGTATCACATCTACGGGCTAAACGTGATTCTGAATCCAGCGCTGATGATGGGCGCGACGCTGGTGTTGATGCCGCGGTTCAATGTTCCGCAACTGGCGTCGCTGATTACCGAGGAAGCGATCACCATGATGCCGTTGGTGCCGCCGGCGATGAATGCACTGTGCCTGGCAGCGGAGGCGGAAGAGTTTCCGAAGAAACATACGGTGCAGTGGGTGAAGTCCGGAGCGGCGCCGCTGGCGCCTGATTTGCCGCGCCGATTCACGGCGCTGACTGGCATCCTGGTGCGTCAGGGTTATGGAATGACCGAGGCTTCTCCGGTGACGCACGTTGGATATTTGGAGCCGGAACTTTACCGGCCGGATTCGATTGGGCATCCGCTGGCGCAGACGGACTGCAGAATTGTTGGGCAGGAGTCGGCGGATTCGGGAAAGAGCGTCGCGGAGGTGGCGGTGGGCGAAGCGGGCGAGTTAGTAATGCGTGGACCGCAGTTCATGCGGGGGTACTGGAAAGAGCCGGACGCGACGGCGGCTGTATTGCGCGACGGGTGGTATTGGTCGGGTGACATTGTCACGCGCGATGCTGAAGGGTTTTATAGGGTGGTGGACCGTCGCAAAGAGATGATCAAGTACAAAGGATTTCCCGTGGCGCCGGCCGAGGTGGAAGCGGTGTTGCTGGAACATCCGGCGGTGCGGGAATGTGGAGTGGTGGGGCGCTCGGATGCGGCGGCGGGCGAGATTCCGGTGGCATTTGTTGCGCTGCGAGATGGATTTACTTCGTGCAAGAAGATGGAAGAGGAGTTGTGCGCGTTCGTCGCCGAACGGCTTACACGTTATAAGCAGCCGCGCGAAGTGCATTTCGTGGAAGTCGTCCCCAAGACGGCTTCGGGTAAGATTCTGCGGCGGGAGCTGCGGGGGTTGATTCGGTGATGTTCCTGACTCCAGGCTTCTTTGGAGTTTCAAAAAAATCAAAAGCTTCTAACCACCCTTCGACTTCGCTCAGGGCAGGCTCCGGGCACGGGGTTTCACAGGGTAGGACTTGGCTGTTGCTTCGCCAGAAGTGACACGGATTTAACAATTTTCTGACAATCCCCTGACAAACGACTTCCGCTCCGATTACAGACTACTGCTCAGCCACGAAGGGCGCGCAGATCGTTTTGTGCTCATCCAATGCGCGCACACTCAGGAGGAACCCAGTGAAAATATTGGTACAAATCAAAGCCATGGCCGCTGTAGCGTTTCTCGTCGCGGCTTGCAGCCTTTCCCTCTCAGCCCAAGAAAAAGGGTTTAATAAGCGCGGCAACACTCTGATTGCCGACCAGTTTAACAACCGTGTAATCGAAGTTGATCGCCAGGGCAATGTCGTCTGGCAATTTGGCCTGGGTCCGGCGGACTTCTCGCCAGCGTCCATCATCGGCACCAATGATGCGCAGCGGGTCGGAGATCTAACATTGATGGCTGGCACTGGAACCCCGGGTGGGCAGCCGGAAGCGCCTAACTGCACTAATCCCAGCGGCTGCCCCGACAACCGCGTGCTGTTAGTCGACCGCGACGGAAACATTGTGTGGCAATATGGGCAGTTTGGCGTCGCTGGCAGTGGTCCCGATCAGCTCAACGTTCCCGTACAAAACACCTGGCTTCCCAATCGCCACGTGCTTATTACAGATCAGGCGAACGAGCGCGTGATTGAGGTCGATGTTGCAACCAAGGCAATCGTCTGGCAATACGGCACCACCGGCGTCTCCGGCAATGGGCCCGAACAGCTCAATAACCCGAACTCGGCGGAGCTTTTGGCGAACGGTCACATTCTCATTAGCGACGAAAATAATAACCGCGCCCTCGAGGTCACGCGCGCCGGCAACATTGTGTGGCAATACGGCAGCGGTGACCCGAATATCAACGATCCCGTCAGTGGCGTCGCTTTTGCAAGCCGGCTCGAGAATGGCCACACGCTTATCACGGATTCGAATCACGCCCGTATCGTCGAGATTGATCGGGATAAGAACGTTGTGTGGGAATACTTCACCTGTACGGGTTCGGGTTGCAACCTGGCAAGAGGTACCGGTCCACTGCCCACACGCGCGCTACGGCTGAGGAACAGTCACACCCTGATCAGTGATCAATATAACCATCGCGTCATTGAGGTGAACCACGGCAAGCAGATCGAGCGCACCTTCGGCAAACTCGGTGACCTCGGTTACAACACGGAGAGCGTAGCCGACGGAGGACTCAATTCGCCCTACGATGCCAAACGAATCGGCGATTACACCGGGCTCACGCCGCCTTTCGGAGGCGATGGCGAAGGTGATAATGGGCAGGGTGACGATTAGATTTCAGCCTTCCCCATCCTGTTTCAGCTCTCTCACCCATCCTCTGCGGCCCTTGCGGAGGATGGTTTTCTGTTTCTGAGGGAATCAAGAAAAGCGATTCAGGAGATTAGTTTTTGAGAACCGCCGGGCGTTGTTCTGGACGTAGACATGCGGTAATATCGCTGCCTCATGTTTCGAATCCTGCTGCTGTTTGCACGCCGGCTATGGCTGCCGTTGGTGACGTTTGCCGGCTTCAGCCTGATGTGCGTTCTGGTGTACCGGCGGCTGGAGGGGATCAGCTGGCAGGATGCGCTGTTCTGGATGATCCAGCCGCACGCGATCGATCCAAACCGGGTGCGCAACGCGACCAAGCTGTTCTCAATCTTTGTGTATGCGGGCGTGTTTGCATTTCAGATCTGGGTCGCGGAACGAGTGGCGGTTACGATCTTCAAGAGGCAGGGAGTGGAGGCCTGGAGAACCATGGTGAATGACGTCAGCATCGAAAAAATTCGCGATCACTTCATTATTTGCGGCTACGGGCAGGTCGGGCGGACGGTGGTGGACCAGTTAAACCGCCTTAAAATTCCTTTCGTGCTGATCGAGACCAACGAAGGATTGAGCCGTGAGCTGTTGAAGGAAAAAGTGCTCATTATCCAGGGCGATGCTAAGCGGCACGACGTACTGCAGTCGGCGGGAATTGAGCGGGCGCGCGGGGTCTGCATTGTGATCGACAATGATGCGGACAATCTTTACATCACCGTGACCGCGAAAGCGCTGAACCCGAAGGCGCGCATCATCACGCGGGCCGGGCAGTCGCGCTACGCGCAAGCGATGCGGAATTCAGGTGCGGACGAGGTGATCATTCCCGAATATGAAGGCGGACTGATGACCGGGCGAATGATCGCAAAATTTTATCCAGATGCGCAATCGCATCTGGTATGAGTCGCTATCTTTCTGTGCCGCTCTCGCCGGCGATTTTTTTCGTGACCAGGAAACTCCAAATGGTTTCGTTGGCGTTAAGAGCATGGCTGGTTTTACCGACTTCTTTTTCGGACATATACTGCTCACCGCCCGGCCAGGTGTGGCCGCCGTTCTTGACGCTGTACAAAGTAACCTGCGCATTCTCCTGACATCCGTCGAAAAGATAAACCTTGGTGTCTTTGCCTCCCCCGGGCAGCGCGGGCAGCTTGCTTTCGGATGGCTTCTCGGAGCAGTGATTCAGGCGCGCCCACTCATTGGCGGTATCTTCGGCTGAGAGCAAGCGAATCATCCCGCCTTTGTAATGGCCGCCGTCGTAGGGAACCATGGGATCGTCAGTGCCGTTCATAAATAGTGCGGGGACAGGACGCGAAGGAATGCAGTTCTGCGTTCGAGGCATGGCGGCGCCGACCACAGCGATGGCGGCAATGCGGTCTGCCATATTGCAGCCCATGCGAATGGCCATGAATCCGCCGTCGCCGAGGCCAGCGACGTAAATGCGGCGGGTATCGACCGAGTAGTGAGTAGAGAGCCGGTCAAGCATGCGATGCAGGAACTGCATGTCCTGATTGCGCGGAGCCGCTGCGCGGCGATCCCCCGGTTCCGAGGGCGGTGGTGGCGGAGGATATCCTGGTCCCCAAATGCCAGGACGACGATACGGGCCTCTGCGGTAAGGACTTGGCTCGCGGACGGCGGCGAAGGTCCAGCGGCCGCCAATCGCATTTGGATAGACCGCGATAATGCTGTCCCGGTCGGCGAATTCGTTGAAGTGCGTGAGCCGGGCCATTTCGGGGGCATCCTGGTCGAGGCCATGCAGCAAAATTACGATGGGATAGTGTTGCTGCGAATCGTAGCCTCGCGGGAGATGCACGATGAAAGTGCGTTGGCGGTCGTTGATTTGGATCTTTTCCTGGACGTCGCCATGCTGTGCGGTCTGCGGCGGGGAATCGTCTGCCTGCGGTTCGGGGCGCGCGTCCTGCTGCTGCGGAGTCTCGGGGGGAGGAGGAGCCTCTTGAGGTGGAGTCGCGTCCTGAGCGGGCGGAGTGGCTGGGGGCTGCTGAGTGTCTTGAGCTTGGGAGGCAAAAGTGAAAGATGCGATGGTCAGAGAGGCAGCCAGGATCCAAAGCGCGGGCGTGCAGGACAGACGTTCCAGTCTCATTCAAAGCTCCTTTAGTCCACTACCGAAATGATGTTAAGACAAACAGCGAATGCAGGGAACTTTTTTCCGCGTCTTCCGTAAATCAAGGCAGGGCGCGATGGCTGTTAACCGGCGCTCGCATCAGGAGGCATTTATGGACGGAAACATTGTGGGGCTGGCGGCGGTGGTGATGGTCTTTGGAATTCCGATGGCGGCCATGTACACATTTTTTCGCGTGCGCCAGTTGCGCAGCGAGGAGCGGTTAGCGGCGATTGCCCGTGGCGTGGAGGTGCCGATGCAACCGGAGCTTTCAGAGGCGGCGCGCTCGCGGCGGTCTGGCATACTGCTGGTGGCTGGGGCAATAGGCTACATCGTGACGTTTTCTTTGATTGCACGCATGGAGCCGGACGCAATGATTGCGGCCACGTTCGGCGTGATTCCGCTGGCGATAGGACTCGGCTTCTTTGTGGATCACGCGCTGATTCGCCGGGATGTAAAGTCGCAGTAAAGGGAAAGGTCGTCGCGAATCGAGCGGGCAGTGACCCCTTTTCGAAATAGTTTCCCGCTCTTCGCCTTCTTTCCGCGCGGAGCGGGAGTGAACCTCGCTGCGTAGCTGACTCAGGTTTTATCCGTATAGAGATTTTCCCGTTTAGTGTCGAAATTGCATCCCTTCCATGGGTTCAGGTTTTTCCCCACGCCTGTTCCAAGGCTCTGATCCCCAAGGAGATAGTGCAATTTTCGGGGACTTGGCCCCAGCGTTGCACCTCTTCCCCTGTGACCAGATTGAAAGCAACACTCATGATTCGGGAGGTACATAATCCTTTATGAAACGCAGAAATCATTTAGTCCATTATGGCTTCATCCTACTGACATGTGGGGCTCTCGTCAGCGGAGTTGCGCCAACGGGCGCGCAGTCGCAGACGCAGGCCTTAGCGCCGCAAGCGCAAGACCGAGACGAAAACATAACTCGGCGACAACTAGCCGGCTTCGACAACTTTCTGGACAGTCACCCAGAGGTTGCGGAACAGCTGCGCAAAGATCCATCTCTGGTGAACAACCAGAAGTTTGTTGAAAGCCACGGTGACCTGCAGCAATATCTGCAGCAGCATCCGGAAGTGCGCGAGGAACTCAGCCAGAACCCCAACGGATTCATGCGACAGGAGCAGCGCTTTGACCGGCGAGAAGATCAGGCTCGCGATCGCGATTTGACGCGTGGAGAACTGGCGAACATGGACCGCTTCATGGACACTCATCCCGAGATCGCTGAACAGCTGCGTAAGAATCCGTCGCTGGTGGATGACAAACAGTTTGAAAAGAACCACCCGGCGTTGCAGCAATTCCTGGCGGAGCATCCGGGAGTGCGCGAGGAATATAAAGAAAATCCGAACGCCTTCATGAACCAGGAGCAGCGCTTTGACCAGCGCCAGGATCAGGCTCGCGGCGATCGCGACGTAACCCGTGGAGAACTGGCGAACATGGACCGCTTCATGGACTCTCACCCCGAGATCGCGGAACAGCTGCGCAAGAATCCGTCACTGGTGGATGACAAGCAGTTTGAGAAGAACCATCCTGCGTTGCAGCAATTCCTGGCGGAGCATCCGGGAGTGCGCGAGGAATACAAAGAAAATCCGAACGCCTTCATGAACCAGGAGCAGCGCTTCGACCAGCGCCAGGATTCGGCTCGCGGCGATCGCGACGTAACCCGTGGTGAGCTGGCGAACATGGACCGCTTCATGGACAGCCACCCCGAGATCGCGGAACAGCTGCGCAAGAATCCGTCGCTGGTGGATGACAAGCAGTTTGAGAAGAACCATCCTGCGTTGCAGCAATTCCTGGCGGAGCATCCGGGAGTGCGCGAGGAATATAAGGAAAATCCGAACGCCTTCATGCGGCAGGAGCAGCGCTTTGACCAGCGCCAGGATCAGGCTCGCGGCGATCGCGACGTAACCCGTGGTGAGCTGGCGAACATGGACCGCTTCATGGATACTCACCCCGAGATCGCTGAACAGCTGCGTAAGAATCCATCGCTGGTGGATGACAAGCAGTTTGAGAAGAACCATCCTGCGTTGCAGCAATTCCTGGCGGAGCATCCGGGAGTGCGCGAGGAATACAAAGAAAATCCGAACGCCTTCATGAACCAGGAGCAGCGCTTTGACCAGCGCCAGGATTCGACTATGCACCGGGATCGCGACCTCAATCGTGGCGAACTCTCCAACTTCAGCGAGTTTCTGGAAGGCCACAACAATATTGCCGGCGAGCTTTCCAAGAACCCTTCGCTGGCGAATAACAAGGAATACCTCGAGAACCATCCTGCGCTGCGGGACTATCTGGTAGCGCATCCTCAGGTGCATCAGGAACTGAGCGAGAACCCGCAGACGTTTCTACAGGCGACGCAACAATTCAATACCCATAGCACGGCTAAGGTAGGTGAATCCAAGCTTAAGTAGGCTTAGCCGATTTCTGAGAGAAAGACCGGTCACCGTCTTTCTCTCAGTTCTTTCTGCGGTTAGGTTCGTGCCGCAAGGCAAAAGGTCGGGAACATTTTTATCGGGAGGCTTGTATGAATCGCAATGTGCCACTCATCGCTACGCTCACTTTTCTTCTCGGACTTCCTGGATTTGCAGGTGACAACAATAAGAAGCATGCCAATCGTGCCATGATCGAGAGAATGGAAGCTGTGCCCTGCGGCGCTAAGGAGCGCGGCCTGACTGGCCTGGGCAGCCTCTGGGGCTCAGTAGGCGTCACACATGTGAATTCCGACGAAAAACTCTGCCCGCAGTACATGCTTCGCACCGACGACATGGAGTACCATGTACGGCCGCTCGACCATAAGCACCCCGTCCTGCTTCCGGTAGGCCAGGAAGGTGAATTCAAAGTCAAAAAGGACAAGATTGACATGCGCGTTGTGGACGGCGACCACAAGATGCGGCACTATCAGGTGATCGGAATGAAGCCGATTGACCATTCCGATGCGCCTATACCGGCAAGGTACGATGTGCCGCGCAAGGACTATACCGATAAGCCCCTCGCCGATAAGAACTATGCCGATAGGAATGTTCCCAAGCCTCCGGAGAACCATCCCCAGTAGCCAGTAGGATGAGTCTACCGATCCTGATAGGGCTGCACACACATGCTAGATAGGCGCCTTGCGGGGATGGGACAGGGAGCAAGCCAACAGAAACCCGCCAGTCTCGAGCTGGCGGGTTTAGTTTGCCGGGGTTTAGGTTGCTGAACCTTGCGACGTCACTTATCCGTTAGTAGCCTGTACTGGCTAATAGCGTGTACTGTGGGTCTGTCAGGGGGACGACACTCAACCGTCCTTGCCGCACAAGAAGGAATCGGCATCACTTTATTCGCACGAGCAGTGCGGGCAGCCACTGGGGGATTAGAACAAATTGCGGACGGTCTTTTCGCGCGGGGAAACGGTGGATGTTTTCTGGCCACTCTCTAAGATCATCAAAAGAATGGCGGGGACGACGGGACTCGAACCCGCGGCCTCTGCCGTGACAGGGCAGCGTTCTAACCAACTGAACTACGTCCCCACTCGCCAAATCAACAAGATGCGAAATAACCAGTGTTTATGCGGCATTGAGCCATTTGCATAAAATGCATAGGAGTGCATCCATTGCCCAAAAGAGCGCGGCTCCTGTCCGAACCGCCCCCAAACCGCCACCAAATTTCTAAGCGGACTGCCGTGTTGTCCAAGACGATCCGCGTCGAGGGCCAAAAAGAAAGACAAAGGAAAACCCTCGCAAAAACATCTTAACAGCTTCCCTCTCAGTGCGAAAGGGCACGCCGCGTTTTCGCACGAAGTCCTTAAGGGATGGACGCCCGATGCGCACGGCATCTTCACGGATGATCTCAACCGTGCTCGGCGCGAGCTAGGTTCCAACTTTGAGACTAAGTCTTCCGGAATGGGTCCAATCGCGACGGCCACCGACATTTTTGGTGGCCTATGGCGTGCGAAGACAATGTTCGAGTCAACTCCAAACAGTGACACGGCTCATGCTACCTCAAAGACTATCTGGATCTTCTCGGACATGATGAATGAGACGATAACTTCCCGATGCCAGCGTTGATCGAAATGGGACCAGAGAGAATGCTGGACCATGCGAAAGCGACCGGGCTCATCATTTCGCTACGCGGATATAAAGTCTACGTACTGGGGGTTTCGTCCGGCGGTCTCACGCCGCAGGCGTGGTTCAGAGTAAGGGACTTCTGGACCAAGTATTTTTTAGCCGCCGGAGCCGAATTGGTTTCGTAGTCGACAGAATGTAACTTTCAGCGGTGAGGTTTAAATCCTGCTGTTGTATCTGCGTGCTTTATCCGTCTACCGCAAGCGTGTATCGAAATAACGATGACCTATAGCGCAAACGGAGCCTTCTTTCGGTGGTACTCAAGAGTCCTTGTGAAAAAATCCATGTTTTAATTCTTGACATTGATTTAGAAGTCTTGTATTCGTTGCGATGTCTTAACGGTGAGATTGCCCGGGAAGAGGGGCCCGAGCTTCCGTATCTTGCTGAGACTTCCTCTTGCATTTGGTGTGTGTGGTACGAAACACAGGGCGGGTTATCGTCTTGAGGTTAGAGGAGAGGTGTGTTGTGTTACGCGTGCTATAGACGCACGCAAGGAGGAAGTTCGTGGTCCGAACTGCTGCCGTTACTCTCGTCGCGATACCCATCTTGTCCCACTCACCTTCTGCGAAGAATCAACCTTTCAGCGATTCGCAAGCAGTCGCATATGCTACCCAGTCTGTAACAGCTCTTATCTGGAGGTGCGGCGATCCCCGCAACGATCCGCGATATCAAGTTGATGAGCAGCGCAACATGGGGAGGCAGGTGCTTGCTCGTGGCGGCTACAAATCTTGTCATCGAAGTCGACTTCTCGAATTCTCAGACGACCAGCCGGCAGGGTTGTGCGCCTTCACGTCTTAAGTACTAGGAAGGGAGTCTGACCTTTCGGAGGCACTAATAGACCAGAAGCAATGCAAAGGAATGAACCATGTATACACTGACGAGCAAGCTTGCTGTTTGTTTTGTGCTAATGGCGGTAAGCGCAGCGGCGCAACAACAAGCGGTGATGACCAACGGTGGCACCACGAACACCGTGCCACTATTCACGGGCAGTTCAGCAATTGGCAACTCTGTAATTACGCAGTCGAATGGCAATGTCGGTATAGGCATGTCAACTCCAAATGTGACGTTACATGTAAATGGGTTTATACAAACGTCCGCAATGAATACTGGCTTTGTGGCTATGACACTTGGAAATAAACTTGCGACTTCAGGAAATAAGGGATGGGATATACGTGCCAATGCAGACGTTAGTCCGTGGAATGGAACCCCTGATTCGTTGGGATTTGAGTTTTGGAATGGTACTACCGATGTCTTTCCCCTCACGCTCACTTCCTCTAATTATGTCGGCATCAATAACACGAATCCTACTCAGAGATTGTCGATAACTAACGGTTCTCTCAATTTCGATAACTTCGGATTTGCCTCCTCGTATCGTGGGCCAACCAATAACTTTACGAACCTGTTTCTCGGTGGATCGCTCTTTGATAACGGGAACGGTTCTTATGCCGTTCAGACCGATGGCGGATCGAACTACTTCGCGGCGATTCGCATGGACAATTATGGTGCAAATGCAGGCGCCATCAACTTCTATACAGGAGCAACTACGGGTGGAACGAGCTACGCACTGACCAATGCACAACTGGCGAACTATCTGAGGATGTCAATTATCGGAAACAGCGTTGGAATTGGAACGACAACGCCCGGCGCGATGTTGGAAGTCAATGGCAACATAAAGCTGACGAGCGGAAGCGGAGCTTCGATCACATTCGCTGATGGCACTGTGCAGAGCACGGCATCCTCAGGCGTGGGGGGAACGTGTGGCGGCGACTATGCGGAGTCGGTGGATGTATCCGGGAATCGCATCAGCTATGAACCGGGTGATGTCCTTGTGATCAGTGGGGACGCTGCGTCCGATGTGACCAAGTCGACTGAAGCTTATTCCACATTGGTCGCCGGAATCTATTCCACTAAGCCCGCCGTTGTTGGCAGACGGCAAATTAGCGACCCTAGGCCCAATAAGACTGAAATTCCAATGGCGATGGTGGGAATTGTGCCGACGAAGGTCAGTGCTGAGAACGGTCCCATCGACCGTGGCGATCTGCTGGTCACGTCCTCAACCCGCGGATATGCCATGAAAGGGACAGACCGCGACCGCATGCTGGGAGCTGTCATTGGCAAGGCGCTGGGGAATCTCGACTTTGGAAAAGCAGTCATCGAGGTGTTGGTAACGCTGCAGTAAATCGTGAAAGCTGAGAAGACAGAAGGAACCAAGGGATAAACCATGTACACGCAGACCAAGAAGCTGGCCTTTTTTCTGGTGGCAATCGTCGTCAGTGCAGCTGCGCAGCAGCAGACACCTGTAACTACCACTGGTGGCACTACAAACAAGGTACCGCTATTCACGGGAACTTATACTGTTGGGAACTCGACGATTACGCAATCGGGTAGCTATGTGGGCATTGGAACAGCGAATCCCCAGAACAACCTTCACATAAGCGGAACCAGTACTAACGGCGTCGGCACTTACGTTGAAAACGATTCCGGTTCGGCCGCAACTGGAGCACCCTTTGCAGGAATTGCACTTGAACAAATTGGTACCAGCGGGTGGGGTATATCCGGTTGGCCGAACGCGGGTGTGCTTGAGTCTTTTGGGGTCGGGGGAATAGTCGTTGACGCATACGGAAGTAATGGAGGTCCCATCGCCCTTCAGACAAATCGGGTGACGCGAATGACCATTACCAATCCTGGTAACGTCGGCATCGGTACGACGACTCCTGGTTTTCCCTTAACGGTTGTTGGCGATATTGTGGACGGTTCCTTGACAGCCGGTCAGTCTGGCGTTGTCGGCCTTCTGCCTGGCGGCACCGGCTCTTGGTTTTGGATTGATAATCCAAACGCAAACTACCTGCGGTTTTCAAACGGGGGTAATCCCGGCAGTAACCCTGTTGTAATCACCAATGGAGGTTCTCTTGGTGTCGGAACGACTTCGCCGGGGGCGATGCTGGAGGTCAACGGCAACGTAAAACTGACGGGTGGGAGCGGGGCGTCAATTACTTTTGCGGACGGGACTGTTCAGAACACAGCGTACTCAGGGGTCGGAGGAACATGTGGCGGAGACTACGCTGAATCGGTTGATGTTTCCGGCAACCGGACTAGCTATGAACCCGGTGATGTTCTTGTAATTGATCCCACAGCTCCTGGCAAGTTCCTCAAGTCCGACCATGCGTATTCGAATTTCGTCGCGGGCGTCTATTCGACCAAGCCTGGCGTCGTTGGAAGGCGCCAGACAACTAATCCCAAAACCAGTACGACGGAGGTACCGATGGCCATGGTAGGCATTGTTCCAACTAAGGTCAGCACAGAGAATGGCGCGATTAAAACTGGGGATCTTCTGGTCGCTTCGTCCACGCCCGGTCGGGCGATGAAGGGCACCGATCGCAGCCTGCTAACTGGTGCAGTGGTTGGCAAAGCTTTGGGATCACTAGAGTCTGGAACAGGAGTTATCGAAGTGTTAGTGACATTGCAGTAGGTCGAGAAGGTAAGTGCCGATTTCTTGCGCTCGGAGGAGACATCATTTATGCGTTGGCGGACGGGTTTTATGTTTGGCCTGATTCTTGTCTCTCGTTGGACCCTCCTTGGTCAAGAGGAGAAGTCGAGCCCGCCAAAGCGAGACCAACAGTCAGTGGGAATCCTAACGCGAGTCTTGCAAAATAGCGGTGGTTCGCAAGCTCTCGCCGCTGTTCATGACATTACGGAGTCTGGGGAGATCACATTTTACTCGGGCAAAGGGATAAAGGGACCGGTTAAGATCCAAATGCTCGATGGAAAGCACCTCCGCCTTGAAGCCGCTCTCCCCGGGGGGAAAAGCGTTTGGGTCATAAGGGAAGGCGTTGGATCGCAAATACAAGGTGACACAATTGAGCCCATATCACGGCAAAGAGCGATCGCTCTCGCCAATTTTACCTTTCCGGTGCGGCATGTAATAGCGGCACTGGCGGACGGGCGTACCGAGATATCTTTTGTACAAATTGAAAAACGTCACAATCGCTCGCTCTATCGTTTGCGTGTGAAAGGGCAGCTGAGTCTTCTCAGTGAGATTAATTCGGCCTTACTTCCGCTCACGAAAGATCTCCTTATTGATGCCCTCACCTTTGACATTGTTAGCGTAGAAGACTTTCCGTTACCTCTGTCCAAAAGATACAATCGCAACCCGTTCGTTCCAGCTCCTCACAAAATCGACTTCGAAGACTTCCGGGTCATTAATGGAGTGCGAGTTCCATTTTTAATTGTCAATAGAACCTTCGGGCAAGTAACGCTCAGTCTTCGCCTGACTGACGTTACTCTCAACAACAATCTCGGTGATCGGGACTTTGAGTGGTGATGATTCGATGATTCAACTCAACACGACCGACTTGTTCACAGACGAGAAAGCACATTCATGAATATTTCAACAAGGGTTGCCCTAGTGACAGCACAACCGCGCAACGAGCAAAGTGCGCTGCGGTTGACCTCGCGTACTCTCTGTTTAACTCTCACGAGTCTGCTCAGTATAATTGTCTCCTTCTGCAGCCTCCTTCAAGCTCAGACAACCGTAGTTAATTCTGGTATTCAAGACTACTTAACGGGCAATGGTCGCAGCTTCGCGGCGCCCTATCCCGCTGAAATGGGAACAGTCGACGCTGCCTCCGGCAACCTTCATTTAGAGATACCCATTGGCACGCTTCCACAAAGAGCCAAAAGTGCGCCACTGATATCGAAGCTGGTTTACGACAGTCGTATCTGGGTCCCGCAGTATGATTCCACGAGTAATAGCGAGGTGTGGACAGTTCTCGGCTTAGGAGAAGGAGTGAGTGCCCCTCTCGCGTACGGTACTTGGGGGTTTGAAGCCGGAACCAGTACTGTTTTGCAAGCCACGGGCGACCGTTACACCATAAGTAATGGCCAAGTAACCTCTTGTGAAACCGACTATATTTTATGGGATACGTCAGGAAGCGAACGTTACTTTCCCATTGTGAACACTGATCCAGTCAACTGTCCATTCGGCAATGGCAGTGGGTACGCGGCTGACTCCTCAGGTTATTATTTGGTTCGAAACAATGCGAGTAATATTCTTAACGTCTATGCACCGGACGGCACTCTCGTATTTAATTATTGGGTGGGCTATTGCGAAGGATTTTATCCTCAAATTTGCGCTACCCCTTACACGGTAGTCGAGGACAGCAATGGGAATTATTTGTATTCCAACAACGGAATAGAGACGGACACGCTAGGTCGCGTATTGGGCACTGCTGTTTTCAATTCTCAAGACACAACCACAGGCACGTCGAACTATACCGTTAATACGACGACGATACCAGTTTCAACGAACTTTCAACAAACTGGAATAACAGAATGCAACTCTAACTGCACGGTAGAGGTTATCCAAAGCATTATCCTTCCAGATAACACCTCCAAGTATACCTTTTTCTACGACTGCAATTCTGCGAGCGGAAATTCGGCGTGCAATTCGCCAAGCGGCCAAAGTGGTTATTACGGCACATTGACCAGCATGACCCTTCCCACCGGCCAAACCATAACGTATGGTTATTCCAATTTTAAGGATGCAGCGGGAAATACTAACCGGTGGCTTACGTCGAAGACTACCGGAAGTGCGAACTGGTCGTACTCTCCAACGGTCACAGCCAACGGGGGGTGGAAAACATCCTACTCTTGTGCCACCGGTGCCTCGGTGGACGGCTGTCAGACAACCACCGTGACGAGGCCCGATGGATCAAAGGAGGTGACGACGTTTGCATTCGATAACGGCGCGTGGCCGTCAACCATTCAGAGTTATGACACCAATGGTGTCACACTGCTTTCGCAAACAAATACTTCCTGGGATTTCTCTAATCCATGTACTTTGGCGATTTGCTATACGAGCAGTGGGCAGGAAAATGGTGCCCAGTATATTCGCAAAATGAGCACATTGACGACCGTTCCCGTCCCCGGCGGCAGTATCACCAAGAAGACTTCGTACGGTTACGACTCGCCGCAGACTGGCAACATCGCTTCCATTCAAGAGTGGGCCTTCCGTACAGGCACGCAGTCAACGGCCGTTTTTCCCACACTTCCGGACAGAGCAACGTATACAAAGTACGCCTCGATTGGAACGAACAATAATATCAACCGACCGACAGCGATAACAATCTGCAATAACAACGGTGGCTCGGACTCTAACTGCCCCGGCGGGGGGATTGCGGTCGCTCGAACAACGGTTATGTATGACGCCTATGGGAGCAATAATTCGTTGGCGCTAACCAACGTGCCGACAGCCGTCAACCACGATGACACCAACTTTGGAACGTCCTGGACAACCCGTGGCAACCCTACCCAGATTAGCCGTTTAGTTAGCGGATCTACATATCTTACAACCTATCTGTCGTACGACACAACAGGCCAAGTTGTCCAAGTCTTGGACCCTTCCCTTAACAAAACGACGTATTCGTATGCGGATAAATTCTATTACGATAATGGAGCTAATCCTCCTTCCACATACACTCCGTCGACGACAAACGCGTACGTGACACAGGTTACAGATACCATCGGAACCACTTCGATGGGTTACTACTACGGAAGCGGCAAGTTAGCTTTGGCAACTGACTACAATACGGTTACAACGTATTCGCATTACATCGACCCGTTTGATCGCCCGACAGAGACGATTTATCCGATCGGATGGACACTGAATACATATACATCGCCCACACAAAGCGACTCCTATTCGGCGGTTGGCGATACGGCAGCAACGACCGCGTGCGTGAGTTGCACGCATCTGCAAGCATTGCTGGATCAGCTTGGACGCCCCGTGACCGGAAATCTGGTCAACAATCCCGTGGGTCAGGTCAGTGTCACATCCGGATATGATTCGCTCAACCGTGTTGTTTCTAGCGGTCACCCACACATTGGGTCTAACGATCCAAGCAATGTATCGGAAGCAGAATATTATGATGGCCTCGGCCGCCTTCTCGAAACTCGACACCCTGATGGCGAGGGCGTGCGCTCGGCATATGGGGCGTACGTTGGCAACCTCGGCGGGCTTGCCAGCCAGCAGAGTTCCACTACCACTTACGGGGTAGGCTATCCAGTCATTTCCGTGGACGAGGCTGGCAAACAAAGACAGCAGTGGATTGATGGATTTGGCCGCGTCATCGAAGTGGACGAACCAGGTTCCACCACCGCTACCGTCGCGACAGCGACCATTACGATTTCAGGGAGTTCGGGAGGGACATCCGGCTCAATCACTGTCACCGTCAACGGATTTGCTGCTACGGCCTCCTGGATCTCGTGCTCAACGGCCGCATCGGTGGCGGCAAGCCTTGGCAAGGCCCTCAGCGCTCCTCAGTCGCCGGTCACAGCGGCGGTCACGGGGACGACCGTCACGATGGCTGCTGTAGGATTCGCACCGTCATTTGTGGTCAGTTACAACAACACGAATTTCCAAGCGTCTCCTGCCTCGGGGACACTCAATGGCGGGACGGGGGGGATTTTATCCTCGACCGTTTTCACAGCCTACTCTTATGACATACTCGGCAATCTGACCGGTGTTACGCAAGGATCTCAGACTCGGAGTTATCATTACGACGGCCTGAGTCGTTTAACACAGGAAACCACGCCTGAAGCAGGCACAGTAACTCTATCGTATACAATGACGTCTGGAGCCGCATGCAGCGGCAATCCTTCGAACCCGTGTACCAAAACGGCTCCGTTACCAAATCAGTCAACTGGAACTGTTAGCACCACTTATACTTACAATGCGGCCAACCAGTTAACCCAAAAGACGCATTCCGATACCACGGGGACTGAGACATATACGTACGGCACCAGCGCGTCGGCGTTCAACATCGGACGTCTCGCATCAATGACGGATCCATCCGGGTCAGAAAGCTATACCTATGACTCAATGGGAGACGTTCTCAAGCTGTCGAAGACAATTGGGAGCAAGACCTACGCCACCTCGTACGCATATAACTCCGGTGGCCAACTCACGCAGATCACCTATCCTTCCGGACGAAACGTGCAATACAGCTATGACAACGTAGGACACCTCTGCTTGGTGGCGGCGGCCACTACAAACTGCTCCAGTTCAACGACTCCGTATCTCACTCTGCCCAGCGGGAATTACGATGCCGCTGGTCGGCCTCTTAGCGCTATCTATGGCAATGGAATAGTGGCAACGGCTTCTTACTCGCCGCTAAGGTCGCAGCTTACAAGTATCCGGTACGCTAACGGCAGTACGCCCCTCTTTGGTCTGATTTACTACTATTTGAACAACGCGACAACTTGTCCCAGTGGCAGTTCCGTGGGCAATAATGGGGAAATACAGTGCATCTCCGATTTCGTACAGCCTGGACGCAGCTCTTCCTATACCTATGACCCTCTCGGGCGCTTGAGCACCGCAAAGACCACAGGCAGTACGCCCTACCCAGCCTGGGGACTTTCATTTGTCTACGACCGTTACGGGAATCGGACTGCGCAGAATGTAACCGCCGGGAGCGGATACACTTCGTTGCTGACTATCAACCCGGTCAACAACCAGATTACCAGTCCCGCCTATACGTATGACGGTGCCGGCAATGTGATCGCCGAGCCACCGACGCCAGCCTCAAGTTACACATACGACGGCGAAGAGTGCAATACGGGATACAGCGGCGTTGGAGGCACGGCAACCTACACATGCGACGGCAACCACTTGCGGGTGCAGAAGGTGATCACCAACGGCGCTACCACCGTGTATGTGCGCTCAGGCGGCCAGGTTGTCGCCGAATACGACAACGGAGCGCCAGTGACCTCGCCGACCCGCGAGTATATTTATGGAAACCATCTGCTCGCGATTGTAACCGGCAGCAGCGGCGGTTCGGGTGGAACGATCCTTTACCAGCATCGCGATCATCTTGCACCACGCCTCTTTACCGATGTCAACGGTAACGACGTTGCCGAGCAGGGAACCTACCCCTACGGTGAGTCCTGGTACAGCAACAGCGCAACCTCCAACTGGGTCTTCACAACATACGAGCGGGATGCGGAAAGCGGAGATGACGATGCCTTGGCTCGTTCCTACGCCGGCGGTAATGGCCGATTCCTGTCCCCTGATCCCCTGCAGGGAGAGGTGGGCGATCCGCAATCTTGGAACCGTTACGCCTACGTGGAGAACGACCCCATCGATCTGACCGACCCCAGTGGGCAGGGTTTCTGGGGCGACTTGGCCGCGTTCTTCGAGGATATCGGTTCGCTGCTATCGGGCGGCTGGAGTTCCTCTGACCTTACCAATGCCCTGGGCTGCCCAGACTGTGGGGGAACCGACATCGACCTGATTTACGGCGGTGCTCAGGTGTCCCCTCAGTTCTCAGGAGGACTCGGCGCAGAGGCCGCCAGTATGGGAAATGGCTGGGGTGCCATGCAAGGATGGGGAGGCTCGATAGGCCATTTTGCAGGACAACAGCTCCAGACTTTTAATACTGTTTTGTATCTTGGCGTGACTGGCATTTATGACACAGTGTTCGCGGGGCCGCTGAATATGCTGAAATCGGCCAGTGATAACATTTGTGGATCGGACGGGGGCGCCTGCGCCATAGTGCCGGGGGTGGGTTTTGAGGTTGCGGCAACGGAAGAAGTAGAGGAAGGATATACAACCTTCCAGGCCTTCAAGAATGCCTATGGTCCTGCAGGAGAAGGGATGGAGTGGCACCATATTGTGGGGCAGACGCCCGGCAACATTGCGCAATTCGGGCCGAGAGCGATTCACACGATTGGTAACATGATACCGGTGGCTGAGAAAATTCACAGAGGGAAGGACAGCATAAGTGCTTTATACTCCAGTAAGCAGGCGTTTGCAGACGGGATGATTGTTCGCGAGTGGCTCGCATCGCAGTCCTTCGAGGCACAGCGTCAGTTCGGGTTGCAGGTTCTACAGGATTTTGGAGTAATACCGTGACGAAGGATGAAATGAAGAATGCATCAAATAGCGAACTCATTGATCGGTACGAACAGGTTTCGCGTGCGCGAGGGCGCGCGTTGAATGCTGGCGATTCGCGTTCGGCTAACAATGCGTTCGATGAGGAGACAATCATACGTGAGGAGCTGAGAAGACGTGAGCCATCGGCTATTCGTGGCTTGCTGGTCCTCCTGAATTCAGACGACCCATGGGTTCGGTGCGACTCGGCTATACCCGCTTTATTTTTCGCGTCGCATCAGGCCGAAACGGTTCTCGAGAAGCTGGTGCAAAGTGAGCGTCGCGTCCTGAAAGTAGTAGCTAGAATGACACTCGAACAATGGCGAAAGGGTGGGTTGAAGTTTCAGTGAAAGGTCGTAGACCCGACTCTTGAGAAACGAGTGCATGTCACACTAAATAAATTCTCGCAACGGGTGTTTGAGTTGCGGACTCTTCCTCTGTTGGGGATGACAATCGCCGCGAACGAAATGAAAACGCCATCTAATGAATCGCTCGTAGCCAGATATGAACAAGTTGCGATTGCTCGAGGGCGTGCTCTTTGGAACAACGATTCGCAGTCAGCGAATAACCTATTCGCTGAGGAAATTGCGATACGTCGTGAGTTAGCAAGTCGTGTGCCATCCGCTATCAGCCTTTTGCTATCGCTTCTAAAGTCAACCGATCCTTGGGCTCGGCTCGATTCGGCCACTCCAGCTCTATTTTTCGCCCCGGATCAGGCCGAGCCGGTGCTCGAACTCCTCGCTAAAGAACCAAAAGGGCTCGGCATGACGGCATGGATGAATCTCGATCAGTGGCGACAGGGAAAGCTTTAAGCGTCTTTGGTAAACGGGTAATCTTGAAGGACGCGATCAAGATGCTTCACCGCTTGCCTCCGAGCGCTTCTCGCGAAACGATATGGAGAGGACCATACGGTACGGGTTGAAGTCGGTTCCGTAAGGCTCGAATATGAAAACAATGTGTAGCGGCATTCTATTGACGCTTGTCTCGTGGGCCGCAGCCACAGCTCAAGGCCAGTACTATCAGACACCTGCTGATGCTGGTTACTCGAACGCGGCCCTTGGCTTTCACTACCTGCCGCCAAGCGAGATGCTAGACGTGACTGAAAGCGCAGAGGCGGACATTCGCAAACGCGCAGAGACTACGCACTCCGACAACTCCCTAGGAATGCTACTTGCTATGTGGTCGGGCTCTGACCAGAAAGCTCCGGGTTGGCGCGCGCTGACCATCGAGACCTACCCGCGCAAGGCATTTTTCGACTTGGATGATGCCGCCGCTAAAGCAAAATTGAGCGCCTGGGTAATGGGCTTTTCTGAAGCAGCCGCGCTACCCAAGCCCGTCGTTCTTTCCGGCCAGTCCTTTACTGTGTCCGTATTCGAAAAACAAGAGCGTGGGATGAAGAAGGCCGCCGTGGTCTGGACCACCATACGCAGGGGTAAGCTCGTGGCGTTTGCCTTTCGCGCAAACTCTCCCGAACAACTGAAAGCCATTGCCGAGAGCATGAAGAGCCTTTGGTTCTTCTGAGTTATCCATAAGCTGCCGTAATCTCAACTCTGAGAATCCGTTACGAAAAATGCCGCTATCGACCCCTGATCAATGCAATATGCGGAGTGTTCTACATTCTAAGTGGTATCGGCAAACTATATATTCAGACTACATATTATAAGGATGAGAAAAGAAGTCGATTTGGTGACAATTTATGATGAGGAAAGAAGTCGATTTGGTGACAATGCGTTCTGGACGGCCCATCTAGCAACTAGTTGAAACTACTGTAGATATGATTTATTTGGATTGGCAGGGCAGCGTTCTAACCAACTGAACTACGTCCCCACTGATCGAATCAAAAGATGCCGATACTTATGCGCTAAACTCAGCAACAAATTCATCGTAACAGCTTCCCATAAAACGCGAAAGTTTTGTCGTCCGATCGTTTGTTTTATGCTTGCGTTCATTTGGGCCTTGCCGCATTCGCACGCGCCTTGGCGTAAAATCCTTTTACCTTTTCTTCAGGAGAATTTTTCTGCCAGCTCGCACGATTTCTTCCGCACTCAAAAAACGCGTATCTCAAATACAGCTGCTCCTCATGGACGTCGATGGCACGATGACGGATGGCAGCGTCACACTGCTTTCGCAAACTGACGGATCTGCTCTGGAGATTAAGACTTTTGACGCGCACGACGGCCAAGGGATGACTTTGGCGAATACTGCCGGCTTGCGCACAGGCTGCATCACTGGCCGTGAAAGCGCCGCGCTGCTTCGCCGCGCGCACGAGATGAAGATGGAGTTTATCTATATGAAACGGGCGGTGAAAATGCCAGCCTACGAGGAAATTATTCGGAAGGCGGGCGTCCCCGACTTTGCGGTCGCCTATATCGGCGATGACCTTCCCGATCTTCCTCTGATGCGGCGCGTGGGCCTCGCGGTGGCCGTGGGCGACGCCGTTCCGGAAGTGAAGAAGGCGGCGCACTACACTACGAAGGCGGTTGCCGGCCACGGCGCGATCCGAGAGACCGTGGAACTTATTCTTAGAGGCAAAGGCATTTGGGAAGAGATGATCGATAAAGCGCGCGCCTAGTGGGCAATAGCGACTGAGTTGTACCGGGGGCGAGCCTTGAAAAAAAATTATTTGATGTCATTTGAGACGACGTCTTTAATTACTTGCCCGCTAACTACTTGCCCGCACTCACCTGCCGTGCCCATTGCATCGCGTCCCAATAGGCATGGGCAACCTCGCTTTCACTCAAATGAAGGTGCATAGCTAAAGCGCTCACCGCTTTCCAATCACCGGATTCCTGCGCCAGCATAAGTTGATAGAAGGGCTGGAGAGAGCTGGCTCCGCCCAGCAGCACCGCCTTGCTTTCCTGATCAATTGGAACTTTATCCAGCAACTGGCGCATGGGAATTTCAAGAATGGTGTCCATAAGAGAAAGCATTCCGGTTAGAAACAGATCGGTATCTCCGAGCTGGATTTTAGGCGAGAGCAGCTCGCAAAAACGGGCGCGGACCAGCGCCGCGAGCACCAAGTCGGTTGCCTTACCCTGGCCGGCGCCCAAGGTGGCGACCAGGCGAATCCAGCGGCGGACTTCGCGTTCGCCCAGAATAGCGAGCGCGTGACGCACGGTGTGAATTTCGGCGGCGAAGCCGAAGACAGCGGAGTTCAAGTAGCACAGAAGGCGATAACATAGCGACGCTTCGCTCTTGACCAGATTCTCAATCTCGCGCACGTCCAACTCGGGCTGCGAAACCGCTGTGAGCATGCGCAAGTAGTTGAGTTGGTTGGCGGGGATTTCGTGCGCGGTGAGAATTTCCGGGCGGCGGAAGAAATATCCCTGAAAATACAGGAACCCATCATTTTTAGTCGCGCTGAATTCCTCGCGCGTCTCCACCTTTTCCGCGAGCATGCGGCAGCGCCAGGGCCCGTAGCGTTTCACCATGGCAGCGGCGTCGGCGGGCGAAGTTGCCCGGAGGTCGATTTTGATGATATCGGCAAGATCGGTGAGAGATTCCCGCGGATCGTTGACGGCAAAATCATCCAGCGCAATGGTGTAGCCACATGCCTTCAGGCGGCGGCAGGCTCCGATGACCTGGTCGTCGGCGGGAACGGTTTCCAGAACTTCGACCACGGTCTGGCTCGAGGGAAACAAGGTTACGTAATCATTGAGCAGGACCTCGCGGGTGCAGTTCACGAAGGCCCGCCTTCCGTCACAAAGTATATCCAGGCCAATCAGCATTGACGTGCTCAAGGCGCTGCGAGAGGCGGCATCCGGATCTGTACCGCTAAAGAAATTTTCGAGGCCATCGCGAAACAGCAGTTCATAGCCGAAAACCTTCTCGTCCACGGTGAGAATTGGCTGACGGGCCACGAAGCGAGTTCCGGGTTTGGCAGCGGGCTTGCCCTCACTGGGGCCGAATGCGGAAGAAGGAGAAGTCACCTTTATCCATCGGTAAGAGTCCTTCCGCAGATTAGCTTTGCTCGAGACTTCTGCTCATCGCTGATTGGAGACCTGATTCCAAAGTTTGCGGTTCGGCTGGCGATAAAAAGCCGAGCACGATGGGCGTTTCGCAGTCGTACCCTTTTGAGCACGGATGGCCATCAGGCTGGACTCATTCTCCACACGGAAGAGGCACCCCATTGTCTCCGCTTCTTACGTTCACCTTTCTGGTACACCGGCAGTTGTTAATAGTGACTTTATGGGAGGGAGGCATCCCAGCTCGATCCCTGTCGCCCGACCTTGGGCGGAAGCCTCTGATTAGGGCCGATCACGTTAGGGCCGACCGCGCACTTGTTTTCAGCGCGATAGCAGGGATGGCTACTGCTTAGCTGCCGGATCAAGCGGTTAGGTTGTTACCTTTGATTACTTCCATTCGGTTTTCTTCGCAATCAATTCATTGCATACCGTGCTATAATACTTTCAACGCTACTGCCACGGTTTGCTCGTGACGCGGTGATCCTGTTGGATCAGATTCATCTCCGCTTTTCCTGCCCGCCGTTTATTCAGCGTAAATCAAAACACATAAGAGCGGCATGGGAACTCACGACACGTGTCTGAGCTCTGCTTCAGGCCCCTCCAGAAAGAACTATAAGAATGACAAGTTTCACAGAACTATCGCTATCTTCTTCATTGCAGAAGAGGCTGGCGACAGCTGAATTTATTATCCCTACGCCGATTCAGGCGCAGGCTATTCCGTGCGCCCTTGAGGGCAAAGATGTACTGGCGACGGCCCAAACCGGAACCGGCAAGACGCTGGCCTTTTTGATCCCGGTGATCGAAATGCTGCAGCGCGAACCGTCGCAGAAAGTCCGCGTACTGGTTTTGTTGCCGACGCGCGAGTTGGCCATTCAAGTCAACGAGGAATATGAAAAACTGCGTGGCAGGGACTTAACGAAAGCAGCGCTGATTATCGGCGGAGTCTCCGAAAAAACGCAGATTCAATCCGTGCGCGGCGGTTCCAACCTGGTGATCGCGACGCCGGGACGCCTGCAGGATTTCATTTCCCGCAGGCTGATTGACCTGCGCGAAGTGAAGATCCTCGTGCTCGATGAGGCGGACCGAATGTTGGACATGGGTTTTCTGCCCGCCATCCGCCGTATCCTTGCAGTTCTGCCGCAACGCCGGCAGACGCTGTGTTTCTCCGCCACTTTGGAGCAATCCGTCGCCGGGCTGGTGAACGATTCCATGCGCGATCCGGTGCGGGTAGCAATCGGTTCGGTTCTTAAGCCGGTCGAAAGCGTCCGCTTGCAGGCCTACGAAGTGCGTCCGGCCGAGAAGCCTGACGTGTTGCGGCAATTGCTCTACGCCGAGAAGGGACAGACGCTGATCTTTGCCCGCACCAAACGAGGCACCGAACGTTTGGCCAAGGAGTTGGTGCGCGAAGGGTTCTCCGCGACCATGATTCACGGCGACCGTTCGCAATCGCAGCGCAATGGCGCGCTCAGCGGCTTTCAACAGGGGAAATTTACCATTCTGGTTGCCACCGACGTAGCCGCGCGGGGCTTGCACGTGGATGATGTGGCGCATGTGATCAACTACGACTTACCCAAAATGGCCGAAGATTTCATTCATCGCGTCGGAAGAACCGGGCGCGCCGGATCGCAAGGGCTGGCGTCCAGTCTCGTGGCTGGGGCCGAGGTGATAGAACTCCGGCACATCGAGCGGGCGTTAAAGCTGCGAATCGAACGCAAGCAGGTGGACTGGAACAATGCTGAGCGGTCCGAACATGTCGTTCAGAACACGCTGGCCAGCCGAACGTTAACCAGGTTGCCCGGCGAAATATTCGCATAGAGCGAAAAAGAATCGGGAAACAAGTTAAAGGGGCGCGTCGTAAAGACGCGCCCCTGATTTTTCCATTTAAACTTGCCGGGGTCACTGTATTAGGAAGTAATTACGATTCCGTCTCTCCCCGGCTCGGTTCGCGGGGAATACTGGAAATATCGCCGTCGTCCTCTCCCATTTGAAAGAGCGCAGCTTGTTCGGCAGCGTGCCTTTGTAATTCGTCCAAATCCAGTTCGCTTGAATCGCTCGATGTGCCCACCGGTTCCTCGGTCTTGCGCTGGGTACGGCGTTCGGCCTTGTCGCGCTGTTTTTGCTGGCGCGTATGTTCTTTCTGGCGTTTGGTAAAACTTGATCGACCTCGTCCTGGCATACCAATCTCCAATCGTCAAAGTTTGGCAATAGCGGCTGGCGCTTTGCGCTTAGTCACCGTCGGAACTCAAGCAGCGGAGGGAGCGAAATCCCGACTCCTCGGTTCACGTTTTCTAATACTTTACCAGCGCGGTTCCCGGGGCTGGCGGGCGTGCCCTTGATAGTCGTCGCGACTGCCGCCCCCACCGCCTCCGAAGCGCTTTCCGCCCCCCGCTCCGCCGCCACGCGGCGCATCTGTCTTGGGCTTTGCTTCGTTGATTTTCAAAGCGCGACCTCCAAGGTCCGTGCCATTCAATGCCGCGACCGCCTTATCGGCTTCGCTGGGATTGGTCATCTCAACAAAGGCGAAGCCGCGGGCCCGGCCGGTTTCGCGGTCCGTCACAATACTGACGCGCTCGACCGCGCCGTGCGCTTCAAACAATCCGCGAAGCTCTGGCTCCGTCGTGCTGTGGGGTAAGTTGCCGACATACAAATTCTTCATGACAGTTCTCTTTCTATGGTTAACAAGGGTTGAGAGTGAGTGGGTTCTACGGGGGAGTGTTGCTCAATGGCTTCCGCCCACCGCGAGGGACGGGGTATTTCCCGTATGGCGCGCGAACGAGCTTCGCTAACCGAGCGGACGCTCGAAATTCGTTTACAAGCTTCGAGGATTCCCCAGCGCTGTTGCGTTGCTGTCGCCGACGCATTTGCGAGCAGCGCGGCAACCAGTTCCCGGTGCAGGGCGTCCGCATCCGCCTCGGCTGGTGATTGGTCAGAATGAGGTGTAGCGGCGAGGTATTCGGGACCGCCCACGAAAAAGGCAATCCGTTGCGGAGGGATGGCGCCCCGAATCTCGGCGCAGAACTTATCCCGCGTATCATTTTCCCCGGCCACGTTGATGAGCACCAGATTGTACAAGTCAGCTCGCCACCAGCATCGCGCCTCGAGGATGTCAGCGGCGCAATCAACCTCAATGCCAAGCTTGCGCATTACATCGGCGCGCAAGTCGCGCTTCGTCTGCGAGGTGTCCAGAAGCAGAACGCGCTTTTTCTTTGTTGCACCGCCCTCGGGAATCGTAAGAGGCAATGCGACAACGGTGGTGGTCACGCTTTCTCCTTATGACCGGTTTGCAGCGCGGGCGCCACCAGGTTTTTCTCGGCCAATGACTTTAACATTTTTTGAGTGCTCTGACGGCGGCTGATCTTTTGCCTGCGCCGCCGGTTAAATCTGGCTTTATCACCGTTAACTCCGGACATTTTTATCTCCTGCCGTTCGCATTGAGTGAAAATCAATCGTTGGTAAATTAATCGTTGATCAAAATCAAAGATGAGAGCGTTTCGCCGGTCCCCCTTTACCAGGTAATCGGTGAATCAGTCGCATTACCCGAACATTCCCTAAGCCTGATGTCCATGGGTTGAAGGGAAAGCACTTCGGATTCGTTTTTCGTGCGACACGTTAGACGCCTTTCAGGGGGATTTCTCAATCGCGAAGGCGCTACGGGCTGTTAGGGTGTCTTCGAGGTTAAGAACTCCAGTATACGCTGCATTCCAGGATTGCGCTGAGATTTTGCGGACTGAACCGCGGCGCAGGTCCTCGTGAATTGACCATCGAAGCTTATAGTACAGTGCTTATTCATATGCTGCCGTGACGCGAAGCAATTACTTGCGCATGAACGACTCTAGCCCACAGACGACTGTTTGAAACGACATGAAGACAAATGCCTCCGACGGCCCGGTGATCGAATTTCGCGACGTTGCTTATGTGTTGCCGAATGGCCAGTCGCTGCTTTCAGGGCTGAACCTGGAAGTGCGACGCGGCGAGACTCTGGTGTTATTGGGCCGCAGTGGCTCGGGAAAAACCACCACGCTGAAACTGATCAATCGTCTGCTAACTCCCGCCAGCGGCGAAGTGTTGGTGAATGGCGCATCCACGGCCCACGGTGACGTAATTTCCCTGCGCCGCAGCATCGGCTACGTCATTCAGGAGATAGGACTGTTCCCGCATTTCACCGTAGAACGAAACATTGGCTTGGTGCCTCAAATCGAGGGTTGGCCCGCTGAACGCGTCCATCAACGGGTGGAAGAATTGTTGCAGATGGTCGAACTCGACTCTCAAATTGCTACGCGCTATCCGCATCAGCTTTCTGGAGGACAGCGCCAGCGAGTGGGAGTGGCTCGCGCCTTGGCCGCCGACCCCGCGATCCTGCTGATGGATGAACCCTTCGGCGCGCTCGACGCCATCACTCGCGATCAATTGCAGCGCGAGTTTCTCTCCCTTCAGCACAGATTGAACAAGACAGTCGTCTTCGTCACACACGACCTGCGGGAAGCTTTGCGTCTCGGATCGCGAATCGCGTTGATGGAAGCCGGGCGGCTGGTTACCGTACTCTCTCCGGCGGAATTCTTGAGATCAAAAGATTCGTTAGCCGCCGCATATGTGCATGCGTTCGGCGACGGACTGGAGTCGGTGGCAAATCGAAGTGATTCCAATCGGGATGATTTCAATCGAGGTAGACCATGAACCTCTTGCGCTTCTTCTGGCAGAATCACGAGCAAATTGTTGAACTCACCGCGGAACACCTCTGGCTGGTAGGAATCTCGACGCTGCTCGCAGTGCTCGTCGGTATTCCCTTAGGGATCGTGAGTGCGCACTGGCCGGTGTGGAATAAGCCGGTGCTGGGGGCCGCGAACATTATCCAGACGATCCCCAGTCTTGCCCTGTTTGGTTTTTTGCTGCCCGTACCGTGGCTCGGAAGCCGTGCCGATCGGCTGGCGATTCTGGCGCTTACTCTCTATGCGCTGCTGCCGGTGATTCGCAATACTTACACAGGAATTCGCGGTGTCGATCCGGCAGTGGTTGAGGCTGGGCGCGGGATGGGCCTTACGGACCGCCAACTCTTGTTTCAGGTTGAACTGCCGCTGGCTTTAAGCGTGATTCTATCCGGAGTGCGAGTGGCCGTCGTTGTCTCGGTAGGACTGGCGACAATTGCGGCCGCAATCGGCGCGGGGGGACTAGGAGAATTTATCTTTCGCGGGCTCGCCATGGTAAACAACCAACTTATATTAGCTGGAGCTATTCCCGCCGCGGTTCTGGCTTTATCGGCTGACTTTGGCTTGGGATGGTTAGAGAGACGCTTGCGGACTCCATGAAACGGGATCACCAGCGCAGGCATCGGGGCATGTTCAAACCGTATCGATTTACCGCGGTCTGCGTGATTCTATTTCCTCTGCTGTTGTCCGCGTGCGGGCCCTCGCACGCCAAGCGCATTGTGATTGGCTCGAAGAATTTCACTGAGTCGTTGATGCTGGGCGAACTCTTGGCCCAGCAGATTGAGGCGCATTCGCAACTGAAGGTGGAGCGCCGCTTTTATCTGGCGGGAACCTATATATGCCAGCAGGCGCTGTTAGCGGGGCGCATCGATATTTATCCGGAATATACCGGAACCGCTTTGACCGCGATTCTAAAACAACAAGTGGGGGGCGACCGCTCGGAAGTGTACCAGCGGGTCAAGCATGAATATGAAACACGTCTCGGTCTTACGCTCGGTCCGCCGTTCGGTTTCAATGACACGTTTGCCATGGAAGTTCGCGGGGCCGATGCGCGTCGTCTAAATCTGAAAACTCTCTCGCAGGCTGCGGTCTTCGCCCCCCAATGGCGTGCCGGCTTTGGCTATGAATTCATGGAACGGCCCGATGGATACGCCGGCCTGGCCGCCGTTTACAGTCTCCACTTCGCCGCACCGCCGCGTGTTATGGATTTGGGATTGCTTGCCCCTGCATTGAAAGATCATCAGATCGATATCGCTGCCGGCAACGCCACTGATGGATTGATTCCGGCGCTTGATTTATTTGTGCTGGAAGATGACGGCCACTATTTCCCGCCGTACGAGGCGGTCGCCGTAATTCGGCAACAAACGATACACGAGCATCCGGAGATTACCCGGGCAATCGCTGACCTGGGAGGCAAAATTTCCGATCAGGAGATGCAGCAATTAAATTACGCTCTCGATGGCCAGCGCCGAGACGTGAAAGATGTCGCCCATGAGTTTCTGCGAAGCAAGGGACTGGTCCCTTAGAGGTTCGGCCTAATCCGTATCTGGATCGGTCGTTCAGGTCGGTCGTTCAGATCGATAATTGGCCGCGCAAAGTAAGCACAGCCTGCCCCTTGATAATCACTCGATCTCCCTTGAGTTCGCACCACAATTCGCCGCCACGCTGCGAAACCTGGCGGGCATGCAAACTTGTTTTGCCCAGGCGTTCGCCCCAATAGGGAGCCAGAGAGCAGTGCGTCGATCCGGTCACGGGATCTTCCGGGATGCCGTAGCTGGGGGCGAAATAGCGGGAGACGAAATCCGAATCCTCGCCGGGCGCCGTAATCGCAACTCCGGCGGGATGAAGTTTCTCGAGTACGTGAAACTCGGGGCGCATACGTTTTACATCTTCCGCACTTCCGTAAACTGCGAAGTAATTGTCCTCAATTTGCATTACCGAAATAGGGCGGACTCCCAGCCCTTCGAGCAATGCGGCTGGCGGGTTTGCACAAGTCCAGGGGGCCTTTGCTGGAAAATCCATAGCCAGGAGATCGCCTTCACGAAAAACCGTGAGCGTGTCGCTACAGCGAGTGTGAAAGCTCACGGAATTGGTGCCGGATGCAAGTATTTGCAGTACGACAAGGGCGGAGGCCAAGGTTGCATGTCCGCACAACTTGACTTCACAACGCGGAGTAAACCAACGTAGATCATACCCATCGCCGCGAGGCACTAAATACGCAGTTTCAGAAAGGTTGTTTTCAGATGCGACGGAGCGCAGCAAATCATCATCTAACCATTCCGTTAGGGGGCAAACGGCAGCTGGATTGCCTCCAAATGGCTTAGCCGTGAAAGCATCTACATGAAATATCGGTAGGTACATTACCCTATGTTACTCGTGCTACTGGCGTCCTAGAATCGGAGGATTGTGCGCTTTTCGATGAGCGATGCAGGTCCGGTCACGCCAGTTGGGGAGGTTTAAATGCTTGCCACACAGAGCGATTCCGTTGTTCGGCACGATCTGATCGAACGGGTGGCCGCCGCCCGCCGCCGCACGGACGATTTGTTTGCTGTGGTCCAGCCCGATTCTCTCTACGAGCGGCCCATTGCCGAGCGTCACCGCATCATCTTTTATGTCGGTCATCTGGAGGCCTTCGATTGGAATCTTTTCCACGAACGAGTTCTGGGTCTGAAGAGCTTTCAGCCTGAATTCGACCGCTTATTTGCTTTCGGCATTGATCCGGTTGGCGGCGGACTTCCCACCGATCAACCGTCAGACTGGCCGTCCATTGCCGAAGTGCGGGATTACGTGGAAAGAATCCGGCTTGTGCTGGATGAAAAACTGGAAGATGCGCTCTCGGATTCCGTGCCGCCCGGGCCAAACGGATTTCCCCTCAGCACTCTGCTGAATGTGGCCATAGAGCACCGCCTGATGCATGCGGAAACGTTGGCATACATGTTGCATCAGTTGCCGCTGGCAAAGAAAATTCCGCAGTCCGTCCCTTCCGTTATAAACACGCCGCCGGTGCATCAGCGCAGCATCGAGATTCCTGCCGGCTCGGTTACGCTCGGCCTTTCGCGCGAGAGTGGTGCTTTTGGTTGGGACAATGAGTTTGAGGCCCACACTGTCGAGACTCCGGCGTTCGCCATTGATCAGTACAAAGTAAGCAATCGTCAGTATCTCGAATTCGTCTCTGCCGGCGGTTACGAAGCTCGAGCATTTTGGAGCGATGACGACTGGGCCTGGAGGTCGGGCCAAGGCATTTCACATCCGGCATTCTGGAAACCCCAGGGCAACCAGTGGCTGTATCGCACGATGTTCAACGACATTCCGTTACCGCTCGACTGGCCGGTCTATGTGAGTCAGGCGGAAGCGAAAGCTTATGCCAACTGGGCAGGGAAGTCGTTGCCGACCGAAGCGGAGTGGCAGCGGGCGGCCTATGGCACTCTGGGCGGCGAAGAGCGCGCGTATCCCTGGGGGCCTGTAGAACGGGGACCGGTAGAAGCGAATGCAGCATTCGGTAATTTTGATTTTGAACATTGGGATCCCGTGCCGGTGAATGCGTTTCCTCAAGCGGAAAGCGCCTTCGGCGTCCACGGAATGGTGGGCAATGGCTGGGAGTGGACTTCGACGGAGTTCGCACCGTTCCCGGGCTTCGAGGCTTTTCCTTTCTATGCCGGCTATTCCGCCAATTTTTTTGACGGCAGGCATTTTGTGATGAAAGGCGGATCGGCGCGGACGGCAGCATGCATGTTGCGCCGCACATTCCGCAACTGGTTTCAGGCGCATTACCAATACATCTACACCGGATTTCGCTGTGTAAGCCGCTGACCGTTTATATAAGACTGTCTATATAAGCAAGAGGAGTTCACGACATGCTCGTCCACGCCATCACGCCCAACACCAGCTATGAGTTTGCAGCGGATGTACGCGCCGGCCTCACCACGCCCGGTCAGAAAGAGCTGCCTTCAAAATATTTGTACGACGACGTGGGCTCCGCGCTGTTCGAAGTCATCTGCCATTTGCCGGAGTACGGGCTGACGCGAGCGGATGAGCGGCTGTTGCAGCGGCACAGTTATGACATCGTGGGCCGTTTGGCGCGTCCTATCGCCGTCGCGGAACTCGGAAGCGGCAGCGGGAGAAAAACGCGCCAGATTCTGGAGGCTCTTTCCCGCCGGCAGTTGACTCGTTATTACCCCATCGAAATCTCCCGAGCCGCTCTTCTCATGTGTGAGCGCGAGCTCAGCGATATCGATTCCGTCAGCATTCTGGGCTTCGAACGAGAGTATCTCGATGGTCTACTCGAAGTTGCCGCGCAACGAAGCTCCGGCCAGCATCTCCTCGTTTTGTTTCTGGGCAGCACGATTGGAAATTTCGACCGCCCCGCTGGCATTCAATTTCTGGCCGAAGTTCGGCGCATTCTTATGCCGGGAGATTCGTTGCTGCTCGGCACTGACCTGGTGAAGTCGAGCGCGCAATTGCTGGCCGCCTACGATGACGAACTGGGCGTAACTGCTGCGTTTAACTTGAACCTGCTGGCACGCATCAACCGCGAACTCGACGCCGACTTCAATGTCGCCGAGTTTGAGCATGAGGCAAAAATCAATCACCAGAATCGCAGTGTGGAAATGCATCTTCGATCCATGCGCCGCCAAACGGTGAATATTCATACGGCCGGAATTTCAGTGGACTTTTTTGAGGGCGAAACTATCTGGACCGAAAGCAGTCATAAATACTCTCTGCAGGAAGTTTGCGACATGGCAACTGCCACCGGTTACCGCTGTGAAGCACAATGGGTGGATGAGCAGTGGCCCTTCGCAGAAAATTTGCTCGTCGCCAAATAGTTGTCTGCAATCCCCGCCTTTCTTCTCGCACTATTCATGTCGGCATCCACGGCAGAGTTTTGTTATCTCGAAGTAAAACTTTGTAAAAGCCCGATTTTGTCCGGCGCAGCCATGTAGATTAATAAGTAGATCAATAATCAGAATAAGAGAAACTTATGAACGGAACCAGCAACCAGCGTCGGCTCGCGCTTTGTACGATTGGCGCATTTTTGCTGATTTTAGCGCCGTGCTGCTACGCCGCGCCCTCTTCCGTCCAAGCAACCCAGCAGACCTCTGGCACGAGCACGAACCGTCGCATCGGCGCGGTGAAAGCAATTAACGGCACAACGATCACTTTAACTCCAGATTCCGGCCCTGACGCTACAGTTACGGTCCTGCCCGCGACGCGAATCGTTCGCATCGCTCCGGGGGAAAAAGATCTCAAGAACGCTGCGTCCATCCAACTGCAGGATATTCAGATCGGCGATCGCATTCTGGTGGGAGGCAAAGCCTCGGACGATAATCAATCGCTCGTGGCCTCGTCGATTGTGGTAATGAAGCGTTCCGATCTTGAAGCCCGGCATGAACAAGATTTGCAAGACTGGCAAAAACGGGGAGTCGACGGGCTCGCCAAGGCTGTGGACGCAGCGGCTGGAACAATCACGATCTCCGCTCGAGGCAAAGACCTGGTTATCCATACGACCGACAGCACCACTTTTCGCCGCTACGCGCCCGATTCCGTGAAATTCGACGATGCCAAATCGAGCACGCTGCAGGAACTCCATCCGGGAGATCAGATACGTGCGCGCGGCAACCGCAGTGCTGATGGTGGTGAATTGTCGGCCGAAGAAGTTGTCTCCGGATCGTTCCCGCTTTTTGCCGGCACTGTGAATTCCGTCGATGCAAGTTCTTCGACTTTGAGCATTCATGATTTGTCGTCGAAGAAGAATGTGTTGGTAAAAGTAACGCCAGATTCGCAGCTTCGCCAGTTGCCCCCGGAGATGGCTCAGAGAATAGCGATGCGTTTGAAAGGATCGGCTGCCGGAGGGGCCGCTGCCCGCCCGCCGGGAGCAGCGCCCAACTCGGGCTCGGCGGACGGACATGCCAAACAGGCGACCGATACAACTTCCCCCGAAGCGTCGCCAGATGCCGGAACGGCCGCGAGAAAAAATGGAATGGGTGGACGGCCCGGCGGTGGCCCGGATTTGCAGCAGATTCTTAGCCACGCGCCAACCGTTTCTCTTGCCGATCTGCACAAGGGCGACGCAGTCGTGATCCTTTCGACGGACGGCAAGGCGGGATCAGGGATCGCGATCAAATTGTTCAGCGGCGTCGAACCGATCTTGCAATCCGCGCCTAACGCCGCGCAGGCCATGATGCTTGCACCGTGGAGCTTGGGCGGACCCGGAGGCGATCTCGGAGGCCCGTAGCGATGGCTTTGCGCTCAGATGCAGGACGAATTGAAAATTTATATTAACCACGCATGTCGAGGAATGGAACGAAGGAATGATGCTTCGGAAGTACTTTTGTTTTGCACTTTTCTGTTTTTTTGTGCTCTTGTGCGCAACGCTCGCGGTATCCCAGACACCCGCAGCCTCTGGCGCTCTGCGCGGACAAGTGACCGATCCTTCCGGCGCTGCGATCGCGAACGCTAACGTGGTGCTGGTTCCGGCTGGCGCTCCTTCGAAGCCGGTCAAAGGGCAAGCGAACGGACAGGGCCAGTACGAATTCAACGCGCTGCCGGCTGGCCACTACACTTTGAACGTCATTGCTCCAGGATTTACGGCTTATAAAAATGACAGCGTCGTGATTGCTCCAGGGCAGCCGCTAAGCCTTAATGTGCCCATGACGATCGAAGTCGAAGAAGAGCAGGTTCAAGTTTCCGACAGTACGCCGACCCTGGATGTAAACCCGGCCAACAACGCCGGAGCCATTGTGCTTTCGGGTAAAGAGTTGGAAGCCTTACCGGACGATCCGGATGAATTGCTGACGGATTTGCAGGCATTGGCCGGGCCTTCCGCGGGGCCCAATGGAGGCCAGCTTTACATCGACGGCTTCACCGCCGGTCAGCTGCCTCCCAAGTCATCGATTCGCGAGATTCGCATCAATCAAAATCCATTTTCAGCGGAATACGACAAGTTAGGTTACGGCCGAATAGAAGTGTTTACCAAGCCTGGCACGGACAAGTATCACGGCCAGCTCTTTATGAGTGGAAATGATTCGGCCTTCAACTCGCCGAATCCGTTCGGGGGCGCCAACCAGCCCGGCTACGACTCTACCCAGTTCAGCGGCAACATCGGCGGACCGATTAACAAAAAGGCGTCATTTTTTATGGATGCCCAGCGGCGAAATATCAACGATCTCTCCGACGTCAATGCTTTCACTCTCGATCCCACAACGCTGGCGGCGATACCGTTCATTCAATCCGTTCCTAGCGCGAGGCACCGTACCAACCTCACGCCACGAATCGATTATCAAGTCAGCAAGAACAATACCCTGACGGCGCGCTACCAGTACTATCGCAATACTCAAAATCAAAATGGCGTCGGCCAATTCAATCTGCCTTCCCAAGCCTACAATTCGGAATCCACCGAGCACACGCTGCAAATTAGTGACACACAAATCATCGGCACAAAGATTGTCAATGAAACCAGATTTCAATATTTGCGTGAGATCAATAACCAATACCCGGCAAGTACGCAATCCACTCTGAATGTTTTAGGCGCATTTGGGGGCGGTGGCAACAGTCAGGGAGAGATTCTGGACCATCAGGATCACTACGAATTCCAGAACTACACTTCCGTCATCCACGGTAATCACACCATCAAGTTCGGAGCTCGGCTGCGCGGCATTCGAGACGCGAACAGTTCTACTTCCGGCTTCAACGGCACGTTCACTTTTTCTTCCTTGCTTGACACGGCAGCCGAGACAAGTTGCGTTCCCGCTCCCGGAGAAAGGCCATGCCCAGTTTCGTACGCGCATGCGATTCAGAACGTCGGAAACACGGCCACGCCCATCGCAACCCAGCTCACGTACACGGTCGGCACTCCTCCCATCGTGGTGTCCAACTTTGACGCCGGCCTATATCTTCAGGACGACTGGCGCGTGCGCTCGAACATTACTTTCAGCTACGGGCTGCGCTTCGAGAGTCAAAACGGCATTCCGGATCATGCGGACTTGGCTCCGCGCCTGGGTCTGGCATGGGGCATCGGTGGAAAGTCCGCTCCGCCGAAGATTGTTCTGCGAGGCGGCTTCGGAATCTTTTACGACCGCTTCATGGAAGCACAGATTCTGGAAGCGCAGCGGTTGAACGGAATCACGCAGGAGCAGTTCGTCATCAACAACCCCAAGTGCCCGAACCTTACGCAGTTTTCTTCCTGCACTGGCGCGGTCGTTCCAGCTACTCCCACGATCTACCAGATCAGCCCACGGCTGCACGCGCCCTACACCATGCAGTCGGCCATCAGCGTGGAGCGGCAGCTTACGAAAGCTGCAACGTTATCGGTCACCTACTTGAATTCTCGCGGCTTCGATCAGTTTCTTACGATCAATGCTAACGCGCCCTTTCCCGGAACTCCCTGCAACCCGACGTGCGCCACGCCCAGCCAAAATCTTTACCAATATGTATCCGAGGCGGTCTTTCGCCAGAATCAATTAATCACCAACACCAACGTGCGGCTGGGATCCAAGATTCAGCTCTCGGGCTACTACGTGCTGAACTATGCCAATAGCGACACATCCGGAGTTTCCAGCTTTCCTTCGAACTCGCACAACATCAGCGCCGACTACGGGCGCGCATCTTTTGATACCCGCCATCGTCTGTTCTTGATCAGCTCATTCGCGCTTCCTCTTAACTTTCGCCTGAGTCCGTTCATGATCGTGAGCTCGGGTTTGCCGTTCAACCTGACCACCACCAACGATCTGAATAACGACTCGATATTCAACGATCGCCCGGGTCTGGTCTCGACGGCGACATGCGCATCCGTTGTGGCGCCGACTCCGCCCTCATCCACCTATTGCACGCCTCTCGGTACCTTCGACTCCGCCCCCACTGCTGGCGAAAAAATCGTTCCCATTAACTACGCGACCGGACCATCGCACGTCGTGGTGAATCTGCGACTCACGAAGACGTTCGCCTTCGGCCCTAAAATGACTCGCAACAGCAATCAAGAACACGGCGGTGGTGGAGGAGGCGGAGGGGGGAGGATGGGCGGCGGAGGGGGTGGTGGTGGCGGGCCGCGTGGTCCCCTGTTTGGCGGGGGATCGGGCGGGATCTCCAGCACTTCCGATCGTCGCTACAACATCACATTTGGCGTGATGGCACGGAATATTTTCAACAAAGTGAACTACGCAAGTCCCAGCGGAATCTTGGGTTCGCGATTTTTTGACACTCCCAACGATCTCCAGGGCGGTCCCTTTTCAAATTCGGCCGCCAACCGCCGCATCGATCTGCAAGCCACCTTCAGTTTTTGATCCCGAGGCCCGGTCGCGTTGAAGCGATTTGCAATTTGTTTTTGAAACGTTGTCACCAGATTATTACTGTCCCTCCGTCTGCACTGGATCGCTCCGTTCGGTTATGCTGAAAGAGCGTGCTCACGGCCCGCGGAATAATTTTCAATTTGTCTCTCATCCCCACCACAAGACGCCGGTTTCTCGGTGCGGCCGTTGCTGCGGGCCTGGTTGCAGTTGCAGGCGATGCAATCCTGCTGGAGCCAAATCGTCCCCACATTGTGCGCCGCGATTTTTTCTTGCCTCGCTGGCCCGAACGGATGAACGGTTTCACCATCGCGCTGCTCAGCGATTTCCATTACGACCCTTATTTTTCCGCGCATCCCCTGCACGCCGCAATTCCCATGGTCAACGATCTTCGTCCCGACCTGATCGCGCTCACCGGAGACTTTGTCTCTGCGCCCCTGACCGGAGATGCAAAGAGAGGAGCCCTCGCCGCCGAACCGTGCGCCCAACTGCTTCGCCAGATGAGGGCGACTCACGGCCTGTGGGCTGTGATGGGGAACCACGACGCCGACACCGACCGCGAGCATGTAACCCGTGCGCTCGAGGCCGAGAACATCCGAGTTTTAGCAAACCAGTCGGCAGCGATTGAGCGCGATGGTGCGCGAATGTGGCTTGCTGGAGTGAAGGATGTGCTCATCGACACTGCGGATTTGAACCAGACTTTGAGTTCAGTCCCCTCGGGCGAAGCGGTCATCTTGCTCGCACATGAACCTGATTACGCCGATCACGCCAAACGATTTCCGATCGACCTGCAGCTCTCTGGGCACTCTCATGGAGGCCAGATCAGAATTCCGCTGTTGCCACCGCTGTACCTGCCTCCTCTGGCGAAAAAATATATCTTGGGCGAGTATCAGGTCGGGCCGCTTCTCCTCTACACGAACGCCGGCTTGGGAACTGTAGAGGTTCCACTGCGCTTCAATTGTCCTCCCGAAATCACCCTTCTAACCTTGCATCGTTCTGCCCAAAAATGATGCAGGAAAGCTGCCGAAGATGGCGAACTGCCAGCATCAAGTATGCAAGTGACTTCACATTAGAAATTCCGGCAACCGGCGCCTTTCTCTCAAGCGCTTCATGACAATGTACTTACATCTGCCCTACAGATTGGCCCTTTACTTGCCGATGGTAAGCCCTACGGGAGCGATCCCGGTGAGTGGAGAGTTCCGTCAAATGCTGCGCCTCTGGTCCGTATTTTTGATCCTCGCAGTTCCCGCCGCCGGCACTGCTTCTGTGCAGGCTTCTCCTAGTCAGACGAGCGAGAGTGTAATTTCCCTCCGCGAACATCAGATCTGGAAAACTCCCAAGCGTGCCGCCGAATTCAGAGACGTTCCTCACGTAAGCGCCAAAGCGCGATGTGAGGATACGAGGCCTCCGCAGGCCCTAACAACTCCCGATCCTTTATTGGTTCCGGCGGGAGCCGAATTGATGGTCAAGGTCAGCTTTATTGTTGGCACGGACGGCCGAGTGCATAGTCCTCTGATTCTGCAAAGCTCTGGCCCGGTCGGCGACCGCAACATTCTGCGGACCGTACGCACCTGGCGGTATCGTCCCGCAACCTGCAACGGCGTGCCCACCGAAGCGGAAGGCAAGATCGAGTTTTCCCGCCGCTAAGATTCTCTCCCCATGGGATAAAATGGACCCAGTCAGCGGGACGATCTACATCGTGGACAGAGATAGAGACAACAAACCCGGCAAGCCATCCGGCTTGAATCCGTCGCAGGAGTCCGAAAGCACTCCGCCACCGATCGGGCCGCACAATCCTGCCTTAGGCGAGATTTACCAGCGTCTCTATCCGGAGATGCGGCGGCCCAAGCCGAATCAGGAGGCCATTGCCGCAGCTTTGCAGGCTATGCAGCGCCTCACCATGGAAGCAGATTCCGAAACCGTAGCCGAACACGAATCGGTCCAGACCAGTGTCGACGCCCACACAGCTTGCCGCATATGCGGACATCACAATCGCTCAGGCAACAAGTTCTGCGGTTCCTGCGGACTTCTTCTCGGAACCGAACCGCCCGAGCCGGCGAAGCTGGGGTCGCAACCTGTAGTGTCAGCGAATCTCGACGAGGAACCCTTGCGCCAAGGCCCGCCCCCCGCGCCGGAAGCAGCGGAAGAGGTTCATCCTTCTCCAGGCTCGCCCGCAGGTGCGCACTATTATCACCATCACTACCATCATCATTATTTCCAGGGCGGCGCAGCGGCGGATTTTGCGGCGCCGGCCGCCCGCGCGAATGCTCCAGAGAGTGCGCGCGAAGCGGATCGCTTGCGAGTCGCGGCTGCCGCCAAGGGTGAACCCATGACCCGCAGCGAGGCTGCGGTCCGGCGTCTGACCCAGGAGTGGGTTTTAGCTTGCAACACCCGGCAGCTCGATGAGTTGATCGAACTCTACGCCGCGGACGCGCTCGTGCTGCGTTCGAACCTTCCTCCTATTCGCGGCGCAATGGCGGTGCGGGAATTCTTTTTCGCCTTGCTCGAGGCCGGCTTGGGAGAAGTCGCGCTGGACCCCATGCGCGTGGAAGTCTCTGGCGACCTGGCGCACGAAGTAGGACGCTACAGCGCTCTGGTCCCAGGAAACGCCGGTAAGCGCCGCGAAGAGCGTGGAAAATATCTTTGGGTGTTCGCCAAGCAGAGCAGTGGAGACTGGAAGCTGGTCTCCGAATGCTGGTCGAGCGATTTGACCCTTTCAGGCGCGGAGTCCGATGTGCCGAAGCCTGTACTTCCGTCGGCGAAGACCCAACCGCGAAGAGGATAGTTGGGAAAAGTGGTCAGTGGCCAGTGGCCACTGCTCACCCCCTCACTCCGAGCTTTCCTAACTCTTCTCGTAACTGCTCCAACGTCTGCATCTGGATCGTCCGCATGCCAAGCTTAGCGGCGCATTCCAGATTCAGCGCGCGGTCGTCAATAAAGCAGCACTCCTCCGGATTAATCTGCGTGATCTCAATCGCCAGCCGGTAAATGCCACTCTCCGGCTTGCGCAATCCGACGAAGCAGGAGCTGACAAACAGGCGGAAGATTTCCCGCAAGCCGTACTTCTCAATGCGGTGCAGGTTCAATTCGCGCGACTCGTTATTGAGCGTGCTCATGAAATATTTCCCGGAGTCTGCCAGCGCGCGCGCAAAGGCGAGAACCTCAGGCATCGGCTGCGAGAGCGAGAACATAAAGTCCCGAAACTCGTCGCGGCTGAAGGGACGGTTCTGGTAAAAGACAGTGCGCTCCAAATATTCGTCGAGCGAGATCTTGCCGCGCTCAAATGACGAGACCACCATCTCGTGCCGCGCGTGAAACTCTTTCTCGTCGAGTCGAAAGTGCTCCAGCGCAGCCATGCGCTGCGTATGGTCCCAGGCATTCGTGAGGAGAACTCCTCCAACGTCCCAGAAGATGGCGCGAATAGTAGACAAGCGGGAAGCCTCCTCTTGCAGTTCCGATTTTAAGCAATTGTTCTAGTGTTTGTAGAGTGTCGTCTCGGGATGGTAGTTGCGCCAGTCGAACCAATAGTCTTTGAGCGCGGGAGTTTGATCGAGGCATTTTCCCAGCGCGGAGCCGGACGTGGCGCAGCCCTGAAAGTTCCATTGGCTGGCGGTGGAGGCATCTACGAGATTCCATTGGTTGCTATCGGTGGCTGACTCGGGTGCGCGGAGAAAAAACTCGGCATCGCGGCCATCGATCCGGCTGACGAAGACGCGAAATGATTTGCCGTCCGCACCGAGTACAAGAAGCACCGGCGTGCCGTTGACGCGATCGAGAATAGGAGATTGTTTTGCGAACGTGTCCCAGGGATAAGCGCGAGCCGCGCCGCCAATCGTGAGCCCGATAACGACGTCGCGCGACTTGAGCTCAGTACCGGGGAAGCTGATGACGACCGGAAGCTTAGCGACGTCCGGTTCCCAGTTGCTGTCATATTCTTTCGTGTATTTGACGACAGGCGCGAGAACCTGGCCGGAAGGTGATTCAGTTCTCCATTCGCCGAAGGTGAGCTCGTCGCTAAGAACGAGTTCGAGCGCCACGCCCTGCAGCGGGCCGTAGATGGCCTTGCCGGTGATCTGCTGCCACCAGGTTCCGGTCTCGCGGTCGCGCATCAGAAAATTCTGGTTGTTGATGCCAGCCAGATAAAAATGCAGCATCCTTCCGTTCACCGTTCGTTTCCACACCAGACCGGTGTGACAGAGCGTTCAATAAGTGACGGCGATGGGGACTCCCGCGACGACATCGTTGAGAACGTGATGATAGGCCATCTGGCTGATGGGGTAGGCGCGCGCCTCAGTGCCAATCCTTACGGCCATGATCATTTGCTTGGCGTCGAGCTTGCTATCCGCCTGCGCGACAAATTGCGCCCCGTCGATGGGGTGGAACATCCACTCGAAATAATTAAGGCGCGCCATCACTGCGGAGAATGTGACCAGCAGCAAGGTGAGAACCAGCAGCGACTTGCGCCAGCGGCTTGCCGTTTTCCACAATACCAGGGCGAGAATAAAGCAGGCGAGAGCGGCGATCAGAGTGCCGAGCGGAGCCCGCTGGCGCAGCGTCATCGCCAAGAGAAGAGCGCGCGGCGACTGATGACGAAAGGGGCGAATGATGAAGGCAGGAATAAAGAACAGGCCGATGCCGGCAAGAGCGAAAAGCGAGTACGCGAACCACCGCCGGGATGAAACCGGAGGCTCTCTGCGGAGTGTCGGCGGGTATAGCGAGGATGCTGACATGAATTATCGCTGACTGGTTCGATTCTAACCCGTCGTGCAACCCGGAGCAGACCCGCCCTGAATCAGCTAGAAAAAGAAGACCCCGATCGGCGAGATCGGGGCCCAAGGCTTAACTGTTTCGAACTGGTTAGTACATCTCTTCGCGGGAAGCGACGACGGCATATTGTACGAAACTGCCAAAGTCGGCCCAGCAACTGTTGTATTGGATGAAGTTGCTGCCGCCGCCGGTCCAATTGAGTGTGGGCGATCCCAACGCGGCAAGTTGCGGGTATGGAGAGCTATGGCTGTTGGTATTGGCGATGAGAACCTCCCCATTGACCTGGCCGCCACCGCCACCGTGTACGTTCATGATTCCTTGTCCGATGACCATGATGATCCCATCAAAATTCGTGTTCCCGTTGAAGGTGAGTGTACCGGTCACGACTAGTACCCCAGCGCCGCCACCCACAGTTGCATCGCCGTTAATATAAGTGATCTGCGGAGCGGCGTCGCTGCCGAACGTTGTTCCTGAGCAAGCAGCATTACCCGGACAGGTGAGGTTGGCTGCGTTCGCCATGGCTTGCGCCAATCCGTTTAGTTGGGCAGGGGTAGACCAGTTCGAACCGGGCCCCAGGACGTTGTTACTGGGATACTGGGCGCTTCCTACTCCCTCGTTCTGCACCGAAGGGGTGCTGGGTGCTGGAGGAGTGCCGGGAAGTGGAGTTGATCCCGTGTAATTGCCAGTGCGGTTGCTGGGAATCTGGCTAGTCATGTTGGACGCACCAGTAGCGTCACCGACCCCGATTGCCGGTAGCACCGCGGGGATTGGGTTGGTACACGCGTTCTGCGAGCCGGGTCCATCCCATGGAACATATGCATTAGTGCAAGGCGCGGGGGCGAGAGGTCCGTTGGCGGGGTCAGTGCTGTTACAGCCGCTGATTCCGAAGTTGTTTGAGTTTGGCGCGCTATTGAATTGGGCGTTCGGACCCGCAAAGTCCAGGCCTGCAGCTGGCGGCGTAATCATGAAAGCCCCAGCTTCGTATTGCCCGACTCGGCGGCTTCCTGACGGGGTTACGGCCAGCGAGGTAATCAGGTATACCGGCATAACGTTGAGGCCGCCAACATTCTTAGCCAGCTGGCAGGTGGCATAGCCCATGGCCAGCGCTACCCGCTCTTTGAGCAGGGTTCCGTCCCAACATACTGGAGAAGCAAGGCCAGGAACGGTATTTTGGCTGGGATCTACGAGAGCACTGGGAAAGGTCCCATTCGTTTTTATCGTGATGCGAACCCACTTATATTTCAAGGCAGCTGCGGTACCGGTGTTGGGTGACGCGCTGAGCATGGTTGTAAAGCTGCCCACAGGCGGTACATCAGCTGCGGGACACGACCCCGTGCCTGGGGCTACGTACGGCAAAGCGCCGAACGATTCGTGGCAAAACTCATCATCAATGTAGGGGTTCCCAGCAGTGGTCGGAGCAACGACGTCCCCGCCACCAGCGGAATTTAGGATGTAGACAACAGAACCCGCCGCGGGCGGCGCTAGGATCGGCAAAGGAATCGTGGGCAGTGGGAGGCTGTTTGACCGCAGCCGGTCACGCCCCTCTTCCAGCCCGGCGCGCATGGCAAAGAAAGCTGCTTGCGTGTCTTTGTAATTGGCGTTGATCGAGGTTTCGGTGTTGGACATGTAAACCAGACCCAAACCGACCGCTGAAATCAGAAGCAGGGCCAAGAGGCTGAGAATCAGTGCCATGCCTCGTTCGTTCTTACTTAAATTGGTTTGGCGCATTGAAGAAAACCTCCTAGTTGTTATTCACGAGGCGCGCCGTGCCCACCAATGTGGTCACAGGCCGCACGCCGGTCTTCAAATCAGTGCCAGTGGTTGCGTTGGCCAGAAGATTGACGGTGAGCCGAATCGACTTGATGCAACCTGTGTTAGCGAGCCCGCAGGTGAGTATTTGCGTGTTGCCTGCTAGTAGATCTGCGGGCATCGCAATGACGTTGCCCGACTGGTCATAGGCTTGAAAGACTGGGTAATCCTTAAATGTGCTGACGGCAGCGTAGTAAGCGGTATTGGTTGCTCCCCAGGAAGTGCTGCCTGAGATGGGCGCGCCGCCGCCGTATGCATTGGTGCCGGCAGGTTGTCCGCTGTTGACCACATTTTGCAGCTCTTGATAGAACGTGCGCGGACCCTGCCCCCAGGGATTGGTGCCACCGACTTTCGGTATTTGGTTACGCTGGAGCGTGCAGGGGCAGTTTAAGGGAGGGTTGTTGCCGTTCGAGTCCACTAACTTATACTCGACGGAATCTACCGTGCCGTTGCCGTCAACGTCTCCCTCGAAAACGACCAAGGTATTGTCGACATGAACTAAGCCGACCGCCACGGCTGAATTCGTAGCCACTAATGGCTGGGTGCCGTCTGCGGGGCAGTTGGCTGCCGCGCCTGTAGTGGCCACCATTTTACAGCTGGGATAGCCGGCCTGATGCAAGTCGCGCTCAAACTCATCGATGAATTCACGGCCAGACTGAGTCAGATCCACCTTGACCTGTTCCGACTGGCTGCGCTGGATCACGGTATTGATGCCCTCGAATACGGCGCCCAGCACGACCGCAAGAATCGCACACACGATCATAAGTTCAAGCAGGGTAAAGCCCGCTTGCGATGTAGTCGGTTTCTGTCGAGAAAGTTTCATGTTCATATCGGGTCTGCTCACTAATCAACGACCGTGTGCAAAGTGGTTGGAATGGAAAAGAGCATTGCAACCTTGCTGCCATTGGACTCAATCTGGCGGGAGGAGACGGTTAATTCCGCGAGGCGGGTTACACCGTTTAACTGCAAAATATTCCAGCGAACCTCGTAGACGTCTCCGTTGCAGGTTTGATAGTTCATGGCGTAACCGGGAGTGGCTGAGGTTGCCAAAGTGGGCGTGGGCTGAGTCCAGTCGATGTCCCCCACATTGCCGGGAAATGGGGCCGTGGCTGCGGTATACGTCGTGGCGCCGGCCCCTGGAGCGCCAGCACTGGCCAGCGAGGCAATGTGTGTACTCGCAGCGCCATTGCTGCAGTCATTGATGGTGAGGGTGCCGGTTGCCGGATAATTCTGATAGGTGGCAAACTGCTCCAGGATCTCCTGGTCGAGAACCACGGCAGCAGTGTCGTTCTTGTTGCGCGCGTCGGATTGGATGGCGGCCAGAATCATGCCCATAGCTCCGGTCATTCCAACTGCGAGAATCGCCATGGCGAATAGAAGTTCGAGCATGGTCATGCCGCGCTCACGGATTTTCCGGGAGTTGGCGCTTTCCGAAAGATGGTTAGGCGAGTTATGCATTTTGTTCCTCAATCCCGCTGTATCCAGAAGCCGCTCTTGTCGCAGGTCCAAATCTGAATGTGTGCGCTTGGGTTGACGACGATCGCAGCCCAGGGAATGTTTCCAACGATTCCGGGTTTCGACACAAACATTACGAAGCCCTGTCCTAGAATCGGGTTGCAGATGCCGGCACCCTGGATGCAGGGAAGCCCGCGCGCGCTGAAGCTTGGTGGATCTGCGGCCGGGTCTACTGCGAAATTCAGGCCGGCCAGGAAAGCGGTTTCGTTCGGCGCACCACTACCTGCTCCCAGCCATACGTTCACGTTCGGATTGACCGGTAATATCGGGTCCCCAGCCGCGTATGCTGTCCCGGGTTTATCGATGTAATACATTGGCGTGCCGCCGGTCATCGTTCCGGCCATCACCGATTGGGCGACGTTGGTTCGGACTGCTTGCATGCGAGCTGACTGCAAAAGACCGCTGAGATCGCTCGCCACGTATCTAAGGCTGATGTCATTGACCGCAGTCATCATTCGGGGCACCGCCAACGCGCCCAAAACAAACATCACTGCGATCACGATGAGGAGCTCGAGCAGCGTAAAGCCTTGACGCTTTTTCTGTGATGTGGAATTCAGCATAGCTAAGACTCGAATGCTCCTGATCGGTTCACGGGGATATCCCCACTAGCTGCCATCGTAGGGGTGGGCTGGTGGCGGGTCAAAGCACGACAGTTCCATGACCGGACATTGGGCTTTTGTAATCATGCAGGTTACGGATGTCACTCCTTGAGAACATTTCACTTACAGCTCTTCGAGAGCCAATCGGCGGCATTCCAACATGACTACGGTAACTTGTAGCTGGAACCGTAGTGAATCTAGGATCGAAGCCGGGTATGACTCTCACAACGTTATTGGTGTGCGCGGATGCGGCTGCAGTGGATGTGTTGCGCCGCGTCGTGGAAGAACTCGGCATGAAGTTGGAGTTGTGCTCCGACGTGTCGCGAGCTGCCGTGAGGCTGGCGCAAGAGCGTTTTGACTTGATCGTGCTGAACTGCAAGACACAAAGAGATGCGATTGGTCTGTTGCTCGGAAGCCGTGCTTCGCGGCTGAACGACTCTACCTTGGCTGTGGTCGTGGTAGAAGGGCAGGAGAACATCCGGGAACTGTTTTCCCTCGGGGTCAACTTCGTGGTGTACAAGCCCGTCGCCTACGAAAGCGCCCTGATCAGTCTGCGTGCCGCACAAACCTTGCTTTACCGGGATAAGCGGCGCAAGGCCCGGGCGATGGTGCATACACAGGCCACGGTCGACTACGCCGGCGGAGAACAGATGAAGGCGACGCTGGTGGATTTGGGAGAAGACGGAATGGCTGTAACCTTCGGCAAGAAGTTGCCGCCAACCAGCAAAGTCTATTTTCAGTTTCAGTTGCCGGGCCTGAAATCGACGGTGCGACTTTCCGGCCAGGTGGTGTGGCAGGATTGGAACGGGCGCGCCGGAGTTCAGTTTGTGGATGTGCCGCAAACTTCGCGGCGCATTATGAGCGAGTGGTTACAGAGTAACATCGAAGACGGCTCCAGCGGCGATACAGTTTCAGAAGTTGCGGAGAAGGTGGGGTCGATCCTGCACGCGTCCGTGCCGGCCGGGGCGAGCGCCAAGCCGGATGGCAAGGCTCGCGAAAGGGACGCAGTCGCTCGATTGCGATCTGAGCCCGACAATCGCCGCGGGCAAGTCCGATACGCGTGCCGTCTGGGCGCGGAGGTATTCCAGGCGGGAAAATCGGTGCGAAACTACTGTCATTTAAGCGATCTGAGCCCCGGGGGATGCTATTTGGAAATGCCCTTAGCGTTCTCGCAGGGCTCGGCAATTGAGATCACAGTGCGGACGCACGAGATGAAGTTGCGGGTAAGCGGTGAAGTGAAGACATCGCATCCCGGCTATGGGATGGGGATTTCGTTCAAACTGAACACCAAGGAAGAACGCCAAGGCGTACAACAGTTGATCGACTTCGTGGCCGCCGCCGCGCCCAGTAACGAATAACTCCCCACATTGGCGGCCGGTACTACTTCGCTGCGGCTTCCTGCGCCACGGCCTTCCGGAAATAATCCAACGACATTTGCAGGCCCTCTTCGAGTTGAATCTTCGGCTCCCAACCCAGTAGTTGTCTGGCTTTCGTGATATCCGGACGGCGCTGCTTGGGATCATCCTGCGGCAGCGGTTCGTAGCTGATCTTGCTTTTCGATCCCGTCACTTTTATTACATGCTGGGCGCATTCGAGAATGGTGAATTCATTCGGATTCCCGATGTTTACCGGTAAATGTTCCGATGACTTCGCTAAACGAATGAAGCCGTCGATTTCGTCGCTGACGTAGCAGAAGCTTCGAGTCTGGCTGCCATCGCCATAGACCGTCAGATCCTGGTTGCGCAGGGCCTGCTTCATGAAGTTAGGGACAACGCGTCCATCGTTGAGTTGCATGCGTGGCCCATAGGTGTTGAAGATGCGAACGATGCGGGTGTCCACTTTGTGGTAGCGGTGATAAGCCATGGTCACGGCTTCAGTGAACCTCTTGGCTTCGTCGTAGACTGAGCGCGGTCCGATGGAATTTACATTGCCCCAGTAGGTTTCTTTCTGGGGATGCTCGAGCGGATCGCCGTAGCACTCCGAGGTGGATGAGACCAGATACTTTGCGCCGTATTTGTGGGCGACATCGAGAGCGTGAAAAGTTCCCAGCGACCCAACCTTGAGGGTGGGGATGCCGTGGATGGTGTAATCGACAGGACTGGCGGGGCTGGCGAAGTGAAATACAAAGTCCACCTTGCCCACGTCGAAGGGCTCACAGATATCTTTCTCAACGAAGTCGAAGCGAGAATCGTTTTTCAGGTGTTCGAGATTATGGCGGCGGCCGGTGAGCAAGTTGTCGACGACGACTACGTTCCAGCCCTCGCCGAGCAGGGCATCACAGAGATGAGAGCCGAGAAAACCGGCGCCGCCGGTCACCAGCGCGCGTTGTGAGCTCATGCTTTCTTAGCGCCGTTTCGCAATGCCGCGGGAACGCCATCGGGATGCGAGGCAGCGCGTCCCACGCTGTAGTAGGTGAAGCCGTGCGCCGCCATCACGTCGGGATCGTAGAGGTTGCGCCCATCGATCACGATGGGATACTTGAGTTCCCGGTTGAGGCGGTCGAGGTCGAGGTTCGCGAATTCCTCCCATTCGGTGAGGATGAGCAGTGCGTCGGCGCCGCTGGCCGCTTCGTAGGCTGAGTTGGCAAACTTAAGATTGGAGCTGATGGCTTCCTGCGTGCGTTCCATGGCAGCGGGATCGAAGGCTGTGATCTTGCAGCCTTCCTGCAAAAGGGCTTGCACCAGGAAAAGCGCGGGCGATTCACGAATGTCATCGGTGCCGCCTTTAAAAGCGAGGCCGAGGACTCCAAGGTGTTTGCCGCGAAGCGTCCACAGTGCACTGCGCACTTTGCGCAGAAAGCGGTCGCGCTGATCTTCGTTGATGCGCATGACTTCATCGAGCAGACGGAAATCATAGCCACACTCGCGCGCGACTGCGCGAAACGCAAGTACGTCCTTGGGAAAGCAGGAGCCACCATAGCCGATTCCAGGATTCAAGAATCGCGGGCCAATGCGAGTGTCGGTGCCGATGCCGTGGCAGACTTGGTTGACGTTAGCTCCGACGGATTCGCAAACGGAAGCGACCGCGTTGATGAAAGAAATCTTCATGGCGAGAAATGCGTTGGAAGCGTGCTTGATCAATTCCGCGCTCTTGGTGCTGGTCACGATGATAGGAGCTGGGATCGAGGCGCGATCCGGCTGGGGAATCGCATCGGTGCGTTCGTAGTAGCTGCCGCTGGTGAGGGGCGCGTAGACTTCGCGGAGAACGTCGGCGGCGCGCTGCGTATCGCACCCAACAACGATGCGGTCCGGAAAAAGAAAATCGGTGACGGCGGTGCCTTCGCGCAGGAATTCGGGATTCGAAGCCACGTCGAAGGCGTTTGGGTCGGCTCCATTGCGCAAGATAATCTTGCGAACCCATTCGCTGGTATAAACCGGAACCGTGCTCTTCTCGACGATTACCTTATATTCGTCGATGGCGCCGGTAATTTCCCGGGCGACAGATTCAACATAGGAGAGGTCAGCATCGCCGCGGTCCGTAGGGGGCGTGCCTACGGCCACAAAAATTACCGAACTGGCGCGCACCGCCTCCTGAAGATCATTCGAGAACTGCAAACGGTGCCCGCGGTGGCGGCCTAATAATTCCGGCAGGAATTTTTCGTGGATAGGAACGTCGCCGTTCTTCAGTGCGGCGAGCTTGCGTTCGTCATTGTCGACAAGAATTACGTCGTGACCAAGGTCGGCGAAGCAGGCGCCTGCCACCAATCCGACATATCCGGAACCAACTACAGCGATCCGCATGTTAAGACTCCCTGGATTAAGTGATCTCGAAACGGTTCTATTGTTAGCTGTTTCCAAAAAGCCAAGGGAGGAGTCAACAGAAACCAACTTGGAGAACGGAATAACCCGGTCCAAGATTGAACTAATTCTAACATTGTTCTCCGCGGAGAATAAGGAAACAAAAGACTCTAAAATTCCTTTCTCCTCCATCGTTGCTGTTTCGGGAGTTTCGAAAGATCTGAGCAGGCTTGAGGTGCCGGGACCCCGCGACCCCTTATCCAGAGCCTTCGCACGCCTGTTTATTTTTATCATTCGTGCGGTTCAGCTCAGGATGAGATTCAAGCGGGACAGGGAAGCGGGGAATCGTTATTGACAACCCTCGGTTTTGAGGAGAAACTCCGCTACATAAGCAGTTATGGCGCACCGCTCCATGTTCGATCCCGATCCCGTGAATCCCCATGTGCCTAAAGGCCAGGGGCGCGTCGAGAATGGCGCACTTCCTCCTGAAATGAGTATGCGGTCCGGTTTCGACGTCACGGAACTGGCGGCGAGGTTTAGCGCGCATGGAGGTGGCCGAGTCACTCCGGAAGTCTCCACGGACCTGGCCCTGGAGATTGTGCTGAATGGGATCGTGGAACAAGCCTGTCTCGCTACTCCTGCGACGGGCGCCGCGATTGTGCTGCGGCGGGCTGGCGAGTGGGTTTGCCGGGCCAGCGCCGGCGGCAGCGCTCCGAGCCTGGGCGCGCGGCTGAATACTGAAGCAGGACTGTCAGGTGCGTGCATAAGGACTTGGCAAATGCAGCGCTGCGACGATGCCCAGTCTGATCCGCGAGCCGATATTGAAGCGAGTCGCGACCTCGGTGTGCGTTCGGTAATGATTTTGCCGCTGCTGCAAAACAATGAATTGGTAGGCCTGTTCGAAGTCTTTTCTCCGAGCGCTTCAGTCTTCGGTGAGCGCGACGAACGGACATTGGACGCGTTATCGCGACTAGCGCTCGCGAATCTTCAAAGGGCGTCTGAACCTCCAGCACTCGCGGGCAAAGAGAATGCCCTCGCGACGGACCGAGCCGCGGGGAACTATACCGGCCGCAACGAGCAGCCCAGTTCCAGCTCCGAATATTCAAGCGGCGCAATAGTCCCGCCCACGGTGAACGAAAACTTTTCTGCCCGAAGTATTAACGTCCTAACGTGGTTTATGGGATCGTTAGTTTTTGCGGCCGCCGGGTTGTTGGTTGTGATGGTCAGCGGGCGACTGGGCGCGGGAACATTCGCCGCCCGGGCGCATGAGAGCTCGACTGTTTCTGCTCCCTTATCCCGAGCAAGGAATCAGGCCATAGGGGCTGGGAACAGCCCTGAAGAAGCGGCAGGCACTACTGCAAAGCGAGCGAAGGCCGACGAGACCTCAAGGGCGCGGCCTTCGGAATTCACCGGAGCGGCTCCCGCTTCCGGTGACGCTCGCGCGCGGGGACAATCGCCGCCGGCAGGCAGCCTGCTGGTTTATCAGGATGGAAAAGAAATTTTTCGTTTGCCGCCTGCCGCAGAAAACAATGTCGCGGGGAATCAGGCGCAGCCAAATCAGAGCCCGGCCACGGGTGAGATCGGTGCAGGGAGGCAATCGGGACCGGGGATCGAGGCAGCAGCAATCTATGAAATATCTCCCGAGGTGGCCGAAGGTAGCCTTCTTCGCCGGGTTGAACCGGATTATCCTGAGCAAGCCCGGCAGCAGCAGATTCAAGGGCCAGTGGTACTGGATGTGCGTGCTGGCCGCGATGGCTCGATCCAGGAAATTAAATTGCTCAGCGGTCAGCCTCTGTTGGCCGATGCCGCCATGGCCGCAGTGAAACAATGGCGATTCAGGCCGCTCAAGATCAAGGGACAGCCGGTCGAGATGGAAACGAAAGTCACCTTGAATTTCAAACTGCCACAGTGACGTTGTTGTTCAATAAAAATCTTGTTGCGCTGAGGATGACGTTAGGTGGCAGTTTTGCGAATCAACATCGAATCTTTGGTGACCAGTTGCGGGGAATTGTGCACTGAACGCGCAAGCCGGCGTGAGGAAGGAATCGGCGATGCCTGTGACGCGCTTCCGTTGCGGAACGCGTAAAGCACCACTTCGACCCGGCTGGAAACGCCAAGCTTGTCGAAAATCCGGAACAGATAGTTCTTGACGGTGTGCTCGGTCAAGGTCAGGCGTTGAGCGATCTCACGATTCGAAAGCCCTTCTGCAACGCAGCGCACGACGTCGGTTTCACGTGCTGAAAGCAGACCGCCATTTAAATTCAAGCCACTCGGAAACGAAGGCTGAGCTAAAGCTTCGAGAAGGAAGTGCAATTCGGAACTACTCGCCCAAACCTGTCCGTTGGCGACACACTGGATACATTTTGCCAGCAGCCGGAAGGGCTCGGTGCGACAAAAAACACCGGCTGCGCCCGCCCGAAAAGCTTCGGTCACCTTATTGCGCTCCGATGAATCGAGCAGGACGATGACGCGCGTCGCGGGCGACTGCAGGCGAACTTCGCGAACCAGATCGAAATTTCCGGACTGATCGAGTTGAGCACTGATTACGGCTATTTCCGGTTTCTTCGCCTTCACCAACGCAAGAATGGCGGAAGTGGTGGAGGGTGACTCCATCATCTCAAATTGAGCATCCCGGCCCAAAGCCTCGACCAGCAACTGCGTGGTCATGGAAGTGCTATCGGCCGCCAGAACGCGCATGCGCGTTTGATTGGAAAGAGGTGTAAGTTGACCCATAGATGACACTCGTGAGCTTTTCAATTTCCTTCAGCCTTTCAGTGAAAGAACGTTGAGGGTTAATCGTGATCGAAGAGATGCTGCCCTTGAGACGCGACTGACAGCAATTTGGGCATTTGGATTTCGTTGCCTGTACCGGTACTGATTGGAGAACGATAGGGGACATTCGACTCCGAGTAAATAGCACCAATGGGGGATACGAACTTGGTGGGCCACCGGAGCAGAAAGCGCGCGGGACGGCCCGCTCCGAGGTTTAGCTTGGCGATGCGGTGTGGTGGTATGCTCCTGCAACTCCCAGACTGGCGATGATAGAAGATAAAGTTCCTATTTCTTGTTCCGTGAGCTGTATTTCATGGGACGGGGATAGCGAAAAAGGCCCTCTGTAGGGGGTATGCTCCGGTAACTGATTGTGTTTTCATGAGTTGTCCAAAGTACTTTAGCGCACAGATGAAAAATCACAGAGTCTTCTTTCTCTCTACTTTTCACCTCTTGCACGATTTTGCACCTGTGGCTAGAATCGGGACAAGATTTGAGGGATTTTGGATCCCGATTTGTAGTCTTCAGATACGTAAGTCCCCCCCCCAACTAACGTTGCCAAATCGCGCGACCGGCGTGCTGCCAGACGCCGGGGTCCGAAGTCGTTTCTTCAGGGAGTCGCTGAATACGTGACTCAAAGGGCGAAGCTATGAGCAGCAGTCCAGCATTGCAGATGGAATTCGGCGCGGTGGGAACCGGCCCGCTGCTTGACTCCCCGCAGTGGTTTGCCATTCGGACTCGATCCCGTCACGAAAAAATGGTGGCCGAAGAACTGGATCGACAACGGATCGAAAGCTTTCTTCCCTTGGTGAAAAAAACTCACCAGTGGAGTGATCGAAAAAAGGAAGTGGAGTTGCCGCTGTTCTCCGGTTACAGCTTTGCGCGCCTGGTGCTTTGTTCTTCAGATCGTCTGCGGGTCTTGCAAACTCACGGGGTCGCAGGTTTCGTGGGGGTGCGGGGGATGGGGATTCCAGTCCCCGAACAACAAATTGAGAGCTTGAAAACTTTACTGGCAAATGATGTCCCAGTAAAGGAGCACGCTTTTCTTCCGATCGGGCAGCGGGTGCGTATCAGGGGAGGGGCCTTGGACGGTATCGAGGGGGTTATCTCCGCCCAAGATGGTCGCAATCTGGTCATCTCGGTCGAGCCTATCCACCGTTCGTTGTCGGTCTGCATCGATGGATACCGCTTCGAACCTCTTTAAATCCGCGTGATTGTATTTTCCAATTCAAAGGGGCGTGTTGCGGCGCGAGGCGCGACCGTGTCCGCCGATTGAACTTCTGTCGAAATTTTCTTCCTGTGGGGCTAAATATGAATAACGCTGAAACGAAGAACGAGAACGATAACGGTGGAACTACCGCGCGGCCCGATGCATGGGAAGCAAGCAGCACCTTTCAAGTGGCGGGACCGGTGGCGGACCTGTCGCTTCGCAGCTTTCGCAATGAAGCCGAGGTTCGCGCCATCAACTGTGCTCTCCGGCACACTGGCGGGAATCGCAAGCGAGCTGCGAAATTGTTGAGCATCAGCTACCGCTCGCTGCTCTACAAGATCCGCCAACACGATATTATTCCGGCCGCACAGCAGAGCTAGCGGCAAGGCCCAAGCCTCTGGCGGAATGTTTTTCTCTCCAGGTAGTATCCTGCTTAGTAAAGGACGTGAAGAAATGTTTTTAGGCTTCTATGGATTGCGGGAGCAGCCATTCGGAGTTACTCCCGATCCGCGCTTCTTGTATCTAAGCCCAACGCATCGCGAGGCGTTGGCGTCTCTTTATTACGGGATCGAGTCGGGCTGCGGTTTTCTGGCGCTGATTGCGAAGCCGGGCATGGGAAAGACCACCCTTCTTTTTCACCTGCTGGAGAAGTTCCGTGGCCAGGCGCGCACAGCGTTTCTTTTTCAAACACAATGTAGCTCGCGGGATTTCATGCGCTTCCTTCTCGCCGAACTTGGCTCCGAAAGCCACGAGCAGGATGCGGTGCTCATGAACGATGAGTTCAATAAGCTGCTTTTGCAGGAAGCGCGGGCGGGGAGGCGTTTCATTATTGTGGTGGATGAGGCGCAAAATCTGCATCCGTCGGTGCTGGAGACGATCCGATTGCTTTCGGATTTTGAAACTCCCAGGGCGAAGTTGTTGCAGATTATTTTGGCGGGACAACCAGAACTTGCAGATAAACTTGCCAGTCGCAAACTTTCGCAGCTCCGGCAGCGGATCTCCCTGCTGAGCGGCTTGTCGCCGTTGTCCTTGACGGAGAGCAATAACTACGTAGAGCACCGGTTGCGCGTTGCCGGTTATGCGGGCGCTCGACTATTTGAGGCGGCGGCGATCCGCGCCATCGGGCAATTTGCGGAAGGAATTCCGCGTAATATCAACAACCTGTGTTTTAACGCGCTTTCCCTGGGTTGCGCTCTTCGGGAGCGAGTGGTGAGTGTCCCGGTCGTAGAAGAAGTAATTGCGGATCTTGACATCAACAAACATGTCACGGATGTGACGCCTCGCACAGCTTTGAGTCAAGAAGTTGTACGGGTGGACGCCAAGGCAATCTCCTCTCCGGCGGGTTTTGTTGCCGCGGAAGGCGAAGCTGCAGAGTCCCTCACCTCGTCCGAGGCAAGGGCTTACATGCAGCAAGTGACGGTGCAGTTAAGAAATTGGAATCGGAAACCGGACTAGACGAACTAAGAGAAGGCCAATTCCTTCGCTCTTTGTGTTGCCCTCACGACGGCCTTTATGAGGGTCACGCGCAACTTGCCTTCCTCCAGTTCCAAGATGCCGTCAATGGTGCAGCCTGCGGGAGTAGTAACGGCATCCTTAAGCAGGGCGGGGTGATCTCCAGTCTCGAGCACGACTCGGGCGGCGCCAAGCGTGGTTTGCGCGGCCAGCAGAGTAGCGACATCGCGGGGAAGACCTACTTTTACTCCAGCTTCAGCCAATGATTCCAGAATGATGTAAATGTAAGCCGGACCGCTGGCGGAAAGACCAGTGACCGCGTCCATGTGCTTCTCGTCGACTACGACGGTGCGGCCGACTACGTCGAACATTCTGCAGGTCATGGCAACGTGGGCAGCGTCAGCGTACTGGCCTTTGCATACTGCGGTCATTCCGCTGCCTACGAAACAGGGTGTGTTGGGCATGGCGCGAATCACCGGCACGTTTGGCGGTAAATTCTTTTCGATCAAGGACGTGGGCACTGAAGCTGCCACCGAGATGATCAACTGCCGCGGAGTGATCTCGCCGCGGATTTCAGTCATGACCTCCTGTACCACTTGCGGCTTCACACCCACCAGAATGATGTCCGCTCCCTTAACAGCTGCGACGTTGTCGGTGCCAACGCGAACATTCAGTTTTGCGCTGAGCGCTTTGGCTCGTTCTGGATGCTGCACCGTCGCGCAGGTTAGGTCGGGCGAGAGCAACCCGTTTTTGAGCAGGGCTTGAAGCAGGATGCCCCCCATTTTCCCGGCTCCCAGTACGGCCACACGTTTTTCGAGAAGATCATGCCCCATCGCTTTACCTCGGATTCATCAGAACGATTCGTTTCGCAATCATGTTACAAGACCGAGAGGGTTCTTAGGGTTTGCGTTTCATCCAATTCCAAGCTGTGGACACAGTTTCCCGCAGCGTTCGCTGAGCTTTCCAGTGCAGGAGAGTTTCGGCTCGGCTAGGGTCCGCGATTAACGCTGGCGGATCGCCGGGGCGCCGCGGGCCGAGACGCCGAGGAACTGCATTGCTGGTTACTTCCTCCACCGCGGAAATGACTTCCTGTACGGAGTGACCCTGCCCGGTGCCCAGGTTCGCTGCGAAAGAATCGTTGCCAGCCTGGAGGTGCTCAAGAGCTTTTACGTGTGCCGCAGCGAGATCGTTCACGTGAACATAGTCGCGAACGCAGGTTCCGTCGGGGGTGGGATAGTCGGATCCGAATATTTGTATTTCAGGACCCGTGCCCGCCGCCGCCTGCAGTGCAAGAGGGATGAGGTGCGTTTCGGGATTATGCAGTTCGCCGATTTCTCCGCTGTCATCCGCTCCGGCAGCATTGAAGTATCGCAAACTCGCGTAACGAAGGCCATAAGCGCGGTCATAAGCCTCCAACGCTTGTTCGAAGAACAACTTGGATACGCCATAAGGATTCACCGGCTGCCGGTCGGTTTTTTCGGTGATGGGAATCTTGGAAGGTTCTCCGTAAACAGCGCAGGTGGAGGAGAAAATGATTTTCTTAACTCCAGCCTCAACCGCAGCGTTCAACAGTGACAACCCTCCCTCCACATTGTTTCGGAAATATTTTCGCGGGTTGACAACGGATTCGCCGACGTAGGCGTGAGCCGCGAAATGCATGACGGCGTCCACGCCCTGCAAGGCCAGCGCCAGCTTTGAATGATCGAGAACATCGCCTCGTATCAGTTCAAAGCCATTGGCCAAGATCTCGTAGCCGCTGGAAAGATTGTCATAGATAATCGCCGAATGGCCCGCGCGTTTCAAAGCGCGAGCGGCGTGACTGCCAATATACCCCGCACCTCCGACTACCAGGACGACCACGGTGCTTCCTTTCTGTCGGTGGGGTTCGCGGGAAGTTGGCGGTATCTGCGATTCGCAATAGCGATCCGGAACCTGAAACCTGTAGGGCTGGTAAACGCGCGTAAGGCAATGGCGTGCGGCGCTTCGGTCAAAGTCATGATTTGCAGGATGCGTCCTGTCGGCGGTAGGAAAAACGCCAGGGACCGCAATTATACCTGAGACCCGTGGCGGGGCGAGGCGAGGCAACAGCCGCAGAGCATTTTCGGGCTGACTGTGACCCATGCCAAACCTTGTCCCGCGGAGGGTCCTGGGGAAGTTGGGCTGGTAGAGGCTTTAGTCTCTAAGAAGTTGGGCTACTTGTAGGAATTTGCAGAGCTGCTTACTATCGGTTAATTCAGTTTTACGTTGTGGGTTGCGTGCTACGCTCGTGAACGAATCCCCCGCACTAATGACCCCGCACTTAATGACTTTCTGAGTTTCAAGTCCTGCGCAATATGCACAGCGACCACGAACAGGCAGCCGTGAAGCTTCAAAAATTCAGTAGCTGTTAATTCTTCCGAAGTCGGCGTCAGTTAACACAGGCGCTAACACAGGCGTAATGATCAGTACTTATATTTAATGGCTAGGGCAACAGGCACGAAATGGTCAGTTCTTGAGAGATCGAGTTGAGCCGGGAGTGTTTATTATGACCAAATTGAAATGGATTGTTACGGTAATGTCGGTGGTGGTTTTGTCGGCATGTCTCAGCGCGGGGCAAGAAGTCCGCGGAATCGAGCCACAAGCCGCGCCAGCGGTGATTGCCAAGGCAGGCGAGACAACCGGTCCGCGCCTGCAGGCGCGAGATCAGCGTTACCGGATTTGGGCGGGAGACTCCTTTGACATCAGTTTCGATTTGAGTCCGGAATTCAACCAGACTGCAATCACGGTACAGCCGGACGGATTCGTCACGCTGCGCGGAGTCGGCGATCTCAAAGTCTCGGGGCAGACGGTGCCGGAACTTACCAATACGTTGCGCCACGCCTACGAAAAAATTCTGCATGACCCGCTTATCTCCGTCGTTTTGAAAGACTTTGAGAAGCCTTACTTTATTGCGAATGGCGAAATTGGACATCCTGGCAAGTACGATTTGCGAGGTCAGGTTACGTTGACTGAGGCAATTGCGGTGGCGGGAGGGTTTACAGACAAAGCCAAGCATTCGCAGGTCCTGCTGTTCCGTCGCGTCGACGATCAGTGGATGGAAGCCAAGCTGCTGAACGTGAAAAAGATGCAGAAATCGGGGAATCTCTCGGAAGATCCGTTCCTTCACCCCGGAGATATGCTCTTCGTCCCCAAGAACACATTTTCGAAAATTGAACACTTTATTCCGACTGCCAACGTAGGGTCCTATGTCCCCATCCCCTAAGTTAGAAGCGATTTTCGCGGAGGCGATATGAGCGACGAATCTACACGAAACGGAAACATGGCGTTTGCGATCAGCGCCAAAGACATTGTCGGAATTGGCTTTCGCCACAAACGGATGATCGTCGTGTGTTTCTCCGCGATTCTTCTGGGTGCGGTGCTGGTGGCTGTCCTTACACCAGCTACCTACAAAGCACATACGAAACTACTGGTGAAACGCGAGCGCGTCGACTCTGTGATCACCGCGGGACAAGCCGCGCCCGCGTCGGTGGTGCAGAACGAAGTGAGTGAGGAAGAACTGAATTCCGAAGTCGAACTGCTGGAAAGCGACGATGTTCTCCGCCAAGTGGTGGTCACATGCGGACTGCAGAACCGGCGTTCGTTCCGGCTATTGAGAAAGTCGAGCCCGGAAGAAAATATCGCCAAGGCCGCCGCCCGTCTCCGCGCAGATTTGCAGGTGGATGCGCTGGCAAAAACCAATCTCATCAGCATCAGCTATACCACCGACGACCCGCAGAAGGGCGCCAACGTTCTGCGAACGCTCAATGACGTTTATATCCAGCGCAACGCCGAACTCCACCGCCCTCACGGGGAATATAAATTCTTCGAACAGGAAGCGGAGCGTTACAAGTCACAACTTACTGAATCCGAACAGCAACTGAAACAATTCGCTTCCGAACGCGGCGGAGTGGCACCGCAGATCGAACGCGATAACACACTGCAGAGGCTTGCGGAATTCACCGCCACCCTGCAGCAGACGCGCTCTGAAATGGCCGCCAGCGAAGAAAAAATTCACACCCTGGAAAAACAGGCGGAGAAATTGCCCGCCCGAATCACCACCTCGTTGCGTGAGAGCGACGATGCCCAACTGCAGCAGACCCTCAAGAGCACGCTGATGAATTTGGAGCTGAAGCGCACCGAGCTGCTGACGAAGTATCAGCCAACCTATCCGCTGGTCCAGGAAATCGACAAGGAAATAACGGATACGCGTGCGGCAATCACGTCGGAGGCGACCAAACCGCTGCGGGAGCAGACTACCGACCAGAATCCGGCTTACCAGTACGTCAGCACGGAGCTGTTAAAGGCCAAGGCGGAATACAGCGCGCAGCAGGCCCGGGCAGCCGCAACCCAAACCGCAGTAGCTATGTACCGCGCCGAAGCGGAACAGCTTGAGCAGAAAGGCCTGGTCCATCAGGATTTGTTGCGGGTGCAGAAGGCGGATGAAGAAAACTATCTCCTTTATCAAAGAAAGCGGGAAGAAGCCCGCTTGTCTGACGCGATGGATCAGAGGCGAATTCTGAACGTGGCCGTGCTTGAGCAACCTTTCGTTCCAGTTTTTCCGTCAGGGTCGCCTTGGTCGGTAGTCGGGTTTGGACTGGTTCTGGCCGTGATTGCCAGTGCCGGAGTGGCCATGACCGCCGACTATTTGGATCCGTCTTTCCGTACACCATCGGAGGTGGTGCAGGAACTTAATATTCCTTTGCTGGCGGCAGTACCGTATCGCGTGAGTGCGAACGGGAAAAACGGCAATGGCAATGGACACAAGCACAACGGCAATGGGAACGGCAACGGCAACGGCAACGGCAATAGCGTCAACCACCAGGGCAATGGCACTCACGGCGTGGTCGGCGACAGGCCGCTCGCCATCGTCCACAGTGACATCGACGAACCGAGAATGTAATAGGGCCAAACCAAAGGGGAAATCAGGGATGAGCAAGAACTTCGAACTACTGGAGCAGATCGGCAAGCACCAAGAGATTTTCAACTCGCCGGGGCCGAGCCAAGCTGCGTTCGCGGAGCCGATTCCGGCGCCCGCGCCAAGGCCCTCAGCCTCGCTTGCGCCCTCTGTGGATAAGCCGGGAATCGAGGAAGTGATTGCACTGGTTCAGCGTGTTTTCCTTGTCTCGGGCGACGGAGCCGCTCGCAGAGTTGTTTTTGCTGGCAGCGAGCCGGACAGTGGTTGTAGCTGGATGTGCGCCCGTGCCGCCGAGGCATTGGCTAGCCGGGTATCTGGAACCGTTTGTATGGTGGACGCTAACCTCCGCACTCCAACTCTCCACGTACAGACTGGCATAGCGAATCATCATGGACTTTCCGATGCGCTATTGGATCCCAGTCCGGTGGGTGGCTTCATAACCCAATTATCTTCCAATCTTGCAATTGTCAGTTGCGGTTCCGCCCCGAAAAAGGCGCAGGGATTTTTGACATCGAATCGCATGCTCGCACGCTTGAGCGAATTGCATTCCATGTTCAACTACGTGCTGGTCGATGCTCCTGCTATGAATGGTTCCAGAGAAGCCGTTATTCTTGGCGGGGCGTCCGATGGTGTGGTTCTGATACTGAAAGCCAACTCATCGCGCCGGGAGACGGCTCGCGGCGCCGTACGTGAGTTTCAGACGGCGAAGGTTCGTGTCCTTGGAGCGGTACTGAACCAACGTAAGTTTCCGATTCCCGAATCTATTTACAACAAGCTGTAGCAGAATTGTTTTTTTATTCAGAACGGCAATACATTTCTCCCCCCTGTCGGTAATCACACAAACATGGCTTATATTCTTCAACAACTGTTGAGCACCAGCGCCTCCCGGTATCCGGAAAAGATCGCCGTTTCTGCCCGCGGACGAAGCTTAAGCTACCGCGAATTGGAAGAGCGCTCCAACCAATTGGCCCACCTTCTGCGAGAACGTGGGGTGGCGAAAGGGGACCGCGTCGGGCTGTTCTTTCCCAAGTGTGTCGAGTCACTGGTGTGCATGTTAGGCGCGCTGAAGGCAGGAGCGGCTTATGTGCCACTCGATCCGCAGGCTCCGGCAGACCGCATTGCTTATATCCTGGGAGATTGTGGCGTTCGCGTCCTTTTGACCAATGCGGAAAAGCGCAAGGCTCTGGATGCCAGGACTCTGCACTCCCTTGACACCTGCATTTTGATCGATCGGTCTTCCGGCGAAGTAAACGGCTCCGGCGCGCTTCCGTGGTCGATGCTCGAGGAACACCCGGCTGAGCACGCTCCGAAGGTTACCCTTACCACGACGGACCTGGCCTACATTTTGTACACGTCCGGTTCCACGGGTCGGCCCAAGGGTGTAATGATTTCGCATCAGAATGCCCTCACCTTCGTGGAGTGGTGTAGTGCGAAGTTCCAGATGCGCCCCGAAGATCAACTTTCCAACCACGCCCCTCTCCATTTCGATCTATCAGTATTCGATGTTTACAACTCGCTTGAGGCGGGCGCCACGGTTCACCTGATCACCGAGGACATTGCTCTGTTCCCGACTACGCTCGCGAATTTCATTGAGACTCGCGGGATTACAGTCTGGTATTCCGTGCCATCAGCGCTGACCTTACTCTTGCTACACGGGAATCTGAGACCGGAAAAAGTACGGCAACTTCGAATCGTTCTTTTCGCTGGCGAAGTTTTTCCCATGAAGTACCTGCGAGACCTGGCGGAGTTGTTGCCAGAGGTCGATTTGTACAACCTGTATGGTCCGACCGAAACCAATGTCTGCACCTATTACCAGGTAGATCGCAGGTTGCTGCCCAGTCAGGAAAAACTACCCATTGGCGTGGCGTGCGAGAACACGGAAGTCTTCGCGGTAAATGACCAGGGCGAGATCGTAACTCAGGTTGGCGAGAGTGGCGAACTGTACGTGCGCGGGCCAGGGGTCACTTATGGCTATTGGGGGGATGTGGAGAAAACCAGGAAGATGGTTATCCCCAACCATTTTCAGGCGCACTTTGAAGAGAAAATGTATCGCACCGGAGATTTGGTGCAGCTCGGCGAAGACGGCAACTATTTATTTCTCGGCCGGCGCGACAGCATGATCAAGAGCCGTGGGTACCGCATTGAATTGGGCGAGATCGAGAACGCTCTGCTCAGTCATCCGGAAGTGCGGGAGGCGGCAGCGTTGGCAATTCCCGACGATATCGTCAGCAACCGCCTCAAAGCAGTGGTGGCGTTACAGGCGGGAAGCTCTCTGCAGGCCGTCGAATTGCAGCAGCACTGTTCTACCCGTATTCCGAAGTACATGATCCCGGATTTGATCGAATTCTGCGTCAGCTTGCCCAAGACTTCCACCGGCAAGATTGACCGGGTGGGGCTGGTTCAGAGCAGTTCCAATGCAGGTGTAGTAACGGCACAGATTTGATCTGATAATTGGCGTTTTTTTTGCAGGCTTCAGACGGAGACTAATCTCGGTGAGTACGATTCGACGTCAACTTCTACTGAATGCGCTCAAGCTGCTCGACCTGTGCCTGATGATTTTTGGTTTCGGGCTGGCGACGGTAGCGGTATCGACCAGCTCAAATACGGGGTCCCTGGCTGAGTTTCTGGCCATGCGAGTAAAGATCGGGAACTTCCTGATCTTTGCGGCGTGCCTGTTGTCGTGGCATGTTGTGCTTTTGTCATTTCAATTGTACGCATCGCATCGTCTGTCGCGCCGTAGGGATGAAGCGCTGGACATTCTTAAGGCGGCTTCCGTAGGGACATTTTTGCTTCTGGTGGTTGCGGTTGTTTTCCGGATTCACATGGTCACGGGGACGTTCATATTAGTTTTTTGGACAAGCAGTACCCTGGCAACCATGGCCAGCCGGATTGTGCTCCGCTCCCTGCTGGAGCGAGTGCGTCTTCGCGGACGCAATCTGCGGAACGTGCTGATTGTAGGAACCAATCGCCGGGCGGTCGAGTTTGCCAGGAAAATAGATGCCACACCTGGCTTGGGATATAGGATTGTTGGCTTCGCCGATCAGGAGTGGACGGGCTTGCAGGATTTTCAGCAGACCGGCTATTCGCTGGCGTGCAATCTCTCCGCGCTTCCGATATTTATGCGAAGCACTGTCATCGATGAAGTCGTGCTGGCGCTCCCGGTGCGCTCGCTCCACGCGCACGCCTCTGAGATCGCCGTTTTATGCCAGGAGCAGGGCATCGTCATGCGCTTGTTCGATGTCTTCGATCTCAAATCGGCGCAGGCTCGTGCCGAGGTGCTTGACGGTCATCCATTTATCACTCATTACACGCCAGGCCTGGACGGGTGGCCGGGAGCCGTCAAGCGTGGGCTCGACATTTTGGTTTCGCTCGCGGTGTTGGTATTGCTTGCCCCAGTGCTGCTGATAACCGCAGCCCTGATTAAAATAACTTCCGCAGGACCGGTGTTCTTCGTCCAGAAGCGGCTGGGTTTTAACAAACGGCGTTTCAATGTCTACAAATTCCGAACCATGGTTGTGGATGCGGAAAAACGCATTGGGGAAGTTGAACATCTTAACGAAGTCAGTGGGCCCGTATTCAAGATTAAGAACGATCCTCGCATCACTGCCGTGGGCAGATTTCTCCGTAAGACCAGCATCGATGAACTGCCGCAACTATTGAACGTGGTGAAGGGGGAAATGAGCCTGGTGGGGCCGCGACCACTTCCGGTGCGTGATTACGAGGGCTTCAGCAAGGACTGGCAACGCCGGCGGTTTAGCGTCCGTCCTGGAATCACTTGCCTGTGGCAGATTAATGGCCGCAGCTCTATCCCCTTTGAACAGTGGATGGAACTGGATCTCCAGTACATAGACAAATGGTCTCTCTGGCTGGATCTCGAAATCCTGGTACGCACGATCCCGGCGGTCTTGAAGGGTTCGGGAGCCGCATAATGGAGTTATCGCAAACTCGATTCCTGCAACCTGCTCCGGTGCAGGGCAGCAAGGAAACGTTCGCTGCCGGGCTTGCCTGGCAACCGTGTGTTGCCGACTTGGTGAGCCATCAAGCGGCAATCACGCCGCGTGCACTCGCGGTGGGGGCGGGGCCGGCGGTGCTGACTTATGCAGATTTGAACGGTGAAGCGAACCAGTTAGCGCACCATCTGAAATCGCTGGGTGCGGGTCGCGAACGTTTGGTCGGAATATACCTCAAGCGGTCTCCATCATTTATTGTAGCCGCGCTGGCTGCGCTGAAAGCGGGCGCTGCCTACCTTCCACTCGATCCGGAAGCTCCGGTGGAAAGGAATGCATTTATGCTGCGGGATGCTGGAGTCTCGGTGGTCGTCAGTTGCGGTAAATCTTCCAATCAGTGGTTCGAAGATTCCTGGCAAACCGTCGACATGGATCGCGACGCATTGCAGATCCGATCCCAGAGCACTGCATCGCCGGACACAGATATACGTCCCGAAGACCTGGCCTACGTCATTTTCACGTCTGGTTCGAGCGGCCGCCCTAAAGCGGTTGAGGTTACGAACTCGAATCTGCTGAACCTTATCGGCTGGCACAACCGCGCATTCCGGGTTAGTTCGACGGATCGTGCGACTTTTCTGGCCGCGTTAGGGTTTGATGCTGCGGTTTGGGAATTGTGGCCGTATCTTACCGTCGGCGCCAGCGTTCACCTTCCGGAAGATGGCGTGCGCAACGACGCCGAAGCGCTGCGAAATTGGCTTACCGAGCGAAAGATCACGATCAGTTTTGCAGCCACCGCCATGGCGGAGCGCCTGCTGACGATGGAGTGGGCATCCGATAGTGCGCTGCGGATTTTGCTGACCGGCGCCGACACTCTTCGACGCCGCCCTTCCCCAACCTTACCCTTTGAGTTGATCAATAACTACGGCCCTACGGAATGCACGGTCGTTGCGACGTCAGGCGTTGTAATTGCAGGAGACAGCGCGACCCGGCCGTCCATCGGGCGTGCGATCGACAATGCGGCGGTATGTATCCTCGACGAAGAGATGCATCCGCTAGCCCAGGGTGAGACTGGAGAACTGTACATTGGTGGGGCCGGCGTGGCTCGCGGTTACCGCAATCAGCCGGAGCTCACGGCTCAGAAATTTGTGCGGCTCGGATCTGAATCACACCAGGCTGAATCGCACCAGGGTGGCGTCTTTTATCGCACTGGGGATTTGGGGCGGATGCTTCCAGGTGGTGAGTTTGAATTCCTGGGACGGATCGATGAACAGGTCAAGATCCGCGGTTTTCGGGTGGAACCCAACGAGATCGTCACGGCGATCAACGCTTGTGCCGGAGTGGAAGCCAGCGCAGTTATCGCCCGCGAACATGAAGGCGGAGAGAAGCGTTTGGTGGCCTATGTAGCGCTGAGGCCGGAATCGGCAGTGACGGCTGCAATGCTTCGCGAAGGGCTGTCCAAGGCTCTACCCGACTACATGATTCCAGCAACCTTCGTGCGGCTGGATTCGATTCCCACCACACACAACGGGAAGATTGATCGGGCATCTCTGCCCGAACCGAGCGGCGCCAATCTGCTGTGCGACGAGCGTCACGTCGCACCCCAAAGCATGGTTGAGCAACGGCTCGCTGCATTGATTGCTCCCTTGCTTCAAGTGGACTCCGTTGGAGTGAACGACAATTTTTTTATGATGGGCGGTCATTCTTTGCTGGGCACACAGCTCATCACTCGCATTCGCGATGGGTTTGGCGTCGACCTGTCGCTGCTCAGTCTGTTCGACCACCCGACCCTGGCAGGAATGTCAGCTGAAATTGAGCGGCTCATTTTCGCCAAGATAGAAGCTACTAACTGGGAGGAGTCGCAGGCAGTTTCCTCCACCGCGCCAGGGGCACAGCAAAAATGACGTTGGATTCCGCAGCGCCATCCCGGGTCGAGCGCGCCCATGCGGCCTTGAGCCTTTACCACCTGCTTGATCCCGAAGTGCTGGCTAATCCATATCCGCTGTTTCACCGGATGCGCAGCGAAGATCCCGTACATTGGGATTCCTATCTTCATGCGTGGGTGGTGACGCGCTACGCAGATGTGCTCGAAGTCCTCCATAGTTTTTCCGCCGATCGTACGCCTGCTCCCGAGCAACTGACGGAGATGGGACTAGCCCAACTGAAGCCCATCGCGCAGGTGATGGTCAGGCAGATGCTGTTTCTGGATGCGCCAAGCCACACTCGGCTGCGCGGATTGGCGTCCAAAGCGTTCACGCCTGCGCGGGTCGAAGCCCTTAAATCTCATATCGGTGACATCGTCAACAGCCTGCTTGACAAGGTGCAGGCGCAGGGACGGATGGATGTCATTGCAGATCTGGCGGACCCTTTGCCGGCGATCGTTACTGCCGAACTGCTCGGAGTGCCGGTCAGCGACCACCGGCAGCTGAAGGTCTGGTCCGCCAACTTTGCCGAGATGCTGGGGAACTTCCAGCACAATCCCGATCGGGCGCAATTGATGCTGCGCACGGTCGAGGAGATGACTGGCTATTTCCAGGAGGCAATCCAGGAAATCAAGGCGCATCCTCGAGAAGGACTGATTCACTCGCTGCTGACCGCTGAAGTGGATGGGGACCGTCTGACGGAAGAGGAAGTGATTGCGAACACGATTGTGACCATGGTCGGAGGCCAGGAGACCACCACCAACCTGATCGGCAATGGCGTGCTTACGCTGTTGCGCAATCCAGAAGAGATGAAGCGGCTGCGCGAGGACTGCTCTTTGATTCCCTCGGCCGTGGAAGAAATGTTGCGCTACGAAAGTCCGAGCCAGCATACGGCGCGGCTGGCGCCATCCGACAGGGAATTGGGCGGCAAGCTGATCCGCAAACGTCAGGCGGTGATTGCAGTGATGGCCGCCGCCAACCGCGATCCTGAGCGGTTTCCTGAGCCTGACCGCTTTGACATTACACGACAGGACAACCGGCACCTCGCCTTCGGATATGCCGCACACTTCTGCTTTGGCGCTCCCTTAGCGCGCGCGGAAGGCCAGATGGTTTTCGACGCTGTGCTGCGCCGGCTGAACAATTTGCGTCTCGAGCCACAATCATTGACGTGGCGAACCAACCTCGGCCTGCGCGGACTAACCTCGTTGCACGTGGCTTTCGGAGAGGAATCGGGTATCGGAGAACCGGAAGGCGGAAACCGCAAGGGAATCGGCGAATACTCCTCGACGAAACTGGAAAGTCTTCCTGCGCTGCTGGAATTGCCGACGGATCGTCCCCGACGTGAACAACGCGAACTCAGCAAGGCCACCGAATCGATAGCCCTCTCCCAAAATATCGTGGACGCACTCGTATCGCTGGCCGGGCGCGAAGACGCGTCGCTGTTCGTGATTATGCTCTCGGCTTTTAAGGTGCTGCTTTCGCGCTATAGCGGGAAGGAAGATATCGTCGTTGGCTCGGTGTGGAGTGGAGGTTGGCGTGAAGGCGGTGAAGTAACCGGCAACTTGCGGCGCACGGTTTTGTTGCGTTCCGATCTCTCGGGTGATCCTGCATTTCGCGAGTTGGTGTCTCGAGTAAAGCGTGACACTGAAATCTCGTTTCGGGATGCCAGCAGAAAAGTTTCCCCAGATCGGCCGGTGAATTCATCTCCCCAAATTCTTTTTCTGATGAAGGATGCCTCAGTCCCTGCGATGGAAGTATCCGCGAGGCTGCAGGATGCTAACAGCGATGGGGTTGGTCCTGAGCTCACATGCGCACTGGTTCCTGCTGAAGGTGGCCTGACTGCAGGTTTCAGTTACGTCTCCAGCCTGTTCGATGCTTCCACAATTGTGCGGATGCTGGATAGCTTTCGGGTGATTTTAGAAGCGATGGTTGAAAACCCTGACGCGCGCCTGTCTGAGCTGCCGCTACTCGGAGCGGCCGACCGGCATCGGATTCTGACCGAATGGAACGACACGGGTGCAGATTATCCCCGGGACAAATGTATCCAGGAACTCGTCGAAGTCCAAGCCGAGCGCACGCCTTACGCTGTTGCCGTTGAGCAAGAACACAACCAGCTCACTTACCGTGAACTCAATGAGCGGGCTAATCAGCTGGCGCACTATTTGCGCCGGTTGGGAGTTGGGCCGGACGTGCCGGTGGGTATCTGTCTTGAATCTTCGGTGACCCTCGCAGTGGCTCTGTTGGCGGTGCTGAAGGCGGGCGGTGCGTGCCTGCCTCTCGATCCAGCGTATCCCAAAGATCGCCTGAAGCTAATGGTGGAAGATGCGCAGATTCCAGTGCTGTTGAGCAATGAGCACCTGCTTTCCGGCTTGGCGGTTTCTGGAATCAAGACGGTCTGCGTCGATTCCAGCTGGGATTTAATTGCGAAAGAACGCCGGAGCAATCCTGAAAACAATATCACTCCGGACAATCTGGCTTATGTGATCTACACTTCAGGCTCGACCGGCAAGCCCAAAGGAGTAATGCTCACACACCGCGGCCTGGTGAACTATATCTTCGCGGCGATGAGGCTGTATGGGCTGAAGCCGGCGGATCGGCAGTTGCAATTTTCTTCGATCAGCTTTGATATCGCGATCGAAGAGGTCTATCCAATCTGGGTAACTGGCGCGACCTTAGTGTTGCGTTCCAAAGATTTCTCGATTGCGGGTTCAGACTTCTTGAAATGGATCGAGCATCGCAGGCTTTCGGTGCTTTCCGTCCCGACCGCGTACTGGCATGAATTGGTGCACGAACTTTCGGAGTCTGGCGCTGCCCTGCCCAAGAGTTTGCGTCTGCTCGTGGTAGGGGGAGAAAAAGCTCAATTACCAGTACTCGAGGCCTGGAGAAAATTCGCAGGCTCGCGAGTGCGGTGGATCAATACCTACGGCCCCACCGAAACCAGCGTAATTGCGACTGCGCACGAGCCGCTGCATTCCGAACCGTTGCCGGACACCTTACCGATTGGTCGTCCCATCGACAATGCCAAGGTCTATCTTCTTGACGGGAATTTGCAGCCGGTTCCGGTTGGAGTTTCGGGCGAGATTCATATTGGGGGTGCAGGACTGGCGCGGGGCTATCTCAACCGTCCCAGCGAAACCGCAGCGAAGTTTATTCCTGATCCTTTCGGTGCCGAGCCGCAAGCGCGACTCTATAAGACCGGCGATATGGCGCGCTATCGGCCTAACGGAGAGATAGAGTTCATTGGCCGTCGCGATTCTCAGACCAAGATCCGCGGATTTCGCGTTGAGCCGGGGGAGATCGATAACGTTCTAGGAGCGCATCCCTCGATTCGCGAGGCGGTTGTAATTGTTCAAGGTGAGGAGTTGGGCGACAAGCGTTTGGTCGCATACATGGTTCTGGCTGCGGGGCTGAGGGTTTCCGATGCGGAGTTGCGCAGTTGGTTGAAGGAGCGATTGCCGGATTACATGATCCCATCCGCATTCGTGTTTCTCGCGGAACTGCCTCTTACCCCAAACGGCAAGGTTGATCGGCGTGGGTTAGCTGTGTTGCCGGTTCATCGTGCGTCCGAGTGCTCCGCTCCGCCCAGCGATGCCGTCGAATCGCGACTGGTTCGCATGTGGGAAGCCGTTCTGGGCAGGAGCCCGATCGGAGTTCGGGAAAACTTTTTCGAACTCGGCGGACACTCACTGATCGCGGTGCGTCTGATGCGTCACATTGAGCAGGGGTTCAGCCGGAAGTTGCCTCTAGCCACACTTTTCGAGGCGCCGACAATCGAGCAGATGGCCGTAATCCTTCGCCGGGAGTCCTGGAAGCCGGAATTTTCCCTGGTGGTTCCTATTCAGCCGAAAGGTACGCGTCCTCCTTTTTTCTGCGTTCACGGCTTAGGGGGAGCAGTGTTGCGGTTTCAGGATTTGGCGCGGCATATGGCGCCGGATCAACCTTTTTATGGGATTCAGCCGCAGGGGATGGATGGCGGCGCTCCGGTGTTGGCAAGTGTCGAAGAGATGGCAGCTCGCTACATTACAGAGATGCGTACGTTTCAGCGGGAAGGACCTTATTACATCGGGGGATATTCGTTTGGCGGACTTGTCGCTTTTGAAATGGCGCTTCAACTCGCAGACGAAGGCCACGAGGTCGGCTTCCTGGGCCTGCTTGATACTTACCCGGGCCAGGCGAAGTCTACAACCGACATGGTAAGTACGCTCTTGAAGCTTTCTTTCAAGCAACAGGCTACTTACGTCCGCCAACGAGTCAAACGATATCGCAAAGGCATTCGGAGAAGATGGGATGCTTTGTTCTTGCCGAGTTCACTCAAAGAGGTTCGAAGTACTTTAGCTCAAGCGGAATTGGCTTACCAGCCTCGCCCTTACTCAGGAAAAGCCACGTGGTTTCGCGCTGGCGAGAAGGGATTGCGCGGCCTGAGCACTTCGGAAAATGACTGGTCCAACTGGATTAGCGGAGGTGTGGAAGTTCACGAATTTGAGGGCGATCACGGCAGCATTCTGAAAGAGCCAATGGTTACAATGCTGGCCGGGAAACTCCGGTGGTGTATGGAAAAGGCGTATCAGGAGCAATCGGAAAAGGATCTGGCGGCGCAGGTATCTTAGACGGCGGAGCGTAACTTAGGCGCGTGGTTGCTTCAAGCAGATCCGCGGGGCATGCAAATTAGGTTTGGTTCACAAATAGGCGTTTCGAGTCCGGGGGACAATATGACAACGAGCAAGAGAGCATTGGCTTTAAGGATTGGTGTGATTACCGTCTGCTTAATGACGAGTATCTATTCTCTTGGTCAAAGCTGTACCTCCGGTGACTGTCAGACGGGTGCGATAGCGGGGCCCTATTCTGCCTCGCAGGTGGCTGAAAACACGATGCCTAATTTCCCCGTTTGCAAGTCCACGGCGTGCCTCACGGGATCGTGGACTGCGGACCAAATCGAGGGCATCGATGCGCAACAGGACATTGGCTCGCCGACCTACCAGTTTTACGATAACGCGGTGAACCTCGACACCAACATCGCCGTGAGCCGCAACATGACGGGCAAGAAAGCTCAAGTGCTTCAGTGGGTGAATCCTCAATTCATTCAAGCCTTCGACAAGGTGACGGGGCAGCCGATCTTTACAGTTGCCGGGGGCACGACTGCATCGCCGCGCAGTGTCACTCGCCTCTGGTCCGCGACAACACAAGCGGAATGCCGAAACACTACTGGAAACGTTCAAGTACTTTATGACCGCGAGGACAACGAGTTTGCCATTAGCCGGAGGGTCCATTACAGCGTCGGGGGAATCATCCACTATGCTTTTTGTATCGCGGTGAGTTCGGGAAGCGATCTTTCCAGTGCGCAAACGATGTGGTACGCCTACGAGTACAAGCTGGATACAGTGTTGCCATGTGTTCAGAGCTCGAACAACTGTACGGTGGGCAGCAATTATTACTTTTTCCCCGACTGGCCTCGAATCGGCACCTGGTCGAACGGCTTTTACCTCACGTTCGACCTGGAAGATCCTACGGCCGGATTTACCGAAGCTGGTTTTGAAGCTTGCCAATTAGACCGGACCCATATCGCGCATGGGCAAGCAACGAACCCGGTCAGCTGTTACACCTATATGGTTCCCGCGGCTCAGCGCCCCAGCCTGATCCACTCCCTGGATGTGGCTGATATCGACAGCTCGAACTTACCTCCAACTGGTGAGCCAAATTATTTGCTCGCGATCGTCAATCCCAGCAACGCGCAGACCGGTGGCAACGGAGAAGGCTGGTGCACCAGCATGACAGCCCTCTGCACATCTGAACAGCTAGCTCTATTTACCTGGGGGACGAGTGGACTTGCTGGTCCAACGTTTGTGCGCGTTACTCCCTATACGCCCGGCTGTTACGATACTTCCGCCCCCGGCCGGGAGACCAACACTATCTGCGTCCCTGAACCCAGCACGAACCTGGCAGACCTGGGAGGCTACGGCGGACGATCCTGCGGTGATTTCAACACCCCTTGCGTGGATTCACTTGGCGACCGCATGGCGAACCGGCTGGCCTACAACAATCTGTCGTCATCCGGAAGCGGCCCCAATGGCCAGTACCTCACCGCGTCCCACGTGGTGCTGGAAAACCCTTCTAACCAGAGCACAGGAATCCGCTATTACATTCTTAAAGTTTTAAATGGAACCGCTTCGGTGGTTGTCAATAGTGGCGGCGTTGGCGCTCCTCCCGACCTGGCGGATGCCAACGGGATCTTGTCCTATTTCATGCCGAGCGCGGCTCTCGATAAGAATGGCAATTTGGGCGTCACGTATACAACGTCTGGATTCTATTGTTCAACCTGTACAACTCAGGCCCACCCCGCCATTTATTTTGATGTGTTGCCCTGGATGACTTCCAGCTTCGATCCAGCTACTCTCATTGTCAGCGGAGCCGGAGACGAGGAAAATACGCATTTCTGGGGCGAGTACGCGGCTACCGTGATCGACCCGACCGACAATCTCACATTTTACGGGCTGGGCCAATACTTCGATACCAGTCAAACTGGGACGGCCAATTGCTCAGTTCCCAGCAGCAATTGCTATACCTGGCAAACCCGTATTCTGCGGGGAAAATACGGAAGCGGTTTCTGATGAGTTTCTAATTCGATGGAACCAAGTTCCGAACGCCGGATCGACCTTTCGCCGGCAGACCACCTAAGATGTTTCTGAAATGTCTTTTCAGCGGGATGCCAATTCGAAAGCAGTGGTGGTCACCACTAGTTGGGACGACGGTCATGCGTGCGACCTGAAGCTAGCCGATTTGCTTGGTAGCAGAGGCTTGCCGGGGACCTTCTATGTCACCTCGGGAAGTTTGGGGCAGGCTTCTGCCCTGTCCGCAGCGGATGTGCGTGGCCTCGCAAACGCCGGTTTTGAGATCGGAGCTCATACCGTAACGCACCCGGTTCTAACTGATCTCAGTGCCGACGAGGTATTTCGTGAGGCAATGGAATCCAAAGATACGTTGGAAGAGATTCTTGGGAAAGAAGTTTGTTCCTTTGCTTATCCCAAAGGCCGTTCCAACCCAAGAGTGGCAGAGCAGGTGAAGCGCGCCGGATACCGTTGTGCGCGCGGGTTGCGAATGCTTTCTCTGAGCTGCGATTTTCCCGCCTTCGATATGCCGGTTTCCATCCAGGCCTATCCTCACCCCTGGAGCAGCTACTGCAGGAATCTACTTCGGAGGGGAGAGGTACTCACCCTTGTAAAGGCGTCGGCGAGTTTCTATTCCAAAAATTGGGTGCAACTGGGAAAGGGGCTGTTTGACCAGGCTGTTCGCGAAGGTGGGGCTTGGCATCTTCTGGGACATTCCTGGGAAACAGAAAAACTCGAAGGCTGGTCTGAGCTGGAAGAAATGCTCGATTACGTGAGCGGCCACAAAGGAGTTCACTATCTTAGCAATGGTGGACTTGCCCGGTTCGTAGGTTCGCCGAATGGCTCGCCGATAGCGGCTGGTGGCCCTCAGAGATCTGAACATTTTTCGAGCGAAGAGCGTGACTCGATTAAGGATGGGCGCTGAACGAATGGGCGCCAATTTATGTCCGACACCGTCCTGACAGAAGCGAGACGCAGGCAGCTTCTCGAGGGCTATCTCCGGGCGTCAGCAAAGTTTTCGGGTGGCAATCGAATATCCCGCAGGCCTGAAGGGACTCTTGCCCCTCTATCGATCGCCCAAGAAGAACTGTGGCGGAGAGAAGTGAGCACTCCCGGGATCCCGCCCCTCTATATCCCGCCGCTCTATAACGAGTGCGTCACGCTTCGCATGATGGGATCGCTCGACACCGTTGCATTAGAGCGAAGCTTGGCTGAGATTATCAGGCGACATGAGATTTGGCGAACCACCTTCGAGACCAGAGCTGGGCAGCCCGTGCAAGTTGTCCATCCCGCAGGGCCGATTCAGTTCAGCGCGATAGACTTGCGTGAGTTTAAAAAATCCGAGCGGGAACCGGAGGCCGTGCGGCGCATCAGCCTGGATGCGCGACGGCCTTTTGATTTACAGAAGGAAACCGCTCTCCGGCCCGCATTGGTAAGAATGGATGAGACGGAGCACTGGCTTGTTCTGATTGCCCACCTGATCGTTCTGGACGGAGTGTCGGCGTATCAGATTCTTCCAGAGGAACTGTCGGTTCTTTACCAGGCGTTCTCGGCTGGGCGCGCTTCGCCTCTGCCCGAACTGCCCTTTCAGTGCGCCGACTTCGCCGCTTGGCAGCGGGAAAATGGGAGCGAAGATATCCCTCGACAGACGTCTTTCTGGCGCCAACAACTCAAAGACCTAGCGCCGGTACCGGTAAGTCTGAGCGACCAATCTCCGCCGGCTAAGAAGACTTATCGGGGAGCGATTCGGCCCTTTGTCTTCCCAAAAGATATTAGTCAAGAAATTCGGCAACTCGCCCAAAGGGAAAATAGCACGCTGTTTTTGACCTTGCTGGCGGCATTTGCCGCGCTTCTACACCGAATCACCCAGAGCAAAAACCTTACGGTGGGCACGCTTTCTTCGTCTGGCCGGAAACACATCGACGGTCTGAAGCTGCTCGGCTATTTTCTAAATCCGGTGACCCTACGATTCAATTTCGGAAGCGACCCCACGTTTCGCGAGTTGCTGGTTCAGGCGCGGAGCGTAGTGTCTGAGGCAATTTCCAACGACGACGTTCCAATCGAGCATCTGGCGCGAGAGTTCGGAAAAGAAAACGACGGCAGTCCCAGCCCATTTTTTTCGGCGGCAATTTCGCTGCAACCGCCAACCCCGGATCTTGCTTTGAACTGGACCGTAACTACAATGGATGTTAGCAGCGGAGGCTCTCCGTGGGATTTGTATCTCGCTTTCATCGACCGGCCAGAGGGGCTCATGGGCCGCATCCAATTTAATCCTGATCTTTTTGGTCCCGATGCGATTACAAAAGTCCTTCGAAATTTGGAGATCGTACTCCGGACTGTTACAACGAAAATCTCGCAGCCTGTCTCCCTAATCAGTTTGCAGTAAATATTTTTCGGTAGTTTGAGATGGCGAATAGAAACGACAACCAATTTACGGCGGTTACTCACCCTGTGAGCAAGGAACCTTCGGAGCGCAAGCGTGCGCTTTTGGAGAGATACCTGAGCAGTGAGGTGGGTCAGGGCAGAGTGGAACAATTACCGATTCCTCGCCGCCCGGGAAAGGGACCTGCGCCCATATCGTTCGGCCAGCAGCAAATCTGGTTGCATGCGCAGATGCAATCCGACATTCCGTTCTACAACGAAACGATGACGGTTTACCGGCACGGTTTTTTGGACGCAGCGGTGCTGGAGCGCTGTTTACTCGAAATTGTTCGTCGCCACGAGATCTGGCGGACGACTTTTGAGGTGGTTGACGACGAGCCCGTGCAGATCGTTCGTCCAGCGCCGAAAGCTTTTCCGTTAAGAATATCCGACCTGACTAGACTGCCCGAGGCGCAGCGCGAAGCGGAGGCGGTGCGCCTGGCCACTGCCGATCTGCGGCGGCCGTTCGATTTGAAAACAGGGCCACTGCTGCGCGCTTTGCTGATCTCCACCGGTGAAGAAAGTCATCGGCTTTACCTGACATTTCACCATCTTGTTTTCGACGCGGTAACCGCCTACTGGGTGTTTCTTCCGGAGTTGGAAGCGTTGTATGAGGCCTTCTCGGCAGGGAAGCCTTCGCCGCTGCAAGAGCCTGATCTTCGGTATGCCGATTTTGCAGAGTGGCAACGAACCGGGCTGGCTCCGAATTCTTGGGCCGACGAAATTGCCTACTGGCGCAAACAACTGAAAGACGAACCTGCGCCGTGTTCCTGGCCTAAGGACCGTCAAAGACCGGCCGTTGAGACTCATCGCGGCGCGCTGGAAAGATTCGCGCTTCCCGCAGACTTAGGGCAAAGGATCAGAACCCTAAGTCAAGACGCGGGAGTTACGGTCTACATGACCTTGATGGCGGGGCTCGTTGGATTGCTTCAGCGATACACCGGTCAAGACGAGTTCATCATAGGAAGCCTCACTTCGGGCCGGAACCGCGCCGAACTGGAAAAGGTCGTGGGCTACTTTGTGAACTCCCTGCCTTTGCGGATTGACGTTTCAGGCGACCCAACATTCCGCGAATTGCAAACACGAGTGCGAAGCGTCGTTCTGAATGGTTTGGCCCACGAGAATATTCCTTTCCTACGCTTAGTAGAAGAAGTTCGGCCCAGGCACGATTCAGGACGTAACCCGCTGTTTCAAATCATCCTTTCCCAACAACCCGAGTTGCGCCATGTGTCCTCGGGATGGGACCTGCGGACCGATGAAATTTCCAATGGTGGTTCTCAGTTGGATCTGCTGATCGTGGTCGACGATCGCGGCAACGAGATTTCCGGGCCAATTATCTATAACCCCGATGTCTTCGAATCCTCAACCGTTCGGCGAATGGTGGGTCACTGGCGCACATTGTTGGAGAAGGCTTGCGAGGATTCTACAAAGAGAGTCAGTGAGTTCTCTCTGCTGACGGAGGCCGAACGCCACGAGATTCTGGTCGAATGGAACCAGAGCGAGGTGGCGCCGGCCGGAATTCCAGTGCTCCAGCTATTCGAGGAACAGGCCGCAAGAATTCCAGAAACGAGCGCAGTGAGTTGTGGAAGCCAAGAGCTTACCTACAGAGAACTTAACGAACGAGCGGATCGATTGGCTTGCTCTTTACGGGCTTTGGGAGTTGGACCGGAGATTCCGGTTGCTCTTTATATCGAGCGTTCGGTGGAAATGATTGTCGGCATCCTGGGCATTCTGAAGGCCGGCGGGGCGTACGTTCCGCTCGATCCTACCTACCCCCGGGAACGGCTCGCCTTCATGCTTGCCGACTGCAACGCGGCTGCCCTGCTTACGCAAAACAGTCTCGGGCTGGATCCCTTGCCCTCCTCCCTGCCTACCATTCTCGTGGACTCAGAGCGGCCTTCGCCGAACTCAGAAAACTCAAGAACTGATCGACGGACGAAGCTTGACTCCTTGGCATATGTCATTTACACGTCGGGATCAACGGGTGGCCCAAAGGGCGTACAGGTAACGCACGGCAATCTCGCACATTCCAACCAAGCCCGCTTGCAGTACTATGCCGATCCGGTCGGCCGATACCTGCTGCTTTCTTCGTATGCGTTCGACAGTTCCGTGGCTGGAATCTTTCATTCGCTTACCAGCGGCGGCACTTTGGTGATCCTGCCTCCGGACTTTCGCTGGGAGCCGGAGCAGTTGGCCTCCGTGATTGAGCAGAATCAGATAACTCACATGCTGTCATTTCCCAGCGTGCATCGTGAATTGCTCGAACATGCCGCGCCTTCGCAACTGGCATCGTTGAGAACGGTGATTGTTGCGGGAGAAGCTTGTCCCCGGCAGTTGGTTAATTCGCATTACCGCCTCCTTCCGAAAGTCTCTTTGTTCAACGAGTATGGTCCGACCGAAGCCACAGTCTGGAGCACAGTGTACGAGTGCGAGCCCGGAGATTACGATGGCCCTGTTCCTATCGGCAGGCCTATCTCCGGCACGCAACTCTACGTGCTCGATGTCAACGGGCAACCCGTACCGGCAGGAGTGCCGGGAGAGTTATATATCGGAGGAGCTGGTATATGTAGGGGCTATCACAATCGCCCGGCACTGACGCAAGCGAATTTCGTAGCGAACCCTTTCAGCGGAAATGCAGACAGCAGACTCTATCGCACGGGCGACGTAGTCCGTTATCTATCCGACGGAAATGTTGAATTCCTGGGGCGACAGGATCAACAAGTGAAAGTCCGCGGCCTGCGTATCGAACTGTCGGAGATCGAAATGACTCTTTCCGAGCATCCAGATGTGCGGGAGGCTGTGGCTGCGGTTCGGGCCGGCGAGTCGATTGATCCCCAACTATTGGCCTTCGTGGTCACCGGAGACAAACGTTCAACTTCCAGCGACGAATTGCGCTTCTTCTTGAAAAAGCGTTTGCCCGAGTACATGGTTCCGGCAGCATTCCATTTTCTGAGCGAGCTTCCGCGCGCTCCCAACGGCAAGGTGGATCGCCAAAGACTTCTGGTTCCGAAAACTGAATCCGGCGAAGACATCCGGCGGCAAGCCCTGCTACCCCGGAGCGATATCGAGAAGCGGATGCTGGCGATCTGGCAACGCGTTCTCAAAACGGATCTCCAGGATATAACGCAAAACTTCTTTGCTCTGGGGGGGCACTCGTTACTTGCCGCCAAGTTGTTGGCGGGCATCGAAAAAGAATTCGGCAAAGTCCTTTCGCTGGCTTTTGTGTTTCAGTTTCCGACCGTAGAACAGATGGCAGAGTCGCTTGAAACGGCTGGCCAAAGTTTGCGAGACCGCGCTATTGTGCCCATTCAACCGAAGGGATCCAAGCCGCCGCTATTCTGCATCCGGGGTGGTCCACGCTTTCGATTAATGGCGCAGCAACTGGGTCCGGACCAGCCGTTATTGGGTCTCGATCTGCCCTTCACAGAGGGCGCCAAACTCCCCGTGCCCTACCGGATGGAGGACATCGCCGCTTTGCTCGTCCAAGCTTTGCGGGAAGCGCAACCTCACGGACCCTATTATCTGGCCGGCCTTTGCGTGAATGGAGTGCTCGCCTACGAGGTTGCCCGGCAACTTCGTGATGAGGGCGATGAGGTGGCACTTCTTGCCTTACTCGATGGTCACAATAACGACTACTACAAGAATCCCTTGAAGGATAAGCGCTATTCATCGCGCATCAAATACCATTTGTCCAATCTTCTGGAAATGGATGCCAGGCAGGCGCCCGGCTATTTGCTCGATCGGCTGGACGAGGCTCGGCGAAAGATTGAGCGCATCACGTGGCAACTTATGTCGGACCGAAATGGGGAGAGGTTGCGAAATACCGACTCCATCGTTCATCCTGCGTTTCAGCGTTATGAGCCCAAGCCTTATCCAGGGAAGATGGTTTTGCTGCAATCCAGCGATTGGCCGTCGGGCCCGTATTTCGATTTCAAGTTGGGATGGAACGATCTGGTATCGGGAGGTATTGAGTTCCACTTAATTCCGGGCGATCATCCATCGATGTTTACCGAGCCGAATGTGAAGCTAGTGGCGCAAAAGCTTCGGATCCATCTTGACCAGCGAGTTTCCGAGCGCGTTATTAGCGGTTCTGGAAATAGCAAGTAATCATCATTAAAACCTGGCTTAAGAGCAGTATTCGAGGCGTAATAGAGTCTTTCGTTTCTAGGAACTTGGGCTCCTTGCGAGATCATACTGCGCCGGGTATTATCTCGTTAACTTCCGGAACCGTAGTGCTGCTGCTCCGGAGCAAAATCCCCTAATAACATTCTTTACGAACAGATAATTGGAAGAAACGTGCAATTACTTGCACCTCTCATTCCATAAGGTAACGATAACGGATCGAACAGCTTGCATCCCCCCCCGTAGGCTGAGGTTTCAAAGCTGGTAGGCGTTCTCTCCACTCCTGGATCGTCAGCGATCTGAATTGTGGGGAATGCTCTTCCAAACCCTCCCCGGCTGTGCGCCAGGTTTAGCAGCAGTCACTTATGTGACTCAGAGGGCGAAGCTGTATTCGGCGCTTCTGAGCGAAGTATGGCCGTCTGAAGAATTTCTTAGTGTCACATTACTTTTTGCAAAGGGAGATCGCAGACGTGCCGATGCTTCGCAAATTGCGCCACCAAATGGCAAAGAGCCCAGCCCGGACTCCCTTGGTTTGGATTCGCCATAAGACGCTCAAATCGAGCGACCTTTTCCTGGCTTCCTATCCTCGATCCGGCAGTACATGGCTTCGCTTCCTGCTTTTCGAATCATTGGTGGGGCGGTCTTCGGGATTCCAGAATGTGAACCTGGCCATTCCCGACGTGAAAGCGCATAAGGTCGGATTGCCGTTCCTGCCGGGAGAAGGCCGGCTGATCAAGACTCATGAGGTCTACCATCCCGAATATCGCAAAGCGATTTACCTGGTGCGAGATCCCCGCGATGTGGCCCTTTCCGAATACGCCTACCAAACGGCTCTAGGATTGGTCGATCTAGAGTTCGATCAATATTTGAATGAGTTCCTCACCCGCGGAGTCAATCCCTTTGCGTCCTGGCGCTCTCACGTCGAATCCTGGTTATCCGCTCCCCTGAATCACGAGCAGTTGTTAATTGTCCGGTTCGAAGATCTGCGCAAAGATACGTTTCATGCGGTAGCGGAGATTGCGCGGTTCATGGGGCTCGTGCCGGATGAAAACCAGATTCGCAATGCAATCGCCCAGAACACCGTCGATCGAATGCGTGCTAAGGAAAAAGCGACTCCGCAGCGTGCATCTCAAAACGGACGCTTCATCGGCAGCGGATCGGTGGGCGGCTGGCGCGCCACTCTCGACCCCGCACAAGTGCAACTATTCAGCCAGCAGACTGGCGCGCTGCTGGAACGCATGCGTTATCCGCTAGCTGCCGAACCGGCGGAAGCTTTGGTTGTCTGAGCATCTACGAAATGAACCAACTTGAGTCCATGCAAACAATGACTGAAGTTCAGGCGTGCGCTCCGACCGCGAAATTCAGCGTACTCGGGGTGCGGGTCGACGCCGTCCAGATTGCCGAGACTATCTCTATCTTAGAGCGTTGGATCGCCGACCGCGCGAGCTGTCGTTACGTGGCGGTGACGGGCATGCACGGCGTTTCAGTAGCAGCATCGGATCCAATGTTCCGCTCCGCTTTGAGTGCTGCTGCGTTAGTTGTTTGCGACGGGATGCCCTTGGTATGGCTCGGGCGGTTGCGTGGTCACGCTCTGCGGCGCCGGGTATACGGCCCCGAGTTAATGGATACCTTTTGTCGCGATACCGGGTCACGCTATCGCCATTTTTTCTACGGAGGAGCGGCGGGCGTTCCAGAGCATGTGGCCGAAGTGATGCGGAAGCGTCACGGAATTCAAGTCGCGGGAGCGTATTCCCCGCCGTTTCGGCCTCTGACTCCGGAAGAAGATGCGGAAGTGATCGAAATGATCGAGGCGGCTCATCCCGACGTACTATGGATTGGTCTCAGCACTCCAAAACAGGAACGGTGGATGGAAGAGCATCGAACGAAACTGACTGTTCCCGCCGTCCTCGGCGTCGGCGCAGCCTTTGATCTCAATACCGGCAGACTTTCCCAAGCGCCCTCCTGGATGCGGGAGAACGGTTTGGAGTGGTTGTTCCGCCTGTGGACGGAGCCGCGCCGGTTATGGCGCCGCTACCTGATCAACGCTCCCTTATTTGTTTGGAATGTCAGTCTCGAGCTCCTCAACATGCGCAAGTTCAGTTGATGACTCAGGTCAACAATTCGTAGCGAGCATTGCTGATTCATTAGTCTTACCCCCATTCGAGAAGTGCCAAACCAAGACTTCGGATTCAACTATTTTCGATCGAACAAGGACAAACAATATGAGCATGCAAAAGCGGATATTAGTAACCGGCGCAGGTGGTTTTATCGGACATCACTTGGTTCAGCGGCTGAAACAAGATGGCTGCTGGGTGCGCGGCGCCGATATTAAGCGTCCTGAGTATGAAATGAGCGCGGCCGATGAGTTCGAGGTTTTGGACCTGCGCCAGTTCGACAATTGTCTGCTGGCCACCCGCGGCGGGATCGACGAGGTCTACAATCTGGCTGCCGACATGGGCGGCATTGGCTACATCACCGCTTATCACGCCGCCATCAGCCGCAACAACATCCTCATCAACGCCAACATGCTTGAAGCGGCGAAACAAAACAGCGTGAAACGTTTTCTGTTTTCGTCATCGGCTTGCGTTTACGCCCAGGACAAGCAAAAGAGCGCAGACGTCGCTCCCTTGCGTGAGGAAGATGCCTATCCCGCTGATCCTGAACCGGGTTATGGTTGGGAGAAGCTGTTTGCAGAAGAGCTGTGCCGTTACTATCGCCAGGATTATGGCTTCGAAACTCGTATCGTGCGCTTCCACAATGTTTACGGACCGCTGGGCACCTACGACGGGGGCAAAGAGAAGGCGCCGGCCGCAATGTGCCGCAAAATAGCGTTGGCAGCTCGCGACGGCGAGATTGAAATCTGGGGTGACGGCGAACAGACCCGCTCTTTCATGTATGTCGATGATTGCGTGGAAGGTCTTACGCGAATCATGGCATCGGACTATCATGAAGCGCTGAATCTCGGAACTGATGAACTGGTAACCATCAACCAGTTGGTTACGATGGTGGCGGGTATCGCGGGCAAACAGTTGAAAGTCCGTCACAATCTTACCGGACCGCAGGGAGTGCGCGGTCGGAACAGCGAAAACAGCCGCACTCGCAAGGTGCTTGGCTGGGAGCCTTCCATACCGCTGCAACAAGGTTTGGCGGTGACGTACAAGTGGATCGCTGCGGAACTGCGAAAGTCGCGCATCCTGGAAGCTCAGGAAGCTGAGATCGGCAGCGTCGCTGCGGACTAAGTGGAACTTTTTATCGGCCACTCTGAAATGATCATGACCACACCAACAGAACCTTCGACTGAGATGTCCTCTCCGGGACCGTTGTTTGTCGTAGGGGTCTGGCGCTCGGGTACTTCTCTTTTTTACGCTTTGCTCAATCAGCACCCGCAGATCACGTTGTGGTATGAGAGCGACCTTCCGTTGCTTTGGCCGCTGTTTCTCGGGCGAAAGGCAAAGCGGGACTGGCGGGAGCGCTGGCAGTTCTGGAACGCAGCGCCCGCCCGGCATGGCATAGACTGGAGCACGCTTCCTCAGGATGTTTCCACGCTGGCGGAAGCTTGCGAGGTCGTTTGGAAGCGGCACGCTGGTCCGTCTGTTTACGGATGTAAGTCTCCAAACTATTTCGACATGCTACCAAGCCTGGCGAAACAATTTCCCAACGGGAAATTCATCGTCATCCACCGCAACCCAGTTGATGTATGTCGCAGCATTGCACGTGCTTCCGAAAAAGATTCTTTCTTTTCGAAGCCCGGCATGGTTCTTCGAGCCCTGCTGGGATGCCATGAGCTAAAATCCGGGGTTGACACCCTGGTTGCCCAGGGCGTCTCGGTCCACCAGGTGCAATACGAAACTCTGCTCGAGGATCCTACGGGGGTCATGACAGATGTTTGCAGGTTTCTTAGTCTTCCGTTTCATGTGCGGATGACAAGCCTGCAGGATGCCGATCGTTCTGCCATCTACGACGCCGCACATCACGAACTCGTGAAAAGCAATCGCATCGGCGGCAAGCGTGAAAGATGCGAAGTGTTGCCGCCATCTCTACTTAAAAAAATCAACCGCTACATTGCGTTCTGGCATAGGCGGTCGGCTGGCAACTGGCCGGCCGTGCCCAAGAGCTCCGGGATACAGCCGGATGGTTGGTTTGCCGGTGAGAGGATTTGGGATAGCATTCTGTATCGCGGTCTTCGCATGGCGGACTCGATTATCGTTTTCGTGTATTGCTTTGCGCCACTTTCCGTATTGCAGTGGTATCGCGTGTTAAGAGGACGCGGCGAGCCCGTGGCGGTGAGACGCGAAGACCTGGTTAGCGTGTCGGCGAAGGACTGATCGCAGCCGCAAATTTCAGAGCTTATTTTTTCAACATCACTAAGGGAGAACTGCTGGTATGGCTATCGAACAATCAGTCTTGAGAGATCAGATCCGCGCATTCATTCAGGAGCTCGCAAGCACCAAAGGGATCACTTCTTTTACCGACCAAGAGTCGTTGCTGGAAAATGGCGTAATCGATTCCCTTGGAATTTTCAGGGTGGTCTCGTTCCTCGAGGACACGTTTCGAGTGCGTGTCGGAGATATGGAGATCAACGGGGAGAATTTGAAGAACGTGGAAACCATCGAGCAACTCGTTTTGTCGAAACAACCGAAATAAATCCGGAAAGGCATGCCGGGCCGACAAGGGATACGCAAAACAAATTATGACCACCGACGCAAAAGTGGTACCGCTTAGCTCCGGGTCGCAAAAGATCGGAAAGAAGATGTTTGAGAATATCCGCGGAGATTTCGCGGCGAATTTGAAGGAGCGTACGCTTGAACGCGGCTGGTGGCGTGTTCTGTTGCGGATCGAAACCCCGGCAATCATCTGCTACCGCTATTCGCACTGGGCTTCGCGGGTTCGCATTCCAGTCGTGCGTCAACTGCTGATTATTCCGGGGCTTATCGTGCAGCGGTTGAATCAGATGTTTTTTGGCATTTTTATTTCTCCCGACGCTGAAATCGGCCCCGGCTTGGTCATTCACACGCCTTATGGCATTTTGGTAGGCCCAGTCAAAATCGGTTCGGATTGCACCATCCAATCAGGCGTCCTGATCAGTTCCGCAGTCCGCAGCGTGGGCAACAATGTCTATTTTGGCGCGGGCAGCAAAATTGTTGGAGATGCGAAAATCGGAAACAACGTCGTGGTGGTCGCCAACAGCGTGGTGTTAACCGATGTTCCCGACAACACCACGATTATGGGAGTGCCCGCGCGCATGAAGCTACCGGGTGGTAACCCTCGCCGGTTTCCGTGGCGGTCGCCCGGGCAGGAAGATAAGAAGCCTGGCAAGTAATCTTCGGGAAGAGATAAGAATTGATAGTGCCATTTCGAGGAAGAGGAACGAACGTTGGACTTTTCGTGGAGCGAGGAACAGGCGGCCTTTCGTAAAGAGGTAACGAGATTTGCGAAAGAGGAATTGCAGGATGACGTCATACGGCGGGATCGCGAGGAAGAATTCTCCTGGGATCTCTGGCACAAGTGCGCGAAGTTTGGTATTCAAGGACTACCCGTACCGCCGGAATATGGCGGAGCCGGAGCCGATATTCTGACGACGGTTGGCGCACTGGAAGCGCTCGGTTATGGCTGCCGTGACAATGGATTCCTGTTCTCCCTGAATGCTCACATGTGGACGACGGAAATTCCCTTGATGACCTTCGGCACCGAAGAGCAGAAGCGCCGTTACCTGCCCAAGCTGATCAGCGGGGAGTGGGTGGGCCTTCACGCGATGACCGAGCCGATGTCAGGTTCGGATGCTTACAGCCTGCGCAGCCGGGCAGAACGCCGTGGAGACCGCTACGTCATCAACGGCTCAAAGACTTTCATCACCAATACCCAGAATGCCAGCCTGTTTGTGATCTTTGCCAATGTCGATCCTTCCAAGGGAGCCAATGGAATTACGGCCTTTCTAGCGGAGAAGGGAACTCCCGGCCTGATCATTGGCCAGAAACTACATAAGATGGGCCTGCGCACGTCGCCGATGTCAGAACTCGCGATGGTGGATTGTGAAGTGCCGGTCGAGAACGTGCTCGGCGGCGAAGGACGCGGCCAAGCGATCTTCACCAGTTCCATGGAGTGGGAGCGCACTTGCATTCTGGCGAGCCACTTGGGAATGATGCAACGCCTGCTCGAGACGTCGGTGAAATACGCGCACGACCGCCGGCAATTTGGCCAACCGATCGGTAAGTTCTCGGCCATCGCCAACAAGGTTGCCGACATGGAAGTTCGTTTGGAGACCGGCCGCTTGCTTCTGTATAAGGCCGCGTGGCTTAAGAGCCAGGGCGGACATGCGTTGCGCGCCGCATCAATGGCTAAACTTTATATCAGTGAGGCCTGCATCCAGAGCTGCCTCGATGCCATTCAGATCCAAGGTGGTTACGGATACATGACCGAGTACGAAGTGGAGCGCGATCTGCGCGACGCCATCTCCGGGAAAATCTATTCCGGAACATCCGAAATTCAACGGGTGATCATCGCAGGCTTTCAAGGACTCTAAGGAGCGCGGTTGCGCCCTTTGGTGGTCTTCAGTTCCAGCACTTGAATCGTGAGCGGACCTTTCCCCGACCGGTTCGCCGCAAAAATCGATACAACACAAGGAGCAAATAACTTGGTTCTCAGCAAAGCAGATTTTGATATCGGTATTATTGGCGGTGGGCCAGCCGGATCAGCAATGGCCTCATACTTGGCGAAGGCGGGTGTTCGTTGTGTGCTTTTCGAACGGGAGTTGTTTCCGAGGCCGCACGTTGGCGAATCGCTCGTGCCTTCCTCTACCCGTGTATTCAAGGATCTTGGCTTTATCGAACAGATGGAAGAGGCAAAATTTCCACATAAGTTCGGAGCAGTCTGGACAGCCGAGGATAAGAAAGGGGGTTACGACCACGACTGGGATGGTCTCGCGCCCGATTGCCATGCCGATGTCCGATTCGAAGAGCGCGTGCAGGAAGGGGTGGATACCAATTACACCTATCACGTGGATCGCGCCAAGTTTGACCTGCTTCTGCTGCAGCACGCCAATAAGTTGGGGGCCGCGGTGTACGAAGGTGTGAAGGTAACTCATGTGGATTTCAGCTCGACTCATCCGGTGGTCCATTTCAATATGGGATCGAAGGAAATGGGCGTGAGCGTGAAGATGGTCATCGACGCCAGTGGGCGGCAGACCCTTCTGGGCAATCAGCTCAAATTAAAAGTGAAGGATCCGGTATTCGATCAATACGCGATCCACACCTGGTTCGACAATTATGACCGCAAAGTATTTGCCAAGAAGGATACTCATCGCGATTATATTTTCATCCATTTTCTGCCCATCTCAAATAGCTGGATTTGGCAGATTCCCATCACCGACAGCATTACAAGCATTGGCGTTGTGACGCAGAAAAAGAATTTCGCCAAAGCCAAAGAGGAGCGCGAAAAATTCTTCTGGAATGCCGTTTCGAGCCGTCCTGCCATTGCCGACGCTCTGCAGAAAGCCGACCGGATCCGTCCTTTCAAAGATGAGGGGGATTACAGTTACGCCATGCGGCAACTCGCAGGCGATCGCTTTATGCTGATTGGCGACGCCGGCCGCTTCGTAGATCCAATCTTCTCGACCGGAGTCAGCATTGCGCTGAATAGCGCACGCTTCGCTCACAAAGATGTCCTCGCCGCGCTGGAGAAGAATGAGTTCTCACGCGAAAACTTCGCCACCTTTGAGAACACACTGAGGCTGGGAACCAGGAATTGGTACGATTTCATCACAGTCTACTACCGGCTCAACGTGCTGTTCACCTACTTCATCAACGAGCCGAAGTATCGGCTGGACGTGTTGAAGCTTCTGCAAGGCGACGTTTACGACGACGCCACTCCGCCTGTGTTGGAGAAAATGCGCTCCATGGTTTCGGAGGTAGAACGGAACGAAAAGCACCCATGGCATGCGTTGTTGGGAGACCTTACCTCCGATGCTTTCCGGCCGCGAGTCTGATCTGAGGCGGAAATTGATCGTCAAACTGCTTTTGGTTGTCGCGGCGGTGGGACTGGTCGCGACGGCATCGGTGGCGGCGACTGACAAGGTGCCAAAGTGCACAGCGCCCCTCGCTACCGTCGAGGTACCAAAAGCTCCTCACGGTTTGTTTGTCATTCTGTTTCCCGGAGCGGCGATAAATTCCAAGGCCACTAAGTACCTTGTTTCCCAAGCACCGGTTTGTGGGGCGAACATCTACGTGGTGTGGAACCAGGTCGACAAGGGGCCGAATGCAAATCCCAGGTATGACTGGTCTGTAATCGATGAACAAATGGCACCCTGGATTGCAGCCGGGAAAATGGTTAATCTGATCGTCTGGGCAACCGGCTACGGATCCAAGGCAAATGCCACGCCAGCTTATGTTTTTGCCAAGGTCCCCTCTGTAAGTTGTCCAAGTTTTGGGCGGGTTCCGGTGTTCTGGAATGACGATTTCATTCAAAGTTATCGGTCGTTTCAATCTGCCATCCTAGGCAAATACGGGACTAACTCCTCGGTAGGGTATATACGGTTTGGGCTGGGGGCCGGTGGAGAGATTTATCCGGCATGCATGTACGCCTTGAAAGACCATGGGTTCTCAGAGGCCATCTGGCAGAAATACCTGTTCGCGATGCTCGACTACGAGAAGTCTTTGAATTCTTCAAAACAGCTCGCGGTAGGACTCAATGAATTCGGCAATCCCCCTAACCTGAACTTCACTGCAGCGATCGCGGAACGTGCGATCCAGGATGGCATCGCGATTGGCAATCAGGGATTAACCGTCGAGGATGTTCGCAACGACCGCGCCGGTCGCGCCTGCATGGCGGATTGGTGCCGGCTGTTCCGCGGGGCGCGCGGGAAAGTGCCGCTGGTATTACAAACCGGAGGGGCTACCCATCCCGACCATTCTGATCCTGGCTCAATGCTCGATATCCTCCCCTTCGCGCTCGGTTTTCATGTCCAGATTTTGGAGCTTTACGTCGAGGACTGGCTCGTAGCTTACGATCCCACCGATCCAAACTATGCGCACTATCACGACGAATATCGGAAAGTGTACGAATCCGCCGCCCAATCCTTGGGCGGAAACTAGAACGGCCCGAATCGCAATCCACCAATTCAGTCAAGGAGTTTAAGCATGAGGAATAAAGCCAACACTGCCGCCGCCATGAGTCTAGTAGTACTGTCTTCGATTCTGATGTTATGCGTGGCCCCGGCCGCAGCCCAGAGCATTCGCTCGAAAACAATCGTCATTCGCGAAGCCCAACACGACGTATCGCCCATGTTGGGAGAAATGCTTAAGGGCGCAAACGTCCAGGAGTTAGCGGTGGCCCCGGTTGGTACAACCGCCGGCGTGAACTTCGACGGCATCGCACCAGGAATTGAAAATGGAACCTCGAATCCCGACGTGAACGGTTCAGTAGGCCCGACGCAGTATGTTCAGTGGCAAAACACCATCGGCGGCGTCACCGGCAGCACCTCGACGGGACAGGTCGCCGTGTGGAACAAGTCTGGCACCCTGACCATGGGCCCCTTTCAGGAAAAGGCGTTGTGGAGGAACTTCGCGGGCCCTTGCTCAACTTCATTGAGCCTGCAGAACATCGTGGAATACGATAAGGCCGCAAACGTGTGGGTATTTGTTCGGCACGTGTACCCGACCACCGCTCCAAACTATCTTTGCTTCGCGGTGTCTCAGGGCTCGTCCGTAACGCCAACCACCAAGTTTAACCGCTACGCGTATGCGCTTTCGAGCGATCAAATGGATTATCCGCGGCTGGGAATTTGGCCGGATGCATTCTACATGTCGTTTAACTTGTTAACCGAAACCAACCCTCACACATTCATTAATCCGATGGTTTGCGCCTTTGACCGCAACGGAATGATAGCGGGTACTGCAAATCCAGTCTCAGTATGTTTCACGCCATCGACTAAATTGAGCACGCTGCTGCCTTCCGACCTGGATGGCGCGACGCCGCCTCCTGTGGGCTCGCCGAATTATTATCTGAACCTGGATACGAACTCGGTAGACCTTTGGCAGTTTCATGTCGACTTCACAACTCCCGCAAATTCCACGTTCACCGGACCAACCAATATTCTAGTGCCTCCATTTCTGCAAGCTTGTTCCGGGCGAAAAGGCGTATGTGTCCCGCAGTTGGGGACTGGCACTGGCGGGGTCGGTTACCTCTCGTCTTGGAGCGATCGGCTAATGTCGAGACTGGCCTACCGGAATTTCGGAGATCATGAATCCCTTTTGGCGAGTCACACGGTCAATCCACTGTCGACTGCTTACGCGGCGATTCGCTGGTACGAAATCCGCAGCCCGGGAACGACGCCCGTCGTCTATCAAGCGAGCACTTGGCAGCCAGACGGCACATCCCGCTGGCTGATGAGCATGGCGATGGATAAAGTTGGGGATATCGCGGTCGGCTATAGTGAATCCAGCAGTACTCAGTATCCCGCAATCGCCTACACCGGGCAGGTTCCGACCGATCCGCTAAACACGCTTGAAAGCCCGGAGAACATCATCTCTCCAGCATGTCCGGCAGGCCAGGCGTGCAACCAGGTCTACAATCCTTCGTGGGGTACCTACAGCAGCATGTCAGTCGATCCGGTTGACGATTGCACATTCTGGTACACGAATCAGTACTACATTCAGCAGGGATCGAAAATCTGGAACACGCGCATCGCGTCGTTTAAGTTCCCCTCGTGCCAGTAAATTTATTGGCCGCGATGCGTTATCCTCGCTAAGCCCTGAGCGGACATGCGGCGTGCAGTTATGTCCGTTCAGGATTACATTTCTTTTCCCCTACGACGAAGTTCTCGAAATAACAATGACAAAGACCATTCTTCAGCCAGAGATGAACGCCGTCCAAGTTCGCGCGATGCAGCCGCACGCATCGCGATCACGGGCGGGGCTCTTTCTGGCATTTATGGCTTTGGTGGTGGCGGGAGCGGTATTGGGTTTGGCAGGCCAGACTTTGATCGGCAACTTGGGAACCGCGGGCACGTTCGCTCTGATTCTGGCCGGCCCGTTTTTCACGGTTGCTGTGGGTGTCGGGATATGGAAGTCTTTCGGTAAGTTCCGCATCCTGTGGAAACAACTGACTTGGTGGCACGGGTTATGGCTCGTGATGGTAGTGAGCAACTTTGTTTTCCGCACGCGGAGCATAGAAACCGTCCAGCAACATCCTCTCGACGTGGCCGCTGCTTTTCGCATCTTGCTAGTCGGATTGACCGCGTTCCTGCTGATGGTGCGCCTCACTTTGAAGCGGCCGCCCTGGTTGCATTCGTTGTTTCACGGCCTGATTGGGATCATGGCTGTCTTTGCGTTGGTCTGCATAACCTCCTCCTTGTGGTCGGTCAACCCTCCCTGGACGCTTTATAAGTCACTCGAGTATTTAGTTGATCTTTCTCTGCTGGCTGCCATTCTGGCGAGCGTTGGCTCAACTGAGTCGTATGCAAGCCTGCTGAATTGGACTTGGGTGATCTGTGGAGTACTGGTCGCCGTCGCTTGGTTGGAAGCGCCCATCTGGCCTCAAGAGGCGCTCGAAGGCGCGGGCGGTTACGTAGGAGGACCGCTGCGGTTCCGGCTTTCTGGCGTGTATCCCGGCCAAGGCTTCAACATGCTGGGGACCTACGGCGCCATCTTGGCAACGATTGCGATTTGCCGGCTCTTGCCTGCCGCGGCACATAAGTTTGATCGTGCATGGTACGCGATTGTGTTGATGCTTGGCGCGGTCACCATGGTTTTCTCCCAGACACGTTCGGCCATAGGCGGCTTCGTGGTTGGTGTGGCGCTGCTATTCATCATTACCAAGCGGCTGCGATTCGCGGCGGCGCTGGGGGTTGCCTCGGCTGCCGTCCTGGCGCTCACAGGCGCCGGCACTGTGGTACTTAATTTTTTGCAACGCGGACAGAGCCAGAGCCAGATCGCATCACTGTCAGGTCGTCTACAGTGGTGGGGAGTCGCTTGGGACGCCTTCAAACTGCATCCCTGGACGGGCTATGGAGCTTTCAGCTCAGGTCTTGCGGTGTTCCCGAAGCTGGGAGTGAAGGAAGTCACGCCGCTTCACAGCGACTACGTCGAGACGCTGGTGGGCATCGGTATCTGGGGTCCGCTGCTTCTGCTGGCTGCTTTGCTGGGAACATGGTGGATCTTGATACGGTGTCTTCGGCGATTTCCCTCGAGCACGCTGGAGCACCAGTTGGCGGTTGAGTCGATTGCCGTCTTGGGCGTTCTGACCGCTCGTTCGGTGGTTATGGGCGTGATCATGTCGCAACCTCCCATTCAATATTTCGCTATCTTGGGCTTCGCTGAGTATTTGCGGCGGCGCTACAGCGCTAGGGCCCTGAGCGTTTCTTAAAACTCTTGTTCCCCGAAGTTCCACCTCCTTCCAGCAGGCTGGCAAGGTCAAAACGGTTCCCGTTGCTTCGTACAACTAGAAGTCAGTTACGCGGCCGCCGCCCACCTTCATGGTTTGGCGGATCCATTTCCTTCGATAAACATGCTTCTTACTCTGGCTAGTTGGATACTTCTGGTAGCGTCTGCCGCAGCAGTCGGCAGTGCGGTTCTGGCAATCACCAGGAGTTCATTCTTTTTACATTTTGGCGACCGGATGATCACGGCGACCTGGTTGGGACTCCTGATCATCGCGGCCATCCTTCTCGGCCTGTCGATTGTCCTTCCACTGTCACCGGGAATCGGTCTCAGTGTAATGGTAGTACTGGCGATTTCTGCCGCGTCTGCGAAAGCTGTGCGCCGTGATTTTCGAATATCGGGGTCATACCTCAGGAGTGCGGGAGGCATAGGTCTCGGCACACTGGCCGTCATCGTGGCGTTGAACTCCACCCGTTTGGTCGAGGCTTACGATACCGGTCTTTATCATTATCCGCTCACCCGCTGGTTATCGACCTACGGAACCGTTCGAGGATTGGCTCTGATCCATTTTCGGTTCGGATTTTCCTCTTCATGGTTTGCGCTCGCGGCACCGTTCGATTTTGGTCCTTTCCAGGGCCGCATTGCAGGTATGTTCGGCGGCCTTGCGATTTTTTTGTGTCTCTCGCATTTCGGTCTCGCGATTTCGCGCCTCCTGCAACGGCGCGGGAATAAAGCCGACTGGTTCCTGGCGGGGGGATACATCTTCATCATCCTCGTTTGTTTGAATTGGGCCTTCGAGGTGTCCCTGTCTCCCGATGTACCAGTCTGGATTTTGACGTTGTTGGTGGCCTGGCTGATGCTGGCTGCGACACCTTTCAAGCCGGCGAAAAAGAAAGACCCGCAAGGGGCATCGGATTACAGCCTGGTCGCGATTCTGATCCTGGCGCTCGGCACTATCACCTTGAAGCCCAGTGCAGCCCCGATTGTCATGGTCGCCGGGATATTCTACTGGTTCAATTCACCCACAGCGTGGGGCCGACGATTGATGTCGGCTCTGATTTCCGGTTCAATCGCCGTGCCCGTTGTTCTGGCAAACCTTACATCCTCCGGATGCCCGCTATACCCCAATTCTCAATTGTGTCTCAATGTGCCGTGGGGAATCGGAAAAGCCGGGGCACAGGTCATCTCGGCTGACATTGCCGATTGGGGACGCTTCAGAGAGGGTGCTTCTTCGGCGGCGACAGGCTGGTCCTGGGTGGTTCCCTGGATTTCTCAGCCCGACAAGCTGGCGCTGACTGTGCTGTGCGGCATGTGTCTTGCGGGTTTTGTGGCATTCCGCGGCTGGCGTGCAGACAAGTCGTTTCTGTACGTAGTTGGACTTGCGCTCGTCGGCACAATATTTCTTTTAGTGACGGCGCCTAACCCTCGCTTCGGCGCGGGTTACTTCGCTCTCTATCCTGCGCTATTACTGAGTACCGTCGGTCCGAAATACGAGGGCTTGATTCGTAGAGTACCGGGAGACGTGCATGGCCGCGCTAAATCCACCACGCTCGGTTATGTGTTCGTGGGAATCGCCGCACTACTCGCTGGATATGGGACGGTCAGGGAATTAAAGATTAGAAGAGGAATGGAAGCATCGACGCATTTCCTCATGCCGGAAGATTCCAATCTTGTCCACCGGCTTGTTCTGCCCCCTGCTCTTGCCACATCCCCCGGCGATCTTGTAATCACGAAGAATCGACGTCTGGATCGTGTCGGCCGCTTGGAACTGGCAACGGAGCGTTCCAACGGAATCGAATATCGAACCCCCAAAGATCGCGACCAATGCTGGGCCGCAGCTCTCCCCTGCATCCCTGCTTTGCCAGAAAATGGCGTTAGCTTGCGACGTCCAGCGAATGGTTTTAGTTCCGGTTTTATCCGCTCAACCAAGCTTGACAATTTATCGAGGAGATAGTTCCACATGACTCAAACAAAGATTAATGAAGCTGCTTACGCGGTTGCCGATGCTGGCTTTCAAAGCAGCGAAGATCGCCGGTCGATCCTGCGGTCGGGCCGACGCCGCACGTCTGGCCTCGACAATCCCAAGGTTTCGATCGTAATCCCGGCGTACAACGAGAAGAACACGATTGAGGAGATACTGCGCCGCGTCCTCGATACCGCGATGCGCCGCGAAGTGATTGTGGTGGATGACTGTTCCACCGACGGAACCCGGCAAATCCTGGAAAACATGGCAACTCAACAGGCTTTGGGAGCAGGCGAAGTGCCTGCCACCGATGGCGGACTTCCAGTGGCGCTCGGGGATCTCCGGTTTTTCTTTCAAGAAAAAAATTCCGGTAAAGGATCTGCGTTGCAACGCGGATTTGCTGAAGTTACCGGTGACGTCATCCTAGTGCAGGATGCCGATCTTGAATACGATCCTCTGGACTATCCCAAACTGCTCGAGCCCATACTCGACGGGCGCGCCGATGTGGTCTTTGGTTCGCGTTTTCTGGGCGGACCGCAGCGGGTTCATTACTTCTGGCATTACGTGGGCAACAAATTTCTTACCCTGCTTTCCAATGTCTTCACCAATCTGAATATCACGGACATGGAGACGTGCTACAAAGTTTTTCGGCGAGAAGTGCTGGCCGGCACCACCGTGCGGTCCAAACGTTTCGGATTTGAGCCGGAGATCACCGCTAAAGTGGCAAAAGGGAAGTGGCGGGTCTATGAAGTAGCGATCACCTACGCGGGCCGTTCCTACGAAGAAGGAAAGAAGATTACCTGGAAAGACGGGTTCCAGGCCCTGTGGTGTATCGTCCGCTACCGATTTTCAGATTGAAACCGGATGCTTGAGAGTCCGCCGAGGAGAGAGACCATGAAGCGCCTTCCTGTTTGGTTCAGCTTGCTTTTTATTTTAGTATCCAGCGCCGGGGCTTTCGCTCAGAAAGGGACCTTCACCACCTATACGACGACGTGGAACGGATTCCAGCGAATTTATGCGGTCTATGTCCCGCCTAAGTTGGCGGCGAATCCCGCTATGGTCATGTGCCTGCACCAGACTGTCCCTGGCCCGCAGAATAATCCCCCCACCGTTTTATGCGCGCAAGGGCTGGGCTGGAACCAATACGCGGACATGTTTGGATTCCTCCTGGTAACGCCAGTATCGACTTGGAAGAGTGGCGGCGCAGCCGGCGGATGGTTCTTCTGGCAAGCCTACAATACGAATTCATATTTTCCGATTCCGCCCGATGATTCCGGCTTCCTGCGCAATCTGATTCAAACCCTTTCTCCGCAATACAATGTCAACCCGGCCCGAGTATTTGTGACCGGGTTTTCCTCGGGTGCGATGATGTCGCACCGTATGGGCATTGATTCTGCCGACTTGGTCGCGGCAATCGCACCCGTCTCAGGGGCCGTATGGGTGGGAACCTCGACGCTCCCCAGTGCAACCATGCCGGTTTCAGTGCTGGAGTACCATGGCGACGCCGATCCGCTGGTGAAGTACTGTGGGGGAACGTTATTTACGTGGAACGAAGCAGTTCCCACGCCTGCCATGGATGCCGACGTGAATTATTGGTTGGCACAGGACGGAATGTCGGCGAATTCCACGCCGTTGTGCTCTAGCGGAACTCCGACACCCAATCTCTACTCGCTGGATTTCAAGTCTGGAAATGTCGAAGTTGAATTCCTGCGGGAGTTGGGCGTAGCACACACCTACCACACCTCTCTGGATGCGGCAATTTGGGCCTTTTTCGCTGGGCACGGGAGATAAGAAGATATTCCCGCGTCAGTTCGCCGAATTTCGAAAGGAAAAGTACATGAGAATGGAAAATGCGAATCCGCAATTCGACCGCTTAAGCGGTTGCGCTCGAGTGCCGCGAAGAGCGTGCATCCGCCTCTCGATTGCATGTCTGGCAGTTCTTTCGATCAGCATCCCGGTGCTTTCCATTTCGGCCCACAGTCAAACTCCGATGTACACGTACCATAACGACAGCACTCGAAGCGGCTTGAATTCGAATGAAACGTTGCTCACCCCTGCTAACGTAAATCAGAATCAGTTTGGAAAGCTGTTTGCGCAGAATGTCGATGGCTACGTCGTGGCCCAACCCCTGTACTACCCGAATGTTTCTATCCCTGGCCTGGGCACCCACAACGTAGTGTTCGTTGTGACGCAGCATGACAGCGTCTTCGCCTTCGATGCAAATAACAACCAAGGCAGCAATTCTGCGCCTCTTTGGCAGTTGAGTCTGCTGCCTGCTGGTGCTACTACGGTTCCGATCAGCAACCAGGGATGCGGCGCCGTGACCAAGTTCAACGAGATCGGAATCATGGGTACTCCAGTGATCGATTCCTCGACGGGAACGCTGTACGTGGTCGCAAAGACGTTGGAAAGCGGCAACTATGTGTTCCGATTGCATGCTCTGGATGTCACGAATGGCCAGGAAAAATTCAACGGCCCGGCGGTGATCAGCGCGTCTAGCACCGGCCCCAGCGGGGTCATAAACTTTAACGGCTTTGTTCAATTGCAGAGGCCCGCGCTGCTCTTGGTGAATGGGGCGGTTTACGTTGCCTTCGGTTCCAATGGATGCGACAAATTCGCGCACGGCTGGGTGATTGCTTATAACGCCGGCGACGTGCAGCAACAACTTGGAGCGTTTAACACCACACCGGACTATGCCTTTTCAACGGTTGAAGGGTCGATCTGGCAGGGAGGGGCCGGTCTCGCCGCCGATACCAATGGAAATGTCTATTTCATGACCGCAAACGGGGATTTCGATGTGAACCTCGGCGGCTCTGACTACGCCGACTCGTTTGTAGAGCTCACCCTCGGAACAAGTGGACTGGGAGTAACTGGTTTTTTCACGCCTAACAATGAACTAAACATGGAGCAGAACGATCTCGACCTCGGCTCAGGCGGTCCGCTCCTGCTGCCTGACCAAAGCGGAACTTCGACTCCGCACCTTCTGGTAGGAGTCGGAAAAACAGGGACGATCTACCTGCTCAACCGTGACTCCATGGGCGGCTTCAACTCCACCGACCAAGTCGTTCAGGAGATTCCAAATGGGATCCCTCAGGCTTTTTTTGGTGTCCCAGCTTACTGGAATAACATGGTTTACTTTGCCACAACCGCCGCCCCGATCGAGGCTTTCTCACTCACCAATGGAGTACTCTCTGCTTCGCCGATCTTTCAGTCCGGCATGCTGAACGGGATCGCCTCTGCGACTATATCTGCCAACGGAAATACCAATGGTGTTCTCTGGCTTATTCGGCTTAACTCATCGATAGCCGCACTCGCCGCATGGAATGCCTCCAGCCTCGGCAAAGAGCTCTATGACTCCTCACAAAACGCAACACGAGATAACTTGGGCCCGATAATGCGCTTTACCACTCCGACCGTGGTTAATGGACTGGTGTATGTAGGGACCCAACAACAGGTGGTAGCGTATGGGTTGCTCCCGTCGCTTTCGGTTTCAGCGGGGAACAACCAGGCCGGCAATGTTGGTACAACCTTGCCGGCCTCCCTTCAGGTCCTGGCTTCGGATCCTTATTCCGGAAATCCTTATGCTGGTGTAACTGTACAGTTCAGCGATGGCGGCAAGGGCGGGATGTTCCCCAATAACGGAACCGCGATCACCAACAGTTCCGGCATTGCGACGACCACCTATACCCTGCCCACCAAGGCCTCCGTGGTTACGATCACCGGGGCCGCCCCGGGGTACGCCACAGCGAGCTTTGTTGCCACGGCCAGTGCGGGGTCTCCCGCGAGCGCGACATGTTCGGGAGGAAACCAGAGTGCACCCCCAGCCACGGCGCTGCATAATTCCCTGGTTTGCACTGTTTTGGATAGCTACAAGAATCCCGTGCCCGGTATCACCGTGAGCTTCAGTGACAACGGAGCGGGGGGGAGTTGGAGCGCTAGTTCCGTAAACACGAGCAATCTGGGGAAGGCCGGGACCAGCTACACGACCCCAACGAAGTCGGGTCGAGTGAAGATTACGATCTCGGTGCCCGGACTCTCGCCCATCAATACTTCTGAGATGGTTACTGCAGGAAATCCAACATCGCTCGTCATCGTTTCCGGTAACAATCAGTCGGGCTCCGCTGGGAGTATGCTTCCGCGAGCCTTGGTTGTTTCCGTAGCTGACCAGTATGGAAACCCAGTTCCCGGAGTCATAGTTGGATTTTCGGATGGTGGGGCCGGTGGGAATTTCTCATCGTCCAGTGTTGCTACCAACTCATTCGGCCAAGCCAGCGTCAACTACACGCTCCCCCGTGCCCCAGGAACGGTAAGCATTACCGCGTCTGTGACTGGTCTAACTTCTGTCGTCTTCAGTGAATCGGGGAAGTAACAGATATTTCACTTCCGAAAAGAAGCCTCGGTTGGCCCGGAGATTCGGATGAAGCGCACGGTTTCAGCCAGAAACTAGCCAATCATCGATTCTCCAGGAGAATCGGTTTCGCGCCGATGGGAATTGTCGGGTCGCCAATCTTTATTCTTATCTTTTCGCCGGATAGGTTTTTGTAGTGAGTGAACCGTCGATCTGAAGAGTAGGAATAAGGAACGGTACTGCACGTGCCATTGTTGCAATCGCGAGAGATTTCCCAGACGGCCTGCGCTTCATAACCTCCTGGACGCGATAGGGTACAGGTCCAGACAGAACCCTTCAGCGAACACGGGCTGATGGTTGCACCAACAATCCAGTCGTGGAGTTGGTTATAGGCCAATCCCGCCGCCGTCGGATTTCCCGTTGCGGTTTCGATGCTTCCCCAAGGATGCCTCTCGCCGCGGGGACGTCCCCAGGCCCACCAGGAAATGAGTTGCAGATTATTCTCGGCGGCCAGGCCAGCCTGCAGGAGATAGTAGCGCGCCAGCCAAGCGATTTGCATATCAGGATCGGGGATGGTGTCGAGTCCCCAGCTTCCCTCACTGTTGAACATGGGCTTTCCCGCGAGACCATTTTCGTCAAATACACGGCGGTAGTTGCGGACCAGAGTAAGGATGGAACCGGCACAGATATTGGGCGGGGTCGAACCACAACCGGCCGTCTCGTCTTGCTCCGGCATCGGATACGGCGTGACTTTATTCATAGCAAGATAACCGTGAAAGGTGCCGCCATCGGCATACTTTGATCCTCCCGCTTGGAGATATGAAGCCATCCATGCGAGGGCGCGACTCTCTGGCGTCGTCGAAGGCCCCACGGCGGAGGGCGTCAGCAAAAGAGAGTACGGATCGCTGTGAATAATGGGATAGGCAACCGCTGCGAGTCTGACCATATCTTCTGGGCTGCCGGTCCAGAAGGTGGGCGCGGTGGCTTCGTTCCAGAGTTCGTAATACTTGATATGAGGCGCAGTCTTGCCATTGTAGTGATGGACAAGAGCGGTGATGAATTCTCTCCAGTCCTCAATATGATCGGGGGCGCTGGAGCAGTGAACCAGGCGGAAGCTTTGTTTGCAACGGCGCTGGTCTGTAACCGCCCAAGAGGGCGTGCCGGCAAGAGTGAACACCATGTTGGCAACTCCGTCGGAATCCACCAGGCCATGAGCTCGGGCTAAGTCGACGGCGCGATCCGATACTTGCCAGGCGAAGACGCCCTTTGCCGTTTCCAGCCGGGACCATGTAAGTGGAGGATGACCGAGAGTGCCGACCTTGACCGCAGGATAGTCCTCGGCATCGAGCACACTCATGCCAAACAGGCTCTCCGGAATCACCGCCGCACTTTGCTTTGCGGGCGGATGTGAGGTTGCTCCGGATTGCTTAGCTTTCCCGGCGTTCGCACCGCACAACAATAAGCAGCAGCTCACAGCGGCGATTGTCTTAAAGAAAGTCTTTTTCATGGCGGGCATTAGTCTATCCCGTTTATTCCGTCGCTGAAAGCGATACGGAAGTTCGCGGAACAGCAAACTAATTTTGGAAGGGTGGCAGCATGGTGCTTCGAAGTCGTTGCCGAACGGAAAAAATCGTCGTCCTGATTGCGTTACTCTTGTTCAACAATGAAATCAGCAATCTATTGAACCAACCCGCAGGTCCCGGTCGAGTTCGCCAGGGAGTCTTGTGGGCCCAGTCCGCTCCACCGCCCGATATCACGAAGATTCAGCACATCGTTTTTATTGTGAAAGAGAACCGTTCATTCGACCAATACTTTGGCACCTTTCCCGGCGCGCAAGGGGTAACGCAAGGGCAGATTTCTACGGGACAGATGATCCCCCTCGGCCACACGCCTGACCAGTTGTCGCGAGATCCTGGTCATGACTTTGTCGACGCTCATGCCGGAGTCGATGGCGGCAAGATGGACGGTTTCGACCTGCAATACAACGGCAATATTAATGGCGATATGCTGGCCTATACTCAGGTAACCCAACAGGATATCCCGAACTATTTTTCCTACGCTCAATACTTCACCCTGGCCGACCAAATGTTTTCGTCGCTCGAAGGCCCGAGCTTGCCGAACCACCTCTACACAGTTGCAGCACAAGCGGGCGGAATCATTAACGTTCCCCGTGTCCACGGGACTTGGGGTTGCGATGCCCCACCTTCGACCACCGTGGAAGAAGTGGAAGACGATGGCGTGGTGGAAGATGTTTTTCCCTGCTTCAGTTTTCAAACCTTGGCCGATAGCTTGCAGAATGCGGGAATCACCTGGAAATCGTACGCTCCTTCGAAAGGGCAGAACGGCTACATTTGGTCATCGTTTGACGCCATCTCTCAGGTTCGTAATACGTCGCTCTGGACGACCAATGTAGTACCGGAAGGTCAATTTGTGACGGATGCCCAAAAGGGACAATTACCCGCCGTGTCCTGGCTGATTTCAGGATCGGATTCCGAGCACCCTCCGGGCAGCGTTTGTCGCGGGGAAAATTGGACCGTACAACAATTGAACGCATTGATGCAGGGGCCGGACTGGAGCACAACTGCGGTTTTTCTGACCTGGGATGATTACGGTGGATTTTATGACCATGTGCCGCCGCCGGGCCTGGACGCATTTGGACTCGGGCCGCGCGTTCCGTTATTGATTATTTCGCCCTATGCCAAGCCGGGCTATATTTCGCATACGCAATACGAATTTTCCTCCGTATTGAAGTTCATCGAGGAGCGGTTTTCGTTGCTGCCGCTGACCACCCGGGACGCGAACGCGAACGATACGACCGACAGTTTCGATTTCACTCAGACGCCTTTGGCGCCCCTGATATTGCAGCCGCGCAGTTGTCCGCTGGTCTCTTCCAGCACGAATTTAGGTTACGCTACGGTAGGCACTCCAGGCCCGGCGTTTCAGGTTCCTTTGCTCAATAACCGCACGACGGCGCTGAGCATTTCCAGTATTGCCACCAGTAAGGAATACACTCAGACTAATAACTGTCCCGCCACCGTGAACCCAGGGCAGGGTTGCACCATCAACGTTACCTTTGCACCCACCGGGGCAGGATCAAGACCGGGTACGCTGACCGTTACCGATTCCGATTCCACTAGCCCTCAGGTGGTAGCGCTCAGCGGAACCGGCAGCGGAGTCGGCCTCTCCCCGTCCAAACTAACTTATCCTAAGAATCAATTGCTTGGTACCGCGTCACCGGTCTCGACGATAACCCTGACCAACATCCGCACGATCCCTTTGAGCGTCTCGCAGGTCATGGCCGTCGGCGATTTTACTCAGACCAACACCTGCGGAACAAGTGTCGCTGCCAAAGCAAGTTGCACCGTGAGTGTCACTTTCAACCCTACGGCGACCGGACAGCGATTGGGTGCCATCTACTTTTTAACTAACGATCCTGCCAGCCCTCAGATGATCAGTCTCGCCGGGCCGGGCACCAGCGTTGCCTTCTCGCCTGGGAGTTTAACTTTCCCGGGCCAGAAAGTCGGCACCTCGAGTCCAGCAACGACAGTTACGATGAAAGTTACGAACCATTCAACTGCAGCGCTGGTTCTCGGAAGCATTACGGCAAGCGGAGACTTTACCCAGGCGAACTCCTGCGGGCCCAGCATCGCACCAGGCGCGAGTTGCGCCATCAGCGTCACTTTTACGCCCACCGCAACCGGAAGCAGAACGGGTGCTCTTACCATCACAGATAGCGATTTCTCGAGTCCGCAATCGGTGATCCTAAAAGGCACAGGACTTTAGCCCCAGTCATTTCTCGGTTGCATCCCCTTGTCATCACTCAACGAGCGAAGTCCGTTACAAGCGCGGCTGAGTTTGAAAGCGGAACCTTGACCCAGCAGCAACGTCCCAGCGGCAACGATCCAGCAACAACGATTAGGAGATTCACAATGTCATCACTGTCATCACTGCGAAGCACAACGAAATGTTCGGGCATACGACATGGACTGATCGGCTTAAGTTTCGGTCTTTGCCTCTGTCTCTGCCTCCTGGCTGGTCAGGCTTTCGGACAAGATGTGGAAGCCCCGGCCCAAGGGCCCGCGAGCGCTGCTACGGCTCAAGCCCCTGCGGGGATCGCTCAGATCCAACATATTGTGTTCCTGGTTAAGGAAAATCGCAGCTTTGACAGTTATTTCGGAACCTTTCCCGGAGCCGATGGGGCCACAACCGCGACTCTATCTACCGGCCAAGTCATACCCATTGGACATCTGCCGGATGCCGTCCCCGCTGACTATTGCCATGACTGGATCTGTACGATCGCCGACATGGATTACGGCAAGATGGATCGCTATGACGCGGACCCCACTTGCTTGGGAAACGGCGGGCTAACCTGCATTGCGCAGCTTACCGAAGCCGACATCCCGAACTACTTTACCTACGCGCGCAATTTTACCCTGGCGGACCACATGTTCTCGTCAATCACCGCCACCAGCTTTCCCAATCATCTTTATACGATTGCGGCGACGTCCGGCGGAGTAATCAGCCAGGCGCACTTGCCCAGCAACTTCGGCAAGGGTGAAGTGGGATGCCAGGCTGACCAAATGTCGACTGCAGAAGTGATGGATGATGATGGCGATGTAACCAGCCAATATCCGTGTTTCGACTTCAAGACCCTCGGCGACACTTTGAGCGAGGCCGGCGTCAATTGGAAGACGTATGCTCCTTCCAACACAATTTTCAATGCCTACAATGCCATCAACCATATCCATAATAATTCTTCGGAGTGGAGTCAACATTACGCCCCCGATACCCAGTTTGCTACGGATGCAGCCGCAGGAAACTTGCCTGCCGTGAGCTGGCTGGTTACCAATAATGCTTCGGAACACCCAATCTTCAGTTCGTGCTTTGGTGAAAACTGGACCGTACAACAGATCAACGCCATCATGAATGGACCGAGCTGGGCTTCAACGGCGATCTTCATCGCGTGGGACGACTCAGGCGGTTTCTACGACCACCTCGCGCCACCGAAGGAAGATATCTTTGGACTGGGACCGCGCGTTCCGCTGCTTATTATTTCTCCCTATGCGAGAGCGGGATACATTTCCCACACCCAATATGAAGCCTCATCTGTCCTGAGGTTCATTGAAGAACGCTTTGGGCTGCCCTCGCTCAACGGCCGCGATCTTACCGCCAATGATTTGTCCGACAGCTTTAATTTCTCTCAAACGCCCATCGCGCCGATGCCGCTGAAAGCGCGCTCGTGCCCCTATGTTACGAGCTCGCAGAGCTTTAAGCCTCAGCAAGTCGGTACTTCAAGCAAGCCTTATTCCGTAACATTCATCAACGTCTCAAACAAAGGAATTAAGGACACAAGCATTGTTACGACCGGCGATTTCAGCCAGACCAACACATGCGTGGGCACCAGCAATAGCGGTAATGCTGGCGGTTACTGCCAGATCGCTGTCACTTTCACTCCTACCGCGACCGGCGTGCGAAGCGGCACGATGACCATCACTACCACGGCCGTAGGTGCCGGCACACAGACTGTAAATCTTTCCGGCATCGGCACTAACATGGGTCTTTCCACATCAGGTCTTACATTTGGCCATCAGGTTGTGCTCACAACGGGCGCACCGCAGTCGATCGTCGTAACCAACTCAAGTACGGGGGCGCTGAGCATTTCCAGCGTGGCCGCGACCGCTCCCTTTTCGCAAACGAACAATTGTATCGGCTCGATACCGGCGGGTCAGACGTGCCAGGTGAACGTGACGTTTACTCCAAACTCTGCGGGCACTATATTCGGCAGCCTGACGATTACCGACAGCGATGCGGCTAGCCCACAGGTGGTAACTCTTACGGGCGTGGGGAGCACGCTTACGACTTCCACCACCAGTCTTAACTTCGGCAATGAGTCCCTGGGTTCAACCAGCGCTTCGCAAGAAATTACAATTAGTAATCCAAGTTCCGGCACGGTCTCCATGAACGGCGTAACCATCGTCGGAGTGCAGGATTTCTCCGAATTCACCCAGACCAACAATTGTGGCGCCACGCTAGCGCCCGCGGGCAGTTGCATTATTCAAGTCTCGTTCGCCCCGCTTCATTTGGGCCTAACCACTTATCCCATGGTGATGGTCCGCTTTGGATCTCCCGACAGCCCACTCATTGTGAATTTGCGAGGAACCGGGATTCCTGCTGCCAATAACCCAGTGCCCTCCATCACTCAACCTCTTCAGCCGATTGCGGTGGCGCCCGGCGGAAAGGCCTTCACCCTCAATTTAAGAGGCTACGGTTTTGTCACAGGCTCGGTGGTGCACTGGAACGGTACGGCGCTGGTTACAAAATTCAACAGCAACAGAACGCTAATGGCGACTGTGCCTGGAACCGATATTGCCAAGGCTACGACGGCAGCCATCACCGTTTCGAATCCCGCTCCCGGAGGCGGCGTCTCGAATACGGTGCTGTTGCCGGTGAGTACCGTGACAGCTCTTTCCTTGGCGAGTCAGGATGTGTCGACGGCTGGATCCCCGGTCGCAGTGGTGTCCGGCGATTTCAATGGGGACGGACACATCGACCTGGCCGTCGCTGACCAGAGTACTAACATGATTTCAATTCTGCTGGGAAATGGTGACGGAACATTTACTGCCGGAGTTACGCTCACTGCGGGTAACCATCCTTCCGCTCTCGCGGCAGGCGACTTTAACCATGATGGAAAACTCGATCTCGCGGTGGGCAATAGTCCGGATAGCACCATTACCATTTTCCTGGGCGATGGCACCGGCAACTTCACAGCAGTCCCAACCTTGGTGAACACGGTGAATCCAGTTTCGATTGCGGTCAGTGATTTCAATCGAGACGGGTTTTCCGATCTCGTCGTGGCCAATTACATGGTTAACACGATCTCCGTGTTCCTTGGCAAGGGCGATGGAACCTTCTGGCCGACTTCCACTCCTGCGGTTACGCTCAACGGTCCAACCGGAGTCGCCGTTGGAGACTTTAATCAGGACGGGATTCCAGACATCGCCATTGCCAACAGTAAAGGCACCACCATATCAATCTTGCCAGGCGTCGGGGATGGAACTTTTGGAAAGGCTGCCAGTCTTACCCTGAGCAGTGCCCCGAGTTGGATTGGGACTGCCGACTTCAACGGCGACGGCAAAATCGACCTCGCGGTCGTCAGCAGTGCCGCCAGCACAGTCACTATCTACTCGGGAACCGGCAACGACGGATTCGCAATTGGTACTGTGAATTCGACCGGCTCGGCTCCGAATTCGGTAGCCATCGGCGACATTAATGGGGACGGCATCCTGGACTTGGTCACCGCCAACGGCAGCTCGAACTCCGTGTCGGTATTATTGGGTTCGGGTAGCGGAGTTTTCCAGAGCCATCAGGACTTTGCCACGAACCTTGGGCCGCAGTCAGTGGTGCTGGCGGACTTCAATCAAAACGGCCAGCTGGATATCGCTGTCGCGGATTCACAAACCAGCGCGATTACGGTTCTCACTCACTAAGGCCACTTCTTTGCTACTCGGCCAACCGCGGCCGAGTAGCAAACTTTTCGCAAACATAATGCACTCGCATCGTGTGCGGGTCTTAGGTCTTGAGCGGTTTAGCGGTGGTCCACCGGTAATCTTGGGTGGACTTCTCCACAGCGCAGATCTGGCCCCGTGCTAATTTTCCAGAATAATTGGTTTTAGTCCGACCGCAACCTGGCCGCTGATGGGTGTATGAGTACCACCCGCGAGATCGCGATACTGCGTATAGGTGCTGGCGACCGACTGGTTGAGGGTTGTGCAGACTCCTGCAGCGCACGTCTGCGACGCATCCCAAATGATCTCAGCCTGATATCCTCCGGAGCGAGTGATATTGCAAGTCCAGATTGAGCCGGCATTGGAGCACGGCGCCGAAAATGTGGCGCCGACCAGCCAGTTGTCAACCTGGTTGTAGGCGACACCCACCGGGCTGAGAGCCGGGCCATTATCGGGCGATCCGGGAACCGGCGGCCCTCCCCACAACCACCAGGTTACAAGCTGCACGTTGAGATTGGTAAACTCGCCCGCCTGTAGCACGTAGTATTGTGCGAGCCAGGCTGAGGCGGTGTCCGGGTCGGTAATTGTAGAGTTGTAGAAGCCGCCTTCGGTATTGAATAGGGGCTTGCCCTGCATACCGTTGCCGTCGAGCGCTTGGCGGTAGGCAGTCATTTGGTCGGTAATGGGACCTCCGCAGGGAGTAGTCGCGCAATTCTCCGTAGGCAGCGGGTAGGGGAGCGCGTAAGTCATCGGTGCGATGTAGCCGTGGTAGGACGCAATATCCGCATACTGATTTCCCCCGGCTTGAAGAAATTGCGCCAGGAAATTTGGGCCGGGACTGCCTACCATCGACGGCGTGATAACCAGCGAATGGCTGTCCTGCTTGATGATCGGATAGGCCGCCGCAGCTAGGGCTTCGAGTTGTGCGACCGTGCCCGTCCAATAGACCCCGCTATCCGCTTCGTTCCATATCTCGTAATATTTAATGTGTGGCGCGGTGGTTCCGTTATAGTGCTGGACCAGCGCCGTGACGAAATCCTTCCAGTCTTGAATATTGTCCGGCGGAAGGGTGCAGCCGACCGTGGTGGTTCCTCCGCTTGGTGCGCAACTGGCTTGCTCGGTAAGCGACAACGCCCAGGGCGGCGTCTTGCTCAAGGTCAGGATTACAAGCGCAGTGTTCGACCCATCCGAATCCTGGGGGGCCATCTTTACATAGCCATCGAAGAAGGAAAAATCAAAGGTCCCCTTGGTGGGCTCGATGGTTTCCCAGCCCCCCCGAACCGGATGTCCCAGAGTTCCATACGTTACGCCCGGCGCAGTGAAATTCCCGGTGTCGCTTATGGAAAAAAATGTTGCGGGAATGGCCGCAGGACCGGGCGGTGGCGGAGGCGTGGTTTGAGCTGTTTTCGGCGATGATCCCCCGCCGCAGGCGGTCAATATACCAACAAGCAAAAGCACGAGGGCAACCCCAGGGACGACTTGAATGACTCTGCTCCGCCGGCTGTGGCCGCTGCTGTGGTACTCGACCCGCTGGCCGAGGCCCACAACTTCTGCTTCTGCTGTCATTTTTTGCTCCTTACCATTCTCTCGATCGGAAGCCAGGGGGGATGCGTGCGTCGCTGTTATGAGGAACCTTTCGACGTTCCCAAAAAAGGAACCCAGGAAATCGAAAATAGTTGCAACCTCCGATATAAGAACATTTTCATGAGAAACCGCGGCGGTATTTACTTCGTTAGCGCTACACCTGCCAACGGCGGACGGGCCCGAAATCGCATAATTCTCACAACATTCTTTGTGTTCATTGCGTTTTTTCATAACACACTTTAAGTATAATCTTCAAACTTTACGCGGCAATTTCCGGTTGTTCGCTGCGCTACTGTACGAATGTGGGAACAGCCATTGACCTCCTAGTCATGAACTAGTGAGACCTTTCTGCTATCACAAAAGCTCGATACGATCCGTTTACAGATTGATTCTGGAAGTCACACCAGCCAAGTGCAGAGAGTGATTGAGGGGCGCATACCGTTACGCTCCAGCACGTTTCTGCTAGTGGGGCTTCCAGGCGGAGAATATCGTGTCCCCCAAAAACTTTATTTTTCTAGTGTGCCTGTCCGCCCTGTTGGTTTTGCGACCTTCCCCGTGCGGTGCTCAAGCGACCGTGAATGAGAATCTGGAAACCGTCATGATCTATGTTAACGGGAATACCGGTTCCGATAGTAATCCTGGAACTCAAAGCCAGCCCCTGAAGACCATCAGCGCTGCCGCCACCAAGGCATTGAGCAACAACGATAGTGGCATTGGCAGCCGAGTCATCATCAACCCGGGTACCTATCGCGAAGCGGTTTCGATTGGAACCAACCGAAACAGCACAAACCTGCCGATTACCTTCCAGGCAGCTACCAATGGCACAGTCGTAATATCGGGAGCCGACCTGTGGACCGGGTGGACACCTTATAGCGGCAACTCCGAAATCTATACCCAATCCTGGCCTTATCACTGGGGAGTCTGCCCCGGCACCGGAATTCAGCCGACTCCGCCGAACATTGTGTTGCGGCAGGAAATGGTTATTGTGAACGGAACGCCTCTGACCGAGGTGCTTTCGTTGAGCGCAATGATGCCTGGGACGTTTTTCCCCGACGAGGCCAATGGAACCGTCTATGTTTGGCCACCGGTGGGGACAAATATGAGCACGGCAACGGTTGAAGTGCCGACCCGCCCTACTTTGTTTAGCGACTACGCTCAGTCTTATGTTGTTTTGAGAGGACTGACATTTCAATATTCCAATGCATGCCACGGTAGCGGCGCAGTCAGCGTTATCGGTGGCGCGACTAATTTCCTGGTCGATACGGACACCTTCCTCTGGAACAATGCAGTCGGTCTCGAGTTCAACGGCGCTCAGAATTTCACCGTGAGTTCCTCCGTTGCGAACCATAACGGCCAGACTGGTTTCTATACTAGCCAGGTGAAGTATGCCTCCTTCCTGTCGAACGTCGCCAATTACAACAACTGGCGTGGGGCGCAAGGCGCCTATTACAATTGGGACACTGGGGGCGGCAAATTCCTGCTGACTCATGACAGTACTTTCGAGAACTTCACTGCACTGTTCAATCAGACACACCCAATACATTTTGATACGGACAATAGCAATATCACGGTGAAATCCCTGATAGCCGTGGGTAACGTCGAGGGATTCTTAATGGAAAAGAGCCAGGGTCCGGGGACAATCACAGGCAGCTATTTTTGCGGCAATGGACTAGTCACTGCCAGCCAAGGTGGGTTGGTCTTTCGGGATTCCACGTTATTTACCGTGACGGGAAATAGCTTTTACGGAAATGGAACGGCCCAAATTGGCGTGGTTGGAGTCTTGGGCGGGATTGCCATTACCGATTGGGAAACGGGTCAGTCGTACCAACTCCTGAACTCAGGTCTCACTCTTCAGCAAAATATTGTGGCTGGGCCATCCGCCATTCCGGTTTTCCGGGACGACTATCTCGGCGGTTCCGATTGGCATGTCTTCGCATCCAGTTTGACCTCGAACGATAACACTTGGTGGGCAACTAGCAATCCGACCGCATTTACTGTTCCTACGCCGCGTTCAGGTTCAAACTCCAGTCTGTCAGGCTGGCGGAGCCTGACTGGGCAGGATTCCAATTCCACCTGGGGTTCAGTTGCCAGCCCGGCACAGTGCAATGTTCAGTCGCAAGGGTCCGACTATTGGCTCCTCACCGATAATATTTCGCCCGTAACGGCGTCTCCCTCCGGTCAAGCGGTTTATAGCCTGACAACTGTTCCGATGGGCGGAATGACAGGGACAGTAAAGCTGAGTTTAGATGGGATTTCGGCGATTCCCGGGGTTACAGCGAGTTTCGCCCCATCCTCGATCAGCACTTCCAGTTCTTCCGCGTTGACACTAACCACGAGTCCGACAACTCCTGCAGGCACGTATTCGTTTACGATCATCGGGAATAGCGGCAGCATCACCCGGACGATTGCGGCTTCCTTGATTGTTCCGCAGACTTCCGTACGACTCTCAATCGCCAGCCTGACATTTCCCGCGCAGCCAGACGGGACAGCCAGCGCCCCATCGACCATTACGCTGACCAATACGGGGAAGCTCCCGCTGCTGATGTCCGGTCTCTCAACTACTTCGGGCTTCACACAGACCAACACATGCGGCATTTCGGTGAGTGCCGGCGGAAGTTGCACCATTAGCGTTACGTTCTCTCCCACTCAAATAACGTCTTACTCAGGATGGCTCACTATCAAGGATGCCGACAAGACAAGCCCGCAACTTGTCGCGCTGTCTGGAACAGGGTTAGCCGCGCCCGACGTATCAGTCTCTCCCGCTTCGCTGAATTTTTGGTCACACACCGTAGGCACCACAACGACCAATTCAGTGACACTGAACAACCGGGGAACCGGGCCGCTGACAGTGAATAAAGTGACTCTTAGCGGAACGAACCTTGCCGATTTCTCTCAATCCAACAACTGCGGCAGCAGCCTGGCGGCGGGGGCAACCTGCACCCTCAGCGTGACCTTCAAACCGAAGGCAACTGGAACGCGCACCGCGACGCTCTCGGTTTATGACAATGACAGCGACAGCACCAGCCCGCAAACGGTGAGCCTGACCGGGACGGGAAAGTGACGGTTTCAGGCCGTTGGTGGTGGGTCAATTCAAAACTGACCCACTACCCGGCCATTGCTATCCTTCCACCTATTGATCTACTCTGATTTCGTCAGTCCCTCCCCAGATTCCCTTGTCCCTATTCGTTCGTTTTCGCTTCGCGATCAACTTGTGAGCATGCGTCCAAACACAAAATTATCGAATCATATTCCCGCGCTCGATGGCTGGCGGGGCGTCGCAATCCTGCTTGTTCTCGTGGACCATTCGACGGAAGGGATCAATTTCGGCCGGATCGATCACTTTTTTCGCTTGGGCGCAACCGGCGTCGCCTTGTTTTTTGCGCTGAGTGGTTTTCTAATTACAACTCGCCTGTTGGAAGAAAAACAGCGCCACGGCAAGATCCGTTTGGATAAATTTTATGTGCGCCGGGTGTGCCGGCTAATTCCCGCGTCCCTGACCTACTTGATTGTGATAGGAATACTCACTCTGGCGGGAGTGCTCACCGTGACCCGCGAACAATGGTTTGGATCCCTTTTCTTTTTCCGCAACTACTTGCCGATGGATTGGCCCGGCGGTGGCTGGTTCACGGCACATTTCTGGTCGCTCGCGGTCGAGGAGCATTTCTATCTGATTTGGCCGACGTTGTTGATCCTCAGTGGGGGGCGCGCAATTGTTCCGGCTGCGGGCGCGGTCGCCGTGGCGGTTTGGAGATACATAGATCTTCATTACCATGTAGTGCACGCGACGCTATGGTTCCCGGGTCGTACCGACGTCCGCCTGGACGGACTGCTGTGGGGTTGCGTACTAGCGATCCTGCTGCAGCGATCCGACTTCAAACGGCGGATCTCGCGCTTCTACACGTGGTGGCTTTGGGTTGCCGGTATCGGGCTCTACATCGCATCGAATTTGCTTTCCGGCCGGCACAATTATTCCCCCTACGAACCGGCATTGATCGCATTGATCATCATCTGGCCCGTGCTGAATTCTGAAAGCTGGGTCGCTAAAATGCTTGACCTGCAGCCTGTCAAATGGGTCGGACATCTCTCTTACAGCCTCTACGTATGGCAACAATTATGGCTGGTATTTCCGGATACGCCCGCGCGGTTTGGGTTATTTCAAAAGCTCCCGGTGAATCTGCTTTGCATCTTTGCATCCGCATCCTTGAGCTATTACTTGATCGAGAAACCTATGGTCAATTTCGGCCACCGTCTCACCAGCAAGCCCCGCACAGTGAGCAGCGAATTCCTGAAGGAAGCCGTCTCTCAGTCTTGAGACCCGCGGCGATCTAGATTCCCCCCGTTTTCACAATTTCGGCGAGTACACTGTTGCAGCGATACCATTCACATCGAAATTGTTGGAACCTTATTACTTTTGTAAGAAGAAGGGAAATGGCGTTCTGTGAAAGTACTTCTCGTTCATAACGGTTACCAACAACCCGGAGGTGAAGACGTCGTTTTCGATCAAGAGCATCAGATGCTTAAAAATGCGGGACACGACACAGTTTTGTATCGCCGAAGCAACTGGGATGTAAATGAGTATCGGGGACTGCGTAAGATCGTTCTAGCCAAAAGGACGGTGTGGGCTTCAGATACAAAGCGGGAATTTCTGCAATTGCTTCAAAGCGAAAAACCCGAAGTGGTTCATGTGCACAATACTTTCGTCATGATCTCGCCGTCGATCTACTCCGCCTGCCGGGAAGCGGGAGTACCGGTTGTGCAGACGCTGCACAACTACCGGCTGCTTTGTCCGTCGGCTACCTTGTTCCGCGATGGCAAAATCTGTGAGGACTGCGTTACAGGTTCTTTGTTACGGGGCGTGCAGCATGCCTGCTATCACGATTCGCGATCCGCGACAGCGGTGGTGGCTCTAATGCTTGCTACGCACCGCCTTCGGGGCACCTGGCAAAATGAAATCGCGTGTTTTGTGGCGTTGACTGAATTCTCGCGGCAAAAACTCATAGAAGGTGGGCTGCCGGCGGAGAAGATCATGGTGAAGCCGAACTTCGTCCATCCTGATCCCGCCGCGCGAACCGGGGATGGAGACTATGCGCTTTTTGTCGGAAGGCTGTCTCCAGAGAAACGCGTCAGCACGGTGTTGGCGGCCTGGAAGCAACTTCAATTCCCAGTCCCATTGTTAGTACTCGGCGGGGGCCCCGAGCAGACTCAACTTCAAGCGCAGGCTGTCCACGATGGCCTCACCCATATCCGCTTTCTAGGCCAGGTGCCGCGTGAGCAAACCATAGCAGCTATTAATAACGCTCGATTCCTGGTTTTTTCAAGCGAGTGGTACGAAAACTTCCCCGTCACCATCGCGGAGGCGTTTGCCTGCGCAACTCCGGTCCTTGCCAGCCGCATGGGAGCAATGCAGGAGATCGTAAGCGATGGGCGTACCGGGCTTCACTTTTCCGCGGGAGACTCGGAAGACCTGGCGCGCAAAGTTGAATGGGCCTGGACTCATCGTGATGAAATGCGCGCCATGGGAGTGGGAGCGCGGACAGAGTACGAAACGAAATATACAGCGGAAAAGAATTATCCCTTGCTGATGGAAATCTACCGGAAAGCAATCAGAGGAGCGTAGCTCAGAGATTTAGTGCTCCGCCGACATTTCAGCGAGACAGAAATGCCAGAGTGCGGCAATGCTTCCTAGGCCAGCCTGCCTCTGGGGCGCTTGGCCTTAAGTGTGACGCCAGGCCCGAAGCTAAACTGAGGAACCTCAACTCCAGTTGCCGGTTCACGCATGGGACAGATCACTTCCAGCAGCGGAGCCGTCATAAACGTCGTCACCAACGCCATAACGACCATCATCGAAAACAGTGCCGGAGAGATTACCTTCACATCAAGGCCGATATTAAGAATAACCAATTCCATCAGGCCGCGCGTATTCATTAAAATCCCGAGTCCGGCTGCTTCGCGCCATTGCATTCCCGCAAGCCACGAAGCCAGCATCGAGCCTCCCAGTTTCCCAACCGTGGCGCAAAGGATAATGAGTCCGCAGTACATCCACATATTCGGACCTTTCAGCAGACCGATGTTTGTGCGCAGCCCCGTGAACGCGAAAAAGAGTGGCAACAACATCGTGACAGTAACTGTCTCGAAGCGATCGAGAACATAGCGTACAAACCTGGATTCTTTGGGCATGATCGCGCCCACCAGGAACGCACCAAACAAAAGATGGATTCCGAGCGCTTCGGTGCAGAGGGCTGACGCCAGTACCAACAACAGCATGAAGGCCATCAGGTTTTCGCTAAGCGAACCTCTTTCGTGATAAACCGTTTCGAACCGTTTCAACAGATGACGGACTCCATAGATCATGATGACAGCGAAGGCGATGATTCCGCCCATGGTCATCCACAGCGGCGCGGAGCTCTTAGCGGCGCGAATCAAGGCTACGATGTAGGCCAGAATGCACCAACCGGTGATGTCATCCACCGCTGCGCAGGCGATGGCAAGCGTCCCCAGACGGCTTCCCAGCGCGTTGCGTTCGGTCAGTATCCTGGCCAGAACCGGGAAAGCAGTAATACTCATGGCCGCGCCCATGAATAGCGCAAAGCTGCTGAATGCGACGCTGTCGTTCGACAGCCGCGGATATAAATACAAAGCGAGAAATGATGCCGCCACGAAGGGCGCAGTAATGCTGACGTGGCTGGTCAGTATCGCAGCATGGCCCTGGCTTTTTAATTCGCTGGGATTGATGCTCAGACCTACCAGGAACATGAAGATGATGACGCCGACCTGGCTCAACGCGCTTAGGTATCCCAGGCTCGATGCTGGAAACAGGTAGGCGGACAGCACAGGGGCAATCCAGCCTAACAATGAAGGGCCCAGCAAGACCCCAGCAAACATCTCTCCTACAACGCGGGGTTGATGGATCAGGCGGAAAAGGCTGCCCGTTATTCGGCACACGAAAAGGATCAGCGCGATCTGAAGAACGAGAGTAAAAAGATTCGGCATCAGTGCGCCTCACTGTTTCCGGCGCGGGACTGCAAGCCGGCGTGGAATCTTTCCGTGGTACAGGATGCGCATTCTCTGAATGAAATCGTGCCGCTCATGAGTTTCGGTACCGCTTTGGAATCAATACTTGCGTTCAGAACCAGGCTATCTCCGCAACCCTCTGGCGAAGACTTAGGCAGCTGAAATGTTGCGCTCAGATCGGCGCCTTCGATCATGCCTGCGGCGGTAGCTGCTGCCTGTTTGTTCAAAGTCAATACAAGCTCGCGGCCAGATTGCGAAATCGTAAGTAGAGAATCCATAGCGGCGAGCTGCTGACTGCAGGTCTGAGTTTCCTGTTGAGCTGTTACAGCATCGAGTTTCCAGACACCATCAACTGCGAGCGGCGCACTTAGACCTCGGCCTGCCTTCAAAACCCCAGCCAGTCCGAGCAGGGGAAGCCCGACCAGCAGGATGTAGGCAACGATAAATCTTGTGTTGGAAGAAGTTTTTTTCATCTCACGCTTGAGAGGATCCGGGTAGGAGACTTCGGTACGATTCCCCATCGGCCCTCCTAGGATTCACTCTGAAAGTGCTTTCGATCGAGACTCGTTGCAGTGTGATCTCGTGCGAGCGACTGGAGCCTTGCGTTAGTGCAGGCAGGTCATGTCATTTATAAACGGCAGGAGCCGTTTGTACAATGGCACCTTAGAGTGGGAAAAGCGGTGCGTAATTGAGCCGAACCAAGGGTGGAGTGGGCGGTTCAGCCCCCAGCGGTTCTAACGCTTCCCGGAAGCTGCTAAACTGGGTATTCCCCTCAGGTTGCAGTTGCGGCTCCGTTACCAGATCCTCCGAGAGTTTTCTTCCAACGGAGTCGTCCCGGGAGCGTCAGGTGTTACGAGTGGATGTCCGCAATAAAAATGGAGCACAACTGTGATGCTTCGCAGGAGTCTCCAATGCGGAAGGGTAAAGCTAATGGGGGTGTTGGATTGTCGGGTCACAAAGATAATCGGGGTGTCACGGCTTTGGCGGAAGAGAGTAGCGCGGAAGACCAAAAAACGCCGGTCATAAGCCGGGGCGCCGTCTTCGGCAGGGTTCTCACGTGGCTAACTCGCGGCGGCCTTGCCATTGTCGATTACGGGCTGATTTCCGGCTCGAATTTTATTCTCGGGGTTATGCTGGCCAGGTGGTTGGCGCCGACTGAATATGGTGCCTACGCCCTGGCTTTCAGCATTTTTGTGCTGGTGGGCTTCCTTTACCAGGCGCTTCTTCTGGAGCCCTTGTCGGTGTTTTCTGGTACTACCTTTCGCGGCAACACCCGCGGCTATCTGAAAGTTACCCTGTGGATCCACTGGGCGCTAAGTCTTGTGATGTGCCTGCTGCTGGCGGGCGCCGCTGTAATCGCGCGGGTCGCTGGACACTCTCCTTTGTTGTCGATCGCTCTGGCTGGTATGACGCTGGCGACTCCTTTTCTTTTGATTCATAGTTTAGGGCGTCGCAGTTTCTATTTGGAGTTGGCGCCTGGGCGCGCTGCGTTCGCATCCATTTTCTATTGCGTTCTGGTTATTGGTGGAGTTTTTCTTTTCTTTTCGCTGGGTTGGCTTTCGTCCTTCACCGCATTCTTGCTGATGGGGTTCGGAGCCTTGATCAGTGGCATTGTCATGGTTGTCCAATTAAACCGGTTACTCGGGCCCGCGACCTGGGATCCCACTCTGCGAGAGACCTGGGCAAAGCATTGGAAGTATGGGCGGTGGGCCCTCGGCACATGCGTAGTGGGCTGGATTCCCAACTACGTCTATGTGCCGCTGGTCAGCAGCTTCTCCGGAATGGCTGCTGCCGGGGAACTCAGGGCCTTGAGTAATCTTGCGGCTCCAGTTCTTCAAACCTATGCCGCCTTAGGTTTGCTATTTCTACCTTATGCGGCCCGAGTGCAGCATGAAGGTGGCAGGTCGGCCGCGTCTTCCCTAACCGGGCGGCTGGCGGCGTTGTTTGTGGCGGGATCGGTGGCGTATTGGGCCATAATCCTCCCACTGAAATATCCGTTGTTTCATTTTCTGTATGCCGGCAAGTACGCTGAATCGATTTATTTGATCCCACTATTTGCGCTGGAGACCACAATCTGGAGCGCCAGCCTTGGGCCCGCCATTATGTTGCGCGCCATGGATGCCGCCGACTCGCTCTTCGTCGCCAATATTATCGCCAGTGGCGTAGCTTTAGTCTTTGGAATTCCTGCGACTCGTTTCTTTGGGCTAAAAGGCGTGATTTGGAGCATGATCGCCGCGAACTCCGTATATGTAGTAGCCGCATTTGTTCTGCATGCCCGAAAAGCGGCGTCACTCAAGGCATCTGCGGCAGTCTTGGGAAATGAAATCATTTGACAATGCCTGAACCTGAGTCATAATGGCTGACAGTTTTAATGGTAAGAACGTGACGTTGTGAACGCGTTCTCCGCCGTTTCTGATTTCGCAGAATCCCCCCTCAACTTTGATGCCCCAGACCCAGACTTAGTGTTTTTGCGGGATGACTTTTAATCCGCAGCTTGTTACGTTTGCACGGCGGAAGCCGATGACCCACGGTGGAGAAGCTATGAGCTTGGTTCGAGTCACTACTACCAACATCGTCATTCTCGCTTTCGTTCTGGCGCTTGCATTCCCAGCGTCGCTAACTGGAACTGGTTTCGTCGGATTTGTCGTTCCCCCAACATTCACCGTAGGCAACCGGCCTCGAGCCGTGGCCGTCGGAGATTTTAATGGGGACGGGCTAATGGACTTGGCGGTCATCAGTCAAAGCACAACTATCGGTATCCTGCTCGGCTGCGTCGTTGGCACTGCGAATTGCACGAATGGATATTTACCGCCCGTAAATTATGCTCTGCCTAACTCGGCGAAGACACCCACAGGAGTTGTAACGGTCGATTTCAATGCAGATGGCAAGCTTGATCTGATTGTCGCCGACGCGGCCTCTAACGATATTGCGCTGCTACAGGGAGGTGGAGACGGCTCATTTGTGGCAATCAAGTGCGGCACTCATCCCACTTGCGCAGCAGGTGTCGATCCCGTAGGTATTGTGACGGCCAACTTTACAGGCAAAGCCGGCGAGGTGGATGTAGCCGTAATCAACGCCGTGAGTAACTCTGTCAGCGTTTTTCTCGGAAACGGGGTGACCTTTGGCGCGGCAGTAAGCTACGGCGTGGGCAATACCCCAACTGCAATCGCTGTGGCCGACATGAATGGGGATGGGTATCCTGACTTGATCGTTACCAATGGTGGGGACGGCACAGTGAGTGTATTGCTCGGCAACGGGCACGGCGCGTTCACGACCAAGTCAATTGTCGCGACGGGAAAGCTTCCTCTGTCAGTAGCCACGGCAGATTTCAACGGAGACGGCCACATCGACGTCGCGGTGGTCAACGCCGGCAGCGCAACTCTTAGTATTTTGCTCGGCAAAGGGGATGGAACCTTCAGTTCTATCTCGACGATCATTGCCGGGGCAGTCCCGCAATATGTTTCGGTCGGCGACATGAACGGCGACAAGAAATCCGACCTTATCGTCGCCGACGGGGCGGGGGTCAACGTCGCGATTTTGCTGGGTAACGGGGATGGGACATTTCAGCCAGCATCTTTTTATGTCTGCAACGCGCGTGGGGATTTCGCCACTGTAGCTGACCTTAACGCCGACGGCAAACTGGATGTGGTCGTTGCTAATCGCAGCGACACCCCGGGTGGGCTTACGGTGCTGTTTGGCAACGGCGATGGAACCTTGGCCTCCGCCCGGAATTATCCAGCCGATCCCGGTTCACAGTCTATCGTGCTCGCACACTTCAGCTGTAACACCAATTGGGATTTTGCGGTGAGCAATTCTGCGAGCAACACGGTGGCGATTGGAAGGGGAAATGGCAATGGAACTTTTCAGCCGGCATCCATGCTCACGACTGACGCTGAACCAGTTTCGATTGCCAGCGGTGACTTCGACCACAGCGGCGGCCCGGATATTGCCGTGGCAAACTCCGCCAGCAATGACATCAGCATCTTTTTGGCGAATTCGACTTGTACAGGTTTTGCTCCAGCAGTGAATTATTCCCTTGGGACCGGAGCTACTCCAGTCTCTATCGCGGCCGCCGATTTTAACGGGGACGGCTTCTTAGACATTGCCGTGGCCGATCTCGGAACTAAAAACATCAGCATTCTGCTCAACAATGGAGATGGCAGTTTTAAGCTGGGCGCCACTCTCAGTCTTGGTTTTACTCCGAACTTTGTCGCTGTGGGGGATTTCAACAACGATAAGAAAATGGATCTTGCAATAACCAGTCAGTTCAGCAACAGCGTTGCAGTGTTTCTGGGCAATGGAGATGGTACCTTCACATTGAAATCGACCAATTGCACGGGACCGGTTCCATGCAAAGCGGTGTCGACGTCGGTGACCGTGGCGGATTTCAACGGAGACGGCAAGATGGATTTGGCCGTCACCAGTTACGACGATTCGAGCGTAAGCGTTTTACTTGGCAAAGGTGACGGAACATTCGGCGCCGCCGTGAACTATCTGGTAGGTACAACTCCGTTGTTTGTCGCCGCCGCGCCGATTCAAGGAAACAGCACACAACAGGACCTGGTTGTGGCCAATACGGGCCAAGACAGCATCAGCGTTCTCTTAAACAATCAGAATGGGTCCGGTAGGCTGACATCGACGGCGGCGCATCGCTACAGTGCAGGATCGGCGCCATCTTCCATCGGTATTGCCGACTTAAATGGAGATGGAAAGCTCGACTTGGTAATTGCAAATCAAGGCGGAAGTGACGTGACGGTGCTGATACAACAATGACAAAGTTCAGCGTAACAATTCTGTTTTCGCTCTTTATCGTGACCTGTATGGCAAATATAGCCTGGTCGCAAAACGCCGACCCGATTAATGGAAGTGTGACTTATGTCGGCCCCACAAAGTGTCAGGCGATTGGAATCGGAAACAGCACTTGCTACAGCCTGACTGTGCAATGTTCAGGGATCGACGGCACCGGAGTCGGTCCGGTCGGTATAACCCTGAAGGTAACGAATCCCGGAAGTACCAAGGGTACGATCCTGTTCACTGACGCTGGTGGCTCAAGCACCTGGTTCGAGGGCCAGTTTGCCTTCGGCCCAATGATGATGAATTCGCTGGTGCGAGCAGGGTTTACCGTGGTTCAAGCCGAATTCGGTGGCTCGTTAGGATACCTCACCGGTCCCGCTCCAAATGGCGTACGTTCGCTCGCATGCCGTTACGCCGCGCTGGCAAATTGGATCTTTGCCAGCACAGCTTCCAGTCCCTTGATACACCCCAGCAATTCGGCAATGTGTGCCGCGGGTTTGAGCGGCGGATCTAGCGCCGTTGGGTATGCTCTGGCGCACTTCGGCATGGGAACCGGGGCAACTCGCATTTTCGATATGGTCGAGATCATCAGCGGCCCCACCCTGACGCGAATCGATCATGCGTGTATCTGTGATCAGCCGCCACTGCCAACGAATACGAGTCAGACAAATCTTCCGGAGTGCCTGCTTGCTGCCAAGTCTCTCCTCGACGGCACCTATTCGAGTCCCGTTTGCACATCGGCCGGAAAAACACACAGCACAACTAACGCTACGCTGTTACAGCACGACAGCATACTATCGGACGATCCTCCGTTTCTAAGCTATAGCACGAATGTCCACGTGTTATTTGGCGGGCAGGACCAGAGCGCTGGGCCTGCGCAGGGTCTCGATTGGGTGAACGCCGTTACGTCACCGTTGACTGTAGTCACCGTGCTCGATGCCGGACATTTCTTGCCTGACAGTTTTTCCGGAGCAGTGCAAGTGGTGAACGACCTGACCAGCAGTTGCGCGCTGCTTCCACCATCTGCAAGATGATTTTGGCGAACAAGACACGCTGGACAAACGCAATGCTTTTGCATGGCCCCGGTAGACTGTGGACCGCAGTCTAGCGCAGCCCGAACTGTTGCCGAGCCGCATCCACGATAGTGCGCCCAATCTCAAGCGATGCTGTAGCGGCGGGAGAGGGCACGTTGAGTACGTGCAACATCCTGTCCGATCTCGCAAACTGAAAATCATCTACCAAAGAGCCGTCACGCTTTAGCGCTTGCGCGCGAACGCCCGAACCTGCTGGAATCAGGTCGTTTGCGCGAATCTCCGGCATCAGGCGTTGCAGGTCCCTAACGAAGACCGCCTTTGAAAACGACCGGTGAAATTCGCTGAGACCGCTGCGCCAGTGTTGTGCCGCCATTCGCCAGAAGCCCGGGAAGGCCAGGGCTGCGGCTGCGTCGGTAATGGAAAAATCGCTGCGTCGGTATCCCTCGCGTTTTAATGCCAGAACTGCATTAGGTCCTGCATCCACCCTCCCGCTTACTCGCCGCGTGAAGTGCACGCCAAGGAAGGGAAGCTGTGGGTCAGGAACAGGGTAAATCAGCGCTCGTACCATCGCGGTACGCTCAGGAATCAACTGGTAATACTCGCCTCGAAAAGGGAGGATCATGACATCCCGCTTTTCGCCAGCCATGTGGCTGATGCAATCGCTAAAGAGTCCGGCGCAGTTGATGAGCAGCGCCGCTGAGAATGCTCCGCGATTGGTTTCCAACGCGATTTCAACCCCGTCGGGCTTTAAGCCGATGACGGCGGTAGAAGTGAGAATCGCTTGACCCTGCCCAGCAATTAGTTCTGCGTATTTGTCGCACACTAAGCCGTAGTCAGTAATTCCTGCGGACGGCACCAGTAGGGCCCGCAATCCACTCGCGTGGGGTTCGATCTCCCGCAACTGCTCCGGGCCAATTAATTGAAGTCCCGTCAGCCCGTTCGCCTCGCCCCGCCGGCGCAGCTCCACTAAACCTGGAAACTCATCCTCGCAAGCGGCTACGATTACTTTGCCGCAGACCTGGTGAGGAATGCCATGTGCGCGGCAGAATTCGACCATGGCGCGCGCGCCTTCTACACACAGTTTGGCCTTGAGCGATCCGGGTTTGTAATAAACACCGGAATGAATTACGCCGCTGTTGTGGCTGCTTTGATGCTGTCCTACGCGATCTTCTTTTTCCAGCAACAACAAGCGAAGTCGCGGAAATCGCTTGCTGATTTCGAGCGCGACGGCGAGGCCGACAATGCCGCCGCCGATGATCGCGACGTCGTAGCGGGAATCAGTCATGACTGGTGATCGCGCCGCGACCACCGTGATCGCACCGCCCTCTCCGCTACGGGCTCACGATCAGGGTCACGGTAGAGGACGCTTGATGACTCAGTGTACCCGACGTTCCCGTCACTGTGATGCTATAAGTACCTGGTTGCGTTCCTTGCTGCTGGGTGCCCACTCCACCAGGGCCTCCTCCTCCCCCATTACTTCCACCGCCTCCGCAAGAAGCGAGCAGCAGCCCCAGCAAGAATAATGCAATCAAAGAGGCCGGCAGACCTGCCTTCGAACCAGAACACAAGCGAATCAGGTAAGCAGCCGGTAAGGCCAACCATAGTGCATAAAAGATGGGACTGCCCCCGCCTCCAAACGGTGGGCTCGGCGGAGGGCCGAACGGAAACAGTTTCGCCGAACTTGCCGTCGTACTGATCGTCATAACGACTGCTGCCGAGCTATTGCCCGGAGTCACCGAGCTTGGTGAGAAGGTGCACAGCGAGGTCGTGGGTGCGCCGGAACAAGACAGACTGACAGACCCGGGGAACAATGCGCCGACCGGTAAGACGCTGAAATTGTAGCTCGCGGTTTGCCCTGGCGTAATGGTTTGGGTGGAGGGCGTAAGCGTCCCCAGCGTGAAATCCTGTGCCACCGTGACGGCAATCGTAAACGAATGGCTGGGAGTGCCCGTGACGTCCAGCGTGCTGATGTTGACGTTGTAGCTGCCCGGCGAGGCATTATTCGGTATGTTGATGGAGGCCGTAACTGGTACGACGGCCGCACTGCCGATCGTGATCGGATTCGGCAGACTCAGAGTACACTGTGCACCCGTCAGCGCCGTGGCATCGCAGGTAGCATTAACCTGACCGCTATAAGAGAACGTGGAAGTGAGTGAAAGGCTCGCCGCAACCTGTGCGCCGGGCACCGCAGAAAGCGTTGCTGGACCTGTAACCTGATAATCCCCCACTGAGAACGGCACCGCAAGCGAATGCGTGATCGAACCGGAGGAACCTTGCACCGCGAGCTGATAACTTCCGGAAACAAAACTGGTTCCATTGATGACGAGATTTACGCTAGCCGGAAACGTGCTGCCGGAAGTGGGAGGAATGCTGCAACTGCCGGCTCCGTAAGTCGTGGAGCAGGTTAAGCTGACAGTACCGCTAAACCCATCTTGTGCAGCAATCGAAATCACGCCGGTGCTGCCGGTGCTGCCCGCTTTGACGTTAGGGAAAGGTATCGATTCACTGAGAACGAAATCAGGATTCGTGACTACGTCGATGACAAACGAAGTGGAGAGTGTCGCCGCCCCTTGCGTTGCAGCTTGCAGTATCACCGTGTAATTGCCCGTCGCCGTGTTCGCAGGCACCGTCACGGTTGCGGTCATGTCCACAGCCGGGGAAGAGGGAGTAACGACCGCGCTGGGAGTGAAACCGCACGTTGCCCCAGGGATGTTTGGAGCAAAAGTGCAGCTCAAGCTGACGCTCTGGTTAAACGATCCTTGAGTCGTAATTTGAAAACTTACCGGCGGAGACGGTGCCCCACGTGGTTCAATCACAGTGCCAGGGATCGGAGCAGTCAATCCAAAATTCACCACATGCAAAGTGAGCGGTGCAAGGTGCGTGATGTTATTCGAGTCAGAGCCTGACTCCTGAAGGCTGAAGTTGTAATCCCCGATCGTGCCCGTACCGATACCTAACAAAAACGTCGAGCCACGAGAACTCGGAACCAGGCTGGCGGGGCTCGGCGTGCACGGCACCGGAGGACTCGAGGAGCCTGCGGTGCAGCTGAACCCGACCGAATTGTTGTATCCGTTCAGAGCCGTGATAGTGCCGGTGAAGTTTGCTATGGTTCCAAGGAAGGCCGTCAGCGGAGTGTTTGAAATAGAAACTTGAAAATCCGGCTTCGCCAGCAAATCGAACTGCCATATGCCCCGCCCATAGGTTGAAGCCCGCAACAACCTTTGCCCGCCAGAATTGAACAGGGCGAGCGCGGTGACCGCTACATTGGGCAGAAACCCGGCTGCGAGCGGGCTGGGCATCGGTCCGACTTCGGTCCATGTTGCAGCTACAGTAGGGCTCTGGAACACGCCTACGTCGGTTCCCACATAAAGAATGTGTGCCGTAGGATCAATCACCACGGTATTCGCTGGAGAATCCGGAAGAGCGTTCACCCCGGATCCAGTGAAATCAAGCCAGCTTGCCCCGGCGTTCGTGGTCTGCCATACATGTCCCGGGCCGCCGGTGAAACCCATCACCGTTACGTATGCAGTGTCGCTAGTTGGATCTGACGCATCAACCGCGACTGCGGAAATCGGAAACTGATTCGCATTAATGCTGCTGCCCCCGGGCCCATTCAGGGTCACGTTGGCAAAAGTAGAACTGGTTCCGGAAACTGCGGTCGCATTCGTAGTGACCCAAACATTTCCTCCAATCGGGGTTAAAGGGCCACTCGGGCCAAGGCCGTCCGTGGTGGCGTAAATTACCTTGGAGCCGTTATTGTCGCTGGTGCCGCCACTCGCCAGTGAGCGCACCCCATTCACTTCAGTGCCGGCGCAGGTTCCGGTACCGAGCGTCTCGAAATTGAGGCTAAGCGCGGTAAAGGTTCCGCCCGACCGCGGCCCACGCCACACGCGACAGGTTCCCAGCAATAAGGACGTCGTCGACTGCGGATCCAGGATGTAGGGAAAATAAAATGGTCCGTCGTCGCCGCTAACGTCAAAGCTGTTTACCACTGACAGAAAACTGCTGTCACTGCAGTTCACTCCGGAAGAACACTCCTGGATATTCAGATTGCCGCCGCCAGGCGGATAATCCGGGTTAGACGCAAACCAGTTACCGCTCCTGGAATCGATCGCGTTGTAACCGCCATCGCCGCTGAGAACGTTTCTCCAACTCGAACTAGTCGTCCCCGTAGCGGTTGCAGGCGAGCCGTTGTCCTGCGTCCCTCCTAGAAGCGTGTCGACGCTGCTGGCATGTTCGGAAAAACTGACGAACTGCGTCATCGATCCCAGATTCTGATTGAGGTCGTCGAATTGGTTGGCTCCGAAGCATGACCCGGTGGCAAGTCCGCTGAATCCATCGAGCGCGCGATATATGCCGCCATCATTAGCGAAATACATCAAGTCGGTTCCGGAGGATTGAATCAGATACGCTAACGCATGCTGATCGGGATGCACATGCGCCGGCGCCCCCAGCGGATCGCAGCCGTACACATGAGTAAGATTCATAAACGGCGTATTCGCGCAGACCGTATTGCTGGAATTCATCGAGCACTTATATAAATTGATCGCGCCGGCATACAGGTCGGTCGGGTTCCCGGCGCAGGTCTGAGCGCCGTTCGGACAACTGGGAACGGCCAGCAGTTCCAGATTGTAGGCGCCCTGCTGCACCCCGCACCCGAGCGTATTGTTATTGATCTCGCAGTTGATGATGCCGCTGTCGTTGATTTGTGTCCACGAAACGCCCGCGTTCGTTGTTTCCCAGATGCCCTGATCCACAAGATTGTTATTGCCGTCGAGCGAAACGAACCATCCGTACATCTCATTCCGCCCTGGCACCACGGTGATCTCGCCCCGGTAAATCGGGCAACCCAGGCTATAGTTCTGCGGACATGCCGTCGTGTTGAGCACTCCCGTAGCGCCCGGTTGAACCGCCAGCTGCGTCCACGTCAGGCCGTCAGGGGAAGAGTAAAAGCCGTGATAGCGCAGCGCCGCGAAGAAAAGTCCAGCGGCTGCGTTGTACACGACCGAAGTTGCAGAGGTCGCCTCGCTCGCCCCGCCGGAAAAGAGAGCATCGTAAGTCCATGTCTGACCCGAATCGGTGGAAGTATAAAGGCCACGATAAGTATTGGAGGTCAGCGCATTGTCCGTAATCCCTTCCGCCGTCGCTGCCATGGCCGCCACTACCGTACTCGTCTGGCCAGTGGCCGTGCTGAAGGCCATCCGCGCCGCACCCAGGCCGCTGAAAGGGCTGGCTCCGCTGTTCGCGGTTGGAATTAATGTCCAGCTGGTGCCGCCATCAGCAGACCGCAGAATGCCCAGGCCGAAGTAAGAATCCGCGGAATTGTCCGCTTCCCCCGTGCCAGCAAGAATCACGCTCTTCGTGGGATCGGAGTTTCCCGGCTGAATCGCAATTGCGCCGATCGAAAGCGTAGCTTGGTCATCGGTCACCGGCGTCCACGTCACATTATTGGGCGTGCTGTTTGACCCGTTCGTAGACTTCCAAACTCCGCCCTGCGCGCCCCCAATAAAAACTGTGTTGCCGCTGGAGTCGGCAGGATCAATCGCCACGGCGGTCGCCCGCCCCGACACCTGGTGGTAGTCCTGAAACCCCGTGCCCGAGCCATCTGAGGCGAGCGGAACCGGGCCCAACGGCGTCCATCCGCCGGCTGACGTTGCTGGCGACGGCAAGCTCAGTTGCGCGCCACCGGCACGAGGCAATCGAACCATGCGGGCTCGCATCTTCGCTTGATAAGCGCGGTGCCGCAATTCCGCAGCCGACTGGCCCGCTACTACACGACCGCGCAAAAACCATTCCGCGCGCCGTTCCTCGTGGTCTGCATCCGAATCAGTGGCTGGTCTTGTCGGTGTGGATTGTTTTGCGCCCTGACCACGCGCACTCGACAGCGGAAAAAATAACAAGAGCACAGGCAGGGAAGCCCGAACCATGCGGCAGAACCTGAGAAATGTCATAAGCCAACTACTCAGGAGTATGGGAGTGCCGGAGAGCGTGGTCAAAACAAAAAGCACAAAAATGAGAGTTGCAATCCATTTCGGGAAATAGAAAGCCTCTACTACGAGTCCCGCGGCAGTGTGAAAAGCGATTAGCGCGGACGCTTACCGACATCGTCAAATGCCGTGGCTGTACAATCTCCAACGGATTCGCTTTCCGGAGAACATCACGAGGTGAGTTCGGAAAGCAACGCGACCTGGCTATAAAATGTCCATCGATTGGCAATCATTTCGGCTCACTCTGGAACTGGCGGCACTTGTCTCGGCAATTCTGCTGGTGGCCGGTCTACCTCTTGCCTACTGGATCGCTTTCTCGCGTTGGCGCTTGAAATTTCTGGTCGAAGCGATCATCGCATTGCCGATCGTCCTGCCCCCGACCGTGCTCGGATTTTATGTACTCGTTGCCCTCGGTTCGCACAGTCCGCTCGGACGCTGGTGGCAGTCTTTCACTGGGCACACCCTGGCATTCACGTTCACTGGGTTGGTGATCGGTTCCATTGTTTACAGTTTGCCGTTTGCGGTGCAGCCTTTCACCACGGCGTTTTCTTCGGTCGATCGTAAGCTGCTCGCGGCGTCGGCCACGCTGGGAGCTTCCCCGGCCCGCACCTTTTTCCGAGTGGTGGTTCCTCTTTCAATGCCCGGGCTAATCACTGGCGTAGTCCTGGCTTTTGCTCACACCATGGGGGAGTTTGGAGTCGTGCTCATGATCGGCGGCAACATTCCCGGAGTCACGCGCACTGTTTCCATTGACATTTACGATCAAGTCCAAGCCTCGAACTACGCTGGAGCCAATGCGACGGCTCTGCTGCTGTTGGTCTTCTGCTTTGCCGTTCTCGCGGCGGTGTATGGCTTGAACCGAAGAAATCCAAAATCGTGGATGATAGGACCGGCCAACTAACTAACAGAACCTTCATGCCCACGCCCGAGCCAGAAAAACCCGCCAATCCAACGCTGCATGCAGTTATTCGCAAGGTGTTTGCGGCTGCCGAAAAGGGGTTTTCTCTGGATGTGGATTTCACCGCTGCCGCCGGCTTTACGGTCATTTTCGGGCACTCGGGATCAGGAAAAACCACGCTGCTCGATTGTGTCTCCGGGCTGACCAGACCGCAGGCAGGACGCATCGCTATCGCCGGGCGCGTGTTGTTCGACGCCAGCAATCAAACCAATGTTCCCGTCGCCAAGCGCGGCGTGGGATACGTTTTCCAGGACCTGGCACTCTTTCCCCACTTGACAGTCGAGCAGAATGCGCAATACGGCCTCGCGCAACTTCCACGGCCCCAGCGCCGCGAGCGGGCGGCAGCGCTGCTACGTGATTTTCGCATCGATCACTTGAGCCGGCGGCGTCCTACGGAAGTCTCAGGCGGAGAGCGCCAGCGAGTAGCGCTGGCGCGGGTTCTAGTGACCGACCCATGTGCGCTCTTGCTTGACGAACCGCTCGCCGCCCTGGACGCCGCTACCAAGTCGAAGATCATCGACGACCTTCGCCGCTGGAATGAAGCGCATCGCATTCCCATCTTGTATGTCACGCACAGCCGCGAGGAAGTGATCGCGTTGGGGGAACGCGTTCTGGTGATGGAAAATGGCCGCATCATCGCGCAGGGAACGCCGCATCAAGTGTTAAGCGCTCCGCTTCAGGAGACCGTGGCCCAACTAGCAGGCTTCGAAAATATCTTCGATGCCACAGTTTGGCTGACCCATGAAGACCGGGGAACCCTGACCTGTCGCCTGCCCACCGGCCAACCGTCAGGTTTCGTTTTGCTCGAGACGCCTTTAATTCGCGCCGAGCCGGGTTCGCGCGTGCGGGTTGGAATTCGCGCAGGCGACATCCTGCTGGCAACCGTAAAGCCCGAAGGATTGAGTGCCCGCAACGTGATCGCAGGGCAGCTTGTCTCCCTGGAAAGACGAGACATGATGATTTCCGCCCGCGTGAATTGCGGCGTTGAAATGGAAGTTCACTTAACCCTGGCTTCCAGAGACGCGCTCCAACTCACGCCGGGCCGGGAAGTATGGCTCGTGATCAAAACCTACTCATGCCATCTGATGCAGTGCTGAGCGCGGTGCCAGCACTGCGACTCATTCCGTTCTTCCGACTATTTTGCCGCCGATGGAAACTGAAACGGTATTTTTACATCGTCTTGACAACCTATCTCCGCCTGAGCAGTTATTGTCACAATCAGTCTCAGGAGGGAAGGTTATGGGCCATCGGGCGAGGTTGGTACGGGTGATTTTTGCGGCATTCCTCAGCGCCAGTTGCGTGTTTTGGGCTAGGAGTTCTTCCGCACAGACTAGTGTCTGGCGGACTCACGCTCATGATGCGCAACACACTGCGGTATCCTCGGTAACTTCGCAACCGTTGACCGCAATTCATTGGAAGGTGCCAGTCGACCTCAATCCTCCGACGGGTGAGATCTTAATCCACTACGGTTCTCCGTTGATCACTTTGGCCAACACGGTGATCGTGCCAGTAAAGACGGGCACGAACAGTTTCCGGGTTGAGGCTCACAATGGAGCTACCGGCACGCTTCTCTGGGAAGAAAATACCGGCTATCAGGCCCCTAGCGCCGGTTTCATCCCGGGTCTTGGGCCTACACTGGTTGGCAATCGACTTGTAGTTCCCGATATCGCAGGGCGGGTGCTGGTGCGAACAAATCCGGATTCGGCGACGGGAACTGTTACGCATGCCTATTTCTACGGCCAGAAGAACTTCCAGGCGGATCCTCAGATCTATGAGCAGAATGTCCAGATCAACACTCCTTTGACTACCGATTCTCATGGAAATCTTTTCTTCGGGTTTTTGGTTCTCGGTTCTACTCCAATCGGCTTGCAGAGTGGAATCGCCCGCATCGCATCGAATGGCACAGGCACATGGGTTTCGGCGGCTGCGATAAGTGGAGATCCGGCGATAACCAAAGTCGCGACCAGTTGCGCCCCCGCGCTGTCGAGAGACGGCAGCACGCTGTACATCGCGGTTGACAACCAGGATTTCGGCTTTGGATATTTGGTTGCTCTGAACAGCACTACGCTCGCTGTCGTAACCCACGTTCGTTTATCTGATCCGTCTTCCGGCCTGGACGCCACCATGACCGATGAAAGCAGCGCCACTCCGACCGTCGGGCCTGATGGCGATGTGTACTTCGGAGTTCTTGAAAATCCCTTTCCCAACCACAATGATCGCGGCTGGATGCTCCATTTCAATAGCGATCTTTCACAGCAGAAAATTCCCGGCAGTTTTGGCTGGGACGACACAGCGTCCATCGTCGATGCCACACTGGTCCCCAGCTATCGGGGCACGTCGAAGTATCTTCTAATGACGAAATATAACAACTACGCAGGAATCAATACCGGCGTTGGTCATAATCGGATCGCGATCCTCGATCCCAATGCCACCGAGAACGACCCTGTGATTCCCACCACGAAAGTAATGAAAGAGGTCATTACGAAATTGGGTGTTACCCCCGATCCCAACTTCCCAACCTTTCCTGGAGCGGTTCGTGAGTGGTGTATCAATACTGCCGCAGTTGATCCATTCACCAAATCCGTGATTGCAAACAGCGAAGACGGCAAGCTCTACCGATGGGATCTGGCGACCAACAAACTCTCCGAGGTGATCAAGCTTTCTGGCGGCATTGGCGAGGCCTACACTCCCACGGTGATCGGCACCGACGGGACGGTATATGGCATCAACGATGCGGTGTTAAGCGCTATCGGGCAATAGGTTGCGGAAAGCTAACTCGTCGAGACGATCCTCGCGGAACCGCCCGCGCGTTTTCGACGCGCTCCATCTCAATCACCGCGATCCATTGTCCCTTTTTCTCTTCCGAGAAAACGATGCGCCCGCCAAGAATCTCCGCCGCGGCGACTGGCGGCAAGTCGCGATGAAAGCCAAAAAATCGAGCTTTCAATTCAGTCCACTTCCGCCAGTGATCCCAGGGCGCCGGCCCCGGTACATACTTCGTAGAGAACACCAGGGCAACCTCGTAGTTGGAACGAAACTCCGCCGCCGAGAACACTTCATCCAAAGAAAAGTCCTCGATCCGCACTACCTGCATTGGCCGCGTCGTGTAACCAAGCCACGGCCGGGCAATTTCATCCGACGCGGGCCACGCCGTCAACACCCGCGCCATCGGATAACGCGCCTCCAGAAAACGCTCGCCATCTTCGTGCAGCACAATGTAATCCCGATATGCGAGATTATCCTCCGGCGAGAATCCATACTTAGGATTCCAGAACCATCCTGCCACGAACGCCAGCGCAACACAGGCCACCGCCGTCCGCCACGAAACCAACCTGCGCCACAATGTGGAAACCGAAAGAATAATAACTAAGGGCACCGCGGGCAGCATATACCGAGCCAGCACTGCCCCTCCGATCAATGCCATCGCCACGACATAAGCAACAATCACCACGTAGAAAACCATCTGCACCGGAAAACTGATGCGCCCGCGCTCGACTCCGGAATCCCTCTGCGGAGGCAGCGTCCACATCGCAATCAACATCGCGACCGTCAGCACCCACAAGTGAAGATAGCCTCCGACCTGCCAAATCCGCATGATTAGAGCCAGAACAAAGCGCGTGGGACTGAGCGTCGCCGCGACGTTATAGCGGAAGAACTCCGGATTACCGAAAACATATCCGGTGCGCGAGTAATGGTAGCCATACCACACCGCAAGCGGCAGCGCCGGCAGCAAGAGGGAAGCGATTCGCCGCAACGAATCCCGATTTGAAATCCTCCCATCCATCCACAGTCTCGCTCGCCAGCGGGGAGCAAACGTGCCGATCAGTTCCCATCCCGCGAGAGATAGCGGAGCAATGATCGCGGTCTCTTTCGCCAACGCAGCGAGCGTGAACCACACCGCCATTCCTGCAAATCGACCTTCCACATAGTCCGAGAGTGCCCAGAACATCAGCCCTGCGGCCAGCAAATCAACCTGTGCGAGCGAACTCTGCGCGAAGAAAACAGGGTACACCGCCGTGCACAAGGTCGCTGCGATCGCCACCTTCGTATTCGCCACGCGTTCAGCGAGTCGAAACACTCCGACCAGCGAGAATGCCGCCAAAACGAGCATCGCCGTCCGTGTCACCAGCGGAGCGTACCCCACCACTTTCCACCAGAATGCGAGCCAAGCCATCACCAGGGGGGGGTGCGCATTCGAAACCGTGGAATGAGGAATCAGACTTCCATTCAGCAGGATGTCGCGCGCGGAGGGAACGTAGTACCCGGCTTCGTCCCAGAAATAAGGCAATTCCAACAAAGGTGCGTGCAGCAAAAAGATGGAAACAAAAATCACGCCAAATACCGCGGCCGGGTGAGTGCCAGACGTAGGCACGCGACCGTCCTGGCCAGCCTGTTTATCCGTCAGAATTTCCCTTCCATCCCCGGTGTCGGTTTTAATGCACAGGTCCCGGCGCGGTCATACGCGGGTCCAGTTTAATCTCGCCAAAAGCACTTTCGTAACCGGACACATTCTGTTGCAGAAGTCCGAGAAGCGCCTTGGCCTGCTGCGGACTGAGGTAAATGCCCTGGAAGTTACGAATCTCTACTTGAGCTTCGGTTTGCTGTTGCAGGGTTCCGAAGACCATGAAAAAATCCCAGACATTCACTCGCATTTGCACGCTGTTGGCATAAGCTTCGCGGTAGTCCGGCGCGTTGTTTAACTTGACGTTCGGCTGTACAGGAATACTCATAGGTAGGCAGTGTAATGACTTTTAGGGAACAAAGGGAAGATGTGCTAGTGCAGATTTCGTCGCCTTCGGTGCACGCCCGTGGTACTCGCAGGCCGGTGTCCCAGACAAAAAAAAGCAGCTTGTTTGCAGGTTGGACCTTAGGCTATCCCAAGGGTTGCCGCGAAAGTTCATGGTCGTTGGCTACTTTGCTGAATTAAAAGGGCTTGTAGGATGTGAAGAGAGAACTGGACGGGCTTTCAAACTGCGCCACTGAGTTGGCGGGTTTTCTAAAACGAATTTACGAGAGTCTTCGATGACCCAAAAGCCGCAAGATCGAACCACCGAAGAAATTATTCTTCCAGAAAATCTGCTGCCCTTAGGATCGATTCTGAACGAAGGAATCTCCCCCCAGGATGTCAGCAAGGTTCTGGCGAAAGTGTTTCGTGTGGCTCACACGGAAGTGGCGCTGTTGAAGCTGGAAGGCGGGTTGCTCCGGTTCATTTTTCCTGAGTACCTTCGCACTACAGGAGCGATTCCCATCTCGAGCAAGGCGGTCGCCGCCCACACCGCATTGAGCAAGAAAGCCGAAATCTTTAACAATTTTGCGCGCGTAAAGCATGCCAGCATCTTCGAAACCATCAAGTCAGTCGGATCTGACGTTGGTGCTCCCGCATCCGCTACACCCATCCAAAAACTGATGTCGGTGCCGATTCTGGATCATCAGTTGGCCGTGATAGGAGTGATTCAGATTTCACGCAAGGGACTCGATCCGCGCCATGCACAGGATTTCAGCCGTGAAGACCTGCACGACCTTGAACTCGCGGCGGGTTTGCTGGCCACCTCTTCCGTAATGCAGGTGAGTCTAGCGTAACTTCTGGCGGCGAATGAAAGACAAGCCCCGTTTCAGCTCAGATGATAGGTCGGTGTTATCCGTCGCCACATGAACCGGTTTACCGGATTCTTTTCCAAGCCAGGCATTCAACTCTTCCGGGGACGTGCTCACGAATCTGCCTTCCCGACGTACCGGCATTCCTTCTGCCGCCCAACGATGAACGACTGACACCGGCTCCCCTAGAAATGCCGAGATCTCTTGCCACCCTTTGAGGATGGCTGGAGCCTCTTTTTGCGCGCCACTCGATCGTGTTTTCAATTAACCCGCCGCTTCTCCTAAAGCTTTGATTTGATCTGTTATTTGCTGGCGCCGGGTTTGTCTCGCCTCGGAGTCCTCCGCTTTGATCTCCGCTTCCGATGTACCATCCAACTCCTTAAGCAAGGCCAGCTCTTTCAAGAGATTCATCATGGTCTCGGATTGCGTAGTCACTCGTTTCCTCCCCAGATCGAGATGCTTGGCCTTAAGATGCAACTTCGCCGGAAAAAGGCAGCGAAGTAGCCGCTAACTTAACAATAAAAAACGTTAGGGAGAACAAATGGCGAACATGATAACCTGTTCCGATGTCTCGCCGTCCGAACCGCGATGAGCCGGAAATGTTGACCGAGGACGATCTTAAGAAACTGCGGGATACCCTTGCGCATCTTAGCGTTTCCGCGGTGCAAGACTTCTACGAGCGCGCTTATCGCGATTGCCGCTTTGTCTACAAGCGGCTACCCACGCCCCGGCAGATTCAGACCCTGGTGCAGGTTTGGAAGCAACTATGGAAATGGCGCCAGGAGTGAAAAAGCTGAGAATTCCGAGCTCGCGCCTCCCCAAAAATTAGCGTCAGCGGTATCCTGAATCGGATGACTGAGCAAGAACCTGATGGCGAAAGGGCCGGGCGGCGCACTATATTCCTTCTGTCGCCCGCGAATGCCTCCGGCATTAGAGGTCAAAGGCTTCTCGGTGAGGACGGCAAGTCTCCGCTGGCAGAGCGCATGAGGCAGTCCGGCGCTCCGGTAGGCGACGTGTATCAGTTCATCAGCAGCCTGTATTTTCGCGGCAAACTGGCGTATGCCAGGCAATTCACGAATCCTCCCCTGGGCGTGCCGGGAGTACACATCATCACGGGCGCCGGCTTAATACTTCCGGAGACCTCGGTGACGCTCGAGGAACTCCGGCGAATCTCTGCAACTGCTATCGACGCAAATAATTCTGCTTACCGTCTGCCTCTCGACCGCGACTTGTTCCTGCTCCGCCAACTTGCCGGTTTTGAAACCGACGTGATTTTGCTGGGCAGTATTGCTACGCGCAAATATGTCACGCCCCTGTTGGCAGTTTTCGGGGAACGGGTGCTCTTCCCGAAAGATTTCCTCGGTCGGGGTGATATGAGCCGCGGCAGTCTGCTCTTGCATTGCTGCTCAACCATGTCGACTCTCGACTACCTGCCGGCGACAGGACTCACCTTTACGGGCAAGAGATCTCTTCAAAGTAAAAATTCGTCTCTCCTGCCATCGCAGCGATGATGAGTTAAGACGGGTGTAAAAGAGGCTGGTGCCGGGAACAGGACTCGAACCTGCATGCCTTGCGGCGCTAGCTCCTAAGGCTAGTGTGTCTGCCAGTTCCACCATCCCGGCTCAAATTTCTTTTATGGTATCACCCTCAGTGATTATACAAAGGGTTGGCATTCCTTCGAGGAAACGACGAATGCAGTTTCGCAGACACGCCAGCCTGCGGCGAGTTGGGTCCTATGTGGTCGAGCCTTGCGGCGCCGTTCAGAAACGAATTACTGAACCGCGTTCAGCCCCTGATAGATGAACATTCCGGCGAGCACCAGTAACAAGACTCCGGAACCTGCGCCGAAAACCCACACTGGGAGCGTCAGCCGATTCACTCTCACCAGCAGTTCCGTTTGCTCCTGCTGCATGTGGGAGTTCGCATCGTCCAGATACAACTGCTCGTCCTCATGCATGGTGAGCGTGCTGCGATAAATGAGGAGCAAGATCAAGCCGATGGTGAAAACGCCCCACACAATCGCGAGCCCTAGCATTAAAGGAGTCCAGGTCCACGTCATAGGCCACCTCCGCCAGATTGGACTGTTGGGCAATTCCCGCGAAATTCAGGCGGGGCTGCTAACCCCCGGGCATCCAGAACTTCGGGGAAGGGCCTAACGCAGACATTATAGACCTGGTTGGCAAGAGCCGTTACCGGAATCGTCCCACGGTAAGAGCGCATCTAAGATTGCATCAAGAGTGGCTTTCGCAGGGATGAACCTGAATTGCACAGATTGTTTTTGCCGCCCTCTGTTATAATTAAGACACTTTAGAGCCAAGGAGATACGAATGGCTACGACAACGGTTCCCGAAGTAAAGACTCATATTCCGGAAGCAGACGTAAAGAAGACGCCGCCCGTCTCGTTGACTGCCAACGCGGTCACCAAAGTTAAAGAGATTATGGGACAGCAGACTCCCGCACCCGCCGGCCTTCGCATCGGCGTGGTCGGAGGCGGTTGCTCCGGCTTTTCCTATTCCATGCAGTTTGAAAATGCTGCTGGAATGATGGACAAAACTTTCGATATGGAAGGGCTCAAGGTGTTCGTGGACGCCACTTCCGTGATGTATCTGAATGGCTGCATCGTGGATTACGTCGAGACGCTCGAAGGCGCAGGTTTCAAGTTTGAAAATCCAAACGTGAAGAGCACTTGCGGCTGCGGATCCTCGTTCAGCGTGTAAGGGTTTTGTACGGAAATCTGTAAGCGGAAAAGGCCTCATCTTCGGATGAGGCCTTTTTCTGAATGGAACTCTTTTACTGCTGTTGTGGTGGCGGATTAGAGGGCGGCGGCGTGGGAGCATTGGAGCTTGGATTGTTCCCAAAGGACGAGGACTGGTTGCCAAAGCCAAAGCCGGATGAGTGCCCGAACGGACTGTTGTTCGAATTTCCCGATTGCCCATTTTGTCCCGGCGACAGGTTGGGTACTGAGCTCCCGAATCCTACCAGACTAGGCTGATTTGGCGTGGTGATTAAGCCGCCGCGGTCGGTGCTGGGATCGTACACAAACTGCCACTCGTTGTATTTCTTCTTTTTGTTAAATTCCCGGATGGTAGTTTTCTTGCTTGTGCTGGCCACGCCCACGATCGGCCCGCCGGAGACAAGTTGGCCGGAGGAAGAATCGTTGCTGGAATCGGTCTTGGTGGAAGTCGAATCCGGCGAGGTCGAAGTTTGAGATGCAGTTTGAGATGGGTCTGTGCCTGGAGCCGGATTCGTGCCGGAGGAATTCGGCCCGGTTGCAGAGTTGGAATTCGCGCCGAAGGCGTTATTCCCGTTTCCACCGAAGGCACTATTGGTGTTGCCGCCAAACGCGTTGTTGGCATTGCCCCCAAATGCGCCAGGTTGAGAGAAGCCGCCGGAATTGTTCAACCCGCCCGGAGAGCCGATCGCATTTGCGCCGGGAATACTTCCTCCGGCGATGCCTCCCGCAAGCGTTACTCCAGGTTCGCCGTAGTGAAGCAGCTTGAAATCCTGGCCATTGATCGGATCTTTGTAGTGCTTGCGCAGGTAGCGCAGGTTGTTCGTATTGTCGAGATCTTCGAGCTTGGTCGGGTAGCGTCCGAATTTCTTGTAGTAAACGCGAATGGCGCGAGAGTATTGAACTCCGCGATGTACCATTTCCTGCTCGCGGTCGCGCCGGATCGTAAACGAAATTGCAGGCATGGCAATCGCCGCTGTAATCGCCATGAGCGCGACAATAAGAAGCATCGTGATCAGGACATATCCCCGTTCATTCTGGCGTAGCCTGTGAGATGACGGTTGCATGCTTTGATCTATCCCTGCGTCAGCGGTATGCTCTGCGGCGGACCGCTGCCGACCACGTCCTGAATTTCGACCGACGTGGGAGAAATGCGCACCACTTTGTAGCGGCGGTCCACGATCTCGCCCTCGCCCGCAATAAAAACGTCCTCTCCCTTGGAAAGGAAAATCTTTTTAGGTTCTCCCTTTTTGCTGGCGAAGCCAAAAAATTTCAGTGGAATGGGCGGGGGCGCCGACACGGAAGGTATTTGGTACACCTTCGGGTCATTAGGACCAACCACGCCCGGCGCCAATGGCGTCGGAATTACGGGATCCGGCTGCGATACGAAAATGTTTCTACCAGAACCTTCGTACTTGATCTGCTCAGCCGAGGCCAGCTGCGCCAGGTGAAGAGTCGGGTCGAGGCTCTGCGGAGAGCGTTCTTTTTTCGCTGAGGCTGAGCCGGACGTCCGGCGTGGCGCTGAACGCGGCGTCTTAGGACCGGTTGTTTCCGGGCCGATCGTCGTCGCAGGAGCAGTCGAGGCGATGGTCGAAGAGGAAGGCATGAACTCGTAAACAACCACCAGCAACAAGAACACTCCCAGCACTGCTGCTGCGATCATCTGCTTGCGGTTTTCGATTCCCAGCTTCACTATGCTCCCGCCTTCAGATAAGTCTCAAGCTTCATCTGCAGTTTGATCGGACCCTTCGCCTCTCCCGCCAGTGCGATGTCGCTGATCAGGAAAAACATATCATCGCGTTCCAGCGCATTGATAAATTTTGCCAGCGAAACGTAATTGCCCGACAGATCCGCCTGCATCTCGACCAGGTCCAACCGGCCAACATCTGAGGCTTTTACTTTGTACTTGGCCTGGGCAATCGTAACTCCGTTCGCGGCGGCGAGCTTGCCGAACTGAGTGAGGATCTGCGACTCCTGGGAGGGAAAGCGCTTCTTGTAAAAGTCCGTGATCTGCCGATTTGCGGCGATGACTTTTTTATCCAGATTCGTGAGCGGCTTGACCTGTTGGGTCTTGCTTTGAAGTTCGCTCCACAATTGATTCAGTTCCTGGCGCCGCGACTCGGTCGAGCCCACCAACGGCGAGAACAGGACTGCCACGGCTACAATGTCCACGGCCACAAGAACCGCGAGGGCAGTCTTGATCTTTCTTCGGGTTTGGCGCAGATCAGGCATCAGGGCTCGCTCCTCTTGGATGTCTCTGGGGATGTCTCTGGTCTTTTCGGTTCTGCCGCCGGTTCCGTGCTGGGAACGTACACTCCATTGATGTCGAATTGAATCGCATCGCCGCTGCCCGATTGTGCCGAATGCTCAGTCTCGATATAAGTCTGCGTGAAGTGTCGCGATTCTTCCATGCGGCGGGCCAGTTCGAGGGCCCGGTCGCGGGAGTCGCCTCCTACTACCATCTTCAGCTTGAGCTGGTTCTCTTCATCAAGTTCGGGATGAATCGAAACCAGGTGGACTCGGGTCGGCATTACTTTCTCGAGATCCTCCAGCACATGAGTCCACGAAAGCGATTTGCGTTCAATCAATTCATTAAGAAATTGGGATTGATCTCGGGTAGTTCGATTCTCGGGCCGATTGAGGAAATCCTGAGCCTGTTGCCGGGTGCGGTCGCGCTGCGCGATCTCGGTGCGGTAGCTCCCGATGGTTGCATGATCGACTCGCGCCGCAAACCAGCTCATTACAGTGAAGCTCAACAGGGCGATTGTCAGAATCGCCGTCACCACTACAGCCGTTCCCCAACGCAGCCAAAACTGCCGCGCATCTTCGTAGGGCTGGCTGGCGAGATTGATGTTGAGACGCATATTTAATTCAGTGGCCGGTGGCCAGTGTTCAATGCTCAGTAGATCTTTGGGATCACTGATTGCTGCCCGCGGACCCCTGCAGCTATGAAATCAGGGCCCCTACCACGCCAGCCATTCTCCATCGCGGAACGGAACCTCCGCTGCTGATTCCCAGCTGCGAAGGTGTCACCAACTCCTGAACCTCGGCGCCGGTTTGCGCGCGCAAAGCAGGCGCTGCGCTGCCGATATCGGCTATTCCCGCGACGAATATTCTTTCGATGTTCAGATGATACGTGTCCTGAAAAAAGACTACCGAAGGGTAAACTTCCTCGGCCAACTGCTCTCCTGTGATCGTGACTCCGCGCGTATTTTCGAGAGTGCGGAAAAGCTGCAGTTGCTCCCCGTTCAGAATCGCGATGCTGGTCGTGTGGGCATCCACCTTTACCACCAGAGTGGGACTCGCGCCGGCGGCAGCGCCGAGCGCTGCCATCATGGAAGGCATTACGACTCCCGGGCTGAATCCCGCATCGCGAAGCGCAGCTTCATACTCCTCCACCACACTCGAGAGGGCGACTGCGGCGACCACGCGAACCCCTCCATTCGATTTCTGCGCGTCGTAGGAAACTCTAGCCTTGTCCACGTCGAAGGGCAGGGATTTCTTCATACGAAAGCGCACCACACTGGCAGCTTCCTCGGAATCCGTGGGCAGGGTGTCGAATTCCAGCAGCACCACTCGCACCGCCGCATCGGGAACAATGGCAATCACATCGCGCGATCGCGCTGCCACGCTGCCCAGCGTTTCTTCCACGGCCGCCCTTACGGCGTCGCGCTGGCGCAAATTGCCCTCCACTAAATCGGGAACTACGCTGCCCGGTGCCAGTTCGAGCGCGGCGCAAGCCTCCAGGCTGCGGCCATCTTCGCCCAATCTGCCCACCAGAACGCGGTCAGCCGCGATCTCGCACGCGACCTTAGGTTTCGGCGTGTTGGCCCCGGAGTCCATAGCAGGATTTCAACTCTCTCTACTTCCTACTTCTACAATTCAAACTCTCCGCCCCGAGAAATGCAATAGCGGAAAGGGAACAAAGCAGTGGTCAGTGTTCTAGTTGGTCAGTGTCCAGTGAATTCCAATCCAGGCGATCTAGCCACCGGTTACTGACCACGAACCACTGCTTCTACCGCATCGCTTCGATGAAGGTCACCTTGTTGATTTCTTTCAAAGTGGTCAGGCCCAGCCGAACCTTATCCAGCGCCGATTCCCGCAGAAAACGCATTCCTTCATCGCGCGCGGCGCGGCGAATTTCCGAAGTCGGCTTCTTGGCCAGAATCATCTCCCGCACCCGGTCGCTCAAGTCCAGCAATTCGTGAATTGCGGTTCGGCCCCGGAATCCGGTACCCGCGCACTCGATGCATCCCGGCCCTTCGTATAACGCCACCTTCGACCACTGCGCCGGATCAAGGCCGCTGGCTTCCAACACTTCAGGCGCGTAAACGACCGGCGTACGGCACGATTCGCAAATCAATCGCACCAGGCGCTGCGCCAGAATGCAGTTCAGCGCCGAAACAAAGTTGTAGGGCTCGACTCCCATGTTCAGGAAGCGTCCAATCACGTCGACCACGTTGTTGGCATGGACCGTGGTGAAAACCAGGTGGCCGGTCAGAGCGGACTGAATAGCGATCTGCGCAGTCTCGGTGTCGCGAATTTCGCCGACCATGATCTTGTCGGGGTCATGGCGCAGAATCGAGCGCAGGCCGCGGGCGAAGGTGAGTCCTTTTTTCTCATTGACCGGAATCTGAGTGATGCCGCGAAGCTGATACTCAACCGGATCTTCAATCGTGATGATCTTATCTTCGTCGGTCTTAATTTCATTCACTGCGGCGTAGAGCGTCGTGGTCTTGCCGCTGCCCGTCGGTCCCGTCACCAACACCATGCCGTAAGGTTCCTTGATATAGCGGCGGAACTTACGCAGGTCGTCTTCGTCGAAGCCCACCACCTCGAGGGTGAGCGTCCGGAACTTCTCGCTCATCGATTCTTTATCGAGCACCCGGAGCACGGCATCTTCGCCATGAATCGACGGCATGATCGACACCCGGAAGTCGATGGCGCGACCGTTGTATTTCACCCGAAAGCGCCCGTCCTGCGGCACGCGCCGCTCGGAAATGTCCAACTCGCTCATCACTTTGATACGCGAAATTACGGTGGAGTGATGCTCCTTGCCGATGGGCGGCATGGCCTGCGTGAGCACGCCGTCGATGCGGAACTTGATCACCACGGAATCGTCCCGGGTCTCGATGTGAATGTCGGAAGCGCGCCGCTGCAGAGCGGTAAAAATTGTCGTATCGACCAGACGAATGATCGGGCTGGTATCTCCCGCCGCCGTCAGCTTGTCGATGGTTAGAGTTTCTTCCGCACCCGTGGCCTCATCTTCGCGAATGATCTGGAAGCCTTCGCTGGCCTCTTCCAAAACGCGCTGCGATTGCTCCGTCTTCTTGAGAATGTCGCTGATCTGCTTCAGCGTCGCCACTTTGGTGACGATCCGCTTTTGCAGCAGCAAGCTGATCTCGTCGATCATCATCAGTTGACTGGGATCGGCGATCGCGATGGCGAGCTTGCCGTCGACGGTTTCTTCCAGCGGAACGAAGTTGTAGCGGAACATCAACTCCGGGGAAAATTTCTTGAACAGCTCATGGTGGAGCTGGAAATCGGTGAGGTCCACAAACTCGCAACGATAGCGCCGCGCCACATCCTGCGCGCGCTCCAGGTCGGTGATGGGATTCCCCGTGGTCACCATCTGTCCGCCGTTCTCGCCGTGTACGAAAAGTGACTTCTTTTCCGCCATCGCCATTCTCAAATCCCCGCGGTCATACCCTGTCGATTTCGATTAATGTCCCTGCATTCCTAAGCTGAAGATCGGCAAATATAGGGAGATCATTACCCCTCCCACGAAGACCGCCATCACGATCAGGATCAGCGGCTCAATCAACGCCATCGATGCAGCCAAGGCGGTCTGCACATCTTCTTCATAAAACTCGGCAACCGAATTCAGCATTGCCGGTAATGCGCCCGTCGACTCCCCCACCTCAAGCATCTCCACGGCCAGGTCGGGGAAAATCTTCTGTTCCTCAAGGCTGCTGGCCAACCCCTGGCCTTCCCGCACCCGCACGCTCGCCCGCATTATGCCTTTGAGGATGCTGCGACTGCTCATGGAGTTACCCGCGGTTTCCATCGCGGGCACCAGTGGCAGTCCGCCTTGCAGTAGAGTCGCAAGCATGCGGGAAAACGTAGCCACTTGATGTTTTAGCCGGATGTCGCCCAGCAAAGGCAGGTTCAGAATGATGCGGTCAATCTGGTCGCCGCCGCTGTCCGTCTTGCGCCACTGCCAAAAAGTAAAACCCGCCAGCGCCAATCCGCCCGCAATAAACGGAAAATATTTCTGCGTGTTGACGCCCACCGCCAGCATGAACAATGTGATTGCCGGCAGCTTCGCATCCAGGGTATTGAACAGTTCAGCAAATTTAGGCACGACGTAGGTGAATAAAAACATCACCATGATCGTCACCACGGTCACCAGCAGCGTGGGATAAATCAGGGAAACGACCAACTTCTTGCGGAAGGTCAGTGCCAGCCGCTGAAAGTTAATGTAGCGGTTCAGCACTTCATCGATATTTCCGCTTTTCTCCCCCGCCATCAACGTCGTGGTATAGATCTTCGGGATCACCGGATGCGTGGCGAAAGCGTCTGAAAGTAATTCGCCCCCTTTCACCCGCTCGCGAACGTTTTCGAGGATCTGGCGCAGGTGACCATCTCGTTGACGCTTGATCAATAGATCGAGAGCGTTCAGAATCGGCAGGCCTGCCTTGATCAACGTCAGAAACTGCTGGTTGTACACCAGGAATGCCCCTTGCTTAATCTTGCGGCCGCGGCCCATCGAAAAGCTGCCTGATAGCAACCCCTGGGGCTTAACCCAATGGACCAAATATCCCTGGGACACAAAGCGGTCGCGCACCTCCGCTACCGAGTAACCCTCCTCGATCTGCTGGTGCGTGTGCCCACGCTCGTCCGCGATTTTTACGACGAATTCCGCCATTTGGCCGTCTATTGTGCCTTGTATATGCCGTGTATTAAAGCGTAACCATCTCGGGTCAGTCTAACATTCCCGCTTCCAATCACGAATGCAGATCACTTCAACTTCCCTCGCTTCAAGTACCGCAAGTAACCAGAACCAGAGCGGATTTCAGAAGCCCGCCCTCAGGGTTCCTGGAAGACTCAATAAGGGCTCCCTCTAAGCGTGGCGCCTTGAAAGCACCGCGCGTCTATCTACGAGAAACCGGATCGGATGCATGCACTTATAAGTCGTTGTGCATCAACGCGATATGATCTCTTATTACATCTTAACCTTACGGTTCCAGGTTGCTCTCAAGGGTCTCAGTGCCAGGGGGAGGACGAAAGCGGAACCGTGCTTCCGAAATTGCCTCATCTTCTTTTTGATCGCTGAAGCGGTACTCCGTCGTCGATCCATCTACCTCATTGAGCACAATGCGCGCGATTCGGTGTTCTGGGGTTAGCTCCAACAGGATTTCGTTGACTCGATCCGCCAAAGCCTGCGGCACTCCCCGCAGCACCACATCGCCAGGGTTCATCGGAGCCACATCATTCGCCAGCGACAGCCCGTGTAACTCCTTTTCCAGCTTGCTCTTGCCCAGCAAGAATGCAAGCGGAGACCGAACGTCATCCAGTTTCCGCGCGTCCGTTCTGCGCGCTTGCCGGTCGCCAGGGACGTAAAACCACGCATCTTTCCCATCGCTGACAAACAGCTTCTCCCTTGGAGAACGGTATTCCCATCGCATCTTGCCAGGTTTTTTCAAGCCGCCTTTCGCTAGCCAAAGCGTCCCCGACTCTGTCCGGTCCATCCCGGAACCGTGGTAAACCTCGGTGAACTCTGCTTGCAGGGTATGGAGATGGTTGTAGTGTTCATCCACTGCCGCCGCGATGGAGTGAACGTCTTCTGTCAAGCCAAAGATGGGTACGACAATAACTAGTAAAGCCGCCGCGGCAAACGTTATCTTCACTGTTCGATTCTACTCTGGACGTACCAGGCCGATCGCGTCGAGCCTGTTCAAACCAGCCTCTTCGCGATCGCACAATACAAATCAATCGCCTCTGCAAGTTGCTGTTTCTCGATGAACTCGCCGTCAGTGTGCGCAACGTGAATCGACCCCGGACCAATCAGCAACGGTTCGCCCCAGTTCGTCAGTGTGGGAATGTCGGTGGTGAATGCCGCAATCATTGTCGGCAAACCAGCGACCGTGCGCAGTCGCAGGAAAGGCAGTTCAAGAGGGAACTCTACCTTCACCTGATTGCCAGCCGTATTGGCGATCTGGCGCCGCAAGTCATCCGATGAGCCCACCAGACGATAGAGCAAATCAGCGTGCGCGTAATCGGGAATCACGTTCGGCGCTCGGCCGCCTTCGATTAATCCAATATTCAAAGTGCACGGACCAATTTCCGGATCGGAAGGCAACGGCATCGCCCGCAGACGCGTAAGAGCTGGTATCAATTTATCGATTGCCGATTCGCCTAATTCCGGATAAGCAGAATGTGCCATCTTTCCGGAAGCGGTGACTTCAACCCGCAAGGTTCCCTTCGAGGCCAGCGCGATGCGGTTCTCAGTCGGCTCGCCATTGATCAAATACTTCGAACCCTGCGCTTGATTGTTGGCCACCTTAGCGCCCAAGCTGTCGCGCTCTTCCCCCACTAGAAACAGCAGGCCAACGTAAATTCCTTCCCGCCGCAATCGCTCTGCGGCCGCGATCTGCGCGGCGATGATTCCCTTGGCGTCGCAGGAACCGCGCCCGAAAATGCGCGTGGCATCTTCGGAAGAGGGAATGAATGGAGGAACCGTATCCATGTGAGTTGAGAACACTACTTCCGGATTCGGCTGCTCCGGCGACGCCGCATAAACATTGAAACGGTCACCTTCCACCGGCATTCGCCTGGTCCGATAACCGACGCGGCAAAGTTCCCCGTAAAGATAGTTTCCGACCGCGGCTTCGTTACCAGAGATGGATTCGATGTCGACTAGTTGGCGAGTGAGCGTGATTGCGTCCATCGATCCAGAATAAACTACCGGTTTCGAGGAGCGGCAAATCATGTAATCTGAATTTGTGATTGCGCCGAGTGCAACTATCAAATCCCTGTTCCTCGACGGCCCCGCGGGCCGCCTCGAAGGTTTGCTGAATGCGGGAACTGAAAACGCAACACACGCGGCGGTAGTGTGTCATCCCCATCCGCTGTTTGGCGGGACGCTGCATAACAAGGTCGTCTTCCACACCATGAAGGCGTTGAACAGTTTTGGTTTTCCCGTGCTGCGGTTTAACTTCCGCGGCACTGGGCTCAGTCAGGGCGAGCACGACGAAGGCAGAGGGGAAGTCGACGATGTCGGCACCGCGCTCGACTGGCTGGACGCGGAGTTTCACTTGCCGCTCGTATTTGCGGGATTTTCTTTTGGAGCCGCTGTCGGCTTGCGGGCTGCGTGTTCGGACACACGCGTCAGCGCCTTGATTGGCGTCGGTGTCCCGGCCATTGCGGTCGCAGCCGGCTCGGAAACTCCGCGTACCTATACCTTCGATTTCCTGAGTGAATGCAGCCGGCCGAAATTGTTTGTCAGCGGCGCGCGCGATCAATTTGGTCCGCGCCCCCAGTTACAGGCTCTGGTCGCCTCGGCTGCGGAGCCGAAGAAACTTGTCATGATCGAGGGCGCAGACCATTTCTTCGAAGGACGTTTGCGAGAGCTGCGAGAGACCATTGAAGCCTGGGTGGGGCAGTCGATGGTTGGAGACGCCGGCTTGTAACTTAGATGCGAGACGCGAGGGCTCGACGCCCTCTAGACAGCCGGCGGGACACCCGGCGCTACAAAACTGCAAATATCTTTATGATGCTTCCCGCGATTGATGCCGATCGTGAATCGCAGTTTCGACAGATGCGGAATACCGTCCGCGAAATCTTCGCTTACGCGCTGGCGGAAGCTTCGATCTCCAAAGCCTTTGCGCGGCATGTGCATTGTGAACGTGGTGTATTGCGCCTCGGCGAAGATCTTTACCATGTGGATGCTTATTCTCGCGTTCTCGTAGTTTCCATCGGCAAGGCCGGACATACCATGGTCGAGGCGCTGGCGCAGCAAGTGGGCACGTCTCTCGAAGGCATCGTGGCCACTTCGGTCGCCCCGGCTTCGCAACTGCGCGGCTTCCGCTATTTTCATGGCGGACATCCCACGCCAAACCCCGAGTCGATTCATGCGGCGAACGCAATCCTCAAAGCGCTGGAGGCGCAAACTGCGTCATCGCTGGTGGTTTTTATGATTAGCGGTGGTGGGTCGTCGATTGTCGAGAAACCGATCGACGACGAGATTTCCCTGGAAGATCTGATCGCGACTTATCGGGCGCTCGTACTTTCGGGAGCGCCCATTGCCGAAATCAACGCCATCCGCAAGCATCTCTCTGCGGTCAAAGGCGGAAGGTTGGCGCGGGCGGCGTTTCCGGCGCAGCAAGTTTCGCTGCTGATTTCCGATGTTCCTTCGGGAACGCCGGATGCACTCGCGTCTGGCCCAACCATGCCGGACTCCGCGGGAGTAGAAGATTGTTATCGCATTGCGGAGAAGCACGGCTTGTTGCCGCAATTTCCGCATTCCACCCGCGAGCTTTTTGAGCGCCATGCATTGGAGGAGACGCCGAAGTCCGACGATCAGTCGTTTTACCGTTCGCGCTGGTCGACCATCCTTTCGAACGAGACCGCGCTGGAGCACGCGAGGGCAGCGGCGGAGCGCGCCGGGTTCGCTGTAGATGTGGACAATTCCTGTGACGACTGGGATTATCAGCCCGCAGCAGAGTATTTATTGAAACGCCTGCGCGAACTCAGAACAAAGCATCCCCGCGTGTGCCTTCTCTCTGGTGGAGAAGTTACGGTTAAAGTCACGAATGGCGGCGTTGGTGGACGCAACCAACAGTTCGCGCTGGCCTGCGCCGCGCGAGTTGCGGGAGAAAATATCACTGTGCTTAGCGCCGGAACCGACGGAGTCGACGGGAATAGTCCGGCGGCTGGTGCGGTTGCGGATGGAACGACACTGATGCGCGCCCAGCAGAGTGGCTTGGATCTCCGCAGGGCAGAAGAATTGTTTGACGCGTATCCATTTTTCAGAACGATCGGGGATACGATCGTGATAGGGCCTACCGGGAACAACGTTCGCGACTTACGGATTCTGTTGGCCTACTAACCGGCGGGACAGCCGAAAGCGGCTGCACGTACCGAGGTCCGCGATGCCAAAGCTATGCCGCTTCGCCCTTCACTTGTATGCCGGCCCATTTTTCCAGCAGAGTCAGCGTCGCGGCATAGTCCAGGTCGCGGTGGCCTTCTTCGGTCGCCAAATCGTAAATTTCTTCCACGGTTTCGAGCGCGGGCAGTTTTACGCGCGCTTCCTTTGCGGCCTCGAGAGTGAGCCGAATGTCTTTGTGCATCAGACGCAGAGGAAAATTCGGTGTGAAGTCGCGCTGCAGCACGAACGGCGCCTTGTATTCGACCACTCCGGAGCGCACCATCGTGGCCTCGATCAGAGAGACTAATTGCCGCGGATCCACCCCAAGTTTGGTGGCAAGTGTGAGTGCTTCGGCGAAGCCCTCAAAGATGAGAGCAATCTGCAGATTCATCGCCAGCTTTGTTGCCTGTCCCTTGCCGGTCTCACCCATGCGGAAAATCTTTTTGCCCATAGCTTCGAAAAGAGGATTCAGTCGCTCGATGACCGCTACCTCGCCTCCCACCATGAAAATCAGAGCTGCATTGGCCGCGCCGATCTTCGACCCTGTCATTGGAGCGTCGACATAGGACACTCCCTTGGAGCGGAGTTTCTCGGCGAATTTCACCGTTGCCGAGGGCGAAATGGTGCTGGAGTCGGCGATGATCATGCCCTCAGTCAGAGATTGTTCGACGCCGTCGGCGCCAAATAAAATCTTCTCGACCGCCGCCGTGTCAGAGACACAAAGCCAGACAACTTCGGCGCCTTGCGCGGCGGCGGCCGGATTGGGTGCGATGCCCGCGCCTTCCACCATTTTGCCCGGAGTGCGGTTCCACACGGTAACTTCGTGGCCGGCCTTGACCAGATTCGCGGCCATGGCGTGCCCCATAATTCCTAAGCCTAAAAAAGCGACGCGCATCGGTGAAGTTCTCCTCGTGATGAAAGCACTCTTGGAATTAGACGCTTAGAATTAGACTGTTCTGAATTAGAAATGAGCGGCACGATCGAGGTCAAGCAACCTGCTCGAAAGTATTGCTCGGGCGGGGAACGGAATATAAGCACGATTTTGCTGGTGTCATGGACTAAAATAGAGCCAATGGTTAGCGGCATTCATCCAAAAGGCAGGGCATTTTAGGATGATTGATGATTAAGGCAACGCTTCGCAATCGAGCCCTTCGCAAGCGCGCGTCGCAATTCGGACGGCTGGTACGGCACTCCGCCGTTACGCCGCTTTCAGGCGAAACCCACAAACCGCGACTGGCCTCGAACGGCGAATTGGGTGTGACCTTCATCGGACATTCCAGCTTCTTCGTGCAGATCGGCGGGCAAAGCGTGATGATCGATCCTAACTTCGCGCGCTGGCTATTTGTGCTGAAGCGCCTGCGGCGTCCGGGACTGCGTGTGCGGGATCTGCCGGCTATCGATGTCGTGCTGGTTACGCATGCGCACTTCGATCATCTGCACCGGCCGTCCCTGCGTGCACTGGCGCAAAATAATCTGCGCACTCGCGGAACTGCCCCTGCCATCATTGTTCCAAGTCATGTAACCGATCTCGTATCCGATCTGGGTTTTTCCGAAATCATCGAACTCGACTGGTGGAACAGTTCGCGGCACGGCAGCCTGCAGGTGACGCACGTTCCTTCACGGCACTGGGGAGCGCGGATTCTAAAAGATTCGCATCGCGGCTACGGTGGCTATGTCCTGAAGGCAGGCAAGCATTCCGTCTATCACGCTGGCGACACCGCCTACTTTGCGGGCTTCCGCGAGATCGGCCGGCGACTCTCGCCGGAATTGGCCCTGCTGCCGATCGGAGCTTACGATCCGCCAACCTTCCGCAATGTTCACACCAACCCCGCCGATGCCACCCGCGCGTTCCTCGACCTGAACTCGCGCTGGATGATCCCCATGCACTATGGAACTTTCCGGTTATCGCACGAGCCGGTGGATGAACCTCTGCAATTGCTGGAGCAGGAAGCGCGCTCGGCGGGAATTGAAGATCGTGTGGTAGTGCTCGAAGAGGGCGTTACCAGATTCTTCTGAAATGTGTACAGATTAAAGACACCCTGAACTGGACCGGCGCCTGGTGCCCGCCGCGCCCGTTTTCTTTCCGGTTCTAGTACCTCCGTAATGCCCATAAAGTCCGCTATTACATAAGTATTACAGTGACTTTTCGTGTCTCTTGATACGTTAGATGTAGCGGTAGCTAATTCAAACCATCGTTACGGGGACCCTCGTGGAAATGCAACTGGAAAGCCTGGAAAAACGACAAGCGGCAAAAGGCGAAATCAATTGGGTGACGGCAATATTCATGGCGCTGTTCCATGTGGGAGCGGTCGCGGCCCTTTTCTTCTTCACCTGGAAAGCATTGTTCGTCGCGATGTTCCTGTGGTGGGTTTCGGGTAGCTTAGGCATTGGCATGAGCTACCATCGCCTGCTAACGCACCGGGGATATAAAACTCCGAAGTGGGTAGAGTATTTTCTAACCGTTTGCGCAACTTTGGCGCTCGAGGGCGGCCCGATTTTCTGGGTCGCAACCCACCGCATTCATCATCAATATTCCGATCAGGATGGCGATCCGCATTCGCCGATCGAGGGCAAATGGTGGGCGCACATGGGCTGGATCCTCATGGGAAAGTCCATGCACCACGACACCACCACGCTGGCCCGCTACGTTCCAGATCTCGCGAAGGATAAAGTTCACGTCTGGCTTACCAAGTATCACTACGTGCCGATGATTGTTCTGGGTGTGATCCTGCTGGCGATTGGCGGACTACCATTTCTGATGTGGGGAATTTTCATGCGCACGGTAGTCGGCCTGCACGCTACCTGGCTGGTCAATTCGGCGACCCACTCCTGGGGTACACGCCGCTTTACCACGCGCGATCTTTCGACCAACAGCTGGTGGGTGGCTTTGCTGACTTTCGGCGAAGGCTGGCACAACAATCACCACGCGCACCCAACCGCGGCCCAGCATGGGTTTACCTGGTATGAGATCGATATGAACTGGTACGGTATCTGGGCGTTGAAGACGCTCGGGCTGGCCTGGGACGTTAAGCGGGTGAAACTCGCCGATTTGGAGAAGGGTTTAGTGCCCACGCCGAATGGACGATTGGTCACAGTCGCGTTGCCCGAGGGCGTAGCAGCGGGCGATTAAAGCGACCTTGCAGTCACGCCGAAATTCGACCCCGATCCTCACCGATCGGGGTTTGTTCTGTCTGCAAGCCTCTGACATAGAGGTCGCTGAGGTCTACCCTGTGTGCCTCTGCGTCCCCTGTGTTTAAGATTTTTCTTCTCCGCGTGCACCAGCCACGCTCCAGCCCTCCGACGCTGTAAAATCAGCGTGCAGCCATGCGCATCACCAGCCGCCGTGGAACTATCGTTTTCTTTCTCTGCCTGGGCATCGCCCTGGTGGCGCTGGCGGTCGCTCTCAACGTTGGATGGATCATCCTCAACTGGCGCCAGGGAGTCCTGCTGTTCTTCGGCATCATCTTTTTTGCGCTGATCATTGCCGGCATGATCGTGAACACCAGCTTTTTAGTTCGCGAACTTCGCCGCAGCGAACAGCACGACAGCTTCATCAACGCCGTTACCCACGAACTGAAAACGCCGGTTGCCTCTATCCGCCTGCATCTGGAAACCTTGCAGCGCCGTGACTTGCCGGAATCGCAGAAGCAGGAGTTTTACCAGTTAATGCTCAGCGATACCGACCGCCTCACAGAGACTGTCGAGCAGGTGCTGCGGGCCGGACGTGCTGGAGATAAGAAGGCGGGCCGGGAGAAGTCCGCCGCAATTGATTTCCCGAAGTTGGTTCGCGAATGTATGGATGCGGCGCGAACCCGCCATCATTTGCCGGCAGAATCACTTCGCTACGAAGAAGCGTCGAGCAATGGTGCGGGGATGCAGGTTCTAGGCAGCGCCGAAGATCTTCGTACAGCAGTCTTCAATATTCTGGACAATGCCATCAAATATTCCGGGGACGATGTGGAGGTACGCGTTCGTGTGAATGCGCCCGATGAAAAACGCATTGCCCTGGTGGTTCAAGACCGAGGCATTGGCATTCCTCCCGATGACTTGAAGAGCGTATTCAAGCGTTTCTACCGGGTCAATGATCGCTCGCTGGCGCACGTGAAAGGAACCGGCCTCGGCCTGTTCATCGTGAAATCGATCGCGCAAAAACATGGCGGCAAAGTGTTCGCCGAAAGCCAGGGCGAAGGTAAAGGCACCACGATAACCATGGAACTGCCGAGGTCGATGGCATGAGCCGTGTCCTGGTGGTGGAAGATGAAGCTCACTTGGCCCAGGGGTTGCGCTTCAACCTGCAGGCTGAAGGCTATTCCGCGGAAGTTGTGGGTGACGGAGAGTCTGCCACGGAACGCCTGATCGATAAAAAAGAAACCTTCGACGTTATCGTCCTCGACATTATGCTGCCGGGAAAGGATGGCTTCAGAGTGGTTTCGGAACTGCGGGCCGCGCGGAATTATGTTCCGGTGCTCATGCTGACGGCTCGCGGCAGTCCCGAAGATGTGTTAAAAGGTTTTGCCGCGGGCGCCGATGACTATTTGCCCAAGCCGTTCGATCTTTCCATCCTATTGGCGCGCTTGCAGGGACTGTTGCGCCGCAGCCAGTGGATGCGCACCGCACACCCGCCGGAGAAAGCGGGGGGCGAGGTTGACCCCGCGCGGACCGCAATCGATCCCGCTAGCGTGGAAGACTTCGGAACCTTTTCTTTCAGTGGCAAGACTATCGATTTCGGCACCCTGGAACTGCGAGCCGGCGCGAATGTCATTCATCTGACCCTGATGGAATCGGAATTATTGCGACACCTGGTTCGCAACGATGGTCGCGTGGTTTCCCGCAAGCAGATTCTAGAGGAAGTCTGGGGCCTGCACGAAGACACCGATACCCGCGCCATCGACAACTTCATGGTGCGTCTGCGGCGTTACATCGAAGATGATGCGGCGCAACCGCGGCACCTGTTGACCGTGCGCGGGGTGGGCTACAGATTTTTGGCGAATCCAGAGAAGAAGTGAGCTGCTTTAAAGCTGCGGTTTAAATCTGGGGTCCAAATCTGCGGTCCGAATAAAGAGGCCCTTCCGCTTCACATTTGTGGCGGAAGGGCCAAGGTTTCGTCAGCGAATAACCTATTGCTTGTCGTAGACGGAAGTGCTTTCAACCATTTTGCCAGCATTGGCTCCGCGCACTGTGACTGTGCGGCTCTTGCCATCAGCGGAGATAATGGCCTTACCGGTCATCGTAAGCTTGCCACCTTTCTTGATCGTCAACTCGTAGTTATGGTCGTCGATTTGCTTAATCGCACGCGTGTCCGAACTCGGATCGCCGGTGACCGGATAATCTTTCCCGTCAAACTTGCCCGTCCACTCGTTGTGGGTGGGCTTCCCTTGACCGTCGACGCCGTCGATAACGCCTTTTATATTTTCACCGGCAGCCGTGTACACCACCGTCAAATTTTTCGGCAGCCCCGGACTTAACTTCGATTTTGCTTCGTTGAGCTTCCACGTGCCCAGGGTCGGATTACTGGCAAAGCACACGGTGAGCCCGAACAAGAGCACTACGAGCGTCAAGACCGCATTTCTTGCTTTCATATTGCCTCCAGGGTGAGAAAGGGATGGCTCGCGAACGAGCAATGCATTCTAGCAGGCTCCTGAAAAGGGCGGCGCGAGTTATATTTCAGCCCCGGTTCGTGATTTTGTAATGGCCCAGGCTAGCTCCCATATACTACGCGTGCTTCGCGGCAGCGCGCCGCGGGAGTTCGCGCTCCAGCTTCCGCAGCCAGCGCAGTTCGACACGGAACTGCTCGATCATGAGTCTGACCATCCACACGGCTTCATGAAACCTGTGGCCTACTTCTTTCTTGATCGATAGTAGCGTCGCTTCTTCCCGAGACAATTCGTTGTTTAGAAATTCCCGGCGGCGCTCGATCTGCTGACGAAACACTCCGGGTCTCGCCTGCCAGGAAAGAGCGATCCAGGTGAGAAACGGTGGCCGCTCACGGTGCGTCGCCCACTCCTCACGCTCCAGCGCATCGGCCAGGGCCGCCCGGCCTTTGGCGGTTGTCTGGAAGACTCTGCGTTCAGGACCCGCAGCTGCCGACTCAATCTCGAGTGCTCGAACCAGCCCGAACTGCGCTAGCTTCTCGATCGAGTAGTACACCTGTGGCCGCGAAATGCCCGCCCAATCGCGCACCTCACGCCGTTCCAGTTCTGCGTTGGCTTGGTAGCCGTGCAGCGGCCTCTCCGCTAGCAAGCTGAGGAGCACAAGGTCGGGAATCGTCAGCTCGCGCTTCCTACTGGCAGGCATCGCTTGCCTTGCGCTTGCGGCTCCACTGCCACCACAGGCGCTGCTCGATCGGCAAATTTGGATTTTTCGCTTGCGCTACCGCCGCCCGAAATACGTCCAGGCAACAGATGTCCTGCGCCTGGCCGGTGACTTGGCAGAGTTTCTCGTACATCTTCTGCGGATTGCGCCGCGCCAACTGCGCCACGGTGCGAACACCGAGGAGTTCGAAATCGTGCAGCATCGCCGGGCCAATCGAAACCAGGTCGCTCAACTGCCGTTCTTCGCGGGTCATAAAACCTCCTTGACGAACTTCGGAATCTCTTATAGGGTTGCTAGTCTAAATAAGACTAGTGGCCTTGGCAAGGAGAAAATTGGGCCACCCTAATCTGCTGAGGTCGACTCTTAGCAAAGGAGAAATTTGATGACTGTAAAAAAAATCGCACCCGTACTGCTGGTAGACGAAGTCGAGTCCTGCGTTAAGTTCTGGAAAGAGCGACTGGGCTTCGAAGTGGCAATAGAAGTTCCCGATGGCAACAAGATCGCGTTCGTTTCGCTGCAAAAGGCGGGAGTCGAGTTGATGTATCAGAGCTATGCCAGCGTCGAGAAGGATAGTTCGTTCTCTGCCCAGAGTTATGCCAAGGGACCTTCGTTCCTATACATTGAGGTCGACAGCCTGGATGATGTAATCGCGGCCACGAAAGGCTCCACGGTGGTCATGCCTGAGCGAAAGACTTTCTACGGCGCACGCGAGATCGGGGTGAAAGATCCAGCCGGGCACGTCCTGACTTTTGCACAGTTCGGGGCCTAGGGTTCGTACATTCTTATATGCAACTGTGAATGGCGAGATTAGAGACCCAGATGGTTTACGCCCGGCACAGTTCGGCGACCAGCGTCTCCCGTCGCGCCAGCGCCACGCCATCGATGCGACTAAGAATCATCCAATAAGCCGAAATTGAAATCGACGCCAATAGCAACAGGATAATGGTCGCGATCCAGAAGTTTCCGTAGTGCCGCGCTAACCAGAATGCTCCCACTCCAATCGACACCACGAGAATCTGCACTCCAAAACTGATTAGCACAGTTACTTGCGCGGCGCGTTGCCGGCCGAATTTCGAATAGTCCAGTTTTTTCGGCGAGTAGATCGAGAGCAGGTTGCCGGCAGAGAAATTCACGGGCGCCGCGAATAGCAGGCCAGCTAGCGCTGCGCTGGTAACGTCAAGCGCCGGACGGCCGTACAGGAAGCCGACAGCGATCCACGCCAGAACTGTTTCTAGTGCAAGAATAGTAATGTGGGTGAGATTTTTGGCCAGAACGATTTCCCGGAACCTTACTGGCGACGCGTAGAAGAACTGAATTCCCCCGGCATCGCCGCCGAAATTGTTATAAGCGAGATTGGTCAGGACCAGTAGCGTGTACGCAACCGCCGACGGGAATGCCATATCGGGCGTGCGGGCGAAAATGAATCCGGAGTGCCGGGCAGAATTCATTGGTCCCAGCCGGAAAACAATCAGGATAAAAATCGGCATGATCAAGGTGAGCAGCATGGGCCCGCTGCGAACCAGATACCGAATCTCTTTTTCGAAAACCGCAGCTACAGGCGCCGAGAACCCGGGCAAGGTCCAACCCAGTCGGAGGGATCGATCTTTCGGCAGCGCGGAGACAGCTCTTACTTCGCTCAAATTCTCACCGCGATATTGCGCCAGCAGACGCACGTGCAGAAAGTAGCCGACGAGTATCACGAACGCGCCCAGCAATGCCAGCGAACTAAGACCGATCGTGAATTTCGACAAGACCGCTTGCGCAATGGCATCGGCCGCTAGTCCTGGCGGAAGGATGGCTTGCACCGGCGCAAGGATGTCCACGACTCGTTGCACATCCGGACGCGCCTGCTTCCCGAAACGTCCGGCAAGCGGGCCGATCAACTGCAAGCTCAGCATCAGCAGAACGAATAAGACGCCCATAATCTCGCGCGTGCGGCGCTGCGCCAGCCATCGCTCCACCCATGCGAAGGTCATTTGCATGAACAGGAGATTAAAAGCGGCGAATACCAGCAGTACGAGTAATGTCAAGGGCAGTAGCAACGGTTTTGCAAATCCTACGCCCGCGAGAATTCCCAGCGACCACAAACCAACCAGAACGGTCACCGGATCGAATGCGCCATAGACCATGCGAACGAGAAAATAAGAGCGATAGCTGAGAGGGAAGCGGAGCAAGTCGGAAGAATCCGGATTGTTCGTGAAAGCGGTCGCCATGATGGGGAAGCCTTGCCAGAAGACGAATACCGGCCACAGCAAGATGGCGAGCATCCCGGGTTTTCCTTCTGCAATGAAGATGGAAGCCATCACAGCCATGAAAAATCCGCCGCCCAAGCCCCCAACGGCGAACGCGAACGATACGACAATGCGCGAAACCAGCTCTAGCACTCCGCGCGAGCTGCGCAAGGCATTCACGAAGAGCCGCCAGCGCAGCCAGGCGATGGCGGTCAGTTGGCCGCGGTGATGCAACCCGGGATTGACTTCGTCTTTATCTTTATTTTTATCGGGCACAAGTCATCCCAGCCACGAAAGTTCCTGCTCCGCGCGGCGCGAACCGCCCACGGTGCGCAGGAAAATCTCTTCCAAGGTCATCTTCCCGCCGGATAAGCCTGAATCTTCACGGGCGACTTCGCCCACTCCTAAAGCCGTCCGCGCCTCTACGCCTGCGCGCAACTCTTCCAGCGAACCCTGAGCCACGAGTTTTCCCCTATGGATGATGGCGACATGACTGCACAAGCGCTCTACAATTTCGAGCACGTGTGACGTAAGAAAGATCGTAGCTCCGCGCGCGATCATACCTTGCAGCATCGCTTTCAAAGTTCCGGCAGCGATGGCATCGACGCCTTCGAACGGCTCATCGAGGAAAAGTATCTTCGGTCCATGAATTACGGCCGCCGCCATCGCCAACTTCTTTTGCATGCCGTGCGAATAGTCTGTGACCAACTTCTTCGGCTGATCGGCAAGCTGCATGAAGTCGAGCAGTTCCGCGCTGCGCTTCGCCGCGGTTTCGCGGTCGAGTCCGTACATGCGCCCCGCAAAATTAAGGAATTCAGATCCAGTGAGCCTTCCGAACAATGCCATGCCTTCCGGCACGACACCAATCTGCTGCTTCACTTCGACCGGATGTTTTTCCAGATCCAGTCCAAGGATTTCGATCCGCCCCGAACTCGGCGCAAGCAATCCGGTAAGCATCTTGATCGTTGTCGATTTCCCCGCACCGTTGGGGCCGAGGAAGCCGAAGAATTGACCGGGAGCGACGCGCAGGTCGATTCCGTCGACAGCAACAAGGTCTCCGAAACGGCGGGTCAGACCTTGAGTGCAAATAGTTGGGGCGAGATCCATGAAGCTTCTGAATCTAGCACAACCGGTCGAAGGGTGAAGTAGTTTGACCTTCTCACCAAATACTAAAATCCGGGTGGCCGCTGATCCGCAACGTTGAAGGAGCGCTCCAGCGCGATTCCGGCTCGCGCTAGTTTGCCTTCGTCGAAGAGCCGCCCGATAAGGGTCACGCCATGAGGCACGCGGCGTGGCGACGAGAAAGTCGGCATCGGATTGTTGGGGTCGGGAGCCCAGTCGCTTCGCGCCTTCGACACTTCCACAAAACCCGCGCGCAAAGTTAGCGAAGGATGTCCGGTAAAATTGGTGAGCGTCAGCATCTCGTCGCGCAGCGAAGGCACGAGCAGCAGATCCACTTCGGAAAATACGCGCGCCATTTCTTCGGCGACTTTGCGCCGGAAGCGGTCGGCCTGCACAAAGTCCACGGCGGAAAGAAATCGGGACTCGCGAAAAATGTTTGGCCATGCGTCGGGGACCTGCGCTTTCAGCTGATTCAAGCCGCCATTCAGCGTGAGCTCTTCGAACGCGGCAGCGCCTTCCGCGAACAAAATTAAATTGAGCGAGTCATACGGCCAGTCGGGAATCGAGACTTCCACCGGAATCATGCCCACCTTTTTCACTGTCTCAACCGCAGCGCGGTCCACAGCGGTTGCGGGATTCTGACTCATCCAGCGAGGAAAGTAGCCGACGCGAAGTCCCTGCACGCTCGCGCTCGCATCGAAGTCGAGCTTGCTGGGAACGCTGGCCAGATCGCCGGTGTCGGGCCCGGAAATGGCGCGCAGCACAAGCATTGCGTCCTCCACGTGGCGCGTCATGGGTCCAAGTTTATCGAGCGACCAGCACAGAGTCATCGCTCCGGTGCGCGCCACGCGTCCATAGGTGGGACGCAGGCCGGTAATTCCACAACGCATCGAGGGACTGACGATGCTTCCTCCAGTTTCGCTGCCGATGGCGAATGCGACTAAACCCGCGGCAGTAGCGGCCGCAGGACCGGCGCTTGATCCTGAGGATGCTTCTTCCAGCAACCACGGGTTCATGGTTTGTCCGCCGAACCAAATGTCGTTGAGCGCGAGCGCTCCCAAGCTCAACTTCGCAACGAGGACAGCTCCTGCTTCATGCAAACGCTTTACCACAACTGCGTCTGCGGCTGGGACGCGGTTGCGGAAAGGTTCGGCGCCGTAAGTGGTGGGGATTCCGGCGGTATCGAGTAGATCCTTCGCGCCCCACGGAATTCCGTGCAGAGGACCGCGATAATTTCCGGCGGCGATTTCCTCGTCCGCTTTTTTAGCTTGTGCGAGCGCTAGTTCGCGAGTGAGTGTGATGACACAATGCAACTTAGGATCGAATTGCTCAAGGCGCTTTAGGTAAATGCGGGTGAGGCGATCGGAAGTCAGCTTGCGTTGTTCGATCCAGCGCGAAAGCTGCGTCACGGACGAGAAGGCGATATCTTCATCGCGTACGGGAAGAGGACCGGGATCGGCGTTAGTACGGATAAATTCGTCGCGGCCAGGACCGGTGTTTGATCCGGGGAGCACTGGATCCCAGCGTGACGCAGGTGCGAGCGTGGATTCGAGCGTCACTTTGCGTGGACCGGTGCGTCGTTCGTAGAGTCCCGCCATGGTCTTGCGCCAAGAGGCTGCTGCCATGGCACGCTCAGCGGCAGTCAGTTCAACCTGCACTAACTTCTCCGCTTCGGCGAATGTGGAGGGTGAGACCTGTGGCCCGACGGGCGGCGCCGTGCCGAATGCGGAAGGAGCGCCTGGCGGCAGATCCGAAGACTGCTGAGCGTAAGAACGATATGCAGTTGCGACTGCTAACAAGCTAAGCGAAGTCTGGGTCAGAAACTGTCTGCGCGATTTCGACATGAACCCTCCGAGAGGCATTGTAGCTGCGCGCAAAGAAGTTTCACCACAGGAGCACCCTTCGGGCGTCCTGCTCCTCTTATCGAGGAGTTCGAAGTAGTAATCATGATCGAGGTTGTGGACCGAAGAGATGCATGGGTCGGACTGAGTTCTTAACCTGAAACTTGATTGCGAGCGAGCCTTGGTTGGATCGGCACATTTTCAACGAGAGTGAAATGGCGCACTCTTCCGCGTGCATGCCGTAGCGTGCACTAAAGTGCTTGACACCGCCGACATCGTTAGAGACGCGATTTAACCACCACCACGACGATTTGCGCAGAATTGCAACGGCAAATTTGGTAGGAGTAAGATGCCTTCGGGTCTCAACCTCCCCGAGATCCAGGATCAGTCTGAGAGCTCCAGATTACAACCCCGAAGGAGATATCCCGATGATCGGAAAACAGGATTTGTTTCCGATAAAATGGGCGCTAGCGCGCTCCGTTGCCATTCTGATATTGGCCGGCGGCGTCTTGGCAGCGGGACAGACGGAGAGTGTCGTCTACCGCTTCAAGGGTGGCAGCAACGGGCTCGATCCAATCGGCAGCTTAATTTCCGACAGCGCAGGTAATTTCTATGGCACGGCCTGCGGAGACGGCTCCAGTAACAACGGTACGGTATTCCAACTGGCACGGCAGGGCGGGCACTGGACTGAAACCGTGCTCTACCTCTTCGCGACCACAGGCGAAGGCAGTTGCCCATTTGGCGAACTGACTTTCGACCAATTGGGGAATTTGTACGGCACAGCTCTTTCCGGGGCCGGCCTTTCCTCCACGGTTTTCGAACTGAAGCGACCGTCCGCCCCTGGCAATCCGTGGACAGAGATCGTGATTTACACTTTCCCAGCCAGTGATGACCTCTATGATGGGCTGGTTTTCGACAAGCACGGCAATCTATATGGTTCGACCTATTCCGGCGGAGACAAGGGCATGGGCCAGGTTTTCCAATTGACACCGTCACCGGACGGCTGGACCGAGACCGTGATCCACTCCTTCACCGGCGGGACCGATGGGAGCACGCCCGTCGCAGGCCCGATTATTGATCGGTGGGGCAATCTCTTCGGGCTGTTGCAGGAAGGCCCCGGTGACAACTACAACGGAGCGGTCTACGAACTGAGGGCGCCGTCATCGCAGGGCGGTTCCTGGAACGAGCATGTTCTGTACAGTTTCAAAGGCGCGAGTGACGGGGCCGATCCCTCGGGCCGGCTAGTCTTCGATCAAAAAGGCAACCTCTTTGCCGTGACGCGCCTCGGGGGTGAGTCCGCCAGTGGTACTGTCTTCCAATTGACGCAGCACGGGGACTCCTGGACCGAGGCCGTCCTCTACAGCTTCTGCGCCCAGTCTAACTGCCCCGACGGAAGCCAGCCCGAAGCGACACTAACTATCGATGGCAAAGGGAATCTATTCGGCACAACCTATAATGGCGGTACTGGCGGAAATTGCGGAACCGGCTCCAGCTGCGGCACTGTTTTCGAACTTACCCGACCAACGCCTGGTGGTGCATGGACCGAGACCGTGCTTCACAGCTTCACCGGTAACACCGGTGACGGCTATCTGCCCCGGGCTGGCTTGATCCTCGACAAGTTGGGCTCCCTATGGGGCACCACCCCAGTCGGCGGTAAGTTAACGGGGCCGTGCACCTTCATCAATGGTTGTGGCACGTTGTTCAACGTCCGCCCTTAGCGGCCCTAGGCTCAACCCAATTTCAGGCCTACGCGGGAGCCAACCTACTACCACAATCAAGACGAACTGAAGTTAGTTGTCGCAACCAGGCCATAGCGCTCAAATTTCCCTGTGAAGATGGTCATTGGGGGATGCGTCACCCGGCGCTCTCCCGCATTGAGTGTCGCCCGATGATAATCTTTGATTGCCACCTCGCCTCAAATTTCTCTAATACCGTCCGTGTTTCTTCGTGCAGGTGACCATGAATAGTAGGGACAACCAGGGTCCGGATCGCGACGTGCGCGAAAGGATCGTGAACCTGATGCAGTCGATCGGGAAAGGACCAAAGAAGCAGATCCCAGCTGAGGAACTGCAGAAACTTAAGGGCGCAGCCAGCCGCCTCGATCAGATGTTGAAAGCTGCTGCGAACGCCGATCAGCAAGCATTAAAGAGCGCGGCGGCGAAGCTCGACCAGTTGTTGTCCGACATCCGCGCGGGAAAAGATGTCACCAGCAACCTCAAGCGCAGAGAAAATTCTGGAACCTGAGATGTAGATGATTCCTTTCGCGCGCCTCCCATCGCTCGCCGATTGTCCGGTTCGTGGTTGCGGTTTTCACGGATGCAATCGGAAACAGTTGCCCCGGCGGACAGGGTCAGACGTCCTCCAAGAGGGTGGCCGAGTCCCTCAGTGATATGGGATTTTTCGCGGACCATGGTCCATGAGTGTACGCCTAGTGGAAATCGGTCAACTACGGACTGAACAGGAGGCCGTGGGAGGTAGAGTAAATGAGCGATATCGGGATGTTACGCCACGAAACGTCCCCCTCGTAGGACTTAGCTTGGCTCTTCAGTCAGACCTTGGGTCGAATACGGCCACTGGTGAGAGCTCTCTGAGGCTGAAGCAATTAGGGTATTCTCTGAGGCTAAGCAATTAAGATAGTGAAGGTCGGGATCGATCAAGTGGACATGTGAGCCCGAAAGAGAGGCTAAATGCGGCGTTTCATTACTTTGGGTTGTGTACCTCTTCTAGCGTTTCTCATAATGGGAGCCAGGGCGGCCGAGACTGCCGCCGACAAAATCCAGGCTGTTATCAATCTTGAAAACGCATGGAACTTCGCCGAAGAGCGGCATGATGGGGATGCTCTGAGGTTATTGCTAGCCGAAACATTTGTGTACACGGACTATGACGGAACCATTATGGACCGGGACCAATGGCTGAGAAAAGTCCAGAGCCAAGCGAAGGACTATGTGCACTTGTCTAACGTGGAACAGAATGCCCATGCCTATGGCGACGCGGTGGTTGTGATTGGAGTCTACGTCGAGAAAATGAAAATCAAAGGGAAGGACGTGGATCGCCGCGTCCGATTCACGGATACGTGGGTTTTCCAAAACAGCCGCTGGGAATGTGTAGCAAGTCAGTCCACGCTGACAGCCCCCAAGGTCTGAAGCAGATTTCTGCATACTGAAGTGTTGATGGATTCACTGTCGAGAACAGGCGATTTTAACGACAATTGAAAGCCTGCACCGGCTATTCCAACTCGCCTAAGTTGAAAGTTCAGGACGGACAATTGCCGACGCTCTGCCGTGCTCCGGGCAAGTCTGGTGAATGCCAAACCGCTGGGTTATACTCGACGGCGTTCCGCAGGCAAACGCTGGAGGAAAAAGTATGTTTCACCTAATCTGGTATATCGTCATTGGGCTAATCTCGGGGGTTATCGCGAAATCAGTGATGCACGTGCATATGACGATCTTCTGGACGATCGTGCTCGGCATCATCGGATCGATTCTCGGCGGCGCCGTGACCCACATGTTTTCGCGTCCTGCCAACGAACGATATCATCCCGCCGGCCTCATTTTTTCCATACTGGGAGCGATCCTGATTCTCTTCGCATGCTATAAGCTGAAGATTCATTTTCCCCAGGTCGACCCCTTCTAGCTCATCGACGACTAACCTCAGCAGTTCCGACAGCACGGTCACATCTCGGGTTCATGACGCCGCGAGGGCGGTTATTCGCCCGTTTGTGAGCGATATGCGATATTACGTCAACTGCCGCGAACGACTCTCACTGCGATCTTGGTACTCATCAGAATAGTCGCTCTCCGTTGCTCTATTTTTGAAGTAGTCCCAAGTGGCTAGCGACACAAATCCATTCACTGTCATGCTTGATCCAGGTATCGGTGAATCGCCCGTAGTGTTCGTAGGCCTTTCCTCTTTGGTTACCTTTTTCGTGCGTAGCGCCGGTTACGACGGCCGTATCGCCGAAGCGATGCACTTTCATGTCGTTCGAAACTTCCTGAATCACCCTATTGGAGATATCGCGGATCGAAGCAAGGAACTGCGGTTTTGACATCACCGTGCCGTCAAAATCTGTAAACACGAAATCTGGATGTAGCATGCTGCCCATGGCAGTTGCGTCGTGGTTTATTTGAGCTTGGTTCCAGATATTTTCCAGGGCGACAATTCGTTCTTCATCGCCTCCCGATGCCGAGGGTTGTGGCGCGAAGAGAATCCAGGAGAAAAAGACACTGAGAAACAGAATTCGTGACATGGAGATGGCTCCTTGCCTAAAAACCGAGGAACGGCTGTTCCGCAGCCGAAGTTTAGCAGGAATCGGAATAGCGGGATTGGTTAACACAATCAGCGTTTACTGACAATGTTCTTCGTGCTCTTGCAGGAAGTGCAGGCAATTCGACACCACAAATCACAGACCACTGTATCGTCGAGTTCCGCTGAAGATGTCGGGTACGGGTTGGACTTTGAACCACGCGAGACAAAAGAGAAGTGGTTGATGCGAAACGTTTATTTGGGAACGATCCTTCTCGTTGCTGTCATCTTGTGGGAATACGTGAAGACTCGATAAGGAACATTGTCGCTAGCAAGCCATCTGATGGGGATGTTACAACAGTTAATTCAGACTGAACCGCGCAGGCAACCTAACTGCCGACTGGCTCTTTTGCCGGAGACAGCGCGATCAGGGCCACGCCGATAACGATCAGCACAGCGGATCCGATCAATTCTCCTCGTGCGACGATATTGCGCATTGCCTGCGTTGACATAAGAGCAGCATGGGCTAAACTCGACCATGCCGTGAAGGCAATCAGGCTGCGATTCGCCGCGGGGTTCCGGGCTGCTATTAGCAAGAAGATTCCGAGCGTGACGTAAACGCTGAACGACATCGCCAAGGCAGGCGCTTGCTTGACAAACATAATCATGGGATAAACCAGAGCCGTAAAAATCACTCCAACCAACACTAGTACAAGCTTCAGCACCCGTTTCCGCAGCATTTGGACAGTGCTCCTCACGTGACCTCGAAATCGCGTATTCTCACAGTTTACTCGTTATCAGCGGCCCGCAATCCCACGATCACGGGGGCTAAGGCTCGCGCGATTCTGGAGGCCCTGACGCGGCGTTCTTCCACGTGGACTGCGGAGTGACGCCGCGCGGATTAAAGCCGTGACCTTCCCGGTCAAGCTCAAAAGCAAAGTCAAAAGCAAGCGGGCAAGAGTGCCCGCTCCACATGATCGAAATCTAAACAGAGTCAAAGACGGACAAGAGTGTCCGTCCAACACAAGACATGAGGTTCGGTTTCCCCCCGCTCAGCAAACGAGGGAGAACCGAAGACAGTTGCTCGTTCTAGAAACGATTCCAGAGGAACTGGTTGTAGACGTCGTGGTGATACTGGACTTCGGGCGCCTTCACATACGTTCCCAGAAGGCGTGCACAGCGATCGGCGGCGGCTTGCTTCAGATCGGCATAGCGGCCTTTCACATCCTCGCCAAGAAGTTCGGTGGTCCACTCTGCTTTGCGGAAGTTCGCCAGCGCGTCATAGATGTTGTCGGGCAAGTAGCGCTCGGCCTGGCGCAAGTTTTTGATCTTCGAGGTGTCGCCGTCGAGGCCAGTTTTGAAGATTGAATACAAGGCCAGGTAGGGATTTGCATCGGGTGAAACCGAACGAACTTCGACGCGCATGCTTTTCTCGTTGCCGATTGGAATGCGGATCATCGAACCACGGTCCACGGCAGACGCTTTGATTTGATTGGGCGCTTCGAAGTGTGGATCCAGACGGCGATAGGCATTCACGCTGGCATTCAACAGCAGGCAAATGTCGTTGCCGTGGGTGAGGATGCGATCCACGAAAGCCCAGCCCATCTTGCTAAGTTTTTCTTCGCCCTTGGGGTCCCAGAATAAATTCTTGCCGTCTGCGCTAATAGAAACATTGGTATGCATGCCGCTGCCGTTGACGCCGACCACTGGCTTCGGCAGAAATGAAGCCGACAGTCCCATGTTGGTGGCGACTTGGCGGCAGATCAGCTTGTAGAGCTGAATCTGATCGGCGGCTGCGACAACCTCGCCGTAACCGTAATTAATTTCAAACTGCGAAGGCGCAACTTCAGGATGGTCTTTTTCGTTCTGAAAGCCCATGGAGCGCTGGACTTCAGCCGTGGTGTCGATGAAGGTGCGCAACGGATCGCCCGGGAGTGAGTGATAATATCCGCCAGTGTTGACGTATTCGAACTTGCCGTTCTCATGATAGTTGCGTTCGGCGTCCGACCCTTTGAACAGGAAACCTTCGATTTCATTGGCGGCGTTGAGGGTATAGCCTTTTTTCTTGTTCAACTCTTCGGCATAGCTTTTCAACACGCCGCGAATGTCGGCCGAGTAAGCTGCTCCACCTTTGTCGATCACTTCGCCAAACACCAGGACTTTGCCGGAGCCGAACACATCGGACGGCCCCCAGTAAAACGCCGACCAGTCAATGCCGAGGCGCAGATCGCTCTCGCGCTGGGCGGTGAAGCCGCGAATCGACGATCCGTCGAAAGTAAGATTGTCCCAGCTCTTGATAAGGAACTTCTTGTCGTAATCCAGCATGTGCAAGCGGCCTTCGAGATCGCTGAAGAGTACGGTGACCGCTTTGATCCGTTTTTCATCGGTCAAGTATTTCAGCCGGTTCTCCTGGATCTTGCCGATGGGGACACGGTTCCGGCGCTGCTCCTTGGCCTCCAGATTGAGGTCTTCGAGTTCGTCGTAGGTGAGTGCCAGGAAATTACGCAGTTCGTTGGGCATGGATATCCTTCAGTCTCCTATTGATTTATCAGCAAGATGATTTCGGGCGCAGCACGGACAAAAGCAGTTGATGGCTGGATCTCAACCAACAAGAATAACGCGAGTGCAGTGCGACCGCCAATCGAAAAAGCTGATGCGAGCGATAAAAGAGATTTATGCGGGGTAGCTATTCGGCGGCGACGACTTGCACCCCCTACAAGCGAAAATAGTTCTCACTGGATTTCCAGAGAAAAAATGCTCCCCTCTCCTTCTGCTGTTTCGCGATAGTTCAATGCCACCTTTTGCTTTTGCCAGTCACAGGAAAATTGGTCGGTGCCGATCAGAACAACGTGGTTCCTGTCAGCCACGCTCATCTTCCACGTCTTCATTCCCGAAACTACCGTCAGGATGGCGAGCGGGGATTTCGAGCAATCGACATTAGTGAGGATGCCACGGATGAATTTAGCGGCTCCGGGATTTGTCTGTGGTTTTGCGGGTTTTGCGGAGTCCCCGCTCACTTGATTCTCTCCGTGGGGATTGTCCACACCTCCTGGTTTTTCGCTGCGCAGCAAGATCACTCCGGCGCCGGGTTCGTCCGTCGCTGCCTGACGAATCTGCTGGAACTGCTGCGCCTGAGCTAATGTCGCGGAGGCGCGAGACGCAAGTTCAGGGTCGATTGCTGTGCGAAGAGCCTGCAGCAGCGTGATCGCTTGATCGGGCTGGCGGTTCGCCAGATATAAATTGGCAAGATTGAAAATGTAATTCTCGTTGCGTGGACTGATGGCCAAGGCCTTCCGCATGGTAACGATGGCCTTCCCCGGATCCCCCGCCGCGGATTGCGCAAACGCAAGCACAGCGTAAGAGTCGGCAAAGTTTGGATCCAGAGCGATCGAGGTCTCCACTTCACGGGTGAGGCCGGGCAAGTCAGCGCCACTGCCGAAACCACTCTCCCGAGCCATGAGCAGGGCGCTGTAATAGTGAACTCGGGGATCCTTGGAATCCAGTTGCGAAGCAAGTTTGAAGTATTGCTGCGCGTTCTTGAAATCCTGCCTTTGCAGATAGGCATAACCAAGTCCACGGCACGCCGCAGCGCTATTTGGATCGGACTTCAGAATCTCCTGAAATTCCTTTAGTGCCTGTTCTTGATGGTCGCGGGAGTGCAGGTGGATATCGGCCAGTACGGCGTTCCCAGTCGCTGCACTCAGAGGGACGGCGGCGTAGTTGTTCGACGAAATATTGGCGGGATTTGGAATCGCATAATATCGATAGCGACCGCTGACAATATAGCTTCGCAGGACCTTGTCGAACTGCGGCCCGCTCATCCCGAACGCTTGTTGAATGGCGTCTTCATTTCCCAGGTGTTTATTCTCTTTGAGGTCGAAGTACACCCCGACCTTGGCCATTAGTTGATTGTCGTATATGTAATGCATGAGCATGCCCGATTCGGCATAAAATGTGGTGCGATGGTCGCCGCTCTCGTTATAGGTCTGGGAATTTTGCTGGACCCGGAACAGGTCGGCGATTTTGATCGTCCCTAATTGCCGCAGAATTAAATATTCGTCCTCGGGTACTTTTCCCACACGGGCCTGCTTGCCGTCGACTTCGATGCTGGAGAAATACTCGGCAAACCCTTCTTCGAACCAGGGGTCCAGTCCCCCCGGCAGCGTGCCATTCATTAATTGATGGGCATACTCGTGGAACACCACGGTCCAAGGATTCTCCACTGACATGTCGAGCATAATGAAACTGCGGTCAGTGCCGGGTTGGAAGAGCCCTGCTACTTGCGTAGGCTTCCCGTTGAAAAGCGGCGCGACTTGCCGCATCTCTTTCGTGTTGCGAAAGGCCACGATTTGAAGTGGAATGGCCAGGTTTACATTTGCTTTCGTCATGAGAGCGCCGAAAACGGCGCGCATCTGCTCGAAGCGCATGGCAACCTCGCGGCCGCGTTTCTCGCCGGCGTCGGTGACAACTGAAAAGTTGGGGGAGCGAACTTCCAACCATTGGGGTTCGCCGGCGAACCCCAATGGCTCGCAAAAGAACGCCAGAGCCAGGATTGTAAGCGGCCAGATTGCAGGACGTACCCAACTCGAAGGAATACTCATCGGGCGACTCCGTTTGGATTGCCGGCGGCTATCCTACACCAGTTTGAATTGAAGTCAATTCCCTAACCCTTGACCCGGTATGAGCCAGGCCATGACACCGAGGGCGGTCAGAACTGCAGCAAAATAAATCGTTGTGGCACGGCTAGGACGTGCTGGCAGATGTCCAGCGAAGAAGACTTGATATCCGAAGCCGAGTGCTACCAGGAAGAACATGTTTTCTCCCAGCACCAGCCACAGCGCAAGACATATGCTGAGCAGAACGATGCGCTCAGTCTTGCTCAAGGCCAGGGCGGCCTGTCCGCCATCGAGCACCCAGACGGGAATCAGGTTCAGCAGATTAAGCACTGCGCTCGCCCGCGCCAAGGCGGCCCATAGCGGATTGCCGGTTTGCCACCAGAGCGCAGCACAAGCCAGGGCTGCGAAAAGGCCTGCCAGCGGCCCCGCCAGGCTGATCGCGGCACGGGTTTCGAGGGGCACGCCAAGCGCCTGCCAGCGCACGTAGGCTCCGAGTCCGGGCAAGAACACAGGCATCTCGGCAGGCAAGCCGCGGCGTTTGATATCGATGAAGTGGCCCATCTCGTGAATCAAAATCAGCATCGCGAAGCCCACCCCGAACCACATTCCGAAGGCGGCCCAATAGATTCCGATAAAGGCGACAAAGCTCAGTAAAAACTTCAGCTTGAAAATCGCGGTGAGCAGCACTTTGCTTTTCGCGAGAAGAATGGCGACGGGCCCGACCGGGCCGAGCTTCTGGGCCCACTTGTTTTCACTTTTCGGGGCGGGCTGAATCTGATTGGCGGCAGCGTCGAGAGACCGGGCATGATCCTGAATCCAGCTTGCCTGGCGCGAATTCGCAGGCAGAAGGGGCAGGCCCATCAGCCAATGCTCTCGGGCCTGGCGCAAGTCGCCTTGGGCCTCGAGCTGCTTGGCTTCGGCAGCAAGTTGATCGAGTTTTTCGGAATGCACCAGAGCGTGACACTGCCCGCATACCAGCGCTCCGGGGGCCAGTTCGTGGGAACAGCGTCTGCAATTGCGAATGAGTTCGGGAGTGATTGTGGACACGGATGCGAAAGTCTGTGGCTTCATTCTACGCGATGTTTAAGGCGCATGTTTAATGGGCAAGTTTAACGCGGATGCTCAATGCGAAGGTTGAGGAGAGTCGTTAAACGGTCCGAAGATCTCCAAGGGCCGGCCTCCAGTCAATTTGGCGGCGATCTTCATGCCGACCAATAGGATCACTAATCCGATCAACCAGCTGAACGTGACGCCGCCTCCCATTACTTCCAAAAAGGGAGACGCCAATCCGATCAGCGCCACGCGCCCCAGCCAACCGATGAAGCTCATGCGGGGTGGCGCAGGTTTGGGAGCTGGCAGGGAAGATTGCCTTCCCGACTCGGCTTCTAATTGCCGCTGTTCTTCCTCGACCTGTTGTTGTGCCTGCACCTGCTGCTGTTGTTGCCGCTGATGTTTGTTGCCGTAGTGAATCCAAACCGGAACCGCGGCCATTGAGACCGCGGCATAGGTGAGCAGGACGGCAGCGATCTGATAGCGCCTGCCGCCCACACCTTTCGATCCTTTCATCATTGCGGTGCCAACCAGCCAGCCCACTGCCAGAGAGACGTAGCCTACGATCAATCCAGTCGCAATCTCGAAGACGGCGTAGAGAATCATGCCAACGACGGCCGCGCCGATGCCGTACAGAAGAGCGCGCATGAATGCCGCATGACTATCCGTAGCAAGGGATCCCCGCATTTTCTCAGCGCACGAGCCGCACGCCATCGCGTTGTTAATTCGATAGTAATTTCCCGCGATCGGCTGATGACAAAACTGGCAGTGATCGTTACCCGGGGTTCCGAGATACTCCGCGGTGCCGAATTGCGGGGAGGGATTGCTGAAGGAGTCCGCCATGGCCCGGAACGATAGCACGGAGTGCGCCGCCACGAAAGAGCAATTCAACTGTCGAAGAGCTGAAAGCAATAAGGAAAGGAAACTTACTGGCGGTGGGCGGAGGCTCCCGCGGCGATTTCGCGGAGGGCGGTGACAAATCCGGCGGCGGCGGCCGGATTAGCCAGGGCTTCGAGGTGAACCGTGGCGGAGAACTGAGGCGATTCTGGGCGGAAGCGGACCTGGAGAATGTCCTGCCGCCGCGCCGACATCAGCGCACTCAATTCCGCGCTGGGATCTTGCTTCCAGTGGGTACGGGTAGTCAAGATGATGGGACCGGGCTCGTAGATATTCCATTCCCGCTCGTCCTGTTTGCGGGATGTAGTGCCGCGGTTGTGGGCGCTCCAGCGATGCCGCACTACGTCCAGATAAAAGCTGGGAGAACCGCCGAGATCAGCTTCGAACGTGAGCGTTTCCTTTTGGCGCCGACAACAGCTCACCAGCCATTGCACGGGGAGAGCCCTGGGCTGGAACTTGACCGTGACGCGGGCATTTTCAAACCATTGGGAAGGGAAGTGCAGGCGGGCTTGCAGACGGGAACTTCCCATCCAGTGTGACTCCAGAATGCGGCCCTTACCGGCGCATGCGGTCTGGACCCAACGCAGGGCGGAGGCTCCTTTTTTTCGGTTGTAGGAGGAAAACACGAAGTACCACAGTCCCAGCACGGCAACCGATCCAGCCACGTCAATCAGCAGAAGGCGTCCCACAACGCTTCCTCTGATGCTCATGGTACGTCGGAGGTTGCGGCCTAAGCAAGTGGGATCAGCCCTCGATTAAACTTCTCCACGAAGGGGCAATCGAAAATCTGTGGAAAACGAGTACTTTGCGGCTTCGAGAGTTTCGAAAGTAATCTCTGACCGGTCCGATCCCCGTTACTCCTACTACAATGGCGAATCGTGGCCTTCACCATTCGCGACCTGCAGTCCGGAGATTTTGAGACGCTGTGGCGCATCGATCAGGATTGTTTTCCGGCGGGGATCGCGTATTCCCGGGCCGAACTTAAGACCTACATGCGGCGAAGTGGTGCGTTCACTTTGGTAGCTGGGGATGCCGGAATCCGCGCGGGAGCGGAAGGCGACGCGGGAAAGGGCGAGAAATATATTGCAGCGGCGACGTCAGGCCCAGGCAGTGTCGCTGGTTTCATCGTGGCCGAAGCGGACAAGCGTGCTTCCGGTCACATTGTCACCATTGATGTAGTCAAGACTGCGCGGCGCTTCGGAGTGGGATCGCTGCTGCTTCAAGCTGCTGAAGATCGGCTGCAAGAGAAGGGGTGCCGGTCGGTTGAACTGGAGACCGCAGTCGACAATTTGTCGGCTCTGTCGTTTTATAAACGCCACTGCTACAGCGTGGTCAGGATGTTCCCTCGTTATTATTCGAACGGCGTGGATGCGCTGGTGCTGGAGAAAAAGCTGGTCCATGAATAGGTGGGAATCGGCAGAAACGATTTGTGCTTTGCGGCCTCTCCAGCTACCTTGCTTGTGATGAAATCTGCGATCAAAGTTGCGATTCAGGGCGAACTCGGATCTTTCAGCCACGAGGCGGCAGAGCGGATGTTGCCGGGATGCACGGTCGTTCCCTGCGCGCGATCGGTCGAGGTATTCGACCGGGTGCAGCGCGGATCGGTCGCCGCCGCCGTTATCCCCATCGAGAACTCGCTGGCCGGCACGGTGGCTGAACACGCCGATCTTTTGGTTGCGCGCGACGTTTTTATCGAGGGCGAATTTCTGCTGCGGATCGTGCACAACGTGATCGCTGCGCCTGGGGTGAAGCTGGCCGGGTTGCGCAAAGTGCTGTCGCATCCTGTGGCCCTCGACCAGTGCCGAGACTTTTTTACCGATCATCCCCGGATTGAGCCAGTGCCGTTCTACGATACAGCCGGGAGCGTGAAGCATGTCGTCGCACATGGCCTTCAGGATGCCGCCGCGATCGCCGGGCAGCATGCGGCGCGGGAGTACTCGGGAAAGATTCTCCAAGGTGGCATCGAAGATGATAAACGCAACTTCACGCGTTTTTTTCTGATTCGGAAGGGCGCAGCCCCATCGCCGTCAAGCGCTAAGCCGAGCAAGGGAAGTGCGGCTTCGACGAGCCGTAAACGGCGGCAGGTTCCTAGCGGGACTGGCGGGGCGAACAAAACTTCGATTGCATTCAAGGTGAAGAATGTGCCCGGCGCTCTATTCAAATCACTCAGCGTGTTCGCCTTGCGCGACATCAGCCTGAGCAAAATCGAATCGCGGCCGATGCGAGGCAGGCCTTGGGAATACGTTTTTTATGTGGACTTTCTGCGGGGGGATGACGAGCCTGCGCGCAACGCTCTCCGCCATTTGGGCGAGGTCGCCGACTTTGTGAAAGTTCTGGGAGTTTACCCGGCAGCGTGAGATGGCCCAGTCGTTTTCACCAAGACCGAAATGAACAGACGAAAATTGGAGAAGGGCGGGTTCCGCGCAGCGGCGCCCGCCCTTTAACATGCTGGTCAAACATGCTGGTCAAACCTTTAGCTGCAGGGCGGTCCTGCGTCGCTGGTGAAGGTATTGTTGTCCGAGAACCAGCCGTTGACTGCAATCGAAGGTGCGCCATAGAACCACGAAAAGAACACGAGCTCCTGCAAATGGTATCCATAACCGTTCGGCATGGTCACCGTGGCGATATCCGTTCCGGTCAGCGGATCCCCCACTTCAAGGTTATTTTGACAGCCGGGTTGTTGTCCGATGTGTCCCCAAGGTGGCGTGGGATTGTCACCGTATGGATCATTCATCCACTCCCCCACTTCGTGAGCCGAGACGGACGTATCGAGAATTGTCGGTCCGAAGAGGCCGGTTGTGTCGAAATCCATCGGCGAGTAAGTCTGGATGGGTAAACCAGTGGTGCCGTGGTAGCCCAGAATGCAGCAGGTGTTGAGATCAGTGACTGGAGACGCCATCACCACGTTTGCAAGGAGAAAGATCGGGAGCGAACCGGGGTTCACCCCTTGCGCATACAGGGCTGGAATAATCGTGCTGTCCAAATAAGCGTCGAACCAGTTGATGTCGATGATCCCCATCGGAGCGCAGAAGTCCGGGGGGCCAAGGGAGTTGGTGGCCAAGGCGAGTCCGTCGGCTGCAGGCACGTTGATATAAACTGTCTGGGTTCTTGTAACCGGGTGCAGCAATACATGGTAGTCATGTCCCCGGGTAAAAGCCCAAAAATTTGCGCGCTGGAAGGCATCTAGATATTGAGTGTCGCCCACGTTGGTGCCACCAAAGGCAAAGCTTGCGTGCTGGATGATCGGCGATTGGCGATAAAGGGTCAATGGAACGTTGTTCGGCGGAGCCAGGCAGGCCGAGTTAGCGACCGTAGGATCAAGGGTGGTGACACCCGGTGTGGTGGCAATGGTACCGGAGCTGTCAACGCTGGTGCCGACCAGATTCGTTGTGATTACTACGGGAACAATCTGGGTTGGCACACCAACGCTCTTTTGTAGCTCGTGACCAAACGGGTTGCGGCCAACCATCACACCTGAATAGTTATTGTGATCTCTGGTTGACGAAACATTGAAGGTCCACAAAGGAAGCTGGGGGCTATTCGGGAAGGCTTGGCGCGATGCGGCCGCTGCGCCCGGCTGCGTCTTGACTGTCGTGTAGGCTCTCAGTCTAGCGGGGCCTTGATTCTGCGCGGGGTTTTGTCCTGAAGCTAGGGTTGTGGCAGCGCACCACGCAATTGTGGCGCAGAAGAAAAGCAACGTTGTTTTGCACTTCATTCGACACCTCGTTTTGTTGTCAGATTTGAATACTCCCAAGTCCGCCAGGGAACGGACCCATTTTCCGCGATGGCAGGTGGGGTCGCGGGAAATACGCGCGCAATTATACACCTGATTCCGTCAAGGCAACTCCGGGATTGATCGCTTCTTTTCTTCTCCTTCTAACTTCTTGTTCAAACGGCGCCCTCTTGCTAGTAAGCATGGAGATCTTGGACCTTTCGCGTGATCAGCGTGCTAGACTCCCCGAACCGATGAGAGAATTAAGACCGAGGAGAAGATGAAGATGCCAGACGCTCCGTCTAGCCGCCGCCGATTTCTGCGGCATTCTTCCGTAGCCGGCGCTGGATTATTAATTCCAGCCTCCGCCTTCGCGGCTCAGCAGAAAAAATCGCCCGATCCCGATAAGGACCAAGGCGCGGAAAATATTTCTCCCGCCGAAGACTTGATGCGCGAGCACGGTGTGCTGAATCGTGTCCTGCTCATCTACGACCACCACGTGCATATGCTGGCTGCCAAACAGACGTTTGACGGCTCGGTGCTGGCCAGCGCGGCCGATGTGATTCGTCATTTCGTGGAGGACTACCACGAGAAGCTGGAAGAGGATTTTCTTTTTCCGCGTTTTCGAAGAGCCGGCAAGCTGGTCAACCTGGTGGACACTTTAATCGCGCAACACAAGGCGGGCAGAACGCTAACCGCGCAGATCCGCGAGTTGGCGTCGGTGGCGACGCTGAAGTACGTCTCTGACACCGATAAACTCGCCGAAGCTTTGCGAGAATTTCTCCGCATGTACCGGCCGCATGAAGCCCGCGAAGATACGGTTCTGTTTCCTGCGTTCCGTTCCATCGTCTCGGCGCACGAATACGACGCGCTGGGCGAGGACTTCGAGAAGAAAGAAGATGAGCTGTTCGGGGAAGACGGCTTCTTTAAAGTCGTCGATCAGGTGGCAGAGTTGGAAAAGAAGCTGGGAATCTACGATCTGTCGCAATTTACGCCGAAGGGAAGAGGCTCTTTGGAATGATCCTGAATGTGTTGAAGCCTAAAGCGAAAAAGCAACCGTGCCGATCTCTCCAGCATGACCACAATGAGATCGTTTGCTTTGTTCTTTCTGTTCTGTGCCGGAGCTATCGGCGCGGCAGCGCAGGCTGACCCTGCCTTCCGGGAGGCCGCAGGCGATCCGCTTCCCGACGCCCCCAGCTCTTTCCAACACGCGTGTCAGTTGTGCCAGCCATGGCAGGGGCCGACTGAAACCCCTCTAACCTGGCGCAAGACCTTCGATAAGAAATTTATCGTCCTCTACTCCAGCATGTTCGCGGCAAACTTCGTAGACATTGCTGAGACGGTTCACGTGGAGGCCAAGTGCGGACTGCTGGAAGCGGGCGACCCGGTTCCCTACAAGGCATCATTCGCGGATCTTGCCCGGCGCGATATTCCTTATGACGTAGGGTTCACCTTGGCCGGAGCTCTGTTGAGGAAGTATCGGGTACGCTACGCCTGGCTAGTGGGCCCTCCGATCGTGATCGGAAAGCATATTAAGGGAACAGTAGATGGCTATCAGCAGTGCCCGAGCTTTTTCTAGCCGCCTCGCGAGAAAACCCGCGAGCGAGCTTCCAAACGTTATTGCTTTTTCCGAGATTGGAACTGGAGTACCATCCGCGGTAGCTGCTGCACCTTGGGCATCATGTTAAACAATGGAAGGTACCGATAGAATGACAAAAGTCGTTGTCGCCCGCGTTAGGATGAAACCTTTCCGGAATAGCATCATCTAAGCTTGAGTGAGTTACACTCAAGGAGAGCCAATGAGCCAACAACCGCTTTCCGAGCAAGTTCCTAAGCATCGGGAAACAAATGACGTACGGGCGCTGCCCGTGCTTCCTGTGCGGGATACCGTTCTTTTTCCGCACGCCGTATTACCTCTTACGGTAGGCCGTGAGAGTTCCGTCCAATTAATTAATTCGCTGGGCGAAGACAAGACCATTGTGGTGGTGGCGCAGCGCGAAGCGCGCGTCGATAGCCCCCAACCCAGCGATCTTTATATCGTCGGCACCTCGGCTATCGTCCACAAAGTGGTAAAGATGCCGAACCAGAGTCTCTTTGTATTTGCCGAGGGACTGGAGAGAGTGCGCCTGGGCGAGTTTACGCAATTAGCTCCATTCATGCGCGCCCACATTTCGATTATTCCGGAGGCGCCGCCGCCGGACAGTTCCGAAATCGAAGCGCTGCAGCGCAACGTGCTGACGCTGTTCCAGCAGATCGTTGCCGGTTCGCCGACGCTATCCGACGAGCTTTCCACCGTGGCTATGAACATTGACGAGCCGGGACGGCTGGTGGATTTCATCGCTTCTTCTTTGCCGTCGCTATCGACGCCGGACAAGCAAGATACGCTGGAGACTCTTGACATCCGGGTGCGCCTGGAAAAGATCAACCAGCATCTCGCGAAAGAACTCGAAGTGCAGCAACTGCGCAATAAAATTCAGAGCGAAGTGCAGGATCGGGTGCAGCAAACTCAGCGCGAGTACTACCTGCGCGAGCAGATGAAGGCCATCCAGAAAGAATTGGGTGAGCAGGATGAAGGCCAGCGCGACGTCGAAGACTTGAAAAAGAAAATCGATGAAGCCGGCATGCCCGACGAAGTGAAGAAAGAGGCGCTGAAGGAATTAGGCCGATTGGCGCGCATGTCTCCCATGGCCGCGGACTATTCGCTGACGCGCAACTACGTGGAGTGGTTGGCGGTGCTGCCTTGGGCCAAGACTTCGGGACAGGAAATCGAGATTCCGAAAGCCAAAGAGATTTTGGATACGGACCACTACGATCTTGAGAAAGTTAAGGATCGCATTCTCGACTACCTCTCCGTCCGGCGCTTGAAGCCGAACATGAAGGGCCCGATCTTATGCTTTGTCGGACCGCCGGGCGTGGGCAAGACTTCGCTGGGCAAATCGATCGCTCGAGCTTTGGGACGGAAGTTCGTTCGTCTGTCTCTTGGCGGCGTGCATGACGAAGCTGAGATTCGCGGACACCGTCGGACTTACATCGGCGCGTTGCCGGGACAAATTATCCAGGGCATACGACGCGCTGAAACCAAGGACCCTGTGTTCATGCTCGATGAAATTGACAAGGTTGGGCGCGATTTTCGGGGCGACCCCGCTTCAGCTTTGCTCGAAGCGCTCGATCCTGAACAGAATTCGAGCTTCCGCGACAACTATCTCGACGTGACGTTCGACTTGTCGAAAGTTCTTTTCATCACGACCGCGAACATGCTCGACCCAATCGCCGAGCCGCTGCGCGATCGCATGGAGATCATCGAACTGCAGGGTTACAGCGAGGAAGAAAAGCTGCACATTGCGGTTCGTTACCTTGTCCCGCGACAGGTGGAAGAAAACGGAATCACGGCCGAGCAGCTTGAGTTTCCTGACGATGCTCTGCGCTATGTGATCCGCCACTACACGCGTGAGGCGGGCGTTCGGAGCCTGGAGCGCACCATCGGAACCATCTGCCGCAAGCAGGCGCGGCGGCTGGCCGAAGGCAAGACCGAGAAACTTGTCGTGACTCAGGAAATTATTCAGGAATTCCTGGGCGGCATCAAGGTTCGCACCGAAGGTGAGATTGAGGAACGTACCGAGCGTCCCGGCGTAGCTGTGGGACTGGCTTGGACTCCCTCAGGCGGTGACGTACTCTTTGTCGAAGCGAATGCCATGAAAGGCAAAGGCGGCTTCACCATGACCGGACAAATCGGCCAGGTGATGCAAGAGTCGATGCAGGCCGCGCTGACCTGGGTGCGATCGAACGCGGCGCATCTTGGAATTGCGGAAGACTTCTTCGCCGACCACGACATTCACATGCACGTGCCGGCGGGCGCGATTCCGAAGGACGGTCCTTCAGCGGGCGTAACCATGGCAACCACTCTGGTTTCGCTGTTGTCGGGTCATCACATCCGTCCGCTCACGGCGATGACTGGTGAAATTACGCTGAGCGGCAACGTGCTTCCGGTTGGAGGCATTAAAGAAAAAGTGCTGGCCGCCAAGCGCGCCGGAGTCAACACCGTGATTCTGCCCGCGGAAAATAAGATGAATGTTGAGGAGGATCTCACCCCCGAGCAACTCGCGAACCTCACCATTCACTATGTCAAGACAATCGGCGAGGCTCTACGCATATCGCTTCCCAAGGTGGCGGAGTCGCTGGCTGCAAAGTCAGTGCTTACGCCGCCCAAGGATTCGAGGCCGGAGCATGGTACGGTTTCACCGGTACAAGGGCCGCCGACGGTTGCTCACGACAAAGTTGTACCCTGGCATTCTTAACAGCAATTGGCAGTGGTGAGCTGTAAACGAGCCCTGATGTTCCGTTCGAACATCAGGGCATTTGTTTCTTTGCGTTGCGTCCGCGAAGTGACCTCGACGGATTGCAATTCCTGCGGCAAGCTTGCTGGCGCGGCGCGAGGACCACGTCCCGGCGCCTGTGAATGGTCTGTAAAGATCTGTAAACTTGTGAGAGCGATCTTGACTCTCTCACCAGAGGAGTCTACCATCCTGCACATCGTTTCCTCCCCCCGATATCTAGCTAGTTTGGTGGTTAGTGTATTTCGCAAGTTAGCGGTTTTGACGGGATCGATCCTCTTCCAATTAAAAAAGATTCCGAGCGAGGTGGCTCAATGCATTTCCGTCACACGCGGCTGAAGATCGTTCTTCTAGCGGCTCTGTTTGCTGTGGTTGGATTAGCACCGCAGGCAGGAGCGCAAAGCATAAAAGTTCTTTACGCACTCGGCGCAACCAGCACCGATGCCGCAAGTCCGCTGGGCGCGCTGATTGCCGACAAAACCTCGCTTTATGGTACAGCCAATATTGGTGGCGAGTTCGGCTATGGCGCGGTCTTCCAACTTACGAAACCTGCGTCGCCCGGTGCTCCATGGACGGAAACGATTTTATACAGTTTTACTGGCGGAGCAGATGGTTCTCGCCCATTTGATACGCTCGCCATGGACAGTACCGGCGTACTCTATGGCACGACGGCACTTGGCGGGGCCAGCGGAGACGGAGTTGTATTCAAGCTTGCTCCACCTGCCATTTCAGGCGGCGCCTGGAGTTACAGCCTTATTCACACCTTTGCCGGAGCCGACGGTGCGACTCCCTATGCTGGCGTAGTCATCCATCGGAACGGCGTACTGTACGGAACAACAATCGCTGGCGGAAAATACGGAGTCGGCACGGTTTATGAAGTGGTGCCCCCCACTGCGGGTGGCGCCTGGACCGAGAATGTGCTTTGGAGTTTTAGCAATGCTCAAGGCACTCCCGCAGCCCGAGGTTGCGAGCCATATGCCGGAGTTACTCTCAGTCCGCAGGGAACCCTTTATGGAACGACGCAGGCTTGCGGAGCGAATAACGGCGGTGTTGTGTACAGGCTCGCGCCTCCTGCGCCAGGACAATCGAATTGGAGCCAAGCCGTGCTGCACTCATTTGTCGCCGGTGGCGCGGAAGGTTATGCGCCGATGGGCGGGGTCATTTTTGGCCGGAACCGAGCATTGTTCGGTTGCACTAACGCAGGCAATGGCTCCGTTTTCGAACTGTCGCCCCCGGCGATCGAGGGTGGAGCATGGACCGAACAGGTCATCGCGAGCCTTCCAAGTTATTCCTATTGCCAGGGCAATTTAACAATCGATCCGGCATCGGGTGCGATCTACGGGACAGCTTCGCTGGGCGGTGCGAACAATGCGGGAAATATATTTAGCCTGACCCCTCCAAGTGGCGGCGCGTGGTCCTTCACTGATCTCTACGACTTCACAGGCAATGCCGATGGCGCATTTCCCTATGCCGGTCTTTTATTGCGCGGCGGTGTGCTCTATGGAACGACCAACGCTGGTGGCAACTCCAATTTCGTGACGAGCGGCGGCGGAACCATTTTCGGTCTCGTCCCGTGATTGAGGGGATATGATTCACGGGACATCCTAGATCCATTTCCGACTCGACCTCGGCATAGAGCGGCTGCGCTCAACGCGATCCTCACCGGTCTTCTGCGAAAAGATCCCGCTCTCGATTTTTCCATGCGCGGTACACTTATGGAACCAGCCTTGGCTCTATGCGCGTGCGCGTCCTCTTCTTCGGCATGTTGAAAGATCTCGTGGGCAAGTCCAGCGATTCTCTGGAACTGCCTGAGGGAGCCTCGGTGCGCGATGTGCTGGAGCACTATTTGTCGCGAGTGCCCAAGCTGAAGACATCCTTGACGTCAATCGCCGTAGCGGTAAATCAGCAATACGCTTCGGCGGAGACCAAGCTGAAATCCGACGACGAAGTGGCGCTCTTGCCGCCGGTGAGTGGAGGATCGGGAAAAGCGCTCATCACTCGCGATGTAATCCGCACGTCTGACGTGCTTTCCCGCATCAAGCAAGGCGAGGACGGCGCCGCTGTTGTATTCGAAGGTGTAGTGCGCAACCAGACGCGCGAGCGGAAGACGCTCTATCTCGACTACGAAGCCTACGAGGAGATGGCGCTTGAGCAGCTGGAGAGTCTGGCGCAGCGGGCGCTAAAGGAATTCGCGGTTCGCGATGTAGCCATTGTTCATCGGCTTGGGCGATTGGAGATCGGCGAAACCAGCGTGCTGATCGTGGTCGCATCGGCCCATCGCGCCGCTGCTTTCGATGCTTGCCGCTGGCTGATTGATACCCTGAAGCGCACCGTCCCAATCTGGAAAAAAGAGTACTTCGAAGATGGTGTTGTCTGGGCCGATGGTGAGCCTTTCCCGCCCGAAATTCACCCCGAAAATGATTCCTGCTCGGGCAGCCCCGGCAAGGAAGACGCATCTAAGTGAGCGGGCTTGGGAAGGCATACCTCGTTTACCGAATGACAAGATTCACTACCTTAATTTTGCTGCTGCTGGCTTGCGCCCTGTCGAGCGCACAGCAGGCTCCTATTCAAAAACAGCCAGAAGGTACGCTTAAGGTTGATGTCAAACTCGTGAATGTGTACGTCACCGTCACCGACGCACATGGATCTCCGGTCGCGGGTCTCAAGAAAGAGAATTTCCGTTTGCAGGAAGATGGGCGCGAGCAGATCATCTCGGTGTTTGATAAAGAATCCGCGCTCCCGCTTTCGATCGCGCTCGCCATTGATACCAGCCTGAGCACGCGGCACGATCTGCCACTCGAACAGGCTTCCGCGAAACGCTTTGCCCGCGCCATCCTGCGCCCGGTCGATGCCTTGTCTGTATTTGGATTTAGCGAAACGGTATTGCAGTCAACTTCCTACACCGCCGACATGCACCGCATAGAAGAGGGAATCGACCACGTCCGCCTGGGTGCGGCCACCGCATTGTTCGACGCCGTTTATTTAGCTTCGCGTTCGCTGGATAAACGGCAAGGACGCAAAGTTATGGTGCTGATCACGGACGGTGGCGACACCATCAGTAAATACACCTACCAGGAAGCGGCGCGCGCCGCCGAAGAAGCCGAAGCCCTGGTTTATAGCATCATCGTCGTTCCCATCGAGAGCAGCGCCGGACGCGAAACCGGCGGCGAGAATGCGCTGATCCAGCTCTCCGAAGACACAGGAGGCAAGTACTACTATGCAACCTCGATGTCGCAACTGGACGGTGCCTTCCGCCAGATCAGCGACGAACTCCGCACTCAATATCTGCTGGCCTACTATCCCTCCCAGCGTTTATCGAACTCGCAGTTCCGGCGCATTCAAGTTGCCGTCAGCCCAGCCGAGCCGACCTCTTATCACGTGCGACACCGGGCGGGGTATTACACGGCGAAGTCGGATTTCTGAACTTTATCCGACTTCTGTAGTAGGTATTTCTCTGTATCTAATGCGGCACACAAAACACCGCAGACAGCAATGTTTTCGCGGGATAATTCTCGATTTCCAAACTTCAAATATGGTTTTATGGATTGCGCAATTTCTCAAAGTTAGTTTGTGTGCGCTTCCGCACCGACCGACATTTCGTAAGTGTTTGATTGATAAAGCAATGCCGGATATTCCCATATCGGCATAATGCTGGTGCAAAAATTGCTAAGCTGATGACCAGAAATACTGTTCTACACCGCTTGGAATGACTGTAACAGCTTGACGCTAAGGCAGAACGGCAAAGAACAATTTCGAAAGGCAGGCCTACTATGACCGTCAACTCCCCTCGCCATGAACGATTTGTCCTTCTAACTCTGGTGGTCCTCGCAGTGCTCTTTGTCTCGCTTACAGCACTTGCTCAGACGACGATTCAGACCGGTAGTATTGTCGGCACTGTGACCGACTCCACCGGCGCCGTGGTTCCGAATGCGAAAGTTACCATCACGGGACCAACCGGGCAGACCATCCACACCACTACCACGGGATCCGGTACCTATTCCTCCGGTTCTCTAGTGCCGGGAAGCTACACAATTCGCATTGAGGGCAAGGGATTCAAGACGACTCAACTGACCTCCAACGTTCAGGTGGGCAATGCCGCGAACGGGGATGTCAAGCTGGAGATCGGCCAAGAGAGCACTGTGGTTGAGGTGCAAGGCTCTGAAGTTCAGGTCAACACCGAGCAAGCCACGGTTCAAGGCGTGTTAACCGCCAACCAGATCGAGAACCTGCCGGTGAACGGACGCAACTTCCTTGATCTCGCGCAGCTTGAACCGGGCGTGCAGATTCAAGATGGTCAGAACTTTGACCCCACCAAAGCGGGCTATTCCTCGATATCATTCGGCGGCCGTTTTGGACGCACGGCCCGCATTGAAGTTGACGGCGTGGACGTTTCGGATGAAACCGTGGGAACGACCACAACCGATATCCCCGCGAGCGGCATTCAGGAATTCCAGATCGGTCAGGCCAGTTTGGATATGTCAACCGAGTTGACGTCTTCCGGTGCGGTGAACGTCACAACTAAATCCGGGACAAACGGGTTCCACGGCGAAGCTTTTGGTCAATTCCGCGATAACAGGGCAGGAGCTGCCGCACTGCCGGGCGGAGCTGATCTGTACTCCCAACGCAGCCAGTACGGCGCCGATTTGGGCGGGCCGATTATCAAGGACAAGTTATTCTTCTTCGGCGACGGCGAGCGAACGGTTCAGAACACGCAATCGGCGGTGCCTATTTCCGCTCCTTTCAACGCGTTTTCCGGCAGCTTTAGCGATCCCTTCCGTGAGGACAATCTGTTAGGGCGTTTGGACTACCAGCTCACCAAGAGCGCACGCGTCTTCTATCGCTACTCTTATTTCAAGAATCTGCTGGGGGCGACTTTCGGATTCGGCTACTCCGTGTATGACAACAAAGACATCACACGCAACAATGTCGTGGGTGTTGATTTCAATACCGGCAGCTTCACCCATTCCATCCGCTTCTCGTACTTGAAGTTTCAAAACCAAATTGTCGATGCCACGACCGGAAGCTCGACGCTGCCATTTGCTAACATCGGCGCCGAGATTTTCATGGGCGCCACCGGCCTTGTCGCCGGACCTAATCTACTGGCCCCCCAGAGCACGCCGCAGAGCGATCACGAAATTAAGTACGATGGCAGTAAGGTTTTGGGCTCGCACATCATTCGCTACGGAGTCACCTTCAATCACCTTCAGGGCGGCGGCTTCGCATCGTTCTTTAAGAACGGGCCACAGGTTGTTTCCTCGGTCAACACGGCCGATATGGCTGTGGCGGCGACAGGGCCCTTCCCGGGCGGGATATCCAATCCGCTCAACTACCCTGCCGACGGCGGGTTTGTCTTGGGCAATGGCTTGGGCTTCTCCACGACGAAAGCGGCGCTTGGATTTCCGGCTGGCGGGTTAGGGCCCGATAACCGGATGCTCCTTTACGTCGGAGACTCCTGGAAAATAAAGCGGAACTTCACGCTCACTTATGGCCTGCGCTATGAACGCGACACGGGCCGTACTGACAGCCAATACGCCGCCATTCCTGGACTCAGCGGTCTCATACCGGGACTTGGAAATTCGGTCAATCAGCCGAATACGAACTTTTCTCCCGAACTGGGTTTTGCCTGGGATCCCGCGAAGAATGGCAAGACTGTCGTTCGTGGGGGCATTGGATTGTTCTACGAGAATGCTATCTGGAACAATGTCCTCTTTGATGGTCCATTCCGCGAACCTACCGGTGCCTTCCTGCAGACTCCCGCGCCTTGCTCGTCGGCGGGATCTCCGGCGACTCTAAAGACCGAGACCGGCGACATTACCCCCTCAGCCGCGGTGTGCGGCACTTCAAACGGCTTCCCATTGATCGGGAACGTCTTGGCGCCGCTCCTCGCTCTTCAGGCGCAGTACCAAGCGGCAAACCCACTCAACCTGCAGACACCCAATCCGGCTTTTGCGGGGCAGTATCTCAACGGCTGTGCCGGTGCCGCCGTCGGGTCGACTTGTTTCTTCGCGCCCGGGAACAACATGTTTAATCCAAACTACAAGTCGCCGCGCTCGGTCGTGATGAACATTGGCGTCCAACACGAGATCCGTCCCGGCATGATCATCAGCGCTGATTTCATCCGCAACGTGCAAACCCATTTCCTGCTGGGTGTGGACCAGAATCACGCTGGCTCCATTGGCACCTTTAACCTGGGCGGCGCGCAGGCGGCAATCGCCGCGACATTGGCCGCTTGCGGACCAGGAGTGACCTCGGTTAGCGCAAGCTACGCGGCGCCATGCCCAAATTTTCTTGACAGCAACGGTAACCCTCGAGCAGCCACCATGGCAGACTTCGCCGCTAATGGCCTCGGTTCTTCGACCGACATGGGAGGCAACAGCTGTCTCTCCGTGCTTGGCTATAATTGTGCTTTCCCTGGTATCAATCCCAATGCTCCCCCGCTCACCTTCCTGTCGCCGGTGGGACGTTCCGAGTACGACGGCCTACAGATGAAGTGGGTGGAGAATGTGAAGAGTCCGTTCCGGGGAGCGAAAGCCTTAAACTTCCAGGTAGCGTATAGCCTGTCCCGGTTCAACAATAGCGGGGGAGGAGTAGGGCCGGACTTGACCGTAACAGCGGCTAGCGGTGACCAGGATTTCATTGTCCCTGCTCTGGATAACTCCAATGTCAACCGTTACTTCGGTCCCTCCACGCTGGACCGCACTCATCAGCTATCTTTCGGTGGGTACGTCGACTTGCGAGGAGGATTTCAGGTTGGAGTAATATCACATTTTTACAGCCCACTCTCGACCACTCTCACCGTTCCGAACACAGGCAACGGCGCCGGCGAGATCTTCCGCACTGACTTCACCGGCAGCGGAGTCACGCAAGACCCGATCCCGGGCACCCATGTCGGAAACTTTGATCGTGGAATTAATGCAAGCAACATCAACAAGGTCATCTCTAACTACAACGCCAACGTTGCCGGTCAGGCTACGCCCGCCGGGCAGGTTCTGATCCAAAACAACCTGATGACACTACCTGACCTGGTAGCCTTGGGCGGCGTAGCTCCTACGTTGCCGCTTGCGCCTGCCGACCAAGTCAACTACAGCTGGCTCAAAGCATTCGACACGACAATCGCCTGGAGTCACACTTTCTTCGAGCGAGTGACTATTAAGCCGCAGGTTGGTTTCTACAACCTTATGAACTTTGCTAACTTCGATCTGCCGACAAGCATGATGTCGGGCCTGCTGTCCGGTTCTACCGGCGCCGTGAATGGCACGAACTATGCTGGGCATCTGGTCAATCGCGTGGGCGTAGGCACCGGCGTCTACGCGCTCGGTTCGCCTCGGCAAATCGAATTCAGTCTGAAGATAGTTTTCTAGCTGAGTTGCAAAGCAAAATTGAAACCAGCCCTCTTCAAGGGCTGGTTTTTTTTGGCCCTCAGAGATTACGGCGTCAGTTCACCGCGTAAGTGCTTCGAAAGCTTTTCGATCTGTTTCAGCTTCTGCACCACATCCTTGGGAAACATTCCCTTCTCGATACTCTGGACGTCCACAGGAATAGACTGCGCCAGCCTAGACAGTTCATCGGCCTCCTGTTTGAGTTTTGCGGGATCTGCCGCTAAATGGTAGACCGTCGGAGGAGGGACATTTTTCTGCGTTTGAGTGTCCGCCTGGGCTGCCTGCTGCTGGCCGGGTGGTCTTGGGTGCGTTTGCCCCGCGAGGAGAAATGGCGAGAAGCCGACGATGAGCGATAGGGCAGGGACAAGGTGATTCATGGGAGACCTCCTACGGGAAGGGAATCTTGCCGGGAATTTTACTCCGTACTCACACTTCGCGGACAATTTTGACTTGCGGCGCAAATGCTCTCGATCGATTTGGCGACAATACTCTGCCGGGAACATGCACTCGGTTTCGGTTGGAGTTCTTTCGCAGTTATTTCACTCCACATGTACAATGCCGCTATGCCTTTCCGCACCCAGGGAAATCCTAATGCCGCCAAGCGTGGCCGGACTCCTCCTCCTGAAGAGACTTTCGAAGAGGCCAACTTCCTGAAAGCGCTGGGTGAGAAGCAGAAGTCGGTCAGCGTAAAATTGATGGACGGTCAGGTCGTGAGCGGTTGGATTGAGTATTACGACAAACACATGGTGCGGCTGACGCGCGACGGGGTTCCCAATCTTTTCATTTTTAAGCACGAGATTATGTACATCGCGGAAGATGGTGGGAAGAGGAAGTAGGGGCTCCGGCGTCCGGCTCCCGCTAACCAGCTTCCGGGAGGACATAGTCTTTAATCTTCCCGGTACCCTTGCCGTTCTTTAGAGCTCAAAGCCGCAGGCCGGAAGCCGGCCGCCGGAAGCGGAATTAGAATGTCCACTAACTCAACCAATCACGACAGCTTTCTTCCTGCCATGTCCGCCATTGCGCGCGAAGCGGGCGCATTGCTGATGGATTATTTTTCACAGCACCTCAAGATCGAATATAAGGGCGACGCCGACTTGGTCACCGCGGCAGATCGTGCCTCGGAGGTGCTAATCCGCGAACGCATTCGCGAGCAATGGCCCACGCACGATGTTCTCGGTGAAGAGCAGGGACTGAGTGATCAAGGCAGCGACTATCGCTGGTATATCGATCCGCTGGACGGCACTACGAACTTCGCCCACGGATTCCCGGTGTTCTGCGTTTCCATGGGTCTGGAGCGCCGGGGTCTGGAGCGCCGGTCTTCTGCACAAGACGGCGAACGCATTGCCGCGGTGATTTACGATCCGACCCGCGATGAATTATTTTCCGCAGAGCAGGGAAGCGGCGCGCATCTTAATGGCGAGCCCATCCATGTGTCGAAAACGGCGGCGTTGAAAGATTCCCTTCTGGCTACCGGGTTTCCGAGTCGAAAGCGGCACAAGAATCCGAACATTTATTTTTATCACCAGATTACATTGCACTCGCACGGTGTGCGCCGGGCGGGCTCGGCCGCCCTCGATTTATGCAACGTCGCCGCGGGACGTTTCGATGGCTTCTGGGAATTTAACCTGAATCCATGGGACACCGCGGCGGGCGTTCTGATCGTGCAAGAGGCGGGCGGAAGAGTTACCCGCTTCGACAGATCGCCGTTCGAACTCAACAGCCGTGAGACCGTGGCTTCGAATGGACTGATTCATGACGCGCTGCTGCAAGAGTTCCAGGAAATCTTTGGTGGAAGAGGCCTCGAGGCCTTGCCGGATCCGCGTGAGTACAAGCGATAGTTGGGGCGGCGGTGAATCGCGCGTCTATGAGCTGCCGCGCTACAATAGTTAGGGACGAGCTGCTTCCACCCACGGCCTGTTCCAAATCTTTCGTTCCGACGGGTTCAACGTGATCAACTCTCTCCTGGAACGCCAAATCGAAAAGCGCCCTGACAAGGTCCGTTTGGAAGGACGCATTCTCTTTCTTACCGAAGATCCCGAACTGATCAAACGGCAACTGGCCGGGGAAGACTTGCCATGGGACACGAAGAATCCCGAAAATAATCCCAAGCTGCGCGACGACATCTCGACCGACGAAATCACTCCGGCGCACTACTGCTTTTACTTTGACGAGACGCTGGGCGAGATTCCTTATTTAGGGCTCAAGTGCGGCAATGTCACGCCGATCGGTCGTGGCGAAGTGAAGCGCGGGGGATTTGTTTGCGCGGTCAGTGGCAAGCGGCGCGGCAAAGGATCGAGCCGCGAGCAGTCGCCGTACGCGGAAATGTGCGCCGGCATTCAGGTGGTGATCGCGGAAAATATCGAACGTATTTACAAACAGAATTGCCAGAACCTCGGCGTGCTGACTTCGACCGATTTTTCGTTGATTGAGAGGATTCGCGGCGGGGAAGAGATTGCGCTCTCCGAGTTTACTGCCGGAGAAGACGACATCACGCGGCAGGTTATTGAGTATGGGGGGCTGTTTCCGTTCAATGTGGCTCGCATGCAAAAGAAAGTATTTCTGCCGTCGATCAAATCCGGCAAGCGTGCCATGACGTTGGCAGAGAAAATTTTTGCCCGACATATGCTGAACGAGAAGGGCGAGGTGGGCGTGCCCGCTGTAAAGCCCGGCGATACAGGATTCGCTCAAGCCGATTTGCGGTTCAGCCACGAGTACGTGACTCCGATGGCCGCAATCTTTTTCGAGCGCTACGTCGGCAAGGATGCGAAAGTAAACGATGCCTCAAGCATCATCTTCTTCCGCGATCACCTGACCTTCCTCGATGAAGTGATCTCGGAGGAGAAGAAGAAGCTTGGCCTGCTCGATCTCGCAACTCAACTCAAGCTCAAGCAGCAGGACTTCGCTGCTAAGCAAGGAATCAAGTTGCACGGCGAATTGAAAGACCGCAAGGGCTCGGAGGGCATTTGCCACTCGATCGTGCTCGAAAGCTACGCGCTGCCTGGCCAATTGAATATTGGTTCGGACTCGCACACTCCGCACGTGGGAGCAATTGGCTGCGTCGCTTTCGGTATCGGCACGACGGACGTCTTCAATAGCTGGATCACGAAAGACGTTCGGGTGAAGGTGCCGGAATCGGTGAGAATCGTGATTCGTGGCAAGAAGCTTGAGAACGTCACCGCGAAGGATTTCATCCTGAAGATTCTCAGCCTGGATTACGTTCGCAGCGGCAAAGCACTCGCCAAAGTTATGGAGTATGCGGGCGAAGCCATGGAAGCACTCAGCGTAGATGAGCGCGCGACCATGACGAATATGGCCGCCGAGATCGGCGGTTTCACCGGCATCGTCGCGCCTGACAAGAAGGCCGTAGACTTTTTGGTGGGACGGCGTGGCATGGAGCGCAAGAAAGCTGAGGCCATGATCGATGGCTTGTACAGCGATCCGGATGCGCAGTACGCGCACGTGATCGAGCTCGACGCGGCTGAGATTACGCCGATGGTTGCAACGCCGGGCGACCCTGGCAATGGAAAATATGTGCGTGAGCTGAACACTCCGGTGCCGGTGGAGATTGCATACGGCGGCACTTGCACTGCCGGAAAGAACGAAGACATGGACATGTACGCCGCCGTGCTTTCCGCTGCGCTAAAGCAGGGCAAGCGTGTGGCCGATTCGGTGAAGTTCTATATCCAGTTCGGTTCGCAGGAGACGCGGGAATACTGCCTGCGCCAGGGCTATCTGGATGTGTTTCAAAAGGCCGGCGCGATCGTGATTGAGCCCAGTTGCGGAGCCTGCATCAATGCCGGGCCGGGAGTATCCACCCGCCCCGATCAGGTGGTCATCAGCGCCCAGAATCGCAACTTCCCGGGAAGGAGTGGTCCAGGACAGATGTATCTGGCTTCGCCTTTCACGGTCGCGGCCAGTGCGGTCGCGGGCTACATCGTGGAGTACGAACCGAGCAGCGCCAGGGAGTTAGTGGGCGCCTAGCGTTAGTATCGTTTCTGGTAAGTGGTTGATTTCAAGCGGGGTGGCTGAAATGAGCCACTGCCAAACCTGCAACTTTTTCCTTAGATTCGAGTTCAAATAGGTAGGCAGTTCAGATTGAAGATTCAATCCGAAAGGCCTGCGGGTCCGAAGCTTTAAAGTTAGAGGCGGACCCGAGACAAGGGGGTTCACCATGCGTTACCTAAAATATTTGGCTCTGGTTGGTGTTCTGTTAGTCCCGTTGGCTTATTCCCAGGCACAGGTCAGCGTGGGCGTTGGATTCGGTCCGGGCTACATTGGCGCCGCGCCCATTTGCGATTATGGATACTACAACTATTACCCATACGCGTGCGCGCCCTATGGCTATTACGGACCTGATTGGTTCGCAGGTGGAGTCTTCATCGGCGCCGGTCCGTGGTATCACGGGTACTGGGGCGGTGGCTGGGGTTACGGACGCGGCTACTACGGTCGCGGAGGATGGGGCGGTTATGGACGCGGCGGCTATTATGGTCGGGGCGGCTATGCTGGACGCGGATATGTTGGCCACGGTTATGCTGGACAAGGCTACGCACGTGGTGGCGCGAGCGGCTTCCGGGGCGGTTCGGTTGGCGGCGGATTCCACGGCGGTGGTGGTGGATTCCACGGTGGCGGAGGTGGCGGATTCCACGGAGGTGGCGGTGGTGGCTTCCACGGCGGCGGAGGCGGACACCGGTAATTTGTGATCGGTACTGAACGTCAGAGCGACAAGCGGCCGGCAGCGGAAGCTGCCGGCCGTTTCTTCTTGCCGGTTCCTAAATCAGCACGGGCTCAGAAATTCGCTCAAGAAGTCTGTACCGCAGCCTCAGTTTCTTGCTAGAATGTGCGGTTCGCGGTGCAGCGCCAGTAGTAAAATGGCTGTATAGATTCCAGGAGAGCCACAATCTTATGACCTACGTAATTGCAGAGCCTTGCATCAACACCAAAGACACAGCATGCGTCGACGCGTGTCCGGTGGACTGCATTCATCCCAAGAAGGACGATCCCAAGCATGCGGCGGAGCCATTGCTTTATATCGATCCTGTCGAGTGCATAGATTGTGGCGCATGCGTGCCCGTGTGTCCGGTCTCGGCGATCTTCGCCCTGGATGACCTGCCGGAGAAGTGGAACGAATACACCGCGAAAAATGCGGCCTACTTCGGCCGCTAGAGAAACGTAAGTTCTTATTCGAACACCGGCGCGCGCCCTCTTTTTTGTGCTTACATTTTGTTGAAGGTGAAGGTTCCCTGGCCGCTGCACGCTGTCGATCCGCTCAAAATCCACGTGCCAGTCAATGTGTTGTTGGGGCCAACCCCGCCTTGAAGAGTTAGCGTCGCGTTATTAGCGTTGGTTGAGTTTATGGTCATTCCAAATGTCCCGGTGACGTTTCCATTGAAATTCCCGCTCAGAGTGAAAGTGCCTGCCTCAGACGTTTCCCCCGACACAAAACACGAGCCGGTAGATGTAAATGTAAAATTCGAGATGCTGAGCCCGCCTCCGCTAGTTTCGGCAAACGTCGTGGTGAAGGCGTAGATGGTGGGCCCAGTTGGTGTACTGGTCAGGCTGGCGCTCCAGTTGCCATTCACGTTGGTGGAATTTGATCCGTTGCTGCTGCTACAGCCCACCATCGCGATTCCCACCGCTAAAAGAATGATGATCCCTATCGCTTTATGCACGTCCCCTCCCTAAGTGAATCGTTACCCACAGGAGAGAACACAAAACTCTACAGAGAGTTGCTTGGGAATTGTGGCAGCGGCACCTGCAAGTCCACGGGCCGGGCTGGCGCGCTACGGGATTCAGTGTATTGCTCGTCTCTCGGCTGTCCACTATCGTTGTCTTCGTAAGCCGGTTACTAGAAGTTAGCTTCATGGACGATCATGGGTTAGTGTTCGCAGGAATTGCGACATTCGGACCCTCACGATCGTCCTTCTCTTTTTGCCCCTCATTACTTTCCTCGGTTGTTTCCATATCCCCACCTCTTCGTTACAATCGTCCCTTACATTGAAACTTGATGGACTTCCATGGCATTGATGGAGTCGGAAGCGATCGTCCTGCGGACGTATCCGCTACGCGAAGCCGATCTGCTGGTTACTCTGTTCACGCGTGCGGAAGGCAAAGTTCGCGGCGTGGCCCGGTCAGCCAAAAAATCAAAGCGGCGCTTCGGCGGAGCACTGGAGCCGCTGACCCATGTGCGGGCATTTTATGATATTCGTGAGCGCCAAGAGTTGGCTCGCCTGGATGCCTGCGAAGTTTTGGAATCTCCGCTGGCCACTGAAGTCAGCTATGCCCGGGCGGTGGCGCTGGCGCACGTAGCCGAGTTGCTGGACGAACTGCTCCCTGATCGCGAAGCCAACGACGCCATCTTCCGGCTGACCCTTTCTATTCTTCATGCTTTGGCGGGGCCTGATATGTGGATGCCGGTCACCTATTTTGAGCTCTGGCTCACGCGTCTGGTCGGATTTCTGCCGGAACTGACCGAGTGCATAGTCTGCGGCCGAAGTTTGAACGGAAGCCGCGCTTATTTTCATGCCCTGGCCGATGGCCTGATGTGTCCCGAAGACAAGCGCTTGGCGTCGTCTGAGATTTCGAGCGAATCGCGGGCGCTTGCGGCTCAGATGTTTCGCGCTCCGGTGGAAAGCTTTGCGGAGATACCTTGGCCCAAGTCGCAAGCCGCCGACCTGCGCAAGTTTCTGATCCAAATCCTGCAGCGGCATATTGAGAAGAAACTGGTCACAGCGGGGATGCTGGAGAAGGGCGCGTTTTGAACTTCCAATGCGCCCTTTCCGCCCCTCCCTCAGCTTTCAGTTCCGTTCGCCAAATCCGTGCTTGCTGCGGCACACTTTGCAATAACGGGCCTCTTCGGTATTGTCTACGCGGTGCTTTACAGGCGTTAGGGTCCGCAAATAAGCGAAGATAGCCTTGAGGTCCTCGTCGCTGAGGTTCCGGAAAAAGCCCCATGGCATGATGCTGGCCAATGGGCGGGCGTTGACCTGCCCCGTGCGAATCACGTTGATGAATATTTTTTCGTCGAAGTACGAGATGCCCGAAGGATCAGGCGTCAGGTTCAACGACGCCACCGCGATGATCTTCTTCGGGTCGGGTCCCCAGGATCCCGACATGTCGACTCCACCGGCGAAGTGCATCCCTGGAATCGGATTACCGTGCTCGTCCTCGGGCGTATGGCAGCCCTCGCAATGCCCTACCGTTACCAGATACTTGCCGTAGGCTACCCGATCGGAACGGTCGGGTTCGGGAACGTGCGCCAGCGGTTCCAGCGGCTGGAACGTTTTCTTGATGTCGTCAGTTAATGTGGTCTTCGGTTGCTGGACGTGCACGGGAGCCATAGACCGTTCGTAGACGATTACCGATGCCAGGTCTTCGTCGGAGAGGGAGCGAAAGTATTGGTAGGGCATTAGGGGAAAAAGAGTGCGTCCATCGTGGCCGATGCCCCGCCGGAGCGCGCGCACAAAGTCAGCGTCCTTCCATTTTCCGGCGCCATAATCAGGATCGGAAGAGATGTTGGGTGCGATGATCCGATTTCCTTTGGGCAGTCCAAAGGTATCGAAATCGGCGCCGCCATATTTTTTGCCTTCCACAGGGCGCGCCGGACGATGCGTGAAATCATAATCGGAGTGGCAAAAGGGGCACTGCAGCAGCCCTTCAACCAGATAGTGGCCACGAGTCAGTCGCGCTGGCGTGCGCGGGATTGTCTCCATTTCGAGAACCGACGCTGCCGCAACCGTTGGCGCCTTCTGACAGCCAACTCCCAGACACACCAGTAACGCGGCAATCCCCGCAGGGATCGACTTCGACGTTTTCATGTGTTCTGCCCCTATTCCAGACTTAGAGAAAAGAAAAGACCCGCACCCGAGGTTGCGCGAGAGTATACCCCACAGCTTCAATCTTCCAATAGTTTTCTTTGAGCAGTGTCCTGATTGTCAGTACAGCATCGTTCCTGGTGCACGGCTGACGTAGACCGTCTCCTTCCTTTACAATCGTTGCTTAAACCGTGACGGTTCTGCGGTGTTGCACGACCCGGCTCCTGGCAGCGGGGATTAGAACCTCGTCGATGACCTCATCTCATTCGAATCCGTTGACGTTCCAGGAACTTATCCTGCGCCTGCAGGCATTTTGGGCTGAACGCGGATGCGTTCTGCAGCAGCCCTATGACGTTGAAGTGGGGGCGGGCACGATGGCGCCGGAGACGTTTCTGCGCGTGTTGGGGCCCAAGCCGTACAAGGTCGCGTATGTGCAGCCCTCGCGGCGTCCGGCGGATGGGCGCTATGGAGAGAATCCGAACCGGTTGTTCAAGCACATGCAGTTGCAGGTAATCCTGAAGCCTCCGCCGGAGAACATTCAGGAGCTTTACCTGGAGTCGCTTGGAGCAATCGGCATTGACCTGCGCCATCACGACATCAAGTTTGAAGAAGATAACTGGGAAGCTCCCACGCTCAGCGCATGGGGCGTGGGCTGGCAGGTGATGCTCGATGGATTGGAGATCACGCAGTTCACTTATTTCCAGCAATGTGGCGGCATCGATTTGCTCCCGATTTCTGTCGAGCTGACTTACGGGCTCGAACGCATCGGTGCGTTTCTGCAGGACGTGGATTCGATTTACGACATCGTGTGGGCGCGCGATTCGGAAAGCGGGCGGGCGACGACGTATGGAGATGTGCGGCTGGCGGACGAGCTGCAGTTTTCGGTTTACAACTTCGAGATGGCGGATGTGGAGAAGGCGTGGGAGCATTTCGATCTGTACGAAGCGGAGTGCAAAGGACTACTGGCCAAGTATGCTGGTCTCGGCAAAGATAAAGATAAAGATGATAAAGATAAAGCGGAGAAGGATGGGCTCGCCCGCGATAAGTCACGCTTTCCACTGCTGGCGGCATACGATCTCTGTCTGAAGTGCTCACACCTTTTCAACATTCTCGACGCGCGCGGCGCAATTTCGGTAACTGAGCGCGTTGGCGTGATCGGCCGCGTGCGAGCTTTGGCCGTCGGCATTGCGAAGGCCTGGACCGACCAGCAGAAAAATGAGCCCGCTTCTACCGAGAACTCGGACGAGCCTGCACCTGTTCGCGAGCAGAAAGAGAAGAAGCGCCAAGAAAGATTGTTGCCCGCTGTCATTTAGATTTGTCATCCTGAGCGAAGTGGAAAGTTCGCGAAGCGAAGTTTCCGCGCAGCCGAAGGATCTCTGTATCGATTGACGAGGCAGAGACGGTGCAAGGCATTCTTCTTTGCGACCGGGGGCCTAGAAGCAACAGTACGAGACCAGCGGCGGGTCACTAAGACAGAATACGGTTAATAAAATGCCAGATTTTCTGCTCGAGATCGGATGCGAAGAAATTCCGGCGCGGATGATCGCCTCCGCCTCGCGGGAACTCCGCGACCGGGTCGCCGCAATGTTGTCCCGCGAGCGCCTGGCGGCGGAAGACGTTACTCAGTTCGACACTCCGCGACGGCTGGCGGTGATGGCTGCAGGGATTCCATCCGCACAGCCCGATGTGACCGAGGAAGTTACAGGCCCACCGGTGAATGTCGCTTACAAAGATGGTGAACCCACTCCCGCCGCGCATGCCTTTGCCCGTAAGGCCGGAGTGCAAGTCTCTCAACTGGAAAGAATCACGACATCGAAAGGCGAATATCTCTCCGCGAAGATTACCAAACAAGGCCGGCGCGCATCTGAAGTCCTCGCTGAGAATCTTCCCAGAGAACTCTCGTCCATCTACTGGCCGAAGAATATGTATTGGAGCAAACCGAACGAGCGATTTGTGCGCCCTGTTCGCTGGCTGGTCGCACTGCTCGACCAGGAAACGATTCCGCTGGAGTTCGAAGGAGTCCGGGCAGGGAAGACCTCGCGCGGGCACAGAATCTTGTCGGGGGGCGATGTAGCAATTTCGCGTGCCGGGTCCGCGTACGTTGATGCTCTCCGCTCAGCCAAAGTTTTGGGCCGCGCCGAGCGCGAGCAGCGGATTCGCAAAGCGTTGGACGCTGCCGCACGAACGATTGCCGGAGCACGCTGGCGCGAAGATAATCCCCTGCTCGACACGGTCGTGAATCTCACGGAATTTCCATCGGTAATTTTAGGTGGATTCGATCCTCAGTTCCTTGTCTTGCCGGATGAAGTGCTGGTCACGGTGATGCGGGACCACCAGAAATATTTTGCGCTGGAGGATGCCGAGGGCAAGCTTCTGCCACATTTTCTGGCGGTTCTGAATACTGATAGCGATCCGCAAGGACTGATCCGGCACGGAAATGATCGGGTATTGCGGGCGCGCTTCAACGACGCACGATTCTTCTGGGAGACGGACCAGAAAAAATCGCTCCTGGAACGCCTCGAACTGCTTCGGCACGTTACCTTTCAGAAAGATCTGGGCACCTACTATGAGAAGACGCAGCGGGTGCAGCGCTTGTGCAGTTGGCTGAGCGAGATCATCAAGCAGAGCGGGATGGCTGTGCGTCCCGGTGTGATCCATAAGGCCGCGTGCATGGCAAAAGCCGACCTCACCACCGAACTGGTAAAAGAGTTCACCGAATTGCAGGGCATCGTCGGCGGGCTCTACGCGCGCGCACAAGAGCTCGATCGATCGCTGCCCGAAGCCACGCGATTCGCCATTGCCGATACGATCTATGATCACTACAAACCCGAGTCCACTGAAGACGAAGTGCCTCGATCAATGGAGGGCGCTGTACTTTCGGTAGGCGATAAGGCCGATACGATTGCGGGTATGTTTGCGCTGGGACTGGTTCCGAGTGGATCGAAGGATCCCTTTGCCCTGCGGCGGCAGGCGAATGCAATCGTAAAAGTCATCGCGGAGAAAAAGCTTCCGTTCCATTTGAGTGACCTGATGCGCGATGCGCGCGCCGGCTACCAGGGGTCAGAGGCGGAGAAGAAATTTGTCGACGATTCGAAGTTCGTCGATTCGGTGAAGTCATTCTTCCGCGAGCGGTTGGAGTTTTATTTGAAGGATGTGCGCGGCTACGCCTATGACGTGGTTCAGGCGGTCTTGGCCGCAGGCGCGGATGATGTTGTGGACGTGCTGGCGCGCGCCGAAGCAGTGAAACAGGTGATGCACATGCCGGAGTTCCTGGCCATTGGCGCCGCCTGCAAGCGTATGCGGAACATTCTGAAGCAGGCGGGAGAAAAAGGCATCGAGCCGGCGCGGCAGTTTAACGCTACGCCTGGTTCTGATCCCGAAGAAATAAGTCTAGCTGCTTTCCTGGAGACTCACGCTCACACCATCGAAGAGTATCGCAAGAAGAAAGAGTACCGCGACGCTCTCATGCTTCTCTCGACGGCGCGCGAGCGCGTAGATGCGTTCTTCGATAAAGTGATGGTAATGGTCGAGGATCAAAAGGTACGAACGAACCGCCTGGCGCTGCTTCGAAAGCTGTTAACGGAGTTTTCGACCATCGCCGACTTTTCAGAAATCGTGACAGAAGGCAAAGCATAAAAATTATTCAACTTCTTATCGCAGCGCCGAAAGCGCTACGCCAATTAAAATCCTAGGACAGAGGACTCATCATGGCAACAATCACCCTCCCCGAAGCTGGCGTACAAGAAAACAAAAAATCCTCAATTAAGTATGTTTACTCTTTCGGCGGCGGCAAGGCCGATGGCAACGGAAAGATGAAAGATGACCTCGGCGGCAAGGGCGCCGGCTTGGCCGAAATGACCAATGCAGGCTTGCCAGTCCCTCCCGGTTTCACCATCCAGACGGAAGCTTGCCGCGAGTACATGCGAAGCGGCGGTGTCTCAAAAGAAGTCGAGCGGCAGATGGAAGACGCGCTTGCAAAACTCGAAGCCCTCCAAGGTCAGAAACTGGGGACGGGAGAAAATCCGCTGCTGGTCAGCGTGCGTTCCGGCGCAAAGTTCTCCATGCCCGGCATGATGGATACAATCCTCAATCTCGGGTTGAACGACAAGAGTGTCGAGGCCTTGGCCAAGCGCAGCAACAATCCACGTTTCGCGGCAGATTCCTACCGTCGGCTGATCCAGATGTTTGGCAACGTTGTGCTGGAAATCCCCAAGCATGCTTTCGACGAAGTCTTCGATGCGAAAAAGAAGCAAAAGAAAACCAAGCTCGACACTGACCTCGACGCCAAGGCCTTGAGGGAAGTAATCGAGGAATACAAGAAGGTGGTCAAGAAGCACGCCAAGCGCGACTTCCCGCAGGATCCCCACGAGCAACTAGTGATGGCGCGGGACGCCGTGTTCCGCTCATGGCAGAACGATCGGGCCAAGACCTACCGCCGCATCAATAATATCGATGACATGCTGGGCACTGCGGTCAACGTGCAAGCAATGGTGTACGGCAACCTTGGAGACACGAGTGGCACGGGTGTCGGCTTCACGCGAAATCCCGCTACCGGCGCGAAGGAGTTCTATGGCGAATATCTGATGAACGCCCAGGGCGAAGATGTGGTGTCGGGTGTGCGCACGCCAGTGCCGATTCTCGAACTGCAAAGAATTATGCCTGACGTGTACAACCAGTTGCGCGACATCACCACGCGGCTGGAAAAGCATTATCACGACATGCAGGATTTCGAGTTCACCATCCAGGATGGCAAACTCTACATGCTGCAAACCCGCAACGGCAAGCGTACCGGCCTTGCCGCCGTGCGGCTGGCAATCGAGATGGTCGAGGAAGGATTAATCAGCAAAGAAGAGGCGATCTTCCGCCTCGACCCCAATCAGGTTGTGGATTTCTTCGTGTCGCGGTTGGACGAAAAAGATGTACGACCGGAAGACATACTGACCAAGACCGGATTGGCCGCCTCACCAGGAGCAGTCGTAGGGCAAATCGTTTTTACCGCCGATGATGCAGTTCAAAAAGCAGGTCACGGTGCGGAGAAAAATCCCGTCATTTTGGTTCGCGCCGAAACCACTCCCGAAGATATTCACGGAATGGAAGTTGCGATCGGCATCTTGACGTCGCAGGGCGGCATCACCAGTCACGCCGCGGTCGTCACTCGCGGCATGGGCAAGAGCTGCGTTGCCGGCGCTGGCGAGATCTCCGTGGATGAGCGCAGGCGCGAGATGCGGGCCCGTGGCCAGGTATTCAAAGATGGAGACTGGATTACGATCGACGGCACCACCGGTCGCGTGTTAAGAGGCAAGAGAAACTTGTTGCCGCCCGACCCTGAAAATCTGGCAAAACTCGAGAAGTTCATGAATTGGGCGGAGCCATTTCGAAAAATTGGAGTGCGCGCCAATGCGGATATACCACGCGACGCCAAGAAGGCCCGCGAATTCGGAGCCGAGGGTATTGGCCTTTGCCGCACCGAGCACATGTTTTTTGCTCAAGACCGCATCCCGCATATGCGCGCCATGATTCTCGCCGACAATGAGAAAGACCGGCGCGTTGCCCTTAAGAAACTGCTCCCCATGCAGCGCTCAGATTTTATCGGCCTTTTTAAAGCGATGGAAGGATTGCCAGTGACGATCCGCTTGCTCGATCCGCCACTGCACGAGTTCTTGCCCAAGCGCGAGAAACTCATGGTCGATATCGCAAACCTGACCAGCGCCACCGCGAAGCAAAAGAAAGCTCTGCTCGACGAATACGGCGACTATGGCGCGAAGTCCCCAGGTGATCTAAAAACTCTTCTTCCGCAATTGCTGTCGCGCGTCGAGGAGTTACATGAATTCAATCCGATGCTTGGCCATCGCGGATGCCGCTTGGGTATCACCTACCCCGAAATCACCGAGATGCAGGCGCGTGCCATTTTTGAAGCCGTCGTCGCCGTGGACAAACAAGGCATTAAGACGCACGCAGAAGTGATGATCCCACTAGTTGCAACTGCAAAAGAAATGGCAAATCAGGGCGCGATTGTGCGGCGCGTGGCCGAAGAAGTATTCAAGGAGAAGGGAAGGCACGTGCATTATTTAGTCGGCACAATGATAGAACTGCCCCGCGCCTGCCTGGTGGCCGACGAGATCGCTAAAGAAGCGGAGTTTTTCTCATTCGGTACGAACGACCTCACTCAGACTACATTTGGATTCTCGCGCGACGACGTGAATAAAATTCTGCCGACATACCTCGAGGAAGGGATTCTAAAGCAAGATCCCTTCGCCTCAATCGACCGCGACGGCGTCGGCGAACTGGTGCGAATCGGGATCGAGCGTGGGCGAAAGACGCGTCCCAAGCTGGAAGTCGGCATCTGCGGCGAGCACGGCGGCGACCCATCGTCGGTGGAGTTCTGCCATCAAGTGGGAATGGACTATGTGTCATGCTCCCCGTTCCGCGTTCTGACAGCGCGCTTGGCAGCGGCGCAGGCGGGAGCGACCGATGCGTTGAAGGTTGAGGGAGGAAGAACAAAATAAAAGAATTGAGCTCAGCGTTCTACTGTACTTTTTGCAGTCGAGCGATCAGTTTTTGCGCCAAACTTTCCTCTGACTCTGACCACAGCAACCGTGCGCTTGCCCCGCTATTTTTTCCCACATTAATCGAAAACTCAACTAGCTTTGCTACGTTCTCGCGAATTTTGGCGCGAGTCTGCTCGTTCAACGAAGACTCAGGCTGCAGAAAGTAGGAATCCAAGCCAAAGTCTATTTCGATGTGACCTGTCTCCCGGAACGCTCCCTCATCGAATTCCTCTCCCTGAATGATGAATCTCACCACGGCCGGCTCAAGCACCCAGTTCTCGTTGGATGCATCTGCAGTCCAAAGATCCCAGTGCGCCTCGAAGACGTAGGCGTAATCTTCGTGAACCGACTCAGCGGCGATCAGGGTCGCCTGGCCCGCATCGATCCCGCCTGGAAATCTGCGCTCCAGTACCGTAGCCTCATTCCATGAGACCGGATGCAGCGCAAAGTAACTGACGCCCGGCCGCTGCGCCGAGAAAGGAAACTGTTGCAATACGGCAAAAGCATGCGGCAACATTTCCGGACCGGAAAAATCGACAAACCAAAGGCTCAGATAAAGGGGATCGGACACAGTTGCCTCTCGAATCGTTAGCGCCGCACTCAGCAGCACCATAATTCTAAATGTTCTCGCCATTGTTTGATGCAATCATTGTTTGATGCAATCAGTGTTTGATGCAATCAGTCTGCCGGACAGGTTCGCTTTTTGACAGTCCCTCGAAGGGTTGCTACGATCAAGGTTGCTTCTCGCATTTGCCTCACATCCGTCCCCGTCGTCTAGCCTGGCCTAGGACATCGCCCTTTCACGGCGGTAACACGGGTTCAAATCCCGTCGGGGACGCCAACAAAATCAAATACTTGCAGGAACCCCAGTTCCCGACGCGGTACGCATTACGGTACGGTCTTGTCTACGAGTGACCAGGCGAACCACCTTTCTGTGCGCCATCTGCTTCTCGTCCGACATTGCTTCATCGTAGATGTCCATCGTCACTTTGATGGAGTTGTGGCGCAGCAGCCCTTGGACGACCTTCGGATCGCCGTGATTCTGCCGCAGCAGTGTGGTATAGGAATGGCGTAGCGTGTGCCATCCCTTGATTTCGATTCCTGCCTCGCTTGCCGCAGGTTTGATGTGGTGCTGCATGATGCGACTCATCCAGTACGGTTGTTTGCCCTTCATTTTCGGGCTAGCGAAGATGTAGTCGCTGTTCTCGGCATAGGGGGTCTCCTGTCGCCAAGCCAACAGTTCCTCAAGGAGGTCATCGTCCAGGGGAATGGAGTTCTTGGACCTTTCTGTCTTCACTGCTCCCACGTGCTGCTTAACAATTGAGCGCCTGGGGGTGAGCTTGTGTTCGGCGAAGTCGATATCTTCCCATTTGACGCCGCTCAATTCCCCTCTGCGGAGGCCCGTACCGAAATCGAGCAGCACCATGACGCGCTCCCTCGGTTTCAATACTTCGAAAATGAGCTGGGATAGCTGATCGACGCTAAGACGGCTCGGAGTCGACAGACGCTGTCCACCCTGGCGAACGGCCGAGATGGGATTGTGGTCAATCCATTCGTAGCGAATGGCGTGTGCGTAGAGAACGTGCATGAGGTCTCGGATTTTCTTCTTGGTCCCTGGAGCCAGAGCCTTCCCGTTCGGCTTTTTGAGTGGTGAGAGCCAATCTTCCATAGCGATTGCCTTCACTTCCTGCAGCGCTACCTCGCCCCATCGGGGAAGGATCCACCTCCGCAAGTAGCTTCGGTAGTTGTCCTTGGTTGAGAAAGCTCGCCGGCTCATAGGATCTGTTTCCATTGAGCACTCTTTCTGCAGCCAGTGATCGACCAGTTCCTTGAAGGTGCCGGGACCATCCCCAGATCGGCGACCCAAGCCAAGACGCTGAACTTCTCTCCGTGCCGCGGCCTCGCTTCGAAAGTCTTTAGCTAAGCCGAGTACACGCTTGCGTTCTGTGGGCCGACCATCAGTTCCAGGGTCATACCATCGATAGACCAAAACAGCACCGGACTTCCTTTGAATCGTGCTGAGGAAGCCCTTACTCGTATGCCTCTTTCTCATTGAAACCCTTTCCTTTCAGAAAGAGGCGGGCGGCGATCCGAGTGTAGCTTTCTTTTCATCCACTCGTCTAGCTGCGAGATTTTGAATCGCCACATCTTGCGCACTCCATTTCCCCACGGGTATGCCGGAACCTCACCCTTGCGTGCTTTCTCCAGGAGAGTTTTGGGTGCGACATCGAGGTACTCAGCTGCCTTTTCAACTGACACGTAGGGTTCAAAGTGTGTCGTAACGGCTGGCGTTGCCGGACCTGGCTGGGGCGACATTGGGGTCCTCATCCTCGCGGACTCCTTGAGTTGCCCGCGGCGAACGCCCGTCAGACCCGTGAAGCGATTCGCCGGCGCGATGTGGCGATGCGGTTACGACGGTCTGGCGGGAGCGCGCGATTTGCAGTTCTTTTACAACGAAAGGGGATTTCAGTCAAACGGGCTCAATCGCAGGTAGTGGGTCAGTGGGTCTGTGGAAATCAGAGTGACCCACTACCCAATCGCAGGTCCCCGACTTCATCGAAGCAGAACCGTCGCCACTGACAACGAGATGCAATCGAGGATTGTTTCATCTCAGGCAAGCTTATCAGAGCAAATCTCTGTAACGCCTCCAAAGCCACGCGAACCAGTTGACTCCGTGTGCGCACTTCCGTCTTGCCAAACAGTTGCCGCAGCGTGTTCTTGACCGCGCTTCCGAGATATTCATGCGTGACGCAATTCCTTTATTCGATCAGCCTTAAACAACCAGCCGAAGTACGTCCATTCCTGGAAGCAAACTCAATGGGTGTCAAGTGCGAGATTCTTGCTAAACCCTGTGTACACAGCCCACCGTATAGCCACCAGTCGTTCGTGGCGGGCTTTCGATGAAGTGGTCGGATTGGTACCCCAGAAGGCAGCTTCGAGGAGATCGCCATTGATCTCCTCCAAGCCCGTTTCTGGACCGGCGTCGCGTTGTTTCCGCTTTTGGTGGACACTCAAAAGAGGTGTTCGACAACATCTGTTCGGGCAGGCGGCGTTATAAACCTGCCCTGAATTGCTCGCGTGAAAACCCGGTAAAGCTTGGCCTGATTGATCGCTCCAAACCTTCAGGCAGAAAAGACTAAAGAGACGTTCTGCTGAGGTTCGGACTGTTGCTATTCGGGTAGTCGGATTACTGGAGACTCAGGTCGGCAGCAAACCCCAAATTGCTGCCAAAGGCGAAACCACGGGCTATGCGCGAGGGTTTCGTCGTGCCTTCGATTGGCGGCAGAGATGTCGCTTGCGCTGAGTGGCCTAATATCCGGCGCTTCGAACATTTCCTGTAGCTGCTCAATCTCGTCAATGATGCGTTCAACGTCCATTCCGTCTCAATATCCGACATGAGCGTGGCATTCGTCAAACGGGGCGGCGACAGCACGTCGTGCCTATGAGAACGTTCTGCACCCAGCGAGAGTCAGCGTTCCCTAAAGTCCTCTGCCGGTCGAAAACGCAGCGTGCTGTTTCCTGATGGCGTGAACTCGGGGTCGAAAGATCAAGTTCTGTTGGCTGAAAGTGCCCTCATGGGTCGAATTGCGCAGCAATACCGGGCCCATCGCAAGTAGTGTGCGAAGAGGTATCGCCGGTAGTGGAGAGATTTTTTCATCCCTCCAAGGCAGTCGAGAACAAACGAAAACACGCCGGATCGATCGCTGAGTTCTACATTACTTCGCTCGAAGAAATGAAGGCTCTTCTGGCCTATGCCAACAGCCGATTTGCGCTAGCTGCTTAAGTCTCTAATCCTCGCTCTCAGCAGACGCTACGCAGCGTCGCCGCTGTTGAATCACGTGGACGCTGATCAGGATTTACCAGCCAGAGTCCGGGGTCGCGGTCTCCCCTTGAATAATCCCATGAACTGGTCACTTCGGCACAGTCTCAGAATTGAATCCTAGCCATAATCCAAGGTGGATTCGCAGTTGTACTTGAATATCGTGCAGATGCCAGCACGTTACGCTGCCGCGATCAAGCGAGGCGAAGACAATGAAGATGAAGACATGGAAGGTAATTTCCAACACGGGCAAACAAGCAGACCTTGAGTCTGGCCTTGAGAAGAAGGAGGTTCAAAAGCCGACGCACATCAGCGCCAAAGAGTTTGTTCACTGGCTGGCAGCTAAGAGCCAGATTGATGATGATTCATTGCGATCACTATTTAAGCTGTAGGCGCTGCTGGAGTGCGAACTCCGTGCCTTCGATCAGTCAAGCAAGACTCAAGTGGCCGTGTTGTTGGTGATTTAAGACGTGTCGAGGGGTGATGAATTTGGCAGAAGTCCGGTTGCAGGAAGGCGAGTCAATCGAGAACGCACTCCGTCGATTCAAGCGCAAGGTTCAGACGGAAGACATCATTAAGGAAGTGAAGCGCCATTCTTTCTACCTGAAGCCGGGCGCAAAGCGCCGAGTTAAGCAAGCCTTGGCGCGAAAGCGTGCTCGAAAGAAGATTCGCAAAGAATCGGATTAAGTTTGCAGTGGAATGGACGCGCCCTATCGCTGGGCAGCGGCTCCAGCAAATCCATTGCTTCTGATCGCAGCAATGGGTACGTTCTACTATGATTGCTTCGCTTTATCAAAGGGTAGATTGGTTATCGTGGGACGTCCGAACGCATGCCTTCTTCCTTCTTTGCAGTAGTCTCCCCTCGCGAAGCGCACGCAGGTCAGCGATTTGGGCCGCAGTGAGTTCGGGCATCACTCAGATAGATACCCGCGTTTGATTTCTTCCGCCGCTTCATGCGCCCGGGGATCGGAAGAATACATCAACTCGGAATAGATGAGCCACGGATTCGCAATAGGAACTGATCCAGACTCCCGCCAAAAGGGAATGCTGCCGAAGGAACGCAGGAAGATGAGCGGGCCGGATTTGTCAGGAATGATCCGCAATTGCCGCCGCACTTGGTCGTTGAGCGACTCGATGAAGATGGGCAACTCGAGTCCGCGATAAAACTTCTGCAGCAGGTATCCAGCGGGACCGCCGGTTACCGACCATCGGACTGAGTCTTTGGCGAGCGACTCCTGGATGCCGGCGAGCATGTCATCCATTTCGCGGGCAGGCAAGCGAAAACGGCCAAGGAACAACTTCGGGCGCAGCGCGAGTTCGTATCCCCGCAACAGTTCTTCCGGCAATTTCGATCGATCTCGCAGGCGAAAGCCTTCCACTGACTCAATGAGGACTCCTCGGGCAACCAGTTGTTGCTCTACTTTCGCCACATTGCTCTTGCTGAGTCCGGCAAATTCGGCCAGTTTGCGTACCGACCAGCTTCCGGCATCTTTCGCGGTAGCGAAAGCGAACAGGAGTTGCGAGACAGCTGGACTGATGCGTCGTTCTTCCGTCCCAGATGAGTCTTGTTTCGCGCCGACGACTGTGCGCTCGTAGTTGCGGCCGAGAACCAGGTGCATATTGCCCGTCTGGTCGACGAAATTGATCCCCGCTTGAATTAACCGTTCGGCAGAGGGGCTGGGAATGTAGCGCGCGAATAAGAGAAGAGGCTCACGATGTTCGGTCGCGTAGAGCTTTGCCTGAGCTATCAGTGCGTTGAGCACTCCCCGGTCGAGATAAGACCGTTTCTGCTCCACCAGGAAGCGGTATGTTCCTTTTGGGGCGTGGATATTGAGGATACCGTCGGCCTCCCGGTTACGGCGGCCCTCCGGCGAAAAATCGAGATCCGTGACGAAAGGCAGAGCCTTGAGCTGCTCGATAAACGATTGAATGGTCGGCTTAAGCTGCATTCTGTCCACTATTATTCCATGTCCATTACTAATGGACAATACATAATTTAGGACTTTCCTCGGCATCCCACCTGCGACACTGGGTCCCCTCAGGTCTGTTCCTGCAACCATTTCACGGCAGCTCGAAGCCAAGGCGAAACTTAATTTGTGGACTTGGGATCATGGGTCGCCACATCTTCCGAGACTGCCAGTATGCAGCCTTGCCCGTCGAATTCGATCCGGTCGGCGGAATAGGCCGTGAGCTTGATTTCACCAGATTTTGTCCGAAGTCGGGTCATCACATTTCTGATTGGACCTCCTCGCTGAAACTGTGCGACCAGTAATCTTCGATCCGTCGGATCGTCCCATATCCTAAATTCGTGCACGGTGTTCCCGAGGACGTTCTGGCGGGAGTAACCATAACGCGTTTCGAACGCGGCATTGACTTCCAGGAAACTGCCTCCCTCGAGCGTCGTAATCGAGAACGCAATCGGACTAGAGTCGAATATGTTTTGCTTCCCGGAAGACTAAGCGGGGTTGACATGCTCAGGCTCGATTGCATGAAGGGCATGATTCACCTGCTAGCTACAGTTAGGGCTGCCGTTTAACTAGACTTCAGCGCAGGTGAAAATTCACCAGCAAACATGGGATGTTTGCTGGACACCTGAACGGAAGCGTCTAAAACGTTCTCGTTCAAAGCGTCGGCTAGCTTCTTTGCTTGGTCTAAGGTGAGGCCACCCAGAAGATTAAAGGTCAATACAGCATGGTTTAGTATCGACACGGTTCCATGGAAGAAATCGAGGGTAATTTCTGGCCGTCCACCCTCACCTTTACTGGCGACGAAACGACAGGTTCCGCGCTCAACTCTTGTGTCCGGCATGTGAGTCTCCAACTTCCTCTGTTCGCTCTCATCGTCGAGGATTTCAAGTTACCGGATTCCCTCTTTGAGCGTTCTCGGTATCACCAGTGTCAAGCGTCAGAGTTCGGAAAACTGGTCAGAATTGACCCTTTTGGAAAATCAGTAGATGGGATCGATCTGGTTTCAACTCCACGGATCGGCCTTAGAACCCCGTCTAGGAAGGAAGGCAATGTTCCACTAAAATGAATTTCCAGCCGACTTGCCAGCGGAGTGACCCGAAGACCAAGCTTCAGCAGTGTCAACATTCCAGAAAGTGCGAGATCGCAGGCAACAATTCTCTAGCCAACTCGCCTTTCCCGACGAAAGCATCTACAGACTTCAGTACCTGCTCAGGAACATCCGCCGCTCCAGATAGCATGATGATCGGCGCTTTCGGCCGAAGCTGTCTCATTTCGAGGGCAACTTCGTGTCCGTTCATTTCTGGCATGACATAGTCAACGACGACAACGTCAACCGAATGGATAGAAGCGAGTTCTAGTGCTCTATTCCCGCTGAGTGCGATCAGAACGGTATACCCAAAACTTTCGAGGAATGCCCTCTCACACTCAAGTACTTCTTCGTTGTCGTCGATGCAAAGAACGGTCTTGCCCTGACGAGTCGAGGGAGTTTGCGCGTGCATATTACCATTGTCAATATGCAGCCACGAGAAACCGTTCACAATTGCTCACTTAGCGAACTTTCGCGGATTGACGGAAGCGACGTTTGAGCCGTTCTAGAACCGCTGTGGTTCGGACAAAGTCGGAGTTCAGCGTTTGCCACCGATGGTTGACGAGTGCAATGGTTCTTTACGTCAACATAGGTTTCCTGAAAGAAGTCTTGGAATATTTTGGCTATATCGCGTTCAGCCATGGAGTCGTTCAAGGCCGCGGAGGCGGGGTCTCTTGGCACGATCTTTGTCAGCGGGACCGCCGGGTTCTGGAGGCGCTTCTGAAGGGCTACGGCTCGTTGAGTTCTTGGGTCCCGCACCCGCGCTTATTTCGTCGTCATCTTGAAGAAGAACGTTAAGGAGCGAACTGTGAATACGTAAGCTATCCGAATCGTAGTTGATAAAGCCGAGTCTTCTGAATCGGTTCATGAAGAAACTGGCCCGTGATCGTGTTGTCCCTACCATTTCTGCCAAAGTCTCCTGGCTTAGTCTGGGGACTGACATTTCCGAGACTCCTTCTTTGCCGAAATGCGCCATCAACAGAAGAACTCGCGCCAGTCGTTTTTCGCTGGAATTGAAAAGTTGATCGACCAAGTCATCCTGATATCGGATGTTTCGTTTCAGCAAGTATTTGACAAACAGGGCCGACAATTTTGGTTCTACGCTCATTGCTTGCATCATCGCCGCCCTCTCGACGTGCAGCAAAACGCAGTCAGTCAAAGCTGTTGCAGACGACATGCGGAGAAGCTGACCAGCAAGACCACCTTCGCCAAAGAAATCGCCTTGGCCCAAGATGCCAAGGGTTGCTTCTCTCCCGTTTTCCGTTACCACACTGAGCTGCACCCTTCCGGTTTGGACGAAGAATAGGCCGTCCCTGGAATCGCCCTGGGCGAAGATTTTGTCCTTCTTCTGAAAAAACATCATATCTCTGCCCTTTCCAATCGTTGATAGAAAGGCCCGAGGATCGAAGCGCGGCTTTCGCTTCGCGGTCGTGATTTTCTTTACCAAATGCCTCCTAACTCGCTAGGTCACCACTGTCGATTATGGGGGAACAGTTTGAATCTTGCTGGTCAGTAATGCTCACAATGACTAATACAACCAGTCCCTATATGTTGAGTTTTCTCGGGAAAAGACTTGCTCATCTAGCAGGTGGGCGTGGAGAGGTCGAACCTGTGTGCGTCCGGGCTGAACTTCAGTCTCGCGATTCAGTATTGGCGTGTGTGCAGCATCTTGCTCGTCTCGGTGGCGCACATTGGCCGTCGATTTCCCGAATGGTTGATCTGTTTTGACCACCTTTTAAAATCGCCGCGTGCGACACTACCGTGAGCGCAGGATATGAAACAGGTGTATTAGTTGAAATTCAAAACGGTGGCGGACATATTGGAGCGGGAACGCGATGCTACGATCAAGGAATGGCTGACGCGAGTGAAGTTGGTTCCAGAACTAACCAATATTCCACTGAGCGATGCGCACCGCAATGAGCCATCTGCCTAAGCTGTTCGACGACCTGCTTTACCGCCTTCGACGTGACGGAGATGCCTATCCGCTCATTTCCAACTCCGCAGCAGCGCACGGCAACATGCGGTTCGTGCAGGGCTACTCCCCGTCCATGCTAGTTGAGGAATCGCGGATATTCCAAGTCAGCGTATTCAACACATTACATCTCCACCAGAGCGAACTCGATCAGAGCCAAGTGCTTTTAGACGTAATTGTCATTGCGGACGAAGCGGATACGCAACTCACAGAATCCATGCGCGGCTTTATGGCTAAGGTCTAATCGGCACTGAAAGTATTTTGGTTGGAAACGACTCGACCCCAAACCGGCACTTGCTGTTGCTTCACCTACTTTGCAGGGAACTATGAACGAAAAATCAGCTGCTACCATGTCGGGACTGGTCGATAAGATCATCGTGTCCCAGTTTCCGAATGAGCCAGATAAGGCACAGATTACTGTCGCAGGCGGCGACCCTCTGTATCGGGAGCTACGCGTCGTTAGCGCTCTGACCAAAGAAAACGGTGAGGAGGTAAGCCTCAAGACGGGACAAAATGTGATGGTGACAGTTGAAGCCAATTCCAAGGACACAACCAGCCAAAAGTCGTGAAAACGGTGGTAACCGAGTGCTTACGGTTTTGATTGTTCGACTCCAGCTTCTTTTTCTCCGCTTCATCGAGCCTCGATTTGTTCCTGTATACCGCTATCGGCGCATTCCTTGTGAATAGACAGTGTCCCGCCTTAGCGACCGGGCACTTCAATCCTTACACCGTCTGTTTTTTGGCGTTGATCTCAACCAAAGCGCTATCGACTCAGCCAACGAGCTCCCGTCTAATTTGTTCGCTTTGGGGAAATTCCCAAAACCGATCAATACTGCTCAGCCTCCCATTCGCGTTGAGCCTACATTGCTATTAACCCTCCCAAAGGAGGATCTCATGAGCTCCCTACCAGAAATACCCTGCGGGATTTGCAGAAAGCCCGTAGATTTGCAGACCGATTTGTGGGCCGACGAAAACGGAAAGGCCGCCCACGCGGACTGTTACTTCGAGCGGATTGCTTCAGCGCGTCTAGCCCAGGCATGGGTCAATCGCTTTTCTCTTTCGCCAAACCCACCGGTTTGCATTCACTTTACAGGGTGAAACGGATGGAACAAATCTAAAGCTAAAACATTTTTTTAACGGTTGCTCGCTTCGAGCACAGAAAAGGTCCACTTATGACAAGAATCAGTTTTGCATTACCTAGATGTCTTCTGGCACTCGCTGCCAGTTGTCTACTGCTCGTCGGGACAGGATGGTCGCAGGACGAGAAGGACGAGTCGAGTATTCAAAAACGAATTAGTGCGTCAGCCAACGTTCTCAACGAGATTATGGCGACGCCAGACAAGGCGATTCCGGACAGAGTAATGAGGGACGCGAAGTGTATCGCGGTGATTCCTTCCATGGTGAAAATTGCGATTGGTTTCGGAGGAAGCCACGGGAAAGGCGTCGCTGTCTGCCGCCTGGAAAACGGTCGCTGGAGCGCCCCCGCGCCGATTACGATTACTGGCGGAAGCTGGGGATTGCAACTGGGCGGCCAAGCTATCGACCTGGTAATGATCGTGACCAATGACCAAGGAATGCAGCATCTCCTTTCCAGCAAGTTCAAGATCGGCGCCAATGCTTCGGCGGCTGCTGGCCCTGTCGGACGTGACGCAGCCGCGGACACAGACTGGAAAATGAAAGCAGAAATGCTGACTTATTCCCGAGCGCGGGGGCTCTTCGCGGGGATCGACCTGAATGGCTCAGCGATCACGCAGGACAGAGACGAAACCCGCCTTCTATTCGGAAAGTTTGTACCTTTCGAGGCTATTTTGAAGGGCAAAGTCCGACCACCGGCCGGGAGCGGGCAGTTCGAGGCGGCGTTGAGGAAATATGCAAACCAGGCTGGGGATCACGGTGAGTTGAAGACAACTCCCAAGAGCACGGAGTCCGCCAGTCGTGTGAATCGTTAAAACAGGACAGCTGCCGCGAGCTTGCTGAGCCCGAACCGAAATCTGGCGGCATTCCTTAGAGATGCCGAAGCCTGAAGACCCTTTCACGGCTTCGGCGGTTTTTTCGCGCCCATCAAGCAAGCCGGGTTAATCAGGGCAAAGGGAGTCGCGCAACTCACTCCGTCTTTCTTAAGACCGCCGTGGTAGGCAGGAGCATGTATGACAAGGTCCGAGAGGTGATTCGGTGGCCCCGTTAGGTGTGCAAGGCGCCTGGCTTACGATTAAAAGATCGCTGATAACCATCTACAATGACGTTTACGACGAACACCTTTTCGTGTTCGCCGCCGGACTTTCCTACTATTTCGTGCTCTCACTGTTTCCGCTGCTGGTATCCATGGCTTCGCTGCTCGGGTATATACCAATTCCCCATCTGTTTGAGGGCCTTCTAAGCTTGATGGCCAAGCTTGTCCCAGGAGATGGAATGAGCTTAGTTCGCAACATCGTGTCTGACGTGAGTCACACACACAGACATTTCCTTACGCTTGGGTTAGTCTTCACAATTTGGACAGCTTCCAGCGGGTTTGCTGCGATCATCGACGGCCTTGATCTCGTTTATCGGGTCCGCGAAACCCACCCGGTGTGGAAGACTCGACCCATCGCCCTGGGACTGACGCTGCTCGCGGGATCTCTGTTACTCGTGGCGGTCGGATTGATGGTTGAGGGGACGTATCTCGGGACCTGGTTTACAAGCAAATTTGACTTAAATTCTGCCATACTTGCCGCTTGGCGTTATCTCCGGTGGGGCATAGCCATGATGTTTGGCATACTAGCAGTACAACTGCTCTACCATTTTGGTCCGGATTTGGAGCAGCGCTTCCGGGATAGCCTAACCGGAGCAATTGTCGCCGTCATGACGTGGGTTGGTTTGTCATACCTGCTCGGAAGTTACTTCCGACATTTCGAAAATCTTGACAAGACGTACGGACCGCTCGGCGCCGCCATCGGCTTGTACGTGTGGTTTTACCTTTCCGGTTTTGCCATTCTGCTAGGTGGAGAAATCAATTTTCTCCTTGGCGAATTGAGAGACCACAAAACTCTGCAACCATTGACCCCAGCGCGTACTGAGATCACTAATCTGAATGCCGCGGCGTGACTTGATCCAGTTCAATAAAACGATTGGGCTCGGAAAGACGCTTAGCGATATGCTTCGTTTCCATCCGGTCAAAGTCAACACACGCCGGATTTCTCCGGCCGGGATTGAATGTCCGCACTGAGCAATCTTAATTTTGCGTTGCAACGAGAAAACGCCCTGGCTCTCGGCCTTCCCCCAAAGGTCATAAAAGTCAGGGCGTTCTCCAAAAGCCTTCCGTGCGATTAGCGCATTGCTAGGACTTGCTTGGCGATCTGGGTTTCAAGGTGCTTGAATTCGTTCGGACAAAGTTTCCACCTGTCGGGGGGGCTTGGCGCGGTCCGCTAGCGCGCGGCAGCCTCTTCCCGCAATTCCTCAATTTCCTTTCGCAACGCTTCCGAACGGTCGTCTTTAGCCATAGCCAGCAATCGTACACTAGTGAGCAATACGGGAAAGGCCTTAGTCCAAGCGGTTCGGACAAGTCGGAATGGTGCGCTGCTAGGGTTTCTCGTCTGCCGCGCTTTGTCGGATGTTGGTTCTTGCGTCCGTACCGGGCGGAGTCTCAGGCAAAAAAAACCTGTGTTTCTCTTCGGGACTCATGTCCCTGCCTATGACCTTCTTAAACCGAAGCAGGATTTCTTCGGGGGTCAGCGATTCTTCGTCGTCCCACGCGGTAGCCATCACGGCGCAATCTTAAGACGGTTCCGGCTCGTCCGTCTGCCCGCTACCGCACAAAGGTGTGCAATATTGAACAGTCCCGTCTTAGGTTCCGGCGTAACGTAAGACATGCACGCCTCTCCAATTCTCCGTGCTGCTGTGGAACACCTTTTCAATAGGCTGTCCGCGAAACCTGATCCAACCCAATGCCGCAAATGTAGCTCTAAACTGATGCAGTTGGATACAACCTTTTTCTCTTCAGGCGGAAAAATCTGGACTGTTGCTTTACCTGCCTGCCCAAGGTGCGATCTGAAGGACGATACGGCGCGGTTCATTCCTTCGACCCCTGTGGAGCACGTAAAGTTAACCTTGCGGGGCTTCCGCTTCAGCAGTGCCAGAGCGACGCGAAAAAACGAGCGCAAGGCTGCTTAAACAGACAACCCCATCACGATGGGGTGTTTTTTGTGGCTGTGAAATGTTCGCCGCACTTGGGACATTTCATCGTATTGAAGTCGTAGCGCCGAATCTCGGCGGGCGGAATGGAGCAGCCGCACTTCGGGCAGGTTGTGTTAAGCGCAGCAAGCGGCACATGGCGACCGGATATGCGACCTCGTTTCTGTCAGTAGAGCTAGGGGGTGACTCCGGTAATTAGCGGTTCGAAGGGTGATCTCGCTAAAGTTCAGGAAGGGGTAAAGGCATGAAGCGAGTTCTGATTCTAATTCTTGTGATAACGACCCTAGCGGCGGCACGGGACAAGAAACCGAAGACTCAGCCGGGACCATATGTATTCACCAGCAAAGCTTCTGCCCAAACGCTCAAGGCTCTAATCGTCCAAGCGAATTTAAACGAAGGGTATGTCCTCGACTCCGACAATCAGTTGCAGTTCCGCTTCTCAAAGCCAGCGCAGATGCCCCTCGTCAGTGCGCTTTTCATGGCTTCAAGTGCGTGCAGCGGCATGACTACAAAAAAGGTGTGGTCATACACGCTGGTGGAACTCAATGGTACGACAAAGGTGACTGTGCAGCCGGTCTGGGAATATCCCGACGATTACTGTAAGACCCAAACTCAGGGACTGATCTGGGGCCAGCCTGAAGAGATTGCGGCATTCCAGGCGATGCTGGACAAAGCTCCCACTGCGAGCACGCAGGTTCCAACTTCAACTGGTGCTACAGTTCCGCCAGCAGTCGCTCCCGGTTCTACTCCAACTATGGTTGCAGATCCGCAGCAGAGCATGAAGCAACATACCGCCTGTCTGGAATTGGCGAAGGATAATCGCAGCATCATTTGCAAGTAGGGTCGAGAAGAATTTAACCGCTGGCAAACACGAGAGCCTTGCCGCAAACTCGCAGCAGGCTCCGTGGTTTCTTCGCCCCACACTCGTGACTAGCAGACGATCTCGCGCACGTGTGCACGCCACATACAGCAAATCGCGTTCCGTGTTGTAAATCTCTTCCGGAGCGGAGGCCCCAATCCGCTGTATCAGGAAACGCCGCAATTCGACAATTCGTACCTACGATTCGGGCAAGTCGCTCGAAGTGGCGGCTCAGTTTAAAGCATTTCTTTCCCTGTCCCGCAGAATCGAAAGTCTGACACTCTCCTTAGACGAGGAGATGCGGCGCAAGATCTAGGAGCGCCACCCGAACAGGCAGCGTTTCTGAGGAGGATATGAACACGGGTTTTATCGGCATCGGAAGCATGGGAGGCACGCTGGTTCGAGCGCTCGCGACCGAGAGTCATGGCAATCTCGGCGGGACGACATCACGTTTGCGCCTCTTCAACAGTCCCGACGCGGAGCACTGGGTGCTTCGCTCGTTCTTCACCGCGGCCGGCTTGGCGATGGGCTGTGAGTTCAACTTCCCAAGTCCTCAAACTAAAGAAGGCAAAAAGCACTTCATCCTGTTCTCCTGGTTTTGCGGTAAACTGCGGGAAATTTGCAGGCGTGGAAATGTGACCACACGTCTATGTGAGGCGAACCATGGCCCGATCGAACCTCGAATTGCAGATCGCCCGCTCGGTTGTGCTTCGCTACGGTCTTGCAGCGCTCTCCGTCTCCGTGGCGCTGGGGGCGGCGCTTCTCCTGGAGCGCTTCCACTTCCGCAACGTGGCAGATCCGCTGTTCTTGTTGGCCATTGCGCGTAACCGTCTGGTATGCAGGGATTGGGCCAGCAATATTCGCCGTTGTTCTCTCCGGCCTCGGCGACACCTATTTTTTTATCGAGCCGATTTACGCGCCGTCAGGCAATGGATTTGCTTCGCGCAGCGCGCCGCCTTCTTATGCGGATCCAATCGCCAACGACCGACGCCGGTGCGAACAGTAGCAGGGCGGCAGTCTGGGTCCATAGCGCACCCGCACCGGGCCGGGCAATGATGGAAACAGTGGCGCCTAGAGCGATTTCGAGCGCTAGCACAATTCCCCACAATAGATCCGTGCGACGGGCGATTTTGCCCGCGACAAATCCGCCGAGCAAAGCAAAGGCAAGGCCATAAGCTATGGTAAGCATCTTAAAACCGATGGCAGCTGGCGAGTGTGGGTCGACATTCGCTAGCCGGAAGAAAAGAACCGCAGATCCTGCGAAGATCAGGTAACCTGAAACAACAGCCAAAACACCTCGCATAAGCGTAGTCCTCTCCTATTCACCGCGAACTAAGGACAAACGTATTCCCATCGATGTCTTTGAAAATAGCGGCCGTGCCCCAGTCGGCTTTCTGCGGTTTCATCACGAACTCCACACCCTTGCTCTCAAGTTCGCGAACCGTTCTTTCAACGTCGTCTGTCCAGAAGGTGATGTTCATCTTTGTTCCATGCGGGATCCCATCATCAAAACGAAAGAGTACGACCCGCGTTTCCGTCCCGGAGATTCCGAGCTCAATCCAGCGTTGTTTCTCGTTAAACGGCTGATCGGCAAGGAGCCGAAATCCCAGCTTCTCGGTGTAGAAAGCTAGTGCTCGGTCTTGGTCGGTAACTGGAATGCTCGCGAATTTCACGCCTCGGATCATATTCACCCTGCCCTCAAACCAATTATCGAAGCACCCCGTACAGACGGCAAGAGAGCTATGGTGTGCTACGCTATAGTTCTATGCAGCACATCCCGATTGACGAATACGTCATTGACGTGCTTCTGCCCGATCTGACGGGTCACGATCACGCTCCAACCGCCTTCTTGGTCTATATCATCCTCTGGACCGCACTCTATCGGGAAGAGCAAAAACGTATTGCTCGGAGCCTGCAAGAACTGTCCGAAACGACCGGCCTGTCGAAATCTGCAGTGCAGAACGCCATTCGGGTGTTGAAGCGGCGCGGCCTCATAAAAGTCTTCAAGACCCGGCCAACGGCCATACCCGAATACGAATTGGTTCGTCACTGGGTGCGTCGGCGAGCGAGGTAGAGCGTTTAAGCGGAACCGATACCCACTTTAATGCAATCATCCATTAGTTTCGTTCGCGGATCAAAAACTTATCGGATGGAGAGGGGACGGTGATGGAGCAAGACTTCTTCTGGCTACTGCAGCTTTGCATACTCCGCCTTAGCTTGCCTCAGGATGGGGATGTCAGGCTCGGCGTCTTTCCACAGTGCGAGGAAATCCTGGTATGCCGCGCGGGCCTTGGCCTTATCGCCGGCGAGCCCATACCCCCGGCCGAGTCCCAGGCGCGCCAACGCTCCCGTCGCGCAGCTCCAGCTGATTCCGCGATGGTCAATCAGCTTCTGAAACTCCGCCGCTGCTGCGCCGCCCTGGCCCGCTGCCAGGTAGGCTTCGCCCCGCAGGTAAATCGGATACAAACAGTATGGTCCCTGCGTCGATACCGGCTGCCCTAATTCGACCGCACGAGCCGCCTGCAGCATGTCGATAGCTTGCTGAGGTTGCTGGTTGACGAGCGCAATCTGTGCCCGGATTGTGGGAAACCAGTAGGACTGAACCATGGTGTGAAAGGGAAAGCGCTTCTGCAAATCCTGCATCAGCGCTTCTGCCCGCTTAGCGTCTCCACTTCCTGCCAAAACCAGCGCCCCGAACTCCTCCGTTTCGGGACTGTCAGGCGCCACTTTCATCCCGGCGTTGGCCCGCTCCCGGGCGTCCGGCTCACCGAACATCTCTTCACGGAGTGCGCCTTCCAGTTCCCAGATCGACGCCCCTCCCTTGTTGTCCGCGCGCAAAGCCGAACCCACCGCCCTGCGCGTCAGCTCACGCGCTTTATTCAGATGTCCAGCGTATGCTTCGGTCTCCGCCTCCAGGGCCAGCATCTCATTCTCCACTTCTGGCCTGTCCGTGAACCAGGCGGTCTGTTCCGGCATCACCTTTGTGTCTGACTGAAGAAAGGCGAGTCCATAACGCACCAGATGGAGGACGTCGTCATCCAGTTTCCGCGTTATAGCGTCATCATAGGTCTTGCGTGCGTCATCGAGCCGGTTCAGCGCCAACAAGAACTGAGACAGGTTATCGTAAGTGATCACATTGTCGGGGTTGAGTCGCAACGCCTTCTGAGTCTGCTCCGTCGCGGACTCGTATCGCCCTTCAACACCATAAAGTGTGGCCAAGTCGAGCGCTGCGACGTCGTCCTTGGGGTAGCTTTCCCCCCATTCTCGATACGTTTCAACCGCCTTATCCAGCTCTCCCGTGACCCCCTGGTAGTACAGCGCAGTGATGTGCAACTTTTCCCGTTCGCTGGCACGATCCCGCAGATTGAACGCCTTGGTGAGATACTCATTGGCCCGGTCGCTCTGGCCGAGGCCGACATACATGATTCCGACGCCCTCGATCGCCCGGGCGAAGTTCGGGTCAAGTTCAATCGCGTGCTCGTAATAAGGGAGCGCTGCGGCAGGACCTTTTTCGGCGACTGCTTTTTGGCCCAGGCTGTAGGCTTTGAGAGCTTCGAGTGACGACGTTGTTTCCTGGAGTAGAGGCGTGTCGAATTTCTGCACCGACGCTAATGATTCGCCGAGTTGTGTGCGCAGCTTGCTGGCGGCTTCGCCCAATGCGTCGAGTACTTTCTCTTTGCCCGCTGCCGTGGCCTGTTCTTGTGCCAATACATCTCCGTTCAGGCAATTCAAAGCCTTGAGCCCCACCACATATTGCCCTCCCAGGCTTGCGATCGAACCGGCGATATACGCCTTGCTGTCGGCGCGCTGGCAAACTTCGCGCGCCACCTCAGGAGTCAGTTGGGTGTCGACCGGACGGGTCATCATCTTGAGCGTGGCCGCAACCCGATCGTCGGAGAGCACATTCAGAAAAGGGGATTGCCTCAGCGACACTCCTAAGGCCTGCTTCAGCGTGTCATTGAAGATCGGATCGCCTGTGCTGTTGGCAAAATCACCCACGACAATCGTGTCCTTTTCCGTGAGCTTGGGAGCATGGTGCGCGGAGTAAAAATAACCCGCCCCCGCGAGAACAGCACCGAGCAGGGCAACCGGAACAAGAATCCTCCACAGGCTCCTGTCGCCGCTGGCCGGCGCAACCTCCATCACTTTCGCGGAGGCAGATGGGGATGAAGCAATGACGGCAGTAGCAGATCCCGAGGCTGGCGGCGGTACAGCGGCCGGCACGGGAAGCCCAACCTCCTGCGGTGCTGCCGTGGTTCCAGAACTGGCGGCTCCCCCGCGCCCCATTTCTGTCTCCCGCATCAGCCGCTTCAGGTCAGCGCGCATTTCCGCCGCTCCCTGATAGCGTAATTCCAGGTCTTTCTCTAGCGCCTTGTTGATGATGTCTTCCAGCTTGGGAGGCAGGTCCGGGTTGAGGCGAACCGCCGCCATGGGGGTGCGGTTCATGATGGCCTCGCAGATAACGGCCGAAGTGTCGCCCCGGAATGGCAACATGCCCGTGGCCATTTCGTACAGCACGATTCCGAAGGAGAACAAATCCGTGCGCGCGTCCAGTTCCTTGCCTCGCACCTGTTCGGGCGACATATAGGCCACCGTCCCCAATGCAGTTCCCGGGCTGGTCAGGTGTTGTTCATCGACCGATCCCGACTGCGTGCCCGCCGCTGCTACGATGCTCGATGAACTGGCTACGGGTGTGATCTTGGCCAGCCCAAAATCGAGAATCTTGGCATACCCGCGGTCGGTAACAAACACATTTGCCGGTTTGACGTCGCGATGTACGATCCCCTTGGCGTGGGCTGCATCCAGGGCATCCGCAATTTGAATTGCCCGCGAGAGAATAGACTCAACCTCCATGGGACGCCCGGCAATGCGATGCTTCAGCGTCATCCCATCCAGAAACTCCATCGCAATGAACGCTTGGCCGTTCTCCTCGTCGATGTCATAAATGGTGCAGATGTTGGGATGGTTGAGGGCGGAAGCGGCCTTGGCTTCGCGGTGGAAGCGTTCCAGCGCCTGGCGGTCCTGGGCAATATCTGGAGGAAGGAACTTCAGCGCGACGAAGCGATCAAGCCGCGTGTCTTGAGCCTTGTAGACCACACCCATACCACCGCCGCCCAACTTCTCGATGATGCGGTAGTGCGAGATGGTTCGCCTGATCACTGCCGCGAATACTACGTCTGAGAAACGGGCAAGTCAATGAAAGCCATGGAGTTGGCGGTAGATCAACAGGATTGCTGCTGTAACATCGCGATATCGCTCATCGAGGGGTTTTGAGCGCTATCGCCTGGTTTCGCCAACCATCCAACTCGCCTAGCGTTTGGAAATGAATTACCATCCCATCGATGCAAATCGAGGACTTCGTACGAGTTTACCAAGCGAAGAGCGACGAAGAATTAATCCAGTTGGCCGCTGCCCCGGAACAGCTCACTTCTGAGGCACGCGTCGCGCTCCGAGGCGAACTGTCGAGACGCCGAATCAGTGTTGCCGAAGATTCGGGCGAACCCCAAAACGATTTGGGGGCGCAGGTTTCTGGCAAGGCCGCTACGCGAGGATTGCGGGAGGCTGAATGGCAAGGTGTGGGTGATTTTGTTACGGCGGTACTTCGGACATATCACAGCCACTTCTGGTTGTACTTCCAAATCACAGCGCCAGCCGTGATCATCAGCACCATCGCCATCATCACTGCTCGCAATGAGGTTCGGGAGATTTCGCGTCACCTCCCGCGAGGCGTCGAACTGCTCACGCGCCACACCGAGATTTTAGAGATTGAGCTCATCAATTATTCAGCATGGTTTGTTAGTTGGTTAGCCTTCTCTTTTGTTTTCGGTGCCATTTGTATAGCGTCGGAAGAAAGCGTGGCCGGATTTATTCCATCAGCATGGAATTCTTTCGTACACATTCGGGAACGGTTGAATCCTTTCCTCCGTGTATCTTTGCTTCTCTTGGTTCTCGTAGTGGTAACGGAAGGCGTTTCGATAGTGTTGGGGACGGGCGTCTTTTGGATATTCCACCGATTGCAGGTACACCGCTCTGGCTTTCTGGTTTGGGCGGTTTCATATGTACTCACGGGTCTAGCGCTTCTCATCGCATCACGATTTTTTCTGGCAGTACCAGCAGTTATTCTGGATGATTTCAGCGTCGGGCGAGCGATGCTTCGCAGCGATGAACTAACTCAGGGAAAGTGGCTGGCGCTTGCGGCGCTTCTCGCGAAGTCTTTAATCGGAGGATACGTCGCAGGGATGTGCCCTTTCTGGCTGGCATCTTTTGTTCGCGTCTCCGTGCCATTGCCGTCATGGTTTCCGTGGATTCTAACCATCGCGTCGATAATCGGCGTCACGGTGGTCGAGCCAACAATGTTTGTCGGCTTCGCTCTGCTGTATTTAAAGACATCGGCTCCAGATTCTGCTCCCAGTAAAGTACTCGCCAGTCAGTTGACGTAAAATCCCAATAGCGCTTATTGACCAGCGGTCAAAACGTGTAAACGAGATTTCGACAGTTGAGGGGTCCTCCGTTCCGGGCCGGTGCTCTAGAGTCTTGACCCAGGGGGCCGGGGGCTAACCATTGCGCTGGCGATTCGTCCCGAACACCACGATCTTCAGCGTTGTATCCGTGGCTGCTCAAGCCGCTGCCGTAACACCGAGCGAGACCGCATGGTCCAGTCGCCATCGTCACCAGCAACACGATTGCCTCAATGAAAAAGCGGTAGGCCGCCATTAGCGGAAACAACGAGGGCAGCCCCCACGCCGGTGATCCGAGGCTGCCTTTCTTATTGACCGTCTCAGCAGCCGTTTTTCACACCGAACGTCGCCAAACCGGAGGACGGCACCCCGCCGGTCAGCCCGAGGATGCCCGTCCCTATGGCCCCCTTGCTGGCGTTGGCGGGAGCGAATATCACCAAGCCCGAGGCCTCACCTGTGGACGAGCCCACTACGAAGTTCACAAAGATATTGTTGCCGATGACGTAGAACTCCCCTCCGGTGAGCGAGCCGCCATCGAAGCCCTCCAGCGTAGCCGTGCCGCTGTGCAGCCTGCCGAAGCCGCCATCGTCAGTCAGAACCAGGCAGAAATTTTGGTTAGCGCCCTTGATGGTGCCACCGACGCCAGCCTTTACCTGAGTTTCGAGCACCGGATAGTTGCCGGTAAAGCTTTGCGCCTTCGCGGCGCTGGACGTTAAAGCGAAGGCCAGAATTGCCAACGCGGTTGCCATGAGTTTACTAATGTTCCTGAGCATTCTTCCTATCTCCTATTCAAAATTGTAAGCGCCGCACCACCATTTCAGCGAGGCAGTGCCGGGGGACTCCCCACGCCTACCCCATCGCGAGTTGGTGGTACTGCTCAAGATTTGCCTGACGGGTGCGACCAGTTGTCATGAAAATGTAAGATCATTGTAAGAAACAAGTCCCGATCCTCGGCCGGCCGTCTTGGGGATGACCTTCTCGTGGCAGGCGGTCAGTCGACGTGCTCAGAGTCAACGCCCATGATCTTGTCGGGCAAGATGGAGCGGCCGCATTTCGGACAGGCCCTCTACAGGGGAAGCTGAGTGAGTATCGCGAAGAAGGATACAGGCGGACGAAACAAGCCATCCAAACCGTGCAGGCAAAAAGATGCTGCGACGGCAGCACAACGCGGTGCGCTTCTTACGTAAAACTATCGAAGCATACAGGACGCTAAGGAGCAGATTTACGCGAGCTTCGCTGCGCCTGACTACCCGACCTTACGACGGGATATTAGAACGCCGCCTCCATTAACGGACAGCATGAAGGAACAAATTTCTCTTCGGCGCGTATCTGAGATGATTCCGGTGCGGAACGCCATGCCAAAGCGAGTGAAGCGGCACAGGCATCCGGCTTGAGTGGAGGTCTCACCTTCATCTTGCAGATACCCAGTATCAGCCTTGATCTGGGAAATTCTTCCGGGGGCAACATTCTCTGCCTCGTTGCGGAGAGGGTACGACACCGCACAATACTGAGCAAGATTGATCAGTCCTTACGCGACGCTTCCACCTATCTTCATTATGGCCGCAAGTTCCGTGATGGTTAAGATTTCACCAGTGGTTACATCTTGAAAGTAGTAAGGTTATGCCCAAACAATTCCGACTTGAAATCTTGGTGTTGTTTAGCAGTTCACAGGATGTAGCTGCCGACCATCTGCAAACACACTTGAGACAGTCTGACTTTCAGAGCAGGATTCGTGATCTTGCTGTTGAAAAACTCCTTGCGTCACCGGAAACAAGGACGCGTGATGCTAAATATGATGCTGGTGTTTCTCGTGTGACGGTCGTTGACGAGAAGTAGGACCGGGAGCCGGGTCACTCGTCAGAGTGCCTGGTGATCCACGGTTCAGTAGAAAGTGATGTGGTCGCCTCATCACGTACCGCCTAAACTTTCTAACTTTGTGTTGTTGGTGGGGTGTGAAGCCAAGGCTGGAATATGGGTGGGGCTAGTCGAACAGGGCACCCACCCACGGTCCATCCGAAACGAACAAGGGAGCACGCCCCGAACGGAACCGCCGAGAATGTTACTCCTTCCCATCTCACGACTCAACAACGCAACACCCAGGCCACCGTCGCGCTGAGAAGGTTGTGCCGGGTGCCATTAATCAGTGTCCGAGGCCAGAGAATCGCGGCGAAGAAGTAGCCCAGCATGCATAGTGTCAGTTTTCAATGACAACACCGGTCATGGCTGCGTCAATGAAAGTAAACGTAACCATAGGCCCTTCCTGCACATTTAATACTAAGGGCGGACGAAAGCAGGCAATGCAGACGCCATCGGTGCGCCGTACGCTGGGATACACGATCCCTGCTGAGCCATTGGTCAAGAGTGCAAGTCCGAGTGTTTGGGAGGTTACGTAGCTGTTGGGGTCCAAGCAGCGCACAAAATCTGCGTCTTCTCGAATGTCGTGAAACTCGTGTCTGAAATCAGCGAGATAGTTGATATAGGAAGACACTTCTTCCGCTCTCCATCCCACTTCTTTCAATTCGACGGCTCTATGGAAGGCCACTTCTGTTTGCGCAGTTCGCATTTCGAAAGCCGCATACCAGGCTCCTCGTCCCGCCCCACTGAAGCGTCCTCCGGAAGGATTTGGGTGAGTAAAAGACGCGTTCACGATATGCGCGAGGCGGAAGCCAGAAACCAGCTCAAGCGCGCTTACGCCCGGTAGCCTTCCGCTCTCGCCAAGCAATCGATCGTTTGTGGCGCCCTCCAATTCCGTGAGGTCGCGAAGCAGATCATCGTCGTCCTGTGCAAGAAGATTGAGAATTGGCCGACCGCGATCGCTATAGCGATAGGGAATTAGACGATGAGTCGTATCCTGTTCTACCTTGACCTGCTTCGGCAACTTCATCTGCCGCCACGACGTGAGTCGAGCAGTTGGCGAACTCTCAGAAAAGCAGGGATGCCGCCCTTCTTTACGTAATTAAGGGGCGAGTCTCCCCCGAACATTGGATTCGTGTTCGGCAGCGCGATCCAGGCATCTGCGAGTTTCTGGCTGTAAAGAATGTTCAGTGCTTTAAAGATCCCGATCAACAGCGAAATTCGGGTGAGCTGATCCTCATCCAGTGTTTTCCTCGCTAGATTCTTCAGTGCGTAGAAACTGCCACTGGATATGCCGCCAAGCAAAGCTCGGGTGTCAGCATCGCGTAATTTCCAATGTTTCGCGATCCGAAGAAGGCCTTTGATTGCAGCCGGACTGAGGCGCGTGCGGTTCGCGGTGGCTGACAGATCGACTGCCGTATCCCACGAGAAACCAACAACGGCCTGCTGCATAAGAGCCATAAATCATCTCCAATTATGATCATATATTACTCCAAAAATGATGAGGCGGCCAGAGATTTTTCGCTCCTTCCGTAATATCGCTTATTTTCAATCGATTAGAGGGAATACAGGAATCCCTTGCAGGCGATAGAACGCGGCTCTCACCCCAAGGCACGGCGGTTAGTCGAAAACTGGCACGGCGAGCGGTAGAACTCGGCGACAATGGCACTAATGATCTTCTCGTCAGCGAAGTGCTGCGCACGAACGAACTTCAAGTGTGGTTCTTGAGCGAACATTTGGTTGATGTGCCGCTCGTCAGTGCGACGGCCTAACGGCCGTGGTCAAACCGTCCCGCATTTGAAAGAACCAAAACAAGTTCGTGATTGTCGGCAACCCTTGCGTAATCCTGAGATCGTCTAAGAACAAGGAAACGGCTCGCCAATCCTTGTCTTTCTTTTAGACGCCAGCCGTTGCCGATGTGCTGAGGAGCTATGGTTTCGAGGTACAAGCTGGCTTCCCGAAAATGATCGATCGCTAGCCATTCCTCAGCAGCCAGATGTGAACAGGCCTGGTCACGCCTACCAGCACCTTCATGGATTCCCGCGTTTTGTGTCCTCGTATTTCACGAGTTCGCTGGTCGTGTTCCTGGTGAATGTAAAATGTGCTTGCCGGCCTGTAGTCGGGGATACCGGTGATACCGAAAATGACGAAAGATGGGGACTCAGGAGCAACAGGTGCAACATGGTTTGGTCGTCCGGCTGGGCCCTGAGGTTCAGCAGTGTGGCGCTTTCTCTTCCCGACCCGAAGGCTTATGATGTCGTCCACGGGAGCGACGGATGGCGTTAGTGTCTATGAGTAAGGACGCGGTCACCGAGCTCGATGTACTTTGGATCACTGCCGGTCTGGGTTGCGATGGCGACACGATCGCGATCACTGGAGCGACGCAGCCCAGCATTGAAGATGTCCTTCTGGGACAAATTCCGTGGATTCCAAAGGTAACTCTCTACAATCCCTTCCTTGCCCTGGCCAATGGCGACGACTTCATGAGGCCATTCCATCAAGCCGCGGAAGGGAAGATGAAAAACTTCATTCTGGTGGTCGAAGGGTCCATCCCGAATGAACACAATAAGGAAGAAGGCTATTGGGCCTCCATGGGCACCGACGCAAAGACCGGTCAGCCGATTACCACCTGTGAATGGATCGATCGTCTCGCTCCCCAAGCCTGGGCGGTGGTGGCGGTTGGAACCTGCGCCACCTACGGCGGCATTCACGCCATGGAAGGTAATCCTACGGGATGTATGGGACTTCCCGACTACCTGGGATGGAAATGGAAGTCGAAAGCGGAGATTCCCATCGTGTGCGTGCCCGGATGCCCGGTGCAGCCCGATAATTTCATGGAAACGCTTTTGTATTTGCTCTACATGGCAGCCGGGCGCGCGCCCATGATTCCGCTCGATGAGGCGTTGCGGCCGACTTGGCTTTTTGGTAACACGGTGCACGAAGGTTGTGACCGCGGCGGCTTCTACGAGCAGGCGCAGTTTGCCGAAGAATACGGATCTCCGCTCTGCATTGTGAAGCTGGGATGTTGGGGTCCTGTGGTGCAGTGCAACGTTGGCAAGCGTGGGTGGATGGGCGGGATTGGCGGGTGCCCGAATGTTGGCGGTATCTGCATCGGATGCACCATGCCCGGCTTTCCCGATAAGTTCATGCCATTCATGAATCAGCCGCCGGGTTCTCTTTTGTCGTCGGCTGCGGTTCAAACCTATGGACGCGCTATTCACGCCTTGCGCCGCTTCACGCAGTCGTCGCTGAACAAAGAACCTAGCTGGCGCAAGCCAACGCGCGGCAAGGCGTAAGAAAGCCCAAGAAAATAGGCTGAAGCTGGGCTTGGGCGTAGTCATGAAGGTGCTGTCGCTGGAAGGGTGAGCATGGTCTCGTTCTTGTGGCCGAATAATGCGAACGGCACGCCTGAGGACCATCGTTCTGCGGTTGTCGAGCCGGATCTGAATCCCGCCGAAGCTGAAGAAATCCTCCAGGGTCTCGCCGGAGTCTTCAGCCGGCACCACAATCCCGCAGTTGCGAGACGTGTCGTGTATCCGCCAGAACGGCCGGACCAGGGATGGTCCAAAGATGACGATGCGCAGCTCCCCAATCTCGAAGCCAGATATCGAGCGCTGGTAGAACAGATCCCGGCGGTAGTGTTCATGGCCTATCTCGATCGTGGGATCGGCGAGGCCTACGTCAGCCCTCAGATTGAATCCGCGCTGGGTTTCTCCCAGGAAGAATGGCTCGAAGATCCGGTCCGCTGGTACAGCCATATCCATCCAGAAGATAAGCAGCGGTGGAGCACCGAAGCGGCTGAGATGTTTCTGACCGGCAATCCGTTGCGTTCGGCATATCGTGTGGTTGCACGCGATGGCCGCGTCATCTGGTTTCATTGTGAAGCCAAGATGATCCGCAAAGAGGACGGCGAGCCCTGGTTCATTCACGGCGTGGGTTTTGATATCACCGATCTGAAGCGGACCGAAGAAGCATTGCAGGAAGAACGGAATGTGGTCTCCGCCATCCTCCATACGGTGGGCGCTTTGGTTGTGGTGCTGGATTCGGAAGGCAGGATCATCCGCTTCAACCGGGCTTGTGAACAAACGAGCGGATATTCGTTCGTGGAGGTTGCCGACCAGAAGATCTGGGACTTGTTCATGGTTCCGGAAGAGGTGGACCGTTTCAAGTCAGTCTTTCAGCAACTCTGTTCGGACCAATTGCCCACCGACTATGAGGCCTACCTGGTGAACCGGGACGGGGCTCGCCGCCTGATCGCATGGTCAAGCACGGTGCTTCCTGGCAACGACGGGACGCCTACCTACATTATCGCCACCGGGATCGACATCACCGAGCGCAAACATCTGGAGAAAACGATTCTTGAGATCAGTGCCCGGGAGCAACGCCGCATTGGGCAAGATCTGCACGATGGCTTGGGCCAGCATCTGACCGGCATCGCATTCATGAGTAAGGTGCAGGAACAAAAACTGATGGAAAGAGGTATGCCCGAGGCCGGCGACGCTGCCAAGATCGTGAACCTGGTCAATGAAGCGATCAACAAGACCCGCGAATTGGCGCGGGGATTGCTTCCGGTTGTATCGGACGCGCAGGGCTTGATGTCGGCCCTGCAGCAATGGGCGGGCGAAGTGGAAGATTTATTCACGGTCAGCTGCCGGTTCCAGTGTTTTACTCCGGTATTAATCCATGACGACACGGTGGCCACGCATCTTTACTATATTGCTCGGGAGGCCGTGAACAACGCGATCAAGCACGGTCACGCTCGCCAGATCGTCATTCGTCTGGCCGCCGACCAGCACCAGGGAGCGCTTACAATCCAGGATGACGGCCACGGCATCGGTAGCATTGTTCCCGGAAATAAAGGAATGGGGCTTCACCTGATGAACTACCGAGCTAGGATGGTCGGAGGTTCTCTCGAAGTGCAGCGCGTCCCGACCGGTGGAACTATAGTGACCTGTTTGTTTCCGATTGCACCTCTGGGCCGGGACGAAGAGGCGAAGTGAAACATGAGCGTGACTTACAAATCGCAAAATCAGGCCGTCACTAAGAAAAGAATCCTCGTCGTCGATGACCATCCCATCGTGCGCCAGGGTCTAGCGCTGCTGATCAACCGTGAACCCGATCTGGTGGCTTGCGGCGAAGCCGAAGAAGCGACGGGCGCGATGCACGTGCTGGCCTCAGCTCGGCCCGATGTTCTCATCGTGGACATTTCGCTGAATGGACCCGATGGCCTTGATCTGCTAAAGAACATTCGTACCACTCATCCCACTCTGCCGGTGTTGATCCTTTCGATGCATGAAGAGTCGATCTACGCAGAACGCGCCCTCCGCGCCGGCGCCAACGGCTACATCATGAAACAAGAGGCCACGGAAAAAGTGCTCGTCGCCGTGCGCCGCATTTTGGGTGGTGAGATTTATGTGAGCGACCACATCGCCAACAAGATGCTCAAGCACTACATTACCGGCTCCGGCACTCTGCGAAACTCATCGATTGCCGATCTTAGCGACCGCGAACTGGAAGTGTTCCGCCTGATCGGAGAGGGTCACGGAACCCGGCAGATCGCTGAAGAACTGCACCTCAGCATAAAAACCGTCGAATCTTACCAGGCCCACATTAAGGAAAAGCTGTCTCTGCGCAGTGCCCGCGAGCTCATGCAACACGCCATTCAGTGGAACATGAATGAAAAAACCGCCTAGAAATGTTTTGGCGTCGCATTGTAGTCGCCTCTAATTCTGTGTTGATCCCTGACCGTGCCAATGCCTTTCTCTGACAGGTACTCACCAGTCATCAGGGAATCCCCGATAGAAAAAATAGTGATACCACGGACCTGAAAAAGTGGTGCTCCCGCTTGCACGCTACCCTGAGATTGTTTGATTCTGAACCGCACACAGGTCCGATTCGGGAACCCGGATCGCGCGCTGAGAACTGCTTTGAGGGATTGCTCTCGTTGTGCGATTCCCGTTTGCCGGGAATTCGGCCTCCGTTCTTAAGAAGTTGAGCGGGAGAGGAGAACGCAGTTATGGCAGCGGAAACAGCCCCGTACGGCCGGGTCACGCAGAAACCTTCACCCGTCGCCGAGGTACACATACTCTGGATCACAGCCGGTCTGGGCTGTGATGGCGACTCCGTTTCAGTCACCGCAGCTACTCAACCCAGCATCGAGGACGTTCTGTTAGGAGCAATCCCTGGACTTCCCAAGGTGCACTTGCACAATCCCGTCCTTGCCTATGAGAACGGGGACGACTTCCTGAAATTCTGGTATATGGCGGAACAGGGCAAGCTCGAGCCTTTCGTGCTTGTGGTCGAAGGCTCGATCCCCAACGAAAAGATAAAGAAGGAAGGATACTGGGCGGCACTCGGAACCGATCCAAAAACCGGTCAGCCGATTACCACGAACGAATGGATTGACCGTCTGGCACCTAAAGCTCTCGCGGCCGTTGCTTGCGGAACCTGCGCCACCTACGGCGGCATTCATGCCATGGAAGGCAATCCCACCGGCGCGATGGGTTTGGCTGACTACCTGGGCTGGGACTGGAAATCAAAAGCTGGCCTGCCTATCGTCAATGTTCCCGGATGCCCGGTACAACCTGACAACTTCATGGAAACCGTGCTCTATCTGCTCTACCAAGTGGCTGGACTTGCGCCCATGATTCCGCTCGACGATCAACTGCGTCCCACGTGGCTGTTCGGCAAGACAGTCCACGAGGGCTGCGATCGAGCTGGTTACTACGAGCAGGGTGACTTCGCCGAAGTGTATGGCTCCCCCAAGTGCATCGTGAAGTTGGGATGCTGGGGCCCGGTTGTGAACTGCAACGTTCCGAAACGTGGCTGGATGGCCGGAATCGGAGGTTGCCCCAACGTGGGGGGCATCTGCATCGGCTGCACCATGCCTGGATTCCCCGACAAGTTCATGCCCTTCATGGATGAACCACCCGGTGCGAAGGTCTCCAGCGCAGCCGTCGGTGCCTATGGCCGCGCGATTCGTGCCCTCCGTTCCATGACTCAGTCCACAGTCAACAAAGAACCCAAATGGCGTCATCCTCGCGCTGAACTGACCACCGGATACCATCCACGATCTTACTGATAGACGAATTGAGAAGGTAAAGGAGCGATCGAATGAGCACCATTACTGCACCGACTAAGGACACTCCCAGCAAAAAGGGGAACCTGGTGGAAATGAACTGGGACCCGATCACTCGCATCGTGGGCAGCCTGGGCATCTTTACCAAGATCGACTTTGAGAACCGCCATGTGGTTGAGTGTCACAGCACGTCGTCTATCTTTCGCGGGTACAGCATCTTCATGAAGGGCAAAGACCCGCGCGACGCTCATTTCATTACCAGCCGCATTTGCGGCATTTGCGGCGACAACCACGCCACCTGCGCCACCTATGCACAGAATATGGCGTTTGGCGTGAAGCCGCCTCCGATTGCGGAATGGATCGTCAATCTCGGCGAAGCTGCCGAGTACATGTTCGATCACAATATCTTCCAGGACAATCTGGTTGGCGTGGACTTCTGCGAGCAGATGGTGAAGGAAACCAACCCCAAGGTCTGGGCCAAAGCCCAATCCACTGCGGCGCCTCATGCCAGTATCCATGGCTACCGGAACATCTCCGATATCATGACCGCTCTCAATCCGTTTACTGGCGCGTTCTATCGCGAGGCCCTGGTCATGAGCCGCATGACGCGGGAGATGTTCTGCCTAATGGAAGGGCGTCACGTTCATCCCTCCACTCTTTATCCCGGCGGGGTCGGGACCGTGCCCACCATCCAGCTCTTCACCGACTATCTGGTCCGCCTGATGAAGTACGTCGAGTTCATGAAGAAAGTCGTTCCTTTGCACGACGACCTGTTCGATTTCTTTTATAACGCCCTGCCCGGCTATGAAGAAGTTGGCCGGCGTCGGGTCTTGCTGGCCTGCTGGGGTTCGTTTAACGATCCCGATCATTGCGATTACACCTACAAGAACATGACGAACTGGGGCCGCTCGATGTTTGTCACGCCGGGTATCGTGGTCGACGGTAAGCTGGTGACCACGGATCTGGTGGACATCAACCTGAACATCCGCATTCTGCTGGGTAGTTCCTATTACGACGAGTGGAAGAATTCGCAGGTCTTTGTCCAGACAGATCCACTCGGGAATCCTGTGGACAAGAATCATCCCTGGAACCAGACCACCATTCCCCGGCCGCAGAAACGTGACTTTGGTGGCAAGTACACGTGGGTGATGTCGCCGCGCTGGCTCGACAAGCGCACGGGCGATCATCTGGCGATGGACACCGGAGGCGGTCCAATTGCTCGCCTGTGGGCAACCGCGCTCGCCGGTTTGGTGGATATCGGATATATCAAGTCCACCGGCCACAGCGTAAAGATGTACCTGCCCAAGACCACCTCGCTGCCTGAGGTCGAGTTCGAGTGGAAGATCCCGAAGTGGAGCAATGCCATCGAACGCGACCGGGCGCGGACTTACTTCCAGGTCTATGCCGCCTGCGCCGCCCTGCATTTCATGGAAAAGGCGCTGGCGGAGTTGCATGCGGGGCATACGAAAACGTGGACGGAGTTCAAGGTTCCCGAGGAAGCCATTGGCTGCGGGTTCCACGAGGCGGTTCGCGGCGTGCTTTCGCATCACGTAGTAATCAAAGAAGGCAAGATCGCCAACTACCATCCCTATCCGCCGACGCCCTGGAATGCCAATCCACGCGACGTTTACGGCACGCCGGGGCCCTACGAAGATGCGGTGCAGAACACTCCGATCTTCGAGGAAAACGGTCCCGATAAATTCAAGGGAATTGATATCATGCGCGCGGTACGGAGCTTCGATCCGTGTTTGCCGTGCGGTGTCCACATGTACCTGGGAAATGGAAAAGTGTTGGAGACGCATCACTCCCCAATGTTTGGTCTTCAACCATGAACCTGTCCGACGGGTAACGAAGGAGTGAGGGTGATAGTTGCCAGGAATCGCCAGATACGGTCTCTTAGCGACGCGCTTGGCATCTCAAAACTGCGCTCTCCCTCCTAATTTTGTTTAGCGTCTGACTGGTGTTGTTCGGAAGCGAACGTCTGGACAGAAGAATTGTGGCTGACGGCAGAGATTTTCGGGAAGACATGCAGCGGATCAGTGGGCTCGTTCAGGAAATGGAATCGATCGCCGACCCCGCGGTTCGCGCGGCCACCAAGGGCCTGGTGCAGTCGCTGATGGACTTGCACGGCGCGGCCCTGGAGAAGGCGCTCGACATCGTATCCGAAGCCGGCGAACCGGGGTTGAGCATCATTGACCGCCTGGGCCGCGACTCGCTGGTCAGCAGTGTTCTAATTCTTTACGGCATCCACCCCGAAGATCTCGAAAGCCGCGTGGTGAGAGCAGTGGACCGAGTGCGGCCGCAGTTGCGGAAACAGGGCTGCGAAGTTGAATTGCTCGGCGTGAACGATGGTGCAATCCGCTTACGAGTGGAGACCGGTTCGCACACCTGCGGCTCAACCGCGAAAACCGTGCAGGCTATTTTGGATGGGGCTGTGTACGACGCCGCCCCGGATTTGACCTCCCTGGTCATTGAAGGTCTTGAAGAGAAGCCCGCCTCCGGATTTGTGGCTCTGGACAAGTTGGTGGGATGCCGCGCAGGATCGCCGGTAGCTCTGGGACCGCAGGGTGCGGATTAGCAGGTTTGAAATCATGAGTTCGGGACAATTTACAGGAGCGGCCGATGGCTTTGGAGCGCTTCGCCAACTTGCGCGGCGCGAGCGGCCTCTGGAGCGATGCGAGATGTGCAGCTTAGGACTGCGCCCCGATCATCCCCACCTGATGGAACTGGCTCAGCGAAAGCTGCTCTGTACTTGCGACGCGTGCGCGATTCTGTTCAGCGGTCCGGGAGTGAAGTTTAAGCGCGTGCCGCGGCGGGTCCGCTCTTTTCCAGACTTTAATCTTAGCGCCGCCGAGTGGAACGGCTTGATGGTCCCCATTAACATGGTCTTTTTTTTCAAGAGCAGCCTTGAGAACCGCGTCATCGCGCTTTATCCGAGTCCCGCAGGTGCGACGGAATCGCTGCTGTTACTGGAATCCTGGAACGACATTGTGGCGCGCAACCCAATTCTGGACGAAATGGAATCAGATGTGGAAGGGTTGCTGGTCAACCGGCTGGGCTATTCCCGCGGGTATTCCGCGGCCGAGTATTACCTGCTACCCATCGACGAGTGTTACAAGCTGGTGGGCTTGATTCGCATGCACTGGAAAGGTCTTTCCGGTGGGGCGGAAGTCTGGCAGAAACTGGGCGAGTTTTTCACGAGTTTGAAAGCGCGATCAGTCGACGTTCGCGTCGGTGTCCCCGTCGAGGTTAAGGAGGTGTGCGGGGTGGAAGAGCAATCGCATGCCTGACCTGAGCTTTCAAGTCGAGGGAGCCGAGGTTGTCGCTAATGGAGCCACGCCTCTGCTGGCCTTCAGGCTCCGCCTGACCGACGCTAATCCGGAACAGACCGTTCACACGGTCGCGCTGCGCTGCCAGATCCAGTTCGAAGTAACCCGCCGCAAATACACGCCGGAGGATCAGGAGCGCTTACTCGATCTGTTTGGCGAGCCCAGCCGCTGGGGCCAAACCCTGCGCAGTCTTTTGTGGACCCACACCAGTCTCGTCGTGCCTTCGTTCAAGGGAAGCACTCTGATTGATCTTCCCGTGCACTGCACATTTGATTTCAACGTGGCTGCCACGAAATACTTCGACGGACTGGCGGACGGAGAAGTTCCGATTTGCCTGCAGTTCAGTGGCACGGTTTTCTACGCGGGTGCGGAAGGCGGATTGCAGGTCGCGCCCATTGCTTGGGACAAGGAAGCCCGCTTCAAGCTCCCGGTAAAAATCTGGCGCGACATGATGGAATCTTACTATCCCAACTGCGCCTGGCTCTGCCTGCACAAGGATGCCTTTGACCGCCTGTATCAATACAAACTTCGGCACGGCATTCCCACCTGGGAAGAGACGCTGGAGAGGATCATTCCGGTTGAAGAGACCGAAGAAGAGGTAATGGGATGAATCTCAGGGCGGTAGAGCAGATCGCAAAGGCAGTCCTGTACGAGGGGTACATGCTCTATCCTTACCGCCCATCGTCGGTAAAGAATCAGCAGCGCTGGAATTTCGGTGTGCTCTGCCCGCGGTCTTACAGCGAGGCGCAGAACGGCAGCGAGGCCTGGACCATGCAGACCGAATGCCTGGTCGAAGGCAGCTTTCGGACCGGACTTAAAGTTCGAGTTCGATTTCTCCAACTGGTAGCACGTTCTGTCGGCGAGCTGAGTACTCCGGTGAATAAATGGCCTCCTGGCGAGACGCCCGAGTTTCGGCTGGTGGACAAACTCGCGGTGAATGATCGCGTCTATCAAACCTGGCAGGAAGCGGTGGAGCGCGAAGTCAGCGTGCCATTATGCAACATGGAAGCGCTCGGCCACAGTCCGATCACGCAAGCCTTCAGTTTTGCTGCGGAGAGGCACTCTGAGTCCTTGCGTGAGTGCGACGGCAAGCCAGGGGGCGAGTCACCAGGAATGATCGTCGGCATTCTTGTTCGTGAGCGAAGTGCCCTTTTTGGCGAATTGGATGTTGCCGGGGCCCGGCAGGACAATGGTGTCTTCAAAGTAACCGTGCGCATCCGCAACACCACGCCTTTTGAAATCTCGAACGAGACCAAGCGCGAAGAAGCCTTATTAAGCTCCTTGGTCTCGGCTCATACCATCCTCGGCGTGCAGGATGGCAGGTTCGTCTCGCTGCTGGCGCCTCCTGAACAAATGAGCGAACTGGCCGCGAGTTGCAAGAATGTGGGAACGTGGCCCGTCCTCGTCGGTGAAGAAGGAGAATGTGACACCGTACTCTCGTCGCCGATTATTCTTTATGACTATCCCCAGATCGCACCGGAGAGTGCCGGGGACCTGTTTGACGGAACCGAAATCGACGAGATTCTTTCGCTGCGCATCATGACCTTGACCGACGACGAGAAGCGCGAGATGAGCCAGTCGGATGAGCGCGCCCGCCAGATGCTCGAGCGCACCGAGACCATGCCGGTCGAACAGTTCATGAAGCTGCACGGAGTGCTGCGTGGACTGCGCCCGCTTAAGGAGGAGACCCAATGAATGAGTGGGAATGGCAACTCCTCGAAGAAAAGGCACCGGTCGATCATCTGGAGATTTCGGGAATCGAGGTGCGGACCGGAAGCCGCGTGCGTCTGCGTCCCCATAAGGGTGGCGATGTGATGGATATCGCCTTAGCGGGCCAGATTGCCACCATCGAATGCATCGAGCAGGACTACGAGGGCAAGAGCCACGTCTGCGTAGTTCTGGATGACGATCCAGGCAGGGACATGGGTTTGCTTCGTCAACCCGGGCATCGCTTTTTTTTCGATGCGGAAGAAGTTGAACCACTCTCTGAAGAAGAAGCCAGGCAAATCAACTCATCGCAGAAGCCAACCATCTTGATCGCCGGCATCGGCAACATCTTTCTCGGCGATGACGCGTTCGGCGTCGAAGTTGTCCGACGCCTGGCTGGCCTGCAACTACCGGAAAGCGTGCGCGTGGCCGATTTCGGCATTCGCGGTTTCGACCTGGCTTACGCCCTGCAAGACGGTTACGAAACCACCATCCTGGTGGACGCTTGTCCGCACGGCGAAGCTCCCGGCACTCTCTACGTCATCGAACCTGATCTGAAAGCCTTATACAATTCGGGGACTCCGCAGGCCGTGGTTGAAGCTCACGCCATGAATCCCATGAACGTGGTGCGCATGGCGCGAGCGATGAATATCGAAGTAAAGAACGTGCTGCTGGTCGGCTGCGAGCCGGAAACCCTCGGAGGGGAACAGGGGCAGATGGGACTGAGCGCCGCGGTCGAGGCTGCTGTCGAGCACGCGGTCAAGCTGGTCGAATCCATCGTCAACAAAATTCTCGACGGGGATCGGCCCGATTCCAATCTTCGTTCGGGGCTATAAACAGCTTTACAAAAGGAGACTGCCGTGGCAATCGAAAATGGTGACGGGGGCTTCAACGACAAGGACACGCTGTTCATGCTGAGTGGAGTGGCTCTGGTGGTTTTCGGGGCAGGTTTGATTCTCTCCAATCCGATCGCGCGGCGCTATCTCGGCCAGTTCGGGGTCGGAAATCTGGCGCAGGCTGCGTTGCCGGATCTGGACCGATATTTAAAATTGCGCGCCATGTGACAGCATGAGATGACATGCAGGGCCGCAACTAGGTCAGGGGGAACATCAGTTTGTCTACAGCAGGGACGCCACAGACGACCAAGGTTCGATACTTAATTGAAGCCAAGGGGAGTACATTCACGGTCTGGGCGTTTGCCACGGGTATGCTTTCGGCATTTGGCCATAACCCGACGATCGCAATTCCGGACCTCCAGGGCGAGATTCAGTTCGCCTCCGATACTCCGGAGGGTTCGTCTCTGCGGATCGTGATCCAGGCGGCCTCGCTGGCGGTGACCGGCGACATCAGCGCCAAAGACCGCCAGGAAATCGAACGCAGAATGCACGACGAGGTTCTCGAGACTGATGGCTTCCCGGAGATCATTTATGAATGCCCTCGACCTTCGTCGATTCAGAAGATGGGCGATGGTCTATATGTGGTCGAGTTGAGGGGAGATTTGGCCTTGCACGGGGTCACGCGCAGTCAGCCGGTTTCGGCGCGAGTGACGGTGAAAGGTGATGTTGTGCGCTCCGCGGGGGAGTTTTCCCTTCGCCAGAGCGATTACGAAATCAAGCCGGTTTCCGCGGCTGGGGGCACGGTGAAGCTGAAGGATGAGATCAAACTGTCGTTCGATATTTTCGCGCGCAAGCAGGCGTAAGCCGCTCGCGGCAAAGGTTTTCGAAGATGGATCAGGATGAAGCGAATCATGAGGTTGCGGGAGGATGTCGCATGTGTCTAGCCATACCAGGAAAGATCGTCGAGATCTCTTCCGATAACCAGGATTCCGCGCTCGTGGATATAGTCGGCGTGCGGCGCAGGATTGATCTGGGCCTGTTGCAGGACGACAAGCCAGCACCGGGCGACTGGGTGCTCATTCACGTGGGCTTTGCTATGAGCAAGATTAGCGAGCAGGATGCCGCCGACCAGATGAGCACGCTCAGGACGTTGGGAGAGATCGATGGAGCCATGCAGGAAGTCCAGGGATATGGCTTGGAGGATGTGAATTGAGGCCCGCTCGCGTCCGGCCCGCAAGGGAGGGATCAGCATGAGATACGTCGATGAGTTTCGGGAACCCGAATTGATTTCGAAGACGGCATACGAAATTCGCCGCCTTGCCAGTACAGAACGCCACTACCGCATGATGGAAGTCTGTGGCGGACATACTCACGCCATCTATCGCTTCGGCCTGAAAGATCTACTTCCGGAAAACATCGAGTTGATCCACGGCCCCGGATGCCCGGTCTGTGTGCTTCCCATGGGAAGAATCGACGATGGTCTTTCCATCGCGCAGCAGCCAGATGTTATCTTCGCTGCTTTCGGCGACATGATGCGTGTGCCCGGAACTCAGGGGAGCCCGCTTGAGCACAAGGCTCGTGGTATGGACGTTCGGATTGTGTATTCGCCTTCCGATGCGCTGAAGCTCGCCCGGCTGAATCCCGACAAGCACGTCATGTTCTTTGCCATCGGGTTTGAAACCACCGCGCCTTCCACCGCTCTTACGATGATGCGCGCCAAGGCCGAAGGTGTCCGCAATTTCTCCGTGTTCTGCAACCACGTCACCATCATTCCGGCGATTCGTGCCATCCTCGACTCTCCCGACATGCGGCTCGACGCCTTCATTGGTCCCGGCCACGTTTCGACCGTCATCGGTTGCCGTCCTTATGAGTGGATCGCCCGGAACGAACGCAAACCGATCGTGGTGTCGGGCTTCGAACCCTTGGATATGCTGCAATCCATTGTCATGCTCCTGCGCCAGTTGAAGGCGGCCGAGGCTAAGGTGGAGAATCAATACAAGCGCGTTGTTCCCTGGGAAGGGAACCGAGCCGCGCTTCGCGCCATGGCCGAAGTTTTCCAGTTGCGCCCTTATTTTGAGTGGCGCGGTCTAGGATTCATCTCGCAATCGGCACTGCGCATCAACGACAGGTACGCCGAATTGGACGCGGAACAACGCTTCGCGGTTCCCGGCATTCGAGTGACCGATCCGAAAGCGGCTCAATGCGGAGAGGTGCTGAAGGGCGTGCTGAGGCCGCATCAGTGTAAACTTTTTGGCCGGGAGTGCACGCCGGAGCATCCTGTCGGCGCACTCATGGTGTCATCGGAAGGATCATGCGCCGCCTATCACAACTACGAGTACCGCAAGGCAGCAATGGTAAGTCTGAGCTCGATCGCCTGAGCGCTCCGGCCGCCGCAGTTGCCGAATCCGCACCCGTCCGGTTCCGCGATCCGCAAATCGAGATGGCGCACGGTGCCGGAGGCAAAGCCAGCCGCAAGCTTGTCGAAGGCCTTTTTGCTCCCCTGCTTTTTGGCACGGCGCCCGGACCACTCGGAGATGCCGCGCAGGTCGACATCGACGGCACAAAAGTTGCGATCACTACCGACAGTTTTGTGGTCAAGCCGCTGACCTTTCCCGGCGGTTCCATTGGGGAACTTGCGGTGAACGGCACGGTGAACGACCTCGCGGTTTCGGGCGCCAGGGCAGAAGCCCTCGTAGTCAGCTATGTTCTCGAAGCCGGCCTGCCGACGCAGGTTCTCGAAGCCGAAGTTCGAGCCATGGCAAAGGCCGCGCGGGACGCCGGTGTGCGGATCGCTGCCGGGGACACCAAGGTCGTCGAGCACGGCAAAGCGGACCAGATGTACGTCACTACGACCGGCATTGGCCGCCCGCTTCATGAAGTGACCATCGATCCCCGCTCGGTGCGCGGGGGCGACAGGATTCTGCTCTCCGGGCCCATCGGCGATCACGGCATCACCATCCTGCTGGCGCGCGGTGAGCTTGATCTCGAAGCCGATCTTCGTTCTGACACCCGCTCTGTGCTCCCCCTGGTCGAAGCTCTTATTCGCGCCGCCGGCCCGGGCGTCCGCTGGATGCGCGATCCAACTCGCGGCGGAGCTGCGACATCTCTAAATGAGCTGGCGCGCGACTGCGGACTGGGGATGGTTCTCTTTGAAGATCAGATTCCGGTGCGCGATACCGTGCGCGGAGCTTGCGAATTACTGGGGCTGGATCCGCTGCACATTGCGAATGAGGGGCAGTTTCTGGCGGTTGTTTCTGCTGAGTACGCCGACGCCGCAATCAATGCCTTGAGGCTCGCGCCCGGCGGAAGTGAAGCCCAAGTGATCGGTGAAGTTCGCGAACAGAGTGCCGGGACGGTGCTCGTGACAACTCTTTACGGGGGCAGCCGGATCGTAGATATGCTGGTCGGCGATCCCTTGCCGAGAATTTGCTAATACAGACGCTATGGCAACTGCATCTAAGCTCGCCAACCAAATCGATGAGCGCCTGCTCGAGCGGAATCCATTGTTCGAGGCTTTCTTCTCGCGCGAGGCGCCACGCATGGCGGACGCGTGCCGCGAGATGTCCGAACGATTCCTGCGCGGAGGGCGATTGCTCGCTTTTGGGCGCGGGCCCTATGCCACGGATGCCCAGCATGTATCGGTGGAGTTCGTTCATCCCGTGATCGTGGGCAAGCGTGCGTTGCCCGCTCTGGATCTATCGGTTCTCTTTCGACCGTGGCTCGGAGCTATCCTTCGCCCTGAAGATATCGTCATGGGATTCGGTCCCCCGGAGGGCGATCCTGAAGTTTGGGCGACGATTCAGGAAGCTCGCCTAAAAGATGCGATGACCTTTGCTCTGCCCGGTGTTGAAGGTTCCTATGCCGTGAATGCTGCTACGCAAGACCCGTTCATGCACCAGGAGATGATCGAGGTCCTCTATCACACGCTCTGGGAGACGGTACACGTTTTTTTCGAGCACCGCGAACTGGGCTTTGAGGTGGGCGACTCCGGATTCCTTTATCCATTTCTCGGTACTGAAAAGCAGGGAACCAGCGATGTTGTGGCCGAAGTAACATCTTCCATCTTGATGAAGGTTCACGATGATGCCAAGCTGCGCGCGCAAGTCGCACGGGAAGAAGCCGAGCAAATCGGTAACGCCACGCTAGCGATTTATGAGCGTTTACGCCGCGGGGGCAAGCTCATTCTCCTCGGCAATGGAGGGTCTGCGACCGACGCCAACGATTTCGCCATCGATTGCGTGCTCCCGCCGCCTGGCTATCAATCTCTCCCCGCGATCTCACTCTCCCTGGAGCCTGCGAATATCACGGCCGTTGCCAACGACATCGGCGCAGATGCAATTTTCCTTCGCCAGCTGATCGCGCAAGCCCGTCCGGAAGATGTTGCCATCGGCATTTCCACCAGCGGCGGATCGCGAAACATCATTATGGCGCTCGAAGAAGCGCGGAAGCGAAATATGTTGACCGTGGCGCTGCTCGGCTACGATGGAGGCGAGATCAAGCACCAGCGGCTGGCTGACTTTCCCGTGGTAGTGGATTGCGACTATATCCCTCGCATTCAGGAAGTGCAGGCTTCCATCTACCACGTCATCCGGGAGTCGTTGGAGGCGCTGAGCCATGGCCAAGCTTGAGCTCTATGGAACTGCTCGCTGTCCGCACACCGGCGAAATGCGCGAGTGGCTGGAGTGGAAGCGCAGTGAGTTTGTGGAGTACGACGTGGAAGCCGATCCCGTGGCGCGCGGGCGCATGCGCGAGATCGCACGTGGCCAGCGCACCGTGCCCATCCTGGTCGAGGACGGCAAGGTAGTCCAAGTGGGATGGCAAGGTAACGGCTGCATTGTGGACGAATAAAGCGGACGAGTAGGCAACATAATGGCCAGCGCTTGTTCCATCCGAGTTCGGGGCATCGTGCAAGGGGTGGGATTCCGTCCCTTTGTCTATCGCTTGGCCTGCGCCAATGCCTTGAATGGATGGGTGCTCAATGCGCAGCAGGGTGTTGAAATCCATCTCGAAGGCGCGGAGACCGGGCTGGAAGCTTTTGTTCGGGAATTGAAATCTCAGCCGCCACCCGCCGCCTGTATCGCGGAAATCGACGTGCGGCCTGCCGAGGCAACCGGCCTGCACGAATTCACAATCCGGACCAGCGAACGCCGGGAGCGCCCGACAGTTCGTATTTCACCGGACCTGCCCGTTTGTGATGAGTGCCTGAAAGAACTCTTCGATCCAGCCGATCCGCGTTACCTGTATCCCTACATTAACTGCACCAACTGCGGGCCACGCTACAGCGTCGTGCTGGCACTCCCTTATGACCGCCCGAACACCACCATGAAGGATTGGCTGCTCGACGACTACTGTGTCGCGGAATACTCCAACCCCGGCGATCGTCGTTTTCACGCGCAGCCCGTAGCCTGTCCAGCTTGCGGTCCCAGCTACTATCTCCACCCGCAGCTTCAAGCGAACAACGATGAAACCACAGGTGGAAGTGAAGGCAGCATTCGTCGGGCGGCCGAGATTCTTCGGGCTGGCGGGATTCTCGCGGTGAAAGGACTCGGCGGGTACCATCTGGCATGCGATGCCCGGAATCCCGCAGCCGTCAAGGCTTTGCGGGATCGCAAATACCGGAAAGAAAAACCCTTTGCCCTGATGGTGCGGGATATTGAACTGGCTCACACTCTAGTCGAGCTTTCTGTTGAAGCGGAAGCGCTGCTCACTTCGATCGCCCGTCCCATCGTGCTAGCGCCGGCAAGAATCGAACTCAGCGGGGTCGCTCCGGAGAATATCGAACTCGGAGTGATGTTACCGTACACCCCTTTGCACCCCCTCCTGTTCGCAGCCGGCGCTCCGGAAATACTGGTCATGACGAGCGCGAATCGGTCGAGTGAGCCGATCGCTTACGAGGACGAAGACGCATTGCAGCGTCTGGCGGGAATCGCGGACTCGTTTCTGATTGGGCAGAGGCCGATCGCGCGCCGAGTGGACGACTCCGTGACGCGAGCCGGGGCCTTCGGTCCCGTAATCCTGCGCCGCGCCCGTGGTTACTCTCCGGGCGCGGTTGCGTCGCTCCCTGCCGAGGGCCCTTTCCTCGCGCTGGGCGCCGATCTGAAAAACACCATCACGCTGGTTGTGGCCGGCCAGGCCTTTGTGAGCCAGCACATTGGAGACTTGGATCATTACCAGTCGCTCCATGCATTTCAACAGATCATCAAGGACATGGTGTCGATGTACGAAGTCCGCTTGGACGAACTGCTTCTGGTGCACGATCTTCATCCGCAATATCTCTCAACGGCTCACGCCGCAACCCTCGGTGTTTCACAAAGCTACGCGGTGCAGCACCATCGCGCACACGTTGCATCTGTGCTTGCGGAACGGGGAGAGTGGACGAAACGAGTCGTAGGCGTAAGCTTCGACGGCACCGGATACGGAGACGACGGATCGATCTGGGGTGGTGAGATTTTCGTGGGCAGCGTGCAAGAAGGTTTTGAGCGTGTGGCTCATCTGCGCCGCGCAGCCCTTGCGGGCGGCGACGCTGCCGCGCACTACCCAGTCCAGGCGGCGGCTGGATTCCTTGCCCAGCTAGATAGCTTGCCAGACGTGCTTGCCGGTCCGTTCGCTTTTCCCAAGCGATACCAGAACGCGATGGAATTGGTACGCAAAGAGGTGCGCACATTTGCTACGAGCTCGGTGGGGCGTCTGTTTGACACCGCTGCAGCGCTTCTCGGGTTTACCCGTGAGGTGACTTTTGAAGGACAGGCCGCGATGTGGCTCGAGCAACTCGCCCGCAGCGCGTCCTTGACGGAGG
>JABCZI010000007.1 GCA_013289765.1 Acidobacteriota bacterium
ATTCGCTCCTCGAGAGTGCGGATGGAAGCATGGCGACAGTGGCCACTCGGCGGGAGAAAAACCTTTGTTCAACGAAGCCAAACAAGAATCGACTTGACTCCGACCGGCCTTCTCATGGAAGGCCATTTCGCTCATTGAGGTTGTGCCACTGGCAACGGAAAAGATTCCATTCCGCGTGACGGGATGACACCGTACCCGATGATCAACGGCCCTTCCCGCACTGTGAATGTCACTCCCGGCTGAACCTCTTCATAGGGGTATTCGGGAAAATACATGAGAGCCAGCTTGACGTTGGCAGCGTCTCCGGGTTCGCTGCTATAACTCATTCCCACATCGGTAAACTTTCTAACTTAACTTCAAACAGTGTGCAATTAGGAACAGTTCCAAGATATCCCACCGTTGTAAGTTGGTTCCAAGGAGTCGGGTGCTAAAGGAACTGACGCGGCCCTCCCCCCCGTCGTCCGCTGTTTTCCTCTGATGGCGCAGTGTAGGGAGGTACTGCGCCAACTTTTCGGATAGTAGCGTTAACGGTGATGACTTACAAACGCATACCAACACTGTCGTGAGGACGCAGGACTAGCTTTGTTGCAGCCCGTCTCGCGATTGCAAAGCTGTATGCTTCCGACTTAAAAAAGAAAGGCTACGGTTTGGAGAAGCCAAGCGAAATGTCTGCTCTTTCGAGATTCCCATGGGGGCATCGCATCGATAAACCGACAGAATTGGAACCGGAAGATAAGAATCACTCCGCAGTCACCTCCGTTCGCACAATCCCCGATCCCCGTCGCCAGCCTCGATTTAAGATTGAGATTCACATTACAATCAACTCCCGAACATCCGGTTTGCTGAATGGGACCACCGTGGACATTAGCGAATCCGGGATCGCAGCGATACTGCCAATTGAAGTCCCCTTAGGCGAGAACGTCGAATTGAACTTCACGCTGCCAGGCAGCCCTGTAACGATCTCCGCGATGGTCCGCCAAAGGAACGCTTTTCGCTACGGTTTCGAATTCGTTTATTCAGACTCGATGCACGAGTTCATTCGTCGCACATGCCGTGACCTTGCTATTGACCAATCTCTGACATTGGTCTGATCGTGCGGCAGAGCGAACGCGGAGCCGAACGAAAAGAGCAGAACCCGCAGGCGATGGCTCTTGGCAAGAACAGTCCAACGAAGTTCACGGTGCAGTAGAGTCAGGAACTGGCGTCCCGGAAACTACGGAGCCGTTGGGGGAATGCTCCATGGGTGCCGAGACCTTACCTCGTCGCGTTTCGGCCCGGATTGGACAATTTTTTCCCGCACAGAATATTGAGGCGGTCCCAGAAACTCAGCTGATTCAAGCACGCCCCGCGGCAGAGCGGTTCACGTCTGGTAATGCGCTTTTGGCCAGTGTTCAGTAGTAGCAAGAAAACGAACAGCCGAAGCGTTTGGCTCCAGCTGTTCGAATGGGTTAGCCACCTTTCAGTTGAGAGCGATCAAGACTTGCTCGCTTTTCGATGGGCCAGTGGCGAGCCGCCACTCTTTCTCGAGGCTCCTCTCCTGTTTGGATGGCGCGATCACCATACCATTGGTACCCGTACCTCTCCAGATTTCCGCCAGGAAATACTGGCCGGCTACATGATGGAAGACCAGTTTGGCGCCCGACTTGCTTTGATGCTCGCGCCTGACCAACGACAACGCGCACGCGCCTGTCTGACCGTTCCGGATCTCGATTGCGCTCATGCCAGCGGTGGTGATTACATAGGTGCCGGCTGGAAGCTGCGCCGAGCCTACACTGAAGGCGAACGGCACATTAGCTTGGGCAGCAGACTGAGCTTGGGCCGCGGCGTTGAGCATCAGCGACATCACCACCAGCGACAGGATCCCGATCAAGTTGCGTTTCATAACATCCTCCTTGGGGCTCCTCGCAGTGGAACCCAAACTGAATTTGTCATTCAAGCTCGTCTGCGCTATCGCTGGAAGCTTGCGGTGACGGACAGAGATATTGCATGTGTCGTGCCAAGCCCAATCGAGCTTCGTTCCCCCTCATTCTGCTGTTTTTGCAATCACATAAGCCCCGGTTCCCTCGCCGGAATTCTCGGCGGGTGGGCCAAGTAGTAGTTGAAAGGCTACCCGCGAGTAGCCGTTTGGTTCCGCAGAAACGGATCGATTCGACGATGCTTCTCCTGCAGTTTCGACTACACTGGACAACCGGAGAATGAGTTGATCAACCCGAGACTGATCTCGATTTCCGGATTCCCCAGGAAAATTGTTCGGGTCGTGAAGGATGGCCCGCTGGTTCTGGGTAGGGATCCCTCCAACCAATTGGAGGTGGGCGACCCTGCGGTCTCACGAAAACATTGCTCGGTGAGCGAGGTCTCTGCTGATGTTTTTGAGGTCACCGATCTCGACAGTCACAATGGAACTTTCGTCAACGAAGCACGAGTGAGCCGCCAGACCATCCAGCACGGAGACCGGATTCGTATCGGCAACAGCGAGTTTGTGTTCTTTACCGGCCCTGACGAGCATACCGACCCGCTGTCGTCGCGCTCCGGCACCGCGGAATTGAGAACGATGTCCCTCGATCGCTCGGGCCTGCCGACTGGTGACTCATGGGTAGGCCGAATGGCGCGCGATCTGACTGCTTTTTTCAAAATCGCCAATATGATCAATTCCACTCGCGATGCGCACGCATTGCAGAGCGAATTGCTGGAGCTTATTTGCGAAGTCATCCCAGCTTCGGGGGCTGCAATCCTGCTCCAGCCGAACGCGAGTGAAGAACCCAGTCCGCCCTGTAAGTGGAATCGAAAGGATTTCGCTCCGCAGGACATGGTTATCCGGGATGAGTTGGTGCAGCAGGCGATCTGGGAACATTGCGCCGTCGTTGCAGAAACTGCCGGCGAAACTGCTTCCGCTCAGCATGTGTTGTGTGTGCCTTTGGTGGCAGTTGAGAGAATCCTCGGGGTGATCTATCTGAGCTCGCCCGCCTCCTCACTCACGTTTGGAGATGACCACGCAGATTTCCTCAGCGCGGTTGCCCGCATCGCAGCGGTCACGCTAGAGAACTTGTCAAAGCTGGATTCCCTGAAGGCAGAGAACCAGCGCCTCCAGGCGGAGGCGAAAGCCGACCGTTCCTTTATCGGGGAGAGCAGAGCGATGCGACGGGTTAGTGAGTTCATCGGGCGAGTGGCGAGGGGCGATTCGACGGTACTCATTCGCGGCGAAAGTGGAACCGGCAAGGAACTCGTTGCCCGCGCCATTCACGCCAACAGTGAGCGGCTCGACAAACCATTCGTCGCTGTCAATTGCGCCGCTATCCCGGAAGCCTTGTTGGAGAGCGAGCTCTTCGGCCACGAAAAGGGAGCTTTCACTGGCGCGGTCGGAATTAAGAAGGGCAAGTTCGACGTAGCCGGGGAGGGGACGCTGTTCCTCGACGAAATCGGGGAGCTGGCGCCGCTATTACAGGCGAAGCTCTTGCGGGTGTTGCAGCAGCGCGAATTTGAACGGCTCGGTGGAAACCGCTTGCTGCCGTTTAACGCGCGCGTCCTGGCTGCGACGAACAAGAACTTGGAGGAGGCAATCAAAATGGGTGAGTTCAGGCAGGATTTGTATTACCGCCTGAATGTGGTTTCCATAGCTATGCCTCCACTACGGGAGCATCGCGAGGATATTCCGTTACTAGCTCTGCATTTCACGAATAAATATGCGGAGAAGTGCCATCGTAGCTTCAAAGGAATCTCTGCAGAGGCACGTGAGTTGCTGATGAAATATAGCTGGCCCGGAAACGTTCGCGAATTAGAGAACGCCATCGAACATGCGATCGTGCTGGGACTGACCGACGAAATTCTCGCAGAAGACTTGCCGAACGCACTGCTGGAGGAAGAGTCGGCAGGTTTGGCCGCGGCGCGATACCACAACACTTTGAGCCAGACGAAAAAACAGCTCGTTCTCACGGCGCTGGACGAAACCAACGGCAATCACGTCGAAGCCGCCCGCCTCCTGGGAATTCACCCCAAGTATTTGCACCGGCTGATCCGGAATCTGAATTTGAAATGCGACGTAAAGAGACAGGGGTAAACAGTAGGGCGGGTGTCCCGAGGCCTTAGGCGTCGCCCCCTCAGGTCCGTCGCTAGTGCCGCCGCTCTCTTTATCAATGTAACCATTGCCTCCCGAAACGCACTACTCAATATGAAGTGATGCCTGGTCATCCCATCGCAGAAACGAGAACGCCAGAATAAAGAGGACAGGCGGTCGGGTGCGGCGAGGTAAAACGCTGCGGATGATCTAATTGCGGGCGGGGCGTAGCTACTTGCGGGATTACACAAATCGAGAGCCTGGGCGCGGCCATTGTTCATGGCCGAATTTCTGAATCCACATTGTTCTGTGCCTCTCCGGGCTGCGTTGACTTGCTCCTAGCGGCGGCCTACCATGCTCCCCATCCACGCCAGAATGGGCTTAGATGATCGGCCAAACCATCTCGCATTACCACATCGTTGAGAAACTCGGCGGTGGCGGGATGGGTGTGGTTTACAAAGCCGAGGACACCGACCTTGGGCGCTTCGTCGCCCTGAAATTCCTTCCTGACAACGTTGCCCAGAACCCGCAGGCCCTGGAGCGTTTTCGTCGGGAGGCGCGGGCCGCGTCGGCTTTGAATCACCCGAACATCTGCACCATCTACGAAATTGGCAAGCAAGCGGATCAGTCTTTCATCGTTATGGAGTTTCTGGATGGCGTGACGCTGAAGCATCGCATCGGCGGCCGTCCGATGGAGACAGAGCAGGTTCTGTCGTTGGGAATCGAAATCGCCGATGCGCTCGACGCCGCGCACGTGGCCGGAATTATCCACCGCGACATCAAGCCAGCAAATATTTTTGTCACTCAGGGAGGCCACGCCAAGATCCTCGACTTCGGACTGGCAAAGATGCTAGCTAAACCCGCCTCGGCCGGAAGCGATTCGGTAACAGTCACGCTTGACTCCGACGCCTCCCAACTGACGAGCGAAGGCGCTTTGTTGGGGACGGTGGCCTACATGTCGCCGGAGCAGGTGCGAGCCAAGGAACTGGACTCCAGAACAGATTTGTTCTCGTTCGGCGCGGTTCTTTATGAGATGGCGACGGGCACGCTGCCGTTTCGCGGCGAAAGCTCGGGCGTGATCTTCGACGGCATCATGAACCGCGATCCTGCGCCGGTCACAGAACTGAACCGCCACCTTCCGGCCAAGCTGCAAGAGATCATCCAGAAAGCGCTGGAGAAAGACCGCGACCTGCGCTATCAGAGCTCATCAGAAATCCGCGCCGATTTGAAGCGTCTCAATCGTGACACGCAATCAGGCACAGGCGCTGCCGGCAGCGTTCCAGCAAGGCGCACCAAACATTTGTCTCTCTGGTTGGCAGCCGCTTTCGTGGGAATTGCCATCATCGGAGCTGGTCTGTACTTCCTGAAGTGGCGTGGAAACTCAACGGTTCCCAAGAAGCAATTGGCGCAACTGGAACTCACCAGCAACGCGGTTGACGACCCGGTTTTATCCTCGCTGATTTCACCCGATGGACGGCAGCTTGCCTACACCGATCACAGCGAAGGCCTGGTGTTATTGCAGATTGACACTGGCGAAAAGCGCCGGTTCTCCAGCGTTGGTAACGTGAGTGTGCTGGGGTGGTATCCCGACGGCTCCCATCTCCTGGTGCGGCCTCCGAGTTTTAATGGTCTGCTCCGCATGTCAACGGTCGACGGCTCCACGCGAACGCTAATAGATGGCAACGTTGTGGTCGCGAGTGCCGCGGTCTCGCCAGATGGCGCACGCATAGCGTGGACAGACGTGCCCTCGAATACCGCCTCAAAGTTGCGCGTGATGAGCGCGGACGGCGAAAACTCCCACGAGATTTTGTCGGGTGAAGACTTGGCCCAAGTGGACTGGTCTCCCACCTCCCGCAGGATTGTGGTGTCTTCGACAAATAGCGCTCTCACATCAGGTTCGCTCCGTACCTGCGATCCGGAAGGCCACGACTGCTCAGTTTTTTTGTCGGATGCAAAACTCATGACGAGCGAGGGGACCTCGGATGTAGTCTGGGCCGCCGACGGACGCGTTGTTTATCGGTTTCACGGATCGGGCGTAGGTAACGAGAACCTCTGGTCGATTCCGCTGGATCCCGACACGGGGCGCGTCAAAGAAACGCCAACTCAGATTACCGCCTGGGCGGGATACCAGATGGAAGGCATCAGCAAATCCCTGGACGGGAAGCGGCTTGCCGTTGAGCGGATGCGCGCCAACCAGGCCATTCGCTTGCTCGATCTTCGCAGCCCGAGTCAGACCGTGGCAGCAGCGCGAGAACTGGGAGCAGACAGTTGGCCGAAGTCGTACCCTGTGTGGACTCCAGACGGATCGTCCGTCATCTACGTTTCCTACCCACAGGAACGATTCAGCATTTTTCGCCAGGACCTACGCACAAAAGAAACCGTTCCGTTGGTAACGGGGCAGAGCAATTACGGCTATCCAGTCATAAGCCCGAATGGGAAGTGGCTATTATTCATCAAGCACGACTCCAAAGATTCCCCCAGACAAATCATGCGCATGCCGCTTGAGGGCGGCCCGGCAACTCTCGTACTGTCCGGAGACATGGATTTGCAATGTGCGGTTACGGCCAACGTCTGTGTGATGGTGGAGCGCGGGAAGGACGGTCAAGAGTTGCTCAAGTTCGACCCAGTTGAGGGGCGTGGTCAGCACATCACGCATACAAAGGAAATCGTCACAAGCGACTATTGGAGTCTCTCTTTTGACGGAAAGAAGATCGCCGTGCGCTTCGATTCCGCGCCGCACCATATTGAGATTCTCGACCTTGAGAATGGCGGCAAAAGTGAAATCGAATTAAAAGATTGGTTGGTGCAATTTGCCGCCTGGGCCGCTGACAATCAACACCTTTATGTCTCTGGTTCCGTTGGGGATAATTTCCAAATTGCCTCCGTTAGTCTGGATGGCAAGGTGAAAACCATACTTAGCGGGCCAGTCGGTCCCGCATGGATTTTTGATCCGCGTCCATCCCGGGATGGAAGGTATCTGGCGTTTGGATTAAGACGGTACGAAAGCAATGTGGTCATGCTTGAGAATTTCTGAAATTGCAAGCCAAGGCTGAGCTCGCGAAACTGCAATCGTCAACTGACGCTACCAGTCGATACCGGTCATCACCGCGAGTGGCTGGGGTCGGATTCCGGTTGGATCACTGGCAAACCGGAAGTTGATTGAAAAACGACTTACCGGCCGTAAGTTATTGAACTTGTGGTCTGCTACACGGCTCACCGCGAAAGAGCGATGCACGTGGTCGGCCCGACGGAGGCTCGCGCACAAGCAGGGAAGATCGAACGTGGTCGGCTTACTCGTACCGCCAATAGATGCATATACATCTAGTTTGATTCAGGAAAAATAGTTCTCGATCCCCTATCGCTGGACTCCGCTCCTCGAAGGATTGCCGAGCTGCGACAAGTTGCGAGAAACGTGGCCTCGAACTCAACAGAATATTAGAGCGGTGCCAGCGTGGGGAGCCATTTGCTCATTCTCGCGTGACAGCAGTGTTGAGTTTTCGTGAAAATCGCGGCACTCTACTTGACAAGGCCCTGCGCACAACCTAGAGTCGTCTCCACTTTCACTCAGAGGAGAAGCAACAGCCCCCACAAGTTTGCTCATTCGAGCGAACTCTATAGACGATGCATGGTTAGCTGACAGGCGGATTTCCCTTTCCAGGCTATGTGTTTGATTTAGAACGCCGCTCGATGCGGACAATGAAAAAAGCGACTCGCATGTCTATATCGGTTGTTGCCACTGGGACTGCCCGCACTTTTGCTGGGACTTCTATTAGGACATCTATGAATTACAAAGCTTGCTGGACCCTACTCGTCGCGATCTGCCTGATGGGACTCGCGGCGTGTACCTCAGGAGATCGTACCGCTCTGACAGGTTCGTCGACCGAAGCGATGGCAGCGGCGGGTGGAACGCCGCAAAGCCATGCAATCAGTGGCGCTTTTGCCTCGCCCCTGGTCGTGGCGGTGACTAATAACGGGGCCCCAGTGGGCGGAGTTGCAGTGACCTTCGCGGCTCCAACAACCGGAGCCAGCGGCACGTTTGCCGACACCGGCACCAATACAACCACGGCAACGACCAACGCCAGCGGATTCGCGACCTCTACGGTGTTCATTGCGAATGGAGTCGTTGGAGCTTATACAGTCACGGCCTCGGCTCCATCGGCACAGTCGAGCGCTACTTTCAATTTGTCAAACACCTCCGCAGCCCCGGCCGCGGTCATCGCCACAAGCGGTACGCCTCAGAGCACAAATCCCATTTCGCTCTTTCCATCGCCTTTGGTAGCTACTGTCGTAGATGCCGGCCAAAATCCGGTGCAAAATGCAGTCGTAACCTTTCAAGCGCCGGCTACGGGAGCTAGCGGAATTTTTCCCTCAGCAGCCGCTAACACAACCGCCACCGCAATTACCAATGCGAGCGGTGTAGCTTCTCTTCCGTTCTTCGCGAACGCATCTTCGGGCTCTTATATAGTCACCGCGACAGTCGCTGGAGTTACGGCTCCGGCCAATTTTAATCTAACCAACCTCGGAGGCGCCGCCGCGACGATCACCGCTACCAGCGGGACTCCACAAAGTACGCTAATCAGCACAGAGTTCCCCTTGCCATTGGTTGCCACGGTAACCGACAGTAATTCGAATCCGGTAAGCGGCGTAGCGGTGACATTTACCGCACCTACAACCCCGGCGAGCGGTACATTCGTGAATGGCGCGACTGAAACCGATACGACCGATGCTAACGGCAGGGCAACTTCATCGGCATTTACAGCTAACGCCACAGCCGGTGGACCCTACATAGTTACGGCTACAGCTGCTGGGGTTACAACGCCGGCCAGTTTCAGTCTGACCAACACGTCGACTGTTGTTACAAGCAAGACTTATGTGTTCTATTTGAGTGGCGAAGAAAACCCTAGCACGTTTCCTTACGGCCTCGCCGGTGCGGTTCAGATCAATTCGGCTGGTACTGTCGTTGGAGGGGAGCAAGATTATAACGATGGTTCCGGAGTTCCATCCAACGACACAATTACTGGCGGAACCCTAAGTGTGAGCTCGACCACTGGTCAGGGAACACTGACGCTAGTTACAAACAACCTTAATCGAGGGGTCCAAGGTACCGAAACACTCGGTGTCCAATTTGTAAACGCGAGCCATGCGCTGATCATTCAGTTCGACGGAACGGCAACTTCCAGCGGTAGCATGGACGTGCAGACTCTGCCCGCTACCCTCAGCGGGGGCTATGCCTTCAGTCTCGCAGGAATGGATCCCACCCAATTGCCGATTGCGTTCGGGGGCGTGTTCACGATCAGCGGTACTGCTTTAACTGGAAATTTCGACACCAATGATGATGGCGTTCCAACGTTAAACGCTTCTCTGAGCGCTACGCTTACACCAGTAGACCTTTATGGGCGAGGCACAATCACCACGAACAGTATCTACAGCTCTGGAGGTACCCCGGTTGTCTTTAGTTATTACGTCGTCGGACCGGAAGTATTAAGAATCATCGACGTGGATACTACCGACTCGGCCATCGGTTCCGCATTCGGCCAGGGAGTAAACGCTACCGCCGCCACAAACGCATCCCTCCAGAGTTCTGTCTTCGGCATCGCTGGCGACTTACCATTCGTCTCCATCGCGTACGCGACCGCCGGCATGTTTTCGACTAACGCCTCAGCCGGCACGTTCTCGGGAATCGGAGATGACAACGAAATTTACAATCAAAACTACGCACCGGATGCCACCATATCGGGCACCTATAACATTGCCAGCAATGGATATGGCAGCCTGACATTCACTGGAGGCTTCGGAAACATCAACACACTCGGGATTTACTTGACCGACCCGAATCTCAACCTAAGCGATCCCAATAATACGACCCCCGGATTGGGTGGTGGGGCGATAGCGGTCGACATGGACGGCAACGTTCAAGTCTGTGGCGGTATTGGGGTTTTGATTCCGCAAACGGCTCCTTCCAGTTCCAGTTTTGCTGGGACTTACACCTTCGGAGCTCAAGGCTTCAACGTCAGTCCACCCAATCCAACCGGCGAGTTTGACTTTGCGGGAGTAGGTAGCGTTACGAACTTATCTCTTTCTGGAACCGGTTTTCTGGCCGATCCATTTCTTATATTCGGCGCTCAACCCACAAACACCCCGGTTCAGTTCTCAGGGACTGCGGTTCCCGACACCATCAATCCCAATCCCGGACGCTACATCATGTCTCCGCTTCAACTTACACTCGGCATCAATCCAGCCTTGAATGTCGTCGTCTACCAGGCGAATGGGGGGCAGTTACTCTGGCTTGATACCGATTCCACTACTGAATTCCTTGGATCATTGCAGCAACAGGGATCGCTAGCTGGCATACCCGGCACTAACGTATTGACAGAAACGATCACAGCTACCAGCGGAACGGGGCAGAGCGCGCCGATCAACACAGCATTTGCCGCGCCTCTGGTGGCGACCGTAACGACTGGTGGATCGCCGACGAGCGGCGTGGCAGTAACCTTCACCGCTCCTCCGACAACAGGAGCCAGCGGCACCTTCGCCGGCGGCATCAACACGGCAACGACCAATGCGCTTGGGGTAGCGACTTCGCAAGTGTTTACCGCGAATGGAACTGCGGGTAGTTACACCGTGACGGCCGCAGCGGCGGGAGTTCCGACTCCAGTCAGCTTCTCCCTTACAAATACGGCGGCGGCAGTAGAAACGATTACGGCTACCAGCGGAACGCCGCAGAGCGCAGTGGTCAGCACGGCATTTGCCGCTCCCTTGGTGGCGACCGTTATGACGGGGTCATCTCCGACGAGCGGCGTGGTGGTGACCTTCAGCGCTCCTCCGACAACAGGAGCCAGCGGCACCTTCGCCGGCGGCATCAACACGGCAACGACCAATGCGCTTGGGGTAGCGACTTCGCAAGTGTTTACCGCGAATGCGACCGCAGGTAGTTACGCGGTGACGGCCGCAGCGCCGGGAGTCCTGACTTCGGCCAGCTTCAGTCTTACGAACACAGCGGCAGCGGTAGAAACGATCACCGCGACCAGCGGCACGCCGCAAAGCGCAACGGTCAGCACAGCATTTGCCGCTCCATTGGTGGCCACCGTGATGAACGGGTCATCGCCGGCGAGCGGGGTGCTGGTGACCTTCACCCCTCCGACAACGGGCGCCAGCGGCACCTTCGCCGGCGGCATCAACACGGCGACGACCGATGCGCTTGGCGTAGCGACTTCGCCAGTGTTTACCGCGAATGCGACCGCAGGTACTTACGCGGTGACGGCCGCAGCGCCGGGAGTCCTGACTTCGGCCAGCTTCGGTCTTACGAATACAGCGGTAGCGGTCGAAACGATCACGGCTACCAGCGGAACAGCGCAGAGCGCGACCGTGAGCACCGCATTTGCGCTGCCGCTAGTAGCCACAGTCACAACCGGCGGAACGGGAACCAGTGGTGTGGTGGTTACGTTCACCGCTCCAGCCTCGGGAGCCAGCGGCACATTCACTGGGGGCAGCAGGACAGCGACGGCGACGACCAACGCGAGTGGCATAGCCACCTCGCCGACCTTCACTGCGAATGGAACCGCAGGTGGACCTTACACCGTGGCGGCCACTGTCGCGGGGGTTGCGACGCCAGCGGATTTTAGCCTGACCAACACGCCGGCGGTGGTGACTTCTAAGACCTACGTGTTCTATTTGAGTGGCGAAGAGCTTAGCACGTTTTCTTACGGCTTGGCCGGTGCGGTTCAGATTGATTCGACTGGCAAGGTCATTACAGGGGAGCAAGACTATAACGACGGTGCCGGAGTCGTCTCCAGCGACACAATTACTGATGGAACTCTTAGTGTGGATCCGACCACTGGCCAGGGGACACTGACGCTGGTAAGGGTCCAAGGTACCGAAAAGCTCGGCGTCCAATTTGTGAACGCGAACCATGCGCTCATCATTCAGTTCGACGGGACGGCAACTTCCAGCGGGAGCCTAGACCTGCAGACTCTGCCCGCTACGCTGAGCGGAGGGTATGCCTTCACTCTCGCGGGACTGGATCCCACCCAATTGCCGGTTGCGCTGGGGGGGGTGTTCACCATCAGTGGGACCACCTTAACTGGAAGTCTCGACACCAATGATAACGGCGCTGTGGCGTTGAACGCTTCTCTGACCGGAACGCTGACAGCAGTAGACTCTTTCGGGCGAGGCACGATCACCACGAACAGTATCTACAGCACCCCGGTCTCCCTAAATTATTACGTTGTAGGACCAAAAGTATTAAGAATCATCGACGTGGATACTAGCACCAACGATTCGGCCATCGGTTCGGCGTTCGGCCAGGGAGTAAATGCTAGCGGCGCCACGAACGCATCTCTCGGAAGCTCTGTGTTTGGCATCATGGGCGATGCGGTTAACCCAGGCACCTTCCCCGAATTCGGGGTCGTTGGCATGTTTTCTACGAACCCCTCAGCCGGCACGTTCTCGGGAGTCGCGGATGATAACGAACTCTTCCTCCAGGGTGAGTTCCCAGCGTCCTCGATCTCTGGCAGCTATACCATAGCGAGCAATGGATACGGCAGCCTGACCATTCCTTCGGGAAGCTTGGGAAGTATAAGCGCCCTTGGCGTCTACATGACCGACCCGACCCTCAACCTCCTCGATCCGAATAATACAAGCGGGTTAGGGGGCGCGCTTCTGGCCGACATGGATGCCAACTCCGGCCTTGCTGGCGGGATCGGGCTTGTGATTCCGCAAACCGCTCCTTCCAATTCCAGCTTTACCGGGCCTTACGCCTTCGGAGGTCAGGACTTCTACACTCTCAACGGAACCGTCGAGTTTGACTTTGTTGGACTGGGAACGGTTACGGGAACGGCTCCGAACCTATCTTTCTCCGGAACTGGTCTAGTTAGCGATCCATTCTTGACCTTGGGTGCTCAGCCAACGAACCCGGGAGTTCCGTTCTCAGGGAATCCGGTTCCTGACGGAAGCAATCCAGGACGTTACACCATGTCTCCGCTTCAACTTACAGTCGGCGTCAATCCAGCCTTGAATGTGGTCATCTACCAGGCAAGTGGCGGGCAGTTACTCTGGCTCAACAACGATCCTAGCAGCGTATTCCTTGGGACGTTGCAGCAACAAGGGTCGCTGACAGGACTACCGGCAGCCAGAAGAGCGCCAGCCAAGGCCAGCGTGAAGCGATACAAGTAGTGGCAGAAGATGCAGCCGGGTGCATTGCCTTTGAGTTATGGGAAGCATCTCGGCTAAGCTAATCGCGCGTCTTACCGTAGTTAGCTCTAGCTTCGCAAGGCGGGCGAATATCACAATGCCAAACATCAAACGGAAGATATAGGTGCCTGCAAACGTGTAGGTCTGGACACCTTCGTGTAGTTATCCGACTTAGACGTCCGACGGAGTCGTTCCTTCACTTCTGCGCGGGATTCATTCCCGAATCCTGAGTTGAGCCTTGGGCAGGCTGCTGCGGCGCAGTACTTGCCGCCCCTTTCAGAAGGGGTTGGTTTGGCCCCGTCATTATTCCAGAGTCAGTGCTCGGATCATAGACGAACTGCCATTGGTTGTAGTGGTCTTTCTTATTAAATACGCGGATCGACTTACGCTTGCTATAACTCGCAACACCAATTACCGCGACACCGCCTGTATCCTCGGTGGGGGCGGGTTCGGCTTCGCCCGGTGGCTGTGTTGCTGGATCGGTCCCGCCCAAAGCAGAGGCGGCCTGTTCAGGCTGGGCTGCGCCGCTCGGATCGTTCGTTGGTGACCCTTGAGTCACTGCGTTTTCGGTCGGTGAACCGTCGGCGGCGCTGGCTTCGTTGGGTCGCTGCCCCTCTGGGGGCCCCATGGCATTGGCTTGCCCGGTTGGCGCACTTGGCTTTGGAGAGGCAGTGTTCGTGTTAGGAAGCGGGGAAGCGATCGCATTGAAGGTCAGCAGATCCCCGTAATGCAAGACTTCGAAGTCTTTGCCTGTAATCGGATCTTTGTAGCGCTTTCGCAGGAAGCGCATGTTGTTGGAACTCACAAGCTGCTCCATACTCGTGGGATAGCGGCCGTATGCTTTTACATACTTGCGCACCGCGCGCGAATATTCCAAGCCGCGATGGATAAGCTCCTGCTCGCGATCGCGCTTGATTTGAAAAGTAATGCCCTCGATCATCGTCAGAAGGCCAATTGAAAGCAATGTCGCAGACAGGAGCAAGACCAGGAGAACATAACCCCGCTCACCACGACTTTTATGGAAAGTGCAATTCATAAGTGGCTTTTCGCGATCGCCTATAGCCCAGGCAGAGTGTTTTCATGAAGCCGTAAGCGTGGGAGCTTTCTAACGCCAGGTAAGTGTCTTTCCACGCGTCCATAGTTAACTTGGAAGTTAACTTGGACGCTGTGGGGCGCCGGCAGCCCCCGATAAATACTCCTTTGCTTTTGGCTGGGTATTCAAGTAGTTCAACAAGTCTCTGCAGTTCACGTACTCGGGATTGTCCTTAACAGCATCTTCCAATATCGATGTAGCTTGGGCGTCCCTTCCCCGAGCTCGGAGTAATAAAGAGAGCGTTAGGTAAGAGTGCTCCGGGGGCGTGTTGCTCACGGAGCGCTCAAAATCCGCTATGATTTTGTCAACCATCGACGCGTCAAAGTCGCTTGCTCCGCGAAAATTAATCAGAGCCTTGGGGTAATCCTTCGAGCGCGTATATGCAAATCCGAGATTGAGAAAAGCGGATGTCCGGAACTTCCGGGCATCAGGGCCAAGACCGTCGTGATCCGTTAATTGCACAACCTTTGCAAACTCCTGCGTCGCCTCCTGAATCCGCCCTTGAGATGCATAGCACGCGCCCAAATTTACGTGCGTCGTGATGTCTTCCGGATCGAGACGCGCAATATTGATCAGGTGAGGCACGGCTTGATCTGCTTCACTTGACGTGATAAAGGCATTAGCAAGCTGCTTCTCTACTTGGAGGTTGCCATTTGTGATGCGCAGTGCTTCCGACCAAATCGTTCCGCTGTTTTGCCAGTAACTGAGTTGTTGCAAAGTTATCAGGCAAAATGCTACCAACGCGATCACGGGGATGAACCAGCGCCCTGCCCCTACACGGTGCAGATCGAAGAAATCAAAAGAGCCCCAAACGACCACTCCGAATAATCCTATTAACGGCAGATAGGCGTAGCGATCCGCCATCGCCTGGTCTCCGACCTGGACGATGCCAATCACGGGGATTAAAGTGCCGATGAACCAAAGCCATCCAACGAGGAGATATGGATGAGTGATTCGCTGCCTCCAAACCCAGATGCTAACGGCGCATAGCAATACCAGAGCTGCCACAGGCTTCCACAAAGAGATCGAAATCCCAGCAAGTGGATAAAACACCGAAAATCCGGTAGGCCAAAAAGTCCTCGTTACATAGAGGCCGTAGGACTGCAACGCGTTCTCTATTCGCGTAGCGGGCGAGAAGGTTTGCAGAGATCGTAGTGCTCCTCCCGATCTTTGTGCCCACACAGTGATGACACAACTGGCCGCGGACAAAACAAACAGCGGCACTTTTTCTGCCAGGAGGCGCCAAAGTGGGCGCTGCGGATTGCCAAGTCGTGAAGACTCGGGAGTCCACCCCGCGATGCGCTGAAGCGGCCAATAGTCAAGCAGCAAAAGCACGAAAGGCAAACTAACTGCCATTGGCTTGGACGCCAAAGCCAGCATAAAGACACCAATTACTGCGGCTAGCCGCTTTAATTGGGGCTTTCGAGCGTACCAGGCGTAAGCGCCCAGTGTCAGCAAATAAAAAAGAGTGCTCAATAAGTTTTTGCGCTCTGCCACCCACGCGACTGACTGCACGTTGAAGGGATGCCACGCAAATAGCGCGGCGACCAGGAAACTCCGCCCTAACATTCCTGTAGCTCGTTGGAGCAACCAAAACAAGAGCAGCACGTTCAAAGCGTGAATGAGCAAATTGCTGAGGTGGTGATAGCCCGCGTCCAAGCCGAAAAGTTGGCAATCTGTGGCATGTGAGAGCCATGTCAGTGGATGCCAGTTAGCTTGTTCATTTGCGGTAAGAGACCATCGGACGGTTTCCCAGTTCAGGCCCGCGGTCACATGTGGATTGCCGACAACGTAATCCTTGTCGTCGTAATTGATGAAGTCATGAGTGCGCACTGCACCGTAAAGAAGAAAAGTGCCCAGAACGAGCACCAAACTAAGCGCGACCGCTGTGCGGAGTGTGTTCGGCGGCTGGCTGACCAGTTCCGCCTTGGCTGTCCGCTCGCGGCGCCGCCGTATTGTTCGTTGCCGCATGGTTAACTCGGTTCCGTTACGCTTCGATCAGGGACACGCTCCGGCTAGTGATCGATTCACTTTTTCGCTGCAACGCTGGTAGCCGGGCCGACTTCTGGCAATGCCCGAAGGGCATCGTACGTCCATTCCATCACCTTATTGTGGTTTCTGGCTGCATTGAACTCTTCGGGAGTGTTGTAGATCGCTACCGAGGCGCTTGCGGGAGCGGCCTTTCGCAGCTTTTCCTTGGCCGCTTTCGGCGTTGTGGTGTCAAAAGTCGCATCTTGCAGGCGAATTTTCTTCGCCTGCACCTTCGGCAGCCAGTCCACCGGATCCAGGGCGGCTACTTTTTGTAGAAATTCGGGCTTCACATAGTCGGCGCGCTCTTCTTTGGGCACGAACGGAGAGTCTGCGAACCAGGTCGGCCAATCGCCCCACGGAGCAACTATGTCAAGTACCTTGATGCGCGAATCGACTGCCGAAGTCAGGATTGCTACGCTCGCTCCGGAGCCCTCTGCGAACATGCCCACACGATTCATATCGAGATCATCGCGGGTGGCGAGATAATTCAATACCATCTGGACGTCGTGAGCTGAAGTTGCCAAACACTCCTGCAGTTCGCTCAGGAACCATTCACGCATTGGGCGGTCATGATATCGGTGCCCAGTCAGCGCCGTCACAAAACCAATCGCCGCAAAGCCTTCTTTTGTTACCGCCCTTTGCCAGGCTTCGCTCTTGAAGTCGTCCGTGTCTGTGGGATAACTGTAAAGATAGATGATGACAGGAGGCCTCTTTATTCCTTTCGGCTTTATCACATACAAATCGAGGGGATCGCCAAAACGCCACTGCACCTGCGACAGTTCCACCGTGTATCCGGGATAATCGGTAATGTACCCGATGAGCGGAGGCGCAGGCATGAGCTTGCTCGTGCTTAGCGCGGGTGTAGTCCAATCTTCGGAAGCGCCTACGAACCGTTTGTCAGCGGGATTGGCGATTGGCGGGGACGCCGGCACAAACTGTGCCGTGCAGACTTGCGCTACGGACAATAGGATAACCCCCAGGGCCAATCTCCTTACGCGGATAAACCAAGAAAGCTTGCCGTACATCAATTTTTCTCCAGATGTCGAACTTTGCTGGTTAAACTTTCGGTGGGAGTTTCTCAGTCGATCAAGTTGTACGTCTGCATCCTGCAGGAAAACTCAAGGAACAAGAATAAGGGCGGACCATTAAAACTTGGTCCGCCCTTTGTTAATTTTTGGTTAACGTCAGTGGCTTGTGGGGGCGAAAGCGCACTCGACCCCAGGAGCCGCCTTAATCAGGCCAGTGGTGCTGTCGCTCTCCTTGATATCGTTCGCGGTGATACCAGGCAGTGCGTGCAGGACGCAACCAGCTACGTCGCCGCCCAGATCACCGGTGGTTGAGTCGTTTACTGGGGCCTTTCCAAGGAGGGCTCCAGCGTTGTCAACCTGCTGATAGTGCGAACGCAGCAGCTGCAACCCGGGATCGCCAGGGAAGCCAGTTGTGGTGTTTGCTGCAATCACGACGACCGGAACGAAGTCAGGCGTGACGTTGACCGCGTAAGCCTGCGACGACAATGCCAGGTTCTTTACGTTGGCCAGAGCAACTCCGTCGCTAAACATGCGAAGGACGGACCAAGCCTTGTACGCACCGTTGCGCAGGTTCGGGAAGGACAGACCACCTTTCCAAATCTGGTCTTCGCGGCAAGGGAACTTGTTGGCGCAAGGCGTCAGCGGTGTGTCGGCAGCGCTGGGGATTTGGCCAACGAGCGTGTTCGGTTGTCCAGGATCAATCGCGGTTTGCCCGGCGGTCGCGATGTACTTGTGGAAAATTGCATCCACACCATTCATCGTCAGGTAGCGGCAAGCGCCCGGGGTGCATTTAGTGTCGGACGCTGCTTTTACGTTACCGTAGCTGAAGAAAGTGAAAGCGATCGAGTCGTTGGTGGTGTCCAAGACCACGCCTTTGTCGATCACGTGGCTGGTTCCAACACCGCGGATTCGCTTACCGCCGCCGGCAGGGCAAGTCTGGCTCAGCGGATTGCCGCCAGCGCTGGTGGGATCGAGATAGCCTTCCTGACTGGTGCCAGAGAAGTCCGGGTAGATGAAGATGTTGTACTCGGTGGTGTTATAGGTACCGGACAGAGGCTCGCGGACCCAAGAATCGATGCTTCCCGCCGTTCCGCCGAGAGTGGTTCCATCGCATCCCGCGCCAGTATTTGCGTACAGGGCTTGTGCCTGGGCATCGCTGATGTCGGTTACGTTGGAAAGAGGGCTGCTGCTGCTCAGCGTGTGTACAACAGGAACGATCGGCGCAGCGCCAAATGCCACCGTGGTGGGCGATACTACTGTTTTACCGCTGAATGGATCGGTTCCGGTTACGTTGAAGGCCAGTACGTGCGCCGTGGAACCGGTCAGGTCAGTAATGTCGCCGCCGGAAAGATGGGCGAGGTCAAGAGTTGTCGGGCACACGCCGGAGGCGTTGTTGGTGTTATAGCCCAAGCCATGCATTTTTGCGTCGACTGGGCTCGGAGCCGCCGAGTTGGCGCGGCACATGGCGAACATGCCGTCTTCCGCACGGACATCGGTGGCAGCTGCACTCACCAACGGGCCGGTGGCGGCTGTGAACAGGGTTTGGATGTTGGCGGTAGGCGTGGAATCCGAGCTACTGTCGGGCCAAACCGAAATTGCATTTGCAGCAACTGGGAAAGCTGCGCCGCCGGTGTTCACGTTGCAACGTGGCTGAGCGAAGTAGCAACGATCTCCGATGACCGAATCTACTTTGATGTAAGCGATAAAGTTAGGAGCAGCGCCGGCTGTCGTGGTGTGGCTATCCCAGACGATCCAAACGGAGTTGACATCGACTGCGGTAACTCCGCCCTTCAAGGTTGGGCGTGTATCGTTGGTTTGGAATCCATTGGCGGAAGTGTAGTGGAAGCACGGCTTAACCAACCCAACCATGCAATTTCCGCTGTTGTATGCTCCCAACGCTGAAGCTTGCCACATGGCCGAAGACCCGGCAATGATGGCTTTCACGGTAGCAACCTGCCCCTGTGCCGACGGCACAATGGCTGCAATCGCGCTCAACAGACAGATCGTGAATAATGATCGAATGTGCGACATAAACGATGTTCCTTTCGTGGTAATTGGATTACGTGATCTGGGAACACGTGCAGGTGGCCGCACGCGCAGGATACGGACTCGTGATGCAGGCTGGTGTCTTTGTCGTCCGCATGAAACCAGTCTGCGTAGGAAATTTTCCCTTCGAATATCACCAAAAGCAGTTGGACTATAGGGCCCTGCTACCCTGAAGTCAAATTAAGATTCGAAGACAATTCCGTACAGGTTTTTTCACGATCTATTAATACCGACGGGCTTAATCGTCCTGTAGTATCTCCGTTCTCGACCCAAACCCAGGTTTCCCAAGTCTCAATCGTTGAGGTGAATGTGCTGCATCGTCGCGTACCTTTGTTCGCGGTCTCGGTCCGTGGCCTGATCGTATTTCTTGTGCTCTTGCAAGTTCATGCCAGCGGCCAGGAATCGACAAAGGTGGCTGCAGCCCAAGGTTCCATCTCGGGCGCGGTGATGGATCAGACTGGCGCTGTCATACCCGATGCAAAAGTAGTGTTGAGCAACGGAACAGTGCTGGCGCGTGAAACAAAAACCGACGACAAAGGCGTTTATTCCTTTGCTGGACTTGACGCCGGAACCTATAACGTCACGGTAACGGCTCCAAATTTTGCCGTGCAGAATTTGACCTACATTGCCTTGGCCTCCGGCCAAAGCCTGACTCTCGACGCCACGCTTACCCCGCAAAGTGCCCAGAACCAGGTGAATGTGGAAGCTCAGGGAGCGGCCCAAGTCGAGGTGGAGAATGCTTCGGTTTCCGGAACGATTACTGAAAAAGAAGTAGTTCAAACCCCCCTGAACGGGCGGAACTTTACCCAGCTCGTCGCACTCGCTCCCGGTGTGAGCAATCAGACCGGCCAGGACGAAGCGAAAGTGGGCGTGCAGGGCAGCGTGAAGTACAGCGTGAACGGCGGGCGTGTCGAATACAACACGTTCGAAGTGGATGGCAGCGATGTTCTCAACACCGGGCTAAACGGCGCCGCCAGCACTCTGATGGTGTATCCGAGCCTGGATGCGATCCAGGAAGTCAAGGTGTTGACCTCAAACTACGGCGCTCAATACGGGCGGACAGCATCGGGCACGGTGCAGGTTACGACAAAATCCGGCGGCGCTGCGCTGCACGGAAACGTTTACGATTTCATCCGCAACGAAGCCTTTAACTCGCGGAATTATTTTGATATCACCAGTTCCAAGGCTCCGCTATATCGCCGCCAGGATTTCGGAGGCACAATCGGTGGGCCGCTGACCATTCCCCACGTCTACAACACCGATAAGAGCAAGACTTTTTTCTTCTTCTCCGAAGAGTTTCGTCTGGAGAAGACGCCGACCGCATATAACCAGGCCGTGCCTTCGCTCAAGGAGCGCGGGCTGATCATGACGCCGCAGGGAGTGCGTCCGAACCTGGTCGCTGGAGCCGGACCACTGGGACCGGCTACTTATCAGGCCTTCGACTTTAGCGACTTGTGCCCACTGCTGGGGGGCGCCTTTAGCCGCCAGCAATATCCCGATTGCCCTTCGATTAACCCTGTCGGCTCCGGTCAGTACGATACGCTTTCCCACAACCAGTTGGTCGCTACGTCGGCTTTATCCAATGGCGTCGACAAGAATGCATTGACTATCCTGAATGCGAACCTGATTCCACTTCCAAACTCGCCAGTCGGCTGCAATTATAGCGTCCCAAATCCCGACCCTACCGATCCTAACCATTGCTACGACGCGACAGTTTCGCCTTCCACCTACTGGCGTGAGGAGTTATTTCGCATTGACCACAACTTAACCTCGAAGCTGAAGGTTTCGTTTCGTTATGTTCATGACGCATGGGACACGACTGTATTGACGCCGCAATGGGCCATCTTGCGTACCACGAACCCGAGTGCAGGCACGTTTCCCACAATACAAAACCGTTTCACAGGTCCGGGTACAAACCTGGTAGCAAGATTTACGCATGCGATTTCGTCCACTTTATTGAATGATCTTGTTCTCAGCTACACAAATTCGACCATAACCCTCATCGATCGGAATGGCCCCGGCGGTGCCGTGTTCCAGCGGAATAGCTCGCTGGACCAACCGCTTGTTACTGATCCTTCAAACCCCGGCCAGTGCAACCCGACAATCAGCGCCGACCCAATAACCAGCATTCCGCAATGCGCGATGGGCTACATCTTTAACAACGGTTTTGGCGGAAAAATGCCCGGAGTCGAAATTCTGGGAACGAATGCCGCGTACGGTGGCCGCGGCTTTGCGACTGACCCCGCCTATATGCCATGGGGTCATACCAATCCCACTTACTCCTTTCGCGACGATGTTTTCAAGTCAATCGGCCATCACACGTTGCAGTTTGGAACACAATACGTCTACTCGCAGCGTAACCAGACCAACAATGCTATTGGCGCGGCCTCCGGTGAACTGCAGGGCTTCCTAACGTTTAGCAATCTGACTCACAGTACGGGAAATGCATTTGCCGATTTCCTGCTGCAAACTTCTTTGAACGGCGCTCCGCAGTCGTTCATTCAAAGTTTTACTCAGGATTCGGCGCAGCACCGTTATTACCAACGCTTTCAGATCGGCGAACCTTACTTCCAGGACGACTGGAAAGTCACCAGCCGGCTCACGCTCAATCTGGGCTTGCGAGTCAGCCTGTTCGGCACGTTTTATGAGAAAAACAAGAACGCCTGGAACTGGGTAGGCTCAAAGTTCAACGCATCGCGATTTGCGGTGGATCCCTGGTCGGGAGTGCTCATCGACAAGACCGCTCAAGGGGTGTTTGCACCTGGCTCAGGGCCGAGTGGAGCGGTGGTCTCATTTAATCCCAGCACGTTTTCGCTCGATCCAGGTGTTGTAAGTGATTTGGGCTTGGTGCAATGCGGCGTTAACGGTACGCCCGCAAGCTGCATGACAGGACACTTATTCAATCCGGCGCCTCGCGTTGGTTTTGCCTGGGATCCCAAAGGCGACGGCAAAACTTCCATTCGCGGCGGCTACGGCATCTTCTTTGAACACGGCACCGGTAACGAATCCAACACCGGGTCACTCGAAGCGAGCGCGCCGCTGGTGTTGAGCATGACTCAACCGCTTCCGCTGAGTTATCCGTGTATCGGGAATGTGGGGTATGGGCCTGCATCCAATCCCGCCTACAACCCGTGTGCCAACCCCCAAGTCAACACTCCGCCGCCGCCGGCGGGATCAGCTTTTCCTCTTAACGTCACGGCCATTCCGACCAAAGCCGTCTGGCCCTACGCGCAGCAGTGGAGCTTCGGAATTCAGCGCCAAATCCCCGGCAATATTCTTACCACTATTGCCTATGTTGGAAGCAGGGGGACGCACCTGACGTTGGAACGCAATCTCAACCAACTGCACGCATTGCCTTTGAGCGAGAACCCCTTTGGTCCGAACGAGCCCCTAACTTTGGCCGATTGCACCGCTATTCCGACAGGTTTTTCGGGAGGTACAGGTGTTCCCGCTCCTGGAAACGGCAGTGTGCCGTTCCTTCTGCAAAGTGGAACTCTCGTCACCCCGCAGAGTCCAGCTTATGTGTATCTGCAGGCGGCTTGCGCCAACCCGAATATCCCCAATGTGAACTCCCTGCCGCATCCGTACCAGGGTCTGGGACAAGTGCTTTCTTTGGAGAATGTGGCCGTTTCCACCTATCACGCTTTACAGGCAACTATGCGGCGAACCAGTGGGCCGCTGACTCTTGGTGTCTCCTACTCCTACAGCCACTCGATCGATAACTCTTCAGATCGCAGCGACCCTGTGCTGGTTGACTCGTACAATCTGGCTGGGAATAGGGCAAGTTCTAATTTCGATGAGCGACATCTTCTCAACGTAAGTTACATCTATAACTTAACTGAGTTAGGCAAGCGCGCCCAAATGTGGGCCAATGGCCATTCCGGCGACCCTACCGGCGATGGACAAGATACCGCTGAAGCCCCATCTCGCGTAGTTCGCGTTCTCACCGAAGGCTGGCAACTGGAAGGAGTAACTCTCTACCAATCGGGTACGCCATTTACGGTTATTAACAGCGCTGGTAATACCGGTATTTCGCTAACCGACAATGCTGGAGTGGATAGTAACTTTGGCATCGCGGCTTCCTACCCGGACGTTTTGCGCGGACAACCGAAGGCATTCGACAATCCTCAAAGCTTTGGCCCACTTCTGGGCAATCCTGCGCAGTTTGTAGCGCCGCGCGGACTTACTTTCGGCGATGCCGGCCGGAATTTCCTGAATAATCCCAGCCGTTTGAACTTTGACTTGTCCCTCTTAAAGAATTTCAAGCCGACTGAATCCAGTGAGTTGCAGTTCCGGGCTGAGGCATTCAATATTTTCAATCACACCGAGTACCGGATCTACGACTCGGACAATCCCGGAGGCACTGGCAATAACGTGATCAGTTGTTACGGTGGCCCCCTAAATTCGGCAGGATTTATCGGGAAGGGCGGGGCTGATTGCATCACGGGTGCCAGCTTCCTGCACCCCATCGATGCGCATCGCCCCCGTACCATACAGTTCGGCCTGAAATGGAGCTTTTAGGAAACGCGGACTCATGAGTAAAACAAATAGAAATCCAAGCCGCGATCGACGTCATCATCCCCTCACTGCAGAGCTTCTATGCGTGTGGAGTGTCGGGGCGGGATTCGTTCTCTTATTAGTCAGCTTAGTAGGACTTTTGGGCTGTGGAGGGAGTTCTTCGAATAACTCCTCCGGCAACAACGGAGCGCTTGCCGGAAACTGGCAATTCACGTTAACCGCCCCGGCAGACAAATCGTTTGCGGGTGCTGCGAACGATTCGGCTTGTGCACCGTCGACGACAGGAGCGCCGATTCCTGTGTGTTTTAGCGGATTTCTGTTGCAGAACAAGACTTCGGTAAGCGGGCAGGTTGCCTATTCCATATTAATTCCAGGTGCCATCAGCCCGATTCCGTGCGGTGGCTCGGCAGTAACTACCGGAACCGTGAGCGCCCAAAACGTGACACTGACTGTCGGGGCCGCGTCGCAGACGTTTAGTCTGAGCGGAACTCTTAGCGCCGATGGTTCTAGCATGACGGGCACCTATAACACGGTTGCTACCCCAGATTGCGGCACCGCTCAAACTGGCTTGCCATGGAGTGCAAGCCTTGTTCCGCCACTTACCGGAACGGTCAACGGCTGGATTCACGGCGGTACGAATACTGGAGATCCTGCTGCGGGTCAAGAGTTTGCGGTAACAGGCGTTCTTAACCAAGGACCCAATACAGGAGCTAATGATGCTACTGTCACCGGCACCCTGAATTTCCAGGGATATCCATGCCTGGATACGGCTTCAGTCAATGGTCAAATCAGCGGTAGTTCCGTCATTCTGCAATTGATCGCTGCGAATGGGTTGAATGTGGGCCAGATTGGTTCGGCCCCCGATAGCCCAACCACTCCCACAAATCAAGGACCTGTAACCTTTCAGAGTTCGACAGCCGGCGGTTATATTCTGCAGGGACAGTCAGGCTATGGAGTGAGTACGCCCGCGTGCCCGAGCGGCGCATCCGCTTCTTCAGACTCTGGCTACATCTGCCTGGGGTTGGGAAGTTCGACTGCATGCGCGCAGCCACTTTTGATAACTCCCGCCCTGCTTACGTTCCCCGCGCAGCCCGTTGGATCCCCGGCAACCAGCCAGACGATCAAGCTCACAAACCCCGGAGCCTCCGGCGCAACCTTGAATAACCTCACGGTAAATTTGCCGTTCATTAAGAGCGATTTCAATGGCGTACCGAATTTCACTGAGCAGGACAACTGTAGTTCAACCCCTGGAGCGCCGTTCTCGCTCGCGCCGCAACAAAGCTGCACAAGCACAATATCTTTTTCGCCGCAGGAAAGCTGTCCTTGGATTCCGTTATCAGCGGGGGGAACTGAGGTGCCTTCCAAGTGTCCGCCCTTCATCTCTCTTCAATCTGCTTTGCAGGCTTCGCCGTCTACGCTACCGGCAACGCTAGTAATTAATTGTCCGGACTGCAAGAACATCACGAATGATTCTCAGCCAGCATTTGATGTCCGTGTCACCGGACTCGGCGAAAGCGCGATTCACCCTTCCACACCCGAGCTTGACTTCGGGTCCGAGGATGCTGGCTTGAATGAGGTAAGCCCACCTCAATCGGTTACATTTACCAACCAAGGCAGCTCCCCGGTTCAGATTCTGCCGGCGATGGCTACACCTCCATGTGGGAGCCCGGCCTCATCCGTTAATATCATCCACCCCTCGAGCCCAGGCACTATTCCAGGAATTCAGGTCGTGAGCGGCATCAGTGGTACGGCCCCGTCCGTACAGTACATTTGTGACGTCGACATTAAGAGCGATAAGCCGAATTTCAACATAGTCTCGGACGGTTGTTCTGGCACATTGTTGACTCCGCAACAGTCCTGCACCGTTGCCATTACTTATGCTCCGCAGCCGAATGAATCAAACGGCAATCTTGATTATTTTTTGCAACTGAACACATTGCAGTGCACCAGTACGATAACCACGGATTGCGAGATTGACAGTGGACGGTTTCCGGTTGAGTTAAAGTCCGCTTTGCCGAGTCCGCTGAGATTGTCGCCAGGCGCGGGCCTGGATTTCGGCACTTGGCCCACCGGCCAAACCGCCTACCCGCCAATGAACATCACGCTATCGAATGATAATCAGATCGCGAATCCGCAGCCGATCATTATTCAAACGATATTGCCGAAAGGCGACTACGCCGAGACCGACAATTGCGGATTTTCTTTGGCTCCGGGCAGCAGTTGCATCATGACGATCACGTTTACTCCGAAAGTCACTGGTTTCGATCCGGGGTCAATCACGATTACTTACAACAGTTCGTTCTTCCAAGTTATCTCTCTCCATGGTTTCGGGCAGTAGCGCGGGGGATTATCTTGGATGGGGTATTTCAGTTTTAGGCTAAGAAGGAGACTGGTTGTGGCAATCAGGCGATGGAGTCTGTTCCTTATTTCGGCAGCGACATCATTTCTGGCTGGATGCGGGGGCGGTACGACCGTTAACGTACAAAATCCACCTGCGCCATCGACGCCGTCCATCTCTATTGCCTTTCAATCTGCACCGCCCAGCTCGCTTGCTTTTGGAGTAACTATTCCTGTCACTGCGGTTGTGACCAATGACCCTACTAACTCCGGAGTAGACTGGACTCTCACCTGTCAGAATCCCGGGAGTTGCGGCTCCCTAGTCGTGAAGGACGCAAACGAAAAGGTACTAAGCTCTCAGCACACGGCTAGCGGCCAAGCTATAACCTATTCACCACCCGCGTCGCTATCTTCCAACACACAAGGCATTAACATTTTCGCTTTCGCTACTGCGGACCACACTAAGAACGTGAATGCGCCGATGACGCTTACCGCGTTCGACAGTTTCCTCAAGGCAGGCACTTACATTATCGAGACGGCTGGTTTTGTTAACACCAATCCGTGCCAGCGTGTTGCCGCGATCATCCTCGATGGTAACGGCGTCATTACGGGGGGCGAGGAGACAGTCAACTGTGTGACTTCAAGCCCCCTTTCGTCAATCTCCGCTACGGTTACCGGCGGGAGTTACTTTATCGGACCCGATGGACGCGGCACCCTCACCATCAATACGCCGCCAAGCCTGAACCTCGGGCAGCAAGGTATCGAACTATTCAGTCTGGTGGATCTCTCCGGTTCGCAGGCGCTGCTTACGAAAACGGATAACATTAATATTTCCCCGTTTAGTAACGAATCATCGGTCGGAACCATGGATCTCCAAGCCTCAGGGACACAAACGATCACTGGTGGTTATGCATTCGTTGCCAGGGGCGTTGACCTGAACAGTTCGCCGATAGCGTTTGGCGGAGTTTTGAACGTCGGGGCATCTCAGAGTATCTCTGGAACCGGCAGCAAATTCGATGAAGTACTTAGCGGTAGCGGCATCGTGACTCCCAGTTCATCAGCTTCTGGCTCGGTATCGGTTCCGGACAAGTTCGGCACTGTGCAAATCAGCCTAAACACCGATTTCGGATTACCTTCTGGATCGCCTCAGTTGTTCACCGCGTACGTAATTGATGCCTCCCATCTGAAACTCATAGAGACCGACGGCACGACTGCCCTCACAGGAGGTGTCGCGATCGGCCAGGGATCCTCGACCGGGACATTTTCAACCTTTTCGGGCAGTTATACATTCGGAGTCGTGGGTCAGGATTCGAATCCTAACTCAATTTCCTACACTACATTGGCTGCCGCGGGAAGTTTCACCGCTGGTAGTGGTTCCCTGAACAACGGGAGCATTGATGAACTGCAGTCTGGATTTTCGACTCAGGTAAGCGACGGATTTAGCGCCACCTATACCGTAGATCCGAGCGGCCGGGTCGACACTGCATCGTCGTTCACGTTTGCGAATCCAAACAACGGCACCGGGCCGGAGTTGGTTTTTTATCTGACGGGCGGCGGGAACCCAGTATTAGTCCTCGATGCTGACACAACACCTACCCTCAATTCGTTCGAAATGGGAGTCGCGACGGGCTTGGCTTATCCAAGCACCGCCGGCGCGACATTCTCAGGAGACTACGGGCTGAGCTTTACGCAGAACTTCAGTGGAACCGAAGGTGATGCCACTGGGCAGATCTGTGTGAACGGGAGTTCGGTGACATGCCCGCTATCTAACGGTACTGTCGGAGCTCCCAGTACTCTCGTTGGAACAGTAGACGAAACCTTGTCATTCTCCCCGACTGGCGCCAGTGCTCTGACGGACGGCTTTCAGGCCTCTACTACCAGTGGACGTCTGACAGGCACATTGTCCGATGCAAACGCTTTCAATACTAATAGTACCCTCTCCGTGGCGTACTACCTTATTGATTCCGACCACGGCTTCTTCGTAGAAACTGACGGCGGGACGGGTAAGACGAATCCTGGGTTTCTGACTTTCGGGTACCTCGCGCGTCGTACGCCCGTTTGTACAGGGTGTCCGTAAATATCTTGCGTGTTTTCTTCCTCGTTGTCGTGTGGGGAGCGGCGGCGCTTATAGCAATGGCTGAATTGAACGAATTCATTTTGAGGAGATCCATGATGAAGCAAGTGACGGCATTAGTGCTGTTTCTATTCCTGACGGGCATATTGTCGGCGCAGACTCAGCAGAATAAAACAACGTCTGCCACGACGACGCCACGAAAAAAAGCGGCGAGCGGAAACAGCCAATCGGTTGCCGCTCAGCTTGAGCTTTTGAGAAAGGCGATGCAGGCGCAGGAGCAGCAGATTCTGCATCTAAACGACCAAGTTCAGATCCGCGACCAGCAAATTCAGCAACTGCAACAGGCCGTGCTACAGACACAACAGCAGAGCCAGGCTGCGGTTTCTCAAGCGCAGTCCAAGGCAGATGCGGCGGTGGCTCAGTCTACCGATCAAGCGCAGACAGTCAGTGCTCTTAAAACTGATGTTGCGGATCTGAAGACGAACTCAACGAATTCCGCCTTGAGCCTTCAGGAAACCCAAAAATCTATTCAGGATGTAGCCAATCCAACAGCGCTTCACTACAAAGGCGTAACGATCACGCCAGGTGGATACGCAGCGGCAGAAACTGTGACGCGGACACGGGCTAACAGCGCGGACATCAATACCCCGTTCAATAGTATTCCCTATCCCGGCAATTCGCTTTCCACGGTCCCCGAGAGCAACTTCACCTCTCGCCAAAGCCGTCTCAGCCTTTTGGCCGAAAGCAAAGTCGGCAGCGCCAAGCTGACCGGTTATTGGGAAGCGGATTTCCTCGGCACGGGGGTCACCTCGAACAACCGGCAGAGCAATAGTTACGTTATGCGCCAGCGTGTCATTTACGGGCAAGCCGCCTTCGACAACGGTTGGAGCTTCACTGGTGGACAGCAATGGTCCCTTCTGACGGAAGACCGGAAGGGAATTCAAAACCGCACGGAAGCGCCGCCTTTAACGATCGATCCACAATACAATGTCGGTTTCTCATGGGCTCGGCAATACGGTTTTCGAGTCGTCAAGGACTTTGGAGGTAAGTTTGCCCTCGGCGTTTCTGTGGAAGGGCCGCAGGCAACAATCGGCGGACGTGGCTTCTCGAGTTTGACGACGAATAACATCGCCACAAGTTCGGTCACAACAACTGGGAACAGCTTTGTGGATGCGCCCGGTTCCGGCGGCGGCCTATTCAATTTCGTCGACACTACTGGATACTCGATCAACAAGGCGCCTGATTTCATCGTCAAAGCGGCACTGGATCCAGGTTGGGGTCACTACGAAGTGTATGGAGTTCTTAGCGAATTTGGCAGCCGCGTTTATCCCTGCGGAGTTGTAGGCACGAATAAGAACGACACGGTGGCTCCAGCTTCGCCGACGAGCATTCTCTGCCCAGTGGACGGCTCCACTTCGTCTAGCGCCCTCGGCGCGTTTAACCAAACTCGAACGGGCGGCGGAGTCGGCGCTAATTTCCGCCTGCCGATCATCAGCAAAAAGTTAGAGTTCGAGCTGCAAGGACTTGCCGGCGATGGAGTGGGCCGTTACGGTTCAGCCCAACTGGCTGATGCAACGTTCCGCCCAGATGGTACCGAAGCTTTGATTCGCACCGCTCACGGGCTTACGGGCCTCGAGTTCCATTCGGCGAAGTTGGATGCCTACGTCTACGGCGGCGCCGAATACGCCGCGCGCGCTGCTTACAACGGCTATAACAATATCACCGTCACCCGAACACCAGCGTTCCCCGCAACTGCCACCACCCCCGCGATTCCCGCCACAGTGACGACGTTATTTTCTCCGAACCATACGGGTGGTTACGGGTCGCCATTTGCTAATAACAGCGGCTGCACCACGGAAAGACCGCCCAGCAATTCGATTGGTGTCTCACCGGTTCTCACGCCCTCTAGCGGTGGCACCTGCGCAGGTGACACTCGCGCGATTATGGAGGGCTCTCTTGGATTCTGGTACAAGTTTTATCAGGGACCGAAGGGCGGCTTCCGCTGGGGAATTCAGTACTCTTACTTTTCGAAAAATGGATGGTCCGGCAACAACAACAATAGCGTACCTGGGCTACCTGGTTTTGCGCCCAAAGCAATTGACAACATGGTTTGGACCTCGGTTCGCTACTACCTCCCATAGAACGCTTATCCCCGGCTTCAGCGCTTCCGTGCTGAAGCCGGGTCGACAGCACGAGTGGTGCAAAGCAGAGCTATTTAATGCTCGTCCCAGGCAGTTCCCACGCATACAGTACGTATGCTAAAGGTCCTAATTCCGTGGCTACAAATGTGTCAGTCAGAGAATCGTAAGCAACCGACAGACGGCCGTGACATACCGGATTGGTTGTTTCTGTCGTTGGGATAGGACCGCCGGCGACCGACGTGAGCGTCCACACGTTGCTCCCGGCATCGTACAGGTACAAACCGCCAGGAATGCCATCCGTCACGACGCCAAGCGGACCTTCATAAAGGACCGAAACATGGCGCGTTGAGTCGTACGTCATCGCCGGACGGCGGAAGGCGGAGGGAATGCTTCCCGAAGGATTTGAATTGATCCAGGTTCGAGTAGCTGGACTGTAAAGCCACGTCGTGTTCGGGTCGATCTTGGATCCATCGTTCCCTCCAAACAACACCACCTTCTTATGGTAGGAATCGTAAACCAGGGTGTGGAACTGACGCAGTCCGGCCCCGTCGGCCGGAATCGTCGACACTTGAATCCAATCGGGATAACTGTGTCCGGCGGGGCAGCCGACATTGTTGCCGCTTGTTTGCGGATCAGCATGGAAGCAAAGTAACCACGTGTCATCGGTGGGGCTGCCGGTGGTTTGTCCGCCGTACACGATCATCACATCGTCATCCGAGTCGTACACCATGGCGCCGTCGGCTTTCTCTGCTATGCGGGTTGAGGTCTGCAGCCGATGCCATACTTTGACGTCCGCTTGGGGGCAATATGTATTCTGCTGCATGCAGAGGTACCAGGTGTCGCTTAACTTGTTAAGCTCCACAATGCCTGCAACCTGAAACAATTGAGAGCGTCGCGTGTCATAGGCGGAGAATAGAAAAGGATGACGGTCAGGAATGTGATCGACGACTGGCGTCAATGCGCCTCCGATCCGGCTCTGCGGGTAGGGAGCGCCACCGGTCACTCTGCTGCTAATGACGTGGCTCGCCGCTGTGGTTCTGCGGATTCCCCGCGTGACGCCAGTAAAAATATCCCCGGAAAGATCCGCCGAGGTGTAACCGATCTCTTCATCGTCTATGACCACAACACCACCGTGAACTGGATCAGGATGAAACGTTGCCCCTTGGCCCGGTTGCAGCGTGATGGTCGTATCGGTCGGCCGCAGAGCTTGATTCAGGAATCCTTTCGAGTTGTCAGTGACCGTTGATTGAATGGTTCCGCTGGTAGTCTCCTCCACCCACGGATTAGTGTCAGCCACGTTTTTTAAGACTCCATAAGACCACCACGAATTCGCAAACGTCCAGATGCCGTCTGAGGTGTAAATGAAAAACCTGCCGGCGTCGGGAATGTAGTTCAGCTTGTTCCACGCCGAAGATCCAAATGGCGGCTTCAGCTCGCCGCTCACCACTCCCGTAACGGGGAACGTATTGCACCACCCTTGGCCGCAGCTTGACGAGTGCGAAGTGAAAATCGCCTCCGACGCCACAGTGCTTTTGCCCGCGGTGTCATACGCCACGACGCTGATGCTATGAGTACCATCGGTACTGCTGGAGGAACTCCAGGTCACCGAGAACGGCGGCGCCGTCAGTTTTCCGGAGATTGAAATACCATCCACGGAAAACTGAACATACGAAATTCCAGAACTCGCAGTAACGCTAGCTGAAATATTCACGCTTCCAACGATCGTCGTATTAGCTACCGGAGAGGTAATCGATACAGAGGGATTGGTGCTGATCACATTGCTCACTGTGACTGCCACAGCGGTCGAGTTAACTGCGTTTCCGGATACGTCAGTGGCCTGCGCAATCAAAGTGTGCGCGCCGTTCGTTGCGGAGTTTGTGTTCCAGGCAAGCGTGTACGGCGTTCTTGTTAACAGAGAACCGAGCGGCGCGCCATCAAGGAGCAACTGCACGCCGGACACAGTCGTGTTACTGGAAGCATTTACCGAGACGGTAACGGTCCCGGTTAATGCGGCGCCCGATTGCGGTGTCGTGATTGAAGCGCTTAGCGATCCGGCGGAACTCGACGCAAACTTCACCTTCATTGCGAAGTGCCAGCTCTGCTTCGGATCGAGCCCGCTGATTGTGCAAGATTGATGCGTGCCCGCGGCCGCAGGTGCCGGAGGGCATGTGCTTTGATTCCCGAGTGTGACTTCATTAGCTGCGAACCAGTTGACACTAGTTGCGGGATTGCCGACAAAGGCGTTCGTCTTAGGATTGAAACCAATCCAGTCGACAACAGGTTGGCTCGCCTGTTTCATTCGATACAGCTGCGCTCCAGACGGCGCGGTCCAGGACAAAGAGTAGCTGCCGGCTCCCGTGTTGGTCACGTTCAACGGAACGTCGCTCAACGATCCCCACGGGTGCAGCATCGACTGAAGCAGCGCCGAAGTGATGTACATGTCGTGGTCATCGATATTCGTGGCGTTGAATGAAGTGCCGGCCGCCATGTGCAAGTAGGTCTCTTCAAATTGCTGCTGCTGTGCCGCCGTCAAGCCGCCCTTGTACTGACTGAGCAAGAAATAATTGAATTCAAACTGCTCTAAATTATCGGTGCCGGCAGTAGGCGTAGCCATGGCATTCGGATAATCCATGGCGAGGTCATACTTCAAACTCGAGTTGCCGTAATTTGTCCCACTCACGAAGTCTTCGTTAGAGGTCCAATTGGCCATTCCATAGGCCAAGTCGAGGGTAAGCTGATACGGATTCGTGACGCCGGTTTTATTGTTCGGCCAGTTCGTCCCCCGTGCCTGTGCGATCTCCCACATCCCTTCCTCTTGGATCGCCATCATCCAGGGTTTGGCGCAGCGAATATTCAATCCTTTCCCGACAGCGCAATTGTTATCGCTGCCAACGTCGTTGCCGCTATCGGCAATGCCTCTGGTTCGACTGACTCCGCGAGACGGCGCCACTACGGAAGTGCAGCCCGCGGGATAGCCCGAGACGCAGAGCTCAGGAAAAATCGAGACACTTAAAGTTGAGTCCGCCACCAAGTCCAACGGTATGATATCCACTGTGTCGCCGATCGCATTCAGGAACCGCCGATATCGGGCGAGGCCCATCAATTGGGCCCCCACCGCGCGTGTGTTCCATAAGTGCCCAGTTCCAACAATGGTCGAGGTGTTAAGGAAACGATCGCCTATGCCATCAAGCATTTGATCTTTGACGGTCTCGTCGCCGGTCATGAAATAGTAGTCGCCCATTCCGTACCAGTGCGCATGCTCCTCGTCGATCCAGGTACGGTTTACATAGGCAGTGTTTGCCGATTTAACGTTCGACGGGAAACCGTAGCCATCCAGATCGCCTGCGGGAGCATGCGTACGCCAGCGGAAAGCAGCAGTGCCGGAAGCATTCATGTCGGAGCGTGGGAAGGCCTGTTCCGCCTGGTATCTATAGAAGTGCGATGCGGTTAAATATCTTCCGGTCAAACCTCGGGTGAGCCACTGCTCAATGTATCCCCATCGAACCTCGGATTGGTTCGAGCCGCCCGGCGATCTCCAGGCATAAAGCCGGAATGCTTTTGGCGTCAGATCAGAAATCGCAGGCGTGTTTCCATTCCACCGGAAACCGTAACGCGTGCTTGCGCCAGACCAGTAGCTGTCTTCTTCGGCGGGATCGAGCAAGGAATAGAAAAATACGTTGGCATTGTTGTAATAAGCAATTGGGGCGCGAGCCATTAAGTAATGCTGGAATTTCAAGAACTCTGAACCTGGTGAACTCAACGGTAGAGAATGAAAATTAAGGTAGACATCGTGAACGCTGTACTGTGGCCAGGCTTGATAATAAGGAATCGCTGCCTTTGGATTAACCGGAGAAAGAGACTGGTCGGGCCAAATGCCGACACGGATCTCGCTGCCTCCGTTTTGAAACTGTAGAGACTTGGGCCAGTAGGAGCTCATCTGGTAAATCCCAACTTCGATTCCTGCACCCGTGCCATCGGTCAGATCCGCCCAGCCCGCGGGGTAGTGGCTGTGGTCAGCATTCGCCAGTGTGTTCTGGCCCTGCACAATTTGATATCCGTCTTGTGAATATGTGAATGGTGCGGCGGTTCCGGTCCGAGTGATAAACGGAGCGACACATCGCGGAACGATCGATCCATAGGGACAAGTCGCGCCATTCCAGTGCGGGTGCTCCATGTCATTCGAATATGCCTGATATAGGTATGCATTCTCGGAACCGGTGAATTTGCCGGAAGTTGTTCCCGAATCTTTGCCAAAAGCAAAAGCTCTGCCGGAGCTCAACGCTGAGCTAAGACGCAGCTCATAACTGGTAAATCCCTTCGCTGCGGAATTGAATGTGTTGGAGGAACCTTCGTCGGCGTTGCGCAAAATCGTTGTCAGCTTCACAAACGTCTTGTTCTTGTAGAAGTGCATGCGCACCGTAAAACGCATATAACCGTTACCCGCCGCATCGCGGTGAATGCCGTCGGCGCGAATGACCGCGCGGACTGGTCCGTTCTCTTCGATAACCGCAGTCGAGGTGCCGTCATTACTTGATAAATATTGGGTCGTGCAGGGCCCTTGATTGCACGAAGTCTGCGGGTTGACGGGCCCGAGAACCGCAAGCCCCTGGCTGCTTCCGCTCGAGACCAAAGTCTTACCACCAGACACCACTTGGTCGAAAATGTTGAAATTCGCCTTGTGGATCGTGAATTGCGCCACACCCGTATTCACGGTAATGGTGGAACCGTTGTCCGTAGCTAGCGAAGATCCGCCAAAATTTCCAGTCCCTTGAGTGAGACTGATGCCAGTATTCTTGCCGCCAGCGTGAAGATCAGCCTGTGTATCAACCAGCACCCACTGAATGTTTCCCGAAGGCCAGCGTCCGAGCACGCGAAACTGCCCCACGGACGCGCCCTGCAAGCCCAATTGAGAAATGTTGTTGATTCCGGCGCTGTCCGCTAAAGGCATACCGACCGTAACCGGATCTTGCGCCCGATCAATGCCGCTGGTTGAAGCGCCCGGATAAAGCGCTTCCTGGACTGTAAGCTGGGCCGGAAGCTGTGCGACCAACCACGTCGAGGCGAATACGATTATTAAAAGTGCGACTAACCGGCAAACCAGAGAAATGCGTGCGAACTTCATTCTGCCCTCCATCGTGCGGAGACAGATTGCTTACCGCCGGCAGCTAACGGTTGGGGGAAGCAATCTTAGGAATCGTTGTTGGGGGTCTATTGCATGCGCATAAAGAACCTAAGGGTAAGCACCGAATAGCGCAACATCCCACAAGTACGATACCGGCAAGGCGAATCCCATGTGCCGGATCACGAAACTGCCAGCTCATGGCATGTACTACCTTTGCGAGCCGAGGGGATTTCAGAATCCCGATTCGCTTTTCTTAAGGGAGAGACGTCTCCACTTGCTGTAGCGGCACGCCGGCAGCCTGCGTCCATTCCGGTGCGGAAAGCAAGAAACTGAGAGTGATCGAGAGGATGTCAGCGTAATGGGACTGGCCGCGCGAAAAACCGTCCCACATTTGCTGCACTCCGCGAGCATTGAGGAATTGGCTCGCGCCCGACTTACTCGTCAATATTTCCTCAGTCCAGTTGCGCAATCCTCCCCGCATCCAAGGCACGAGGGGTACGCGGAATCCCTTTTTCTTTCGGGCCAAATGATTGGGAGGAAGAAAAGTTCCAAGCACTTTGCGCAATAGATATTTGCGCTGATCTCCGCGAAGTTTCATGTGAAGTGGAAGCGAGTAGGCAAACTCAACCACGCGGTGATCAAGAAGCGGCACGCGAACTTCGAGAGAGTTAGCCATGCTGGCGCGATCGACCTTGGTCAGGATGTCGTCCACCAAATTTGTTTTCAAGTCTAAATAGAAGATTTTCGCCAGCGGGTCGCTGGCCGGAGCTCGGTCGTAAATCTCGCGAAATAGATCCAACGGATCGTATCCCGCAAGTTCGTGTTTAAGATCGGAGGAGAACAGGCGCGAGCGCATCGCCCCATCCGTAATCGTCATCCCGTGCAGATAGGCCTCGCGGGATCCAATCGACAACTGATGCATCACCCGCTGCAGGCGCGCGGGCAGGGAATTATGCTGCCGGTCGCCACTTGCCTTTTGGAACGGTGATAACAGGGGGCCCCGCGCCAACTCCGGAATGCGACGCCGAATATTTTCCAGCTTCTGCATGCGCACGTAGCGGCTATACCCGCCGAAATTCTCGTCCCCACCGTCTCCCGACAGAACTACTTTTACTTTCTGACGTGCCAACTGCGACACATAATAGGTAGGAATCGCCGAATGGTCCGGAAAGGGCTGGTCGTAATAATGCACTAACTGCTCAAGAATCTTGGCTGGCTCTGGAGTAACCACTTGCTGCCTGTGATCCGTCTTGAACAAGCGAGCAACGGACAGCGCCTCCGGTAATTCGTTGTATTCCTGCTCATCGAAGCCGATCGAACAGGTGAAGACAGGATCCTTTAGCCTTTCGCTCATCAGAGCGACGACCGTCGCAGAATCGACACCCCCGCTTAGAAAAGCTCCGAGCGGAACATCGCTCAGTAAGTGGCATTGCACGCTGTCGCGCAAAAGATCGAGTAGCTGCTCCTCGTATTCCTTCTCGGTGCGCAAGTCGAGAGTGTGCCCGGTGAGATCCCAGTACTTTTGTTTGCGCACTCCGTTCTTGCCGACGACAAGGCAATGGCCCGGTTCAAGCGAGTATGCGTTCTGGTAAATTGTCTTTGGTCCAGGAATGTAGAAATAGGTGAACAGATCGGCAATAGCTGTCGGATCTACATCAAGCGCTATCTGACCCGACTCGCGGACGCATTTCAGTTCCGACCCGAAAGCGATGCCATCTTTTCCCAAGCCGTAAAAGAGCGGCTTGATGCCGATTCGATCCCGTGCCAGCACCAATTGCTGTTTGCGTTGATCCCATATGGCAAGGGCAAACATTCCACGCAATTTTTCAAAGCAATCCTCACCATAATCTTCATACAGGTGAACAATCGCCTCTGTATCAGATTTTGTACGAAGTATGTGTCCGCGCTGTTCGAGTTCGTGGCGAAGTTGGGGAAAGTTGTAAATCTCGCCGTTAAACACGATCCAGATCGTGCCATCTTCATTACACATCGGCTGATGGCCGCCCTCGAGATCGATAATGCTGAGCCGCCGGTGTCCGAGCCCCGGGCCTGGCCCCCAATAAAAACCTTCGCCGTCAGGCCCACGATGCGCGATGAGGCGCGTGATGTGGGTCAGGCGCTCGCGATTCGCCGCACTTCCCGTTTTGTAGTTCCAAATTCCTGAAATTCCGCACATTCGAAAAATATCCTGGGCTCAGCAGAGTAGCGCCGGTTCAATTGACTCGCGCAATTTCAGTGTGTTGTTCGGCCACTTCGGAAATCACATAACGAAACTTGCCATTCTTGCTTGCCGGCATCGTTGACGAATATTGAATACGTACGTTAACCGCCGCGCGCAATCGCTGCTCAAACTCGCTGCGAATAATCGCTTCACTGCTTCGTGCAAAGTCGCTGCCGGTCACCAGTTCCAGCTGAAAGTCGTCAACCGCTTTTTGCGTGATGCGAAATTGTTCAATGCCGGCAATCTTCCGCAGCACGTAAATAAGGGAAAGCCCATGCATCAGGCGGCCATCCGGCGCCACGATGAAGTCTGATTTCCTTCCTTCAATTCTTTCCAGCAACGGCAGCGTACGCCCACAACGGCAAAGTTCGGAGCTCAAGGCGCCCATGTCGCCGGTGCGGTAACGAATAAATGGCATTTCTGGTGTATCGAAGTGAGTGACGACGATTTCACCCAACTCTCCGGGACACACACGCTGACCCTTGTCTCCAACAATCTCCACGATCATGCGATCGGCGGTAATGTGCATTCCTCCGTGAGGACATTCGTGAGCCACGAAGCCGCTATCGCGGCCTCCATAGCCATTGACGACCGGGCACCCGAAGGTTTGAGCAATGACTTGCCGCCAGTGGTCCCACAAATATTCTGCGGTAACGAACACCGTTCGCACTCCCAGCCTGGAAAGGTCTCTGCCTTGACGGTGGGCGTGTTCGCACAGGAGAGCGATCGAGCTTGGATATCCAAAAATCCGCCGGCACCCGGTGCGCTTCATCTCATCCAAATAGCGGTCCATCGTGCCCGGATTCACTTCAAAGGCTGACATGAGTCGGGTGCGTAGAACCCAATCGCGCATTTCGCGGAATCGATCTTGCTTGGTAAGTTCCAGCGGCGACCCCCAAAGCACATACTCGCGGTCACCGATCCTCGATCCCCACCAGCCTTCCGCGCGGCAACGTGCCGCCACATCGCTGCTGATGCGCGTCGGGCCAAGATAGAAAGTTAGCGGCACTCCGGTGGATCCACCGGTCGAAAAAGGCTGGATACCTTTAGCATCCGAACTTTTCAGATTATCGATGTTGCTGCGAATGATCTTCTTATCCAGGAGAGGCAGCTTCTCAAGATCAGCTTCGCTCTGAAAATCATTGGCGGACAAGCCAAGGTCGCGCACCAGTTCCCGATAATATTTAACCGTTGTAAATGCGTGCTTCAAGAGCTGTCGCAGCCTTTGATTTTGAAGTTGCCGCAACTGCGCCACATCCATCCATTGGTCGTTTTCCATCTCGCGAAGCATGCGCGTGGTGGAGTGGCCCTTCAATCGCTCGTGCAGCGGGAAAACTGCGCGCCGAATCAGTGAAACGTATGCCCTTTCGTAGAATCCTGCCATCACGATCTCCAGCCTTACTGAATCAAGGCTTCAGCCTCCGGAATGCTGGGTTCAATAGCCCCGCTGGGACTCCCATAACATGCCAACAACCTCGGCAAAACTTCCTTCCACGAAAACTGTTCCGCCCAGGTACGGGCTTGCCGCGCAAGGCTGCGCCCGAATTCCGGATGCTCAATAATCTCGATTACACCCGCTGCCAGCGCCTTGTCGTCGTTCAGCCCAACTACAATGCCACTCTCGCGATGCTTAATCATCGACGGAATGCCGCCGGCGCCCGTGGTTACAATCGGTAAGCCACAAGAAGCGGCCTCCACCAGTGCTCCCGGAAAATTGTCGACGTTCGACGAATTTACGTAAATGTCGTGCGATGCGTATAATGCTGGGAGTTCGCGATGGGCGACCCGCCCCAGGAATTTAACTCCAGCAAGTTTCCACTTCGCGACGAGTTCCTGAAGGCGCTTTGCCTCGCTTCCATCTCCGGCCACACTTAGCTTTGCTTCCGGAAAACGCGCTTTGATAATCCGGAACGCCCGCAGCAGGCACTCGATGTTGTACATAGGATCCAAGTGGCGCGTCACCAGCAGGGAAAAAGCGAAACGCTCGCGTTTTTTCCAGGAGAACATCTCCGTCTGCGCGATGTTCGGCAATAACGTCGAGGCGAGCTTATATTCGCCAAATATTTGCTGCAGGAACTCCGAGGGCACGCAGATCGATGTTGCCCTTCGCATCAGTGGCGCCGCGAACCAAGCCCAACTTCTAAGAAACTCGGCCGCGTTCCCCCCTCTGTAATTGAGGATCATTCTTTTTTTCAACCACGGGCAGATGAGCAGCAAAGGGCCGGAATATGCGAAGAAATATAGTCCGGAAGCCGAAAAATGATGAACGATCTCGCACTTTGGGACTATCCTTATTATTAGGGTCAGAAACTGCAGTTCCCGGATTACCGTCCGCAGCCCTGGTACGTCTCGCGCCCATGACAAAATTCCCGGCTCATCCGGATTCACAGGAATCACCCGGACGGAGACACCCTCCTGTTTCAGGCGCGCGACCAGCGTCTCGGCCTGCAAGCTCATGCCACCATAGGGCGGGGACATGGGAGCTACAATACAAACTCTCTCACTGGATGTAGAAGCGCCGGCAGTCATTTTCTCTCCGCGACCGCGGTGGTTCTCAAGTGCGCGATCCTCAACGAGCCGTCGTCGAGAGCATAGTAGGCGATATAGGGCTGTTCGTCGGTGTCGAGACATAAGGATGGATACTTGCCGACGTTACCGTCATTGTCTACGACCTGAGTGTGCCAGACCTTGTCATCCCGCACACCATACTTGAGCACTCCACGGCCACCGTCATAGTAGGCGACGTGCACCCGATTCTGCCGATCCACCTGCACCGAAACGTGATCCACTTCGCCTCGACCCGCGAGTTCTTCCACGACCTCAGTTTTCCAGCGCCCATCCTGCCGCCATGCGTACTTCACGAAGTTTTTTGTGGAATCGAAGTATGCGATGTGAGGATTGTCGGAACCGTCGAGGGCGATGCTGTTCCCGATGCCCACATAGTCGTTGTGCGTGCGCCGTGAATCGACATCGCCAAAGTTCCAGCGGGAACCGTCCCACGCGGCATAAAGCAGATCCCCCCACGCAACGTGGGAATAAGCGATGTGTGGATGACCCTGGGCGTCGAGTGCGACGGAATTAAACTTGCCGGTTTCTATTCGTTTGTCAACCGTCTCAATCGTCCACTGATGGCCGTCAAAGGACGCAAACTTGAGATGCAACAGATAACTCTTATCGGGCGCGTGGTAAAGGTAATAACTGATTCTCGGGTGATCATCCTTATCAAGTCGGATTGACGTGTAGTAATTAGTATGTTCCGGATCGATGATCTGACGATTCCATTTGTGTCCGTTCCATGTGGCGTAGTGCAAGCCATCTTCGAACAGCGAATTATAGGCAAGGTGGGGTTCGCCGGCGGAGTCAACGGCCAAAGAGACGTAGGTGCCTGCGGACTTGCCTTCCACTTGGGTGGTATACCATTTACTCTCGCCCTTCGCACGGAAGGAATACAGCAACGCGTGGTGGGAATAATCGTAATAAGCCACGTGAAAGCTTCCAGTAGCATCAATCGCCAGGGCGGCATATCCACCCACATCAGCCGAGCTGCCGCCATTAATCGTTTCGATTTCCCAAACGCGATCCGACTGAGCGGCAACAGCAAGGCACAGACAAGCGCTCGCGCAGGATAGAGCAACTGCGAAAATCACACCCCTTGCTAGCAGTTGCAGTAGCCGAATCATGACAACCCTCCCGGAGTGATTCGCAGGAATGACTTCGCGAGGTTAGGCAGGAATTCTCTTAAGCCGTAGCGGAACCCCGGCCAAGGGTCGTTCCAATCCGAGATGCCGTACACTCGGCGGCCGGAGAGCTTTTTCCAAACATCGCCAACACGAAGCCTACGTCGGTATAGCCCACGCAGCATATAAATAAGGAGAGCGTCTTCGGCAATCCATTTCGCACGCGCGACCGGCTTCGCCTGAGAATCGAGTGAATGTCCGGTCCAGTCACAGTATGCGGTCCAGGAAAGATTAATCCCGCTGGCGCTTCCCAGGCGGTGCCAATCCCAATGGCGAGTATTGATCTCAATCAGGCGGAACTCGCGGGATTCGCGATCGTACTTGTACTCAATCTCCGCCATACCCTGGTATTCGAGCGCCCGGCACAAACGTTTACTGAGCTCAATAATTTCGGGGATCGGTTCGCTTGCGACCAGGCACCCGGTGCCGCAATCATCCGGCGACTGCACCAATTTGCGGGCGGTGAAATAGTCGAGCAGTTCACCCCCCTTCCGAACATGTCCTCCCAGGATGACAATCTCGTCCGAAGAGCCCGAAATCCACTGCTGCACCAATACTTCGCCATCAATCTCTGACAGCACCTCGTACTCGCGTTTCAGTTCGTCCCTGTCATTGACCCGAATCGCTTTGCGCGCACCGACTTTTTCCCAGTTCTCGGTTCCGCGCCAGTCCGCTGCAACGACCGGCTTAAGAACGCAGGGAAAGCCCACCTCGCTCTCAACTCGATCGAGATCGGCTCGCGAAGAAACCAGCGCGGTGCGCGGAACCGGAATTCCCGCGCCTAGCGCAGCAACAGCCAATGCGTGCTTATTCATCACCCGCAACAAACAGTCGCTCGGCGGAATTGCCAGCCGGTAATGCGGCGACAAGACATCACGAAATCGATCAAGCAGCAACACATCTGCGTCGCGGGTAGGAAAAATCACCGCGCCGCCCAGTTCCGAAGATAACTTCAGCAACATCGCCGCTAAGTCGCCGGGTTCTTCTTGCGAGTTCGGCGCCCAGCGCACTTCGCACAAACGTGTAAAATTCCCGTAGATCTTGCGATCTGAGGAGAGTCCTACGACCCGAACTCCCTTGCCCGCCATATCCCGTGCAATTCCGAGTCCGGAATAAAACATATTGAGGATAATCACCGGCGGCGGCGCCAGTGGCGCAGCCGAACCGTTCGCAGACCCAGCGGGCACCTGCACTTTCACTGCAGACAGGGTCGCCATCAAACGCGCGCCTCCTGCGTCAAAGTGGGTGAGGCAGCTTTCCTTCGGCTATCATCACGTACTTTCTGCGGTTGGCGGAAGCGAAACCAATCCAGCTTCAGTCTGAATTCAGCCAGGTTGGTTTCCCAGGGAGTGAAGCGCTTGAGAAGCAACGGATCATCTCCCGGTTCGTTGAGACCCCAGATAGTGGTCACAGCGGTTTTGAAACCGGCGTCCTGAACCGCATGTGTTGCCTCGCTGTTAAAGTCCCCAGCTTGTCCGAACGGATAGGCGAAGTGCGCAACAGGTTGCTGAAGGCGCTTTTCGATCGTTCGCTTCGAACCCTCGATTTCGGGTCTGAGCGCGGAGGCAGGAATCTGCGAAAGCACAGGATGAGTAATGGTATGAGCTCCAAAGCTGACGCCATGTTTGCTCATTAGCCGAACATCTTCCCAGCGCAGCATAAGATTCGGAAGATTCAAATCGGAATCAACTCCGAGTTCGCAGAACACTTGATCGAGCGCCGACTTCCGGTTCGCGTCGGGCATTTCCCGCAGCCAGCGTAGAGTGCGCTCCATCAATGCCAACCGCTCGGAATGACCTTTCAAGCCGCCTCCCGGGCCACAACGATCCACGTAAAAATGCGCACGCGTCGTCAGCTTGAATGCGAGTCTTACCTGGTCGTACCAAGGTAACTGACCGGAATCCATGTATTCAGTGGCGAGGAATATCGTGGCCGGAATGCCCAATTTCTTTAGGATCGGGAACGCACAAACAAAATTATCCCGGTATCCATCATCAAAGGTAATCGCGATGCAATATTGATGTTGATCGTAAACTGCACCTTGGGCGACCTGATCCATGGTGACGATCTGGAAGTTTTTTGCAACGTATTCCATCTGAGCGCGGAATGACTCAATGTCGAGACCTCCCAAGAAAGGATCGCGATCATTATTCACACGGTGATACTGGAAAATGTGTAGCACCGGCTGCTCGCGGCGGCGAAATGGGAGCGGCGACCTTCGACGGACAGGACTCCATGTATATTTCGTCGCAATTGTCCTTCCCGCCTCTGCGAGCGAAGACGAATAGGCGGAAGCGGCGACTTGGCGTGCAATCCGGCGGAAGCGCGAAGGGTGCTCAGCTACGCATTCGGAAGCCTGCGTCGATTGTTTTTTTCTTGCTGCCTTCATCAGAATCTGTTTTCGCCAAGTAAGCACGGGCTCGGGGGTAGCCTTCGCGAACCTTTCCCGCAACTGAGTGCGTAATTGTGGGAGGCTCAGCGCCACGGCTTGACCACTCGAACTAGCAGACATCAGCAGGCGAGTGCTCGATACTGCAGTAGCGCCCCAATCGAGTTTGTAAGTTGCTGCGCCGGCCAGAAAGTCATACTCGCTCAATTCAGCCTCAATCCAATGCCGCATCAGCCAAGCTCGGAGAGCAACTCCGGGTCGTATTGTCGAAAAGTCAGGATCGTAACCTTCTTGAAGGAGGTGAAAGGAGTTGTTGTAAATCAATCCGTATTGCAGTGCGAGTGGGCGCTCTCCCCAATCCAGCCGATGAAACGCCAACCAGCCTTGTTCCAACGAGGCACGGGAGATGTCATGATAGAAATTGCGCTTTGCGGGATCGCGAAACACCCCGGGCAGATCTTCGCCAGCCCACCTTCGCGTGTGCAAATCAAACAATAATGGGAGCCACTCTTCAAGCTCACGCTCGGAACTGCATCGCGTGGGGTTAACTTTTACGGACTTGCTCAAAAGCGCGAGTGACGATCGAACCTTCGTCCTGAATCTTGGCTCGAGAATACTAAGGTAATTGTCCCAACTATCTGGCAGACCCAGGGTGGCACAAGGAATCGGTACAGTGCTGAACTTCCATTTCTTTTCGCGGGCATACTCGACTAAAGCCGCAAGGCAGCTCGACTTTTGCCGCGGGCCATTCATCTCCATCCAGTCCCAGGATTCGCGATCATTCCCAAGATAATCGGCAAACGCCGCAATCGATTCGGCTTCGCGACCGTGCAGCGCAAAGCAATCCAGGTAATCCGAATCGTGAGAACCGTCACCGATGAGGCGGAGCCGCTTCCAAGTTATGCCATAGAGGCGAACCGGCTCCCGATAAATCGGAGCAATCCCTACTAATTCCTCTTTATCCCATGCGGCCAGGACAAAAATCTCACGCCCAGTGCCGTAGTTCCTCCACCACGCCTCGCACCACTGCCATGTGAGAAACACTGTGTCGCTCGAACTGCGCGAGAGCAGGCCGTTCCATCGCAATCGCAGATCTCGGACTTCCTGCCATGTCCGATATCGCTCTACGTGCAGCATGCTGCCACCTCAACATGCTGACGGTGCCACAGTTCAAGCACAAGAAACACCCACAACAAGTCTCCAAAATATGGAGTCTCATCCTGCTGCATGTCGGAAAATAATTGTTCCACGAATTCCCGGCGGAAATATCCGCGCTGATAAGTTCTGGGATCGTACAGAACCTCTTTCGCCCAAGCGTGCCAATGAGGATCGCTCTTCAGCCAGAACCCAATCGGCAGACCGAAGCCATGCTTCTTTTTCTTTAGGATCGCCTCGGGCAGCAGATTGCGAGTGGCGCGTTTGAAGAGATAGCGCTTTTCCAGAAGACGCACTTTCAGGGCCGCCGGTAATCTTCCACTAAACTCGGCGAGTTCGTGATCAAGGTATGGAAAGCGGACGCGAATGCCGGCCATTTCGGCGGTTTGGGTGACTTTGGGGAGGTCGTCGTCGCCGAGCGTCATTTTGACGTCCACGTATAAAAGCCGATTCAGTTCTGTCTTCGCAGGCGCGGACCCATAGTGCAGACGCGCAGTGGTTAACAGATCAGAATGACCGTTGCGGAACGGCATGTCACTGCCCAACACCAAGTCCGGCGAGAACCTTCGCAGCAGGCGCCAACGAAAATAGCGATCGGGATTACCGGTGTTGCAGCGGCGAATATAATTTTTGGCCTTGCCAAACGGGCCGACGGTCAATGAACTCCCGAATACGGCTGGCTCGATCAGCCATCGGCGAGCGGAGTTCGGGATCCGTTGGTAAAAATCGAAAATCTGCTCCTCTCGATATCGCTCGTTCCCGCCAAACAATTCGTCTCCTCCGTCTCCAGCCAGCAACACTTCCATCCCGCGTTCGCGGGCGAGTTTTGCGCACCAGTAAGTAGGAATTGCCGAGGAGTTTCCAAAGGGCTCATCGTAGGTAGAGACAATTTTATCGACTGAATTTCGGGCTTCAACTGGTCCCAGTTTGTCTTCGAAGTGCTGCGCTTGGAAATGCTTCGCTGCCAGGTGAGCATACTGCAGCTCGTTGAACCGGTCCTCGGAAAATCCAATCGAAAACGCATTCACCGGCGCTGAGTAGAGACGCGTCAGAAGACCGAGGATGGAACTGCTATCAGTGCCGCCGCTCAGAAAACAACCAGTGGTCGAAAGATTCAAGTCAGCAGAAGTGACCCTTACAGCCGCCTCCATTCGAGAAAGGAGTTCTTCGGACAATGCATGGTTCGATCGGCGATCGTCCTCCGGATACCGCATATCCCAATAGCGCGTCTTGCTTGCGCCTTTTTCCGTCCACAGAACATATTCTCCGGGCGCAACGCGGGCAATGCCTGCAAAAGCTGTCCTGGGGATCGGAACCACGTTGTAGACCAGGTATTCCGTGATGGCTGACAAATCAACATTCTTCTGCACCCTGTTGCTAGCGAAGATAGCGCTCGGACGGGTAGCGAATATGATTTCCGAATCGGTTTTCGCGTAACAGATGCGCTTGATTCCAAAGCGATCTACGGCCAACATCAAGGTCCCGGTTTTGACATCCCAAATGGCGAGCGCAAACGCCCCACTGAGCTTATGCAGAAACAAGGGGCCTTCCGATAGATAAAGGCGAGCAATTGCTTCCGCAGCACTCGTTTCATTCGAAATCACCGGGCTGTAAAGGTCTGAGTCGCAAGCCACGAGCAAATGTTCGTACGAGCTGAATGCGGCCGAAGGCGCAACCGCAACGGAGCCGACGCCCACGTGTGGCAAAACTAGACTGTCTGCCGGAGCCTTGTGCGGAGCAAGGCAAGAGCGCATGGCCTCCAGGTCGCGCCCGGTCACGGGCATCCCGTCGTTAGTTGTTGCTATGCCGTAAATCGCCATGGGCTACTCAAGCTAACACTCGCGTGTTACGCCTTTGTAAATGCATTGTTACGGTCGCTCGAAGCTTCAGGTTGGTGCCGGAAAGTCCTTGCCATTGCCTGAACATACACACTCCCCCACAGAATGGCTGAATGGTCCTGGATTTTATTGTGGTGACGATTCCAGAGGAGGCGCAAGTACGGCACGTTGAGCCACTCATTGGATTCAAACATCAACTCGTGCGCCCGTTCCAGCAAATCGCTCCTGAACCATTCCACGGCGGGCTCGAAGTGATAGCCCGCGTCATCAGGACCGCGGTGCCAGAGCGAATCGGCCATCTTTTCGATGGATTGGCGGCGCACAGGTGCACCGTTAAAATCAATAATTCCGCAGATCCCGCACATAACTATCTCGCTTTACGCTGCTGTGGGCCGACGAATGCGCCCGCTCTGAATCCATCAGACCGCTGTACATCTCGCTGTAGCGGTTCACCATTCGCTCAATGCTGAATTGCGTTACGATACGCTCGCGGGCCCTTTTTCCAAGCGATTCTAGCCATTCGGGTGAGGCTGCGAGCTGCACGATAAACTCAGAAATCTGCTTCGCATCCCCTGATGGGACCAGCAATCCCGAAAGCTCATGTTCCACAACTTCCCGGTTTCCACCAACCGCTGTGGCGATTGGTGTAATTCCGACAGCCATGGCCTCGAGCAGAGTGTTCGACATCCCTTCTGATACGGAGGGCAGTACGAAAAGGTCAAAGCTGTTGAGCCAATCGGCCACATTCTTCGATTCGCCGGTAAATACTGTCCTGCGCGCTAAATGAGGTGTGCGCGACAATTGATTCTCCAAAGCGGCTCGTTGTGGGCCCTCGCCAACAATCACAAGCTTCAAATCCACGCCCTTCCTGAGAGCCACCTCGGCAGCGCGCAAGAGCGTAATGTGGTCTTTAACCGGATCGAGGCGTCCCACCGTTCCGACTACCATCGTGTGAGGGCCGGCTGCCAGCTTCGCTCGGACCTGGGAGCGCATCCGCGGATTCGGAGAGAATTGTCTGACATCCACCCCGTTTGGAATGACGTCAAAAAAGTCGGGTTTCATCCCGAGTTGCTCGCAGTAGAATTCCCGCAATTCTTCGGAAACGCAGAAGACTCGGTCAGCACAGGCGTAGGAAATTCTTCGGAATATACGCCTTCGCCGGGGCTGAGGTCCCATGGTTTGGAGATCGCGGCCATGCTCGCTATGCACGATGGCGCGGATTCCTGCAAGTTTTGCAGCTAGAGTAGCTTCGATGGTCGCCCAATTCCTGGAATGAATGATGTCCGGGCGCTCGCGGCGAAACAATCTCGTCAGTTGCGGAACCAAGAACGCTGCCTTTTCCGCCGAGCGTTCGAGACAAATAGTGTGCGGCGGTTGCGAGACAGGAGCCGCCACCAATGTGCATACACTCTGCTGGAACCGAGTTGGATCCAAGGCACAGATGAGCCTGCGCACAACCATTTCCGTACCACCGGTTGCCAACGTTCGTACAACGTGCATCACACGGATTGGTTTCGCCGCTCGGTGGTTCCCCGACGTCACTGATTTCTGAGACCAGTTCACTTAACAACTCTCCTGCCTACTCGTTTCCGAAGTACTCCGTAGGTGGACCACCCATCAGACAAGATGCAATAACGTGTGCCTATCTGATCTGTTGTATCTCTTGCTTCTTTTCTGCGCTTTCGGTCGGATCAGCTACGATCCGGTGCAGTTGTGAACGGAGGTCTAAGTGATCGATATAAGTTTTTAACGTTGTGCGGAGCTCTTGCGATGTAGTGTCGGATCTGTTTCTCAATAACCTGATCGTCGCCGCCGCAATTGCTTGGGGAGTATCAGCCACCGTTAGCAGATTACTGAGAGCCTGCGGCAGCGCTGCCGCAGCTGTACTACTGCTAACTACAGGGATACCGCTGGCGAGGGCCTCAAGAATCTTGTTCTGAACGCCGCGCGCAATTCGCATCGGTGCGATCGCTGCCGCAGCTCCCCACAAGTAGGGCCTCATATCGGACACACTGCCCGTCACAAGCACGGCAGAGTCTGCCTGCAGAGCCAGAACCGAGCGGTGCGGATTTCTGCCCGCGATTACGAGGCGGGCCTCTGGTACTTCGCGCCGAATCAGGGGAAACACATCCTTGCAAAAGAATTTCACCGCATCGATGTTCGGACGGTAATCCATGGATCCGGAAAAAACGAGATAGGGCTGCCAGGCTTGAATGGAATCCGGAATGGTGCCCCGAGCGGGGTTGTACGCATGCGCATCGAGAAAGTTCTGAAGCACCTCGATCCGGCCGGTGGGCGCCTTCGCTCTAAGCAGCTTCGCCTCTGCGGCGGTGCAGACCACTGTGGTTGAAAAATCTCGCACCAGGGACGATTCGTACATTCCCAAAAGATTAGCTTCTCGGCGCCACAACCAAGACCACGGCCATGAACTGTTCTTTGCGTATTGCAGCCACTTGTCGGAATCTACGTCGACCAGATCGAGTATTCGGGGAATGTTCCCGGCGGCTTCTGCGTACTTCGCCATCGACGAACTGAACACCACGATCCTATCGTAGAGTCCGGAACGCAAAGCCGAATCAATTTGCCTCGACATGCGAGGCGAACGGAAAAACGCAATCGTAAAAGGTTGCCCCCGCAACAACGCACTGAAAGATTGCACGCGGCTGCGGAAAAAGGAAAGTTCCTCCAGGTAGTAAGAATTGCAGTACTGACTCAACTCCTTAACGTGCTTCTTGTCCTCGGGGTCATCGTAGAAGCAAAATAAATCCACCGTGTGCTGTCGCGAAAGTTCGCGCAATTCCCAAAAAGCACGCAGCTTGTCGCCCTTATTTGGCGGATAGGGAACGCGGTGGGCAATGAAGAGGATTCGCATGACTGTCTAATTATTCCCGCGCGATTGCGGCAACCGTCTAAGGAAATAGGTGCACTACTGCCGGGCCGATTACTTTGGTCAATTCGAACGGCATTGACTTCCAAAGTGAAATTGCTAACTTGAACTTTGGGTTGGCGGGAGAGAAGTTCGGCAGACTTTTCCTCCGCACCAATGCAAATTGATATGGGAGTGGACGCTCACGCATGTTCCATTGGGTCTTGAACGTGTACGAACCGGACCCAAGCTTGCTGCGCCCGAAATCAAAATGACGGATTCCCATTTCCAACGCCCGTTTCATTACTTCCCAGTACATGAAGTTGTTAGCTGCATACTGTCGTCCTTCGATCAGAGAGCCGCCGAAGTAGGGCAGTATCCAATCCTTGAATCGAAAGCTGAGCACGGAAGCAAGGGCCTTTCCCTCTCGCCAGACGGTCGTAATCTCGCATCGTTCGCCGAACTCCTCGAGAAGGATTTGAAACAAACGTTTGGAAAAAACCGGAGTCCCTAAGTTGTGAAAACTGCGAGAGTAGACTTCGTAAAAGGTATCAATCGCTTGATTGTCCACGATTGCCTGCATGCCGTTCTTTTGCGCCTTCCGAATCATGTACCGAGTATCTCTGGGAAAGATCCTTTGCAATTTCTCCGCAGATTCGGGTAATTCCAAATCGAAAGTGACGTACAATTCTTTTGTCACAAAGCCTTCATCCGCGATAGGCCGCTGCTCTCGGAGTTCCAGGTACTGAACCTGCTCGTACTGTGCCATCTGGCGCGCGCTTTCGCGCAGAAGACTTTCCACCTCTGGATCGTCTGCGCACGGACCTCCATATACGGCATACGGAGTCGAGATCAAGCTTCGTCCCTGCAAGATGTTCCGTACCAGGAACAATGGCAGCACGCCGCGAATTTGTCCGTGTTCTTCGGCGAAAAGATATCGGGATTCGAATCCAAAACACTTTTCGACGACTCGCTTCCACCCACTCAAATGGAACATCGATCCCAACGGATGACGGAGGACATATTCGTCCCACTTGCTCGGATCTGTATCTCCATAAGTTCGTATCGCAACTGCAGTACTCATTATTGATTGCACGAGTCACCATTAAACAAATGTTGCAACTGCACTAAGAGGGAACTTTCCCCGCGAAAAATAGAGCTTAGCCTATTTGTCCGCGGAGACAAGCGACGAGTGATTGATATAAGTTTCTGTTTGCCGCGCTAAGAATGAGGACCGCCGCCACCGGCGGCGAGCCTAATTCCGATTGACCAATCTGGCCCGCGTGTGGTCTCCTACTTTCCGCGGGAATAAGGGTAATGGTCGAAATCAAGAGGTGGATCGCTATTGTTGACCACCAATCCCAACAACTTGCCATTCATGCGGCTCGATACAAGCTCTAGCGCCTCCCACTTGGTCTTTCGCAGTTGAACTACCAGGAGTGCTGCGTCGCAACTTGCGAGCAACAACTCAAAGTCGGCGATGGGGGCCGACACCGGAACCGAATCGACAATAATGAGACCAAATTCGCGCTTTGCCTGCTCAATAAATTCAAGCCATCGAGGTCCCTCCAATATCGTAGGGAGGCTCTCCTCTTTCGCGCCTCCGGCGGCAACAATGGATAGATGACGTAAGCTTGTAGATCTTAGACACGCATCGAACGAAGCGCACCCCTGCAAGAACTCGCTCAAACCTAATTTCCCTTGCAAGCTCAGGAGACGCGTGATGCCTTGCATTCGGAGGTCACCATCGACCAACAGTACCCGGTCTCGCGCCAAGCTTGCCAGACTTACCGCCAGGTTCATGCAGATCAGACTCTTGCCCTCTTGCTTCTGCGCGCTAGTAACCAGAACTGAGCAAAATCCGGACTTCGCTCGAGCGTTAAGCAGGCGAGTCCTAAGAATGCTAAAGCTCTCAGCCACGTCTTTGTGCTCGGAGTCAATAATTAATGGGTATTGGGCGTGCGCGCTCAACTCAACCACATCCTCATCATGTAACTGCGAAGGCACAGGTAGATTGTCCACGTTTACTGGAATTCGTTCTTCTTTGTGTAACTCGGGAGACATTTTCATCTGTTTTCTTCTCGTTGAGCCCCCGACCGCCTTCTCATCGCAAAGCCTTCAATAACAGGCCGCTATAAGCAAATGCCAGAACGGAATTCACGGCGAAGGCAAGGGCCGACAGAGCCCAGTCCCATCGATGCTCCCGCTTGGTTGCACGCCATGGAATTTCCCCGAAAATTGGAGCCTTAAGCCGCTCAGCGAGTTCACGCTGTGTCTTGATAGTTCGGTCGACAACCTCGAGGATGAACACAAGCACAAGCGCCAAGATGAATCCGGCACCTAACCCTAAGGCGTCAAGCAACGGCCGATTGGGCGAGGATGGATGCGCCGGAGTTTGGGCTGGTTCCAAAACAATGAAACGCTCCCCCTTCTGACGCGTCTCCACATCTGAAGACATATCTGCAGAAAACTTGTGATCCTCAAGACGCTTGAAATGATCCGCAGCGTAGTTGTAGTCGTTGGTTGCAGTCGTAAGCTCCTGTTCTGCTCCGGGAGCTTTTTCCAGGACCGCCTCATGGTATGTAATCTGATCTTTCAGCTTTGTCTGGCGGGCCCGGCGTTCCTGAATCTCGTTATCAATCTGAGCAATCTGACTTTCAATCACCGGATTATGATGTTTGCGATTGGTGTTGGATAAAGGCTTGACCGTTGCGCCGGTGGCGCTCTGCTGCTTAATCTGTTTCTGCAGTTGTTCGATGTCTGCCGCTTTGGCGACAACATCTGGATAACTTGGACCATATCGCGCGCGAAGCTGGTCCATTTCCTGCTCTGAGCGCTCGAGCTGTTCGTCCAGTTCGGCGCTGGCACCCGAGCCGCTGTCGAGATTCGAAATGCTGGGCGTGTCCGCCAAAATAGATTCCAAATATACTTTCTGCTGCTGTGCAGCACCGACCGCATCAATTTCCGACCGCATCTCGATCTGCAAGGAGGTGAGCGCCTGAGCGTGCCAAGCCTGGGATTCTGGAAGCTCGGCGAAGTACTGGGCCTTTAGTCGAGCTAGTTTTTGACCTTTCTGATCTAAATCCTGTTTTGCCGTTTCCAATTCGTGATCAAAAAAATCGACCGTTCCCAAGACCTGCTGCTCCCTTACCTTCATGTTTTGTTCGATGAACAGAGACGCCAAGCGATCCGCAACTCGAGCTGCCACCGCCGGACTATGAGAGGTATACGAGATCTCGAATGCCCGCAAATCTTTACCTGGCGCGGCAAGAGCCGCAGCATTAACGATCACGTCCTTCCTCATTCGTGTGACAATTTCCGCGCGGCTCAAGGTTTGTTTCAATTCTTCGTAAAGATGCAACTCGTCGACGACCTGGCTCAGGCGTGTTGTGGATAGAATCTGTTCTTGCAATAACGATAATCGCTCGGTGGCATCAATCGTGGCCGTTGATTTTACGTAGCTGTCGGGTACTTTGCCCGGGTCGACCATGATCGTGGTCTTGGCCTCGTAGAGACTGGGAGCCCGATAGGCGGCGAAGGACACTACACATGCCACAGTTAAGGTGACAAAGACGATCAGCCACTTACGGCTCCAAAGCAACTTCCGGTAGTCGCGGAGAGAGTAAAATTCAAGACCGGAAATTCGAACGCCGGCGGTTTCTTTGTTCATCTTCGTTATACCTGTGTCATGCAGCGGAGTCTATAAGCTGCACCATGCTAGGCGTCTTTCATTACGGGAGCGTTAACTTTGAATTTAGTTTAGTTTTTCAGCGAGACCAACATCTTCTTCGCATCCGCCGCATAAGACGAATTCGGCTCCAAGGTCAATGCCGACTCCAAATATTGCCGTGCTTCCGCCGTTTTACCCGCCCGAAAATAAGCCAGTCCGAGGTGATAGGTGTACTCGGCATTCTTCGGTCCTTTGGCAACACTTCCTTTCAACACCTGAATTGCATTTTCTGGAGTGTTTTTTCGAAGATAGATCCAGCCCAGAGTGTCGGATATCTCAGGATCCTCCGGCATGGCTTGAGTGGCCTCCTGCGCTAAGCGCAGAGCGATGTCGATGTTCCCACCGTGCTCGGCATAGTCCCAAGCCAGGTTATTCTTCGCCAGCGCATTTTCGGGTTCGATTTCCAGCACCTTGCCGTACGCTTGCTCGGCATCGTCCCATTCGTCACGCTGGTCTCTCAGTTGGCCCACGTGCATGTACGCTGACACGGACTTCGGCGATCGTTGGACTGTGTTCTTGAAGGCATCCAAGGCTTCATCGTATTTCCCTTCCCGCGACAACGCTTCGCCCAGGCCTTGCCATTCTGCCGCCGATTGCGGATCGATTGCGATTGCTCGCCGGAAAAATGTTTCAGCGAGGTCGTATCGCTTGGCCACATTCATCAGGCTTCCAGCCGCGGCGTAACCTTCAGTCCACTTGGGGTTCTCTCGCAAACGCGTATTTACCAGAGAAAGGGCAGCGTCGACTTTGTTCTCATCGATGTACGTAAGTCCCAGCATGTAGAAGGTCTCGCGAGAGGAGGGCTGCGCCTTGTCAGCTTGACGCAAAAACGTGCGCGCTTGTTCGTACTTCCTCTGATTAAGACTCACCCACCCTAAGGCACGATAAGTAGCTGCGCGCGCCGATGGTTCTGTGAACACGTTGAGCAGTGGCAGCAGGTCTTTCTCGGCGCGCGCTCCTTCGCCATGTTGTGCCAGAATCATTGATTGCATGAGATAGGGATCAATCGTGCCCGGTTTTGCCGCAAGCACTTTGTCCAGATCTGATAGTGACTCCTTTACTTCCCCCGCATCTAACTCAATGCCCGCTAAGAGCGTCCTCGCTTCGCCGAAATCCTGTTGTAACTCCAGCGCACCGCGCAATTCGGCTTCAGCCAGCTTGATCTCACCCTTTTGAAGAAGCGCTGTCGCCAGGTAGTAACGAGGAGGCGCGAGACTTGGCTGGGCGCGAGTGGCATGTCGCAAGTCTGCGACTGCCTCGTCATAGCGCGTCTGCTGAATCCGCAACTGGCCGCGCAGAACCAGAGCCTCTACAAAATCAGGTTGCGTAGCTAAGATTTGGTTCAGCAAACCCTCCGCTTCAGTCTGCCGATCCGTCGCTAAGTAAAGAGAAGCCAATGCGCTGCGATTAAACGAATCGTCCTTATGCTTCGCAAGAATCTCGGAATACTCCTTTTCCGCAAGATCAAATCTCTTGGTGGATACGTAGAAGTTAGCCAGCGCTGCACGCTGCTGGGGATCAGTTTCTCCAATCGTCGCGAGTGTTTTGAAGGCAGACTCAGCCTCGGGAACGCGCTTTTCCTGCCAAAAGAATGCTGCCAACACGTAGTGCGCACTGACACTCGTGGGGTTTTTGGAGACACACTCTCGAATGACGCTCTCCGCTTCTGCGTCTCTATGTTGCTGTAGCAGCAAGACCGTAAAAGCCGCTACCGCCGCTACCTGGGAAGGGTTGTATTCGATCGCTTGGCGAAAGCTATGCTCGCTGGCTGCGAGGTCCTTCGCTTGAAACTGTAATCCTGCTTGGAGTAACCAGGCATCTGCGTTCGAGGGTCGGAGCTTCAAGACTTCTTGGGCGTCAGCCCTGGCCTCACCGCCTTGGCCCAGCCCCGCATGGCTTTTCGCGAGCACCAGCAAGGCCGCGGGATCGTCCGGATGGCGCGACAATACTTCGTCGGCTTGCGTCTTAGCGTCGACGTAATTTCGCGCGAGAAGGAAAATGTCCGCCAGTGCCAGCCGCGCCTCGGAATTGGATCCGTCGAGCTCAACTGCGGCTGTCATTTGTCTCGTCCCGTTCAAATACTCTCCGGCGTTAATGTAAAGCTGTCCCAGTTCGTAGTGTGCAGCGGCCATCGACGGATCGGCCTGAAGCGCCCGGCGGTATTCGATAATGGCTTCCGGGGTTTTTCCGTGCTTTACATCCTCCCGTGCGGCCGCCAGTTGCTGCTGCGCTTTTTGAGCGGGAGTGACTTGGTTGCAAGCTGAGATGACGGCCAATGCCAACAGACATACCAGACCTGTCAAAATTCTGCGCCCAGGCAAAGATATTCTGTGCATTCCATATCGCTGATCGCGCGAACAAGACGCGTTTTGTACGTAGCTCAAGAGCTGTTCCTTCGTCATGGCTTTTCCGGCACCCAGGACCAACGGAAACCTACGGTTACTACCTTCTGTGGAGCAATAGTGATGGCGCTTCCGTGAGTTTCCAGGTAGCGAAACTGTCCGAAGACGGACAAATTTCGAGTAGTAGACCAGGCTGCTTCAAATGAGGCCATTTCTCCCGACAAATTCTGCGCACCAAAAAATTGCTGTTGGAGATAGCTACCGGTCGCAGTCAGGTTAAGACGGGTTCCAAGCTTTCTATCGACGCGCAGGTTGTAATGATTATTGAAACCGTTCCCGATTACTCCCGCGAAAACATCGCTGCGGTTAAACGAAAAAGCGACTCCTCCGTTGCGCGTCTCCCGTGCCACTTGTACAGAGCCCTGCGCGGTCGTTCGCCACGGCCCGGATCTCGTACCAGGATTCGACCAACCGGGACCAGCCGAGACGGAAAGCCTCAGGCTCTGCGCGAGCGTGTGCGACCATCCGAAGCTAGCTGTATGAAATGTGGCAATGCCCAATGCATTGTCCGATGCAAATTGCGCACGATAGTCGTACTTTGCTTCGATAGAGTCCCGCGGCCCAAGGACTCGATTGAAACCGACGCCGGCAGTTGCGCTCTCACTATTTTCGACCGGAATTTGTGTAGCCTGCCCGGCTGTAACCGAACCCGAGAGCCGCACGAAACTGTCCTCAGCGTGAAACTCCATGGTGGAGTGCTCGCTGACGCGGTGGTGCAGCGAACCACTGATGGTGTTCAGCAACAGACTTCGGCTCTGCGAGAGAAATGGTGTCGAAAGCGCCACCCCGCCCGCCTCATTCACTGACAATGAATTTCCCTGAATAGAGCTCTGCAAGTTAGGTGAGTATCGGAAGTGCTCGGAAATATTGAGGCTCCAACTCGCGCTCAGGCGGCGCTGAGCTTGAAAGTCGGTCGCATTCCCGGTCCAATTCTGGAACGTAGATTTCGGGCTCACAAAAATCGAAGGCTGATACTGTAAATCCAGGTTCCACCTGGAGCCGCGCAGCGAATACACAACCAGGCCACTGAAAGAGGTGAATTCCGTGCCCTGCGCCGACGATGTCAGCCCCGGATTGCTGTCGTACCCCTGAAACCCGCTGAATGAAAGCAGCGAAAAACGACCGATCCGAAACGGACTAGTCACCACTCGTAGCGGCAGATTGGAATCAAGGCTTAGCGGCAAAGGCATGAGTGCATCGTCGGCCGACGGAACGGAGGAATCGACTTGCCCCCGGAGATCGATCTCGCCCTCCTGGCCTTTGGAATACACCGCGAGTGCCATTACCGTTAACAGTCCGCCCACGAACCACCCTCTCGTCCCTCGAAGGAATCTCTTGATCAACTCGTCCGCGATATTTCTTTTCTGCTGGTGCATTGCAGGATACGGAAGCCACCCCTAAGGGACGACAATCGTATCTCCGGGTTCAACTCGGATATTCTGTTCTGTCTTCCTGCCTCGAATCGCTGCATCGTAATCAAAAGGAAATCGAATCTCCTGGTCTCCACGTTTGCGAAGCAGGTAGATTTTTTTTCGTTTCGCGAAGTCCCTCAGTCCACCCGCGCCGGCTAGAACTTGCAGAACAGTCATCGAACCATTGATCGGTACCGTACCCTCTCTCACCACTTGGCCGATCAGATAAATCTTGCGGCTGTTGATCTGGTTCACAGTAACGGAAACCTGCGCCATCGTGATGAACGGCCTGAATTTCTCCTCCAGCAGTTTCTGCAGTTGAGCCGGTTTCATTCCGACAACATTGATCTCCCCCACTAACGGGACAGTAATTTTGCCGTCCGGGCGAACAACCGCAGTGCCGGAAAGATCCTTTTCTTTCCAAACGGTGACGGTTAAAACGTCTTCCTCGCCGATTATGTAGTCTTCTGGAGTGGGTTGGATATCTTCTCGCCTCACCAAGCGGTCGAGATTCGGAGAGTTTGGATTCAAAAGGACAGGAAGAGCGCCGCGTGGCCGAACAGCTAGTTCTTCGTTGGAGTCAGGTGGAAAATCTTCAAGCGCAGGTGGGAAAGTAGAAACGCGATCGTTGAGTTGAGTTGCAGCCCTAACCTCAGGCTGGTTCGCCGGTAGATCGGAAGTATGATCGGAGGTAGGACCCTCGTTCGGCGCGGCGCTGCCGGACGTTGCCGGAGGATTCTCCGTCCTCCCTCGGTTCGCATTCTTTGCAACTTCGGTCTGGCCGCCTGTCGGAGCTTTCGCAGGGTCGTTATCATGGTCGTGATTTTGCGCGACTGCTACGTTGAGAAGCAGCACCAAGAAAACTGGACTCAATGACTTTTTCCCGCGCATAGACCTTCCAAACTACCAAACGGAATTACTTTTCCCGGGCGGCTGACGTGCCGCACGGATCAGAATCGGGCAATTCAAATTGAAAAACGTTCTCGACTTTCATACACTCAGCCGCAAATGAGTCCTCTCTTGATACGACTGCTATTTATCGAGCCATACTTTCGAGAGGGATTGGTGACTTCTGAGAGCTAGACGCCCAAATCATTGTTCGTCCAAATGCCTTTAGCAGCGGCCATTTTCGAGGAGCCGCGTGCTGATGTCAAGCTTCTCCATTTTTTCATCCGCATAAGAGATCTAGCAGAATCTCAATGGTTCTTCGCAATCTCACTTGTCGCTAAGTGCTTGTGGCGCTGGCAGCTAACGTGAACTTGGCATCGATTTCCGATGCCCCTTTTCCTGCATTTTCAAGCCTGGATGTCCGAGCCCAGTCGTCATCTTTTGATCTGGCGTTCACGCACTGTTAATACAAACGTCGTCGCACCTTCTGTTTTTCCCTCGCTGCTCCATTTCATCGTCGCTGTCTCACCCTTCTTTCCGAATCGGTGATCAAGGCGGTCATCGCGGCCAACAAATCTGAATTTACAGAACGCTTCTGCGTAAGAAACGCGGAAAGTATATCCATTTGTTCATTTGACGGTGGCGTGGTTGTAACAGCGGAATGCTAGAGTCGCTGCACTCTTAAATCAGACCAAGATGTTATTGGATACGAGACTTATCCCAGAGGTGTCGCCCAATGAACTCTGAAACCGCTACGCGCTCAAGCCTAGGGTCTTCCTGTTTGGCTGGCGCGATGGAGCAAAGAGAAGTTCCCAGGCACGAATACGATGACTTTCAGGCTTCCGCAGCCGGAGTTGATGGTGCCGTTGTAGACGCCGTCAGCGTGGATTTAGAGGACTATTACCACGTTGAGGCTTTTGCTTCTCGAATCTGTCGGGCGGGATGGGGAACCTTTGCTTCGCGCATCCGGCAAAATACGAAGCTTACTCTGGATGTTTTGGATCGAAGTAAGTGTCGCGCCACCTTTTTCATTTTGGGCTGGATTGCCGAGCGCGAACCAAAGCTGATCCGCGAATTGGCTCATGCGGGTCATGAACTGGCCTGCCATAGCCACTTTCATCGTCCGCTTCATACGCTGCGCCCGTCGGAATTTCGCGCCGATTTGGTGCGATCACGTGATGCAATCGAAAATGCGACGGGTGTCCGCGTAGTGGGGTTCCGTGCCCCGACTTTTTCAATCACGAACAAATCACTTTGGGCGCTTGAAATCCTCGCGGAAGAGGGATTTCTGTACGATTCCAGCATCTTTCCGATTCACCACGATCTCTATGGAATGCCGGAAGCTCCGCGCTGGGGTCATCGGATGCGCCTGCCCTCCGGCCAGGCCATCTGGGAGATTCCTCCCTCAACCGTGCGCATAGGGAAGATGAATATCCCATTTGGTGGCGGCGGTTACTTAAGATTGCTGCCGATGCCATTCACCCGCTGGGCAATCCGCAGAACTCATCGCCAAGACAGACAGCCGGTCGTAGTCTATTTCCACCCTTGGGAGCTTGATCCGGATCAACCTAGGCTCACTGGTAGTTGGAAATCCAGGCTGCGCCATTACACGGGCTTACACAAGACAGAGAATCGGTTGCATGAGATCCTGTCGCGAGGGCGATTCCAGCCCATGATTAATCTGGTGCGGCGACTCGAAACACAAGTGCGGCCGCTGGTTGAATCCGTCGCCGATGTGGTCCTGCCTCGTTTTGAACACGGTGTGGCTGAACATTTACATATACCAGCGACCGAGGAAATGCTCAAGATGGGCCAGTCAGCCTAGCGTTTTACCCTTGCGTTCGATTCAAGTGTGCAAGTCTGAGTAACTGAGGAAAAACGGGACCTTGATCGGTTCAAATTTACATTTTGTTTATCTTGTTGTCATCGTAGCACTACATAACATAATTTAAGCTCCGCCTCGCGTTGGTTCGCACTCGTCGTTCCCAGACTGGCAGATCAGACAATTCTATTTGTGACATGAATTGAGGGTTGGCTAATTCTGTAAGTGTGCCTTGTAAATCAGACTCATCCAGTTTAGTAGAAGGGCAAGAAAGGAGCCATCTTGGGATTAGTTTTCGTTGTAGAAGGTGGAACCGATGTTGGGCGAGTCGCACAACGTTGTTTGGAATCCGCAAACTTTGCGGTCCGCGTGCTTTCCGTTGAAAGGAACGTCATTCAGCAGGCTGCGCAGGTTCGTCCAGCGGCGATTTTGATCGATGCGTTAGCATCGAAAGGTCGCGGGCTAGAACTCTGCACCCAGATTCGGGCGAATTTCTCGCTGGCGAGAACCCCGGTGATTCTGCTTGCAGTCCACGCTTCGGAAGAGCAACGGATACAGGGTCTAGAGTTGGGTGCCGACGACTACATCACGGGCCTCCACAGCGCGCCCGAGCTTGTGGCACGCGTGCAGGCGGTGATCCGTCGTTTCGCGCGCACACTCCCCTGGCAAAACGAATCTTCCCTTGGGACCCTTTCCTCTTTTTCCTCTTTCTTGCCGGGGACGGGTTCGATTAAGACCGGAGACATCGAGATCGACCCTTCAGCCATGAGGTTTATGATTCGCGGAGGCGAGATCGAAGTTACAAGTCTGGAATTCCGTCTAATATATTACCTTAGCTTCAACCGCTCCAGGGTCTTCTCCCGCGACCAGCTTCTGGATGCAGTCTGGGGCACACAATTTGGGAGCCCGCGATGTGTCGACGCGTGCGTTCGGCGACTCCGGCGAAAGATTGAACCGAATTTGACCAAGCCCACCTATCTGAAGACGGTCCGAGGAGCGGGATACTGCCTGGCAGCATAAAACTGCAAGGACATCATTCAGCGTCGAAAGGGAAGTGTGGCTACTAATTTCCCGTCGAGTGCCAACGCGCCGATGCGTTCCCAGCATCACCTCGCGGAATATCGCCAGGACGACTTCTGTTGTAAACGGCTCTTAACCCCGCTAGCATTCGCGGCGAAAGACAACTCATTGCATAGTAGCGCAGATATCCCAAGTTAGTCGGCCATTGCCGGAGCGCTTGTCGCATAAGACGACGCGCATTCTCATGGTCCCCTTCGGCAAAGCAGGCATACGCCAGCGCTACATAAGGTTTGGAGAGTCGCTGGCGAACCCTGTGACTGCCTAGCTCTTCAAATATTTCAGGATACAAATCCACAATTTTCTTGAGCACCAAAAATTCCCACGGTACACCTTGTTGCAGTTGCTTGCCCCATGTCCTCGTGCCTTGAGCTGAATGCTGCCGGTAAAGCACAAGCGGTTCGTCAACATAGCCTAATTCGAAATTACGGGCGAGACGTAGGAAGAGGTCATAGTCGTCCCCCATCCGTAGGGTTTCGTCGAAGCCACCGACAGTATCAAGGCACGACTTTCGAATCAGAACCGCACTAGTCTGAAACAATGTCTCGGCAAACATTTGTGGAAAGATTCGACCGCTTGGCATCGTTAGATTGCGGGAAACCTTCACACTCTCCTCGATGATCCCGGTGTCATCGAATGTCTTCATGTCGGTATAAACCAATCCGCAAGCCGGATGGTTTTCTAGATAGTCCATTTGCCGCTCAGTCTTGGTTCGAACCCACAGATCATCAGAGTCGAGCAAGGCGATCCAGTCGCCCGTTGCGCGCGCCAGGCCGGTGTTGCGCGCCACAGGAGGACCGGCATTTGTTTGCCGTATATATCGAATCCGTCCCGCATAGCGAGCCAAGGCCTGTTCCGTACCGTCGGTGGAACCATCGTCCACAACGATCACCTCATGAACGGGGTAGGTCTGTGTCAGCACGCTTTCTACGGTGTCCCTAATATAGTGTTCGCTATTGAAGGTCGGGACGATTGCCGTGATCCGGGCGGACGCCATTACTCAATCGTCCTTCCCTGAGCGTTTTCCGCCCAGCCAAATCTTCCCCACACGCTTCCTGCGACTTGCCGCAACCGGCTGGTCTCGGACTTGTCGAGATATCCAGACACCAGAATTAGAAGTACAAATCCGACGAGAACGAATCCTTTCAGCAGGATCGCCACAGGCACCGAACCAGCGCTAATAAGAGTAGACAAACAATAGGCAACAATGGCAGCACCGAGTGGAACTAGAACCTTAGACAACATATACGGGATGTGATAGGCATGTTGTGAAAAGACATACGCGAGAACTGCCATCAGTAAGAAGCTTAAAGCCGTGGCCCAAGCCGCCCCCATCGCGGCGAAGCGTGGGATTAACAAGACATTCAACCCAATGTTCGCAACGGCGCATATCGCTCCCATAAGACCGAGATAGTATGTCTTCTTGCTGATATAGATGCCACTTTGAAAGTAATAGCCTATTCCGTAGAACAGATAAGATAGTGCAACCACCGGAACAACTTTGTAGGCGTTATGAAACTGGAGTGGGGCAATCACAGAAATGACTTCTTTTATGACAAGAGACATGCCCAGAGCAACCGCGCACATCAGCAGAGTGAAATACCCGGCAATTCTGGAAAAGACAGGGCCGGCGTCTTCGCGCTTGGCAACTTCATACATTCTCGCGCCCCATATCATCATGAACGGCTGAATCAGCAGGAAGCTCAACATGTAGCCGAATTTGTAGCCTAGCGCGTACACTCCCACGGTGGCTAGGTTGCTGTAGTGTTGCAGGAAAAAACGGTCTGCGAAGTTCAGCTCGAACGCAGAAAAGCTCGTCACAATCAGCGGTAGTCCAAACGCAGCGAGCGCCCTGAATTTGATCAAGTTAAAATGGAATCCGACCTGGCTTACGGTGAGAACGGTCAAGACGGTCGTCACCAGGATGTTTGATATCAGACTGCCGAGGAGAATGCCGATGACTCCGGTCTTCATGACCGCCAGGAGATAAATGTTGAGAGCCAGTCCAACTACCAGAGACACAGTATTCATCGTCACGATCGAAGAAGACCGCTGGCGTGCACGCAGATAGCTGAACGATACACTGTTGATGCAGGTGAAGAACAAATTGCATGCGATTACCTGTACAAGGCGGAAGAACTCGGGAGACTTCAGAATTAGGCGCGAAACATCACGCGCCCATATTAGCCCGAAGACAGAGACAACTGCGGCTGCCGCTGAGGTAGCAATCAACGCGGTACTGACTGCCTCATTGCGGTTCTTGGAATCTTCGTACTCGTAGTAGTGGCGAACGAGGGAAGCGTTCATCCACATGTTCAAAAGCAAACCTATCAGCGAGACGCTTAAGTCCAACAGTTCCAAAGTGCCGTAATCCGCGGTCGTCAGGTAATGCGTATAAAAAGGAATGAGCAGGAAGCCCACAGCCTTGTTTAGGATGTTTCCCAGGCTGTATACGGACCCGTGCTTCAGGAGTTTTTTAATTTCTTCCAACACTGAGGTCTCACGCGAGTCTCAATCAGGACTTGCTACTCCACGTAGCCAAGATCCCTGAGACGCTGTTCAATCATTTCGGCTTCGGATTCCAGATACTGCACGGGTTCGTGCGAGACCGTGTTATCAACCTCTTCATATTGGATTTTTCGGGAAACTAAGAAGATTTCCTCCAAAACCCGACCATCCATATCGGTCGGAACGGGAAGGCCAAGAGAGTGCAACACGGTAGGGGCCATATCGATCAGGAAGGGAGAGAACTTCGGGAGCGTTGTCTTCACGCCCTCTCCTTTCAGGAAAACCACACCATTATGACGGTGCACGCCTTCGCTGGTGGCTTGAGGTAAGGCGTCCGAAATTTTCGATGACAATCCATAGCCTTCTTCCGGCAATAGAATTACATCAGGAAGAAGTATGTCTTTGCCGCTTGTCGGGTAGACATCGGTGCCACGCGCGACTTTCTTATAGACCTTTTTCCCAGTGACGGGATGTCTAACTTCCGTGAACTTCGCGATGATATCTTGGACGATGCCTTCGTACTCCTCCGGCCTAACAATGCCCGTTGGTCCTCTGCCAATCATATTGACGTAGAGAAATGCGCACTCGTACGCGCCCACCGTAGCAACCTTTGTGCGACTCCAATCCACCGGCAAAGTTCGACCGCCAAATGTGTTTCCCGCAAGGTCCACCCACGAATCGAAGTTCTTGTAGCGCTTGAACTCTAGAACGCGATCCAGTCGATGTTTTACATTCGCCATGCCACGGTAGACTTGCGAAAGCATCGCGTTCTTGTGAAAGAAATCGCGCAGAGGTTTCGCCGAGTCTTTCTCGGCAGCCGGTGACTCGTAGTAATAGCCCCACTGATTCAGATAGTAGTTGGGATAGAGTTCACCTTTGTAATCCCCAAAACCATGATCGGAAAGCACAATCGTGAAAGGATTATGCGGGCGAACCTTCTCCAACAAAACACCAACTTGCTCGTCGAATCGTCTGTAGCACTCGCGGACGCGCTCTACTCGCGGATCGCTAGAGTTAGCGTTTCGCGCGCCTTCTTCGATCATGCCCCAGAGCTTATGTTGGATCCAATCCGTCTGCTGGAAGTGGACCATGAACACGTCCCACGGCTCTTCCTCCAGAAATTGCTGGGCTAATAAGGATCCTTGCTGGCAGCCGAGAATCAGAGTATCGATTAGTTTGTCAAAGTTCCCCTCTGACTTCCCCGGCATATAGTCGAACAGCCACATGTTGAGGTTGGTCCGGTAGTCGGGGAATTGCTGCATGATCTTGTCGGTAAGGTCTTCGGGAAATGTGAAATTTCGCGGTGGCGAATCCCAACCGTTCACCAGAATTCCATTAATGGGATAGGGAGGAGTGGTGTAAGGCAGATTCAGTACAATGGAGCGTTTACCTTTCTCGCTGAGGACTTGCCACATTGTTTTACTCTTGATGTCGCGCGCGTTTGTGAGTTTCACACGATTGTCCGCCGGATCGAATTGAGTAAACCCGAACACTCCGTGCTTGCTGGGATTTTTGCCCGTCATAAACGACGTCCACGCGGGAGCCGTCACCGCGGGTATGACGGACTCCAGTTCTGCCGACAGGCTGTCCTGCATAAGTCGTTGCAGATTCGGCATGCAGCCTTGCCGCATGAAAGGAATTAATATGTCAAAAGTAGCACCGTCGAGACTGACGATGAACACTTTTTGGTCGCCTGCTTCCAAGCCTTACTCCTCCGTGGGCTGATACGCCAGTGGTTTGTTCGCGAGCTTCCCCGCGCTCCGCAAGCTGTCTCCCGGTGAGAAAGTATAGCGGTCGAGATACCGTTCGAAGTGTGAACAGAGTGTAAATCGTGGAAGCTGGCTCGCGAACTAGTTGCTCGGCCGCTTTAAATTGTGCGAGACTGGCGATCAGTTTTCGAGAAGCGGGGGAATGCACGTGGGGGTGCGGGATGTAATCTTAATCGCGGTTTGTATTGTAGCCGTGCCACTCTCCCTGATCCAGCCCTTCGCGGGTGTACTGTTTTGGACTTGGGTTGGTTACTTCAATCCCCAAGACTTCACCTATGGTATCGCCAGCAAAATTCCTTTTGCGCTGCTCATTGCCATCGCCACGATGGCAGGCCTGATCGTAACGAAACGCAAGCAGATCCCTCCACTAACCGTAGAGACGGGACTACTATTCGTGCTTTGGTTTTGGTTTTGCGTCACCACGGTCAATGTTTTCTTTTCGCCAACCTTGGCGCATCACTGGACGGATAGCGTCGACTTTCTGTGGCGGGTCAGCAAGATTTTATTAATGGTGTTCGTCGCTCTCGCGTTAGTAACGGACTCCAAGCGTCTGCGCTGGTGGTATCTGGTAACGGCAGCCAGCTTCGCGGTTTTCGCGTTGAAGGGATCCATTTTTGGAGTATTTAGCGGAGGCCAAGATAAAGTTTATGGACCCAAGAATTCGATGATTTATGACAACAACGACTTCGGCCTGGCGATGAACATGGCGCTTCCCATGTTCGCGGCTTTCGCGCGAACCGAAGATTCACGATTTCTGCGCTGGGCTTTTGTGGCGGCAGTTCCGATGGGAATCATGTCTGTCATCCTGACCTATTCCCGTGGCGCCATGCTCGGACTTGTAACTGTGCTCTTCGCCATGATGATGAAGTCCAAACGGCGATATCTTGGGCTTTTGGGCACGGGAATAGGAATCGCGGTCGTATTCTTCATTGCTCCCGAGAAGTGGATTGAGCGCATGCTGACGCTTAAAAATGTGGGTACCGATCAGTCTGCTTTGGCGCGCCTACACTCATGGACGTTTGCATATCGTTTATTCCTCGACCATCCAATTCTAGGAGGGGGATTTCAAACCTTCACCGCGCCCTTATACGGGCAATACAACTTGCTGGCGGATAGAGTTCAGGGCCCCCACAGTATCTATTTCCAGGTATTGGCGGAACACGGCGGTCCGGGGCTGATTCTCTTTCTCGGGCTCGTTGCCTCGTGCTTGTGGAGTTGCTACAGGCTCAAACGAACTTTCTTGCGGCACCCAGGCTCAGAGAATCTTGCGGCGTACGCTGACATGGTTCAACTAGGCCTTATAACCTTCCTCGTAAGTGGAGCGTTTCTTGGGCGTGCGTACTTCGATCTTCTGTATCAACTCGTGGCTACGGTGGTCATTCTCAAGATGCTCGCCCGGGAGAGAGCGCGGCGTCTCCCGGAATCGTCGCTAGTGTCCGGGGAACTCTCGACCGCTTTGCTCTGAGAGGAAGTCGCCTTTACTTATTTTTCGCGGCTGGGCTTAATTCCTGCCTGGTGCATTTTTGTCGAATATGAATCCTGTGCGTGATCTCATTGACAAGTACTACAGATCGTTGCCCATCGGTGAGCGAGCCTTGGAAGACACCATTCGCGAGTTCATGCCGGTTGGCGGTTGCATGCTCGATGCCGGATGCGGCGAGGATGCTCCTTTTGCGCGTAAATTCTCCAGCGAGGCTGTGGTTGTAGGCCTCGATCTTTGCCAGGACCTGCCACAAGGCATGCCCATGGTTCGTGCCAATCTTTCGCGGCTTCCGTTCACAGATAATGCCTTTTCTATGGTCTACTCCAGATCGGTTTTCGAGCATTTGCTTGAGCCCGACAAAGTCATGGACGAGATCCATCGTGCGCTCAAGCCGGGTGGCGTGTGCGTGATTCTCACTCCCAACCGCTACGATTATTCCTCGGTAGTGGCTCAGTTGACACCCCAGGCATTTCACGGGTGGTTTGTGAATCGCATTTACGGATCGAATACCTACGAGACTTTTCCCACCTTCTATCGTGCGAATACCCCTCGGTATTTCAAAAGTCTTACACAGAAAAGACAGGGATGGAAAATTAGAAAACTGGTTGGGTTGCGACACTACCCGGCGAATCTCATTTTTTCCAGAATCCTATTCCGGTTCGGTGTTCTTTATGATTGGCTGATCGCCAAATTGGGCTGGAGTGCCTTGCAACCGAGCTTGTTGATTGTGCTTGAGAAGAAGCTGTGAGCAGGGAGTGGCGAGGATCGCACCCCGGCAAGTATGCGACGGCCGGCGGTCGATGTACAAACATCGAATCCTCGAATCATCCGAGCGCGGTATTACGTGAAATCAGAACCATTCACGGCGCAGGGTTGTTCGTCTTGCTGTTATTCATCCTGCTGGCTGCGGTTAGACCTGCTCCAGCTCAAAGCTGCGGTGAGGACTGGTGCAACACATTTCCGATAGCGATTAAAGTTACACCACCATTCGGATCTTCGGCTTGGAACAAACTTATCTATATCCCTGATGCTGGCCGATTCTTCATCTACACGTCGGATGGCATCTATACCTTTTCAAATTCCTGGTGGTCCTACGGGTTTTTGGGGCACGTCGCGACAGAAAATCCCTGGGTGGAGGAGACTACCGGTGGAACTGTGCAAGCAACGGTGTCCGACAACAGCAAGGGATTTCTGAAGTCCTCCATCGGCCCTACCGACAAGACGATAACGCTTCGCGACGGAGAAGGCCGCAGCTTTCACCCAGATCCAACCCATGGAGGAATTCTCGTCATTGACAATGAAGAGATTGCTTACAGTCCGGCGAATCTTTCAAAAGATACATTGACCAATGTCACCCGCGGCGTGCGAAGCACCACGCCCGCTAGTCACGTGGCCGGCACGATCGTGAATGCTGGCGCGCCCATCCCGCAGTCGCGCATCGACGGCAAGCTAGTTCCCGTGAACGATCACATTCCTGATCGTCACCCATTCCTCACCGCGGCCTATGATTCCCGGCGCCACCAATTGTTTCAGGCTGGCGGAATCATCGAGATCAACAAGAAAAACGACACGTGGTTCCTCTGCCTGGTTGAAAACGAGTTCTGTCCAACCGCAGGCGTCCGGGTCTGGACGCGTTTGCAGACTCAGACGCCGGTTCCCGGGCGCGCGGACAGCGCCATGGCTTACGATTCAGATGATGACGTCATGATTTTGTACGGTGGACAGAACGTAGGAAATCCGACATCCGATACTTGGCTGCTGTGTTTCAATCCGGATCCCCAAAACAACGGCAACAGCGTCGGCTGTCCCAAAGGTCGCATTTATCCGGACTGGGTTCAAGTCCCATCGAACGGTTCGCCAACGCCAAGATTCGCGCACAACGTGGTCTACGATTCTGCTCACCACGTGGCCGTGATGTTTGGTGGAATCGATGGAACCGCCACCGATCCAAGCGAAACCTGGATTTACAGTCCCGCAACACGTACCTGGCGAAATGCCAAGCCGGCAGGCTCTAATCCGGCCAGTTTTCGCCGTCCTGCCATGACCTACGATTCCATTCGAGGTCGAGTCGTTTTGTACGAAGGTCCGCCGGAAAAGCTCGGTCAGGGTGTTATAGGCGGGCTTTATATCTACGATGCGGGAACAAACAAGTGGGAGTTGAGTACGGTCCAAGGCGGCCCCATACCGAGCAGTCCCGGTGGCGAGCGCGCTCATGGCCGCTTGTCGCTAGCCCACGACTTCAAGAGCGACACATTCGTCGCCACAGAGCTGGGATCCGGATATGCACTGCAGACTTGGGAACTCAAAGGAACCGGCGTCTATCGAGAAAAGGCCATGCTCCCAGCGCCAGACCGGCAATCCAACCTGCCACCTGCTTGTGCAAATCCAGAACACTAGTGATATGATACCGCGGTTGCGGAACATCTTGCGGAGCCTCCCTTCCCCAGGGTCCCGGATAGCCGACGTAGGGATTCGGCAAATGTGCGGCTGCACCTAAATTGGAACACTGACTTATCCCAAGTATGCGAGTTCTTTCCCCGGATCAATCCGGAACGAGAGCCCCTGTTCGAGATGTTCCCCAAGCTCGATCGGGCGGCGGCTTCGCTGCACCTGTGCGGAACCACTGGAAGATCCTCGCCGGGATCACGTTCTTGGCATTCGCCGAAGCTCTGATCTCCTTTCATCAAACTTTGCTTTCCATGATGTCGACATGGTACAGCAGCCGCACCTTCTCGCATGGTTTTCTGGTGTTTCCTCTTTCCGCGTATCTGGTGTGGCGGCGCCGCAAAGAACTGGCAGATCTGCAACCCGCACCAAACCTCTGGGGTCTGCTTCCGCTTAGTCTGTTAAGCATCCTGTGGGTGCTCGGAAATATTGCCGGAGTCAAACTTGTTGAAGAATTGGCATTTGTCGGCATACTTGCTGCGTTGACTTGGACGGTTCTCGGCTCGGTAGTCGTTTCCGCCCTTGCCCTGCCGTTAACCTTCCTGATCTTCGCCGTTCCCTTTGGGCTGGGTCTGATCGGACCACTTCAAGACGTTACCGCTTGGTTTGCAGTCCATGCACTAACGCTCTCAGGGATACCTGCGGTTTTGGAAAATCGCGTTTTGTCGGTACCCACAACGACCTGGACGGTGGCCGAAGCTTGCAGCGGCATTCGCTACCTGTTTTCGTCCGTGATGCTGGGCGTAATTTTCGCGTGGACTGTTTATCACTCGCGAAGGAAGCGGCTCTTGTTCCTGTTGGCTTCGGTTTTTACACCAATCGTTGCCAATGGCGTGCGGGCGTATGGCATTGTTCTTCTCGCTTATTTGACCAGCAATCGTTTCGCAACTGATGTTGATCACGTCGTATATGGATGGTTGTTTTTCACCGTTGTCCAGCTTGCCCTCTGCGCCGTAGGCTTGCTCTGGCGCGAGGGCCCAGCTCCGAAAGAAATTCGTTCATCGCCGGGTCCGATCGCCGTCGCCGTCGCACCCCGATTTTCTGGGGGATTGACATTCTTCGGGGCTGCAGTGGCGGCATTACTGCTCGGTGTTACACCTGCGATTGCAAACCAATTGTGGCAGCGAGTGTCGACGAGGGCTGAAGCGTCAGATCGAGCGGTGCCGTCATTTTCGGTAAGCGCCCCATGGAACGCGCGGCCTGCGTATGACGCAAGCTGGACTCCCGACTTGCCGGGCAAGACCACGGATTTTGTTCAAAGCTATATTTCCGGACAACGCCGAGTCGATTTATATATTGCTGTCTACTCCGGAGGACGCGGGTTCGAACTCCTCAATTCCTACAATCGAGTATCCAACCCGAAAATGTGGTCGTTGATCGCGGACTCATTTGAATACCACCTGTTAAACGGTAAACGGGTCCGTATCCGGCAAAGCTTAATCCGATCGGGCAGCGATTTGCGCTTGGTGTGGACTTGGTACAAAGTTGCCGGAGAGTATACGGGGAGCCCTGAGCGGGTGAAATTTCTCCAAGGCAAAGCGCGACTTATGGGAGATAACGCCGCTACCAGTGTGGTCGCGATCAGCACTGCGCTGCTTGCCCAAACTACGGATGGTGAGGCGGTTCTGCAGAATTTTGTCTCGCACTCAACTTTCTAGTCAGATCGGATCTCAATGCGCAGGCCAGTAGTGAGGATATGCATAACCTTTCACATTGACTGAAATTGACCAAACCGCAGATAATGCCGAGGTTGCAATTGGTCCATTCATATATGGTGAAGTTTTATCGTTGGATTTTCACAATTTTCATAATCCACATTTCTGCCTTTGCGTGGGCAGGTTCAGTTGTGGATATGCCGATTGGCGACACCGGCAGGGTTCGATACGGCATCCATGGCCACACTCGACTGCAGGGTGCCGGGATAGCGATTAATGATTTGATATATGGAACAAGGACGCTGGAGACATTCGCAAAATTGACTTTCACCACTGCCAAAGGCACGGGACAAAGTGGCGGCGGTAGTTTGCTTTATGGCCCCGGCGGCGGCATCGTGTTACGGGGCTGCGTCAGCCACAGCGCCAACGAAGGAAGCGGGTGTCATAAAGGCGACTTTCGTGGTGTCATAATGCGCGGGACTTTTCTGGACGCAAAACTGGTCGACGATAATGGCAAACTCACGCTTATCGCACAGTTCGTCGAGACGCTCAATCCTGCGTTAGCGGCAATGTTGGGTGTGCCGGTGCGATCTCAAGGTACGTTGGATCTCGTTCTGTCGAATTTGAACTCATATCGTTGGACCGTTGATAGGGTCGATGGCGGATCGTTAAACATTCTTTCCGAGCCTTCCTCGCTCGCGACGCTCGGCTCCGGCTTGGTGGGATTTTTTCTGGCTTTGGGGGCGAGTGTGATCCTGCGGCGAAGAAACACAAGAGTCGCTTTTTGATCCATAGCGCGGACGCGCTCTTAGGAACGGAAGAAGTGGTGGACCGCTCCTGAGACCAATTCAGCTCCCCGGAATCCCTCCCCGAGTTCGAAGGTCCAAAGAAAAAAGAGACAATCTCGAACCGTAGTCCCACTTCCCTTACGGATCAGCCAAGTCGATATTCCGTTTGGAACATGCCACCGCCACACGCATAGCAACGTGCACAGACCGAGGGCGCACGAGAAAATAACATCAATCGGATAATGTCCTCCGAGATACATTCTCGGTGTCGAGACACAGGCCAGCACAAGCAGCGATAGGAGCACGCTAAGTCCCCGGTTCAGTCGCCACAATCCCATAGTCACAGTGAAATAGGCGAGAGTGGAGTGGCTCGGGAAACAGTTCTTCGTACCGCTGCCCCACAAGTAGGGCGGAAAAAGAGGTTGGAATGCAGGATTCAAAACAGGGGCGGGCCATCGAATCCAGGGCCGTATCACCGCTGTAAAAAGAAAGGCAGCCCCTACTGCGAGCACACTCTGCAACAGATAACTTCGACGGCGCAACAGCTTTTCGTCATCCCTCGCCCATAGCAAATAAAAAACAACTGCGAAGAACCATGTGCCCAGGAATGGGCACGTAATCACGAAATCAAACCAATCATCCGTTCCTGGAGTATGCGGAATGGCGCGAAACAGAGCTTTCAACAGGATGTAGTTCCAATGTGAAAACCAGGGATCCGTGATCGTTGTCACCATGATTGTGTTCGTACGGCGTTATCTCTTTGTCAGCGCTGCGATTTGCTGGAAAGCGCAAATTGGTAAATGCTGCTGTAGCGTTGCGCCAGTGTGTTCCAATTTTTTCCCCGCAGAACAAATTCGCGGCCATGCTCGCCGAGCGATTTCCGTAGCGCCGGCGATAAGATCAGGCGCTCGGCTTGCCGGCAGAAGTCAGAAACATCCTCCGGCTGAAACAACAAGCCGGTATTCTCGTTTTCGATTAATTCGCGAATTCCGCCGACGCCGCTTCCCAGCACAGGTATCTTTAGAGCCATCGCCTCCAGGGGCTTCAACGGCGTCACTAATTCCGTGAGGCGAATACTCCGTCGAGGATATACCGCAATATCCGTCACAGAATAATAACGCTGAATTTGATCATGCGGTACGTAGTCGATGGTGTGAACATACTTGGAAGCATCGCATTCGCGCACAGCTTCGTTGATCGCCGCCTGATCCTCTCCTCGGCCGATAATCAGAATATCAAATTGATGACCTCGCGCGCGCAGGGCTGCAGCAGCCCGAATCATCCAGCTGATGCCTTCGTAGTGATAGAGCGATCCGAAAAAAGAAAAAACGGGATTGTGTGCAAGACCCAGTTGCTTCTTGAGCGCTTCATCTTTTTCACGTGGGACAAAACGCGCGGCATCCACGCCGTTAGGAACATGGAACAGCTTTTCGCGCGAGATACCGCGGGCCTGCAGATCAGCGAGCATGGGCGCCGCGATCGCGCCAACTGCATCCGCATTCTTCGCTACATAGGTTTCGAGTTGGCGGGTCAGGCGGGAGCGTAATGAACCAATGCTGGCGCGTTTCTGATCTGCTGCGGCATCTTCCCAAAACGCACGAATTTCATACACGAACGGGAGACCGCTCTTGCGCGCCGCCTGCAGGGCCGCGAGTCCGCACAGAGCCGGCGAATGAGCATAAATGAGGCGCGCCGGATGAAGCGCGATGAGTTTTAGGATTCTCTCTCGCAGCAGTCTAACTACTTCGAATTCCCTCACTAGCGGCCACCGCGCGCGCAGAGCGGAATTGGCGAACTTACCCAGAACCGGAGTGCGGGCATACGACACGCCATCCAGTTCGACCTCCGTGGACGAGGGATCATCTATCTCGTGCAACGGACCAGTGAGAACGCGAATCGATTCGCCAAGCCTGTGCTGTGCGGAAATCAGATTCCGGCTGCGGACAGCGTACCCGCTCAGCACAGGAAAGGAATGATCCAGAACATGAAGAACGCAAGCTTTATCGTTGTCGTTTGCGATAGGACTTGCCAGAGGTTGCTCGTCGGCTGCGATCATGGCGCGTATTCACTCACTCTTATCCGAGACGGTAAGTCGGGAAGGACTGGGAAGCACTGTTCTTGCTATTCGTACTGTTCGTGCTATTTTCTCTTAAAGACTTTTTTTTGTCGACCTATCTCAGATAGCAGTTCCTGCGGTGCCGATCTTAGTTTGTTAATAGATTGTGACAATTTCGTAAAGCTGTTGGCGTTGTGACAGCCAGGAGACGGTGAATGAAGCGCGGCAATGACAATAGTCTGAAGCTCTGGGAACAATACGGCAACCATCTCTTAATGGCCATGCCCTACGCAGACGGCCTGATTGCTGAAGGACACGGCGCGACGCTACGAGATTTGGATGGCAATGAAATCCTTGATCTTGCGTCCGGTCAGTTTTGTTCGATCCTAGGGAATAGCCACCCCAAGTACATTGAGAGATTGACTGAGCAAATGAGGAAGGTCGTACACGTCGGCACGCAGTTCCTTAGTCCGATCGTTTTGGAAGCGGCTCAGAAGTTTGCAGAAGTTGCACCTGGAGCGCTCAACAAGTCACTGTTTCTTTCGACCGGCACCGAAGCTAACGAGTGTGCGATCAGCTTGGCCAAGACTTACACCGGCAAACGCGGCGTCATCGGCTTCAATCGCGGATATTACGGCTTGTCGCTGGGCACCAAGAGCCTGACTTCGATTTTCTCTCCTGCCGACCGACACGGCTCCGGGCCCACCGTTCCCGAGAGTTTTCGTTTCTTAGCGCCCCATTGTTTCCATTGTCCTGTAAAGAATCACTTCCCTGAGTGCAATCTCGTTTGTCTGGACAGCTCTGTCGAAGCAGCCTTGACTCGAGAGCGCGATATCGCGGCAATCATCATCGAACCAATCCTCTCCGCAGGCGGCATGATTGTTCCGCCGCCCGGCTACTTAAAGGCGCTAAAGAATCTTGCGCACGAACTCGGAGCGTTGCTGATTATCGATGAAGCGCAAACCGGCTTCGGACGCACCGGTACATGGTTCGCGTGCGAACAACACGAAGTGGAACCCGACATTCTTGTCGTGTCGAAGAGTTCGGGTGCCGGTTTCCCCGTCTCAGGTGTAATCACTACTGACGCGATCGCCGATCGAATCGCCGCTCAGGGATGGATCCATCTCGCGAGTCACCAATCCGATCCTTTACCCGCCGCAGCAGTTGCTGCAACCATTGACATTGTTCGCGAAGAAAAGCTTGTCGAGAACGCTGCGACACAAGGCCGTTACTTTATCGATAGTCTTCTGCGACTCAAAGCGAAGCATTCGATCATAGTTGATGTGCGCGGGCAAGGTCTGATGATCGGCGCCGAAATTGGCAATTACCCGGACGGCTCTGAGCACGACCTCTGCATGCTCATTGTTGCTCTTTGCGAAAGCCGCGGTGTGCATTTCACTTACAGCTACTACGAGCCCGTTTTTCGCTTCCTGCCTCCACTGACGATTACGAAACAGGAAATCGATCACGCGATTAAAGTGATTGACGAATCGATCACCGAGGCTTTGGCGGGCAAAACAGCCGTCGAAGATCTGCTGCCATCCAACTCTTATTCGCGCGCCTTTATTGAAAAACTTAGCGGCAAGAAGACTCTAAAGCGTCTCGCATCGCTGCTCTATGAAACCAGTCCTCGATACTGGCTTCAGAAGGCGCGAGAGTCTGTTGGCGATTAAGCCCACGCTATCACTCGCTTTAATGCTCCCACGATTGACCCCGCATTAACAATCCAGTCGCTGTCTTTTAATAATGGTTGGGTACTCTTACCCTGCGCAAGAATGGCTGGCCTCCTCCCCCGCGGAAGGCAAGGCCATTTGTGTGTGCTCCTAAAACACATGTGGTTTGACTCGCCAGCTTACGCGTTATTCCTGGTTCTGGTGGTGGCCGTCTATTGGCGGCTCGACCGGAAGCGGCAGAATATCTTTCTGCTTGCGGCCAGTTATTTGTTCTACGGCTGGTGGGACTACCGCTTTCTGCTGCTGATGATCGGCAGCACTGCGATTGATTTTTTCATCGCACGTTCCATTCAACGTTCCGAGAGTCAATCCACTCGCCGCACGCTCCTGGTGACGTCGCTGGTGGTCAATTTCGCGATTCTGGGATTCTTTAAGTATTTCAATTTTTTCACCGACTCCTTGACGCACGTTCTAGGCACGTTGGGATTGGGTGTATCGGCGCCCTTGCTTCGTATTCTTCTGCCTCCGGGAATTTCCTTCTATACGTTCCAGGAAATCGCGTACATCGTTGACGTATACAAGCGAAAACTTCCGGCGGCAGAGTCATTTCTCGACTATGCCCTGTTTATCAGCCTTTTCCCACATCTGATTGCGGGTCCCATTCAGCGGCCGAGTCATCTTCTGCCACAGGTTCAATCTCCGCGTAACTTCCAGTCGGACCAGTTTTTCGACGGCATTTTGTTGATTCTTTCCGGCTTGTTCAGAAAGTGCGTGATTGCCGACAACTGCGCTCTACTGGCAAACGCGGCTTTTTCTGGCAGTCTCGGTCCATCGAATCTGCCGGTACTCGCAATCGGAGCCTACGCCTTTGCCTGGCAAATTTACGGCGACTTCAGCGGCTACAGTGACATTGCCCGAGGCAGTGCGCAACTCCTCGGGTTTCATTTTATGGTGAACTTCCGTCAGCCTTACCTTGCCACATCGATTCAAGACTTCTGGCGCCGATGGCACATTAGCCTCAGCACCTGGCTGCGGGATTATCTCTATATTCCTTTGGGTGGCAGCGCCGAGCCCGGTTACAAGACGTATCGCAATTTATTCGCAACCATGTTGCTTGGGGGGCTCTGGCATGGAGCCAATTGGACCTTTGTCGTTTGGGGCTGGCTCCACGGCATGGCCCTGGCGATCGAGCGCTACTTTCGACAAACAGGATTTCTCGGGAAGATTTTCGATCGTGAAGTCAAATGGATTTGGCTTCGGCGCATCGTTGTGTTTCACCTGGTATGCCTGAGTTGGGTCTTCTTCCGGGCGGAATCACTCAGTTCGGCCATCTCGCTCTTGCGGGGTCTGGGGCATTGGACGTGGCAACCAGAGTATTTCGTTGCCCTGAAGTTCTTAGCATTATTTGCCGTTCCTTTGTTTCTGATGGATCTCTATCTTGAACATTCTGGCGAGGAGTATGTCTTGCAGCAGAGAACTCCAGCCATGCGCGTTGCGCTGGCATGCGGTGTCATCCTGTTGATCAGCTTGTTCTCAGCGAATCAGGCAAATGCATTTATCTACTTCCAATTTTAAAACGCCGAGCGGTCGCCACGTCTTCCTGCTCTTACTGACTTGCGCCCTCGTGTGTGCGTTGATTGAAGCTGGCACGGCCTTTGAATTTGAGCGAATCAGTCGCATCGAGCAACGTCGCGAAAAGGAGTATCAGGGCGCACTTGAGATGCACTCGGCCGAACATGCCACGTCCGTTTTGGTAGCCGGAAATTCTTTGTTACTCGAGGGAGTGGATTTCCCTCAGTTGCAGCAGGATGTCGGTCCGGAGTTTAGTCTGCGCCGGCTGGTGGTGGAAGGCACGTTCTATCTCGATTGGTACTACGGGTTGCGTCGAATGTTTGCATCCGGCGCGAGGCCCAATGTAGTAGTCCTTGTGCTGAACCCGACCCAGCTTTCCTCCTCTGCGATCGGTGGCGACTATACGACGCACTTCCTCGTCGACAAAACGGATCTGCTTCAGTTCGCGAACGACGCGGGTGCAGATCGCAACCGGATGAGTTCAATGGCGCTGGCAAACATCAGCTTCTTTTATGGCGCGCGCGCGGAAATTCGCAATTGGATTTTGGGCGAGATCCTGCCTGATCTACCCAACCTCACTCGCAGTTTTCATTCGACTCCAAAACCGCTGGCTGGCACGGACTCGCAGGAATTGGCAATGCAGCGGCTCCAGCGTTTGGATCGGATTTGCCAGGAACATGGAGCGGAATTAGTGTTTGTGATCCCGCCCTCCAACGCGGATCTTGGGACGTCGGCTCTCTCCAAAGCTGCTTCGGCGATTGGCATTCAGGTTCTTATTCCAATCGCACCAGGGTTATTGTTGCCGTCTGATTACTCCGACCGATTCCACTTGAGTCCGAACGGCGCCAGCAAATTTACCCCGGCATTGGCTGCCGGGTTGAGGCAGGTTCTGCTGGTGAGCGAATCGCGTCGAAATATGACGACCGCCTTCAAGTCCGGGTTAGCCATCAAGCGACGGTTGAGCGACCCCCCACGACAAACAAGTTTTGCAAATGCTTTGCCAGATCGAACCGCCGCAGGAAAGGCTGTGCACAACCCGGGAAACTAGCCGCGCAGATCGTGGCACTCGACTTGTACATAGTTTTGTTCTGAGTTCCAGGGAGTGTTTTCGTTTTGAAACGTTATGAACTTAATTAAGAGTTCCTGCCCCATAAATTTAAGACGCTCATTATTGTCGTTTGTTTTCGGGGTGATATTCACATCGTCCGTTATTGCAGGTACCGTTAACGCGCCCGGGCCAAGCATCCCAGTGCCTCCCGGAACGTGGGTTAAAGTTTTGACAAGAGATTTTCCCGCGCAGACCAACGATTGGGAACAACTGGTCTATGTCGGTCCTCTGCAGCGCTCGGTGATGCTCTCCCAATATCACCAAAATAACAGCGAGCCCAACGAAAGTATTGTTGGATACAACTTCGACACCAACAGTTGGGATCTCCTCGATATGGGAGGCCTGTTCCACACCGAGAACATGCCTGAAGGGGGCGAGTCGGAAGGATACTTTGATTACAATCCCAACAACGGCACGATCGAGTATCACTGCTGCACAAGCGGCTCGAACCAGGCGGAAAACGTAAACCATACCTGGTGGTTTGATGTTCTGGGCCAGTCGGGAAGGGATGAGCAGACTCCCATCGAACCACTTTCGCTGCAACCGGGCGGAGCCTTCGATGTCGCGCACAACGTTGCTGTGATGTTTGGGGGCGCCTCATATGTCGGGACGTGGATCTATGATCCTGTCGCCAACTCGTGGCAGCCGAAAACGGCGCTTGGGACGCCTCCCGACCCCTCGGTGATTCTTCCCGGCATGACCTACAGCAGCGCCGCGCAGCAGGTCTTTCTCTATGGCGGCAGAAATGGGGCCGGAACCTATTACTCCGACCTTTATTATTATGACGTTCCTTCCAACACTTGGACCCTCGTTTCCCCCGCGGGCGGCATAAAACCTCCCGGGCGGTGTTGCACGAATTTCGCGTACGACTCGACAAATAATATTTTTCTGCTCTACGGAGGCAAGAATGCTTCGGGTGTCCTCGGGGATACGTGGGCGTACGATCCTGTCGCGAACATGTGGACCCAGCTAAATCCACCAGTGTCGCCCGTTGTCGGCTCAGTATCAGATTTCACTCGCCTGGCGTATGACGCCGACCACAACGTATTTGTGCTCGCCCATTTGGGAACCGGCGGATATTTTGGAGGTAGTTGGACGACCCTGCCTTTCCAAACCTGGCTGTTCCGTTATGCGGGCACTGGGCCGAATGCCGCCAGTCTGCTCAACTCCACGCAATCCGCACCTGGAAGTCTGAACCGCAATTTGCAGAGTTGGGCCAAAGATCCTGCGCTGGCAGCATCGGGGAATTCGCTCTATGTGAGCTGGTCCGAGACTGGTTCCCCATTCGTTGCGGGACAAGCCGCATGGCCTCACATTTTCGCGGATCAGTATTCCGGTGGAAACTGGTCAAACTTGGGAGGTACGTACTCATCTATTAGCGGAGCCACCTATGAAGCCCACGCTCCGTCCCTTGCCGTGATTGGAGGAACGCCATGGATCTCGTGGTATCAAAACGTGAACCGCGTGCCGCAAATTTACGCCGCCAGTTGGAATGGCACAGGCTGGCAAGGCGGTCCCATCGGATTGGTGGGTACCAGCAGCGTGCAAGGCCGCTCAACGCTCACCCAGGTAGCGGGCACTCCCTACATTGGTTTTGTCGAGGTGAATAAGAGTGTGTCGCCTCAGAGCGCATACGCGTACGTAAAATCCTGGAACGGAAAGTCATGGAGTCTGGTAGGTTCGGGCGCGTTGAACGTTCGTCCGGCCGCCGGCTCCACGGCCACGTCCATCTCGATTGCCACGGATGGAGTGAACCCTTACGCCGCATGGACGGAATATTTCCGTACCACCAGCGCTCCCGGTGGCGGTGGTGTCAGTGCGACAAACCCTCAAGCATACGTCTCCTATTGGAACGGGAATCAGTGGACCGCGGTCGGCGGATCCCTCAACGTGAGCGCTGCGGGCTGGGCTACCGACGTCTCGATTGCGTACTTCGGCGGACAACTCTATGCGGCCTGGACGGAAAGAACTCAAACGGGCAACAACCAACTCTACGTTGCAACTTGGAATGGGGCAGCCTGGACTTTGACCGGATCAGGCTCGCTGAATCAGGGCGGAGCCAACGGGTGGGCCTACCACCCGAGCCTGGTTGCCGACCCGACCGGAACGAATCTTTACCTGGCGTGGGTCGAGCAAACGGCGCTCGGTCGCAAGGCCCAGGTTTTTGTTGCTCAGTTCGCCTCAAGCTCATGGTCGCTACTAGGCCAGCCCTTGAATGTTGACCCTGTGAACGGAAGCGCACAACGGGTGAGCCTCGGAGTCCTTAACGGTCAGCCCGTCGCGGCTTGGAGCGAAGTGAATCTTGGCTCTGTACGGGAAATCTATGTGTCGCAATGGAACGGATCAACCTGGGTCCAACTTCCCGGGAATGTCGTCAAAGATACAACTGCTCCAACCAAGCCCGCCTCACTAACCGCCACCGCAGTTTCTGCCAGCCAGATTAATCTTGCCTGGACGCCTTCCACCGACACGGTGGGAGTTAACGGGTATTACGTCTACCGGAACGGAACCCAAGTCGGGAATGTAACCTCAAGCTTGAGTTACCAGGACACTGGCCTCAACGCCTCTACAACTTATTCCTACACCGTAGCCGCCTACGATGCGGCGGGCAATATTTCCGTTCAGTCTCCGAAAGCCACCGCCACAACGCTCTCAGGCTTGCCGAATCCAGCCGTCTCTTTCACCTCACCCAGCAGCGGCGCCACCGTGAGCGGCACTGTCACTGTCTCGGCGAACGCGACTGATAACGTTGGAATCGCCAATGTGCAGTTCCAGGTGGATGGAGCAAATTTTGGCAGTCCTGTTACCTCAGGTCCTCCCTATTCCACGTCGTTGAACACCACAACCTTTACGAATGGATCTCACACTCTCACTGCGATCGCGACTGATACTCTCGGCCTCACGGCGACTTGCAGCGAATCCGTCACCATCAGCAATTCCACGACCTTGGTCGAACCGGAGATCTCCGGAATCGCCGCCGGCGCGATTACATCTTCAGGAGCCTCGATTGCCTGGACTACCGACGAAGCTTCCACCTCGCAAGTGCAATACGGCACCACCCCAGCGTACGGATCGAGCACTTCCGTGAACACCACGCTCGTTTCCTCTCACAGTGTCCCGTTAACAGGTCTGCAAGCATCCACCACCTACCACTACGCGGTGTTCTCGCAAGATGGGAGCGGAAATCTGAATAGTTCGGGAGACAACCTCTTCACCACCTCAGCCCCGGGACTGCAAACCCTCTTGCAGATTCAGGGAAATGCATCCGAAGTCAGTGGAGTCATAAATGGTTCAACCGTAACCCCGACCACTCCTCCCGCCGGATTTACCGGAACAGTCGTGGCGAACGGAAAAGGTGCGGTGAATTTTGTTCCGAGCAACGGCGTCTATTTCCTGAACTGTTGCACCAACGCGAATGATGCTTATTTCAAATTTGGCGGCGCGTCGGTTGGCAATATTTTCAACGCCAATCAGGGCCAGATCAGCTTTTCGCTCCAATCCCGATATACCTATGCTCAGCGCAAGGCAAGCGCATCACTTCCGCGTTATGCATTCGACGCGCGTGATGGCAGCGGCAAGCATCAGTTCTATTTCTTGACGCAAGTGACGTCCCAGGGACTTCAATTCAGTTATTTGGTTGGCGGGGTGGTTCACAATTACTTTGTCCCAACCGGTACAGAAGACACCCTGTTCGGCAATGGTGTCACGATGCAGGTGACCATAAGTTGGGGCGCGACCGCCTCAACACTTTATTTAAACGGCGCACCGGTACAGTCGGCTTCTTATGCGGCACCCACTCCCAACTGGTCGTCTGCTTCCAATCTGGATCTGGGCGCGTTCGAGTATTCGACCTATGGAGGCTACAACGTATCCGACGATGTGATCCTGAATTTCACGGTGGCTGGGCCGTAAAGAACTTCGGAGCGGCATCTGAACTCGTTTTGGAGTCCCGACGTTGCGCCATGGCAGTAGAAGGAGAGCGACCTGAGTGTTAACGCTGTCAACAAAACTTACTGCAATATCGGCGGGCCTAGCCTTGTTGTGGGCGGCAAGTTTTAGTTCGCACTCGTACCGTGTTACACGCGTGATCTGGCTTGTCTTCAGCTACTGCTTTTATCTGGTTTGGGGCCGATGGTCTCTCTGTCTGCTGATCTTAAGTTCATTGATGAATTACGCGGTGGGTGCCTCTCTCCGCAGAAATCCAACGACGTGGCGGTTGGGTATTGGATTCGGGCTCAACCTCGTGCTGTTGTGCTCGTTCAAGTATTTGCCAGGAATCCATGGTTCCTTCCTCGAAGGCTCGGCGTTGGGCCGGTTTCAGCATGTGCTTCTGCCGCTCGGCATCTCGTTTTGGACATTCCAGGCCCTCAGTTATCTATTCGACATATATCGGGAAAACGAAGACAGCGACCCGACCCTCATGGAATTCTGCCTTTACATGGCATTTTGGCCGACGGTCGTAAGCGGGCCAATTTGCCGGACCAGCAATCTGATTCCGCAGTTCCGGAAGTGCAAACGTCCGCGATTAAGTGACGTGGCCACTGGGACGCGCAGGCTGTGCACGGGAATTCTCATGCTCGGCGTAAGTGAGGCGTTGTCCTTGGGCATTGCCGGGCAAGGCATCGATGCGGCTTTCGCCCGCACGGACTATCGCTGGACGGGGATTGACGTCTGGTTCATCACGATCGGCTATGGCTTCCAGTTATTTTTCAACTTTGCCGGTTATTCGCATCTCGTGATCGGTGGCGCCAGGCTGTTCGGAATTGAATTGGAGGAAAATTTCAACCGTCCGTTCCTCGCAACCACTCCGGCGATGTTCTGGAGCCAGTGGCATATGTCTCTGTCCTCATGGATACGCGACTATGTATTCATACCCATGGCGAGCCGCTGGCGGAGTTTGTGGTGGCGCAACCTGGCCCTCTTAATATCCATGATTCTGTTTGGCATCTGGCACGGAGCTACTTTTCTGTTTGTACTCTGGGGAGCCTACCACGGGACTCTTCTGGTGCTGCATCGTCAGTGGCAGCAAGTTCGAACACGGATCAGGCTGCCTCGGGTTGTAGACGGAGGGATCGCTCTGCTGTCATGGTGCTTTACCTTTGGCGCAATCTCCCTGGGATGGGTCTTGTTTCGCGCGCAGGGATGGCATCAGGCGCTCAACATGTTTAAGGCACTTGCCGACTGGAGCAGCTACTCATCTTCGAGGCTACCCATGGCCTGTCGGTTCCTGATCGTGCTTACAGCCGTTGCTTATTTTTCCATTGTCGGCATCGCCGGGCTCCTTGATCGCGTGGCAGGAACGAGTGCATCCGTGCGCGCAATCCCTGCTGCTCTTCAATGGATATCAAACGAACGTTGGGTTTGGGTTTCTCCGCTTGCGGCAGTGCTCGTCCTTTATGGATTCATTCTGGTGGGGCACGTCGGCAAGGTTGGATCTCCGTTGCTCTATCGCCTGTTCTGACCGGAGAACCAACTGCACGGAACAAAATAGAAGATGTTTATGACATATACACCTGAAGTGCGCGAAGGCCTCAAATCGTTTGCCAAGCGGCTTTGTGTCTGTATTACTGTTTGTGTAGGCTTGCTGCTGGTGGGGGAATTCGCCGCCTCTTACAAAATTGCACACTCTACTCAGGCTCCGTCACAGGAGCAGGGTCCACAGTCCATCTACGCGTCAGAGGCATGGGCTTCACAATACTGGCGCGAGTTTGCATCCGCTGATCGCGTTCAATACAAGCCTTATGTCCTTTGGCGGCGAGCTCCATTTTCAGGAAGAACGATCAATGTGGATTCGGACGGCATTCGAAAAACCCATTACACGACGTGCGATCCGAACGCCTACACCATCTGGATGTTCGGTGATTCTGCACTCTGGGGTGCGGGCTCGCCCGACTGGGAGACAATTCCTTCCCTTCTGGCAAAGGATTACGGTACCGCCGGCCGGAAATTGTGCATCAAGAACTTCGGAGAAAAGGCGTGGGTGAGCACTCAGGAAATTATTCAACTCATTCTTGCCCTCAAGCAGACGCCTTCCGCACCCAACCTAATCATTTTCTACGACGGCGTTTCAGATAGCTTCGTCCCGTACATGTCGGCTGTACCCGATTCGCATCTGAATTTTGACGACATCAAACGGCTCTTTGAGCAAGGTTCGACTGATCAGCAGTCCGGATTCTCCTACCTGAAACAGACAAACACCTATCGGGCCTTGCAGATGTTGAGAGAGCGGTTTATATCTGCGTCAGCACCTCAGAGTGCGGATTCGCGCTCCGACCTTGCAAACGTGGAGATGGCGCAACGCACTCTTCTCAACTATCAAAAGAACATGGACGTGGTGGAAACCCTGGCCCATCACTATGGCATCCAGTGCCTTTTCGTATGGCAGCCGGTTCTGCTGACTGGAAGCAAGCCTCTCAGCGGGGAGGAAAAACTGATGGTTCGGCGGGTTGAGACCCAGCTTCGACCCGGCTCCACGGCTGTGATGCGGGCTACCTATGACCTTGTAAAGGGAATCCAAAGGACCGATTTTCTCTATCTGGGCGATGTCTTCGCCGGCTCCGAGAAAACCATGTTCGTGGATTACAGTCATCCGGGTCCCGACGGGAATCGGATCATCGCGCGCAGGATCTTCGAATTCGCTTCGCAGCGCGGCCTCGATGAGTCTACGCCTTCGATGCCAATAAGGTAGATTTCGTCGTGGTTTGGCAGGCTTCAGTTATGGTTCTCGCAGGAGAAAAAATGGATACCGAAATTGCAACTGACGAGTTGGTTCTCGAACTTGGAATGCCATTGCTTGGCCGGAGCGGCCTGAACGAGTCAGCTCTTCTTAAACTAATCGGTGACGATCGCTGGCGCACGCTGGCACGAATTGGGGGTACCGCCGCTTCGCAAATTCACGACGCATTCGACAATCGTCTATACGCGACCTTTTGCTTTGTGGAGCTCGCTTTGACGCCCGATAAGCCACTCAGCGCGTACGATGAAGACGACTGCCTCCGTTTCTCCCGGTCCGAACTGAGTCACTATTCTTGCGTCTACTTGGACGGAAAATACGCACTGCAAAATGGTGGCCCTTTCGAGATTCGCTGTACGAACGTCTTTATTTATCAGCTTGCTGGTCCTCAGCAACTCAAGATGGCGCAACCCGAAAATGTTGACATGGCCTCGATTTCCGAGCTGCCATTCCAGCCCGATTCTCTGAACTTGTGCCGGGCGGCCCGAGATACCGGGACCTTCCTTGCAGGTGATGCCAGCGACCTAGACCTTGGCAGTTGCGAGATTACCTATTCGCTGGATCCGGACCGGGATGCAAATGGCGCCGGCCTGATATATTTCGCCAACTTCGTCTGTTTCCTGGACCGCGCAGAACGAGCCTTGTTAAGCGCGCGCAAGATGCCCGACCATCTGGTTGACGCACGCTCGACTTATTGGCGCAGAATCGGCTACTTCGGCAATGCCGCAGTCACGGATCAGCTCCAAATTCTAGTCCGTGCAAGTGCTACCGTGTGGTGTGACCGTTTCTTGCTCCTTGCATTCGATTACCGCTGCAATCGGCGCTCGGATGGAAAGATGATACTCGTCTCGTCCTCCCGCAAATCGGTAGAACTCGACGACGCCGGCAGAGACTGGATTGCCAATCTGAAAACTGAGTCTCGGGGAACCAATCATGGATAACGTGCAAGCCGAAGAGATGATTCAATATTTGAAGCAGAGGGTCCTTCGCAACCCCAATGTCGCGATTGACCCTGAGACTTCACTTGTTTCTTCCGGGATGATTGATTCGTTCGCCCTGATTGAAGCTCTTTTCGAACTGGAACGTATCACCAAGCTGCGCATCCCTGCCAGCAAGGTCGCGCCTTCGGACATGGATAGCGTCAGAAAAATGTTTGAAACGGCGCAGAGATTAGGCAAGCCCCGAAAGCAGTAGACTCTCTCGGCGATCCCAACTACTTGGTGAAAGCGAAAAACACCCATCCGGGTGCTGCTTGATTATCCTCCAAAACAAATCCGCCCAAGGCTTTCGCATTGGGCGGATATCGAAAACAGACGCTAATGGCGGCCAGCCTCCTATGCGCGACTCCGGCTAGATTTGAACCTTCCAAATCCTGCCAGTCCTACTAAACCTGATCCCAGTAACGCCAGAGAAGTCGGTTCAGGAAGAGTAGCAGGCTGAACCGAGCCGGTGCTGATATAAGCCAGTTCTGTTCCTGCGTTGCTGTAGAGGTTCTTGGTGCTGGTGAAGTGCAAGGTGAGCTGAACCTCTCCACCCGCCGCGAACGATCCCGCCAACGAGCAGGCTCCGGATACATTGGCACAGGTGGTTGGGATATTGGTGAGGTTCACAACCAACGCTTCGTTGAATACGCCACTTTTTCCGGAGGGCGTCTGTGTCAAGCTCACCAGATTCAGCTGACCAGCCAAATAGCCGGCATCCTTGCCGTTCGGACTGTTCAAACCGTAATAGAACGTCAGATTCGTAGCGGGAGTTTGCGTGATATTGAATGTGCACGTGAGGGCGCTGCATCCCGCAGTTGCGGCCCCGGTGATCGTTCCGCCGCTTTGAGCAATACTGTAATAACCCGATCCGCCGCCGAGATCGTCCGTGGCTGTTCCCTGCGTAAAAGCCCCGATCGCAAGGCTAAAGCCACCGGCTCCATTGGCAGTAAAGGTAAGTGTGGCGTGATTGTTGTCGGATTCTGCCAAAGTGATCTGGCCTGCAAAAGCAGGGAGAGAACACAACCCGAGGGTGGTTAGAGCTAAGACAGCTAGCAGCGCTCGTTTCATTGCGACTGTTGCTCCTTTTCGCTAATGCCTAAGCAATCTAACACTTGATTGTTAATGAATGACGACCGCACAGTTAATTGTCTGCCACTTTATTTTTCAGCACTTTACAGCCTTCAAACCAGTTGGCTTTGATCTCCCAGAGACTGTCCTGAATATCACCCATATCCAACGAAATAGTTCTCAGTTCTACGGTGCTGCTGTAACCGTGACCGTTGTCGGGTTGGTTGTAAGGGTGAGTCCCGTAATCGTCGCTAAGCCATAGGAATCCACGACAACCGACCCACTTTGCCCACCTGTGGCTGTCCAACTCACCGTGGACCCGGGCGCTGGTTTGAAAGACTGCGTGTTTCTGGGGGTGACAGAGGCCGTAGCTTTCGTTGCACATTTCGTCGTTGGACAATTCGCCGAAGTGAGCTGGCTGTTAGTAATCGTCGTGGACCACGAACTGGCCGTATCCGTGGGCGTGGTCCACGTCCAGCCATAGTTCACGTAGCATACGGGACCGTTCACAGAATTACCCGAAGTGCAATCCCCGGAGGTCGTGCTTCCACTGCCGTAGTTGCTGTCGAGGCTGAAGCTGGTGAAGGCCGGGTAACTCACGTTCAGCCGTAGTTGAGAGGCATAATTGCTCATGAGTGGGTTGAGCAGATTCCCCGTAGCCGAACTGTGGTTGCCATTAGACCAGGCAAATGAAAAGCCCAGATGGCAGTTCGCCAACGCGTTTGCGAATAGAACCGACATATTCCACATACCAGCTGTGGTTGCGTCGGACCGTCCGGCCGCCCAACTGACGTAGGGGATCGTTCGTCCGCAGTTTTGTGAGATCCAGGTGGGAGTGTCCGTATCACTGTTGTAGACCGTGACCTTGTCCGGCAGCAGGTCTGCGGAGCCCGTACTTACAGTAGTCAAGCCAGCTCCGCACGCCGGAGACCCGTTGCAGCCCTGCCCATATCCGGTTACATAGGAGTAAGTACCCGAAGCACTCGTCCAGTTATCGCTGAGGGTCACTTGTGTCGCGGTGTTCACTGACGAGACGGTCTTCGTCACGCCATTGATTGTGAGATTGAAGATCGTAGTGGGTCCACCCAAGTATCGACCAAAGTTCTGTCCGCTGACCCACGTTACCGTCGGGCTACCGTTCACGGCCGAAACTGTTCCGAGGGCAGCTCCGTAGTCGACCTGCGGGATCTTCTGCCACGGTCCGATAATCGGAATCCCCATAAATACTCCCGCGAACAGGTTCGATTGACGCAAGGACCATATGGAACTGCCATAGCCGCCCATTGACTCGCCATGCCCGAAGATCCGGTTTGGATCGCTTTGATAATGCGCAATGACCCACGGCACGATAAGAGAGAGCTTACTCTTAGTAGCGGGAAAGATGTAGGCACCGGTGTCAGTAGCTGGTTTGTAGGTGGTCGGGAAGAAGGTGTTCGAGTTGAAACCGTACCAGTAAGTTTCGCTTTGAGCGGCAGCGCTATAGTTGTTGCCGCCTGCCGATACCGTCCATACCGCGTCTTGGGGAGTTAGGATCAATTGATTGTGGAAGCCGCTGTCGAACATTGTCCCCGTTACGTCTTGATAAATGCTGAACATAGACTGGATACCATCCTGATATCCCATGTTCGAATTGCCCCAATAAGCCCAGTAATCTCCCCAGGCAGATGCTCGTCCTCCCGAGGCGTGCAGTTTCAGCCACAAAGGTTGACCGACGCTTGCAGAGGTGATGTTGCAAGTCGAGCAGCCATCCTGGCGGGACGGATCCGTGCCCGCAATCTGCAGGACCGGCTGAATCGGGGCCACCGACTCCGCAATGCTCGCAGTGGTTGCGTTGCTGCCAGTCACGAGAGGAGAGTCCGCGGTAGCTCCCGTAATATCATGCGTGATCACGGCGTAGTAAGCGTTCGCCGTAGCCAGATTCGTATAGACTGCCGCGCCGCTCCACACGAGGACGGTAGAGCCGCCATTCTGGATCTTCGACATGGGATTGGCTACGTTCTGTCGAGTAGCCTGGTTATATGGCTTCGGGCCGATCAATTGACCAGAATTGTTGTAGATACCCTGCTGTACTAACATAGCGGAACTAAGATTGGTGATTGGTCCAGTTGTACTTCGGTAAAGATTGTAGCGATAGTTGGCGCCAGTTGACGCGGTAGCGGCATCATTCCAGGTGATAAATGTCTGCCCATCGTGCTGTAGGGTCTGAATGCCCGTAACCGGCGGAGCACTCTGTGCGAACGCCACCACACTGACTGATAGCAACAGCAGAGGAATAAACCGCATTTGAGTTCTTGGTCTCCTTGTGGTGCGATTAGCCAATACTGGTTCGAGGGTGGAAAAGCTGGGCAGACTATCCCGGCAGATCTGAGGACGACTTCCTATGGTGAGCCAAACTGCGCGATCCTGCGCCATGCAACTTTTGATTTGGCGCCCCCGCGAAAAGATAGTCGACGTCTCGAACGCAGTTTCTGATTGCTCAACAACATTGTCAAGTTAATATTCCGCTACAGGTCCCACGCGACGTTTCGGTTTAACACTAACATTTGAAAAGCTATGCTAGCCTGTGAAGTCGGAGGCGCGTCTCTTGCTGTGCGCGGCTCTCCGCCAACAACATATGATCACGATCGTTTCCGGATTGCCGCGTTCAGGTACCTCACTCATGATGCAAATGCTCGTTGCCGGTGGCATGCCGCCGCTTTCCGACGGCGAACGCGCGGCGGACACTGACAATCCCCGCGGCTACCTGGAGTGGGAGCGCATTAAGCAACTCCCCAATGATCCCGGCTGCATTGCCGAAGCCGAAGGCAAGGTAGTTAAGGTCATCTCCCGCTTGCTGCTGGCTTTGCCTTCTGGATATCAGTATCGCGTCGTCTTCATGCAGCGCCCGCTGCCGGAAGTGATGGCCTCGCAGGATCAGATGCTGAGGCGCCGCGGCACCTACAAAGAAGGCGCCAACATGGGCGCTATCTCCCGTGCATTCGAGAAGCACTTGGGCGAGGTGAATGCCTGGCTGGATGGCAAGTCCTATGTTCAGGCGCTGCGGATTCCGTACCATGACGTGCTACAGGATGCGAAGGGAATCGCAAAGAAGCTCAGCGATTTTCTGGAGCTGCCGCTAGATGGGGAAGCAATGGTCCGGCAGGTGGATGGATCGCTCTACCGCAATCGAACCGCTTAGATAAAAATCTATTGCGATGGACCTTGTCCCGGCAAAGTACCGAGCTGAATGATTGAATAGCGCTCACTGGGAACTGGACCGATTGCGTAGGGAATCGGCCCAAAGCCAGAAGCATAAAAACCGGCGACTAGGTCCAGATCGCATCTTACAAATCCATCCACAGGTGTAGCATGAACAATTCGATTCGCATTGCAGCCGTTGCACTGCTGCTTGCCACTTCTATTTCCATGTCAGCACGAGACCGGTCCAACGCGCGCTCGATGGTGATTACACGCTACGGCATTGTAGCGACCAGCCATGTGCAGGCTTCGGTGGCGGGCGCGAAGATTCTTGAGCGTGGAGGCTCGGCGGTGGACGCGGCGATTGCCGCGAATGCAGTTCTCGGAGTGACCGAACCCTTGATGAACGGTATGGGCGGCGACTTATTCGCGATTTACTGGGAGGCCAAAACCGGGAAGCTGTATGGATTAAACGCGAGCGGTTGGGCGCCGCGCGGATTAACTATCGAACATCTGAAGTCGAAAGGCGCGACCGCAATGCCGCCAACGGGCATTGACTCGGTTACGGTGCCGGGCGCAGTTGCGGGCTGGCATGCACTGCATGAGCGGTTTGGAAAGATGGCGTGGAAGGATCTTTTCCAGCCTGCGATTTTCTATGCAGACGAGGGGTATCCGGTTCCGGAAATTATTGCGTCCTATTGGAAGGACTCGGCCGAGATGCTGGCAAACGATGCAGAGGCCCGGCGTGTCTATTTGCCTGGGGGCAAGCCTCCAGCGGTGGGGCAGATTTTCGAAAATCACGATCTGGCCAAAGCGTTGGGGTTGGTGGCCAACAATGGAGCGGATGCGTTTTACAAGGGCGAGATTGCGCGTGCGCTTGTGAGCACATCGCAGAATCTAGGCGGGACGATGGCGGGGGATGATCTCGCCGAATTTTCTCCAGAGTGGGTTGAGCCGATTTCGACGAAATATCGCGACTGGACGGTCTACGAGCTTCCTCCGAATGGGCAAGGGATGGCGGCGCTGGAGATGCTGAATATTATGGAAACGACTCCGGCCTCGCCGGAAGGCCCGCTCAGCGTGGCGGAACTGCATAAGAAGATCGAAGCCATGAAGCTGGCTTACGCCGATCTGGGGCGCTACAACGCCGATCCGCGGTTCGCGAAGATTCCGGTAAAGGGGATGCTGTCGAAGGAATACGCGCGGCAGCGCGCCAAGCTGATCGATCCTGTGAAAGCGAATTGCGATGTTGCGACGGGCGCGCCGCCGTTCAGCGATACGACTTATCTTTCGGTAGTCGATCGCGAAGGAAAGATTGTTTCATTGATTCAAAGCAACTACGAAGCTTTTGGGTCGGGAATTGTGGTGCGCGGCATGGGGTTCGTGCTGCAGGATCGCGGCGCGCTATTTTCGCTCGATGTTGCGTCGCAGAATGCGCTCGCGCCTCGCAAGCGGCCGTTTCACACTATCATCCCGGCTTTCATGGAACGTGGAGATCAGCACGTTGGTTTCGGAATCATGGGAGGCGCGAACCAGCCGCTGGCGCATGCGCAGTTTGTTTCTAATGTCGCCGACTACGGGATGAATGTCCAGGAGGCGATGGAGACCGCGCGTTTCACGGTAAGTCCGCAGCGCGGATGCAACATTGTAGTCGAATCGCGTGTCACCCCGGAAGTGCGCCAGAGGCTTTCCGCGATGGGACATCAACTCGACGTGCGCCACGAATACACCACGGCCATGGGCCGCGGGCAGGCAGTGCTGCACGATTCGAAATCCAAGGTGAACTACGGCGCGTCGGACGCGCGCGCTGATGGCGCGGCAGTGCCAGAGCAGTGATCAGTGTCCCGTGGTCAGCGTCCCGTGGTCAGTGTCCAGTCGGCGACGGTTTACCGATCACCAGCTTTGTTCACTGCTTACGACCGCAACAGGTTGCGGGCGATAAAGAAGACGTTGGCAGGGCGCTCGCCCAATCGCCGCATGAAGTATGGATACCATTCCGTGCCGAACGGAATGTAGACGCGCACCCGCCATCCCTTTCGCACCAGTCGCTGCTGCAAGTCGCGCCGGATGCCGTAGAGCATTTGAAACTCGAAGGAGTCGGGAGAAAGTTTTTCCGCAATCGCAAATGCCTCGGCTTGCTGAATGATGTTCTCATCGTGCGTGGCGAGTCCGTGATAGACGCCGCTCTTCATCAATATCTTCATCAGCTTGACGTAATTGGCATCGACATCGGATTTGGCGGGGAAGGCGATCTCCGCAGGTTCTTTGTACGCGCCTTTGCAGAGGCGGATGCGGATGTTTTCGGTCAGCAGTTTTTCAATATCGCTCTCCGAGCGTCTCAGGTATGACTGGATCACAGTGCCGACGGAGTTGGCATTTCCGGGCACGCGATGAAGTTCATGCACAAAATCAAGAGTGCGCTGCGTGTAGGGCGAGCCTTCCATATCGACGCGGACGAAGCCGGGAGGGTCCATGGAGGCCGCTTTTGCGACGAGTCCGCTGACGATGTCGCGAGCCAGTTGCTCGTCCACGTCGAGCCCCATGTGGGTTAGCTTGAGACTGATGTTGGCGTTGAGTTGGTTAGCGATGATCGCATCAAGAATCTGAAGGTAGAGTTGCGCGCTGTTACGGGCTTCATCGGGATTGGTGACATTTTCGCCGAGGTTGTCGATGCTGACGCTCATGCCGGCGCGGTTCACAGCCTGCGTGGCGCGAACGGCATCGACAATCTCAGTGCCGGCAACGAAGCGGCCGGAAAGGCGGCGTCCGAGGGAGGAGCGTTCGGCAAAGGCGCGGAGCGATGAATTTTCCGAAAGACGCACGAAAAAAGTTCTTAACATTCCGCACCTGGAAAATCATCAGCCGAACCCGGCGGGTGTAAAAGGATAAGCAGCACAGAAAGTTGTATCACATAGGCGGCCTGTCGCAATGCGGCCGCCGACGGGGGGAAGGCACTATTTCCAGACATGAGTTGAGCAGAATTGAAAGCAGGCGCTAAGGATTGAATCTTAATTCAACATTCTCGTGAGTTTCGTGAGAGGCGGGCGCCCACTTCCACTGGACCACCGCATTCTTCGCGGCTTCTACGAGAACCGGATGACCTCCCTTGACCTCGAGAGATTTTACCGTTCCGTTCTGTGCGACCAGCGCGTCCACTTTCACGCTGCCACTGATCTTCAGGGTGCGGCACAGAGATGGATATTGCGGGTTCACCCGGGTTACAACCTGGCGGATGACTTCGGTCGATTCCTGGGCCCGCGCTGGTGAAGGTCCGAAAAACGGTGTCACTAGGGAAATAAGTAAAGCTGCGGCAATCCTGGTACGCATAGGGGTAACGGGTCTGTGTACAGGATAAGAGAGTTCTAATTTATTGAAAGATTACCTCAGTAATGCACGAGTGGCCCCACGAAGAGCAAATGGATAGAGCATTGCCATGGGCGCTGCGGGCTTACTTGCCGTGCTCTTCCAGAAATTTTTCGACTTCGATTGCGGCCATGCAGCCGCTGCCGGCGGCCGTGATGGCCTGGCGGTAGCGACGGTCCTGCACATCGCCGCAGGCATAAACTCCGTGGACGCGAGTGTGCACATAGTTATGCGTTTTAAGATAGCCGTCCGCGTCGGTGTCGAGTTGGCCTCCGAACATCTTCGCGTTGGGCTCGTGACCGATGCCGAGGAAGAGCGCGCTGGTGGGGAAGTCCCAAACTTTGCCGGTCTTTATATTGCGCAGCTTCAGAGCGGTGACTTCGTGCTGCGCGGGATCGTGGACGTCTTCAACGACCGTGTCGGTTAGAAAATGAATCTTGCTGTTGTTCTTAGCGCGATCCAGCATAATTTTGGAGGCGCGAAAGTTCTCGCGGCGGTGAATCAGAGTCACCTTCGTGGCAAAGCGAGTGAGAAAAGTCGCTTCCTCCATCGCGGAATCGCCGCCGCCGACGACTACGATTTCCTTTCCCGAGAAAAAAAAGCCGTCGCAGGTGGCACAGGAAGAAACGCCGTGGCCGATGAGCTTCTGCTCGTTGGGCAGGCCCAGCCATCGGGCAGAGGCGCCGCTGGCAATGATTAACGACTGCGTGTGTATCTGATGGACGCCGAGATGAAGCAAGAACGGGCGCTTGCTCAGATCTGCGCTGGTGAGGTGCGCCATGCGGTATTCGGCGCCAAAGCGCTCGGCCTGCTTGCGCATGTTCTCGACCAGTTGCGGTCCCATGATCCCTTCGGGGAACCCAGGAAAGTTTTCGACCAGGGTGGTAAGAGAAAGCTGGCCGCCAGGCTCGTGGCCTTCGACTACCAGAGGCGCCAGATTGGCGCGCGCCGCGTAAAGCGCCGCAGTGTGGCCGGCGCAGCCTGATCCGATAATGACGACGTTGCGGGTTTCGCTCATGATGTTCTCAGATGCTTCGTTAGATTGCGGATTTCAAATTTCGATGCACGGGCGTCAATCGTGCAGTATCAAGTCCGAACCGCCAAGAAGACAAGGTACACGAAGGAAGCCCAATCATTTATTTTTTTGAGCAGGTTTCGCCGCTTTAGATTTAGTGGCGGCTGTTGGCGTTGTACCAGGGATTTGAGCCAGTTCCGCAGGGATCGTGTGCCGCACGCCCAATAAGCTGCGGTAATTCGCTAATACTTGAGAGGCACTATGGAACAGCGGTTCGTAGGCGCTTTGGTCGGGAGGCGGACCATTTTCGGAACCGCTGCAGCGGGCCAGCGCGATTGACGATTTGCCGAAGCGCTCAAGCCGGATGCGGCTGGCGGGCGTATTGGCCGCAACCATAGTTTCGGCGCTGCTAATCGCGGAAGCGCTGTCTTCCATCGAGACTTGGATTAAATCTTTGGGATCGCGCACATGCAGTACGAGTGTTTCAATCATGTTCTGTCCGTCGTCGCTGAAGGAATATTGCACACTGGCAAACAAAGCCTGCACTGCGAATTCGCGGCGAATGCGAACGTAGCGGGCGACCGAGGGTTCGCCGGCGTCTTCGGTGCTTCGTTTCGGTTGCAGGAAGTTCGGTGAATCGGACAGCGTTGAGCTGCCATGGGAGATTTCGAAGTCGGGACCGAACAGCGGCTCTTTCGGAATGCGCGCAAGTGCGGCGGCGATTTCCTTTTGCTCCTCTGCCGACGGGGTGCAGACGTTCAACATATTCACTTTTACCTGAGGTTGAGTGGAAGGCGTCTCCGGAGCTTGCTGAGCGACGGCGGGGAAACATGCAAGAGAAATGGCGGCGATCCAGATGAGTTTTGAGAGCACGGCAGAATTCTAAATGATGACCGTGAAATCCTTAAACCAGCAAGTATTTCGCGCTTCACGCCAAGACGGTTAGAATTCAGGCATGGCCAACCTAACACTGGTTTACGGAATGCGGTTACTACCCTCCGAAGACGTGGCGGAAGTGGGACAGGCTCCGGTGAAACTTAGCAATGGGCGTGAGGCGCACGTTACGATGCACGTGCTCGAAGGCAGCAAAGAAGAAATTGAGAAGCAGTTGCGTACGAGCCTGGAAGCGTTCTTCGACTTGTATCCGGAGATCTGATCGCTTTTCGGCCTGCATGCTGGCGCTCATCTGAGTTATCTGGCATAACCTAGCATGAAGCTGCAAATCGAATGAGAGAGATTTATTGCAAGTGGCGGGGGAGAATGCTGGTGGCTGGTTGGTGGCCGCGAGGCTGGATCGCGCGCGGAGCCTGCTATTCACTGGCTTTAGCCATTGCGCTTTTCGCTCTGGAAATGCTCCTGAGACTATTTGCTCCGAAGTGGAGTGATAGTCTGGGCGGATGGGTTAAGTTTCTTCTTTTCGATGCAACCCTGCTGTTCTCCATTGTTGCCTTCCGCGGGCTCAAGCGAAAAGTTTTGTGGCGCTTGCGCAATCGGCTGATTGTGACTTACGTCTTCATCGGCGTGATTCCGGCAGCGCTGCTGGTAGCCATGGCATTCATTACGATCTATCTTTTTGCGGGCCAGTTCGCCAGTTTCGTAGTGACCTCTGACATCAATTCTCAGTTGCGCAGCATGCAGGCGGTAAACGCAGCCGTCAGCAATGAACTTGCGGCGCGCATCGAAAAGAGTCAAACCCCCGCGGCAGAATCGCTGGCGGGATTGCAGAAGCGCGACCGCGCCTGGAGACGGCGGCAAGTCACTGCCTGGCAAGGTACGAAAATCCTGCCCATCAGCTCAGCCCAGAACGCTTCGGTAGCGTTTCCTGACTTCGTCAACAAAGAAAACAACCCCTACGCAAAAGAGATACGGGAAGGGCAGCCATTCAAAGAAATCGTTCGAGACAAGGACGAGTTGTATCTACGCGTCGCCTCAAGTTTTGAGGTAGGGCGGGAAAAGCTGCTGGTTGTATGCAGCGAACCACTGGATCAGAACCTGCTCGCAGATATCGCCGCCAACCTCGGGGAAATCACACTTTACGCCGCGGGAATCACTCTTGACGACGAACGCAATGCTGAACACGGTGGGCATTCGGGAACGGGCAGCACGGCTAAAGCGAAAGCTTCGAGCGGGCCCGAAAAAAATAATACTGACATCGTTTTGAGCCATGACAAGTCGGATTCAGATCTGAATGGACGTGGACAAGTGTTACGCCCGACTTTCTCGGTTGGAGCGCTGGCTGTACCAACAGGCTTCACAGATCGCGAGATCACGTTTGGCACGCCTCTTCAGGTGGTCGATTGGAAAACCGGAGATATGGGGCGGGCCGGCGCATTAGTAAGGGTTCGCACCCGGCCTTCGGTGCTCTATAGCCACTTATTTGCGGCGCTGGGAGACATAGCGCGCGGTGTCGAATATCTTTTGCTGGCGATCCTCGTTTTCTTCGCGGTAATTGAGCTTGTCGCTTTGATTATCGGAACACGAATGACGCAGACCGTGACGGGTGCGGTCGCCCAGCTCTACGATGCCACCAAGAATGTAGATCGCGGCGACTTCAGTCACCGCATCCCAGTGAAGTCCGCCGACCAGCTCGCGCAGCTTTCGCTGTCATTCAACTCGATGACGGAGTCCATTGAGAAGCTGATTCTGGAGCAGAAAGAAAAACAGCGCCTGGAAGGTGAACTGGCGATTGCGCAGGAAGTGCAAGCGCAACTTTTCCCGCGGCAGGTTTCAGAACTGGAATCGCTTGAAGTGCATGGTTTTTGCCGTCCCGCGCGCACGGTGAGCGGCGATTATTACGATTTCTTGACGGCCAGCTCTCACAAGTTAATTTTGGCCGTGGGCGATATCAGCGGGAAGGGCATTTCCGCCGCCCTGCTGATGGCGACCATCCACTCGGCGGTACGCGCCTACAGTGTTGAAAGTTTGCCGCAGATGCGGGAACCGGTGGCCGTCGGCGCGGTGGCTGGCGCGGGCCGGATGATGGCTGCGTGGCCCGAAGGCATTGAGATTTCTCCCGGCGCGTTGCTCGGGCTGCTCAATCATCAACTTTACGAAAGCACTCCACCGGAAAAGTATGCGACGCTTTTCCTGGGAATTTACGACGGGCGGTCGCACCGCCTGACTTACAGCAATGGCGGACACTTGCCGCCAATCCTGATCAGAGAAGATGGCGCGGTTCGTCGACTGGAAGCTGGCGGGACGGTGGTGGGGCTGTTTGAGAATGTGACCTATGACGAAGGCTCGGTGGAAATGCATCCTGGCGAACTTTTTCTGGCTTACAGCGACGGTGTCACCGAACCAGAAAATGAGTTTGGAGAATTTGGCGAAGAACGTTTGATTGATCTGGTGAGCGCGAACCGGCGTTCGCCGCTGGTTCAGATCAGTCAGACGGTTACATCAGCCGTCGACGATTGGATCGGCGATAATGAGCAGCCGGATGATATTACGCTGGTGTTGGCGCGAGCGCGGTAGGTCAGTGGGGTGATGCCTCATTTCGTTCTTGAGATCCAGGAATCCGCTGAGGACTAGATCTTTTGTTTCTTCCAGCGGCCTTGCTTGAACAGAATTGCGCTGACCGCGGCCATCGCGGTTTCGGCGATGGCGATCGAAAAGAAAGCCCCATTCGACTTCATATGCAGCGGAATGGCCAGCCAATAGGCCAGAGGGATTTCGAACAGCCAGAAGCCAAAAAAATTGACAATCGTAGGGGTAATCGTGTCGCCCGCTCCATTGAAGGCCTGCATCATTACCATGAAATAGGCGTACCCGAGATTTCCATAACTTACTATCCGCAGGCAGGCCGCTCCCAGCGGCACAACTTCGGGATCATGCGTAAAAAGGCGAACGATAGGTTCGGCGAAGAATATAAATACGATTCCCAGCGAGCCCAGGAAAATCACATTGTAAAGTCCAGTTCGCCACACCGCTTTTTCGGCGCGTTCGGGATGGCCTGCGCCCAGATTCTGCCCGACCAGCGTGGCTGCGGCATTACTCAATCCCCACGAAGGCAGGATCACGAAGATGACAATACGGATCGCAATTGTGTATCCGGCGAGCGCGGCCGCGCCGAAGATGCTTACGATGCGCACCAGGCCGATCCAACTGGTATGCGCGATGGCAAACTGCAGAATCCCCGTCAGCGAAACGCGAAGCAAGCGCAGCAGAACGTTGAGACGCACGTGCAGTTGACTCCGCAGGATGCGAATCCGCTCCGTTCCTCGCATCAGGCGATAGAACTGGTAAATAACTCCTATGCTGCGGCCGGTGAGCGTGGCTAACGCCGCGCCGGTTACGCCGAGGCGCGGGAACGGTCCCCATCCAAAGATCAGACACGGATCAAGTACAAGATTGATGATGTTCGAGACCCAGAGCAGACGCATGGCGATGGCGGCATCGCCGGCTCCGCGGAAGATTGCGTTATTAAGGAAGAGAAGAAGAACGGCGAAACTTCCGCCCAGGCAAATTCTGGTGTAGCCGCTGCCCGTCGCGACGATTTCGGGCGACGCTCCCATCAAACGGAGCAGGTTTGGCGCGAATAAAAAGCACGGAATACCGATTGCCACAGAAATGATCAGGCCCAGTACGATGGCTTGCACTCCGGCGACTGCCGCGCCTTCAGGATCTTTTTCTCCGATGCGTCGCGCCACCATCGCCGTGGTGGACAAACTCAATCCCATGCCGACGGAGAACACCAGGCTCAACAGTGATTCCGTGAGGCCGACCGTAGCGACGGCGTTTGCGCCGAGACGTCCGACCCAGAAGACATCCACCACGGCAAACAGAGATTCCAGCACCATCTCGAGCACCATCGGCACCGCGAGCAGCAGGATGGCACGGTTGAGGCTGCCCTTCGTGTAGTCCTGGTGCGAGCCGCGAATGGCTTCGACCAGCGATGCCCAGAGCGTGTGCGGCTTCTCGGTGACTTGAATTTGGTTTGGAGCTCCCATTAATGGCCTGCGAAGCTGGCTATCAAACTGCGCTGCGCCCGTCGCCGAGAAGAGAGTCTACTCTTACGTGCTCCCCGCTTTCCCCCCGATCCCACACGCGTGGGACGCTGCTCATTTCCTCGGCACCTGCGTCACACGCGCAGTCACTGCCAGATTCTTGACCATGCCACCGAGCACCAATGGTCCGATAGGAGTCATCAGAATGCCACGACTGTCGGCGCGAGGATCGTAAGTCGTTTCGCTAATGGTCTCCCATTTATGAGCGTGAAGGTCATAGGAGAAGGTGACTTCGGACACTGCCGCGGGCTGGCCATCGTAGGCTGCGCCTTTGTAATCATGTGGAGTAGCGGTGCCACCGGAGAAGAAAACTCTGTGATCGCGGTCAGAGCCGCCGCCAGCGAGCGCAAAGCGACCTGGGCCGGGATGTGGGGGCAGCTTACTCCATTCAATTTTGGTTGGAACCTTGTGATCAATCTTTCCCAGCCAAGCCTGCTCGCAAGGCGCGTAGCGCGGACCGCCGGGCGTGCCCGTTTGCGCGCCGTCCACGACCACGATGGTGCCATCGGCCACGCCACCCGCTAAACCGAAGACTGGAGTGCCCGGAAAGGGAGTGGCCTGCGTCCAGGAATTTTTTTCGACATCGTAGACTTGCACATTGTTTACGGGCCCCGTCGCTGACCGTCCGCCAATGAGATATACGAAGCGATCATGGGTCACACCGGTCACCGCGCTATCTACGGGGACGGGAATGTCCTGGCCGCGGGACCAGCGGCGGTGTGCTGGTTCGTAAACATTTACGTCAGAAACCGTGAGTTCGCCGCCCTGAGCATCTATCACGTAGCCGCCCATAAGAACGACCACGCCTTTGGCTCCGGCTGCGGCAGAGCCCACCCGTCCAACAACGCCCGGCACCGTACGGCCCTCGCTCCATCTGGCGCGAGCTAGATCCATGACGTAAACCTGGTTGGTAACGTCATCCCAGGCTTTCTTGGGACCGACTCCCATGATGGAAAATAACTCGAGGCCGTCCTTGAGACTCGCTATGGCGTTTCCAGAAACGGCGGCAGGCATGGGAGGAATTTTCTTTTGGTCGTCCGCTCCCAGCATGGCGGAGGACCAGAGGAGCAGGGCGATAAAAAACGGTAATTTCTTCATTGCAGAGATATTACCGCAGCTTGACTCACGAGGGGGTTCCGCGGTCAGAGTCGAGGTTTCCTATTCAATCAACCCTTGGCGCGCCGCATGGATGAAGTCCGTATATGCCGGTTGCTCCCCATTGTTGCGCATTTGGCTTGCGATCTGTCCGCGATGATACGCCGAATGCAACAGTATATGAGTCAAAATGTCTTGTACGGTGCTAGTCCAACCCTCGCCCTTGCTGTTTTGGTAAGAGACTTTCTCCGAAAGCGTTGGGGATGAAATCTGGTTGAGATATTCGTCCCAGAGAAAAGCGAGGTCGGAAATTTGTGCTTCGCATTGGTCCAAGGAAAAATCCGGCCAAACCGGCAGAGTCTGATGGTTCTTCTGGATTCGCTCCAACCATAGCCGTTCGGCGGAAAGCATATGCGCCAGCAGTTGCCGTGGCCGAGAGATGGAAACAGTGCTGGCGTTCAACGCACCCAGCACTTCGCGGTTGGCCCATACATCGTAAGTAAACTGACGCCGCAAATGTTCGAGCAGTTCCATGACTTGAGTCATTCGAGCGGCAAGAAGCCAGAATGGACTTCGTCTTGACTCCGAGCCCTAACCACAACCTGCAGACCGGTAATTAACAGCCCTTTCACATTACTCCACTAAACTGCTGCTTGGACTAGTGGTTAAGATAGTCATTAGAACACGATGGCTCGTGAATATGCCTCGCAAAGCTGCAACCTCGCGAATTCTCAGTGAAGACCTCGGCGTGAGCGACGCCGCGGAAGTGATATCGGGCCAGAACCCCGAAGCTGGCAAGAAGTCAGCCAGGAAGGGATCAGGATCGCTGGACGACCTGACGCGCACCGGTCTCCGCGCTTTCCTTATCGCACGCGATGCGGCTTTTAATATAAAGGACTTGCTCACTCAATCTTCACGGATGGCTTTCCTCGCGATCAAAGAGTGCGAGCAGGAGCTCGACGTTATCGAGCGCTACATCGACGACCGGTTGCCCGCCGCCATCACACGCGTGAACGAGGCGCGGGCGCGCCAGTTGCTGACTAGCCTGAAGTGCACCACCGATCTGGAGCGGATTGGCGATCTGATGATGAGCGTCGCGCTGCGAGTGCAGTCGCGGACGGCGAAGATGGCGGCATCCGATGTGCGGCAACTGGTGGAAATGTCGGCAATTCTGCGCGAGATGCTTGACCTGGTATATCGCGGATTCCTGGACCTCGATCTGGAGTGCGCCCGCAAGGTCTTGCAGATGGATAAAGACATCGACCGCGTCTGCCATGCCCTGTTCCAGAAACATCTCACCGAACACGCGTCGCAAGGAAGTCCCTCAAGTTTTGACGTGATTTTGATGGCACAGGCTTTGGAGCGCGCCGGAGACCACACAACGAACCTTGCCGAAGATCTTTACAGCCTGATTGAGGGTCGCAGCCTGCGGCATCCGCCGAAAAAGCGGGCGGCAACTTAAAGGCAGTTGCCAGAAGCCACTTTCAGCTCCTGGTACCACCTTTCAGTTGTTCTAAGAAATGGGCGCCGGGAACCGGCCCTGGCAAATTTACCATCCTTTAATGCGCTGGAAACATTCCCGAAACACTTCGGAAATATTCTGACAATTACCTCGCGCCACAAAAGACTCAGGCTTGGGGCCAAGCCTCCATTTTGGGGCCGAGCCAAGATAAGGAACAATGCACTCTCCCGTGGGATCTTACGAACCGCTCGGCGATGCGGGCAGTGCGGCTGTGTCTCGCTACCTTGTCTTCATCGTGGAAGACGAAGAGGATATCGCACGGCTTATTTCTCATAATTTGCAGGCGGCGGGTTTTGAGGTACGAAGCTTCGTCAGTGGAGGTTCGGTTGTCTCGGAGGCCCTAAGAGAGATGCCGTCGCTGTTTCTTCTGGATGTGATGCTTCCAGGAGCGGACGGCTTTGACATTTGTCGCCAGATTCGCCAGACGCCGGCTCTTTCTTCGACGCCAATTATTTTTTTAACCGCGAAGACGGCTGAAGCGGATCGGGTGAAGGGTCTCGAACTGGGTGGCGACGATTACATTACCAAGCCCTTCAGCCCGCGTGAACTGGTGGCGCGTGTTCGCAGTGTGCTTCGCGGCTTGCGTCAAGCTCCCGTAATGCCGGAAGCGCTTCGTCTGGGCGATCTGGAAATTGATGCTTCGTCGATGACGGTGAAAGCTCAGGGAAGGGCAGTTCTTACAACGGTGCGGGAATTTCGCCTGCTTGAGTATCTTGCGATACATCGCGGGCGCGTACTGACGCGCGACCAGCTGCTCGATGCGGTGTGGAAGGAAACTCCTTTTGTAACGCCACGCTCGATCGATGTATACGTGCGGCGGCTGCGCGAAAAAATAGAAATTGATCCCCGCCATCCCCGATATCTGAAGACGCTGCGCGGCATTGGCTATCGATTCGAAGTGCCCAAGTAGAAGTGCCCAAACAGAAGACGTACCCTCGTTATTCCTCGGCAGTAAGCTTCACCTGATTTATCCTGTCCCTTCGTGTCTGAATCCGCCGCTCATGAACAGGCCCAAACCATTGTGGAAAGCGGACGATCAAAAAGCCCGCCTGTCCGAACTCGCGGCGCAGTCGCAGGATTCCGCCAAAGATCGCCCGTTGCGGCGAGATGTGCGTTCGCTCGGCGCCTTGCTGGGACGAGTATTGGTGGAGCAGGTGGGCCAGGAGCTATTTGATACGGTCGAAGAGTTGCGGCGCCTCATGATTCGGCATCGCGAACGCGGCGCTCGTGGCGAACTGATGGCCAGCGCCCAGGCGATTATTTCGAAAATGGATCTGGAGCGCGCCTATCAAGTCACCAAGGCTTTCGCGATCTATTTCGAATTGGCAAATCTGGCAGAAACCAACCATCGCAAGCGCCGTCGCCGCGCCCGTCAATTGGAACGCTTGCGAGTGCCGCTGCCCGGATCCTTTCGTGGCACGCTGTCGCGTATGAAGAAGGCCGGAGCCTCTTTCGACGCAACGCTGGCGGCGCTGCGGCAGGTTATGGTGACTCCGGTATTTACCGCCCATCCCACCGAGGTGGCCCGCCAGACTGTACTGCTGAAACGGCGGCGTATTGGCGAACAATTGGAACGACTGGATCGTCTTCCTCTCACCGTGGACGAGGCCCTGCGATGCGAACAGATCATCCACGCGGAAATTACCTCGCTTTGGCAGACCGACGAAGTTCGACAAACGAAACCCACTGTCGACGATGAGATCCGCATGGGACTTCGCTATTTCCGGCTTGCGCTGTTTGAAAGTTTGCGGCGTCTGCAAGCCGAAATCGCGGAGTCGTTTGGCGAAGTGTATGGCGCGGTTCTCGACCCAGCGGAGTTGTCGAACCTGTTGAATTTTGGGTCCTGGATTGGTGGCGATCGCGATGGTAATCCGCTAGTCAGGCCGGAATCGGTGAAGGATGCTCTTGCATTGGCGCGCACCGTGATTCTGAGTCAATACATCCGCGATGTGGAGTTTCTGAGCGATTGTTTGAGTTCGTCTGTGCACCAAGTGGGAGCTTCCGCTGAGATTCTTGCACGCCTGGCGCAGTACAAAGGGTCGTTGGCCGCCGCCTCGATGTTGTGGGGGCCGGGTAATACCGTGGAACTCTATCGTCGCTTCCTCTCTTACGTGGTTTACCGGTTGCAACGCAGCCGGGAAGGCTCGAAGGTTCAGGATTCATATGAGGACGCGGAGGAGTTTGAATCCGATCTGGTAATGCTGCGATTGAGCCTGGTGGCCAATCGCGGGCAGCGGCTGGCGGAGGTGTATGTCGATCCGATCTTGCGGCAACTTCGGACTTTCGGATTTCATCTTCAGGTTCTCGACATCCGCCAACATGCCCGCGTGCATGCGGAGGTTCTGCACGAGATTGGCGAAAAAAAGATCGACGTAAACAAAATCGCGCCCGCAAACGCGGATCTTAGAAATCGCAAAGTACGAAAGAACGAATTAAGAAACACCGGTCCCGCCGTGGCGGCGGGAGTTGCTCTTCCCGAAACCAGCCAGGGTGCTTCTCCCCAGACTCGAGAGCTGATCGAAACCTTTCGCACCATCCAGCAGCTAAAGCAAACTTATCCGGCGCAATCCATCCGTCAATACATCATCAGCGGCGCGGAATCCGAGGAAGATGTACTCAACGTGGTCCGGTTGGCGAAGGCTTGCGGTGTGAGCCTGGCAGGTTCCGGTGGCGATCCATTCCTGAATGATCAGTTCCTAAACGACCCAAAGCTGAATGACCCAAACCTGAATGATCTAAACCTGAACGATCCAGGGTTGATGCCAGTGCCTCTGTTTGAGTCGATCGATTCCTTGCGTGCGGCCGGAGGTGCCATGCGCCGTCTGTGGCGGAGTTCCGAGTATCAGCCGCTGCTCGATTCCTGGGGACGCTGGCAGGAAGTGATGCTTGGCTATTCCGACTCCAATAAAGACGGAGGAATGCTGACTAGTACATGGGAGCTCCACAAAACGCATCGCGACCTGCACCGCGTGGCCGAGGAATGCGGAGTGAAGCTGCGGCTGTTCCATGGCCGTGGTGGAACTGTCGGTCGCGGCGGCGGTCCCACGCATGCGGCGATCCTGGCCCAGCCCGAAGGTTGTTTCTCCGGACGTATTCGAATTACGGAGCAAGGAGAAGTTCTCAATTGGAAGTACTCCGACGTTGTGCTGGCGGAATGGAACCTGGAACTGGTGATTGCCGCCAGCCTGGAAGCACTCACGCGCTCCGGAGCTCGGCCAACCGATCAAACGCGTTGGGAAGAGGCGATGGAAGAAATGTCCGGCGAGGCCTACCGTGTCTATCGCCGCGACATTGCGGAGAATTCTGATGTACTGGAATATTTCGAGCAAGCTACGCCGGTGCATGAATTGGATGCCGCCCGCATCGGCTCACGGCCATCGCGCCGGACAAAAGGCCGCCGTTTAGAAGACCTGCGCGCCATTCCGTGGGTGTTCGGATGGATGCAGAGCCGCCATGCCGTGCCCGCATGGTACGGAATCGGCATGGGGCTGCAGAGTTTTGCCAGGAAGGGTAAAGGCCATGAGCGGCTGCTCCGACAGATGTTGGAGCATTTTGCGCTCTTTTCGGATCTGGTGCGCAACGTAGAGCTTGGCATGGCGAAGGCGGATCTGCATATTGCCCGGGTTTATTCCGGACTGGTAAAGAATGCGGCGTTGCGGGCGCGGGTCTTCACCATGCTCGAAGATGAGTTTTTGCGGTCACGGACAATGATTCTGCGAGTCACCGGTCAACGCGATTTGTTGGCTCGCAACCGCGTGCTGGCGCGATCGATTCATCTGCGGAATCCTTACGTGGATCCGATGAGCCTGATCCAGGTTGAGCTGTTGCGCCGTAAGCAGCAAGGAGAAGATTTGACGAAACTTGAATATCCGCTGGGCGCGACCATCAACGGCATCGCCGCGGGACTGCATAACACGGGATAGGCCGAAAGCCTCCTTGCTAACTATCCGGTTCGCCATCAGTCTGTAGTATGTTGTTATGCTGTTCCAGGGAAAACCTTGCGCGGTCGCTTGTGCGCGCGTAAGAAACGATTGCTATCTGCTGCAACTTCTAATCTTCCAGAGAGAGGTCTTATGTCTATTCGCAGAGTGATCTTGTGCTTGGTGGTTCTGACACTGCCCGTCGCTATGCTTGGGCAAAAAAGTGCGCTGCCTAACGACGCAGGAGCTGCGGAAGAGTCAAAGTCAACGCCCAAGCTGGAACACTTCGATCCAAATTTGACCGACAAAGAACTGAGTCCTTGCGACGATTTCTATAAGTACTCCTGCAAAAAATGGCTGACGGCGAACCCGATTCCAGCCGATCAGGTCTATTGGAGCACTGGAAGTGGCCTGCAACTTTGGAACGAGAATTTGCTGCGTGAAACACTGGAAGCAAGCAGTAAGAACGACCCCAAGCGCAGTGCCGTGCAGCAAAAGATCGGCGACTATTGGGCCGCGTGCATGGATGAGAGCGGCATTGAAGCAGCGGGCCTGAAGCCGCTGCAGCCGGAACTGGAGCGGATTGCCGCGATCAAGTCAAAGAAAGAAATCACGCTTGAGATTGCTCATCTTCACCACTTGTTTCCGGGCACGTGGGAGCAGGGTGACAATCAAACGAACTCCCCATTCTTCGGCTTTACGGGACAGCAAGACTATGACGATGCTTCCAAAGTGGTGGCGCAGATCGATCAGGGCGGCCTGAGCCTACCCAGCCGCGATTACTACATCAAGACCGACGAAAAATCGGTGGCGACTCTCAAGCAATTCCGCGCACATGTGCACAAGATGTTCGTGCTAGCGGGTGAAAAAGAAGCGCAAGCCGGCGGCGACGCAGATGCTGTGATTGAACTCGAAACCGCGCTGGCCCAGGCGCAGATGGACAACGTTAAACGGCGAGATCCCAAAAATATCAATAACAAGATGAGCCTGGCGCAGATCCGCGAGTTGACGCCCTCGATCGATTGGGACATTTATTTGAAGACGGTGAAAGCTCCGGCCAGCGACCACTACATTGTGACTGCGCCTGATTTCTTCCGCGCCGAGGAAAAACTGCTGGCGGGGCGTCCGATCGAGCAATGGAAAACTTACATCCGCTGGCAAGTCATACACCGAGCTGCGCCAGTTCTTAACAAGGCAATGGTCGATGAGAATTTCGACTTCTTCGCCCGGACTCTGGCGGGCCAGGAACAGAACCAGCCGCGCTGGCGCCGATGTGTGCACAATGCCGACCGCGATCTCGGCGAAGCGCTCGGCCAGGCTTACGTAGACCGCGCCTTTCCGCCGGAGAGCAAGGCTCGCACGATTGAGATGGTGCATGCCATCGAGGGGGCTATGCATGATGACATTGAAAGCGTGAGTTGGATGACACCGGCCACCAAGGAACAGGCGATCGTGAAGCTGAAAGGGATTGAAGACAAGATCGGCTATCCTTCGCACTGGCGCGATTATTCCGGAGTGAAGGTGACTCGCGATAATTACCTTGGCAATGTTCAGCAGGCGTCGGCGTTCGAATTCGAACGCTGGGTGGCCAAGATCGGCAAGCCGGTGGACCGCAGCGAATGGACCATGACGCCCCCAACTATCAATGCCTATTACGATCCGCAGTTAAATACCATCAATTTTCCCGCTGGAATTCTGCAGCCGCCATTCTTCGAAAAGGCCATGGACGATTCCGTTAATTTTGGCGCCATTGGAATGGTTATCGGTCACGAACTGACTCACGGCTTCGATGATCAGGGACGCAAGTTCGATGCTCAAGGCAATCTTCGTGACTGGTGGACTGTGGAAGATGCCAAAGAATACGACGAGCGTGGCAAGTGCATCTCCGATGAATATACGCAGGAGGTTCCTGATGCCGGCCCGGGGGTCAAGCAGAATGGTTTACTGACGCAGGGGGAAGATACGGCTGACAATGGTGGCGTCCACCTCGCTCTGAATGCACTTGCGACTGAGCTCAAGAAACAAGGGAAATCGCTCGACGATAAAGGCCCGGATGGATGGACTTATCGCCAGCGCTTCTTCCTCTCTTACGCTTATTCGTGGTGTGCGAATATAAGGCCGGAAGTAGCTCGTCTGGTGGTGACTACGAATCCACACTCCATGCCGATCTTCCGCATCGATGATGTGGTTTCGAATATGTCCGAATTTGCCCAGGCGTTTGGTTGCCAGCCGGGGCAGAAGATGGTCCGGGCAAATGCTTGCCGGGTGTGGTAGCGGTTCGATTCTTCATCTTGCTATAGGCAATCGCGAAAATGGGCCAGCTCACGAGCTGGCCCATTCTTTATTGTTGAATTCTCGCTTCGCAGCTAGCGGTTGATGTCATCCTTAGACTGCAAGCGCTTAACGTAGCCCTGTAAGTTGGATTTGTTGGAATCAGGCGCCGCCGTCAGCGCGGTTTGCATTTCCTTAACCGCGTTGTCGAAATCGCCCTGGCCGCTGTAAACCCGCGCCATACCGACGTGCGACGTCCATTCAGTCGGAAACTTCTTCGCGTTGGTGCGATAAAGCGCGAATGCCTCTTCCTGTTTCTTTTCTCCCTGTAGCTGGCGGCCATAGAAATAAAGTTGCTGCGGGGACGCTTTCTCTATCGCCTTGTTGCGAAAACTCGATGCGTCGTCTTTACGGCCGATGGCCGCGAGAATAAGCGACTTGTTCATCAAGTTGTCGAAGCGTTCTTCCACCTGGATGGACTGGTCTTCATCCTTGAGCGCCTCGTCCAGATTTGTTTTATTGGTAAGGAAATAGTTGGCGGCATCGTCCCAGCCCTCCCAGTAATATTGATTCAGGCCGCGGATTTGCCGGTGAATGCTGGCTTCGACAATGTCGTTCACCTTAGCGGAAACTTTGAAGGGAACCGCGACCTTCTCCCAGCGCAGAGTTAGGACGGTCGAGTCGGGTGTAACGTCATCGAAGTCATAAGTAAGCGCGTTGTGAAATTCGGCGGGTTGCGGCTTCACTGTGACTCGCAGCGCGTCCTCATCTTGTTTGTAAGTAAAACTTCCCCAAGCGTTTGCCATCTTTGAGAAGATCACAGTCCACTGATTTTCGCCGGGGATCATGTGCAGGCCGTAGGTTCCCTTGTCGAGCGGTTGGCCTTCAATGGATACCGGATCGGTGAATGTGAGGGTGGTGTTTTCGTTGGCTCCGGCGCGCCAGACCTCGCCGTAAGGTACGAGCTTGCCCCAGATTTGGCGGCCATTTGCCAGCGGCCGGTGATAGTTGACGGTGATATCGGTAATGCCAATACGTTGCGTGACCACGGCATGTTGGCTCGGCCGGGGCAGATCGAGCATTACGGTTTGCGCGTGACAAAGACTAAGACTGGTTACCGACAAAAAACCTGAGAGCAGGACCAGACGAACTCTGTGCATGGGAGACTCCTCTTTATTTGTGGGAATCAAAAAGCCATTTCAGTCGCAGCCGAGGTAATGCATTGGGATGGAATACCTGATTGCTGGCGATTTAGACGAGGGGGCGAGGCCAAGGTAAGCAATCGGACGCGGAAGAGGAGATTCTTCAATCGCAGCTTGACAATCCCAGCGTCCGGGAGCAGAATTCTCGAAGGCGAATAAAAAGCGAAAATGCTAGCCGGGGCTGCCAACCCCGGCGCTCCCTGAAAACTTTCCGAGGAATTTATGTCTTCCGCAGTGTTTTCCACTTCGGCGGCCCAGAGCCGCCCTTTTGTCTTTGATGGTGAAGAGGTTATAGAGGTATGCCCGAAAGCTTCCGGGGAGGAATTTTTTGGCGAGGCTCGCCCACCGCAACGAGTGGTCTCCGAAAGTTTCCTTGGGGCTTTCAAAGATTCGAGACTTGCCGGGGTTACTCCAGCTTCGCGGTTGGCGGTACGTCTCACGCCAGAAATGGTATCCAGCGGCATTGCTGCACTGGATGCGCTTACCGGAGGTCTGCCGCGCGGGTGCTTGACGGAAATTTGCGGCCCAGCTTCTTCCGGACGCACCACTTTGTTGCTCTCCGCACTGGCCGCGGCCACAGGGCGCGGGGAATGCTGCGCGGTGGTGGACGCCGGCGATGCTCTAGATCCCCAATGTGTCGCGGACGCAGGTATCGAGTTGGATCGGTTGCTGTGGGTGCGGTGTGGGGAAGACACACCGCAGAATAATTCTATGCGCAAGACAGGTTCGGACACGGAGAATAAAAACTTTTTCAAATCGGATTCGCACGATCCCGAGCATCGTTTGGAACAACTTTTGCGCGTTACCGACCTGTTGCTGGAAAGTGGAGGCTTCGGCCTGATCGCCCTTGATCTCGGCGATTTGCCGCCGCAAACAACTCGCCGCATTCCGTTGACAACGTGGTTCCGTTTCCGCCGCGCTGTGGAGCATACGCCCACGGTGCTGCTGGCAGTTGAGCGGCAGTCCATTGCCGGAAGCTGCTCTTCTTTATTGATTAAGCTGGGGTCGCAAGCACCTGGGATACGGCAACTCATGACTACTCAACCCGCGCCCACACATGCGCAATTGCTGACCGAACTTAAAATCACGGCAGAGATAGTGAGATCGCGGATGGAGCGCAAACCGGCTCGTTCCGCCGAAGTCATTTTCAGCAGCAAAACCGCGTGGGCGGGATGAAGGAATCAATGTTCCCATGCCTTTTGCCTGCATCTTCGTGCCGAATTTTACCGTTGCCGCCGTGTTTCGCGCCGAGTTCGAGTTGCGAGCGCGGGCCGTGGCTATTTTTGAAGGCAAGCCGCCGCTGGAAAAAGTTTTTGCTGTGAATGACAACGCGGGACGCGCGGGTATTGCACCAGGCATGACGAAAGCCCAGGCGGAACTTTGTTCTGAACTGACGCTGTATCCGCGTTCTTTGCTGCAGGAGTCTGCTGCGCATGCGGCTCTTCTGGATTGCGCGCAGTCTTTCTCGCCGTGCGTGGAGGATGCCGCAGCCGATACGGCAATTCTCGATCTTGCAGGAATGGAATCGCTTTTCGGCACGCTGCCGGAAATTGCGCATGATCTCTTTCGGTGCGGTGCAGACCTTGGACTGGATGTGAACGTTTCTGTAGCTTCGAATCCCGATGCTGCCATGCTTGCGGCGCGCGGGTTTCCGGGCGTGACTGTGATTCCCTCGGGAAAAGAGGCGGAATGTTTAGGGTCTCTGCCGATCCATGTGCTATTTGCCGCTGGGTCGGGGAATCAACAAACAAAAGGCAAAGAGAAAAAAAGCGATCAAGAAAAAGAGGCGATCCGGTTACTGGAAACGTTGGAGCGCTGGGGTGTGCGTGATTTGCGAGCCTTGGCTGCGCTGCCGCAAGTTGCGCTGAGCGAGCGTTTGGGACAGGAGGGTTTGCGCTTGCAGGGACTGGCGCGAGGCTCGGCTTCGCGCACGCTGGTTCCAGTGGAAGCGCCAGCGATATTTGAAGAAGCAGTAGAGTTGGAATTCCCCATCGTTCTGCTGGAGCCGCTGGCGTTTTTGTTGAATCGCCTGCTTGAGCAGATCTGTGCGCGTTTGGCTGTGCGCGCGTTGAATACCCAGGAATTGCGGCTTACGCTTGGACTGCAGAATTTGACGGGCGTCGATCCTGAGTCCGACACCGTCGGGATTCCCGGCGAGAGCGACGTATCGCATGGCGCAGCCGAGGCTGAATCGCCAGCACAGCATTTTGTTTCCGGCAGACAAAGAAAGTTTTGTCGCATTCTTCGTCTGCCTCTTCCCATGCTCGATCCAAAGCTTTTTCTAAAATTGTTACAACTGGATTTGAACGCGCATCCGCCGGGCGCGCCGATCACGAAGATTCATCTCATCGCGGAACCTGCGCGGCCGCGATCTGCCCAAGGCGGCCTGTTTCTGCCTCCATCGCCGGAACCCGAAAAACTGGAACTCACGCTGGCGCGCATTGCTCGGCTAGTGGGCGAGGCACGCGTGGGATCAATGGAGTTATTGGATACGCATCGTGCCGAAGGTTTTCGGATGCGGCGCTTCGTGCCTGGGACGCAGCCAAACCTTTCGCGAAAAACATCTGAAGCGGCAGAAGATAAACCTGCTGTTGCTGCTCTTCGCATGTTTCGTCCGACACTGCGGGTCACTGTGACTTTGGAAAATGGAGAACTGGCTCGCGTGTCCTGCACAAAGAAAAAGGAAGTACAAGGCACTGTGCTCTGGAAAGCAGGCCCCTGGCGCAGTTCCGGAGACTGGTGGGATCGGGAAGCCTGGGCGCGCGATGAGTGGGACATCGCCTTGCAAAGTACGGATGGCGTTGTTCTCTACCGGCTTGTGCACGATCTGCTGGGAGGGGGCTGGTTCGTGGAAGGCACATATGACTGAAAAAACAGTGGCCAGTGATCAGTGGCCATTCTTTTCTACGAAATTACTGAGAACTGGCAACTGACCCCTGACCACTGAAAAATTTATGTATATCGAGCTTCATGCACGCTCTGCTTTTAGCTTCCTCGAAGGCTCTTCTTTGCCTGAGGATCTGGCCAAGATGTGTGACCGTCTTAGCATGCCCGCCATGGCATTACTGGATACGGACGGGGTCTACGGCGCGCCGCGCTTTCATCTGGCAATGAAAAAAATCGAAATCAAGGCGCACATCGGAGCGGAAGTAAGCGCATTTTTACCACGGAATCGCGGAGGCACAGAAGAGAACAATCAACAATCAAAATTCAATAATCAACAATTTACAAATTTCTCCGTGACTCCGTGTCTCGGTGGTAAGTTCCGTCTCCCGCTTCTTGTTTCCTCTCGCGCTGGTTATCAGAACATCTGCCGCCTGATCACCAAGATGAAGCTGCGCGCGAAAAAAGGCGAGGGGGCGGTTCGCAAAGAAGAACTGGAAGAACATGCGAAAGGGCTCATCTGTCTGACCGGAGGCGCGGACGGGCTTCTGGCCGCGGCTTTGCAACAGGGCGGGATGGAAGCAGCACGTAAACAAGTTGAGCAACTAGTTGGACTATTTGGCCGCAACAATGTCTACGTCGAGTTGCAACGTCATTTTCAGCGGGAAGAAGAATCTCGCAACCGCGCTGCCATTGCAATCGCCAACTTGCTCAATCTTCCGCTGCTCGCCACCAACGGCGTTTGCTACGCCACGGCGAAAGACCGCGAACTCTGCGACGCGTTCACCGCCATTCGCCATCACCGCACACTCTCGACTGCGGGCCGGCTGCTGACGCGCAATTCGGAGCGTCATTTGAAATCGCCGCAAGAGATGCAACAACTTTTCTCCGATCTGCCCGAAGCCATCGCCAATACGCTCGAATTGTCTTCCCGCCTCGAGTTCACATTAAACGATCTTGGCTACCAGTTCCCTCAGTATCCCGTTTCCGAAGGCGAGACCATGAATTCGTTCCTGCGAGATCGCTCTTGGGAAGGTTTTCGGGAACGCTACGGCCGGGCCACAAGTGAGATGCAAACCCGCGCCCGCCGCCAGATTGAGCGTGAACTGGCGTTGATCGAAAAACTTAATCTTGCCGGATATTTTCTTATTGTGTGGGATCTGGTTCGCTTCTGCCGCACGGAAAATATTCTGCTGCAGGGACGCGGGTCGGCTGCAAACAGCGCCGTCTGTTATGCGCTGGGCATCACTGCCGTCGATCCCATCAGCATGGAACTTCTTTTCGAGCGCTTTCTTTCCGAAGAGCGTGGGGAGTGGCCCGACATCGATCTCGACCTGCCCAGCGGCGACGAACGCGAAAAAGTGATTCAGTATGTCTACCGCCGCTACGGGGAACGTGGCGCGGCCATGACCGCGAACGTCATCACCTACCGGAATAAAATGGCGGCGCGGGAAATGGGAAAGGCATTGGGATTCGATCCAGAAACACTGGGAAAAATTTCCGCAGCAGTCGCTACCTGGGAATTTCGCGATGAAAACGACGCGCTCGACCGCCGCTTCCGCGATGCCGGACTCGATCTCAAACATCCGCGGCTGCGCAAATATTACGAGCTGTGTCTAGCCGTGCAGGACATGCCGCGGCATCTCGGGCAGCACTCCGGCGGCATGGTTATTTGCCAAGGACAGCTAGATTCTGTGGTTCCACTCGAACCCGCTTCCATGCCCGGCCGCGTAGTGGTCCAGTGGGACAAAGAGGATTGCGCCGACATGGGCATCATCAAAGTCGACCTGCTGGGCCTGGGAATGATGGCGGTGCTGAAAGATTCAATCGAACTGGTTCGCAAGCACTATCCCGATGAAGTCGATCTGGCGCATCTTCCGCAAGACGATGCCGCGGTTTATTCCGCGTTGCAACAGGCCGACACCATTGGACTGTTTCAGGTGGAAAGCCGCGCGCAAATGGCATGTCTGCCGCGCCTTCGCCCGAAACGCTTTTACGACATTGTGGTGCAGGTGGCGATCATCCGGCCGGGACCGATTGTCGGACAGATGGTGAATCCTTTTTTGTTGCGGCGGCAGGGAAGGGAAGAGGTTACATATCCGCATCCTTCGCTCGAGCCGGTGCTGGCACGCACGCTGGGCGTGCCACTTTTTCAGGAACAATTATTGCGCATTGCCATGATTGCGGCCAATTTCAGCGGCGGTGAAGCCGAAGACTTGCGCCGCGCTATGGGCTTCAAGCGGTCGCAAGCGCGTATGCGGGAAATTGAAGCCAAGCTGCGATCCGGTATGACGCAGAATGGAATTTCGCCGAAAGCTCAGGAAGAAATTATTCTCTCCATTACATCCTTCGCGCTTTATGGATTTCCGGAATCGCATGCGGCCAGCTTCGCGCTGATCGCGTATGCCAGCGCCTATTTGAAGTGTCACTACCTCGCTGCGTTTACCGCCGCGTTGCTCAATAACCAGCCCATGGGTTTTTATTCTCCGGCGACGATTGTCAAAGATGCCCAACGCCACGGATTGAAAACGCTGTCCGTGGATGTGATGCGGTCGGAGTGGATGTGCAGTTTGGAAGCTGTACCCAGTACCGAGTACCGGGTACCGGGTAAAACCATTCCTCCTCCAGAGGATTTGCTGGCCACAAATAATTTTGTCATTCCGACCCCCGAACGAATGCAAGGGGCGAAGGAATCTCAATCTCGCTCGGTACCAGGTACTAGGTACTCGAAACTCGCTCCGGCGCTACGTTTGGGATTGCGTTACGTTCGGGGGTTGCGCGAGGAAGCAGGTCAGGCGCTGGTGCGCGAACGTGCGAGGGCGCTATTTACTTCTATTCACGATCTGACCCAGCGCGTTCCAGAACTGCGCAAGGATGAGCTCACTACACTGGCGGAAATTGGCGCGCTGAATGCAATAGCGAGTACCCAGTACCGAGTACCGAGTAAAACCTTTGCCATCCCGAGTTCCGAGCTCACGCGAGGGACGGTGGAATCTCGCAACTCGATACTAGGAACTCGTTACTCGCAACTTCACCGTCGCGATGCGCTCTGGCAGGTGGAACGCGCCGTGCGCGGATCGGGTCCGCTGCTGGAAAAATTGCCTGAACCCGATTCTCCTTCACCGCTTAAGCCCATGAACTACGAAGAGCGCCTGGTTGCCGACTTCCACGGCACCGGCCTTACCGTTGGTCCGCATCCTATGGCGTGCCGTCGCGACTGGCTCAATGCCATGGGAATTCGCCGCGCCAGCGAACTGCGCGATCTTCCCAGTGGCAAGCGTCTTCGCATCGGAGGTTGCGTTATCACACGCCAGCGCCCTGGAACCGCGAAAGGTTTTGTGTTTTTAAGCCTGGAAGACGAAACGGGGGTGGCCAATGCGATCATCACACCCGATCTTTTTCACAGCAACCGCCTGCTCCTGGCCTCAGAACGGTTTCTGGCCATTGAAGGTATCCTGCAGAATCAGGACAATGTGATTTCGGTGAAAGCCGAACGCGTACTTCCCCTATTCGTTACGAAAGCCGAAACTGTCTCGCACGATTTTCACTGAGACAAGAGCCAGAAGATCTACTGCGGTGCAGGATATTCTTCTTCGCCTTGCCGATTCTCCGGGGAGGCCAGAGGCAGTCGCAGAGCCTCGCGCATGATGTTGCGCTCCACAGGAGAAAACACGCTCCTGTAGCGAGCAGAATCGATGATTCGCTCCCGATGCTCCGGTGAAAGGATGCTTAGGTGTTCCACCGCAGTTCTGATCATGTGCCGGCGCTCGGGTGGGAGCTGTTGCATTTGGGCGTGAATATGAAGCGCCCACTGCTTTTGTTCTGGGGTCAAATGCTCCCAAGTTTCCATGCGCTTCAGCATGCGCTGCTGTTGTTGCGGGGGAAGGGAAGAGAAATGCCGCAAGCGTTGTCGTAACATTTGCTGCTGTTCCGGCGGCAAACGGCGAAATGCGGGATCGCTTTGCAAGGCCCGTTCCTGCTCCCCGGGAGGCACGTTCTTATACCGGCGAAGCCAGTCGCCAGCATGTCCTGGACCCGCATAGCGCGCCGGCTGACGATTCTGAATTCGCGGAGCAGGCGGGCGAAAATTGTTATCCTGCTGCGCCCGGCATGGAACTACGAGAGCGGGCGTTAGAGCCAGCAGAGCCGCCATCATCCATCCGGTTATAGAGTCTTCCCGCCGCATGCTCTCGTTCTAGATTTTCTCGGATCCCCGCGTATTTGCAGACTGGAAATTCCGGTCCCGCTCTACGGATTTGCCGTCACATCGTGCTGCACTTCCAGGTCATCCAGCAGATCAAAATCAGAATACAGGTCGTGATTCTTCTCCAGAGACTGCAGATCACTCACGGCCGTGCCGGGCCCGATGGATTGCGGCATCGGCAGTTCGACCGTGGCCAAATCCTCCTGCCCCGGCTTGTATATCCGATTGTTTGTAGTAAAGAACAGACCAACGGCAACCCCGACCAACACCGTGAGCGCCACAGCCAGCGCCGGACGCCGCAACCATCCCCACAGGTCGGCTTGCGGCCTGGCCATCTCCTCCCGTAGACGCGCTTGCAGACGCACATCAAAATAGGGCGAAGGCTCCGGGGCCTGCCACTCATCCAACAATGCCATCGTCTGCCGAAACTCTTCCAGCTTCTTGGTGCACCCGCCGCAGCCGGCAAGATGTTCGCCGATCGCGGGGCTAGTCCCCATCAGACCCGATGCCAAATCCGGTATTATTCCGCGAATCTCCTCGCACTTCATAACCTGTTCCCCTTATTTATTCGTTCCTGCCGCTTCGTCGAAAAGTGCGCATGCTAAACAAATTCCTTTAACTGTTCCCGCAAAGTCTCATACGCACGAAACAACAACGATTTAGTCGCCGATTCGCTCAATTTCAGTACATCGGCGATCTGTTTGTAATCCATCTGCTGATACTTGTGCATAATCACTGCCAACTTCTGCCGTTCCGGCAGGGCCTCAACCTTGCTGCGGATCGCCGTCAATCGCTCACGCCGCACCAAAGCTTCTTCGGCGGTGATCGTAGCATCGGCGACGTCCATGGTCATGCCTGTTTCTTCGTCCGGCTCGTCCAGGCTCAGCGTGACTTCGGGGCGCTCCTTGCGAGTGTCACGCGCGTGGTTGACCGCCAGATTAGTCGCAATGCGGTACAGCCACGTGGTGAACTTGGCGCTGGCTTCATAAGTTTCGCGCGAGCGGTACACCCGCAGAAAAACTTCCTGCGCCAGATCTTCTGTCGCGGCCGCATTGCGCGCCATACGGTACATGAAACTCACCAGCGGCCGCCGGTACTTTTGAACCAGGAAGTCGAAAGCGGCCTGATCTCCGGCCTTCACCCGCAGCATGACTTCAGCGTCCGTGCAGGTTTCGTCGCCAATGAGTGCAACGGGTAACGGCTCCGCAAGACGCGATCCAAGCCCTGCCAGCAAAACGCTGCGGTCCATGGCGGCAGTGCTCACACTGGATCGAACCCCACTGCGGGCGGAAAGTTGCTCCTGCTGCTGTACTTGCGGCTCTTTGGAGGTTCGCAACGGCGAGGGGGATGCAGCCGGGTGTGGAGGCTTGGTTTCGTCCGGCATTGAGGTTACTTTAGGCACAGGGTAACCGCGGCCCGAGACCGCTTCGCCCCGCCGTCGATAGGCTACCACGCCACCTTGACCCTTCCAAACTCCAGCTAGGGATTCAGTGCCAAGGCCATATAATGTCTATGGCCACGTTTTCGAGGACAGGCCTGCTGCGATAGCGTCGTTTAAGGTGGACCCGCAACTCAGCGTCAGCTACAAACGACTGTCGGGACAAACCTTAGGCGCGATTTTGGCATCTTTCGTGCGAACCATTTTGAGATAGTAGGGCGACACTGTCACCTCTGGCGACTTCTCTGCCTCGTATAGGTTCGCCTTCGAAGATGGTTAGGAACCAAGCATGGCCGAACAGGCAAGTTACTGGTCCGGATGGCAAGAGCGTATCTCCGCTCTGGGTAACGTTCCGGCTGTGCTCAAGATTGTGTGGGACTCCGGTCCGCCAGTCGTAATCTTCGGGCTGGTTTCACGGTTGTTCTCATCCCTCCTTCCGGTCGTATTGCTCTGGATCACGAAGCTGATCGTGGATCGCATTGTGCACGCGGTGTCCACTCACCAGCCGGTTCAGCCAGGTTTCTGGTGGCTGGTTGCGGCCGAGTTCACGTTGGCCGTGCTTAACAGTATTCTCCTGCGCAGCATCGACTATTCGGACTCCTTGCTGGCTGACAAGTACACCCGGCATGTCAGCATTCGAGTGATGAATCACGCTGCCAGCCTGGATCTGATTGCCTACGAGGATCCGGTCTTTTACGATCGTCTGGAGCGGGCTCGGGTGCAAGCCACCGACCGGCTGGTGATGATTCAAGCGATTGGCCGTCTCGTGCAACAGGCGATTACGACGATCACACTGTCGGTGTCGATCATGTTGTTTTCACCCTGGCTGATGCTGTTGCTTGTTGCAGGGGTGCTTCCCGCATTTTTAGGAGAAAGTCACTTCGCTTTTCTGGGGTATGCCAAGAACTTCCGGCAGACCCCGATGCGGCGTCAACTCGATTACCTACGGGTACTAGGTGGCAGTAAGGAAGCGGCGAAGGAGCTGAAACTCTTCGGGTTGAAGAATTTCCTGGTGGAGAGATTCACGCGCTTATCCGATGACATCTACAAGCAGAATATCGCGCTGAACCGGCGCAAGCTGATCGCAGGCGCGGCATTGTCGATGATCGGCACCGCCGGGTACTATTCCGCGTATGTATTTGTAATATGGCGTACCGCGTCGGGTGCGTTGAGCATCGGCTCGATGACCTTCTTGACTTTAGCCATTCAGCAGGCGAGCAGTAATATTGAGCAGATTTTCTCTACCATCGCGGGCATTGGAGACCAGGCGTTGTTCCTTACGGACCTGTTGGCGTTCTTCGAAATGAAGCCTACGATCCGCTCCAAGCCGAATGCGTTACCCGCCCCTCGACCTATCATGCGCGGCATCGAATTCCGAAACGTTTCCTTTAGTTATCCGGGGAATTCACGCCGTGTTCTGGACTCCATAAATTTCCATTTACATACCGGGGAGCGGATGGCGTTGATTGGCGAAAATGGCCAGGGCAAGACCACGATCGTGAAGCTGATTACCCGCCTTTACGATCCCACGGAAGGACAAATCCTGCTGGATGGCGTTGACCTGCGCGAATACGACCTGGAGGATTTGCATCGTGAGATCGGAGTCATTTTTCAGGATTTCATGCGCTATGAGATGACCGCCTTGGAAAACATCGCAGTGGGGCGGATTGAGGAGATCGGCAATCTGGAATTGCTAAAGAGCGCTGCACAAAAGAGTTTGGCCGATCAGACCATTGGGAGATTACCGCTTGGATACGACCAGATGCTCGGGCGCCGCTTTGAACAAGGAGTTGATCTATCGGGCGGGGAATGGCAAAAAGTCGCCCTGGCCCGCGCGTATTTGCGCGACGCGCAGCTCTTGATTCTTGACGAACCAACGGCGGCCCTCGACGCCCGCAGCGAGTTCGAAGTATTTCACCGGTTTGCGGAACTCACCACGGGGAAGATGGCGCTTTTTATTTCGCATCGGTTCTCAACCGTTCGGTCGGCCGACCGCATCCTAGTTCTCGCCAACGGCATCATTGCTGAAGAGGGTACGCACGACCAGCTCGCGAGACTGGGAGGGCGATACGCTGAAATGTTTGAGATGCAGGCATCAAGTTACCGCTAGGACCACATTAAAATGGCACTAAGTGGGCATCTAGAGTTTTTCAGCGCAGAGACCGAGATTCTGCGCAACCCGATACGTGAAATGGCAACGGATACCCGTAACCTGAACTCGAGCGCTACCGAACTGGCCAGCAAGCTGATATGGCTGCCGGACCAGGTTACCGACCAGCCCTACGCTGATCGTTGCCAGCGGCTGTTCGCCGCCATGAAGCCTTTGCTCGATGCCGTCGCGGCCGTTCGCCCGTCGGAGACTGTTCCGGACGATCTGCGTTTTCTGCGCGAAAACCTTCTTTTGCTTGAATCAGAATTGGCTGACGCATGTGCATCCTCCACCGTTCCGCAGAAACATCCCCTGGTTCGTACTCCAGACGGTGACGTCGCTCCTCGCGTCGCTGCCGTGGCTGCGGACTATTTTGCGGCGACTGACTATCAGTTTGATGGCGTAACCTTCACCGAATACCTTCAGGCCTTTCAAGACACGACCGTCCTCAACATGGCTGAGTTGTGGGCGCTGATTCCCGTCCTCAAACTGGTACTACTCGAACAGGTTGCGAGGCAAGGCAAGCATCTGCTGCAAGATTCAGGCGCATCCCAGGATTTCATCAGTCCGATTCGCAGCCTGCGGGAGATCAAGCAAACCACCTGGAGGGTGGTTATTGAGCCACTAATCCGGTTTGATCGGATTCTGCGCGAAGATCCTGCGGGAGCTTACTCCCACATGGACTACGAGACGCGAGAGTTGTACCGGCAAAAGGTGCTGAATTTTGCCAACCACTCCGATTGCAGCGAAATCGAAGTAGCGCGCGAAGTTCTTCGCTTGGCCCATGCGGCACAGAAGCAGCCCAGTACGGACCCTCGAGTGATCCTGCGACGATCACATGTCGGTACTTATCTGCTCGAAGAGGGCGCTCGCGAACTTGAGCAGCGGGTGGATTTTCGCGCTCCTTTTATCCAACGCATGCGCGCATTTCTGCGCAGCCATCCGGATGAGTTTTATCTCCCCGGCATCGCCGTGCTCACGCTGACGATTGTCTTGGGGGTCGTGCTGCTTCTGACTGATCCCTCGACCCCACTGGGCTTGGTGTTGCTTTCTACCCTGGCGGTATTATTGCCGAGTTCACAAAGTGCGGTCCAGATTGTGAATTATCTGGCGACACTTCTGCTGCCCGCGCAGATTCTTCCCAAACTCGATTTCTCCGAGGGCCTCCCTGCCGATTGCGTCACTATGGTGGCGATTCCGACCCTGCTCTTGAACCAGAAGCAGGTGCGGCAATTAGTCGATGACCTCGAGGTTCGCTTCCTGGGGAACCACGACCCGAATCTTCATTTTTTACTGCTTACCGATCTTCCCGATGCTACGCAGAAGCCGTCCGAAGACAACCCTCTGGTCGACCTATGTGAGGATCTGATCCGCGAATTGAACGAAAAGTACCGCGGCAAAGAAATGGGATCTTTCTTTTTGCTGCATCGGCACCCCGTTTACAATCCACGCGAAAGACTGTGGATGGGTTGGGAACGCAAGCGCGGCAAACTGATGGATTTGAATAATTTGCTGCGCGGGCAATTTGACAGCTTTCCAGTTAAGGTCGGCGATCTGTCGATTCTCTCCAGCGTTCGTTTCGTCATTACGCTCGATTCCGACACGGAACTGCCTCGCGGTTCAGCCCGCCGCATGGTTGGCACTTTGGCGCACCCGTTGAACCAGGCGATCCTTGACCCGGAAAGAGGCGTCGTCGTCACCGGTTACGGCATCTTGCAACCCCGGGTCGGAGTAAGCGTTCAAAGTTCCGCGGCTTCCCGGCTGGCCAGTATTTATTCGGGACAGACCGGTCTCGACATTTACACCCATGCTGCTTCTGACGTGTATCAGGATCTCTATGGCGAAGGCATATTTGTAGGAAAGGGAATCTACGAGGTGGAAACGCTCCACCGCGTGCTGGATCGCCGGTTTCCACGCAACGCTCTGCTAAGTCACGACCTGGTTGAAGGCGCCTATGCCCGCGCCGGCCTGGTCAGCGACATTCAGGTGATTGAAGATTATCCCTCCCACTACAGCGCTCACAATCGGCGCAAGCATCGGTGGTTAAGAGGGGATTGGCAAATCGCCGAGTGGCTGCGTCCGCTGGTGCCAGAAGAATCGGGACACAAAGTTCCCAACCCGCTGTCCGTGGTTTCACGGTGGAAGATTCTCGACAATCTGCGGCGCAGTATGGTGGAACCCGCCTTATTCCTCCTCTTGCTGCTGGGATGGCTCTGCTTGCCGGGAGGGCCTGGGCATTGGACCGTTGCGACCATCGCAATCTTGTTCTTGCCCGCATTTTGTCAACTCCTATTCGGGTTTGTAAACGCTGCACTGCAGGGAAGATTTGCAGGCGCCGTCGATGCGTTGAACGGTTTTCTGAACGAGAGCGTTTCGGTTTGGTTGATGGTCACTTTCCTCGCTCACCAGGCGCTGTTGTCGATGGATGCGATGGTGCGAACCTTGGTTCGGCGTATGATCACCCGCCAGAGGCTCTTGCAATGGGAGACCGCAGCGCAAGCGGAATTAGCGGGTTACAAGCGGACCGTGCTGGATATTTACCTCACCTGGACTCCGGCGCTCGCGCTAGGAATATTCGCCTTGTTACGTTACGCGCGCCGCAGTGCCATACCCGCGGCCCTGCCGATTCTCTTGCTGTGGGCCTTCAGCAAGCCTATTTCATTCTGGTTGGACCGGCCCCCTCGAGCTCCCCGCAAACAGGAATCCGAGCGGGATCGGTGGTTGCTCCGCCTCGCTGCGCTCCGAACATGGCGTTATTTTGCTGAGTTCAGCACCCCGGAGCACCACTGGCTGATTCCAGATAATTTGCAGGAAGACGAAAACAGCGTTCGAGTCGCTGCCCGCATTTCGCCCACAAATCTGGGATTGCTTTTCAATGCCCGGCAAATTGCGTGTGAATTCGGCTATCTGACAGTCCCGGAATTCGCCCAGCAAACCCTACAAACTTTAAACACTGTCTCGCAGCTGCAACGGTATCGCGGCCACTTGCTCAACTGGTACGACACCCAGACTCTGGCCCCGCTTACCCCAAGATTCGTATCGAGCGTCGATAGCGGCAATCTCGTTGCTTCCCTCTGGACACTCGAGCAGGGAGCTCTGGATCTTCTGGAACGCCCGCTTTTGCAGCGCGCATTGCGTAATGGCTTCCTCGATCATCTCCACCTTCTCACCGATGCCCGCGCCCTGCCGCGTCGCAAGTTCGCCGCTATGAAACGCGAACTCAATGGAAACTGGTTGCACTACCTTTCGGATGTCCCCGATGCCGATCTCAAAGCCATCCATCAGCCGGTTGCCAATCCCAAACACGCCAACGTGCTCTGGTTTCAGGAGCAGACTGAAGAACGGATTCGGCAGGTGAGCCGCGTTGTTCAACTCTACACACCGTGGCTGCTGCCGGAATTCGCAGCCCTGCACAATGATCCAGTGCTGTATTCCAAGGGCCAGGGAAAACTTCCCACACTCGAGCGAATGCCTGCCTTCGTCGACGCTCTTGCCACTCGTCTGAAAGCAGCGGCGGATTCCACCGAACCTGGAAAAACCCGCTCTCTTTATCTCCAATTGCAAGCCTTACTGCCGGATGCCCGAACGCATGTTGCCCGTCTTGTGGAAGATCTTAAAAAGATCGCACAGCAATCGGGCACTCTGGCCGATGAGATGGGCTTCGAATTTCTTCTTAGCCCGACCCGCGGATTGTTGTCGATTGGTTTCGATGTCGAAAAGGAGCAACTCCACACCGCGTGTTACGACCTGTTGGCAAGCGAATCTCGCATCGCCTTATTCGCCGCGATCGCGAAAGACGACGTTCCACAGGAAAGCTGGTTCCAGCTTGGCCGCGCCCATGCCATTGACCAAGGTGTGGCTGGCTTGCTTTCATGGACCGGAACGATGTTCGAGTACCTGATGCCGACAATCTGGATGCGCATTTACCCCAACACCCTTTTGGAACGTTCGGTCATTGCGGCGGTGCAGGCCCAACGAGCCTATGCCGATGATCTTGGCATTCCATGGGGCATCTCCGAGTGCGCCTGCTTCGCGCTGGACGACTGCGGCAATTATCAATACCACGCGTTCGGCGTTCCTCAATTAGCCATACACAAAGTTGACACCGACGGTCCCGTGGTTTCGCCGTACTCTACATTCATGGCCCTGATGGTCGATTCCGCCGCCGCGCTGCGGAACTTGCGCAAGCTGGAACACAAGCACGCCCTGGGAGCTTACGGATTCTACGAAGCTCTTGATTTCAATCCCGCCCGGACCCGCTCGCGGTTGCGCCGTTATGAACTGGTGCGCTGCTGGATGGTTCATCATCAGGGAATGAGTCTGCTCTCCGTGGCGAACTTCCTGCATCGGGAAGTGGTGCAGCGCTGGTTCCATAGCCACCCGCGAGTGCAGGCTACGGAATTGCTGCTCCAGGAAAAACCATCGGCGCACGTCCGAACCCCCAGGCCGCGGTCGAGCGTCGCGTGAGTTACTCTTCTTCGCGGCAAATGCGCTAAAGTGGGTACGAGTCACACCGACTAAGAGCACCTCTATGCGACGCCGGCACATCCTCAGTCTCGCCATTCTCCTGGTATTTTCTGGAAATGCTACGAACCTCAACGCCCAAGCGGCCCCCGCGTCTGAGGCTATTGTTATCGACGCAGCGGCGTCCCGGCATCCCCTTCCGCACTTCTGGGAGAAAATGTTTGGCTCGGGACGTGCCATATTGAGCCTGCGCGACAGCTATCGCACCGATCTCCGGTCGGTAAAGCACATCACGAATTTCGACTATGTGCGCTTCCACGCCATTTTCAACGACGAAGTCGGTATTTATAGCGAGGATGATCACGGCCACCCCGTCTACAACTTCTCCTACATCGACCAGATTTACGACGGCTTGCTGGCCCAAGGGGTCCGCCCGTTTGTCGAGATCAGTTTCATGCCCTACAAACTCGCGGCCAAGGATTCGATTCAAGCTTTCTGGTACAGGCCCAATGTTTCCCCGCCAAAAGACTGGAGCCGCTGGGATGATCTCGTCAGCGCATTTTGCCATCACCTCGTAGATCGCTATGGCCTCGATGAAGTCTCGCAATGGTATTTCGAAGTCTGGAACGAACCCAATATTGATTTTTGGGCGGGCGATCCGAAGCAAGAAACTTATTGGGAACTCTACGACCATACGGCGCTCGCAGTGAAAAAAGTAAATGAGAAGTTGCGGATCGGCGGCCCTGCAACCGCGCAAGCCGCATGGGTTGACGCGCTCATCCGTCACTGCGCCGAAAGGCATATCCCCCTCGATTACGTCTCGACGCACGTTTACGCCAACGATACCGCGAAAGATGTTTTCGGGACGCAGGAAAATATTCCTCGCGACCGCATGGTCTGCCGCGCCGTCGATAAAGTTCATAATCAGATCAAGAATTCAGCCATGCCAAAGCTGCCGCTGATCTGGAGCGAGTTCAATGCCAGCTACAAGAACGAGCCGGAAGTCACCGACGCCGCCTACATGGGCCCATGGCTCGCCGACATGATTCGCCAATGCGACGGACTGGCCGACATCATGGCGTACTGGAGCTTCTCCGATGTCTTCGAAGAACAGGGCGTAGTGAAAACACCATTCTATGGCGGCTATGGTCTGATCGCGGAAGACAACATTCCCAAGCCGGCCTTCAACGCTTTCAAGCTGCTGCACAAGCTAGGGGACGAGCGCATCCAACTCGACTCTGATTTCGCCTTGCTCACGCGCAGAAAGGATGGAACTCTAGTATTAGCCGTGTGGAACTATGCCGATCCCGGTCAGCCCGGTTCTCCAAAAGTAATCTCGTTGAGCTTTAAGGGTACGGATGCGAAACAAGCAGTAATTTCACGTGTCGATAGCGCTCACGGAGATGTTCATCCTGCCTACGAGAAAATGGGTTCGCCGCGATATCCCACTCAAAAGCAAATTCAGGAACTTCGCCAGGCTGCGGAGCTTTCCTCGCCGGAACGGCAAGAATTAAAAAACGGCGAGCTTAAATTAACTTTGCCCGCACATGGCTTGGCAGTGATTGAACTGAAGTAGTATTACGATGCTAGGTCCCTTTGGGCGGCGCTGGCGCGTACTTTTTAAAGCCCGCACGATCCATGCCGCGTTTCGCTTCCTGGTTCTTCATAAACGTATCCCACACAAAACTGGAGCGGACATTTTCCGCCATGAGCATGGTGATGCCCGTGTCGATGCCGACCACGTCGGTGTCGTACCAATTCTTGAGCGGATTGAACGCGTTCACGAATCCGTAACGGCACCAGGCGTGTCCGTAATGATCTTTTATATTTCTCAGCACACGCAGGACGGCCTCGGGCACAAAAGGCAACGAGCCGGCCGATGCGCTGGGCACCACCGTTCCATCAATCGGGCCCATCATCGGCGGACCTCCCCAGATCACATAGCCCTTCTGCGAATCGGAAGCGGTGATTCCCCACAGGTCGTCGTTGTAGTCGGGAAATTGCTTGCCCAGTTCCAGGCAGAAGCGCCGGTGGGCGTCGGTCGCGAGAGTCGAGTTTTCAAAGTAATCGGCGAATGCGTCGCGTTTGCCGCGAAAATCAAACCATGCCTGGGAATATTGATGAATAAATAAGGGAGCAAACGAACCAATATAGCGAAAGCCGTCAAATTCAAACTTCGTCCGTTTCCACGCATTCCAAGCCTGTACCGGCAATGGATGTGGAAGCGATCCCAGTCCCAGCAGGTAGATCATCATCATCTCGCTGTAATAATCCCAACGATAGGGGAGAAAACCAAGTTCGGGAGTCCAGCCGTGCGGCAAGAGCGATGTGTCTTCCGACAACCAGCTCCAGTCCACGCGATTAAAAATCTCGTACGCTAGAAGACTGATTTCGGAATGTTCCTCAAAGTGCTGCCGGCAAGTCAGAATTCCGCAGAGCAAGATCGCGGTGTCGACGGAAGAGACTTCGGAATCCCACACGCGCTCGCCGGTGTTGACGTCGGCGAAGTGATAGAAGAATCCTCGATGAGTAGGCATCTTCTTCCAGAGAAAACGCAAAGTGGCCAGAGCCCGGTCGCGCGCGTCGGCGAGCGGAATGTATCTGCGTTTTTCTGCGATGCACAGTGCGGTCAGGCCGAATCCGGTGGCCGCAATACTGCCTACGTTGGAATTATTGTTGGCTTGAACGTTGCATCGATCTTTCACCAATCCAGTCTGCGGGCTCGCCTGTTCCCAGAAATATTGAAAGTTCAGCTTCTCCAGTTCATCCAGGAACTGGTCATCCGCCGGCGACAGCGAGGTTGTGCCGGGCGCGGGCGGAGGAGCGTTTTGTTTCTCCTGCGCCGTGGCTAGCAGCGAAAATAATCTCGGATGATCGAACAGACTACATAGCCCAAGACCGCTTGCTCGCAGCAGCAGATCACGCCGCGAAAGGGAAGTCGCAGGAAGCAGTTTCTTTTCCTTCTTGCGCATTCCGTGAATTTTAAATGCTTTGGGCGCGAATTCCTATCTGAAGAACGTGTTACGGTCTCCGGTTGGTAAGCAAGGCTCCGGGAAATGAAAGGCACTTTGCCATCCGGAAGATCCGTCCTAAAATATTAACCGAAGGGTTTTGATGACCAAGCGACAGAAGATCATAGCCTGGGTAACGACCACGGTTATTTTGGGTACGGTGTTGGCAGTCGTGCTTACCCACCGCAGGCAACCCGTCACGCTGCGAGGTTCCGTCTTGCGGCAGGACGTCGACCCCAATAAGCAGTTGCCCGTGGCTGACGTGGAGATTACAGCGGTCAACGGATTGGGAAGTGGAAAATCTAAATCCGATGCTTCAGGCTTCTTTAGTCTGACACTACCCAAGGGTCTGCGCCGGCGGCAGCCAGTCCTGTTGCAATTCCGCGCCAAGGGCTACAAGCCTTTGGATTGGGATGATTTCATCAGTGACAAGCTTTACGTTGCCCGTATGATGCCGCTCCATCAAGAAACCATCGCCGAATCGCGCAACGATGCGGCAGTCTCGAATCCCCGGATTAGGTATTCGGTGAAGTCTACCGCCGAAGCGAATATCGGAAGCGCCGTCAGGGCGTTTCAGGTGGTGAATAAAGGCAACACGCCCTGCGATAATCAGCCTCCTTGCGCGCCCGGTGGCAAATGGAAAGCAACGGTCAATTCCCAATCGATCGATGCCGGCGTAGGCAACGAGTTTCGCAATGCGCGAGTTTCATGCATTGCCGGGCCCTGCGCATTCACCAGAGTCGAAGTGGAAAACTCTGCGCAGGACCGGCGCCACTTCAATGTATCGGTGCGTAACTGGTCGGATACAACCACTTTTCTCTTCGAAGCGGAAGTGGTTCACCCCATGACCAGCGATTTGATACGGGAAACCTATCCAGTGATTTTCGGTCGCGCCTTGAACTTCAGCCTGCCCGCGTTGGCCGAGGGGCCAAGCATTGAAGCGGAGGTCGGCGGAGAGGCAATAGTTTTTCCTCTCGGACCCGATCTTTTCTTGCGATGGGCGGATTGCCACATGGCGCCCGACAAGGATCAATCCAGAAATTATCGTTGCGAACTGAAGCTGGGATACCAGTTCCGCTAGACGATTAAAATAACGGACGACGCTTGGTTGTCGGAAAGCTGCGCTCCGAGTTGATCGGGAAGTTGTGTAATAATAATGAACTTACCGCGGCACAGTGGGCGCTTAACTCAGCGGTAGAGTGCCATCCTCACACGGTGGAAGTCATAGGTTCGAATCCTATAGCGCCCACCATTTCTTCAAATGATTGGTTCGACACAATAGTATTCCCGCTGAAGAGTTACCACGCGGCTTTGATAGCCGCGTCCCTGCGGTGTTGCCGCACCTTAGATCACTCATGTGACTAGAACTTAGCCACCAACGGCAACCGTATTTCCTTGGCGTGGCGGCCACGTCCTTAAAGCTCGCACCGTGCCGTATCAGCTCAATCGCTAGCGGTTAACGAAGAACCGCACAGGATCAAACGTAAAGCGGTTTAAACTAAAGATTAATAGATCGAGACCGCTCTTGCTGCTAGGGTTGTTCGCAGTAGGCGGCGGTGACCTTTTTGAACAACGACGTGGTTCTGATTGTTGACGACAGCAAGTTTACTACGCAAGCATATTCGCGGGTATTGTTGGGCTTGGGTTATCGAGTTCTCATTGCCTGCGACGGTAAAACGGGGCTTTTTGCTGCCGAGAGTTGTCACCCGGCCATAATCCTTCTCGACATGCTCATGCCCGATATGGGCGGCATCGAGGCGCTGAGAAAGTTGAAGCAGACATCGTCCACGGCTGACATTCCAGTCTTGATAATTACCAGTCTGTCAGAAAAAAATCGAAAGACGCTCATCCACGAAGGGGCGGCAGGGTACTTTGAAAAGGGCTCCATGACTCCGGAGACATTAGAGAACGCCGTTTCCACAATCCTAAAGAAGCGACTATTGGTTCCTAGTAAGCCAGACGCGCGGTAGAAGTTGGATTCTACCGTTTCACGTTCCACGCAGGAAAAAGCGGATAAGTGAAAAGCGCTCTCATATTCCCGCGCCATTCCCCGTGGCGTTAACACCTAACTCTGCGGAATTGGCCGCGAAAGATGCCATCTGCCGCTGGCTAGCTAATGAAACTACGTTGTGACACGGATTCGAACCTATAGCGCGCACCATTTCTTCCAGGGGTAGCTGAACACGCGCTGTGCTTGCCCTTCCTCGGCTCAGAAAACTCTTCAAAACTCGCGGCAGGATAAATTATTTTAATGGAGTTCCTCAGAACGCAGCTTTCTCGCGTTCTTTTGCATCTCTTCCAAAGTCCCCGATAGTATTTCAAGGGTCGGGTATTCTTTTCTGTTCATTGAACCGTAAAAGGCGAGGGCGAATGCGAGATGAGGCAACCGTGGTTAGCAATGGAGTTGCGCCACTGAAGGAGCTATGCCACAGAAATACCTTCCGCGAGTCGCCCGCGTGCAGATTCCCACGACTCCGCACGCGATCGGCGGGCTTACTTATCCTGTCGGTTGTCATGCTTCTCGGTAGCCCTGTGCTTCTTTCTGCACAAACTCTCCACTATGCGGAAAATCCGGATGCGACGAATGGAGAGAAGGTCTACAAGGGTGGCTGCATTGCGTGTCACGGGAGCGAGGGAAAGGGTGCTCCCATGGCGAGTACGGTTTTCACGCGTCCAGATACGTTTCCCGACTTTACGGACTGCGCCGGGACGACTCCTGAGCCGAACGGCAATTGGAAGGCAGTCATCGTGCATGGCGGGCCGTCGCGTGGGCTCTCGCAGATCATGCCTGCGTTTGGGGATCTCCTGACGGATGAGGAGATCAATGATGTGATCGCGTTCATGCGCGGGTTTTGTAAGAATACCCACCACGATCCGCTAGGGGAGTTGAATCTGCCGCGGGCATTGGTTACGGAGAAGGCATTTCCGGAGAACGAGCTTGTGGTTTCTACTGCGGCGAGTGCCTCGGGGGCGCCGGCGTGGACTACCGACATCATCGATGAACGCACGATCATCGACGCCCGGACTCAGCTTGAAACCGATGTTCCAGTGAACTATGCAGACCAGGCGCACAACTGGACGGAGGGTTTTGGGGACATTACTCTGGCGCTGAAGCGGGAAATGTTTTCCAGTCTGCGAACGGGATCGATCCTGAGTCTGCAGGGCGGAATTTTGCTGCCGACCGGAGACAGCAAGCGGGGGTTCGGTGCGGGGACGACGCAGTTCGAACCCTTTGCAGCCTTCGATCAGCTGTTCAAGGAAAATACATTCTTGCAAACCCAGTTGGGGGCGGACCTGCCGGTGGATACGAGCGTGGCTCCGCGCAGCATGTTCTGGCGGGCGGCGATAGGGCAGGCGATGGCACAGGATCATATGTTGGGACGGCTCTTTTCTCCCATGGTCGAGTTTCTGGCGGTACGTGACTTCAAGCCGGGGGCAAGCACCAACTGGGATGTTCTACCCGAGATGCAGATCACGGTAAGTAGACGACAGCATGTCCGAATAGGCTTTGGAGTAAGGGAACCGTTCACGAATACGGCGGGCAGAACCCCGCAGGTGCTGTTCTACATGCTTTGGGATCGCGCCGATGGGAAGCTATGGGAAGGGTGGCGATGAGACTCGGTTGGGGTGTTGCGATTCTAGCGCTCGCGGCAGTTGGAGTTCCGGCAATGCTTCTCGGCCAGTCGCAGACGGAGAACGCGAAGGGAGACAAAACGCCGCCGGGAACTTTCTTTCGGACATCGGAACGGTGTGTAGCTTGTCACAACGGGCTGACGACGAGTTCGGGCGAGGACGTTTCGATCGGCTTCGAGTGGCGCGCGAGCATCATGGCCAACGCGTCCCGCGATCCTTATTGGCAAGGAAGCGTGCGGCGCGAATCAATAGATCATCCCGAGTCGAAGCAGGCGATCGAGGACGAATGCTCGATCTGCCATATGCCGGCCGTCCGCTTGGCGGATAGGGATGCGGGAAAGCACACGGACGTCTTTTCGCGCTTTCCTCTGCACAAGTTTCCCAATGGTGATCGCGCGGCGGCCGATGGAATCACCTGCTCGGTGTGCCACCAGATTGAAAAGACCGGACTGGGAACCCCAGCAACCTTCGTCGGGAATGTGGTCATCGCGAAGCCGGATGCGAATGGCGAGCGTCCCGAGTTTGGCCCCTTCGAGGTCGACAAAGGGCACAAGACGGTAATGCACTCTTCGACGGCAACTTACCTCCCGACGAAGGGCGACCATATCCGCGATGCGGGTCTTTGCGGGAGTTGCCATACGCTGATCACTTCCGCGCTTGGGCCAAACGGCGAGAAGCAGGCCAGGTTCCCGGAGCAGGTGCCTTTCCAGGAGTGGCAGCATAGCGACTACGCGACCACACAGACCTGCCAGGATTGCCACATGCCGGTGGTGAACGAGCCTGTAGCGATCACCTCGCTGTACGGCCATCCGCGAGATGGCATGCACCGGCACGTGTTTGTGGGATCGAATTTCGTCATCGAAGGGATGCTGCAGGATCATCGCGATGAATTGGCGACGGCAGCGTTGCCCGAGGAGATGGATGCGGCGATGAAGCGCACGGCCGAGTTCTTGAAGACGCAGGCGGCGAAGGTCACCATCACCCGCGTGGATGCGACGCCGAATGGGCTCGCCGTGGATGTACATGTGGAGAATCTGGGTGGGCACAAGCTGCCTACGGCTTATCCTTCGCGGCGGGCGTGGCTGCATTTTGTGGTGACTGACGGCAACGGGCGGGTGGTGTTTGAGTCGGGTGCGCTCAATCCGGATGGATCGATTGTCGGCAACGACAACGACGAAGATCCTTTGAAGTTCGAGCCGCATTACCGCGAGATCACTAACTCACAAGAGGTGGAAATTTACGAGCCTATCCTCAAGGATTCGGAGGGCAAGGTGACGACCGGGCTACTGCATGCTGTCGGATACCTGAAGGACAATCGGCTGTTGCCGCACGGCTTCGATAAGGCCACCGCGGAAAAAGACATCGCGGTGACCGGCGACGCGGCCAACGATCCTGGATTCACCGACAGTGGAAGCTCAGTGCGGTATGTCGTCTCGACGGGAAATGCAACCGGACCGTTCAAAGTAGAGGCGGAACTTTGGTTTCAACCGATTGGTTTTCGGTGGGCGCATAATCTGGCGCCTTACCAAGCTGAAGAGCCTCAGCGCATGGTGCGGTATTACGAAGAAGCGGCTGGGAAGTCGGCTGTGGTATTGGCTAAGGCGCAGGCTACTCGGTAAGGATGTTCGGGCAGTTCGGCGGCGTGCGGACAAAGCGCTTGCTTTTCGACTGATGCATTCGAGACGGCCGCCAAGAGAAGGAGCACTCCGGACCGCAGTGCGGTTCTGGAGGGTGAGACGCTATTCGAATCTATTGGAGATGCGAAAGAGCTACGAGGCCTTCTTTGCGAGATTCAACCGGGAGCGCTGCTCTTCCTTCATCTGTTCGAAGGAACGAACTCGCCGCCCGAGGTCCGCGAGTTGGGCAAGTTCTTGCTGGATTGCTTGTAGCCGCTCATGCCTCTGGCCGTGAGCGACTTGAGCCTGCGTTTCGTGTCGTCCTTGACGTCGGTACTGATCGTTCAACTCTTGAAGGTCTGCAATCTCGGCGCGGAGACGCCCAATCTTTTCCCGAAGCACTGCTAGGTGATCCATGCGTCTAGAATAACTCATCTAGACGACTAATCTGCGTCGATCGCTAATCCGCTCGCGAGATTTTTTCGGATTCAGCCGTCCACTTTCCGTAAATCACTGATAATAAAAGTCGTTCTACCCTCGAGCCGACCATTCTTCGCGATCATGGCCAGGAAGTCTCTCATTTCCCGGTGTAGCTGACCCTCCAGATCGAGTTGGAACCATCGTCGCTCACCAGCAACGAGCCGTCAGGGGCTGCTGTTATTCCTACCGGACGTCCCCAGACGTTGCCGTCGGGCAGCACGAAGCCGGTGAGAAAGTCCTCATATTCTCCGCTGGCTTCGCCTTTCTGATGCAGCGGAACACGAATCACTTCATAGCCCACGCGCACAGCTTTGTTCCACGACCCATGTTCCGACGCGAAAATGTCCCCTTTATATTCGGCAGGGAACTGCTTGCCCTCATAGAAAGTAAGTTCAAGCGATGCGTTGTGCGGTTGCAGCAACACATCGGGAACGATGGCTTTATCTTTCAGCTCTGGATGTTTGCCTTTATGGCGCGGATCCTGATGCCCGCCCATGTACCACCACGGCCAGCCGTAGAAACCACCTTCCTGGACGTGAGTAATGTAGTCGGGAACCAGATTGTCTCCGAGCCCGTCGCGTTCATTCACCGAGCACCACAATTCGCCGGTCTGCGGGTTCACAGCTATTCCTCCGCCAGCATTGCGGATTCCGTAGGCATACATGCTCAAATTGCATTTCGAAGGATCGCAGACCAGGATGTCGGCGCGATTTTTCTCTCTCGGAGTTGTGTCGGGATCATCTACGTTCGATCCTGAACCCACTGCCACAAACAATCTTTTCCCGTCTGGCGAAAATTCCACCGCTCGCGTCCAATGTCCACCCGGTCCCGGCAGAGCGGTCACGCGTTGCGGTTCACCGGCCGCTTTCATATCGCCGTTGTGATAAGGCAGGCGAACCAGTTCGGTTTCGCTTCCTACGTACAACCATTGCGGATCGGCTCCCGGGGGATAAAACGCCAAACCGTAGGGACGCTTCAGGCCGCTCGCGAAGATGGACGCCTGCTCCGGCTGGCCGTTGCCCGTCATCCCGCGAAACACGCGAATGCGACCGGATTCCACCTCTGCCAGAAATATATCGCCGTTCGGCGCGGTGCGCAGTGTCCGCGGATTGTCGAGGCCAGCGGCATACCTCTCCACTTTGAAACCAGCAGGTGCTACCGGCCACACATTATCAGGCCGGCCTACGAGTTTCGGACTGTTATCCGCTGGGTTCGTCGCATATGGATGAGGCAAATCCTTCACAGTAATCTTGCGCACTGTGCCGGGCTTCTCGAAACGGAAATCCGTAAACGGCGGAGTCGGCGGCGGAGCTTTCAACTTTGAGGTGCTAAGGTCCGCAACCGGCGGAGTTGGCTCTGCGGAAGTCTCGGACAATTTCATCGACTTCACGAAAGTGACGAGCTGCCAGCGCTGCTTCACCTGCAAAAAGGACCATGAAGGCATTCCATTGTCCTTGCTGCCTTTGGTGATGAACCAAAACACTTCACCGGGCGTAACCGAATCAAGTTTGCCGTCGACGAGAGAAGGTACGTCACCTGTGCCTTTTCCTTCTTTGCCGTGGCACGAGAGGCAATTGCGGGCATACAATTTTTGCCCCGCTAGCCGCGACTCTTCCCCGTTATAGGGATTCCTGCCCGATTTCACCGACTCCGGGGCGTTGTGAAACTTGGTGTTAACCTGTTCCGCGAATAGCAGGGCCACAGGCAACAAGATGGCGGCAGGGATGAGGGCAGAACGATTCAGAAACGAGCGCATGTATCCTTTCAATTCAGCAGAAGATTATTTTGAAATCTTTGGGTGCATCTGAATGCTGGAAGGGCAACCGCAAGAGAAAACGAAAATTCATACACAAAGAAAACGCAGTGACTCCTAGTATAAATTCTTGAGTTTTCTTTGCGTTACTTCGTTTCCTCGCGTTCGTAAATGCGTCAACGCGGGTATTTTTCCGAAGATGTTCCTTTCGTCACCTGATCGTACCAAAGTCGATGATGAGTCTTCGCCCAGAGTGCAGATACTTCCCCTCGGATGATCGAAGAGAAGCCGCCGCGCACCATGGCCGTACTCATGTAGACGTGAATGATGAAGCCTCCGATCGTGGCCAGCGCCGCGATAACATGCACCGTGACCGCCAGATAGCGCAGCCAGCGCAGGCCCCAGGGGATGGATTCGACAAACCACAAGCCAACGCCGGAGATCAGCAGCAAAATTACTCCGTAGAACATCAGCCAGAAATATATCTTCTGCCCATAGTTGAAGCGGCCTTCCGGCGGAAGATTCTGGTCATCGTTTTCGATGTAGTGCTTAATCGCCTTCTTCCAACGCAGATCGGCTTCGGTGGTCCGCATGTCGCGCCACCACATCTTGTACATCCAGAGCATCGAGGCGGCGAATCCCAAGCCGAACCAGGGATGCCAGAAGCGCGCCGTGGGTCCGCCGCCTACCAGCGCCGCGAGCCAATACATATACGGCGACCAGAAGGCCAGCCCGGTGATGAGGCAATACAGGTAGAAGAAAAAGCCGAGCCAGTGATGTACCCTCTCGCTTAACGTATAGCGGAGAATGTTGCCGCCTGGTTCGCCCGTGGTGCGAGTTGAGGAAATGACATGCGAAGTGCTCACGGCTGGCCTCCGTTTTCCTTCTTCGTCTCGTGCACTTCCTTCGGGCCATAGCGCAAATAGTGCATCGTTACGCCGAGAATGCCGCCGAGCATAGCGAGATTGCCGATCCACTTCGCCGGCCCTTTCCAGATTCGCACTACCCACGGCACATGCGGATTTTTTGGCAATCCACCATACGCCTCTGGGTTCGTTATATCGTGCAGCACATAGATAACCCCGGTTCCGTTCACGCCCGCGGGATCATAGACTCCGGCCTTCTCGATACCGTAGTTTTCGCGGAGCTGTTTGGCGCGTGTCTCCGCCATGAATGTCATGTCTTCCTTCGTACCGAAGTGCAGACATCCGGTGGGGCAGGACTTGATACATGCCGGTTCCAATCCCTCGCTCACGCGGTCGACGCACAGCGTGCACTTGAACATTTTCTTGGTGGTGGGATTGAACTTCGGAATATCGAATGGGCAGCCGCTGACGCAATAGCCGCAGCCAATGCAATTCTGCTGCTGGAAATCGACGATGCCGTTGGTGTACTGCACGATGGCGCCGTCTGCGGGACATGCTGCCAGGCAGCCCGGATCGGCGCAGTGCATGCACTGATCTTTTCGCATCAGCAGCGTGACGCTACCATCCTCGCGCTCGTGCTCGTTGAACTTGATCAGGTTCCAGTAATTCCACGTCGTCTCCGGCATGGTCTGGTAGCTGTTATCGAACGTCGTCTCGGTGAACGTGTAGCCGTTCCACTCAAGGCACGCGACCTCACAGGCCTTGCAGCCGATGCACGTGGTGGTGTCGATCAGCTTGCATACGAGTTCGTCGCGCTCGACGTCCTCGCCGGGAGCGGGACCGGGATGGCCAGAAATTCTGCGAACTGCTAACGTTGCCTGGCTCATAAAGTTGCCTTATGCCTTTTCGAGTTTGACCAGAAAGCCCTTGGATTCAGGTGTATGCGCGTTCGGATCGGTCACCGCGGGGGTGAGAAGATTCGCCGGTGTCCGGGCATCTTTCCCCTCGTCCTCTATGATTCCGCGGAAGCCCTGGTGAATCGGCAGCCCGATCGGATACACCTTCTTGCCATCGATCATGAGTGGCTTCAGCCGGCGGGTCACGAAGGCTTTAGCGATGTAGGTTCCACGGGCGCTAATTACTTTGACCTTGTCCGTTCCCTTGATTCCTTTGTCCTGCGCCAGTTCCACCGGGATCTCGACGAACGGCTCGGGTATGAGCTGGACGTTCATCGCGTTGTTTTTTGTCCAGTAGTGATAGTGTTCCGTCAGCCGATACGTCGTGCACACGATGTTGTATTCCGCCGGATCGCCGAACTTGTCGTATGGTGTCTTGAATTTCTTTACCAGCGGATTGTTCGACTGGTCCGGGTGGAGCAGGTTCTTGGTAGGACTTTCGATCGGTTCATAGTGCTCCGGGAATGGGCCGTCCACCAATACTCCCATCGGAGCAAACAGTCGACCCACGCCCTCCGGATTCATGATGAACGGTCCCATGTGATCCTTGGGGTGGGAGTCGGGCTTGAAGTCCGGCACATCATTGCCGGCCCAGGTTTGCGCCGCTTCGTTCCACCACACCTGCTTGCGCTCCGGATCCCACGGTTTTCCATCCGGGTCGCACGAAGCACGGTTGTAAAGGACGCGCCGGTTGGCAGGCCATGACCATGCCCAATTGGGATAGATGCCCAGCCCGGACGGATCTTCGGTGCCGCGGCGCGCCAATTGATTTCCGGCCTCGGTCCAGCATCCCGAATAAATCCAGTTCCCGCAGGCGGTTGTGCCGTCGTCTTTGAGCCATGCAAACCCCGGAAGCTGCTGGCCGGCCCTGATCACCTGCCCCGTTTTTTCGTCCTTCAACTCTGCCAGCGCCTTGCCATTTAGCTCCATCGCCAGTTGAGATAGTGGCGGATGAGATGCGTCGGCATATGGCCAGGTCAAGTTCAGAATGGGATCAGGGAATTTCCCGCCCTCTTTTTTGTAGAGGCCGCGAACCCGCAGAAAGATCTGCGCGACGATGTCCTGGTCCAGTCGGGCATCGCCCGGAGACGGCACAGCAGCAAATTTCCACGTTACCCAGCGCGCCGAGTTCGTCATGCTTCCGTCTTTTTCGGCGAAGCCGGCACAGGGCAGCCGGTACACTGTAGTCTTGATATTCTTCTGCTCGTCGGCAGTGATTCCCGGAGCGCGCCAGAACTCGCTGGTTTCGTCCGGATAAATCTCACCGACGACCAACCAATCGGCCTTTTTCAGTGCATTGATGTTCTTGTTCGTGTCCGGGCCGACCATCACGCCGTTCATACCGAACGCCATCATGCCCTTGACCGTGCCGTTGTACATGTCGTCCCAGATATGGGTCCACGAGTAGTCGCGGTCGACCTTGGGCAGGTAATCGAAGGCGAACCCGTTTTCTTTCGTCGCCGCCGGACCGTACATGGCCTTGAGAAACGACACCATGAACTTTGGCGTGTTCGAGTAATAATTGAATGAATCCCACACAGACGGCTTCGAGGCGGTTGGCGTGGTGCGCTTTAGAAATGCGGCGAGGTCTGCGTCGGCTGGAATCGGCGCTTTCAGGTATCCGGGCAGGCTGTCGAACAAGCCAGCCATATCGGTCGCGCCCTGAATGTTCGAATGGCCGCGCAGCGCATTGACGCCTCCGCCCGCTCTTCCCACGTTGCCAAGCAGAAGCTGAATCATGGCCGCAGTGCGGATGATCTGCGTCCCGAACGTGTGCTGGGTCCAACCGACGGCATAGATGATGGTCGCGACTTTCTTCATGTCGCCATCTTTGCGCACAGATGTGAACATGTCGATGGCTTTGAGATATTGATCTTTGGGAATGCCTGTAATTCGCTCGACGAGCTCCGGCGTGTAGCGCGAATACTGCTGCTTCAGCAGTTGGAAGACGCAGCGCGGGTGCTGCAAGGTCAGGTCGTAGGCCGCATTCGGCGGCAGTCCTGCTGGCGCCGAAGACGCCGACTGTGCGGAATTCGCTTTACCGCTGAGGTCGCCGCCCTGTTCGTAATTCCAGGTTGATGTGTTGTACGAGCCTGTCGCGGCATCGAAGCCGGAGTACAGACCGTCCTCCGGAAGTTTGAAGCCTTCCTTCACGACGAACGCGGCGTTCGTGTAGTTAACCAGGTAATCCTTCGCGATGCGGTTGTTTTCGATCGCGTACCGGATCAGCCCACCGAGGAAAGCGATGTCGGTGCCCGCGCGGATCTGGCAAAAGAGATCTGCGGTGGACGAGGTGCGGGTGAATCGGGGATCGACGGAAATCAGCTTGGCGTTGCGGGTGCGCTTGGCCTCCATCGCCCACTTGAATCCGCAGGGATGGTTCTCAGCAGGATTCCCACCCATGATCAACATCATGTCGGTGTTTTTGATGTCGATCCAGCCATTGGTCATGGCCCCGCGTCCAAATGTTGGTCCCAAACTTGAGACCGTGGGGCCGTGTCAAACACGGGCTTGGTTTTCTAAATAAACCAAGCCCAGACTCCTCATGGTCTTCACCACCAGATAATTGAACTCATTCGTATCCGTGCAGCCGCCAATGAATGAAATTCCTTCGCACCGGTTCGCGGTGCGGCCGTTCGCGTCCTTCTCCACGAAGGTATCGTCGCGTGTCTTCTTGGTCCAGCGTGCAATCTCATCCAGAGCGTTATCCCAGGAGATGTCTTCCCACTCGGTCGCGCCGGGGCGGCGCACCTGCGGCTTCAACAGCCGCCGCGGGTTCATGATGTCTTGCTCGAGCGATGCCCCTTTGGGGCACAGCGTCCCGCGATTGGTGGGATGATCGGGATCGCCCTCGACGTGAATCACCTGCGGCGTGACGTTCTTGGCCTTGTCCCCGATCGTGTAGATCAGCGCACCGCAGCCGACCGCGCAATATGGGCAGGTCGATCGCGTCTCAGTGGCGCGCGCAATTTTCAGTTCCTTTAATTGTGCTACCGCGGGAGTCAGATCAAATCCCAGCAGAGAGAAGCCCGCTCCACCGACAAGCGCGCCTCTGAGGAAGTTTCTTCGGGAGAGTTCCATTGCGCATCCTCCGAGTACTCGATCACACGGCCAGACTGCAACGCAATTTTGAAAAACTATAATCGCCGAGGCGGCATACAGTCAAACCGAGAACCGCTTTCTTCGTCGGATGAAACTCGGGGGCCCTCGGTTGCACAAATTCGAGTTGAAGGCCGATAATCGCCCGGTGGCGAACACCTCTTGGCAGCAGCGCATCTGGCGCGCAGAACAACTGGCCGCCAAGCATCCCTTTGCCGGGGAGATTCTGGGTTTCTACATCCATGTAGCTCGCTTTCAAGAAACTCTCTACCATCAGCTCGACCGCTCCAATCACGGCGCAGCAAAAAGTAGCGCCGCGGAGTTCCGTAGCGCCGGCGTCCCGCGGGCTGTCGAGTCGGCGTCTCGCCGACTCCCCCTCCAGCAAGAAGATGTAATCACAAATGCGCTCTTAGTTCACTTCCCGAAATTCCTCTCACTCGTAGAAGCAAACGCCCCCGCCCCCCTCGCGCAGGTCGCGCACGATCTATGCGTATCTAACCCCAACTCATGGCCCAACCTCTTCTCCGAATGCTGGACCCACACCGATCCGTCCACCGATCCCGAAGAATTCCTGGTCCTAGCCTTCCTCCAGCCCTACGCCGAACTCGCCCGCGTTTCGCTGCCAGTCGAGAACTCCGCCTCCCGGCTATGTCCTTTTTGCAGCCGCAAACCTGCGCTCGCCATCCTTCGCCAGCAAGGCGACGGTGGCCGCCGAAGCCTGCTCTGTGGCTTCTGTCTCACTGAATGGGAGTTCCGCCGCATTGTCTGTCCCGGCTGCGGCCAGGAAGATCATGCCAAGCTTCCCGTGTATACCGCTGAGAGCTTTCCTTATATTCGGGTCGAATGTTGCGACACCTGCCAGACCTATATCAAGTCCATCGACTTGACCAAGAATGGCTTGGCCGAGCCGATGGTGGATGAGCTCGCCTCAATCCCCCTCGATCTCTGGGCGCAGGAGCGGGGATACTCAAAACTGCGTCCCAACCTGTTGGGAATGTGAGCCCGGGGTCCATTACCGCAAAGGGCACCTGACTGTGCCGTTGGTGCGCCGTTTTTTGCTTTACTTTCTTTCCCATACAACCTTCTTTCTGTCAAAATTGATCAGAGTGCTATAAAGCCGTATAAGTTAGAAATCAACCACACATTAAGACCCGGTCCCAGACGGAGCGTTCATGCGCGTTGTTGTGAAGTGTCTCTTACCCTTTTTGGCTTCGACCCTATGCTTCGCCGTCCAACCGGATCGTATTACCGGGCCCATCGACTCTTCGCAGAAAGTCGCCCTCAAAGGGAATGTCCATGGCCTCGCCCAGCGTAGTTTCGACATTGGTCACACCGATAGCAGCTTGGTCCTGCGCGGCGTAACTCTGACCTTCCAGCCTTCTGCCGCCCAGCAGACCGATCTGAAGAATCTGCTCGCTCAACAGCAGGACCGCTCATCGCCGAATTACCATAAATGGCTCACCCCATCGCAGTATGCCGACCGCTTCGGCATGAGCCAGACCGACATCGCCAACGTCACTGCCTGGATCGAGTCGCAAGGCCTCGCCGTAACTTCGATCGCCAACAGCCGCACCCAAATCTCTTTCGAAGGAACCGTGGCGCAGATCGAATCGATGTTCAATACCGAGATCCACGACTATCTGGTGAATGGCGAAATCCACTTCGCGAACACCAGCAATCCTTCGATTCCGGCCGCTCTGGCATCCTCCGTTCTCAGCGTCGGCCATCTCCACAATTTCCTCCCCAGAGCTCGCGCGAAGGTTCGCCAAGTATCGGACGCTAATCCCGAATTTACCTCGTACGTCTCCGGCAATCACTTCCTCACTCCCGGCGACTTTGCCACCATCTACGACGTTCAGGCTCTTTACACCGCGGGCATTGATGGCACCGGCCAAAAGATCGCGGTTACCGGACAGAGTTCCATCAACCTCAACGACGTAGCCAACTTCCGCAGCAATTCCGGCCTGGCCGCGAATGTTCCCACATTACTTCTAGTTCCTGGTGAAGGCGTTTCCACGCGTTGCCCCGGAGACGAGGGCGAATCCGATCTCGATGTGGAATGGTCCGGAGGCGTGGCGAAAAATGCCAACGTCACTCTCGTCTACGCAGGATTGAACAGCGGTGAAACCTGTACAAGCCGTCAGTATGGTGCGTTCGATGCGTTGCAGTATGCCATCGACCAAAACATTGCTCCGGTGATCAGCAACAGCTACGGCAACTGTGAAGCTGCGACCGGCTCATCCTTTGCGCAAACCATGCGGGGATGGATACAACAAGCCAACACGCAGGGCCAGACGGTGATTTCGGCCGCCGGCGATTCCGGTGCTGCCGATTGCGATTACCAGGTCAAGTCCGCCACTCAGGGCTTCGCCGTTGACCTTCCCGCCGCAATTCCGGAGGTCACCGGCATGGGCGGCACCGAGTTCTCCGGAGATGCAGCCGCCACCGTAAGCAACGGAAATGCCGGCGCCACTACTTACTGGAGCGGCACCACCGGCGGCATCGATACAGTTTCCTCGGCTCTTTCCTACATTCCAGAAATAGGATGGAACGACAGCGCAGCCGACATTGCCGCAGGCGGAAACATTTCCGCATCCGGCGGCGGCGCCAGCATCTTCTTCACCAAGCCATCATGGCAGACCGGAACCGGAGTGCCCGCGGACAGTAAACGCGACGTACCAGATCTTGCCTTGAGCGCCTCGGTCGATCACGACGGATATCTGTTCTGCTCTGAAGACGGCGCCAACGGCGCAATCACCCCGAGCTGTGTCAGCGGATTTCGCGTCAGCAGCGGCGGCACTCTTACCGTCGTTGGGGGCACATCGGTGGCCGCCCCTACTTTCGCCGGAATCGTTGCCCTCATGAGCCAATACCTCGTAACCCACTCGTTCCAGTCGACGCCCGGTCTCACCAATATCAATTCCAATCTTTACTACATAGCTTCCAACAATCCGACCGCACTGAATGACGTTAAGACCGGCAACAATATTGTTCCTTGCACGGCAGGAACCACGAACTGTCCAGCCTCCGGCCAATTCGGTTTCACCGCCGGTGCCGGATACGATCAAGTGACCGGACTTGGTTCCATCAATGCCAACGCTCTAGCGCTCGCCTGGGGAGACTTGTTCACCTCTACCGCAACCGCGCTAGTCTCCTCGACAAGTTCAATTTCTATAGGCAACGCAGTCACGTTCACAGCGACAGTGACGCCCTCTTCAGCCGCAGGCACGGTAGGCTTCTTTAACAATGGTTCGGCCAGTCCCATGGCTACCAGCACGGTCTCTGGCGGCAACGCTACATTTACAACGAACACGCTTCCCGCCGGCACGAATTCAGTTGTGGCTATTTATCAAGGCGTCAATGCCCCCTCAACCTCATCTCCGGTTGCAATTACAGTGATTCAACCCGATTTCACCCTTTCCGCGACCGCCTTGGCCCCGACTTCCATCTCCGCCGGACAATCCACTTCTGCAACCCTGATCCTAGCTCCGGTTAACGGTTCCACGCAGAGCATCAACTTTTCGAACTCAATTAGCTCTAATACAGGTTCCAGTCCAGGCAGTTGCACGGCTGGCTTGCCGGTTGGAGCTCTTTGCCTTTTCAATCCGGCCAGCATCACGCTTGACGGCATACACTCTCAGACCGTCACTCTAACGATTACCACCCTGCCGAACATGGCGTTGGGCTCGAATGGCATTACTGTGACGGGTACTGCGAGCGGTACTGGCGGTGCATCGCATACCGCTTCCGTTAATCTCACCGTGACCGCGACCACTGAGAGCTTCACTCTCGCTTCGACCAATGGTGCAACCTTTGCTGTGCCGGTCGGAGCCACCGCTTCGGTGCAGCTTGCGGTCAGCAGCGCGAACGGGTTCGTTAACAGCACAAGTTCAACCACTGTCCTGCCACTCACCTATACTTGCTCCGGACTTCCAGTAACGGCGGAAATCACCTGTCAATTCACTCCCAACGGCGGCCAACAAGTCACCGCAAGCGCAGTCACGCTGAACCTCGTTACCACTCCGAAGACGGTCAAACTTAATCGGCCCTTCGACCGCAGCCGCGGCATCTTCTATGCTTTACTGCTGCCCGGCTTGTTCGGGATTGTCTTCGTAGGCGCGTCGCGAACCCGCGCCCCGCGCCTGCTCGGCCTGATGGTGATACTCATCGGTTCAACTCTCTGGCTCGGAGCCTGCGGCGGTGGCACCGGCAATAACCTGACGAATGCCGGGACCCCTCCAAGTACTTACACCGTGACGGTCACTACCACAACCGGGGGAGCAAGCCCGCTCACTGCAACTGCACCAGCGATCGCACTAAACGTTACGCAGTAAGGCTTTTTAAAAGTGGCCACTGATAGTGGCCAGTGGTCAGTACTCAAACATCAGTTGGAAGCAATGTTGGAGGCAATTAAGATCCGGGAGCAAGCTCCTACCGGTCGCCGACCACTACCCCTCGGCCCTTGTGCAAAACCCTTCCCCTTTGCCACTTGCGTGCTGACGCGGGGGCGAGTAACATGGGGTTGTTCTCATTTGGCCTCGTTCCCGCGTAGGCTTTCCGCGCCCCAGGCCGTTCCCGGCGGCGCGACGGATTCCGATAACGGATAACGGACACTGATACTGATACGGATCATTTAGGTTTTTTCGTAGTACGGGTTTGCTTTACCAGGTAGCGGTCGATTGCGTTCACGATTACGTCCAGCCCAACTCGTAATCCGCATGGGGAATGAACCTTGCCGTCGAACGCATTGGCTCGACTCGATGACCAGACAGTTGTAATTAATTAGTGCGACGCGCAGCGAAAAAAGTGGCTGTACGCCAACGTTGTCAAAGCCTGCCGCAACCAATGGGGAACTTGTAATCGCCAGAATATTGCGACACTGCACCGGGCTAAGCCCGGCGAAGCAGTTATGAGAGGACTATGAACGCAGGACCAGGAAGACCCTCCGGAGGTGGTGGAGGCCGAAATCGTCGGCGTCGCGGACGGCGCCCCAACAATCCACGCGGTCCCCGCCCCGCCGGCCCCAGCCAATCGCGCCACAATCAGGACGGCATCTATACAGCGCCCATGGATCACAGCTACCGCGCCGCATTGGCCGGCAATAACAACAATGGCCAGGGAAGCCGCCGGGGAGCTCGTCCGGGCTTTGCTGCGCCGTTTGCGCCCGTCGATCCCGAACCACTGCCAATGCGCGGGGATTCCAACTCCCGGATCTTTGCTTTTGTTGACGACTTGTTTTTCGCGGCCAAGATCCAAGAGACCGCGCGGAAGCTGAACGTGAAGGTCGAGTTCGCCAAGAGCGACAAGGATCTCGCCGAGCGCATGCAACAGAACGGCGAAGAGAAGCCTTCGCTGATCATATTTGACCTTAACAACGCCAACGCCAAGCCGCTCACCCTCATTCCCAAATTGAAGGCGAAGCTGAAGAAGGGAACCTCAATTATCGGGTTCCTCTCTCACGTGCAAGGCGATCTGAAGCAGAAGGCTCACGAAGTGGGTTGCGATATGGTGCTGCCCCGCTCCGCCTTCTCCCAGAACTTGCCAAACTTGCTGAGGCGCCACGGAGCCCCGGACGACGAAAATCCAACGGTGCAATAGCGCTAAAACTGTTCCTAACCCGGAGGCCACCCCAGCGATCTTCCTCCAAGCAGATGGACGTGAAGATGAAACACTGATTGTCCCGCACCCGGTCCCACGTTGAGTACGGTCCGGTATCCATTCTCAATATTGCGCTGGCGGGCAATTTCGGCTGCTGCCAGATGGCAGCGTCCAATTACTTCCGCATCTTCCGCTTGCGCTTCCTTCAATCCAGCAAAATGTTTCTTCGGGATGACGAGCACGTGAGTGGGGGCTTTCGGATCGATGTCTTCAAAGGCCAGAACGTGATCGTTCTCGTAAACTTTTTTTGCGGGAATCTCGCCGCGAAGAATTCGGCAGAAGAGACAGTTGGCAGTCGGATCGGTCATAACGGGTTCCGGCGTGAGAATAGCATTCGCATCGCAGAAGCGGCTAGTGGCCCGTGTCTGGTCGAGCCTGGTCCTAATCCAGTCTCACCAAAAACACCGCGCCTTCTGGAGTTTCGTTTTCGGCGGCCAGTTTCCGGGCGCGCTCACGATCATCATTGAGCACGCGTACTCGCACCCACCAATCCCCCACGGGACTCGAGAATTTCACAACTTTCGCGGTGCGATAACGCTGCTTGAGATGGTCGGCAAGCTTCGCTGCCGCCTCTTCGTGAGGAAAGCTGCCGATCTGCACCGCCCACTTTCCACCCGTCTCAAGCGGCGCAGGAGTCTGCATCACTTCCACTTTCACTTGAGCGATTCCAGGCGAGTAAACATCGAGCTTGCGCGCAGCCGACAGCGACAGATCAATGATTCGTCCTGGTATGAAAGGCCCGCGATCCGTAATGCGCACCAGCGCGGTATGGCCAGTTTTGAGATTGGTCACGCGAACAATGGTTCCCAGCGGTAGCGTGCGATGCGCCGCCGTCATCGCGTGCATGTTATAGACTTCGCCGTTCGATCCCCGGCGGTTGTGATACGGCGGACCATACCAGCTGGCTTGCCCAGTCTCCGTGGCCAGGGGTTTCGCGCCTGCGGGAATAGCTGGTTCGGCCAGGTCGGCGCTTTCGGCTTCGCTTGTGCCTGACAGCCGGTCATGCTTAGCCGCCCCTTCAGGACGAGAGCCGGCCTCAGGGGTTTCGGGTGCTGGAGGAGGCGGTGGCACGTCGACATGCACCTGCCTCGAGTGGCCGCAACCGGGCAGCAACAAAAACGCTGGTAGCAAAGCGAGAGTTACAACAATCGAGAGCACGCATCCCACGCGTGGCTTCACTTTTGCGACGCTTTTTGCCGCTCCATGTAGTCGGCCAACTCGGTAAGCTTGGTGCTGGCGGTGCGAAGAGCTTTGGTCGAGTGCTGTCGCACTGCGGGCACGACTTCGTCGTTCAGGTATTTGATGAATTCAGGAATCTCCTTCTCGATCCGTTCGGCGGCTTCGGCAACACTCTTGCTGACGCGCGCCGATGCGTCCTCCACCTTGCGGTTAAAGTCGTTCATAAATGCTCCTCGCCAATGCAATTGCATTATTTCGTGCCTTGCTGCGCCGGGTCAATGGCGCGGCCGCCGAAAGGCGATGGGATGCCACCGGAGCGCGATCAATTAAAATCACGGGTTGGTAACCACTTGGCAAAACGAAAACCGATGAGTCCGGTCCTTCCGCCCACGACGCACGACCGAAGGAATTTCCAGCGAAGTCTTCTCTCCTGGTACGACCTCTACCGGCGCGACCTCCCTTGGCGCGTTAGCCGCGACCCTTACCGCGTGTGGCTCTCCGAAATCATGCTGCAGCAGACGCGCGTGACGGCGGTGATTGCGCACTACCACGAATTTCTGCGGCGTTTTCCCACGATCGAGAAACTGGCGGCGGCGCGCGAGGCGAGCGTGTTGGCAGCATGGAGCGGCCTCGGCTACTACCGCCGGGCGCGAATGCTTCACGCAGCGGCAAAAGCCGTCGTGCGCGACCATGCCGGGAAATTTCCTTCCGCAACCGGAGCCTTGCTCGCTTTGCCCGGTATTGGCCGATACACCTCAGCGGCGATTGCCAGCATTGCATTCGATCAGCCGGTCGCCGTGGTCGATGGCAATGTCGAGCGCGTGCTGCATCGGATGTCGGGAAGGCGGCTCGGTGGAGAGGAATTGTGGACGGCCGCGAATGATCTGCTGGATGCGAAGCGTCCCGGAGATTTCAACCAGGCGATGATGGAGTTAGGCGCTACAGTATGCAAGCCGCGGGCACCCTCCTGTTTGACGTGTCCTGTGATCGCACTATGTGCCACCTGCGGAGAATTGACGGCAACGTCGAAACCCGTCCCGCAAAAGAAGCGAGAGATTAACTACGCTCTCAACTGCCGCAACGGAGAAGTGCTTCTAGTGCAGAGGGCGCGGGATGCGTCACTGATGCCGGGCATGTGGGAATTGCCGGAGGGCGGCATGAGCAGTGCAAGCCAACCGCAGATGACTCTCCGGCATTCGATCACGGTCACCGATTACAAAGTGCGCGTGTGGTGCTGCGTTGCACCTTTACCCGTAGTTGGGAAGTGGATTCCGGTGGGACGGCTAAAGCAAGTCGCGCTCACAGGGCTGGCGCGGAAGATCCTGCTCGCCGCCGACATCATCTAAAATCAAGACGTAGGGTAATGAGCCTATGCATTGGCTTCGAAATATCTTTGGACGACGAGGCGGAGGACAACCGATGGCGGTATTGACCGCGGGCACCAAGGCGCCCGACTTTGAACTCAAAACAATGGATGGAAAGAAGTTTGTGCTCCGGGACGAATTGGCACGCGGGCCGCTAGTGTTGGCGTTCTTTAAAGTGTCCTGTCCTACATGCCAGTATGCGTTCCCATTTCTGGATCGGTTGGAGCGGGCATATGGGCACAACGGAGTTCGGATCATCGGAGTCTCGCAAAACAATCCCAAGGAAACCACTGCGTTCATCAAAGAATTTGGCGTGACTTTCCCTGTGCTGCTCGACGATACCGATAAATATCCCGTATCCAATGCGTATGGCTTGACCAATGTTCCGACCGTGTTCTGGATCGCGCAGAATGGCGGCATCGAACTCTCCAGCGTGGGATGGGTGAAGGCCGACTTCGAAGAGATCAGCCGCAAGATGGCCGAGTCGCTACACACGGCGCCGCCGGTAATGTTCAAGCCAGGAGAAGATGTGCGCGACTTCCGTGCCGGTTGAGGGTCTAAAAATTGATCCCGCGGTCGCGGGACTGTCGCGAAAACAAACCGCTCGCGCACAAGCAATCGCCACTCAGAAACGAACCGCAAGTACAAATGGTCCCCTGTCTAGACGGTCCTGAAGTCGCTGGCCTACGGTGCGAGCCACAGACGCTACTCCGTTAAAACAAAACTACTAGCGTCCTTTACAATTCAGTCAGTCCTAAAAATAGGCATTCAATAGCATTTTTCCGCGTCGACATGCCACTTCGCCGGGGGAGAAGACTGACTATGCGAGCAAGGGGAAGCAGTAGTGTTTTTGTCAGCGTGATCGCGTCGCTGAGTCTAATGCTGTGTGGAGAAGGAGGAGCCGCGCCTCTTGCGGCCCCAGCTGCGGCCAAGCGGGACGAGGTTTCCGTGCGCCTGCCCTCCGCTGCGTTCGCGGCTCTCGAAACTATCGACCCCGAGCACATTCGCTGGCACGTTCGCTATCTCTCGCATGATCTTCTGGAAGGCCGCGGCACCGGCCAGCGCGGCGGCGATATCGCGGCGGAATACATGGCTACCCAGTTTGCAGAATATGGATTGAAGCCCGCCGGCGACAACGGATCGTACCTGCAGAAAGTGCCACTCGTTGGAATCACTACACTCCCCGAGACTCAGTTTTCTTTACTTCCAAAGCACGATGGAGCAATGCGTTTGAAACCCCTCGATGAGTATGTTGCCGTCGATCAGACCCAGCAGGCAGAGTCCGATGTGGACTCCGAGATCATCTATGTGGGCTACGGCATTGAGGCTCCGGAATACAACTGGGACGACTACAAGGGAGTGGATGTTCGCGGCAAAGTCCTGCTGATGCTGGTGAACGAACCGCCTTCGGACGACCCCAAGTTTTTCAAAGGCAAAGCTCTGACTTATTACGGGCGGTGGACTTATAAATACGAAGAGGCCGCGCGCAAGGGCGCAGTGGGCGTGATTCTCATTCACAAAGAAGACATGGCGAGTTACCCATGGGAAGTAGTGCGGAACTCAAATTCGGGCGAGAAGTCTTTTTTAAAGTTGGAAGGGCCAGCACTGCGAGTTGCGTCCTGGATACAACTGGACGTGGCGAAGAAGCTGGCCGCGGCCTCGGGCATGGATATCGACAAGATGATCGCGGACGCGCGGACGCGCGAGTTCCATCCCGTAAATATGGGTGCCAAATTAAAAGCGCACATGGTCAGCAAAGTGCGAAACTTTGAGTCGAACAACGTGCTGGCGATTCTGCCCGGGTCGAATCGCAAGACGAAAGACGAGGCGGTGATGTTTACGGCGCACTACGATCACCTTGGCATTCGTCCCGATGTGCCGGGGGATAATATTTACAACGGTGCTGCTGACAATGCCACGGGCTGCGGCATCTTGCTGGAACTGGCGCGCGCATTCAGCGTCGCCAAAGATCGACCGGGACGTTCTGTGATCTTCGCGTCGGTAACCGGAGAAGAACAGGGATTGCTGGGGTCGGAATATCTGGGCAAGCATCCGCCAGTCCCGTCCGGAAAGATTGCCCTGGATTTGAATTACGATGACGTGCAGCCGATTGGGGCGCCGGAGGAAGTGGAAGTTTCAGGCGCAGAGCGCACCACATTCTATCCCTGGGTACAGGCGACCGCGAAGGAATTCCGGCTGGCGATTCGTCCCGACGCGCGCCCCGAGGCGGGACACTTCTACCGCTCCGATCATTTCAGTCTGGCGCGTGTGGGCATTCCATCGTTCTCGATCAACGAAGGCATGAAGTTCAAAGGTCACGACGAAGCTTGGGGATTGGCGCAGAATAAAGATTATGTCTCAAAGCACTACCACCAGCCGAGCGATGAGTATCATCCAGAAATGAACTTCGTCGGCGACGCAGCCATGGCGCGTTTCGGATTTGCGCTGGGATGGGAAGCGGCCAGTGCCGCGAAACTTGTCGGCTGGCAGAAGGGCGACGAGTTCGAAGCGGCGCGGGCTAAAAGTCAGTAGCGAGTACCGAGTTCGAGTTCGAGTACCTAGCACCGAGTACCGAGTTCTTCCGCCATAGGCCTCCATTAAGATTTTTTCCGCTCTCAACGGACGCCGTCGAATGAGCACCGCGTTGCTCGGTACTAGGTACTCGGTACTTCCCACCGTCTAGTTCGTACTCGCAAACCGGCTCAAAAGAATGGGCTTGATGATTCCCGTCCACACCGCATAGCCCTGCGCATTCATGTGCAGGCCATCCTTGCGAAACAGTTCGGGGCGCGGCTTACCTTGCGTATCCAGCATGGCTGAGTCAACATCGATGAACTGGACTCGCGGTTGGGTGCGAGCGTAGTCCTCAATCAGCTGATTCGTTTTCTTGATCTTCTGCCAGCCGGCCCACCGCCGGAGCGAAGGTTTAATCGACACGAAGTAGATCCATGTGTCCGGCAGTTGGGCGTGAACGATCTCCACAAATTGCTTAAAGTCCGCGAGGACTTGTTCTGGAGTCTTCGACCACGGGAGAGCAAGATCGTTGTCCCCGGCGTAAAGCACCACGGCGCGAGGCTGATAAGGCAGGACGATTCTGGATGCGTACTGGTTGACCTGAGCAATCTGCGAACCGCCAAACCCGCGGTTGATCACGTCCAGCGGTTGCATGTCGTTGGCTAGCGTGTCCCAGAACCGAATGCTGGAACTTCCAGTGAAAACGATCACGCCAGGTTTTGGCGGATTGAGCCGGTCTGCCTTTTCAAACGCGGCGATCTGACGTTCAAATGATCCGCGCTTCCCCATTGTCAGGAAGATCAGTAGGGTGCAGATGCAAGCCAGCAATACGACAATCAGCGAGCGCCGCAACGTTTTACTCATCGATACTCCAGCAAAAGCAGCAAGCGAAACTTGTCCGCCGAGACAGTCAGTTATACAGTAAGACGCGAGTCCAATAAATGCAGCGAGGTCTCGAATTGACGCCGTCGATTAGAGTTCACTCTACAGCCCAGCGTTTGACGCCGTTCCTCTTAGCAGTTTTTTCCATGCTTCCCGTAACCGCGGCCGGGCAGAGCAGCGTGGCAACCTCCGGATCGTGGTCTGGCATGGTTGTCTCCAGCGCTTGCAACGCAGATGAAGCCTTCAACGAATCTCCCGAATGCGTCAAGAATCTACCCGGCGCGAAGCTCGCGCTCTACGACGATACGAACCGCGTGATCTATGCGCTGGAACCGCAGAAAGCCATCTCCGCCCATCTCGGCGATACCGTAACCGTGCGCGGAACGCTTGATGGCGAAACGATTCAGGCTGCATCCATCCAGCCGATGTCGATTGGCCTTGCGGTCGGCGAGAAAGCTCCCGCGTTCTCAATTCGCGACCAGTTCGGTCGAGCGCAAAGCCTTGACAGTTTGAAAGGACGAAGTGGCACCATACTTCTCTTCTTCCGTTCCGCCGACTGGTGACCGTTTTGCAAAGGGCAGCTGGTCCAGCTGCAAAGCGCCACTCAGCGATTCGAAAAGCAAGGCGTCAAACTGGCGGCTATCAGTTACGACTCGGAAGAGATCCTCAAGTTTTTTTCCGACCGTCATAAGGTCGATTATCCGCTGCTCGGAGATCCGGACTCGAAGATCATCAAGGCCTACGGTGTTCTCAACGTCGAAGCTACCGGCATGCAGAAAGGTTTCGCGCGCCCAGGATATTTCTTCATCGACCCGAACGGAGTTATTCGAGAGAAGTTCTTCGAGGCGAAATATCGCGAGCGGCTCACTGGAAACAGTGTGATCTCTAAGCTCTTCCCGGAATTAGGCGAGGAAGTAACGGAGACGATTCAGGCCCCGCATTTGCAACTGGCTCTTGAGCAATCCGATTCCACTGCTGTCCCGGGCACGCGCGTGACCCTGGCCGCCGAGGTGAAACTGCCTCCGGATGTGCACGTGTATGCGCCCGGTGCGCAAGGTTACAAGCCGATCCGCCTGCTGATGGATGCGACACCAGAGATGCAGTTTCTCGCAGCCGCTTATCCCGACTCGAAGACGTTGTTTCTACCGGTAATCAACGAACGCGTGCCGGTGTTTGATGGGACTTTCCGCATCACTCAGGAAGTGAAGGTGAGTTCCGGCGCGGAGTTCTGGGGATCGCTAGGCAAAGACGGCAAAAACTTCACCATTGCCGGCAAGCTCGAGTACCAGGCTTGTGACCAGACCACCTGCTACATGCCGACATCAGTTCCGGTCAAATGGCAGTTACACGTCGATCCTTTGGATCGGACACGAGCGCCCGCGGAAGTCCGGCATAAATAGCACGAGGCTTTAACGCGAAGGACACGGCGCGCCCGCAGCCTGCCATACCTTCACCTTCGCCGAAAACTCATCATGCGGTATGGGCACCGGCGTTCGCCCTGGGCCTGGATTCCAGCCCCACGCCACCAATTTATCCTCGGTGAGGTGTTCGACCAGTTGATCGAGGTTCCGGCCTTGATTTTGCTTTGGGTCTTTGAGTGACTGGCAAAGTTGCGCGTCGGTTAGACCTTCCCAGATCATCGGCATACTCGGAGACGGCAAGTGCCACGCTGGCGCCCCAGGCGGCAGATGAACGTTCCCCAAGTTGTGGTCCTGGTGGCAGGTGCTGCATTTTGCCGCGGTTACTCCGAACCCGGCAGGGCCGCGCCTGATGTCCATGGTGTGCCGATGGCTATCGTCTCCCTGCCGCGGATAATCTCCCTTCGAATGGCAGTTCATGCAGCGCGGGTGTCGTAGCACCGGAACGAAAGCCGTGAAGAGTGCGCCGTCGTTGCTGTCGCTGGCGGCGCGCGGCGTGTTCGGCGGCTCCGCCGCAGCCACGGGACGCGAAAGCCACAGTGCTCCCGCGCAGACCGCTAAGATCAAAACGGCGACGAAAAATTCCACGCGCTTCATACAGCCTCCGTCATCCGAATCGGCAACCGCCGGATTCGCTTTCCGGTCGCCGCAAATATCGCGTTTGCGATTGCCGGGGCGGCGCAAGGCACACCCGGTTCTCCGATGCCACCGGATTTCTCCTGGTTGTTCACAATGTGAGTCTCGATCTTCGGACACTCGTCCATTCGCATGACTGGGAAGGTATTGAAATTGGTTTGCTGCAAGCGTCCATTCTCGAAAGTGAGTTCCTGGAACAGCGCGGCCGATGCCCCGAAGATTGCGCCTCCTTCGGTTTGCGCCGCGATAATTCCGGGATTCACATATTCGCCGCAATCGATGGCGCACACCATGCGGTGCACGCGCACCTGGCCGTCCGTAACCGAGACTTCTGTTACATGCGCCGAGTAACTCCCAAACGCAAAATGCACGGCGATCCCGCGGCCCATTCCCTTAGGCAAAGGCTTATCCCATCCCGCCTTCTGCGCGGCGAGATCGAGCACTCCAAGATGCCGGGGCTGCTTTTGCAGCAGAGCGCGCCGAAATTGGTAAGGATCTTTCCCCGCCAGCGCGGCCAGTTCGTCCACAAAACATTCGACCGCGAAGGCAGTGTGCGAATGTCCGACGGAACGAAGCCACTGCACTGGGACGTTTACCTCAGCTTGGTGCGATTCCACCGTCACGTTCGGAATCGCGTAAGGAAGGTCGTCCACGCCCTCCACTGAAGCGGGATCGTATTCCTTGCCCTTCATCATCATTGCTGCGAAGAGCGTCCCGGCCATGATCGACTGCCCCACCAGTCGCGATCTCCAACTCACGGCGTTGCCGCTGGCGTCGACGCCACCCTCGATCGCATGCAGAAATGCTGGACGATACCACCCGCCGGCCATGTCATCTTCGCGTGTCCAAATCACTTTGACTGGAGTTCCGGCAGCTTTAGCGACGTGAACCGCTTCCACCACAAAATCAGATTGCGGATTGGCGCGTCGTCCGAAACCTCCGCCCAGAAAAGTGGTATGGAGCTGTACCTTCTCAGGCGGCAGACCGGCGATCTTCGCCGCATTCGCGCGATCGATAGTTTGGAACTGTGAGCCGGTCCACACCTCGCAGGAATCCGCGCGCAAATCCACCGTGCAGTTCAGCGGCTCCATCATCAAATGCGAGAGGTAGGGAACTTCGTAAACTGCCTCGATCTTCTTTGCCGCGCTCTCCAGCGCACCGTCGGCATCTCCATCTTTGCGCACGCTGGTCCCCGGCGTTTTCGCGCGTTCGCGAAACCCCTGCATCATCTTGCTGGTGTCGAAGTTCTGCATGCTGCCTTCGTCCCATTCAACGCGAAGAGCATCACGTGCCACCTTGGCTTGCCAAAACGTATCGGCGATGACGGCAACGCCCGCCGGAATCGCAACAATCTTGCGCACGCCCGGCATCGAGCGTGCCTTCGCGTCGTCGAAGCTTTTCATCTTTGCGCCGAAGATTGGAGGTCGCGCGATCACGGCGGTAAGCATTCCCGGCAACTTCACATCGATGCCGAATTCCGCCTTGCCATTCAACTTTTCGGGAGTGTCAAGCCGCTTGATCGGTTTGCCAATAAGTTTGAACGTTTTTGGATCTTTCAACTGCACGTGTTCTGGGGGAGGCAGCTTTGCCGCTGCAGCCGCGAGATGTCCGTACGTGAGTTTTCGGTTTGATCCGTTCAGCACCGCGCCCGATTCTGTGCGGCAAGTGGAAGCGTCCACGTTCCACTGCTGCGCGGCTGCCGCGATCAGCATGGCGCGTGCCGCGGCGCCGGCCTGGCGGAATTGCTCCAATCCCGACCATACGCTTGAGCTTCCCCCAGTCATCTGCATGCCGAACGCGGGATGGTTGTACTTAGGATCGACCGGAGCTGGCTCGAAGCCAACTTTAGTCCAATCAGCGTCGAGTTCTTCCGCGAGAAGCATCGGCAACGATGTATAAACGCCCTGGCCCATCTCCGAGTGATTGACGATGACGGTCACCCGCTCGTCGCTGCCGATGCGCACGAACGCGTTCGGCATAAAAGTGCTGCCGGACGACTCCGCCGCCATGGCGCTGACTCCAGGAAAACGAAAACCAATCAACAAGCCGCCGCTGGCCGCGACCGAAGCCTTTAGAAAATTGCGCCGCCCTGTATCAGCGATTATTTGGCTTGTGTTCATTGTTGGACGAGTCACGGTTCTGCGAATCATCGTGCACCTCCTTTCGCAACCATTTCGGCAGCCCGGTGAATCGCTCTGCGAATTCGCGGATACGTTCCACAGCGGCAGATATTGCCGGTCATGGCCTCGTCAATGTCTTCATCCGTGGGCGCAGGTTTCTCGCGCAGCAGTACCGCCGCGCTCATTAGCTGTCCAGATTGGCAGTAGCCGCATTGCGGCACGTCTTCTTCCAGCCACGCACGTTGCAGCGGATGGCTTAGATCAGGCGATAGCCCCTCGATGGTTGTTATCGATTTGCCTTCCGCCCGCGACACCGGAGCGACACAGGAACGCACCGCCTCACCATTGATGTGCACCGTGCAGGCGCCACACTGCGCCATGCCGCATCCATACTTTGTTCCGGTAAGACTGAGCTGCTCGCGAATCACCCAGAGCAACGGTGTTGAAGGATCCACATCGAGATCGACGCGCTTGCCGTTTACGGAGAAGCCAATCATAGTAGTTCTCCTGATTGTTTTTGTGGTCTTTAGACGTCAGACCAGGCTGCCGCGATGCCGACGATTTTACTCCAGCGGCGCCCGCCGTTGCTGGCGCTGGCAACAACGCAGTCAATCAGAAAAATAGTCGAACCAACCCCTAGCCCATAACCTAGGTAACTTTAGCCCTTGTACGACGCATGCTAGCCTCGATTATGTGCGTCTGTAGTCAACAACTTCCGATAACTCGGAAGCATTCATAATGCCTCGACTTCCCATCTTCCGCCTCGGCAGGGAGCCTGAAAAACCGGCAATGCCGGAAATGATCGCGGCGGCGCCCTCGATCGCGCTCGAAGGACTCGCTGTCGGAATCGACAACCTGCGGCACGACGTGTCGCTGAGCCCGCGTTTTGTCGAAGCTGCGCGCGCCCAGATCATGCGCTTAATTGTGCGTCACGGCGAGTTGCAGGAACTGTTCTCGGCCGAGGTTCCGCAGAAATCTCAGCAGGGGGGACCGTCATGGATGAGAAAATCGGTGGCGGCGCCCGCCCGCAATTCTACCGAGAAAGCTGACTGGAAGCCGCTATTAGCGGAACTTCATCTAGCGGCATTGAATCGCGCAAAAAAAGACGAAAACATTTCACTGGACCTGTTGGCCCGCCTGGCCATAACAAAGTTCCTTCGCACGGAGATGTTGCAACAATTCGCTCAAGTACTCGAACGCTGCCGGGTTTTGCTTAAGAGTTACGAAGGTATGCGGCATGGCCAGGGGGAAGAGTTCCGCGAACGCGTAGCCGCCTTCCAAGTGCGCAAGAAAATCATTTTGCGCAAAACCGGGCAGGAGTTGTTCGAGAGACTGCGCGAAATCGAAAAAGAGACTCTGGCGCGCACCCGGCGTTCGTTCTTTGGAGAGGCAAAAGTTGGCAATCCTAAGGCCGCGGAGCCCGGCAGCCAAACCCTCGACAGCTATGGCCTGTTCGTAAATCGCCTGGCTTTTTCCGAGGACGGCCGCGATGACTACCTCTGCGCCGAGCATTATGTAATGCTGGGCAATTGGGATCGTGACCCCGACCGCTATTCGCGCCTGCAAGACATCGTATGGAAATTTATACGTTTCCTCTACGGCGAAGAAACGCTAGGAGAGACGATCGATTCCTGGATCTGTGCTCCAGAAAATGCTCGATCCCTGGTGGGCACGGGAACCCCCGACGATTCCACCGCGGAAGGAGTCGCCCAGCAGGAGCGCCTGACCAACTGGGTGCGTCTGTTGGAAGACGAGCAGGTCATGGAATGCGTGATTGCCTCCTATCATACGGTGCCGCTGCTCAATGAGTACGCTCCCCGAATCAATCCGCAGCAATTGAAGAATGCTCTGATCTCGCGGCCCGAATGTGATCGCGTGGAGCGCATGATTCAAGAACACGGCAAGCTCTCGCCGGCCAGCCTATATGCCGCCGTGGGTAAGGTGGCGGGCTGCCGCGGCTCGGAGCGCGCTAAAGTGGCGGCGCGTTTTCTGCAGGATTTTTCCCAGTACCATCGCGATCTTCGTCGCCTCGAGGCGCTGAATGCCGCACTCGATTCCGTGAACCTGGTGGGCACCGAAAAATTGCGAGAGCTCTCGCGCATGAACGGAACTCTCTATGAATTCTTTCTGCCGGAAGAACAGCAGCAGCCCGAAGAAGATCGAATCCTCCGCCACGTAGTGCTCAAGGCTGACGTGCGCGATTCCACCCGCCTGACCCGCACGCTGATGGAAAAGGGACTGAATCCCGCTTCCTATTTCAGCCTGAACTTTTATGATCCGGTGAACAAACTACTGGGCAAGTACGGAGCGCAGAAGGTTTTCCTCGAAGGCGATGCCATCATTCTCGCCATCCTTGAGCGCTCTGGCGAGCCAGAACTTGCGGTGAGCCGGGCCTGCGTGCTGGCCCGGGAGATGATCGAGATCGTGCGCGGCTATAACCAACTAATGCAACGTTCCGGCATGCCCGAGCTCGAACTGGGCGTCGGTATCACGCTGCAGGAATCCGCCCCGCTCTTTCTGATGGATGGCGAGCGGCAGATTATGATTTCGGAAGCGCTGAACGAGAGCGATCGTCTTTCTTCCTGCAATAAGCGTGCCCGCAAGGTTATGGAATCGCAGGCTGGGCCGTTCCATGTTTATGTATTTCAATCGTCAGATCCCGGCGCGTCGGCAAATCCGGAAGATTCCATTGTCAGCTACAACCTTGGCGGAATTCGCTTGAACGAAGCTGCATTCCGCAAGCTCGAGCAGGAAATTTCACTGGTGCCCCTGGCGGTAAAGCTACCGTCTTCGGCGGCCTCGGATAAAGGAGAGTATCGGCTCTCGAGCGGAACCGTCCCGGTCGATCGCGACATCTTCCGAAAAATCGTGGTCCGCCAAAGCCGCATGCCCCGCATCAACCTCGAGGATTTCTCGATCCTTGGCTGGACCGACCGCAACTACTACGAAATCTGTACCGACTCCGCAATCTACGCCGCGCTGGAAAAGAAAAAAGGAGCGAAGGCGTAAATTGCGGACTGTTTTCGCTTGTCTTCGGATCGCTGCAAGAAAAGCCTGCCGGCGAATTGATGTAGCGCTATGATCCCCACGGTATCAAGCGATTTCGCTTCCACGCGTGCCAGATAAGACGAGAAATTTCAACCTTCTTCCACCGCAGCCATCGCGCCCCTCTTTCGCTTGTTCGATTGCAGAATCTTTTTCCGTATGCGCAGCGATTTAGGCGTGATCTCCACAAATTCGTCATCCGCAATAAATTCGATCGCCTGCTCCAAATTCAAATTCCGGAATGGCACCAGGCGAATCGCCTCATCGGCGCCCGATGCGCGCATGTTGCTGAGTTTCTTTTCCCGCACCGCATTGACGTCGAGGTCATCGTCCTTTGCATTCTCACCGACAATCATTCCCTCATACAGTTCAACGCCCGGGCCGATGAAGAGCTCTCCGCGTTCCTGCAAGCCCCACAGCGCATACGCCGTCGAAACCCCTGACCGGTCTGCAATCAACGCTCCCGTGAGCCGATGGGGGATTTCCCCTTGCCACTCGGTATATCCATCGAACAACGAATTCATGACGATGGTGCCACGCGTGTCGGTCAGCATTTGGCTGCGCAGGCCGATCAGCCCTCGGCTGGGCACGCGGAACTCAATGCGTACGCGTCCGTAGCCGTGATTGTGCATGTTGGTGACTTCGCCTTTGCGCGATCCCAACTGTTCCATCACCACGCCAACGAATCCTTCGGGGACGTCGATGGTGAGGTGTTCCACCGGTTCCATCAGCTTGCCCGTTTCTTTGTCGCGCTTAGTCACGATCTCCGGCTTGCCGACCATCAGCTCATACCCTTCGCGGCGCATCATTTCAATCGTGATGGAAAGTTGCAATTCGCCGCGTCCCAGTACTTTGAACGAATCGGTCGTGCCTGAATCCTCCACCCGCAGCGAAACATTGGTGAGGAGTTCCTTGGCCAACCGTTCCCGCAGGTTTCGCGACGTGACAAACGTCCCTTCGCGTCCCGCAAACGGCGAGTTGTTCACCGTAAACACCATCGCAATGGTTGGTTCGTCGATCACGATCGGCGGCAGGGGCGCGGGATTCAGCGCGTCCGTGATGGTCTCGCCGATCGTGATTCCTTCTACTCCGGCTACCGCCACAATATCCCCCAATACGGTTTCCGTGATGTCGGTCCGCTTCAGTCCGGAAAAAGAAAACAGTTTCGTGATTTTGATCTTGTGCATCGTGCCGTCGAGCTTCGCAATCACCACGTCCTCGCCGGTGTACATCGTCCCGTTGAACACGCGCGCAATAGCCAGTCGCCCGAGATAATCGCTGTAGTCCAGATTCGCCACAAGAATCTGCAGCGGACCTTTCGGATCACCCTGCGGCAGCGGAATCGTTTTCACGATGGCATCAAAGAGCGGGCGCAGGTCTTCGCCGCCGCCTGCAATGTCCGTCGATGCCGTCCCCTGTTTCGCGTTCGTATACAAAACCGGAAAGTCCAGCTGATCTTCTTTCGCATCCAGATCGATGAACAGATCATAGATTTCGTTCAAGACTTCCTGCGGGCGCGCATCCGGACGATCAATCTTGTTGATCACAACTATCGGCGGAAGCTTGGCTTCCAGAGCCTTGCTCAGTACGTAACGCGTCTGTGGCAGCGGACCCTCGCTGGCATCCACCAGCAGCATCACACCATCCACCATCTTCAGTGCGCGCTCCACCTCGCCGCCAAAATCACTATGGCCGGGTGTATCCACGATGTTGATCTTTATGTCGTGATAGAAAATCGCAGTGTTCTTGGCGAGAATCGTGATGCCGCGCTCACGCTCAAGTTCGTTCGAATCCATGACTCGCTCGACGTGGTGCTCGTTGGATCGAAACGTGCCGCTCTGCTGCAGCATGGCGTCGACCAGCGTGGTCTTGCCGTGGTCGACGTGCGCGATGATGGCGATGTTGCGAATGCTCAAACTCAAAGTATGGGTTTTCCTTTAGTGATGGCTCGGATTGACAGGGCCAAATAGCGTTTGTCGGCTGTAATGCCTCACCTATAACTTTACTATGGCTTGCCGCTTCGCAGGAGATTACATCGCACTTACGGGCAAGCTGGAGGGGAAGGACAAAACGAAGAATCCAACACCGGCGGGTCCCTAAACGGGATCTGCGACTTCAGCAATTTCGAGGCCTATTTCCGATCCGCCTTCGCCGCGCACTCGCAGCCGATACCAGAGCAAAATCGCTACCAGCGAAAACACGAAGATAATCGTCGAAACCGCGTTGATCTCCGGCGTAATGCCGCGTCGAAGCCTGCCCCAGATTTCCAGTGGCAACGTGTTATCTCGTCCAATCAGAAAAAAGCTCACGGCGATCTCGTCCATCGAAAGCGTAAAGATGAGCAGAGCCGCTCCAATAATCGGCAGCTTCAAATTAGGAACCGTGATGCGCCAGAATGTTTGCCAGTAATTTGCCCCAAGATCGAGCGAAGCCTCTTCCTGCGCCCGGTCAACCTTTTGTAGCCCCGCGAATACTTCGGTCGTGGCCACCGAAATCAGCGCGGTCCCATGGCCCAAAATAATAGTTAGCAGACTCAGCTTCGTTCCCGCGACGTTGAACAGCATAAGCAGCGAGAGCCCCGTGATAATTCCCGGCAGAATTAAAGGCAGCAAGACCAACCGTCGGAACAACGCCTTCCCCGGAAATTGCGCACGTTCCAGCGCAAGTGCCGCGGGCACGCCGAACGCTAGCGAGATCACCATCGCCGCCAATGCGACTTGCAAACTATTCAGCACGGAATCCCAGATCGGCCCGTCGGCAAACAGTATGCGGTACCAATCGAACGTCAAATGATGCGGAGGAAATCCGCCCACGCCATCTCCATTGAAGGAGTAAATAATGAGAACGGCAATCGGCAAATAAAGAAAAGCGAATACCACGGCCGCATGAAGCAGCAACCAACGCGAGCCCGAGACTGATTTCCCTTCGCTCACGAGAAGCTCCACTTTTTCTCCAGCCGTTCAGAGAAAAACAGCAGGCTGACCACCAACAGCAGCATGCACAGCGAAACCGCCGCTCCCAGCGGCCAGTTGTAAGCTGCGCCGAACAGGCTGACCACAATGTTTGAAATCATGATGCCGCTCGGCCCACCCAGCAACAGCGGCGCCAAAAAATCTCCCAGGCTCAGCACAAACGCGAACGTCGCCCCCGCTACCACTCCCGGAATTGAGAGAGGAAGAATTACTTTCCAGAATGTCTGTCCGCGGGTCGCGCCAAGATCGTGCGACGCTTCCACCAGATTGCGTGGAATGTGCTCCAGCGCCGCGTAAATCGGCAGAAACGCAAACGGCGTGTAAATGTGCGTCAGAGTCAGCACCACGGCAAACGGACTGTACAGCAGGAATTCCAACGGATGCTTGGTCAAATGCGCATACTGCAGCAACGTATTCAGGACGCCATCGGAGCCGAGAATCGTCTTCCAGGCATAGGCCCGCACCAGATAGCTCACCCACAACGGAATGATCACAAACTGATAAAACAGATTCTTTTTCTTTCCTGCGTAAAACGAAAGAAAATATGCCAGCGGATATCCCAGCAGCAACGAAAACATGGTCACCCGCGCCGCAATCCACATCGAACGCAGCAGCGTCTTCCAGTAGACGTCAACCCGCACAAGCTCGTTGTAGTTGGCGAGATTCCAGGAATGCACAATCGTCTGCTCCGACGAAACCGACCAAAAACTGTAGCAAAACAGAAGCAGGTACGGTGCTAGCAGGAATACCGTGATCCACACCAGTGGAGGCAGGGTGACCGCCGCTTTGTAAGCTCGAGAAAACATCAAATTCGTTCCGCAGACTCGCGCACCACAACGGCATCGCCTGGAAAAAACTCCAGTTCAACATTGTCAAGCGCCCCAGCACTGCCGGGAATCCTCACCACCAGAATCAAACCGTCGGCGCACTCCACGCGTATTAACTCTGTAGCCCCATGAAACGCCTGGTGGCGGACCTTTCCGCTAATCCGCACGCTACCGCTGGCCGCATTCTCCTGAGAAGCCAGATGGAGGCTCTCGGGCCGCAGCGAGAACAACGCCGGACCGTCTGGCAGCGCGGCGGACCAGGTGAACGGACCACTGCGTACCTTTCCCGCTTGCACCTGTCCCTTCAGCAAATTCGTGTGTCCAATAAATTGCGCGACATAAGCGGTGGCCGGTCTTCCGTAAATTTCGCGCGGCGTCGCCACCTGCTCCAGTTCGCCCGACCGCAGCAACGCTATCCGGTCCGACATCACCATTGCTTCTTCTTGATCGTGAGTGACGAAGATGAACGAAATGCCGACCTCGCGCTGCAACGATTTCAATTCCACCTGCATCTGCCGCCGCAAATTCGCGTCCAGCGCGGAAAGCGGTTCATCCAGCAGAAGCAGCCGTGGACGATTCACAAGCGCCCGTGCCAGCGCAACCCGCTGCTGTTGCCCACCGCTGATCTTCGAAGGTTTCGACTTGGCGTAAGCAGACATCTTTACTTTATCCAGCGCTTCTTTTACGCGCGATGCAATCTCCACCTCAGGCCGCTTCGCCACTCGCAATCCGTAAGCTACATTCTGTTCTACCGTGAGATGAGGAAACAACGCATAGCTCTGAAACACAGTATTCACGCGGCGGCGGTATGGAGGCTGCTGGTCCAGGCGCTCCTCACCCATCCATACTTCGCCACCGCTCGCCGTTTCGAAGCCCGCGATAATTCGCAGCAGGGTCGTTTTTCCCGATCCGCTTTCGCCCAGGATCGTGAGAAATTCTCCTTCCGCCACATCGAGAGAAATATTTCGCAACACAATATTCTTTCCGAAACTCTTGGCGACATTCTGAATCCTGAGCAATGGACCTCGGACGACAGAGCTAGAAACAGAAGCCATCGCAATTTCAGAAGTAGTCATCATTCCAATGTTCCGGACGCCGGACGCCGGCACCCGCCCTACTGCGCCGCCTTCACTTCATTCCAAATCTCGTTATACTTTGCGCGCCGCGGCACATTTTGCCAGAAATACAGCCGCTTCTGATAGTTGTCGACATCATCCAAATGCAAGCTCTTCACTTCCTGCCCCGTCATGAACTGCGCTGCCTGGGGGTTGGCTGGCGTGTATCCCGTCACGTCCGTCACCTTCTTCTGCGTCTTCGCTTCAATCATGTATTCGAGAAATTCGTTCGCCAATTCTTTATTCTCGCTCCCCGCCGTGATCATAAGATGATCGATCCAGCCGGTCGTATTTTCCTTCGGAATCGTCTCTCCCACGGGGAAATTAATCTTGCGCAGCTGATTCGTCATCAGCGGCCATCCCATCGCGGCCGCGACTTCATGGCTCTGAAAAAGATTCGTCAGCTCTCCACCGGTAGACCACATCTTGCGGATATTCGGCTTCAACTCCAGCAACTTCCTTTTCACCGCCTCAAGCTGCTCATCGCTCAAGTTATAAAGCTGCGACGGGTCCGGTTTGTCATATCCGAGAACCTGCGCGGCCATGTAAATCGTGGACAAATCGTCCCATACCGAAATCTTTCCGCGATATTTCGGATCCCAAAGCACATTCCAGCTCTCCGGCGGCTGAGCGAAAACTGTGCTGTCGTAGATCAACGGATCTGGCCCCCACATGAACGGAACTCCATACACCAGGCCCTGTACTTGCACCAGCGGCAGGGAAGTAAGCTGCGGAGAGAGTTGCGAATAGCTCGGAATCTTCGCTAAAGCCAGCGGCGCCGCCAGCCCCGCCGCCGCAATCGACGTCGCCACATCGCTCGAGGGCGAGATCACATCATAGTTTCCGGCGCTGCCGCCCCGCAGCTTCGCCACCAGTTCATCGCTTGACCCCATATACGACGCTGAAACTTTGCAGTGATGCTGCTCCTCGAAAGCCTTGATGAACGACGCATCCGCGTACCCTTCCCACACCAGCAGATTAAGTGTGGATATATTTTTTGTGCAGGAGCCGGCAAACAGCAACAGCGTGAACAGAGCCAGCAGAGCCGATTCTCGCGCCTTCATCGTTCCTCCAGTACCACCGCCCTTAAAACGTCGGCGGTGTATTCACCCACAGCAGCCACGCTTCCGCGCGTCCGGGATTTTTCCAATGGTGCGGGGTAGCGCTCTCAAAATAAAAACTGTCCCCGGCCTTGAGCCGGTATTCTTCATTTTCCAATGTGATCGTCAGCGCCCCGCGCAATATATAGAGAAATTCCTCTCCTTCGTGCGAGTAAGAATCGCCGCTTCCCGCGCCCGGCGCCACGCGAAACAGATGTGGCTCCATCACCGTGTTTCCCCAAGCCAGCAACTCCATGCGAACCCCAGGGCCTGCTTCGAGAACTTTTCTCTCTCCCGGCTGCACTTGCCGGCTGCTCGCTCCTGTTGCATCGAAGAAATCGAGGATGTTCGTTTTATAAAATCGTGCCAGCTTGCGCAGAGTCCCTACCGATCCGCTCATCTGCGAACGCTCCAAAGCACTCAAGAAGCCTACCGAGATGCCCACAGTTTTCGCCACTTGCGCCAGCGATAGTCGCCGCTTCGAGCGCAACTGCCGCAAGTGCGAACCAATCGCCCCTGCGTTCCCATCCGCCGCCGGCCGCGCCTTGCCTTCCCGGCGCAATAACTCCACGATCGCCGCCGCATTCATTCCGCGGACTTTCCGCATAAAGCGCGCCCGCTTCAGCAGCTTCACATCCTCCGAAGAGTAAAGCCGGTACTTGCTCTCGGTGCGCCGCGGGTGGGCAAGCCCAAGGTTCTCCCACGACCGGATTACGGACGGCGACACTCCCACCCGCCGTGCCACATCTCCGATTTTCAAATACGGCTTATCGCTGGAAGCACTCATTATTCAACGAGAGATTAAAGTTTTCTATCGGGAAGAACGCTTTTTTTCTTCTTGACAGTCCACCCGCCCCTTCTCTAACCTTGCGGGATTATAGCAAGGTTGCTGCTGCACACAAGCTGCCGTTTCTCACGACAAAACATTTTCGAAAGACGTCTGGAGGTTTCATGCCGTCACCGCGCTCCCGCTGGACCGCCGTTTGCCTGACAGCCGTGTTGTCACTCTTTGCTTCCAACGTTTTTGCTCAGGGTACTGGCGGACGAGTTCTCGGTCGCGTTGCCGACCCCAGCGGCGCCGTCCTGGGTGGCGTCAAGGTTTCTGCCGTGAACGTAGCCACCGGCGTCAGCAGAGACACGCAGACAAACGCCAGCGGTGATTATGGTTTTCCCGACCTGCCCGTAGGAACTTACACTCTTACTTTTGAGCTGCCTCGATTCAAAAAAGACGTCAGCAAAGGGATTTCGCTTGATGTCAACCAGGTCATCACCCTCAACATGACGATGCAACTTGGAGCAGCCCAGGAAATCGTCGATGTTACTTCCGAAGCGCCCCTGGTCGATACCACCAGCACTCAGCTCGGCGCGGTTGTAAACAATCGCTCAGTCAACGAGCTTCCGCTCAATGCTCGTGACACCTATCAATTCCTTCAGTTGCAGCCCGGCGTTCAATCGCAATTGGGATCGAGCGGCGGAACGTTCTATGGCAGCGACAACGCCGGAGCAGTTTCCGTCAACGGCGGCCGGAGCCGTGCCAATAATTTCAGCGTGAATGGCGGCGACGCCAACGATCAGTTCGTTAACTTGCCAACGATCCAACCAACTCCCGATGCGATTGACGAGTTTCGCGTGATCAGCAATACGTTCGACGCGGAATACGGCCGCAATTCTGGAGCGGTAGTTAACGTCGTCACTAAGTCGGGCACTAACCAGTGGCATGGCAACGTATACGAGTACTTCCGCAATACGGTTCTAAACGCCCAAGGTTACTTCAATACCGTAAAGCCGCAGGAAAATCAGAATCAGTTCGGCGGAACCTTCGGCGGACCGATTAAGAAGGACCGCACTTTCTTCTTTGTTTCCTACGAAGGCCGCCGCGTGCGCCAGGGAATCTCAGGTCAGACCGTCTTTGTGCCTACTCCGCAAGAGCGGGCAGGGGTCTTTGGCGGAGGTAGTGGTTTCAGCGGCGTCATCACCGACCAGTTCGCCGCCGATGCCTTGAATGGAAGACCCGGCTGCACTTCGGCCATAGCTGCGCAGAGCGGACAGACGCCAATCGCAGGAGCCAGTTGGGGCAGCATCTTTCCTACCGATGCCAATGGGAATGCCACCATCCCAACTCCTTGCATGGACCCGGTCGCCGTAGACATGTTGCGTTTCGTCCCTAACGCTAACCGGTCAGATGGCAGCTATCAGGCAGTCCCCGCAAGCTCCGATCGGCAAGATCAAGTTACGTTTCGCTTCGACCATCGCATCAACAATCATCAGAATTTCAGTTTTTATTACTACTTCACCGACGATTCTAATTTTGCACCCTTCTATGATTTCCAGGCCTCTGGAGCTAATATTCCGGGCTTCGGAGCGAACGTGGGTTCGCGTTATCAGCAATTCAATCCCAGCCACACCTGGACCATCAGCAATTCTTTAATCAACGAATTCCGCTTCACTTACATGCGCGAAGGGCAGTTGACTTTTCAGCATCCGCAAAACACGGGTGCGGTGCAAGCCTCCTGTTCGTCTCCCGCGGCCCAGGCAGTTTGCTTCAACGGCACATCGGACTCAGCTTTGATCCAAGCCGACCTTGCGGCGCAGGGACTCGCGCCAACCAGTCCTCAGTACGGAATCACCACTGGTTTGCCTTCCAATCGCACCGGCGTTCCGTTCATCAGTGTCGCCGGCGGTTTTGCCATCGGCAACGGATGGGAAGGCGAGTTGCCGCAGGTCGGAAACTCCTTCATGTGGACGGACAGCATGACCTGGGTCAAAGGTAGTCACACCATGAAGTTCGGCGCTGACGTGCGCCGCGACCGTTTCGACCAGACCCTCTACTACAACGTCAGCGGTCAGTTAAATTTCAATAGCACGACCGAAAATTCCGTCCTCTATAACGATAACTATCCAGGCTACCTGCTAGGCCTGGACGACAGCTATTCTCAAGGCTCTGCCCAGCGGGAAAACGTGCGGAACACGGGACTGTATTTGTTCGCCCAGGATAGCTGGAGAATCAAACCTTCGCTCACTCTGAATTACGGCCTTCGTTGGGAATTGGACACACCGCTGGCCGATGCCCTTCACCACGTGCAGACCTTTCGCCCTGGTCAGAACTCAACCGTTTATCCCTGTACCCTGTCGGCCGCCGACCAGGCAAATCTTTTGGCCAGCACATGCGCAGCCGCTGGCGTTCTGCCCACCGGACTGGTTGTTCCCGGGGACGCCGGCGTCCCGGCTGGACTCACCCAAACCTATTACAAGGCCTTCGCGCCGCGAATCGGACTTGCCTACAGCCTGAATTCAAAGACCACGATTCGCGGCGGTTGGGGCCTGTTTTACAACCCCATGGAGCAGTTAGTGCTCGAGCAGTTCGGCGCCGAGCCGCCATTTGGCGGCAGCACCTTTTTGCCTGCGACTTTCATGAATACCCCCTTCATCTCGCAAACCGGCGCCGTCAGTCCGAACCCGTTTAGTGGAATCCTCAGCCCCCCGCGAGGAACCCCGCAGGACTGGGCCTCGTTCCGTCCCATGTTGCTTTACGGGGATTTCCAGCCCAAGCTGCGCACCCAGTATTCCGCGCAATACAACCTTAATTTCCAACGGGAGTTGGCCCGGAACTTGGTAGCGCAAATTGGCTATGTTGGCTCACAGGGACATCGGCTGCTCGCTTCTCACGACATTAACGCGGCTAATCCCCAAACGTGTCTCGACATCATGACCTTGGCGGCGGCCGATTCCTCAAAAGTCTTGTCTTATGGTAATCAGGCAAGTTGCGGCCCCTTCGCAGAAGACAATCAGTATTCGGTCACGCTTCCTTCGAACGTCGGAAGCCTCCTGCCAAACGGATTTCATTTGCCCGCCGGCGGAACAGTCACAACTCCGGGCCAGTCACTTTACTTCGTTGGCCTTCGTCCCTATTCCACGCCTACCTGTAATCCTTTGACCGGTGGACCGGGGAACGGTTGCCCCGCCGACGGCGTTCCGGTTTTCACCAACATCTTCGCCGAAGACACCATCGCTGCGTCGGCGTACAACTCGCTGCAGGCCAGTTTGGAGAAGCGCTTCTCGCATGGGTTGCAAATGCAAGCTGCTTACACTTGGAGCAAGTCGTTGGATTGGGCGTCCAGCTTTGAAGAGACGGTCAATCCGTTCAATTACAAAGCTAGCCGCTCTTTGTCGCTCTTCAATTCCGCGCAGCGCTTCGTGATCAACTATTACTGGGAGCTTCCAGTTCCGCGATACAGCGGATTCAAGGGTAAAGTTCTGGATGACTGGTCGATGTCCGGAATCATCCAGTTCCAGAGCGGCTTCCCCATCCGGATTCAAACTCAGGACGATAACGAACTGATCAGCAGTTTGTTTTTCCTCGGAGCCGGAGCGCCGCAACTGAGCGGCCCGCTGCAGATTCAGAACCCCAAGACGAACGGCGGCTTCTATCTGAATCCGGCGCAATTTTCCGATCCCACACTCGGCACTTTCGCCACCACCCGCCGTTCCATCTGTTGCGGTCCCGGCCTGAATCAATGGGACGTAACTTTCTCCAAGCGCTTCGCCATCTCAGAAGCCAAGTATTTTCAGTTCCGGGCTGATTTTTTCAACTTGTTCAACAAGACGCTATTCGTGAATCCCGACGGCAATTTCAGCGACACAACCTTTGGCCAGATTCAGCAAGCGCGCGATCCGCGTCTGATCCAATTTGCCTTAAAGTTTTTCTTCTAGTTTGAAGCGTAAAATGGTATGACCACGACCCGGGCGGCTTGCCGCCCGGCATTCTAACGGCCCGGCTACCAAAGAAACGCTGCGGCCTGAGTTTTCCCGGAGCAATCTGATGTATCCCGAATTAGACAAAGAGCTCGCAACTTTCGAGCGCCGCACCCCGAAATCCGCCGAAGCGCACAAGAAGAATCTCAAACGCATCCCGCTCGGCGTGGCCAGCAACTATCGCCATTACGAGCCCTGGCCCATCTTCGTGAAGGAGGCCAGCGGCAGCAAGTTTCGCGACCTCGACGGCAACGAGTACATCGACTACAACCTCACCTTCGGCGCGCTCATGGCCGGACACTGCCATCCCGCCGTCATGAAAGCCGTCGAAAAACGCCTCTCCACCGGAACCATGTTCGGCATGCCGCACGATATGGAATGGGAACTCGCCGAAGAAATCTGCAAACGCTTCCCCGTTGAGATGTGCCGCTTCGGCAACAGTGGCACCGAAGCCACCATGCACGCCATCCGCCTGGCCCGCGCCGCCACCGGCCGAGATAAGATCGTAAAATTCGAAGGCGCCTACCACGGCCTTCACGACTCCGCTCTGGTCAGCGTGAAACCTCATGCTCCCGACTTCGGCGACGTGGAAAATCCAACGGCAGTAACTGGCGGATTGGGCGTGCCGAAGAGCGCAATCGCCAATGTTAAGATTGCCACCTTCAACAATCTCGGTAGCGTCGAGCGCCGCTTCCGGGAAAATCCCGGCGAGATAGCCGCGATCATCCTCGAACCCATTCTGATGAACGTCGGCCTCTGCATGCCCGAGCCCGGATTCCTGAAAGGCCTCCGCGACATCGCCACCAAAAACGGCGCGCTCCTGATCTTCGACGAAGTAAAAACCGGCGCCAAACTCGGTTGGGGCGGCGCGTCAGAATACTTCAATGTGAAGCCCGACATGATCTGCCTCGCCAAATCGATCGGTGGAGGCCTGCCTCTCGCCGCATTCGGTGCCAGCACCGCGGTGATGGATCTCATCTCGCAACACAAAGTTTTCCACGGCGGCACTTACAACACCAATCCGGTTTCGATGGCCGCCGGCCTCGCCACCTTCCGCGAGGTCCTCACCCGTGACAATTACGCTCACGTCGACAAGCTCGGAAAGAAACTCGCCGAGGGATATCGCAAGACCATCGCCAAAGTCGGCCTGCAAGCTTACATCGCGCATGCCGGCGCCAATGGTGCTCTCATGTTTTATCCGAAAGAGATTCGCAACTACCGCGACTGGACAACGATCGACATCGATCTCTGGCGTCACTACTGGTTCGCCATGGTCAACCGCGGCGTGATGCCGCAGCCCTATTGGTGGGACGAGCAGTGGACAATTTCCGTCCAGCACACTGAAGCCGATATCGACAAGCATCTATCTGCTTTCGACGACATCGCCGCTTCGCTCGCGAAAGCCCAGCAAGAACGCGTCGGCCAGCCCGTTCTGGCCGCGCACTAAATTTGCAAGTGTAGAGCGGGCGCCCCCGCCCGCTTTGCATGCAGGAGCAGAACCTTAGTTAAGTTAAAAAATTCTTGTCATTCCTCACCGGGCGAAAAGCCCGGTGAGGGCTCGCCCTGAGCGAAGTCGAAGGGAACCTGTTGTTTTTGGTTTTGCTTTGTCCACCACCACCCAACCCGCCGCCCAGCCCCACCTGATCCGCGCTCTCGGACGCCGCGATCTCGTTCTCCTCTTCGTCGTAGCCGTCTTCAACCTGAACGTGATCCCCTCCATCGCCGCCAACGGTGGCGTCACCATCTGGCTCTGGATCATCTCTCTTCTTCTTTTCTTCTGGCCTCAAGGCATCGCGGTCATCGAACTCGCCCACCGTTATCCCGGCGAAGGCGGCGTCTATCTCTGGGCAAAAGAAGTCTTCGGCGACTTTAACGGATTCCTTTCCGGCTGGTGCTACTGGACCAACAACATGCTCTACGTGCCGACCATCATGCTCTACTTCGTCGGCGTTTCCGTCTACGCGCTCGGTCCTGGCCACCAGGGGTTGGCTGAAAACAAAATCTTTGCCGCCATCGTGTCCCTCACGCTGTTGGCCCTTCTCACCTTGCTCAACATTCTCGGCCTCGGCGTTGGCAAGTGGATCAACAATGTCGGCGCCATCGGTACTTTCATCGCCGCTGCTGTTCTAGTCGGCCTCGGTGTGGTGATCTGCTCGCGTTTCGGCACCGCCATCACCGCCGCCGACTTCAAGATTCCCGCTAATCCGCGCTTCGTTCTCAATTCCTTTGGCGTCATCTGCTTCGGTCTGCTCGGCCTTGAACTCGCTTCGGTCATGGGCGATGAAATCCAGGATCCTGCGCGGACTCTTCCCGGTGCCGTCGTGTGGGGCGGTTTGATCTCCGGCACCCTCTACGTCGCGGTCACCATCACGCTACTCGTCGCCGTCGGCAAGAGCGTCAATGTCCTGCAAGGCATTGTTCAAGCGGTTAGCGGAATGGCTGCCCGCGTCGGCGTGAGTTGGATCTCGGTGCCTTTCGCCGTCATGCTCAGCCTGGCCATTGCCGGAATCGGTTCGGCTTGGGTCGGTGGTTGCGCCCGCATCCCATTCGTTGCCGGCCTCGATTCCTACATGCCTTCGTGGCTTGGCAACATTCACCCCCGCTTCGCCACGCCCTACGCGGCTTTGATCGTCCAAGGCATTGTCTCTGCCGTACTCGTCATCTTGAATTTCGCCGGCGCCGGCGTTCAGGAAACGTTTCAAAAACTTCTTTCGCTGGCGGTTGTGCTGAATCTTGTCCCTTTCGTCTACATGTTTGGCGCGCTCGTAACATTCGCGGTGACCGAGCCGGTTCCACGCGGCCACTACGGCCGCACCACACTCTTCGTTGCCGGCAGCAGCGGATTCTTGACCACGATCCTCGGCATCTCTTTGGCATTTTTTCCGGCCCAGCAGATCACGTCGCTCTGGTCTTACGAATTATGGATGTTCGGCGGAACCCTGTTCTTCGTCGGCCTCGCCGCATTCTTCTTCTTCGTCTACGGCCGCCGCAAACAACGGGTGGCGTCGGAGTTGGCGCGTGCGCAGACGGCCCCTGTGAAGACGACGCGTGTGGGGACGGGCGACTCTCCCGTCGAAGCTCGCCGCTGAAGTTGGCTGAAGTTGATTGTTGGATTTTGACTGATGTGGGGACAGCCGCCCTCGGCTGTCCGCGAGCGAAGCTCGCAACGGATCGGGAACGGCACGACTTTAGTCGTGCCGTTGAGTGGCCAGGAATTTGGGGCTTTAGCCCCTGAGGTACGCAGGAGGACCAATGCCGGGCGGAGTCACAACCGAAGTAAAAACCTACCAGATGTTCATCAACGGTGAATGGGTCGATAGCAAATCGACAAAGACCTTCCCCGTCTACGATCCCTCCACGGAAGAAGTAATCGCCCAAGTCCCCGACGCGAACTCCGATGACGTCAACCGCGCCGTCGCCGCAGCCAAAGCCGCATTCGAAGAAGGCCCATGGGCAAGCTCGACAGCGCAGGAACGCGGCCGCGTCCTCTTCCGCCTCTCCGAAAAAATTCGTGCCAACCAGCCCGCACTCGCCGAATTGGAATGCCGCAACACCGGCAAGCCAATCGTCGAGGCCGAGTATGACATCACCGACGCCGCCACCTGCTTCGAATATTACGGCGGCCTTGCCACCAAAGTTGTCGGCTACGTCAATCCCGTTCCCGATAATGCGATGTCCCTCTCGCTGAAAGAACCCGTAGGCGTAGCCGGACAAATCATCCCTTGGAACTATCCGCTTCTCATGGCCGCGTGGAAGCTCGCTCCCGCAATCGCCGCGGGCTGCACCTGCGTCCTCAAGCCAGCCGAGCAGACTCCGCTCACCGCTCTCGAATTTGCTAACTACTTCGCCGATTGTGGTCTGCCCCCGGGCGTCGTCAACATCGTCACTGGCTTCGGAGAAACCTGCGGCGCTCCGCTCGTTCAGCATCCCGACGTGAACAAGATCGCCTTCACCGGCAGCGCCGCCGTCGGCAAGATCATCGTGAAACAGGCTGCCGACACGGTGAAGCGCGTCACTCTCGAACTCGGCGGAAAGTCTCCCAACATTTTCTTCGCCGACGCCGATTTCGAAGCCGCCATCGATGGCGCACTCTTCGGCGTCTTCATCAATCAAGGCGAGGTGTGCTCCGCCGGAAGCCGCATCCTCGTACAGAAGTCGATCTACAAAAAGTTCGTCGAAGCCATGTCAGAAAAAGCAAAGAAAATAAAAATCGGCCCGCCGCTCGATCGCGAAACGAAAATGGGCGCGCTCGTCAGTAAAGAACAATACGACCGCGTCAACTCCTACATCGAGATTGGAAAGAAAGAAGCCAGACTCGTCTCCGGCGGCGGACGCCCGGAGAAAATGGGGAAGGGTTACTACGTCCAGCCCACAATCTTCTCGGATGTCACAAACTCCGCGCGCATCGCCCGCGAAGAAATCTTCGGACCAGTCGCCGCCGTGATCCCGTTCGAAGATGAAAAAGATGCGCTGAAAATCGCCAACGATTCCCCCTACGGCCTCGCCGCCGCCGTCTGGACCCGCGATATTTTCAAAGCCATGCGCGCCGTGAAAGCTTTGCGTGCCGGCATCGTCTGGGTCAATCACATGCAACCAACGTATGTCGAAGCCCCTTGGGGCGGCTACAAACAATCCGGCTTCGGCCGCGAACTCGGCCCGTGGGGTATCGAAGAATATCTCGAAACCAAACAGGTCTACATCAACCTGAACGAGCAGCCAATCGGCTGGTACTGATGCAGAAAGCCTTAACAATTTGTCATCCTGAGCGAGGATTGTGCTTCGCGATAGCGAAGCACAACCGCAGTCGAAGGATCTCTACCTCACACGCACTGTCCCCGCGTCAAGGGCATTCTCCAGAGAAACTGAAATGACCACAATTCGTATCCAAACCCCCATCCCCGGTCCCAACTCCCGCGCGCTCAGTGAACGCCGCGCGAAAGCCGTGCCCCGCGGACTTTCCCACGGCACGCCCATCTACGTAGCCAAAACCGAAGAAGCCTGGCTCGAAGACGTCGACGGCAACCGCTACATCGATTTCGCCGGAGGCATCGGCTGCGCCAACGCCGGTCACCGCCAGGAATCGGTAGTCGAAGCGATCCAGACGCAGCTCGACAAATTCCTCCACACCTGCGTCCAAGTCACGCCCTACGAAGGCTACATCCGCCTAGCCGAGCGCATGAACGAAATTACGCCCGGAAAGTTTCCCAAGAAAACTCTCTTCGTTAACAGCGGGGCTGAAGCTGTCGAGAACGCAGTCAAGATCGCCCGCGCCTACACGAAACGCCCCGCGATCATCGCCTTCGAAGACGCCTTCCACGGCCGCACCATGATGACCCTGGCCCTCACCAGCAAGACTCATCCTTACAAAGCAGGATTCGCGCCCTTCCCCGGCGATGTCTATCGCGTGCCCTTCGCCTACTGCTATCGCTGTTCGTATAACTTGAAATATCCGTCCTGCGATCTTTATTGCGCGCGCCATCTCGAAGACACTTTCAAACGCGTAGTCGCAAACGAAGAAGTCGCCGCGGTAATCGCCGAGCCAGTGATGGGCGAAGGCGGCTTCATCGCTCCGCCGCCCGATTATTTCAAAGTGTTAATCGATCTCTGCCACAAGCACGGCATCCTCTTCATCGCCGACGAAGTCCAATCCGGCTTCGGCCGTACCGGCACGATGTTTGCCAGCGAGCACTACGGTGTCGAACCTGACCTGATCGTCACCGCAAAATCTCTCGGCGGAGGCTTGCCTCTAGCTGCCGTAACAGGCCGGGCCGAAATCATGGACGCCCCCGGCCCCGGCGGCCTCGGCGGCACGTTCGCGGGAAACCCGCTTTCCTGTGCCGCAGCTCTGGCAACCCTCGATCTGTTTGAAAAGACGAATCTGCTCACCCGCGCCAACGAACTCGGCGTCCGCTTCCAGCGCCGCGCCCGCGACTGGCAGCGCCGCTGGCCCATCGTCGGCGACGTCCGCGGCCTCGGCGGCATGCAAGCGATCGAACTGGTGAAATCGCAAGAATCGAAAATTCCAGCGACGGAAGAAACGAAACAGATCACGCAATATTGCTACGAACACGGTCTGATCACAATCACCGCCGGCACGTATTCCAATGTGATCCGCGTTCTGGTCCCGCTGGTCGCAACCAACGAACAGATAGACGAAGGCCTCGACGTTCTGGCATCCGCGCTAGCGTCAGTCTGCGATAAGAAAGGCGCCGTAGCGCAGCTAGTCTAAAAAGTTTTGTCATCCTGAGCGAGGATTGATCGTTAAGCGAAGCGCAACGATCAACCGCAGTCGAAGGACCCCTATAACGCGGTATCATTAGTGTTGTCGCAGGGAATTCACACGATGCACTGCTTTCTTCGCGACAAGTAGAGGTGAACTCATGAGCACAGTAGCCGCACCCCCCATCATCAAGCTTACGAACTACATCAACGGCCAATGGACCGACTCGCGCGCCAACGAATGGCGCGACGTAATCAATCCCGCCACCGGCGAAGTAATCGCTCAAGTCCCACTCGCCGACGCCGCCGAAGTGAATCAGGCCGTCGAAGGCGCCGCCGCCGCCTTCCCCGAATGGCGCCGCACTCCGCCTGAAGACCGCATCCAGCCGCTCTTCAAGCTGAAGATGCTGCTCGAAGATCACATCGACGACATCGCCCGCATCATCACGCAGGAAAATGGCAAAACCTTCACCGAAGCCAAAGCCGAAATGCGCCGCGCTATCGAGAACGTCGAGGTCGCGTGCGGCATTCCCATGATGATGCAAGGCTACAACCTCGAAGACGTTGCCCGCGGCATCGACGAAATGATGATCCGCCAGCCCATCGGCGTCACCGCCGCCATCGTGCCCTTCAACTTTCCCGGCATGATCGCCTTCTGGTATTTGCCCTATGCCATCGCCACCGGAAACACATTCATCCTTAAACCGTCCGAGCGCGTGCCGCTTACCATGCGCTACGTTTACGAGCTTCTCGAAAAAACGGGCTTGCCAAAAGGCGTCGTCAGCCTGATCAACGGGGGGAAAGTCGCCGTCGACGCGCTTCTCGACCATCCGAAAGTTCGCGCCATCAGCTTCGTCGGATCGACCCCCATTGCGAAATACGTGTACTCCCGCGCCGCAGCCAATGGCAAGCGCGCGCAATGCCAGGGCGGAGCCAAGAATCACGTCATCGTTCTGCCCGACGCCGACATGCCCATGGCCACGCAGATCATCAGCGACAGCGCCTTCGGCTGCGCCGGCCAGCGTTGCCTTGCCGTCTCCGTCGCGATCACCATCGGCGAAGCGCAGAAAACGTTCCGCGATTCCATCGCCGACGCTGCCTCGAAACTCAAAGTCGGCAACGGCCTCGACAAAGATGTGCAGATGGGACCAGTGATCACGCCGCAAAGCAAAGAACGTGTCGAATCGCTCATCGCTCTCGGCGAAAAGCAAGGCGCAAAAGTTCTGCTCGACGGACGCAACTCGAAGATTCCGAAATACGAATCCGGCAACTTCGTGAATCCGACGATTCTCGATAACGTCCCCGCCACCAGCGATCTCGCCGACACAGAAATCTTTGGCCCCGTCCTCAGCCTCGTTCACGCCAACGACATGGACGACGCGCTCGCCTTCCTCGAGCGCAGCGCGTACGGCAATCAGGCGTCGCTGTTCACCTCGAGCGGATCGGCCGCGCGCCGCTTCCGCTACGAAGCGCCCGCCGGCAATATCGGCATCAACATCGGAGTCGCCGCGCCCATGGCCTACTTCCCCTTCAGCGGATGGAAGAACAGTTTCTTCGGCGATCTCCATGGCCAGGGCCGCGACGCCATCGAGTTCTACACCGACAAAAAAGTAGTCGTCGAACGCTGGGCAAAAGAACACAGCCGCAAATTCTAGCCACGGATTGCACGGATTCACACGGATAAAGCCTGCAAATCGATGCGTGATATCCGTGAAAATCCGTGAAAATCCGTGAAAATCCGTGGCAATAAACTTCGAAGGATTCCATGACCACAACTCTCACCACGCCTACAATGTCTGACAAGAAAATGACTGGCAAAGAAATCGTCGATCTCTCCCGCAAGCACACGCTCTACGAGTGGTCGGCGCAATCGAAAGTCGATCCCATTCCTGTCGCCAGCGGCAAAGGGATTTACTTTTACACGCCCGAAGGGAAGCGCTTCATCGATTTCAACAGCCAGCTCATGTCCGTCAACATCGGACACGGCGACCCGCGCGTCATTCAGGCCATCGCCGACCAGGCCGCAACGCTCGCCTACGCGAATCCGTTCATGGCTACCGAGGTTCGCGCTCGGCTGGGAGCGAAGCTCGCCGAAATCACTCCCGGCGATATCGACACTTTCTTCTTCACCAACGGCGGAGCCGAAGCCAACGAGAACGCCATCAAGCTCGCGCGCTTTTTCACCGGGCGCCACAAAATCATTGCGCGCTATCGCTCCTATCACGGCGCAACCGCCGGGGCGATCACCCTTACTGGCGATCCCCGCAGATGGGCCGCCGAGCCTGGCATTCCGGGCGTCATTCACGTGCTCGATCCTTATCACGGCATCGAGCGCGGATGGGAATCCGCGGACTCCTCCCTTGCCATGATTGAAGAGACGATTCAGCTTGAAGGTCCGAGCACGATTGCCGCATTCATTCTCGAGCCGGTGACTGGAACGAACGGCATTCTCGTTCCGCCCGATGGATATCTCGAAGGCCTGCGCAAGATCTGCGACAAGTACGGCATCCTGATGATCGCCGATGAAGTGATGTCGGGCTTCGGACGAACCGGCACATGGTTCGCGGTCGATCACTGGAAAATTGTCCCTGATCTGCTGTGCATGGCGAAGGGATTGACTTCGAGCTACCTTCCTCTCGGCGCGGTTGGTATGCGGCATCACATCGCGCAGCATTTTCAGGACAAAGTTTTCTATGGAGGCCTCACTTACAACAGCCATCCCATGGGATGCGCGGCGGCGCTCGCGACCATTCGCGTGTACGAAGAAGATGGCCTGCTCGACAATTCGAAAAAGATGGGCGCGATAATGAAGTCGCTTGGCGAAGACTTGCAGGCGAAGCATCCATCCGTCGGCGCGGTGCGCTCGATCGGATTGTTCGGCATCGTCGAACTCATTCGCAATCGTAAAACGCGCCAGCCCCTCGCTCCCTTCAACGGCACGTCCGACGAGATGGCTGCCCTCGGCCGCTTCTTCCGCGAGCAAGGGCTCTACACCTTCGTCCGCTGGAACACGTTCTTCACCAACCCTCCGCTCTGCATCAACGAGCAGCAACTGCGCGAGGCGTTCGCGATCATCGATCGCGGGCTGGAGATTACTGATAAGGCTGTCGTCGATTAGTACCGAGTACCTGGTACCGAGATGCTCGTGAGGGGCGGACACTCCTGTCCGCCTCTTTCCATCTGACAGACTTTGTCATCCGGTTCGGCTGCGGCTTGCGGCGCGGGATCGCGGTGCTATCTTGACGCTGCCGGGCTATTTGCGGCGGTGAACGTCTACTGACGCGGGCGAAAGCTTCCCCCCATCATCACCCACCAGGCCTCCCGCCATTTCTCAAACATCGCCCCCTTCTTGCTCCCATCCGGATAGAACCACAGATTCTTCCGTGGAACAAACGCCCGCACCGGCACCACATACCAGATGTCCCGCGACACTATGTACCCAATCAGCACGTCAATATCTTTCTCCGTCAACCCAACAATCTTCCGCCCCACATAAACCGACGCATGCACCGCATACCCCCGCGCCCCAAACCGGTACTCCGTCGACCGCACCTGCGCCCGCCACAACCGCCCGCCCGTATCGCAGACAAAGTCATACCGGTAACTATCTCCCCAGGGCTTCGACACAATCATCCCCATGCCCATAGCCTTCCGCAGAAAATCCAGCTCCGAAAGCTCTCCCATCCGCTTAGGCGGAATCCCCTTCTCGGTCCTCAGCGATTTCCTCCCCACATCGGTCTGGGTGCCCCACTTCTCGCTGCCTTTGCGAGAAGTGGGATTTGCCGCCGGCAAAGTCTCCTCACACGATGCTTCCAATTTCTGCCTTCGATCCCTCTTGCCCGACTTCCTCCCCTCCCCTCCCGCCCCATACCTGCCATCCGCCACCGCCATCAAATCCCCAACCGCCACGCCCATAACCAGCACCCTGTCCTCTCTCTTAAAGTCTTGTCATTCCGAACCGGGCGAAAGCCCGATGAGAGCCTGCCCTGAGCGAAGCCGAAGGGAACCTGCTGTTTTGCAGAGTCAGATCGCACACAAAGGCCCTATTCCCAGTATCCCTGTCCCAAAATGGGAAGCAAGGTTATCTGAACATCAAAAAAAATAAACCTGTGGAAATCCCTTGGGACCCCGGATTGCTTGTGTGGGTCGGACACTCCTGTCCGACGCCTCTGACCTTGATTTTGATTTTTGCAGGGGACAAGCAGGACGTTTGCAGCACCGTGGAAGAGCGGCGCTTCAGCGCCGCGTAAAGCTCGGGAGGAACAACAAACCGGGAAAAGCACGACTTCGCTCGTGCCGTATCAGTCCCAAAAAACAATCCAGCGTCAACGGCTCAGGTACGTGTGGGTCGGACACTCCTGTCCGACGCCTTTGACTTTGATCGTCCCCTCTTGCGGAGACCTAGCAAGACGCCTGACGTGACGTGGAAGAGCGGCGCTTCAGCGCCGCGTAAGAGCCCTAAAAACAGAAACCCGGCTTCAGCCGCTGAGGGCAACCGATCCAGCCATCCAAGACGCTCCCTATAACTCTCTATTCACCTTCTACGGCGCGCCCGTTTGATATGCTTCTTTTCCTCGCGCTCGGTTTGTAGCCGCGCGCTTGTTAGCCCTTTTTATCGTCAGGCAGCAGAAAGGCTGCGGAGGTGACGCCTTCAATCTTGAACATGCCGCCGAGCCTCTGGAGAGTTCTGATATTCACACGGTATAGATAGAGGTAGTCTGCTATTAGCTGCCTGAGCAGGGAATAGCTAAAAAGATTTCCGACGACCTGATCCCTAAGCCGGGTAATTTGGTATTCGGGCACGACATTTGTGTGGTCGAGTCGGATTGAGAGGTCAACGAGGGCCACAGCCGTACTGTCGGGATTTTCCTCAACAATACGATCATAAGTTTCTCCGAGATGCTGGTGCCCGACCGCGTAGGAGATTTTCTTTATCGTGCCATAGGCGCAGCCTAACGTGAGTACGATGAAACCTTGGTCGGTGAGTTGTAGTAACTCCTGATTCGTGATGTTCTTATCCGTGACCGCGGCACGCTCTTTTATCAGGCTAGCAAGGTAGACACGCAGATCCTGGGCTTTATCCTCGGCGATGCCGAGGATAGCCCCTAGCGCCCGGAGTCCCAATCTGTAGCAGGTAGACGCAACCTTCAGCCGCTGGTCCGCCTCTAGCGAAGCAGCGGAACTGCGCAGGACCTGGCCGAGGACCTGAAGGGTCTTGAAGGCGATATTCATCTTATGAATGTCAGCCAAGTCCTCGTCGTATTTCACCTTCGCGTCTAGTGCGATTTGATTTGGGTCGTCGGCCTCCTCCACCTCGTCCTGTTGCCTGCGATAGTCGTCCTGGTGTTTCTCCACATCCGAATCCTCGATGAGCATCTTTGGCGGCTCAATGTACGTCTTATTCACGAAGTCCACGTCCCCTCGCAAGGCCGCCGGTGGCCTGTTCGAATAAACTTTGTCGGCATTGTCCGATATGTACGTCACAAGCTCCCAGTCTTGCGTGAGGTACAGGTAGAAGAGAACGATGTTGGCCAGTTCCTCGCTGTGGAGCCGGTCCGCCATGTCTCGCAGCTGTTGCCGAAGAGCGGAGGACTCGGGGGCATCCTTTCGCCGCAGCACGCGGTCGAAGTATTTGGCGACGAAGTAGTAGTAGTAGTGCCTGTATTTGAAGGTGAACCCACCATGCCTGCGTTCCAGGGCTCGGGCTGACACGAGTTCGTTCAAGATCGCTGGGAACTCGGGTTTGTAGTCGAACCTCTTAGAATAGTCCTCGTTCAACTTACGAAGCTCACTCTCGTCGAGGAAGGTTGCTTCGCGTGCGAACATCGCGTACGCGATTGAGGATAGATAGTTCGCTTTCATTTCAGCATCGGTAAACCCTTGGGTGGTGCCGGCACCGAGATTAGCCTTGATTAGTAACTCGTACATGGCCCCATACGAGCCGTCCGTGGTCTTGTGGCTTTGACCGGACTCCACCATCTGCAACAGCGTTAGCACATTGAGGGGCGTGGGCGGCACTACATTCTTTCCGAGAAGAGTGGTCACGATTTTTTCGGCAACGCGAACCTCGTTATCGAGCGTGTCCATGTCGTCCGCACTTTCCCTGCCGACCTCAAGCCATTTGTGGATAAGCTGGCCGCGGAGCCGATGTCCGAATTCTTTAATCTCACAAGTTTCGAAATCGAGCAGAGGGTCGTCCTTACGAAGCTCTCTAACGTAGACGTCGGACGCAGCAACGACGATGTGCCCGAAGCGGTTTTTTGCGGACGCCATTAATTTGCCCTGCTGCAGGATGGTTAGGTTGCACAGGTGGAAATCGTCGATCAGAAGAATAGCGTGGCTTGGGTCTAGTTGCATGAAGCGCTCGACGCTCGACCTGTCATACTGCGCCTCGATGGCCATCGAAAGTACCGCGTCAAACCGAGTCTCCGAGAACCTCTTCGCGAGATCCCTCCCGCTGAGCCACAGTGGAACGAATTCTGCCCCCAGGTCGCGGTAAATTGACTTCAGCAGCGTTGTTTTCCCGCAATCGTCCGACCCGGTCACGAATATGTACTCGGTCTCCCGGAAATGCTGGAGAACGTCTTTGCCAAAAACGGTCTTAGGTTTCTTGTCCCCCTTCACGAGCGATTGCACTGACCAGCGCTGTAGATCCGGATACACAAATAGATCGTCGAATTGCAAATCTCTTTTACGGCGGTGTGTAAACGCGGTCCCGGTGTCCGCCAGCCAATGGGAGTAGGTTTTATTTGCGCGAAATAGGTGCCTCTCTCGGGCCGGATTGCGGATAAGGGAGGACCAGTTGCTTTGCTGCTTCGATGCATAGAACTTGCCGTTCCATTTGAACTGATCGACTCGTTGTTCGCCGGTTTCGAAGTCCAGCAGAACCAGGTTGAACCCGCTGTCGAGAACTCCTCCGTCGCCGTGCATTGCTGCGCCTTCGATATAGTGGAGGTGCTCGCCCGAGAACCTTTCAATGGAGCCCCCACCCCCTTCGTGCTCATGCCCAGTAAAGACTAGGTCACAGGTTTGCTCGACCGCGTCCTTTTAGGGATCTATAGTTGCCTGCGTCCAGCCAGTTGTAGGGATGGTGGAATACCGACGTCGAGACGCTCGCGGAGACGGAACCGATGCCTATCGCCTCCATTGGAAAGAAGAGCTTCGACTGCTGCTCCTTCTTGCGGGACAGCCATGCGGTATTGAAGCAGTTGCACAGCACAGTGTAGTTGCCGAACTTAAAGAGCTTCGCCCAGCTAAGCTTTTCGCCAGGGCCCAGCTCCTTGCTCTGTGTGAGTCGCGACTCGAAAGCGAAGAAGTGCTTCTGTACAGCTGTGAGCGCCTGTACTCGGTCGCTGCTCGGGTGAATTTCCGAATCCCGAAGCGCCGTAACATCGCGCAGCAGAAACTCTCTTATGTCCGACTCGTTCTCGAAGTCGCAGTCGTGGTTGCCTGGCACCGCGACGAATTCCACTTTCGCTACTGGTGGAAGACCGAGCAACTGGTCTCGAAGGGACTCGAAGAACGCGTACGCTAGGTCGTACTGCGCCTGGGTGCCGGAAAACGCCACGTCCCCTGAGATGACTACAATGCACCCCTCGGCATTCGGCGCCGTCTGGTGCAGAGCTCCCTTTATCGCTTCAGCCCGAGAAAGTATGGGGTCGGCCGAGCTGGTGATGTGGAAATCGCTTAGATGTAGCAGCGCAATCTGCATAGTAGCTCGTGTGCGTTGGAACATAATTGTACAGCGTGGAGCTGGCCGGCCTCTGAAAAGTGCGAGGGCTGCCCGGCCCCCTTTGCCCGGCGCCTTTGATTCAAGGTAGAAAGAAAAAGGCCCCGCTCTCGCGAGCAGGGCCTTTGATTCAAGCTAACAGCTGAGAGCTAAAAGCTAGAAGCTGTTCTTAGTACATGCCTTCCATGCCGCCGCCGCCGTGTCCGCCGCCGCCCATGGGAGCTTCCTTCTTTTCAGGAATCTCCGCGACCAGGGCTTCGGTGGTGAGCATCAACGACGCGATGGAGCCGGCGTTGGTGAGTGCGGTGCGCATCACCTAACACAAGTAGGGAACCTCTACTTCGCGTGGACCGAAGCCTTCGGAGCGGGCGCGCCACGCAACAATCCTTCCGTGCTCAGGTCCTCGTCCAAGTCAGGCCAATGAATCCCGTATCCCCCGCCGGCAATCTTCCAATTCCGGCGCTGCGCGGGCGTAGCGTTAAGCAGCCGCGGGTACCACACCAGCGGTACCGTGATGACACGTCCGTCCTGCAGACTCACGCTCAGTGCGTCGTCCGTGGATTGAACGTCCAGGACTCTCTCATCTGCCGCCGACGCCGAAAAACTCATTCCATGCCTCCTGAAATGCTCGCCTATGCTCCGTCACAATCGATTGTATCGTGCGCAGTTCGTGCGCGCGAAATCCAAAATTTCTAGCGAGTTGCACCGGATCGAGCCAGAACTTAGCGGACAGTTCCTCACGGTCAACATGAATATGCGGCGGTTCGTTCGGCTCATGACTGTAAAAATAAAGGCGGTAAGGGCCGGACCGCAGCACAGTCGGCATGCGCGAATTCTATCAAAAGCACGCACACCTCTCGACCAAGAAAAAAAGCCCCACTCTCGCGAGCAGGGCCTTTGATTCAAGCTAACAGCTAAGAGCTAGAAGTTAGCAGCTGTCCTTAGTACATGCCTTCCATGCCGCCGCCGCCGTGGCCGCCGCCGCCCATGGGAGCTTCCTTCTTTTCCGGAATCTCCGCCACGAGCGCTTCGGTCGTAAGCATCAACGACGCGATCGACCCGGCGTTGGTGAGTGCAGTGCGCACAACCTTTGTGGGATCGAGCACGCCTGCTTTGACCAGGTCTTCGTATTCGTTGGTCAGGGCGTTGAAGCCGTAGTTGGTGTCCTTGGATTCGAGCACTTTGCCGAGGACGACCGCGCCTTCTTCGCCGGCGTTTTCGACGATCTGACGCATCGGCTCTTGCAGGGCGCGCTTCACGATGTTGACACCGATCTGCTCATCCCCTTCGAGCTTCAGCTTGTCGAGTGCCGCGACGCAACGCGCCAGTGCCACTCCGCCGCCCGGGACAATGCCTTCTTCCACGGCTGCGCGAGTTGCATGCATGGCGTCTTCCACGCGGGCTTTCTTTTCCTTCATTTCGGTTTCGGTTGCGGCGCCGACTTTGATGACGGCTACGCCACCGACCAGCTTCGCCAACCGCTCCTGCAACTTCTCGCGGTCGTAGTCGCTGGTGGTCTTGTCGATCTGGCTGCGAATTTCTTTCACGCGGCCTTCGATCTCGCTGTGCTTGCCTTTGCCTTCGACCAGAGTGGTGTTGTCCTTGTCGATGGTGATCTTCTTCACCTGGCCGAGATCGCTGATCTGCACATTCTCCAGCTTGATGCCGAGATCTTCCGTGATGGCCTTGCCACCGGTGAGGATCGCGATATCCTGCAGCATCGCTTTGCGGCGATCGCCGAAGCCCGGAGCCTTGACGGCGGCGACTTGCAGCGTGCCACGCAGCTTGTTGACCACCAGAGTTGCCAGCGCTTCACCTTCGACATCTTCCGCGATGATGAGCAACGGCTTGCCGCTCTTGGCAATCTGCTCGAGCAGCGGGAGAAGATCCTTCATGGAGCTGATCTTCTTCTCGTTGATCAGGATGTAAGCATTCTCGATCGCAACTTCCATCCGCTCGGGATCGGTAACGAAGTAAGGAGACAGATAGCCGCGGTCAAACTGCATGCCTTCGACCACTTCCAACTGGGTCTCGAGAGTCTTCGACTCTTCCACCGTGATGACGCCATCCTTGCCGACCTTCTTCATAGCTTCAGCAATAATGTGTCCAATAGTTTCATCATTGTTCGCCGAAATTGTGCCGACCTGGGCGATCATTTCGCCGGAGACGGGCTTGGAGAACTTATCGAGTTCGCCTTTGCCGCGTTCGCCGGTCTTCTTGTCGAAGGAACCGCAGACGAGGGAGACAGCTTTCTCGATGCCGCGCTTCATCGCCATCGGGTTGGCGCCAGCAGCAACCGTCTTCACGCCTTCGCGATAAATCGCCTGGGCGAGAACGGTAGCGGTGGTGGTGCCGTCGCCGGCGACGTCGGATGTTTTGCTGGCGACTTCGCGAACCATCTGGGCGCCCATGTTTTCGAGGCCGTCCTTCAGTTCGATTTCTTTGGCAACGGTAACGCCGTCCTTGGTGATGGTGGGCGAACCGAATTTCTTTTCGATGACAACGTTGCGGCCCTTGGGGCCGAGTGTGACTTTTACAGCGTCGGCAAGAAGGTTGACGCCGCGCAGGATTGCCTGGCGGGACTCTTCTCCGTGAACGATTTGTTTTGCCATGATGCTTTTCTCCTTAATGATTCTTGAATGATTCTTGTCGCAGGATTGGCCTGCGGATTCTTTGAGTGCTGTCAGCTATCAGCTTTTAGCTGCTGGCTTCTAGCTAGTCCATAAAGTCCTCTTGAGGGAGATCCTTCGCTCCGCCTGAAGAGCGGCTGCGCTCAGGATGACGCCGCCAAGAAGATGCTAGCGGCGTGCGCCGGCGGTTTCTTTCTTGCTCGAGCCAGCGGAGCTGGATGAGCCGGTCAGGACGCCGAGGACTTCTTCTTCTTTCATGATGATGAAGTCTTCGCCATCGATCTTGATTTCAGTGCCGGAATACTTGCCGAACAGGATGCGGTCGCCCTCTTTAACGGCGAGAGGGAAAGTCTTGCCTTCGTCGTTGGTGCGGCCTTTGCCGGTGGAGATAACTTCGCCTTCCTGCGGTTTATCTTTTGCACTGTCAGGAATGATGATGCCGCCTCGAGTGGTGGAAGCTTCTTCCACGCGGCGGACCAGAATGCGGTCATGTAGCGGGCTAAATTTTGCCATGGGTGCAACTCCTTTCAAAGTTGATGGAGCAGGTTAATGTTGCTGTAAGCCTATGAAATTGCTGGGTTAGGGCGGTCTGTTAGCAGTCTCGCCTATCGAGTGCTAATTATAGGGAGGGAAGTCGCGAGTTGTCAAGGGGTGGTGTTGAAGGGAGCCTGGGCCAGCCGCCCGAGTCTGGGTAGTGCCTTGATTCGGATCAGAGTGGATGTGATGCCTGGATCTTGTACAAGATCGGTCAGCGAACGGCCGCTGCCAGCTTCAGTAACAAAAGCCCTTGCAGGTCCGTCTGGTTGTTGCCCTCTCGTTCCAAGAACGTCTCTCTACGCGCAGCCGAAAATCGAGCGTCCAGCGTTCGCCCGACACGGGCAACTTCAAAGACAAAGCCAAAGGCGACGGACAGGAGTGTCCGTCCCACACGGGCACCGCGCGGAGGACCTCAGGGGCTGAAGCCCGCGATCTTTTTCGCTGTCTATCGGCACGACTGAAGTCGTGCCCTTCCCGAACCCGTGGCCGTCCGGGGCCCCGTGCCCTTCCCGAAGCCGCTCCTTGCACGCGCAGTGGCGGCAGAGTAATGCATAGGTCCTTCGTTGGGAGTCGCCCGCTGCGCGTGCGACTCCGCTGCCTCGGGATGACAAGGGGTGGCAACCGACAGGCCACAGTGTTATGCTAGCCGCGTCATGGGGATGCAGAGCCTGCTGCGCAAAGTGTTTCTGATCGACCTTCTGCAGGGATTGAAGGTCACGTTTCTTTATCAGAATCCCAAAGAGATTTACACGGAGCAATATCCGATGGAGCGGCCGCAGGTGGCGGAACGCTATCGTGGAGCGCCGCGGCTGAATGTGAATCCGGATACTGACGAGACCATGTGCATCGCCTGCGATTTGTGCGCGCTGGCGTGTCCGGAAAATCTGATTGTGGTGTCGAGCGCGCGCAATGAGCAGACCCGCCGCAAAGAGCTCACCAATTTTACTTACGACTTGAGCCGCTGCATGTTCTGCGGGCTTTGCGAGGACGCTTGTCCCGTGGACGCGCTTGAACTCACGCAGGATTTCGAACTTGCCAGCTACACTCGCGAGGGCTGGATATGGGATCGCGAAACGCTGGAAAAAGGGCCGCAGCCTACGCAGTATAGGAAGTAGCGGCCGGCTTTCAGCTGTCAGCTCTCAGCTTTCCTCCATTCAGCGTAAAGCGCTTTGTCATTTCTCGCGGCGTCAAAGGGCCATCTTTTGCCACTTCGCACTAAAGCAGGTTCCTCGCGCGCTTTCAGCGCGCTTCGGAATGACAAGATTTTAGGGATTGTCGCAAGAGTTTTAACGCAAGAATTTTAAGCAGTGGACTCTTTTGGCATCCCGAGGGGGAACGGACGACATCGAAAGGTAGACTGAAAGGGACACAAACGGTACGGAGGTCAGCATGGAACGGACGATATCAACCAAGGACCTGAGGGCTAAGCTGGACCGGAAAGAGTCGATCAAGGTGATTGAGACTCTGGCGCCAGAGCGTTACCGCGAGGCTCATCTTCCGGGGGCATTGAACATTCCGCCTGAAAAAGTTAGAGAACTAGCGCCGCAGTTGTTACCAAACAAGGATGCTGAAATCGTCACGTACTGCAGCAATAATCATTGACACGCCAGCGAATACGCCGCCCGGGAATTGGCGGCTATGGGTTACACGAATGTGGCGCATTATCCCGAGGGCAAGCAGGGATGGATTGAGGCGGGTCTGCCCACGGAGAAGGCTGCGTAGCGTGGGGGTCTAAATCAGAGCTTGTCTTTCTTCTTTCTTCTTTCGCCCCTATGGGGCTCTGAGTATTTTTGCACCTCACCCACGGCTTGCGCCCCTTCGACAAGCTCAGGGCAAGCTGTGGGCTGCATTCTTTCGCCGCTTCGCGGCCGAGTGCAATTCAGAGATTTTAATCAGCACGCTGAACGCAATCCTGCCAATCCAGCAACAGAGACTGGGCTACACTAGCTCCCTCACATGAAATCCGCCGACAATCGGGTGATTCGCCTGATCGCATTGTTTAAGTTGTTCAAGGCAATTCTTTTGATCGCGGTGGGGATGAGTGCGCTCCATCTGATTCATAAAGACGTTGCGAGCGTAGTGCAACACTGGGTGAAGATGCTGGGGCTGGTTCCGGGCAATCGGTACGTCGACGAGGCGCTTCAAAAGGCGGGCAATCTGACTCCAGGCAAGATAAAAAGTCTCGGAGTTGTCAGCTTTCTTTACGCGGGACTATTTCTGACGGAGGGGATCGGGCTCTGGCTGGTGAAACGTTGGGCGGAATGGTTCAGCGTAATTATTACGAGTTCGCTGGTCCCGATTGAGGTTTACGAGATATGCCGCCATCCAAGCATCATCAAGAGCCTGGTACTCATTTTTAATGTTGCGGTAGTGGGATACCTTATCTATCGAATCCGCAACGAACGTGGCTAAGGTCTGTGAGCTTTCAGATGGTTCCCGAGTAGCGAGCACACCCGAAAGAACCAAGACTCAAATGAGAAAACGGCGGAGTCGCAGAATTTGTCCAGCCTTAGTTCCGGTTGGACAGTTTCGGTTCGTATAGACTTTGATTTTGCGCTGCGCCGTCGAGGGGACGAAATTATCCAGGAGAAAGCGGTTTGCCAGTCACTAAGGATGCCCTCTGGTACAAAGACGCGATCATCTATCAGGTGCACGTCCGCACGTTTCAGGACAGCAATGGGGATGGGATTGGAGATTTTCAAGGGCTTGAACAAAAGCTCGATTATCTTCAGGAGCTTGGGGTCAACACGATCTGGCTCATGCCATTTTTCCCTTCGCCACTGCGCGATGATGGCTACGACATCGCAGATTACAGGGCGGTGCATTCAAGCTACGGAACGTTAGAAGATTTCCGCAAGGTGCTCGATTCAGCCCACCAGCGAGGGCTTCGCTTGATTATTGAGCTGGTGTTGAATCACACTTCCGACCAGCACCCCTGGTTTCAAGAGGCGCGTAGTTCGCAGAACAATCCCCGCCGCGACTGGTATGTGTGGAGCGATACCGAGGCCCGATACAAGGGAGCCCGCATCATTTTTCTCGATACGGAGACCTCCAACTGGGCGTGGGATCCGATCTCAAAATCTTTTTATTGGCATCGCTTCTTCAGTCACCAGCCCGATCTCAACTATGACAATCCCGCGGTTCGGGAAGAGATATGGGATGTGATGAAGTTCTGGCTGGAGATGGGCGTGGATGGGTTCCGTCTGGATGCGGTGCCGTATCTGGTGGAGCGGGAGGGCACCAATTGCGAGAACTTGCCGGAGACGCACACGATTCTGAAAGAGTTGCGGCGGAAACTCGACGAACAATTCCCCGGCCGGATGCTTCTGGCGGAGGCCAATCAATGGCCAGCGGATCTTCGCCCGTATTTCGGTGACGGAGATGAATTCCACATGGCGTTTCATTTTCCGCTGATGCCCAGGATGTTCATGGGGCTGAAGCTGGAGGACCGCAAGCCGATCACTGAAATCCTGCAACAGACTCCGGAAATCCCGCCATCGTGCCAGTGGTCGCTGTTCCTGCGCAACCACGATGAGCTGACGCTGGAAATGGTGACCGACATCGAACGCGACTACATGTATGACATGTACGCGGAAAGCAAGACGATGCGGCTGAACCTGGGAATCCGGAGGCGGCTGGCTCCATTACTGAACAACGATCGCAGGCGTATCGAGTTGATGAACGGGATGCTGATGTCGTTACCGGGTACCCCTATTATTTATTACGGGGACGAAATCGGAATGGGCGATAACATTAGTTTGGGCGACCGCAATGGAGTAAGGACTCCGATGCAGTGGAACGGGGGATGGAACAGCGGTTTTTCCATAGCAAAGCCGGAGCAGTTGTATGCTCCCCTTATTCAGGACCCGGTGTATGGTTATCCCGCGGTGAACGTGCTGTCGCAAAGAGAAAGCGAGCACTCGCTGTTTCGCTGGATGCAACGCATCGTAAGCGTCCGCAGAGCGACGGCAGCGTTCGGCAGGGGATCGATTGAGTTTCTGTATCCCGCCAATCACAGAATCCTGGCCTATTTGCGGCGGCTGGGTCGAGAAACCGTACTCGTGGTCAATAATCTTTCGAGTACTGCGCAAGCCGTCGAACTGGATTTGCAACGCTACAAGGGAAATATCCTGGTGGAGATGTTTGGCAACAATATATTTCCGCGTGTGGGCGATTTGCCCTATCTGCTAACGATGGGGCCTTACCAGTTTTACTGGTTCCGGTTGCGACGGGTCTAGATGATGGAAACGCTATCACCGGGCGCGTCTTCACGCGGACGTGCGGAAGTAATTCATACCGAGCTGAAATTGGAAGACGAGACTTTTCTAACGGACGATTTTCTTCGCCAACTAATCAATGTCGGCGAAGTAGACATCCTTGTGGGCTTGGCCACACACAACAACGCCAAGACGATCGGGTCGATCGTCCAAACGATTCAAAGCGGCATTCTGCAAGCCTTTCCCCGCGAGCGAGCTGTAATTATTGATGCCGATGGGGGATCGCACGATGGGACTCCGGAACTGGTGACGGGCGTTTCTATCGATGATGTGCGCCGAGCTACCAATCCGTATGCGCTGCGCACGCTGCACTCAATAAGCACGAAGTATGCCAGCAGCCCGGCGAGCGGAGTTGCGTTGCGGACTATTCTGGCCGCGGCCGACCTGCTGCGCGCCAAAGCCTGTATTGTGATGTCACCCGAGTCCGCAAGCATTGAACCGGAATGGGTCTCAAAACTTCTGCGCCCCGTCTATCGCGACGGCTTCGATCTGGTGACCCCCACCTATCGCAGACACAAGTTTGAAGGGCTGTTGATGACGAACTTGCTGTACCCGATGATCCGCGCTCTTTATGGGGAGAGGATCCGTGAGCCATACAGCTCTGAGTTCGGATTCTCCGGCCGTCTGGGAAGTCAATTCCTAAACCAGAATGGCTGGAATGATGGGGGCGGTGGCGCCGGCGTCGAACTTCGTTTCACGCTTGCGGCGATCACGGGAGGATGCCGTATCGGCCAGTCCTTTCTTGGAGAAAAAGATCACGTCGAGCGCCACGCTGCTGATCTGGTGCCGACGCTGCGACAAACCGTGGGCTCCATGTTCTCGGCGTTGGGGGCAGACTTTCCAGTATGGAGTGTGGTGAGCGGTTCCCAGCCGATTGCTACAACGGGGAGCGACCAAGAATTGCTTCTGGGACCAATGCGAATCAATCGGAAGCGACTCCGCGACATGTTTTCGACCGGTGTCGCCGAATTGGAGTCTGTCTTTCAATCAATTCTTTCTCCGACCACGCTGGCAGAACTCCAGCGAATCGCACATCTGGGAGAAGAGGAATTCCATTACTCGGCGGAATTATGGGTCAGAACGGTTTACGAGTTTGCCGCCTCGTATCAGAAATCGGTGATTAGCCGGGACCATATTATTCAGGCTCTCGCACCGCTTTTCCGCGGGAGAGTATTCACGTTTCTGACAGAGAACCGCAATGCTTCCGCGAGCGAAGTCGAGAACAATATCGAAAATTTGTGCCTGGAGTTTGAGCGATTGAAACCTTATCTGCTGCAGATGTGGAAATCCAGAGAGTGAGGCAACTATGCGGGAAATGATTATCAGCGAATTGACTCAGGCGTTGCACGAACTGGCCAGAGATTTCGCCCACTTCCTTCCGCGGCTCATCGTGATGTTGATCCTGGCATTTCTGGGCTGGTTGATTGCGTACGTTGCAAAAGTGGTTCTGCGCAGCATCCTAAGGCTCATCAAGTTCGATAAGCTTTCAGAAAATGCGGGCGCCTCGCAACTGTTGAACAAGGCGGATCTGCCGTCGGCGACGGAAGTGTTGAGCCGATTTGTCTTCTGGGTGGCATGGCTCGGCTTTATTCTGCTGGGCGTGAGCGTGCTCGGGATCCTGGGCCTGCAGGAGCAGATCGCGAAATTCTTTCTTTTTCTGCCGCGCCTATTCGTGGCGTTGTTTATCATGTTTTTCGGGCTGCTGGCGGCTAGTTTTTTTTCGCGCGCTGCGCTGCTGGCTGCAGTCAATGCGAATGTTCCTTCTCCCCGGGTGTTGAGCCTGGCGGTCCGCAGCATCATCGTGGTTTTCGTATTGTCTATCGCCTTCGAAGAGTTGGGCCTTGCCGAACAGACCATGTTGGTTGCCTTCGGGATTGCTTTCGGAGCCCTGATGCTTGGCTTGGCCATCGCATTCGGTATCGGCGGAAGAGACTTGGCCAAACGGTTCCTGGAGAAAAAATTTGTTCGCAGCAAGCACGAAGAGGGCGAAGACGAGCTCTCAGCGCTATAGTGCGGGGACCTTCCGGGGAATAGATCATCGATCGTAGAGAAGCGTTAGCCGGCGTAAGTGCTCAATCATTTCTTTCGTCAGGTTCTCGCGTTTAAAGCGCCATTTCCAGTTTCCACTTAAAGTACCGGGCAAATTCATTCGCGCAGCACTGCCCAGACCCAATACATCCTGCAAGGGAACGATGGCCATATTAGCGACGGACGCCAGCACGGTACGAATGAACACCCAATTCACCGGCTCGTCTTGAAAGGCCAAGTACGCCCGGGTGAAATCGTGTTCATTTTGAATTTCTTGCGGGGTCCGAGTACTCTCGCCGACACCCGAACTGGTCCACCATCCAACGGTGGTGTCGTTGTCGTGTCCTCCTGTGTACGCGACAAGTTCGCGAGAATAATTGTGAGGACGGAAGCTGGGCCCTTGAGGATCGTTTCCGAAAGCAAACTGAAGCAAACTCATGCCGGGGAATCCGAATTGGTTGCGAAGAGCTTCTACTTCGGGAGTAATCACACCGAGATTTTCAGCAACGAATGGCAGTTCCTTCAATTCAGTTTGTAGAGTTTGGAAAAAATCCGCACCAGGACCTTTTACCCACTTGCCTCCGGCCGCGGTCGAAGCGCCGGCTGGGACTTCCCAGTAAGCCTCGAAGCCGCGGAAGTGATCCAACCGGACAAGGTCGAACAATTTGAGAGAGGCGCGGACGCGGTCAATCCACCAGCGGTGACCGGATGCCGCGGATACGTCCCAGCGATAGAGAGGGTTTCCCCAGAGTTGACCGGTCGCACTGAAATAATCCGGGGGAACTCCGGCAACGGCGCTGGGCTTGCCTTGTTCATCCAAACGAAAAAGCTCAGGATGAGCCCACACATCAGCGCTATCGTGAGCGACGTAGATTGGGATGTCGCCCATGATTCTTATCCCGCGCCGAGCGCAGTGAGCTTTCAACTTTTCCCACTGTTGAAAGAATTCGAATTGCGCGAACTTGTGAATCTCCGTCTCGGACGATAGTTTGTCTTGCCATTGCTTTAGCGCAGAGGGATCGCGCTGACGTATTTTCTGGTCCCCATGGGTCCAGGCCGCGTCGTTGTCGAAACGCTTGCAGGCCATGAAGAGCGCGTAATCGTCGAGCCAACTGCTGTTGGTTTGGCAAAAAGCGTCAAAAGCGTGACGGTCAGGTGGGGCGGCATCGCCGAGAAAGGCCTGCGCGGCTTTGCGCAGCAGCGCCTGTTTGAAGTTGATTACGCGGTCGTACTCGACGTGCTCCTCGGGGAAAGCCGGAGTGTTGGTCAGGTCTTGCGCAGAGAGAAGGCCTTGCTCATGAAGCTCGCTCAAATCGATGAACAGGGGATTGCCGGCGAACGCCGAAAAGCATTGGTAAGGGGAGTCGCCGTATCCCGTGGGACTCAATGGCAATACTTGCCAGATCTTTTGCCCTGATTCGGCCAAGAACTCCACAAACTCATGAGCCGAATTTCCGAGATCGCCAACACCGTGGTCGCCGGGCAGAGATGTGACATGGAGAAGGATTCCACTACACCTAGGAAAGATCACCCGATCAACGTTATGCTTCAAAGGGCAGAGCACGCAAGGGGGAAGCGGCTCCGATAGAATCAGTCGAATCCACAGGTGAATGGAATTGGTGAATTTTTCCGGGAAAGTATCGCTTATCACAGGGGCGGGCAGTTCGCAGGGGATAGGTTTCGCCACTGCCAGGTTGCTCGCTCAACATGGATCGAAAGTTGCAATTACTTCCACGACGGAGAGAATCCAGGAGCGCGCCTGCGAACTAGTGGCAGAGGGTGCCGATGTTTTTGCTTTTTCAGCGGACTTGCGCGATCACGCGTGTACTCAGGCGCTGGTTCAGGAGGTGCTCGCTCGCTACGGCCGCATCGATATTCTCGTCAACAATGCCGGCATGACACAGGTTGGGAAGCCTACGGAGACGACCGCGCAAGCTCTGGTTGAACTCTCGGAAGAACAGTGGGATTACGGCATCGCGATCAATCTCAAGACGGCTTTTAACATCACCCGGGCCGTTCTGCCTTGCATGCTGGGCGCAAAGTATGGGCGAATCGTGAATGTGTCTTCGGTCACGGGCCCGGTCGTCAGCAATCCTCGCGAGACTGCGTATAGTGCGGCCAAGGCCGGCATGGTCGGGCTCACTCGCAGTCTCGCGCTGGAAGTCGCGCGGCAGGGAATCACGGTGAACGCGGTTGCGCCGGGCTGGATCGAAACGGCGTCTTCAACCCAACACGAAATCGTCGCCGGTAAAAATACTCCGATCGGCCGCCCCGGACGGTCGGAAGAGGTTGCGGCTGCAATAGCATTTCTAGCGGACGAATCCGCGTCTTACCTCACGGGCCAACTGATCGTGGTCGACGGAGGCAATTCCGTTCAGGAGTACAAAGGGCCGCCCGAGTCCTACTACTGAGCAAGCGAGTACGGAGGAATAAGCGAGCTTGTCGAAGGGCAGGAACGCGACCCATCCAGGCAGGGTTTCCATCGCTAAATTACCAGTGTTGACAATAGTCGTTGTAACGAGTATTATCGTAATTGCATGAAGGCAGCGACGCAGACGAGGAACAAGGAGCACCGCGTGGGCAGCGCCGAGGAATCGGCTTTCCTGGACCTGCTGCGAACGACCGACATGCTTTCGCGCGGGTTGATGATGGTGCTGAAGACCGAGGATCTGTCCTCTACGCAATACAACGTACTGCGCATACTGCGCGGTGCGCGAGAGGGGTTGCCTTGTGGCGAGATTGGGAGCCGCATGATTACGCGGGATCCCGACATAACCCGGCTTCTGGATCGTATGGAGAAGCGCCGCCTGATCTCACGCTGCCGGGAAACGAAGGACCGGCGCATGGTGATGGCGCGCATTACGCCCGAGGGCCTCAAGGTAGTGGGTGGCCTGGATGAACCTGTGCAGGCCGCCCATCGCAAGCAATTAGGCCACTTAGGGCGAGAGCGCCTGCGGGCGCTGACGGAATTGCTATCGCTTTCACGGAGCCGCCTCGTTTGATGTTATGGCTTTAATAGTTGTTGCAACGATTATTGTCTAAACGCATCTAAGATGCAGAATGCAGGAAGAAGGGAGCTTTAACTATGAGCACACTGGCTGCACCGCAAACCACGACCACAACCACCACCTGGAACCTTGATCCGGCTCACTCGGTTGCCGAGTTCAAGGTCAAGCACATGATGATTTCTAACGTGAAGGGGCAATTCGCCAAGGTGTCGGGAACCCTGACGCTGGATGAATCCAGACTGGCAAATTCCCGTGTCGAGGCGGTAATTGAATCAGCTTCGATCGAAACGCGAGACCCGCAGCGCGATGCGCACTTGAAGAGCGCCGATTTCTTCGATGTGGAAAAGTTTCCAACGTTGTCGTTCAAGTCGTCTCGCATCAGCGTTGTCAGCGATGGACAACTGGAGGTCGAGGGCGACCTGACGATTCACGGCGTCACGCGTAGGGTGGTCTTCTCCGTTGAGGGGCCGACCCCGCCGGCGAAAGATCCATGGGGCAACACCCGAATCGCGGTATCGGCGACCATAAAGATCAACCGCAAAGACTTCGGGCTGACCTGGAACACGGCGCTCGAAACCGGCGGCATTCTTGTCGGGGACGAGGTGACCATTACGCTCGACGTGCAGTTCGTGAAAGCTTAAATCGGAACTGCCAGGGAAAAGATCAATTGCTCCTGGCAGTAGAAAGGGACTTTTTATGTCACTCCGCCCAGTTAGACAAATTATTCAACCGAAGCCCACGATGGAAGGCGCGGGCGTAAAACTGCAACGCGCCTTTGGCTTCGGGAAAACCAAGGACTTCGATCCGTTCCTGCTGCTGGATGACTTCCGCAACGATAATCCAGCAGACTATCTTGCGGGATTTCCATGGCATCCGCACCGCGGGATCGAGACGATCACATACGTGCTGGCTGGTTCAGTCGAGCATGGCGACAGTCTCGGCAACAAAGGAAAAATGGTAGCCGGCGACGTGCAATGGATGACGGCAGGCAGCGGCATCCTGCACCAGGAGATGCCTAAGGGCGATCCGCAGGGCCGCATGCACGGTTTCCAGTTGTGGGCCAATCTGCCTTCGTCACTGAAGATGACCGACCCGCGCTATCAGGATATTCCTGCGAAAGCGATTCCCGAGGTCACTGACGATGATGGCACTCGCGTGCGCATTATCTGCGGCGAGTTTTGGGGCAAGAGAGGACCGGTGGAAGGCGTGGCTGCTGATCCGAACTACCTGGATATCTCCGTTGCTCCGGGTCAGAAAAAACGGCTGAAAGTGGAAACTACACGCAATGCATTCGCCTACGTGTTCGCGGGCTCAGGCACTTTCCGCGATGCGTCGAATCCACGGGCTGTGCTTACGGAGCAAGTGGCAAATCCGGACAGGCCGCCCGTTTACGATGTCGGCAATCATTCCCTGGTGCTGTTTGACCGCGGAGACGAGATCGTGGTGCAGGCAGGCGATGCCGGCATTCGATTCCTGTTGGTGTCAGGCAAGCCGATTGAGGAACCGGTTGCGTGGTATGGACCGATCGTGATGAACACGCAGGAACAGCTGCAACAGGCGGTTTCCGAATTGCAGAACGGCAGCTTCATCAAACACGGTGCAATTGCCAGGTAAGCTTCTCAGCTTGAGCAAGATGCTGGATGGCAAGAGTAAAAAAATCGAGGCGCGAGCGAAATGCCCGCGCCTCGAAGTACGTTTGCTTAGCCTTGCGAAGGATGCAGGACGCGGAATGTGCTTCCGGCGTTTGACCAGACGAGCACGAGGGCGTCGCTGTCCTTGGGAACGCTGGCAAGAGCCTTCTGCACATCAGCTGCGGAGTGCACCGGCTGGCGGTTCACTTCGGTGATCACTTCGCCCTGCTGCAGGCCGGCATTATCCGCCGGGCTGCCGGGAGTGACCTGCTGAATCACGGCGCCGTGAACGTCTTCACCCGCCTGCAGTTGCTGCCGCGTGTCGGGAGTCAGGTCTTCCAGGCCAAGTCCCCAGCGCGGTTTGCCATGATTGGCGTTGGCGCTACGGTTGTCGTTGTCGCTTTTTCCCATCGCCTCTAGCGTGACGGGCACTTCGACGGATTTGCCATCGCGCAGAGCTTTCAGGTGTAGCGTGGTGCCGGGCTGATTCTGTCCGACTTCCACTTGCAGAGCTCCGGCGTCGCTCACCGTTTTTCCGTTGAGTTCGGTGATGACGTCGCCCACCTTCAGGCCAGCTTTGGCGCCGGGAGAGTTCGGCTCAACCTGCGTGACTACGGCTCCCGAAGCCTTGTCGACGCGGAAGAACTTGGCTTCCTCGGGGGTGACATCGTTGATGCCGATGCCGATATAACCGTGGCTCACTTTTCCGTACTTGATGAGACTGTCGACGGTTGGCTTGACGATTTGAGAGGGGATAGCAAATCCCATACCGGAGAAACCGCCAGTCTCAGAAACCAGAAAAGTGTTGATGCCGATCACTTGTCCGTGAGCGTTGACCAGCGGCCCGCCAGAGTTGCCCGGATTGATGGCCGCATCGGTCTGGATAAATTGGCCGGGGGCGCGACGGTCCCTGCCGAATGGATTGGGACGATTCAACGCGCTAACGATGCCGCGCGTCACGGTGAAGCGGAATCCCAGAGGATTGCCGAATGCCAGTACGGTTTGGCCGGGATGCAGTTGCGTGGAATCTCCCAACGGCACGCTGGGTAAATTCGTTGCGTCTACTTTGATCACGGCAAGATCAGTTAGAGGATCTGCGCCGATCAACTTTGCGGGAAGAATTCGCCGGTCGGTCATGGTGACGCGAATATCCACGGCTCCGTCAATAACGTGGTTGTTGGTGACGATGTAGCCATCGGGGGAGATGATTACGCCGCTACCTAAACCGTGCTCAATGCGGGATTCCGGCCGCATGGGTTGACCTTGCCCGAATCCAAACTGGCGTCCGAATTGCTTTCCGAAGAACTGCTGTAGTCCATCGGAGTTGTTGTCGCCAGAATTATTGTTGCTGTCGTCGTCGCCAAATTCCGCCGGGTTGGATGCTTCTCCCGGCCTCTTGGAGGCGACGGTTACGTTTACGATGGCCGGAGTGACGCGCGCAGCCAGGGTTTCCATTGCTTTATCCAGCGAAAGCAATGCGTTAACACTGTTGTCGTCGAGCGCTGCCGCGGCGGCGGCGGGCGTCGCTGCAGCTCGCACCGGGTTTTCAAATTCATAGGCCGCAAACGATAAAACCATCGCAACCGCGGCCAAACCGACCAGGAATCGCCGACTGAGCGCTGCCCGGAAATACTTCATCGAGTTTTTCATGGTGCTCCTTCTGTGATTAGTAACTAATTGTTTAGTTGTAAAAAATAAAAAAATTCACTTAAATCGAACTTGCGAGAAAGGCCGATTCAACCTGCCTCACCGCCAGATTTCCTCCTCCCACTCTCCAAATGCACAAAGTCCAGACTGCGGAACCCGAAGCGTCATACTGAGTGGTTTGCAAGATGAAAATCGTTTCGCGTCCTGCAAACTCATGCTGTGTTGCACTTGCCTTTATCGCCAGCGGCCTGCGTGGCGACGATGGCTTCAACCGCGGAGCGAACCCTGCCGTGCGCGGGGTGAAGGTTGCAGGAACCACTCTAGCGTGGAGGGCATCAACTCCCATCTGAGAATCAGCGTGTGTTTGCGTGCCGGTGAATTTCGTGCCAGCAATTGCCGCGCTAGACCTTACCTGGCGTAATGCGCTGTCTGTGGCCAGAACCGTGTGAGTTTGACTTTGCTGCGGCCGATCCTCGAATGCCACGAAACGCGGCGCATATGCAGCGATCAAAAAGACCAGCGCGAACATGCCTGTGCTCAGAGCCAAGGCGGGCTTCCAAAGCCGGGTGCGCCTGGGCCGCTGTTCATCGAGGATTTGCGTGACGCGTAACGACATGTGAGACATCCGGCTGAGCAGATTTTGCGCCAGTGCCAGGCTGCGGGCATTATGTAGTTTCTCCGCAAACGAGATCAGAGACGATGCATAAACTCTGGGCCCTGCGGTCTGCGCCAGAACGATATCGTCGCAGGCTATCTCGCGCTCGAGCGCAAGATGATTTTCAATCCACCAGACGGCGGGATGAAAAAAGAACAGGGCCTTCACGATCTTCTGAACGAGATTCGTCCAATTATCGTGGCGTTGAAGATGCGCGAACTCATGCAAGAGAATTAGCTTGATCTCTTCGGTTGAGAGTTGCGGCAACAGCTTCGCGGGAAAAACGATAGTGGGCCGAAAGAAGCCGACCGCAGCTGGAACCGCGAGGTCACTAGAAACGGAGAGCTTCACCCGGCGCGATCCGCCGAAGTCCTGCAAGATAGGGGCAATTTCAGGATCGAGACTCGCGAGGTCCACGTCCGAGAAAGTTCTGCGGAGCTGCCGTAGACGCAAAAGGCCTAGACCAAGCCTGAAAAGCAGCACGCTCGCAACGATGACCCACGCAGCAAACAGATATCCAGCCCAGAATGTTGGGAGAGTGATTCCTCCATGCAAGCTGAGCGGCAGCCCGCGAAAATGCGAGGCGACGAAACCTGACTCGGACAAAAATGGGAGCGCGACTATCGCTAAAAGGACTGAAAACCAGGTGTTAAAACGAGTTCCGGAATCCTGCCGGCCAACGACTCGAAACAAGATCCAAACCAAGGCTGCGAGAACAACGCCTTCGACACTTGTGTTCAGCACTCGTTCGGTGAAGATTTGCGCCAGAGTTTGCAAATTCAGAACGGTCATTTCAGGTCGCCCCTCTGGTCGCTGCGTCCCAACATTTCGCGCAAGCGTTTGAGCTTGCCGGCGTCGAGGGCTTCGTCTTGCAGAATGTTCAGCACCAACGCCTCATGGGAGTTGCGGAAAAAGCGGCTGACTAGATGCCGAATCTCGAAGCGGGTGGCCTCCTGGCGTCCGATAGCTGCTTCGTAAACGTGCGCCCGGCCATCCTTCACGTGCTTCACGTGCCCCTTTTTTTCCAGGGTGCGAATCGTGGTCAGGACCGAGTTGTAGGCCAATGCGAAGGGAAGCCAATCAACCACCTGCTGAACCGTGCCCGATCCCTTGCGCCACAGCACGTCCATAATGCGAAGCTCAGCTTCGGTCAAAGTCACGGATTGCTTGGGCGGCACTGCTAATTCTCCTTCTCTTTAACGGTTAGACGCGTGAACCCTAGAAACGTAACTAATTATTTAGTTGCTTAGAGAGCGCGCCAGGATGCCTGTCCTGCGACTCGGCCCGCTACCTTAATCTTTAGGATGAGAATCGCGACGTGCGCCAAATCGCTTCAGGCCAACGTTTTCCGAGAATCAGGTCGGCCATAATCTCCCCAATTGCCGGTCCATGCTTGAATCCGTGACCGGAGCCTCCGCCCAGCAGCCAGACATTATCTATTTGGGGATGGCGGTCCACGACAAAATTACTGTCTGAAGTCTGCTCGTATTGGCAAACGCGGGATTCCAGCAGCGGAGCATTCTTCATGGCGGGAAACCGGAATGCGACGTATTCTCGAACCCGCTTCAGCGTTGCCGGGCTGACGATGCGCTCTCCGTTGCTTGGATCAAAGTCGCCGCCGCGGGTATCATCGGCTACTTTGAAGCCGCGCCGGTCGCTTCCAGGAATTCCGTAGAAAAAGCGGTTGCCGTGATCGCCCCACACCGGAAGCTGCGCATCCGTGAAGCGGAGATCCCCAGCGGGAGGACCGAAGAAAAAAATATCCTGCTTGGTCGGACGAATAACGGAGCCAAGAGTTTGAGGGAATAGTTTGCCCAGCCACGGACCGCAGGCGAAGACGTACTGGTCGGCCTTGAGCCGCGAGTCATCGGAGAGCCTCAAACTCTGTATCGGGGAGGTTTCGAGTCCCTCCGCTGAAACAGCGACCTGTCGATATTCGCCGCCCCCTGCGAGAAATGCGTCTAACACCGCCTGGCAACTGGCGCGGGCATCAAGATATCCGCATTGCGGCTCTAAAATTCCCCAATGCACACCGGCGAAATTGACCTGCGGCCAGCGTTTTTTCATCTGCGCCGCGGACAATTCTCGGAACTCGATCCCTGCTTCGCGAAGCGGTTCGAGCGATCCGCGTTCGAATGCGTCGTCGTGGTTGCTCACCATCCACAGAACGCCGGTGCGATGCAGAAACCGCCGCCTCCAGCGACGCTCATACTTCTGCCAGAGCTTGAGCGCGCGTGCAGCAGTCGCAGTGTAAGGCTGGTCAGGGCCATATGTGCCCCGCATGATGCGGGTTTCTCCGCCGGAAGACGCGCGCGAGTTGCCCGGACCCCATGCATCAAGCAAGGTGACGCGGGCTCCGCGTTCGAGCAGAAATAGCGCGGTCCAGCCTCCGAAGGCTCCGGCTCCGATGACGGCGACGTGTGGTTTGGCTGTCATCTTCTAATAGTTGCTCGAAAGTAAGAGTTGCTCGTAAGACTTGCTCGAAGGTTGATCAGTGCTCGAATTGAGAATACGGTGGCGAATTCAGCAGGGAAAGATGCGGAATAGGTTCCACCGTCCCGGATGCGTCCTTGACAGGAAGATTGACCGTTCCTAGAATCCAAGCAGGAAGCGGCGCTTGCGTCGTAAGCTAAGTTTCTGCATCTAAGATAGTTAGCGGAAAATGATTGGCCACATCATTAGCCATAAGGAAAGCCGGGAGCAAACCCAGGTAATCTCGCAGCGGACCGGTTGAAATTCCTAAAGTACAAAATGCCATCTGACCCCAATATCGGCAAGCGGGAACGCGAAGTTCTGACGGCGATCGTGGAGACTTTCATTTCGACGGGCGAGCCCGTCGGGTCACGCACGCTCTCGCGCTCAAACCGCGAAGGCCTGAGTCCGGCTACCATTCGTAACGTGATGGCCGATCTGTCGGACGCAGGATTTCTGGAGCAGCGCCATACCTCTTCAGGCCGCGTGCCCACCACCGATGCTTACCGCTACTACGTCGAACAAATCAGCGGCACGGCGAAGTTGGCTCCGCAAGAAGAGAATATGATTTCCGAGTCGCTGGCCGGGATTAGCGATGTGCAGGAATTCATGGAGCGTACCTCGCGCGTTCTGTCGCTGATTTCGCGGAACGTGGGTGTCACCGTGGCCACTAGCGGCGCCAAGAATGCGTTGGAGCATGTGTATTTTTCGCGGTTGGGCGATCAGAAAGTATTAGCGGTATTGGTCACGCGTTCAGGACTGGTGCGCGATCGAGTCTTGCGGCTCGACTTGCCGCAAGCCGAGTTGGACCTGGCTGCGCGCTACATTAACGAGAATTTCCGTGGGTGGACCATGGAATCTATGCGCGCCGAACTCTCCCGCCGCATCGAAAAAGAACGCAGCGAATACGACCGCCTCATGCATTCTATCGAGCAGCTCTACAAACAGGGTGCGCTGGCCGGAGAAACTGGAGGGCAGGTCGTCTTTGTGGAGGGCGCCGCCAATCTGGTGACCGGCGAGGAGGATCGCAAGCGCCTGCACGAGATCATGAAGACGCTTGAGGAGAAGGAAAAAGTCGCGAACCTGCTGGGAGCGTATCTCGACGTAAAGCAGGAAGCGGTGCGCGTGGTTATTGGGTTGGACAATGAGCTGCCCTCAATGCAGAATTTCGTGCTGATCGGGGCGCCCGCGCGGTCGGGGAGCGATATGTTCGGGTCGCTGGCGGTCATTGGTCCCACGCGTATGGATTATCAGCACACGATGACAGCGGTGTCTTACATCGCGCGTCTGTTCGACAAAATTCTGAATGAATCGGAGTAATCAAAGTTGTTTATGGGAAAAGCGAATGGTAGGTCGGAAGTAAGATCGGAAGCGGAAAAGTCCGCGCTGGATCTGGAGCACGAATTGCCTGCAGGGTCCGGCGACGACGAAAATACTGGAACCGCGGTGAGCGGGGAATCATCCGCCGCGGAATCTGAGTTGCAGAAGCTGAGAGCCGAGCGCGATACATTACTCGACCGGCTGAGCCGCGCGCAGGCAGAGTTTGAAAACGCTCGCCGACGTGCGAGCAAAGAACAACAGGAATTTCGCGAATACGCGACTGCGGATGCACTTAAATCTTTATTGCCGGTAGTCGACAGCCTGGAGCGCGCGCTGCAAGTTAAGTCGGACGCAGCTGAGCTTCGCAGCGGAGTCGAACTGATTTACAAGCAATTGCAGTCTGCGCTTTCCAAACTCTCGGTGAATCCGATTGCATCGAGGGGAGAGCCTTTCGATCCCCGTTATCACGAAGCGATCGAAATGGTGGAAACCACCGAGGCGCCCGATCATCACGTCGTGGAGGAGCTGCAGCGCGGTTATAAATTCAAAGATCGGCTGCTGCGGCCCGCGATGGTGAAAGTCGCAAAAAATCCAGGCAAGTAATTTCCGGCAGTCTCAGTTTTTCTCAATAATTTATCGATTAGGAAAGGCAGCTTATTCTGGCTACAAACGCAAAACGCGATTATTACGAGGTGCTGTCCGTGACTCGAACGGTCAGTGACCAGGAATTGAAGAGCGCATATCGCAAGCTCGCAATGCAATACCACCCTGATCGCAATCCGAATAATCCGGATGCCGAGGAACGCTTCAAAGAAGTCACTGAGGCCTACACGGTGCTGGCGGATTCCGAAAAGCGATCGCTCTACGACCGCTTCGGTCATGCCGGCGTCGGTACTTCGGCTGGCGCGGGCGGATTTGACGGCACGCCGTTCCAGGATCTTGGCGATATTTTCGGAGAGTTTTTTGGCTTTGGAGATGCATTCTCCGGTGGCGGCCGCCGCCGCAGCCGGGTTCAGCGCGGCGCCGATTTACGCGAAGACTTGACCCTTGAGTTCGAAGAAGCGGCATTCGGAACCGAAACGCGAGTGATGGTGCGCCGGCACGAGGCTTGCGAAGAGTGCCACGGCGCGGGAAGCGCGCCAGGCAAAGGCGCCACCACGTGCCGTGCCTGCGCGGGCCGCGGCCAGGTGCGTTATCAGCAGGGATTTTTCAGCATCGCACGCACGTGTCCCACCTGCCAGGGAACCGGCAATGTGATTACCGATCCCTGCGGGAAGTGCAAAGGGGAGGGACGCATTCTACGGCAACGTTCCGTCGACGCGAAGATTCCGGCGGGCGTGGAAGATGGCACTCGAATCCGCTTTACCGGAGGCGGCGAAGCCGGACCTTTCGGAGGCCCCGCCGGCGATCTCTACGTTGTCCTGCACGTGAAGGAGCATCCATTCTTCGAGCGGGAAGGGAACGACTTGCATTGCACCGTGCCACTGTCAGTGACGCAAGCCGCCATGGGTACCGAGATTCGCGTCCCCACTTTGGAAGGCGAACACACCCTCAAGATTCCAGATGGAACTCAGCCCAGCACAACATTCCGCATCCGCAACAAAGGAATTCCCGTGCTCAATGGCCATGGCAAGGGCGATCTCTACGTCGAAGTGCGCGTACAAATTCCTTCCAAATTGACCAAACGCCAGAAGGAACTGTTGCAGGAATTAGAAACGACGGCGACGGTGGACAATCAGCCGATGATGCGCTCCTTGCTCGGAAAAGTGAAAGACATTTTTGGGTAGCGCGAAAGCCAGAGTGGATTCCGCGACTCGCGTTGAGGAGTCTTATCAGGATAGGCCTTCTGGTATATCGAGAACGCCGCTGTATTGAATCGCGCCTCAGTTGCTGCGATTCTTCTCCATGACCCGCCGCCGCTGGATCGCCGATGAAGTCTCCGGAAGCCGCGCCGCCCTTATCGGCGAGCACGCGGAGCATTTAGTGCGGGTGCTGCGAGCCCGCGTTGGCCAGGATTTTGATATTGCGACCGGCGAAAATGTCCGCCGCGGACGAATTATTTCTCTAAATGCCGGCCGCGTAGAGTTCGACCTGGCGGAAGAAATACCTTTCCCAAGTTCGATCCAGCTAACGCTCCTTCTCTCCATCTTTAAATTCGACCGCATGGAGTGGGCAATTGAGAAATGCACGGAGCTAGGTGCGGCTCGCATCATCCCCGTAATCGCGCGGCGCACTGATTCCCATCTGGCGGCAGCCTCCATGAAGCGAGTCGAACGCTGGCAGCGCATCGCCCTGCAATCAGCCGAGCAATCGCGCCGTTCGGCTCCAACGGAAATCGACGATCCCCGGAAACTCGCAGACGCATTGCAGGTTTCCGCTGCTCTGAAGATTGTTCTATCCGAATCGGAAAATCAGACTCTGTTACTCGATACAGTGCAGCGTGATGTGGTGCAACCGGACGCGACAGACGGCGAGATCTTTCTCGCCGTGGGGCCCGAAGGCGGCTGGACTGACGACGAATTGCAAACATTTCATCAAGCCGGATGGACCTCAGCCTCGCTCGGCAACACAATCCTCCGCGCCGAGACCGCCGCAATCGCCGCCACAGCAGTTGTGGCTTCTATGCTGCAGCGAGGGATTTCTTCGCTTTGATTGCTTTCAGCGCGCGCCAGCCCCAATACCTATCAACACTGGACATGATGGTATTCTGACGCCAATGGCTGTCTCCAAATCAAAATCTCAAGCCGCACGCTTTGTTCCCGACGATCGGCAGCGCGAAGCCATCGAGCACACTCGCGGCCCTATGCTCGTAGTGGCCGGAGCCGGCACCGGAAAAACTTCCGTTCTCATCCATCGCATCGCACGACTGGTTCAGGAAGGTCACGCCAAGCCCGAGCAAATCCTGGCGCTTACCTACACGGTGGAGGCCGCCAGGCAGATGCGCGATAAGGTGCGCACCCTTCTTGGCCAGGACATTCACTCAGCAACCTTTCACGACTACTGCTACGGACTGCTTACCCGCGCCGGCAAAAAGTTCGACGTACTTGATGACAAGGATCTCTGGATCTTTCTCCGTAAAAGAATTCACGACCTCCGCCTCGAACATTACGTCCGGGCGGCAAACGTGGCAAAGTTTCTCTCAGAACTGCTGAATTTTCTCAGCCGCTGTCATGACGAACTGGTAACGCCGGACAAGTATGCGGAGTATGTTGCGCGCCTTACGCGCGGCGAGGTTGAGCTGCATCGCGTAGCCAAGTCCAAGGACCAACTGAGTGACGCCGAAGTCATAGGCCGCTGCCAGGAAATTTCCCGAGTCTTTGCCACCACCGAGGAGTGGCTGCGCGAAAAGAATCTGGGGACATTCAGCCACATGATCACCCGCGCCCACGATCTGCTGAGCAGCGACGAAAGCGTGTTAGCAACTGAGCGCGCCCGCTACCCTTTTATTCTTGTGGACGAATTCCAGGATGCGAACTTCGCGCAAATTAAAATTCTTTCCGCGCTCGCTGGAGGAGATGCGAATATTTTCGGCGTTGGCGATCCTGATCAGGCGATCTATCGCTTTCGGGGCGCTTCCAGTGCCGCGTTCCATCTGTTCCGCAGAAACTTCCCGCAAACCAAGCTCGTGGTTTTGGGGAAGAATCGGCGCTCCATTACTCCAATTCTGCAGTGCGCTTTTGCGGTGGTCGACAAAAACCCACCCGTCTTCGCTGCGAAAGAGCGCGACACTCTTTCTTACCAGCGCGTCCCTCTCCAGTCGGCGCGCGAAGAAGATGCAATGCGAGAAGGAAGACCTCTATCCAGCTTTCCTGTGGAAGCGATTTCGTTTAGCCGCAAGGAGGCCGAAGCCCCCGACGTCGTACGCCTCATCGAGGAAATAAAACGGCATTCGAAATGTAAGTGGAAGGACTTTGCCATCCTTTACCGTTCTCACATTCATCGCGATGACACTGTACAAGAGCTTGCCGAGCATCAGATTCCTTACTCCATTGAAAATATGGATGTCAGCGATACCTCCGAAGTGCGCGACCTGTTCGCCTGTGTCGACGTCGTGGTGGACCTCGGCTTTGACGCCAGTCTTTTCCGCGTGGCAGCGTTGCCGCAATTCGAAGTCGATCCCGAACAACTGCGGACCGCGTTGCGCGCGATTGCGAAGGATTCGAAGGAAGGCGTAACGGTACCGCTCGCTTCGGTGCTCCACAAAGTTCCTGGAGGCAACAACGTGATCGAGGCGGTGCTGCGCGCGCGTGCCGAAGTCTCCCAGCAGCAAGCTAAAACGCGAACTGCCTTGCAATTAATCGGGAAGCAATTCGGACTCGATCTCAATTCCCCTGCCTTGCAGGCGGCCCTGAAGTTTGCCAGTGATTGGGAGAACAAGGCCACTACGGAAACTGGGGAACTCGGGGAGTGGATTGAGTACCTCACTTACTTTCGCGAGGCAGGCGGCGTTATTCCTATGGCAGCGAAGGAGAACGAAGACGCGGTTCATCTGATCACCGCACACGGGGCCAAAGGCCTCGAGTATTCGCATGTCTTCATTCTGCGCGCAACCGGGGGCTCGTTTCCCACCGGTTATCGGGAAAGTCTCGTCGAATTCCCCAAAGAGTTGCGGGATCCGGATTCGGCGATGGCCGGCGATGACAAGACGCTTCACGACCAGGAAGAGCGCCGCCTTTTCTACGTCACCATGACGCGCGCTAAAGACTCGCTGCACATCTACGGCAAGCAGGGAATCGGCCGTGACAAAAGCCCAGCCGGCTACATGCGCGAAATGGTTGTGAATCCAGTCTTACGACCGTGGCTCACCTCGCGTGCGGCGCTTCCTTCTCAGGCCGAATTGATAGAGATCGCAGCGGCCGCGGATGAAAGCTATTCCGAAGGCTCCAAGCTCGCGGCATGGCTTGCGCTGCCCGCAGTCGAAGGGCTGGACGCGCGCTTGAGCGCGAGCGCCGTCGAAACCTATGAGACCTGCCCACTTCAGTTCAAATTTGAGCGCGAGTGGAAACTTTCGCGGCAACTTCACGCGGCCGTACAGTATGGCGCCGCGGTGCACCGCGTGCTCCGCACCTACTACGATTCCGTCCGTCTCGGTCGGCCGAAAACAGACGAGGAGTTAATCCAGCTGTTTCGGGAGGACCTCGCCGATTGCAAGATACAGGACGAATATCAGCGTGATTTGTATATGAAGCAGGGACTCTCGCAGTTGCGTGAATTTCTGGCCAGCACTCGCGCACATCCTTCACCAGAGGTTCTGCATACGGAAGAATGGTTCGACGTCCAAATGGGAACGACCAAGGTTGCGGGAAGAATCGATCGTATGGATCGGGCTACCGACGGGACCGTGACCATCGTCGATTACAAAACGGGCAAGGCGCGTCCGCAAGAGGATGCCGACGAGAGCCTGCAACTTTCCATCTACGCGATCGCCGCGCGGGAAAAATGGGGATACCGCGTAGGCGAGGTGGTCTTTCACAATCTCGAAGGCAACGTCGAAGTTGCCTCCCGGCGAACCGATTTTCAATTGGAGCAGGCGCGCGAGCGGGTGTACGACGCGGCTCGGCACATCGCCGACGGAAACTTCAATCCGAAGCTTGGCTTTCACTGCACCTTTTGTGCATTTCGCGGATTATGCCCGGCTCGAGAAAAGCAGCTCCCAAGCCTCGCTACTGACACTGAACGATCGCAGGATTAATCGCGGTCTGCAACTGCCGCGCAAAAACTTAGGGGACGCTTTCGGCGTCCCCTTTTGTTGCCTTACTGACTTCTTAATGCTTCTTTTTCTTTTTTGCCTTTTTCTTGGTTGCCATTGTTTCTATTCTCCCTTCCATTTTCATGGAAAAATCTGCAACGAATGTTTTGTTGCAACTTATTGATTGTATAGAGTTAATGAAAAACGAAGTCAAGAAAAAAATGAACACGGTATAGCGTGTGATGCAGAACTAAAGTCACAACGATATCGATAGTCAAGAAAAAAATATCTGTTTTTCTTTTTAAAACGTTGTCGCACGAAAAAATTCCAACCCGAGAAGTGCGAGCCGCGATGTGAATCGCAAAACTTCCTGCTGCTGCAAATAGAGATCGACTGCCTGCTGCGCTGCTCGATAGAACTCCATCCTTTTGCTTCGCGGGGCATCTATAATAAAGGTTGCGAAACCTTCGCGGGAGCATGATCAATGGCGGCTTTCGATGATGTTGTCATTATTTCGGGATGTCGGACGGCGGTAGGAAAATTTCAGGGCAGCCTCTCCGATTTGAGCGCTCCGCAGCTCGGTGCAGTGGTCGTGCGCGAAGCGGTAAAGCGCGCGGGATTGAACTCCGATCAAGTCGATGAGTGCATCATGGGCAACGTTCTCCCTGCCGGCCTAGGACAAAATCCCGCGCGTCAGGCGGCAATCTTCGCGGGATTGTCTCCCGCGACAGGTGCCATGACAATCAACAAGGTTTGCGGTTCGGGATTGAAAGCTGTGGCTCTCGCAGCGCAAGCCATTCAGACCGGAAACAGTTCCATCGTAGTGGCTGGCGGTATGGAGTCGATGACGAACGCTCCCTATCTGCTGCCGCAAGCGCGCAAGGGATATCGCCTCGGCAATGGGAAAGTCATCGATTCCATGGTGCATGACGGGCTGTGGGACATTTACAACGACTACCACATGGGCGTCACCGGCGAGAACGTCGCCGAAAAATATGGCATCACGCGCGAGGAGCAGGATGAATTCGCGGTAAGCTCACACCGCAAGGCGATAGCAGCTTGGAAAGAGTGCCGCTTCAAATCGCAGATTGCCGCCGTGGAAATTCCCGCGAAGAAAAAAGGTGAAGCTCCGGTATTGTTTGAGAAGGATGAATCTCCGCGGGAAGACACCAGCATCGAAACGCTTCGTTCGTTGAAGCCCGCCTTCAAGAAAGATGGAACCGTTACGGCCGGCAACGCTCCGGGTGTGAATGACGGAGCAGCGGCGGTGGTTGTGACGAGCGCGCAGCGCGCGAAAGAAATGGGCGCGCAGCCCATCGTCCGGATCGTGGCGCAAGCCACCAGCGGAATAGAGCCAAAATGGGTAATGATGGCGCCGGTAGACGCGGTTCGCAAAATCTGGGAAAAGACTGGCTGGAAAAAAGACGAGGTTGATCTCTACGAACTCAACGAAGCTTTCTCCGTGCAGGCGCTCGCCGTGATGCGCGAATTGGGACTTGACCCGAACAAAGTCAACGTAAATGGAGGTGCAGTCGCGATCGGCCATCCCATCGGCGCCAGCGGTGCGCGCGTGCTGGTAACTTTGATTTATGAGATGACCCGCCGCAATGCGAAGCGTGGCATTGCCGCTTTGTGTCTGGGCGGGGGCAACGCCGTTGCGATGGCTGTAGAGAGGAATTAAGGTTTCAGTTCGACGCTGAAAATGGCCGCATCGTGACTGTGAACACTGCGCCTCCTCCAGGCGCATTGGCAGCTTCAACACTCCCGTTATGTTCCTTCATCACCGACTTGCAGATGCTCAGGCCAAGTCCGGTTCCGCGCCCGGGCCGCTTGGTGGTGTAGAAAGGATCGAAGATGCTGGTCAACACTTCCGGCGGAATTCCGGGGCCGTCGTCTTGAAAGCTCGCCCAGACTGCGTTGTCGCTATTTCCCAATCGTATGCGTAGCGTACCGCGGTCGCGAATTTCGCGAATGGCTTGTTCCGCGTTCAGAATCAGATTCAGGAATACCTGCATCAACTGGTGCGGATCCGCTTTCACCATGGGCTGATTCGGTTCGCGAAGAAAATCTACCGTGATGCTGTTCTTGCGCAGAGAGTAGGAGTGCAGGTTGAGGGTCCGCTCAACGATGTCCGCTATATTTACGGGAGTCTTGCCTGGCGTCGGCGGAGTAGCAAAATAGGTCAGGTTGTGAACGATCTCGGCCGCCCGTCGTGCCTGCTGCTGCAGAATCCCAATTTGCTTGCGAGCGGCATCGGTGGTCTGGCTGTCTTGCAAGAGTTCGCTGACTCCAAGAATGCTGGTCAACGGATTGTTCAGTTCATGGGCCACGCCGCCAATCATCGCGCCCATCGCAGCCAAACGTTCGCTTTGAACGATTTGCTGCTCCAGTTTCCGTTCCGTCGTAATATCGCGTACGGAAATGATGACCCCGGCGAGCTTCGCATCGGCGTCAAAAAGCTTGCTGGCGGATGCGCGCATCGTGCGCCAGCTTCCGTTGCGATGACGGGCGCTGAATTCTGCGGCGCCAAAAGTCCGGTCGCTGGAAACGACATCGTGATACAGTTCGGCCAATTCGGGCGAATGATCTTCGGTTTCGGAAATTCCCCGGTCCAACAAGTCCTCGGATTCATATCCCAGCAGGTCGCGCACGCGGGCGCTCACGAAGGTGTAGCGTTCTTGCAAATCGACCACGAGAATAAGGTCGGGAAAGCTCTCAAGCAGACAGCGACGGAATTCTTCCTGCTGCAGCAGTTGCCGCTCGAGCTTGCGTCTTTCAGTAACGTCGACCAGCGTCCCTTGAAAGCGAATCAATTTTCCCGCAGCATCCCAAACCGCGCGTGACGACTCCAGGAACACCGCGGGAGTTCCGTCCTTTTTCCGGAGCATAATCTCTCGTGTCCGCACTCCCCCGCCGTCCTCCGGCGCGCGGCCCAGCACCGGAGGTTCCGTGGAATCGACGTTCAGTCGGCTCGCATCGAGCGCGAGTAACTCTTCTTTGGTCGCATAACCGAGAATGCGAACCAGCGCCGGGTTGGCATCGAGAAGTCTGCCCTCGGGCGTGCTGAAATAAGCGCCTTCCTGCAAAGTCTCAAAGAGTTCAGTAAAGCGAAGTTCTTTTTCGTGCTGTCCCGTGATGTCCCGTCCCAGTACGCTCGCCCCCACCACTTCGCCAGCTTTTACAATGGCACTGAGAACGCAATCGAAATAGAGTGGGCGGGAACCGTTCTTAAAGCGCACACGCACGGTTCCCGACCAATGCCGCTTCTCCAGAAATCGTGAGAGTCCACTTTCCACGGTTTCGCGGGTTGGTTCTTCGAGAAGATCGAAAAATTTACGCCCCACAATCGCGGCGTAGGGAAGCCCCGCGAGATCGCTGATACTTTTGTTCACTGTGCGTAGAGTGCCGTCGAGAGATACCGCGCAGGCGGTATCCTCAAGAGAATCGATAAGCTCCTTGAAGCTGCGCTGCGAGCGCGAAATTACTTCGTTGAGCTGATCGAGTTGGTCCTCCGACGGGGCAGTTCCTACATGTTGCTGCAGATCCTGAAGCAACGTCTTAAGCTGGACAACTTCACGACGTCTGCCATACGCATAAACGGCCAACAGCACTGATAACAGCAACACTCCCAATGCCACTGGCCCTAAATGGTAGGGCAGGGTTTCCAGGCGCTCCCAGGCGAGCGCGGCAAAGCCAGCCGCGAGCAGGACCATGAACAGGAGAATCCATCGCCAAAGCTGAGATTCTTCGCGGTCAAAATTCTGGGCAGGTCGGGATGGCCGCTGCGTACCGGGGGATTCCTCAATCATAAAGTCATCCGGTCTTGCGTTCTGCGAACGACAGACCGCTAATCACTGAAGTTATCGCAATTATACCGATGGTTGGCAGGAATGCTGTTACAGAGTGTTGTTCACTAATCCCTTTATGATCAGCTAGATAATGAAGGAAAGCATCACTGCCGCGAGTTTTCCTCAGTATCCACAGGAAACCTTGTGACATCCGTCACAGCCTCACAGACCTAGACAGTGTAAGGTGGCCACATTCCGGATCAGGTCTTGGTGTGCCGGCTGCGGCACGGAGGATGTCGCCCGGAGCACAATGCTCTACAAGACCCTCAGCGCGGCCGTCTACGGCATCGACGCCAACATTATTCAGGTGGAAGTCGACTGTTCCGGCATCAAGACTGACCAGGACCACTTCCACACCGTTGGCTTGCCTGATGCCGCGGTGCGCGAGAGCCGCGACCGGGTTCGCGCTGCATTGAAAAACTGCGGCTACGATATTCCGCCCACACACATCACCATTAATCTCGCCCCGGCGGATATAAAGAAGGAAGGCTCAGGATTCGATCTGCCGATGGCGCTTGGGATCGTGGGCGCCTACGGCGGCCTCACCAAAAAGGAAATCCCCGACTGTCTCTTTGTAGGAGAGCTGTCTCTGGATGGAGGAGTTCGCGGCATTCGCGGTACGCTGCCCATCGCCCTAGAAGCCCGCAGCCGCAAAATTTCCCGCCTCGTCGTCCCCGAGACCAACGCCCGGGAAGCCGCCATGGTCGGCGGAGTCGATGTCTACCCCGTTCGCTCACTCCTGGATGTAATCCACTTCGTGAACTCAGGCAACGGAATCGCCCCGTTGAAGGCCGATGGCGACGCCCTTCTGCGCGAATCGCAAGAGTTCTTTGTCGATTTCAAAGACGTGCGCGGACAGCAGAGCGCCAAGCGGGCCATCGAGATTGCCTGCGCCGGAGGCCACAACATTCTGATGATCGGCCCGCCCGGTTCAGGCAAAACCATGCTGGCCAAGCGTATGCCCACCATCCTGCCGCCGCTCACTTTCGAAGAGGCGTTGGAGACTACGAAGATCCACAGCGTTGCGGGAGTTCTTGATGCCGGTAGCGGGCTCGTCGGCAAGCGCCCTTACCGGTCGCCGCATCACACGATCTCTGACGCTGGCCTGATCGGCGGAGGTGTCATCCCGCGTCCGGGTGAAGTCTCGCTCTCCCACAACGGTCTCTTATTTCTCGACGAACTTCCGGAATTCCCTCGCAACGTTCTCGAAGTCCTGCGGCAGCCGCTTGAAGATGGCTCGGTCACAATCGCCCGCGCCGCGATGGCTCTCACATTTCCCGCACGGTTCATGCTGGCAGCCGCGATGAATCCCTGTCCCTGCGGCTTCCGCAACGATCGCAGCCGCGAGTGCCGGTGCTCCACTCCCATGATCCAGCGCTACATCTCGAAAATTTCTGGGCCGCTGATGGATCGCATCGACATTCACATCGATGTTCCGGCGGTAAATTTCAAAGAGATGCGTTCTACCGCGGAGCCCGAGAGCTCCTCGAAGATTCGCGAACGAGTGGTTCGCACTCGCCAGAAACAACTCGAACGCTTCGCCTCTTCACGGCAAAAAATTTACTGCAACGCGCAAATGTCATCCCGCCACATCCGCATGTTCTGCGAACTCTCTGGCGATTGCGAACGCTTACTCGATCGCGCCATGACCCAGCAGGGACTCAGCGCGCGCGCGCATGACCGCATCCTGAAAGTTGCTCGCACGATCGCCGACATCGACGAGAACCCCGCCATCGAGCCCAAACATATTGCAGAGGCGATTCAATACCGCTCCCTCGACCGCACTTACTGGACCTGAGACGTCAGGCTCGATCTGTCCGCACTCCACAGAAGAATCGCTGCATTGGTGCTCGCTCCAGTGCAACCGTGAATGCTTTGACTTCCACCCTGCCAGACCCTACTATATTTCGACCCCAAGAGTTACCGCGTGATGGACCAAACCATCTCTCACTACCGTATTGTCGAGAAACTAGGCGGCGGAGGCATGGGTGTCGTTTACAAAGCGGAAGACACGCAACTGGGCCGCTTCGTCGCGCTAAAATTCCTGCCTGATGACCTTGCCCAGGACAGCCAAGCCCTGGAGCGTTTTCGCCGCGAAGCCCGCGCCGCCTCTGCCCTGAACCATCCCAACATTTGCACCATCTACGAAATCGGCAAGCACGAGGCCCAGTCTTTCATCGCAATGGAGTTCCTCGACGGGGCCACACTGAAGCACCGCATCACACAACGTCCCCTCGAAGTCGGCCTGTTGCTCAATCTAGCCATTGAAATCACTGACGCGCTCGATGCTGCTCACTCCAAAGGAATCGTCCATCGCGACATCAAGCCGGCGAATTTATTTGTGACGGAGCGAGGCCATGCCAAGGTTTTGGATTTCGGCCTCGCCAAAGTCATCTCCGAACACAGGCAGGACACGGGAGTGACCGTCGGCCCGACCGTCGGAGTAAGCCCCGAGCAGCTCACTTCGCCCGGCTCTGCGATTGGAACCGTGGCCTACATGAGTCCCGAACAGGCGCTCGGGGAGGATCTCGACGCGCGCACTGATCTCTTTTCCTTCGGCGTGGTGCTCTATGAGATGTCCACGAGCCGCTTGCCGTTCGAGGGAAGCACCTCCGCTGCAATCTTTAACGCGATTTTGAATAAGCTGCCCACCGCGCCGGTTCGCTTGAACCCAGACCTGCCGCCGGAACTCGAGCGCATCGTCAATAAAGCTCTGGAGAAGGATCGCGATCTTCGCTATCAGAGCGCTGCCGAAATGCGCGCCGACCTCAAGCGCCTGCTCCGCGATTGGCATCCTTCCTCGCGTCAAATGGCCGCGGCGCAGGAGTCCGTCGCATCGTCACCTTCAGCCCCTGCTCCAGCTGCGCAACCCACCACAAAATCTCCGACACATACCAGCATCCCGTTGCTGGCAGCGATTGCTTTATTAATGTTGTTCGCCGGTGCTGTCGCAGGATCGTTTGTAGGCAAGCGCGCCGCTGGCGGACCGGTTCCCACTTTTAACGAACTCACTTTCCGCCGTGGCGCTCTCACTGCCGCGCGCTTCGCTCCTGACCCGCGGTCTGCCATCTACAGCGCTTCATGGGAAGGCAGCCCGCAATCGGTCTTCATCAGTTCTCCAAACTCGACTGAATCCCGAGATCTTGGGCTGACGAACACCGTGGTGCTGGGAGTTTCTTCGGGCGGCCAAATGGCAGTGCTGCGCCGCTTCCGTGTCGCAGATAATGCCTTCACTTATGTCGGAACTCTGGCCCAACTTTCCATTGGCGCCGACGCTCCTCGAGATCTCCTCGACAATGTTGAGGACGCGGCCTGGACTCCCGACGGCACCGCTCTCGCCGTTGTCCACACCGGCGGCGGCAAGAGCCACCTGGAATATCCTATTGGCAAAGTTCTGTATGAAACCGCTGGCTGGATCACCGACATTCGCTTTTCCCCAGCGGGTGACCGAATAGCCTTTATTGACCATCCCCTCTTAGGGGATGACGGTGGCACCGTCAGCGTAATCGATCTTAAGGGGAAAAAGTCTGACCTCACTGAGCGTTGGGCTAGCGCACTCGGATTGGCCTGGTCGCCATTGGCGGACGAGATCTGGTTTACCGCTACCTCTACCGGATTCAGCCGCTCCTTGCGGGGCGTTACGCCTTCCGGAAAAGTCCGTGAACTGCTCACCGCACCCGGCACGCTCACCCTGCACGACACCAGCGCCGGCGGCCGCGCTCTGATTTCACGGGACGCACTGCGCGCCGGCGCGGTCGGGCTACTTCCCGGTGAAACCAAAGAGCGTGACTTGAGCTGGCAGGATTGGACTGTGCCCTCTGCTCTTTCCGAGGATGGCAAAGTTTTCCTTTTTACTGAAGCCGGCGAAGCCGGAGGTGGCGACTACGCCGTGTTCGTGCGTGAGAGCACTGGCAATTCGGCCGTGCGTTTGGGTCAGGGCACAGCGCGCGCGCTTTCTCCCGATGGCAAGTGGGCACTGGTGTTGCGCCAAAATTTGTCCGCTCCCGACTTCGTACTACTTCCCACCGGCGTCGGACAGCAACGCGCACTGCCCACGGGAACTATCGTCCCCCGTTTCGGCCAATTCTTTCCGGACTCCAAGCGCCTCTTATTCGACGGTCACGAAGCCGGTCACGCTTCCCGCATCTATGTCATGAATCTGGAGGGAGATCAGCCTCACCCCATCACCCGCGAAGGATTCAGCTTGCGTCCCCACTCCCTGTCGCCTGACGGCAAACGCGTCGCCGCCGTCAGCAGTGACGGTATCGCCTTATTGCCGGTCGAGGGAGGAGACCCGCAGTTGGTCCCGGGTTCACGACCCGGCGATCAACTTCTCCGCTGGACCAAGAACGGCCAGACCCTACTGCTCGGCGCCCGCGGTGAGACTTCGTGTCCTGTTACACAGGTAGATCTGCAAACCGGAACCCGGACTCCGTGGAAAACTTTCAGCCCCGCCGACACCGCCGGCGTGGTCGGAGCAGCGTGTCCGCTAATCTCCGCCGACGAACAGCACTATGTATTCGGATACACCCGCAACCTCTCCGACCTGTTCCTCGTCGAACACCTGAAGTAGCAAATCGAAGAATCAAAAATAGCCTCCAAGATGAACATGTGGGGACAGCCGCCCCAGGTTGCCCAGTCGAGCGAAGCTCGACTGCCTTCTCCTGCGGCGAAGGCTACCCTAAGCCTTGGCCGATCCCCACCACCGTCCGATTGACCCTGTCCTACCAACGTGTTATAAATGCGAGTTTTGCACTGGTTCTTTTCGGAGCAGCGCTATAATCCCTCCGATTCGGTCAGCTGCAAAATCCGACGCGGCCAAGCTCAACACTCCGTTGTAGGTTTTGCGGTGGAAGCGTGTTCGGAATTCCGGCGATCTTTTCTGGCGTAAGCTGCACAGGCGTGCTCGGACGCGAGATGTTTTGTCGGAAGGCTGTACCTAAACACGTTTGTATATTCCTGAAACCGACCTATTGGAGGACTCATTATGCGCACCTGCCTCGCCACCGCTGCGTTCCGAGGACGACGCGTGGTTTCCGCTTTCCTGAAAAAATCTTTGGCCCTGGCCACCCTGCTTACCGTCGGCGCCGCGACTGCTCTTGCCCAACCTGCTCCTGAAGCCGGCGGCGAAGCCGCCCTGAAGCTTCCTGATCTTTCGCAAGTCACATTCCTCAACGGCGCCATCGACGGTCACCGCCTCTTGATGATCGGCATTCTGTTCTGCATCTTCGGACTCGGCTTCGGCATGGTCATCTACATGCGCCTCAAAAATCTGCCGGTACATCGCTCCATGCGCGAAATCTCCGAACTGATTTACGAGACCTGCAAAACCTACCTGGTCACGCAAGGCCGCTTCATCCTTCTCTTGTGGGCCTTCATCGCCGTCATCATCCTGCTTTACTTCGGCCTGCTCGAACACATGGAAGCCATGCGCGTCGTCATCATTCTCGGCTTCAGCCTGGTCGGCATCGCCGGCAGCTACGGCGTGGCCTGGTTCGGCATTCGCGTGAACACCTTCGCCAACTCGCGCACCGCGTTCGCCTCGCTCCCGGGCAAACCGTTTCCCGTTTATCAGATTCCGCTCGAAGCCGGTATGAGCATTGGCATGATGCTTATCAGCGTCGAACTCTTGATCATGCTCATCATCCTTCTCTTCGTCCCCGGTGACTACGCCGGCCCCTGCTTCATCGGATTCGCTATCGGCGAATCTCTCGGCGCGGCCGCTCTCCGTATCGCTGGCGGCATCTTCACCAAGATCGCCGACATCGGCTCCGACCTGATGAAGATCGTTTTCAAAATTAAAGAAGATGACGCTCGCAATCCCGGCGTCATCGCCGATTGCACCGGCGACAATGCTGGCGACTCCGTCGGCCCCTCAGCCGACGGCTTCGAAACCTACGGCGTCACCGGCGTCGCCCTCATCACCTTTATCCTTCTGGGTGTGAAACGCACCGACGTGCAAGTGCAACTGCTGGTCTGGATCTTCGTCATGCGCGTCATGATGTTGATCGCCAGCTCTCTTTCTTATTTCATCAACGCCGCCATCGCCAAGGCCCGCTTCGGCAACGCCGACGAAATGAATTTCGAGACTCCGCTGACCACCCTGGTCTGGCTTACCTCGATCGTCTCCATCGCCCTCACCTTCTTCGTCTCCTACTTCATCATTCCCGACCTCGGGGGCGACACCACCCAATGGTGGAAGCTGGCCGTCATCATCTCCTGCGGAACTCTCGCCGGAGCGCTCATCCCCGAGCTGGTGAAATCCTTCACCTCCACCGAATCTCGCCACGTCAAAGAAGTTGTCACCTCCGCCGAAGAAGGCGGAGCGTCACTCGGCATCCTCAGCGGCTTTGTTGCCGGCAACTTCTCCGGCTACTATCTCGGCCTGTCGATGGTCCTGCTCATGTCGATCGCCTATTACTTCAGCACCATGGGATTAGCCGGTGCCGCCACCATGCTCGCTCCCGCCGTCTTCGCCTTCGGCCTCGTCGCCTTCGGATTCCTTGGCATGGGCCCCGTCACCATCGCCGTCGATTCCTACGGCCCGGTCACCGATAACGCTCAATCCGTTTACGAACTTTCTCTGATCGAGCAGGTGCCAAACATCGAAGCGGAGCTCAAGAAAGATTTCAACTATTCCATAAACTTCGAGCGCGCTAAACACTTGCTCGAAGCCAACGACGGCGCGGGCAACACCTTCAAAGCCACTGCGAAACCCGTGCTCATCGGCACCGCCGTAGTCGGCGCCACCACCATGATCTTCTCCATCATCATGGCGCTCACCAACGGCCTCACCGAAAACGTGGACAAGCTCTCGCTGCTGCACGCCCCATTCTTCCTCGGGCTGATCACCGGCGGCGCCATGATTTACTGGTTCACCGGCGCATCCACGCAAGCCGTCACCACCGGCGCTTACCGCGCGGTTGAGTTCATCAAAGCCAACATCAAGCTCGAAGGTGTGGTGAAGGCCTCGGTCGCAGATAGCAAGAAGGTGGTCGAGATCTGCACCAAGTATGCGCAGAAGGGAATGTTGAACATCTTCATCGCTGTATTTTTCGGAACCCTGGCCTTCGCCTTCGTCGAACCATTCTTCTTCGTCGGCTACTTGATCTCGATTGCCATCTTCGGCCTCTACCAGGCAATCTTCATGGCCAATGCCGGCGCCGCCTGGGACAATGCCAAAAAAATCGTCGAAGTCGAAATGAAGCAGAAGGGAACTCCCCTGCACGACGCCACCGTCATCGGGGACACCGTTGGCGACCCCTTCAAGGACACTTCCTCCGTGGCCCTGAATCCGGTCATCAAATTCACTACGTTGTTCGGCTTGCTTGCCGTAGAGTTAGCCGTCACTCTGACCCGCGATCAAGGCTCAACCATCACCAACGTTTTGGCACTGGCCTTCTTCGTCGTCTCTTTCATATTCGTGTACCGCTCGTTCTACAGCATGCGAATCCGAAGCGATAAAGCGTAGCTCTTTTTTGAAAGGGTGCGGCTTCAAGCCGCGCCGCCAACTAAAACGCCATCCGGATTCCTGCCCGGATGGCGTTTACATTTTTCGATCCCACAGTCTTATTAGAAACTGCCTACCTGTGCGCCTCTGCGGATCATCCACTCTAATTCGGCCCCTTCATCTTATCCTTAACGCTGCGCGCCAGTTTCTCAATTTCTTCTGCCTTCTTCAGCACATTGAGCGACAGCATGTTCTCATTTGACTTATCTACATAGTCTTTCAGTTCCTGAGACAGCTTAAGCAACTTATCGGTGTCATTCTTAAGCTGAGCCTGCCGCTCCAGATTCGCTTTCTTGGCCATTTCGCGAACCAAACGGCGCTGGGCCTCATCCGTATCGCCCGGCGCGGTGAGGGGATCGGTTCTCATCGGAGGAGCGCCTGCTCTGGTAGCTTGGCTTAGAGCGCTGCCAGAAAACACAAGTAGAAGACAAACTGAAAGTGTCGAAACTATTCGTATGGATCGCACGCTGTCCTCGAGGTGGGCGTGAAACTTCCTGCCCAGCCTAAAGTATGCCACTTTCGGCGCAGTCACTGAGGGAAAATACACAGGCTAGAACTGGACAAAAAAAGCCAGCTCCCGCGGGAGCTGGCCACCTAAATATCTTGTTGCGATTGTTTACAGCGCGCTCATGTTCGACAAGAACTCGCCATTCGCTTTGGTCTTGCTCAACTTGTCGATCAGCAACTCCATCGCTTCCACCGGAGACAGCGGATTCAGAACCTTCCGCAGCACCCAGATTCGCGACAAGTCCTCGCGCGGAATCAGCAACTCTTCCTTACGCGTACCTGATCGTTGAATGTCGATGGCCGGGAACACGCGCTTATCCACCAGCTTGCGCTCGAGAATAATTTCCGAGTTGCCGGTGCCCTTGAATTCTTCAAAGATCACGTCATCCATGCGCGATCCGGTGTCAATCAGGGCAGTTGCAATTATTGTTAAAGACCCGCCTTCTTCAATATTTCGCGCCGAGCCAAAGAAGCGCTTCGGCCGCTGCAATGCATTCGAATCCACGCCGCCCGAGAGCACTTTGCCTGACGGCGGAACGATCGTGTTGTAAGCACGCGCCAGTCGTGTAATCGAATCCAGCAGGATCACCACATCGCGCTTGTGTTCCACCAAACGCTTCGCTTTCTCGATCACCATTTCCGCGACCTGAACGTGCCGCGCCGCAGGTTCGTCAAAGGTCGAAGAAATGACCTCACCCTTTACCGACCGCTGCATGTCCGTTACTTCTTCCGGACGCTCGTCGATCAGCAGCACCATCAGCACCACTTCGGGATGGTTCGTGGTGATCGAATTCGCCACGTTTTGCAAGAGCATCGTCTTGCCGGCGCGCGGCGGAGAAACAATCAGCCCGCGCTGCCCCTTGCCAAGCGGCGTCAACAAATCCATGACGCGCGCGCTGGCGTTCTCGCGCGTGGTTTCCAGCTTTAGCCGCTCCTGCGGATACAGCGGCGTCAAATTGTCGAACAGAATTTTGTTGCGCGCTTCGTCGGGCGACTCAAAGTTCACCGCCTCAATCTTCACCAGCGCAAAATACTTCTCGCCTTCATGCGGAGGCCGCACCTGCCCGCTAATCGTATCGCCGGTTTTCAAATCGAATTTGCGGATCTGCGACGGCGACACGTAAATGTCATCCGGCCCCGGCAAATAGTTGTAGTCCGGCGACCGCAGAAAGCCGTAGCCGTCAGGCAGGATTTCCAGCACGCCCTCGGCGAAAATGTGGCCTTCTTTTTCGCTCTGCGCCTGCAGGATTTTGAAGATGAGATCCTGCTTGCGCAGTCCGCTGGCACCGGGCAGCTCCAAGGTCCTTGCGATCTTGGTCAGCTCGGTGATGTTCTTTTCTTTCAGTTCAGCAATGGTCATGATTCACCTAAACCCGTGCACTAAAAATTTTTCGTTAGTGTCTGCGGGAGATTTTCAAAGGAGGGTATTCAGGGAAGACAAAACACCTGGAGGCGGGCGGACAGGGCTGCCTTAAGCAGCCCGCCGTTGTGCCTCAGCAAAATTTTCCGGCTCCGACAGAACATCCTGCCGCTCCGCGCCTGCGATCCGGTCCAATACACCGTTCATTGTTTCCTGGATTCTGGTGCTGGGCCGATGGAACTTCCGCGTGGCCTTGGAGGCGAGCTGGCATAACATATAACGATTGCGCAATGTCTGTAAAGCGTCAAACACACGATCAGAACGCATGTCTGTTTGCTCCTTCCTTATAAATAGGTATGGGCATTTCATCGCCCTTTGTTCCCTGGATATCGGCTAGAATCCTTGCCAAAATACTAAGTTATTGATTCTACTAAGGTTATTAAGGATTTAGCGCAATTCCTACCCACAATAGATGCGCGCCCGGACTCCGAAGATGCTTGTTTTTCCTGGTTTGGGCTCAAGGCCGGGAATGCTTCAGAGCAGACCTGGAAATCAGATGTCCGTGGAACAACATACTGTACTCGCAAACCCGAGAGAGGTCAACATATTTCTCGCTCGTTATAGCCTTGGGCATAACCATGTTGGGACAGCCGCGGCCGCCCCCGGCTGTCCGCTCGGGCGAAGCACGACCGCTCTCTCCGAGAAAGGAGAAACCAACCCTCTACTTAACGGTAACGTTCACATACGTCGTGTGAATTCCCTTGTATCCGTTATTCGGATCAATATCCTCAATCGCAAGCTGGTACGTTCCCGCCCCCGGCAACTTCACATTTTGATTCATAAATACGCTATTCATTCCCACCCCGGTGACGGACTCTCCCAGTTTCACCCCGTGAGTGTTATCCCAAACCTGAAGCTGATAAACCAGCGGAGTTTTCGCGCCATTTTGTTCGTACGCGTAAGCGTTAATCGGGACCGTGGTCGTCGGCCAAGTCGAATTATTCGCCGGCGAGTTGACATAAACTCCCAGATCGGAAGACACCGTGAAGGTGACCGTACTGCTATGGAGGACTTCTCCGGCTCCGCTAACATCCTCGACCGTTACGGTGTATTTGCCAGGAGCAAATTCGTACCATTGGCTGATGGCCGTCCCCTTCGGCGAATCTCCTAACTTAGTGCTGCCATTCCACACTTCGAGGTGATCGATTCCCGAGCTTGACGCCGGTGCGCCTGCCTCGACGGCGAACGCGCCGATAGGCACAATCCGCGATTGCGTGGAGTTATTCGCTGGGCTACTTACAAAAACCCCGTAGCCCGAAGACACGGTATAGTTCGTAATCTCATAGTGCAGAACCGGATAATTGGGCGCGCCGCCAACATCCTCCACTGTCATTTGATGTGCGCCATTCCCGGTCACCGTAAATGACTGATCAATCGTTTTGCTGAAAACGTTTCCCAGCTTGGTCGCCTTTCCGTTGAACGTGTCCCACACTTCCATGTGGTCCACGAGCGATCCTAGCTCCGACGCGCTCGCATCTATGTGTACTGACGGCCCCTGCGCGGAATTATTTGCGGGAGAATTGATGACTACGCTTCCCGCGTTGGAACGAAAAAAATCCGACATATCGAGGGCGGTAGCCGACCATCCTGGATAAGTCTCAATCCCCAGCGCATCCAACATCGTCCGCAACGTGTTCTCGTGTTTGTACGGGACATTGGAAACGTAACCTGACTTTACGTTCGGCCCCATAAGGGCGGTGTAAACCTTTCCCTCGCCGTCGCCGTTAGCATTATCGAAGGTGACGATCAAAAGTCCACTTCCACCGGATTTGAAATCTGCCAGGTTGAGCATCGGAACCAGATTGTTATTTAGAAAGTTGTCAGCGTTCGCCAGCGAAGAGCAGCTGTCGTGTAGATCCCAGCATCCGTCCGGAGCAATAATGGCAAACCGGGGCAGAGTTCCATTCGCTACATCAATGCCGAATTGCTCAAAGTCCACAATATTTCCCTGTGACCCCAGCACGTTGCTTAAGATTTCCTCGTACCACACCGCGGCGTTGTGGCGCGCATAGTAGTTCGTAAACGGTGGCTGGTCCGCCGATGTGAAGTCCGGAACATTAACCGTTCCCCCGGCATTGAGATAGTTTTGTACGTACACCTTCCAAGACAGCGGCTGGTTGTTCATTAAGTGAAATATATTTTCATCTGTGATCGGATCTTTGACCGATGAGGCCGCGCAACTTTTCATGGTGTTGCAGACATTGCCGTTGCAATTAAAATTATGGCCACCCGAAGGCACGCTACACACCGGCGCCCCCCCGCATTGATAATCCGATTCGCAACTTCCCGAAGCCAAATACAAATAGTCGAGCAATGACCCGCCCACGTCGGAATAGTAGTTGTTGGCATAGCCATACTTCTTTCCCTCGCTCACCAGCCAGTTCATCCCATTCGGAAATACAGTGCTGAACGAAGTATTCTCCTCCACCACCAACACTACGTGCTGCGCCAGCGGAACGCTCTGCGCCGAAGCGGCCGGCGATGCGCAAGTTAACATTGCACAGGCAAGAACCATGGATAATAGAGTGGAGGTGGCAGACTGGTTCCTGGGCGTTCGCATTCAGATTTCCTCTTAGATGTGTGGGATGGTGGAACTCTTACACCCGCAGACTCACACTTTCACCGCTTCGATTCGGGGGAAGAACCAAACGATGAGTCGACCAGAATGTGTCGCGAGAAATCGACTAATAGCGGATTTCTAAATTTCAGGCAAGATGTCGGGAGATTTAGTTCCCCCGAGGTCCTGAAACGGGAAACATCAATTTATTATCTGCCATGGTTACGTAGAACTGCGCAAACCCGCATAATCAGCGGATAAAACGTCGATAAAAAAGCCGCCCCCAAAAGAATAAATTCAACTTCCTTCGTCAACAACGACGTGAATGTTAAAAAGATTTTACGCGGCTGTCATCAAGCAGTCACATACCGTTAATGTTTCCGGTCGCAAAATCTGCGTAGGCCACCCTACCCCTTAGGAACTTACTTGCCAGCTTCCGGTTTCGCTGCCGGTTTCTCGAACAATTTCGCATCCACCGTGGGATTAAGCTCGAGGGCGCTGTATTCGGCGGTGCTTGTATCCTGACCGTTCTGCTTGTTGCGGCGCATAAATGGAACGTTCAGACCATCAACTGCTTTCCAATTGTCCATGTCGGTTTCACCCTGGACCGGTCCGCTTGGGCTCAGCGTGCCGTAAGTCTCTTTCAAGATGTGCCCGCTTTGTGGGTCAACGAACCAACGGATCAACGCTCCGTCGGCATTCACGTCGACGATGCGAGTCTCGATGTCCCCAACTTTCTCGGTGCCCGCAGCTCTGAGAAACACATTCGGATCTTTCGAATGTGCGGCGATGAAAATGGGATCGCGCTTGATCTGTTCCAAAGTCTCCGCCTTTTGGGAAGCAGGCAGGTCGCGCGTGCCTGAGCCTGGCATCGCCATGAAGGCCGCCTTCGGAGTCACCACAATATTCATGGTGCCGTTCGGAGTATCCATTACCGCGTGCAGATGATCCGGAAAGACAATGGTGGTCTCCATGTGCATGGGGAAGTCGCCCTGCGGAGTCTTCTGCGTCAACGTCAGTTGCGCCTTCACTGCCTTGATGCTGGCGAGTTTGCGCTCGCCACCCATGGCAGCAACAACTTTCGCCGCCAGAGCTTTGCCTTCCTCATTAGAGGCCGTTGGCTTCTCGCTCTTTTCTTCTTTGGCTGCTGGGGGAGGCGGAATGCTGATATCGATTTCCTTTACTGGCCCCAGTGAGGACAGCGGCTTGTCGAATTCTTTCGTGTTGCCGACCACCAGCACTGCGAACTGATCGCGATGGACGTATTTCGTAGCGACGCGGTTCACGTCGACCGCTGTTACCTTCTGGATTTCGGCCGGGAATTTGTCGAGCCAGTCCGAGGGATATCCATAAAATTCGTAGGTCACGCGTTCGGCAAGCACTTTGTCCGGAGAATCGAGACGGAAAATGAAGGCATTCAGGATGGCGTCTTTAGCCTGCTTGATCTCGTCGTCCGTGATGGATTGCTTAGAAAGATTGGCGATGTCCTCATCGAGGGCCTGAATCGATTCGACCGTGCTTTGACTTTTCGTGCCGAGAACAAATTGCAGAATCCCGGGGTGTCCGAAGTTAGTTCCGACGCCGCCCCCGACGTTATACGCGAGGCCGCGTTTCGTGCGGATGTCGTTGAACAGCCGCGAGGAGAACCCGCCGCCAAACGATTCATTGAAAACAGAAATGGCGTAATAGTCAGGATTGTTGCGGGTAGTGCCGAGTCCCACCATATGAATGCTGCTCTGATTCACATCTTCTTTCGAGATCAGATAGTAGCCGGGTGGGGCGGGATGATATTGAACGTCATCTTTGGGCAGTTCACCACCTTTCGGCCAGGATTCAAACACGGCGCGCAGTTTGGCTTCCATGGCCTTCGCATCGAAGTCACCGCTGAGGCCAAGAATCATCTGGTTCGGGTGAACATAGGTTTTATGCCAGTCAAGCAGATCCTGGCGGGTGATGGCGGCGATTGTTGAATATTCAGGCTCACGTGCGTAAGGATTATCTTTCCCGTAAGCCAGTTTGGCGGCTTCGCGATGGGCGATTGCGCTGATGTCGTCGTTGCGCCGCGAGATGCTGTCGTAGGCCTGCTTCTGCGCGAGATCAAGCTTGTCGGCGCGGAATTCAGGATTCTGCAGCAGATCTGCGAACACTTTGAAGACGTCGTCGAAGTCACCCTTCAGGCAGTTCAATCCGATATTGGTGGAATCCGGGCCGCCGCTGGTTTCAACTTTGGCTGCGCGGACTTCCAGAAAATCATCCAGTTGATCGCCGGTTTTGGTTTTAGTGCCACCCGTGCGCCAGACTTCGCCATAGATATCGGCGAGTCCAACTTTGGCCGCGGGTTCATTATGTGAGCCGCCGCGGATGCGCGCGGAAGCGTTGATCAACGGCAATTCATGATCCTCCTGAAGAAAGATCACCAGGCCGTTCGAGAGCTGAATCCGCTTCGGCTGCTGCGGCTTGAATACAGGGAGAGGCGGTACCGCGATCTGGCGCCAGTCCGTGGTCTGAGCCGTCGCTGGTGGGACCATCGCGACAATTGCGGCCGCGGCGAAGATCAACGAAAAAGCAACCCGCTTCAAGTTCAAATTCATCGCGCACCTTTTCATCGCGAACCTCCCTGATCCGGCGAACCCTCATCGGAGGAACTTCGTTCGGCAGGAGCTTGCTCCCCGCCTTCACCACCGCCCGGCACGTTTTCGATTATTCCCACGGTGCGATTGGTATCGTTGAAAGTTTCATTGGCCACGCGACGAATATCTGCTTTGGTCACGCGATCGATGCGATCAACGGAACGGAATAATTCCCGCCAGTCCCCGTAGCGAGTCTGGTAGGTGGCGAGCTGGTTTGCTAATCCCTCGTTCTCCGCCAAGCCCCGGATGAGGTTCGCTTTAGCGCGGGTCTTGATCATCTTCAACTCTTCATCGCTGATGTCTTCTTTTTTCAGGCGCTCGATTTCGACGTGGATCGCGTCGGCTACTTCCTGCGGTGCGTGTCCCGGCAACGGGAAAGCATAGAAGGCGAACAGGTGGGGGTACTTGATGCCGGGCAAGCCGCTGAATCCGGCGGAGAACGCTGCAATCTTTTTATCGCGCACCAGTGCCCGGTAAAGACGGGAGGTGCGGCCTTCCGACATAAGATCCGTGATCGCGTCATACACCGCATCGTCTTTCGACATGTAATCGGGGCGGTGATAGCCTTCGAGATAAAGCGGCTGCGATTTATCTTTCAGTACCACTTTGCGTTCGGAATTCTGCGAAGGCTCTTTTGTGGTAGTTTCGTCGGGCTTCTCACTTGGGGGCAAGCGTCCGAAATATTTCTCCAGAATCGGCAGCACGTCCGCAGCCTTCACATCCCCAGCCACCGCGACGACCATATTCGCCGGGACGTAGTATTCGTCAAAGAACTTCTTTGCGTCAGTGGCCGAAAAAGAGTTTAGATCGGACATCCATCCGACTGTAGGGCGGTGGTAAGGATGGGCTTCGAACGCGGATGCGCCGAACTGCTCCAGCAGGCGGCCAATTGGATTGCTGTCGGTTCGCATCCTGCGCTCTTCAATCACTACATTGCGCTCCTTGTAGAACTCGCGCATAACCGGGTGAAGGAACCGCTCCGATTCCAGATACGCCCACAACTCCAGCCGGTTGGTGGGCAGCGAGTAATGGTATTCAGTCTCGTCGTAATCCGTGGACGCGTTCAGATCCTGGCCGCCGCTCTGTTCGATAATTTTGCCGAACTGGTTGGGAACGACGTATTTGTCGGCCTCGGCAATCGCATCTTTCCAGGCTTTCTCCAGTTGTTTCAGTTTGGCCTCGTCGCGGCCTACGGTTTTGTCGCGTTCCCTGAGATAGGCCGCATAGGTGGTCTCGACTTTTTCGAGCGCGGGCTTCTCGGCGGAGTAGTCCTTGGTTCCGATCGTGTCGGTGCCCTTGAATGCCATGTGCTCGAACATGTGCGCCAGGCCGGTCTTGCCCATGGGATCCTGGACGGAGCCAGCATCGACCAGCGTAAAGAAGGAGAACACCGGAGCCTCAGGCCGCTCGCAAATAAGAATGGTGAGGCCGTTAGCCAGCTTCTTTACCGTGATCCGCTTTTCAAAGGAAGCGACATCCTGAGCCGCGGCAATGGAAGCAAGCAGCGCGATTAGTGCAAGGGACTTAAGTATGCGGTGTTTCATCGGACCTCCGAATAGCTCGAGCTTTGTGGGCCGAAATGTGCGAACAGCCATGTTTAGACGACCGGGCAGGGTAGAAGTTTGAAATTACGTGGGGGCACGGGAGGTTGTCAAACTCCCGTCTGCACTTATCCAAAGGGGAACCTAGGGATAGGGCCGTATTTGGTGTGGGAGACGGTTTCATGCACAATACCTCCTGGAGAGCGTACGCACGATGGATTCGACGATCGAAATTCAAGGCAAGCAGCTTAAGCTGTCGAATCTGGAGAAAGTCCTTTATCCAGCCACGGGATTTACCAAGCAGCAAGTCATCGACTTCTACGTTCGTATTGCACCAGCAATGCTGCCGCACTTGGCGGGACGTCCTCTGACGCGCAAGCGCTATCCCAATGGCGTGGACGAGGAATTTTTCTACGAGAAGAACGCGCCGCAGCACCGTCCCGATTGGGTGAAGACTGCCCCCATCTGGAGCGAAGGCAACCACCGCATGGTGCACTACATTCTCGCCGATGACCTGTCTACGCTGGTGTGGCTGGCGAACCTGGCAGCGATCGAACTGCATCCATCGCTTGCTTTGGCAAAAGATATTACCTGTCCCACTATGATGGTCTTCGATCTCGATCCCGGGCCGCCGGCAAACATCGTGCAATGCTGCCAGGTTGGTCTGTGGCTGCGCGAAATCTTTGATCACTTTAAACTTCAAAGCTTTCCGAAAACCTCGGGCTCGAAGGGTCTGCAGATTTATGTCCCGCTCAACACTCCAACCAAGTATGAGTTCACAAAAACTTTTGCACGTGCCCTGGCACAGTTGCTTGAACAAGAACATCGGGACATGGTTGTGTCGGACATGAAGAAGACGCTTCGAACCGGAAAAGTTTTTGTCGACTGGAGCCAAAACGACGAACACAAAACTACCGTCGCCGTGTATTCGCTGCGGGCGCGGGAGCGTCCTACCGTTTCGACGCCCGTGACTTGGGAAGAAGTGGGACAATGTCTCAAGAAGAAGGATGCGAACTTACTGGTCTTCGAAGCGTCCCAGACAGTCGCGCGTGTGGAGAAGAAGGGCGACTTGTTCGCGCCCTTGCTCAAATTGAAACAGCGCTTGCCGGACCTTAAGCCGCTCATGGTTTCTTCTGCAGCAGAGCCGGAGGAAATGGTATCGATCGCCGCCCAAGCGGAGGAGGAACCCACGCGTCCTCGCCGTGCCGCGAAGAAAATAACCAACCAGCCGGCAGCCCGCAAGCCGCCTGCTCGCAAGGCTAAACGCAGGATATAATCCCGACCGCTGCAGTTTGCGCGAGACCTCACCATGTCACAACTATTCGTGGGAACTTCTGGATGGGCCTACCCGAGCTGGAAGCCCGACTTCTATCCCGACAAGCTCGCGCAGAAGAAATTTCTAAGCCACTACGCTACCCAGCTCAATACCGTCGAGGTGAATTTTACTTTTCGCCAACTGGTGAAAGAATCCACGATACAGAATTGGATTGAACAAACGCCCGCGACCTTTCGCCTTGGAGTTAAAGCGCATCAGGTCATCACGCATATTAAGCGGTTGAAGGGAACCGAAGATTTTGTTCCGCGCTTTTTGGCGACCATCGAGCCGCTCGCAGCCGCCGGCAAGCTCGGACCCGTGCTGTTCCAGTTGCCGCCGAATCTAAAACAAGATGTAGGCCTGCTTAACGATTTTCTTGCGCTTCTTCCGCGCACCCTGCCCGCCGCTTTCGAATTCCGTCACGACTCCTGGTTCGCCGATTCGACGTGGGAAGCGCTTAAGTCGCGCGGGACCGCCTTGTGCGTGGCAGAAACGGAAGAACGTACCACGCCAGACATCGTCACCGGGCCATTTGTTTACTACCGGTTCCGCAAACCCAGTTACACGGACGAAGAGCGGCGAGCTATGGTCGCGCGGATTGGCGAGCATATGGCCGCGGGACGTAATGTGTTTGCGTACTTCAAGCACGAGGAGACGCCCGAAGGTGCGCTGTACGCGGTTGACTTGCTGCGTGGTGTGACACAGACTTAGCGAGCACTCTTCGTTGCGTGCATCATTCCGAACCTATTCTGAGCCCCTGGGCATCTGTCTCATTACTACCTCCAGTGTCTGATAACGCGCATACTACTTATCCCGTCGTCATGGCTTTGACAGCCAACTCGCGCGTGCTTTCCGCCTTTCTCGACTACCTGCGAATCGAGAAGGGATTGGCGCCGCTTTCGATCACGGCCTATACCACCGACATCTGCCAGTTCTCGGAGTTTCTCGAGAAACGGAAGCGCGACCTACTCACTGCGCGGCGCATCGAAGTTCGCGAGTTTCTGCAACAACTTTTTTCCCATCAGGTGGACGGCCGCAGCGTGGGACGAAAGCTGTCGGCCCTTCGGCATCTCTATCGCTACCTGCTGCTGGATAAGAAAATCGATCACGACCCGACCCTGAACATCGAATCGCCGAAACAATGGAAAGTCCTTCCAAAGGCATTGGCTCGCGATGAGATGGAAGCCACGCTTGCGGGGCCGCTCACTTTGCAGGCCGGCGGCTCGGCGCGCCACACCAAAGATTCAGCGGCGCTCGTGGCTCGCGATCAGGCCATGTTGGAAGTCTTCTACGCGGGTGCGCTGCGGGTATCGGAACTCGTCAATGCGAAACTCGAAGATTTGAAACTCGACGCAGGCTACATGCTCGTGCGCGGAAAGGGTGACAAGGAACGCGTGGTCCCATTAGGAAAATCGGCGCAGCAGTCGCTCGCCACGTATCTTACGCAGTCACGCCCTGTGCTCGCGGCCGGGAAGAGAGGTACAACTGCGATCAGCAGCGCCGCCTCTGCCAGGAATTCACCTCTGCTTTTCATCGCGCGTGGCGGCCGCATTCTTACCCGTCAACGGGTATGGCAGATGGTGCGCGCTGCCTCAGCCACTTCCGGGCGCGCCGCTTCCCCGCACATGCTGCGTCACTCCTGCGCCACGCATATGGTTGAAAACGGCGCCGACCTGCGCACGGTTCAGACGATTCTCGGTCACGCAGATATCTCGACTACGCAGGTCTATACCCATCTGGCGCTCGACCGGCTAAGAACGGTCTATCAGAAACATCATCCCAGAGCGAAGGCGAGAAATTCGTGACTTCAGTGATTGCAACAGAGCGGGCCAAGACCACTGCCGGCAAAGCCGTCGCCGACTTTCTGCGTCATCTTGGTGAGCGAAACGCTTCGCCGCACACCATCAAGGCTTACACTCGCGATCTGTCATTATTTGCAGCGTACGCCGGTCCGCGCGGATGGAAACAGATCGACCACATCGCCGTGCGAGGATTCCTGTCGCAGCTCTACGAAAATGGATTGAGCAAAACTTCCGTAGCCCGCGCTCTAGCCGCCGTGCGATCTCTTTATCGTTGGTTGGCTCGGGAAGGAGTGGTCGAACAGAATCCGGCGAAACTTGTGGCCACGCCAAAACTGGCTAAAAAACTCCCCCGCGTACCTACCATTGAAGAAATGAATTCTGTAATCGACGGAGAAATGCCCGCTGTAGCCGCTTTTCCCGAGCGCGACCGCTTGATGTTGGAACTGCTCTATGGCTGCGGCATCCGCAATTCTGAGCTGACCGGAATCAACCTTGACGACATTCGTCTGAGCGCCGAAGCCATTCTCATCCGCGGCAAAGGAAAGAAAGAGCGCTACGTGCCTTTTGGAGACTCAGTAAAGAGCGCGCTCGCAGCCTACCTGCCCGAGCGCCAGAAAACGCTTGCGGCCAGCCATAAGCATCCGAACGCCCTCCTGATCAACCGCCGCGGCGGGCCGCTCACGACGCGCAGCGTCGGACGCATCATCAAAAAAATCGCCGTAGCCAAAGGGCTTTCGCCCGACGTCCATCCGCATACGTTGCGCCATGCCTTTGGCACGCACATGTTAGAGGAAGGCGCCGACTTGCGAGCCATTCAGGAATTGCTCGGCCACGAGCGCCTCGCCACTACCCAGCGCTATACCCAGTTGTCGATGAAGCATGTGCTCCAGGTTTACGACCAGACGCATCCTCGAGCCAAGTAGCCTGGCCCCGGCGCTGCTTCATTACCTCCGTAATTTCGCTTTTCTCATCGTCCGCTTGAAAATGCATTTACGGGAAAGTTCGGGCCTGAACCGGCCTATATCCACCAAAGTAAGGAGGATCGAACTGCCGCTGTTTCCCCGGCGGAGGAGCATTTGCGCAAAATTAATCCGGAACTGTGGCTGTTGTTCTTTCTTGTACTGATTGCCGCGATGTTGAATTTTCTGGTCGCATCGCAGCGCATGGCCCTCGTCTTTTACTTTCTGCCGACGCTATTTTCTGCCTGCCACTTTGGCCGTCGTCACGCCACTCTCACCGCGCTGGCGAGCGTGATCCTGGTAACACTGTTGCTGGTCACGAACCCAGTCGTTTTCAACCGCAAGGTGGAGTTGCCGTTTGATCCGCGCTGGTTTGACCTCGCCCTTTGGGGCGGAGTGCTCATGGTTGCAGGCTACGTCACCGGCACACTCTACGAGCGAAATCAAAAAACAATACGCGAGATGGAGGACGGCTATGATGGCATGCTGACGATCCTGCAGAACTTTCTCGCGAATCAGAAATACAGCGATGCCCACGCTTACCGTATCGCCATGTGCGCTATCAGAATTGCCGAAACCCTTGGCTTGGACCCCGGCAGCGTGGAAGACATTCGCACCGCGGCCTTGTTGTTCAACCTGAAAGAACTGGGCATCAGCATCGAAGTAATTTCAAAAGCCGCGCAGGGAACGCAGGAAGACCTTCGCCAGCCGCGACCCGGCTCCGCGAAACCCGTTTCCAAAGCCAGCGGCATGGGCGGGTCTTTACGCCGTGCCATCCCGATTTTTCTGTGCGAACGCCAGTTGCGTCTGGATGGCGACGGCATCGGCGTGGGTGACGCCGCGTTCGAAGTTCAGATTCTGCTGCTCGCGGAAGAATATGAGTCGCTCATCAGCGGCAACGGTGGCACCAAGCTGGCGCCCTCTCAAGCCGGCAAGGAAGTCGTGCGCCGGTTCGGCAGCCGCTCTGACTCGATGATCTTGGACGCATTTGCGAAAGCTTTTAGCGGAGAAGCTGCCGGAGCAGGCGCGTAGGGCGCCCCACAGTTAGCGATCCGCTAGTGATCTGCATCGTGCGCCGGAGTCTGGCGCCGCAATTCTTCCCACATCCCCACAACTCTCGCTCTCAGTTCAGCAGTCAGCTCATCGTATGCCGCTTCCGACGCCTCGCTCTCAGGCGGCGGAATTATCGGATCGCCAAACACTATCTTCAGCGGCGTGAATCCCTGGAACGGTTTATTTCGCGGCCACGCTTTGTAAAAGCCTTCAATCGCTATCGGCACAATCGGTACTTGCAGATGAATGGACAAAATTGCCGCGCCCTTCTTGAATATCCTCGGCGTACCGTCAATCGAGCGTTCGCCCTCGGGATAAAGAATGAGGGGACGCCCCTGCCGTAAGCCGAACGCTCCGGCGCGCATCGCAGGAATCAGATGCGCATCCGGATCGACAACCACAGTCCGCAGCGTGCGCGCCAGTCGCAGCATCAGACCCTTCCCGAAAATTTCGCTGGTGCCAACGGCAAAAACCCTTTCGAACACGGGAGGCGGAAGAACGCTGGCCAGGATCAGCGGATCGAGATAGCTCTGGTGGTTGGATGAAAGTATGTACGCGCCGCTTCGCGGCAGCTTCTCGATCCCGCTGACATGCAGATCAAAGCGGTCGAGCGCGATAACTTGGGTCAATCGTGAAAACACGTACCAGAAAGCAGCGCTCACTGGTTGCGGCCGCACCAACGCGAGCACATCGGTGCGTTCTGGATCTTCGGAGAGGATAGTCTTCCATCCGGCAAAAGCTGGGCGTGTTCCCGGGCCACCCGCGCCGCTGGCCGCGCTTTGCAGAACCGCATCCACCAGGTCTCTTACTGTGTAGATCTGGGCGAGTTGTGACTCTTCCACGTTTCCGCCGAGCTGTTCTTCGATATGGCTCAGCAGTTCGACGCGCTGCATGGAATCGAGTCCTAGGTCGAGTTCGAGGTTGTGCGTCGGCCGCAAACTTGGCGGAGCGGATCGCGACGCTTCGCGGATAATCTGCAGCGCTCGCTGCACATCAGGCTGGTCAAGCCATGCGGATTCCTCGGGGGTTAACGGTTGTTCGACAGGTAAGTCCGAATCATCGGCAAGTTTTCGAGTCTGGTTTGCCTTTATCCGCTTTTCGATTTCGAAGCGTTTGATCTTGCGGGTGCTGGTGCGTGGCAAATCCTCCTGCCAGATTTCATAGCTGCCAATGCGTTTGGTGGAGGCGATCTGTTGCGAGAGCCCCTCAATATCGAACCGAATTACTTCCTTTGCATTCACAATCTTCTTCTGCCGCAGCGCGTCGAAATTAGGCACGATCACTGCGTGCAAGCGGTCCCCGCCTTCACCCGGCTTTCCTTCGAGCCCGATTACCGCCAACTCTTTGATATACGGCGATTTCAAATAGTGCGCCTCGACTTCTTCGGGATAAATATTCTTCCCGTTGCTAAGTACGATCACTTCTTTTTTTCGGCCGGTGAGAAACAGGTTGGCATGGGCGTCAAAATAACCGAGATCGCCAGTGTAGAACCATCCCTCGCGCAGGACCTCCGCCGTTGCGTCGGGCCGGTTCCAGTAACCTTTCATCACCACTGCCCCGCGCAAAGCGACTTCGCCAGTGGCCGGGCCGTCTTCCTGGGGCTGAGGATCCACTATCTTTCCCTCGACTCCCTTCATTGCCTTGCCCACCGACCCAATCACGTTATTGCCTGGCGAGTTTGCGTATACCGCCGCCGTAGTTTCCGTGAGACCGTAGGCTTGCAGGACGTCAATACCAAGCGCGTGAAAGTCGCGGCCAATTTCCGGGTCAAAACGCGAGCCGCCCGTTGCCAGGTAGCGCATCTTCTCGCCCAGAGTTTCATGCACTTTCTTGAACAGAATCGGTCCAGCATTGATCCCTACCCTGCGCAGCGCGCGGTTCAACGCCATCATGCGCCGGAATATTTTCTGCGTGAGCGCGCCTCGCTTGGCGACTTCCTGGAAAATACGCTCGTGAATCAGATAATAGAATTGCGGCACAACGGCAAACGCAGTGATGTTGCGCTCGCGCAAGGCGCGCAGGAGTTCCGTTGTGTTCAGCGTTTCGAGATAGACAACCCGCGAACCTTTCACCAGTGGCAAAAGTAGATTTGCCATCTGCGCCAGGACGTGAAACATGGGCAGCACACCCAGCAGTGCGTCCGTAGGACCGAGATCGATCCAGTTGAACACCGCTTCCACTTCTCCCATAAAATTAGCGTGGGTGAGCATCACGCCCTTTGGATCTGCGGTGGTCCCGGACGTATAGAGGAGGGAAGCGATGTCATCCGCCGACGAGGTTGCGGGTTGAAAACTTCCCGAGCCGCCATCGAAGATTGCAGATAGATTACCCAGCCATTTCTCGTTGCCGGGCTTGTTTTCCGCGCGCTCTGGATCCATCAGCACGAGACCTACGTTAAGGCCCGAAACTGCTTCTCGCGATACTTGTGCATGCTTCGTGTCGCAGAATAAAACGGATGTCCCGCTGTCTTTCAACAGTTTCGAGAGTTGATCGGCGTGCAGCGCGGTATCGAACGGGACCACTGTGCATCCCGCCGCAATCACGCCGAGATAAGCCGCGACCCACCGCGGATGGTTGTCCGCCAAAATTGCCAGCCGCGCTCCGTGCTCGAACCGGTTTTCACTGATCCATCGCCCTACAGATTCCGCCATCCGCCGAAGCTCAGCGTACGTGCAACTCTCGATATGATCGTGACCCTGGAGTTCCAGTGCGACGTTGCTCGGCCAGCGATCCGCGCATTCGACAAAACGGTCGTAAAAAGTGGGCATGCTTCGTGGGGAATATACACGAAAAGTGTATTCACCGCCGGGCTCGCGCCGAACACCTGTTCGGCGCATCTAAATATGCTAGGCTAAAAGGGATACGCTGGTGGCAGTCCTGCCCCGAGGGATTTCAAGGTTTGATTAACACACTAATAGGTAAGGTCTTTGGGACCAAAAACGAGCGGGTCATCAAGAGCTTGATGCCCAGGGTCGAGGCTATCAACGCGCTCGAACCGCAGATGCAAAAGCTCACCGATGACGAACTGCGCGCCAAAACCGACGAATTCCGCAAAAGAATTCAAGAGCGCCTGAGTCGCGTCAACACAGCAGTGGAGCCGGAACCACAGGCCGAAGAGCAGCTGGAAACGGCAGTCAATCCCGACCGCGCCAAGCAGTTCGATAAAGAGCAATACGACACTCTTCAGGAAGTTCTGGACGAAATCCTGGTAGAAGCTTTCGCCGTGGTACGCGAAGGGGGACGCCGTGTGCTCAACATGCGCCACTTCGACGTGCAGCTGATCGGCGGCATGGTGCAACACAAGGGAATGATTTCGGAAATGAAGACTGGCGAAGGTAAAACGCTGGTCGCCACGCTTCCGGTATACCTGAACGCGCTCAGCGGCCGCGGCGTGCACGTGGTTACCGTCAACGACTATCTGGCCAAGCGCGACTCGGAGTGGATGGGTAAGCTCTATCGCTTTCTCGGCCTGACGGTTGGTGTGATCGTTCACGATCTTGACGACGAGCAGCGCCGCGCTGCCTATGCCGCCGACGTCACGTACGGCACTAATAACGAATTTGGTTTCGATTACCTGCGCGACAATATGAAGTTCGATCTGAAGGATTGTGTGCAGCGCGGCCACAATTTCGCGATCGTCGACGAAGTCGATTCCATCCTGATCGACGAAGCCCGCACTCCGCTGATCATTTCAGGCGCAAGCGAAGAATCCACCGACAAGTATTACCGTGTAAACCGCATCATTCCGAAACTTGAAAAAGGTGAGGAACTTGAAGTCGCCCCCGGCGAAGCCGCGCAGCTGACCGGCGACTTTGTCGTCGACGAAAAGCACCGCAACATCACCGTCACCGACGAAGGCTGGACAAAAGTCGAGCAACTGCTCGGCATCGGCAACATTGCCGACCCGGAAAACTGGCCGCTCAAGCATCACGTCGAAACCGCTGTCAAAGCGCATGCGCTCTATCGCCGCGACGTGGAATACGTGATTAAAGATGGCGAGGTCATCATCGTCGATGAGTTTACGGGACGTATGATGCCGGGCCGCCGCTGGTCCGACGGTCTGCATCAGGCCATCGAGGCCAAGGAAGGCGTGAAGATCGAGCGCGAAAATCAGACCCTCGCTACCATCACCTTTCAAAATTACTTCCGCATGTTTAAGAAGCTGTCGGGCATGACCGGCACTGCTGAAACGGAAGCTACTGAATTCGACAATATTTACAAACTCGACGTCATCGTCATTCCGACCAATAAACAGATGCTGCGCCTGGAGAATCCGGATGTAGTTTTCCGTACCGAGAAAGAAAAGTACTTCGCGGTTGCGGATGAAATTCAAAAGCTGCATGAAAACGGACAGCCGGTTCTGGTCGGCACGACTTCCATTGAAAAATCCGAGCGGCTTTCCGAATTGTTGAAGAAAAAAGGCCTGAAACAACACGTTGTTCTGAACGCCAAGTTCCACGAGCGCGAGGCTGAGTATGTGGCCCAGGCCGGGCGTAAAGGCATGGTCACCATCGCCACCAACATGGCCGGCCGCGGAACTGACATTCTGCTCGGGGGCAATCCCGAATTCATGGCCAAGCAGGAGTTGGTGAAGAAGGGAATCGCCCAACAACTCCGCGTTGCTCAAGGCAAGATCGAAGGTCCGCAGGAAGATGGCACGATTTCAATTTTCTACTACAACGGCAACGAATACACCGTGCCCACCGATAAATGGACCGAAGCTTTCGACCGCCATAAGGAGCAGACCGACAAAGAGCACGACGAAGTTACCGCTGTCGGTGGCCTGCACATTCTCGGCACTGAACGCCACGAGTCGCGCCGCATCGACAACCAGCTTCGCGGACGCGCCGGCCGTCAGGGCGATCCCGGCTCCTCGCGGTTTTATCTCGCGCTTGAAGATGACCTGATGCGCATCTTCGCCAAAGAGTGGGTTTCGAAATTGCTTGAACGCTTGGGGATGGAAGAAGGTGTTCCGATCGAATCCAAGCTGATCAGCCGGCGCATCGAGACCGCACAAAAGGCGGTTGAAGGCCAGCACTTCGAATCCAGAAAACATCTCCTCGAATACGACGATGTCATGAACAAACAGCGCGAGGCCGTGTATGGCTTGCGCCGCCGCTTGCTCGAAGGCATGGATCAGAAAGATCTGATCCTCGAAGACTACGTCTCAGCCATTCTTGGCGGTCTCATGGACGAATACTGTCCGCCTAAAGCGCACGCCGACGACTGGAATATTAAAGGACTGAAGGACGCTGTATTCACGCGCTTCGGCGTCGATTTCATCGCGGAGGGTGTGAAGCCGGAAGCGCTGAACCGGCAGAACCTGGGCGACGCGATTTTCGAAAAGCTGAAAGAACGCTACGACGCGAAAGAAAAACTCATCGGCCCTGACGCCATGCGCCATCACGAGCGCATGATCATGCTTAGCGTGATCGACCAGCAGTGGAAAGATCACTTGCTGAGCATGGACCATCTGAAGGAGGGCATCGGCCTCCGCGGTTATGGCCAGCACGATCCGCTGGTCGAATATAAGAAAGAATCGTTCGAGATGTTCGAGGCGATGCTGCAGCGCTTTCAGGAAGACACGGCCCGCTATCTTTACCTGATGCAGATTATTGAGCGTCCGCCAGATGCGGGGCCGAGTGGTCCACAAGGAGACGAGCCCTCGGGCCATGGTCCGGAGCCTGGAGTGCCCTCGCAGCAGGGAACGGGCGGAAATGGACATCGCCCTCCACGCCTCGTCGCGACGTCCGCCGACGATCTGGAAGAAGCCTTCATGCGCCGCAAGCGCCGCGAACTCGAACAGGCGCGCATGGCCGGCGGCGGAGAAGTGCAGCCTGTTCAGCAAGTCGTTCGCGGAGAGGAAAAAGTGGGCCGGAACGATCCATGCCCCTGTGGATCGGGTAAGAAATTCAAGAAGTGCCACGGGGCGTAGAAGAGCAATGACGAACATGTAGGACAGCCGCCCTCGGCTGTCCAGTCGGGCGAAGCGCGACTAGTTCTTGGTTGCCGCGAAAGTCATTTCTTCGGCGTGGCTGTTTGATCGCCCCTTCCACTCCGCAAATAATCCCGCATAATTCGTCGTAATGTAATCCGCCTCGCTCACTCCCAGCTTTTTCGCCGTCGCATCAATCCACCGCGGCATCCCCTCGATCTCGCAGAAGTTTCCAATGGGCGTTTCATCTACTACGACCTGCCCTTTCCCGTCCGTCCACTCAGCTCTAAATTTCTCGTAGCGAAACGACGGCGCATATCCCAAAGCCCGCAGGATCAAATCCATCTGCTTCCCATCTTCTACTGAAGTTTCCAACTCTTCGCGGCTGCTGTGCCGTCCGGTCTTCTTGCCGGACTTATGCGTCAGCGTCCACTCTGATCCGTACTGGCGCAGCCGCAACAATTCTTTGCGATTCCGCAATACTCCTCCCGGCAGATCGTAAAGCGTATTCATCTCGTGCGTGCGCCGCGTGGTCATGCGAAATCCTGCGGCCCGCAACTTGCGCGCCAACGCCCGCAAGTCCTCTACACGAAATTTGATTTCGATTTCCTGCGCCATCTGATGGAAGTTTATTACAGAGGAACAGCGTCCGTCGTCGGAGAGTGGGCGCGTCCATAGGGAGATCTGCGGATTCTTTTCTGCCACTGTACCGGCTCGATGGGGCCGACGGCAAAAACCCAAGTAAGCGCGCCCAGCCATGAAACCAGGCCGGTAATCAAAAAAGGCCAATAAAACTGGCCGGTGCGGTTCAGCACGAAACCGGTAATTGCGGGGGCGAAGCCGCCTCCCAAGCTTCCTATGAAATTTTGCACTCCGACCCAACGTCCTGAGCACTGCGGGCCAGCCAGAGTCTGCGTGACGGCCCAGCAGTGGCATGAGGTCATTCCCATGAAAATTCCGGCCGCCGCGAGCACCCAGATAAAAGTATCGCCCGGTGTAACGGCGGAGGCAGCCAGAGAAATTCCAACGCCGATCATTCCCACGCCCATCGATGTCTTTCTCACACGGGTTGCCGACGCACCCGCGGCGATCCACCGGTCCGAAAGCTTGCCTCCCACCAGCGCCGAAGCCGCCGCCAGGAAAAAGATCAATCCCCCGACCCTGGCCATTTGATTCATTGAGAGATTACGGGAACGCACCAGATAAAACGGCAACCACGCCACCAAAAAATACAGAACGTAATTCATGCAGAGCAGTCCAACGCTGGTTCCCCAAGCCGAGCGTTCGCGAAGAATATCGAGAAAACCTACCTTATATTCGTCGGCGGGCGCCGGTGTGGTTGTGCCAGCCGGCATCCAGGCAAGCCATGGAATCAGCCATAGTAGGCTTCCAAGGCCCAGCACCAGAAAGAAAGGTCGCCAGCCAAAGCGGCCAACCACGGTCCCTCCGACCAGCATGCCGATGGCTGGTCCTAAAGAAAGTCCGGCCATGATTGCTGCATTAGCGATGCCGCGTTTGTTCTCGCCAAAGTAGCGACTGCTGAGAATTTTGGAGTACGCCGGGAATGCTATCGATTCACCGATGCCCAATACCACCCGAATAACAATCCAGGCCGTGAACCCGTGCAACAGTCCGGTGACTGCCGTGGCCGCCGACCACACGAAGAATCCCGCGGCAAACACCCACTTCACTTCGAATCGATCGACGAACCATCCGGCGGGAATTTGCATGCAGCCGTAGGTCCAGAAGAATACAGAGAGCAGAGTGCCGAGTTGTGACGCCGAGAGCCCCAATTCGTTCTTCAACAGCGGAGCTGCAATCGAGAGGTTGCTGCGGTCGACGTAGTTAATGAAAACCGAAACGGCAAGAAGAAGAACTACGCGATTCATTCCGCGTGAGGCGTGGGTGGTTGGGTTGCTCATTCAGGCGAAACTCGACAATGCTACACCATGGTGGAGTTATTCGGGAATTTGTTGTCGGAAGGAAGAAGTCCAACGACCAGCGGCTAATTAAACGTCGGCAACTTCACGAGGTCATTTTCCGGAACAGCCTCAAGCGGTTCCCCGGCTTTTCGCCATGCGGTCAATCCGCCGACGATCACAAACGTGTTGAAGCCTTTTTCCCGCAGCAGGTGCGCCACCCGGGCGCTGGTCGCTTCGCGCGCTCAAGTACAATAAAGATAAATGTCCTTGTCTTTTGACAGATTCTTGATCTCTTCCTCAAGATTGTTGGGCTCAATCCGGATCGAATTCTTAATGCGCGCCGCACCCGAATCGTAATAGCCATGGCTGCGGACGTCAACGATTTGAACCCGGCCGGCATCGGTTGAAGCGAGCCGCGCGGCTAACTCTTGCACTTGAATGCGCGGCACCACCCGGTAGACTTTGTGCTTCCGGTATTGCAGGATGCGGTAACCCGCATACACCGCTAGCGCAATGATAATCACCGCTTCCATGGCGCGCCCCGCCGCGTGAAAACCACGCAGGATTGCCGCCAGAAAATCACGCGAGAGATATCCCACCGCAAGATACGTAACGGAATAGGTCAACGCGCCCAGAAAATCCAAACGCAAGAATTGCCCAAAGCGCATCTTCATGCTGCCGGCCAGCGGCGCCGCCATGGTGTTCACGCCGGGGATGAACTTCGCGATCACCAGCGTGATCCTGCCGCGCTTATAGAACGATTCGGCCGAGCGCAGAATGCAGGTTTCCGGATTGATCGACACGCGGCATAAGAATCCCAGCAGCGCCCAGCCCATGTATCGTCCCAGCCAAAATTGAACGGTATCGCCCAGCAACAATGCGGTGACGCACGCAAACAAGACATACGGGCCCCACAACGTATGCGCTGCCACAGCCGCCCCTGCTGCCACCAGAGCAATTGCAGCGGGGAAAGGTAGTCCTATCGCTTCCGCCAACAACAACGCGAACGTCAAGGCATATCCGTGCCGCGCCATCAAGAACAGATTCATAAGCAGTCTTGGATAAGGGAAATCAGGAAACGTTTAAGTATAAACAAAGAGGGGATTGAGGGTTCAATAACAGGGTTGTCAAAACAAAAAAGCCGGCCGAGTGTCCGAGGACGGACTGGCCGGCAGAAAAATGCGGGACGAAATTATCGTCCCGCTCGATCTCATTGCAAACTTTCAAAAAGCTACTTGCTCATGGAGTCGCTGCCCATCGAACCACCCTTGAGCATCTTCACGCTCATAATGTGGATCGAATTCTTGTCAGCGTAGACATGAGCGCTAAGCTGCACGTGATGGCCTTCGTGCCCCTTGAGTTCTTCGGGATTCATCACATCCCAGCTCTTGCCATCCTTGTCAACGAAGGTATATTTGTCGCCATCCGCCTTCACCGTGCCTTTCAAGGTCATCAGCGGGGCTTTGGCGGCGCCCTGATCGGCTTGAGTTTGCGACATGCTGTTGTCTTGTTGCGCGAAAGCGGTAAGGCACATCGCGAAGGTTAGAGCTAGCAGGCAAATCATCACCTTTTTCATGGAAGATCTCCTTGTCTGATTGTGAAAAGTTTGGCCAGATGCGTACTACTGTCGTCCTGCGTATCCAGAGTTACGAACGGATTGGTGCGCTTTGCAATCTGCTGTTAGTTGGTAGCGGACCCAGCACAAGAGGTTGCTGCTAATTGATTCGGCAAATCCAGGAATGCTTAATCGCGGAGGGCTCAGAGAATGGCCGCGGAGATCGACGAGAAGAGAAGTAAATGTTGTTAGGATTCGCGCATCAATACGTGATCTCGACCTTGGCGTCCGGCTCTTCTTGATAGTCGTTTACCATTCTCGTAATCCCATCCTTCAGGACTGTCACATGAAAGTTGATGAGAAGCCCGACTGTTAATTGCAGGAGCCGCAGGTGAGACAGCAACTGAGCATGATCTACCGGATGCAGGCTCTCCCTGCTCTTAAGCTCGACAACCACCAGACCCTCAACCACCAGATCGGCGCGAAAACCACAGTCTAGCTTGACACTGTGATAAATGAGCGGAACGGGCTTTTGCCGCTCAAACTGAAGCCCCAAACCACTCAGTTCGTATCCGACGCAAGCCTCATACGCCGATTCCAGCAGCCCCGGTCCGATTGCCTTGTGAACCGTGATGCAAGCGCCAATGATCTTTCCGGTTATTAAGTTGATTCTTGACGAAGGCGCGAATCGACGAGGAAGAGAAGCAGGCGGACCGGTGAAATTCATAGCACACCATAATCCGCATGAGTGGTATGAAATCAGTGACAGATATCACAAAGAGAAAGTAGCTGCCTGTGGAAATAAAGATCTGCCCCAGGTTCTCCGCGGCATTTCTCTGCGCTCCTCCGCGATTAAGTTTTTGACCTATTTCTCTCTGGCGACCACAAACTCCGGCGCCCACAACAAAGCCCGCTTAATCTCGGAATCCGGGAACGTACAAATCGCCTTCTGCGCGGACTCCGCGTACCGCGTGGCGCGAGCCGTGGCCGCCTCCAGCGATCGATAGCGATTCAGGATTTCCATGATCTGCGCGTGGGTCACGCCATTGAAAGCGCGGTCACGCAGGATCGTTTCGATCTTCGCGCGCTCTTCGGGCGTGCAGCGCTCCAGCGCATGGATCACCGCCATGGTTGCTTTGCCCTCGCGCAAATCGCTCGCCACCGGCTTGCCCAGCATGCCTTCGGATGCAGTCAGGTCCAACACGTCGTCCACAATCTGAAACGCCATGCCAAGATCGTGTCCGTACCGCCCCAGCGCCTCTTCTTGCGCCGCTGTCGCACCGCCCAGAATCGCTCCCAGCCGCATGCACACCGAAAACAGGCAAGCTGTCTTGCGGAAAATCAAATCGAAATACTCGTCAAGCGTTATGGACTTCCCAAGCTTTTCCATCTGCAGCAGTTCGCCTTCAACCATCTGCTGGGTCAGATCAATCAGCGCGTCGAGAATGCGGAAATTGCGCTCCTGCACAGCCACCTTGAAGGCCTGCATGTAGAGCCAGTCGCCCGCCAGCACGCATTTCGAGTTGCCCCACTGCGTATTGGCGGCCGGCCGGCCGCGGCGGGTCTTGGCTTCGTCAATGATGTCGTCATGCACCAGCGTCGCAGTATGAATGATTTCCACCACGGCGCCTAACCGCACCGCCCCGCGCCCCTGGTAATCGAATAGCTTGGAAGAAAGGAAAAGCAGCGCAGGACGGATCCGCTTGCCCCCGCCCGCCCGCAGATACTCGCCGATCTCGGTAATCGCACGAACCCCTGAGATCGTGTCGTGCCCGAACTCATCCTCAAGCGCCGCAAGGTCGTCATGCAGCAGATCGAAAATTTCTTTCCCGTTAATAATCGACGACGCGCTCAAATGATTTCCAATCGGTCTCTTCTCAGAGCCCTCCGCGGCAGCTCTCAGCCTCCTCCGCGTTAGGGTTTTGCCTTTTCAGTTTGTCCGGTAATTTATAAACTGCAAATCGATCCCAAAATCATGACCCCGCAACATCGCGATTACTTCCTGCAGCGTATCGCGATCCTTGCTGCTGATCCGCACCAAGTCTCCCTGGATCGAGGCCTGCGCCTTCTTCTTCGAATCCTTAACCAGTTTCACGATCTCTTTCGCCTTTTCAATGGCAATGCCCTGCTGCATGGTGACTTTGCGTTTTGCCATCCCGCCCGCGGCAGGTTCCACCGCTCCATACGTTAGACCCTTCAACGAGACGCCGCGCTTCACCAATTTTTGCTGCAGAATATCGTTTACCGCCTTTAGCTTGTACTCGTCGGCCGAATGCAGCACGATCGCATCTTTTTCCAGTTCGATATTGGATTTTGAATCCTTCAGGTCAAAACGCGTATGGACTTCCTTCAATGCCTGCTGGATCGCGTTCGAAACCTCCTGCAGGTCGATCTTGCTCACGATGTCAAAGGTGTTGTCGGGCATCGGATTTCAATTCTTTCTGAAATAATGGAATCTGAACCCTTGAGATTATCAGAAGAAGCCCTGGTAGAGCAGCGTTAACCGGCCGAAATTTTACTTTCAGCGGTTTCAGTCAATTTGAAAAAATCGTAGAAATTCCGCGTCGTCCGCTCCCCGACTTGTTCGGCCGCCAATCCTCGCAATTCGCCAAGCTTTCGCGCCGTTTCTTTCACGAATGCCGGCTCGTTCCGCTTTCCCCGATGAGGCACCGGGGCAAGATACGGCGAGTCGGTTTCGATCAGCATCCGGTCCAAAGGAACTTCCAGCGCGGCATCGCGTATTTGCTGCGCCTTCGGAAAAGTCACGTTGCCGGCGAATGAAATCATGAATCCCATATCGAGCGCGCTCTTCGCCTGCGGCCAGTTTCCCGTGAAGCAGTGCAGAATGCCTCCCAGTCCCTTTGCCGCCCAATGTTCTCGCATCAATGAAAGGCAATCTTCCCAGGCATCGTCGCTGCTGTCCGACGGCCGGCAGTGAATCACAATAGGCAGCTTCGCAGCCGCAGCCAATTCCATTTGCCGCTTGAATACTTCCTTCTGCACGTCGCGCGGGGAATGCTCGTAGAAATAATCCAAACCAATCTCGCCCCACGCAATCACCTTCGGATGCTTCGCGAGCCGTTCCATCTTCTGGTAAGCGGAATCATCCGCAAGCTTCGCTTCGTGGGGATGAATCCCCAGCGTCGCATAGATAAACTCATACTTCTCCGCCAACCGGATTCCACAATCGACGTGCTGCGGTCCTTCGCCATTGCCGATGGCGACAATGGTTTGGACTCCCGCCTCGCGCGCCCGCGCGATTACCTGCTCGCGGTCGGAGTCGAACTGCGTGCCGTCAAGATGCGCGTGAGAATCGATGAACATCGTCGTTGGTCGCTAGTCGTTGGTCTTTAGCTTTCCGTTCGCGCTCCTGGCAGTTGAGGTCTTGGCTAACGACTAACGACCAACGACCGCCCTACTTCAACCTTGCCCCCACCGGCACATCCTCCAAAAACCCCGCCAGCACCGGGCTTCCACCTTCCAGCGAAGCAGCCACGATCATTCCGTTCGATTCCATTCCACGAAGCTTCCGCGGCGCCAGGTTAGCCACGATCACAACCTTCCGCCCGACCAAAGTCTCCGGCGCGTATGCCTCGGCAATCCCCGCGAGCACCTGCCGCACTTCCGTTCCAATATCAATCTCCAGCCGCAACAGTTTATCGGCCTTAGGAACTCTTTCGGCAACTTTCACCAACCCCACGCGCAGTTCGATCTTGGCGAAGTCGTCGATCGAAATCTTGTTGTTCGTTGCTGCCGCCGCTGGCGCTGCCGTCGAAGCTGTCTGGGTTGAACTTGACGGTGCCGGAACCTCCGCTGCCGTGATTTCCGGCACCGGTATTCCCCTCTGATCTTCCTCCATCTTCTGCATCCTTTCGATTGCGCTCTTGTCCGCGCGCGGAAATACGGGCTGTACCTCACCCAGCTTCGTGCCCAGGCGCAATTGTCCCCAAGCCAGTTCACTCAGTGCAAGTTTTTTGATATCTCCCAACCCCAGCTGCGTCCAAATCTTCGCTGTTGCCTCCGGCATTACCGGATAAGCCAGCGCCGTCGCAATGCGCAGAGCTTCTGCCGCGGTGTAGAGCACGGTCGCCAAACGCGAGCGGCTCTCTTCATCTTGCTTTTCGCCCAGCGCCCATGGCTCGTTCTCGACAATGTATTTGTCCACCGCGGCCACCAGCGCCCATGCGCTTTCGAGTGCCCGCGAAAATTGGAACTGATCAAACAGCTCCCCAAATTCGCGAATCGTCTTCCGCGCGAACTCGGCGATCGCATCGTCCGCCGCCTTCTTCGACGCCCCATGCGAAGGATACGGAACCTCGCCCTTGAAATAGCGGTTGATCATGGTCAGCGTGCGGCTGGCCAGGTTCCCGAGACCATTCGCCAGATCGGAGTTGTACCGCTGCACCAGGGCATCGAAAGAAAACGATCCGTCCTGCCCGAACACCACTTCCCGCAGCAGAAAATAGCGCAACGCATCCGCGCCCAATACATCGAGAATCGTTTCCGTGCGCACGATGTTGCCGCGCGATTTCGACATCTTGCTCTCTTCGAACAACAGCCATCCATGCGCCACAATCGCTTTCGGCATCGCAAGTCCAGCCGCCATCAGAAACGCAGGCCAGTACACGCAATGAAAACGGACAATTTCCTTTCCGATCATGTGAACATCGGCCGGCCAGAATTTCTTGAACGCCTCTTGCGCTCCCGCGTGCGAAGAACCGTAGCCGATGGCGGTAATGTAATTCGCCAACGCATCCAGCCACACATAAATCACATGCTTCGGATCGTCGGGCACCGGAATGCCCCACGAGAACGTAGACCGGCTGATCGACAAATCGCGCAGCCCGGAGCGGACGAATGAAATTACTTCGTTGCGCCGCGCTTCCGGACGGATGAACTCCGCATTCGCATATAGCGCCAGCAGTTTGTCCTGAAACGCGGAGAGCTTGAAGAAATAGTTTTCCTCCTGCACCGTCTCGGTGATGCGTCCGCATGTGGGGCAAGGGTCGCCAGGTTTGGCCCCGTCGACATAGAGTTCATCCGAGACGCAATACTGGCCGGTGTACGTTCCCTTGTAAATAAAACCGTTGTCGCGAATCGTCCGGAACAATTCCTGCACACGCTTCTTGTGACGGTCTTCGGTGGTGCGGATAAAGTCGTCGTTCGAAATTCCCATCCGCTTCCACAGCTTGCGAAACTCCGCCGAAATCTCATCGGCGTATTGCTGCGGAGTTTTTCCCGCGGCCTGCGCCGCCCGTTCGATCTTCTGCCCATGCTCGTCGGTTCCGGTAAGAAAAAACGTTTCCGCGCCCAACAGCCTTTGCCGCCGCGCAATCGTGTCGCACGCAATGGTGGTGTAAGCGTGCCCGATGTGCGGGCGCGCGTTCACGTAATAAATCGGCGTCGTAATGTAGAACTTCTTGCTCATGCAGTTATCGTTCTTGAATCGATCGTAAGTAGCGAGTCACTTGCCCAATCGTCTTTTCTGCGACAGTTCTCCGCGTGCACCGCGATAAGTATTGCAGGTTGGTTACCCCAAACCCTTGGCCAGATAAGCCTCGACGGCCTTGCCCATCACAGTCTTCAACGGCACATGGTGCTCGCCGGCGATCCGCCGGCAATCTTCATATTCCGGCGCATAATTCGTTACCGTCCCGTTCATGCTGGCGATCTTGATCCTTACCTCGCCCCACTCGGTGTGCACTGTTTCCCAGCGCCGCGCCAGCGTTTGCCGAATTTCGTCGCGACCCCTTACCCCGAGCGTGGTGGTCTCGGTGAAGATAAGTTGTATCAGCTTGCTCGCATCTTCAGGCTTGCACAATACCGTCAGCAGCATTCCTGGACGATTCTTCTTCATCTGCACTGGCATGCCAAACGCGTCGAGCGCGCCCTCTTGCAGCAACCGGTCCATCACGTATCCAAAGACCTGCGGATTCAGGTCATCGATATTCGCTTCGAGTACTCGAACTGTCTCCGACGCAGTTTTCTCGGCCAATGAATGCGCCGCAGCTTCCCCTATCGTCAACCGCACTACGTTTGGATGCCCCGGAAAATCCCGCGATCCCGCGCCATAACCTGACTTCTCAATCTTCATCTCAGGAAACGCCGCGAAACGGGACGCCAGCGTCTTCACGATCGCCGCGCCGGTCGGAGTTACCAACTCCGCCTGCAAGCCGGAGGAATACACGGGCACACCCGCCAGCAACTCGACTGTTGCGGGGGCGGGCACCGGAAACGTTCCATGCGCGCACTTCACCATTCCCCCACCCACGTTTAAAGATGAGCACACGATCTCATCGACCCCAAGCCATTCCGCTCCCACAGCGGCGCAGACGATATCCACCATCGCATCGACCGCGCCGACCTCGTGAAAGTGCACGCTCTCGACGGAAGTGTTATGAATCTTCGCCTCAGCCCGCCCCAACGCTTCGAAGATGGCGATGGCTTTGTTCTTCGCACCTTCAGAAATCGAAGCCGCGGAAATAATTTGGCGGATTTCCGTTAGCCCGCGTCCGTGAGAGTGCGAATGCGAATGCCCGTGTGGCTCGGACACTCTTGTCCGAGTCTCATCAGGATGCGAATGCGTATGCCCATGATGTTCGTGATTATGATTCTCGTGATTATGATTTTCGTGCTCGTGCTCGTGATCATGCTCATGTCGATGTTCGCTGTGCTCATGATCAGACGCATGAGAATGAGAATGTTGTTCCTGCCGCTTCCAATACTCCTCCCGCGGCAAATCCTTCTCCCCATCGACCCACACATCCACCTTCGTAGCTGAGATCCCGCTGCGTACCACGCGCGAAATCTCCAACCGAGCGCCTACGTTGAGTGCTGCGACCGTCTGCTCGAGTGTCTGTGGCGGAACTCCGGCGTCGATCAGCGCGCCCATAAACATGTCGCCGCTCATTCCGGAAAAACATTCAAGGTAGGCGATGCGCATAGGAAAATCGTCGTGGGCCGGTAGTCGTCGGTCTTTAGTCGTTAGTCGTTAGTCGTTGGTCGTCCGCCAATACCCGTCGTGCCGGCAGCGTAAACGCTCACCGAACGACTAACGACCAGCGACTAACAACGATTTTTTCATCATAGGGAAGGCTTTCTCCCGCGTCAAACCTGCGCCTCACGCGCGCTCTGCTAGAATCGCTTTCTTCTTAAAATCTTAGAGGGAACCTTTGTATCGTTATCTTGAGCAACGTTTAGCCGGGCGGCTGTTGGAGTTTCTTAAGCTCCATTATCCAGGCGCGAGTTTGCCTAAAGTGGTGATTGAACCGCCTCCGAAGGTCGAACTCGGCGATTTTGCAATCCCTGTTTTTCCGTTTGCCAAGCCGCTGCGCGCCGCACCGCTCAAAATCGCGGAAGCCATTCGCGCCGGCGTAGGCCCCATCGAAGGCATTGCCGAAATGCAGGTCGCCCCTCCCGGCTACCTGAACGTCAAAATCGATCGTGCATGGATGGCTTCCGCGCTGGCCGCCGACCAAGAACCACCGACGAGCATGGCCGCTGGAAAAATTCTGGTCGAGCACACCAGCATCAATCCCAACAAGGCCGCGCACATCGGCCACCTTCGCAACGCCATTCTCGGGGATACCTTCGTCCGCCTGCTGCGTTACGCGGGCAGGGAAGTGGACATTCAGAACTACATCGACAACACCGGCGTGCAGGTTGCAGATGTAGTTGTCGGGTTCACGCACATCGAGAAGAAATCCCGCGTTGAAATCGAAGCTCTCGCCAGTCAACCACGGTTTGACTACTACTGCTGGGATCTCTATGCGCGAGTCTCGCAGTGGTATGCGCAGGACAAGGAAAACCTGAAGGCCCGCTCGCAGACATTGCACAACATCGAAGATGCCAACAGCGAAACCGCTGCCATTGCAGAAGTCATCTCGACCGCGGTCCTCCGCCGCCATCTGGAAACCATGGACCGGCTCGATATCGAATACGACTTCCTTCCCCGCGAAAGTGAAATCCTGCACTTGCATTTCTGGGATGCGGCCTTCACCAAGCTGAAAGAGGCGGGGGTTCTCACTTACGAGGCCCAGGGAAAGAACAAAGGCTGCTGGGTGATGCGCCGCGCCGGAACGACCTCGACCACAGAGGGCACAGGGGAAACAGAGCAGAGCGATCAAATTTCCGAAGAAGACCAGAAAGTCATCGTCCGCTCCAACGGCACTGTCGGCTATGTCGGCAAAGACATTGCTTACCACATGTGGAAGTTCGGCCTGCTGGGTCGCGATTTCGCGTATCGCAAGTTCTACCGCTATCCCAATCAGCATGATTGTTGGATCTCTGCCATGCAAGGCGAGAAAGATCATCCGCATTTTGGCGACGTCGCCGAAATCTACAACGTGATAGACGCCCGCCAGTCCGAGGCGCAAAACACGGTGATCGAAGCGTTGCGAGGACTTGGCCACAACGAAGCCGCCGATCATTACACACATTTTTCGTATGAGATGGTCGCGCTTACTCCACGCTGTGCCGCCGAACTCGGCTACACGCTGAGCGATGAAGATAAATCGCGATCCTACATCGAGGTTTCAGGCCGAAAAGGTTTTGGCGTCAAGGCTGACGATCTGCTTGACCAGCTTATCGTCTCGGCGAAGCACGAAGTTGATTCACGCCATCCGCAGCTCACTGACGGTGAGCGCGTTTCCGTTGCAACGCAAATCGCGATCGGCGCTCTGCGTTACTTCATGCTGAAGTTCACCAAGCAATCGGTGATTGCCTTCGATTTCAAGGAAGCCCTCAGCTTCGAGGGTGAAACCGGACCGTACGCTCAATATGCGGTGGTCCGCGCCGCTAGCATTTTCAAGAAGGCTGCGATCGATCCAGACACTTTTTTTCAAGACAGCAGCGTCTCCTCTGTAGCCTTCACAAAATTTCTGACCGGGGACAATGCCGACGAATTCTGGGAACTCTGGCTCGCTGCGTCGAAAACTTCCTACATCGTGAATCAATGCATCTCAACCACTGAGCCGGCCTATCTCGCCAAGCATGCCTTTCAACTGGCGCAACTGTTCAACGCCTTTTACCACCGCCACCCAATACTGAGCGAGACCGATGAAAGCCGAAAGCAATTCTTACTTGCCACGGTGGCCATCGTCCGCCGCGAACTGATTCGCACATTGGCGGTGATGGGCATCACCGTGCCGCCGGTCATGTAGAATTTCGCGAGTGTGGCGCGGGCGCCCCCGCCCGCGACTTTCTCCAAAGCGATAATGTCAGCGATTACGAATCCGCACGCACCTCACCGCCCTTGGCTGCGGATCATCGTGCGATGCTTGCTCCTGCTCACAATCTTCCTGGCTATCGTAGGATTTCTCTTTGAAAATATCTCGGAAACCCGCGAGCAGCGCTTCAATCCCGCGCCCGGCCGCCGGGTCGACATTGGCGGCTACAACCTGCACATCGATTGCACCGGGCAGGGAAGTCCGGTTGTCGTGCTCGACGCTGGCCTGGGAGATAGCTACATTTCATGGCGCAAAGTGCAACCCGGAATTGCGAAGGTCACTGAAGTTTGTTCCTACGATCGCGCTGGCCTGGGATTTAGCGACTCCAGTCCGCATCCGCGTACCAGCGGAGTTTTTGCCGAAGAACTGCACACACTTCTGCACAACGCCGGCATCGCGGGCCCCGTAATCCTCGTTGGCCACTCGATGGGCGGATACGACGTGCGCCTGTTTGCCAGCCTCTATCGCAACGAAGTGGCCGGCATGGTGCTGGTCGACGCCTCGCATCCCGAGCAGCAGAAACGTTTTCCGCCCGCGCTGAATGATCTGGACGCGACCTGGATTCGCGAAGAAGAGTTCCTGGAATTCGCCACGCCCTTCGGAATTCCCCGCCTGTTGGGCTTTTGCGGCCACGACGTCGAAGTCCGCGCCGCCGAATGCAATTTTCACAGTGCGCGCGAAGGCGTCACGGAATTAAAAGCAGCCCCCGAGAGCGCCGCACAAGCTGCCACCACGGGATCCTTGGGCGATATGCCGCTGGTGGTTCTCTCGCATGATCCTGGCACGCCTCAGCCTGACCTGCCAGATGATCTGGTTAAGCCTACCAACGATGCCTGGCAACAGATGCAGACGGAGTTAGCAAAACTCTCGACCCGCGGCACGCAAGTCATCGCAAAAAACAGCGGGCATTACATTCAACTCGATCGCCCCGATGTAGTGATCGAAGGCATACGTAGCGTCGTCGAACAGGTCCGCGCCAGTTCAGCGCCTGGCTCTCAACCCTAAGAGTGACAGCAAGAGATAAACAACGCCAGATAAACAACGCCAGATAGACAACCAACCTCGCAAACCTGCTAATGTGAGTTTTTTCCAACTGTTCCGCCTGCTCCCTCGGGAGGATATACATGTCTTCGCTCTACCATTGCCGCCGCGGCAACGCGCGGGTAAGTTTCTTACTGCTGGCGCTGGCGCTATTCAGCACGTTCACCTTGGCGCAGGACCAGCAACCCGATCCAAAGCAAGTCCCTGAAACCGCCGCCGCTCAGCCTGCGCAGCGTCCCCGCATCGGTCTCGCACTGAGTGGCGGCGGAGCGTTCGGCCTGGCTGAAATTGGCGTGCTGCAATGGCTGGAGGAGAAGCATCTTCCGATCGACCGCGTTGCCGGCACCAGCATGGGCAGCATCATCGCGGCAATGTACGCGTCGGGCATGTCGCCGGCGGAAATAAAGAAATTTGCCGAGGATATCGATTGGTTCGAAGCGCTGCTTCCCGAACCGACGTATTCGCAACTCTCCTACCGGCGCAAGCAAGATCGCCGCAACTATCAGATCGACGCCGCCCTCGGCTTGAAACATGGACTGGAAGGCCCAAACGGCTTCAATCCCGGCCATGGCATCGGCTTGTTGCTGGATCGCATTGCCTTTCCGGAATCAGGCGTTGCCAGCTTCGACGACTTGCCAATCCCTTTTCATTGCGTGGCGACCGATATGCTGAATGGAGACCGCGTTGTGCTGCACGATGGAAGTTTAGCCGCCGCCGTGCGCGCCAGCATGGCCATCCCTGGAGTATTTACGCCGGTCGAAGTGAATGGCCGCGTGCTGGCCGATGGCGGAATGGTCGAAAACATTCCCGTCGAGACAGTTCGTGAGATGAATTCCGATGTTGTGATTGCAGTCGATCTCAGCGTGCCGCTGGGTGGCCGCGAACAACTGGAAAAACTGAGCGGCGTTCTCTCCCGCGCGCTTAGTGTCACGATCTTGCAGAACGAACGCCGCTCCCTTGCTCTGGCCAATGCCGTTATCACCGTCGATACGGGCACCTTCACCGCCACGGAATACAACCGTGTTCCCGATCTCATCGCCCTCGGGTACCAAAGCGCTGCCGCTCAAGCTCCCGTGTTGTTACGCTACGCCATTCAAGACGAATCGGATTGGGAGCAATATCTCGCTGCACGCACGGCGCGCAAGCGCATGCCACCGCAGGAAGTGAAAGCCGTGGAAGTGATCGGTGGAGATTCCGACGAGGACCGCAGAATCCAACAAGCTTTGAAACCGGTGACCAACGGTCCTCTTGATTTACCGAAACTCGAAACTCGACTCACGCGCATCGCCGGAGAAGGGCAGTTCGATCGCCTGGGTTACGAAGGCTTCACTCAGAACGGCGTGCCCGCTCTTCGGGTCACGGCGCACGAGAAAACCTATGGTCCGCCATTCGTCGATCTGGCGATCAACGTGGATGGCTCCGGCGTTGGCGCATTCGATTTTTCCGCCGGCACCCGCATCACGTTTATGGACGTCGAACATCATGGCGGCGAGTGGCGCAACGACCTGCTGCTCGGTTCGAGCAATCTGGCCGCGACGGAGTTCTATCAGCCGCTCGGCAATAGCCATCTTTTCGTGGCGCCCTATGCCTTCGCATCCAAGTTGCCGCGCAACGCATTCAGTGGACAAACCCGGGTTGCGGTGTTTGGCGACGAACGCGCCGGTGGTGGTATGGACATCGGATACAACGGCGGACGCCGCAGTGAATTCCGGTTCGGCTACGAAATCTTCAGCGGAAAACTTGCGCCCTTGATCGGCAGCGCTGGATTGCCGTCAGTAAGCGGCAGCACCGGGGCATTCCGCGCGCGCTATGTGTGGGATGGACAGGATAGCCCTTCGATTCCAAGCCGGGGGACCCGCATCGCGGCTAGTCTTTCGCGAGTGCTGCAGAGTCCCGGCCTCATCCATCCCATCGATCAACTTGACGTACAGACCTCCACTTTTATTCCCACCGGACCGAAGACTTCGCTTTTTCTTATCGCTTCAGGGGGGAGCACTTTTCGCGGGGACGCAGGCCCATTCCAGCAATTTGCCCTGGGCGGCGCCTTTCGTCTCGGCGCCTATCTGCCACAGGAATTTATCGGCAACCACTACGCATACGCGTCGTTGGGCTTTCGGCGCGAGTTCTACCGCTTGCCCCAACTTGTTGGAGGCCGGATCTATTGGGGCGGATGGTACGAGGCGGGAAGCGCTTTCAATGACCCGGGCTCGGTGGCGGTTCGCGGCAGTTTTAATCTTGGCATAATTGCCGACACCTTCGTCGGCCCCATCGCTCTGGCGGGCAGCGTCAGTCCCACGGGGCAGTCGCGAGTGAACTTCTCCATCGGCCGTTTGTTTTAGAATTGTTTCTGGATCAATTCATTGCCCGCGCGGGGACTGCTGTGTGGTGGGATCGTGGCTTGGCCGCGATCATAGTCTCGTCGCGATCCTGTGCCGGAGGTGACGCTTTATGTGCAGAAATATCAAGACTCTTTTCAACTTCGAGCCGCCCGTCAATGCCGACGAGATTCGAGCTGCTTCGTTGCAGTTCGTGCGAAAGATCAGCGGTTTCAATAAACCGTCGAAGGCTAACGAGGCGTCGTTCCTCGCTGCCGTCGAAGAAGTGACGGCGATCTCCGCCCGGCTTCTGCATTCGCTGGAGACGACCGCTCCACCCAAGAATCGCGACGAGGAAGCTGCCAAGGCGAAGGCGCGGGCGGCAGAGAGATTCGGCGCTGCTTGAGTGTGAAAATTGCTGAAGGTTCTTAGTAAGTTCTTGATGATTCCCGCAAGTCGTTGAAAGTGGTCGTAAGTTGTTGACGTGTTATCTCGCAGCTATATACTGAAAAAGGCCTCTACCAGAATGCTTCAGGAGCGCGTTTGTTTCGCAGGGGGCACCTCAGGTCCACCCGAGACCGTACCGGCCTTCCTAGGGCTGTTTCCGGCTCAGGAAATGGCATTCCCGGCAATGGTTGAAGCCGTCGGTGGCAAGCTTTCCCGCTCGCCGGGGTCAATAACTTATAGTTACAATGGATTCAGTAACTTAGGGTGATTTCGGCGTGCGGATGGACAACTCGCCCGCCATCCATGCCATCCAAGTAACTGATAAGGCGCTGTTTTCAGTTGAGATTGACCAGTTGACGTTGGCGGTTTGACATTGACCGGTTGACACGCAGAAGAGTGAGATTATGAAAAATAAAAGCTCTGTCGCATTAGTCGTGTTGTTGCTGGCGGCGACCTTGGCCGTGGCTTCACCGAAACCGCCGAAGGCAAGCGTTCCGCAAAGTGTGCCGGCGTTTCCTGGGACGCTGGTGAATGCTCGTTACGTATACGTCACCAGCTACGATGGCGAGCAGTTCGATCCCAGTCTGCTTCCCGAAGATCGCAAGGCCATTGGCACCGTGCAAGATGCGATGCAGAAGTGGGGAAAGTTTATTGTGGTGTATGAACCTCGCCAGGCCGATATTGTGCTGATGGTGACCAGCCGTCCGTCGGAAGATATTCTCGCCGTTTATGACGCCCACGGATGGCCGGGGAACCAATACTTGTGGCGGATGATGGGGCGAAGCGGCTTGCAGCCGAGCGAAACTCCGCTGATCACAAATCTGGAAAAAGCCTTCGAACGGGCGATCGCGGCGAAATAGCACGCGTCTGTTTCGCTTCCGGCTCACTTCCGGTGCAGCAGTGGGCAAGTGGGACTTGCCCACTTGACATATCATCCCACTCCTGCTAACTTTTCCTTTATGCCGACTTCGGAGATCCTCAAGAACGCCGATTTCCGCCTGATCTCAGAATTCGCCCAGCCGGACGCGAAAAAACGCTTGTCGCTGGGAGAGGCTCTCAGCGGTGCTGCGGCCTATAACATCTACCGCAATGCACTCGGGCAAATCATTCTTGATCCCGTAAAAGCCGTTCCCGTCAGTGAAATTTGGCTTTACGAGAATCCGCAGGCGCTAGCCAGCGTAAAACGAGGTTTGCGGGAATCCGCGGAAGGAAAAAGCGTTTATCGCGGCTCGTTTGCCAAGCACGCTAAGGAGTAGGCGTGCAGCGGAAGCTTAAATTCACTCCAACGGCGGATGAGCAGTACATCGATCTCGAAAAGGCGCCGTCGAAAGCTGCAATCTTCGAGCAGGTTCGCAAGTCCCTCGGTTACCTGGAAATAAACCCGCACCATCCCAGTCTAAACACGCACGAGTTCACATCGCTGATTGGTGCAAATGGGGAAAAAGTGTTCGAGGCATACGCTCAGAACAATACTCCCGGCGCTTACCGCATTTTTTGGCACTACGGCCCTGATGAGACCAAGGGAAAGAAGCGAACTCCGGTTATCACCATCATTGCGATCACACGTCATCCATAGCGTGGCGAGCTAGCTCTTCCTGCCGGCAATCATTAAAGCCGCGCCAACCACTACCAGAACGATGCTTACGGCTGGCGGAACTTTATCTTCATCGTGGGTTGTGATTCCTACATGCGCATCGCCGATGTTAACGCCGTGATGTTCGGAATGCGGAACCGGAACAAAGAAAGAAAGAATTCCCAGTACCACCAACAGAACTCCAACCAGCAGTAAGGCCTTCATAGAACTGCCTCCCTAATTACCATGTCAAGTGCGAATGGCCACGGATTGCATTCTCGTCGCCTAACTTGCGTAACTCTTTACGAACTCAACCAGGCTGCGCAACGCGATTCCCGAAGGTCCCTTGGCAATCCACGGCTTCTGATCTTCCATCCAAGCGGTGCCGGCAATATCGAGATGAATCCACGGAGTGTCTTCTGCGAATTCCTGGAGGAACATCGCCGCATTGATGGCTCCGCCCCATCGGCCGCCCGAGTTGACCATGTCCGCGATGGTTGACTTGATGTTCTCTTTATATTCATCGTCGAGCGGCAGCCGCCACATTTTTTCGCCAGCCTCGGCGTTTGCTTTGTGAAAGCGCTCATAAATGGCGTCGTCGTTGGCGAAGACTCCCGCATTGGCATAGCCAAGTGCGACCACCACTGCACCGGTCAATGTGGCCGCATCCACCAGATGGGTGCAACCCAGTTGGCGTGCATAGAACAGGCCGTCCGCGAGGACGAGGCGGCCTTCGGCGTCTGTATTGATAATCTCAATGCTCTTGCCCGACATGGCAATCTGTACGTCGCCCGGCTTCTGAGCTTTGCCCGATGGCATGTTCTCGGTGGCGCATACGATGCCGATGACCTTCACCTTCGGCTTCAGCAGAGCGATAGCGCGCATGGCGCCGATCATGGTCGCTCCGCCAGCCATGTCATATTTCATTTTCTCCATGCCATCGGCCGGTTTGATCGAAATGCCGCCGGTATCAAACGTAATTCCTTTGCCTACCAGCCCCAGCACAGGCTTCTCTGGTGCGCCGGAGGGTTCATACTTCATCACGATCAGCGCAGGCGGCTCGTCGGAACCTTGCGCCACGCTCCAGAACGCGCCCATTTTCATTTCTTTGATCTTGTCGGCGCCAAACACTTCGCACTTCAAACCGACTTCCTCACACATCTTCTTCGCCCGGTCGGCGAGAATCGTCGGAGTCATACGGTTGGATGGTTCATTCACCAGATCGCGGGTAAAGTTTTGCGAATCGCCGATGACCTGGGCCTCGTTCGCGACTTTTTCGAGCGCACTCTTGTCGCCCGTCGTCAGGATGGTGAGCGCATCGATTTTCTGATCCTTGCGGTCGCTGCGATAATAGTCGGGATCGAAGTTTCCGACCAGCGCGCCTTCGACAATGGCTCTCACCGCCTCTTCCGCCGGAATGCCCGGGGGAGCGATGAAGGCGAAGCTGCGGATTCCACGGGACTTCAACGTTCGAACCGCAGTCCCGGCTACGCGGCGCAAATCGTAACTCGTAAACTTTTTCGCGGGCCCGCCGCTGATGACCAGCAGCCGCTTGGCCTTCAATCCAGCGGGTTTGTGCAGCAGGTTGGTTTCGAATGGCCTGCCGGTCACTTCGCCGCTCGAGAGTAAATCGGCGGTGACAGATGGCACGGCGGGATCGCTGGTTGCGAGCTTGAGCTGCGGTTTCGCGTCTTTATTTTTATTTTTTTCTGTTTGCGCGGGATCGGCTTGATTGAGCGCGATCACTACCAGCGATTCGGTTTCGAGTTCGGCAGGCGTAGAGAGAGAGATTGTAGTTTTCATGATTTCGTATGAAGTTTTGATGTAACCCCAGTATCGTCGGCGAACAGGGAATTGCGCAAGCCGGACGAATGAATCTGGAAGTTCACTCTTTCATCCTCGCTATCTCTCCCGGAAGACCATGGCGGCCTTCGACAGCCTGCGGTATGATTCATTTCCACAGCGAATATAGAGGTTTGTTTGATGAAGATCCGATGGATTATTGTGTTTCTGCCAGTGGTTACGGTGCTTGCAATTTCCCTGGCCGTGAAGGAACACGCGGCCAGAGCGGGTGCGCCACAAGCGGCGCCTGCCGTTTCGCCGGCGCAGACGCGGGGCGTCGCAGTCGTCTCGGGCAGCGCCGGTGCACTCGCTATTCCGGATACGACCTCGGCGATCAATTCGCCGACGCCGATGTCGCAACGCGTGGTCCATTACGAGATCGATGCGCGCTACGATGCGGCGAAGCATACCGTCGACGCCACCGAAACGCTCACGTATCACAATCTCACCGGGCAGCCGCTCGACCATTTTCCATTCCATCTTTATCAGAATGCATTTCAGCCGAACTCCACATGGGTGCGCGAAGCCAAACTCATGGGCAGCCGCGACACGGCTTATGACAAGTGGGACGCCAAGCAATACGGGTCGGAAGACATTAAGAGCTTAGAAGTCGTAGGGCAAGGTGATCTGACTTCGCAATTGCAATACGTCCAGCCCGACGACGGCAATAGAGATGATAAGACCGTCGTCGATGTAAAACTCCCCAAGGCGATCGCTCCGGGGGAGTCCGTACAGTTCAAGATTGCATTTCAGGAACAGATGCCGGAAACCCAGGCGCGCTCAGGATGGAAGCGCGATTTCGTGCTGGGCGGGCAATGGTTTCCGAAAGTTGGTGTGTTCTGGCACGGCGCCTGGAACTGTCACCAGTATCACGCCATGACGGAGTTTTTCGCAGACTTCGGTGTATATGACGTCAAGCTTACGGTGCCGCAATTTGAAGTGGTCGGAGCGAGCGGCGTGAAGGTCAGCGAAGTGAGCAACTCCGACAGCACGAAAACATTGACCTATCACGGCGATGACATTCACGACTTCGCATGGACCGCCAGTCCGCGCTACAAGGTGAAGGAAGACGGCGTTTACCAGGGGCAGATGGGCCCAGTGCAGATACGGATCCTGATGCAGCCGGCGCACTGGGGCCAGGTCGAGCGCCACGAAAAAATCCTGCGTGAATCGCTCGATCATTTTGAGCGCTGGTACGGTCCTTATCCGTACAAGACAATTACTCTGGTCGATCCCGAGCCCGATTCGGCGGCGGAAGGAATGGAATATCCCACATTCATTACCGGGGAGACGAGCTGGTTCATGCCCGACGGATTACGTCTGCCGGAAGTGGTGGTGGAACACGAGTTTGGCCACCAATACTGGTATGGCATGGTGGCGACGAACGAGTTCGAAGATGCGTGGATGGACGAGGGCATCAACAGCTATACGGAAGTGAAAGTCCTCGATTCAATTTTAGGCAGGAACACTTCCGTTATGAATCTGGCTGGCGCGACCTTTGGCGAGAGGGAGGAGCAGCGGATGAGCTACATCGCGGTGGCTGATCTCGATCCTATCGCGCAAAATGCTTACGACTATTACAACGGCAATTCCTACGGAGGAATTACCTACGGCAAGACGGCGAGTGTGCTGCTTACATTGGAGGGCATCATCGGCGAAGATACGATGGCGAAGGCGATGCATGTTTACTTTATGAAGTATCGCTTCACTCATCCCGTGAAAGAAGATTTTCTGAAGACGATTGAACAGGTGTCCGGAAAAGATTTGCGCTGGTATTTCAATCAAGCCATCTACGGCGCTCAGGCGATGGATTACAAAGTGCTCAAGATTGAGTCCTTTCCGGTGAACTGGTACGAAGAGAAAAAGGGGAGCGCGCATCAGGACGACAAGAACACTGTGTACCGTTCCTACGTTTGGTTGCAGCGCAAAGAAGATTTCGTAATGCCGGTCGAGGTGGAGATCAAATTCGACAATGGCGAAGCGGTTCGCGAGCACTGGGACGGAGCGAGCCGCTGGACCAAGTTCACCTACGAGAAGAAGGCTAAGGTTGAATCGGCGGAGATTGATCCAGACCACAAGGTTCAGATCGATCGCGATGACTTCAATAACAGCTATACCGACGAACCTAACGCAAAGCCCGCCCGCAAGATCGAAAATTACTGGATGTTCTTATCCCAGTGGGTGGCGCAGGCGCTGGCGTGGTGGGCAGTGTGAGTCAGCGTGGCCGGGTTTAGCGGCGGGGAAACAGTCAGGAACAAGTTAGGAATCGAGATCGAGGCTGAGACGACATGGCGCAGAATCAAGGTTTGCTGAGCGACGGCTGGAGCAGGATGGCGCACAACAAGCGCTATATCGTTTGGTTCTATCTGCTGAATGTGATGCTGGCATGGTTCGGCGCCGGCGCATTCAACAACCAGGTGCACTCGATGCTCGATCACAGCCTGCGCGCGGATTATCTTCTGCACGGCTTTCATCTCGCTACATTCATCGAGATGCTTGCTCGTCCCGAATTTGGGCCGACCATGGCTTCGGCGGCGCCAGCCATGCATTTCGCTTTCTTGTTCTTTCTCTTGACCGCCCTCTTCGTGCCGGGAGTGCTGCAGGGCTACGCCGCAACCTACCGGCTGCCCCGCGAAGAATTTTTCCGCGCGTGCGGGCGAAACCTGTGGCGCTTCGTGCGGTTGTTGATTGTCGCGGCCATTGTGATGGGTGTCGTGGCCGGGGCATTGTTTGGCTTGCAGGGCGCGCTGCAGAAAAAAGCTGCGGAAAGCACCAACGAGTTGCTACGGCCCGAGGTTCGATTTGCCGGGTTGCTGGTGATCTTTTTGATCATGACGGTACTGCGCATCTGGTTTGATCTCGCGCAGGCCGACGTTGCTCTGGGCGATCAACCCGCCGTCCGCAAATCGATTGCTGTTAGTTTCCGGCACATGCGAAGGAACCTTGGATCGCTATTCGGCAGCTATCTAATAACCACATTCGTGGCAGCAATCGTGCTGGTAGTTGGGATCTTCGTTTGGATAAAACTTGTTCCACCCGCAAGTTTGCTGGGTGCCGTCCTGGTGAGCCAGTTGACGCTTCTGTTGCTGCTGATTCCGCGCTTCTGGCAACGCGGTATAGCCGTCTCTTATTACCTGCGGGACATGGTGGAACCGATCCCGGTCGTGCCGTTTACGCCCGCGCCAGTGGCCGAACCCGTGGTAAGGGAACCGATTTCGCCGCCGGTGATTGTTGTTCCTCCACCAGAACCGCTAGGGTCGTAGAAACTTCTGGCGTGCGAGTCGCATCAGGGTTACAAAACGACAATCGTGATTCCCTGATTGCGGCGGCCGAGGTCAGAATCGCCCTTCAGTTCGGCGTGCGACTGCATGAGTTTCCACGTCGCCTCATCGGACTTCGACCAGTTCTCACCGAAGATGCAGGCGCGAATGCGGCCGTTCTGCGTCAGTTCCACTAAATGCTTTTGTACGGCAATGCGAATATCGCCGCCTTCGCCGCTTGACCCATAGCCATGAACCAGCTTGAGAAGCTTGATTTTCTCCTGCCGCGCAAGTGACAGTTCACGATCCATACGCTGCAACGCTTCACTGACCTGCGGCATGCCGGATTTGAGATTGATGGTTTTGATTGATCTAGCCTACCTCACCTACTCGCGCCGTGCGTTCCTTTGCGCTATATTCAGTGCGTCCGCTCTCTTGCGTTCGGAAAGGCAGGCGAACATTTTGATGAGAAAAGAGAACTCGATGAGGAACAACTTTCGTTTACGGGCTGTGCTCTTACTTGGTAGCGTATTGGCGCTGCTCCCCGTTGCCTGTAGCAGCAACAGCAACAGCTCCGGCGGAAACTCCGTCCTGAACATGGCGGGAGCTTGGACACTAACGGCGGTATCCACCGAGGGTAAGGGGACTGTTTCCGGCACAGCAAATGTGGAGCAGTCGGGCCAAGGCCTAGGCTCCAACGGGTCGACCACGCTTACTGCTGTTGTTGGCGGCATTTCTTTCTCGCAGTCCGGTACCAGTCTGACCGGCACAATCACAGATTCGATAAAGGGCGTTACCTATAACTTCACCGGGACTCTTTCTGGCGACAACCTTACAATCGCAGGGTCAGCTCCTTGTAGCGTGCAAGGTACGCAGTCCGTCAACATAAGTGGAACAATTGCTTCCACCAGCACGCAGGGAAACTACACAATAACGCGCAGCTCGAATTGTTACTACTCCGGTGATGCCGGGACTTGGACAGCTACGAAACAGTAGCACCGCGGCAGCCCGCCGTGAGTCGCGGCTGGCCCAGCCTTTCCCTTCATGCTCGTGAATGGCTGCCCCGTCCTTGGGCCGGCTCCCTAGACCAGTATTTTTCCCGCGGCGCGTTCGGCCTCGGCCAAGCCTTCCTCGGTGAAGATCACCGACTTGGCCCGGTGAGTTGGATCAGAAATGAATCCCTTCTGGTGCAGGCGATCCATGGTGTCCCAATCGATTGTCTTCCAGGCCTCAGCTTCGTTGTGTAAGGTTAGCCAAAGGACGGCCAGGACAGCCTCCTCTACCTTCTGTTGGTTGAGTTTCACTGTGGGCCTCCGAACTGTTTTGACATTGCCGGGCTTTGCCCGGCCGGACAGCCGAGGGCGGCTGTTCCCCACATTGTTCTGGCCGGGTACTTCGTCCACAACCCTCTTGACGCGTATATACGAATCGGCTATCGTGTATATATAAGCAGAGAGAGGGAACTATGGCTGTAACCATGACATCAATTCGCCTGGACACGGACTTGGCCGACGAGGCCGTGAGAGTGCTCAAGGCGAAATCCCGTACTGATGCGGTGCACATCGCTCTGCGCGAAATCGTTGCGCTGAAGCGCTTCAAGAAGTTGATGAAGAAGAACTCCGGCAAACTCAAGTTCTCCGGACTCGATGAGTGACGTCGTCATCTTCGACACATCCGTCCTGGTGGACGAGGCCCGCACAGGCCGCCACCGTGCCAAGATCGAGTCCGTGGAAGGCTTGGTCCGGATGTCGGCGGTCGTCCTGGCGGAACTGCTGCGCGGCGTAACCGGACCGGCGGAACACAAATTCCTCCGCACTTTGGCGAGAAACCATCCGATCCTAACTCCGACAGAAGAGAATTGGCTGGAGTCTGGCGAGATACTGGCCAAAATCCGTGCCGATCAAGGCTTCGAGCCGCACAAACTGCGCGATCTGCATTTCGATGTTCTCATCGCGCTCACCGCCCGCTCGCACGGCGCCCGTCTCATCACCACCAACCGGAAAGACTTTGAGCTAATCAATCGGTTCCGCCAGATCAAGCTTGACGTGTGGTGAGCGTGTTGGGCTCCGCGATCAACAGGAGCGAGAGCATCTTGCCTTCCGTCCGGAGGGCGAGGAAGGCCTCCGCACAGCCGCCCAGACGGCGGCGCTACTCGACTAGGCTTTCCGGCTTCTGCCGATGGCATCTCTGGCTTCTTTGTCGGCGGTGCGGCGGCGTTCGGTTTCGCGTTTATCCCAGAGCTGTTTGCCTTTGGCCAGGGCCAGTTCGACTTTTACTTTGCCATTCTTGAAATACATGCGGACGGGGATCAGCGTCAGTCCCTTTTGCCGGGTCTTGCCGATCAGCTTGCGGATTTCTTCTTTGTGCATGAGCAACTTGCGGGTGCGGAGTGGAGCGTGGTTGTTCATGTTGCCGTGCTCGTAGGGGCCGATGTGAGCATTGAGCAACCAGAGTTCGCCGTCCTTGACCAAGCCGTAAGAGTCTTTGAGGTTGGCGAGACCGCCGCGGACGGATTTGGCCTCGGTCCCGGTAAGAACTACGCCGCACTCAAATTTTTCCAGCAAGAAGTAGTTGTGCGAAGCGATCCTATTAACGGCGGCATCGCGCTGGCCGCTGGCGGTGGGTTCGCGGCGCGGAGATTTCTCCGGGGTGGGCTTGGTTTGGTGTGTGGCCTGGCGGGGCATGGGGGCTCGATTTCATCTTAGCAGCGAACGGGGAAGCGCGGCTTCCGGTCTCCGGCTTCCGCTTTCCGGAAGGCGAGAGCCAGAAGCCGGGCGCCGATCTTCCACTAGGACTAAGACTAAAGAGTGTAACTCCCGCAGGCGCAATCACATGAAAGCGAACAGAATGCGATGCTATAATCGCTGCCAAAGAGCTCCTTTTTTTCATCGATTAGATCCCCAGTTCCTGGCCGTCGGGGTACGGACTGCTTGTCCGGCAAAGATTGTCCGGCGAAGACTTTAAAGACGAGGACTTACGAATGAGACGTCTGAAGCCCGCGGCAGTACTCCTGCTGGTCGTGCTTGCAATTTTGCCTGCCATTGCCGATAAGGCGAAAACAGTTTACGAAAAAGGTCAGGACGCGGAGGCACGCCAGAACTACGAGGCTGCTTACGGCTTCTATAAGCAGGCTTACGATCTGAAACCAAAAGACTTGCGCTACCGTGCATCGTTCGAGCGGATGCGTTTCAGGGCGGCCGCGTCGCTGGTCCATCGCGGACAAGGACTGCGCGATGAAGGGAAACTGCAGGAAGCTGTGGCGGAGTTTCAAAAGGCGGTGCAGATCGACCCGTCGCTGTTCATCGCGCAGCAGGAATTGAGGCGCACCCTGCAGATGATCAATGACGCTGGCAATCCGCCACCCCAGGCCGCAGGTCCGCCGACCGGCCTGCAAAGGAAGATCAGGGAAGCCGGAGGGCCGGTAGAACTGGCCCCCATTTCAAACGTCCCCATTACGGTCAAGCTCACCGAAGATTCCAAGGTTATCTATCAGACGGTCGGGCAGTTGGCCGGAATCAACGTGTTATTCGATCCTGACTACACTTCGCGACGCATAAAAGTTGAACTGAATGGAGTCACGTTGGAAGAGGCGCTGGAAATCACGGCGCTGGAATCGAAAACCTTCTGGCGGCCAGTGACGGGCAATACGATTTTTGTGGCGCAGGACAATCCAGCCAAGCGCAAGGAACTGGAACAGAGCGTCCTCAAGACTTTCTATCTTTCAAATCTTTCGCAGCCCACCGAGCTGCAGGATGTGGTGAATGCGATTCGCGCCGTGCTGGATGTGCAGCGCGTGCAGCAGTTGCTCTCACAGAATGCGCTGGTGGTACGCGGCACGCCCGATCAGATCGCCCTGGCTGAAAAACTGGTTGAAGATCTGGATAAAGCGCGGCCGGAAGTAATTATCGATATCGCAGTCATGCAGGTCAGCAAAGATAAGTCACGGACTTTGGGGTTCAATCCGCCAACCAGCGCGACCGTGGCCCTGCAAAGCAACATCAACAGCACTACTACAAGCACGACGACGACCGGGACGACTACGACCCCAAGCTCTACCAGCGGATCGACCGGAGGGCTCAACCTGAATACTTTGGGCAATCTGAATGCGACGGATTTCCAGGTGACTATTCCCTCCGCGAACTTGTCGGCGGTTATGAGCGACAACGATACGAAGCTGATCCAGAATCCGCAGATTCGCGCGCTCGATGGACAGAAGGCATCGCTCAAGATTGGCGACCGTGTTCCGGTTGCAACTGGATCGTTCCAGCCTGGAATTGGCGGCGTCGGCATCAATCCGCTGGTCAATACGCAGTTCCAATATTTGGATGTGGGCGTGAACATCGACATTACACCGCATGTGCACGCAGGTCGTGAAATCACTTTGAAGATCACGATGGATATTTCGTCGGTGACCGGCCAATCGAGCATCGGCGGCATCAGCCAGCCCATTATCGGGCAGCGCAAGATCGAGCAGGAAATTCGTCTGAAGGATGGCGAAGCCAACATTCTCGGCGGAATGATGGAAGACCAGCAGACCAAGGCGCTGAGCGGGATTCCGGGGCTGGCGCAGATTCCGATCCTGAAGTATTTGTTCGGGCAAACCACGCAGGATCACTCGGAGAGCGAAATTGTGTTTGCCATTGTTCCGCACATTATCCGCGGAACGGATGTTAACGAGATGAATCAGCGCCCCATCGATATTGGGACGGCGAACACGATTGAGTTGCGGCACATGAGCCGGGCGGCGGCGCCAACGCCAGCAGTTCCGGCAAGCCCGACTCCGTCGATTGTTCCGGCGCCGCCGTCAAATCAGGCCCTCGGGAATCAGCCTCCGGCGACGCAGAACCCGAACCAATCGGCGAATCCGGCGCCGGGAAGCGCAAATTTCGTGTTTGATCCGGGACAGATCTCAGTGGCGAAAGGCAATACCTTTGCCGTGAACCTGCAAATTTCCGGAGCCCAGAATGTTTATTCGGTTCCGGTGCAGATGAATTACGATCCGGCGAAACTGCAATTGGTGAATGTGTCGAACGGAGGTTTCCTCTCGCAGGACGGGCAGGCCGTCGCCGTGGTGCATCGCGAAGATGAAACCACCGGAACCTTGCAGATCACAGCGACCCGTCCGCCGGGCGCGGGGGGAGTTTCCGGGCAGGGAACGGTGGTCACGATGACGTTCCAGGCGAAGGCCAGCGGCCAGACTCCGCTGACCATCACAAGAGGCGGAGCGCGCGATCCCGCTTTGCAATCGATCCCAGTGAACGGAGCGCAAGCTTCGGTGACGGTGGAATAGGATCGCGGAAAGTTTTTGAGTTTGAGATGAAGATGCCAAAGTTCCAGCGCCAGCGAGTGAGAGCCGACCAGGGCTTCACCCTGATTGAGTTGATTATCGTCACCGCCATCCTGATGGTTCTTTCCACCATGGCGGTGCCGCTCGCGCGGGTCACGATTCAGCGGGAGCGGGAGCGCATGCTGCGAACCGATTTGTGGGAGATGCGTGACGCTATCGATCGTTACAAGGACGCGGCCGAACGTGGAGGCTTTCAGACCAAGGCGGACAGCCAGAATTATCCGCCCGATCTCGAGACCCTGGTGAAAGGCGTCGATGTGCAAGGCAAGAAGATTCGCTTCCTGCGAAAAATCCCTGTCGATCCTATGACGGGCAATACGGAGTGGGGCCTGCGTTCGATGCAGGATGATCCTGATTCCGACTCGTGGGGCGGGCAGAGCGTGTTTGACGTCTACACGAAATCGCTGGGCACGGGCCTGGATGGAACGAAGTATAAGGACTGGTAATGGCAAGAAGGCGTAAAACGCGGCGAAATGCAGGGTTCACCTTGCTGGAATTGATGATCGTAATGATCGTCATGGCAATCCTGGTTTCGATTGCGGTTCCGATTTATAAGACTTCGCTGCTCAAGTCGCGGGAGGCTGTGCTGCGTCAGGACTTGTTTACGCTTCGGTCGCTGATCTCGCAATACACGCTTGACAAGCAAAAAGCCCCGCAAGGGCTGGATGACCTGATCCAGGGCGGATACCTGAAGGTCATCCCCAAGGATCCGATGACCGGCGAACCGAACTGGGAAGTCGTGCAGGATGACGTTCTGCTGTCTGTGGATCAGCAGGATCCTGGCATCAATGACGTACACTCGGCATCCAGCGCGACGGCGACCGATGGCACGGCGTATTCGAGTTGGTGAGTCAATCTTTTTCTCTTCCCGCGTTCTTTTCCCGCCTGTCAGGCTTGCGGCGTTGAATACTTTAACGTCGAGCAAGTAACATCTATTCATGCCCGTTGATTCGGAACTTACTCACGCCCCTGCTTCGGTGCGCGCGCCCCGGGGAAACGAAATTACCTGCAAAGGCTGGCAGCAGGAAGCTGCCATGCGCATGCTGATGAATAATCTCGACGCGGAAGTCGCCGAGCGCCCGCAGGATTTGGTGGTATACGGCGGAACGGGCCGCGCTGCCCGCAGTTGGGAGGCTTACCACGCCATCGTCGATAGCCTCAAGAAGCTCGATAACGACGAGACTTTGCTGGTGCAGTCGGGCAAACCGGTCGGTGTTTTCAAGACGCACGACCACGCGCCGCGCGTGCTGATTGCGAACTCAAACCTGGTTGGGCACTGGTCGAACTGGGAGAAGTTCAACGAACTGGAACGCGCCGGGCTGATGATGTACGGGCAGATGACGGCGGGTTCGTGGATTTATATCGGCTCGCAGGGAATTGTGCAGGGGACTTTTGAGACATTTTCAGCGGCGGGCGAAAAACATTTCGGCGGAGATCTCGCCGGCAAACTGATCGTCTCGGGCGGCATGGGGGGCATGGGGGGCGCGCAGCCTCTGGCTGCGACCATGACGGGCGCGGCATTTTTAGGGATTGACGTTGATCCGGAGCGCATCAAGAAAAGGCTGAAGACCGGCTACTGCGACTTTATGGTCACGACGCTTGATGAAGCGTTGCGCATTTTGAAAAACGCGGTGCGTAAGAAAGAAAATGTTTCGGTTGGGCTGGTGGGAAATTGCGCGGACGTGATTCCGGAGTTGGCTGCGCGCGGCGTGGTGCCTGACATTCTTACCGACCAGACTTCGTCGCACGATCCGCTGAATGGATATGTGCCGAACGGCATGACTCTCGCCGAAGCAGTCGAGCTACGAAAAAACGATCCTAAGGCGTATCAGGAAAAATCGCTCGACGCGATCGCAGCGCATGTCGAGGGCATGCTGCGGTTGCAGAAGATGGGATCGGTGACTTTTGACTACGGGAATAACATTCGCACATTTGCGTTTCAGCGCGGCGTGAAGAATGCGTATGATTTTCCGGGATTTGTGCCGGCGTATATTCGTCCGCTGTTTTGCGAGGGACGCGGCCCATTTCGCTGGGTAGCGTTGTCGGGTGAGGCCTCTGATATTCATGTGACCGACGAATTAGTCCTCGAATTATTTCCCGAGAACCGCATCCTGCGCCGCTGGATTGACTTGGCGCGCAAGCGCATTAAGTTTCAAGGGCTGCCCGCCCGCATCTGCTGGCTTGGATATGGCGAGCGGGCGCAGTTCGGCTTGGCAATCAATGATCTGGTGAAGAAAGGGAAGATCAAAGCGCCGATTGTGATTGGCCGCGATCATCTCGATTGCGGTTCGGTGGCGTCTCCGTTTCGCGAGACCGAAAGCATGAAAGATGGTTCCGACGCGGTCGCCGACTGGCCGCTGTTGAACGCCCTCTTGAACACGGCGGCGGGCGCGTCATGGGTGTCGATTCACAACGGGGGAGGCGTGGGCATCGGTTACTCGCTGCACGCCGGGCAGGTCACTGTGGCCGATGGAACGGACGAGATGGCGAGGCGCATCGGGCGCGTGCTGACGGCCGATCCGGGGATGGGGATTATTCGCCATGCCGACGCGGGATACGGCGAGGCCAAGGAATTCGCGAAGAAGAACGGCGTGAAAGTACCGATGGAGGAGAAATGAACACCCACCACGGAGACACGGAGGCACGGAGTTCTTCTGGGCTTTTGTCGGAGTCTTTGAGCGAGACCATCATTGGTACTGCGATTGAGGTTCACGGTCAGATCGGTCCGGGCCTGCTCGAAGCAGTTTACGAGGAGTGCATGTGCGAAGAGCTACGTCTGCGAAGCGTACCTTTCAGATGCCAAATCGAGTTGCCTGTTGTTTACGAAGGCCGGGAGACGGGCGGGAAGTACCGCATCGATCTCGTGGTGGCTGACGAAGTCGTCGTAGAGTTGAAAGCCGTCGAACGCTTGCTTAGTGTGCACGAAGCGCAGTTACTCACTTACCTTAGGCTCACGGGCAAGCGTGTGGGCCTTCTCATCAAGTTCAACGTGTCGGTTCTCCATCGGGGAATCCTGCGGGCGAGTTCTATGATGCCAACAGTCCTCCATGTCTCCGTGCCTCCGTGGTGGGTGTTTCGCTTACGGAGCTCGAATGCGTAAGGAATCGACGCTGCTTCTGTCTAGTATTGGTCAACTTCTCACCCTCCGGTCTGCTTCCGGCAAGCACGGTCCGCGCCGTGGTCCCGAGCTCAAACAACTGAGCATCATCGAAGACGGGGCGGTGCTTTGCCTCGGGGGAAAAATCGTTTCCGTTGGCACCACCAAAGACGCTCTCCGCGATCCCTGGTTGAAAAAGAATCGTAAGAAGGTTCTCGAGATCGACTGCGCAGGCAAAGTTGTCCTTCCCGGTTTTGTGGATTCGCACACACATCCTGTTTTCGTCAGTCCGCGGCTGGTCGATTTCGAGAAGCGCATCGAGGGCGCTTCCTATGAAGAGATCGCAAAAGCCGGCGGCGGCATTCGGGTGAGTCTGGAAGGCGTTCGCAAAGCAGGGAAGCGGATCCTGGTGGAAAAAGTTCTGGCTGCGCTGCGCGACATGGCTGCGCACGGCACGACGACGGTTGAGGCCAAGTCGGGCTACGGGCTGACGGTCGAATCCGAACTGAAGTCGCTGGAAGCGATTCGGGAAGCTGGGTCCCTCTGGGCCGGAACCGTTGTCGCCACGCTGCTTGGAGCGCACGTCGTCCCAAAAGAATTTCAAGGCCGCTCACAAAACTATGTTGAGTCCGTCTGTAAAGAGATGATCCCCAAAGCCGCACGGCGGAAGCTCGCCCAGTTCGTGGATGTTTTCTGCGACGACGGAGCATTCACTGCGGCGGAGACGGAGCAGATTTTCGAGGCCGCCGCACAGCATGGCCTCAGTGTCCGGGCCCACATGGGCCAACTTTCAGAGGCCGTTCTGCGGCCATTTCTGCGCTTCGATCCGGCGTCCTTTGATCATATGGATTACGTGAATGATGACGACATTCTGCAACTGTCCAAACACGACACCGTCGCCACGCTCGTACCTGGAGCGAATTATTTCCTGGGCCTGAAAAAATATCCGCCGGCGCGCAAGTTGATTGATGCGGGCGTGCCGGTGGCGCTTGCGACGGACTACAACCCGGGCACTTCGCCGACCCTCAGCATGCCGATGGCAATGTCGCTGGCCTGCACCCACATGAAGATGTCGCCAGCCGAAACTATTACCGCTTCTACCATTAACGGGGCATGGGCTTTGCGACTCGCTGACCGCAAGGGCACGATCGAAGCGGGGAAAGATGCCGATCTGGCAGTATTTGCTGTCGCAGATTACCGCGAGATTGCTTATTGGTTTGGCGACAACCGGTGCGCAATGACTGTGATGAACGGAACGGTTGCGTCTGAGCCGTGAACTTTTTCGCCGAAGCTTCCGTATCTGCGAGGAAGAGGCATTCCCTTAACAGAGCGGCTTCTCTTGTCATAAATACCGTCATGAAATGGATGTAGCCTAGGAAACGAATGCAAAAGAATTTATCGAGGAAACTTATGAAGCGGATTCTCGCGGGTATCACTTTTACGCTGATCACATTTTCCATGGCCCTGGCGCAACGACTGCCCGAGGTAGCCACCCCAACGAACTACAAACTGACCTTCACCCCTGACCTCGAAAAGGCCACCTTCGAAGGCGATGAAACTATTTCCCTACACGTGCTGAAGCCGACTTCGGAGATCACGCTGAACGCCGTCGATATCGAATTTCATGATGTCACCATCACGAGTGGCGGCAACAGCCAGAAAGCAAACGTCACGCCCCAGAAGGACAAGGAAATGGTTGTGCTAACGGTGGCCAATCCATTGGCGACGGGCGCAGCCGCGGTTCATATCGTTTACAGCGGCATCCTGAACTCGGAGATGCGCGGCCTCTATTTGGGTAAGGACGACCAGGGACGCAAGTATGCCGCTTCGCAATTCGAGGCGACTGACGCGCGCCGTGCTTTTCCTTCCTTCGACGAACCGGATTACAAAGCTACTTTTGACATTACCGCCGTTGCCGACAGCGGGCTGGTTGCGATTTCAAATTCCAAGGCTCTCAGCGATAAGCCTGGCCCCGGCGGCAAACACACGGTGCGATTCGCCACTACTCCCAAAATGTCTCCTTATTTAGCGGCGCTGGTAGTGGGCAATTTCGAATACATCGAGGGCGAGGCAGATGGCATTCCGATCCGCGTCTATAGCACTCCCGGCAAAAAAGAAATGGGAAAGTTTGCCTTGGAGAGCGCCGAGCACATTCTCAGTTATTACGACAAATATTTCAGCATCAAGTATCCCTATGGAAAGCTTGATCTGATTGGTCTGCCAGACTTTTCCGCCGGCGCGATGGAAAATACCGGCTGCATTACATTCCGTGAAGTGATTCTGCTGATCGACGAGAAGCACGGCTCCGTCGGTTTAAAGAAAGAAATCGCTTCCGTGATCGCCCACGAAATGGCTCATCAGTGGTTCGGCGATCTGGTTACCATGAAATGGTGGGACGACATTTGGCTCAACGAAGGTTTTGCCACATGGATGTCGAGCAAACCGATCCAATCGTGGAAGCCGGAATGGAATTTCAATCTTGATGATGTGAGTGACACGGATAGAACCCTGAACACCGATTCGCTCGCCAACACGCGCCCCATCCATCAGGCCGCTGAAACTCCGGGACAGATTCAGGAACTGTTCGATGGAATCGCTTACGGGAAGGCGGCGGCGGTATTACGCATGCTCGAGTCTTATCTGGGCGAGCAGACTTTCCGGGCCGGTGTAAACGCTTACATCGAAAAACATCAATATGCGAACGCTACTGCCAACGACTTCTGGGGTGCCCAGGCGAAGACTTCGAAGAAGCCCGTCGACCAGATCATGCCCGCGTTCGTGAAGCAGGCCGGAGTTCCAATCATCGACCTAAAGTCGCAGTGCTCCGGAAGCTCGACCACGGTCACGGTCGATCAGCGTCGTTATTACTACGACCGCGAAAAATTTCAGGCGCCGAATGATGAGCTGTGGCAAGTTCCGTTGTGCATGAAGTCATCCACGGGCGCGCAGAAGTGTGAGCTTCTCACCAAAAAGCAGGAGACGTTCACGCTTCCTGGCTGCTCAACCTGGGTCGTGGCCAACGCCGGGGCGACCGGATACTACCGCGCGGGTTACGAACCGAATGCGGTTCAGGCGCTTGCCGGCGATGCCGAGAATAAACTTTCTCCCGCTGAACGGATCGCGCTGCTGTCAGACATCTGGGCGTCGGTGCGCGTGGGACGCGAGCCGGTCGGGGATTATCTTGCTTTTGCGCGAGGGTTAGAAAGCGATCGCAATCGAGCCGTGCTTGAAGATGTTCTCAGACAATTAGGTTACATTGGCCGATATCTGGTAACGGATAGCGACCGCGAATCGTACCGCATCTGGCTGCGCCAGTTTTTGACGCCGATACTCAAGGACGTCGGCGAAGAATCGAAGGCGGGCGAGAGCGATGAGCAAAAGGCCCTGCGAGCTGTGCTGTTCCGGACTCTGGGCTACGATGCTCGTGATCCGCAAGTCCTGGCCGAAGCAGAGAAAGTAACGGACGAGGCTTTGCAGGATCCCGCATCGGTTGACCGGGAACTGGCGATGAGTGCGTTTGGTGTGGAGGCGCTGAAGGGCGATCAGGCGTTTTATGACAAGTTAATGGCCGCGCTGAAAACTCCTAAATCGCCGGAAGAATACTACATGATTTTATTCACGTTGCCTCGTTTCGCTGATCCGAAGCTTTTGCAACGGACTTTGGATTACGCTATTTCGCCCGACGTCCGTTCGCAAGATGCGCTGGGTTTGATCGCGAGCGTGATGCAGAATCCGGCCGGACAAAAGCCGGGATGGGATTTTGTCCGCCAACACTGGCCCGCAATCGAGAAGTCAGGCGGCCCATTTGCCAGTGCCGAGGTAATAGGCGCGACTGATTCATTCTGCGATGCGACCATGCGAGACGAGGTCGCCGCATTTTATTCCGCGCACAAAATCGAAGCCGCGGAGCGGACCTACCGGCAGGCGATTGAGCGCATCAACAATTGCGTCGATCTGAAATCGCAACAGGAGCCTCAGCTCGCATCGTGGCTGGAACAGCACGGCTCGACAGTGGGAGGACAGTAGCCAGGACCGCTTCGCGAACGCAGGCGGATAGTGGATCATTGCCTACGGTCCAATATCCGTGATGCTCGGGAACACTTTCAATATTTCAAGTGCGCACAATCGACAACCAGCCACGAATCGAACATCGCGGTCTGACGGTCGCCGACGTTGAGAGAACTGACCGCCGTTGCTATAATCAAGAACGTTCCGCACGTATTCGGCAGTGAGCACTTCCGTTCAGTTGCAATCCCGCAACAATCGGCGTGAAGGGAACGATCCTCGCAGCCCGCAACCGATGAGCGGGTTTCGAAAATGTGGCCAGGTAGCTCAGGTGGTAGAGCGCAGCCCTGAAAAGGCTGGCGTCGGCGGTTCAACTCCGTCCCTGGCCACCATACTTTCAATGGTTTAGCGGCCCGGCCCTTTAGCGCAATTTTCGGCTGCACGCCACTGACAGTTTCCGGTTTGCCGACCAACAGGCCAGCATGCGAAGGCTAGCCACCGGACCTGGATCCACCGTGGCTTTAGTCGCGAACGAATCGATCAATCAGCACTTCAAGTCTCATGCGGAGAACTTTTGTCGCTGGTAGATCGCTAGTGAGCCCGTCTACAGCCAGCATGAAGACCTCCGAGACCTCTTTACTACCAAGGACAGCCTGCGTGTACTTAAGTTGAATTTTTCTGCGCCTTTCGTAAGTGTCCGGCGTGACTCGTTTGCATGCCCCATAGAATTCCGTGCCCATCGGAGCATCCACGATTAGCTCCTTCCACGGGTCAAGCAGCAGAGCTTCATAGACCGACATAAGCTTTTCCCGTCTGCTTCCCGGCTTTGCGAGGGCGCGTTCGGCGGCCCGATATTGTATTTCGAAAAGGTCCTCCAGGACGGCGCCAAAAATCTCTTCCTTGCTCTTGAATTTCCGGTAGATCAGCGGTCGCGATACGGCTGCCTGTTTGGCGATATCTTCGAGCGAGCTCTTCGCATAGCCAAATTTAAGGATGCAGTCGCGGGCAGCGTCGAGGATGACTCGCCGCCGTGCTGCATCTCGGTCAAAAGATTTTTTCTGCATATTTTGAATCGTTACATATTATACATAATATGTAACACTGTAACAAGATGGCGAAATGACTTCGTGCCGTATTCGCACATAGCTTAGCAAGTGTCGTGGCACTTGCGCGCAAGTAACTCGATTTGTGAGGAACCGAACCATGAAGAAGATCTTTGCAGGATTCATTGGGGCAGCGTTGTTATCAAGTTCGCTTGGCTGCAGCAACAGCAATGTCCGAGCGTCGACCGGTCCTCCACCAGCTAGGGTCGAAGTTGCGCCGGTCATTCAAAAAGACGTGCCGGTTCAAGGCGAGTGGGTGGGAACGCTCGAAGGCTACGTCAACGCACAGATCTCTCCGCAGGTGAGCGGTTACCTCATTCGCCAGGATTATCAGGAGGGCGCATTCGTCAAAAAGGGTCAAGTGCTATTTGAGATTGACCCGCGTCCATTTCAGGCGGTGCTCGATCAAGCCAAAGCACAGCTGGCCCAGGCTGAGGCGCAGATGGCGAACGCCGAAACGAACGTGAAGCGTGATGTTCCCGAAGCAGAGGCTCACGCCATTCCCCAAAGTCAGTTGGATACGGACACGCAGTCGCTCCGTGGGGCTAAGGCAGCAGTTGAGGCGAGCCAGGCGGCGGTCGAACAGGCCGCGCTGAATTTGGGCTACACGAGAGTTGTGTCCTTAGTGGATGGAATCGCCGGCATCAACACTGTGCAGGTGGGCAACCTGGTAGGGCCGTCCACGGTCCTCACTGCGGTTTCGCAGGTAAGTCCCATCAAAGTTTATTTCCCCATCAGTGAACAGGAATACCTGCGCATGGCGGACGGAGGCGGTCCGGGGAGCGTGGACTTTCTGACGCACGCCTCACGAATCCCGTTGCGGTTAACTTTGGCCGACGGGAGTGTCTACCCGCATCCGGGCAGAATCATCTTCGCGGACCGCCAGGTAAACACGCAGACCGGAACCATCCAGATCGTGGGCGAGTTCCCCAACTCCAGGAACCTGTTGCGACCGGGGCAATATGCACGCATTCAGACGCCCACCGGAAACATTACGGGAGCGCTGCTGGTGCCGCAGGCGGCCGTGAATCAGCAGCAAGGAACGTATCAGGTCACTGTGGTTGGCGCCGATAGTCGAGCGCAACTCCGCACGGTACAGGTCGGGCCGAGAGTGGGCACGCTCTGGGTGATCACGGCGGGCCTGAAGCCGGGAGAACGCGTCGTGGCGGTTGGCGCAGAGAAGGCGAAAGAAGGCGAACTGGTGAATCCCACGCCGTTCAAAGAAATCGAGGAGCGCTAATTATGGCGAGTTTTTTCATCCGACGCCCCATCGTCGCGATTGTGATCGCGATTCTTACCGTAGTCGTTGGCGCGATCTCGATTGCGCTTTTGCCGATCGCACAATTTCCGAACATTGCGCCACCGGAAATCTGGTTGCAAGCCAACTACCCCGGTGCCGACGCAAAGACTCTCGAGCAGTCCGTCGCTACGCCGATCGAACAACAAGTGACCGGTGTGGACAACATGGAATACATGTATTCCGTGAACACCACGAATGGTTCGCAAACGTCTCTGCTCGTCGATTTTGATCTCAAGACTGATCCAAACACGGATCTCGTGCTTACGCAATCGCGACAGCAACTGGCAAACGGTCAACTTCCGCCCGAAGTAACGAGCTATGGGATTAGCTTGCGAAAGTCGGCTACCGCTCCTTTCATGCTGGTCGGCCTCTACTCGCCCCACGGCACCCGCGATGCTGCGTTTCTCTCTAACTATGCGTACATCAACCTCAACGACCCTATCGGCCGCTCCTATGGAGTCGGCCGGTCGGAGGTCTTCGGAGCCGGCCAGTACGCCATGCGGCTCTGGATAAAGCCAGATCAGCTGGCGAAACTGGGCATTACCGTCACGGATATTACGAACGCTATCCAGGCCCAGAACAAAGTAAATCCAGCTGGCCAGATAGGTGGCGAGCCAGCCCAGAAGAACCAGCAGTTCACCTACGCATTGCTGGCAAAGGGGCGCCTGAGATCTCCGGAACAATTCGGCAACATTGTTGTTCGTGAATCCCCGAATGGCGGAACCGTGCGCGTGAAAGACGTGGCGCGGGTGGAGCTGGGCCAGCAGGACTACAGCACGATCAGCCGTCTAAATGGGAAGCCCACCGCAATCATTGCCATCTATCAGCTGCCCGGATCTAACGCGCTTCAAACTGCGCAGGGCGTCCGCAAGCTGATGGCCCAGATGAAGGACCGCCTTCCCGAAGATGTCGATTATGCGATATCGCTGGACCAGACATTGCCGGTCAGCGAAGGCATGAAGGAAGTCGTCGAAACCCTGGTGATTGCGATTTTGCTGGTCATCCTTGTGGTGTACCTCTTCTTGCAAGACTGGCGGGCCACGCTGATTCCTATGCTGGCAGTCCCGGTTTCGCTCGTCGGCACGTTTATCCTGTTCCCGCTATTCGGCTTCTCAATTAACACACTTTCGATGTTGGGCCTTGTGCTCGCGATCGGTCTGGTGGTTGACGATGCAATTGTGGTGGTTGAAGGCGTGCAACACCATATCGAAGAGGGATTGGCTCCGAAGGACGCGGCTCTCAAGGCGATGGAGGAGCTCTCCGGGCCCGTTGTGGGGATTGCCCTGGTGCTCGCTTCGGTGTTTGTGCCTACGGCGTTCATCCCAGGGATCACCGGGAAGCTTTATCAGCAATTCGCCCTGACCATCGCCATTTCTGTGATCCTCTCTGCCTTCAATGCGCTTACGCTCAGCCCGGCGCTCGCTGGTCTGTTGCTGCGACCAAAATCAGAGGAAGGCACCGACAAGCACCGCGGACCTCTCGGGAAAGTTTTTGACGCATTCAATCGCTATTGGGAACGCAGCACCAATGGTTTTGTGCGTTGGTCCCACGCTGTGATTCGCAAGGGCGCGCTCGTGATGGTGCTGCTCGTTCTCTTCGGTCTGGGCGCGTTTTTCTTTGGTAACCGCCTGCCGTCAAGCTTTATGCCCGATGAAGACCAGGGCTACCTCTACGTCAGCATGCAACTTCCCATCGCGGCGTCGATGCAACGTACAAGCGAGGCTGGGAAACAGGTGGAGAACGTTCTCGCAAACATTCCGGGAGTTCAATACACGACATCTGTTATCGGCTTCAATCTGCTCAGCTTCGCGCACACCAGCTACAACGGCTTCTTCTTCGTCACGTTGAAACCCTGGAGCGAGCGCAAGAGCAGGGCGGAACGGTATCAGGAAATAAAAACTCGACTGAACCAGGAACTTAGTCGTCTTCCCGAAGGGACTGTTTTCGGCTTCTCGCCGCCTGCGGTACCTGGCGTTGGCACCTCCGGTGGATTTCAATTCGTCCTGGAAGACCGCGCCGGAAAGGATGTGGAGTTTCTTTCCGATAACTTGAACAAATTCCTGGTAGCCGCTCGCAAGCGTCCTGAAATCGGCATGATCAATTCAACCTTTATCCCGAGCGTGCCCGAGCAGTACATCAATGTGGACCAGGACAAAGTACTCAAACAGGGTGTCGCGATCAGCGATGTCTATCAAACCATTCAGGCCTATATGGGCGGCCTGTTCGTCAATTACTTCAATGATTTCGGCCGCACCTGGCAGGTATATATCGAGGCCGAGGCGCCTTACCGAGCGAATACGCAAGACCTGTCGCAGTTCTATGTGCGCAACAACCAGGGCCAGAACGTACCGCTTTCCGCGCTCGCGAATTTCGAAACCGATTACGGCCCGGAATTCACCCTGCGCTACAACGAGTATCGCAGCGCGCAGATCTTCGGCAGCGCCGCTCCCGGTTATAGCTCTCAACAGGCGACCGCGGCCCTCGAAGATGTTTTCCATCAAACCATGCCCCACGAAATGGGCTTCGACTACATGGGCATGTCTTATCAGGAGCAGAAAGCGCGGCAGGGTGTGCCAGCGTGGGCCATTTTCGTACTTTCACTCCTCTTTGTTTTTCTGATTCTTGCGGCGCTCTACGAAAGCTGGACGTTGCCATTCAGCGTCCTGCTGAGTACTCCCGTGGCGGTATTCGGCGCTCTCGCAGCTCTGTGGCTTCGTCGCTTTATAGTCGGCCTTTACATGCCGCCGTACATGGTCCAGATGGAGAACGACGTTTACACCCAGATTGGTCTGGTAATGCTCATCGGCCTGGGCGCCAAGAATTCCATCCTTATCGTCGCGTTCGCCAAAGAGGACTACGACCGCGGCATGTCCCTCGTCGATGCAGCACTTTCGGCGGCGAGGCTTCGCTTCCGGCCGCTGATGATGACGGCGCTCGCCTTTATTGTCGGGTGCGTACCGCTATGGATAGCGTCGGGCGCAGGCTCAGTCGCGCGACAGATTATAGGAACGACCGTGATCGGAGGCATGCTGGCGGAGACGTTTATCGGCAGGTTCTTTGTTCCGGCGATCTTCTACGTCGTTGAGAAATTCTCAGGTGCTGAGAAACGGAAAGCATTGCCACTCGCTGCCGCCGAGGCGCCCAGTCTGGGGGATTGAATTATGGGGATTGAATTATGGGGGTTGAATTATGAAGACCACTGCACTCTTAGGAATCCTGGCCGTGCTGGTTCTGGAAGCCGGCTGCACGATGGGCCCGAAGTACAAACGGCCTGCGGTGAATGTTCCTCAAGAATACCGCACGCCGGAACCGCAACCAGCCACCCAGGCCTCGTCGCTTGGCAACGAGCAATGGTGGCAGCTTTATCAGGATCCTGTGCTCACGCAGCTGATTCACACCGCCATTGCGCAAAATTATGATGTGCGCATCGCCGCGGCTCGAGTGCTCGAAGCTCAGGCGCAAGTCGGGATCACACGCTCCAACCAATTTCCGTCCGCGAGCGTCGGCGCCGACATTTACAGCCAGCAAAACCCGAAGGTTTCGAACGTCTTTCCCGCTTACCAGGTCAACGCGGGCGACCTGAATCTATCGGTGATCTGAAATCTGGACTTCTGGGGAAAATATCGCCGGCAAACCGAGGCGGCTCGAGCCCAATTATTCGCAACCGAATGGGGGCAGCGAGCCGTCATCTCCTCGCTGGTTGCTAACGTAGCGACAGCTTATTTCCAGCTGCGGGCGCTCGACAATGAACTCGAAATTTCACAGCGCACGCTGGCCTCACGGCAAGAGTCCCTCAAGCTAACGAACTTCCTTGAAAGCCACGGCTCGAACTCCGGGTTGGATGTGAGCCAGGCAGAGCAACTCGTCTACACCGCGTCCGAAACGATCCCAGACCTGGAGCGGCAAATCCAGCAACAGGAGAACGTGCTCAGTGTTCTGCTCGGCGAAAATCCTCAATCAATTCCCCGCGGACGGCGCTTACCGACCAGCCCGCTCCCCAGAACGTTCCGGGCGGCCTGCCTTCCGAATTGCTGGAGCGTCGGCCGGACGTCCGCCAAGCGGAAGAGATGATGGTTGCAGCGAACGCACAAATCGACGTCGCCAAGGCCTCATTCTTTCCGAACCTTTCACTCACTGGACTGGGAGGGCTGGAGAGCAATGCCTTGCACAAGTTCATCAGCCAGCCGTCGGAGACTTGGTACGGGGCCTTCAACGTGAGTCAACCTGTCTTCCAAGGAGGAGCTCTCCGCTCCCAACTCAGGCTCGCCCGCGCCAACTGGCAGGAAGCGTCGCTCTCCTACCAGCAAACAGTTCAAAACGCCCTGGAACAAGTTTCCAATTCACTCGTCGCCTCTGAAAAAGACCGCGAGTTCCGTGAGCAACAGGAATTGCTCACACAGGCAGCGCAGCAGACCGATCAACTCTCCGAGGTTCTTTACAAGAATGGCGGCGCGAGCTACCTGCAAGTGCTGACCAGCGAAACAAATTATTTCTCGGCGGAACTCAATCTCGTGCAGGCACAACTGAATGAGCGTTTGGCCTTAGTTCAGATTTACCAAGCTCTCGGCGGCGGATGGCAACAATAATGGCATGCGCGGAGGTGGTGGTGTCCAGCAGCCCGGCGACTAGTGACTCCATGAAGTGGAATCGTTTGCACCAGCCTGAGCGCTTGTCTTTCCTGCGCGGATGATTGGACGCCTGACCCTGCGATCAAGTCGAGCACGCATAGTGCAACTGATTTGGTTATGAACTTCCATGCTCGCTTATGAGGAAAAATCATAATTGGAAAGTAGTTGGGCACGCGACCAGGGCGTTGCGTTGACATAGGACCTCGGACTGCCAAGTGAATGATCCTTAGTCTAACCTCCAAGGAGATCGCTCAGGCCAACTTCGCAACGCTTCCGTGGCCCAAGCGTTCGTCTTGTCTGTGTGACACGAAGTGCACGGATTGGGAACGTTGTATTTGTCCGTCATCGCCGGCGTGATGAACGCGAATGTATGAGCGCGTACTTTTACCTCTCCCAGCGTCGTCTCGATCTTTGGCATGTGGCACGCGACACACTGGCTACCCGGACTTCCACCTTTGTGATGAGTGTGTTCTTCGATGGTGGCAGTGCGAGGTCCGTTCGGCGACAAAGGACCGTGGCAATCCAAACAGATTTTGTCGGCTGGCTTTCTCAATTCAGAGTAATTATCCGTCCCGTGCGCATCATGGCAGCTAAAACAAGTGACCCCACGCCGGTACATGACGCTCTGCACAAAATCGTTCCCCTGCATCCGGTTTTTGTGCGCAGTACCATCGGGGAAATGAGTGAAGCTAAGCTGACCCAGTGAGTGGTCCTCCAAAGTCCAGAAATCTTGCAACCTTAGACCAACGTTATAGCCGACTGGCCAGTCATAGTAGGTCGCCTCGATGGGGTTCGTACGAGGGCGTCCTTGCGAATGGCATTGGATACAGCTATCACTGGCTGCAACGTAGTCCATCCGCGCGGGATTCAGAATGTCACCGCGCTGCGGGTGTTCGACATGTTCGCTGCCCGGCCCGTGGCACCGCTCACAACCCACATTCCATTCCGCGACTTGCTTGGTATGAATGTTGTAACCCACGGAATGGCAACCGTCGCATAATGGTCCAGTTGGCCGTTTCATATTGTCGGCCGGATAGAACGGTTCCCACCAATCGCTTCCACTCTTGACAAAATATGGACGCCAAGCGTGGTTGACGATGTCCCATTGCGCTGGCTCCGGGAAATAGTCATCGCCAATCTTGGTGAAGTAGCGTTGCTTCCAGATACTGCCGTAGACAAAAGCGACCTGATCCTTCGTAAACTTGGCGAGGGGATCGCGGGCAAGATCTGGAATGATGGCGTCAGGATGTTCCTTGGGGTCACGTACCACGTTCGCCATCGGCGTTTTCTTCCAGTGTTCGTAAATCTGTTCGTGGCATTTCCGACAGGTATTCGAGCCGACGAACTTGGCAGAATGCGAGGCTTCAACCTGTTGTGTTTGTTCATGACTAGTGAGCGGACGGAGATCGCGGATTAACAAAACGAATTTCCAACTATCGTCCTCTCCCTGCTGATGCGGCGCGCTCCACCCGGGCATTCCTGTCAGTTGAACTCCATTCGCGATGATGTAATGAATTTCTCCATCACTGAGGTTCTGCGTCTCCGGCGAGAGCAAATCGGGCACTCTGGGATACAAGTTGCTTCCGATTTTCGTCTGCCCTCTGCCATCGGCACCGTGACACACCGCGCACCGGGCTATGAAATCTTCGTGAGCTTCTTTCAGAATCTCCGGTGTGACTTTTAATGGGTTCACCATCTGGCGGTCTACTCTCGGGATCGCCAGATTTCTTACACCTCTGGCCAGTATTCGTTCGAAAGATGACGGCTCGGATTTTGCGCTGAATCCTCGCGATATCAACACACTTACACAGATCGCTCCAAATATTGCGACTGTGAGAAGTAGAAAAAGCCATTTCTTCCAGACCTTCATCGAATATCCCATTTCCTGTTCAGTGTGGTGTTGTTTCCTGGGATCGGCGATTGTCGCGTTTGACCTGGACTCATTGGATGCAGGCGGCGAGCTGTCGCGGTCATTTTACGCGGTCTGCGATAACCGTTGTAAACGGGCATACACTCAAAATCCCCCGGTCACAGGTAATGATTGTAATGGTGATGTTTCGGCCATCCACTACCAGATAAGTTTTAGGGCGAACTGAATCTGACGAGAAGTCGTTTGCGTAGAAGTGATTAGTCCGGCATTGGAGACGGGATTTCCATTTTGATCGAACACGGTGGAATGGTCTGTAGGCGAGGCGAAGTTAGCACGGTTAAGAATGTTGAAGAACTCCGCACGGAATTGCGCATTGAAGGTTTCCGAGATACTCCGAATTCGATTGTTCTTGAAGACGGAAACATCCAATTTGGAAACTCCCGGACCAATCAGGCTATTGCGGCCCAAATTCCCCCATTTGTTTGCACCGGGGAAAGCCAAACATTCCGTCTTGATGTAGTGATTGGGATTTCCAGAATTGGTGAGCGTGGCGCATCCCGGTCCTGCCACGCGGTTCGGGAGTTCACTGGTCTCATCCAATTTCATGCCGGCAGGATCACCGCCGAGGATTGGCGTGAAAGGCTGGCCTGAACTTGCTTTATAGATGCCGCCCAATTGCCAACCACTGGCAGCCCACGCGAAGGCTCGGGAATTCAGCGCGGGATTAGGAAGTTCCCAGGTAAAATTCGCCACGAAAGCTTGTGCGACGTTGAAGTCGGAAAGCCCGCGCGTAGTGCGCTGATCAAAGAACAGCTGATTGAACAAACCGTTGGGAAAGGAGTCGTCTGCTGCGGTGGCTGAAAGCGTGTCAATACTCTTGCCCCAAGTGTACGCAGCGTGCAATTCGACTCCGCGGCTGACGCGCTTGGTCATATCGGCCTGCAAGGCGTCATAAAAGGAATTGGCTTGCCAGAGAGTCGAATTGATGCGACCAAAATTAGGATTCAGCGTAGTGCTGGTCGCCGTCGGCGGAAACACGTAGCCGCTGGAAGTCAAAGTGGGGAGGACCATATCGATGTTATCCATGCGGTAGGGAAGGTGAACTCCGCGGGAACCGACGTAGCCGATAGTCAGGGAAAGGGTTGAGGTCAGCTCCCTGGCAATGCCCAGATTCCACTGCATCACGTAATTGCGTTTGGGATTGAATTGGACATAGGTCGCCTCCCCGAAATTCGATTGATTACTGAATTGTTGGTAGGCACCCGTGGGAAACATGCCGGGCTGCAAAGTATTGGCGAAAATGGAATTCACGAATGGAACGTCGAGTTGGAATGAGTTTTGAAATTCGTAAGGCAGCGGCAGCACATCGAAGATGCCAAAACCGCCGCGCACCAGCGTCTTTCCGCCCTGCGGATTCCACGAAAAGCCGACCCGCGGCTCGAAATTCCGCAAGGTAGGATTATTGAAAAACGGCGCGCCTACGTGAGGCACAGCGTCGGTGAGGTTCCGCAGATTGGAGATGCGATTCTGCGCCTCGGTGGGGACTGTCGACATTTCATAGCGCAAGCCCAGATTTAAGGTGAGGTCCTTTTTCAGCCGAATGTCATCTTCGAAATGAGAGCCGAATATAGTCTGGCGTAGACCGACATCCGGTATGTTCTGACCGGCGGATCCTTGAAAAACCAGGGGCTGATTGGTCAGAAAATCCAGCAACGAATTGAAGCGAAAAAGACCATTTACGGCAGGAAGTGACAGCTCATTATCCTGCATGCGTTCAACCAGGACGCCGATCTTTATACCATGGATACCGTGGGAGAGAAATAGATCGTCACCGCCTTGAAAGGAATTCCAGGCCAAGGACTTTTCGGAGAGGAGAGCTCCTCCCTTGGCTGGCGCGCCGGAGAAATTGGTTATGCCCGGCACCGCCCGTATTTCACCAGCTAATGCCCCGGGAATGAACCCGAAAGAAGGATCAAGCATGTTCGGGTCCAGGATTTTTGTTAGACCTCCAGTGATGCCAACAGAGCGGCTGAAGCCGAAGCGTGCGACGTTTAGAAAGTTGCCACTAAAGGCATGCTGTTCGTGCAGGGTCACGACCTGGCGCCGCGAAACAGTATTGGCAAGCAACTCGTTGAAATTGTCGGGCTGAACCGTTTCGGAGTTATCCCGCATGTATGTAACCGCCAGCGCGTCTTTCTCCCACAACTTGCGATCAACTCGGACAGTAAAATAGTTTTCGTTCGTTACTTCCTGGCCGGCGAAGGAGAAAATCCCGGTATCCCCGAGAAGAGGGCCGTTCGGCAGCGGATAAAATGCATTGATAAAGCGAAGCACGTTGGGATCGACGGTGATGGTTCCAGTGGAGAGGTTTCCCGCCCGCGCCGCTGCTGAGGGCACTGTGTCTACCGTGGTCACACCAAGTGATTGGCGCAAGCCTTCGTAATCTCCAAAAATGAACATTCTGTCCTTCTGGATTGGCCCACCGGCTGAGCCGCCAAACTGATTCCGTTTGAAAGGTGGAATCTTGTCGTCAAAAAAATTTCGCGCGTCCAGTGCGCTATTGCGAAAGAACTCGTAGACATCGCCGTGGAAGGATTTAGTTCCGGAGCGAGTGACGGCGTTGATGACGCCGCCGGAAGTTCGTCCATACTCCGCGGGATAATTGCTGCCCAGTACAGAGACTTGCTCGACGGCGTCGATTCCAAGATTGTCACCGAGCACGCTGCCAGGAGCGCCATTGGAATAATCGTTGATACTGATTCCGTCGAGGCGATAGCTGTTCTGATCGGGCCGGGCGCCGGAGATGCTGATTGGCGCTCCAAAACCGCGTTGTGTATTTCCACCGCCGCTCGAACTTCCGGTTTGGACTCCGGTGACTCCCGCCTGCAAAGTGGCGAGTTGAGTCCAATCGCGCCCATTGAGTGGGGTGTTTTGCACGACGGATTTCTCCACGTTTTCGGACGACTGAATTGCGGGCGCGCCCGACACGGTTGCGTGTACAACCGACTCAGAACTGCCAGCGCGCATTAGAAAGTTGAGGACGCGCTGACTCCCGGCTGTTACCGTAATGCCCGTCCAGAGCTGGGTGACAAAAGCAGGAGCGGATACCGTGATTTCATACTTACCAATAGGCAGTCCTGGGAGGCTGTAAGAGCCCGACGAGTCACTGAGCACTGCGCGGACCTGCCCGGTGATTACATCCTTTGTAGAGATCCGAACCCCAGGCATTACGGAGCCCGAATCTCCACTGACAGTTCCAGTTATGCCGCCCCCGGCGAATTGCGCTTGAGTAACGACAGATGGCGCACACACCAAGAGTGCAAAGAGCAAGGCACGAATGGGCGCCATAAGGCAACAGTAGAGTCTTAGGAATCTATAGCAGGGGCACTTAACGTCTGCCGATTTCAAACGAAACCTCCGGAATGAAACGCCAGCATCTGTACTGTCAACAGTTGACAGTTTGTAGCCCCGCAATAATATCATTGGGTCGCGCGGATCGATCTCATAGGGTTTGGCTAATGTGGCGCTACGGAATGTTCGTTTCCGCCATTAGAGGACAAAGTAGTCCTTCTCGCCCGTAAGCGTGAGACAGGGAAAGCGCGAGGCAGACTACTGATCCTTGCGCTTATGCAACAGGCAACAAGTTAGAGTTTATGAACCGACACCGTAAGCAAGTTTCGAACCGAGATCCATACTTTCGGAGTTGAATCGACACGATGAGGAGCGAAATATGAAGGGTTTCGTTGCAGCTTGTGTGGCAGTATGGATTTTTGGGTCTTTTGCACTTTCGCAGGATCAGAGCAGTGCGCCAGACCGCGCTCCCTTACTCTTGGTTCAACAGATTCCACTGCCGAACGTGGGAGGCCGTATCGACCATTTCACCTTCGACGGAAAGCGGAAACGCGTCATCGGGGCTGCCCTCGGCAACAACACGGTCGAAGTCGTGGACACGTTCGCGGGCCGCGACATACACAGCATTTCCGGGGCCGCCGACCCGCAAGGCGTAGTCTTTGTCGGCGAGTTCAATAAGCTTTTCGTTGCGAACGGTACGGATGGAAAGCTCAGGATCTACGATGGGGATTCGTTCAAACTTCTCGATACCGTGGACATGGGCGAGGACGCCGACAATGTGCGTTACGATCCGGCGGAAAAGAGAATCTACGTAGCCTTCGGAGGAGAAGACGGAGGCGGCATTTCCGTGTTGGATGCGGCGAGCGGGAAGCGCCTGGAGGACGTCGCTAAGCTGGATGCGCACCCTGAGTCATTTCAGATCGCTACTTCAAAACCCGTGATCTATGCCAATGTCGCTACTAAAGCTAAAGTCGTCATGATTGACCGGAAGACACACAAAGTCACGGATTGGCCACTAAAAAATGCGAAGGGCAATTACCCGATGGCGCTCGACGAAGCCGACCATCGAATCCTGGTCGTGACGCGGAAACCCGCACGGCTTATAGCGATCGACACCGAGACGGGGGCAATGGTTGCGAGCATTCCATGCGTCAACGATGCGGACGATGTCTATTACGACACTGGACGAAAACGCATCTACATTCCGGGCGGCGAGGGCTTCCTCAGCGTTATTGAGCAAACGGACGCGGATCACTACAAGCCACTGGCAAAAATTCCCACCACAATCGGCGCGCGAACGGGCTTGTGGTATGAGAAACGAGACCGCTTTTATTTAGCTGTGCCCGCGAGTTCGAAAGAAGGAGCCGCCTTGTGGGTATACGCGCCCGAAGACTAGGAGGGAATATGAAGAGTTTGAAGATCTGCTTCGTTGCTATCGGCTTGCTGGTCGCTAACCACGGAATTGCTTTTTCACAAGAGGGCGGAAAGCAGCCGCTCAAACTCGTTCAGACGATCACTTTGCCCAACGTGAATGGCCGTCTCGACCACATGGATGTGGACGTGAAGGGCAAGCGTTTGTTCGTTGCGGGCCTGGAGAACGGTACGTTTGAGGTTGTGGACCTTGCGTCCGGCAAGTGGGTGCGCAGCATTCCTGGGTTTAAGAAATCCCAGGGATCGTTATTCGTTCCTGCTCTCAACAAACTGTTTTTGGCGAGCGGCGACGATGGAATGGTGCGCGTGTTTCGGGCGGACACATTCGAACTTCTCGATGCGATTCATCTTGATACCGGACCAAATCGCATCGTCTACGAGCCGAAGTCGAAGCTGATTTACGTCGGCTGTGGCGGCAAGGATGCTGGCAAGGACTACGGAGAAATTGGAATCATCGATGCGCAGACCGATAAGGTCGTCGGCGATATCAAAGTGGCGGCTCATCCTTCTGAGCTCTTGCTGGATAAATCTGGGAAGACGCTTTTTGTTTTCGTCTCTATTGCCAGTGAAGTCCAGGTCATTGACACGCGGAAACGAGAGGTTTTATCCACGTGGCCGGTAACTAGCAAGCGGAACGGCGATGGGGCGTTCGGTGAAAAGACTTCACGGCTATTCATTGGAACGCGGACACCGCCGGAGATGGTGGTCATGGATTCGAAATCGGGCAAGGAAATCGCTCACCTGCCGACCGCTGAGAATATGGATGGCGTTTACTTTGATGCCAGTCGTAAGCAGATCTATGTTTCTGGCGGCCGGGATTCAGCGACCGGTTCGGTATATGTTTATCGGCAAAAGGACGCCGATCACTACGAAACGATCGGCACAATCCCTACGCGCGAAGGCGCCGGAACATCTTTCTGGTCCCCCGATCTCAATCGTTACTACGTCGCGGCCTCAAAGAACGACAAGGAGGAGGCAGCTATTCTCGTCTATGAGCCTGAAAATTGAGACTAGTGTGAGGTGAGCGATGTGCTGCGCTTTTCGCGCGCATCGACGTAGCCAAAAAAGGGGTCAGTCAGAAGGCATCCCGCTCCCGACACGTTGCAGACCATCGACCAGGAGAAACCCAGTTGCGAGCAGAAGCAGGAACACTGCATAGAACTAGGCCGCTATTATGGCATCAGCCGGTAAAGCGGGTAGTCTGCTTGCAGAAGGCGTAGCCGGATTACGAGCCACAACTCCTGTTTGCGAGGGATTCTTATGGCGGAGAGGGTGGGATTTGAACCCACGATACCCGTTAAGGTATGTCCGCTTTCGAGGCGGATCGTTTCAACCACTCACGCACCTCTCCGCGTGGAAAAAGCTGTCAGCTATCAGCCGTCAGCTAAAACCAAGGTTCCCCGCTTCGCTCGGAATGACATGCGAATTAGTGTCACTCCAACGACTAACGGCCAGCGACTAACGACGGCTTTTAAAGAACGTTTGCAGCAGTTCGGCGCAACGACCTGCCAGGACTCCGTTGCGGACTTCTACTGTGTGATTCAGTTGCGAGTGATTCAGCACCTGCATTACTGAATGCACTGCGCCCGCTTTCGGATCGGCCGCGCCGTAGACCAGGCGCTTGATCCGGGCGTGCACCAGCGCACCGGCGCACATCGCGCACGGTTCAATTGTAGCAAACAGCTCACACTCGGTTAGACGATGATTGCCGAGAGCTGCTCCGGCAGCGCGCAGGGCGATAATCTCGGCGTGCGCGGCAGGATCAGAATCGGTGATGTTGCGATTCCACCCGCGGCCCACGATGCGATCTCCGCACACGACTACCGCTCCGACGGGAACTTCTCCGGCTTCGAGAGCGCGCTGTGCGGAGCGGAGGGCTTCCTCCATCCAGAGTTCGTCGGGACCGGTCGTTAATGGGGTCGTTGATGCGGTCGTTGGCACGGAAGGCTCCACGCAGCAGGGTAACATTTGGATGTGGAGCTTCGGTGGGGCAATCGCATCGCATGAAGGCGCATTATCTCGAAGCGGGCGACGGCATGTCTGACGGCATGTCTGAAGATATGCGCTGATGCGAATCGAGTGAGGCGGAAACAGCCTTGGGTCGAATGATGCGAGGTGACTTAGCGTTCCGCGGCAAGATCAGATCAGGCTCAGCACAGAGCGCACCACATCCGGAATGACCGCTCGAACAATCGCGGGCAGCAGAATTGTAATAACCGGATACGCGATCACCACGATCGGCACGGCCAGAAAAATGCGGACTTTCGGGGTCAAGTTGGTCAGATAGTCCCGCATAACTTCCTCTGGTTTCAGATACGAAACGGAAGCCGAAAAAGTTCCCTGAGTGCGCAACGTTTTTTGCAGAAATTTGATTGCTTGCTAGCCACCGACCACAGGGCTAATGGATGCCGTCGCTTCGCGACTCCAAGTGTTGTCACGCTGCTTTCTTGCCGCTGTCTTTGAGAAGGCCGAGTTGAACCAGGCTTTCGGCGGTGGCGCGTACAAAGAATATCGGCGGCGGGTAGCGGTGCAGTTTTGAATCAGGGCTAGCGTTCGCTTGCGGCCTGTGGGAAACTGTTTGGATGTCAGCAGAGATAAGAGTGGGTCAAATCGTGGTGCCGGACGGCCTGGTGGGGGTTTACCGGGTTGTTAAAGTGTCTACGGACGGACAGACAGCGGACATTGAGAAGTTCGATGTGTCGACGCAGAAGTCCGTGGGCGACCCGGTTCGCTCCGTTGCCGTGAACAAGTTGACGTTGTACAAGGAAGACTCAAGCCAGGCTGCCGCCAGGATATTGAGAGAAGCGATTACTGAGGACTAGTTCAACTTGGTCCGATGAACCGGTCCATTTCTGCCCATCTTCTTCTTCGTTGCGCAGCGTCTGGTGGCTGCCAGGATAACTCCGAACTTGCAAAATCCAGCCTGGTCGGGCAGTCTCGTTAGACCATGACGCTCACGAGATTGCTCAACCTTTTTCCCCCTATTGTTTTTCTCTTCGTAATGGCCGCTGCGGGAAGTGCTGTGGCGCAAGAGGATTCTGGTCCGCAGGAAGGCGGGAATGAGGTAGCGGTGTGGGCTGGGGGCGGGCATTCGGTTCCGGGCGGCACTCAGCATACTGAGGCTTTTAATGCGGGATTTCGTTATGGGTGGGTGATTACGGGGGCGCATTGGCCGGGGATCTTGCGCGGGCGGTTTGAGTACACGGTGGATGCGATTCCGGTATATCTGATTTTTCAGCCGGCGAATACGGCGTATGCGGCGGGGTTTGATCCGCTGGGATTGAAGTGGAACTTTGAGCGGCGCGGGAGGTTCTCGCCATTTTTACAGTTGAGCGGGGGAGTGCTGTTCAGCAATCACGATATTCCGGTTAACACGAATTCGGTGAACTTCAGTCCAAGTGCGGCGTTGGGCACGCACATTCTGGGGGAGAAATATAACTGGAGTGTGGAGGTGCGGTACTTGCATATTTCGAATTCGGGGTTGGGAGTGTACAACCCAGGGTTGAATACGGTGCAGGTGCGCTTGGGGGTGGGAAGGTTTTGGAAGAAGTGATCCAAAAGGGACGCTGGACGGATTCTAAATTCATCAACCACGAAGGACACGAAGGTTCACGAAGGTGCCTCTCGCTGTCCACCTGAATCTGGGATCAGTCTGGGTGTGACCATTAACGTCAATGAGTGAAATGATTCCATAACAATGTCGGCTCCCAGGCCCGAGTAGACTTTGGAGGCGCAAACCAACCAAAGGGCTCGGAGGAAAGGAGCCGAACATGCTGATTATAGGTTGTGACTATCATCCGGGCTTTCAGCAAATTGCATTTGTGGACACACAAACAGGTGAGTTAGGGGAACGGCGACTAGCTCACCGTGAAGAAGCAGAGCAGTTTTACCGGGAGCTGAAGGAACAAAGTTTGAGCGTGCGTGTGGGAATGGAAGCCAGCGGACACGCGCGCTGGTTTGAGCGTTTGCTGAGCGAGTTGCAGTTTGAGTTGTGGATCGGGGACGCAGCGGAGATTCGCACCAAGCGAGTGCGGAAGCAAAAGACCGATCGTCAAGATGCGCAGCTGTTGCTGAGACTGATGATCGAGGACCGATTCCCACGGATCTGGGTAGCAGATGCGGAGAATCGGGACCTGCGGCAACTGCTGTGGCATCGCCACCGATTGGTGCAGATGCGTACCCGGGTGATGAATCAACTGCACGTGGTGGCGCTCAACGAAGGTCTACGGCGCAAGAGGGCGCTATGGCGGCCGGCCGGACGCAACGAACTGGAGTCGTTGCGACTGGCTCCGTGGGCCAGCCGACGACGCCAGGATTTGCTCGACGTACTCGACCAACTCACGCCGAAGATCCAGGAACTGACCCGAGCACTGGAGGACGAGGTAGAGAAGAGACCGGTGACGCGGCGGTTGATGACGCATCCCGGCGTGGGTCCGCTGACGGCCCTAGCCTTCGAGTTAGTGATTGGAACTCCCGAACGCTTTCACTGCGGGAAACAGATTGCCAGCTATGTGGGTCTGGTTCCATCGGAAGAATCCAGCGGAGATCGTCGCCGACTCGGACACATCAGCAAACAGGGCAACTCACTGCTTCGCTTTTTACTGGTAGAAGCTGCGCAAGTCACGGTGCGCAGTTCACCGCAGTGGCGCAGCAAGTTTTTCCATCTTGCCATGCGTCGCGGACGCAAGATCGCCAAAGTAGCGATGGCCCGCAAACTGGCGGTGCATTTGTACTGGATGTGGCGTCAGGGTTGGGATTACGGTCAGTTCGAAAAGTTCGGTTCGCACGCGGGAGAGCCCGGAAATCGCCATGGTGTGCAGTAAATCACCGGCGTAATGATTGGGTATCCCGCTCCCCTTCGCTGGGGAGTTCGAAGTAGTAATCATGATCGCGGTTGTGATCGAAGAGATGGATGGGTCGGACTGAGTTCCTGACCCTAACGATTAGAAGCGAGCCTGGTTTGGAAAGCGCAAACCACCCACGAGAGCGAAATGGCGCTCTTCAACGAGTGCATGCAGTTGTGTGCGCACATAGTGCTTGACAGCGCCGACATTGTTAGAGATGGCGATTTTGCAACAGTCAGGGCTTGGATGGCACGCCTTGCACTTCCATCGCACCGATTTCCTTTGATACGAGAGGGTCAATTTTAAGTTTCACGCTGAATGTAACCCGTTGTCCTTGCCTGACAATGACCTTTGCCGCTGCTGGCGTAAACATCCCGGCTGTGACAAAAACGTCGTAAAAACCCGCTGGAACGCCCGCCGAATAATCACCATTGGCATCGGTCAATACACTGACATCCTGCGTGGTGCCAACGTTGGCGGTGTAGCTACTTCCGCTGGAATCCCAGTGAACAAGTACACGAGCCTTGGCGATAGCTGCACCTTCGGAATCAATGACTCGGCCCCTGATTGCGGATTGTGACTCGGCGGAGTGCCCCAGAAGGAACACGAAAGCGACAGCGATTAGTGTGCGGCTCATAGGGTGCTTGTAGTCGAATCTCCCGCTGAGTGCAAGATAACTGTTTCAAACAGATGGGATGAGAAGGCCGGTCTCCGGACGGGATGCGGTGTACGCTCCCAAGTTATCGACGTGCTCAGAGGCACAAGAGATAAAGGAGACCGGCAATGAAGAAGGTTAGCACCGTAGCGGCAA
>JABCZI010000008.1 GCA_013289765.1 Acidobacteriota bacterium
CTTTGTCGCCTTTCGACTGGATGGCGGCTGCGCCATCGGCGAAGGATTTCTTGACGAACGCAACGATGTCGGCCTTGGACTTGTATTGGTCGCGCTTGGGATCTTCTGCTGCCTGAGGCTCCTTCCCTATGACGGGATTGGTGAAGAAATAGTTCGATCCTGCCGCGTGCAGCAACTGCTCTGCGAAGCTGCGTTGCGCCGGCGTGGGCTTGAAGTCGTATTTGTCCTCAGGAAAATCCTCGGCCATGGCGATGAGTTTGCGGCCAACCTCGTTCCAGGAATCCAGCACGACCTTCAATTCGGGGTCGGCAGGTTTGACGGCTGCATCTTTCTTCATCGCGTCCTGGGCATGGGCAGGAAATGCGAATGCCAGCAGGACGATAGCGAGAAACGGTATTTTTTTCATTTTCTTTCTCCACGATTGAGTTTCGCAATCAAAGCTTCAGCTTCTTACTTCGCCTGTGTCAGCCCCGCAACAACTGCGGCAACTTTATCGAGTTGCTCATTCCAGCCCTCTAATTGACCGCTATTTTTCGCGCTCTCCATGGGTTCATTTCCAATGAAGGTGAGTTTCGTCTGGCCGTTTCCAAAGTCCTCAAAAATAACCACGTCGTGCGCATCGTCTATGGCCTCATCTTCTACTCCATAGTCCGCGGGCTCAACCTTGTTTCCCTTCGAGTCGGAAAAGTACATGGAGTAAACGATCTTCTCGTGCAGAACAATCTCGTGGTATTCACCAGCATTCCAGCCCTCCTGTCCATCCGGCGTTCTCATGCACCAGAGAAATTTTCCTCCCACGCGAAAATCCATCTTGCAAACCGGCGACGTAAAACCCTTCGGCCCCCACCACTGCATCACATACTTCGGGTCTGTCCACGCCTTCCAAACCAATGCGCGCGGGGCATCAAAAATTCTTGTGATAACCATCCGCTCTGTCTCGTTCACCGTGCTTTTTGTCATCTCTGGCCTCCTCTTTCTTCATTTGATTTACAACTGCATCCAGTTTGTCGAAGCGCTCTTCCCAGAATCGGCGATAGTTAAACGCCCAGTCGCGGACTGTTTTAATCGCTTCTGGCCTCAGCGTGCACACACTCTCTCGTCCACGCCTTGTCTTGATCACAATCCGCGCCCGCACCAGGTAGGCGATGTGTTTTGAAATCATCTGCTGCGAGAGTGCAAACGGTTCCGTCAATCCATGCACGGAGGCAGGCCCATGGGAGAGTCGTTCGATCATTGCCCGCCGGGTTGGATCCGACAAAGCGGCAAACGTTGTACCCAATTTATCCACAACCATATGGTAGTGGATTATCGGGCAATGTCAAGTGTGGATTTTGCGACCCCTGATTTTTGTTTTACTGGTTCCCAATGTGCCAAGCGTTGCCCGGCAATTTTCTGGCCGGGCTACACTGGAAGAGGCGGTAAGATGGTTGTACTATGCGCTTTGTCGCCTCTTCTCTTCTTGTTCTCGTGCTTTCCGTGGCAGGCCACGCCCAGTCAACGTTGCCGCCGTTTCCCGATCCCGCAAAGATCGTGAAGGACGACAAGCAGTTCAACGCAACTACGCTTGGTCCCGGAAACACCTTCACAGTTCGCGAGGCTCCTGATGATTTTCAATTAGAGGCGTTCGATTTCAGCGCGAACGAGGCCGCACTTTTCATGGAGTGGAAGTCTGGCCGCCTTGAGACCCGCGACATTGAGACTGGCAAGCGAGTGTCTGAAATCAAACCCATTGCAGGCCCTATTTGGGAGGCCTACGACGATCCTTCAGGGAAACGGATCATTGTGGTCACGAAAGGCGGAGTGATCCGCTTTATCGATCCCCAAAACGGAAAGAAGGTCAGCGAGATTGAAGTCGAGAAGGGCCGGTTCAACTACGACATTCAAAAGTTGCTAATCGCGCCTGACGGGAGTTGGTTGGCATATGTCAATCAAGACAATGGAAAGGTACTAGATCTTAGCGGCGCTTCACCGAAGGCAGTCGCCAATCTTGACGATGGATACGACATGGCGCTGAGCCCGGACCAAACAACACTCTGGGTAATCAATCGGAATAAGATTTTTGGTCTGAAGGTTAGCGACTGGAGCACGGTTGGCACAGCGTCCCTGCTTGATCAGGCGAAGCTGGACCAAACGCCTAATCTGGCAGTCCTGTCGAGCGGCACTTCGACTTTTGCATACATTCCGTCTCAAAGTGGACTCCTCAAGTACGATCTGCCCTCTCTTCAAGGACGTAAAGCAACAAGCGTCCCAACTTACTGGGTGGGTGCTGATCGTGAGCACAATCAACTCTTCGTACATGAGTTCAAGGTGTCAGCACTTTACACGGCGGATGGCGCCGTGAAATGCCGTTGGCAAATACATCCGGCGCAAGGTTTCAAGATGAGTCCAAGCGGCAAATGGCTTGGCGATCGTCTTTTTGGAAAGGTCGAACTTTGGTCAACCGGGACTCTCATGTCTTGCGACTCGCCCGCGAAGAACTAGTCTATCGAGCCTGTCGCGGAGACTCTAGCTCCAAGCCTAGGCTGTTCGCACGAGCGTGCCGCGAGTTCCTCCTTCAAAATGATCTCTTTCTCAAACATCAATAAGCAGTATGGCAAGCAGTTGCTCTTCGTAGACGCTTCCTTTCAGTTGAATCCCGGCGAAAAAGTTGGACTGGTCGGTCCCAACGGCTCGGGCAAGACAACGCTATTCCGGATGGTGGTCGGCGAGGAAACTCCCGACGAGGGCGCGGTCTCAGTCCCAAAGAAGTTGACGATCGGCTACTTTCGCCAGGACGTCGAGGAAATGCAGGGCCGCTCCGTCCTGGATGAAGCAATCGCAGGCAGCGGACGCGTCGGCGATCTGCACCACGAACTCGAAGCCTTGCAGCGGGAAATGTCCGACCCCGACAAGGCGGATGACATGGACCGCATCCTCGATCGCTTCGGCCACGTTCAGGAGGAGTACGAGCATTTAGGCGGATACGCGCTCGAATCGCAAGCCCGTGAAGTGCTCCACGGTTTGGGGTTCAAAGACGATCAGATTGACGGCGACGTGGGCGCTCTCTCCGGCGGATGGAAGATGCGGGTTGCGCTGGCGCGGGTCCTGCTCGGAATGCCGGATGTATTGCTGATGGACGAGCCAACGAACCATCTCGACATCGAATCTATTATCTGGCTCGAACAGTTTCTCAAGTCATTTCCCGGCGCGCTGCTGATGACCTCGCACGATCGCGAGTTCATGAACCGCCTGGTCTCAAAGATTGCAGAGATTGATGGCGGCGAAATCATCACCTACTCCGGCAACTACGACTTCTACGAGCGCGAGCGCGCGATCCGAGAGAGCAACCAGCAGGCAGCCTTTGCCCGGCAGCAGTCCATGCTTGCCAAAGAGCAGCGCTTCATCGATCGTTTCAGGACGCACGCCGCCAAAGCGGCCCAGGTGCAGAGCCGGATTAAGGCCCTGGCCAAGATCGAGAAGATCGAGTTGCCCAAAAACGGCAGGTTGTAAAATTCGACTTTCGTGTTCCGCCACGATCCGGCGAACAGGTGGCCGTCCTGGAGAATCTGCACAAGAGTTACGGCCCGCGTGTGATTTACGAAGGATTCAATCTCACCATCCGCCGCGGAGAACGCTGGGCCGTCATGGGAAGAAACGGCGCGGGTAAGACTACGCTTCTTAAAATGATTGCCGGAGCGAGCGCTCCAGATGCCGGAAGCGTGCGGCTCGGCGCCAGCCTGAACATGGGCTACTTCGCGCAACAATCCCTGGATGTCCTCAATTCCGATCTCACCGTGACCGAACAGCTGCAACAGGATTTTCCCCAGGACAATATCGGCTCGTTGCGGAATCTGGCGGGAGCATTCCAATTCTCCGGCGACGACGTGGACAAGAAAATCCGCGCACTCTCTGGCGGAGAAAAGTCGCGGCTGGCCATAGCGCGCATGCTCTATAACCCGCCGAACTTTCTGGTGCTCGACGAACCTACCAATCACCTCGATCTTGCGACCAAGGAAATGCTGGTGGACGCCCTGAAAGATTTTGAAGGCACCATGATCTTCGTATCGCATGACCGCATGTTCCTTCGCGGACTCGGCTCACGTGTGCTGGAACTAGGCGGCGAGAGCGGCACGGACCGCCATCCCACTGTCTATCCCGGGTCATACGTTGAGTACGTGCAGAAGCTTGGACACGAGGCGCCTGGGATCTATTCGTAGGTTTTGTGCAACTGGGTACGTCCTGTCTGTCCCGGTATTTTTCTATTCGGTTGTTGTTCGCCTCTTAAATTGTAGCGATTTCGCCGCCATTGACTTGGGATCAAAGGCATTTAGAATCATTCCATGATAACAAGGCTTTACGCTAATAACTTTCGGTGCCTAGTTGCCTTTGATACGCAGTTTGACTCCTTTGGGGTGCTGTGCGGTCCAAACGGAGCCGGCAAGAGTTCTGTTTTTGACGCGCTTGAACTGATCCGCAATCTCGCCACTGGAGTTGCCTACCTTGGCATCGAAGGCGAGTCGAATATTCCAACCCTTGAGTTTACGAACTGGTTGGACAGTACAATCCAGGAATTCGAGCTGGGTATTACTTCCGAAGGGCATTCCTTCGAATATCTTCTTCACATTGAGCAAGTCGCCCATTATGAAAAACCCAGAATCGTGCGAGAGCGGGCGTCATGTGATGGACGGAGCCTCTTTGAGCGAGATCTAAAAGGGGTGCGCTTTTCGAAAACTGGTGACACGCAAACAGGTTTTCCACTCGATTGGCGACAGGCCGCCTTGGCATCTATCCAGCCAGCGGGAGACAGGCGCGAGATCACAACCCTCCAGGATGCACTCTCAAAACTCCTGATTCTGCGTCCCGACCCACGTAGCATGGAAAAGGAGAGCAAGGGCGAATCAAAACAACCTAGCCGTTATCTGAGCAATCTTGTTTCATGGTATCGCTCGCTTTCTCTAAATCAAGAGTGGACCGACAGCCTGCGCGATTCTCTCCGGGAAGTTTGGCCTGATTTCAAGTCTTTCCGCTTGGAAGACGTGGGCTCGAACGCCAAAGCGTTGCAGTTGCGGTTTGAGGGCTCAAATGGGCCTAAATCTGGAGTTCTGTTTTTTGACACGCTTTCGGACGGCGAAAAGACGCTCGTTGCTCTCTATATGGTGCGTGCCGCCCTGGCCTCGGAGGCGGCGCAAACAGTCTTGCTTGATGAGCCCGATAATTACGTGGGTCTGCCCGAACTTCAGCCCTGGGTATTGTCTATTAGGGAATTGCTTGATGAAAATCATCAGGCCATCGTCATTTCTCATCACCCTGAAATTCTGAACAATGCGGACGAAAATTTTGGACGGTACTTGTGGCGGGACAACCACACGTCGCCTACGCGTATTGGACCGCTAAGTGTCCCCTTGGGGCTCACCGCTGGCGAAGCAATTGCAAGGGGATGGGTTCGTGGCTAGCCGTACGCAAATCGTGTGTCTTCACGAAGGCGTGGGGGGGCGCAGTATTGACCCGATCTTTATCCGCACGCTCTTGAAGGAACTTGATCCCGCCTGGATACGGCCATGGAAGGGAAGCAACATAATTCGTGCGGTAGATTGCGGAGGACGGGGTAATCTGATTGCCAAAATGCCTGGAGAGTTGCAAACCTGCATTGAAATGGGAGCTGATACAACTCTGATGGTATGGGCTGATCTTGACGATGATATGGATGATGGAAATCAGTTGCGCCAGAAGTTTCACGAAGAGGCAAGACAAAATGGAATTGCAGATAATGACTTCGACAGAGTAGTGTTCGTATTTGCCAAGGACCGGCTTGAAAACTGGATTGAATTCCTGCTCACGGGATCAACTGATGAAGCTCAAGAAGGCTGTCGGGTAAAGGATGGCAAGTCCGTGGCAGCGGCCGCAAAAAAGCTGGCCCAGATATGCAGAGGGAAGCTACAAGGAGTTCAGTTCCCACCATCGCTGAATTGGTCATGCCAAAACTGGCGTCGGTTAGTCACACGAATGAATGCTTGATTGTCGCTCGGGCTTTGTTCTGCACACGGGGAGGAAGCTATGGCGGGTGGCCCGGGCTTTTGATCGCGCCGACATCACCAAAATAGTGGGTGCCCCGTCTTTGCGTTTTGTGCAAGGGCGGGCACGATGCTGCCGATAACACAGAAGGGACCCGCTGAAAGTCGCCACCTTCAACATTAACAACATCAATAAGCGGCTCGACAACCTCTTAGCTTGGTTAGCGAAAGCTGAACCGGACGTGGTGAGTCTCCAAGAGCTCAAGGCAGAGCAGCAAGCCTTTCCCGTGAATGCCCTTCGGTCTCTCGGTTACGAAGCAGTCTGGCAAGGGGAGCGCTCCTGGAACGGCGTGGCCATTCTCGCGCGAAACCAGGTTCCCGTGCTGACTCGCACCAGCTTGCCGGAAAATTCCGAGGGGCATCATTCCGAAAATCGTAATCAGCAAGATCACCAGGCTCGCTACATCGAAGCGGCGGTTCAAGGAGTCCTGATCACTTCCATCTACCTCCCCAATGGGAATCCGCAGCCTGGACCGAAATTCAATTACAAGTTGGCCTGGTTTGAGCGCCTGATTGCCCACGCCGCTGAACTCATGGCGAGCGGCGCACCCGTAGTGCTGGCCGGTGACTACAACGTCGTGCCAACTCCGCAGGACATCTATCCGACTCGGTCGCTCGATAGCAACGCGTTAATCCAACCCGAGAGCCGACAGGCCTTTGCGCGTTTGCTGAGTCAGGGCTGGACCGATGCCATGCGGAAGCTACATCCGGACGGGCCGCTCTGGACATTCTGGGATTACAAATTTGAACGATGGCAGAAGGACAAGGGCATGCGACTCGATCACTTTCTGCTCTCACCGAATTTGTCGGACCGGCTGGTGGACGGCGGTGTTGACCGATGGGCGCGTGGACAGGAAAACGCGAGCGACCATGCCCCAACCTGGATCATGCTCGATCTCTAAGACCAGAGTGGAGTTCCGGCCATTCAATAAATAAGGGGAACTGCGTGGCAGTTCCCCTTATTGGACAGTTTTGAACAGTCGATTCAAGTGCCCAATTGCCCGTAACCCTATGATTGCGTTGGTTGCGGGGGGTGGATTTGAACCACCGACCTTTGGGTTATGAGCCCAACGAGCTACCAGACTGCTCCACCCCGCACTTTGATCATAGTCAATGAGTTCGACATCGTCAAACTTCTGTCTCCGCTTCATCTGCCACCAGTCCCGGGCCGGTGTGCGGGTGGATCGAAGTGCTCCCATACGAGGGGGGTGTGAAAAGCTTCTCGCATCCAATAATCGGCTTTTTGCATCGAAGAGCCGTCGAGTGTCTTTGGACCAAATCTGAAAATTCTGGAGTGATCGCGCGACAGTGATCGCGCAACAAGGAGAAAGTATCTATGGCAAAGAAGGATTCCAACTCAAAAGGTCCCACCGGCGCAGGAGGAAATGTCAGCGCCCAACCCCGCTTTCATCAGCGTGCTGCCGAAATTCAAAAATATGGAACCGTCTCGCACATGTTGCCTCTGGATTTAGAGGAGCCGGTTCGCCTGGAAATGACTGAACAACTCAACTTGTTGTTAGCCGACACCATGACGCTGCGCGATCTCTACAAGAAGTCGCATTGGCAAGTCGCCGGACCAACTTTCTATCAGCTGCATCTCTTATTCGACAAACATCACGAAGAGCAAGCCGAGATTGTTGATACCATCGCCGAACGGATCCAACTTCTTGGCGGAATTTCGATTGCCATGGCTGCCGATGTCGCGGAAACCACCCGCATCGAGCGGCCGCCCAAGGGTAGGGAAGAGGTGCCGGTGCAGATCTCCCGTCTGCTGGACGCGCACCAGGTCATCGTCAGCCACTGCCGCGAACTGGCGGAACGTTCCGATAAACTGGGCGACGCTGGAACCAACGATCTAGTGGTCAGCGATGTGCTTCGCGCCAATGAATTGCAGATCTGGTTCCTCAGCGAGCATCTAGTGGATGAGCCTCTCGTTATCGCGGATCAGACACGCTTGCGCAACGCCAGTTAATCCACTCGTAGTTGATTCAACGTTAAAACTCAATCGGGCGGGCTTCTCTTCGGAGCCTGCCCGATGACGTCTGCTCGCGCCTTCTCGGATCCGCAAATTCCAGCTAATATTGAGCTCGATATTGCGAACCACCACACCACCATGCCATCATCTGTCGAGCAGATTCTTTCCAGTTACGATGACCGTGCTCCTCTGGCGCGAGCGTCTACTATTCCGGCACCTTGGTACGTTGACGCGCGCGTCGCCGAGCTTGAGCGCCTCAGCGTATTCGGCAAAACCTGGCGACTGGTCGCGCGCACCGATCAAGTGAAAGAGCCCGGCCAATTCGTCGCCACTACCGTCGCAGGAGAACCGGTCGTCGTAGTTCGCGGTAATGACGGCGTTCTGCGTGCCTTCTTCAATGTGTGCCGCCATCACGCCGCTGCCGTAGTGACTCAACCCTGTGGACAGGCTTCTCTGCTGCATTGTCCCTACCACGGCTGGAATTACGGTCTCGACGGCTCACTCAAAGGGATGCCCGAGTTCGAGGGCGTCGAAGATTTCGATCGCGTGAAGAATGGTCTGGTTCCCATTCGAGTCGAAACCTGGGAGTGCTTCGTCTTTATTAACCTCGACGAACAGGCGGCGCCGCTGACCGAATTTCTCGGCGGCCTCGTCCAACGAGTCGCTCCCCTTGGCATCGGCAACCTGCATTACTTCGACCGGCGTTCTTACAACATCAATTGCAACTGGAAAGTTTACGTCGACAACTATCTCGACGGCGGGTATCACGTACCGCATCTTCACAAAGGTTTGAATTCGGTTCTCGACTATAAGCAGTACACCATCGAGAACGAAGACCGCTACTGTCTGCAATCGAGCCCAATGGTCTCTTGCACGGAAGACGCCTCCACCGGCGCCACACGCAAGGGCGATCGCGCCTGGTATTTCTGGCAATATCCAAATCTGATGATCAATTGCTACGAGGGCTACATGGATACAAATCTTGTTATCCCCGTGGATGTCGATCACTGTAAAGTGATTTTTGATTTTTATTTTGCCGGCATCGGCGAGGAGCACCGTGAATACAACAAACAGTCGGTGAACGTCGGCAACCGCGTGCAGGAAGAAGATCTCGGTATCTGCGAAGACGTGCAACGCGGCCTGAAATCACGGGCCTATCGAGCCGGACGTCTCTCCGTTCGCCGCGAAGCCGGAGAGCAATTATTCCATCGCCTGCTGGCCGCCGACCTTAAAAACGGCTTAACGACATCGACTGCCTCCGCTGATTAACCCACGGTACAGTTTCAGGTCTTAGACCTCGTTTGAGTCAGCGTCACTCATGCGGAGCATCCTGCTCCCGCCGCATCGCCCGCAAGTCAATTCCCAACTGCTCGGCCTTCTTGTAAAGATGACTGCGCTCCAGCCCCAACGACTTCGCGGCCAAACTTACATTTGAGTGGCTCCGCTTCAACTCCGCCAGGATCACTTCTTTCTCGAAGGCATCCACACGGTCAGCCAGCGGGCCCGATGAAAATGTGCTGGACGATGCCCCGCCGCTCTTACCCTTCGGCAGTGCAGCTTCGATGGTCGCGGAGTCTACTTCACCATTCACGGCCAGCAGCATCAGGCGCTCCACCATGTTGCGCAACTCGCGTACATTCCCCGGCCACGAGTGTGACTGTAGAAGTTCCATCGCCTCCGCGCTGAAGGGAAATGCTTTCCATCCATTCTGCGTGCTCACTTGCGCCGCAAAATGCGCGACCAACACCGGAATATCTTCCCGCCGCTCCCGCAAGGGCGGGAGCACCAGCGGAAAAACATAAATTCGGTGAAACAGATCCTGACGGAATTTCTCGTCGCGCACACGCGCTTCCAGATCGCGATGTGTCGCCACCACCACCCGGACATCCACGCTCACCGGTTTATCGCCTCCGATTCGCTCCACTTCTCCTTCTTCCAGCACCCGCAGCAATTTCGCCTGCATGGCCAGTGGCATGTCTCCAATCTCATCCAGAAAAATTGTGCCGTGATCTGCCTGCTCGAATTTTCCTACATGCCGGCCTGCCGCTCCCGTGAACGATCCCTTCTCGTGCCCGAAGAGTTCCGACTCAATCAGTTCAGCCGGAACCGCCGCGCAATTCAACGTAACAAACGCGGCCCCGGAGCGTCCGCTGCGCTCATGAATCGTTCGCGCCACCAATTCTTTTCCCGTACCCGTCTCTCCCAGGATGCAAACCCGGGTCTCGCTCGCGGCCACGCGCTCCACCTGCGCCATCATGCGCTGCATCGCCGCGCCCTGCCATATAATTTCGTGCTTGCCCAATCGTTGCTTGAGTGACCGGTTTTCGCTTTCCAGCCGCTGCAGTTTCAGCGCATTTTCAACCGTCAGCAAAAGTTTTTCCGTGGAGATTGGCTTCTCCAAGAAGTCCAGAGCGCCCAGTCGCGTCGCGCGCACTGCCATTTCGATCTCCGCCTGACCTGACATCATCACCACCGCCGCGGTGACTCCCTGCGCTTTCAACTCTTCCAGCAGCGCCAGTCCTCCTTTGCCGGGCATCACGACATCTGACAGGATTAGATCGAACCGCTGCGCCTTTGCGAGTTCGAGCGCTTTAGCCGCGTTGTCGCATACCGTGGCTTCATGTCCAGCCAGACGGAACGCCCGTGCCAGCGACGCCAGGGTGTGTGCTTCGTCATCCACAATCAACAAATGTGCTTTCGTAGGCAAGATTCCCCCGGATGTAAACTCAAGAAGACATGCGCGCCCGATCTGCATTCCGCAGCAATTCGATTACAAATGTCGTCCCTCGGCCAGGGTCGCTCTGCACGCGGATTCTTCCCCCATGATCGCTTATTACCGATTGCACAATAGCCAGCCCCAGCCCGGTCCCGTGCTGCTTGCTCGTGTAATAAGGAGTGAAGATCTGCGCGCATTCGTCCAGCGTCAATCCCTCTCCGGTATCGGCCACTTCGACCATTACGCTGCCGTCTTCATTTTGCGTGCGCAAGGTCAGGGTTCCGCCGCGTGGCATTGCATCTTGAGCATTAAGCACTAGATTTAAAATCGCACGGTGCAATAGATCCGCGTCGGCCTGTACTGGCTCCAGATGTGGATCCAGTTGCAGTTCGCACTTGATCTTCGCCCGACCCGGCGCAGCCAGTTGCGCCTGAAAAAGTTGTATCACTCCAGCTATCAGTTCATTCATCTGCACCGGCTGGAAACGGGGCTGCGGCATCTTCGAGAATTCGCTGAACCTCTCGATAATTCCCTTTAAATTCGAAATCTCTGCCAACAGTGTTCTCGAGCTTTCTCGAAATACTTCATCGAAGTCCTCTGAACTCTGCTGGCGCGCCCGGATCAGATTTTCTACCGTAAGCTGAAGGGGAAACAGCGGATTTTTCAACTCGTGGGCTAGCCGCCGAGCCAGTTCGCGCCACGCGGCCACCCGTTCCGCCTGGACCAGCCGTTCTTTCTGTCCGAGCAACTCCGTAGTCATGCGGTTAAAGGAATCTGCTAACTGACCCAGTTCGTCGGCCCCCAACACATCGACCCGCGTGTTCCAATTTCCCGCGGCAACTTCCTGCGCGGCGTGGGCCAGCTGTTCGACAGGACGTGTCACTCGCGCTGCTGCCCAGCTGCTTACCAGAATCGCCAGCAGAATCCCCAAGGTTCCCACGATCAGCGCCGCCGACCCGATGTGGCGGACCAGTTCCACGTAGTTGCGCCGTGAGTTGCCGATTAACAGAATCGCCAGCAATGGTCGATCCCCGTCCGCTCCCGTGCCCAGCAGCGGAATCGCATGAAACACTTCGTCTTCGGCCTCATTTCCCGACCACCGCACCAATCGTGTCGCTTCCTCTTCCGATCTGCGCACCGCATCGACGAGCGGCTGCAACTTCTGCGCCGCGGGGAGGTTTTCTCTGCCGGGCGCCGACGGGTCAACCAGGAGCTCTGCTGCGAAGTGATCGCCGCGATTCTGGTAGAGCAAGGCCCGAGTCCCCACCGGCATATCCAGTGCTGCCAGAAAACTTCGATCCAGACGCCGGCCTCCAACCACATACACCGGTCGTTCCCCTCGCGTTGCAGCCACCGCAAACAGGCCCAATTCCGTTCCATCCGGCAACTCTTCCTGCTTGAGAAATGCGCCGTGGTCAGCCGTCGCTGCGAAACTGTCGACGCCAGCCTCCGGATATCCGAACTTGGCGGGCGCCTGCGCGGACGAAACAATCGTTCCTTTGCTTTCGACAAACTCCAGAAAGTCGAGTTGATTATTTTCCGCGGTAGTTTTTGCTAACTCAAAATATGGTCCCGGATCGGCAGATGCTCGATTTAGCGCCGTCGACATGCGTTTTGCGGCTTCCGACGCGGCGATCGCTTCCACTTGCCGCGCCACCACCTCGCCTTGACGATTGAACTCGCGCCGGAACTGAGTTACCAGCGCCGCCGTTCTTTCGTTTTCGCTGCGATCGAAAGCACGCCGCGTTACCGCCGTTACCAGTCCGGCCACGGCCGCCACCGACAAAAACACCGTCAGCGCAAAGACCGACAGCAGTTTTCGGCGATACATTATCGCTCCTTTGCTGCTGTGAAACTCGCTCTGAAATATTCTGTGAACAAATGTGCTACGAAACCTTCGCGCATCGCTCGAGTCATTGGATATTTGGCATCATATCTCACCATCCTGCGGGACGATGAGCGCTCCAGGCCGATTATCTCGGTTGCTGTTCCGCCTGTGCGCTCTGGTTCGCCATGCTCATGCCGCGCAGCACGTCGTTGGCGAAAAAGAACTTTCCATCAGCCGGCACCATCATGATCTGCAGTTTGTCGGAAAGCCGCTCGGCCACGATTTTATTGATCAGCAGCGGATTATTCTTTAGCACTGCTGCTTCGCTCTGCATGCGCTCTGCGTCCGCCTCCGCCGTCACCCGGATGCGATCCGCCTCCGCATTCGCCAGCAACTTTCGCCGTTCTCCTTCCGCTTTGCTGTCGATCAGCTTGGCTTGCGCGTCGCCTTCTGCATTCTGGATGGTCGCCTCTTTCCGCGCCTGCGCCTCCAGCCTGCTCTGCTCGATCTGCTTCTGCTTTAGCGGCAGAGTGTATTTCATTGCGTCGGATTCGCTCTTCGCTCGCAACACGTGCACACGCGCCTCGCCTTCCGCCTGTTTAACCTGGCGCGCTTTCATGGCCTCGGCTTCCAGTTCGGCAATTCGTACTTCCTTGCTCTTTAGCTCAGTTTCCACGCTCATGCGATCATTCTCCTGCTCCTTCAGCAGGTAAGCCTGTAATCCCTCTGCATATTCTGGCGGCAACTGGATGTCGCGCAGCATCACCTCTTTCACCACGATCCCGTCTGCCGCCAGCCGCTGCGTGATCAAGGCCGCGGCCTTTTGCCGCACTTCTTCCCGCTTCGCTGAAAAAACATCTCGCACGGTATAGTTCGGCACAACCTCGCGCCACACACTCGCCACCGTCGGCGGTACGATTTCTTTTTCCACCGGCCGCGGCAAATGTCCTTCGATATAATCCAGCCGCTTCGCATCCAGCCGGTATCTCACCGTGATCGCCAGTCCCAGCGTCAGCCCTTCCTTCGCCTGTACATTAAGAGGCTGCGCGTTCAGCGCCGGTATCTTCGTCGAAGCCTTTGTCGACTCCGTTTTTCCGTCTTCCGACATTCCCGTCGTAAAGATCTGATCCCGCGTATCGAACAATGCCACGTCCTCGACCAGCGGCACAACCAGGTGAGCTCCAGGATAAAGCGTCCCTGCGATGGTTCCGCTCATTTGACTCACGCGCACGCCCGCCATCCCGCTGGGTACTACGACAACGCTGAACGCTATCAGCAGCGGTCCCCACGCCAGCATTGCTAGCGCCAGCGATGTTCGCCATCGCACCACCGGAACTGTGGCCGTGTTTCCCATTGTGGCCAAGGCGCGTCGGTACAAGACCTCGCGGTACAGATCATAGGCGAGAATGCATACCGCCGCGACCATCATCCCCACCCCGCCCGTCATCAACAAATACTTTAATGTCAGCATCGCCGTTCTCCTTTTCGCGCTTCAGTTCTTCTGTTCGGCTTTCGCCGCTACCCTGTGCCTTACAAAGAACACCCGAATCACCTGCCCAAAAATAAATTCCTCGGCGAGCAATGCGACCGCCACAGAAAAAACCAGCCCCCCAACCACCGCAAGGAATGTAATCGCCGTTTGCATAATCTCTCCCTCCGCATACCCCGCGGGCTTTCTGGGTTCCTTCTCCGCGCTTTAGCTTGTTGTCTGTTCCATATGTCGACACATGCAAGACAAACGCCAAGACGTATGACGCTGGAAAGTAAGAAGTTATCGGAAGCTAAGAATGGCAGGCCGTGCCGCGGATACGCAGTGTGTCCTCGGCAACACACTCATCGTTGGCGTTTTAAGCGCCCGGTCCCTGCCGTCTGGGGGTACGGCTCTGTGGGGTTCTGTAGGTTGGGACCGGGCGATCTTTTACTACTATGACTAGTTCAGTGACGCCATTCTCATCCTGATCGACCTTTCTTTCCGTGACCGCTGTCACCGTTTTGTGTGATGCTCATCTTTTGTTTTCATTGCCACACAAAGCCACAAAGAAGAAAAAACAATTAAAAGGTCTCTCTGGGTCTCTGTGACTCAGTGGTCAAGGCTTCATCCCTTTCCATTTGACTTCCCATTCTCCTCGCCGCTATCGTTGCCCCCATGAACGTGGTCAAAGCCACTCGCCAGTTCGAAGCATGGCTCGCCCAGCGCACTCATCTCAACCAGAAAGATCTCCGCCTGAAACATTCCCGCATGAAGGAGGATCTCTTCGCCTTCTTCCGCGCCACCTTTTACCGCTGGGCGCAAGTGTGGCCCGAGATCTGTCCCGACCTCGCCAAGGCTCCGCACGTTCTGGCCGTGGGCGATCTTCACGTAGAAAATTTCGGTACCTGGCGCGACATCGAAGGCCGCCTCATCTGGGGAGTGAATGATTTTGACGAAGCCTGGCCCATGTCTTACGCGATCGATCTGGTGCGACTAGCCGTCAGCGCTCATCTTGCCGCAGAGAGCGGACGTCTTCCTATCAAACGCGAAGACATTTGTGACGCCCTGCTTCAGGGTTATCGCGACAGCATGGACCAAAAAGGCCGCGCTTTCGTCCTCGGAGAAAACCATCAATGGCTCCGCCTCATTGCCGAAGGAGAACTCCGCGACCCCGTCCATTTCTGGGCGAAAATGGACGCGCTCCGCACGCTGAAAACTTCTCCTCCAATCAGCGCCGTCGACGCTGTCCAGCACCTTATGCCAGCGCATGACGTCCCGTTTCGCCTCGTCCATCGCGTTGCCGGACTCGGCAGCCTCGGTCATGCCCGCTATGTTGCTATTGCCGATTGGCATGGCGGACGCATCGCGCGCGAAGCCAAAGCCCTTGTGCCATCCTCTTCTTTCTGGGCTCAGAACCACGAAGGCCCCGCCGACATTCTCTACCAGATCATCATCAATCGCGCCGTACGTTGTCCCGATCCCTTCGTGCAATTGCGCGGACGCTGGATCGTCCGCCGCCTCGGCCCGCACTGTTCTCGCATTGAACTGGCTTCTTTAAGTGCTCCCAACACCGAACTGCGTCTTCTTCATGCGATGGGATGGGAAACTGCTAACGTGCACCTCGGCACCTTATCCGAGCGCAAAGCTATTCTTCGCCATCTCAAGAAACAGAAAGGGAAGTGGCTTCACCATGCCGCCGAAGTGATGTTGCAGGCGGTCCGCTCCGATTGGTCGGTGTGGAAGAAAAAAGGCTTTGCCTGAGACGGCTCCCGGATTCGCTGTATCCAGACTACGGACTCCACCCGATTGCTCGCCTCGTCCCGTTCAGAGACGCTAGGATGTTTAGATTTCTCTGAACTCGTGAGCGATACAAAACCACCCACGCGGATCCTGATGCGCAGCTTCCTTCGCTGGCATTTCAAGTCTCGCCGTCTCGAAGATCGCATTCGAGATTTGTGCGCCAAAGCCGTCGTGACGACCGATCCTGCCGAGCTGAATGCAATTCTCGAGCAACTCTCGGCCGCTCTTCATGATCAGGTGGAACGCATCAGAACACGAGTTAGCGAACCTCGAGTGGCCCCGGAACGCCGCTTTTCGCGCACCTGATCCACTCCAGATCCCTCCCAAGCCTGTTCGGTGTCGAACATACGGAGTCCCGCCGTAAATGCTTTAATTGTCGCCGGTTTCAACTATGAACAAAGCCGAAAGCGACCGCATTCAAGAGCTCTGCGCCGTTATCGCGGTAGAGAAAGACCGGCATAAATTTCTTGCTCTCGTCGAAGAGCTCAATAGAATGTTAGCCGCCAAAGACGATCGTCCGCAAAGGCTTCAACTCGACGAACGGGAACGTGAGTAGTTTCAGCGCGGGTGGTGCATTCCTGGCAAGAAGCAGCAGGCGCGATTTTACGGGATACGTTATTTTCCCTGTATCTTCGCCTCTCGTATCTACTTAAATATCCGTAAAATTATGCTCCAAACTACAGGCTCGCCGAAATGAACCGAATCACGAAGCTGCATCCAATCATTTGATGAACGGAAATCTTAGCGATGGAACGCCGACCAGACCCACGAAGGTGGCCCCCCTGCAACCGGGCTCTCGCACCGACTCGGCCGGTAAAGCGATCTCCAATGTAATCTTGTTGTCGCTTCCTGACACAGAGTTCAACCTCCTCCGTCCTCATCTGGAACGACTAGACTTGTCGCAGCATAAGATTCTTCACGAGGCTGGGGAAAAGATCGATTTCACTTATTTCCTGAATGACGGTATGGTTTCGTTAGTCGCGATCAGTCGCGACGGCAGAAGTGTTGAGGTAGGCATTGTCGGCAAAGAGGGGATGGTGGGAATGTCCCTTACGGCGGGCCTGCAGCGCGAAACTTTCCGCGCAATTGTGCAGATGGCGGGAAGCGGAGTGCGGATACGTTCCGAAATTTTCCTTGAAGTGCTGCTTAACGCCGCCTCGCTGCGCTCCCAACTCGGCCGCTTCGGGCTGGTGCATGGCATGCAGGTCGCCCAACTCGTTGCTTGTAATCGCCTGCATGAGATTGTGCAGCGCTTGGCGCGCTGGCTCCTCATGTGTCAGGATCGCTTCGACTCCCAGTTCCTCCCCTTGACTCACGACTTCCTTGCGCAAATGCTTGGCACCGGACGTCCCAGTGTAAGCTTGGCCGCTGGAGCCCTGGAAGATGCCGGATTGATTCAAAACATGCGCGGCACGGTCAAGATCCTGAATCGCAAAAGCCTGGAGGAGACTGCGTGCGAATGCTACGGGGTCATCCAGTACTTTAACGGCGGCTTGGGCTTGAAATGACTACCATTCGTTTCCGCGGCAGGTCTGTCCCCTATCTTTGAAACAGTGATAACACACCTTTGGAGGGACCGGCTCGGCGGGTCCTACGGAAGCTTATTCAGGTAACAAGCTCCACTGGTGGTCTGTGCTGGAGGAGTAGGGGGCTTCAGCCATGCCGCGTTATTGAAGTTGAAAAACTCCGTCATGCTCTTTTGCGCGGCGTCCCGCTTGGTCAATGGCGTCAGCTTGAATCGTGTTTCAATCAGCCGCAGGATCGCCGTGGTGTCCATTACGGTATGCGAAACGTAGTGCGGCCGCGTGTAGGGTGAGACCACGATCAGGGGCAGGCGGTAACCTGTGTAAGTAAAGTCGCAGGTCGGACCCGTGCTTGTGGTGCAGATGTCCCCGGTCATCAGGTCCTGCGGCTTGATGCCGTCGGGGCTCACAGCCGGCTGCGGCGCCACGTGGTCATAAAGCCCTCCGAACTCGTCGAAGGTAAGAATAAAGGCGGAATCCTTCCATGACACGCTAGTCATTAGCGCGTTAATCAGCGAGGAAACGTACTTGGCCCCAAGTTGGATGTCGATCGGATACTGGTCGGAATCAGACCCGTGTTCGTCGAGACCCGCCGCCGAAGCCGGTTCGATGATGGCTACTTGCGGCAGCGTGCCATTTTGCACGTCGCTGAAATACTGCGTCATGGTGGTGATGTTGTTCGGATAAGTCGTTGGGATGGACTGCCCCCACTGAAAATTCTGCACGTAACTGAGCGTCAGCAAACATTGCGGGGTGGGATTGGACGAGCATGAAGTGTTCTCAGTGTTCACATAGATTTTCCAGCTGATCCCGGCGCTCTCAAGCTTCTGAAAGATGGTTTCGGTCGAAAGCAACGACTGATCTCCCGCGTCGGTGCCGATGGGATACACATCGCCCTGCGAGGTGCCCGCAATCAGATATTCGCGATTCGGGGAAGTCCTCGTCATCACCGGCGAAAACCATCGGTCCGACGTGGCAAACTGCGATGCCATGTAGTAGTAGTAATTAAGATCGGCGTCGGTGTAGTAACCCATGGCGCGAATGCCGTTGGTGTCGTTGTAAGGCGGCGAAATGTTGCGGGAATCGTGTGCCGTGGTCCACACAAAGCCATCCAGAGTCGGCGTCGACGAATACGGATTGTTCAGGTTCCAGTCTTCGTGGCTTTCATTCCATGAAGGGCTTGGATTTTCGATGCACTGCGTGATCAGATGATAAGAAGTCACCTGCGGGCTATTGCTGTCCACCGTGCAATCGCTCGGCGGCGGATAAGCGGGATCGCAACCTGGATTGCTCGGCGGTGGCCCATACAACGGAGTTAGGCCCGACGTGGGATTGAATTGGGGCAGCCCGTCGAAAGAACGATCAGCGAATCCATGGGCCTTCCAATAAGCGCGCAACGCGCCGAAATAATGGTCCAGGCTTCGATTCTCCTGAGCCATAAAAATAATATGATTCAGCACGTTCACTGTCTGCACAATGTTGAAAGTCGCAGTGACAGCCTCGGCCGCGTTCATCGTCAGCGTACAGGTGCCGGTCCCCTTGCAGGCGCCGGACCAACTCACGAAATATGCTCCCTTGCTGGGTACTGGCGTGAGTTTCACAACCGTACCGGCGGCAAAGGCCGCGCTGCAGGTTGGAGCACACGTGATGCCCGCGGGGTTGCTGGTTACGGTCCCGCTCGAAGTTCCCGCTAACGTCACCGTCAGTTGGTAAGAGGTCGCAGGAATCGCGCTCGCGGACACCGCTGCCTGAGCCAATGCGTCCCCTGTATTTCCTGCAAACAGCGCCACCGTAAAAATAGCAAAAAGGGAAAATCTCCGAATCAAATCAAACCTCATTTATGCTGAAGTGCAGTGCTGGAATTTCAGAGAAGATGGCGAATATGGGATGGTATTAAGTGCCATTAGGTTGTGACAAAATGATGCTTCAACGCTGCAATTTAGAGCCATAACGCATCCACTTCCGAGGCTTGTTTATGAACGCATCAAGCAATACTGTGACCTACGTCGCCGATCCAAATGTGCGAATCGGGCATGTTCATTTGAAGGTGGCCGATCTGCCGCGTTCGCTGCGCTTTTACTCCGGCGTGCTTGGGTTGCAAGTCATGCAACGATACGGAGAAGGAGCCGTATTTCTCTCCGCAGGCGGCTATCATCATCACATCGCTTTGAATACTTGGGAGAGTCTGGGAGGTTCTCCGCCGCCGGCTGGGACTACTGGTCTGTATCACACCGCGATTCTTTACCCCACGCGTGCTGCGCTTGCGACCGCCCTGCGCCGACTGCTGGCCGCTAAGATCCCCTTACAAGGCGCCGCCGATCATGGCGTCAGTGAATCCCTCTACTTGAACGATCCCGACGAAAATGGCGTCGAGCTGTATTGCGACAAGCCCAAAGAAACTTGGCCGCGCAATCCTGCAGGGCAATTGGAAATGTATACCCGACGCCTTGACCTGCATGCTCTATTGAGCGAGGCCCCTGAGGGAAGCGAGTTGCAGACCGGCCCCCGCGATTTGTAGGTCGTGCCTTCCTGGGCTTATCTACAAGCGTAGGACAAGCAGATGACAAAAAGAGATACAGACTTTCAGGGGTAGAGTTCAAGGGGCCTCAGCGTCCTAAGCGAAGTGCGCTAGCGTACGTTGAATACTGTATGGCGCGTTCGATTCGTCCGGACGTAATCTATCGATTCCTTCCCTCGTCGCCGTCCGTTGACCTGTCAAACGCGGCCCGGCCAGCACCTTGCCAAGGAGAAAGTAGGCATGCGTGTCTCACAGTGTCCTGATTGTCGATGACAATACGCTGGTGCGCCGGATGCTCCGGTCGTGGCTGGAACAGCACTCCGAGTGGGAGGTATGTGGCGAAGCCGAGAACGGCAAACTCGCCGTCGAAAGGGTCCAAGAACTACAGCCCAACATCGTAATTCTGGATTTGCAAATGCCGGTCATGAACGGACTCGAGGCCGCGCGCGAGATCAAGCGGCTCGCTCCGAACACAGCCCTGATTATATTTACCGCTCACGCTTCGTATCAGCTGGTAAGGGAAGCCCGAACGCACGGCGTCAGCGATGTGGTTTCGAAGTGCGATTTGCTCGGCGAACATCTTCTCGCTGCATTAAGGCACGCCTGCGCCTGACATTCCATTCGAATTAGCGTCGCAGCGCCCGGCGAGTGCGCAATGAAAATTGATTTTCAGACACTTCGAGCACGGACATCGGAAAGCCTTATCGTTCGGAAATACAACGTGTCCGCAGTTTTGACAGATCAATCGATCTTCCGCAGCATCCATGGGATGAAACTCCCCGCTCACAACGCAATACGGACACCGAACTGTTTTCTGTGTCATTTCGGCAACGCTCAGGCGGTTTGGCAACGCTCAGGTGGCGTGGTCGTGGCCCCAAGCATGGGAACTATAAAGTCTCAGAGGGGCGCTTGAATGTTCGTTAGGGGACATTGAGCGACTCGCGCAAACCAGTAATCAGGCCCCCTCTTCCTCTTATGCGGCGGGTCTACGCGGCAGGCTTCTCTTTAACCGCCACTCGTTCGAGTACCCGCAAAGCCTGGAGCGCATCGTTGAGAGCGGCGCGCTCGTCACTTGGTGATCCTGTCAAAAGATCTTCGGCCCGATCCAATATCGCGTGACGCGCTTCAGAAATTCGCTGCAATACCTTGTCATCTTCCAGCCCCAGCATCGCCGATTGGTACAATTCGTGCCACACTCGGCTTGGGTTGGCGCCGGCTGAGAGGCGGCAGCCTATCTGAGACATAATAGATACCTCGTCTTGAGGAAAACCCTATTGAAATGTAGCAGATACCGGCGTCAGCGTCGGTACGCTGCCGCACTCACTCCGTACTCCCTCCTCACTGCGGATACGCTTAATCATGTGGGCGGCCCGCAACATACATCTTGCATCTTGAAAAACCATCCTAACTCGTTTTAATATCTCGGTCCTCCCTCTTGAAACTTGGGGGCCGGCAAGATGCAAGGCGATAAGAAAGAACGCTGGATGGAACTCTGTGCCCAGGCTGCGGTTGAGCACGATCCCGAAAAGCTACATGCTCTGGTCGAAGAAATAGACCGTCTTTTGCAAGAGAAAGAGAATCGCTTGAAAAAGGCACATCCTCCCGAGTAGTACTGACTCCCGTCTCGCTACGCATCTCGAACAGCATTTGTGCACGCGCAGTTATCATGTACCTTGTGCATGAACGGGCCCCTATGATCTCTGGTTTTCGGACGATTGCTTTTCTTTCTTTCAGCTTATTGTTTGCCGTAAATACGCCGCTGGATGCAACAGCTCCTCAGACCAAGCAGGAAACCCAGCCGCCGGTTGTGCGCGAGATCGGCCGCAGGTTAAACCAAAAGGGTGTGCCGAATTTTGGCGAGGTTACTCCTACGCTTTATCGCGGAGGACTACTCAAAGCTCAAGGCATCACAGCCTTAAAAAAAATAGGAATCAATGTGGTGGTGGATACTCATGCCAACGATGTGTCGGAAGAAAAAGACGTTCAAAAACTTGGGATGAAATATGTTGCGATTCCCTGGCGCTGTCCGTGGCCGCACGATGAAGTATTCGCCAAATTTCTGAAGGTAGTGCACGACAACAAAGGCAAAAAAATCTTTGTGCATTGCCGTCTGGGAGACGACCGCACCGGTATGATGGTCGCCGCCTACCGCATGGCAGAAGAGGGTTGGACCGCCGACGAAGCCATGAACGAGATGCGCTCCTTCGGCTTCACCCGCTCCCACCACCTCATCTGCCCCAGCCTCGCTAAGTATGAAAGAGAATTTCCCGAGCGGTTGAAGAACAGCCCCGCGTTCGCGGAGGAAAGAGCCCGGCACCCTCGTTAGCCGCAACCGGCCAAATAAAAAAAGGGCGGACCGTAAAGTCCGCCCCCTTCGAGAAAATCCCCGAATCATTTCGCAGTTACTGTGAGTGTGACTGTGGCCGAGTGCTTGATCGTGCCGCTCGTCCCAGTAATGGTCAACACGTAGGTTTTTGCAGTAGTCCTCTTCTTGGTGGCCACCGTTAAGGCGGAGGTCGCCGCATTCGGTGAAGTCACCGTTACTGGGTTCGGGCTGAATGCTCCCGTGCTACCTGTCGGTAATCCCGTAACCGTCAAGGTGACCGGTCCACTGAACGAATTCACCGGAGTGATGCTGAATGGGTACTTCGCGCTGGTGCCCGCTTTAATCGTCTCCACCTTCGTATTCGCGGTAATGGAGAAATCAGGAGAGACGACCACCAAAGAGACGGACGTCGTCTGAGTAAGCGTACCGTCGCTTCCCGTGATCGTTATGTTGTAGTTGCCTCCGGGTGTCGTGCTGCCCGTCGCAATCGTCAGAGTAGAAGGCGGATAGCTCGGCGAACCCGAGGATGTCGGATTCATCGTGCAAGTGGCGCCAGTCGGGCAACCGGTCAACGTGAAAGCAACCGTGCCGCTATATCCATTGATCGGATTTACTCCTATTGAGTAAGTTCCGCTCTTGCCTTGGACCACAGTTTGTGACGATGGATTTGCCGACAGATAGAAGTCCGGCGCCGTGCTGCCGCAACCTGGAAATTTGAAGGTCCCGATGCGGGTGCTCCAGTTGAACGAGCCGGTGCTTGCGATGTACTCCTGGGTGTACCAGAAGGTGCAGTCATCGATCGGGTCGACGCTCATACTGCTGTAGTCGCCCCAGCGGGCCAGGCCGCCGTTCTGCACGCCCGAGCCTTCAATCAGGCTGGCTTCTGTCTCCATCGATCCAGCCGGATCGCCGGTCGTGCGTCCCGTATAGCGAACCCCGGGGTACACGCTGCTGCTCGAAACGCTGTACCCCATCGCCATGTCGCCCGACAAATCCATGGCAATCGATCCCATCCAGCGGTAGGTCGAGTCGGGTGCGAAGGTGCCCTGCTGGAACAACGTTGGCGTTGAGTTGGGGCTGCGAATCTCATACCAACGGGCCCCCACAACGCTTCCTGAGTTCACCGAGTGGTTTACTACCAGTGCTTCGTGATCTCCGAAATTCCGGTAAGCCAGCCGGAACATCAGTCGGTCGCCTAACGTATCGAGAGTCGTACCACCGGCAGGCTGAGGGATGCCGCTCGGCTCCGTGTAGGCCGCCACTGGAATCGTAGTCGGCCCGGTGAACGTGGAGTTCGCGGGATTGCTGAAGTCCACGTGGAACTGGAATAATCCCAAGTCGCTCGTGTCCAGCAGTTCCACATAGAAATTAGGCTCGCCCGCGGGAGGAGCTGTGTTGCCGTCCACATCGGAAGGCAGCAAGCTGGCTACGTTGGCGTTCTGTTGGAAACAGATTTCGTTCGCCGCTCCACCCGCAAGCATCAGTGCGCGGTCCAGCGCGCAAGCATTCGCGCCGATAAAGTTTTGGCCGTTCTGGAAACTGTTGGTCGCGCGGTAGTAAGCATCCGGCCACACTCCAACCTTGGGATAGTCGTCAAGGTTGCTGCCTGACGAGAATGCATAACGATAATAGGTACCAGTCGCATCCGCGCTGGTCGAGACCGCCATGCACCAGTTGGTGTAAGTGCCGCTCAGTTGGCTTACCACCCAACGCTGCGCAGCCTTGTCCCAAAGCACCACCGGGTCGCCTCCATCATTAGTGTCGCAGTCTCCTCCAAATCCATCCCACAAACTGTGAATCAGCGCGGGGCCAAGCAGAATATTCCCGCTGGTCTTGTCGTAGATTGCGAACTCGACGTTCGTGATCTGAAAAAATTGGGTGAGTCCCACCGAGCCATTGGTATCCGGCGGTGCATAGCCGTTCGCTCCAACACCGTCAAAATTCAACCCGGGAACGGTATTGATCAAGGGCAGAGTACTGGTTTGAAGGGCCGTATCCCGCCCTGTTTTGGCGCCCGGTCCCACCGGAAGCGGTCGCGTCGGACGCGGCGCCTCGATCTCAACGTGTGGATTGCCGACTGGCCGCGGAGTGGACGCAACCATCTCCGTCAGAGTCCGCGAAACGTCGTGCTTAATTGCGTGCCGGACAATAGGACCAGACTGCGCCGGCGCAGCGATCGCCAGCGCCAAAAAGCACATCGCGATCGCAATACATAACAGATGTTTTTTCATCGAAAACCTTCCTTGGCCGAAGCCCCCTAAGATTTTTTCTTTTAACTAAAGAACGAGGCTAGGACTTCTGGTCCTAGCCTTCGGTCCAGTTCGTTAATGTACTGCTGTACCAATGACACCCGCCGAGAACAAGTCGCAACCGGTGGTGGCACAGGCCGTAGGAGCTGTAAGCTCAAAGGAGTTGACGCCAAAGTTCGGAGCATAGAAAAACGATTGATCGACCGGCTCCGTCCCCGGCCCTTGCACGTTCGCCGGTGTGTCGTCTTCAACGTCGGACACATAAGCCAGGTCCTCAGACGTCGGCACCAAAGTCATCCAATAGGTGCCCGCTTCAAGAATTGGACACGCAATTCCCGTGACCATGATGGTGTACTCCGGATCGAAGCCGTATGCGATACGGCCCGTCGCAGTCAACGTGGGAACTCCCGTGCCGCTGCAAATGGTTTTTACCTTGTTGCTGGTAGGCACACCGTTGAGGGCAACGCCTTGAACGATCGACCAGTCAGCGCTCGTCGCCGAGTAGCCAGCCCCGGTGAGGTCCACCATTTGTTCATTCATGAAGAGCCCTTGCACGTTCCAATCGGTCTTTCCCTGCGCTCCCTTGTAGTCTTTCGGAACGGTGAAGGGGACATAAACGGTTCCGGTTATCCCGAAGGTAGTGTTATTTCCGTTCCACAGGCCATTCGGGTTGGGACCGTTGTTATCAAAATCGCCGGCGTACAAAAGGCAGGGGTTGAGGATACACGGTTCTTCCGTGCCCACGGCGGGCGCGCCCGCCTGAAGTTTTCCGTTGAATACTTTAGGCTTCTGCGCCAACGCTGACACTGAGAGAAATGCACACAGCGCTGCAACCAGCGCCGTCGACCAAACTATTCTCTTTACCATTTTGTTTTCTCCTCCGCAGGTTGAACTGCATTTTTGTGAAATCAAGACCCGCGTTGCGATAAATACAACTCTGGGAATGCATGCTCACGGGCCAATGTGACCGAGAAGTAGTGGTTGGGTGGGAGGCGAAAGGCGCGAAATAGCCACAACTAAAACCGCCCACAAAACGACGCGTAACTTGTAGCAGTCGCCCAATGTCACGTCAAGTAAAGTTTCGTCACTTTTCCTGTCTGGATTTTGAATGTTGCAAAAACCTGCAACTCTTTGCGTCAGGCCGGAAGCCGCTAGCAGCAGGGTTCTACTGGCGTTTGTCGCTTGTTTTTTATCTCGCGATCGCGGTGAAGGATCTCGACAAATATCTCAGCATCAGAAGGGCTTGGCTGCAGCACAACGCCATCAATTTTCACATCGTATGCGGAGTCTACGCCACGATTTCGAAGATCCACTTCGCAGAAGTCTTGCGAAAGATCGCCGTCTTCCAACCTGCTGCTCTGGAGCGCAGCCGAGCTTCCGCGTTTCCTCGTGATCCCCCAGGGCGGAATATTCACTAACGGGGAGCGCCTCTCCAATCAAAAGTGAACCAAGACAAAATAATAACGACGCGGATGCTGTCATACGACCGCGTCGCCCCTCCTGCATCGCGGTTCGCCGATGCAAAACGGCAAGGTAGTGTGGAGTCATACTGCTGCATATCGGTTATAAATCTGCAACAAAAGCCCAGACGCGTCATCCAATGGGAGACCGGATATCAGGAGCCGGGAATGATGCAAATCGGCATCGACAGCTTCGCGGCAGCCATCTCTGATCCAGCAACCGGCCTCACGCTCAGGCCCGTCGAGCGCATGCAGCATCTTCTGGAAGAGATCGAACTCGCCGACAAAATCGGCCTCGACGTATTCGGCATCGGCGAACATCACCGCGCCGAGTTCCTCGATTCCGCCCCGGCAGTGATCCTGGCGGCGGCTGCCGCGCGCACCAAAAATATCCGCCTCACCAGCGCCGTCACCGTTCTTAGCGCTGCCGATCCTGTGCGCGTCTTCCAGGAATTCGCCACGCTCGACTTGATTTCCCACGGCCGCGCTGAGATCGTCGCTGGCCGCGGCTCATTCGTGGAATCCTACCCGCTCTTCGGCCTCCGCCTCGAAGACTACGATGAACTGTTCGCCGAAAAGCTCGACTTGCTCCTCGCCATCCGTGAGCACACGCGTGTCAGATGGTCCGGTAAGCACCGCGCGCCGCTCACCGGCCAAGCCGTCTACCCGCGTCCGCTGCAGGACCCCCTGCCCATATGGGTCGGCGTGGGCGGCACACCCTCCTCTTTTATCCGCGCCGGCACGCTAGGGCTGCCGCTCATGGTCGCCATCATCGGTGGCGAACCCAAACGATTCCGTCCTCTCATCGACGCCTACCGCGAGGCCGGCCGCCGCGCCGGTCACCCCGCCGAGAAGTTAACTGTTGGACTTCCACGCCATCGGCTTTCTCGCCGACACCACCGAGCAAGCCGCCGACGACTTTTATCCGGGATACGCGCACACCTTCACCGAGATCGGCAAGGAACGTGGCTGGCCGCCGACGACCCGGGCACAGTTCGACGCGGTACGCGGGCCCACCGGCGCGCTGCTCATCGGCGATGCCGAAACGGTTGCGGAGAAAATACTGTATGACAATGAAGTCCTCGGCGGCATCTCGCGCATCACGTTCCAAATGGGCGTCTCTACGCTTCCGCATCAGAAGATGCTGCATGCCATCGAGATCCTAGGCACGCGTGTCGCGCCCATCGTTCGCAAAGAACTTGCCGCTGGTGGTCCGGTGCGAAAAGTAGCTTCGAGAAAAACAACCGGCAGTCCCGCCTCACAGAAGCGATTTGGGTGAACATACACAAGTGATGGGCAGAAGACGAAGACCGCCGCGTCTGAAACAGTCACTCCAGCAGGAGAGCTGGAGATGAAACTGATGAGCAGCGGCTACGCTGATGTGAATGGCATCAAGCTGTATCGCGAGATCTACGGCCGGGGCGACCCTCTAGTGCTGATCCATGGCGGTCTGACGACGATCGGCGAGATCCAAGGATGGGTACAGTCGCTGGCGAAGACGCGGCGGGTAATTGCGGTGGAGATGCAGGGCCACGGTCGAACCTCGGACACGGATAGGCCGATGAGCTTCACCACGTTGGGCGCCGACATTGCGGCGCTGCTGGACCATCTCGATATTCCAAAAGCCGACCTAGTCGGCCATTCGTTCGGGGGCACCAGTGCGATCCGCGCGGCGATCCAAAAGCCGGAAAGGGTGCGGCGGCTGGCGGTAATCTCCTCGCCTTATGCCAGGTCGGGCTGGTATCCGGAGGCGCAGCGTGGCATGAGCCAGGTGAGTGCGGCGATGGCTGAAAACATGATGCAGACGCCGACGGGCAAGTTTTCAAAGCAATGGCCCGAACCGCAGCGCTTCCCGCAATTCCTCGATAAGATGGGCAACCTGATGAGCGAGGACTACGACTGGTCCGCAGACATCGCGAAGCTGCCCATGCCGGTGCTCCTGGTGTTCGCGGATAACGACTCTGTCTCGCAGAAGCACATTGCGGAGTTCTTCGGGCTCTTGGGGGGCGGCGTCAGGGAGCCGGGCTGGCTGAACACCCAGCTGTCGAAGTCGCGGCTGGCGGTCGTGCCTGGCTACAGTCACTACAATTTCACAAGCTCGGCGGAGGTGCCGCAGATTATCGGCAAGTTCCTGGCCGATCCGCTCACAAATGCGTCTTCAGGCGCAGCAGCCGCCTCGCAGGTCGCGCCGCGACCGAAGAAGAAACAGTAGGCCTGGATCAGAAGCCGGAGAGGACCGGTCCGCTTTAGCTCCATAGCCGGCAACAAAACTCATGTGGGGGAGCGCAGCGGAGTAACAAATGAGAAACGCGGGAAGCGACGACTATGAGAGCGACAAGCGCGCGAAACATTGACAGCTATAAAAAAGACTTGTCACTAGAACAACGTGAAAAACTGCTCAGAGCACTGAAAGCCCGTTTTGAGAAAAACATGAACCGCAATAACGGCCTTGAATGGGCTCAAGTGCAAGCAAAGCTGGAAGCTAATGCTGAAAAACTGTGGTCACTCAATGAAATGGAAAGAACTGGCGGTGAACCGGATGTAGTTGGTCACGATAAAAAGACGGGCGAATATATTTTTTATGATTGTTCACCGGAAAGTCCTAAAGGCCGCAGAAGTCTTTGCTACGACCGTGAAGCGCTGGAGTCAAGGAAAGAAAACAAACCGAAAGATAACGCTATGGATATGGCAGCCGCCATGGGCATTGAGCTTTTAACGGAAGAACAATATCGAGAGTTGCAGAAACTTGGAAACTTCGACACGAAAACGTCGAGCTGGGTGAAAACACCTTCTGATATCAGAAAACTCGGCGGCGCCCTCTTTTGTGATCGCCGCTACGACACTGTTTTTGTGTATCACAACGGTGCGGAATCTTACTATGCCGCTAGGGCGTTCCGTGGCTCGCTAAGGGTCTAAGGTTTGCCGTCACCTGGGCGCAATCCCCGAAGCCCTTGATAGAATCGGCCCTGGCCGTCGCTCCGCGGAATGACAAGGAGGAGTGAATGAGAAACGGCAGAGCCTTTTTGTTCGCGTTGACCATATTCATCTTGTCCGCCGCGACTGAGCTTTACCCCGCCGATGAGAACAGCCTTGAACCTTCACGCGATTCCATCATCCGCATCGTCACCCGGATTCAAAGGGCAGACTATGAAGGCGACCGCGCAACCCTGAAGCGCCTTCACGACGAGCTCACGCCCATCGCAGAAGACAACAAGTTGGCATCGCGGGTGCTCTACTGGCGTGGATTTGCGTTGTGGCGCAGAGCGATTAACGGCTTCAACGACTCTCCGACTCCAACTGATCTGGAAGCGGACCTCACGCAGGCGGTCGCCGATTTCAAAGATTCCATTGCCCGGGACCCTGCATTCGTGGAACCTAAGATTGGCGCAGGCTCTAGTCTGGGCTACCTGATGTTCTTGCACAGGAAAGACCCAACCCTCATGCAGGAACTGCTCCAACAATCGAGTCCGCTTTTGAAGGAAGCCATGGCCACAGCCCCAGACAATCCTCGGCTCCTTTGGGTACTCGGCCCCATTCGTTGGTCGTCGCCTCCAGAACGGGGAGGGGGTCAGGACAAGGCGTTTGAAATTTACAACAAAGGATTGGAAGCAGTCCGCAACCAGAAGCGCGGTGTGGTTGATCCACTGGAGCCCTCGTGGGGAGAACCCGAGCTGCTGATGAATCTCGCCTGGTCGAATCTGAACCGAACCACGCCGGACTTGAAGGCCGCCGACCAGTACGCACAAGCTGCTCTCAAACTAGTCCCATACTGGCACTACCTTCGCGACATCCTGATACCCCAGATTCAAGCTGCCCAAGCCAAAGCCGAGCTCCCGGTTGCAGGCTCGGCTTTCGCGCAAACCCAGAACCAGCCGAATGCCAAGCCCGCCCAGTATTTCTTCGTACTGTTGAACCGTCCTGCCGATGCTCCTCAGCTGAGCAAAGAGGCGGGCGAAAAGCTTCAGGAAGAGCACATGGCCAACATCCGCAAGCTGGGCGCCGAACACAAGCTCGTGATTGCCGGGCCTTTCATGGATGACACGACACTCCGTGGAATCTTTGTGTTCCAAGCAGACTCAGTGGCGCAGGCACAAGAGTGGGCCAACAGCGATCCTGCGGTCAAAGCAGGCCGCCTATCGGCCGAGGTGCATGGGCCGTGGCTGATCGGTCCGAGCGCCATTCACGATCCGGATAAGCCTCCCGGAATGGAGCAATACACGCTTGTTCTGATGAAGAGAGGTGGAGAATGGAAATCGGATGCGCTTGCTTTTAATTTCGTAGTGAAGGAGCATCCTGCTTTCGTCAAACAGATGGGGGCGCAAGGATATTTGGCCGTTGCCGGATTGTTCCCGTTGAGCACTGCGGGCGAGTTGCGGGCAGTTGACATCTTCCGCGTAGGAGCGGAGCAGACCGCGACGTTGTTGAAAGACGATCCGACCGTCAAGGCTGGTCTGCTCAAGACTGAAATCCATCCGTGGGGAACAGGAAAAGGGGTGCTGGCGTCGGGACAGCCGATGCAATAATCGCTCAACCCTGCTGCCAGGCCGGTACCGCTAAACGGGCTTGTCGTCGTTCATTCCCGTGTCGCCGGAAAACTGGAACGCACGCAAGAGCAGTTGATCGAGCTGTTGCGAGCTGCGGAGGCGCGATGAAGAACATTGGATACTCGCCCAATTTGCTTGAATCGAGGCACGCGCCAGTCTGGCGCGGGATCGCCGAACGAAGACCTGGGAAGCGCAAAGATATTCCCAACCGGTTCTCATTTTGTTCCTTCCTGCCTCCGTTTCACCCAAAGCGCATGCCACCCTGCCGCCATTTGTCTAGCCGACCTACAATATTTCTCTCGCTCGTTCGTCTACAAGGGTAGATGGACGAGACGCTGAGAAAACAGTGGATGATGGTTCAGCAAGACCAGCAGATCTCGGAAGCGGTCGAGCGGGAAAAGCCTCGGCTGCGCAACTTCATCCGCAAACGGGTGGCTGACCGCAGCGACGCAGAAGACATCCTGCAGGAAGTCTTCTACGAACTTGTGGAGGCGTACCGGATGATGAAGCCGGTGCAACAAGTTACCGCCTGGTTATTTCAGGTGGCCCGTAATCGCATCACGGACTTTTTCCGCAGCAAAAAGCGGGAGGCATCAAGTGAAGCAGCGGTCAAAATACAGGATGGCGAAGAACTCCAGTGGGAAGACTTGCTGCCCTCGCCGGACGCTGGGCCCGAGGCGGCCTACGCACGAAGTGTGTTGATGGAGGAGATGGAGGCCGCCCTTGATGAGTTGCCCGAAGAGCAGCGTGAAGTGTTCGTGGCCCACGAGTTTCTGGGTTACAGCTTCAAAGAACTGGCCGCACAGACTGGCGTCAGCGTGAACACACTGCTCTCCCGCAAGCGTTACGCAGTCGTGCACCTTCGCGAGCGCCTTCAAACCATCTACGACGACTTTAGGAAAGCATGAGGACAATAGAGATGAAAAGATATCGTTTTGTGCGGGGACTGAAGTTCGTACTGTTTGCTGCACTCTTCGTCACCGTATTTGGCTTTGTAGTGATGAGCCTGTGGAACTGGCTCATGCCCGTTCTCTTTGGCTGGCATTTGATTAACTTCTGGCAAGCCGTTGGCGTTCTGGTTCTTAGCAAGATTCTCTTTGGTGGATTCCGGGGCCATCCTGGCCGTCACCTGTATTGGCGTCGCCGCATGATGGAGCGATGGGAGCAGATGACCCCCGAAGAACGAGAGAAATTTCGTCAGGGGATGCGCGGACGCTGCGGACCATTTGGACCCGCGGCAGCGGAGCCGAAGGCCTGATGCGAGAAAGGATTTACGACCCAATGCGGCCCGGTTCTTCACGAAGAGATTGATATTCGCTTTTTGTTCGTCTATGATAGGGCCGCCGCTGTGGCTGCGAATATCGGGAGGTTGAAAGCATGCTGACGATAACTGTCGAAAACTTCGATGAAATCACCATTGTGCACTGCCAGGGTAGGATCGTGCGCGGTTACGACCACGTTCTTTTGTGCCATGCTGCGCACCAGGTGGGACGGAATATGGTGCTCGACCTGGCGCAGGTGGATGCAATCGACGCCGCCGGAATCGGAGCCTTGGTTTCTCTGCAAGCCGCTGGCGTTTATCTGAAGCTGATGAACCCCACGCGACCGGTGCGAGAAATATTGAAGCTCACTGAGTTGGATACCATCTTCGAGGTCTGCGAATCTCACTTGACCTTCCCAAAAACAGCACCGGCGCAAGCGGGTGGACCGAAGAATCAGTCTGACATATTTCAATTGGCTCCCGATCTGAGCCGGGAAGGGAATGCTCAGGACGAACGACCGCGCATAACCAGTTCAGCGCAATTTGGTTTCGTGACGGCCGGCCTTCGCACCGTTTGAGATGGTGCAACTGAATCTCCCGACTGTCTCGGGCATCGAAAAAGCAGCGGCGAGGTTTTCGGGACATGACGCATCTGAAGAGGCTGGAAGAGGAAGTTTCCACGTGGCCGCAGATAGCGGTTCACGCGCACAGGTTTGGCGGCAGAGAATTCCGTTTCGGAAGCGCGGAGGTCGGGCATGTGCACGAGGGCGGCGCCGTTGATATACCCTTTCCGCGTCCAGTTCGCGACGCGCTCTTGGCGGAGGGTCTGGCCGAAGAACACCGCTGGGTTCCCAGCTCAGGCTGGACTACTTTTCACGTCCGCAGCGAAGATGACTTCAAGCATGCGGTGTGGCTTATGCGGCTTTCGTATCTGCGTTACGCCCTGAAGACTGCCGCTGACCCTCGCAGCCTGCTCGACCAGCAAAGTGCGGAACTGCAGCTGAGTCCTCACATCAGGTCGCTGCTCGAGTCTTTCCTGCCTGTGAAGGCGACAGATGTTTTGACCGAGCCGTTCATAACCCGAACGCTGCCGCGTGGATGCTTATGACAACACATTTCACGCCTTAACGTTATTGAAAGAGCACTTCTCCACTTATGCCGAAACCCGCAAATGTCCATCTTCCAGGGAAGAGGAGCTGCGACGGGTTTTTCATAGGTAACAGTCTCTCCGATCTGAAGAATTTGCCTATTCCATTTATCGGTACCGATCATTTACTGACCTTGCGGTTCCACTAGCAAGAACAAAGAGAACCGCTTAAGATGTCGAGTGCCTCTCTTTCCGTCGCAAACTAGCACGGCATCGATTGACGAGGTTCACGATGAAAACGAACGCAAGCCCAACTCAAAATGTGGCTAAGCAACTACCCGCGGCGAACGGCCTGGCAATCGTTCGTATCACCATCGGCGCGATGTTTGTGTGGGTCTTCTTCGAGAATCTGGGAAAAGGACTCTACACCCCAGCGGGCTACGCAGGCCTGATCGACTACTATATAAAGTCGGGTCACTCGCCGGCTGCGTGGAAGGCAGTCATGGGTGTGGCGGCGAGTCATGCTGCGATGGCGGCCCCCATGCAGGCGATTACCGAGATGGCTCTCGGGATCCTGCTCGTCGTCGGTCTATTGACCCGTCCCGCCGCCTTCGTAGCATTTCTATATCTCGGCAGCCTTTGGATCTCTGAGTGGGGCACCGCGTGGATTTGGGAGCTTCTGGTTCCCGTGCTTGCATCGCTCGCACTCGCGGTGGGGCGGGCCGGTCGAGCTTGGGGTGTCGACGTCTTGCTGGCGCGACGCCGGCCATCCTCCCCTTGGTGGTGACTTGAGCGTGCTTACTTGAACCCAGATCACGTGCGAGTGTCGGTCGTCATCCCTACGCACAACGAAGCGCAATCCATCGGCCGCGTCTTAGCCGATCTCCCGGCAAATATTGTCACCGAGGTCTTGGTTGTAGATAGCAATTCAACCGACGGGACTCCCGAGATCGCCGCAAAGATGGGAGCCCGCGTACTCCACGAACCTCGTCGCGGATACGGTCGTGCCTGTTTGACCGGACTCGCTGCTGCAACTAATCCTGACGTTGTAGTGTTCCTTGACGGCGATTACAGTGATCGTCCAGCTGAACTGCCTCTTCTCTTAGCGCCAATCACTGAGGGGCGCGCGGACATCACGCTCGGTTCCCGCCTGCAGAGCGGGCGTTCGGCTGGGGCGTTGCCCTGGCATCAAGTGTTTGGTAATCGACTCGCCGCTGGCCTGATCGGGCTTTTGTACGGTCTAAGGATCACTGACCTCGGACCGTTTCGCGCCGCGCGAGCAGATGTTCTTCGCCGGGTCGAGCTTAAAGAGAACACGTACGGCTGGGCGGTTGAAATAATTCTAAAAGGTACGCTTCGTGGATTCCGCATCGTTGAGGTGCCGGTGAGCTATTATCCGCGGATCGGGAAATCGAAGATTAGCGGGACGCTGAGGGGCACAGTCGGAGCGGCATGGTTCATCCTCTCTCTGATAGTGCGCTATTATTTTCGGCATCGAAGGGCCGGAATGCCACGGCCTGCGTGAGTCTCAGCACAGTCTGGTCGTGAGAACGATCTCCTTGAGAACGATCTTCTATGGAATCCTCTAGCCGGAGCACCATGCTTTCGCGCGATGACGATTGCACGCTAGTAATTATGGCGAAGGCACCGAAGCCCGGCAGGGTCAAGACCCGGCTGGCTCAGAGTCTTCCTCTAACTGCGGTCACGGCGTTCTATCGCTGCCTGCTGGACGATACGGTGACGCTGGCGCGGTCGCTGGGTAATGTGGAAGTCGCCATTATGTGCCCCGGCTCCGATCTCGACGAGCTAGCGTGCTTGGCGGGTGACGAGGTGTGCGTGGTGGCGCAGAAGGGTGAGGGCCTCGCGGCGGGGCTCACTTCGGTGTTCGCCCATTTTGCAGCCGGTCATCAGCGCGTCATCGCATTCAACAGCGACAGCCCCCACCTGCCGGCATCTGTTCTGGAAGACGCATTCAAGATCCTCGCTGCTCACGATATAGTGCTCGGACCGACTCACGACGGAGGCTACTATCTCATCGGCGCGAAGGCCACTCATCCAGCGCTTTTCGAGAATGATGGAATGGGTACTACGAATGCGCTTGAAGCGCTGATGGCGCGTGCTCGAGCCCTCGATCTTTCAGTAGGCTTCACCGCCCCTTTTTACGACATCGACGTGGCTAGTGACCTGGCTCGGCTCGCTGAGGAACTACGGCTGGCGCCGGCGAGGGCGCCGCGCACGGCGGCCTGGTTGACGGAGTGGGATCAAGCGGTGGCCCAGTTGCGGACCGGCACGGGAGACTTGTGAAGCTCACGCCATCGCCCAGGCTGTACGGGTTCGGCGTCATCTTGCTTGTGGCGCTGACCATCTGCTCACGCAAGCTCGGCAGCATGGGTGCACCGTCATTCCTCATTCCGCTGGCAGTTGCCGGTATCGCATACCTTCTCGCCATCCGCGAACTCTTCTCCACCCCGAAGTTCCCGCGCCGCGTGATCGTCATCGGGCTCGTGTTGGCTGCTTTGTGGCATGTTGCATTTCTACTGATGCCGCCGGGTTCCGATGATGACATTCACCGATACCTTTGGGATGGTCGCGTGCAGCGACTCGGCTATAACCCTTATATGGTCGTGCCCAGCGATCCTGCGTTCGCCGCGTTGCACACACCCGAGACCCGCACGCTGAACCACCCGGATCTACCGAGCCCATATCCAGCGGGTGCTGAGCTTTTTTTTCGCGCCGTAACCGCGATTCATGAGTCTGTGACGGCGCTGAAAGTAGCATTTGTATTTTGCGATTTGGCGATCGTTCTCGTTTTGCTCGATATCTTTCGTAGTAGTAGGCAAGAAGCGCACTGGGTTCTGGCTTATGCATGGAACCCACTGCTGGCGATTGAAGTGGCGGGCAGCGGTCACATCGATATTGTCGGCGTGCTTCTGTTGTTGATGTCTTTCGCCGCGCTCGGACGGCGCTGGCGTACTTTTGCAGCCGTGGCATTTGGGCTGGCTGTCGCAGTGAAATTTCTACCCATTGTACTGTTGCCCCTCTACTGGAGGCGCGTTCGTGTGCGCGATGGCGCGCTGGCGGCAGTCGTCGTTGGACTTCTATACGTGCCATTTCTTAATCACGGTCGCATTCCGATCGGCTCGCTCGGCACTTACGCGCAGAGTTTCCGCTTTAATGATCCGGTGTTTGCAATGCTCGAGCGGGTCGCGCCTCCGCAGCTTGTAGTTGGGTTGGCAGTGCTCGTCGGCTTTCTTATCGCAACCTGGTTGAGAATCAAACTCCCTGCAGGTTCTCCGGACGCATTCGCGTGGCCCATGGCAGCATCGCTTCTATGTGCGCCGGTGATATATCCCTGGTACCTGCTCTGGTTGCTGCCGTTCCTGTGGTCGGCCTCGACGCTACCGATCATCGTCTGGACCGTGAGCATTATCCCTACTTACTACGTTTGGCATCTGCGCGCACTTGGACGTCCGTGGCTGGTTCCTGGCTGGATCATGCTGCTGGAATACGGAGCGGTCGCGGTGGCCGGTGCGACTATCGGGTGGCGACGACTCACACGACCGGTAGTGTCCGTATGCTCAACGGAGTAGGTGCCAGTCGCGAATACTACCTATATAATGGGCGGCCAACCGAGAATAAGGATGGATGGTCGGCGTAGGGGAGGCGTGCGGCGCCCACACGCGAATCCTGTATCCAGAAGCCTCTGCCCGTCATCCAACGCAGCATCCGTTCAATTCACGAAGGAGCAAACTCCATGACAAATGTGAGCCGTGTAACGATGATCCGTATTCTGGCTTTTGGGGTCCTGGTCTTTACATCAACCTCCTGGGCGCAGTCGCGCGCGCCAATTCTCGATCAAATCGCCAAGACCTATGGGGTCGATTCGTTCGGGCAAGTCGAAGCGATCCGCTATACCTGGAACGGAGAGATCACCGGACTCTTCAAAGCTTCCCGCAAGTGGGAGTGGGAGCCCAAAACTGGCAAGGTCTCCTACGAGGGAAAAGACAAAGACGGCAAGCCGGTCAACGTGACTTACATGCGCTCCCAGATCAACGACGACGCGAAGAAGCAAGCTGATGCCGGTTTCACCAACGACAATTATTGGCTCCTGTTCCCCCTCCATGCTTACTGGGACACCAGCGCCACTGTGACCGATGAAGGTATGAAGAAACTGCCGGCGGGGGCCGGGTCAGCGACGCTGGTCTCGGTGAAGTATGGAGCAGAACTCGGCGGATACACACCCGGCGACACTTGGGACCTTTACGTCGGCAAAGACAATCGCGTCGAGTACCTTATCTTCCATCACGGCGGAGACAAGAAGCCGAGCCTCGTCAAGGCAACCTGGACAGGCTACAAAAAGGCAGGACCTCTTCTGATCTCAACCGAGCACCGCGGCAACGCCGATGGCAAGCCCCTGCACATCTTTATGTCGGATGTAGCAGTTAAGCTAACGGGCTCGGACAAATGGGTCAACGCGCAATAAAAACGGTAGGGCTGATTCAGGCAACTGAATTCGTTCTTCGGTAGAGAATCCGTTTGAAAGAAAACATTCCCATAGCGGCTAAAGCCGCTATGATTTGGTGCGCTTGCGGCACGGCTGAAGCCCGTGCCCTTTCAAAACAGATTCAAACTGAGGCGCCACTCTTTCCTCACGAATCAGCCTACCTGGCAATCACTACGGTTGTGCACGAACTGCTCAGCTTGGGCAGCTCGCGGGTCGCGGCCATGCGGACCTGCAGCCTTGGGTGTTCCCCGCGCACGATAGGACAATAGTAGTCAGGTTCCGGCAGTGCGCCCTGCAGGCGTCGTCGTCCAGCACATCCCCCATGACATGATTCCCGAAACTCACAAGGTTGGCACGCGTGAGGTAGCGTGCGGGCTTCTTCGAAGGGCGCAGAGCCCAGAATGTCGGGCCCCGTCGAGATCAAGTCCGACAGCGGCTCTCCCGCTCCTGGCCAATAAACGCAAGGCTGTGTAGTAGCACGCGGCGTCACTCGCACAGTGCTTACGCCGCATCCTCCCCGAAGTGGCGGCAGCCCGGCCATCGCTCGAACCAGCGGCTCGCCAATCGCGATCACATCCGTTTCCGCAAAGAGACTCTGGAACCCTTCCCAATACTCTCCGTAGGACAGCGCATAGAGGTCGGATCGCACCGCCTGATACACGTTCACTCGCAAGGGAGCGTCAAACTGTTTGGCTATTCGCGCGACCTCCGCCAGACGCAAGTAGTTCGCCTTCATCATGACCGCGATGATGGTTACTGGCACACCCAGCCTGACACAACGTTCTGCCTGCTGCTGGATCAACTCCCAATTACCTTTTCCGCGTTGTGCATCCTGTTGAGCTTGCGTCGGGTAATCCAGCGAAAACTCAATATCGTGAAAGGCGCGCACGTCGTTATCTTCCAAGACGGCAACGCTGTGGCCGTTGGAAGTGATGGTGAGCTTGATAGAGCGTGTGCGCAGGTAGGCCAGTATCGCTTTAAAATCCGGATGCATGCCGTTCTCACCAGTGCCCAGATTCACCGAGCGAACCGGCAGTCGTTCCACAACAGACTTCACCTGATCGAGAGAAAGGCGATCAGTGCGGGTTGGATCACGGTAGCAGAAAGAACAGGAGAGATTGCATTCGTTGGTGAGCCCGATCCCGAGCGCAATCCCCTCATCCGGCGCCGCCATGCGAGATGTGATTGATGAAGACTTTAGTGTGATGTTGTTCACGCAACATCCTCGATCGCAGGGCTTGGACGATTTGCCAAGTATTGTTTATAGCGCGCGACGGCGGCAAACTCTGGCTGGCTCCCCAGCTTGCGCTCAAGCTCAAGAATTCGCTCGTACTCAGCGCTGCGAGAAATCCGTGGCGGAAGGTAATCCGCCATCACGCGTACACCCCGATCGGCAATCACTGCCAGCGACGCCGCTTTCAACATGGCTTGCAGGTTATCTGACGTAAATAATCGTACTCGCCCTCCGTACAAAGACTCTTGTCCCCACTCAGCGGTCAGGCTGTTTTCCGCAACCGCCAAATCGCCTGCTTGGATAGCGGCCTTGAAAACTTCGCCGGCGCGGTTCCGCACAAGCACTGACAGTGTCGCTGATGAATCCCGCAAGGCGCGAGCCGCGGCGCACATCACAGCAATCGGGTCGTCGAGAAACTCCAGTACGTTGTGGCAAATAATTACATCGAACGTTGCGGCGGGAAACAAGTTGGTCAACTGCGAAGCGTCCCCCTGTTGCAGGACGACCTTGTCCGCAACTCCCGCTTGCTGGGCTGTGCGGTTCGCGATATCCAGCATCGCCGGAGACGAATCCAGCAGGGTAACCTGCATGCCTAGACGCGCCAGGCGAACGGCCGTCGCTCCTGTACCGCACCCGATATCCAGCGCACTCAACGACTTCTTGGCGTGCGACCGGGGAAGAAAATCCTCCAGGTTGGCGAATGCCAGGTCGCTGCGCAATCGGCCTTCAGGTGTCTCAAGGTACGCGGCATAATCTTGCGCACCGTTCCGGAATCGTTCGTTGACAACCATAGTGGCCATTTCTTTGCGATGCTCATTCATGCGACGTTAAATGAAATCTTCGCGGCACTAGCTGGCGCGCCGCGTCTGCAATTCCCCGTGTGAAGCAGCGACAAAGGCTTGGAGCAATGAGGCGATCTCATCCGCGGCCGTGTCCAATGCGAAATGACCGGCGTCGAGCACGTGAACCTCAGCCTTCGGAACGTCGTGCCGGTAGCGTTCCGGCTCGCCGGGATCAAATGAAAGGTCATACTTACCCCAGATAACCAGCAATCGCGGCTGCTTCTCTCGCATCCATGCTTGCCATTTCGGGTAGGCGTCTACGTTGGTTCGATAGTCGTAGAAAAGGTCGCTTTGAATCTCGGCTTGGCCGGGTTGGTTGAGAAAATAGAATTCATCGGTCCAGAGATCGGGATCATAGCGTTCCACATTCGGATCGTTTCCCAGATGGCGTGTGCGCGTGGTTGCGAGCGACAGAAGATTGGTGCGCAGCTCTTTTTCGTTAGCAGCGCGATCCGCCCAAAAGGCCCGCCGCGTCTTCCAATTCGCGCCCAAACCCTCGTTGTGTGCAACGGCATCCTGGACGATGAGGGCCTCGATACGATCTGGATGAGCCAAGGCCATGCGAAAACCGACAGGGCCGCCGTAATCCTGCATGTAAAGCGTGTAGTGCGAGAGGCCGAGCGATTCAGTGAAATGATTCATGATCTCGGCATAGTGATCGAACGTATAAGCAAAATTCTTCGGGTCCGGCCAGTCGCTGTATCCGAATCCCGGGTAATCCGGGGCGACAAGGTGATAGCGATCGGAAAGCCGGGCGAAGAGAGGCTCGAACATCCGCGAGGATGACGGAAGTCCATGTAGAAGGAGAAGCGCTGGAGCGTCCTTCGGGCCTGCCTCTCTATAAAAAATGGACAGCCCGTCGATCTGTTTCGTGCGATAAAAGGTCGGATACTTCATTGAAGGTTCCTTTCCGTGGGCTCTGGGGACAGTTAATGCCATCCCTGGTGATTGCCCTGATTCAAGGTTAATGCCTTCAGGCCTGCTTGGCGGAACGCTCTGCCAGAGGATGCTTGATCCAATTCCAAGAGCGCGCGATGTCCGCAGGCTCGACAAAGAGCACGTATGCGGACAGGATATCCCATTGGAAGAGCGGAATGTTGAGAGAGTAATCCAGCCAAAGGTGAAACAACACTCCTAGCGCTAATAGGAAATAGCGGAACTCTTTCACCCAAGTCAAAACCCCGAGAAAGAATTCCACGACGAGCGCGGACCAGCTCCCAAGCTTAAGTACCACTGGATGGAAGAACCACGAGGGAAGAGGAAAGCGTCTGAGTTCGTCGAGGTGATAAACATAAAACAGCGCGGTGCCTTGCAGCCACGGCGCTCCCCTTATTTTTAGCAGGAAGGAGACGAAATACAGGAGCGCCAGTTGTAGTTGAATCATGCGTTGCGCCCATGGACTCCGAGGTTGAATGTGGGCGGGTTCTTTCCGCCGCCAGATGCGAATGAGGCGATCTAGGGAAAACGCAGCTCCAGCAGGTGCGAAGATCAGGAAAAATCCCGCCAAGCGCAGAAACGTATCGCCCCCATGGGTGATATACAAGTTTCTTTGCTGAATCGACGTAAGACAAAGAAAGACAAGTAGGCTGTTGAGGCGAGTCAGAAGACCGACGGTGAGCAATATTGCCGATCCAAGAGACACCCAGAAGAATGCCTCAATGCAGGCGTCGTTTCGAGGAATAATCGAGAAAAGATTCAATCGTGCGCCGGGCTCCAGATTGGAGGCTGTTGGGAGAGTCACCCATCCATGGACTCCGTACCAGCTCAACCAATCTGGTCGCAGCAGTATCAGGGTGGCGGTGACTAGTCCGCCATAGAAGATTCGAAACAATGCGATCGGTGTGGGTGACTGCTCCGCGAAGAAGAACCCGTTCCAGGCCCGAAGCAAGCCTCGCAACGTCATTTCAGGTCCTCGGATTGCACTCCGTAACCAATCAGAACGTGCTGGTCCCAGGGCTCTGGAACATAGAAACCATCCGCACGGGGAACGATGAGCGACCATTTTTGGATCAGAATGACCGTTCTGACCTGGTTGCCGGGACCGCTTTTCATGCGTGCAATGTATCGGGCCGCGTCGGGCAACAGTGCATCGGCATCTTCCCGCACCAGGTTGTCAGCAAACTTGCGATAGCGTTCCTTGAATAGTTTTTCGGTCAGCCCTAGCTGTTCCATTCTTGGAAACGTCCACTTGCTTCTGGAGCCGTCCTTGTAGATTACGATGGCTTCGATGTAGGTGTTGGCTCCTTTTGGGATAGGGGCAAACATGTCCCATGATTGGAACAGCCCCGACCAGAGGAAATAAGGGCGGATCAGGTTCTTGCCCACTAGAATCAACGGGCTGTCGACCGGCATACACCAGCACGCAATAGCCAAAATGTGAAACACCAAAAAGACATTCACCATCGAGTATTTTAAAAGCTGCAGACGGGAGACTTTCCTTTTCGCGCTTTCGCGCGGAGGTGTGCGCGGGACGGTCTGTGCATGCGAGCCTCCGGTCGTCAACATCTACGGGGGTTCTCCAACGTAGGCTCCTGCGATTTGAACGCAAACGATCTGAGAGAACGCGCGCGAAACCCCCTCTTGCGAGAAATCTTGAGCGCCGTTAAGAGCTTTCCGTGGCGACAAAACCATTGACGTAAGGCCGGTGTGGGGCGAGTAAAGGCGAAGCTTTCGAGCGCCTCCTCGCCGCCTGCGGACAGCGGGACTTTGTTTTTGCCGCAGGTGATGATCGCACAGACGAAGACCTGTTTGAGCGCATGCCGAATGAAACGTGGACGGTTCACGTTGGTCCCGGGCCTACCCGTGCAGCGTTTGTAGTGAGAGATTTCGAAGCTACCAGCGAGGTGTTGCAAATCTTCGCAAAATCCGACGGGGTCTCATGAAAGGCATCCGAATCACTCGTATGCCGCAAAGCACGGGCTTGTTTTTCCGAGGCAGCGGTTCCTCTCTGCACTAGAAGCGACTGATCCAGCCTGGCTCGCGAACATGTTCATCTTCTAAGTTCCTCAAGCGTGCCGCCATGATTCCTGGCCTGCCCAGGTAGCCGACGACTCGCCGTGGATCGTCTCGATCCACGACTGGCAGGCGTCCAACAGCATTGCGCAGCATCTTGGCCGAAGCATCGTGCAACAATTCGTTCGGATAGGTGACAACGACGTCGCGTGTTCCAGCCTCGAGCACACTCAGTCCCCCCGATGGATCTTTGTCCAGCGCGCGTACCACATCGCCCCGGGTAATGACCCCAGCCAGCTTGCCCTCCGAATCTAAAATCAGCATTCCTTGGTGGTGGCATACTTCCGGATCGCGGCGTGCGATGCGGTCCGCCAACTCGCCCACCTTCATATGCGCCGGAACTTTGGGCACATCTTTTTCCATAGTCTCGGAGACCATCATCTGGCGCAGAGCGTCAGCTTCGTATTCTTGATGAATGTGCAGTCCCCGACGCGCCAGCTTCTCCGTCATGATGGAAGCCCTGGGCATCAGCAACATGGCAATACCGTCAGCAATCACGCTGACCAGCATCAGGGGCAGAACCGAGTTGTAATCGCGGGTGATCTCAAAGGCAAAGATAATAAATGAGAAGGTGGCTCGGGAGGCCGCGCCGAAGACGGCTCCCATTGCGACCAATGCGAACGCGCCAGCCGACAAATTCGCAGCCGGAAAGATTCGATCCATTCCCATGGCGAATATGCCACCGAGTGCCGCGCTGGACATGAACATGGGCGCCAACAAGCCCCCGGAGGTACCCGAACCCAGTGAGATCACTAGCGCCACCGCCTTGGCAACCATGACCACAATTAGTATCTTCCAGGGCAGATTTGCGTTCAGAATGTCGCCGATCGTGTCATATCCGACACCCAAGACTCTTGGTACGAAATAGCCAATGATTCCCAGACCAAGAGCGCCTATTGCAGGCCACCAGAGGTCGTCCACCGGCAACTTTTCGAACTGGTCCTCGGTCCAATACAGCAATTTGCTGAATCCAACTGCCGCCAAACCGCAGACTAATCCCAGGAGCAGGTAGAAAGGCAGAGCGTGAGGAATCCCGAAATCCATGGCCGTGACCTTGAACATCGGTCCTGCGCCTAAGAGTTGCATGTGCACCGCGGTCGCGAGAGTGCTTGCAATCACCAGAGGAATAAACGACCGCGCCTTGAACTCAAACAAGAGTAGTTCGATCGCAAGGATCACTCCCGCGATTGGTGTGTTGAAAGTTGCAGACATTCCTGCGGCGGCACCGCACGCCAAGAGCACTTTGCGTTCCGAAGCAGTCGTATGCAGCACCTGCCCCACCAGCGAACCAATTGCGCCTCCGGTCTGAATGATCGGGCCTTCTGCGCCGAAGGGTCCGCCTGTGCCTATCGCTATCGCAGCGGAGATGGGCTTGAGGATTGCGACCCGCGGCTCGATACGACTGCGATTAATCAGCACTGCCTCCATCGCCTCGGGTATGCCGTGTCCCTTGATCTTGGAACTTCCGTATTTCGCCATGAAGCCGACCACAATTCCGCCAATGACCGGGATCAGAATTACCCACAGACCCAGCTGGTTATAGCGTGCGCTTACGAACACCATCGAAAAGCGATGATAGAAAAAAATGTTGGTGAACAATCCGATCAAGTTGTAGAGCACAAATGCGATCAAGCCGGCAAGCAGGCCGATGCCGGCTGCCAGAAACGACACTAGAACCATACGGAAATGCACCGGCTCGCCGAGCCTCACATCTCCAACCTGGGCTCCGGTGGCTCCAATCGTGGCCGGACGCGAATCTCCGCTGCTGCGCCTGTTTTCCACCATCATTTAGAACTTTCTCTCTAGGGCTATTTGGTTCCACATAGTGCTATTCATATTTTGTGACGCGTTCTAGGGCTGTAACGAGAGCGGGACCTTGCACGCGAAGTTCGGCCAGATGTTGGAGAGAGAGCTTTCGGAGTACGTTCTCTCCCTTGCGGGCCAAAGTAAGCAACACCTCCCGCTTGTCCGCCTCTCCTCGATGTCGCCGAACATACCCCCTCGCCGCGAGCCGGTCGATTAGTTCCACGGTGCTGTGGTGTTTTATCTGCAGTCGCCGCGCTATGTCGCCAACGGAAGGGCGAGTGCCCTCGGGCAGTCCTTTTAACGTCAGCATTAGCTGATGCTGCTGTGGCTTTAGACCCGTGTTCCGGCACACTTCCTCGCTGAAGCGCACAAAGCGGCGGATCTGATAGCGCAATTCGGCAAGCGCCACATAGTCTTGCATGGTTAGATCCGTTCGCCTCAATTCATGTACCCCAACTATATCGTAGCACGATATATACTCGCGCGACAATGAGGCACTGTCACGGCGCAAGTTTCCGGACAGCGATGTTGTCGAGGCATAAATAGCTGTAGGTCCTGAGGCTCTCGACCCGACGAGCTTGAGAATTAATACGCTAGCTCACTAGTTGGAGAAACCCACTCGTAGCCATGGTCAAGCGATACCATCCATTTCGGCGCGGCCTTTGCACCTCTCCTTTCCGATCTGTGGCTCATTGAGTGCAGCAATGCGACCTTCGATGGTGTGCGCAGTTGCCTGCAGTTCGCCGGCCACACGTGCATAAAACGACAGGTCGCATCGTAGTCATAGAAGCCACCGCCAAGAGGCTGAAAGAGCAGCCTGGCCGCATCAAACGCGCGAAGTTTGCAATGAAGAGTGACCTTAGTCTTGAGAGGGTAGGAAGCTTCCGCAGAGTCTCCGCTCGAGCTCCACATCTGGCCATCGTGACCAAAGCTCGACAGGCAGTGTTCACGGGCCGTCACTGCTTGCCAGTGCGCTGGCGAAACAACGGTGCGCGTTACACGATGCAGTTCGGTTACTTCCACTTCGCTGGATCGTGTGAGTGGAACCGGACTTGCTGTGAGGTTTAGAGAAACGTCTAGTCAGTTGCGTGCTGGCAACGCAAAAATCAGAAGTGTTGATGGACCTTGCGGTGATTTTGGCAACTCATGATCTCCACATGGCCTCATGCAGGCACACATGCCGATTTCGGCTCGATACATGGACTCATAAAAGGAGATGGAACAATGAAAACGACAAAGGCAGTTAGATTTGGAAACATAGCAATAGCAGCCGTCACCGGTCTTCTGCTGACCCTACCTGTTCAGGCGGAGATCAAATCGCACTCCGGGAAACTGGTCGTTGAGCAACCCGCGGATCTTCCGGAGATGGCGCGGATCCCGGGGCAGGCTCTCTTCCTGTGCGGAGCTGAGAATGGCGAGACTTATCTCTACGTTGAGCAGCAAAATGGCGCGCGGCTAGCTATTTTCGATGTCACGGATCCGGCCAAGATCAAGACAGCGGCTTCGGTTCAGGTCACGACACCCGGTGCCTACGATTTTGTGCGCTATCTGAACCACAGAACTGAACTGATCCGATTCCGTGAGAGTCAACAGTTCGCAGTGATTGATCTTCGCGAGCCCAAGAGCCCAACGTTGAAGATCGTGAATGACGATCCCGGCCGTACTGAATCGGTGGGTCGAACGGGCTTGCTGACCATCAACGAACCTTACAAGTATGTCACCGGCGAGGCGCACGACTATCGTCTGATGGACGTCGCAAATCCAGAGCATCCCACCCCGCTTGCAACGATCAAGCAAGTAAGGCACAAGGTCGTCAATGAGGAAACCGGCACGACCTATCTGTTGGGAAGCGATGGTCTCACCGTGGTTCGTCGACCGCGTGTTGAAGAAGACAACAAGATAGAAAAAATTTACGAGGAATGGAACTGAATGTTGGAGGCGATTCGCGGCGCCCGCCGGCACGTTCATCGTGTATAGCTACGTACGCCATTCGTTGTCAAAGAAGTTTCCCGGGACATAGTTGGGGACCGGATTGATAAAACCCGTGATAGGTCGAATACCTAAGGATATCGGGGGGTGGGGGAGTTAGTTTATGAACCGGCGCGGATTCTTGCAACTCATAGGCGCTACGGGTGCCGCGGCGTTGACGGCATCCTGCAGTCGAATTAACTCTGTGGCGGGGACCGCACCGGGTTCTTCTAACCTCATTCGATTCCCGGAAAAAACGGAGATGATCTTCCTTACCGACCGGCCGCCACAGTTGGAGACTCCGATTCACTATTTTCGACAGGACCTCACTCCCAACGAAGCCTTCTTTGTTCGGTGGCACCTCGAAGGCATTCCGACTTCCGTTGATCTTCGAACATTTCGGCTCAACGTCAGCGGCCATGTCCGGCAGCCGTTGCAGCTCAGTATGGACGAGCTTCGATCGAAGTTCGATCCCATCTCGATCATCGCGGTCAATCAATGTTCCGGAAATTCGCGTAGCTTTTTCGAGCCTCGCGTTCCCGGTGGTCAATGGAAGCACGGTGCGGTCGGGAATGCCAAATGGACCGGCGTTTCCATGAAGTCGATTTTGGATCGCGCCCAAGTGAAGGCAGGCGCCGTGGATGTCTCATTCAATGGGCTTGACGTCCCCCCACTCCCATCTATTGCCGACTTCGTGAAGGCCCTTTCGATCGACCACGCACGCGACGGAGAAGTGATGATCGCGTACGCCATGAATGACCAACCCTTGCCCATGGTCAACGGCTTTCCCCTGCGCCTTGTCGTGCCTGGCTGGTACGGAACTTATTGGGTAAAAGCTGTGAGCGACATCACCGTGTTACCTCAGCCCTTCAGCAACTTCTGGACGGACAAAGCGTATCGCATTCCCGCTGGTCCAAATGGCACCGAAAGTCCGAAGGATTTGGCCAAGGACACAATTCCCATTAATCGATTCAACGTGCGTTCCATATTTGTTCGTCCCGAGCCCGATGAAATCTGGCATGCCGGAATCCCGAATGAAATTGAGGGCGTCGCGTTTGATTCAGGTTACGGGATTCGACGAGTGGAGGTGTCGACCGACGGAGGGAACACCTGGACGGACGCTCGACTGGATCCGGAGATCGGAAAGTATTCTTTTCGGCGTTGGCGGGCCTTCTGGACACCAGAAAACCGCGGGCAGTATCGACTCATGGCTCGCGCGACGAATGCTGTGGGAGACACTCAGAGTAAAGAACAGTGGAACCGCAGCGGTTTTATGTGGAATGTAATCCAGCAAGTTGACGTAAAGGTGGGATAAATACCCGTGACCCCAAAGACGAAAAGTTTGGTTCTCTCAGTGGGGCTTGCGGTGTTGGCTGCCGGTTGCGGACATGCACCAAACGTCTCGCAGCAAGCAGAACATGGCGTCGTCGACGCAAAGATGGAATCGATGGTCGACTCAAACGCGGACAGCCCGGTTCATACCATCGTGATGTTGCATGACGAGCCGGTGTTTCCGCCGGGACCTGGGCGTGATGAATTTGTGACCGCATGCGTGGTTTGCCATTCACCTCGATACATCACGATGCAGCCGCAATTTTCGAAGGCTACGTGGCTGAGCGAAGTCAAAAAAATGAAAGACGTCTACGGTGCGCATATTTCTGACGAGCAGACGCTGACAATTACGGACTACCTGTTTTCTATCAATGGAAAGGCTGGCACTGGTAAGGCTCCGAAAGGAACTTATGGCGAATAATATCGGAAGCGACCATCAGTCACGGCCACCGATACGGCTCCTGATTTCCGTACTATTGCTCGGCACTCTGCTTGCCTGGTGGGGAACTCGCGACCATCGCCATCTGTTCGGAGAATCGCCGCGCGGGCCGGTTGCCGCCGCTGGTATGGCTCTTCCGCAGGTCACCCAAGAAGAAAGTGCGTTGCTCGATCGCGGTTTCCAACTTTCAGAACGCGAATGCGCCGGTTGCCACGAAATGGCAACACGTTCCAGCGCACCCAGTTATCAGGAAATTGTGGCCTTCTATCGTCGCGGATTTCCTGCCTCGGCCGGCAATCCGGATTTGCGCTCTCGACTTGCCTCGGCCGTAACCCATCCCCAGCCGGGATGGGGCAACTTCGAACCGGGTCCCCCGGAGTCCGGGCTGTCGCTGAATGACCGGATCGCCCTTGCGAGTTGGATTCTGAACCGTTCCGATCAAAACAAGAATGCTGGCCAAGGTGTGGGTCAATGACAACTTTCGCACAAAATTTATCCGGTCAAGATGAGCGGCAAAATCGTCCGAGTTCAGGTGCGCTTCCATCGATTGAATACGATCTGATCCGCGCCCACGTCTTTGCGTCACTCGTCACCTTAGTGATCTCGGTCCTATTCGGCATTACGGTGGCCACAAAGTTCAGCTTTCCAGAATTTCTGGGTAGCCACGCATGGCTTACCTGGGGAAGGCTTCGCTACAACCATACGCAAGGCATATTTTTCGGATGGCTGGGCAACGCGTTCCTGGCATTCTTTTATTATGCTGTGCCGCGCCTCGCAAATCGGCCGGTTTTGAGCCGCAAGCTCGGATGGTTTCTCTTCTGGATCTGGAATTTTGCGGTAGTTCTTTCCGGATGGACGCTGGTAGCTGCCGGTTTCAGCCAGCCTCTGGAGTGGGCGGAGTTTCCGCTCGTCGTCGCTGCATTCGTCGTCCTTGCCTTTATCCTGATGGTCTTCGAGTTCGTTCTGCCATTTTTAAGAGCTCGGCTCTCTGACCTGTATGTCAGCGGCTGGTACATTATCGGCGGCATTATCTTCACGATGCTGGCGTACCCGGTGGGAAACGTCGTACCTAACGTTGTTCCCGGTGCGCGGGGCGCAGCCTTCAGCGGTCTCTGGATTCACGACGCAGTAGGCCTCTTCGTTACGCCTTTTGCTCTCGCCATCGCCTACTACGTAATTCCCGCCACCACGCGGCGCCCCATCTTCAGTCATTTTCTGTCGATGGTGGGATTCTGGGTGCTCTTCTTTACTTATCCATTGAATGGAACCCATCATTACGTTTATTCGGCAATCCCCATGACCGCGCAGAAAGGCGCCATCGTTGCCTCTGTTTATCTCGGCATGGACGTGATTTTAGTCGTCGCCAATCTGCTGCTTTCTCTGCGCGGAAGCAGTGGACTCGCTTCGCGGGACGTGCCGCTGCGTTTCGTCTGGTTTGGGGTTGTCTCCTATCTGGTCGTGAGCTTGCAGGGCTCGGTACAGGCGCTGATGCCAGTCAATCGTTTCATTCATTTTACGGATTGGGTCATCGGCCACTCACACCTGGCAATGATCGGTTTCGCAAGCTTTATCGCGCTCGGCGGGATCGCCCATATGTGGCAACGCATCCCCGGAACTCGCTACAACGAGCGCATGATGAATTGGTCGTTCTGGCTGATTGCCATAGGCCTGACCCTGATGGTCACCGACCTCACGATTGCGGGACTGGTGGAGGCTCAGGTCTGGGAATCGAGCGCTCCGTGGATCGATTCTGTGCGTGCGGTCGGAAGCTACTGGCTGGTGCGCACACTCTCGGGACTTCCTATTCTCGCGGGTTTTGCTCTTTTCTGGACTGCTCTCGTTACCGGACCAAGGTCAGAGACGGTCACGTCCGCGGTCAGACCCGTGGCCGCAGAAGAGATCGTTGCATTCGAGAATGGCGCGACGGCGTCACAAGAGTTCAGTTGGACGGGCTGGCTCAGCCATGCGTATGTGGTCGCCTTCGGCGCCGGTGTAGGCTTCTTCGCTCTGTCGTTTCTGGTTCTTGCGATTATTCCCGGAAAAGAACTGGAAAATGAAATCAAGCGGGTGGCTCCAGTCACCATGGCAACGATCACCGCCTCCGAACAAAGGGGCCGAGTTATCTATGGACGCGAAGGTTGCGCTTACTGTCATACGGAGCAGGTCCGGTCTCTCGCGACAGATGTGCGGCGTTTTGGAGCGCCGACCGAACCGTGGGAAACCAAATATGATTACCCGCAGCTTTGGGGCACTCGCCGCATCGGGCCGGATCTATCCCGCGAATTCAACCTTCGTCCCCCCGACTGGCAACTCACTCATCTCTTCAATCCCCGGCTTGTGGTGCGGGATTCCGTAATGCCTCCGTATCCGTGGCTTTTTAGTGGCAGCCCGAATCAGCCCACGCAAGAAGGCTTGGATGTGCTGGCCTATCTCCAATCGCTTGGACGAGCGCGCCAACTTTCCGGTTTTGACCGGCAGACGCTGACGGTAAGTGTCCAGTCTGAGACACCGAACATGGCGATGCCGGGCGAGCCCTCAGCCAGAGCCACTCCTCCAGTGGTTCCAATTGCCATGACGGGAGGATACAGCGTAAGCGCACCCGTTCTGCACCCTGCATCGGATCCGGACGACTTACAAGAAGAAGTGAGCCGCGGCGCAACCGTTTTTGCCGCCAATTGTGCTTCGTGTCATGGACCCGCCGGAAAGGGCGATGGCAAAGCTTCTGCGAGTCTATCGCCGAAGCCGGCAAACCTGACTGCAGCCCGATTTTCCGACGAACGATTGAGTAGCGTGCTGTGGAATGGAATCGCAGGATCTGCCATGCCGCCGTGGCGCCAGTTGCCCACCGAAGATCTACGCGCGCTGGTTGCTTACGTCGATAGGCTGCACGTTCCGGGTGCTGCGTCGTCGACACAAGATGTGACGAGTCTGAACGTGGGCAAATCCCTCTTTGCGGCGAACTGCGCCAGCTGTCACGGCGACACAGGAGCGGGCAATGGATCGGCAGCAGGCGCCCTCAGTCCTGCACCAACCAACTTTCATCTTAAGAAGCCCACACAAGAACGGGCCTGGGATGTTTTGGAAAATGGCGTACCGGGAACAGCGATGCCACCTTGGCAGAGCCAACTCAACCCAGACGAACGGCACGCCTTGGTCGCATTCGTGCGCTCTCTATATAGTCCAGCGCAGGCGAACTCCACACAATGATAGATCTAATTGTGATCGTAATCTCAGCCATTATGTTCGCCCTGCTTCTGGTCTGGTGGCGATGGCCAGCGTTCAGCGCCTGGATTGAAGCGCCGAAATACTCAATGCTGCGCCAGGAGCGCCGCTTTGATCAACGGGACAGAATCGGAAATGAACCAGTCGTCGATGGCGGACACGAATAGGTCCGAACCTGGAAGTTTTCGCAAACCTAAACCCATCTCCAAATCGCCTTTTTCGGGAGTAAACGCGCGTGGGCGTTTCTCCGGTCAAGAACACAGTCGGAGGACTGCTGAAATACAGCAGGATGCTCGTCCTGGCACCAGGTCTGGTGGGACAAAATCCCTTATTCCGCGTAAATCGCTGCGCACATGAAATGGCTGTTTTACACATGCAGCTGGGCGGAACTTTTCCACCGTCTTGTCAGGGTGGCGATGAAGGCGTAATACTTTTCCGGGCTTCGGTGGGAGAAGGATGGCTGGGCAACTTCAGGGGAAGAGCGCGTTGGTTACGGGGGGCGCGGGCGGGATTGGGCGCGCGACGGCGGTACTGTTTGCGCGCGAGGGCGCGTCGGTAACCATCATCGATTTGGATCAGGAGGCGGGTAGGGAAGTGGTGAATGTCGTTTCCGGCGCGGGAGGACGCGCGATTTTCGAATGCGCCGATGTGACGTGCGCCGCAGACTGCAAGCGCGTAGTCGAGCGAAGCGTTCGAAAGTTCGGAGGCATTGACGTGCTGTTTAACAACGCGGGAATTATCCGGCGGGCGTCTGTGGTCGAGATCAGCGAAGAGGATTGGGACGCGGTGATGGCGGTGAATGTAAAATCCATCTTCTTGATGTGCCGCGAAGTGATTCCCGTCATGACGCGCGCGAAGGGTGGTTCGATTATCAATACGGCTTCGGGATGGGGATTGGCGGGAGGAGCGCGGGCTGCGGCTTATTGCGCTTCGAAGGGAGCGGTCGTACTCATGACGAAGGCTATGGCCATCGATCACGGGAGGCACAATATTCGGGTGAATTCTATTTGCCCTGGGGATACGGATACGGCCATGTTGCGTAGAGAGGCGCGGCAACTGGGCGAAGATGAAGAGGGATTTCTCGCCGAGTCGGCGAAGCGTCCTCTGGGCCGCATGGGCCGCGCGGAAGAGATTGCGCAGGCTGCTTTGTATCTGGCCAGCGATGCAGCATCGTTTGTAACCGGAACGGCGCTGGTAGTGGATGGCGGAGGGCTGGCGGCTTCGGGCTAACATAAATAAGGATGCGGCTGAAAAATAAAATTGCTTTGATCACCGGCGCGACTTCCGGAATTGGGGAAGCGACGGCCATGTTATTTGCCCGCGAAGGAGCGAAGGTCACGATCACCGGGCGCAACCAAGACCGTGGGAAGGCTGTTGCCGAGAGGATCGTGAGCGAGGGTGGCAAGGCTATCTTCATCCGGACTGATGTGCGCAGGGCAGCAGAATGCCGTGAAGCTGTGGATGCGACCCTGCGGGCTTTTGCTGGTCTCGACATTTTGTTCAACAATGCTGGAGTTTTCTATCCGCACACTATTCTTGAGTGCACCGAGGAAGAGTGGGACCTGCAGATGGATATTAATCTGAAGGGGACTTTTCTGATGTCGAAGGCGGCTCTGCCCGGGATGATTGAGCGGGGAAGCGGCGTGATCGTCAATAATAGTTCGGGATGGGGGATTGCGGGCGGGGATGCGGCGGTTGCCTATTGCGCGTCGAAGGGCGGCGTCGTGCTGTTGACCAAGGCCATGGCTATTGATCATGGAAGACAGGGCATTCGCGTGAACTGCATTTGTCCGGGGGATGTCGATACGCCGATGCTGCCGGAGGATGCGAAGATGCGTGGGTTGAAGTGGGAGGATTATCTGGCGGGATGCGCGAATCGTCCCATGGGAAGGATTGGGACGACGGATGAAATTGCGAAGGCGGCGTTATTTTTGGCGTCGGATGATTCGTCGTTTATGACGGGGGCGGCGCTGGTAGTGGATGGAGGAGGGCTAGCGGATTGAGGCCGGCGACGCGCGCGCGGTTGAAGCCGCGACCTATCAAAATATATTCAGAAACTATGGCGCAAATTATGCAAACGCAAAATCGCAATCGCTCGCGGGAGTGGTTTGGGCGGGCCCAGAAGGTGCTGGTGGAGGGAGTGAATTCTCCTTCGCGCGGGGCTGCGGTGTATGCCGGCGGGCCGCTTCTGGTGGAACGCGGGAGTGGGTCGCGGGTTTGGGATATTGATGGCAATGAATATATCGATTTCATGATGTCGTTTGGCGCGCTTATTCAAGGGCACGCGCATCCGGTTGTGGTCAAGACAGTTTCTGAAGCGGTGGTGGAAGGTTCTCACTTTGCGGCGGCGACTTCGGCGGAGGTGGAGGCGGCTGAGCGGTTTTGCAGCATGGTGCCTTCCGCGGAAGTTGTGCGCTTCGCCAACACGGGGAGCGAGGCGACGATGCTGGCTTTGCGGCTGGCCCGCGCTCATACCGGGCGAAATAAATTTCTGAAATTCGAAGGGCACTATCACGGATGGTACGATCCGTTTCTTCTGGGTGCGCATAGTCATCCGGCGGAGCGGTTGGGGACGGTAGAGAATCCGGCGCGCATTCCGGATTCGGATGGAATTCCGCTTTCGATTTTTGATGACGTGGTGCTGGCTCCATGGAATAACGTCGACGCGCTCGAAGATGTGCTTAGGAAGCATGGGCACGAACTTGCAGCGGTGATTACTGAGCCCATCATGGCCAACATGGGTTGCATTCTTCCAAGGGAGGGATACTTGAAGAGGCTGCGCGAACTCACGCACGCGTGCGGCGCGTTGCTGATTCTGGACGAAGTGGTGACCGGCTTCCGCTATGCTCCGGGCGGGTGCCAGGAATATTACGGCGTGCAGCCTGACCTGAGCACGTTCGGGAAGGCTCTGGGCGCGGGATTTCCGGTGGGGGCGGTGGCCGGACCACGTTCCATTCTTGAGCGCATGCGGTGGAGCGAGAAGATGGTGCTGCACTACGGGACTTTCAACGGACATCGCCTGACTATGAAGGTAATCGCAGCGAATCTGGATCTGCTTTCCGCCAAAGATGCTTATCGAAAACTTCATGCGGTGGGTGACGCAGCCATTGCGGGACTGCGCGAAATATTTCGACGTCGCAAACTGAAAGCGGTCGTTCAAGGTTTTGGGCCGATGTTTCAGATTTACTTCACCGAGCGCGACGGCATTCACGATTATCGCGACTACTGCAAGTTTGTCGACACAAAGCTTTATTCGCGCTTCGTGCACAACTTGCTGGAGCGCGGAATTTATATGACACCTTCGAACGGGCTGCATTGGATTATTTCGACCGCGCACACGAACGCCGATGTGGAAGCGCTTTTGGCAGCGGCCGACGACGCATGCGCGGGATTGTCGTGAAGGGCATCGTTTTTATCGGCGGCGGGCGGATTACGAGCGCGATGATTGCGGGATTGCGGCTTGCGAATTTTAATCAACCCGTTGTGGTGCATGACCGGAATCCGAAGAAATTGCAGCGACTTAAGCGTCAGTACGGCGTGGTTGTAGCTGCGGATCTGCGTCACGCGGTGAGATCGGCGCGGCTGCTGATGATCGCCGTGCGGCCGGATTCGGTTGCCGGGCTACTGGAAGAGATTCAAAGTTATGACATTCCTAAACAGTTGTTCACTGTCAGCTTGGCGGCGGGTATTCCTCTGTCGAAATTGCGAAAGGGATTGGGAACGCCGGTGCGATGGGCGCGAGCCATGCCGAGTCCGGTGTGTCGCGGTGGGCGTGGGTTGACTGCGCTGACGTTCAGCCGGGAGTTTCCGTCGACGGCGCGAGCGGAAGTGCGAAAGTTGTTCGCTTTGGTTGGGCAGGTGTTGGAAATTCCGGAGAAGAGATTCGATGCGTTCACCGTGACGTTTTCGAGTAGTCACGGGTATCACGCACTGGCGACGTTGATTGCAGCGGCTAAAGCGGTTGGGCTCGACGGGAAGGTTGCCCGGGTCGCTGCGGCTCATGCGCTGGCGGATGGGATTGCAGCGTGGCGCGACGGAGGCGTGCCGCTGGATGAATTGCTGCAAGAAGCAGCTACACCAGGGGGGACGGCAGCGGCTGTGATGGCGGCGATGGATGTCGCAGGATATCGAGAGATGGTGGAGCGGGGGTTGCGGGCGGGGGTGAGGCGAGCGCGGAGGAATGCCCGCCATTTGTCTTTTCCGGCCGTCTGCCAAGATTGCGCTTCCTCAATTCGAGGCGTATGAGTTTCGTCGCTGGGCTGTGGTAAAGTAGTGCCGCCCGCGAAGTGGACCTCGCCACGTTTCCAAAGGAGTTTCCTTATGTCGACCCTCCGCGACCTCCTGAAGGACCGCAGAGTTTATTCGATCGAAGCTGGCCGCACCGTGCTCGAAGCGGCCCGTTTCATGATGGAGCACAACATAGGAGCTGTACCGGTTCTTCGCAACGGAGAACTGGCTGGCATCTTTTCTGAGCGGGACATTATGAATCGCGTCGTAGCCGCGGGACGGCAACCCGCGCACACCGCAGTGTCTGAAGTCATGACTGCCAACCCGCGCTCGGTAAATTTGGATGAGACCCTTGAAGAATGCTTATTCATCATGGAGGAGTTCGGCTTCCGGCATTTGCCAATCGTAGAAGGCAAACAACTCAAGGGACTAGTCTCGCTGCGCGACGTGGCGATGCGACACGCCAGCGAACTTGAGCGCCAACGCAGACGCGCATCTTAGTCGAGTACAAGTGTCGACCACAAGTTCCACCCATTCGAGGTCGACGACGGAAGGCTCGCTACCTACGTCATCAGCCGGGCAAGAATGTCTGCGACGGCCTTGTCGGGAGTTCCGTCAACGGGGATTGACCAGGCGTCCGTGGGCACCTCGAGCTCCGCTAGTTGGCTATCCAGGAGAACAGGATTCATGTAGGGATGAGATCGCGACTTCATGCGCTCTTTGATCAGAGCGGCGGGCGCATGCAGATAAACAAAGCAAACTTCGTCAGGCGCAAGGCCGCTGGCGAGCAGTTCGCGATACTGCTGCTTCAGGGCCGAGCAGGCAAAAATGGCGTTCTCTCCATGCTTGCAATATTGCAGCATTCGCTCGTGTAAAACAGCGAGCCAGGGTGCTCGGTCGGCGTCGCCGAGCGGGACTCCGGCTGCCATTTTGTGCCGGTTGTCGTCCGAGTGGTAGTCGTCGGCGTCTTCAAACTTCCATCCCGTGCGCGCGGCGAGCAATTTGCCGATGGTGGTCTTGCCGACAGAGCTTACGCCCATCAACACCACGATCATCGGTTGTGCTCCATCGGGGCGGGGATGCAGTTCGCGGGGCGCGGGAGCCGATGAGTTCCGGTTCCCCGGCTACAACTCAAGTATTTGGTGATCGAGGCACTCCGGTTGAATAACGTCATGGATCGTGCGCAGCAGCTCCATCCCGTGCCGAGCGACGAAATAGATGCCGGCGAATCCTCGCTCCTGCAATTCTCCATTGGGATATAGTGCCTGGCCGAGCCCATCGGCGTGCCGGCTCACCACTTCGCTGCGGCGCAGTTCCGCAGCCGTAGTCAATTGACGGAGCCGTTCCAGTTGATAGTTCATTTTTGAAGCGGCAGTTTCACTGGCGCCGACGAGCGTGGGATCAAGTTTCTCAAGCGCTCCCCGCAACTGAGCAAATGATTCTTGAACGGAGTGCTGAGTCCGATCGAAAGCTTGTTGAACCCCTTCGGGCAAGGTGTGAGATGCAAGAGTTCGCCGTAAGGTGTCAGTTCCATGAAACGAGTCGGGCACGGTGATGCAGTACTGCCGCAGCCAGCGCTGAACCTTAGGCTCAACCAGGGTTGCCGAAAAGCGCGGCACGATGGGTGTTACGCGCCTCCGCAAGGTTTCATAGACCGCGCCTGCCTGTGCGAAATATGCCGCCTCGGCAGCGCCTCCCGCATAGGCGAGCGTAGGCAAAATGTAATCTTGCACTACTGGGCGTAAGAGCACGTTAGGACTAAACTTCTCCGGGACGGAAGCGATGCGCTCAAGCAACTCAGCGCGAGAAAGCTGCTGGGCGCCGAGTTCGCTGCCTATGGTAAATTCCGCGGATTGCTCCGATCCATTCTTCTGGCGGTGGATCGCCGTACGAACTCCATCGCGCAAAGCGAAAAGCAGCACCGAGGATTCAGTCACTTTTACTTGTTGGTCGTAGCCAGCCTTCTCGATCGCCTGACCGCGATTGAGCAGCGCGATTTCCAAATCTTCCGCGCGTTCGATAGCGGCTCGATAAATTGGCTCGGCAACGCGGTGCAACTGCGGATCCGAAGCATCAAGAAGAATCACACCCCAGGAACGGAATAGGCTAGCAAACAATCGAGCGAAGGCAGTCCCGAGCGACTCCCCTGGACGATAAGACTCGCGCAGGAACTGTACTATCTCAGTCTCGCCAAGTAATGATGCGGCTTCTTCGACCACAGGGCGAATCTCTTCGCCCAAACGCACCTCGCTTACCGGGGCTCCCGCAATACTGTGGCTGGAAGTTGTCAGCGTCACGAGATGGCCGTCAGGCCCGGGCAATGAGACGTGATTCACTTCGGCAAGGTCATGATCGGAAGTGGCGAGCCAGAAGATGGGAACAGCGTCAGTTCCCGCGGCCGTGGCATCTTCCGCGAGTTTTACGGCAGTCAGAGCTTTATAGATGGAAAACATCGGGCCGCCGAACAACCCGACTTGCTGGCCCGTGACGACCGCAGCCGCTCCCTTGCGTAAACGGTTGATATTCGCCAAGGTGGGCGCGCCGGCGTCCCACGATTTATTCTGCTTCTCAAGAATCGTGCTGACCAGTTCGCGCCGGGATGGATCGTACTGCAGGGCGGAAGCTTGCTCCTTTAACCATTCGTTGAAGTGGGGGGAATGCGGATAAAAGTGCCGAACGTCGGGAGAATAGGAAAGAAAATCAGTGAACAAGCGATTGGTGTGCGGGATCCGGCTGAAGGGCAAACACTGCGCTTTCACCGGCAACACTCCTGTCGCGGCACGCTCATATCGTGTTGGACGGCGGAAATCATCGAAGGTTAACCTCTCTTATTCTACAGGGGACGTCACAGTTGAGATGCCGCAAACAGGCGCGAGATGCAAGATAATGAGTCTCTCAGCAATTGACCAATGGGAAGGAAGAAAGCATGAGTTTGGATGTTTTTCCGCTGAATATTGAATCCCCGTTCACGCTGGAGGGTCTCGCGGTCCGCCTGGAACCCATTCGCAGCGAGCATGTTGAGTCCTTCTGGGGCGCCGCCAAGGACGACCTCGACAATATTTTCCAGTGGATTCCTTATCGCATGAAATCGAAAGAGGACTTCCAGTTTGTTGTGGATAAGGCTTTGGCCGAACAAGAACGTGGCGAGTCGATCGTGTTTGCGACCGTCGAGCGCAGTTCCGGGCTCGTGATCGGCAGCACCCGCTTCATGAATATCGACCGCCTCAATCGCCGGGTTGAGATCGGTTCCACATGGATCACTCCGGCATGGCACCGCACGGCCGTGAATACCGAAGCTAAGTATTTAATGCTGCGACATGCATTCGAAGTGTGGCGATGCATGCGAGTCGAACTGAAGACCGATGCGCTGAATCAAAGATCGCGGAGCGCCATCCTACGCATTGGAGCGAAAGAAGAAGGAATATTGCGAAAGCATTTGATCACGTGGACGGGTCGAGTTCGCGATACGGTTTACTTCAGCATCTTGGACACGGAGTGGACGGAGGTGAGAGCGAGACTGGAAGCCAGGTTGCCATGAATCAAGGCCGCCCACTGAACGCGTGAAATGGTCTGATAGTACTCACTACTTCTGCGCCGGTACACTGTCCTTCCGCATCCAATTTTGGGTACGCAGCGTTTGACTTCCACCGGGGCGACCCATAGTCTGGAAGTAGTTCTTTAAGTATGGCCAATCCCACCAGTGGGGGCGTCACGGCTTCGACGGAGATGCTTGCGGCCAAGAGGCATGCCGGGGTGCACACACCCGTAATCGTGGGCAAAATGATAATTGCCAATCAACAAATGGCATACGCAGCCTAATTAATTAGGCAGCCGCTTTCCACCGCTTCGCCCTTGGGCGGTGAGCGAGCGTCACACAGAGGGCTGCTCTTCTCCGCTACGTCTGGGCGGGGAGGTTAAGATCTCAGGCTAGCGGCTAGCGTTTCTTGTCCGTTCTGAGCGTGGGCCGCGAACGTCCCAGGGTAATGCCTGGGGCATGAACGCGAATAAGCATGTAGTCTCTTGACCAGTAACATTTTCGGACGCGGGTTCGACTCCCGCCGCCTCCACCAATAACTCGTTTATTATCAATTGTTTAATGATGCATTGTAATTTCGTACAATAACTTTCTGCGGCAGCGGACCTCGTTTTCTAACCAACGCTCTTGTTTTGTTCTTGCACTTGCGTTCGGCGAATAGTTTCCGAGATGGGGCAGAATCGTCGGATTCCGCGACGCATTGATGAACGCGCCCTATGGCGGGCTATTCGCATTGGCGGCCTTTCGTGCGATCAACTCGAACCCTTTCGCACGTGCGCTTTTCTCCAGTGTATGGAGCCGAACGCGAGCCGCGGTCGCACGCTTGCCCTGCATTTCAATCCGGCTGAGCGTGAGGGAGGCCTCTAGCTGCAATCGAAATAAGCTCAAGTTATGTGCCTGCGTGAGTGCCTGTCGCGCGGTTTTCTCGGCCTCTCCAAGTTTTTTCCCGGCTGCCATGAAGTTGGCATGATCAAGCATTACAGGGATTCGAACAGTTACATCCTGGCTCTTTTCCGAAAGTCGGACCGCTTCGGCAATGGCTGCGCGGGCCTCGTCTACTTTTCCTTGTTGAAGCAGAGACCTCGATAACACAGATTGTGCAAAGATCTCTTCATCAGCGTAAGCATCTGCCTGAAACGCCTCAACCGCCGTTCGGCTGAGCTGTTCGGCCTCGGTTCCTTTGCCGGAATCGCAGTCTAGTTCCGCGAGCGCCAAGCGAGTTTCGGCGGCATCGCTTTTATTTCCGAGCTGCTTTTGCAGGGACAGGGCGTCAAGATAAGCCCGAGATGCTTTATCCGCCTCCGCCTGTTGTCGAAACACCCGCCCGATTTCAACGAGGGTAGAGGCGTAATAGCCCTTTCCGCCAATCTCGTGCTGAATAGTCGATGACTCTTGGTACATCTTGTAAGCACCGGAGAGATCCCCCTGTTCAAACAATACGTCTCCAATTGCCGCCAGGGCCTGCGCCGCCGAACCCCGATGGCCCACTTCGTTAGACAAGTCGAATGTCTTCTGAAAATGGTTGAGAGCATCCTGCAATTTCCCTTGCGTGCGCAAAAGGTTGCCAGCATTGCCCATCGCGCCTGCCATTCCATTCTTGTCGCCAGCCTTCTGGTAGCTGCGGAATGATTCGTCATACATCCGTCGCGCAGTGGTGACGTCACCTTTCTTGGCAGAAATCAAACCGAGATTCATCAGTTCTCTGGCTTGACCCTGTTCATCACCGATAGCCCGCGTTATCGTCAAAGCTTGACTGTAGAGCTTCCCGGCCGCTGCAAAATCCCCTTGGTTGATGGGAACTTCAGCCATGGTGTGCAGGGTTTGCGCCAACGCGCCGCGGTCTCCCGCAGCGGCGTAGATCTGCCGCGCTTCTTCACAAGAAGACTGGGCCTTTTCGTTCTCGCCAAGATTCGCCAAAGCCCGGCACTCCCTGGTTCGGGCTCGAGCCACCAGGAGCGTGGCGCCCCGTTCCCCTGCTTCTTGTGCCGCGAGGTCTGCCGCGTCGCGGGTGAGTCTGTCGTCCCCGAGCGACGCGGCGGCCGCTGCTCTGGCCAGATCGATTCGCGGATCGCCTTTGGCCTGCGCTCCAGAAGCACTTAGACTGCCCAAGGATTTTAATGCATCTTTTCCTCGACCGCCGGCAGTTTCGACACTCGCCAACTGCAAGCCGTACTCGAGATTGTCCGGGAAAAAGCTAAATAGAGTTTGATAGGCTTCAATTGCTTTTCCCCAATCCTTACTCGTTTCAAAGAACCGGGCCTCGACCAGCAGGTGCTTCTCACGCGAGAGATTGCCCGCTCCATCCAAGGCTGTCTTCGATTCCTGCCGGGCGTTAGAGTCGTAGCCCAAGGATGACCACGCCTTGGCGAGCGCAGCGTGCGCAAGTGGAAAGGAGGGATCGGCAGCGACGGCACGGCTGAGTATGTCTCGGGCCGAAAGCGCATCAAATGCGCTGATCTTGGCGAGTCCTTGCGAATAGAGCCGAATCGCCTCCGGATTCGACGGCAGCTCAGCTCTTAGTCCCACGGATTCGACTGGGGAAAGGCTCTCAAGTCCGAACTGCCCTCGCAAGCGTGATCCAACCTGCGATGCGAGGTCGACTATGGCTTTCTCAGTACCCGTTTCCGAAATGGCTGCGACAGTTTGTCCCGTGGTGGAGTCTTCGAAGCGAAGGTCGAGGCGAATCTGGCCCGTGTCTTTTCCCTGAGCGAGATACGATCCGAGAATGATGAAGTCGCTTGCCAGGTTCTTGCGAACTTGCGGCAAAGCGGCGGGGGGCAGACTTTCCACATTAGATAGACCGAGGTCGATCTTGGTACGAGCGACGGTTTCGGCTGGTATAGTGCGCAGTTGCTCGCCGGCTGCCAGTTCCGCAGCTAGCATCTCCGTGAGTGCGGTTGAAATCCAAGCCGTATCCTGGCGGCTGGAGAGATTCTTAAACCCTAGTATCGCTACCGACGGGCGCATCCGAACGTGGATGTTACTGGATTGTTGGTCGTTGATATTGACATTGACATTGACATTTCCCTGTTTCCACAGCCTGCGCGCTTCCCATGTACCCAACCCGGCGACCACGGCGAATGCCAGTAGCGCGGTAGCCAACGACTCCACATGCCGATGGATGAATTTTCCACTGCGGTAGAGGAGAGTGGCTTTACGGGCTTCAATCGGCATGCCCGAGAGGTGCCGCTCAATATCTTTCGCGAACGCATCTGCGGACGCATAGCGATGCTCCGGCCTCTTGCGAATTGCCTTCATCACTATGGTGTCAAGATCGCCTCGCAGGCGACGCGGCAGTTCTTCTGGCCGAATCGCCCGCGCTTCGCCAATTAGCTGAGGGGTGATCGCGGTTCGCCTGCTGCCGTCATGAGACGCCCTTTCATCGATGCGGCTAACTGCCGCACTCGGCTTCTCCGGTTCCTTCTCGCAAACCGAGCGCTCGATTTCCAAGGGCGAATCGGACCGAACCCGATAGGGTCGATGACCGGTCAAGAGCTCGTAAAGCAAGACTCCGAGCGAATAAATATCCGTGGCATTTGTGATGGGTTCTCCACGCACCTGTTCGGGGCTGGCGTATTCAGGCGTCATGGGCCGCCAATCGGTTCGGGTAAGCGGCGCGTCCGGGGACCATTGCGGGTTGAGCACTTTGGCGACACCAAAATCCAAGAGCCGAGCCACGCCTTCTTTCGTGATCAGGATGTTGCCGGGCTTCAGATCACGATGGATGACGAGGGTTTCGTGGGCATACTGAACTGCGAGGCAGACGGTACGGAACAACTGCAAACGTTCGGCGATGGACAATCTGTGAGTGTCGCAATATTCGTCGATACGAACACCCTCGACATAATCCATGATGAGATAAGGCAGGCCCTCTTCGGTGCTCCCGCCGTCGAGGAGCCGTACGATGCTGGGGTGGTCGAGGGCTGCGAGAGCCTGACGTTCGTTGCGAAAACGCCGAAGGACTTCGTCCTTGTTGATCCCCGGCATGAGCATTTTAATGGCTACTCGTTTCCGGTACTGGTCGTCGGCACGCTCGGCCAGATAGACGATCCCCATACCGCCATGACCGCATTCGCGGATGATTCGGTACGCCCCGATTCGTCTTCCTGCCATCGCACGCGACTGAGTAAACAGATAAGCGGCGGGACAATCCTCAAGAAAAGTCGCGGCGCCATCGAAGCTCGAGAGTAGAGATTCTATTTCGGCGCGCAGAGCGTCGTCGCCGCCGCAGGCTTCGAGCAAGAAAACACTTCGCTCTTTCGGGTCACGCTCCAGGGCCAGCGTGAACAGTTCCTTAACCTGATCCCATTTTTCCGGCATGCTTCGAGTCGCCCTCGCGTAGCTCTCGCGCGAGCCACGCCTTTGCCACGTTCCAGTTACGCTTCAGAGTCGTCCGGGAAACCCCAAGAACTCCGGCCGACTCCTCGATGCTTAGACCACCGAAAAAACGCAACTCCACAAGTTGGGCTTGCTGCGGATCGAATTCCGCCAGCCGGGTCAGAGCCTCATCCAAGGCAATGACGTCCGCCGCCTTCTCTTTGGAAACGCAGGCAGCTTCTTCCAGGAAAACTTTCTCGAAGCCTTTTCCTCGCTTCTTGGCGTCATGGCCACGGCTGTGGTCAACCAGGATACGCCGCATCAGTTGTGCCGCCACGCCCAGGAACTGCTCCCTGTTCTTCCAATGAACTTCTCTTTGGTCGGCCAGGCGAAGATAGGCCTCATGCACCAGGGCGGTTGTCTGCAAAGTGTGCTCCGGGCGCTCCCGCTGCAGGTAGCCGGACGCTAAACGCCGCAGTTCTGAGTAGAGCGAAACGACCAACTCGGCTAGTACCTTGTCATTGCCGAGTTCACCCAGGAGGGTCGCTATCTCGATTGGCTCGTCCATTAGGACCTCGAACGCGATGCCCGGAGCCGCGCGAACGGGAATGGATGCCGCACGCCGCGACGCTCGAACTTAGGAAATAGAAAAGACGAGAACGGGGGAGGATCCGATTCGAGCTCGCGAAACGCAAAGAAATTCGCGATCTCTACGGCGCTGAAAGTATATACCCGGTTGAATTGCCAGGCCAACGGAGTTTACGACTTTGTGCGTGAAACCCTTAAAAATTGGAACAAAACCGTCCTAGTTCACCCGTCCCATGCTGCCGCGCGAGTGGCTTGGAAAATAGTTTTGTCTGGCATGAGCCCTTTAGTCCTGTTTTTGCGCGTTATGAATGTAGAGGACTAGAAGAGGCTGCGAAGCTTAAGAAACTAACCTAACAGGAGGATTTATGGGTCGCATTAGCGTGTGGGTGGGTGTGATTTTGTTGGTTATCTGCGGTCTTGTTCCTGCTTCGGCTCAGCAACCGACAGAGCAGGTCAATGAGATCCGTTGTTCCGGTGGAGCAACGTGCAAGACAGGTTTCGTTCCAAAATTTGCTAGCAATGGTGGCAGCGCCACAGTAAACGACTCGATAATGGCTCAAGACACGGCCAGCGACATCAAAATTACCGGTACCGAGACCGTTACCGGACAGATCAACTCGGGCGGCAACATCAGCGCCACTGGCAGTATCAACGCCGGCGGCGGACTCATCACCACCACGCTGAACGCCAGCGGTTCGGTTTCCGGGAATTCGGGCGATTTCCTTAACAACCTCACTGTCGGCGGCCAGGTTCTTGGGGGCAGCGGCCAATTCACCGGTAACCTCAATGCCGGTGGTACCGTTTCCGGGTTTACCGGCAGCTTCACTGGAAATATCACGGCCGCGGGCAACATCACCACCGGTGGCTTTGGTTCCTTTGGGAACATCTTCGGGTTGAACATCTCGGGTTTACAAGGAAGCTTCAACCCTGGCGGTGCTACGGCTCTCTTGTTGAGCAACAACTCCAGCTCCCAGACGATTAGCGTAACCAACGTTGCCACACCTTCCAACAGCAATTTCACGGAGGCACAATTCAACAACACACAAGTAACCTTCTTCACCGACACACTTGGCGACACGACGGCGATAGGAGTTAAACATGCCGCTGTCCCTATGCAGAACGGCCAGATGGTGGACGTTTCCTCTATGGAGTCACCAGAGGTGTGGTTCGAGGATTTCGGCTCGGGCCAGTTGACCGGTGGGGTTACCACTGTTTCCATCGATCCCTCGTTTAGCCAAATCGTGAATACGTTAAACGGATACCACGTATTCCTGACTCCAAGCGGCGACTGCAAAGGATTGTACGTAACCCAGAAGACTCCGGGCTCGTTCGAAGTGCGAGAACTGGGCGGCGGCCAGTCGTACGTGGAGTTTGACTATCGCATTGTAGTGCACCGCAAGGGGTATGAAACGACGCGCCTCCCGGTGGCCAAAATGCCGAAATTTGTTGCCCGAAACCGTCCTGTTCTATCTGGCAGGTAGCTACGGGTCGTCCATGCGTATCAGAAAGACCTCCGGCACGTACCGCTTACGCGGAGTGACTTCAGGCGTGCCAGAGGTGGAGAGATTTCCGCCAACCAGTCCAAGTCGCGGGACAAGGCGCGGTCATCGAACTCGCTGTGGCCCGACGCGAGCCAAACAACGCGAGCCTAACAACTAGTGAGAGGTGTGACGGGATCGTGCCGGGACAAGTGCGGCTGACCGCACTTGCTCCGGCTTAACTAATCGGTTCTGCGCCATGTTTTTCGAGAACGTTCCAGCAAAGGAAAGCGCAACCCGGTAGGGACCCTTGTGCCCTTTGACAATCGCCGCTTCATCTCGCTGGTGAGGGAAGATTGAAATCGGGTTTGGGCGGTGAGCAGACCGAATCGAACCAACGGCTGACGTATACCTCGGCGTGAGCTTCACCGCAGAAGTGCCGGGCGGCAACTGCGTTCGCTGCCTCAGAATTCCAGCGATGAACCGTGAGCTGTGAGTCCCCACACTGGATGACGAACCAGTGGATGGGACGAGTGTCCACAATTCCGCAGACTTCACATCGGTATTCGCGCATCATTGTCATCATTCACTATCCCCCTGCCGCTTCGCAACAGTCCAAACACCCTGGACGACTCTTGGTTGTTGGACGACGATTTTACTGTTGCCAGCCTCCGCCCAGCGCTTTGTAGAGTTGGACGAGGCTTCGGTATTCGTCTCCCCGCGCCGCTGCAAGCGTAAGTTCTGCACCATAAAGTGAACGCTGACCGTCGAGTACTTCGAGGTATGTCGTGGTGCCGCCCTTGTAGCGAAGCGTCGAAATGCGGACGGTTTCCTGCAGATCGGCTACCGAATCCTGCTGGCGTGTCCGTACCTGATGAAGTTTCTCGTAACCGATGAGCGCGTCGGAAACATCCCCAAAAGCTTGCTGGATCGCTTGTCGGTATGCGATCAGAGTCTGCCGGTGTTCCGACTCAGCCAGATGCAAATTCCCCTTCAGTGCGCCTCCGGTAAAAATCGGCTGGCTCACCTGCGCGCCGTAAGACCAGGTGCCTAGCTGCGTCGTCATGAGGCTTGAGAAGGCTGAGCTTCGACCGAATGAACCGCCGGCTCCCCCGGTCAGAGAGATTTGCGGGAAGAACTGAGCCTTGGCGACTCCGATATCGGCATTCGCGGCGATCAAAATCTGTTCCGCCTCACGAATGTCGGGACGACGCTCGATGATCGAAGAGGGAAGACCAGCGGGAACTTCAGGTGGGAGTGTCTGCTCAACGAGCGGAATACCGCGCGACACGTCTTGCGGATAATTGCCTAGCAGGATGCTGATGGCGTCTTCTTCCTGGGCAATTTGCCGCTCCAGGTCGGGAATCTGCGCGTTGGCGGTGTCGAGAACCTGCTGAGCCTGGAGAACATCCAACTTCGTCGCGACGCCGTGATCAAGCCGCAGGTTAGTGAGTTTGACCGAATCGGTCTGCGTATTGACCGTCTCCCGTGTGATCTGGAGTTGCAGGTCAAGTTGCAGCAGCGTGAAGTAATCGCTCGCTACGTCACTGACGAGAGTGAGTACCACGACTTGACGCGCGTCTTCCGTGGCTAGGAGTTGGGCGCGGGCGGCTTCGTTGGCGCGGCGAAGTTTTCCGAAGAAATCGAGCTGGAAGGCCGCGTCGGCAGTGAGCGTCAGAAAGTTGTATTTGGATTGAAAGGTATTTTCCTTGCCGCCGCTGAAATTGCCGTTACCCGAAACTTGCGGAAACAGGCTGGAGCGGGTTACCGCAACTTGCGCCCGCGCAGCGTTGATTCGTTCCGTGGCGATTTGCAAATCGTAGTTCTGTTTCAGCGCCGTGCGGATAAGTTCCTGCAGCTTCGGATCCTGAAACACCTGCCACCAGGGAAGATCGGCATACGAGGCCGTTTGCGTCTGAAGCTGAGGATTGTTCGCCAGATCACGATAAGAGGCCGGAGTCTGAACCGCAGGGCGATGATATTTGGGCCCAACCATGCAACCGACTAACATGGCGGATCCCACAATCACGATCAGCAATTTCCCGGCGTTCATTTTCTCGGCGTTCATAGCACTCGATTCCATTGAGGCCATATTCTCTTCGCAACCCCGCGGCGGTCTCAGTCTCCTGGCGCAGGTGAGGGCGCAGCCGGCAACATTCCGGATGCGGATTCCCGTCCAGCGCCCGACCATTTCTCAACCATATAAAAGATTCCGGGTATGAAGAAGATTCCAATCGCGCTGGCCGCAAGCATTCCGCCGATTACCGCCGTCCCCATAATCTGGCGGGCTACCGAACCAGCGCCGCTCGCCGTCCACAGTGGAACGCAGCCGAGGATAAACGCGAACGACGTCATCAGGATCGGGCGCAGCCGCAACCTCGCCCCTTCGAGCGACGCGTCCGCGAGCGGTTTTCCGTGTTCGTACTGATCCTTCGCGAACTCGACGATCAAGATCGCGTTCTTCGCCGCCAGACCAATCAGCATGATCAGGCCGATCTGCGAATAGACGTCGCTTTCGATCTGCACCAGGTAGGGCGGCAGAAAAACGCCGAGCAGAGTGCGCCGCAGCCACAGCACCGCAAAAGCTCCGAAGACCGCCACCGGCGTGCTGAGCAGGACGCTGAAGGGCAGCGACCAGCTTTCGTAAAGTGCCGCAAGAATCAGGAAGACGAACAACAGCGACAGGCCAAAGATCACCGCAGGTGGCACTCCCTGGCGCGCCTTCTGCTCCAGAAACGAGATCCCGGAGTAGTCGAATCCCATCTCTCGCGGCATGGTTTGTTTGAAAACATCTTCGAGGGCGGCGCTGGCCTGGTCGGCGCTGAATCCCGGCGCAGCGCTGCCGTTGATTTGCGCGCAGCGATACTCGTCAAAGCGCATGGTGAATTCGGGGCCAAACTGCGATTTAACCGTCGTGAGCGTAGAGAGGGGAACGTTGGCGCCCTTGCTGTTGCGGACATAGAATCGCCCGACATTATCCGCGCTGGCACGATCGTCGCTTTCGGCCTCGACGTAAACCTGCCACTGGCGGCCGAAGCGGTTGAAGTAGTTGATGAAATAGCCGCCCATGAAGGCCTGGATGGTGCGGTAGACATCGGTAAGATTGACGCCCTGCTTCAATACTTTGTCGCGATCCACGTCGACGAATTTCTGGGGAACGCTGGGCAGAAAAGTCGTGCTCAGGCTGGCGATCTCAGGTCGCTTTCGCGCTGCTTCAAGAAACGTGCTCACATTTTTCGCGAGAAACTGAATGCTGCCGCCCGAGCGGTCTTCGAGAATGAAAGTAAATCCGCCGGCGGTGCCAACACCCGGAATCGCCGGCGGCGAAAAACTGAAAGCAATCCCTGCCGGCAATTTTGCGAGCTCCTGGTTCAGATGAGCCTTGATAGCTTGAAATTGCTCGGCTCTGGTTGTGCGTTCATCCCACGGCTTGAGAGTGACAACAAAAAAAGCGTTGTAACTGGTACGAACAAAACTGAGCAAGCTAAAGCCGATCACGCTGGTCGTATATTTCACACCCGGAGTGTTCGCCAGAATGTTTTCGATCTGTGTCGCGGCCTGAGATGTCCGCTCCAGCGAAGCGCTGTTAGGTAATTGCAGATTGATATAGGCGTAGCCTTGATCTTCATCGGGAAGAAAGCTCGACGGCACACGATTGGCAAAGAATCCAGCCGCGACGCAAAAGACTATTAAAAGAACGACCACCACGAGGGTCTTCTTTAAGAGGACGCCGCTCCACCCGACATAGCCGTCGGTGGCTCGCTCAAAAAGACGGTTAAACCAATCGAAGAATCTCCGCAGCGGCCCGTGGCTTTCCTGGCGCGGGCGAAGCAGCAGAGCCGCCAGAGCAGGGCTAAGCGTGAGCGCGTTGAACGCCGAGAGAATGACTGAAATCGCGATGGTGACTGCAAATTGCTGATACAGTCGGCCGGTGATTCCGGGAATGAAGGCGGTGGGCACGAATACGGCGGAGAGAACCAGCGCGATGCCCACAACCGGACCCGAGAGTTCCTCCATCGCTTTTAATGCCGCATCTTTCGGAGTCATACCCTCTTCGATATGGCGCTCCACACCTTCCACGACGACGATTGCGTCATCGACCACCAGACCAATCGCGAGCACCAAACCAAAGAGAGAAAGTGTGTTAATGGAAAAACCAAACAGCGGGAAGAATATGAAAGTGCCTACCAGGGAAACCGGTACGGCTAGCAGCGGAATCAACGTGGAGCGCCAGCCCTGAAGAAACAGAAAAACAACAATGATGACCAGAACCAGCGCGATCACAAGGGTCTCAACGATTTCCTTGATGCCCTGCGTTACAGAAAGCGTCGTGTCGAGAGAAACGGCGAAGTCCATGTCCTCGGGGAATCGCTCTTTCATTTGCGCCATCAGCGTCTTGACTCCGGCCGCCGCGTCGACCGCGTTCGATCCGGGCAATTGATACGCGGCAACAATGGCGCCCGGCTTGCCGTTAAAGCGGCCCGAGATACTGTAGTCTTGCGCGCCAAGCTCCATTCGAGCGAGGTCGCGTACTCGAACAGTTGCGCCGTCGGGTGTTTCGCGGACAACTATGTTGCCGAATTCCTCTGGCGAAACCAGGCGCCCTTGCGAGAGAACAGTGTAGGTATATTCCTGACCTTTGGGAGCAGGTTCGCCTCCGGCCTTGCCGGCGGGATTCACGGTGTTTTGTGCCTGAATCGCGTTGACTATCTCCGGCACAGTAATACCGAGTTTTGAAAGCGTATCCGGCTTTACCCAGAGGCGCATTGCGTATTGGCCGGCGCCGAATACCTGAACGTTGCCAATGCCGGGCGAGCGAAGAATCGGATCGACGATATTGATGTAAGCGTAGTTGGCGAGAAATTTGGCGTCATAAGTTCCGCGCGGAGAATAAAGAGCAACCCACATCAGCGGAGCGGTGACCGATTTTCGAACCGTGATGCCGTAATTGTTGACGTCCGCGGGAAGCTGGGAGGCAGCCTGTGTTTCTCGAGATTGCGTGAGAATGAAATCAGTATTCGGATCAGTCTTAACGTCAAAATCCACGATCAGGCTAGTGGTGTTGTTCCCTGTGGCGTTCAGCGAATACATGTAATTCATGTTGTCCACCCCATTCATCTGCTGCTCGATGGGAGTGGCCACCGCTTGCTCAAGAGTCTCCGCGTCAGCCCCGACATAGGTGCCGATGACTTGAATTTCAGGTGGAGTGATGTTGGGAAACTGTGCGACCGGCAAGCTCAGAACCGTGAGGGAACCAACCAACACCATGACGATGGAAATCACCATGGCAACAATGGGGCGGTTGATGAAGAATTTCGACATCGATCTGTCCTATCGATTCATCGATCTTTGGCTCGTCGAGCCTTAAGTCATCGACCCTTACTCATCAATTCTTGGCTTCTGCTAGGAAAGGCTTGGGATTCACGTGCACGCCGGTGCGCATTCTTTGAACCCCCTCCGCTACGACTCGATCGCCGGGATTCAGGCCGCTCGCGATGATCCATTGGTTACCGACCCGGTCGCCCACGGTAACAGTTCGAACGTTGACTTTGTTGTCGCCGTCTACGACCGCGACCTGATATCCGCCTTGCAGTTCCGACACCGCACGCTGCGGAACCAGCAGCGCCCCAGGTTGGGTTCGGATTACAGCGCGGACTTTGGCGTAACCGCCCGGTCTCAAAACACGGTTAGAATTCGGAAAAAGCCCCGCAATTCGAATTGCTCCGGTGCTCTCATCGACCTGGCGGTCGGCAAAATAAAACTTGCCTTGGTACGGATAGGTTGAGCCGTCCGCCAAGATCAGTTGCAGCCGCAGCTCCTTGTCGGCCTGCAAGCGGCTCTCCTCGGTCGGAAAACGTCTCCGCCATTCCAGGTACTGAGGCTCGCCGACGGTGAAATAAACTTTGATGGGGTTCACAGTAGAAACGGATGTGACGATCCCGCTGCTGGGTGTCACCAGTGCGCCAACTTGCAGTTGGGCTTGGCCGGCAATGCCATCGATAGGCGCAATCAGGCGAGTAAAGTCGAGATTGATCTTCGCGGTTTCAACCGCTGCCTCATAAGTCTTGATCTGAGCTTTAGCGGTTTCAACGGTCGCAATGGCCGCGAGGTTGTTCTGCACCGAATTGTCCAGGTCCTGCTGGCTCGCGGCCTGTTGCTCCGCTAGTGGCGTGTAACGCTGGACGTCAAGTTCGGTCCGGCGCTGTACCGCCCGCGCGTTGGCGAGGGCTGCTTGAGCCTGAGCAAGCTGCCCCTGGGCCTGATCGAGCGCCGCCTGAAAAGGCCGCGGATCGATCTGGAATAGGAGTTGGCCCTGCTCAACATAGGCACCTTCTTGATAGCCTTGCTTCAGCAGGTAGCCAGTGACCTGCGCTCTCACGTCGGCGTTCACCAGTCCATCGAGCGTACCAATCCATTCCGCATATATCGGAACATCTTTCTTCTCGACTTGAACGACTTCGACATCGGGCTTGTTTGGCTGTGCTCCCAGAGCCTTCCTTGACGGACGCAACGCTGCAACTATCAGCGCGAGCACGATCAAGCCAAGCACTCCGCCGATCATCAGATAGCGTTTCTGGACCTTGCTCATGTTGTCCCCCCGCAATCGCTCGCGCCTGGGCGCGAACCGCATGTCCTGGATCTACAGTTCGAGGACACCCAAGACGGAACAGACCATTCGGTCGTCGATTGCAAAAACAGCATGTGAGGCAACCGCTTTCGCAATCGATTAACGATATGGATGCGTTTTCACCCCAGAAGTCGTATTAAGTCTACAACGGTTTATCATTCCGGTTAACTTGACCTGCGGATTCGGAGTCAGTCTAGCAGTTTGTTTGCCCGAAAACCTTCTGCGCACGGGATTCTGAGCTGGATGACGAACTAAACGGAAGTTGACCGCCACGAGGATTTCTTAACGCTTTCCGGGCCCCAGCAGGGCACGGCCGGGAAATACATCGGGAACGATCTTGCCTTCATCGACGACAACGCTTCCTGCCACCAACAGGTAGTGCACTCCTACACTCGGCTCCATCGGTTTCTCGAATGTGGCGCGATCGCCGATGGTCGCAGCGTCGAACACAACAATGTCGGCGTCCGCGCCCTCCTGCAATCTACCTTTGTGCCGTGCCGCCGGCGTCGAGCGCTCAAGCATCTCCGCCGGCATGAGACTCATCTTTCGCAGCGCATCCATCAGCGTAATTATGCCCTTTTCCCGTACGTATTGGGCCAGCACGCGCGAGTAGGTTCCGGCGTTGCGGGGATGGCCCTGGATGCCATCGCTGGCGATCATCACCAATGGTTGAGGGATCACTTTATCCAGCACCTCCTGAGAATTGGAGAAGATCAGCACCGTTTGGGGAGCGCTTGAATTGTGGAGTTCGTCGAAGCTTTCCCGGGTGAGGTGCTTGCCCGTGTTAGGAAGAACGAGGTCGCCGTAGCTGATGCCTCCCTGCTTTTCCTGCCAGCCTGGGTTAAAAACCGCGGAGTTGATAAAAGTCATCCCCGCGATATAAGGATAAGCTTCGGTTGTTACGTCGAGTCCGCGGGCGCGGGCTCCTTCGATCATAGAGAGGCACTCCGGCGCGTCGTGCAAACAAGAGCTATTGATGTGCACGATGTGCAGCGGAGCGCCTGTGATGGCGGACGCTGCGATAACTTCACTGACGGATTCGATGGAAGATCCGGGCTCGACGTGGCCCGAACTGCGTACGTGGGTGTAAACCGGCACCTTCCGCTCGGCGGCCAGACGGAACATATCAATGACCTCCAGCCGGGTGGCTCCGGGCGTGTACTGAATTCCCATGCCGAGCGCCAGTCCTCCCGCGTCAAGTTCCGAACGCAGGCGCTGTTCTATTCGCATGATTTGCTCGGTGGTCGCGGGTTGATCGGTCGCCTGGCCGTTCTTCGGCAAGATTTCTCCGGGCGGCAACGGCGACCCGAATACAAGAACTCGCGCCGCCACATGGCTGGCGGCGGTGCCATAGTGAATGAGTGAGCGCCCTTCTTTGGCTTTCAGGAACTGAGCAACATCGGGCGCGCCGATTTCCAGTTCGAGCGCCGTAGTTACTCCATCGAGCGCTTTCACGCGCTGGCTCTCCATATCCTGGCCGTGCTGGTGAAGGTCAATGAATCCGGGAGCGACCACCAGCCCGCCCGTATGGATGACACGGCGTCCGCTTAGCGCCTCGGATGAGATGCGGACAATCTTGCCGTCGCGAATGCCAACGTTGCGCGCGGCATCCATGCCAGTCTCCGGATCGATGACGCGTCCGCCTTCGAGCACGAGATCGTACTGCTGTGCGAACACAATGTGGGTTGACAACACCAGAAAAAGCAAGAAAATCAGCTTGCGCATGGATGCTCCGTCTGACGGGACGATCATAGCAGGAGGAAATCCTTTGCAGCTTTGGTCTCCTTCGTCCGGAGTTGGACCGCTGAGTTGGCCAGACGCGGCATTCAAGCCAACGTGATCAGCCCTGGGCGGCGGAGATGTCCATGATCCATGTCGGCTCTAAAGGATCTCCGGAGGGTACGAGCGAATACTTCCGGAAGATGATTCCGATGGGACGGCCGCTGATATTATTTGATTTCGTACAAGGCATTCTGCGGGGGCTTTTTTTCCGCTGCGCTTCTCTCGCGGTTTTCCCTATCGCCGACTATGACGATCGTTCCAATTACAGGGCACGGACTAATTTCAGTCTGTTCCATGCTGACGGCGGGAGTTGGTCTCTTGACGCGATGCTTGCTCGGCGCCGAAGTGGTGACTGACAGGGAGGCTTGATGAAGGAAGTGTTCGACTCCAGACGCAAATTTCTAAAAGCAGCGGGCCTGACGACCGGAGCCGTTTTGCTTTCGTCCGGCAACGTCGTTGCTGAATCCGGCGTATGGCCACAGAGCAGCGAGTCACCGGCTGTATCCGAATCCAACTCTGCTGACTATACGCTGCACATCAAGACATCTCCTGTCGAGATCGCACCCAAGAAAATCATTTCAGCGACTACGTACAACGGGCAATTTCCGGGGCCACTGCTTCGCTTCAAGGAAGACCAGCAGGTCACAGTAGACGTGCTTAACGACACCGATGTACCGGAACAACTGCACTGGCACGGCCAGACGGTGCCGGTTGACGTGGATGGAGCCGCCGAAGAGGGAACACCATTTATTCCTGCACACGGAAAACGCAGGATCGTATTCACTCCGCGACCCGCAGGATTTCGTTTCTATCACACGCACAATCGAGCTGGATCGAATCTTTATGCGGGACAATATGGCGGCGAGGTTGGTCCCGTGTATATCGAGCCAAAGCATGAGCCAGGCAATTATGACCGCGAGGTGTTTCTTGTGTTGAAAGAGTTCGAGCCAACTTTCAGCCGTGGGGGAGACATGGCCCAAGACTTCCTGCCGCCGACCATCGTTAAGGCGCTAGAAGAACAAGGCGAGTCGACCATGAAGGCTTCACTCGCCAAGGGCATGCCGCATGGATTCGAAGTCGGCTACGGTTCTTTTACGATCAATGGCCGGATGCTGCACCACGGGGAGCCCATCCGAGTGAAGCAGGGCGAACGAGTTTTGTTCCATGTGTTGAATGGAAGCGCGACCGAAATTCGTAGCATTGCCCTGCCGGGCCACTCCTTCCACGTTGTGGCGCTGGACGGAAATCCCGTACCCCACCCGGCAACAGTTCCCGTGCTCTGGATTGGTACTGCGGAGCGCATTTCTGCGATTGTGGAAATGAAACACCCTGGCGTCTGGATCATGGGTGACCTGGCAGATGACGATCGTCAGCACGGTATGGGAATCATCGTCGAATACGCGCGATTCAAGGGCAAGGGACAATGGAGTGCACCCCCGCCCCACCGTTGGAACTACGCGCTCTTCGCGAAGCCCGGCTCTATCGCCGTGCCTCCGGACGAAACCTTCGACATGATCTTTGTGAAGGACAATGCTGCAGAAGACGGCTTCAACCGATGGACGATTAATGGCGCGGCATATCCAATGAGCAATGAAATGGTTCCTGCCTCATTTCACTTGAAGGAGGGCAGGCGCTATCGCATCCACATGCGCAATGCCAGCGACGACATTCATCCCATCCATCTTCACCGGCATAGCTTCGAACTCACCCGCTTGGCGGGCAAGGGCACGTCCGGAATCCTCAAGGATGTGGTCATGCTGGGTGGCTATCAGGAGGCCGAAATCGACTTCGTCGCCAACAATCCAGGACTGACCCTATTCCACTGCCACCAGCAACTGCACATGGATTTCGGATTCATGACCCTGTTTGACTATGTGTGACGGGATTCGCGGACCTAGAATCGTCGTGCAGATTTTCGGAACCTCTCGTTTCACATGCAAAGAAGTGATCGAACCCATTCAAGTTTGCGATATTAAACTCAGCGAGATGGATTTCCAAAGAGGGGCTAAGTGATTTTCTTAATAGGAGTTCCGCGGTCCAGGCTGATGGCTCCAGACCGTGCAGCGAATCGATTGCTTCGCGGAGTTCTTGTTTTTGAAGCAACGAGGAGGGAATTTCGATTGACGGAAAGATGCGGACCGTCCTAACATCGAATTGCTTATGACTTCGTTGCACCACCACCGTCACCATCATCACCATCATGCGATGAGCGTGTCGGCGGAGGACAACGGATAACCAGCTAAGAGCAATAATAGGAAATCCAAGCCCGCTGACGCGAACCGCGCAGCGGGTTTTTTGTTTCTGCCGCGGTCGCATCAGGAATGGGTAAGAGAGGCTGCGATGGAGATCGACTTCGACAAAATGCAAGGCTTGGCACCCGCGGTGATTCAGGATGCAGCTAGCGGGGAACTGCTGATGGTGGGCTTTATGAACCGCGAAGCACTGGATACGACTCTGCGAACCCGCTTCGTCACGTTCTACAGCCGCACGCGACAGACTCTTTGGACAAAAGGAGAAACCTCCGGCAATCGTCTGCAGGTGTTGGCGGCGTGGACGGATTGCGATCACGACACGGTGTTGCTGCGGGTTCGTGTTTTGGGCGCAGGTAAGGTTTGCCATACAGGATCGCGATCCTGCTTCACTCAGGAACTTGTTTTGGGGAACGCGCTGCTGGAAGAAGAGGCGCGGCGATGAAACTTCGATTGGGCATTCCCAAGGGGAGTCTGCAGGAAGCGACGCTTAGTTTGTTCACCCGCGCCGGACTGCGCGTGTACACCAGTGCGCGCTCTTATTTCGCCGCAACAGATGATCCGGAAATTGAATGTTTGCTGATTCGTGCACAGGAAATGGCGCGCTATGTTGAACACGGCGCGCTGGATGCAGGCCTGACCGGTCTCGATTGGGTGCTCGAAAGCGGGCTCGAGGTCGTGAGCGTCGCCGACCTGATCTACGCGAAGCAGAGCATGGGAAAAGTGAAGTGGGTGTTGGCGGTGCCGGAGGATTCGAACTTTCAGAAACCTGAAGACCTTGCCGGCCGCATCGTGGCCACCGAGCTGGTAAGTTTCACGCGAAGTTACTTCGCCCGCCGGAATGTTCCGGTGAGAGTCGAGTTCTCTTGGGGCGCAACGGAAGTGAAGCCGCCGTTGCTGGCGGATGCGATTGTAGAAGTCACTGAGACCGGAAGTTCGTTGCGAGCGAACCATCTAAAAATTATTGAGACGGTGCTGGAATCGAACACGCAACTGGTGGCGAACAAGACCGCGTGGGCCGATCCTGACCGAAAACGCAAGATTGAAAATCTGGCCGTGATGCTGAGTGGAGCGATGGCGGCGCATGGCCGGGTCGGGTTGATGCTTAACGTGCGGAAACCGGATCTGGCGGCCGTTCTCGGCCTGCTCCCCGCGCTGAAGAATCCGACCGTTGCGCCGCTAGCCGATGGAGAGTGGGTCGCGGTCAACACGATCATCGAAGAGCAAACCGCCTGGACGCTGATTCCGAAGCTCAAGCAAGCGAATGCGCAGGGGATCGTCGAGTATCCGCTGAACAAGGTGGTGATGTGATGCGCCTTCGAATTCTTGACGGGTCGAAGAGGGACCGCTTCGTACGTGCGCTGGAGCAGCGTGGTTCGACTGACCTGACTCAAGTTGAGCCTGCGGTGCGGCGCATCGTGAACGATGTCCGGCGCAACGGCGATCGAGCTTTGCGCCGCTACGCGTCACGATGGGACGGATTGGGAAAGAGCGAACCTGTGCGCGTGTCCCAGGCCGAACTGCACGAGGCTTGGCAGAAAACCTCTCCGGAATTGCAGGAAGCGATCCAGCAGGCAGCAAGCAACATCCGACGCTACTGCGAATGGCAGAAACCGGAGGAGTGGCGGCGCGAAATTCACCCGGGAGTTTGCGTCGGCCAATTGGTGCGTCCGCTGGAATCGGTGGGCTGCTATGTGCCCGGTGGGCGGTATCCTTTGCCTTCGACGTTGCTGATGACGGTGATACCGGCACAGGTCGCGGGCGTGCCGCAGATTCGCGTAGCGTCGCCGCATCCGGCGCAGGCAACGTTGGCGGCAGCAGCGTTTCTTGGGGTGCGTGAAATCTATCGTGTGGGTGGCGCTCAGGCAATCGCGGCCCTAGCCTATGGCACCGAGAGCATCCCTCGCGTAAACAAGCTCGTCGGTCCCGGCAACCGGTACGTGACGGCAGCCAAGAAACTCGTGGCGTTCGATTGTGCTATCGAATTCCTGGCTGGTCCTACGGAAGCAGTATTCATCAGCGAGGAGGGCGATCCAGTTCTCATTGCGTGTGACTTGGTGGCGCAGGCGGAGCACGATACTGACGCGCTGTGCGTCTTGCTTACGAATTCGGGTGACTTGGCGGAGGCCGTGCAGACGGAAGTGCAGCGGCGCACCAAGACGAATCCAGTTGCCGCAGAATCGCTGGCCGGGCGTGGCGCCATTCTGTTGGTGAGTACGCTTGATGAGGCTGTCGAGATGGCGAACCGGATCGCGCCTGAGCATCTCACGCTGCCGGCCGCACTTGCACCAGCAGTTCAAAATGCGGGTTCGATTTTTCTGAACGAGTTCACGCCCCAATCTGCAGGGGACTACATCTCAGGCCCGAATCACGTTCTGCCAACCGGAGGGATGGCACTCGTGCGCGGCGGGCTGAGTGTTCTGGATTATGTTCGCATAATTTCTTGCCAGGAAATTTCCCGCAAGGGCATTCGCGAGATTGCGCCACCCGGCATTGTGTTGGCCGAAGCCGAGGGTCTGCGCGGACACGCGGAATCGCTACGGGTGAGGTGCTCTCATGCTTGAAGCGCGTGCCGCGGTAAAGAATTTGCATGCCTACCGGCCGCCGCTGGCCGGGCGTCAGGGACTGCGTCTTGATTTCAACGAGAGCACCGTTGGCTGCTCGCCACGGGTGCTGGAGAAGTTGCATTCTCTGGACGCCGAAACCTTGGCACGCTATCCCGAGCGTGAACCGGTAGAGGGAGAAGTGGCTGATTTTCTGGGGCTCAATGCGGCGCAGGTTCTGTTGACGAACGGAGTGGACGAGGCGATCCATCTGCTTTGCTCGACTTATCTGGAGCCTGGAGACGAAGCCATCATCGTCGTGCCGACGTTTGCGATGTATGCAATCTTTGCCCAGGCGGAAGGCGCCCGCGTAATTCAGATTCTATCCGGCGAGAATTTCGCGTTTCCATTGGAAGCCCTGCTGGCACAGATCAGCGCGCGGACTCGACTGATCGCGGTCGCGAATCCCAACAATCCAACCGGGGCGGCAGTGGCATGCAAGATTCTGCTTCAGGTCGCTCAGGTTGCGCCGCAAGCCGCCCTTCTGGTGGACGAAGCATATTTCGAATTTCACGGCGACACGTTCCTTAACTCCCGCGACCGGCCGGCGAATCTGTTCGTAGCCCGAACATTTTCCAAAGCCTATGGATTGGCCGGCCTTCGTATCGGCATTCTCGCCGGAGATTCAGGACAGATGGCGATGGTGCGCCGCGTCGCCTCGCCCTACAACGTGAATGCGGTCGCTCTGACGGTGTTGCCCGAGGCGCTCCGCGATCAGGAGTGCGTAAAAAACTATGTCGCCGAGGTGCAGCATGGCCGAGGACTATTGGAGCAGGAACTTCGAACCCTCGGTCTGCATTATTGGCCAAGCCGTGCCAATTTTGTGCTGGTGCGCATCGGTCCCGCTCATACGGAATTCGTTCAGGCATTGCGCGCCCGGGGCATATTGGTGCGCGACAGAAATTCCGATCCAGGATGCGAAGGTTGCGTGCGCTTGACCGTAGGATCGACCGAACACACGAGAATGCTGATCAGCACGCTGCGCGATGTGGTCGCGCACCTTAAAGACCGCCGCGAGAAAGAACGCCGCGAGGTACGGGTATGAGGAGAGCGAAGCTTCATCGTGAGACCGCGGAAACGGAGATCCAGATTGCACTCACCATTGAAGGTCGTGGGAAATACGAAATTTCCACGGGCATCCGTTTTCTCGACCACATGATGGAACTCTTTACTCGGCACGGCGGATTCGATCTGAAACTCACGGCGACAGGCGACCTGGACGTGGACCAGCACCACACCGTGGAAGACGTTGGCATTGCTCTGGGCGAGGTCTTCGATCGCGCACTGGGCGATCGGCGCGGAATTCTGCGCGCCGGATATTTTGTTATGCCTATGGATGAAACTCTCGGCCTCGCCGCCGTCGATTTCGGAGGACGCGCGGCCGCGGTGGTCGATACCAAAGTCCGTGCAGTGCGAGTGGGCGATCTGCAAGTGGAACTGGTGGCCGATTTCTTCGAAGGCTTTGCTCGGGGTGCGCGCGCCAATGTTCATGCGCGTGTCCTTTATGGACGCTCCACCCATCACAAGATCGAAGCGCTCTTCAAGGCTTTCGCGCGCGCCTTGCGCGTGGCGTGCTCGCGCGATCGGAGGCTGGGCCGCATGCTGCCGAGCACTAAGGGACTTTTATGATCGCTATCGTAGATTACGGAGCGGGCAATCTGAATTCCGTGAAGAAGGCGTTCGACTATCTGGGTGCCGAGGTTGTGCTGACGGACCAGCCTGAAACTGTTGCTGCCGCGAGCAAGATCGTACTGCCCGGTGTGGGGCATTTTTCGTCGCTTCGAGCGCTGGAAGCTACAGGCTTGCGGAAGGCTTTGATACAAAACGCTTCAGCCGGAAAACCGTTTCTCGGAATTTGCCTGGGCATGCAGTGGCTTTTTCAGGGAAGTGAAGAGTGCCGCGATGTTGCGGGAGCGGCACTGTTTCCCGGAAAGTGCCAGCAGTTTCCTTCGGACGTGAAGTCGCCGCACGTCGGTTGGAATTCTTTGACGGTTCAAAACCGTTCACGATTGTTTCGGGGCGTCGCACAAGATTCGTTTGTGTACTACACGCATTCGTTTTATGCACCTGTCGTGACGGAGACCGCGGCGGCCAGCGAATACGGGCTTTGGTTCGCGGGCGCCGTTGAGCTGGGCAATATTTTTGGAGTGCAATTCCATCCTGAGAAATCAGGGGACGTAGGGCTCGCCATCCTGAAGAATTTCTGTGAGGTCTAATTGTTGACCAAACGCATCATCGCCTGCCTCGACATGGATGGCGGCCGCGTTGTGAAGGGTGTCCGATTTAAGAATTTGCGCGACGCCGGTGATCCGGCGGAGTGTGCCACAGCCCATGCTCGCAACGGCGCGGATGAAATCGTGCTGCTCGATATCACCGCGACCAGCGGAAACCGGCGAACGCTGCTGGACGCAGTCCGCGGCACGGCTCGCTCGCTGTTCGTTCCGTTTACTGTGGGGGGAGGAATTCGCCGGCTCGAAGACGCAGTGGCAGTCTTCGATGCGGGCGCTGACAAGATTGCGATTAACTCGGCCGCAGTGCGCGACCCCGCATTGATCGGCAAGATCGCAGGGCGGTTTGGTTCCCAGGCGGTTGTGGTGGCAATTGATGCAAGAAAAGTTGCGGGAGGTTTTGAAGTGTTCGTTGCCGGAGGACGCGAGCCCACCGGCCGCGACGCCATTCAATGGGCGCGGGAGGCGGCCGCTTGCGGAGCAGGTGAGATCCTGCTGACATCGATGGACCGTGATGGAACGCAATCGGGTTTTGACTGCGGGCTCGTGCGCGCCGTGGCGGAATCGGTTTCGATTCCAGTCATTGCCTCAGGGGGGGCTGGATCAGCGCGCGATTTTATCGAAGTGTTTCGTGACGGACGCGCCGACGCTGCCCTGGCTGCGTCCATCTTTCATTTCGGCATTGAGAACATCGCGCAATTGAAGCGTGAACTACATAACGCCAGTGTCCCGGTGAGGTGGCCGTGTTAATTCCGTCGATTGATCTTATGGGCGGCAAGATTGTGCAGTTGGTGCAAGGCGAGAAAAAAGCGTTGGAGTTCGACGACTTCGATTATTGGATCGCGCGATTCTCTAAGTATCCTCTGGTGCAGGTGATCGACCTCGACGCGGCTCGGGGTGTTGGAAATAACTGCGCGATTGTGGCTCAGATTGTCCGGCGGCTCCCATGCCAGGTCGGGGGAGGGATTCGCTCCGCCGAAACCGCGCAAAAGCTTTTAGACGCCGGAGCCCGCAGAGTCATTTTCGGTTCTGTGTTGTTGAAAGATGGCGAAATCGACACCGAGTATTCCGCAGCGCTGGCCACGTCACTGGGCAGTGCGCCGCTGGTATTTGCTCTCGACTCACGCGGCGGCCGGGTTGCGATTGATGGCTGGCGTAAAGGGACTGCCGTTACCGCGTTTGACATGATTCGCGCTCTGGAACCTTTCTGCGAAACTTTTCTCTACACCCACATCGACACGGAAGGATTGATGGGAGGAATTCCGATGGACGTGGTCAGTGAAATTCGCAAAGCCACTTCGCGGCGACTGGTAGTCGCCGGCGGCATAAAGACTCAGCAAGAGATCGATAGCCTCGACGGGTTGGGGATGGACGCCGTCGTCGGGATGGCTTTGTATTCAGGCCGGCTCTCAGCCTGAGCTCAATCCATCACATCTACTCGATGGCGTCAGCAGAGTCCGATCACAGCCTACTCAATCGCGTGTTTCGTAAACCCAAAGTTCCGCTCCCCGGTTGGAGCGACCAGGGACCGCGAGGTAAAGGCTGTTGTGCTTGCCCACTTGGCCGTAGTAAGCGCTGGTTCGCGCCCCAATCGCGGTTGGAATTTTGGCGATGCGTTCGTATCGATCAGGATCAATTTGCTGGTAAACAAAGATGAAGCCCTCGGCGCTGGGAACGTATATGCGCTTGCGTGTCGCATCGTACGCCATGTCGTCCGAGTCGGCGGCGCCGGGCAGGCTGGCGATCACTTTACCGGTGTCTGTGTTCAACACCAATAACCGCGCAGGCTTGCGGGCCGCAACGAAAAGGCGATGGTGCTCTTCGTCAAGCGCCATGGGAAAGTTGGTCCCGGCTTCCTCCAGCTTCCATTTCTCGATGGCGTGAGTGTCGCGATTAATGACGGCGACCTGGCTGACAGAGGCCAAGTTTACAAAAATTCTTGGCCCCTTTTCTTCCAGTTGAAACGACTCGGGATGCGCGCCGAGTTCGAAATCGCCGTCGATGCGCTTGTTTGTCGTTGCATCGAACACGCCGATCGCTCCATCTCCATAGGCAACATAAACGCGTTTCGTCCGCGGATCGTAGCGGAGTTGATCGGCATCATCCGGATACTTGACGGTGTCGATGAGCTTGTAGGTTTCGGAGTCGAAGATCTTGCACGATCCGTCGCCTTCGTTCGAGACAACGATTCGGTCTGAGTCCGGAAGATAAAGAGCCATCTGCGGCTTGGTGAGGCCTTCATGAATGCTGTGGACTCGCTTGCCGCGTTGACTCTCGATCACCTCGACGCTGTCGTTTCCGTAATTCGCCGCGAAAACTCTGCCGGTCTTATTGTCGACCGCCATGTGATCGAAGCGACCCTGCACGTCGGGGATCGGAATGATTCGGACCAAAACGAGAGGGGCGAACTCGTCGTTGGATGGGTTGTCCTGCGCCGCGATGCCGATGGTGGCAAATAACAAAATAAAAATGCTGCAAAGCCTTTTCATATTCCTCCAAGAGCTGAGTCCTTCTCGCCACCGTCGACCATAGACCATAAATCTGAAAATAGGCCTAAGAATTCTGGATAGTTTGCGCTAGCATGGCTTGCCTGCCGGTTCAATGAGGTAGGATCAAGTGAATCGACAAGAGGTTTCACTATCCATGGACAAAGTTACGCGTCTTCGCTGCCTTCAAGGTGTTGCACTGATCGTTCTGTTGCTTTCGATTCTTAACATGCAACCTGCCGCGGCTCAGGGGAACGCCGGGGCAGACGCCGCCAACCACGGTGCTCAGGTGCATACGCTGAAGGTAACTCTGCTTTCGACGATGTTGGTGGCGGATATGAAGGGTTTAGGAGAATGGGGGTTTTCGGCGCTCGTCGAAGCCGATGGCCGCCGCGTTCTGCTTGATACCGGAGCTCATCCCGACACCGTGCTGCAAAATGCACGCGACCTGAACGTTGATCTGTCCGGCGTTAAGGAAGTGATCCTTACGCACTATCACTGGGATCACGTCAGTGGGCTAATGAGCCTGCGCAAGGAGTTGATGAAAAAAGATCCGGCGGCTATGTCAGTGGTCCATGTGGCGCGCGGGATTTTTTACAGCCGTCCCGGGCAACAGGGTGAAGCGAACACAATGATAGCAGTCAAGAAAGAGTACGAAGCGACCGGCGGAAAATTTATCGAACACGACGAGGCCTCGGAAATTTTTCCGGGGTGGTGGCTGACCGGACCAGTGCCCCGCAAATATCCGGAACACAACTGGAGCAGTACTGGAAAAGTACAAACTCCCGCAGGCTTGGTGGAAGATACAATCCCTGACGATCAATCACTGGTGCTGAACACACCGAAAGGGCTGGTAGTGATCACCGGCTGCGGACATGCTGGCATCATCAACATTCTCACGTTCAGCCGGGAGCAATTTCCAAACGAACCCGTCGAGGCGGTCATCGGCGGACTGCATCTTTTCCCGGCGACCGACGAACAGCTGAATTGGACGGCCGACAAGCTGAAAGATTTCAAAGTGGCGAATCTGTTAGGCGCCCACTGTACCGGCATCGAGGCGGTGTATCGGATTCGGGAACGGCTCGGCCTGCCCCGGTCGTCCGCTGTGGTGGGCAGCGTGGGATCGAGCTTCGTTCTCGGCGAGGGCATCCATCCCGGTCAACTGGCCAAGTGACATACGCTCTCGAGTTCGAACTTGTCGTTACTCGTCAGACCGCGGCAAAGCCTCCATCGACCGACATGGCGGATCCCGTTACCCAGGACGACTCGTCGCTCGCCAAATAGACCGCCATACCGGCAATGTCCTCCGGCCGACCAACTCTGCCGATGGGATGAGCAGCGACTCTGTCCCGGCGAAATGCCTCGGCATCGGCTGCCTGGCCGATCAGACGTTCCGTCAGTTCGCTCTCAACGAATGCCGGACAGATCGCGTTCACCCTGATTTTGTCATGCCCGTGGTCGACGGCCATGGCTTTGGTCAGCAGGATTACCGCGCCCTTCGAGGGCGAGTAGGCTGCGCGGTTGCGCGCGCTAACTAACCCGAGAACGGAAGCGATATTAATAATCGAACCGCCGCCGGCCTTCCTCATGTGCGGCAGCGCGGCACGCGATAGCAGCCAAAGCCCGCGAACGTTTACGTTGAAAGTTTCGTCCCACTGTTCTTCGGTGATCTGCTCCGAGGTTCCGACATGCAGAACTCCCGCATTATTCAGCAGGAAGTCGAGTCCGCCGAATCGCTTCACAGTCTCTTCCAGCAGTCGATTGATCTCGCTGGTTTTGGAAACGTCGGCCGCAATTGCAATCGCTGATTCGCCGATGTTGTGTGCAACTTCCTCAATACGATCCTTTCGCCTGCCAATCAGCGCGACTCGCGCCCCCTCTTTCGCCACTGCTATCGCGCATGCGCGCCCAATACCGCTTCCCGCACCGGTGATGATCCCAACTTTGCCTTTCAGACGTTCGCTCATAATATCCAATATAGCTGATGATCAAACTCAAACGCGTTACTGAAGCCGATCATAAAAAGAAATTAACCACCAAAGGCATGAAGGTACACAAAGGAAAACCCTGTAACAGAGGCCCTTCATGATAGTTCGTGCGCTTGGTAGTTCATTCTGTTTTCTGCGTGTGCGCAAGCGAACCCACCGCCCACTCGCTTGCGATCATTGACACCGGTTGCAGCGATGCGGTAATTAACAGGATGCGTCCCTACATACACTTCGAGTGGAAATCCATCGCCAACCAAGACTTGAAATTCTAAGGACAATATATTTTGATGAACACGAGAATGTCGCTCGCAATATTTGTTGCACTGGTCGTTACTTGTGCGTCCAGCGGCTTCGCAGCGAACCCCAACGACGCCAAAGTATCGATTCCCCTGACCTCGGTGCCAACATTTTCCACGGAGAACATCGGACGCCAGGGCCATTTTTACGTTGGGGGCAAATGGGTTGGCGAGTCCGGCAAAGAACACATGCGCGGCGCAATGTATGTCGAGGTGTGGGTGCCCAAAAAAATCCGGCATCCGTATCCCATCTTATTTCTCCAGGCAGGAGGCGGACAAAGTAGCATCGCGCTGCTGCAAACTCCAGACGGGCGGCCGGGCTGGGCCTACGATTTTGTGAACCAGGGCTACACCATCTATATGATGGATTTCCCCGCTCGGGGCCGTGCCGCGTATGTTCCGGGCCTCGATGGCGAAATAAGCGGTCCTCGCACCGCCGAGCACATGGAAGAAGTTTGGACCGGCGGCCACCCGCCCACAAGCCCAGCGCGCGCTTGGCCGCAATCGAAAAAATATACTCAATGGCCAAGCGACGCGCCGAATAAAGGCCAAATCGGCGATCCGGTATTCGATTATTTTGCCAAGACCGAACTCGGATTTCCGACCGCCGATGATATGGAACCCCTGGCTGCCGACGACCTGATCCAACTCGTAGACTTGATCAACAAACCAGTCATCCTGTTCCTTCACTCGCGCTTGGCAACTTCGGGATGGCTGCTCGCGGATGCGCGGCCCAAACTCATCAAAGGCATCATTGCCGACGAACCCTGGGGACCGCCCATCGAGAACGCGGAACTCGACGCAAAAGGCCCGGGGCACATTTGGGGTCTCACCAATTTTCCCATGCAATACGATCCACCCATCAAGGCAGCTTCCGAACTGCAAACCATTCGCGAGGAAAAGGCCGATGCGCCCGACCTCATCCCTTGCTGGATTCAGAAGGAGCCCGCTCGCAAACTGATCAACCTCGAAGGCATCCCGATCCTCAATGTTTCCGGAGAGGCCAGCTATCACCGGCCGTACGCCCGCTGTGTCGCCAAGTGGCTTAACCAGGCAGGGGTGAAGACCGAATACGTCAACCTGGAAGATGTCGGTCTGACCGGCAACGGCCACCAGATGATGTCTGAAAAGAACAGTGCCGAAATTGCGAAATATTTCATGACCTGGCTCGACAAGAACGTCCATTGATTTTGGACCGCCGCCCTGAATGGCTCACTGGCCGTTCTTTTCATGCGGGTTTCATACTCGGTGTGATAGTTTCTCTTGTTCGTGGGTGCTGTTGACTTGGTGAGACCCCGGAGGAAAGAGCAATGAAGGGTTTTCTGCTTGGTTTGATTGTCGGACTAGCAGCGGTTGCAATTGGTCTGTTTTCTTATTTCGCCATCGGCATGGCTCCGGTGGCTACTTCAGCAGCTCCCATGCCTCTCGAACGAACGTTAGCCAAGCTTGCGCTGCACGCCCGCATTGGCCGGGAAATGCCCAAGAACGCTCCCATCACTGCGAGTGAATCGAACTACTCAGCTGGCGCACAGATCTATCGATCCAACTGTGCCGTCTGCCATGGCCTTCCTGGACAGCCTGAGACCAGCATTTCTAAGGGAATGTTTCCGGACGTTCCTCAATTGTTTCGGGGGCATGGCGTAACCGATGATCCTGCGGGCGAGACCTACTGGAAGGTAAGCAATGGCATCCGCCTTACCGGTATGCCTGGATTTAAGAACACCTTGTCGGAAACTGAACGGTGGCAAGTCAGCCTTTTGCTGGCTGATGCGGACAAACTGCCTCAGGCGCTGAAAAATAGTTTGGCAGCCCCCCTGCTCGTCCAGTAGCGGGCGCAGGATTCGTTCAGAAGACCGTCCGAGGATCAGAAGAGGATCAGAAGTTGATGCGCCGGGCAAGCTGCTCAAATCGCGGATTGGAATGAAGTCCGCTGAGTTCCGGATCCAATTTCAAAAACGCTATCGAGGTGGATCGATCGTCAAAAGCTCTTTCGAGCCAGCCAATTGATCGGTCATTTTCGCCCAGTCCGGCGTAGACCAACGCGATCGCATAAGCGGGCACATATGTCTGTCCCAGTCGCCCTTCCAGATCCTGCAGCACCTTGTGAGCCTCAATCCCGTGCCCTGAAACTGCGTAAGCATGCCCCAGCGAGCCTTTGTAGCACGCATCTCCTGGGGACAGGTTTACAGCTTGCTGCAATTCCGAGATCGCCAAGTCATACGATTTCTTTTGCTCGTATGCCCTTCCCAAACGGAAGTGCGTCCGCGGAAAGCTAGGGTCGATTTCGATTGCTTTCTTGAGAATCTCAATTGCCTGATCGCCTTTCCCCGCAAGAGAATAAGTCCATCCCGCATTGCTACCGATGATCAATGAAAGCGGATCGTCCTCCATGGCATGCTGCGCCTCTATACTCGCTTCCTGGAACCGGCCCATCGCTGCCAGGTTTTCGCCGTACCAGGAGTGTGCCAAAGCATAATTCGGATTTTCGGCAAGGGAGCGCTGGAATTCTTTTACCGCCTCGGCCGCGTTCCAGTCATAGTAAAAATAAATGAAACCCATGCTGGCGTGGGCTTCGGCAAGTCCATCATCCATTTCGAGGGCTCGCTTGGCAGCTTCTTTGGCGGCAGGGAAGGCCTCTTTCGGCGGCAGCATCGCGTAAAGACCGAGCGTGGCATAAGAATCGGCAATGCCTACATAGGCCTCAGCAAATGTTGGGTCAAGAGCAATCGCCTGGCGGAAATATTCCAGCCCCTTTATCATCCCCTTCTCGGTTCGCTTGTTCCAGAAATAACGGCCCTTAACGTAGGCTTCGTATGCGTCTGGCCTGGCAGTCGCTCGCTTGGTGAACCGGCGCGTCTCCTCGCCGGTGAGCTTTAATCGGATGGACTGTGCCACCCGTTCCGACAGTGAGTCCTCGAGGGCAAAGATATCCGTATATTCCTTTTCGAAGCTCTCGCCCCAAAGCTGCACGCCGTCGCGCACCCGGATGAGTTGTACTGTTAAACGAACTCGATCCGCCCCGCGCTGAATGCGCCCATCAAGAACAGCGTCGACGCCCTGCTCCTGACCGGCCGCCTGAGGGCTGGTTTCTTTTTCCGCATACCTTTGGATGGAACTGGTTGGCCGAACGATGATCTTGCCCGTATTTCCCAGCCGCGTGATCAACGCATCCGCCATCCCCAGTCCCAGGTATTCGTCGCCGCTTTTTGCACCCAGGGTTTGGAAGGGAAGAACGGCAAGCGAACGTATCGCCGCCTCGCCTTGAACCGGGTTGGCCGCGCTTCCACGGCGAACGGCCATCCGGATCAGAAGCAGGAACGCGCCCAAGGCCAGTCCGGCGCCCAGAATCTTCCATACTAAAGTCCGCCTGGGGACAATGGCGGAGACAATGCCGGACTTGAACACCGCCGCCGAGACCGGTTCCTGACCTGCTACCTCTTTGCCTACTGTGCCAGACTCATAGGTCGGCACCATTGCGGCGGCAATTTCGGACTCGCCCACCCGCCTGACATCGGCGACAAACCGGTAGCCCCGTTTGGAAACCGTCTCGATGTACTTGTGCATCCCTCGGTCGTCGTTAAGAGCTTTCCTCAGCACCGAAACCGTGACCGAAAGATTACCCTCCTCGACAAAAGAGTCCCGCCAGACCGCCTTCAGTAGTTCTTCTTTCTCAACGAGATGACCGCTTCGTTCCACCAGGACAACCAGTAGATCAAACGCCTTCGGAGGCATCGGGACTGGTTGGCCGTCGCAGAGCAGGAGACGCTCCGGGGGATCTAGCTGAAAAGGCCCGAACTCATACAAATGCTTGACGGAAGTTTCCATTGGCTATCGAATAAATAAATTCTTAAGATTTCCTTTGGCGATTCCACGAGACTTTTCAGAGCCCAGAACGCTAGGTTTGCTGCCGCAGTCCTGCGAAAAATTAAAAGTCCCCTTGGGGAAAGAATTATAGCGCAGTTGGGGATGAGACAGGATCTGCAGATCATACGACATTCCATATTTTTATACTCAAAGGATTCGGGGTTTCGAACAACGCGCGTTTGCTGCCGTTCCATATTGGGAGAAGGTGATCTCAGGATTTCCGCGAAGGCAAACTGGCGGAAACATCCGGTGAACTCCTTCCCAGCTGCCCGCGTGGGTACTAAATTGATTGCAGTGGCATAAGAGTCTCCGATACGCGAACCAAAGGTCTTATCCGGATATTCCGGCCATTTCATGAAGTGCGAGTTTCGCTGTGGAATCCGTAAAGGAAATCGAGGGGGAATGATCGTACGCAATCGAAGTTGGGAAAATCCTGCCAGAACGCTGGTTGCATTCTTGGCGCCGATCCTTTTTATTGTACTGCTAACCCCGAGCGTCCACGCCCAAGTCTCCGGCGCCACGCTCAACGGCACTGTGACTGATTCCTCGGGCGCCGCCCTCGCCAATGTACAAGTCTCGATTAAAAACGAAGACACGGGCGAAGTCCGTACGGTCACGGTCGATTCGGCAGGATTTTATGCCGCGCCAAACCTCTTGCCGGGAAAGTATGACGTTTCCGCCGCGGCTGCGGGATTCTCGACCACGGTTCAGAACGGCATTACCTTAACCGTCGGTGCCCAGCAACTTCTCAATATCAAAATGCGGGTTGGCCAAGTCACTCAAACCGTCGAAGTGCAAGAACAAGCCCCGTCCGTCGATCTCGCTACCTCTACCATCGGCGGCGTTATCGGCCGAGAGGCTGTGGTGCAACTCCCCTTGAACGGCCGCGACTGGACCTCCCTCGCTACTCTCGAACCCGGAGTAGACTCCGTCGGTTCCATTCAGGCGAATACCGGCGGACCGGACCGCGCGCGCCGTGGTTACGGAGTGCAGATGACGATCTCCGGTACGCGCCCGACGCAGAACAATTACCGCATCGACGGTATTAGCGTGAACGACTATACCAATGGTGGTCCAGGCAGCGTCGAAGGCTCTACGCTTGGGGTCGACGCCGTTCAGGAATTTTCCGTCCTGACCAGCAACTATTCCGCGGAGTACGGGCGCACCTCCGGAGGCGTCGTCAATGCCTTGACCAAATCAGGCACCAACGCTTTCCATGGCGACGTATATGAATTTCTGAGAAATAGCGCGCTCGACGCCAGAAATTACTTCGATCCGTCGCAAATCCCAGCTTTCCGCCGCAATCAATTTGGAGCAGCCTTAGGCGGCCCGATCGTGAAGGACCGCACGTTTTTCTTCGTCGATTACGAGGGGCTCCGTCAGAATCAAGGCATCACTTCCCAGGCAATTGTCCCTTCGGCCGCCGCGCGCCAGGGAATCCTGTGTTCGCTCTGTCCGACGCAGACACAAGTGACTGGTGCGGCCAACCCCGATCCGGCCACTGGAATCGACAAGGCTGTCCTGCCCTACCTCGCCCTGTGGGGATTGCCCAATGCCGGCCTTATCGGCAACGGAGATCAAGGCACGTACTCGTTTACTGCTCCGCATATCACCACGGAAAACTTTGGCACGGCCCGGCTGGACCACAAGTTTACCGACAAGGACAGCATCTTCGGAAGCTACCAGTACGACTTTGCGACCGCGACCCAGCCTGACCCGGCGAACGACGTTCTGGTTGGCAACTCAACCGGCAGAGCCTATGTTGCCCTGGAAGAAACTCACATTTTCAGTTCGTCGGTAATCAATTCCGCCCGCTTCGGATTAAACCGGTCTCTTCATACTGCGCAAGGCATGAAGGCCATCAATCCGCTCGCCGCAAATCTGAATCTGGGCGAGAGCCCGGGCGCTGACAATCCCCAGATCGATGTATCGGGCTTCGTATCGATTCAGCCGGGATTGAACCAGATCGAGCGCCTGGATTTCTACGAGAATTCCTACCAAGGGTACGACGACCTCTTCTGGACGCATGGAATTCACAGCTTGAAAATGGGCTTTGCTGTGGAACGAGTACAGCTCAACGCGTTTGATCCCGCCCCCGCCGGCGAAATCGCCTTTGGCTCGCTGGCCGATTCAACGAGTAACGGGTTTTTTACGAACAACCCAATCTTTCTCGCTGCTCCGCTGCCCAGTGCCCCATTCATTCATTTCAACTTCCGCTCAAGTATTTTCGGCGGTTATATTCAAGATGACGTCCGCTTGCGTCCAACTCTGACGTTGAATCTCGGAGTGCGCTATGAGATGTCAACGGTTCCCTCCGAAGCCCACGGTCACCTGTCGGCGCTGCACAGTCCCTTCGGCCAGACTTTTGCCGATACGATCGTCGGTAAGAGTGTATTTCAGAATCCGACGTATAGAAACTTCGAGCCTCGGATCGGCTTTGCGTGGGATCCCTTCCGCAATGGCAAAACGTCAGTCCGTGGCGGATTCGCTATGTTCGATGTTCTTCCCCTTCCCTACCTGCTGGGACAATTTGCCACCAATACGGCTCCCTTCACCGAGAACGGCACAATCACAAGTCTCGGGCAGGGGACCTTCCTTACCCCCGCGTTCGATGCACTGGCTGCCCAAGCCGCTAATAATCTTGGCCTGCGCATCCCCTATATTCAGCCCAATCCCAAACGCGATTACCTGATGCAATGGAACCTGAATATCCAGCACGAGTTGGCGTCAAATCTCACGGCAAGCGTGGCCTACGTGGGATCCCGCGGTGTGCACATGATATTCCGGGCTGACGATATCAATTCCACGCAGCCCCTCAACGGCTCGAATCCGCCTTATCTATGGCCAGTTCCGGGAACCGGTACTGTGATTAGCCCCTCGATCGGTCGAATGGATACCTTGCAGTGGAACAACGATTCCTACTTCGACGGCCTGGAGGTGCAAATTGAAAAGAGAATGACCCACGGCTTCCAGGTCCAGGGCAGCTATACCTGGAGCAGGGCAATCGACGGTGGCGACGGCTCCATCGCCAGCGACTCCTTCGTCAATTCAATTCCGGCACTCTTTTACTTTCTTCCCAAGTATCGTCGCGCCCCTGCCGACTTCAACATCACACACAATTTGACTATGAATTTTCTGTGGAGTGTCCCCACGTCCGGTTCCTTACAAGGCCCTCTAGCGTGGGCGGCAAAGGGATGGCAGTTGGGTGGCATCATGCAGATAAAGACCGGAATTCCGTTCACTCCTCTGATTGGCGGAGATCCACTTGGATTGGGTAGCTCGGCTCCGTTCGGCTATCCCGACCGTCTGACCGGATCCGGTTGTTCGGCTCCAGTCAATCCTCGCAATCCCAACGGCTACATCAAAGTAAATTGCTTCTCTCTGCCGGTCGCAACTCCGGCGATCGCGGCGAACTGTGCTCCGTTCTCAGGCGACGGCAATCCCATCCAGGGCACTTGCGCCAATCTGCTCGGCAATAGTGGAAGAAACTCAGTGTATGGCCCCGGCCTGGTCGACTTCGACTTTTCCGTGGTCAAAGACACCAAGGTTTTTGAACGCCTGAACGTGCAGTTCCGCGCCGAGATTTTTAACCTTTTCAATCGTGCGAACTTCAACCCCCCGCTGGCCAACAACACGATATTCGACCAGGGTGGAGTTCCGAACCCTGCTGCGGGCGTTCTTGATTCCACGTCAACCAGCAGCCGGGAAGTTCAGTTCGCCTTGAAGCTTATTTTCTAACAGCGCAACCTCAGCGGGGGCACTCACGCAAGCAGTCGCGCGATGTGTCTCCGCTTTAACGACCTAGAACCGTAATAATAATCAGGAGTTGGGAATGTCGACAGTTGCGGGTGTGCATCCGATACCGTTCCTCATCGGAGGAGAATGGATTCAGGACAAGTCATCTTTTATAACGCATATCAATCCCGCGACCGGCGAGGTCAACTACGAGATTTGTGCCGGAACCGAAGCCCACATTGACTTAGCCGTGCGCACCGCTCACAAAGCTGCCAGCCAGCCCGCGTGGCGCAATATGCTGCCGCACAATCGGGCGCAAATCCTGAATAAAATTGCCGACCTGATGCTCGAGCGTTCCGACCTGCTCGCCCGCTGTCAGATGCTCGAGAACGGTAAAGTCTGGAAGGAATGCAAGAATCAAGTCATCAACGGCGCCGCCACTTTCCGCTTCTGCGCTGCCGCGATCGAAACCCTCGGTTCTGAGATCACGCCTCCCCGCGGCAATTATCTGAGCATGACGGTTTACGAGCCCTGGGGCGTTGTCGCGGCGATCACTCCGTGGAACTCGCCCATCACTCTGACCTGTAACAAAATCGCAGCGGCATTAGCCGCGGGCAATGGCATTGTCCTCAAGCCCGCCTCGTTCACGCCAACCTCTGGCATCGAACTGGGACGGATTGCTTTGGACGCCGGTGTTCCCCCAGGTGTACTGAACGTTGTACCAGGGGCTGGAAGCAAGATCGGCGACGCGCTGGTCACCCACCCCCTGGTACGCATGGTCTCGTTTACTGGAGGCACCGAGGTCGGTCGAAGAATTTCAGAACTGTGCGGCAAGAAAATCATACCCGCTGTGCTGGAACTCGGTGGAAAGTCCCCCCACATCATTTTCGCGGATGCAAATCTTAAAGCAGCGGCGGATGCCGCGACCGTGGCCATTTTCGAAGGAACCGGTCAATCGTGCACCGCGGGATCGCGTCTCTTCGTGGAGCGCAAGGTCTACGACGAAATGATCGCCATGATCATCGAACGAGCCCGTGCCCTGCGCGTCGATCTGCCCGACGCCCCCGGTGCGCAGCTTGGACCCAGCGCCAGCTTCTCCCAACGAGAGTACATCGAGAAGATGGTCGAAGGCGCGCGTAAAGAAGGAGCTGAAATCCTGATCGGAGGCGCCCGCCCCACCGAGCGGCATCTGGCAAAAGGTGCATTCTATCTGCCAACCATTGTGGCCGGCATCACCAACAAATCTCCCATCGCTCAGCAGGAGATTTTCGGCCCTGTGCTTTGTGCCATGCCATTCGACAACGAGGACGATCTTATTCAACAGGCGAATGACACCATGTTCGGTCTGGCCTCCGGCATCTGGACTGCGGATTACAAACGTGCCTGGCGCGTGGCCCGGGCCCTGGAAGCAGGCATGGTCTGGATCAACACTTATAAACAGTTCTCCACTGCAGCTCCGTTTGGCGGTTTCAAAGAGAGTGGACTCGGCCGCGAGAAGGGACTGCAGGGAATCAGAACCTATCAGCAGGTCAAGACGATGTTCTGGAGCATGTCCGACACCTTCGATGGCGGCTTCAGTATCGCGAAATAGTTTTCAAGGAAATAAGCGAACTAATAGAAGAGGAATTTGTATGCCGAAGAGCGAAGTACAATCCGCAGGCGTGAAGCAAGCCTCCAAGGGAGCCGCTTACATCGCGGACTTTCTTGTGCAACAGAAAGTCCCGTATCTGTTCGGAGTCTGCGGTCACGGCATTCTCGGATTGCTCGATGGATTATTCGACCGGCAGGAGGACATCAAGACCATTTCCGTGCACCACGAGGCGGTAGCCGGCTTCATGGCGGAGGCGTATTTTCGAATTACCCAAAAGCCAGTCGCCACCTATACCTCGTGCGGCCCCGGCTCGGCGAACCTTATCCTTGCCATCGCAGCCGCTTTCGCCGATTCCTCGGCGATGCTCAACATCACCGGCAACGTTCCCACCGGACAGTGGAACCGCGGGCCGTTTCAAGAGACCGGAAAATATTTCCAGGGAGATTTCGTCAACGTTCTCCGCCCCTACGTCAAGCGCAGCTTTCAACCAACCCGGGCTGACATGCTGCCACTCGCACTACGCCAGGCTTTCGCGTTGATGACCAACGGCCGGCCGGGACCGGTGCATATTGATGTGCCCCTCAACGTATTTGTGGAGCCCGTCGAAGAGCATGTCTCGCAACCCGACAATCACTGGCCTCTTACGGAATGGTCGCGCCCCGCAGCCGATCCCGCATCGGTGGACGAAGCGATTCGTCTGCTGCACCGTGCCGCGCGTCCTGTAATCGTCGTCGGACACGGAGTCGAGCTCAGCGGCGCCGAACCGGAACTACTCATGCTCGCCGAGAAGCTGCGCATTCCAGTTGCGACGACTCCATTTGGAAAAGGCGTCTTCGATCCGCGCCACGCATTAAGCCTGGGACCAACCGGCCGCAACGGTTCCTACATGGCCAATGCAGCATGCCGCAACGCCGACGTGATCCTGGCTCTCGGTACGCGCTTCGATGATCGTGCGACCAGCGCATGGCTTCCCGGTTTCACCTATAACATCCCGCAGAGCAAACTGATTCACGTGGATATCGATCCCACCGAGATCGGCCGCAACTTCCGCCCCGAGATCGGGATTATCGCCGATGCAAAACTCTTCCTGCAGCAGCTTCTCGCTGCCCGCGGCGGCGACGCCGATAGCGGCCGCAGCGCCTGGCTCGAACGCATCGATGGATGGCGCAAGCGATGGGCAGCCGCTACCACCCCGCCTCGAACCTCCGACGCCGTTCCGATTCGTCCCGAGCGAGCCGTTGCCGAGTTGCGCAAGGCGGTCCCGGCCGATGGCATCGTCCTCGCCGATGTCGGCATTCATCACAACTGGCTCGTCGCCGAGTGGGAAGCCTGGAAGACTCGTACCTTCCTTCAGACCTGGGGTTTTGCCTCCATGGGATTCGCCGTCGCTGGCGCTCTCGGCGCCAAACTCGCCGCACCCGATAAGCCGGTCGTCTCTCTCTGCGGAGACGGCGCTTTCATGATGAACGCCAGCGCCGTGCTCACCGCCGTTGAGTATGAGATTCCCGTCGTCTGGCTGGTTTGGAATAACTTCGGCTATTGCGCTATTCGCGATCAACAGCGCGGCTACTTCGGCAGCGATCGCGAGATTGCGACCAGCTTTACTGACGTCAACGGAAAACTTTACTCCGCCGATTACGCGATGATGGCCAGATCCATGGGTGCCGAAGGAGTAACCGTCGAGAAGCCCGCTGATCTCGGCCCGCAACTCGAAGCGGCCATTGCTTCCGGACGGCCCACCGTTCTCGATGTTCGTATCGATCGCGAAATCCGCCCACTTGCAACCGGCAGTTGGGATCTTCCGCCGATCCCCCATCCCATGCCGAACTTTGGCTGGGGAGAAGACGAGGGATGAGGGGAAACCGGCAATCGTCGGTTCATGGTCTCGCTCCTATTGTCCGGCATTCCCCTCTCAACCTCTCGCAAAGCGAGGCATGAGGAGCAGTCCGGAACTCGTCGAGAGCCTATGACAACAGGACCGATCATGGACGTTGCAGCTTCGCCCGCGGACCAAGCCGCAATCGTCGAAGGCGGTTCCCTGTGGTCGGGGAAGCGCTTATTTATCGCCGCCCTGTTGTTTCTTAACCTCTTTATTAATTTCATGCACCGAATTAACTTATCGGTGGCCGCGCCCGCAATCGCTCGCGATTTCAGGTGGGATGCAGGCAAGATGGGTCTGCTTTTTTCTTCCTATCAATGGACCTATTGCCTTTTTCTTTTGCTGTGGGGATGGCTCGCCGATCGAGCCAGCACTCGCATGGTGAACGGATTATCGGTCGCCATCTGGTCGGTGGCGGGAATGCTCACCGGCGTAGCCGCAACTTTCGGAAGCATGCTTGCGACGCGGTTGGCACTGGGCGCCGGCGAAGCGGCTTCCTTCCCGACTTCTGGAAAAGTTATCCGCCAGTGGTTTCCCGCGAAAGAACGCGGGCTTGCTACCGCCATTTTCAATGCCGGAAGTTTCGCGGGCCCTGCATTCTCCGCGCCTCTCGTGGCATGGCTGCTGCTGAAAGAGGGATGGCGAGTCTCATTCATGATCACCGGCTCTCTGGGATTTGTCTGGGTGATTTTGTGGTTGAAATTCTTTCGCCCTCCCTCCGACTGCTCCTGGCTGCCGGAGGAAGAACGAAAATACATTCTTGCTCAAACAGATTCCCGGGCAAAAGTTACGCCGCCTGAGGGCACCCTGCTTCGCCTCATGGGCCGCAGGACGATGTGGGGACTGTTCCTTACTCAGGGCTGCTGCGCCTACACCATGCTGCTGTTTCTTTTTTGGCTGCCTTCCTATCTCGTGCAATCGCGCCACATGTCTTTAGTGAAAGCCAGCTGGTTTACTTCCATTCCCTATGTCGTGGCAGTGATCTTGGGATTGCTAATCGGAAAACTCAGTGATGCCGTTCTCACCCGCGAATCCATCAGGCAAGGCAAGCGCCGCACGTTGCTGATTGTTTTCATCTTGTTGTCTTGCACGGTCCTATTGATCAACGTGGTGGCGAACGAATTACTCTTGCTACTGCTGATTTCAATCTCGCTGGCATGCATCTCTAGCGCCCTCTCGTTGAACATTACCCTCACCAACGATTTGGTTTGGAACCCTGAAATGGTCGGCGTAGCGATGGGTTTCCTCATGCTGGGCGGAAACATCTTCGGATCTCTCGTGCCCATTGCAACGGGATACATCGTGAAATGGACCGGCTCTTTCGACCTTGCGTTTTATTTGGCGGGATTTTTGTTATTCGCCTCAGCCCTGATTTGTTTTACCATGACGCGCCAGCCGCTTAGCTTTGAAGAAAGCATATGAACAATCGCCCTGAACAACCCTGGTCTCTAAAAATGGTCGCTCCTCTGGAGCCGGGCATCGTGTGCATTGATATCGACCGCATGCTCCAGTTTTATACAGAGGTTGTGGGACTCAAGTTTGCAACCGACGCGGAAGCGTCCCCGGAGATGAGCGCTGAGTTTGGAACTGGACCGCACGGCTTTAGGATCATTCGCCTGCAAACCCCGTACGGAGAAAGAATAAAGCTGATTCAACCCAAGCAAACTGTCCTCCAGCAGAATCCGGTCCCCGAATGGGTTTTTGAACGGCAGGGCATTACCTATATCACCTTTGTCATCGCTCAGGTCCAGGAAGTCGCGCTGCGGTTGAAAAAGTTTGGAGTCGAGGTGATGAGTAAAGATCCGGTCGAGATTCGCAAGGGCATCACCGCTATCTTTGCGAAAGATCCGGAAGGGAACTTCCTGGAATTCGTCGAATATGCGGATCTCGCATCTTATCGCCCCGACCTTTTTAAATGGCGTCAATTTTTCTAGGGCGGAACAAATTTACTTGGAATCCACGCGCAAACCGGACCTTTTTGAGGGATCGCTTTACCACTGAAAATGACCACTGAAAATTACACCGAACCATCTTCCGCCTCTCTTCCGCCGCCACCAACCGACTCCAGAGGCAAGCCGTTTTATGCCAGCTTGTGGTTCCAGGTGCTGGTGGCCATGGTGCTGGCAGTAGCGTTCGGCCATTTCAGTCCGACTCGCGCAATCGCCATGAAGCCTCTTGGGGACGCCTTCATCCGGCTGATCTCGATGGTGATCACGCTGGTTATTTTTTGCACCGTGGTTTCCGGCATTGCTGGCATGGAGGACATGCGCAAGGTTGGACGCGTCGGCGGCAAGGCGCTCTTGTATTTCGAAATTGTTTCCACGCTGGCGCTGGTGGTCGGGTTGGTGGTGGGAAATCTGGTTCAGACGGGCCGGGGCTTCAACGCCAATCCCGCCACTCTCGACGCACATGAAGTTTCCGCCTACGCCGGTCAGGCCAAGGCCCAAAGTCTCACCGATTTCCTGATGCACATCATTCCCACCACTGTGGTGGATGCCTTCGCCAAAGGCGACATCCTCGAAGTTCTCTTCGTGGCTCTCCTGTTCGGGTTCGCGATGTCAGCCATGGGCCGGCGGTGCAAGCCGCTGTTGGATCTGATCGAGGCCTTGATGCAAGCCGTATTTCGAGTTGTGGGAATCGTGATGAAATTTGCTCCCATCGGCGCCTTCGGGGCGATGGCTTTCACCGTGGGAAAATACGGCATCGCTTCGCTCGGTCCATTGGCCAAGCTGATTGGGACCTTTTATATAACCTGCATTCTTTTCGTTCTAATCGTGATGGGAGGAGTGGCCCGCGTTGCCGGATTCAACATCGTCAAATTGTTGGTCTATCTAAAAGAAGAAATCCTCGTAGTGCTGGCTACTAGTTCGTCGGAGACCGCGCTGCCCACCCTGATGGAAAAATTGGAAAGGCTGGGTTGCTCGAAATCGCTCGTCGGTCTTGTGGTGCCCACCGGATACACTTTCAACACCGACGGCACCAGCATCTATATGACCCTGGCCGCACTCTTTGTTGCGCAAGCCACGAACATTCACTTGAGCCTGACCCAACAACTCACAATTTTAGGTGTGGCAGTTCTTACCTCAAAGGGCGCGAGCGGCGTGCAGGGCGCGGCTTTTATCGCACTCGTGGGAACGCTTATGGTAATTCCGGGCATCCCGGTTGCCGGCATGGCTCTGATTCTTGGCATCGACCGTTTCATGAGTATGTTCCGCGCGTTGGTTAATATGATCGGCAACGGAGTTGCCACACTCGTCGTGGCTCGTTGGGAGCATGAACTTGACCGCGAGACATTGCAGCGAAACCTGGCATGATCCGGCCGCATCGCGCATAAACAAAGCGCGCATAAATAAACTGGCCGGCAGATCAATAAAGTGAGACCCACGTATGAATTCGAAAAAGACAATTTCACGCCGCGCTCTTTTAACGCAAGCCGCCCCAGCGCTCGCCACTGGTCTTGCAGCGATCTCCTCCGCCCGTTTTGCGCTTGCGCAAGAGCACGCGCCGAACCCCGCAAATAACAGAACTAACGAAAAAATCTGGAGCGGCGAATACTGGGCCAAGAAAGGCGAGCTCTCCCTCTATATCTTTCGCAAGCGGCTGGGCGCGCCAAAATCCGGCGAGCCAGCAAAGCCCATTCTTTTTCTGGCGCACGGTTCGTCCGTCTCAGCCAGACCGACTTTCGATCTTACCGTCCCTGGCCATGACGATTACTCCGTCATGGATAAGTTCGCCGAGTACGGCTTCGATGTCTGGACCATGGACTTCGAAGGCTACGGCAAATCTTCGATCGGCCCCGGCAATTCGGACATTGCCTCCGGAGTAGAAGATTTAAAACTAGCTTCCGAAGTGATCATGCGCGAGACGCGTCAGACCCGCTTTCATCTCTATGGAGAGTCGAGCGGTGCGCTGCGAGCCGGCGCCTTCGCCATGGCCGCGCCTGATCATGTCGACCGCCTGGCTCTCGGCTCATTCACATGGACGGGCCAAGGTTCATCCACGCTCGCAAAGCGTTCCGAGAATCTCGACTTCTATCGCACCCACAACCGCCGTCCGCGCAATCGAGACATGGTTCGCAGCATTTTCACTCGAGACAAGGCGGGAACTTCGGACCCCGCGGTTGCCGAAGCCATGGCCGATGCGGAATTAAAATTTGGCGACTCCGTTCCCACCGGAACCTATCTGGACATGACCACGCGTCTTCCACTCGTCGATCCCTTGAAGGTTCTGTCGCCGGTGCTGATCGTGCGCGGAGAATATGACGGCATCGCAACAGAAGAAGATCTACTCAACTTCTTCCGCAAGCTTCCCGTACAGGACCGCGAGTTCGTGATTCTGCCAGGCGCCTCCCACTCGATCGGCCTCGGCTTAAATCGCCAGCAATTCTGGCATGTCCTGCATTGCTTTCTAAACATGCCAAAACGCATGGATGTCCAAAAATAGAATCAGTAGCTATTTTCAAAGTCGTATGAGCCTCGATGACCAGTCTCACAAGCCCCGGGCTGAACCCGCTGGCGTCACACTGTTATCCCGAAAAAATCGCTCCCGATGCTCCCGGTCTCGGAACGCCTCAGTCCCTCCTCGCCGGGTAGTCGATAATGCTCCCGCAAGATTTCCATAAGCCAGACAGCTTTCGACATCGGCGCCCTGAATGTATTGCGAAATGAATCCCGCATCAAAACTGTCTCCTGCTCCCACAGCGTCGATTGGGTTCACTCTCACCGGAGACGCCTCGAAGCGCTCGGTGCCTCTCCGCGCCATCGCCCCGGATGCCCCTCTCTTAACCACCACCAGCGGAACGATCTCAGCCAGCAGCCTGGCAGCCTCTTCCAAATCTTCCGCTCCCGTGATTCGAGAGGCCTCTCTCTCATTCGGCAGGAATACATCCACGTATCGCAGAGCCTCCCGCAATCCACCCTGCCATCGATCTTCCGGATCGTCGTTGGTATCCATCGATATCGTGAGCCCCGCCTCCTTCAATCTTCGCAAAACTTCCGGAACGCGCGCCTGTAGCGTGCTTTGCAGGTAAAACGACGACAAGTGAAAATGCCGCGATGACGCCAGATAATCGAAATCCAGATCCTCAAAGCCCACCCTGGAAATTGTCCCCAGGTAAGTAACGATGTTCCGCCAGGTATCACGGCCCAAAATCACTGACATCCCGGTCGCAGTTCCATCCGTCGATCGTTGCACGCGCGAGACATCTGCCCCCGATGCCGCCATTTGTTCCAGGGCAATCTGACCCATGGAATCATCCCCGACGCGCGAAATAAAACCTACCCGAGCGCCCAGCATTGCCAGGTTGTGCGCGACAATGGCGGAGGATCCGCCCAACGAAACCGTCATGTCGCTGGCCAGAAGTTCCCGCTCCGGCGGGAGTTCGGCTGGCAGCCCGTACAGAATCAAATCCAGATGCAACTCACCGGCGATCGTCACGTCGAATTGCGGCATGGTATGTATTCGATTATCTCCTCTTCTTTTATAACGTTAGCACCAGTTTTATAACGTCAGCACCAGATAATGGACCACAAGTGTCGAACTTTCGACACTTGTCAAAGAAACCTCTCGACACATTCGACAACTCCGTCCGTTAGCGCACACTTGCCTCCCTGCAATCTGCTTTTCCGTTCAACCACTTCGACCTCGGATTCCCGCGACATCACTTTGGCACTTCTCATGCCTCTAGCTCCCACCAGATGAAAGCCTTGTGCGCCGGAAGCCCCCAGCCACGAGGGCGAATGAAAGGCGAGTGCGATGGCAACAGCCGCCAAATTCCGCATCGACGTAGCAATCCACGACCTCTTAATGAATTCCAACCAGCGCCCTCCCGCGCCGGCGCAAGCCATGGGCCTCGAACTTCCGGTGCCGATTTTTCCGCAATTCCCGGAGCGCCTCAGCGATCCCGGCCCCGAGTCCCCCCCAGAGAAGCGAAAATGGGGCCCGAAAGATGTCTTCCGCTATTCTCGCGGATGGCTCGGGCCCTACGTTCGCTCGCGAGTTCTTCCCGGAGAATTCCACCCCATTACTGCCTACCTTTTTGTCGAGTACAAATGCAATCTCGACTGCTGGTATTGTTGGTCCTATAACAATAAGGTCAAGGGCATGACCGAGGATGTGGCTCGCCGCTCCATTGACTGGCTCCACGACAACGGCTGCCGCGTGCTCGCGCTGATGGGTGGCGAGCCTCTCCTGCGCCCCGACTTCATTCACAAAGTGGTCTACTACGCCGCTAAGAAAGGCTTCTGGGTCTACATTGCCACCAACGGACGTTTGCTGCGCCCCGATGTTGCCGACCGCCTGGGCGACGCCGGCGTAGCAGTATTCAACTTCGCTCTGGACTCTTGGGATCTCCAGCCCAGCCTGCCTAAAGCTCTGGTTCCCTCGCAAGAAAATCTGGAACACATTCTACGAAAGCAGTATGCGCATCGCTATCTCGTCTTCTTCAACATCAACATCTGCCGCAACAACCTTCAGGACGTTAGAAAGCTCACCGAATACGCCCACGACCATCGCATCGCCACCGACTATCACATCAATGAAACTCCGATGCTCGAGCAGGACGACCACTTCAAACATCTGTACGACAACCCGACTTACATTCGCCCGGAGGATTGGCGCGAGATCGATTCTCTCGTCGATTGGCTGGTGGAGAAAAATAAGGCCGGCTATCAGATGGTGAACTCCGTGCAACGCCTGCGTGAGATAAAAGCTTTCATCCGCATGTCTTCGGGACTCGATCTCAGGGAGTATGGCTGGAACGGCGACGGCACCAAGGGTAATGGGCACCAGGCAGAACTGCTCGCCTCCATGCCCGGCATTGTTCAGGAAGAAAATGGCGAGCTGCGTTTTGCCGCATGGAATTGCCGCGCCGGCCAGAACAATGTGATCATCCGCACCGACGGCACCGTCGCTCCGTGCTTCCCCATGTATGGAGCGACCTTCGACTGGGGCAACATCGACCAACCCAAATTCGATCAGGGTCAACTATCTGCCATGAAGTCAACCTGCCAGCAGCATTGTTTCTCAACTTTGAACCATAACTTGGCGTACTGCTACAACGACGCCCGAGTGATCAAGTGGTTATGGGCCAATGCCAGGAACAAATTTCAGGGCGGAGTGCGCAGCTTCGAGGATTGAACAGGGCAAAGAAAAGGAAAAGGGAAAGCGAAACGAAGGAAAATCCAATATGGAGTACAGAAAATATGTTCGCTCGGGCTTGTGCCGTAAAAGAATTTCTGATAAAAAAGCCGCAAGATCAGCCTCGCTTCGTCAGCGGAGGGGAATTTATAAATCCGCAGACAACTGCTTCTTGAGTTGTCTGCATCCCAACGCGATCATTTTGCTTAGTCCGGCGCCCACGGGACTTCTTCGATGTAGTTCCGCCGGTGTAATCCTTCGAACCTCCTAGCCCGATTTTGGAGTTCGGATGAAGTTCGCTAGAAAATCTGTAGTAACGCGGATGTCTTCACATCCCGCTCTCCGCTGCGCTGTGCCTTCTGTGAGCATCGCTCGCCGGCTGCCAAACCGGCGACTTCTTCACGTTCTCGCTCCCGTGTTTGGAGCCACCACTCTCAACATTCAACCCACTGCCGGAGGATCTTATGGCGACGAATTTCGTACAGATTGAAAATGATTCGGAAATCAAGCAGCGCCTCGAAGCAGAGCGCATGCGTCTTCGTAAAATCGCCGGCCTTGATCAGCCCGCGCACTTTCATCGTCCGATCGAGCGAGCCTTCACCGCGGAAGAGCGCAGCCGCGTCACGATACTTTTCGGCGGCTTCACCTGGAAGCACGAGGATCTGATTCGCGCCGTATTCCAAGGCTGCGGATATCGCTGCGAAAAGCTGCCCGTGCCCGATGTGCCCGCGTTCCAGAAGGGCAAGGAATACGGCAACAATGGCCAGTGCAATCCCACATATTTCACCGTGGGGAATCTGGTGCAGTATCTGCAGTTCCTCGAGAAGGAAGGCATTCCCCGCAAGGACATTCTCGACAACTATGTTTTCTTCACCGCTGGCTCCTGCGGTCCCTGCCGCTTCGGCATGTATGAGGCTGAGTATCGCTTCGCCCTGAAGAACGCCGGCTTCGACGGCTTCCGTGTCCTGCTGTTCAAAGACAGTGACGGAATCAAGGCCGCTTCGGGCGAGCCGGGATTGAAGTTCACCGTCGACTTCGGATTCGGCATGCTCAACGCCATGCACCTGGGCGATGTCTTCAATGACATGATCTATCAAATTCGTCCTTTCGAAAAGAAAAAGGGCGAGACGGATCGCGTCTTTCGTGAAACGGTGGATGGGCTCTGCGAAGATCTCAGGAATCGGGATTCGTTCGAAATCGAAGAACTGGCTCCAAACTGGGCCAAGCCAAAGTTCAAGAGCAACAAAATTCTACGAAACACTTTCAATGTCTTTGGCAAGATGAACGAGCATCTGCGTGGAAAAGATTATCTGTCCGCTCTGGCCGCCGCCCGAGAAAAGATGGACGCCATTGAAGTGGACCGCACGAAGGTGAAGCCGGTAGTCAAGATCACAGGCGAATTCTGGGCGCAGATCACCGAGGGCGACGGTAACTTCCATATGTTCGACTTTCTTGAGCGCGAAGGCGCACAGGTTCTGGTCGAGCCCATTGCTACCTGGGTCGCGTACCTGATGTATCAGGCAAAGGCGCATGCCAAAGCCAAGTGGCCCGCCAATCGTCCGCACCGAAATCCGGAATGGTGGGAATTAAAAAAGCATTTGGCCAATGACATGGGACTACGCAAGAAGTTGATCGGTCTGAGCATCGGCGAATGGATGTGGAACGGCCTGTATCACCGCACCATCAAAAACCTTGGCGGGATTACTCATCACCTCGTGCCGCAAACTGAGCTGGCTGAGATGGCTCATCCCTTCTACAACCAGTTTGCGCGTGGCGGAGAAGGGCATCTTGAAGTCGGAAAAAATGTCTACTACACCGTTCACCGTCTATGCCACATGGTCTTGGCGCTGAAGCCGTTTGGCTGCATGCCTTCGTCGCAGTCCGATGGAGTTCAATCGGCTGTCATCAACAAATTCAAAGACATGATCTTCCTTCCCGTCGAAACCTCGGGCGAGGGCGAGGTCAACGCGCACAGCCGCGTGCAAATGGCTTTAGGCGAGGCCAAGGTAAAAGCCAAGACAGAGTTCGAACAATGCCTGAAGTCTACCGGCAAGAGTCTTGACGAAATTCGCGAGTATATCTTCGACCATCCCGAATTGAAGCGGCCGTTCTATCACGTGCCCCATCGCGACGGGATTGCGGGTACGGCCGCGCAGTTCATCCTGCATGTAAATGATCGCATGAACAAAGACAAAAGCGGCCGGCCCTGGCGCCGTGCACGCGTGCGGGGGATTGCGCTTCCCAACGCTGCTTAACCTATCCGGCCGGTAGCGCAACATGTGGCGATGCCGGACGCTTATTTCTCGCAGGAACCTGATCGGAGAATTCAATGCACGACCATCTTGCACAAGATCCTAAGCCGCCTCAGCTGGTGAACATCGCCGCGGCGCCGTATCAAAAACCCCACGATCATCATACGAAATTCCTCGTGGGCCTCGACGTCGGTTCCACCACCGTAAAGGCCACCGTGGTTGACGCGGCGACGGACCAGATCCTCTGGCAGGACTATCAACGGCACGAGACGAAGCAACCGGAGAAGACTCTTGAATTTCTGCGCCGCATGGACGCCGAAGTCGGAATCAACCGGCACAACACGCGCATGTTCATGACCGGATCCGGCGGCGGCGGGATTGCCGAGCAGATTGGCGCAAAGTTTGTGCAGGAAGTTACGGCCGTGTCATTGGCGGTCGAGAAGCTCCATCCCGAAGTGTATTCGGTGATTGAGTTGGGCGGACAGGACGCAAAGATCATCGTCTTCAAAGATGATGACGATACGGGACGCAAGAAAAAGATTCCTTCGATGAACGATAAGTGCGCGGGAGGCACTGGCGCGGTCATCGACAAAATCAACGCCAAGCTGAAGATTCCGGTAGCCGAGCTTGCTGTGCAGGGCTACCGCGGAATCAAGCTGCATAAAGTCGCCGGCAAGTGCGGCGTCTTCGCCGAGACCGATATCAACAGCCTGCAGAAAGTCGGCACGCCTCCGGATGAATTGATGGCTTCGCTTTTCGAAGCGATCGTGCTCCAAAATCTAAGTGTGCTGACTCGCGGCCATACGCTGCGTCCTCATGTTTTATTGCTGGGCGGCCCTAACAGCTTTATCAAGGGCATGCGCGAAGCGTGGCAGGCCAACATTCCCCGCATGTGGCAGGAGCGCAAAGTCGCTGTCCCGGACGGCGCTAAGCCCGAAGATCTAATCAAAGTTCCGAACAACGCGCAGTACTTCGCGGCGCTAGGCGCGATCGAGTTCGGCAAGAGCGAAGACGATTGCGTCGGATGCTATCAGGGTTACGAAAAGCTGGTGTATTACATCGAGTTCGGCCGACAGGAAGAGAAAGCGAAATCCGGTGCCAAAGGTTTAGTTTCGAAAGATGGAGAGCTCGACGGTTTTAAGGAAGCATATCGCCGAAAGAAATTTATCCCGGCGACATTCCAGAAAGGCCAGACCGTTGGCGGTTTTATCGGCATCGACGGCGGATCGACTTCCACCAAGGCAGTTCTCCTGGATGATCGTGGAGACATCCTCTGCAAAGCGTACCAACTCTCCAACGGCAACCCAATCCAGGACACGATTGAGATGTTCGAAAACCTGCGCGGACAAGTCGAGGCGCAGAATGCCAAGCTCGAAGTGCTGGGAGTAGCCACCACCGGCTACGCCAAAGATATTTTGAAGGACGTCCTGCACGCGGACGTGGCACTGGTGGAAACCGTGGCTCACACTGAGTCCGCGCTAAAGTTCTATGAAGATCCGCACGTCATCGTCGACGTGGGCGGGCAGGATATCAAAATCATCATCCTGCACAATGGCCGCGTGAAAGATTTCAAACTGAACACGCAGTGCTCAGCGGGCAATGGCTACTTTCTGCAATCGACCGCGGAAGGCTTTGGCTTGGGCGTGGAACAATATGCCGATCTGGCTTTCTCAGCGCAATCGATGCCAGTCTTCGGTTACGGCTGCGCCGTGTTCATGCAATCGGACATCGTCAACTTCCAGCGTCAAGGCTGGCGCGCAGAGGAAATCCTTGCGGGCCTCGCCGCCGTTCTGCCCAAGAATGTATTCCTCTATGTCGCCAGCATTCCCAACCTCGCCGCCTTAGGCACACGCTTTGTGCTGCAGGGCGGCACGCAGAACAATATGGCCGTGGTGAAAGCCGAAGTGGATTTCATCCACAACAGCTTCCGCGCCGCTGGCAGGAAACCAGAGATCATCGTGCACGAATTCTGCGGTGAGTCCGGCGCGATCGGCGCCGCGGCGGAATCTCTGCGCCTGTGGCGCAATGGCCTGCAAACTACCTTTGTCGGATTGGATGCCGTTCGAAAAATCCAGTACCGCACTACGCGCAACGAAAGTACGCGTTGCAATTTCTGCAAGAACAACTGCCTGCGCACCTTCATCGATATCAGAACTGCTCCGAAAGATGAGATGAGCATTATTCCCGTTGAGAAAGTCACCAAGGTTCCCTTGATGCATGGCGAACAACGGCTGATCATCGCAACCTGCGAGAAAGGCCTGGTCGAAGACGTCAACGACATGAAGGACATCAAGGCTGGCATCGACGAGATCAAAGACAAGTATCCTAACTTCGTCGACTTTGCTGCCCATGAGGTCTTTCGTCCAATCAATGCGAAGAGCGTCGCCGACCCCATTCCAGCCGCAACATTCTGGAACAAGTCCGCCAAGAACAAAGAACGCATTGCGCTAATGGAGAGCCGGAAGAAACTTCGCGTCGGTATTCCCCGCGTGCTCAACATCTACACCTACGCACCCCTCTTCAACGGATATCTCGAAAGCCTGGGCGTGCAGCCGGAGAACATTATTTATTCCGACTACACCAGTTCCGATCTTTATCGCGCCGGCGCCAGTCGTGGCGCTATCGACCCCTGCTTCCCCGCGAAAATTGGGATTTCGCACGTCTACAACCTCATTCAAGAGAAGCATCGCAAGAAGCCGCTGAACGTAATTTTCTTTCCCATGTATGACGTGCTCACTTCACCTCTCGTGAAGATCGTAGGAGCGAACGCCTGCCCGACCGTGACCGCAACGCCGGAAACCGTGAAGGCCGCATTCACCAAAGAGAACGATGTCTTCGCCGAGCACAACGTGAAGTACCTTGATCCCGTTCTAAACTTTGCCGATCGCAAGCTCTTCGCTCACCAAATGTTGCAAGCGTGGCAGCCACTTCTCGGCCTCTCGCAGGAAGAGAACGACCGCGCGATCGAAGTCGGCTACAAAGCGCTCGAAAATTACGAAAGCAGCATCCGCGGCCGCGCCCGCGAGGTTCTCGACCAACTTGAACGCGAGGACCGCATCGGCATCGTCATGCTGGGCCGGCCCTACCATCACGATCCCGGCTTGAATCACGAGATCATGGAAGAGTTTCAGAAACTCGGGTATCCCATCTTCTCGCAGAACACGCTGCCCTTGGACGAAGACATGCTTGAGCGGCTCTTCGGCGACGAGGTCCGCGCCGGCGTGATCACTCATCCGCTCGACATCACCGATGCCTGGAAAAATTCCTACTCGTGCAGCACGAATCACAAAGTGTGGGCTGCAAAATTCACCGCGCGACATCCGAACCTGGTGGCGCTTGAGATTTCCAGCTTCAAGTGCGGCCACGATGCGCCCATCTATGGCGTGATCGAAGGAATCATCGAGCAGTCGGGCACGCCCTACTTCTGCTTCAAGGATCTCGACGAGAACAAGCCCTCGGGCTCGATCAAAATTCGCGTTGAGACCATCGACTACTTCCTGCGGCGCTATCGCGAAGAAGTGATCCGCAAACGTAAAGCAGCCGACAACATCGAAACGCAACTCGCGGCTATGGAAGCGGAGCTCCGGGGATCGACAGCCTCGCAACTTTCAATCGAGCCGCAGGTGCAGGAGATGGCCGCGGACTGAGTGTGACTTGAATGATGTGGAGCGCGCGCCCTCGCCTGCTTTTTTTCCGAAGAGAGGCGCTCGCAGATCCGTCGAAGTGTTCCGGCGGGAACATTTTAAAATCACAAAAAATTCTGGCGTAAGTTGTTGAATCGGCGTGTGCGCCTTAAGGCGCCTCAATGGATACAACAGGTTACGGCGATGAAAAACGTCTACTTTCGAGGACGTTGGCATACCTACGAAAGTAGACTTGACACGATTGCGACGAGCTTTTTTGCGGACGCAAAACAAGCGGTCCAAAACAAGCGTTGGACTTTAGCACGCTGCTATTTGAGCTTGACTAACACCGCGACATCAGACTCCGAATAATACTTCTTCACATCTGCTCCTCCGTACTTCTCGCGGAATTTATCGACCACAGACTTCACCGCCTTCGGGCCCGTTATCGGCACGGCTTGAAATTCCGCATTCACTCCTCGCGCATCAATGCCAATCGCAGGATTTACGACGAGATTCTTGTACCACTGCGTCTTCGACCCCGCTACCGGGAGTAGATAAAGCGTCTCGCCCTCCAGCACAAACCACACCGGCATCGAGATCTTCCGCTTCGACTTTCTCCCAACCACGCTGATCTTGATCTGCCGGTAGCGCTCCAGTCGTTCTTTAAGCCCATCCTTTGCTCTCGCCATGGCAAGCTCCTCCTCGCTCTATGGAAACGCGCCACTGCTTTCTACTTTATGAGAACACATCTTCTTGAGTATCGGGGCGCCGCGCGTATTAACGTGCCAATTTAGCCCCTAAGACCTGCACCGTATCTGTCCGATTGGTTATAGCACCGAAGACTCTTGCTCTTAGCGGTTAATGGAGTATCCTTTCAACATGGCTGGAAAGTGGCTGGAGATCGCGCAGAAAATGGCCCGGGATGCCCGTGCTGGCCTGGCGATTGAAAAAAAGCGTTTGAACGAAATTCTTGCCGAGCGGCAACGAAAGCAGATTCCATCGTCAAGCCAGTCGTCTCGTTGAAGCGTCCCACGCTTACATTCGTTGCTGGAGCCAACGGCTCCGGCAAGACCACCCTGACCCGCTGGAACTCAGGGCCGTTCCGAGAGATTCCGGTCCTCGATCCCGACACAATTGGAAACACGCTCCAGTCAAGCTCAACGTCAGCATTTCCCGTTGCTGGCGCGCGACAAGTTCTGAAGTCTGCGAACGAAAATCTAAGAAAAGCCAAAAGCTTCGCCATTGAAACCACTCTGGCTGGGAAGAATTACTTGCGGATGATGCTCGAAGCTCGAACTCGCGGCTTCGAGATCGTGTTGGTTTACATCGGGACCGAGAACGTCGAGATCAATCTGGCACGAATCAGAAATCGGGTCCTGGCGGGCGGTCACGATGTCCCGGAAGATGACGTCCGTCGGCGCTACGTAAGGAGTTTCAAGAACCTGCCAATCGCAATAAAACGCGCAGACCACACCATCTTGTTCGATAACTCCACCGAAGAAGGATATCGCCTGATTGGGATTCTCAGCGCCGCCGAAAATCAGTGGTTGAACGCGCCGCCAGGCTGGGCCGCCAACCTAAACCTCTAGATCCTAAGGCCTCACCCCCAACTGCCAAAACAAAAACGCATACACGTCGGTAAATTCCTCAATCTGCTTCGTCACCGGTTTCCCCGCGCCGTGCCCCGCCTTCGATTCAATCCTCAGCAAGATCGGACGCTCTTTACTCTTGCCATTCGCAGCCGAACTCTGCATCAAGGCGGCCATCTTTTTTGCGTGCATGGGATCGACCCGCGTATCAAAATCCCCCGTTGTAAATAGCACCGCCGGATATTCCGTTCCCGCCTTCACGTGGTGATACGGAGAATATGCATAGAGCCATTTGAATTGCTCGGGATTGTCGGCGCTGCCATACTCCGGAATCCACAGCTTGGCAATCTGGAAATTCTGATAGCGCAGCATATCGAGCAGTGGCACCTGACACACCACGGCGCGAAACAGATCGGGACGCTGCGTAATCATCGCGCCCATCAGCAGCCCGCCATTCGATCCGCCCTGAATGGCCAGATGATTCTTGTCCGTATATTTTTCGGCGATCAAGTGTTCGGCTGCGGCGATCATGTCGTCAAAGACGTTCTGTTTTTTGTCGAGCATGCCGGCCCGGTGCCAGTCCTCGCCAAACTCGGCGCCGCCGCGCAGGTTGGCCACGGCATAAATTCCGCCATGCTCCATCCACAAATAAGCCGTGCGGCTGAACGCCGGCGTCACGCTGACGTTGAATCCGCCATAGGCCGTGAGCAGCGTAGGATTTTGCCCGTCATTCTTCAATCCTTTCTTATGCACCACGAACATGGGGACGCGCGTGCCATCTTTTGAGTGATACCACTCCTGTTTAACTTCATACGCGGAGGAATCGATGGAAGGCGCATCGACCTTGGCCCAAAGCGCCGCCGCCGCGCCGCGTTCCAGGTCGTAACGGTAAATTGTGGGAGCGAAGGTAAAAGACTGGAAGCCGTAAAACACTTCGTCATGATTCCACTTGCCTGAAGATGCAAACACCGTTCCGATGGCGGGCAGGGGGAGATCCTTAAGTTTTGTTCCTGCGATGTCAAAAACCGTAAGTTGCGAGCTGGCATTCTGCTCGTACTGCGCAAAGATCTTTCCGCCCCACACCCCCGCGCCCTGCAATACCGAGCCCGTCTGCGGGATGATTTCCTTCCAATCGTCGCGCTCGTAATTCCCGGCTTCGGTTACGAACATACGGTAGCGCGGAGCATCTTCATTGGTGACGATGTAAAGCCTTCCGTTGTAGACGGAGCCGCTATATAGAAAATTCTTGCCGGTGGTGATGCGGGTGGGCGGCGTGCCCTTCTTCAAATCCATCAGGAACAGTTCGGACTTGATCCAGCCTTGCGACACCGTGATCAGCAGCAGTTGGCCATCGTTGTCGAGGCTCACGCTCGGCCAGTCTTCTGGATCGCGCCCCTCACCAAAAACGAGTTGATCCTTCTCCGGATCGTCTCCCAGTTCGTGAAAGAACACGTGGCGGTTGTACATTTCCTGTCCCGGTTGCACGTCGCCGGGCTTGGGATATCGGGTGTAATAAAATCCGGAGTTGTCGGGCAACCAGGCAATGCTGGCAGCGCGCGTGCGCTCAATCGTGTCGGGCAGGGGATTGCCGGTTTTGGTTTCGATGATGTGCAGCGTGCTCATCTCGGAACCGCTTGGCGAAGTTCCGTACGCAAGATATTTTCCGTGCTCGGAAGGCTCGAACCAATCGAGAGCGATCGTGCCATCGGCCGCGAGTTGATTCGCGTCCACCAGCACACGGTCTTTTCCGTCCACGCCTTCGCGGACATAGAGCACCGGCTGATTCTGCATCCCTTCGCGCCGCGTATAGAAATAATATTTTCCGGCAATGTGCGGCACGCCAATGCTGCCGATGCTTAATAGCTCGGTAAGCCGCTTATGGATCGCATCACGCCCCGGCAAGGGATCGAGCAGCGCCCGCGTATAGGACATTTCGTCGGCAACCCACTTCTGCGTGTCGGGACTGTTCCCATCCTCCAGCCAGCGATAGGAATCAACGATCTTCGTCCCGTGAAAATCTTCCTTCAGCGGTCGCGGCTCCGCCCGAGGCGGCCCGGAAGGCGGAGCAGGCTTGGCATCATCCACTGCGAATGTCGCGGCCACCATCAGAAACAGGAATGCAAAAATCCAAATCAAACGCCCACCTCCACCCATCCCCCACCTCAAAAATTAATCACTAGCCAGACTACCAAACCCGCCGCCGTAGCTTTTAAATAGCCAAGCACACCATTTTCACACCTTGCGGCGGGATGTTATGATAGCTGCGTGAGCCGCAGTCAAGCGCGCTCCACCACACTCCTCAGTAGCTCAATGGCAGAGCATTCGGCTGTTAACCGAAGGGTTGTAGGTTCGAATCCTACCTGAGGAGCCATTCCTTTCACCGGCTTCCGCAGCTGTGCAATCACTTTTGCCATCAGTTAAACCGGTCGGTTGAGTGGTTGCCTTTGATATGGTCACTGCGCATCAATCAGGTTTGCGATGGCGCGTTGCAAGCGAGCTTGGTGCGCCTTGGTCCGATCAGCATCTGCTGTAACCGTGGAAGCGGAAGCAGAAGCAGAAGGGTTGGATGCCGGCCCCTTAATTTCACCTTGCGGAGCTTTCGTGGCGGCGAGCGCCGCCGCGCATCGACCGGCGAGGGCCTCGATCTCGACGCGGGCGGTTTCCGGGTGATATCCAATACGGTCGCCCGTCTGCATCGCCATCGTGACATCGTCCGGAACTGCCTTGGTCGTGGGATAGTCTGCCGAGAGCGTGTCGTAGGCTTCGCGGAGACGCCGCATGCGTCCGGCGAAACCGTCCAGCAGGTTGCGGGAAGCGAGCGAGCCCGGCGCACGTCGCACCACGATCGTGGTCGACTGGTGCACGTCGGCAGGTGCGACGGGCACAATAGTGGTCAGGGTGTTGCCCTCAAGGCGCCAGCCGGGTTGCTTTGTATCTAAAGTGAACTGCAGCGATACTCCATTGGCCGTGACGGAGACGGGTGGCCAGTCCGCTGGAAGGCGCACTTCGTATCCGCGCATCGGTTGCATCCCCGGATATCCGCCGCGAACCGGGGCGACGGTGACGGTGAGTTCGTCGCCGGATTGTGTGGCGCTAACGTCAGTCCACGCGGTGCCAACATTTCGCTGATAGTCCTCAGCGTGCCCGGAATCCTCATAGACCGTATAGTGCGAGGTTTGGCCGTCCGCCAGGGGAGCGATTGAGAGAATCAGGGGATCGACTGCGCGCTCGCCGGTGTAGAGCATAGGTGGCTGCATGGGTAGGATCGAGCCGACCTTAAGGAACACAGGCAGCTGGTCGATGGCGTAACTTCGATCAAGGTCGAGCGGGCCATGGAAGTGCTTGCCGCTTGACCACTCGATCCAATCGCCTGCGGGCAGCCAAAGGCGTTCGGTTGCAAGGCCGGTCGCTGCATCGACGGGATGGACGACGGGTGCGACGAGTAAGTTATCGCCGAACATGTATTCGTTCTTCGCGGCGTAGGCTTCGGAAGCCTCAGGGAAATCGTAGTACAGAGGACGCAAGAAGGCGACTCCGGTGTCGAAGGTGCGCCGGGCCTCCGTATATAGGTACGGCTGCATCGCATAGCGAAGCTGGAAGCTGGCGCGCATGATGTCGCTATAAGGTTCGGGATAGGCCCAGATGCGACGTTCGCTATTAGCGTTCTTGGTAGTGTGCGTGCGCAGAATTGGGCTGAAGGTGCCGAACTGGATCCAGCGCGCATAGAGCTCTGGCTCGATGACGCCGGGCATGTGACCGCCGATATCGTGCGACCAATAAGCGTAGCCGACGTTGGCAGCGGTTGCGGTGAACCACGGTTGGAAGGCCAGGGAATCCCAAGTGGAGATCGTGTCTCCGGAAAAACCAATCTGGTAACGGTGATTACCGAGGCCACCCCAGCGATGAAAGAGGAGCGGGCGTTTGCCCTCGTGCTCCTGGTCGGTGAAGTGGATGTAATTGAGCCACCAGGTAGGATTGACTCCGGCAGCCTTGGTATTGTTTTCCTGCTGCCAGTCAAGCCACCAGAAGTCGACGCCTTGTGCTTCCAGTGGATGATGCAGCAGATCCAGATAGTTCTTCGCAAACTTGCGGTCGGTCAGGTCAAAGGGGACATACTTCTGGGTCGCCGGATCGATTCCCATGTTGCGCGCGAACTGCGGGTAAGCGTCTTCCCAGGGCTGCACGCCGCTCGCGGGATGGAGATTGAGAGTCACCTTCAGACCTTCGTCGTGCAACTCGGTCAAGAAGTCCTTGGGATCGGGGAAGAGCGCGGGGTCCCATGAATAGCCGCTCCAGCCTTTGCGATGGCCGGAGGCATCGTCGATCTCGAAGTGCCGTCCAAAAGTCTTGTGCCAGTCCATATCGATCACGAAGACATCGAACGGAACACTGTTCTGATGAAAGCCGGTGACGAGGTCGTGCAGCTCCTGATCACTGTAGGCCCAGTAGCGTGACCACCAGGCTCCGAATGCATAGCGCGGCGGCAGCGGGATGCGGCCGGCAACGCGTACGTAGTCGCCGAGAGCGCGTTTGTAGTCGTGACCGTAGCCGAAGAAGTAGAGATCCTGTCGCGTGCCCGAAGGGCGGGGCAACACCCACGGCTGAGTAGTTGCATCGCCATGGCTGAAGTTGAAATCAGAAGAATCAAAAAGCGGAGCGGTGTCATTCACCAAAACCCATCCGTCCCGTGAAATCAGTCCCTCTCCGATGGGCTCTTTAAGGTGCTCGGAGCCCAGCGCCCCATCCAAGGTACGCGTCGTTCCCTGAAGATTGCCGGACGACGGCATTCCGGGGCACCAGATCACGGCCTTGCCGTCCAGTTGGAGCGTGATTGCCAGATTGGCGGCCGTGAAGCCGGCGTCCTTAGCGCTGGGCTTGTAAACCAGTTTCAGCTTGCCGGTATCGATAGTGACCGTCTTACCGGACAGTTTTTTCGTAAACTGCGGCACAGGCAACCTGCGATCCAGAAAAATAAACGAGGGGTGATCCTCGAACGTGTCATCCGCAGCCCACTCCATACGGATGAGCTCCGGCGTGAGCACGGTGAACCGGGCATGACCGGCCTTCACTACCGCAGCCGGATCGGCAACGGGTTCGGTTGTCCTGGCGGGACCCGCGTCGGCAACGCCCTCCGCGGGAGGCTGCGCACATACCGGCGCACATAGAGGAAAGACAGCGGACAGGGTCAACACTGCAAGTAACCCACACACCCGACTGGACACTACCTTCATCGCAAAAGTCTCCTTGTGGCTGACTGCGTTTTGAACCAACAAGCATCGGCGCGGATTGCTGTCCTTTTCGATATTGATGGCATTCTGCCTTGTACTGTTGGCTCCGCTCACGGCCTAACGTCAGGACAGCGGAGCGAGACTGCCGCACGCGTCGCTGTAAAACAACGTTCATATGATTTTAACCCTGCAGTAACCGTGTTTTTGTATAAGGGCCAATCAGTTCATTTTCTGTCCGAAGGATTGGTTTGCTCCCCCGCATTCTTGCCCTACCGCATTCTTGTCTTGCGCCGGAGCCAGTGCCACATCCGACGATCCCACGCACACTGCAAGGTAAGGAGCTAACGTCATGAAGCCAAAGCGTTTTCCCTTTAGTCCAAATTTCTTTGCTGTCATTACCTTTATTTTTAGCGTTAGCGTTTTGCTGGTCGCGTTTGGAACGCAGCCCCTGTTTGCGCAAATCGATCGCGCCGTGCTCGAAGGCACCGTAACCGATCCCTCAGGCAGAACGATCGCTGGAGCTGCAGTAAAAGTTCTGGCTGTGGACACCGGACTCAGTCAGGACCAGCCAACCAATGTCAACGGTTACTACCGTTTCCCTGGTCTGGCGGTCGGCCGTTATAAAGTGACCGTGAGCGAAACGGGTTTCAAGACTAAGACCATCGCCGACGTCATCGTACAAGTCGGCCAAACACGCACATTGGACATCGGGCTGGTCGTTGGCGCAATCACTGAAACGGTTGAGGTTAAGGCAACCGCCGCGCCTTCGGACCGGAGTTCCGCCGAGGCGTCCACGGTGATCACTACCAACCAGATCGAGAATCTTCCCAACAACGGCCGCGACTGGGCGAGCTTTACGCTGCTCGCCCCGTTTGCGCAGGATGACGGCGGCGGCGATCAGCGCACGATTCGCTTCGCCGGCCGCGCCCGGGACGACAACAACTTTCAGATTGATGGCGTCGATGCCGGCGGTATCCAGGAGCAAGCTCAAAAATCACAAACGCGCCTCCAGATTTCGCAAGACGCAGTCGAAGAATATCGGGTTAACAGCGCCTTGTATGACGCGGAATACGGCACCCAATCGGGCGGCCAGATCGATGTGGTCACCAAGTCCGGCACCAACGAGTGGCACGGCTCCGCCTTCGGCTACCTGAGGAATTCAGTATTCGATGCGCGGAACTTCAATGACTTCAATGTTCTCGGCCTTCCCGCTATCCCTCCCTTCCGCTTCGGACAATACGGAATGTCACTCGGTGGTCCGGTCAAGAAGGACAAGCTATTCTTTTTTATAAACTACGAAGGCCTTCGCCAATACGGAGCGACGACGAATCAGCTCTTGGTGCCTACTGCTGCGATCGCACAAGCAACTCTGCTTGGAGGAGACGTGAACCGAAATCCAGGTGGATCACCGCAGATGTGCTCCATCCTCCAGGCCTTCCCCTGGCGAGCATCCACGGGATCGATCGGAAACTGCAACCCTCTGCATGTCTATCCCGACAGCGCTTTTGCCGGGCCTGCCGTCAGCAATTTGCCTGACGCTGATTTGTTCACGACCCCTGCTCCAACCACCGTTCACGAAGACACTTGGCTCATCCGAATGGACTACAAGATCAATGAAAGGACACTGTTATATGGCAGCGCGCGCCGAGATATCAGCTTGGTAAGCGGCACCAACGGCAGCGGCTCTCTTCCGTACGATCTCACTCAGACGATCAATCATCCCGGCGGTTATTATGTTGCTCTTCAAAACACTTTTTCGCCTCAGGTCGTGAATGAAGTCAAGATTTTCGTAAACCGCGCACCATTCATCAATCCACAGGTGCCTCCGTTGCCCTATTCCGTCCAGACTAACGATTGGGTCTCGATCAACAACAACCAGGCGGATCACGAAGTAGGCACTACTTACGGCATCGTCGATAACTTAACCTTTGTGCATGGTCGCAATACCTTCAAGACGGGAATGGAGATTCGGCGGGTTCGATTGAATCAGGGTTTGACCGCGGGCAACACTCTCTCGTTCCAAGACGGCGCCAGCCCGCAGAATCCAGGATTCGAGAGCGCCGATCTTTACGGAATTTCCTACACGTCGACCTGGTGCTGTCACAAGTTGCGACGCACCTTCTACATGCCGTACTTCCAGGACGAATGGAAGGTCACTCCTACTCTGACTCTGAACCTCGGATTGCGCTGGGAGTATTACGGCGTAGCGCACGAAGCGGACAATCGGACGACTGTCTTTGACCTCAATCAATTCCACGGAGTCTGCCTCGGATCGGGCTCCACGAATGGGCCGTTTCCGACTCCGATCAACACGCCTCCATGCCCGAAGAATCCCGCGCTGTATAACGCGAACTACAGGAACTTCGACCCTCGCGTCAGTTTTGCCTGGGCGCCGGGCATGTTTCATGGCAAGACTGTAATTCGGTCGGGCTTCGGAATTTATCACGGCGCGGCCCAGAACGATGACTTGAACGCGGGGCTCGAGAGCGACAGAGAAACGGCGTTCGTTCATCTTGATCCGACTGGATCAGGCACGCCGCTGCTGCCCGTCTATCAGCAGACGAATCCGGACCTGAGTGGTTTGCGGAACAATCCTCTCGTTCCTTTTTCGGTTCTCCAGCAGCCTCGTGCCTTACAGCGCCAGGGGCGTCGCGACCTGTATGTCGAGACCTGGGGCTTGACGGTCGATCATGAGTTGCCGTCCAACTTTCTTGCTTCGGCGCAGTATCTTGGTTCGCGCGGCGTGCGTTTATTCTCGCGCGGAGGAGTCAACTTCTGCATCACCAAACCGGATGCCAACGGGAATTGCACCCGCGCCCTGGATCAGTATTATCCCGGCGGCGACCCTTACGGTTCGATTGACTACAAATCCGACATTGGCTCCAGTACCTATAACGCTCTCATGCTTAGCCTGGAGCGTCGTTTTTCAAAGGGACTGTTGTTTCAAAGCCGTTACACCTGGGCGCACTCCATCAATGATGGCTCGGTGGGTGGCGGCGAATCGAACGGCCCGGAAAATGTGAACTGCCTACCCTGCGACAAAGGCCCCAGCATTTTCGATGTGCGCCACAACGTAACGGTAGATACCGTTTACGAACTGCCGTTTGGTCCGGGAAAGCCCTATCTAAGTGGCGGCGGGCTGCTCGGTTGGATCATCGGCGGTTGGCAATTGAGCGGCATCGGTATTTGGCATACCGGTCATCCCCTCACGATCACCATGAATATTTCTCCAACCCAGTTGCCGGACGGGAATGATCAAACTACACAGAGGCCCGACCTTGTTCCCGGAGTTCCATTGTTTCTGCCTGGAGGCGTGCAGGGCCACACGCTTCCCATCAATCCCGCAGCTTTCGCCCCGCCCCCGCTCGATCCCACCGGCGTCGCCGACGCCAGCGGGAATTGCATCAATTCCTGCGGCCTTGTCAGCCGATTTGGAAGCGCACCGAACGGGCTAATCCGCGCGCTCAACGTTTGGCAGATCGACCTGGCACTTGCCAAGGAAACCAAGATCACAGAGCGCGTATCCATGAAATTCGGAGTGCAGGTATTCAATATTTTCAATCACGTTCAGTTCGGCGATCCAAATCCCAACAACTTGGCTTTCAACTACGTCCAGGCAACGAATAGTCAGGGAAACCCGATACCCAATGACTGGATACTTCAACCAGCTGGCAGCCTTGGCCTGATCGATACCACTAACAATTTCAACAACAATAACGACAACGCCGCTTCTCCAAACACGGGTACTGGTTTGCCAAGACAGATCCAGTTCATGCTTCGCTTCGAGTTCTAACTTGTGGCGCACGGAGGCATTTCGGATGCGTGTTAAAAGATCCAGGAGGTTACCTTGAGAAAAGTAGCAGCTGTTTCTCTGTTCGCATTTCTTGTGACATCGGCCCTGGCCGCAAACTATCAGATCACAAAGAAGATCCCGATTCCCGGCCAGGGGAGTTGGGACTACCTCAGCGTGGATGTCGAGGCCCGCCGTCTGTATGTTTCCCACAGCACTCAGGTGGAAGTGCTCGACCTCGATTCGGGCGCCATCGTCGGCAGCATTCCGAAAACGCCGGGCGTGCATGGAATCGCCATCGCCCCCGAACTTGGGCGCGGATTTGTGAGCAACGGCCAGGCTTCGACGGTCACGATCTTCGACCTCAAGACGTTGAAGCCCATCGCCGATGTGCCCACCGGTCAGAAGCCGGATGCCATCATCTACGATCCCGACAGTTCCCGCGTTTTCGCTTTCAATGGAGGCAGCAACAGCGCAACCGCAATCGACGCCGCTACGGGAAAAGTTGCAGGCACGATCGATTTGGGCGGCGGTCCCGAGTTCGCCGCGGCTGACGGTAGAGGCTTCGTCTTCGACAATCTGGAAGATGAAGGCCTGGTCGTCAAGATTAACTCTCGCGATCTCAAGGTGGAACAGCGGTGGCCGACCGCTCCCTGCAAAGCGCCCTCGAGCATGGCCATCGACCGCACCAACCGCCGTCTATTCCTCGGTTGCCGCAGCAAAGTGATGGCTGTCATGAACGCTGACACCGGTCAGGTGATCACTACGGTGCCAATCGGGGATCACGTCGACGCTTCCGCCTACGACGAAGAAACCAAGCTGATCTTCAACTCCAACGGCGAAGGCACCGTGACGGTCATCCGCCAGGACAGTCCCGACACCTACTCCGTGGTCGAAACGGTCAAGACTCTGCCGAAAGCCAAGACTATGGCGCTGGACCCCAAAACGCATCAACTGTTCCTGTCTGCGGCGGAAAACGGGCAGTTTGAAGTGTTAGTCTTGGGAAAATAGCGTAGTCGCAGTTTGATTACACGCGAACCGGATTGCTTGAAGAAGCGCTTAACCGGGAAGCCCATTGTGCAGTACGGGAGAAAATTAAAAGCCCGGCCTGATCGGGGCCGGGCTTGCTTTTTGGGCTGTCAACAAATCCTAGGCAGCCGCGGATCTTTTGGAACGACCCTCCGTGGCAATCGGTTGAGCTACTTTGCGCACGAGGAAGGGTTGCAGGTTCGGCTCAGATCCGGCCCACTCCAAACTGATGATCGAGTGTCCGGGCTGGGTCGTAACGAAATAGCGTTCTCCGTTGGGGCTGGTTACTTCAAATTTGCCGGTCTCGCCCTGTAGAGCTTCGGCAACGTCATAAGTTGAAATGCTGTCATTCAATTTCATGGGGACTTCCTCCATTTCAGTTACAGATTATTGGTTGGATTGTCCCCTGCCCTAGGGAGGAGCGTTACTTCGATGATAGTACGCTAGCGGACAGAGTCAAGGCCGCACGTCGATTTTTCTCATCGAAATTCATACTAGGGCTTTTACCCGAGGTTACTCCCACATCTGTGCTGCGTCCTATACTTCCTCGCTCTCCTTCAATCTTGCGATCACGCCAAAATCTTCCAGCGTGGTCGTGTCGCCCTTCACATCACCGCTGCTGGCGAGTTCCCGAAGCAGCCGCCGCATAATTTTCCCGCTGCGGGTTTTAGGAAGAGTGTCGGTAAAACGGATGTCGTCAGGCTTCGCAAGTGCTCCAATTTCTTTCGCAACCCATTTCCGCAATTCTTCTTTCAACTCGTTGGTCGGCTTCCGTCCGTGCTCGAGCGTGACGAAAGCAGAAATTGCCTGTCCCTTCAATTCGTCCGGACGTCCCACTACCGCCGCTTCCGCCACCGCCTCATGCGCCACCAGCGCCGACTCAACTTCCATCGTGCTCAGCCGGTGTCCGCTCACGTTCAGCACGTCGTCGACGCGCCCCATGATCCAGAAATATCCATCCTTATCTCTGCGCGCTCCGTCGCCGGTGAAATACATTCCCGGAATCTGCGACCAGTAATTCTTCACATAGCGATCTGGATCGCCATATACCGTCCGCAGCATTCCTGGCCAGGGACGCTTGATCACCAGAAATCCTCCCGAACCCAGCGGCACCGGCTGCCCATCCATGGTCACGATATCCGCCACGACTCCCGGAAACGGTCGCGTCGCCGACCCCGGCTTAGTCGCAATCGCCCCGGGAATCGGCGCGATCATAATGTGCCCTGTCTCCGTCTGCCACCATGTATCGGTGATTGGACAGCGATTTCCGCCAATCACTTCGCGATACCACATCCATGCTTCCGGATTAATCGGCTCACCCACCGTGCCCAGCAATCGCAAGCTGCTCATGTCGTGCTTCTTCGGCCACTCGCTGCCCCACTTCACGAAAGTCCGAATCGCCGTCGGCGCCGTATAGAAAATATTTACTTTGTGCCGCTCAATGATCGACCAAAACCGGTCCGGCTCGGGATGATTCGGTGCTCCCTCATACATCAGGCTCGTAGCGCCATTCTGCAGCGGACCATAAACAATGTAGCTGTGCCCCGTGACCCATCCAATGTCGGCCGTACACCAATACGTATCTTCTTCTTTCAGGTCAAAGATCCAGTTCGTTGTCAGATAAGTCCCAACCGAATACCCGCCAGTCGTGTGCACCACGCCCTTCGGTTTTCCCGTAGTCCCCGAGGTATAAAGAATGTAGAGCGGATGCTCCGCATCCAGCGGCTCTGCCGGACAAACGTCCGAAGCCTTCGCCATCAACTCATGCCACCAGTGATCCCGCCCCGCCTGCATGTTGATCTGGGTCCCAGTCCGCTTGTATACGATGACGCTCTTCACGCTCGGACACGACTTCAACGCCTCCTCGACAGCAGGGAAGAGCTTCACCTCAGCCCCGCGCCGGTAACTTCCATCCTGCGTGATGACAGCAGCGGCCTGCGAATCGTGAATGCGGTCGATCAACGCGTTCGAAGAAAATCCTCCGAAGATCACCGTGTGCGGAGCGCCAATGCGCGCACACGCCAGCATGGCGATCGGCAACTCCGGCGTCATGCCCATGTAAATCGCGACGCGATCGTCCTTCTTCACTCCCAGCGATTTCAAAACATTGGAAAATTTCTGCACCTCGCGATGCAGTTGCTGATAAGTCAGCGTGCGGACTTCCCCCGGCTCGCTCTCCCAAATAATGGCGGCTTTATTTTTGCGCGCCGTCTGCACATGTCGGTCCAGGCAGTTATACGAAAGGTTGATCTGCCCGCCCACAAACCACTTCGCCCACGGACAATTCCACTCCAGCACCTTGTCCCACTTTTTAAACCAGTGCAGCTCGCTCGCAATTCCGCCCCAGAACTTATCCGGATCATCAATCGATTCCTTATATATCCGCTCGTACTCCGCGAGGCTCTTGATGTGCGCCTGCTTGCTAAACTCCGCCGGAGGCTCAAAGCTCCGCTGCTCCTGCAAAATCGAATCAATGCTGCTCGCCTGCAAATCGTCTAACGCTTTTGTGGACATAAGAAAAAGCCTCGTTTAGAAGAATGATAGCGATGATCGCGTGGCCGCACCTTGACCGTAACTTTAATCGGCGCTCATGAAGGGACGGACGCATTCGTCCGTCCGCCGAGCGCAGTTCGGTGGTTTTAATTCCGTGGGAACCAAACACCAGCCCTCGCTACCGCGACATTTTACTACTACTCCTATTCGATAAACCGCTCGCGCTCCAACTCATCAGGAACCCTGCACACTTCCGACCGGCCAAACACCCGATACCGATTTCGCGCCACGGCATCATAGCCCGCATCGCGCAAAAACCGCGGTACCATCCGCAGCACAACCCCAATCGCCCGCCACGCCCAACTAAATTGCCCGAACACAAACCCCACCGCGTCCGACCGCGCCAGCAAGCGCTCCTCCGTACTCTCAAAATTCACCACCACATAAAGCGTATCCAACTGACTCGAGCTCACCCCATGCCGTTCCAAAATGCGTCGCGCCATCTCCCCCTGCAACCACGCAAACCGAAATACTCCTTCTCGATCGCGCCGCAAAACAAACTGGACAAAGTAATTGCAAAGTCCGCAAACTCCGTCATACAGCAAGATGGGATGGCCCATGGAAGCGAACCCTCGCCCCCCCAGCATACATAGCTTTTTGCTCTGTCATCCTGAGCGGTCGAAGGACCCCGCCCCGAGTTCCTCGCTAACTCGTGAAGGAATTCGCACGATGCCCAATCATCGCAACGGCGGGTGGCCCACATCTGGGTGCCCCATTTCTCGCGTCCTTTGCGAGAAGTGGGCGAGCCACGATGGCCGTTCGCGTCACAAATCTTCCACCCTTAACCCTGTATGCTTCGCGATCCGCGCCAGCATCTTCGGACCGATCTCCACTCGATCATGAAATGCCCACACAAAATCCGCGTATCCCGCTCTCTGTATTGTGATGTGGGAAGAACCTTTGTGCGCCTTAGGAGACCAGCCGATGCGCAACAAAGCTCGATACACCCGGCTAGCTTTCGAACTCGGCCACTTACTCACGCCGTAGCGAAACTGATTGTCTTCTGTCCGATCTTCTCGGCTTCAATGCGATCCGCAATCACGCGCAGAGCGAGCGCCTCGACGGCCGCCTCCGCCTCGCCTTGGGTTGCGCCATAGGCCATGACTCCCGGAAGCTCGGAAATCTCGGCAATCCAGCGCCCATCTTCTTCTTGTTCAAACTCAATCTTAAAGTTCACTCCGCCTCCGCGTGTGCTCGACTCCGCCACCTGCACCGATTCTAGTCCCCCATCCTATCTCCTAACCAAGTAAAAAGTGGCGTCCTCTCCATAATGGGGACCCATCCCCCTTTTCCTTTCAACAACTTACCTCCACCCAATCCCGCAATCAACCGATAAACCCCGTTTTTCACCCGTTCGTTGCGTTAATGATGCGCATCTCCTTCCCCTCCAATAACATCACTACAGACCATCACCCAGGGAAACGTGTACGAACTAGGTTCAATTCCAAGGGAGAACCAGAAGTTGTTGGGTTTTGTGGGCTAAAATCTCAGGCAAGCCACGGCAAATTCAGCCGGAGTTTCCTGAGATCAGGTCTTAATACCCAACACAAAGAGCTAGAAGCCAGCAGCTAGGAGCCTCTTAAGACATGCGCAAGCCGATTAAGTATGTAGAAAAAGCAGTCACCGTCGCCGCCAAAGGCGCTTGGGTGGTTTTCGATCGCTTGAATCAGATCAAGCAAAACCCTTCGCCCACCCCTAAGTGGTCCGACAAGCCTCTGCTCAAGTCCTACGAAAAGTCGAAGCCGCCGCTGGGCTGGCCCCGCTCTACCGATTCTCTTTGCCCGAAGTGTGTGCCGGAAATCCGCCAGCAGATCCTCGACGGCAAACTGCCGCACGAAGTTCTGATGAACGAAAAGATCGGCGAGATCAAAGCCACCATCGTCGAGAGAGATGGGAAGATCTTGATGGTAAAAGATTGCCCCATCCACGGCCACTTCGAAGACGTAATGTCGATCGACACCGATTTCTCCAAGCATCTCGAAGACGTTTTCCCCGGCCGCGACATCGCCGCGCACAACGACGAGAAACTGCATCATCACGGATCTTCGACTGTGAAATATGGACGCGGGTCGGTGCTGACGATCGATCTGACCAATCGCTGCAACATGATGTGCGATCCCTGCTTCATGGACGCGAACCAGGTTGGCTTCGTCCACGAACTGCAATGGGAAGAAATCAAAACCATGCTCGACAACGCGATCACCATCAAGCCGCGTCGGCAGATGAGCGTGCAGTTCTCCGGCGGCGAGCCCACATTGAGCCCCTACTTCCTCGACGCCGTTCGCTACGCGCGCAAAGTTGGTTACAACTCCGTGCAGGCCGCAACCAACGGAATCGAATTCGCCAAGAGCTTTGAATTCTGCCAGCAGGCAGTCGAAGCCGGCATGCGCTACGCGTACCTGCAATTCGACGGAATCGGTAACGCCGCCAACGCGCACCGCATGGTCGGCAACCTGTTCGATGTGAAATTAAAAGCCATCGAGAACCTGCATAAAGCCGGAGTAGAAATCGTTCCCGTCGTAACCATCGTGAACGGCATCAACAACGAGCAGGTCGGACGTATCATCAAGTTCGCGCTGGATAATCCGAAGACGATCAGCTTCTTGAGCTTCCAACCCGTCAGCTTCACCGGACGCGACGAAGCGGTCACCGACGACCGCCGCCAGGCCCAGCGCTACACGTTGTCTCACCTGGCGCACGACGTAAAAAATCAAACCGGATTAGGCGAACCGTCGCGCGACTGGTTCCCAATCAGCTTCATGGGCACCTTCAGCGATTGGGCCGACCTGATGCACGCTAACGACGTCAAAAACGACTGGGGCCAACTAAGTTGTGGTTGCCATCCGAATTGCGGAACGGGGATGGCGGTCATGATTGACAAGGAAACCAAGGAGGCGGTGCCGGTTACTGCTTTCCTGGCTGGCGATCAGCTTGCGAAAGATATCGCGAAAGTCAACGATGCGGCGCGCGGAAAGTTTCTCACCGTCGTGGGAATGGCGCTGTGTTTGATGAAGAACTACGATCCGTTCCAATCGCCGACGCATTTCAAGTTGATGGATCTGTTGCGGAAGTTCGACAAGAACTTTAATGCGACGGGAAAAAATTATGGGAAGGTTGGTCCGGACCGCAGCGTGGAAGATGTCATGAAGCGGCGGCAGGACCGGTGGAACTTCCTGTTTATTGCGGGAATGTGGTTCCAGGATCTTTTCAATTACGACTTCCGGCGGACGGAGCAGTGCATTATTCCTTACGCGACGCAGGAAGGCGAGATTTCATTCTGTGCCTACAACACGGGCGTGGGATGGCGGAACATTATCGAGAAGATGCACATGACGGCCACGCTCACCAAATGGTATGAGGAGCACGGACGGCACGAGATTTTTGCGGGCGGCAAGAAAGTGAAGATGGACGATGAGACTCATTCACTTCTGCTTCGCGAAAATATTCTGACCACCGAACTGCAGCACGACCTGGACAATCTGGGGATCGCGAAGAATGCTCGCGAAGAGAAGAAGCGGGCGCGAGACGCGAAAGCGGCTTCTGCTTCCCGGCTTCCGGCTTCCGGCGAGGAGGCGGTTCCGGTCGGGGCGGCACATCGTGGGCCGGCGAAGAACGATGAAGCTTACAACGCGCGCATGGCTTCGCTTTATCGCGAAGTCGTGTTGAAAGAGAAACCCGCGGTGGCGGAAAACGGATTCATTCCGCTGGGCGCGCTGGGCAAGGCAAACGGGAACGGCAATGCAGTGCAGACTGCGAAACCGGAAGTTCCTGAGCCAGTGGCAGGGGACTAGCTAAGCTCTTAGCTTGAAACAGCGGGCCGCCTGTGGGCGGCCCGTTTGCTTTGTATGCATCGCGGTCAAGTTCAAAAACAAGACCTCAGTGGCAAATCGAATCAGTAGCTCATGGAACTCTTGTTGCCGGGAATATCCTTCGATGTCATGTCGAAGGTGAGCAGAAATCCGTTCGTACCCTTAAACTCGAAAGCATTTGGGCCTTCGCGATAGGTTTCAATTTCATTCGGCATCATGATGAAGCCGTCGTTGCGCGGCGTTCCCCAGTACGGAACGTTCTTAAGCACCGCAGGTTCATCGGTCAATCCCTGAAAACGTTTCAGCTTGACCTCGGCGGTCTTACCGCCATTCAGCGTCGCATGCGCCTGGTTGTTGTCAAAAGTCCAGGTGTCGATGTTGCCCTCGGCGGTCGCGAACGATTTCCACTTCACGGGAAAAACGTGACCCAAAATATCACCCAGCCCCTGGCGTTGCTCTGCGGTTGTAGCTTTGTCAAATGTGACCAACGCCCGCTCCATCTGACCCTGGGAGAAATCGCCACCCAGGTCGCCGGTGATCCAGAACTTGGCGCCGGCGAGGTTAGTAGCACCGTAGTGTCCCTGGTTGACTTTGTAGGCGTTATTGAATTTGCAGTAGTGTTCAGTTTTGCCGTTCTCGTAGTGCGCGGTCGGGTGCGAGTTGAAATAGCACATGCAGAAGTGGGTACAGCTGCAAGCTTCGATGGCGGTTGCATTGATCGCCCAGTCTGAGGACGGCGGAGAGGTGTGGCCCGCGGACACGCCAAGCAGGGCAATGACAATCAGCAATGGCACTCTGCGCATGAGAGTAACCTCCTTTTTCGTGCGGATTATCCATCGAAAAGCGCACTTTCGCAAGGGCAAATCGAAGCTCAAGTTGAGGCTCGAATGGAGCTTGAGCTTGTGAACGGCTGGAACAAACCAGTTTCGTCTTCGGCTAGGTATCGAAATCAGATGGGATTACACTCAAAACCCGTCAGTGAGTGTAACCGCGATGTTACGACAACGGCCCACTCGACGCTTTTCCTCATGTGAGTCCGCATCCGCCGTCAAGTGGCCGGTTATGGGATGATTACCAATCGGCGGCGTTGCACATCGCGTTGCCAGGCGTTCTCAATATCTGCGAGGGGAACACGTTCCGTTTCTATGCGAAGCTCCCCGCTGGCAGCATGGGCCATGACTTTTTGCAAGGCGTCGACGAGAACATTGCGAGGCGGAATCCCCGCAGTCCCAAGAATGGTCAGCGCTGTGCTACGCAGCACGGCGGCTGGAAGTGAAATACTCGGCCCAGCGCTTTCCCCAACTTGAACGAAGCGAGTCTCGGATGTGATGACGCCAAACTCTTTGCGTGTTATCGCAGCCAGAAATGCTTCTGCCGGGCTACCCCACACATAGTCAATCACGACTTGAAAGCCTGCCTGACCAGCCTCCCGTACAAAGGCCTCGCCGAGTTCCTTTGCTGATGCATCGAGGCAAATGATGGCGTCAGCACCAAGCAGATGCAATGTGCTCAATGCTTGTTGGTTGCGTCCGGCAGCGACAACGCGACCTGCACCAAGAAGTTTTGCTACCTTTACAGCCAGCTTACCCGTCACTCCGGTCGCACCGAGAATGAGTACATTTTCACCGGGCACCAGCTTGGCGCGAAAGGCAAGTGTGAGCCAAGCGGAGACGCCGGGATTGGGCAGGGCAGCAGCGGTCTCGTCATCTACTTCTTGAGGGACCGGAAACGAGAATGCCCGGCGCACGACCGTGCGTTGTGCCATCGCACCGTAAGGGGCTCGGGCTCCACCGAAGAACACCCTTTGCCCATCGCTGAGATGCCCAACTCCATCTGAGCCGCAGACGAGGGGGAAGTCGTGCGGACTGGCATAGTGTGAGCCGCCAGCTAGTTGTTTGTCGATAGGTTTCAGCGAGGCGGCGTGAACATGCACAATCACTTCGTCGTCACCAGCGATTGGGTCGGGGAACTGTTCACACCGGGGTGGTTTTCCGAGAGCGTGCAGAACAGCAGCATCCATAGTGGCTTCCTCGCGACCGAAGGCCTGTAGAAAACTTCCCCCGCGCCGTTCGGGCCTACCGATTGTGCCTCAACATTTTACGCGAAGCCACGTTGACTAGCATGAATTGACTTCTTAATCACCGGTCACTAGATTGTAAGTGGATCCACATCGTTCTCTCCGCTTTTCTGCAATGAATGTTAAAGAAGCGCTCGACGGACTATCGTGTCTGAGTGTCGCGACTATCCGCCTTGCACTCCGACGTCCTTCGGAACTAAGGCGATACGTTACGCACTGTCTGAGGAAGTATGACGAACTCGCCTGGAATGGACTGCCGTGTCGCGGACCGGTGACTCCGACGGAAGACATCACGGTAACCATTCCCGCCCACCACTCGGGGGGTGGGATGAGTTTTGATGAACTTGTGATGCTAGCGCGTGCAACCAGAGTCTTGAGGCCAAAAACGATTTTTGAGATGGGAACCTATAACGGCCTCACCACTGCGGTTTTCGAGCTCAATTCCGAGCCAAATTCTCGAATCCTGACGTTGGACCTTCCTCCCGCAGAGTCCGAAAATCGGCCCGCGTTGGCCAGCGACCAAGAACTGGTAGCAAGCCGACGACTATTGTCGATTCCGCGAGCACTTGGGTTATCGCGCTACACGCAACTTATGTGCGACTCGATGCGTTTTGATCCGTCGCCTTATGCGGATTCGGTGGATCTTGGGCTCATTGACGCTGCCCATGATCTCGATCACGTTCAGAATGACACTCGCAAGATGGCGAGAATGATGTCTGAAAGCGGCATCATATTCTGGCATGACTACGGAGGCAAAGGTGCACTTAGACCCTTGGCGTCGTATCTTGAAGGCCTTGCGAAACGATGCCCGCTTTACCGCATTCCTGGGACTACCTTGGCTTGGGGCTCTGCCCGGGAACTCAAGAGTGAACTGCAGGAGGTAACGAGCTAGACATCACACGGCCGCTCCCGCTAGTTGGTTGAGATGGTGAAGTTGACGGTAATCTTCGCTTGGGTCTCAACGGGTTCGTTGTCCTGCAAATGGGGGCGGAAGTGCCACTGGCGAACGGCGTCCTCGGCGGCGGAGGCGAGAATCTGCGGGCCGCTCATCACGCGAAGATTCTGAATGATTCCATCTTTTCCAATCAGCGCCAGCAAGATTACCGATCCCTGCACCTTCATCTGGCGGGCGAGCAAGGGATAGTTCGGTCTCACGGGGTGGGCCACGATCTCGGATGCGTCAGCGGACATTTGTACATGCTCGGCGGCGTTGCTGGTGACGCTGGCGGCGGTCTGGGTATCGGCGGGCGCTTCTGTAACGGGCTGCGGCGACGAGCCGGGTTGCAAGTCGACTCGCACGGAGCTGCTGCCGGGGCGGACGGTGCGGTGAGTATCGCCAGCGACTACTTCTACTTCGAGCGGGGGCAGCACGGTGCGGGCAGTGGTTGCGGCCGCAGGAGCAGTGGGAGTTGGCGGAGCGGGGGACTTGCCTTGGACAGCGGTTTGATGTTTTGGCTTTGTAACAGCGGCCGTCTTCGACGCCGCGGAACCAGATTGTAACGAAGCAGATTGGGGCGAGCCGGATTGTAGGCGGATCTGGGTGCCAAGAGAATTCTCGGCTTGTTGTTCGGACTCCGCGTCCGGCGTATCGGGAAACCAGAAGTCGCGCTCATGCCAAAGCGCGATGCTTAGAGCAACCAGCAGCAGGCCGAGCGATCCCAGCATTAACTTCCGCTGTTTGGATTCATGAACGGCGTGGCCGCGTGGCTCCGCGAGCAAAGGATGATCCGCGTTGGATGCGAGGGTATTTATTTCAATGTTTGACATTCTGGGAAACCGGGCCGCCTGGGGGTTGGCGCTTGCGCTAGTATGCCCTGAAATTGCTGCAAAGGCCAGCAAAAGATGCAGTCGGCACACTTTTAGTGCCGGCTCGATACTGAGAAGCTGTCGAGCTTCGCTCGCCTGGACATCCGGGGCGGTGCCGTCGCAATGCAATTTCATCGCCGACCCCCGTGGCGGGGGTGATGCAGTTCATGGCGTAACTATCCCTCTAAGGCTTTTACATCCGCTGTTCCACAGATAAACGTAGCCTTTGGGAGTGAAGAAAATAGTAGTTTCATTCAGCTTTCTGGGGTGCCAGGTCCAAGAAGATATTTCTGGGTCGACATAGCGTTCATTGGGTTCGCCGATTGCGAGCAACACCTCTGCTTCGCTCATCCCATCGGTGACGCATTGGTTTGCGATAGCCTTGACGATGAGGTTGTTCCACGCTTGCGCGGGAGCGGCGTTGCGGATGGTGTCTGTCTCCTCCTCGCCGGGTGTCCCCGGGGAGTTCGAGTTGACGGGCTCGACAGCAGAACCAAGTCCGCCGAGGATCGGGAAGGCTACGCCGATCATTGCCGAAATAATGAGCAGGGAAAGAATGACTTTGGCCGTTGTCGAGAACAGATTGTTCGCTCTAAAAGACTTCCACATTTTTGGGCGGTCCCAGCACCGCCATACTGCGGCCTATTCCACAACGCGGCTTGCTGCGCTGTCCTTATCATAAGATCGTACCCAGGATCGTGCGATATAAGGTCGAGGAGAAAACGCTTGGCCACTGCAGGCTTTTCCTTTTACGGGAACCAGTCTCTAATTGGTTTCGGGAGACTTACTGATGTCGAATTTGCGTTGGCGCGATGATTCTCGAACTGGTTGGCCGGCGAAACTTTGGGAGAGGTTGTGAATCCCATTGTGTAGTTTGCGCGCGTGTTTTTGGCGGATAACTTTCTACAACAGGGCCATGAAGGCTGACGCACGAAGTGACGCATGAAAAATGATAATAGCGATCGCAAGATGGATGAAAAGAAATTCAGGCGGGTCAATCGGCGAGAACTGCTGAAGTTGACGCCAGCGCTGGTGCTGGGGGCGTTCGCGATTCCTGGGCTGCAGGAGAGTTTGCTGAAGACGGGGCTGGGATTCAGCGACTGGGCTTCGGCGCGGCTGTTTCGGAGGGGGCATTTAGCGACCACATTTGACGATGCGGAGGTTGCGCCGTTCGACAAGTTTCCTATCAATGGATATGACGTGGACGATCCGGGAGTAGATCTTGAGAACTGGACGTTGACGGTTGGAGGCGAGGTGCAAACGCCGGGGGAATATAAGTTGTCGCAGGTGCAAGCGTTGCCGCTGGTGCGGCAGAACACGCGGCATATTTGCGTAGAGGGGTGGGATGTGATTGGAAGATTCGGGGGGGCGCGGCTTTCGGATTTTTTTAAGCTGGTCGGCGCGGACACGACGGCGCGATTTATTACCGTGAAGTGCGCCGACGATTATTATGAGTCGCTGGATATGGCGACGGCGCTGCATCCGCAGACTTTGCTTTGTTATGAGATGTATGATCAGCCGCTGACGCGGGCGCATGGAGCGCCGCTGCGGCTGCAGATTCCGACGAAGGTAGGTTACAAGCAGGCGAAGTATTTGACCGAGTTGAAGGTGACGAACGTGCTCGACAAAGTTGGGTACTGGGAAGATCAGGGGTATTCGTGGTTTTACGGGTTGTAGCGCCGGCGTCCCGCCGGCCAGCCGGCTGAGGGGCTCCCGAGAGGATTAGGGTATGCGATGGGTGCTGGGGCACGGACGCCCCCGCGACAGCCGCCGGGGACGGCGGCGCTACTTTTCGCGGTTACGTCTAGCTGGAGGTTGCAATGAGTGATGCGGTTATAGAGATCATCAGACCCGCGGAGAAGAAAATCGACGGCGAAGAAGAAACGCCAGTAGTGGTTGCGCGGGCAGTTTATGAACACCCTTTTATTGTGCGGCTATGCCATTGGGTGAATACGGTGGCGCTGTTTGTGATGGTGGGGAGCGGGCTGCAGATTTTCCGGGCGTTCCCGAGTTTTGGGGCGAAGATTCCGCAGAAAGATTTGCTGCATTGGCCGCGAGCATTCGCGATTGGGGGGTGGTTGGGTGGGGCATTGCAGTGGCATCTAACGTTCATGTGGATCTACATGGGAACGGGAGTCCTCTACCTCGGCTACCAGATTTTCAGCGGGAACTACCGGCAAGTGCTATTCATGCCGCGGGATATTCCTGGCGTGTGGCCGATGGTGAAACATTATTTCTTCTTCGGTGAGAAGCCGCTGGCGCGCGAGGCTTATAACCCGCTGCAGAAGCATGCTTACACGACCGCGATTATCTTAGGCGCGCTTTCCGTGCTGACGGGGCTTGCAGTGTGGAAGCCAGTACAGTTTTCCTGGCTGGCATGGATGATGGGCGGATTTCACTGGGCGCGCATCTGGCACTTCGGGGTGATGTGGGCGATTTTATTTTTTGTGCTGGGGCATCTGGTGATGGTGGTTTTGCATGGCTGGAATAATTTTATGTCGATGCTGACGGGGTGGAAGAAAGATCCGGAGTATTGACGAGACGTTCTTGGTGATATCTGAAAGCGAGGTTTCGTCAGGATGCAGTGGCGGCTAGGGAAGACTCGCTGTGGACACCAGATGCGACCACCGGGGCTGAAGCCCGCGTGATACGACGCTTTACGGCCCTGAAGCGCCGCTCTTCCACGGTACTTCTCTCTGGGACTTCTCCCTGGTGCTTCTCCCTGGGACTTCTCCATCGTATTTCACAGGTTCCAGGTTTAACGCGCGCGATTTGAGGAATGCAACCTCGATGTCGGAACCAGAGATGGTCTTGAACAATCCGGTACAGAGCGCCACGCGCGAGCAGGAGCTCATCCAAAGCGTCCAGCGCGGCCAGTCCGAATTGTTTTATGAGCTGGTGCGGCCGTATGAACGGCGGGTTTATGCTGCGGCGCTGGCGATTTTGCGCAATGAACACGACGCGGAGGACGCAGCACAGGAGGCGATGCTGAAGGCGTTTGCGAATATCCGGCAATTTCGCGCAGAGGCGCGGTTCAGTACGTGGCTGATTCAGATCACAGTGAATGAGGCCCTGATGCGCCGGCGAAGGGAGCGGACCGTGCCTATGGAAGGATTGGATGACAGGCGCGACGAAGAAGCGGAATATGCGCCGCGGGATTTTGCCGACTGGCGCGAGATTCCGTCAGAGGCGCTGGAGCGAAAAGAAGTGCGGCAGCGGCTGGCGGAGGCGCTGGGCACGCTTGATCGAAAGTATCGCGAAGTATTCGTGCTGCGCGATATGGAACATTTGAACATTCAGGAGACGGCCGAGGCACTGGGAATCACGGTGGCTTCGGTGAAGACGCGGCTGTTGCGGGCGCGGCTGATGCTGCGCGATCTGCTGGCTGCCGGATGGGAACAGGGCTGGTTCAGCCGGTTGCCGTTCGAGAAGGGAACCAAGCCATGGTAGTGAACATACCGAATTGCGAACAAGTCTGGCGGGAGATTTCGAATTACGTGGATGGGGATGTGGACGCGGCGCTGCGGGCGTCGATGGACAACCATTTCCGGACGTGCAGGAAGTGTGCGTCGGTGCTGGCGGGAACGAAGAATGTAGTTGCGCTGTATGGCGATGAGCGGATGTTGGACGTGCCGGCTGGTTTCGGCCGCAGATTAGAGAAGCGGCTGGCGAAGAAAGCGGCGGTGAAGGGAAGAGGATGGGCGGGTTGGACCGCGTGGGTGATTCCGGTGGCTGCGATGGCGCTGATCGCGGGGACTCTGATGCTGACGAGTTCGTCGAGGAGCCCACTCAAATCGCAACATGCGGAACCGGCGAAGGATATTCCTCCGGAGATGGTGGTGGTGGTTTCGTCTGGGGCGAAGCTGTTTCATGTGCCGGGGTGTGAGTTCATTCACGATAAAGCTTCCGAGCGGACGCTAACAGCGAAGGAGGCGATGCAGGAGGGGTATGTGCCGTGTCCGAGGTGCTTGCGGCAGTATTTGAAGACGGGGTTGACGCGGGAAAGTGAGGGCGATCATGCGGCGGAAGCGGAGGATGAGCGGGGGGAAATATTGCGGACGGCGGGGCAGTAGAAGTTCGAGGAGCTAGATGAGCGCGTACTAAAAAGCGTTGTCATCCCGAGCAAAGCGAGGGGCCTTGGTGTCCACTTGCGGCATAGGCGCTGCCAGCAAGCACCAAGGCCCCTCGCTTCGCTCGGGATGAGAATCGTAAAGGAATGCGGCTTTGAACGGCTAGTTCTGCTTCATCTGATCGTTTTTCATGCTGTCGTCTTTCTTCATGTCATCGTGCTTCATGTTGTCGTCTTTCTTGATCGCGTCTTTCTTCGCGGTCTTTGACTTCTTGGTTTTTTTGGCGTCGTCTTTCTTCATGGAATCGTTTTTCATCGAGTCGTCTTTTTTCATGGTGTCTTGCTGGGTGCTGTCTGGTTTCATGGAATCCTGCTTCATGGAATCCTGGGCGAAGGCGGAGATCGAGGCCATTAGAATGCAGGCGAGCGTGAAACTGCCGAAAATCTTCTTCATAGTTTCTCCTTGGAGAAAAATCTCGATTTAGGTGTCCCGGCAGGTTTTACCTGCAGGCTGAGATTAGGATGAGCGGGGAAGAGGAAAGTTACACGCGAGATCAAGGGTTTAACTATCGAAGTACTTAGGGTAGCCTCCGGGCAGGAGAAGCAAGATGTGCTTCCTCTTTCAGCGCAGGAGCGCCGATAACGAAGATCTCAGTCTCCAGGTCGAGGCGATAAATCGAGCTCAGCAACCTATGGGTAAATTTTGACTCTCTTGCAGAGAGAGTTGCTACCCGAACGGGTCTAATGCCTCTACGCAACAACCTGCACATTGACAGCCGCGAAACAGCACATCACAATGGCGTGCCGGGTGGTCTCGTGGAGTACCTCTGATTGGTCTCGCGGTACCGAAGGGGGAAAGAACCGACTGGTGACCCAATTTCTAACAGAGTTACCAGTAGAAAGAACGATCCAAATAAAAGCTCAGGAGACAAAAATGAAACATCGAATTTTGCTGTCTCTCGGCTTGCTCCTGATTCTGGGTACGACAGTTCCAGCATCGGCGCATGTTACCGAGCACTGTACAGTTGGGTTCTTCAAGAACCATTCGCAGTTCCTTAACAGCGGCACATGCAGCAAAACTGTGTTTGATCCGACAACGCTGGTCAGCGCGTTATTTCCAGATGTCGATTCGTGTGTCGGATCGTTAACGATTCTGGGGTTGCTCGAGAGCCCTACTTCGGTTTGCGGTTCGGGCAGCACATTTGCCGGCGCCGAAGTTATTCTTCTGCGGCAGGCCATTGCACGCCTGGGAAACGCCGCAAACTCCAGCCCACCATCCTGTGACGCGGTTTACGGGACAATCAACAAAACGAACGCCACCATCGATGATGCAATTGCGACGGACAATCGAAATGAATTGACCGTCCTTGGCCAGTTCTTCGATTCTCTAAATCAAGGGGATTGCACTCTGCAGTAACCAGAACTCACAAGGTCTGTGGTAGCAGGAACGCGCAACGCTTGCTACCACAGCTTTGCTTTCCTGCTAGTGCGCCCGATCTCACGCCATCCCTCAGTAGTTCACACTCCGAGTGTGCAAGACAGGTTCTGGGCAAAACTGAGGTTCGGAGACCTTCTTTTTTCGCAGCGTCAACTTTTTTCGCAACGTCAACGGCTTACGACCGCCTTTAGTTCCGCGACTTGAGCGTAGGGAGTCAACAGATGAGGTGGTCGCGGGAGATCTTCAAACCGTTCAAGTTACCAAGCGCGGTGACCGCGATGGATTCGGTTTTGAAGAATTCCTGCGCCAGGGTTTGCAGGTCCTCCGCGGTAACTGCTTCGATTTTTTCGATCAGTTCGTCGAGGTCTTGGAAGTGATCGAAGTACATTTCCTGCCGGGCCAGGTTTGACATGCGCGCGGTGCTCGATTCGAGCGAGAGCATTAGGCTGCCTTTAAGTTGATCTTTGGAGCGGCGCAGTTCTTCTTCCGGCACGCGCGTGTTTTTCAGGTCACGAAATTCGTTGACCACCGAGCGCACAACTTTCGCAGCTGACGCGAGCGAGGTGCCGGCGTAGACGGCCATGCATCCGGTATCGCGGTAGGGATTGAGGTCGCTGTAAATCGAATAGGCCAAACCCTGCCGCTCGCGGATATTCTGAAAGAGGCGGGAGCTCATGCCTCCTCCAAGCAGGGTGTTCAGAATGTAGCCGGCGTGGCGCTTTTCGTGCGCGATCGGGTAAGCGGGAACGCCGATACAGAGCTGCACTTGCTCGAGAGCTTTTTTGTTGCGCAACACGATGCGGGGAACGATTTTCGGCTCAGCGGAGTGGAAGCCGTTCTTCGCGGGCTTCAGGTGTTCGAAGTGCTTCACGACGAGATCGACGAACTGGTCGTGGTCGAGATGTCCCGCAGCGGCTACGATAATATTGCCCGGGGCAAAGCGGTGCGAATAGGTGTCGAGGACGGCTTCGCGCTCGAATTTCTTGACCGTCTCTTTTGTACCCAGGATCGGCTTGCCGAGAGGATGATCTTTCCAGAAGTTCTGGGTGAAGATTTCGTGGACGAGGTAATCGGGATTGTCTTCGTCCATTTTAATTTCCTCGAGGATAACGCCGCGCTCGCGGGCGATGTCCTCAGGCGTGAACGTGGGATGCAGAACCAGGTCGGTGAGAATTTCAAGGGCGACGGGAACGTTTTCGTCGAGCACCTTGACGTTGAAGCAGATACATTCTTTGGAGGTGAAGGCGTCCATGTTGCCGCCGATGGAATCGACCTGGCGGGCGATCTCCTCGGCCGTGCGGTGCTTGGTGCCTTTGAAGACCATATGTTCGATAAAATGGGAGATGCCATTGGCTTGCGGCGTCTCGTCGCGCGAGCCGGTCTCAAGCCAGATGCCGATCGAGGCAGAGCGGATGTGCTCCATCTGCTCGGTGATTACGGTGAGGCCGTGGGGCAAGACCTGACGGCGAATATTGCGAACTTCTTTTACCATGTAAGTGTTAGGTTTTCCTTGAGTCGAATCCCTGAGGCGGATTCCTCTATTTGATGCGGAATCTGGCCAGAGGACGTAACGTACTATTCTTACACATTCCAAGGGTTGCGGCAGCGCGGCAATTACCAATGTAGAATCATATAGTTACGTGGAATTCATTAATTATTAAATTATGGGTACTGAGATAGCAGTGACATTGCTAGGAATGGATGCGAGGGAACTCGCCGCTTTGGTAAGTGAGGCGGGTGAGTCCAGCTATCGTGCCAAGCAAATTATGGAGGCGGTGTACCGGCAGCGGGTGGAAACGCTCGAGGAGATTTCCACGCTTCCGCAGACCTTCCGCGAGTGGCTGGCGCAGGGTGGGGTGACGATTGGCGCGGCGAAGATTGAAAAGAAGTTTGTGTCGGTCGATGGGACGGTGCGGTATTTGATTGGGTTTGGCGATGGGCAGAGTGTGGAGACGGTATGGATGCCGGAGGGTGACGGCGGGGAGGCGGGGGATGGGAGTGAGGCTGGAGAGGAAGTTGCCTCCGACGCGGGCACCGAAGGCGCTGAAGCCCCCAATCATGTTGGCCCCTTGTCGCAGCGCTTGAAGCGGTGCGCCACCCAAAATCCCGGGGGACAAAAACCTGGGCGTTCCACTATTTGCATTTCCAGCCAAGTGGGGTGTGCGGTCGATTGTCAATTCTGTTTGACCGCGCTGCTCGGCGTAAAGCGGAATCTGACTGCGGGGGAAATTGTGGGACAGGTTTGCGCGGTGATCAAGGATCAGGGTGTTTCTCCTCCGGAGGATCGCATCAATCTGGTGTTCATGGGCATGGGCGAGCCGTTTTTGAACTACGACAATTTTGTGAAGGCGTCGCGATTGCTGGTTGAGGGAGTGGGCATCGCGGAGCGGCGGATGACGGTTTCGACGGCGGGGATCGTACCGCGGGTTCATGACTTCGGCAAAGAATCGATTCGGCCCAAGCTGGCAATTTCCTTGAACGCTTCGAACGATGTGTTGCGTACGCGGCTGATGCCGCTGAATAAGAAATGGAATCTGGAAATGCTGATGGCGTCGGCGCGAGAGTTTCCGCTGCGCACGCGAGAGTGGATCACGTTCGAATATGTGCTCCTTGGTGGAGTGAACGACGAACCAGAGAATGCCAGGGAAGTAGCTGAATTGCTTCGAGGGCTGCGCTGCAAAGTGAATTTGATCGCCCTAAATCCGGGACCAGGAATTGATTTTGAGACTCCGAGTGCGGATCGGGTTGCGGCGTTTCAGAGCATTTTACGGGGTGCGGGAATTCCTGCGTTTGTAAGACGCCCGCGTGGCCGGGATATCTACGCGGCTTGCGGACAGCTCAAGCGAACGGTTGAGGTTGCCAGATCACCGGAACCCCAGTTGGAGCCGATTTCCCCGACGCCGGAGGGATGACCGGAATCTCGACCCGGATGCTGATTCCCGCATCCTGAGCCTGCTGCCAGAGAAGTTTGCCTTGGTGTTGCCGCAGGATGCCCTGACACGCGCTCAAGCCAAGGCCGGAGAGGCTTTCCGAAGAGTCGCTCGTCTGCTCGACGTATTCGACGAAAGTTCCGGAAACGTTGGTATCGCAGATATTGATGATGGCAATTCCGTCTTTATGGTCTACGGAAATAATAAGGGTTCGCCTGTCGTGCTCATCGAGCACGTGGAGCGCGTCGTTAATAATCTGTACGCAGACCTGCAGCAGTTGATTGGAATCTCCGCGGACCAGCAACACCTCGTGCGGAAATTCAGCGCGCACGTCGATATGGAGCGATTGCCATTGAGGCTGCAAAACCTTGATGGCGGTCCGCAGCAAGGTATTCAGATCCACAGGCGCCATGGTGGCCGGAGATGGTTTGGCGAAGCTCAGGAGACTGGCCACCAGAGACCTGGTTCGCCGCACATGTTGTCCGACTTTTCCCGCCAGATCGCTCTGCTCGGGGGTGAGAGAAGTGCTCATCAAGAGATCGGAATAGCCGAGCATGGCCGTGATGGGATTGTTCAATTCGTGAGCGGCGCCACCGAGAAGGTGTCCAATCGAGGCCATTTTTTCCGACTCGGTGATCTGCGCCTGCAGACGTTTAAGATTGCCAATAGATTCACGCGAGTGACTGAGCAGGCGAACAAATTCGCGATCGAGCAGGCGCTGGCGCACGAAAACCATAACGCCCATGAGAAGTGCAGCCCCCAGGGTCAAGACCACGCGAAACCAACGGATGCGCGGGGGAATTGACTCGTCCAACAACGCCCATGCAGCAAAAAGAGGAACTGAAAAGGCGGCGATCATTCCCACCCTCGCCAGCCTTACCCCGTGCGACGTGGATGTGGTGCGAATTCCGGCTTGGGGTTCGAGGTCCCGCGTTCTAAGACCGATAACAGTAATCCACGCCATGGAAATGGCGAGCGGAATGTCGTAAAGACTGCCACTGTAATAGGAATGCCGGTCCAGGGCCCAATTTGCGACGTAAGAGCTGGCCGCGTAAATAAGGCTCGCGCCGAACAGGCTGGCGTAGAGAGTTTTCCAGCGCCCTTTGCTGCCGATCCAGGACACCAACAACGTGCCGAGAAACGCCAGCTTCTCGATAAGATAAAGCGAATTCAGATTACTGTTATAAGCCTCCACGTTGGCCATAACATATTGCCAAGGGATTACGATAAGGATATAAAGATATCCCCACCAAATCATCATGAGGGCAAAATCGAGCCGGCGCAGCTTGGCGGCATACTCGTCTTGGGGAGCATGAGGGCGCAGAGCGAGAGCGGCCATCAGGGGCACAATGTGTAAGAAGATAACGATGTCGGCCGCCCACAGATCCGGGACATCGGTGCGCAGCCAGACTTCGTAGTAAGTCCAATACAGCTGATAAGTGAACCAGAATGTGATGCCGGTTGCTATCAGGGTCCAGAATAAACGCAAGCGTCCGCGGGTAAGAGCTACGTGAGGAACCAGCGACATGGTTCCGGAAAAAAGAAGAAGACACTGGATAATATCGCTGAGCGCCTTGAGACGGAAAGACTCCGGCAGAATGAGCGAAGCCAGGATCAGAATGGCCAGGCAGATTGCGACGGCCGCGATCCAGATTTTGGCGTAGGGGCGCAAAAATTAAAATCCTCGGTGCCATTCTAGACTGCTCAAAGCAGGGGGTTTGGTTACGGAAGTAACCCTCCAGAACAGGTAAGGCGGAGACTCGTGGAAGGGAGCAATGACTTGGAAGCCACGCCTGCATAAAGTTTTGCTTGCTACCAATCTTTCTTATCAATAGTATGCGAGGCACTCCCTCTACTCTGAATCAAATGTGCTTCCAGCGGGAAGTGGAATAGATTTGCACGCTGACACTAATCATCGTTTTTTCGGACGGCCGCAGGCCCCAACCGACCCAAGTGAGATTCGCCGAATCGAGCGCTGGCTGGCGACGGCGCGCGTATTTCTGGCGGTTTCGGCTCTGGCGGCAATCTATATGGATCCGACGCAGTTGGGACACGCGCCTGTGGCCTACGGTCTGCTAGGAATTTATCTGATCCATGGCGTGATGGTGATCACGCTGTTGCGGCGAAGAAAGCAATCGACCCTGGCGTTTCGCCTGCTCGTGCACGGAGCGGATATTGTGTGGCCCGCATTTATCTCCGTGTTTGCGGAAGGGCCTCGGAGTCCATTTTTTCTGTTCTTCTTTTTTGTGCTGGCGGCTGCCGCCTATCGGTGGGGACTCTGGGAGACGTTGAGCACAGCGGCGGCCGAAGTGGTTCTGCTCTGGATTGAAAGCTTCGTTCTGCTTCATCTGTGGTCGACACAGGGTAAGAGACTGCCTTGGCATGCTTTATCAGGGTTGCAGATCAATGTGACAGAGTTCGAGCCGAAGCGGCTCTTCATGCTTTCCATTTACCTGTTGGTGATGGGGTTGCTGTTGGGTTACCTGGCGGAACAGCAGAGACACTTGCGGGCGGAGAAGGCCGTCGTGACGGGCATGCTGGCCAAGGTACGCGTGGAAGCGGGACTCACCGGAACTCTGCAACGGATATGCAAACAGATTCTCGATATGTATGGAGCAAGCCGACTGCTCATCGCTTCGCAGGAGGTCAACAGTCACAGAACATTCCTTGGCGAACTGCGCAGCGACGATGGCGCACTTTCCGATTTCACCTGGCTTAGTTCAGGTCCGCGGGACGCGAACAGATATCTGGAGGATTTTCCGGGAGAGGTGTGCTATGCGGCTCACAATGGAAATCGCTGGACTTTAACCGCATTAGACCGCGAGGGCAACCAAGTACCATCTGCCTCCACCGATCCACTGGCACGATTGCAGGAGCGGCAATCCTTCCAGTCGATGATGGCAATTTCGTTTGTATTCGGCAGCGAATGGCGAGGGCGGGTATTCGTCTTCAACCCTTCCTGGCGAGGGGAGACCCAAGAAGAGCTTCGTTTTTTGCTGGATCTATTTCGTCAGGTAGGGCCCGCGGTATACAACGTCTACTTGCTGCATCGACTGAGGCGGCGGGCTGGTGCGGCGGAGCGTGCCCGAGTTGCAAGAGAGCTACACGATGGCGCCGTCCAGTCGCTGATCGCGGTTGAGATGCAAGTCGACGTGCTTCGCCGTCAGGCGGAGAGCTCGCCCGAGGTAGTAGGCGGGGAACTGGACCGGATCCAGGGTTTGCTGCGCGAGGAAGTCCTGAAGCTTCGGGAGTTGATGCAGCAGATGAAATCGATCGATGTGGATGCTCGACGATTCCTCAATGTGGTGCGCGACGCAGTGGAACGCTTCGAGCGAGAGACGGGAATCTCTGCGCGTTTCGTAACCGACGTCGAGAAACTGGAGATGCCCGACAAGGTTTGCAGGGAATTTTTGCGGATTGTGCAGGAAGGGCTGGTGAACGTGCGCAAGCACAGCACCGCGCGCCATGCGCTGGTGAGGTTAAGCTCGAGTTCCAGCGAGTGGTGCCTGACCCTCGAAGATGACGGCAAAGGCTTCCCGTTTTCCGGGCGCATGAGCCACGATGAACTAGAGCAGATCGGTAAGGGCCCGACGATCATCAAGGAACGCGTCCGTTTGATAGAGGGTGGACTCACTGTAGAATCAAATCCCGGTTTAGGAACGCGGCTTGAAATCAGGGTACCAAAGGATGGAGAAAGTTCCGATGAACTTTAAGAAGGCACAACCAGTTCGTATCGTGATTGCCGATGACCATCCAATTTTTCGGGATGGGTTGCGAAGGCTGCTGGAAGCGGAGCCGGATTTGAAAGTGTTGGGGGAAGCCTCGGACGGTGCCGAAGCCGTGAAGTTGGCGCGGCAGTTGAAGCCCGATATTCTTTTGCTGGATTTGGCCATGCCTAAGCATCCCGGGCTTGAGGCTTTGCGGGACCTGAGCGCCGGGGCGTGTTCAAGTCCGGTACGCGTGATCCTGCTGACCGCGGCAGCGGAGAAGAGTCAGATTGTTGAGGCGCTGCAACTGGGCGCGCGCGGCGTCGTGCTAAAAGACTCTGCTACACAATTGCTTTTGAAAGCCATCCACACCGTGATGTCAGGTGAATACTGGGTTGGACGGGAGAGTGTTTCGAATCTGGTGCAGTATTTACGTACCTTGGTTCAGTCCTCGAGCGACGAAGCGCGGCAGAAGAAATTTGGCTTAACCCCGCGGGAGTTGGAAATTGTTGCCGCAGTAGTGGCGGGATACTCGAACAAAGAGATTGCCGAATACTTCAAAATCAGCGAAGACACGGTCAAGCACCACCTGAGCAATATCTTCGATAAGCTGGGAGTCTCGACCCGGCTGGAGCTGGCGCTTTTTGCAGTGAACCAATCGCTTCCCTTGAAAAGCATTGGTTAGAACAACTTAGAGAACCCTTGAGCAAGGGTTGCGTTATGGCACTTACGGGCTATTGGCGGGGTTTGCTGTTGCACCTATCATTTACGTACGACCAGCCTCGGGGACAAAAAAAAGATCCGGTCACCAATATATCTGGGGTATGTACCCAGTTTGGGGCAGAGGGGCGTGTTTTAAGATGAATTCTAAGGAGACGGAGCCCGTGGCTAAAATCATACAGAATCTTTGGACCGATGAGAGTGGGCAGGATATCGCTGAATACGCGGTGATGCTGGCGGTGATCCTGGTAATCGTAGTCGGGACGGTTCGGCTGATTGGATCGAACGCTAACAATGTGTTCTCCAACGTGGGCAGCTCAATCAAGTAGAGGTTAATCGCGACAACTCACGCTGAAGCAAAAGGGCGCACCCAAAGGTGCGCCCTTTTGGCTTGGCCATTACTTGTGCGACTAAAATTCAACACCTTGACGTGTTAAAGATTCGGGTTGCATCTCGGATGTGCCGCAGTAAAACTTGCATTACTTCGGACCCGGCGAGGTAAGCTCCACCTTCTCGTTGCCTGGAACGGAAAGCCTGGTCAGGTAAGGGAAAAAAGGCGTAATTTCGAAGGGCATTTTCTCCCGAGCGGAAGTCAGCGCGACCGGCTTTGCCTTCGAGAGTTCCACTTGATCCGTCCAGGGATCAAGTTTGATTCGTCCGCCAAGCGGAAGAGCGGCAATCTGGTCGGCGCGTTTCGGGTCCATCGGCGGAGCAGAGGCCAGCAGTTCCGACATCCGGATGCCTTTGTGTTCGGCCAAGCCATTCCCTAGATGGGGACGAATTAAGTTTGGCAGCGCCGGAGCTCGATCATGGAGGGCTGTCAGAAACAGTCCCGCACTGCCCAGCTTGTCTTTATACGGAGAATTTTTCAGCAGCTCTACAGCCTTGGTATCCGCTGCTTCTTCGTCGCTGGGGCGACGTTTGAAGTCCAGGCGCTGGAAGGAATTTTCATCGGGAAAGAACATTCGGTCATTAAAGGCGAGCTTCGTATCGAGCTTGTGACCGAGCACAATGTGACTCAGTTCATGGGCCATGATCATGGCGAGGGAAGCCTCATCGGGCAGGACATCGAGGAGGCCACGGCTGATAACAATGGTGTGTCCGATGGTGAACGATTCCAGCGGAGAAGTAAGCAGGACCCGGCAGCGAATGTCGGACTGCAAGTCGATATTATTAGTTACCAGTAAATTGTTAACTACCGTCTGCAGGACCTTGTCTACCTCTCCGGGAGGCGCTAGAAGGCCGATCTTCTGCATCCGCTCGACGGCGTTATCTTCCGCCTGACGTTCCCACAGGCGTTCGGCGACGACCGGGGTGGCATCGGCTGCAACCTCGCTCTGATCTTTTACCGACTGCGGAGAATCTACGAGAATCTGTGTAAATTCCGAATTCTTGTTAAGGGCCTTCAAGTCGTATCCCCAAAGCCGGGTCTGCGCCCGGAAGTGCAGGCTCTTTGCAAGGCCGTACTTAAAGTCAGATTCCTCGCTATAGATGTAGGCGGGCACCCACATGCCAGAGCGAAGATTCAATCGCCAGGTGTCGAAGTGCAGGTAAAAGTCAGTGCCCGCCCGCGCAGAGTAAGTGCCATTGAAACGGACGATATTGTAGTCCTGATCCTCTACCCAGATGCGGCCGATGAAGCGTCCGGGCGAAGCATCCTTTTTCGGCTCGACGTCGATCACCAGACAGCGCACTTCACCCAAGAATTCCCGTCGGACGAAATTAAAGTTGTAGGAGCGTTTTTGGAAATCCGGATCGAGGACCACCATCTGGGCGAAGCCGAGCGGAAGGAAATGCATGGCATAAAGACCGGTAAGCCGATTGACCATGCGACGGCTGAACCCGGGCTGGCCTATGAAAGACGTGTCCTCGGGACCGTCGGTCATATCGAGACGCCCGAGGAAATAGTTATCTTTCGCAATCGAATCGTTTCCGCTGCGATCGGTCTTAAGATTCTGCAGATAAGTTTCGACCAGGGGATGCAAATGGCGCATTTGTGCGATGAAGAAATGCTCACGCTGCACGACACGGTCGATCACATCGTTGAACGAGGTTGGAGCGGGGGAGAAGGATCCTCCGGCTTGCTGAGCAGGCGCGGCTTCGATCAATACGGCCTGCGAGCCTGTCGCGGAAACTTGTGAAAGGGCAGGCAATGCCGAAACCAAAAGCAGAATTAACGAAACTGAAGCCACCTGAAAAATACGCATAGAACCCTTCTGGGAACGAATTAAGCCAACTGGAAAACGATGTGTAACACGACGGTGGAATCGGCTGGCTGGCCATCCCGTATCGCCGGTTTGAAGTGGATCTGTTGGGCGGCTTTGACAGCGTTGTCATCGAGGCCGTGACCCAATCCGCGCACCACGCGAAGCACACGAAGATTGCCGGAAGCCTCAAGGACCACTTCCAGCTGCACTTCACCTTCAATCCGCAAGTTCTTAGCTTCCTGGGTATAAATTGGCGTGGGCTTGGAAATAATTTCCGCAGGCACCGCGCGCGAAGCGGGTTCTGCCGAATGAGATCGGACCGTGGGCGCAGCGGGAACATCAGCGCTGGCGAAGCCGCCGGATTGAACCGCGCCCGCAGACACCTGCCTGCGGCCATTTTCGGTGGCCGTACCGCTGCCAAATCCCGAACTGGCCACTACTCCCGGCACGCCTTGGGCTCCGCCCGTACCATTACCGTAGCCTGGGCCCGCTGGAAGATCGAACGATCCCCGCGCCGCGATATTCACCGCCTTCCCCTCATTGCCACTCTTAGCGGGAACGCCATTGGGATCGCCGAAGCCCCCGGTCTGCACCCGGGATGGCGCACGGGCGATCGTAGGGGTGGCGGAACTGCCGGTGGAAAATACGTTCGTTTTAACGGCCTGCTTGGGGATGACAGGTGCGGAATCGAGGGGTAGAGGATCCAATTTTCTGGAAGCGATGCTGACCGCAGGAGCGGGGGCCAGATCCACTTTCGCTGCAGCTTTCGGCTGGGGCGCGGGAAGCCGCAGGGCATTGGCGGGTGGGTCGAGATGCGCGACGACCGCCTGCTTTGGAAGATCGGGTAGCGGTTGAGGCCGATGATTGACCGGAACCGGCGTGCTTACCAGTTGAACCGAACGAAAAGTGTGCTCCGGAGGCGAGACTACTGTCGGATAGAGTAAGCGTACCCACACCAGAAATGTTACGGCCGCAGCTTGCGTTCCAGTGCTAAAGACGAATTCCCTCCAAGGCGTCTTCGCCTTGGGCAACAGAGAGAAGAGAGTTTCCGGGGCAGAATTGCTCATAACCGCGTCCACTACTTAGTTGTCGAAAACACCCGTTTTGGGTGGAAAGTTTCTCAACTTGCCCACATATTATTTTCGGGCCAGCGTCGATCAAGCGCCCATTTTACTCCTAGACGGCAAAAATATGCACACGAAAGGGCATCTTCTTACCCAAGCGGATCCCAACTACTTTGAATGAGTACTTGGATCCAGTGAGGGCTGTGATCGGTCGCCGAAAGAGAAAAGCTTGCAATTGTCCGGCCAGATCCCTTTATCTCGGCACCTTTGACTAGCAGCGCACGACTTTGGGACTGTCTATCCCTTTGGTCGCGTTGCGGGTATCGACGACCAACTGAGCTTCGCCCACAATGTTGCGGTAATCATAATCGGAGTGGTCGGTGACGATCACGACGCAGTCATACTGCCCCAGTTTCTCCAACTCCGTCCGTTTCATCTGCAGATCGTACTTGCGGCCTTTTCCGATGAAAGGGAAGTAGGGATCATGGTAACTGACCTGGGCTCCTTCCTTTTGCAAAAGTTCGATGATGGTGAGCGCCGGAGATTCCCGCAAATCGTCAATATCCCGTTTATAGGCTACGCCAAGGATCAGAACGCGTGCGCCGTTCACTGATTTCTTATGGCCGTTTAATGCACCGCTCACGGAAGCGAGCACATGATAAGGCATGTTTGTATTGATCTCGCCAGCCAGTTCGATGAAGCGGGTTCGGAAATCCCACTCCTTGGCTTTCCACGACAGGTAGAACGGATCGACAGGGATGCAGTGCCCACCCAGGCCGGGTCCGGGATAAAAGGGATGAAAGCCAAAAGGTTTGGTGGAAGCGGCTTCGATAACTTCCCAGATATCGATGCCCATGCGCAAGCAGAGAAGCTTCAATTCGTTGACCAACGCAATGTTGACGCAGCGGTAGATATTCTCCAACAGCTTCGTCATTTCGGCCGCAGCCGGGGATGAGACCGGCACCGTGCGATGAAAGATGGATCCATACAGAGCTCCGGCGAGCTCGGAAGCCTGCGGATTCACTCCTCCGACCACTTTCGGGATATCGCGGCGCGCTACCGTGGTGTTACCAGGGTCCTCGCGTTCGGGAGAGAACGCGGCATAGAAGTTTTTCTCTGTGCTTGAGGGGCCGCGGGCAGCCTTCAGGCCGTTCTTGTTCTCCTGCTCCAGAATTGGCACCATGACTTCTTCCGTAGTGCCAGGGTAGGTTGTGCTCTCGAGGATCACCAGCTGACCGGGCTGCAAATGTGGCGCAATGGCGTGCGTCGTATCGGTAATAAAGCTCAGATCCGGTTCGTGATATTGATTGAGGGGGGTGGGAACGCAGATGATGATGGCGTCCATCTCAACGATTCGGGAATAATCGGCGGTGGCCGAAAAGCCCTGCGACTTCGCCGCTTGAATCTCTTCTTTGCTGATGCGATAGATGTAAGATCCGCCTTGGGCCAGGGTATCGACCTTGCGCTGATCAATATCAAAACCGGTGACGGCGAACTTTTGTTCGCTGAAAAGCAGGGCTAGGGGTAGTCCCACATAGCCTAGTCCGATGATTCCGACCCGGGCTTTGCGCTGCTGGATGTTGTTCTTGAGTTGATCGACTGAGCGAGTTCCGGCAGAGAGATTGGTCATCGTTGCGACAGGGTTTCTTTCGGTGAGGTGAACTGCGGCTTTGATTCTAGCACGCAGTTATGCCACGACGTGGCGTGTGGATCGCTTAGAACTGTCAGCGATCAGGCTGCATCTTCGGAGCTGAGAACTTATGAACAGGGAAAGAGGGCGGCGCCGTACGTGGGTGCTGGCGCTGGTTTTGGCGGGAGGTTTGTTGGTCGTACTGGGTGCTAGAGCGGGCAGGTTTCTGGTAGTGGATGCGCCTCAGCCCTCCGATGTGATCGTGGTCCTGGCGGGTGAAGCTTATCATCGCCCACAACGCGCGCTCCAACTTCTAACGCAAGGGTTTGGACAGCGAGTTGTGCTGGATGTTCCGAGCACTACCAAAATCTACGAATTCACCCAGATTCAGTTAGCCGAGAACTATGTTCACGACTTACCTCAGGGAGCGGCGATTACCATTTGCCCAATCCAGGGACTGTCAACCCGGGACGAAGCGAAGGAGTTAAAGAAGTGCTTGCCGCGCGGGGACGAGCCACGAGTGCTGATCGTGACCTCCGATTTTCACACTCGCCGGGCGCTGAGTGTTTTTCGGCGCGAGCTTCCTGGGCACTCTTATGCAGTGGCAGCTTCCCGGGACGAACAGCAATTTGGCCTGCAATGGTGGACGCATCGGCAATGGGCGAAAACTTTCATCGACGAATGGCTGCGACTCATCTGGTGGGAAGGCGTCGACAAGTGGCGCTGACATGTTGCCGAAATGCCTGACAGACAGGCTTTCGGAACAAAGTTTTCCACCGGTGAACCATGCCGACCGATACAAAAGCCATTGACTGTCAGCAACATGGAGGTTACCATGCGGTAACGGTGACTCAAACGGTATCCAGGGAGCGTAGGATGGGCATGCCTGCTGTTCGCAGGATTGTGAGTTATTTGCTGCTGCTGAGTTTGCCTTCTTTTCTGTTTGCCGCCGATTCCGGGGCGGCTATGCTTTATGCCAATGGGGCTGCCTGGCTGAATGGCAGTCACGTGCCAAACTCCTCCGCCATTTTTGCCGGTGACCTGGTTCAGACTCGAGCCGATGCTGCGGCCGACATCCATGCCTCAGGCTCCTCCATCATGGTTCTCGGTGGTTCTCTTATTAAATTCGAAGGGGTTTCGTTGAATGTGGAACATGGAGGGGTGTCGGTCTCCACCTCCAAAGGCATTGCCACCACTGCTGGGGATGTTCGTGTAACGCCGGTATCCAATGCGTGGACCGAATTTAATGTGACCGATATTGACGGCACGGTCCGAATCGCCGCGCGCAAGGGAGATGTAGTTGTCACCGACGACAGCGGTGCGGTCACTTTGCCGCAAGGCCAGGAGACTACGCGGGACGAACAGTCCTCCGAGAAAAAGAAAAAGAAACGGGTAGCCGGAGCTGTTCCAGCAGCCGGCGGCGGTGTGCTGAACTCCCCGGTCGCAATCGGTATAGGAGCCGCAGCCATTGCCGGGGTAACAATTTGGGTGCTGACCAGAAGCGATCAGCCCATTAGTCCGAACGTGCCTTAGCCTTCAGCGCTGCTCTGTTCCAGTTGAATTGTTTGAGCCGTCCGGCCGGAGCCGGACGGCTCGCTAGTTTTTGCGGCAAAACTCAGAGAGAAGTTTGGTGTGCGAAGTTTGGAGTAAGAAAAGTTGAGCACGCAAATCAAGTTTGGCACCTCCGGCTGGCGAGCCGTCATGGCGGAAGACTTTACCTTCGCTAACGTTCGGCGCGCTCTGGTGGGCATTGCCCGCTACGTGGCGGGGCGGAAGAAACAGGGCGCGCGAGTGATTGTGGGGCGCGACCCTCGGTTTCTGGGCGAAACGTTTTGTTCCATGGCCTCAGATATTCTGGCCGGGCACGGCGTTACGCCGGTTATGGTCGGCGAACCTGCGCCCACGCCGGCATTTGCGTATGCCGTTCTCCAAGCGAAGGCCGATGGCGTCATCAACTTTACCGCCTCGCATAATCCTCCGGAATATAACGGCATAAAGTTCTCGACTCCGGATGGTTGCCCGGCGCTGCCCGACGTCACTAAAAAGATTGAAGCTGAAATTCATCCGGGAGACACCGCGGCCTCTTCATCGAGAAACATCGGCAATGGCGACGGCAACGCTGGGTCAGCTGAAGAATCTTTGGATGTGAAGCCGGGATACTTGAAGCGCCTGGCGGAGATCGTCGATCTGGAAGTGATCCGCAAAGCGAACTTGCAGGTATGTTTCGATCCTATGTGGGGTGCTGCGCGTGGATACTCCGACGGCGTCTTGCGCGAGGCCGGAGTGAAAGTTACTACGGTCCACGACTATCGGGACGTCTTGTTCGGGGGCCACGCGCCAGAACCGGACGACCATCTGCTGGAAACTCTGCGCGAAAAAATGCGGAAGACGAAAGCTCACATCGGAATTGCCACCGACGGCGATGCCGATCGGTTCGGAATTGTCGATGCGGACGGGACGTTCCTGCAGCCGAACTATGTGTTCGCGTTGCTATTCGACTATTTGGTGGAAACGCGGGAATGGAAAAATGGCGTGGCCAAGTCAGTGGTCACAACGAATCTCATTAACGCCATCGCCAAAGCGCGCGGCGTGGAACTGCACGAAACCCCGGTGGGGTTCAAATATATCGGCGAACTGATCATGCAGGATAAAATTGCGATCGGCGGCGAAGAGAGCGCCGGACTTTCGATCCGTCATCATGTGCCTGAAAAAGATGGCGTGCTGGCGGGAGTGCTTTGTTGCGAGATGGTCGCGCGCCGGGGTAAATCGTTGGGCGAGCAACTCAAAGAATTATGTAACCAAGTTGGTTCCTACTATCCCGAGCGACAGAACTTTCGCTTGACGCCCGAGGTGAAAGAGAAGTTCACTGAGAAGATAAGGTCTGACCCGCGAGAGTTCAGTGGGCGCGCGGTCAGCCAAGTGGTTCGTACCGACGGGTTGAAGCTGCTATTCGAGGACGGCTCCTGGGTCTGTTATCGGCTTTCAGGCACTGAGCCGGTAGTTCGAGTCTATTCTGAGGCGCGAAGTGAACCGGATCTGGTGAAGTTGAGCGGGGCGGCCAAGCAATGGATTTTCGAATAAAAAATATTTCAAGAATGCGCCGCTTTCCCAGCCACGAGGACGGAATGCGCGCCATGGCCCAAAGGGCGCCGCAGGCCGAGGCAATAGCAGCCTCGTGCATTGAACGTTTTCGTCCCTGGGCGGAGCAAGTGTATGCCTTGCGCCGGCGTATTGCCACGATCACCGTCGCCGTGCTGGCAGGCCTGCTGTTCGTGCACGTAATGATTGGCGCGAACGGCATGGTTGTCTACAAGCAGAAGCGGGCAGAATATGAATCGCTGCAAAAGCGCATCGCGCTGGAGCAGCAAGAAAACGAACTCTACGCCCAGCAGATTCGTGGATTGAAATCCGACGCGAAAGCCATCGAGAAAGAAGCGCGCGAGCAGTTACGCTACGCCCGTCCTGGAGAGTATGTGTACGTCCCGCCGGCATCGGCGACTGCCGCGCCAGTGAGTCATTCCGCGAGGAACTAGTCGTTTCATTCAGCACTACCTCTAGTTATGTTCCGCAAGTAATGGCTGTTAGGAAAGGATTCGTATCAGGGCATCGCTTCAGCGATGCCATCAAAGCCGACAATTCTGAACGGCTTTAGCCGCCGGGTGTGCCGCTAGGCACAGCGGATAAAAGCTTGGATAATCTATTTGCTTTTGACGGCATGCCTGAAGGCATGCCCTGATACGAATCGCTGCAAATGCATGACACCGAACCGTTTCCTCTGTGGTATAGTTCGGGACGTTAAGCGACTTTCTGCGGCATGGAACGGCGATCGCTACAGCACGATCGCAACATCTAAAGGAGAAACCGGTGATGAGAAAAGTTCTAGTGCTTTGTCTCGCAATTTGTTTCGTGTTCGCCCTGACGGCTCTGGCATTTGACGAAATGGGGAAGAGCACGACTGTGAACGGGTGGGTAAGCGATAGCAAGTGCGGCGCCAAGGGCGCAAATGCGAGCGCCGAGGCGTGCACGAAAAAGTGCCTGGCTGCCGGCGAGAAGGTGGTCATCGTTACCGATAAGGATCAGAAAGTTTTGATGGTGGATAATCCTGACGCGCTGAAGGGCCACGAGGGACACCATATTGCCGTGACCGGACACGTGAGCAAGGACTCGATTCACGTAGACAGCATGAAGATGCTCTGAGCAATATCGCTAAAATTCAATGGGCGGCTGCGGCCGCCCTTTATTTTTAGCACTACATATTTGTGACTGATGCCGAGGGCAGGACGCCCTTGGAACATCCGACGGGAATCCCACGCTACCGAACTACGCCTTCCAGCGGGGAACTGGCCGTGGCATAGAGTTTTTTCGGCATGCGTCCAGCGAGATAGGCTTGGCGTCCGGCTATAACCCCATGGCGCATGGCTTCCGCCATCAGTACCGGATCCTGTGCGTTGGCAATGCCGGTATTCATGAGCACAGCATCGGCGCCAAGTTCCATTGCGATCGCCGCGTCGGACGCGGTGCCCACGCCTGCATCCACTATCAGCGGAACGTTGGTGATCATTTCGCGCAGAATGCGGATGTGAGCCTGATTCTGAATGCCCATACCGCTGCCGATCGGCGCACCCAGCGGCATTACCGCGGCAGCCCCTGCATCGATCAAACGTTTGGCGAAGACAATGTCATCGGAGGTGTAAGGCAAAACCGTGAAACCTTCGCTCACCAGGATGCGTGTCGCTTCGAGCGTGGCTTGAACATCTGGGTAAAGCGTAGCCTGATCCCCGATGACTTCGAGTTTCACCCAGTCGGAGAGTCCCACTTCGCGGCCGAGTCGCGCGGCGCGTACAGCTTCGTCCGCCGTATAGCAGCCGGCAGTGTTGGGCAGAAGGAAATATTTCTTGGGATCAATGTAGTCGAGCAAAGATTCTTTGCTGCGGTCGAGGTTCACCCTGCGCACAGCGACGGTAACCATGTCCGCTCCGCTGGCTTCGAGCGCGCGGGCGGTTTCCTGCGGGGATTTATATTTTCCCGTGCCGACGATCAGGCGCGAGCGGAAGGAGCGGCCGGCGATAACCAGTGAGTCGGTCATGACCCCTTATTGTAAACCGAGTCGGCGCGATATCGACCTGCGCTCGACGGGTAGCCGAAGCGTGGCTGGTGCTTGGGACCTATGGAGGATTGACGGTCTCCGCTTCGGCGTAGAGTTCGTCGATCTGGTCGCGGTAGCGCTCTTCGATTACGCGGCGGCGCAGTTTCATCGTGGGCGTAAGGGCGCCGTTATCAGGAGTAAATTCGTCAGGTACAAGCAGCACACGTTTGAGCTTTTCGAATCGCGCCAGGTTCTGATTCACCCCTTCCACAATTTCCTGATAGAGCGCCTGCACTTTCGGATGAGCTGTTAATTCGGCTCGCGAAGAAAAAATAACGTCCTCGCTTCGAGCCCAATCCTCAAGAAGTGCGAAATTGGGCGAAAGAATTACACAAGCGAACTTGCGTTTATCTCCGACGATAGCAGCGGTTCCAACCAAGGGATTCAGTTTGAGCGAGTTCTCAATCGGCTGCGGCGCGATGAACTTGCCGCCTGAAGTTTTAATTAATTCTTTCTTGCGGTCGGTAACTGAGAGATATCCATCGGCGTCGACGTTGCCAATGTCTCCGGTCTTAAACCATTCGTCGAGAAATGCATTCTGGGTTTCGTCAGGGCGGTTCCAATATCCCTTGAACACGGAAGGGCCTCGCACCAGAATCTCCCCGTCGTCGGCGATGCGAACTTCAAGATTCGGAAGAATCTTGCCAACCGTGCCAATGCGGTGATTGACCGGGGTATTCACCGCGATCACCGGAGAAGTTTCGGTCAAGCCGTAGCCCTCGTGAATGCGGATGCCAACGCTGGCGTACCACTCTGCCAGTTCGCGGCCCAGAGGCGCGCCCCCTGAGATAAAAGTCTCGACCTTTCCCCCCATGCCAGCGCGAATTTTCGAGAAGACCAGTTTGTTGGCAAGCTTCCAGCTTGGCGAAGCTGGAGTTTTCCCCGCTAGAATTGCAGCCTTGTTGTCCCGACCAACGGAAAGCGCCCATTGGTAAATCGCGCGCTTGGGAAAGCCCCGGGCTGTCATCTCGGTTTTGGCATAAACCTTTTCGTAAACTCTAGGGACAGAAACGCATACGGTCGGACGCACCTCCAGCAGCGTCGCGGGAAGATTCTCCATCAAAGGACAGTAGGCTAAAGTGACCCCGTGATAAAGCAGGGTGAAATCCACGTGACGCGCCGTCACGTGCGAAAGCGGAAGAAAAGACACGCTTATCAGCCCGGGATGCATTTCGAAGCCCAGTAGCGAATAATTGATATTCGAAGCCATGTTGCCATGTGTCAGCATGACGCCCTTGGAAATTCCGGTGGTGCCTGAAGTGTAGATAATTGTCGCGAGATCGTCGGGCTGAATCGAGCGCGCGGCAGCTTCGGCTTGCGGATCAAGTTCGCTGGCGCCCTCGTCGAAGAATTGATTCATTAGCTGGCAGTTCGACGCCGCGCCGCTCGGGAGTTCAACGCGATCCATTTCAACGCGATCCATGACGACAATTCTGCGAACCTGGGTCTGCGGGAGGATCGATTGCACTTTTTGCAGCTGATGCTCAGTGGAGAGGAAAACGACGCTGGCGCCGGAGTCGCGCAAAGTATAGGCGGTTTGTTCCGGAGTCAGCGTGGCATAGACGGGAACGGTGATGGCACCGAGCAGCAGAATCGCGAAGTCAGCGGTGGACCACTCGGGACGATTCTCGCTCAGGATCGCGACGCGATCTCCCTTGCGGACACCCAATTTCTGCAGCGCGCGCACGGTTCCAGCCACATTGCTGCGGAGTTGGGACGACGAAATAGGCCGCCATTCTCCGTCCTCGCGATGGAGCATTGCCCGCTCGAGATTGCGCTCAACGGCTGCAAAGAAGACATCGTTCAGGGTAGAGAGACTCATAGACTATGACTTTGAACTGAACCTGAATCTACTGGTTTATGGTGGCCCAGGGCAATGCGAAAGGTCTGGCGGCAGGGTACTCATTGAGCATCCGGAACCCAGAATGACAATCCGACTCGAAAATTACAATGTCTCCGCGTGAAGTGAATTATCATCATTTGCCAGGAGGATATTGAATGCAGAGAAAATTGCCAAGGGTGTTACAGGCGGCGCTGCTCGCAGGTGCGATGACGGTAGCGATTGCCGCTCCGGCTCGTGCACAAACCAAGCAACCGGAGAGTGCTTCCATGCCAAAGGTTGGCGACATGGCTCCGGATTTCAAGCTGAACTATTTCGATGGGACTAATTCGAAAGAAGTTTCATTGAGCCAGTACCGCGGCAAGAAAAATGTGGTTCTTGGATTTTTCATCTTCGCTTTCACCGGTGGTTGAACGGCTCAAATGAAAGCTCTCCAGCAAGATCTGAAACGGCTGGAAGCTACCGACACCCAGGTTCTGGGTGTAAGCGTGGATAGTGCCTTCGCGAATAAAGCCTTTGCCGATCAAATTGGAGTTACGTTTCCGCTGCTCAGCGATTGGGGCGGAGAAGTTACACGTGAGTATGGAATCTATCTGAGTAAATACAAGGCTGCCCGCCGGGTGAACTTTCTGATTGGAAAAGATGGGAAGATCCTGGAAGAACAAGTAGATAATGCAGCAATCGATCCGACGAAGATTGTCGATACCTGCGAGAGGCCGAAGCTGAAGAATTAGATCGGAACCGGGCTCCCGGCGGCCGGTTCCCGGCATCCGGGCGGGCCCGGTTGCGCTAACAATGAATCTCGTTCCTTTCACCTTTCCATCCCAGTAGTCCAGTTCGGAAAGCACGTTTGACGCAGGCTGCCCGCATCAGGTCTGATAGGGGGTCGCGTCCGTGTCTTTGCCATGTTCCCATGAACGAACAGAAGCGTCTCCCGATCAACTGGATGGATATTCTCTGGCTGTTCTTTCTGGCCGGACTGGCAGCGCTGCCGCCGGTGTTCGAAATTCACAAGCAACTGACTCTGCTTGCGATCGGCGTTGTGCAGTTCAGCGAAGGCTGGCTTCTGGCGCGCTCTCCGCGGCGGGGCGCCGTTTACATCGTCTTGCTCAAGATCGCGCTGGCAACGCTGCTGATTGATCATACCGGCGAAGTTGGAATCAACAGCAGCTACTATCCAATCTTTTACTTGCCGGTAGTCACCGCAGCTGAATATTTCGGGCCCTGGCTCACCTTGCTGTGGACCGCTCTGGCTTCGGCGGCGTATTGCTCTTATCTTTACCCAGCCCTGCAGGAATATGAAATCACAGCAGAGAGTTACAGCCTGCTCGCCATCCGGATACTTTTCTTTTTTCTCGCGGGCATGGTGGTGAACCGCTTCGTGGTGGAAAATCGGCGGCAAATCAAACGCTATCAGGAACTGGCCGAAACGCTGGCGGAAACCAACCGCAAGCTGGAGCAGGCGCAGGAAGAAGCGCGCCGGTCGGAACGTCTGGCCGCTTTAGGGCAGATGTCTGCCGGCCTGGCGCACGAGATCCGGAATCCGCTCGGGGTCATCAAGGGATCGGCGGAGATGCTGCACCAGAAGCTCGGCGAATCGAATCCTCTGGCTAGCGAACTGGCGGGTTATATTTCGACTGAGACCAACCGTTTGAGTGCGCTGGTAACGCGTTTCCTGGATTTCGCGCGGCCCCTGCATGCCGAGCTGACCCTACAACAAATTACCCCTGTGCTGGATCGGGCTCTTCGTTCTGTATCCATGACGCGAAAAGATGACGATACCTCGGTGCGCGTGGAGCGCCAGTACCAGGAGAATCTGCCGCCGCTTCCGCTCGATGAGAGTCTTTGCGAGCAAGCGTTCGTGAATCTGATTCAGAATGCTTACGACGCGATGGGCAACAACGGCGGAACGTTGCGCGTAATCGCGGGAAGGGTGAACTCCGGGCGCCGAAATGGAGTCGAAGTGCGAATCGAGGACACGGGGCCGGGAATTCCAGCGGAATTGCGGGAGCAGATCTTTAATCCGTTTGTAACCACCAAGAAAACCGGGGTGGGACTCGGTCTGTCGATTGTCTCGAGAATCATCGACGGCCACCATGGAACCATTCGGGTGGCAGATGAGGATGGCAACGGTCGTCGAGGAGCCGGCTTCGTCGTTTTTTTTCCGCTGCGAGCAGAGAATGCAATTGATTCCGCATCTTAGGGTGCAGTGTATGGGTAGTTCCTGTTTGACCAAAACCAGTTACGTATTCACGATATGCCAACAATTTTAATTGTCGAAGATGAAGCGAGGATGCGCCGCCTGCTCGAGTTGAATCTCAGCGAAGATGGTTTCACCACTCTCTCCGCCGGAGACGCCGAGAGCGGGTTGAAATTGCTGGGTCAGAATGCAGTCGATCTTGTGGTTACGGATCTCAAGCTGCCGGGGATGAACGGATTGGAATTCCTGCAGGCGGTGAAGCGCCAGAATGCCGCCTTGCCCGTAGTAGTGATGACGGCTTTCGGAACAGTAGAAACGGCGGTCGACGCGATGAAGGCCGGGGCCAGCGACTATGTGCTGAAACCGTTTTCGTTGAGCGAGATGCGCATGGTGATTCGCAAGGAATTGGATGTCCGCGACTTGCGAGAGCAGAACCGGTCACTGCGTGAGGCGTTAGGGAAGCGGCTTGCACATCCGAATGTGGTGGCTCGGAGCGCGAAAATGCAGGAAGTGTTGGCCACGGTAGAACGCGTCGCTGCGACGAACTCGACCGTCCTCCTGGGTGGAGAGAGCGGCGTCGGGAAGGACTTAATCGCGCGCGCAATTCATGAGAAGTCGCGGCGAGCTGCCGGACCCTTCATCAAAATTAACAGCACCGCGATCCCGGAGAATTTGCTCGAGAGTGAATTGTTTGGCTACGAGAAGGGCGCTTTCACAGGTGCGAATGTGAGCAAGCCGGGCAAGTTCGAGATGGCGGATAAGGGAACCTTATTTCTTGATGAGATCGGGGATGTACCGCCCGTGACCCAGGTGAAGTTATTGCGTGTCTTGCAGGAGCGCGAGTTTGAGCGGCTGGGCAGCACCAAAACCGTGAAAGTCGATGTCCGGCTGATCGCAGCCACCAACCGCGATCTGCGCGAGGCCCTGGAGCAAGGAACATTTCGCGAGGATCTTTACTATCGCTTGAATGTAGTTCCCATCGATATCGCTCCCTTGCGCCAGCGTAAGGAGGATATTCCCGACCTGGTGAATCTGTTTATTTCGCGTTGCACCGGAGATTCGGGGAAGCCAGTGAATGGCATTACGCCCGAAGCCATGCAGATTTTGGTGAACTACCATTGGCCCGGCAACGTGCGCGAGTTGCATAACATTATCGAGCGCGCATGCGCATTGGCGAAGGGGTTGGTTCTTCAGCCTGCGGACATTCATCTCGATTTGCGTCCAGCCCGGGCCGCCAACGGTGGCGCCGGATTTCTTCCCGAGGGAATGACTCTGGAGCACTGGGAAGACGAAATGATTAAGGAAGCCCTGCGACGTGCAGATGGAAATAAGAGCCAGGCGGCGCGGCTGTTAGGACTGTCGCGAAACGCGCTGCGTTACCGGTTGTCAAAAATTGGGATTGCAGACGAAGGCGAGAAAGACTCATAGGGCACCCCTCTCAACCAGAACCGTCCCCGGTCCCATTGGTTGAAAACCACCAGCTTGGTTGAACGCAGCCACCGGTTTACCTCCCGCCATCCGCGCTCTGTTGAAAGCCCCGTGTATATTGCTGAAATACATGGAGTTACGACGCGTCCCGCCACTTCTCCTTTGGCATGGTACTTGCTTTGTACTATAGCGAAGTGATCCCGGAAATTATGGGTTTGAAGAAGTTATAGGTTCAAGCACTACGCGACGGTTTTTTGGAAAGAGGTAGGTTATGAAAAACAGATTCATATCAAGTTTTGCAATCCTAACTCTGGCAGTAACTGGAGCGCTCTCGTCCGGCCTGCAAGCTCAAACTACTCAGGAAGGTCCGGGACCTTCGGATCAACCGAGCGCGCCAATGGAAATGGGCGAATCCGCACCGCCTCCACCCTCCTCACAAGTGTATGAGGGCCAGCAGCCGCAAGTTGGAGCAGAAGCGCAGCCCGGCGAGGAAGCTCAACCCGGCGGACCCGCGGGCGAAGCACCGGCGCAAACCAATCAGGGTGTTGGCCGCATCAGCATGATTCATGGCGATGTCTCGACGCAGCGCGGTGATTCTGGTGACTGGTCCGCAGCCGTGTTGAATCAACCCGTACTTAATGGAGACAAAGTTTCAACTGGAGCGGGTGGACGCGCCGAAGTGCAACTCGACTTCGCCAACATTCTTCGCCTGGGGTCGAACGCGCAGGCAAATCTTGCCAACTTCACGCACGACCATATCCAGGTTCAGCTGGCGCAGGGACTTGCCAATTACAGTGTCTTCAACGAGAGCGAAGCCGAGCCTGAAATCGATACACCGAACGTCTCGGTGCATCCCGCGCACAAGGACGTAAATCTCCGCATCGAGGTGCGTCCCGACGGCGATACGATCATCATCGTGCGCAAAGGTGAAGCGCAGATTTCCACCCCCAAGGGTATCGCCGAAGTAAAGGAAGGGCAGATGGCTACGGTTCGCGGAGCCGCTGAGGAAGCTCAGTACAAGATTTCGGGAGCTCCTGACCGCGACGATTGGGACCGCTGGAACAGCGATCGCGATCACATGGTTCACTCCGCTCAGTCATGGAACCACACGAACCGCTACTACACGGGCACAGAAGATCTCGACGCGAACGGACGTTGGGAGAACGAACCGGATTACGGCGATGTCTGGGTTCCGAACGAGCCGGCGGGATGGGTTCCGTATCGCGATGGCAACTGGGTCTGGGAACCCTATTACGGATGGACTTGGGTGGGCGGCGAGCCTTGGGGTTGGGCGCCTTATCACTACGGCCGCTGGATGATGTACGGAAGTTCGTGGGCTTGGTGGCCAGGACCGGTCTGGGGCGCGGGCTTTTACCGTCCCTTCTGGGCGCCGGCTTACGTTTCGTTCTTTGGCTTCGGTGGTGGGTTTGGCCTAGGTTTCGGTGTTGGATTTGGCGGGTGGGGCGGCTTCGGCTGGTTGCCCATCGGGCCTTGTGACCGCTTCTTCCCCTGGTGGGGCGGATACGGCGGCCGCTTCGGAGTGGTGGGCTTTAATCGATTCGGTGGCCTGAACCGCTTTGGCGGAATTGCTCCGCTGCACGGCGGCACTCGATTCTCAAACGTCGCGCGCATCAACGATCCGCATATCGGACGAGCGGTCTCGACGGTGGGTGCGGGAAGCTTCGGCGCCGGTCGCACCACTGCTGTAGCGGCCACGCACGCGCAGTTAAGTTCCGCTCGCATGATGACGGGTAATCTGCCAGTCGTGCCCACGCATGCCAGTTTGTCGGCCAGTGGGCGGGCGGCCGCTCCATCGACAATTCACAACGGCGGCTCGCAGCATTTTGTGGGAACTCAGAGCACATCACGCCCGCAATCGTTTCAGCAGCAGGCATCGCATCTGCAGCAGTCAATGCAGCAGAACCGGGTTTCGCCGGTGACAGCTGGAGGACGTACCACGACTACGACTGAATCCCGCGGCGCGATGAATACTGGAAGCGGAAAGCCGAGTGCCGGCACCGCTGCATCGAGCAGGGAAACCAATACGAATAATAGTGCGGCAAGCAGAGGAAATTCTTCTGCAAGTCAGTATGGAAGCCGCGGTGGGACGCAGACGTTCTCGCCACCGAAAAGCGCGCGTCCGCAGAGCACGCAACCTTCGCGGTCATTCTCCGCGCCCCAGCAGGCATCACCTAGCCGTAGCGGGACAACGGGCAACGGTTGGAGCCAGTTCTCGCAGCCTTCGCGTAACATCGCAGGAAGCACTGCCGGAACTTATGCGCAGAGTGGAAGCTACTGGAATCGCACCGCGCCGAGTTCAAGCTACTCGCGCGGATCGGCTCCGAGCAACTCTTCTGGTTACAGTTCCGCATACGGACGCGGGGGCTCAACTTATTCGCGGCCGCAGCTCAATATGCGGCAGCCGATTGTGCAGCCGCGTTCCTCTGGCGGCTACGGCGGGGGCAGCTACGGCGGAAGCCGTGGCGGGTACAGCGCGGCGCCGCGTAGCGCGCCGAGCTATGGTGGAGGTGGCCATTCTTCCGGAGGAGGCGGCGGAAGTCACTCTGGCGGTGGCGGAGGCGGTCATCCCAGCGGTGGAGGTGGGGGTGGCCATTCGAGCGGTGGCGGAAGCGGACACTCCGGAGGCCATCACTAACAAGTTGATGTAAATGTAGCGGTGACAGAGGCGGGAAGGGCGTGCTAACCAGCACGCCCTTTCTTTATGGCTGAGTAGTCCTAAGGCCGTGCATACGCCGGGCTGTCGGGATCCGGGCGGTCATAGTCCCGGCCGTACTTGTTCTTGTGAGCAACTTCAAGATTGGATTCGGCCAGGCTGATGTTTCCGAGAAAAGTATCGCCCGAAGTGACGGTAATTTCGCGCTCCACCGCTTGCAGTGCATCCGGCGCAACTGAAGGATGGAAGACGTGTATCTGGTAGCGTCCCGGCATCACGCCGCCAATGTTAATCTCGCCGCGCCAGTTGGAGATGGCATAGTACGGCGTATTCAGCGCGATCACGACCGCGCTCATTTGCGGATGAATGTTGCAGAAGATGTAAGAGATTCCCGGTTTGTCGAATTGAACAAACTGCGTGCTTCCGCTTTCGTAGAGCCCTAGATCGAAACGTTTGCCGTCGAACAGCGAAAATACATTGTGAAAGAAAGGATCGTGATTGGGGAACTCGACCTTCCCGCCCGCCGGAATTACCAGCAGGGAAGGATGAAAGCTTTTATCTTTCTGAACGAGTTGCGGAATTTGTGCTGCCTGCTGCCGCGGAGTCGAAGGCGCGGCCGTCGCCCCAAGCGGTGTGAGCCACACCACAACTCTCGAAGCATCGCCGACGTGCCGTCCGTTTCTCGTCAGCTGCACTTTACCCTTGAGGTCGACATTTTGTGCAGCAGCGAACCCGCACATCAGCAGGATGCAGCACAACGAGCGGCAATAGTCGAGGCGAAGCATCTTCAGAAAAGCACTCCCATGGCCAGGTTGATTTGGTTCGTCGTGCTGGCTGCGCTATAGACGGGAAAGCTACGCAGGCGTCTGAATTCGGCGGAAAATAGCAGGTCAGATCGCGGTCGGAACACCAGGTTGCCGAGCGCGCCACGGTTGCGCCCCAGGATGGTCGTGAAGTTGTTGGAGTCCACGGCGAAGCCCCGCACGTCGCTGGCAAACGCATCGTCCTCCGCGAACACCCCATTCAATTCCAGCTTCGGTGTGAGTTGAACTTTCATTTGTCCCCACCCTCCTGCGGAATCGAGACCTCGGATGCGCGTCGATGCCGAGGAGGGATCGCCACCGAATAGCACAGCCCGGCCAATGCCCGCTCCCAGGCCTCCAACGCCTCGGCCCCGATAGAACTCGCCGGAAAGAGTCAAGCGCCGGAGAATTGGAATTTGCCAATCGGTCATACCAGCCCAGGCATCCACGTATCGGTCCCATGACCAATTCTGCCGGCCGTAATATCCCGCGACGGCAAAACTTAATGGATGCTCAAATACCGGCCGTGACCAGACGCTGCGCACCGCGTACGCCGGCCGGCCAGATTTTTCTCCAGCCTGCGCCGAGCGGTAGAACGAATTGTAGGGAGGTTCCCAATCCAGATTGTCGAGAAGCCCTGCCTGCAACGTTACCGTTTGCTCATGGGAAAGATCGAAGCGATGCTCCACGCGAATCTGAGGAGTCCAGCCCCATAGATTTCCCGCATACGCAAAAGCCGGAGTCGCCAGCGACGCGAAGGAGGTAGGGGACAGCGGCGAAAAGAACAGTGAATCCTGCCCCGCAATTACCGAGCTGTTTTTCCAATCCAGGCGCAAGCTCGCGGTCTGCATGCGCGCGATGCCAAAATTAACTCCGTTGGGAGTCGATGGAAATCCTCCCCCGAAATCGAACTGCACACTGGCGGAACTTTTTGCGCCAGCCACATTGGGTCCGAAGATCTCCAGTCCAATCTCGGTTTGGCGCAACGTTGCCCCAATGCTTGCCTGAGGATCGCCGGGGGCGACGGGTTGCGCATAATTAGGAAAGTCCAGGTTGTCGGACGCTCCAACGTTATGAAAAGCATTCATCAGCACGATTCCGGAAAGTCGCGCGCGATACTTGGCGGCCGTTTCCACCTTGGTCTGATACTGCTCGTTAATCTTCGAGCCCAACAATTGCGTGGACTCCTCTAACTTCTGAATCCGGTTCCCCAATCCCTCCTCAGTGTTTTGAGAGTCTGCGCCGGTTGCGGCCGTAGAAGATGTGCTTGTGCTGTTTTGCGCAGACTCCTCCGAAGTTGATCGAGAGAAGCCCTCGCCTGTGGAAGCCGCCAGAGATCCCAGAAGCTTGCGCGTATCTTGCAGCTCCTGCCGCAGTTCGCGCATCTCGGAGCGCGACTCGGCATTTTCGATTCGCATCTGCTCGATTACGGAGCGCAACTCCCGCACTTGCGACTCAAGCTCACGCGGCAAAGCATCTCCAGTTCGCGTGTCCGCGGCAGGCGTAGCTTGCTGTGCCAAGCTCATGCCAAGTAAAAGGACGAGAGCCGAGGCTGATTGGACACCGATACGCAGCGAAACAATTCCTGATTTCTTCACACAACCTCCTGCGCGACAATGCGGATTCGTCGTGAATCGAGAAAATAGGAAGCGAGATTACGTTTCCGAATGTCGAATTGAGTTTTCAGTTGCTCGATCGCCATTTCCAGACAACAAAGAATCACCTTTTCGTCCGCCGTCCGCGGAGCCCTGGGGAACGTCTCCGGGAATGGTGATTCGAAAAACTGTTCGAGCATCGGCAGTGCGCTCCGTCACGACATTGCCGCCGTGGTCCTGCACGATCTTCTGCACGACTGTGAGGCCGAGACCCGTACCATTTTCTTTTCCAAAACTTACAAAGGGATGAAACAGCTTCTCGCGAATCTCCACTGGGATGCCGGGGCCGTTGTCGGAGACTTCAATTCTGACGGTCGCACCGCTCCGGTCCCTACCGTTGCGGTCCATACTGTTCCGGTCCATACTGCTCCGTTCAATGCTGTTCCGGCCAATGGTAACTAAGACCCGGCCCTCGCTGCCAGGCGCAGCCTCACACGCGTTTAAAAGAAGGTTGTATAAAGCGCGCTCCAGTTTGCGCGGATCGAACCATGCTGAACTCTGTCCATTCGCACGTACCTCGATCAGCGTGCCCTGATGGCGCGGGTGGAGTCGCACCGCCTGCATGGCTCGTTGCGCCGTCTCGACCAAGCTCGCGTAAGTTGGGCTCATTGATTCTCTGGTTCGCGCGAATTCCAGCAGAGAATCGATGAGATCGGTCATCTGGTTTACGCCAGTGCGAACCTCCTGGTACAGCTCTTCCCGCTGCGCAGAAGTGAGGCTGCCGTCACAAAGAAACTCAGAATTAGCCACAACGGCGGCGAGCGAATGACGCAGGTCGTGCGAAATCGAACTGGCCATGCGTCCAATGGTCGCCAACTGTTCCGACTCCAATAGGGCCTGTTGCGTTTTAAGCAGGCTGGATCGCATACGATCGAAGGCCGAGGTAAGCTCCGCGACTTCGTCGCTCCCACGGGGATCGAGCGGATGGTGAAAATCTCCATGCTCCAACGCGCGCACGCCTTCCACTAAGCTGGACAACGGACGCGTGAATGTGTGGGAGATCAGGAATACCAGCCCGCTACCCACTAACACCGCTGTAAGGCCGAGCAGCAGCAGCAACCGATTCAAATTTCCCAGAAACTTCGCGGCCTGATCGTACGATCCCAGCACGGTCAACCGCACAGGTGTTTCCCGCTGGCCGGACAAATCGAGCGAAGTCGCCACAAAGTTTTCCTTGCCAACTTCAACATCCCGCAACCCGCTTTGCGAAGAGTTCGCCGCTAACGCCCGCACGCCAGGCTCTTGAACTTGAACTGGAGTCAGGGTAGTGGCCACGATCTCATCGCCGTACGAAAAGGCGACCTGACTGGCTGATACCTTACTAACCTCACGCGCGATGCGGTCATCGATTTCATATCCGATGATCAGGAAACCAAGCAGCGATCCCTCGGTCTTGGAACCGAAGTAAACCGGCTGCATAAAAGTTTGGTAGAGATGGTGGGATCCGAACCACCAGTGGCTGGAATCCTCTTCATTCAACGAGCGCTGGAAATACGTTTGCGCTGCATCCCGGGTGAAGCCCCGAGATTTTGTATGCAGGGCAACTACCGCCCCATTGCGGTTAGTCAAAACAAGGAGATCGCTACCGGTCAACGGCCACACGTCCCTCGACGCGTCTTGAATCGTCGCCGGATCATGAGCCGTCATGATGGATCGCGTGATGGGAAGATCGGCCACCAACTCCGCCGAATGGGTCAACATGACTTCCCGGTCATGCTGAAAATTCTGGAACGTCGTCACCGAGTTCCGCAGATCCTGTACGATTCCTTCCCGAACATGTTTTTGCACACTATGCCGGACCACAAGAAGACTCGTCGCCGTGAGACCCGCGGTGATGAGCACCATGGATAGAAGAAACCGCGTGCGCAGCCTGGTGCGAGCCACTAGCGTGCCTCCGGAATGTCCTGGGAAAGCTGACGAGGCGGGTTCTGATGAGGAGTCCAAAATATTCAGCGCACGAACTTGTAACCCATTCCATGCACTGTACGGAAGTGCACGGGACTGGCCGGGTCGCGCTCCAGTTTCTGTCGCAGTTTCAGGATATGGTTATCCACGGTGCGGGTCGAGGGATAATTCTGGTAGCCCCACACTTCGTTCAGCAACTCATCCCGGCTGATGACTCGATCCGCATTATGCACCAGAAACTGCAACGTCTTGAATTCTTGCGCGGTCAGCACCACCACCTTGTCGTCGCGCAGCACTTCCATCTTTTTGAAATCGATGGAGATGCCGTCGAAATTCACTCGGCTGACGTTCGCCGTCCTTGAGGTATGCCGCAGCGCCGCTCGTACTCGCGCCAGCAATTCCCTGGGACTGAAAGGCTTGGTTACGTAGTCGTCGGCTCCTAACTCGAGCAGCAGAACTTTGTCGGATACGTCGCTGGTTGCGCTGAGAACCACGATCGGCAAGCTCGGCGCCTGCGCCTTGATTTCCTTGCAGACGTCGCTGCCAGAGACTTTGGGCAGGCGCAGGTCGAGAATGACGACCGCCGGCGCCGCTGCCTGAAAGCTTTCCAGCGCTGACTTCCCATTCGCTTGAATCTCAACCGCATAGCCCTCGGACTCGAACAGCCGCTTTAAGGCTTTCTGAACCGCGGGATCATCCTCGACCACTAAAATTCTTCCCGGCGCCCGCGTGGCATTCGTGGCATCAGCCATTCTGGCTGCGGCGGCAATTGGTATTGCGGTTTGCCCCATACTCTTACCCTCTCTGGATTGGGGCCTGTAGTCGGAAGGATTACTGATAACTTGCGGGATCGGCCCAAACTACCCCGCAACCACTCAAAGCTTACAACTTTTCCGCCCATTTTCCGCCCATCAGCCAAGGTTTGACAAATCTTTTACATTTACAGCGCCCGGGAAATCGACCCCACGGCGAAGGGCTTGCTACGGAATTCGCATCCGGAGAGGCCAATCTGCCATTGAATACCATTTAAGCCTGTGCCGTAGAATGTTCTTAGCTTGCCCGTTCCTGCTGAATTCGATCATTTGCGCGTGGTCTTGGTAGACGCGCGCAATCCTCTCAACATCGGCGCTGCTGCCCGGGCGATGAGCAATTTCGGGTTCCTTCATTTGCGAGTGGTGAATCCCTACGATGTGGCGTTTCAAAATGCCCGTTCCGCCGTGGGCGCGGCCGACCTGCTGGCTAACGCCGAAAAATTCGAAACCGTAGCCGAGGCCGTTGCCGATTGCTCGCTCGTGGTCGGAACCACGGCGGTTGGCCATCGCGACCTGCAGCATTCCCTTCACCGCTTGGAACCAGGCGCACGGCTCATTCGACGCCATCTCGCGACGGCCCGCTGCGCCCTTCTGTTCGGATCGGAGAAATTCGGCCTTTCGAATCAAGACATGAGCCACTGCGACTGGCTAATGCACATACCCACTCGAGAAGAACATTTCTCGATGAATTTAGGACAGGCAGTCGCCGTGTGCTTGTATGAATTGAAGCGCGAGTCTCGCGCGCGCCTTAAGTCAGAGAAGGGAAGTCCTGCCTCGTCTGCCGAAGTAGAGCGGATTTACGAAACTCTGCTCACGGCGCTCCGGGCCAGCGGCTATCCCAAGCTGAATACCTCGGATTCTTTTCAAGGCGCGGTTCGACGTATGATTCGCCGTCTGCGCTTGCAAAGCGGCGACGCCGAATTCCTGCTCGGCATGCTGCGCCAGATTGTCTGGAAGTTGAAGAAAAACAGTGAAACAGAAAGCTAGGTGTTTTTAGGGCTTCACTTCTTCGGAAAGTATTTGAATCGACGTTCGGCCGAACTGAAAGTGGAGCAGCCACTCGCTGGCGGCGGGTCTTCCATCCACCTGTGGAGGATTGAATTTCCAACGCTCGGCCGCCGCCAACGCCTTATTCGCAAAATATTGGCTCGGTCCGTGAGTGAGGAAGTTCGCCTGCGTAACATTTCCCGAAGCGTCCACCGCAACCTTGACACTCACCTTCAGTCGGCCGGTGATCGTGTTCAGCGCGTTCCGTGAAACCTCCGGCTCAACTTTTTGAAGAACGCTGCCTCGCGTCACTCCGTTTTGCCCGCCGTTCGAAGAAAAGGGCACTGGAGATTGCGTTGCCGGAGTATCGGCGGGTCCCGGGGAAATTGCCGATTGCGAATCCGTTGCGTGAGTCGGCGCGCGATGGACCAGTATTTCCACGCTAAGCCACACTCCCAGCAGCAGCGCTGCGAGAACGATACCTGCCAGGATCCACCGGTTCGAACTATGTCGTGGCTTCTTTTGCTCCTCCACTTTCGCCGCGCTAGTCACGCTGGGCGCTCGCAACCGTCTGAGGATATCGTGCACTGTGCCGCGCTGTTGCGGATCGATTTGCAGACACTGGCGCGCAATTTCATAAAGAGGAGGTGGAATTGTCTTAGGCACCGCGACCGCGCTTCCATTGCCGGTCGATACCTTCGGCGCATTCTGCGTCATGACCGCAAGCAGCGTCACTCCCAGAGACCAAATATCTGCCGCCGCCGAGGGCCCCGTTATCGCCACCTCAGGCGCGTCGTAAGCACTGGCAGATCGAGGGCCGTCAACTTCGCCGATTTTTTGTATGCTGTCAGTAGAAAGTTTTAGCTGGTTATCAACCGCCGTGATGTTGGAAGGCGCGATTCGAGTATGCACAAATCCCGCCCGGTGCAGGTGACCCAGCGCTTGGGCTACCGGAGGCAGCATTTCGGAAGCTTCAGCCGGGGAGAGCGGGCGCACCGGCAAGACCTCTCCGAGATTCTCTTCCGCGCATTCCATTACCACATAAAGAAGTCGCGTCCCGTCGATCTGGCAGCGCCCCCATTCAAACAGCTGCATCAAGTGCGGATGAGAAAGTTTGGCGATGCTCGCCCAGCGGGAAAGCTGCGCATCTTCGTCCAGATTTTTCGCAGGAATGAGCTTGATGGTGGCCTTCCGCGCCCCAGGGCGCTCCGTAAGGAAAACGGTGCTGTGGTCCGAACCACCCAGCCACTGCCGCAGCGGGAACTTCCTATCGACAACTTTACCCGCCCACGTTTTCCCGAGTCCTGCCGGAGTGTTCATAGTCTGCGACATGGCGAAGCGTTATTCTATTCCAGAGCCAGGGTTCACGGGCTGCAAAGTTCGGTGGAAAAACCAAAAATTGTCGTACGCCGAGACCTCGAAAATAGCTGCAAGAGAAACGATGTGAGTCTCGGAATTCCTAAAGGAGCGTCCGACACCGGGGTCAAACGGAGACTACACTCCACTCCCAGCATCAGAGTTTGTATCGATACGGCAGCCTCCTGGAGAGGGCCACTCTCTGTAGCTGCGGAGCGCGAACGAGATAAGACGCAACCCGCGCCTTATCTCGTCTCTCGTTTAAACCGAATCGCGTAACCTGAATCGCGCAACTCGGATTGCGCTCTAGTGGCGTCCGCCGCTATGTCCGCCCGCATGGCCACCACCCCGATATCCGGGGAGCGCGTGCTCACCCTTCGCTTCATGCCCTGCGTTGCCTACGTTGCCTCGCCCATCTCGCGCCTCGTTTCCCTCGAAATGGTTGAAGCGCTCCGCCCCGTGCCCCGGCAACGGTCCAGCGTAACCGTGATGAGGGTCAAACCGGTTATCGACATGTCCGTAAAAGCCGTGAGGGCCGTGAAACCACGGGCCTGCTCCAAGAAACACTCCGCCAACAAACCAATCGGGCCCGTAGTAGCCGTAAGGAGCACAGTCATAGGGGGCATAGTCGAAGTATCCGTAAGGACACACGGGAGCCGGTCCGATGTTTACGCCAACGGAAACCTGAGCTGGCGCCACCGGGGAAGAGCATAAAAGGCCAGCTACGAGAACCGCGAAAGCAAGCGCACTGATTTTGAACATGATTTCTCCTTCATTCGTTCAGAGTTTCAGCTTGGACAGCTGAGGGGCAGCATAATACCGATGATCAATAGTGGGCAAAGCAATTGTTGTAAGCAAGCCGTTACACTCGTTGACTCGGTCCCGAGTCTAAATGCGATTTTTAAGACCGGACCCTCCCATTCCAAATAACCGTTAATTCCCGCCCTTCGTCCGAAGCAAGCCCTTCCAGCCTTTTGGAATATGTTAGATTGAAAAGACGTGGGCGCGTAGCTCAGTTGGTAGAGCAATGCCCTTTTAAGGCATGGGTCGCAGGTTCGAGTCCTGCCGCGCTCACCACAAATCCTCTGTATTCACGCACCTTCCGCGTGATTTTCCTCTCAACCCTCCGGGCACTCAATTTCCGATTGTGTCCATTTTTGTGCCTACCTGCAATTGCTATGGTTTCAGCGGGCTCCTCGCTCATGGCGGCATAAGCCCTGTCAATCGTATCGGCGCTCGGATGCACGTACCGCATGCTCATTTGAATCGAGCTATGGCCCGCAATCTTCATCAATGTCCAGACATCGCAACCGCTCGCGCCAAGCCGAGTGAGAAAAGTGTGCCGAAGGCTGTACAACACAAACGGTGTGACCTTGGAATCCTTGAGCGCCTTCTTGTGCATTTTCTTTGTGGAGTCATGTGAGATGTGCTCCGTCTTTGTCGGTGCGGGCCACACCCAACCCGTTGCAGGTTTCCCCTGTGCTTCCCAACGCGCCTCAAGCGCACCGAGCACGCCGGGCCGCATGGGAATGAAGCGACGTGTGGCGGTTGACTTGCCCGTTAGCACGTGAATTGCGCCGCGCTTGCCCGCATTGGGCCATATGATTTGCTCCCATCGTTGTCTGTGCAGTTCATCGGGGCGAAGGCCCGTGTCAAATAGCACCGTGGCAACGTCTTTGAGCAACGGTAAGCAGACCGCGAGGTAAGCGGCTTCCTCCTTCGGTGTGATGACGCGCTCGCGCCGAGCCTCGCCCGCGAGCAATTGAATCTTGGGTGCAACCTCGATAACACCCCAATCGGCGGCGAGGCGGAGAATCCGCCGCAACACGCGCAATGAGGAATTGATTGTGCCGGGCACAACCTCTTGGCTCGTGCGCCACGCGGCAAAGCCTGCCGCGTGCTCGCCCCGAATTTCATCGAGCGGCATACCGGAGAGCGTTGCGTATTTGAGTAGAGCCCGCGTGCCGCTCCTATACCAAACAAACGTTGTGGGTGAGAGTGCCTTGGCATAAGGCTCGATGCGCCCGGTACAGAATTCCTTGAATGTGGGTGCGGCTTTTTTCTCGCGGATATCAACGAGGCCCTCTGCGAGTCTCGTGCGGTGCCCGGCTTCAATCTTGCGGGCGGTTTTGTCGCTGCCCGTCTTGGCCGATTCACGAATGACCTTGCCCTTCCACATGAAACGATACCAATACACACCACCGCGCTTGTAGATGCCCATTACTTGGCCCTCCTGCTCGATTTCTTCTGTGCCTGCTCGCGCCACTCGTTGCCGTGTTCGTTCCACCACTTGTTTGACCGGAGCCGTTGCCCATAAGCCACGCACGGCCCTGCCTCGCAAAACTTTTGCGTGCGGCGCTTTCTCACAAAATAAGGTGCCGGGCAATCCGGGTTTTCGCATTTCACAGTGTTGCGGGATTCATGGTCAATCAAAAAAAGAATGCAGACCACCGTCCAAGCATCCGGTGCGGTGATGTCGATTCGGCCACGGTTAAATTTCCATTGTGAGGAGATGTTGGCGGATGCGTGCTGCCTTATTGATTCGATGGCGGCCCGATCACCTTCCCACGCCTTGCGCAAAACATCTCGTTGTTGATGCAGGTGTGAGATGCCATAGTGATAGAAGTCTGCCTTCGGATGCTCCTTGAGCAACTCGTGCACGCTCTCGTTGGGCGATAGGGGCAGCAAATCGCGAGCCTGTCCGTTTTTCCACAAGTATTCTTTCGAGGCAAACAACGGGCCGTATGACTCCACAAACTTGAGTGCGGCCTTCTCATCATCCAATAGATTCGCGAGGGCTACGTGCGGCGGATGCTTCACACCGAACACGTGGAGCGTTTCACCGCCCGCAATTACTGCAATGCTCCCCGCCCGCGCCAAGGCGGCCTTGGGTTTCACCAATTCCAACGAGTAACGGATTCCGCGTGTTTTGCTAGATGCCATCCTGCAATCTCCTGCGCAACCACTTGATGACAACGCATTTCTATTGCCATGTAGCAGAAGAATACCGCATAATTGCTCTCGATGGCAAGCAAAAGTTACTGACATATAGCACTTAGCAACAGGGGAGAGGGAGGTGGGCAGATGGAAAACGAATTACTCACGTTGGGCGAGGTGAGCGGCATCCTTCGGGTGAAGTTGAGCACGTTGAGGGCGTGGCGATTGCAGAAAAAGCACCTCACGTTCCGAAAGATTGGTGGCAAAGTGCTCGTGCACCGGGCGGATTGCAACCGGCTTATCGAGCGAAGCAAGGCCGCACCGGCAGGTGCCCGTTGAGCCGAGATGAGTTGATACGCAAAGTGACCGCTGCCGTTGATGACGCGATGCGCTCGCGAATCTTTGGCAGCATCGAGGTTGAATTCCGAGCGGGTGAGCCGTGTTTCATTCGCCAACACAAGCAAGAAAAATTGGATGACACAAGGGAGCACCCGTCAAATGGAAACCGCCAACGATAACGCTCTCAACAAAGTAATCTCGCTCTTTGGAGCCAACGACACCGGGCGCGGCGGTTTGTGCCCCGGCTGTGGTCATCACTCCATCACCATTGATAACAAAAAGGGAAAGGTGCTCGCTTGGTGCGCAGCCGAATGCGGTGCACAAGATGCGATCAATGCAAAAGTGCGCGAGCTACTCGGCCCGGAGAAACCGCTCACGCTCTCAACGTGGTGCGCTTGGAAGAAACTACCCGAGCATTGGGTGCGTGATTTTGCTCTCGTGCATGAGCGGGTGTTTGTGTCCAAAGATGGCAAACCCCACAAGGGCCGTACTCTTTGCTTTCCCTACATCGGATTGCCGGAGGTGCGTGAATGGGTTGACGGGGAGGGCACCAAGCACACCACGCGCACGCGCCATGAGGGCGGCTTCAAATTTCGCCCGTACAAACACAAAAAAGGATTTTGGGGCGAGTACACCGGGCCGATGCTGTACGGGTTTAACTTGCTGCCTTACTACGAGGCGCACGGCATCGAGTTGAACACTGTGGTGCTCGTTGAGGGTGAATCCGACACCATCACACTCGCTTACAACGGGATTCCCACACTCGGCGTACCGGGCGCACCGAATGGTTGGCGCGATGAATTCGCCAAGGTGCCGGTGCTCGCGGCGGCCCGTCGCATTTTGTTTATAGAGGAGCCCGATGAGGCGAGTGCCAAGCTAACCAAGAAAATCGCGGCAAGTTTCGAGCCGGGCAAGGTCTGGCGCGTCAAGTTGCCGGTTAAAGATGCCTCCGATTTATGGACGCGCAACCCCAAGGAATTCGCAACGGAATGGCAAAGGGCAGTGAGTGCCGCTGCGTCTGTCATCCCGACCAACGACACAACGGCGGTGGAGGGCGAGCGGCATTACATGCTAACCCGGATGTCGGAGCGTACACCCAAAGCCCTCGAATGGTTTTGGCCCGGCAAGATTCCGAAAAACAAAGTTGCAATGTTTGCAGGTGAGCCGGGTGCCGCGAAAAGTCTTGTAACGTGCTCTCTCGCCGCCTTGCAGAGTACCGGCAGTTGTTTGCCCGGCGAAGTGATGCCGAGCCTCAATGTGGCCGAGGTTGCAATGCTCTATTGCGAGGATGACACGGATGACACAGTTTTGCCCCGGCTCATCGCATCAGGTGCAGACCTCACGCGGATACATGAGTTGAAGGTTAAGCGCATCGCACAGGATGGCACAGAGGAGGAGAGGCACCTCGCGCTTGATACCGACTTGGCCATTTTGCGGGAGTGCTTGCGGGAAAACCCCAAGATTCGATTGGTCACAATTGACCCGATCACCAACTATACCGGCGCGGCCAAGATCACCGATGAGAAGGCAATGCGCGATGTGCTCACACCACTCAAGGAGTTAGCATCCGAGCGCGAAGTCACCATCATTCTCGTTGCCCACCTCAACAAACGCTCGGATGTCAACGCACTCAACCGCGTGCTCGGAGCCGTTGCAATGACCGGTGTTGCTCGCAGTGCTTGGCTCTTTGCGGCGGATGAGGATGCCCCGGATGACGGTTTTGACCATATGCTCATGCTCCATGGAAAGCTAAACGTTGGGCGCAAAGCAAAGCAGAGTCTCAAGTACAGCATCAAGACCAAAGACATTGCCGAGCTACCGCCCGAGGCCGACGCGGTGCCGTACATCGAGTGGAACGGCGAATCCGAGCAAACGGCGGAGGATGTGCTCGACACATCGAGCGGCAAGAAAAGCGAGAAGGCAGGCAAGCGGCAGGAGGGTGTTGCCTTCCTCCGCTCAATGCTTGGAGGCGGCCCGAGGCTCGCGGATGAGGTAAACAACGCGGCGGCGGCCCGGAGCATAAGCGAGGCAACCTTGCGGCGGGCTAAGAAAGACCTCAAGGTGCAATCGGAAAAGGAGAGGGGCACACCCAACGGGCGCATTTATTGGCGCTTGGCCGGTGATGGCCGCCTCCCGATGAGCAGCAACGATGAGCAGTATTGTTGACCATGCTCACCCAAGATACCCCATATGGTCACCGTGAGCATGGTGAGCATGTTGTTGATTTAATTAATTATTGATTGAGCATGGTGAGCATCATCGACCACGCTCAAGGCGCTCACGGCGCTCACCGTGCGCATATGGGGGTGATGATGAGCACCCACGATTCGGGCACGTAACACCCGACTGTAGAGAGAGAAGCCACACCGCCACGTTTGGAAAAAACAGTCCCGAGGCGGTGGGGCAGATCACAACCACAAAGTGAGCACATGCAAAGCAGAACGGACATAACGGCGGCGGAAATTTTCCTCCACACTCGCTTGATTTTTGGCGAGCGAGGAAACGTTGCCCGAGTGTCTCGATGTTTGCCGGGCTCACCACGGGCCACGTTGTACGAAACGCTTGAGAAGGCCGAGGCCGTTGCGGCGCTCGGCAAGAAGTGTTGCCCGGATTGCATTGGAGCGCACAGCACCGAGGAAATCCCGCCCCTCGTTGATGAGGTGCCTTACGAGATTGGTTACAGACGTTGAGAGAGAGGTTGAGAGATGTGCCCACGTGCTTGCGATAAGCCCGATATTTTTATAGCTGGTTTGCCCATTGAAATCACGCCCGGTGAGTTGCGGAAAATGCTCAAGCGCATCACGACCGAGCCCTCATACTTGCAAATTGTGCGATGCAAGCGCGGCGTGTTGATGCCGCGAGCAATCGCTTTCATCCGGCTCGCTCCATGCGCCGATGCTGTGGCCGTAATCGAGAAACTCCACGGCGTTGTGATGGATGGCCACACAATCACCGTGACCAAGTTCAAAGCAGTAAGCAACCGAGCGCCGCGAGCGTGCTTTCACTCTGTGCCGCATCCTTGGACGATTGCGCAAACCGAGGCGGCGCAGTGATGGGCCAACGCATTCCTCCTCCGCCCCCTCCAAAGATGACGCCCGGTGAGCCCTTTGGCGGATTCAATCCGTGGTGGGCTCCAATTGTTGTGTATGCCGTGCTCACCGCACTTCTCATTTGGATGGCCGCACGATGATGCGTAAGTGCATCAACCCCACCAAGTCACCGAGCACCGAGGGCGCATTGTACTTCGATGAAAACGGAAAGCGAATTACCGAGAGCCCAGTGCGGCATGTGCCCGACCCATGGGCCGCGCTCGTGGCGGTCGCGTCACAGGCGAGAGTGATGGAGGAGGGTTAACACATGGCAGATTTTGCACCGATCACAGCCGAAGAGAGAGCCAACAACAAGGCCAACCGCCTCAAGCATGCGGCATCACCGGCAGACGGATTGACCGTGCGCGTGCTTGATAAGCGACACGCCAACACGAGTTTTGCAAGCCGTGGCGTTGAGCCCGGCGCGGTTGTGGTGTTGAGCCGTGACACTGCATTGCAGGCGATCAAAGATGAGCACGCGGGAATCGCGGAATAACCCAACAATCTTGCGATGGTCGCACCTCGCACGAGAGGGTAGGAGCGCAGAGCCGAGCCGGGCAACCGGCTCCCTTTCGTCTACAATGACGAAGGCATGGCAAAAGGTAAATATGCCAAAAAGCGAGAGCGCCGCGACAAGGTAAATGCTATGGCTATCGAAGCAAACCCTGAAGTGCAGGCATCCAAAGGCAAAGGGAGCGATTCCAGCGCACAAAGCAATGATCACCAGCCACGATGGTGGGGCTTGACTCGTTTTGAATGGGTTATCAGTGGTCTTACTTTCTTGGCCGCAGTGATAGCTGGTCTGACTGGAGGGATTCTTTGGAAGCAAGTCAAAGGCAGCGAACTGGATGTTCGAGCGTGGGTAGTAGCCCGCCAGAATGGATCGATTCAGGCCGTGGCAAATAGAGCTTTGGCCCTTCCAATTCGAGCTACCAACACCGGCAAAACCCCAGCGAAACAAGTAACTGGCAGGTACTATCTTGAGGTTGTGAAAAATGGAGAAGCTCCCGATTTTGACTATACAAAAACTCGACCCCTCCAAAAGATGTATTCGGGCGATCTGTCTCCAAATGACAATGCTGACATCGTGGCTATGCGGTATAAAGATAAGCTCGGAAGTACAACCGATACACTCGTGTATCCGCTGGATGAAATTGAATACAGGGCTATTATGGATGGATCGTACTATGTCGCCGCTCACGGGATAATCACGTATGACGACGTTTTCCATATTCATCATTGGAAAACATTCTGTTTTTGGTTTCCGTTTACAAGTCTTGACTACTCGACCGGCGCTTGCGTGGCTCACAACGCAAGCGACGATCACGGAGAGACATACAGACCGCTTCCGAAACCAGCCCCCCATGAAATGACGCAAAATCAAATGTAGGGCCGCCCCCCATACGTTTCAACCTACAAAAAATCGAGCGCCTCCTAACCAAAGGCGCTCTTGGTGTCTGTGGCCAATATCGGAAAGTGATGGCAGAGCATTTACAAATTGCTTGATCCCCTCCAAGACTGTCGCTAGAATGTGCCCGTGACGCTTTGAGTCTACTTTGACTTACACGGCGATAACTTCGGATGTACGGCTCTTTGGACAGGTGGCGTCACTAATCATAGTCCTCGTTTGCATGATTCTTGGTGCACTCGGTTTTTTCAAGCGCGACCCCAACAAATGGTATGGAACTATGCAATGCAACAAGTGCGGTTACGTATGGCAGTCGAGGCGCAGGACTCCACCGGCAAGATGCGCCCGATGTAACACAACGGCGATTCGAGTTTCTCTAGGTTGATCTTGTTTAGAGCGGACCAACACTTATACAAAACCCTCAATGAGCGCTATGGCTGGTTTCGCCAGTTCATCTGGACACCGTCTAACTGAAGCGGCAAAATGCATACAATGACCGAAGAACTGGCAGCTCTGATGCAACGTTACCGCCGCACGCCTGAATTCATGTTCTCGGACTTGAGCGACGTAAACTCGACGGGGATGACTGGCGACACGCTCCTGCACTCAGCAGTCGTCAGATCATCCACTGAAGACGTGGACCTGCTTATCAGATCGGGAGCTAAAGTAAATGCACAAGGAGACCTGGGAAACACGCCTCTTCACCACGCCGCAAGCCGTGGCCTGTTGAGCATTGCTGCGAAGTTGGTTGCCTCGGGTGCAAACACGCAGTTGAAGAACGAGTTCGGTCAAACGCCCGCTGATATTGCAACTCTCATGAAACACAACGAAGTGGCAGACCTTCTACTGGCCAAGTGATCCCAGCTTTTGCATAGTTGGCGAAAAATCGCGATTACACTTCGCAATTCCGCAACCACACACCTCCGCGTGGCAGGGCGGCCCGTTTGCGGCGCAGTGTTGAGCCATTGGCTGCATCATCCCGCCCGAACCCGCGCCCATGGCCGCATGTGAGCCACACGAGTAACTCACACATCCGCACATCAACACACATCTGTGCGCATGATGGCTGCCCTTGCACTGCAACGGTTTACCTCGGTGACTTCTGAAAGCGCACTCTCTGCGAAGCCCGGCACATCACCAATATCCAGCACAATTGGCACCGCAATGCCCTCGAAACGATATGGTGCGCAGCTCAGTGTTGCAACGTTGCCAATAGGTTGTGAGGTTGTTGGTTGCTTTTGGTGTTGAGTTGAGAGGCACTTCGCGGCCTTCTGTATGTTATTGACCCCGAAGGGGATAGGCAGGGGTAAATTTCCCTGCCTTCAACCGTGGCGACCGTTGCGCGCTTCCAAAGCCACACTCGCGAAATTCGTTGCGAGATTTAGACGCGATACGCCAAGCACGAGCCACGAATCACCCGAGTTTAGCTTCGCTCGGTCTCCATTCCTGCGAGTTGGCGGCCACATTGCGCGCCCGGTTTCGCATTGCCCTAACACCTCACGGAGATGATGCGAAACACAAAACGCAAAGCAGGAGGCTCTAAACATGCCCGCAGACCCGAGCAAGGCCGGAAAGATTGGCGGCAAGAGTAAAAGCGCAGCGAAACTCGCGGCGGCCCGCCGCAACGGATTCCAAAAAGTGACCAAGGCCGAGTCCAAGCCGGTGCCCACGGTTGAGCAACTCCGCCGCGTTATTACGGTGCCCGCACCGTCAAACCGGCGATCACCGAAACCACAACCCACAACCGCAACCGATGAGTTGCAACAGGAGCCCACATCCGATGATTTCACCATCTAACTTTGGCCGCCTAGTCGTGGCCCTTTGGCGTACCGCCCAAGCCCGCGAGGTTGCTGTTGCAACTCTCCGCGAGCGCGAAGCAATCACTGCCTCAACACGCTGGCAGGCGAGGCAGTGTCGGGAATTGCGGCGCTCGATTGCCAAGTTGACCGCACGAGCACAACGGCAAGCTGGAAAGTTGGCCGCGTGATGATGAAATTTTGGAAACGCAAACCGGAGTCGCAATTTTGGCGCGAGGAGTTGGAGCGCGTGCGTAACGATCACGCCCAACAGGTTGAGCACCTCCGCGCCGAGATTGCAAAGCGTGATGCGGAAATCGAGCGTCTCAACACCGAGGCCGCCGAAGTGCGGCGCGAGGTTGAGAAATCCGTGCGCGAGTTGGCCGAGCAAAATGCGGCGCTCACCTTGCGTGCACAACAGAGGCAAGCACCACCGTGCGTGCCAATCGGTAACGAATCGGATGGTGAGTACAAATATGAGCAGAGTGGCGGCGGTTGGTGACCACAATTCTTCTTGCCGTTTTGATTTTCGTTTTGTGCGGGCGCAAACCACCGAGCGGGCGCGGCGGGTGCTCGTACACGCGCAACGCACCCAAGGGAGCGGCTCCAACATCGAGGCGAGTGTGAGTTTCTCCACCATCGCATTTCTGTTTTTGCTGTGCTCGCGCTCGTGTGTGCTGTCACACGCGGGTGAAACGTTGAGGGGCTCAACCCCTAAAGAAGTGCGGCAACGCACTTAGAAAGTAGGAATAACATGGCGGACATTCAACTCAAGACTTTTGAAAAGCAACGCTTTTACAAGATTGATGACACACTCGCCCGCATTCTTTTTTCACTTGGTGTTGCCGAAGGCATCACGAAAGAGCCCGCACAAACGCGTGAGGATACACCACCGCCCAAGGTGCCAACATTCTCCGTTGTGATGGGGCCACAAGGCTCACCGGTTTTGCAATTGCATCTCCCGAGCGGCGAGCGCCGATTCTTCAACAACGAGATTGCAATGCGGTTTGATGCAAACACGCAACGTAAGCAATGGGCCGAGGCCGTGCGCAACGCGTTTAAGACTTTGGTGTGGAGCGGTGCCGAGGGGCGGCAAGTGTTGCAAGGCCCGGAGCCCTCGGAGGAAGTCATCGAGGAGTACCGAAACACGCGCAACAAGTTGGCGGCGGCGGCCAATGAGGCTCACCGCGTGAAGATGGAGAATGCAGCGATTTTGAGCCGTTGAAGTCGGCAGGTAACAAAAACTGATTTTTATGAGGAGCATCACCATGGACAAACTTTTACAGAAGCGATGGCACGACAGTGGAAAATGTTTGGAAGATTTCACGCTTGCGGAACTTGGCCCGGTGAAATACCGAGCGGCGGAGCAACGGATTTCGGAACGAATTAAGCAACATGCTTTCACTGTGCGTGCAAATCAAGCCCGTGCTCGCATGGCGCAGCGTGCAGCCGAGGCAACCGATGCAATCAACAAGCGGCTCGCCGCACTCCTCGGGTTAAAGATTCGCTCGGAGGCCAACAAGTTATCCACCGAGGAACGGGTTGCGCAATGGTGGGATGAATTGAAAACCCGCACCATTTCCGCACGCCCGTGGGTGAAAAACTAAACAAGATTCGGGGCGAGGGGTGGTGCCCAAGCCTCGATAGTGCGTGCCGGTGGGGTTACTCCTGTTTCCCACACAAACATCGGCACGTGCGCTCAGAAAATGAATGGAGGCAACAATCATGGAAGCAGAAAACTTAACCCGAGCTTGTGACCGAGCCCATGCAATTTTCATCGAGGAAACCGAGCGCCGCGTTGAGCGCGAGCAGGCCGCCGCAACCGCTCCACCTCAACCACCGTTTGTGCCGCTCACCGCCGAGAAAATCCGCGAGGCGGCCAACGCCATCCGAGCGAAACAAGGGCTTGGCCCATTGCCCAACGGCATCGCATGACCGACATTCGCGCCACTCATTACCCGGTTGAGGCAACCTTCCACGGATTCGCGGAAGGTTGGAAGTCAACCGGGCTCTCGTTCGGTGACATTGGCCGCATGAGCGTGAGCGAGCGCAAAGGCGCACGGGCTCGGCGCTTTGTCACCCCATCTTGGGCCGTCAACGATGATGAGTTGGCCGAGTTGGTCACGTACTTTATGGAAAAGCGTGCCCGCTTGCACGGCACTGACGAGGGCACGTTGGCCGAGCGGCTCGCACATGCCGAAGCACGGTTATTGCACGAGGGGCGGACTCAGTACGTTGAGTCTCTCCAAAATTTGTGCGCCGAATACGTGCAACTCAAGAAATCCGGTGCCGTGGATGCCGGGCGCGTGCGGAGCCTTGAAATTCTAATTGCGAATCGTGACACCGTGGTGCGCATGATTGACGGAGGATGCTCGCGCATGTTGCTTGGCGTGGTTTATCACTACTATCGGCGCGGGCTCAACGGCCTTCAAGTTGGGGAAGAGATTGGCCTCAAGCATGACCATGTGCGGCAAATTCTTTACCGGTTGCACACTGCTTGGCGGGAATTAAAAGGCATCGAGCCGGAGCGCATTTCACATCGGTACCTTGATTTTTCGGGCAATGATTACGAGGTGGATGATGAGCAGGTTTACGTTTTGCGGGCTCGCGGGTTGAGTTATCGTGCCATCTCGGTACGGTTGCGCATCCCTTATTTTGAGGTGCTCAATGCACGCGCTCGCCTGAAAAGGCGGCGTGAAACATTGGAAGTTGTATGCGGTGCGGTGCAGCAACACACCGGCGAGGTGTTGCCCGTTCCTGATTTGCCTCGGTGTTTTGAATCCTCAACACCAACTCCGTCGTCCGAAAACGTGCGTTACAAATTGTACGCACAATTCTGCGAGCGCCTCGGGCATGCCCCGATGAGCGAGCGCGTGTGGCAAATCCAAGACAAGGGCAACATGTACTAAATGGCGCGAATCAACCTCATCCGTGCGGGCCGCCGCGTTGGAAAATTGCTCGTGCTCCGGCGAGCAGGCACCAACAAGCGCGGGCGCTTGTGGCTGTGCATCTGCGATTGCGGGCGCAAGAAACTCATCAACACCAACTCACTCCGCGTGGTGAAATCGTGCGGGTGCATGTATCGCGGCGGGCGTTTTCAAAGTTTTGTGGGCAAACGATTCGGGCGCTTGTTTGTGATGCGTGACAGCGGAGAACGGCAGAAGGATAGCGGCGCACGGATGTGGTCATGCCGGTGCGATTGCGGGCGAGATAAGTTGGTTGCATCGTGTGACCTCACCAAGACAAATGGCACGCAATCATGTGGGTGCTTGTTTCTTGAGCACTGCGCAACGATTCGCCGCACCCATGGTGCCCGCTCGATGGATGTACCGCCCGGCGTGAAACGCGCTTATAGCTCTTGGAGCAACATGCGCACCCGGTGCCTCAATCCCAACTCGATAAATTGGAAGGACTACGGAGGCGCGGGCATCACGGTGCACAAGGCGTGGCTCGGGCCAAACGGTTTTCGCGCATTCCTCGCGGATATGGGGCAGAGGCCGGAGGGCACAACGCTCGATAGGCGCAACGCGTTTGAGGGATACAACCCCAACAATTGCCGATGGGCCGATGCGGAAACACAGGCGAACAATCAAAGGCGATTTTATGTTGACGGGAAACCGCCCGCCGAGGTGATTGCGGGATGCGAGCCCATCGCGCCCGGTGCCGAGTGGTGAGCAGGCGCTCGTTGACAAATTCCGGTCCATCGGGCAAGCAAGTGGCGAACATAAGGCGAACAGTGTACCATGGCTGTTGTGGATGAGGGTCGCAAGCGCGTGTTGTTGATTGCGGCGAGCATCCTAGCAGCCCGAAAGTTGGCGCAACACGATGGTGGGAAGCGCGTACCGGCAACAGTGGCCGCCATTTCAGATGCTGTGCGATGGGCCGAAGAAATCATGCGTGAGATTGATGAGCGGTGGCCAGCACGAGATGCTTAAGGTGAGGCGGTCTTTTGGAAAAGTCACCTCGCGGCAAGGGAAACAGGTATATGATGGACGACTTCCAACAACAAATTGTCATAGTGGAAGTCCCAATCAATTCCGAGGTGCTGCGATGGGCCAGAGAGCGCGCTGGCCTCAGCATCGATCAACTTACTAAGAACTTCGTTGACACTTCGAGAATACGAAGTTGGGAAAACAGCACCTCTCTACCTACATTGGCACAGGCAGAAACGCTTGCGACTAAATTAAGAATACCCCTCCCGATTTTGCTTTTGGACCAACCGCCAAAAATTCCATTGCCAATCCCCGATTTAAGAACATTGGACAGCCTCTCACCGGGAAATCCAACTCCCGAATTTGTCGATACAGTCAACGATGCTGTTGTCAGGCAAAGTTGGTATCGCGAGTATGTCCTTACAGAGTCTGCCCGGCCCTTAGCTTTCGTCGGTCAATTCAATCCAACTGACAACGTTTCTACGGTGGCACGGTCGATTCGCACCGTGCTTCAGCTTGATGAGCGCCTGCGCCTTCAATGCCGGACGTGGCAAGACTTTCTTAGTAAGTTTGTGCAACGGGCAGACAGCGCAGGAATAATCGTGATGAGAAATAGTGTTTTTCGCCACGACAACACCCGCAGACTCCTTGTTGACGAGTTTAGAGGATTCGCAATAAGTGATGCCTATGCCCCCCTTGTCTTCGTCAACAGTCGAGATGCGAAGGCGGCGCAGATTTTCACGTTAGCCCACGAACTGGCTCACATTTGGTTAGGCGCTACCGGCATCTCCAATCCCGACCCGAGAAAACGGCGCGCGGATTTCAATGCAGTGTTGGAACGGACGTGTAATGAGATAGCGGCAGAAGTGCTCGTTCCGCAAGATAGCTTCCTACGATTATGGTCAGTTGACAAAACGACGGACGCCAATGTGAAGCAGGTAGCGGCGCACTATCGTGTGAGTTCGATGGTGGCGCTGAGGCGAGCGAATGATCTTGGAAAGATCAACGCGGAGGAATTTAAGAGGAAAATTGCTGCCGAGTATGCCCGCTTCCGCGCCATGGAGAAAGAGGAGCAGGAAAAAAAAGAGGAGGAGAGAAGTGGGAACTTTTGGAACCTATTCGCTATGCGCAACGGCCAACGCTTCACGGATGCCGTGGCCAATGCCGCACGTCGCGAAGCAATACCCTTTATCTATGCGTCGCACTTACTCGGCGTAAAAGCGTCCACTCTTGAAAACTACATCAAGCGCTTTCAGGTTTGAGGAATATTCGTGCCAAGGCACTGGCTTGACTCTAGTGTGTTCATTACGGCGCGTGACACGATGTTTGCATTCGACATCAATACTTCGTTTTGGAAGTGGATGGGTGAGGCGCTCGAATCAGGCGCTGTTGTTGCGCCTCGGAAAGTTTACGAAGAACTTGTTGAGAATGTAAGGAAAACAGATGACTTGGCAATATGGGTAAAGACGAGACGCAAGAAAGGCTTGTGCGTGGAGCCCGACGCGCAGACATTTCAGGCCCTAAAGTCCGTTTCGGATTATCTCTTCCACGGTGGGCGCTACCAGTACCCGTTTGCTCTTGATTTCGTTAACGGAGCAGACCCGTGGATTATTGCCCATGCGATGGTGGACGGAGGCACTGTCGTTTCGCAAGAGACAGACAAACAGCCACACGCTAACCGCGTTCGCATCCCGGACGTGTGTGATCACTTTGGGGTTCCGTGCGTTAAAGTTTGGGAGATGTTACGAAATTTGGGAGCGAAGCTGTGAGTTGGGCTTGTGGTAGGGATACCGGGAGTCGAACCCGGACGCCTTGCGGCAGAGCCTTGTAAGGTGCCGAACTCGCTTTCGTTTCGGCATCTTGGCAAGGCCCCGCGTCTGCCAATTCCGCCATATCCCCCACGAATGAAAGTTATAACATCGAGCTTACGGGTACGGGGTGAACACCCTTCGTTGGTGATTTTGATGGAAAGAAATGGCTCTCTGATGTCGCGTTCGCGTCTCCGATCACTTTCGTCATAAGGGCTTATGCTTCCCGTTGATCTCGTCGATAAACTCGCGCAATGTGCTGCGAATGACTTCGTAACGCCACGAGACAACTCGTTCCACTGGCTCTCGCGGTTTACAACGATGGTGGTTGTCGGCCTAGCACTCGAACTTCCTGAATTAGGGTATGAGTTAAGGACAATTGCTCGCGAATGCATTCCGTACTTTAAATATCGGATCATCACGCGTCGCGGCTTCGAGCATGCAGCAAAAGTCATTGCCTTTGTAGGCTGGATGCTTATTGTGGGAGGAGTGGCCGGTGAACGGGTTGAAGAAGTCAACGTAAAAGATTCCGATGCGCGAATCCAAGAATGCAGCGATGCCAAAGTGCAAGCCGCAACGCTAGAAGCTGGCGATGCGGCAAAGTCTGCCAAGACTGCTCACGATGAAGCCGATGCGGTTAAAGGCATTGCCAACGCTGCCAAGAAAGATGCCAAGGATGCACTGGCAAAGGCGCAAGCTGCGCAACGTGAGCTAGCACACGCAGAATCCGATGCTGCTAAGGCACAAGCAATAGCCTCGAATGCGTTACGTAAATCTACGGAAGCGGAATCCCGCACAGAGCGCGCAGAACACCAAGCCGATGAAGTGTCCAAAAAGGTTGAGACTGCGAAAAGCGATGTTGCTGTTTTGCAGTCTCTCATGTCGGCACGACGCATAATCGACACCAAGCCATTTGAGCAATTAAAGCAACTCAAAGGGAAGTCGATCCTTACATACTCAACATATGATGACGAACCAAGAACGTTATGCGGAGCAATTAGTTCTGCCTTGCGATCAACCGCTCAAATGAATGCTATGGGTGGCTGCGGCGCAATGGAAATTGTTGGCCCAGGAATAATCGTTACGGGACCAGATTTATCAGAATCTAGGGTAGTCGCTAAGGCTTTGTCGGAAGCGATAGGTGTTAACGTTACACCGGTGCCGGATAGTCCAACGGGACCGAATCGGCAAACCGGAAATCCAAGCCTGCTAAAGGTAATCGTAGGACCAAAAGGTCTATTTTGGTTCGAAAAATAAGCAGCAAAGAGCATCACTAGCGTTGCCTCTTGCTCCCAAACTCAACGGTGCTTCGCGCGCTGTGCCCAAATTTGTGCCTACCGGCAATCCCGAGCGCTTGCGATGAATTGCTATCGTTTCGACTGCAACCCTTGACGACATAGCAACTTATAGCAATTCACTGTGCACACCTAGTAAATCCCATAAGTGCTGTGTTTTCAGTGCTTGCAGTCCTTTTAAGGCATGGGTCGCAGGTTCGAGTCCTGCCGCGCTCACCAGAGTCTTCACCGATTCTCCCCTTTGCATTAGGCGCAAGTACCGTCGCGACCCGGTTGCAAAAAGATCCCTCCTACGTGCAAGCTGATAGCAATGCCAGAGTTGCCCGATATCGCCGCCTACATCAGCGCGCTCGAACCCCGAATTATCGGTCAGCCGCTGGAGCAGATACGGCTCGCCAGCCCCTTTCTGCTGCGAACCGCACAACCGCCGCTTGCAAGTGTAGAAGGCCGTACCGTCCGTGAACTCCGGAGGATTGGTAAGCGCATTGCTGTCGGATTTGAAAATGATCTCTGGCTGATGCTGCACTTAATGATTGCCGGCCGCCTGCACTGGCGCGCGCCACAGGCCAAGCTGGCCGGACGCCAGAATCTGGCAGCCTTCGATTTTCCGCACGGTTCTCTGGTTCTCACCGAGGCCGGAGCCAAGCGTCGCGCGTCCTTGCACGTACTCGAGGGCGAGGAAAGTTTGCGCTCTTTCGACCCGGGAGGAATCGATATTTTCTTCAGCGATCTCGATTCCTTCCGTGCGAAACTGACTTCCGAAAATCACACGCTGAAGCGCGCCCTTACCGACCCCCACTTCGTGAACGGAATCGGCAACGCTTATTCCGATGAGATCCTGCATGCGGCGCAACTCTCGCCAATCACTCTCACGCAGAAACTCACACCGCTCGAGTGGGAGAGATTATTCGCGGCAACCCGCCACACGATTGGCTTCTGGATAGAAAAATTGCGCGACGAGGCGAAGACAGCATTCCCCGAGAAGGTCACCGCGTTTCGTAAAGGTATGGCAGTTCACGGTCGCTATGGCGAGCCGTGTCCAAGATGCGGCGACAAGATTCTGCGGATTCGTTACGCCGACAAAGAAACGAACTACTGTGCGCGCTGCCAGACGGGTGGCAAAGTCCTTGCGGATCGAAGCCTATCCCGCCTCCTGGGACCTGACTGGCCGCGAACCATGGACGAGCTCGAAGCTCTCAAGCGCCGCTGAGTACCTACCGTGATCGCAACCTTTACTTCGTCGCGGGCACGCTCTTCCCAGCCTCATCCCAAATGCGCACGCCCTTTGTTTCGTGCAGCAGCAGGCTTCCCACAACAAACGTCATGCCGGCCACAGCCATCGGGTAGTAGAGGCCGGCATAAATATTGCCAGTAGCTGCCACCGACGAAAGTCCAATCAACGGCAGTAATCCGCCAAACACTCCGTTCCCTATGTGATAAGGCAGAGACAGCGATGTGTATCTTATCTTCGCGGGGAAGGCCTCAATTAAAAACGCGGCGATGGGACCGTACACTAAACACACATAGAGAACCTGAATGAAAACCAGCAGTACCAACATCGTCCGGTTCGGGTTAGGCGCTTCCTTGGCGGGCACGAGCGCTCCAGTAGCGTCCGTGGTCATCGCCGTCAGCCCGATCGCTCCGGTAACTTTGTTTCGTGTCGATTTTACCGTGACCACATTGTTTCCGGCGGCGCGCTCCATGGCTTTGTAGATCGGGATGTACGTGAGTACTCCGAGCAGGCATCCTGCCATCATTAACTTCTTCCGTCCGATGCGGTCGGAAAGCGCGCCCACGACAGTAAAGAAAGGCATCCCGATCAGCAAGGCAATCGCTACCACAATGTTAGCGGTTTTGACATTCACCTTCAGAATGGTCTGCATATAAAACAAAGCGTAGAACTGCCCCGTGTACCAGACCACGCCCTGTCCCGCGGTGGCCCCGAAAAGTGAAATCAGGACGTTCTTCAGATTTGGCCACTTAGTAAATGCATCTTTTAAAGGCTGCGCCGAGGTCATTCCGGTGGCCTTCAATTCGGCGAAAATGGGCGACTCCTTCATCTTTAAACGGATATAGAGTGAGATCAATACCAGGATGATGGAGATCAGAAACGGAATGCGCCAGCCGTAGGCTGCGAAGTCTTCCTTCGACATTGAGTTTTGCGTAACCAGAATCACCACCAGCGACACGAACAGTCCGAGGGTCGCTGTGATTTGGATAAAGCTGGTGTAAAAGCCGCGCTGGTTGTCAGGCACATGTTCACCCACATAAACCGCAGCTCCGCCATACTCGCCGCCGAGCGCCAATCCTTGCAAGACGCGGATTAATAGCAACACAATCGGCGCAAACCAACCTGCCGTTGCGTAAGACGGCAACAGGCCGATGACAAAGGTTGAAAATCCCATGATGGAGAGTGTGACCAGAAATGCATACTTGCGCCCGACCAAGTCTCCAATGCGTCCGAAAAACAGCGCGCCGAATGGCCTTACCAAAAAACCCACAGCGAACGTGGCCAGGTAGGCAACGTAGGCGAAGGTGTCATTGCCCGGAGGATAAAACTTGGGCCCTAGAATGGCAGCCAGGCTGCCGAAGATGTAGAAGTCATACCACTCGATCATGGTGCCGACAGAGGACGCCATAATCACGCGCCAGATGCCGTATTCGACATTCCGCATCCCCGCACTCTGCGCAGCGTTCGCCATAGTTTCCTCCGTTACTGCGGGCATAAGTCCCCGCGTCTTGATACCACGCAAAGCGATCGCCCTTCGCTTTGTGGTGTGCATTGTAACCTAGACTCGCGATTGCACAATCTTTTTCTGGCGGGACAATATGGCCGCGTGTAGGCAGGCATTCACGCTGGCTTACACTGTCAGGACGCTGGGATTCGAGGCGATAAGCGCGGGTAGATCTTCAGGTCAGTAGATCTTCAGGTCAGAAGAGGGCAGGGAAGTGGATCGAATCGAAGATTGTTCTCTCGATGCGAATACTTCTCAAAGTTTACGCCCGGGCGCTGAAAGGACGCTTGGCAGCGTCGCCCTTCACGACTCGTGCCGCTAGGTCATCAATCGAGGGCATGGATTCCGGAATAATCAGTTTTTTCTCCAGCGGTTGCACTCCCGAGCGAATCGCTTCCGTCAGCATTTCCAGCGCTAAATCCGTGTTGGGACGGATATAGATTGTTGCGGCCAGAAGACCGCTGCGCAGCCACGATTGTCCGGTTTTCGGCAAGCCATCGCAGCCGGTGAACGGTATCTTCATCCACCGCTCGCGTTCGCTTTCCGGAATTTCCGCGAATGCCTTTCTAGCGCCCATTGCCATGCTGTCATCCTGCGCCCCCACTAAATCGATGATCGTTTCCTGAGATGTGCGAAGGCGCATCCACGAACTCATGGCGCGATGCGCGCCCTCTTCGGTCCAATTCGCGCGCAAGGTCTTCACTTGAATGTTGCCGGGTTTGGCCAGGTTCATTCCCGCAGAGCGTTGTTGCGCCGCCGAGCTATTCGCGGGACCTTCTATGTACATTACCGATCCACCACTCGGCAGTAAGGCCGCAAACTGTTTTCCCTGAATCTTGCCGACTTCTTCATGGTCAGAGCTGATAGAAAAGACCGGAACCTGTGTCGACTGTCGGAGCTGCCGCAAATAATCCGCCTCATGGTTTAAGACGACCCATCCAATATCCGCCGCTACGGCGGCACGGGCCACCTGCGGAAAGCCAGTTCCACCGGCCGGTTCGAATATGATGGCGTCCGGACGCGAAGCGGCAGAGCCCTGGATGAAGTGCAGTAACTGCTGGCTTTGCGTCACCGCGTCGTTGTTGGCGTGGACGATTTGAACATCCACTCCCAAGCGCCCCGCAGCCTTTTCAGCCGCTCCCGCCTGCTCCCGCTGATAATCGTTGTCGTTGTTCGTTAGCGAGACTAGAAAGCTGAGTTTTTTCATTCCTTCACCCAGCTGATCATATGTCAACGCGCGAATTAGTAATGATAACTAGAGTAACCGTCGCGATAAACAATTTGATCCAGAGGTCGTACCAGCATTCCCTCAAACCTTAGCCAAATTCGTTTCCTGCTGCACGGACACCGCCGCCTTGCGCAGCGGTTCGGCGATTGCCTTCATTACCTTTTCGAACCCGGCGAAATCGAGCGATTGAGCGCCGTCGGAAAGCGCCCGCTCCGGGCACGGATGCACTTCAATAATCAGCCCATCCGCACCAACGGCTACCGCCGCGCGTGAGACTGCCGCAATCAAACTTTGTTTGCCGGTTCCGTGCGATGGATCCGCCATTACCGGCAAATGGGAAAGATCGCGCGCCAGTGCTACGGCCGCCAAGTCGAACGTATTGCGCATCTCCGTTTCGAAGGTCTTGATCCCGCGTTCGCAGAGCACAACCTGGCTGTTTCCTCCGGAAAGCAAATACTCCGCCGCTAACAGCCACTCCTTAACCGTCGCTGACGGACCTCGTTTCAGCAGTACCGGCTTATTCACCGTTGCCAACCGCCGCAGCAGCGCGAAGTTCTGCATGTTGCGCGCTCCCACCTGCAGCATGTCCACATGCTCACAAATAATGTCCACATCCTCCGTGCTCATCACTTCGGTCACCACCGGCAGTCCCGTTTGCTCCCGTGCCTCGCGCAAAATCTTCAACGCTTCCAGACCAAGCCCCTGAAAGTCGTACGGCGAAGTCCGCGGCTTATAAGCTCCGCCTCGAAGCATCGTCGCTCCAGCTTTTTTTACCGCGTGCGCTGTGCTTAGCAACTGCTCGCGGGATTCCACCGAACAGGGTCCGGCAATCACTACAACTCCCGCCCCCCCGATGGCGACGCCGCCGACATTCACCACTGTTCGCTCCGGCTTGACCTGCCGGCTGACCAGCTTAAAAGGCTGAGCAATGGCAACCACGTTCTCGACTCCAGGCGCCACCAGCAATGCTTCGATCTCGTGCCGCCGCCCATTTCCCACCGCTGCGACAATTGTGCGCGACACTCCCCGCGTAACATGCGGTTGATAGCCGGCCTCGCGAATGCGTTCGATTACATGCGCAATCTCCGGCTCGGTTGCCTTCTCGGACATGTTGACGATCATCGATTTGCTCCTGAACTGCGGAATCTCTGAACTGCGGAATCCCCGAACTGCGGAATCCCCGAACTGCGTAATGCTGCTGCCTTTGCCAAAAGCAAAGGCCGCGATTATTGCATCGCGGCCTCTAGTTGAACTTTGCGTGAATTCAGGTGATCAGGTTTGGTTCGATCTCCTCGCAAGTTCAGCCGCAGCCGCTACCCTGGTAAACCAGCGGTAGCGAAACGGCTCACTAAACGAGACAAACCTCACCATAAAGACACTCCTGCCTGTCATTTCGAAACTCGGCGGCATTCCAGCCCGCAACAGCTATTGTATCGAACTGGCGGTGTTTGAGAACACATTATTGGCGTTCGATCCGATCAGGCGAATCGTTCCTACCACCAGAACCAGAATCACAGCCAACATTACCGCATACTCCGCAATATCCTGTCCATCATCTTCCGACCAGAGTTTGCGAATGATTTTCGACATCTGTTCCCTCCGATATCCCTGCATAGGTTCCCTGAAGAGGGAAGACTGCAATAGAAGCAACCATCATGCCGCAGCCCGTAAGGGCTTGTCAATTGTGGAAATCGCCGAAAACACGAAAAGCTCAACGCGATGGCCTGCGGCACAGGACGTGATACTGGGCACCGAGAGGGACGTGCGACAACCCCCCTTCCAGAAATCGCAGCGCCTTAAGAAAGCGTGGAAAAAAGAAGCAATAGTCTGTTCGCAGAATCTCGAACCCTTCATTCCTCAACAAAGCTTTCGCGTGCGGTGGAGCAAGCGTCACCGCGTCGTGATCAAAAACACATTGCGACATCACGTATCGTGTCCCAGGATTCCAAGGATTGTTCTCCCAGAACGAAAACAGGCCCCCGGGACGCACCCGCCTGAAGATGTACTCGACCGCGGAACTTCTCGCGTCCACTGGTATGTGATGGAAAACTCCGTTGCAATAGGCTAAATCAATGGACTCCGGATCGGAATAGTCGGGAATACTCTTGAACTGGCAATCCGCTGTTCCATTTCGTTCGCTGGCCAGTTCGAGCGAGCGCGGCGAGATGTCAACTCCCACAACCACTGATGCTGCAAAAGCCGCGTGCAACAATTTGGAGGTGTCTCCGATTCCACATCCATAATCCAGGATATGGGACGGCTTCTCTCGCAACTTAGCAAGGCATTGCGCAACCCACAAAACCCGGCGATTCGCGAAGAAGTCCTTGTCCTCGCCGCTCACCGCGAGTGCTTGATTCAAGTCTGCGTCGTAACTGTCGGCGTGAACATCGAACCCCGGACTGCTCATCGCCGCCGCAGCCCCAACACGCTCATGAAGAAGCTCGCGAAAATTGTCTGTGCTCCCAACGTGAGCAACAGCGCGGCCGGAATCACCAGCCGCATCGTGTGCGAGTAATCGAGCGCGCCAAAATGTTTGCTCCCCCACGCGCCCACCGCGTACGCAGAGGCCAGCAGTCCGGCAATCATCAACCCGGCGCCCACCACCAGGCCGACTTCCAGAGTGATATAGCGGAACAGCCGGTCCAGCGCCGGATCCGGCGGCAGCAATCCTTCCGTGATGGCAAACATCTTGGTGAACACCGCGAATGCCATGGCATGAAATCCCAGCATCACGAAGGCAGCCGCATACACCAGCGTGTGAACGTCAAACGTAATGCTCCCTACCGGCCTCGGTCCTGGCAGCAACCACAAGCCCAATAAGAATCCCGCCACCATCAAAGCCATTCCCGGATACAGAAATAACCACCGCGGGCTATACAGCAGAAAGAAGCGCAACGTTCGCCACCCGTCGCGCCACGTCCGCAGATGCGGAGGCCGGTTGCGCCCGTCCGGCGAAAGCGTCGTCGGAACCTCCGCGATTCGCAGCCGCAGCAGCGTAGCCTTCACCACCATCTCGGTCGCAAACTCCATCCCAGTCGTCCGCAGCCCCATGCGCTCGTACGCATCTTTACGGAATCCCCTCAGCCCGCAGTAAAAATCTCCCACCGGACTGTGGAAGAACAACCTTCCAATCCTTGTCAGCACAGGATTTCCGAAATAGCGATGCAGCGCAGGCATGGCATGTTTCTGAATCCCCCCGCGAAAACGATTGCCCATCACCACATCAGCCCCCGCCCGCAACTGCTCCACAAATCGCGGAATGTGCCCAAAATCGTAGCTGTCGTCCGCGTCTCCCATCACAATGTATTTTCCCCGTGCCCCCGCGATTCCTCCCATCAAAGCGTTGCCGTATCCCTTGGCTCGCACATTTACCACGCGCGCTCCCATTCGCTCCGCAATCTCTACCGACCCGTCGCTGCTCCCGTTATCGGCCACAATCACTTCTCCAGCCATGTTGGCCTCGCGCATCGCCCGCGCAGCCTTGCCTATGCAGGTCTCAAGCGTTTCCGCCTCGTTCAGGCAGGGCATCACCACCGACACTTCGATGGCTTCGGACTCTTTCACCGGCATCGCCACCGGCTGATAATTTTGTTCCGCTCTGAGCACTGCCCCCACGATTGACCTCCCTACACAGCTTTCATACTCCCGCTTGAATTACCGGAATCATAACAGCGAGCCGTCTCACTTCGCTCTATCGCTCCTGCTGCGACCCCCGCACAAATTCCCATCGACAAGTAAAACACCGCATAATATCGCTCCTCCCAACTGGGTAGGATCAGGAAATGAAGCCCCGCATAGGCCACTGCCACCGCAAACAACACTCGCATTTGTCTCGAGATCGCGCCGATCGCCCCCAGCAGCAAGAAGGGCAAGAAGAAACTATTTGCTATTAGGGTGATGCCCGTTCGGAATGCGGAAAGGTAATCCCTGAAGGAAAATTGCGCAACTATCTCCGCCGGTGCGACCGGCGCGCCTATAAACGCCCGGTAATACAGCATTTTGATCCCGTAATCCCCCGCGAAGTGATTAATGCAGAGTACCGACCCAACCGCAACCAATGACAAGACTCCAGCTTTGAAGATATCGATTCGCTTTTGCCACCAGCACGCCAAAATCGTTGGCCCGGCTAACACCACGAAGTCGGTCCGAAAAAAAATCGACGCCAGCAGCAGAGCGATCCCAGGCGTAAATTTCTGCTTTTCAAAGATCAAATACAGCGCCCCGAATGCGATCAACGTGGCCAGCGCATCCGGCGTAGGATCCCGTCCCATGCTGGCGAGCGGAGGGCTCATCATCAACAGGACTGAAACCGCGGCCGCGAACATTGGTTTTAGATAGTTGCTGAGCCACAACAGGACAAGAACGCCCAGCAGGAAATATGAGCTCGCCGAGATCAAAAATCCCGACTTCACCAACCCTATCCCCGTCTTGCTGACCAGCCACAAAGTTTGATTGTAGAGCGGGCGAATCGCGAACAAGGGAAGGAATTCGGCGTACCGGTAAGCGCTTGCCGCTCGCCCCTGGCGCGATTCATTCTGCGACGCAGGCGCCCCCGGTTCTTGCCCAAGAAGATTTTCCCGTTCTCTCTTCGGCACTGCTCTCTGAACGTCGCCATAGACGCGCTGATGAACTCGAACTATATCGGTTTCTTCCATGAGCAACGCGTTGCCCATGTATTGAATCGCATCCACGTCATAGATCGGTTTACGATAAAGATGGATCGAAATCCCACCCAGTATTAAGACATACAGGAAGAGAACAGCCGCCCGGGCTCCGCTGTTTCGCCCTGATCGAACCAATTGCGGCTCTCGAACCGGAATCGGAATTGCCGCACTTCGCGCTGCGCTCATCCCAACCTCTACTTTCGAAGTGCTGGTAGTTTCTCACAACCAAACCTATTAAGGAACGCAATCGCCCCTTCCAATTTCCCCGACTTGATGCTCAATTCCTGCAGCCAGAATCTGTTAGCCTAATAGCCCAAAGGCACCAATCCTTAGAAGAACATCCGCAATTAACCCAGGAGAAGGTTCTGTCCGTAGAAAACGCCACAAAAGATCTTCCCGTCAGATCTTTTACTAACGACCTGCGGCAGCATCCCGCCTATCGTCCGGATATAGACGGTTTGCGTGCCATCGCAATCATTCCGGTTGTGATCTTTCATGCTTTCCCCAGCCTGATGCCCGGAGGTTTTGTAGGGGTTGATATCTTTTTCGTGATCTCCGGCTTTCTGATTTCAGGCATCATCCTCAAAGGCCTGCAGCGAGATACCTTCAGCTTCTCTGCTTTTTACTCGAATCGTATTAAGCGAATCTTTCCTGCGCTACTCCTCGTCTTGGCTTCCTGCTTCGTATTTGGCTGGTTCTTCTTGCTTCCCGGCGAGTTTGCGCAATTAGGCAAGCACATCTTTGGCGGCGCAGGGTATGTCGAAAACTTCGTACTTCGCCGCGAGGCAGGATATTTCGACACAAGCTCCTTCTTGAAACCGCTTATGCATCTCTGGTCCCTGGGTATCGAGGAGCAGTTTTATTTGACCTACCCGTTTTTACTGTGGCTGGCTTGGCGGCTGCGCCGTAACCTTCTCGCCGTCATCGTGCCTCTGGTGCTGATGTCGTTTGCCCTGAATCTTTTTAAAACCATGAGCGATAGCGTAGCCAGCTTTTTCCTGCCTCAAACCAGATTCTGGGAACTGTGGACAGGAGGATTGCTGGCCTGCATCGGAATTTCCACCCAAAAGCTCGAGACCTCTCCGCAAGCGGCCAAAGTGAAAAACATTGTCTCTGTCCTTGGCGTGGTGCTGATCGCATTCGCCATATTCCGGGTGCACGAAAACGCGTATCCCGGCTGGCATGCGCTCATCCCCGTGTGCGGGGCATCTTTGCTGATTCTTGGCGGGCCTTCCGCGTGGATAAATCGGCACATCCTCTCCCACCCTTTTGCGGTTTTTGTGGGCTTAATCAGCTATCCCCTTTATCTCTGGCACTGGCCCCTTCTGTCGTTTCCCCGCATCATCAGCGGCAGGGAACTAACTTTCACCGCAAGCGCTATTGCTGTGACCCTGAGTTGTCTCTTGTCATGGGTAACCTGGCGCTTCGTGGAAAATCCCATCCGATTCGGCCGCAGGACGTGGACAAAAACGGCCTCTCTAGTTTTGCTCTCCGTAATCATTGCCTTTGTCGGCTACACCACTTTCCGTCAAGATGGCTTTGCGGTCAGGTTCAAGAATCTTCCCGACGACTTGGGCAAGTCCCATCCGGAGCAATGGTCAACACCGGAATGCCGGAAAACTGTCGGTAGCGACGAAATGGAATATTGCCGGGGCGGTGCCCAAAGTCCAGCAGATATAGTGCTCATCGGCGATTCCCATGCAGGCTCCCTGTATCGGGGGCTCGCTCCCGCCTATGAACGGCGTTCGCACGTACTCATGAACATCGGAGCGCCTGGATGTGTTCCTTTTTACGATACCGCTTCTTACTCGGTAGGTATCAAGCAAGATATCAACTGCAAGTTGCTAGTGAATCGTATGCTTGACTTTGCTGCAACCAGCCCTAGTGTGAGGACCATCATCATTTCGTTTAGGGGGCCGGAAAATATATTGGGAGACGACTTCGGGGAGGCAGTTCTAGGAGAAGCTCCAAAGCGGATAGCATGGGATGGAGCTCCACAGACCTCCAGCCAAGCTGAGGTGTTTACTCTCGCGCTAAAAAATACCGTTGCCCGCCTGTCCTCAAGCGGTAAACAGATAATTTTGTTTATTGATTGGCCAGAGTTAGGGTTTGACCCAAAATCGTGTCTACCCCGGCCCGTTAAATTCTTTTCAAATCCCCGTGCCCTGTGTGGCGTCCCCCGGGCTCAAGTGGACTCCCGGAATAGGGTTTATAGGGATCTCATGTTCCAGCTAAAAAAAGATTTCGCAGGTCTGCAATTGTTCGATCCCTTTCCTTATCTGTGCGACTCCTTCGCATGTTACGCGATGAATGATGGACATCTCCTCTATCGCGATGGCGATCATTTGTCCGCCGCAGGCGCGGCGTATCTAAGCGACAAATTCCTTTTGGAAGAGCCGCCTCTAAGCCCGTAGAAATAGTCGCGACTGTAAAACGCAGCTGCCTTACAATCTTCCCGTGCCCCTTCTCCACAACCTCCGCGTCACCCTGGAAATGATCAAGTGGGAGCACTCCATCTTCGCGCTCCCTTTCGCGCTTTGCGGAGCCATGCTCGCCGCCTCCGGCCTACCCACTGCCCATCAACTATTCTGGATCGTCATTGCCATGATTGCCGCCCGCTCCGCCGCCATGGCATTCAATCGCCTCGCCGACGCCGCTATCGACGCCGCCAATCCCCGCACCAGCACCCGCGCCCTTCCCGCCGGGAATCTTTCTCCTGCCTTCGTCACCACGTTCGTCATCGTTTCCAGCGCCATCTTTATTGTTGCCGCCTCCCAGCTGAATCGCCTCGCGCTGTATCTCTCGCCGCTTGCGCTCGCCGTGCTCCTTCTCTACTCCTACACCAAGCGCTTCACGCGCTGGTCGCACATCGTCCTCGGTTTCGCCCTGGGTATCGCTCCTTCCGCGGCCTGGATCGCGGTTCGCGGTTCCCTCGATCCTCGCATCCTCCTGCTCACCGCCGCCGTCACCTTCTGGGTTGCCGGCTTCGACATTCTCTACGCCTGCCAGGATTTCCAGTTCGACCGCGACGCCGGACTCCATTCCATTCCCCGTTACCTCGGAATCTCCCGCTCTCTCTGGATCGCGCGCGCCTTCCACCTGATCATGTTGCTTTTGCTGATCGCGTTGCTTCCCGCCTTCGCTCTGGGCAAGCTCGCCTTCTGCGGCGTTATCGCTGTCGCCCTGCTTCTGTTGTACGAGCACTCCCTGGTAAAGCCCGACGATCTTTCCAAACTCAATGCCGCCTTCTTCACCATGAACGGCGTCATCTCCGTAGTCTTCGTCCTCTTCATTGCCGCAGACTTGCTATTTCGAAAATAGAAATAATCACGCAGGGACAGCCGCCTCGGCTGTCCGCCGAGCGAAGAAGTCTGGGACACTTTAGCGCCAGAGAAGGGAAGCGTCATACACGCAAAAACCGGAATCCCCACCCCCTGCGGCGGAAACTCCGGTTTCCCCATTCCCTCCGGTCACGAAGGGTCTGAAGATTTCGATCACAACTCCCGATCTCGCCTCCAGCATGCCCTCCCATCCTCGAAACTTTGTCAGAAGGATGTCTACATTTTGTAAAAACCCGCGGCCCGCGGCAAACTAAGCTCCCGCACCAGTTCCCTTAGTAACTCAATCCCACCTCTCCGAAACTGGTAGCATAAATATTCCCCCACATCCAATCGTGCGCAAATTGCTCCACCTCGGAATTCTTTTTCTCGCTCTCCCGCTTCTGGCGCAGAGCAATGCCGCGGACCTTCACCTCAAGGTCATCGGTCCCGGCGGCATCCGGATCAGAGCCTCTGTAGAACTCTCCAGCGACGCCCTTCAGTTCCACCGTTCCTTCTCCACCGACGACTCCGGAGAACTCACCACTCGCAATCTTTCCTTCGGCCGTTACCATCTCCAGGTGTGCAGCGAATCTTTTTCCGCTTACAACGGCGTGATCGAGATCCATTCCGCGCTGCCCAGCGAGTACGTCGTCACGCTCAACATCACCGCCCTCAGCACAGCCGTGAATGTCGCCGCCGGCGCCACACTTCTCGATCCCGAACGAACCACTACCATCAACCACCTCGACTCGAAAGCTATAGCCGACCGCCCAGCGTCGCTCCCAGGCCGTTCGCTACCCGACCTCATCAACTCCCAGCCCGGATGGCTCTTCGAAGGCAACGCCGTCCTCCACCCCCGCGGCTCCGAATATCAAACTCAATTCGTCGTCGACGGCATCCCTCTCACTGACAATCGCTCGCCCAGCTTCGGCCCCGAAATCGAAGCTGACGACGTCGACTCCCTTACCATCTACACCGCCGGGATCCCCGCCGAATACGGCCGGAAGATGGGCGGAGTCATCGAAATCAATACTCTTCGCGACGCTCACCCGGGCCTGCACGGCCAGACGGTTCTCTCCGGCGGCAACTTCGATACCGCCGCAGCCTTCGCCAGCGTCCAGAATTCATGGGGACCGAACACTCTCGGCGCGAGCGCTTCCGGTAACATGACGGCCCGCTACCTGAACCCGGTCGTCCCGGAAAACTACACGAACCGCGGCACCACTGGAGAGTTCTCTCTAAGCTATGACCGCGATCTCACTCCCAAAGATCGCTTGTCCCTTAACGTCCGCCACGAGCTCGCACGATACGAAATTCCCAACAACCAGTTCCAGCAGTTCCCGCAGCTCGAAGATCCTCCCGGCACGGTGCCGCAGCTTCAAACTGCCGGTAATTTCGAGACCATCGGTATCGCTTCCTACCAGCACGTCTTTTCAGCGAACGTTCTCGCAAATATTCACGGCATGGTGCGCGACAACTCCGCCGATCTGAATTCCAACAATGGCGCCTGGCCCATCGCCGCCTTCCTGCGCAACGATTTCAAAGAGGGATACATTAAAACCGCCGTTTCCATCCATCACGGCCGCCACGAATGGAAGGCCGGCCTTGAGTCCGACAATATTGTTCTTCGCGAAAGTTTCCGCGACGTTATCATTGCGGGCCCCAACTATCCCTTTGCTCCCGGTACTCCACCAAGTTTTGCCTTCACCGGCAATCGTCCCGATCTCGAACAGTCGGGCTTTCTCGAGGATTTGATTCATCTCGGCAAGTGGACCGTCAACGCCGGCCTTCGCTGGGATCACTACCAGCTGATTGTGAATCAGAACGCCGTCAGTCCGCGCCTTTCGGCCGCCCGCTATTTTCCAGCGGCCAATCTGATCATCCATGCCTCATACGACCGTGTTTTCCAGACCCCATCTTTTGAAAATATTCTTCTCGCCAGTTCGCCAACCGTAAACTCGCTGAACCCCAACGTCTTGCGCTTGCCGGTTAAGCCTTCACACGGCAATTACTTCGAATTCGGCGCCAGCAAAAGTTTCATCGGCCAATTTCGCCTGGATGCCAACTACTTCCGTCGTTACGTGAACAACTTCGCCGACGATGACCAGATCCTCAACACGGCCGTCAGCTTTCCCATCGCGTTTCGCAAAGCGGTCATCTATGGCGCGGAAGGGAAGCTCGAACTCCCCCACTGGAACCGGTTCTCCGGCTTCCTGAGTTATTCCTATATTGTCGGTAACGTTTGGTTTCCGGTCACTGGAGGTTTTTTCCTGGGCGATGACGCCGTAAACGCCGCCACCCAGTTCACCGGACATTTTCCCGATTCCCAGGATCAACGCAATACCGTTCGCGCCCGCATTCGCTACCAGCTAACCTCGCGCGTGTGGATAGCCGGCGGAACCGAATACGGCAGCGGCCTGCCCTTCGCCTTCACCGGAACCTATGACCAGGCTCTCGCCGAATACGGCCAGCAAATAGTGAACCGCATTAACTTCGCCGACGGACGCATCCGCTCCTCAGTCTCCGTCGATATTTCTACTGGCGCCGATCTCTACAAAAAAGAAGCTCGTTCCCTTCGCCTGCAAGCCGATGTAGAAAACATCAACAACCGCCTCAACGTCCTCGACTTCGCAGGCCTCTTCTCCGCCAGCGCGATTGCGCCGCCGCGAAGCTACTTCCTCCGCCTGGCCGCCACCTTTTGATAGTTGTCATCCTGAGCGAGCAATAATCGGCTGAAAGCCGATTATGCGCAGTCGAAGGACCCCCTACACCCTCTCGGTCACTCCGCGCCCCGCACAGGTGTTTCTAGTAAAGGTCCTCGCACTACGCCCGCTTAAAATACTGCACCGCCCGCTCGTGCTTCTGCGCCGCCACCCTGGTAGAAAAAGTCCCCAAATTCTTTCGCTTACCCGTCTTCGCATCTTTCTTGCGGGAATACAAACGATACTCGCCGGATTGTAGTTTGCGAATCATGTGAGAAAAAGATGCGGTTGCCCATTCACCGGTTGGCAAAATAAAAAAGACCCTCGCGGGTCTTAATTTCCTTTGTGAACCCTAATGGCCTTAGCTTAAACGTTTCTAATCGCCATTGATCCGTGTAAATCCGTGGCCGACACTGCTAACTTCCCGCAACCATCTCCTTGGGAGCTCCACCGTCCACGTCGGCCTGGTTGAACACAACATTGGCTCCCATGTGTGCCGGCCGGGCGGCCAGCATTTGCTCCTTGCGGTACACCAGATTACTGGCGTTGAACGTCGCCAGCTCAAATCCATGCCCGTGAGTAATCGCGTCTGTGGGACAAGCCTCCACGCAATACCCGCAAAAGATACATCGATTGTAATCGATGTTGTAAACCTTGGCGTAGCGTTCGGCGCCGCTCACGCGATGCTCCGCGGTGTTGTCGGCGGCCTCGATATAGATGCAATTCGAAGGACAGTTGGCCGCGCATAGAAAACAGGCTACACATTTCTCCAGCCCATTCTCGTCGCGCTGCAACACGTGAGCCCCACGAAACCGGGCTTCAATGCGCGCGCCGCGAAGGGGACCTTTGCCGTCTGGATAGTTCTCAACCGTCGTAGGCTGAAACATCTCCATAAAGGTGATGCTCATCCCTTTGGCGATGGCAGCAATATTTTTTAGAACCGTCATATTCCGTCCAGTATACCGGATAGCGCGCACACCTGGCGGGATCGGGATGCCCGGTGGCAGCGAGCACGCTGAAGTTCCCGAGGGAAACGGCCGATAAAGATTGAGTATCCGCGCCTATCCACGCTTGCGCGGAGTCGAGGGCCTATGGCATCAAGCGGCGTTGCTCACGGCAGCGCACGATCGGTTTCCGAGCGGCTGAAGGCAGCCACCGACGAGTTACAAAAACTGGAGCAGTTAGTCGTCTCGGGCGACTGCGCTCCCCGTGTTCTCACCGAATTTCGCGGCGCCGTCGACAGCATCCGCCAGACCGCGTGGGCGGTTCAGCAGTGGACCGAGTTGCAAAGTCAGAATCGCGATCCCTACACTGTTCTCGGTCTCCTTTCCGAAGAACGCGTAAGACGCGCCGCTCAACTCAGCCGCGATTTGACCATCGATCTGCAATCTCTGGAGGTAGGCGTCGAAACCGAAGGCTTGGATAAATTGTTTCAAGCCACTAAAAGCCTTTACGAGGTGCTGGCTCCACTATTTCGAAACAATATGTAGGGGCATTCCTATTATTGATTTCAGACTATTAAATAGTCGACTTATCGCTCCATCGCATAGGGATGCCGCAATTTCCGCTCCCCAAAAACCTTCACCAGTAGTGCCCCAGAAATAAATCCGCCGACGTGCGCCCAAAATGCGACCCCTCCCATATTTTGCCTTTGAACGGACAGTGCAGTGGCTGTCCCGCTCAGAAAGTTCAGCACAAACCAATATCCCAGGATGATCCACGCCGGCACCCACACCACAAATATAAAGAACCACGTCAGCACTCGCGCCCTCGGATACAAAACAAAATAAGCCCCCAGCACACCGGCAATCGCCCCGCTCGCTCCCACCGCAGGCGCCGTCGAATACAGATTCACGATCACGTGCGTGCTCATTGCGAGCACGCCTGTCAGCAGGTAGAACACGAGATATTTGAAATGTCCCAGATAGTCTTCGACATTGTCTCCAAAAATATACAGAAACCACATGTTGCCGATCACATGCATCCACGAGCCGTGCAAAAAAAGCGAAGTCAGGAAGGGAATCGCGACCACCGCCGCCGGATATTTCGCCGAGCCCGCCAGAAGCGCCGCCAAATGGGACGGCACCACCCCAAACTGAAAAATCAATGCGTTAAGACTCCGCTGGTCCAGCGCGGCTTCGAAGAGAAATATCAGCAAATTTAACGCAATCAGGAAGCGCGTCACCCACGGAGTGCTATACCGCGGCTGGTCATCACGAATAGGAAGCATAAGAAATCTGTTAACTTAGTAATCGGGTAATCGTACTAGAACCAGCTCGGAAAAGTTTCCCCCTGAAGAGAGTATTCAGATTCGTATCAGGGTACGCCTTCAGGCGTATCGTAAATGCCCAGGTCCCAAATCGCCTTTAGGCGCTGCCAACACTTACAGATACTTGAAATACCAAATCCTCCCCATGAATGGCGTCATCATCCTCGACAAGCCCGCTGGCTGGACCTCCCACGACGTGGTCAACCGCATGCGCCGTATTCTCGGCCAGCGCTCCATCGGCCATCTCGGCACGCTCGACCCGCTCGCTACCGGCGTCCTTCCGCTCGTCACCGGCAGTCTCACCCGCCTGGCGCAGTTCTACATCTCCTCCGAAAAGACTTATGAAGGCGTCATCCGCTTCGGCTTCGCCACCAATACTTACGACGCCGACGGGGAACCCGCCGGCGAGGCTCTTTCGGTCAGCCCGACACTCCCCGAATTACAAAATATCTCTGCGCGATTCGTCGGAGTCATTCAGCAAGTCCCCCCGCCGTTCTCCGCCAAAAAAATCCACGGCGTCCCCGCTTACAAGCTTGCCCGCAAACAACAAGAAGTGGTGCTCAAGCCAGTCGAAGTCGAGATTAAAGAGCTCGCCATCCTCTCCGTCCAGGCCGACCGCGCTCACTTCCGCGCCCGCGTCGCCTCCGGAACCTACATGCGCTCCGTCGCCCATGAAATGGGCCAGGCCCTTGGCTGCGGAGCTCATTTAGAAACATTGCGCCGCACTGCGGTGGCCGAATTCGACATAACCCAGGCACACACCATCGAAGAAATCGAGAGCCATAAGAACGGTTCGCGAAAAGTTGCTCTGCGAGAATTTAATCTCGATGAAGCAATTGACACTCAGGAAGGAAATTATCATTCCGACCGCAGCTTCGCTTTCCCGAAGGGAAAGGGAAGCGGAGTCGAGAGCCTGCCCCGAGCAAGCGAAGCGCGCCGAGGGGAACCTGCTGTCGATGGCGCCATCGAATCCCTCTTCGTCCATCCCCGCGAACTTCTGCCTCAGCTACCGTGCGTCACCGCCGACGAACCCACTGCCGCCCGCATCCGCAGCGGACGCCCCATCAATCTCCCCGAACTCTCCCGCGCCCGCCAAGTCAAAGTATTCGCCGGCCAGCGCGACCTGATCGCCATCGCCACCCGCGTCGCCGGCACGCTATTCCACCCCAAAATCGTCTTCCCCAGTTAGTGCTGTACTCACCATCCGGCCGAGGGCCCGTGGTTCATGAGGGACGCACACTCGTGTCCGTCGCTGTTGACTTTGACCCCATACACTGTATTGACTTCGCCCCGGTTCAATGCTAACGTTCCGCCCGCACTTTGTTCCCGATGTAATCCTCCCGCCCCGCAAGCTGGGCTCTCAGGATTTCTGGTGCTAGGTTAGGCCCCGTCATAGGAGGCCGCGGCTTCCGAAAGTCTGACGGGTTTCCGAGCGCAGTTACAAGGAGTCCCTGATCATGAAGCGCACGCTTCTTCTTCTTCTGGCCGCATTGTCTCTCGCTTTGCCGCTCGGCGCGTTCGCCGACAACGTGGATTTCTCTAACAACGGCGGTACCCTCACCGGAAGCTCCGCCGGACTCACCCTCTCCGGCTCCATGCTCACCGAGGTCGTTGGCCTCAACGGCAATGGCCCCATTCAGGGCGACCTGGGCACCGTGAGTTTCACCACCGGTTCGCTGCTCTCCGGCAGCGTCGCGACTAGCGCCGTCTTTAACGCTGGCGGAAGCTTCGTCATCACCGGCAACGGCACCAATGGCGTTCCCAACGGCGTGATCTTCAGCGGCACCTTCACCAGCACCGTCACCTGGACATACTCGGGCGTCACGCTCCCTGACGGCTCCGAGATTTTCGACATCGCTGGCAACGTTGGGCCGGGCAGCACTGTTCAAGGCTACGCGGTCGTCAGCACCGACGGGTTTACGACAGTGTCGGGAACTCTTGGCAGCGGCAACACCATCGTCTCCATCAGCACGGTGCCTGAGCCCGGCACTCTCGGACTGCTCGGCACTGGCTTGGCGGGCCTGGCAGGAATAGTTCGCCGAAAGAAGTTTTTCAGGCGAAACGTCACGCCTCCGCTATGACGGATTGCGAAGATTAATGTCTTAGTGGGAGGCGATCACACACCACAGGCTCCCCCAGCCTGTACTAGACGTGCATCTCCTGACGAATTGATAGAGCAAAACTCTCGACTGTCCGCAGCCTAAATGAGGTCATCCATGACCACCCGTCGCAAGCTCAACATCCGCAACCTTGTTGTCGCGTTTGCATTGTCCGTCGCGATTTTGACCGTCATAACACTACTCGCCACGCCCGCCGTCGCGCAGAATCCCGTACCGTTTATCGACCAGCCGCTGATTCCCGATGCCATCGCGCCCGGCAGTCCGGGATTTACCCTGACCGTGAATGGCGCGGGACTTGTTTCCGGCTCGGTAGTGAATTGGAACGGCAGCCCGCGCACCACGACCTTTGTGAGCGATCATCAACTGACCGCATCCATTCTCGCATCCGACACTACCAAGGCGTCCACTGCCTCAGTCACGGTAGTCAGCCCCAATCCGGGCGTTTCCAATGCCCAGTTCTTCTCGATCGCTGTACCGGAGACGTCCATTTCTTTCGCGTCCGTAGCGACCTACAACTCCGGTGGCGTCTATCCTAGTTCTTTGGTGGTCGCTGATGTGAACGGCGACGGCAAGCCGGACATCGTTGTGGGTAGTTGTTGTGGTTCTGTCAGTTTGGTTGGGGTACTGCTCGGCAACGGCGACGGGACGTTCCAGAACGTGCTGATTGCGTATACAGAGTCCGGAGGACAGTTGAAGGAGCTCAGTTCGCTCGCCGTCGGGGATGTAAATGGGGACGGCAAGCCCGATCTCATAGTTGCCATCTGTTGCCTAAGCAACGGCGACGGCGCAGCTGTAGTGCTGCTAGGCAACGGAGACGGAACCTTCCAATCACCAGTAATTTACGACACGGGCGGCGGTGCGGCAACGCAGTTGGTCGTGGCCGACCTGAATGGGGACGGCAACCTCGACATCGCGCTCTCCAACTACAACAACAGTAACAACAGCACGGTGGCCGTGTTGTTGGGTAATGGCGACGGTACGTTTCAGTCCGCGTTAGCCTCTCCCGCCCCCGACGATGCCGGTTGTCTCACCATCGCCGATGTGAACCTCGACGGAAGGCCCGATGCGCTGGTCTGCAGCGAGGCTTCGGTTGCCGTGCTTTTAGGGAACGGGAACGGAACTTTCCAGTCGTTCGCTGGCACCAATTTCTACACCGGTTTCTGTACCCCCAACGTAGCGGTCGGGGACGTGAATGGCGACGGCTTTCCTGACCTGGTGGCGCCCAATGCGGGAGCCGATGGCTGCGGACCCGTTGGTTTTGCCGGCATCCTGCTGGGCAACGGTAACGGCGCCTTTCAGCCTGAGATCAACTACTTGGCGGTGGGCTACACGCGTGCTGGAGTTGGGGGGGCGGCCGTTGCTGACTTGAACGGTGACGGTACGCTCGACGTCGTCGTTGCCAGCGGCGAGGGTCTTTTTAGCCCAGTTCAGGGTTCGGTTGGGGTGGTTCTCGGCAACGGCGATGGGACCTTTCAGGCTCCCGTATCCCTCGGTGCCGGTGGTGTATTTACCAACCGTGTAGTGGTCGCAGATGTGAACGGCGACGGCAAACCAGATATCCTCGTAGCAAACGTCGGCTCCTCCACAGTCGGGGTACTGTTGAACAACACCGCAACATCCAAAGCCGTTACCAACACAGTTCTTGCATCCTCGCTCAACCCGTCGGTATATGGGCAGGCCGTTACTTTCACCGCAACCGTCACGTCCAGCGTCGGTACCCCGACCGGAACCATTCAACTTAAAAACGGTTCGGCGGTGGTAGCCAGCGGAACGCTCACGGGCGGGAAGACGCTAATCTCAATTTCATCTCTGCCTGCGGGTTCGGATTCGATTACCGCGACTTACCAGGGCTCCGCCACGTTCGCGCCCAGTACATCGGCTCCCCTTAGCCTCGTTGTAAACATCGCCACCACGACAACCACTCTCGCCTCGTCGCTGAACCCGGCAGGCACCAGCCAGGCCGTCACCTTCACCGCGACCGTTACCAGCCAATTCGGCGGCGCTGCCACAGGCTCCGTGGTTTTCCTCTCAGGTTCGCAGACGCTGGGCACGGCTTCGCTCAGTGGGAATCACGCAAGCCTGACCACCTCTTTCTCCACCACCGGAACCTATTCCATCTCCGCGAAATACAATGGCGACGGCAACGATACCGCCAGCACTTCGCCCGTCTTGCGGCAGGTAGTGAACAGCACTACCAAGTCCGCAACTTCTACGACGCTAACCTCCAACCTGAACCCCTCGATCTACGGTCAGTCGATAACATTCAAGGCCACCGTAACGACCGCGGGATCCATCGCGCCCACCGGAACCGTGAACTTCACCTGGAGCGGCTACACCATCGGCACCGCCACGCTCAACTCCAGTGGCGTGGCCACACTCACCAAGTCCAACCTAAACGTCTATACCTACCCCCTGGTCGCGGCGTATTCCGGGGACCCAAACAACTTGGCGAGCACCTCCATCGTCCTGAACCAGGTCGTGAAGCAAGCCACCAGCGCGGCCACTCTGACTTCATCACCCAATCCATCAATCCAAGGTCAAGCCGTGACCTTCACCGCGAAGATCACATCGCCAACAGTCGTACCCACCGGCCCGGTAACCTTCAAGGTGGGGAACACGGTTCTCGGAACCGCGCAACTCAGCGGCGGCAAGGCAACCTTCACAACCTCCACGCTGCCCGTCGGCTCAACCATCGTCACCGTGACTTATCCGTGGAACTCAAACATCGCCAGCAGTTCGGCGTCGATAACGCAGACTGTGGGGCAATAACCAGGATGGCCGTAGGCGAGGCCCTCCCAGAAGTAGTGTCCGATAAGAAGTATTATGTAAAGTGTGTTGCCCGGCAACTGCAGCGTTAGCTAATAACCTCGACCGATCCCGCTGGCGCCCGCTGCTGAATTCCCCGGTCTAAAGTAGCCAACTTTCCTTTGTTATGGATCGCAAGCGCCACCAGATAGGCATCGGTAATCTGTCTGTGGCCGGTTAACGCGGCGGGCATTCGTTCGAGGGCTTCACCCACTCCGTTGGAATCACTCCAAAATCGATGTCCCGGAACTTCCACATTGCGGACGAGGATCTGCAACGCGCCGGAGGGCGCGAGCGCCCGCTCGGAGAACGCCGGATTGGACAAACCCCTTACCAGCGCCGCTTGCGTAATCGGACAACTCGCCCAGCCGTGTTGCGCATGCCGCGCAAACCACCGGCCGGCCTTTTCGTGCGCCGCATGCTCCGTCCATGCCAATGCGACGAGAACGTTGCCGTCGAGCAAGTACGCCAACACTAAATCTCATCCTCTAGCAATTGCTTCACTCGTTCGCTGGAGATCTTCTTGCCCCCTTTAGGCAAGACCACGCGGCAGAAGCCGTTAACCAGTTCCATCTGCACAGGGGCATTCGCTCCCCGCCGGACGAGTTCCGACGCAGCCTTGCCCAGGGCCAGCGAGCGCGCTTCGGAGTACTCCCGCACGAGCTTCAGTGCGTCATCATCAAGATTCAACGTGGTGCGCATAATACAAATATGATGTCATTGCACGCCATGTGATGTCACTATGTGAAAGAAAGCATCAGCTGCAACAAAGTGATGCTGTAGTGAGATATGCCCTTTTAAGGCCGTTCGAGTTGATTTTCCTGACGGCTGACAGCTGAGAGCTGCCCTTCTACATCTTGTACTTACCCAAATCCTCGTCGTTCAGCCCATCCAGATATTTTCGCAGTTCTTCCGCGGTCGCGCGGTCCGACATGTTCGCCGCTTGCTTCGAATTCTTCAGCACGATCTCATCCACGAATATCGGACAATCCACCCGCAGCGCCAGCGCCAGCGCATCCGATGGACGCGAGTCCACGCTCACCACCTCGCCCCCGCGCTCCAGCCAGATCACCGCATAAAACGTATCTTCCCGCAACTCCGTCACCACCACCTTGTGCACCTGCGTCTCCAGCCCAGTCAGGACATTCTTAATCAAATCATGCGTCATCGGACGCGGCGTGCTCACCTTCTCCATCTCGAGCGCAATCGCATTGGCCTCGTAAACCCCCACCCAAATCGGCAGCACACTCTCGCCCGCCACATCCTTCAAAATCACAATCGGCATATTACTAACCGGATCCATAAGTAAGCCGCGGATCGTCATTTCTACTTCCATATCGGACTCCTTCAAGTGCTGCTTTAAGCTCGTTCTGCTGCGCGTGCCTCGGTCTTCGCTTTTTTATACCACCAATTCGCCCAGGAGGCTGTTGGGAAAACTTGTGGTTGCCCTCACCTCGACGTAGCTTCCTACGGCAAGAGATGCGTCTGGGGGCGCGGTAAAGTTGAGGGTCTTGTTTTGGCTGGTGCGGCCCATCCACTGCGCGCGGGCTTCGTTTCGTCCTTCAACCATTACTTCGCATACGGTTCCTATGTACTTCTTGTAGCTCGCGGTTTGTATTGCGCGCTGGTGTAAATTGACGATTTCGAGACGGCGGATTTTCTCTTCGTCCGGGATGGCATCTTCCATTGCCAACGACGGAGTGTTTGGCCTGGGGGAATATTTGAATGCGAAGACCGCATCGTAGCCGACCTCATCCAGCAACGACAAAGTTTCGGCGAAATCCTCTTCCGTTTCTCCAGGGAAACCAACGATGATGTCGCTGGTGATGCTGATCTCGCGTTTCGCCGACTTCATCCAGGCAATGCGTTCGAGATATTGTTCGCGCGTGTAGAGCCGCTGCATCGCGTTGAGCACGCGGTCGGATCCGCTCTGCACGGGGAGATGCACGTGATCGCAAAGCGTCGGTACAGCATCGATCGCATCAATGATGTCGCGTCCAAAATCGCGCGGATGCGAAGTCGTGAACCGCACTCGCCGAATCCCTGGGACTTCCGCCACCGCCGCCAGCAATTCCGCAAACGTTTTCTTCCCGCCCGGCTTCCCTGCCGGATCCTGATACGAATTCACGTTCTGCCCGAGCAATTGAATTTCCGTGTAGCCCAGATCGGCCATCTGGCGCGCTTCCGCGAGCACCGACTCCGAAGTCCGGCTGCGTTCCTTGCCGCGCGTGAACGGCACGACGCAGTAGGAGCAAAACTTATCGCAGCCTTCGATGATGGTGATGTATCCCCGATGCGGATTCGTCCGCGCGGTAAATTCGGTCTCGAAGCAGTCTTCGGTTTCGCGGTCGTCGAGCCCGGTGATGCGGATCAGGCTTACGGGCTCCGGCTTACGGGCTTCGGGCTGTTGGCTCGCGGAGTTCGCTGCCTGCGGTCCTGCGCTTTCTAGCTCCGCCAACATCTTCGGCAGGTTGCGATAGCTCGCCGACCCGCACACCAGCGAAACATAGGGCGCGCGCTCGAAAATCTTTTCGCCTTCCTGTTGCGCCACGCAGCCCAGCACGCCAAACTTCTTGCCCTGCTTCTGATACTTCTTGTAATCGCTAAGCCGGTTGAAAACTTTCTGCTCCGCCTTGTCCCGGATGGAGCAGGTGTTGTACAGCACCAGCCCGGCCTCTTCTACCGTCTGCACCTGCCGGTACCCCTCATGCACCAGCGTGCCAATAACCTTTTCGGAGTCATGCACATTCATCTGGCAGCCAAAGGTTTCGAGGTAAAACGTCTTCTGAGGGGCGGTGGACATAAAGCCAGTATAAGCGATGCTCGTGTGGGTCGGACACTCCTGTCCGACGCTTTTGACGTTGGGGTTGGAGTTGACTGGTGTCAGACTCACGCTTGCAAACCCAATATCGTACGGCAACCCAAGGTCAAAGGCGTCGGACAGGAGTGTCCGACCCACACGGGCAACGGCAACAGCCACATGGGTTGTCTTACTTTTCTGCTGATTGCTCGACCCAGAGCCACTTGTAGTCTTGCGGTCTTTCTACTAATCCCCTTCTCACGGGATTCTGGCGCAGGTATTCCAGTTTCTTTTCGAAGCTTTCCTGCGACCGCAGGACATGGTCGAAGGATTCCTCCTGCCAGACTGGGCCGTTGGATCCCAAGAGTTTATTCACGCTTCGGGCGGAGGTACCTTTGATCAGCTTCAGAATTGCCGGTAGAGAGTACGGCCAGTCTTTTTCATCTCGCAGCGGAGTCAGCAAGACATGCACATGATCTGGCATTACGACTGCGGCGTGAAGGTCGTAGCGTTTGGTGTTGTCATGCAGGCAGTGGTAGAGGATGGCATCCCGGGCTTCCGGAGTGAAGGCAACCTGATTCAGTCTGCAGAATGAGACGAATAAGGTTCGTCCTGCTTTCTGGTAGTGCGGGAGCATGCGGCGGTATTCGTATTTTCGCTCGAGAGTCTGTTTGGGCAATTGGGGTCACCGTTAAAAGCAAAATCAAAGTCAAAAGCAAAGTCAAAGGCGTCGGACAAGAGTGTCCGACCCACACGATCACACTTGCGACACGAGCATTGCATTTCGCTGGGGCTTTGTCTGTGACGAATAACCATTCTTCATCTGGGCTTTTTTAGCCGCGCTGGGGGCAAAGGGCGCAGCGGATTTCGAGATGTTTGCTGCGGCAGCGGCGGGGGAGGCTTTTGCGGAGGCGGACACTGAGGCAGGAATCAAGGAGGCACCAGGCTTCGCGGTATTTTTCGAACATGGCGCGGGACTGGCGGCGGGTATGGGGATAGAAGCGGATGCCTTTGCGTGAGCCGACGGCCTGGATGGGGATGATGTACCAGATATTTTCGGGGACGACGTAGGCGACGAAGAAATCGATTTCGCGGGAGGTGTAGACCAGGCCGCTGGCTCCGGTGGTTTTGACGCGGTAGCGAGTCTCGGCGTAGAGGGTGGCGGATTTGACTTGGACGCGAAGGAATCCGCGTTCGAGTTCGACGACGGAATCGTAGCGATTGCTGTCTCCCCAGGGGAGGCAGACGGTGAAGCCGAGATGGGTGGCGCGGGCCAGGAAGGCGGCTTCGGCGGCTTCTCCGCGACGTTTGCGGGTGGGCTCGGCGACGGCGTGGATGGTGATAGAGGTCAGAGGGGGCTGCGGTTGGTTCGAATTGTGGGTTTTGTTCCGCATGATAAAAAGGGCGCAGCCGGTGGGCTGCGCCTGAAAGACGCTCCTCTTGAAATGAAATGTGAAATGTGTGGGCGACGGGGTGAAAACACAAACGGCGCAGACCCCGAAGGGCTGCGCCGCTGTTTCGACTCTATAATCCTATTATATCATATTGCATAGGGCAACTGTGACAGGTTAGCTGCATTTATTTCTCCCAACGAATCAACGACTTAATCAAAAATACGGGCATTCAGGGGCTTGACAAGATTTTGGCAGGATTGCGAAAAGGACCGATTTTCGGCAATGGGGCGGACGAAACCGTCCGCCCCGTTGCGCTTGTGTGCTGACATGCGGTTTAGCGCCGAGTATCGATGGTTTCTCCCCGCTCGACGTAAGCGACGAGCCATCCCATGACGCGCTGCCAGCCGTCGGAATGGCTGGCTGCGGCCGCGGGATCGCCCGCGAAACCTTCCTGGCGAATTCTTAAAAGCGTGCCGGTGCCGGCTCGCTCCGGGCCTTTCGGGTGCAGGCCGTGCACGCTTTGCGGTTCGAGCTCCCAGCGGACGATGGTTTTGAGCGAGCCGGTCCAATCCGCAATCCAAGTGTAGACGAGCAGGCGCGGAGGATCGACTTCGAGATATTCGCCGTCGATGTGAAACCTGGTGCCATCGACGCCGACACCGTCGCTGGACCACTTACCGCCGACGCGGACGTCAGCCTTCGAATCCGTAACACGGTACATATCGCTGGCGCCCCACCAGCGCTGCATTTGCTCGGGATCGGTGATGGCCTGGAAGACGCGGGCCGGAGGAGCGGCGATGAAAATCTCGCCGGTGATTATGTTTTGATCGGGAGTGATTGCGACGGTTGCCATAAGCTTGCTCCTATTTGCCGGTGATTATGAATTTAATGTTAGTCGTTGCCATGAAAACTCCAGCTGCGGGTTTAAGGAGAGCCCACTTCTCGCGGAGGACGCGAGAAATGGGGCACCCAGATTTTCGCAGAAGATTTTCTTGCAACTACTTTTGCGCTAACTCGCTGCGTTTCAGGTCGAAGAACTGCTTCATTTCTTTTCCCGGAGCTTGAAACGTCCAGTCTTCGGTATGGTGGTTGGGGTCGAGGATGGTGATTACGAGGCGCTGCATGTGACCGGGGCCCGAAGGGGAGAGATTGGTGGCGTCAAGGAAGTCGAAGGTGATGGTCTTGCCGTCGGGCGATGAGGAGGCCGTCATGCGGGGTTGGTTGCCGGCGCCGCAGTAATGAGTCATGAGCAGGCGATCGGGGCCATCGAGGTGAAACATCGTAATCATGTTTTCGCGGTCGATGCCGTGGATCTCGCTCATCAGGGCGGAACCGCCAGCGGTGTCGCGGAACGAGACGTTGAGCGGTTTACCTTGAGAGGTCTTCCCTTCCCAGGAGCCGGAGAGGGATTTGAGTTGATCGAAAGATTTCTGCGCGGCGGATTGCGCGAAGGCGGCGGTTGCGGTGAAGGCAAGGATTGAGAGAGCGATGCGGATTGATTTCATGTTAGCGATTTCCTTTCGAGGGTTTCGTATTGGGTTTTGCGGCATGGGGCTGCGTGGTTTCACTGGCGTACTCGGCTTCGACAAAAGTTTTCAGGTTGGTGAGGCTTAGCTTCCAGAAGTTGCGATATTGATCGAGCCAGCTGTCGACGGCGCGGAGAGGCTCGGGATTGAGTTGGTAGACGCGATGGCGTCCCTCGCGATGTTCGCGAACCAGATGAGCGCGGCGCAAGAGGCGCAGGTGCTTCGAGATGGCGGGACGGGAGACGGGGAAGGCTCCGGCAATTGTCCCGGCGGGCTGACCGCCGCGGCGCAGTAAATCGAGCACCGCCCTCCTCGTAGGATCAGCGAGCGCCTGGAAAGTGAGCTCGGGCGAATATGTAACCGATCGGTGACGCATAATGCGTAACCTTACAGTTACAGAATGGGGCTGTCAAGCAGAAATTTATGGAGACTTTAGGGTCTTACCATTGGTATAATGTAAGCATGATACGACAGATTACATCAGTAAGCACTAAGGGCCAGTTCGTGATTCCGTCCGAGATGAGGACATCTCTCGGCATCAAGCCCGGGACGCGGATCGCCGTTACTCAAGAGGGATCGCGCATCGTTCTCGAACCAGTATCCGAGGAACTGGTGGACAAGACGCGCGGGCTTTTTTCGGGCAAGACTTCCCTTTCGCAGGAACTGAAACGAGAGCGGCGACGGAAGGATAAATGGTAACGTACGTTCTCGACTCGAGTGCGATTCTGCGCTATTTGGATGACGAGGCGGGCGCGGTGCGCGTGGCAGAGATCATAAAATCGCACTTGGCGGGAAGGTGCGAAGCGATGATTTCCGCCCCGCATTGGGGAGAGATCGCCGGGATCACATGCAAGGTCCATGGCAGGCAGGCGATGGAATTAGTACTTTCCCGCTTGAGCGCATTCGGATTCGAGGTGGTGGCGGCGGATGCGGAACGGGCCGTCGCAGCGGCGCTCATCAAGCTCAAGAGCGGTGTTTCCTATGTCGATGCGTTTGGCGTGGAGCTGGTGGCTGAGGACGGCGACCGGGTTTTCGTGACCGCGGATTTTGATTTCAAAGCCGTGAGCCGAGATGTGGCGATTGAGTTTCTGCCGGCGAAGTGATCGAAGGAAAATCTCTTCCAGATCAAATCAGACGAAAATCAAGGTCAAGGTCAAGGTCAAAGGCGTCGGACAGGAGTGTCCGACCCACACGAGCAGTCCGACCCACACGAGCTGATCAGATCTCTCTTTCGACCAGATTCAGGAATGCCTGGTGGACGCGGGTGTCGGCGGAGAGTTCGGGATGGAAGGTTGAGGCCATGGCGGTTCCCTGCCGGACGGCAACGGGGTCGGCCCCTTCGGTGGCGATGACTTCGACGGCGGGGCCGACACGGGAAATCTTTGGGGCGCGGATGAAGACCATTTCGAGGGGCGAGTCGGGCTGCTTCTGGCCGGTTTGGTTCTGGTCGGTTTGGTTCTGATTAAGAGCGGCTGGTAGAAGCTTGCCTTGGCGGATGGAGCTGTCGAGCTGGCGTCCGTAGGCGTTGCGACGGATGGCAATATCGATTGCGCCGAGGCCGGCCTGCGTGGGGTTTTCAACTTCCGTGGCCAGGAGGATTGCGCCGGCGCAGGTACCGAAGGTGGGCTTCAGACGAACGAACTGTTTCAGTTTTTCGAAGCCGTCCTCTCCCAGCAAATTCAGGAACGTGCCCGATTCCCCGCCGGGGATGATCAGGCCGTCGATTTCATCCAGTTGAGCGGGTTTTTTGACGAGCACAACTTTGGCGCCAAGTTCTTCGAGGCGGCGGCGGTGGGCGTCGAAATCGCCTTGGAGGGCCAGGACTCCGATGGTCATGAAGACAATTTTACCCGAAGGGATAAAAGTGAAAATCCCGCCCAAGCGGAACCTGGACGGGACATGCTTGCGATCTCATTGGTAGGAGAAGGTTAACTCGTCGAGGTACATGTTGTACTGGTCCTGGTTTTGATTGCCATCCATTTGATAATTGATGGTGATCCCATACCAGCCCGGCGATGAACCGTGGCCAAATGTCCAGTTGAGAGTATGAGTGTCTCCGTTTAGCGTGATGGACTGATAGGTTAAATGATTGTCGGAAGTGCGCTGCACCTTGAGCGTCAGATGATTCCACTGGTTGCTGTTCGGGTTGCAAGGGATCCCGGTCGGAATCCACTGGCCCTTCTGGTTATCAAAGACGTCCCACTGGTTACCGCCGGCTAGCCTGCACTCGTGGCCAAAGATGAAACCCATATTGTCGAAGTACTGGTTGATGTCGAACTCCAGAGCCTGGGGAAGAGCGAGATTATATCCAAAGAAATAGACATCGTAAGTGAAGTTGTACAAGGTCGGCACCAGCTGTTGATTGGGGTCGGGCACGCCTTGCGAAGACGCGGTCCCGATCAAGTGGTTGTTCCACAACCCGTCAGAGAAAGGAGTCGTTCCTCCCACATTAAATTCGGAGGCGTGTCCGCTCATCGAAGGCGAACTGATGTCCTGGCCCATCCAGAAGGAGATTCCGTTGCAGGGGGAAGGAGAACAGTCGACGAAATTTGGCGGTCCCTGGCCGTATGCGCTCCAGCCGCCACTCTGCTGCACATGGGAGAACGAATTCCCTCCGCTCGGAGCTGGACTGGGGGGCGCTGGGCTGGGTGGCGGCGGGGTTGAGCTGGAAGTGGAAGTAGTGGACGTCGTGTTGCTGCTACTTGGAGCAGGTGTGCCGGTTGAGCTAGAGGTGCTGGAAGTGGAAGCGCCGCTGCTGGAGGAAGTGCCGGAACTGGGGATTGCGCTCGAGTTGGCCTTGGGGAGTGAACTTCCTGAACACCCGCTCAATAGAAGCATCCACGATAGGAGGGTGACTACAGCCGCGCACTGAAACAGGATAGTTCGATCCGCATGATTTTTTTGCGCCGGGCAGCATTGGCGGTAAGACATTTATTAACCTCGCAAATGGGGGATTAAAGGACGTAAGTCCTTGGGTCTGTTCGGAGAGTGGCGATTCCAACAGGTAACCGGTGGCCAGAAGAAGGTGCCAGGACGTTCTGCACCTGGTAATTCACAGACCGTTCAAATCGCGGCGGCTAATGCTTGCCGTAATTCAAAACTCTCGCAGACGCGCTCAGGGTGACCTGACGAGGAACGGGGTCTAGATCTGGGAACTACTGTGGGAACAGTATACCTCTACACTCCTGGCCATTTAGAAGAAAAACGCCCAATTCCGAATACTTTGGGCAGGAGGGTTTTGAGTCAGGAAGGCGCCCAAACACCACAAAGCCGGGCTGGTTGGCCCGGCTTACTTGCGTGGAACTGGTCCGTTTCGGCCTTGTTTCGACCTGCGGCCCAGAATGCCAAATTTTTCGAGCTCTCACCTTCGTTCGTCTCATTTGCAGAAACGAAGTCTCAATACGGGCGAAATCTCAATCCCAGTTTGCGCCGCGGGGTCACCGTTCCGCGCCGCATTACATCGACAGCTACATCACCAGCGCGAGGTTCTCCAGTTCATACTGCAAGACGGGCAGGGCGCACCCAGCCATCTCGACGCGGCCGGCTGCATCGAGTGCCGCTTTCGGCGAAACTCCATAGCCGCGGCCCATCAGGAAAATCTGTAACAGTTCGGCAGCCTCGTAGGAATCGATCATGCCGCCCTGGAGCAGATCGCTGCGCAGCGCTGCCAGCTCGACTGCCGTGAATCTGTCTTTATCGTTATGGACTGTATCGTCCTTACCGTTCATTGAGTTTTCAAACATTGCGTTTTCAAACATGGCCGTCATCACCTCCGACTCCGACCTCTTGTTGCCTATTAGACTCATCGGCAGCCTGCCAAGTTGCATGCAATTCGGTTGCCGCACCAGCCGGCTTGTTTCAAATGCGGAAAACCGGCTGGCTTAGATATATAAACCCCTGTAAACACGGGAAGTTGCAGGCAACCCGGGCCGGTGACGGTGCTTTCCACAGGTGTCATTGATGGTTCGCGCGTCCTAAAACCGACACATAGTGTCGCTTTGGAACGCGAGTCGTCGCTCTGAAGTCGACCGGAGTGAAGTGTCAAGGTTTGTAAGCTTAGCGTTTGTAATCAGAACTTGGGTGAGGAGAGAATCCGCGCGGCCGCCGGAGAAGGGTCTGGCAACCGGAACGCGAGCACACCGACGGAATGAACGCGAGAGCAACCGAGGATCAGTTTTCCATGGTCGCCTGGTCCACCAGCATGATAGGGATGTCGTCCTTGACCGCATACACCCGGCGGCACTGAGTGCACTTCAAGCTTTCGGGGTTCTGGCGGTATTCGAGCGCCTGCTTGCATTCCGGGCAAACTAAAATTTCAAGTAAATCTTTGGCAATCATCCAGAGCATTGTACCCCACGACGAGACTGCGACGACGAGACTGCGGCACGGCTCAAGCGCCCTAAAGAAAATCGGCGGGTTGTGGCGGTCAGGCCGCGCGCTGGCTTGGCGGTGTAATATTTTCTATTCAGACTCAGGAGACTGGATTGCCTGCAAAAATTATAGACGGCGTCAAGATGGCGAGCGAGATCCGCAGCGAAGTGGCGGCAGAAATAAAGAAGATGGCTCGCACCGGAGTGCGCCCGGGGCTCGCCGTCATACTAGTCGGACATAATCCGGCGTCGGAAATCTATGTGCGCGGCAAGGTCAAAGCTTCTAACGAAGTTGGACTGTACAGCGAGCAGCACAATCGTCCCGAAACCGCGACCACCACAGAACTGCTTTCGCTGGTTGAAGACCTCAACCGCCGGGAGGAAATCGACGGCATCCTGGTGCAATTGCCGCTGCCCGCTCAGGTTGATTCCAAAAAGATCTTGATGGCCGTCGATCCCACGAAAGATGTGGACGGCTTCCATCCCGTCAACGTCGGCTTTCTCTCGACGCAGCGACCCGGTTTAGTTCCCTGCACTCCTGCTGGAGTCATCGAAATTCTGCGCCGCAGTAACATTCCTATCGCCGGACAGAACGCGGTCGTTGTAGGACGGAGTGATATCGTGGGCAAGCCCGCGGCAATGCTCTTGCTGAACGCCAACGCCACCGTTACGGTCTGTCATTCGAAGACGCCCGACCTGCCGGGTGTTTGCCGGCGCGCCGATATTCTTGTGGCTGCGATCGGACGCGCTGGAATGATCACCGGCGATTTCGTGAAGCCCGGCGCAACCGTGATTGACGTAGGCATGAATAAGGTGACTGATCCTGCCGTCTTCCAGCGCCTGTTCGGCGGCCGACTGTATAAAAGTGGCAAGCGGGAAGAAGCTTTCCGTGCGAAGGGATCGACGCTGGTCGGCGATGTGCATCCTGAAGTGGCCGAAGTGGCAGGAGCGCTGACGCCGGTTCCCGGTGGAGTCGGTCCGCTGACCATTGCGATGCTGATGTATAACACCGTGAAAGCGGCGAAGATGAGGCGAGGCAGCAGTGTGCCGGAAATGTCCATCAAATGAAAGACTTTCACCATAGAGGCACAGAGCCGCAGCGAAAATCGAGAAAGAAAGAAAGATTTTCTCAGTGCCTCCGGGTCTCGGTCGTGGGTTTTCTTGCGGGGAGAGCTTGCTGAAAGTTGGCCTCACCGGCGGGATCGCATCCGGAAAATCCGTAGTCGGAGAGATGTTGGTCGCTCTCGGCGCGCACCTCATTCAAGCGGACGAGATCTCCCACCAACTCATGCAGCCCGGACAAAACGTTTACTACGAGGTAGTCGCGCATTTCGGCCGCGAGATTCTCAACTACGACGGCAGAGTGAACCGCAGCAAACTGGCCGAGGCCGCTTTCGGCAAGAGTGCGCCTGGCACGGGTTCCCGCATTGAAGAGTTGAATCGCATTGTCCATCCCGCGGTCATTCGCCGCCAGTTAGAGTGGCTGGAAGAGACCGGGCGCCAGCATCCCGGCGCGATTGCGATCGTGGAAGCCGCGCTTATTATCGAAGCGGGCGCGGCGAAAGGCTTCGATCGCTTAATCGTGGTCACCTGCAGTGACGAACAACGCGTCGCCCGGTTCGCCGCGCGTCAGAAGATCGATCTCGATGCCGCCCGCAAAGAAGTCGCCCGCCGCATGGCCGCGCAACTTCCCGAAGCAGAAAAAATCAAAGCGGCCGATTATGTAATCGACAACTCCGGCTCGCTCGATCACACGCAAGAACAGGTCCGCCAATTGTGGGAGAAGCTGCGCGCCGCGGCGCCGGCCAAGGGCTAACGCTCAGAGAATTAAATCAGCAGCCCCATTCGGCCTCGCCCGGGGTTGCAAAATACCGCCGTGAGTTTTCTCGTTCCGCGGCCCTCGACGTCAATTCGAGCAACGCCAGACGGGCAGCAGACACCAGACGAGTTTTTTCTTGCTGCGGCATTTGCTCCCATGCGTCAGCGTCTAGCTTGGTGGCGCGGCTTCCCAGGTCCGAATGCAGCGCCTGATGATAGCGGTGGAAAAGTTCTGCCAATTGTTCCGCGGATACTTCTTGAATCGACATCGAATGCCATCCTTCCTCGATCAATCGTGCGACTGGGCCCACTCAATGAGAGAGTGACGGGCATTTCACCCGTGTTTCAAGCAGCGCGAGTCACTGGTTTTTTCCGCTCCGGCAGTTCTACTACTGCGTCTTCGCCGGATCCGAGCCGCAGACGCACCCAATGACCACCCTGACGAGGCTTGCACTCCCTGCACAGCGCTGCCAGGAATCGCGCATAAAATGCGACACCTGTCGTGCACAGTACCGTAATTGCCGCCGTCACGAACATTTCGGGCCTCCAGGCTCGGATCCCAGGGTCTGAAGCGTTGCCTGGAATCACTCACCTAGGTCATCACTCACCCAGATCATTGGATACGAAAGTCCATAAATCTCGAATAAAACGTGCATAAATTATTGGTAAAGATAAAGATGAAGATGGTTTGATAAACACTCAGCGTGTGGATAGACGCTCATGTGGAGACAGCCGCGCTGCTCTATGACCGCCACGGCATCCTACGAGAGAAGCTCGACGGCGGTGTTCCATCCACTGCGTTTCGCGCAACCAAACTTTGAGCTGCTATCATTGCGGCCATGTCCACAGCGCAAACCTGGGATCCGGCGTCTTATGCGCGAAACGCGAGATTCGTATCCGACTTAGGATCGCCCGTGGTGGATTTGCTTGCACCTAAGGCTGGCGAAAGGATCCTCGATCTTGGTTGCGGAGACGGCGTACTAACGAAAAAGCTAGCGGATTTGGGTTGTGAAGTGGTTGCGGTCGATTCGAGCGTTCCGCAGATCGAAGCCGCGAGGAAGCTCGGTTTAAACGCATCCGCGATCAGCGGCGAAGACCTGCCGTACAAGGAGGAATTCGATGCCGTGTTTAGTAATGCCGTGCTGCACTGGATTAGGCGTGCAGATGCAATGCTTGCTGGAGTGTATCGTTCTTTGAAACCAGGCGGCCGATTTATTGCTGAATGTGGAGGCCACGGTTGCGTTCACAAGATCCGGACTGCTCTGGTTCAAGCATTGGACCGCCGCGGGTTTGATGGCGAGGCTCGCGTTCCGTGGTACTTCCCCACCCCCGGCGACTACGCTACCAGGCTGGAACGCGCAGGGTTTCGCGTCGATAGCATTGCGCTGATCCCGCGTCCAACTCCCTTGCCTGGCGACATCATTGGTTGGTTGGAAACTTTTGCTCTCAATTTTTTTCAAGGCTTCTCCGACGAAGCTCGCCGCGACTATTTGCAGGAGGTTCGGACGGCCTTGGAACCGCAACTTCGCGATGCCGATGGATACTGGGTGGCCGACTACGTACGACTGCGATTCGCGGCAACCAAAGCTCGCGACTGATAGGTTGTAGAACAAGACTACAAGATGCTCATGTGGAGACAGCCCCCGGCAATCCAGTTGAGCGAAGCTCGACGGCGGTGTTCCATCCACTGCGCTTTGGTGCAGAAGGTCTTCCCCACCGTCAAGCCCCGGCGCTTTTGTTTACTTCCGCCGGACGAAACCGAAACTCTAGCGAGGACACCGATTAACTCTCACCATGCCTTCCTCTGATCGGGATGCAATCCAAGAGGACCTACTCCGGAACCATTCCGATCGTTCCCAGCCACGTATCTACCAACCGAGGCCATGCCGTAACCGAAAGCTTCGTGCGCCTCAGCCCGAACGCATGGCCGCCTTGCGCATACAGATGCATCTCCACGGGAACGCCGGCGTTCTTGAGCGCGATATAGTACGCCAGCGAATCGTTTACGTTGTCCACGTGGTCATCCTCGGCCTGCAGCAAGAACGTAGGCGGCGTCTGGCGGGTGACATGGAGATCGGGGTTCAACGAAAGATCTCTATCGGCGTTCGCCGGATGAGAAACCACAAACTTCTTGACGCCCTGGTGCGCATCCCACTCCGCCGCGGACAGCGACAGATGGCCCGGATAAATAGCCACCGCAAAATTGGGGCGACAGCTCTCTCTGTCGGCCGCATCTACAGCCGGATACAAACGGTGATCAAAATGGTTGCTAATCGCTGCTACCAGATGCCCTCCTGAGGAAAATCCAAGCACACCAATCTTATGCGGATCAATGTGCCACTCGGTTGCGTGAAAGCGCACGAGACCCACCGTCCTCTGCGCATCTTCGAGCGCCATCGGTGATTCCGGATACGGTCCCGATTTTGGATACGGCCCCACATCGGTCACGCGGTATTTCAACAGCACACACGTGATCCCGTTGGGCGTCAGCCAGTCACAGACCTCTGTGCCTTCAAGATCGACGGCCAGTTCCTGGTAGCCCCCGCCAGGGAAGACGATGACCGCTGCGCCCGAATTCTTTCCTTGTGGCAAATAGACCGTCATCGTAGGATGCGTGACGTTGCTAATCCCGACCGCTGGCCTGCCGGCAACCAGGAACTCCTTACCCGTCGTCTTAGCGGCCTCTGGCCCCGCGACAGGTTGCGGATCAGGCGCTCTGCCTGGCCATATCGGCACTTGCGTATGTCCCGGCGATGGCTGCCAAACCGGCATCTGCGCGCTCAGACTGGCAACCGCAAACACAACAGTGACAGCCAAGATCAAAGGCATCATCACAATCCCCAGAGACAGGATAGAGCAAGACGAACTCTTATCTGAAGATCGGTGCTGATAACCACATGACTAGATAGGTTCTGACAACCGCTTCGCGTTACTCGATCCGAGTTGTCGGCTCACTTCACGGGTTCCCAGCCCTCGGGCAGCATATCGAATGCCAGCGTGTCACGGTAGGCGTACTGATTGCCTTCCAGTACGGCCACTGGCGTCAACATATGCCAGATGCGATCATCGTCGAAGACGTAACACTCACCCGATTCGCGCATCGTGAAGCGATCCATTTCCTGCTTGTTATTGTCAGTTATGACGACTTCGCCGCCCTGAGCGCCGCAGCGGCCCACGAGATGCGTGGCGATGTACTTTTCCCCGTCTTTATGCAAGCCCGGTGGACTGGTGTCGCACGGCCGGCCAGGCGCAGCCGTGAACCTTATCAGATGAACGTTGACCAAATACTTCGTACCCACCGTCGACAGCGGCAGGTAATGAAGGTGGTGAGCAATCATCTTGCGAACGCCTATGGAACCGGCGATCTCGGGGGGCAGCGGAGCGTACTCTCGCGGCTGGCCGCCGATTGTCGTGTTGTATTTTTTCAGCTGCACATAGGGCGTGCTCTCTTCGCTCAACCAAACCTTTACACCACCCTCAACAATCTCGGCCCCGACACGATTTAAGGAACGATACCTGTCGCCTCCATCGTAGTATTTGTCCTTTGGAACGGACCAGGCGGCATGGGATAACGCTTCCAGCGAACGCGCTATGTCTACATCAACCCTGAGCGGCTGACGACTGAACCCGCGCTCGACGAGGTCGCTTCGCGACCTGGCATTGGTTGCAACCGGAATGAAACTATCTTGACTCATGATTGCTCCTGATAAATGACAAGTGCTTGACGACTGCATGACCAACCAGCATGCGCGCGCGCAAATTATAGCCGACGCAGTTCAGCGCAGAGGATGCCGACGATTCTGGGCGGGAGGTTGTCGCCGTTTGCCAAATTGATTCGGGGCAGGTGGTTTGCTAAGGTCGTCATCATGCCCGAGCGTGTCATGTCCGAGAGTTCCAGCGAGCAAATCCGCGAATTGCTCGACTCCCTTTATCGCGTGGATTCGGGACGGATCCTGGCAACTCTGATCCGCCTGCTGGGTGATTTTGATCTTGCAGAGGAGGCGATGCACGAAGCCTTTGCGGCTGCGTTGAGCCTCTGGCCAAGCAGTGGAGTACCCGGCAACCCGCGACCATGGCTGATTTCGACGGCACGATTCAAGGCTATTGACACTCTGCGTCGACGGGCAAGATTTGATGCGTCTCAAGACGAGTTGGTGCGCTATCTCGAAGCGCAATGGAATTCGGCGGAAAGGACCAAGGCAGAGAACAGACTTGAGCATAATCGCCTTGAAGATGAATTCCTTGAAGATGATCGGCTGCGGCTGATTTTTACCTGCTGTCATCCAGCTCTAGCGCCGGAAGCGCGCGTTGCGCTCACCTTGCGTGAGGTGTGCGGGCTGACGACCGAGGAGATCGCAAAGGCCTTCCTCACCACTCCACGGACGCTGGCGCAGCGCATTGTGCGCGCCAAGGCAAAGATTCGTGAGGAACGGATTCCCTACGAGGTTCCGACGCCGCAGGAATTGCCGGAGCGGCTGGGCGCGGTGCTTCAGGTCATCTATCTCGTCTTTAACGAGGGCTACTCCGCTGCGGCGGGAGCGGAGGTAACGCGGGCCGAGCTCACAGGCGAGGCGATTCGACTGGGCCGGTTGCTGACCGAGCTTCATTTGACCGAGCTCGGGCCAGAGCCAGAAGTGACGGGTTGGGAAGTCATGGGTCCGGAGATCATGGGGCTGCTTGCCCTGATGTTGCTGCATGAATCCCGTCGCGCCGCGAGAACCTCTTCGACCGGAGAGCTGATTTTGCTGGAGAATCAAGACCGCGCGCTCTGGAACAGGGAGCAGATCGCGGAGGGAGTGGCATTGCTGGAGAAAGCCCTGAAGTCTCAGCAGAAGTCCCGGCGCTTCGGCGCTTACACGTTACAGGCTGCGATTGCGGCCGTTCATGCGGAGGCGGAATCGGTGGCTGCGACCGACTGGCGGCAGATTGTCGCGCTTTACGACCAATTGCTACGAATTCAGCCTTCGCCAGTTGTACAGCTAAATCGTGCCGTGGCAATTGCCATGTGCGATGGTCCAGAGGCGGGTCTGGCGCAGATCGATGCGGTGTTGGAAGATGGCGAATTGGCAAATTATTACCTGGCGCATTCCGCCCGTGCAGATATGTACCGCAGGCTGGGCAGGACCGCTGAGGCTCGGGCTTCTTATGAGAAGGCGCTGGCCCTGACCCAACAGGAACCGGAGCGGCAATTCCTGCAAGAGCGAATTCGGCAGCTGGGATAAAAAATGGAGTAGCTGTCGGGAGGGTGGTCGGGTGCCCCATTTCTCGCGTTCTTTGCGAGAAATGGGGGTTTTTCGCCGACACCCTATCAACCCCTCAACCAGCGCTCCACCGAATTTTCTCCTCCCCACCAAGTCCAATCGCTGATCCGAACCAATCCCGCTTCTCCGTATGCGTAAGAGCGGTAGCTGCTCCACCGCCAGTCCTCCGGACTCGCCACCAGTCCGCGCACCACCGGATTGCGGGTTTGCCAAGTAGCGGATTGCGCCGATAGCAGCTCCAGGGGATGAAATGGAGGCTTCCCGTGCCGTAATAACGCTTCAGCAGGGCAGGATGCGAGGTCGTGTCTGTGACGGATGAACAAATGGCCCGAATCTCGGCTTATCGTGAGCTATAAGTCAAAAGCCCCACTTCTCGCAAAGAACGCGAGAAATGGGGCACCCAACCTACTTGAGGGACACTTCGCGAATGGGAGATGTGGGCCACCCGCCATCGTTGGGGGGAAAGCGGGATACGCGCGTCCGTCCCACACTCCCCATTTTGGGACATAATAGAAAAAGCTATGACGCTTGGATTCCTCGGAACCGGTGAAATCACGTCGGCCATGGTAACCGGCTTGAGCTCACATGACACCGAATTCCGATCCATCAGAGTATCTCCGCGCAACTTTCAAATCGCCACAAATCTTGCTAATCGCTTTCCCGGCGTGTCGATCGCTTCGTCCAATCAAGATCTTCTGGATTTCTCGGATACGGTCGTGATTGCGGTGCGTCCCCCGATTGCCCGAGATGTTCTTTCGGAATTGCGCTTCCGTCCCGATCATCGCGTAATCAGTGTGGTGTCCGCCCTTTCGTTGGAGAGCGCTACTGAACTCGTTGCACCTGCTACTCGTATCACAAGGGCCGTGCCGCTTCCTTCCACTGCCAAACGAATGGGTCCGACGGCAATATATCCACCGGATCGGTTCGTGAACGATCTTTTTGCCGCCATCGGAACTGTGTTTGCAGTCGAAACCGAGGCTGAATTCGATGCGATATGCGCGGCGACCGCAACCATTGCGACCTTTTATGCATTCATGGACGGCGTTGCCTCCTGGTTGTGCAGCAATCAAATCCCAAAGGTCGAGGCTCGCGAGTACGTCGCGCGAATGTTCTTGGGAGTGACCAGCACAGCGAGCGACCGGCCGGAGAACAGTTTTCAGTCGTTGGCGAGCGCCCACGCGACCAGGGGTGGCATCAACGACCAATTTCTTAGATACCTGGTTGAACGCGGCTTAGTGACGAGTATTAGTGAAGGTCTAGAGTTGGTTATGCAGAGGATTCGGACATCGGGCAAATGACGACAACCGGTCCAGATTTCGCATGCTGCTAAGCTGTTTGATTTATTCGAGAAGTGGCCTTGTCGCCGGAGTCAGGAGTATTCATGCCGAAGACACAGACATTGTTAGCCCAGGCTTACTCTGCCTTCAATCATCGGGATATCGATAGCGCCCTGGCGCTCATGAGCGAGAACGTCAGTTGGCCCAAGGCATCGGAAGGCGGACGGGTCGTCGGGAAAGAAGAGATTCGGTCCTACTGGACCCGTCAGTGGAAGGAATTGGATCCTCACGTGGAACCACTTGAGGTGATCGACCATGAAGGCGGCATAACTGAGGTCAAAGTTCATCAGCTCGTGAAAAGCCTTGGTGGCGATGTCCTTTCTGATAGCGAGGTGTGGCACGTCTATACCATCGCCAACGGTCTCATCGAGCGCATGGACCTCAAGGAAGGCGAGACGAGCTCGGACTCAACCCCGTCTGCAGCATTCTCCAGACACTAACCTGCGTGAGGATTTTCCGCTGTTAGTCGCCACTCGCCGCGGAAGAAGAAAAGATTTCTTTGGACAATCTGTCGATTTCGGTCCGGCCGTTCGACTATATCGTGAAGGGCGGGCAACTGGCCCTCCAGAAAGTGTTTGCCGGGGTGATACGTTACGCGAAAAATCTGTAAATCGCGTGTCGATTCCCGGCCACCCCGTTCGACTAGTAAGTGGAGCCGCACCGCGCACCCGGCCACTCGCAACATTTCGGGCCCGGAGCGGTCCGAGCTCTTATATAAAAGTAGCGGCCCTGATAAGGTGTCCGCACAACACTCGATATTCATTACAAAAGGAGAACACCATGCGCTTCATGATGATCATGTTTCCGAAGGAATACACAAACGCAAAAGCCGGTTGGGTACCCGACCTCAAAAGCATGGAGGCAATGGGCAAGTACAACGAGGAACTAGGGAAAGCCGGCGTGCTGCTCGCACTCGACGGGCTGACCCCGCCCGCGACCATGAGCGCGCGCGTCACCTTCAAAAACGGAAAATCGAAAGTGACCGACGGTCCGTTTACCGAAACGAAGGAAGTGGTCGGCGGCTACTGGATCATCCAGGTGAAGTCGCGCGAAGAGGCGCTCGAATGGGCCTCGCGCATCCCCGGAGGCGACAACGAAACGGTCGAAGTTCGCCGGATGTTTGACATGACCGACTTCGATCCCGAGACCCAAGAGTATATCCAAAAGAAGTTCGGCGACGAAGTGGCCGCTGAGATGCGCCAGTAGTAATAAAGCTCGGCGCGCTTGGTTGGGCTTATCGTGAGCTCAAGTCAAAAGCCCCACCCTTCGACTTCGCTCAGGGCAGGCTTTCTCGCAAAGAACGCGAGAAATGGGGCACCCAACATCCCACCCGGGCCGGCGTTAACCGTAGGTGAGGTCGGTGCTCTGTCCGACTTCGATGATATAGCCGTCAGGATCGCGAATGTAGCAGCGTATCTCGCCGTACTTGGGGATTGGTTCCGTGATGAACTCGGCTCCCCGACTTTTCCATAATTTGTAGCACGCTTGAATATCCGCAACGCGGAAATTCATAAAGCTGTTGATGTGATTTGGGTCGGGGACGCTGAGCGTTACGGTCGGCTTATCCGGGGTCGGGCCGCCTCCAACGTTCAGAATCATCCAGATATTCGCAAGCTGAAGGTACGGAGGCGCGTTGCCGTCACCCATGGTCAGAATGCGAGCGCCGAAGACCTTTTCGTAGTAGCGAGCCGATCGCTCGACGTCGGCGACGGTGAGAAAATGCGCGATGCTTATCCCTTCTTTCGGGGGCATCTCATAGCTCTTCTGCTCGATTTGTACGCTGTTCATTTACGACTCCAATTCCGATAAACAGTGGGGACTAGTCGACCTTTGGTTTCGGTCGGCACCATAATAACTGAGACTCACTTGTGCCGGAAGAAGCAGAATTTCTTTGACGATTTGTCGAATTCCGTCCAGTCGTTCGACTATGTAGTGAAGGCAGGGCAACCGGCCCGCCCGAGGACTAAACATAAAGACCGTTACAGAAAACCAGGAGAAAAAGCCATGCCACAGTATCTGGTTGCCAACTACCTCCCCGACAACTTCGACCCGTCCACTGTAAGCAAAACGATGATGGAGGAGATCCACGCGCTCAACCGCGAAATGATTGCTGCCGGCGTGAGGAAGTTCGCCTGCGGCATTTCCCCGGCTGGCAGCGCGAAGACGCTGCGGGCCCAGCCCGACGGCAAGGTGCTCGTCACCGACGGGCCGTACCTGGAAACGAAGGAGCATATAGGCGGTTTCTGGATACTTGAAGCCGCTGACCTGGACGAGGCGCTGGCGTGGGCGAAGAAGGCTGCCATCGCCTGCGATGTGGCCGGCGAGGTACGCGAGCTTCTATTCTTCCCGGCCCTGGAGGGAGCAACGAAATAGTCTCCCCGCCACGACTTCGGAATATGCACCGCCTTGAATGATATGAGCAATCAACTCACTCGTCGCGATTTCGCTATCCGCAGCGCCGGCTTTGGTCTGGCCGGTTCTAATCTGGCTTGGGGACTCGCGTCTGCAGCTACGCTGGCGGAAGCTGAGCAACCCTCGCGCTCAGAAACTTCGCCGGCGGTTGCGGACCCATATTCCCTTGACCCATATTCCCTTGTCGATCCGGAACTTCTTCCTGTGCTCAAGCAGTTCCCCGCCTATGACCTCACAGCGGAGATGGTCGGCAAGTTCCGGCAAATGCCCGGCACGCCGCCGTTACCTGCTCCCGCGCCGCAGCCCGTGGAGCGGCATATCCCCGGGCCGCCCGGGGCACCCGAGGTTCGTCTTTGGATTGTTGATCCTGCGCCGCTCGAGAAGGGCAAGCCGTTGTTGCTTCACATGCACGGCGGCGGCTTCATGATGACCGATCCGAATTTGATGCCCCGGTTGCAGGAGATCGCGACGGATTGCCATTGCGTCGTCGTCTCGGTTGACTACCGGCTGGCTCCGGAGACGCGCTATCCCGGCTCGCTTGAGGACAATTACGCCGCGCTGAAATGGGTCCATGCCCATGCGGCGGAGCTCGGCATTGATCGCTCCAGGATTGCCGTGGGCGGTGAGAGCGCGGGCGCCGGCCACGCAGCCAGCCTTGCGATTCACGCGCTCGACCGCAACAAACGCGATCGCAGCGAACCTGACCGCAAGAAAGAAGAAGTTCCCATCTGTTTCCAGTTGCTCATCTACCCCGCGCTGGACGACCGAACAGGCAGCTCACACCCAGCGCCGCCCGCCATTGGCCACTTTCTGTGGACTGCAAGCGCCAATCGTCTTGCCTGGAGCTCGCTGCTCGGAGTTCCAGCGGGTTCGTCCAAGGTGCCGGTTGCAGCCGTACCCGCCCGGGTAGCCAGCGTCGCCGGCCTACCGCCGGCCTGGATCGGCGTCGGTGCTATCGACCTGTTCGTCGAAGAAGATATGGAGTATGCGCGGCGGCTCGTCCATGCCGGAGTCGCGACGGAACTCTTGGTCATGCGTGGCGCCTTTCATGGATTTGACTTGCTCGTGCCGGACGCTGAAGCCTCCAAACAATTCAGCGCGAGTTGGAAGTCTGCGCTGCGCAAGGCATTTGGCGCGGGCAAAGCTGCTTAGCGGAGAAGCTGGGTGCCCCATTTCTCGCGTTCTTTGCGAGAAGTGGGGCCTTTCGCTGACAGCCTCCCAACCGTCATCACTCTGTCGAATTCTCTCCTCCCCGTAATGATTCTTTAAGCCCCATGGCATGGGAAAACTCTAGCGCCGGTGAGAGGCCATGTGTTTGACGGATGAACATTGGAACTAAACTCGGGCTTATCGTGGGCTCAAGTCAAAAGCCCCACTTCTCGCAAAGAACGCGAGAAATGGGGCACCCAGCCTTTTGGGCAGAAGAAGAAAAATTCCTTGGACTACTTGTCGAATTCCTGTGGGCCGTTCGACTATGTCGTGAAGGCGGGGCAACCGGCCCGCCGCAACGCCGTTACAGGAAAAAGACTTGGCCCGTTCTAAGGAGGAAAAGAATGCTCAAAAGGATTAGCGCAATCGCAATCAAAAGTTTTGCACTGCTTCTCGTGCTTGGTACGGCATATCAGGCGGTGGCGCAGGCTGCCGCAACATCGTCCACCACCACAACGTATGCGAAGATGGCTCCGGTCGACCAATACCTCATGACGGATCAGAGTGCGGAAATCGCCCTGGCGCGCAGTGCAGCGCCGGACTCCATTGCACACGATGCAGAGGTGCAGGTTCTTGGACGTCATGGTTTCGAAACGGCGGTCAAAGGCACGAACGGTTTTGTGTGTATCGTGGCACGGGGCTGGACATCCGCTGCCGATCCTGACTTTTGGAATCCGAAAGTGCGGGTTCCCATGTGTTTTAACGCGGCAGCCGCGCATTCTTACCTTGTGCGCCTCGCCAAAGAGACCGAGTGGGGACTGGCGGGGCGTACGCAAGGTCAGATGACTGAGTCCGTCAAAGCCGCCCTCGCCAAAAAAGAATCGCCGGCGATGGAGTCTGGGGCGATGTGCTACATGCTGTCGAAGCAAGGCTACGGCGGCGACAGCAGCCCTCACTGGCCTCCGCACCTCATGTTTTTCTATTCGGACACCGACCTCGCAATTTGGGGAGCGAATCTGCCGGGTTCCCCCGTCATTGGTATGAGCGACCCCGTGGAGCACCTGACCTCGTTCGTGATTCAGGTGCAACGGTGGTCAGACGGAACCGAAGGCCGCTAAGCCGGACTGTGCAAAGGGCGTATAAGCGCTTGTACATATTGGTAAATATGAGAGGACAATCAAATGAGAAATGTAATCTACGCCATCAACATTACCCTGGATGGCTGCTGCGACCACACCAAACAAGTTGCCGATGACGAACTACTCGAACACTATGCGCGCCTCTTGCGAGATGATGCCGACCTGCTCGTCTATGGGCGTAAAACCTATCAATTGATGGTTCCTTATTGGCCGGATGTCGCAAAAGACCCTTCTTCGACCAAAGCGGACGTCGAATTTTCCCGAGCCTTTGTCTCCAAGAAGAAGGTTGTTTTTTCACGATCGTTAGACAGCGCGGAAGATGGAAATACGAGAATTGTTCGTACTGACCTTCGCGACGAAATACTTAAATTGAAGCAAGAATCAGGCAAGAATATTTTGGTCGGTGGTGTAGATATTCCTTCACAGCTTGTAGAACTTGGTCTGGTTGACGAATATCGTTTTGTCGTTGGGCCCATCATTGGTGGGGAAGGGAGACGGTTGTTCGAAGCTGTCAACCTGCCGGAGAAACGCCGATTGAAACTTGTCGAGTCGAAGACTCTTAAATCGGGATGTGTTGCACTTCGTTACTTGAAACAGTGACGGAAAGATGGAACTTCACTCGGTCAGATCCGCTCTGTCGAAAATCCCCACTTCTCGCGCAAAGAACGCGCGAGAAATGGGGCACCCGGCACCCGGTCGAAAATCCGGCGATCTGTACGGAAATCAATACGGTCTAATGGGAAAGTGAACACGTCCTACAGAAGACCGATTGAGTAAGTGCAGGGGAATGCCCTTAGGGCTTTGCGGGCAGGGGCTGCCAGAGCTCAATCTTGTTCCCATCCGAGTCATAGATCCAGGCAAAGCGGCCGTAGGATTCATCCATTCGTTTGGGGTCAATCTTTACGCCCTCTTGTTTTAAGCGGTCGAGCAATGCGTCCATATCGTCCACGATGTAGTTGATCATGAACGGTGCGGGGCTGGGGTCGAGATATTTAGTGGAGGCGGGAAAGATCGTCCAAACGGTAACGTGTTCCTTTTGCGGATCGTCGTGTTCGCGCCACGGAAGCATGGCGCCTGAGCCATTGTCAGCGAGTCCAAGATGCTTCGAATACCATTCGCGCATCTGATCGCGATTCGCGGATTTGAAGAAGACTCCGCCGATGCCAAGGATGCGCCCGCGCTGCTCCATTTTGACAGGCGGCTTCGACTTTTCAGGTTGGGGAGATTTCACTTGCTGTCCTCCTATTGAGCTGGCGGAGATAAGCAACAGCGAGCCGAACGCAATTGTAATCCACGATACGGGTTGCATCGGCGGATTATACAGAAGGTTCGATTGGAATGGAGAAATCGGTTCGATCAAGCTTTGCCGCGATTTACTCTTTCTGGATGGCGCATGAGGTCTCGAACTGGCTCGAGGCTAAAAAGTGGGGTAGCGGTCGATCTTCGGTCACCCGAACGACTATCTGATAACGGATATCTGATAAGAAAGCGACGAGCTACAGCTCTGAATCGCAGCGCAAGGAGTCACCGGAAACAAGGAGGAATGGATGAAATACATCTGTTTGGGATACATCGAGCCAGGAAAGTTCGAAGGGATGACCGAGGACGAGCGACACCGAACGCTCGACGAATGCTTTGAGCACAACGACCATTTGCGCGCCAACGGACATCTTGTTGCCGAAGTACCTCTTCAGCCTCCGGAGACCGCGTTGACCCTGTACTGGAAAAACGGCAAAGTCGTTACGACGGACGGTCCCTATGCGGAAACCAAGGAACAGCTTGGCGGCATTCAGATCCTTGAGGCACGAGACCTCAATCATGCCGTTCAGCTTGTCGCACAGCAACCAGGCTTTAAGTATGGACTTGGGCCGATTGAGATACGGCCGCTTGCGGATTTGAACGAGATAATAAAGGCGAGCGAGCAGCGGCGGCGGCGAAAGGATATCTCGCGATGAGGGCGGCACGAGGGAAAGCCCGAAGGAAAGCCAGAAGGAAAGAATGATCAGTATCATGCCCCTGGCCTCCGGCGTGGCAACCCGAGTGGTCTGCCTGGCGAATTGCCGGCAACTCGGAAGTTGCCCCAGCGCTGAGCTGTGTCCCGGCGTAGAGTTTCGTAACCGTCTCGTTACCCGTCCGTAGTCTCGCTTTCGACACGCCACAGATCGTTTCCACAGATCGTACATCGCGGGTCGCCCACATTACTCCAGCGATCCAGAGCATGGTGTGACATCGAACCTTGCCTCCCGCAATTAATCAGCGCCTTTGCGACGGAACATTGTTTAGAATCAAACGTAGAATTGAGTAAGGCCTTCTTCCCAGTTTGAGTTCGCGGCCTTGAGGCTTTGTCCTTATGAGACTTGTACGCCCTGCAGTGTTGGCGCTGGTGCTTGCCGGCGCATTCTTTTATTTCACGACCTGGCGCTCCAATGGGAAACGTGCCGAGTCGAATCCGGCGAGCTGGTTGAGCCACCCCGCGCAAGTGGAGATCACGGAAGCTTCCGGGGGCGAAGGGCTGGATGGCGAAGAGCAGAACAATATCAGCGTCTATCGCAGGAACATTCCGTCGGTGGTGAACGTCACGTCGCGCGCCATGGCCTTCGACTTCTTCTACGGCATGGTTCCGCAGGAAGGACAGGGCTCCGGTTTTGTGATCGACAAGGAAGGCCACATCCTGACCAACTATCACGTCATCGCCGACGCGCGCCAGGTGGAAGTGACCATGCACAATCGTAAAAAGTATAAGGCGACGATTGTGGGGACCGATCCGGCGCACGATTTGGCGGTAATCCAGATCAAGGCGCCAGATCTGGTTCCGTCCGTGCTGGGCGATTCGCGCAATTTGCAAGTGGGACAGAAGGTGTACGCCATCGGCAATCCGTTCGGCTTGGCGGGGACGATGACACGCGGCATCGTGAGTTCGATTCGCCCGGTGCGCGAGCCTAACGGCGCGACCATTGAAGAAGCGATTCAGACGGATGCCGCGATCAACCCCGGCAATTCCGGCGGCCCGCTGATGAACTGGCATGGAGAAGTGATTGGCATCAATACCATGATTCTGTCGAGCGTGGGACAGAATGCGGGGATCGGCTTTGCGATCCCCATCAACACGGCGAAAGCCGTGCTCAATGATCTGATGACGCTGGGCCGGGTGCGGCGTCCGGCGCTCGGAGTCCGAACCATTCCGATCACGGCGGAGTTGGCCCAGGAAATTGGCTTGCCCGCCGATTACGGTTTGCTGATCGTGCAAGTCACTCCCGGCGGCTCCGCCGACCAGGCTGGGCTGCACGGAGGAACCGAGCGAGCTTATCTGGGCAATATCCCAATCATGCTGGGCGGAGATTTGATCGTGGCCATCGACGGAGATAAAGTTGTCGACGAACAAGATCTTTCCCAGGTGATGAACAACCACCGTGCCGGCGATACGGTGAAGGTGACGATCTATCGCGATAAGAAACGGATGGTAGTGAACGTAGCGTTGGGAGAAGCGCGGGAGCAGGTGTGAGTGGAGTAATCGCTGAGTGAGAGATTGGTAAATTCCGAGTCATCCTCGCTATACGATCCGCATGGCTGGAACGACTCGGAACGAATCTGATTCACTGCGATGCCTGCTCAGTTCCCTGCTTCCGCCGAACCGCTTACGCGGCGGACTCGGCGAAGAATTCTTCAATTTCATTCACTTCTTTATCGTTGAGGCGCAGATCTCCCGCACGCATTACGCCTTCAGCCTGCTTCGCGTTGCGCGCTCCGACGATCGCTCCGGTTACGGCGGGATGACGCAGCGTCCACGCGATGGCGACTTCTCCCACGGAACGGTTGTGACGTTTGGCGATCTCGCGCAGGAGATCGACGAGCGCCAGATTGCGTGAAAGATTCGGTTCAGTGAAATCGGGATGTCCCTTCCGCCAGTCGTCTTTGGGCAGCTTGGCGGCTCGATCGCGGGTCATAGCGCCGGTGAGCAGGCCCGAAGCCATCGGAGAATAAACGATGACGCCGATGCCGGCGCGCAGGCAGTAAGGCAGAATGTCGTCTTCCACTTCGCGGTGCACTAATGAATAAGGAGGCTGCAGAGAAGTCACCGGAGCGATGGCCTGAGCCCGCTTCAGTTGCGAGACACTGAAGTTGGAGACGCCGATCCAGCGTACTTTTCCCTCGCGTTTCAGGTCAGCCATGGTTGACCAACCTTCTTCGAGCGCGGACGAGTCCGGATCAGGAGGCCAGTGAATCTGGTAAAGGTCAATTACGTCAATCGAAAGGCGCCGAAGGCTGTCCTCGACCTCGCGGCGGATGGAATCCCGGCTCAGTACTTTTTTCACATCGCCTTTGCCTTTGTCATCCCAGCGCAGGCCGCACTTGGTGAAGATATAAGGGCGCGGACCGGACCAGCTTTTGAGCGCGCGCGCGACCACTTCTTCGGAGTGTCCCAGACCGTAAACGGCGGCGGTGTCAATCCAGTTGACGCCGAGTTCGAGCGAGCGGTGAATGGCGGCGATGGAGTCGTCATCGTCCTGCCCTCCCCAGGCGAATTGCCAGCCCGAACCGCCAACCGCCCAGGCTCCATAACCAACGCGAGTAATATTCAAATCGGAATTGCCAAGAGTGCGAGTTTGCATATGAAATCTCCCAGGCTTCCTTAGATTGTCAGGAAATAAAACCGTTGCATAAAACAATGCCATGAATGTCGATGCGATTCGCGAATTTTGCCTGGCTTTTCCCCAAGCGACGGAGAAACTGCAGTGGGGCGACCAGCTCTGCTTCAAGATCGGGGGAAAGATTTTTGTGATGCTCGGCCTGGATAATCCCCGGCTCTGCTTCAAATGCACGCCCGAATCGTTCTCCGAGTTGATTGAGCGCGAAGATATTCGTCCCGCGCCGTATGTTGGGCGCTACAAATGGGTGATGCTGGATCGACTGGATGCGTTGCGCTGGGATGAGTTGCGAGGGCTTATTGAGCAGGCGTATGAGATGGTGGCCGCGAAGGGATCGACGAAGATACCGGCGAAGAAGCTCAAGAAAAAGAAACGTCCATCGAAGCAATTCCCTGGCAAGAAGCCGAAGCGACGTCGAGATGGCGCTTGCGGATAAATTTGGCCGACAGGAGCGCGAGGCCCTACACCTGCGGCATTTGACTCCACTTGCCGCGGTCGGCTAGCCTCAAGAGTCCGCTCATTCCGGATACGTTCGATCCAGCATGCGATTCCATCACAAATCATTGATTCTGCTGCTTATGGCGGCTGCGGCAGTGCCGGGGTCATGGTGCGCTGGATCGACGGAGCCGGTGCATGCACAGCATGCGATGGTGGTCAGCGCCCATGAGCTAGCCTCGCGCGCTGGAGTGGAGATGATGCGAACCGGCGGTAATGCGGTGGACGCCGCGGTGGCGACGGGGTTTGCGCTGGCAGTGGTGCATCCGGCGGCGGGAAATCTGGGCGGCGGCGGATTCATGCTGGTGCGGATGGCGGACGGCAGGACGCACTTTCTGGATTACCGGGAGATGGCTCCGGCAGCGGCGACCCGCGATATGTACCTGGACGCGCAGGGGAATGTTATCGAAGATGCGAGCGAAATTGGATATAAGGCGATCGGTGTACCAGGATCGGTTGCGGGCATGGTTTACGCCGAACAGAAGTATGGCAAGTTGACGCTGAAGCAAGTGATGACTCCAGCGATCCGCATGGCGCGCGAAGGATATGCGCTGACTTGGGGAGAGGCTCGCGACTTCCACGATAAATATTTAGCGAAGTTTTCCGAGTCGCGACGCATTTTCCAACGGGAAGGAAATTACTATTTGCCCGGCGAGACGTTCCGCCAGCCTGATCTGGCGCGGACGCTGGAACGGATTGCCGCGAAGCCGGAAGACTTTTATCACGGAAGTTTGGCGCGGGAATTGGCAGCGGCGATGCAGAAAGGTGGAGGGCTGATCACCGCTGACGATTTGGCGCGTTATGAAGTGAAAGAACGCGAAGCGGTTCGGGGAACCTATCGCGGATATGAAATCATCAGCGCGCCGCCGCCGTCCTCAGGCGGAACCGTTCTGATTGAATCACTGAACATTCTCGAAGGCTACGATCTGGCGAAGCTGGGAAACCGGTCGGCGCAGTCGATTCACTACATCACGGAAGCGTTTCGGCGGGCATTTTTCGATCGGGCGGAATTCATGGGCGACCCGGATTTCTCGAAGATTCCAGTGGCGCAATTGATCGACAAGAAGTATGGCGAGGCGTGGAGGAATTCGATTGACTCGGATCATGCCAGCCCTAGTGGAGAATTGAAACGTCCCGCCATTTTCAGCGAGCTAGAACAGTATGCTGCCGCGCATCCTGAGCCGCAGGCGAATCATGAGTCGCCGCATACGACCCACTATTCCGTGGTGGATGCGGAGGGGAATGCGGTCGCGGTTACAACGACTATTAACGACTGGTTTGGGTCGCGCGTCACGGCGGACGGTCTGGGATTCCTGATGAATGATGAGATGGATGATTTCTCCGCCAAGCCGGGCGTGCCGAATGCAGACGGCCTGATTCAGGGTGCAGCCAATGCGATTGGTCCAGGCAAGCGGCCGCTATCGTCGATGAGTCCGACGATTGTTGTGCGTGACGGAAAAGTGGTTTTGGTGCTCGGTTCACCGGGCAGTTCGAAAATTATTACCACCGTGGCGAACGTGCTCATGGGCGTAATCGATTATGGGATGAATATTCAGGAGGCGGTGAATGCTCCCCGCTTTCACAATCAGTGGTTGCCAGATGTGTTGAACGTGGAGCGATGGTTTTCGCCCGACACGGTTCAGGCTTTACAGAAGATGGGATATCACGTGCAAATCGGACTGCACGACGGAGGAGATGTTTCCCCCTACTGGAGCGAAGCGGAATGCATAGCCATCGACACGAAGAGCGGAGAGCGGCTGGGAGCGAGCGATGGCCGGAGCAACGGAAAGGCAGTAGGCTACTAAGAACGATTGCTGATTGATGATTCCTGATTTTTGATTGTTGATTGAAGATCAAAACCGGCATGCTTCGGTCTTTCAATTAATAACCGGCGAATCAATAATCGGCAATCATCAATCAACAATTTCTCTATAAGGGAACGAGCATGCTGAAAGCGGTATCCACGTATCTATATGTCAAGGAGCGGCTGCATCCGGGAATTCTGGATGGGCTGACTCGCAATGGAGTGCAGGCGATCGAAATTTTCGCGGCTCGGCAGCACCTCGATTATGCCAACCGCAAAGCTCACGTGAAAGAGATTGCCGAATGGTTTCGCGGGAGCGGAGTTCCCTTGAATTCGGTGCATTCGCCTCTCTATGCCGACTACGACTGGGGCCGTACCGGCGGAACTCCGATCAATCTGGCATCGATAGACCGGGCGGGATTAGTGGAAGCAACCGACGAGGTAAAGCGGGCGCTGGAGATTGCGGAGCAGATTCCATTTCGCTTTCTGATCCAGCATCTTGGATTGCCGAATGAAAGCTATAGCGAGAAGAAGTTCGAGTCGGCGATGACTTCGATTGAGCACTTGCGGGCGTTCGCGAAACCCCTGGGAGTGCGCATTCTGCTGGAAAATATTCCCAACGAGCTTTCCACGCCGGAAAGACTGGTTGAGATGATTCACACAGCGCACTTTGACGATGTGGGCATCTGCTTCGACTTTGGGCACGCGCACATGATGAACTCGGTGCGCGAGTCGTTCGAGATTTTGCGGCAACAGATCTGCTCCACCCACGTTCACGACAATAACAAGGATCGCGATTCGCACCTGTGGCCGGGAAAAGGAACCATCGACTGGAAAGAGGCAATGGAACTGCTTCGGTCCGCGCCCCAAACGCCAGCTTTGATGCTGGAACTGGACTGGGATGAGAAGGTGAATCCCCTGGAAAAGCTTGGGGAGACGTTTGAGAAACTGGAAACGGCGTAGGGCAATTGGCAATTGGCGCGATTGTGTAGTCGGGCAATTTAGGTCCTAAAGAAAACGTCGAGTATTAATTGCTGGATGATCCGGTTACTAAATTAAGCAATCTTATGTCACCTGTAACGACTATTGCTGAAATTGGCAAGCACGAAGGGGAGTCGGTCACGCTCCGGGGCTGGCTTTACAACATGCGCGCGAGCGGGAAGCTTCTATTTCCGCAATTTCGCGACGGCTCGGGCGTGATTCAGGGAGTGGTGCCGAAGAACGCGGTTACGCCGGAAGTATTCGAGGCGGTCAAGACCTTGACGCAAGAGTCTAGCGTGATCGTCGAAGGCAAGGTTCGCGCCGATGCGCGCGCGCCCGGCGGCTACGAGCTCGATGTGGCGAATGTGCAGGTGGTGCAGCGCGTGCCGGAGTCCGACCCTTACCCGATTACTCCGAAAGAACACGGCACTGAGTTTTTGATGGAGCACCGGCATCTGTGGGTGCGGTCGCAGCGGCAGGCATCGATTCTTCGGGTGCGGGCGGAGATCATCAAGGCAGTGCGCGATTTTTTTGATGAACGCGGATTCACGCTCACTGATCCGCCGATTCTTACTCCCGCCGCTTGCGAGGGCACGAGCACGCTGTTCCCCGTCGATTACTTTGAGGAGCAGGCTTACCTGACGCAGTCCGGGCAGCTTTACATCGAAGCGACGGCGATGGCTTTGGGCAAAGTGTATTCGTTCGGTCCAACGTTTCGGGCGGAGAAATCGAAGACGCGTCGCCACCTGACCGAGTTCTGGATGGTTGAGCCAGAGATTGCTTATGCCGAACTCGATGACCTGATGGACTTGGCCGAAGGGTTAATTACATTCGTCGTGAAGCGCTGCCTGGAACGGCGCCGCGTTGATCTGCAGGCGATTGGCCGTGACATCTCGAAGCTGGAAAAGATTGAAGCGCCGTTCCCGCGAATCACTTACGACGAGGCGGTGAAGAATTTGCAGGAAGGGCACGCCAAAGGGGCGCTGGAGACGCAGTTTGAGTGGGGCGGAGACCTTGGGTCACCGGACGAGACGTATCTTTCGGCACAGTTTGATAAGCCCGTTATGGTGCATCGTTATCCCGCGAAAGTGAAAGCGTTCTATATGGAACCTGACCCGCAGCGGCCCGAGTTAGCCCTGTGTGTGGATGTACTGGCGCCAGAAGGTTACGGAGAAATTATTGGCGGGTCGCAGCGTATGGCGTCGCACGAGTTGCTGGTGCGGCGTATTCGTGAGCACGGATTGCCGGAAGAAGCGTTCAAGTGGTATCTGGATTTGCGCAAATACGGCAGCGTGCCGCACGGCGGCTTTGGAATGGGCATTGAACGGGCAGTGGCATGGATCTGCGGGCTTGAACATGTGCGGGAGACGATTCCCTTCCCCCGGATGCTGAACCGGTTATATCCGTGAAGAATTGATTGGGCGATTTGTGATTGTGTGATTGAAGAGCGTTCGCCGTTTTCAATCATCAACTGATTACACACTACTAGATCCTATGAACACAAAACTAAGCCCCACGAACATCAATCCCAAGAGTATTCGCGTGATCGGGGTCCCGCTTGATCTCGGGCAATCGCGCCGCGGCGTCGACATGGGACCTTCCGCCGTGCGTGTGGCGGGACTAGAAGCGCGTCTTGAAGCGTTGGGACATGAGGTGGAAGACGGAGGCAACGTTGCGGTTGCGATCCCCGAACAGAAAAAAGAGGGCGATACCCACGCCAAGTATTTGAAAGAAATTACTGCAACTTGTACCAAGCACGCCGAGTTGGTGATTAAGACGCTGGAAGCAGGAAAAGTTCCGGTTACATTGGGCGGCGATCATTCGGTGGCTGCCGGGACGGTGGCGGGCGTGGCCGAGTTTTATCGGCGGCAGAACCAGCGGATCGGGCTTATATGGATTGATGCCCACACCGACATCAATACGCCGGAGAGTTCACCGAGCGGCAATGTGCATGGAATGCCGCTAGCGGCGATCATGGGATTGGGCCCGCCGGAGTTGGCGAACATTCTGGATTTTTCTCCGAAGGTGAAGCCGGAGAACTGCGTGCTGGTGGGAGTTCGCGATATTGATGCGGTCGAAAAGGAAAATGTGCGGCGTGCGGGTATTGGCGTTTTCACCATGCGCGACATTGATGAGCGCGGCATGCGAACGGTAATGGAGGAAGCGCTACGCATGGCTGGGCGCGGCACCGCCGGTTATCATATTTCGCTCGACATGGATTGGATCGATCCTGAGGACGCGCCGGGCGTGGGCACTCCAGTGCGCGGCGGGGCGACTTATCGCGAAGCTCATCTGGCTATGGAAATCATCGCCGACCATGGACGTATGCTGAGCTTCGAAATCGTGGAAGTGAATCCGGTGATCGACGAGCACAACCAGACTGCGGACTTAGCGGTGGAATTGGCGTTGTCGGCATTTGGGAAGAAGATTTTATAAACAATTATGAGCAAGATTCGTGTCGGAATACTTTTTGGAGGGCGTAGCGGAGAGCATGAAGTTTCGCTGCTTTCCGCCGCGTCGGTTCTCAACGCTATCGATAAAGATAAATACGAGGTTGTTCCGATTGGCATTACCAAGGATGGGCGGTGGCTGACTGCGGGGGACGCGGAAAATTTGCTGCAAGGCAAATTGGTGATTGAGCCTCGGCACCTGCGTGCGGGCGATCCTGAACTGACGCAGCCAGCCGCAGTATTGGCGCGCGGAGAAGCGGTCGTGGTGCCTCCGGAACCCGTGCATCGGCAGAGTGGGCTTGTCCCTTTTCAGACGGAAGCGGCACTGACGCGTCGAGCTGCGGATCGGGCGATCAATGTAGATGTGATTTTTCCCGTGCTACACGGCACGTTTGGCGAAGATGGAACGATTCAGGGACTGCTGGAACTGGCTGACATCGCTTATGTAGGTGCGGGCGTGCTGGGTTCGGCTGCGGGGATGGACAAAGATGTGATGAAGTCGCTGTTTATGGCGGCGGGAATTCCAATCGTGAGGCACGTCACGATTCTGCGCAGTGCGTGGGAAAAGGAGCCGAAGAAAGTTGAGAAATTCGTTGAGAGCAAACTGAAGTTTCCTGTGTTTGTGAAGCCGGCGAATTTGGGATCGTCCGTGGGAATCAGCAAGGCGCACAATCGCAAGGAGCTGGGCCCGGCCATCGAGGAAGCCGCAAGATTCGATCGGAAGATTGTGATCGAGCAAGGTGTAGGCGGAAAGAAGAACAAAGCGCGCGAGATTGAATGTTCCGTGCTGGGTAACGATGAACCCGCGGCTTCGATTCCAGGCGAAATTGTTCCGGTCAAAGAATTTTACGATTACAACGCGAAATATCTCGATGAGGGATCTGAACTCATTATTCCAGCGAAGCTCACCAAAGCTGAAACCAAGAAAGTCCAGGAGCTCGCGGTGCGGTCATTCAAGGCCGTGGACTGCTCCGGGCTGGCGCGCGTGGATTTCTTGATGGATCCGCTAACCCGCAAGATATATTTGAACGAGATCAATACGATGCCCGGATTTACTTCGATCAGCATGTATCCCAAGCTGTGGGCGGCTTCCGGCCTCGAGTATTCAGACCTGATCGACCAGCTTATTCAGCTTGGGATAGAGCGGCACGCCGACAAAAAGAAAAATCAGTACAGCCGGTAATCTTATTTGTCTGTGCTTATTTACCTCTGACTTCTTACTGCGTCACCACCAGCGGCAATTCGACAAAGCTAGCCTCGCCGGGCGCGTGATAGACGTGCTGCGTGGCTTTGCGATACTCCCCTGGTTTCGCCCAAAAGATATTCGGCACAAACGTTTGCGGGTTCCGGTCATACAGCGGGAACCAACTGGATTGAATCTGCACCATGATGCGATGGCCGGGTAGAAAAACATGGTTCGCGGTTGGAAGGTTGAAGCGATAAAGCAGTGGTTGGCCGGAAGCGATGGGCTTGGCGGTTTCCAAGCTCTCGCGATAACGGCCGCGGAAGATGTCCGCGGAAACCATCAGCTCATATCCACCCATGGCCGGTTGCGCGGCGACCTCGTCGGGATAGACGTCGATTAATTTAACCACCCAGTCGGAATCCGTGCCGCTGGTGGAGGCTATGAGATTAGCGACGGGTTGCCCGCTGATCTTCATCGGCGTTGTCAAAACGTCCGAAGTAAACACCGCGACATCGGGGCGGCCAGACGATTCACGCTGGTCGTCGACGAGCCATTCGGGCCAGGTTAATCCATTGCCGTAGCCGATGGGTTGAATTGGCCGGGCTCGAAACGGCACTGGTTTCGTAGGATCGGAAATGTATTCATCGAATGCTGCGTCGCTCGTTTTAGACTCGTTAAGGCTCGCTTTCAATCCGGCGTTGAGATAAAGCGGGGTGGGGTGAATCGAACATCCTTTGTCGCAGCCAGCCGGCCAACTCGACAGGCGACGCCACGTATTGGTTCCGGTTTCGTAGGCGTTGACAGGCGCGACGTCGGAGTTCGGGGCGTCATCCTTCAAATAGTGATCGAGAAATGGGCGAAGAATCTGTTCGCGGAAAAAGAGCCCGGTATCGCTATTGAACTTCAGTGCTCCCAGAGAACTGGCGTCGCCTATTTCCTGTCCGTGATGCCACGGCCCCATAACTAAAAACAATTTGTCGCGGTTGGCATCTTGTTTTTTCAGCGCATCGTAGAGGGCCGGCGCGCCGTAAATATCTTCCTGATCCCACAGGCTGTCGACCAACATGGTTGGAACTTTCAACGGCTGGACCGCAAGAATGCGGTCCATGGCCTGTTGCTGCCACCACGAGTCATAGCTGGGGTGATCGATCAGCTTGCGCCAGAATCCGACTTGCTCGAGCCCGTGGCGGCGACCGAGTTCGCCGGCTGATCCTGCTTCCATAAAGACATCGTAATCATCGAAATGGTTGGTCCACCATTTCTCGTCCGAGGAGCGCGTGGCTTCCTGCACTTGGATGTACGGCATATTCTGTTCGCGGAATGCGCCGTTGTGAAACCAGTCGTCACCCCTCCAGCCGTCGACCATGGGATTCATCGGCACCGCGACTTTCAGCGCCGGATGCGGATTCACCAAGGCCATCAACGTAGTGAAACCATCGTAGGAGATTCCGAGCACGCCGACCTTGCCGTTGCTTTCGGGAACATTCTTAACCAGCCAGTCGATGGTGTCGTAGGTGTCGGTTGCGTGATCGACAGGCGTGGGATTCAGCGGACCGTGCAGCGGACGCGTCATCACGTAGTCGCCTTCCGAACCATACTTGCCGCGGACATCCTGGATCACGCGGATGTATCCGCCATCGACGATAACTTCCGTGGCGTTGTCGTAGCCTTCCAGGATGGAAGCGAGGTGTCCACTCGCGGCGTGCGTCGTCTGTTCGGTCGCGCTATAAGGCGTGCGCGTGAGCAGGATCGGCGCATGCTTTGCACCTTTCGGAAGAAGAATGATGGTATGAAGCTTGACGCCGTCGCGCATGGGGATCATGACGTCGCGCTTGATGTAGTCGAAAGTGTCGGTAACGGGTGTGTACTTGGCTGGCGATTCGCTGGGTAAATCGGATTGTTTCGAGGGTTGGGCGGTCTGGCATCGGGCTGGTTCAGCGAATGAAGGCGCGAAGAAAACAAGTGCGGCTAAAACTAAAGTTAAAATAAAGAATGGAGAGATTTCGGTCCGACGCGAAATGGTACGCATCAACGAGCCAGCCACTCGCGACGAAGATGACTTTCTTCTTTGATTCATGTTCACCTCGTGAAACAAGAGTGTACTGATCGGCGGCGCTGAGAACAAATTCGAGTTACTACTTGCGCACGATCGAGGATCTTCTTGACGAAGAACCCTCGGCGTTGTACGATTGTTGACAAGTTTGCTCTTCGGGGCAGACTTGGAATTTCATGCAGAGTGGCTGAGGGACGAGCCCTGTGACGCCACGGCAACCGGATCGGGATCATATATCCTGACCGCCAGGTGCCAACTCCCGCCCGGAAACGGGGAACATGAGATTCGGATGCGAAGCTTATTTGTATTGCATTCCGACCTCTTTTCCCATTTCCTGGAAAAAGAGGCCTTTGTTTTTTAGGGCGCTCCCGGCTCGTCCCAGCGACTCGCTGCTTGAATAGAAAGCGAGTACCCGATGTCGAATTACAACGCCCACTACGAATTACGCTGCCGGGAATGCGGACGAAGTTGGGGCAACCAGCCCCGCTCGATCTGCGATGAGTGTTTCTCTCCTCTGGAAATTACCTACGATTATGAAGCGCTTCGCCCGTCGGTTACCCGCGAAAGCATTGCGCAACGCGCGCCCAACATGTGGCGCTATTCCGAATTGCTGCCTCTACCCGAAGGGTTCGAGCCTCGGTTGCCGGTTGGGTTTACGCCGCTGTTCCAGGCGCCTCGTCTGGCGGAGCAATGGTTCGGGAATACGAACGACGCGAAAACGGTTGCGCAGAATCTCTATCTCAAGAATGATGCCGTGTGCTTGCCGACGCTGAGTTTTAAAGACCGCGTGGTGGCGGTTGCGCTGGCGAATGCGCAAGCTTTTGGATTCGATACGGTCGCATGTTCTTCGACCGGCAACCTGGCGAACGCGGTCGCAGCCCATGCCGCGCGTCTGGGTCTTAAAGCGTGGATATTTATCCCTTCCGATCTTGAGCCGGCAAAAATTCTCGGCACGCAAGTGTTCGGCGCAAACGTGGTGCGCATCGCGGGTAACTATGACCAGGTGAATCGCCTGTGCTCGCAAATTGCCGAAGAGCGCCGCTGGGGCTTCGTCAACGTGAACCTGCGGCCGTATTACGCCGAGGGATCGAAGACGGTCGGCTTCGAGATCGCCGAGCAACTGGGCTGGCGCTTGCCGGACAATGTCGTCGTGCCAATGGCAGGGGGGTCGTTGATTACTAAAATCAAAAAAGCTTTTGATGAACTCACGAAGCTTGGCCTGGTTGAGGAAAAGCCAGTAAAGTTCTTCGGCGCGCAGGCTACGGGATGCTCTCCGATATCGACGGCGGTGAAGACTGGCAGCGCGGAGATAGATCCACAGAAACCCGCGACGATTGCGCGGTCGCTTGCCATCGGCAATCCTGCCGACGGCCACTACGCCATTAAGACCATCAAGCAGAGCGGGGGATGGAGCGAGGATGTGAGCGATCCGGAGGTAATTGATTCGATCCGGCTGCTGGCGGCGACCGAAGGCATCTTCACCGAAACCGCTGGCGGCGTCACCGTGGGTACGGCGGGAAAACTTTATCGCCAGGACCGCATTCTGCCTGAGGAAACGACCGTGCTCTGCATCACCGGCAACGGCCTGAAGACAACCGATGTGCTGGCGGGAGTGTATGAAATCGAAAGGCCCATCGCTCCCAAGCTTGCAGAATTCGAAAAGTACTTGCAGGACACGCTAGAGAGTGTTGGCGTGGTGAGAGAAGCGGCGACGGTGGGCGTGTAGACGGTGCATAGGTTTGAAAGGGCGCGGCTTAGCCGCTGAGGTTCGATATGGCAATTACGGTACAAATTCCGACCGCACTGCGACGGCACACCGCAGGCGTAGGTTCGATCGCCTGTGCCGCCACCAATTTGGGAGAACTGTTCACCGCCCTCGATGAAAAGTTTCCGGAATTAAAACCTCACCTGCGCGATGAAACTGGCCAGGTCCGCCGCTTTCTTAACATTTACGTGAATGAAGAGGACATCCGCTTCCTGGGAGGACCCAGCTATGCCTTCCAGGATGGCGATGAAGTACTGCTGGTGCCGTCGATTGCCGGCGGCGCGGTTTAGCCCCTTCCCTTCTCTAAAGCCCCCTAAATCTTTACTGATAGTGTAGAATGCGATCTAACTAACCGGTTAATTAAGCATGCCTCAACTCTTGCGCTCTTCCAAACCCCATCCCCGCCTCGGCTCGCGCGGCAAGCCGGAAGAAAGCCGCGCCGCGATTCTTTCGGCCGCGGCCAAAGAGTTCTCCGAGCACGGGATTGCCGGTGCCCGCACCGACGCGATTGCTCGCGCAGCGCATGTGAATAAGGCTTTGCTCTATTACTACTTCAAAGACAAGGAAACACTTTACGGCGCAGTATTGGACAACGCCTTTTTCGGGATGAAGGAAAAAGTCTTCGCGGTGCTCGATAGCGATTTGCCTCCGCGAGAGAAGATTCTGGCCTATGCAGGCACGTACTTCGATTTCATCGCCTCCAATCCTCTCTATCCAAAACTGATGCAGCGGGAAATGATGCGCGCGCGGGAAGGCCACCCCGAGCACATCGACCGGCTGGTCAAGACATATTTTCAACCCATCTATGGCCGTGTCGGCGAGTTGATTCGCAAAGGAATTGCGGAAGGCGAATTTCGCAAGGTCGATCCGGCTCACTTCGTTCCGTCAATGCTGGCCATTATCATTTTCTATTTCAGCAGCGCTCCCGTAATGCAGCGGATCGTGCGTTTCAATCCGCTGGCTCCGGAACGTATTGCCGAACGGCGCGCCGCGGTGCTCGACTTTATTTCCCACGCATTATTTCAGTCCCCCTTCCACACAACGCCAGGAGTACCCAAATGAGTGCTCGCAACCGATTTTTCATTCTTCTCAGCATAATTTTTGTGATTGCCGCGACGTATTACTTTTTCTCCACCGACCATTCTCAAGACCTGGTGCTGATCGGTACCGTCGACTCCAATCAGGTGATTGTCAGCGCTCAGGTGGAAGGACGCATCCAGAAATTGATGGTGGATGAAGGCACGCCGGTGAAGGCTGGTGACTTGATCGCCGTGCTCGACCCGTCTGAGCTACAGACGCAGGAGGCCGCGGCGTCAGCGACCATCGCCAGCTTGCAGCACAAAGTTTCCGAAATGCAGCACACCGAGCGGTCAACTTCTGGCTCGACTTCGAGCGACGTCGCGAATGCGCAGGCGAAAGTGTCATCGGCGAAAGCGCAGTTGATGCAAGCCAAGGCCACGCTTGATCGCACGGAGAGCGACAGCCGGCGCGCGGTCGAACTGGCGAAGGCTGGCGTGGCTTCCGACCAGGAGCGAGTGCAGGCGGAAACCAACCTTCAGGCTGCTGAGGCGACCATGCAAGCTCAGCAAGAATTGGTAAAGGCGGCGCAGGCGGATCTGAACTCCGCGATCGCCCGCACGCAGCAGGCGAACGCCGCGCGGAGCACTGTGCAATCGACGCGAGCTGATCTTACAAACGCTATTGCACAGAAGAATCAAGCCGCGGTGCGGTTGGGCTATACGAATGTATATGCGCCTGTTACCGGCACCGTTTCTGTGCGAGCGGCGCGGCAAGGTGAAGTGGTGAATATTGGCGCGCCGATCGTAACCATCGTCGATCTCACGGACACATGGGCGAGGGTCGCAATTCCGGAGACTTATGCCGACCACATCGGCTATGGTGATGTGCTGCGAATTCGCCTGCCGGGCGGGACCATTACGAACGGAAAAGTATTTTTCAAAGGGGTGGAAGGCGATTTTGCCACCCAGCGCGATGTGAGCCGCCGCAAGCGGGATATCAAGACGATCGTACTAAAAGTGCGGCTGGATAATCCCAAGGGCGCGTTCGTGCCGGGAATGACGGCCGAAGTGCTGGTTTCTCCGGCGCAGACGAAGGGCGATGCGGCCTCGCGGAGTACTGCAGCAGCGGGGCAGCGATGATGGCAGACGAGAAATTCGACACGCGACGTCGAATGCCTGACTCCGCAACTCCGCACGCCATCGAAGTGCAGCACATCGTTAAGAAGTATGGCAACTTCACCGCTGTTGACGATGTTTCGTTCAACGTAGATAACGGGGAGATCTTCGGCCTGCTCGGACCGAACGGCGCCGGGAAGTCAACGCTGATTCGTATGATGACGACGCTAATTCCCATCACTTCGGGGATTGCGCGCATTGCCGGCCATGATGTGGCGAAGGATCCGGATGCCGTGCGGCGGACGATTGGAGTGATTCCGCAAGCCCTCACCAGCGATCTCGATCTTACGGTGGAAGAGAATCTGAATATTTATGCGAAGCTGTATGACGTGCCAGCGAAGGAGCGTAAGCGCTCCATCGAAGAGCTACTGGGGCTGGTCGACCTGACCAAGTGGCGCGGCGCGCAGACCAAGACGCTATCCGGCGGTATGCGGCGACGGCTGGAGATAGCTCGCGGGCTGGTGCATCATCCAAAAATCTTCTTTCTCGACGAGCCCACAACCGGACTCGATCCGGTATCGCGCGTAGCCGTGTGGGAGATGTTGGGCAATATCAAAAGCCAGCGGCAACTTACCATTTTGATCACCACGCATTACATGGACGAGGCCGACCGGCTGTGCGACCGCATCGCCATTGTCGATCATGGGAAGCTGGTCGCACTCGATGCACCGATGGCGTTGAAAGCGAGCGTACCCGGATCCAATGTGATTGAGGCGCAGTTCGAGAATCCGCCCGACGATTGGGAACAGCGGCTGCGTGCGCTTAACGACGTGACCTCCGTGCAACACGAAGGCGCGGGAATGTATCGGGTGCTTACCGGCAACGGCTCGCGCACCACGACCCAATTAGTGGAGATGGCCGTGCAGGCGGGAGTTGCGGTGAAGTCATTGTCAGTGCAAAACACCACGCTCGACGACGTATTCGTGCACTTCACGGGCAGGCAGTTGCGAGACGAACTACAGAAAGCTTATGCATTCACGATGCCGCAGCGGCCGGGGCTGCAACCATGAATCGGATCATGGCGATCGTCGAGCGCGAAATGCGCAAGTTTTTCCGTTCACCGGCGTTGATGTTGGCGTCGATGATCTTTCCGCTGGTGCAGCTTGTGATATTGGGAAATGCGTTTGGCGGTAAAATCCGAGACGCCCGGGTTGCCATTGTGGATCAGGATGGAGGCACGCAGGCGCTGCGCGTTCGCGAGGCTTTCGATTCTGTGCGTGCGAACATCCGTACTTTTGTGCCGATTTACTATGACGATCAAAAGAAAGCGGTGGAAGATGTTCGGAACGGCAAGCTGGATGGCGCGGTAATTATTCCTCCGCAATTTTCCCGCCGCGTCTACGAGGACAACCATCCTCAAATTGCCGTGGTGGTGGATAACAGCGATAACTTTATGAGCTCGGCGCTGGAGTCGGAACTAGCCGACCTAGTCAGCGCGCTGAATCAGCCCACGGTCGAACCCCGAATTTTGCAGCAGACCGCACTTCAGATTGTTGAACTCTATCCGTACATCGAATACATGAAATATCTGCTTCCGGGCTCGCTGGCGCTTGCGATGTTTGTCTCGGTGATGATCGGCGGCGGCATGCTCTATATCGACGACAAGGCGCGCGGAGTGCATGAAGGCTATCTGGTGACGCCGATCACTAAGCTCGAACTGGTACTTGGTCTTAACCTCGCCGGCGCGATCAAGGCGGTGATGACGGGCGTGATTATTTGTGTGATTGGATCGCTGATGGCCGGCGTGAGCACGATTTTCAATCCAGTGACGATGCTCGGTTTGCTCGTGATGATCGTTTTGACTTCACTGGCTTTCAATACCATGATGTTTTTGCTGATGGTGCGGATCGAGGATCCCCTCGTGCCTCGAGCCATGTTCGGCATTCTGAATACTCTGCTGTTTTTCCCGAGCGGAGCGATCTATCCCATCCAGGCGTTCCCGCGCTGGCTGCGGGCTATTGCCAGCGTCGATCCTTTTACGTTTGCGGTCGACGGATTCAAATGTCTGCTGCTGAAAGAGACAACGTTGGCGGCGGTGTGGGGCGATATGCTATTCCTGTCGATTTTCGCGGCGGTGACGCTGGGGATTGCGATTCCGCTGTTCAAACGGACGCTGTAGAAGAATGAGTGATTGTGTACTGTGCTGCGCTCCAAGCCGCTGTGGCGCGAAGGCAGTGATTTTCAATCGCCCGATCGCTCAATTATCAAATCGCTCAAGTCTTCTGGAACTTTTGACTTAATGGGCGCGTCCGTTATTCTAGATAGTGATGACCTTACTGGATGCCAAAGAGTATCACCCGGAAAAAGAGCGGCAGAAGAGAGGCCGCATTGTTTCGGCGATCGTTCTAATTCTGTTTCTAGCCATCGTTGGTTGGTGGAACCGTTTCTGGCCGGAGAAGAGCGTGGCAGACAAATTCTTTTCCGCGCTGCAGAAGCAAGACTTTGAAGCCGCCTACGGAATCTACTATCACGATCCCGATTGGAAGCAGCATCCGCAGAACCACTCCCAGTATCCGTTCAACGAGTTCCGGCAAGACTGGGGACCGGGCGGACAGTGGGGCATCGTCAAGAACTACAAGATTTACGGCGAGAGTAATTGCCCAGGCGGTGGGACTGGCGTGGTCATCGACCTGGTCGTGAACGACCGCGCTCAACACGCGCAGTTATATGTCGACAAGACCGATAAAACAATCAGCACGCCGCCGTGCGGCCTGGAATTTCGCTAGAGCGGCGGGAATGCGAAAACGCTGGACCGCTAAGCGTTGAAGTGCTCCAGAGTTTTCGCCAGGGACGCATCGTCCCCGACATTCAGGCAAGTCTTCGACCGGTCAATCTGCCGCATCAATCCGCAGAGAACTTTTCCTGGACCGATCTCCACGAAAGTCTGAACACCTTCGCCAATCAGCAGGCGCATGCACTGTTCCCATTTCACCGCGCCCGTGACCTGGGCGATTAATGTTTCGCGAGACCTCAGCTCATCAGTGACCAGAACTGCTTCTACATTGCAAGCCACTGGATAGACGGGCTTGTGCGTCTTCAGCTTGTTCAAGTCTTCTTCCAGACGGTCTTGTGCGGGCTTCATCAGCAAACAATGGAAGGGTGCACTCACGGGCAGCAACTTGGTGCGCTTGGCGCCGCGCTCATCCGCCAACTTCGCTCCACGTTCGACCGCCGCGGTATTGCCTGAGATCACAATCTGTTCGGGAGAATTAATATTCGCGGGAGAACAGACTTCGCCCTGCGCCGCATCCTGGCAAACGGCGACTACTTTCTCGAGTTCCATCCCGAGGATCGCCGCCATGGCGCCGACTCCAACCGGAACTGCTTCCTGCATATAGTGCCCACGCTTGCGGACGGTGCGCACTGCATCGGCAAAAGCGAAGGTTCCGGATGCGACGTGCGCGGAATATTCGCCCAGGCTGTGGCCTGCCACAAAGTTCGGCCTGGGAATGCGTGTTTCGAGCACACGAAGCGCCGCAATCGAAGCAGTGAGAATCGCCGGCTGCGTAATCTCTGTGAGACGCAATTGTTCTTCCGGACCCTCAAAGCAAATCTGCGACAGCTTGTAACCAAGAGCCTCGTCGGCTTCTTCGAATGTTTGCCGGGCAATGGGATATTTTTCGGAGAGGTCTTTGCCCATGCCTACGGTTTGCGATCCCTGGCCGGGAAAAATAAATGCAATCCTGGCTGTGGCAGTATTGGGGGAAGGTATAGGAACTGTGGTGGATTCGTTCATGTTTTGATATTGCCGCTACTACTGAGCCGGAGCGGCTTCAGCTTCCGCTGGAGCCGAATGCAGCGCGGCCAATCCTTGCTCGATGGATGCATTGATCTGCCGCTGAGAGAACTCCGCAGCCACGCGAACCGCATTCTTGATAGCGTTCGCGTTGGACGATCCGTGCGTGATAATGCACACGCCCTTCACTCCGAGTAATGGCGCGCCGCCGTACTCGGTATGGTCGATGCGCTTTTTAAAATCGGAAAAGGCGCTGCGCGAAAGCATGTAGCCGACTTGCCGCGAAATCGTCGCCTTCAGCGACTCTTTTAAAACCGTGCGCACCAGGTTCGCGACACCTTCTGAAACTTTAAGCGCGACGTTGCCCACGAAGCCGTCCGCCACGATCACGTCGACGTGGCCACTGAATATGTCGCGACCTTCGACATTGCCCAAGAAGTTCAAAGGCAACTGCTTCAACAACTGGAATGATTCCCTGGTCAGTTCGTTGCCTTTGGTTTCCTCTTCACCGATTGAGAGCAATCCAACCCGAGGACCTTTCGTACTGCCAAAGGCCGAACGTCCAGACTTGAGATCTCCAAACATGGAGCGGAAATAAATCTCGCCCATCACGGCGAACTGTTCGAGATTGTGCGGCTTGCAATCTACATTCGCGCCAACATCCAGCAAGATTGCCGCCGTGCCCGGAGCAGTAGGAAAAACTGCCGCCAGGGCTGGCCGGTCTACGCCTTGCAACGCGCCCAGCACCATTTTTGCTGCGGCCATCGCCGCCCCGGTATTGCCAGCGGTGACGAAGCCCGCGGCTCGCCCCTCGCGGACCAGTCGCAGACCTACGAGCATGGAGGAATCGCGCTTGGAGCGCACTGCCTGCACGGCTTTGTCTTCCATGGTGATTACTTCGCTGGCGTGAACGATCTCAATGGGCAGCCGCGAGGCTGCGGGGTGGCGATCCAACTCGGCTTTGATAATGGTTTCTGGACCAACGAGGAGCACGCGCACGCCATAATTGCGGGCAGCATGAATTGCGCCTTCGATTTCAGGCTTGGGAGCCCGGTCCGAACCCATCGCATCCAGCGCGATCACGCTAGGCATGTTGGCAGGAGTTAGCTTACTTCCTTCACGTCCAGAACTTCGCGGCCTTTGTAGTAGCCGCACTTGGAGCAAGCGCGGTGCGGCATTTTCTTCTCGTGGCAGTTTGGACATTCAGACAGAGAGTGGCTGGTCAGGGCATCGTGCGCCCGGCGGGTCGAGGTGCGCTTCTGGGAATGTCGTCGTTTGGGATTCGGCATAGTATTTTAAAATTCCTCTCGCCTGGGCCGTTTGGCCTGGCTTGCTTTTAATTTCTTAAGATCGAAGTCGCTAATGAGCGAGTTTGCCGCGGATTTCTTTTAAAGCCGCCCATCGCGGTTCTTCCAACACAACCTCGCAACCGCACTGCTCCTGGTTCAGATTTTTTCCGCAATGCGGACACAGCCCCTTGCAATCCTCGCGGCACGTGACCTTCAGCGGCACAGCCAGCAGCACTTGCTCGCGCACTACATCATCCAGCATGAGACCTTCGCCTTCATAATAGCTGATCTCGGCCTCTGCATCGGTAACAGACATCTCATCCCGCCCGGCGTCGACTCCCTGCGGGCGATAGAGCAGATCGAACTCACGCGTAACCTGCTGCGTCAGGGGTTCCAGGCAGCGGGCGCAAATGGTTTCGAGGCTGGCCGCCAGCCGCCCCTGGATGCGTATGTCCTGAATTATCTTGTGCTTGCCGTGATGTTCTTCAACCAGATCCGCATGGCCGCTGGTTTCTATCGGCGTGACTTGGCGATAATCCGTTCCCAGGTCGATCGCGCCCGGCTCAAACTTCTCCGCAAATTCTATGGGGTGAAGTTCTAAATCTTTGATCTCGAAGAACATCGGAACCTCCGCGCCCCGTCAGTTGCCGCCCCAGGCCCGCGGAAGCACGCCAAGAAGGCGCAAGTACCGCAAGGAGCAATTTCAAGAATAAAGGGTGAAAGAAAGTAGTGTCAAGGCAGGGTAAACTACTTGTGAACCTATATGGATGCGCCCTTCACTACACCTTCGCCGCAAGAATTGGAACGGCGGCGCGAGGTCTATAAAAGCATGGAAGCATTGCGCATTAGTCACACCGCTAATTCTGAAGGTTCCGCTTGCTTTCATACTGTCGAAGAAATGATTCGCGAAGACCGCGACCGGTAAACCACCTCCTCATCATTTCGTCACGAGTTCAGAATGGGCAGTGCCCGAATTCTTTTCTTAGTCGCGGCGTAAATTGCATTGCATAGCGCTGGCGCCAGCGGAGGCACGGACGGCTCCCCGATTCCGGTGGGCACTTCTGCGCTGGGCACCGCGTAGACTTCCACGACTGGAACCTCCTCCATGCGCAACGGGGCGTAGTCATCAAAATTTCCCTGTACTACGCGCCCCTTCGCGATTGTGATCTTGGCTCGCAGCGCGTTCGACAGCGCATAAACAATCCCGCCTGGAATTTGCTGCTCGAGAATGCTGGGATTCACTACTTGCCCGCAATCCACGGCCGCCACTACGCGATGCACTCGCGGAGTTTCGTTCTCCATGCTGATCTCCACCACTTCGGCCATGTAGGAAGAAAAACATGCGAAGCAGGCGATTCCTCGAAAACGGCCCGCAGGTAGAGGACTTTTCCATCCTGCCTTGTCCGCGGCAAGTTGCAATACGCCACGCATCCGAGCCGTATGCCACGTCGTCGTGAAGTATTGGATGTCCTGATCTTTCGCCAGCATGTGCAGCCGGTACTCCAGCGGATCTTTCCCTGCGGCTGCCGCCAGTTCATCGATAAAGCTCTCACTGGCGAATCCAACCTGCAGGGCGTATACCGACCGCATCCAGCCGAGCGGCACCGGAGTCTCAGCGATCACGCTATCGATCGAAACATTTCCTAATCCATAGACGAAGGCAGCTTCGTCCGGGAGATCCGGATCCACTCCGCCCGGAACCGGCTGCCCCTTCTGCCCGCTGATCGAAGGCGCGATGATGCGATGCGTAAACGCTGCGGGCCAGCCTGATCCATCGAGCACCGCACTCAACTGATGGAGGCTTGCCGGCCGGTAGGTGGAAAAGCGCATGTCATCTTCGCGAGTCCAAATTACTTTGACTGGACCGCCTATCGCCTTCGAAACGAGCGCAGCTTCTACGGCGTAGTCGTGCTCGAGTCGTCGCCCAAAACCTCCGCCCATCAGGGTGACGTTCACCTTTACCTGATCTGGATCGAGACCCACGGCTTGTGCCACCGAGTCTCCGCAATCCTGTGGAACCTGCGTTGGAGCCCACAGTTCGCATCCAGTTGCGGAGTAATTTGCGGTGCAGTTCCCAGGTTCCATGGGAGCGTGCGCCATGAACGGCAGCTGATATTCCGCAGTAATGCGCCGTCCCTTGGCCTTCGTTACATCGCCTACGGAATATAAAGTTGCGCCTTTCTTTGAAGCCGTCTGTTTCAAAGAGTCCATCACCGCAGCGGTGTTCAAGTTTTTATTCGGACCTTCGTCCCATGTCACATTCAGCAAGCGGCGACCTTCCATCGCGCCCCAAACCGTGTCGGCGACCACGGCGACCGCCGCATCGCTGATTTTGCCGACATAACTTACGCCGGAAGCTTTCTTCGATTCATGATCGTCGAAGCTCATCACTTTGCCGCCAATGGTCGGACACCGCGACAGTAACGCGTACTTCATTCCGGGCATCCGGAAATCGATTCCGAACCCGGCTTCGCCTTTCACCTTCGCGGGCGTATCAACGCGCGGCAGCCGTTGACCCACAATCTTGTAATCCTTTGGCTGCTTTAAGGTCACATCGCTTGGAATGGGCAGCGTAGCGGCCTTGTCGGCCAAGTCGCCGTAACTCAAACGCCGGTTGGAAGCCGCATGCGCGACGATTCCGTTCTGAGCACTGCAGGAAGATCGTGAGACACCCCAGGTCAGTGCGGCAGCGGAAATCAGCATCTCGCGAGCAGCCGCTCCCGCCTTGCGCATCGGATCCCAGGTCGTGCGCACGCTGGCACTGCCGCCGGTGGTTTGATCGCCGTAGAGGGTGCTGGCTCCCGCCTGTTCGATTTCGATCTGCTTCCAATCCGCTTCCAGTTCTTCAGCCAAAATCATGGGCAAGGCTGTGCGCACGCCTTGCCCCATCTCGGATCGCGCGACCACGATTGTGATTTTGTTATCGGGCGTTATCCGCAGATAAGCGTTAGGCGAAAACGACCGGTTGTTTTTGTTCGAGCTTCCGTGAGGCAGATAAAACCCAACGATCAAGCCCGCTCCCGCCGATACTGCGGCTGCAACAAATTCCCGCCGGCTCAAGGTCATCGCGCCACCCCCGATGCTGTTACCGACGCGCGGCGAATTGCCTTGCGAATGCGTTCGTAGGTTCCACAGCGGCACAAGTTTCCGTTCATCGCCTGTGTGATCTGTTCGTCGTTGGGTTTCGGAGTCTTAGCGAGCAGGGCGGCTGCGGTCATAATCTGTCCGGTCTGGCAGTAGCCGCATTGCGGAACTTCTTCAGCGATCCACGCCTGCTGCAGGACGTGCAGCCCGTTCGCTCCCAGCCCTTCAATGGTCGTCACATTCTTCCCAGCGACCTGCGACACCGGCGTTGAGCAGGAGCGTATCGCTTCTCCCTCCACATGGACCGTGCAGGCTCCGCAGAAACCGGCGCCACAACCGAATTTTGTTCCCGTGAGTTCCATGGTGTCGCGGAGCACCCAGAGCAGTGGAGTCTCCGGCGCCACATTTACTTTTCTGTCGCTACCGTTCACGCGTAGTGTGAAATCAGCCATAGGTGTTTTCGAGATGAAGCGAAGATAATCATCCTACCCAAGTACAAGCAAAAGTGAAATGGGCTGTGTGTTCCAAACTTAAAGTCTTCGTAATCCCGCGCCGATAAGGATTACATCGCAGAGAGAATCGAGATTGGAAGGTCACGACTATTCCGCGCCGTCTCCCGATCGAGACACGGTCGACAAGCGTCATCATCCTCGCTTCAAACTTAAGGTCGAGATCAGTGTTAGTTCAAGGACCTGTGGTTTGCTGAGGGGGCACACCGTGGACATCAGCGAATCAGGAATTTCCGCCTTGCTGAAAATCGAAGTGCCGCTGGGCGAACTCGTGCAGTTGGAGTTTGCGCTTCCCTTTGGTCAGGTGAGGACATACGCGATGGTCCGGCAGCAAAATGCCTTCCGTTACGGCTTCCAGTTCGTCGGGTCCGAAGGAACGAAAGAGATCATTCGGGCAAGCTGCTCTGACCTTGCCGTCCAAAAATCTCTGTTGGGCGAGCTCTGAACTATACGGCGGACGTCGTGCAGATCTACTTCAGCTCTGTGAGTTTTTGGGTTGCGAGCTGAACCGCTTCTGGACCGGGATTATCCTTCTTGATCTGCTCGTAAATACGCTTGGCATCCAGCGGCTGGTTGCTGGTCTGGTAAAGCTCCGCCAGTTGCAATTGTGCAGTCGCTTTGCTCACCGAAGCCGTCGGATGGTCGATGAGATCTTGATATAGCGCTACCGCATCTTTGGTTCGGTTGCTATTGCCGTAGAGCGAAGCGAGAGCAAGCTTGGCCACGGACGCCAATTCTTTGTTGCCGGCTGAAGCCACCGCCTTGAAATTGCCTTCAGCGGCGGCATTGTCGCCCGCGGTCGCAGAGGTCACGCCCAAAAAGTAACGCGCCATGTCCGCTGTGCGGGTATGGGGATATTTGTCGACGATCGCCTGGAATTGTTTCTTGGCAGCATCGGAACGCTCCCGCACGGAGGTGAAGCTGGGAACATCCGGTTGCGCGGGCGCGCCGGGCGGACGAAGCTGGGCCTCCAAAGTCCGGACGGCCTGCGACATGTCGAAACTGGCCTTCTCATCCTGCGCACTCAGGTAATACCATCCTCCCGCCACGGCAACAACAACCAGCACCACTGCGGCGGTAGCGATCGCCAGAGCATTTTTGTGTTCGACGCTCCAGTGGGCAGTCTTTTCCGCAGCTCCGATGGTGACTCGGCTGAACGCGTCCTGCTTAATTTGATGGCGGGTTTGTGCGCGCACGACTACCTTCCAATCTCAGTCTAGTGAATCTCTGTCTTGGTGGGTGAATAGCTAGTCTATCAGCCGGAAAATAGCACCGTCAAAGCCGGTCATCTCAGCGCGGAGCTTCTTCCAGCAAGCCCTGTTCAAGTTTTTCCTGGCACTCGATGCAGTGGCGGGTCCAAGGCACGGCCTCAAGACGCTTGGCATTAATTTCCTTGCCGCAATGGATACATTCTCCAAAGCTGCCTTCCCGGATGCGCGCGAGGGCCTTTTCTACCATCTGCAGCAGTTGACGCTCATTATTGCTTTGGCTGAATAAAAATTCTTTGGTATAGGAACTGGCGGCGCGGTCGGCAATATCCTGAGCTGTGTCCTCGTCGGCGGAGCGGCCATCCGCTTGGGTGCGCGAAACCGTGCGGCGCAAATCCTGCTGCCGCGTCTCGAGCCGCTTTTTAAAACCTTCTAGCTTCTTCTTATCCATAAGTTCACTTCTAAATTCTACGGCAGTTCAGCGGAACCACCGGGGGAGTTCGGACCAGACGAAAATGATAAGCGCCACAAATGAGATGCGTCAACAGGGGTAACGGCTAATCAAAATATCGGATGTATGAGAATTGTGCGAGCGAGGAAGTGCGTGAGTTGGGTGTAGAGCCGCGTGAGCGTCTTAGTCGCTCACGCAGCCAAACTATCGAATTCGCCGAGGAGGGGAAACCGAATGAGGCTTAGGACCAATCTTGACCGAAAGCAATAATGTGTGCGTAGTTGATCCGCTGTGGGTCGTTACGCTGGCGGAATAAGTACCAAGCTTTGCACTGCTGGCCGCCGTGATTCTTAGAACACCGCTGCCCGACCCCGGGGCTGAAAAAGCCGACGGAGTGAACACGGTCGATACCCCGGTGGGCAACCCCGACACGGAAAAAGCAACGGCCGCATTGAAGCCTCCGCTCACCGTGACGTTAAAGTTGACACTGTTGTTTCCACCCGCCACAACCGAAAGAGAGTTCGCCGAAAGTGCGGCTTGAAAGGGGGGGACAATGGTGGCATCGCCCCAGTGGCTGACTAGGACCGAGGCATCAATCGATCCAAGTCCTGTGGCTTGGTCGAATCCCGTTGCGGCGCTAAATCCGGCTTGCCCCGGAACGCTATTGTTCCCGGCGATGATGTCGTGGAAGACTGCGGCTCCACCCGCCCTCTGCTTGCTGGCCAGAGGATAAAACGCAAGATTCGCATTGCCCTGCCGGGCGCGCATGTCTTGCACCACAAGCGCCATCACTCCGGCAAATGATGGAGACGCGGCAGAGGTGCCGCCAACCACGTAGAGTCCGCCTTCCTGATAGATGAGATATCCGTCATGCCCAGACGCGGTGAGCGAAACGTCGGGAACGTCGCGCTTGCCATCGGCGGGAACGCCCGTGCCGGCTTGCCAGGAGGGCTTGCCGTAGACAGTGCTCGCGCCTCCACCACTGGACCATAATCCTGCGCTGGGTCCGCTTTCGTTCCAAACCACTTCCGGGATGTAACTGACCGCCGAGGCTTGGGTACCGGAACTGTTTGACGAAGACCAGTAGAGAGAAGGAGTCGAGGCGTCGTTGAACTCGGTGCCTCCAACGCAAACGCTGTAGGGCGTGGAGCAAAGGCCGTTCACTCCGCGGCCGTTGGTTGCTTTCGAGGCGGACGCGGAATCGCAGCCGGCGGCTCCGTTATCTCCCGAGGAAACAAAGACTGTAATGCCTTCTGCTGCCGCTTGCTGCCAAAGGCTGCTCAGAAAATTGTTGCCGGAAGAGCCCAGCCACTTTTCGCAAAGGCCAAAGCTGGTGCTCATAATCGGCGCAAGATTGTGGTTGACGATGTATTGCGCCGAGAGATCCACGCCGTCGCTGGAGTTCGTAGACTTCGAAACGACAAATTTGATTGTCGCATTCCGGGCTACTGCCCCAGACCATTCCACGTCAAGATCGGCTTCGGTCTCTTCTCCCGAACTGACAATTCCCGGGTCGGCTCCGTTCAGGATAATCAGAGGATCGTTGGCAGGCAGGCCAAACGCTGTCCTGAACTGGCGCACGTCCGCGATCCTGATGTTCGATCGGCCAACAATGGCGATTGACTCTCCGTTGCCATTGATTGATTGCTGGTAAAGCGGAGCCAGATTATAAATCGTGGCAAAGTCCGCGGGCGCGAGATAGTGTGAACCTCCGCTGGTGAATTCAGGCGAAGGTTTGCGGGCAGAGGCGTGCATGGGTTCGCTGTGAAAGTCATGCAGCGAAACCACGCCTCCTACAACCTGGGCCAAAGCAACGGGAATCTCAGGCTCGGTCGCATTCGCATGGTGGACCTGGCCGCGAACATTGTAAGAACGAATCTGGGTGTGAAAGGCCGCCTGCACTTGTGCGGCAGTTCCGCTGAAGATAATCGATCGACGTCCGGCGGTGACTTCTTCCACTTCGAGGCCGTGGCTTTCGAGCCATCCTACTATGTGTCCGGCGTCGGCTTCGGATAACCCGAAGCGGTCAGCAAACTGCGTCGGCGTGAGCCACTGATGATAGTTGGCGGACTCGGGATTGTATTGCGCGTCAACGAACTGATTCAGGGATTGTTGCTGCGCGGCGTCTGGCAACAGCGTGAGCAGCATGCGTTCCATGCGGTAGGCTGGCGTCACCGCACCGGCGTCGTACTCGGCCGTTGCAAGCGGATGCCGATTGCCTTCCAGCGTGACGCGCTGCTCATCGTCAATAAATGCTGTGATGCGGTCTTTGGGTTGAATGTAAACAGGACTTGCGGGATCGGCTGGCGGCTGGCCCCACGCCGGCAGGTCCACCGAAAGAAACGATAAGAGAATCGTTAAAGTCAGGAACGAAAGCGTTCGACGTTGCAGGAACGTTGCCAGCGGACGGGACATTCAGCCTCCACAGCCGAAGTTCGGCTCTAACGTTTTATCGGCGAAATCGCTCAACACTTGAGGGATCAGTCCTCCGTACAGAATTGCGCATCCCGTTTCTGCAGGCTGCTAGACTGGTATGTCGACGGGTGAGGGACAGAGGACTGCGGAATTTGATCGGTCTTTCAACCAAGCCGACGCAGACGACCGCTCCATCGCTCATCGCTCCATCAGTCCAGCGCTCCATGAATATTGCCGAAGCCATCCGAATTGCGCTGCAGTCGCTGTGGGTAAACAAGCTGCGCTCGGTACTGACGCTGCTCGGCGTCGTAATCGGGGTCGCGGCCGTCATCGCCGTAGTCACCTTTGTTTCCGGCATTAACGATTACGTGGCGCAGAAGGTCTTCAACCTGGGTGCGGATGTCTTCATTATTTTCAAAGTCTCTCCAGCCCTTACCAACGTGGACAAATATCTAGAGGGCGAGAAACGTAAAGACCTGACCATGGAAGACTACCAGGCGGTCGCGGAAGCCTGCCGCCACTGCAACTACATCGGCGCAGCGATCCGTAATGAAAACGGCCATGTGAAATATGCCGAACAATCGATCAGCGATACTTCGGTGCGTGGGATCACGCCGTCCATGGCCCCTATTTACGATACGGATTTAAGCGCCGGACGCATGCTCAACCCGACGGACCTCGATAACCGGTCCCTGGTCGCGGTCGTGGGAAACGATATTGTGGAGCACTTGATGGCGGGATCCGATCCCGTCGGCAAGGAAATCCGCATCGATGGCTGGACCTACCAGGTGATTGGGGTGGGTGCAAAAAAAGGTACGACCCTGGGCCAGAGCGCCGACAATTACGTGATGATTCCCATCACGTCGTATCTCAAACAATACGGCATGCACAACAACAGCATACGAATTTCCGGGAAGGCTGAAAGCGCGGGCGTCCCGCTGGATGATGCCATTGGCGAATCGCGCGCCGCACTGCGCGCCCGGCGACATGACCAACTGGGCGGGGATGACAGCTTCGACATCGAAACCAACGCCAGCCTGCTCGGCATATGGACCGGCTTCAGCCAGACTTTCTTTATTGCGACGATCGGGATTGCCTGCATCTCGCTGGTAGTCGGCGGCATTGTGATCATGAATATCATGCTGGTGTCGGTAACGGAACGCACGCGTGAGATTGGCATTCGCAAGGCTCTGGGGGCGCGGCGCGAGGATGTGTTGCTGCAGTTTCTGATTGAATCGGTTACCTTGTCACTGACGGGAGGCGCGCTGGGCGTGCTAGTAGGAGTGGTCTTTGCTCTGACCGTGACTTTGCTGATTGGAATGCCCTCGGCAATTAAACTTTGGGCTGTGGCTGCTGGCCTGGTTGTGTCCGCGAGTGTGGGAGTGTTCTTTGGAGTCTATCCCGCGCGCAAAGCGGCGAAACTCGATCCCATTGTGGCGTTGCGATTCGAAACGTAGAAATTTAGCAATTGAGCAATCGGGCGATTGTGCAATTAAAAACCTAATCGCCGGGCGAACTTAAGTTTTTCAATCGCCCAATCACTCAATCGCTCAATCACTCAATTCTTCATGATTCACAAAGATGAATTCGGCGAGATCGTGCAGATGGCGACGGACACCATCCGCGGCAATAAGATGCGCTCGTCGTTGACTGTGTTGGGGATTGTGATTGGCGTCGCAATGGTGATCAGCGTCTCATCGATCGGCCGCGGCCTCGACGACAATGTTCGGAACATGGTTGCCAGCATCGGCTCGAACGTTATCTTTGCTTTCCACATCGAGCCGTTTACTTTCGGTCGACCCACCGAGGAGATGCGCACTCGCAAAGAACTTACCTATGAGGATGCAGTAGCGATACGAGAGTTGCCGCACGTCAAGGCGGTGACAGCGGGCCTGCGCTATTTTCGGCCGGAACTCGGAGTGGGCACGTTCGCCGTGAAATATGGCGATAAGAAAGTGAAGAATACGATTCTCGAGGGCGATCAGGCCTCGGCCAAGGAAGTATTCGATCTGCAGATCGCGTCGGGCCGGTGGTTCGGAGAGGTGGACGAAGAACATCGATCACCCGTTGTGCTGCTGGGTTCGGACACTGCGGAAGAGTTGTTTGGCGATGCGAGTCCGCTGGGCAAGGAAGTCAATATCGAAGGGCAGCTTTTTACCGTGATCGGAGTGGCATCTCAGGTCAAGTCGGTTTTTGGCGGCGGCAAAAATCCCGAGGACAACAAAGCATTCTTTCCTCTGAGCACCCTCAGAAAACTCCATCCAGAACTGAAACAGCACTGGATCAGCGTCAAAGCTACTTCTCATGACGACATGCCTAAGGCCATCGACGAAATCCGCGAACTGTTGCGGCGAAGGCGAAAGGTTGCGAACGACAAGCCGGATAATTTCGCGGTATTCACTTCGGACTCCATCTCGGACGTTTGGAACCAGCTTACCGGCATGTTGTTTGTGGGAGTGTTTGCCATATCAAGCGTGGGATTGATCGTCGGCGGCGTCGGCGTGATGAACATCATGTTGGTGAGCGTTACCGAGCGCACCCGCGAGATCGGCGTCCGCAAAGCCATTGGCGCCCGCAAACGCGACATCCTCTTGCAATTCACTTTAGAGGCAATCATTCTGACCACGGTGGGTGGTGTGATCGGAATTCTGCTGGGCGCTATCATCGTCGGAGTCATTCCGCAGTTGTGGCCGTCGCTGCCCGCACGCATGTCGGTATTCTGGGCGGTCTTTGGCTTCACTTCGGCCGCTGGAGTCGGACTGGTCTTCGGCATCTACCCTGCCTGGAAGGCGGCGAACCTGGATCCGATTGAAGCGCTGCGTTACGAATAATCCCATCGCGCTTGCGCATCATGCACTCAATTCTTGGCTTCATTCAAATCGTCGCGGCAGTCGGCACCGTATCAAGCTCGCTTTATTATTTCCTGTGCCTGTGGAGTGCGGCGAAGTTCCTGCGCGAGCGGAAATCGGCAAACAAGGCGAGCCCCCAGGAAATCCAGCAGCCCGCTATCCCAGGTGAAATTTTCCCAGCGGTCTCGATCTTGAAGCCGCTCAAAGGCACTGACCCGGAAATGTACGAGAGCTTTCGCAGCCATTGCCTGCAAGATTATCCGGAATACGAAATCATTTTCGGCGTCAGCGATCCTGACGATCCCGCAATCGAGAGCGTGAAAAATCTGCAGCGCGAGTTTCCCGATCGCTGGATTCAGTTGGTGGTATGTCCGAAGATTCTCGGAACGAACGTCAAGGTCAGCAACCTCGCGCAGATGTTGCCGGAAGCCCGCCACGACTACCTGGTTGTAAACGACAGCGACATCCGCGTGGAACCTGACTATTTGCGCCGCGTAACGGAGAAGCTATGTAACGCGCAAGTGGGAATGGTGACTTGCCTTTACCGCGGAGTAGCGGGCGCGACGATGGGCTCTCGACTGGAGGCGCTTGGCATCAGCACGGATTTTTGCCCGAGCGTGTTGGCTGCGCGTGAGCTGGAAGGAATTCACTTCGGACTTGGTTCCACGCTCGCGTTCCGGCGCGCCGAGTTGCAGAAAATCGGAGGGTTCGCGGCAATCGTCGATTATCTTGCCGACGACTACGAATTAGGAAAGCGTATTGCCGGACTTGGGCTGGCGGTGGAGCTTTCCGACGTTCTGGTTGAGACGTATCTTCCCGCTTATACGTTGAAAGAATTCTGGGCGCATCAACTTCGCTGGGCGCGCGGAGTTCGAGACGCGCGCGCCGGAGGCTACATGGGCTTGATTTTCACCTTTGGCACGCTGTGGGCCTTGATGGCTCTGGTCGCAGGTCGCGGCGCGCTTTGGGCTTGTGCCGCGGCAGCGGTAACGCTGGTGCTGCGCTTTGCGGTCGCCTGGTTTGTGGGTTGGAAGGTGCTAAAGGATCGCCAGGTCCTCCAGCAGGTGTGGCTGGTCCCTCTGCGGGATCTAGTTGCTGTCGCACTCTGGATCGCCAGTCTTGCGGGTCACGACGTAACCTGGCGAGGTGAACGGTTCCACTTACAAAACGGCAAGCTTAGTCGGATCCCGCCATAGCTCCAAGGGTGGTTTGAGGGCGCGAAGCAATAGGTGTTGGAAGGGCCGGGGGCCGGTGATCGAGCACGGTGCGAACCTTATTTGCCAGCTGTGTCAACGTGAACGGCTTCTGCAGGAAATTGTTTTCCACATCCACTTTATGGTCGAGAACCGTTTGGCCCGTATATCCGGATACAAACAACACTCGGGTTTCGGGCCGCATAATTTCCAGTTCTTTCGCGAGTTGCCCCCCGCTCATATGAGGCATCACCACATCGGTAACCGCCAGATGGATCGTTGACCCATGAAGCTTGGTGACGGATAACGCATCCAGGCCATCTCTCGCCTGTAGTACCGTGTACCCGCGAAGTCCCAGGAATTCGGCGGACGCTCTGCGCAAAGGCTCTTCATCTTCGACTAACAGCACCGTCTCGTTGCCTCGAAGAGCATCCGCCAGGCACGGACTTGGAACCTCCGGCGAGCTTATGCGGTCCCGCACGCAGGGAAAATAAATCTTGAGCGTCGTGCCAATTCCCGGCTCGCTGTAGATCCAAACGAAACCGTGATTCTGTTTTACGATGCCGTATACCGTCGCCAAACCAAGGCCAGTTCCCTTCCCGGAAGGCTTCGTAGTGTAAAAGGGTTCAAAGACATGTGCTAAATGATCCGCGGGAATCCCGCTCCCCGTGTCAGTCACGGTTAAAACAACATAACGACCGATGGGGATAACTGCCTTTTTCTGCTCCGCATACTGTTCGTCAAGTCGTACGTTGGAGGTTTGAATCGTCAGCCGACCCCCCTGCGGCATCGCGTCGCGAGAGTTCGCGGCGAGATTCATAAGAATCTGCTCGATCTGCACCGGATCCAAACGCATTCTGCCCAGTTCCTCGCCCGCGACGAAGATTAGCTCGATATCTTCTCCGATAAGCCGGTGCAGAGTCTTGACGATTGTAGAGACGACGAGGTTGAGGTCGGCTACCCGCAAGGCTTGCGGTTGCTGCCGGCTGAACGCCAGCAACTGCCGCGTCAGTTCAGCGGCGCGACGCGCTGCCGATAGAATTTCCTGAAGCCGCGACCCGGTCGAACTTCCGGGCTCAACCGAATCGAGCGCAAGTTCAGAATAGCTGGTGATAATGGTAAGCAGATTGTTGAAATCATGGGCGACGCCTCCCGCAAGCCGGCCGATGGCGTCCATTTTCTGCGCCTGCAGTAATTGCGCTTCGACCCGCAGGCGTTCCGTCAGATCGCGGCCATTGGAGACGAAATGCGTGATGGTTCCTGCGCTATCCCGTATGGGACTGATGCTTTCATCGACGTAATATAATCCCCCACTTTTTCTACGGTTCACCTCGATATTTCGGTACACATCGCCGGAACGAATCGTCTCCCATAATTCGCGATAGATCGCCGGCGCTTGCTGTCCGGACTTCAAAAAGCCTGGAGTCTGGCCCATGGCTTCTTCGCGGGAATAGCCAGTGACTTGTTCAAAGGTCGGGTTCACATATTCGATGGTGCCACCAACATTTGTGATGAAGATGATATCGGCGGACTGTTCCACTGCGCAGGAAAGCTTGCGCAGCGAGTCTTCTGCCAATTGCCGGTGCTGTTGGGTCGAGTGCAAACTGAGCGCGCAGCGGATGGTTCGTACCAGATTCGCTCCATTAAGCTGCGATCTGTCCACACAGTCATAGGCGCCAGCCTGAATGATTTCAACGATCGCCTTCTCGTCGGCGTGTTCTGTCAAGAGAATGAAAGGTATCGCGCCTCTGCCCTGGAGAAAGTCCGCAAGCAGTTTAGTAGCGCCGGCATCCTTCGTCTCATGTTCGAACAAAACCAGCCGGTAGTTTTCCTGCAGCAACATCGTCTTTGCTTCCTCCAGCGAACTCGCGTGATCGAGTTCCGCCCGGAAGGCATCCGGGTGTCGATGAAGGATTTCCCGGATGAGAAAGAAATCCTCTTCCCCGCTTCCCACCAGCAAGACTCGCAATAGGGAGGGCACGAGTTGGGTTTCGGTTGACACTAGGATCACTTCCTACTGTTGGCACATCGGAAGTTTTCAACCCGGGCGTTCCCTTAGAGAACCGAGACGATCATTTCGATCAAGAAGAAGTCCCGAATTGGGGAGAGGTCCAATATGGCACTCGGCGGGACCACGGCTGGAAGCACTAGGATCCCCGCAACTCTCCCTGAATTTTCTTCCCTCGGTTAACCAACCCTCGATTCCTTCGTCTAACACTTCGAGTCTGGGAGCGTCAGTAAGCCTCGCCCGACATAATCAGGGAACCCCTGCATCGTTTCCTGCGTATCGGATCAATAGCGACGGTGTGCCTGACCGTTAGCCTGATTGGAGGATGTATGCAGATCCAGCACAGCGTGATGAAACCCATTGCCACCACCGGCACCGCCCATGTGCAGGAGGTAGTAAGGCAAGCGCACGAAGAGCTGCGGCAACTCCTGCAACAGCGTGCGGACGTGATGCGCCGCATCGGCACCATCAAGCAGACGATCGCCGGACTGGCCAATCTTTTCGGAGAGGAAGTATTGAGCGACGAACTGCTGGAATTGGTCGATCGCAAGAGTAGCGGCCGCCAGCCGGGTTTCACTAAGGCCTGCCGCATGATCCTGATGGAAGCGAACCGCGCCTTGAGTGCTCGAGACGTATGTGACCGGCTTCAGCAAAAATCTCCACCTATGCTGGCGCGCCACAAGGATCCTATGGCCTCCGTCACAACCGTGCTCAACCGGCTGGTAGCCTACGGAGAAGCTCAAGCTGTGGCTCTCGACAACGGCCGGCGCGCATGGCAATGGGTGGCGGACTCGCAATCTGCGGCCGCGGCGTTGCCGGTCTCGGCCTAGCCAGCGAACTTATGCCGGAGGAAGGAGCATTCCCTTCTCCAGATGGCGCGTCACGTAAGCGTACGACGCTGCGTGCGGATCGTGCGTTACCATCACAATCGTTTGAAAGTCTTGGTTGAGAGGCAGCTTCCAGGTAACGGATGAGCTAGCTGAATTTTAAGCTGCAAAGCATAAACGAACAGGTCCGATTGCGCCAATGCGAGCATCCTTGGCACACGCCCGGCACCAAGTCTCATTCCCGCGTCAATCTCGTCGGTTTTCGCATTACCTCGGTAACTCGAACCCATATCTTATGCGAGATATCCTAAGCCTTAACCTATCCCCTATGGGTTAAGCCCACGCGGCTCTCAAACCAGACCGCGCGGATTGTTTTCTGTGATGAGGCACAGAACAATGTCCACAAAAATTGGCCACTTCGAAATTCTCAGTGAATTGGCAAAGTCGGCGACTGCGACGGTGTACAAAGCGAACGATCCCGAGACCAGTCAGACCGTCGCTTTGAAAGCGATCCAGTTGTCTGCCTTTGGAGAACGCGCCGGCGAACTTCAGAAGTGCCTGCTCGAAGAAGTGGAAGCTACAAAAGCCTTGAGCCATCCTAACCTTGCGCCGGTTTTTGGCGCCGGTGAAATTGACGGCCAATTTTTTGCCGCCATGGAATACATTCAGGGCAACAGCATCGCCACCATGCTCGCCCGTAAAGAGGGTTTTTCCATCTGGGACCTCCTCGACATTGGCAGGCAGGTATGCAGTGGGCTTGATCATGCTCAGTCGCACAGCGTGTTTCACTTCAGCCTCGAGCCCTCCAAAATTATGTGTGGTTGGGACGGCACCGTTCGCATTCTAGGGTACGGGATCTCCAGCGTAGGAAAGTTTAGTGAGGAAATGCAGGGCGTCCCATCGATCTTGCACTATATGTCTCCCGAGCAAGTTCGCGGCGAGTCGGTAGACGCTCGTTCGAATCTGTTCAGTCTCGGCGCCATTTTCTACGAGATGGCTACGGACCGTAAGGCCTTCGATGGGGAAGATGCTGAGTTTCTCCGTCGCAGTGTCGCCGAAGGGACACCAGTGCCTCCGATGCTGGTTAATCCCAAGCTCCATCCTGCGCTGAGCGATCTCATCATGAAAGCGATTGCCAAAGATCCGGCGGCACGCTACCAGACCGGAAGAGAATTGCTCGACGATCTGGAGAAATGTAAAGAGTCCAAGCCGCAGGCCGCGAAGCAGCCGGTGGCGCCCGCGAAGAGCGTTGCTATTCCGAATGCGGCCAAAGCGGCAACCCAAACGAAATCCTCCAGCGCCTCCGCGCAACCTCCAGTTGGCAGGCAGCCTGCACCGGCTTTGAGCCGGACGGAAGAAACGAAGCCGGCTGAAAAGAAAGCTGCGACCGCGGGGATTGCTGCGAAAGCGGTTGCGTCAGCGGCTGCAGCGTCCGGCGGCCAAAGCGCAAAATCCGCAACGGTTAAACCTTCCAGCAGTGCGGCAGCGCGACCATCGCCCTCCATGTCTTCCGCCACTCTCGATGAACTCGCAGCCAATACCAGCGAGGCGCCAAGATTTGCCGTGGATCCATTAATGGCTGAGAGCGCTCCAACACGCGGTGGCAGTGTCAGTTTTTCGGAGATGACCGAACTGCCTCCCCTCCAGGAGGTTTACAGCGCACCACCTCCTCCTCCGCCACCCGTGGACCCGCCCGTCGCTGCATCTGCGAGGCCGACAGGTTCTGAACGCAAAGAGGAGAAACCGAAGGTTCAGTCCCGCGAGGTCGCCGCAAAAGCAATTAAGGAAGTGAAGAACGTACCACCGCGGCTGATCGCTTATTCGGTCGCCGTGGCATCGGCTCTGATTTTGATCGTCGCCTTGGCTTTATATCTCCGTATCAATGGTTTGAATAACGATGGCGACCCCGGTCAACCGTCGCCCGATTCCACCAAGCAAGTTTCCAAGTCGGCTGCTCCTCCATCGCAGCCCGCGCAGTCTGAACCGGCGCCGCCTGACACTGTCGAAGCACCATTGCCCGAGGCCACAAATGATCCTGACGCGGGACCGTGGGTCCCCGTCACCGCATCAAAAGGCAAGAACGCCAGAAAAAAATCAGGCGCCGCCACCGCGAGCGCCGGGTCCGCAACTGCTCCCGGACAAATCGTCATCGATTCCACCCCTCAGGGTGCACAAGTGCAAATCGATGGAAAAACTGATCCCTCTTGGGTTACTCCTTTAACTTTGTCTGGTTTAGCCGCGGGACAGCACTCCGTAACGTTCAGCAAAACCGGCTATTCCACGGACACACGCACGGTCGCCGTAGCATCGGGCAGCAAAGTTTCCGTAACAAGCCGCCTCACGCAGAGTGTGGCGACGCTTGCGGTCACCAGCACTCCCGGCGGAGCGAACATTTATGTCGACGGCAAAAATACCGGAAAACTCACGCCTGCCCAAGTTTCCGTGGAGAAGGGCCAGCACGTCGTTCTGGTGCGCAAATCCGGTTTCATCGATGAGACTACAAGCGCGCAGTTCGTCCTCGGCCAAATCGTAAACTTCGCGCCCGCGCTCCGCCCCCTCGGCAATGTGGACGACATTCGAACCGTCGGTAAAATGAAGAAGCTTTTTGGCGGAAAAGAAGCGCAAGGTATGGGCACGGTCACCATCAAGACTCAGCCCAAGGGAGCGCAGATAGCCGTCAATCAGCACATGCTGGAAAAAGAATCACCTGTCGACTTCTTGCTCGATCCCGGCAACTACATCGTCGACATCACGCTCAGCGGCTACGCCCCGGTCCACAAAATCATTACCGTGGAAAGAGGCGGCAAAGCGGTAATTGAAGAGACTCTCCGGCCCGAATAGCCGGCCCATAGGCCACTTCGCCTTCGATGGTGACGTCGGTCGTTCCTTCGTCGCGGACATTCCGAGCCCGCCCTGAGTGCCCCTGTCTCGCTTCTTTTGCGAGACTTGGGAATTAGCGCAGAATACGCCGGTATCCCCTGGTGAGTTGAGATGCGGGTTTTAGTGCGGAACCTTCGTTTTCAGCGCCATACTTGCCAGACCAAGAATGACCAATAAAAGAAATCCACCAGAGTAAATGTAATACGCGATCTTTACTTTGGGCCAAAGCCAAGGTGGAAGTTGGTCAGCCAGCTTGTCAGTCAGTGTCTCATTGAAGCGAGGAGGAAGAGCCGCTTCTTCCGATCCAGGTCTCCATGTTGCTGCGATCCAAGTAGCTCGAAGATTCGAAAGCAGCAACGCGCAGAGAATTATGCGGACAAATCCCGGCATCAACAACGTATCCAGCAGGTACATCACGAATATTACAAGCGCAGCATAGCGGCTGCGCTCACGCACTCCTGCGCCGCCCAGATAATAGAATATTAGGATAGCCACGCCAGCAACGGGCTGGCTGTTCATAACCATAAAGACGAAGGACAGAATTGCAACGACTGTGCAGACCCAGTATCCCTGGGCACCTAGATAGTCCACGTCGGTTCCGTTCTGGATAGATGGCCAGAACAAACTCTTAAGTCGCCCGTCACTGCGCTCGACGGACCCTGAGAGCCCTAGGGTTTCCATGACGGGGAATTAAACACCCGCCAAGTACTAGGTGTCTAGCAGAAAGATCAAGACAGGCGCTCAGACTGAGCCACCAAACCCGGCCCGTCCCCGGATTTCCCCCGGCGGGGCAATCTCAATCTGTGACTGTGCAGGTGGGCTGGTCGTTCGGCCTGGCTTTCCTCAAGCGTACAATTGCTCGCGTTTACAGGAGGGCTCGCCATGCTACGACGATTGCTCGCTCACATCTGTTTCTTGAGTGTGCTTCTTTCCGCTACTTTGACCGTACACGCGCAGCAATCCAAAGCCGATTCTGACGCCGCCATTTCGCAAACGTTGCAGGCGATGGAACAGGCTTGGCTGAACGCCGAGAAAAATCACGACACGGCGGCATTCGAAAAACTAGCGGCAGATGATTGGATCGCCATCACCCCCGACGGCTCAAGCCAGAACAAGGCCGAGCGATCGGCAGAGATTAAGGCCGCGCATACAACCTCGGCCACCATGGGCGACATGAAAGTCCGAGTCTTCGGCGACACTGCGGTGGTCACGGGCACGGACGAAGAAGTCACTCTGGAGGGCGGCAAGAAGTCCAGCCAGCATTACGTTTGGACTGACGTTTTTGTGAAGCGCAATGGCAAATGGCTGGCCGTGGCCTCGCAGACTGCGCAGATCAAGTAGTTCATGCAGCTGCTTTTGCGAAACATAGGAATTCCGGGTTCAGACCTGGGCCAGCCCCGCCCTTTCGTTTTGAACCAAGTTGTTACTCCTCGTCGAGGTATTCACCGGGGACGTCGTCTTCGGGCACCTCCCGGGTGCGAACTTCCCGGACGCCACGTTTTCCCGCGTCTTCGACGCCGGAAACTACTCCCGCCTCGAACGCGTTTCCCTCCTCGATCAACTCGTCAACGCTTTCTGAATCCGCGCTCTCGACGTCGGACAAACCCTGCAAATCTCCCGATTGCCCGCCTGAGCGCGATTCCGCCGAAACACGCGAGAACTGTCGCGGGCCGGTCCGCGCGGCCGCCGTCTTTCCGCTGATGGTTTTCCTCAACGCCTTCTTTTTCGCCGAAGATTTTTTCGGCGTGGCTGGCCTCTTCGCAGATTTCTTGGGAATCCGCTTCTGTGCCACACTCTTCGCCGGCGTCGACTTCTTGCCGGATTTTTTCTTTGTCGATTTCTTCTTCTTGCTCTTTTTGCTGGTCATTCGCGCAGTCTAGCACTCGTCCCCCGGTGCGGCAACAGCGCGTCCGGCACCTTCTATTTTTGGCACACCTCAAAAAATGTTACGCCCCATAGCCTGCACTGAGCGTGAGTCGAAGGCTCTCCCTGTTTTTGCGAGACATGGCAGTCCGAGCAGTGCGAGGATCGGGAAATCGGGGGAACGTCATTTCCGCAAATAGTCGATGAACCTTGCTTCCAATGCTGTGTCTTCTTCCGACTGCTTCATCTTGCCGCTGGGCCGCAGAGCCAGCCAGACCACCACCGAGATCATCCCGCACCAGCCAAGCAAGCGAACCACAGCAGCGATTTTCGTGTCGTAGTTGAGAACGCCAAAATCGCTGAAGATTCGAAAGAAATCGTGCTCGGCAAATTCCGGGTCTCCGGTGGTGACCAAGGGCAGCACCTGCGCCCGCGCGTCCGCCATGTAGGTCGCGGTGTAGAGCCAGTTCTCGAAGAAAATGAACAGGCAGAAAACGAAGCCGCTGGTCTGACGCTGCGTAAAGAAATACGCCGCCAGGAGGAACGGCACCAGCCACTGGAGCAGCGTTCCTCCCCACAGCCCGAGCGTCGGGCCGAACCATCCAAAAAGATTATGACCGCCCTCATGGACAACCAGATTGGCCAAATCAATGAAGAGCATTCCGCCGTCGGCGTGCAAGGCGTAGACGAGGAATCCGAAATAGAAAATCAGCCAGCCCACGAGCGCCGGACGCGAAACCGGCTGCCAGGGCCTGTCGAGACCTAGGTCGATACCTAGTTGGTCGAAAATCGATTGCAGCGACTCAATCATGTGCTGGCTGCGATTCTACGTACGCAGCGCAAGGCAGGAAAGTTACCCTTGACGGGTGGCCGGGTGCCCCATATCTCGCCCTTTTGCGAGACATGGGAACTCTGAGACCTGCGCCTACCGCCCGAACCCATATAGGGTGTCGCAGGATCCCATGAGTTTGATTCTTTGTGGGGTTGCCAAAGCGTTATCGGTGATCGTTATTTCCCCGGCCAGCGTCCCCGAGGTTTGCGGCTGGAATTCCACCCTAATCGTGCAGTTCGCCTCGATTGCCAGTCTTTTTGCGCAGTCGTTCCGCTCGAGGAAATCGCCCGTTACGATGATGCTTGGACGCGACAGGACTCCATTTCCCACGTTGGTCAGTGCGACGTTAACGGGCAAGCTCGTTTTTCCTACACTGATCGCTCCAAAGTTGATTGATGACGGAAACACGGCATAAGTCGGTTCACTTAGATAAAGGGAGATGTTCGTCGTTCCAGTGGAAGAGCCTTCAAAGATAATCCCAATATCTCCGATCCCATCCGAGTTGAAGTCGCCCACAACGATATCGCCGGAGTACACCTGCCCATTCGCGGTGTAGCTGAAGGGAGGTTGAAAGGTGCCATTTCCGTTGCCGAGCATCGCATAGACATATTGATATTGGTTATTAACGAGGTCGAGCTTGCCATCTCCGTTTATGTCTTCCGCTGCCATCCAACAACAAAACTGAATCGTGGGGTTGGAATATACGGGACTCTGAAACGTCCCGTTACCATTGCCTTGCAAGAAAGCAACCCCGTCGTAGGTGCCTACCAGAATATCCGGTTTCCCATCACCGTTGAAGTCCTCGACAAGAGCGCCGGCACTTGAGGTCAGGACAGGTCCGGTAATCGGCGTTTGAAACGTGCCGTTTCCATTGCCAAGCATGACAAATACCGGATTTCCAATGAAAACGAGATCCATCTTGCCGTCCCCATTCACATCAGCGACGTAAGGCCCTCCGTATTCCTCGGTATATTGCGAACCCAAAGTAAAGGTTCCATCGCCATTGCTCAGATAAATGCTTATCAATTCCTGCGCGTTAACCGCAGTGGAGACGACAACGTCCGTTTTGCCATCGCCGTTGAAATCGCCTACTGCAAAATTCAGGGTGGTATTTAGTTTTGTGTCGACCGGCGTTTTGAAAGTACCGTCTCCATTGCCTAACAGAACTTGGAAACCGGTGGAATAGTCGTCCATAATGATCAGGTCCAGCTTGCCGTCGCCGTTGAAATCTCCCGAAAACATTCCGTCTCCATTGTTAATCGCCTCCGACAGGAGTGCAGAGATAATCGGTGAGCCAAATCCTCCCTTTCCATTTCCCAAGACAACGGAGACTTGGCCGGTCGGAAAATTCTCCTCAGCAATAGCGAGGTCGAGCTTGCCGTCTCCGTTGAAATCGGCGGCGACAGTCGAGTTCGGGCCATAAATTGGGGCGGGGGTACTGGTCGTTCTGGAAATTCCGAATCGTCCTTTGCCATCGCCGAGGGAAATTTCCAGCGAACCGTAGGTGGCAGGCGTGACGGCATCAAGTAGGCCGTCGCCGTTCACATCTGCGAGGGCGATCGAGCTAACTCCTGCAACCGTAGAAAGCAGCGGAGCTTTGAATTCCCCATTGCCTTCACCAAGCATCACAAACAAGCCGGCCGGAGCGTCGGCTACAAACGCAAGGTCGACTTTGCCGTCGTTATTGATATCGGCGGAGGTTACGCTATAAATCTCTCCCAGTGTTCTTCTGGACAGTGCCACGGGGGATTTAAGGCTTCCATTTCCTTCGCCCGCCAAGAAATAAAGCTGTTCCTGAAACTTGCTTGAGATGATCGCGTCAACGTTCCCATCGCCGTTGAAATCGTCGGTTATAACTAGGCTTAGATCCGGATTGAACAGCCCGGAGGGAGAATTTACGAGCGTAAACTCGCCATTTCCGCCGTTCAGCAGAATGGAAACAACGCCCGATCCCACACAAGACGCAATCAAGTCTGCCTTCCCATCGCCGTTGAAGTCGCCAGTGGCAATCGACATCGGCCCCGAGGCCACATCAACCACAACTTGTGGCTGAAAAGTTCCGTCGCCGTTCCCGTAGAGAATGGAAATCGTGTTGTCAAAGTTATTCGAAACCGCGAGATCGATCTTGCCATCATCGTTGAAATCTCCCGCGACCACTCCGGTTGCATAGTCTCCAACCTCGTATTCGACATGCGGGGCAAATGTTCCATCGCCATTTCCGAGCAGAACCGAAATCGTCCCCGGAGCGTCGACTCCGTTCGGATTGTTCACGGTAATAAGATCGATCTTTCTATTCTTTCGCAAATCGGCCACAACGAATGCGTAGGGGGAGTTATCTATGGGGTAGTTGACCGGCGGCGCGAAGGCCGCATTCGCTTGTCCCAGCATGATCGAAACGGTGTTGGTGCCGTTGAGTGATGCCAAGTCGACCCTGCCATCGCCATTGAAGTCCTTGAAGATAACTGCCATCGGATCACTTCCCGAGCTTACGGCAGCGTAGTTATAGAGAAAGCTTTGGGCGTCAGCGGATCGAACGACAAATCCGAAGAGGAAAAAACCGAAGAGAGACATTAAGGTTAGTTGTATGTATTGCGCGGGACGAGACATAAGGTCGCGACCTCCAAAGGGCGACCATTCTAACATCGTTCCCATCTATTGAGGCGAAATCCGGAGACTAAGTGGGATCCTCCTGACTCTTAGGACCGCACTAGTTTGTTAGCTGCAGCAGGGGATTAGAAGGCCGAGACATTCGCGACTCAACTTGAGCATCCAGTGCGCCTGGTTCGTTTTGTAAGTGCTTGAATCGCAAGGCTGCTGCCGGGCAAAGACTTTCAATCGTGCAATGGGTCGCGGCTTTGGCGATGGCTCGGCGCTCTGTTCATTCGTTGACATCCTAGCGCAGTTCAAGATTGGCAGCTGGGGGGAATTTCTTGCCTTTGGTTCTGCAGCGCCCTTGGACTGCGCTCAGGGCAGGCTCGTCGGAGCTGCGATACAGTGGCGAGAGTTCGAGCGGCCTTAGCCGCTGAGGTGCGTTCCATGGCCGCTCCGCGCCGACGGAATACCCCATACAGTCCCTACTTCATCACCGCTTCTAACATTTCAGGAGAGAAATATCCTGCGATGCAGAACAGAATGGACATCGGCATCAAAGTCGAAGACGTCGGACAGGGGTGTCCGACCCACACGAGTTCACCATCCACGCGTTTGCAGCATCTGCGCCTCGTCCATCCCTGCGACGGCGAGGCCTTTCATCGCACCGGTCAAATCTTCGCTGACTTCAAGTAACACTTTAGGGTCGTTGAAGTGGGTGGCGGCTTTAACGATGGCGCGGGCGCGCTTTTCGGCTTCGGCGGGATCGGCGAAGGTGGTGGAATCCTGCATGAAGATGCCGCTGCCTACGAAGACGGCTTCGGCGCCGAGTTGCATGACGAGGCTCGCGTCGGCGGGCGTGGCGATGCCGCCGGCGGAAAAATTCGGCACCGGCAGCTTGCCTGTTTTCGCGACCAGCTTGATGAGTTCGTAGGGCGCGCCATGTTCTTTGGCTTTGGCGTAGAGTTCTTCTTCGCCGAGGACGGTGAGGATGCGCATCTCCTGCACGATCTGGCGGATGTGTTTGACGGCGTGGACGACGTCGCCGGTGCCGGCCTCACCCTTGGTGCGGATCATGGCTGCGCCTTCGGCGATGCGACGCAGCGCTTCTCCGAGATTGCGCGCGCCGCACACGAATGGAACTTTGAACGCGTGCTTGTCTACATGATGCGCCTCGTCGGCGGGCGTGAGCACTTCAGATTCGTCAATGTAGTCGACGCCTAGTTCTTCAAGAATCTGGGCTTCGGCAAAATGTCCGATGCGGCATTTCGCCATCACAGGGATAGAGACGGTGGCCATGATCTCGCGAATCTTTTTGGGCGAAGCCATCCGCGCCACGCCGCCCTCCGCGCGGATCTGCGCCGGTACGCGTTCAAGCGCCATGACTGCGACCGCCCCGGCCTTTTCGGCGATGGAAGCCTGCTCAGCATTGGTCACATCCATAATCACGCCGCCTTTGAGCATTTCGGCGAGGCCGGTTTTCAGGCGGAGGCTGGTGGACGAGTTATTGGAGCCGTTGGTTTTGGACATGATGAACTCTTTTCGCGATCGCGAAGGATTGGCGCGTAGCGCCTTGTAATTATCTATTCTACAACGGGAGAAGTGATTTCGATTCGTGCGCTGCTGTGCGGCATAGCGAAAGTCAAAAGCGTCGGACAGGAGTGTCCGACCCACACGAGCTATTTGTCTACATATTTGGCGAACATCTTTGCGGGGTCGACGGCGATAAAGATGCCGCGGCTGCGGGCGAGGACTTCATTTTTGTCGTTGAGGATTTCGGCGGAGTTGACGTGAGTGCGTCCCTTCTTTTCTATTTCGCGGCCTTCGACGCGCAGAGGCTTGTGCAGCGGAACGGGCCTGAGATATTCGACAGTCATCTCTCGGGTGAGGGCGACGACATGATGGAGTTTATTTACTTTGCCCATGGCATCGTCGAGGATGCTGGCAATGATGCCGCCGTGGCAATGGCCGGGAGGTCCGGTGTAGCGGTTGGTGAGGCGGAAGCGGCAGACGAAAGTTTGGCGGGTTTCGTCGAGGATGAACTTCAGGCGCATGCCGCCAGGATTATTTAGGCCGCAGACGAAGCAGTTGTTCTTTTGCGGCTTGTGATAGCGGGTGTCGTGGCCTTGGGTTTGGGGCTTTCGTGGCATGGAGGGATTTTAACGTGATTTCGGAACAAGCGTTCCGCACGGGTGCACACTGCGGCAGCAGTCATCGGGACGAACTGAAAGTCAAAATCCTCACCCCTTCGACACGGTCAGGGCAAGCTCTGTCGCAAAGAGCGCGAAAAGGGTGGGGCATCCACCGCACAGCTGATTCCAAGCGCGGATGGAAATGCCTTGCGGGGGTAGTAACGGCGCTGGCTGGTAAGGGATCTTTCGACTGCGGTTGTGCTTCGCGTTCGCGAAGCACAACCTTCGCTCAAGATGACAAAGTTGAGGATGCCCAATTCATGCTTCTAAGTCTGCGCGGAATCCTGTATATCTATCGGTTTCGAAGATCGTTGAAGAATATCCTTGAATTGGAGCTCTCTGTGAAATCACGATTCGCCGTTCTGTCCGTACTCTTTCTCGCGCTCGCATCTTTAGCCGCAACTCCGCAGGATAACAATAAGGTGGGGCCGACTAAGAAGGAGCAGAAGAAACCCCAGAAGAAGGATGAGTCTAAGGACGCTGCGCAAGATAAAGATAAGGACAAGGACAAAGAAGAGAAGAAGCCTGGGATGAACGCCGACACGTTCTCCGGGCTGAAGTTTCGGTCGATTGGGCCGGCGGTGGCTTCGGGGCGGGTGATGTCGATTGCGGTGAATCCGAAGAACAAGGTCGAGTATTACGTTGGCGTAGCGTCCGGCGGAGTGTGGAAGACGGTGAATGATGGGACGACATGGACTCCGCTGTTCGATAAGGAAGGATCGTATTCGATTGGGTGGGTAGCGCTTGATCCGAATGACCCGAGTGTGGTTTGGGTGGGCGCGGGGGAGAGTAATTCGCAGCGCAGCGTTTCTTATGGCGATGGAATTTACTGGTCGGATGACGGCGGCAAAGATTGGCAGAACTTGGGGCTGAAGAAGTCGGAGCACATTGGGCGGGTGGTGATTGATCCGCGGGATTCGAAGGTTGTGTATGTGGCGGCAGAGGGGCCGCTGTGGGGGCCGGGCGGCGATCGCGGCCTATATAAGTCGGGGGACGGAGGAAAGACGTGGAAGGCCGTGTTGGCGATTAGCGAGAACACGGGAGTAGTGGATGTGGCGATCGATCCGTCGAATCCGGATGTTATTTACGCGGCGGCTTATCAGCGGCGGAGGCATGTTTTTACGTTGATTGATGGCGGGCCGGAGAGCGCGATTTATAAATCCACGGATGCGGGAGCGACGTGGAACAAGCTGAAATCCGGGCTGCCAACGGTGGATATGGGAAGGATCGGGCTGGCGGTTTCGCCGGCGGATCCGAATGTGGTGTATGCGACGATTGAAGCGGCGGACGGCAAGGGAGGAATTTTCCGGTCCGATGACCGCGGAGCAAACTGGGAGCGGCGAAACGAATTCGATGCGGGTGCGATGTACTACGCGCGAGTGGTTTGCGATCCGAAAAATGTGGATCGGATTTTTATCATGAACGTGAGCTTGCGGGAATCGCTCGACGGCGGAAAGACTCTGCACAAAGTACAGGAGACGAATCATCACGGGGACAATCACGCGCTGTGGATTGATCCTGAGAACACGAAGCATTGGCTGCTGGGGTCGGACGGCGGGATGTATGAGACCTGGGACGATGCGAAGAATTGGCAGTTCAAGGCGAACCTGCCGACGGTACAGTTCTACGACGTGGCGGTGGACAATGCGGTTCCCTTCTACAACGTTTGCGGCGGTACGCAGGACTATTTTTCATGGTGCGGGCCGGCGCGGACGCGCAACATCAACGGCATTGTGAATTCGGATTGGTTCGTGACTACGGGCGGAGACGGGTTCCGCTCGGTGGTGGACCCGGTGGATCCGAACACGATTTATTCCGAGTCGCAGTACGGCGTGCTGGTGCGCTACGACAAGCCCACGGGGCAGGAGTTGGCTTTGCAGCCGCTCGAGGGTAAGGGCGAGCCTCCGCTGCGATGGAATTGGGATTCGCCGGTGATTATCTCGCCGCATTCGCATACGCGGTTGTATTTTGCGGCGAACAAGTTGTTTCGCAGCGATGACCGGGGGGATACGTGGAAGGCGATTAGCGGCGACCTGACGCGGCAGACGGATCGAAATAAATTGCCGGTGATGGGCAGAGTTTGGGAGCCGGATGCGGTGGCAAAGAATGCGTCGACCTCGCTGTATGGAAATATTGTGGCGCTGGCCGAGTCGCCGAAAAAAGAAGGGTTGATTTATGTGGGCACCGACGATGGGCTGATTCAGATTACCGGCGATGGCGGGCAGAGTTGGACGAAGTATGAAAAGTTTCCGGGGGTGCCGGAGATGACTTACGTGAGCCGATTGGCGGCTTCGCAGCATGATGCCAATGTGGTGTATGCGGCGTTTGACAGACATAAGAATGAGGATTTCAAACCTTATTTATTGCGATCGGGGGACGCGGGCAAGACTTGGACGTCCATTGCGGGCAACTTACCGGAAAATGGGACAGTCCTGTCGATTGCGGAAGATACGGTTAATCCCACTCTTTTATTTGTGGGGACGGAATTCGGCGCGTTCTTCACGATCGATGGCGGGGCGCACTGGGTGCAATTGAAGGGTGGATTGCCGACGATTGCAGTTCGCGACATGGTGATGCAGACGCGCGAAAGCGATTTGGTGATCGCAACGTTTGGGCGTGGGTTTTATGTGCTCGACGATATTTCGGCGCTGCGGAAGACGAAGGCTGAATCGCTGGAGCAGGGCGCGGCTCTGTTTCCGGTGCGGGATTCGCTGTTGTATATCGAGCGGCATCCGCTGGGGGGACCGAAGAAGGGGTATCAGGGCGACGCATTTTATACGGCGGAGAATCCTCCCTACGGGGCGGTGTTCACGGCTTACTTGAAAGAGAAGTTGAAGACGAAGAAGGAAAAGCGGCAGGAGGCGGAGAAAGAAGCAGCGAAGAAGAACCAGACGCTGGCTTATCCGACGAACGATGAATTGCGGGCTGAGGCGGAGGAGACGAAGCCTGAAGTTTATTTTGTGGTTTATGACGAATCGGGAGCGGCGATTCGACGCGTGGACGGCAGTACTGATGCGGGGTTTCAGCGAGTGGCGTGGGACTTGCGGTATCCGGCGCCGTCGCTACATGAGCATATGGAAGAGGGAGAAGATTTTCCTGCGGCGGGATCGAAGGGGCCGCTGGTGATTTCGGGGAATTATTCGGTACGCATGTTTCAGAAAGTGGATGGAGCGATTGCGGAGTTGGGTGGAGCGCAGAATTTTAAGGTAGCGCTGGATGGTACGGGTGCGGTGAGTGCCGCGGACCGGGCGGCGCAGGAGGAGTTCCAGCGCAAGGTGGCTCGTTTATATCGAGCGGTATCTGGCGGGGTGCATACGGGCGAGGAAGTGGAGACGCGGTTGAAGGAAATTCGGAAAGCTTTGCGGGAAACTCCGGCTGCGGAAAAACAGTTGGCTGCAGCGGCAGATTCGATTGAGCAACGGGATCGCGAAATTCTTCGAATGTTGCGCGGAGACACGGAATTGCAGAAGCGGAATGAGCCGGTGCCGTCATCGATTAACGAGCGGGTCAATACCATTCTGGAGGGTGAGCGATTCTCGCTAGCGAAGCCGACGCAGACTCATGTCGATGATTACAACGTGGCGGCTGGGGAATTTGGGGAACTCCTGGGGAAACTTCATGGCTTGGTTGAGGTGGATTTGGTGAAGCTGGAGAAAGATATCGAGGCTGCGGGTGCGCCGTGGACTCCGGGGAGGGTGCCGGAGTGGAAGGATAAATAAAACTTGCCACGGATTTGCACGGATCTCACGGATTTTAAGAAGAAGCAAAATCTTTATCAAGGAAGACGCGTGGGACCACAGGGTAGATCGATGAGAAGCGTTCGATGAAGCGAATTCTTCTGTCTTGGAGTAGCGGGAAGGATAGTGCCTGGTCTCTGCACGTTCTGCGGCAGCGGGGGGAGTATGAGGTCGTGGGATTGTTGACTACGTTTAATGAAGAGGCGGACCGGGTTGCCATGCATGCGGTGCGGCGCGAACTGGTTGAACGTCAGGCTGCGGCAGCAGGGCTTTCTCTCTGGAGCGTACCCCTGCCGTGGCCGTGTTCCAACGAAAAATATGAGTCGCTTATGTCAGGAGCTTGCGCGAAGGCGGTGGGTGAAGGGATTGCAGGAATTGCGTTTGGAGATTTATTTCTGGAAGACGTGCGCGAGTACAGGGTGAAGCAGATGAAAGGTACGGGGCTGGAACCAATCTTTCCGGTTTGGGGGCTGCCAACTCGGACGTTGGCGCAGGAAATGATTGTGTCGGGGGTGCGAGCCAAGTTGACTTGCGTCGACACGGAGAAACTTGATCGGTCGTTTGTGGGGCGCGAGTTCGATCAGGCATTGCTTGCGGATCTTCCCGAGGGCGTCGATCCGTGTGGGGAGCGCGGGGAGTTTCATTCTTTTGTTTATGCCGGGCCGATGCTGGGTGCGGAGGTGGCGGTTTCTGTTGGAGAGATAGTGGTTCGCGATCAGTTTGTGTTTGCGGATTTGAGGGCAGCATGGATCAGAGCGGAAATGGCAAAATGTTTAACACAGGGGACACGGGGGAACACTGGGTAGATCGATTACGAATGGAATTTAATTTCGTTTCGTTTTATCCGTGAGAATCCGCGAAAATCCGTGGCTGATTTCTTTTCAGAAAACTCGATTGCAATATCCTCAAGCGGCTGTGGTAAACTCGCCGCCGACTGTTGCTTTGCGCTATTGGGCGCGGCAATTCGCCGAGGAAGATTCGTTTTCGTCCGGGAGGACTAGGGAATGGGCCTCGCGTTACTGGTCGTTATCTGGCTGATTACTCTAATCAGCACATATTTTTTTGTCGCCAAGACCTGGTGGCTGCCGGTTGGAGCCTCAGCGGCCACGGGATTTATCGACGGACAATTCGCACTCACGTTTGTGCTGATGGGAATTGTTTTCCTGGCGGCGCAACTCTCCTTGGGCTACTTCGCGTGGAGATATCGCGAACAACCCTCCTCCCCTCCGGTTAAATACTCGCACGGCAATGTGAACCTTGAAGTGGTCTGGACCGTGCTGACCACGGTTCTGTTCGTGGGATTAAATCTGATGGGCAGCCGCGTGTGGGCGAGCCAGCGCTTCGATCAGGCGGGGCCGGGCGCGGTGCAGGTGGAAGTCACGGGCATGCAGTTTGCCTGGTACTTCCGCTATCCGGGGCCGGACGGAAAATACGGTGCGACCAGCGTCAAGCTAATGGATCCTTCGGCTGGAGGCGAGGCGGCGGTAGGCCTGAACACTTCCGATCCCGCAGCGAAAGATGATGTGGTTACAGGAACGATGTTCTTGCCGGTGGACCGCGAGGTGGACGTAAGCTTGCGGGCGGTGGATGTGATTCACAGCTTCTTTGTGCCCAACCTGCGATTCAAGCAGGACGCGGTGCCGGGCTTGAATATTCATATGCACTTTACTCCGACGGCGATTGGCGAGTATGAGATTGCTTGCGCCGAGCTGTGCGGGCTCGGTCATTACAAGATGCACGGCATGGTACACGTCGTCAGCCAGGGAGATTTCGATAAATGGCTGGCGGCACGGGAGGCGGAGAAACAATAACATGGCAACATCGGTTACCGTTCACGCGCACGCTCCTCAGGGGTTCATCCGCAAATATATTTTTAGCCTGGATCACAAAGTTATAGGTATTCAGTATTTCTTTCTGGCGCTCACGGCGGTGTGGGTGGGGATGTTTTTGTCGCTGCTGATGCGCATCCACTTGTTGTGGCCGGGCGTGAGTTTGCCACTGGTGGGCGAAATCAAGCCGGAAACTTATCTCAGCCTGCTGACCATGCACGGCACGATCATGGTGTTCTTCGTGCTGACCACGGCGCCACAGGGTGGCTTTGGAAATTATTTTTTGCCGATTCAGATTGGAGCGCCGGATATGGCGTTTCCGGTGCTGAATATGATGTCGTTCTGGACGACGTTTGTGGCGTTTGTAGTAATCATCGCGGCGTTCTTTGTGAGTGGTGGAGCTCCACTGCATGGGTGGACGGGATATCCGCCGCTGAGCGCATTGCAATCTGCGGGGCCGGGCGAAGGGCTGGGCGCGGATTTGTGGATCACGAGCATCGCGATTTTCTGTTTAGCGTCGCTGATGGGCGCGCTGAATTTTCTGACGACTACGCTCGACATGCGGGCCAAGGGCATGACCATGATGCGCATGCCGCTAACAGTGTGGTCGTGGTTTATTACGGCGATTTTAGGATTGTTGGCGTTTGGAGTGCTGCTCTCGGCGGGAATTTTACTGCTGATGGATCGCAACCTGGGCACGAGTTTTTATGTGCCGCTGGTGGTGGTGAACGGGCAGATTATGGGTCACAAGGGCGGGTCGCCGCTATTGTGGCAACATCTGTTCTGGTTCTTTGGACATCCAGAGGTCTACATCGCGATTCTGCCAGGGATGGGCGTGGCCTCGCAGATTTTATCGACGTTCTCGCGCAAACCGATCTTTGGCTATAAGGCAATGGTCTACGCCATGCTCGCCATTGGCTTTTTCGGATTCATGGTGTGGGGCCATCACATGTTCATGAGCGGCATGAGCCCGTATTCGGCTTTTGCGTTTTCGCTGCTGACCATGTGCATTGGCGTGCCGTCGGCGATCAAGACATTTAATTGGCTGGGGACCATGTATAAAGCGCGGATTCGATTTCAGACTCCGATGCTGTATGCGATTGGCTTCGTTTCTCTTTTTGTTTCGGGTGGATTGAGCGGGCCTTTTCTGGCGCAGCCGGTGCTCGACATTCAGTTGCACGATACTTATTTTGTGGTCGGACACTTTCACCTGATCATGGGCGTGGCAGCGATCTTTGGAATGTTTGCGGCGACTTATTATTGGGTGCCGAAAATGTTTGGCCGGATGATGAACGAGACGTGGGGAAGAATTCATTTCTTCCTTACTCTGGCCGGGACTTACGCAATCTTCATGCCGATGCACTATCTGGGCATTGCGGGCGGAACGCGGCGGTATTCGCAGTATACGGAAGTGGCGTACTTGCAGAAGCTGATGCCGCTGCATCAGTTCATGACTTACGCGGCGATCATCACCATTGCGGCGCAGTTTATTTTCGTGATCAATCTGTTCTGGAGCATTTTCAAGGGACCGAAGGCGAGTGACAATCCGTGGGAAGCAACGACACTGGAGTGGACGACCGCCACGCCTCCACCGCATGACAATTTCGGCGGGGTGACGCCGGTCGTACATAACGGGCCGTATGAGTATGGAGTGCCGGGGGCTGCACGGGATTATGTTATGCAGACGGATCCTGCGACGGGGACGGGGCATTAGGCGGGGACCTCAGCGGCTGAAGCCGGCGAGAGAATGGATAGGGATCGCAGCGCTCAAGCGCTGCGCCACCCAAAAACCGCTGAAGCAATGCGCCGAATAAATGTGGAACTAAGCCGTCGAAGTGCTAAGTCCGCGAATACGGTGGTGGTTGGTTCGGCATCTGAGTAATTATGGCGACTTACGTTCCAAACAGTCCGGTTAGTCAGTTGGGTGGCGGCGGAGGAGTGCCGCGGCCTCCGAAGGGCGGCGGCGATGATGGGAGATATCCCGATTCGAATTTGCCGGACTACAGCGGGCGGTTGCGAAGGGCGCGGCTGGGGCTGATCTGCGCGATTGCGACTGTCAGCATGGTATTTGTTTCGTTGACCAGCGCTTATGTTGTGCGGCGTGGGCTACCGACTTTTGACGATTCGTCGCGAACTTATTTTCGCGACTGGGGATCGGTGCAATTGCCTTGGCTGCTGCTCGCGATTAATACAGTGTTGCTTTTGATCAGCAGCTTGACGATGGAGAAGGCTCGCCGGAATATTGCCCGGAGTGCGGCTCTGGCGCCGGTGCGGTCGATTCCCGGGATTTCGCTGGGGGACGAGAAAACTTTTCCCTGGCTGAGTGTGACGGTGGTTTTGGGATTTGGATTTTTGATTGGACAGTGGATGGCTTGGGGCGAATTGAGAGCTCGCGGGTTCTTCGTGAATACGAATCCCGACAGCTCGTTCATTTATTTACTGACAGCGGCGCATGCGGTGCATTTGGCTGGAGGAGTTATGGCCTTGCTGTGGGCAGGGACGACTTCCCTGCTGCACCGGCCAATCGAGGGACAGCGGATTGTCGTGGATGTTACAGCATGGTATTGGCATTTTATGGCGCTCCTGTGGATTTACATTTTTGCTCTGTTAGCGTTTGTGCGATAGCGTTTCGCGATACTTGAAAGGGGAATTCGGGAATGGCTGATGCCACTCTGCAACATAGCGTCGCTGCGGCGCACGGCGCAGCGGACGAGTTCGAAGCGCCGCTGTTTGGAGCTTATTCCAAAAAGGTGGGCATGTGGCTGTTTTTGGCTTCGGACTCGCTGACGTTCGGGGCTCTGCTTTTCGCCTTCAGCTATAACCGAATTTATACGGTTTGGCCGACGCCGTTTGGCAAGGACAGCATCATCAATGCGACGGTGATGACGGCGTGCCTGCTCTCGAGTTCGCTAACGATGGTGATGGCGGTGTTCGCGGCGCAACGGAACGACCGGACGTGGACGCGAAACTGGCTGCTGGCGACCATGGCGTTCGGTACGGCGTTCATCGTGTTGCATGGCATGGAATGGACAAAATTAATCCATGAGGGGCTGACGATACCGGGATTTCCGAAGCCTGCCGGGCAGGGGGCGGGGGATTTTGCCACGATATCGTCGGGCGTGCCTCAGTTCGCTGCGACATTTTTTGGCCTGACGGCGATGCATATGTTGCACGTCACGATTGGTGTAATTTATCTAGGCGTGGTGGCGCTGAGGAAGTGGTTCCTGCCCATCCTGGGCGTTATCTGGCTGGGCGCGTTCCTGGCAATTCCAGCGGACAATGTTTTTCATTACGCCGTCCATGCGCTGCTACTCGGCCTGATTGTGTCGGCTATTATTCTTTTCTTGAAGCCCAAAGACTACGACGCGCACGATGTTGAAGTGTCTGGGCTGTACTGGCATTTTGTCGACCTAGTGTGGATGTTTATTTTCCCGCTCGTGTATTTGATGTCGACGAAAATCTAGGGCCTTAGTGAGGCGAGTTGCATAGGTCCTTCGCGCAGAGAACGCGCTCAGGATGACAAGCATTGTAAAAGGGGAACACGATGCATGACGTGGCGAAACACGACGACAGCAAAGCGCAATATTTCTGGGTATGGGGAGCATTGCTGTTTCTGACGGCGGTTGAGGTCTGGCTGGGTTACCGGCAGATCTTCGAGCCGGTGCGCATGCTGGAAGTGCTGCTGGTACTGTCGGTGATCAAGTCCGCGCTGATCATTGGATATTTCATGCATTTGAAATTCGAGAAGCCGATCATGCGGTGGATGATCGTTATCTCAGTGGTGGGATGCTTCGTGATTATGTACTTCTTCTTTTTCCCGGATGCGGGGCGGGTCCTGCGGCTGGGCGTGAAGTGACGCGATGAAATTTATTTTGGACAGAATTCGAATTGTGGCGATGATCGCAGTGGTTTGCGTTTGCACGGTTCCAGCGTTCGGCCAGGGTTGTGCGATGTGCAATGCGAACGCACGCAGCACGCCGAAAGAAGGTCAGCAGGCGTTGAACCGGGCGGTGCTGGTGCTGTTGATTCCTCCGGTGGGGTTTATGTTGCTGGGGGTTGGATTGGCTTTCCGGTATGGGAAGAAGCGGGACCGGGAGCAGGATTAGGCTTTGTCTGAAGTTGAGTCCCAAGCCGCCCCTTCGGGGCTCGTTAATTCCAGGCAATCATACTCACGGCTTGCGCCTCTTCGACAAGGTTGGCAAGCTGTGGCTGCATTCTCTCAGCGCTTCGGCTGACGTGACGCGATTTACACGCATCACGATAGCGGCAGTTGCCTGCTTCAACTCTCCTTTATAATAGAGGATTCGGCATTGGCCGCTGAGGGCGCTGGGCGCACTCCTGGCGGGATTGGTGCCGGATCACTTACTCGATGTCGACCTCATTAGCTATCGAAAGCATCATTGTCCGCGGGGCCCGGGTCCATAATCTCAAGAATATTGATTTTGAAGTTCCACACAATACTCTGACGGTGGTTACGGGGGTGTCGGGCTCGGGGAAATCCTCGCTCGCATTCGACACGATTTATGCGGAGGGACAGCGGCGGTATGTGGAGTCGCTGTCAGCGTATGCGCGGCAGTTTCTGGAGCGCATCGAAAAGCCGGACGCCGATTCGATTGACGGCATCGCTCCAGCGGTGGCGATCAAGCAGAAGAACTCCACGCGCAATCCGCGGTCAACCGTGGCGACGGCAACGGAAATCTACGATTACCTGCGATTGTTGTTTGCGCGGGTGGGGCGGACTTACTGCGCGAACTGCGGGCAGGAAGTAAAGAAAGATACGGTCGATGAGATCGCGGACGCTGTGCTTGCACTCGATCCGAATACGCGGGTGCAAGTTGTTTTTCCTTTGCAGCCGGCATCTGCTGCGGCGCCGGAGCCGGAGAAGAAAGCGCGGGGACGCAAGTCGAAGAAGGCAGTTGCGGCGGATTCGGGTTTGACGGAGCAGTTGAATACTCGTCTATTCGACTTGCGTAAGGGCGGGTTTAATCGGCTGTATCAGTCGGGACAGGTGGTTGAGTTCTCTACTCCGGAATCGCTTCTTGATCTTCGCTTCGATCAGCCAGTGTATGTGCTGGTAGACCGGCTAACGGTATCGGCCGAGTCACGGACGCGCATTGTAGATGCGGTTGAAACCGCGTACAGGGAAGCGGGCGAGGTGATTTTCGATCTGCCTCCGCACGACAGTCAACCGGCGCGACAGTTGCGGTTTGCTCAGCGTTTCGAGTGCAAGAATTGCCATTTGCGCTATGAGGAGCCAGAGCCGCGATTGTTTTCGTTTAACAATCCTTACGGGGCGTGCGCGCGTTGCCAGGGATTTGGCAACACGATTGATTTCGATATGGACTTGGTGATTCCCAACAAAACGAAATCCCTGGGCGAAGGCGCCATCGATCCCTGGAATAAGCCGAAATACCGGCCGCTATTCACTGAGATGAAGCGGTTTGCCAAACAGGAAAACGTCCCGTTGGACGTGCCTTGGGCGGAGCTGAGTAGCGAGCAGCAGGAATTGATTCTGGATGGCGACGATAAGTTTCTGGGGGTGCGCGGGTTTTTTCAGTACCTGGAGCGTAAGAAATATAAGTTGCACGTCCGCGTATTTTTGAGCCGTTACCGGGGCTACTCCACTTGCCTGGATTGTCGCGGGGCGCGGCTGCGGGTGGAAGCGCGGCAAGTGAAGATCGATGGGCGGAACATTTGTGAAGTTTGCTCGATGACGGTGGAGGAGGTGGCGAAATTCTTTGCCGGAGTCAAGCTCAGTCCGGAAGAAGCGGAGATTGCGCAGCGGCTACTCGAGGAGATCCGCGAGCGCTTGCGATTCTTAAATGATGTGGGATTGGAGTATTTAACGCTCGACCGATTGTCTTCGACGCTTTCCGGAGGCGAGGCGCAGCGTATTCAGCTTGCCACTTCGCTGGGATCAAGGCTCGTAGGAACGCTCTACGTGCTGGACGAGCCCTCGATTGGATTGCACAGCCGCGACACCCACCGGCTGATCAAAATATTGCAAGACTTGCGCGATCTGGGAAACACGATCCTGGTGGTGGAACACGATCCAGACATTATGCGAACGGCAGATCGAATTCTCGATCTCGGTCCGGGAGCGGGAGAGAACGGCGGCAAGCTGGTGGCTGCGGGAACTTACGAAGAGATTTTGCGAAATCCGGCCTCGCTTACGGGCCGTTATTTGGCTGACGATTTGCGGATTCAAATACCCGTTGTGCGGCGGCAGCCGGGGCCGCAGCAGATCAAGATGACCGGGATACAAGCCAACAATCTCAAAGGAATCGACATTTGCATTCCGTTGAATATGCTGGTGGCAATTACGGGAGTTTCGGGTTCCGGGAAATCCACGTTGCTGCATCAGGTTTTGTATCGAGCTCTCGGTGAAGCCAAGAAACAGCAGACCAACGGTTCGGAGCGGGGCGCGGCCACATGGGAAAGTTTGGAGGGAGATGAGTTCATCGACGAAGTGGTGCTGGTCGATCAATCTCCGATCGGGCGGACGCCGCGGTCAAATCCGGTAACTTATATCAAGGCGTTTGATGCGATCCGTGATCTTTTCGCGGCGCTGCCTGAGGCCAAGAAGCGCGGGTTCACTTCCGGGCACTTTTCTTTCAATATTCCGGGCGGGCGCTGCGAGACTTGCCAGGGCGATGGCACGGTTACCGTTGAAATGCAGTTTCTCGCCGACGTTGAACTGATCTGTGAGGAATGCAAAGGTACACGCTACAAAGCGCAGGTGCTTGAGGTTCGCTACCGGGGCAAGAATATTCACGAGGTGTTGAACCTTACAGTGAAGGAAGCGCTTAAGTTTTTTGCGGAAGTACCGAAGATCAGCGAGAAGCTCCGGGTGCTGGAAGAAGTTGGGTTGGGATATTTACGGCTGGGGCAGTCGGCCACGACTTTATCAGGAGGCGAAGCCCAACGCATGAAGCTGGCGGCGCATCTGCAACCGGCGACGCGGGAAAGTGGGCGGCCGAGTTCCGCGAAGCCGGACGAAGGACGCCGACGGCGTCGTCTGCTTTACATTTTTGACGAGCCCACCACGGGACTTCATTTTGATGACGTGAGCAAACTTCTGGCGGCCTTCCGCCGTCTTATCGATGTGGGTGGTTCCATCCTTGTGATCGAACACAATTTGGAAGTGATCAAGACGGCGGACTGGGTGATCGACCTGGGACCGGAAGGCGGGGCGCGCGGCGGAAAGATTGTAGGCGCGGGTCCGCCGGAAGCGATCGCAAAATTGCCCGGCTCCTACACCGGGAAATATCTGGCTCATCTGCTGAACGGTCAAAACAAAAGCGACGGTAACGGAGCGGCGCGTTCCAATGGGCGCAGATAGAATCCTCGCGCTGTTATTGATAGTGACCGGGTGCGTGTTTGCACAGGATGCGAGTCCGCCTGCCGGTTCCAGTCCAACGGAGTCGAAGTCTGAGGCGTCGCGGCCCGCCGGGAGAGAGTTGCCTGCCACCCAGAATGAGCCACCTGGAAAAGAGTCGAGCTCTCGCCGGTCCACTCATCGCATTCAGGTTCCAGTTGAGGATTCCGTAACTCAGTCTCCCGACCTTGCGCGCGCGGAAGAGGCGATCGAAAAGCGAGAATACGTTGTTGCCGAGGCACTTCTCCGGAAGTCGGTTGAAAAAGACTCCGCGAGTTATGTGGCATGGTTCGATCTTGGATTTGTGGAAAATGCTTTGGGCAAAGTGAACGAATCGATCGCGGCTTATCGGAAATCCGTTGCCGCGAAGCCGGATGTCTTCGAATCGAATCTGAATCTTGGACTGCAACTCGCCAAGACGGGGCAGCCCGATGCGGAAGTCTTTCTGCGAGCTGCGACCCGGCTCAAAGCCACCAGTCATGCGGCTGAGGGGCAGTACCGGGCATGGCTTTCGCTGGCGCAGGCGATTGAGAAATCGAGGCCTGAGGAAGCGTTGGCCGCGTACCATCAGGCGGCGGCTATTCAGCCTAAGGAGGCCGATCCGCATCTTTATTCGGGGGAAATTCTCGAGCAAGAGAATAAGTTCGCCGAGGCCGAGGAAGAGTACAAGCAAGCCCTTGCCCTGGACCCAGGAGCAACCGACGCAGTTACGGGGCTGGCGAATATCTACGTGCGGGGACGACGTTTTCCGGAAGCGGAAGACTATCTGCGAAAGCTGTTGGCGGAACATACAGACTCTGCGCAGCTCCACGTGCAGTTGGGACGAGTGCTTGCCGCCGAGGGCAAGACTGACGCGGCTGCCGCGGAACTGCACTTGGGAATCAAGCTGGCGCCGGGCGATGAAGCCGTGCAGCGCGAGCTGGCAGATTTGTATGCGAGCAGCGGAAAGAACGACTTGGCCGAGACGGCTTACCGCACGCTGCTTGTGGCTCATTCGAACGATGCCGAACTTCACCGGCGGCTTGGCGAGGCACTGTTAGCGCAGAAGAAATTTCCGGAGGCCGAGAAGCAGTTTATCGATGCGGTAAAACTCAAGCCCGATCTTGGAGAAGCGTATGGTGGGCTGGCATTTGCCGCTGGGGAGAACAAAAATTATGCGCTGGCGGTTCGCGCGCTGGATGCCCGCGCTAAATTTCTGCCGGAGGCCGCTATTACATATTTTATGAGGGCATCTGCGTACGATCACCTGCACGACTTCAAGCACGCCGCGGCCAACTATCGCCTCTTCCTCAGCAGCGCCAAGGGGAAGTATCCTGATCAGGAGTGGCAGGCGAAGCATCGGCTGATTGCCATTGAGCCGAAGAAATAGGCCGCGGTCGGGGGAACGGTATAGGGCATGGGACCTTCAGGCATGGGGCGCGCATCGGTTGTGGGTCTGATGATGTGCCTGCTGGCAGCGCCTTTCGCGCTGGGCAGCGGCAATCAGGAGACGGTCGAGGAGCTCAAGGCGCGGGTCGCGCGCCTGGGCGTGGGGGATCGTCCGCCGTTATGCCTTCGCATCGCCGAGCTGCAACTGGATGCAGCTCGGAAATATTACTTAGCCGGTGAAATCGAAAAGGGGCAGTCGGCACTGGCGGATGTGGTTGCCTTTGCCGAGTTGGATCGGGATTCCGCCATCCAATCGCACAAGCACGAAAAACAAAGCGAGATCGCGATCCGCAAGATGGCCCGCAAACTGGGAGACATGAAGCACACCGTTTCACGCGAGGAGCAGGAGCAAATGCAGAAGACGATCGACCGGCTGGAGCAGGTGCGTGACGATTTGCTGGCGGCAATGTTTCCGAGAGGTAAGAAATGACGGCGCGCTCATTTGGATTTCATGTGATGGGCCTGATTTTGATGCTGACGCCGGCTTGGGCGCAGAGTCACCACGATCCTTTTACCTCGGCGGAAATTGATCAGATCCGCGATGCCAGTTGGGAGCCGCAGCAGCGGCTGGCGCTTTACCTGAAGTTTGCCAGGGCCCGGCTGGTCGCGCTCGAACAGATGCGCAGTGATCCTAAAATAAAGGATCGCGCACAAGAAACGCATGACCGGCTGGATGACTTTCTGCTGATCTATGACGAATTGAACGACAATATCGACACTTACGTCGATCGGAAGAACGACATTCGCAAGCCGTTGAAGCTGATTATCGATGCCGACACTGAGTTTGAGGCCAAGTTGCGCGCGTTGAAGGATGCAGCGAACACGCCTCCGGAAGAAGCGAAGAAGTATGAATTTGTTTTGAGCAGTGCGCTCGATACCATTGACACTTCGATTGAAGATCATCGCAAGCTGCTGGCTGAGCAAGAAGAAGCTAGCAAGCATGGGAAGAGATCTTACTCGAAGCCTTCCGCGAGTAAGCCTGAGTGATGGTCTTGGTGAGATTGCTAGGAGCGAGAAAAAGCGGCGATCCTCGCTCGATTGAGTGCCGGGGGCGGCTGTCCATCATAAAGTATCCCCTCTGCTAATCTGCCCGTGCCAATCTGACATGCTAATCTGGGTTCACTGTGCGTGAGGGACTCCTCAACATTTTCCATGATGAGCACCGGCAGTTGCGTCCGGGCACGGCTGCGCCTGAGCTGAAGGTGGAGTTTTTTGCTTTCGCAAACGTAAATAATACGATTCGACTGCGCGAGGGCAGACTGCTGGTCAGACTGTCTGATCTGCTGGAAGGCGCGCCGGACACGGTGGTGCGAGCCATCGCCCACATTCTGCTGGCCAAGATGTACCGCAAACCAATTGATCGCGCCCACGCGGCGCGTTATCGAAAATATGTGGGCAGCCATGAAGTCGTAAATAAGGCGCACCTGGTGCGGCAAATGCGCGGACGCAAGCAACTGCATTCGCCGAAGGGCCGCATTTACGACCTGGATGAAGTTTTCGAGGATCTGAACCGGCGATTCTTTCATGGATTGCTGGGGCGGCCGCGCATGAGTTGGAGTCCGAGCAAGACACGGCGCATTCTGGGGCATTATGATCCGGCGCACAATGCGATTGTGATCAGCCGCATCTTTGATCAGTTTCTGGTCCCGCGCTACGCGGTGGAATACATCGTGTACCACGAGATGCTGCACTTGAAGCATCCGGTAAGATTGCGGGGAAGCCGGCGGTGCGTGCACTCCGCGGAGTTTCATGCGGAGGAGAAGTTATTTCCGGAGTTGCGGCGGGCCAATGCTTTTCTGAAGAGATTATGAGTGTAATGGCCTTCCATGAGAAGGCCGGTCGGAGTCAAGTCGATTCTTCATTGGCTTCATTGAACAAGGTTTTGTTCTCCCGCCGAGTGGCCGCTGTCGCCATGCTTCCATCCGCACTATCGAGGAGCGATTGGTTTC
>JABCZI010000009.1 GCA_013289765.1 Acidobacteriota bacterium
CGTCACTGCCGCGGTGCTAATCTTTTTCATTGCCGGTCTCCTTTTTATCTGTGCCTTGAGCACGTCGATAACTTGGGAGCGTACAGCATCCCGTCCGGAGACCGGCCTTCTCATCCCATCTGTTTACAACAGTTGTTCCGCGTTTGTATCATCCAACCAATGAAAGCTCTGATGTTTGCCGGGTTGCTAGTGTTAAGCCTCGGCGCCTCTGGCCAGAAATCTGCCGAAAACGCACCCGGAGTCCTTCTTCATGGGGATGGAAAGCGCGGGACGCTTCGCGTGGTCCTCATTGATCGCAATGGAGAACCCGCTCGACACGTCGCCGTTATGGTCTTTTGGTCGTGCCATGAAACCTGCCCGATTGTTGAGTCGAGCATGCTGACAAATGGTGTCGGAGAGTTTCAACTCGACCCGATCACCGTGGGAAAGTACATCGTCTGCTCGAACTCGGACGTTGGTTCATCACTTCCATGTGTCACGGACCTTGCCGCAACTTCTTGCACCGTGGAGATTGCACCCGAATATCCGAAGGTTGAACTCCGCATGCAGATTCCGCAGCGCGGGATCATGCCGCCTGAACGACATGAGCAAGTCCGCTGTCGACAGACCGCAACCAGTTCGCATTAGAGTGGCGAAAAATCCCGGTTACACTCAAGATCCGTCAATGAGCGCTAAGGCCTGTTAGCAGTAGTCATTGAAAGGGTGATGCCCTAAAGCGTAGACTTTCGAATCGTGAAAATAGTTGAGTTTGCTCTTATTCTGGCCATCGCGGCAGTAGGCGCAAGCTGCCTGCTTCGACCCGCCGCAATTCAAGATCTTGCGGTGCGAATAAACAAACAGTCGCTATTTCCGAATCCCTTCATGAACTGGCTGCAGCGGCCCAGCTTCCGTGTTTACCTGCGATTCATGGGTATCGTATTCTTGATCTTCGCCACTATAGCGATTATGGGCACAATCGGTGTTCTTCAACGTTGTTGTTGATAAAGCGCGATTACGCTCATTGACCCTACCGCTGGTAATTTGGTGATTTTGTGATTTGGCAATTGGAGATTGAAAATCAGAATGGTGGTTGAGTTTTTTCGAATTACCGCATTATGCAATCGCAAATTGCCGAATGTGAGTGGATCAGGATTTGGTGGCGAGGACTTCGCAGACGCGGCGGATTATTTCGCGCTGGGCGTCGTTGAGGGTGAGGAACTCGAAGCCGTAGCGGAGGCCGTCGCGGTAACGGACGACGGCGCGAACCTTCAGCGGGTAGGGACTGAGAGGCAGAGGAATATCGAGAGAAACGATTTCGCCGGTTTCGAGTTCGCCAGTGAGCGTAGCGCCGATGCCGTCCTGTCCGAGTTCGGTGGTGCGTCCCCAACAATTTTGGAATTCTCCGGCTTGAAACATGCGGACCTGCATGCGGGCGTCGATGGCAAAGCGCGGGTAACGGCGGCCGTTGGCACCGGCAGATTTATCGGACGCGAGTTTTTTTGCAGGTGCCGGCATTTTAAGTTTCCTGGCTTAACGTCCCTCAGGGGCTAAAGCCCGCATCCTCATCGAGCCCGCCGCGGCACGGCTGAAGCCGTGCTCTTTCAACGCCGAGGTCCGGACCGCTCTAGTTTCCGTGCAACAAGTATCCGGGTTCCAGGGGGAGTTTGCCTGCGATCTTTACGACCGCGACACTGCTATTAATCGAATAGACATCTACGACACCGATCGCGCCGGGGAGGTTTGCGACCTTGTTGACAAGTTCTTCATCGGAGGCGACGACCAGGATTGCGGGGTGGTTGGGACGTCCGTGATTGGAGGTGACGATCAGGCCGTTGACTTCGCTCTCGGGCATGTCGTAGACCTTTTGCAAAACTAACTTCATTTCCGGCGCAGATGGGGAGCGCATGATGAAGGTGATGGGCTTGCCATCCGGCCATCGATTGTTTTGCGCCTTGCAAACCTTGATCAGATCGGGGACGGTGATGCCGGCCACGGCGTTAGATTTATTGGAGACCAGCGCGAGATCGCGCGCCGACGCTAGCGAAGCGCTGACGAGCAGGAAGAAGGAAATGCGCAGAATGCGTTGATAGAGCAAGCTTGGTCTCCAAACGTTGCAAAGGTCTAATGGGATTGTGCGGCAAGAAGGGTCATTCGTTAAAGGTAACTAAGGTCACGAGGGTGAGGGGTGAGGCGGACTCGGCACGCCTGAAGGCGTGCCCCGATACGAATCTTGTGTTTAACGCAACGAACAAGGGCGCGGCTTGAGAGCCGCGCCCTTGGTGGACTGGCAAGTCAATTCACTTGCGTCTGAGGGCATGCGCCTGGGGCGCCGGTCGGAGCGTTACGATGCCCGGTTCTGCCCCCGGGGAGGCAGAAGCATTCTGAAGTTCGAATATCCCCGCTCCGATTTGATTGGTATCGGTCTCGAGGAAAAGAATGGTTGAGCTGTTCACGACATAGAAGGCATAGCTGATGAAGGCGTTGCCGTGTTCGGTAGTGGTGGCTGTGCCCCTGCCGGTGCTGTCCGGAGCCGTGAGACTACCGCTTAGAGCCTGATCGAAGTTTGTGTTGCCCTCGTCGTTGATATCGACAATTCCGCTAAAACCGCTGCTGGTCGTAGTGAACTGGGCGATATCATCTTCCTCGAAAGCGCCCGAACCGTTTCCGGAGTTGACGGCGGAGAGATTCAGGCCGTATCCCTGGGATGCGCCGAGAGATACAGAGGACTGGAGGAAAGCTGATCCGGTTGTGACGCCGAGGCCATCGATCTCCAGGAGTTGGATACCCGTGACACCGTTGGAAGTAATAGGATAGGCGGCGAATGTGTAGGAGCCAGGAAGGTCGCTGGCGGCACCGTTTACGAAGTTGTTGAGGGTCAGCACCGAGCGTCCACCGGAAAGGGCGGCAAAGCTGCCGGCGACAGTGGTGACCTGGTTTACATTGCCACCATCGTTATAGTCCTCAAGACCCGCCGTAATCGTACCGGTTGAACTCGCAGGCAACAAACCGCCAAGAGCCAAAGGGTTACTGGTCGTGTCGAATCCCGACATGGTGAAAGCGAGCGTACCCGAGGGGATAGAAGTTGCCGGAGTGTATGCATCGCCGGAAGTAAAAAGCAAACCATCGGTCTCGATAAATTTCAGGTGTGTGCTATCAATCGCGTAAACGTCGAACTTATAGGTGCCGGTAGTAATGAGTTGGGCTGTTCCTGGGGTCGTGCCGGTCCCGACAGTGATAAAGGAGGTTGTTCCGATGGACTGGCCAGTTGTAGCTTGCGAGTCCTGGATTCCGGCCGTCACGCCGCCCGAAGCGTTTAAAGTAACCGAACCTACTGTGGCAGAGGGTGAGTACGATGGGCCAGGACCTGTTCCCGTAAGACTGAAGGAAAGTGCGGTGATCGCTGTTTGGGCGATCGCATTGGACTGCAGGTCAATGGTTCCGCTACCGGTACCGTTAGCGTCAAATTCGGTAATCAGGCCGTGCGAGGTCGAGGTCAGAACAAAATCCAAGCCAATGGGCCCGATCGAAGCGTTAAGAGTAGTCTGCCCCCGGCCATCCGCCGTGATTCTATAAGTTGAGCTAGTGATCGGCACGTTAGGGTTGACGAGAACATTGGGGTCTGCGCTGACGAGGTCGAGCGTCCCTCCCGAAATGCTGCCGCCTTGGGCGGTGAAGGAGCCAACGATGGTCGTGAAGAATCCACTGGCGTCCACACCTGACGTTGAGAACACGTAGGTGCCGTTCAGGCTGGTGTTGTTGAAGCCGCCGCCGGGAGGCGGTACGACTTTGGGCGAACTACTGCCGCCGCAGGCAACTAGAAAGGCAAGCATGGTGAGAGCGAGGAGCGGAGCGATCCCTTTACGTACTGACATAACATCCCCCTGGCAGAAATTGAATCTGGAAATCGTGGCACTTTGGTTTGAGGTTAGCACACGAATTATTCTTTTAACCCGTATCATTCCAACCCGTATCATTTCAATAAGTAGCGGGGCGTTATAAAAATAGGGAGGGCCGCGCAAGTTATATATATCTTTACATTCTGGCAGGGGCGCGGAGTTTCGTATTTGGACATCCAATGCACAACGACCTGCCCCGTGGGCGCGGGTTAACATGGCGCGGTTAAAAAGATGAACTGGGGATTCAGATTGCCGGTCATTCAATTTCGGAATCCGCAATTTCGGAGTGCGCAATATCGGACTGCGCTGGCAGGCGCGCTGATTATGGCGTTGAGCGCAGCGGCCATGGGGCAGGCGGCAGCGGGGCAAAAGAGCGCGCCTGCGACGATTAAAACTCTGCCAGACAAAACTTCGGCGGAGAGTTCTGCATCCGATAATGGGCAACCTGAAAACAATCAGACTGGACTGGTGATTGAACCGGCGGAGATGCCGGTCACGTATCCGCACGGGCCGTACAATTCGGGTTTTCATGCACGAGGCAATTATGTGCCGGTGCTGCACTGGAGCGTGGAGAAGGGTAAGCTGCCGCCGGGAATGATCCTGGAGGATAACGGGGCGCTGCGGGGCGAGGCTCAACGAGCGGGAGAATTTCAGTTTGTGATCGTGGTGAGGGATGGCGGCAACCCGCAGCAGGCGGTGCGGAAATCATTCGTGATCAAGGTAGTGGAAGCGCTGACGGTGGTGTGGAAGGTTCCGGCGCACGTAAATGCGAACCGTATTGAGGGTAGCGTCGAAGTCTCGAATGCGACGGTGGACGATGTAGATTTAACCTTCGACGTGAAAGCGGTGGCGCAGGATGGCCGGGCAACCGAGATCGGCTATCAGCACTTTCCCTTGAAGCGAGGCACGATAGGAATGGCGCTGCCGTTTGGGGAGAACTTGCCGTACGGATCTTATGTGGTGTACGTGAACGTGAACGGTGAGATCGCGAAGCGGAATGCTATCTACAAACAGCAGATGAAAACACCGGCGGCGCTGCTGGTGGCGGTGGGGCCGTAGCGGGCGGCATCCGGTTGGCGGAAGCCGGGTGCCGGGTTTGGCGGACGGTACCCTGGTTACATTGACTTTAGGTTTCGGTATCTGAAAAACTAATTACAAGTTTTTTATTAGTCATCGTGTTACGTTTCTTGTAATAGGCGGCGATGGAACTGTTGCTCAATCTCGTGTGGCTGCTGTTGGCGCTGCCGGCGTATTGGCTGTGGCGGCGTGGCGCGGGGGCGCGGTTGGCGCGCAAGGTGAGTGCGCTGCAGTTTTTACTGGCCCTGGCATGCGCGCTGGTTTTGCTGTTTCCGGTGATCTCGGCGACGGACGATCTGAATGCCATGCGGGCCGAGATGGAAGATTCGACGGTCAGCAAACGCGCGGTACGGCAGGCGGGAAGCGAAAAGACTTCAGGCTGGGTGAATCGCGTGGAGGGGACTCCGCTCATGGTGGCGAGCGGGAGTTGGATTCCTGCTCTGGACGTTCGGTTGTTTCAGGATTGTGTTGCGTACGTTTCGCAGCTGTCGAGGGCTTGCGTTCTCCACGCAGGCCGGGCTCCTCCTTTATCTCTGCTCGGGTAGTTCGCCGACGTTCCCGGATTCTATTAGTTGAATCGCTGATCTGCAGCAGCAATAAATTCGCAGCGATTGTCCCTCGTCTTTCGAGAATCTTTAGAGAATCTTTACGGGAAAAACCAGATGCTTATACGCACACTCGCGACGGCGATGGTGCGAGCTCAGACGTACAAGTTACGTCTTTACGGAAGGTTGGAAAAATTCCGGGAGCAATTGCACGGAGTACCTATGTGGAAAAGACTTTGGTGGTTCTTGATGTTAACGGTGCCGGGGGCGGTGTTCCCGGCAGCGGCGCAAGTGTCGCCGCCGCCTCAGGTTTGGACCTGGGAGCAGGTGAAAGAAAGATTTCAGTTGGATAATCCCACGCTGCTGGCCGACAAGGTGAATATCGATGAATCGAAGGCGCAGGAGATTACGGCGTTTCTAAGGCCGAATCCGAACCTCACCTTGTCGGTTGACGGGACGCAAATCGCTCCTGACAGAGGCGTGTGGCGGCCCCTGGCCGGGACTTTTGAGTCGCCGAGCATTAGTTATCTGCACGAGCGGCAGCACAAGCGGGAGCTGCGTTTGGAGAGCGCGAAGAAGGGAACGCTGATAGCGATTTCGAGCCACGACGACATGCAGCGGACCATGCTGTTCAACTTACGCAGCGCATTTGTATCGGCGCTTCAGGCCAAAGCGGTGCTGCAGCTGGCAAAAGACAACATTGCCTATTACGACCACTTGTTGCAGATAAGCCGCGACCGTTACAGCGCCGGCGACATTGCGCAAATCGATCTTGACCGGTTGGAACTGCAGCGAGTGCAGTATGAATCGGATTTGCAAACTGCGGAGGAGGACCTGGAAGACGCGAAGATCCAGCTGCGCACCATGCTGAATTCGCGAACTCCGCTGGAGCAGTTTGACGTGATCGGAGTCTACGATTTCAACGACCAACTTCCGCCGCAGGATGAGTTCAGGAAGATCGCTTTGGATTCCCGGCCGGACTTAAAGGCAGCGGTGGAATCCGTGGACAAAGCCAAAACGGATCACAAATTGGCGGTGGCCAACGGTTCAACCGATCCGATCTGGAGCGCGTGGTATACCCACAACTCGTCGAACAATAACCCTTTCGGAATAAATACGCTCGGCGTGAGCGCATCCTTCCCGCTGCGCATTTTTGATCGCAACCAGGGGGAGAAGCTGCGCACGGAGCTGGATATCACTCGGAATGAGAGATTGCGGGATGCGGCCGAGGCGGGCGTGCTGAGCGACGTTGATTCCAATTACGCCACGGTGGAGAGCGATCTCATTCTACTGCGGCCTTACAAAGCGAAGTACCTGCAGCAGGCGGTGCGGGTGCGCGAGACCATTACTTTTTCTTATCAGCATGGCGGCGCTTCGCTGCTGGATTTTCTAAATGCGCAGGCGGAATACCGCACGGTGGAATTAAGTTACGTGAACCTGGTGGGATCGTATTTGACGGCGGCGGCGCAGTTGAATCAGGCGGTGGGACGCGAGGTGATCCAGTGAAGATCAGATATTTTCCCCAGATCCTAATGCTGGCGGCGTGTTCGTTCCTGCTGGCTGCCTGCAACGCCGGCAAAGCAGATCCGAAGGCCGAGGCTCCGCCTCCAGCAAATGTTCAGGCTGATCTGGACTCGAACAATTTCAAGGTGGATCATCCGGAGCAATTTCCCCTGGCGACGGCGGTTGAGTATAAGGCCGCCCCGGCTCTGAACGTCACCGGAGTGGTACAGCCTGATATCGCGCGCTCCGTACCCGTGATTTCGTTAGCTGCGGGACGAGTGCTGGAAGTGAAGGCGCGGCTGGGCGATGTCGTGAAAAAAGGCCAAGTATTGATGCGAGTTCGGAGCAACGATATTTCCGGGGCTTACCAAATCTACCGGAAGGCGGTGAACGACGAACTACTGGCGCGGCAGCAGTTGCAGCGGCAGCAGATTCTTTACGAGAAAGGTGCGGTTGCCAGAAGCGCTCTCGAACAGGCAGAGGACGCGGCAAAAAATGCACAGGCCGATCTGGAAGCGTCGACCGAACAGTTGCGAACACTCGACATTGATAAAGACCATCCCTCGGGGATAGTCGATGTAACCGCTCCCATCTCGGGCGTAATTACCGACCAGCAAGTAACCAATGCATCGGGGGTTCAGGGTCTGTCTGGGCCAAATCCGTTTACGATTTCTGATTTGTCTTATGTGTGGATCATCTGCGACGTTTACGAAAACGATCTCGACGCTGTGCATGTAGGCGAATTCGCCGACATTCACCTGAACGCGTATCCCCAGAAGGTCTTCAAAGGACGGATCGATAACATCTTGTCGGTTCTGGATCCCACTCTGCGCACAGCAAAGGTCCGGCTGGAAGTTCCGAATCCGGGAGAGGTGCGCATCGGCATGTTCGTCACGGCCACGTTCTACGGAAAGCAGGCGGAGAGTCGCGCTGCGGTTCCAGCCACTGCCATTTTGCACCTGCACGACCGGGAGTGGGTCTACGTGCCGATCGCAGCCGGCCACTTCAAGCGACTGGAAGTAGTCACGGGAAAGATGCTCCCCGGGAACTCGCAGGAGGTGGTGTCCGGGATAAAGTCCGGAGATCGAGTGGTGTCAAACGCGTTGGCGCTGCAAAACACGGTGGAACAGTAGAGCGGAGCAATTGAGGTGGAAAGATAAATGATACGCCGCGTCGTCGATTTCGCATTGAGCAACCGGCTGCTGGTTCTGGCGCTGGCGTTGATCCTTTTCGCCGGAGGGATTGTTTCGTTCAAGCGGTTACCGATTGAGGCCTACCCCGATGTTGCGGACAACTACGTTGAGATCATTACGCAATGGCCGGGGATTTCGGCGGAGCAGATCGAACAGCAGGTCACGATTCCGCTCGAGGTTGTGATGAACGGGATCCCGCATGTGGTGCATTTGCGTTCGTTCTCACTGTTCGGACTCTCTGACCTGAAGCTGATCTTCGACGACGAATCGGACAACGACTGGAACCGGGAGCGGGTGCTGGAGCGGCTGAGCCAGGTTACGCTGCCGCCGGGGGTGGTGCCACAAATGGGCACGGATTGGAGCCCGGTCGGGCAGATTTATTTTTTCACGCTGCGCAGTACCAATCCAGCCTATGACGCGATGGAGTTGAAGTCCATTGAAGACTGGGTCGTCGAAAAGAATTTCAAAGCCGTACCAGACATTGTCGACGTGTCAAGTTTCGGCGGGCCTACACGGGAATATCAGGTGCGGGTTGACCCGAACAAGCTTGTCGCTTACGGACTGAGCCTCGCACAAGTCGAACAACAACTCACCACCAACAACACTAACGCAGGCGGAAGCTTCATCCAGGAGGGGCTGCAGCAGATCAACGTGCGTTCGGTGGGATTGGTCGACCGTGTCCGCGACATTGAACAGACGGTCATCCTGACCAAGAACGGCACACCGCTGCGGGTGAAGGACATTGCCGTGGTTGCGCAAGGCCCGAAGATCCGGCTGGGGCAGTTTGCCAAAGGGATTCATCGCGAAGATGGGAAGATCATCGATAACGACGATGTGGTGTCAGGCATTGTGCTGCTGCGGAAGGGCGCGGCGGCAGATACGGCGCTGCAGGGCATCCACAAGAAAGTGGAGGAACTGAACGACCATATTCTGCCTCCGGGAGTGAAGATTGTTCCGTTTATCGATCGCAGCGACCTGGTTCACTTCACCAGCCACACGGTGCTGCACAACCTGACGGAAGGGATGATCCTGGTCTCGATCATCCTGTTTTTGTTTTTAGGCAATGTGCGGGGTGCGCTGATCGTGGCGGCGACGATTCCGTTTTCACTGCTGTTTGCATCGATCTGTTTGGATTTGCGACATATTCCGGCGAACCTTTTGTCGCTCGGGGCGCTGGATTTCGGCATGGTGGTGGATGGCGCGGTGGTGATGATTGAAAACATCGTGCGCCACCTGGTCCAGAAGAATGGGGTCAAGACGCCGAACGAAAAAATCAGTGAAGCGTCGCATGAAGTGCAGCGCCCGGTTTTTTATGCGATTGGAATCATCATCACCGCTTACTTGCCAATCTTTACGTTACAGCGCGTCGAGGGGCGGCTTTTTCATCCCATGGCATGGACAGTAGCTTTCGCTCTGCTGGGGGCACTACTGTTCTCGATAGTGATTGCGCCTGTGCTGGCCAGTTTCGCTTTTGCGAAGGGAGCGAAGGAATGGCGCAATCCGATTATGGAGTTTTTGGTCAAGCACTATCGAAGCGCGATCCGGTGGGCGATTCGGAGGCGCGGGCTGGTGCTGGGTGTGGGCGTGGTCGGGTTTCTTTTTACGCTTTTTCTTGCGTTCAGCGGCGTCATCGGTTCCGAATTCCTGCCCCATCTGGATGAAGGCGCGCTCTGGGTGCGGGGCACGCTTGCGCCCAGTGCGGGGCCGGACGAGGGTATCCGGGTGATGAACGAGGCGCGGATCATACTTTGCTCTTTCCCCGAGGTCCCGCGATGCACCAGCCAAACGGGACGGCCGGATGACGGCACGGATACGACGAGTTTTTTCAATACCGAGTACTTCGTCGATCTGAAGCCGAAGGAAGATTGGAGGCCGGTTTTTCATGAGGACAAAGACGAACTGATCGCCGCCATGAATCGCGAGCTCAACAACAAGATTCCGGGCGTCATCTGGGGCTTTTCTCAGCCCATCGAAGACAACATGGAAGAGGCGGTCAGTGGAGTAAAAGGGGAGTTGGCCATCAAGGTCTACGGCGATAGCTTGAAGACGCTGGAAGAAAAGAGCGCTCAGATCGCCAGCATTATGGGGACAGTGAAGGGAGTCGAAGACCTGGGAGTCTTGCATGTGCTGGGCCAGCCCAATCTGAATGTGACGGTGGACCGCGATGCGGCGGCTCGTTACCAGATCAACGTGACAGACGTGCAGGATGCGGTGCAGACCGCGGTGGGCGGTAATGCGCTCACGCAAGTTCTTAAGGACGAGGCGCGGTACGATCTAACGCTGCGCTATTTACCGCAATACCGGAGTACGCAAGAAGCGATCAAGAGCATTCGACTGCTATCGCCCTCGGGAGAGCGGGTATCGCTGGCGCAGCTGTGCAAGATCGAAGAGAAGGACGGGGGATCGGAAATCTATCGCGAAGGCAATCAGCGTTATGTTGCCATCAAGTACAGCGTCCGGGGCCGGGACCTCGGCGGTGCGGTAGAAGAGGCCATGAAGAAAGTCAACGAACAGGTGAAACTCCCGCCCGGCTATCACATCGATTGGGCGGGAGAATACGAGAGCCAGAAGCGGGCGGACGAACGCTTGCTCATCGTGCTGCCCATCACCATCCTCGTCATCTTCGTCATCCTTTATACGATGTTCAAGTCTTTCAAGTGGGCATTGTTGATCCTGGCCAACGTGGCGATGGCTCGCTTTGGGGGCCTATTAGCGCTGCTGGTCACGGGCACCAATTTCAGCGTTTCCTCTGGAGTTGGCTTTCTGGCGCTGTTCGGGGTGTCGGTGCAGACCGGAGTGATCATGCTGGAATACATCAACCAGCTTCGAGCCCGGCGCTTCACCATTGAAGATGCAGCGGTGGAGGGAGCTGTGTTGAGATTGCGGCCGATCATGATGACGATGCTGGTGGCGACTCTGGGACTATTGCCGGCGGCTCTGTCGCACGCGATTGGATCTGATTCTCAACGACCGTTTGCGATTGTCATCGTAGGCGGATTGATTGCGGACCTGGTGATGAGTATTTTTCTGCTGCCGACGTTGTATGTATGGATTGCCGGCGAACGGGACGTGCTGCCCCATGCCGAGGAAGGGTTCGAGGTGGGCGAGCACGTGGATTAGCCACGCGAGCGGATGCCGAAATTGTGTATCCTGAACGCCTCACAGCGTTCCGCTGGGGAACGAATCCGACAAATCCATGGCTGAAAAATCCAATACGACCGCAGAAGAGATCCTGGCCCGCCAACAGCTCGACCTCGACCGACTGAAGGACGCTTTGGGCCTTCTTGGCGTGAGTCCCTGTGCCTGGTGCAAGAAGTACTCTCGCCGCTCCGATCCCGGCGCTTTGTTCGATGCCGGCGAGCTGGTGTGTTACGGGTGCATTGGTGAATGGTGGCCGCGGCGTTCCGAACAACTCAGCACCAAAGAGCGCGAAGACCTGGAAGGAAAGCTGGTCTTCTGGCTGCGCGACTACCACGACGCTGAAACATTCAAGGACCCGGCCAAGCTGCCAGAGAGTTCGCTTCAGGAGTTGCACATTGTGGCCAATTGCCTGGAATGCCGCGGCACGGGAAAGTTGTTAGGGGACGAACGCTGCCGTTACTGCGAGGGCCGGGGCACCGTGTGGGTTATTGTTTCGCGGAAGCAAGGCTAAGCAGTTGCTAGTACCCAGTACTTAGTACCTGGAGAAACCCGGATTCCAACTGAAGGGGTTTACGAGGACGCGCCCAGAACGAGAACCCGCAGAACTGATTCCAAGAAATTAAGAGCTCCGAGGTGGTGTTGGGTCCATTCGTCTCGGCCAGTAGCTCGCGTTAGACCCTTGCTTGACCTGCGGAGTAGCTTCCCTTGCGGGGTGCTGTGCGCGATCTTCGCTCGGGCTCCGGGCTTACCGCCAACCGGAAAAACCTACCCAACGCCTCGGAACTCTATCCTGCCTTCGACTGGGCTTCCCGTTCTCCTCGACCAGCGCTTTGCTATAGACCCTTGCTGGCCTTCTCTCCTCATTTTTCAATGTGAGAGTGACTCAGCTTGAGCCCCGGACGCCGCACCAACCGGAAAAACTTAAGAAACTGTCAAAGAACGATACTGTTTTACTCCTTCTAGACTTTAAGTCAATAAAAACTCAGCGCTTTTATCTGCTTTGTTTTCAGTGGAGTGCGCGTCGTCCACAGGAAGGTGACAGGATTTTGTGCAGCCCGTCCTGCCGATTACGCGCCGCAAGGGAGGGGGGACGCGGGTTTTCGCGATTGCGGCTCCGGCGAGAACCAGGAAGAATGGTTTCAGCCTGTGTGAAGGAACTGTGGATATCGAGTAAAAGCCGCGCCAGGTAAGGGATCCGCCTCGCCTGGCATCGATTAAGAGAACAAGAGCAACCCCGAATCTTGGCAGTTAGGGCGTAATCGCTTGACAAGGGGTGTAACTCTGCTAAAGTTCGAGAAAAGCTGCTGAAGCTTACGACTGACTTACAGGTGCCCTGTATATGAAGAATGTCTACGAAGTTTTGCGACAGAAAGAGATGGAGCTAACCCGGCTGGAAAGAGAAGTGGAAGCGCTGCGGCTGGTGGCTCCTTTGCTGTCGGAAGAAAAAGAGATGAACTCGGAGCTGGGGAAATCGGCTCTGCCAACCGCGGTGAATGGACCGCAACAACCGATTCGCATACCGTCGCCGCCGGTGGTGCCGCAGGCTCAACCGGTGCGGGCTGCGGGATGGGACGATAGTGCCAAGCGCTGGCCGTAGAACAACTCGGCTTGACTTAGATCATCGTGGCCCGCGCCCCACTCCTGCCAGGGCTCGGCTAGGTCCATCCTCGAACCCATCGTAATTTTCCATCGCTTCAGCCAGATAAAGAGCGGCTATGGCTGCTACCTCTGGGCCTTGGTGGAATGCGCTTCCACCTCGGCGCGGCGGAAAGCATCGAAATCCGCCCAGATGCGGCCGGTTGTGTTGCCATCAAAAACTTTGACGACGGGCACTTCGCTCTTCGATGAATAAATGGCGATCTTGACCGTACCGCATTGGGGATTCACGGCGTCGGGCGGATAGAAGTACGCTCCTTTATAAGTGGAATCCTCAAGCTTCACGGACGCGTTGTGAAGGTTGACGGTGAGCGGAATTCTTCCGGGATGAATTGGCTGGATTTCTTTTTCTCCGCAGTAGAGCTTCATGCTCTGGAAGTCGGTCTTAAACTTCAGATTGGCGGCACCGTTGCCATTGCGCAGACTGCGGGACAAAGCGGAGCCGAATCCTTCCCTGACTTTGGGAACAACATAAATGCCAAGAACGGCGCGGTTGCCGCCGGCTTCGGACTCCCAATCGCGGGGAGCGTCCTCGCGATCGGCGTCTTGTTGCGACGCGTCTGAATTATTAGTGTCTTTGCGGTTGCGCTTCTTTTGGGTGCGTTCGGCGCGCAAACGATCTTCCTCTTTTTCGCGGTAGTCGAATGGCGGGGTGGAGAGTGCGACTTCGAAATCTCCGGCGTAAAAGTAATAGGGCCGGGAATCGTACTTTTCTATTTGCAGGACTGCCTTCAAACCTTCCACGGGATACGGCGTCAACGGTTCGACGGGAAGCAGATCGGCCGGTGGAGGAGTGCCGGCGGCCTTGGCGCGATTCTCCGCGAGCAGCGCCACCGCTTCCTCGATGCGCACCACTCCGGAAACGCCCGGACCTTTTTCGGCGCTGGCGCCGAAAGTCGTCAATCCGATCACATGGCCGGCATTGTTGAATAATGGGCCTCCGGAATTGCCGGGGTTAATATTGATGTCGGACATGATGGTGTGGGTGTCGACTTTACTGACGATGCCGGTAGTGATGATCTTGTCGAGGCTGAGCGGGCTGCCGATGGTGAACACGCGCTCGCCTTCCTGCACGAACACAGAGCCGCCGCTGGAATGGGCCAGCACTGCCGGCGTGGCGCCGGGGAGCGCACTCATATTTACCCAGAGCAGGGCCACATCTTTTTGCGGATCGGAGGCGATGAGGCGGGCAGCGATTTTATGCTCGCGATCAAATTGCACAGCCAGGTATTGAGATTGCGCGACCACATGCTGATTGGTCAGGACCAGGCCCTTTGCATCCACGAAGAAGCCGGTGCCGTGCCCAGATTCGCTGATCACCGTTACCACTGTGCTCTTCAGTTTCTTGAACTGTTCGGTCAGGTCGCCGGTGGATGCGCCGGAGGAGCGAGGGGCTGCTGCAGCTACATTGTCCTCGACCTTGGCATTTTCGTTGGTTAGATCAATCGTTTTCTCGGCGCCTGCGAGCGTTACGCGCACCGACCAGGAATAGCGCTTGCCGTCGAAATCAATCGGCTTAGCCGTGGTGATTGTGTATGCGCCGGGCGGAAGAGCGGTGTCGGCGCCGCCATCGAGCCGGGTTTTCACGTCCGACGAAGTTGCAGAGCCCTTTAACGTCACGTTCAGGAACGGCACAGGTTTCTGGTTCAATTCGGAGTCCACCAGAATCACATGAACGTGAACCTTGACGGGATGCGATTGAGATTGCGCGGCTAAGACACAGGCGAACAACATTGCGACAGGCCAGAAAATTTGTTTCATTGCGTGGGCGCTCCGGCGCCAAAGACGGCTGTACGGCGATGATTGTTAAAGTTCAGTGATTCAGATTCGTTTGCTTGCGCGGACACTTTTCGGGATTCAAACTCGGCGGGAAAGATTGCCCATCCCAGCTTGGCGATCAGCAAACATCGGTCATTTCCACGGTAAGTGCGGGCAATTCGGGAGTCAACAGTGTTGCGGGGCGTTGCGGTTACTGTGGTCATCGCTTGGCCAGTACCCGCAGCGGGTGGTGCCCCTGTGCGCCCTGGCGTGTTGGCAAGAGAAGCGTTGCGCTCTACGAGAGAATTTCTTGGATCGCTTGCAGGAGGCGGTCCACTTCTTCGGCGGTGTTGTAGTGGACGAGGCCGATGCGGAGGAAGCCGCCGGATTTTTCCACGTCGAGTTGCTCGGTGAGATTCAGGGCGTAATAATTTCCATCCCAAGTGAAGAAGCCGCGATCGCCTAATCTGGTGGCGAGAGCGAGGGGCGTTTGGTCGGAGTTTTGGTTTTCGACGCGCAGGGCGATTGTGGGGCAGCGCTCGGCGAAGCGCGCGGGGTCGGTGATGCCGTAGATTTTTATGTTCTGGATTTTCGAGAGACCAGCGAACAGGCGGGTCATCAGAGTGAATTCGTAGCGGTGGATGGCTTCGAAGGCGGCGACCATTGCGGCGCGGCGTGGGGACGTGGACAGACTTCGAGCTTCGCTCGACGGATAGCCGGGGGCGGCTGTCTCCACATGGTCTGCGGTGGTTTCCTCATTTGTTTGCAAATTGCGGCCGAGGTCAGCGATGTAATCGACACAGGCTGCGATCCCGGCGATGCATTCATGATTCAGCGTGCCCCACTCCCAACGGTTGGGGACGGCGTCGGTGAGCGGACGGACCTTGTAGGGACGCAGGCGGGCGAGATGCTCGCGCTTGCCGAAGAGGACTCCCATGTGCGGGCCGAAGAATTTGTAGGTGGAGCAGACGAGGAAATCGCAATCGAGGGCGGCGACGTCGATGAGTCCGTGCGGGCCGTAATGGACGGCATCAACGTAGACGAGTGCGCCAACGGCGTGAGCGAGGCTGACGATTTTCTTGACTCGATTGACGGTGCCGACGGCATTGGACGCGTAGCCGACCGCAACGAGTTTTGTTTTCTTGTTGATCTTCGAAGCAAGGTCATCGAGGTCGAGCGTGCAATCTTGTTCGTGAATTTCAGCCCAACGAATGGTGACGCCTTTTTCTTCTAGCGCGAGCCAGGGGGAGACGTTGGCATCGTGATCAAGGCGGGTGACGAGGATTTCGTCGCCGGGGCCGAGATCGCCGCCGATGGCGCGGGACATGGCGAATGTCAGCGAGGTCATGTTCTGGCCGAAGACGATTTCGTCGGCGGCGCAGTTGAGGAAGTCGGCCATGGCGGCGCGGGCTTCGGCGAGCATGGCGTCGGTGTGGCGGCTGGTCGCGTAAGCGCCTCCGGTATTGGCGTTGTCGCGGCGCAGGTAGTTGGAGATGGCGTCGATCACGCGCTGCGGAACTTGCGTGCCGCCGGGGCCGTCGAGAAACGCGGCGGGATGTCCGTTGACGGTTTGGGCGAGGGACGGGAATTGGGCACGAACCCAGGTGATGTCGAGGGCGGCGGGAGCGGCGGCGGTTGTTAGCATATGGCTATCTATTTTTATCACGGGGAGGCGGGTGAAGAGGCGCGGTACGTCCGGAGGACGTTTGATAATAGCCCGGCGTTTTAACGCCGGGTAGGCGCGAAATGTGATGGAATTCCGTCCCGGAGGGACGGTTGAGATGTCGAGTTTTACGAAACGACGTGGGATGGGTGCAAGCATCCCTACGGGATGCGGTTCCATTTTGCCGTGGGTTACCCGGCGGTGAACCGCCGGGCAACTGTCAGGCGTCCTCCGGACGCTTTATCCCCAGACGTGTTGCGGATCGTAATCGATGCCGTTCTTTTTCAAAAATGCCAGAAACTCCTCCTCGAAATTGCGCTTGCGATGATGTTCCGCTTGTCTTTGAATGTATGCAATCGTGTCGCTTTTCTGCGACACGCCGACGGTAAACGCACCGTATCCCTCCTGCCAGGCGAAGTCTGCCTTGAATTTCTCGTTCATCCAATGGGACGACGCGCCTTTCACCAATTGCATCGCCTTCGCAAGCGGCATCGTTGCAGGCAATGACAAGAGCATGTGCACATGGTTTTCCGTTCCGCCGACGATGAGAGCTTTGAAGCCATTCTTGCGGGCTATGCCGCCAAGAAACTCCCAAAGTTGCTGTTGCACCTCAACCGAGATCAGATTGCGGCGTTGTTTGGTGGAGAATACGCAGTGGATTAGTTCCGAAACGTAGGTGTGCGCCATAACGGCTCCGCGATTTCAGCCGTCCCTACGGGACGGGATCGTTATTGGTTCAGCTTACCCGGCGTTGAAACGCCGGGCTACTGTCCAGCGTCCTTCGGACGCGGAACTTTCCCGGAATGGGTCTCGCCCAGCGCTATTTTCGTGCGTCCTGCGGCCGCGAGGTAGAAGCGGCTCTGACGAAATCCGCCAGCATGCCGTACGCAGTTGCGTACAGGCCGGGATTTTCTTCGGTGAGGACGAGGCCGGGGAAGATGTCGGTTTCGAAATAAATGTAGGACGATGTGCCGGCGATTTGCGCCATGGGATCGGCGAGCGGGAGTTGTTCGGGACGAACGCTGGCTGCGACTCCGCTCTGCGTTTTCTTGGCGCGGCAGACGAGTTTGAAGGGACGAGCTTCTTTTTTGGCTGCGCGGACGGCTTCGCCGCTCAGCTCGCGAATTCCTTCGCGCTCGATTTCGTCCAGACGCACAGGAACATCCATCAGCACGGTGATGAGGGCGGCGGTTTTTACGGCGGCGTCCCAGCCATCGATGTCGTGGGTGGCGTCGGTTTCGGCGACGCCGAGGGACTGCGCTTTTTTCAAAGATTCGTCAAAGCTCAGGCCATTTTCCATTTCACTGAGGATCACGTTTGTCGTGGAATTCAGGATGCCGTGGAATCCTTGCAAGTGAATCACTGGCAATTCATGAAAGAGGGAGAAGATAGGGACGCCATCCATCACAGTGGATTCGAAGAGGAAGCGCTTATTTTTCGCTGCGGCTAAGTCGCGGAGTTCGCGGTAAGCATGGACAATAGGGCCTTTGTTGGCGGTGATGGCGTGGGCTCCGTGCTCGAGTGCGGCGCGGATGTGATCGACGGCGGGCTGGCCGGTTTGGACGTTCAGGGAGGTGGCTTCGAAGAGGATATCGGCGCGGGTTGCCTTCAGCCAGTCGCGGACATTGGCCGGCTTTTCACCTGATTCCCGGCTATCAGCGGGCGAGGGCGCCCGCTCCACATTCTTCACATTCAGACCTTGTGGGTCGGCGATCCAGCCTAATCGGCGGGAGGCGATGCCGGTGATGCGAAAAGAAATTCCGTGGCGCTCGCGCAGTTCGTGCGCGCGGTCCTGGAGCAGTTGTACGAGCGTCCGGTTGACGTTGCCGAAGCCGAGGAAGCAGAGGTTGTGGGTATGAATAGAAACCCTCTTGCGGCGAAGTAAATTTCAGCGCCTAAAGGCGCGTCAAATAGAAACGGTCTAACGGCAGGCCTGAAGGCCTGCCCTGATACGAAGCTCGATTAGGCTTCGTATGCCGGCGGGACGCCGGCGCTACAAGAATCGCTTAGCCCATCACGGTGGTGTGTTCGGGTTTTACTTTGTAGAGCACGCGCACTTCGCCGGGCTGACCGTATGGATATTTGTCGACGCCGAGATATTTCTTCGCCATTTTGTCGATGTGCGCGCTGGCGCCATCTTCGGTAATTTCGACAACGCGGCCGCGAATTTCGATATACCGGTAGGGATTTTCCGGATCCATTATCGACATCGCCACGCGCGGATCGCGGCGGACGTTTTTATCTTTCTGGCGGCCTTTGGCGGAGTTGAAAATGATGTGTTCACCGTCATAATCGCACCAGACGGGCGTGACCTGCGGCCGGCTGTCGGGCATCAGCGTAGCGAGATTGGCGAAGGCGCGCTTCTGAAAAAGATCGCGATATTTCTCGGGGATAACGTCTGACATTAAATCCTCCTTGCAGCTCTGCAATGATGACAGCACATTATAAATCGGCAAGCAGGGAGAGAGCACCATTTGCCGTTTTGGGAGCATTCCAAGTATTCTTGCTGGCCACGGGTGCGCGGAGGCAGTGGTCAATGGTCGGTGATCAGTGGTCGGTGGCAGAAAATCCCCCCCCGAATTGCAAGCCAAAAGGAGTGTAGCGAATGATTGACGCATCTCGCCGGCGGAAGCCGCTGTTGATTGTTGCGAGGCTTTTCGGCGCGACTGGAAAGCGCACTTTTTCGAAGTCAAATTGCAAATTAAGTCTTCCGGCAAGGATGGGAAGCAGTCTACCCATCGTGCTGATTGCCTTGCTGCTCGGGATTTCGGCGATGGCCGAAGCGCAGAGCGTGAAATATCCGCAAACCATTGTCTTCATGACTGACTTCGGAGTGCTGGACGACTCGGTTGCAATCTGCCGCGGCGTGATGTATTCGCTCATGCCGGAGGTGCGCATCGTCGACCTGACGCACCAGGTGACGCCATTTTCCATTCTCGACGGCGCACGTTTTCTTTATGGCGCGACCCCGTACTATCCGGCGGGGACGGTCTTTGTGGTGGTGGTGGATCCGACGGTGGGGAGTACGCGGAAAGCGATTGTGGCCAAGTCGAAACGCGGGCAATATTTTGTGCTGCCCGATAACGGTGTGATCACGCTGGTGGAGCAGCGCGACGGGATTGAGAGCGTGCACGAGATCACGAATACCGATTGGATGATCGGCACAAAGCTGTCTTCGACGTTTCACGGGCGCGATATTTTTTCGCCGGTCGGCGCGCACGTGGCGCGAGGCGATGATTGGACGAAGGTCGGTCCGGAAATGCCGGTGGCGTCGCTGGTGCATCTGGAGTTGAAGGCGGCGCGGGTGGATGGTCGCGGAGCCGCGGCGGAAGTGATTGCTACGGATGGGCCGTTCGGCAATCTCGTGACGAATCTGGACGGCGAAGATTTTTTGAAGCTTGGATACCAGCGCGGGCAGGAAGTTCCGGTGAAAGTAGGCGGCAAAGAGATTACGATGAAGTTTGTGCGGACGTTCAGCGACGTTCCGCTGAAACAACCTCTGCTTTATATCGATTCGCGCGGGCGTTTGGGGCTGGCTGTGAATCAAGGGAGTTTTGCGGGGGTGTATGGGGTGACTCCGCCGGCGGAGTTGTTTATTCCGCCGGCGGGAAAGTAAGCCTCACGTTTTTTGCGGCCCAATTCCTGGATCGTTCTCGATGCGCGGGAGCACGGCGCGCAGAAGGGCTTCGAGGCTGGTCTTGACGCGCTCGCCGGTTTCCATCACTTCTTCGTGAGACAAAGGCTGGTCGAGAATTCCCGCGGCCATATTGGTGACGCAAGAAATCGCGAGCACTTTGATTCCCATGTGACGCGCGGCGATGACTTCGAAGGCGGTCGACATTCCCACTAAATCTGCGCCGACGGTTCGAAGATATCGAATCTCTGCGGGTGTTTCGTAACTCGGGCCGAGCAGGGCAGCATAAACCCCTTCGTGAAGCGTCATATCTAACTTGCGGGCTTCTTCCCGCGCCATGGTGCGATACGATTTGTCGTAGGCATGCGTCATGTCGGGAAAGCGAAGGCCGAAGCGATCGTCGTTGGGTCCGGCGAGCGGGTTGGTTCCTTGCAGGTTGATGTGGTCGCTGAGTACGACGAGCGCGCCCTGCTTGTAGGTGAGATTAATTCCGCCGGCAGCGTTCGTGAGAATGACGGCGCGAATTCCCATGCGGCCGAAAACCCGCATGGGGAAAGCGACCTGTTGCGCCGAATATCCTTCATAAAGATGGACGCGGCCTTGCATGACAGCGACCGGGACCATGCCCGCTTTGCCAATCACGATCTGTCCGGCGTGGCCGATTGCGGTTGAACGGGGGAAGGATGGAATCTCATGAAAAGGAATTCTGGTTGCCTCGCTCAGGGAGTCGGCGAAGCTGCCAAGGCCGGATCCAAGGACCAGCCCGATGCGGGGACGAAGCGGAGTGCGTTGCAGAACTGATTGCGCGGCGGCTTCGGCGAGAGTGAATTGATCGGTCATAACATTGGTGCAGCGTTAGTACTTCTTTTCGAACTTGTCGAACTCGCCTTCGAGCTTCCACTGCATCCGGGCGCGCTCGCTCGCCGCTAAAAATTCTTCGCAGGTGGCGGATGGCTTTTCAGAGCCCGGTGAGTCTCTCGCGCAGGGCGGGGCCGTGCGGAATACTAATTTCGTGTCTGTCCATAAACTCTGGCCGGGAAGGAAACTGTGCTCCAGGCCCTGGCGGGCCATGCGCTTCAAGTCCGAATACGACAGGTGATAGCTTTCAACCGCGCGCAAATATTCATGAGTCATGTCGGAACGAGCTACGCCTTCATCGTCGCTGGCCAGCGCAACGGGGACGCCGTACTTCATATAAATCGGGAGGGGATGCTCGTCGCCGCTCACTCCTAGAATCATGTCGTTGGAGGTGAGAGCAATTTCTACCAGCACGTTTCGCTCCGCCATTTCATGCAATAAGCCGATCGGATCTTTTTCGTTCATCACGGAAACGCCGTGGCCGATGCGCTCGGCGTGGCCGCGTTCGATCGAGGCGCGGATATGAAACGTGAGATCCTCGGGCGGCACAAGTCCCATGGCGAGTTCGCTCGCATGCAGCGTGATGTGCACTTTGGGATAAACACCGTGCAGGTAATCGATCATGGCCATGTGCTCGTTGAAGTCGTGGATGGGAACGTACCAATCCTCGGGCATAACTAGATTGAGGCCGACGAATTTCGGATCGGATGATGCCAGCTCAAAGCCCAGCAAAATCTGCGCGAAGACGATTTCGTGGGGCAATCCGCGGAGGACTTGATAGAGATAACGGACCGTCACATTGCATCCGGGGGCGGCGTCTGGAGCGCCGCACTTCAGAATTTCTTTAGCGCGGGAGTCTTCGGCTGCGAGCTTCTTGCCGGTTTCGGCGGCTACGTCTTTCATGCCGGCGACGAGCAGGGCGTCGCGCAGTTTGGCATAGTCCGGATTCCATTCGACTTTCCCTGCGAGTTGCGCCGCTGCGCCGCCATCGGCAGTGTGCATGAACTCGACATACTGAAGATGATCCATGCCGGCGCGATTGGTTGCCGCGGCAATCGCTTCGGCGACATGGGTGTGCGAGGCGAGGCCGAACTTGTTGAAGGCGGCGAAGAAGTGATCGTGACCGGATTCGTCTCCGGGCCTCCAGTTGCGCATCGACCAGGCATCAATCATCTGGTTGTAGAGGACTTGATCCTGATAACTGCACTGCGCCGCGGGCTTGGCGGTGTAGGTCTCGCAGGAATCGCACGGAGGAGCCAGGAGGCGGGAGGATGTTCGATCGACGCACAAGCCGCCGTCGACGGCGAAATCGATAAGATCTTCAGCGTAGATTGCGCCGTCGAGGTGATTGTGCAGATCGCCACCTTTGGGAAGCTCGTGAATAAATGCCAAAAGCATAGAAGGCTGCTTGCGAATGGAATCCAGATAGCGGGATGTGTGTTGTTCCGCGTTTTGGGCGGTGGCCAGTGTGGCCAGGAAAAGAAGGACGAAGTACGGTCGCGTGGTGCGGCGGGTGATTGGGCGCAAATCTATCCTCCCGAACTGATGTCGAAAGTCAGGAAAGGAATTGTAATCTGTCGCGGGGGTGGGACATTAAATAATAAAGAGAGTGGGTGTTGCGGGCGAGAAGCAGGTTTCTCCGGGGTCGCTTCTCGAACCGTCGGAACGACAAGGATTTTTGGGATGGCTAAAAGCCAGGAGCGAACAGCTATATCTTCTGGCCGCGCCATTGCTTGTCTTCGCATTCCACGCAGAAGATGCGTCCTTCCGAGACGGGAAAGTCACAAGCCTTACATTTGTGCAGATTTCTGAGAACCGGGGGGACGGACGTGGCGGCGTCAGGTGCGGGAACGCGGTTTTCGGAACTGTGTGTTGCTGCGGACCAGAAAAGCGGCTTCTTCGGCACGGGCTCAGGAGTCACTGGCGGTTTTGCTTTTTCGTCTTCTGTTAACAGCACATCGGGTTCTGAGATGGATCGATTTTCGATTGGACTGTCTTTGCCCGTTGTCGACAACGCATCCGCGCTTTCCAGGATATCCTCCGAAGATGGGGGCGTCTCGACTTCGGTCTTGATTTCATCCGCGGGTGCTACGAGTTTTTCGACGGCTGGCTGGTCTTGAACCGGGGGTACGGGCTGCGCCAAGGCCGCGTATTTCACGGCGGTCTCCACCATTTCGCTGAGTCGCCGCAACGCCGCGACATTGTCATCACTGAACGCATGTGGCTTGCTCGAAAAAAGTTCGAAAATACCCAGCACTTGCTGGTCGCTCAGGATCGGCATGGCGACGACAGAAGAAATCCCAATGCGGGAGCAGTTCTCGCGATTCACCCGGGAGTCCTGCTTGGCGTCGTCGCACCGCAACACCTGGCGAGTGCGCACGCTTTCTCCGGAAAATCCATTTTCCATGGAGAGCAAGACGCCGAGCTCGGGCGCGCTGGAACCGGCGCTGGCGCGGCAAAGCATGTCATCGTGGTGGTCGCGGCGCAATGCAATCATGGCGCCGTCGGCGCCGGTAAGGTATTGCGCACGCTCCGCCATCAATTGCAGCGCGGCATCGAGATCCCGGTAAGCTATAGCCGCGAGTGAGGTGGACGGGTCATCCATTAGGGCATTTTAAAGCACTCAGCCGTCATGAACGCTGAATGCTGTCTAACTACACAATTCGCAGACGCACGGCGGTGTTGGCGAGCGAGTTTGCCTCAGTATTGTTTTCTCGCGGAACGTGCGAAATGGAGAAGGCCAGGGCGCGGGCAAGTTTGCGGCACGTCCAGTGGAGGGAGTAGAGGCGGGAGCTTCGGCAGGAATATTCGCCGCGCATCTGCCGCACAACTACTTGGGAATCGGAGTAAACGTGCAGCGCCTTGGCTTTAAGAGACAGCGCGCACTGCAGGGCTTCCATCAGTGCCATATACTCGGCGACGTTATTATCCTGGTGGCCGATCCACTTGGCGATGCGAATGGGGCCGCTTTCGCAGCCGTCAATGATCACCCCAATACCCGATGGCCCTGGGTTGCCCAAGGAGCCGCCGTCGACGTAAGCCACTAATTCGGACATCAGCGTTTCTTTTCCGCTAGTAGCAAGATGCGCCGAGAAGTTTCCTTCGTCAAGACGATTCTGTGGTTCAGGGACACTTTTGATTCGGTTTCGGCATTGTGCAAGTTGCTGTGAAAAACAGGTCCGAATTGAGAATGTAAATCCATAAGCTCTCACTCTACAACAGCTTGCGTCCCGTGATATCCACAGCTTCAAGTCTTCGCGTTGCACCATTAGTTTGCGTTGACTTTTTTCATCTCTCTGTTAAGTTGGGTGCGTCGACGGTTGAAAGGGTTAGCGAAATAAAATTTGCTGACCCGAAGTAGACTGAGTGATCAGCCCGGCGAGGTAACTTGTTGGGCAGCCAAACCTGAAAAAACCGACGGCGCTGCGAGGTGCAGTTGGGGTTTGGGACTGTGAAAGCAGTGATCGCATCAAGGGGCTGTGACGGTGCATGCGTCCACGCTGTTGACTCCCTCGCAGGAGTTGGCGGCTAGAGCATAACCAATGTCACGGCCCTTTCAATTTTTTCCCGCCTCTTGCCCATAGCCAATCTTCGGGCGCTTTAAGCGAAAGCACTCAGCCGGTAGAAAACTGTTTATGCGGCCACCTCGCCCGCGATCATTTCATCGACATAGCACCAGATCCAATCTTCTCCGGGCTCAATGGATCGCATGACGGGATGGGTGCTGTGATGAAAATGCTTTGTGGCATGCTTGTTTTTCGACGAGTCGCAGCAGCCAACCTTTCCGCATAACATGCACAGGCGCAGATGAACCCAGGTGTCGCCGATTTTCACGCATTCTTCACAGACGTGCTTGTCGGTGGTTGTGATCTTGATTTGATCCAGATGTTTGCATTTCTTTGACATCTCTTCTCTTCCTTCTTCTTTCTGCCAAAATCCTCGATCGGCGATTTATGGCTCAAAGTCTTTCCAGTTCTTTCCGGTCCCAGTGTGCGAGATTGGCGCCAGCTTCGTAAGTGCTTTGCAAAAAATCGAGTAGTGCCTGGCGTGGCGACGCGGCCTGACGGACATCATCGTACATCAGCAAAAACTCTTTCATCTGGGGATGGTAGAAGGCGGCTGAAGGCCTAACTTTTTGTTCGGCAAAACCTGGAGGCTCAGGAGCCGCATAAACATAGTACGCCGGACCTTTTATGTCGCCGCCGCCCGGCCAAAATCCCGCACTGATTACTTCATGAGAATAAGCTTCGCGCGTGATGGAATCGGCTCCGGGGCGCTCGGGAGCGCGGCGACCGGAAAAACGGGTTACGGCCAAATCGAAGCTCCCCCAGAAAAAATGCACCGGACTGTTCTTTCCGATGAAGCGTGCGCGAAATTCCTCGAAGATTTTGCTGGAGAGAATCAATATCCGCCAGAGGCGATGCACATTTTCGGGATCATAAGAGGCGTGCTGCGTGTCACGGTCGCAGCGCACGGGGATCGGCACTTCGACCGGCATCGGCCAAATTTTCACATCAATGCCAAGGGAGCGCAAGGCCGACATGAACGCCGCATAGAAGTCAGCAACTGTTTGTGGCTTCAAGGGCAGCGTCTTCGAGGTACCCCAACTGGTCTCGATGTCTAACTTATGGTCGATAAAATCGAATTGAACTTCAAAAGTGCCATCGCGGCAAGGAATGGCGGAAGTAGTGAGGCCGCGGGCGTTGACATACAGAGCGACTTGCCACCAGTGATTGACGCGAGGGCTCAGGGCGAGCCGCACCTTACCGACAATCTGCGTCCACATGTGGAGCGTAGCGTAAGTGTCCTGCCAGGCTTCGAGCGGCAATTCGGGCCACGAGCTGTTCGAACTTTGCGGCAGCGCGGACATTTGAGTCCTAATGTTACCTAGGTTTTTAAAAAATCCAGCAGGTCCAGGCGGCGAATTCCGAATGAAAAGATGTTAACACTTTGTGAAAGCAGTGCCTAGAAGTCGAGCTCAGACAGCTCGTAGTCTTTGTGATTGCCGGCTGCTCCAGCGATGCTGCGAGAGCACGGCTATGAATAAGGTGTGGAAGGTCGTTCGCGGACTCTTTTCGGGCATACAACTTTCCTTCTTTTTTCCTTCTTTTTAATTTTGTCGAAGGCGAAGCAGCAATGATTGCGAAAGATTTCTCTACATCGAACGATTCCTGGATTATAATTATTCTTATCCAAGAATAAGCGTTTAACGTGGCCTCAGCTCATCAACAATTCCGCGAACTGGCCTGGAAGTGCGGCCTTGCAGCTACCCATCAACGGCAGGTGATTTATGAGGTCGTGATGGCGGCGCCGGGGCATTACTCTCCAGAGCAGATTTATGCAGCCGTTCGCCGGCGAACTCCATCTATTTCTCTAGCTACCATCTATAACAATCTGCGGCTGTTCGTGGAACACGGACTGCTGCGCGAAGTTAGTCCGCATCCTTCCACGCTGTTGGTCGAGGGAAATCTTGAACCGCATCATCACCTGGTATGCATGCGCTGCAAGGCGGTGCAGGACATTGAAGGTGACTTCATCAACTATAAAAAGCTATCGCAGCAGGCGCCGCGAGGTTTTGATTTATCGCAGTCGCTGGTCGAAGTGTTTGGTCTTTGCCGGCGTTGCAGCGCTGAAAAGTAGTTTTTGTTCACGCAGTACGCAATCCTAGATTAAAAGGAAGAAAAGATATGGAAAATACACTCGCAACCTCATCGGGGAGCGTTTCCCCGGAAGCTAAGGACAAAAGCACCACATCCGAAGCGAAGTGCCCAATGGGGCACGGCGCTCGCAAATCCCACACGAATGTGGATTGGTGGCCGAATCAGGTGAACGTGAACGTCCTGCACCAGCATTCCGCAAAGTCCGATCCGATGGGCAAGGAGTTCAATTACGCGGAAGAGTTCAAGACGCTCGACTTGAAGGCCGTGATCAAAGACCTGCATGCCTTGATGACGGATTCGCAGGAGTGGTGGCCGGCCGACTTTGGCCACTATGGGCCGCTTTTCATTCGGATGGCGTGGCACAGCGCCGGCACGTACCGCATCGGCGACGGGCGCGGCGGGGCCGGGGCCGGTCAGCAGCGCTTCGCGCCGCTCAATAGCTGGCCCGACAATGTGAACCTGGACAAGGCACGTCGGCTGCTCTGGCCGATCAAGCAGAAATATGGCCGGAAAATCTCGTGGGCCGACCTCATGATTCTCGCGGGCAACGTCGGGCTTGAATCGATGGGCTTTAAGACATTCGGTTTTGGCGGCGGGCGCGAGGATGTCTGGGAGCCTGAACAGGAAATTTATTGGGGACCTGAGGGAACGTGGCTGGCGGACGAGCGCTACAGCGGCGATCGCGACCTTCAGAATCCACTTGGCGCGGTTCAGATGGGCCTTATCTATGTGAATCCGGAAGGGCCGAATGGAAAGCCGGATCCGATCGCGGCGGCACGCGACATCCGCGAGACCTTCGCCCGCATGGCGATGAATGACGAGGAAACCGTTGCGCTCATTGCCGGAGGCCACACCTTCGGCAAAACCCATGGCGCTGCCGTTCCTTCGCAATATGTAGGTAACGAACCAGAAGGCGCCGATATCGAGGATCAAGGCTTAGGGTGGAAGAATAAATTTGGCAAAGGGTTCGGTGCTGACACCATCGGCAGCGGCCTGGAAGTCATTTGGACGACGACGCCGACAAAGTGGAGCAATAACTTCTTCACGAATCTGTTCAGCTATGAATGGGAACTGACGAAGAGTCCGGCGGGCGCGCATCAGTGGACACCGAAGAATGGCAAAGGCAACGGTACGGTGCCGGACGCGCACGATTCCTCAAAGCGCCACGCGCCGTCGATGCTGACGACGGACCTCGCCTTGCGGCTCGACCCCGCTTACGAAAAGATTTCGCGGCGCTTCTATGAGCATCCGGATCAGTTCGCGGACGCGTTTGCGCGGGCGTGGTTCAAGCTGACGCACCGCGACATGGGACCGCTTCCTCGCTACCTTGGTCCTCTCGTTCCAAAGGAGACCCTGCTGTGGCAAGACCCTGTTCCGGCCGTGGATCATAAGTTGATCAATGAGCAGGACGTTGCTGCTCTGAAGGCGAAGATCCTCAAATCCGGGCTGTCAATCTCCCAACTGGTCACGACTGCCTGGGCATCGGCGGCGTCATTCCGCGGCTCCGACAAGCGCGGTGGGGCGAACGGGGCGCGTATTCGCCTCGCGCCACAAAAGGATTGGGAAGTGAACCAGCCGGCCGAACTGGCGAAGGTTCTTCCGAAGCTTGAGGCGATCCAAAAGGAGTTCAACAGTGCCCAGACTAACGGCAGTAAGGGAAAGAAGATCTCGCTGGCTGATTTAATCGTTTTGGGCGGCTGCTCAGCCGTCGAGGAAGCCGCGAACAAGGCCGGGCACGACGTGAAAATTCCTTTCACGCCGGGACGCACGGATGCTTCGCAGGAGCAGACCGACGTGCACTCATTCGCCGTGATGGAGCCGGTCGCGGACGGGTTCCGCAACTATCTCCGAAGCGGACAGGTGCTGTCGGCTGAGGAGTTGCTCGTGGATCGGGCGCAGTTGCTGAAACTGACTGCTCCCGAGATGACGGTTCTCGTCGGCGGCTTGCGCGCGCTGAATGCGAACTTCGGGCATACCAAACACGGCGTCTTGACCAACCGGCCCGAGACGCTGACCAATGATTTCTTCGTCAACCTGCTCGACATGAAGACGAAGTGGGAGCCCTCCTCTACGGTAGGCGTGTATGAGGGGTGCGATCGCGCAACGGGCAAAACCAAGTGGACTGCCACGCGCGTCGATCTGGTCTTCGGTTCGCACTCTCAGCTGCGGGCGCTCGCGGAGGTGTATGCGTGCGACGACTCGAAGGAGGCGTTTGCGAAGGACTTCGCGTCTGCGTGGAACAAGGTAATGAACCTTGATCGCTACGACCTTGCATGAAGTGGGTAACGTTCAAAGGCGAGCCCTAACGGGCTCGCCTTTTTTCTCGTCGAAATTCATTTTTGATCAGGAATTCCACATATCGAGCAATGGCGGCTTGACGGTCCTGACTCCGAGAACCTTACTCTTCGTGGTCCAAAGTTTGACCTTCTGGACCTACCTGGATTTCGGTACGCTTGCCACCGATCATTGCGGTCGTTTCGTAGGCCACCAGTTTGTCGTGCTTGGTGAGGGACTCGACTTTGCCGAGTTTCCCCTTGCCGGCTTTGGCTTGCAGTCCGCTCTGAACGGCGGCGGGCAGGGAAGCGAAATCGACTTGCTCTTCGACTTCGACGATATTGCCGTCCTTGTCGATCAGAATATCTTTACTATGGCCGCTTACCATTAGCTCGGCCTCGTAGAAAGTTTCTCCTTTTTCTTGTTCCTGGTTGAAGCCTTTGATGGTTGCTCCAGCGGTTTGGGAGCTTACAGTTTTTTCGACTGCGGCGGGCAGTTGGGAGCGGGTGATTTTCTTTTCGTGGTCTTGCGCGAACGACGAAGCGGAAGAGAGAGCCGCCGCGATCGTAACCAACGCTAACGTTTGTGCAGTTTTCATTTTAAGCCTCCGATTGAAGCCGGTACTGGGGAGGGCCGCTTCCAGTTCACTGTATTTGGGCAACGTGAAGGGAATCTGAAAGGGCAGATGGGGATTTTCGCGTCTGCGCCGAAGTAAAAACACGATGCTCTGCCGGAACTTAATTTAGGTGTCCAACGAGAGCCAGTCCATCTTGAAGTAAACTCTTGTCATGAAAAATCTGGTGAAGTGGATTTACCGGCGCGGCATTCCTGTATCGCTACTATTGGCCGGACTGGTTGGGATGTGTGCAGCGCAGAAGCTGGCGATCACGATGGATGACCTGCCACTGAATGGGATGTTGCCGCCGGGAGTAACGCGGGCGGACACGGCTAAAAATGTGCTGGCAATTTTGAAGAAACGGCATGCGCCTCCGGTGTACGGATTCATTAACGCGAAAAAGCTGGAAGGGAATGCGGATGGCGCGGAGGCTCTGAAGTCGTGGGCAGCGCAGGAACCGGTGGGCAATCATAGTTACGCGCACATGGATCTGGAACTGAATCCGGCGGAGGCGTTTGAACGGGAGATCGAAGAGAATGAGCCCACGCTTGAGGTGCTGGCGGCGAAAGATGACTGGCGTTGGTTTCGATATCCGTTTCTGCACGAGGGGGACACGGTGGAGAAGCGGCGGGTGGTGCGGGCTTACTTGAAGGCGCGCGGCTACAGAGTTGCGCAGGTGACGCTCGACTGGGAAGACTATTTGTGGAACACGGCGTACGCGCGGTGTGTGGCGAAGAATGATGCGAAAGCAATTGAGTGGTTGCGGTCGAGTTATTTGAATACGGCTTCGGAGTTTCTGGATTTGGGGCGAGAGCAGGCTAAGTTGATTTACGGGCACGACATCAATCATGTGCTGTTGATGCACCTGGGAGCGTACAGCAGCGCGATTCTGCCGGAAGTGCTGGATCTGCTGAAGAAAAAGGGTTTCAACCTGGTGACGCTGGAAGAGGCGGAGAGCGATGTAGCATTTGAAGGGGATCCGGATGTGGGGTTGCATGATGCGGGGACATTTCTGGATCAGTGGATGCAGGTGAAGGGGATTAAATATCCAGAACACGCAGAAAAGCCTTATAAGGAGGTTGAGGGGGTGTGCCAATGAAGGCAGCGCCGCTTCGCGGTTCGCGATACTGCTTCCCGTATAATTCAGGGACTCGTTATGCCGATTTCACTCGATCAGATTATTCAGTCCACGCGCGGAAAAGTGAGCGACGCGAAGCGCTCGGCCGATGTGCGGGAGTTGGAGCGGCGGGCGGAGTTGCACGTCCCGCGCGGGTTCCGGCGAGCGCTGGAAGAAAAGAATACTTCTGGCATTGCAGTGATTGCGGAATTGAAGAAAGCTTCTCCGTCGAAGGGATTGATTCGGGCGGACTTTCGAGTGGAGGAATTGGCGCGGGAGTTGGAGGCGGCGGGAGCGGCGGCGCTTTCGGTGCTGACCGATGAAGAATTTTTCCAAGGATCGCTAGAGAATCTGCGGATTGCGTCGGCGGCGGTGAAGGTGCCGTGCCTGCGCAAAGATTTTATTGTGGATGAATTTCAGTTGTTGGAGGCGCGGGCGAATTCAGCGGATGCAGTGCTGCTGATTGTGGCGGCTTTGTCGCAAGAGGAATTGCAGATACTGGCGATGGGGGCCCGAGCCCGCGGGTTGGATGTGTTGTGCGAAGTGCATGATGAGGATGAGTTACGGCGGGCGTTGGATGTTGGGTGCGAGCTGATTGGAGTGAATACGCGCGATCTGCGGACGTTTCAGGTTGATCCGGGAACGGCGTTCCGGCTGGCGGAGTTGCTTCCGAAGAGTGCGGTGCGAGTGGCGGAGAGCGGGATTCGGTCGGGAGAAGATATTGCGCAGTTGCGGGCGGCGGGGTATCAGGCGTTTTTGATTGGGGAGACGTTGATGCGGGCGGAGCGGCCGGGGGAGGCGCTGCGGGAGCTGGTTGCGAGTGTCGAGGCGCGAGTACAAAGCGATCTGTAGCGGCGGCGATAGCGTTAAGTTTTACGTGTAGGGGACAACTTGGGATATGACTTGGGTGAAGATTTGTGGGACGACGAATTTGGAGGACGCGCTCACTGCGGTAGAGGCGGGAGCGGATGCGGTGGGGTTCGTGTTTTATGAGAAGAGTCCGCGGAATGTGAGTGTGGAAGTGGCGCGGAAGATTGTGGAGAAGTTGCCGGAAGGGGTGGAGAAAATTGGGGTGTTTGTGAGTGAGGACGAGCTCGATCCCAATCGAGTTCTTCTGGAAACTGGACTAACCGGAACGCAGACCTACTTATCGCCAGGAGTTGATAAGAGACGCAGTGCGGGCACCGCAATCGGAGTTTCTCTGCTTCCCAAACATGCACGCCTTATGATCGCTCTGTCCGTAGAATTGCTCAGGGACGTAGAAGAGAAGCCAGTGTTTCAGTTTGATTTTTCACGTCTTCGGGATATGCCCGAGGGGGTCTCGATTCCGGAGGGATTGTTGAATACGTTCGTGCTCGACTCCGGCGATTTGCAGATGCCGGGTGGGACAGGGAAGACGTTTGATTGGGAGAGGGCTGTGCCGATTGCAGAAGCGTTGCGGCAAGGCGGAGGAAAGCTGGTGGTGGCGGGCGGGTTGACGCCGGATAATGTGGGGGAGGCGATGCGCGTTCTGAAGCCATGGGGAGTGGATGTGGCTTCAGGAGTGGAGGCGAGGCCCGGGAAAAAGGATCCGGAGAAGGTGCGGGCGTTTGTTAACGCGGTACGGGAGAGCGATAGGAATACCAAGTAATTATGGCGACAGCTTCCGGAACAAAGATCAAAGTCAAAATCCCCACCCTAGACTCGCCAAAGAGCGGCGAGTCTAGGATGGGGCACCGTCGGGTTTCCTCTTTGGCGTCATCTCGTGTTGCGCCTGAGGCGGGGCGGTTCGGGGTTTACGGCGGGCGGTATGTGCCGGAGACTTTGATGGCAGCGCTCGAAGAACTGGAGCGCGAGTATGAGAAGGCAAAGCGCGATCCGAAATTTAAAAAGAAGCTGGAGGAATTGCTGACGACATATGCGGGGCGTCCGACGGCGCTGACGTTTGCGCGGAGGCTGACGCAGAACTTGGGTGGGGCAAAGATTTATTTGAAGCGCGAAGACTTGCTACATACGGGAGCGCACAAAATTAACAACTGCCTGGGACAGGCTCTGCTAGTCGAGCGCATGGGGAAGCGGCGCGTTATCGCCGAGACGGGCGCGGGGCAGCATGGGGTGGCGACAGCCACGGTGTGCGCCCTGATGGGTTTTGAATGCGTCGTATACATGGGAACCGAAGACATGCGGCGGCAGGAGTTGAATGTGTTCCGCATGCGGTTGCTGGGCGCAGAGGTGCGCGGGGTGGAATCAGGTTCCCGAACCTTGAAGGATGCGATCAATGAGGCGATGCGCGATTGGGTCACGAATGTGAGGACTACGCATTATTTGTTGGGGAGCGTGTTGGGGGCGCACCCGTATCCGACGATGGTTCGGGATTTTCATCGCGTGATCGGCCGCGAGGCGCGGGGGCAGATTTTGAAAGCTGAGGGGAAGCTGCCAACGGCGGTGATTGCTTGCGTGGGCGGAGGATCGAATGCGATCGGAATTTTTTATGACTTCATAGGCGATAAAAAGGTTCGCTTGATTGGCGTAGAGGCGGGTGGACGCGGCGAAGCGCTTGGAGATCATGCGGCGCGGTTTCGTGGAGGGTCTCCGGGAGTGTTGCAGGGAACGTTTTCTTACGTGCTGCAGGATTCGACAGGGCAGATTGCGAATACGCACTCGGTCTCGGCGGGGTTGGATTATCCGTCGATTGGGCCGGAGCATGCGGCATTGAAGGATGCCGGGCGGGCAGAGTATGTTCCCGCGTCGGATTCCGAAGCCCTCGAAGCGACAACTTTACTGGCGCGGACGGAAGGGATTATTCCGGCTTTGGAGTCGGCGCATGCGGTGGCGGAGGTTATGAAGCGCGCGCCGAAGATGAAGAAATCAGATGTGGTGCTTGTGAATATTTCGGGACGCGGGGATAAGGATATTGGGATCGTGCGGGAAAGTTTAAAACTCGATTGTTGATTGACGATCTCGTCAAACAAGATTGATGGGGTCTTCAATCGACAATCAGCAATGGGTAAGTGAACGATTTATTCTTATGCCGCTTTCCTTCTACAAGAAACCAGGACTGGTGGTGTATGTGACTTGCGGCGATCCGGATCTCGCGACTACGCGGGCGGTTGTGCTGGCTGCAATTGAGGCGGGCGCCGATGTGATGGAGTTGGGTGTGCCGTTTAGCGATCCGGTTGCGGACGGGCCGGTGATACAACGGGCGAGTGAGCGGGCGCTGAAGAACGGGACGAGTCTGGCGCAGGTGTTGACGCTGGCGGCGGAAGTGCGGCAGCAGGCGCAGTCGACTGGGCTGGTGGTGTTTTCGTATTTGAACCCGATTCTGCGGATGGGGATGGAGAAGTTCTGCATGGTGGCGCGGCATGCGGGAGTAGATGGCGTGCTGGTCACGGATTTGCCGGTGGAAGAGGCTGGTGAATATTTGCGAGCCATGAAGGCGAACGATTTGGCGCCGATTTTTCTGGCGGCGCCGACCAGTCCCGATGTACGGCTGAAGCGGATTGCGGAAGCCTCGCGAGGATTTGTATATGCGGTGTCGCGTACGGGAGTGACGGGCGCGCGTCAACAAGTTGAGAGCGATGCGCAGAAGCTGGTGCTGCGATTGCGACGCATTACGAAGCTGCCTGTAGCGGTTGGATTTGGGGTTTCCAACACTGATCAGTTTGCCCAAGTTGGGAGATTTGCCGATGCTGTAGTGGTTGGCAGCGCAATCGTACAGACGATTGAGCAGAATCCGGGACGAGAGGCCAAGGCCGTGGGGAAGTTTGTGAGGGAGTTGTCAGCTGTCAGCTCTCAGCCGTCAGTTCCGGTATCGTGAGTGGCGGTGTATGGGGTTCCGATGCATTCGGCATCACGCGCAAGACATGGTTCATATAGTTGAAAGCTCCTTCCATGGAAATTGCAGATTGGCGAAAGAAGATTGATGAGCTTGACCGTCACTTGGTGGAGTTGCTGAGCGAGCGGGCACGGGCCGCGGTGGAGATTGGGCGCCTGAAGCGGAATACCAATTTGCCAATTTACGAACCGGAGCGCGAGCGGATCGTGTTTGATAATGTCCAGAAGATGAATCAGGGTCCGCTGCCGGGAAAGGATTTAGTGCGGATTTTCGAGCGGATCATGGATGTGATGCGGAATGTGCAGAAGGAAGGAATCGGAGTGAAGGCGGGCGAAGCGAAAGCGGAGACGGAGTTGGATTCGGAAGTGAATGATTGAAAAGGACTATCAGCTATCAGCTCTCAGCTTTCAGTCGAGCACGTGTTGCTGAGAGCTGATAGCTTACGGCCAAGGTTTCCTATGATTGTCGCGATGCAGGACATGGCGGATGAGGGGCAGATTCAGCAGGTGATTGAGCACCTGGTGAAGATGGGATTTGAGGTGCACCGATCGACGGGCGCGCGGCAAACCGTGTTGGGGGCGGTTGGAGCGGGAATTGATTTTGATATCCGCAACCTGGAGTTGTTGCCGGGCGTGCAGGAAGTGCACCGCATTAGTTCTCCGTACAAGCTCGCAGGCAAGAGTTTTCGTCCCGAGGGGACGGTCGTCAAGCTGGCAAACGGAATTAATGTTGGCGGCAATGAAGTGGTGGTGATGGCTGGGCCTTGCACGGTAGAGACGCGCGAGCAGCTTTTCGCTACAGCGGAAACGGTGGCGAAAGCCGGGGCGAAAGTTTTGCGGGGTGGGGCGTTTAAGCCGAGAAGCTCTCCTTATTCTTTTCAGGGGCACGGGGAAGATGCGCTGAAAATCATGCGCGAGGCGGGAGAAAAGTTCAAGCTGCTGGTGATTAGCGAGGTAATGGAAATCTCGCAGATTCCGATGATGCTGCCTTATGTGGACATTCTGCAGGTGGGAGCGCGCAATATGCAGAATTTTAATCTGCTGCGCGAGTTGGGGAAGGTGCGAAAGCCGGTGCTGCTGAAGCGCGGCATCGCTGCGACTTTGGAAGAGTTGCTGCTCTCGGCGGAATACATTATGGCGGGCGGAAATTATGACGTGATCCTGTGCGAGCGCGGGATTCGGACGTTTGAGACTTACACGCGTAATACGATGGATATTTCTGCAATCCCGATCATTCATAAGTTGTCGCATCTGCCGATGACAGCTGATCCATCGCATGGGACGGGGAGACGCGACAAAGTTGCGCCGATGGCGCGGGCGTCGGTGGCCGCGGGAGCGGATGCGCTGTTGATTGAAGTGCATTGTGATCCGGACAAAGCATGGTCGGATGGAGCGCAGTCGCTGTTCCCCGAACAGTTCGCGAAGTTGATGGATGAGTTGCGGATGATCGCGCCGGCGGTGGGGAGAACCATCGGGTAATTGTGCAATTTTGTAATTTGGCAATTGAAAAATCTTTGCGTTCTTACGTTAACTTACCCAATTACAAAATTACTCAATTGCCCAATTCTTTTCTATGCCGATTCGGCAAATCACGATTATTGGCACAGGGCTGATCGGCGGCTCGTTTGCGCTGGCGCTGCGCAAGCGGCGCTTTGCGGGGCGGATTGTGGGATGCGACCGCGAGTCGACGCTGAAGAAGGCGAAGATGTGCGGCGTAATCGACAATGGTTTTGTCGAACCAGCGGACGCGGTGCGGGGAAGTCAGTTGGTATTGTTGGCTACTCCCGTGCTGGCGATTGTGGATTTGATTGGGCGTTTGGCCCCGGGACTCCCTGCGACGACTTTGTTGACTGATGTGGGAAGCACGAAGGCCGCGGTGGCAGAGCGAGCGCTGCAGGTTTTCGGCGCGAGTGCGCGAGAGAGATTCTTAGGTGGGCATCCGATGGCGGGAAAAGAACACAGCGGGGTGGAGTATGCCGACGCCGATTTGTTCAACAATGCGTGTTGGTTTTTGACGCCGCTGCCGGGGCAGAATTTGAACAAGGGGTTATGCGCGGAGTTTGCAGGATGGATCGATCAAATTGGGGCCCGCGTTGCGACGCTGCCACCAGAGGATCACGACCGGCTGTGCGCGTGGATCTCGCATGTCCCGCAAATGATTTCAACCGCCCTGGCTGCCGCGCTAGTGGAGGAGTTTGGCGAAGAGGCGCCCTTGTTGCCGGCGGGCGGACGGGCGTTGCAGGAGATGACGCGAATTGCGGCGAGTCCTTACTCGATGTGGCGGGATATTGCGATCAGCAACAAGCAGAATATAGAGGATGCGCTGTTTAAGGTGGAGCAGCGACTGGCACACATCCGGGAGAATCTTTCGACGCGGGCGCTGGCGGAGGAATTCGAGTTGGCGCACGGATTGAAGAAGAGTGTGGGGAAGAGGGAGTAGGGACTGGCGGAGCCGTGGTGGGAATTCCCTGTAGTGCCTGCTGTTGTGCTCGCTGCTAGGGATCCTTCGACTGCGTATTTGCTTTCGCTTCGCGAAACAAATACCTCGCTCAGGATGACAGAGCGTGAGGGCCTGTTAAATCTGAGAGATAATTTCATTTAGAATGCGAACGCTATGAATAAGGTGGTGGGCAGCGCCGATGAGGCGATTCATGATGTGGGCGATGGCGCGGTCATTATGCTGGGCGGGTTTGGGCTGTGCGGGATTCCGGAAAATTTGATTCGCGCCCTGGTGCGGAAGGGTTCGAAGGAGCTGACGACTATCAGTAATAATGCGGGCGTGGACGGGTATGGTGTTGGACTATTACTTTCGGCGGGGCAGATTCGGCGGCATATCGGAACTTACGTGGGAGAGAACAAGCTGCTGGAATCGATGGTGCTGAGTGGGAAGATTCAGCTTGATCTGGTGCCGCAGGGGACATTTGCCGAGAGGATGAGGGCGGCGGGCGCCGGGATTCCGGCGTTTTTTACACCGACCGGTGTGGGGACGATTGTTGCAGAAGGAAAAGAGACGCGCGAGTTTGGCGGTCGGACGTATGTGATGGAACGGGCGCTGAAGGCCGACTTCGCATTCGTGAAGGCGTGGAAGGGTGACCGCATGGGGAATTTGGTATACCGGAAGACGGCGCGGAATTTTAATCCGGTGATGGCGACGGCGGCGAAGGTGACGATTGCGGAAGTTGAGCAGATTGTTGAGCCGGGAGAGTTGGACGGGGATTTGGTTCATACGCCTTCGGTTTATGTGAAGCGGATTGTTCAGGGTGAGATGTTTGAGAAGAGGATTGAGAAGAGGACGGTAAGGAAACCCGTCGTTGGTCGATAGTCGTTGGCGAGAAATTTGGGATGCTACGAGGGAAACCATGGTTCCTCGCTTTGCGAGGAATGACAATTTCAAGCTTCGACGCGCGCTACCGAGAGAATTCCTTGAGAAGTCTCTGGTGACGTTAAGGTAAAGAGATCCTTCGGCTGCGGTTGTGCTTCGCTAATCGCGAAGCACAATCCTCGCTCAGGATGACAAAGGTTAAAAAATGATCAGCAAGCCGGGGAAGGATGTCGAGAAGCGCGATCGGATTATTCGGCGGATTGCGCGCGAGTTGCGCGATGGGTTTTATGTGAACCTGGGGATTGGGATGCCTACGCTGGTGGCGAATTGTGTTCCGGCGGGGATGGAAGTTGTTTTGCAATCCGAGAATGGGATGCTGGGGATTGGGCCTTATCCGAATGAGGGCGAGGAAGATTGCGATTTGATCAACGCCGGCAAAGAGACGGTGAGCGAGATGGCGGGGACGTCTTATTTTTCGAGCGCGGATTCGTTTGCCATGATTCGCGGGGCGCACGTGGATTTGAGCGTGCTGGGCGCAATGGAAGTGGATGAGGCGGGGAGCCTGGCGAATTGGATGATTCCGGGAAAAATGGTGAAGGGGATGGGCGGGGCGATGGATTTGGTGGCCGGGGCGCGCCGCGTGGTGGTGGCGATGGAACACACGACGCGGGAAGGTGCTCCGAAGATTTTGAAGAAGTGTACGCTGCCGCTGACTGGGGTGGGCGTGGTGGATACGATTGTGACGGAGATGGCTTACATTCGCGTGACGCCGCGAGGGTTGGTGCTGGAGGAAGTGGCCCCGGGCCTGACGGCGGAGGATGTGCAGCGGGCGACGGAAGCGAGGTTGGTGGTGGGGGAGAGGTTGAAGGTGATGGAGAGTTGAGGATGTCAGTAAAGCATCAGGAGCATCCGCCATCCGCGACTTGAGTTCGCAGTTTTTTCAAGTCGCGTGACGGCTCGCGACAATAACCGTGCCAAAGCGGCCGAAGTTCCTTCTCAGGCCCGAGTTCGAATACGTCAATAACATTGAAAAGGCCGATGCCTCCCTGTTCGTAGTGCACGAAACACTTGTCCTTCGAAACTCCAGCCAGGATGAGTCGCTTCCGCGGTACGCTCGCGTCCGAAATGACATCCGTAGGATTAAAGTGCGCGCGGGGATCTACAAGGACTGCACGTGAGCCCCCTTTTTCCCTGAATGTTTCCAACACTGCGGGGGGCAGAGCGCTCACTGAATTGATAGTGCTGAAATCGTCCGTTAGAAGCTTCACTTTCATGGACTGCGAAACTTCGGATGGAAAATTGAGGGAGGGACGTTCACCAAGGGGCTTGGTCGCATGCCTCTGCTTCAGGAGCATCACGCCTCCCACAGAGAGCATCAGGCATACAAGACCAATCAAAATAGCCGGCTTCATAATGCGCCACATACTGCAGAAGGTTATCCCACGCTCGCAACTTCAAGCTAAATCCGGAATGGCGCGGCTAGCAGACGGAAGGGGAGTGTGATTGCCAGGTAGATGATCTCGAGGACTCCGTGGACTGCGACGCCGACGATGCGGAATGGGAGAAGGAGTAGCCAGACGAATGGGTAAGCTATCAGTGCGAGGATTGCCAGGGGCCAGCAGAATACGAAGAGGATGCACCAGAGTAGGAGCGTTAGCATGGGAGACCTCTCTTTCTTATTGATTGTACGGAGGCGCCGGGGGGAAAGTTCCGTTGCGAGTAAATGCGAAAAGGCAGAGCGCGCGGGTGCCCTGCGGGGTCGCGCGTTACGGAAAGTGAAAAGGGATCCCCTTCGGCAAGCTCAGGGCAGGCTTTCGACTGCGGTTTCGCTCCACATTCGCGGAGCAAAATCCTCGCTCAGGATGACAAATTTAAAGAAGCTTATTCGTAGCGGAGGGATTCGGCGGGGAGTGTTCTTCCTGCGGACCAGGAAGGGTAGAGCGTCGCGATGAACGACACTCCGATCGCTACTACGGCGACCAGTATTCCGTCGGTCAATCGCGGGGCGAAGGGGACGTAGTCGATTGAATAGACCTCGGGCGACAGCGAGATCATGTGATAGTGGCCGCCGGCGTAGGAGATGGCGTAACCGACGATAAGTCCGATGATGGTGCCGATTACGCCGATCAGAACTCCCTGGGCGATGAAGATGTTGCGTACTTGCGAGCGGCGCGTGCCCATCGACATGAGGACGGCGATGTCTTTGGTTTTTTCCATGACCATCATGATCAGAGAAATCAGAATGTTCAGGGCGGCGACGAACACGATCAGTCCGATGGTGATGTAGGTGACCAGCCGCTCCAGGCTCAGCGCGTGAAAGAGAGCTTTATTTTGCTCCATCCAGTTGGTAGCCATGAAGCCTTTGCCGGCGGCCTCTTCGAGTTCGCGGGAGACGTCGCCGGCTTTGTAGATGTCGTCGATGCGGAATTCGATGACTGAGATTAAGTCTCCGAGGCCGAAGAGTCTTTGCGCATCCGAGAGGCGCGTGAATGCCCACGAGGAATCATAATCATAGAAGCCAGAGTTGAAAATTGCGGCGACGCGGAAGCGGCTATATTTTGGGACCATGCCGAAGGGGGTGAGTTCGCCTTGAGGGCTGGTGACGAGGACGACGGAGCCGACAGTGGCACCGAGATTATCGGCCATGTCTTTGCCGAGAATGATTGGAGGCATGGCTGCGACGCGCGCATGAACACCGGCGAGGGAGTCGGGGGATTCTTCGGTTGCGGACGCATCAGGCGATACTTTAGCCGTTGTCGCTGCGTCGACGGCCGAGGCGGCTGTTCCTACGTGAGTTTCTGATGGGGCGGCATTCTCCGACGAATTATCTTGTGTGTCCAGAGCATCCGCCGAACCTTCTTTGATCGTGCTGAGCAGATCGCCGACTCTTCGTTCGTCCGCTGGAATCATTCCCTTGAGAACTGCGCCGCGAGCGCGCGGGCCGCGGGAGATGAGAACTTGCTCGAAAATTGCGGGAGCGGCGGCGATTACGTGCGGTTGCTTACTGAGGCGCGCGACCAGCGGGGGCCAGTCTTTAATTCCGTCGTCGGCGACGCGGAGCAGGCTGACGTGCGAGGTAGATCCGATGAGGCGCTCCTGCAAGTCCTGGCGAAAACCGTTGTTGATGGCGAGGGCGACGATGAGAGAGGCGACACCGGCGGCGACTCCCAGGATTGAAATGCCGGTGATGATGCCGATGAAAGCCTGGCGTCTTTTCGCGCGCAGGTATCGCGACGCGATAAACAGCTCGAACTTCATCTGGGGGTCCCTCGCAAGGCTTGGGATTTCGGCGCGCAGCTCGGACGCCGCGCAAACGCCTCAACCTGGCGGCGCTTGGCGCGAAGGTAGCGGGTCGCGATGAAGAGTTCGAAGCGCATCAGAGCCTTCAGCTGTCAGCTCGCAGCTTTCAGCCCACTCGGATTATAGCTTTAGTCTTGGCACGAGCGCGGGCACTGCGGATCGATAGTTGCGGTAGTCTTCGCCGAATCTCTTTTCCAGTTCTTGATCTTCCATCTTGATCATGATCGCGCCCGTAACCATTGCCCACGCTGTTAGCACCCAGCAGATGGCAAGACCGGAGGCTGTGCTCCAAGCCAGCATTTCGCAAAGATGTCCCATGTAAATGGGATGGCGGATTCGGGCGCGAATGCCGGTCGTTATCAGTTGCTGCTGGCCGTGTCCATGGACGATCTCCGGGAGCCCGCCGAGCTGGCGGAGGCTAAATTGAATGTGCGAAAGTCTGTAAAGAATCAGGCCTGCACAGAACAAAACGGCGGCGGGAATCCACGTCCATTTATTTTGATAGAGCGCAACCTGCCGCCATGGAGCGGTGATGGTTGCGAAAAGAATCCACACTCCCACCCAGACAGGCAGCAGTATTTTGTATGGCGATCGACGGCGGGAGCGCCAGTACTCCGCACGGGGATGGATGAGGAGCCAGAACGCAGGGATCGTGGAGTAGATGACGCAGCCGATCCAGGCGATGGTTCGCAAAATGGGCATCGCTCGATTCTAGCTTCCGCTCTTATGACGCGCCCCATTGATGCGCACAATTTGATGCGCCCCAAGCACTTCTTCCGGTTCTATGGCACATTAGAAGATCCATGCCCGAGCCTTCCGATTCCAAAGCTGGACGAGCCGCATTCACCCATCCCGACTTTGTCCTATTTCAGATTGCGCGTTTTCTCATTGTGGGCGCCGTTGAAATGCAGGCGGTGGCCGTGGGATGGCAGGTTTATGACATCACCAAGAGCGCGCTCGATCTGGGCCTGGTTGGGCTGGCGCAATTCCTGCCTGGCATTATCTTATTTCTGGTTTCTGGGCACGCCTCGGACCGGTTCGAGCGGCGTAAAGTCCTCAGTTGGTGTTATGTGGGATACGCGGTGTGCTCCGGGCTGTTGCTGTTTATTACGGAGAGCGGCTCGCATTCGGTGAAACCTATTTATACGGTGCTGGTTCTGCTGGGTGTGGTGAGGTCATTCAACGGAACGGCGAGCCGGTCAATTCTGCCGCAACTGGTTCCGGAAGAACATTTCGCGAATGCCGTGGCCTGGAATGCGACGACGTTTCAAGCGGCGACAATCCTTGGACCGTCGCTGGGCGGAATTCTGTATGCGTTATTTCACGGGCCATCGGCAGTTTATGCGGGAGCGATGCTGACGGCGGTGGGAGCGCTGCTATCAATGTTCCGCCTTAAGACGCGGCCGCAGGCGCGGCGGCGCGAACCGACCACGCTGAAAACGGTATTTGCGGGGCTGCACTTTATCTGGCGACAGAAACTGATTCTGGGCGCGATTTCGCTCGATCTATTCGCTGTGCTGTTGGGCGGAGCGGTGGCGTTACTTCCGGTCTATGCGCGGGAGATTCTGCACACCGGGCCTTCGGGATTGGGACTGTTGCGGACCGCTCCCGGAGTGGGCGCGGCGCTGATGGCGGTGGCGCTGGCGCATCGTCCCCTGCGCGGCCGTGCAGGGCCGGCCTTGCTGTGGTCGGTGGCCGGGTTCGGCGTGTGCACCATCTTATTTGGCATCTCGACTAGTTTAGTTTTGTCACTGGTCTCGCTCATCTTTCTGGGCGCTGCCGACATGGTTAGCGTGATTATTCGCGCGACTCTAGTACAACTGCGCACTCCCGATGAAATGCGCGGGCGCGTTATGGCCGTCGATATGGTGTTCATTGGAACCTCAAACGAACTTGGGCAGTTTGAATCCGGACTGACGGCCCAGTGGTTTGGGACCGTTCCCGCTGTTTTGCTGGGAGGAGTGGGAACGTTGGTCGTAATCGCTTTATGGGCGTGGATCTTTCCCGATCTGCGGCGGGCTGGGAAGCTGGCTGACATGAGGAGTGTTACCGATGAGATTCCAGAAGCGGCTGAGAGAATGCAGTAGCGCGGAGTTCGAAAAGCCCGACCGGCGTGGCAAGCCCTGTCTTGGCCGTTCTGGTACGACCCGTTCTGGAATGGCCCGTTCGTGTGGTCACCTGGCACATTCAGTTCATTGACCGGACAAAAATCGCGTGTAGAGTTGCACAGTCCAGATTTTGTCTTCCTCCCATCGAAATCCGGGCTTAGGACCTATTACCTAACGCGCGAGTCAGCGAAGTTAGGACTCCGAATTTCATCTGCGCAAGATTTGCGGCGATAGCCGACATGGAGAATTTGTGAAACAAATTGTACTCATTATCGCGGGACTGTTGATCTCCGCGACCTCGTTCGCTCAAACCTACTCCAACGCCAACTTGAACGGCACTTACTCGTTTCAGTTTGGCTCGCCTCAGACGTACAGTTGGTCGAAGACGTTCAGCTGTCCCACGAACTCGCTGATCACGTATACGGCGAACAGTTCTATAACCGGTAATAACGTGGGTTTTGGCAGCGCAACGTTTGACGGTAACGGCAACGTCACCCTCACCATCACTTCGATCGGGAATGAGAATCAAACTGCCAGCGCCAACACGATGTCGGTAACGTGGAGCAGCTCTTGTCAGGTCGTCAGTGTGAATGATGGCCACGTAGTCTACCAGGCGGCTTCTACGAAGACGCAGACGGGCACGTATGCTATTCATTCCAATGGCACCGGCACGATGAGCGAGGTCGGCTCCTCGCAATCGCAAACTCTTTTGCTCGCAGCGACGACCGGCGGCCTAAGCACTACTGTCCTATTCACCAATCCGATCGTAAGTGGCAAGATCATGGGGACGGGGATCGCAGTGCATCAATAGCGCCTCTTATTTTGCCCGAATCAGCGTTTTCGCTGCACCCATATTGTCGTAGCGATCGTAGACGCGGACCACGATCACGTGTTCGGAAGATGCAGTGCCGTCTTTGGCAGCTTCCGGAGTAATTTTGAAGTCGTAATTCTCAATCTTGGCGTCGGAGAGCTGGCTAACCGGCTCAACATATTTCCAATCACCGGCGTCGACGGAATATTCCGCGCGCTTGATGGGAGAAAAACCATCGTCGGCGCGGAAGGTAACGTGAATTTGTCCGCCATCCACGGATGCCGCGAGGTTCTCGATGCGCGGCGGCGTTGTGTCCACTTCGAAGCGGTGGCTTTCTTTGGAAGCGGTCAGGGCTTCGCCGGGCGAGTGTGAGGGCGCATCGGACGCAATCAATTTCACGGTGTAGCCGCCATCGGGCAGAAGGCTCGCATCGAACGAGTACGCCTTGTCTGTCAGATTGTCTTTTAAAAGAAGCCAGCCCGTCTCGGCGTCGCCGCGATAGTAGAGCGAGTAGACGAGTTGGTCGTCATTATCATCGTGCGCGCTCCATTTGACTCCAATGGAATCGCGATCATGGGAGCTCGGAACCGACGGCTCGAAATGTAGACCAGAAGAACCCAGCGTTTCTGACCCTACGCTCGTGCTCGAGGATTTTGGTTGGGACTGGTATTTCACGCCGACCTGCACGGTAAGATCGTCGATTTCAGGAGCGGCATTCTTAGGAAGATAATTCAGCGCAACGCTATCGACGCTGGGGGCTGTCGTTCCCGAGCGCAGCACCACTTTCCATTGGGCATAACGCGCCGGCGGAATTCCGGTTTCGCCGCTCTTGGCCCAGTCGATCTTTTTCCATGCGCTCCAGTTGCGGTCGGGATTGTCCACATTACCGCTGCGCGCGAACAGCTCCACGTTGCCCGTACCCCGGAAATCGGCGCGACCCCATCGGGAGAAAATCTTGGCGTCGAATACGTCGCTCTGGTAAGTGCCCTGCGATTCAGGTTCCGGCCCCAGCACAAAAATCTTTCCCAGATTGCTGGTCGCGGCGTACAGCCCGCCACCGGGAGCCTTGGCGAAGGCAGTGACCTGCGAAGCAGGCGCTTTCAGCAGATCAAAGAAATCATCCAAGCCGGTGATGGCGAAGATGTGGCCACGATTCCCGGTACCAGCCAGCAGGCGTTCCTGAGAGTCAAAGGCGAGGGTGTAGACGATGTCCTCATGCGAGGTCCACAGCCGAGCTGGTGAACCGTCGGGCGCAATGCGATAGACATCGGAGCCACTGCCGGCGCTCCCGCCCGGAAACGGAAATGGGCCTGCCGTCGAGGGCGCGGTGGGCGCGGTATTGATCGTCATGCCTGGAACCTGAAGGGCGTTGCTTGAGGACGCCGCGCTGGTTGACAGGGTCAGCAGAGCGGCAGCGGATGAGGTGGAACTGCCGCCACTACGTTTCTCGCCCACTGCGGCTGCGTAAATGTTGCCTGCGCGATCAAGCGCGAGCGCCGTGATCTCTTTCTTCGGGGCGCTGTACAGCACAAAGCCCTCACCTGCGGGAGAGATGCGATAGATCAGGCCGCTGCCGTCGGAGCCGGCAATGAGATTGTCCTGAGCATCAAACGCCAGCACGCGAATATGAGTTTCATCGCTCTTGAAGAAGACCGCATGGTCGCCCTTCGGCGTCACGCGATAGATCTCGCCGCGGTCGCCCGTCGCCACATAGAGGTTGCCTGCCTTGTCGAGCGCGAGGTCCCAGATATATTTCGTACCTGGCTCGAAATAGACCGAAGAACTCCACGAGGGATCGAGGGAAGCTTTGCTGGCGTCCTTGTCTTTATCGGAACCAGAAGACGGCGATGAATCAGCTTTTGTGGCCGGGGCGCTGGCGGCGGGCCGGTGTTCAAGCTTGTACACCTTGCCATCAGGAGCCGTGGCCGCATAGATCGCACCACCAGGTCCGGTCCGCAGGGCTTGCACTTGAAGCTCTTTTGGCTCAAAAATGATCGTGGCTTTTCCACTGGGGGTCATGCGATAGACGCGAGCCGGCGCCCCCGCAGCCACGTATAGATTGCCAGAGTCATCTGCAGCGATTGCCCAAATGTAAGTGGAAGGCGTGGCATACAGGCTCTTAAAAGTGGGTGCAAGCGCGAGACCCCCAACGCTGCGAATTGCCACGCCGGTGGCGGTGCCTTTGGTTAGTTCCTCAAACTTCGACTGTTCCCAAGTGCGCGTGCCCTCGGCAGAAGCGAGGGGGACCATGCTGATGACGCTCAGGCAAGTGAGAAGAAGGAATGTGTTAAGAAGGAACAAAACCTTTCGCTGACTCTGCAAGTTCAACCTCGAAGCATCATTGTGCGGAATACGATCAGGTTATCACGGCTGGCTCCTCTGCAAGCCGCAGGGAGGGTTTCCGCCTCGCTGCCCTTGGCGGCACAACCGAGGCGGCTGTCCCTACGTGATCGCTGCCCCTAGCCAGGCGGAATTCTGATTTCCCATGTTATCGTAGATTTTCATGGATTCATCGCGTCAGGATCTGCTGCGTTTGCTTGCTGCAAAGTCGTTTCGGCTGGGCCAGTTCAAGCTTTCGTCCGGCGCTACGAGTGACTACTACATCGACTGCCGCACCACTACGCTTGACGCAAAAGGCTCGCGCCTGACCGGCGAAGTGTTTTTCGACGAGATCCGCCAGCGGGGGTGGAAGCCGCGGGCAATCGGGGGGCTGACAATGGGAGCCGACCCCATTGTAGTGGCCGTGTCGGTGGTCAGCGGCGAACTCGACGGCTTTCTAGTACGCAAGGCCGAAAAGCAACATGGAACTGGACAGCGGATCGAAGGCTTTCGCGAGAAGGGCGCGCGTGTCGTTATCGTAGACGATGTCTGCACCACAGGCGCTTCCACCGTGCAAGCCATTGAGGCTGCGCGCGAATTCGGATTCGAGATTGCGGGCGTGATGTGTCTGGTGGAACGCGAGGAAGCGAAGGGAAGACCGAGCGTGGAGAGCGCCGCAGCAGGCGCACCTTTCATTTCGGTTTTTACAGCGAGCCAGGTTCGGGCCGAACACATTTCCAGGCAGAGCACATTTCGCTGATTGATAGACGGCGCTTGCGGTATGCCTGAAGGCATACCCTGATACGAATTTTTCGGCCAACGACCAATGGCCAACGACTAACGACCAACGACTGACCTATGATTCAAACTCTTGAATGGACTGAACAGGGTGTACGCTTCATCGACCAGACGAAGCTGCCTACGGAAGAAACGTATCTCACTTGCAGGACGCACGAGCAGGTCGCTGACGCCATCCGGACGATGGTGGTACGAGGAGCTCCAGCTATCGGCGTCGCGGCGGCCATGGGGATTGCGCTGGGAGTGAAGTCGTCGAAGGCGGAGAACGTTGGAGATCTCAAGCGTGAGTTCAACGCGATCTGCGACAACATGGGTACAACGCGACCGACGGCGGTGAATTTGTTTTGGGCGATTGCGCGCATGAAGGAGAAGTTCGAAAGATTGCGCGTGCGTCCAGTTGCTCAAGTGAAGCAGGCATTGATCGAAGAAGCGAAACGCATGCATGCGGAAGACATTGCCGCCAACCAGGCGATGGGCCGCCACGGCGCAACGCTGATGCCGAACGAGGGAGGAGTGCTCACCCATTGCAACGCGGGCGCGCTGGCGACAGCGGGGTACGGAACGGCGCTCGGAGTGATTCGCGCCGCGGTGGAGGCTGGAAAGAAAATTCACGTCTACGCGGATGAAACCCGGCCATTTCTGCAGGGCTCGCGGCTGACTGCCTGGGAGCTAATGAAAGATGGCATCCCGACCACCGTGATCTCCGACAACATGGCGGGCGCGATGATGCGGCAGGGAAAGATTGGTGCAATTGTCGTAGGTGCGGACCGCATCGCTGCCAACGGGGACGTGGCAAACAAAATCGGTACATACATGGTCGCAGTTCTGGCCAAAGAAAACGGCATTCCCTTTTACGTAGCTGCGCCGATTTCGACGGTCGACATGGCCTGTCCGGACGGCACCAGGATTCCAATCGAGCAGCGGAATAGTAGGGAAGTTTCGCACATTGCCGGAAAACAGATGGTTCCCGATGGAGTAGCGATCGAGAATCCTGCGTTCGATGTGACTCCCGCGAAATACGTGGCTGCGATCATCACCGAGCGCGGCATTGCCCGCGCGCCTTACGATGAATCGCTGAGGAAATTAGCCGGGATCGATGTCAAGGTTGAGGTTTAGATGACTGAGCCCTCAGTCGTTGCGGTGTTTCCGCATGCCCGAGTAACTTCTTTGCAAAATTCTGCATCAGATTTGGGATGCCCTCTCGCTGCAGACGGGTCCAGGGCCGGCATACAGCTCCCTGACATGCAGAAATTCCAAAATCGTATGTCTATGCGTCGTATGGTCCGAGTGGGCCATATGGGAGCAGAGTTCCAGTGTGAGAAGATGACTCTTTCTACTGTTTTTACCCGTGTCCCATTACGGGACGGGCAGGATGGACCGAAGCGAGGGCGGATTGCATCTAAGTAAACAGGACGTGAATGAACCGCCCCTGTTGCGGGTGAAGGGACTGAAGAAAGTTTTCCGGTCCGGCGAATCGGATCTGCTGCTCTTTGAGAATTTGTCGTTTGAAGTGAAGCGGGGCGAGATGCTCGCCATTGTGGGCGAATCGGGAGCGGGGAAGAGTACCTTGTTGCACATCCTGAGCGCTCTTGATCGCGCTTCCGCAGGTGACGTATACTGCGCGGAATTGAAGCTGAACGCGTTATCTGCGGATGAAGCAGCGAAGTTTCGCAATCGGGACGCGGGCTTTGTCTGGCAATTTCACTATCTGCTGCCGGAATTTACGGCAGCGGAAAATGTGGGGATGCCGCTGCTGCAACGCGGGTTGAGCTGGACAGAGGTAGCGCCGAAAACGTCGCGCTGGCTACGCGAGGTCGGGTTAGAGCAACGCGGGCATCACCGCTCGGGTGAGCTTTCCGGTGGAGAGCAACAGCGGGTAGCTCTGGCGCGGGCGCTCATTACCGGTCCGAAATTGTTGCTGGCGGATGAGCCTACCGGAGACCTTGACGGACAGACGGCGGAAGCAGTTTTCGAATTGATCGCGAGATTGCATCGCGAGCACCAACTCACCTCTCTCATAGCAACCCATAACTTATCGTTCGCGCGGCGCTGCCATAGAGTGCTGCGGCTGGAGCATGGGCGGGTCGAGGAAATAAGGCCGGGATCGCTGCCGGTATGAATGTAGGCGAGTTAGAAGATTAGGAAGACGATGTAAAAGTATTTGCATCTCGACAGAAGGAGGGATTTCAACAGGTTCCTTCAGTAACATGACGACGACATTTCGGTGCTTGGGTTTGGTCCCGATTGACTGCATAATAAGGATGAAAACGGGGATCAGATGCGAGCAAGCAATAACGGGCCAGGATTTCAATAAGGCTGATCGGGCAAACGCTCTCTCGGCCGGAAGTATCAGGGGGGAAGGGCATTATGTTTGAACGTTATACGGAGAAAGCCAGACGCGTAATTTTCTTTGCGCGCTATGAAGCAAGCCAGTTCGGGTCTCCTTATATAGAGACGGAGCATCTGCTGCTCGGACTCTTGCGTGAAGATAAAGCCCTGACCAACCGATTCCTCCGCTCGCACGCCTCGGTTGAATCCATTCGCAAGCAGATTGAAGGTCACACCACGATCCGGGAAAAAGTTTCGACTTCCGTGGATCTTCCATTAAGCAATGAGTGCAAGCGTGTGCTGGCCTATGCCGCGGAAGAAGCGGAACGGCTGTCGCATCGGCACATTGGCACTGAACATCTTTTGCTCGGGCTGCTGCGGGAAGAAAAATGCTTTGCCGCCGAGATTCTGCACGAGCGCGGGTTGCGGCTTTCGACCATTCGCGAGGAATTGGCTCGCACAACACAAGAAAAAGCCCAGCCAGCGCGGCAGCGAGAGTCCTCGTTATTGAGCGAATTTTCACGCGATCTGACGCAGGCGGCAATGGACAGCCAGCTCGATCCGCTAGTGGGGCGCGATGGTGAACTGGAGCGTGTAGTCCAGATTTTGTGCCGGCGCACCAAGAACAACCCGGTGCTGATCGGTGAGCCGGGCGTTGGCAAGACTGCGATCGTTGAAGGACTGGCGCAGCGCATTGCCGATGGCGAGGTTCCCTCGTTCTTAGCCGACAAAAGGATTCTGGCGCTTGATCTTTCCTTGATCGTTGCAGGAACCAAATATCGCGGACAGTTCGAAGAGCGGCTGAAGACCATCATGAAAGAGCTGATGGAGTCGCAGAATTCCATCATCTTTATTGACGAGTTGCACACGCTGGTGGGTGCTGGTTCGGCGGAAGGCTCGCTGGATGCGGCGAACATTCTGAAGCCGGCATTATCGCGTGGCGAAATTCAGTGCATTGGCGCAACCACTCCGGGCGAATACCGCAAGTCGATTGAAAAAGACCGGTCGCTCGAGCGGCGCTTTCAGGCGGTGAAAGTTCCGCCGCCGAACGAGGTCGATGCGATCAAGATTCTGTTCGGCATCAAGGACCGTTACGAGAAATTCCACGCGGTCACTTATACGGACGATGCCATCAACTTTGCGGTTTCGCACTCTAACCGTTATATTCCGGATCGCTTCCTGCCCGATAAGGCAATCGATCTTGTCGATGAAGCCGGAGCGCGCGTGAAGCTGCGCCAGACTTCGCAGCCGGAAGAGATCAGCGAAGTGCAGAAGCGAATCAAGTTCATCGTGCACCGGATGGAGAACGCGATCGCGAACCATGAGTTCGAGAAGGCGCGTTTTTATTCGGACGAAGAACGCAAGGAGCGCGAGAACCTGCGCGCTCTGCGCGAAAAATATCATCTGGATGAATCCTCGACCGGCGTAGTCGGCCGCGAAGACATCGAAGATGTAGTGTCGCGCTGGACGGGCGTTCCCATTACCTCGATCAAGGAAGAAGAGACGCAGAAGCTGCTGCGTATCGAGGAAGAGCTGCACAAGCGGATTATTTCCCAGGATAAATCGATCAGCGCGCTGGCCCGGGCGATCCGGCGTTCGCGCGCGGGATTGAAGAGTCCAAACCGCCCGATTGGCTCGTTCCTGTTCCTGGGGCCGACCGGCGTCGGCAAAACTGAAGTTGCACGAACTTTGGCCCAGTTTATGTTCGGCACGGAAAAGGCTCTGGTGCGCTTCGACATGTCGGAGTTCATGGAGAAGCATTCCGTCTCGAAGCTGATCGGTTCGCCTCCGGGATACGTGGGCTACGAAGAGGGCGGCCAGCTTACCGAGCGCGTGAAGCGAGCGCCGTATTCGGTCGTGCTGCTCGACGAAATTGAGAAGGCGCATCCGGATGTTTTCAACATCCTGCTGCAGGTTTTTGAAGACGGCCAGTTGACCGATGGGTTGGGCAACACGGTCGACTTCAAGAACACCATCCTGATCATGACGTCGAACATTGGCGCGCGGCACCTGCAGAAACGCGAAGGGTTCGGCTTCCAATCGACCAAGGACGAAATGGTTTCGAGCAAGGTTGAGGAACTGGTGAAGGGCGAGGTGAAACGCACTTTCAATCCAGAATTCCTGAACCGGCTGGACGAGATCATTCTGTTCCTGGCGCTGAGCGAGGCGGACCTGATCCAGATTCTGGAACTCATGGTCAACCAGCTCAACCAGAACCTGGCGCAGAAAGCGATCACGGTGTCGGTGGCGGATGAGGCCAAGAAGTGGATCCTCGACCAGACGCTCACCGATCGCAACTACGGGGCGCGGCCGCTGCGTAGGGCGCTGCAGAAATATATTGAAGATCCGCTGTCGGAGGCGCTGATTCAGGGCACGATCACTACGCGTCCGGCATTTATTGAGGTCTTCCTCGAAAACAACAAGCTGTTCTATCGCCCGGTGGACGCGGAGAAGAGCACCGAGGGCGTGTTGCTGTACGAGAACAGCTAGCCGTCAGCCATAAGCCTTCAGCCGTCAGCGCAAGCTGGCGGCTTTTTTGTTGCCCGATGTCTTTTTCCCTGCCATCTTCGCCAGGGCGCGGCCGTAATCGCCAATAGTTTCCGGCCGCGACCGCATGTAGATGAACTGGCCTTCGCGGCGGGTCTCGATCAGGTTTGCGTCCGCCAAAATCTTGAGATGATGCGAAATCGTCCCCGGCGTCAGTCCGCACTGCTCGACCACCTGCCCGCAAAACATTTCTTTGTTAGGCGAGAGCCCTTCGAAAATTTTCAAGCGCGTGGGATCACTTAACGCTTTCGAAATTCTGGCTAATTCCCTTTGATCCATACAAATCCCAGTGTAGCGGAACCGGAAGCAAAGAAACTGCACCTCTTGTACTTTGATATTCATCAAACCATTGAAATAAGTCAAGCACCGCGCCGCCAGACAGTTGGCCGCGAATTTATTGGAGGAACACCATGGGGAAAAGATTTGAAGGGAAAACGGTAGTGGTCACCGGCGGCAACAGCGGCATTGGACTTGCTACCGCCAAACTGTTCAAGGACGAAGGGGCCAACGTCGCCATATCGGGCCGCGACCAGAAAACGTTGGACGAAGCGGTTCGCACGATCGGGAAAGACACACTGGCGGTGAAGGCGGACGTTTCGAAGCTCGCCGATATTGACCGGTTGTTTAGTCAAGTATCCGCCAAGTTCGGAAAGATCGATGCGCTGTTTGCCAACGCGGGGATTGCGAAGTTTGCGCCAGTGGGCGACAGCACCGAGCAGATGTTCGATGAGACTTTCGACATCAACGTGAAGGGTTTGTACTTTACGTTGCAGAAGGCGATTCCTTATCTCAACGATAACGCGGGGATCGTGTTGAATTCGTCGGTGGTCAACTCAACGGGAACTCCGGGCGCAAGCGTTTATTCTGCCACCAAGGCAGCCGTGCGCTCTTTGGCGCGCACCTTCGCGGCGGAATTAGTTGGACGAGGGATTCGTGTAAACGTGGTCAGCCCAGGCCCCATTACCACACCTATATTTGGAAAGACTGGATTGCCGAAAGAGGTCCTCGACGACTTCGCGAAACAAATCAAGGACGACGTGCCCATGAAGCGGTTCGGCACGCCCGACGAAGTGGGGCACGCTACTCTGTTCCTCGCCAGCCCGGAAGCGTCCTACATTACGGGAGTCGACCTGAACGTGGATGGAGGATTGGGACAGATTTAATCCGACCTTCGTCGGACAGGCAATATCCCTACAGGCCGTCAGCCCTCGCTGGCGGCCTTTTCTTTTGATACGTGGATCGCTGGCGAACTGTTTTGGCTTCCTCGAACGGGCGGAAAGGTAAATTTTGGCTCCCACCCGATTGACCCTCGAAAAAAACTGTGATTAGATGCGCAACACTCAGCCACTGGCCGGGTTTGACAGCCCGAACCCTGCCACCCTGGTGGGGTGCGAACCGAGGAGGAAGTATGAAGTCCAGTGTTGTATTCGCTACTCTTGCCTTAACCGTACTGGGCCTAACCGCGGGGGCCTACGCACGGGAAGTCGTTCTTCCCGCCGGCACTCTGTTGCAATGTACCCTCAATGAACCCAACTTCTCCTCGTCGACCGTGGATGTAGGGGACCCCGTGCTCTGCCATTTGAAGGGAGTCACGGAATTTGGACAGCAGGCCTTTCCACGCGGCAGTTATCTGGTAGGCCATCTGGAAGCGGCGAAAGATCCGGGACATTTCTGGGGCAAAGGTTACTTGAAGCTTCAGTTCGATCGTATCGGACTGCCCACCGGCGATATACCACTGGAAACAAAGGTGATCGCCACTCGCGGTTACAAAGTGGATAAGCAAGGCAAGATCGACGGCAAAGGCCACGCCAAGCGCGATGTGGTGGAATGGATGCTCCCGCCGCTCTGGCCGTGGAAGGTAATCATGCTGCCGGCGCGCGGGCCGCGTCCCACGCTGAAGGGCGAGACGGTGCTGAGCTTGCGGTTGATGGACGATGTCCAGGTGCCGCAAGTCGCGAAGACCTACGGGATGGGCTGGCACTTCTTCAGCAGTGGGCCGCAGAACGAATCCTACGATTCGCAAAATATGAACACCGCGCCGGTATTGGCGGTTCGCGGAAGCGTGACCACGGCTCGTGCGGATGTTTCGGCGTCCGTGGAAGTTCCACAGCCGTCGTATGCCAGCCTGATTACCCGCGTGACAAATTATGTCTCCGGGTCAACCGCTGCGAGCGGACCGGTGTTTATTCTGAAGACGGGCACGGTTTTGGCGGTTGGTAACTATCAATACCAGGATGGCCGCATCACCTACACACTGGCCGGTGGAGGCGGCGGAACATTGAACGCTGAGGATGTCGACTGGACGACTACAACTCGAGTAAACAACCAGCACGGCGTGCGAATGACCTTGCACGGCGGCCATGTGAATCCGGAAACGGCAGGCTTCTAGCTTAAGCAGTTGAAATTAAATCGGCCGCCGGTGAAAAGCTGGCGGCTTTTTTGTTGGTAGGATTAAAAGGGTTAAGCGCGGAGGGGTGCGGAGAAAATTCGCGGAGTGCGCGGAGGAACGGGCGTATGAACAAAATCAACATTGCCGATAAGTTCGCCAAGATTTCCGAATACTGGAAGCCTTACATTGCTGCGGAACTGAACGGCCAGCATGTGAAGCTCGACAAGCTCAAGGGCGAGTTTGTATTTCATCATCACGAAAATGAAGACGAGATGTTTTTAGTGGTGAAAGGTCGGTTCCGCATGGAGTTTCGCGACCGGCACGAGTGGATTGAGGAAGGTGAATTCATTGTGGTGCCGCGCGGCGTAGAGCACAAGCCGGTGGCGGAGGAAGAATGCTGGATTTTGCTCTTCGAGCCGGCTTCGACTTTGAATACGGGAAATGTGGTCAATGAGCGGACCCTGCCTCAACTAGAGCGGGTCTAGTAATCCGCCAGAAGTCGTAGCGTGCTACTGTGCATCTAACACATATGGAACTCATTCTTTACTCTGCTGCCTGGTGTCCGGATTGCCGCGAAGCCAAGCGCTTCTTGGCGAAGCACAACATTGTTTACAAAGAAGTAGATATAGAGAACACGCCAGGCGCGGCGGACGAAGTCGTGGCGCGCACCGGAAAACGCGCCATTCCGCAATTTGTGATCGATGGAGAATGGGTGCAGCCCTACCTGCCCGGCCATGGATTTCTCTACGACGAAATGGCTAAGCGGCTGGGAGTTGCGAAGACTTAAGGTTCAATTAATTGCGATGATTACCTACGATTAGTTTTTTAAAGGGCCAAGCCCGTCCCCTTCATGAGCCTCCGTTCGCAACGGGTCCTGGCAGTCATTTCCCAGCACATCTGCGACCAGCTTTCCTTTATCCCGACACTTTCGGCACCTCCTGTACATCATCTTCCGTACCGTAGTAAAGGCTTGCGGAACAAACGAAGATGACCGCTCATGTCCGAACCAGAGCTTCCGCAGGAATCGAACGAGGTCGGCGACACCTGGCAACAAATGGTCCAGGCCGTTCTGGGCGTGGTGTTGCTCGCCGGAGCGGTGGCGATGTTTCATTACTATGCGCCGGTGACGGCGCAGATTCCGCAGCCCGACGAACTCCACAAGCAGGTCGAACAACTCTCGCGCCAGGTGGCGGAACTTGAGCAACAGCAAGCCATGCCAGCCTTGGTGCTGACCCGCTATCGGAATTCTATCGGTTATATTTACGGAATCTATCAGGTGGGTTTCGCCAACCATCCGGCGGCGATTCGCTCGCGCGTGTCTGGAACCGGTTTTTTAGTAGGCGAAACATTGCTGGCGACCAACCGTCACGTGGCCGAGCCATGGTATGGCGATACTGAGGCGGAAGCGCTGATTCAACGCGGCGCAACCGGGATGCTGGAAAGTTTGGTCGTGTTCTTCCCGGGATCGCCTACTCCGGTAAGTCTGACGCCGGGCACCGTTTCTTCAACGGGCGATCTGGCGGTCCTCAAGATCGAAGATAAAGACGCCGTGCGCGGCCTTGCCGTCCTGCCGCTGGCCAAGGGGACCGCATTGCCGGGAGAGTTGGTGACTGTGATTGGCTACCCCATGGGAATTGCAGGGATGGTGGCGAAGTCGCCCAACGGGATTTATCAACGCATGGCATACCGGCACAATGACATTACTGCCGCCAGCGAACTCGCGGCGTTGTCGCTGATTCGTCCCTCAACTACTTGCGGACATCTGGGCGATGTGGTCGGAGACAAACTGATCTACGATGCGCCCACGGCGCACGGCGGCAGTGGAGGGCCGGTGTTCAACTCCAATGCGGAAGTGATCGGAGTGAACTCCGCCTACATTGACGGTTTTTCCGGAGGAACGCTGGGAGTCTCCGTGCAGGCTCTGCGGCCACTGATCGACGCAGAGCAAAAGAAGCAGTAACTCCTGGAGACCAGAGTCTTAAAAGAAATTAAGCAGCCGGGAAGCTAAACTTCCCGGCTGTTGCGTTCTAACTTTCAATTAGAATGCCCAGCGCAGCGAGAACTGAATCAGGCGCGGAGTTCCGGTAGTATTCACAATCTTGCCGAACGGGTCTGGACTGGTCTGTGTCCCGGACGCCCATAGCAGATACTGCTCATAGTCGGTGACCAGCGGAGTCGCAAAGTTTGCGTGATTCCACAAGTTGAAGAAATCGGCGGCGAAGCGGATATCCTGCCGCTCCGACAATTTGAAATGCTTGATGAGTGAGAAATCCCAATTCTGCTGAAAAGGACCGCGATAAATATTGCGTCCCAGATTGCCGAATCCCGTGGTGCAGAAGTCGGTGCTGGTCGCACATTGCGTCGGATAGAGTAATGGCGCAGTGGTAAAGGCTGCGGGATTTAAATATCCATTGAGCCGCTGCCCGAGGCTGCCTGAGCTCATGCCGCTGCCGAGGCTCGCACCGGGAGCAAGACTGGCGCTCACCGGCGACGTGCCGGCTCCGAGAAAAGCGTTGCCCCCATTTGAATCCAAAACCGAAAATGGAAGCGATGATTGGAAGCTGCTGACGCCACTCACCGTCCATCCTCCTAAAACCGCGTGCACAACGCCGCTTGCACTGCTGAAGAATGGCAGGTCATAGACGTAGCTGATTTTTAACACCTGCGGGCGATTGAAATCGGAAATGCCCCGCGAGGCATTGATCGTGCTCTCGTCATTGAAGGCCGTATTGTTGGCGGTATTTCCGGTGGAAGTGGCGTCGATGTTTTTGGAAAATGTATAAGCCGCCTGAACATAGCCGTGCTGCCAGCGCCGCGACAGCGTGGATTGGAACGAATGGTAGATGGAGTACGCGTCGTTGGCGAAGATTTGATACCCCGAGTAGCCGTTCAGTCCCGGCGTGGGTGTCCGCGCAATCGCGTTCGAGAACGTATTGTCGGTGATCGTGTAGCTGTTGCCGCTGGTATCGGTCACGGTAAAAGGATGAGCGGGGCTGGCATTCACCGACTGAATTGCGTCTCGCGTTTCGCGGAGGTGTGTGCCCTTCGTCCCGACATAGCCGAGTTCCAGAACCCACTTGCGCCCCAGATCGCGCTGCAGAGTGAGATTCCACTGTTGCGTGTTGGGAACCACGAAGTGCCGCGGAACTTCGAGAACGAAAAGATTCTGCGTGGAGTTTACGCCGGGTCCCCCGGTGCAGGCGTAGGTTCCGTCCGGTACAGCCGCGCTGTTACTCGGCGCGAAGCTGATAAGGTGCGCCAGGCACGGCAGCCACGCGCCTGACAGTTGGCCGGCTGCAGGTACCGCGTTCGAATTTGTCGCGGGCGTTCCCGTGAAAAAATCAGACATGGTAAACCCTGGCGTCTGTCCAAAAAACACGATCGGAATAAATGGCGACTGGAAGCTAAGTTGATCGACTGCTCCCACATCTTCGCGAACGTAGAAAATCCCGTAGCCGCCTCGCAGGGTGGTGTTGTGATGGCCGAAGACGTCAAGCGCGAATCCTACTCGCGGGCCGATGCCCGTCGAAACGCTATTCTTGAACGTTGAACCCGAAGCATTTCCCGTGAGGCCGGCTACCCCTAGCTTGTTCACGCAACTCGGATAGATGAAAGGATATTGCCCGGAGTTGGTAAGATCCGACTCCATGTTTCCGATGTGGCAGGCATTGTCCTTCCATGCGCCGAAGAACTCGGTGCGCAAGCCTAGGTTCAGAGTCAGGTTCGATGTGACCTTCCAATCGTCCTGAGCAAACACTGCCGAGTTTTTCTGCCGGTAGTTGTGGTTGTAGACGCCGCCTCCGCCAAAGCTGAATTCCGGAGCGCCCTGCAGGAAATTCCCAAAGTCGCTGACCGTTGAAGTGCCGAAGTAAAGCTGGCCATTGAACACCTGCGGGAATCGCTTGTTCAGGCTGACGGGCGTGAACTCTCCGCCGAACCGCCAGTTGTGTTTGCCCTTGACCCAACCCAGGGTCTCCACAAAATTAAAATTGTTTTGCGCCTGGTACTGGTTGGCTTGGGGCGTTGGCCCAAACTGAAATCCCGAACTGACGAAGGTGAATTTGTAAATGCTGTCAGTGAGATTGTTGGTAGGGCGAGTGATTCCGGCCTCAGCCGCGGTGATCGGCGGGACGTTGATGTCGCTGTTGTTGATGCGAACGAAGCCAACGCGAAAGTCGTTCACTAAATTAGGAGCGAAAACGTGGGTCTCGGCCAAAGAGAAGACGCGATCTTTGACTGGCAATTGATACGGGAAGTTAAGATCGCCGCCGCTGATGCTGCCGCCCAGAGAGGCTTGCAGTCCGCCCGCGCCAAAGGGAACGTCCGATTCGAAATTCTGGAAGAAGAAGCGGACTGAAAGCTTGTCGCGGGAATTGCGAAATTCGCGGTCCCAGTTCGCCGTGAATTGATTGTCGGTGTAAGAGCCGGGCTTGCTTACCGTGAATTGTACGGTGCTGCCGGCAGCAGTTCCCGCGGGCACGTTCGGCAAGGGGAAAAGATAGCCGTTGGCGGCGCCGCCAAACTGGTTGCTCTGAAATGATACGAGCGATGCCGCGACCGGATCGATGCTGGCAACGCCGAAGGCCGATGCCAAAGCTGCCTGTCCGGTAGGCGTGCGGTCGGCTGCCGGAATATACGGGATCAGCGTGCTGATGAACGTTCCGGGGGAATCGCCGCTGCGCTGGCGCGTTCCCGAATAGTTCACGAAGAAGTAGCCAAGCTTTCCGCCGCGCCCGATGGGGCCGCCTAAATCACCACCGAAAATATTCTGCTGAATCACGGGCCGCGCCTCGCCAGCCTGATTGAGAAAGTAATCGTTGGCATCGAGCACGGTGTTGCGAAAGAACTCGTAAGCCTCGCCGTGAAATGTGTTGGTCCCTGATTTCAGAATCGCATTAATGTTTCCGCCTCCATTGCGCCCCTGGGTGGCGTCGTACATCGAGGTCTGCACTTTGAATTCTTGAATCACCGCGGGATTCGGCAGCGGAGTCGTGGTAAGTTCCGCGACGTTGTAATCGGTGGCGCTGATGCCTTCGATCAAATAGTTATTGTTGTCTTCCCGCTGGCCGTTGACTTCAATACGGACGTTGCCCCGTCCCAACTGCGAGGCTGCATTCAACTCGCCTTGTGCGCCGCTCGAGAGCGTGAGCAATTGCTGAAAGTTCTGCGTGGCCAGCGGCAGATTGCGGATGGTTCCCGCTTCAATCGCTTGTCCAGTTGTGGCGTCCGTGGTGTCTACCTGCTGCACTTCGGCTTGCACCTCGATTTGCTGCTGCACCGCTTGCGGCTTGAGCTTGGCGATGAGACGCGTAGTCTCAGTGACCCGGACTACGATGTCGCGAAAAACGGAATCGCCGAAACCGGCGCCGCGCACGCTGACCGTGTAGGTGCCGGCAGGAAGAAGGGCAGCGGTAAAAGATCCGTCGGCGCTCGTAGTAACCGTGCGTTCCACCACTCCGGTTCCCTGATCCGTGATCCGTACTTCGGCATCGGCCACGCTGGCGCCGCTGGCGTCCTGCGCGGTACCGGTGATCGCCCCTGTGGCTCCGCCCTGGGCGAACGCTTGGGCGAGGAACGCAACTGCGAGAATGCCAATCCAGACCAACTTGATTTGCAGCTTCATTGTTTTTCCCCTGAAAATGTGGAATGGATTTTGCTTATTGCCGAATCAGAAAAAAGCATCGACATCGAAGATAAGCGCATGGTCGCTGGCTCGCACGCGGCCTTTGGCTTGGGAAGGGCATGGATACCTTGAAATCCGTCGGGCGCACATTTCGGCCGAGTCTCCGAGGATTTATGGATTGCGGAAGGATACAGAAAAAGCGCGACCGTTAGCAATATAAATATTGGCGATATAAATACTGGCGCGGGCTACCGCTGCTCCGATGAGAGCGACGGTGCTCATGGATGGTTTGACGTTTCCTTTTTAACGGCATCCCCGGAACGGGGAAGGGAAGCCTCGCCGCCTTCGCGCATGATGCGGCGGAGCGCAGTTACCAGCTTCGGTCCGGAAGAGCGCAACTCGTCGTGATGGTGAAGAGCGAGTTCGCTGAGAACCTTCTCCCCTTTCGGAGTGAGTGCCAGAAGAACTTCGCGGCGATCATCCTGCGCGCGGGTGCGATGGACATACCCTCCGGCTGCGAGGCGGTTCACCAGTTCGACGGCGCTGTGGTGGCGAATTTGCATTCGGTTCGCCAGTTCGCTGATGCGCGGACGAACATCCGGCGGCATGCCCTTGACGGCCAGCATCAATTGATATTGGCCGCGTTCCAGGCCAGACCGCTTTACTACCTGCTCGCTGAAGTGGAGAAATTGGCGGATCTGGTAGCGGAACTCCGCCAGCGCCTGGTAGTCGGACAAAGTCAGCTTCTTCATTCCGCGATTGTATCGTGCCGCGATCCAGTCCTGTTATATCGTAAAGCGATCTAGGGCCAATCCGGCAAGCGGGAACTATTTCGGCGGGCTGGAAACATACTGCGCTTCGCCATTGCCGAACGACCAGTTCTCCTTAGGCACTTCAACTAAGTTGATGAAGATATCCTCGCGGCGCAGCTTCAGGGTCGCGTGCAGTCCGTCGGCGACAGTCTTATAGAAGCGCTGCTTCATTTCAACCGTTCGGCCGCTGCTCAGGGTGATCTGCACGAAGATGCAATCGTCGGACCGCTTGATCCCAAGATAGTTTCGATCAAACTGCAACTCACCTTTGGGGTGCTCCGCGATGACTTGGAAGCGATCGTCCTTGGGAACGGTAAAGCAATCGAGCAACGCTTGGTAAACGATCTGACCGACTTGCGCGCGATATTCCGGCGTCTTGCCGGCGAGAAGATCGATGCGGACGAGAGGCATAGGTTCTCCTAAAATGCGATGAAAGCTGTGCTCTCTATATCGATGCGTGCGCCTGTGAATACGGTGCTGGCGTTCTCGCCCCCGGTAACCACTGTGTTACACTTTTACATTCGCAGACAAGTTCTCCCAAGCACAGGAAATCCGATCCGCACATGCTTCTTTCCAAGGAATATGTGGGCTACCTGGCCCGCGAAGTTACCAAGAAATTAATTGCGGGCAAAGCCATCGAAACCTCGGCTGTGCCCAAGGTCACGGAGCGCGTGCATGCCGCTCTGCTCGACGAACTCACTTTGGAAGACCGCATCAACGACGAAGTGCGCGTCATACTCGAAGCGTATTCCGAAGAGATGAACAAGACCGGCGCCAACTACCAGGAGATGTTTCGCAAAGTGAAAAGCGAACTGGTGCGCAAGTATAAGGCGGTGCTGTGAGACTGAGCCGCGACAAAGTGAACGTGCTGGCGCGAGCGGTTGCCGACGCCCTGAAACAGATGGACGAAGTCGATTTCATCGAAGACCCGAATACTATCCGCCAGGAAACCCGCAAGATTCTGGAAGATCTTCTCAATCACGAAGAGAGGATCGACCAGGCCGCCCGCCAGAAAATCGAAAGCCAGAAGCGCACCATCCTCGAAGGCTCGCAGGAGTGGGACATTCTCTACCGCAAGTATTACAACGAGGAAGTGAAGAAGCTGGGTGTGTGATTCTTCGCTTGTAAACCTTGCTCTTTCCGAATTGCCTTTGCCCATTCGTTGACTAGCGGCGGTTGCGTCCGTAAGATGAAGCGACCCAAAAGGCCACGCGTCTACCGCTTATTGGCCAAACCATGATCGGCTAAAAAATGATCGGCCAGACCATCTCGCACTACCGCATCGTCGAAAAACTCGGCGGCGGAGGGATGGGCGTCGTATACAAAGCCGAGGACACAAGGCTCCGTCGTTTCGTCGCTCTTAAGTTTCTGCCGGAAGAGGTTGCCAGGGATCCCCAAGCCCTGGCCCGTTTTCAACGGGAGGCGCAGGCCGCCTCAGCGCTGAATCATCCCAACATCTGCACCATTTACGACATTGGCGATCAGGATGGCCAGGCCTTCATCGCCATGGAGTTTCTTGATGGCACCACTCTGAAGCATCGCATTGTGGGGCGCGCTCTCGACAACGAAACCCTGGTGGCGTTAGCCATCGAAATTGCGGATGCGCTCGACGCGGCTCATTGCAAAGGGATCGTGCATCGCGATATCAAACCCGCAAACCTCTTCGTCACCGAACGCGGCCACGCCAAGGTGCTGGATTTCGGTTTGGCCAAACTCGCACCCCAAGCTAGTTCTTCCAGCCTGCTGGCAGGAGCGGCAACCCAGGCCGCCAGCATCGATGAGCAGCATCTCACCAGCCCCGGCTCCGCTCTCGGCACCGTTGCTTACATGTCGCCAGAGCAGGCCTTGGGAAAAGATTTGGATCCGCGCACGGACTTGTTTTCCTTTGGTGCCGTGCTCTATGAGATGGCGACCGGCACCATGCCATTTCGCGGGGATACTTCGGCGGCGATTTCGAACGCTATTTTGGAACGGGCGCCGATTCCTCCGGTTCGCCTCAATCCGGATGTTCCGCCAAAGCTGGAAGACATCATCAACAAGGCGTTGGAGAAGGATCGCACTCTTCGTTACCAGCACGCCGCTGATTTACGGGCTGACCTGCAAAGGTTGAAACGCGACACGGAATCGGGACGAAGCCCAGCCGTCGCAGCCGCGCCGCATCCTGCGATGGGTTCAGCCTTAGCGCAGGACATATCAGCGTACACCCCAGCTTCGCCAAGTGGGTCCTCCGCCACGGCTGCCGCGATTCCGCCGCAAGTTTCTTCTGCCGCGTCCGCGCCCCCATTTCTTTCGAAGCATCTGCGGTTAATTCTTGCGGCGGCAGCGATCGTGTTAATTGGAGTGACGGGATTCCTGCTCCTCCGCAGCCGAAATGCGCGCCCCGCTGGTGGCAGCCTTCAGCACAAGTCCGTCGCAGTGCTGTACTTCAACAATCTCTCGCAGGATCAGTCTCTCAACTGGCTGAACAATGGCCTCACCGACATGCTCACTACGAATCTTGCCCAGGTGAAGGGACTGGACGTGCTCTCGACCGAGCGCGTGATGAGTGCGGTGGAACGCGCGACCAAAGATGGCAAGTCGCTCGATCCCGCGCACTCGCAACAGGTGGCGCGCGATGCCGGCGCCGACGCTTACATTACCGGAGCGCTGTTGAAGATTGGACCGACACAACTGCGGCTCGATGTGCGCGCGCAGGATACCAGCACCGGCCAGATTCTGTTCTCGGAAAAGCTGGAAGGGCAGGATGTGCAGAGCATTTTCGGCATGGTGGACCGGCTCACCGCGAATATCGCGAGCAGTTTTTTGCCGGCGTCTGAGCAGCCGCAAAAAGCGCCGGAGATCGAGCAGGCTTCAACTTCGAACGTGGAGGCTTATCGCCATTATCAGTTAGGGGTCGAGTACGGACGCCGCTTTTTAACTGCCGATTCGATCCGCGAATTGGAGGAGGCAGTACGTTTGGATCCGCAGTTTGCCCTGGCTGCTCTTCGTCTCGCTGACCAGTATCGCCTTCAGGGTGATCTGCGGCGCAGCAACGAGCTTGGAATCAAGGTGGCTCAACTGCAGTCGCGCCTGCCGCGTTACGAGCAACTGTCGTTGCAAGTGCTCAAAGTCAACCGGTCCCGCGACCCGGAGGCTGATGTAACGGCGCGCCAGGCGCTGGTGTCGGAATTTCCCCGCAGTTCGATGGACCGGGGGGTCCTGGCCGTGATCCTCGCCGCCTTCGGCAAGGGGGAGCAATCGCTTGAGCTGTTGAAACAGGGTCTGGCTTTAGATCCAAAAAACGAAGATCTGCTGAACTTTCAATGCTACGGGCTAGCGATGACAGGCGATTTGAATGGGGCAATAGCGGCCAACGACAGCTACATGGCGGTTCGTCCCGGCGATCCAAACCCTCTCGACACTCGCGGTGACATATTTTTTATAGCCGGCAGAGATGATGAAGCCGTGGCCTCGTACCGCAAAGTGCTCGCACTGAAGCCGGACTTCAATGACTACTTAGACTACCTGAAGCTTGCCATCGTTTACACCGATCAGAAAAAGCCTGACATGGCCCACGCAGCATTTCAGCAGGTGAGCCAGCGCGGGTCTCCGCTCATGCGGCTTTATGCTCCGGGCTTCGAGGCGCAGTTCAAACAGACGGAAGGTGACCTGGAAGGGGCGCTGGCGAGTTATCGAGAGGCTGTGCTGCAGCTTGGGCATGCCAAACAGAGCCAGGCAGCGGGGACCTTTTTGCGGCCGTTCGCATCGTTATCGATTCTGCTGGGGGAGGAATCTTCGGCGCTCGCTTTTGCGCAACAACAGAAGCTCAACGACGAGGAACAGCAAACGGTTTTCTTTCTACAAACCGTGGCGGGAAATTCATCCGCCGCTAAACAAAGTTTGCAGCGCTACGCAGCGAGCCATCCCTGGATCGCGCCACGGGGTATTGAAATTATAGAAATCGTCGCTGACATCAGCGCAGCGGTGCACCGCGGGGACGGGCAAGCGGCGTTAAGCCGTGCCGCCAGTATTCCCGATTTCCAGGATCCTTATCTGCTTTATCTCAAAGGCCGGGCTCATCTGCTTACGAATGACTATGCCTCGGCCGAAACCAACTTTCGCGCAGTCTTGTTGAACGAGCGCTCGCTGGCGAACGCTGGAGCGTTGACGGGACGATTCCCGGTGCTGGGAATTCTTTCCCACTACTATCTCGGGCAACTCTACGAGCGCACGAACAAACGCGACCAGGCGATTAATGAATATCAGGAATTTCTTTCGCACTTCGCGAACTCGCGAACTCGGCTTGTCCAGGTCGCGGATGCTCGGACGGCACTCAAGCGGCTAATGCAGTAAGGGTGGGCTGTGATCCGTGGCCACGACCATCGACAAAAATGCCCCGCGCACCTTCGCGCGGGGCCCCTCAGGGTGAGAGAACCAAGAGGAAAGTCTCAGGCGGCTTCGCGGCGCCGCTGAATGGTTTGCAGTTGCTGACGATACTTCTGAGCGTTGCCCACGATCTTGCGTTGCGGCAAGCTGTTGATCCACTGATCGTGAGGAATGGTGCGGCGTTCCCGGCGAGTGCCCACCGCGCCGCGGTACAGCACATTGGTGGCTCGCTTCTCGGCGGTTTGTTGTTGCCAGCCGCTGCCCGCGCTCACGTTATAGGTCCCGATGTAACCATTCACCAGAAGTTGAAAGGGAGTATTGATCTTGCCCATCCGATCGAACTGGGTTGATCCCTCGGTGCGAAAGCTTTCGAACCAGGAGGGATAGACGAAATCGGAAAGTAGGACATTGTCGATCTGGTAGCCGAGGCTGTCATCTTCACAGGCGTCACAGACCTCGTAGGCATAGAGCACTCCAGCCGTGTCGCTGTTCTGCACGAAGACGGAGAGATTGATGTTGGGATCGCCGAGCATCTCGAGAAGCTCGTGGCTGGCGGTGACGGTCCACGATGTGCCTGCTTTCAAATCGCTGGCGGCGAAGACTTTGCCGATGGGCAATCCTTCGGTGGTAAGGTCGTGATAGCCAAGGGCGTTGGCCTGGTCGGAATCATCGAGCAACACGAGCCACCAGCTGCCGGAGGCGGGCTGATCGCCTTTAGCAACCATGGTGAGTTCTGCATCCGTACCCCAGGCGGGGAGAAAGTCATTGGTGACTTGCTTCTGAAGCACGGCTACAACGGGGGCGACGTCCGCGTCGGCAAGAACTGTGCTCTCGTTAATTACGGAGATTTGGATAGTGGAAGGTTGCGGGTGTGTGAGTTTCGGCATGTTGCTTCTCTCCTGGGGAACAAAATTCGGAGAACGCGCAGCGTGAGTTGCGTGACTCTGTGATGAAAAGCTTATACGCTGGTCAAGTGGGCGAGAATAGTTTTGCGGAGAAAAAGTGAATTCGATTTCCAATTTGGAACTCGGCATATCTCGACGATGACACGCCACACGTTCCAGCCCATAATCCAGATTCGTGATTTTATCTAATGTTTTCCAGCATGTTTCGATTCGCTAACATTTCCGCCACCGTCAGGCAAGCCGCCAGGGACGCGGGGTTTGATCTGGTGGGCATTGCCACGGCGGAGGATGGCCCGGAACTGGAACACTTTCCGCGCTGGATTGCCGAAGGGCACGCCGGCGAGATGAAGTATCTGGAAGCCCGCGATGAGCAAGGGCGACTGAAGCGCGCGTCTCTGGCGCATTCCGCGCCGTGGGCGCGCAGCGTTGTGGTGTGCGCGCTCAACTACAACACGGCCCAACCGTACTCGACCGAGGCGAGCGATCCGGATCGCGGATGGATTTCGCGTTACGCCTGGGGTCAGCAGGACTATCACGACTCCGTGATGCCTCGGCTGCGGCAAGTTGAAACCGCGCTGCGAAATGCTGCCGGCGAAGCGGACCTTGTGACTCGATGTTACGTTGACACCGGGCCGATCGTGGAACGCGTGATCGCGAAGTATGCGGGCATCGGATGGATCGGGAAGAACACGTGCATCATCAACCAGAAGATTGGCTCGTGGATTTTTCTGGGCGTGATTCTCACATCGCTCGATCTCACAAACGATCTCAATGGCAATCTGCCCGCGCCTGATCGTTGCGGAAGTTGCACGCGTTGCATCGATGCCTGCCCGACCGATGCGTTGATCGCGCCCTACCAACTCGATTCCAACAAGTGCATCGCGTATCTCACGATTGAAAAGCGGGGTGCGATTTCCGAAGAGATTCGCGAAGGGATGGGGCGCCATATTTTTGGCTGCGATATCTGCCAGGATGTTTGCCCGTGGAACCGGAAGGCTCCGGCAACGGATGCCGAGGAATTTCAGCCGAGGGCGCAGTTGGTGAATCCCGCACTTGAATGGGTGGCTGAAATGAGTGCGGAAGAATTTCGGGAAACATTTCGCGGGTCGCCGATTCGCCGGACGAAGCGGGCCGGCTTGCGGCGGAATGCGGTCATCGCCATGGGCAATAGTGCAGACCGGAAGTTCCTTCCGGTGCTCGAAAAGCTCGCGGCGGATGAGGATGAAGTGGTTGCCGAGAGTGCTGCCTGGGCTATCCGGAAGCTGACCTAGATCCGGATCAAAAAAAATACGGATCGATCTCGGTAAAATATCTGGAATCAGTGAGTTACGGATTTCAGATCGGCTCGAATCCGGCTAAAATCTTGGAAACAAAAGACTTACCCGTAAAATATTATATTCAAAGGACTTAGCGGGCTCGGATTGGCTAAATCCCTTTAGATTGAGGGGCAATCCCCGCAAAATATTGCATTCGCGGGAGTTATCTCATTGCTATTTTTATGTCAAAGAGCTAATGCGTAGAGAATATGGTTGCATTCGTGGAGACTGGAGTCAAGGGAATAGTTGTCTTGATAGAATGACGGGTTCTTGCTTTTGGGGCTCGCTGGGGACCGGCTGCGCCTTGCCTACCTTTCGAAAAAGCGCCAAATGCCAGTGAAGCAACAGAAGGGAAGAAAGCGATAATGGCTAGCGACGTAAATACAAACCCCAAACCGCCGGTCTCTGTGTTTGAAGCGCCGGCTTTCCGCAATTACTATAAATGCCCTGATGATGGGACCACTTGGCATGACGACTGGAGCTGTATGTGCGACGACAGGTGCCCAACTTGCGATATCGAAGTTGAGCCGTACGAGAGCGAAGATATCTAACGGGGTCTTCAAAAGCCGGCATCATGAATCTTCAGTGCAGACCTGAGCTCGCTTCACTTTACAAAACTGGACCGCAGATCGCTCGCATACTCACGGAGGAATGGGTTGCGCGCGAGTTGTATTGCCCGGCGTGCAGTTCTGATCAACTCTCGCAATCTAAGACGAACGCTCCTGTGATTGACTTTACATGCCCTGGCTGTGAGCAGCTTTTTCAGCTAAAGGGCTTGAGGAATTGGAATCCGCAAAAGCTGGTGGACGCGGGTTATGAGGCAATGATTCGCGCAATTCGGGCCGACAGAGTTCCTAACCTCCTAGTGCTCCAATACTCAGCATCGTGGTGTGTCACGAATCTAATGCTCATTCCCAGGGTCTTTTTTTCAGAAAGCATCATTGAGAAACGAAAGCCTCTGGCTCTCCATGCCCGGCGGGCGGGGTGGGTGGGTTGCAATATCCTTCTTGGGCAGATAGCGAGCGACGGTAAAATCGCTATGGTTTCCGACGGCGCGGCGCTTCCATCGCAGAGAGTTCGCAGCGAATTCTCGCGCGTGCGGAAGCTAGCGGAGGTGCCTCCTTCGGTGCGTGGTTGGACACTGGATGTTCTCAGCGCTGTTCGCAAGTTGGGCAAGTCTTCGTTTTCGCTTGACGATATTTACAAGTTCGAATCTGAGCTACGCGAATCTCACCCACTCAACCGGCACGTCCGCCCAAAGATACGTCAGCAGCTTCAAGTTCTTAGGGACCTCGGTCTTGTGGAGTTCACCACTCCTGGGAGTTATAGGATTAAGGAGTACGTTTCCCCTAGGGGCTGAAGCCCTCGCCATCTTATCGCCAAATCGGCACGGCTGAAGCCATGCCCTTCCCGAGTCAGTTAACCCGAAGGCCATCATGTCGCTATGGCCGAGGAAAGTGCGGAAGGCACGCATGGCGTCGGAGACGCGGCCGCCGCGCTCGACGATTTCCTGATAGGCGGCTTCGGCGTCCATGTTCCACTCCCATGTGTCTTCGAAGGCCATGATCTGGGAGCTGGAGCGGGTGCCGTCTTTTTCGGCGAAGAGGACGTTGTAGTCCTGGCGGCTGTTGAAGGGCGGGTCGAGGTAGATGAGGTCGACGGATTCGTCCTTGATATGCTCGCGGAGGACGCCGAGGTTGTCGCCGTAATAGAGTTGGTTCTTTTGTGTGGTTTGCACGGCGGCGTGATTTTAACTCGTATTACAGGACGGATGTAATTCGATAGTTGGATGCGCCGTGTTGGGACGGTCAAAATCCTGGAGCGAGGAGTCAGTGGAATCCCACGTCTCGCAAACGACGCGAGACGTGGGGCACCCGATCATTTTTGGGACGCTGGGGATTCCTCCGCTGCAAGGCTTTGATCGGCGGCGGATTTCTTCGCTCTGGCCTTGCTGCTTTTCAGCTCGGCAGGACGCTCTAGCGCCACCCCCGCCGGGTTCTTGCCAGAGGACGATCCTAAAGCCTGTTCGATCGTCCGGAAGGTATTCTCGTAGGTATCCCGCTTCGCCATCCTGGTTGACCGTTTACTCATGTCTACATCATGCCACAGGCCAGGGCTACTTGGCGTCAAACCTGGTCACCGTTTTGACCTGTATATGTGCTTTCCCCGATGGTTCTAACACCTCTTTGCGCCTGGGTTAACCCATTGTGTTTCAGGTCGATACGTACTTTCTGAGAGCTCGTTGACTTCGGTAACTCGCGGTCGTGACTAACGGCAACTAATCTATAGGAAAGGGGTTACCACTAAAGGGGGATTCGCATCAGGTAATGAGCATGCTTTCCTGGGGAAAAATACTGCGCGGGCTGGGCACGCTATTGGTGTTGGCGTGGAGCTGCGCCGGTTTGGCGCAGAGCTCGGCTACGCTGCTGCTGGAAGAGCCTTACGGAAAGCTTGGATTCTTCACGGCCACTGGACACGCGGCAGTTTATTTGTCTGGCGTGTGCGCGGAGACTCCGCTGGTGTTGCGGCCTTGCGCTCCGGGGGAACTGGGAGCGGTGATCAGCCGTTATGACGGAGTCGGGGATTTCGACTGGGTAGCGATTCCGCTGATTCCATATTTATACGCGGTCGAGCAGCCGGATGATATCCCGCTCTTCGTCGATGCGAAGATGGTTAGTTTTCTGCGCGACCAATACCGGCGCAAACATCTGGAAGAAGTAGCGCCGGATAAGAGCGACGGGAAAACTCCGGGCGGGAATTGGTACGAACTGGTGGGCACCAGTTACGATCGCGCCACATACGCTTTTCAAATCGAGACTACGTCAGCCCAGGACGAAGCTTTCATCCGCGCCTACAATTCGGCGCCGAACCGTTCTCACTTTCGGACGGTTTCTTCCAATTGCGCCGACTTCGCCAAGAATGTAATCAACTTTTATTTTCCGAGAGCCTTGCACCGGAGCGTGATTGCCGATGTTGGAATCGCCACGCCGAAGCAGATGGCGAAGACACTGATTAAATACAGCGACCGGCATCGGCAATTGGAATTCTCGCGCTTCGTGATCCCGCAGATTCCGGGGAGCATGGCGCGCAGCACGCCGGTACATGGCGTGGTGGAGTCCTTTTTCAAATCGAAGAAATATATCGTTCCCAGTGTTGTGGTGAGTCCAATCTTTGCGGGATGCGTGGCGGCGGTTTATGTGGGCAGCGGCGCGGGGCATTTCGATCCGGCGCGGCAGGCGCTGGTCTTCAATCCCGGAAGAGAACTTGAAGAGCCGCTGGGAGCCGAGGATCGCCGCTCGTATCAAAGCGAGCTGAAACATCTGGTGGCTGGTCCCGCCCAGGAAACTCACGGCGCCAAGCCAGCTAAATGGGGACAGCTGTTCCGCAATTCCGCGCCTGATTTCGACGCTCAAGGCCGGCCAGTGCTGCTGTTTTATCGGGGAGACGAAGTGGTGAGTTTAGGAGTTGCCGGGGGCAATATCTTAGAGGGCAATATCGCGGACAATGATCCCGCCAATCGATTTACGCAGGAGTTTCTTGAGGCCCGATTGTACGCGGAACTGCAGCGCGGATCGACGCCCAAGGTGAGCGAAAGCGATATCGCGCGAGACTGGGATTTGCTGCAGAAATCGCGCAACCGGTTAGACACGGAAGCCTCGACTGGTTCAGTCCGAGCTCTGCCATCGGGCTCGGCAGGGCGCTCGGAGCGCGCTGGTAACCGGCCTTAATCGTAAAGTTCATCCCAACAAAATAAGTTTGAAAATGTAAGCCGGCGCCCAAGCGCCGCTCTTATTGCGGCTGTTGCGGCGGCTGTTGCGGCGGCTGCGGTATGCCGCCAGGAGGCGGATAGACCGGTTGCTGGCCGGTTTGCTGCTGCTGTTGCATTTGCAATTGGCGTTGCTGCATTTCCTGCAGCATTTGCTGAGGAGTTTTCACTCCAGGTTGATCGGGCGAGGGCGGTTGTTGTTCGGCGTCGGCAGTGCCCTGATCAGCAGGGGTTTCCTCGACCGGTTCATCCGCTACTTCCTCGGGAGTGTCCTGGACGGCGTTGGCGGTTGGTGAAGGAGGCGCGCCATTGGCGGCCTGAACCGCGGGGGGCGGGGCGTCGGGTGTTTTTGCGACCAGCACAACGCGCACCAACAGGTTGGCATTTTCCGGAGAGCCGAGCAGGACGTAATTGAAGTGCGATCCATTCAGAAGCTCGGCCACGATCTCGCGTGCAGGGCCTGGACCAAGGCGGGTTGCAACGCGCTCGCTGGCGGTCGCGGGAATATCGATATCGGCCGCGGTATGCTTGCGGACGCCACGGAGGATATCCCCGAGGGTGGAATTTGGGGCGACGATGGTAAGCATTCCATCCTGATAACTTACTTGGGGCGCTACGGCGGGGATGGCGTCCAAGGGAATTTGCGGCACGGGTCCTTGAGTGCCTGAGGGTAGAGGTGGCGGGGGTGTCTGCTTTTTGAGTTTGTGTACGCGATGCGTTGGCGGCGCGTCGGCCTGCGCCGCAACGGGCAGGCATAGCGCGCCCATCACCAACAACCGGGTAAGTTTCGATCCCGCGCTCATGACAACTCCTCCACTTAAACGGGCTCCGCAAGGCAATTCCGCGAGACGGTACGGCGTATTAATACACGGCGTATCTTTAAACGGCGCATCAATATCAGAGCAATTCTAGCACCGCTCTGCGCTTGTATCTTATTACGGATAGGCCGCAGGGGCAGCTTCGCTACTCGATAGAACGTATTGACTTTAGGCTCTTGCAGGTCAAACTTGAGTAGAATGGCGAAAGCGAGAACGTGCAACTTCTTGCGGTTGGGGGAGTTCGCTGGAATACAATTCTTCTCTGGGGCTCGAACGACATGGTGGATGAAGGATGCGGGTTGAAGCGCCGCCTTGGGGACGGTGATTTCGTTGCGAGTTTGGGCCGCGCAATTTCGCGGACGAACATGCTGCTTGCACTGACTGCGGCACTGGTATTTTCCCCAGGAAACGCGGTAGCGGAGAATTGCCTGACCGCTACCGATATGGACGCGGCCACGCGAAACGCGCTGACCAGCAGCGGCCTGCGGTATTTCGACATGATTGCGCGCGGCGACGCGGCTTCTCTGCGGCAGAATGCAATCCCCAGCCTGGCCAGTGATTTTTCAGGTATTGAAGGCACGGTTAAGGAGAATCAGCCGGCGCTGGCGGGAGCGAAGGCATCGGCGCGGCCACCTTTTTTGCTGGAGGCGAATGGCAACGCGCCCATTCCGCGAGCGGAATTCTTTTGCGGAGTGTTTGGCGCTAGCGGGCAGACCAAAGACAGCGCGGCTTTCTCTATCAACGGTCTTTCACCGGGGAAATATGGAGTTGTGATCATGGACGCGCCGGCCGCCAAGGGCGCTTATACGGTTTCTTTAATCCTGCAGCAGATTGGTTCTGATTGGAAGGTCGGCGGTTTATACATCAAATCCTCACAGTCGGCTGGGCATGACGGTAATTGGTATTCGACGAAGGCGCACGATTATCAGAGCAAGGGGCAAACGCACAATGCGTGGCTCTACTATCTGATGGTGCGATCGCTGGTTTCTCCGCTGCCGTTCATGAGCACGGCGGCAACCGACAAGCTTTATGACGATTCGCAGAAGTTGCAGCCTGCGGATTTTCCGGCGGATGGCAAGGCCGCGGATCTGCCGGCGGGTACGACGACTTACAAGCTGACTGCGCTTTTTCCGGAAGTTGTCGGCAATGATTTGGATTTGATCGTCCGGTATTCGGTGCGGGATGTATCGAACACCAACACGACTTACCAGAGCAATGTTGCCGTGATGAAGGCGCTGGTGACGAAGTATCCGGAGTTGCGGGATGCGTTTGCGGCGATCGTGGCGCGGGCGGTGGATCCGAGTGGACGGGATTATGGCACTATGCTGGCGATGAAGGATATCAAGTGAGAGCGGTGGCCGGTAGTCGGTGATCGGTGCTCGAGTTTCAGTTTTCAGGTCTTAGTTCTGCGTTTTCAGTTCTGCGTTTTTCAATTCGTCCAGGCGGCATTCTTTTGGGGCTTTGTCGTCGCGGAGGCCGAGGAATACCGGGGCGCGGAGTTTGGGGCCGCTGCCGGTGCTGGCGCCTTCGGTCCATTCGGCGTATTCGATTTCAGCAACTAGTTCCGGCTTGACCCAGGTTACTTTTCGCAGGGCTTCGACTTCGCCGTAGAACGGTTTTTGTTTCGTCTCGCGTTGCTGCAACATCTTCCAGAGTTCTCCGAGCGATTTCTGGTTGAATCCGCTGCCCGCCTGGCCTACGTGAATCAGCCGGTCCTGCCGGTCGTATAGGCCGAGCACGATCGATCCAAAATGCGCGCGGCTGCCCTCTGGCTGGGTATAGCCGCCGATCACGCATTCGATGCGGTGCCTGATTTTGATCTTCAGCCAATCGCTGCTGCGGCGTTCCTGGTAAGTGCTGTCGCGCCTTTTGGCCAGGATGCCTTCGAGGTCTTTCGCGCGCGCCATTTCGAACAGCGCTTTTCCTTGCCGCTCGTGGTGGTCGGAATAGCGCAGCGAATCTCCCGTGACGAGAGTCGAAGCTAATTTATTCTTGCGTTCTTCGAGTGGAACTTTGCGCCAATCGTGGCCATCGAGATAAAGCAGATCGAACGCGTAATAGAGCACGGGCACGTCGGAGTTGGCGGCGCCGCGGCGGCCGCCGGGACGGAAGCCGGTGCGCTGCTGCATCAGACTGAAAGACGGGCGGCCTTGATCGTCGAGGGCGACGACCTCGCCATCGAGAATTGCGGTTTTCGCTTTGACTGATTTTGCGATGTCTTTCAGTTCGGGATAGCGATGGGTGAGCTCGTTCTGATTTCGAGAAACCAGGCGGACTTTGCCGTTTTCGACGAAGGCGACGGCGCGGTAGCCGTCCCATTTAATTTCGAAGAGCCAGTCTGGGCCGTCGAATGGTTCACTGATCGACGTGGCTAACATGGGATGGATTTCGGTGGGCATCGGGCGCTTGACGGGGGCGGAGGCAGAAGATGCCTTTAACACAGGGGGCACGGGGTAGGGCTTAGAAGTCTGGGTTACGCTGTGTTGCTCTGTGTCCCCTGTGGTTAGCTCTTTCGTTTTTTTTTAGGGGCTGTCTGGACGGCCTGATTATTTTTGGCGGGCTTTTTCTTGTCGAGGTTGTTCTTGTCCAAGTTTTTCCTGTCGAGTTTCGCTACGGCATCGGCGAGCCATGCGGCCTTCAGCTTGCCGCGGCCGGCGGCGGGACGGCTTTTCCATTCTCTCGATCCTTCATCTCCGGCAATTTCTGCGAGGCTGCGTTTACTCAGGACCGACTCGTCGTATTCGTCGATGTCGTAGCCTTCGACTGCGTAGTCATCGTGCTTCTTGATCAGTAGCCATTCGTTGCCTTTGCTTCCGGGACGGCGGCCTTTCATCTTTACCAGGGCGAAGTCGCCGTTTAACTTTTTTCCCTTGAGGCGGAACTTCAAATCGCCCTTGGCCAGCATGGCGGCGGCTTCGGCGTCCGTGCCCGGAACGTATTTTCCTTCGACCGGCACCGGAGATAGCGGCCGCCACGTGCCTACGTCCCACACCATCACGGTGCCGGCGCCGTAGTTATTTTCCGGGATGATGCCTTCGAAATCGAAATATGAAACCGGATGATCCTCGACTTGCATAGCGAGGCGCTTGTCGGCGGGATCGAGCGACGGGCCTTTGGGGACGGCCCACGATTTCAGCACGCCATCCATTTCCAGGCGAAAGTCATAGTGCAGGCGGGTGGCGTCGTGCTTCTGCACTACGAAGCGGTGGCCGGCTTTGCTCTCGACTTTCGCGGGAGGCTCGGGAGTTTGCTCGAATTTTCGTTTCCGTGTGTATTCTTCGAGGGGCATTGGAGAACACTATTTAACCACAGAGTTACAGAGACAGAGAGAAAGTCCAAGCCCTCGGGGGTCAAAACCTTAACCACAGGGGACACGGGGGAACACAGGGTAAATCTTTTTGCTTTAGAATCCTTCCACCTATGCAAAGGGAATTTCCTGAGGCGCCGCTGGTTGGGGTGGGCGCCATTATTATTGAGGGCGACCGCGTGGTGCTGGTGAAGCGGGCGCATCCGCCACTGCAGGCGGAGTGGTCCATCCCTGGAGGCGTGTTGGAGGTCGGCGAACTGGTGCGCGAGGCCGCTGTGCGCGAGGCTCGCGAAGAAACTGGACTCGTGGTCGAAACCGGCGAACTGCTTGGCGTGTTCGACCGCGTGTTGCGTAATCCTGAGAAGCGCGTGCAATATCACTACGTTTTGATTGATTTTTTATGCCGCCGGGTTGCGGGAGAGTTGGCGGCGGCCGGCGACGCGGCGGAGGTGCGGTGGTTTACGCGGGAGGATTTGCCGGGGTTGGGGCTGGCGGAGGATACGCTGGAGGTGATAAGGAAGGGGTTTGGTAAGGTCGAAGGTAGCTCGTAATCCAACCCATTTCTTTAACGCCTAGCACGAAAAAAATTGATAGCTAAAGGGCCTTGCCGTCAACGCCTTCGCAAGGTTGCTTCCGACCTTCTCTTTATTCAACGGCATGGGCTTGTCGATATTGTTGAAGGCACTACCCTCGAGACCGAAATATAGAATCAATCTCGGCCCTCTCATGGAGAGTTCTCCCTTGTGAATACCTCGGGTATCGGCCAACGTTATCGATCCTGCTGGCGCTGTGACATGAACAATCTTCTCGGGACACACATCGTTGACTTCTTTGTCACTTAAATTCATTCGACTCCCCAATCGTCTGATCAGAGGTCCAGTTGTTCGGTTCGGATTGTGTGAACCCTTAACGAAGACGAAGTGCGGAGACTCAATTGTTGTGTCTGTCAGATTGATACCGACCTTTATCCACCGCAAGCACCCTGAATCGACGTGAAACGGCCGGGGCCGAAGCCCTTGGGGCAGAAAATCAGTGTCCCACCACATGTCAGGTTTAGTAATAACGGGGAAGACGCCGAGATAGCGCGTTGCGACTGCCAGAAGATAGGGGTCGCACAATGGGTGTCATCAGATTCAGCGCTTCTTTCGGGAGGCCGGGCTTGACTCGGATAAAGACGACACCAAGCGGTACTATGGATTTATCGACAAAAAAATTCACGACTTGCTGCTCGTAGCGGAGCACGCGGCCAGGTGCCGTCCGCTGAAGCGGACTCGGTTATTCGATGTCCGGCCTACCCGGCACTGCCGTGCCGGGCTTTCACATGGCGCCACTTCGTGGCTTGGTTTTATTGCACCGAGACCACTACTTCCGTGGAGATCTGACTGGAACCGGAATTCCCCAGAATGGAAATAGTGTAAGTGTTCGGCCCAGTAGCACTGAGGGCCGAAGGTTTTCCGCCGCCGCCGCAAGATGCCGTCAGCATCGTGCTTCCCGCCAGAGCGCAGGCGAGAAGCGCGGGCAAAACTCGGCGCGTCGTTTTCCAATTGCCCACGAATGCAAATCCCGCGAGGCCGAAGGAAAAAATCCAGCTCGCATACACTATCCCACCGGTTCGCCCAGATGTGTTGCTCGCCGTGGTGGCGGCATTTGTAATCTTCAGGGTAGACGACGCGGGTCCGCTGCCGGGCTTAATGGTTGCGGGAGAAAACGAGCAAACAAGATTCGCCGGCAGGTAATTACAGGAGAGCGAAATGCTGCCGTTAGGCGAAGCGGATGGCGTCGCGGTCACCGTTACCTGTCCCGACTTTCCACTTGGAATCGTTAGTGCTGCCGGAGAAGCGGTGAAGGACGAATTCTGCGATGCTCCTCCTCCCGTGCTTGCGGCTGCGGGGCAGGTGGGACTGTAGCTCACCGGTCCGGGCATTCGATTCGCCAGCATCGGCTTGCCAACGGCTTGCACAAATAGTTTGTAATTACCGGTTGGGATGGAAAAGGCACACAGATCGACGGAACGAAGCCCAGGCTGAATCTCGGATAGCGTCATCAGGTTTTGGCCGTCCGCGCTGATGTATACGTTGTAGTGATCCACGGTGTTCTCGCTGCCGTTGATACTCCACTGCAGCGAATTTCCTGAGAGCGAAGCATGCAGCGAGAAGCAGCTGTCGATGCCAGATTCGATCTCGGTAGCTTCTTCGTAATCGTTCCAGGTCACGAGTTGAAGGTAAGGCAACTGCTTTCCTGCGTTGTAAAGGCTGTTCACGTCGGAGAATGTTTTCAGCCATGTTCCGCCGCACTGCTGGCTCATGACGCGACCCGAGTTCCATGAGGCCAAGCTGTCGTTAAATCCCTTGTACGCGGCGCCGACGGTTTCAAACTGCGGAAATGCCAAGCCGGCAGCGTAAAAGCCCGATAGATAGCTCAGGCCATAATCGCTGGCGGGAATTATCCAGGAATAGCTGCCATCGCTCATGGCATGGGTGAAGCCTTCATTGTCTTGAAAGAGAAAGCGGGGATGAACCGAGATGCCGGCATTCACGGCGTTCCAATCGACAGCGTAGGAGCGATCGATATTGAAGTTGGTCACGACCGGTTGACCCTGAATGGTGAAGTACGCATTGGAAACGAAATATTTCTTCTCGACGTATTGCAGGAGGTTGATCAGGCTCTGTTGAGGCGAACAGCCGGAGCATGAATTCTGCTGGATGGCTCCGGCGTCGACCATGATGGCGAAGGTGAAGCCGGGATGTTTTTCCGCCTCATTCATCACCAGTTGAGTGGCCTGGTCGATGGCGTTATTGGGACCGTACCAGTCGACGACGACTCCGTCGATGCCGCGGCTGATCATGTCAGTGATCTGGCGCTGCACCTGCGCGGGATCGGTGGAACTGTATCCCACATTCATGTGGCCGGGCTGCCCGAACCATAGAAGGAGATGGGCAAAGACCCTGGTGGTTGCGCCGGAGTAGAGCAGGGAGTGGACGTCCACTTTGCTCACGTTGTTGGCACCGAGGTTGCCGTTTGACTGGTTCGAAAAGCCGTCAGCGGCACTGGTGTTGTTGGCGGTTTGAGCGGCGAGGGTGGTGGTTGGGACGATGTAGGTCGAAGCCCGAGCCACCCCCGAGGTGGCGATTAGCAGAACTGCAGCGAAATGTTTGCGATGCATCGGTCCTCAGGAGCGGAGTTACTGGGGATCTTGCTTCGTGCTTTTATCTTTTATTTTTTGCCTTGCTAGCTTCGATTACGCGCTTCGATCTTCTTGCTCAAACTTCGTGCTTGGGCCAATAGAAGACGCGCCGTTGCACTGATTTTGCTTTTGTTGGCCGGTCTTCCTGGGATGTGGAGTGACTTTAGCTGGAGTAGTTGCGCCAGCATAGGTCTCAAAGGTTTGGGTACCTTGCTGAAGGGTTTCGCGACAATGGCGGCGAGCAGCAGTACTGCTTCGGGTTCTCTTTGATAATTACGCGGATTAATTACGCGGATTAATTACGCGCCGTTAGCTACGAGCTATGGCCGCCGCACTTTAGTACGCCGATGTAGGCGCTCCACGGGCCGACGGCATCGCGATACTGGTGGGCCATTACGCGAGAGAGTTGATGCACGTGGGTGAGGTCGTGAACCGCCCAGGTCGCCAGAAGTTGCGATAGCGTCACCACGCCGAGCTCTGGATGGAGTCCGCGGCGGGTGAAGTCTTCCGGCTGCAAATTCAGAGACTGTAGCGCTGCGAGATTGTCTTTACGCAAGCGGGCGAACTGGTCTAACAGTTGCTCCAGCGATTTGCCTTGACTCTCTTTCACCTGCGCGAAGCGGTCGAAGGGATCGAATGCGCGGGCCTCGCCGTGCTCAAGGATGATGCGGGCGCGAGGCATCCAGTCGGTGCGCTCTCCGACGATCAGATGGCCAACGATGTCGAACGCGCTCCAGCTTTCGTTTCCGTCCTTACTGCGTCCTTCGTTGGTGCGCGCCCAGAGGTCGGGCATCCCCCGCAGAAGCGCGTCCAGAGTTGCGGGAGTGCGGGTGAGGAGTGCGATGGCGTCGGGCAGAGTGAAGTTCGTTGTAGTTGCCATGATTTCGTAGATGCAGGGCAGTCGTTTTAGATTGATTTTCTGTGCCTCCAGTTTGCTCGGATAACAGTTAGCCCGTCGCCGCCTCCACGGTGGTGGTTCCTGTTTGAAATGAGATTTAGACTGGTATCAGCATGTTCGCGCTGAGGACAATTTCCTGGTTTAGCCTTGCGCTCTTTGAGGTGTTTGGGGTTGGGCTCGCGGCAGGTCAGAATGCCAGTCCATCAACCCAGCCTCCAGCCCAGTCGGCGCCGTCAGTTTCTGCGCGCAAAGCCATTGCGTTCGGTGATTTTGTCGACTCGACTATCCGGCAGGAGCGCCGCATGACCGACTTGCTGCGCAACTTCCATCCGATTGTTGAGACCTATATCCAGGAACAAAAGCCTGATCCCGCGCTGGGCACGTCTCCGAAGGGCGACGACTATTTCTTAAGCCGTCTCGATCTGGGTGGCAATGCCGCCAGCACTTCAGCATTTGCAGACGAGGGGCACTTCAAGCCCGGTTGGTGGAAGAAGTTGCCCATCAATGAGGACCCTTTCGCGGCCGCGGGGTTCGCGCAGGCGTTGTTCCCGGACCTGGACCACTTCGACCGGCAGAACTACTCGTTCGAATTTGTCCGCTGGGAAATTCTTGGAGAGGTGCGTTGCGCCGCCGTGGACGTGAAGCCTCATGAGAATTCGGGGAATCATGGCTTTGTCGGCCGGATCTGGGTGGAAGATCAGGACTTCAACATTGTGCGTTTCACCGGAACGTACACCTCGAAGGCATTCTCCAAGCGCGCGTTTCACTTCGACAGTTGGCGATTGAACACTCTGAGCATCATGTGGATGCCTGCCTATGTTTATACCGAGGAGTCGGATCCTCACGATCCTTCGAGCCACGGATTGTGGTTCAAGGCTCAAACCAGGATCTGGGGTTACGACATGGCACATGCAGGGGATCACCGGGAGTATGCCAAACCTCTGACGGATGCACCGGCCTGGGTCGATCCTAAGCGGCACGAAGCTTCGCAAGACTTGAGCCCGGCTTACACCTTGGGGCAGACAATCTACACGCCGGAAGACAATGTCGTGGAGCGGTTGCAAGTTGCCGGGCTGATGGCTCCCGACGGCGAAGTCGACCGCATTTTGCAGACCGTGGTTAACAATCTAATGGTGACCAACGATCTCGACCTTGCCGGGGTTCGTTGCCGTGTGTTGCTGACCATGCCGCTGGAGTCGTTCGTGATGGGACGAACCATCGTCGTCAGCCGCGGGCTTCTCGATGTGCTGCCCGATGAGGCGACGCTCGCCGCGGTGCTGGCGCACGAACTGGCGCACATCGTTTTGGGCCATTCCGCCGGCGCCGGATATTTGTCGGGCCTGACATTGCCGTTTTCGGATCGGGAGATCTTTGCCAACCTGAACTTTCATTTCGATCCCGCGCAGGAAGCCGACGCCGACAAGAAAGGTCTGGAGCTGTTTTCGAAGTCGCCATATAAAGATCAGCTTGCGAACGCAGGGCTCTTTCTGAAAGCTCTGGAAGCACGCTCTCCACAATTGCCGAACCTGCTGCATGGCCGCTTCAGCAACGATTTCGCGAGCAGCCACCTGGTCGGGATGCAGGCGCTGGCCAACACCGGTAAGCCTTTGCAGATGGATCGGGTGGATCAGATCTCTGCCTTGCCACTAGGCTCGCGAATCGTGGTCGATCCCTGGTCCGACCGGATTGAGATGCTCAAGAGCAAACCAGTTCGCCTGGAGACGGCGTCGGAGAAGAGGCCGTTCGAAGTGGGCCCATTTTTTCCGCACCTCAAGCGGTTGGATGGACAGAGCACATCCAGTGAAAAAAAGTGAGTTGCGGTGGTGATTCGCCGCAACCCACTAATCGTAGCTTTGATTCTAACCGTGGGCTAGATTGCCGCGATCCCATTGAATCCGACATTCTCCGGAAGGCCGCCAACCGTTCCGAGGTTGAGCAGGGTGCCATCCGGCTGGATACCAAAGGTGCTGATCGTGCCGATCTTCCCGTCGAGGCTGTACAGGAATTTGCCATCCGCACCGATCGCGATATCCAGGTTCGTAGCCCCTGTCGGGTTCGTCCCCAGGATGGTCCCGGGCAATGCGGTCAGCGTTCCGTTGGTAGCGATGGTGAAACCGGAAATGGTGGAACTGCCGGCGTTAGAGGTGTAGACCCATTCGCCATTTGGAGTGACTGCGTTCCAGCAGCTTGCCGCGCCCGAAGTCGGGACGCTCGTGCTGATCGGCGTCAGAGTTCCGTTGGACGCAACTGCATAGGAGGAGATGGCGGATGCATTTTGTCCTCCCGCAGGGCCGGTTTCAACCGCCAGTGCTATTCCGTTCGGCGCAAAGACAACTGAGAAAAGGCCGGGACCCGCACTTGGATTTATCACGATAGGTGACAACGTTCCGTCACTATGCACAGCGAACGCGTCGATGTTGTTGGTTAAGCGTTCCGTCACGAGAAGGACCTGGCCGTTGGGGCTGAGGGCTAATGACGCCGCGCCGGAAGTATTAGTGCTCAAGAAACTGAGAGAATTGGGAATTGGATGCAGGGTTCCATTGTCATTGACCTGGAAGCCGGCCACGCTGCTGCTGCCACCGGTGTTGAGCACATAAACGAGATGTCCGTTCTGGGCTACGGCGTTCGGTTCGCTGCCGCCCGACAGTTTTTTGTCGGTGAGAGACAAGTCCGCACCATGAACTCGAAATACTGAGATTTCTCCGCTGCCGGCGTTGACCGCAAACAGCAGGGTATGATCCTGGCTCAGAGTGAGGGAACCTTGCGATTCCAGGGGATCGTTGTTGCCCCCGCTGCCTCGACCGCCGGTGGCAAATCTGCGGCTTTCCTGCAATGAGCCATCCGCAGCCCGCTTGAAGGAGATGACTTCATTCCGGTCCGCGGCGTTAGTCATGACGAACACGACGCCAGACCCTTGCGAGTGCTCGTCCTGGGCGTTGCTAAGGTTGGGGGAAACTACACTGATCGCCAGCGCGACCATCCAGAGCATATGAACTGACTTCAACATTTTCCGACTCCTGCATCCTTTATGTCGCGCACCAAACGAGACGAACATGAAACATTTGTTCTCAGGTTTGGCCACGCGCATCCATGGGAGTCATGGGGAAGAGCAAGGTTTCGGATGTTTCAAAGATTTTACATTTCGTTTTCGCCATTCCTTGGAATGCAACTACAGTCTGCCACCTTCGCTTCCATCATCTGCCCACTCCGCATCACACGCGTGGCAGCGCCAAGCCGGGCGCTGCACGGGCATGGGCAGGCGGAGGAATGCGCTCATGTAGGCGATGGGGCGGTCAAGCTCCTGGAAGTTCACATCGAGCGACTGGCAGTTGGGACAGCGCGGCTGCTCATATAGTCCGACTCCCTGCACGTAGAGGCCTTCGAGAATCGGCTCGTCGAGAAGTATCTTTGCATTCTCCACATCCGCGGCGCGGACGTTGAGTTTGATGCCGCCGATGAAGTTTGAAATGAACCAATCGAGCCGGACGAGATTTTCGTCCGCGAGAAAACATTCGATGCCCGCCGATTCCAGACTGCCCTTCGCTAGCAGCGCTTCGGGCAGATCGCGAAACTGCCGGACGGTCACCAGCTCTCTCATTTCCATTTGCTGACGCGGTTCGGGTGCCGCTTCGTGGGGAAGATCGAGGTGTCTGCGGTCGAGCTCATCTTCGAGCGCATCCCAGGCCAACTCTGTCAGTGACTCGGCACTGCGCGCCAGGCGCTGCAATTCGCCGTCGGTCATGGTGGCGTAGTTGGCCGCCAGACGGCGCTTTTCGCGTTGTTCGTCGAGATAAGAGCTATCGAGGTAGGACACTTGGGAAGCATACTGCGGGCGAGCGTAAATGGCCAACTGCGCGTTATGAATCGGCTCCCGGCTTCCGGCTTCCGGAACAAGTCGACGCGGTATTGCGAAGAACAGGAACCGGACGCCGGTTTTCGGAGACAAGAGAGCTGTCGAGCTTCGCTCGACCCGACAGCAGGGGGCGGGCTGTCTCTACATGAGCATTGTGATGAGTTCACAACAAGTCCAAGGCCGAGCGGTTTTCGCGTTCGACTTGTTTCATGGTGCAAGCTTTAGGAGATTTTTCGGGGCGCCAGCGCAGAAACTTTGTGCCGTGGCGAAAGCGGCCTCCGGTGAAGTGATCGAATTGCACTTCGGCGACAAGTTTGGGATCGAGCGGCTGCCATTCGGTGGAGCGTTTCTTGCTCCAGCGGCTGGGGCCTCCAGGAGCCTTACCGGTAAATCCCGGCGGCTTGAGTAGCTTTTCCAGTTTCTTAGTGAGTGCGGGTCGTTCCGCGGCTTGGATCGAAGACGTAAATCCCACATGATCGAGTAGGCCTTCGTCGTTGTAAAGGCCAAGCAGTAGGGAACCAACGACGGGTTGCTTTTCAAGATAGCGAAAGCCTCCGACGACGCAATCGGCGGTGCGCTGGCGCTTGATCTTCTGCATGCCGGTGCGCTCGCCGCTCTGGTAGGGAAGGTCGCGCCGTTTGGCGATCACGCCATCGAGCGCGGTTCCCATCTGAAACCATTTGCGGGCTTCGGTGAAATCTTCGGTGACCGGAGAAAGACGGATGGATTCATTCGTCTTCAGATATTTGTGAAAGAATTCATCGAGCCGTTTACGGCGATCTTCGAGCGGCACATCGGCCACTGATCTGCCTTTGTCGTCAACCAGCAAATCAAAAACAATAAAAGTAGCAGGCGTGGCCTTGCTGAGTTTTTCGATACGGCTGGCGGCGGGATGAATTCGCTGCAGCAGCGCGTCGAACGATAATCCGCCATCGCTGGGAATCACGATTTCACCATCAAGAACAAAGCGTTGAGCTTTGAGGGCCGCGAGCGCGGCGACGAGTTCGGGAAAGTATCGAGTCAGGGGCTTCTGCGACTTTGACATCAAGTTGAGGTGCTTGCCATCGCGAAAAGCCAGGCAGCGGAAACCGTCCCACTTAGGTTCGTATTGCCATTCAGGGCCGGAGGGAAGTTCGGTGGCGGGCAGGGCCTCCATCGGCTGATAGCTCTTCTTAAGAGGCAGGCTCATTGCGCCCTTAAGATGCGGATCTGGGCCGAGGCGTTCAACGAGTACGCGAGATAGCAGAGGAGGGAATATGTCTATTCAAATGCCTGCGACCACTGGGGCTAAAGCCCAGTCTGATTTCAGAGCTTTCCGCGACGCTGAAGCGCCGCTCTTCCACGTGACGCCGCTCTTCCAGTGACTTCAAAATACAAACGGCCCGCAGGCATAAAACCTGCGGGCCGTCCGGTGGACTGTTTGGGATTGACCAAGAGGTGGTCACTCTACGTGGCCTCTCACGGCGACTCCCGGGTCTGGGCTTAAGCACAAGGCTGAAGCCTCGAGGATGACAGCCTTCGCCGACCTAAGCGATGCAATCATCCGTACTCACCGGCTAGTGTGCGGACTGTAGCTTCGTCGCGTCGAGATCTGGTCTGGCTCGATCTGCCGCGTCCGAAGCCCCGCTTAGAGCAACCAGCTCTAAGTTTCAGCCACCTCACCTGGTCTTAGACTCCCACAACATTTACCACTACAATCAGAACTTGTCATTCGACCACCTCCTTCCGGTGTAATCGCAGATTAGTACGAAATTCCGCTGTGCGTCAACCCTTCCGGGAAAGTTTTTCAGCCGCTGCTATTCCACTCCCGAAAGCCAGCGGAAACCAATCGAAGCGGTGGGGTGATAAAACTCCCGCTGGATGGGATACGGGGTGCTGCCCTGATAGAACCCGAATGGTTCGTTGCTCAGGTTCAGGCCGTAGGCCACCAGGCTGAGTCCCTTGTAGAGGCGGTAGCTGCCCTGGATGTCATATTGCGTATGAGCGTAGAGATGCTGGTCGCCGTTCGGACCTTTCAGCCCCGTAACGGGGTCGTTCGGGGTTCCGTTGTTCACCCAGAAGTAAGAAAAGATGCTGGCATCGTTGTGGCTGACCGCGAAGCGCATGGCGAAGCGGGCTTTATCGTAAGTAAATCCGACGTTCCAGTTGTTCGGAGCCTGGCGCGGAAGTGTGGGATGGTCCGTTCTGCCGCCATTAAAGCCAGCGGGGAAACTAACCTGCGAGGTGCTGTAGCTGTAGTTTGCGGAAACCCCAAAGCCGCTCAGCAGGCCGGGAAGAAACGACAGCCGTTGTTCCCACGCTGCCTCAATGCCGGTGATGTGACCGTTCGGCCCGTTGATCGATTGAGCCAGATCGTAGGAAGGGGCTGTCGGGAATGGAGTACCAGACCCGCCCGGCAGCAGGGTTGTTGTTGGATAGATGGGATTGGTCAAAGTCTTATAGAAGAAACCCGCCTGCAGGATGCCGTAAGGCCGAAAGTAATGCTCGACCAGAACATCGTAGTTGTTTGCCCGGGTAGGCTTCAGGGCTGGATTGCCAACCACTTCCGTGGGCGGCGTGAAGTTTGGATCTAATTGCCTCGAGGGCACGATGTCCGAGAAGTTGGGACGCGAAATGCCCATGCCAAAGGTTGCGCGAAGGTTTGTATCCTGCTGGAGCCGGTATTGCAACTGGATGCTGGGCAACACATTGACGTAACTTCCGCTGCCGTTCAGGGCAGTCGTGCTGACCCAGCTTCCAGCGCTGAGGTTAACCTGATTGGCGCGATAGGTGTCGTTGGTGGCCTCAAAGCGGAGGCCGGTCTGGATGGTGAAGCGGTTAAATCCGATGGTGTTCATGAGGTAGCCGGCGTAGACGCGCTCGGTGGCGTCGAAATCCGCCGGATCCGACTGAACGCGGCTGGCGCTCAGATCGTAGCCCAGGTTCGAAATGTTGGCGTTCGCCATCTGAACAATCTTGCTGTAGCTGGACATCGGTCCGTATTGATAGGCCTTGTCGTAGTACGTGGGATTGGTGAAGGTGCTGAGAACCTGATTGAGGCCGATGTTTACCGACGGGTTGTCAAAGATGAAATCGTTCTCGGACTGCGTTTTGTGAGCGTTGCGAACCTTGAATCCAACTTCGAACGTGCCGTAGTGGTCGTGAACGCTATAACGCCGTCCCACCGATGCGGCTCCTTGCAAATTCAGTTGCGTGCTGGCGTAGTTGGGAATGGTGTAGGAGGACAAAGAATAGGTGCTGGGATTGTAGATGTTGGTGCCGTCGAGTACGGGGAACTGGGGCTCGTATAAGCGGCCTGAATTGGCGGCGAAATCAATGCCCGGCGTGATCGGGTTACCGGTTGCATCGAAAGATGGCGCCGGTCCGGCAAAACTCGCTGTCGAAAAATCCTGTCCGCCAATGTTGTGGGCGCGAGAAACGGCGAACTCGTAAGTGATGAGCGTGGAGGTAAGGTCGTTCCTTCCACCCGTCAGGCCGCTGAAAATCTGCTGATCTGGCCGGCGAATGTATTCGCGGTACTTCATCTTTCCGGGTTGGCAGGGATTGCTGCCTGGACTGGTCGCATCCGCCAACTGATTAATCGGAGTGCAGTCGGACACGTTGTCGAAAGTCATCTGAGTGCCGCTCACGGATTTTAAGGTGTTGCCTACGGTCGGCGTATAGACGTAGGTGTCGCCAAAATCGTGGAAGTCGGAATAAAGGCCTTTGAAATAAACGCTGGAGCCGGGCTTGATCGTGTAGTCGATTTCTGGCGAGAAGCCGTAGCGGGTCCGGTAATATTTGTAGGTGCGAAGATCAGCGGTAGGGAAGTAAGCATAATTGGTGCCCGCCGAATCCGTGATTGTGGTTGGCCCGGGTTCGAGATCGTTGATCCCTCGACCATTCCAGTCGTAAGAACTTCCCAACAAGAAACCCCACTGCTTGCGGCTACCGGCGCGCTGACCTACGGTTCCATTGAATGCATCGAGCCAGCGTCCGCCGATGATGTTGGTGTAACCGCCTTGTCCTTCGAAATCGTACAGCGGTTTTTCACCAGGCGTTTTGGTTACGAGATTGACCGAGCCACCGATGGCGTCGCCGTCCTGGTTGGCGGATAGCGTCTTGTTGACTTCAATGCGGTCGACCAGGCTGGAAGGAATAACGTCCAATTTGATGTTGCGCACGTTGCCTTCCGGAGAAGGCAGATTCACGCCGTCAACCGTTACGTTGCTTAAGCGCGGCTCCGTGCCGCGAATCTGGACGTACTTTCCCTCGCCCTCATCGCGTTCCAGCGAAACGCTGGGCAGCCGGCCCACGGCGTCTGCAATGTTGGTGTTCGGAAGACTGGTGATCACCTGCGACGGCAGGACTTGCACGATGTTATCCGCGGTGCGTTCAATGTTGATTGCTTCCACCTCGCCAAGCTGGCGGTCTCCATTCACGGTAACGACCTGACTGGCGGATTCAATTTGGAGAGTAGCGTCCAAGTGTGCGACCTGGCCCGCGACGACGGTCGCAGAGGTTGAAAATGGCGAAAATCCTACGTAGGACACCGAGATCGTATACGTGCCTGGGGCGAGGTTGGAAATGAGGTATTGCCCCTGAGCATCCGAGACGGCGGAAGGCCCCTTCTGCACTTCAACGCGCGCGCCCGGCAAAACGGCGTCGCTGGAGTCTTTAACCGTACCCGCGATCATACCTCGATCAGTCTGTGCTGCTGCGAAGCCCGAACCAATAATGGCGACGATGAGGGTCAGAAAAAGGGAATAGAAAGCGGAACGCATCGAACGTAGTCCTCCCAGTAGGTTTTAAAGTTTTACAAATGCGACAAGGCCTGATGCCCCAAGCAACGCGGCCTGATGCGGAGTCAAATGTCGCTGTGCTAAGTGGCGAGACTAGAGTGCCCATGTAAACTGCGAGTTACGGCGAGATGAACGGGGTGTGAATAGTTTTCATCGGGAAAGAGCTTAAATATGCCAGATTCTTTCAGGGGTCTTTCACTTTCATGGTGTATGGCGCCACGTCGGCATCGAGGGATGCCAAGCTCTCGGTTAACTTGGAAGTTCTGGAAAAAGGACGATGGGAAGTACTAAGACTTTTTTGCTAACGGATATCGTCCGCCAGCGTTGTCCCCGCTGTCGTAGTGGAAGCATTTTTCGCTATTCCATCTTTCGCGGATTTCCCAAGATGCACGAACGCTGTCCGGTCTGCGATCTTAAGTTTGACCGCGAGCCGGGCTACTTTCTTGGAGCCATGTATGTGAGTTACGCGCTGGGGCTCGTGATCATCGGCGCCATCGCAGCTTTGCTGTGGGAAGTGACCGGCTGGTGGATCACGAAAGACACGATCTGGGCGGTCATTATATTCCTGCCGCTAGCGCCCACGATCACACTCTTCGCCCGCGTGCTCTGGATCTATCTTGACCAGACTATCGATCCCGACCGGCGGGGCTGACTACAAGAAAGTCTTACAAACCTTTACCATTATTTACGCGCGGAAGTACAACCCTATAGTCTGTAAAAGGGTTCTCATTCAATTCGCACATAACATTGATGTAGCGTTCCGTAACTTTAAGGGATTTACGCCAACTATCGGGATGCGCCATCTGATAAACGCACTTAATTTAAGAATGGAGAAAGTGGAAATGGTTCGTTGTTTTGCCGCAATGATTTTTCTGTTTGTCCTGACTGGCTCTTTGGCATTTGCTCAAGATTCGATTCCGAAAGTGCAAGTGTTCGGCGGCTACTCCTTCATGCATACGGGTACGGGTGGTCTATCGGATTCGACTTTGGATGTGGATCTGCACCAATTTCCGAATACATTCGGCATCGGATCGAACTTCAACGGCTGGAATGCGGAAGCGCAATACAATATCGACCGTTGGATAGGAATCGTCGCGGACTTCGGCGGCGAATATGGAACGCCGTTCACCGCGAAAGCGCCAGGCGTGTCGCGACTGCCCACCATGACTGAGTATTCGTTCCTGGCGGGGCCTGTGGTTTCCTACCGCGCGAAAGCCCGGCTCACTCCTTATGTGCATGCCCTGTTTGGTTGGGATCGAGCCAGCCTGGGTGCGACCACCATCATTGGCACGGCGTCTCCGGTGACCGCTCTCGCCAGCACGTACACGTCGTTCGCCACCGTCTTTGGTGGTGGAGTCGATTACAAGCTGTCGCGGCGTTTTGCTCTGCGGTTGGCACAGGTGGACTACTTCCGTACTACTCTCGATTTAAATTCGTTGTACGGAAATGCGTTCGGCCCCGGCCGGTTCCAGGGTCTGCCGACTCACGAGAACAATATTCGAATCTCCACTGGAATCGCTATCTGGTTCTAATCTGATTTCTCAGGGGAGGGCGAAGGCATACAACGCGCTGCCGGCGGCGATTGCCACGTATTCTTTTCCGTCGATTGCGAAGGCCATCGGCGGTGCATAGACCGCGCCGCCCATCTGGAAGTGCCAGAGCGGCATGCCTGTGAGCGCATTGATTGCGACGAAGTTGCCTTCGGCGTCGCCGGTAAAAACCAACCCTCCGGCGGTTGAAAGCACGCCAGACCAGGTGGGCGAAGTGTGCTCGAACTTCCATTGGATCGCGCCTGTTAAAGGATCGATCGCCTTCAGGTATCCGCGATAGGGCTCAGCCTCTTCCGACGGAAAATATGCGCTGCCGTAATAGGCATGTCCTGCTTCGTAAGGCTGCGGCGCCGTGCTGAAAATGTCGCACTGATCGCGGGCGGTTACATAGAAGAGAGCGGTTTTCGGATTGTAAGCCGGTGCCATAAAGTTGGTGGTGCCCAGCGCACCAGGGCAAACCGTGTGGCCTTCGAGCGTAGGTGATGCTTCTTTCTTGGCGACAGGACGGCCTTCGGCATCTCTTGTATCGCTCCACGTGACTTTGCCGTAGGCGTTCGCCAAAATCAGTTTCCCGGTGGAGCGATCAATAACGTAGAAAAATCCGTTGCGGTTGGCTTGTGCGATGAGATGCTTGCTGCCGGCATCGATCATTACCGGCACCTGCGTTGCGTCCCAGTCGTGCTCGTCGTGCTTGGTGAACTGGAAATGCCAGTTCATCTTTCCCGTGTCGGCATCAAGCGCGAGCAAGGTGTTGCTGTAAAGATTATCGCCGGCGCGTCCTTCGCCGCGGTTCGAGGGCGACGGATTTCCCGTAGGCCAGAAGATCTGGTTCGTGGCAGGATCGTAGGTGCCGGTATTCCACGCGGGAGCGCCCCCAATCTTCCACGAATCGCCCTCCCACGTTTCATGTCCCGCCTCGCCGGGACCGGGCACAGTGTAGAAGCGCCATTTGCGTTCACCGGTCGCGGCGTCGTAGGCGTCAATGAATCCGCGAATGCCGTACTCGCCACCGGAGACGCCAATCACTATCAAGTTTTTAACTGCGAGTGGAGCCACGGTATAGCTGTAGCCCGCGCGGTAGTCCGCAGACGTGACGTTCCAAACCAGGTTGCCAGTTTTCGCGTCCAGGGCGATCACGTGCGCATCGAGCGTGCCCATGAAAACCTTGTCGCCTAAAATCGCGAGTCCGCGATTCACATGCCCGCAGCAGGGACGAATGTCGGTGGGCACGGGATATTGATACATCCAGATGGGGCGTCCGGTGCGGGCGTCTAAAGCGAAGGCGCGGTCGTCTTGCGCGGTGGCGTAGAGAACTCCGTCGACGACTAAGGGCGAGGTCTCGATCTTGCCAGTCGCGCCAGTCTGGTACACCCACTTTGCCGCGAGCGTATGTACGGTTGTGGTGTTGACCTGATCGAGCGTGGAGAAGCGGCGTCCGGAGTAGTCACCGGAATAAGTGAGCCAGTTCTGCGGTTCTTTCTGAGAATTGACGATCCGCTCGACGGTGACCTGTGCGTAAGCGTGCAACGTGAGCAGGAAAGCGACGTAAACGCCAAATAAAACTAAAAGTGCTCTCGGCGATCTCCGCGGCCTTTCTCCGCTTCCTCCGCTTCCTCCGCGATAAAGGCTTTCCCTATCCCACCGCAAGTTCATTTCGCCCCCACGCTAATCAAATAAGCCACAATGTCATCGAGATCTTTGTCACTCAAAAGATTGGGCGAGTAAACCGGCATCATCGATTCCCGGCTTTTCTTGAAAGAACGCAGTTTGTCTTTGTCCAGCAGGTAGATCTGCTCGCTGGCGTCCATCATCTGCACGCTGAAGTTATCCTCGTTCAAAGCAACGCCCTTGATTTCCGTTCCGTCTCCAGTCACAACGGTGACGGTTTCGTATTCCTGAGGAAATTCCTTGGTAGCTTCCGTCAATCCCCAAGCCAGCCGCCGGCTGGGATTGCGCACCGAATCGATGATCGCCTCTCGGGTTCGCGATCCGCCGACGGCCGTAAGCTCCGGCCCCACACGCCCGCCTTTGCCCGCAACTGTGTGGCAAAGCGAGCAATTCGCCTCGCCGTAGAAAAGTTGCTTGCCGTGCTCCGCATTGCCCACGGGCTTGGCCGGCGCCTTCATTTCTACGCTGCGGATATAAGTAATGATTTGCCAGATTTCTTCATCAGTCATCCCCACGCCTTGGCCGTTGGTTCCGTTGGCGGGCATCACGGTGCCGGGGATGCCGTTGCTGATCACCTGAAACATTTCCGCATCATTATGAGTATGTTTTTTCTGGGCTCGCGTCAGGTCTGGGCCGCGGCCGCCGCCATGGGCGCCCAGTCCGTGGCACAGGGCGCAGTTGATGCGGAATTCGTACTCGCCCGCCTTCGCGGCTTTGGGATCATTGGCGAAGGGGTTGCGATCGTCGGCTGAACAGACCGCTGCCGCCGCCATGACCAAGATAGCCAGCGCGGTTCGGCCTTGTGGAAGAAAGATTGAAGACTTCGCGATCATGTTTCCGGCCTTGCCACCAAACAAAAGCGATTGGAAGAATACCGGATATTATCACTGACCTATGGGAATCTGCTTCTCTCTCCGCTCACCATGTGTAGTGCGCCGTATAAGTAATGATCTTCTCCTCGTCCGGAGCAATGGTTACCGGAAATTCGATGGTCTTGCTGTCAGTCTTCTTGAACGAATCCGAATGCGTTGGAACATCCCAGTTGACCCAACGATACAGGTGCTCGACGACGCGCACTTCCACCGGTACCTTCTTGTGATTCCGGACCTTGATTTCAAAGGTTTCGTCGAGCTTTTGACCCCTCGTATCCAGTTTGAAGTCAGTGCGGCGGCGCTCGCCGGTCAGATCAAATGCATTGCCGGTGTAAATGCGAAGAGTTTCGTCGCGGGGTGTGTGGTCAATCACATTTTCGCCGGTGAATTCGATCTGCCCGTCATCGTTGCGACGGTAAAAGCGCACTCGTCCTTTGGGCAGAGGCATCCCCAGGTGATTCGCCTCTGAATTCGCGAACTCCCGCATGACCCAGATCTTGGGGTTCGACTCAGTGCCATATTCAGCGTTATTGCGGATCGTCTCCCAGTTCCACCCGTTGTAACGAGCGTCAATCTTGACTCCGTCGTAAATATAGAGCTGTTTGGTGAGAACGTTCGCGGCACGTACAAATTCGACTTGCTTGGTCTCGCGGTCGTGCAGGGTGGTGGGACGCGCCAGGGTATAGAGGTGATATTCGTCGAAGGCTTTTTCGGTCACCGGCATCCCCATCTTTCCGTTGATTACCACTGCCTCTGCCGCGCCCATGGCGGCGTACATCTGTCCTTGCTGGATCTTGTTCACATCCCCCGCCATCAACTTGATTCGCGCATCCTCGAAGGCTTTGCCGCTCTGGTTGTCCATGGTGATCCAGCCCACCAGATCGACAGCGTCTCCCTTTTCAGGGGCGACGATGTTGTAGTCGGCCTCCCAGGTCAGGCCGCCGGTTATGTAGGAAAATTCGGCGCGCAAAGGTCCGGGCTTGTCCGACGTTAGCAGCCATTGCAGTGTGGGCTTGAGAATCGTGTCATCCGTGAGCGCGGGGAAGATAGGAGTTCCGGGCAAGCCAAAACGCACCTTCCCCTCGATTTCGATGATGGGTTGTTCCGAGACCTGAGCGTACGCTTGCGCCTGATAATACTGCTGGCCGTAGCGGTTCATCGCCATGGAACTATGCGGCACATAACCGCTGCGGATGATTTTGCCGGGCACGACTTCCTGTTTCTCTCCGCGCGGGATTAGGAAGTCAATCGTCTTGCCTTCATACAACGAGAGCAGCAGAGCTTCTGATACCGGATCGGCGCGATAGTTTTGCTCCAGCACCTGCACTGGACGTTTTCCTGCGGGGTCTCGCAGGATGACCGAGTCTGGCTCCAGGTGCATGGTGATGTCGGTGACCCGAACGCTGGTGGTTCCCGCCTTCAGATCAAGCGGCATCTCTTGCCGCACCACGGCGAAGTCCTGGTTGTAGATGGTAAGCGAGGGCGACGGTTTTTCGTCTGCGGCAAAAGATACGGCGCAAGCGGCGATCAGGCAAGCCAAATAGCGCATGAGGTGGTCTCCATGGAGCACTGTTTCAACAGCCTATCCTTGAGGGAACGTCAAAGGGAGTGCTGCTTGCGGCACAAGCACCAGAAAGCCCCAGTGGGTCAGACCAACTTAAAGTTACCTTGCGTCGGTGCTGAACTTGTCAAAAGCTCCCCGCTCGTACATGGCCGCCGGGCATCTGGGACCAGCACTTCCGCGAACCTAGACTAGAGATTCCCTCAGGTCGGGTCGATCTTTCCCTAAGGGCGAGACCTTTTTAAATGTAGGCGCGTAAGTTGCTGATGCGTCAGCCTTTCCAGCGGAAGGCGTCGGGCTGGGGAAGGCCAAGATGGGCCAGCACGCGATATGCGAACTCGCGGGCCATCTCATCTAACGTAGTGGGCCGGTAATAGAAGGCTGGGATGAGCGGAAAGATGGTCGCGCCGGCATCGGCGGCCCGGTACATGTTGCGGATGTGAATTTTGTTGAGCGGCGTTTCGCGCACGCAGAGCACCAGCGGACGCTTCTCTTTGAGGCAAACGTCAGCCGCGCGCTCGATCAGTTGCGAGGCGACGCCGTTGGCGATGCGGGCCAAAGTGCCCACGCTGCACGGGAGCACGACCATGGCATCGGCGGGATAAGAACCGCTGGCCACGTTAGCCCCAATGTCAGCGTTCGATTGCTCTTTGATTCTAGTTTTGATTTTCGACGAACGATTCGCGTCTGCTGAAATCTTGGTCGACCTGGGCGAGCGTTTTCCGGGAGTCAGAAGCTGTTGGACCAGATTCGAGCGTCCTCGGATGCCGAGTTCTTCCGCCATTACGCGCAGGGCGGAATCCGAAGCGATGAAGTTCACGGTCTTAACGTGAGTATCGCGTTCGATCGCCAGCAGCAAGTGCCGCAGAAACGCCGAGCCGCTGGCGCCAGTCGTCGCGACTGTCAGGTTTTGCGGCGGGTAGTTTGGCAATGCGCCTCCGGCGAGGCGACGCCAGCGCCCCGAACTTTGGAGCATAGGGAGTAGGCGAACAGGAGTCAAGGCGAGGAGCAGGAAGAAGTGCAGCTAAGAAAAGAGGAAGGGGCTAAAGGCTAAGAGCTAACAGCTGATTTTTATGGCAACGACCGCCAATTTGCGATCCCGCCGCAGCATAGCGCAACTGCACGCGCTGGCCGGAGTAGAGCGCGAAATCCGCGCCCAGGACTCTCACAACCGCCGCAAGTATTTACGCGAGTTCAATGAGGCGTTCCGCAGATACGATTCTCTTCTCGACTCGCAATCAGTTCAGCGCGCTCTGCACTCCGCCGACGTTGTTCTGATTGGCGACTACCACGCGTTTGCGGGTGCCCAGCGCTATGCCGCGTCAGTGATCGAGCAGCGCTCGCTTACTGGAGATCGTCCTGTGGTGCTCGGAGTGGAAACCATCTTTGCCCGCGACCAGCACATTCTTGACGAATGGTGGCGGCGCGAAATTGACGAAACCGAACTGCGCCAGCGCATCCGCTTCGATCTGGATTGGGGTTATGACTGGAATCCGTTTTACGAATTGCTAAGATCGGCTCGTGATCACGGCGAGGCCATTTATGGGCTCGACTGCATGCCCCGGGAGAATCTGCGAAAGATCGGAGCCCGCGACCGTCACGCCGCGGCGAAGCTTGCCGAAATTCGCGAACGTCACCCCGAGGCCGTGATCCTGGTTCTTTTCGGAGAGTCACACCTCGCGCCAGGCCATCTTCCACTTGTGCTTCAGAAGCAAATGCCCGGAGCGAAGATTCTGACCGTGTTGCAGAACATAGATGCACTTTACTGGCGCGCCGCGGGCGAACGGGTCGACAAGGTCGAGGCCGTACGTGTGAACGACGATGTCGTATGCGTCTTCAATGCCACGCCTCTCGAAAAATATGAAAGTTACCGCCTGTGCCTCGACCAATGGAGCCGCTGCGATACTGGTCCCGACTTCGCGCCCACCATCTACAACCTGATCGACAGCCTGGCAGCGTTTCTGGAAATCAACCGTTATTCACCGCACAACGGCACGCAGCCGAAATTTCTCGTCGATATGCTGCCGGAGGTGCACGGCAATCCGTCCGATGCGATGCTTCGCCGATTGCTTTCGCGAAAAGGTATTAGCGATCAGCAACTGAAAGCGATGCTGGCAAATGTGGAAGACCGCGGCAGCTCCTATCTTCCCCAACTCAATGCATTCTGCATCCGGCAATTTCAGATGATGCACGCCGCGGAAGATGCCACCCGCTTTTTGCATCATGCTTGCCGCGGCTTACCCGACCGTCTGACTGTGAAACGCGCAGGCGACGAAGAGAACGTGAACTGCCCCACTGCGCTGACGACCGATCGTTTCTACACCCGAGTTGTCGAAGATGCGGTGGCCTATTTCGGCTCTCGGGTGCTTTATCCTTCAAGGCCGGCGCCAGAGGCGGAACACTCTTCCGCGCTATCACGCGCCGCGTGCGAGAAGGCCGCGCAAATAGCGGTGCGCAGCGACGAAAAGAAATTCGAATGCATCGCGCGAGACTTCGGGTACCGCATCGGAAGCCACATGTATGCCGCGTATCTCGCTGGCAAGGTCAAACCAGCCGGCCTGCGCCGGTTGTTCCTCGTGCATCTCGACCAGCCAGGCATGGCACGAAAAGTTTGCACCGCCGTGATTGCTCGACTCCGATCCGCCTGTCCCGCTCTGCGAGCTTAAAACTCGGTGCTGTCTCGAAATGCTAATCTAGACCTTCGCTTGGCCAAAATGCTGCGTGCGACTACCTGAGGCTCCGTGAACGCCGAATCGATCCGCAAATTGTTCGAGCAGGTGCGCCAGGGAAAACTCGCGCCCGACGATGCGGTCGACCGTCTCCGCCATTTACCTTTTGAAGACCTGGGATTCGCCAAGGTCGACCATCATCGCTCGCTGCGCGCAGGCATGCCGGAAGTAATTTTTGGAGAGCGCAAGACTCCGTCGCAAACAGCGGAAATCTTCGCGCGCCTGGCCAAGCACGGAGGCAACGTTCTTGCCACTCACGCCGATAAGAAACAATTTGCCGCGGTAAAAAAGAAAGTGCGTGCGGCGGAATATCGCGAGCTGGCGCGGGCGATCGTCCTGCAGCGTGACCCGCAGACGTATGGCAAAGGAACCATCGCCGTAGTTTCGGCGGGGACCAGCGACATCTCGGTCGCCGAGGAAGCCGTGGTTACCGCCGAAATAATGGGAAATAAAGTCGAGCACTTCTACGACGTTGGCGTCGCGGGGATACACCGCCTGTTGGCCAATCGTGAGGCTCTCACCAAAGCCCGGGTCGTGATCGTCTGTGCCGGGATGGAAGGCGCCCTGCCCAGCGTGGTTGGAGGATTGGTTGGTGTTCCGGTGATTGCCGTTCCCACCAGCGTGGGCTACGGTGCTTCGTTCAAGGGATTGACCGCGCTTCTCGGCATGCTGAATTCCTGCGCGTCGAACGTGAGCGTGGTGAATATTGATAACGGATTTGGCGCGGGCTACGTGGCTTCACTGATCAACCGGCTCTAAAAGCAAAAAGAGGGCGCAGCCTCAGCCGCGCCCCTTCCCCCTCACTACTCGAGAATGTATTACATTCCGGACTGGCCGGAATCCTTTTCGATCACCAGCTTGTTATCCACGCTGAAGGCTCCGAAAACCTGGCCCGCCTTCATTCCGGCGATCTGTTTATCCATCGCATTCATCACGGCCCCGTAGAGGGTGACGTGCCCATTGTCGACAATGATGCGAATCGGGTGCGCTGGATCAATTGAATACTTGCCCAGCACGGGATCACGATAGATCGCCCGAGCCGTGCGAATGCGCAATTCATCGTCGAAAGGCGAAACCGGTTCCAGCGATATGTTCGCAATCACATCCTTAACTCCCGGCATGGAATAAATATCGGCAAGAGCTTCGTCGCGGCCTACGCCGGTCAAATCCTGGCCTTCCACCGTGACCACTCCGTCCTTTACTCCAAGCGCGAAGTAATCAAAAGCATTGTCGTACCCAACGCGCACGTAACTCAGTTTGCGGTCGAGTTTCTGTTCAAGCTGCGCGTCGGGAACATTCGGACCCGCCACCGTAATCAGATTTCGCACACCTTGCACGTTCGCGGTTTTTCGCGCCAGCTTCGCCGCATCCAGCTTGCGTTGGTAAAGATCAACCGTACCGTTCAAAGTCACGATGCCGTCATCCACTCTCGACTTCACATCACCAAAATGCTTCTTCGCGAGCTTTTGCTCGACGTTAATTTGAATTTGATTGTCATAACGGGATGCAGCCGGAGTTTGCGCGACTAACGTCGCGCTCAAAATTCCGACAGCCAGCATCCCGCCCACAGATTTCCATACTTTCTTTGTCATGGGTCACCTCCGACCGTTGACGAAACTTTACGATCTAACTACCTGGTTAATTATTCGATGCGCAGGGGGAGGCCCAGGATGCACGCCCGGCAGCGTGCCGCCGATGCCAGATTAGTTCGTCAGCTAGCGCGAAGCAGCCACGGTAGGAACGGCGGGAGCCGGCGTCGTCGCGGTCTTTTTTTCGATTTCCTTGCGGCCCGATTTGCGCAGCGTGTTCAATCGGATCACCGTTGCAGCAGCCGTAAAGCGCACATGCGAATTTACGTCGTAGAGGCTGACTTCGATTTTGTCTTCGAGTGACGGGTCGCCCCGCTCGGCAATCGCTTCCAGCGCCGCAGCTCGCACGATCCAATCTTTATCGTTGATTGCAGCCTTCACCAGGGCCGCGCTGGATTTCGGGTCCGGATCATGCGCCAGCAAAGTCGCCGCCACCGCGCGCGCCGGATGCGGATCTTTCTTATGTGTGTACCGCCAAGCATCCCACCCAATGCCGGCAAAAGGAACATAGCCAATTCCTTGTTCGATTCCAATCATCGCCAGCTCTTTGGGATTGTGCAGCGTGTCCACCTGCTGCGCGATCAGGCCGTCGCCTTTGCGTTCGCCAGTCAGTATGTCGTAATAGACGGAATACGCCGAAGCGTTGTCCTTCAAATCGCGCAGGGAATGAGCGGCGGCCATCACGACCGACATCCGGTCGTCATTCAAAAGTTTTTGCAGCTTGGGAATAGAGTCGGTCGCGTGCATCTGCCCCAAGGCAACAGCGCCGGCGGAGCGCACTTCGGGGCGGTCATCCTCCAAGGCGCCTTCGGCGAGTTTCCGAGCGTGCGCGTTGTCGCGAAGCAAGCCCAAGGCACGAATGCCCAGGGCTCGTTGCGCAGCGTTTTTGGACTGGGCCGCCGATTCAAACAGGGCCCACGCCTTCTGTTGACCACTTACCGCGAAAGAGGAAGGTACGCTAAGTACCGCGCAAACAGCTGCACTAGCTAACAAGAGTGAAATTCGTAGACGAGTGAGGGACACGACGGTCCTCCCGGGCGGGCTTTTCCTGCGGCCTATACCGATCCGCGAAGCTAAGATGCAGATGGATGAGAAAAGGGAACCTTAAATCGGCGCAGGCCTGTTTTGGTTGGGAAAGCGATCTGGGCACCTGGTCACTAACGAGAGCGCTTGGAGGATTTCGACGGAGTCCTGGCCTTCGCGGACCGCCCTTCACCGTTCCCTGTGCTGCCAAAGACCCGCGTGAAGATCTTGTCCACATTCTTTAACTGCCGCGCCAGATCAAATGCCTGCTTGATCTGTTTGCGCGGAACTTTATTCGTAATTGTTTTATCCGCCAGCACTAGCTGCTTAAAATCCAGCCCTTCCCTCCACGCCCGCATGGCGTGCGCCTGGACCGAACGGTAAGCCACTTCGCGAGAGACGCCGTGCTCCACCAGGTCGAGCAACAGTTGCCCGCTGAAAATAAGTCCGCGCGTGCTCTCCAGATTCGCCAGCATGCGTTCGGGATAGACGAACATGGTTTCGATCAGATTGCTGGTCTTATTAAGAAGGTAGTCGAGCAACGTTGTCGAATCGGGCAGGATGATTCGCTCCGCAGACGAGTGTGAAATATCGCGCTCATGCCAGAGCGCAACATTTTCAAATCCCGCCTGCGCGTTGCCGCGCACCACTCGTGCCAAACCACTGATCTGCTCGCACGTGATTGGATTTCTCTTGTGCGGCATGGCCGAAGAGCCTTTCTGTTTTTCGCTGAAGAACTCCTCGGCCTCGCGAACTTCCGTGCGCTGCAAGTGCCGGATTTCCGTCGCGATCTTATCCAGGGTGGAAGCAATCACGGCCAGCGTGGCGAGATAGTGCGCGTGCCGGTCGCGCTGAATCACCTGCGATGAGACCGCCGCCGCCTTCAGTCCCAACCGCGCGCAAATCTTCTCTTCGATCTCCGGCGTGAGATGGGCGAAGATTCCCACTGCGCCGGAAAACTTTCCTATCCGCATATCTTCAGCGGCCGCGGCAAAGCGAGCGATGTTGCGTTGCGTCTCCGAATACCAATTCGCCAGCTTGAATCCAAACGTGATGGGCTCGGCATGGATGCCGTGCGTGCGCCCCACCATCGGCGTGTCCTTAAACTCCCACGCGCGGCGTTCGAGCACTTCCGCCAGGCGTTCGAGATCCTGCGCAATCAGCGCCGACGCCTGCTTGATGAGCAACGCCTGCGCCGTGTCCACCACGTCATTCGAAGTAAGGCCGTAGTGAAACCAGCGTGCGTGTGGACCGACGATCTCCGCCACGGCCGTGGTGAAGGCGATCACATCATGGCGCACTTCGGCTTCGATCTCGTGAATGCGCGCCACGCTAAAATCCGCGCGCTCGCGAATCGCCCGCGCCGCCTCTTTCGGCACCATGCCGGCTTCTGCCAAAGTTTCAGTCGCGGCAACTTCCACCGCCAGCCAGGTGCGAAAGCGGTTCTCATCGTTCCAGATGCGGCCCATCTCCGGGCGGGTATAGCGCGAGATCAAGGCGGATACGCCTCCTGTCGTTGTTGGCTAAAGTGCTCGTGAAAGCGGGACAGAGGATTCTAAATGGAGTGCGGGGAAAGAGGCCAGCGCAGAGCCAGTTTTCGAGTCGATTGTTTGACAGCGGATAATGCCAAGCCTAGCATCGGGATTGGGTAAGCCACCTCATTCTTACTCTTCAGGTTCTCTGAACTAAGTCAGCCCATCTGAAGTTTTCCCCCTTAGCAATTCAAAGCCTGGTAACTCCAGGTAAGGAGTCCGCGTGCAGAAGCAATGGCGATTCGTCTGTCTGGCATTGGCGGCGATCCAGATGGCCAGCGTCGCGGTCGCGCAGCGGGTCGTGACCGAATCCGGTGCGCTGTCGGGGATAAGAGAAAGTGGGTTGAGCATCTACAAAGGCGTCTCATTCGCCGCACCCCCGGTCGGGGACTTGCGTTGGCGGCCGCCAGTACTGGCCGCGCCCTGGACTGGAACGCATAAGGCAGATGCGTTTGCGCCGGCGTGTATGCAGGATGGGGTATCCATGCCGGGTGAAACGCCGCCTGCGGTGAGTGAGGATTGTCTTTACCTCAACATCTGGACGCCTGCAAAAAAGAAGACTGCGCACGAGCGCCTTCCCGTGATCGTCTGGATCTACGGTGGCGGATACATCAACGGATCGGCCTCGATGCCTTTGTACTGGGGCGACCGGCTCGCGCGCAAAGGTGTGATCGTGGTCACCATCGCCTATCGGATTGGTCCGCTCGGCTTTCTCGCGCATCCTGAACTGACGCGCGAGTCTCCGCATCACTCGTCCGGGAACTACGGCCTGATGGACCAGGTCGCCGCGCTCGAATGGATTCACAGGAACATTGCAGCCTTTGGCGGCGACCCGAAAAACGTAACCATTGCCGGGCAATCCTCCGGCGCGATGTCGGTCAGCATCCTGATGGCTTCGCCCCTTGCGAAAGGCCTGTTTCAGCGTGCCATCGGAGAGAGCGGCGGTCTGTTTGAGCCGATCCAGATTGCGCCAAAGTATCTGCTAGCCAATGCAGAACACGACGGCGAGAAGTATGCCGCTTCGCTGGGTGCGGCCACGCTTCCGGAACTGCGCCGGCTCCCGGCGATTAAACTCACCGGCAACGCCGGCGGCATCTGCCATCCGGTGATCGATCCCTATGTGCTTCCGGTTTCGCCCTATGATGCGTTCGCTTCGGGGCAGCAGAACGATGTCCCCCTGCTCCTTGGTTCAAACGCCGACGAGGCGCGTGCGTTGGTGGATGTCACTCAAGTAAAGGCCGCCACGTTTGCGAGCGACCTTGAGCACAGCTTTGGCGCGCTGCCGCCTCCGCTCCTCTCTGCGTATCCTTATGTAACCGATCAGGAGGCGAAGCAGGCGCGGCTCAACCTGGAGCGCGACCTCCGCTTCGGCTGGGATATGTGGACTTGGGCGAGACTGCAAGCTGGAAGCGGACAGAGCAGTGTCTACTACTATTCCTTTCGACAGCAGCCGCCGTTCCCAGTGGGCTCCGTCTATGACGGCTGGGGAGCGAGCCACTTCGCCGAACTCTGGTATGTCTTTGATCATCTCGATCAGTCGCCTTGGCACTGGAGCGCTGCCGATCGCAAGGTGGCTGAGGAAGTGTCCGGTTATTGGATTAACTTCACGAAGTCGGGCAATCCGAACGGCACCGGTCTGCCGACGTGGCCGGCGTTTACCAGCACCGATAGCAAGGTCATCTATCTCGGCGATCCAATCGTCATCGGTGGAGTCGCGAATATTAATAGTCTGAAGGTCTTCGATGCTGTCTACACGGCAGTGCGTGGAACACCATTTGCTGCACGTTGAGAACGCCCGTCAGACGGAGCGCCTCAAAGCAGAATCCGACTGAGGAGAAGAAAATGCCTTTGGCCAACATTGAAATAGAGCCGGAAACTTCAACGCAAAAACGGACTGCGCGCACGGTATTTATTGGCACGCAAGGGATACGGTCTGGCTGGAGCATGCTGATTTTTCTGGGGATCGTAATGGCGCTGGTCTTGTTGTCACGCGTCCCTGTGAACCGCCTGCTGCACTACATGAATCACGCGCCAGGCCTTCAGTCGTGGGTTCCTGTAGTCTCCATCGCTTTTCCGGCGCTGCTCATTTTCGTTGCCACGGCAATCATGGCGAAGATTGAGAAAAGGCCGGTGCTGTCGTACGGATTCACGGGAGAACGCAAGCTGTCGCGATTCGTTTTCGGTCTTTTCGGCGGCGTAGCAGCGCTTTCCGCTTTGGTTCTGGTGCTGAAGATGAGAGGGCTACTGATCTTTGACGGGCAAACGTTGCATGGAAAAGGCGCATGGGGGTACGGCTTGCAATGGGGTATGGCCCTTCTGCTGACGGCGCTGTTCGAGGAGTCCCTCTTGCGCGGTTATCTCCAATTCACGCTGGCACGAGGCATTGGATTCTGGTGGGCGGCATTCGTGCTCTCCATCGGTTTCGGAGCCTTACATTTGCCAAATCACGGAGAATCACCGATCGGCATTCTTTCGGTGGTGGGCATCGGGTTCGTATTCTGCATGAGTCTATGGTTGACGAAATCGCTTTACTGGGCCGTCGGCCTGCACGCCGGATGGGATTGGGCCGAGACCTATCTCTACGGCGTATCGGACAGTGGTCAGGCATCAAGCCAACACTTGTTCGCGACTCATCCTTCGGGCAGTCTGCTATGGAGTGGCGGTGCGACCGGGCCGGAAGGCAGCATTTATGTGATCCCTACCATGGCTGTGATCGCGCTCGGTGTGTGGATTGCCTGGGGCAAAAGCGAGCGGCGCAAGGAATCTGCCGCCGTTCTGGCGATACATCCCTAAAAGAGCGCAAAGAGAAGAGCGCCAAGTCCATATGACTCTGAGGCAGATTTTTGTGATTTAATTGTCGGCATGGAACAGGTTCAGATCAGTCCGCGCCCCATAGTTGGAGCCATCATTGTGGTGAGCGGCCTCGCTGTGTCATTCCTTCTGTGGCTGGTGTACGTGCATCACGCATCGGCTGATTTCGCGGGGCGGTGGATGTTTTTGCCGGCGCTCAACGCGCTGCTGAATGGATTGTGCGCGATTGCCCTCTGCGTGGGTTTGTATTTCATCAAACATCACAATTGGAAAGCGCATCGCACAAGCATGCTGCTGGCCTTCGCGTTCTCTTCCGCTTTTCTTGTGAGCTACATTGCGAATCACGCGCTGCATGGCGACACGATTTTCCCCGGCCATGGTCCGGTGCGCACGCTGTATCTTTCCATTTTAGCCAGCCATGTCATCCTCTCCATTGTCGCGTTGCCGATGGTGCTGACAACGTTCTTCTTCTCGCTGACCGGCCGGTTCGCGATGCACCGGCGGATTGCACGCTTCACGTTCCCGATTTGGCTGTACGTGTCGGTTACCGGCGTGGTGGTTTTTGCCTTCCTCAAGGTGTACGCCTACTAGCTTCCGCGATCGATCCACGTGCGTCGAGAGCATAATGGGGAAGACTTGAGGGGGAGGAGACCAGGGCCTGGCGCTGGCACCTTCACGCCCAAACGGCATACAATACTTTACTGAGATTCGTTATGTCACCCACGCCAGAAGACCTAACCATTATTAAAGATGACATGATCGCCTTCGTTGAAGGCCACGGCATGCGCCGTTTCCATGGCTACGTGGATTACGACGAGGTGCAGTGCGTCATGTGGGAGACCGGAACCAATCCCGACGGCTGGAAGGATTTCGTCGAACTCGCCAAGACCGCGGGCGCGCCATTCCTGACCATGCATTCCTGGAAGCTGGAACGCGACGAACTTGATGAGTTGGTGCAGCGGCTCGCCCACTCTGAATTTTCCGATGGCGACGACGTTGAAGACGCGCGCTGGTTGCGGGCTCACGTGGGCAAAGTCGGATTTCTGCAGTTGGGCTGGGCCTACCAGGGCTCGATGTTTCTGTGCGAAGTCAGCACTGAGTGGTATGAGCGCTATCAGCGACTGCTGGAAATGTCGGAAGATTTCGGCGGCATCCCCATCGACGAATCGGATCCGGACGACGAGAGCTAGCGGTGCGCTGGGAACTGGCTGCGCAAGATCCAGCGCAAGTGCGGGCTCTGGCGGCATCGCTTTGTGATTTGCCCGAACTGTTTGCCGGCTCGCGTGCGTTGCATAGCAAGAGGCAGGGCAGCCACCTTCATACGCTGGCGCGTCTGCTCGTTCGACGCGGCATTGCGGATGCCGATTCCGCTTCCCACTTTCTCTTTCCCTGCATTTCTCACCTGCACGCTCCTGAGCAAATGACGGGCGTGCGTGCCGCCGTCGATCGCCTGGATGCGGCCATCGAACGCAAAGAGCCGATGCTCATCTACGGCGACTACGACGTCGATGGCACGATGGCGGTGATCATTTTGAAAACTGCGATCGAACTTTGCGGAGGCGCGGCGGATTTCCATGTGCCTCACCGCATCCGCGAAGGCTACGATCTGCGCGACGACGTGATCGAACGCGCGGCTGCGGCGGGCATTCGTCTCATCATCAGTGTGGACATGGGCATTCGCGCCTTCGCTCCGGCGGAGACCGCGCAGCGTCTGGGCGTTGATTTGATCGTCACCGATCATCACTTGCCCGGACCGGACGGCGTGCCCAGGGCGTTGGCGGTCGTCAATCCGAATCAGGCTGGATGTGAATATCCGTACAAGCAACTGTGCGGCGCTGGGGTCGCGTTCAAAGTTGCGCAGGGATTGATGCGGCGCCGTCGCGATCCGAAAGATCAGGAGCGCATGTTGCGGTCGTTCATGAAAGTGGTGGCGATCGCAACCATTGCCGACGCGGTGCCGCTGACCGGCGAGAACCGAGTGTTTGCCCGGCTGGGGCTCGACGAGCTGCGCCGCGCGGTGAATCCTGGGTTGAAAGCGCTGCTGGAAGTGGCGCAGATTTCATCCAAGCGTCCGCCGAACTCCACCGAAGTTGCGTTCCGCATTGCGCCGCGCATTAACGCCGCTGGACGCATGGATGTGGCTCGCGACGTGATCGAACTCTTCAGTGTGAAGGATGCAGTGCGTGCGCGGGAGTTGGCCGCGAAGCTTGACCGGCTCAACGCCGACCGGCAGGAAGAAGAGCGGCGAATTCTGCGCGCGGTGGAAGAGCGGATCAGCGGCGAGCCGGCGCTGTGCGAGGCTTATTGCATCGTGGTGGATGGTGAAGGCTGGCATCGCGGCGTGATCGGCATTGCGGCTACGCGCGTGGTGGAGCGCTATCACCGCCCTGCCATCGTAATTTCGCGCGATGGAGAAGAGGCGTTCGGTTCCGGCCGTTCGATTCGTCCCTTTCATTTGCTTGAGGCGGTCGAATCGTCGCACAGTCTTTTCACGCGTTACGGGGGACACTCTCATGCGTGCGGATTCGCGATGCCCTCCGCAAATGTGGCGCAACTTCGAATGGAACTCGACACGTTCGCGCGGACCCGGCTCACTGCGGCGGATTTCGATCCGGTACTCGATGTCGAGGCGGAATTGGATTTCGGAGAAATCACTCCCGCACTCTTTCAGATGCTGCGCCTGCTCGAGCCTTATGGCACGGGCAATCACGAGCCTGCATTCAGCGCGCGCGGCGTCCGACTGACCGCGCCGCCCAAAATTCTGAAAGATAAACACATCAAGCTTAAGCTGAGAGCGGGTGAGTATATCGACGGCCATCAATTCTCTGCGCACGAGCCCGGCAAAGAAGAAGAGCTTTCGGCGGTTGCGATTCTGGCAACGCCGAGATGTCATCCTGACGGCGCCGCGATTCGCCGCAGTGAAAAAGCTGAGGCTGCACAAGTTCTGCAATTGAGAGCGGACAATCGAGAACTGAGAACCGCTTCTCGCCTGATTACCTTCGACGCCCTGGGCTGGCACATGGCGGAACGGATGCAGCAATCGCCGCTGCTGGCGGGCGATGCCATTGATGTCGCCTTTACGATTGGCCACAATGATCATCCCGACTTCGGCGGCCTGGAGTTGTCTCTGAGGGACTTTAAGAGCCCGAGGGTAGCGCAGGGGGCGACGGAGCCCGTGACTCTCAAGTAATCGCCAGCGACTCACGCGATTCGACGCTGACCCTCGAACCAGCGCGCAGTGGCGGCTCCGAAGATGAAGCCACCGATATGCGCCAGGTAAGCCACCCCGCCGGTCTGTACTTGCGCCACAGAGCCTGCGTGGAAGAGCTGACTGATAAACCAAAGACCGATTAAGAGGGCTGCTGGAATGAATTTAATGCGCGCGAACACGAATATAAACAGAAGCGTGCGAATTTGATCACGAGGATAGGTGACAATAAACGCGCCCATCACCGCGGCGATTGCCCCGCTCGCGCCCAGATTCGGGACGGTGGAATGGGGGCTGGCTGCGACCTGGGCCAGCATGGCGACCAGCCCGCCGACCAGGTAGAAAACAAGATACCGGCCGCGGCCCATCGCATCTTCAATCTCGGGAGCAAAGGCCCATAAGAAAATCATGTTGCCGATGATGTGCGACCAACTGCCGTGCATGAACATCGCCGTCAGGATCGTGATCCAATGATGGCCGGAAACGATCTGCGCTGGGACCGCTGCCCACTGAGTCACAAATGCGTCGCCACGCATCAACTCCCGCACAAAAACAACGACATTGACGACGATGATGCCGGCGGTGACGACGGGCACGCGCGCGGGGCGTCGCGACGCATCGCCTAACGGAACCATGCCTGCCATTTTATCGTCCTCCGTTTCGATCAATGCCCGGGTTACAGCAGGCACAGCTATCCCGAAGCGTGCAATCCCTGCGCCTCGACGGCCCAGTCTGCCATCAAACGTTCGCCACGCTTAGGCAGCCAGCTTCGAGGAAATCGTGCCCGTGACCTTGCGCACCGCCAATGAAAGCATCACCCGCGTAACGCCGCTGATGATCATGCTCACGCCGACCAGTGTGCCGATCGCCCACGCGGAGCTCGATGGCCATTGCATGTAGATCATCAGTCCTAATAGCAGCGTAATGATCCCATCGATCAAAAGCCAAGCGGATCCTTGGATTGAGCGCACCTGGAAAAACAGAGTGATGTTCAAGACGCCCTCAACAAGAAAGAGTGATGCCAGCACTAAAGTCAGCGATGCTACACCCAACGCTGGACGCATGATCAGGTACACGCCAAAGAAGAGATATGCCAGGCCGACCAACACTCTCCAGATCAAACTGCCAGCCTCGCGAGTGTGAAAAGCAACGGTCAAGTGGACCACGCCTGCCAAAACCAGGAGCCAGGCAATGAACGCGTTGACCGCGACGGCAGCGAGAAATGGCGATCCCACCGCCAGCATGCCCAAGATGATCAGCGAAACGCCCCACAAGATGGACAATGCCGAAGCCTGCCGCACGATACCGGACGGAGTTTGCTGCGCCATAAACGCCTCCTCAAAAGGGACGAGCGGAGTATCTTACGCACGGAGTCTACCTTAAGGAAATACCAGAACGCCACCGAGCGGCGGCGCAGTTGGGTGTCGTAGCCGCGAATGCCCCCTGCGTGCTATTTGCCGTCACCGTTTCTCCTCGTTTAGGTTGATGGAGATGGGTGCAAGTCCCGATCTCCATCGTTGGAGCTAAGGCAGGAAGATCGGGACTTGGCGTGACAGAGTTTAACTTGCGAGTCTCTCCTGGCGATCAAGCCACTCGTTATAGTGTTTTTTCACAGTGGCCATACGCTGTTCTTGCTTGACCTTGATGTCCTGCTTCGATTGGGATGCCTTTGTCTTGAGTGCCTCTACCTTGGCATCTGCCTCGCGCCGGATAGCGTCGAGTCTTGTTTTGGCTTTGTCCAACTTCTCTTGCAGTTTTGCATTGAGTGTGTCAATCCGGGCTTGCAGCTTAGCTTTGCGCTCCGCCTTCGCCTCGGCATGTTCGGTTTTTAGTTGAGCGATATCGGCTTTGATCGATGCGATGTCCCGTTCATCCTGAGTGTCTTCCACTTCCCAAAGACTGCGACGCAAGACCACGCCACCCAGCGCTTCCATGCGTGTGTCCACCGGAGTGGTCCACTCCTCGTCCACCTCAGCGACTACAGCGACCTTGCCGGGCGTAAGGTTCTCCGCAACGTCCGAGAGAAAGTCGCTTCCAACGCGGACGTTGTCAAGGTCTGCAATTGCTCCGATGAGAGAGCCACCGGCGGCACCTACTGCCACACCGATTGGACCGCCCAATAGGCCGACGAGACTGCCGACCGCAGTGCCCGTCAGAGTGCCCAGCGGGCCGGTGTCAGCGCCCTGCTTCACCGCTGTCGTCCCATCGGGGTTCTTGGCAATGACGGTCGCAGCATACACCGCGATGCTGCCGTCTCCATCTAGTTGCTGAAGGGTCCGTGACCCTTCGTAGGCTTTGCTCTCGTTATCAAAAACCACTACCAGCATTCTGTCCATGATGGTTTCCTCCTTTTCGTTTGATTTCACACGCAGTGGCGGGTCGGTGAGTTGTACGTTGAATGTGGATGGCTTGGAGACCACCATTACAGGCCCGACCTTTAGGAATGTCAAGTTGTCGGCCAGTCCTTCAATCGGCTACGGGCAGAAGCGAGTCAACTCGTTCCACTTTCAGAAACCCACGCAATCGAGATGCCCGGATGACGGGCAACCCTGAACCAATTCCACCTTAAGTTAGCGCTTATGGCATTAGCGCTAACTTAAGGAACAGGTTTTAGTGTTCATGGACTCAGTTCAGGTTTTCTGGCGCTCGCGGTCGCCATACTAGTTTTCGCTGCCGCTACCGTGTTTCTGTTTGCAGAGCTTGCATTCGGTCGGCGCCTCTGAGTTGTCTACGCGATGCTTCACAGGTTTTGTTGTCCGAAGGAAGGCAAAGATCGCCTTGAGGTCGTCATCAGTTAGATTCTTGTAAACCATCACGGGCATGATCGGGCTTAGCTTGCGGCCTGTGACTAGTCCGGTGCGCATCACGTTCAAGAAAAGAGCCTCGTCGTAATACGAGATTCCAGATGGATCGGGCGTGATATTCGCACTCGCGACCGTGCCCCAGGGGCCTGTGAAGGGAAAGCCTCCGGCGAAGTCCATACCGGAGACGTTTTGTCCCCGCACTTGAGCTGTGTGGCAGTCGATACAACCGGCCTGCTCGACAAGGTAGGTTCCGTATTTGAACCGGTCGAGGGAGGCAACGTCGGCGACCGGTGCGGCAATCGGCTCGGGAGCGCTGCGGATCAGGTACCTTACGGGGAAAATGATTTCGGTGGCCGGAAGCTGGTTGTGGACAGCAGGCAGGGACCGCAGGTAGACCACAACGGACGCCAGGTCTTCATCCGACATATTGCGGTAGTGTTGGTACGGCATAATGGGAAAAAGGGCGCGGCCATTGTGGCCGACGCCTTCGCGTATAGCGCGGGCCAGTTGATCGTCAGTCCAACTGCCCGCTCCGGTTTCCTGATCGGGGGTAAGGTTCGGCGCCACGATGCGCCCGGGCAGGCCAGCGTAGGGCAGAACCTCGCCGGAAGCTTCTTTGCCAGCCATTATGGGCGTGCCTGGGGCGGTCCAGTCATGCGGGCTGTGGCAATAGACGCAGCCGCTTAACCCCGTCACGATGTAGCGGCCTCGCTCGAGGCGCTGCTGCGTACGCTCGAATGTGCGGTTCGTGAGAGCTCGCGCCTTCGGGCCCAGAAACGGACTCCACCCGATGGTCAACGTAATGCCGATAGCCAACAAGACGGCCAACGAACCTAATGCGGCGAAAAACCATTTCCCGACTCGCCTCACTTGAACGTTTCCTCCTTCGATAGCTGCCAACAATACCATGCCTTCAAAAGCGGGCGTTGCGGTCTTCAATGATCCGAATGAGTTACACAGAATGTTTACGTCGCCGGGGGGAATAACCCGGAGTCATCATCCCGACCACAGCAACGACGAACACGAGGTGTGTCCACGTAACTTCTTCCCTTAAGTTAGCTCTTATGTGGCGGCTGTCCCCACATGGGCAGGTGCGATTTACAGGAAGCAGGCGGACGAAGAAATCTCAGTGAGTAAAGACGGAGGGACCGTTTTCGGGAGCGGGTTTCCTTTGGAATCCGTTTACGAAGGCGGGAGGCGCCTTGCCGTGGTGTTTGCCAAGCATCCATTCGAGGCGGCTTTGCAGATCCGACTTGTTTAATTCGCCCAGGACGCGAGCGACGAGGTTGCCGTCCGCATCGAAGAATGCAGTGGCGGGAATCGCTTCGCCGAGTTGAAGTTGTTGCATCTGACCGGTGGTGGCCCCCAGCAGCAGCGGAAAAGGAATCTTATTCTTCTCGGCAAACGGTTGAATCAGGGGTTGAGTTTTTTCGTCATCCACTGAAGCGCCGAGCACTACTACACCTTTGTCCTCATACTTCTTTTGCATCTCCTGAAGCAAAGGCATTTCGTGCTGGCAGGGAACGCACCATGTCGCCCAAAAATTCAGGACGACGATCCTGCCTTTGTAGCGGCTGACATCCTGAGTCTCGCCGTGGTTGTCGCGCAATGAGAGTTGCGCGGCGGACTCTACGGTGAATCCAAGAATTCCTACCAAGAAGAAGATTGCGTCTGCGATGGTTCGATGGTTTCGCATTCGTTTATTTCTCATTCGTCTATCTCTCATTCGTTCACTCTCATTCGTTGCGTACGGCCTCCGCGCAAGCAGGATCAGAATGAACGCGCATATCCCACGAGAATAAGGTAGTCGGCAAAGGCCGCGTCTCCGGCTGTGCCCTGGATCAGGTCGGGAACGCTGCGCTTGCGGTTACGCTGCACCGCAACGGGTATGTTGACCGACCAGGTATTTTTGGCGCGTTCGTATTGCAGGCCCGGCTCAACAGAGAGCGCGTATCCCGGACGGCGAAAGCCAAGGCTGCCACCGATCAGATCGCGCACTTTTACTCCTTCGTAGCGCACGCCGAACTTCGCCGCCAGTCCTCGAATCTTCGGGACCGGGTAGGCAATACCGCCATCGGCGAGGTATTGATCGGGGATCGACATGGTGGAGGTAAGCGGGTTTGTTGGAAACTTGACCCCGGCGAGAGATGCGTTGGGAACTCCGTTCTGCTCCTGAGGCGTGAGCAAATAAACTCCCGAGGCATAGAGGACAGCCTTCTTCACGCGTTGGTAAGCTTCGGTGCCGAGCGTAATTCCCCATCCTCCCATGCCGAGTTGAATGGATTGATCAACGTAAACCTGCTGGGGACCGTTGACGGTCTGAACCGTATCGCGCACGTTATCCTTGCCGGTGGGCATTACAGCACCGAAAGAAAATGCTATGTTGTGACCGTTTTCAGCGGGTGGGCGATGCAACCAAAACTGCGCCGACACGGCGAGGTCACCGATGCCGTTGGAGTGCGTTACCTGATCGGGCGCGTTCGGAATGTGCAGCAATACCTGGAAGAGCTGGTGGTCGTAAGTGCGCGTGGCATTCATGATGGGCAGGCTGGCCGTCAGACTCCAGCGCGGATTGATTTTGTAGGTCACCGAGACGTCAAACAGATTGAGGTAATTCACCACGGCGGTTTTTTGCGCTTGGCGCTGCGTCTGCTCGGTGGTGCCGACGAAGTGCCGGAACGAATGCTGATAGCGGTAACCAGTTGAGATGGACCAATGATGCGCAGAAAGAGGACCGTCGTCTTCCGAGGGCTTGGGCTTCTCGGCCTTGGCGCCAGATGTACTGCACAACGCGCCAATCACGGGCGCGCTAGATCTCGCGGCCACTCAACCCTGGCCTGAAGCACGCACTGAAATTGTCACGACCACAAGGAAGAGTGAAGAGACAGCAGACAGCTTGGAACGTGTGATCAATGTCCGCCCCCGAAATGAGGGATGATAGTAGGGGCGAGTGGAAACGCTCACAATAATGTTTTTCTACTAAACGAGGAAAAAATGAATGTCTCTTACCAAACTCGATACCAACGCCGCTCTAATCGTGATTGATCTGCAAAAAGGGATTGCGTCTTTGCCGACGGTGCATCCCATGAAGGAAATCATCGGCCGAGCCGCAGCGCTTGCCGGTGCTTTTCGCGAGCGCGGTCTGCCGGTCGTTCTTGTGAATGTAACTGCGGCTGCTCCGGGACGCACCGATATGGGACCGCGCAATCTTTCGTTTTCGGAGGATTGGATTGAGCTGGTTCCTGAGTTGCGGCAGCAATCCGTCGACTACCTGATTAGCAAGCAGCGAGTGGGCGCGTTTATTGGGACCTCGCTGGACGAAAAATTGCGCCGCCGGAACGTAACCCAGGTGTTCGTGATTGGCGTGGCTACAAGCAGCGGAGTCGAATCGACCGTGCGCAGCGCGTACGACTATGGCTACAACGTTGTAGCTGTGGTTGATGCAATGACCGATCGCGATGCCGACGCGCACCGGCACAGCGTAGAGAAGAGCTTTCCGAAGTTTTGTGAGACGGACACAAGCGAAAACGTGCTGAGGGTATTGAAGGAGGCACCAACTCGGTGAGTCCTCGACAATTGTCGCGCGCAGCATCACGCGCAATTGCGATTCGCATTGAAACATCGGAGCGCTTCCGTTTACGGGACGCCTTCTGGAGGTTGCGCTAATCACCCATGGCCGCAATTTCTCTTTGCCTGGGGCGACCACCTTTCAAACCATTGGTCCGGGCCGCCCTTTTCTTGGCAGAGCTTCTCACTGAACCTCCGGTACGCCCTATCGCGGCCATCCAGCTTTTGGTGCCGTAGATGCGACGAAGCAAGCTGGGAACATAATGGTCGAGGTTGAGAGCTGGCCAATGAATGCCGGTTCCGTTGCCGAAAATTTCCACCCGTGAAATCTGCTCTTTGGTCGCCGACTGCAACCCCTGAATGTCTTCGCGCGGAATGAGGTGCCGGTGGCCATCACTCAATTTAAGAATGAGCAGGTCCAGTCCCGGTCCCGGCCTGTATTCCACTTCGGTCAGGCGCGGTTCACCTTTCAGGCTCTTGGCGCGCTCGATGGCGCGATCGATCTCGGCATCGCTGGTGACGACCTTGTGATGGACGGTCTTATGCCTTGCCATGTATTTCCTCCCATAATTCCGCGAGTTCTCCAAAGTGAAGAGCTGCTATGTTCAAAATCTTTTTCACGTCTGATCGTTTGGTATCTGCAGGCCGGATGGCATCGTTCCGTTTCGATATCGCGACGGTTCCGTCCAGCCTAAGATCAACAATCACTTCTGTCTCACTGGCAAAGCCGTGAACATGGCGCGGTGAATGATCGTTGGAATAGACGACAAACAGAACGCCGTCAAACTTAATAGAACCCACATAACCATTATAACCCAAGCATCGCTTGGGTTAATAGAGTTGCTGCCACCGCTGCTCCAAGAGCGTCCTTAGATTTGAATTACACTGAAATTAATGACCCTGCCTATCTACCGCCTTCGCCGTTGGCTGGTTGTGATCGCAGTACTCTTCACTGCGGTGGTGGCGGGAATGTATTTCTACGCACGCGCGCGGCAGCGCAACGTGCTGAAGGAAATTCCCAACAAGCTGGGGTTTGACATCAAGCAGACCGCGAACGGCTTTCAGTTTTCCAAGTCCGATGGAAAGCGAACGCTATTTACCATCACGGCCCGAGACGTCAAGCAATTCAAATTGAATGGGTATGCCGAACTGCGCCACGTGACTATTGTGCTGTACGGGCGCGACTCCTCCCGCTTCGACCAGATTTATGGCGACGCATTTACCTACGACAAGAAATCGGGCAACGTTACGGCCGGCGGGGAAGTGCAAATCGATCTTGAGGCGAATCCCAGTGGACTGAAGGGGCCGGACCAGGGAACTCCGAAGGAACTAAAAAACCCTATCCATTTAAAGACCAGGGATCTGGTCTTCAACCAGGAAAGCGGAGACGCTTCGACCAACGCGCGAGTTGATTTCGAAACGCCTCAGGCGAGCGGGTGGGCCGTAGGTTTGAGATATGCGGGCAAGAGCAATGTGCTCACCTTCGAATCGCAGATTCATGTGGCGCTGACCGGGGGGGATGCGGCCAGCCTTTTCGCGAGTCACGGCACCATCACGCGCGACCCGCGGGTGATTGTTCTGGAGCATCCTCGCCTGGAACGTGCGGCAGGTACGTTGCAAGCGGAACAGGCTACTTTTCTTCTGGGGCCGGACAATAATGTAGAGCGCGTGCTGGCCTCTGGGGATGTGAAAGCGGAAGGGAAGGAAATAATCAACGAAAAAATGAGCGTTCGTGCGGATGAGGCCGAACTCTTACTGACTGGCAAAGAGAATTTGCTGCACACCGCGACGCTGACCGGGCGGGTTCATGTGGAACGTATGGGAACTGAGACGATGCAGGGCGATGCCGGTCGCGTGGTCGTAAATTTCGCCGGAGGGAATCAGGTCCAGAAGGTGCATGCTTCCGACGGCGTGCGGCTGGCGCGGCGCGCGGGTGGCGGCGAGAAGTCTGGGGCGAATGCGGCGCAAGACTTCGAGCTTACGGCTCGCGTGATTGATTTCTTCGTGGGGGAAGGACGGCGATTGGACCATGCGGAAACTTTCGGAGCGGCTCAGATCACGATTTCCCCGGCGCAGGGTTTGAATCCCGCGAGCACTCAGGATTCGGCCCAGCGTACGGTGATTACCGCTGGGAGGTTCGACGCGAAATTTGCGGCTAGTGCCAGCGGCTCAAGTCGCTTGACTGCGATTCATGGCGCGCCCAACGCGAAGATTGTGAGTTTTTCTCCCGGCATGCCGGAGCGCGTGAGCACCAGTCAGACGCTCGATGCGACATTTTTGCCGGAGGGCGGCATTGCAACCATCGTGCAGCAGGGCAGCGTTGACTTTAGCGATGGCCAGGCGCGTGAAAAACGTACTCAGGCCTGGGCAGACAAAGCTGTGTACACTCCTGCGGACCGAATCATCATTCTGAGCGGCAGCCCGCGCGTGGCGGAGGGCGCGATGGTGACGAGCGCGCAGGTGATCCGTATCAATCGCGGCAACGACGACGCTGTGGCTGAGGGAGAGGTGAAGAGCACATATAACGAACTGAAAGAGCAACCGAATGGAGCGCTGTTGGCCTCGGCTTCGCCGATCCACGTAACTGCCGCAAGGATGACTGCGCACAACTCACCCGCGATTGCTTTGTATGAGGGCAACGCACGTCTATGGCAGGACGCAAATGCTATCGAAGCTCCTTCGATCGAGTTCGATCGCGATCAGCGGTCAGTGGTCGCCCAAGGTAGCGGCGCGCAACGGGTGTCGACCGTGCTGGTGGAAGCGGCTCATCCCGATCAAGGGGGGGCAGGCGAAAGCCGGAAGACAGGCGAAAGGAAGACGAACAAAAAGGCGCCGGCCAAAGCAGCAGCCACCGTGGCGATAACTGCGGCGCGTCTCACCTATGCGGACGGGGACCGTCGAGCTCATTTCGAGGGAGCGGTTATCGCTCAAGGTCCAGCCTTCACCGCCACCGCCGATACGATGGATGCGTTCCTTCTGCCCCGGGTCCAAGCTTCTGGCAGTCAAGCACTTACGAGCTCTGGGCAACTTGATCGCATGGTGGCGCAAGGCGACGTGATGATCCAGCAGACGACTCGGCGAGCCCAGGGTCACTCCCTGGTTTATACCGCTGCGGACGAGAAGTTCGTTCTGACCGGTGGACCGCCTAGCATTTTTGATGCCGAACGCGGCAAGATTACCGGGGTTTCGTTGACTTTCTTTAGGGCCGATGATAGGGTGCTCGTAGAAGGCGAAGCAAGTACTCCTGTGGTAACTCAAACGCGAGTGCCGCGATAGTTAAGCAAGTGGCAAGCTAAATGCGTACCCTAGCCACCGATGAAATTGGAAAATCGTATCGTGGCCGCCGCGTAGTAAATGGTGTCAGCCTACGTGTAGAGCAGGGCGAGGTGGTTGGATTACTCGGTCCGAACGGCGCGGGCAAGACGACCACATTTTATGCCATCGTTGGCCTGATCCCCCCTGATACTGGCCGGGTGCTGTATGACGGCCAGGACATCACTGACGTTCCCATGTACTTGCGGGCTCGGCAGTATGGAATCAGTTATCTCCCTCAAGAAGCTTCGGTCTTTCGCAAACTCACAGTTGAGGAAAACATCCTTGCGGTGCTGGAGGCTCAGCCGATGTCCTGGCACGAGCGCCGCGAGAAGATGGAAAAATTTATCGATGAACTTGGATTGCAGCACATCCGGCAGAACCGCGGTTATGCGCTATCCGGCGGCGAACGCCGGCGCGTGGAAATTGCGCGCTGCCTGTGCATCAATCCGACGTTCATTTTGCTCGACGAACCTTTTTCCGGGATCGATCCGATTGCCGTTCTTGACCTGCAGAAAATTATCAGCGGATTGCGGGCCAGCGGCATCGGAGTACTGATCACCGATCACAACGTGCGCGAGACGCTCTCTGTGACCGATCGCGCTTACATCATCGATGACGGCAGAATCTTCCGTCAGGGCCCGCCCGAGCAGTTGGCTGGCGATCCGGAAGTTCGCAGAGTGTATCTGGGAGAAAGTTTTTCGCTGGTGTGAGAAAGACGTCGTTGGTCGTTAGTCGTTGGCCGTTGGCAAAAGCAAGAAACTGGCAGCAACGATAAATGGCGAACGACTAACGACCAACGACTAACGACATGGTCCTACTTCAACACAAACTGAGCGTCAAACTATCGCAACGCCAGATCCTTACTCCGGGCTTGGTGCAGATGGTGTCAGTCCTCGCGCTCAACAAGCTTGAACTCAAGGACATGATCAATGCCGAGATGGTCGAGAACCCGGTTCTCGAAGAGCTCGAAGAATCCGTCCCGTTGATCGATGAAGTTGGCCGCAAAGAGGAAGATCGCGACCGCGTTACCGCGAAAACTTCCACCGACGAAGCGCCCATCACCGCCGAAAAGAAGGATCCATTTGAAGAAATCGATTTCGGCTCATTCTTTCAGGACTATCTCGACCCCGGCTACCGCACCCGCGGCGAGATGGAAGAGATCGAGCGGCCGTCGTTTGAGAACTTCCTTTCCAAACCCACTACGCTGACTGACCACTTGGCCTGGCAGCTGGGCGCGCTAAGCCTAACCCGCGGAGTGCGCGAGGCCGCCGATCAGATCCTCGGCAACCTGAATGAAGACGGTTATCTGATCGCCAGCGATGAAGAAATGCTGGGAGTTGAACCTCCCGCGGCGCCAGAGGCCGATGCCGCTACCGCGAGAAATATTGTCAGCGAAGCGGTCGCCCTTGGCTTGGGTACGGATGAAACAGCCTTGGCCGAAGGCACCCCGGCCGAAACTTCCGAAGACGCTGCTTTAAGCGGCTCAGAAGATCTAAACGGATCCGAAGGTGTGTTCGGTGTGCAATCGAATCCGTCGCAATTGTCTTACTCGCATGGCGTCGATGAAAAATCGTTTGCCGAGCTGGCAAGCCTGCCGCCTGCCTCGCTTGCTGAAGCTTCCTTTGCCTCGCGCGATGGGAACGCGGGCGCAGCCGCCGCGCCGGCGCCCGAAGCCGCGTCACCCGCACGTCCCGTCTACAAGCCTAACTTCACCCCAGCCGAATTGCAGGAAGCTCTCGAGGTGGTCCGCCAGCTTGATCCTCCCGGCGTGGGCTGCCGCGACTTGCGCGAATGCCTGCTGCGCCAGTTGCGCTATCACCAACAGCAGGTCGTGCAAAACAGGAACGGAGATAAGTCCGGAGAAAAACCCGGCAACGGTACCGGGCAAATTCTGCTGGATGCCATCGCCATCGTTGACCAGCACTTGCGCGCGGTGCAAAGCAAACAGCACAAAGAAATTGGCAAGGCCATCGGCCGTCCTCCCGATGCCGTTCAGCAGGCCATCGACTACATCCGGACCCTCGATCCGCGCCCCGGCCTGCAATACAACAAAGTCCAGGCCCGCCTCATCGAGCCCGATGTCGCTTTCATCAAGCATGGCGACGAGTGGCTGGTGCTGATGAATGACGATGACCTGCCGCAACTTCGCCTCAATCCGGCCTATAAGAAGCTCGCAACCCGTGAAACCAACGACAAGAACACTCGCGACTACGTGAAAGAGCGCTACAAGAGCGCGATCCAGCTCATCAAGAATATTGAGCAGCGCAAACAAACCATCACCAAGGTTTGTTATTGCATCGTCGCCCGCCAGTACGACTTTCTGGAAAAAGGCATCGATCACCTGAAGCCGATGATGATCAAGGAGGTCGCGGAAGAAATCGGCGTGCATCCTTCCACCGTGAGCCGCGCTGTGGCCAGCAAGTACGCGCACACCCCGCAAGGAGTATTCGAATTGCGGTACTTCTTCAGCGAGAGTGTGCAGGGACCGGAGGGCGGTAACACGAGTTTGCTGATCCTGAAGCGCCGCGTCAAGAAGTTGATCGATGAAGAAGATCCGGCGCGGCCTCTTACCGACGAGCAACTTACCCGCATTCTGCAATCGCAAGGCATCCAGGTCACTCGCCGCACCGTCGCAAAATACCGGGAAGATATGCGCATTCCCAGCACCCATCAGCGCAGAGTAAAAGAATAGTCGGAGCCTTAGGCCTATATGAAGGCGTCATCCCGAGCGCAGCCGTTCTTCAGGCCGAGCGAGGGATCTCGCGCGGATCGTCGTTGAATTGGTATCAGAGCAAACGCTTCATCTCTCGGCAGATTCATACATGGGAGCAAGTGGCGCCTTGAAGATCAAACTTCCAACATTGGTTGCACTTAGCTGTGTATTTCTGGTATCAGGGTGCGCCGTGCGTCGTAGCCGCAATCAGGATTACGTGTTCGGTGTCACCGGGGTTGTGACTGGCGAGGATGGCACGCCGTTAAAAGACGTGGACGTTATTCTCAACCTAGATGCGCCAGTTTATGAAGGGATTGCTCCGGTACGGACCAAACGGCTAATGGCAATTGACGGCACATTTGTCCTCATGTACATCAGCGGTTCACCCAGCACAAAGTACACCGTAACAGTCCAAAAAAACGGCTTTGACCCGCAAACCGTTGCGGGTACCGCCCCTCCAGATGGACACCACGTTTTCCGACTCAGGCGTATCAGCGATAATGATCGTAAAGGCGACCCAGGCACCCAGGCTACTGAGACGCAACGGCTTGCTAACTGATCTCGCATCACAAGGAAAGGGCGCTCATGAACGTGGAATACACCGGCAGGCACTGCGAAGTAACTCCCGCCATCCGCAAAGAAGTAGAAGCCGGACTCACGAAGCTGCGCAAGATCCTGGGCGATAAATTCGATGCGAAAGTTATTCTCGCAGTCGAGAAGCACCGTCACAAAGCGGAAATCACCATCAGCACGCGCAATGGCCCGCTGGTCGGCCTGGCTCAGGCGAAAGATATGAGTATCGCCGTAAGCGAGGCTTTGGATCATTTGGAAAAGCAGGCGGTAAAATACAAAACCCGCTGGCAATCGAAGAAGCGGTCCGCCCGCAAGAGCGAAGAAGTAAAAAAGTGGAACGGCCATTCACCTCTACCGGACGAGGTGCAAACCGTTGTGCAAAATAAGATCGGGCTGACGGAAAAGACGGCCGTACCGGTTGCTGTACACCGTTATCCCGCCGTGGCCAGGACGACCGAAGTCCATCTGGTGCATTCCAGCGACTCCGTCTCGATGCGCCCTTTAACCCTTGAAGAAGCTATCAAAGAGGCGCATTTCCGCGACCGGGATGTGTTTGTCTTCCGCGACCCCAAAGGCAAAGTGATGATCTTGCACCGTACTCGCGACGGCAAAATGGAATTGATCGAAGCTCCTTAAGAGCCGGCTCCCGGCGTCCGGCTTCCGGAAAAACTCATGTGGAGACAGCCGCCCTCGGCTGTCCGGCGGCCCGGCCTCATCGGGCCGCTCCGCCGCGCACAATTAACAATCCCACCCTAGAAGTGAAAAATTAAATCGCTCGCGACGGTTAACTGATTGTGGTGTCGGCCGTCGTCGTAGACCTTCTTGTCCAAGGCGCGCTCGAAGCGCAATTCCGGACGCAACTGAACCGTGGTGCCGATCCAATGGCACCACATGATTGTGTTCTCTGAATATCGGGTTGCGTAGCCGGTGCGCTGGCCCTTCTTGTCGTCGAGAAAATCGCTGCGAAACGACAGGAAGTCGTGCGGTGAGAGTTCCTTCTGCAGAAAATTGACCGCGGCATATTCCGGAGCGGTGCAGCGCCGTTCCCCCGTCCCGCAATAGGCCGCATTGGCGCCGGTTTCCGGCTGAATATTTCCTGCCACGGCGGGCACGTCGCGTTCATACATATACCAAGTCTCGGTGGCCATGTGCCACGTCTTCGAGAATTTGTGATACCAGGTCGCGTCATATTGCTGCAGGTTGTTGTAGGCGTACTTTCCGTCATTGATCCCATTGGCGCAAATGTACAAATTGTCATTCACTGAGCGAGTCGTGTAACTCACGCACGCCGTGGCGGAGGGTTTCGCGTCTGGAGTCCAGAGAGCGACATCGTGGCCGGCGGTAATCCCCGCTTGCACCAGCCACTGATCGTTGAGCTTCACCGTTGCGAGCAGGCCAGTGTCGGTGAAGGGATCGATCGCGTAAAGCAGGGAATGGCTGAAGATGTAGTTATTGGGCGCCAATTGAGCCTCGATGCCCGGGATCGAAATGAAACGACCCAGCCTGACATTCATGCCTTGCGCAACCTGCGGAATGTAAATGTCGACATATTCGAGGGCAGGATCAAATCCATATTCGCGATGATCGTTCAGCAATTGGCCGCTGAAATATCCCTTCGCGGTGGTGAATCGATAGTCGGTGCCGTACAAAGCACTGAGGTGGTAGCCCCAATCGATATGATCGCGCTGTACGGAATCCGGTAACCGCTCAGCGTAGACAACGAGTTGGTTCAGCTCGAAGCGATTCGAGTAGTTATCGTTTGCTTCGGGCGCGTTGCTGTGTGCGGAAGTGCTGAAGTTCAGGGTAGGATCGATCCAACCATAGATTTTGGTGCGGCTCCTCGCCTGATTGATGGCGGTCATGAGCGGATAACTATTCGTGTCGGGCTCGCCAATCACCGGCGAACCACCGTAGGACCAGTCGGAGTTCGGAAAAGGGGGCGAATCCAGCGGCGAGGGAAGGCCTCTTCTCGGAAGAGCTGTCGGCGGAGCTGGCGATGAAGCCGCCGTTCCTCGCCAGTCCTGGCGGTAAAAATCAGCCCATCGGGTAAAGAATCCCTTCGTCTGAGCGGTGGCAGACTTCGGTGCTTCGGGAAGGGGAGCACTCTCTTTTTCCAGCTGCTGCGCGGAAGCGAGATCCCATGGAAGAAGCACGATCCACATAAAGAGGAGTAGGAAGTGTGGCCAGGGGATTGAATTATTTTTAGAAAGCATTGAGTGTGTGCATTCAGTCTACAAGCACCCACCACGACTCATGTGGGGACAGCCGCCCTCGGCTGTCCAGCGGCATGATGCAAAAGTGCGCGCTAGTAACACGTTTTAATACGAACTTCTGCGTGCTAGAATTTGCCGCCGAGAGGTGTGATGCAATGGCCCTTCGAAAACCTTCCGCAATTGTTGCCGCTTTTGCGGCTTTTCTTTTCGCATTTCTTTTAGTTACGGCTCCAATGCGAGCGCAGGAGGCCACTGCTAAGTCACGACTCTCTGTGCACTGGGAAGAGTTGACTGCCGCCGACTTCCGCGAAGGTATCCGTCGTTCGCAAGGCACGTGCTTGCTGCCCTTCGGCATCCTGGAAAAACACGGGCCACATCTTCCCTTGGGCACCGATTTACTCGATGTGCGTTACGCCGCGCTGCATGCAGCCGAACAGGAATATGCCGTCGTTTTTCCGGAATATTATTTCGGGCAGATTGCGGAAGCTCGCCACGAGCCTGGAACCATCGCCTACAGCCGCGAACTGCAACTCGCACTGTTGCAGGAAACCACCGACGAGATGGCGCGTAACGGCTGCAGGAAAGTGGTCATCGTCAACGGCCATGGTGGAAACGAAAGTCTCCTCCCTTACTTCGCCCAAACGCAGCTCGATAAACAACACGATTATGTGGTTTACATTTTTGACCGGCGCAGTCCGGAGTCAGGAGGGCCGCCGAAGAAGACTTCCATGGACATGCACGCCGGCGAAAGCGAAACCTCGAAGATGATGATCGCGCGTCCTGACACGGTTCACGTTGACCGCGCCGGCAGCGAAAGCGGCGCCGACCAGCACCGGCAGCACCTTCCCGACGATGTTTATACCGGCATCTGGTGGTACGCGCGCTTTCCTAATCATTATTCCGGCGACGGTTCGGCAGCTACGCAGGAACTAGGGAAATTTCAGATGGATTGGTGGATTGACGCTGTAGTAAAAACAATACGCGCGGTAAAAGCCGACGACGTCAGCCTAAAGTTGCAGAATGAATTTTACGAAAAGAGCAAGCATCCGCTGGATACGAAGCCGTAATGCAATTGTTGATTGCCGATTGCCGATTGCCGATTGTTGATTGGAGACCTCGCCCAGCGCCGTGAAAGTCAACAATCAGCACTCAGCAACTGCGCGTCAGGAACTACCGATGAGCCAGCCGGTGATGAACACCAACACTCCGCCCAGCCCGACCTGAAGCGCAGCCGAAACCCACGGACTGTCCATATAACGGTGTCGAATCCAGGTAATCGTGGCCAATTCGGCAACCACCACCGCGCCCGCAGCCCACAGTGCCTGATGGAAGTCGCGCAACAGGAACGGCAGCGTGTGTCCGATTCCGCCGAGCGCGGTCATCGCTCCGCAAACCAAGCCGCGCACCCACGGATGTCCGCGTCCGGTAAGACTGCCATCATCGGACAGCGCCTCGGCGAATCCCATGCTGATGCCTGCGCCTGCCGATGCTGCCAAGCCAACCAGAAACGCCTTGTGGCTATCTGTAGTCGCGAAAGCAGCCGCGAAGACCGGTGCAAGCGTGGAAACCGAACCATCCATCAGTCCGGCCAACCCGGGCTGCACGATCTGCAGGACGAAGAGGCGACGCTGCGCGCGCTCTTCATCGGCCTTCACATTTGCCGGAAGCTTTTCCTTGTCCAGTTCCAGCGCGCGCTCTTCGTGCTCGCGTTCTTCATTAATGAGGTCGTCGAGCAGTTGCCGGATGCTCGCATCCTGCGTGCGCGCCGCGGCCTTCTCGTAAAATCGGCGCGTCTCCACTTCCATGGTGCTGGCTTCTTTACGCACCGCTTCAATGCGCAGTGGACGAATCAGCCATAGCGCCGGACGCTCCACAAATCCCCGCACGTCCTGGCGGCGGATGAGCGGGATGTGCTCGCCAAACTTCTGGCGATAGAGTTCAATCAGCCGCCGACGGTGACCGGACTCTTCTTCGCGCATCCCTTCGAACATCGCCGCCGATGCCGGGTAATCCGTGCGGAGGCCTTCTGCAAAGTCGGCATATACGCGTTCGTCTTCTTCTTCGAGCGCAATCGCCAGGGCCAGCACTTCGCGTTCCGAAAGTTCGTGAAACTTCTTCATGGCGACTTAGCTTACCTGTCCGGACGGCGCTTAGACAAATCAAAAACCTGCCAGGTTCGTGGCTCTCCCATGCCAAAGGGTCGCAATGCTACTATCCTGCATGGCGCTTCGGAAGCCGTCAGCGTCCCGCAAAGCGAGCAAGAGCAAAAAAGTGACGAAGGCTGTCGCGCGGATCGCACCGCCGGCTTCGGAACTGGTCATCATCACGGGAATGAGCGGTTCGGGCAAGGCGTCGGTGCTCAAAGCCTTCGAAGATCTGGGTTACTACTGCGTCGATAACCTCCCTGTCGAACTGATTCCGCGATTCGCCGAAATGGCATTGCAATCCACCGAGATCCGGCGCACGGCGCTGGTCGTGGATGTTCGCGAGGGTTCGAAACTCGAGCAGTTTCCCGGCATCCTAAGCGCCGTGCGGCGGATGATTCCGACGAAGGTCGCCTTCCTCGAAGCGTCCGACGCCGTTCTCGTGCGGCGGTTCAGCGAAACTCGGCGCCCTCACCCGCTGGGTACGAATGCGCCCGTCAATGCTTCGCTCAAAGCGGAGCGGCGACATCTCGAAAGCATTCGCAAGCTGGCGGATTTCGTGATCGACACGTCGAAATTTAACGTACACGAACTGCGCGCCCATATTACCGAGCGCTTCCGCGAGCAGTCTTCGGAAAGAAGTATCTTGGTTTCCTGCGTGAGCTTCGGATTCCGCCACGGCTTGCCTGAGGAAGCCGATCTGGTTTTCGATGTTCGTTTCCTGCCCAATCCGCACTTTGTGCCGGCATTCCGGCCGCTCACCGGACGCGACAAGCGCGTGGCCAAGTACATCCTTTCTTTTCCGCAGTCGCGCGAGTTCATCCGCCGCATTTCCGGCCTGCTGGTCTATCTTTTGCCGCACTACATTAATGAGGGCAAAAGCTATCTCACCATTAGTTTCGGCTGCACCGGGGGACAGCACCGCTCGGTCATGATTGCGGAAGAGGTGGGTAAGCGACTGAACAAAGCGGGATACCACCTGAAAGTTGTGCATCGGGATATGCCGAGGTAGGAAGAAAGGCGTCGTTAGCCGATGGTCGTTAGTCGTTAGCTTTGCGGCCTCCGGCTTCCGGACTGCATTCTTCCCCAGCTTTGGCAAACGACCAACGACTAACGACCACCGACAGTGTTCTGCCAACGACAAAGCGCCCGTGACCGCAGTAAAATAGCCCCTTGCATTTCACGCTCATACAAACGGCAATAAGCCACCGCGGGCTGCCCGGAGCACTATGCGGCAACTGACCCGGCTGGTGCGTTATGCGCTGCCCTATTGGTGGCAAATTCTGTCGTCCGTTGTCCTAATGGCGGCCGTCGGTGCGCTTGATGCGTTCAAGTATCTGCTGGTTCGACCTGTGTTCGATCGGGTATTGAATCCAGCCACAGGATCGAAAGACATCCAGCTATTTGTAATTCCGGGCACGCATCACGCGCTTTTTCTGCAACAACTTGTTCCCGCACGATTTACCAATGCTTGGACGATTGTTGCGTTTGCTTTGGTGGCTTCCACGATTCTGAAAGGAATTTGCGACTACACCGGCACCTATCTGGTAAATCACGCCGGCTTCGGCATGATTACCGATCTGCGCGACGATCTTTACAACGCGATCCTGCGCCGGTCCGCAGCGTTTTTTTCCAAGCACACGACCGGCACTCTGCTCTCCGCCATCATCAATGATATCGAGCGCGTGCAGTATGCCATGTCGACGGTGCTCGCGGAATTCCTGCAGCAATTTTTTACTTTTCTGTCGGTGGCGGCCGTGGTGATCGTTCTGGGCGGGAACCTGGCGTGGGTGCTGCTACTATTCCTGCCTGTAATTATTTACTCATCACGCAAGATCGGGTCCCGCGTGCGCACCACCACCCGGCATGGGCAGGACAAGCTGGCTGAGATCCAAAATATTCTGCACGAAACCATTACGGGCAACCGCATTGTCAAGGCGTTCAATAGCGAGAAATGGGAGATTTCGCGCTTTCGCGGAGCGGCGCGCCGGCTGTTTCGCGCGAACTTGCGCTCGGTGGCCGCGACCGCGATCAGTTCGCCGCTGATGGATATTGTCGGCGTGGTCGGCATCGCTCTATTGCTGCTGATGGGCCGCTCCCGAATTGCGCACAACCAAATGACCCCGGGCGTTTTTGTAGCTTTCATCACGGCGGTATTCAGCCTCTACAATCCGGTCCGTAAGTTCGCTTTGTTCAATAATAATTTCCAGCAGGCTTTGGGAGCTTCCAGCGAAATTTTCAAGTTCATGGATGTCGAAGACGACGTCCGCGAAAAGCCGCACGCCAAGCGCCTGCCGCCGTTTGCGCAGAGCGTGAACTTCGATCATGTCAGCTTCACCTATGGCAGCGAGGGTCAGGACGCCCGCGTGCTGCACGATATCAATCTCGAAGTTGAGCGCGGAGAAGTTGTGGCCATCGTGGGATCCAGCGGTTCGGGCAAGAGCACGCTGGTGCATCTGATTCCGCGCTTTTTCGATACCACTCAAGGGCGTCTGCTCATCGATGGCCACGACGTTCGCGATGTGACCCTGATTTCGTTGCGGGAGCAGGTAGGAATCGTCACGCAAGAAACTGTTTTATTTAATGACACGGTTCGCAACAACATCGCCTATGGCCAGCCGCACGTGGCATTGAAGGATGTTGAGGCCGCCGCTCGCGGGGCTTTGGCGCACGATTTCATCAAGTCATTGCCCGCGGGGTACGATGAAGTGATTGGAGAACGGGGAGTGCGCCTTTCGGGAGGAGAGCGGCAACGCATCGCCATTGCCCGCGCAATTCTGAAAAATGCGCCGATCTTAATTTTGGACGAAGCTACGTCGGCTCTCGATAGTGAATCGGAAGCCCTTGTGCAATCAGCCTTGCACAACCTGATGAGCGGCCGCACTGTGTTCGTGATTGCGCACCGGCTTTCGACGGTGCGCCGCGCCGGCCGCATCGTGGTGATCGAAAACGGCGCCATCGCAGACATTGGCTCGCACGACGATCTGATGGCGAAGCTCGGCACCTACCGCCGTCTCTACAACTTGCAGTTCGCTGATTTCGAGCAGAAGATGGAGCCAGCTCAACCCAGTTAAACTCAGTAATCGAATTTAAGAAATCACTCATGCCCATCCGCTCCATGACAGGTTTTGCGCAGGTCAAAGGTGAACTCACGAGCCCCGCCGAGGGAAGCGTCAATCCGCCTCCGGCTGCCTTGGTCTCGAATCAAAGCCATGGACACGTTGCTTTCTCGCTCTCGCTCAAGTCGGTCAATCATCGATTTCTTGATCTCCATTTTCGTCTGCCTTCTGGCTCCGACTCGCTTGAAATGCAACTGCGCCGTCTGCTCAAGGAAAAAATTGCCCGCGGACACGTCGAGGTCACGCTCAACCTGGAGCGCGGGAACAGCGAAACTTTAGCTTTGAATCGTCCGTTGGTCACCGCGTATATCAAGGCCTTTCGGGAAGCAGCCGCCGATTTCTCCGTTGCGGCGGAGCCGGACCTCAATACGATTCTGCGTATTCCGGGCGCGCTCGATTCCGCGCGCGATCCGGAAGACGGCGCACTGGAGTCGGAGGTCATGGCCCGGGTGGGCGAAGCTCTCGATCGGTTGAACCAGATGCGAGAACAGGAAGGCCGCAGCATTGAGCGCGAACTCCGCCAGCGCATGGAACACCTGGGAGAAGCCGTGAAGACGGTGCAGACTCATCGCCGCATGGTCTTGCAAAGCTATGTGGAGCGGTTGCAGACGCGCTTGCAGGAGCTTCTCGGCGCGACCACAGACCGCGAACGTGTGCTTCAGGAAGCTGCGCTCCTGGTGGATCGCAGCGACATCCAGGAGGAGATTGTCCGTCTGGAAAATCACGTCCAGCATTTTCTGGGGCTGCTCGATGAAAATGGAGAAGTGGGGAAGAAGTTGGATTTTCTGCTGCAGGAAATGAATCGCGAGGCGAACACGCTGCTTTCAAAGACATCCGGCCTGGCTGGCGATGCTCTGAGAATCACCGAGGCCGGGCTGGTGATGAAGGCCGAAATCGAAAAATCACGCGAGCAGGTGCAGAACCTGGAATGAGCGTTCCTCACAAACCTCTGGTCTACATTATTTCCGCCCCATCCGGCTCGGGCAAGTCGACGCTGGTCAACGAATTGTTGAAGACGGTCAGTGATTTGGAATTTTCCATTTCCTATACCACACGCGCTCCGCGCGGCAGCGAGACCAACGGCCGGCAGTACTATTTTATTTCGCGCCCCGAATTTGAAAAGATGATCCACGAGGACCAGTTCCTCGAGTATGCCCGTGTGTTTGAGAAAGATTATTACGGAACCGCCCGGCGTTTTCTGCACGAGGCGGAACGCAACGGCCGCGATCTTTTGCTCGATATCGACGTACAAGGGGCGGCACAAATTCAGCAAAAGCTTCCCGGCGCTATTAGTATTTTTATCCTGCCTCCCAATCGGAAAACTTTGGAAGAGCGCTTGCGCAAGCGCAGTGAAGACTGCGATGAGGTCATCCAGCGCCGTTTAACAGCGGCGACCCACGAGATTGAGAATTACGACCGCTACAACTACATTCTGATTAACGATCAGTTGGAAGATTCCATCGAGCTTCTGCGAGGGGTGGTTCGGTCCGAGCGCCTGCTACGGGGGGGGCGGCCGCTCTCCAGCGATGAAGATAAAATTGTGAAATTGGCGGACTGCTGTCGCCTGGCCAACGTACGCGAGCGTCTGAAACCGATTCTCGACTCATTCCGGACTCCAGGCGATTCGGGAGGGATTGATCCTCGGTAACTTTATTCGACACTCGCAGCCCCCATAACCTTGGGTTTCGTGGGAAAATAGGTAAGCAGTTCTTGGCTTCCCCCGCGAAGAACGAAGCGCATTTACTTTCGTTATCAAATTCAGAATCCCAGCAAGGGGAGAGAATCCATGAAATTGATCGAAGGCTTCGACAGCAATTATCGCTACATTCTGGTCGCGGCTCGACGCGCCCGGCAGCTGCAATCCGGAGCACCTCCGGTTGTTCAAACCAATTCGCGGAAGCCTTGCCGCATCGCGCAGGACGAAATTCGTGCCGGCAAGGTGAAGTGGGAGATTCCCGAACTTCGCAGCGCCGCCGAGCAGGCCGCCGAAGTTCTGGATAAAGCCTTCGGACACGACGCTTAACCTGCGCGGATTTTTACTTCGTGTGGCAGTTTGCTGGGAGTCGGGCGAACGAAGTGGCGTCGCAAGCGAAGCGGCGTTCGTGCGGGCAGGGTTCGTATCGGGGCACACCTTCAGTCGTGCCGGAAGCGTTGCGAGCCGGAAGCGTCTCCAGGCGCAGCCTGGTAAAGCGTATGAAAGTTGCTCTCGGAGTCACGGGCGGCATAGCGGCTTACAAGGCAGCCGAGATTGTGCGGCTCCTGCAAGACCGTGCCATTCGCGTGCAAGTAATCATGACGCGTTCCGCCCAGGAGTTCATCCGTCCCCTCACATTTGCTGCGCTCTCCGGTGAGAAAGTTATCACGGGGATGTTCGCGCCCGGAGAAGAGCAGGCCGCCACCACTGATTCGGCCAAGATCGACTCGGCCAACCTCGATTCTGCGATTGAGCACATCGCGGTTGCGCAGTCGATCGACGCGCTGCTGGTGGCTCCAGCCACCGCTGACGTTCTCGCCCACTTCGCCCAAGGTATCGCCAGCGATTTTCTGACCACACTGTATCTAGCCACTACTGCGCCGGTTGTCGTCGCTCCGGCGATGAACGTCAATATGTGGAATCATCCCGCGACGCAGGCGAATCTGGAAATTCTTCGCCAGCGCGGCGTGAAGGTTGTCGAGCCCGGCGCGGGATATCTAGCCTGTGGCATGACCGGCTCAGGCCGTCTTGCCGAGAACGAAGCCATCGTTACCGCGGTCCTCGAAGCGTTGGGTGCTTCGCAGGATCTCAGTGGCGAAACTGTGCTGGTCACGGCGGGCCCGACGCGGGAAAAAATCGATCCCGCGCGCTACTTGACCAACCGCTCCAGCGGACGCATGGGTTATGCCGTCGCCGAGGCCGCGCTGCGCCGCGGCGCACGCGTGCTCCTGGTTAGTGGCCCCACGGCTCTCACTCCACCGGCAGCGGCTGAAGTGACGCGCGTGGAATCGGCCGAGCAAATGCGCGATGCCGTTCTCAACCTTTTGCCTCAGTCGACCATCGTTATCAAAACCGCGGCCGTTTCCGATTACCGCGCGAAGTCGATCTTTGGACAAAAACTAAAACGCAAGGGACCGATGGTTCTCGAGCTCGAGCCGACCGCCGATATTCTCAAAGAAATTTCTTCGCGAAAGCAATCGCAGATCATCGTTGGCTTCGCTGCGGAAACCGAGAACGTCCTCGAAAACGCCCGCCAGAAGCTCGCCAGCAAACAACTCGATGCGATCGTCGTCAACGACGTTTCCCGCGAAGGCGTCGGTTTCGATTCCGATCGCAATCAGGTCACCATCATTACGAATGATGAAGTTGTCGACGTTCCCGAAACTACGAAGTGGGAAGTGGCTCAGCGAGTTCTGGATCAGGCCGTTCGCATCCGCCAGCGGCGCAAGTCGCCGGTAAAAGCCTGACTGAAACAGTTTCTCCCTTCTCAATTACAATCGGAACCAATGCCCCGTACCCTTGATCCAGAATTGCGGCGCGCTCTCGCCGAACGCGTTCGTTACTGTCATGAGATGGGCATCCACGATTTCTACCGGCGCGAAAGCGCCGCACCCGATCAGATTCCATCTTCCACATTCCAGTCAGAACCTCGAGAGGAAATGGCCGCAAGAAAATCCGTTGTCGCCCGAACAATTATCGAGGACAACCTCGTCGCAATTACTCCGAATTCTGAACTGGGCGTCTCCGATCCCGCCGCCGCGCTGAAGTTGATTCGCGAAGACCTGGGCGACTGCACTCGTTGCAAACTTCACCAGCAAGGCCGCAAGCAGATCGTGTTCGGTGTGGGCAACCCGCACGCTGAACTCATGTTTGTGGGCGAAGGCCCCGGCGCTGACGAGGACGCACAGGGCGAACCCTTTGTGGGACGCGCCGGCCAACTGCTCAACAACATGATTAAAGCCATGGGCCTGCGGCGCGAGGATGTCTACATCGCGAACATCGTGAAGTGCCGTCCTCCCGGCAACCGGACCCCGGAGCCCGATGAGTGCGGGACGTGCTCGCCATTTCTGATGCGTCAAATTGCGGCGATCAAGCCCAAAGTTCTGGTCGCGCTCGGCGCCACGGCCGCGAAGAATTTGCTGGCGATGAATTCCTCCCTGGGAGATTTGCGAGGCCGCTGGTTCGACTTCAAGCCTCCTGCCAGCGATCCATCCTGGCCCGGCGCGCGCCTTGCCGTCACCTATCACCCTGCCTATTTGCTGCGCGATCCTCGGCAAAAAGGCGAGACCTGGAAAGATCTGCAGATGGTCATGAAATATCTGGGCATCGAAGCGCCGAAAAAAGGCGCGGAGTAAGAGAATCTAAAAAGAGTAGTCATCCCTCGCTTCGCTCGGGATGACATGAATAAAAGATGACGCTTCTTTCGTAATTTATCCTTCCAATCAATGCCCGAGTTCTGCGACGTAGCCCTCGCCGTCCCGCTCGACATGGTTTTCACGTACCGTGTCCCTGCTGAAGCTGTGCCCGTCGTCGGCGGGCGCGTGCTCGTCCCCTTCCGCCAGCAGCGCATGACCGGGATCGTGGTGGAGCTGCATGACCGCAAGCCAACGGTAAAACTCAAGCCCATTTTCAGCGTGCTCGATATCGCGCCCGTCCTTGATGACCAACTGCTACGCTTGGGCCGCTGGATTGCCGATTACTATCTTGCCCCTATCGGCGAAGTCTTCCGCACCATGCTCCCGCTGAACGCGGAATTCAAACGCGCCATCGCCTACCGCATCGCCGCCGACGGCCACAAGGCACTGCATCTCGCCGGAATATCGGGATCGTCGGCGCGCTCGCGCCGAACTCCGGAAGAGCAAGCGGCCGAATATAAAGTCCTCGATTATCTGGCCGCCCAAGAGTCCACGCCCGGAGAAACTATTCAGGTCCGTGAACAAACTCTGCGTTCCGCCACTGGCGTCTCGAAAGTTATTTTGAGCGGTATGGTGCGAAAAAAATGGCTGGTGCGCGAAGACGTCTCTGCCGTGCGCGATGCCACTCGCACCGTGAAGATCGCTGTCTTGAAATCCACCGAAGGCAAGCTCAACGAGAACCAACGCAAACTCGTCGATACGCTCGCCGCATCTGGAGGACGCGTAGCTGTTGAAACGTTGCAAGCTCTTGATGTTCCGCGAAGCACGCTCAGCACTCTGGCGCGGCGGGGCCTGATTGAATTCGTGGAAGAACCCGCGGCTTTCGCCATTTCGCGCAGCAAGCCGCGGCCCTCGTTCGAATTTGATTTCAACGCAGCGCAAACCACCGCACTGGCACGTCTGCGCGCTGCCGTCGAAGCGCGAAAATTTTCCGGCATTCTTCTGCACGGCGTTACCGGCTCTGGGAAAACCGCAGTGTATCTCGCGGGCATGCGTTCGGTTCTTGAAGCCGGACGCTCCGCTATCCTGCTCGTTCCTGAAATCGGCCTTACGCCGGCCGTGGCCGCCGACCTGCATCAAATCTTTGGCGACGAGGTCGCTATCCTCCATTCCGCGCTCTCGGACAAAGAACGCGCCCAGCAGTGGCATCGCATTCGGAGTGGCGAGGCGCGGATGGTCGTGGGCACACGCTCCGCGGTATTTGCTCCCGTTACCGACCTTGCGCTGATTATCGTCGACGAAGAGCACGATTCCTCTTACAAGCAGGAAGAAACTCCGCGCTACCACGCCCGCGACATCGCAGTGGTCCGGGCCAAGATGGCGAATGCCGCGGTCGTCCTGGGCACTGCCACGCCATCGCTCGAATCCTATTTCAATGCAAAGAAAAATAAATATGCGCTCGTCGAATTGCCTGATCGTGTGGAGCTGCGTCCTCTGCCCGAAGTCGAGGTCATCGACATGCGCCAGGAATTCCAGGAAACCGGGCAGGAGCAAGTAATCTCACGCAAACTCGCAGCCGAAATAAAAGATCGCTTCGATCGCAAAGAGCAGGTCATGGTGCTACTCAACCGCCGCGGATATTCGCCCGTGGTCCTGTGCCGCACCTGCGGGAAAACTCTGGAGTGCCAGAACTGCGCTATCGCGCTCACGCTGCACAAACGCGAGCACAAAATGGTTTGCCACTACTGCGGATATATTGCGCCGGTGCCGAAAGCTTGCGTTCATTGCAACAGTGAATATGTATATTTCCTGGGCACGGGTTCAGAAAAGCTGGAGGAGTTGCTGCACGGCATGTTTCCGCAAGCGCGGATCGCCCGCCTTGATCGCGATACGGTTCGCGGCCACGAAGATTTCGAACGTACTCTGAACGCACTTAGCGATGGCGAACTCGATTTATTGGTGGGCACCCAGATGATCGCCAAAGGCCACGACATTCACGGCGTCACTCTAGTTGGCGTCGTGGGCGCGGATAGCGCGTTGGGACTTCCAGACTTCCGCGCTGCCGAGCGCACATTCCAATTGCTAACGCAGGTCGCCGGCCGCGCGGGCCGCGGGCAAACACCAGGCAAAGTTATTCTGCAAACTTATTTTCAGGATCACTATGCTGTGCAATACGCTGCCCACCATGACTTTGCTGGGTTTTACGACAAAGAACTTCGCTTTCGCAGCTGGATGCATTATCCCCCGTACTCCGCACTGGCCAACGTGCTCATTCGCAGCGACAAGCTGGAAGAAGCGCTGCAGTGGTCGGGGACTCTAGGCAAGTGGTTTGAAAAGAATCGTCACGAAGGGGTGCGCGTCCTAGGTCCGGCTGCCGCGCCTATCCTGCGGCTCAAGCGTGATTACCGCTATCACTTCGTCTTGAAATCGCCAAGCCGGGAGAAGCTCAACACAACGCTCCGGGCCATGCTGGCTCATGCCGCGCAACAAAAAATCCCGCGCACGCAGGTGATTGTCGATGTCGACGCTCTGTGGCTGATGTAGAAGAAGGTGAAAAACGGGGCGGCCCAGTTTCCTAACAGACTGACTCGCCGCCCCGATTACCTACTCGTTCTCTCTTAAAAACGCCATGCCATGCGGGCTCACCATACCGGTGACCACATTGGTGATCACGCCAGTATCCAGATCCAGTTCCCCTACTGAAGTCGGCGTAGCCGAATAAGCGGCTGCGGGAGCGAAAATGTCCTTGGAAATAGCGTAGACCGTTTCTCCATCGCGGTCCGAAACTAGAACTACTCCGTGGCTCGACGTCGCATAAATCGTGTCGTCAATCTGGACTGACGCTCCATCCAGAGTAAGCGGCAAATGGTAGACGCTCTGATCAACCCCGCCGGGATGATGCACAATAATCAGCTCGGCGTCCGCCTGGCTATCCAGCACGAGATCTCCAAACGGATCGAACTTCATCGAATCGGGATCCTGCAGGTTCAAGGCCACCGGAGCGTCGGTTGGAATATCAGTCGCCGTCGCCGTGCCCATCAGCACTGGTGTGATCGTGACTTTGTTGCCGTTCAATTCAGCGCGGACGATTGCGGGAGCGTTATTCGGGTTGTTGGCCGGGTTCGACGCGCTGATAAAGACGTCCTTGCCATTGAAGGCCATGTCATCATACCCGCCGCCATGCGGCGTGGGACCGAAGGTGTAAACCTTCCGGATTCCCGTGTGCGGGTCAATGATCACAAGGTTGGGGCTTCCATCTTCGTTCTGCATCGCCCACAGTAACTTCGTCCTGGGGTCTACCTTCAGGCCATCATTGTGTCCCTTCACAATGTAAGTCGTGACGACATTGCCACTACGGTCATATTCGACGATGGTACTGCTCTTGCCATCGGAACCGTCGGGGGCAGCGTTGTTTCCGTATCCGACGAAAATATGGCCGTCGAGCACAGCGATGGAGTCAGGTTGAAAATAAACTCCGGGAACGCTGGTGGCGAATGTGGAGACCGTGTACGGAATGTTCGCCGTGACTTGCGCGGCCGCGACCAGAGCTATGAGTGGAAGAAAACAAGCGACGATCATGCGGACCGAATTTCTGATTTTCATGGAGCTTCTCCTTGCGAGGTTTGCCCGGAGATTTCGCTTTGGGCATCCTTTGGACGCACCGAGAGGGACCTTCGATTGTTAATTGTGCGTGAATAGTTCGCGAGGTTTCCTGAGCAGTCGGTCGATCTCGTTGTGGCAGCCCGCCTTAACAGACAGGGATGGATGACGGCGTAGACAAATCTGAGAGTGCTTCCTTCTTTGCGCGTCAAACTAGCCCGCTGTCAGTTTTCCCGCTAACATGATGCTGGCGGAAAGTAACTGAGAGCCTGCATGCGCGGCCTGAAAGACAAACGAGTCCTCATCACCGGAGGCGCCAGCGGAATCGGTGCGGCCACCGCCGCACGCTTTCTCGAAGAAGGCGCTCGCGTCTGCATTCTCGACCGCGATCCCAAAGCTTGCGAAGCGGTTCGTCAGGAACTGCCTGCAATTTCTGAGGCCATCATCGCAGATGTCACCGACCTTATGCAGGTGGAAGCCGCATTCGCCAACGCAGTTCGCGTGATGGATGGAGTCGATGTCCTCATCAACAATGCCGGCATCAGCATCCGCCACAAATTCCTCGACATCACGCCCGAAGAGTGGGACAGAGTGATCGCAGTAAATCTCACCGGCGTCTTCTATGTGGCGCAAACCGCCGCCCGCCACATGACGCAGCGCGGCAGCGGAGTGATTCTGCAAACCGCTTCCACCAACGGCATCATGGGCTATCCCTACTATGCCGATTACAACGCAACCAAAGCCGGAGTGATTGAACTGACGCGCTCCATGGCGCTCGAACTCGCGCCCAATGTGCGCGTCTGCGCCGTGGCGCCGGGATATGTCCTTACTCCCATGCAGCGGTCCGAATACAGCGAAGCAATGCTCGATGAAGTGAACCGAAAAATCCCCCTCCGCCGACACGCCCAACCCGAAGAGATCGCGGCATTGTTCGCTTTCCTCGCTTCGGATGACGCTGCTTACGCCACCGGCCACGTCTACACCATGGACGGCGGCGAAACCTCTGGTGGCCTGGCCAGCCGCTAATGGTGCGCGATCTTTTGTTCCGTATCCCGCGCAAACCTGGACGCCAGCCGCGCCAGTCGCACCACACGATATAGAGGGAACAAAATCCTGGGCAGCCGGATGGCTTTCCATTCTCCGGGCCCCGGGGTAAAAGCCAGCCGCGTAAAGAACCGTACTCGATCCAGGCGTCGCTCCCGAAGCCGCATCATAAGACGAAAATAGTGCACCTCGCGGCCCGCGTAAGAGTCTCCACGCATCACACCATTTGCAACTTCATCAGCGAAAGCCCGTGCGGCGCGATTCGAGAGAATCGAGCTTTCGATGGATGCCGGAATTACCGTCGTCAAGAATCGCTCCGTCAACAGTAGTGTGACATGCAAAATTCGCTCAATGCCAAGTTCTCGCGCCCGCGACTGCACCCAATCCCAATTCAATTTCTCGCGCTTCAAAATCTGCGCAATATCGCACAACCAAATCAACCGTCCCCAAACATGTTTCGCCGCATGTATCGACAACACCAGCAGCAGATCTTCAGCAGAAGGCGTTTTCACGCGGCGGCCGGCGACCGTTACGTTCACCGCACGTGCAAAAAGTCCGTTCATGTTGAAGTCCACGGAGTAGAAACGGGGTTGCAGCGCCCATTGCAATTCCAGTACGTTGCATCCCATCGGACTGTCGAAAGTGCACTCGTATCCTGAATCGAAGTAGGCTTCCTGAGCATTCTCCGCGATCGGAACCCGGGTTGTGTATCCCAGTTCGCAAACTACTTTCTTGATTCGCGGTACATCCCGCCTGCGGACGAACAAGTCGATATCGCCGGATTGGCGCAGCGCCATGTCACCGTAATAAGCCTCGGACAAGACCAGCCCCTTGTACGGGATCACTTCAATTCCCAGAGCATCCAGGCGATGCCCAATGCGGATCAGTTCCCTCGTCAGAAAAAGCGACTTACGAACATTGCTCTCATGTCGCTCGCGAAGCGTGGTCAACACTGGCGAAGGAACAATGTCCTGAAGTTGCGAGAGATTCTGATACAACAACGAGCATGTGCCGTGGTGATCCGCCAGGCGGAGCACTTCTTCCCAATCGATTTCCTGGTCGAGTAAAGACCGCGTTCGATCCAGTCCCTCTGGCGAATCAGCGCAACTGGCGGTCAGCAAAAGCTTCCACTCGCACCCACGTGACGTAGCGGGCGCGGAATCTTCCGCAGACGGAGATACGCTGGTTCCTAGGTTCACACTGCTGCCGCCATGTTATCAGCAAGGAACCTGCTCTTCGTCGCGGATGAAAGACTGGCGGATGAAAGACCGTTGGAGAAAACCTGCCCAGTCCGAACCGGCCGGTTACCTTCGTCACCTTACCTTTTCTTTCTCAGTCCTGCGTCCAGCCCTGGTACTGTCAAACTAGAGGGGTCAGCGCAGCGCAGTTGGGCTCAAGCGCTCTTCGCATGGAAATACTCACACCAAAAACGCCCCGGCGCAGCACGCGAGTGCGCGTGGAGATCCCGGTGGTTGTCACCAGCATGGATCGCAGGCATGCGTTTTCTGCCGAGTGCGTCGTTATTGTAGTGAGTCCCCAGGGCTGCGGATTCCGCACCTTGCAAGCATTGCCCCTGGAGACGCCAGTCCTGTTGGGTAACCTGCCGGGTGGAGCAACCGCTACCGGCCGCGTTGCGAGTTGCGTGCCGCTGGGCAGTGACGGCAGCTATTTTCTGATCGGAGTCTCCCTGTACAACGCTGGAAATGTCTGGGGAATTGCCAATCCCCCGCAGGACTGGGATAGCGTCGTTACTACTGGAACCGCCACGTCTGCGAAAGCGGGCAAGCCCATAACGAAAAACGGGAATGCCTGGCCCTACAACCGCTTTTCGGAACAGGGTGAATCCCACCCCGGCCGAAAATAAATACCTCATCAGCGTTCGCCATCATACGGCCGCGCCGCACCCAGCCGCCGATGTTCCAGGAGATGTTCCAAAGGTTTGGGCCCCTGACGTTCTTTGGTAATCTCGATACGCTTGCGCCAAAGTGCCATACTTTACGCACGATGTCGCACATGCCAGAATCGATTGCGCCGGATTCGTCTTTAAGACCGATAGTCCAGGACCGCCCCTTTCGCGTCAAACTTCGCGGCTCCGTTCTAACCTTGATTCGACTCCCTAACCAGCGCCAGATACGGGGGAAATTGCATCAGCTTTCTGTGAGTGGCGGCCTCGTGCACCTGGAGAAACCGCTCGACGAAAAGCTGAAAGTCGAATTCATCTTTCATCTCGGAACGAACACGATCCGCGAACAAGCGGAGATCATGTTCCCGATGTGGGCCACGCAAGGATGGCTCCAGCCCTTTCGCTTCGTCGGACTGCCCGAAGCCAGCAGGAATGTTCTAGAAACCAGCTTGCAGTCGTTCGTCCAGAGCGTTCAAGGGCCTGTTTCCTGATTTTCATTATTTCTCCATTTGACGACTCTTCGCGCGCCCGCCCACAATGTCCATAACCTTTTTTCGAAACATAAGGGTCGGGTGGACGGGCAATGGTATCCAGCAATCTAATTTTCTGGGAAGTCGATACTCAAGCCGACTTCATGCTTCCGGGCGGGAAGCTCTACGTTCCTGGAGCCGAACGCTTGCTCCCCAACATTCGCAAGCTTACTGACGCTGCCCGCCAGGACCTCGTGTTTTTGGTTTCTCACGGCTGCTACCACGCGGAAAACGATCCCGAATTCACAACATTTCCGCCGCACTGCATCAAAGGAAGCCCCGGCTCCGCCTATGTTCCCGAAGCGCTCGCCGATAGAATCGTCACCGTCCCGAACGAGTCCGGAGCCACGTTGCCGCGCGATCTCGCGCCCTACCAGCAGATTCTGCTCGAAAAGCAAACCCTCGACATCTTCGCCAGCCGCCACGCCGACGAGCTCGTAAAACGTTTGCCCGCCGAAGCCGAATTCGCAGTCTTCGGAGTGGTCACCGAATACTGCGTTCGCTTTGCCGCGAAAGGATTGCTCGATCGCGGCCGCCGCGTCTCGGTAGTCGCAGATGCGATCGAAACCTTAAAAGCAGAAGATGGAGACCGCACAGTGGCGGAATTAAAAGCGCTCGGAGCAAGATTTATTACGACCGGCGAGGCTCTAGATTTACTTAATGGCGTCGCGGTTAGGTGAGCTTGACTGCACCTGAATGTCAATGAAGAGCTAAATCCTGACCAGACCACGCGTTGTCACCCAGCCAGCGATTCAATTTGCCGCACTACATCACTCGAAAGCCCAAGCACGCCACTCGCCAAATCCTGCTTCATGTGCTCAGTATCAGAAGTTCCCGTCAGCGGCAGCATCCCGATCGCACGCGCAAAAGCGAACACAACTTGCGCCGGGTTCCCGCCGGCGCGCCGGGCGACATCGAGAACCAACGGATGCCGCAGCACCTCCACATTCGCCGTAAGCAGCGAAAATCCCTGATAGACAATCTTCCGTTCCCGGCAGAACAATCTTATATCGCGATCCCAGCCCAGCCTCGCGTAGCAGCGGTTCTGCACAAACGATGGAAGTTCAACACCCAAAGCTTCCATCTGTTCCAGATGCTCTATCGAAACATTGCTTACTCCAAGCAGCCGCGTGCGACCGTCATCCCGCTCCTTCTTCATCGCGTTCCAAACTTCCGTGTCCGTATCGGCCCAACCATATCCAGACGACGGACCATGCAGAACAAAACTGTCGACCCAATCGGTCCCAAGATGTTCCAGCGAACTCGCCATCGACTGCGCGACCTGAACGGATAACTTTGCCATGGGATCATAGGGCAACCGATCGTCCTGTCCCGGCCGATAGGTAAATTTCGTCTGCAAGAAAAGCTGCGCTCGCGTCACCACTCCCGAGCGATATGCTGCTGCCAGCCCCTCACCTACTGCCGCCTCAAAATAATGGCGCCGTTGGTTGGCCGTATCGATCCCCCGAAACCCCGCGCGCAGCGCCAGTTCCACCAGTGACGCAGTGCGCTCTTCCTTCCATGCGGTGCCATAAAGAAAATCAGGACTAGAACCAGCTCGCGAGATCTCCATGGCGTTATTCTGCCATGAACGTTGCACCGCACACTTCCACAAGACTCTCAGCGGCACTACTGTAAAATGTTTTCACGTCCGGTAAGCCTCCGTGAAAGGCCGGGCCCGTAGCTCAGCGGTTAGAGCAGTGGACTCATAATCTCCTAATGCTCAGCCAGTTTCGATATTTGTCAATGACTTACGTGCTCTTCCGTGCTGCTAAATGCTGCCCTTTATCCGCGAATAAGTGAAAGATTTGTGAAAGAAATTCACTTGCTGCCAGCAGCGCTTTTTGCTTTCTCGCCACGGCGTCGCTCTTTAGCGCCCATAGCTGTTAGCATCTTTGCTCGCGTCTCAGGGTCTTGGCGCCAGAAGTTGGCGCTTTGAAGTTGTCGTGCTTCAGGGTCTTCATAGTACTTCTTCATCACAGCCGACATCTGCGCTCTCGCCTCTGGATCTTCATAATGCTTCTTCTTTGCTGCTGACTGCCGTGCGCGAGCTTCGGGCGTTGCCTGAGCAATCTTTTGTGCTACTGAAGCCCGTGCGCGAGCTTCAGGATCAGCCCACCTAGCTTTTGCCGCAGCAGACCTTCGGGCGCTATATTCAGGGTCAGCCCAAATAGCTTTCGCCGCAGCGGACCTTCGAGCGTGTTCCTCAGGGCTCTTCACCATCGTGTTCTCACGATACGAGAGCAGCGCTGAGCGTCGAAAGTTACCGTGGTGTCAGCATGGGGTGAGTTATACTTGCCAAGTCCAAGATGCCCCAGCTTGCAAGTTTTGCCCTCAACTACGCGCACAAACCAGTCGGTAAATCACTCATCGTTCATGCAGATTGTTTTGAGTGGATGGGGAGCGCTCCGGAAAGTTCGGTCCATGGCATTGTGACCGATCCGCCCTATGGCGTGAAGGAATATGAGTTCGATCAGCTTGAAAAACGTGCTAATGGCAATGGTGGAATCTGGCGCATCCCACCGTCATTTGATGGGTCTGTGCGCCAGCCTCTTCCACGCTTCACTGCGCTGAATGCCAAGGAGCGCAAGCAGCTTACCGAATTCTTCACCGAGTGGGCGAAGGTTGCAGTGCATGTGCTCAGACCGGGTGGTCACGTCTTCATTGCTACAAACTCTTTCCTGTGCCAGTTGGTCTACAGCGCACTCGTAGCAGGAGGGCTTGAGTTTCGGGGTCAACTGATTCGTGTTGTGCAAACTCTACGCGGCGGTGACCGACCAAAGAACGCGGAAGAGGAATTTCCCGACGTATGCTCACTGCCACGTGGCAGCTACGAGCCGTGGGGGATCCTGCGCAAGCCGCTACCTGCTGGTTTGAAGGTGAGTGATTGTCTCCGCAAGTTTGAAACTGGCGGTTTGCGCCGCTTGCCGGAAGGGTTGCCGTTCACCGATCTTGTTGAAGCCGGACGCACGCCGCGTGCAGAACGGCAGCTTGCTAAGCATCCAAGTCTGAAGCCGCAAGCGTTGCTGCGCGAGCTTGTCTATGCTGTACTGCCGCTGGGCAAGGGCATCGTGCTTGACCCCTTCATGGGTTCGGGGTCAACAGTAGCAGCAGGGAATGCCGTAGGCGTGGCGTGTATCGGAGTCGAGAAGAACGAAGAGTATTTCGAAACAGCAGCGCAATCAATTGAACGGTTGACTAATGTCGTTGTTCCGCGAGACCAGCTAAAGTTCCCCTTGCTGGCGTAGCTCAGGGCACTTGTAAATCCAGTTTGCCATCATCTTCGCTGCGCCAGCTTTGGTCACACTTGCCGTAATCGTCCTGCGGCTAGTTTCTGAACGACCTGCAAAAAGCCAGTCAGCCTTCGTGAGCATGGCGCCCACGACCAGCAGAAATTTGAATGCTGTTGTCTTCTTCACTTTCGGTCCTTCACGCCCGCTCTGAAAGACGAAGACCAGCAGCCACACATCTTCAGCATTGTGACCCTGCCAGCCCTGCAAGTATCGTGAGGCTTTGATTTCGATTCCGTCGCTACCCGCGTGCTGCGCTGCATCGCCTGGATATTTCCCCGTTGGTAGCATGTCCGGGTGTCCGTTGTGATAGAGATTCTTGACCACAGTCGGACAGTGCTTCGGAATACGGGCGCCCATCATCTCACCCACCAAGCTGCTGAAGTTTGCCTGCATCATTGTGTTTTCTAAGCTGGCCATTTCCTTGGTGTGGAGCTGGCTATCAATCAGAGTGAGGAACTCGATGAAATCCTGCATCGCCGCTTGCACATGAGCAGTCGTGACGTTAAACGGAATTTTCGCATTCGGATTGAATCCATCTTTGTCGATGGGTTCGGGCAGGACGAGAGCGGCCATCGCCAGAAAGAATACAGGGCGCAGCAGTCATTGCCAAGGGGCGGTAACTATGGGGTCACCAAGGTGCTATTTACTGTCACCTGCTATCAGGTGATACTGGTTGACATGAAAGTGAAAGCGAAAGCACAACGCATTCCCGTAAACGTCGATCTCGAAGACTTTCAACGGCTGAAATCACTCTCTGAGGGCACTGGCATTCCAGCGTCGGCTTTGCTGCGTCGGGCGCTCAAAGAGTGGCTCGATGAAAATCAATCACGGCTGCTGAAGTTTCTCGGAACCAAATAACACAGCGGCTCTACCCAGCGCGTCAACGCTGAGCAGAGCCATCACCAAGTACACTCGCGGAGGCGAGCACACATGGCTGGATTAAAGTCTACCGGAAGGCAATCTCATGCTGCGCACTTCACCGACCACTTGGATTGTAACGAGCGAAATGCGCTCCGAGTACTGCTGCTGACAGAAAACGGACTCGCAGACCTCCGTCACGCTCTGAGCATCCACACGATCCGCATTCTCTCTGATGCTGAATACAAGACGGGTTGCGCTCATCGCGGCACGACGGCGGACTTGTTCGACAAACATCGGCATGCAGTAGCGCCGCGCTAGACTTTTCCCCGTCGCACTCAGCCCTGCGGACTCGCATCCCGCAGGGCTTTTTTCATGTACTCAGACACTCATCCATTCTCAGGACGACGCGCTCCGCGAGTCCCTATGCTGCCACTTGGCGGGGTTTGTGCCGTTTGCTGCGGCTGAACATCCGTCTACCGTTAATCGAGTTTGGCTCTGGGTAGCCGAGTTCGATAGATTCATTGGTCAAGCGTCGGATGATCTGGCGAATGGTGCAAGACTTCAAACCGAGATCGCCGGAAATCTGCGACGAGTTCAGACCCTCTCGGAAATATTTCCAAATGATCGCGCAGAGAATGCGAACTGGATCACGGTTGAAAATGAGAGCGGCGTCGTACTCTGTGATCAAGCACCTAATCCGCTGGCGGCGCTCCGCATCAGTGTCACTAGATTTCAATGAGATGTACTCTGCACAAAGCGTATCGAGTCGCTGCTCAAGTCGCGGCATCTGCTGCCGGATGACCGACTCCGCATTCTGAATCTGCTGCTCCAATGTTCCAGTCGCAGACAAGCACTTCAGGCGACCGCTACGCCGTTCGAGATATCTCAGCAGCACTCGCTGAAGGTCGGGAATGTTCAGCGCCCAAACTGGCACTTCAAAGCTGCGCCCTTTGAAGCTCTTCGGACCTTTGTAGGTAGCCATGCGCCCGATGTCTTCATATGCAAGTCCGGTTGATTCAGTACCGCCATCAGCGATGGAATGCGCGTTAACAGGGTATTGCTTTGTGAATTGAAAAATGTGGGTATCGAAATGATCGGCTTGCGGCTGCGTTGGACAGAAAGTTACTTGCATTGTGGTCCCCTTACTGTCGGAAGGAGTGTTTGGGTTCTCCCGAAGATGAGCGGAGCAGGTTTTCTCAACGCCCATCAACGAGGAACTTTTTGTGTGAGAGCAGAAAAGGAGGTTAACTGCTCCCACACCGCTGCTCAGGACTCACGATCTCAAGCAGCACGGCGCCCACATCACTAGGCGCCGAAAACTTTTAGACACACTTGATGCCAGATTGAATCCGAGGCTGCACAACGCCGTAGAGCACAACAGCGCGCTCGTCGTCGGTTAATGGACGACCGCCAACAGCTTTGCAAGCATCTCGCAACTTTCCGAGCTGCTCATCAGTGAGAGCAGCGCCACGAATGAAGTTGACCCACGAATGGTCACGATCTGCGCGGGATTTTTCGACCTGATTTGTTGCCGCTCGTTGCTGGTCCACATGTTCAAACATTTCTATCTCCTTGAAAAAAGTTCGTCTTTTGAAAGTGCTCTCACAGCGCCCGCGCCGCTGCTTTCGAGCGCAGCCACTGTATGTATTCGCCAGCCCGCGCATTCATGTCGAGCAGACCTTGCACCGTCGTTTTGAGCGTCGCCAATTCAGCACGGCAATTTGCAATCACTGCTCTCGCCTCTGCCAGTGCTTCGGTGGTGTCCGGTCCGGCTGGACCACGTTCGCCGCGGTCCCCCTTGGGTCCGGCGAGGCCAACAGCCCCGGCAGGTCCCGCTACAGTTGAATCCCTTCCCGGCAGGCCGGGTGCCCCCTCTCTCCCGTTTCTACACTGGCAATCCGAACCGTCGCGCCCAGCTTTTCCTGCTGGTCCGGGGACTGCTGGGCGCTGTTGCAGCGAAGTCACATCGCGACGCAACTCGGTAGCTGCATTCTCTAAGAGCCCAAGACGCGAGTGTACGGCGAATTTGTTTGGTGATGTTTGGTTGCTTGCCATGATGTCTCCTAATTCAGGTCTCTCGGTTGCGCAGTGATCTGCTGGCGGCTGTCGTTAATTTCGACACACATCAGACACAGCATCTTGTTCCGCTCATCGGGGTTCTGCACCGATGTGATTTGGAATTGTCTACCGTTAAACCACACCTGAAGAGCCGACGTAACTCCGGTGTACGGTGGCGCCACGCCCAAGTTTTTCCACTCGATGCCTGTGCTCGGATCACCGTCAGCGGTAAAGCTGCCAGCTACTCCATTCCACGGCTGCGGAGCAAAAGGACCGGAGAGTCCAGCCGACTGCGCTTGCTGAAGATTGCCGTTCGAGTCTTCGCAGAGGTAGCCAACAGGGTACTCAGTGTTCGCTTGCCATGACGGAGCAGCACCGATGTATCTGATGATGACTTGATGAGTCACCAGCGAAGCCTGCGACTCCAGGACGAGAGTCTCCATACCGGAGAGCGCTTCCACGCTGCTCCAGACATTCGCATAGAGCACATCGGCAGACTTATTGAATCCCCCGGTGCTGTCCTGCACGTTGGACACTTTTACCAAGTCAATGCGATGCCGCAACTTTCCTGCTTGAAGCCTTCCGTTTCTCCATTGAATAGCCATTGATTTAAGCCTTATTCTGCTCGGCTTTATCTTGTTGCGAGCGCCTTCTTGCTTGCCGCACATGCTCTTGCGCCGTCCTCAGAATCTTCGGTTTCAGCAGCACGGGCGTGGAGGTCCGCAGCAGCGTGATGAGCAGCACAGGAGTCCATAGTCTTTGCTTTGCTTGCGCACGCCCGATGATACTTAGCAGCCTCTTGATGCTCGCGCATCGTCATTTCAGGGTCGCTCACCGCTCCACCATCTGCTCGTATCTGTCTACCAACTGCGGCGCAACGTAGCTGGTTGAAAGCATCTTCGCTGTAGCCGAGTTTCCTACCGCGCAATACATCCTCAAATGAAAGTGGGCTGTACTGTGCAGCAAGGCTTCGAGCATCAGCGATGCGCTGCCGCCGCCCAGCTTCGAATGCGGCGATCTGAGCACGAATCGGCGCCTGATCTGAGACAGGAGTGATGCAGTAATCAACTCTGCGAGCTTGCACTGAAGTCCCCCGAGGGTAGGCAGGTGAGGCTACTGGCGCAACGTCCAGCAGGAGAGCACGCTTGATCAGGCGTAGAGCGCATATCTTGTTGCCTGCTTGGTCGTGATGCTCGTGGCCAGTGGCGCAACCCACAATTGCTGCCCTGCGCTCACTGTGATACGCACGCTTTGCTCGTTGACGTGCGATTTTGCGATCATGTGCGCGGAATGCGGAGATAACCAGTCCGACGGGTGTCTGACGCCACCTGCGCTGCCTCTCAGCGTTACTGTCATTTTGCTCAGATAGAGACACGAATCCGACCCTCCCCTGTATGACTTTGAGCTTCCCAACTGGAATGAGTATGCTACAAAACGGGAGGCAAAGTCAACGCTAAACTATTGAAAACACTATAGTTACAGCTATCACCTACTATAGTTCGCTGACAGTTGCTGTAGAGCGCTATAGATTCCGCTGCTACTCCCATCACTTAGAGCATAAGATGTTGTGGTGAAAAGGAGAGCGCATGGGACGACGAGCTAAAGGTGAAGGGTCGCTGCTGAAAATTTATGGGAAGAAGGACGCAAACGGCAATAAGAAAGCCGTCAGCGAGATTTGGTATGCGCAGTACCGTCACCATGGTAAAACGGTGCGCGTCAGCACTGGCGAAACATCGAAAATGAAGGCGCTCCACGAACTGCGTCGTCTGATGAGTGAGCGCGATGGCGGCTTGGCGCCTGATGCAAACAAACTCCGCTATGCTGATTTACGGCAGATGCTGATTGACAACTATAGAGAGAAAGAGAATCGCACGCTGACGACCGACGCTGATGGGGAAGAAACAGTCCATGGCCTGAAGCAGCTTGACCAGTTTTTCGGATACGGCAAAGATAACCCAGGTCCGCGAGTCTTTGAAATAACCCCGCAGACTTCGCAGCACTTCGCACGTAAGCGGAAGGCGCAAGGCGTTGGCAATGCGATCATCAACCGTGGCTTGGCATGTCTGCGCCGGATGCTGCGGATCGCACATGGAGACGACAGGATCGCGCGAGTCCCCAAAGTGCATTTTCTGCCGGAGCCACGAGCGCGGAAGGGATTTCTCGAACTGCCAAAATTTAATGAGCTACTGGCGCTGCTGCCGACACACCTGAAGCCGCTCGTCCTCTTCTTGTACTACTGCGGAGTGAGAGGCGGCGAAGCAAAGCAAATTGAATGGTCGCAGGTCGATCTCGACAGGCGGCTCATCAGGCTTGAAGAAGAGCAGACCAAAACAGATGAGGCACGATACGCGCCTTTGCCAGCGGAGCTAGTGATGCTGCTGAAGACTATTGAGCCAAAAACTGGGAAAGTTTTCGATGACAAGAATCTGAGGGTAGAATGGCAGAAGGCTTGCGCTGCATGCGGACAGGGCACGCGGACGCTAGTTGAGCCAAAAACCAAGGGCGGATGGTCATGGTACAGGTACAAAGGGCTTGCGGTCCATGATCTACGACGTAGCGCAGTGCGCAATCTGGTTACGGTTGCAAGCGTACCTGAGAAAGTTGCCATGTCGATAAGCGGTCACAAGACGAGAGCCGTATTCGACAGATACCACATCGTCAGCACAACAGATGTGAGTGCGGCGATGAGCAAACTCGAATTAGCCGCCAGCGGGATTGGTGAAAGTCTTGTGAAAGAAGAGATTGCTGCTAGCAAGAAGAAGCGTGCAAGTAGCAGAAAATAAACAATCGGGCCCGTAGCTCAGCGGTTAGAGCAGTGGACTCATAATCCATTGGTCCAAGGTTCAAATCCTTGCGGGCCCACCAATTTCTCGGGGAAGTAGCTCCGCATCCGCTCCGAAGTATTTTCGCGATGCCGATTCCCCTGGCAGTCTTATTCCAGTTTGCGGAGATTTCAACTCAATGTGACAATGTGTGCATGCATAAATCTTTCACCACAGCGATACATATATTCGCGGCTGCGATGCTGCTAGGGAATGGCCTGGCGCAGGACACTCCGGCCCCGACAACTCCAAAAGCTCCGTCATCGGCGGCTACTGCCGGCAAAGCTCAGACTCCGGCGGCAAAGCGCCCGGCCACCGGCGCAAAGACCTCAGCCCCGCTCGCGCTCAAAACTTCAAAAGATAAATTCAGCTACGCTCTCGGAATGAAGATGGGCGCGAATCTCCACAAGCAATCGGTTCCGGTAGACCCAAATATTATGGCGCGTGGCTTGAAAGATGGCCTCACCGGCGGTAAGACTTTGCTTACCGAGGAACAGGCGCAAGCCGCCATCGTGGAAGTGCAGAACGATATGCGCAAAAAGCAGCAGGAGAAAATGCAAGCGGAAGGCGCCGGAAACAAGAAAGAAGGAGACGCTTTTCTTGCTGCCAACAAAGCTAAAGAAGGCGTAGTCGCATTGCCCAGCGGCTTGCAATACAAAATTCTGAAAGCAGGCACGGGACCGAAGCCCACGGCGGCCGATTCCGTGGTTTGCAACTATCGCGGCACGCTGATCAACGGCACGGAGTTCGACAGCTCCTACAAGCGCGGCCAGCCCGCGACCTTCCCCGTGACCGGCGTCATTAAAGGATGGACCGAGGCGCTTCAACTCATGCCAGTCGGCTCCAAGTGGCAACTGTTTATCCCTCCCGATCTTGCTTATGGGGAGCGCGGACCGGCTCCTGAAATTGGTTCAAACTCTACACTAGTGTTTGAAGTGGAACTCTTGTCGATCGAAAACAAGGACAAGGCTTCCGATAAAGATCAACCGAAGAAATAAATGACGAAAACGGCTTCCAGCGCTCGGCTTCCGGCTTGAAAGTTTTTGCGAATGCCGGAGGCCGGAAGCCGGACCTTGCTCCGGGCTGCCCGATTAACCACTTTGGGGCAGCCTAGCTTTCAATCGTTGACAGCCGCGGTGCGGCCAGAGTAGCGTTCCTTTCAGTCTGCGGTAGAAATTATCCTTAGCGTAGGAGGCCCGCTCAATGTTGTGCAGATTTCTCTGCGCAGCAACTCTGTGTCTAATGGTGAATATCGCTGCCGCCCAGGATCCCACCAAGGCGGAACCCAAGCATTACAAACTGCACTTTGAGAACGAGCATGTGGTGGTGATTGACATCCACTACGGTCCCCGTGAGCGGTCGGAACTCCACGAGCATCCCGGTGGAGTAGTGGTCAACCTCACCGCTGGGCATCTCAAATTCACTGATCAGAATGGCAAGGTCCAGGAAGTATATGCCAAGGCGGGCGAATCCCGATGGTTCCCGCCGGTCAAGCACAAAGTGGAGAATCTCGGCGATGAAACCTATAACGCGGTTTACATCGCCATTAAGGGTAAGTCGTCCGCTGCCGCAACCGATCACCCGCAAAGTTCACCCGTAAACTCGCTGCAGATTGCACAAATCCTCGCAGCATTTGCGCAAGCCACAGCGAGACCCTGAAACGCGAGCGGCGCTTCGCGTTCTAATGCATCAGAAGACGCTGGTTCGGAATGCTCAGGTCACGCCGCCTCATCGGTTAGTGGGTCACTCTGATTTTCATGGCAGGGACTCGGCAGGATTTTCTCCTCGGACCTGGCCGCGTACTCAGGTGCTGGGCAGAACAGTGGACGATAATGTTGATGCATGCACCGGTGGCACCTGGCAAGATCGAGAAGCATCAAGACACACATTCGGCCCAGCAGAGTCTCTGGCTGCGAACGATACACTGCAAAGTTGCCGCAGTAAGGGCAGCCGTCATTCAACCTGATTTTATTCATTAGAAAATTGGACTCTACTCTTGCTCCTGCAGTTCTCGGCCGAGGGACTCCAATATCGCCAACGCTTCGTGGTCGCTGCAATTGGCATGTCCTGCCACGAACTGTTTCGCTTGTTCCAGGTTTAATTCTTTTACTGAAGGAAATGAATAAGGCCTTTTATTCCCGGGGGAGTCTTTCTTCATAACTAATTTTCCCACGGTTCACCATGCGAAGGGATCCCTCCTGCGATCTTGTTACGAAATCAGAACAAGATTTGCTTAACGGCAGGCGGTATTGAAGGGTTCCTGAAAATCAGATCTCATCACCCACTCCGCACCGCTTCGGTTTCTCCCCCATAGTCCCCTGTAGTAATCTTGCAGATGGAGAAATTTCTGACTGAAGGAAGTGTATGGCGCACACCGTGTTCTGCGTGAAATTGAAAAGGGAACTCCCCGGCCTTGAGGAGCCACCCTTCGACAACGATCTCGGCCGCAAGGTCTATGACAACGTAAGCCAGGAAGCCTGGCGCATGTGGACTGAGCACTGCAAGATGCTGCTCAACGAATATCGCCTGAATCCCGCCCGCCGCGAAGATCAGGAAGTGATCGTTAAGCAGTTGGACCAATTCTTCTTCGGTGAAGGCTCCGCCGTTCCGAAAGAGTACGTTCCACCGGTGCAGAAATAACAAAGCACCAGCGCGGAACTCTCGTAAGCAGGCTGGGCACGCCCATCGCCTCTAGCGGGAAACCCAGACCCGCTCGGCGGCAGCGCGGCCGAGCGAGATATTTCCCGCAGTCGTGGATAGGGTGAGGGTCTGATCGTAGTTGCGCTCGAGCAATCGCAGCTTCGATCCCGGACGGATGCCGCGGGCTTCGAGAAATTCCAGCAAGCGCCGGTCCCGCTCGTAAATTCCGCTGACCGAGTAGGCACTGCCGGGTGCGGCGTCGGCCAGAAGCGTAAGGCCGCGTTGCCGGCGGCTGGCGGGGCTTTCCATCTCGCTCAAATTGCCGTGAGGACAGGCGCCTGACTTGCCCAGCTTGGCCAGGAGCTTCGCCTCGAAGTCGGGGGATACGGCGTGCTCCAGCCGCTCAGCTTCATCGTGGACTTTCCACCATTCCATACCGAAGAGTTCCGCTAACATACGTTCGATGAGATGGTGCCGCAGCGTGAGTTTGCGGGCGATGGTGCGGCCCGCGGCCGTGAGGCGCACGTGCCCGTCCGATTGAACCCGGACCAGGCCGTCCTTTTTCAGGCGGCGGACCGCCATCGTAACAGCCGGTGCCGAGACTTTCAGCCAGTTCGCGAGCCGGGCCGAGATCACGGATTCGCCTTCACTCTCAGCCTCGAGGATGGCCTTGAGATAGTCTTCCTTGGAGACGGTGATCATCTGTCGAGATTATACGACTGCCTTATTGGAGCGCCCGTTTGACAGCCTTGTTTGCTCTCCCCTACTCTTGATTTTCTCTGGCTATGAGAGTTTTAGTTTTAGGAAACGGTGGACGCGAGCACGCGCTGGTATGGAAACTGCGGCAGTCGACGCGGATTTCGAAGCTTTACTGCGCTCCGGGCAATGGCGGCATTGCGGACGAGGCGGAATGTTTGCCGGTGGATGTGAAGAGCCTGGATTCGATCGTCGCGCTGGGCGAAAAACTTCGTCCTGACCTCACCGTGGTGGGACCGGAACTGGCGCTGACCTTGGGCGTGGTGGATGAATTCACGCGGCGCGGCTGGCCTGTCTTCGGGCCGACCAAGGCGGCGGCGCAACTGGAATGGAGCAAGAGTTTCGCCAAAGAGTTTCTGCAGCGGCATCGGATTCCAACAGCCGCCTACGCGATCTGTGACTCGGTCGAGGAGGTGCGCAATGCACTGTCGCATTTTCACTTGCCGGTCGTGGTGAAGGCAGATGGATTGGCGGCAGGCAAAGGTGTGGTGATTGCCGCGAGCAAAGAAGAAGCTCTTAGCGTGGCAGCTGAGATGTTTAGCGGCAAGATGGTAGGAGAAGCGGGAACGCGGGTGGTGCTGGAAGAATTTCTGAAAGGCGACGAGCTTTCGTTTTTGGTGTTGAGCGACGGCGAACGAGTTGCGCCGCTCGTGGCCGCGCAGGATCACAAACGCATTGGCGATGGCGACACCGGTCCCAATACCGGCGGCATGGGCGCTTATTCATCTGCCGAAATTGTCGACGACAAGATGCAAAACTGGCTGGTAAACCATATTGCGCGGCCGGTGGTGGCGGGCATGAAAGCGGAGGGCGCGGAATATAAAGGCGTACTTTATTGCGGCCTGATGATGACAGCCCGGGGGCCGATGGTACTGGAATTTAACTGCCGGTTCGGCGATCCCGAGACGCAGCCGATTTTAATGCGCCTGGAAAGCGATCTGGTCGAGGCGCTGGAAGCCTCGATTGAAGGGCGCGTCAGCGAAGGCGATTTTAAGTGGTCGCGCGATGCGGCAGTCTGCGTGGTAATGGCTTCGGGAGGATATCCAGGGACATTTGACGTGGGAAAAAACATTGCGGGCTTGAATCAGGTTGCCGCGATCGACGGAGTAAAGGTGTTTCACGCGGGAACGTCGAAACGCGATGGAGAGTTTTTTACGGCTGGCGGCCGGGTCCTGGGAGTAACGGCACGGGCGGGGGATCTGCGGACGGCAGTACGCATAGCTTATGATGCGTGCGGGAAGATTCGGTTTGAAGGGGCGACGTATCGGAAGGATATTGCGGGACGCGCGCTAACGAAATAATTCTGGGGAGAAATGATGAGTAAGGTGCTGGTTTCAATTGTGATGGGCAGCGATTCGGATCTTGAGATTATGCGTGAGGCGGGAAAAGCGTTGGAGGAGTTCGGCATCGCTTACGAGATGGATGTGACTTCCGCGCACCGGTCTCCGGATCGGACAGCGGACTTCGCGCGCAAGGCCGCGGGCCGCGGAATTCAAGTGATCATCGCCGGTGCGGGAGGGGCGGCGCATCTCGCGGGTGTGATTGCGGCTCATACGAATCTGCCCGTGATCGGTGTGCCCATTCCTTCGACGTCATTGCAGGGAATGGATTCCTTGCTGGCCACGGTGCAGATGCCAGCGGGGATTCCGGTGGCGACGGTGGCAATTGGCAAACCCGGCGCAACGAATGCCGGAATTCTGGCGGCGCAGATGATCGGGTTGAGTGATGCTGCTGTTGCGAAGAAGCTTGAGGGACACAAAGAAAAGCTGGCGCGCGGGGTGGAGGAGAAGTCGAAGAAGTTGAAGGGGTCGGGCGGGTAATGAGCCACTGGGTTGGGTTTAAGGGTTACTGGGGTAAAGGAAAATCTTTAACACAGAGGGCACGAGGGACACAGGGTAAGGCTGGAATTACCCGTTTACCACAGACGCTTAAGCTTTCCCTGTCGCCACTGGTCGAGATTCATCCATGCCGTCATGCCGAGCGCCTTTGGCTCTTTGGCCAGGAGTTCGAGCACCGGCTCGGCCTGATCCGGGGCGAAAAACAGGGCTGGAGTGGCCGAATCGAGTCGAGCCCAAGGGTCGGTTGACTTTAGAAGCGATAGCAAAAGGCTGATAGCGGAAGGCACACGACTCGCTAACTCACGACGTATCGCAACTTCCTCGGTGAATAGCTCATTCGCTGACTGCGAATCGTTGTTCCAAAGAGCACGTCCTCGAGCAATCGCAACTTGTTCATATCTAGCTACGAGCTCTTCATTCGATGGCGTTTTCATTTCGTTCATCATGGCAACATGATTCCATACTTGGAAAAGAGTCAGGATGAAACGTTCTTTTACTACAGATTCAGTCCCTTGAGATATTCGCGGAACGGCGCGCCTAAATCCTCGCGCTTCAGAGCGAATTCCACGGTGGCTTTCAGGAATCCGAGTTTGTCTCCGGTATCGTGGCGGCGGCCTTCGTAGACGTAGGCATACATCTTTTCTTTCTCCAGGAGCAAGTGCATGCCGTCCGTCAGTTGAAGTTCTCCGCCGGCGCCGGTAGGTGTTTTCGCGAGGCAATCGAAGATTGTGGGCGTCAGAATATAGCGGCCGATGATGGCCAGGTTCGAAGGCGCGTCTTCGGGCTTAGGTTTCTCCACCATATTCTTGATTTCGAACAGACGTTCGCCGAAGCGGCTGTCGACTGGCTTGACGTCGAGAACGCCGTAGGAAGAGATCATCTTGCCTTCGATGATTTGAGTGGCCAGCACCGAGCATTGCGTCTGATCGAAAACTTCGACCATCTGCTTCAGGCATGGGACCTTTGCGTCAATCACGTCGTCGGCGAGCAGTACGGCAAACGGCTCGTTGCCGACCATTTCCCGGGCCATGAGCACGGCATGGCCGAGGCCGAGCGCCTCTTTCTGGCGAACGTAGGCGACGTAGATCATGTCGGAAATGGAGCGCACGATCTGCAGCAGGTCGGTCTTGTTGCGCTCTTCCAGCATCTTCTCCAGTTCGTAGCTGACATCGAAGTGGTCTTCGATGGCCTGCTTGCCGCGTCCAGTAATGATCAGGATCTGGTTGCAGCCCGAGGCCATGGCCTCTTCCACGCCGTACTGGATGATGGGTTTATCTACCAGCGGCAGCATCTCTTTGGGCTGAGCTTTGGTTGCGGGAAGAAAACGTGTGCCGAGGCCGGCGGCAGGGAACACTGCTTTGCGGACTTTCATGGTCATAAGGATGGTCGTCGATCGGTCGTCGTTAGTCGGTCGTCGTTAGTCTCTGCCGATTCGATTTCAGTTGCCCGGTTATTGTACCCGTTGGGGTTCGGGGTGGCGATACAGGCTACGGTGTAGAGGAAGCAGTCCACATTTGGGAAAACATTTCTGTATTTGCAATCCGGCAGCGAATCCCTTAGCTTCGTTCTTCCGATGGTACAAGTAGGAACAGGAGCTATGTCATGAAGGCCGTGAAAGTCTGCCTTGCAGTCGCGTTCATAGTATTCATAGAACTTGGAGCCTACGCTCAGGTTAACTCGTTCGACCCCAACAAAGCCCGGGTGCTGGCCCTCGAAAACGCATGGAACGAAGCGGAAAAGAACAAGGATGCGAAGGCGATCGCCGGGTTGCTTGCTCCTACTTTTTTTTACACCGATTCCGACGGCTCCTTCATGAACAAGGATCAATATCTTGCCAGCATTCGGGAGGCGGGCTATCGTCCCGATCAGATCGTGAATGATTCGATGAATGTGCATGCCTATGAACATGCGGTGGTAGTCACCGGAACCTACAAAGAAAAAGGCGCAGAAAAAGGGAAGGCTTACAGCCGGCGCGGCAGGTTTACCGATATGTGGGTTCGGGAAAAAGGAGGATGGTTGTGCATGGCCAGCCAGGAGACGCTGATTACCAGCCATTAGCGCCCGGGCCGTTGCGACGGAGGATGAATCTGCCCCCTTCGCCCCTAGGATGGGCCGCTGCGCACTTCCGGCGCCGTTTCCACGCTTGCCAGTTGCTCCAATATTGTGCGCAGAGCGCGCAGAACTTCTTCCGCAGCCGTCGCTTTCAAAACAAACTTCAACATGCCGTCAGGGGTGAACTGCGCCCCGCGTTGGGCGGAGACAAAGCGGGCGAGCTGCTCCGGATCCACGGCGGCGTTCTGCTGAAATTTCAGAGTGACCGAATCGCGTTTGCGCTCGATGGCATTGACCCCGACTTTCATGCACAAAAGTTTTAGCGAGGCATAGTCGAGCAAATTGCGGACCGCTGGCGGAGGCGGGCCGTAGCGGTCTTGTAACTCGGCGGATACGTCGCTCAGTTGTGATTCAGTTTCCACACGCGCCACGCGCTTATACATCTGCAGGCGCTGGTTCTCTTCGGGCACATAGCTCGCGGGAATCCGAATGTTGAGGCCGAGGTTGAGCTGGGTCTCAGCTTCATCAGGGGCGGCTTCGCCCTTCATTTCACGCACGGCTCGCTCCAGCATTTGAGTGTAGAGCTCGAAGCCGATAGCTTCGATATGGCCGCTCTGTTCGCCGCCTAGCATGTTGCCTGCGCCTCGAAGTTCAAGGTCGAGAGCGGCGATTTTGAATCCCGCGCCGAGATCGGAAAATTCTTTCAGTGCGGCCAAGCGGCGGCGAGCGATTGGCGTGAGCTCGATTTCCGGGGGAAGCAACAGATACGCGTAAGCGCGGCGATTGGAGCGGCCGACCCGGCCACGCAATTGGTAAAGCTCGGAAAGACCGAGGCGGTCGGCACGGTTGATCAGAATTGTGTTGCAGAGCGGAATGTCGAGACCGTTCTCGATGATTGTGGTCGAAACCAGGATGTCGGCTTCGTGGTGCATGAACTTCAACATCACTTTTTCGAGTTCGCCCTCGGACATTTGTCCGTGGCCAACGATGATGCGAGCCGGCGGGATCAGCGCCTGGAGCTTGGCTGCGATCTCAAAAATCGTATCGACGCGGTTGTGGACGAAATAGACCTGGCCGCCGCGCTCCAGTTCCTGCTCGATGGAGGACTGTATGAGTTTCTCGTCCCATCCCGCGACTACGGTTTGGATGGCCATGCGGTCTTTGGGCGGAGTTTCGATCACGCTCATGTCGCGCAGGCCCACCAGCGACATGTGCAAGGTACGCGGGATTGGCGTGGCCGACATGGTGAGCACATCGACCTGCTTGCGCATTTGCTTGATCCGCTCTTTGTGGCGGACTCCGAAGCGCTGTTCTTCGTCGACGATCAGCAGGCCGAGATCGGAAAATTTGATGTCTTTGGAAAGAATGCGATGCGTGCCGATGAGGATATCGATTTTGCCGGCTTCGGTTTTCTCCAGAATTTCTTTTTGCTGTTTCGGAGTGCGGAAGCGGCTGATCATTTCAATTGTGACTGGGAAAGGTGCGAAGCGCTGCTTGAAAGTTTCGTAGTGCTGGAAAGCGAGCACGGTGGTGGGCGCCAGAACCGCCACCTGTTTATTGTCGTTGATGGCTTTGAAAGCGGCGCGCATGGAAACTTCAGTTTTACCGTAGCCGACATCGCCGCAGAGCAAGCGGTCCATGGGCTGCGAGGACTCCATGTCGTTGATGACATCTTTAATGGCTTGCGCCTGGTCTTCGGTTTCATTGAATTCGAAAGCGTCTTCGAATTCGCGGAACCATTCATTGCCCGGCGGAAAGGCGTGTCCAACGGCGGTTTTGCGCTCGGCGTAAAGTTTCAGAAGTTCGTCGGCCATGTCTTGCATGGCTTTTTTGACGCGGGATTTCGTCTTCGACCAGGCAGCGGTTCCGAGATGACTTAGAACCGGCTTAGCGCCTTCTGACGAACGATATTTCTGAACCAGGTCGAGACGCGTGAGCGGGACGTAGAGACGAGCCGCTTCGGCGAATTCGAGCAGCATGAATTCGGCGGGACCATCGCCGTGATTGATTTCCTTCAATCCATGATATTGGCCGATGCCGTGTTCGACGTGGACCACGTAGTCGCCGACCTGCAGGTCGCGGAAGTCGGACAGAAATGCGGAGACTTTGGATTTCGACCGCTGCGGACGCAAAGCGACGGATTCGGATTCATCGAAGAGATCGCGCGCGCCGAAAATGGCAAGATTGGCATCGGGAAGCATCACGCCGTCTGGAACGTAAGCCGTCGCGAGAGTGGTGGTGAGAATTTCTCCGGCGAAGTAGCTGGTTTCGTCGGCATAGCTTTCGCCGCCACGAGTGCGGCTTCCAAGGCGGAACGAAACGTTGTACTCGGTGAAGACGTCGGCCAGCCGCTCGACTTCGCCGGTGTTGGGAACGGCGAATAGCACGCGTTTGCCGGCAGCGTTCAGCTTTTGCACCTCTTCGAGCATGGCCGGAACCGCGCCATGGAAGCGCGGCGAAGGTTGGGTGAGGAATGTTACGGAGTCTTCGTTGATGTCGCGGGTGATGCCGAGGTGCTCAATATCGGCCCCGGGAAGAGTGGATGTTTTTTGCCACCAGTCATCCGGCGCGAGGTAAAGGTCTTCGGGGCGGACGAGATTGCCCACGCCGCTGCGCTCGTGAGCTTCGGAAACGCGAGTCCAGAAGCGGTCGAATTCCTGCCGAAGTTGATCGGTCTCGTCGAGCAGAACGGCGGCGCGGGGGATGAGATCAAAGACCGTATGGTCAGCTCCGGCGACAGGAGTGTAGAACTCCCAGCCGGGGAAAACGTTCAATCCACCGGCGCGGACGGCGGCTTCGATGATTTCTTCGGAACCCGGCTTTCCTGAGCCGACAATGCGTTTGCCGCTGAGGCGTGTATGAATTGCGCCGAGGAGTTGTTCGCTCACGGGAGTTTCGGTGAGTGGAAGCAGCAGGGCTTCATCGACGGGATTCGAGGAACGCTGGGACGCAGGATCAAACTTGCGGATGGAATCAGCTTCGTCGCCGAAGAATTCGATGCGCAGCGGACGGTCCGCTTCGGGCGAGTAGACGTCGAGGATGCCGCCGCGAACGGCGTACTGGCCGGGCATCTCGACCACGTCGGTGGAAGTGTAGCCGACAGTGTTGAGGTGTGCCAGCAGGGATTCGAGATCGAAAGATTCACCGCGCCGGATCGTGCGCGCGAGATCGGAATAGTAATCGCTGGAACGCAGCCGAATCGCCGTCGCCGCGACTGGCGAGACCACGATGGACGCCGCTCCAGTTGCGATTTTCCATAACGCTGTGGCGCGCTCTTCCTGGAGTTCGGGATGCGGCGAGAGATTCTGAAAAGGAAGAACATCGCGTGCCGGAAGTGAAATGACTGAGTCCGGATCGCAGGCTGAGGTGAGTTCGCAGAATCCGCGCAGGATCGGGACCAGGTCTTCGACGGCGCGGTTATCGTTGACGACGAAAATCAGGGGGCGGCCGGCGGCTCGCTGAAATAGCACGAGCATCAAGGCTTTCGCGGTCGGGGTGAGTCCGGAGACACGTATGCGCCCCGTGCCCTCCTTCAGGTGGGAGGCAACACGCGCGAAGGCGGGAAGCTTTTCAGCGTCCACGAAGAGTTCGCGGACGAAGGGCAGAAGCATGCAGGGTTATTTTAGCAGGAGCGGAGCTAAGGATAGTCCCACTCACCAGCGTTTAGGAGGCCGGCGGGAAGCATGGAAAACACGGAGAATTTCGATTGCACCATTACGCATGCGATAAGGAATCAAATAGCGAGTCTTGGGGACAGGTAATTCACGCGTCCCAGCGACCCTGCCATGACGGCCGATGGCCGGTTGTTTAGAGAGGAGAGCTACCGCTTCCACGATGCGCTGGACAACTAAACGGGCTGCGGTTGGATCATCATCCGCAATATAAGCGGCTTCATCATTCAAGTCTTTCAGGGCAGCTCTAAGCCACTTAATCGGCGCGCCCATTCCACTTGTCCGTGACGGACTTTACCTCTCCATCACTTGCGAAATCGCCAGCGTCAGCCTCTGCGAGTGCCGCGCGAATCTCTTGGATCTGCCACTCATTAGTCTCGACATACTCGCGAATGGCCTCAGCCGCCAGAAAGGATTTGCTGCGACGGGTGGCTTCAGACAGGCGATCGAGCCTGTCTTTGACCGCTGGTTCGATTCGAATGGTCATCGTCGTGGACATAAAGATTCCTGTGCGTAATTGTACACATTGTAACACAGGCGCGTGAACAACCGGCTAGCCTTGTTCTGCCGGAAACGTTCTGCCGCGACAGCCGAGCCGGCTGTCCCTGCGCACTGGTTAACTGCGTAGCAGGGGACGCGTTAAGCACGTCGGGCCGCCGCTGCCGTTGATGCACAGTTCAGAGCCAGGAAAGGTGCGCACATCGAATCCAGCTTGGCGGAGGCGGGCGTTGGTGCTGCGATTCTCTTCGATGGCAAGCAAGCGATTATTGCCCAAGGCGAGGACGTTGCATGCAAGCCTGTCACGCTCGGAAGGATCGATCTCGATGAATTTGAATCCGCGGGACTTTAGCAGTTCGACAGTCTCGACTGCGAGCCAGGATAGGTTAACCAGCGCAGTGTGGTCGTCGAGCAGGCTGATCAACGACATCAGATGCAGGCAAGCGGATGGCCCCGGGCCGTAGGGTAAAGGTGCGGATAGAACTTCGATACCTTTGGGGGCGAGAAGGTCGCGCATCTGGCGAATGCCGACGGCGTTGGTGCGGTAGCCGTGGCCGATCAGCAGCGTTTTCGAATCCAGCCAGAGAATGTCTCCGGCTTCGGTAGTGCCTGGAGCCGTGATTTTGCCGAAAATCGGGATGCCCAAACTCTCGCAGAACAAGGCGTGGTGCTGGCCTTCGGCTACGCGGTTCAGCTTGCCGGGCCGCATCATAATCAATCCGAAGTCGGTGGGAAGAGATGCGTCGTGGGCATAGACAGCGTCGAGCGAGAAGTCGGCCGCAGAGGAAATCGCAATAATTTCTGCTCCAGCGGATTTCAATTCGCGGCAGACAATTTCGTGGTCTTCCTGGGCTCTGGCGAAGTCTGGGGCGCGTTGGAAACCCAGTTCCTGCCAATGCGCGACGCGATCCGCCTGGTTCCAGCCTGCGGTGCGGGGCGAACAAACCATCACGAGCTGCAGCGCTCCAACCATGGAGTGCCCGTTAAAATGCATGCTGGTTGGCGCCTGTAGCATTTTGCCCCCCAATGTTATGAAACTGCCGAGCCACCTAGGAATCTATATGGGCATTATGGCAAAAGCAATGTGGGAAGGTGCGGTGCTGGCCGAAAGCAATTCCACGGTAGAGATCGAGGGAAATCAGTATTTTCCACCGCAGGCGATTCGCCAGGAATATTTCAAGGCGAGCGATGCGCACTCGGTGTGTCCGTGGAAGGGGACGGCGAGTTATTACGACGTTGAAGTTAACGGCATGCGGAATGCCGGCGCGGCCTGGTTTTATCCCGAGCCGAAGGATGCTGCGAAGCAGATCAAGGGGTATGTAGCGTTTTGGAAGGGAGTGAAGGTGGAGAAGTAGGTCACCGGGATTCGCGCTGAGAGGGTTGGCTCCACGCTTTACTTTCTAGTATAATGTAAAGCATGGCAACCGCGACTGTTTCCTCGAAGAATCAAATCGTGATCCCACGCGAAGCTCGCGACGCGCTCGATTTGAGGGCTGGCGACAAGGTTTTAGTGGTGGTGCGAGGAAAACGAGTTCTCGTACTGCAGAAACCGGAATCACACCGGCTCGCAATTCGAGGTGTGGCCGGAAAAGCATATCCCGCCCGGCATCTTCAGAAAGAGCGCCAGAGTTGGGAGTAGATGGGCTGCGGACGTTTCTGCGAGGTCACCAGCGTATCGCGCTTGATACCAGCATCTTCATTTACCAACTGGAAGCCAATCCCCGCTACATTACTCTCGCAGACACAGTTTTTTCGTGGCTGGAAAGGCCCAAACATGAGGCCGTCACATCGACGATCACCATGACGGAACTCCTGGTTCCATCGTATCGAGACAAAGACGAGCACCAAGTCGATGAATTCTATGGCCTGCTCTCGACCTATCCTAACTTGCGATGGATTCCGCCTGACTTGGAGACGGCGGATCTTGCGGCGCGGCTTCGGGCCGATTATCGCTTACGCACCCCGGACGCAGTGCAAGCCGCCACTGCCATCCAGTCACACGCGACGGGCTTCGTGACAAATGATCCAGCATTCGCGCGAATCACAGAGTTCAAGACAGCCGTGCTGGACCACTTTCTGTAACGGCTAGAATTCGATGTGGGCACGGAAGGTAGGAACCGCGACTGGTCCTCGATCGCGGTTATAGCCGGGGTTCTGAATATATTGAACGCCGGGGGCGAGATAGATTCCGCGCCAGACGTGCACCGTGTAGTAGGACTCGACAATGTTCTCGCGGCCGTAGTTCAACTTTCCGTCGCCCAGAAGGAAGCCGAGGCCACCATCGGCGAGATAAGTTTGGTGATCCTTGCAGATTGCGTTGGTCACGAACGCGATGCCGGCGCGATCCTGTTTCCGACGCCACCATGCGCCGTTCGCGCCTAACCCTCCGGAAAAAGTTTGATCGACTTCGGTATAGGCGAACGATTCAGTTTTACCGTTATCCCATCCGAAGCGGCCGAATGCCGTCACGTAGCGCGTAAGGTTCTGCTCAATGTTGATGCCGAAACCATACTTGCGAGTGACATGCCAAGGATGGTTCGTAATCTCCGGAATCGGAGTCAGTCCCGCTTCGAAGTTGGCGACGGCCTGCCGATAGATGCCCATGTTGGCGTGATTGACGTAGGCCAGAAGCCGGATCACTCCTGGTTTTTTCGGGATCAGACCGTGACGTAATTCGTATTCAAAGTTTTCTGCATGAACTTGCCAGGGTCTCCACACAAGATCGATGCCGTTCGCAACTTTCGGCATTAGAGCTTCAGCGAAGCGGAATCCCCAGTTGCGATCTTCGAAATCAGCGGTGGCGCCGACGGTGTAGCCGCGCGTGTCGGCGGCATAGTCCCACGCGCCGTTATTGTCGATCGTCCAATTGTCGAATTGGAAATGGGTATCGGAGCCTACCGAATTCACATCGAAGAAATCAGGCATGCCAAATTTGCCGAAGCGGACTTCCAAACGGCGGCGCGGCAATTCGTCAAACAGCGAGAGAAAACTCCGCTGGTTTTCGACTTTATCGTCGCTCAAGGCGAACACCTTGTGGATCATGCCTCGCCCCAGGTAGGGCGCCTTGCTGAGCAGAGGATTTCTCACAATATCGAGATCCGTATTACCGGCCAGTCCCAGGCCGGTGCTGAGAGCGGCGCCTCCGGCCTCTTCAATGTCTACGAGAAACTCGGTGGACTCATTCAGCCGGAAGCCGGTGTAGAGCGTCATCAGCCGAGAGGTGGCTTTCTCGTAGTTTGGGTTCAGGCTGTTTGGTCCGCTGTAGGGCGCATGAAATGGAGGATGAGTTTGGAAAATAAAATTTGCCTGACCCGCGAGCCAGAGACGGGTGGTTTTGAAATGAGGAAACATTGCTTCGGGGTCCCCGCCTGGCGGCGGATCGCCAAGGTTGGCGTCCTCTTCCTGCAACGCGGGATCAGGCCTTGTCGCGGAAGGGGCTTCCGGCGATTGCTGCGCCAGTGCCGCTGTCGGCAGTCCGGGTCCAACAGCGATGGCGGCCCACAGTACCACTAGCAGCCGGTAAGTGCCTGGGTTCGCGTCTTGGGCATGTCGTTTCATTTATTTGCTGTTCTGCTATTTGACGTTCCGCACCCATGACCTTGCCGAAGGCAACAGATGGCGCTGGCTTGTAACTCTGCCCGCTCCTTTAATTGAATGTGATTAATGTATCACAGCGAGTTAACTATAGTTAACAATAGTAGCTGGCCGTTCCGGAGGTTAGGGAATCAGTCCTGCCGTCTGATTCCCTAAGCCCCGAGCCTGACCATGATTAGTTCGAGCCTACCCATGATTGGTTAAAGAGAGGTTACAAAGGCCAACACTGAGTGTTCTATCAGTCTAATGCCAGCCATTGCATGCGGAGTTGCCGACTGCCGTCTTTGCCGGTGACCACGACCCAGTTCATGCGCAAAGGTTGCCGTTTCGTGTCGTCTGTCCACTGCTGCGGAACGGAAACTTCGTAACGGATTTCGCGCGCGAGCTGCGTCGTCGCCATCGTCATTGGTTTTGCAAGCAAAGTCATGCAAGCCATTGTCCTGTCCTCCTTTCTGTGAGTGTCTACCATTCGGTTCGATGCCAGAACTCGATGGGAGCAGTAAAAAGTTCATAAAGATTTGACCAGCGAGGCTTCGGATTTTGTTTCCAAACTCTTGAAGCATACTCCCTAGGGTTTGCACATGATGAATCCGGATCACGAAATGGAGTCGCCCGAAGAATTGGCGAAGACTTGATCGGCTTGGCCCGGGCTTATTTGAAATGAGTGGCGTGAACCGCGCGAAGAGAAAAGGGAAAACAGGGAAAGGAGCGAAGGAAAAAATAAAAAAGACAGCTCGGAGCCCCGAAGCTGTCTCTGTTTAAACCCTCCCGGTTAGAAGGGCAAGCTACTAAAGCGAATGTACCTCGGTCATATTGCAAGGTGATGGCGAAAACATGAACATCTGATTAATTGTGCGGGCGCGCTGCGATACGGCCGCTGCTATAGTAGTCCGTTGCCGCCAGATCACCGGCCCACGATTATTTCCCGGAGCACTTAATGCCCTCCACCACATCGCGAAAAGTCGAGCAGTCGCGCCGGTTACAGCAACGCGCCGAAAGCATGATTCCCGGCGGAGTGAATTCGCCAGTGCGTGCGTTTGGTTCGGTGGGTGGAGATCCTCCGTTCATCGTGCGCGGAAAAGGTTCCCACATTTGGGACGCCGATGAAAACGAGTTCATCGATTATGTCGGCTCCTGGGGACCGCTGATCCTGGGCCACGCGGCGCCGGATGTGCTCGATGCGATTGTGGGCGCAGCCTGCAACGGCACCAGTTTCGGAGCGTCGACCCCTTCCGAAGCTGATCTTGCGGAGTTGGTGCTGGCCGCGTTTCCGCCGATGCAGAAAGTTCGCTTCGTGAGTTCTGGAACCGAAGCCACCATGTCGGCGATCCGGTTGGCGCGCGCTTATACCAAGCGAAAATATATTGTGAAGTTCGAGGGATGCTACCACGGGCATTCTGATTCTCTGCTGGTCAAGGCTGGTTCGGGCGTTGCGACTTTGGGCATTCCTGGATCGGCGGGCGTTCCCGAGGAGTTCACGCAGTTCACGTTGGCATTGCCCTTTAATAACGTCAACGCCGTGGAGTATGCATTTCAAAAGTTCAAGCACCAGATTGCGTGCGTGATCGTCGAACCGGTGGTCGGGAATATGGGATGCGTTCCGGCGGCCGACGATTATCTGGTTGCGTTGCGAATGATCACCGAGCGCGAAAAATCCGTGCTGATCTTTGATGAGGTGATGACTGGATTTCGCGTCGCGTTCGGCGGAGCGCAGGAGTTGTACAGCATTCGCCCGGACCTGACGACGATGGGCAAGATTATCGGCGGAGGTCTGCCGGTGGGCGCTTACGGCGGATCGAGCGAGATTATGAACCTCGTGGCGCCGCTCGGCCCAATGTATCAGGCGGGCACGCTGTCTGGTAATCCGCTGGCCATGGCGGCGGGATCCGCAATGTTGCGGCATCTGCGCGATCGGAAGCAGGAGATTTATCCCCGCATCGACAAGTTAAGTAGAGAATTGGTCGAAGGCGTCGCCGCTGCCGCCAAAGATGCTGGTGTGCCGCTCTGCTACAACCGTGTCGGCTCAATGTTTACGTGGTTCTTTACCCCCGGGCCGGTGACGGATTGGGACTCTGCCTCGAAGTCGAATACTGAAGCATTCGGGAAATTCTTCCGCGCCATGCTCGATAGCGGCGTATACCTGCCTCCATCGCAATATGAAGCGGCATTTTTGAGTGCGACGCACACGGAAGAGGATGTGCAGCGAACCATAGCCGCCGCGAAGCAGGCGTTCGCAGCAATGAAGCGCTAAGTCCTTATCTGCTGCATCATCTGCGGTATCGTCACGAACTCATACCCTTCACTCTTATAGCGGGCGATCAGATTATCCGTAGCCATTACGGTTTGCGAGCGATCCGCTCCAATCTGCTTATGACCTCCATCGTGCAGGAGGATTACGTCGCCGCCGTGAATCTGGCTTGAGACTTTGCCCTCGATCACGGCGGCCGGCGGGGCGTTCCAATCGTAGCCCGTCACGTTCCACATGATAGGTTCAAGCCCGAGTTCACGCGCCACGCGCAGAACGGCGGGCCTGCGGCCTCCGAATGGCGGGCGGAAGAGATTGGAGTGTTGGCCGAGCGCATCCTCTAGCGCGGAGCGGCATTGTGCAAGTTCCCGGCGGATTTCACCTGCGCTCTTGAAAGTCAGAAAAGGATGACTGAATGTGTGATTGCCGGCCACGTGGCCCGCTTGAACAATTTCGCGGGCGATCTCCGGACGTTCTTTAACGTAACGTCCAATCAGAAAAAAAGTTGCCTGCACGCCGTGCCGGGCGAGGACTTCCAGCAACCGCAGAGTGTGCGGATCGTTGGGACCATCGTCGTAAGTGAGTGCGAGTTGCCGCGAACCGCGCGGCAGGCCTGTGAAAGTTTGGCCATACCATTGCCCCGTCGGCGACATGGACTGATAGCCTCCAGCGACAGCGGCCGCAGCGGAGATGGCGGAGACGACATAGCCAATCATGCAGGGATTGTAAATCGTCGATCGTTGATTTCCCGACTATCGATTGGCGCACCGGGTCGGGCTCAATCAGCAATCCTCAGTCAACAGTCTTCAATCGAAATTCCGGGTGTTAACTCTTCCCGCAATTGCCACTCGGCGCTATCCGAGATATCCTGCCATTTCCGATTCTTGCGAAATCATGGCTAATCTTTTCGAACTGCCACGTTACATTGCTGTGGAGGGTCCCATCCGAGTGGGAAAGAGTACGCTGGCCCGCATATTGGCCGAGCGCTTAAATGCACAGCGCGTGATGGAGCCTGAGTCCAATCCATTTCTCGGCGCGTTTTATGAGGGCGAACGGGGCGCCGCGTTTCAGGCGCAGTTCGAATTTCTGGTGCGGCGCTTCGAGCAATTGCAGGCCCTTGACCTGGGACCAACGTCGCAGAAGACGGTGGTGGCGGATTACATCATCGAAAAAGACAAACTGTTCGCCTGCCTGAACCTTACGGATCAGGAACTCGACACCTACAACCGTTACTACACCCACTTCCGCGAGAGTCTGCCCACGCCCGACCTTGTAATTTATTTGCAGGCGACGCCTGAGGTGCTGAAGAAGCGGCTCAAGAAAAAGAATGCGCCGGGCGAGCGCGCGGTCAGCGATGACTATCTGGAAGAAGTGGTCAAAGCCTACGAGCACTTCTTTTTTCATTACACGTCTTCCGATCTGCTGATTGTGAACACGTCCGATATCGATTTTGTCGACCGCAATGAAGACTTGCAGGAATTGCTTCGCAAGGTGACCGAGCCGATCAAGGGCACGCAGTATTTCTTGCCGCTGGGCGGGCATGAGGCGGTGGGGGCGTGAAAACAGTCGTTGGAGGCTGGTTGTCGTAGCCAGCGGAACGCCTTCTCCTTGCGGACTGGTGGTAGAATTGCGCGGAATATGGAGGTGCCCCATGCGCCCCACCACCGCCCTGCTCGCCTTGGTCCTGTGTGTCGTTCCGCTTGCGATAAGCCAGGAAGAGCATCATCACGAAATGACTGCAGAGGAGGTTGGTTCGGTCCACTTCCTCACTTCGTGCCGGCTCGATCTCACCGACCCTTTCAACCGCTCGGTCGCGATGCTGCACTCATTCCAGTATGAACAGGCGCGCCAGGCTTTTACGGAGATCTCCGAGCGGGATCCGCAATGCGCCATGGCGCAATGGGGCGTGGCCATGTCTCATTACCACGGGATGTGGGACAACGGGGACACGGCGGCCGGCCGTCTGGCTCTGAATCAGGCAAGGCAGACTGCTGCTGGCAACGCGAAGACTACGCCTCGCGAGAACGCCTACATCGATGCGCTGGCTGAGATTTACCGCGAAGACGGTAAGGAGGCGTATGCGCACAGCCAGGCTTTTGAGCTGAAGATGGGCGCGCTGCAGGCGGCTAATCCGCAGGACGATGAAGCGGCGATCTTTCATGCGCTGAGTTTGGCGATTACGGCGCCCAAGACCGACAAAACCTTTGCCAACCAACGCAAGTGCGGCGAGATTCTGGAACCAATTTTCGCCAGGCAACCGCATCATCCGGGCATCGCGCATTACATCATCCACTGCTACGACAATCCGGTGCTGGCCGAGCAGGGTCTGGGGGCGGCTCGCATCTACGCCAAGATCGCTCCCGCCTCCGCGCATGCGAACCATATGCCTTCGCATCTGTTCACGCGGGTGGGCTCGTGGGACGAATCCATCAGCTCGAACCTGAAGTCGGCGGAGCTGGCGGCCGCCGCGGAGGTCGATTCGAAGAACGGCGAAGCGCGCGATCAGCGGCTGCATGCCATGGACTACCTGGAGTACGCGGAGCTGCAGAGCGGACGAGTGAGCAAAGCGAAGGCTGTGCTGGATGAGATGAATGCGTTGCCGCCGGTTTCTGGGCTGACGCTTACTGGGAATTACGGAGCTTCGGCGATTCCTGCGCGCTACGCGATTGAACTGGGAAATTGGGAGCAGGCCAGCCAACTTCGCGTGGCGGAGGGCGTGCCTTGGGCGCAGGCGATTACTTGGACGGCGATCGGCATAGGAAGCGCTCGCTCGAAGAATCCGGAACGGGCGGTTCAAGCCGAACAGAAACTTGCCGACCTTCGCGATGCGATTGCGAAGCAGAATAACTCCTACTGGTCGAATCAAGTGGAAGTCGAGCGCCGCGAAGTGGCCGCATGGATTGCGGAACTGAATGGCAAGTCAGAGGATGCCTTGAAACTGGCACGTTCGGCCGCGGACTTGGAAGAGAGCATGGACAAGGCAGCGGTCACCCCGGGGGCTGTGACGCCTGCGCGGGAGATTGTGGCGGAACTGCTGATGAGCGGGCATCAACCCAAGGAATCGCTGGTGGAGTATCAAGCCGTGCTGAAGATTGCTCCCAACCGCTTTAATGCCTTGTACGGCGCAGCGAGGGCGGCTGATGCCGCCGGGGATGCGACGACGGCCAGCGGCTATTTCCGGAAGTTGACCGAAGTTGCTGTTGGCGACGAGCGGCCTGAGCTGAAAACGGCGCGGCAGAAGCTGGTAGCGGTGAAGGCGCAGAGGTAGTTCGTCCGGCGGCGGGCAGCCCCTGGTTCGTTAGTACAAGCATACGGGTGGGTCTTCGGGCGAAGGCTCTGCAAACTATTGAAGGTAAAATATTTAAAGGCTCTTTGGTGGCTGTTACTAAGCGCTAGTTTTCGTAAGGAATCAAAGCTACAATGTTGTGAGCATCCCTGAAGATGCTGAACAGGCTCTATCCGGCCTAGCCGGAGGGGCACTGGAGGAAAAATGAGTATCACCCCGTTTGGCGGACGTCCCGGTTTTTCCGGTGACCACGAGCTCCGCCGCAAAGTTACCACCGCGTCTCTGCGGGAATTGAAACTTCGGCACGAACCCATCACTTGCCTTACCGCCTACGACTACTCCACCGCGCGCCTGGTCGATGAGGCCGGAATCGAAATGATTCTGGTGGGCGATTCGCTTGCGCAAACTGTTCTGGGATACGACAACACGCTCTCCGTCACCATGGACGAGATGCTGCACCATGTGAAGGCGGTGCGTCGCGGCGTAAAGAATGCGCTGCTGCTCGCCGACATGCCTTACGGCTCTTATCACCTTGATGCTCAGAGCGCTCTTGGCAACGCCACCCGTTTTGTGAAAGAAGGCGGCGCGGAAGTGGTGAAGATCGAAGGCGGCGAAAAACGTGCGGACCTGATTCGGCGCATCATCGACGCCGAAATTCCCGTGGCCGGGCACATCGGATTGACGCCGCAGTCGGTCAATGTGATGGGCGGTTACAAGGTGCAGGGAAAGAATCTTGGCGATATCGAGCAGCTCATGCGCGACGCCGTCGCGCTCGACCGTGCGGGCGTGGCCTGCATCGTCCTCGAAGGAATTCCGCGCGAAGTGGCGGCCATGATCACCGCCGAAGTGGCCACGCCGACCATTGGGATTGGCGCCGGCCCGGAGTGCGATGGCCAGGTGCTGGTATTCCACGACATTCTGAATCTGACGTTTTCGCCCCCGGCAAAGTTCGTCCGTCGCTACGGCGATGCCGCCGCCCTGATCGGCCACGCGGTGCGGGCGTTTCGCGCCGACGTGAAATCCCAGCAGTATCCATCGGATGAAGAGTCTTACCATCTACCGAAGGAAACCAAGGCTGGCCTGGACACGGTGCTGGCGAGAAAGCGCGCGATGCAGCGGTAAGAATTGTTTGCCACGGATTTTCGCGGATCAATTGGAAAACGGATCAATAAGAAACTGCAAGGCGCGACCCGGGGCAGTTATGTGGATCGCTGCATCCTGAGCATCACTATCCAAGACGGACAACGCGAACCCCATGAGGATCTGCCAGACCATCGAAGAGATGCGGGCCGCATGCCGCGAGGCCAAGCGTAGCGGGAAACGATTGGGATTCGTTCCGACCATGGGAGCGTTGCATGAGGGGCACTTATCGCTGGTGCGGGCGGCGAAAGCTTCATGCGAGGTAGTAGCGGCATCGATCTTTGTAAATCCCTTGCAGTTCGGGCCGCGCGAGGATTTGCAGAAGTATCCGCGAGACTTTGATCGCGACCGCGCGCTGTTGGAAAAAGAATCGGTTGAATTATTGTTTGCTCCCTCAGTCGAGGAGATGTATCCCCCCGGCGCCATTACGTGGGTTGAGGTGGAGGGGCTGAGTGACAGGCTGGACGGGCATTCCCGGCCCGGCCATTTTCGCGGCGTCACCACGGTGGTGGCGAAGTTGTTTCACATCGTCGAGCCGGATGCGGCCTACTTCGGGCAGAAGGACGCGGCGCAACTGGCGATCATTCGCCGCATGGCGCGCGACCTGAACTTTCCGGTGGAGATCGTCGCCGGTCCAATCGTGCGCGAAGCCGATGGATTGGCCATGAGTTCACGCAACGCCTATCTCAATCCGCAACAGAGAAAGCAGGCGCTGGTGTTGCATCGTTCGCTGCTGCGCGTGAAAAAATTGTGGGAAGGCGGCGAACGTGACTTGGCCAGGCTGCGAGCTGCTGGCCGGGAAGAAATTGCGCGAGAAGATTCGGTACGGCTGGATTATTTTGAGATCGTCGATGCCGGAAGTCTGGAGCCAGTTGTGGACGTTGCTGACGGCGCGCTGGTTGCCGTTGCAGCTTTGGTGGGAACGACGCGGCTGATCGATAATGTTGCGCTCGACGCGTCGCATGGTGCGCGCTAGAAGAAAAATCAAGGTCCCTCGCTGCGCTCGGGATGACACGAAATCGACGACACGGAATCGATGACGCGGAATCTAAGCTAACGGGGAAGTACCGCGGCGGCCGTGCTTTGAGAGGGCTGTGGAGGCGATATCCGCTGGCGCACCATTTCTTCGATATGCGACCACAAGCGTGGGTCGCATTCGCTCTCCATGTGGCCGGGCGTGAAGACGCGGTCGAACCATGAAGCTTCCGGACATGCGACAGGAGTTTTCCTGTAGTCGGTGCGATAGTTCCCAAGGATTTCTGTTTTTTCCGGGTTCGCGGCCGTAATACGGGCCCGGCCATGGATGAGGCCGTGGGGCTGATAGAAGTTCACTGCTTCGGCCACGTTGTCGGGAATGATGGAATCTTTCTGCCAGAGTTTCGCCACACTATCCACCTGGACGGTTAGCAAGACCGGCACGCCTTGGCGACGCAGGTCTCGAGCCAGCAGCACTGCCGCCGAAGCTCCCCAGCTTTGACCGAAGAGGACGATGCGGGCTCGGGCTTTCTCTTCGGCAGAGAGAATGCCGTTGTGATCCGTATCGAGAAGCTTGACGATCGCATCGTAAGCGCGTTTTCGTCGCCGGTTTTCGAAGACTCTTACGTAAGTGTCTTTGCCCACATCCGGACGAATTCGCTTTGCGAGTTGCACCGGACCATGATGTGGATTGTCGTGGCCGACGAATCCACCTACGAAACCGATCACAATATTGGCGGGAAGCGCGGCTTCATCGGAGCGAAGGGTTGCGGAATCTCCGGCCAGGAGCTGCGGCATAGTTGCAGCCAGCATCACGAACGTGACGGCAAGACAACGGACTGGAGCGACTCCGCGCATGCGGATTTCTGATGAATGAGATGACTCGATTCGTCCGCAGGATGCTGGCAAACGGCAAACGAACGAGCGAGCGAGCGACTCGCCGGCCCACTTGGGGCGCGCAATTTCGAGCGCGCAATTTCGGCTCAACTGACGCCGCCTGATTACTGACCGCGATGTGCCAAACGCCTGACCAGCAGGGATGTCCGGGGCATCTGACCCGATCGACACTCTACACCTAACGTCAAGCTTTCGAGTGAGTCTTAAGTCTCTGGCGGGAATTCTTCGGTCCCGAGATGCATTTGTTTCCGGCGAGGATATAGCGGAGGGGGTGGTCGGCAGCTTTGCTGATGCCGATGCGCGGAGTGATTTGGATTCTTTTTGCGCGAAAGGCGTCGTCTCCAATCCATAAACCGGAGGTGCGCGAGGTTAGGTCGCAACCGTTATCGCGGGTGCGAGTGATGCCGAAGGCTTCTGCGAGGCGACCCGGTCCAGACGTGAGCTTGGGAAAATCTTGTGACCCGTGGCGCAGGACAATTCCGCGCGCACGCGCCATTTCCTCAATCCCCTCGAGTGGTTCGAGGGCGCGAATCAGCACTGACCCCGCCTTTCCCTCCTGCTCGCACGAGACATTCAGGCAATAGTGATTGCCGTAGATGAAATAGACGTAGGCGTAGCCGGGCGGGCCGAACAAGACTGAGGTGCGGGCCGTGTTGCCGGCGGAGGCGTGAGCCGCGGGATCGTTTTGTCCGAGATAAGCCTCGACTTCGACGATGCGGGCGGAGATCCGCACCTTTCCGGAGTCGCGTACGAGAATTTTGCCAAGAAGGTCACGAGCCACGCGGCGCGGGGTGCGCGCGAAGAATTCCCGATCAAGCGGGCGGATGGGGCCAAGCGGCGGACAGACGGACGATTGCACTGGTCAGAATGCAGAAGTCAGGACAGAAAAGTCAAAGTGCGAAAGTGGATTAGTGGCGGCACAGTTTGCCGGGGGGGTGAAGAAAAACTGTCGAGCTTCGCTCAAAGGACAGCCGAGGGCGGCTGTCCCCACATGAGCCATTTCTATCCCGAGCCATTTTTGTACCGAGATCCGACTAAGCTTTTCCCGATTCCTTCAGATAAGCGAGCACTTCGACGGCGTGGCCTTCGGGCTTAACTTTGGGAAAGATGTGCTGGATTTTGCCGTCCGGTCCGATGACGAACGTGGTGCGGACGACGCCCATGACTTTTTTGCCGTACATGTTTTTTTCCTGAACCACGCCAAAGGCATTGGCGACTTTCTTGTCGGCATCGGCCAGCAGCGAGAACGGCAATTTGAACTTGTCCTGAAATTTCTTCTGAGCCTTGGAGGTGTCAGGGGAGATGCCAAGTAACACGGCGCCGCTTTTCTGCATCTGTTTGTAGGTATCGCGAAATTCGCAGGCCTCGACGGTGCATCCCGGGGTATCGGCGCGAGGATAGAAATACAGCACGACCACTTTGCCACGCAGGCCTTTCAGCGAGACTTCTTTGCCGTTCTCGTCCGGCAAGGTAAACTCGGGAGCCTTATCATTGATATTCAGAAGAGCGATATTCATAAGTGCCTCATTTCCACGGAAGACAGGGTTGAAGACAGCGTCCACAATCTCAGCAGTGGGAAGGCCGAGGCCGGAACGGTTTATGTCCAGAAAGTTCTTATACAGCAGATCGGGGTCGGGCGTCATTTTCATGCTGGCGATTGCTCTGGCCTTGATGTTTTTAGGGACGGCTTTGCCAAGCGTGGAGCAGGATGGACCACAGCTCAAGCGCCCCCAGCAAACTCCTGACGAGAAACCGGTTGAAACTAAAAAAGCGAAAAAAGTGAAGGGGCCACGCGCGGTGGGAATTCTGCAACTCAGCGACGGGAAGGCAATACTAATTCCCGTGGCGATTCTAGTGGAAGGCAGATTTTACGATGCCAGCGTCTATAAGGCAGAGCCGGTGCCGATGGCGTTGGAGAGTGGGACGGTGTACGAGGCGGAGCAGGCCGGCGAGTCGCAGGGATTGTTCACGACCAGCGGGGCGATGCATAGCAAAGCTGTGAACAGCGCAAATCCCTGGTGGGGCACGGGAGCTTACTATCAGAATGGAACGGAAGCTGCGAAAACTACGCGCAAAGCAGAAGACGTTCCGGTGGGAATGGACAGCAGCGGCGACGAACCGCCGCGGCTGACTAGAAAGAAAGCTGCATCGGAGTCAACTTCTGGTCCAACTTCTCCGGGCACTTCTGGCTCGCCCCCATCGTCCGGGAAGACGGACGCGAGCGCGACTTCTGGCGGGGACGCGAAGAAGAAGGCGGAGACAACTTCCGATAAGAGCGCGCAACCGAGCGGTGGAAAAGGATCGCCGCCGGCAGAGACCGGGACGGGGCAGCCGTCGGCCGCGCAAGTGCCGGCGGAGCAGGCGTCGGTGGGGCAAGCGTCGCCGTCGCAGGCGCCTCCAGCGAAAGAAGCGGAAAACTATTATCGTCCTACGTTGCGGCGGGGTAAGCCGACTGAGAAGGCGCCCGAAGAAAAAGATACTACGCCCCAGCCTGTAGTTGCTGGACCGGCGGCGGCATCCGTACTGGTGGCTGGAGCGAAACCGGTGCAACTCATGGCGGCGATTTCGGATTCCGGCGGACCTGATCCGCAGTCCTACAAGTATTTTTGGAAAGAAGGCGAGGAAGATGAGCGGCGCAAGCAGATGCTCACTCTGGCAGGAGATGAATTGCGCGCTTACGTGACTGCGCGAACGAAAGGCGCTATTGTCGCCACCGCTCCCGCCAGTAAGCCAGCCAGGCAGAAGCGCAAGGCAGCGGTGAAGCCCGCGCAACCGGTATTTGAAAACATTCGATTTGCGACGTTCGACGTGTGGAAGAACAACCAACCCGTGATGATTTTGAGCACCGAAGCGCACTTTCCCGCCGAGGCGGGAGCGGCGTCGGCGCCTGAAACTTATAGCATCACGCTGGTGAGCCGAACAGATATCTATGGCAGCCTGCGCAAGTTGTATTCGGGAGTGACTGACAGGTTTCACCTGGATGTTACGCCCCGGCTCGAGCTGATCGATGTCGTGGATGCTGACGGCGACGGTCGAGGAGAGCTGGTGTTTCGCGAAACCACCGATGGCAGACATGGCTATGTCATTTACCGCGCGACGGGAGACAAGCTGTGGAAAATGTTCGACAGCCTGGGCGCGGAATAGAGAATTCCCAGTTCCTGATTTCGGAGCTGAGTTAGTAAGTGCCTTATGCGGCGACTGAGAACCGGGAGCTGAGAAGGGGTTGGGTTAGGTTTCGATTCCTACATGGCAGACGCGTCCGACCAAGTAGTCGGAGGCAGTCTTGCCCTCTTCCATGGTCAGGACTTCGATGGGGTAGGCCTGGTTATGGGGCCGCAGAATCAGGTGATTGTCCGCGGTTTCCACATACTTCACCGTACAAGTTTCGTTTTTGAGCACAGCATACATGTTGAATTCGCCTTTGCGGTAAGGCTTGAGCGAGTTGTAATGGCGGTCGATGAGCAGCGTGGCTCCGGGGAGAAGGCGGGGATACATGCTCATGCCTTCCCGGCCGTCGACCTTGATCAGCACAAAGCGCTCCCACTGTTCGCGATCACCTTCCAGTTCCGGCTTCAGTTTTTTTAGAAAACTTTTCTTGAATTTAAGAATCTCCTTCACGTTCATGCTGGTGAGGAGGGGATGGGTGGCAGCGACGGTTCCGTCGGTAAGCAGGACGTTTTGAAAGTCATCGTTGCTGGGAGGCACGATGGAAGCGCGTTTGTTGACTTCGGAGGGATCAAGAAGATCGAGTACGGAGAGATGTTGAACAGCTAAGACCCGGTCCATGCCCTCAAGGCTCAAACCACGCTTACGATTCAAGAAATTGGAGATATGGGCCTGCTTGAATCCGGTCTGCTGAGCCAGACGGAGGCCAGTGAGATCTCCCTCATCGATACGCTCCCAAAGAGCAGTGCGGAGGTTGTCTTGCAGGACTCGGAATTTCATAGGTCCGGAGTATAGCACGTATAGCGTATTGCTAATGGGCTTGAGTTTTCCACAGCCCGTTGGGTATAACAACCTTGACTCTGAAAATTAGCAGCTATACGATCGCCCAAGTGGTATAACCCATTCCTTTTCCCGGGGATTATTTCCAATGAGTAACCCAGATAACTATAGCGAGGAAAAGAACTTCGTGGAGTTCAGGCGCAAGGTGCGGGCGGCCGAGGTGCTGTCCGCGTCCATGCAGCAACTGTTGAAATCGCTGGGTTTCACGGGACGAATCAGCGTAGTTGTGCAAAATGGCAGAGTATTGAAGTCGGGGTATGAGGAAGGATTTTTCCGGCAGCGTGATTCCGGCTTAATGGAGGCGGGCGTGGCGATTGAACCGTAGTAAGTTCAGGAGTTAGAGGGAGTTAGCGGCAGTTAGCAAATAATTAAATAGCTCAAGCAGGCCATCGTAAGAGAAACGAGCCCTGCGTTCGGTTTCCGCATTGAAGCGGCGACCGGCGCAGGGCTTTTTTTTCGGTTGCTTCTGGTTGAGCGAACGCGTTTCAACCACCACCAACTCAGGCCTGCGCAGGAGGAGTGAATGAAAACAAAGAGCGAAGAGGACAAGTCCGAGAACGAGATGCGGTTGGAGTTGAAATATTGCGAACGCTGCGGGGGATTGTGGCTGCGACCAGTGGGCGGAGAGCAGGTCTATTGCGTGATTTGCGCGCGCCAGATGGCCGAACTCCCGCCGGGTTCGTGCGAGGTAGGAAGGGCGAGGATGCAACAAGGGCCGCGATGGGAAGAGGGTCCCCCGGATAACGGAGATGGGGATGAGGCAGAGGATGCGACCGAGGTGTGGGATGAGTGAATTTGTGCCTTGGATCGCGGCGCAGGCGGATGAAGAAGCGAAAGATGTTCCTACGATGGAGCCAGGGCTCACGCCGAAAGGCACCATCCAATCGACGCAGCCGGCACATTTGGCACACGGAAAAGCAGGGGAAGAATTACCACTGCACAATTTTCCGGTGCGACCTGGCGCCACGCAAGGCGGACAGCTTCCGGAGGAAGTGGGGCACGACTGGGATCGCGATCCTGACATATGGCTCTATCGAAAGAAAACCATGGAGATGCTTCGGCGCTACATGAGATGGTCTCTGGAAGCGGGACGGGTGCCGTCGATACTGGGGCGGGAATTGTTTCGCGCAAAAATTTCGTCCTACACGGCGACTACTTTTGAAGCGCGGGTAATTTTTTTGCATGACATAGAAACTTGCCTGGATCGACTGGAACATTTTGACCGGCAGATTATTGGGCGGGTATGTTTGCAAGAGTACGACCACGAAGCGGCGGCGCGAATTCTTCACTGCACTCGCAGAACACTTCTACGCAGACTGCCGGAATTGATTGACGAGCTGAGCGAGGCGTTTCTCAAGGCGGACTTGCTGGATCGGTTGCCGGAAACGAATGAAGATCCGGCATGAGGATTGATGTACGGGATGTGAAGGGCGGATGTGGACAGCTGGGGTGGATGTCCACATCCGGTTCCTGGTACTCGCGGAAACTGGCTGTGGAAAAAGTTGTCAAGAGGGGAGCGGGGGTCATCGCGGGTCAAGTGATTGAAACGATGAGGAAAATAAATTTTAAAAAATGTCACAGTTGCCCTATGCAATATGATATAATAGTTTTATACAGTAAAGAAAAAAGCAATAGTCTCTAAGGCGCGCTGAAAAGCGCGCCTTTCGTATTTTGGGCTGCATTCATAGCAGCCTTTTTGCATTTTTGAGTGAGCTGGACCGGTCACCTTCTCGCGGCGCTTTTTATTGTCGTCATGGTTATCGTTATCGCTGCTTCGCGAACATAGGCCGGCGCTTGGCGAATGAGGGTTTCATGCGGTTGAAACCAGGATTTCGGAAACCAGGATTTCGGAAACCAGGATTTCGAAAACCTGGATTTCGAAATCAGACCGGAAAGTTTTGCGGAGGGCGGGCCAATGGTCAAGAAGAAAGCACGAGGCAAGAGCAAGAGTACGAGCGAGAGTAAGCAGAAAAGCACGACAAGACAATCTGCCAAGACAAGCGGGGGCGGTAAGAAAAAGCCGGTGGACATGGTGAGAGTGCGGGAAAATATCAACAACCTGGTGGGAAACTCGGCGAAAGAGATCGCGGCCAAGGTGATTGAGGTAGCGAAGACGGGGCAACTGGCGTCGGCGAAATATTTGTTTGAAGCGGTGGGATTGTATCCAGCGACAGAAGAGACGCGCGCGAAGCCGCCGAATGACTCGCTGGCTTTTACGTTGTTGAAGCACATGGGGCTTCCGACGGAGCCGGTGATTTGCGATGACGATCTCTTGCCGAATCCAGTGGCGAGCGACTTTCGAGGAATGACGAGCCCGGCGAAAGATACTGCGAAGGAGGACCTGGATTGCGGCGGCCAGGAGGAGAAAGAGACGGCCTTGGAACACGGCGATCGGTAGACGGCGATTGGGGTGAGGAGGATACCGTAGAATGAAGCAGAGCTACGGTGCGGAAGAGGCGAACCGGCCGCCCTCAGTAATTCGCAGGTGCGCGGCGCTGTCGGTTTCGCCGCGACTGGAATCGCGGCGGAAAGAATTGTTGAAAGCGATTTCAGCGAATGAATCGCAGCAGGCTCCGTTGAAGGGGAAGGCTCGAAAGGCCGGACGGCTCAGGGTGGGGATGGACATCACGTGGGTAACCGACCGGATCGCGGTCGGAGGCGGAATCTGGAACGCGGAGAATATGGCGGCAGTATCGCGGGCTGGGATTACGCACATCATCGATATGCAGATCGAGTTCGACGACACTCCGCTGGCGGGGGCGCATGGAATTGCGGTTTGCTGGAATCCCGTGGATGATGACTTCGAGCCCAAGCCTGCGGAAGTGTTTGTCCGGGGGGTGGAGTTCGCGCTGACGGCGCTGGCAGATGAAGGAAGAAAAGTGCTTGTACACTGCGCGGCCGGGGTACACCGGGCGCCGATGATGACGCTGGCGTTGTTGGCTGTGATGGGATGGTCAGTGGAAGATGCGATGGAGTTGATTGAGGGAAAAAGGCCTGCCGCGGACTTCGCCGAGGTGTATGTACGGAGCGTGGAGAAGTTCTTGTGCGAGCGAGGGTGAGCAGAGGGCGGAGACGCGGGCGTGTCAGGGATTGAGAGAATTGAAAAGCTGAGGAGGAAGTATGTTTCAGGCATGCCGCCCGACCGGGCGGCTTATTTATTTGACGCTGACGGTGATGTTGATATCGAGCATCCGGGTTGCTGCGGCTGAAGAGGGTCCCGCGGCAAAGGCTGGGATGGCAACGAGTTTCCCGGCGGCGAAGCCGGCTGCCGCAAGAGTTGTGGCGCGGACGGCTTCGCCGGCTCCTCAAAGCGGGCCGACACTGACGGACGTGGTTGACACAATCTATCGCGCCGATGGAACCGAGGCTCAAGGTGTTCTGGTAATCACATGGCCGGCGTTTCTCGAGGCGAATGGGACAGCGGTGGCGGAGGGAACGTTGGACGTCACGCTGGGAGCGAGCGGTGCGTTGAACGTGGCGCTGGCACCGAATGCGGGGAACAAGCCGGGAACCGAGAAGAAAGATGCGGCGATGTCGTTTCTACAAAATGCACTGGAAATGACCGACGCGGTCGCGGCCAGGGAAATCATCAATCCGGAAAAATTCAGGCAAGGCATATCTTTGATCATCGACGGAACCGTGGAGTGTCTGAATGCCTCGACTTGGTGTAAACACACTCCTCCCACAAAAGTACAACCTTCCGCCTAAGACTCAGCCGACCTCTTCGTTCCAGTTCTCCAGGGTCTTTTTCACCAGTGCCATGAATTGATCTGCGACGGCACCGTCGATCAGGCGATGGTCGTAGCCGAGGGTGAGATGCACGACTGAGCGGATGGCGATGGAATCATTGCCCTCCTTGTCGGTGACGACCAGCGGCTGCTTAGTGATTCCGCCGACGCCCATGATAGCCGAGTTCGGTTGATTGATGATGGGCAATCCAAAGACAGCGCCGAACTGGCCGGGGTTGGTGACGGTGAAGGTGGAACCTTCGACATCTTCAGGCTTTAGTTTCTTGTTGCGGGCACGCTCGCCGAGATCGGTGATGCCGCGTTGCAGGCCGAGGAAGTTCAGGTCGCCGGCATTTTTGAGGACGGGGACGATGAGCCCCCAGTCGAGGGCGACGGCGATTCCGACATTGATGTTGCGATGGAATCGAATGCTGTCGCCTTCGAGCGAAGCGTTAATGATGGGCCACTGCTGAAGTGCAATGATGGCGGCGCGCACGAAAAACGGCATAAAGGTAAGGCGGACGCCGTGGCGCTGCTCGAATCCGTTCTTGTGCTTGGCGCGGAGGGCGACGATGCGGGTGAAATCCACTTCATACATGCAGTGGACGTGAGCGCTGGTGCGGCGCGACTCGATCATGCGCTGAGCGATGATCTTGCGCATGTTGGTTAAGGGAACGAGATCACCGGGATAGGCAGCGGGAGCAGAGCGAGGAGCCGCCGATGCGGCTGGTGAAGCGGGGCTGGGTGGCGGTGTTGGCGGAGCGACTGGAGCGGGTGCAGAGGACGAAGCCGACGGCCCGCGCTCGACGAAAGCCATGATGTCCTGTTTGGTGATGCGGCCGCCGAGTCCAGTGCCCGAGATTTGCGAGAGGCTGACGCCGTGTTCGCGGGCGATCTTGCGGACGAGCGGAGAAGAGCGAGCCTCCTCGTCTTCTGACGATTCTTCTACCGGCGGAGTGCTGGCAGTGGGCGTTGGAGTTGGGGTGGCCGCAGCCTTCTTCTCTTCTCTTTTTTCTTCTTTCGCAGGCGGAGCAGAAGCTGCGGGCGCAGCTTTTGCTGGCGAGGCCGAGGTTTCGCCATCCACAGAGATCGTACCGACGACCGTATTCACGCCAACCGTTGTGCCTTCGGTGACTTTAATTTCTTGCAGGACGCCGGAGGCAGGCGCGGGAATTTCCGCGTCGACTTTGTCGGTGGAGATTTCAAAGAGCGGTTCGTCGCGCTGAACTTTGTCGCCAGGCTTTTTCAACCACTTGGTAATAGTGCCCTCGACAATGGATTCTCCCATTTGGGGCATGATGATGTCAGTCGGCATGATTTCCTTCCAGGGGGCCTACAGTTCTAACAGAGCGCCGGAGGCAACAGAATATTATAGCGTCTGGGTGGGTTTGCAGTGAAAAGCGCCTGCCTCACTGAGACTAGTCGTGGTCAACTTTCTTCAAGGGCTCTTTCGTCTCAGGTTGAGGAGAGACACCGAAAGTTTTCTGATAGTAATCCTGCACTGCGGGAGGAAGTTTGTCGAAGTGAGAGAGCAGGCTGGCAATCTTCCACATATCTTGCTCGCTCAGAGTTTTGTCCCAAGCAGGCATGCCCGTGTATCGAACGCCAGTGCGGATGGTGTAGAAGATGTGCCACTCGGGATCGTCGGGGGGGTCGGCGACTAGATTGGGTGCGGGTGGGTAGAAGGACTTGGAGAGGGAATCCGGTTTGCGGTCGAGGCCGCCGTGGCAGAGAGCGCAGTTCATGGTGTAGAGCTTCATTCCATCGATATAGTTCTGATCGTTGGGTGGCACCGGGTTGATGGCGTGAGCAGCGTGGCGCTCCATGGAGGCATCGACGGCGGTATTGGCGATGCGGGTCTCCCAGCGGGGCGGGATCGCATTTGCGTTTGTGGGGATGAAGCCCAGCATGGCCATGCCGAGGCCGCCGAGAATGAGAACGAGTAGAGTAATGATGACTCCAAGAATGAACTTGCCCATGGATGTCCTCCGGGAAGGTCTATTGTGGCAGATGGGGCGGGTGAGGCGCTAGTTTGGACCAAGGAAGCGTCGCATCGCGAGTTGGACAGCCGAGGGAGGCTGTCCCCACATGTCCTTCTTGTGCTTCGGAGCTTAATAAGCCTTCAGCTTCCGGGCTTCGCGCACTACGTCTTCTACTTTCGGCAGGTAGTGTTCTTCCTGCGGAGGAGAGAATGGGATTGCGGAATCAAGGCCGGCGATGCGGACGATGGGGCCGTCGAGATCGTCGAAGGCTTCTTCGTTGATGATGGCGGCGATCTCGCCGGCGAGACCTCCGGTGCGGGAGTGCTCGTGCAGGATGATTACTTTGTTCGTCTTCCTCACGGTTTGCGCGATGGCTTCGCGGTCGAGCGGAGAGACAGTGCGCAGGTCGAGGATTTCGATATCGATCCCATCTTTTTTTAGAACCTCGGAAGCCTCCAGCGCGGTGTGGACCATCGCGGCATAAGTGATGATACTGAGGTCGCGGCCTTCTCGGACGATTTTGGCTTTGCCGATCGGGACAACGTAATCCTCGGCGGGGACTTCGCCTTTGATCCGGCGGTAGAGATATTTGTGCTCGAAGAAGATGCAGGGATTGTTGTCGCGGATGGCGGCCTTGATCAGGCCTTTGGCATCATACGGCGTGGCCGGGCAGATTACTTTGAGTCCGGGATTGTGGACGAACCACATCTCCGGATTCTGCGAGTGGAAGGGGCCGCCGTGGACGTATCCGCCGCTGGGGCCGCGCAGGACCAGCGGGGCAGGCGCGCCCCAGAGGTAGTGAGTCTTCGCGACCATGTTGGAAATCTGGTTGAAGGCGCAGCCGATGAAGTCCATGAACTGGAATTCGGCGACAGGACGCATGCCGGTGAGCGACGCTCCGAAGGCCGCGCCCACAATGGCGGATTCGGCGATGGGCGTGTCGATGACGCGCTCGGGGCCGAAGCGGTCGATGAAACCGTCAGTGACTTTGAAAGCTCCGCCGTAGATGCCGATGTCTTCGCCGAGGCAGAAGACAGAGGGGTCGCGGTCCATTTCTTCCCAGATTCCCTGGCGGATGGCTTCGAGGTAGGTTAGTTGGGGCATGGATCGAGTGCTCGGATCGTTGATGTGAAGCTGAAACAGTATTAAAATCTTATCAGAGCATTGTGGTGTTTGTAGAGTTTCCCATTACGGTTGCAAAAGTTGGCACGGGCCTTTTTTCCACATTGACTTCCATCCCTAGTGCCCTTAGAGTGCATCGTACTTGCTACCTGCGCGTTCCCCCGCGCACTGTCTGAAGGCGGTCTAATTTATGAATGCTGCGATTCTGCAAAAAGAAAGCGAAATCGAGAGGGCAGTGATGGACATCGCTCAGCCGGGCGAAGACTATAAGCCCTTAGAGCTAGTCGATCGCGTCGCGGCAAATCGGGGGAATGACGATTGGAATCGGGACTTGGTTCTAGAAGCGATTTGGCGCCTCATTTCTGAGGGGAAGCTGCTCTTATCCCAGCAGCGCACACTACGTCGCAAGTCCTGAACGACATTCCCTTCCGTCTGACACGGAAGGATGATGCTTGGCTCGATCCAAAAGGACAAAGAAAAAATCCGACCTTCGTTACGAGCGCTTCCACCCGGATAGCCCACCAGACAACCGTAATAATGGTCAGCGTGATAGAGACAGGATTCTCTATACCTCTGCCTTCCGTCGCCTCGCTGGTGTGACACAGGTCATCTCCGCGCACGAAGGGCACGTGTTCCACAACCGCCTTACACACTCCTTGGAAGTTGCTCAGCTTGCTCGCCGCGCGGCGGAAAAACTCGCTCGGGAACAGCCGAAGGTTGCACGGTCGCTCGGCGGTATTGATCCGGACATTGCCGAAGCTGCCGCGCTTGCCCACGATCTTGGCCACCCTCCTTTTGGACACCTTGCGGAAGAGGAACTTGATCGACTCTTAGTTCAAGACGACATCAAAGATGGATTCAACGGGAACGCACAGTCTTTCCGGATCATTACGCGCCTCGCCTTGCGACGCTCAAATCCTCCCGGTCTAAACCTTACAAGAGCAACGTTGAACGGCGTTCTTAAATATCCTTGGCTACGATGTGCGGGCGGGGAGCGATCAGAGAAGTGGGGCTCGTATGAGTCGGACCGTGATGTCTTCAATTGGGCCCGCCAAGGGCATCAGGACAACGTGAGGTCTGTCGAAGCAGAGATAATGGATTGGGCCGACGACGTAACCTATGCAGTGCACGACGTAGAGGATTTTTACCGAGCTGGGCGAATTCCGCTAGACCGGTTAAAGAACGACACGCAGGAGCGGGAGCGATTCTTGACGTTCTCTCGCTTAAGATACAAGGACCGCGAGCTAAAGTGGGAATTGGTAAGGGACGGGTTTGCAGAGCTTCTCACGTACATTCCTCTTGCTGAGCCATTTTCGAGTAACCGAAACGTGCGCGCCGCTCTGCGACACGTGACCGGGGTCTTGATCGCCAGGTATATCAATGCAATAAAGCTGAGACAGGCTACGAGCATGAACGCGTGCCCGCTTAGGTTCGATCCTGTCCTAAGAGCGGAGGTTTGGATGTGGAAGCAGCTGACATGGTATTACGTCATTAGCAAACCCAGCCTTGCAACTCACCAACACGGACTGCGACGAGTCATACGTTGCCTATATGAGACTTTTCGCGACGCTGCGATCGCAAAAGACTTTAGCATTTTCCCGGCTGGATTCCGTGAGGAACTCGATCAGGTGGACGGCGACTGGGACCAAACTTGCCGTCGCATTGTCGTGGACCTCATCGCGGGTATGGCTGAACGCGAGGCCATAGTCATGCACAATCGCCTCATGGGTACGGCTCCTGGTTCCGCTTTGGATCATGTGGGATATTGACTTCTGCTCCGGTATCTACTTCAAATGCACTGCTGCTTCGGTTTCTTTGAATCGGCTCGTCCCCTTCTTCACTTTCGGCATCCCATACTTCGGTTTGATTTCGTGGCACCCCTCTTCGCAGAACACCCCGCCCGCGGCTGATTCGGGTGTCGGCATCGGCGAGTTCACGGCGATCTCGCGCTCGGCCTCGATCACGCGCTCGACTTCTGAGATCAATTCCGCATTTTCTTTCGCCGTCAGCCACTTTTTTTCTTTCACCAGATAATTCTCGAGGCGGGCGATTGGGTCGCGCTTTTTCCAGAAGTCGAACATGGGCTTGGGCACATACGCGGCGGCATCGTGGATGGCGTGGCCCTTCATGCGCATCATTTTGGCTTCGATCAGGGTGGGGCCCTCGCCGCGGTGGGCGCGTTCGACGGCGTCGCGGGCGGCGTCGTAGACCTGGCAGGCGTCGGTACCGTCGACGATTACGCCGGGGATGCCGTATCCGATGGCGCGCTCGGCTAGGTCTTTGCAGCGGTACTGCATTTCAGACGGCGTGGAGTAGGCCCAGAGATTCGATTCGACGAAGAGCACGAGGCCGAGGTTCTGCACCGCGGCGAAGTTGATGCCTTCGTAGGTAACGCCGGTGGATTGGCCTCCGTCACCGATGTAGGTCATGACGGCGACGTTGCGGCCCTGAAGGCGCGCGCCCAGCGCGACGCCGGAGAGCACCGGAATTAAATCGCCGAGCATGGAGATGGGCGAAACCATGTTGCGCTTCTCGATGTCGCCGAAGTGCGAGGTCCCGTCGCGGCCGCGCGTGGGCGAATCAGCCTTGGCCATGTATTGCATCATGGTGTCGCTGGCGCGGAAGCCGCGGACCAGAAGCGATCCCTGGTTGCGGATCATGGGCGCGAACCAGTCGTCTTTATCGAGCGCGTAGGCGGAGGCGCAGGAGCAGGCTTCCTGGCCGAGTCCGAAATAAACTCCGCCGACCACCTTGCCCTGCTTGTAAAGATTTTCGAGCGCGACCTCCATTTTTCGGTTGAGCAGCATGTAGCGGTAGATCTCGATGCACTGCTTCTTGTCAAGATATTTTGAGTCCCGAATGGGCGGGACTGGAGCGTTCAGGTTGCCGGTGACTTCGTAGCGGACGTGCTCGGTACCATCTTTGTCTTTCTCGATTCGCTGGCTTACGGAGAGCTCGGGATGCTCCAGGCGGGTGTCGGGGATGGAGTAGGTACGGAGGCTAGCATCCGCGGTCTTCGATGGGGACCTGGGTGCCCCATTTCTCGCGCCTTTTGCGAGAAGTGGGGATTTCGACTGCGACGTCCAGTTGCGCGGACGCTTTCCGTTAGAGCTTATTTTGGACTTGGACTTCTTTTTCTTGATAGTCATGTCAAACCGCGGGTCACACCAGAATTGATGGTATCGCGAGCAAGGATAGTTGGGCTAGAGGCACAAACCGGGGCTGGCGAGGCGTGGAACCGCGTGCAGGTATTGCGGCTCGAAAGCAAGATGGCGGCCTAAGCCCAACTTCCATCCTCGTCTTTATGAAGTTGCCGGAACTCGCGGGGCACCAGCATCGGAACCCCGACCGTTCGTCCCATCAGCGCGTCGAGAGTATCCACCCAAAGCATCTGGCTGGAAAAGACTGTGCCGAAGTTGCGAGAGATCGATTCGGCGACTGCGTTCAGGTCGAGCGGCTTGCCGAGTTCTTGCCGCATCGACGTTACCGGCTTCGAAGTAATTCCGCACGGGATGATCAAGTTGAAGAAGCTGAGATCGGTGTTTACGTTGAGGGCGAAGCCGTGCGAGGTGACGAAGCGGGAAATGTGGATGCCGATGGCGGCGAGTTTAGCGTCCGAGGGACGAAGCTCAGCGGCTGAAGCCGATTCTTTGTCCAGACCTTTTTCGGCACGACTGAAGTCGTGCCCTTCCCGGTCTCTTGCGGGCTGGCTCGCTTCGCTTCGCTGGACAGCCGAGGCGGCTGTCCCCACATGGGCACTCGTAGCCTCGGCATCCGTCCAGACACCGGTTAGGCCGGGCACTCGCTTTGTCGGGATGGTGAAATCGGCGCAGGTGCGGATCAGGACTTCTTCGAGGCGGCGGACGAATTCGATTACACCGAGCGTCTTGCGTTTGCCGTCGGGCGTAGCGAATCCGCGCAGATCGAAGATTGGATATACGACGATTTGGCCGGGGCCGTGGAAGGTGACGTCGCCGCCGCGGTCGCATTCGAAAAGCTCGACGCCGCGTTGGGCGAGCAATTCGGGCGATGCGATCACGTTTGCAGCTTTCGCGTTACGGCCCAGAGTGATGACGGGAGAGTGTTCGAGTAACAGAAGAACATCGCCGATCTTTTCTTCTTTGCGCAGGTCGACGAGTTGCTGCTGCAGGCGCAGGCCGGTGGCGTAGTCCACGGTGCCGAGTTGGATAAGAGAAATCAAAGTCTAAGTTCGCCACGGATTTTCACGGATTCACACGGATCAAACCAAAGCGCTTATCCGTGTAAATCCGTGGCCATTATGCATTAATCGCGATCCCGTACACGCTGTTCGACGCATCCAGCATGGCTTCGGCCAGAGTCGGATGGGCGTGAATCGTCCACATCAAGTCTTCGACGGTGGCTTCGAGTTCCATGGCGGTGACGGCTTCGGCGATCAACTCCGTCGCCTGCGGGCCGATGATGTGTACGCCGAGAATCTCGCCGTAATCCGCATCCGAAACGATCTTGATGAAGCCTTCGTGCTGGCCGACGATAGACGCACGCGAATTCGCTGTGAATGGAAATTTGCCGATTTTAACGTTGTATCCTGCCTCGCGTGCTCGAGTTTCGGTAAGCCCGACGCTGCCAATTTCGGGATGGCAGTAAGTAGCGCCCGGGATGTGTTCGGGGTTGATCGGCTTGCCCGGCTTACCTGCAATTTTTGCCACAGCGACAATCGCTTCCATAGCCCCGACGTGCGCCAGTTGCGGCGTCCCCAGCACAATGTCGCCGACGGCGTAGATGCCGGGCTCGGCGGTCTGCATCCAGGAATCGGTCTTGATGAATTCACGGTCCGGTTTAATTTTGGTGCGCTCGAGGCCGATATTTTGTGTGCGCGGTTTGCGCCCCACGGCAATCAGGATTTTTTCGGCGTCGATCTTCTGCTGTTTTCCGTCAACCGTAATGGTGACGGCGACGCCAGTCTTTGTCTTCTCAACCTTGTCAACCTTCGCGCTGGTGTGAAAGTTAATACCGCGCTTGCGGAAGACGCGCGCCAATTCCTTCGAGACCTCTTCGTCTTCAACCGGAACGAGCCGGGGGAGCATTTCAACAATGGTCACTTCGCAATCGAACGAGCGATAGATCGACGCGAACTCCACTCCGACCGCTCCTGCGCCGACAATGACGAGCGACTTCGGAATGTCCTTCAGGCTGAGGATTTCAATATTGGTCAGCACGCGATCACCGGCTTCCAGACCCGGAATCATTCGAGCTTCCGACCCCGTGGCGAGAATCACGTTCTTCGCTTTCAGGTGCGTGGCTTTGTTGTCGTTTATCACTTCGACGGTGAATACGCCCTTTTGCGCCGAGCCTGTCAGCTTGCCGTATCCTTTTATGGTCTCGACCTTGTTCTTCTTCATTAAAAATTCGAGGCCTTTGGCGTGCTTGGCGACAATTTTCGACTTGCGATCCTGGACGGCGGCCCAGTTCAGCTTGCGCGCGTCGACGCCTTCGATACCAAATTCTTTCGCGTCTTTCAGGTGGTCCCAGAGTTCGGCGTTGAACAGCAGCGCCTTGGTCGGGATGCAGCCCACGTGGAGGCAGGTGCCACCCAGAAAGCCGTCCTTTTCGATGAGTGCAGTTTTCAGGCCCCATTGGCCTGCGCGGATGGCGGCGGTGTATCCAGCGGGTCCGCTGCCGATGATTGCGATGTCGTAAATAGTTTCGGGCAAAGGAATGGTCCTCAGTAAGAACAGATGATTAAAGGCAAACGAATGATTCTAACAGGGTGGGGCGAGACGCCAAATCAGGGAAGGTGAAAACCGTGAGAATGCGGCGGAGATAGGAACTCCCTAGCGGGCTTGCGCGCTCAGGGCCGTCTTTCGGCTTCGCAGCAGCTTCGCTATCGCGAAGCTGCTACTCACTCAGGATGACAGAGTGGCGGGATGATGGTGATGGGTGATTGGGCGAGATCGGGTATCAGTTGCCTTCGTTGCTGGCGCGCTTCCACGAGATGAGTTCGCCGATAGTTGAACTCGTGCTCGAGACAGGTTGCTTGTAAGCCTCGACTTCGGACCGCGAAGCCTCTTCACCGACTGCGCGAATGCTGAGACCTACTTTCTTTTCTTCCGCGCTCATCTTGATGATCTTGAAATCATGCTCGAATCCCGGCTCAAGATGCAAAGGCTGACCGTTTCCATCGATCGCCTCTGACTTGTGGCAAAGGCCTTCGACGCCTTCGGCAATTTCCACGAATGCGCCAAACGCGGCCACACGCAGCACTTTCCCGTGAATCACATCGCCGACGTGATGCGTTGCGAAGAAGCTTTCCCAGACATCGGGCTGAAGTTGCTTCACTCCGAGCGATAGGCGCCGCTTGTCCGGCTCAATGGCCAGCACAATGGCTTTCACGCGATCGCCCTTCTTCAATATTTCGGAGGGATGTTTTACGCGCTTGGTCCAGCTCAGGTTGCTGACGTGCACCAGGCCGTCGATGCCATCTTCGATTTCGATGAAAGCGCCGAAGTCGGTCAGATTGCGCACCCGGCCTTCGACCGTCATGCCCACCGGATACTTATCGTGCAGGGCGTCCCAGGGATTCTCCGCCAATTGCCGCATGCCAAGGGAAATTCGGCGTTCGCCTGGATTCACATTCAGCACTACACACTCAACCTGATCGCCAACATTAACCAGCTTCGAAGGATGCTTCATGCGCTTCGACCACGTCATTTCGCTGACGTGTACGAGGCCTTCGATCCCCTGCTCGAGTTCAACGAACGCTCCGTAATCGGTCACGCTAATCACGCGCCCTGAAACGTGAGCCCCCACGGGATAGCGATGCTCGGCATCAAGCCACGGGTCGGGCGTCAACTGCTTAAAGCCCAGCGAAACTCGTTGTTTTTCTTTGTCGTACTTCAGCACCTTGACTTGAATCTGGTCGCCGACGTTCACCAGGTCGCGCGGGTGAGTCAGCCTTCCCCACGACATATCGGTGATGTGCAGCAGCCCGTCGAGGCCGCCGAGATCGACGAACGCACCATATTCTGTGAGGTTCTTCACCACTCCGGTCAGGATCGATCCCTCTTCCAGGTGTTCGAGGGTCTTGCTGCGTTTCTCGTTCTGCTCACCTTCCAGCAATTCCTTGCGCGAGACCACGATGTTGCCGCGCTTCTTGTTGACTTTGATGACCGTGACTTCGAGGGTCTGCCCCTTCATCCCGTCGAGATTGCGGATGGGCCGCAAATCCACTTGCGAGCCGGGCAGGAAAGCTCTTGCGCCGAGAACGTCTACCGTCAAGCCACCCTTCGTGCGCTCAATGACGATCGCCTTGACTGGCCGCTTCTCGTGGTGAGCTTTTTCCACTTCGTCCCACGCGTGAAGGCGAGCCGCCTTCTGGTGAGACAGGTTGACGTAACCTTCTTCTGTTTGCCCCTTCTCCCGCATTACTTCGATTTCGTCACCAGGCTTAACCTTCGGCTTGCCCTCGTGATCGAGCACCTCCGCCAAAGGCAACATGCCTTCTGACTTGGTCCCGATATCGACGACCACATGCGTCGCGGTGAGTTTCAACACCGTGCCTTTGATGACACGGTCTTCTCCCACGGCTTCTTCACTCTCAGTGGTGAAGTTTTCGAGCGCGGAAGCGAAATCTTCGCTGGCGTGTTTATCCTCCGCAACGGGCGCCGAATGGATCGCATCCTGTGCGGATTTTGCCGCGGATTCGTCAGCTGCAGGGCGAGCCTGATTTTGTTCGGTTAAGGTGGACTCGGTGGCCGTGGGTTCTGTTTCGGTTGCGACGGCGGAGTTGGATTCGGAGTTGTGGTTGGTGGTGTCGTGGGACAAAGTCATGCCTCTCTGATAGACCTCGCACTGAGTGCGGGGGGATGCGGGGCCTGCCTGGCGGACTGCTGGAGTGAGTCGTTTGGTTGTGGTGGGCTCACCCTGGCGAGTGAGCTTGGACAATCCCAGCTGCCGGACGTTTTAACAGAAACCCGCGTCCAAAGGGAACTCTTCGACTATAGCAACGCCTCTCAAACAGTGTCAAACGCAATTATCAGATGTCCGTGCTGCGGGCAGATCCTCCCGTTTTAGGTAACTAGGTCGTATCAAGTTGCATGGTTTTGTAAAAACCATGGCTTACTTTTTTTCTGAATTTGCATCCTAAGTGATGCGCTTTTCTGGAAATTCAGCGCTCACGAGCCCACTACCTTGAACAAACCAATTATCCAATCAGCTTTGGCAGGTCTAGCAGTAACCTTGTTTTCTATATGTGCCGCCGCTCAGGAATCGCCTTTAACGCCGGCATTGCTTACTACTCCCCAAGTTCGTGGGACTGTCCTGGCACCCAACTTTCGAGTCGCGTCGTTTGGTGTCACTACCTCGGATGAAGATAATGCCGCTGCCGATGCTTCACCCGACGCTCCTGCGGGTGCGGAGCACCAAGGGCTCATCAAGCGCAGCGCCAAACGGATTGCGGCTGACCAGAAGCGTCTTTACCTGGCGCCGTTCGAACCACATAACCTGAAATGGGACGCGATCCTCTTAATAGGCACAGGTGCATTTCTTGCCGCCGACCGCCACATTGAAAATAATGTCTCGCACTCCAACTTCACCGCCTATCAGGACACGTCCAACATTGCTATCGCGGGATTGGCTGGCTCGCTGGCTGGCATATACCTTTATGGATTCAAGACCGAGCATCGGCACGCCAGGGAGACTGGCGAGATTGAACTCGAAACCCTGATCAATACCTTTTTGATCTATGCACCGATGCAACTCATTGCCGGCCGCCAACGGCCCGACGAGGGCAACGGTCACGGAGACTTTCTGAAGCACCATGCTTTGAACACTTCGTTTCCCGGCGGGCACGCCATGTTCACCTGGGCCATGGCCTCTGTGCTGGCCGACGAATATCCCAAGCCGTGGGCTCGTGTGCTGAGTTACGGCGCGGCATTTACCGTGACCTTCGCTCGCTTCATGGCGCGAGACCATTGGTCCTCCGACATGTTCTTGGGTATGGGATTGGGGCTTGCCATTGCAGAGAACACTTTTCACGCCCGGTGCGATCCGCAGTTCGAATCCCAGTGCAAGCATCACCAGTGGTGGTGGAAGCCCATGAAGTCGGATGTCCAAACGGGCGTCCAGTAGCAGATTCAGTAAACATGGCCGCATGTACCCACGGCTGCCCGCCGTCTGCTACCCTGCCTTGTTATGGATTACCTCTGGACCCCGTGGCGATACGCTTATGTCTCCGCTCCCGAGAAGACCGCCGGCTGTGTGTTCTGTGACGCAGTACGCGCCGGGGACGACCGGAAAGTTCTCATCGTGCACCGTGGCCAACACTGCTTCGTCATTTTGAATATGTATCCGTATACGCCGGGGCACGTGATGATCGTTCCCTACGAACATCTGGACGAACTACGCAAGCTGCCGCCGGAAGCCGCCCACGAGATGATGGAACTCTCGCAGCGCATGGAGTCCGTTCTCCGCGAACTCTATCGCCCGGATGGCATCAACCTCGGCATGAACATCGGCAAAGCCGCCGGTGCCGGCATCGCCGGACACATCCACATGCACGTCCTGCCCCGCTGGGTGGCGGATGCGAATTTCGTGTCGGTCGTGTGCGAGACAAGGATTCTGCCGGAGACGCTGGAGGAGACGTGGAAGAGAATGACGGCGGCGCTAGGGAAGAATGAGGCTCACTGAGGAGAGTGGGGCTAATGGAACCTGCGTCAGTCCACCAGTTTCTCCATTTCTTTCTCGTCAATCACCTTCACCCCCAACTCCTTCGCCTTATCCAGCTTTGATCCCGCATCCGCCCCCGCCACCACATAATCCGTCTTCTTGCTGACCGAGCCGGTGACTTTGCCACCGGCATCTTCGATCATCTTCTTGGCCTCATCTCGACTAAAATGCGCCAGCGTTCCAGTCAGCACAAATGTCTTGCCCGCAAGCTTTGTCCCGCGCTGCTTTTTCTGGCCGGTTAACGTAAGCCCCGCTTCGCGGAGCCGCTCGACCAGTTTGCGATTGGCGGCGATGCTGAAGAACTCGACAATGCTGTCTGCTATGCGTGGCCCAACTTCATTCACATTCTGCAGTTCTTCCACCCCGGCGCTCTCCAGCGCTTCCATCGATCCAAAATGCTCAGCCAAAAACTGTGCTGTTCGTTCGCCAACCATGCGAATGCCCAAGCCATAGATCACCCGTTCCAGCGGGAGCTTCTTCGAGTTCTCAATCTCATCCAGAATGTTCTGCGCCGACTTATCGCCCATGCGCTCCAGGCTGAGCAGATCGACCTTCGTCAGCTTGTAGATGTCCGCAACATTCTTCACCAGGCCGCGCTCGGTAAGCTGACCCACCAGCGCATCGCCCATGCCGTCAATATTCATCACTCCGCGCGAAGCGAAATGTAGAATCGTTTCGCGCAGCTTCGCCGGGCAATTCGCATTGACGCAGCGGTAGTCAACCTCACCCTCAGTGCGGACAACTTTCGTCCCGCACACCGGACACTTCTCCGGCATCTCGAACGTGCGCGTCCCGCGAGGATGCTCTTTGTCCTCGATCACCTTGGCGACTTTCGGAATTACATCGCCGCCGCGCTCCACCTGCACCCAATCGCCGATCTTCACGCCCAATCGCTCAATCTCGTCCATGTTGTGCAACGTCGCATTTCGTACGGTCGTGCCGCCGATTAGAACCGGCGCTAACATCGCCACCGGCGTCAGCTTGCCAGTGCGCCCCACTTGTACGCGAATGTCTTCCAGCTTTGTAATTCCAGCTCGCGCCGCGTATTTATAAGCAATCGCCCAGCGCGGAGCTTTGCCGGTGAACCCAAGCTCGTCCTGCAACGAAGTTCGATCGACTTTGATGACGATGCCGTCGATCTCATACGGAAGCAATTCCCGTTTCTCCTCCCATTGCCGGATAAATGCCCACGCTTCGTCGATGTTATGCACCAGCTTGCGTCTCGGGTTGACCTTGAATCCGGCGGCGTCCAGCGCGTCCAAAGTCTTGGAATGCCGGTCGAAATAAGTTCGGCCGTTCTGCAGCAGCATGTAGGAAAAATAATCCAGCCGCCGCTCCGCCGTTACTCTCGATTCAAGTTGCCGAACCGTGCCCGCCGTGGCGTTGCGAGGATTCGCAAAGACAGAGAGCCCTTTGCTCTCGCGCTCCTCGTTCATCCTCTTGAAAGCCGCTAGCGGCATGAGCAGTTCGCCCCGCACTTCGAAATCTGGGGGGATGCCTGCCTTCTTTAGTTTTTCTTTTGGAATGGAGAGCGGCACCGAGCGCACGGTCCGCACGTTGAGCGTGACATCTTCACCTATGCTTCCATCCCCGCGAGTGATCCCGCGCACCAGCTTGCCATCCTCATAAATCAACGCCAGCGACATGCCATCGAGCTTCAGCTCGCAGACGTAATCCACATCTTTTCGCCCGGTCAGCTCGTGCACGCGGCGTTCCCAGGCGCGCAGTTCGTCCTCGTTATAAGTGTTGTCGAGCGACAACATGGGCGAAGAGTGTGGCACCTTGACGAAGCCCTCGCGCGGCTTGCCTCCGACGCGTTGCGTGGGAGAATCCGCTGTAATCAGTTCTGGATGCTCCGCCTCCATACCCTTCAACTGCTGCATCAGTTTGTCGAATTCGGCGTCGCTGATTTCAGGCTGATCGATGACGTAATACAGGTATTCGTGATGGCGGATCTTGTCGCGGAGGGATTCGATCTTTTTTTCGCTGTCTTTGGTAGCCGGAGGCATCGCCAAGATTATAGGCGGGAACGAATCATGGAGGGAGGGACAGCCGAGGCGGCTGTCCCTACGTGAGTTGTTTTCCAACACGCTTCGATGCTTACACCAAGTCGTCTAGTTTTAGAGTTCCCGAGGCGCCGCGCCACGAACTCTCAAACTGCTTCTGGACGAATCCCGCATCATACCCACGCTTCTGCTGCAGCAAGGCCTGATGCAATCCCCACAGCGACCGCGGATTCCGCAGATTCCGATCGAGATCGTCGCGGAAGACTTTTTCAGCACCGGTCGCGTCGCCGTTCATCAACATAATTGCCCCCAGCGATTCTCGAACCGGGAAGAACCAGTCAGGCGGTTCCCCATACTTGAGAGTGTCCTGCAGAGCCACGGCATCACGCAGCATGGCGATAGCGCTCCCGTTATCTTTTTTCGCCACCGCGATCCTCGCTCCAAGAACATCTTCTGCGATCTTCATAATGTCCTTCGCCTTGTTATTGATTGGCATGGTGAAGATCACATCGGGGGGCGTGGCCGCTTCCGCGTCGGAAACAATCTTGTACTCATTTTCTGCTTCCGTCACCTTGCCCGTGCCAGCCAGCGCCAGACCGCGTCCGAAGTGCCAGAATACTGTCGCGGTCTTCATGGAGGAATCGGGCGGCAGCATCTTCAGGATTTCATTCCAATGATGAAACCGAATCTCCACTGCCATCGGAATCGTCATGAAGCCCTCGAGCGGAGGCATATTTTTCACATGCCTGCCAACATTCTCCACCAGCAGATCGGCATTCTTTCTCGATTCCGCATAGTTGCCATTCATCGCCGCGCACATGGCGATGAAATGCAGGTTATGGCTGTAATACATCATCGGATAGATGCCCTGCACCCCGCTGGACTTGATGTAGGCGCGATCCACGTCAGCGGCCTGCTCGTTCGTCTTCACCGCGGCTTCGTAGTCGCCGGTTCGAATGTAGATATGCGCGGGCATGTGCACGATGTGACCTGCACCTGGCGCCAGCGCTGCCAGTTTGTTCGCTCCAGCCAGCGCGCGCTCGGGAGTCGGAGACGCCTCCACGGCGTGGACGTAATAGTGAATCGCGCCCAGATGATTGGGATCGCGCTTCATCACCGACTCGAGGCTTGAGACGATTTCATCCGTGCCAGCCTCGGGCGTGCCATCGATGTGCCACAGACCCCATGGATGCAGATTCATTCCGGCCTCGGCAAAGAGCGTGGCCGCATCGAGATCGTCGGGAAATTCGCTAACCACCTGCCGCATCGCGTCACGGTAATCTTCAGCAGCTTTTTTTAGATCGGACCTGGGATCAGCCGGAAAGCGCGTTGCCAGCGCCTGTACATAGGCTCGATCGCTCGGCGAAGCTTGTTCAGAGAGATCGACGGCTTTTTGTACCGCCTCGTGCGCCTGCCGGTATCGGCCAGGATCGGCAGGATCGTTATAGTTCGGCCCCACCGCCTCGGCGATCCCCCAATATGCCATGGCCAGTTTGGGATCGAGTTCTGCGGCACGTCGGAACGAGCGCGCCGCTTCGTCGTGGTTAAAAGCGTAGATGAACCGCAACCCCTGGTCGAAGAACTGCTGTGCCTGCGTATTCTTCGTCGAAACAGGATGATGAAGATCGCTCAATCCACTCACCAGCACCACAGGGTGAGACTGGAGATCCGAAGCATGGTCCTGAGCCAGAGCTCCCGGACAGAGAAGAACTACGAAGAGAAACTGCGCCAGAGTTTTCATCTGGTCAATCCTCCTGAGAATTCGATTTGTCGCGGTGGGCGTGAGAGAAAGGTCACAGGGATGCACGCCTTTCAAACTGCCACAGCTTATTCCAAACCGGAATTCTTGCCAAGCGGATGATGATTGCTGCCAAAACCACTCAGGTACAATCCAGGTTCGATCCAACTATGCGAAAGGCCACCCTGCTCTACAACCCGAATTCGGGAGGAAAAACCTTAAGGCGTCAAGCGGAGGTTGAAGCGGTTGCGGCGCTGCTTCGCGACTCTAATGTAGAGACTCATCTGGCGCTCACTGATTCTTCCGCCGCGGCCGAGCAGCAGGCGCGGCAGGCGGTGCAATCTGGTTGCGACACGGTTTTTGCCTGCGGAGGCGATGGCACCATCCATACGCTTTTACAGGTGCTGGCGAACACTCCGGTTGCGCTCGCGATTTTGCCCATGGGGACCGCCAATGCGCTGGCTCACGACCTCGGGCTGCCTATGAATCTGAAAGGCGCGGCCCGCGCTGCGTTGACCGGCGTGCCGCGCCGAGTCGCTCTCGGGCGCATCGAGTTCCTTGACCTTAACGGCAAGCCTGGTACTCGATTCTTCGTGGTGGCGGCGGGCGCAGGCGTGGATGCGCACCTTTTCTACAAGCTCCACACCGGAACCAAACAGCGGATGGGAATGGCCGCTTACTATGCGAAAGCCTGGCAGCTGTGGTTTAGCCATCCCATGACCCGCTTTGCCGTTGCGTTCGACGAGGCTGGCTCGGACCAACGGCGGCGAGCTGACGTCACGGAACTGATGGCGGTGCGCATCCGGAACTTCGGCGGAGTGTTGCAGGAACTCGCTCCCGGAGCGTCTCTGGATCGGGACGATGTGCGGGTCGTCGTCTGCCGCACTGCCAGTCGCCTGGCCTATCTTGCTTACGTGACTCGCGGATTGCTGCGCCGCAATTGGAAGGTGCCGGGCATTGAATTGGCCTATAGCGGGCGAGTCTCGTGCCAGTATCTGCAAGATTCGAAGGCGACAGACACGAAGATCTATGTCGAAACCGATGGCGAGTTAGTCGGGACACTCCCCGTGGAAATCACTATGGTGCCGGACGCCCTGACATTGCTCGCGCCAGCTACGTAATGTTCGTCAGCGATCCCGACAGACTGGCAATTGCACAGATATCCAAATAGAATCTTCAGACCTCTTGGAACCCATCACTCACTTCTTAACCGGCGCATGTATGGGCCGCGCCGGACTCAACCGCAAGACAGCCTTAGCCACGCTTACGTTGACGCTTGCTGCCGAGGCTCCCGATCTGGACGTTCTCAGCCGTATCAAAGGTCCGGCCTTCGCCTTCGCGCATCATCGCGGATTCACGCACTCGTTCCTTGGAGTGCCGCTCGATGCCGCGGTCGTCGTCTTCTTCGTATACCTTATCTGGCGCCTGCGCGGACGAAAGATAAAAGACCCGAACCTCCCGCCGCGTTGGGGACTGCTCTTCCTCTACGCCTGCCTCGCCGGCCTCAGCCACATTCTGCTCGACTTCACCAACAACTATGGCGTCCGTCCGTTCTGGCCATTTTCCGAAAAGTGGTATTCGTGGGACATCGTCTTCATCTTCGAGCCCATCATGTTCGGCTTTCTACTCTTGGGATTGATTGTTCCTTCTTTGTTCTCGCTGATCGACCGTGAGATCGGCGCCCGGAGTCGCGGGCCACGAGGCCGCGTCGCCGCCACGCTCGCTCTTTTCGCCATGGTCTTGCTTTGGGGCCTTCGTGACTTCGAGCATCGGCGCGCGGTTAACGCCCTCGCCTCCCGTACGTATCAAAACGCGGAACCGCTGCGCGCCTCCGCTTATCCTGCAATGGCGGACCCATTCCGTTGGTACGGCGTAGTGGAGACGCCTGCGTTCTTTGTGCTCGCTCCGGTGAACTCTTTGGGCCCTGAAGTTGATCCCGAAGATCATCTCAGCATTCGCTACAAACCGGAAGAAACGCCGGTTACACTCGCCGCGAAAAAGTCCTATCTCGGCCGCGTCTATCTGGACTGGGCGCAATATCCCATCACCGAGACCGAAACGCTCCCCGCTCCGGAAGGCGGCTACATCGTGAACTTCCAGGATCTCCGCTTCGTGCAGTTGCCCAGCCTGTTAACCCCCCGAGGTGGACCGCGCCGCGCCCTGGGAGCTGGCGTTCAACTCGACAAGAACCTCCACGTTGTCGCTGACATTTACGGCTCGGGCGAGAAGCAACAAGCGTTCCCCGAACCGGATTGACGCAGAGCGTAAAGCACTTGCTCTGGAAACTGCTCATGTGGGGATAGCCGCCTCGGCTGTCCAGCCAAGCGAAGCGAGGCTGCCTGCTTACGCCCGACGGCTCCGAGCAGTGGCTGAATTCGCATTTCAGCCACTACCGGCTGCCGCATCGCCCCTTGACGTACCCGGCTCCCCGCGCCCAGAATAATATTTGCTTCCTGAGGTGCTTCATGCTGGCTTACTTATTCGTCTTATTGGCTATCGCAGTCCGCTTCCTGCCGTTCGCGGGTCCCTTCAACATTCTGCCGCACGCGTGGCACTTCACGCCGGTGGCGGCCTCGCTGCTGTTTTTTGGCGCCCGTGGCTCGCGGCGTCAGATGTGGGTACCTCTGGTGCTGTTCGCGGCGACTGACGTTGTCCTCACGAAGTTTATCTACTCGTCCATCCTCTCTTGGGACCACCTGGTCACTTTCGCCTGGTATGCAGCGATTCTGTGGCTTGGAACGAATCTGCGCGAAAAATCCGGGCCGGTGCGTGTACTGGGCGCAGCCCTCGCCAGTTCAGTTTCATTTTTCCTGATCAGTAATTTTGCGGTGTGGGCCGCCTGGCAAATGTATCCGAAGACCTTCTCGGGCCTGATGATGTCCTACGCCGCCGGTCTGCCATTTTTCCGCGGCACCGTCGAAAGCGATCTCTTCTTCTCCGTCGCCTTTTTCGGAATACCAGTCTTTCTGCACGCTCTCGCCGGCTGGATGCACAAGTCATCCCCCGACCAAATCGCAGCTGCGTAAGAGAATCGCCAACAGAAAATCATGTACAGAAAATCATGTGGGGAGAGCCGCCCTCGGCTGTCCGCCCAGGGCAGCGAGGCTTTTCGTCCCGTGCGGAAAAATTCCGATTGCCTGAACTAAAGTGCCGTTCCGCGCCTTCGACTGCGCCGCATCAGCAGCCACACCAGCACTCCTCCCGTGATCGCTCCCAACAGCCACGAAAAGTGCTGCCGTACCACCGTGCCCATCACTCCCACAATCTGCGGACCAAACCATACCGTCAGCAGGGAAAGTACTAAAAACCGCACGAATCTTCCCGCAAAAACCGCTGCTAGGAAATCGCGGAAGCGCATCTCAAACACCGCCGCGCCGAGCACGAAAATCTTAAAAGGCATGGGCGGCGGCAGCATTCCAGGAAACATCAGCGCCCAGAATTCGTGCTCTTCGAACGAGCGGTGAATCCGCTGAAAGCGTTCTTCCGAAATTCGCTTGCGAAGAACCTTTTCGCCTCCAAAATAGCCAACAACGTAAAGCGGGATGCTCCCCAGCGCCGACCCCAGGGATGCCATGATCACGTACAAGAGCATCCGCCTGTGATTCTGGTAAACGTAGAACGCCACAACCGCGTCCACCGGCATCCCCAGTAGAGCGGAGTCGGCGAATGCGATGGCGAATACCCCCCACATTCCGAGTGGTCCCAGCAGATGCAGTATCCACGCGGTGTATTTCGCCAGAATGTGTCCGATAGTCTTCAAAGAAAATTCAGTCTACGTGAAAGCCGCTTCGCATTCACATTGCTGCAACATTCCCGGGGATGGTCGTGCGCCGAACCCCCTGCTTCCTTGATTACCTTCAAGTTACCGCTGCACCAATTTTGATGCACATTTCATCCCCCCGTAACATTACGTTGGTAAAACCGAAGTATGGATCCGGCCGTCTACAACACGCTGATCCTCTCCGACCTGCACCTCGGTGCAGAAACCAGCCGCGCGCGCGAAGCCACCTGCCTGCTGAAGGAAGTTCGTTTTCAGCGCCTGATCCTGCTGGGCGACATCTTCGCCGATCTCAATTTCGCCCGCCTCACGAAGGAGCACTGGAAGTTCCTGGGTCAAATTCGCAAACTCTCCAATCCCAAGCGGCACATCGAGGTCGTGTGGGTCGAAGGCAATCACGATCACGGACTGACTGACATCATGTCTCATCTGGTGGGCGTTCGTGTGTACCAACATTATGCGTGGCAATACGGCGGCTTACGGCACATCGCGATTCACGGTCATCAATTCGACGGTTTCCAGGTTAGCAATGTGCGGCTGAGCAAGCTGGGTACCTCGCTTTATCTTAAGTTGCAAAAGCTCGACTTCAAAAGCAAGCCCATCGTGCGCCTCATTGACCGTATGAATACCCGCTGGCTGCGCATGTCCTCGAAGGTATGCACCGGAGCTCTACACTACGCGCGCCAGCACGATGCGAATCGCATTTTTTGCGGACACACCCACGAGGCTCTCCAGGTTGAACAAAACGGAATTTACTATTACAACGCCGGCGGCTGGGTCGATTCCCGCATGACTTATCTCACCGTTGATGAACAGGGGGTTCAAATCCATGAGTTTAACGAGCACGAATATCGCGAGCGAACTGACGATCGTGATTCCGGCCAAGAACGAGGCGAAACTGATTCCTCGTTTGCTGACTTCGCTGACCAAGCAGGACTACTCGAAGATGTCGAGTACGAGAGTGTTGGTGGCTGATGCCAACTCGACCGACGGTACTCCGGAAATTGTGTTGAGCTTCCGCGACCGCTTGAACGTGAGCGTCATTCGCGGCGGAATGCCCTCGGTCGGCCGCAACCTTGGTGCCGCCCACGCCGATAGCACCTACGTTCTGTTTCTCGATGCCGATATCGAGATGGCTCATCCTTCTACGGTGCGTCGCGCCGTCGAACTGGCGCAGCGCAAGCATCTTCATTGCGTGACCACGAACATCCTATGCCGCGACGGTAACTGGATCGACAGGCTGTTCTACGCCAGCAATGACTTGTTTCAGTATCTCTCCTGCCTCCACCGTCCCTTCGCGACAGGGATGTTCATGCTCTTCGATCTGGAGAAATTTCGCGGCCTGCACGGATTTCACGAACGGGTTCTCTTTGCCGAGGATTACCTGCTCAGCCAGCAGGTGGAACGAAAGCGCTTCGGGATCGTCCGCGGAGGAGTCTATACCACCAATCGCCGCTTCCAGAAAATGGGTCACCTGCGCGTCGGCTGGCTGTTTCTGAAGACTGCAATGAACTACTGGAACGAAAACTATTTTCTGCGAGACCACAAATACTGGCAGACCTAAACACATAAGGCACTCGCGTGTACGACGTCGCTGCGAGGTTTTTCGTGGCCATAAAAACAGGATCCAGCCAACCATCTGGATCCTGTTTTTGCATTGTGCGTGCGAAACTGGCAAATGTTTAAAAGCGTATTACTATGCCGGTCGACACCCGCACGTTGTTCTGCGTACCCGAGAAACGGGTCTGTACATAATCCACCTGCAAGCGCCAGGCGACCGGACGAATGATCTTGTAATCGATCCCGCCGCCGATTGCGGTTGCGAACGACGTATCGGAGCCCACGCCATTATTGGCGCTGAGATGCGCGCCTCCAATCAGTACCTCGGCAAAGGGCCGAATCTTTCCCACCGACACTGACACGCGCGGTCCGAATAGAAAAGTTTGCTCGTGCAGGCTGACGTTCGTAGTTGGACAAAAAGTCGCCGCACAAGCGATAAGCGGAATGTTTTCAGATCCGTACGTGCCGGTGTACTCGCCCACAATGCCAATAAACGGGAAGATCTTGCCTTCCCCTGATGCCGTCCACCCGTTGAAGCTGGAACGGCCTCCCGACAGATCGGTGTTGTAATAAGAATATCCAACGTAAACGTTGCCGCTGGTGGGGATTTGCGCGCTCGCCAGCCCTGACAGTAGAGCCAGGACAAACACGATGAGTCCGATTTTTCGCATGATCAATCTACCTCGCTTTCCAGGTTGGCCAAACGTCAGCCAAGACCTTGGATGCCCGCGGGTGCGACTTTGGGTTCATGGAACTTTCCTGATTGTCCGAATCTGATTGTGCGAATCCGGATGTGCGACTTGCGTCGCGGATTAGTCCATTCGTCGTAGGGCAAGCATGTGCCAAACGCCGCCCCTCAGCATCTCAACCCAGAGCGGATTGAGAAGTTTCGCATCGAGATCAAACGTAGCTACCTGCTGCTACGACCGTCCGCCGTCAGAATCGCCACACGATTCCGGTCGAACCCCGGAAGTCATTCTGGGTCGCGCTCAGCAAATGGCTGTGGATGTAATCAAACTGCAAGCGCCAGGAAAAATTCTTGAAAGGAATTTTGCGATCCACCCCGCCGCCAAAGTCTTCTATTACTGGATGAAACGATGCGCCGCTTGATCTTGTCTCCTGAATCCCTCCCGTGGCATGGGCAAACACGCGCCATTTTCCGTAGGTCCGGGAAACTCGAGGCCCAAGAACAATGTTGTATTGCTGCACACCGGTTCGATAAACTCCGCTGCCATCCAACACAATCCCCAGATACGCGAAGCGGTGAAACGGGAACATTTCTACCGAGCCATCCCATCCCCGAAACGTTAGGCGGTTCACAACATCAACGGAATCGGCATACGCTACGCCGGCATACACGTTTCCACTCGGAAGGAGTTGGGCTTTCGAAGCGGTTGGGAAAAGCATCAAGCTCAGGAATGCCAGAACTACGGCAACGGTTTTCGACACGAAAATGGATCCTCCCTGGCAATTATGCCAGCAGCAAATTCTACCTGAATGGGCGAAGTTCGTTAGATGCAGTGTAATGGAGAGTCAGGATGCCCCATGCCTGAAATTTGTACGAGTACTGGAGTGGCACTTTCTACTAAAAATTACATTTATTTCATGATTCCGAAACCCATCTCAGAGCGTCTATCTATTACCATGCAATCTGCTCACGCGAACCGGCAATCATTTTCGCAGCCGCATCAACTGGCTGCCTTCGGAACACAACCCAAGGAGTTGACCTTGAAACTGAGTCTGGAAACCCGAAATCGCGGCGATATCTTGATTGTTCACTGCCAGGGCCGTATTGTCTATCGCGACGAGGCCGCATCTCTTTCGCAGGTAGTGGGCGCAGTTCTTCAAAATGGCGGCAAAGTCGTTATCGATCTCAGCGGAGTTAAGTCCATCGATAGCGCGGGCATCGGCGAATTGGTTTTCCTGCACACCCAGGCCCAATCTCAGAAAGCGGAGTTAAAGGTTGCTAGTCCCAGTCCCATCGTGCGCGAGCTCCTTGATCTTACCAATGTGGACTCTCTTCTGGAGATTCACCCGAACCTGGACGAGGCTATGGCTGCGTTTCAATTCGCCGAAGCTTGCGCCGATTGCTGACGCGCTGCGCTTCGAGAATTCGCAGCATTGGGGGTGAAAGCTTGCCTCCCACTACCTCTCACGCTGAAAGCGATACCGTCCCGCCCGCTCCAGCGATACCGCTTCCGCTACTTTCAAAAAAGCTCGGCCAGCATGGGAAAGTCCCGCTTCTTTTCGATAGATCAAGCGCAGTTTCCGCTGAACTCGCAGCTCGCGCACCGGAATTCTTACCAGTTCTCCCCTGCCCAGTTCTGACTCCACGCTTATTTCCGGCATAAATGCCACGCCATTACCCATGGCAACAAACTGTTTGATCGCTTGTAGTGTCGGCAGTTCCAGCCCCATGTGGAGGGGCGTCTTGTACTTCTCAAAAGTCTGCAGAACTTTTTCGCGATAGGGAGACGAAACAATGTGCGCCACAAACGACTCCGCCCCCAGTTGCCGGATGCTCACCTCGCTCGCCGTCGCCAACGGATGCTTCGGAGGCACCACCAGCACAAGTTCATCCAGATAGGTCACCACCGAATGCAGTCGCGGTTCTTCCGGCTTATAGGAGAGCACGCCCAATTCTGCGCTATGTTGCAATACGTCATCCGGAATGCGGCTTCCCAAGGCCCGCTGCACCGTAATCTTGATCATGGGATGCAATCGCCGGAACTCCGACAGAACCGGTAACAAATACAGTGCGGTGAATTCGTTCGCTGCGATTAACAACTTCCCCTTTTGTAGTTCGCGTAATTCCACCAGAGAGTCATGGGCGTCCTTGCGCAGGTTCAGCAACCGTTCGGCATACTCGTAAAGCACCTGGCCCGCGTCAGTAAGCACTCCCTCGCGGGAAGAGCGATCGAACAGGGCCTCGCCCAGTTCATCTTCCAGCTTGCGAATGGTCTGGCTTACCGCGGACTGGGTGCGGTAAAGTTTTTCGGCTGCCCTTGAAAAGCGGTGCTCTCGAGCCACTGCCAGGAAGACTTCTAATTGCGATAGCTCCATGTTCCTTCCTTATGTAACTTCACAAGCCATTAGCAAATCTTATCATAGAAGAAATGCTAATGATTGATGAAGAATTATAAGTTTTGCTTCAATTCTACAACCTCGTACCATGAAGCATACCCATTAGGTTCGTTAGGACTGGGTGGTCGAAGGAAGGTTATGGTTACGGAACAGGTTCGCATCACCGTTTTCGATACAACGTTGCGCGATGGAGAACAGTCGCCCGGTTGTAGCATGAATCATCAGGAAAAGTTGCGCCTGGCGCACCAACTCGACCGCCTCGGCGCCGACGTGATCGAAGCCGGATTCCCCATTGCCTCCGATGGCGATTTCGAAGCCGTCAACGCAATCGCCGCGGTCATCCGCCGCCCCATCATTGCCGGACTCGCCCGCGCTTGCCGCCCAGACATTGAACGGGCTTGGGAAGCCTTGAAAGACGCCGCCCATCCCCGCATTCACGTGTTCCTTGCTACCTCCGACATTCACTTGAAGTACAAGCTGCGCATGAGCCGAGAGGAGTGCCTGGCGCAGGCCCGTGAGTCGGTCGCTTTCGCCAAATCGCTTTGTGATGACGTCGAATTTTCACCGGAAGACGCCACCCGAACCGATCCTGAATTTTTATGCCAGGTGCTGGACGCGGTTGTCGAAGCCGGGGCCACCACGCTGAATATTCCCGACACTGTCGGCTACACCGTACCGAACGAGTTCGGAGACCTGATCGCAACCATCCGCCGCCGCGTCAAGGGAATTGAGAACGTTACCATCTCCGCTCATTGTCACAACGATCTCGGCATGGCCGTCGCAAATACCATGGCTGCGATCGCCGCCGGCGCGCGCCAGGTCGAGTGCACCATCAACGGCATCGGCGAGCGTGCCGGAAACGCTTCACTCGAAGAGATCGTCATGGCGATGCGCGTTCGCCACGATCGCTATCCTTATGAGACCGGTATTGTCGGAGAACATCTGTTTCCCGCCAGTCAGATGCTGAGCGAAATTACTGGCGTGCCCGTCCAGCCCAACAAAGCGATTACCGGACGCAACGCCTTTGCGCACGAAGCTGGCATCCACCAGGATGGCGTGCTCAAAAATCCCCTTACCTACGAGATCATGACGCCGCAGTCCGTTGGCGTGCCCGACTCAAAGCTCGTGCTGGGCAAGCACTCTGGCCGTCACGCGCTGGCCATTCGTTGCGAACAGCTCGGATATCAGTTCGATCGCCGCGCGCTCGATGACATTTATCGCCGCTTTGTTCGCCTCGCCGACAAGATCAAACACGTCGAGGATCATCACCTCTTGGAATTGATCCGCGACACTCACAAGCCCGCGGGCTCCGCGACTCCGCTGTTTGAGCCGCTCTCGAACGCGGCCGCTGCCAGCACTTCAAGCTACGAATCGTCCAAGCCTTTTCCCCTGGCTGCGGAATCTAGCGCGATCTCCCTGCCGGTACCCGTCTCCGCTGAGCATCACGATCAGGAAGACTACCTCTGGGGCGTCTAGCGTCTGGACGACTCATGTGGGAACGGAGTGACTCGTGTGGGGACAGCCGCCCTCGGCTGTCCATCCGGGCCAAGCCCGGAAGTTTTGTTCCAGATGCGGAAGTTTTGTTTCAGATCGTTTTGTTTCAGATCATCGTGCAGCGCGAAAGCCCTTCCGTTAAACTAACTTCCTCATGCTCCTGAAAATTACTATTCTCCCCGGTGACGGCATCGGCCCCGAAGTCACTGAGCAAGCCGTCCTCGTCCTGCAATCCGTCGCCGAAGTATTCGGCCATCAGCTTCGACTACAGCACAAAAATATCGGCGGTGCGGCGCTCGCTGCCGTCAATGATCCACTGCCTCCTGATACGCTGCAAGCTTGTCTGTCTTCTTCGGCAGCACTCCTCGGCGCTGTGGGAAGTCCCGCATACGATCACTATCCGAATCATCTGCGTCCGGAAGCCGGGCTCTTGCGCTTGCGGCGCGAACTCGGGGCCTACGCAAACCTGCGTCCAGCCATTTGTTTTCCGGCGCTTGAAGATTGTTCTCCGCTGCGCGCCGATCTGATTCGAGGCACCGACATAATGTTCGTGCGCGAGTTACTGGGCGGACTTTACTTCGGAGAGCCCCGCTCAATCGAGGGCCCGCCCGGTTCCCGCGTAGCCACCAACACCATGACATACGGCGAGCAGGCGATCGAACGCATTGCTCGTGTCGCCTTCGATCTCGCAACCAAGCGCAAGCAAAGAGTCCTCTCCGTCGACAAAGCTAATGTTCTCGAGTGTTCCCGCCTGTGGCGCGAAGTAGTCACGCGCTGTGCGAAAGATTATCCCAGCGTCCACCTCTCTCACATGTACGTGGACTCCGCTGCGATGTCGCTTGTGCAACGCCCCAAAGATTTCGATGTGGTGCTCACCGAAAATATGTTTGGCGATATTCTCTCGGACCAGGCGGGTGGAGTCGTAGGCTCGCTAGGATTGCTGGCCTCCGCCAGCATCGGCGGCCCAGTCGGTGTCTACGAGCCCGTCCATGGCTCTGCCCCCGACATCGCCGGAAAGGGAATTGCAAATCCCCTTGGCGCAATTCTGTCCGTCGCATTGCTCCTGCGTCACTCGTTTCAGTTGGAGGGCGAAGCGGCCTGCATCGAGAATGCTGTAGCAGAAGTTTTAAATACTGGTGCCAGGACCGTGGACCTGCTTCGAAACAACCAGAAAGCTACTACCACTTCTGAGATGGGATGCAGGGTGGTTGATTTGGTGAACGAATCGGCTTCAACCGCCAAACAGAATTCGGCCTAAACTCGTGGCGCGGGCCGCTCAGGGAGAGTCTTCGCTAGAGCCTCCACCGGCCGTGCGGCCTTTGCGGAGGCGCCATCGTACTTCCCAGTCAGATCATTCCAACGGATGCGTACCATTTCCTGAAACATGCGCGCCCCATCGATCAAGGGGTTAATTCTTGTTCCGCCCACATGTCCCCACCGTACCGCAACTTCTTGCATTCGGAAGCCGAACTTCCGAGCCAGAAAAAGGATTTCCGGGTCAAAGCCCCAGCGCTCAATGAGCTGCAGTGGAAGAATCGTCTGCGCCGCCCTCCGGGTGAAGGCCTTGAAGCCGCATTGCGTATCCTTGAATCGCAGTCCCAGGATAATCCGGTTCAAAATGTTGAACACTCTCCCAAACAGTTGCCGGTGCAGCGACTGCCGGTGGATCTGCAGCTCAGGACGCAGCCACCGTGAACCGATTGCAATGTCCGCACCCGCATTTATCGCCTCCAGCAATTTCGGCATCTCTTCGATTGGCGAAGAAAGATCCGCGTCGCTGAACACAATAATCTCGCCTCGCGCTGCCAGCATTCCGTTGCGCACCGCATACCCTTTGCCCCGGTTGCCAGGATTCTCCACCAATCGCAGCCGAGGATCCTTGGCCGCAAATTCCCGCACAATATCGGCTGTGTTGTCGCGCGACCCGTCGTTCACCACGATGACTTCGGCATCCCATCCCTGCTGATGCACGTATGCCAGCACTTTCTCCAGCGTGGGAGCCAGGCGTTCCCCCTCGTTGTAGGCCGGAATGACGACGCTATAAGTCATTTTTCGATCGATCTCCCCGCGCAAACCCCTGCCGCAGTAGAAGGAAGGCTTAAGATGTCCCCAGCCTCAAAGCTGTTGCCTGAAAAGTATCCTTGCGATTGTACGTCGTAACTCAGACATCAAGGCTGAAATCCGACGAACGGACCGCGAAACCGGAAACTGTCCCCTAAGCCACGCTGCGTTGTTCCACCAGCATGCTGAAGAATTCGTTGACCAGTTCTGCATCCCATAAGCCCTGGCGGGCTTCCTCGCGCATGGTTTCCGCAGCCCGGTCATGCGATAACGCAGGCTTATAGGGCCGCGCCGTTCGCAGCGCGTCATACACATCCACCACCTGCAATACTCTTGGCAGCAACGGGATTTCATCCGCCCGCATCCCGTCAGGGTATCCCGATCCATCCGCGTGCTCATGATGGTGCCGGATGATGGGCAACACCAGCCGCAGGGATTTCAACGGCTTGCAGATATTCTCTCCCGTCACCGGATGCAGCTTCATGACCTCCCACTCCTGAAAAGTAAGATCGCTGCCTTTTTTCAGAATCGCATCCGGTACAGCAATCTTGCCCAGGTCGTGCAAGAACCCGCCACGCCGCAGCGCAAGGATGGAATCCTCATCCAGCCCCAGATGCCGCCCTAAATCCGCCGCTCGCAATGCCAGCCGCTCGCAATGTCCCTCGGTGTAAGGGTCTCGGCTCTCCACGCTCAATCCCAGAGTGCATAGAACGGAGTCTGCAGTCTCCAGTTCGTCGGTAAATTCCTTTACTCGAAGAAGCGACTTCACCCGCGCCGTCAGTTCTTCCGCCAGCACGGGCTTGTTCAGGAAGTCATCTGCTCCTGCTTCAATCCCGCGCAGTTTGTCGGCGCTGTCGGTCAATCCAGTAATTAATACGAAGGGGATGAGCCGGGTGGCGGGATCGCTCTTAAGCTCGCGACAGAATTCATACCCTGACTTTCCCGGCATTCGCACATCTGACAGGATCAAGTCCGGCGCCTGTCGCCGCACTTCAGCCTGGGCCTGCTCGGCATCGGCGGCTGTCACCACATCGTAGCCGCGCATCGTAAGCAACTGGCTCATCAACCCTGCAATACTCGGCTGGTCGTCCACCACCAAAATCCGCGCAGGACGCCGCGCCGGCCATAAACTGACCATATTTAGTTCAGAACCCGTTTCTGGCTGGGGAGTTGCCCGTCCCTCAAGGCTTACAACCGGACGGGAATCGGAAGACAATTTCATCAGACAATTACTTCTGCTGATTTTACCGCAATCTTGTACCGGCTGAAACCAGGAATGCTGCAGATTGGGAGACGGCGGCTTTCCCACTTCGGAACCCTTTTTAAATAGGAACTACCATTTGTGACTTCCAACCTTGTTCTTCTGCCTCGGGACTGCTTAACCTCAAGTTATGGTCCGCCACCGGCAAGTTCCATTTCGGACGATGCTGATCGGTTTTGTTTTCCTCTCTCACGCCGTTGCAGTTGCCGCCTCCAAACCTCACATCCTGACTTTCGGGAAATGGGTCCCTGTTCAGTTGAGTCCCGATTCCACCCGCGGCCCGGAAGGCGATCAGCCGCTTGCTTTGCCGAGTACTCCGCCGCTTACTCTGCCGCTTGCTATAAAAGTCCGGCCACTTTTACTCGACGCTCATCTCAAGGAATTTACCCTTGGTGCAATTCACGAAGTTACCGACCGCCTGTTCGTCGTCCGCCGCGCCTTCCGTGTCAATGACAGCCTCCCTCAGGAATCGGCCTCCCCTCCGCACTGGCAGTGGCAACGCGGAGGATGGCTGCTGGTCGATCGCGTCACCGGACACATCTCTCCCATCAACCTTCCCGACTTCGACGCAGCGGGTTCGGCGGCCAGTTGGTATCGCGACTACGCGGCATATTGCGGCGTGTCTGACGACGGCAAGAAACTCTATGCCGTCGTTGCCCAAATCAACCGCCGCAAGCCAATTCTAAAAAAGCTGCTCGATGACGCACGCGCTGGCAATATAGAAACGAAAGCTGCCGCGGATTCCGCCGCCTGTCCCGTTCCCAGCTGGCAACGAAATCCCTCCCGCGTGAGCTTCGAGCCGATAGGCGGACCCAAACAAACCTTCGCCATCCGCGGCCACATCGTTGACTTGTTAACCGAAGAGGAAGACGAGGAAGCCTCAAAGTAACCTATAAACGAGGGCATCGCTACTGCTGGGGTGTAATGGATAAGCCCTTGTCGTTTGCAGTAGACTATCCAACATGGCTGACGTAGCACGGCTAAACCTGACGGAGAGGGGCGCCGAGGCGAGACTGCGATCACTCATGGAGGATCTGATCGAGGCCTACGCTGGGAACCGTCCGGGATACCACCTTTCCCTCGCGGTGTGGTTCGGAAAGTCGGTCTCCAGCGACCTTCAACATTTGCTCCTTTTGTATTCCGGTCCGCGCCTGAACCATTTTGTTCCGGACACTGTTCCGCTGCTCTGGAAGACTGGCTCTCAGGGGCCACCGTTGGTAGAAGTTAGTGCGACATCAGTTGAGCACTTCTCGGATCTCCTCGCCTCGGGAGCGAACGAAGTTGCCAGATTCTTTGAAGCACCAGAAATTCTCCACTTCGACAAGGCTTTCCTTAGCGAAACGATCCTGAAGACGTTCAATATAGTGACAGAGCCCCCGGGCCTTATTAAAGGCTGGTATGTGGACGCCGATCAGGCAAAGACAAAAACCGTGAAGGAACTTCTCTCTTCGTGGGGCGACTCTAGACCCCAAGTCGGTCTCGTGAAGACGTGGGAATCTCCCGACTCTGAGAATTGCCGAGGATTGATCCACTTCGAGACTAATCAAAGGTGGGTTCCGCTATCACTAGTCGGACTGCGTAACTTTACGTTTTTTAACGACCTACAAGCTGGCAAGCCTGGCTTCCTTCTGTTCCGGGGCGGCTCGTTCTACCAGGTATTGAAGTTCGAGGAGAAAACTGCGCCAGGCTATTCGAACCTGGTTCTGCAACGGTCGTCCGATGACAGATACCCTGAAGTCTATTTGCGATCAGTGTACCCATCTGAGAAACCCGCACTTTGACTTCATCCCATCTAATAGTACGCGCCACCGCGAAATCCTCGTCAGGGATCTGCAGGAGCTCTTGTCCGCAGCGGCGGCTGAGAATGAGAAGACTGTCGTGATCCTGGCGGGAAGCATCCTTGAAGGGGTTCTCTATAGCTTAATACAAGGCCAGAGCGGATATATTTCGCAGCGCCGAGGAACCTTCGAATTCAACCCGGATCACAGCCTGCAGAACTACCTCAGCATCTTCAATAAGTGGCTTAACCACCTGACACCAAGCGTGGTGCTACCGGATTCAGTCGTATATTACCGCGATCTGGTGCACATCAACCACGAGATAAACTCCCCGCACGGCGTCTGCGCCGGTGCCTCGCGCGAAATGCTGCGAATTCTCGACGCACTCCTTGGCGGACTGTCTGAGCTAACGATCCCCCTGTCGCCCGGAACATCACCCGGGACATAGAGAGTTCCCCAAGGAATAACCGACCATGGCGGCGCCTCACCCTCTTTCGATACATCGATATCCATCGATGTATCTCAATTTGCGGTCGCCTCTACCGCCGATAGTTCTTTCTCCTCCACCTTCGCACTCGTCACTAGAATCACCGACAATACTACAATTACGCTCCCCATCACGATGAAGCGATCCACCCGCTCGTGCAGAACCAGCCACCCCAGAAAGACTGCTACTACCGGATTCACATACGCATAAGTCGATACTTTCGATGTTGGCACGTGCTCCAGCAACCAGATGTATGCCGTGTATCCAATCCACGATCCGCACACCACAAGATAAAGCACCGCACTCACTCCGCGTGTGGTCCACGTGGCTCGCGAGAAATCTCCGGCCGCGAAAGCAAACAAAAAATTCGCCGCGCCCGCCGCCGTTACTTGCCATGCGGTCGCACTAAAGACGTCCATGCCAGACTGCCAGCGCTTCGACAGCACCGATCCCAATGCCCACAAGAAAGATCCACCCAGCAGCGCCACCGAAGCCCAGAACTCGCGCCGTCCCATCGCAGACGTCGAATGCAGTTCCGGCCAACACAACACGAACAGTCCCGCAATCCCCAGCGCAAGCCCCGCCTTACCTCGGCCCGAAATGCGATGATGGCCGAGCAGCAGCGAGTCCAGCACCAAAAACCAGAGCGGCGTAATTGCGATAATCAGAGCCGCCAACCCCGAGGGCACCGTCAGCTCAGCCCATGAAAGCGTCAGGTTGCCGCCCATGAGCAACAGAATCCCCACCACTGCCGACAACGCAATCTGTTTCGCCGAATACCAGACCTTGCGCCCCATTGCCGCGCACACGGCGAGCATCACCACCCCGGCTATCGAAAACCGCAGACCGCACATCAGCGCCGGGGGAATCGTCTGCACCGCAATGTCGATCGCTAGATAAGTCGATCCCCAAAATAAATACACCAGCCCGAAGGCAAGGATCACCGCAAACCGGCTTGGTCTCTGTGTTTTGGTCATGTATGTGAAAAAAGAGGGAAGCTAAAACATATTGCGCCGGAGTTCTCCCGTCAACTCACCAACGCTTGGAGACTGCTCTTTGTTTGTAATCTTCTGATTTCCCGCGTGTATCGCGACCTGCTCCTTCGTGGATTAAGAATAGCGCTGAATCGAGAATAGATCTGCACGAAATCGTAGGGAGCGACAGGAATAGGCAATGAATCGGCAACGAATCGGAAGGATCAGGATACCGCTTCCACAATGCTTGACCTTAGCCTTGGAGATGAGGAAAAAAACCGCGAAGGAGAAACAATACAGAAACCCAAACTTGGAAACGGCAACCTGGAAGTATCCGCGATCGGACTCGGCTGCCTGGGAATGAGTTTTAACTTAGGCCCGCTATCCGTCGCGCACACGCGGTTCAGCCGGTCACCGCACCTCAGAGCGAGTACTCGCTCCGGTGGAGGCAGCCGGAAGAAGTTGTGTTGCCGACGCTTGAAGGGCTCGGGATCGGATTCGTTTCCATTTGCTCCGCTTGGTAAGGGTTTTCTGACAGGCAAGATCAACGAAGATACGAAGTCGATAAGACGGATTTCCGCAACACCATCCCACGCTTTAACCCTGAGAACCGTAAAGCTAACCAGGCATTGGTTGATCTGCTCTGCAAATTCGCGGAAAAGAGGAAGGTGACACCTGCTCAGCTCGCGCTTGCTTGGCTGCTTGCCAAGAAGCCGTGGATCGTTCGACCCCGGTGAGTCTTCGGTTTTCTGTAGATCTCTTCGGCAGAGTTTGCGTTTTTCATACAGGACAACTCAATATGCTGCCCGATTGAGGTATTGTGCGTGCACACGCCACTGTGGACGCCGCATTCTGTTACTGCTGCTTGTAAGCTCACACCTGTTTTCGCCGGTCTTGTCATTTTTCGGCAAAATCTCGCCATGAGTACACGCGGGTGGAAACCTGCATGCGGAACACTCCTGTGAATGTCATTCCGCATCCGCCATTGCGTGGAATGCCCGCAGTGCCACACATGGTATCTGGTCGGGTTCAGCCCGTATCGCAACCGGGCCTATCTAGTGCGCACCGGGACGAGGTCTTTTGACGAATACACGCTCTATTGCTTCTGCCAAGGCGCTGACAGCCCCAACGTGTGCCGATGGGCGGAGGCGAAAGCCTGCGAGGTGTCCAAATCCGCTCATCAACGCGGCTACGGTGCGCTCGACGAAATCTGGTTGCTAGAACGCGGTTCCCGCGAGGCGAGCGTCGACATTTCCAGGTACCTCCATTTGCAAAGGTAACGCAACCGAACTGATCTGAGGAGAAAAGTTATGAATCGATTGTACGCGTGGAAGCTTATGGGTTCGTTCATCCTAGGATGTGGTTTAATGCATGCGCAGAGCATCACCACATTTGAAGCTCCGGGTGCGGGTACAGCTGCAGGCCAGGGCACGCTGGCTGAGGGCATCACCGCATCGGGGCAAGCTTTTGGATATTACATGGACGGAAGCGGAGTAGCGCACGGATTCTTGCGTTCTGCTCATGGCGGTTTTACTACGTTCGACGCTCCGGACGCAGGCGCGGCTATGGGCCAGGGAACGTTTGCGTTCAGCCTGAATCCCGCCGGTGTAGTCGTGGGGTATTCCATTGACCCGAGTGGGGTTATGCATGGCTTCGAACGCACAGCCGTTGGGACATTCACGATCATCGATGCGCCGGGTGCGGGAACGGCTCCGGGGCAAGGCACGTTCGGTTACAACATCAATGCTACGGGGACGGTCGCCGGATTCTTCTTTGATTCGGCGATGGTGGCGCACGCTTACCTGCTGCCGCCGGATGACACGTTCACGATCTTCGACGCACTGGGAGCAGGCACGAGCGCAGGGCAAGGCACGGGCACGGCATCGGTGATTGGTCTCAACACCGCGGCGACACTCACTGGGCCCTCCATCGATTCGAATAACGTGTTGCACGGTTACGTGCGGATGTCCGACGGAACAATCACGAGCTTTGATGCTCCTGGAGCGGGCACGGGGCCGGGGCAAGGAACCGATCCGGCGGGAGTAAACGAGCAAGGCACGATTCCGGGATTCGCGTTTGATGCGAACGGCGCGGCGCACGGGTTCGTGCGCGCTGCGAATGGCACGTTCGCTGTAATCAACATACCTGGAGCGGGGAGTGCTGCCGGCCAGGGCACATTTGTCCAGGGGATTAATCCCTCAGGCGCGGTAACGGGATACGACGTCGATGCCAGCGGAGTGGCGCACGGCTTCGCACGGTCAGCGACGGGAGGAATCGTCAGATTCGATGCCCCCGGGGCGGGAACCGGCCCCGGCCAAGGCACATTTCCGCTGACCAACACGCCCTCGGGAGCTATCACCGGTTATCTGGTGGATGCGAGCGGCGTGGCGCACGGGTTCGTGCGAGGGCAATAAGACTCTACACCGGGGTTGGTGCATGGTCTGCATCTGGCACTGCCCCCGGCCTTCTTGGCGGCAGAAACAATATGATCGTCCCTTAAAAATGTAGGTTGGAATGCAATCGCCGTTTCTTTCTGGTTTACACGCACCGCTGTAAGCATAACGAAGTACAATGACGCCATGAAATCGCCGTCCCTGCGCGGAATCGCCCGGGCGTACCTGATGTCGATTGCGTTCTGGTGCGGGTTCGCGCTGCTGATGGGGCTGCAATACCGGCCTTTTAATCGGCAACATTTTTGGGCGTGGCTGGGCGACCTGGCATTCGGAGCGGCGCTGCGCGGCTTCGCGTTGGCGTTTTGGACGCCGCCCATTTTCCTTCTGGTCGGGAAGTACATCAGTTACTCGAGCCATCGGGTTCGCTATGCGCTGTTGTGGTTGCTGGGTGCGGCGCCATTTGTGGTGCTGCACAGCAGCCTGATGTGGGCGCTGGTGCCTCCCTTCGACGACGCGACGCAGAAATTTCTGCCGCGGTCGTTTCAATCCTGGGTGGACATGATTCGCAACGGATTTGCCGACCAAGTCTTTATCTATGTTGCGATCGTGGTCGCGGCGCATGCCTACAACTACCTAAAGCGCTTGCAGCGGGAGGAGCGTGAGCGATACGAGTATCAGCAGGCGCTGGCTGCGAGCGAATTGCAAGCCTTGAAGATGCAACTGCATCCGCACTTCCTTTTCAATACCCTTCACAGCATCGCAACCCTGGTCGACAGCGACGCGAAGTGCGCGAAGGCGATGATCATCAAGCTGTCGAATTTGCTGCGCAAAGCGCTTGACCGCGGCAGTTCAGACTTGATTCCGCTCGAGGACGAATTGAAGTTTGTGAGGGAGTACCTCGACCTGGAAAAAATGCGGCTGGGGAATCGGCTGAGAGTGGATTGGATAGTGGCGCCGGACACATGCCGATTGCTGGTGCCGCAGATGATCCTGCAGCCGCTGGCGGAGAATGCGATTCGACACGGGATTGCCGCTTCACGAGAGGGAGGCTGGCTGGAGATTGCGACGAGCGCGGAGAAAGCGACGCTCACAGTAAAGTTGAGGAACAGCGTGGGAGGTGGGAGATCCACGGGAACGGGAGTTGGGTTGCGCAATGCGGAAGCCCGGCTGAAGTATTTGTATTCCGGGGATGCCAGTTTGCGGTTCCAGATCTTGGAAGACCGCACGGCAACGGTGGTGCTGTGTGTGCCAGTCTTGGGAGCGGCGCAAGTCAGCCCCCAAGGGCGGCGGCAACTAGAATCTGTTTCATAGAGGCCGAATCTGCTATGCGTGTTCTTATCGTCGATGACGAACCGCTGGCCCGCAGTGCCTTGGCGCAGATATTGACCGAGCGGGCCGATGTGGAACGCTTCGACTCCGCCAATGACGCGATCGAAGCGCAAGAGCGGCTGGCGAATGAAGATTATGACGTCATGCTGCTCGATGTGAGTATGCCGGAGCGTTCCGGACTGGAGTTATTGAATCGTCTGCAGCATTGCGAAGGGGCGCTGCCGTCGGTTGTCTTCGTCACCGCGCATGCAGAGCATGCGCTCGCCGCTTTTGAACGACACGCAGTCGATTACATCGTAAAACCTTTTTCCGAAGAGCGCGTGAACCAGGCGTTGGACTTCGCGTCGCGGAGATCGGCGAGCGAGCGCGCCGTAAGACTAATCGAGTTCATGCCGCATCTGAGCGCGATCACACGACAGTACTGTTCGAAAATCGGCATCAAGAGCAACGGGCGGATTTTGTTTATCGATCCGCGGGATGTCAGTGTGGTGGAGGCCGAAGGCAACTACGTGCTCCTGCGGCGAGACACAGGGTCGGATCTGCTGCGCGAGTCGATTTCGGCGATCACAGAGAAGCTGAAGCCGTATGGGTTTGTAAGAATCCATCGATCCGTGCTGGTCAATGCTGCGTTCGTACAGCATATTCGTCCGTGCGCGACGGGGGAGTATCAGCTTCAGATGAAAGATGGTCGGCAGTATGTGGTAACACGCACATTCAAGAGAAATTTGCGGGGCTTGGCGGCGTTCTGGATTGGGACGGGAACGTTCCTGGATTTAGGGCTTAGCTGACCATGCAAGGATTGCAGTGATCCGCTCATTGTCGCGACACACCTCTGAAGCGTTTTGTCGTACTGCCTCTCCTACGTTCAACCAGTCATCAAGCCCTTCACGAACTGCCTCGATGTCGAGCCTTCGTTCTATTGAGCATCAACAACGCAGCGAAACCCGATAGTACCGGCGCGGTCTCGACCGGGTGACATTAAAAGATACTTTTGGTGCTCATCCAAGCGATAGGTCTGGGGAAAATACCAGATCGAGCCCCGCGGCTGATAGTACGCACCTCCTCGAATGATGGCGGCGCGCGTGTGTTGGTCCCGGTACTCGTCAGTCCACTGCGAGACATTGCCCACGAGGTCAAGAACTCCAACCGCGCTCGCACCTTGGGGGAAGGCGTCAGCGCTCGACGGGGGGCGCGGCGCACGCGCGTGATCCACAGCCGGGACCGCATCTGCTTTCCATTTGTTTCCCCAAGGATAGAGTCGGCCGTCAGTAGACTGGGCCGCGTACTGCCACTCCCATTCGTGCGGGAGTCGCTTTCCCGCCCAGGCGGCGAAAGCTCTCGCATCCTCAATCGAGACCCACGTTACTGGCTTGTTCTCCCAGCCCGCGGGGTAGGCCCCATCTTTCCAGTCACGCAGAAAATTATGGTCGTCTTGGGGACGGTAGTTGCTCTTGACGAGGAACTCTTTAAACTCCGCATTCGTCACGGGCGTACGGTCAATGAAGAAGCTCTTCAGGTGCACACCGTGATCGTGGAAGCGACGCGGGGTTTGCTCCCACGGATATTGCACATCGACGCCTGGATCGTTGCCGCCTTCAATTTCAATACCACTCACCTTAAAATCGTAGTCCCCCTCGGGCACGCGGACCATCCGCGCAGGCGCCTCGTGCGCGGTTTTAGTGGGATTGATCTCAACTATTCTCTGTTGGACGGGATTCCATTCTCGCGAGTAACTTGCCAGAGGATGTTTCGATCGATCGGCCGTATAGACAAGGAGATCGTGTATCGCTCCCACGGGCGCAGCGTCGGTAGAAGCTAGAACGGCGCCGAAGCCGCGGCCATCTAAGCCGAAGTTCAGAACGGCTTCTTGACCTTCGACTTCGGGTGTGAGTTCAATTCCGTGCCAGAGATCGTAGTAGTGCATTCCTTCCGTGCGTGTCAGGCGGAGTTGCTCGCCTGATACGGCATACTCATTGCGATTTACTATTGTCCAAAGGACGCCCGCTTTTCCAGGAAATTTGCTGGCGAACACGCCCGGTTGTACCGTGGGCACGTGCGGCTCCCAGTTTTCGCTGTGAAGGTTATCGGCCATCGCGCGCTCGATGCGAGTAAACCGCAACAGAGCCTCTGCGTCATTGGGATTCATGGCATAGAAAAATCCCCAGAGGTTCTCCAGGACTGCGTACCCTTCGCCGTTGAAGAAGGCATGTTGCAAACTGTCTGTCTTGTCCCGAGTGAAACGATCCGTGACCGCGACGGCATGCCGAGCCTCAAGCCATCTGTTTTTGTCGACCATGGGCACGAACGGGTACGGTTTGCCTTCCCAGACAACCCAGTCGTTCCAGGCGATGCTTGTCCATGAAAGGGATTCGTCGCGCGGCTCGAACTGCGGTTCGAGAGCGAGAGGATGACGCGTAGCGTCCGAGGCCTCCCGAAACTCGGCAGGAACACTCTCCAGCGTGTCAAAGTTGATTCCGTCCGCCCCAATCTCGTTCAACAGTTGGGAGGCTGCCAGCGCCGCCGCCTCTCCTTCCTCTCGCGTTCCCTGATCCCACTTGATGAATGGAAAAAAAACCTTCACACCCCGGCTGTGAAACTGCCTCACCACCTCGCGGAGTGCCGGAACGCCTCCTGGAAGATCACGAAGCAGGTCGAACTGGTTGCGACTATCGACTCCAAGGTTCGGATAGACGTGCCAAATCAGTACCGCGTCGATGGGTCCGATGCGGCTTTCAGTCTTGTCCAAGAACCGGTCAACTGTGTATTGGGCGTGCTCAAAATCGTAGAGATCGCGGTCCCAGATCAGGAGTTGGACTTGCGAAAAAACGTGCTGCGTCCACTCCAGCTCCGGCCGCTCGAATTGGCTGCCATCGTAGCGAATGCGAGTGCGGCGATCCGCTCGCCACGCCTTCAGCTGTTCAAGCCAAGTGGCGCTGGTGGCTGCATCCTCCGGACCTGGGAAAAAAACCTCGTCCGGTCCTGGCAACTCGGACAAATTCATGATCCCATTTGGTGGAACGAGTGTATGCCTGGCCTTCCACTCGTCCCCGAATGCGAGCAAAGTCGAAAGGATCGCAAACGTGCCGAGAAAGAGAAAAGAACTACAGACAAGAGGAAAAGAGCGATTCAGGCTGCTAATAGTCAGCTTTGGGATTTTCATTTTTAAATCCGCATTGGCAAAGAGGCGAATGAGTGAGGACTCACCAAGTCTGGCAAATTACGCCGCCAGACCTACGAGTCCTCGACTCATTACCGCCTTCCCCCTCAATGCGCGGCACCTGCCCCAACTAAAAATTAAGTTTCAGAGCAAACTGAATCAGCCGCGGATTGTTGACGCTCGTGTTAATCAGCCCAAACGTTCCGGCCGAACCTGCGAGGTCTGCATTCGGTAATCCAAATTGAGCGTGGTTGAAGAGGTTGAAAAACTCAGCTCGAAAATCCAACCCCATGCCTTCTCGGTAGGGCAGGATGAAATGTTTGATCGCCGAGAAATCAGTGTTTACGAAATCCGGGCCGTAGACTGGCGTCCGACTTGCATCTCCCAATTTGCCCGGAGCGGCCCCCACAAAGCATTGCGTGTTGAACCACTTTCCTAACGTTGGACTACCGGCTTTAGGATCGCAAACCTGATCCGGTCTGTTCCAGTTATTTCCTCCCTCGTTAAAGGCTACCCCGGAGTTATCCACGCTGTTATAAACGAAGACCGGGAATCCAGAGATGACTCTTTCAATGACATCCAATTCCCAGTTCCCGAAGATGGCGTTTGTCACCCCACTCCAATTGCCACCGAACTGTTTGCCTTTACCGAACGGTAAATCGTAGGTCACGCTGGCAGTGAAATTGTGCTTCAGATTTACTTGCGAGAGTGCCCAGTCCGCGTGCTGAGTTCCGGGCAGCGGCCAATAGGTGGCGCCAGTGCTTGTCCCCACATTGTCAGGAAACCCGGAATCTAAATTGCGCGCATAGGTGTATCCAATCAATGCGTAGAGTCCATGCCTTGCGCTCTTGGTCTCAGCTTTGACTTGAAGCGAATCGTATCGCGCGGCGCCAACATCATTGAGGTTGGCTATAACCGGAGGAGCGGGGAAGGTTGGAGCTCCCCAGGGAACGGTAGCCACGCCGCAACCCAAATGATAATTGGGATCATAGAGCGGATTGGCAACGCCACCGATGGTTTGGAAACACGCGGTGGGTGACGCGACGTTTAAATTAATTCCGTCCACCAGGATGTGCGCACTTCGAGAGCCCGCATATGCCGTAGTGAGGACGATGTTCCCCGGCAACTGACGCTCGATGTTCAGGGTGAACTGCTGCACTCGCCCTATTTTGAAGTTGGTATTCTGCGACTGAAGTGTTCCGGTGAACTGGTACGGATTAGGCGGACTGAGGAAGCCGGGGAGGAAGCTTCGTGCCAGCCCACAGTCGAGCGGATTCACGGAGGCCGCGTTTTGAAAGGGGCAGAGGCCATTGAAGTTATCAGTCTCGGCGTAGAAGGGCGGATTCTGCCACAGTCCGATCGATCCCTGATTCCAGGAAGAATCGTGGAACATCGCGTATCCTGCCCGAACCGCGGTTTTCTCACTGCCAAGTGGCTTCCACGCTAGCCCGATGCGGGGCTCAAATGCTGTCTTGTCAAGCTGCACGCCTACGCGGCCATCTGAGTTCTGGCCCGGAGTTAGAAATTTCCCGGTCGCAAAGTCGAAGTTCGCTTGCCGATTCTGGGCTTCGGAGGTGGGCGTGACTAGCGCCCAGGCCAGCCCAGCATTGATGGTCAAATTCTTTGTGACTCTCCAGTCATCCTGAACGTAAGGGCGAAACAACTTCCAGCGGCGTCCGGTGGTAGCTCCTTTGAATGTCTGATCGTGAATGGCCCCACCGACCTGGCCCAGCAGCAGGTCGGCTGACGCGTCACCGGTGTACGAACCAAAGAGTAGATAGTAGCCATCCTGAAAACCGTTGGTCAGGATGTTCATCTGATTGATGCGAATGCCTCCACCGATGCTGATGCTGTGGCTGCCACGCGTCAGGTTCACCGCGTCGGAGACGGAGTAGATGTCAGTTCCGCCCTGAAAGGGGGCGAAGGCGCGATCTCCCAACGAATAATAGCCGCCGAACAATTGCGTGGAAGTCAGTCCGCAACTGATGCAGTCCTTCGTTGATTGATTCAAACCCGCAGGCAAGCCGGTGTATTGATCGCACGCGCTGGCCAGGTTTGCGTTCTCAATTCCGAGTTTCGCCGCCTCGCAACTGCGGTTCCCAAACGAAAGAATGTGATTGAAAATTCGATTGTAGCCCGCATTGAACTGGTTGATGGTCTTACTGGAAATTATGTGCGTTTCAGAGATTGCGGCGTTCCGTCCGTGGTTGGTGATGCTCTGCGTGCTGGCAAACGCGTTCTGTTCGGCAAATCCTGGAGCACCGCCAGGAATAAACGAAGTGGCCTGGTCGTAACTGAATCGCGCAAAGATCGAGTCCTTGCTGGAAAAGGTGTGATCCAGCCGGATGTCAAATTCGTCTTCATTCAGCTTTCTCACCGGCACATCGGTGTAGTTATATTGCGAACTCGGATTGCTGGTATTGCTGGCGGGATAGAGCTTGATCATTTGCGCGCCAATCGGATCGAACATATTGGAGGGGATCTTGTTGCAAAAGGTCCCGCCAGTCTGTAGGCCACCGGCGCCCCCTGGAATTGGGTTACCAGAAGCGTCGCATTCAAATGGCGTTCCAGAATAGGGATTAGAGATGTTGCCTAACCCGTCGGCATTAGGAGGGCGCGGCTGCTGCGTCACAGGATCCCAACCGGGCCGTGCCACCCCAAACGGGTCCGAACTGTAATCCCCGGCCATCATCGCCGGTGTCGGAACCAAACCGACGAATGGCGTGCCGTGCCGCTGCCGCTTACCCTGGTAGTCAACGAAGAAGAAAGTTTTGTCCTTGATAATGGGACCGCCCAAGGCAAATCCAAATTGATTGAGATTGAATTGTTCTTTGGAACTCGCGAAATAGCTTCTGGAGTCGAGTTTTGTGTTACGGAAAAACTCAAATACCGATCCATGAATCTGGTTTGATCCGGATTTCGTGGTCACCAAAACTGTAGGACCCGCCCGGGTGCCGTATTCAGCGGAATAGTTGTAAGTGAGAACTTTAAATTCCTGGATAGCATCGATCGAGGGCAGGATCGCAATGCCCCCGGCCGTCAACTCGTTGTTATCGTTTCCATCCAGCAACCAATCCGTGGACTGAGCCCGCGATCCGCCTACGGAAAGCGAATACGACCCTCGCGCGGAGACTTCGCTGCTGGGTCCGCCGTTGAAAAAGCTGGTGGGATTGGTTTCCTGTACGGTTCCGGGCGTCAAGGTGGCAAGCTGCACAAAGTCACGGCCGTTCAAAGGAAGTTCCGCAACTTGCTGTGAGGTGATGACTTGCCCCAGGCTGGGATTCGTGGTCTCCACGGCAACTACGTCTGCGCTGACCTCGACATTTTCTGTGACTGCCCCGGGTACGAGGACAAAGTTCACTTCGCGGGACTCATTCACTTGCAGGCGAACGTCTTTCTGTCGCGTAGTTTGAAAGCCCGAGGCTTCGACTTGAATCGTGTAATCTGCTACCGACAGGAAGGGAATCAGGTAGTGCCCGGACTCGTCGGTCTTGGCCTCGCGCGAAATCCCGGTGCCTTGGGAAGTGGCCCGGACAGTTGCACCGGAGATTACGGATCCCGTCTTGTCCGAGACGGTGCCGCTCAAACTTCCGTTGGCTTGACCATATAGCTGCGGACAGAACAAAAGCACAAACGCAGACGCCGCACCCAGTAACGCCCTTTTAGTCAGCATCGTGATATCCCCCATTTTGGTGACTTCGTATCGAACGACTAGCTGCCTCCCAGTTATTCTTACCGGTCCCGATCTCGTTTAGCATTTATTGTTTTCCGCCCCCAGATGCCTCACGTGGCATCTGGGGATTTTGTGCGTTGTGCGTGGGGGACGACATAAGCTGGACAAACATCTTTTGAAACCTCGGCCAATCTACGTCCATTTGCGCATGCACTTTTTGCAAAGGGATCGCCGGTTTATCACGATCGCTCCACACGATCGTATCTCCGTAACTAATTCCTTTATCGGTGCTGACATCCATATACACATAGCGTTCGCGGGTAATCAGGCTCGGATCGAGCCACGCAGCCGCAGCCAATTCGTCCCAAAGATAATCGCCGGGCTTGCGCGTGTAACGGGCGACGTATTGGGCTGCCGGCTCGTGGGATTTGCCAATTTCCGCCAGCATTTCCTGGGTGAAGTGAGTTTCGATCGAGACATCCACGGTAGTCACAGAAATCTTCGGCCACGGCGCACGAAGAGTAATGCTGGACGCCTCGGGATCGAACCAAAGATTAAATTCATGCCTGGGGCTATTCACATATTCGGGATCGTCGGTGTGTGGATTGATGCTTCCACCCATGATGACCAACTCTTGCGCCAACGATGCAAACTGCGGGTCAGAGATGATCGCGGCTGCTATGTTAGTCATCGGCCCTGCCGCGTAGATCGTTACCTGGTGCGGATACTTGCGGACCATCCGGATCAAAAAGTGCGCGGCATCTTCAGTCAACGCTTTGGTTGTGGGATTGCCTTCAGGCAGATTGGGCACTTCGTCAGGATTATGCGAAGACCGCGGCATCGTCCAGGCGCCCTGATAGAGCACTTTGCCGTACATCTGCTCCCAGAGGCTTGTCCACTCCTTTGTCCGGACCATCGGCCGGTCCATTCCCGATACCACCGGCACATCCGTGCGCCCCACTAACTCCAGAAGCCGCAGGGTGTGCGCCACCTCCTCATTTCGCCATCCGTCACCCGTGACAACCGTTATCCCAAGCACATTGACGTTCGGAGATTGCAGGAAGACGAGGATCGAGTTCATATCGGTGCCGGCGGGCCCGATCGCATCCTGATCGATAACCACGTAGCGACCTTGCTGGGCCTGCAGACATCCCGCAATTAGGGAAACGATCGCAGCCAGGAAGACCAGTCGCTTTCTTCTAAACATTTCTGCTTTCATGAATGAACGTTCTTTCCGTGGCATCCGAACCCTGCCTCTGACTTGAATCATTCTTTGAAACGTTTCAATTGACAGCGAACCTTATACGCGCCATTCAATTGCCTTGTCAAGAAAACCCTATCAGGGTGATGTCAACTCTCTCCTGTATCTCACTTGGATCGCTCTTCAACGCGGACGCGCGCAAGAGAATTTTCTTCCGGCATCGCTCAGGAAGTAGCGTGCACGATTTCCTGTCCGTCCCTCCGGTTCCGTCTCTTCAGCGGCTTGGTTACTCTGTTTCCGCTTGGCGGAGGCGCGACGGAGTTTCGCAGATCCAAAGAAGTCTCCAGAACAAGATGCTTCGCAGGACTTTTATCCCCCTGTATCCGATCGAGCAAAATGCTCGCAGCCCTTGTGCCCAGCTGATATCCGGATTGCGACACCGAGGAAAGCGAGGGATCAGTCGTCTCGCCGAGATCAAGGTCATCAAAACCAATCAGCGACACATCTTTCGGGCAATTTAGACCTAGCTCCCGAATTGCCAGAAGAGCCCCCAGGGCAATCATGTCGTTGCCGGCAAAAATCGCGGTCGGCCGGGGAAGCAGACGCAGAAGGGTAAGAGTCTTTAAATAGCCGCCGCGCTTGTCGAAAGTTGTCTCCTGCACATATTCGGGATTCAGGAGCAACTTCACTTCGCGCATTGCTCGTTTAAAACCGCTAAGGCGCTCCTTCGCATTCGTGAGATGGAGAGGTCCTGTGATTGTAGCCAGCCTCGTGTGTCCTAGCTTAACCAGACAGCGAGTCGCGTCGTAGGCTCCCTGTTCATTATCAGCTGTCACGCTGTCGCCACTCCAATTCTTTGGAAGCCGGTCCACGCAAACCACGCCGGTGCCAGCCCGCCGATATCGCTCCGCCTGCACGGTGAGGTCGCTGAAGTTGGAAGGAATCACAATTAGACCAGCCGGCAGATACGTGTGCAATTCGTTCAAGTGCGCCAGTTCTTTGGAATGGTCATTGTCGGTATTGCATAGGATCAAACGGTAGCTGTTTGAGAAAGCAACGTCCTCGGCTCCTCGGACCACAGCCGGAAAGAAGGGATTCGTGATGTCTGGAATGATCATTCCAATCATGTCGGTCTTATCACGCCTCAACCCACGTGCAAGTTGGTTGGGCTGATAGCGAGCAGTTTGCACGGCTTGAAGCACCCGCCTTCGTAGGTGCTCTCGTACGCCTGCGGAATTGTTGAGCACATGTGAGACTGTGCCGATAGAGACTCGGGCCATCTGGGCAATCTGCTTCATGTTGGCCATAGAGTTTCTCCCAAAGCTCATCAATGTATTCGGACGACAGATGGTCGTTGCCCACGAATTCTTCAACTATACGGGATAATTGAAACCTTTCAAGGCTGATACTAGACGAGTGGTTGTCTACCGAGGATGGACCGCCCTTACGCGCCAATGCGCGCGATATTATGTAAGGCTTTCTGGGGCGCGTCCTACCTTGCGTGGGTCGTCCGAAGCCGGAAATGCGGGGAAAGTAGAAGGGGAATATGGGGACAGAGGGGACGTTCAACAAATTCTAATTCGCAAAAACCGGTGAACGTCCCGTCTGTCCCAGGTTTCCCATGCCGCGCTGCAAATGGCGGTGTCGTTAGGGAATTCTCGCGCCGAGATTATGTGCCCATCCGTTCGACCCATTGAGCGCGCCATGCGGGAGCGACGAAGGGGTCCGCAAAGTACTGGGTTTCCCGAGCAACCTTGTCGCCCCTGAACTCCATGATGCTCACGGTGTAGGACGGCTTGCCGTCATAAGTCAGGATGAATTCGGTGACCCAAAGATCACCGCCGCCAATGATTCGTCGGACGGTAAACCGCTTTTTGCTCGGCTGACTAGAGCGTTGGTTCTGTATGTTGCGTCGACCGCGGGTTCGCTCGCCTGACTGCGGATAGTCCAGCACCGCGTCCTCGTGATAGATGCGGTGCTCCGTTTCAAAATCGTTGGCATCGGACGCCGCCCAATGCTGATCCAGTGCCACACGGATCTCCCGATCTCGCACTTCAGAATACTGCTCCTTCCTTTGTTGATCGTTCATCTTTGAGGCTTCAGTTTGACAAGAGGCTAAATGCTTTAGCGGAACCTGAGTGTACGACTCGTCAAGTCGCGCTGTTTCTTCGATCACCGCAGACTCTACATCGCGTCGAAGCGTCTAACTCCTGCGCGGATCGAGCGGAAGCGTGGGGACAGACGGGACGTTCACCTGATTTTGCTGCTCTAGAAATTGGGGTCAGTCCCGTCTGTCCCCGGTTTTAACGTGCGTCCAACATCCCCACTCTAAATTTCGCAAAGAACCCGAAATTTAGAATGGGCCACCCGGCCTAACGCCCAGTACGTTCGGTGCGCTTTATGCGACCTTTTCTTTCTGAGCGACAGGTTCACTCTTGGCTTGCATTGATTTGACGAGAGCGGCTGCCGACGCTCCCTCGAGCGACAGTCCATAGCCCACTTCCCGGATAATGCGTTCTTTCAAGGGTTGAATGAAATGTACGCGGGTATTGCGGCGGGTGACTTCGGGAGCCTTCAAGTACAAGTTGGCCAATTCCCGCGCTCGAGTGAGCGCCTTACCGTTCGGCACAACTTCGGCAACCACTCCCCATTCGTGCGCGGTTTTCGCCGTGATCGGTTGGGGGTTGAGAAGGAACGCCTCGGCGCGTCCCGCTCCGGCGCGATAACTCCAGGTGGTAAAGATTCCGTCGCCGGGCGCAACGCCCTGGGAGAAGTGGGCCACATCCTCGAAAGTCGCGCCCTCCGCCGCCACAATTACACTGGCAAGTAGCGCGTAGTCTGAGTGCACGTGGGCACGTCCCTCGATTGCCGCGATGACTGGGACGCGTATGTTGGTTATGTTTTCCAAAGCCTGAACACCTTCATCGTGAACCTGGCTCCAGACGCCGGGATCAGCGGCGTTGCCGAAGGAGGACCAGTCAACGTCAGTAATGAACTCCCCACCGGCGCCCGTAAGGATAACGATTTTGTTCGCGCGGTCCTGTGAAATTCGGTAGAAGCCATCGACAAATTCCGTATGAGATTGCGCGGTCATAATGCAAGGCCCGCCGTTGGTGTGGACTTCGGCAACCAGCACGCCTTTGTCATCTCGCGTCAGCTTTAGGTTGTGATAAGCATTGAAGTAGTCACTCTGAAGTTGCATCGTATTTTCCTTTCTGTGTTGCCATGACTGCGTTCACCCGAAGGTGTTATTGCGAGGACTGGTGGCGCACTCGGGCCGGTTTTAGGTTGAGTGGGGATGTTTCCGTCCGATTACGGAGATTGTAGAACTCGAAGGGTCGCCCACTCAAGCCAGATTTAACCTGGAAGGTGATATGGGGACAGGTATACGGGATCGACGGGCCGTTCACTAATTCTGCTGCCGAGAAATTGCGGTCAGTCCCGTACGTCCCAGTCTTCTAATGCTGCCGGATCTCCCGATAACGGAAACAATCGACAAGGTGGTCGTTTACCATTCCAACCGCCTGCATGTACGCATAAACGACCGTCGGTCCGACGAAGCTGAACCCACGGTGCTTGAGGTCCTTGCTGAATGTGTCGGATTCGTGCGAAGTCGCTGGAATCTGCCGCGTTGACTTCCATCGGTTAAGCTTGGGCCGTCCCTCAACAAAACGCCAGCAATAGGAATCGAAACTCCTGAACTCCTCCTGGATTTTGAGGAATGCGCGTGCGTTGCGCACGGCGGCTTCGATCTTCATCCGGTTGCGAATAATCTCCGGATCAGATATCAGCTTCTGGATCTGTCTCTCGGAGTAGTGCGCGACTTTCTCCGGATCGAATTTGTCGAACGCGCGGCGATACCCTTCCCGCTTTTTCAGCACGAGCGACCAGCTCAATCCGGCCTGCGCGCCTGAGAGCACGAGAACCTCGAAATGTTTGCGGTCATCGTGAACGGGGACACCCCACTCCCGATCGTGATATTCGACCAGCAGCGGACTATCTGCGCTGGCCCAGGAACACCGCTTAGTAGTCATAGTTGAAAGGGCGCCCACTCAAGCCAGGTTTTGACTTGAGTGGGCATGTGTCCAATGTGCTTTACGCTGCTGCCTTGGCTTCTTGAACTGCTTTTGCGGCAGAACGGATGACATCAATCACCACATCCGGGTGGGAGAGCATGGGGACGTGGCTGCTGGCGACCTCCGTCACTTTGGCGCCCATGCGCTTCGCAAAGAACCGTTCCAAATCGGGGTGGACGGTGTGGTCGTTTTTGCCGACGATGTACCAGCTTGGCTTCGACTTCCAAGCGGTTCCGCCGGCTTTCGCGTTGAACAAGTCGGGTTTGGGGACGCCCTGAGTCGCCCAAACGAGTTTCTGTTCCTGCTCCGAAAGATCTCCGCAGAAGTATTTCGTACCCTCGGGACGAAGCCAGATACGTCCATCCACGACTTCGATGTGGGAGAAGACGTCTGTCGTTGGGAAGTTGGCCTGCTGTGTCTGCGATGTCTCATCGGCGTCCGGAGCGAGGGCGCAGATGTAAACCAGCCCGGCAACGCGATCGTCGGTTCCGGCGCCGGTGATGACGCTGCCGCCGTAGGAGTGGCCGACGAGGATGACAGGGCCGCTGACCCGCCCGATCGTTGCTTTTGTTAAGGCGACGTCCTCTGCCGTTGTGTTGAGGCCGTACTGAGCAGCAATACACTCATACCCCTCCGCCTGAAGGGGAACGATCAGCTTGGTAAAGCACGAGCCGTCGGCCCAGAGCCCGTGGCAAAAAACGATGCTGGGTTTGGTTTGCGTAGGTTTCATTTTGTTCTCCTTTCACACACTCTAAAAAGCTTGCGACCGCGTGGTTGACACTGCGCACCGCTACGAACTGACTACGTTTCAAGCAGCGTGCCGAGTACCTCGGGCCAGTGAGTTTCGAAGTCGCTGTCCCGTTGCAGTCCGCGTTGCAACACATTCTGGACTCGCTGCTGCGCTTCAGGCCATGTCAGTGCAGTCTCAAACGAGGTGATGGCGTCGAGGAGCTGGTCGGCGGACGGCAACGAGACCTGGTTGACGAGCTTCTTCGCGGCGGCGAGGGCACGCCGGTCGAAGGAGGCAATCCGGCGCGCGAGTGCATCGACGAAGCCGTCCAGCTCGGCGTCTGGAAGTGCCCGGTTGACGTAACCGTATCGTTCAGCGGTTTCGCCATCGAAGTCATTGGCGCTGAGAATGACTTCGAGCGCCCGGCCGCGGCCTACTAGATCGGGGAGACGTTCCGCACCGCCGCCTCCGGGATGCAATCCCACTCCGACTTCGGGCTGGCCGAGTCGCGTGTTCTCGCGCGACGCGAAGCGCATGTCGCAGGCGAGAACGAACTCGCTGCTCACGCCCCGGACACAGCCTCGGATCTTCGCGATGCTGACTACCGGGGACTTGGTGAGGCGCACGAATGTATCCAGCAGGATCGGGAGGCTCGAAGCCCCGACAGCAGTCATGACGTTCCCTAGCTTGCCAGTCAAATCAAAGTGGGAAAGGTAAAACTCGGGGTTCGCGCTTTCGAATACGACGACCCGCAGGCTCGGGCTGGCGTCCATCCGGGCGAGCAGATCCTGTAGAGCTTCGAATATGCTGGCGTCTCCGATGTTGAAAGGCGGATAGTCGAACACAACCCTCCAGAACGCAGACGTTTCCTCGATGACGCGCACAGGCGCTGCTGATTCAGTCATAACTCGCCTCCTGCTTGGACCACGATTGAGCACCAGCCTAAGCTCACGTTATCCTTTTCGCAGAAACACACCCGCGACCATCTCAGAATCTTGGGCATCTCAGCCTGCGGCATTTCGTAAGAGATTCTCGACTTTGCTATCCAAATCCCGAGCGACCTCTAGCGCGTCGCGATTCCCATAAGGAGCTAAGAGGCTCGCCATCCTGTCATATGACAGATGCACGCCATCGCCGCGCTCATCCACCAGGACGGTAACCGGCGCGTAGGAGCCCGCGTCTGGAACATGTTTGGCCATTTCCTTCATGATGAGAGGATTGCCAATGACGAAGCGAATCATCTTCGGAGTCTCGCGGCCCGTTTCTTTCCGCAGAATCGCGCCGTGATCCAACTGCATAAACAGCATCAGCCCTACTGTGCTCAGCCCTTTCTCAACTGCGCTTTTCAGCTCTGCAAAAGAGCGGGCTTGGTGAGTTGATCTCTCAAATTCAGCCATATCCGGATGACCGATAGCGACGTTCACACCGGCTATTACTTCATCGAACGCCTTAGAAGTCGTCAGAGTGAACCTCTCTACCTCGATTTTTCTTATCATCTAATAAGATCTCTCCGCAACCTCTGAATCCACCAAAAGTCGCCTCAGTTGTTGATGTAGAAATTCGCTCGTCCGACCGTTGGCAAGGTGAGCCGCCGCGGCGTTGTAATGCGCCCCATTATAGCGAGAGAATGCATGATTCTGACCCGGGTAGCTGTAGACCGTCGCGTTTGGTTTTTTAGCGAGTGCGGCTTTGATCGCAGCTTGTGCAGCCTTGGAAATGAACTCATCCTCCTCAGCCAGGTGCATTAGAACGGGCACATGAAGCCCCTCGACCTCTCCGAGATATTTCTCAGTATCGGCGCCGTGATACCAGACCGCGGCGTCGATGCCGTCGTTGCGCACGGCTGTCATGAAGACCATCAGCGCGCCGAGGCAATAGCCGAGCAACGCAACCTTGCCGTTGCATTCCGGGAGATTGCGTACTGCGTCGATGGTGTCCTTTATGTCCCTTACACCCGCATCCCTGTCATAAGACGAATAGAGGCGAAGGCCGTGTTGCCAGTCGGCCTCGGAGGTGACGTTTAGGTCGACGCCTGGCTCCTGCCGCCAATATAGGTCTGGAGCGACCGCGAGGTAACCTTGTTCCGCCAATTCATCGCAGTGCTTGCGAATGTCGGCGTTCACCCCGAACAGTTCCTGCAGAACGACAACGGCGGGAGCCGGTACTGTCTTCGGTCGCGCGATATAGGCAGAGAACACGCCGTCGTGCCCTTCTATAGTGATGTGATCTTTCATTATGCACTCCTGAGACGGTCACTTTCATCTTTCATCCGCGCCTCCGCCGATATCGTCAGGATCGGCGGAGGCGCGGCTGAGGAGTTACTGGTTTGTGTGTGCGGAGGCAGCCCCTTCGATGAGCTTGGCTGCTTCCTTCGGGTGAGACATGTAGGCCACGTGGCTGGCATTCACTTCGACCGTCTTTGCATTGGCGCGCTTCGCCATCATGCGTTCCTGCTGGGGATTGATTGACCGGTCTGAGCTGGCCACCATGTAAAAGGTCGGCTTGTTCTTCCAGGCGGGACTCGTGACCTTATGGGTGAATGAGTCGGTGGAGATCGGCACCTGCGATATAGCCATGAAGTGAGCCTGGGCCGCTGGAATGTCCGCTGCGAAGTCGGCAACGAAATGGTCTTGCTCTATCCACCAGTTGCCGTTGCTATCTGGTTTGAATGCCTTGGAGGCTTGTGGCACCGCTGTTTCGATCGACGCGCAGCTCTCACCTTCATCGAGCGCAAATGCGGCGATGTAGACCAGCGCCGCAACGTTTGGATCATTGCCGGCCTCGGTGATGATCGATCCGCCGTAACTGTGGCCAACCAGAACCACCGGCCCGCCCATAACATCGATTGCAGCCTTCGTGTACTTTTGGTCGTCGGCGTACGAGGTCTCGGGGGGCTGCGCTATCGACACGGTGTAGCCATCCTTCTCAAGGATCTTGGCGACGGCTTCCCAGCCAGAGCCGTCGGCGAATGCGCCGTGGACCAAAACGACGTTTTTAATGCCAGTCGGCACGGGGCCCGCTGCGGCAGCATTTAGAGCCGCACCCATCAGCGCAGCAACGATTGCAACCCAGTAAGTCTTCTTCATGAGTATTGTCCTCTCTGGTTTGAGCTTCAGCGAATCGTGCATTGAGCCTCAAACTTGCAATGGAACATACCCGGAAACGAGCACGACACTCTTGAGAATATGAACCACTTTTGTGGATTCCTGCTTCAAAGGTGCAGTGAAGACGGGCGAAAAGATACTTCAGGTCTGAGTTCAGTGCGAAGACTCCAGCGGAGTATCAAATCGGCGATACCGCATTTACAGGGAAACCTGGCTCAACACCTTCACCGGAGTGGATTTGAGCGTGGGATCTATTCCTGTGATTGAAGGGATTTCCCTTTTGATATTTCGACGAAAATCCTGCGGCCTGAGTGTTCGCGCCTCCATTTTGCCGGAGTCGCACCAACGAGGTTTGCAAACGTCCGAGTAAGGGCAGCTTGATCAGAAAATCCAGCCTGCGCAGCAATTTCCACCAACGAGTTATTGGTTTCCGATAAAAGGGCCTTCGCGATCTCGACGCGCTGCAGAATCAGGTAACGATGTGCGGAGGTGCCAAACGATCTCCTGAACGATCGCGCAAAATGGCTGACTGAAAGCCTACATTCCTCGGCAAGTGTTTCCAGTTTTACTTCGCCGTCCAAGTGCTCCTTGAACAATTCCACAACGCGGCGCCTTTGCCACGGCGCCAGACCGCCTTTGAACTGCGAAATAGCTTCAGGAGTCTGACCATACTGCGCGACAAGGTGCGAACAAATCGTCATGGTCAGAGAATCCATGAACAATTGAGAGAACATCTCCGGCCTATTCAGGCATGGCAGGATCAGTTGCGTCAGGTGATAGACGGCGGGGTCGGAAGTTCCATAAACGCAGTGGAGACGCTTAACTCTGGGCATTCTGGCGTCGTCGGTAAGGGAATCCAGGGTTGCACGCGGAACGTGGTAGTGGATCCAGTCGATCGGGCCTGGATTTCGAATACTCGAATTCGATTCCAGGTCGCACATTGCGACCCCGCCCACTGGCCATGCCCCCGTCTTTGTGTACTTGCCATCGGTCCAAAGTTCCCAATCCCCGGAATTCGCATGATTTAGATGAACCGAAACAACGTAGGCCTTTTCAGAAGGGATGGACGCAGTGCGCTCCGGGATGCCGCTCCGTGCAATCAGCCGAGTAATCGCCATTTGCGGCCGGACGACGGAAACCGCAGAATCGATGGCTACATGGGGCGGTTGGTTCATGGTGAAATACTTCGCCATCTGCGTACCATATGCGCTTGCTTGGGCTTCAGACGGCGGCGCGGAATTTCGATTCTGTTCGCGGGTGTGAGTTTTATTCACGGCAATCTCCAGCGGAAGACGACCGGCCATCTTGAATGGCTTCAAGAATACCACCCCCAGGTGCATTTGTTTCGTCAGCTTACGTAAGAGCATTATTGTGATCGGAAATCACAAATTTAGTGCGTTTCGACAAGCCATGAACGAATGGTTCGTCGCCACATCGGAGAATGTCTCGTGCTGAGCGTCAGGTCGCGCATCGAGCAACCAACACCCGCGAGATGCTCCTTCTCTCAGCCGGCAAACTGTTTCAGAAAGTTGGTTATCCGGAAGCGAGCATTCAACGGATCGCCGCTGCCGTGAATGCGCCTAAGGGAACTTTTTACAACTATTTCAGGAGTAAAGAAGAACTTGCCTCCATACTCGTCGATCGCCAATTTACCGCTATCTATCAATCACTGCTTCTAGCGCCGGGAGAGAGCGCGCACGATCAACTGAAGCATCATTTCGAGTTCTTGGCCATGGAACCGCCGATGATCGAAATAGCTCCACTCCAATTGCTTTCGATTTTCGCTGCCGAGGCTCCAGCAATCCCGCCCGATATCGGGCAAAGAATTGCCGATGGCATACACGTATGGGATAGGCAGTTGGGTGAGCTCATCTCACTCGCTCACATTGAGAAAGGAAGCACCGTCGCGCAAGACTCCGCCAAACTAGCGTTACTCTTAACAACGTGTTGGTTCGGGGCGAGCGTTCGCAGAAAGTCGGATCCATCTCTAAAGCTTGTGGACGACTTTCTTCCCTCCTTGCTCCGCTGGGGTGTCCTTTGAGAAGAGTTGGCCTCAGGAATTGGAAGAATGTAGGGAATGTGGGGACGGAATGTGGGGACGGGCGGATTGTTCACTAATTTGCTGCGCTAGAAATTGGGGTCAGTCCCGTCAGTCCCGTTCCCCGTCGGGACTGATCCTCACAGCCATTGAATGATAGGGCGAGATTACATTGTGCTCGACCACGCCCGTGCCTACTGGCACGAAGCTGGACATGTGTTGGTCGCAAGAAGACTGGAGGTGCCCGTCACTGGTGTCATTTACACCAATTTGAAGCGTCTTCCAGATGGCCGAGTATCCGGCAATTTACTGACGGTCTATTACATGACGAGGGAGCCGAATCCAGAGCGCAGGGCAGCAGAAGAAGCGCAGTGGGTTCGCTTCTTTGGGGTCGAGAAAGTTTGCACTTTGGGGGCAGCTGGCATGGCCTCCGAAGAAATGTATTCGGCTCCAGCGCAACTGGCATTGGAAGATGGAGAACGCATTAAGGTTCGGACCAATGGGACACGGACGATTCAAGACTTCTTACCTCAAGCCTCTGAGATCTTGAGAGCAAACGCAGAGACGCTGAAGGCACTAGCAGCGCGTCTCATTGTAAACGGAGGACGTGTTTTTGGTCAGATAGGGTTGAAGCCCGTTCTACCACAGATGGAGTGGATAATGACGATCAATGAAATTGACAGCATTTGCGGCCCTCGTTGATCTTCGATCTTCCACTTTCGTCTTCCTGTGGCGAGAAAATTAACGGAACTCAACGTGATGTGCCAGTATTTCCAAACACAACGTCAATTTTCGCATGATCCGCTCAGCCCTGCGGTTGACGTTCAATCTCAAGGCAAGAATAAGCCGAGGCCCCAGGGAGCGAGCAGCAAGCGGCCAACTAGCTTCGAGGTCATCACATTGCCTCAGGTGGCCACAACAAGACCGCCTGCGGCACGAATGACCTCGCCGGTGATCCAGGCTGATTCGTCTGACGCCAGGAACACCGCCAGGGGGGCGATATCGGTGACGCGACCGAGCCGGCCGAGCGGCGTCTTCCCAGCCAGAGCGGCGCCGGCGCCACCCTCAAAAGTCCCCGCGGCCACGTTCCCTTCGGTTTCTGTGTGTCCCGGAGCGATGGCGTTGACGCGTATCTTGCGCGGCGCCAGTTCGAGCGCCAATCCCCTGGTCAGCGTTTCGATGGCGCCTTTGGTGGAAGCGTACAGCAGGGCTCCCACCACAGGATGCGAACCGACGATCGAGCTGAGGTTGATGATGCTCCCGCCGTCAGGGCCGAAGCGCTTGATCGCTTCCTGCACGGTGAGAATCGCCCCGAGAACGTTGATGTCGTAGTGGAGATGAAAACTCTGTTCGGTGATCTCCGCGATGGAGCCAAAGCGGAATACTCCGGCGTTATTGACCAAAACGTCCAGTCTTCCGAACGCAGAATCCACTTCTTTGAATAACCGCGCGACATCTGCGGCCTTGGACACGTCGGCCCCGACCGCGATCGCCTTGCCTCCGTTGTCGGTGATCGCCTGAACGACGCGTTCGGCGCCTTCCCGGTCGGAGGAATAGTTCACGGCCACGCGCGCGCCCGCAGCGGCCAAGGCCGTTGCAATCCCGCCACCTATGCCTTTGGACGCGCCCGTCACTATCGCCACTTTCTTAGAGAGGCTGCTCATAATTCACCATTGTTCTTCATCCGGCTCCCGTATCCCCGAACGTCCATCGCTGCGAATTGCGCTCGCGGATGAAAATCTTGATTCATGCTCCCTATGCTAAGGAGCGTTTTGAAACGGCGCGTCAACATTCCATTTTGCATCTTGAACGAATCGTCGGCAACCTCTTCCAAAACTGGATTATGGCAGGGTTGCCCGTGCCCCAGCCGGAACGAAGAAACATCAGGGCTGGTTCCATAGCAGCGCCGGCTCATGCTTGTAGCAAGATGCTTGACTCTGTCGCAGGAGCCGGTGATCCGAGCTCCTATGCGAACGCGTCCGGCTGACTCTTACCGGTCGTGATCAGCTTCCGCAAATTCCCGTTTATCAGCGTTCCCCAGGCATTTGAACAGCTACCGTAGCATTCAAACTTGGGCACCAGGCCTTCGTGCGTGAAACGAACTTCCGTTTTTCCGTCTTTTTCAGAGATATCAAAGACAATATCGGTATCGTTCCACTCACTCTTGTCGTTCGCAAAGCTCAGTTCGCTGTCTAACACATGCCATACCACTTTCTTGCCAGGAACAAATTCTGTGACCTTTTGTTTGGAGCGGTGCACATCTTTATACCGGTAGGTGAACTCAGCGCCGAGCCTGGCGGTGTCACCCTCGATCTCTCCTGACCACCATCCCCGAACGTTGTTGATCGCTTTGAAAACTTCTTTGGGAGACTGATCCACCGAAATGGTGGTAGTGAAGTTTTGATTTTTCATGACTAGTTCCTCTATCCTTTCTGTCGCTGCCGGTGCGTGACCCCGGACTTTCGCAGTATAAATAGCTATGACCTTCCTGCGCCGCGTCGCAATGCTCTCTCGCAGCCGCAAGTCTGGCCGGTCTCCAGGGGCCAGATGGGCGAATTGTGCCTTTGGGACGATTCAAGCGTCCATCGCTTTGCTGGTGCTGTTGTCGCTGTTGCATCCGTCGCGGGCCTTCGCGGCGAATCCTGACCTGGAGACTGTGCTGACTGGCTCGCGCCAGCGTATTGAGAAATTGGACTACCGCGCGACCGGGCGACTCACACGCGTGGAAGGCAATGGCAAGCGCACGAGCTACAAGTTTGTCGGCAAGGCTCGCTGGTTTCCCGATGGTCTGCGTCTGCTATGCGAAATCTCGGGGCCTGGCTCAGAGAAGACGACTCTTCTTCTGCATATGAGCGTGAGTGGGCACGTGACCATCGAGACGGTACTTCCTGGCGAGAAGGCCGCCAGCGTGTTGCCATTCGAACGTTGGAACGAGCCACTCGCGGGAACAGACTTCTCCTATGAAGACATGGTCGAGAGCCAGTTCTTCTGGAAGAATCAGAAACTCCTGGCGCCGGAGAAATACGGCGCACGGGATTGCTTTGTCCTGAAGAGCATGCCCGGCTCTCAGGACCGGACTTACTATGATTCGGTAACATCGTGGATTGACCGCAGTATTTTGTACCCTGTGCACGTGGTGAAGACGCTTCGCGGGACGGGACAGCAGAAGGAATTCGTTTACTACGGGCTGCGGCAGGTCGGCGGCGCTTGGTCCGCGAGCCAAGTGGAGGCAACGGTGCAGGGCAAGCCCGGCTCCTCGATGATGGTAATTGAAGGGGGCTCGGGAAAGGCAAATCTTGGACGCAAGGACTTTGATATCGGCCAGTCCAGCGCTCAAGGAGAGAAAGTGAAATAAATCGAATCGCCGCTAGAAAAGCGACAGGAGGGAAAGGCAGCGTGAAGGGAGTTCACTTTGCGATGACGGCTGTAGCTTCTGTCTGGCTCAGTCTTGCTTTGTGGCTGGTCTTTTCTGGTACGACCGGACGCGACGTCTATCCAGTCGGCGCAGTTGCTAAGTTTTTGGATAAGGTGCCTTCTGTTGTCGGCGCACCGATTTTCATTCTGCTTTGGATTGTATTTTTGCTCGGGTGGCTAGTGCTTCTGACATTCGGTGTTAGGCCACTTTTCCGACGCAGATCAAAACCCTAATTCACAAGACAACGCAAAACAGCCCACTACCGCATAGCTTAACCAGGCTCTTGCAAGGCCCTATGCTGTCACTGGAGCATCCACGGTGTTCGCCGTCATATTTCGCCGTCATGGACAAGCTCCTTTTCAGCCGTTACCGGGGCCCCATGTAAGCCAAAGGGCCACCAATTCCAGTCGCCGGCAAGTTGCAATAGTGCCGGCCCGACCACCATCCGCACCACCGTAGCATCAATGAACACCGCGACGGCGAGCGTAAAGCCCAGCATTTGGACGACCAGAAAGCTTCCCACGGTGAATGCGGCGAAGACCGCAATCATAATTGCCGCGGCACTCGTGATGAGCCCGGCCGTCCGCGCCAGGCCCTCGATCACCGCCGACTTCTCGGATAGACCGCGCCGCCGTTCTTCGAGAACTCGGGTGACCAGGAAGACCTCATAGTCCATGCTCAATCCAAAGACGATGGCAAACGAGAGAATCGGCACGATCGGGTATACGCTACCGGTCGGTCCTTCGAGCCCAAAAAGTTTGCTACCGTGGCCATCCTGAAAAACGACGACTAACGCACCGAATGAAGCGCCAACGGAGAGTAGATTGAGCAGAATTGCTTTGACAGCCGCAAACAGACAACGTAACCCGATCAGGAGCGCCAGCAAGCTCCCCAATATGACGCCAAGGACCACCTTCGGCAACCGCTCTTTTACTACAGAGTCATAATCTGCTTCGAGTGCGGGAACGCCGCCGACGCGCAGCACAGCGCCCGGCACCCCGGTTATCGCCGCAACATTGGAGGAACGCACGTCTCGTACCCATTGCACCTGCGCGTTGGGCGAGAGAGTGGCGGTGGGCAGCAACTCAAGCAAGGTAGCTTGGCCATTGCTGCGAAGAAAACTCTTGCGGAATGGCTCAGGCACATCGTGGACGGCGTCCGCAGTGTCAGACATTCCCGTGAGGGTCGGAAGTGATACGACCTCTTCCGCTCTGGGATCGCTTTTGAAATGCTCCGTCAAGTGACTGACCGCAAGCCAGCCAGCTGGCGAGAGCGGCGGAGACTGCGGCGGCAACTCGAGGATCACTCGGAGACCCTGCACAATACCCGACCGCCCCATGCCCTGAAGCGTGTGCAGCGCTCGCACCGACTCGGCTGCAGCCGGGAGCGAGTTATGGTCAGGAATCCCAGGAGAGATTCGCCGTGCCTGAAATGCAAGGATGAGTAGCGGAATCCCAGCGACCAGCAGAGCGGTCCAGGGCCGGCGGGTTATGATGCTGCCCCACCGCACCCAGCGCTCACTCGCCGCGCATAGGCTCTCCCGCGTTTTGGGTCGTTTGTCTGGAAGACGCACTCTGGCGGCATTGATGCGATGCCCGAGCAGCCCAAGCACCCAAGGCAGAATGAATGTACACAGCATGACACTCAAAACGGTTACCAGCAGGCCAGCGATCCCGATGGAGCGCAGTTCGCTGATGGGCACAGTCAGCAGCGCTGAAAATCCGATTGCAACCGTCGTGGCCGAGATTATCAGCGTATGTCCCGCTTGCCCGGCAGCAATATCGGCAGCGCGGCAGGGATCATATCCCTCGGCCAATGCTTCGCGAAACCGGCTCACCATCAGCAATGCATAGTCGATGCCCAAGCCCAGGCCGAGCATCGTCGCCAGATTCTGCACCAGAATCGATAGCTGCAGATAATGCGCGAGTAGCGCAGCCGCACCCATCGTCATCGAGATGGAGAGCATTCCAACTCCCAGCGGCAATAGCGCGGCCACAAGACTGCCGAAAGCCAGCAACAGCAGCACAAGAGTTACCGGCATCGCTCGTTTCTCGGCATGGTTGACGTCATCCGCACTGACCTTACGAAGATCGAAGTTCAGTGGCGCTTCACCCGTAATCTCCAGTTTGATATTGGGGTATTGCGACCTGAGCTGACCTTCCATCCAGTCTGCTCTTGCCCTCAGTTTGGGGACCAACGCCTCGACAGTTTCATCGTGCGGATCCAACCCGACGATGATCAAGGCCCCGCCATTGTTCCCAGTGAACAGAGGATCTGGCCAATCCAGACTCGATACGGCACCCGACACTCCAGGCACGCTACGCAATGAACTGGTTAAGAAGCCCAATGCATCTGCGCCTTTGGCTGAATCCGGGTCGGGAATGCCGGTGATCACCAGAACCAGGCGGTGGGCGTACGGAGACTGGAAACGCTGCGCCAGTTCCAGGTCAACTTTTTCGGACTCTCCGCCCTTGATGTGAACGGCTGTCTCCAGGCGACGTTCGACTTTGTAGGAAAAGGGCAGCAGCGCAAGCGCCATGACAAACCCCGACATCGCCAACCAGAATCGGCGGCGAGCGGCACCACGGCCAGTCTTCAAGCTTGTCATTACCATGAAAGATCCACGTAGTTTCCTAGTACGTCTGAGAGCAGTGAAGCGACTTCGGTGATCGGGTACATCCATAATATAAGGTCAAACTGAATATTCAGTGGGGGTCGGCCCTCAGCTAGTTACCGCAGGTGTGGGGAACTGCCCGTTGAACCCTGGTCAGCGTGGTTGACGAAGACTTCGCTGTATGATTGCCCGTGAATCACTCATCAAGGAAGAGTGAATCTTTTGGCCAGCAGCCATGAGGAAGGTTCAATTCCCCCCGCGCTCAACCGTCTTTTTTCTTTCGCCGGACGGAGCCGCATCACGGTTATCGTTCAGAGCACTTACAATAGCGAATGCCGAAAAGTTCAATCCCTGACCGCAAAGCGATTGCGCGCTTCCGCCTGAGCCGCCATCATTTGCTCGACGAACCGGCCGCGGATGCCGTCACCATTTGCCGCGATGTCTGTGGTGTACAAGCGCAAGTCATGTCCGCCGCCTACCTTCAGCTTTGGGCGCGCAACCACGCACTCACCCGACCTGAGATTGAAACCGCGCTATGGCAGAACCGGACTCTGGTTAAGACCTCTCTCATGCGCCAGACCCTTCATCTCATCCCGGCGGATGAATTCTCGCTGTACATAGCCGCCCTAAAGTCCAGCCGAATGGCCGGGGCGTTGCGTATCATGGCGAAATTCGGTATTGCTCGCGAGGAAGCCCACGCTCTTACCATTCTGATCATGGATGCTCTCTCCTCGGGACCTCTAGGAAGACCGGCCATCACCGCTGCGGTCCGGCCCAAGGTCAGTAAGCGCGTGCGGTCCTGGATGGAAAATGTATGGAGCATCGTGCGCGTGCCCGTGGCTGAGGGTTTGATTTGCTACGGGCGAGGTGAAAGCAAAGAAGTGAGTTTCATCCGCCTAGACCGATGGCTGCCCAACCTGAAATCGCAGCCGATCCCGGAAAATGAAGCGCAATGCATCCTGTTTCGAAAATATTTACGCGCCTATGGTCCCGCGACGGTGACCGATTTCTCGCACTGGTCGGGCATACCCATGCAGCAAGTGAAATCGCTTTACGCTCTTCTCAAATCCGAATTAGAAGAGATTCCTGGCGACCAGAAGAATTCTCTTCTGCTAAGTGAAGACGTGGCCTTTCTGAACGGCAAGCGCGGAAAAAGTTGCCTCCGGCTTCTGCCGAGCTTTGACACTTATCTACTCGCGCATCGCGCCAAGGATCATCTATTGAGCGCAAAGCACTACAAGCGCGTCTATCGCAATCAGGGTTGGATTTCCCCGGTAGTGCTAATCGATGGCGCGGTCGCCGGCATCTGGTCTCACCGACTTCAAAACAAAAACCTACTGCTTAGCATCGAGCCATTTGAGGGGCTCTCCCGCATGGTGCGCACTGCGATTGAGCGCGAAGCTGAGCATCTGGCCATTTTCTTCGCCGCCAATTTGGACCTCCAGTTCGTATAAGGACCATTCCCTGAAAAGTTGATGTTTGGTTGATTTTGTTACGACGGCAGCAGAGGATAATAATGCATGATCGTGAACTTTGCGGAGCGGGCACATAATCACAACTGGGAACTCGACCCGGTTACAAGATCCTTGCTGGATACCGATTTCTACAAGCTTCTTATGCTGCAGTTTATCTGGAAGCATTACCCGAAGACTCGAGTATCGTTCTCTCTATTCAATCGCTCCGCACGCGGTCCGGTAGATACGTTCGCCCACGAAGAGTTAGTGGAGCAACTGGATCATGCTCGCAAGGTGCGCTTCCGAAAGTCGGAACTGGTCTGGCTGGCGGGCAATACATTCTATGGCCGCCGCGGGATTTTTGAACCGGCTTTCCTGGAGTGGCTGGAACGGGATTTCCGTCTCTCGGACTATGAGCTCTCGGTTAAGGACGGCCGCTTTCATCTCAGCTTCGATGGCCTCTGGTCTAACACCACCATGTGGGAACTGTATTCGCTCTCCATCATCAATGAGTTACGAACCAGAGCCAATCTGAAACGCCTGAGCGAGTTCGGTCTGGACATCCTGTATGCCAGAGCCAAGACCAAATTGTGGAACAAGATCGAGCGCTTGCGCGGCATCCCCAATTTGAGCGTCGCCGATTTTGGCACGCGCCGCCGGCACAGTTTTCTCTGGCAGGAATATGTCGTCGAAGCCATGGCTGCGAATCTCGGGAACGGCTTCACTGGAACCTCAAATGCTTTTCTCGCCCACAAGCATGACCTTGAGGCGATTGGCACGAATGCCCATGAAATCCCGATGGTGCTGGCAGCGTTGGCCCCTGATGACGCAGCGCTCAAGGCTTCCCAGTACCATGTTCTTGAGCTGTGGCAGAACACTTACGAAGGTGTGCTCCGCATTATGCTGCCGGATACTTTTGGGACTACGCAATTTCTCGAGGGCGCACCCGACTGGGCTGCCGATTGGACAGGCCAGCGAGTCGACAGTAAAGACCCGTATATAGCCGGCGATGAATATATCGAATGGCTGAGGGCGCGTGGCCGCGATCCCCGTGACAAACTCTTGATTGCATCGGACGCGCTGGATGTTGACGACATCCTGGGCTTGCACGCATATTTCGGAGGAACTCTCGCCCGGGGAGTCACCCCGGCAGATTTTGCCAGCGCCGAAGACTTCCGAGATAAGCGCAAGTGGACGCCCGGTCGTCGCATTCGATTCAGCGCAGGCTGGGGAACGCTACTCACCAACGACTTCCGCGGTTGCGATCCCAGCGGCGACACCGGCTTCGATCCCATCAGCCTCATCAGCAAAGTATCCAGTGTTGAAGGCCATCCGGCCGTGAAGCTTTCCGACAATTATGCGAAAGCGCTCGGCCCTCCTGCTGAAATCGAGCGCTACCGCAGCATCTTCGGGACGGTGGGAGTCAGTAATATCCCGGTAATAGCGTAAGTGTTTGAAAGTAAAAGGCGTAACTAGCCTACCCGTTCGTGCTAAGGTATGGCACGGCAGAGCCATATACGGCGTCAGCGCTCCGGGATAGTCTTGTTTTCGAGCAGCACTTGGGGGAGGGCTGATCAACAGACGCCTAGGACTCAAATCGAGTCCGGGGCGTTTTGTTTTGCGCTCTACTTTTTTCATTTTCCTTGGGAGACGCGTTCCCAGGTTTTCCGTAGTCGAGATTTAGCTCTGCGCTCGCGCCTGTATAATCGCCATTCCTATGCGAGCCGCGTCTTCCGTGTGGACGATTCCCCTGTCGTATTCTTTGGGATTGCTGCTAACCACGATTTCATTGGCGCAGGTTGCCCCAAACAAATCCCCCAGCCCAGCGCCGCACAAGATTCAAGCGCCCGGCATTCCTCCATCGTCCCCGAAGTTCGAAGATATCGCCCAGCAGGCCGGTCTCACCGTCGCACACATTTCTTCTCCGGATAAAAAATATATTGTCGAATCAATGAGCGGCGGCGTCGGGCTGATTGACTGCGATAATGACGGCAAGCTCGACATCATCACCGTCAACGGTTCCACCGTTCAGCGCTATCGCCAGGGCGGCGACCCGATGATCACGCTCTATCATCAGGACGCGGACCTCAAGTTCACCGACATCACAAAGTCGGCCGGCCTCACTCGCAAAGGATGGGGGATGGGAATCGCCGTCGCCGATTACGACAACGACGGCCTGCAGGATATTTACGTCACCGGCTTTGGCGGCAACGCTCTCTATCACAATCTGGGCAACTGCAAGTTTGAAGATGTTACCGACAAGGCCGGAGTCGGTGGCGGAGGATTCAGCACCGGCGCAGCTTGGGCCGATTACGATCGCGACGGCAAAGTGGATCTTTTTGTCTCGCGTTACGTTCATGTCGATATCGATAACCTGCCGCAGTTCGGTAACGATCCCCGCTTCTGCCGCTTCAAGGGCGTGCTGGTGCAGTGCGGCCCGTGGGGTCTGCCTGGCGAGTCCGACTTGCTGTTTCACAACAAGGGCGACGGCACGTTTGAAGAGGTGTCGAAGAAAGCCGGCGTTGACGATCCGCATCATTACTATGGCTTGGGCGCGACTTGGGGAGACTACGATAACGACGGCTGGCCTGATCTTTATGTGGCAAACGATGCCGGCCCGAACTTTTTGTATCGCAATAAGCACGATGGAACGTTTGAGGATGTAGGCCTGCTGGCCGGAGTCGCGCTAAGCGGCGACGGTCTGCAACAAGGTTCGATGGGCGTGGATTGGGGCGACTACCTTCATGAAGGCCGCTTGTCGATGATCGTCACGAATTTTATCGAGCAAGGTTCGACTCTCTATCACAACCTGGGCAAAGATGATTTTGCCGATGTCAGCGTGCGCGCCAAGTTGATGAAACCGACTTATCCCTTCGTGAGTTGGGGCACGGCGTTTTTCGACATGGATAACGACGGCTGGCTCGACCTGTTCGTGGCAAATGGCCACGTCTACCCGCAGGTCGATACAATTCCCGGCGGCACTCCTTATCGCCAACCCATGCTGTTGTTCCGCAATCATCGCGACGGAACCTTCGACGATGTTTCGCAAGCATTGGGCGATATGCCCCCGCAATCGCGGCGGGGAGCGGCGTTTGGCGATATCAATAACGATGGCAACGTCGATATTGTCGTGCTGAATGTGGGAGAGCCACCGTCGCTCCTGCTCAATCGTAACGACAGCGCGAATCATCGCGTGCTGTTCAAGCTCGTTGGGATGAAAAGCAATAAAGCTGCGATTGGCGCTCGCGTCACGGTGAAGGCTGGAACGCTCGTGCAGTTTAGCGAAGTACGCGGTGGTGCAAGCTATCTTTCCCAGAACGATTTGCGGCTGCACTTCGGATTGGGGTCAAACGACAAGATGACTGAAGTGAATATTCGCTGGCCGAATGGCGAAACCGAAGTGCTGCGAGATGTGCCGGGAGATTTTATCTACACGATAGTCGAGGGCAAAGGCATTCAGCAGAAAGCAGCGCTGCCGGCACTGCGACGCCCTTGAAGATTCCCGATTTCCTGCGAGAACAACCGCGATGGCGAAGAGCACTGTAGCACGCACATCTATCGTCCATTTGGCTCGAGGGGCCACGGCTTTGCCAGCCTGAGATGTCACGCTGAATTGTAACTGACGAAAACAGGGATTTATCAACTGCCGCGAGATGCAAGCGCCAGCACTAGAACGAAGAAAATGAAGAATGCCCCGACTAAGCGTGGTACCCACCAAATCGAACTGTCATTTACATCGAGGCTGGGGTGTGCAGTCTTGGCCCATCCAAGAACACCCTCGGGGTACAAGAGTGCCCAAACACCGACCGCACCAAAGCAGACAAGCAAGAGTGGGAACATCCATCTGTTGGGCGCAACGAAGTAGGCAAAGAATGTCAGCACGACCAGCGTGCGTACGGCCCAGTCGGTAAGCTTCACGTGCAATATGCGTCTCATACAGCGCAACCAGCGTAGCACGACCTGTTTGACTGGCGTAACCAGATGGGATGAGAAGGCCGGTCTCCGGACGGGATGCTGTACGCTCCCAAGTTATCGACGTGCTCAAGGCACAGATAAAAAGGAGACCGGCAATGAAAAAGATTAGCACCGCGGCAGTGACGCAGAG
>JABCZI010000010.1 GCA_013289765.1 Acidobacteriota bacterium
CTGCTTCACTGCCACGGTGCTAATCTTTTTCATTGCCGGTCTCCTTTTTATCTGTGCCTTGAGCACGTCGATAACTTGGGAGCGTACAGCATCCCGTCCGGAGACCGGCCTTCTCATCCCATCTGTTTGCAGAAGTCTGACCCACCGTTGACAAGAATACGTGGCTCGCCTAGCTTCTTCCTGTGGAAACCGAAACTCTCGCAACGCTCTATTCGTCCAAGACTGATGATGAGTTGATCGCTCTAGCCGCCGATCCGAACTCCCTTACTGAGGCGGCACAATCTGTTCTGGCGAGCGAACTCCTTCGCCGGAACGCTGCGCTAACAAAAAGCATCTCCGACCGAGATAAAAACTAAGCAGAGTCACCAGCGCATTGCCAAACTGCTGCAAGCCGCAGGCGCTTTGGTCCTAAATCTTGCGATCGCAATTATCGGCACGGCAGTGATCGAATCACCGATATGGCGCGTGTGGTCGCAAATGGAACGAACTCGCTCAGTACCTAGAATCGAAGCAAGGGAGTGGTTCCTAGGTCTGACAATTGCCGCATTGCTCGGCTTTTTCGTCGGGAGACGACGGGCCACAACTGCAATTTGGGTCTGGACCGTGCCAGTCGCATTCTTCGGGCTTGGGGCTTTGATGTACATCACTAGGCCGCACAGTGTTTTGGCAAACGACGGTGGTTTTGCTTCGCACTTTTTCGCTCCCAAATGTGTTTTCGACAGTTATGCAGTTGGTGGTAGATTCTTAAGTTATGCAAGCGACAATTCCGCGGGGCTGGTTGGGAGATCAGCGAGGGCGGGGAGTAAAAGTTGGATGTCGTTATAGGAAGTGCGAGTGCATCCTCGCAAAATCAACACTTGATGGGGGAAGTTAATGAACCGAGAAAGAGTCAAGAGAATCGCATCAACATTCCTGGCATCAGTTGTCGTGATGAGCATGGCGTGGCAGGCGCAAGCGGAGGACGCCAAAACGCATACGAGTATGGCGCCGCTTGATCAATACCTGATGGCAGATCGGAATGCCGAGATAGCATTAGCACGCAGCGCTGCTCCCGAATCCATCTCACGAGATGCTGAGGTCATGGTCCTCGGACGGCACGGCTACGAAACCGTGGAGAAGGGTAAGAACGGTTTCGTGTGTATCGTCGAACGATCGTGGATGGCTCCCTTCGACGACCCCGAGTTTTTGAACCCCGATCAGCGGCTCCCGCTTTGCCTCAATCCGCCCGCCGTGCGATCCCACCTGCCCCTCACTCTCAAGACAACAAAGCTGACATTTGCTGGACTATCCAAAACCCAGATCTTCGACGGTATCAAAGCCGCATACGGCAAGAAAGAACTGCCACTGCCGGAGCCCGGTGCTATGTGCTACATGATGTCGAAGCAGCAGTACTTTGGGCGCAAGTACGGAAATGCGGACCCCCATCTGATGTTTTGGTTTCCCAAAACAGACGACACGTTTTGGGGCGCAGGACTCCACGGTTCCCCCGTGTACGTGCATCAATACTCTCCGCAACCAATTACCGAATTCATCATTTCGGTGTCCAAGTGGTCAGATGGAACCGATGCACCGAAGGACTGACGCGCGAATCTCGACTCGATCAAGTCATAACTTGGCGATAAATCGCGATATCACTCATCGACAGTTCAATGAGCGCTATCGCCCTGTTTTCAACAGTTATTGTTTGCAGTGTTGGGTGAGGGGAGTGGAACACGTCGTCACCCCAGACAGTGCTGCCCAAGTGCGCGAAGCTGTGCCGTTCGCTCGCGGAAGTTCCATATGGAGGATAAATCTTCACATGGGCAGTTTTGCCTGCTCCTGCATTGCCGCTGACAGAGTCGGACTCGGGAAGAGACCAAGCACCGCCTCTAGACGCGTGCCGTAAGCGCCGTGTATCAATTCGCCTTCAGGCGCTGGTTTTTACGGCCGCCACTTCCGCTAGGGGCTGCTATGGAGTCCGCAGGAAGCCGTGGGGGTTGCTGTTGCCGTTGGCCTGATAGTAGCCGGCGATCGCTCCAGCCGAGTTGATGCTCTCCGGGAAAATGAGAGTTGCGCCGGGGGCTTCAAAGGTGGTGATGGAACCGTTGGGCCGACGCACGAATCCGCGCGAAATGCCCTGCGGGTTGGTGAGGTAGCCGACAATCCTTCCGGCATTATTGATGGCGAATGGAACGGCGATGCTTGAGCCTTGGGTTGGCAAGAAGGTGGTGATCGAGCCGTCGACGGCGCGGACGAAGTCCGCGACGATGTTGCCGGACGTGTCGTACGTCGTTCCTGTAATCTCCCCGGAGGAGTTCATGCCGATAGGTTGCGTGTTCTGCCCCTCGATCACAGTGAATGTGGCGAATGTGCCATCCGGAGCGCGCAAGAAGCCGTGAATCAAGTAGCTGGAATCGAGATAATAGCCCGCGATCGCGCCTGCCTCGTCGATGGAGTTGGCGACGGTCCCAATAGATGTCGGGGGATCGAAGGTGCTGATAGTGCCGTCAGAATCGCGAACGAAACCATGAGAGACTGCGGCCGCAATGTAAAACCCAGTGACCGCCCCGCGCGAATTGATGCTGTAGACGTAAGTGTAATCCGCTGTTGGAGGATCGAAGGTAGTAATGGCGCCGTCGGGTGCACGCAGGAAGCCGCGAGAGGTGGTGCTCGTAAAGTAATATCCGGTGATCGCCCCGGCGGCGTTGATGCTGGCCGGGAGGGTTCCGGTCGCGCCTGGGCCGTCGAAGCTGGTAATAGTGCCATCAGGCATTCTCAGAAAGCCGTGAGTCGTGGTTCCATCCGAGTAAGACCCCGTGATGGCCCTGCCGGCATTGATGCTCATAGGCATTGTCTGCACCGAGCCCGGTGGATCGAAGGTAATGATAGTAGCCTTCTGCGCAAAGGCAGAGAGGGTGAGGATTGAGGCGCATAGAGTCAGGAAAAAAGCGAAGGCCAATTTTCGAGAAATTGTCGGAGCCACGCGGGCCAGAGAAGATTCAGTCGCGGTCATTGTTAACTCCTGAACAGAGTGCAAGAAACGCCACGGACTCCGATGCCCGCGGCAGGAAAAAGGTATAGTAACGTTTTCGCGAACCGGCTCGCGCGAGGAAAAAGTTACTGGCTCGAAGGTTTTATCGATCTTCCTTGCGACTTTTACTCCGCCTTTAGCAGACTGATTGTTGTCCATCAGAAAACATGTATTCACTTGGTTGCAGGGGCAAGACCCATCAGTTTTACTTCCGTTCGCTTGACGGGCTAAATGTGAACGATGAAACAAAACAGCCTGAAGCGACCATGTTTAAAGACGCTCCGGAGATCCTAAGGTTTCAACGAAAAGCTTGATTGGCGATAAATCGCGGTTACGCTTATTGACCGTCGTGCTGTGCTCTGCAATCAGAAAACGGCGGCAGAGCAGACCAACCGCAACGGCCTTTAGAGCACAGCAAACCCACAAGAGCAGAACACACAAACACTCAACACCTAACAGACACCCGACACATTGACAATTGGCTCTCGCATACGGCGACAGTCACCCACACGAATTCGCCCGCCCTGCAGCCCTCAGAGTTGCTGTGACGGCTGCAACCTAGTGGCTTAGAGACGATGGTTAAGTCTTGTGAGACTTTCTTCTGGAGTCGATTTTTTAGCTTCCGGTGCGGTTTTTCAGGGCTACAATAAAGCTGTCCGAAGAAGTGGATTATGGCATCGAATCCACGGGCAAGAAATCTGAAGCGAAAGCTTGAGGTTTCGGGCTTCTGAGCCATCTGCCACAAGCACTGGCCGCTTGAGGGATCACCCGGAAGGAATGATTGACTATGAAGAACCGAGTATGGATGACGCCGCTTTTGTCTGTTGCAGTTGCGCTTGGTGCATTCGCACAGCAACCTAACTCAAATACAAACGCACAGCCGGCAGGAGCGAGCGAGCAAAGTGCATCGAGTTCGCAGCCGGCGACGGCCGAGAAGGAACCTTTGCAACCCGCTTCTTCCCAGGATTTTTGGGATGGCGAAGAACCGAGCCTGGGGTCGCTGCTGCTTCATCCATTCGCCAGCAAGGAATATGTCAGGCGTCATGTTGAGCCCATTCGCGACCGGGTCAACGAGCTCGATGAATTGACTTCGACGCACAGCAACATGACCAAGGATGTGGACGCTCGCGCGCAGCAGGGAATTCAGATGGCTTCGGCCAAGGTCAGCCTGGCGGATGAGCATGCGCAGGATGCCGCCAGGAAGTCTGAGATGGCTCATCAGACGGCGACAGGTCTTGATTCTCGACTCAACGCAGATGAAAAAGTGGTGGGAAACATCGATCAATACACGCCGGGATCGCAAACCGAGATTCGCTTTCGACCCGGTCAGACCGTCCTGAGCAAGCAGGCCAAAGACGCGCTCGACGAGATGGCCAACCAACTCAAGAACCAGCGCGGCTACATCATCGAAGTGCGGGGCTTCTCCGCGGGTCAGAGCCACGCGGCAATCGCCAGTTCCCGCAACATGGCAGACTCGGTGGTACGTTACCTGGTATTGAATCACGAGATTCCGGCCTACCGCATTTACACGATCGCGATGGGCAATGCCACCGAGAGCAAGAGCGCCAGCCGCACGCGCGTAGAAGTCAACGTGCTGAAGAACGATGTCGACCAGATTGCCAAGCAGTAATTAATTAATAACAGGAATTAATAATTAATGAAGAGCAGGCCCTCCCCAGGGCCTGTCTGTTCATAGGCGTTAGAGCATTTGTTAGAGCGACATCGGACGCTTGCTTGCGTAGCGATGGAGATGTAGTTCCGGGGCTGAAGCCCGAATCTAATCTTGAGGATTTACGCGGCGCTGAAGCGCCGCTCTTCCACGGTTGCGCGGGCATTATTGGTTGCGCGAGAACTGTGCGCCGCCGCGGGGCTGGCAGGATCATCTCGCGGGCCGGCCGGGCTTTGAGTAGGCCGGGACAGCCGAGGCGGCTGTCGCTACGTGAGCAGTGCGGTCGGGCGAAGTTTGACTCACTGCCGTTTTTGGAGAAGGAATTCTCCCTTCTTGGGCGGCAGCTTAAAAGGGAATTCAAAGACTTTCCCGCCCAGTGGCAGGCGAAGGACAAAATCTTCCTGGGCTTTCCAGCCTCCGAGCCATTTCGAGTTGGTGTCGAAGAACAGCCAGCCGCGAACTTCCGGATTCGCACGGTCAAGATGTGCGGTACGCAGGCTATTCTTGCTGAGGAACTCGATCAGTTCGTTCGCTGATTTTTGATAATCCTGTAAACGCGTTTCGCGAAGTTGTTTCTCCGCGGGATGCTTCGCTACAGTTCTCCGTGTGTCATCATCGACGGCATCGGCGTCGGACTGAATTTTCTGGACGTAGGCGTCCGGATCGAGCGCGGTTTGTGTGACCTTGAAGTGCTTCATGAATTGCAGCGTGATTCCGTCTGGTGCGGTATCGAGGCTGTCGACTCCGCGGTAACGAATGGTGAGTTGAATTCCGAAGATGTGTCCGATGCGTTGGCGGCTGCTTTGCAACTCGCGAGCATCGACTGCCAGAACTATTCCAATATCGCCGGTCCAGAGCCCGTAGCGATACTTACCGTCAGTACCGCGGGAAAATGTGCACCCCGGCTGCTGTTCGTCCCAACGAATGGGAGGTGAAGGGGTGGTTCTAGCTTTGGTTTCGTTATCTCTATCTCTGCTGCTCCGTGGAAAGGGCTGCGCCGACAAAGTGTGAAGCAATTCCGGGGAAGCAGAGGAAGCGGACAGAGGCAGGCAAGAGGTCGCAATCAATCCCGCAATCAATCCCGAAGTTAAGAACCGCAATCCGAAACGCCGCCATGTAGAAGTGACCATATCCGACATTGGGTCGCGGGCCTGTCTTTTACTTGCACCTGCACGTGCACCTGCACCTTGTATCAGTTCACGGTATCAGTTCACCGTGACGCTGACGGTTGCCGCTTCGGCGGTAGTAGTGTTACTCGGTGCTGCACCATTTTCGTCCACGCCCGTCAGGGTGAACGTGTAAGTGTTTTTCGGAGTAGTGGCGCCGGTAGGAGAGTTCGTTGGTGTGGAACTGCCGCAAGCCGGCAGAAGCAAGATACTGGCAATTGTCAAAAGGAACAAAATCCCCATCAGCTTTTTGCGGCGATTGGGTCCGCGTGCTCCCAGGAATGCAAGGCCGGGCAGCAACAGCCACAACGCGTAGAACATTCGGGGGGTCCGCAGGCTGGTGGTAGGCGTGGGTCCGTAAGTGGTGATGGTGAGAGTGGCGGTTGCAGGAGTGCCAGCCGTCACCTGGACCGGCCCAGAGCCAGTGGTGGGCGTGAACGCGCAACTGGGTCCTGCCGGCACGACCGGAGTAACGGAGAGGCAGGCCAGCGTGACCTGGTGTCCGGAATAGCTGCCGATTGGCGATACGGTAACGGTGGTTGAGGCCACACCTCCGGCAGTCACCGGGTTGGGGACTGCGGTAACGGGGGAGGCGGAGAGCGTGTAGTCCTCCGACAGAGGCTGAACGCTCAGGCTGAGGGATAGGGTTTGAATAATGGGGCCGCTGGTGCCGGTGACGGTGAAGTTGTAGAGTCCCACGGCGGTTGCGTTGGTGGTGGTGATGGTGAGCGAGGCGCTGCCAGGCGGAGTTACCGTTAGGGGACTGATCGGGCAAAGTGGCGGACTGGTCGTAGCCGGTCCTGAAGAAATGACGCAGGTGAGGGCGACGGGACTATTGAAACCGAGGGTGGAAGTGAGCTCGATGGTGGCGATTGCCGATCCTCCGGGATCGACTGCGGGCCGATTCAGGCCGAGCGGGATGCTCATATTGAATGTTTGGCCGTGAGCGAGAGAGACCGACGCTGCGGAGAGAAAGAAGAGAAATAAAACGAGGAGGCTGGCACGGAAAATCTTCCGGGCGTTGAACATGCTGCGATTGAACAAGCTGCGATTGAACAGGCTGGGATTGAACGGGCCGGGGTTGAACGTGCTGAGGTTGAACAGGCCGCAACTGAGCGTGCTGTGTTTGAACATGAGAGGTTGGGAACTCACTACTTCGATTCCTCCAGCGGCGCAAAAGCTGCCCGAGCCGGCCTAATGAGTGCCGAAAGTTACTCAGTCGCAAAGATAAAATAAAAGAAACGACGGGCTGTCGCAGAATGTGCCAGAGAGAATCTTAGACTAGAGTCGTCCATCGTGCCAATCGGCGGGTGTGGAGTGGAAAAAGATCAGGCCGCCTGCGAGGAGGCGGCCTAGGGGTTAAGTTGGAGTTAATTCACTGTAAGGGTGACTTGAGCAGACTGCGTGATTGCCGCTGCATCGGTACCCGTTCCGGTGATGGTGACAGTGTATGCGCCGGCGGGCGTGCCGCCACTGCCGCCGCCTCCTCCGCCGCCACTGCTGCTGCCTCCGCAAGCTGGCATGATCAGCAATGTGGTCAAGATCATCCCGAGCATCAAAAGGCCCATTAGCTTTCTGCGCCGCTGTTCCTTAGAGGTGAATCCCATTCCCACGAGTGCGATGCCCCCGATAGGCATCCATAGAGCATAAAAAAGTTTTCGTGGGACGAAGTTCTCGGCGTGATTTGCAGTGGTGGTGATGGTAAGAGTGGAAGTTGCGGCGGGGCTGGCCGGCGTCGCCGGGTTGGGAGAAAAACTCGATGCGCCGCTGCAAGCAGGAGCCGGCGATCCGGCGCCAGTTACGGTGCAAGACAAATTCACTGGCGAGCTGTAGCCGTTGTAGGCCGTCAATGAGACGGTCGATGTGGCGGACGTGCCGGGAGCGACCGCTGCGGGCGTTGTCGCTGACATGGCGAAGGATTGAGCCAGAGCATACTTAACAACGAAGGCATCGATGCCCCCGCCGGGAGTTTGCTGCTCGGCCGAAGTCAACGGGAAATGCGAAGACGAAGTGTTACCGGTCACGTAAATGAAGGCTCCGTTATTATCCACGGCGATGCCTCCCAGGCCCAGGTTGTCCTGAGTGCCGGTGCCGCCCAGGTAGGTGGAGAAGAGAAGAAGCGAGCCCGCCGGATTGATCTCACTTACAAAGGCGTCGATATCTGTCGTGCCGGAAAGAGAAGGTTGGGTAGCGCTGACCACGGGAAAGTTCGCCGAACTGGTGGAACCGGTCACATAAGCGTTGAAGTTCTTATCAACCGCGATGCCGGAAGCCGAGTCGCTGCCGGTGCCGCCAAGGTACGTCGAGTAAACCAGAGCAGTCCCCGTCGGATTCAACTTCGTCACGAACGCGTCATTGTTCGCGCCGTAGGCGGCCTGCAGAGCACCGGTGGTGGCCGGAAAGCCATTCGTCGATGTTGCGGTTGTAGTTGATCCTGTGACGTAAGCGTTTCCGGCAGAGTCAACAGCGATACCGAAGCCAACGTCGACGCCAGCGCCGCCCAGAAATGTTGAATATACGTAAGTGTTTGTTGTGGGGTTGACAACGGTTACAAATGCATCCAAAAGAGGAGTCGAGAGAGTACAACTGCCACACGCAGCCTGGTATGCCCCACTAGTTACGTGGAAGGTGGGGTCTGACGTGGCACCGGTGACGTAAACATTACCGGACGCATCGAGGGCAATAGCTTTTGCGCCCGCGCCGGTGCTACCACCCGGACCAAGGTAAGTGGAAAATTTCAAATCGCTAGCGCCGTTGTTGCCAGGATTCAACTCCGCGACGAATCCGTTGTTCGCTCCTCCCGGATAGCCTTGAATAGGGGCTAAGCCGCTAGGGATCGGGAAGTCAATGGACGAAGTTACCCCCGTAAGGAAGGCGTTTTTTCCCGCACTATCCAAGGCGAGACCGAGCGCGACATCGTCACCGCTTCCGCCCAAGTAGGTGCTGTAAGTAAGTGTAGTGCCATTTGGACTGAGCTCGAACAAGAAGGAGCTACCGGTATTACCCGTCTTTGGTGCGGCCTGATAAGCGTTGCTGCTGGTGGGGAAATTGGCCGACTGAGTGCCCCCTGCGACAAAAGCGTCTCCCAAACTATCCACAGCAATAGCGTTTCCACTTTCCGCGAGGTCTCCGCCAACGTAGGTGGAGTAAATGAGGCTTGAGCCGTCCGCGGCGATTTTTGTCACAAACGCGTCGGAAGGACCACGCAAGGCATCGGAAGCATGGGGGAAATTGTTGGACGTTGTTTCTCCAGTCACGTAAGCGTTGCCGTTGCTGTCAAATGCAATGGCGATGCCATTGTCGTCGCCTGAACCGCCCAGATAAGTCGAGTATGCGTAACTGACTGATGGATCGATCACCAGTTCGCGGGTGCGATCGTAGTTGCCTAATTCGAAGCTGACTTGATTGGCGGCTTTGAGAACGAATCGCGCATCGACCGGTTGCCGCGCGCCGTTCTGTTCCTGGTAGGCGACGGGCTTGTGCAGCAGGACGTTGCCTGCGGAGGAAGAGATAATAAGGTCGCCGGAGTCATCGGTTTTCACGCCCTGGTTGCCGGAGAACTGGAGTCCGATGGGCGCGGGATTCGCGCCAGGAGCCAGGACAAAATCGAACTCGAGTTCGCGCCCGGAGCCGTGAAAAGCCATATTCACGCCGGGATAAAGATTCTGGTAAGAGACGCGCGCATATCGTGCGACACCGGTGCGCCATTTACCTGGGTCATTGCCAATAAAATAGTTGGCGGTTCCGGCCGTGGCGCTGGTTCCTGCAACTGTCGCCTGTGCGTTAGCGCCCAAGAGATGCATGTGAACCACAGCGGACAAATCGTTTTGGTTGTTACTTCGCTCCGCAACTGGCCGGGAGTGAAGCGAAAACACGGCGTCGTTGGCGGTTAAGAATAAAGTGTATCCGTGGCCTCGGGCCAGGTATTTAACCTGGGGATCGGTCTGCCCCTGATTCTGTTCGAACGCCAGCGGAAGAGAGGCATAGGTGTCTTGAATGCGACGGTGCGCAGCAGGCGTCAGGTTTGGAGAAAGCGGAGCCGAGGATCCGGCTGAAACTGTGGCTGCGACCTTTGGCGTTCTGCCCGGGAAAAGAACCAGCAATGCGGCGGCAATAACGGCGAGCGGGACCAGGTAAAACGCACAAGTCCATCCTCTTAAGGCGATTGGTTTCGACAAGACGATCCTCCTGTAATGCACCGTGCTGTGATGCACCGTGAAACCCCATTCGGGGAGAAAATACTCTGTAACCTTTTTATTTCGGAATCGCGTTTTTAGTGGAATCATTGCGAGCCCGAGCCAAGGTTTGTTCGCAATTTCCGGAGACTTAATCGCGAGTATGGTATGGAATCCCCGCGTTGTCAACGCAACGAGGATAGCAATTTTGATACCACCCACGGCAAGTTACTGAAGTGCTGGAGAGGTCGGGGGCGACGTTCCGGGGCGAAGTGCGGCAATATTCCAAAAGAACGACGGTGCTGGCTGCGAAACAGAATCACCGCCAGTTTGGCCGCTTCTATCGTGACCTCAAGGTTTTTTCTTGAACATTCCGGACAGGCCGCCGAGCGGACTTTTCTGTTGTCCAGGTTTGTTTCCACCCAGGGCGTCCTGTAGAAGGCTCCCGGCCATGCCTTTCACGTCGGGAAGGAATTTAGGATCGGAAGTGGTTCCGGAGATCACAAACGGAATGTTGTCGGCTTTCATTTTGAAGTCGAGCGCGTTGCTTGGACTCACCGTGCCCGCGCCCGTGGCTGTGAGCAGCGAAGGCACTACCAGGTTAATATTTTCCGCGCGCGTACCTTCGGGAGCGACGCGAACGTTGGAGCTGAAAGTTTGAATGACCGTATCTTTTTGTTGTTGCGCAGCCCCTTTACCGGAGAGCGCGGAGATCGCCGACAGTTTTGATCCCAGGTTAAAGTTTGCCAGAGCCGCATTTTCCATCCGAACCGTGCCCGCAGTAACCGTTTTGTCGACGGGTCCGACGATGGTGAAATTCAGAGCCAGAGTTCCACCTTTGAGCCGCGAACCGGATGGCAGGATCACGCCGACTGCAGGCAGCACCGCTTCGAGATCATCGACCGGCAAACCCTGTCCTTCTAATTTTAAATTCACGGTGGTGGTCGGATCATGGGCGTCGTAGGTTCCAGTGATGTGAGCCACCGCGTTCCCCATCTTGATCTCGCCCTGGGATAAAACTCCAGTTTGCTTGACGATGTCATGCGTGACGGTATACAGCACTTCCACCGGCTTTCCCGCCGGAGCGCCCTTCTTCACCACCTGCAGTTTCTCGGTTTTAAGCGTGCCGCTGGTTTTTGCCAGATGTCCGTCGGACGCGACGGTTCCATCAAAGTCGGCGATACCGGAGATGCCGGCGGCGGGATCGATGAAACCAGAAGCCGCCAGATTCGCCTGCTTAATCGTGACTTTGGCTTGCAGCGGTGTGTGGGCGGCATTGTTGGCGTCGATTGGTCCGGCGTTGCCATCAAGTTTCAGGCTGCCGCCCGCGGGCAGGTTGGCTGACATCTGGAAGGGGAAGGAACTAGTGAGAGAGAAGTTCTTGACCTCAATCTCTACCTTGTCGTAAACCCGCGGCTGTTGTCCTGAGCCGGCGCGGCTCACTGTAATCCGTCCGTCGCTTACGTTGAGCTTGCCTACTGAGAAACTCGGCGTACTGCTGCTTGATCCGGGAGTGGGCGCCGGTGCTGCCGTAGCGCTGCTATTACCGAGACTTGAGAAATTCCACTTGTCGCCCTCTTGGGAGTGGACCAGGTTAATCTCAGGCTGATTGAGAGTCAGGTCGGTCACATTCAACGTTTTGGAAAATATCAGCGGCAAGAGTTCAACGCCGACCTTCAACGATTTAGCCTGGACGAAAGGAGTCTTGCTGAAGGCGGGATCGTCGGCGATCGATATATTGTCGGCGGTAACGCCGCCCAACAGCAGCGATAGCGAAAGGTTGCCCACGGTAGCTTGCCGTCCCAAAGCAGTGGTGAGTTCCGACTCCAACTTCGGCCGGAAGGCATTCGCGTCAATGAAAAACGGAATAGCGATGACGATGACGATCAAAACCGCAACAACGATGCCCACGATTTTCAGACGGCGATTCATGGATTGCTCCTTTTATGCCGAGATTGAGATGCGCTTTCCCCATGAAAAGATGGTACTCGGCTACGCCATCCCCCACCTTGACGTTTTGGCGCCATTGTACCTTGTCTCGCGGAGGAGATCTCCGACAACGATCCAACTCCCAAGCTACGATCGACGCGAGCCAAAAGCACCGATCACATATGTCTGCTTGACACCCGTCTCACTCTCTGCTGTAGTGTCCGCCAACCTCTGCGTGGAATCAAGCATGAGGTATAAGTGGTTTGGGGATTTTCGCAGTGCGGCGCGCCAAAGGCAATGCTTCGATGGTTACGATTCGCGACGTCGCGAAGGAAAGCGGATTTTCTTCTACTACTGTCTCCATTGTTCTGAACAACGCGCCACTGGCACGCTACATTCCGCCGGTGACCAAGAAGCGGATCGAGCGCGCCGCGGAAAAACTGGGATATCGTCCTAACGAGTTTGCCCGCTCACTTCGCAGCAAGCGCAGCCACACTGTGGGCGTCATGGTTTTTGACATGACCGATCCCTATTGCACTCTGGTATTGCGCGGCATCGAAAACACGTTGTATCAAGCCTCCTACCTGCCTATCCTCACCGACGTACACAACGAACGCAGCCGCTTCGAGCGCTACCTGGAGATGCTGCTCGACCGCCGGGTGGAAGGCCTGGTTGTGCTTGCGAACTGGCTTTTTCTCGATATCAATCTGCTCGCCGATCTGGAAAAGAGCAGCATTCCCACCGCACTCATCGACTGCGAACTCAAGGGAGATTCAATGAGTTCGGTCATCGTTGACAACGAACTTGGGGGATACGTCGCTCTGGAGCATTTGCGCTCTCTCGGTCACCGCAAGATTGCATTTATCCGCGGGCCGAAGACGTTGGCGGATAGCGCTCCGCGGTGGCGCGGGATCCGCAACTGCGCGAAAGCGTGTGGCCTGGAGCTTGATGCCCGGTTGATTGTTGACCTGCCCGATTCGCGCGATCCGCTGTCGAGTTTCGAGGCTGGTAAAAAACTCACCGAGGCTTTGATCAAGCGGAAGCATCCGTTCACGGCGTTGCTGGCCTTCGATGACATGACGGCGTTTGGCGCGATCCGCGCTCTGAGCGAAGCCGGCCTGCGAGTGCCAGAGCAATGTTCCGTGACTGGATTCGACGATGTGGCAGCCTCGGCGCTATGCACGCCGGCGCTGACCACGGTCCGGCAGCCCATGGAGGCAATGGGTGCGGGCGCAGTCGACATCGTGCTGGAAGGCATCAAGTCGGTGTTGGAAAAGCGCGAGGTGATCGCGCACCATCGCAAGCTAGCGCCGGAGTTGGTTGTACGGGAGTCCACGCGCAAGCTCTCTTGAAACGAGCGGCAGATAGAGCATCAAGATTCCGGATTCGTCGCAATCGCTTTCGGAGGACATCCCCGCGTTTTCTTCTTGACATGGGATGGGCGATAAAAGCACTATTCATACGATTTAATACACCATTTTGAAGGTTGCATTCGGGCCATTTGCGCCCGCGCCGAATACCTTCATCGTTCGCAGATGGTGCGCGACAACAGAGAACAGGTTGAATGTCGGGTTGGACTTTGGCTTGGGAGGCGGTTTGATGAAGAGCAGAAATGCGATAGCGAAGACCATCGGGAATGTTCTTTTGGTTTGCCTTCTTTTCCTTTGTGCGGATTCTGTCGCGCTTGCCCAGGCCGGCAGAGGAAGCATCAGCGGTCTGGTCTCCGATCCAGGCGGGGCTGTGGTTTCCGGAGTCCAAGTAGTCCTGCTGAACCACGCAACCGGAGTGACGCTGCACACCGTCACCAACTCCGCGGGACTCTACACTTTCATCTCCCTCAACCCTGGTGTCTATGAGGTTACCGTCAGCCAAAAGGGCTTTAAAAAGGCGGCCGAGGACAATGTGTCGGTAACAGTGGATCAAGTCAGCACCGTCAATATCACTCTGGAAGTCGGCGGCGTGAACGAGACAGTTACCGTCACGGAAACGGCCACGCTGGTGGATACGAGCAATTCCACCGTGGGTCAGCTGGTTGATTCAGCCACGATGGACCGCGTCCCCTTGCTGGACCGCAACGTTTTCGATCTCATCCAGTTGAGTGCGGGTGTAACTCCGCCCAACGGTTCGCCCAACTCGAGCGATTCGATGCAGTCGATTCAGAACATTTCGGTTGGACGCCCGGGAGTCGACGTTTCCTCGGCCACGATCAACGGCGCGATTGTCGGCTCGGTCTACTACATGATCGATGGCAGCCCGATCGGAATTGCGGAAAATAATTCCGCCGCCATCATCCCGGCGATGAATATTCCCGAGGACGGTGTCGAGGAGGTTCGCGTCGAGACCCAGAATACGCCGGCGTCGTATCAGAGCGGCGCCGCTGGCGTGATCAGCCTGGTCAGTAAATCCGGAACAAATAAATTTCACGGTGATGTTTTCGGTGTATTCCGGCCTGACGCCTTGTCCGCCAACGAGTACTTCAACAAGCAAACTCAACTGAGCAGCGGGCTAAGCAATACGCCTCCTAGTTTTCACCGATATCAGGAGGGCGCAGCGATCGGCGGACCGATTAAGAAAGACAAGCTTTTCTTTTTCGCGGACTACGAGGACACGCAGCAACAGCAGTTCGAGGGCGTCGACTATTTTTCCGTTCCCACCACGGCTGAAAGGACCGGAGATTTTTCGGCCATGGGTTTTACGATTTACGATCCGACTCAGCCGGACAATCCCGATGGCACGCGGCAGCCGTTTGCTGGAAACAAAATAACCAATCCGAATCCCATCGCGTTGCTGTATCTGTCGAAAATGCCGAAGTGTAATCTCCCCAGTCCAACGACCTGCGATTCGGCAACCAGCGACGTCGTCAATAATTACGGTTTGCCGGGTTTGGACCCATTCCATGCGCACAGGTTCGACGTTCGAGTGGATTGGGCCAAGAGCGAGAGGCAGCGCCTCTTCACCCGCTTTTCCTACGACAAACTAATCTTCTCGACTGCTAATGTCTTTCCCAGCGGGTGGGACCCGAACTATGCCCAGAACACCACTAACGGGCGCAATGTTCTCATCGCGGACGACCTGACCCTGAATTCCACTACCGTTCTGAACTTGCGTTACTCGTTTACGCGCCACCACGAGAGTCAGGGGGGGCCGCCATCGTACCTGAGCAACAATATTACGACTCAGGGTTTTCCCTCGTCGCTGGCTTCGCAGGTGGTTTTCAAACAGTTGCCGTTCATCCTCTTTGACGACGTTAGCGGAGGCGTCGGTGGCACCGCCGACTACAACAACTTCTCCTATGCCAGCGAGAACAGCGACGTCAACGCCACCATCACGAAAATTCTGGGCAAGCACCAGATATCAGTTGGTTTCGAATGGATGAAGCGATATCTCAACGTGGGCCAGCCTCCTACACCCGCGGGTGCGTACGGGTTCGACGTCAGCGCCACCGATCAAACCGTTGCCAGCGCCGCCGGTGGCAGCGACTTCGCTTCTCTCCTAGTCGGTATGGGGACTCAGCCCGGCACCGAAACCAATCAAGGCTCTTATCCAAGTTTCACCAAAGACATCTTCGCCGCTGAGTCCAACCCTTACTATGCCGCCTTTGCCGAAGATACGTTCCACGCTTCGAAGTCTCTGACGATCACGGCCGGCCTGCGCTGGGACATCTTCGGCGGACGTAACGAACGTTCCAACCGGCAAGAATACTTCAATCCCAATGTCAGCACTTCTGCGAGCGGCGTGCCGTACACCGGAGCCGAAGTTTACGTCAACAGCAGTAACCGCAGCCCGTTCACGACCAATCTGCATGACTTCGGACCGCGGCTGGGTTTCGCCTGGCAGCCCGTCACCAACTTAGTCCTGCGAGGTGGGGCAGGGTTCTACTACGGTCCAAGCACGCACAATGTTGCCAGCGCCACGTCTAATTCGGACGGATTTTCTTCTAGTACGACATGGAACGCGACCTGTTTTAACGCAGACGGAAACACGGTCTTCAACGGCAGCAACCAATGCGGCGCCAATGCAGCGTTGTCCGGTAGTTCAACGACAGCACCCTATTCGTTAAGCAACCCGTTTCCCAATGGAGTTGTTCCGGTCTTCGCGACCGCTCCGTCAGGGTTGGCCAACAACCTGGGGACGACCATAAATACGGTCCTGCGTTCGCAGCGCACACCTGCTACCTATAACTACAACTTTGCTGTGGAGTATGAGTTGCCCCATCAGGTCGTGGTGACTGCCGGCTATGTAGGTAGCCGGGGTCTCTTCCTGCCGTTCAACAACGTTGATCTGAACCAGCTCGATCTGGGAACGATCGGGAAGTATGGCGCTTCGCTGTGCGTCGACACGTCGAACACGGCTTGCCAGATGGTGCCTAATGTCTGGGCTCCTATTCAGCCTGCCACGAATGCCAACTCAGGCGCAGCCAACGTACCTTTGTGGGTAGCTTTGCAACAGTACCCACAGTATGGCAGCGGCAGCTACGGCGCAGGCCAAGGCGTTGTCGCTCACGGTTATCCCGCCGGCGACTCCTCGTACAACTCTTTGCAAACCAAAGTGCAAAAGCGGCTGACCAACCACTTCACCACGCTCGCCACTTTTACCTGGGGAAAGATAATGACCGACGACGGCAATCCTCCTCTGTATTTTGTCGGTAGTCACCTCGGCTCTGCTCAGGATTGGAGAAACTTGCAGTATGAACACTCGGTTAGCCCGCAGGATGTGAAGTATCAGTTCACGGGGCAGATGTCCTATGACTTGCCAGTCGGCAAGGGCAGGGCTGTCAACCTGAATGGCTTCTCCAATGCGGCTCTCGGCGGTTGGACGGTAAATGCCATCGGCTATCTGAGCACGGGCGTTCCCATCGCCTCGCCGACTTCGGGAGTAAGCCCGTCCTACTTCAATCAACGGGCCGACTTGACTTGCAATCCGGCCAGCGGCGCTCCGCACACAACAGCCGCATGGTTCAACGACACCTGCTTTGCGATACCGGGGACCGAAAACGGGGGAGGCGGTAATCCTTTTGTGCCTGGAAGTGCCCCCGCCTATCTTGATCACGTTCGCACCCGGGGCGCCCGCGATTTGGACCTCTCGCTTTTCAAAACATTCCCGATCGGAGAAGCCAAAGCGCTGCGCTTCGATGTCTCCTCCTACAACATCACCAACACGCCACAATACGGATATCCAAGTGTGCCGAACATTACTGCTGCGACGCAGCAGGGGGTGCCTTTCGGCCAGGTCACAAACACGATCAACACTCCACGCCAGTTTCAGTTCGGCGCGCGTTTTACGTTCTAAATCAGTCGCAAGAAAAATCCCGCAAGAAAAGTCCCGGTCGAGCAGGCCGGGATTTTTATTTAAGGCAAGTTGAGCGCTCCGGAAACTGGTGCTATCCCACCGTAACCCTCTGCGGCGCGGCCACGGCTTGTAGCGCGTGCTCCAGGTCGTTGACCAGATCATCGGCATTCTCAATGCCGACGGAGAGCCGAATCAGTTGTTCAGTCACGCCCATCTTGGCGCGCTCTGCGGCGGGGATCATGGCGTGAGAGGTGAGGATGGGGATCGACACGAGCGATTCTACTCCGCCTAGACTGGGAGCCAGGGTGAAGAGGCGCATGGCTTCGCTGACACGGCGGGCGTCTTCGCCGGTGCCTTCGACTTCGAAGCTGACCATGCCGCCTCCGCCGCTCATTTGTGCGCGGGCCACTGCGTACTGAGGATGGCTTTCCAGAAAGGGGTAATGAACTTTTCGAACTTTCGCATGCTCGGAGAGGAATTCCGCAATGCGGCGCGCGTTCTCGTTCTGGCGCTCGACACGCACCGCCAGAGTCTTGAGCCCGCGCAACAGCAGCCACGAGGCATGTGGATCCATGCAGTTGCCAAGCGTGGTTCGCGTTCCCCAGATTTGTTCGATCAATTCATGGCGCGCCGCTACCACACCACAAATCAGGTCAGTGTGGCCTGCCAGATACTTCGTTCCGGAGTGCATGATCAGGTCGATGCCGAACTCTGCCGGATGCTGGTTGATCGGCGTACCGAATGTTGAATCGACCATGCTGAGGATTCTATGTTGCTTCGCCAGCGCCGCGGTTTTCTTGAAATCCACTATTCGCAACGTGGGATTGGTAGGTGATTCGAGATGAAGCAGTTTTGTGTTCGGGCGGATCGCCTGCTCGTACTGCTCATAATCGGTAGTATCGACGAACGTGGTTTCGATTCCCATCTTTGGCAGCCACTGCGATAAGAATTTGCTGACGCCGCCGTAGATGTCGCGTTGCGCCACAATGTGGTCGCCGCTTTTGAGCAGCGCCATGAGAGTGGTCGTAATCGCGCCCATGCCGGAGGAAAAGGTCAGCGCCGCATCCATGCCTTCCAAGGCCGCGATTGTTTGTTCGGCAGCCGTATTTGTCGGGTTGCCATAGCGCGTATAGAAGTGGTCGGTGTGCGTGGCTCGCAGTTGCTCATCGTTATCCGAGACCTCGAAGGTGGAGGTTTGATAGATGGGCGTGGCGAGTGGTCCGTTTTTCTTGTCGAGGTCCGCTGCGCCGTGAACCGCCTTGGTTTCGGGTTGGTGGGAGCGATGTTTCATAGTGTGTACCTTCTTCAACAGATTAATTGCGGCTGAGAACTCCCGCAAGCGAAGGAATAGGCGGCGCACCGTTTATAATTCCTGCTTCATGAACTTGGGCCTGAAAGACCGGGTTGCACTTGTCGCCGCATCCAGTCAGGGAATTGGCCGGGCTACCGCCGAGGCATTCGCTGCGGAAGGTTGCCGAGTGGCAATGTGCGCTCGCAATCAGCAGACGCTGCAGGCTGCCGCAGACAAGATCAGAAAGCAGTACGGCGTCGACGTTCTCGCCGAGGCATTCGACGTTACAGACGCCGGCGCTGTGAGTCGCTTCGTTGCCGCAACCGCTCAGAAATTTGGCAGCGTCGACATTTGCGTCACCAATGCGGGTGGCCCTCCAGCCAAAGGATTTCTTGCCGCCAGCCTCGATGAGTGGCAACGCGCACTAGATCTGAACTTTCTCAGCACTGTGTATTTTGCGCGCGAGGTAATTCCTCACATGCAGCGGAAGCAGTGGGGGCGGATCATTACACTTACTTCGATCACGACGAAGCAGCCGGTGACCGATCTTGTGCTCTCGAATGCGGTGCGCGCGGCGGTGGTTGGCCTGGTCAAGAGCCTGGCCAATGAATTTGGCAAAGATGGAATTCTGGTTAACAACGTTGGTCCCGGATTCACGGCGACCGACCGGTTAAAAGAATTAGCAACCGCGCGCGCTTCCTCATCCGGGAAGACTGAGCAGGAGATTTTCGATAGCTGGGCGGCCGATGCTCCGTTGAAACGCCTGGGCGAGCCACGGGAAGTCGCCGAGACCATTGTTTGGCTGGCTTCCGAGCGAGCGTCCTATATCACCGGACAGACCGTCCTCGTCGATGGCGGCATGTATAAAGGGTTATAGGTTTCGGAGACTGAATGCGATCCATAGCATCTCGAATGTCGGTGATGACCGGCGAAGGCGCACTCTCGGTGTATGCCCGCGCTAAAGAATTGGAGAGCCAGGGCCATTCGATTATTCATCTCGAACTGGGAGAGCCGGATTTCCACCCTGGTCCTTCGGTGATCGAGTCCGCCACCAGAGCTCTTGCGGAGGGTAAAGACCGGTATTGTGCGGTTGCGGGCCTTCCGGCGCTCCGCGAAGAAATTGCTGCTTACCTCAAACGCACACGAAACATCGATGTTTCGGCCGCGAACATTGTGACCGCTCCCGGGTGCAAAGCGGCGCTGTTTTTCGCCATGATGGCTTTGCTTGAACCGGGGGACGAGGTGCTTTATCCCGATCCTGGATTTCCGGGTTACGCTTCGATTGCGCTCGGACTGGGTGCGGTCCCGGTTCCTTTCGAACTTTCATCCCGCAATCATTTCCAGCCCAACCCGTCTGAAATTGCCGGAAAGATCACGCGCCGCACGCGCATGATGATTACCAACTCGCCTGGCAATCCGACGGGGACGGTATATACCGATGCGGTGCAGCGTGCTTTGGCAGAGATTGCCGTGAAGCACGATCTCTGGGTTCTTTCCGACGAAATCTACGCCCGCATCATTTACGGGAGCGAGTATATTTCCATGCTCAGGTATCCGGGGATGGAGGAGCGCACGCTGATCATCGACGGCTTCTCGAAAAGCTTTGCGATGACTGGATGGCGACTGGGTTACACGGTGGCGCCGCCGGAGGTCGTGTCCGCGCTGCTGATGATGGCAGTGAACACCTACACCTGCGTCAATGAATTCGTACAATATGGCGCCATCGACGCAATGCGCGATCGAGAAGGGAGCACGCCGCGAATGGTGGCCGAGTTCGCGCGCCGGCGGGAGCGGTTCGTCCATAATCTGAACCAAGTTCCTGGATTTCAATGTGAGGCTCCAGAGGGTGCTTTCTATGCGTGGGTTGATATTCGCGGCACGGGTACGAGCGCTGAGGAAATCTGCAGAGTCCTGCTGGAAGATGGCGGTGTAGCTGCTATTCCAGGAGCTGCCTTCGGTCCGTCGGGCAGGGACTTTGTGCGCTTTTCGTTTGCTTCGTCGGTAGAAAACCTGGATGAGGCTGCGGCGCGCATCAAGAGGGCCTCGACGGTCTGGCAGGGAACTCTGGCGGAAAGATAAACCCGGCGGAACAATAAACAAAGTGGAGAGACGGCAAGCGTTTATGAATCAGATTATTCTTGTTGCTTGGGTCGCAGCGAGCCTCTTATTTTTCGTTTCTTCCGGTGGTGCTCAGGCGCGACCGTTCCCTGGCCCCGATGTTCAGCAGATCTATCAGCGGTTGCTACCGCAGATTGAAAAGATTCCGGCTTTTGACCACCACGCTCATCCGGGATTTGCGGACGACCCTGACGTTGACGCGATGGCTGCGCCTCCCGATGCCAGCGAGGCCCTTCGCACGCGCGATGATAATCCTGAACTGATCGCCGCCGCCAAAGCTCTGTTCGGATATCCCTATGCGGACCTTTCGCCAGAACATGCCAAATGGCTTGTCGCCAAAAAAGCCGAAGTTAAAAAGGAAAATCCTGGTACGGCGTATTTCAATTTAATTCTGGATAAGATCAACACGGAGAGTTCGGTCGCCAATCGCGCCATGATGCCGGATTATCTCGATCCAAAGCGTTTTCCCTGGGTGTTTTTCGCCGACTCTTTTATGTGGCCGTTTAACAATGAGCGCGAGACGGGTCGCAACCCAGACGAGGGAGTATTTATTCCCCTACAAGAAAAGATGCTGCACCGTTGGATGCAACAGGAGAATGTCACTAAGCTCCCAGTCAAGTTCGACGATTACCTGGAGTTCATCGTGCGAGTGCTTGCCGACAACCAGAAAAAGGGCGGCATTGCGATGAAGTTTGAAGTGGCATACTTCCGGCCCACGACGTTCTCAGATCCAACACGAGATCAAGCGAAAGACATTTATCAGCAGTACGTCTCGGGCAGCGTTCCCAGCGAGAAAGAGTACCGCACTTTTCAAGATTACATCTTCCGCTTCCTCGTCAGCCTCGGAGGTCGCCTGAGCATTCCGGTGCACATTCATACCGCGGTGGGTATCGGCGATTATTTCAACCTGTCGCAAAGTAACATCATGAATCTGGAGAGCGTGCTGCGCGATCCGCGCTACCGCGACACAACGTTTGTGATGATTCATGGCGGATATCCTCTCGAGCGCGAGGCGGTTTGGCTGGCTGCCATGAAAAATGTTTATCTGGATTCTTCCTTTGGAGAGCTAGCCCAATATCCATCGGCATTTAAAGATACGCTGAAGATGTGGCTGGAAACTTTTCCGGATAAGATCACCTTCGGCACGGACTGTTTCCCGTACAATCAGGTTCTGGGCGCTGAAGAAAGCTACTGGCTGGGAGCACAGTCATCCCGGATGGCTCTGGCCGCGGCACTGGCCGAGATGATCTCGGAAAATGAAATTACCGAAGTCCGGGCGCTCGAACTCGCTCATGGTTATCTGCATGACAACGCTGTAAAGCTGTACCAGGGGAGAGTCCAGTAATCACATCAAAAGTTAAGGGATGAAGCAATGGCAAAGAAAGTAAAGGCGAAGGCTACCCGCAGCAAGAAGGCACCTGCGAAATCTCGTTCCCGCGCCCGGCGCGCTGTTACGAAACACGCGATCAGCAAAGCCCAGCATCAATATGTTCCGTGGCATACGATCCCGCTCGAAGAATTGAATCCACTACTGCAGCGTCAGTTCGTTGTCGGACAGGAAATTATGCTGGCACGTGTCCTTTTGAAAAAGGGCTGCATCGTGCCCGAGCATAGCCATCACAACGAGCAGCTGACCTACATTCTGGATGGAGCGTTGAAATTTTGGATCGCCGGTAAAGAACTTGTTGTCCATGCCGGCGAAGTGCTGTGCATTCCCGCGCACATGCCGCACAAGGCCGAAGCGCTCGAAGATACCGTTGATCTGGATGTGTTTAATCCTCCGCGCGCCGACTGGATTAACAAAACGGATCAATATCTGCGAGGAACGAAATAGCCTTCAACTCCATGCCTTCTGTCACCGGTTCCGAGAAAAGTTCTGGCACCACTCTGCCGCAAGTCACATTTTGTTTCCGCTGCATTGGGTGCGGTTCTGTCGCGAGCGAGGCCTCTCACGATTTTCGTTGCTCGCAATGCGGTAACTTACTGGAGATCAGTGATCCGGGCTGGAAGGCGTCCGGCCTTAGCGCCTCAGCCTTGAAGTCCGTGTGGCGCGAGCGGCGTTCGTCGAACGCCGTCCTCGATCTAAGCGGTGTCTGGCGATTCCGCGAGCTTCTTCCCATGCCTGCTTCGGAGACGCAAATCGTCACGCTGCGTGAAGGCAACACTCCGCTGTACGAACTTTCTCAGGCTTCGCGCAACACCGGAGTCTCGCGCCTGTATGCGAAACATCAGGGCATGAACCCGACTGGCTCATTCAAAGACACCGGAATGACAGTGGCCGCAACCTTTGCCCGGCAGGCCGGGTATCGCTGGGTGGCATGCGCCTCTACGGGAAATACTTCGGCATCAATGGCCGCCTATGCCGCGCGGGGCGGCGTGCGCAGCCTGGTACTCGTACCTGAGGGCAAGATTTCGTGGAGCAAACTATCGCAAGCGCTCGACTACGGCGCCCTGACCTGCCAGCTGCGCGCTGATTTCGATGGCTGTCTACGCCTGTTGCAGGAACTCGTGCGGCAAGCTCCTGTCTATCAGTTGAATTCCATCAATCCGTTCCGTCTTGAGGGGCAGAAGACTGTCGCAATTGAATTGCTGGAGCAAATGGATTGGCAAGAACCGGATCACATCATTGTGCCAGGCGGAAACCTGGGCAACAGCTCGGCGATCGGCAAGGCTTTGCTGGAAATGCGCGAAATTGGTTTGATCCAGCGTCTGCCTAAGTTGTCTGTGATTCAGGCGGAAGGAGCCAATGCGCTGGTTCGCACTGTGCGTGCGGGCGGCAGGCAGTTGGTAAATATGGAGCCGGAAACTCGGGCTACGGCGATTCGCATCGGCAATCCGGCTTCGTGGGAAAAAGCTGTCAGGGTTCTTGAAGCAACCGGCGGCGCATGTGAACAAGTAAGCGAAGTTGAGATCGCTCAGGCCAAGGCGGAAATCGGCGCGGAAGGAATTGGCTGTGAGCCCGCCTCGGCCGTGACGCTTGCTGGCTTGAAGAAATTGTTGCAACAAGGGTTCGTGAAAAAAGATGAGACCGTCGTCCTGATTCTCACCGGCAATCTGCTCAAGGATCCCGACTTCACAATGGACTTCCACCAGGGCCAGTTATTTCAGGGAACCGCTGACGACAAGGAAGGCGACAAGTTGAAGCCGTTTCGCCATCCCCCCATCGTTCTCGATGCCACCCTGGATGCCGTGGTTACGGCTTTGAATGAAGCGGAACAATCTGAGCGAACGCACTCGAATGCCTAAGAGCAAGAAGAAGAACGTCAGCCCAAGTGCGCTGCATCTCGCCCTGCCAGCCACATCAGCCAATCTAGGTCCCGCGTTCGATGCCGCCGCACTGGCGATGGATCTCTACATCGCCGTTGATGCCCGCCCCTCTGCCAGTTTTTCAATTCGCGCGACCGGACGCGATGAAGCGATCTGCCAGGCGCTGGAGGATCATTTGATCCTCACGACTTATCGCGAGGTCCTGGAATCGCAGGGCGAAAAGATTATTCCTCTCTCTCTTTCGATCAAGAATGATATTCCCATCGGCAAGGGCTGCGGTTCTTCCGCTGCGGCGCGGCTCGCAGGTATCGCGCTTGCTAGCCATTTCGGCGGTTTGCGCTGGAGCGATGCACAAATTATTGGCGAGGCCTCGCGCCGCGAGCACCATCCCGATAATGCCTCCGCTTGCTGGATGGGTGGTCTTACCGTCGCCCGTATGCCCAGCGAAGGGGAGGCGCAGGTCGTCTGCATTCGTCCAAAAGGGAAGTGGCCTTTACTGTTAGCCATTCCGGATCAGGCGTTATCGACTGAAGAGGCTCGCCGGGTGCTCCCTGCGCAATATTCTCGTGCCGATACCGTGGCAAATATTCAGAATTCGATGCTGCTGCTCGCTACCTTCACTGAGGGCCGCCGCGAGTTGTTGTCTTCGGCACTGCAGGATCGGATTCATCAGCCTTATCGCGCTCCACTCTGCCCCCTATTACCTGGCCTGCAGGAATTGACAGGGAAGCGAGGGGTGCTCGGAGTGGCGCTGAGCGGAGCTGGACCAGCGGTCATCGTTTTTCTCGATCCAGAGTCATCCGCACAGAAGACGCGCAAATCTGTCGCTTCCCATCTTGCCAGCCACGGACTCCGCGCCGAACTCCTTCTCACGTCCATCACACTTCGCGGCGCCCGCCGAGGCACAACACATTCCAGATAACTGGTGAATTTCGGCAGGGCGCAACTTTCCCAAGGCACTTGTGTTCACGTCAGGAGGGTAGTTCGCCGCTTCACCGGATTAAGCTAGCTTCTCTGGGATAAGCAGGAATGAAGTCGAAGATGCATCAACAGGTCCAGCCGCCTGAGTTCCTCTTCCAATGCAATCAGCGAGCGGAGGAAGAGCTGCTCACTTTTCAGTTGGCGGTCGCTTCCTATCCCGACCGTGCTTCAAAAGAACCAGACGTCAGCTTCCGCCAACACCTTCGGAGCTTCCTAGCGACCATACGTGAAGGTCGTGACAACTGCTCCAGTCTGCGCCGATAGCGTTAATCCCCTAAGTCTAGCGGCTGGCGGGCGGAACGATACCGTTCATTCGCAGGTATTCCACCATCTGTCCATAATGATCGAAGCCGTGCCATGCCACAGTGGTGGCCAGGCCCAGGCGGCTGACTTTCCCCTCCCCAAATGGACTCTTCACGGTCTCGACAAGATTCTTATCGTTAATCGTCTGCACCGCCTTGTGGACATACGCGAAAGAATCGTTGAGGTATTTCAGGATGTCGGCCTTGGTCGTGATAGAAGCCGGCCCGGATTCATCACCAATATCGGCGGGAGGTTTCTCCTCCAGGATTGCGGCTCCAAGTTCATAGTTCACGGCTGCCACGTGTTTGATCTGTTGGGCAAAGGTCCGCACGCCTTTGAATTCGCCATTCGTAGGTGCAAATCCGAATTTGTCTTCCGGCATTGCCTCGGCCGCAGGAACAAATTCATGCTCCATATTCGAAACCGTTTGATTCAGCACGTGGGTAACCGAGCGATGTTCATCTTTCATCTTTGTGTCCTGCGCTGCGGAGAGAACTCCCAGCGCCAGCACGCAGGATGCGATACCTCTAAAGGTCTTTCTCATATTGCTTTCTCCGTTTGAATAAAAGAACGATATTCGGTTCGAACCGTCATGAATCGGCTATGGCGAAGAATTCACTGCGGCAAAGGGCCACTGCCGGCCTCTCCACGCCCGAACCATGTAGATCAGCAAGCCCGCCAGCAATATCACCGCAGCGTAACGCACTTCCTTTTGCCAGTGTTCGCGATTAAACAAGATAAAGAGAAAACCAGCAATAGCGAGCAGAGCGGGCAGGGGGTACAGCCACATACGAAATGGGCGTGGCATCTCCGGCTGGCGCACTCGTAAGACAATTACTCCAACAGCTTGCACAACAAACTGTATGACGATTCGAATCACCACCAGCGCTGCAATAGCATCCTTCAGCCGAAGGAAGCAGAACGCCGCCGCCACCACTGCCAATGCCAAGAGCGAGATATGGGGAAACCGGTAAACGGGATGCACTTTCGCCAGCGCCCTAAAATAATTCCCATCTTTCGCGGCCGCGTAGGGCACGCGCGAATAGCCCAGCATCAGCGAAAACACCGAGGCGAATGCCGTCAGCATTACCAGCGCTGTAACCAATCGCGCCGCCCAAGGCCCGTAGATCTTTTGCATGAATAATGACACCACATACAACCCGCCGTTGTTCTGTCCGCCCTGCACGATTTCCCGCCACGGCACGACGGCCAGAATGCAGACATTCATCACCAGATATAGACACGCCACAAGAGCAATGGAAAGCAGCAAGGCTCGAGGAATATTTCGCTCGGGGTCTTTGACTTCGTCGCCCAGGAAAGCCACATTGTAATAACCCCAGTAATCGTAGGTAGCCACCAGCATCGCGCCGCCCAGCCCGGTGAAGAATCCGCGCGAGAGCGTGAAAGCGCCCGCCGGGAAATCGAAAGCCTGAGCCGCGTTGAAGTGCGTGAGTCCGGCGAAAATAATCCAGCCGATGGTCCCCATCACGCCGATCCAAAGAACCTTCGATAATCTTCCGATCACGGTGATGCGGCGGTAGAGCAATAGGGTCGCGAGAGCGCATACACCAATGGCTAGTGCGGTCCCCGGAGTAACGATCCAGCTCACCTGCAGATCGCCCGCCCAGGGAATGTGTACAACGGCGTTGCGTGCGGCATATACAGTTTCGAGATTCGGCCAATAATAGGCCGCATAGCCCGCCAGGCCAATGCAACCGGTGGCAATGGAGAGCGGGGCGCTGAAGGAAAGTTGCCAGATGAACAGGAACGAAATCAGCCGTCCCATCTTTTGCGGCCCGTAAATCTCTTTGAGATAGAGATACGAGCCGCCGGATCCCGGCATCGCCGCGCCCAGTTCCGCCCAAACCAATCCGTCACACACTGCAAACAGAGCTCCCACCATCCAGCCCAGCATGGCCTGCGGCCCGCCCATTGCGCCCAAGATAAGAGGCATGGTGATGAACGGCCCGACGCCGATCATGTCGATCATGTTGAGCGCGGTCGCGCTTCCGAGGCCCATCCCGCGGATCAGGCCGGGCGAACTCGAATTATCTTGCGAAGGAGCCCGCATCTGGTGGAAGGATCGTGACTGAAACGAATGACGACTGACAACGGACGACTAGCGACCGCCTTCATGTCCCGCGCCCAACAGATTTACGTAGAGCCGCACCGCCCCCGGCACTCCCGCAGGCAGTTGGCGGAAAAATGCGTATCCCGTGTAGATGTACGTTCCCTTGCCATACTGCGCTTTGAGCAACCCGCCCTTTTGCGCGTCCTCCCCGGGATCGTGACACGCTAGCAGCGGCTTGAAGTGCTCGTCCCATTTGTCCATGAAATAGAGTCCGCGTTCCTGCACCCAGCCGTCGAAGTCGTGCGCTGTAATCTCATTCGGGTAATGAAATATTCCATCCTCAGGCGCCAGAATTTCGACCGGAGCTTCTTCCAGCGAAACCCGCGCCCGGCTGAGCTCCGCAGAGTAAGGAGTGAAGTGCCCGCTGTTGAAATCAGGCACGCTGGCATTGTACTGCACCACCAGAGTTCCTCCGGCGGCGACAAAGTCGAGCAGCTTCTTGTTATTCGCCGCCACAGTTTTCTGCGTATCGTAGGCACGAATTCCCAGGACGATCGTTTCGTATTGACTTAGATCCGCGCTCGCGAGGCTGTCCGGCGGAATCAGAGTCACGTTCATTCCCACTTGCTTGAGCACGGTAGGAATGTCGTCCCCGGCTCCCATGATGTAGCCGACTTTCAGGTCATGCGGGACCTTCACGTCGACAATGCTCACTCGTTGCAGCGCCGGCTGATAATAGTAGAAACTGCCTAAGTCTTCGCGGGTCACCAGCGTGTAACCCTCGGTGAACTTCTCGCCGCTAGCGTCCAGAACTGCTCGAACCTTGGCTCTTCCTTCGTGCAAATCAGAAGGGAAGACCTTGAACCTGAAATCTTGCTTCTCTCCGCGCTGAGTAAAGTCCGCCACGAACTGTGCTGGTTCTGATCGCCAGCCAGCCGGCACGTCCAATCGAAGCACACCGTGTGAACTTTGAGCTAGATTGCTGGTCACGCCAACTTCTACCGTCGAACTCGCGCCATTGTGGGTTGAGATGACCTGCGTGCCTGGTTCCAGTGCGACTGAGAATGCCGGCACTACAGCCAGCGGACGCGCACGCTCTTTCCCAGAGTCGTCTTTGAATTTCGTGACTACGGTCGCGCCGATCTCGCTTCTCGTATCTTTGCCCCCGATGCCAGAGGAATACTCTGCTCTCGCCCGCAGGACTGGAGGGGGAAACGGCAAGGTCGCATATCTTTCATCGTCGATATGATTGACGCTCTCCGTCTCAGGATTATCGCGATGCCAGTAGGGGCGCGTGTACGCTGCATTTTTAGGAACAGTCAATCGGAATACCACATGCTCACTTCCGCCGGGTGAGATAGCAACGCGCTTCGTTTTATCGGAGGTCGTGCCCCACCCTTCCGGCGCTTGCAGCTTCAGGCCGTCAAGGAACAGACTGCGATTGGATCCGTTGCGCAAATCCACCGCGACGATAAATTCCTGGCCCGGAGAAACTGTGGTCAATGCCGCAGCTTCTTTTTTTGCGACGTCCTTTACAGCTTCACCATCTGGCCCGACCCTGGAAACCACAGCCGCTTCCAGCGATACGTTCAGTGCTTCGTTGAGCGCCGTTTCCGCTTGCTCTCGCTTCTCTTTCAGGCGATCCAACAGGTCGGATTTCACTCTTAAATCGAGCGCGCTCTTGCCGACTTCGATGCGCGCTCGCTCCAGGCCCTCCAAAACTTTCGCAAGAGGGGCCTCCGCCGCAGACAAATCGTTCCCTGTCGCATTCTTACCGGCTTCGGCATTCTGCCTCGCAATTTCCGTCAATTCCTTGCGCAATTGCGGAACCTTCGACTCTTCCGCTCCCAACCGCGCCGCCAGGCCTGGCAGACTTGTATCGATGCCATCGAAGAAGTCTTTCTCGTGCCCGTCTTTGTCCAGCTTCGCCGGCTGGATGGAATCCACAAGCTTGTAAAAGGTAAATCGGTCTCCGGGTTCTACAGTCCAGTTGGCGGACCCTTGTGATAGCTGATGCCGCAATCCCTGCATCGCGAACTGCACATACGACCCTCCCAGGTCCGGGTCCGGCTCGCCTGTATTCAGTTTCACTGTCCAATTTGCGTCGGGGCATGTCATCGCGCCAAATCCGCAAACATTGCCGAGGTAGAGCTTCTTCGCCTGCCAGGGAAGAAGACCTTGCGCGATCTGCTCGGGAAACCGTTTGGGGTCGGCCGCGGCACGAAACGCTTCTTGGGTCAGGATGCTCGAAGCCTGGTGGTGCCCATGCCCATCACGCTGGGTGCCGGAAAATCTCGCTATCAGAACATCCGGCCGAAAAGTTCGAATCACACGCACCATATCTCCCAGCGCCGGGTCGTGTCCGTTCCACTTCGCGAAAGTCTCGTCGGCGCTTTTGGAAAATCCAAAGTCGGCAACGCGTGAGAACCGTTGCTGCACGCCATAATATTCGTCTGCCGCCAGCAGTTCCAGCGTCCGCAGCACCCCCAGCACATCCGACAAATTGCTTCCGACTTTATTCTGCCCACCCTCGCCACGATTCAACGTCATCAACAAAACGCTGGCTCCGCGACCCCGCGATTCCAGCGTGAGCATTCCACCATCTTCATCGTCCGGGTGCGCTACCGTCTGCATCAGGTGCGCGGTCGTGCCGAGCCGGCGCAGTGTCTGCCGCAGTCCCACAACGCCCTGATCCTGCGGAAGTTCTGGGGGAGTTCCCTGATAAGGAAGCTGAGGAAAGTTCGTTATAGCAGCCTCGCGATTCGCAGTTTGCTGGGAAGAAGCCGAAGCTGCCGAGTTCTCCGCACCCTGCTGCGGCCCCGCAACGAGCAACAGGGGAATCGCCAGAAATGAAAACATATAGGAGGTGCGAATGATTGAGGTTTGGATGAAATCACGGACGAATCGTCCCATCCCGTTTAAAAGGTGTTTGATTGCCAGTTGGCTCACTCTCTAAGGATGGGGCCTAACCCCTCCTTGACGCAAATTCTTTCCCGATAGGCAGCGGTTACTCCAGCGGGTCTACGCGGAGAGTCGGCGGGATAAACCAGTACGTCAACAGAGCCCCGGCCATCAGCATCGCTGCGATGGCGTACAAGGCAGCGGAAGGATCCGACGAAAAATGTTTCGTCGAAATTACGAATATTAGGTCAAACACATCGCTCCTTCTTGAGGTTCTATTACCTAGACAAATTGGAGCGAGACAATTGGAGCGAGGCCGCTGCTCTACTGTCCCCGCCCTTGTTTTAAGGTCTCTTGACAAGCGCTCGCGGCAGTCAGGACTTGATTGAAGGCCGTTGCCCTGCGTAAGTCCTTCAACAGCGGATCTGCCAGAAGGGCAGAATAGGCGCAATAGTTTTGTTGGACTGCGGCTTTCAACAGGCGCAGCGCGGCGTCTCGCTGGCCACAGTAAGCCATCAGGGCGCCTATGCGATACCACTCCTCCGGATCGGGCTCTGTCATGACTGAGGTTTCAGCGTCGCGCACGATTTTCTCCAGATCGGCGGGCGGTTGCGCTTGCGTGCACGCCACCAGCAAGTCGCGATGATAGAACGGAGCCTTCGCCACTTCTTTCGCGCTCTGCCTGGCCTGCGTCAGATTTCCGGCAGCAAGATGAACGTAGGGCGTGGCCCATGCCGCCCATTCCGAGCCAGCGTCGAGATGAACGAAATCCATCGCCCGGTCGGTTTTGCCTAGCTCCAGAAACGCCCATGCGCATGAGCGGAAGTTGAAATTTCCCGGATCCAGCGATCGGGCCGTGTTGCATTCCTGGATTGCTTGCTCCTGCATGCCTGCGTAACGCAGTACGTAGCTAAGCGCGAAGTGGGCGTCGGCACTTTGTGGCCGGCGCCGCACCAGGTCTGTAGCCGCATCGTAGGCGCGGCCGAGTTCGCCCCGCTCGACGCGGTTCGTTATAAGATTGCTGGCCCCGGCTACGCGGTTCGGATCGAGCGAAAGGGCCCGCTCATACGCGGCATTCGAACGCTGGAACATCGCTTCGCCGCCCCCGCCATAATAAGAGTCGAAGTAATAGCGTTGTCCCAGAGCTTCCCATGCGGGAGCGTAACCAGGGTCCACCCCGACTACATGTTCCAACACCGCAATCGCATCTTTATTTGGCTCTGGATCATGCGGCAGCGCCAAACTGTGCAGATAAAGATCGTAGGCTTCCTGACTCTGCGGCCGGGATGCCGTATTGTAGGCTCCGCCTGCACCGCCGAGTACCGGCAACAACCCCTGCTGAACCTGCGTACTCAATTGACTCTGTAAGGAAATCAAATCATTTACAGGCGCCGAAGCGGTCGCCTCCCAAAGCAGGCGATCGTTGGACACATCAATCGCTTCGAGCGTGACGCTTAATTTATCGTCCACGCGCGTGAAGTGCCCGGTCAGCAGCCGGCCGACATGCAATTGTTGGCCGAGTACGCGGGGATCCAAATCCGCTCCTACATACTTCCGTGTTGCCGAGGAAGGTCGAACCTCGAGCGATCGCGAATAGGTGAGCACGCTGGTCAACTCGTCCGCCAACGCAAAGCGCAGGTAGTCCACGGCGTAATCGCCATTGATATTCTGTAGCGGCAAGACGGCAATGGCATTCTGCTGTTCGGCATTTGCCATCGACCGGTGTTTCACCCAATAGGCTCCAACTGCCGCAAGCACCGTCACCAGCAACGCCGCGGTTCCTCCCAGCAGCCAGAATAGCCAACGGTTGCTCCCCGCCCGCCCGAAAGTCTTGCTGGCGACTCGCAGCTTCGCATTATGAAATCCACTCTTGATCTGCCCGGACTCAGACTCACGCTTAAGCTGCTGCAGGTCCGCCTTCATCTGAGTGGCGCTTTGATAGCGCTCTTTGCGATCTTTTTCCATCGCCTTGCCGATGATGCCTTCCAGCTCTACCGGCATCTTCGGATTTAATTCGCCCGGCGGGACTGGCTTCGTATGCAATACCGAATCCAGCGTCATCAACGAGTTCTTGCCCGTAAAAGGTTTCTTTCCCGTCGACATTTCGTACATCACAACACCGAAGGAGAACAGATCGCTGCGGAAATCGATTTCCTCGCTGCGCGCCTGTTCCGGTGACATGTAGACCGCCGTGCCCGGAATTACTCCGACGGCAGTTAATGAATCGTCGATGGCGCTGCCGTCACTATCGGTGCCTAGGTTGTGGACGAGTTTAGCTAGCCCGAAATCGAGTACTTTTACCTGACCGCCTGGAGTCAGGAAAATATTTGCCGGCTTGATATCCCGATGCACGATCCCCTTGGCGTGCGAGGCAGCCAGCGCGTCCGCTACTTGAATGCTGATGTCAAGCACGCGCTCGGTCGGCATCGCCTGGCCCGCGATGGATTGCTTCAGGCTCTCGCCCTCGAGCTTCTCCATCACGATGAAGGGATGCCCGTTGTTGTCCTCTATGCCATGGATGGTGCAGATGTTGGGGTGGTTCAGGAGCGAGGCAGCCCTGGCTTCACGCTCGAAGCGTTCCAGCGACTTGGGGTCGCCGACGAGATTTTCAGGAATGAACTTGAGGGCAACGTGGCGCCCAAGCTTCAGGTCCTCAGCCTCATAAACCACGCCCATGCCACCGCCCCCGAGTTTCCCCAGAATGCGATAGTGGGATACGGTCTGGCCAATCATGAGAACACTAAGCCCCCGAACGCGGTAATGTTAGGCGCGTCAGCCACTCCGGTCAACCTGCGCCACCCAAGTTACACGTTAGATTCCGGCCTTCAACGAGGTCGGCCGATGTTCGCGCCGGCATTTGAGTTCCCAAACTGACAACGGCCGCTTCCTTTTGTGTCGGCATCGTGTTCCAGGTTGCGCGAATCGCGAATACTATTACTCTAGCAATTGGGGAGGCGGTTTCATATGGCGCAGAAGTCTGAGGGCCATTCTTCTGAGATGCTGAAAGCGATCCGTCGGCGCGCCACCGAGCTTTATGAGAACCGCGGCGTCGAAGGTCACGACGCCGAAAACTGGTACCAGGCGGAAGCCGAGATCATTCGCGAATCGGCCATGCACTTGGCTCGGCGGGCTGTCGTCATCAACGTCCAGGGAGTAGTCTACACCGGCGAGTATGAGTGCAGCGCTGCTGATGGCTACACTCCGGGCGAATGGAAGCCCGGAGATCCCATTCCCATTCGGCTGGCGGGCGATAAGCTCTACCTTCGACGCAGCAACGGCCGCGAACTCAAGACCACCATCGTCAGGAGAATAGGTTAGAGACGCGGGCTAGCCGCGTGTGTACAACCCTGCGGATGCTCCCACCCATTCCATATTCTTGTTGTGATCCACTCCCATCATCAAGCCACGCCCCATGCGAATGATCGTCAGCACAGCCTGCAACTCCTCTTGCCACACATACATCACTCGCACTTCAGCCTTGGTTCCGCCAAACGGCGTCTCGATCACCGGCTCGAAGTGCAGCCGCTCCTGCAGGATGTAATCTTTCCGTTTGTCGGCGGGGATTGCTCGAATGTCTTCTTTCGTCGGCGCAATTACCACGCCCAGCCCGGCGAAAGAATACAGCGGCTTAAGCGCATAGTTCTGCAAGTCGTCAGGAATTTGATCCAGGCGATCAAGGAACCAGGTTCTCGGTACCGATTCATGGCGCAAATACGGAATTGAAAATTTGCTAATCCGAAAATACCAGTTCGGATGACCCGCCCACTCCACGTCAAGATCGTCACGCCAATCGAATGCGAGCTTCACATTCTTGCGCTGCAACTCGTCCACAATCGCCCGGTTGTAAATCCGCCGGATCGGCACCCGGGTCCCTTCACGCTCGTAGTAGAGCTGCGACCCTTGTTTCTTGATCGCCTGGATATCTACGGTCTTTATCCCTAGCATCTTTTCGGTGAGCAGAAAATCCGGCAGCGTTTTCTGTTCCTGCGGGTGAATCTCCATGAGGATCACGTTATCCGGATCATGTGCGCCCACAATCGCTTGCCGCAAGAGTTCAGAGTAGGACTTCTCATCCAACCCGCTCAAAAAGAACTGCAGCCCGTCGCCGCCTTCGAACCGAGTCAGTTCGAAAACATCAATGTAGCTCTGCGCCAGCGTCACCTGATAAGCGTAGAGGGAAGGGAAGGCTTGTAGTTCAACCAGCTTGGGTTGCAACTCTCCGGCTGAATCGCGGACCAGGCCAAAATCGACTTGCACGAACATTGGGTGATTCGGCTCATTCGGAACGCGAAATTCCGCTGGAATTGACTGGTCCGATAGCGTTCGATATTCAGGACTCTCGACCAGTTGCCGGATCAATACTTTCCCATTCGCCGCCATTCGCTCAAGCAGTGACTGTGGGAAGAAACAGGGAGTCTCCGACAACCGGAATTGGACATGAGTTCCGCACGCGTCATCAATTCGCCGCAAGAATGTCTGATATTTCTGGGGGGTAAAGCCGGCGTTAAATTGCTTACGGAGAGGAGGAATCATCGTGAACGGTGATACTAGCGATGACCACTAAGAATCGAAATGAAAAAGCTTACGCTTCAAGCAAGAATGTTCCGTCTTGCATAATCTGCTGCTCATCTACCCAAATGTTGAATTTGCGTCCCACTACATCGATATGAGTCGAAGAATCCCAATCCGCTCCGGTGTGCGCGCCGTACGGGTTTCCGAAGGCAATGTGCACGCCGGGATACTTCTCGTCCTGCAGAATTTGTCCAATGACGTCTTTCAAATCGATGTTGGTTCCAATGGCAAACTCGCCGACGCGGTCGCTGTTCTCATCGGTATGCGTGTACTTCCAGAAATCGTCTTCAAGTTCGCGATTCTCTGAATGAGCCTCAGTCAGGCGATTTTTCTTGATGTGGATGGTCAGAGGGTTCTCGCGCAAGCTCCCAAACTTCGCGCACAAATAGTCTCCCACCACGCCGTCAATTACGAAAGTGCCGTTAACTTCGCCCGGAGTCGTAAAAATTTCCCCGCCCGGCAGGTTTCCCCACTTTTCCGGAGTGATCAGGCCGCTCGTCTTCAGCCAGCGATAGTTGTGATTCAGTTCGGCAGTCAAATCTGTTCCTGCCGCCGTGGTCGCGCGCACCCGCTGCGCTTTGCGCACCAGGTCCACAACCTTGGCGCTCAATCGATCAACTTTCTGAAAGTCCGCCCGCATCCCTTCCATCATGATCTGGCGGTTAATGTTCACCATGTGCGCATGCCGGATTTTCTTGCGGTTCACCATATCCGTCATCTGCATGCGTGAACGGAGTTCATTCCGCTGTGCCTGCACCGCAAAAATCGAGACTTGGCTAGTTTCCAAATCGTCGATAACTTCTTCAGGCAGATCTTGCAAGGGTCTGGGAGCCAGATCTTCGAGCACCCAAACGTTGTGGGGTGAGCCCACTGTTTCCAGTTCACTTACAATCGAAGCGGCAATTTCAAGCGTGACCTCGTCGGTGATCACGCAAACCTTCTCCTGAGGTTGCACCCGCAAGCAAACGCCCACCGCGTTCCGCGCACCCGGTGTGAACTCAGGATCGAAAGAGATGGCGTTCCGTGCACCCCACCCTTGGAGTTGTTTGCGAGGGGAGGAAGGCATTCTGACTTGGTCCGCAGGAATAGTCATCAGCCTACTCTTCTTTCCGAAACTGGTTCATCTGCTTCCAGCCCGGTCTCGGTTTCTTCAATAATGTAATCGACAACTTTTTTCAAATCCCCAGTCTCTTGAAACACCTGCAGCTGCCGGTCGGCGCCACTGCCGCGCTCAAGCATGGTATGGATGTAGTTCAGCTCTTCCCGAGAATCTAATTCGTCGGCTACGTCATCGACAAATTCCAGATACTCGCGAATCAAATCGCGGGCTGGCACTTCTGTTTGCTTGCCAAAATCGATCAGTTTGCCGTTCATTCCGTAGCGCGCCGCCCGCCACTTATTCTCCATTAGAAGCGCACGCCGGTACAAACGGAATCCCTGATTCGCGGTATGCAGTTTATACAGTTTCGCCACAGTGGCCTGAATCAGCGCCGCCAGGGCAATCGTTTCATCCGCCCGCATCGGAATGTCGCACACCCGGAATTCGATGGTGTTAAAGAAGGGATGCGGCCGGATGTCCCACCAGATCTTTTTTGCGTTGTCGATGCAGTTGGTCTTGATCAGCAGCTTGATAAAGTTTTCGTATTCGCCCCAGCTGGGAAAATAATCCGGAATATTAGTCCGGGGGAATTTATCAAAAACTTTGCATCGATAAGACTTGAGGCCACTATCCATACCCAGCCAGAACGGCGAGTTGGTGGATAATGCGAGCAAGTGCGGCAGAAAATACCGCGCGTGGTTCATCATGTGGATCGCGGTCTCGCGGTCCTCAATCCCTATGTGCACGTGCAGCCCAAAAATAAGATTCGCCCGCGCTACCAACTGCATATCCTCGACAATATTCTTGTAGCGTTCGTCGGGATGAATCTCCTGCACTCGCCAGTCGGCAAACGGATGGGTCGCGACCGACGCGAGCTTCAGCCCATTCTCATTGGCAAGCCTGATAATATCGCGCCGCAGCATCTTCACTTCTGCTTTAGCTTCCTTGATGTTTTTGCAGACCCCAGTCCCTACTTCCACCACGGACTGATGCATCTCCGCCTTCACCCGCTCTTGCAGGATGAGCTTGCCCTTCTCAAGGATCTCCGCCTGGATATGCGACCGCAGATCCCGCGTCTCCGGATCTACCGTCTGATATTCCTCTTCGATCCCGATGCTGAATGTAGGTTTCATCGCATGATTTCGGAAGGTTGAATCAGCCCATCGTTTCGTATTCTTTGCAAAAGGATAGGTAAATCAGCCCAATCAGTATAGCAACCGGAACAAAAGCCCGATCAGAAGCTGTGGTGATCCTGAAACCAGGACAGCCACAGGAAAAGACCGACGAGAAGCAGCATCAACAAGCCCAGGCCGATGGAGACGAAAGAGAATACATTGCGCACCCAGTGTCCCGCGGACAATGATCGAGACAACAGGATGATCGCCGTGACTTGTCCGATAAGAATCGCTCCGATACCCCAGACGACGAATAGCTCAGTCAGACCTCCAGCGACTGCATCGATTCCTGTTGCCTTGTGTTTCGCAATATCTCGCAGTGTCATGGCAAGACCGATCGCAACTGGAATCCACGGACACCATACTAGAAGCGCGCCCCATCGGAGCCGCTTTCTATTGATCTCGTCCATCGGTTCCGGTGGATTCTCCACTTACTTCGCCGCCTTTCCCCGCTTCCGCTGCGCCACCCATGCCGGCTCGCCCTTACGAGATTGCTTCGCGGGCGCCTTCCCAGCCAGAAAACTAGCCCAGCGCATTTCCCGCGCTGGATCCTCCCCGGTCACGGCCATCTTCACTGCCATTTCTGCAACCGCATTCACGATCCAATCAAAGTTCTCCGCGCCGACCGATGTAATCTCCGCATCCGGCGCTGGATTCAGAAAATCAATCGCGTATGGCACTCCACCCTCTACCGCAAACTCCACCGTGTTCAAGTCATACCCGAGCACACGGCACAGAGTCAGCGCGTCTTTTTCAATCCTGGCCCGCAACGCCTCTGACGAGGGCGGAGGATTCCCCTTCACATACCGCTCATGATGCGGCAGCCGGGGGTCGTATTTCATGATGTGCACTTTCTCCTGCCCCACCACGTAGCAGCGGTAATACTCTTCAAAGACCACGCCGTGCTGCAATGTCATGCACAAATCACCGGTCTGATTGTAGTGCTGAAAAAATTCTTCCGGCGAATGCACGTGGTAGACATGCTTCCACCCGCCGCCGGAATAAGGTTTCAAGAAAGCAGGGAAGCCGACATAGTCGAACAGTTCCTGCCAGTTCAACGGAAAGATCAGGTTTCGCATCGACCGGTCCGTCGTTCCTTCGGGATGCTTGTTGTGCGGAAGAATCACGGTCGGTGGAATCGCCACGGCCAGCTTCGAGGCGAGAGCGTAATTGAAAAACTTGTCGTCCGCCGTCCACCAGAACGGGTTGTTCACCACAATGGTCCCGTGCAGAGCCGCGTTTTTCAGGTATGCACGGTAGAACGGGATATCCTGCGAAATGCGGTCAATGATGACGGAATATTTCTGGGGTTCGTCCATGCGCACCCCGCCCACCTGGACGAACTCCGCGACTACGTCGTCAACCTTCATGGCGTTGATCTTCTCCACCAGCGCTGGTGGAAACGTATTCTCCATACCAAATAGAATTCCAATCTTCTTCACGGATTCATCTCCAAGCAAAAATTGTCATCCTTAAAGTTGTCATCCTGAGCGAAGTGATTGTTTCGCGAAGCGAAGCAGTCACGCAGTCGAAGGACCCCTACCACCGGTCTCTCTCGACCGCAGCCGCAAGGCATTCTCCCCTTACTTTCGACTTCGGCGACCAAGGGCTAACGACTAACGACTGCCCTAAAAATACTTCCCCGCCATGTTTAGCCACAACGGCCAGTCGTGCTTCGAGTTGTCCCCGTAAACATCCAGCCAGTGCGGTACGGCTTTGCTGTTTAGAATCGCCGAAAGTTTCACGTTCTGGTCCAGACAGATATCCCAGTTGGCCGAGCCCAGCACGATTGTCATCTGCCGGTAGCGACTAAGAAACCAGTCGTCGTTCTGGTTCGGCAGATAATCCGGCGGGCAGTTGAAGTAGCAGTCGTCATCGTAATATCCATCCAGGAATTGATGAATATCAAATGCTCCGCTCATGCTCACACAGTGAGTTACGACATCCGGATGCTTCAGGGCAAAGTTTACCGCCTGATACGCCCCGAAGCTGCACCCGGTCATTGCTAGCCCTGGACTCTGGTTCTTCCAGCGGATGAAAGGCACAAACTCGTGCAGAATGTAACGCTCAAACTGCAGGTGTCGCAGCACCCGCACCTTGGGATTCACGCCCTTGTTGTACCAGCTTTCCGTGTCGACCGCGTCCGTGCAAAATACCTGCAGCTCACCGCGTTCGATTTTTGGGGCGAGCACGCCGATCATTCCGCGGTCTTCATACTCGAAGAACTTTCCCATGGAAGTAGGAAACACCAGCAGCGGCGTGCCCGCATGCCCGAAAACCAGGGCTTCCATTTCGCGGCAAAGTTCCTGGCTGTAGGCTTTGTGATATTCGCGGTTCATTCTAGGGACGGCCCCCTCCTGCTGCATTTTCTTGCGGACGAAGTATCTTACCTGAGATTTCCCCAGACTTACATTTGTCCCGGGCCCACTTTCGCTCATCGCAGAAGATGATATCGTGATACGAGATATGTCGTGGAGGCTCCCAAAACTAGTTCCGCGCTCCGCGCCGGTCATTCTGCTGGTTCTAACCCTCGCCGCTGCCACTGGGTTCGCCGCCGTCGGCCATCTGGTCGCTCGCTACAATGCCAATCAGCAGTCGCGCGGACGCAAGCTGTACGCGCAAGGAGTAGCTGACACCAGCGCCGGTCGTTACGATGAGGCCATCGCTGCTTTTCGGGCTGCCCTCACTTGCGAGCCGACGAACTCGCAGTATCAGCTGAGCCTTGCGCGTGCCTTGCGCGACAGCAACGATCCCCGCCGCCTTGACGAGGCCGAATCATATCTCGTGGCCCTCTGGCAGCGCAGCCCACAGGACGCGGCCGTAAATCTGGCGCTTGCCCGCGTCGCCGCCCACCGTGGTTCTATCGAAGATGCCACCCGCTATTATCACAATGCCATGTACGGCGTGTGGAATTCCGATCCCGACTCGAATCGAAGCAAAGCACGCATCGAACTTATCCAGTTTCTGCTCAAGAAGGGCGCTACCGCCAACGCTGAGGCAGAGCTCATGGCCCTCTCCACTTCCTTGCCGCCCGATCCCGCAACGCACTTAAAGGCCGCTCGACTTTTCGCGGAGGCTCAGGACTATTCTGGCGCGCTGGCGCAGTATCGCGAAGTCCTTCATCTCGATCCCTCAAATTCGGCTGCTCTTGTCGGCGCCGGCGAGGCCGCCTACAACGCTGGTAATTACGCCGTCGCCCAGCACTATTTGCAGGAGGCACTGAACAGAAATCCTCAAGATGCCAACGCCCGCCAGCTCCTCGCAACCACCGAGCTCATTGTTCGTACGAATCCCTTTCGCAGTCACCTCTCGGATGTCGAACGCAACCGCCGCATTGTCAGTGCTTTCTCTCAGGCAGAGAAGAGGCTCACTGAGTGCGCCCAGCAAACCGGAGTTGATCTGAATGCAAGCGCTGCTTCAGCATCGTCTCCGCTCGTTGGCCTGCAATCGCGTTGGACGGCGACCAAGCCGGAACTTGATCGCCTCCGCTCTCCCGCGGAAACCGATCTTCCCGACACAATCATGGACGTCGTATTCCAGATCGAGCAGGAGACTGCTTCCGTTTGTGGGCAGCCGCAAGCCTTGGACCTGGCGCTCTTTCTGATTTCTCAGAAACGCGAGGCCGCAATCCAATGAGCGATCTCGTTTCCATGGCTAGTTACCCAGAACCGTCGCCCACAACGTCCGTGGTGCGGCTGCGCACTACGCAACGTCTTTTTTCGACTATCGAGGGCGTGTTCCACGAAGAAGTCTTCTTTCTGATTCTGTCGGTATTCATAGGCATCTTCTCCGGTCTCGCGGTAGTCTGCTTTCGACTGGCCATCGACTGGATGCATCTTGCTCTGCTGGGGCCACTTCCTGAAACCCACAGTTGGAGACTCTTCGCTGTTCCCTCACTGGCGGGCCTGGTCGTGGCAGTGCTGGTGCTCCATGTGTTTCCGGGGATCCGCGGCAGCGGGGTGAACCAAACTAAGGCAGCTCTCTACATCTTCAACGGCTACATCCCCTTTCGCACCGCAGTAGGAAAATTTATCTGTGCGGCAATCGCCATCGGTTCCGGCCAGTCTCTCGGTCCGGAGGATCCGTCACTTCAGATCGGCGCCTCTATCGCTTCCGCTCTCGGCCGCCAACTTGAAATCTCCCGCGAGAAACTACGCCTGATGGCTCCAGTAGGTGCGGCTGCCGGCCTCGCCGCGGCTTTCAACGCCCCAATCTCCGCAGTACTCTTCGTCATCGAAGAAGTTATCGGACGCTGGAGCGCCGGTATTCTCGGTTCTGTCGTACTTTCCGCCGTCTCCAGCGTCGTGATCGTGCGCTGGTTTCTTGGAAGTGAACCGCTCTTTCGTATTCCTGTAACCACCTTCAAGCGTCCCACCGAACTTATCGCTTATGCCGTCCTCGGAATTGTGGGAGGTCTGGCATCGGTTGCGTTCGCCAAATCGATTGGCTACTTGCGGCCGCGGCTCAAAGGTTTGCCTCGCTGGACGCAATATTTCCAACCCGCGTTCGCCGGACTTCTCCTCGGCCTGATTGCTTTCCTAGGAGCTCCGCAGATTATGGGCGCGGGCTACGATGCCATGGACCAGGCGATGCACGGCCAATATGCCTGGAAGGTCCTCGCAATTCTCGCCGTTCTGAAGATTGTTGCGACGACCTTTTCCTTTGTCAGCGGTACGCCGGGTGGAATGTTCGCCCCCACTCTGTTCATCGGGGCGATGCTCGGAGGTGCGGTCGGTGATATCGAACGCATGTTCTTCCCTCATCTCACCGGATCCACTGGAACGTACGTTCTGGTCGGCATGGGGGTTCTGTTTGCTGGATTCCTGCGTGTCCCCATGACATCTGTTTTCATGGTTCTCGAGGTCAGCGGAAACTACGAAATTGTCGTTCCGGTTATTGTGGCGAACACTTTCTCTTACCTTGTCTCTCGCAGCTTGCAAAGCGTTCCCATCTTCGATCTTTTGACTCGCCAGGATGGGCTTATCCTGCCTTCGCTCGAAGAGGAACGCGAAGAAGCCATCCTTCGCGTTGAAGACGCCATGCTTCCCGTGCCTGCGATCATCCTCAACTCGGAAGATTCTGTAGACGCCAACGCACGCCGCATTGAGAGTTCCAACGATCCGGCTTTTCTCGTGCGGATGCGCTCTAGCGGCTGGAGTACGATCACGCGAGAGCAACTCCAGCGCCTGGCTCACGAGGGGAAAGGTGAAGTCACGCTCGCGTCGGTCCTTCCTTCGCAGACAGTGCCCAGTTTGTATCCTGATCTTTCGCTCGATTCTGCGCTGCGCTACGTGAACAATTACGCACTGATTCCCGTGGTCAATCGCGCCAATCTTCTCAAACTGGAAGGCGTCATCTCAAGCGAATCCGTTTTCCAAAAATACGGAACGCGCTCCAAGCAGGATTGATCGGCGGCTCCGCTGATTCGATCGAGATCTTCGACCGCGCTTTCTCGATGGAAAGAAAAAACCCGCCCCTCGCGGAGCGGGCCACTGCGCGTTAAAAGGGAAAGCCTGCTTCTACGATCCGTTCTGGCAGACAGACAGCGTTTCACCCTGGAACGTGAACCAGTTGTTGACTGTGGTGCTCGGGGGCGCTCCGAAATAGGGCAGCGTTACCAAATCCTGCAGGTTGTAAGTAAATCCGTGCAGAGAATAATGGTAAGAGCCATAGTTCGGATTATTCTCGAGAGGATCGCCTACCTCAAGAATTCCGCAAGGGGTGTTATTTCCGTTGTAGTTGACGGTGAGTGGATCGTCCGCCCACTCGCCCACTTCGTGGGACAACGCCGATACGTCCTGGGAGAACGCGCCGACATGGTCTACATAGGTCGCCTCCGAATACGACTGTGGATTACTCACGCTGCCCTCGGAGCTGTGATAACCGCCAATGCAGCACCCGTTATTTTGCGTCAGGTAGACGTCATAGGTGAGAAAGATGGGGAACGAATTCGGCTGAATCCCCAGGTTGCTCATGATGGCCGGTAGTTGGGCGTCGAACCAATTGATGTCCACTTCGCCGGCGGTGAATCCGAATGGCGTTCCGGTCTTTCCGTAGGTTCGCGATGGACTGAGGGTCTGCTCCGCCAAGACCGTGGCTCCCAGTAGCAGATGGTAGTTGGTCGCGGTCTTTACCGTGCCCCAGAAATTCGCGCGCTGAAATGCGTCTATATATTGAGTTGTTCCCACGTCGACCCCACCCTGCGTGTAGGTTGTGCTGGAGTCGAATATCGGCGAGTCGACCGTGTTTGTTGTTACCGTGTTTCCGTTCGACAGGACATGCGAAGGATCGAACGTTGTCTTCGATCCGCTACGAGACGTGATCACAATTTTCACCGGAATGATGTAAGTCGGTATCGTAGTGGACGTATTAGTCGAGGGCGCTGTGCCCACCATGTTGTAGGTGTAGTTCGAGCCGCTGTAAGTGAACGAACCGTTCCAACTGGGCAGCGATGCGGCGGGTGGCGCAATATCAGGATGTAAGTGTCCTGGTAAGGTTACGAACATCGCGCGCGGTTTTTCGGCCCTTTGACTATCATCCTGGGCATATACGGTGCTGGCGAGGGAGGCCAGCATCACGAGGGTAGCGAGCAAAATGGGGGAGAAACTACTTCTAGTCATCGGATTCGGCTCCTTGGAAATTAACTAAGCGGCGTGACTTGGAGAACTCGACTTTGGTTGGCAGCTAGCACCCTCGCCACGGTGGCGAAAGGCTGCTGGGATTCCTGTTTATTAATACGCGCGTGAAACCAAGTCAACGCACAAATGCTCTAAGCCTTGATCCTGTTCTGATTTTGTAAATGGCGTGGCGAATTTCGCTTTTCGTAAATTTTTAAAGTGGAAACTGCGAGGCGTTTTGTACGGTTTATTCCTTGCTCTGCATTCGCTCATGAAAACGTAACTGGCGGGAGCGATTCCGGTGCAGTTATTTGTCCCAAACAAAAATAAAACCCACCCCTGAGGATGGGTTTTATTACTGACGAACGAGTACTCTAGCCACCGTTATTGCAGATGCCCAGACCGAAAGGATTTCCTTGGAAGGTTTCCCAGCTATTCGCTGAAGTTCCAGCGGCGGCTCCAAAATAAGGCAGCCACACCAGATCTTGAAGAGTGTATGTAAAGCCGCCGAGTGTGTAGGGGAAGCCGCCGTAGTTGGTGAATCCTTCTTCCGGATCGCCAACTTCGAGGATGCCGCAAACTACCGGATTGCCGCCTGTGTTCACGACCAGAGGATCATCCGCCCACTCTCCAACTTCATGCGAGAGTGCCGAGACGTTCTGCGAGAAGACGGGGTGGTCGATATAGGTGAAGTGTGCGTAGGCCTGAGGAGCGGTGATGCTGCCCGTCGAGCTGTGATAGCCACCGATGCAGCAGCCACCTTGCGTGAGGTACACATCGTAAGTAATGAAAATCGGCAAAGTGTTCGGGTGAATGCTAGTGAATTTGGTGATGAGCGTCTGCAGTTGAGCGTCAAACCAGTTGATGTCGGCCAAGCCCACCTTTACTCCAAACTCAGTACCGATCGAGCCGTCCACTGCAGGAACTACGAAGGTCTGTATCGGTAGCACCTTCGGTGCGCCCAGCAGCAGGTGGTATCCCGGAGCCTTCGATACCTTGCTCCAGAAGTTTCCCCGCTGAAAGGCGTCGATGTATTGGGTGTTGCCCAAGTCGGTTCCACCTTGGTTGAAATCGATGCCGGTTTGGAAGATAGGCGATGCCACGGTATTCGCGATCACCGTCTGCCCGTTCGATAGCTTGTGCGCAGGGCTGAACGTCCTCGTGGTTGTCCCACTCTTGTATTGCAATGCGATGGGAATCAAGAATGCCGGAACCGTTGTTGAAGCTCCGGTGCCGGGAGCTTTTCCGACCATGTTGTACTTGTAAGTCTGGCCACCGTAAGTAAATGATCCATTCCACGTGGTCAGAGGAGTGGCGGGGGGCGCGATGTCACTGCGAAGATGCGGGGTGAGCCGCGCGTAGCGTGGATGAGCTGGTAAAGTATCGGTTGCGTCCTGGGTAAATGCCGTACCCGCCACCAGAAGCGTAGCCAGGAAGGCGAGAGCTGCAGATCGCTTTTTCATGTATAGGAGTCTCCTTAGGGTCTTGACACCACTGCCAACAACAAACGATGAAGCCCGCAGAAAGCTTGTTGAAAGCCAGCGTTAGCTGGAAGCAGGGGAGAACAAGATCGGATGATTCTCCTTGCATTTCAGGGAAGTGTCAACTGTGCAAATTCCTTCACATTTTCTTTGTCCGCCGAAGCCGAATACTGGCGAAAGAAAGAAGGCGCCCCTCACGGCACGGCCCGCTTGTAGCCGGTGTATTTAATGGTCTCGCGCACTCGCACCGAGCCCGCTCTGAACCGCAGCGCGTCATCGGAACGCGTGTAAGCTGGAAACCAATAATGGCCGTCAACCTCCTGGCGATAGGTGACAAATGTGGGATGGAGATCGGGCCGCTCACCCTTCTTCTTTGAAATTTTATCGGGGCCGCTTTTACCGCACGCTTTCACGATCTGAAAGTCCTGCGCCTCCACCCAGATCCGGCCTTGAAAATATCGCCGTCCCTTTTCCTCGTTCTTTGGCTCGATGTGGAATACATAGGTATCCAAGTCATCTACGTGCTGTTGCCCGGCATACGTAAGGTTGTATTGCGGCAGATCTTCGCTGCTCAGTAGCAGCGGCATGAATACGCGAATGTCTTCCATGTCTTCCGCTGTGAGTTGAATTCCGCGCAACGAATTTTGCGCCGCGAACGTGACTTCCTCTTTTCGCCTGCCTTTTTCGTCATAGGAAACATTTGTGACCTCGTGGAACTCGCCTGTCACATCTTTGCCGCTGAGCGTCTGCATGAGCACCTCCTGCCTGAAGGTGTAACGCTGGCGTGCTTGCTTCGCAGCAGATTCGGCTGCACCAAATTGCCGAATTAGGTCTGGTACGCTGACTGACTTTGGTGGAGCGAAATCCAGTAGTCCGTTGCCCGCTTCGCAGTCGGTTTGTCCCTGCAACCTGGTAGGCAGTACGAGCGCACATAAAAGACAGCCGATATTCGCTGCCAACAGAGTCGAGTGCTGATATCTCCTCCGCATGGGGCGAAAACATAGCATCGGGCAGCGGAAGAGGCAAGTAATTTGGATCGACCTGGGCTCCCAAAACCAAATTGTGGGTAATGCGTACAGACCTTTCGCCGGTCGTTGATTCGCGATTAATGTTCGAGTGCTAGGGTAAAGCACTGATCCACCTGCAATTCATGTCCGGACATCAGAACACAAGAGCTTTACAGCTCTCCCATCTTGATAGTAGAGGGGGCGACCGCTGGCATTGTGTCGTCAAGGTTCGGTTTTGGCACCTCCAATGTTGATCAAGGGTAATACCTGAGCGTCCGAAAATCGGATTTTGGCATCTAACTAAAGAGGAAGGCCGGGAACTCATGTCAGTATTCGACGAAAAATATCGAGTCGTGGGTATTGAGGGCAACCGCCTTCTGCTGCGTGGAATTCACAGTGGGGCCGTGCTGACGATTCTGAACTCTGCGCCTGAAAATCCTCTTAGCCATGAAGATTATCCGATCGGTAAATTGATAGCCCTTAGCGATCCGGCCGGCGCACCTCGGAATTGAAAGAGGCCAGCATTTCAAATGCGATGTTCGGTTTGCCGGTTTCGTTCGAAGAGGAATCTGCTTCGTACTGGCGAGAGCAGGGTTGGCGGAGTTAATCTAAATGCAGTTATTTCTTAAGGAGCATGACGATGCGCTGCGGACGATGCGGCAACGACAACGCTGATGCCAACCGCTTCTGCGGAACGTGCGGAGCGCCTCTGGCCGCTCAGCCTCAATCCGCTGCGCAATCCCCAAGTGTTGCTCCCGTGGGAATCCCTGCGCCGCCAGAGTCCAAGCCAGCGATTCGGAATTCGCAAATCGCGCTCCAGAGTTTCGATCCAGCCCCCGCCTCCCGCAGGCCGGCGCCCTTGTCCTCTCCTCGACCCGAACCTCGCAGGGAACCAGTAATTACCGGACCGTCATTTCTTGGACTGAACAGAGCTTCCCCTGGAGCCGACGGCGAGGCCTATCGCAACCACCACGATGATTCTATCGGACACGGGCCGCTGCAAGCGTCCTCCAGCAGTCTGGACTATCTTCTTGAAGACGAGGAAGAACCTAAGAGCGGAGGCTGGAAGCTGAGTCTGATTTTGATCGTGCTTGCCTTGGCCGTAGGATTCGGCTATCTGCGCTGGAAGCGGGGTGGCTTCGAGGGGTTGGGTGATTGGCTGGCTAGTAAGAAGGCGGCGGTAACCAATCCTGCGCCGGATTCTGCCCCGAACAGTTCCGACTCTAGCCCCTCAGCCACAGGCACAAGCTCAGCCCCGAACTCTACCGCTCAAACATCGTCATCGAGTCCGTCTGTGACCCCGATCCCGACCGACGGCCCTGCTCCGAATCCGGCGAATCCCGCGAATTCCGACGCGCCGAATGCGGGTTCTACCCCGGCCGCTGCGCAGGCCGCGACTGCACCTCCGATTGCCGATGCAACACAGTCAGCCCAGCCGGCGACGCCTGCCAACTCCGGCCCGGCAGCGGATTCTGCGTCGCGCACTTCGGCTTCTAATTCGGAACAGGATTCCGATGAGGAACAGCCTGCAGCTCCAGCGAAGCCAGTTGCGCGTAAGGCCCTGGCTGCCAAGCCTTCCGCCGCGAAGCCTCTTGCCGCCATGTCTAACAATTCCGTGGCTGAAGCGGAACGCTACATTTATGGCCGCGGCATCGCTCAGGACTGTGACCGCGGACTGCGGCTGCTGAAGCCCGCCGCCGAACAGTCCAACCCCAAGGCGATGATTTCCCTTGGCGCGCTCTACTCAACCGGAACGTGCACCCCTCGCGACTTACCTACTGCTTACCGCTGGTTTGCTTTGGCTTTGCACAAGCAGCCGGACAATCTAGTGCTACAGGATAACCTGCAGAAATTGTGGAGCCAGATGACGCAGCCAGAGCGTCAACTCGCCATCAAGCTGAGCCAGTAAAATCCCAATATTCTTGCGAGGCATAATTACCTCTTGAGTCCGCGGCGCGGACATTCGTCGCTTCTGCCTTAATCGCCACGAACGCTTTAGATGTCCCGATGCACCGTCTCCATAGAAAAAGCAGGAAGACAAACAGCAATGTATTCTGCACCGTCTTCGTGGGGTGTTGAGTAACGAATCCATTCGCCGGCATGCGCGATGACTGCCTGCCCGGCGCCTACGTCGAAAGAACCAGATTTGTATTCGACGCGAAGAGTGCCATTCAGAACCACCGTGAACTCGTCGAACGCCGGAGTCTGGCCGGGCTCGATCCATCCCGAGGGGCTGCGCATGTGGGCAACGCTAGCGGCCGAGGTTTCGGAGTTGACGCGCCCAATGTATTCGTCGATCAGCTTAGGCTTGTTCCCGGCGGATTGAATGCGCGTAGGTTGCGCGATTAGGGTTGGCATGAGTTTTGTGTTTACCCAGCTTATTAAAACACGTCAGGGTTGGACTAGACCCTCGTTGCGCTTAGGGGACAGCCGAGAGCCTGACCTGAGCGCGGTCGAAGGGAGGCTGTCCCCACACATTCTGGATCGGGTAATCGCATCCTTTTACGGGCAGGGATGCGCAATCGGCGGCATGGCGGGAATGCCGGGGATGTGAATGGACGGAGTGCCGGGAGAATCGCCGACGGGGGCGTTCCCGGGATATCCGTGTCGGGTGTGCCGGGAGTGCCTGGCGTGTAGCAAGTGCCGGGATCGGAGTCGGTCGGCGGCGGCGAGTAACGCGGCCACTGAGCGACGGGTTGCTCCGGTACTAGGTGCTCCTCGAAGCGCTGAACCGCGTCAGCGACTTCGTCTTGCGGCAGCATCAACGGATGTTGCAAGAGCATCTCGACGGGCGAACCTACGTCGATAAAGAAATTGTGGCTGTTCACCAGCAAAGCGATTGACGCGACAGCTCCGACGGCTCCGCCCACGGCCGCGCCAATGACGGTCCCTTTTCCTGAATTGCCGGGAGTGGTCAGGCTTTGCGACGGAGGATTCATACATCCCGGCGTAGGCACGCCGCAGAACGGCGGTGGAGTGGTGGTAATGGTAGTGCTTTGGGGATTGGAGGCAAAGTGGCCGATCAATGCGCCCAGTCCAGCCCCGCCGGCGGGCAGCGCAACTGCTGCGAGGGTGCGGCCCGGTCCTGGATCTTTTACCGCGTAGCCATCGGGACTGACCAAGGTCATTGGTCCGGGGACTGGAATTGTATAGCCATCGGGAAAGGTTATCGACATGGATTCCAAACGTATCTCTCCGCGTCCGCCGTGACGTTCGATCTTGTCAACTTTCCCTTGAACGAACGTCCCCGGCGGAATTACAACTTCATTGCCCGCCGTGACCGGAGAAACAATTTGCGCATATATATCGTCGCCGCGATGGATATAGCGAGTCTGAATTGGCTGGGTGAGTACCAGAGCGAATCTGGTGCCAGCAGGAACGGCAATGCTTTGCAGCGGTGCCTGCGATTGCAACCTGGGAGTCATCGGATGGACTGGACTGTGACGGCGTTGAACTCTGTTGGGCGAAAGTTAATGCAGCGATGAGTAGCGTGATGGTTAGGCTGATACCTTGGCTGATTGTTGTTCTTGATAGTTTGAAAAAGGCAGGCGAGAAGCGAAGACGAAGATTGTTCGGAGACATCGGTGATACCTCCTGAAAGCCTGAAGCCTTCCGTTCGACGGCGCTAGAGCCTTAAATCGCTCTCTGCATTAGTAAACCTATAGCCAGCGTCGAAGTTGCATGCAGATTGGTGAAGAATTGAAAAAGTGAATGGAGATTTGTAAAGGCTGCGTCATCGGTAGCAATCGCAGGTGCCGATGGTCGCATCCTGCGTGTTCGCGCCATCGGTTACAATCCTCGCTTATGTTCTATCGCTCAGATAATCGCGTTGTTGACCAGTTGCGGCCTGTCGTGATCACTCCGGAATTTATTCCGACAGCGGAGGGGTCGGTGCTGATTGAGGTGGGCAACACGCGCGTCATCTGTACCGCCTCGATTGAAGAAACAGTGCCGTCATTCATGCGGAACTCCGGCAAAGGATGGATCTCAAGCGAGTACGCGATGATTCCGCGAGCGACTCTGACGCGAACATCCCGGGAAGTGTCGAAGGGGAGAGCGAGTGGCCGGACACACGAGATCCAGCGGCTTATTGGGCGGTCGTTGCGCGCGGTCACTGACCTTGCGCGGCTGGGGGAACGAACGATCTGGATTGACTGCGACGTGATTCAGGCTGACGGAGGGACGCGTACCGCTTCAATTACAGGAGCGTTCGTTGCGCTCGGCTTGGCTCTCGAGAAGTTGGTGGGAGCGGGAACTTTGACTTCGGTTCCGTTGCGAGATTTCGTAGCAGCGGTGAGTGTGGGAATTGTGGACGGAGAAGTCTTGCTCGATCTTTGTTATGAAGAAGACTCGCGCGCCGATGTGGATATGAACTTTGTGATGACGGCGGGACACAAAATGGTGGAAGTGCAGGCCACTGCAGAGCGGCAGGCCTTCGATGAAGCTCAGTTCGCGAAAATGATGGCGTACGCGCGCCAGGGAGTTCAAGCGCTCATCGCAAAGCAGCAAGCAGTGTTGAGCGGTCTCACTTTGAGGCAGTAGTGTTTTAGTTGCGCTCGGCGGGACGCTGCCTTTCGTCCCTCGTACGTACTGCGAGTCAGACGAATTTTTCCCGAAATGGAATCAGCTCTTGATCCTCCCATCCGCATTTCAAGAATAAGGTCGGAAAGTTGTCGTAAATTGGTTATATGGCTCGATCACGCATTGTGTTTTTTGTGAATCGGTTCAGGCCGTCCGCCTCAGTTTCGGGCTTGTTACGTTTTCGGAACAGAAACCCAGCGAAGCCTTGATCCCACCCAGCTCGCGCGATAATCGCTTTGGGGGTCAGTTTAGCCTGGACCCCCATCGGCGCACATTCTTGACTCTTGAATCCAGACGAAAAGCAGACTTGAAGGAGTCCCGCGAGGTTCGGAACTGGAGGCTGTTCTCGGGCGCAGCGAGCGCGGCAGTTGTGCTTGTCGGAAGCCTAACTCTGGTGGGGTGGTTGCTAGGCATACGGGCACTCATGAGCGTTTTGCCTGGGCTGGCCACCATGAAGCCTATTGCCGCCCTATGCTTCGCGCTGGCCGGAGTCTCTCTCTGGCTGATTCAGCTGAACTCCAGTGAACAGGGCAACCCTGATCACCGTATCCATGCTGCTCGAGGTTTGAGCGGCCTGGTTGGATTGGTGGGGGTGCTGACCCTGTCCGAGCATCTTTTCCAGTTGAATCTAGGCATGGATGAGGTTTTGTTTCGCAGGACCTTGCAGGCTACCGGAATTCTGCATCCCGGACGCATGGCAGCCCCGACCGCACTTGGCTTTGTCCTGCTGAGTGTCAGCGTCCTGTTAGCGACTACCGGCAAGGCTTATTCAGCCCAAATTTTCGCCTTGCTGACATCTCTTAACGGATTTATCCCATGCATCGGTTACCTTCTCGGCGTGCGTTCGCTCTATAACGTTGCGGCCTATTCTTCGATGGCGCTGCACAGCGCGATTTTATTCGTCGTGCTGGGACTGGCCACGCTTGCGGCGCGGCCCCGCCTTGGGCTGATGGCCGCCATTACCAGCGAGTATCTGGGTGGTGCGATGGCCCGGCGAGTACTGCCGCTGGTGCTGGCTTTACCGATATTTTTTGGTTGGCTACGGTGGCGCGGTGCGCTTACCGGATTCTATGGCTCGGAATTTGGCATCGCGTTCCTCACGGTTGGCGAGGTTCTAACCTTCGGCGCAATGGTGTGGACGAGTGCAATGTGGCTCAACAGGGCTGATGAAGATTGCCGTAATTCCGAACGGCGCAACTTCCACTTAGCGGCCATAGTGGACTCGTCCAACGACGCCATTTTCAGCAAGAATATGTCCGGCACAATCATTAGCTGGAACCAAGGCGCTGAACGGCTCTACGGGTATAGCGCGGCTGAAATGATTGGCAAACCGATCACAACCCTTATTCCACGTGAACTCCATGAGGAAGCAATGCAATTCCTGCCGGAGATTGCCGCCGGGCGGCGCGTGACTCGCGAGGAGATTGCGCGCCGGCGCAAGGATGGAAGCCAGATCCATGTCTCGCTGATCATTTCGCCGATGCGGGATCGGGAAGGTGAGATCGTGGGTGCGTCGATTATTGCGCAGGATGTCAGCGGACGGAAGCAGGCTGAGGAGAGTCTGCGGGAATACGAGAGAGTTGTAGAAGGCTTAGAGGAACTGATCGTGGTGGTCGACCGGGAATACCGCTACGTGATCGCGAATCGCGCCTTCCTGAAATCTCGGGATGTGGAGAGAGCGCAGGTCATAGGCCATCGGGTAGACGAAGTCGTGAGTAAAAAAGTCTTTGAGACGGTAATCAAAGCAAAGATGGACGAATGCTTTCTGGGCAAAATTATCCACTACGATCTCAGATACGAATTTTCCGAAGGGGGCGAGAGAGAATTGTACGCGTCGTATTTTCCGATCGAGGGTCCCGCCGGAATAGATCGAATCGCGTGCGTCTTGCAGGACATCACGGAGGCGCGGCGCGGAGAGGAAGAGTTGCGCAAGTCAGAAGAGAGGTTCAGCAAAGCCTTTCGCAGCAGTCCGGTAGCAATCACGATATCGACAGAAGAGGAAGAGCGATATCTGGACGTAAACGACGCATTTCTCGAGATGCTCGGATGCCAGCGCGAAGATGTGATTGGCCGCACTGCTTCGGAGCTGTGCTTCTGGGCGCGCCCCTCGAGTCGCGCTGAGATGCTGCGGCTTTTAGCGGAAAGCGGACGGGTGACGGAATTCCGTGCGCAGTACAAAACCTGCAGGGGAGAGATTCGAGACTCAGACGTATCGGCGGAGTTGATCGAGTTAGAGGGACAAGCCTGCGTGCTGGCTATCATTCGCGATATTACCGAAACCTTGCGTTTGGAAACGCAGTTCCGCCAAGCGCAGAAGATGGAGGCCGTAGGGCGTTTGGCAGGTGGAGTCGCACATGATTTCAATAATATGCTGAGCGTGATTATTGGCTACACCGATCTCTCGCTGGGTTTGGTTGCGCCGGAAAGTCTGGTGAACGGCCATCTTGAGCAAATCAGGAAAGCTTCGAACCGGGCGGTTGTAATCACGCGTCAACTGCTGGCGTTCAGCCGGCAGCAGGTTGTGTTTCCGAAGATATTGGACCTGAACGAAGTGGTGAATAACGTCACCAGTATGTTGCAGCGAATGGTCAGCGAGGATATCGCGATTTCGTTCCGGCCGATCACCCCGATTGATAGCATCAATGCCGACCCCGGCCAGATCGAGCAAGTGCTGATGAACCTGGTGGTAAATGCCCGGGATGCAATGACGAACGGAGGAGAGATAATTATCGAGACCGGGCATGCTGAACTGGACGATGATTACGTTGCCCAGCATCCTGGGTCCCGTGCTGGACAGTGTGTGACTCTTACCGTTACCGACACCGGTGGCGGCATGGATCAAAACACCAAATCGCAAATCTTCGAGCCTTTCTTTACCACCAAGGGTATTGGGCAAGGAACCGGCCTCGGACTCTCGACCGTGTACGGAATTGTGAAGCAGAACGGGGGTAGCGTCTCGGTCGACAGCGAACTTGGCAAGGGTACGACGTTTAAGATTTATTTTCCGCGAATGGTCGCAAAAGCCGAACACTTGGAGCCATCCCCTGACGAAGGGGAGCTTCCGGGAGGATCGGAAACTATCTTGGTGGTAGAAGATGATGAGCCATTGCGCAGCCTCACCGTGCGCCTTCTGCGGGCCGCCGGGTACAAAGTTATCGAAGCAAAAAATGCGGAAGCCGCGCTCGCCCTCCTAAATGTTTCAGAATTAGGAATCGATCTGCTGCTAACGGATGTCATCATGCCCGGAAAGAGCGGGGTTGAGCTTTTGGATCAGGCTAAGCTCATTTGTCCGAATCTGCATTCGTTATTCATGTCGGGATACACCGGCGACCTGCTTGCTCTGCGTGGCGCTCTGCTGCCGGAAGCGGCGTTCTTGGTGAAGCCGTTCACCAGGAGGGCATTGCTCAAGAAAGTTCGGTCGGCATTGCAAGTTGAGATAGCGAAAGGGCAGACGAATTAAAACCTTAAGCGATCGAGACCGTTTTTATATTCATGAACTCGCGGATGCCATTGGCGGAAAGCTCACGGCCGTGGCCGGATTGCTTGACGCCGCCGAAGGGAATGCGCGGGTCGGAAGCGACCATCTTGTTGATGAAGACCATGCCGGACTCGAGTTCGTTGATGAAGCGTTCGCGCTCGCGATCGTCGTTGGTCCAGGCGCTGGCGCCAAGTCCGAAGCGGCTGTCATTGGCTAGATGGATTGCTTCATCGATGTCCTTCACCCGGAACAGTGACGCGACTGGCCCAAAAAATTCTTCGCGATAAGCGGGCGATTCTTTCGGAATGTCGGTTAAAACGGTAGGTGCATAGAAGTTGCCAGGCTGTTTGAGGGGATGGCCTCCGGTTAACAGTTTCCCTCCAGCTTTAATAGTCTTTTGCACGTCGGCATCGAGAGATTTCACGGCGTCGGCGGTGGCTAAGGGACCGAGTTCGGTCTTCTCGTCGAACGGATCGCCCACGCGCAGGTTCTTCATGCGATCCACAAATTTCTGTTGAAACTCGTCGGCAATCGGCTCGGCCACGATAAAGCGCTTCGCCGCGATGCAGGATTGGCCGTTATTGAGCACGCGGGCCTCGACGGCGGTCGCAACAGCGGATTCAAGATCGGCGCTCGGCATCACGATAAACGGATCGCTTCCGCCGAGTTCGAGCACAACTTTCTTGATCCGCTTCGCAGCGGCGATGCCCACCTGGATGCCAGCTTGCTCGCTACCCGTGAGCGTGGCAGCGACCACTCGCGGGTCATTGAGGATGGCGTCCACTTGCTGCGCGCCGATGAGCAGAGTCTGGAATGCGCCTTGGGGAAATCCGGCTTCGAGGAAAATCTTTTCGATGGCCAGTGCGCACTGTGGAACGTTGGACGCGTGCTTGAGTAGCCCGACGTTGCCAGCCATCAGCGCGGGAGCGGCAAAGCGAATTACCTGCCAGAAAGGAAAGTTCCATGGCATTACGGCGAGAATGGGGCCGATAGGAAGGTAACGCACAAAACTTTTCTTGGCGCCGGTTTCGATGAATTCGTCAGCCAGGAAGTGCTCGGCGTTGTCGGCATAATAGCGGCAACCTCCTGCGCACTTTACGGCCTCCGCAACCGCAGCTTTGTAAGGCTTGCCCATTTCGAGAGTCATCAGGTGGGCGAATTTGTCTTTGTCGCGTTCGAGGATGTCGGCCGCCTTGCGCATGCGGCGGGCGCGCTCGGCAAAAGGAGTCTGGCGCTCGGCGCGGAAGGCAGTGACGGCTAGCTGGAGTTTCTGCTCGATTTGTGCGTCGGAAACCGGTTCAAAGGTTTGCACGACTTCGCCGGTGGCGGGATTAGTGGTTGCGATGGGCATGATGGCAGTGCCTTTCGAAAAAAGTGGTCATACCACGATACCACTTGAGGAGTGGCCTGACGATAAGTCCACGCTTGTGATCCGAGCCGCCAGATGTATATACTGTATGTATATACGTTGGAGGATGGTCATGACAATCGCCAAGGTATTCCGGTCTGGCAACAGCCAGGCGGTTCGGCTGCCCAAGGAGTTCCGCTTCAAGGGAAAAGAGGTCGAAATTTTTCGCCGCGGAGATGAAGTGATTCTGCGGGAGAAAGAGCGAAGCCTCGCGCGTGCCTTCGAACTCATTGCCGACCTGCCCGATGATTTCGATATTCCCGGCCGCCACACCGACTATCCACAGAAGCGGAAAGGCTTGTGATGGAGATGCGATTCCTGCTCGACACAGATATTTTCATCTTCATTCGACAAAAGAGGCCGGAGAACGTTTTTCAGCGCTTTCGAAGCCTCCAGCCTGGCGAGGCCGCGATTTCGATCATTACGTACGGTGAGCTTTTCTACGGCGCCGCCAAGAGCATGCGCCGTACCGAGGCCTTCGCGCGACTGGGCGCGATTACTGAATTACTGGCCATTCTGCCCCTTCCGAAATCCGCAGGCGAGTCCTATGGTGAAATCCGAGCCGAGCTTGAATCCAACGGGGAGATGATCGGCAACAACGATCTCTGGATAGCCGCTCACGCACTAGCTTCAGGTCTAACGCTGGTTACCAATAGCGAGAAGGAGTTTCGACGGGTGCGCGGATTGAAAGTGCAGAATTGGGCTGCGTAGCCGATAGACGCCGGGTTTAGAACCTGCTGAGGTCGGAATGCGCAAGGGTCGCCTGCGATAGTGTGTCTTGAATGCTCGCTCTTGCCAGGCGCCGAAAGGCGCAAATCGCAAGAATAGTAAATACGACCGATTGCGCGACGTGGATCCAAAACCAAGACTCTGTTCCTGCATTCGCAAGCAGCGGTCTTGCGGCATCCTGGGGCCAAATCAGGGTGAAAAAAATCAACAGTCCCACGAAGTGGACGGGGATGGCGGGCAGGATTGAATTGGTGAGGTAAGCTATGGCGCCAAACGTTACGCCAACCAGAAAGTAGAAGAGGAGCTTGGGCCACAGAAAACCTTGGGTGGGGCCGTGAGCCAGAGCGAATATCAGCGATGAGATGGCGATAGCGAGCGGGGCGCGAAGCTGGTGTTCGAGGGCAACTTGAAAATATCCGCGGAAGGCGGCCTCTTCCATCAGAGGAGCAACCAGCGATCCCATCAAGATCATGAGTCCTACGGTGAATCGAGGGTAGGCGGACACATCGGAGAAGGCGTTGGGCGGCATCTTGACTAACTGGAACAGCGCAATCCAGTATCCAGCCAGGGCGATCACCGCGAGGCCACCTGCGATCGAGGCCCACAGATAGACGCGCACTGGTTTTGGATTGGCGCGCAGATAATGCCGGCGGGCCTCTGAGGTGCTGCGTGGCCAGCCCTTGCCACCAAGGTAGCTCCATGCCAGCCAGAGCAGAAGGGCCATCGCGGGAACGGACCAGGGAACCGCAGGAGCGGTTTGCAGATTGGTGATGAGCAGCCCAGCCCAGATACCGCCAGCGAGAGTCGTGATGGCAACTGCCAGCAGGGCGAAGCCGATCAGCTTGAGGGTGCTGGTTGCACGGGAAAGATCTTTTTCCATCCGATCTTTTTCCATCGGATCCGTTTCCATCCGACCTCCGAGCGCTTCCCGAGATCAGGTTGCAATTTAAGCACTTTGCGCGGCCGCAGTCACTGGAAATTCGCGGACGAACTCGGATCCGGACAATGGGCACGGTTTGGATCGTCTAATCTAGGGATTCAATCGCACGGTGGTGGTTTACAATTAACTGTTTTCGGGCATTCATCTTGTCATGCAGTCCTGGAGGAACCTATGAAGCTTACCCCTGGCAAACTTGCGGGTCTCAAGAAAGTCTCGAATGAGCGCGGAGTGATTGCGGCGGCGGCGATGGATCAGCGTGGGTCACTGCAGAAATCGCTGAGCAAAGAAAAAGGCGGAGAGATAAGCGATGCCATGATGGAGGAGTTCAAGACGCTGGTGGCCGAAGTTTTGACTCCGCACGCCAGCGCGATTCTGCTCGATCCGGAGTGGGGCCTGCCGGCTTCAAAGCGCCGGGCGAAGAACGCCGGGCTGCTGCTCGCATATGAGAAAACGGGTTACGACAAGACCGGACCCGGCCGCCTCGGCGATTTGCTGGATCATTGGTCGGCGCGGCGATTGAAGGAAGCGGGCGCAGACTGCGTGAAGATTCTGCTTTATTACTCCCCGTTCGATCCTAAAGACGTGAATGATAAAAAACATGCCTGGGTAGAACGCATCGGCGATGAGTGCCGTGCCAATGACATCCCTTATTTTCTGGAGTTTGTTGGCTATGAAGAAGGTGCGGACGAGAAGGGATTGGATTATGCGAAGAAGAAGCCGCAGATCGTTACTGAGAGCATGCGGGAGTTCAGCAAGGATCGCTATGGCGTGGATGTGTTGAAGGTCGAAGTGCCAGTGAATATGAAGTTCGTCGAGGGGACGAAGTCGTTCGGCGGACAGAAGGCTTATTCAAAGAAGGAAGCGATCGATCTGTTTCACAAGGCGGCGAACGTCGCCACCAAGCCGTTCATTTATCTTTCGGCGGGCGTAAGTAATTCGGAGTTCAGCGAGACGCTGGAGTTGGCCGGCGAATCAGGAGTGAAGTTCAACGGCGTGCTGTGCGGCCGCGCGACGTGGAAAGAAGGCATTCCGATCTACGCCAAGCAGGGCGCCGCGGCATTCCGCAAATGGCTGGAGACCGAGGGCGTAAAGAACATCAACAACGTCAACGAGAAACTGAAGGCTGCGACTTCATGGTATTCAATTTACCAAGTCGAGCCGGCGCTGCAGGGCGCGTAATTCCGATTGGTTGTGTGGGCGCGGGCGACTCGCCCGCGCCATTTCTATGCAGTCACCGCTCCGCCAGGATGGATGCGCGGCCCACTAGAACGGAATATCTTCATCCGTAATCGGCCCTGCGCTGGCTCCTGCGTGCTCAGGCTCAGGCATCCGCTGATCGAAGTTGTTGCCGCCGCCGGATGCTGCGCCGCGCGAGCTGCTGAGATCTCCTCCACCGCCCGCGCCTTCGCCCCGTCCGCCGAGCAAGACCAGATCATTCACCACGATCTCTGTCATGTACTTCTTTTGACCACTCGTCTTGTCGTCCCAGGAATGGGTTCGCAAGCTGCCTTCGATATAGACTTTGCTGCCCTTCTTTACATACTCACCAATAATTTCCGCGGTACGCGCCCACGCGGTAATGTTGTGCCACTCGGTGCGGTCCTGCCATTGGCCCTCTTTGTCCTTAAACCGTTCGTTGGTTGCCAGGCTGAACTTGGCCACCGGGGTTCCGCTGGGCGTGAATTTCACTTCCGGATCCTTGCCAAGGTTGCCGATGAGGATGACTTTGTTTACGCTTTTTCCTGCCATGGATGCTCCTTCGCAGGGGTTCACTATAGCAGAATCGGTCGCGTGGAAATTGTATTCAGTATCACAATGGTTGCGGCCAGTGCCGTTTTGGTTCATGGGGCCAGCGCACGGCAGCGGCTGCAAATTTGACGATTCGGGTTATAATCGCGGCTATGCCTCCTGCACCCGGCGCCGCCAAAGCTGTCGGCATGGTTCCTGACGAGATGAAGGCCGAACCGAAGTCCAAGGGACTTACTACGCCGCGAAAGAAAAAGCCGAAAGAGTTGGCCGTGATTACCGAGTGCTGCACCGGATGCGCCGGATCGCCGGCGTGCGTGGAATATTGTCCGGTGGAAGATTGCATGTTCTGGGTGGCGGACGAAGACAGTACGCCGTTCGGGCGTATCGCAGTGGATCCCATTCTCTGCATTGGCTGCAAGAAATGCCTCAGCAAAGGGCCCGACGGTTGCTTTCTCGACGGCTGCCCTTGGGACGCCATCGCCATGGTTGACATTGCTGAAGTGGAAAAAGAAGTCGGCCCCATGGCGATTTGAGGGGGAGCTTCTAGCGGCTTACTTCAGGCTCGAATCCCAAGGCCGGAGTCGGAACGCCCGAGGCCTCTGCGGGTCGCCTCAGGCTTCACCGCTTACTTCGCTGGCTCGCCTTCTTCGGTGGACGTTCACCTGAATGTTCCGGACTTGCTCCAGGTTCGGGGAAGTCTGAATCAGCATCCTTGATCCGCGGATCCTGATCGCGATGTCCAAGTTGCTCGGACAGGGCAAGGTTCCCGTCGTGATGATGTTCTTCGCCTTCGGTTGCGCCCTTGGCGCGGTCGGGATCGTTGTCAGAAATCTTAGTCATCATGAACCTCATTGGAGGAACAAACTATTCGCCGGAACGACCCGAAACACCCAGCTTTTTTAGCCGCTCTCGCGCCTGTAGCGCCTCATTCGACCGCGGGTAGCGCTGGATCACACGCCGCAGTTCTACCACTCCGTCTTCCTGCTTACCCAGTTCAATCAGCGCGAAGCCTTTCTTCAACTCAGCCGACGCGGTTTTGTTTCCGGTGGGAAAGTTCTGCAGAACCTGATCGTAGCTTTGTGCGGCCTGCTGGTAATTTCCCTGGCGGAACTGAATTTCGCCAAGATAGAAATAGCAGTTTCCCGCCAGGTCGGTGTTGGGATAAAACTTCACGTAGTCGGAAAATTCCTGAGTGGCAAGATCATTCTTGTCGCCGTTGTAATCACGCAGAGCGTTGTTATAGAGCACGTCGGGGGGCGGAGCCGAAGCGACCGCCTGCTGTTGCGCTTGTTGCTGGGCCTGCTGCGCAGCCTGGCTTTGCTGGGAGGATTGCATGTCCTCAAGCTGCTTGCTGACTTTTGCCAGGCGCGCCTTCAGTTCGTCGAGCGTGTCATTCAATGATTGGATCTGCCCCGATAGTTGTTCGACATGGCCCGAGGAATCGCCTTGTTGCTTTTGCAATGAGTTCTGCAACGCGGTGAGCGCGGAGGCGACCTTATTCACCGCGTCGGTGTCCTGCTCAACCAGATTCTTCATGACTCCCATGCGCTCGTCGAAACTGCGCTGCATGGCGGTCATCTGCTCCTGCAGTTGCTGAACCTGGGTTTGCAGTTGAATCATTTCTTTGTTGACACCCCAGGCTGGCGTGGCGGCGAGCCAAAGTGTGCCGAGCAGGACGAAAACAGCGGTCAGTCGTCGATGTGTCATAAGCGGATTTCTCATAATCTGAGGATGTCTAAGCTAGACAAGTCTATTTTAGACGGATTGGGAGCGTTGCGGGTTGTGAAGATAATGCTTCGAGAAACCAGGAGAAAGGGCAGGGGCGGATTTCGCCGCCCCTGAACAAAATGACTACTTCTGATAAACGAAATGCCCCCGGCGGTTTTGCTGCCAGCAGCTTTCATTGGATTCCATGCAGAACGGCTTTTCCTTGCCGTAGCTGATGGTCTTAATCCGGCTAGCGCTTACTCCAGCCGATACCAACGCGTTCTTCACGGATGAAGCCCGCTGGTCGCCCAGTGCCAGGTTATATTCCGTGGAACCACGCTCGTCGCAGTGCCCCTCAATCGTAAAGCTAATATTCGAGTGCTGACTGAGGAATTGCGCATCGGCCTGCACCGACGCCTGCTGCGAGCCGCTGATATCCGACTTGTCATAATCGAAGTAGATGTCCTTTACCGTTTGCCCGAACAGATCTTCCTCCGTAGGCGAGGGAGGGGGTGCAGCCTGAGCTTGCGGCGCCGCTACTGTCAGGCGCGTAGTAGCCTCTTGAGTTCCGCCCGAACCCTTGGCCACGAGGTGATAAGTGGTTGAGTCGGAGGGGCTCACCTGCTGCGATCCGCTGGCTTGGACCGCTCCAATGCCGTCGATGGAAACATCGGTGGCGCCGGAGGTCTGCCAGCTTAATGTCGCGGATTGTCCCGTTTGAATCGTATCAGGGCTCACCGAGATGGAAGCGGTGGGTGTTGGCGGCGGTGGAGGCGGCGGTGGAGGCGGCGGAGCCGCTTTCTTTTTGCAAGCGCCCAGCATCATAATCGCGCACAATGCGAGTAAAGTAGCGAGCGCCTTCAGTGTGTGTTGAGCGGAGTTACTTTTTTTCACGTTTGTTCCCTTCAATTTGAGTCCTCCTGCGAACCCGAAAAACAATATCGAGTCCCGACGAAGTGTTTTTGATTTCTAACTGATTACTTCCAACTCCAATTCGGTTGCGAGTTCCGACCCGTAAAAGTCAATTGATGCAGCTTGGTGCCGTCGGCCAGCATTTCCCAGATTTCTTCCTTGCCCGAGCGCGCCGACTGAAAGACGATATGGCGTCCGTCGGGCGACCACGAAGGAAAATCGTTGCGTCCGCCATCATGGGTCAGCTGAACCCACTGTTTGCTGGCAATATCCATCAGATAAATGTCCGAGGACCCCGGCTCGCCTGGACCATACTTGCGAATCCATGCCAAGGTAAGAAACTGCCCGTTCGGCGACCAGTTGGGCGAAACCGCATAGCCTTGATCCGTCATGCGCTGCTGATTTGTCCCGTCCGCCTCCATGGTATAGACCTGCGGCAGTCCGGTGCTTCCGCTGACGAACGCAATTTGGGCGCCGGTCTTGCGATTCCACACTGGAGACACGTCCGGGCCTTTGCCGCTGGTAATGCGATGAAAGTTGCCGCCGCTGGCATCGCTCTCATAGATCTGGGAATTACCCCCGCGCGAGGAAGACAGCGCAAGTTTCGCCCCGTCGGGCGACCACGCCGGCGCCAGATTGGTGCCCCCGAACCTCGGAAAACTCACCAGACGGTTTAGGTCGATCGAGTACATCAATATGTCCCAGCCAGATTTTGTAAGGGAACTGAATGCCAGACGAGAGCCGTCCGGTGAGATGCGCGGCGAAAGAGAGATTGAACCCTGATGAGTCAGTTGCCGCTGATTGGAGCCATCGTAATCCATCACCCAGATTTCTTTGTGGCCGGAACGGTCACTGACGAAATAAATCTTGCTCTCCGCAATGCCTGGAACGCCGCCGCCTAAACGGAAGATAATCTCGTCGGCGAATTTATGCGCGATAACGCGGGCCGCTTCGTCCGTGGCATTGTCCGCATATTGCTTGCCGAGAACCTGCGGCGAAGCCGTGTTCTTAACGTCGTAGAGCCAACCTTGAACCGTCACTTTTCCGTTGACTACAGCCAGATTGCCGAAGGCTAGCATCGCGGCATTGGGTGGAGGAGAACTCCAAGCCGGAAAGGTAATCTCGGTCGGCTGCCCCGGTACCTGCAAAGGATAAAAACTCTTCGAGACGAGTTCGACGACGCCGGAATTGTCCAGGTCATTCCAGAAAGTGTCGTTAAAAACCTTGAGCAGAGCCGTGTTCTGCGGATCGCCGCTGGATGGCTTGAAATCAGGAACAGCGAGTCGTACTTTCTCGACCCCTAGCCCGGAACCGGTGCGAACCCAATCCTGAGCAAAGCTCGTAGAAGTTAACAGGGAAGAGAACAGGATTACGAAAGACACCACGCTCACAAGCCGCGCGGCAATCAGGCCAAGGTGCGGAAATATTTTATGTCCTTCGTCCATCCGGTTGGATCCGCTGCAGAAACTCGTGCAAGAAGATACCGTATGCGACAGTATCGTAGGCCGACATGTTCTCATTGGCAAGTCACGTTCGATCATAATCGGAATATGGAACCTAAAGAATAATCACGTAGATGCTCGGCGTTTTAATCCGGTGGATCGCCAGTTCCGGAATTCCTGTCTCGATGGATGCCTTCAACGGGCTGATTTCATCTATTTTATTTCTTGCTGTAGTCGAACCAATATTCTACTGAGATCTTGCTGCCGCTGTAGTCCTGCGGCAGCGGCCCAAATGTGTCGATGCGTTGCAAGGCGCGCGTCGCTGAGACGTCCAGCGAAGGTACGCCGCTGGACTGCTCGACTCTCACATTGAAGGGATGTCCATCGCGCGCCACGTCAAAGGTGATGTAAACCCGCTGCGCGCTGGTGATCCGCGGATCAACTTCATACTTCAACCAGTTCTCCGATACTTTTCGCTGCACGATCTGGACGTAATAGGCGTACTTCGTTCCAAAGTCTCCGCCACTGCCCGTGATGCCGAATCCGCCTTTAGCGCCACCGGACGCGAAGCTGCCGTAAGGACCACTGACCGGTCCGCCCTCGCCGAACGCAACCTGGTTGGTCTCTTCCTCGGGCGCGGACTTCGGTTTTTCCTTGGTCGGAGTCGGAAGTTTCTTAGGCTTGATCTTAGTATTCTTGCCCTGGATCGCGATCGCGTCGGGCTCTTTCTCCTCAATCTTCGGTTGAGATTTGGTCACGCCTTTCGATTCGTTCGCCAGCACGTTCTCGGTTTTTGCCGCGGACGCAGGCAACGGTACGGAACTTACCATCGTGACGCCGATGGCCGAACCTCCTCCTCCGCCTCCCCAGTTGTTGCCGCGCGGTCCCGCGGACACGACCAAGTAAAGCAGAATGACGGCTGCAACCGCGACGTGGAAGCCCACAGACCAGCCCAGCGCCCGTGGCCAACTGTCGTGCTCGAAAAATATCTCAGCGTTTTGAGCCATTTTGATCCAAAGGCTGAGTCACGATGCTCACATTGGCGATCCCTGACTGTTTTACGGCGTCCATCACAGTGGCGAAGGCGCCGAAAGGCACGTTCTCGTCGGCGCGGACGAAGATAAATTGGTTGCGCGGGTCGCGCACCCGATGACGAATGTTGTCGGCAATCTGGTTAATATTAACCGCGTCATTGCCCAGAAAAACCCGCTGATCCTTGTTAATCGTTATAACGATCCGTTCTTCCGTGATTTCTTTTACTGTGCGGGTCTTAGGGACGCTAACCTCGATACCCGACTGTAGTACAGGAGCCGTGACCATAAAAATGATGAGCAACACCAACACGACATCGACCAGCGGTGTGATGTTGATATCGGCGAGCGCGGTCTGAGTGCGGCCGTTGGAGGAGGTGAAGGCCATCAGCGCCTCACTTCGGCCGCAGCCTGCGGCTGCATGCTCTCAACCGCATTGAGGACTTCCAGCGCGAAATCGTCCCCGCGAGCGGCGAACACGCGAATGGAATTCCCGATCAGGTTATAAGCGATAACCGCCGGAATAGCGGCCACGAGCCCAGCTGCGGTAGTAATGAGAGCTTCCGAAATTCCTGGAGCGACGGCCCGCAAGGTCGCACCGCCAGCGGTGCCCAATCCGTGAAATGCGTCAATGATGCCCCACACCGTCCCGAACAATCCGATGAAAGGCGTCACCGCGGCTGTGATCGCGAGCCATGGAACGTTCCGCTCCAACCGGGTGATTTCTTCCGACGCTCCGATCTGCATGCCGCGCTGCACCGCGGTCAGGCTGCGCAGCGCACCCGAGGGAGTCGAAACCTGGCGCTTGTATTCCAAAAAGCCGCCTTCGAATACTCCTACCAGCGGGCTGGGACGAAACTGATCTGCCACCGTCGCAATATCCTGTAAGCGTTGTGCCTTGCGAAATGCCCGCAGAAAGCGCCCGCTCTGCAACCGGGCGCGGCGCAGCAAGCTCCATTTCGTGAGAATAATTGCCCAGGAGATAAGGCTGAAGGCTAGTAAGGTGAACAAAACGAATTTGGCGACCGGACCGGTGCTGGAGACAAGTTCGATTATTTCGCCGCCGACGAACAGTGCAAGCACGCAGGCAATTTGCATCGAGGTTAGAGAATCCTTTTTTTTGGATTATAGATGATGCGGACCGAAGCATTGCGGGACGTATCTGAAACATAACCTGTGGAAACTCGTCTGTGCGCCTCTGGTGGGTTTTCCTCGTCGAGCTGCAACGTGAATTTGTCGCTATACCCGGCATGCGGGAGTGGCATCCAAAAGGTGCGGGATCACATCGACCTCCGCGGGAGGATGAACTTATGGCGCAACAGGGAATGCTACGAGACTATCGCTTCACAGACGCAGCGGAAGACATCCGTGGTTCGAAACTCTTCGGCTGGAATGACGAGAAATTAGGCAAGATCGACGATGTGATCTTTGATCATGCTAGCGGTTTGATCCGCTATGTTGTGGTTGATACCGGAGGATGGCTCTCAACGAAGAAATTTATTGTTCCGTCCGAGCGGCTTCGGGCCTCCGCCGAACATAAGGACGACTTTGCTGTCGACCTGAGTAAAGAGCAGGTCGAGAGCTTGCCGCCTTACGACGAATCGCACCTTGAATCCGATCAGCAATGGGCGGACTATGAAGGAAAGTATCGTTCCAAATGGCATACCGGTCCCGTGATGCACCGTGAAGGCACAGACCGGAATATCACTCCGACGACGCAGCAGATGACGGGAAACTTCCGCTCCGATCGTGCTGTCGGTTCGGGCCTTACTTTTAAAGACACGGGTGCATTTGAACGAGGCGGCTTCGCTGCCGGCACTGATACCGTCGAAATCAGCCAAAGCGCAAATGGAATCGGTCCACGCTGGGATACTTTCCAGAACCGGCTCCGGGAGCGCCGCAAAGAAGTGATCAATCCCGGGTCAACACAATCAGGCGCTGACACTTACAGTAAGGCCAGTTAACCAGACTCGGCGCGCCCACCCTAAAAGCCACGGCCTCGGTCGTGGTTTTTTTCCTCGCCCCTCACCAGCAATGTCCTCATCCAGAAATCGATCGGCCATTTGATTTTCATGCTATGCTGCGCAAAACCTTGAGACTTTATTTACTGGATAGGACGCTCCGTGCTGGTTGAGCTGCGATTGGAAAATTATGCGGTGATCGACAACGCGGCGGTGGAATTTGCCCCCGGTCTGAATTTATTGACTGGCGAAACCGGCGCGGGGAAATCCATTCTCATCGATGCGCTGGCGCTGCTGCTGGGCGAGAAAGCGTCCAGTGATGTAATTCGGAGCGGCGCGGAGCGAGCCGTTGTATCAGCTGTGTTCGAGACCGAAGCCGAGGCTGAAGACGCGATCGAAAAAGTGCTGGAGAAAAATGGCCTTGACGAATCCGAAGATGGTTCCCTGATTATCCGCCGCGAAATTGCCCCCGGTGGCAAAGGCCGCGTTTTCGTAAACAATCAGGCGGCCACAGTCGCTGTACTGCGGCAGCTTGCGCCGCATCTGGCAACGATCCACGCGCAAAACGAAACGCTGTTGTCCTTCGATGCACCAGCGAGATTGGCGCTCCTCGACGGTTTCGCAGGCGGCCAAGTTGAGCCTGTCGTTTCAGTTTACGAATCATGGAAGGGAATCCGCTCCCGCATCGAGGACTTGGAACGAGGGGAGCAGGACCGGCTGCGTCTCGTAGACCTCTGGATGTTTCAGAAAAAGGAAATAGAAGAGGCCAAACTAAAGGCTGGCGAGGACGAGCAATTAGAAACGGAGAAGCGCGTCCTCGCCAATGCGGAGAAAATTTACAACGCCGCCATGCACGCCTTCGATCTTCTCTATGAGGGCGACGCTTCCACGTCTTCGTCCCTGCGAGCTGCGCAAAAACAGATTGAAGAGCTGGCGCGATACGAGCCCAAGTTTCAGGAAGCGCTTGCCGCGCTGGAAACAGCGCGCATCAGCGTGGAAGATGTGGGTGCCACCGTGCGCGATTATGCCGGGGGAATCCATGCTTCTCCAGAGCATTTGGCCGAAGTTGAGGACCGTCTCGCCGCGCTCGACCGGTTGAAGCGCAAATATGGTCCCAAGCTCGAAGACGTCATTGCCTTCGGAGCCGATGTTGCCCGCAAGCTTTCCGAGGTCGAAAACAAAGACGAGATTTTGCGCGAACTGCGGTCCGACTCAGCCAAAGCAGCCGGGGATTATTTGCACGCAGCGCGATCGCTTTCAAAAAAGCGGCAAGACGCCTCTCGGAAGCTGGAGAAGCTGGTCGAAACGGAAATCAACGATCTCGCAATGAAGTCCGCCTTTCGCATAGAAATGACAACGTCGGAAGCAGAAGGGAACTGGTCGCCAAGCGGAATCGATCAGGTGCTTTATATGATCGCCACCAATCCCGGCGAGCCCATGCGCCAGCTCGAACACGTCGCGTCCGGCGGAGAATTGTCGCGTGTAATGCTGGCGCTGAAGGTAAGCGTGGAGTCGGGGACAGACCGTGTCGCTCGGGCACACCCTTCGACAAGCTTAGGGCAAGCTTTGCCCGCGAAGGCTGGCACACGCCAAACCGCCAAGCGAAGAGCTCAACGAACGATGGTCTTCGACGAAATCGATACCGGCATAGGCGGCCGCGCCGCCGAATCCGTTGGTAAAAAGCTAAAATCACTGGCCCGCTCAAACCAAGTCTTGTGCGTGACACATCTTCCCCAGATCGCGACGTTCGCCGATCATCATTATGTGATCGAAAAAAAAGAGCGCAATGGCCGAACCCGTACCAGTATCCGCCTCGTCGTCGCCGAAGAACGCACCGAGGAAGTTGCTCGCATGCTCAGTGGCGCGAAGCTCACTGACACTTCCCGCAAGCACGCGGAGCAAATGATCAAGGCCAACGCATAACGCCTGAAGCCTTGCTTGACATGATTTAATGGATTAGCTAAGATATCTTAGCTAACCAAGCGAACAGTATGGAAACGATCACAATCCATAAGGCCAAGACACAGCTTTCACGGCTCATCGAAAAGGCCTGCCGAGGCGAAGAAATTGTCATCGCCCGCGGGAAACAGCCGGTAGTGCGCCTTGTAGCGATTGAAAGCGAGAGCGGCAAGCGGAAGCCGGGAGCTTGGAAGGGGAAAATTAAAATTGGGCCCGAATTCTTTGAGCCGTTGCCTCCTGAAGAGTTGGAAGGCTGGGAGTAAGCGGCTTTGCGCCTATTGCTGGATACCCACACCTTGATCTGGTGGATGACAAGCGATCGACAGTTGTCGAAGACTGCACATGCTCTCATCGAACAGAAAAGTAATCTGGCGTTGGTCAGCGCGGCTTCCGCTTGGGAGATGGCTACCAAGGTTCGTCTGGGAAGATTGCCTGCTGCGGCAGGTCTGATTCAGGATTTTGTTATCCAGCTATCGTGGGCACACATAGAGATTCTAGACGTGACCGCAGATCATGGGATTCGCGCAGGTTCGCTCCCTGGTCCACACAAAGATCCGTTCGATCGGATGCTGATTGCGCAGGCCTTGGCTGAAAATGTTCCTATTCTGAGCAATGATCAGGCACTAGATGGATACGGCGTGACTAGAGTGTGGTAGAGATTTTGCTAACCGCAAACCATATGGCGAATTAGAAAGCATCCCGCTCGCCCCCAGTTTTTCACCTTTTACTGCTAATCCCAGCCGTTTGTGCGGCTTACGTTGACCATGAAGGTACTTTCCGATAGGTTATCAGTATCGCCAAAATGGGCTTCGTGTACCCTGATAACATAGGTTTAATGACATTTGCGCTTAGCATTCAGGGAATCGCAGAGCAGGAGTTTATTTAGTGCCAAATAGCCAGGGAAAGACTTTGCTGTTGCTGAAGCCGCGCGGTTTCTGCGCTGGCGTAGTACGGGCAATTGACGTTGTCCGCATCGCCCTCGAGGCCTTCGGTCCGCCAATTTACGTCCGCAAAGAGATTGTTCACAACAGCTTTGTGGTGGACGAACTCCGCGGCAAAGGTGCGATCTTTGTCGACAGCGAAGACGAAGTTCCCAATGGTGAGCGCGTGATCTACAGCGCCCACGGAGTCTCGCCCGAGGTTCGGGAGCACAGCGCCCGGCGCGGCCTCCGCGTGATTGATGCAACCTGTCCGCTGGTCACAAAGGTCCACGTTGAAGCCGTGAAGTTCGCCAAGGAAGGCTATTCGCTCATCCTCATCGGGCATCACGATCACGACGAGGTCGTCGGAACTCTGGGCGAAGCTCCGCTGGTCACCCAAGTCGTAGGCAATCCCGAGCAGGTAAAATCGCTGACCGTGCCTGATCCAAACCGCGTGGCATATCTCACGCAAACCACGCTGAGCCTGGACGAGACCAAGGACATCATCGCCGCCCTGAAAAAGAAGTTTCCGAATATCAAGGGCCCGGCGGCGCAGGATATTTGCTACGCCACCGAAAACCGCCAAGTCGCGGTCAAGCAGGTAGCCTCGGACGCTGACTTGCTACTGGTGGTGGGCTCGGAAAACAGTTCAAACTCGAATCGTCTGGTCGAAGTGGCCCGGAACCTGGGTACGAACTCGCATCTTATCGATAGTTACAAAGACATTGAGCCCGGATGGTTGGTTGACGTGAAGACGATCGCGCTGACTGCTGGCGCTTCTGCGCCAGAATGTTTGGTGGAGGAAACCATGAAGTTTCTGGCCACAAAAGGTTTCGACAACGTGCAGGAACTCGAAGTGATGCCGGAAAACGTCCGCTTCGGGCTGCCGCCGGAGATTGTCGAAGCTATCGCCGCCGCTCCGGCAGGTGCCACCGCGGATTAACGGAGCCGCACACTGATGGACACTAACTCCCCCGACTCAAACCTGGCATCCGAGCCACAACTTCGCTTCGGCAAAATCGATGGCTTGGGCGCCCGTGTGGGCGCCGCCATGAGCGCCGCGCGCAAGCTTCTTTTTTCGGCACAGCACGAGGAAGGTTATTGGTGCGGCGAACTCGAAGCCGACACCACCCTCGAGTCGGATTACATTCTGCTGCACACGCTCCTCGGAACGGGAGATCCCGCGCGCTTTCAGAAGGCCGCCAACTGGATTGTGCAACATCAGAATGAAGACGGCGGTTGGAGTATCTACGCCGCGGGGCCTTCGAACATCAGCGCTTCGGTGAAAGCATATTTCGGCCTCAAGTTGGCGGGATATGATGCCGATCATCCCGTCTTGCAGCGTGCCCGCAAAAAAATCCTCGAACTCGGCGGGGTCACCGAAGTCAATACATTCACCAAGATCTATCTCTGCTTTTTTGGCCAGTACGATTACGATGCGGTTCCAGCCATTCCGCCGGAAATCGTTCTGTTTCCCAACTGGTTCTGGTTCAACATCTACGAGATATCGTCCTGGTCGCGCGCTATTCTGGTGCCGCTTTCGATCTGCTATGCGAAGAAGCCGTTCAAGAAAATTCCGCGCGAGATGGGTGTCGAAGAGCTGTTTGTCGGCGGCATGCAGAAGTCGCGCATGCACCTGCGCTGGTCGAAAAAGCTGGTGTCATGGCGAAATTTCTTTCTCTGTTTGGATCGCCTCACTCACTGGTTTGAGCGTGTCCACATCCGGCCACTGCGTTCCATTGCGCTGAAGCAAGCCGAGAAATGGATGCTCGAACGATTCGAAATGAGCGACGGCTTGGGCGCGATTTATCCCTCGATGATGAATGCCATCATTGCCCTGCGCTGCCAGGGATATTCTCTCGACGATCCGCAGGTAATTCGAGCACTGGATGAGTTCGAGAAACTTGGAATCGAAGAGGTGGGGATAGACGGAGAAGATACGTTCCGCATGCAGCCTTGTATGTCCCCGGTGTGGGACACGGCTTATGCAGTCTTCGCTCTGGCCGAAGCCGGAGTGCTTGCCAACGATCCGCGTATGGTAAAGAGCGCCGATTGGATCTTGCAGAAACAAGTTCGCAATCCCGGCGATTGGCAGGTCAAGAACAAGGCCGGCAAACCGGGCGGCTGGTATTTCGAATTCAACAACGAGTTCTATCCCGACGTTGACGACACTGCAATGGTCTGCCTGGCTCTGAGCCGCGTCGAGCATCCCAACGGGCGCTACCAGCGCGAGTCTGTGCAACGCGCGATCGATTGGATCTTGTCGATGCAGTGCAAGAACGGTGGCTGGGCCTCGTTCGATAAAGACAACGACAAGATGGTTTTTCAGCATATTCCCTTCGCCGATCACAATGCCATGCTCGATCCCGCGACCGTCGATATAACCGGCCGCATTCTCGAGATGATGGCTACTTACGGCTACGACAAGAACCATCCTGCGGTGAAGCGTGCCATTCAATTCGTTCGCGACGAGCAAGAGCCGGACGGCAGCTGGTTCGGCCGCTGGGGGGTGAATTACATCTACGGAACTGCGTTGGTTCTGCGCGGCCTTGAAGCCATTGGCATGGACAATCACGAGCCTTGCATCCAGCAAGGCGCCGAATGGTTGCGCATGATGCAGAATCCGGATGGCGGCTGGGGCGAGACGGTGGGTTCTTATGACGATCCGACTTTGCGCGGCGTTGGCGAGAGCACGCCATCGCAGACCGCATGGGCGATTCTTGGTCTGCTTGCGGTCGGCGACACGCGCAGCGATTCCGTGGCGCGTGGGGTCGCTTATCTTTTGCGTACGCAGAAAGAAGATGGTTCATGGGACGAACCTTTCTTTACCGGAACCGGCTTTCCGCGCGTGTTCTATTTGAAATATCATCTCTATCGCCAGTACTTTCCACTGCTAGCGTTGACGACTTATGCCAAGGTGATGGAGAAAAGTAACAATTAGCCATCGGCAATTAGCAATTAGCATTCGCCAACTACAGACCTCACCGCTAATTGCCAACTGCCAATTGCTACGCATGCTAGCTTTCGTCACAGGTGCAACCGGATTCCTAGGCTCCCACGTAGCCCACGTGTTGGCGGAGCAGGGAGCCGATCTGCGCCTGTTAGTGCGCTCCACGAGCAATCTGAAAAATCTGGAGGGACTCAACGCCGAAACCGCGACCGGCGATTTGCGCGACCCCGCATCCCTGCAAAAGGCGATGGCAGGGTGCGAGACCGTATTTCACGTCGCCGCGGACTACCGGCTCTGGGTGCGCGATCCCGCCGAAATGTACCGCTCCAATGTGGAAGGCACTCGTGCAGTTCTCGAAGCTGCGCGCAAGAACGGCGTTCGTAACGTGGTGTATACCTCAACTGTAGCCACGATCGGTTTCACCGGAAACGGCCATCCTGCCGACGAAGATTCTCCAGTTTCGCTTGCGGGAATGATTGGGCACTACAAGCGCTCAAAGTTTATGGCCGAGCAGGTGGCCCTCGAAGCCGGCCAGGGCGCTATGCGCGTGGTTACGGTGAATCCCACAACGCCCATAGGCGAGCAGGATATCAAGCCCACTCCGACTGGACGAATCGTTGTTGATTTTCTAAAACGAAAATTCCCCGCCTACGTAGAAACCGGCCTTAACCTGGTCGACGTTCGCGAATGCGCCCGCGGACATATTACGGCGATGGAGAAAGGGAACAGCGGAGAGCGCTACATCCTTGGCGGCGAGAACCTCACCTTGAAACAGATTTTGGATAAGCTGGCCGCAATCTCCGGCTTGCCCTCGCCCACGGTTAAGTTGCCTTACGCCGTTGCCTACGTCGCCGGCGCGGTGGATGAAATGTTTTCCGGCCGCCTGCTAGGCCGGGAGCCGCGCGCCACTATCGAAACGGTTCGCATGGGAAAGAAAAAAATGTGGGCCACGTCCGGCAAAGCCGAGCGCGAACTGGGATGGAAGACAATTCCAGTCGACGGCGCACTTCGGCGCGCAGTCGAGTGGTTCAAGGCTAACGGTTATGCCTAAGATCGCAATGGTCGCCGCCCTTGAGCGCGAAGTCCGTGGACTAATTAAAAACTGCACGCGCGCGCCGCGAGAGTACGGCGGCCGAAAGTTCATGTTTTTCGAGCAGGAGGAAATGGTGATTGTTTGCGGAGGAATCGGACTGGAAGCCGCACGCCGCGCGGCCGAAGCCGTGATCGCCTTGTATCATCCCGCGCTCGTGTTATCAGTGGGCTTTGCCGGAGCGTTGCATGCGGGCCTGCAGGTCGGCGACGTATTCTCTCCAGCCGTGGTGTTGGATGCCCGCGATGGGAGCCGCTTTGAGGTTGACGGAGGAAAAGGTTTGCTGGTGACGTTTATGGCCGTGGCCGGCAGTAAGCAAAAAGCGCACCTCGCCGAAGCTTACAACGCGCAAGCCGTGGATATGGAAGCCGCCGCAGTAGCCGCCGCCGCGCGCGTGCATGGTATCCAATTTGCCGCAACAAAAGTAGTCTCGGATGGGTTAGATTTCGATATGCCTGAGACGGCGAGGTTCATCGGCCCACAAGGCGAATTCAGAACCGCAAGCTTTGCGTTCTTTGTGGCACTGCGTCCATGGCTCTGGGGGCGGGTAGCGATTCTGGCTCGTAATAGCAACCAGGCTGCCAGAATCCTCGCCGGGCATCTGAAGGCATACCCCCAGCATCCGAGCGATGTAATTGAAGCAAAAATCACTTAGGGTTCATCTAACGCGCGATGGGTATTGCCGGACAAATCGAAATCGAAGACCGCAGCCGAACAATTCCTGCGACCATGCTCGCTGCCGTTTACCGCGCAGTAAACGACGTCCGGCTGGAGACGGTCCCGGTTCCCAAGATCGGCGCCGGAGAATTGCTCGTACGGGTTCACTCCTGCGGCGTCTGTGGTACCGATCTCAAAAAAATTGCCACCGGCTCTCATTCCGCGCCCCGCATCTTCGGTCACGAAACCTCCGGCGAGGTTGCTGCCGTCGGCGCCAACGTCCGCAGGTTCGCGCCCGGCGACCGCGTCATGGTGTTTCATCACATCCCTTGCCGCCAGTGTTACTACTGCCGTCACAAGACATTCGCCCAATGCCCAACCTACAAAAAGGTAGGATGCACCGCTGGTTTCGAACCCTCCGGCGGAGGATTCGCGGAATACGTCCGCGTCATGGATTGGATCGTCGACCAGGGTACAGTGAAGATTCCCGACGGTATTTCGTTCGAACAGGCGTGTTTTGTGGAACCGGTTAACACTTGCATGAAGGGGATAGAAGCCCTTCGCTTGCAGCCCGGCGAGACCGTTCTGACCATCGGCCAAGGTCCGATCGGCATCATACTAAGCGTTCTGGCACGAAGGGCGGGGGTCACGGTGATTACTTCCGATTTGTATCCCGAGAGGCTTAAAATAGCTAAAACCCTTGGATTTGAGCATACAATTGAAGCATCCCGGAACGACACGGTTCACTCTGTGCGCCAGCAGACCGAAGGGCGGGGAGCTGACGCTGTAATGTTAGCTGTCGGCAGCAATGCCCTGATTCGTCCTGCTATGGATGCAGTTCGTCCGGGGGGACGGGTGTTGTTGTTTGCGCAAACGCAGCGCGGCGAAGTAGTCATTGATCCAGCTGCGATTTGTGTCGAAGAGAAGGCGCTGGTCGGTTCGTATAGCGCCTCTGTGGATTTGCAGGAAGAGTCTGTTCGATTTGTGATGAACCGCGAAATGGATTTGGAACAGTTGATCAGCCATCGCTTTCCGCTGCAGGATGCCGCCCAGGCGTTGGAACTGGCGGCTCATCCTCAGCCTTCATCGATGAAAGTCGTGATTCAGCCCGGTAGCACCTGGAAGCATCAGGCCTGGGAAGGGAATAAGCAGTGAACGGAAAAATGACAGCCGCCGTCCTGTACGGCAAAGAAGATCTCAAGATTGAAAGAGTGCCCATCCCTCGCGTGGAAAAAGGTGAGGTGCTGGTTAAAGTTCAAGTCGCACTCACTTGTGGCACCGATCTCAAAGTTTATCAGCGCGGCTACCACGCCCGCATGATCGTTCCTCCGGCCCTGTTCGGCCATGAACTGGCTGGCGTCATTGAAGAAGTAGGCGAGGGCGTCGTCAGCTTCAAGAAGGGGCAGCGTGTTGTTGCCCTGAATTCCGCTCCTTGCCAGATGTGTTTCTACTGCTCCAAGCATCAGGAAAACCTATGCGAGGATTTGCTCTTCAACAACGGAGCCTACGCCGAATACATCCGCGTCCCGCGACGCATTGTCGAAGCTAACATGCTCGTGATCCCTCCCGGCGTCAGTTTCGAGGACGCCGCCATGACCGAGCCTCTGGCATGCGTCTTGCGTGGCCTGCATGAAACCGGAGTTGAAATCGGCGACACAGTTACGATTATCGGCGGCGGTCCCATCGGGCTGATGTTTGTCCAGGTGGCGCGTGCCATTGGCTGCAACGTGATCTCGGTCGTGAAGCGCGATGAGCAGGTTGTAGCCGCCAAGCACATGGGCGCTCATGAAATCGTTCAGACAACGAAAGTTCAGAACGTGGTTGAAGCCGTGCACGCGCTGACACCCCAAAAGCGCGGATGCGATGTAGTGATCGAAGCCGTGGGCCGTCCCGAGGCCTGGGAGTGGACCGTTGAGATGGTGCGCAAGGGTGGTACGGTAAATTTCTTTGGCGGATGCGCCAGCGGATCGAAAGTGCAGCTCGATACCAATCGTCTGCATTATTCCGAGATTACGCTCAAAGCTACGTTCCATCACACTCCGGAAACCGTGCGCCGTGCCTTCGGCTTGATCGCGGCTAAGAAGATTCGCCCCACCGATTACATCACCGGCGAAGCTCCGCTCTCCAGCTTGCAAAAGGTGCTCCGCCACATGCTGAACCGCGGCGGCGACATCAAAACGGCCATCATTCCCGGCCACTGATTGCCTCTGTGCTGCCGTTCATTGATTGGCGATGAACTGATTGACATTGAAAAGTTGCCCCTGTCGTAAAATTGGACCTGTTAACCTGAGCGAAGCGAAGGATCCGTGCATGCTTGCAGCGACTGCGGCGCGGCAGGGAGCTCTCAGGACACTCATTCTATTTCCCGATTGCCGAGGATGCTTCTAAGCTCATGAGCCCCGTTACTAGCGATTTGCAGTTCGGGCAACCTCCTGCAACGGGCTGGAGCCGCCTGCCCGCGGAATACGCGATTCCGCAATTCGCACCCTCGCTCGAAGAGTCCCGCGAATACTGCTGCCGCCTGGCTCGCACTCACTACGAAAACTTCTCCGTCGCCACCTGGTTCCTTCCTGCAAAATTGCGCCAGGATTTCCTGAACGTTTACGCCTACTGCCGCATCTCCGACGACTTGGGTGATGAAGTGGGAGATCCAGCCGCGTCGCTGGCGTTACTCGATGAGTGGAAGGCCGAACTTGATGCTTGCTACGCCGGCACGCCGCGTCATCCGGTTTTTGTTGCTCTATCTGAGACGGTGCGAAAATTCGATATTCCGGAACACGAGTTCTCCGACCTCCTGATCGCTTTTCGTCAAGACCAGACTGTCACGCGTTTCGAGACTTTCAACGATGTGCTCGCCTACTGCCGCTACTCGGCGAATCCGGTCGGACATCTCGTGCTTTATCTCTGCGGCTATCGCGATGCCGAACGCCAGCTGCTTTCCGACTACACCTGCACCGCGTTGCAGCTCGCGAACTTCTGGCAAGACGTCAGCGTCGACTACGAGAAGGGCCGAATCTATTTGCCGCTTGAAGACTTGCGGAAATATTCCGTGCCTGAAGAAGACCTGACACAGAACCGCAACACTCCCGCGTTTCGCGAAATGATGAAGTTTCAAGTCGAGCGCGCCCGTCAATGGTTTGACCGCGGTCTGCCGCTCGTCGGGAAAGTGGATAAAGACTTGGCGGTCGATCTCGAACTCTTCAGCCGCGGCGGCCAGGAAATCCTGAACGCCATCGAGCGCCAGGGTTTCGCCGTGCTGGGGCGCCGGCCAGTGATCTCAAAGCCGCGCAAGCTGGCGCTGGTAGCCCGCGCCGCTCTGAGGAGGTTTCTATGAGTGCAGGGGCGCAGCAGGTGTCCATTTCCTGGACTCCCGCTCCGGCGCAGCTCACCATGGCGTACTCGGTGTGCCGCGGAATCACGCGCAGCAACGCCAAGAATTTCTACTACGCGTTTCTGGTTCTGCCCAAACGCAAGCGCGAGTCTCTCTGCGCCGTCTATGCCTTCATGCGCCGCTGCGATGACATCGCGGACGATCCGGCTCTGACTGTCGAAGAACGCCGCTACAAACTCGATGTTTGGCTGGAGGCGCTACACCGCGTGCAGCAAGGCGAGCCCAGCGACGACCCAATTCTTTTGGGGCTTACCGATACGCAACGCAGATTCACGATTCCCGCCGGCTTACTGGATGAACTGGCGATGGGAACCGCAATGGATGTCGAGCCAGGAACCGCAGGTTTAGAAAATCCTGTCTCGCCTGTCGTCCCCGTTTCTGGCTTAACCGTTCAGTACCAAACCTTCGAGGATCTCAAAGTCTATTGCTATCGCGTAGCGTCGGTGGTTGGATTGGTCTGCATCCACATCTTTGGATATCGCGATCCCGCTGCCGAACCTCTGGCCGAACAGTGCGGCCTGGCTTTCCAGCTCACCAATATTATTCGCGACGTAAAAGAGGATGCCGCAATGGGCCGTGTGTATCTTCCACAAGAAGATCTTGCGAAGTTCGGCTTAACGGCCGCTGAGCTGCTTTCCGCTCCCGAGCCGGCGCGCTTCCGTCCTTTGCTTGCCATGGAAGCGGACCGAGCCCGTGAATATTATCAGGCCGGTGAACAACTGAATTCCTATATCTCGGAAGACAGCCAGCCCGCGCTATGGGTGCTGGTCAATATTTATCGCAAGCTTCTGGAAAAAATCGCTGAACGCCAGTACGACGTCTTCAGTGGCAAAGTGAGTCTCACCGTCAGCGAAAAGCTGCGCATCCTCGCGAAAGGTTTCCTTCAGCGTATTACCTGATGCCTGATAGATCATACGGTTGTTATTCCTTACCGGGCGTCAATCCCGGGGAGGAACCTGCTTTAGACCGTGACTGCCGCGACAGTTTGTAATCCCGGATGACTCAACCCACAACACAACCTACTGTAGCGATTGCGGGAGGCGGCTTGGCTGGCCTCGCTGGGGCCTGCGCTCTCGCCGCCATCGGCTTCCGCGTCACCCTGTTCGAGCGCCGCCCTTATCTCGGCGGACGCGCTTCTTCCTACGAACATCCCGGCACCGGCGAAGTCATCGACAACTGCCAGCACGTTCTCTTCCGCGTCTGCACAAACCTGGTGGAGTTCTACCGCCGCATCGGCGTCGAAGATAAAATTCGCTGGTACGAAGACATGACTTTTATCGAACCCGGCGGCCGCACCAGCGTCATGCATGCTTCGCCGCTGCCCGCCCCGCTGCACACTGCGCCGTCATTCCTGCGTTTTCCATTTCTCGGTGCGAAAGACAAAATCGCGATCTCGCGCGCTATCGCCGCCCTTACGCTTACCAGGCAACGTGATACCGGGCGTTCATTTCTGGACTGGTGCCGCGAGCACCATCAGACGCACAATGCCATCGAACGCTTCTGGAAGCCAATCCTGATCAGCGCCCTCAGCGAAGATCTCGATCTGATTTCGATCTCCTACGCCGCACAAGTGGTTCGTGAGTCGATGAAGTCGCCCGCCGCTCGTCACATGGGCGTTCCCAGCATTCCTCTCACTGATCTCTACAATTGCGCCGGAGATTATATCCGCGCACGCGGTGGCGAGATTCGTTTCCGTAACTCACTCGAAACGTTTTTCACTGAACCGTCGCAAGTGCGGATCCGCGTGAACGGCAACGACGAGCCGTTCGACTACCTAATCCTCGCTCTACCATTCAACACTCTCGCAAGCGTTCTGCCCGAGACTCCAGAAGCCGCGCCATTGCGCGACAAGCTTGCTCATTTCGAATCCTGCCCCATCACCGGAATCCATCTCTGGTTCGACCGCCAGATCACCGACCTCGACCACGCCGTCCTTCTCGACCGGACGATTCAATGGATGTTTAACAAGACACGGCTGCTGACTGCGCGGGGCGCCTCTACCGATTCTGCTGGCAGCTACATCGAACTCGTGGTAAGCGCCTCTAAAAGCCTCATCGATAAATCGCGAGGCGAGATCGTTGATCTCGTTCTAAAAGAAGTTCGCGAATTCTTTCCTGCGGCGCGCGACGCGAATCTGCTGAAATCCACCGTCATAAAGGAAGTTCACGCCACCTACTCGCCACGCCCTGGTATTGACGCCTACCGGCCGCAGCAAACCACCGCATGGCCGCGCGTCTTCCTCGCCGGTGACTGGACCGCCACCGGTTGGCCCGCCACCATGGAAGGCGCCGTCCGCAGCGGCTATTTGGCGGCCGAGAGCCTCATCCGTGCCGCCGGATTAGAAAATTTCCGCTTCCTCTCCCCGGAAATTTCCCCGTCCGGCCTTATGAGCCTGTTCTAGTCTCTCTATAATCTGTCGCAAAATCTTGCGCATCGAGCAAATTCAGCAAGTATCGGCTGCAATTTCCCCCACTGGTCTTCCCGCCAAAACCCCTTTCCAAACCGGCTGCATGAGCTTACACTTCAGGGGGTTGAGGGTGACATTCCTTTCGCCTCGGGGATTAGGCAATGATCCGTCAAGGTTCGTCCGCTTTCCTTTTCCTACTCCTGTTCTTCCCCTGCGCAGCATTCTCTCAAGTCTTTAGCTTCCCCTCATCGAATGTTGGCATGACGCCTTCGACTGGATTGGTCGGTATTGTTCAGGAAACGATGCTGGAACACAGTCTCTGGTTGATAAACGGTGCGAATCGCAGCCCGTTGGAGAGCGCCGCCGGCTCTCTCTCCAAGCTCGACCTAAAGGCTCCCGGCAAGGCTCGTCGCGAGTACGAAAAGGGTTACCAGCTCTTGATGAAGAAGGAGTTCCAAGGCGCCGTCCAGCACCTTACGACCGCTAGCTCCATCTATCCCAGTTTCGTAGCAGCCCATAATTCGCTTGGGAATGCTTACCTGGGCCTCAAGCAAAATGATCAAGCCCGCGCAGAGTTCGCCCAAGCCGTAGCGCTCGACGATCACCTGCCCACTTCCTTTTTCAACCTTGCTTGCGCTGAACTGGCTCTCCAACATTATCTGGCGGCGGAACAAGCGATCCAAAAAGCCACCACGATTGCCCCGCTCGATCTTTCATTGCTAACCGCCTTGGCATTTGGGCAATACATGAACCAAAATTTCGCAGCCGTCGTCGCCACCGCTCAGAAGGTTCACGAGCGCAAGCATGAGGGCGCCGCTATGGTTCACTTCTACGCGGCCGCTGCCTGGGAAGCCCAGGGAAACTTCGCTGAGGCCCAAAGCGAGTTGGATACGTTGCTGAAGGAAGACCCAAAAACACCGGCCGGCGAACAGGCTCATAAGATGATGGAGCAACTCAAGGAAGAGGCCAGTCGCCCTCCCGCTGCCGCCGCTGGGATAAAAGTCTCTTTCACGCAGGTCCCAAGCGAGGCCCCCACCGGGCCTGTGCAGTTGCCCGAGACCGTCCGCAAGCTCATGCAGGAGTCCAAAGAAAATACTCAACTCGCCGAAGCCGAAGCTGAAGAGGCCTGCCCTAACTGCGCGGCGAAGGATTCTCCAACTCCATCCGCGCCCGGAATCACTCCGCCACCAAAAGCCTCTGGCACAAAGTACAACGGATTTACTTTCCGTTCCTCCGCCGATGAAGTAGCTGTATTTTTCGCAGCCACCGATCACGGGAAGCCGGTGACCAACCTCACGCTCCAGGACGTCGGAGTTCGCGACGATAGCAAACTTCCGGCTGCCGTAACCGGGTTCCGCAACCAGTCCGAGTTGCCTCTTCGGCTCGGCCTCGTCATCGATACCAGCGATTCCATTGCCACCCGTTTCAAGTTCGAAGAGGACTGCGCTGCGCGCTTCTTGCAGAAGGTTGTAACCGGGCCCGATGATTTGGCCTTTGTGATCGGCTTCGCCAACTCCGTGCTTCTGGTCCAGGATTTCACTGGCGACCAGAAACTTATGACTCACGCTGTCGACCAACTCGTCCCCGCCGGCGGCACTGCCCTGTGGGATGCGGTTGCGTTCGCTGCCGACAAACTCGCCAGCCGCATCGAATCCCAGCCGGTAGCCAGAATTCTCGTAGTCATCAGCGACGGAGACGACAACTCCAGTAGCGCCACCGCAAAACAGGCAATCAACCGCGCGCAGCGCGGAGAAGTTACCGTTTATACGGTTAGTACCCGGGACGTGGCTGACACTGTCGTGAGCTCTCTAGTGGGTGAGCATGCTTTGAAGACCTTAGCCGAGCTTACCGGCGGAGCTGCTTTTACGCCAGGCTCCGTTCATCGCTTCAACGGAAGCTTGACTGATCTGCAACAGGTGATCCGCAGCCGCTATTTAGTCTCCTACAAACCGGCCCTCTTCAAACGCGATGGGCAGTACCGCGCGATTGATATCAAAGCTGAAAAAGATGGCCACAAATTGCGAGTGTACGCTCGCAAAGGTTACTTCGCTTCGGCGAGCGCTCACGCCTCAGACCATTTTTGAAATGTTGTGTCTTCCTGTTCCACGCAGGACGGGGTTTCACTCCCGATACCAGTGCACTTGGGTGTTGAAGCAGAAATATCTCGGAGTGGACTAACGGCCGACGCGCTCTTCGATCCTTGTCACAAACCTGGGCGTGTGGCTTTTCATCAATTGCTCCAAGCCAGGCCGAAATTCGTGCAATAGGTTCATGCCGGCATCGTTCCCTACGGTCGAACCAAAATCGCTGAACGGGGTCGAAGCCGAGCGATTCCACGATGGACGGTTAGCCATATGAAGCGCGGCCGAAGTCAACACTCCAAGAAAATAAGAGGTGTTCACTTTCCCTCTTCCGGAGTCATCCCGCGTCACGAAAATGCGCGAAGCGGCGTACGCCGCCCGTCCCATAACACTCTCGCTGGTCGAAGGATGGTAATTAAGGTTTCGCTTCAGCAGCGTGGGGTACAGGTATTTGTCGAAGAAATCGCTGGAGGGTTTTTGCGGAACCGCTGCGTTTTGGATAAGGGCGAAGCGCGCCTGCGCCGGCCGGGCAATATTTCCCACGTCCGATTCGCGCGTCACATTCAAAGCACGCAAATCACGGATAATCGCACTAGAGGAACCGGCTGCGCCGGTAACCATCTTCCCCGACTCCGCTCCCACAGAGGCCATCGCCGACGGAGCATCAGGCAGGGAATTCGACGCCGCCTTCGAAGAGAGTTCTTGGCAAAATGCCCCGCAAGCCGCTAACAACACGAAACCGGCGACCCGGATTGGAACTGTTCCCGCCATAACCCCACCCACAACTAACCTTGACGGTAGCACTCCGCATGCCACTCTTCTGAGCCACAGTGCTCATTCTCAGGTCGTAATTTGGGTGCTAAAGGGGAGGGCCTGGTTGTGAGCCAAATTTTGTCACTCGCGCTGCTTCTGGAATTGTATCTAGCAGTTAGGGCCGGTCGTCAGACGGTAGGTTTGTTATGTGGATAAGCCTTGAGGCCCCGCCGTGCGGCCGTTTCCGTCAGCCTTGACCCCGGTATGCAAATTCTCACACTCACCTATGTAAACTCTTTCATTCGAAAGTCTCAGCAGAAGGGCTTTCCCGAAGCGGGTCGAAGGAGAAGACTAGCCGTAATACGTCCGGATTACCCCGCCAGAAGCGCCACTCCGGCCGCCACCAGCACAACCGCAATCCACCGCCGCTGGTCCACGCGTTCATGCAGGAAGATTTTCGCAGCGACAGCGTTGCCGATGAATGTGAGGGAAGCGGCGGCAGGAGCCACCAGGCTTACGTCCCCCCAGGAGAGCGCGAACAGCAAGCTGAAGAAGGCCGCGGCCATGGCCACGACTCCCAACAAGAAGTTACCGTTGCCAAGGGTGCGGAGGATCACGACGCCCAGTCCGGCGCGACGCCTCAAATCGCCGACGTCGCCGACCTGCTTCATGGCGCGGGCCAGCAAAACATCGCCCACCACCGACGCGAACACGATGGCCAGGATCGCGCTCCAGGTGTAAATCTGCTTCATCGCTCCACGCTCGTGGGTGTTTCAACTCCCGCATTCTTTGCGCGAAGCACGCCTTCACCGGATTCGCGGGGAGAGCTTCCTGCCGGAATTTCCGTGGACGAATGCGGGTGCTCGGTCAGGCTTGGTCCTCCAGCAATGAAGCCTACCCCGCCAGTGATCAGCGCAATTCCCAACCAGCGCATCGGACTCACCTGTTCATGCAGTAGAAATTTCGCAACCAGAGCGAGCAGTACATATCCGAAAGAAGTTGCAGGCAGAACGTAGGTAAGATCGGCCCACGAAAGCGCCGTCATGTAGGTGGCGAAAAACGCCAGCAGTAGAAGAATCCCGATCGCAACCCAGGGATTGAGAATGGCGAAGATCACGCCCTGCAGATGGTTCAGAGAGATGCCGCCGGTTTGCTTCATCCCATGCGAGAGCATGGAATCTCCTGCCGCGGCAAACAGCGTCACTCCGGCCAGCACAAGATACTTGCGAAAGTTCACTGGAAGTCTAAGTTGCTACTCTGGAGCGCCTTCTCACCACAGAGGCAGGTGAAAAGCCTCTGTGGCTATGCTTTCGCCAGTTCCGCAGCCTCGTCGCTATGCTGCTTGACCAGTTTATTGCGTTGCGAACGAAGTTTCAGGAAGGTCTTCGCTTCCTTGTAGAGTCGCTTGCGGTCGTTGCTGTTAAACGCAGCCTTGCGCAGGATGCGGAACGCAGCCTTTGGACGGAAGTAATACTCGTCGTAGAAGCGGTGCACCGCCGAAAGAATGTCATCCGCTGGCAATCCCGGATATTGGATGTGCGCCAGTTGGTGTCCGCCCTCGTCTACCATCTTGTTGTCGCCGACCATGAATCCATTTTTTACCGCGTAATCGTAAAGCTCGGTGCCAGGATAAGCGTGCGCCACGGAAACCTGAATGGTTTCCACGTCCAACTCTTTGGCGAACTTGATGGTGTTATTGATCGTTTCGTGCGTCTCGCCGGGCAGGCCCAGAATGAAATCGCCGTGAACGACCAGGCCGAGTTTATGACAGTCTTTGGTAAACTGCCGCGCCCGCTCGACGGTTGCGCCCTTCTTGATGTTTTTCAAAATCTGCTGGTCGCCGCTCTCATAGCCTACGATGAGCAGGCGGCATCCTGCTTCCTTCATCGCCTTGAGCGTTTCGAAATCGGTGGTGACGCGCGAGGTGCAAGACCACGTGAGTCCCAGCGGCTTCAATTTGCCGCACAATTCGACGGTGCGCGCTTTCTGAATGTTGAACGTGTCATCGTCGAAGAAGAATTCTTTCACTTCTGGCCAATACTGTTTAACCTTCGACATTTCCGCGGCCACATCGTCAGTCGAGCGCTTGCGCCACGGATGCCCGCTCAAAGTCTGCGGCCACAAACAGAACGTGCATTGCGCCGGGCATCCCCGGGTCGTGTAAAGCGACACATAAGGATTCAGCAGGAACGGCACGTTATAGCGGCTGACGTCGAGATCGCGCTTGTAAACGTCGGTGACGTGGGGAAGCGCATCCAGGTCCTGGATTTGCGGCGAGTCAGGATTGTGCACGACTTTGTCGTATTTTAAGAACGAGACGCCCGGGATATCCGCCAAAGGTTTGCCCTTGGCGAAATCCACCACGGCGTAATCGAATTCTTTGCGCACAATGAAATCGATGGCGAGACAATCACGCAAGGATTTCTCCGGCAGCACGCTTACGTGCGGCCCTACAAAAGCAATCTTGATCGTCGGATTCGCCGCCTTGATCGCCCGTGCCAGACCAATGTCGCCAGGGAAGCCCGGAGTGCTGGTGAACAGCACAAGAAACTCATACCCTTTGGCAATCTCGATGGTCTGCTCCGCCGAAATGTGATGGGGCGGCGCATCCAGCAATCGCGCTCCCTCCAGCATCCCAGTGGGATAAGCCAACCAAACCGGGTACCAATAGCTCTCAATCTCTCGGGTGGCGGGCCAACGTGATCCGGCGCCGCCGTCGAAGTTTTCAAAGGAGGGTGGATTCAGAAACAGTGTCTTAAGAGGCATAGTGGGTGAGTACTTATTTTACCATTCATGGGCAGCACAAGTGGGCGAGAAACCAGTGTTTATGCAGGTTCGTCCTGCATAACACATACACTTTAGTTATCCCTAACCCACAGGCTGGCTTGAGTTTAGATTACCAAGCGAGGGCTTGGATTCGAACCGGTATACGTTGAATCGAGCTTTTATAGCAGTGAGTGGCGGAAATCAGTACCCGCCCGCAGGGTCATTTTGTTCCAAGAACCCAGGTTTCCAACTCTCCGGTAGCGCGCAGAAGAGAAACTTGGCTTCGTTCCAGTTCAAAGGTCACATCCTGCAGTGCGATGAAGCGTTCACTCGCTTGAGTGCGGGCATTGTCGAGATCGTGCAAATTAGCCGTGGCTGAGTTCATACGGGTTTGGACAGCGTCGATATTTTTCTGTGCGATTTCATATTCCAGTTCGGCAACATCGCGGGCAGCCCGCATCTGTGTGACCGACCGCTGCAGGCGCAAGGTTTCCTCCGAAACCTGGTTGCGGGCGGCGTCCGCCTGGGATTTGGCTTTACGGGCATCGGCATCGGCGGCCTGGGCACGCGAGCGCTGCGCGGCGTTGAAGATCGGAAAGCGGATCGCTACTCCCACCGTGGCGTTGTTGCTCTGAAAACTTCCCCGCACATAGTAGTTTTGATAGTTATTAATTGTTGAGAGCAAGGCATACTGCGCGGCGAAATCGACGGTCGGCAACACAGATTTGTGCTCCCCTTGGGCAACAAGGAATTGGGCGCGAGCGTGTTCTACAGCCGATTGAACTGCCGGATTGGAATCCGTAGCTTTGACTGTCCCGTTTTCTTGCGCAACTTCTTGCGCAGCGTTTTTCGCAACTTCGGGAAGCGCTGGGATTGACTCAGTTTCCGTCTGAATGCCAGAGGCGGGAAGGCCGGTGAGTTTAGAGAGCCGTTCGCGAAGCACGTCAGCCGCGCCCTGAGCTTCGGCGATACGCAACCGGAGGCGTGCCTCCGAAAGGCGGGCCTTCGTTCCCTCAAGTTCGCTATCGATTCCTTCCTTCACTCGATCGGCGACCGCAGCCTGCATCCTCTGCGCTTCGGGTTCGGCTTGGTGCAGCCGAGCCAGTCGCTGCTCCCATTTTTCGAGCTCGGCATAGCTGAGCACGGTCTCCTGGATGATTTGATTGCGTTGGTCTTTGCTGCGAGACGACGCGGCAGCGCCCTCCATTTCGGCAGCGCGCAAAAATGGCCGAAGCTCGGGATGCAACAGTGCCGACTGCGCAGTTACGTTGAACAGCGAAGGCGCGGATCCCTCCAGGCTAAGAGGAAATCCGTAAGACCATCCCAGGCCGGCGCCGACTGTGACTTGCGGAATATAGCTATTGTGCAGTTCGCGGTAGGCGGCGGAGGCGTGCTGCACATCGTCGGCTGCGATAGCCGCGCTAGTGGCGTGTTTCAGCGCGAGTTCTACGGTCTGGCGGAGGGTTACCGGTTCGGCCAGCACTGAAGCGGGTAGCAATAGGATCACCGCTACCATCACTGTATGAGTGCACGCGCCGATGCAGGAATCAGTCTTCATTAGTTTCACCTTGTTGGGGCTGAAAAGATTCTACGGGCAATCTGATGCGAGAGAAATGATAAGGATGGGTCAGGGACAAGGGCCCGTTCTTTTGGACGCGAAATGCTTTTCTATCGCATACGCTCGAAGTATCATAGAGCGTAAATGGCTTTCCCTATCAAAATCTGCAGCATCTGCGAAGAGGAGTTCGAGCTTAAGCCGGATAAGCCCGGTTTTGCCGATCGTTGCCCCGAGTGCAGCACATCCGAGAAAACCGCGTCCACGGCTCAGCATCGAATGGATGCTGACGAGCGCAAGTCTCTGAATGAAGCAAATGAAGCTCGGAGGCAGGCGATGCGCAACCTTCTGTACCGCAAGGATAGCTAATTGGGTGGTGCGGGTTTGGGGCCGTGCCCAGGTGGAGACAGCCGCCCTCGGCTGTCTGGTCGAGCGGAGGGTGCTCGACGTTGTGGGCTCCCCCAGATTGCGTATCCGCCGATCAAAATTAAAATTAGTGATACTTCTTATCGAAATTATTCATCAAACAAGGGCGACGGTAAGTTGACGGGTTTGAGCCCGCAGCTTATTATTCGTAATAGCATGACTCGTTTCAGCAATCCTCGCCAGTCTTGTATGTGTGCATGTTGTTGTTGTGCATGCGTGTGTTCTGGCGCAGGGAGGTTGCTGACTTAAAAGTTTCATAAGATCGTCAGCACTTATCGCCCACCGCCAGAGAGCATCTGGCGGTGGGTTTTTCTTTTTACGGTCAATTTTCTATGGAAAACACGGTGAAAGAAACCAAGGCGCAAAAATCTGAACGGCTGAAGCGCGCCATGAATCCCTGGGACGGCTTGACCGAGATCCGCCGCTTTGCGCGCGAAGGCTTCGATTCGATTCCGCCAGAATGGATTGGAACCTACTTCCGCTGGTGGGGTGTCTACACTCAAGGCGACGGAGTGGGAGTGGTCGGCGGTAAAGACGGGCAGGGCAAGGCGCTGCCTTTCTTCATGGTCCGGATTCGAATTCCGAACGGTCTGTTGCGCTCCGACCAACTGCGAACCATTGCCAGTCTCACTCAGCGTTATGCGCGCAGCATCGCTGATCTCACGGTCCGGCAAAATATTCAACTGCACTGGGTTTCGATTGAAGCGCTGCCCGAAGTGCTCGACGAACTGTGGCGCGTAGGCCTCAACACGACCGGGTCTTGCGGCGACGTCACCCGCAACATTACCGGCTGCCCTGTGGCCGGAGTGGATGCGGACGAGATTTGCGATGCTTCGTCGCTCGCCCTGGAAGCGGATCGCATGCTCGCCGGCAACGCGGAGTTCTATAACCTGCCGCGAAAGTTCAAGATTTCTATTACCGGATGCCGCGTGTGGTGCCCCTACCCCGAAATTAATGATGTTGGACTGACGGCGGTTGAGCGAGTCGTAAAGGGAAAGCCTGAGGTTGGATTTGCGCTACGCGTCGGCGGCGGGCTTTCCACCGAGCCTTACCTCGGCGCTCCGCTCGACGCTTTCGTTCGCTGGAATCAAGTTCTCCCCACCATTCGAGGAATTGCCGAGTTGTTTCGCGACTCCGACCAATTGCGCGAGCACCGCGAGCGGGCGCGGCTTAAATTTCTTTTCCTACGGCACGGCTGGACGGCGCAGGCCTTCCAAAAAGAGCTGGAACGCCGCATCGGATTTCAATTCGATCCTGCTGAACCGGCGCAGCCACCGAATGATGTCTACCGTGATCACATCGGAATTCATCCGCAAAAGCAGCCGGGCTATTGCTACGTGGGAGCCACCGTACTGCGCGGCAGGATCACCCCGGAGCAGATGCGTGCCGCCGCGGACCTGTCCGACAGATTCGCCAGCGGCGAACTACGCACCACGAACATGCAGAACTTGCTGATCGTCAACGTGCCTCGGTTAAAGGCTGACGAGCTGGCTAAAGAGTTGGGCGCGATTGGCTTGCCTGTCAGTGGCTCCGCTTTTTGGCGCGGAGCGGTCGCCTGCAGTGGAACTGAATTCTGCAAGCTCGCGATCACCGAGACGAAGAGTTTTTCGCGCTGGCTGGTGGAGGAATTGGAAGAACGCCTGCCGGGCTTCGATCAGCATTTAAAACTGCACGTCACCGGATGCCCCAATAGTTGCGGTCAACACTGGATTGCCGACATCGGAATCGAAGGTAAGAAGATCAAGGCCAATGGACACATGATCGACGCCTACTACTTCTGCCTGGGCGGTGCACTTGGCCTGCATCAGTCGATCGCGCGGCCCGTGGGATATCGCTGCGCCGCAACTGAAGTTCCCGAGGCGATCGAGCGGCTACTGCGGAGATATCTTGCGGACGGCACGCCCGGCGAAAATCTGCGGCGCTTTTTTGCGCGCCACAGCGATGAGGATCTGCGGAACTTCCTGGCGGGAGAATTTGTGGATGCAGTCGCGCGCGATCTGCCCGAAGGGCGTGTGCCAAGCGGGGTAGAAGGATGAGCTATACAAAAGAAATCGCGAGCAGCTTGTTTCCAATGTTTATGAAACTCGAAGGCAAACGTTGCCTTGTGGTCGGCGCCGGGAAGGTTGGCGAACCCAAGATCGGCGGACTGATCGACACCGGGGCAGCGCTCCACGTTGTCGCCCTGGAAGCGACCGAAACGGTTCACGCGTGGGCTAGGGCAGGGAAGATCACGCTCGAGATACGTGCCTTCGCCGACTCCGACCTCAAAGGAACATTTTTGGCGATCGTAGCGACGGCATCGCGAGCCCTCAACGCTGTGATCTATCGGGAAGCTCAGCGGCGCGGGGTGTTGTGCAATGTGGTCGACGTTCCGGAGTATTGTGATTTCTACTATCCGGCTGTAGTTCGGCGGGGCGATCTGCAAATAGCGATCTCCACCAACGGCCAGAGTCCCGCGCTTGCGCAAAAACTTCGGCAACAGCTTGAACGGCAGTTTGGTCCGGGATATGCGCGCTGGGTTGCGGAACTCGGAGCGACACGAAAGCTGGTGCTGGCGAGCGATCTTGACCAGCAACGAAAGCGCGAATTGTTGCTCAACCTGGCGAGCCGCGAGGCTTTGCAGGCGGCACTGGAAGAAGAGTCGGCGAAGAACCAATCGGCAGAGACCGAGTCGATAACGACCGAGTCGATAACGACCGAGTCGGCAGAGGCTCACGGGAGGGTAACGGCATGAAGGGCTTCAATAACAAGAACGGCAAGGTGTATCTGGTGGGCGCGGGACCTGGTGATCCTGAATTGCTTACCGTGAAAGCTCTTCGGCTTTTGCGGACTGCCGACGTGGTGCTGTATGACGACCTGGTCGCTCCGGAAATTCTTGCATTGGCTTCGCCAACCGCAGAATCGAAAAATGTGGGTAAGCGCTGCGGCCACAAAGCGATCCGGCAGGAAGAAATCAATTTTCTGATGGTCACATTGGCCGGCTCAGGGCGAGAGGTAGTGAGGCTCAAGAGTGGAGACCCATTGATCTTCGGCCGCGCTGGCGAAGAGATTGAGGCGCTGCGACGAGCCGGAATCGAATACGAAATTGTACCGGGTGTCACCTCCGCGCTGGGCGCGGCGGCAGCGGCAGGGATTCCGCTGACGCATCGGCAAGCATCGTCCACCCTGGTATTGACGACTGGCAACCGCGCTCCAGGAAACGAGAATGAGGATTGGAGCAAGTTTGCGGCTTCACAAGCCACGTTGGTGGTTTATATGCCGGGCCAGAACTACGGCGGGATTGCCGCAAAACTCTCGGCAGCAGGGTTCGCCGGAGAGACTCCTTGCGCAATCATCTCGCGCGCGACAACTTCCCGGCAGCGGACATATCGCACCACGGTTGCAGATCTTCCTGGGTCGCCGAGGCTCGCATCTCCCACGCTGCTGGTCGTCGGTGAGGTCGTGAGATTTGTCGATCAGAATCTAGTCGAACCCGAACTCGCGGAAAGCCTGTTTTCGCCCCCTGAAAGTTCTCTTCAGAACGAGGAGCCCCTGGCATGAAAGAACAGATTGAAGAACTGCAGATCGTTGCGGAAGCATGGAAACCCGAACGGGTGCTGGAGTGGGCGTTCGAAAAATTCGGGGATACGGTCGCGATCTCCTCAGCCTTCGGAGCCGAAGGAATGGCTCTGATTGATATTGCCTCGAGGGTGCGCAAGCACTTTCGGTTGTTCACGCTGGACACCGAATTCCTTTTTCCAGAAACGTACAACCTCATGGACAGGGTCGAAGAAAGATATGGGATCACGATCGAAAAAGTTTATCCGCTGAACTCTCCGGAAGAGCAGGAGCGAATTTACGGTGCGGCACTCTGGGAACGGCAAGCTGATCAATGCTGCAATCTTCGCAAGGTTGAGCCGCTGCGGCGAAAGCTGAGTGAACTGAGCGCGTGGATCACGAGCATTCGCCGCGATCAAACCTCATCCCGGGCAGGCGCAGGCAAAGTGCAGTGGGACGAGAAATTCGGACTGGTGAAGATCAATCCCATCGCCGACTGGAGCTCCAAGCAAGTCTGGCAATACATTCGCCAGCATGACGTTCCGTACAACGTATTGCATGAACGCAGCTATCCCAGTATCGGTTGCACGCACTGCACGCGAGCGGTGTTGCCGGGAGAAGATCCCAGGGCAGGACGCTGGTCGGGATCATCGAAGACCGAGTGCGGACTGCATATCATTCAACCCGTGACTAATCCTCCGGAAGCGGGCGCATAGTCGAGAACTATTTGTGCGCCGAAGCGTCCGTCTTCTTTAAATATTCGGAGAGCTGCCGCACCACGGTCACAAACGTTTTTGTGGCGACCGAGAGAGTTCGGTCGCGACGGTACGCTAGTCCAAGTTCACGCCAAAGGTCCGCACCCTCCAGTTCCACCAGCTTCACTCTGCCCGTCGCCACCTCATCGCGCGCGAATGACGCGCTGATGAGCGAGATGCCAAGATCGGCGGCCACAAAGCTTTTAATCATCCCGATGCTGGGCAATTCCATCCTGACTTTGAGTTCCGTATTGTATTCGCGGAAGAGTTTATCCAGCAGTCTGCGGGTATGGCCGGTCTTCGGCAACAGCAGAGGATATTTCACCACCTCGCTGATGTTGGCCGACTTTAACTTGGCAAGGGGGTTCTTGGGGCTCACCATCAGCAGCAACCGGTCGCGAAAGATGGGCTGCACTTTCAAACTCGGAGATTGCACGGGCAGGCTCAGGATGCCGACATCGAGCGAACCATTCTCCAGTTTCTCGACAATCTTATAAGTGAAGTTTCGATAGATACTGATCTGCACTTCGGGATACTTGCGGCAGTACTCGCCAAATACTTCCGGCAAAACATACAGGCAAGTGGCTTCGTTAGCGCCGACCATCAGCGTGCCCCGCGGCGTGTGGCCGTGGTCCGCTACAGCGACGAGCGATTCGTCGCGCAGCTTTTTCATGCGCAGCGCGTATTCGTGGAAGACCTGACCGGCGGGAGTGAGCTTGACGGTTTTGCCCGAACGATCAAGCAGCCGATCGCCGTACTCCTGCTCCAGTTGACGGATCTGTGCACTAACAGCTGATTGTGAGCGGAAGACTTTCTCCCCGGCACGCGAGAAACTTCCTTGCCGGGCAACCTCGAGGAAGGTGACGAGTTGATCAAAATCCATGCGCGATTATAGCGAACTTACTGGCGAGACGCTGCTTTTGATCCATTCGCTTCGGTGAATATAAGTGAGTCGAACTGAAGCGAATGACAAAACTTCCCCCGAGAGGCTTGGTTACTGCACAACGGGTCGTTCCGAAGAAAGAAGTTTGTCGCGTCCGTAGCTGCGGGCTTCCGCGGCGGAAAGACGCGCGAGAATCGGAGCCCATGTCTCTTCCACGGAGCACGCAGGCGTAACCGGCTCAACTCGCAGTAAAGGCAGCTCCGAGTAGGAGAGAAGATCGGCGGCACGGGGGCTGCCCGTAAGCTGCACGTGCCGGTGAAGAATTCGGCGAAGCCATTGTTCTTCCTGCGGTTCGAGAGCGGCAAACCGTACGGACTCCCGGTTCATCCGATCCTGATTCATTTGGCCGTCGCTCTCGTTGCGTAGCAAGTAAGCCAGGCCCCCGGTCATCCCCGCTCCCATATTTGCGCCCGCAGGACCGAGAATGAGCACCACTCCGGCTGTCATATATTCGCAGCCATGACGGCCTACGCCCTCGACTACGGCCAGCGCGCCGCTGTTCCGGACCGCAAATCGCTCTCCCGCGCGACCGGCAACAAATAATTCGCCGGCAGTTGCGCCGTAGAGGACGGTGTTTCCTACCAGCACATCTCCACGTTCCGAAGCATCAGCCTGTGCGCCGATTGCAATGCTGCCGCCGCACAGGCCTTTCCCCACATAATCGTTCGCTTCCCCGATCAACCGGAAATTCGCCCCCGAGATAAGGAACGCGCCAAAGCTTTGCCCTGCCGTGCCCACAAATTCACAATCCGCTCCGGTCATTTCCAGAGTGGAAGAGCCGACCCGGCGCAGAACCTCACCGCTGAAGTGTGCGCCTACGGCTCGATCCTCATTGGTGATTGCAAAATGATAGGGACGGAGCGAAAGTGATTCCAGGTCGTCCACCACTCGATTCAGTTCCGCATGTAGCGCCCCGCTGTTTTCATGAGGACAGTCGAACTGCGGGGGCGGGTTCAAAATCGGCTGCAGAAGCGATTTCACGCTCGATTCGTCCATCGCCGACCGGGGCTGCAGGCGCTCGACGCAACCTAGAATTTCGTCGATGGATCCCGCGCCCATGGTGGCCAACAGTTGCCGAATATCTTCGGCCAGCGCGCGGAAAAATGTTTCCACCATCTCTGGCTTACCGGCGAAGCGCGCGCGCAATGTTTCATCCTGAGTAGCGATGCCGACCGGACAGGTATTCAGGTGACACTGCCGCGCCATGACGCAACCGATTGCCAGCAGGGAAGCGGTTCCAAAGCCAAATTCTTCGGCGCCGAGCAGCGCGGCCACCACAACGTCGCGGGCAAATTTAAGGCCGCCATCCACACGTAATCTCACTCGGGCGCGGAGGCCTGCCCGCACGAGCGCGGTGTGCGCGTCGCGCAGGCCAATTTCCCAGGGCAGTCCCGTATTCTTGATCGAGGTCAGCGGCGAAGCTCCGGTGCCGCCGTCGTGACCGGCGATCGTAATCACGTCAGCCCCGGCTTTGGCGACGCCGGTGGCGATAACTCCGACGCCGGAACTGGAAACTAGCTTAACCCCGATGCGCGCATTCGGATTCACTGCGCGCAGATCGTAAATCAATTGTGCAAGGTCTTCGATGCTATAGATGTCGTGATGCGGAGGCGGAGAAATCAGCGAAGTCCCGGCTATCGCGTGCCGCAGGCGCGCAATGTAAGGCGTAACCTTCGCGGAAGGCAGTTGTCCGCCCTCGCCGGGCTTCGAGCCCTGGGCCATCTTGACTTCAATTTCGTCCGCGTGCACCAGATATTCCGCGGTCACACCAAAACGTGCGGACGCTACCTGCTTCACCCGGTTGTTGGCTTCGGGCCGATCGTAATAAATACTTGGATCTTCTCCACCCTCGCCCGTGTTGCTGCGCCCTCCAAGGCGGTTCATCGCAATGGCCAGAGTTTGGTGGGCTTCTGGCGAGATTGCGCCGAGCGACATGGCCTGCGTACTAAAGCGGCTGAGCAGAGAAACTTCGCTCTCCACTTCGTCCAAAGACAGAGGCTGCGCGAAACGCACTTCGAGTAAGTCCCGCACCGCAATGTTTTTTCTCTCTTCCGACAGAGCAGAAAAAGCAGCATGATTCTCCGCAGTTGGCGATTTGATGTAGCGATGCATTCGCCGCACCAACTCAGGCGAACTAGCGTGCAGCTCGCCGTTGCGGCGGAACCGATAGAGGCCGGTATCGCGAAATTCAGCGGCGGAAGAACCGAAACCGGCAGCATGGCAGGAGATACAATCCGCCAGCAGATCATCCAAAGTTTTGCCGCCGAGAGTGTGCCCGGCGTCTTCAAAAAAGCGCTCGCACACCGCGGCATCAAGACCGATGGTTTCAAAGATCTGGCTGTTACGGTAACTGCTGATGGTCGAAATTCCCATTCGCGCCAGCACTTTGCGCAGGCCTTTCTCCAGAGCAGTTCGGTAGCGCATCGGCCCGTTGACATCCGTCCCTGCGGCCAGACTCATGGCCAGATAAGGATGCACCGCGCTCGCCCCTGCCGCGACCAGCAAGGCTACGTGATGCGTATCGAAGGCTTGACCAGTTTCTACAATCAAGGGAATATTCCAGGCGCCAGCGTTCACCAGTGCCCGCCATACCGTGGAAACCGCCAACAGCGCGGGTAGAGCCGCCCGCTTGTCGCTGAGGCCGCGATCACTCAACAGAATCGATCCGGCGAAGGACGCCGATGCCGCCGTTGCCTCTTCACGAATCTTATTTAACATTTCAAGGCCGCCGTCAATTCCCCCCGCCGTCTCAAAGGTAAAGTCGATGCAATGAACCGGCGGGAGAGCACTTGCAGCCGCCTTTAGTTGCCCGGCATCGAGCAACGGAGAATGTAGTTCCGTATTGTTGCCCAGGTACACGTCCAGCGACATCACGTGGCTCTCACGCAGGGGATCGATGGGAGGATTGGTGACTTGGGCAAACCGTTGCTTGCAATAATCCCAAAGAGGACGCGGCAGACTCGACAAAAAAGCCGGAGGAGCATCGTCGCCCATGCTCCACAGCGGTTCCTGAGCGTCCTCCACCAGTGGCTGATAGAGCATGCGGAACTGGTCTTCAGTCCAGCCAAACGCTGCCATGAGGCGGTTCGCATCGGCAGGGGCGGGCTCTGCTGTGTTCTCAGCCGGGATAATCTTTCGAGGGTCGGGAGTTGGCGCAGCATCGACGAGCCGAGCAGCCTCGTTCGGACGGAAGAAAGTTCCGCTGGAAAGATCGGCAATCAGCATTTCGCCGGGCCCGAGCCTCTGCCGCTCCACTACCTGCTTATCCGAGAGATCATTGATGCCGACTTCAGACCCCACGATCAGCAATCCATCCGAAGTCAGCGTATAGCGCAGTGGACGCAAGCCGTTGCGATCAAGTTTCGCTCCGACGACTTGGCCGTCGGTGAAGATCAGAGCCGCCGGCCCGTCCCACGGTTCTTGCTCAGGGGCGCTGAGAGAAAGAAATTGCCGCAATTCCGGATCCGCATGTTCGTCATATTCCCAGGCTGGAGGCACGAGGCGTAAAGCGGATTCGGCGAGGCTCGAACCGCGCCGCACCAGGGCTTCCAGCGCGTTATCGAAACTGGCGGAATCGCTCATCCCCGGCTGCAACAGGCGCGCTTCGGTGGGCATTCCCAAGTCGCGGCGCAGACTGGCGGCCCTTGCCTGGAACCAGCGCCGATTGCTGCTGATGGTATTGATCTCGCCGTTGTGAGCAACGAAACGAAACGGCTGCGCCAGTGACCAACTGGGTTGCGTGTTGGTGGAATATCGCTGATGAAAAATTACAAACGAACTGGCAAACTCCGGATCGCTCAGGTCGGAATAAAAAGGAGCCAACTGCTCGGGCGTTAGCAATCCTTTGTAAACGATAGTTCGCGCCGAGAGTGAACAGTAGTAGCCGGAGTCAGGAGTGGCTTCGAGCTCGTGTCGCAGCCGGAAAAGTTGCAGCTCGAAGTCGGACGAGTCGACACCGGAAGTCTCAGAATTCACAACGCCATTACCAGGCGCCACAAAGCATTGCCGCACAAGAGGCAGGGATTCGCTGGAGCGCGGTCCGAGGATCGAAGGATCGGTGGGTACCGTGCGCCAGCCAAGAAAAGCGAGATTGAATTTCGAAACCGCGGCGCGAAGAGTTTTTACCGCGTGAGCTTCCTGGCCCGGCTGAAGAAACACCATGCCGACGCCGAATTCTTCCGGCAACTTGATGCCGTCAGAGTGAGCTGCCTTGCGGAAAAACGTTTTTGGAATCCCAGTCAACAAACCCGCGCCATCCCCGCTGCGCCCGTCGGCATCCACGCCTCCGCGATGCGCCAGGCGTTTCAGGGCGCTGAGACCGCGTTCGACCACGGCATGCGACGCTGGTCCGCCGAGCTGCGCGATGAAGCCCACGCCACACGCGTCATGATCGTTCGAGAATGTAGGGCGACTTTCCGCCATGTTATTGGTCTAAACGGAAATGCCGCCAAAGTACAATCGTCAATTTTAATGCGGTGGATGTGTTTTTTTGCACGGTGGCTCGGTGCTTACAAGGGCTCAGCCCTGTATGGTTAGGGATCGAGATTCTTTGAGGTAAAATGTCGGCTTCCACCGCAACCGCGGCCAAATGGTGACTCTCTCGCAAATACAGGCCGCTCTCGGCCACGTTCGACAATCGATTCACGTCTCCCCATGCACCCGCTCGGAAACATTTTCCGAACTGACCGGTAATTCGATCTATCTGAAGCTGGAGAATCGTCAGAGAACCGGCGCTTACAAAGAACGGGGAGCTCTGAACAAGCTCCTCAGCCTGACTCCCGAAGAGCGATCACAGGGAGTGATTGCGGCTTCGGCGGGCAATCATGCCCAAGCCGTGGCGTACCACGCTTCAAGACTCGGCATTCGCGCCAAGATCGTGATGCCGCTGGCGACGCCGTTAATCAAAGTTTCAGCTACCCGCGGCTATGGCGGTGACGTGGTGCTTCACGGAGCGAATTACGACGAGGCCTACGACGAGGCGCTGCGCCTCAGTGCACAGGACCATCTCACCTTCGTCCATGCCTTCAATGACGACGTGGTCATTGCGGGGCAGGGAACTCTGGGGCTGGAGTTGCTCGAGCAGCATCCCGATCTCGAGGCAGTGATCGTGCCGGTCGGTGGTGGAGGGCTGATCGGCGGTATCGGTTGCGCTCTGAAAGAAACTAATCCGCGCATCCAGGTGATTGGAGTTCAGCCGGCCAGGCTATCGTCGATGAAGGCTGCTCTGGCGGAAGGCAAACCCGTAACGCTGCCTGCGGCGGTCACCATTGGAGACGGTATTGCCGTGCGGCGCGCGGGCGAGCGCACGTTTCCCCTCATTCAGAAATATGTGGATGATATTGTCACGGTGGAAGAGGAAGAAATTGCGAACGCAGTCCTGCTCCTGCTGGAACGAGAAAAAATTCTGGCCGAAGGAGCTGGCGCGGCGGCGCTGGCGGCCTTGGTCAACCACCGCATCCCCTTGATCAAGGATCACTTCGCGAAGAAGATTGTTGTCGTCGTGAGTGGCGGCAACATTGATGTGACGCTGCTGGCCCGCATCATCGAACGCGGTCTCGTCAAGGATGGAAGACTCGTACGCTTACGCGTGCATCTTCCTGATTATCCCGGCGCTCTGCATCGGCTTACCGGCATTCTCGCGCAGCATCGGGCCAATATCGTTGAAACTTCCTACGACCGCGCCTACCACAATGTAAATCTGGGCGACACCGCGATCGACATCACCATGGAAACTCGCGGGCCTGACCACATCGCGGAACTGATTTCTGCCCTGAGCGCCAACGGCTACACCCACGAGAGAATCCTGTAACTCTTTTAAGCGGGTAAAGCCAGTTGGGTAAAGCCGCCTCAAATTACCACGTCTATAAAAGCTGGCTTCGCCCGTACTTACGGCTTGGCACTGACGGCCGCGGGCTCGTTGACAATATTCTTATGCGATAACTTGCGATGGATGTCGGGCCAGAATTCTTTCACCACGATGGTGATCGTATCGTAGGCATATTGTGTTGCCCATACGCTCATCGTATTCGAGACTGTCTTGTCGGCACTCGGATGGTAGCTATACGTGGAAATGAAAGCTGACATCCCTCCGCCAAGAATTTCGGAATAGTTGAATTGCGAACCGCCGGAATCGGTTCGCGTAATAATGTTGCGGCTGATGGCATACATGCTGCGGTGCACGAAACTGCCGCTGCCCAACTGGAAATATCTCGGGTCCTCATGCAGCGCCGAGGGCAATATCGCGCCGGTGATAAAGTTTTCGATGGTTCCATCAGCGAAGGCCGCGCCGTAACGCTTCCCGTAGCCTCCCCAGCCTTGTCCGTAGCCCGGTTCGCTGTCCTGTGCCTGGCTGATGGCCGACAGGAAACCGTACCAGGGATATATCACGGGATCGAATGAACCCCGAGCCACCACCTTAAATTTTTCCTTTGAGGTGAGCGGCGGTAAGTTAGCGCCATTTTCCAGAGTCAAGAAATTCGGCAGCGTATAGAAGAGCCGGTCTTTCGAAGTTCCGGCATTTTTATCTGGGACAGTTGTGCCTTCCACCGGCTTCGCCGGATCGGACGTGGATTGCGGCGCCGTGGAAGGAGCGGTGGGTGTTGATGGAGAAACCGGTTGCCCAGAACCTTGCTGGGCCATGCACGGAAGACAAACAAGACTTAAGACCAACGCCGCAAAAGGCCGCGTAAAAAACCTCATAGACAACACTTCTCCTGAAAAAAGAAATCCACATTCCTTGGTAAGAATGTTGTCATTCTAGCAGTCGATCACTGGTTGTCTCGCTGCTTTCCTCATGTTTTACATGGATTTACAAACTTTGGTTTTAACGAAGTTGCCCAAAGAAGTTCGCCCAAATAAGAAAAAGGCGGCCGGATCACGGCCGCCTTTTGCGAAACGTGCGCCCGCTAGAAGTGGAAGCCGAGCTCCGCCGTGAGCGAGCGCGGGGTGACATAGTGCGTGCCGCTGAAGGTGGAGAAGAAGTTGTACAACGCCACCTTGTTCGTAAGGTTGATCGCCGTCAGCCGCAGGCTCCACTTGTAACGTTCGCCGCGCAAGAGGTTATCGTCTCCCACGCTGAGATCGAACAGGTTTCGCGGTGCAATCCGCTGCGGATTGTGGTCATCGTTTTCCTTTCCCGGAGCAGGGATCTTGACGTAAGTGGATCCCAGCCCAGCCGCATCGCACGTCGCCAGCGCCGGGCCAAAGGGACTCGGAGCCGCCGGTTTTCCGTCGCAAGTAAGGCCCGCCTGAAATTCCTGGTCTGCCGTCAAAGGCAAGCCTGTGATGTTGTTTACGAATGCCACTTGGCCGCTGGGAATGTTCGCCCCGCCGCCATCGGCAATAGGCGTCGAGCCGAAGCACGTTGCCGTTGGTGCAGAGCATGGAATCGATCCCGCCACTAATCCGCTGTCATACCTCCAGTTGAAGCCGAGCCATGGACCGTTCTTCCACGGCTGGTACTGAAAGTGAGTGGTCTGGTTGAATTTTTCGTCGTGGTCGATGCGGAAGACGCCGGGCGCCGGCAGGAATGGCACTCCGCCAACTTGCGGTGGGAAGAATCGAGCCGCAACGCTCGACATCACCACATAAGCGGTAAACCCGCGATAGTTGGGAACGCTTACGCGCAAGGTGTATCCCGGAATTTTTGAATTATGCCACTCGATCGGAAACGCAATCGGCGAGGCCGCCACGACGCCGAAGTCGTAAGCGCCATGCGTGTATTTCCAGATGTACTCGCCGTCGATCACCAAATATTTCCCGACCGCTTGCTGAAGGCCAGCGTGGAATTCGTTGCGCCATCCCGGACGAATGTCCCCGCTAACGCAAGGAATGTTAGGCGGCGGCACCATGGCGGCGATGACTGGATTGCTGCATCCCGTGCTGGCAATGATCAGATTTTCGTTGAACGGCGATTCCATGGTTCGCGCATACGAAACACGCAGCACCGTATTGCTCGGTTTAACTTTGTAGGCGATTCCGACTCTTGGTTGCGCCTGGGCGTCTTTGGCAAACCCGTGATAGATGTCTCCGCGAATTCCAACGTTAAACGCCCAATTTCCCTTAGTAATGGAGTCTTGTACGTACAGTGCGCCTTCCTTAACGTCGGTGTGTCCGTGAAAAAACAGCGACGTTCCTCCCCGCGTTAAGTCACTGGGCGCAAGGGTCGTGCATGGAGGCCCGGTGGGATTGCCTGCTGAATCCAGGCACGAGGTGCCCGGCACGGGTGCGCCCGTAACTGGATCAAGCTGGTTGAACAGTGCCAGGAAGCCTGGATCCACCGTTCCCAGCGTGTCATTCTCTGTCAGGAAGGTGTGTTGGAAAGTGAATCCGGCTTTTATGTTGTGGATACCCTTCACATAAGAGATATCACCGCGCAGGCCCGCGTTCGTAAGTTTCCGGTCTTGTGCGATGGTTTGGGCTTGCAGGTCCGGAGAAAAGTCCGCGAAGGGATCGGCGCTCGGATAGTAGTTGAACTGGTCCTTCCGAACAAAAGCGCCCAGCGTCAGCACAGCCGAAGAGCTGACCACGTGCGTCCAGGACGGGGCGATGTTGAATGTCCCGATCTTTGAGCGCTGATCGGTCTGACCGAGAACTGCGCCCGTCAGGGGATTCGTGGCCTGGCCCACAGAGTTGCAAGTGAATCCGGCACTGCACGTATGAAATTGCTGATCGTATGTATTTGGGTTTTGAAACCAGGAGCGGGTGTAGCCGAAATTAAAGTGAATTGAATCGGCGCCGGTGAACTGATAGTCGACGCGGTCGAACACGTTTTCTTCGTTGCCCTTATCGTGCATTACTTTGAATTCTGGAGGATCGAGAAAACGCCCGCTGTTCAAGGCATTCGCGGAAATGAAGTTTCCCCACTTCTGGCCTCCGTAACCAAGATTGAACCCCACGTTGGAAGTGCCAAAGGATCCGTATGAAGCGGTCACGCTGCCGTGGGGCGTCGTCATACCCTGACCTGATCGGGTCGTGGCCACAATCACCAGGCTGGTCTTGCCTCCGTATTCAGCTGGCGGCGCGCCCTGAATTACTTCCAACGACTCGATCGAATCGACGGGAACCTGGTTCGAAAAGACTTTGCTTTGCTGATCAGTGATGGGCTGGCCATCTATCGAGAAGGAGTTGGACGCGTGGTCGCCCATTCCGTGAAACAATCCATTCGAGTCAGCGGCGATTCCCGGCGTCGATTGCGTGACCAGCGCGCTCAATGAGGACGAGGCACTTTCCAGAGGAATCTTGTCAAACAATGCGCGATCCACATCGGTGTGAGCCGTGGGATCGTTCTCCAACAAATCTTCCCCGGCTTCGACGGTTACGGTTTGGGACGATCCCGCAACTTTGAGGTTGATCTTCACATCCACAGGCACCGCGGAGCGAATCTCAACGTCCTGAGCGTAGGGAGCAAATCCCTGCCCAGACACGCTCAAATGGTAGGGATTGAACGGCACGTTGGGGAAGGTGAATTTCCCGGAACTATCGGTAGTGGTGGATCGATCGAAGTGACTGACTGGGTTATGGATTTCTACCGCCGCATTGGGAACCAGTGCGCCGGTGGGGTCCAGAACCGTGCCGCCGATAGATGCAGAGTTGGATTGCCCGTAAACGAAACTGCTGGTTAGACAGAATAAGACGCCACCAGCGACGATCAGCCGCCTGAAGATTGGATTAAGCACAAGGCCTCCTGGGATAGATGATGAAATAGGGAACCTCCGGCTACAGGAAAAAAGCCGGTTACGCCGTATTGAAGGGATCCCTAAACCGTAGGAGGACCGCGAATGCCCAACTCGGAAATACTGATCCGGGCCTTCGCGATGACTTCTTCTTCTTGCAGCAAGCCAATCGCGGCAAACACCGGCCTGGCTTGATGGATACTGTTGGAGGGCGCGGTGCTGTGCGCTACCACGCAAATGGAGCAGGACGCCGATTCGGACTTGTTCGGATGGGTATGGGTGGACTCCACGACCGCCGCCCATAACATCAGGGACAGGCAGAGCCACGTCAGCCATCGAGAAGTAAACCGCATACGTTCCTGCATTGGGCTAGATTCTTTCTACCCTATAACGGTTGCATTGCACAAGGCAACGCGCGACAAGTTACTATGGAGTGTACTGTTATGTTTGTCGCGCTGAGTCGCAGGGCAGCCATTAAATTTACAAACGAGGATATGCATGTCAGAACCTACTTACGAAGAACTCAAAGCCAAATTATCGCAGCTGGAAAAAGAAGTCGATACCAAGAAGCGCAGCGGTGACCTGATCTTCAAGGTCGGCGAAAAAGGCGGCGTCAGTGTTTACGGCCTGGGCCGTTTCCCGGTCACGCTGTATTACGAGCAATGGAACCGCCTGCTGGCAGCGGCCGAGGATATTAAAAAGTTTCTTGAAGAAAATAAGTCGCGGTTGAAATTGAAGGAGCAAGGTTGAACGTTCTTTCTCCAGGGCTTTTGTAGCCTCCTTTGGTACCGAACTGCACCAATGCCGGGATTTTGCGTGTGTTTTCGCATACGGTTCACGCTATAATAAAAAGACTGTGCCCAAATACTCCATCGTCGTCCCCCTGCACAACGAGCAAGAGAACGTCACCGATCTCTACGACCGCCTGAAAGCGGTGATGGAGGCTGCCGGGGAGACCTTCGAAATCGTGCTGGTCGATGATGGCTCCAGCGATCATACCTTCGCCATGTTGCGCGAAATCGCCGCCGTCGATAGCCGAGTCACGGTAGTCAAACTGCGCCGCAACTTCGGCCAGACCGCCGGCCTGGCCGCCGGGTTTGACCATGCCCGCGGCGAATACATTATTGCGATGGATGGCGATCTGCAACACGATCCCGCCGATATTCCAATGTTTCTGGAAAAGATTGCGGCCGGATACGACATTGTCAGCGGCTGGCGCAAGGTTCGTATCGATAACTTCTGGATGCGCCGCATCCCCTCACGCATTGCGAACTGGCTCATGGCCAAGTTGAGCGGCGTCGATATTCACGACTTCGGCACCACCTTCAAAGCCTATCGCCGCGAGATCCTCGAGCAGGTGCCGCTCTACGGCGAATTGCACCGTTTCATTCCCGCGCTGGCGTCGTGGTACGGCGCGTCGATTTGCGAAGTGCCCATCCGCAACGTAAATCGCGAACGCGGTGTTTCACACTACGGCATCACCCGCACTTTCCGCGTATTCTTCGACCTCATCACCATTCGGTTCCTGCTGCGCTATCTTTCCCGTCCGTTGCACTTCTTCGGAACCTTTGGGCTGTTCAGCTTGTTCGGCGGGAGCGCCCTGGTGGCCTGGCTGGCCGCGGAAAAGTTCCTGCGCAATGTTCATATCATGGCTTCCCATGGCCCGCTCATGATGCTGGCTCTGGGCCTGCTGCTCGGCGGATTGAATCTGCTCGCCATTGGACTCCTCGGCGAAATGCAAGTCCGCCACTACCACGAGCCCCGCAACCGCGCTCCTTACTCCGTAGACCGCGTTCTTCGCGCGCAGAACGAAGAACACAGCGTTTCGGAGTAATTCCCGCTTACCGATTTCGACTCGTATCAGGGCACGGCTTCAGCCGTGCCGCTCACAGCCAAGGGACGTGGGGCTTTAGCCCCTGAGGACCTTTTTCCTCTGGCAGCCGTTCCGTGATTAGCATAGATCGATGAACATAGATCGATGAACATGGATCGATGAACATGGATAAATGGACCTCTGGCGCCGACTACGACCGGTGGATGGGCCGCTGGAGCTATTTGCTGGCCCAAGAGTTTCTGCAGTGGCTGAACCTTCCTGCGGGCCTGAAATGGATTGACGTCTGCTGCGGCAGCGGCGTCATCACCGAAGCCATTGTTGAGCGCTGCACTCCCGCCAGCGTCGTGGGAATCGATGCTTCTTCCGATCAGATCAGCTTTGCTCGTCAGCATCGTGGGCGCGCCAATGTCACCTTCGAAACCGGGGACGCGATGGCCCTGCCGTTCCCCGTAGCCAGTTTCGACGTTGCCGTGTGCGGTCTGGGCTTGAACTACATTCCGAATCCGGTCCGAGCGCTGGAAGAATTCTGCCGCGTCACACGCTCCGGCGGCACCGTCGCGGTCTATGTTTGGGACTACGCGCAGGGTACAAGATTCTTGCGTGAGTTTTGGGATGCGGCCATCGCAATCGACAGCGATGCCGCCACATTCGATCAAGCCCGCCGTTTCCCCATGTGCACGCCAGAAGGACTGCGATCTCTCTTCGAGCAAGCAAAGCTGGACGATTCAACCCTGCACGCGCTTGATACAGTAACTCGCTTCACCAGCTTCGACGACTACTGGGAACCGCTTCTGACCGGGCAAGGCTCGGCGCCGAACTATCTCGCCACGCGCGATCAGCGGACCCAGGCGGCGATTCGCGAACGCCTGAGAGCGGCGCTCCCGGCAAACGCGCAGGGAACGATCGCACTGCCTGCACGCGCCTGGGCGATTCGTGCGCCACGACCCTGAACCACGTGGCCGGCAAAGTTTTCCACAGACAAATCTTCTGCGCTGTGACATGTAACCTTCACTTGGCAATTCGGCTCGCCTATTCTGGAACAGTAGGTGCCGGATGTATAGCCGCGCGGTCCTAGGAAAACGCCTGGCCCCCGCAACCTCCCCATGCGAGTGAGGACAGTGGGACATCTGATCAGGGCGCATTCAGATAGGCTTCCCTGGAAAGCCCAGGGCTGTCGCCCGTTGTTGGTGGTGATCACTACCAAGCTTAAAACGATTAGGACGGTCAACAAAACGCTAAACTGAATCGAAGCTGGAACAAGAAGCTGGAATAAATACTTCGCAAACCTCGGAGAATCACCGCCAGTAGCTCTTAAGCGGTGGCTATCGTCGCCCATTCGGCGTGAGATGCCTTCGCCCTTCCTCACTGGCAGCAGTGTGCTGGGCCATCCCCCGGCGCGCCAAGCAGTTACCGTGCTGGTCATCTCCCTAATCCTCCTCTCCCATCCTGCACTCCGTCGCGGCGTATAATGTGCGGTTTAGTCTCTTAGGAGCATCCAGTCCTCAATGTCACCGACTACGCAGCACCAATTACAACTAGCCAGCCGGATGTCGCGCCTGGGCACGGAAACCGCTTTCGAAGTTCTAAACAAGGCGCGAGCCCTGGAACGCCAGGGCAAGAGCATCATTCACCTGGAGATCGGCGAGCCCGATTTCGACACTCCGGCCAACGTCGTCGAAGCTGCCGTGGACGCACTACACAATGGTTGGACCCACTACGGCCCTTCCGCCGGGCTTCCCGAACTGCGCCAGACCATCGCGGATTACGTAAGCCGCAGTCGCGGCGTAAGAGTCGCCCCCGAAGAAGTAGTCGTTGTGCCTGGCGGTAAGCCAATTATTTTCTTTACCATGCTGGCATTAATTGATGAAGGCGATGAGGTTATTTATCCCAACCCTGGCTTTCCCATATACGAGTCGATGATCAACTACGTGGGGGGCCGCGCGATTCCGGTCCAGCTTCGCGAGGACCGCGATTTTTCTCTGGACGTGAACGAACTCGCCACGCTTATTACCGACCGGACCAGGCTGATCATTCTGAATTCACCGCAAAATCCAACCGGCGGGGTGATGGAGCGCAAAGAGGTTGAGCAGTTGGCGAAGGTGATCGGCGACCGCAACATCCTGGTTTTGTCGGACGAGATTTACAGCCGGTTGCTTTTTGAAGGCGAGCATTTTTCCATTATGTCGGTGCCCGGAATGCAGGACCGCACCATTCTTCTCGACGGCTTCTCGAAGACTTATGCCATGACCGGATGGCGCATGGGTTACGGGGTGATGCGAGCTGACCTGGCCGCGCACATCACGCGGCTGATGACAAATTCGAATTCCTGTACCGCCAGCTTCACCCAGATGGCCGGGATTGAGGCTCTGCGCGGCGACCAGAGTTCGGTCGATCACATGTGCGCCGAATTCAAGCGTCGCCGCGATGTCTTTGTCGCTGGCCTGAATAAGATCAAGGGCTTTTCCTGCCGCCTGCCGAAAGGCGCCTTCTATGTTTTCCCCAACATCATGAAGACGGGATGGAAGTCCAAGCCGCTGGCGGACGCTCTGTTGGAACAAGCCGGCGTAGCCGCGCTTTCTGGAACCGCCTTCGGCGAATTCGGCGAAGGTTATCTGCGCTTCAGCGTGGCCAATTCACTGGAGAACCTGCAGCAGGCTCTGGATCGTATCGGGCAGTGGACAGAAAAGAATCTCTGAACTTCAAGTAATTTATCCGTTAATGGCATAGTGCCTGCCACCTTTTATCAGGAAAATAATGGCCAAGAAATTTCGTGTTTTCGCCACCTGCGACATTGGAGAAGCAATCGATCTGCTGCGCAACCGAGGATACGAAGTCGAGGTTTATCCGCAACCCGAGGCGCCGCCGAAAAGTCTGATCATCGGCAAAGTGAAGTCCGGTATCGACGGGCTGATCACCACGCTCCGCGATCGGATCGACGCCGAGATATTCGAAGCAGGCAAGAGTACTTTGAAAGTTGTGGCGCAGATCGCCGTCGGCTTCGACAACATCAACCGCGCCGACGCCAACCGCTACAAGATTCCGTTCACCCATACGGCCGATGTCCTCACCGAAGCCACCGCCGAGTTTGCCTTCTTCATGATGGGCATGCTGGCCCGCAAGTTATGGACCGCCGAGCATCTGACTCGCGATAATCAGTGGGGATATTGGCATCCTTACCTGCCGTTTCTCGGCGACGAAGTTACCGGTAAGACGATCGCGATTATCGGCACCGGGCGCATTGGCTTGGCAATGATCAAGAAGTGCGCCGGCTTTGATATGAACATGCTGTGCTACGACCCGGCCTACGAGAACCACGATTACATCAAAGCCATTCAGGAAACCATGGACTTGCGCCAGGCCCGCGGCATCTCCCGGGAAAAGAACTGGATCAAGTACGTCACTTTCGAAGAGGCGGTGCGCCAAGCCGATTTCGTCAGCGTGCATGTTCCCCTGCTGCGTCCCGGCGAAAGCGCCACGCCCACTTATCATCTGTTCAACGAACAAACTTTGAGAATGATGAAGCCCACCGCATTTCTGGTGAATGACTCGCGCGGACCGGTGGTTGACGAAGCCGCGCTGGTGAAGGCGCTGCGCGAGAACTGGATTGCCGGCGCAGCCCTCGATGTCTACGAAAAGGAACCGCTGCCCGCCGATTCGCCCCTGCGCGATCCCGCGATCGCCGATCGCCTCCGCCTCATGCCGCACTTTGCCAGCGCCGGGCGCATCACCCGGCTTTCCACCGATCCCAGCAAAGGCATGGCGGGGCGCTGCGTGCAGGGATTGATCGACGTGCTCGAGGGCAACTACGGCGGTGATGTCGCGAAGATGCCCTACGTTGTGAACAAAGAAGCGTTCGCGAAGTAAATTGCAGATCGCCATAAACCTTCGTGTCCTTGGTGGTTAATGAATTTAGAATGCAACCGTCCGAAGAGCCCGGTTCCACTAGAATGTAGGTTCGATTCACCGTCAAGGATACGAATGAAAAAGTCTCAATCCCGCGTTGTTCTTTTTATTCCGCTGCTTCTGATTTCTGCGTTTGCGGCAGCGGCGCCCGGCCCGGAGAGTCAACTGAAGCTGATCCCCGAGCCCAAGGAGGTTCGCGTACAGGAGGGAAGCTTCCACGTACGGGCGAAGACGCGAATCCTGGTTGAATTCGGACATCAGGCCGAAGACCGCATCGCTGCCGAAACGCTGGCGGAGGAAATTCATGATCAGTCCGGCTTGAAGTTGAACATTACCGGCGCAAAAAGCGAATCTAAACAAGAAGCACCCAAAGAGGCCGGGGATGTCATCGTTTTAGCCCGCGTGCAGGACCGCCGCGTACGCCAGTTTCTGGAATCGAAAGGCCTGAAGGCAGATCTGATCGGCGACCAGGGCTATCTTCTTTTTTCCGACCGCTCGCACCTCATCGTCGCCGCAAACACAGGCCAGGGGCTGTTCTACGGTGTGCAGACCCTGAGGCAGTTGCTGCGCGCCGACGGCCAAAGCCTGGTGTGCCCCGCAGTTGCCATTCGCGACTGGCCCAGCATGGAGTGGAGCAGCCTGCGGGGCGACATCCGCCGCGGTCCCATTCCTGTTTAGGCGCTGAATCTGCCATTCGAATCGGTGCAAAGACGCAAGCATGTTTTCCGACCGCACCAACTGGAAGCTAACGCGTAATCGTCTGACGGAGACGCTTGAAGAGGTGCGGTCGAGCGGCGCTCGCGTGCTTGATCTAACGATCTCTAATCCCACGCGCGCCGGGCTGCGCTACGACAATACGCAAATTCTGCAATCCCTCGCCTCTCCGCAGTCCATGGATTACGATCCTCAGCCGAAAGGCTTGCCGGGCGCGCGCGCTGCGGTCGCAGAGTACTACCAGGCTGCGCACGGGATTCACAATCTCGATCCCGATCAGCTGATTCTCACCACCAGCACGAGCGAAGGCTACTCTTTCGTTTTCCGCCTGCTCTGCAATCCGGGCGATGAATTGCTGGTTCCGAAACCGAGTTATCCCTTGTTTGAATTCCTGGCCGATTTAGAGGACGTGAAGCTGGTGCCGTATCCGCTGATCTACGATCACGGCTGGCAGATGGATTTTCCCTCGCTACAACAGGCAGTGACCGAGCGCACGCGTAGCATAGTTGTGGTTCATCCTAATAATCCCACGGGTTCCTTCGTGCAATCGCATGAACTGGAATCTTTAAATGGCTTGTGCCGCGAGCATGCTCTCGCGCTGGTTGCCGACGAAGTCTTTCTCGATTACGCTCACGGTCTCGCTCCCCGGCAGAGTTTCGCAGCTAATTCTGACGTGCTGACATTCACGCTGAGTGGAGTTTCGAAAATCTCGGCGCTGCCTCAGATGAAAGTCGCGTGGATCGTTACTAGTGGCCCCGCTGCGGTGGTTCAGGCTGCTCAATCGCGCCTGGAGGTGATCGCCGATACGTATCTTTCCATGAACGCTCCCATCCAGTGGGCTACGCCAACGCTGCTGGACCAGAGAAAAAGTATTCAGCAACAATTGCTGACTCGCGTGCTCGCGAATCTGAAAGAATTAGACCGGCAACTCGCCGCGCAGCAAGCGTGTCAGCGCCTGGACGTGGAAGGCGGATGGTACACGGTGTTACGCGTGCCGGTGACGCAGACCGATGAAGAATTAGCGGTGGCTCTGTTGCGTAGCAAAGCTGTGCTGGTGCATCCCGGGCATTTCTATGATTTTCCCAGCGATGGTTATTTGATCTTGAGTTTGATCACGCCGGAGGAGGATTTCGCGGAGGGGATCGGGCGACTGCTGGAATTGCTAGTCGCCAATTGCTAATTATTGATTGTTGATTGTCGATTCAAAGCACGCTGATTAGCTTTTCAATCAACAATCAGCAATCCTCAATCATCAATTTCTACCGCTTCACCAGAAACGGATTGCTCTCGCGTTCTTCCCCGATGGTAGTGACCGGGCCGTGGCCGGGCACAACGACAGTCTCATCCGGCAGAGTGAGCACGGTACCATGCAGCGATTGCATGATCTTCTGCATGGAGCCGCCGGGAAGGTCGGTACGGCCGATCGAGCCAGCGAACAGAGTGTCGCCGGCAATAAGCGTTTTTTCGGCAGGGAAATAAAGGCAGATGCTGCCTTCCGTGTGACCGGGCGTGTGCAGAACGTTGGCTGCATGCGCGCCGGCCTTCACCGTATCGCCAGTGCTCACGCTCTGGTCGATCTGCACCGCGCCCGGAGCCGCCATGCCGATCCAGGCGGCTTGCACGTCGAGCATCTTGAGCAAGGCGTAGTCGTTCTGGTTGAGCAGGATCGGAGCTCCGGTGGCGGCGCGAAGTTTCATGGCGCCTCCCACGTGATCGATATGAGCATGAGTGATCACGATCTGCTTGACTTGCAGGTTATGCTTGCGGAGTAGTGCCAGCACGTCCTCGACATCGTCGCCCGGGTCGATGACCATGGCTTCGCGCGTGGTCTCGTCGCCTATGATTGAGCAGTTGCATTGCAGCGGGCCGACGGGGAAGATTTCGTGGATCATAGTTGCCTTGATCATGGGTTTATTGTAGCGAAGGTTCATTAGACTTAGAGATTAGAGATCGAGAGGTTCTGTGGCAGCCAAATATCGCCAGCACGGATATCAGGATCGCGACCGTCCGGAAAAGCCCCGCAAGGATTCCGCGGAAAAGCCCGCCTCGACGCCGCTGGCGCGACGCGACTACAGCATGGGACCAAAACCGGTGAATATGCCCGGGACGCGTGAGGTCTCGCGCTGCGCGCAATGCGGCACCGTGCTGCAGGCGATTCCGCCCACCGGACTTTGTCCCAAGTGCGGGTTTGAATTGCATTCCTGCAAACAGTGCATGTATTTCGATCCCGGAAGCCGCTTCGAGTGCATGCAACCGGTGAAGGAGCGGGTGCCGAAAAAAGACGCGCGCAATGACTGCACGTTCTATGAAATCCGCGTCACTCGCGAAAAGGAAACTTCCACCCCCGCCAGCCTGCGGCCAAGCGACGCAAGGCAAGCCTTCGAGAATTTATTCAAGAAGTAAATTACACCGGATAAAAGTACTCGCCGACCTCCGCGGCCGTTCTCCGCGGTCGTTCTCAGCGACCTCTGCGCTTACGCTTTTTCTTCTTGTGTACTTCAAAAGCTAGGCGCGGAGTTCGCGGAGAAAGGCCGCGCGGTGAAGGCGGAGAATTCAGGGTTTCTGCGTGGGCCTCATCAGTACCTCGCTGATGAATGACTGCGGAGACTGCGTTACCAGCATGGCTACCGCGTGCGCCACATCTTCCGGTTGCAACATTTTTGCCGGATCTTTTCCTGTGTGCGGGCTCAAATCGGTGTTGGTTGAGCCGGGGCAGATCACAGCCACGCGGATGTTGTGGCTTCGCAGTTCTTCCGCCAGAGAGTAGCTGAGCCCGTTCAATCCCCATTTTGACGCGGCATAGGCGGCGCCATTGGGCAGCGCATTCTTTCCGGCGAGTGAGGAAATGTTGATGATGTGGCCGGTGCGCGCGCGAATCATCAATGGCGCGAACGCCCGCACCGCATAGAACACGCCCCGCAGGTTTGCATTCAGAATTTGCTCCCAGCCGTCGGGCGAGAGTTGATGCAGAGGACCGCCAAATCCACGGATACCCGCGTTGTTGACCAAAATATCCGCGCGCCCAAAAGAGCTTTCAACCTGCTTCGCCGCCGCCTCCACCGATTGCAGACTAGTCACGTCGCAAACCACCGCCTCGGCCTTCCCGCCTGCCTGAGCGATGGACTTGGCGGTCGATTCGAGAGCGGCGCGCGTGCGTCCGCACACCACCGCCGTAGCACCCAAATTCGACAACTCACGAGCGATGGCAGCGCCGATGCCGCGACCTGCGCCGGTAATGATCGCTACCTGCCCCGCCAGGGGATGAATGTCGGCTTGAACTGAATTCATTAGAATTGCCTCCTGCCCAAACTGTCTCGCAAGGCCCCCATTACGGGCCATCCGCGAGCTGTAATATCTGCATCTTATACAATGGGCGCAGGATAAGCCGGCAGGATAAGCGGAAGTTGCTTGCCTTCGGATGAAGAGGTACATATAATCCGGCAAACCCAATGTGCGGGTCAGTCGTCTTGCAGAGCTAAGGCATATTGCTTCCTAAGATTTCGATTCCCAAAGGCCAAGGAGCCATACACTGATGAATAAGATTCTGGTTACGGTTGTGCTTGGGGTTGCCGCAGTGGCAGCGGCCCAGGGCGCCACCAAGCCTGCGCAACCACCACAGGGGCAAGCAGCACCGGCCCAACCGTCCGCGACCTCAACCCAAGCGCCGGCTGGGGCGCCCGCCCAAGCCCCGGTCATCAAGGACCCTGCCGAATACAACGCTTATGTGGGCGCCATCCAGCAGAAAGATCCTGCGGCGCAGATCAGCGGCCTTGAGGCCTTCATGACGCAGTATCCCAACAGCGTCATGAAAGTTGCGGCCCTGCAAACGCTGATGCAGGATTACCAGCAGACCAATAACCAGCAAAAAACCATCGATACCGCCATGAAGCTGGTGACGGCCGATTCCTGTAACGTGCGGGCTTTGGCGTTGCTGGCCTTCTTCGATCGCCTCAAGGCGCAAGGCGGCGACCCCAATGCCAAGCAAGATCTGGTCGACGCGAAGAAGTACGCGCAGATGGGACTGGATTGCCTGCCGAAATTCAGCAAGCCCGAAGGCACTGCGGACGCTGATTTTCAGAAGATGAAAGATCAGATGACCGGCATTTTTAACGCGGCCATCGGCATCGCTGCCCTGACTGACAAGGACTATGACACGGCCCGCAAGGCCTTGCGCGCCGCCGTCGACAGCAACCCGGACTCGCAAAAGGACTTCAGCGTTGTGTATCCTCTGGCGCTGGCCTCCGCAGGTCCGACTCCGCCGGATCCGAAGGTCGCTCCAGATCCGATCAATGCGATCTGGTTCGCAGCCCGCGCCTCCACGGTGGCGCCGAATGCGCAGTATCAGGCGTCGATCGAGAAATACGCCAAGGGCCAGTACGTGAAGTACCACGGCGGCGACGACGGCTGGACGGACGTTCTGGCGCAGGCCAAGGCCAGTCCGACTCAGCCCGCCGGTTTCACGATCAAGCCCGCGCCTTCTCCAGCCGAGCAGGTTCACGCCATGGTGACCACCAAGAAGCCGGAAGAGATGGACTTCGCGACCTGGCAGTTCATCTTCACCAGCGGTTCCAAGGAAGATCAGGATATCGTCTGGAACGCAATCAAAGGCAAAGCGGTGCAGATGAATGGAACCGTCATCAAAGCGACGGCGACCGAGTTCCAGATTGCCGGCAGCTCGGATGACATTGACGCGAAGAAGCCGGATATTACCCTTACTTTCGAAGAGAAAGTTCCGCTGCGGCTGATCCCGAAAGAGGGCGCCAGTCTGGACTTCCAGGGCGAGCCGTCTTCCTATACGCCGAGTCCGTTCATGATGAGCATGGAGAAAGGGAAGCTGCTCAAGGCCGCGGCGCCGACCCCGGCCAAAAAGGCTCCGGTTCACCACAAGCCAGCTAGCCAGTAACGTAAGTGAAGTTGAAACTTAAGGCAGCCCGCCAGGGCTGCCTTGTTTTTTGGCGAGAAGAATTAATCGCAAGGCGAGAGCGGCGGCCGCTAACGCATCGCTTTCTTTTCCATCGACAGAGGCCGCGCGCTCCGGGGCGGGCGCTTGGCTACGTCGCGAAGCTGACGGATGTCGATCTTGAGTTCGTCGATGGTCCGGCTCAGCGTGTTGCGATGCATTCCCAGTTCGCGCGCCGCCCGGCACTGGTTGCCCTTGTTCTCCTGAAGAACGGTAAGGATGAAGCGCTTCTTGAATTCGCGCACTCCTTCGGAGTAAAGGATGTTGCTCTTGTACATCTGCAGAATAAGTGCTTCCAATTGATCTTTCACGGTAGGTCTCTCTCTCGTTCGATGTCTTTTGTTTTAGCTGTGTACTCGACTCACGGCTTCGGTTTCGACTTGGATGCCGGAGTACTCGTCATATCCTTCGGAGCACGATGCAGGAAATCCAGTCCCTCGTAGAACCGCGCCCGTAAATCCGGTGGCGCCACCCAAATCGCGGCCCGTCCGACCACCAGAAAATACGGAGCCAGTTCCGACTTCTCCAGCATCTGCGAAGTTGGCGCGAAAGCGGTCAGTCCCATCAGAACCACGGCCACTACGAACCCACCCTTTACCAAGCCCAGAAGAGCGCCCAGTAGGCGGTCAAACCCGCTCAACCCAGCCACCTTCATCCATTTGCGTGCGACCCTTCCAGCCAGGCCGAAAATAGTCAACACGGCAAAAAAAATAATGAGGAATCCGAAGATCTGGGCCAATAACTCCGACTTCAAGAATGACATCAACCACTCCGCCAGCTTCTGATACTGCCAGGCGGCAAGAATGTAACCGACGGTGAGGCCGGCCATGCTCAACGCTTCCGCGAAGAAGCCATGGATCCCGGCCAGCACCACATTCAGCAGCACGACCGCGACAATCAGCCAATCCGCCGGGGTCATGCTTTTCTCCTGTCCGCTGTTATGCGGACGTTTTCGGGCCTACACATCCAGCTTGTGACCGGTGATTTGTAGATAGGCGTCGAGATATTTTTCGCTGGTGTGGGTTGCCACCTCCGCCGGTAAAGCTGGCGCGGGCGGCTGCTTGTTCCAGCGAATCTGTTCCAGGTAATCGCGAACGTACTGCTTGTCGTAGGACTCCTGCGAGCGTCCTGCCTCGTATTTATCCGCTGGCCAGAAGCGGGAAGAATCTGGGGTGAGGACTTCGTCGGCCAGTGTGATTCCTTTGGCCGTCCGTCCAAACTCAAATTTAGTATCGGCGATGATGATACCGCGCTGGCGCGCATAGGCGGCAGCCTTCTTATAGATCCGCAAAGTCAACTCGCGCAGATGGCTGGCGGTCTCGGTTCCCACAATCTCGCACATTTTAGCGAACGGGATGTTCTCATCATGGCCGCTCACTGCCTTTGTGGCGGGAGTGAAAATGGGCTCGGGGAAAGCTTCGGATTCGCGAAGGCCCGGCGGTAAATCGATGCCGCACACTTTACCAGTGGCTTGGTATTCCTTCCAGGCGGAGCCTGAAATGTATCCTCGCACCACGCACTCAACGGGAAACATTTCAGCGCGCTGCACGATCATGGACCGGCCGCGCAACTGGTCGGCATATTTCTGCAGGGCTTGCGGGTACTGCGCCACATCGGCGGTGATCACGTGGTTGGGAACGATGTCCGAAAGAAAATCGAACCAGAACAACGACATCTGGCTCAGGACGCGGCCTTTGTGAGGAATGCCTGTAGCCAGGACATAATCGAAGGCAGAAATGCGATCGGTAGCCACGAACAACAGGCGTTCGTTATCCAACTGGTAAACGTCGCGGACCTTGCCGCTGGCGTGAAGATGAAGGTCGGGGAAATCAGTTTGTAGGATTACGGCGTCGAGAAGATTAGGGCTCATAGGGAAATTTTACAGGTAAGCAGCGTGGCGTATTTTAGACTGCCAGAAATTTTTGTCAACGACAGAATGCGAGACAAAAGAGAGGCCGCATCTTATTGAGAGAAAAAACTTTGGACGCGCAAGAATTTGCGGAAGGTAGGCCGGGTCGCGGCCTTTCAGCCATGACGACTGTGGAAAAGCTGAGGATGCAAGTGGATAAAAGGGCCAGTCTCCGGGCTGGAATGCTGCCACGCTCCAGCCTTTGATGCGACCTCCCTACGCCGCCCCGAAGCGCACTGAAACCAGTTTCGAAACTCCAGGCTCTTGCATGGTGACGCCGTAAAGAACGGGCGCGATGCTCATCGTCTTCTTGCTGTGCGTGATCAGAACGAACTGGGTCTTGATGCTCATCTCTTTAACGAGGTCGGTGAAGCGGCCGATGTTGGCTTCGTCGAGCGGGGCATCCACTTCGTCGAGGATACAGAAGGGGCTCGGCGTGAACTGGAAGATGCCGACCAGCAAGGCAAGCGCGGTCAGGGCCTTCTCGCCGCCGGAAAGCAGCAGCACACTTTGCAGGCGCTTGCCGGGAGGCGATGCGACGACGTCAATGCCGCTCTCGGCGGAGTTCTCTTCATCGGTGAGCTTCATGAATGCGTGGCCGCCGCCGAAAAGTTTCTTGAACGTTGCCTGGAAGTTCTCGTTGATTTTAGCGAAGGCCTCTTCGAATTTCTCGCGCGAGACCTGGTCGATTTCGCAAATCGTCGCCGTGGTGTTCTCGATGGAAGAGATGAGATCCTTTCGCTGAGTATCGAGGAAGGTGTGACGCTCGGCAGTCTCGCGATACTCTTCGAGCGCCATCATGTTGACCGGCCCCATGGCTTCCAATTTGGTGCGCATCTCGCGGTAAGACTGATCGCAGGCTGCGAGTTCGTCTCCGGTGACCGTCGCGATGGTGGCGTCGGCGAGCAGAGCGGCGCGCTCGATTCCAAGTTCGTTCAGGCAAGTCTCCGCCATATGTTGCGCGTCAGCTTGCAGCTTGGCCGCGGCTGCTTGCAACTCACCCCGGCGGTCGCGGGCCTGGTCGAGAAGTTGGCGGGCGTGGCGCAGGAGTTCGTCGATCTCCGAAAGGCGGGCGCGCAACTGATCTTTCTCAAATTGCAGCAAGCCTTCTCGGGCCTGGCCCGCGTTACGCTCAGCCTCGAAGTCGGCCGCTTGCTGCTCGAGCTGTCCGTTCTCGGTTTCGCGCTGTAGCTTTTCGGCCGCTGCCCCTTCGATTTGCGAGGCCAGCGAATGAATGCGCTGATTCATTTCGGTGAACAAAGATTCGATCCGCACCAGCGCGGCGTTGGCGGAGCGGTGGCGTTCTCCGAGGGCCGCGACCTGCGCCACCCGCTGCGAACTGGCCTGCGCCGCGTCTTCGCGACGCTGCCGCAATAGAGCGAGGGATTCCTGGGCGGCCGCGATTCGCTGTTCGAGTTCGGCGCGAGTCTGTTCCAGCGCGGCAATCTCCGTCTGCCGCGCCGTGATAATCGACTGCTGATCGTTGCGCTCCCCGGCAAGCCGTTGCAATTCGGCCTGCGAAACGCTCATGCGCTCGGTGACGCGGGCCATCTCCGAATCGAGCTGCTGCAACATATGGCGGGAGGTCATCGACTGATGTTCGGCTTCCCGCTTTTCACCTTCGAGACGTTCGAGAAGGGAACTGAGTTCTTTAAGTTCGCGGCCCAGCGTGAGCACCCGCATTTCTTCGTCACGCAGCGCGCGCTCCAGATCTTCCACTTGGCGGAGGACTTCGCGGAGTTCGCGCTTCATTGAAAGCGGGCCTTCGGCGCGCTGTTTGCCGCCGGTGACGGTTACATTGTGAAAGCATTCACCGGATTGCGACAAGAAGAATGCGTCGGGATTTTCGAGCGCCAATCCTCGGGCAACGTCGGAACCAGGAACGATGTAGCCGTCGCGCAGCTTGGGCAGGATTACTTCCAGCGACTTGCCGAATCCGTCGAGCACGCGAATCGTGTTCTTCAGCGGCACGATGGAGGCCGTCGGCGGTGCGCAATGCGCAGCTTCATCCACGATGAAAGAGAATTTGGCCTGCGAGTCTTCGGGATGAACCAGGAAGGTCGCGCGGCCATCGACGCCGCTGCGCAGCAGACGAAGGCCTTCGTCCGCAGCGTCCCATGACTTGACGACGATGTAGTTCAGTTCGTCGCGCAGAAAGTCTTCGACCACACGCTCGAAGCGCGGCTCGACTTCCAGAAAGTCCGCAAGCACTCCCACCGGCGCCAAACCACTCTGCATCACGCCCGACTGGAACAGCCGCCGGACCGATTCGGTGGAGTAGCCGTGCTCGGCGATCACCGCTTCCAGAGATCCCTTCTTCCCGAGAGCTGTGGCGAACTCGGCGCGAAGCACGTCCAGATTGGCCTTTCGCTTGGTCTCGTCCTGGCGTTTGCTTTGAATGAGACCCCGAAGCTGGTTGATCTCTTCAGTGATTCCGGTGACGCGCTGCGTTACCGTCTCGAACTCAAGAGCGAGTTGTCCGCGCTGCCCGCCAAAGGCTTCCACCTGATGGTTCGCGTTCGTGATTTCAGTTTCGAGACGGCGGGCTTCACGGTCTGCGCCCGCCAGCCGCTCTTCGGCTTGTGCAAGTTGATTGCGCAGACGCGAAACCGACGACACCGTATCGAAGATGGCAACGCGAGATTCTTCCTGCTGATGTTCAACTTCCGCAAGCGCGGTTGCTGCAGCGGCGGCTTCCTGCTGCGAGAGAGCCAACTCGTGCTGTGCTGCGGCTAAGTCAGCGGCAGCAGATTCCAGCACCTGACGATTGGAATCGCGCTCGGCCTCAAGCGAAGTCAGGCGAAGGCGGGCCTGGGCGAGCTCCGCTTCGGCTGCGGCGGAACGCACGACCAGCTCGGCGCAGCGCTCGTCATTGTGACGGCGGCGGGCATGCGCGCGATCGATCTCCATGGCCAGCTGGCTCAGGCGATCGCGATTTTCACGCAACTCGGTTTCGATGGCGTAGCCGCGCTCCGTGCCTTCGCCGTGTTCGGCCTCGAGTTGCTGAACGGCCTCGGTGCGATGCTGCATGTCCTCGGAAAGGACGTTCAGTTGGGCATCGAGTTCGGTGCTCTCGTGCTCGATCTCCGCAAACTTACTGGCCAGGACGATACGCAACTGAACTCGCATCTCGTCGCGCAACTTGGCGTAACGCTCGGCTTTCGACGCTTGCCGCTTCAACGAATTCATCTGGCGCGTGACTTCGTCAAAGATATCGTTGATGCGAGCCAGGTTTAGCTTGGCGTCTTCGAGGCGAGCCTCGGCAAGTCGCTTCTTGGTTTTGAACTTTGTGATTCCGGCGGCTTCTTCGAGAATGGCGCGGCGATCGGTCGGGCGGCTGCTGAGAATCTGGCCGATGCGTCCTTGTTCGATGAGAGCGTAGGTTTCAGGTCCGAGACCTGTGCCCATGAAGAGTTCCTGGATGTCGCGCAAACGGCAGAGTTTTCCGTTCAACAGGTATTCGCTATCGCCCGAACGGAACAGCCGCCGCGTGACTACGATTTCGCCCGCATGGAATTGCTGCTGATTAAATTTGCGGCGGCGGATTTTCAGCACGACCTGCGGCGCAGCGGTTACGGCTACGGAAGTTATTGGAGTGACGGTGGCGAGTGTCCCTGACGGTGACGCGAAGACAGGTTCGTCGTCGGGGAAGGCGACGGCGATGGTGGTGATTTTCGAGCGCGGAATTTCGATTTCTTCCGTTTTGCCAGGTTGCGCATCTTCGATGGCGCGCTCAGTCTCTTCGGCGGCGCGGGCGCGGATAGCGGTTTCGTCCCAGTTCTTATCGGGTTGATCGCCATTCGTTGGATCGAAAGTCGAGTGCTCGCCGAGACGAGGATCGGCCGCGCGTTTCAAGACTTCGGCGGCGCTTGGCAGTTCATCCTGAATATCGATTTCTGTCGGCGCCTCTGCGTCAGCGCCGGGATACTCTTCGGGATCGATCAAGGTCAGCGAAACCTCGGCCATGCCAGTCGGCTTGCGGTCGCGCGTGCCGGCGAAGATTACATCTTCCATGCGCGATCCGCGCAGAGTCTTGGCAGACTGCTCGCCCAGCACCCATGAGATTGCGTCGGCGATGTTCGACTTTCCGCAGCCGTTAGGGCCGATGATGGCAGCGACGCCGTCCCCGTGAAACTTGAGGTCGGTGCGATCGCAGAACGATTTGAAGCCGAGAATCTGTAGCCGCTTCAGTTTAAGCAACGTGAACTCCTTGGAAAGAGCAGTGGCCAGTGGTCAATTTCGAGGCAACCGGGGCTATTTACCAGACGGATACCCCTGCCTTCAGATAGATGCCAGATCGGTTCAATTTCGTAATCGGTTCCGGCCTGGGCTGGGGAGGACGGGCACAAATTTAAGTAACTGTAACGGCGAAGTGGGGGCGGGGTCAAGCAATATAACACTATATATTGTATGGCCTTACGGTGGAGCGCGTTGGGTTGCACACACATTGCAGCACATGCCTGGTTTTTGGATGAGGGAAGGACGAGGGCGGGAGAATCGCGAGAGCATGTCTAGGATAGCGCAGCCAGAAGGAAGAAACAACCTAAGGAGTTGCGCGGGACAGTTATCGAGCCGAGCGCTCAAAGGAGCCAGAGCCTGCTTGGCCGCAGGCCTGGCTTGGGTTGGTTATCTCAATATTCGTTCTACTGATCGAGATGGCTGGGGACAACGCACACGTAATTCCCCGGGTCGTAGGCTTGTCAGATGAAAACTGCGCGTTCGCCCTATTGGACCTTAATCACTGGATCCGTCTGTTTACCGCAGCAATCAGGACTATATGGGTAATCGCCTTTCGCAATGGGCGGGGAAAGCTGGATGGTCAAGGTGCCTGCCACCCCATTTGCCTTGGCTGGGACCACAGGGTTGGGTTTCGGCCATCCCGGTAGGTTGCAGCTTCCAAGGTCGCAAGGCTGCGAGTGATGGTTTACAAAAGTAATCGAGCTCGTAGTCGTACTGATCGTACCTCCGGCACAGACATCCATAACTTTTTCTCCTTGTCAGAGATTGGGCTCCGCATCGTTCCCCGTTCAAGCTAGAGGCAACGCGTTGCTGAGTGCACGTGACTTGGCTACTTCCCCGGGGTTCGGCTCTACTGAACTTTGATCACCGGATCCGTCCGCTTGCGGCAGCAACTGGCACTGTAACTGTAGTCTCCGACGGATAAAGGGGGAAAGATCGACGACTAGCGTGCCATCCGTCCCGTTTGCTCTGGCTGGGACAACCGGGTCGGTTGTCGGCCACCCTGGCAGGGTGCAGCCGGAAAGCGTGCAAGCCTCCGGATGATTGTTTTCAAACGTAATCGAGGATGTGGTAGTGCTGATCGTACCTCCGCCACATACGTCCATATTTTTCCTCCTCCACAAGAATTTGACCGCTGACTATTCCTATGGGTTCGGCCCTGAACTACTGGACTTCAATAAATCTTCAAAGCGTGCATCACCATGCAGGTTGTCCAAATCCGGTTGTTGCCGGGCCATTTCCGGAGAATATCCCGCACGCAAGGCCTTGCCGAGCCATTCGAGCGCTAGGCCTTTATCGCCAAGGTGGTTATAGATCAGCGCGGCGGAAAAAAGCGCGCCTTTATCAGACTTGCTCTGTTCCAATGCCAGAGCCAAGTATTTGAGTGCATTATCGCGGTCATCGGTCATGACAGAATAGTTTGCTAGGGTTTTCAGCAACTCTGGATCGCGAGCATTGACGGCTAACTCTTTCCTGGCAATCGCAATTCCCCGTTCGAACGCGGCACGAGCCTTCGGACGTTCGCCATCCAGATAATAAGCCTCTCCTAAATTCCCCCAGTTAGTGTAGTCCTTATCGTTTAACTGCACAGCCTTCTCGTATGTTTGCGCCGCGTCTCCAAACCGATGCAGGTAGTAATAGGCTGTGCCCATGTTCGAGTAGGTGTCGGCGGTAGGATGGATCGCCAGCGATTGTTCCAGCGGCTTGATCGCTTCCGCGTACTTTGCCTCATATAAATACGCCGCGCCCATGTTGGCGTATCCGCGAAAACTCTCTGGCGTGCGCTCGATGACTTTTTGAAACATCTTAGCTGCATCCTCATACTGCGCTTGCCTAAGATAAAACGCGCCCAGCAGGTTATAGCCCCGCCAGTAGTTGGGGCGCAAGGCGATAATCTTCTTGTAAGTATTTTCTGCACCCTGCGTTTTGCCCAGCCGTTCATAAGCTCCGCCCAAGCCGATGAAGGCATCTTCGTTCGATGGTTCGAGTTGGATAGCGCGCTGGAACTGGTCTACAGCATCTTCGTACTTGCCGGTGCCGCTCTTGATGACTCCCAGGCAAACATGACCTGCGGCCCCTGAGTTACCCAAGTCAATCGCTTTCGCACAAGCTTGCTGCGACTTTGCGATCAGGTTCTTATCCTTAATCGCGGAGTACTTCGCCCAGTAGGCACTACCTAAGTCAGCTTCTGCTCTGCCGTAATTTGGATCTACCTTGAGGGCTTCGCCGAGCAGAATAATAGCGCTATCTATGTTTGCGGCTTTGCTGGCGTCTTCCAGATAGCCACACGCCTGCGTGTAGTAATTGTAGGCGTCGGGCATGCTGGTGCCGTGGAAGGCGAGTTCTCGAGTTTCGTCCGCCTTCAAAGAAAAGCCAAGCGCCGCAGCAACGGCTTTTGTGACGTCGTCTTCAATGGCGAATGGGTCAGTAACGGGAGCATCGGCCGATCCAGCTTTTAGAACTTTGCCATTCCTGACGTCGGTTAAAGAATAAGTCACTCGCACCAGATCGCCGGACCGTTGCAGCCCTAGATGAAGTCCGGTGTTGGCGCCGAACTCCTGATGCGCCTGAGCAAGATTGGAAACATTTCTCTGCCGAAGCTCACCTGCGGAAACAACTTGCAGCGGATGATTCCCCGTTAACTGCGCAAGCTTCGCGGTGAGCGTATCGACCAGACCGTTGCCGAACGCGGTCAGTTGGGCGTCATCCGATACTCCTTCGAAAGGAAGGACAACCAACGTGGCGGATTGTTCCCCAACGTTCTGGGCGGAGCCGAATGTGCTTGGACCGGAACTATGCGGAAGGAAAGTTCGAAGCAAGAAAAAAGCGCCGGCGAGCAAAGCGATTGCAACTGTTGTGGCCGCTAACTTTATCGGGGAGAATCTAAACTCAGAGAATCCAAGCTTCGATATTCGAAGATTCGATTTGGGCGCACCAACTGGGGCGCGCGCGAAGACGGGAGCCTCCCCCGCTTGTATGCGTCGCAAATCGAGCAGCACATCTCTCGCTGAAGAATAGCGTTCAGCCGGTTCCTTCGCCATCATGGTTTGCAACACGGCGGAGAGAGCCGGGGAAACCTTTGGGTTTAGTTGTTCGATCGGTGGCGGCTCCGTGTGCAGCACCGAGGCGAGCGTGCCGGCCATGCTGTCGGTTTCAAAGGGCTGCCGGCCGCCCAGCATCTCATAACAGACCAAGCCCATGGAAAAAAGATCGGCGCGGCCATCGTAAGGCTTTTGCATCAGAACTTCGGGCGCCATGTAAGCCGGAGTGCCGCTGATGCTGGTGGAGAGCGTAGCAACGGTAAGGGTCGCTTCGTTGGCGTCGCCCAACGAAAACCGTCGCGCCACTCCGAAATCCAGCACCTTCACTCTGCCCTCGCGGGTGAGCATCAGGTTCTCCGGCTTGATGTCCCCGTGCAAAATGCTCTTTTCGTGTGCGGCATTGAGCCCTTCCAAGCTCTGCGATGCTACTTTGAAAAATTCATCTGCGCTGAAATCTTTGTGGGCCTGAAGGGAAGTGCGCAACGGCGTGCCTTCTACATATTCCATGATGAGGAAGATTTCTCCCTGTTCCTCGATCACGTCATAAATACTCGCGATATTGGGATGATTCAGTGCGGAGGCTTGTTGCGCCTCGCGAAGAAAACGCCGGCGATCGCCCTCATCCTGCTGCAGGCGCGGGGCCATCCGCTTGATGGCTACCACGCGTTTCAATTTTGTGTCTTGCGCCTGATAGACCTGACCCATGCCGCCGGCGCCCAGCATCTTCACAATCGCGAAACGTCCGGCGATAGTCCCGGTCAGCTCGAGAGTGCCGGAGCGCGGCGCTGCAAAAGGAGGTTCCTGCATACTTTTCGGCGAGAAGCGCGATAATTGTAACGCCGGAACCTGCATTACCCTAAACCAATCATTCCGCTTGCGATCCTGAAACCCAGTGGTTGGGCTGCGAAATGAAGGCGAGGTGTCAGGATGAGTGCCACTCCCGAACTCCAAGGCGGGACTGCAATTCCTTACTGTAACGGCGGCTCATTCGTAGGGTCGTGCCGCGATCAAGCAACACATCGTATTCGCCGTCGACGCCGATTTCCATCCTTTGCACTCGCGCAAGGTTCACGATTGTCGAACGGTGGATGCGGCAAAACACTGTGGGATCTAATTCCTGTTCCAAGTCTGCCATGCTGCGGCGCAACAGGTGGGTTCGCGGTCCTACATGCAGGCAGGCGTAATAGTCGGCCGCCTCGATCCAGTCAATCTCGGATATTTTCACGAATGAGATTTGTCCGATGCTCTTGATGGCAATGCGCTCCAGCTTTCTGGGCGAGTGTTTGCCGTGCGCGACGGATTGCTTGGCGCGGTCGAGAGCACGATCAAATCGAGCGTTGTCGAAGGGCTTCAGAAGATAATCGAGCGCTCCGGCTTCGAAGGCGCGAAGCGCATATTGATCGTAGGCAGTGACGAAGACGACAGCGGGAGGTAGTTGCTTGCCCAGCATTTCGAGCACATCGAAGCCGTCGCATTCCGGCATTTGCACGTCGAGGAAAAGCAGGTCTGGTGCCAAGGCGCGTATCTTTACCAGCGCCTCGGCCCCCGAGCCACATTCGCCCACGATTTCGATCTCGGGATCAAGCCGCAATAGAACCGAAATGTTGCTGCGGGCGAGGGGTTCGTCGTCCACGATGAGGGTGCGAATCTTGGCAGAAAGATCTTGCGGACGCAACGATGCTACTCCTTGGGAACCGCGGCAATGAAGGGTATCGAAACCGAGGCTGTTACGCCACCCGTGCGTTCATTTTGCAGCCTCATCTCGAACTTGTCGCCGTAAAGGCCGCGCAGGCGCGTGCGTACGTTGGAGATCCCTACGCCGGAAGAAGTCTTCTCCCAGTCCGCCGGCAGACTTGGACCTTCGTTATAAACGCTGAGTGTGATGGTGCCGTTGCAGCGCGACGCGGCGATGCGAATGACGCCTCCTTGGACGCGTTGGGCAATGCCATGCTTCACCGCGTTTTCCACCATGGGCTGCAGAATCAAGCTGGGAACCTCAGCTGAAAAGAGTTCGGCGGGGACATCCACGCTTACCTGAAGGTGCTCGGCAAATCTTACCTTCTGGATGTCTAGATATTTTTGCGCGAACTCCAATTCCTCGATCAGTCGAACCTGCTGCCGATCAGAATCTTGAACGACGCGGCGCAGAAAGTCGCTGAGGCCGGCGATCATGCTGACCGCCGCATCATTTCTTTTCTCGCGCACCAGTCCGGCAATAGCGTTGAGAGTGTTAAAAAGAAAATGGGGCTCGATTTGCCGGCGGAGGGCATTGAGCTGCGCCTTCGAGAGTTGCTCGCTGAGCTTCGCGGCCTCGGTTCGTTGCATGGCCAGCCGCTCCCTGGAGTCCAACATATAAGCAATCAGCAGAAGGACGCCGTAAAGAATTAGATAAGAGAGAAGTCCGTTATCAAACTTGTGCAACCAGAGATCAATGAACGGATCTGGACCAGGAGGCTTGGCCCACGGGTTGAGTAGTTTCTCCCAGCCAGCGATCCAGGCGGCGTACACCAGACCGATCGCGGCGCAGGCGGAGATGTGCACGCCCCATGTGGCGAAGCGTCTCCATTGGTCTGGAGGATACTGGCGGCTGAGGCGCAGTACCCAGGGCGTGGCCAGTGCCCACGGCAGCCAGGAAAGCAGAAGAGTGACGAACAAGTGGCCCCAGGCGTGGTGCATGCCTTCGGCCCGCATGACGAAGACTGTCTGCGTCGCATCGAAGAGCCCAACGCCCGACCAAATGGCTGCGATCCAAAACCATCGTGGCGGCTCGGTGCGTGTGAGCGCGGTCGGCATATCGAGAATCGTACTCTAGAGCATGGCCAGGTGGGCTAACAATGCAGCGAATCGCCGGCACCGTGCAGCGGGACGTCTGGCCGGCTAACAGCGGTTGAGAGATACTGCCGGCATGATCAGCAAAACGAAACTCCTATTGCTCGTTGCTGCCGTGCTGTTGTTCGCGGCCGCTTTTGGCCCATCGAGGACTCCATCGAGTTCGAACGTGGAATATAACAGCGACGCTCAACTCAAGTTTCCCGAACACTACCGCGAGTGGGTTTACCTGACCACGGGGTTCGACATGAGTTACAGCCCGGCGATGCAAATGGGCCATCACATGTTCGACAACGTGTTTGTGAATCCCGAAGCGTACAAGGCTTTCGTGGAAACAGGCACCTGGCCCGACAAAACGGTGCTCGTGCTCGAAGGGCGGGGCGCGGAGGGAAAAGGGTCGATCAACAAGAGCGGCAACTATCAAGGAACAGAGACCATGGGGGTAGAGGTGCACGTAAAGGATGAAGCGCGGTTTCCCGGAAAGTGGGCGTTCTTCGGCTTTGATGATGAAAAGAAGCCCGCGAAGATGATTGCAACAACCGCCAACTGTTATAGCTGCCACGTTGATCATGCCGCGGTCGACACAACGTTCGTGCAGTTCTATCCCACGCTGTTGCCCATTGCAAAGGCCAAGGGAACGCTATCCGCTGCGTATCAGAAGGACCTTGAGGAGGGACAAAAGCAAAAATAGTCCGACTCTCTAAGCTATTTTCCTCCGAGCTTCTCGAAGAACAGGCAAATCGTTTCAATCCCACGGTGGAAGTTTGGAATGTGAAACTTCTCGTTCGGAGCGTGGAGGTTGTCGTCGGGAAGACCGAAGCCCATCATCACGCTGGGGATTTTCAACCCCTGGTAGAAATCATTAACGATAGGGATCGACCCGCCGCTGCGAATGAAGACGGTTTCTTTCTTAAAGGTGTCGTGCAGCGCTTCGGTGGCCGCCTTGATATAAGGATTGTCGGTTCCGACGACGCAGGCGGGACCTTTGCTATGTACTTTAACTTTCGTCTCGATGCCTTTGGGAGTGAGCTTTTTAACGAAGTTCGTATAGCGCTTCAGAATGTCGTCGGGATCCTGGTTGGGCACGAGGCGCATGGAAACTTTGGCCGCTGCCTTCGCAGGGATCACGGTCTTCGCGCCGGCGGCGATGAATCCACCGGGCATGCCGTGAACTTCGAGCGTCGGTCGCGCCCAGGTGCGATAAAGAACGGAATAGCCGGGTTCGCCGGTGAGAACTTTCGAGCCGACTTCCGTTTTGCGGTAGTGCTCTTCGTTGAAGGGCAGACGCTTCCAGGCTTTCAATTCGTCTTTGCTGGGAGCCTTCACGCCTTTGTAGAAGCCGGGAATCAGGACTTTGCCTTTCGAGTCTTTCAGCTTGCTGATGATCTCGATGAGGGCGAAGAAGGGATTCGGCGCAGCTCCGCCATAAACGCCAGAGTGCAGATCGACCATGGCGCCGACGGCCTCGATTTCGGTGTAGACCAGGCCGCGCAGCCCGACGCACAGCGTGGGAAGGTTGGGAGCGAAAAGTTCGGTGTCGCAGACCAAGGCAAAATCGGCCTTCAGCTTGGCTTTCTGTTTGCGCACGTATTCCGTGATGGATTCGCCGCCAACTTCTTCTTCTCCCTCAAAAATCACTTTCACGTTGATGGGAAGCTTGCCGTTGCCGGACTTCATCAGCGATTCAAGGGCCTTCACTTCCATCCAGAGCTGGCCTTTGTCGTCGACCGCTCCGCGCGCGTAAACGTTGTTGTTGCGCTCGGTCGGCTCAAAGGGCGGAGTCTTCCATTCGTCGAGGGGATCGGGAGGCTGCACGTCGTAGTGCGCGTAACAAAGAACTGTGGGTTTGCCCGGCGCGTGCAGCCAGTCGGCATACAGAAGAGGATGGCCTTTGGTAGAAATGACTTCAACATTTTCCATTCCGATGCGGCGCAAGTCGTTGGCGACGAAGTCGGCGGCTCTTTGCACGTCGGGTTTGTGCTCGTCGAGCGTGCTGACGCTGGGAATGCGAAGGAGATCTTTGAGTTCGTTGAGAAAGCGTTGCTGATTATTGCGGGCAAAATCGACTGCGGGAGAAGCCATAGGAAATCCTTTCGCAATTGCTACCCTGCACGTTCGCTTTATTATTCGGCGTCGCGGAAACGTTCCAGTATAGCCGATGGAGGCAGGCACCTAGCGTATGGTCGATTACGTTGAAATTGGTGTTTGAGAAAACCGCGAGGGTGAGAAGGCTGCAAGGTCATAGTCCGGATTTCTTCCTTCGATTACCTGCGCCATTACTTGTGCGGTGATGGGAGCGAGCAGAATGCCATCGCGAAAATGGCCCGTTGCGACGTAGTAGCCGGGCGTGGCGGTTGCGCCGAGAATGGGCAACCCGTCCGGAGTGCCGGGACGCAGACCCGCCCAGTCTTCAAGAATCCTGGCATCGGCGAGGTTAGGGACCAGCGCGAGAGCGGCATGGTGCAGGCGTTTGATGGTTACAACGTCGGTCCGCTTGTCGAATCCGGCTTCTTCGACGGTTGCGCCAATGAGAAGGCGTCCATCGCTGCGGGGAATGAGGTAAACGTCTGGTGAGCGGACGACATGCTTAATCAGGTCGCGCGGGTGCATTGCGATGCATAGCATTTGTCCTTTCACCGGACGCGTTGGAAAAGTATGCGGACCGATCTGGCCAGCCCACGCGCCTGCGCAGTTCACGACTTTCGGCGCGAGGAATGCAGTTTTGGTTGTGGTCACGCCGGTGACGCGGTCGTCCGAAAGATTTACTGCGATGACTTCATCACCGGAAGAAAAGTCCACGCCGCGGTTCTTTGCGGTTTTCCATGCTGCGGCGGTAAGCGCCCGCGGGTCGACACTGCGTTCCTGCAAATAAAATGCTGGACGGTCTCCCGGCATCAAAGACGGCTCCAGCTGCGCTAATTGCGCAGGAGCCAATCTAGAACCGAGTTCTGAGTTGTCATCGTCTTCATCGGAGGAAGATAGAAAGAGAATGGTCCCATCATCGCGGAGATCGACACTCATTCCGGATTCGACGTGCAATTCGCGGGCGAACTCCGGATACATGCGTGCACTGGCCATCGCCAGGGGCTGTAAGGGGAGGGGGGTCTCGCGGCCAGAATCTACCAGCATGCCGCCCGCAGCGCGCGAGGCCTCGTGACCGGGCTCGCCGCGTTCAACCACCAGAACGCTTGCGCCTTTTTTCCGGAGTTCAATCGACAACGACAGCCCCACGATGCCGCCGCCGATCACGATTACATCCCAGGTTCTCATGCCAGCATTGTAAAGAAGAATGTAACTGGGCATCCTGGGAGCTAATTGATAATATCTACGTATCACAAAGTACAGAGGCAAAACTGACAGCGCAAGAAAGCGACTGTCCGGAGGAATCATGTCGGAAGTGGAACAGATACCGGTTGAAAATCAGTCGACAGCAGGGAAATGGATACTGCTTTTTCTGGCGCTGATCTTTGTGGCGGCGGCAGTCTACGCATATGTGGCCACCCAACATCGTGTTGACAAGCTCACGAAGGATTTGGGGGCCAGCCAGTCACAGGTCGCGGAATTGCAAAAGCGTATGCAGTCGGACGAAGCGCAGGAAGAGACTCTGGGCCAAAAACTTGGGATGACCAAGAAAGAGTTGGCGCAGCGTGCCGCCCAGCTGCAAGCGCAGCAGAAGGCTGCCGAGTCCCGCCTGGAGAGAGAACAGAAAGAGCAGATGGGGCAGGTGAGCGGAGAAGTAGCCGGTGTGAGGACCGACGTGGGCGGAGTGAAGAGCGACGTCGCTGCTACCAGGGCTGATCTTGAAACGACCAAGCAGAAATTGCAAAGTGCGGTGGGCGATCTGGGAATGCAAAGTGGCTTGATCGCACATACGCGCGACGATCTGGAGTTGCTGAAGCACAGGGGCGACCGTAACTATTACGAATTCACGCTGCTGAAAGGCGCGAAGCCGCAGCCGGTGGCGACAGTGAGCCTGCAACTAAGAAAGGCCGATCCCAAGCACGGCAAATACACTCTGAATGTAACCGCCGACGATAAGACGATTGAGAAAAAGGACCGGACGGTGGCGGAGCCAATCCAATTTTATTCGGGACGGGAACACCTGTTGTTTGAGTTGGTGGTCTGGTCGGTCGATAAGAAGAAGGCGAATGGATATTTGAGCACGCCGAAGAATGCGCCCGTCCCGGTGACAGCCAATTGAACGGGGTCCTCTTTCCTGCGGGCGGACAGGTCGCGCTGCAGATCGCTTTGCGTACGGGCGTGATCTACCTTGTCGTGCTGATCGGTGTTCGCCTAAGTGGCAAGCGTGAAGTGGGACAGATGACGCCGTTTGATCTAACGCTACTGCTTCTTCTTTCCAATTCGGTGCAGAATGCGATGACCGGGCCGGATACGTCACTGATCGGCGGCATTGTCGCGGCTTCCACTCTGTTGTTGCTGAACTATGTGGTGGGAAATCTTTCTGGCGCGAATCGCGCCTTCCGGCGGGTGGTTCAAGGCGAACCGAGCCTTTTGATCCACGACGGAAAAGCAATCGAAACACACATGGCAAAAGAGCACGTCAGCATGGACGAACTGCACCGCGCTTTGCGGGAGCATGGGATCACCAGCGTGCATGATGTGGCGTTGGCTGTGCTGGAAGTGGATGGCTCGATCAGTTGCATGAAGTATGACGAGATCAAGCCTGACGCGAACACTCATCTGGTGCGGCGAAGATTTATACAGAAAAAACAGTAAAGATTCGAATCCCATGTCTTGGGGCTTGCCCGTCCCGCCCCCCTAGTCGACAGGCACGAATTTGATACAGACGGGTTGGGCCACTTCCAATACTTTGCCTGTGGGGGTCAGACGACCGGTCTGCGAGTTGACGTGAAAGACGACGATGTTGTCTGATTTTTCGTTGGCGGCAAACAGCAGGGATCCGGTTGGATCAATCTCGAAATGGCGGGGATTTGCACCTTTTGTGGAAACGTATTCAATGGGCGTAAGGGTTCCCATATTTTTATCGATGGCGAAGACTACGATACTATCTTGCCCGCGATTCGAAGCGTAGAGGAACTTGCCGGAAGGATGAACCTGAATTTCGGCGGCTTCGCTATGTCCTGAAAAAGTTTTGGGGAGAGCGGAGATTGTCTGCAGCTTTTTTAATTCTCCCGTCGTAGCGTCGTAACGAAAAGCGGAAACGGCGGAGGCCATTTCGTTAATGACGTAAGCAAAGTTGCCGTTGGGGTGGAACGCGAGGTGCCGGGGACCGGCTCCGGGTTCGGCCTTAGCAGGCGCGGGGTTCGATTGCGGACCGGCAGCCAGCGACCCCTTTGTACTGTCGAAACGATAGATCAGCGTTTCATCGAGGCCAAGATCGTCCACCAAAGCGAAGCGATTGTCAGGCGATAGATCAACCGAGTGCGCATGTGGCGCTTCCTGGCGCTGCGGATTCGTGCCATGACCGCTGTGCTGAATGAACGCGGACGCTTCTCCAAGACGGCCGTCATCCATGACCGGGAAAATTGCGACGCTGCCTCCGGCATAGTTGGCGACAAGAACGTACTTTCCAGTCTTGTCGAAGCTGATGTAACAGGGATCGCCGCCTCTGCTTGCGACTTGATTCAACAGCGTTAATTTGCCAGTCGCGCGATCGATGGCGAAGGCGCTCACCGCTCCACTTTTCTCGCCTTGATAATTGCTGACTTCATTCACCGCGTATAAGAAGCGGTGGTTGGGATGTACCACCAGAAAAGATGGATTGGTGCTTTCCGCTGCCAAGCCAATGGGGACGAGACGAGCGGTCGCGGAGTCAAAGCGATAAGCGTAGATGCCCTTGCTCTCGCTGCCTTCCTGGGTGTATGTGCCGACATATACGAAATATTTCGTGTGATGTTTTACGGGTGCTCCAAGGCAAGCAATTGAGAGCAGGAAAAATGTTGCGAGGGACAAAAAACTGCGACGTAGCGATTTTGTCATAGGTCTAGTTGGATGTTTCGGGTAATCACTACTTGGTCAAAACCACCGCTACGGGCTGATCGTAAGGTTTTACGACCACGCTCACGGAACGGCGCTGGTTGAAGATCTCCAGCGGGACTGGAAAACTGACCATCACGGTGCGCTTGATCTCCTGTCCGGGTTGCAGTTTATCTTCGGGCGAAAGTGCGCCCTGCGAGTTTTCCTTTAACGAGGGAAAAGCTTGATAGTAACGATCAAAATCCACAGCGGAAACGGCATCGCCAGTTGACTCTCCGCTGGAAGTTACCAGCTTTCCTTCAATGTTGTGCACCCAGAGGGATTTCTGTCCAGAGTTATGCAGGGTGAAAGTGAGCGCGACCAGAACGGAGTTTTGTCCGGGAAGATCCACGGCATTAATAGTATCGAGCGACCCTGCGCCCTGTGGTTTAGCGCGCTGGAAAAACGACGCGATACCCACAATGATAAGTATTGCGGCGGTGACAATTAAAAGAAGTTTGACTGGGGGAAGATTTCGCTGAGCCGTGCCGAATTCGTCCGCAATATTAATTGTTGGTCCGGATTGCGCGGCGGGCGCTCCGGCCACGGGCATCGGGGGAGTTGCAGGATCGGGAACAGGGGGTGGATTTTGATCAGGCATAAGGCTCTCGCGCTTTTGGATTGTACTCTGAAGCTGCCCTGTTAATTCCACTCATGCTTCATCGCCTTTGCGAATCTCGCCGCGGGCAAAGTATTCAGGACGTCATCTTTGGTAAGCCAGGCACGGCGGGCCTGCAAGATGCCGTAACGAATTTTCTCCAGGTGCGAGGTGTGATGAGAATCGGTATTGATGACAATCCGCACCCCGCGCAGTTTGGCCTGCCGCAGGTGTATATCGTTCAAGTCCAGACGATCGGGGTAGGAATTCAGTTCCATGGCGACTTTATGTTTTGCTGCGGCCGCGAGCACTGTGTCCATGTCGAACTGGTAGGCATCACGGCGAAGCTGAATTCGGCCGGTGGGATGACCGATGATCGAGGTATTCGGATTCGCAACGGCTTTGAGCAGGCGCTCCGTCATCTTTAACGGCTCTTGATTGAAAACGGAGTGGACGCTGGCAATGACCACATCCATTTGCGCGAGTACGTCGTCAGAAAGATCAAGGTCGCCGTCGGCGAGGATGTCGACTTCTATTCCGGCAAAGATGGTGATGCCATCCATCTTTTTGTTCGCTTCGCGAATGCGCTGGATATGCGCCACGGCCCGCGTGTCATCAAGGCCGTTGGCGAAAGCCAGATTTTTGGAGTGGTCGGTGATGGCCATGTATTTGTAACCGCGAGCCATGGCGGCCTCAGCCATTTCTTCAATCGTATTGCGGCCGTCGGTTTCAACGGTGTGCATGTGCACGTCGCCTTGAAGGTCTTCGAGAGTGATCAGGTTCGGGAGGGTATGCTTGTCGGCAGCATCAATCTCGCCCAGATTTTCGCGCAGCTCGGGAGCAACATAATCAAGTTTGAGCTTGGCGTAAATTTCTTCTTCGGTTCTGCCCGCGACCGGCTCGGCGGTTTTTAGGTCGGCAAGGCTATATTCGTTCAAGGTGTAGCCCATTTTGAGGGCGCGCTGGCGCAGAGCTACATTATGCGATTTCGATCCGGTGAAATACTGCATGGCCGCGCCAAACGATTCAGGAGGAAGTAACCGGACATCCACCTGCAGGTCGTTTCGCAATCGGAAGCTGATTTTGTTATCGCCCTGGGCGATGATGCTCATCAGCGGCGGATATTTCGCAATGTACTGCACGGCTTGCTGGCGTTCAACTTCACCGCAGCAGGCTTGGCCGGTCACCAGAATGTCGAGGTCGCCAACGGTTTCGCGGCCCCGGCGCAAAGAACCCGCGGGCGTGATGCGATCAAGGCCCGGCAACTTCGCAAGATAGTCCGTGAGCTTTTTCGCTTCCAGTTCAGCGGCGTCGATTAAAAATCGTCCGGAGATCCGGCGATAATCTTCAATTGCCTTCAGCAGCTTTTGTTCGTGCTTCTCGCCCATGCGCGGTAGTTCGCGGATCTTGCCTTCGCGCGCCAGTTTCTCCACGCCATCCACGTCGCAAACCTGATGGGCGCTCCAGATCAACGCAATCGTTTTCGGTCCCAAGCCCTGGATCTTCAACAACTGCAGCATGGAGGGATGATACTTCTTGAGCAAGTCGGCTTGGATCGTGAGAGTTCCAGTGTTGAATAATTCCTGCAGGTTGACCAGCATGCCCTTACCGATGCCGGGGATTGCGAGCACTTTCTTGGGTTCGCCGATCAGATCTTTGATCTGCTCGCTTAGATTTTCGATGGCCTGGGCGGCGTTACGGTAGGAGCGGATGCGGAAGGAATCGGCCGCATCGATTTCCAGCAGGTCTGCAGTTTCGTAAAGGATGCCCGCGATTGCCTTATTATCCACTCAGTAAGATTAAACAAGAATGCAGCAGAGGGCTAGCGGGGCGAGGCCATGGGAGAAGAAACCGCCGCAAACGGCGGGAACTCACTCGCCGTGCGTTGCTGAAGAATCAAAACGTGGACATAATTCAGGCGCTCTTCATTATTTAAGCGCTCTTGGCCACGTTCGCAGCCTGTGGGCCTTTTTGTCCTTCGGTGATTTCAAACTCCACCGGATCACCCTCTTGCAGGCTTTTATAGCCCTCCGATGTGATCGCGCTGTAGTGTACAAAAACGTCTGGGCCATCCGCGCGACCGATGAATCCGTAGCCCTTTGCATTATTGAACCACTTCACTGTTCCTTTCAGCCGTTCCACGCTTAACCCCTCCCTTCAGCACGCCTTCAGTTGGGGGGCTTAAAGACGTACCTGCATAACACGCATTTTGTAGCGATTAGGATGGAGAGTCAAGGCTAAATGGTTGGAAGAAAATCCTTAGACTTCTTTACGAGGGCGGGAGGTCTGCTTGCCCTTTCCGTGCATAGCGTGATCGAGCCACAGTACCGAAGAGATGGTTTTTGCGTCGCGAATGGCACCCCTCAACACCATGCGAAGGGCAACGGAGAGAGGGACGACCCGTAGCTGGATCATCTCATCGTCCTCGGGCTGCGCCACGCCAGCGCGAAGGCCGGTGGCCAGGTATACGGACATGGTCTCGGCAACGAAGCCGGGGCTGGCATAGAAATTAAAGATGCGGCGCCAGTGGGCGGCGGTGTATCCGGTTTCCTCCAGCAGCTCGCGCTTGGCCGCTGGAAGAGGCTTTTCGCCGGGATCGATGCGTCCGGCAGGGAGCTCCCAGAGATAATCATTCGCGGCGTGGCGGTATTGGCGCTCCAGCAATATGCGCGGCGTCGATTGGGATTCATCGACCGCGAGAACCACGACTGAGCCGGTATGGTGAACAATATCGCGCCGCACCCGAATGCCTCCGGGTTCCTGGACCTCATCGGTGGTGACCCAAAAGGCCGGTCCGCGATAAACCGTGCGCGAAGAAATTAATCGGGCTTTCGGGCGTGAGCGTTTTGTGGATTCAACCGGTTTGGACTTAGGCTTTCGTGGCATCAGAACAATATAAAGCACGGAGGCCGTGATCCGGCGGCCGGAAGGGAACTGAGGTTGCAGACGGCGAAGCGGCGAATGCGATTCTGCTATCCTGCCGGGCATGGCTGTAAGGATTTCCAAGAAGCCGCGGGTCGCAATCGTGGGCGCAGGGAATCTGGCCGGCGCGCTGGGGATTTCTTTGCGGAAGGCTGGATATCGGATCGAACTAATTATTTCGCGCCCCGGGGCAGCGTCTGTGCAACGTGCTCGACGGCTGGCGCGAGAGGTTGGGGCATCGGCAGTTTCGGCGACACACGCGCAAATTCGAGCCGGGCTCGTTTGGTTTTCCGTTCCAGACGCAGCAATTTCCAGCGCTGCACATTCCCTATTGAGAGCGGCTGATTGGAAAGGAAAAATCGCGCTGCACTCGAGCGGTGCCTTGACTAGTGACGAACTCCGCGTGCTACAGGAGCGAGGAGCCGCTGTCGCCTCCGTACATCCTCTGATGACATTCGTGCAAGGTTCGCGTCCAACGCTGGCGGAAGTGCCGTTCGCCATCGAGGGAGACCGGAAAGCGGTACGCGCCGCACGAATTATCGTTGAGGATTTGCGCGGCCAGTCATTCCCAATTCGCAAAGAGCGGAAGGACGCTTATCACGCATGGGGAATGTTCGTCTCACCGCTACTTAGCGCGTTGCTGGCCGCCAGTGAGACGGTGGCTGCCGCTGCCGGAGTCGGCCGGAATGCAGCCCGGCAAAGGATGCTCCCCATTCTCAAGAAAACTTTGGCAAATTACGCGCGTCTCGGAGCGCCTCGTTCGTTTAGCGGTCCCATCGCACGCGGAGATGTTGGAACCGTTAGGAAGCACCTGAAGGTATTACGAACTGTTCCGGAAGCCCGGGAAGTGTACCTTGCCTTGGCGCGCATTGCGCTGCGCGAGTTGCCCGCGAAGAATCGGGCGGAGTTAGAAAAGATCCTCAAGCACTGAGTAAGACTGAACAAGAGTAATCATGTGCTGAAGATGTGGCCGAGCTTTTCTTTCTTGGTCTTGAGGTACTCTTCGGCATGAGGACTGGGCGTGACTTCGCACGGCACCCGCTCCACGACTTCGATGCCGGCGCGCTGCAAGGCCTCAACCTTATCGGGATTATTCGAAAGCAGTCGCACCTGGATTACGCCCAGTGCCTTCAGCATCTGGCCGGGGAGGGCGAAGTCGCGCTGGTCGGCCTTGAAGCCGAGGCGCTCATTGGCTTCGACGGTGTCAAGGCCGGAATCCTGCAACTCATAAGCTTGCAGCTTCGCCATCAGACCGATACCACGGCCTTCCTGCTGTTCATAAATCAAAATCCCCGCACCTTCATCGCGGATCATACCCAGCGCCAGCTCGAGCTGCTGGCGGCAATCACAACGCAACGAGTGAAAAACATCGCCAGTTAGGCATTGGGAATGTATGCGCACCAGCGGAGGACTGGAGCGAACATCACCCATCACGAGGGCGACGGCTTCTTCGATTTCCTGACTTCCGTCGGCGTCAGACTGGGCGCGGAAGCCGTAGATGCGGAACTTGCCCCAGTGGGTGGGAAAATCCGCGGAAGCAACGGGCTGAATTGGGTCGGCATTCACATTTTGATTATAGCGGCTGGGCCGACGGACAAATGCGCCGCGATCATCGGGGTAACCGCGGGGGCTAGCCGCGGGCGTGAAAGTGGAAGATGGCATCCTGCTTGGAGGCAATGGCGACTCCGTTATGCATGGCAGGCTGGAAGCGCCAGTTTTCGAGCGCCGCCAGAACTTTCTGATCAAGTTTGGGGCCCATACTTTCGAGAACGGTCTTACGCACGATTTCTCCGCGCTCATCGATAGTAATCTCGACCACAACTCTTCCTTCGGATTCCGGCAGTTCCCACGGGTAAGCGACCGGATCGGCAGTGTTGACGGGGAGGGCAGGGCGAATTTCATCCCCGTAAACCGGGCCTCCGGGCAAGGTGCCGTAGGGATGCCCCGCAGTGGCTCCGTGACCGAGGTGTGAAAGAGTTGCAGTCTTCGCGGTGTCCTCAACTCCGGATGGAGGCAGGACGGCATTCGGCGGGGAGAGTTTCGCCGGCTTTGGAGTCCGTTTCCAAAGCAGCTTGTCGTGACCGAGCCGCTGATGACGATAGATCTCGGTCGCGCGGTCGGAGGAACTGGTCGTACTGTCGTCAGGGGACTGAGTTGGCCAATAGACTCGGGCGAGCACTCTGCCGTTGCGTCCGAGCGCAACAGAAGTTGGGTTGATCAGTTGAGGCTCCGGAGCATGTAGCAGCCACGCGAACAGCAGACTATGCAGCGCGAGCGATGCCGCCAACACCTTGCGCTGTCTGCTTGCGGTTCGGAGATTTAGCTGCGCAAACATGCGGAGTGAACTTTGACCTCACTAACAGGTTAGACGCGCTGCCCAGGTATTCGTCAAGACTCTTTCGACTGGATGCTTCAACTTTAGTGATCGCTGCAAGTGACCGCTGCAAATAGCGCGCTTGGTCCCGGCATGTTGGTTGGAATGAAAGAAGGCTGGTAAAATGAAATGGCACAGCAGCAATCCATCCCGCGTGGGGCTATAGCTCAGCTGGGAGAGCGCGTCGTTCGCAACGACGAGGCCGTCGGTTCGAGCCCGACTAGCTCCACCAATCAGATCACATTTCCGATGGCGAACAACGAAATCGGCTGTCGGACTAGTCGTTTCAACCCTGGAAGTTAGCGCACCTTTCCGTGATTTCCGTGGATGGGGCAAAATTTTGCTTGACGATAACCAGTTACTTATATAAGTTATAAGTTATGCACAGTCTCGATGCTGCTTTCTCTGCTTTGGCCGACCCGACGCGTCGTGCGATTCTTGCGCGCCTTGCCACGGGGGAGGCCACCGTCAATGAATTGGCAGAGCCGTTCGAGATGACGCAACCCGCAATCTCCCAGCACCTGAAGGTGCTCGAAGATGCGGGACTAATCGTTCGCCGAGTCGAGGGTACCAAGCGCCCTCGTCGGCTCGCGAAAGCGGGTATTGAAGCGATGGACCAATGGCTGGCCATGCTGCGAAAAGCCCTGGAGGCAAACTACGACCGGCTAGACCTTGTTCTGGCGGGGATGGAAAAACAAAAGAGAGGGAAAAAACGATGAGCAAGATGACGCTGAAGACTGAAGGAGATACTCACGTACTTGTGACCAGGCGCTTCGCGGCGCCTCCAGAAGCCGTGTACCGCGCCCATACCGATCCGAAATTAATCCAGAAATGGTTGCTTGGTCCGGAAGGTTGGACGATGCCGGTCTGCATCACCGAGACGAAGCCGGGCGGCAAGTTCCGATACGAATGGACGAATGGCAAAGGCGGTGGATTTCACATCACTGGCGAATACCTGGAGTTGGAACCTTATAACAGGATCGTACATGTCGAGCGCATGCACCTGCCGGATCCCACGCCAGACAACCATATTGAAACGCGATTTGAAGCCGACGGCGCTGGAACGCTGATGACCATGCGAATGACGCTGCCCGATGGTAAGACGCGCGCGGCGATGCTTGCAACAGGTATGGAACATGGAATGGAAGCGAGCTACGTTCGGCTGGAAGGAATGCTTTAGTCCTTACCAGCTAAGGCGGGAATGTCGAATACCGGGAGGTTCAGCTTGATTTACAAAATATTGGGCAGTATCACATTGATGTTGGCTCTGTTGGTCCTCGGTGCATGGAACTTCCACACGACCGTCCGCGCGGAGCGTACCTTCAACGCCCCTGTAGCGGACGTATGGAGAGTTTGGAACGATACGGACTCTGTTAAGAAGTGGTGGGGGCCCAAGGGCTACACCGCACTCGTCGTCCGGAACGACGTGCGAGAGAGTGGCAGCTATCTTTGGGCGATGAAATCTGCGCAAGGAAAGATGTTTTGGAGCACCGGAACCTACAAGGAAGTCGTCGCAAACAAGAAAATCGTGTCAACGATGTCTTTCTCTAACGAGAACGGGGAAACAATTCCCGGCTCGCAGGTATCGGTTCCAGGGCAGTGGCCTAACGAGATCACGATTATCGTTGAATTCAGTGAATCTAAGGGGAAGACCAGAGTCACTGTTGCAGAAGTAGGCATTCCGCTCATCGTGTACGCCCTGTCGAAGATTGGTTGGGCTCAGCAGTTTGACAAGATTCAATTGTTGCTCTGAAGAAAGGTGACTCGTCTTTTGCCAACTCCCGGTTAGTCGGCAAACAGGAGCCTGTTCTCGACGGTTACAGGTATGCTGGACGGTAAGATGCCATTGAGAGAGGCTCCACGATATGACACGACCAACGACGCAGGCGATTTCACCGTTCTTCATCGTCAGCAACGTCGATCAAGCCATCGCATTTTACCGCGACAAACTTGGCTTTGAGACGAGATTCCAGCAGCCGGATCAAAACCCTTTTTTCGCCATCGTCGGCCGCGACGGAGCGCAGATCTTCGTCAAATCCGATAAAGACACGGCGCCGCTGCCGAACCCCAAGCGTAATCCCTCCATGAGGTGGGACGCCTTCGTCTACGCAGCAGACCCGGATGCGCTCGCCGTCGAATTCGCCGATGGTGGTGCAGCATTCAGCGTGCCGCTTAAGGATACCCACGATGGTCTTCGCGGCTTCGAGATTTGCGACCCTGACGGCTACGTCTTGTTCTTCGGCAGACCGAGGAACACGGTCCGTACTATGAACGATGTACCCGCTGAAACTCTCTCCAAACCGACACTTCTTGCCGCCGAACCTCAGCTCTTTGTCAGCGACGTCGCAGCCTCGTGTGAGTTCTATACGAAAAAGCTAGGGTTCACAGTTGCCTTCATCTATGGCGAGCCGCCATTCTACGGCCAAGTGTTTCGGGATGGAGCCAGGTTGAATATCCGACATCTGGACGAACCCGCCATCAACCCGGAACTTCTTGACAAAGAACACCTGCTCTCCGCATCCATCACAGTCGATGATGCAGAGCCACTCTTCCTGGAGTTTCAAACCGCAGGTGTGTTATTTCATCAGACACTCAAGACAGAATCATGGGGCGCTCGTACATTCATCGTTCGTGATCCCGACGGCAATCTCATCCTTTTTTCAGGTCGAGGGCGCTAGCAAGTGGGCGGGATTGAGGCGAAAATGCAACGACAGTCGTGACTCATAAACATAATTCAAGAACGACCCCGGCATCATTCGCTGGAATAATGTGCACAAGTGAGAGAGAATAAAAGGCGAGCCTTGCGGAGTGGTGCGGTTCGGCGCTTAGGCGGCAGGTTGACTGAAGGCGCCGGATTTTTACTGCGCGACTAAACACTGCTGCCTGGTTCGGCTGCTGTATTCAGCGCCGCCGCGACCTGCGATTCGCTCACCGGAGAAATATTCGTCATCATGGCTACTACTACCATAGAGGTTGAGACAGCTGCGAGTAATCCGCAACATGCCCGGCTCAGTCGCTGGGTCGAAGAAGTTGCCCAGATGTGCAAACCCGATCGTATTCACTGGTGCGACGGCTCGTCCGAAGAATATCAATCGATGCTGCGGCTGTTGGTTCTGACTGGCACCGCGATCCCTTTGGACCAGGCGAAACGCCCGGACAGCTACCTTGTGCGATCCGACCCGGCAGATGTGGCGCGAGTTGAGGATCAAACTTTCATTTGTTCAGAAACCAAAGAAGATGCCGGGCCCACCAACAATTGGGAAGATCCGGCGAAGATGAAGCGGAAGCTGGCAGGATTATTTGCCGGGTCCATGGTGGGCCGCACCATGTACGTGGTTCCTTACAGCATGGGGCCAATCGGTTCGCCGATTTCGAAAATCGGGGTAGAGATCACCGACTCTCCCTACGTCGTGGTGAGCATGCACGTCATGTCGCGAGTGGGAAGCCACGTCCTGGAGGTTCTGGGCGCCGATGGTGAGTTCGTGCGCGGCGTGCATTCCGTTGGCGCGCCGCTCGGACCTGATCAGCCCAACAGCACATGGCCCTGCAACGCGCAGCACAAATACATCTGCCATTTTCCCGAGACGCGGGAAATATGGTCGTTCGGTTCCGGTTACGGCGGCAATGCGCTTCTGGGAAAGAAGTGTCACGCGTTGCGAATCGCTTCGGTTCAGGCGCGCGATGAAGGCTGGATGGCCGAGCATATGCTGATTCTGAAACTGATCAGCCCTTCGGGCCAGGTCAAGTATATGACCGGGGCATTCCCGTCGGCGTGCGGCAAGACCAATTTGTCGATGCTAATTCCGACACTCCCCGGCTGGAAAGTGGAAACCATTGGCGACGACATCGCGTGGATGAAGATTGGTGCCGACGGCCGCCTATACGCCATCAATCCCGAGTTTGGATTCTTCGGAGTCGCGCCCGGCACGAGCATGAAATCGAACGCCAACGCCATGCTCAGTCTGACCAGGAATTCGATATTCACCAACTGCGCGATGACTCTCGATGGTGACGTGTGGTGGGAGAGCATGACCGACAAGAAACCGTCGAAGTTGATCGACTGGCTGCGCCGGCCGTGGACTCCGGAATCCGGGCGCAAGGCGGCGCATCCCAATGCGCGGTTTACAGTGGCCGCGACGCAGTGTCCCGTGCTTGCCCCGGAGTGGGAAGATCCGAACGGTGTGCCGATCGACGCGATTCTTTTCGGTGGGCGGCGCGCGGGAATTGTTCCCTTGGTCACCGAGGCATTTAACTGGCAGCATGGTACTTTTCTGGGCGCAACGGTAAGCAGCGAGACCACCGCCGCCATTACTGGAAAAGTTGGACAGTTGCGCCGCGATCCGATGGCGATGCTTCCGTTCTGTGGCTACAATATGGGCGATTATTTTGGGCATTGGCTCAAGATGGGGACACTCGCCGAAGCGTCGAAATTGCCGAAATTGTTTTACGTCAACTGGTTTCGCCAGGAGAAAGGCAAGTTCCTATGGCCGGGTTATGGCGAAAACAGCCGCGTATTGAAATGGATCTTCGAGCGCTGCGACGGTAAAGTGCATGCGAAGGAAACTCCCATCGGAAGAATGCCCGAAGTCGCTGATCTTGATACCAGCGGCTTGAACATGTCTCCCGCCGACGTAGAGGAACTTCTTAGCGTCGACATTGAAGGATGGCTGGCCGAAGTGCCTTTGATCAAAGAGCACCTCGCGCTCTTCGGGCGTCACCTTCCTGAGGGATTGAATGCTGAGGTGAAGGCGCTGGAGGGGCGCTTGCTGGCGGCAAAGCGTTAGTCAGCAGGGTACCCTTAAAACTTGGACGCGGGCTCATACTCTCTGGACCAAGTAGTTCAGAGTTTGATCGCCTTTTGCTGGCGATAACTCCTAATTTTGTTTACGCCACAAGCTGACCTTTTGATATAGTTCCGCACTATCATGGCGCACTCCGCTGCGAACCAGGTTAACTCTGCCGCACCTGTGCCTTCTTCGGGCGTCTCTGGTTCTCTTACCCGCAATCAGATTCGCGGCTTCTGGGCCTCCTGGGGCGGATGGACGCTCGACGGCATGGACTCGGTGGTCTACGCACTCGTGCTGGTGCCGGCGTTGCGAGAATTGCTGCCCCATTCCGGTATCGTTGCCAGCAAAGGCAACATCGGCTACTACGGATCTTTGTCGTTCGCCCTGTTTCTGGTCGGATGGGGGCTCGCTTTCTTATGGGGCCCCATCGGCGACAGGTTTGGCCGCGTGCGCACGCTCATGCTGACCATTGTTTGGTATTCAGTGTTCACATTTTTGAGCGCCTTCGTCACCAACGTTTGGCAGCTTGCGATTCTGCGCCTGCTCGCCGGCATCGGCATCGGCGGAGAATGGGCCATGGGGGGAACATTCGTCGCGGAAGAGTGGCCCGAGAGTCGCCGCCGCATGGGTGCAGGCTTCATGCACACCGGCTACTACGTCGGGTTTTTTCTCGCGGCGCTGGCGAATTACGGCATCGGCAGCCACCACTGGCGGTGGATGTTTGTCGTGGGCGGAGCGCCGGCGCTCTTGCTGGCCTGGATTCGCCACGGCGTTGTGGAGCCCACAGCCTGGAAAAAGAAGGAGAATATTGTGCGCTCGTGGGCGGTGTGGCGTCCCTTCGCGATTTTATTTTCGCCCACGTGGCGGCGCCGCACGATTATCAACGCCTTATTGATGCTGGCTTCCATCTGCGGCCTGTGGGCGGGAACGGTTTATGTTCCCGCAGCAATCACCGCGCTCGCCGAAGCCGGAGGCCACGTCGGCCCGCAAGCCGCGCAGATCGCCTCATGGGGAGTCATGCTCGTTTCTTTCGCCACTATCCTCGGCTGCCTGGCAATGCCGTCAATCGCTGAACGCTTCGGCCGCCGCGGAGCGCTCGCCGTCTTCTTTACGTTGATGATGGTTTTCATCGCGCTGACCTTCGGCAAAGTTTTCTATCTTGGACCGGGGGCGCTGCCGTGGTTTTTTGTCTGTTTATTCTTTCTGGGATTTGGCGGCGCGAACTTTGCCGTCTACACGCTTTGGCTTCCGGAACAATATCCAACGGAGTGCCGGGCCAGCGCTTTCGCTTTTGCCACATCGTTTGCGCGATTCGGCGGCGCAGGAGTCACTTTCCTGGTGGGAAACGGCGTCCGGCATTTCGGATCGCTGGGAACTCCTGTGGCGATGACGGCGATTGCCTTCGCCATTGGGCTGCTGCTCATTCCATTCGCCGTGGAAACGCGCGGCGAGCACTTACCCGCTTAACCGTTGGGCTGAGAGCCCTGTGACTTTAAGTTTAGAGCGGGCTTACTGCAGGGCGGCTTCGATCGCGAACGGGAAATCTGGGTTCAGCCTTGGTCAGACCCGTCGAGCAGGATCTCTTCGACATCTTCAATATGTCGGCGCATCGCGGCCTTGGCAGCCTCGCCATCATGGTTTTTGATCGCAGCTAGAATCCGGCGATGGCCTGCCAGTGATTTTTGCCCGCGCCCTTCCACTTGCAGAGAGCGCTCACGCGTATCGCGCAGCAAATCCATCAGAATGTCGAGCACTTTCAGCACAACACTATTATCGGAGGCCAGAGCGACGCTGTAGTGAAATTCCGTATCTTCGGCAATGGCAGCTTCTCCCGCGCGCTGCTTTTCTTCTTGCCGGCGCAGAATTCCTTCCATTTCGATAATTTCTTCCGGAGAAGCGTGCGTGGCGGCGCGTGCTGCCAACGGGGGTTCGAGCATTTTTCGAAAATCAAGGAGCTCGCTGACCAATTCCTTCCGCCGTTGCAGGGCATTCACGAAAGGATGGACCACCGATCCGGCGGAAACTTCGCGAACGATAGTCCCCGCGCCCTGACGCGGCTCAACCAGTCCTGCAAGTTCCAGACCCCGAATCGCGTCGCGGATGGAACTGCGGCTTACGCGAAGCATCTCCGCCAATTCACGCTCGGACGGAAGTTTGTCGCCGGGCTTCAGCTTTTTCAGAATCAGCCGTTCGATCTGCCGGGCTACTTCCTCGTAGACTTTATTCCTGCGTACAACTTCGAAGTCGGATTTGAGGGTCGAGGGCAGAGAAATCTCCAGTGGTCCGCTAACTGGCCCAGTCGAAGGAGTATACCCCCCTTGGCGGGATTCGAAGCAAATATTTTGCGGATTCCAGACTCGCCGGAGGAGCGTTACTGGGACTGACGCGCCACGCCGCTTCGCTCTAACAGCTTAGCGCAGTTGTATACGGTTCGCGTGCAGGTCATGGGAAGGCCGACACGCTCTCCCAATTCCACCACCGCGCCAACCAGCGCTTCCAGTTCCATGGGCCGGCCGGCTTCGAGATCCTGCAACATGGAGGTCTTGTGTTCGCCGACCTTTTCCGCACCGGCGATTCGCTGGTCGATCGAAACCGGCAACTCCATGCCGAGTTTGTTAGATACCGCTTCCACTTCCTCCATAATGTTTCGGATGACTGAGCAGACTCCTGGATCGCGCACCATCTGAACGATTGTGGCTCGCGTGAGTGCGCTCACCGGGTTCAGCGAAGCATTGCCCAAAACTTTTACCCAAATCTCGTGTCGCAACCGCGCACTGATCGGGCAGCGCAGGCCGGAGGCGATGAGAGCCTCGGCAATCCCCCGCACCCGATCGGAGCGCGAACCGTTGGGCTCGCCCAGCGAAATGCGATTGCCTTCGATGTGCTGGACCACCCCAGGCGAAGTGATCTCAGTTGAGAAGTAAACAATTGACCCGATCACGCGCCGCGCCTCGATGGCCGATGAGATTACTCCGCCGGGATCAACCCGCTCAAGACGAAGCCCATCCCATTCACCGCCGAATCCCTGGAAGTACCACCATGGAATTCCATTCTGCGTGCTGATAACTGTGGTGTCTGGGCCGAAGACCGAGGTCAAATGAGGCGCCAGTTGGGGCAGGCCATGGGCCTTCACTCCAAGGAAAACAACGTCTACCGGCCCTACTTCTTCAAGGGATGCTGCGACTGCAGGGTGCGCGACGAAATCTCCCTCAGAGCTTTTAACCTGCACGCCACCTTCTTGCAGGGCACGAAGATGCGGTCCACGCGCGAATAGCGTGACATCGAATCCGGCTTGCGCCATGCGCGCGCCAATGTAGGCGCCGATGGCTCCGGCCCCCGCGATCAGGAATTTCATTGGTGGGTATCCACCAGGGTAGAGGCGACAGTGCGACGGCGAATTTTTCCAGTCGCGGTAGTAGGAATGCTATCCACCAAATAAATCTTCGTCGGACACTTGTACTCCGCCATGAACTCGCGGCAGTGGCTGATCAGTTCCGCTTCGGTGGCTCCATTGCGTTCGTGTAAAACCACGGCCGCTGCAACTTCCTCTCCCAGGGTCGGGTGCGCGCAGCCAAATGTGACTGCCGCCGCGACCGCCGGGTGCCTCAGCAAAATCTCATCCACTTCGTGAGGCGCAATATTTTCACCGCCACGAATGATGATGTCTTTAATGCGGCCGGTCAAGTGCAGATAACAATCGGAGTCGAGGAATCCTTGATCTCCGGTACGGAACCATCCGTTTACAAAAGCATGAGCATTGGCTTCGGGATTGTTTTCGTATCCACGAAATACGTTCGCTCCCTGGATCGCGATCTCCCCCCGCTGGTTGGTTCCGAGGTGATTTCCATCTTTGTCCATGATGCTGATGCGCAGCCCGGTGCCGACTCCTACCGAACCAGCCTTGCGGTGGCGGGGAGGCAAGGGGTTGGAGGTCATCTGGTGAGCCGCTTCAGTCATGCCGTAAGCTTCAACGAATGGCACGCCAAACACGCCTTCGATCTTATCGATGAGTTCCGCCGACAGCGGTGCGCTACATGAGCGTAGAAAGCGTAGAGATTGCGCTTCCACCGGTTTATGCTTGCTGCGGGCCATAAGAAGTTGATGCATCGTGGGCACTCCCGAATACCAAGTCACGCGATGTTCGCGGACCGTCCGCCAAAAAGATAGCGCGTTGAATTTGGCGGGGACAACCACAGTTCCTCCGGATAGCAAGGTGGACATGACCGAGCCAATCAGCCCATGAATGTGAAACAGCGGCATGATGCACAGCGAAACATCGTCTGCCGAAAGAGCGTAGGTATTTGCAATATTCGCGGATGAGACGGCCAGGTTGAAATGCCGCAGTGGCACTCGCTTGGGCCGGCCCGTGCTTCCGCTGGTGTGGAGGATCAGTGCAATGTCGTCGGCGGTGGGTTCGCTTGCTTTAGTGCCGTTGGGTGCGCCAGCGAGATAAACCTTGCCTTGATCGGTCATCTCTACGGAGAAAACGGGAATCTTGCGGTCCTTGGCTGCGGTGCGCACGAATTCGGCGCCCACCGGAGGGCAAAGCAAAACCCGGGCGTCGGTGTCTCCTAGAAAGAAATGGAATTCTTCATAGGGGTACGCTGGATTTAGAGGGGCCGCGGTACCAGCGATCGAGGCCGCCAGAAAGGCGACAATCGCGGGCAAGCCGTTGGGGAGTGCGATGGCGACGGCGTCTCCCCGGCGAATCCCGGCGGACGCCAAAGCATTAGCCATTTCAAGAACCTGTTGACGAAGCGAATCGTAAGTAATGCGGATTCCAAGCTCAGGAACGACAATGGCCGTATGGCTGTCGGCGAAATGTAGAACGTCAAGAAGGGTTTGTACCGACTTCAGTGTCATTCGTTCTCGCCTCTGGCGACGGTCTTAGGTGACGTGCCGACTGTATCTGTTGTATGAAAAATGAAAACAATCGGCCGTGTTCGCCGTCACAACGCAGCGGAGATCGCGTAACTTTAACTCGAATATCCTGCCGCGCTCAGGGCCTTCTTGAATTCCTTCAGGAAGAACTGGACATTCTCTTCCGTTGCCAGCGGTCCCATCACTCCAATGCGGAAGACCTTGCCAGCCAGCGGTCCAAAGCCGCCGGCGATTTCAATGCCCGGTCCGTCGATAAGATGTTTGCGCACTTTGGCCTCATCCACTCCTTCAGGGACGCATACCGTGTTCAAAGTCGCGATCCGGTGTTGCTCCGGAACATGCATGCGCAGACCCATCGCCTCAACACCTTTCACAAATGCCTTGTTGCAGCGGCGATGCCGTTCCCACCGATTCTCAATTCCTTCATCAGCGACAACGGAGAGCGCCTCGCGCAAGGCATAGAACATGGAAATTGGCGCCGTGTGATGGTAGCGATGCGACACGGTTGAATAATCGTGAATCAGCTTCAGGTCGAGATACCAACTGCGCGATGGCGTGGTGCGGGCGCGCAAGGACTCCATTGCCCTTTGCGACATGGCCATGGGAGACAATCCCGGAGGGCAGCTCAGGCCTTTTTGGGTGCAGCTGTAGGCGACGTCGATTCCGGTGCGGTCGAACTCGACCGGAACTCCGCCGAGAGAAGTGACGCAGTCTCCAATTACCAAAGCGCCGGCCTCATGAGCGGCCGTGCAAATCGCCCGGCCAGATTGCAATGCCCCCGTCGAAGTCTCGGCGTGAACATAGCCCACAACTTTCGGCTTTTCCCGCTGAATGAACTCTCCCGCTTCCTCGTCCGTGAAAGTCTCGCCCCATAGCTTTTCAAAGCGCACCACGTTCGCGCCCTGCCGCTTGGCCATCTCCGTAAGTCGGTCGGAAAAATATCCATTGGCGAACACTGCGAACTTTGCTCCCGGCTCCACAAAATTAGCGACGGCGGCTTCCATTCCGGCGCTGCCCGTGCCGGAAATCACCAGCGTAGCGCCATCCTCCGTTCCGTAAGCGATCTTGAGTAACTGCTGAACATCACCCATCACCTGGATGAAATAGGGGTCAAGGTGCCCGACAATCGGCTTCGACAGCGCCTCGTATACGCGTGGGTGAACCATGCTGGGGCCAGGACCGAACAAATAACGGCGGGGCGGCTGCAAAGCGGGCAACTGAATGGCGGGTGTTTGTTCGGTAGTGCTCATAAGGCCTCGTTTCTGGGTCTAGTATCTCTCTAGAATATTAATGTCTATCTAGAATATTACGGTACGGAGCGGAGAATCTCCACAATGGCATTTAAGGATTCGACGCAGTTTGATAGTGAGCATCGCCGAGGCAGATGCCGTCAACTCAATTGTTTCAATCCGCGCGATTTGTTTTCTTGATACCCAAATGTATCTGTTAAATCGGAGAGTGATGTCCCTGCACAATCATCTCCTCGGCAATTCGGCGCGCTTCGGGAAGAGTCTTAGCCGCGTCACGATCGATCTCGGCCGGCAGATCCTTTTGAATCTTCGCAAGTTCCTCGTCGAAAAGTCGGGTTATTAATTCGGGAGAATGTTCGAGAGGCTTGCCATTGTCGCCCTTCACTTTGACCTTGTGCCGTACCCGTTGCGCGATCATCAAGCGATAAATGCGGTCGGTTGCCAGGTCCTCCATGTAGCCGTCGAGCAAACTGGCTCCTTTCCCGTTGAGAACGCCGTTGCGATAACGGATTACGGTACGCACCGCCGCCCGTGTGCCGGCAAGCGTGATTTCGCCCACGCCCTTCGGAATCGGGCGCAGATCGGGATGTGAATTCGGCAGCTTGGGCCGCTTCGCAATCTGATTGGGATAGGGAAATTGGGCCACCGCAATCTCGTTCTGGTCGGGATGACCTGTCCACGCTCCATCCATCAGGCAATGCGCTTCATTTTCCTTGTCTTGCTTCAGAACCTTCATGGCGCGCTCGTTCAATGCCGGATCAGTGCGGCTGGGGAAGAGCGCGGTCATTCCCCCGATCGCGAGCGCTCCGTGCTTGTGACAAATCTCCGGCATTAAAGTGCGGAAGTTCTGAAAGAACGCCACATCGTGCGGGATGGTGTTGCGGTCGGGCAGAATCCAATTCGGATCGTCGAGCATGAAATCGATTAGCGACGCCATGTAATCCCAGCGTCCCAGGTTCAATCCCAGGCAATGGTCGCGCAGATTGAATAGGAATTCCTCCATTTGATAGGCCAGCGGGTGTGCCTCCACCAGCGCCATGCACTTGATGTAATTGCGCGGCAGGCCTTTATGTTCGGCGAACGCCTGGAAGAGATCGCGCCACCAGAACGCCTCTTCCGCGGACTCGCTCTTGGGGATGTAGACGCAAAAATTGTGAGGCAACTTAGCCGGATCGATCTGATACCAGATCAGAGCCAGATCGAAGAGGGAAGCAGACATGATCTCGTTCTTGATAATCCCGGCCTGGCTGATGTGCAAACCGCGCGGCCGCACCCAGGTAACAAGCTTCGACGGCTGAACCGAAACTTTCTTGTTCCGCTTCTTGTCGTCATAGCTGAGTTCATATTTGTAGGCCGCGACCGTATTCTTGATCGCCAGCATGGAGTGCTCCCAAATATTCGCGGTGGAATCTTCCAAATCGATCATGACGGCAGGCGATCCTGAGTTCAGCAGCTTTACCGTCAACTCGCCGTCATCGGCGGGGCCAGTCATCTGGTTGCGCTGGTCAGCGCACCACTCGGGCACCTCGATCCGCCAGTTCGATGTGGTCGCCTCGGAAGCGGGCCGATAGGTTGGGGGCTGACCGCGATGCGACGTGCGCAGCACTTCCTCACGTTCGGCGATCAATTTTTGTTGCCGAGAAGTGAATTGCTTGTGCAGCGGCAGCAGGAAGTCAAAGAATCCGCTGGGAAAATCTTTTTGCGGATTCAAATCTGCGGGCGCGTAATTCATATACTGCGACGTAGCGTTTTCGGTATGCGATGTCATGGATGAGATCCTTCAATGAGCCGTAGGCGATGAGTTTGGATGCGGTTCGAGGCACTCAGTGTTTCCAACCATTGCTGGAATTATCCTACTGCAAAGCTGGGCAATGTCCTGAGTCCTCATGCAGACTTGATAAAGAAGTACAAGCTCATGACAATGCCGACAGCGATCACCAAAATCCGTACCTTGCGAGGATCGGCTTTCTGGGCGTAATGCGCTCCGAACCAGCCGCCAGTTAGGGCTCCGGCGATCATCACGCCGCATTGTGGCCACAAGACCGCGCCAGCCAGGATAAAGGTGACCACCGCGGCGGCATTGATGGCAGCGGCGAGCAGCGTCCGAATTGCGCCCATGGCATGGATGTCGCGCATTCCCAGGGCCGCCAGCATTCCTAGCGTGATGAATCCGATCCCAGCCCCGAAGTATCCGCCGTAAATTGCAACCAGCAGTTCCACGAACGAGCTTATGACGATGGCTCGCCACGACGTTGCGCTGAGGTCATCCATCACTGAAGTTTTACCCGCGAGGCCGCGAATGGTGTTGCCGAAGGCGAACAGCAGAGTTCCGCTCAGCAACAGCCAGGGCACGAGGTGCATAAAAGTGTGTTGCGGAGTCTTCAGCAAGAGCAACGCACCGGCCCAGCCTCCGGCAACGCTGGTCACTAGCAGTGGGATCAAGAGACGAAGCGGCACGTTGAGCCGCTTCAGGTATGCGAGCGTACTGGCAGCCAAGCCGGGCCAAAGCGCCACTGTATTGGTGGCATTGGCCTGCACCGGAGGCACGCGCAGGAGCAAGAGAGCGGGGAACGAAATGAAGCTGCCTCCGCCCGCCAGGGCGTTCAGCGTTCCGGCAATGCACGCGGCGAGAAATAGGAAGAAGTATTGGCTGAGATGCAATCCCATGAAAGGTTAGAGGACCGGAGGCGAAGACGAACTCGCGCAAGCCCTCTCAATTCTGACCGAGAAGCGGAGAATTAGCCAGCTATTGCAGGTTCTTGACTTTCTTTCGCACGGCGGCAAGCAGCGGCGCAGGCAGTGCGGCATAGCCTTCCTGCAATGCATATTGCTGACCATCGGTGTATACCCAATCGAGAAGATTGCCTAGAGCGGCCTCACGCGCCGCCTCCGATGGCGTGGTTCGCAAATAAATCCAGGTAAAACTGGTAATAGGAAATGATTCCGCACCGGGCGCGTTAGTCAAAGAGGCGGAGAAGTTATTCCATCGCGGCGCCTCTGCCGCCTGGCACGCCGCATCGATGCTCTCAGGGGAAGCTTTCACGAACTTGCCCGCCGCATTGAGCACCGCTGCTTGAGCAATATTTCCCTTCACCGCATATTGATACTCGACATAGCCGATCGAGCCAGGATTGTGTTTCACCTTATCTGCCATGTCGGAACTGCGCTCTGCCGGTTCGCCCACCGGCCACTTGGGCGACGGCGTCACTCCCACCTGAGCCCGAAACTTCGAACTTGCTTTGGAAAGAAACTCAGTCAATACGTAGTTCGATCCCTTTCCTGCGGGACGGTTGACCACTTGAATTGGAAGCGCGGGCAGAGAAACATCTGGATTAAGCTTCGCAATCTGCGGCGCATTCCACATCTTCACATCGCCGAGGAAGATCTGAGCCAATACTTCTCCTGAAAGGCGAAGTTCCTGGTGAACATCGGGCAGGTTGTAGATGGGGACGATCCCGATAAGAACGACCGGGAGTTCGATCAGGTCACCTTCTTTTCGCTCTCGATCCGTTAACTGCGATTCGCCCGCGCCGAAATCTCCGGCGTTATGGGAAATTTGTTTGATGCCTTCGCTGGTGCCGACCGGAAGATAGCGCATTTGTATACTGGCGCTGCGCTTGCCGTACTCCTGCGTCCAGCGGTTGTACAGGGGCGCCGGAACACTCGAACCGGAACCGACGAGGACAACTGCATTCTGGGCCTTGGCCAAGGTCGCGTTCGGGCCTAGACCAAAAAGAGACAGCAGACAAAGATACTGCGAAAAGTTATTGAACAATCTCGCTATGCCTGGCTTCGATCCAGTTGCAGTTGTCTTCATATCGCCCTTCCTTGTTCGCTACATTAGTGGTACCCAATAACAGAAGTTAGCAACTAAAAACAGGAAGTAAAGTTACCATCGTTTTTATAGGGGAAGGTCACCTGCGCGGAAGCTTGTCGGAGCTTTAGCCCTTACGGTATCGCCGAGTTTCCCTTGTACGACAACGGTAAACTGTAAAGTTGGTCGCCTGAAGAAGCGTTAAACGTCTGTCACGTGAGTTTATGTTGCCCGAAACTATGCCGCCGGAACCATCGACTGACCCCGAAGCAATAGCAAGAGAACTGTTTTCCGCGTACGAGACCGGCCAAATGGTCGAGGCACCGCCTTCGATTCGCCCTGGCTTTGATCTCAATGCAGCCTACGCGGTTGAAGCGAAGCTCCAGCAGTTTCGCGAGGCTGCCGGACATAAATCCATCGGCTGCAAAGTTGGCTACGCCAACAAAGCAATGTGGCGGGTTCTCAAACTGGAGACGCTGGTTTGGGGCCACATGTATGACGATACCGTGCATTACGCCAACGGCAACTCCGCCGCGCTGACGATTATCCGTCCGCGGTCTTTGAAAATTGAACCTGAGATCGTATTCGGCATAAAACATCCGATCATGAACCAGGTAATCGATGCCGCCCTGGCGCTAGCATCGGTAGAGTGGCTGGCGCTTGGATTTGAAATCATCGACTGCCCGTTCCCAGCATGGAAGTTTCAGCCGAGTGATTTTGTCGCGTCCTTTGGGCTTCATGCGGCGCTCGTCATTGGGGAGAAGATACAAATACAGCCAGATCTAATTCCCAAGCTGGTAGACGAGCTGCCACGGTTCAAAGTGCGAATGTTGAAGAACGGGGAATTTGTGGAAGAAGGATCGGGAAGAAACTCGTTAAAGAGTCCCGCACTGTGCCTGGCGGAACTAGGGGCAGCCATCAACCGGCGATTTCCGTCCCACCCCTTGGGTGCTGGAGAAATTGTGAGTTCCGGCACTCTTACTGCGGGGCATCCCACCGGTAAAGGCGATCTGTGGACGGCTGTGGTCGAAGGGGTTTCTCTACCGTCACTAACGCTACGCCTAACCTAGACAACTGAAGGCCGGCAGTGCGATGTGACGAGTTCCGGATGACGCCAAGGAAATGACGCCAAAGAAAAAACCGCGCTGCCGGTTAGCAGCGCGGTTTGAGTGTACTGAGGGGTAACGCTATGCGTTCGTTGCGAACTTTAAACCTTGGCGAGTTTGCGACGAATCACTCCCGCCAAACCAACCAAGCCGGTTCCCATGAACATCAAGCTGCTAGGCTCTGGAACCGCGCTATAGCCGATGAACTCTTGCGGACCGTGGCCTGCGGCCCCATTCAGCGGAGTGTAGAGGGTCAACCCGTTATAAGCTGAATTCGGGGCCAAGCCTGCCAGCGCCAGATAGGTAGCTTCGGTCGCAGCGAAATTAGGATTCGCCAGGAAGTACGCGAGAGCCTGTGGGTCCGAGGAAAATGTCGAAAAGAAACCCCAGATTGCCCACTGCGCCGTATTGCTGTTGAGGGTACCGTTAAGGACGCTCTCGAACATCAATCCGGCAGCTTTGTAATCCAAGGTCATCGAAGGGCCAAACATGCTAGTCGCGATGCCCTGCAGGAAAGGCGAAGCGGTGGCGTTCCATGTTTCGCTCGGAATGACAGTGTTGTCAAAGGAGTCGCACATCATTGCTGTCGAGGTCGTGCTTCCGTTGAGAGAAATGTAGTAGGGATAGCCGATATAGGGTGAACCGTTCTGAGCGGTAGCTCCATGATGGCCAGTGTAGGTCATTGAGATCGTATGGGCAAAGGCAGGGCTCGCCAACAAAAGCGAGAAGACCAAAACCGAGAGAATGAGGTGAATACGGCTTGAACGCATGAGTTTGCCTCCCAGCAAACAGAGGATGCCGTCTTTTGAAGGGCGCGACAGCGTATCCTGATCCTTCGTAGGGGAAATCCGGCCAGCAAATCTAGAGGTGAACCCCTGGTCGCCTGGCAGGTGCCGCGAAGGAGCGGCATTAAGTCAAGGAGTTAAAAACTGACTCCCGTAACTTGACGGAGAGTACCAGAGTATGGGCGACAAGGAAAATGGCCCGTTCGTGGTATTACGAGAGTTACCGCCGGGATTATGACCGAACTGCGCGGCAAATCCCAAACAATTCCGGTTCAGGTTTAGGTTGGTGGCGCGAACTGTGAAATCCACAGGTTTTTTTATGCAGACTATTGCATCGTCTGCTAACATGGTCGCCAGAAAAGGCGGAACCCCTTTCGATGTGGGATTCGCCAAGCGCGGTCGTGGCACTCAAACTGCCCTTGGGTTCGGTGGACGAGTGCTTTGAGTCCAATCCCCCGGGACAGCCGCCGCAGGTAGGAGTTGTTTGTGTCCCATCCCGAAAAGGGGAACGCCGAGTTGAAGGTCAGGCGACGGCGGACCCACCGTCATCGTCGTAACCGGTTCATTCGGCGCTCACTCACCGCATTCACGGTCGCGATTATCGTTGCGAGTGTGTCGACCTTCGCGTTGCAATACTTCACTCCTTCATTATTCAGTGAGAGACACTCCGCGCCTCCAGCGGCGCGGGACTCCCAACCGAGCCTCAGCCGCACCAGCGCTATCAATCAGATTCTTTCCGACGCGCCTTCGTCGCGTCCGGTGTATCCCTACTCCGTGGTGGCAGGCGGAGTTGAGGACGCGAAGGAGTTGAAGTGGGTGGCGGAGCACGATCCTATCGTGGGGGCTCACTACGCAGGTTTCAATTATGCTCACGCGCAAGTGGTGCGCCTTACCCTGGCGCGTAGCGTCTACTTGTCGTATCGCATCGGGAATCACATCTATTGGACCCATCGAAGAGTAACGCTGCATAAAGGCGAGAAGGTGATCACCGATGGCAGCATGACCGCGCGAACGCGCTGCGGAAACCGGGTTGAAGAATCTCCGCAACAGCAGGCGGTATCGCCGGCCGAACCGCCGGCACAAAAATTCGATGAGCCAATTCGTCCTGGCGAAGGCATTGCCATGCAGTCGCCCGGAGTTCCTTTTGAATCGGCACTGAACCGGCCCCAAATCCCCGGCACTGAAACAGTCCGGCCGCTTAATTTATACGATCCATTCGTTGGCGGAAGCTTCCTGTCCCTATCCGCTCCGCCATTGCCGGTCGGCCTCTGCGCACCGGGAGGAAAGACAAAGGCTGCGGCTGCACCTGTGAGCACAGGCGGCAAAAAGAAGAGTCCAGTCTCCTGCGAGGTAGGCGGAGGAACGGAAACCGTGCCTGAACCCGGAACCTGGCTGCTGTTTGCGTCAGGCTTGGCCGCCATCGGGTGGCAGGCCCGGCGCAAGTTTTCCCGCGCTTGATCAGCTTGAAATCGACCTGAGCCGCGGTTCCGTACTTTCAACCCATCTCCTGAGAAACACTGGCGCACGGGCTCTTGCGGACTCATCTCGTCTTTCGGTAGGCTTCTGTTTCTCAACTTTTGGCTTTTCCAGCGAGGCTCTCGTTTGCGCCTATCAAACTTAACTACGGGTCTTCTGTTTGCGGTGAGTGCGCTCGGAATGGGTGCGCTCGGAATGGGTGCGCTCGGTTCGACGAGCATGTACGGTCAGTCGATCCGTCTACGTGTGGACCTCACTGACGCTCCTCGTAATCTTTATCATGCCAAGCTGAACATTCCAGCCAGGCCGGGCACAATGACGCTGGTATTTCCGAAATGGATTCCAGGGAATCACCGTCCCAGCGGCCCGATCGCTGCGCTCACCGGCATCCACATGGAAGCGGCCGGGCAGCCCTTAAAGTGGGAGCGAGACCCGCTCGATATGTACGCCTTCCACGTTACGGTACCTGATTCGGTGCGCGTGATTGACGTTTCCCTGGACGCGATTACTTCCAACGACAGCGCAGGCGGCGCAGGGCCGGCAGCTTCCAGCAATCTGCTCGATCTGAACTGGAATGCTGTCGTTCTGTATCCGCAGGGCGTCGAGTCCGACGCGGTCGAGTTTGTTCCGTCGGTCAAACTTCCGGCCGGATGGAAGTATGGAACTGCGCTGGTGTCGGCGCACGTGTCCGGCGATGAAGTCGAATTCGCTCCGGTTTCGCTGACTACGCTGGTGGATTCTCCTCTAATCGCGGGTGCGCATTATCAGCGAATTAATTTAACTGACTCCGCCGATAAGCCCCAACACTTTATGGATGTGGTCGCCGACAATGAAACCGATCTGGCGATGAAGCCGCAAGAGCTTGCGGCGTACCGGAAGTTGGTGGCGGAAACCGGCGCTCTGTTTGGCGCGCGCCATTACCGGCAGTATCACTTTTTGTACACACTTAGCGATCAAGTCGGCGGACATGGACTCGAGCACCATGAATCCAATGACAGCGCCGCCGCCGAACGTACGCTGCTCGATCCCAATCTGCACCTGCTCTACGCCGATCTTCTGCCTCATGAATTTGCGCATTCGTGGAACGGGAAATATCGCCGTCCCGCCGGCCTCGCCACCCGCAATTATCAGGAACCAATGATTGGCGATCTTCTGTGGGTTTACGAAGGGCTCACTGACTATCTCGGCATTCTCCTCGCGGAACGCAGCGGACTTTTATCGGCCGAACAATATCGCGAAGGCTTGGCCGCAACGGCAGCCAGCCTCGATCACCGCTCCGGAAGAAGTTGGCGTCCACTCGAAGACACTGCGCGCTCCGTGCAGATCCTGCGATTGATGGGACCGCAGTGGTCGAGCTGGCGCCGCGGTCTCGATTACTATCCCGAGGGCGAATTGATCTGGCTGGAGGTTGATTCCATCATCCGCGAGCAGACCAAGGGCCAGCGCTCTCTCGACGATTTCTGCCGCCGCTTCGAGGGCGGACAGAGTGGATCGCCAATGGTTGTGCCTTACACGCTTGACGATGTGGTCCATGCACTCAATGACGTCGCTCCGTATGATTGGGGGAAGCTGCTTGGGGAGCGTGTAAGTTCGACCGTCCCCCACGCGCCGCTGGGCGGGATCGAGCGCGACGGGTGGAAACTCGTATACAACGATCAGCCAAATGTCTTCAGCAAGGCGATCGAAAAATTGTTCAAGTCCGCTGACTTTTCTTATTCGCTCGGATTCACTCTCGCTGAAGATGGCAAGTTTAATGATGTGATTGTGGGCTCTCCCGCCTATCAATCGGGAATCGGCCCAGGCATGACGTTGATTGCAGTGAACGGTCGTAAATGGACCCCCGCAATCATTCGCGCCGCGCTAAAGGCTGCGCAAGGAACCGTAGCGCCCATTGAACTGCTGGTTGAAAACGCCCAGTTCTATCAAACCTATTCCGTTTCGTACCACGAAGGCGAGCAGAACCCGCACCTGGAGCCCGTCTCCGGGCAGCCCGACCGCCTCTCCATCCTGCTCACCCCGCTGAGCAAATGAAGCGTCGGACTTGGGGGTAATCTAAGGTTGTAATACCTCTGTACGCAGATCCTTTCGCAATCGCTGCTAGAATCGCGCTAGCTCAACTGCACAAATCTAACAGTATGCATTTCTCCCTCAGAGCCGCTGCCGCTTTGGTGTTTTCGGCTGGATTCTTTTGCCTTTCGTCACTCGCGACTCAGGCTCAATCCGCGCCTTCGATCCGCCGGGTGCAAGTGCTTCGCGCCGCGGGTCAAGTCGAGATTGAGATTGAAGCCAGCGAGCGCATTGTTCCCCAAACCAATCTCTTGAGCGGTCCCGACCGCCTGGTAGTGGATTTCGTCAACGCTCGTCCCAGCGCTCAACTCCGCAACCTTTTCGTAAATCGCGCGGAAGTGAAGAACCTGCGAGTGGGTTTGTTCTCCTCGGACCCGCCAGTCACGCGCATTGTTTTGGATTTGAACGGCCCGCAACCTTACCAGGTTTTTCCGGCGGGAAACACAATCATGCTGAAGATCGGACGTGCTGGAGCACGATCAGCCGCCGTCCACTCTCCTTCCGGGCCTGTTCTAGTGAACGCAAATTATTCCACTCAACCCGTGGAGATTTCCGCGCCCCCATCGCGAGCCGTGAATCCGCGGCTGGAAGTTTCGTTTCATAATGGACTGCTATCAGTCAGTTCCCATAAAGCCAACCTTTCGGAAATTCTTTTTGCAATCCATGAGCGCACTGGAGCGGAAATCGAAATTCCCGCTGGCGCGGAGCAAGACCAGGTAGCCGCCGACTTTGGTCCGGGCCCGGCGCCCGAAGTTCTAGCTCATCTGCTGAACGGCACGAAGTTCAATTTCATGATTCTAAGTTCGACAACCGATCCTCAGGCTCTGGACCGCGTCATTCTCAGCCCGCGTGCGGACGGAGCAATGTCTGCCGCAATGGCTCAAAATCAGGCCGTAGTGGACGAAGATGCGGAAGCGTCCCAAGTAATGCCAGTGCGATCCTCGCCGCCGATTCCTTCACCCGATGACCCGAATGGAACAACTGGTTCACCCGCGCCAAAGCCTTCCGACAGCAACGTTCCGGACTAATCCTTAAAGTTTCTGGAGTCTCTTCGAGATTACGGTGGCGTGATCAGCCGCACCGGCACGGGAGAAGTCCCAAATACGGGCGGATTCGTTGCACTGTTGCTGCATCCGGCGACGTTCATCACGGTTACGGTCACGTTTCCAGTAGTCGTGTCCACGCTATTGATGAAGACCTGCAGAAAGCCTGTGATCGTTACTGAGGGTTGGGTGCCCGCCATAGGTCCACTGCTGAAGTCGGCGATCGGCAAGGTCACGATGGAATTGCTTGAGGTTATGACATCGCCGCTACTTACACCGGCACCGACCAGAGGATTGCCGCTGCCGGCCTGTATCTGAAACGGGAACACGGTACCTTTAGCGTTTGTTGTCACTAGCGTGTCTGGTCCCGCGGATTGATGGATTAGACATTGCGTCGCTTCAGACGTATCACCTGTACCCGGTGGGTTCACGGGATTCTCGGTCAGGTCGACGAGCGAGCCGTTCACGGTGCCGCAGGCGTACACCGTGTTCTGATCGCATCCCGCGATCGCTGGCTGGTACCCAGTGGCAGGAATTGCGGGCGAACACGAAGGAACCGCCCTGGGGGTACCTGAAACTAATGCCGGGACGTATTCCAAATATGGCACCGGAGGCGACCCGATCGAACGCAACCTAGGTGGGTTGTCGTAGATGTTTCCAGCGGGAGACGGCGGGAGTTCACAGTTAGCGGCCCCTGGCACACAGTCCGCGACCAAATTGACTGTCTCACCAATCACACCCCCTCCAAGCTGCAAAACTCCGCCGTTCGAGATCGAGCCGTCTTTGGTGGCGACGAAGCCGCCCCCGTTTGGATCGATATTTGGTATGACCCAGGGCTTCACACATCGCGGCTGCACAGGGATCATATTGCCCCCCGCGTCGGCCGAGTCGGATGGATTGAAGGCTTCGGCGCTAGCGGTTGCGCTCACTCCGGAATTTGAGGAAGTGCCTCCGGGTATCAGCGAAAAGACGCGAGCAAAGAAGGTGGGCAGTTTCGCTTGTTGCACATACACCTTGACAATGGGATTTACTCCGAAACTTGGCTTCGCGCCGGAGCAATCCTCGTTCGTGCCGCCGCCACTATTTGTGCCGTAGTACACCTTGACCGTAGAAGCTGGATTACCGCCGATTAGATTCTGTTGCGCGATGTTAAATGCCGCCGTGCTCGCGGGGCTGCTCTCCCCGCCGCAAACCTTCTGCCACGAATCGCGCTTGTTCGTGGGATCGCCGGTGATGCCTGAAATCGAAATCACTCGCGCCGCTGTCAAGGCCGCCGCGTCCGCGGCACGCTGAGCTTCGGCCTTGGCCTGGTAAAGGGTTCCGACGTCGATGGAAAGTGCTGCCATAGCGACGATCGAAAGCAACGCCACCGCAACCAGCGCCATAGTGAAACCGCGCTCATTCGAACTCCGCTCCGTGCCACTTTGATGGCGGTGGATTAGGGGTGGCAGCATGGGAAGTACCTCAGTTTTCGTTGAATGCCATGGCGGTCGTAGTAAGACTGGTTGGACCCGTAAACTTTCCGCCCACCAGACTGCTTACGCTGCCGAATTGCCACTTGTACGGGTACTGAATGGTGACGCATGTTCCGACCAAATTTACTGCGTTGACTTTCTGGGTGCAGCCCCGATTGATGGTGAGCACCAGCGCGGCGGTGGCTCCGCAGGGGGAACCCGTGGCAGTAAAAACCCAAGTCAGTCCGGTAGCCGTAAAGGTTCCCACGCTGAGGCCGCAGTCGGAGATATTTTCCGAGGCAAGATAGTTATCTACCACCTGAAAGGCATCAGCGACCGAATCAGGGGCGATTTTGGCGCTGCCGTTGCCAAGATCGTTGGCTGGATCGGCGGCCGCCACACGCGCGCCTTCTCGTGCGGCGTTGGTCAGCTTTTGCTTCAAAGAAACCGCTCCACTGAAGTCAAAAATTCCTACGACGAACAACACCAACAACGGCAATGAAAGCGCAAACTCAACGATCTGTGAAGCCCGCTCGTCCGTCCAGCCACGCCCCAGAGTAGCCAGCGCGCGAAACCTTGGAATACACATTGGCATCATTGCGTCTCTTGCCTCATTTGCGCTTGCCCTGGCAGAAGCACGTTTCCCAAGTCTAATGTTGTGAGGGGAATGGGAAAATGGTAGGGAAGTTTGTATCTGGCGCTAACTGATATACCGCATGTGCCCATGCCGCCTTGGCTGGGAAATGACAGCTGAACGTTTTCCTGAACACAAACATTGGCCACGGAGCCGTCGCAAGATACCGCGGCCTTGCACGAAGAGGTTGGGCTGCCACAAATGCATAGTGCAGGCGACGTCCACTTGGGGGAAGCGCCTCCCCACGCCACGAGGTCACTCTTATCCAAATGCGCAGCCGCGAGCGCGTTGTAGACTGCGGCCTGAGCGTTAGCGGCGGCGGTCCCAGCGGCGCACGTCGTGCACGCCGGTGCTACAGCAGCTTCTGCCCCTAGCCGTGTCGCATGGGTGAGGGTCCCGTAAATACGAAACGCTTGTCCGAACCAAAAGACAGCCATGAATATCATGAAGAACAATGGAAGTATCATGGCAGTTTCCGCGATCTCCGAGGCCCGCGTGCTGCTGAGTAAATGACGCCACGTTGTATATTCGGACTTTTTCATTCGCTATCGCGCTCCCCAGATTTTTCCGGCGCCGAAAAGCAAAGTCGTCAAGGCCAATGCTACGCCATACGGAACCTTCAACGACTGCGGATTATCCAGCGAAACTTCCGCCCCCGGCCTCCGAAGCATGAACATCGAACCCAGCAGATGTCCAATATTACGCATGGTTTGCTTGAATCTTCGCTTGTAAATCACCAGCACCAAAGCCATAACCCCAGCGACGAGGACGGATCCCATTAGTAGATTTGCCAATACTTCCCAGCCTACGAATGCACCCAACGCTCCCGCCAGTTTCCAGTCGCCCGCGCCCAGGCTGCGCAGAAAAACAAAAGGCAGCAGCACGGCCAGCCCAAACGCGGCACCCAGCAGGGAAGTCCTTAATCCTGCCAATCCGTTCATTAAAACATTCGCCGCAATCCCTACGAAAAACCCCGGAACTGTCAGCCAGTTCGGAATCCTTCGGCTACGCCAATCTGTCCATCCAGCCAGCAGCGCGAGCGCTATCGCTGGTCCCAGGATCAGCGGCTTCAAGCCTGCTCCGCTTTGTGGCGGAACTCGTCTTGAAGTTTCTGCCAACACTCCGGATGATGTGTCGCTGAAGCCTGAGGGGAATTGATAAGTCGCTCCCGGGCGCCCGAAAGGCCTCGCGCCCCATTGGGGCGGATTTTCACATAGCCAGTCCTCGAAGTCAATCAAACGCCCTAAGAACGCTTGCCACCTTCAAAACGAAAGGCCCGGAATCGCTCCGGGCCTTTAGAAATTACTCTCATCCTACTTACCGGTTGAAAGCTCCGGCGCTATTGTGCTCAGCGACGATGCGCTTCGCATTGTCGGCAAGGGCCTTGGCTTGCGGAAGAAGATCCAATCCCTTTACCACTTCCGGGTCAGACTCCGCACGCACTTTCATACCTTCATCCTGGCCGAAAGCGTCGACAAAGATTTCAGCCTTGATGTTGGACTTGATCCAGTCATTGTTATCGACCAGATCGGCCTGGGTGTATGAGACATTCGCTTCGTCGAGCGACTTACGGAACTCCTGCAGCAAAGCATCGTCCACTTCCAGGCTCTTCGTCGGATGATGAGTCACGACATAACGCTTGGCGAAATTGAAGAACGCATAGTGCTGCAACAGCGTGTCCTGAAAGTGATTGCTCTTCACCGGCGGGATCGCCACGTCGGGAGTGATGCCGCCACCGCCATAAACCGTGCGTCCGCTGTCCGTCAGTTTCACTTCGCGGTTCGCGTTGCCGGTGGATTCCGAAGCCCGGTTGTAATAATAGTCGTACAGCGAAATGTTGCTGTAATCGCGTTGGATCAGCCGGCCGCTAGGTGTGTAGTAATGCGCCGTAGTCAACGCAAGTCCCGTGTTCTCCGACAGCGGATACACGGTCTGCACCAGTCCCTTGCCAAACGTAACTTCGCCCACAATCAGCCCGCGATCGTGATCCTGAATCGCACCGGAAACAATCTCTGCGGCGGATGCGGTCAGCCGGTTTACCAAGACAACTAACGGATAATCCCGGTTCCCATTGCCATGCTGCGCCACATAACGCTTCTCCGCTGAAGCGCGGCCGTGATGCGAAACGATCAGTTGTCCCTTCTTCAGGAACTTGTCAGCGACCCCAACGCCTTCGCTCAACAAGCCGCCAGGATTTCCGCGCAAGTCAAGAATCAAACCCTTCAGATCGCCGAATTCATCGAGCGCCCTGCCCACCTCTTCCTGCGTGGTCTCGTTAAATCCGGTGACGTGCAAATAGCCGATGCCCGGCCGAATCAGAAAGTGCACATCGACGCTGTAGCGCGGAATCTCGTCGCGAATCAGCGTGAACTCCATCGGCTTCTCCACGCCTTCGCGCGAGATGCTGATGTGGACCGTCGTGCCTTTGGGTCCCTTGAGCAGATCGGCTACATCGCCCGTGCTCATGTTCTCGGTGGACTTTCCATCGACTGCAATAATCACGTCGCCGGGATGAATGCCCGCCTTGTAAGCGGGAGTGCCGGTGAAGGGAAAGATCACAATCACTTTATTGTTTCGCGGCCCAACCGTCATACCCACGCCGTAGTACTTGCCGCGCTGGTCCTCGCGCATCAGCGCGTAAGATTTTGGATCAAAGAAATTCGAGTGCGGGTCGAGCGCGTGCAGCATTCCTGGAATGGCCCCGTTATAAATAGCCTTATCCGGATTGACCGCCTCCGCGTAGTTATCCTCAATGATGGAGTAAACGTCAGTGAACTGTTTCAAGCTGTCTTTGACGTCGGAATCGCTTGAGGGCGAAGAAGTCTGTCCCGTGCGCTGGGCGAAAAGAATCCCCAAAAAGCCGCAAGCAAGCAGGAACAAAACTACCAGGAAGAGTGATCGGCGAGAACTACGTGCCATCGTGAATTTTCCTTCGATTGAGGGCAGTCGGCCTACCCCGGCTACCGCGCTGAATACACGCAGTATATCACCAGATTAGACAGTCCCGGACCCGAATGGTCACCATCGGTAACCCGCTCCCGAAACCGCCTCTAGTATGAGATGCGCAGGGAAACGCTTAGGGTTCGTGATCGTTGCCGGGCCGCCCCTTCGATCAACCAGGTGCACCTCAGCAGAGTCGCCCACCAGGTTCACCCTAGAAAAGCTATTGACGGCGAAGAACTCCAGCTATATTGTGGCGGGCACCAAACACGCGGGTTGGTCTGGCCTCTGCAACCCGCCCGGGGAGTTGGAATGTGCCATTTCGTAGCGTAATCAGGATTACCCTTTCTGCCCTACTGATCTTCGTCTTCTTCACCGCTGCCGCCTCAGCCGGCGAAAAACCCTGGACGGAGGTCCGCAGCCCCAACTTCCGTGTCCTGACCGACGCGGGAGCGGGGGACGCTCGCAAAGTGGCCCACGAGTTTGAGCAAATGCGCAATGTGTTTGCCACTCACCTGCCTCACGCCCGCTTGGAATCCGGCGCACCGTTACTGATCTTTGCGGTTCGTGACGAAGCAACGGCGACGGCCCTCGAACCGCACATATGGAAAGCAGGAGCGAATCGGGCGGGAGAATATCACCACGGCTGGGAAAGGCAGTTTGCCATTGTGCGCCTGGATACTTGGGGCCGCGAAGGAGCAAAACAAGTTGTCTACCATGAATACACTCATTCCATCGAACACATGAATTCGCACTGGCTGCCGGTGTGGTTCGACGAGGGAACTGCTGAAATTTACGGGTTTACCCGGTTCGAGGTACATCGCACATACATCGGCGCCCCTACCGAACGCGTCAACTCTTTGCGCGGAAGCACGCCCATCCCGGTTGAGACATTCATCGCCCTGGACCAGCGGTCTCCTTACTATCTCGACAGCACGAAGAATCAACTGTTCTACGCCGAGGCGTGGGCTTTGGTTCACATGTTGACTTACGAGCCAGGAATGGGAAACGGAAGGCGACTCGGTGACTTCCTGGCTCTTTTGGACCAAGGAATGGAGCAGAAGCAGGCCTTTCAAAAAGTCTTCGGTGAATTTAAAGCCGTAGACAAAGCGCTCTCCTCCTACATGCAGCAGCCGACGTATACCACGACTGTCCTCAAAGATCCCGATCAGATCGACGATAGAACCTTCACTTCCCGGACTTTGACGGCTGCGGAAACGGAAGCCGAACTCGGTGGCTTTCACTTGTGGACTCACGATTTGGAGGGAGCACGCACGCTCCTCGAACAGGCGCTCAAAGATGATGTGAAACTCGGGCTGGCGCACGAGAACATGGGCTTCCTCGCTTTTGCCCAAGGGAACGACTCCGTGGCTACAGGAGAGTTTTCTCAGGCCTATTCGTTGGATGGGACCCGATACCTTTCGCTGTTTGCTAAGACTATGCTCTCCCCGCTTCGCGCTTCGCGCCAAGTCGACGATCTCAATGCTTTTGGAGCGGCGATGGGAAAGGTTTTGCAGCTTAATCCGCTTTTCGCTCCGGCCTATGTTCAACTCGCGCGCCTGGCCGTCCTTGAAAATGATCTCGATTCTGCTGTCCTAGTTTCGCGGAAGGCCGAAGAGTTGGAACCCTCTTTAGCCGGGTACCACATTTTAACGGGTCAAATTTTGCGGCGGCTTGGGAAGAACGCGGAAGCGGCAGCCGACGCCAAGTTTGTCGCAGGTCGCTGGTTTGGTCCGGATCACAACGAGGCAGTGGAACTTTGGAATAGTGTTCCTTCTAGCCAGCGTCCAGAGGGCGAGACGCTTCTTGAAATAATTCCCGCAGATACCCACACTATCGAAGGGCGGGTACAGTCGGTCACCTGCGCCAGCAAGGACCAACCTTGGGTATTGGTCCTCGATCACGAAGGAAGTGCGGTCGTTTTTCATCACAAGGGCGGCAGCTTCCCGACCGGCTTCTCCGATACTCTCTGGTATGGCTCAGATCATTTCAGTCTTTGCCATCATCTTGACGGCCTCCGAGCCGTAGTGCACTACCACCCGCCTGCCGACTCAACCTACGCCGGGGACGTAGCCGAAGTCGAAATTCGCGACGATCTACCTACTCCCCTTAAGGAAGCCGTTGCTTCTAGCAAACCATAAACTCACGGCGAAACTCCACGCCGATTTGTCGGACTTTTCCCACCTTGCGTTGCCGCCTCGGCCCCGCCGCATTATGATGTCGCTATGAGTTTTTCCGACACCATCTTCATTTTCTTCCTGGCCCTGATCGTATTTGGCCCCAAGAAGTTGCCGGAAATGGCTCGCCAAGCCGGGCGCTTGCTTGCCGAACTTCGCCGCGCCTCGAATGAATTCAAGTCGCAGATCGAAACTGAAATTGCCCATCTGGAAGTCCAGAAAAAGCAGACGGAGACCCCGCCGATCGCTGCTTCGCCCACCAATGTCGCAAGCCTGAGCGTGAATCCCGCCGCGGGCGAAACCATCCCTCACACAGCTCAACCGGTTGCGACTCTGGCGGCTTCCGCAGAAGAAGAGAAAGCACCAAGCGTAATCGCGGCGCCTCCGTCAACTCCGGATTCCCACCCCGAGCCTGTCGCCGAGCCCAGTGATTCCACCTCACAGGCCTCGCATGTTTGAGACCGCGACGGAGGGTTCCAGCGAAGAAAATCCGCGCGAAGGCATGCCCACCATGGGCTTCCTCGATCACCTCGAGGAATTGCGTCGCCGCCTGGTCTATTCCATCGCCGCTATCGCGGTGGGATTTTTCATCTGCTGGTGGAAGGTCGAGCGCATATACGATGTCATGCAGCGTCCCATCATTGACGTGCTGCGCGCCAACGGCTTATCGGAAAAACTCGTCTATCTCAATCCCACCGAGCCCTTCAACCTTTACTTGAAGATTGCCGCGATGGCCGGTCTGTTTCTTATGTCGCCCTTCGTCCTCTATCAGGTCTGGATGTTCATTTCACCCGGCCTGTACCGCAACGAAAAGAAGTATGTCGTCCCGTTTATGGTTTCCACGATCGCCCTGTTCAGTACCGGGGGATACTTCGGTTACAAGGTGGTTTATCCTCAGGCGCTCGGCTTTCTGGTTCATTTCGGCCGGCAATTCCAGCCGATGATTACCATTTCGGAATACACATCTCTATTTCTCAGCATCATCCTTGGCATGGGGCTGATCTTCGAAATGCCGATTCTGATTTTCTTCCTCGCATTGATGGGCATGATCACGGCGCGTTTTATGTTGAAGAATTTTCGCTATGCCATCCTTCTGATTTTCATTGTGGCCGCAATCGTCACCCCGACTCCGGACATCCTTAGCATGTGCATCTTCGCCGCGCCCATGGTGGCGCTGTATGGAATCAGCATTGGAATCGCCTGGATGGTTCATCCCACGCAACGCCGCGCGCGTGAACAGAAAAAGGCAGGATGAGATTGTCATCCGGGGCTTGCCCCTCGGGATGACAAATTGGTTTCAATCTGCGGTACGGGGTACAGTTGATGTGGTTTCGAGGGTTTTGAGTTGATAGGGTTTGAATTGATTAAGATAGTCTTTCTCCCGACATTACTGCTCTCCTTCGCGATGGCCCTCGCTTCCTGCGACCGCGACAACGCCGCTTCTCCCGCGCGAGCGCAAAGCTCAGCAGCTACACCCAGCGACGCTACCGTCCCCAAGATTTCATTCCCCCCCGACTCCGCTCCCCTGCCTACAGTGGACGGCGCGCGTGCCATGCAGTATTTGAAAGAGATCGTGGCCTTCGGCCCGCGTCCCTTGGGCAGCCCTAGTCACAAAAAAGTCGAGGATTACATCACCGCCCATCTTAAAAGCGACACGGTGGAGAACGATATTTTTACCGCCGACACCCCCGAGGGCAAGCTTCCCGTTCACAACATCATCGCCAAGTTTCCCGGGACCAAAGACGGCATCATCGTCATCGCCAGTCACTACGATACGAATTACCCCTTGCGCAATACATCTTTCGTAGGCGCCAATGACGGCGGCTCATCCAGCGCGCTGCTGCTGGAATTCGCCAATCAACTTCACGGCAAGCCTCGCGAAGGCTACAGCATCTGGCTGGTATGGGACGACGCCGAAGAGGCGATCAAACCCGACGGCTCAGGGGGTCTTCCGCAGGAAATGCCTTTCGAGAAAGACAGCCTTTACGGCATCACTCACCTGGCGCAAAAATGGGAAGCCGATGGAACACTAAGAAAGATCAAGGCGTTCCTTCTGGCAGACATGGTCGGAGATGCCGACCTTAATATCGAGCGTGATACATATTCAACTCCGTGGCTTGAAGATGTGGTTTACGAAGCCGCTACGCGCCTGGGCTATCAGTCGCATTTCTTCGGTCGCACCCTGGCGGTGGATGACGATCACATTCCCTTCGTAAAGCGAGGCGTGGCGAGCGCCGACTTCATCGATTTCAACTACGGCTATCACGACGTTTTCTGGCACACCACGCAAGACACCGTCGACAAGCTCAGCCCGAAGAGCCTCGAAATCGTCGGCGCGACCATGCTGGAAACAATTCGCATTCTCGACAAAATGGACTCCCTGCCGCCGAAATAAATTCTCTGCGCGCCCTCCGCGCAATTTTCTCCGCGACTCCGCGATGAGTCCTTTGCTCTTTTCCAGCATTTAATTTCTAATCAGCAATCGATTCCCGCAAACGGCGCTTACTTGCTCTATTTCTGGATACTCTTCAACGTTTTCGCGCTCGGCATGCTGGTGCTCGACCTTCTGGTCTTTCACCGCCGCGCTCGCGTCGTGCGTTCGCGCGAAGCCCTCGCCTGGAGCGCCATGTGGATCGCCCTCGCAGCCACTTTCGCCGGCATTTTGTTTTACTGGCAGGGCCGCCAGATCGCGCTTGAATTCGTCACCGGCTACGTCCTCGAGCTTTCCCTCAGCGTGGATAATCTGTTCCTTTTCCTCGTCATCTTCCGCTACTTTTCCGTGCCCGAACAGCATCAGCGCAAGGTGCTTTTTTGGGGAATCCTCGGTGCGCTTCTGATGCGCGGCATTTTTATCTTTGCCGGAGTTGGCCTGATCACGCGCTTCCACTGGATTCTTTATCTGCTCGGCGCGCTTCTGATCTATAGCGGAATTCGCCTGGGATTTTCGGGCGAGCATCAGGTCGATCCCGCGAAAAATCCAGCTGTGCGAACTCTGCGCCGCTTGATGCCGGTGACTGACGACTTTCAGGGTGGTCGTTTCTTCGTGCGCGGCTGGAAAGGCAATCCCGGACTCTACGCCACGCCCTTGCTGGTGGTCCTCGCAGTCATCGAAACCACCGATCTGCTTTTCGCCCTCGACTCCATCCCCGCCGTCCTCGCCGTCACGCTCAACGCATTCATCGTTTATACCGCGAACGTGTTCGCCATTTTAGGCCTGCGTTCGATGTATTTCGCTGTGTCCAGGCTAATGAAAATCTTTCGCTTCCTGCACACAGGCCTGGCGCTGATATTGGTTCTGGTTGGACTGAAGATGATCCTCGCGAATTACGTCCACGTTCCGACTATGCTGACTCTGAGTGTCATAGCTCTGGTGTTACTGATCTCCGTCGCGGCATCGCTGGCATTTCGCGAGAAAGCTGCTTAGACAAATTTCACGCCGTCTTTCTTTACAACCGAGTGCTTCAGGAACTTTTTGTCATCGTGGCCGGGATTGTCGATACGATAGTGCGCACCTCGGCTTTCTTCCCGTGCGAGCGCCGAACGCAGCACTAGCATTCCGGCCACATACAGGTTAGCGGCTTCCTGCTGCCGCCGTGTTCGCGGATGTGCCACCCGGGGCGAAAGTCCTTCCAGCACTTTGCTTCCCTCCACCATTCCAATCCGGGTGCGCACAACGCCGGCATGCTTCCACATGACATCCTGGATCTGGCCAATTAGCTCTTCAATTCCCGCGTCCACCGGCCCATTCTGCGATGCAGCCTTTCTCTCTTTTCTTTCTGCCTTGGGTGCGTGCTTCAGCTCCCTCCGCATCGCCTTTCCCGCGCGCGAGCCGTATACCAGCGCCTCCAGCAGGGAATTGCTGGGAAACCGGTTGGCTCCATGCACGCCGGTAGACGCCGCTTCCCCGGCGGCATAAAGGCCTGCCAGGCTGGTGTTGCCCTCCAGATCGGTGCGGACTCCTCCAATGGAACAGTGCGCCGCCGGGCGAATAGGAATCACGTCCTCCGTAATGTCGATGTTGTGCTTCATGAACGTGGAGTAGATACGCGGAAAACGTTTCTGCACTCGTGTGGCATTCATGTGCGTGAGATCGAGATACACGAACGGATCCTTGGCCCGGCTCACTTCCATCTCATGAATAATGGCTCGGGCCACGACGTCACCCGGCGCCATTTCCGCCAAAGGATGGTACTTGTGCATAAAACGATCCATCTCGATATTTCGCAGATATCCACCTTCGCTTCGCAGCCCCTCGGACAGCAGAAAGTGTGGGACCTTTTTCATGTACAGCGTGGTGGGATGAAACTGAATGAATTCCATATCACTGACTTCCGCACCCGCGCGAAACGCCATGGCCAAGCCATCTCCGGTGGCCGCCGGGGAATTAGTCGTGCTGCGAAACAGTTGCCCCAACCCGCCGGTTGCCAACAACACCGCCGAACAGGCCACCTCTTCGGGCAGTCCCTTCTCGCTGATCAGTGAAACTCCGGAAACCCGCTGGCCATCGCTCTGTAGTTCCGTACAGAATTCGGGCCCGAGCACGGAAATATTCTTGCAGCTGCGAACCTTGGCCTGAAGCACGCGCATGATTTCACTTCCCACCGAATCTCCCGGCGCGCGAAAAACATGGCTATGGCTGTACGAGGGTTCGCTTTCGAATACCAATTTGCTGGCATGCCGTTCCAACTGCTTCTCCCACGCAATCAGTTCCTCGATGCGCTCCGGAGCTTCGTCAATCAGAGTCTTCACTGCTTCGGGACGGCAAAGGCCATCGCCTGCGATCAAAGTATCTTTCAAGTGGAGAATCAGTTCATCTTCGTCGCTGAGAGAAGCGCTAATCCCATCGGCGGGATCGGGACGAAGAGAATCATTTTTCGCCAGCACCAGCACCCGCCCGGCGTCCGCGAGCTCGATCGCGGCCCGCAACCCGGCAACCCCGGCGCCAATCACAACGAAATCGGTCTCGGCTGGAAGACCTTTCATAAACGGCCAAATGTTATCACTTCCTGAGCTCGCCCGATCAAAGTCGCGGCGCGCTAGGCTATGATGGAATTCCCATGGCGCAAGTTACCATCCATGTCCCGCCACGTCCCTACCAGGCCAGGATCGAAAATGGCTTATTGGCGCGGTCCGGCGCGTTGCTCGCAGAACTGTTGCCCCAAGCCAGCAAAGTTTTCGTCGTAACCGTTCCGCCGGTCAGAAAACGCTGGGGCGCAAAGCTCGTGCGGTCATTGGTCTCCGCGGGCTTCAAGCCCCAGGTCATTCAGATGCCCAACGGGGAGCCCGCCAAGAAGCTCAAGACGATCGAAACTTTGGCGGAACGCTTGTCCCGCCTGGGCGCGGATCGCAGAGCGGTTCTAATCGCGCTTGGCGGCGGCGTGGTCGGAGACGTTACCGGGCTGCTTGCCTCCCTCTACATGCGCGGCGTTGAACTGGTGCAGGTTCCCACCACCGTCCTGGCGCAAGTCGATGCCTCGGTCGGCGGCAAGACCGGCGTAAACCTTGGAGCAGGGAAGAACTTGCTGGGAACGTTTCATCATCCTCGCGTTGTTCTTATTGATCCGGAAGTTTTGCGTACGCTTCCCGACCGCGACTTTCGCGCTGGGCTCTACGAGGCCCTCAAGTGCGGCATCATCGGAGACCTCGATCTTTTTCTGCGTTTCGAACAGAAGCGGGCCCAGATTCTAAAACGCGATCCGGTGGAACTGGAAGGCGTGATCGCCCAATCGGTAAAGTTAAAAGCGGAAGTCGTCTCGGCCGACGAACATGAAGGCGGACTTCGCCGCGTTCTCAACCTGGGCCATACTATCGGTCATGCTCTTGAGGTTGAGACCGGTTACGGCACTCTGCTTCACGGAGAGGCCGTTGCCTGGGGCATGATTGCCGCCACCAACATCGCTCTCACCGTGGGCCGTACAGATAGCGTGACCGCGGGCCGCATCGCCGACGCGGTCTTAAGCCTGGGCCGTCTGCCCGAGCTCAAGGTCAGCGCCCGCAAGATTCTCGCTCGCCTGCAGGCCGACAAGAAAACCCAAAATGGCGTGGTGCATTTTGTTTTGCCCCGGGAGATTGGAAAAGTTGAGATCGCCTCCGATGTGCCGGACAGCGTGGTGATCGGCGCCGTGGAAGAGTTGCGGCGATTGTCTCGCGGAGGATGGGGAAAGAGTAAATAAATTGTTGATTCTTGATTGTTGATTGCTGATTTGAGGAGCGCTTCCAACCCTGATGCGTTAGATCTTCAATCAACAATCGCTGAATCACCAATCAACAATTTCTTTTCAATGCCCGAAACCAGCAAACTCGTAGTCGGCGCTGCCCCGCAAGGCGCTCGCGATACTTCCTCAGCGGCGCTGGCCGTCCGCGAGATGTTCACCTCCATCGCCCCGCGCTACGATCTGCTCAACCATGTACTGTCATTCAATATCGATCGCCTGTGGTGGAGACGCACCGCGCGCACTTTCGCGTCGATTCTTACCCAGCCTGACGCCAGAATTCTGGATCTCTGTTGCGGCACCGGAGACATGGCCTTCGCGCTGCGTAAACAGGCAGGGAAGTCCCGTCCCCAGATTTTAGGTGCAGACTTTTCCCACGCCATGTTGCAACGCGCCCGATCGAAATCGCTTGAGAAAAGTTCGCCGGACAGCCGCCGCGCAATCCCTCGCTGGATCGAAGCCGACGCTCTGTCTCTTCCGTTTCCCGATCAGCACTTCAACCTCGTCACCTCCGCATTCGGCTTTCGCAATCTCGCCGATTACGATGCCGGCCTGCGCGAGATTGCCCGCGTGCTGCGGCCCGGAGGAGAGTGCGGCATCCTCGACTTCAGCGAGCCCGAAGGACTCATCGGCCATTTGTACCGCATCTACTTCAAGCATATTCTGCCGCGGGTTGGGACCATCCTCTCCGGCGTTCGCGGACCTTACGACTATCTCCCAAATTCCGTCGAACGTTTTCCACCGCCCCAGGAAATGCTCGATCGTATGCGACGCGCCGGCTTCCGCGAAGCGAGTTGGACGCCGTATACCTTCGGCATCGCCGGACTCTACCGCGGAATTAAATAATGCGACTCTCTCACCGCGGCGGCAGGCCCGCGGTCACCTTGAAAAGCGTGCCGAGCGGATTGCGGTTGGGTGCGTTGCCGCCCGTAGCCGCGTTTCCGTAAAAGTTGCCGTCTCTTCCTTCCACCAAGCCGACCGGATTGCAACCCTTGGTTGCGCAGTTGAATTGCAAGCTGCCCAGGAGTGTTCCCGCTGTAGTCAGATGGAACAGAGTGCCCGGACGGTTTGGTGCAGTTCCACCGTTCGTCGAGATCCCCCACAAATTGCCGTCGGAAGCCTGTAGCAAGAGCGTTGGCGGTTGACCCTGCGCCTGCGTCATCTGGTGGATAATCTTGAACCCGCCCGCCGGCGTAAGCCTAAAAATGCCAGGCTCGGCGCCGCCGTAGAAGTTGCCGTCGGAGGCCTGAATCATGTTGCTTGTAACCTTCTCAAGCTCAGGGAAACGGTACAGAACGGTGAACTGCCCGTTGGGAGTCAGGCGAAAGAGAAGATCGGCACATATCCCGGTGGCGGATCTGGCGGGGCCATAGAAATTTCCGTCTGATCCCTGAACCAGCTGTCCCACAAAGCTTCCAATCGACGAACTCAGCGAATAGATCTGAGTCCAACTGCCTTGTGGAGTGAGTTGAAATACTGTCTGAGACTGGGCGCCATAAAAATTTCCATCCTTACCCAGAATGATCGGCGCGGCGGCATCCTGACAGCCATTCACCGTGCAGAAGTTGTGCAGAACCTCGAAGCTGCCGCTGGGCGTGAGTCTATACATCACTCCGGCGTTGGCCGATCCGCCCGATTCGGTGGTGCCGTAAAGATTTCCGTCCGCCCCGGCGGCGAAGCCAATCACCGGATTCTCGCCGTTCGGAAACTTACCCGAGGAATCGAATGCAAACGTGCGTAGCGCCGTCACCAACCCTGCCGGGGTCGCCTTCCAAACCGTTCCCCCGTTGTTGGAACTGCCCTGTCCTGCCCACCAGGTGACGCCGTAGAAATTGCCGTCGGCAAGCTCGATCGGGCTGAGTGTTGGATCAAAACCCTCGGGACACGAGGAGAAGTTGCTGTTGCAGGAAAAAGCGAAAAGTTGCGAAATGGTGGGTGTGGTCGGCGCGCTCTGGGCCAGAAGAAGTACCGCAAGGGAAATACTGGCGATAAAACCGAGGAGAACTTTCATGGTCGGCTCCCGCAGCGAAGAGTCCTGCCCAGGGAAACAGGTGCCATGAAAATATTCGACCAGCCCGGCCGCACTTGTCACGAATCCGTAAAAGATTTGTAAAACGACTCGCTCACGCCCGGGCGTCGGGAACCGGCGCAGTGGGACTCCGCTTGAAACTATCCGCGAACGCGTCCGCAATGGTGTAGCGGATTACGCTCTCGTATTCGCCGCCAAGAAAAGCTCGCAGCCGGTCCGTGTTCATGATGTATTCGCCGCTCATATAAGGCAGCGCTTCCGGAGGAATGGCTGAAATCTGCCGCTTCCACAGAAATTTCAGCACTTGCCCCATGGCCCATCTTCCCGGAACGCGCAGCAGTTTCGCTTGCGCGATCTCGATGCAGCGGCCGAAGGTGAGCGGCTCCCCGCGTCCCGCCACATTCAGAATGGTCAGCCTCCGGGCCTCGGGATCGCGACGCAGAATGTGTGCAATCAACCGCGCCATATCGTCCACGTGTACAAACTGAATCTTGTTATCCAGATATTGTTGTCCGCGGGGCAGCAGGCACGGCAGGCGTCTGCCCTCGCGACGCATTTTTTCCGCCCGCGCGCTCTTGCCGTTGGGCGTGCCGCGAAACGCCCCTAACAGATAATTCTCCACACTCGCCCCGGCAAAAATATGCGGACGCAAAATATAAACGCTGCAGCCTCGCAGAGCCGGGGCGCGCTGCTGCACTACTTCGTCGGACTGCTTTTTATGAATGGCGTAAGGCAGGGTGTGCGCCGCCAGCACAGACTCTTCCGTTGCCGGCCCCGGCAAGTGCGGGCCATAAGCAGAAACGCTGCTGGGAAAAATAAATTGCTGGATCGGCGCCTCCGCCGTGCGGTTCGCCTCAGTGACCGCTTCCATTACACGCGCCGTGCCGGCAACGTTAATTTGCCACATCCGCTCGATATCGAGCACGCCCGTGCGTACCGGGTCAATCACGAACGCAAGATGAATCACCGCAACCGGACAGGTGTCGCGCAGAAGTTCGAAAAGCGTGCGGGTGCAGGACTCCTCACCCAGATCCAGACGCTCAAATTGCAGCGGAAGATCAGTTTGGGGTGGATTCAAGTCCACCCCAATCACTGAAAAATCGCCCAGCAGCGGAAGCAACCTTGTTCCCAGGTTTCCGGCAATGCCCGTGACCACGACGACAGGTTTCTCACTCGGCATCAGTTCGGCTTCGACGGAGGCGCTTGTCCCGCCGGAGGCTGCTGCGCCGGGCTTGCGGCTGGTGCAGCACTTTGCGGTTGCGCTTGCGGCGGCGGTGCCATCTGCGGATGCGGCATGCGTGCCGGCGGCCCCTGCCGCATTCCTCCCGGCCCACCCGGACCGGCCGGCCCAGCTGGACCAAAGTACGCCTCGTTCGGCACTGCCTGGAATGAGTTCGTGTACTTGTCCATCATTTCCTTCATATGCTCGCTCTTCAGCTTGGCATGGATTTCAGTCTTCACCTTGTCGTCCAGCGGAAGCACTTCTTTGCTCACTACTTTGTAGATGTAGTGCCCGCCATTGTCGCTGATCACTTGGGAAACTTCGCCCACTTTCAGTTCAAACACTGCGGCGTGCGCAGGCGGCAATCCCGTCCGCCTTACCGTCGGCAGATTCACCGTCGGGTTCTCTACCTTTGTGCCAGCCGCTTCGAAAGCCTCCTTCTGAAGCTTCGCGAAATCCTCTCCCGCCACAGCCCGGGCCCGCAGCGTGTCCGCCAGCTTATTCATATCCTGTTCGCCCTGCTCTTGTTTCGCTTTATCGGCAGCTTCCTTGGCTTTCTGCTGCTCGTCCGTCAGCTTTTCGGGTTCCTTACCGGCATCTTTTTCGTCCGTCTCTACCTGCTTGTAGCGTGGCAGGTATAGACGGTCGAGAGAGTATTGTTCGTACGCCTCCGGATTTCTCTTGTAGTACTCCGCAATTTCTGTCTCTGGAACTTTATCCGCATCTTCCTGCACTTGCCGCTGCAATTCCGTGGTCAGAATCTGCATTTTCGCAATCTTCAACATCTCCTGAAACTGCGGACGCTTATCCAGTCCCTTCGCCTTCGCCGCTTCCGACATCGCCATAAACCGCGGAAGCGCCTGCTCCAGTTGCCGTTTCAATTGCGGAGTGACCGTGGGCGAGATCCCGTTGGCAATTTTCTCGAACTGCGCCCGCGTAATCTCGGTCTTGCAGTCCGCCGGTTTCTTCGCTGGCGTGGCAGCCGCTTTGCTGGCGCCAGTCTTCGCCGCCGCAGCCGGAGCCGGACACACGCCCTTGATCGTCAATACCACCGCACTCTCCGGAACTTCCGCAGCGGGCTCTGGCGCTTTCGTGGCAGCACTCGGAGCGGGAGCGGACGTCATTCCCGGCTGTGCCTGTCCCCAGGCCAGCGTTCCCATAAGCACACACAGCAACCAACTCTTACGCATACAAGATTCCTCCAGGATTGGTACATCAGGAAGTTGGACTACCAAACCTAGCATCCTAGCATGAGAATCGGCCCTTCGTGTGACTTCGTGTCGGGAGCCTTTGTTAGAGGAACACACACCTGTGGGAACAGCCGCCCTCGGCTGTTTGGTCGAGCGAAGCTCGGCAGTTGCTCTTCGCACGGGCCCTGATTCCCGTTGGCGCAATTCTTACTAACCAGCGATAATCCCAAGATGTCCGGGACGCCGGTCCTTTACTCGCCTCACGCCATGCGCGCCGAGAAGCGCGCGGTCGCCGGAAATTCCGTGGTGGCAGCCTTTCTTATCACGGGCGCAAAAATCGCCGTTGGCATAACCACCGGCAGCCTCGGAATCCTTACAGAAGCGGCGCACTCGGCACTTGATCTGATTGCGGCCATGCTGACTTATTTCTCGGTCGGAGTCTCCGACAAGCCCGCCGATGCCGACCATCAATACGGCCACGGCAAAGTTGAAAACTTCTCCGCCTTCGTCGAAACCGGACTGCTTCTCCTCACCTGCGCCTGGGTCGTTTACGAAGCCATCGTGCGCCTGTTCTTCCGCCGGGTTGAGGTCGAACCTTCGGTATGGGCCTTCGCCGTCATGCTGATCTCCATGGCCGTGGACTACTGGCGCTCGCGCGCGCTGGCCCGCATCGCGACCAAATATGACAGTCAGGCCCTCGAAGCCGACGCGCTGCACTTCTCTACCGACGTCTGGTCCGCGGGCGTCGTCGTGCTGGGTTTGCTGCTGATCCTGCTGGGACGTATTTATCATCTGGACCGCCTCCGCCTGGCCGATCCCGTCGCCGCCCTTTTTGTCGCAGGCGTGATCGTTTCCGTGAGCTGGCGGCTGGCGCGCCGCACCGTCGACGCTTTGCTGGATGCCGCTCCCGCCGGCGTCCGCGTTCAGATCATCGACGCGGTCTCGCGGGTCGACGGCGTCCTTGAAATCGGGCGTGTACGAATTCGCCGCGCCGGCAACCGCTATTTCGCTGATCTCGCCGTCGGCCTGGCTCGCACCGTAACTTTCCAGCGCTCCGAACAGTTGGTGGAAGCGGTGACCGCCGCGGTGCACAGTATTCTTCCCGACGCCGACGTCACCGTGCAGCCGCTACCGCGCGCCGAGCGTTCGGAAAATATCTTCGATCGGATTCGCGCCGTTGCGACTCGACACAACCTGAACGTCCACGATATCAGCGTGCAAGACCTTGCCGGACAGCTGCACGTCGAACAGCATGTGGAACTCGACGAACGCATGACCCTCAAGAAGGCGCACGACCAGGTCACCGACCTCGAAGCTGATATGCGCCGTGACGTTCCTGAGATCGCCGACATCCTTACTCATATCGAAAGCGAGCCCGCCACCATCGAAACCGGCGACGAACTAGTCCGCGACGCCAGCCTCGAGCGCCAACTTAAAGAGGCTGCCGGGCAGTTTCCCGAAATAATCGACACCCACGATATTCAGATCAAGAAAGTTCGCGGCCGCCTCTACGTCTCCTGCCACTGCACGCTCTCGGACGATATGCCCCTCGCCCGCGTTCACGATATCCAGACCGAACTTGAAATCCATTTCAAACAGGCCGCGCCGGAACTTTTCCGTGTATTGATTCATCCCGAGCCCAGCACGGACAACCGCAGGTAATGACGTTGTGACATCCGTCACAGACAATCACCGGCTCTAACCCGAAGATTGATGATTGTTGATTGGTGACTGCTGATTTCGGAGAAACAAACGGTGGATCATAAGGCTGAGGTCCTGAAGGATCGAAGCAAGAAGTTTGCACTGCGGATTATCCAGGTGATTCGCTCCTTGCCACCTGGGATTGAAGGACGGACTATCGGTCATCAACTACTGCGCTCAGGCATCTCTGTCGCCGCCAATTATCGCGCCGTGTGCCGTGCTCGGTCGCGAGCGGAATTTCTGGCGAAGCTATCAATCGTAATAGAAGAAGCCGACGAATCTGCTTTTTGGCTGGAACTACTAGTTGACGCCGGGCTGATATCGGAGTCTAAACTCAAGGATCTCAAATCCGAAGCCAATCAATTGGTTGCGATCTTCAACGCGTCAAGAATTACCGCCAGAAAAGGTTCTCAATCAGTAATCTGCAATCAAAAATCAGCAATTCCGCAGAAGAGGGCAGGATGACCGAAGCTAAAACAACCTGGATAGAAAAACAGCGCTTCAACGGCATCGCCACCAGCGGCCATTCGATCGTGGTCGACGGCGATAAAGCTGCCGGCAATAGCCCGATGGAACTGGTTCTCATCGGCCTCTGCGGCTGCACTGGCTACGATGTCGTCTCCATTTTGCAGAAGAAGCGTGAGCCCTTTGCCAGCCTCGAAGTTCGCGCTGAGGCCGAGCGCGCCGCCGAGCCACCAACCGTCTACACGGAAATCAAGCTGATCTACCGCGTCGGCGGGAAAGTATCGCGAAAGGCTGTCGAAGACGCGGTCCGCCTGTCGAAAGAAAAATATTGCTCCGTCTCCGCCATGCTCGCCAAGACCGCAAAGATCACTTTTGAAATCGAATACGTGGATCAGTAGACCACTACATTAGCTCGAAAAAAGCGACTTGGCTTTGAAGGGGCGCGACTTTAGTCGCGCCGTAAAGCCCACAGTTTGAACTGCGGCTTCAGCCGCTGCATTTATACGAACCAACCTCACGGCGCCGCCTTGACCACTTCCGCCCCGCTGCCTGATTATCGAAACGATCCCCGAGGCTCAACATCACTAACACAAATCATGAAAGTTCCACTCCACATCCGCTGCGCGGATATTTCTTCATCGCCTCCGCCGCCCTTCTCTGGGGAGTTTCCGCCGTGCTGGGACGCGCCGTCTTCACCGGCAAACTGCCGCTCAGTTCGTCTGTGCTGCGCCCCATCGACCCGCTCATTCTCTCGCAGACGCGCACCACATTCTCTCTACTTGTCCTGCTTTCGCTACTGGTAGGTTCCAAAGGCTGGCAGCGTATTAAGATGCCGGCCCGCGACCTCGCATACTGCGCCCTGCTTGGCATGCTCGGCGTGGCTATCTCGAATTATTTTTATTACGTTGCGATCCAGAGAACCAGCGTCGCCATCGCCATCATCGTGCAATACACTGCCCCGGTGTGGGTTCTGCTCTATGTGGTGGCCCGCCGCCAGCAAAAACTTTCGGCGCAAAAAGTTGCCGCTGTCGTTCTTGCCGTCACCGGAATCGCCCTCGTCATCAATCTTTTCAGTCGCACATCGATGCTTCGCCTGGATGCCTACGGCATCTTCGCAGCGCTCATCGCCTCATTCTCGTTCGCGTTTTACAACGTTGCCGGACATGGCATCCTGGCCCGTTACGACCACTGGCGAGTCCTGGTCTGGACGCTCGCCTCCGCCGCCGCCTTCTGGCTCGTCATCAATCCTCCATGGAAAATCGTCGCCTCCCATTACGTGCCCGCGCAATGGCTGTTCCTTTTCGTTTTCTCGATGCTCTCTGTGCTCTGCGCCTTCTCTCTCTACTTCCTCGGCCTGCAGCATCTCGAGCCGACACGCGCCATCATTGCCAGCTGCCTCGAGCCGGTATTCTCCATTCTTCTGGCCGCAATGCTGTTAGGAGAGGTGCTCCGCCCGATCCAGACCGTCGGAATCGTCTTTGTGCTCGCCGCCATCGTGATCGTGCAGCGACCCACTCGCAGCTCACTCGAAAAGCCCGTCACGGTTCAACCTATGGACTAATAAGCCCGCCTTCGCCAGACGATCAATTTTCATTCGGGGCTTGATCGCAGCCGCAGCAGATGAAAATATCTTCTCGCCTTCTTCACATCGCGCGCAATTTGCTCGCGCAACGCCTCCACTGACGGAAATTTGATCTCATCGCGCACTCGATCGAGAAAACAAATTTCAACTTCGCTCTCCGGCGTCAGTTCAATCGTATGAAAGTTCAGCAAGTGCGTTTCAACGGCAAACGAATCGGCGCCAAACGTTGGACGATTCCCAATATTCGTTACGGAATCAAAGCGCTCGGTTCCCACCCGCGTCCACGTGATGTAGACGCCATCTTTGGGCACAAGTTCCTCGTAGCGCGCGAGATTAATGGTTGGAACGGTGTACTTTGAACCATAGCCGCGCCCGCGCCCTGGCGTACCCAAAATGGCGAAGGGACGCGTCAGTAGATGTCGCGCCCGGCTTACTCGTCCCTCGCCGACAAGTTTCCGGATGTGGCTGCTCGATACCGGCTCGCCCCGCAGTTTCTGCTCCGGGTAGACCTTCACTTCAAAGCCCATCTCCTGCCCAACCTGGGTCAATAGATTTACGTCGCCCGCGGCTTTGTGTCCGAAGCGAAAGTTGTAGCCTTCGTGCACTTCGCGCGCATGCAACTTCTTTTTCAGGATGCGTTCGATAAACTGCCGCGGCGTCATAAGCGACAGATCTCGCCCGAAGGGCAGCACCAGAACCGCATCAATTCCAGTGCCTTCGAGCAAGCGCAATTTTTCCGCCAGCGGAGTCAGCAGCTTGAGTCCTGAATCCGGACGCAAGATGCGCGCCGGATGCGGCTCAAAAATAACCGCCACCGCCTTGCCTCCACATTTCCGCGCCCGCCGCACAATTTCGCCAAGCACATGCGCGTGCGCCCGATGCACTCCGTCAAAATTCCCCACACTCACGAGCGATGGGCCGAAGTCCCCCGGAACATCTTCGAGTTTGTGAAAAACCTGCATGAGTCAGGAAAAGAATGAAGCGGTACTATCCGTGTTAATCCGTGAGATCCGTGGCCAACTAGATTTCAAACTCCAGCTTCAGCCCGTCGTACGAAAGCCGCACATGCGGCGGCAGCGTTGCATTGGTCTCCTCATGCCCAAGATCGTGGCAGATGTGGGTGAAGAATGCCCGCTTCGCTTTCACCCGCTCGACAATGCGAAGCGAATTTTCGACAGTCGAATGCGTGGGATGCGGCTTATGCCGCAGCGCATCCAGAAAAAGAATATCCAGCCCTTCCAGTTGATGGAATGACGCTTCCGGAATCTCGCTGTGGTCGGTGAGGTAGGCCGCCGATCCAAAGCGGTATCCGTAAATTTCCGCTTCGCCATGGATAATCCTCACCGGTTCAAAGCGCGCGCCAAAAACTTCGACCGGCCCGTCGATCGGCCGCAACTCCAGCCGCGGCAAGCCGCCAAATTTGTAATCCGCGTCGAAAATGTAACTGAACATCCTGCGCAGAAAAGCCGCGGCATCCGGACGCGCGTAAAGCGGCAGCTTCCCCGGTCTGTGGCAATAACTCAGAGGGCGCAGATCGTCGATGCCAAGAATGTGATCGGCATGGGTGTGCGTGTAAAAAACCGCGTCCACGCGGGTGATGCGCTCGCGAATCGCCTGCGCGTAAAAATCAGGCGTGGTGTCGATGAGCACCACTTTGCCCGCATACTCGATCATGATTGAGGGCCGGGTGCGGCGGTCATGGGGATCGCTGGAGTGGCAGACGGCGCAATCGCATCCCAGCGTAGGCACGCCCATTGACGTGCCGCTGCCCAGCACCGTCAGCGTAGCCTTCACGGCCGGGCCTGCTTCCTCATCGTCCTTTGGTTCCCGTGGCAACTCCGGGCTGCGGCGGACGCGACAGCGCGTTAGTCACCTCCACGTAGGCCATGCGCACTTCGTAGAGGCTGTTCTGCAGGAATGTTTCTTCCGTGGAAGTCAGGTTGCCCTTGGTTTTTTCCGCGAGCAGTGAGAGCGTGTCGATGGTCTGCCGCGCACCTATGATGTCCACGCGAGGCTGTTCCCCCTGCTGATGCATCAATCCCAACTGCAGCATCGCTGTCATATAGAGCGACGCCAGGAAGCGCTCGAATGTCATTTCAAATTCTTTTGCGGAACGGCCGCTCAGTTCTACGCGCGAATCCAATTCTTTCGACGACTCGCGATAGGCGTCAGCCTGAGCCCTTTGCTCGGCTGCCGTCGGGGGAGGCGGCATGGTTTCCGTCGTTGTGGTTGCGGTGTCTTGAGCGGGAAATTCTGCAACCGATTTGGCGGCGGACACAGTTTCCTTAGGTGCGGCTGGAGTCGGCGCCGGTGCCCTCGGGATCTCTACTTCTTCGCGAGCTTCGCTGCGTAACTCGCCATCCTCCGTAAATAAACGACGGTCAGTTACGGTGAAACCAGAATCCTGTCTCTTTTCAGCCATGGCATCTGTCCTTGTAGATCGCGGTTCGAGATCTTGATGAATCTCTTGCGATGGAAAACTAATTCGGTGAAAACTAATTCTTAGACTTTGTGCAGCACAGCGTCGTCTACCAGCCGCGACGCGCTGCTCTCAAGCGGCAATTGAATCACGGTCGCGCTGGATGTTCCAATTGTTACCTGGCGCCCTGGGATTCCAACCTCGCGTCGTATATATCCCAGCGCAATCCTTCGCTCGTCAGGGCCCGTTCGCAGCGCCGCGACGCTGGTGATCTCGCCAACTTCTTTTTCTGCGGCGACAATCTTTGCTCCCGCCGAAATCTCCGCCGCACCTTCTATCAGGAAGCCAGTGAATTTGCGGTGCACGTTGCCGCGCGAGCGGATGCGCTCCACAATCTCCTGCCCCACGTAACAGCCCTTGTTAAAGTTGAGGGCGCGCATCTGTTCGGTTTCCTGGGGCAGGTCGCGTTCGCGAATGTCTGTGCCGTAGAGAGGAATGCCGGCTGTGATGCGCTGCATTTCCAACGCCTCGCTGCCCACTGGCGTGGCACCCGCGGAAATTAATGCCTGCCAGGTTTTATAAACGTCTTTGGGATCGAGCCAAATTTCGTAGGACTCTCGCGGCGCATCTTCGCCACGGATCACTGTGCACTCCAGGCAATCGCACTCGCACGCGCATTGCGGCGTCATCACCTGCGACGGCTCCATTTCCGGAACCGCGATCCCCACGGCATTCAACAGCTCTCGCGACCGCGGACCCGCCAAGCCGAGTGCGGTTTGGTTCTCGCTGATATTCACCAGCTCCACGTCGTCCATGATGATGAAATGATCAAAGGTCGCGATAACCTTCTCCACCTGGCTGCGATCGGTTTCCACCAGAAGCGATTCTCCCCGGTTGTAAACCTGCATGTCGCCGAGTATGCGGCCCTGCGGGTTCAGCAGGAAAGCATAGACGCCGTGTCCCACAGCGAGGTCGCGAATGTTGTTGGTGACCATGCCATTCATCCAGCGCACGCGGTCGCCGCCGGAAAGTGAAATCCTGGCGCGAAAGCCCAGGTCGTATATCCCGCAACCATTCAGCAGGGCAGAGAACTCCTGCTGGGGATCCGCAAAACGCGTGGCGGTAATGGCGCCGCGATAGCCGCTCACATCGCGCGGCCGCGCTACATTCACCGTCTGCGGGCCAAGTGCGTCTTGGAGGGGGGTGGGCACCATTTCGAATTCAATTATAAGCGAAGCGGAAGGCGAAACTCTCTCAACTCGGTCGATGAATCGGCCTCAGACGATTTCGCCGCTCTTATGTAGAATCAGCTACTTCCACCAGGATTCGACGACTTCCACCGGAAATCAATAACTTAGCCAGAAGTTAACACAAGGAGGCTTTCCCGGCGATCTCAGAGCCTTCTCGCGATGAAGGCCGCCAAGTGCCGTCGCAGGATTAAACGCCGCCGTGCGAGCTTCCTAGGTGCCCTAGCGTCGATTTCACGCTTGGTCGCCTCGGTGCGTGGAGTGGACTTGGAACTCTCCGCGATTCCCTGACCTATAGCTGGCAGCAAATCACAAGTCTAACCTACTCATTCCGCTTGCCTTGTGTTACTTTTCTGCCGTGGACCCGCAAATCAGTGCCAGGAAGCGCATAGCCGTTATCCCGGGCGATGGGATCGGCCGGGAAGTAGTTCCGCAAGCTCTCAAAGCTATCCAAGCCTCGGGCGCCAAGGTTGAGTTCAGCGAATTCGACTGGGGCGCCGACCGCTATCTTCGCGATGGCGTGACCGTCCCACGTGATGGCTTCGCCATGCTGGCGCGTGACTTTGACGCGATTTTCGCCGGCGCCTTTGGCGATCCGCGAGTCAAAACAAATATCCATGCCAAAGAGATTCTTCTCGGCATGCGCTTTCAGATGGATCTTTACGCCAACGTGCGGCCCGTGCGTTTGCTCGATGCGGCGTTGTGTCCGTTGAAAGGCGTCGAACCGAAGGATGTGGATTTTGTTGTAATTCGCGAAAATACGGAAGGCGTCTACACCGATGCCGGCGGCGTATTCAAGCAGGGCACGGCGGACGAGGTCGCGATTCAGGAGGACATCAACACGCGCAAAGGTGTGGAGCGCATCATCCGCTTCGCCTTCGAATACTGCGAGCGTCACAAAAAGCTGGACGGCTCGCCGCGCCAACGTGTCCTGATGTGCGATAAGTCGAACGCCATGACTCACGCCGGCGGTTTATGGCAGCGCGTGTTCAAGGAAGTCGCCGCCGAGTTTCCCCAGATCGCAACCCAGCACATGTATGTGGACGCGCTCTGCATGCAGATGGTTCACGATCCGCGGCCGTTCGACGTGATCGTCACCAACAATATGTTTGGCGACATCATCACCGACCTCGCCGCAGGACTGCAGGGCGGCCTCGGCATGGCGGCCAGCGGAAATATCCATCCCGGAAAAACTTCGATGTTCGAGCCAGTGCATGGCTCCGCCCCGCCCATCGCCGGAAAAAATGTGGCGAACCCCTTCGGCGCGATTCTGACTGCGGCCATGATGCTGGGCCATTTAGGATTGACGCATGAAGCCGAAAAGATTGATGCCGCCGTTTTGGAAGCAGTACGGCAGAACAAAACCACGCAGGATGTCGGCGGAACGTTAGGCACGCGCGAAGCCGGAGAGTCGGTGGCTACCTTCGTCGCCGGACGTCATTAGGACGCACTGGTCTTAGGACGCACCGACCCGGCCCGCCAGCAAAGCGAACTCTCTCCACTTCCAGTGGCAGTCCACATCGGCAAACCCAATTTCCTGCAGCCATTGCAGCTGCGTTTCGACGTCCAACAATTTATTGGACGGGTCTTCCGTCTCCGGCGTCTTGTCGAGGTGAGATAACATTTCGTCATGCAGTCGCTCCGTGGGCGATGCGACATGCTCGAGGTTGCAGAAGACTCCGCCGGGGTTCAGCAAACTATAGATCTCCGCATAAAGCGCTCGTTTGCGTTCGTGAGTCACATGATGAATCGCGAAGCAGGAAACGACAGCGTCGAACTTTCCCAGATCGGGGAGCGGATAATCGAGATTATGAATCTTGATCGTAACGGAAGGATCGCCAGCAAAGCGCCTGGCGGCGGCTTCGAGCATTGCCGGCGAGAAGTCGACGGCTACAGCTTCAACCCTTGGTGAAGTTCCTTCGCTCCTCAGCCGTTCCGACAACTCACCCTTCACCAGAGCCAGCAGCCGGCCATCGCCGGTGCCGAGGTCGAGAATTCGCCGCGTGCTCGGGGGAATAAATTCAAGAAGCGCAGACTCGCCTTCGGTGCGGTGTGGAACAGATTCGGCGCGGCTCAAATACTCCGCCGCATGATCGGATGAACTCCAGAGGTTAATCGCAGGTTTCGTCGTCATATTAGTCCTTGAAGCAGGTTTGTCCTTGAAGCATGCTTGCTCTTGAAGAAAGTATAGCCATACAGGGTAGACTCGTTGCTAATGAATACCGTTAAGTTGCTCTGCCGAAGACTTCAAACCGCGTTCGTGCCGGTTGTGCTGCTTGGACTGCTAAGCGTGGCCGAAGGACAGCGGCAGCAAGATCAAACTCAGCCCTTGGATCAAAGTCAAAAGCAGGCGGACAAGAGTGTCGGCTCCACTCAAGATAACAAATCTGCTGGAGGGGACGCCGGCGCTGCAAAGACCTCCCAACAGAAACCGGAGGTTAAGATCACGCCGCGCGAGGCGGAGGAACTGTTTCACTCCATCGATGAGATTCTGGCTTTTGACAGCAAGCACAGCGGCCTGCCGATCAAGAAAGAAGTGAAGCGCCGGCTGACCAGCCGCGACGAAGTGGTCTCGTACCTGACCAAGCACATGAAAGACGAAGATGTGAAACGGCTGCAGCGATCGGAGTTGGTGTTGAAAAAGTTTGGGCTGCTGCCACGCGATTTCGACTTGGAAAAGCTGTTGGTGTCGTTGCTGCGCGAGCAGGTCGCCGGTTATTACGATCCCAAGACAAAGACAGTCAACCTGCTGGACTGGGTTCCGATCGAACAGCAGGAACCGGTGATGGCGCATGAATTGACCCATGCCCTGCAGGATCAGTCGATCAACCTCAACCGGTTTATGAAGAAGGGCGAGAAGGATCTGGGCGAGATGAAAAAAGATCCCACGCCTGCCGACATCGAAAATGACGAGATCGATAGTGCGCGCGAGGCTGTGGTTGAGGGACAGGCGGAAGCAATGATGCTGGAGTACGAACTGGCGCCCGTGGGCCGTTCGATTTCCGACTCGCCGGACCTGGTGGAGACCATGGAATCTCAAATGGCCAACGGGACCGACGACTCAACCGTATTCAAAGACGCTCCCATCTTTCTAAGAGAATCGCTGACATTTCCGTACAGTTACGGTTTGAACTTCGTTGTAAAGCTGATGCAAAAGGGTGGAAAGCAGAAAGCGTTCGCGGCAGTGCTGGCGAAGCCTCCGCACACGACGCGGCAGATCATGCAGCCGGAGACATACCTTTCCGATGAAAAGATTGAGCCCATGCGCGTGCCGGACTTCAAGCACGACTTCAAGGACTACGTGAAGTTCGATATTGGCGCCATGGGAGAGTTCGATGTTGCGGTGCTCGTTGAGCAATATGCGGGCAAAAAGCTGTCGGACGAAATGTATCCGGAGTGGCGCGGAGGGTACTACTATGCGTCGCGTCCCAAGGGCGACCTTGCGGCGCCGCTGGGTCTGATGTACGCATCGCGCTGGTCGAGCGCCGCAAAGGCCTCGGAGTTTGCGGAGATTTATGCGCGAGCGCTTCAACAGCGGTATAAGAAGGTGGAAGAAGTTTCAGAACCTTCATGGCGAAAGACCGCTAAAGATAAAGATCAGGATGGCAAAATTAAGATTGAAGCCCTAAACGGCCGGCACGCATGGACCACGGAAGAAGGTGCGGTGGTGATCGAAGAACATGGCGACACGGTGTTGGTGTGTGAGAGCTTGGACGCGTCGACTACAGAGGCGTTGGAGCGTGAAGTTTTTGCGGCAGCGAAATAGTGTATCGCTGATGTTTATCGCTAAGGTGTTTCTCCCAAAAAGTGCAGCACTTTGGCCGCAACAATGAATTGCTTGCCTGCATGCTCCGCTGTGAGGCTGCGTTCTTTTCCGGGCTCGCCTCCCAGCATCAACAAAACCTGCCCGAGCGTGGAGCCGCGAACCGGGATGCCGTCCACGGCGATGAGCTGATCTCCCGCTTGAACTTCAGGCACGGAAGGTTTTCCGTCGTAGTCGGCGACCGCGAGAATGGTGAAGCACCCGTCATCCTCGGGACGAAGGATGAGACCGATGACATCGAAGTCGGGAAAATTGAAAGTGCGGCCGATGTCAAAATAAACCGCGGAATGCGCATAGTCTAGGCCGATGCGGTAATTCATCAAAGCCTCCGAGCCGAGCAATCCAGCGGCTGGAATGCCGCCGCTCTTTTTCGCTTCGAAAAACGGCAGACCAGCTTCCGGCAGGTCGACGGCAACGACATTGGTGAGAAAGAGCGGGCCGTACTGCACGCGATCGATGCGCATCAGCTTCCACTTCGGTTCGTCCTGTAAGCCCCACAGATTCGCGGGGCCGATAGCTCCGGTCATGTGTGGCCAGTCAGGGTGGGCCGCCGCGAGTTTGTCGAACAATTCTCCTGACAAGAAGCTGATGGATGAGCCCACATCGAGCGCAAGATTATATTTTTTGTTTTCAACTACGCTGGGCAGTTGGATGAGGCCGCTTTCCGCATTCACGATGACTTTCGCCTTGATGCCTCTGAATTTCACATTGCCGGGCGGGCTAATCGTGAATTCATGATCGGGAAAATTGATGAGAACGTCGTAGTTGCGCAAGATCGTCGATGGAATGTTGATCTCAGCCGTCATGCCAGAAGCCATAACGGCTGCTGCAGAAACGGGCTTGAGCGGAATCCTCGCTTCTTTTATCCCAGTCAGCGGAATTTTCATTCCGGCAATTGTGATTTCAGCGGGCGGAGGCGCGGTGCACTCTTTTTCTCCACAGACGACGGCAAGTCCCATCAGCGTTGCGGCGTGGCGGGAGAGATAAAGATCGGGGTTACCGTTGTCAACCCAGGCGCGGACGCGTTGGCTCGAACCGTTGGCGAGTGTCAGGCCGACGTCAATCACAACCCGGTTGTGGTCGAGTATCAAGGGAACCGTCACGGCCTTTGGCGGAGCGCTCTGCCCAGGCGCGAGGCACGCTGAGAGCGCCAGAGCAAAAAGAGCTGGGAGCTTCATAAGGAATTGTAACGGGCAGAGTAGTTCTTCGGCTGGAGTTATGCCGAAGTTAAAAATAGAAGTTAGAAACAAATAGCTCCGGCGCGGCAGGTGTGGAATCGTGTCCTGTATAATCGCGAGTTCCGCACCGAAGCGTGGACTGTTCCGGAGGCTGGGTGGCACAGGCTGAGATTGGAATTATCGGCGGCAGCGGTCTTTACGCGATGCCGGGGCTGACGAAAGTAAAAGAAGTGCGCGTGAAGACGCCGTTCGGGGCGCCCTCGGATGCTTACGTGTGTGGCTTGCTGGAAGGCCGCAAGGTAGCTTTTTTGGCGCGGCACGGACGCGGCCACCGGATCATGCCGAGCGAATTGAATTTCCGCGCGAACATTCATGGCTTTAAACAACTTGGCGTGGAGCGAATCGTCTCGGTATCGGCCGTCGGTTCGTTGAAAGAAGAACATAAGCCGCTGGATTTTGTGATCCCCGATCAGTTCTTCGACCGCACACGGCATCGCGTGGACACATTTTTTGGGGGCGGAGTGGTCGCCCACATTGCGTTTGCGGATCCGGTTTGCGGCGAACTGGCCGGAGTGGTCGAGGCTGCGTGCGAGAGAGTCGGCGTGACCGGCAGGCATGGCGGAACTTATTTGTGCATGGAGGGCCCGCAGTTTTCGACGAGAGCAGAGTCCAATGTTTATCGCGGGCTGGGCATGGATGTGATCGGCATGACTAACTTGCAAGAGGCAAAATTGGCGCGCGAGGCGGAGCTTTGCTACGTCACGGTGGCGATGGTCACGGATTACGACTGCTGGCATCCGCATCATGATTCGGTTACCGTCGATCAGATTGTGGCCGTCCTGGTGAAGAACGCGGAGAACGCGACGAAAGTTTTGCGAGAGACCGTAGCTGCCATGCCGCGCCAGCGATCATGCAAGTGCGGGTCGGCATTGGCGCACGCGATTATGACCGATCCCAAAAAGATTCCGCCGGCGGCGCGAAAGAAGTTGAAATTGATTATCGGGAAGTATGTGAAAAGCACCAGTCACTGACCACTGCCACCCAGGAGCTTAAATTTCAGATGAGCATTGTCGTTGTCGGATCGGTTGCGTTTGATGACATCACGTCCCCTTCGGGAAGCGTGAAAGGAATCTTAGGCGGGGCCGCGACTTATTTTTCGCTGGCCGCCAGCTATTTCACGCAGGTGCGCATGGTGGCCGTGGTAGGCGAGGATTTCGGCCCGGAGCACGAGAACGTACTTAAGAAGCGTGGCGTCGATACCCGCGGCATTGAACGCGCAGGGGGCAAGACGTTTCGCTGGGGCGGTTCCTACGCCGAAAACCTGAACGAGGCCAAAACAAATTTCACCGATCTGAATGTGTTCGAGAAATTCCATCCTCAAATTCCCAAGGAGTACGAGGACACCGAATATTTATTTCTGGCAAATATTCAACCCACGTTGCAAGCCAATGTGCGCCGCAAGATGAACGGCGTGAAGCTGACGGGATGCGACACCATGAATTACTGGATTCAGGGCGCGCGCACGGAACTCGCCGAAACCTTGAAACTGGTGAATGTCCTGCTGATCAATGACACTGAAACTAAGATGTTGGCGAAGGAAACTAACCTGCCGCGCGCAGCGCAAAAGGTGCTGGCCATGGGTCCGCAGGCTCTGGTGATCAAGCACGGGGAATATGGCGCGACAATTTTCTTTCGCGAAGGCGCATTTGGTATTGGACGCCATCCCTTTCGCGCGCCCACGTTGCCGCTCGATGAAGTGAAAGATCCCACCGGCGCGGGCGATTCTTTCGCGGGAGGATTTATGGGTTACCTGGCATCCCAGGAAGATTTGAATCGCGAAGTGCTGAAGCGGGCTCTGTTCTATGGTGGCGTGATGGGATCGTTTGCCGTGGAAAGTTTCGGAACCGAACGGCTGCAGTCGCTGACCCGCGAAAAAATTGACGAACGCTTCCAGATTTTTCGCGAGCTTACCCACCTCGAATGAAGCCGCAACCTCCTCCTCCGAAGACCTATTCAGAAACTGAGATTGTGCGTCTGGTGTGGCTGGCGATCTTTGTCTCGGTATTTTCCTTTCTCATCTATAACCGGGACGGCGCAGTGTTGTTATATGGCGACGCGGTAGCGCACATCAATATCGCGCGCCGTATCTTCGATTCAAAAACCCCAGGGCTGCTGCAATTAGGGACGGTGTGGCTGCCGCTGCCGCATCTGCTGATTCTGCCCTTTATCGTATCGAAGCAGATGTGGCAGAGCGGTTCGGGCGGTTCGATTCCGTCGATGGCTGCTTATGTTCTTGGTGTGCTCGGAATATTTCGTCTGGTGCGTACGGCGCTGCGCCGCGACGGGGAAGCAGATGGCGTCGGGCGAGTCGGAGCCTGGGTGGCGGCGCTGGTGTACGGCGCGAATCCTAATCTCATCTACATGCAGGCGACGGCCATGGGCGAGTCGCTGTATATGGCATTTTTTATTTGGGCAGTCGCGTATTTTGCAGAGTTCGCGCGGGGCAAGGAGAAAGCGTCGCGCGCTCTCATGAAATGCGGCCTTTGTTTGGCCGCAGCTTGCTGGACGCGCTACGACGGATGGTTCTTAGCTGCTCTGATGGTGGTTGGCGCTGTGATCGTTAGCTTCCAACTTTTTCCAGGCGAACCTAAACTCGCCGTTCAAACGTCTCGCTTGACGCTGCTGAAGTTTGTTTTGCTGACTACGATTGCTCCGGTGCTGTGGCTGGCATACAACGCCGCGGTATACCGGAATCCGCTGGAGTTTGCCAATGGACCTTACTCGGCGCGAGCGATCGAGCAGAAGACCGCGACCGTGAATCCGGCAAAAGGAAATTTGTGGGCTGCCACTTCTTATTTTCTGAAAGCGGCAGAGTTAAACGTCTCCGAGGCGAACTGGCTGGGGCGGCTTTGGTTGGCCCTGGCGCTCTTAGGAAGTTTGGCCGCGGGTCTTAGCGGACGCGGGCGCGCTGCGTTATGGCTCTGGACTCCGCTGCCGTTTTATGCCCTGTCAGTCGCCTACGGGAGTGTGCCGATTTTTCTGCCGACGTGGTGGCCATTCTCTTATTACAACGTCCGCTACGGACTGCAATTGCTTCCAGCGTTCGCGGTGTTTGGAGTGTTGGGAATTATTTTCGTTCTGCAGTCAGTTGCAAAAGTCGATTTAGCGCGCGGGTTTTTAACTCGCTGGACAAATACCGCCGTGGTAGTAAGCGCTCTGGTTCTCGCTGGCGAAAGTTACGCCGGCGTCTGGCGCGCGGATCCGATCTGTTTTCGCGAGGCCGCAATCAATTCGCGTGGTCGGGTCGCACTGGATAAGCAAGTGGCCAGCTGGCTAAACTCGTTGCCTGCGGATTCCACGCTCCTGATGTATTTAGGCGAGCACGTCGGAGCGCTCGAGCAGGCGGGCATTCCGTTGCGGCGGGTCATCAACGAAGGCAATCATCGCACGTGGAAACAGCCCGCTGACCCGGAAGGATTGTGGGAACATGCACTGGCAGACCCGGCACAGTGCGCGGACTATGCGGTTGGGTTTGAGGGCGATCCGGTTTGGAAGGCGGCAAGAGATCACCAGTTACCGGCCCTCGTCGAAATTCACACTACCGGTCAGCCGCCCGCGGTCATTTTCCGTGGAAGAAAGTAAAGTAGCGGCACACGAGCAGGGACGGTAATCACGCAGGTTAACGGCGAAGTCCGCCGCCGACGGTATATCCCGATGATAAAATCCGGCCATCTGAGTTCTGTTCGAAACTTCCGATCGCACCGATGAATTGGCGCAACATTTTCGAGTTGTTGCATGGCGAGATGGCCAGCGGTTTTGTAACTACCTCTCTGGCGCGGCTGTTGCTCGCGGCGGTTCTGGGCGGCATCATCGGACTGGAGCGCGAACTGCGCCATCGTCCTGCTGGGTTGCGCACGAATATGTTTATCTGCTTTGGCGCGGCCATGTTCACCATTCTCTCCACTGGCCTGGCAGGCGTGCCCTCCGATGCGGCGCGAATCGCCGCGCAGATTATTCCGGGCATCGGATTTATCGGGGCCGGATCGATCCTGCATAACCGGGGCTTGACCACGGGTCTGACGACCGCTGCAACGTTGTTCGTAGTCGCTTCGGTGGGAATGGCCGCGGGTGGCGGACTTTACGTTACTGCGGCTTTTGCCACGGGAGTGGTTTTGCTCGCGCTCTTTGCTCTAGGTTATGCCGAGCGAACTTTCAACGTGAAGACCTTGCTGGTTTGTTACGAAGTTACAGGAGCGAGCGTGGAGCAAATCAGCCAGGAGGTCAACCGCATCCTGGAGCGACAACATCGCATGATGCAAAATGTTCTGAGCGGAAGCACGGGTCAGCATGTGCGGGTTCAATTTGACGTTTCCGGCTGCAACCGTGAACAGAGGAGATTGCTGGGAGAACTGAAGGCGTCAACTGTGTTGGGGAATGCAACTTCGCTGGGCCCGGTGGAGTTGGAGTGAGCGTTAAAAGCGTTGGGATTCCGTTTGTGAAGGCTAGCGCCTGCGGGAATGATTTTCTTCTGATCGATATTTCGCGGGCCGAACCCGTACTCGCTTCTTCTGACATCGCAGCCTTTACACAACGCATTTGCGATCGGCACGATGGAGTTGGCGCCGATGGCGTCGAGTGGATGTCCGCGCACGCAGAGGCGGACGTTGAAATTCGGTTGATTAATGCGGATGGCTCAGAGGCGGAGATTTCGGGCAATGGCACGCGCTGCGTGGCCGCTTATCTTTACTCCGAGCGCGACTCCGTGCTCGACTCCGAGCGCGAGCAGGAAAAGATCACCATCCAAACTGGAGCGGGCCTGAAGACCTGCGTGCGGACCGGAGGAAAGAGCCCAGAATATGAGTTTGAGATTGAGATGGGCCGGGGTGAGATCGGACCGGAACTGGCGGTGCGGACGGATGGCAGGGAAGTGCGAGGTATTCCGGTCTCGATGGGAAATCCGCATTATGTAATCTTCGTGCAAAGTTTTGCTGAGGGGTGGCAGAGTCGGGCGGCGGAGATCCAGCGTAACTCTGAATTCAGGCACGGCGTGAACATCGAAATGGTTGCCATCGATGGAAAGCATGACGTGAGATCGCGCTTCTTCGAACGCGGAGTGGGGGAGACGCAATCTTCCGGTACAGGTTCTTGCGCGTCGGCGCTGGCGGCCATAGCGGCGGGCAAGGCGGAATCCCCGGTTCGAGTGCACGCTCCCGGCGGAACGCAGACTGTGCGCAAGGAAGGGAATACGGTATTTCTTCGCGGGACGGCGCGGCTGGTTTGTGAGGGAGAGTTTTTTGTCGGCTGAAGGGTAATGCTTCTACAATTCTAATTCGCGATTCGAGTCCGGTTACAGACCGCTTTTTCACGTTGGCTTCTTACTGAATGTCTTCGCCTCCAGTTGCGCGCATCAAACCTCCTGCTCTTCGGCCAGGCGATACGGTCGGCATCGTAGCGCCCGCCAGCAATGTCAAGCGCAGTGAACTGGAAGCTGGTTGCGAAGGCCTGCGGCGCGCGGGCTACCGTCCGTTTTATTTTGATTCAATCCTGGAGCAGGATCTTTACTTTGCGGGATCGGTCGAACGGCGGGCCCGCGAATTGGAGGATATGTTCAAGCGCGAAGACGTACACGCGATTGTGTGCGCCCGCGGCGGATACGGCTCCAATTACTTACTGGAGGCGCTTGACTGGAAGAAAATTAAGGAACATCCCAAGATTTTCGTCGGCTATAGCGATCTGACCGCGCTGCTCACTTATCTTCACGACGCGCTTGGTCTCATAACTTTTCATGGGCCGATGGTTGCGAAGGATTGGGCTCGTGAAGATGGCACTGACTTGCCTTCGTGGCAGGCAGCGCTGGTCGGTTCGTCACCTTGGGAACCGAACCTGGGCGCGGGTTCCGGCGCCACTGGTTTGGTGAGCGGAGCGGCGGAAGGAGTTCTCTACGGGGGTTGCCTTTCCATTCTGGTTGCGTCGCTCGGAACGCCTTATGAAATTCGCACGGAAGGAACGATTTTGTTCCTGGAAGATATTGCGGCGAAGCCGTTTCAGATCGATCGAATGCTCATGCAATTAAAGCTTGCCGGCAAGCTGACAGGAGTTCGGGGCATTGCGTTTGGAGAGATGCGGGATTGCCTTCAGACGGAGAATCAGGGATACACGCTGCAGGAAGTGTTATTGCGGATTGTGGGCGAGCTTGGGGTGCCGATAGCGTACGGAGTGCGGTCGGGCCACGTGACGGCGGGAAACATTACGTTGCCGTTTGGCGTGCGAGCTGAGTTGAAAGTGCACGGAGGGCAGGTGAATTTGAGGGTACTGGAATCCGCAGTGACATCATGAACGAAAACAAACATATTCATCTAATCGGAATTTGCGGCACGGCGATGGCATCGCTCGCGGGAATGCTCAAACAGCGCAGCTATCGTGTCACCGGGTCGGACGCAGCGGCTTATCCGCCTATGTCCGACTTCCTGGCGGAGTTGGGAATTCCGGTGGCGCAGCCCTTTGACCCGCGAAATCTTGAGCCTCGTCCTGATCTGGTGGTTGTGGGCAATGCGATTTCACGAGGCAACGCCGAACTGGAGCATGTACTCGACCAGCGGATTCCGTTTTGCTCGCTGCCCCAACTTCTGCACGAGGAGTTTCTGCGCGGCAAGGAAGTGCTCGTTGTCGCCGGAACCCACGGCAAAACGACCACGACCTCAATGCTGGCCTGGATTTTTCATACGGCCGGAATGCAGCCGTCGTTTCTGATTGGAGGCATCGCGGAAAACTTCGGCTCTAGCTTTCATGTAGGGCAGGGAAAGCATTTCATTTTGGAAGGCGATGAATACGACACAGCCTTTTTCGACAAAGGCCCGAAATTTCTGCACTACTTCCCTGACGGCATAATTTTGACGTCAGTGGAATTCGATCACGCCGATATTTACAAAGATTTGGAGGCAGTCGAAACCGCGTTCAAGCGGTTAGTCAATCTGATCCCCCGTCGCGGTCTAATCATCGCTTTCGATGGAATGTCGGGCGACGCCGCCGAAAGCGCCAGTCTTGAACGATGTATAAGCAAAGCCTTCTGCAAGGTCGAGCGCTATGGCGCAAGCACTCGCGCGGACTGGCAAATTACAAACGTTAAATTCGAGGGGGATAGAACATCCTGGTCCGTATTGCGCAGCGGCCGCGCCTGGATGGATCTCGAGTTCCCGCTCGCGGGTGAATACAACGTGTGGAACGCGACTGCGGCCGCGGCATTGGCAGAAGCGTATGGCATTTCGAAAGAGGAAATTTCGGCCGCGCTAAAGACTTTCAAGAGCGTAAAGCGGCGCCTGGAAGTGAAAGCTCATGTAAATGGAATCACCATTATCGACGACTTCGCTCATCATCCCACGGCGATCGCCGGCACACTGAAAGCATTGCGGTCACGTTACCCCGGCGCGCGGCTATGGGCGATTCTCGAGCCCCGATCGAACACGCTACGACGGCGCGTGCTGCAGGCCGATCTCGCGCGGAGCCTGGTGATGGCCGATGAAGTAGTGGTGGCGGGCGTCTTCCGTTCCGAGGCGGTGCCGTTGAACGAGAGGCTGGAGTTGCCAGAACTGGCCGCCGAAATTCAGAAACATGGGCGTCGCGTACGTCTACTGGCCGATGCGGACGAAATTGTTCAAACCACGGCTTCTGAAATGCGCAGCGGTGACGTGGTGGCGATTCTTTCGAACGGCGGCTTTGGAGGAATTTATGAAAAGCTGCCCGCGCGACTAAGAGCATTGGCGGCTGCGGGCGCCAATTCGGCGAACGCGGCAGGGAACCGATGAGGCATTCGATTCCCGCGCATTCGATGTTGCACATTTTGCGACGGGCGCTGCTGTGGGGAATATTACTGTCACCCTCCCATGCTGCGACGGATTACACAATCTCACTCTCCAATCCCGGCAAGCATTTTGTAGAAGTACAGATTGTCTTGCCCGAAGGCCGGTCTGAGCGCCAGTTCCAGCTTCCTGTGTGGAATGCGCTGTATCAGATTCGCGACTTCGCGCAGTACGTGAATTGGATACGCGCGAAAGATCGTGCCGGGCGGCCGCTTCCCATAATTCAGTTGGATAAGAGCCAGTGGCGGATCGTGGGCGCGGAAAACGGGGCGGTTCTCCAGTATGAAATGTTCGTGGATTCTCCCGGGCCGTTTGGAGCGCAGCTCAATACTCATCATGCATTTTTAAATCTGGCGCAGATTCTCATGTATCCCGTCGACGCCAGAGATTCGCCCATAGCTCTGCGGTTCAGCCAGATACCGGCGGGATGGCATGTCGCTACGCCATTGCGCTCCAACAGCGATACTTTCGTCGCCGATAATTATGACCGCGCCGTGGATTCGCCGGTCGAGATCGGCGACTTTCAGGAAAACGATTTCGAAGAAGGCGGCGCTCGCTATCAGGTGGTAGTTGACGCGCAACCGTCCGATTTCGACATGGCAAAAATAACCGCCATGCTGCATAAAATCGTCGCGGCCGCCACCAGTTGGATGGACGATCGTCCCTACGACAGGTACATGTTTCTCTACCACTTTCCGCGCGGGCCGGCGGGCGGCGGCATGGAGCATTCTTATTCGACGGCGATTGCTGTGAATGCTGACGTGGTGGCGAAGTCTCCGGAAGCGCTGGCCTCAGTGACGGTGCACGAGTTTTTTCATCTCTGGAATGTAAAGCGCATTCGTCCGCAGACGCTAGAGCCAATTGATTTCACGCGGGAGAATTACACGCGCGCTCTCTGGTTCAGCGAAGGATGCACCAGCACCGCTGCCGACATCATTCAACTGCGTGGCGGTTTGCTCGATGAGCGGCATTTCGAAGAGGACCTGGCGGTGCAGATCGGAGAACTGCAGCGGCGTCCGGCGCATCTGACGCAGTCAGCGGAAGAATCCAGCCTGGATGCGTGGCTCGAAGGCGACGCTTATTACCGGCGTCCCGAACGCAGCATTTCTTATTACAACAAGGGCGAGTTGCTGGGCGTGGCGCTGGATCTGGCGGTCCGCGAAGCCAGCCATGGGCAAGCGTCTCTGCGCGAAGTTTTTCAATGGATGAATCAGAACTACGCGAAGAAGCATTTATTTTTTTCTGATTCCGACGGGGTTCGACAAGCCGCCGAAGCGGTGAGCCATGCGGATCTGGGATGGTTTTTCACGAAGTACGTCGCCGGCACAGAAGAGATTCCATGGAATGATTTCTTCCGTGGGGTTGGGCTGCGGCTCTCGCAATCAACAACCAGTGTCGCCGACGCTGGATTCAGCGCCTCACGAAACTTCGACGCGCCGATGACTGTAACCGCCGTAACGGAAGGTGGGGGCGCAGAGATCGCGGGCCTGCAGGTCGGCGATGTGATTTTAGAAATCAACGGCAAAACCGCGGGTCAGGAAGCGTCGGAGACCACGGCGCGACTGAGTGCGGGCGATGCAATTTCGCTGAAAATTCGTGGACGCCGCGGCGGCGAGCGCGACTTGAAATGGAAAGTCGGAAGCCGCCAGGAAACTTTCTACGAACTGAATGATCTTGAGAACGTGAATGCAGAGCAACGGGCGCGGCGGGCAGCATGGCTGAAGGGCGAGGCTGAGGCTCCGTCCCAGACGCGCAGTAAGTCGCGCAGCAACTAGAGGCATACTCTTACCCATGATTCGCACGCTTGCGATGCTCGCATTCTGGACCCTGGCCGCGCCCATTGCCGCGCTGATCGGCTTTCCCTGGACCTTCATCAGCGGCGACGTCAGCCTGCTTTACCGGATGTTCATGTTCGGCGCCTGGAACGGAGTCCGGCTGGCCGGCGTGCGGGTGCAAACCGTGGGGCTCGACAAGCTGGATCCATCGCGCACCTACATCTTCATGTCGAACCACGTTTCGAACGTTGATCCGCCGATTACGATTCCTTTGATTCCGCGGCGCAGCTCGGTGATGGTGAAAAAAGAATTGTTCACCTATCCAATCCTGGGCCGCGCCATGCGTATGGGATCCCTGGTGCCTGTGGACCGCGGCAATCGCGATGCGGGCATCGAATCCGTGCGGCTTTCGAAACAGGTCGTGCAGCAGGGGCTGAACATGACGATCTATGTGGAAGGTAAGCGTTCGTATGACGGCAGGCTATTGCCTTTCAAGAAAGGACCGTTCTATCTGGCCATGGAGTGCGGTGTTCCGGTCGTCCCCGTAACCATTACGGGGACACACTACGTGATGCCGAAGGGACGATTTGCGATCAGGCCGGGAGTGGTGACGGTGATTTTTCATCCGCCGATTGAGCCGCAAGATTTCGGCGGTCGCGATTGCTTGATGGAGAAAGTTCGATCGGCAATCGATAGCGGATTGCCAGAAGAGTGCCGGCAATCCGGAGTTCCGAATAATCCTGGCGATGCTTCACATGTTTCTTCTTCCTAGTAGTTCTTCTTCCTAGTCCTTGCGCAATGCCGCTCTCAGCGCACGGGCCATATCTGGCAGCTTCGGCAACAGCGCGGAATACTTCAGCCACAACTTATGATCGACGGCAGGAGCGCCGCTCACCAATGCTGCAGCGGGAACGTCATTCGCGACGCCGCTTTGCGGGGTAACGATCGCACCATCACCAATCTTGCAATGGCCGACGACTCCAACCTGTCCCGTGAGAATCACGCGATTACCAATTTCGGTTGAGCCGGCCAAGCCCACCTGTGAGCAGAGCAACGCGTCTTCGCCAACTTGCGAACCGTGGCCGACCTGCACCAGATTGTCGATCTTAGCTCCGCGCCGGATGCGAGTTTCGCCAACGCTGGCTCGATCGATGCACGAGTTCGCCTGCACTTCCACATCGTCTTCAATGACGACGGGTGCAGGCTGCGGAATTTTGTGCCAACGTCCTTCTGAAGTTTTAGCGAAGCCAAAGCCATCGGAGCCGATGACGGCACCGTTTTGCAGCAGCACGTTATTTCCGATGCGGCAGTTTTCGCGGACCACGGCGTGAGCATGAGCGAAGAAATTGTCGCCGATTTTTACCCCGCGATAAATCACCACGTGCGCCAGCAGCACGGCATCGTCACCGATCTCGACGTTCTCATCGACAACCACGTAAGGGCCAATGTGGGCGCCGCGTCCAACTTTGGCGGTGGGATGGACGACCGCCGTGGCGTGTACTCCGGGCGGATATCGCAGGGGCTGATGAAAAAGCTCGAGAGCGCGCGCGAAGCTGAGATAGGGATCTTCGACGCGCAGAGTGGCAGCCGGAATGACGGGAAAATCCTTGGCCACGATGACCGCTGCGGCCTTGGTGAGCCGAGCTGCCGCAGCGTACTTAGGATTAGCAACGAAAGTGATTTCCGCCGGGCCGGCTTGTTCGATGCCATTGAGGCCGCTGATTTCGGTGTCGGGATTTCCATTCTCTAAGCGCGCGTGCAGGGAGGATGCGATCTGGGATAGTTTCATGGGTGATGGGTAGGAGCGAATAAATCCTACACCAGTTTCCCAGAGCTCCATGGGTTGGTGTTTACTTTGTTGCAACGAGGTACTGCCCCCACCAGGAGCAGAATCAAAATCAAAGGCAAGGTCACCGGCAACGGACAGGAGTGTCCGTTCCACACGAGCTGGGCCACTGCCAGCACCGGATTCCAGTCAAAGAGGTTATTGCACGAACAGCGTGAAACCTGTGGTGGAAGTAATGGGGCCGTTGCTCGCAGTGACGGTGATGTTGTAAGTTCCCGCGAGCGTTGCAGGTACCGGGGGCGGAGGGGGCGGCGTGCTGCTTCCTCCTCCGCCTCCGCAGCCGGGAATTACGAGGATCAGCGTCAAGAGTGAAAGCAAAAGTAAAGGCACGCGCCTTCTTCCCGGCACGCCGATCAGCACAATTGAAAAGAACATCAAGCTACTCAACGCGAGCCATCCTGTCGCAAACGGACGAATAGAAGGCCGCAGCATCGCCTTAGCCCCGTTGCTCGTCGTGACAGTGATCGTCGAAGCAGTGGTTGACGCAATTCCTGTGGTCTTGATTGAGGAAGAACTGAACACGCAGGCGGCGCCCGCAGGAAGTCCTGAGCAGGCGAGAGTAATGGTCCCACTAAATCCGGTTGAAGAGGAAACTGCAACTGTCGTTGAACCAGACACCCCGGGCGCGGAAACAATCACTGATTGGTTTGGCGGCATGGTGACAAAAAAGCCGGGCTGAATTGTGAATGTGAAAAGCTGCGTGCTGCTGCTGGGGTTGAAGCTGGCGTCTCCGTTGTAACTCGCTGAAATAGTATGCGTGCCGGTATCAAAGTTAAGAACTCCGTTGGGAGTCGCGGTGTTGCTCCCATTGTTGATTTGATCCCCGCCATTTAACTGGTAAATGCTTCCGCCAGGAATCGAACCGAAAGTGTCGGCGAAAGTGACAGTGCCGGTGGGAGTGCCATGTCCCGAGAGGCCCGCTACATCGGCGCGCAGGTAAGCGAAGCTCCCGAAAGGTCCGCCAAGAAAGGGAACAGGGTTTCCCTGGGCATCCGCGGTAAGCACGGAAAGAGTTGTTGTGCTGGACTCCGGAGTCACGGTAACCGAGACTGGCGGAGAATCGCTAGCGCCATAGTTGCCGCCGCCGGGATAATGAGCGCTGACGTTGTATGGCCCGCCGCCCGGGAGTACGTCCGTTGAAGAAACAACAGTGCCGGTGCCGCTAAGGGGAAAGAAGCCCAAGCCATTCTGAGTAGCGAAAGCGTTCCCATTGCTCGACTGCAACGAGACATCGCCCGTTGGAATGCCGGTGCCGCTGCTGGGAGTGACGGAGATGTTCACGCTCACGGATTGACCGTGGCTAACGCTAACCGTATTGGTATTGTTCAGCAGCAGTGAGGTGCTGGTTGCGGTAACCGTGCCGGAACTCCACTGATTGACCAGGTTCGCGATGTTGACTGAGCCTAGTCCGCTGGCCATGTCATAACCTACGCCCGCCTGGTACTGTGCGGTTATAGAGCCGTAGTTGAACTCGCCAGGCACCGCGTTGTTGCCGACGGTGACGTCATTGAAAATGCAAGTGCTGGCCGGCAAGCCAGAGGTGCCGGATCCGTTACATGCGGAAAGAGTTGCGTTTTCCGAGGCCGCGAGTTGATAGAGAACATAGTTGGCCAGGCCTTGCCTTGGACCCAGGCCGGGAAGAAGGTTAGCCATATGCTGATCGACGAGTGCCATGATCCCGGCAAACGACGGTGCTGAGGCAGATGTGCCGCCCGCCAGGTAAAGGAAAAAGTTTCCTTGCGCGTCGGGCAGACAGGAGCCCTCCAGGCAAAGGACGTAGCCATCATGGCCCGAGGCTGACAGCGATACATCCGGAAGATCGCGCGTATTGTCGTTGAGGATTCCAGTGACTCCGGCTTGCCACGACGGCTTGCTGAAGAATGTACTGGCTCCGCCACTGCCGGCGGCGATGTTGGCGTTGCTGCCGCACGTCGTGGCAAGGCAACTGTCGTTCCAGACATCCTCCGGAATATAAGAGAGCGCGCTTTCCTGATTCGTATTGCTGGTACTCCAGTAGAGGCCGGGCTGTCCGTGTTCATTGAAAACGGTTCCGCCAACCGCTACGTTGAACGGTGTAGCGGCGAGCAGGTTGACTGACACAGGACCAGTGGCTACGGTCTCAGCATTTGGATCGTCGCATCCTTCGGCGCCGGTATCGCCGGCGGAGACGAAATAAGTGATGCCTTGGGCAGCCGCTTGCTCGGCCAGGGCCGATACACCGGCGGCCTGGGAGCTGGTAGAGAAGGCTTCGCAACCGCTGAAGCTTTCTGTCATGACGTCGGCAAGATTATTTTCGATGATGAATATCTCGGAGAGGTCGATTCCGTCAGTGGTATTCGTGGAAGCAGAGACCACCAGGTCCACGGTTGCGCCTGGGGCTACCGCTCCAGACCATGTGGTATCCAGCGTAGCTTCGCCTTCTTCGCCGCCACCGAGGTCGCCGGGATCGGGCCCATTCAGGACAATGTTGAAGCCTCCGCAACAAAGATTGAAAGTCTGAGAGGAACGAAACTCTCCGATATCCTGGGCGGGGGAGTTGACGTTATACAAATTGCTGCGGCCAATCACTCCAATGGTGATTCCGTTTCCGGTAACGCCCGCATTGACGCTGTTATAGATGGTTGCGAAGTCTGCTGGAGCAAGTCCGTGAGTCCCGTCGCTGAATGTAATTGCGGGTCGCCCGCCGGGATGAATCTTCGCGGCAACAGGCTCTTTCGAAACGTGCAACTGCGGCTTCTTCAAAAAGTTGTGCAGCGTGAGCACGCCCGACACGGCCGGCGTTAGCGCGGCTGGAATCAACGGGTCGTTCGCGTTCGCCCAGTGCTGCTCTTGGTTGACAATGTATTTGTGGATCGCGGTGTGGAACGTTTCCTGAACCTGGCTGGCAGAGCCGGAGAATTCCAGCACGGTGCGGCCTTTGGTGGAACCTACCTGAAATCCATGGGATTGCAGCCATCCGGTAATCGCCTGAAGGTCGGCGTCGGTGGGTCCAAATTGTTTGCCGAACTCCTCTGGCGTAACCCACTTGTGATAGTTAGGAGAAGCTTTGTCCTGTTGGTCGTCAAGAAGCTTTCTCAGCGCGGATTCCTGCCCCGGACTGCGCTTCAGCACCAGCAGCATGCGCTGCATTGGGAGCGTTGCCGGCGCAGTGCCTAGATCGAATTCGCGCCGTGCGAGGGGATGTGTGTTCCCTTTGAGAACCGCGAGCTTCGATTCGTCGAGCGGTTCGGTGACCAGCGGCCCTCGCGCGGAAAGAGAGGCCGTTTCCTGCGGAGCAAGGCGTTGAGTGCCGGATTGCGAGAACGATAACGCGCTGAAAATCACCGGGACAAAAATCATCAGGGGAAGAGCGGCAAGCAGTCGCTTCGCAGCGAAACACAACAGGGCCCTCATACCATCGACACCTCGACCTGAATGTGGAACCGCCCGCCGAGATCAGACGGGCAGGAGGAAGGGAAGGGCCCGGCAACTCTCGCCGCGCAGGGGTCGGCCTGCGCTTGGGAGCAGCCTTTTTATCTCAACTTTCCAGGAATTGCAACTTGAAACGGCGATCGACCGCCGGGGGAATTACTCGTCAAACCTGCTCCTCGAACTTACTCCTCAAGCTTACTCCTCGAACTTACTCCTCAAACATGGGCACCTGACGCTGGTCTTCCGCCGGGCCGCGGCGTGGACGGCGTCCGGCGCCGATGACTGCCAGCACGGTCAGCGATTCCAGTGCGGTGCGAGGAACAAATATGCGCTGCGTATTCGAGCGCTGGTCGGGAGGATTGACCAGATAACCTTCCGGCATATTCTGGGTAAGGTCGGAAGGCATGAGTCCTTCGAGGATTTCGTTGTCTTTAAAGCGCAGGCGCACCCACAAGCCTTCCGAGCGGGGGCGGGAGGTAAAGGTCTTGCGCGTGAGCGATTCGGAGTCGCCGAACTCGCGTACGAAATAGACTCCCTTGATCTCGCGCAGATCCATGGCGACGACATTCCCGGCAGTGTTCAGCAATTCGAGTTTGCCCTCGTTGACGAATTGCGCCGGCGAAACGTAGCCGGAGACCGAATCCCGGTCCATCTTGCGGACGATTACTTTCTTATGAGTCGAGGGCATAAGTCGGTTTTCAGGCTTCGGCTGACGGGCTTCAGGCTGCGGCACAAAAAGCTCAGTGCCTCGGCCGCGGTGCATCTCAGACTTCTACTGTTCGGGCCGAAGCCCGACGCCCGATAGCCGAAGTCCGTCCTGATTCTCGCACTAATTTCGAAGAAAACGCGGGAATCCACGTTGGCAGTAGCCAAATCATAAACGTTGTGTTATTCCTTTAAGTTGCCTTGCCGAGACTCAATCCTCTGTAAGTCTCGTGGATTGAAGGGCTTGTGCCTCAGTTTGGCTTGGCCCGCTGGGATTTAACCAGGATATCCTGTGGAAATGTTGTGGAAAACATGGAGCCGTTTCGCCGCCAGCACGTCGGGCAAGGCTGCTTTATGGTGGTTTGACGTGGATTGCTTGAAGACGAATGGCTGATTATATCTACACTATGGAAATCCGGTTGACGCCGGATCAATCGAAGGGCGTCAATCTGGTGCAAGACGTAGCCCGTGCGGCGGGAATCACACTTTATCTTACCGGTGGCGCGATCCGGGACATTATCAGCGGGTTCACCATTCGCGATCTGGATTTCACGGTTCAGGGAAATCCGCTCAAACTCCAAAAGGATTTCGAACGAGCAGGGGCGCAACTCGCCGGCCATGACGATGAGACCCGCACATTATTTCTGGTGCTGCCGGGAAACGTTCGCGCCGAGATCGGGATGGCGCACACCGAGCACTACGAGAAGGTGGGCAAGGCTCCCACGATTGCGCCCGCCAGCATCCAAGAAGATCTGCGCCGCCGCGACTTCACCGTGAACGCCATGGCGCTGTCGCTGAATGAAGGCTCGCGAGGACTGCTGCTCGATCCGTTCAACGGTGTGGCCGATATCGAAGCCAAGCTGCTGCGAATCCTGCACAATTATTCGTTCGTGGAAGATCCTTCACGCCTGATTCGCGCCACGCGCTTTGCCGCTCGCTTTCACTGGCCGATGGAAGAGCGTACTCAGCAGCGTTACGACGCAGCGAAGGAAAATAAATATATCGATCACATCGCGCGTAGCGCCGTCGGCCATGAGATCGCGCAACTGGCCCACGAAGACGATCCGCTGAATGTGATTCGTGCTTTGGAGAAGGAAGACTTTCTGAAGGTGCTGCATCCGCACTGGTCCGCAGCCAAGGTGGATACAAACGGGCTCGCGTTATTGATGAAGACGCGGCAGCAGATGGTGGACCTGGGTTATACGGTTGATCCGTCAGCGGCGGTAATGCACTTCTTGACGGCGCGGCTGTCTGACAAGGATATCTCCGACTTACGGCGGCAGATTCCGCGCAAGGATCTTATTGAGTCCTGGCGCGACATCGAAGAGCATGCCAAGGATCTCGCGAAACGATTGACCGGGAAGGAAGCCGCAACGCCTTCGCGCACATGGAACCTGCTTTCGTCGGCGCGGCCGGAGATGGTTCTGTTCCTGGCCGTGACGTCGCGGCACCAGAGCGTGGCGCTAAAAATTAAAAACTACCTGACTAAGTGGCGGCAGGTGCAGCAGCGCCTTCCGCTGCCGGAGATGACGGAGCTGTTGATCACTCCGCAGTTGCCGGAATATCCGAAGATTGCCCGCGACGTGTTCATGCTGCTGCTCGACGGAAGGCTTCGTTCGCGAACCGAGACCTTGAAATTCCTGAAGCCGTTTGCGCCACCTCCGCCGCCACCTCCGCCGCCACCGAGGCGCGGCCGTGGGGCGAAAGCAGCAGCGGGTGCGGCTCCTGCAGCCGTGGCGGGAAAAAAGCCCGAGGCGGTAAAAGGTAAGGGAAAAGGTGCGGCCGCGCCGGTCTCGGCAGTGCCGCCAGCAGCCGCGAAGGCTCCGGCAACGAAGGCAGACGCCAAGACGGTCGCCAAGCCAGATGTCAAAGCCGCAGCCAAGCAAGAACCTAAGACGAAGGCCGCGAAAGTAGCGCACAAGCCGGCAAAACCCGCATCCAAGCCCTCGGCGAAGCGTCCCGCAAAGAAAGCGCAGCCGAAAAAGTCTAAAGCGCGAAAACGCTAGCAATCATTTGCTGTTGCCGAAACAGCCCATGTGGGCAGCCCCCTTCGGCCAGCTCGGGGCAGGCGCTCGGCTGTCCAGTCGAGCGAAGCTCGATAGCTTTCATTGGCTGGCACCAACGCCCGCCGTAACCCTTGCCATCGGGCATATAATAAACGTATGAACCGTCCGCTGCTCATCGCGGCATTTCTGCTCCTGGCAGCTTCCATCCCGGTTCTTGCGCAGCGCGGGGGAGGCCATGCTTCCTTCGGTGGACACGGCGGCATGGCCGGACATGCGAGCTTTGGCGGACACGCCGGCGGCGGCCGCTCTTTCAGCGGTGCGCGCTCCAGCCCAGGGTTTGCCGGCCGTAATTCCTTTCGCGGTTCATTTTCCGGCCATCGCTCTTTTTCGAATCGGGCTTTTTCTTCTTCTTCCCGCGGCTTCCACAATCGCGGCGATCGATTCCGTCGCTATGGGTTCAGAAATAACTGTTACGGATACGCCTGTCGGGGATACGGATATCCTTGGTGGGGCGCTTACGATCCCTGGTGGTGGTGGGATTCCGATTCTTCTTACGATCAGGATGAGCAAAATGACGCTGCGCTAGCCGCCGAGATGAACGCGCAAAGCCTTGATGAACAGCGAATGCGCCAGCAAGAGGATCAGGATCTTTACGCGGGTTCGGCCCCACCCTGGCCACAGCCGCGCTCGCCACACCAGTCCCCGTCACATCAGGAAGAACGCACGCAAGCTGGTCCGGCCACGGTGCTGGTTTTCCGCGATCAGCGCCAGCAAGAAGTACAAAATTATGCGATCGTTGGCCAGACACTCTGGAACTTCGCCCCGCAGCACACACAAAAAATTCCACTCTCCGATCTCGATCTAGCAGCCACCGCCAAAGCGAATGACGAGCGAGGAGTAGATTTCCGCGTCCCCGGAACCCATGAAGGCCAGTAGACTTGTATCGCATGGCCCTGTATTTCCTCCGTCGTCCTCTGGGTTGAAGACTTTGCTTGCGTCCTCAGCGAAATCAAGCACACTGTGGATAATTAGGCGCTCAGTCCGCACACTTTCCCGTTAGAATGAGCCAACGTAAAAACTAACTGAGCCCATGCCCCAATTCGTCCACCTACACCTACACACCGACTACTCGTTACTTGACGGCGCATGCGACGTTGAAAAACTCTGTCAGCGCGTAAAAGAAATGGGCATGCCCGCCGTGGCGATGACGGACCACGGAAATATTTTTGGCGCCGTGCATTTCGTTAATGCCGCAAAGACTGCCGGCGTGAAGCCCATCGTTGGCTGCGAGCTGTACGTCTGCAAAAAAGACGATCACAACATCGGGCGCACGCCCCCCGACGGCGATACTTACAACCACCTGCTGGTCTTGGCCGAGAACGAAGAAGGCTACCGCAACCTGGTGAAGATCACTTCGGAGGCTTCTCTCCACGGCTTTTACTACAAGCCGCGCGTCAGCAAGAAGTTTCTTGCCGAACACTCTCGCGGTCTGATCGGCCTTTCCGGATGCCTGAAAGGTGAAGTCGCCGAACGCCTGATGGAAGGGAACTATGCCGCGGCCCGCGCGGCCGCCGGAACCTATACCGATATTTTCGGTAAAGAAAATTTCTTTCTGGAAATCCAGGACCAGGGCCTCGCCATGGAGCACAAGATCCATCCCGGCCTGTTCCAACTCGAAAAAGATCTCGGCCTGCCTCTGGTGGCGACCAACGACAGCCACTATCTCTGTGAGGACGATGCTCATGCCCAGGACGTGATGCTGTGCATCCAGACCGGCAAGTCGATTCGCGATACCGCGCGAATGAAGTTTGAAGGTACGCAATTCTTCGTCAAGAGTCACGACGAAATGTATCGTGTCTTCAAAGATTCGCCCGAAGTTCTCTCGCGCACGCTCGACATCGCCGAGCGTTGCAGCCTGCGCCTCGAAAAAGTCGCGACGCCTTTTCCCCAGTTCGAAGTTCCGGCGGGCTATTCCATCGATAGTTATTTCGTGCATGTAACCCGCGAAGGTTTTGCGCGCCGCCTGGAAACGCTGCGTCCACTCCACGATCAAAACAAACTCAAGCACTCCCTGACCGACTACGAGCAGCGCCTCGAACGCGAGCTTGGCATCATTCAGCAGATGAAGTTCCCGGGATATTTTCTGATCGTCTGGGATTTCATCCGCTACGCCAAAGAGCACGAGATCCCCGTGGGCCCGGGGCGTGGATCGGCGGCCGGTTCGCTGGTTTCCTACGCCCTCGGCATCACCGATATCGATCCCCTGCAGCACGAGTTGCTGTTCGAGCGCTTTTTGAATCCCGAGCGCGTCTCCATGCCGGATATCGATATCGATTTCTGCATGAATCGGCGCGGCGAAGTCATCAACTACGTCACGCAGAAATACGGACGCGATAACGTCGCCCAGATCATCACCTTCGGCACCATGGCCGCCAAGGCCGCCATTAAAGACGTCGGCCGGGCGATGGACATCCCGTACGCGGACGTTGACCGTATCGCCAAGATGGTCCCGACGCAACTCAACATCACTCTCGATCAAGCCATCGAAGACTCTCCGCAACTTCGCGAAGCGATGGAGAAAGATGGCCAGATTCGCGAGTTGATGGAGACGGCGAAGAAACTGGAGGGCATGGTGCGGAACTCTGGGGTTCACGCCGCAGGTGTGGTGATCTCGCCGCGTCCTCTCACAGAGCTTGTCCCGCTGCACAAAACCAAGAACGATGAAATCGTAACCGCCTTCGACATGGTAGCCATCGAAAAGATGGGCCTGCTGAAGATGGATTTTCTCGGCCTCACCACCCTAACCATCCTCACCGACGCGCTAAAGTTGATACTTCAAACGCGCGGTACGGCGATCACTTTGGAAACCGTCCCCTTCGACGACAAAGAAACTTACGAGAAAGTTTTCCATAAAGGACTGACTTCCGGCGTCTTCCAGTTTGAATCGCACGGCATGCGCGACGTGTTGCGCAAATATCAGCCCAGCTCAATCGAGGATCTCACCGCACTCAATGCCCTCTACCGCCCGGGCCCGATTCAGGGCGGGATGATCGAAGATTTCATCGATCGCAAGCATGGCCGCAAGCGCGTCGAATACGAACTCCCGGAGCTGAAAGAAATCCTGCAAGAGACGCTAGGAGTGATCGTGTATCAGGAGCAGGTGATGCAGATTGCGAACCGCCTGGCCGGCTACTCGCTCGGCGAAGCCGACCTGTTGCGCCGAGCCATGGGCAAGAAAAAAGCTGAGGAGATGGCGCAGCAGCGCGAGCGCTTTGTCGAAGGCGCGGCCCAGCGCAAGTTTCCGCCGAAAAAGATCGAGAAGATTTTCGATCTCATGGCGCAGTTTGCCGGATACGGATTCAACAAGTCGCACTCCGCCGCTTACGCCCTGCTGGCCTATCACACCGCGTATTTGAAAACGCACTATCCCGTCGAATTCATGGCCGCGCTGCTCACCTCGGTCACCGGCAGCACCGATGACGTGGTGAAGTACATCAATGAATGTCGCGAGATGGGCATTGCCGTCGAGGCGCCGGACATCAATGTTTCCGCCGCAAATTTTACGCCGCACGGCGAAGCCATCCGTTTCGGCCTTGCTGCCGTAAAGAACGTCGGCGGCAACGCCATCGAATCCATTGTGACGGCGCGGAAAAAGCTTGGCCGCTTCAAATCGATTTACGAATTCTGCGAGCACGTCGATCTCCGGTTACTGAACAAACGTGTGCTCGAATCGTTAATCAAAAGCGGAGCGATGGATTCGCTCGGCCGGCGCTCGCAATTAATGACAGTCCTCGATCGCGCCATGGAGCGTGCTCAGAAAACCCAACGCGACGCGGAATCAGGCCAGCACGGCCTGTTTGGAGTGTTTCAACAGGAAGAATCGGAATCCAACAACGACAAGCTTCCCGACATCCCCGACTGGGATGAACAAGCACGTCTGGCCGCTGAAAAAGAAATCGTCGGCTTCTTTCTCACCGGTCATCCGTTGGAGAAATACAAAGACAAGCTGCAAGATCTGAACGCGCTAAGCATCGTTGAAATCGGCGCCATGACGAAGTCGACGGGCAAAGATGAAACTATCTCGACCGCGGGCATCATCGGCAACCTGCGCGTCCTCAAGTCCAAGCGCGGAGATTTCTACGCCCAGGCCACGCTCGAGGATATGTCGGGCTCGCTCGACATGATCGTCTTCCCGGAGGCCTACAAGCGCTTGCAGGACAAAGTGAAGCTCGAAGTTCCAGTGCTGGTCAAAGCCGGAGTCAGGATTGAAGAGGGAACGAATCCAAAGATTACTGCGGCTGAAATTTATCCGCTTGAGGAAGTTAAGATTCCATTGCCCCGCGCAATTCGTATTCGCGTGCCGCTCGAAACCTCCGGCGAAACGACAATCGACGACCTTCACACGCTATTCAGCGACCGCAAAGGCGATGCGCGGGTATTGTTCGACGTGGAACGCTCCGGAGATTTCATGGTTGTTATGGAAGCTGCAGGCTATAATGTGCTGCCTGATCGCAACTTCATCGCGAGAGTCGAACAGTTGTGCGGGCGCGGCAGTGTGCGCATAATCAGTTAATATTTCACTCGAGCCATGAAATCAATCGAAAAAGCGCAGCAGGAATTGGAGCGAGTGGAGCGCCAACTGGCTCTGCTCGGGGCTTCCGCGAGCCAGAACGACGACACTCGTCGTCAGCTGGCGAAGCTGCAAGAACGCATCAGCACGCTGCAGCAGGAAATGAAGGGGCCGCAGACGGCCTGGCAAAAAACGGAGCTGGCCCGGCATCCTCAGCGGCCGCAGACCCTCGACTACATCGAGCGCCTGTTTACGGACTTCAGCGAGATTCACGGCGATCGCAGCTTCGGCGACGACGCCGCGATCATTTGCGGCATGGCGCGCTTCCACGGCGAAGAAATTCTTGTTGTCGGCACCCAGAAGGGTCGCGATATGAAACAGCGCGTGCACCGCAACTTCGGCACGCCTCATCCTGAAGGTTACCGCAAAGCGCTTCGCGTAATGCAGGTTGCGGAAAAATTTCGCAGGCCGATCCTCACGCTGGTTGATACCGACGGCGCCTACCCCGGGATTCACGCCGAAGAGCGTGGACAAGCCGAGGCGATTGCCCACAACCTGCGCGAAATGGCGTTGCTCGAAGTTCCCATCATCGCCACGGTGATCGGCGTCGGAGGCAGCGGTGGCGCACTTGCGATTGCCGTGGCTGACCGCGTTCTCATGATGGAGAATTCAATTTACTCCGTGATTTCCCCCGAAGGTTGCGCCGCCATCATGTGGCGCGACGCCTCAAAAAAGGAACTCGCCGCTGAAGCCATGCGCATTACTGCCACCGACCTCAGTGAACTTGGCTGCATCGACGGCATCGTTCCTGAACCCGAGGGAGGAGCTCATCGCGATCACGAAGCTGCCGCGAATCTTTTGGATATCACCCTGCAAAAACATCTCGCCGAACTTAAGAAAATGTCCGCCACGGAATTAGTGGCGTCGCGATACACCAAATTCCGCAACATCGCGCAGTTTTTCAAGACCGAGTAACGAATCCCGCGTCGTCTTCTTCTCGTTCCCAGGCAGGTTCCCCTCGGCTTCAGGACAGGCGATTTGCCGCGCCGGGAAAGCCTTTGCCGCCGTATAATCGTCTGTTCTGCTCAAGACGGATTCGGGCGGATCGCATCGCCCCAAGGTCTTGAAGGATCTGATCTGAACAACTTGATCCGAAGGAAGGTGTCGGGATGGCCACTACGGACGTCGCACGCCAGAATACCGGCGGGCAGTTAGAGCGCAAGCGGATCGTAAATGACATGAGCATTCAGGTGGCCACGGTCAATGGCTCCGGCTCGCAGAGTTCGAACACAGTTTTGTTACGCGCCATTTTTCAAATGGGCGTGCCAATCTCCGGCAAAAATCTTTTCCCGTCGAACATCGCCGGTCTTCCCACCTGGTACACCATCCGCGCGAATAAAGATGGCTACATCGGCCGGAAGAAGGAAATCGATTTCCTCGTCGCGATGAACGCCGAGACCGCGCAGGACGACGTGATGTCGCTCGCCGCGGGCGCTTCCGTTCTTTACGACGAGCCCCTTGGCCTCGACAAGCTGCGCAATGACCTGATTTTTTATTCCGTCCCTTACGACAAAATCGTGGCGACGGTTTGCCCGGAAGCGAAGCTGCGCAAGCTTGTCAAGAACATGGTGTATGTCGGCGTCGTCGCTCAACTTCTCGAAATTGAAATGGGTGAAGTAGAGAAGGCGATCCGCAAACAGTTCGCCAAAAAAGTGAAAGCGGCTACCCTGAATCTGGCGGCGGCACAAGCCGGATTCGATTACGCCAAAGCGAGCCTTCAGAAGCGCGGCGTCTTTTACATCGAGCGCATGAACAAGACTGCGGGTAAGATCATCATCGACGGAAACTCCGCCGCCGCTCTCGGCTGCATGTTCGCCGGATGTACGGTCGTCACCTGGTATCCCATCACGCCATCATCTTCGCTGGTCGAGACCATGATCGATTACATGAAAGAGCATCGCATCGGCCCCGACGGCAAAGCCACGTTCGCCATCGTTCAGGCCGAAGATGAACTCGCTGCCATCGGCATGGTAATCGGCGCGGGCTGGGCGGGTGCGCGCAGCATGACGGCAACCGCCGGCCCCGGCATTTCGCTGATGTCGGAGTTCGCCGGCCTCGCTTATTACGCAGAAATTCCCGGTGTCATCTGGGACATTCAGCGCGTCGGCCCCTCGACCGGACTGCCCACGCGCACTTCGCAGGGAGACATTCTCGCGACGGCCTTTCTCTCTCACGGCGATACCAAACACATCATGCTGATTCCGAGTTCTGCGGCGGAATGCTTCAGCATGGCGTCTGAAGCTTTCAATCTCGCGGAGCAATTTCAAACTCTGGTTTTCGTTATGTCCGATCTTGATCTCGGGATGAATAACTGGATGTCCGATCCATTCGAATATCCGACTACGCCAATCAAGCGCGGTAAAGTTCTCGGCAAAGAGGAACTCACGAAACTGGGCGGCTTCGCCCGCTACAGGGATCTGGACGGCGACGGCGTTGGCTACCGCACTCTTCCTGGGACCGAGCATCCCGCGGCCGCATACTTCACTCGCGGCAGCGGCCACAACGACAAATCCAATTACAGCGAACGCCCCGACGATTACGAAAACAACATGGAGCGCCTCAACCGGAAGTTCGAATCGGCGCGCTCGTTCGTGCCGCGTCCCGAAATTCAAAAGGGCTCAAACGCGAAAATAGGAATCATCGCGTATGGCACTTCGCATTGGGGAATCATCGAAAGCCGCGACCAGCTGCGCGGCGAGTATGCGATTGAAACCGATTATCTTCGCCTGCGCGCTTATCCGTTCACACGCGAAGTGCATGAATTCATCGAGCAGCACGAGCGCATCTACGTCGTCGAGCAGAACCGCGATGCGCAAATGCTCAGCTTGCTAAAGCTTGATCTGAAACCAGAACTGATCGCACGGCTACGCAGCATCGCCCATCTTGACGGACTGCCGCTTGACGCGCGCTCGGTCACCGACGAACTCAGCACCATTGAAGGTAAGTAACAAGGAGGGTAAGTAAATGGCGACCACGCCCGCAGCGGAACCCAGATCTCCCGAACCGAAGACCAATCATATTGGCCTGACAGTCATCGATTACAAAGGCGGTAAGACCACGCTCTGCGCCGGCTGCGGCCACAATGCGATTTCCGAACGCATCATCGAAGCCATGTACGACATGGGCGTGCAGCCCGAGCGCGTCGCGAAGCTGAGCGGGATCGGGTGCTCGTCGAAGAGTCCCGCTTATTTCATGAACCGCTCGCACAGTTTCAACTCCGTGCATGGACGCATGCCTTCCGTCGCGACCGGCGCGATGCTCGCGAATCGCAATCTGATTGCGCTCGGCGTCAGCGGCGATGGCGACACCGCTTCGATCGGCATCGGCCAGTTCGTTCACCTCATGCGCCGCAATCTTCCTCTCATCTACATCATCGAAGACAACGGAGTTTACGGCCTGACCAAAGGTCAGTTCTCGGCAACCGCCGATCTTGGATCGAAGCTGAAGTCCGGCGTGATCAACGATCTTCCTCCGATCGATACCTGCGGCCTGGCTATCGAACTCGGTGCAACCTTCGTCGGACGCTCGTTCTCCGGCGACAAGCGACAGCTCAGCACCATGCTGAAAGCCGCAATCGCTCATCATGGTACCGTGATGCTCGACGTGGTCTCGCCCTGCGTCACCTTTAATGACCATGAAGGCTCGACCAAGTCCTACAAGTACGTGAAAGATCATGAAGAGACACTTCAGGAAATGAGTTTCGTACCGCACTTCGAAGAGATTGACGTGGAATACGATCCTGGCACAACTGTCAGCGTGACCATGCACGATGGCTCCCACTTGCAATTGCGGAAGCTCGAAGAAGATTACAATCCTACCGATCGAATTGCCGCGATGAAACGGCTCTCCGAAGCCCACGACAAAGGCGAAGTGTTGACCGGAGTCTTCTACGTGAACACCAAAGCGCCCAGCTTCCTTGACATGCTGAACATGGTCGATGAGCCGCTGGCCACATTGCCGGAATCAGTGACGCGCCCCGGAAGGGAAGCGCTGGAAGCGGCGATGGAAGAGCTGCGGTAAAGCGGCTTCAGCCATCGGGCTTCAGGCTTCAGCAAAACCCTTGGTCACTCAGCTAGAACTTTTGTCATTCCGAACTGCGCCGAAGGCCCGGTGAGGACCTGTTTTTTATTCTCGCTGCGTCCCGATCACTTCGAACCGCTCGACCCCGCTGGCTGCAATCCCAATCCCGCGCCGTAATATTCCGCCAGTGCACGCCGTTCATCCTCGCTCAGCAGCGCGGCAATCGTCCGCATCGGCAGATTAATATCGTTGAACCGGCTCCGACTCGCGAACATCTCGAGCTGATTCAAAACGTAATCCCCATTCTGTGCCATGAGCGACGGGACTCCCACACGATAAGCCACCGGCCCATGACACGACTGGCACGGAGGAATGCCCCGCTCTCCATCTCCAAACGTAACCAGCCGGGCCGCAACCGCCGCACGCCCGGCCTCGGGCTGCATTCCGGGAAACACGCGGTTATCCTGCGGGTCAGGGAACACCGGCAGCTCCGCGTAGTAAGAAACCACGTCGGCGACATCGCGCGGCGTAAGCGATTCCGCAATCGGCTCCATCGGCCGCGACCGCCGCTTATGCGACCGAAAATCTTCGAGTTGCTTCCAGATCGAAAGCATGTTCATGCCCGCAAGATTCGGAGTCGACGCCACCGGACTAAATCCCTCCGCGCCGTGGCAGTGATCGCAGCGCTTCGCCAGCAGCGACCCGCGAAATGCATCTCCGGACGAAGCCGCTGCAATATTTTCCGCCGACCATGTCACAAAAGATGGAATGCGATCTGGCGCCGCGTCACTGGCCACCAAAATAAGCGAGCCTGCCGCTACCATGACGGTCAGCATAATAGGAAGGCCTCGCGCGATACTCAGTCCGGAAGACGCGCGCCGTTTATTGGAGAACACAGGCCCCCCTTTCTCCGGCACGCAGAGCAGGGAACTGATCACGCGGCACAACCTTAAACTCAGATCGCATGGCGTAGTGTCCCGCGCCGCAAAATTCGCGGCACACTGTCTTGTAGTCGCCGGTGCGAGGAAACTGAAGTTCCGCCAGACTAACGGTGCCCGGCAAAGTCTTCACGGCGTAATTGGTACCGTTGAGTGTCAAAGAATGCACTGCATCGGCGCTGGTAATCTTAAGATGGACCGGTACTCCCGCCGGAACAAGAATGCAATGTGGAACGAAAAGATACTGCTGCGCGATCATGCGGACGGTCACAGAGCCATCCGCATCCTGCTCAGTTCCAAGATTGTTTTCGACAAATTCTCCGGAGAGGTGAAGCGATAACGGGTCAATGTGGTTGGAACCCCGCAGGAGCTTCAGCAGAGGCTCATCAATCTGATAATAGCGAGTGGCAGGGATGAGGCACAGAGCGAGCAGGGTGAACACAAATATTCTGACCTTTCGCCAGTTCACACTTTGCTCTCGCTTCGAATCAATTACGCTCCAACTCTTTCAGCACGGCGCTGCAACGCTCACACACCGTAGGATATTCCTTGTCCTCGCCAACGTGAATCGAGTAATTCCAGCAGCGCTCGCACTTCGCTCCATCGGCTTTCTTCACCTCGACGTGTACCGCCGCCGTGCCATTGCCTGCGGACTGCTTCAACGTCACCGCCGACACGATAAATAAATACCGCAGCTGCTCCTGATAGCGCGAAAGCAGCGCGTACGCGGGATCGGCCGCGCTGATAATGACCTGGGCCTCTAACGGCTTGCCGATTAACTTCTCATTGCGTGCCGTATCGAGCGCCTTCAACACCTCGTCGCGAATCGCGAGCAACGCCGTCCAATCCTGCTTTTGCTGAGGATCATCAATCACCGTGCCCTCGCCGAGCAAGTTGGCCGCCGAAGGGAAAAGCGCTAAGTGGACGCTCTCAGCCCGGTCGCGAACCTTCGGCAGATATCCCCAGACTTCCTCGGTGGTAAAGCTCATGATGGGCGCGAGCAGCCGAGCCATGGCTTCTCCAATGCGCCAGATTGCCGTCTGCGCCGCACGGCGAGCCTGCGACTTCGGAGCCGAAATATACAACCGATCTTTGATCACGTCGAAATAAAATGCGCTAAGTTCCGCCACGCAATAATGGTTCACCCGGTGATAAATCCGGTGAAACGCAAACTCGTCGTACCACTGAGTTACATCGGCCGCCAGTGCCGCGGTTAGACGGAGCATGTACTGGTCGATGTCTTCCAGCTTCTCAAACGGAACCGCATCGGTTTGAGGATCGAAGTCGTAGAGGTTGCTGAGCACGTATCGAAATAAATTGTTTCGGATAGTCCGGTAAGTTTCAGCGACACGCAACATCAGCGCTTCCGATCCAACCACGTCTTCGCGGAAATCCACCGACGCTACCCACAGCCGGACCACTTCTCCGCCCAGCCGCCCAGCGATATCGACGGGGTCGACGTCGTTGCCGCGCGACTTCGACATGGCCTGACCCTTTTCGTCGAGCGTCCACCCAGGGGTGACTACGCCTTTGTACGGCGGCGTGGCGCGCGTACCCATGGCGCACAGCAGGGAAGACTGGAACCAGCCGCGGTATTGATCCCCGCCTTCGAGATAAAGATCAGACGGCCACGGATACGTCGGCTCATCATCAATCAGTGCCAGATAGCTCGCGCCGGATTCCAGCCACACATCGAAGATGTCGGTTTCTTTTTCAAACTTCGTGCTTCCGCAGTGCGGACACTTAGTCTCGGTCGGAAGAATCGAATCCGACTCTGGGGTAAACCAAGCATCAGCTCCGGAACGCCTGAAAAGTTCGACGACCGTCTGATTCACCGCGTGATCATTCAGTGGCTTGCCGCAACCCTCACACAAGAACACGGCGATCGGCACGCCCCACACGCGTTGCCGCGAGATACACCAATCGGGGCGCGTGGCGATCATGTTCGACAGCCGCTCCTCGCCCCACGCCGGGTCCCATTTCACATGCTTGATTTCTTCCAGCGTGCGCGTGCGCAGCGTGTCTTGCTTCGACTTCCCGCCTGGCATCGGCGTCTCCATGGAAATAAACCACTGCTCCGTCGCACGAAAGATTACAGGATTGTGGCAACGCCAGCAGTGCGGATAAGAGTGCTCGGTCTTTTCCGCATGCAGTAAGGCCCCGCGACTCTCCAGCAAATCCATGATCGGCTGATTCGCTTCCCACACGCGCTTGCCGGTATATTCCGGCAGCCCATTGCGCAGGATTCCTTTTTCGTCCACGTTGCTGGTCGCGTCGAGGCCGTATTTGACGCCGGTAATAAAATCCTCGGCGCCGTGCGATGGCGCGGTATGAACCACGCCGGTACCCGTGTCCATAGTGACGTAATCTGCGAGCACGCCGAGAATCTTGCGGTCAAGAAACGGATGCTGAAAGTTCAGCCTCTCTAGCTTACGGCCCGCAAAGTGAGAGAGTTCGTGCGGATCAGAAAGGTTGCACTTTTCGGCGACATCCTTTGCCAGCTTTGCAGCCACGATATAAACTTCGCCGCCGGATTCGAGCGCGACATATTCTTCATCGGGATGAAACGCCACGGCCATTGATGCCGGCAAAGTCCAGGGGGTGGTCGTCCAGATAATGGTCGAAACTTTCTTTCCGGCGAGCGCCGCATCAATCTTCGCCGGATCGTCGAGCAATCCATACTTCACCCACACTGTAGGACTTGTGTGGTTCTCATACTCGACCTCAGCCTCGGCCAACGCAGTCTCATCGTGCATGCACCAATAGACCGCACGCAGCCCCTTGTAGACGAATCCGTTTTCGTAAAACGAAAAGAAAGTTGACAGCACCACTGACTCATACTGCGGCGTCATCGTCGCGTAAGGACGATCGAAGCGCCCGAACACGCCAATACGTTTAAACTGCGTGCGCTGTAAATCGAGGAATTTCTGCGCGTACTTGCGGCACTCGGCGCGCACATCCGTCGGACGCATCTGCAACTTCTTGCCGCCCAGTTCTTTGTCGACTTTGATCTCGATCGGCAGCCCGTGGCAATCCCATCCAGGGACGTAAGGCGCGTCAAACCCAGCCATCGTTTTCGATTTGACGATGAAATCCTTCAGGCACTTATTCAGCGCCGTGCCCATGTGGATGGGCCCGCTGGTGTAGGGCGGCCCGTCATGTAGGATGTAAGTCGGCGAGCCTTTGCGCGCCTCGCGGATGCGCTCGTAGATGCGCTCCTGCTCCCAGCGCGCCAGTATTTTCGGCTCGTTCTGGGGTAGGTTCGCCTTCATGGGGAAGGCGGTCTTAGGCAGATTGATGGTGGCTTTCAGTTCGAAGGGCAGCTGTAGTTCTCCCAAGTGATTGAATCCTCTCATTATAGGGAGCGCCGCCAAGAACGTCTATCCGACGACGGCGACATGCGATCTGGAATGCGCTGCTGTCACCTCTGCTCAACTTACCGCGGGAATCGGAGGGAGTGGAACTCGCAAATACACTTCGTAAAGCCCAGCCGAAAGAGGTACAATTTTACTTAGAAGCTAGGGCTTGAGAGGATTCTTGTCCCTTGGGGTGGCCAGACCCGACTCTGGAAACTAACGACGGAAAGAGGCAACTTGTTGGAAGGACTGCTCATCTGTGTAGATGGGCCAGCGCCAAAAAGTTAGCCAAATTCCACCGCCGAATCAGGGAGCGCCGAACCGGGGAACAATGGCATCAGCAGAAGTGAATCCGAATCCCAACAACGAGCCTGAATTGCATCTCCTGCTCGCTCCCGACACGTTCGAGCCGCTGTGGAAGTCGCTGTTCCGGGGCCTGGATGAATTCTTCTTTCCCAAGAAGCTTCCTCCGCTAAAGCTGGAATCGAAGCCAGAACCGGTCAAGGACATTTGGGGTTTCTATAACTATAAAAAGAATGGCGCATTGGGTTCGACGGCCGCTCACGTAGTCGTTCTCGGATTGATAATCGGCGGCACCATTCTCGGCCGGCACTGGGTAACCAAAGCCATTGCCAAACCTGCGAGCACTACGCAATTAATCGATCCCGGGGACTTTATCCCGCTGAAGCCGGCGAAAACGCAGGCTGGCGGTGGCGGTGGCGGCGGCGATCGCGACGTGCTAAAAGCGTCACAAGGCCGGCTGCCGAAGTTCTCGATGCAGCAGATCACGCCCCCAGCGGCAGTCATACGGAATTTCGATCCAAAGCTGGCAGTTGAGCCCACGGTGATTGTCCCGCCTGAGATTAAATTGGCCATGAACAACAACATGCCGAATCTTGGCGACCCTAAATCCAGCGCGATTATTCCGTCGAATGGCACAGGGTCCGGCAGTGGCATCGGTTCCGGCTCCGGCGGTGGCGTCGGCCCAGGCACTGGAGGCGGGGTGGGACCGGGGTCAGGCGGCGGGACGGGCGGCGGTGTGTTCCGTCCCGGCAGGGGAGTAACTCCGCCACGACCGATTTTCTCTCCCGATCCGGAGTTTTCCGAGGAAGCGCGCAAAGCAAAGTATCAGGGAACTTGCACATTGATGATCGTCGTAGCGGCCGACGGCCGTCCCACAAACATTCGCGTGGTGAATTCACTCGGCATGGGCCTCGACGAAAAAGCTATCGAGACAGTGAAGACCTGGCGCTTCGAGCCCGGCCAGAAAGACGGCCACCCGGTAAATGTCGAGATGGCCGTCGAAGTCGACTTCCACCTGTACTGAGATTTCTGGAGACGGAAGCCCCGCGAACTTGTTTTGAAGGGGCGCGAGTTTCAGTCGCGCCGTAAAATCCCTCCCCGAGCTAATAGGGCTTCAGCCCTCGATCTTCCGCAACACCGCCAAATGCCCCACCACGCGTAACGTAAACCCTAGCCGTTCATACAATTCAACCGCCCGCACATTATCTTCCCGAACGTGCAGAAACGGAGTCTCTCCCTGGCTGCGAATACGCCGCATCACCTCCGTCATCAGGATGCGTGCATAACCGTGGCCTGTGTGCTCGGGGTGCGTGCATACCGCGCTCACTTCGGTGAACCCGGGAACTTTCAACCGTTCTCCAGCCATCGCCACTAATTTTCCTGCGCGCCGGATTCCCAGGAAGGTACCCAGTTCGTGTGTGCGCTTGTTGAAGGGACCGGGTTTCGTGAGTGCCGTGAGCTCGATCATTTCAGCGGAATCCGCCGCACTCAATTCAATTATCTCTGGGTCAGACTCAGACTCGTTCCCCATCGCAGCGAAATAACCGTTATCGCAAACCATCTGCAGCAGCCGATCTCCGTGGACAAGGTCCCATCCAACGCGCGGCTGATGGGGTTCGGCCAGAAACAGAGCAATCGTTTCCCGGACTCGCAGCAATCCGCCCAACGACTCGTATCCCTCCGCCGTGGGTTCCCTGAAGCCGGCCAGCGACGTAACCTCCGGGATAAACGTGCGCGCCGTGGCGCATGCCTCGGCGAACTCCGCCTGCCGCGTACTCAATGCCTTCCAGATAACGTTGTCCAGGGGATGCATAATGCTTTACGTAATTGGATTGGTTTATGGTTCGATTGATTCGTGATTTTACTGGTCACCGACGATTCGGACACAATATTCCGCGCCGCCCGCGCGCGCTATCCGAAACTTGCTGGCAAATTTATTCTTTCAAATCCACGTGCTGCACATCTTCGATGGGATGCCCTAGAAAACGTTGACCAAGCCTCCGGAATTTTTCCACTGAATCGGTAGCAAAAAACTTAAGCCGGGGCTTGCTCCGCCGTTCCTGATCTACCGCCGGAGGCAACAGATTCTTTAGATGTCCAGCCACCGCCCGCGCCGTAGACTCAGCCGAATCCACGATGCTCACGTGGGCCGGCGCGATGCGATGCAGCAACGGCTTGATCAACGGGTAATGCGTGCAGCCCAGAACCAGCGTGTCCGCATCCTGGAATCCGTCGGCAAAGGCCTCTCCAAGATAAATTCCGGCGACTTGCTCGGTAACGCGATGCTCCACCCACCCTTCCTCTACCAGCGGCACCAGCAGCGGACAAGCCTTCTCACGAGCGCTCAATCCGCGCGCCTCCAGAGCTTTCCGGTAAGCGTGACTGCTCACTGTGGCCTCGGTTCCAACCACGACGACCTTTTTGTTAGCGCTCACCGAAGCGGCAGCCCCAGCGCCGGGCTCGACGACACCCACCACAGGCACATGTGCTCCTGCGGTGATGCGGTCCAGAGCAAGCGCCGTTGCAGTGTTGCACGCGATCACCAGCAACGCCGCTCCGCTGCCCTCGAGAAAATGCGCGGCCTCCACAGCGTACCGGGCTACGGTCTCAACCGACTTTGAACCATAGGGCAGCCGCGCCGTGTCGCCAAAGTAGGCATAATCAGCGTCGGGGATTAGTTCAAGTAAAGCTTTAAGGACGGTAAGCCCGCCGAAGCCGGAATCGAATACGCCGATGGTAGGACGCCGCGAGGTCATGAGCGCTGGAACGCATCCCAATCATAGCAGTGCGAAATGGTCACTCGGATGACGAGACGTGAGGAATGATGACGAGTAATGTTCGGGTAGGCTATATCTGTTTTCGCGCAGTTGTGTTGGAAGTACCAGCAAACTCAGAACTTCTTCCGCAGCATGCCCCCGGAGGAATCGGCGCCCCATGCGGACAGGTACGCGGGTGTCCGAGAAATGTGCATATCTTATCTGTCGCTTCCAGCGAGAGGATATGCTCGAACTTGCAAGCCTGCTGCTCAATTTCCGATTCGCTATCCATTGCAAGGCTGTCAGTAAAAAGTCGCTCGGCCAAACGATGACGCCGGATGATATTGCCGGCGCGATCCCGTCCATGCGGCGTGAGTTCGACGACCATCGTGCCGTCTCCCACCGACGCCGCCACGGGCTTCAGCGCATCGTGGCACGGATTTACGAATGGCTTGTGTCCATGCGCCATCGGTGGATGCGGAGCCGAAACCACAAACCCCATCTGCATCATCTTCTCGATCGCCAGGCTTACCGGAAGCGCTCCGTGGACTTCCATGCGCTCAACTTCAGCAATCTCGCCATGCTCTTCCAGCACCCAGAGTTCTTCCAGCACCTCGTCAAATTGCTCTTCGTCGGCCATCGCAAAAACTTCCTGCGACTCGATTTTGCCGTGATGGAATTCAATGCGCCGATCCGCCAGTCGCGCCACTACGGGATCGTGCGTAACCATCACGATGGTCCGCTCCTGTTGATGAAACTCGCGCAGCAACCGCAGGACAATCTCCTCATTTACTGCGTCGAGGTTGCCTGTTGGTTCATCCGCCAGAATAATTTTCGGATCATTAATCAACGCCCTTGCGATACAGACGCGCTGCTGCTCCCCGCCCGAGAGCTGCGACGGCAAATGATTTGCGCGGTCGCCGAGCCCGACGCGTCCTAACGCGTCAACCGCCTCTTTCTCATCGGTCATGCTGTGAAAATATTGCGCCAGCATCACGTTCTCGACCGCAGTCAGAAAGGGAATCAGATGGAACTGCTGGAAAATGAATCCAATCTTTTCCGCCCGCACGCGGTTCAATTCGTTGGAGGAGATGCCCGCAACGTTCTGCCCGTCGAGCCAGATCTCACCAGAGGTCGGCCGGTCCAGGCAGCCAATGAGATTGACCAGCGTCGACTTGCCCGATCCAGAAGGCCCCATAATCGAAAGCCATTCTCCCGGTGCAACATCGAGAGAGATGCGATCTAAAGCATGAATCGCGCCGCTCTGACTTTCTTTGACGTTGCTATCCTCATTTCCGGCACCCTTGGCAGAGTAGAGTTTGGTGACGTCTTTGATCCGAATCATTTCACTCTCCCTTCAGGATGATCGCCGGCTGCACTCGCCGTAACAATGAAATTGGCAGGATCGCCGACAACAGCGTCACCACTATGCTACCAGCCAGCACAAAAGGCAGGACACTGAATCGAGGCACCACCGGCGCGTGGAAGTTAACCCGGCCAATCCAGACCGCGATGCCGATACCCAGAACAAATCCGATCAATGCGCCGGTGCCGCCCAGGGCTGCGGCTTCCGCAGCAAAGAATCCATTCAGCAGCCGGTCGGACGCGCCGAGCGCTTTCATAATCGCGAAATCCCGGCGGCGATCAAAAACCCATCCCATCAACGTGGAGAGCACGCATAATGCGGCCGTCAAAATAATCAGCGCGGTGGCGGCCAGCAATGTGGCCCGAGTCTTCCCCAGCACCCGCGCCTCGCCCTCCATGATCTGCCGCACCGGGCGAACCTCAGCGGCAGGAATCGCCTGCTGAAGCTGCCGCATAATCGACGAAATCTCTTCGGGCGTACCGGTAGCCGCAACCTCCACTGTCGTCGGTTGCACGCCTGTCCACGAAACAAAGTCGGCCAGCGAAAGATAGATGCGACTATCTTCCGCGGAGCCAGTCTGCACCGTCCCAGTAGGCGTCAGGTGAATAGTGTGTCCTTGAAAGCTCAGATCAAACGACTGATTCTTCGGCGCGAGCAACGAGACGGCACGGACTCCGACCAGCGCCTGTTTTGGCTCTGCCGGCCAATGGCTGACTGACCACCAGCGATCGAGTTGCCGCACCCGTTCAAAATCGGTGCCTGCGACCACAACCGGATGCCCATCGTTTGTCCTCGCGACCACCAAGGCGAAAGGAGCAACTACGCCGCGTCCCGCCACCACCGATTCTGCTCGGGAAAGCGCCCCAGCGGGAAGGGAAGCTCCGTCCTTTCCAACTAAGATGACGTTCGCTCCGTAGTTACGAAATTCGCGGCGCAGCTTGGCTTGCACGTCCACATAGAGGTTGAGCATCGCCGTGGCGACGGCCGCGGCTACAACCATTGCAAGCAGCGCCGCAGCAGCCCTGCCGCGCCGCAACACGGCAGCCCTCAGCAACATCCGCACGAACATCGAAGTATGCCGACTTTTCTCCCGGTTGCCGGCCACATCCCGCGCGGAATGAGAACTCACATTCACAGTCCACCCCGCAAAGCGTATACCGGATCAAGCCCCACCGCCCTGCGAATCGCGGCGGCACTCCCGGCAAATGTGACGATTACCGCAATCACCAGAATCACGGGAAAAACGACCGGTGCAATCGTGATCTGCGAACTGAAAATGGATCGTCCAATTTCGCGCGCCAGCATCGCTCCTGCGCCGAATCCCACCAAGCCACCCATCAAAGCCAGGATCGACGCTTCGGCAAAAAATACCGAAGCCACCGTGAATCTCCCCGCGCCCAAAGCCTTCATCAACCCGACTTCCGCGCGGCGTTCAAAGATGGCCGTCGCCATAGCCGCCGATACAGCCAACGCCGACGCAAACAGCGCGGCCAGCGTGACCAGAAAAATCAGGCCCTCGATGCGCGTGAGCACCGCGCCCTCATTCTGCGCCACCTGCCGAATCTGTTCCGCATGCGAGTTCGGAATCGCCTCCTGCAACTGAAACGCGATCGACTGCGGATACGGCGAGCAGTACCAGCGGTCATAAACCGCGCCTGACATACTTTTCGGGTCACGGCGGGCAAAAGCGTCTTCCGGTTTCGTGATCGCACTCACGTAAACGCGTCGCACAGCGCCAGGCTTGCCCAGAATCTCCTGGGCGACGGCAATCGGCGCTACAACCTCAACGTCTTCGTTGCCACCAGTCGAGAGAATTCCACTTACCCGAAACTCTTGCCCGGAAAGCATAAGTGAATCGCCGACCTTCGCCGACAGGCTCGCTGCCAGCCGCTCTCCCAGCAAGACGTCGCGGGAAGAATCATCCGGCCACGCCCCCGAAACCCGCCACCACGGATGAGTCGTTCGTACTCCCGTCTTGAACTCTTCTTTGCCAAACGAAATCTGTTTCGCGAAATAAGTGCCCAGCAAGGCAAGGTCTTCCGTCTTGCCGTCGCGCTCCAGCGTGACGTTCACCGGCAACATCGGCGCAAATCCCGTGATGTTGTTGTGCCAGAACGTGCCCTTAATCTTAGGCAGGTCGGCTTCGTTCAGGAATGCGCCGTCGCTGGGCGGCTTCAAATTGACCCCGCCAATTTCCACATCCAAAGTATCTTCTTGGGGAGTTACTACCAGGTTCGCGCCGATGGTCCGCAGTTCGCGATTGATCTTGTCGCCGATATCGGTCGCGACCCCAATCATGGCGGTGGCGACTGTGACGCCCAGAGCGATGGCCGCGCCAGCCAGCAATTTACGACGCTTCTGGCGACGGAAGGATTCGTAAACCAGACGGACAAACATCTACTGCTTCTCGAACACGCGCGCGCCGGCAGCGATGTCCGCCTCTTGAATGATCACGGAGTCGGCCGTCTGCGAAGCCTTGAGCGGGATTGGATTGCAACCGCCCGCCGTCCCTACTGACTGCGGATTAATCGGAGCCGCGCAATTCTTGCAGACCACTCCGCTCGCCGTCTTGTAAAAACCTACTGCTCCGCAAATCTGGCAGGCGTCGAAAACCGTAGCGATCTTCCCGTCCGGCTTTTGATAGAGCCAAAAACGAATCGGCGTGCCATTCTCTTCCGCCTGGTAGCGATGCAAATCGCCGTCGGAAACCTGCGCCAACGGAATCGTCACCCGGCCATTCACAAAACTCACTTGAGTGGCGGGCGACAGCGCGCTCTGGCTCTTGGCGTAGACAAACTCCGCCGTCAACATGGCGATAAAAAGAAAAGAGAAAACGTAGACCGACGCCATCCAGAGCCGTTCTTTGCGAGCGGACCAGGCTGCCTTGCGACGCTCTGCCGGCGATACGGGCACGGCCAGAGGCTCCCGCCGCTTGGCATCAAGCAATACCATCAGCGCCGTCAAAGCAAGAATAGTGACAAAAAAGAAGAGATCGTTGCGCACGATCGGCCCAATCAGCGCCATCTCGCGCTTCGAGGAAGGAAGGACGCCGCTTTCCGACAGTTCGTGCAGCCCGGCCACCAGCAGTTGTGCCGCTACCAGAAACAGAATCGCCGTCGTGACCCGGAAGAATTTCTGCAGGTTGATTCGGACGCTACCTTTCACAAACATCACGCCGAAAGCAATCGCCGCCAGCACTCCAAGAAGCGTACCCAGAAAACTCATCAACTCTGTTGAATTCAGGGAAACCGCCGACAGGATCAGAACCGTCTCCGCGCCTTCGCGTAGCACCAACAGAAACACAAAAAAGAACAGGCCGATCCACGCGTCCTTCCCCGCCAGCAACCCAACCTTTCCCTCAATTTCTCCCTTCAACTTCTTGCCGGTCTTCATCATGAAAATAACCATGGTGACGACGAAGAAGGCGGCGACCAGCATGATCCAGCCTTCGAACACGTCTTCGTTGAGGTTCAACCGTGAAATCAGGATCGCGACCCCAATGCTGCCCACGAATGCCGCGCCCAGAGCCGCATACACCGTCTTGCGCAGTTCGTTTCGGCCAATCTTGGTCAGATACGCCAGCGTGATCCCGACGATAAGGGCGGCCTCAACTCCCTCGCGCAACGTGATTATGAACGCCTGCAGCATTTTTTTAGCAGCCTACCATTTTGAAAATGAATTTCAATTTCAATTACAAGGATATGCGGTCAGCGGCAGGCGCGTCAATCCGCTACGTCACAAACGTGCGTGATCTGCATCACACGGGGAAATATGAGGATTAAACGGAGTGCGTAGTGCGGACAGTTCAGTCAAAGCGATAACGCAGAGCCTCGGCTACGGCCTTATATCCGATTCGCCGGTAAATGGAATTCGATGTCGGGTTGCCCAAGTCCGTGTAAAGAATGCACCGATACCCACAGTCGCGAAGATGCTTCGACAGGGCATGAACGCAGGCTGCCGCGTAGCCGTGCTTTCGCTTCTCGGGTGCCGTATAGATTCCAGACAAGCGAACTACGCCTTGCGCCGGTTCGCGGCCAACAGCCATAGAAGTCGTCTCTCCGTTTTGATCCCACAGCCAGATCTGTCCAGCGGCCAACGCTCGATCTACACGACGCTCGGTGTCGTTTGCAGACTCGCCAATTTCATCCTGAAATGCACGGGTCCAGAGAATCATCAAACTGCGATCTCTCGGACCTGCTTGCCGTAAGTGACCGGCGGTGCGGGGAACATCTCCCAGTTCCAAGAGTTCGTAGAGCCGCGTTCCCTGGAACGGAGTGGCCGCCGACTTACATCGTTCACTCCATTGCCCAGCGAAGTTGGCTGCCGTCGCCGCGTCCCCATTGACACCGGCTAGAATCACTCCGGCTTCCACAATTGCATCCACTATGGCCAGCACTGCCAGCGGTTCCATGGGTGTCAGGGTCGCTGGATATTCCAGAGGTGACTGAACGACCACGCCCATGGCTTCCTCTCCATGCAATGCGATCCAATATCGACCTGGGTCGCCCTGAGCGACGCGGGAGTGCAGAATCGACAGAATCAGATTATGCAGAACTGGTTGCGACGAAAGGAACTTGTCAGCCCTCCTTATGACAAATGCGGGATCTTCGCTAAACAGGACCTTGAGTTCCATGCTTGGAGATCTTATCGGATCGGAGCATCGTCAGGAATGCCTCAAATGCGAGGCGTGCAAATTTGGAAGCGAGTCACGAGCAAACCAGGCGTAACTGTCGCAACCAGGCCATAGCGCTCATTGAAGGGTTTTGAGTGTAATCGGGATATTACAACAGCTATGCATCAGCCTGTTGCTTCGCTAATAGAAGTTAAACTTCGGTAATGTGGCGATAGTAGTCCGCGACCGCATATTCTTTTGATTCAGATGGACCACATTGATCACCTGCAGCTCGACTTTGAACGCGCGCAAAGTAACCCTTTAGGCGGTAGACCGAGTATCCGCAGTCCGCGCTTGCTGCAGTTTTTCGGGTTTTTTTTGACGACTGTCGCGCTGGGGGCTCTGATGGTGAGCGGCCTCATGGCGCTTACACAATACAATTTGCTGAGTTCTTGGGCTCGAACTCAAGCTCGGATTGTGTCAAGTGAGGTGTATTCAACGCGATATTGGGCGAATGGTGCGCGCAGCACAGTGGGGTATTGGCACACAAGCTACGGATTCCGCTGCGTGGTGGAGTACACGGTCCACGGTCGGCGATATGAGTCGGCGACCGATCTTGGCTTAAGAACTACCCGGATAGGTGCCGTAGAGCGGTGGCCGGAACGCCTTCCTCCCGGAACCTCGGTGGTTGTAGCTTACGATCCGGCAGATCCGACGCAGGTTAGGCTGGCTGGCGATCACCGAATGACTTACGCGAAAGCACTAATTGGAATGCCGACGGAACCGTGGATGTTACTCGGGGGCGTGACGCTGCTGTTGATTTCACAACGACTGTTGAGATCGTCGGAAAAAGCTCCTCCAGCCGGCTATTGATTCCGCGTCATGGATCATTCCAGGTTTGATTGACGTTATCAGATGGGATGAGAAGGCCGGTCTCCGGACGGGATGCTGTACGCTCCCAAGTTATCGACGTGCTCAAGGCACAGATAAAAAGGAGACCGGCAATGAAAAAGATTAGCACCGCGGCAGTGACGCAGAG
>JABCZI010000011.1 GCA_013289765.1 Acidobacteriota bacterium
AGATTGATGCGCTGATGGAGGCGGTGGATAAGAGCATTCCGCAGCCGGCGCGCGAACTGGACAAGCCGTTCCTGATGCCGATTGAAGATATTTTTTCGATTCAGGGACGCGGCACGGTGGTTACCGGGCGTATCGAGCGCGGCAAGGTGAAGGTGGGCGAGGAAGTGGAAATTGTGGGCTTCCGCGACACGCGCAAGACGGTGGTGACCGGCGTCGAAATGTTCAAGAAGCAATTGGACGAAGGTCTGGCCGGCGACAATGCCGGTCTGTTGCTGCGCGGCATCGCGAAAGAAGATGTGGAACGCGGCATGGTGCTGGCCAAGGGTGGATCGATCACGCCGCACACCAAGTTCAAGGCGGAAGTCTACATCCTGACCAAAGAAGAAGGTGGACGACACACGCCGTTCTTCAAGGGATACCGTCCGCAGTTCTATCTGCGAACCACAGATGTGACGGGAGTGGCGGAGTTGCCGGCGGGCACGGAAATGGTGATGCCGGGCGACAACGTGAGCCTGGTGATTGAGTTGATCACGCCGGTAGCGATGGAGAAGGGCTTACGCTTTGCCATTCGCGAAGGCGGACACACGGTCGGCGCCGGAACCATTGCGGAGATTGTGCAGTAACTAGAAAATGCCGGCGGGACGCCGGCGTTACAACGCGGCTTGCTTCCTGCCGCAGGTTCTTTCCTTCCGAAGATATCGGGAGGGGCAAAGAGAGTGAAACGTGATTGGAAAAGAAAGAATTCGCATCCGGCTGAAAGCTTACGACTACCGCATCCTCGATCAATCGACGGGCGAGATTGTGGAAACCGCGCGGCGCACCGGAGCTCAGATCGCCGGGCCGATTCCACTGCCCACGATGAAGAACAAGTACTGCGTGCTGCGTTCGCCGCACGTGGATAAGAAGTCGCGGGAACAGTTTGAGATCCGCACCCATAAGCGCCTGCTCGATATTCTCGAGCCTACGCAGCAGACGGTCGACGCGCTGATGAAGCTCGATCTGCCCGCGGGCGTGGATGTGGAGATTAAAGCGTTCGGCAAGGAACATAAGTAAGACGCGGGCTTTGCCTGCGGAACGGACGAATGCGTCCGTTCCCACATGAGCACGATTCGCTCCCCAGCCAATAGCTACGGCCATGCTGGGAATGGAGACTGAAATGGCGATACGAGTTACAGGCATTCTGGGCAAAAAGGTCGGCATGACGCAACTGTTTGATTCCAAGGGCGACGTGCGCCCGGTCACAGTGCTGCAGGCTGGTCCTTGCGTAGTAACCCAACACAAGCTTGCGGTGAAAGACGGTTATGAAGCGGCGCAGATTGGCTTGGTTGAGTTTGTGAAAGAATCGCGGCTGACCAAGCCGGCGCGCGGACACTTGGCGAAGAACAATCTTCCTCCAGTAAAGTTCATGCGCGAAGTGCCGCTTGAATCGGACGGTGACGGCGACGGAGCGGTGAAGGTGGGCGACCGGGTGCTGGTCGAAATTTTTGAAGGCGAAAAGTTTGTCGACATCGTGGGAGTCAGCAAGGGAAAAGGCTTCCAGGGCGTAGTGAAGCGGCATCACTTTGGCGGCGGACCTAAGTCGCACGGATCGATGTTTCAGATTACCGGTTCGATCGGATCATCGGCATTTCCTTCGCGTGTTTTTAAGGGAATGCGCATGTCGGGGCACATGGGCCACGCGCGCGTGACGCAGCGCAATCTGCGCGTCCTTGGCGTGGATAAGGACGAAAATTTATTGGTGGTCGAAGGCAGTGTGCCGGGACCGCAAGGCGGATACATCATCATCACGAAATCGAAGAAGCCGCCGAGAGAGCGCCGCGGATTTGCCGGATCGGCTACTGTCGATCCGTTGAAGGCGGCGAAGCGAGCGGCGAAGAAAGCTTAGTACCAAGTACCGAGTATCGAGAAGCAATATGGCAACTATCGACATACACGATTTGACAGGGAAGAAGGTCGGGACGTTCGATCTTGCCGACGAAATTTTCGGCGCGGTCAACGAAGATCTGCTTTGGGAAGCGGTGAAGCACTACCGCGCCGGGCAGCATCGCGGCACCCACGCCACCAAGGCCCGCTGGCAGGTTTCCGGTTCGGGCAAAAAGCTGTGGAAGCAGAAGGGCACGGGGCGGGCGCGTATCGGCTCGATCCGTTCTCCACTGTGGCGCCATGGCGCGACGGTGCATGGTCCGGTTCCGCGTTCCTATGACTATGCGTTTCCGCGCAAGAAGCTTTTGGGTGCGTTGCGGTCGGCGCTGGCGGCGAAGTTTGCCGATGGCAAGCTAATCGTGGTGAATGCGTTCGAACTGAAGGACGCCAAGACCAAGGCTTTCCGGGCGGCGCTGGATTCGCTGAAGGTCGATAAAACGGTTTTGATCGTCGACGTTCCCAACTCGGGTAACAATAATTTGGCGTTGAGTTCGCGAAATATCAAGGGGCTTGAGTTGGTCCCGGGTAACGAGGTTCACCCTTATCACTTGCTGCGCTACGATCGCGTGATTTTTTCGCATCCGGCAATTGAGAAGCTGCAGTTGACGTTGAAAGATAGTTTGCCCAAGCATCAGCGCGAAGCGAAGAAAGAAGAAGACGCAGGCGCGAAGAAGGCGTCGGCGGCTCCGCGGAAGCGGACGCGGCATGAAAAAGCGGCGGAGGTGGCCTGATGAAATCCGCATACCAGATCATTCGCCGTCCGGTGATCACCGAAAAAGGTTTGGCGATCAAGGAAAACCAGAACACGCTGGTGTTCCAGGTTTCGCCGAAGGCGACGAAGACGGAAATCAAACAAGCGGTGCAAGCGATTTTTAAAGTGAAAGTGTTTTCTGTGCGTACGGCGATGTATCCGGGAAAAGAGCGGCGGCGGGGGAAGTTTGCCGGCTACCGTCCGGACTGGAAAAAGGCTTATGTGCGCCTGCGTGCCGGCGAGAAAATGCCGGAGTACGCGCAGAATTTGTAAAAGCGGGCGAATTTGCGAAGGCCGAACGACTGACGACAGATTACGAGCTGATTTTATGGCGATAAAAACATACAGACCCACGACTCAGACGTTGCGCTACCGCACGACGATCGTCAATGACGACATTACGACGATGCATCCGCACAAGCCGCTGATCGAAAAGAAGCAGCGCACTGGCGGACGCCGCAACTCGGGCGACATTACCAGTTGGCACCGCGGCGGCGGACACAAGCAGAAACTGCGCATTATCGATTTCAAACGCGAGAAGACGGGAATCCCAGCGACGGTGACGACCATCGAATACGATCCCAACCGCTCGGCGCGCATTGCGCTGCTGGCCTATGCCGACGGCGAGAAGCGTTACATCCTTGTGCCTGAGGGGATGAAGGTGGGGCAGAAGGTGGTGAGCGGTCCGGAAGCGGACATTCTGGTGGGCAACGCTTTGCCGCTGCGCAATATTCCGCCGGGCACGTCGATTCATAATCTGGAACTGAAGCCGGGCAAGGGCGCGCAGATGGTGCGCTCCGCTGGCGGCGCGGCACAGTTGATCGCGAAGGAATCCGATTACGCGCTGGTGAAGTTGCCCTCAGGCGAGACCCGCAAAGTTTCGCAGGATTGCATGGCGACCATCGGGCAAGTGGGAAATCTGGATCACGAGAACATCACTATCGGCAAGGCTGGCCGCATGCGCTGGATGGGATGGAAACCGGTCAACCGCGGCGTTTCGATGAATCCAGTCGACCATCCGCACGGCGGTGGTGAAGGCAAGACTTCGGGTGGAAGGCATCCGGTAACGCCGTGGGGGCAGCCGACGCGCGGATACAAGACGCGGAATAATAAGCGGACCGATAAGTTTATTGTGAACCGGCGAGGCAAGAAGTAGCCGCCAGGGAAAAGCAGGTTCCTCCGGATTCGCTTCGCGAGCCGCCGGAATGACAAGAGTCAGTGTGAGGTTGAAAACATTTTATGGCACGTTCAACAAAAAAAGGCGCGTTCGTGGACGGCTTCCTGATGGCGCGGGTCGAGGGCATGAATTCGCGCAACGAAAAGAAAGTTCTGCGCACCTGGTCGCGGCGGTCCACCGTGGTGCCAGAGATGGTGGGTCACACCATTGCGGTGCACAACGGCAAAAAGTTTATTCCGGTGTATGTCACGGAAAACATGGTGGGGCACAAGTTGGGTGAGTTCAGCTTTACGCGCAACTTCAAGGGCCACTCCATGCGGGCGGCGACGGAAGTGGCGGCGAAGCCGGCAGGCATCCCGGGAGGTCCGGGAGCAATTACTCCGTCCGCGCCTTCGGCGCCGAAGGCATAAAGGGAGACGCAGATGGAATTCAGAGCGGAAATGCGTTACTTGCGAGTCTCGCCGCAGAAGGCGCGCCTGGTGCTGGAATTGATCAAAGGGCGCAAGGTGGAAGAAGCGCGCAACACGCTGCTGTTTACCAAGAAGCGCGTGGCGGCGCATGTGGGCAAGCTGCTGCAGTCGGCGCTGGATAATGCGAATTTTTTGAGCGCCGAGAAAAATTTGGATGTCGATCTCGATAATTTGTACGTGAAGAATGCGATCGCGAATGAAGGGCCGCGCATGAAGCGCATCCGTCCGGCGCCGCAGGGGCGGGCGTTCCGCTATCAGCGTCGCATCTCGCACATCACAGTGATTTTGGCTGAGCGAGGCAACGGTACGGGGCATCCTTCGGGACAGACGCGAAGAGCGGCAGCGGGTGCGGCTCCAGCGAAGAGGCGGGCTCCAGCTGCCAAGAAAGCGGCAGGCTCGAGCAAGAAAAAAAAGGCGGCTGCGAAATAGTAAGCAGCGCGGCGGGCGAGTCGCCCTCCGGACAGCCGGCGAGACGCCGGCGCTACGGTACGAAAGGTTCGATTAGGAGAAGCAATGGGACAAAAAGTCCATCCTTATGGTTTTCGGCTCGGCTATACCAAGCCGTGGAAGTCGCGCTGGTTTGCGGAGCGCGGCTACGACACACAGTTGCTCGAAGACATCAAGCTGAAGAACGAGCTGAAGGACAAGCTGAAGTCGGCGGGCGTCAGCTCGATCGAGATCGAGCGTCCAGGTAATAAGTTGCGCATCATCATTAAAACGGCGCGCCCGGGAATTATCATCGGGCGCAAAGGTGCGGAAATCGACAAACTGAAAGCCGACTTGCAGAAACGTACTGCGGGCAAGGATGTGTTTGTCGACATCCAGGAAGTGCACAAGCCCGAGCTCGATGCCCAGCTGGTGTCGGAGGCGATTGCGTTGCAACTGGAAAAGCGCGTGGGCTTCCGCCGCGCCATGCGCAAGGCGGTGGATTCGGCGCTGCGATTTGGCTGCAAAGGCATCAAGGTGCGGGTCAGCGGACGGTTGAATGGAAACGAAATCGCTCGCTCCGAGTGGTATCTGCAAGGCCGTCTGCCGCTGCACACGTTGCGAGCGGACATTGAGTACGGATTTTCGGAAGCCAGGACTACTTACGGAGTGATCGGCGTGAAGTGCTGGGTGTACAAAGGCGAAATTCTTCCAGCAAAGAAGCGCGAGCAGACGACAGGCGTAGGAGCGTTTTAAGAAGGCGCAAGGGAAATCGTTATGTTGATGCCAAAGAAGGTGAAGTACCGCAAGCAGCAGCGCGGGCGCATGACGGGCAAAGCCTGGCGGGGCAGCACGCTGGCGTTTGGGGATTTCGGGCTGAAGGTGCTCGAACCCGGCTGGATCACCGACCGCCAGATCGAAGCCAGCCGCGTGGCGATGACTCGCTTCGTCAAGCGTGGCGGCAAGATTTGGATCCGTGTGTTTCCCGACAAGCCCGTGACCAAGAAGCCGGCTGAAACTCGTATGGGTAAGGGCAAGGGAGCCCCCGATCACTGGGTCGCGGTAGTGCGTCCCGGGAAGATTTTGTTTGAGATGGAAGGCGTCACCATCGCGGATGCGACCGAGGCGATGCGGCTGGCGTCGCACAAACTGCCGCTGCGGACGACTCTAGTCAAGCGCGAAACGGCGCATTGAGATTCAGGAAGGCTGACGGCTGAGGCTCACGAAGGAATTTTATGAAGGCAGATAAAGTCAGGAACTTAACCGATAGCGAGTTGCAGCATCAAGGGCAGGATCTCGCGGACCAGCTGTTCAAGCTGAAGTTTCAGCTGAACATGGGCCAGACCGAGAGTCTGAAGAAGATTCGCGGTCTGCGCAAAGACATTGCCCGGGTCAAGACAATTTTAGGCGAGCGCTCGCGCTCGGCCGCAACGGAGAAAAGATAATGGCGGAAACCGCAAGCGGAAAGTCCGCAACCCCGCAAAGCGAACAGGTGCAGGGCCGGCGCAAGGAAGTGGTGGGAGAGGTGGTCGCCAACCGCATGCAAAAGACCATTGTGGTCAAAGTGACGCGCAAAAAGGCGCATCCGTTCTACGGCCGCGTGGTGGCGCGCAATAAGAAGTTTTATGCCCACGACGAAAAAAACGAAGCGCACGTGGGCGATGTGGTGCGGATTGAAGAGACCCGGCCGCTTTCGAAATTGAAGCGCTGGAAGCTGAAAGACATTGTGCGCAAAACAACGCTGGTGCCCGAGATTGTGCTGGAGCGCGAAGGCCGAGGCCAGGCCAAGGGCCAGTAGTTGCTTGGGGATTGACCGAGGGAGATTGAAGCCATGGCTGTGATGATGAGAAGCATGCTGGAGGTCGCCGACAATTCCGGCGCCCGCAAGCTGCAGATGATTCTGCCGCTCGGCGGTTCCACCGGACTAAACGCCGGTTTGGGCGACATAATCACTGCCGCGGTGAAGGAAGCCTCTCCCGATGGGCAGGTGCAGAAGGGCAAAGTGGTGAAGGCGGTGATCGTGCGCACGCGCAAGGAGCATCGGCGGCGGGATGGCACTTACATTCGCTTCGATCAGAATGCCGCGGTGCTGATCAACGATGCGGGCGAGCCGGTGGGAACGCGTGTGTTCGGTCCCGTGGCGCGCGAGTTGCGCGAGCGGAAGTTTTTGAAGATTGTTTCGCTGGCGCCGGAAGTCATTTAGTGGCCAATTGCTGGTACCTGGTACCAAGCGACAAAAAATTAGGAATTGAGAAATAGAGAATGAGAACAGTCAGCACCGAACATAAGCGAGTGGATATCCGCCGCAACGACAACGTGAAAGTGATCACGGGGCGGGACAAGGGCAAGGAAGGGCGCGTGCTGCGCGTGTTTCCGAACGATGCCAAGCTATTGGTCGAACATGTGATGATCGTGAAAAGGCACGTTCGTCCGAACCCGCAGCGCAATATTAAGGGTGGAATCGCCGAGCAGGAAAGCCGGATCGCGATTTCCAACGTGCAACTGGTTTGCCCGAGCTGTGGCCCGGTGCGCATCGGACACGAAGTGCGCGGAGACCGGAAAGTCCGGGTTTGCAGGAAGTGCGGAACCACGCTGGATAAATAGCGGTCAGCTCTCAGCCATCAGCTTTCAGCTTGTGGCTCTGAGGCTGGCAGAATAGAAATTTTAGTTCTCACGCAGCGGTACACGTAAGAAGCTGAAAGCTTCCTACAATCCGAGACCGTGAGAGAGAGTTGAAGAGACGCGATGGCACGAGACAAAGAGAAGAAAGCATCGAAGGATTCGGCGCAGGAACAGAAAGCTCCGGCCCAGGCGCATCATAGCGCGAAGGAGCGGCCGCGGCTGCGTACGCGCTTTGACAAGGAAGTGGCGCCGGCGCTGTTGAAGGAGCTTGAGCTGAAGAATGCGATGGCAGTTCCGCGCCTGAACAAGATCGTGGTCAATATGGGCATGGGCGAGGCCACGCAGAACTCGAAGATTCTTGACCCGGCGGTGAATGAACTCGGCCAGATCACCGGGCAGAAGCCGATTGTTACCAAGGCGAAGAAGTCGATTGCGGCTTTTAAGGTGCGCGAGGGGCAGGCGATTGGCACCATGGTGACACTGCGCGGCGACCGCATGTACGAATTTTTCGACCGGCTGGTGAACATCGTTCTGCCGCGCGTGCGCGACTTCAAAGGGGTTTCCACCAAGTCGTTCGACGGGCGCGGCAACTACACAATGGGATTGCACGACCAGTTGATTTTTCCGGAGATTTCTTACGAGAAGGTTGACAAGTTGAAGGGCATGAACGTGACCATCGTGACCACGGCGGCTAACGATAACCAGGCGCGAACGTTGTTGAAGCATCTGGGCATGCCGTTCCGGACGCAGTAAGGTTTCAGTGTTCGAGGTTCGACAACAAGATTCCTTAAGGATTTCATGACTACAGCGAAACGAGTAAAAGACGCGAAGATCGAAAAGAAGTTTGAGCTTGCGCGGAACAACAAAGAGAAGACTCCGAAGTTTTCCACGCGTCGGCACAACCGGTGCAAGATATGCGGACGGCCGCGCGCCTACCTGCGCAAGTTCGGCTTGTGCCGCTTGTGCTTCCGCGGGTTGGCGCTGCGGGGGGAGATTCCTGGCGTGGCGAAGTCGTCCTGGTAAGACGTTCGTCGCCGGTCGCTTGCAGTTAGTCGTTGGCCGACTACGAACGAAAATGGTACTGGGTAATGGAGCTGCCGCAGGTTCTCCGCTAAGCGCGGAGCGAACGGGTGGCGAGAGGAGAAGCAAACGATGAGGTTGACCGATCCGGTCGCAGATATGCTGACGAGGGTGCGTAACGCGCTACAGGCGCGGCACCAGAAGGTGGACGTTCCGGCCTCGCGGTTGAAGGTGGAGATCGCCCGCATCTTGAAGGAAGAGGGTTACATCTCGAACTTCAAGGCCACGGAAGAAGAGGGCCACAGAGTTATTCGGATTTATTTGAAATACGGCGCGCATAACGAAGCGGCGATTTCAAAGGCGGAGCGCGTATCGCGGCCCGGGTGCCGGGTCTACGTGCGGCGCAGCGAGATTCCGCGAGTGCTGGGCGGAATGGGAATCAATATTCTTACCACGCCGCGCGGAGTGATGACCGGTCGCCAGGCCCGCAAGGAAGGCGTGGGCGGCGAATTGTTGTGCGAGATTTGGTAAACGAGATTTGGCAGAAAAGAAGTCGTCAGTGATCAGCCTTCGGCCTTGCAGCAGAGAGGCGATGGATGAAAGCTGGGAACTGAAGGCTGAGAGCTGAAAGCTTATGTCGAGAATTGGAAAAAAGCCGATCCCGATCCCCCAAGGGGTGACGGTAAAATTTGAAGGCAATACGGTGCTGGTGCAGGGGCCGAAGGGCAAACTGGATACGGCTCTTCCCGCTGGCATCAAAGTGGAACAAAAAGATGGGCACCTGGTCGCGGTCCGCGAGAATGATTCGCAGGCGGCGGTGCACGGACTGGCGCGCGCCCTGGTCAACAATGCCGTTGAGGGCGTCACCAGGGGATGGACGCGCGATCTGGAAATCGTTGGCATTGGCTATCGCGCTGAGATGAAGGGCAAAGGAATGGTGGTGTTCAGCCTGGGATATTCGCATCCCATTGAATATCCGTTGCCGACCGGCGTCGAGGCGGCGGTCGACCCCAAGCAGACCAGGATCTCGTTGACGGGAATCGATCGTCAGCAGGTTGGACAGGTGGCGGCTGAAATGCGCTCCCTGCGTCCGCCCGATCCCTACAAGAATAAAGGCGTGCGGTATGCGGGCGAGCGATTGAAGAAGAAGGTCGGTAAGACCGGAGCGAAGTGACGCCGTTTGGCAGGCGTGAGCGAAGCGGGAGCCTGCCGGCGTCATCCTGAGTGAAGCGAAGGATCTCTGTTCCCGTTAACACGCGTTGAGAGGGAAGCAAAGCAATGTTTACGAAGAAATCGAAGAATCAGAAGCGCGAACACATTCACGATCGCATCCGTAAAAAGATGCAGGGAACGGCGGAGCGTCCGCGCCTGAATGTTTATCGTTCGCTGAATCATATTTACGTGCAGGTCATCGACGACTTGCACGGCCAGACGCTGGTTTCGGCGAGTTCCGCTGAAGGCAAGAAAGACGAGCGGAAGACTGGCGGCAACGTGGCGGCGGCGAAGGCTCTTGGCACAACGATTGCCGAGCGGGCGAAAGCCAAGGGCGTCAAGAAAGTCGTATTTGACCGCGGCGGCTACATTTATCACGGGCGCGTGAAGGCGCTGGCCGATGCAGCGCGTGAAGGCGGACTGGAGTTCTAGGATTCGAGAATCGCAGATTAAGGAAATCAGGGTTAAAGAATGCCAACAGTAATCAAGAAGCTCGATGCGAATTCGTACCAGTTGAAGGATCAGGTTGTAGCCATCAACCGCGTCACGAAGGTGGTGAAGGGCGGCAAGAATCTTTCGTTCGCGGCGCTGGTGGTGGTGGGCGATCCTTCGGCGGCAGTCGTGGGCCATGGCGCGGGCAAGGCCAAGGAAGTTCCGCAGGCTATTCGCAAGGCGATTGAGTCGGCGAAGAAGAATCTGATCAAAGTTAATTTGACACAGACTTCGATTCCGCATTTGATTCTTGGCCGTTACGGTTCGGGGAAGGTGCTGTTGAAGCCCGCTCCGGAAGGTACTGGAGTGATTGCCGGCGGCGCCGTGCGCGCGGTAATGACTTCTGTGGGAATTCAGAATGTGTTGACCAAATCGATTGGGACGACGAATCCGCACAACGTGATCAAAGCGACTTTCGACGCGCTGCGGCATTTGAAGAGCCGGGAGAGCGTCGCGGCCATGCGCGGCAAGACAGTGCAGGAACTGTAGTACTGGCATCGAGTATACCGAGACACGGAATTGAGGAATTTGCGATGACCACGAAGAAACCGAAAGCGGTTACCGGAAAGATACATCTGAAGTGGGTGGTTTCGGCCATTTGCGCCCCGGTGAAACAGAAGCTGGTGATCAAGGGATTAGGATTTACCCGGTTGAATCAAGTGATCGAGCGTCCGGACAATGCTGCGATTCGCGGCATGGTGGCGAAGGTCCCGCATTTAGTGGAGATCATGCAGTAGAGCTGTCAGGTGTCAGCGCTCAGCCCCGGCGTGAACCGCTTTGGCTGAGAGCGGACAGCTGACGGCTGAGAGCTCATTATGAATCTATCCAACATTCGAGCACCGAAGAAGGCGTCGGAAAAGCGCAAGCGCGTGGGGCGCGGCATGGGCTCCGGCATGGGCAAAACGTCCACTCGCGGACATAAGGGCCAGCGCTCGCGCACCGGTATGCGCCTGATTCGCGGCTTTGAAGGCGGCCAGATGCCGCTGCATCGCCGCATGCCGAAGCGCGGATTCACTAACATCTTCCGCAAGGAATTTAATATCGTCAGCCTGGAACGGCTAGTTGCGCTGGGCGACGATCTGCTCGCCGCAGCCATCACACCCGATGTGCTGCGCAAGGCGGGAGTGATCAAGGCCAAGCATCCGGTGAAGATTCTCGGAGACGGCGAACTAACGGTTGCCATCACCGTGCACGCGCACAAATTTTCCAAGTCAGCGCAGGAAAAAATCACCAAGGCGGGCGGCAAGTTCGAGGTCTTGCAGTAATGTTTGAAAAGCTGGCGAACATCTTCCGCATTCCGGACTTGCGCAAGCGGGTTCTGTTTACGCTGGCCATGCTCGCGATTTACCGGCTGGGCGGGCATCTTCCTACGCCGGGCGTGAACTTCCTCAAGCTGGAAGCGGCTTTCAATCAGAATGCGGGATCGCTTCTCGGTTTTGTGGATCTGTTTTCCGGCGGCAACCTGCGCCGCATGACCATTTTTGCCCTCGGCATCATGCCGTATATCACGGCATCGATCATTTTGCAGCTTTTGACGGTGGTGTATGAACCGCTGGCCAAGCTGCAAAAAGAAGGCGAGATGGGACGCAAGAAGATCACGATGTGGACCCGCTACATCACCGTGATTCTTAGCGCCATCCAGTCATTCGGCATCGCGATCGGCCTGGAGAAGGCCGGAGACTTCGTGCTGCACCCTGGTGTTGGCTTCATTCTGATGACCATGCTGACGCTGACCACCGGCAGCGCTTTTGTCATGTGGCTGGGTGAGCAGATCACCGACCGTGGCATTGGCAACGGCATGTCGCTGCTAATTTTCGCCGGCATCGTCGTCGGTTTGCCGCGTGGCGTGCAGGATCTGCTGGAAAAAGCGAAGAACGGGACCTGGGGAGCAATCACGCCGGTGCTGATGGCTGGCTTGGTGGTCTTCATGATCGCGGTGGTGGCGTTCATCGTTTATGTGGAGCGCTGCGAACGGCGCATTCCCGTGCAATACGCCAAGCGCGTCGTCGGGCGCAAGGTGATGGGCGGGCAGTCGACGCATTTGCCGTTGAAGGTGAACGCCGGCGGAGTCATGCCAGTCATCTTCGCCTCTTCGATTCTTACCCTGCCGCAGACGATCGGCGTCGGCCTGAAAAACAGCCGGTATTTCGGAGATTTATTTCGCATGCTGGCATGGGGCGAACCGCTTTATACGTTGTTGTACGCGCTCGGCATTATTTTCTTCGCCTATTTCTACGTATCGATCGTTTTCAATCCCAGCGAAGTTGCCGACAATATGCGGAAGTATGGCGGCTTCATCCCAGGGATTCGTCCGGGCAAACGTACGGCTGATTACATCAATGAAGTTCTAACCCGGATCACGCTGGTGGGCGCGCTCTACCTGATTATCATCTCGTTCATTCCCGAATGGATGATCGCTGGGATTCATCTGAACCACTTGCCGTTCTGGCTGGGCGGCTCGTTTTTTGAAAAGCTCCCGGTGTGGATGACGAACGGCTTGGGAGTTAATTTTTATTTCGGCGGAACTTCGCTGCTGATTGTAGTGGGCGTAGCTATGGATACGGTGACGCAGATCGAGGCACAGTTGATCATGCGCCACTACGACGGCTTTACGCCGCGCAGCGGACGGATTCGCGGACGCCGTAACTGGTCGTCGTAAATTCGTCCGGTAGCTCCGGCTGGTTTTTGGTTTCTACGAAGTTTGTGGGGTTGCTGAACACTGTTCGGGAGGCGTTTGGCCAACTCGATGGCGCAGGAAACCTCACGCGATGTGGGTCCCGTGGTATTGCTTGGTCCGCCGGGCGCCGGTAAGGGCACCCAGGCCAAGCGGATCATGGAACGATACAAGATTCCGCAGGTCTCCACCGGAGACATTCTGCGCTACAACGTAGCGCAGGGAACGGAACTAGGCGTCGCGGCCAAGGCAGTCATGGCGCGAGGCGAACTGGTTTCCGACGATTTAGTTTGCGAAATGGTCCGGCTTCGATTGAAGCAGCCGGATTGCAAACGCGGTTATATTCTGGACGGGTTTCCGCGAACCGCCGCTCAGGCCGAATGGCTGGATGCGTTGCTCGAAAACGAGCTCTTTGACAATCCGCGCCCGACCCGCGCCTGGCCAATTGTGATCCGGCTGGAGGTGGACTATAATCAGTTGTTGCTCCGGATTACTGGACGCCGTTCTTGTCCCACCTGTGGGCGGATCTATAACGTCCACTTCCAGCCGCCCCAAGTCGATGAGATTTGCGACGTAAACGGGACGAAGCTGGTGACCCGCAATGACGATCGGTTGGAAGTGATTCAGCCCCGCTTGGCGGCCTACCAGGAGCAGACTACGCCCGTAGCGGAGTATTACCAGCGCACGGGAAGGTTGATCTCGATCAACGGCGACCGGCCGATGGATGAGGTCACGCAGCAGATTTTCAGAATTCTTGAGGACCATCACGCATAGGAATGGCGATTGTGTGCAAATCGGCGGCGGAGATTGAACGCATGCGGCAGAGTGGCCGCATCGTGCGCCAGGTTCTCGATTATGTCCGCACGCTGGTGGCGCCGGGCGTGACCACCATGGATCTGGAGCGCGCTGCCGAGAAAAAAATTGCGGAGTTCGGTGCTAAGCCCGCCTTCAAGGGATATTACGATTATCCGTGCGTCCTGTGCACGTCGGTCAATGAAGAGATCGTGCACGGGATTCCGTCGGAGAAGCGGGCCCTCAAAGATGGAGACATCGTTTCGATTGACTGTGGCGTGGTGCTGGACGGCTACTACGGGGACGCCGCCATCACAGTACCGGTAAGCGAATCGGTGAAGCCGGAGTTGCGCAAGTTGCTGACGGTAACCGAAGAATCGCTGTACCGCGGTATTGACCAGGCGCTCATCGGCAACTCGGTGGGCGATGTGGGAGCGGCGGTGCAGGAGTACGTGGAAGCGGCCGGGTTCAGCGTGGTCCGCGAATTTGTGGGGCATGGCATTGGTACGCGGCTGCATGAAGAACCGCAAGTGCCGAACTTTGGGGCGCGGGGTCACGGCGCGAAGTTGCGGGAGGGCATGGTGCTCGCAATCGAGCCCATGGTGAATTTTGGCAAGCCGGAAACGCGGGTGCTCGGCGACAAGTGGACTGCAGTTACCGCCGACGGAAGCTTCAGCGCACATTTTGAACACTGCGTTGCGGTCACGAAAGATGGTCCGGTGATTTTGACGAAGTAAGCTGTTAGCTTTTCGCTCTTGGCTTCTAGCTAAGAGCCAATGGCTAAAGCCTAAGAGCCGATTTTAAGGAGTCGATGAGCAAAGAAGACGCGATTGAAGTGATGGCTGTGGTTTTGGAACCACTGCCGAACGCCATGTTTAAGGTGGAACTGGAGAATAAGCACCAGGTACTGGCGCATGTGTCTGGCAAGATGCGCAAAAACTTTATTCGCATTCTGCCCGGGGACAAAGTGGCAGTGGAGCTTTCGCCTTACGACCTGAATCGCGGACGAATCGTTTATCGCTATAAATGAACTATGGGGGGAGAGTTGCCCTCGGCTGTCCGCCGGGCGCAGCCCCGCTGAATTATAAGAACTGAGAAACGTTATGAAAGTACGAGCGTCGGTAAAGAAAATCTGTGACAAGTGCAAAGTCATCCACCGTAAAGGTGTGGTACGGGTGATTTGCGTCAACACGAAACATAAACAGCGCCAGGGTTAAACCCTGTTGCCCGGAGTTTAAGAACTATGGCACGTATCGCAGGCGTCGATTTACCGCGCCAGAAGCACATCAACATTGCGCTGACCTACATCTACGGCATCGGGCATCCTCGCGCCGGCAGCATTCTGGACGAGGCCAAGGTCGATCCGATGAAAAAGGTGCAGGATCTTAGCGAAGAAGAAGTCAACCGCATCCGCACCGTGATCGAGGAACAGGGCTTGGTGGAAGGCGATCTGCGCAAGGAAGTTTCGATGAACATCAAGCGGCTCATCGAAATCGGCTCCTATCGCGGTTTCCGCCACCGCCGCAACCTGCCGGTCCGCGGACAGCGCACGCATACCAACGCGCGCACCCGCAAGGGTCCTCGCAAGGGCACAGTCGCGCAGAAGAAGAAGGCGACGGCAAAAACGTAAGAACCGTCGTCGGTCGTTGGTCGTTGGTCGTCGGCCAAAACCGAGAGTGTTCGTAGTTAGACGACCTAATCGATTTAAAGATTGCTTGGATCGTGTTCGTCAGGCTTTTTGCCAACGACCAACGACCAACGACCAAGGACGCTTTTCATGGCTAAACCAGCAGCAGCGGGCGGCGCAGCCGCACCGGAGAAAAAAGGCAAGAAGAAAACCTTCAAGAAGAAGGAGCGCAAGCACGTTCCGCATGGACTGTGCTACGTGCAGGCTTCCTTCAACAACACGATCGTGACTATCACCGACATGAACGGCAACGTTCTGTCGTGGAAGAGTTCAGGATCGCTCGGCTTCCGCGGGTCGCGGAAAGGCACCCCGTTCGCCGCCCAGCAGGCGGCCTCGAACGCGGCCAACATGGCCCGCGATCATGGTGTGCGCAGCGTGGATGTGCGCGTCAGCGGTCCAGGTTCCGGCCGCGAATCGGCGGTTCGCGCTCTCGCGTCCTCTGGAATTGAAGTGCGCTCCATTCGCGACGTGACGCCCATCCCGCACAATGGATGCCGTCCGCCCAAGCGCCGAAGAGTGTAGTTTGGTTGTTGGCCAACGACGAACGACTAACGACAGTTTTACCGTCCGGGACGAAGGGTGAAGCCAAACCCGTAAACCGGTCATCTAAAAGGAGAACAACTTGGCCCGTTATACCGATGCAGTTTGCCGTCTATGCCGCCGCGAGGGCATGAAGCTTTTCCTCAAAGGCTCAAAGTGTTTCAGCGATAAGTGTCCCATCGAGAAGCGCAACTTCGCTCCCGGTCAACATGGGAAAGACCGTAAAGCCAAAATTGTCGGCTACGGCCTGCAGTTGCGCGAGAAGCAGAAAGCCAAGCGAATTTACTTCACGCTGGAAGGCCAGTTCCGCAACTATTTCGAGAAGGCCGCCCGCACGCAGGGCGTCACCGGCGAGTTGCTGTTGCAACAGCTTGAGCGGCGTCTGGACAACGTCGTGTTCCGGTTGGGCTTTGCACAATCGCGGCGTCAGGCACGGCAGTTGGTTCGTCACGGACACGTCGCCGTCAACAACCGCAAAGTGAACATTCCTTCATACGAAGTGAGTGCGGGCGAAGAAATTTCCATCCGCGAGAACAGCAAGAAGCTGGTCATTTTGGAAATGGCCAAGGAATTCGCCAGTCACGGCACGCAGCCCAACTGGCTGGAAGTAAATCGCGACGCGTACACGGCGCGAGTGCTCTCGTTGCCCAAGCGCGAAGATATTCAGATCCCGGTTAACGAGCAGCTGATTGTTGAACTTTATAGCAAATAGTCGGCGTCATCCTGAGCGAAGGCGTGCTTCAGCCGAAGCGAAGGATCTCGCACCGTTAGGAAGTTTAGGTCTAGTACACATTCGAGCCAAACCAGCCTTTCCCGGCGCTTGACCTGAGTTGGACCACTCAGCGAGCTGGGATTGAGCCAAACGGCCGAAGGAGAAACAAAATGCTTTGGAAGGGTTTTCAGAAACCGAAACGTCTCGCAGTCGATACATCCACCCTCACCGACAAGTACGGAATTTTCTGGGCGCAGCCTTTTGAGCGCGGTTTCGGCACTACCGTGGGTAATGCCCTGCGACGCGTGCTGCTGAGTTCAATCGAAGGCGCCGCAGTCACCGCGGTCAAGATGGAAGGCGTGCTGCACGAATTCCAGTCGATCCCCGGAGTAGTGGAAGACGCGACCGACATCATCCTCAACCTGAAACAGATTCCATTCAAGCTGAGCGGCGATGCGCCGAAAGCGATTTACCTGCGCGCCGATCAGCCGGGCGTGGTCACCAGTGGCATGATCGAAGCCGATGGCGATGTTGAAGTCCTCGATAAAGATGTCTACATCGCGACGGTCAGCGAAGGCGGCAAACTCGACATGGAGATGCGCCTGAAGCGCGGCCGCGGCTACACTTCCGCCGATAAAAACTTCGACGAGGATCTCGGCATCGGATTCATTCCCATCGATTCCGTTCACTCGCCGGTCCGCAAGTGTAATTACACCGTCGAAGCCGCTCGTCTCGGACAGATCACCGACTACGACAAACTGACGCTCGAAGTCTGGACCAATGGTTCGATCACGCCCGCCGACGCGATCGGCCTTTCAGCGAAGCTGATGAAGGATCACATGAACATCTTCATCAACTTCGAAGAAGAAATCGAAACCGGCACTTCGTCTTCGGATGACCGCAAGCCCGAGATCCACAACGAAAATCTGAACCGGTCCGTTGAAGAGCTCGAGCTTTCGGTGCGCAGCTACAACTGCCTGAAGAACGCGAACATTCAATCGATTGGCGAACTGGTGCAGAAGACCGAATCGGAAATGCTCAAGACCAAGAACTTCGGCCGCAAGTCGCTGAACGAAATCAAGGAGATACTTTCCACGATGGGTCTGAGCCTGGGCATGAAGATCGACGAGCACGGCAATGCCGTACCCGGACCGACTTCGAACCTGGTGCTCCCGGCTTCGGCTTACGGACCGGACGATCAGCTGTAAGTCGGCCCCGGCCCCCGGCTGTCGGCATCCGGCGTCCGGCAGGAACGAGAACGTTGTTGCGGAACACGCTAGGGAACATGCTCGGGAAGGGCACGGCTTCAGCCGTGCCGCCCAAGCAAAGATTAAAGCGGGCTTTAGCCCCTGAGGTTCGACCATGCGTCACAAAGTAGCAGGCTACAAACTCGGACGGAACACCTCGCACCGGCGTTCGCTGTTGCGCAACCTGGTCACGTCGGTGATCGTCGAGGAACGCGTCGAGACGACCGTTCCCAAGGCCAAGGCAGCGAAGCCGATCGTCGAGAAGATGATCACCCTCGGTAAGCGCGGCGATCTCGCTGCCCGCCGCCTCGCTGGCGCGTACCTCATGACTGACGAGGCGCTGGTGAAGCTGTTCGACACCGTCGGTCCGCGCTTCGGTGATCGCCAGGGCGGATACACGCGCATCATTCGCACTGGTTGGAATAAAGGCGACGGCGCCGACAAGGCTTTCCTCGAATTGCTCGGCAGCGAAAAGGTGCTGGACGAAAAGCGCGAGAAGCGCTCCGAAGCCCGTGCCAAAAAGGCTGCCGAAACCAAGAAAGCCATGGAAGAGGCCGAAGCGCAAGCCCAGCACGATGGCGGCGTCGAACCGGTCAAGGACGAAGACAAAAAAGAGTAATGGTTTTTTGGCTTTGAAAGGGCGCGGTCCATAGACCGCGCCCTTTATTCTTGCAATCCCGAAACACTTACCTCTTGTCATCCCTCACGAAGTGAGGGACCTTGGTTTCGCTTGCGCCACCATCTGACGCGCACTCGTACATGTCCTCCCGCGCATCCCACTAGTAATCTTGCCCTCTCTTGCCGTCCCTATAAACTTTCTCTTAGATGGGGTTCACTCGCACACAACTCGCGATTGCAGCGAGCGCCGGCGTACTGCTGGTATTCGGATTTCTTGGCTACATCTGGTGGCTGAGCAATCAGGGTCCAGTACTGGCGCGCTCCGAGGACCACGATCCCCTCTCGGGCCTGCCGGTCAGCATCAAGATGAATCCGCTGCGCGACCGCACCATTGAACACAGTGCAAACCTCTTTCTTCGCGAGTTGCGCGACGGTCACTGCGACGAACTGCTCACCAAATGGGAGCACGACTATCGCAAGAAGTATGCCCACTTCATCTGCGATTCGGAGAAACAGCATCCACTGCTTTCCTGGGAACTAGCAGAGTGGGAGAGCGCGCCGCCGCTGACCATTCTTCACTATCACGGCAAACGCCAGTATGGAGGCGGCCAGCCCGGCACCTATCAGGAACTGTTCACCGTTACCGCTGAAAAGAAGAATGGTGAATGGGTGGTGACTAAGTACGACGCGATGTATTAAGGCGGCGGTCGGCGATCTTGCAGGCGCAAGTCCAACTTCCAAAACTTACCCAGAGATCGAGGAAAGCGATCCGCGACTCTCTTGCTTTCTCCGCCTCCACACCCACCACAAAAACACCAGCATCTGTGCCGCCAGACCTGCGCATGTATCGAGCACGACGTCCTGCCAGCGTCCGGTCCTCGATGGAATAAAGCTTTGGTGCCACTCATCGAGACTGGCGACGACCGCAGTTCCAAACAGCGCAAGGGTTGCCCAGCGCAGCGTCCAATTTGTAAAGCTCATCGAGGCCAGCGTTGCGCGCCACGCGCGAAAAAGCAAAATGCTCAGAATCGCGTAACCGACGACATGGCCTCCCTTGCGTATGTAGAAGTGCCAATCTTGAAAGTGTTCCCAGTCGAGCCCGAACAGAAAATGCAGCAGAGGAAAAAGAATTCGGCTTGTATTATGAGCCGAGAGCAGCGCGCTGGATTCAATCGCGATGACGATGAGCCAGAGAATCGCGGCGATCCAGGCCTTCAGAAGATTGTGCCGGTCGGGTGTCAAGAGCGCGGGTTACTCGACGCCATAATTGGGAGCCTCGCGGGTAATCATTACATCGTGGACGTGGCTCTCGCGCAGTCCGGCGCCGCTGATGCGCACGAAGCGCGTTTTCTGCAACAGTTCGGCAATGGTGGCGCAGCCGCAGTATCCCATGCCCGATTTCAATCCGCCCACCATCTGATGCACGATCATGGCGACCGATCCGCGATAGGGAACGCGCCCTTCAATGCCCTCGGGAACGAGTTTACCCAGGCGGTTGGATTCGCCGTCCATCGAAGACACTGCTGCGGAGGAATCCCCCTCGGTGTTCTGGAAATATCGTTCGCTGGAACCTTGAGCCATCGCGCCGATTGATCCCATGCCCCGATAGGACTTGAAAGAACGGCCTTGATAAAGGATCAGCTCGCCGGGGCTTTCGTCCGTGCCGGCGAAAAGCGAGCCGATCATTACTGCGCTTGCGCCCGCAGCCAGCGCTTTGGTGATATCGCCCGAGTATTTGATGCCGCCGTCTGCGATGATTGGAATCCCCGCATCTTTCGTGGCACGGAAAGCCTCGGCGATGGCGGTGATTTGCGGCACGCCAGCGCCAGTGACCACGCGGGTAGTACAAATGGAACCTGGGCCAATGCCGACTTTGATGCCATCAGCCCCAGCCCGCGCCAGTTCGCAGGCGCCGTCGAAAGTAGCGACGTTGCCGGCGAGCAGTTGCATCTCAGGCAGTTTCGATTTCACCAGCTTTACCGCCTCAAGCACCTTGGTGGAGTGGCCGTGCGCGCTGTCGATGGCGAGCACGTCCACTTTAGCTGCAGCTAATTCCTGTGCGCGCTCCAGAAAATCTCCCGTGGCGCCGATCGCTGCGCCGACGCGCAGGCGTCCTTGAGAATCTTTGGCGGCGTTCGGATACTTCAACTTCTTCTGAATGTCTTTTACGGTGATCAGTCCCTTGAGGTTGTATTTGTCGTCGACAACCAGCAGCTTTTCCACGCGGTGCTCGTGGAGAATTTCTTCCGCGTCTTCGAGTGTGGTGCCAACCGGAACAGTGATGAGATTTTTCTTGGTCATCACGCGATCGATGGGAATATCGAACCGGGTCTCGAAGCGCAGGTCGCGGTTGGTAAGAATGCCGACCAGCTTGCCATGCTCGGTAATCGGCACTCCGGAAATTTTGTACTTGCGCATGACGTCGAGCGCGTCACTTACCTTATCCGTAGGCGACATCGTTACCGGATCGACGATCATGCCGCTTTCCGAGCGCTTCACTTTGTCCACTTCATTGGCCTGCTGGTCGATGCTCAGGTTGCGATGGATGATGCCAATTCCGCCTTGCTGCGCCAGCGCGATCGCCATATGCGATTCGGTCACGGTGTCCATGGCGGCGCTGACGATAGGAATGTTCAGGCTGATGCTGCGCGTGAGCTGAGTCTGAGTAGTAGCAGTCGCTGGAATCACATCGGAGCGCGCGGGTAAGAGCAGAACATCGTCGAAGGTGAGAGCTTCGGGTACAGGAAAATGAATCATAAGTTTCTCGGAATTCGCCCAACGTGGGAGTAACTTTCATTCTAGAGACGGCTGCCGATTGAGGCAAATCAAAGCCTAGTCACTTATCCAACCAAGGTGAATCCGCGATCTTGAATACGAATGATTGCTATCGGCATCTAACACGTGACAGCGTTTTCAAGCTGCCTGCCGGTTTGTCTTTTACCCCGCCTCCAGCGTATATTAGAAAACTGGAACTGTTGTGTAGTACCGGCATTTGGCGAAGCACACCAGTGGGCGCAAGCCCACTTTTTCGTTGCATAAGAATTTGCCGAGTTACCTGCAACGTAAGTTATTGGATGCATGGCACTTGATCTTGATCGCGTACGGGAGATTGCGGAGCGCGTAGCGGCCTCCAGCGGGCTGGAAGTGGTTGACGTCGAGTTTCGCGGGAGTGGCAGCGCCCGCCTGCTGCGCGTGTTTCTGGATAAGCCCGGAGCGGCAAGTGGCGATCCCCTGGCAGGAGTTACGCACGGAGATTGTGCCAGCTTTAGCCGCGAGTTTGGCACCATTCTGGATGTTGAGGATGCCATGCCGGCGAGCTATACGCTGGAAGTTTCTTCGCCCGGTCTGGATCGAAAGCTGACCAAGGCCGCCGACTTTGAGCGTTTTACCGGAAGCCGGATGAAGCTGATGACCAGAAATCCGGTGAACAATAACCGGTATTTCGAGGGACGGCTGGAAAGTTTTCGCGAAGGATTGTTGACCCTGGATCTGAGCGTAGCGAGTAAGAAGTCGAAAAAGAAAATGGGCACGGCCGCGGCAGATCAAGGGCAGAAGATTGAAGTGGAATTCGCCAACGTGGAGAAGGCGAATCTGGTTCCGGAAATCTGAAGGCGGCCTCCGTCTTCCGGACTTGCAGCTTATCCGGTAGGCCGGAAGCCGAGCGCCGGCAGCCGATTGTCGGCTGCCGATTTACAACGGAATTTTATATGGCAAGTGAGCTTTACAACACGATCGACGCGTTGAGCCGGGAGAAGGGCATTGATCCGCAGATTGTAGTCAGTGCGGTCGAAGATGCCATTGTCATGGCCACCCGCAAGTACTACAAGACGCAGGAAAATCTGCGCGCCGAATTGGATAAAGAGACCGGCAAGATCAATGCCTACGCCGTGAAAACAGTGGTGGAGACGCCGGAGCAGGTTGAAGATCCGCTCTTGCAGATCACGCTGGAAGATGCCCGCAAGGCCAATCCCGCGCTCGAAGTTGGCGGAGAATTGCGGATTCCGAAAGTTACCGAAGGAATCCTGGGACGCATCGCGGCGCAACTGGCGAAGCAAGTCATCTTCCAGAAGGTCCGCGAAGCCGAGCGCGACACGGTTTACAACGAGTACATCGGACGCGTCAACGAAGTAGTGAATGCGACGGTGAAGCGGGTGGAAGGTCCGGACGTGATCTTCGATATCGGCAAGGCTGAAGCCCGTATGCCGCGCAAAGAGCAGTCCCGGCTGGAATCGTTCGCCATCGGCGAGCGGGTTCGCGTGGTAATTGCGCGGGTGGAAAGGGCTTCGAAAGGGCCGGGAGTGGTCGTCTCTCGCGCCGTGCCGGACCTCGTCCAGCATTTGTTCCAGACCGAAGTGCCGGAGATTTACGACGGCACGGTGGTGATCCGCGCCATTGCACGCGAAGCTGGGGAGCGCACCAAGATCGCGGTCATGTCCAAGGACAAAGACGTCGACGCCGTCGGCGCTTGCGTGGGCATGAAGGGAATGCGCGTGCAGTCAATCATCCGCGAACTGCACGGAGAAAAGATTGACATCATCGAGTATCACGAGGACGCCGTCACCTTCGCCGAAAAAGCTTTGCAGCCGGCAAAAGTGAGCAAGGTGACCGTAGTTGATTCCGGTGGCAAACATCTCGAGGTCGTAGTAGACGACAGCCAGCTCTCTCTTGCGATCGGCAAGAAGGGGCAGAACGTTCGCCTGGCCGCGAAGCTTCTGGGATGGAAGATCGACATCAAGAGCGAGGAAGAAAAGCGGCAGGAAGTTGAGCAGCAGATGTCGGCGATGGTGCCGCAGACCTCCACGCCCCTCGATAGCGTTCCCGGTTTGGGTGACGGGCTGGTAGAAAAGCTGGGCGCTGCCGGCGTGACTACGGTGGAAGCTCTGGCCGATATGACGCCGGAGCAACTTGAGGCCATCGAGGGCATTGGGCCGAAGACGGTGGAAAAAATCAGCCTGGCGGTGAATAATTACTTTGCCAGCCTTGAGGGCGCAGCCGTGGAAGGCGAAGCAGTCACGGAAGGCGAAGTTCCGGTGGCGCAGTCGGCTGAAGGCACTGTGGAAGCTGACCAGGTTACTGGCGAAGAAATTCCTCCCAGCGAAGAGACAGCAAGCGAAGAGGCGTCGCCGGCGCAGGAATTGGCTGCCGAAGCCGACACGCTGACCGCGGACGGCACCGAAACGCAGGGCGAGCAGCCCATAACGGAAGAGGAATCTTCCGAAACCAGAAAGCAATGATGGCCCGCTGGCATCAGTTCGCTAGTGTACGAGCAAAGTGTACGAGCAAAGAAATTGACTCCGTGAGGTCGCAATGAAGACCTAACTTACAACACGGAGAATCGAAAGGCCGGATGAGTAAGGTTCGAATTAACGATCTTGCCCGTGAGTTGGAAGTGAAGAGCCGGGCAATTCTTGACACGCTTCCTTTGGTGGGAGTGACGGAGAAAAAAACGCACTCCAGTTCCCTGGAAGACCACGAAGCGGAGAAGGTACGTGTGTATATCCGTTCTTCTGCAGAGGGATCCTCTTCTGCTGGTAGGTCCAGTTCACGCGCCTCGCGTGGCGAAGAAGAAATCAAAACCAAAATTGATCTCTCAAACATCTCGCGCCCCGGGGATGTGCTGAGAGCGATCACGCAAAAAAAGGAAGCAGTAGCTCCGCCGCCGGCAGCGCCCCGCGCTGTAGCGCCACCGGTAGCGCCGGCTGTGCCAGAAAAATCTGCGGCCGCGCCTCCAGTTGCGGTGAGTCGTCCTGCGGCAGTTGCACCTCCGGTCATAAAGCCTACGCCGCCGCCTCCTCCAGCAGTCGTTGCACCACCGCCAGCCGTGGCCCCGCGCCCGGTCGTTGCTGCTCCGGCAGCAACCACTCCAGTAGTCGCGCCGCCACGTCCGGTTGCGCCTCCTCCACCGGCACAAATGCCTGCAGCGCCTGCTTCAGTTTCCACTCCAGCGCCTTCAGCCGTTTCGACTCCAGCGCGTCCCACTCCCCCGCCGCCACCGGCGCCGCGGATGATCGTTCCGCAAACTGGCCCAAGGCCTGTTTACAAAGCGCCGATCCGCCCCGTGCCGCCTCCGGTGCAGCCGGGAGTTCCAATTGGAGGCATGCGGCCGGCCCCTGGACGTCCCGTGCCCGGTCAGCCAATTTTTCAGCGCCGTCCGCCCGTTGCCGGCGGAGGTCCTGGAGGCCCAGGTACAGCGCGGCCGCCGCTCCGTCCCGGTGAGCGCAGGCCGATGCATCCCACGCGGCAATCGCCCGCAGGCGCCCGTCCGCTGGGCGTTGGTCCGGCGCTTCCGCCTCCCGGAACCACGCGCCCAGGTAGTCGTCCCGGAGGTCCAGCGCGACGGCCCGGCCAGCGCTATGTTCCTCGCGGTGTGAAGGAAGGCCCAATGAAGGGCTATACGCCGCCGCCTCGCATGGTGGTGTCGAATGAGCCTCTTCCCATCACCCGCAGCATCACCATCGCGGAAGGCATTAGCGTAAAAGATCTCGCGGAAAAGTTAGAAATCCGCGCCAAGGATTTGATTTCGCGATTGCTGTCCAAAGGCGTGTTCGCCACGATTAACCAGACGCTCGACGCGGAACTGGCCAGCGAGATGGCTCGCTTCTTCGGTGCGGATACAAATGTGATCACGTTCGAAGAGCAGACTGCGAAAGAAGTTGACGCAGCTGCTGCCAGCGAAGAGTCCGTGCCGGAAACCGGCATCCGTCCGCCTGTGGTCACGATCATGGGTCACGTCGATCACGGCAAGACCACGCTGCTCGATTCCATTCGGATCACGAACGTGGCCGGCGGCGAAGCCGGAGGCATCACGCAGCACATCGGCGCCTACAAGGTTCGAATTACTGACAAAGAATCGCCGGCATTCGGGCGCGAGATTGTGTTCCTCGATACGCCCGGTCACGAAGCCTTCACCCGTATGCGGTCGCGCGGTGCCAAGGCGACTGACATTGTGGTGCTGGTCGTCGCAGCCGACGACGGCGTCATGCCGCAAACCATCGAAGCCATCGACCATGCCCACGCCGCCGAAGTTCCAATCATCGTCGCCGTGAACAAAATCGATAAGCCCGACGCTTTGCCCGATCGCGTCAAGAAGCAGCTCGCCGACCGCGGATTAGTCCCGGAAGAGTGGGGTGGCAAGACCGTATTCGTAGACGTTTCGGCCAAGAAGAAAACCAACCTGAATCTGTTGATGGAAATGATTTGCCTGGTCGCCGACCTCGGCGAGTTGAAGGCGACTCCGGAGCGCGCTGCGACTGGCGTGGTGCTGGAAGCGAAACTCGATCGCGGACGCGGTCCTGTGGCCACCGTGCTGGTGCAGAACGGAACCTTGAATGCCGGCGACAATTTCGTAGTCGGCAATGTCTACGGAAAAGTGCGCGCCATGTTTGACGACCGCGGAGCGCAGTTGCAGACGGCTCCGCCTTCGACCCCAGTCGAAATCATTGGCATCGAAGCTCTGCCGCAGGCCGGCGACCAATTTGTAGTAGTGGCCGATCGCGATAAGGCGCGCGGCATTTCGGAATATCGCGAACAAAAGTCGCGCGAAGCTGCTCTGGCCAAGAGTTCCCGCGTATCGCTCGAAGGACTCGCAGAACAGATCAAGTCCGCGGGCACCAAGGAACTGAACGTAATTCTCAAGGGTGACGTGCAGGGATCCGTGGAGGTTATCACCGATCTCCTCACCAAGCTCTCCAACGAGAAGGTGCGCCTGAAGCTGTTGCGCTCGGGCGTGGGCGCCATCACTGAAACCGACGTCCTGTTGGCCTCGGCGTCCAACGCGATCATCATCGGTTTCAACGTGCGACCGGAACGCAAGGCGCAGGAAATCGCGGAGCAGGAGAAAGTTGATATCCGCCTGCACTCCATCATTTACGAATTGCAGGACGAAATCAAACGCGCCATGAGCGGCTTGCTCGAACCCACAATCAAGGAAAACTACCAGGGCCGCGCCGAAGTGCTCAACGTCTTCCGCATCCCGAAGGTTGGGACGGTCGCTGGTTGCCGTGTAAGCGATGGCTTGATCAAACGCGACTCCGAAGTCCGCCTGCTGCGCGACAACGTGCAGGTATTCAAGGGCAAAATCGGATCTCTCCGCCGCTTCAAAGATGACGCCAGCCAGGTCACGAACGGCATGGAGTGCGGCATCTCGATCTCGAACTACGGCGACATCAAAGTCGGCGACACGATCGAAGCCTTCGTGACCGAAAGGATCGCCGCGGAAGTGATTGCGTAAGAACCGTCGTTGGTCCTTTGTCCCTTCGCCCGCTCAGGGCAAGCTAACAACGGTCGTTCGCCAAGAACCGTGAGCCAAGCGGTCTTGCCAACGACTAACGACCAGCGACCGCCATGATCGCCTTCCTCACCCTCGAACTCCACATCGAAGCAGCGCAATCGCTCAAGGACAAACGCCAAGTGGTGCGCAGCTTGAAAGACCGCCTTCGAGGCAGCTTCAATGTTTCCGTCGCTGAACTCGATTCCAGTCCGGTCTGGAATCGCGCCACCATTGGCGTAGTCAGCATCTCCGATTCCCGCGACTACCTCGACGGGCTGATGAAAAATGTTGAACGCCAAGCTACGCGCATCGCCAACAACCATGGGGCCGACATCGCCGATTCGTTTGTGGAATATCTGTAGTGGCAAAAACCCGTTCGATTGTCGATAATCGTTGTTCGTTCGCCAAAAGCCATATTCCGCGTGATTTTGCCAGCGACTAACGACCAACGACTATCGACGATTCCTCTATCGCATTGTTACCTCTGTACTTACCGTCGCCGCACAACTATGCGCGACAATAGCACATCAGAGCCAACACTTGCGGCCGTTTTTCTGATATTCTCATGCGTTTTACTTAGAGGTGAGTCGTGGAGAAGCGCGCGGTCAAGTATCATCGTGGCCGGTTGGGCGAGGCGTTGCGCGAGGAAATCGAAACGCTGGTGGAAGGCGAACTCGCCGACCCGCGTATCGGACTGGTTAGAGTGACTGCGGTGCATATCGCCGACGATGGCCGCTCCGCGCAGGTTTTGGTCGACGTGGATGGCGACGATCAGGAAGCGGAACGAAGTCTCGAAGGCTTGCTCGCCGCGAAAGAATATATAAAGCATGAATTAGTGGAACGCTTGCGGCGAAGGCGCGCGCCCGAACTGCATTTCCGGCTGGACCGTTCGGACCGCGAGAAAGCGCGCGTGGAAGAGCTTCTGGCACGAGCCAAGAAGAGAATGAAATCCCGCGCCGCATCGAACGAGAAGAAGTAAGTGAAGAAGGCTAAGTAATGTTGCAGGACGTTCTCCAGGAAATCGAGCAGCGAGATCGGTTCGTGCTTACCTCGCACGCGCGACCCGACGGCGACGCCATCGGATCGGCGCTCGCTTGCTGTCAGGTCTTGCGCGCCATGGGGAAAAAGGCCGATGTCGTGCTGCACGACGGCGTGCCGCGTATTTATCGCGCGCTGCCCTTCGCCGATCAGGTTCTGCAAGCCGATCGCGTTCTTGGTAATTACGAAGCTGCAATCATTCTCGAATGCGACAGCATTCACCGCACCCGCCTCGAGGGTCTCGAAAATCGTTTCCTGATCAGCATCGATCATCATGTCAGCGGACGTCCTTTCGCCGACGTGAACTGGATCGATCCCCAGGCAGTGGCTACGGGTGAAATGGTTTTTCGCCTGGCGCGGGAAGCGGGCACGCCCTTTTCTCCTGAGATTGCCACCTGCCTTTACACCGCGCTGATGACCGATACCGGATCGTTCATGTTTCAGGGAACGAACGAGCATACGTTCGCCTTGGCCCGCGAACTGGTGTTGGCCGGGGCGGATCCTTCGCACTGTGCACGCAGCATTTATTTCGCTCACTCGGTCGCTAAGATGAGGCTGCTCGGTGAGGCTCTGCGCAACTTGAACACCGAGGGCCACGTCGGCTGGACGTGGGTGACGCAAGAACAAATGGAACGTTGCGATGCCAGAGAAGAGGACTGCGAAGGCCTGGTAAATTACGTGCTCTCAATCGGAGAAGTCGAGGTCGCGGCGTTCTTCCGCGAGCTTCCCGACGGACGCTTTCGCGTGAGCCTCCGCAGCAAGGGAAAACTCAACGTAGCCCACGTTGCCGAAGGCTTTGGCGGCGGTGGACATGAGTGCGCCAGCGGTTGCTCCGTAGAGGGGCCGCTGGTTCAAGCCGCCAATCAGGTTCTGGATCGGATACGGCGGGGCGCTTCCGTACAATAACTTACGTCTGCTCTAAAAATCCCAACTGCATGACGAATCGCACTCGCACCGACGCGCTGATGCTTGCCGGCTTCTGCGCCTTTCTATTTTTATACGGCTTAGGCCAGTTTGGATTGATCGGGGCCGATGAACCGCGTTACGCGCAAGTAGCGCGCGAAATGCTCGAACGCCATGACTGGATCACACCCGTGCTCGGCGGCCAGCCGTGGTTGGAGAAGCCGCCACTCTATTACTGGCAGGCCATGATCGCGTACTCAATCTTCGGCGTCCGCGATTGGGCGGCCCGCCTGCCTTCCGCATTCAACGCCACTTTGCTCGTGCTGGCGATTTATATTTTTCTCCGCCGCTTTCGTCCTGGGTTTGAATTAGCTGGGTTTGCGCTGGATGGCGCACTCATCGCGGCGTCCTCGGCCGGAGTTATCGGCTACGCTCGCGCCGCTTCGATGGATATGGCGCTGGCCGCGGCTTTCACTATTGGAATGCTGGGGTGGTGGGCATGGCGCGACACTGGAATGAAGGTTTATCTCGCCGTCTTTTATGGCTTCATCGCCTTGGGAATGCTGGCGAAAGGTCCGGTCGCGCCATTTCTCGCCGCTATAGTCATTGTCGCGTATGCGGCTGCAGTCCGCGAATTTCGCCTGATCTTAAAGACCCTCTGGCTGCCGGGAATTCTTTTGTTTTGCGCGATTGCGCTGCCGTGGTATTTCGCAGTTCAGATGCGCAATCCGGATTTCTTTCACGCATTCATCATCGAACACAACCTCGACCGCTTCTCGACGAATTTGTATCACCATCCTGAACCCTTCTGGTATTACCTGCCCGTAACCGCGTTGGCGCTGCTTCCGTGGACGGTCTTCGTAACGGCGGCACTCGTTCAGGAGGTTCGCTCATGGTGGGCGCGCAAATCCGATAACGCAAGCGGAAGGAGTCTCGAAAATCAATTCGGCATCTTCGCCTGCTGTTGGTTGATCCTGCCCGTGATATTTTTTTCAATTTCACAGTCCAAACTGCCCGGCTACATTCTCCCTGCGCTCCCAGCGGGCGGGCTGCTGTTAGCGGAATACTTGCGCCAGGGTTTGATAGAGAGGAAAGCGGCCTCCCCCGCCAAAGGTCTCGTGGTGCTCCACGCGCTGCTGGCGGCGGCGCCGATTGTTCCGGCGCTTCTAATCGCTTACCCCGTAACCCAGCATCGTCTGCCCGGAGGCTGGCCGATGCTGGTAGCCCTGGCCATTGCATTTGCGCTTTGTGCCGCAATCGCGCTCACGCTGGTCCGTGCCACAGGCCTGCGCATGTTGCGCTTCATAACTCTGGTTCCGATTGTGCTGAGCGTTGGGGCCACTCTAAAACTGGGTTCTGTCCCGATCGATCAGACCCTTTCAGCCCGGCCGGTGGCGCAGGAAATTGCCAGTATCGAAACTCAGCCTCTTCCGCTGGCCGTGTATCATGTGCGTCGCGAACTGGAATACGGCCTGACTTTTTATCGCAACCAATTGACCGTCAACTACGATTGGGGCAGTGGCGGAGTTCCGCAGCAGGCTCACTTACTCGTCGCGCCCCAAGATTCACAAATGGAAGTTGCGAAGTTCCTCGCCGGCCGGCGCGTCTCTTACCTCGGCCACTACGCCGCCCAGCGTCTGGATTATTTTTGGGTTGCGGCAGCGGGGACTGCATCCGCGCACTAGCCGGTCGCGCCGCCAACTCCTCGAATCTCGCCTATTGCCCCGTCCACCGCCGGGTTTGCCTCTCGTTCTCGATTTCACTAAACTCGAAGTTCTACCACCGCGAATAATGCCAGAAGCGTTTGGCTGATTTTTGCAGGAGCCCCGTGGAGATTCTCGACCTCAGGCACTTTTCATCCATCGACCTGCGCCCCTTGCTGGACGACGAGACTCACGTCTGGGCCAGCTTGCTTTCCTGGGACTACAACGGATCGGCCGAGATGATTCTGCGCTATGTCGACGCGAAAATTCTTCCGGGATATGCTGCCATCGATCGCGGCCGCATTTTTGGCTACAGTTTTTTCGTGTATGAAGGAAGCAAGGGAGTGGTCGGCGATCTCTTCGTGGCCAACGGCGGCCGCGTTCCAAACACTCGCGAAGTCGAAATAAAGCTGCTGACGCACGTGATCGAAACCTTGCAGCAGTCTCCTGGAATTCACCGCGTCGAAGCTCAGTTGCTGGCGCACGAAACCGGAAGCGTCGCGCGGCCGTTCCTCGATCAAGGATTCCAGCGCCATCCGCGTTTGTTCATGGTTCTGGGACTGGGCAACGGTGCGGTGAAACCCGTGCCGACGCATCCCGACGTTGAAATCCGCCGCTGGACCGAAGCTGACTATCAGCCCGCCGCCGCAGTGATTACGGCGTCATATCGCGGCCACGTCGATGCCCAGATCAACGATCAATACCACACCCTGAGCGGATCGCTGCGCTTTCTAAATAACATCGTGCGTTTTCCGGGATGCGGACTCTTCGATGCCGAATCCTCGTTTGCCGCCGTCGACAAGAAGGCTAAGAATCTGATCGGACTGATATTGTGCTCACGCGTTCGCGCCGATGTCGGACACGTCACCCAGGTATGCGTGCTCCCGGAATATCGCTCGCGCGGCATCGGCGAATCGCTGCTTGCCGCGACTTCCGCGGCCCTTCGCAAGCGCGGCTTCTCCATGCTCTCGCTGACGGTCACCGAGGCCAATGCCGGTGCGGTCGCGCTCTATCGCCGTCTGAATTTCGATTCGAAGCGGGTGTTTGACGCCTTCGTATGGCAGGGATGAGTAGCACAACCGTTTCGCTGCAGCTAATTGGGGACTGAGAGTTTTAGCTAGTGCCAGCAGCTATCTTCGTATCAGCCACATCGCCCACCCCGCCACCAGCACGCCACCCATAAACATCGCGAAACAATACAGACCATAGCGCACCATGTCGCGCGTCGTCTCACGATGAGTAATCCCAAAGACGATCGACGCAAAGAGTGCGAAGACGAATGCCGCGCTGAAATGAGTCAGTTGAATAGTCATGATCTGTCCGCCGGATAAGAGGTTCTAGCTGACGGCTGAGAGTTGATAGCTGAGATCCGCGTCATCGTTTCTTCCCAATGGCAATGTGATAAGCATCCGCTACCGCAATAAAATTCAGCAGCCCCGCCACGATCATGAATTTCGTTCCATAGTCCGCGATAGCAAAAGCGATTGCCCCTTGCCCGCCATTCATAGCGAGCGTCACGATATACATTCCGCCAGCGCCTAAATCGCCAATGAATCCAAGAATGTCGAGGATGTCGCCCCCGTTCGCCTTGTAAATGTGCCCCTGCATCATCAGTCCGAGCGCGAATAAACTTCCAATGGAGGCCAGCAGAAGCAGGCCTCGAATCCAGCGTTTTTGAATGATGTGCCCCGCGCCTGGAATCAGCCAGCCTACGGCAGGAGCGACCACGGCCATCATGTTTGCCTGCTGCGCCGGGTCAGCCGCCGGTTTCGTTTTGAGTTGTGTGGAATTTGCCATTAGATAATTACGATCTCACGTTGAATGTTGCCGGTAACTTCCGCTGATTTATTGCGCACCAGCATGTTGACTTCGCTGCGCACACCGAACTCCGGCAGATAAATGCCGGGCTCAATTGAAAAACAAGAGTTAGGAAGGATCTGGCGCTCGTCGTGAATTTCCAGATCGTCCATGTTCGCGCCATTCGAGTGGACGTCGGTGCCGATGGAATGCCCCGTTCGGTGGATGAAATATTCGCCGTAGCCGCTCTTCTTAATGTGGCCCCGGGTGGCGCGATCCACTTCCCATCCCGCAATCCGGCGTCCGGCGCTCACTGCATCGGTCACGGTCTTCACGCCAGCATCGCGCGCGTCGCGCACGATATCGAAAACCTGGCAAATCCGGCCCGACGGGGCCTTGCCGACAAATCCCATCCACGTAATGTCGTAATACACCGCCCCGGGAGTATCTTTCTTCCCCCACACGTCGAGCAGCACCAGATCGCCCTCACGAATCGGAACCGGGTGATCCGCCCGCGGCTCATAGTGCGGATTGCCGGCGTTGGCATTCACCGCCACGATCGGCGGATCGTCAGTAAGCAAATTCTCGCGTCGAAACGCTTCCATGAACCACTGCTGGATTTCATGTTCCGTGGTCCCACCCTTGCGCACGCGCTTCCCAATTTCCTTGAAGGACGCTGCCGTTATGGCGTCGATAGAATCTCGCGCCGAAAAGTGTGTCTTGATCTGTTCTTCGGTCCATGTGGCTTCGAACTGCGCCACCAGATCGGCCGAGCTCACCACGTTCTTTCCCAAGCCGCGCAACAACTCCACCGTCCCGGCATCGACCAGAGAAATCGTGAACACAATATTGTTCGGCGAGTACTGCATCGCAATGTCGCGGTAGGATGCGAGCATTGCCTTCAGGCTGTCGAACAACTCTTGCCATCCGGAATACTGTCGCTTGCTGCCGGGCAGGGAATCGAGGTGGCCCGCTTCGATTTTATGAACCAATTTTACCGGCTCGCCCTGCGCCGGAATCAGGTAGAACCAGCGCCGCGTAACCATCAGTCCCGCAGGCAATCCCAGCACCCGGTAGGCAATAGGGTCGCGATGATGATGGTCATAGAACAGCCATGCGTCGATATTGCGTTCGCGCAGCGCTGACTGGATGGCAGACAGGTCCATGGGCAAACGTCTATTGTAAACAATGGAAAGGATTTGAGCGAATTGGCGCGGCAGTGGGTACTGAGCGAAATCCATCAGTACCCGGCAGTGCGCGGTAGCGCGTCCGTTTCAAAATGCTTATGCGGGGAGAGCTGCCCTCGGCTCTCCAGTCGAGCGCAGTTCGACAGCTTCATCCTCACCGCGGCGCTACGGGAGCCACTCTAAAGAATCTGTCATACAACCACAGCAACGCCGTCGTAGCCACGCCAACCCCTGCCACCGTCCACCAGATGCGTTCCGGTTGGTGCGCGACCTCACCGAAATGATGCAGAAGCGTGCCCCCGAACCATCCGCCGATCAGCGATCCAATTCCAATCGGCAAAAATGCGAAGCCCATGTAGGTGCCTTGCTGTCCGGGCGGTGCAAGCAGCGCAATGTATTCGTAGTAGCGCGGCTGTTGGATGATCTCTCCTATCGCCAGAACGAATAGCGAGATGATCGCTCCCCAGATCGTCGGCCAAAAGGCGAGGATCAACCACGAGACCGACGTGACGAGCGTGCCAAGAATTACTGCCTGAAATGCGGGAATCTTTCGCGTAATAAGATTCACCGCCAGCGTGAGACAGATCACCGTCAACCCATCAGTGATAAGAATGATCTCCACATCGGCGCCGGAATTGATATAGCCGTGAATGTATCCCGGCAAGCTGATGTACTGTTGCCAGAACACGATCCAGTAACCCGTGAAGAGCACGAGGAACCACATGAAGCGGCTGATCCCGGCCAGCACAAGTGCTAGCAGCGCAGCCCAGATCCACCACGGGACTGAATACTGCGGATAGATCCACAGCCCGATACGCAGCAGCAGAGTGATCAGCAGGACGGGCAACACCAGTCGGTAGTTGCCCACCACCACGCAGAAATTCCGTGCGACAGTCGCGATCGAAGGCGGAGGCGCGTCCCCGGCCTTGCGCGGTTCACGAAAGAAAAACAGAACTACAAAGAACATCGCGAAGACACTGAGCGCAGCGATCCGGTAAACGCCTTCCACTCCCAGATGGCGATGAGCCCACGACGCGAAATACGGTCCGGCCGCGCCGCCGATGTTGACCATCGTGTAGTAAATCGAATAGCCGATAGAACGGACGTTCTCCTTCGAAGCTCGCGCCGTGGTCCCAACCACGCAAGGCTTCACCAATGCAATGCCGAGCGCTGGCAGAATCAGAATGAAGCCGACAAACAAACTCAACGGCACAGCGTTGCGCACCGGAGCCAGCCACGATGCTCCGATGGAACCGATTAGGAAATAGGCTGCGGCAAGGATGAGATACGCGATCGAGAGCGCTCGTCGGAAGCCCAACCGATCGGCGGCAGCTCCCCCGAAGATGGCGAGAAACCACACCATGCCGCCAAAGATTCCCGTCAACGTCCCGGTCTGCTCAGTCGAGAAATTCAGCTTCTCCTGCAGATAGAGAGCGAGCGACGCAAACGCCCCATAGTAAGAAAGTCGCTCAAAGATTTCGCTGAGATTGGCGATCCAGAACGGCCGTTCGAACCCGGTGCGAATCTCCTGCAAGCGTTCGGAAAAGCTCAAAGTGGCTCCTCGGATGACTCATGTGGCGCACTCTGCGCCCGCAAGACTCTACATGCCGATCTATGTAGCAATTCGTTTTCTAACTTCTTCGGCCGAAAGCCCGGCAACGCGAATTACTTTTGTGCGGCTGCTCTGGCCGGACGCAATGGTAACGGAAGCACGCGGCACCTTCAAAAACTTCGCAAAGAATTCAATACATGCATCATTAGCTTTGCCATCGACAGGCGGCGCAGTAAGAGAGAGTTTTAGAACGTCGCCAAGTTCGCCCGTGATAGCGTTCTTCTTCGCGCGAGGATGGATTTTGATTGCGAACGTCGCGCTGCCGCTCGCTTCCTGGATGGGAATCAAGCCTTCTTCCTCAGTGAAAATACAGTCTCGACCAGCAGCAGCGCCCCCACCAGCGGAACCAGGGGGTTTGCCAGCGTGCGAGATTTTCCAATGCTTGCCATCAATGCGGCAACAAACAAGAGCATCGCGACATTTGCTGTAACGCAGAATAGCTTCAGTCCTCTTACCAAGCGATCGTTTACCAAGCTATCGTTGCGAACGCGCAACACATTTAACATAGCCGTGAACAGCAGGGCCAGGCCGGTCCCGAATATCCAGATTCTGCCCGTATAAGTTCTTGGCACAAGCAGGCAAGCGACGATTGCGAGAATAAAAATGGTTCCCGCGCAAAGTCGGTCGACAAGCGTCATAGCCTCTGTGTTCCTCAGTGACCCCTGTGTTTAAGCCTTTATCCGTTCCCCGAAGATGGCCGTTCCCACGCGCACGCAAGTAGATCCTTCTTCAATCGCTACTTCGAAATCGTGTGACATCCCCATTGAAAGCTCATCCATAGCAACGGACGGCAGCTTGCGAGCGGCAATCGCATCCCGCAACTCGCGCAACTTGCCGAAGTAAGGACGTGCGCTTTGGGGGTCGTCGGTAAGCGGAGGCACGGTCATCAGTCCGCGGAACACTAACGCCTTTAGCCGGGGAGCGGCCAGCAGCAAACCTTCCAGTTCGTGCGAGTCCGGCGCTACGCCGCTCTTCGCCGCTTCTCCTCCAACATTGATTTCAATCAGCACTTCCAACGTCCTTCCGAGCGCGCGCGCGGCCGCGTCCAGTTTTTCCGCCAGCTTCACCGAATCGACTGAGTCCACCGCGCGAAATAACTCCGCGGTTCTTGCCGCTTTATTGCTCTGAAGATGCCCGATCATGTGCCATTCCGCATCTTTCAGATCCTGCATAGCCTCGGCTTTAAGGCCAAACTCCTGAACTCGATTCTCTCCGAACAGTCGCTGGCCAGCCGAGTAAGCTTCGCGGATGCGCTCGGCGGGCTGAGTCTTGCTCACTGCCATCAGCGCGATTTCTTCGGAAGAACGTCCTGCGCGGCGCGCAGCTTTATGGATGCGTTCGCGAACCGCGGCAAGATTTTCCGAGATCGACATAAAAAAATTAAACCACGGCAGGCACAAAGTTAAACGAAGCAATACTGCCTTCGCGCACCTTCGTGTCCTTCGTGGTGAACGCTACATCATCGCTGTCGGAGGCGCAGGTTCGTTCGGATCTCCAGCGCTCGATAGCGGCAGGAAGATCATCAGGGCGGCCAGCAGAACCATCACCACAACTCCACTCAGATACAGGGGATGCTCAAAAATCTGTGCCGTCTTGATTCGCGCGGCCCACGCCGAAGCCAGATGCAACCACGGTTGCTGTGCGAACGACATTGCGATAACCCCCGCCCAGAGCAGCCCGCAGATGGCTTCACCAGCGATCAAGCCGGAAGCCGTAAGAACTCCGGCATTTTCCGCTCGCGCCGTTTGCGCCGCGTTCAGGCCGCGGCGTTTGGCCATCCAGTCCCCGATCGACCGAAACACTCCGCCCAGGAAAATCGCGAACGTAGTCTCAAAAGGAAGATACATCCCCACCGCCACCAGCATCGGACTCTTCACCTGCATCATGATCAGCGCAATCCCGAAGCAGACGCCGACCACCACAAGAGGCCACGGCATATCTCCGCCCACGATGCCGATCGCCAGTGTGGCCATCAGCCCGGCTTGGGGCGCCGAAAGATCACGGCTGCCGAAACCGAACGCCGTGTGAAGCAGGTAGAGCGGCCAATACATGACCAAACTCGCCACCACCACAGCAATCAGTTCAGCGCTCTGAATTTTGCTGGGCGTACCGCCCAGAATGTAGCCGACCTTGAAATCTTGCAACAGTTCGCCCGCAACCGCCGCCGAAACGCAAACTACCGCCGCCACTCCCAACACGGTAGCCACGCCCTTGATTCCGTGAACCCCGAGGGCAACCATCAACAGCGCCGCAATAATTAGAGTTGAGAGAGTTAGCCCCGAAATCGGGTTATTGGATGAGCCGATGAATCCAACCAGATTCCCCGAGACCGTCGCGAAGATAAATCCCACCACCAGCATCACCACTGCCGCCAGCACCGCCGGCCAAATCAAACCAGAAATATGTATGTACAGGAAGCACATCAGCACGAACATAACCGCGATCAATCCAAACACGATCTTCGAACTCATGTAGCGCTCGGTTCGCGATAGCTTGGCCTGCTGGTCGGCGGTTTGGCCAAGGTCGGAGAATGCCTTTCCCAGTCCCGCGGTCAGGCTCGCTCGCATTTTGTAGAGTGTGTACGCCGCGCCCACCAACATGCCGCCAACGGCGATCGGTCGCACGATAAACCGCCATACGGCGGTCGCCATCGTTGCCCAATCATCAGGAGTATCCGCTGGAATGTATTGCTTGAGTTGGGGACCCAGAAAATACATCAGGAGCGGAACCATCAACCCCCACGCCAGCACCCCTCCGGAAAACTGAAGTGCGGCAAGCTTTAGCCCGATGATGTACCCCACGCCCAAATAGGCTGGGCTCACACTTGGGGCCGAAGCCATGCTGGCAGCGCCGGTCGCGATGGTATTCGTGGTTCCCACTCCACCCAACCGGACTTGGCTGCGTCCCAGTGTGCCAACACCGAAGTGAAAATCCTTGTCTGCCGCAAACAATCCAAACCGCCCTAGCAGATATACGAAGCCACCGACACCAATATTCCAGAAAAGATACTTGGCAGCTTCGGCTCCGCGTTGTCCAGCTTTGTGAATCTCCGATGCGGCCAGCGATTCCGGAAAGGGCAGTTCCGGATCCTCCACCATGCCGCGCCGCACCAGCGAAATGAACAGCACTCCCAAAATGCTGCCCACCATAATGAGCGCCGTCGATTTCCAATACGCCACCCCGGGCTCGAAGGAAGGCCACGCCTTTGCAATCAGAAACGCCGGAATTGTAAAGATTGCCCCAGCCGCAACCGATTCTCCAATCGAACCCGCAGTCCGCGCGATATTTTCTTCCAGCAGCGATCCCTTCCACGCGCGCATCGCCGCCATCGCAATCACGGCTGCTGGATACGTGGCCGCGATCGTAATGCCTGCGCGCAATCCCAGATACGCGTTGGCCGCCCCCAGAACGATCGTCATAAGGAGTCCCAGCAGCACTGCGCGCAGGGTAAACTCCTTCATTTCCATCCCCTCCGGCACGAAGGGAACATGTTTCTTGACAGTAGTCCCTGGTTCGCGAACTGGACTGCTCATAAGTTGGAATCCTCTCTCCGGACCTTGAGAAAAACAATGCAGCGCGTAACTTAACCGAAAGACTAAACCGCGCAAGTTAGCATGTGCCATGCCTGCATTACAAGTGCGATGCGGGTCCCGGCCATCTCTGGAACGCACTTTAACGGCCCGTTTGCGACCGGCAGCCGGATTCCTCTCCTCCCAGGATTGGCCTGTGCCCATTGGCCTGTGCCCTCTCCTGGCGTAGAATAGGGCTAACGTTTTTCCTCGTAGTCCTCTCTGCTGGAGGTGCAATGTGATAGGTCCTTCCGACCAGCTATGGTTCGAAAAAGTCCTGGAGTTTCATTGTGAGGATTGTGGCAGTGAAATAGGTTTTCGTTCGCGCCGCCGCAGCTTTTTTGAACGTTACTTTCTTCCGATCTTTCTCCTGCAGCCAGTGCGCTGTGCAGAATGTTTTCGCCGGGATTATCGTTTGGTCTTTGTTCCGGTAAAAGAGCGGCTCCCAGAAACGCTCAAGAAGGTGGCATCGCCGGTTCCGCAGTCCAAGCGTAACGTTGCCTAGCAGACCCGGCCGCCGTTATACTGCTAAGGCAAGCATTCACGGAGTCGCCCAGATTTTTCCGCGGGCAGTACGGAGGCCGTCTTCAGCAGTAGCGAGGACAGAATTCGGGCTAGCCAGTCCAAACCTGCAGTAGCAAGCCCTCCTATTGCTTTGCGCACCGGCCAGGCATCGCGCGTCCGCGGATGGGCTGGGCAGATTGCCGAAAGTCTTTTCGCTGTTTTATTTCCCTCCGATTGCCGCATCTGCGCGGCCCCGCTGGTCAAGATTTCCCGCCTTCCACTCTGCCAGCAATGCCTCGACGCCATGCTGCCCATTTCAGGTGGAGTCTGCACGGTATGCGGCGAGCGGATCGTTTCTCCGTACGCTTTTGCCGATGGTGCGAACGAATCCCGCTGCGGGCTGTGCCGCCGCATCGAGCCGGCGTTTGCGCGCGCCGCGGCTTATGGCAGTTATGAGAGCGGACTGCGCGAGTTGATTCATCTCCTGAAATATGGCGGCGTGTGGCCGGCTGCCAATGTCCTCGGACGCATGCTGGCAGAAGCTATTGCAACACTCGAACCCAGTTTTCCCGCGGACTCGATTGCTGTAATTCCCGTACCGCTGCATCGGACGAAGCTTCGCCAACGCGGCTTTAACCAGGCGGAGCTGATCGCTCGCGCTGCCATGAAAGGATTCAATCCTGCCCGCCTGCATCTGTGCGCCACCGTGCTCACCAGAAAGCGCGACACCGCCTCGCAGATCGGCCTCACCACCCATCAGCGTCGCGAGAACCTGCGAGGAGCGTTTGGGGTATCGTGCCCCGAAGCTGTGAAAGGTCGCGAGGTGTTGGTAGTGGATGATGTTTACACGACCGGCGCGACGGTCTCTGAATGCGCGCGGGTTTTGCGCCGCGCCGGTGCGACCAAGGTATGGGTGGCGACCGTCGCCCGCACCCTGAAAGTTTCGGCCCAACATGTCGAGATCAGTTCCCACTACGACGAAACCGAAGAAGCTTCTGAAGTGAGGGAGGTTCCGCTGGCTCGTGCAGTTGGCGGCTGACCAAATCGCGCGGAACGTGGGTCGCATCTAAGTATCCATAAGATCGAGCCCAAGTATCGAGCCCAGAACGCAGTTTAAGCGGATGCTTCGAGTTCTTAGGAAATTGGGGAGACGAGCAGAGTATGTCAACCAGGATGGAAGCCGCGGCAGAACCAACAGGCAGGCACGCCGCCGGGCTGTTCGCCACGGCGGCGATGCATCGCGACAGCAACGGCAACACGCTGCACGCGCCCGTGCTGGTTTTGAACGCGTCCTACGAACCCATCAATGTCTGCGCCGCTCGCCGCGCCCTGGTGCTGGTGCTGAAGGGCGTGGCCATGACGGAAGAAGAAAACGGACACTTCCTCCACGCCGCCCGCCTCGCCATTCGTGTGCCCTCGGTGATCCGGCTGCTTGAGTACCGCCGCATCCCGCACCAGAGCCGCGCCTTGTCGCGCAAGAACATTCTGTTGCGCGACCGCAACACCTGCCAGTACTGCGCGACCGTCCTGCCCTCAGGCGAATTGACTCTCGACCATGTCACTCCCCGCTCGCGCGGCGGCTCCTCGACCTGGGAAAATCTCGTGGCCTGCTGCCACTCCTGCAATCGCCGCAAGGGTAACCAGTATCCCCTCGAAGCCGGCATGAAGCTGATGCGCGAGCCCCGCGCCTTCAACCTCCACACCAGCCGCCACATCATGCGGCTCATGGGCCGCTCCGATGATAAGTGGAGGAAGTATTTGTTCTACTAGGGCTCGTCTCCTAAGAATGGTTTTGGGAAGGGCCCGCGTCCGCCGAAATTCTCTAGCTATTCCATGATCGGGAAGGGCACGAGTTCCACTCGTCCTGCTAAGCCGTGAAAATGTTCCCGCGCTTCAGCGCCTGGGGTTTGCGCGCTTGTACGTTAGCAAAGACGATCGACGACTTAAATTCACGTTTACGTGTAGGAGTCTGCAATGCCCCGTCAGGCCTGAGGCTTGATCGAAGCTGCGATCAAGCTCATCTTGAATACGTAGCATTCTTCATGAACAATCTGTCCGCGCTCATCTGTTTTGGCGGTCTCAAGCGGCGCAGGTTTGTTGCAGATAGAGCACGATGGAACTACGGGCGCAGAGGCAATCTGATTCATGACGCACGCCTGTGGCGAAGGCGTTTCAGCTTCGGGCACTATATCATGCGTCGCACTTGTTGATATAGCTCTTTCCGGCTACATAGTTTCGTGTAGAGGGATGGGCTTCGAGCTTCGCCGCCTTGACCATAACCTTCGGGAATTCCCTTGACTCTCATCCTCGAACTTGCAATCCTATTTCTATACGAATCAGTTCCTTGACATCAGAATAACCCAAAGATAAGTGCCGTAAATGCAATATTTTGCGAGCCGAATCGATGGAATCCGGCCCTTTGCTGGGTAATGCTTCCTCTAAATCCTTTAGAAACTATATTTTGCGGTTAAGTTATTTGCTATCAATATTTTGCTGGATCTGGAGGATCTCGAAGTCGGCAACTTGCTGATTCCATGGATTTTATGGTTTCGATCCGTCTTCTTTTTTAATCCAGATCCAGATCCAGGTCGAGCTGAGAGAGGCACGCCGTCCTTGCAGGTGCATCCACTTCCAGGGCGTAACATCGAATAAGAGTTAGATCGACCACATTTATGGGAAATACGTTTAAGACCGCGTTCCTGTTGACCGCGCTGACGCTGCTGCTGATGTTCATTGGCCGCTACTTTGGCGGGCAGAATGGGATGCTGCTGGCGCTGGCGTTTGCCGCCGTGATGAACTTCGTCTCTTACTTTTACTCCGACAAAATTGCTCTGGCCATGTACCGCGCGCAGCCGGTAACGCGCGAGGAGTTGCCCCGCGCCTATGGGGCGGTCGAGCGCCTTACGCAGAAAATCGGCCTGCCGATGCCGAAGATTTATGTAATCCCCACGGAATCACCAAACGCGTTTGCCACGGGACGGAATCCACAGCATGCTTCAGTCGCCGTGACCCACGGAATTCTGGGACTGCTCAACGATGAGGAACTCGAAGGCGTGCTGGCGCATGAACTGGGGCACGTGGGGAATCGCGACATCCTGATCAGTTCGGTGGCGGCGACGATTGCGGGCGCAATCACCATGCTGGCCAGCATGGGCCGCTTTGCCATGATCTTTGGAGGCATGGGCGGCGACCGCGACCGGCGCGATGGCGGAGGCCTGGGCGCGTTGTTCATGCTGATCCTGGCCCCAATCGCGGCCAGCCTCATTCAGCTTGCGGTTTCGCGCTCTCGCGAGTATCAGGCGGATGCAACCGGCGCTCACTACACCGGCAATCCTTACGCGCTGGCCAGTGCGCTACAAAAGCTCGACGCCTATTCGAAACGCGTCCCCATGGCAGCATCGCCTTCGACCGCACATTTGTTCATCATCCAGCCGCTGCTGGGAATGAATTTCGGCAGCTTGTTTTCGACCCATCCCCCAATTGCCAAAAGAATCGAGCGGCTCACGGGAAGGCCGGCAGAATTCACGCAGTAAAATCGCTTCTAGCTTCTGGCCCCTGGCTACTAGCTTGGGACTCTCGCAAGAATGGTTCGGGCTCGCGTTCTGATTCAGAGTAGTGTCACCACGACTCTCGCGTTATGGGCGGTGAGCTAGACGCTACCAGCCCGAAGCTAGGAGCTAAAAGCTGAAGTCCAGTGACATCGGTAACTCCGCCAGTCTTGCGTCCGATAGTAAAATTCAGCAATGTCTCCTGAGACCGCACTCGCTGTTTCTAATAAAGCCGCCGACCTGGAAAAGGCGCTGCGGTGCGTAATCCGCGGCAAGGACGAGGTTGTGCGGCTGGCGCTGGTCAGCATTTTTGCCCGCGGACATCTTCTGATCGAGGGCGTCCCGGGAGTCGGCAAGACCACGTTGGGCCAGGCCCTCGCCCGCGCCATCGATTGCACCTTTCAGCGCGTCCAGTTCACCAGCGACATGCTGCCTTCCGATGTGCTGGGGATTTCAGTGTATTCGGCGCTCGAGCAGGAATTCGAGTTCAAGCGTGGCCCCGTCTTCACCAATGTGTTGCTGGCGGATGAGATCAATCGAACCACGCCGAAGACGCAGTCCGCGTTGCTTGAGGCGATGAACGAAGGCCAGGTCACGGTTGACGCGCATTCTTACGAATTGCCGCGCCCCTTTCTGGTGATCGCAACGCAGAATCCGGTGGAACACTATGGGACTTATCCTTTGCCGGAATCGCAGATGGACAGATTTTTGATGCGTGTGCGAATGGGATATCCCGAAGCGGCGGCGGAGCGCGAGATTCTGCGGTCGCAGGCGGGCGCAGCGCACTTGCACGAGATGCGCCCAGTTCTAACCGGCGCTGACGTGCTCGAAATGCAGGAAGCCGCGAAGCGCATTCGCGTGGATGAATCTCTGGTGACCTACGCTCTGGAAATTGTGAAGCGCACGCGCGAGTCGGAATATCTGTCGTTGGGAGTTTCGCCCCGCGGAGCGCAGGCGCTTTATCGTGCGGCGCAAGCCATGGCCTTTCTCGACGGGCGCAGCTTCTGCACTCCGGAAGACTTCAAGCCCCTGGCCGTGCCGGTGTTCGCTCACCGCGTCGTGGTGAACGGAGGCTACGCTTCGACGCTGAAAAAGTCAGAGCAGGCCGATCAGGTGATGCGCGAGATTGTCGAGAATGTGGCAGTGCCGCTGTAAGCAGTGGCCAGCAGGCAGTGATCTTAAAGCTCATCAGGCCCATCGTGAGAGAATCGGAACCGGTCTGATGATTGCTGAAGTCATCCCGGAAGCTTACGATCCGATTGGGCGAAACGGCAGTCGCCCATTCGAGCGGCGTCGCGGCTTTCATTCGACGTTTCCCTTCGGCCGTTACGTCAGCCAACCGCTTAGCGTAAAGTGCAACACGATAGCAGACGTACGCAGGTTTCTAGCCGACTGTAAATATGTTTCTGACAAGGAGCAATTTGGCAAGGACGACTATTGGCAACCGCCAGAAGAATTCGAGAAAAGGAAGAAAGGCGATTGCGAAGATTTCGCGTTGTGGACGTGGAGACAGCTTCTAAGCCTGGGTTACGAGGCACGGTTCGTTGTCGGCTCTTGTGGCAAGTACGGCTCAGGACATGCGTGGGTCGAGTATTTTCAAGATGGCAAATGTTACCTTGTAGAGTCTTTGGCCAGCCGAGTCGGAACGCTGCCTCGCTTATCCACCGTAGGATATTTGCCTCAGTTTTCAGTCTCTTGGGATGGCAAGATCGTAAAGTATTTCTCGCATGCCAAACCGGATCGCCCGCTCGGAGTCCGGGCCGTGGCGCCGCTAGTTCCAGATTACATCGTTTTCTGGACATGGTTCTGGGTCGCGAATTCTTATCGTTTGCCCAAGCTTCTGTGGAAGGTTCTGCGGCGGAATCTTTTTAGACGTGAACTTTGGCTGCAGCGTAAGACTCGACAACGCTGAAGTTCCGTTCGACGGTTATAATTCTCGCGTGACGTCTTTCCTCCGTTTTCTCATGCTGCTGTCGCTCATCTGCTGGATTGGCGGCCTGATTTTCTTCGCCTTCGTGGTCACGCGGACGGCGTTTTCAGTGTTGCCTACAACTCATCTCGCGGGCAACATCGTTGGCAGCACTTTAAGCAAGCTGCACTGGATCGGCATCGTCTCCGGAATCATCTTCCTTGCCAGTTCCATGTTCTACAGCCGCCTGACTGCAGGAACCGCACACGTCTTCGAAGCGCGTCATGTGCTCTTGTGCTTGATGCTTGCGCTCACGCTGATCTCGCAGTTCGGCATTATTCCACGCATGGACACTTTGCGGGCATCGCTGGGTGAGGTGAGGGCTGCGCCGATCGACAATCCTGAGCGGGTTCAGTTCGATGCGTTGCATGTGTGGTCGACGCGAGTGGAAGGGGCTGTGTTGCTGCTGGGGTTGGTGGTGGTGTATTTCACCGCGCAGCAACTTGCCGTCCGATAGCGGGTGAGCGAAGAGGCGACGATGAAAGAGCCATCCTCAGCGGCTGAAGCCGATCAATTTTCGCAACTTTGTGGCACGACTGAAGTCGTGCCCTTCCCGATCTCGTACGCGCGAAGCGCCTCAGTTTGAAAGGAACTGACGGATTACCTGTCGCGCCACCAGTTGGGCAATATCCTTATTCTCATTTATCCTGAAAGGTTGCCCTAGCGTTGCTAAAGCGACCGTGCACGTCGAGGCTGAACTAGCTCGCGCGCGGCATCGCTAGGAGCTAAGAGCTTTCCTTATGAAAACTGGCATTATTGGCCTGCCTCAGGTGGGCAAGACATCGTTGTTTCGAATTTTGACCAAGGCGCATCTTTCGGATCAGGCGCGGGCCAACCCGCGCGAGGCGCACATCGGCGTAGCCAAGGTTCCCGATGACCGGCTCGATCGGCTGGCTGCGCTTTACAACCCGAAGAAACTTACGCACACATCAGTGGAGTACGTCGACGTGGGCGCGATCGGCCAGGAAGCGTTGAAGGACACCGCTTACGCCGCGCACCTACGCACCGTCGATGCACTAGCGCACGTGGTGCGGGTGTTTGACGATCCTTCGGTGCCGCATACGGGAGAGATCGATCCGCTGCGTGACATCAAGAACGTTGAGTTTGATTTGCTGGTGAGCGATCTGGGACAGATCGAAAAACGGATCGAGCGTCTGGAAAAAGATTTGAAGAAAATGAAAACGCCAGAACTCGAAAAGGAGTTCGAGCTGTTGAAGCGCGCGAAAGTGCAGGTGGAATCGGACAAGCCTTTGCGCGAAATGGAAATGACCGCTGAGGACAAAAAACGGATCAAGGGCTTTATGTTTTTGAGCGAGAAGCCGATCTTCTATGTGCTGAATATTGGGGAGTCCACGGAACTGGGCAGGGAATTGGAAGAAGCGGTGAGCAAATATAAGCTGACGGAAATTGCAGCGCGGCCGAATGCAGCGGCGACCGCGATTTGCGGCAAGGTCGAGGCCGAATTAGCCGAGATGAGCGATGCGGATGCAGCGGAATTTCTCTCCAGCTACGGGCTTACCGAGAGCGGGTTGGTGCGCTTGATTCGGACCACATACAAATTGATGGGGCTGATTTCATTCTTCACGGCTGGCGAGGATGAGTGCCGCGCCTGGCAGGTTCCGGCAAACTCGCGCGCGCAGTCGGCGGCGGGAGCGATCCATTCCGATTTGGAAAAACATTTCATACGAGCGGAAACGATTCGATGGGATCAGCTGCTGGAAGCTGGTTCAGAAGCGAACGCTCGCGCCAAGGGAACCTTGCGGCTGGAAGGGAAAGATTACATCGTGCAGGATGGGGACGTAATGCACATTCGGCACTCAGGATAAATTCACTACAGAGACACAGAGAAAAGCTCGAAGCGGTTTCTCTGTGTCTCTGTGGTGAAGCCTCTCTGATATCATCCTCGACACTGCACATGAACGCCATTCTCATCAGCATTCTCCTTGGCGTCACGGCTGCCGCGGCAAATGTTTTTGGCGGGGCAATCATTGTGCAGCGCAATTGGGAGCGCAGGTATCTTCGCTACTTCGTCGCTCTGGGCGCGGGATTCATGCTGGCCACCGCTCTGGTCGAGATGGTCCCAGAGAGTCTGGAACTACGGGGAAGAAGCGCTGCGTTTCTCATCCTGCTGGGATACTTGATCGTTCACTTCTTCGAGCATACGGTCACGCCTCACTTCCACTTTGGCGAAGAGACCCATAAAGATGAGTTCATCCATGCGCATAAGGGATATTCCGTTCTGCTGGGATTGATCATCCACACGTTCTTCGACGGCATTGCCATTGCTTCCGGATTTCTGGTGTCAAACTCGCTGGGCTGGCTCATCTTTTTCGCGGTATTTCTGCACAAAATTCCTGAAGGCTTCACGGTGAGTTCGGTGATGCTGGCCAGCGGACGCAGCCGGGGGAAGGCTTGGGGAGCGTCCGTGGTTCTGGGCGGAGCGACACTGGCGGGAGTTTTGACCATGGCGCTATTTCGGCATCACGTAAGCGCTGGGTTACCGCTGTCGGCCGGGGTGACGATTTATGTTGCGGCTTCCGATTTGGTTCCGGAAGTAAACAAGGAACCAGCGATGAAGATGGCGCTACTGGTTTTCGTCGGCGCCGCTTTTTTCTTTGTGCTGGAAAAGCTCTTTCACTTGTAGTGCATGTGAGCTATGACCCTGGGGCTGAATCCCGTTTTATCATGAACGCCTCAACGCGGCGCTGAAGCGCCGCTCTTCCACCTCTGAGCGCTGTTCCATGTTTCTGAAGTCTCCACCGTTTCTGGAAGTTTGCTCATAACTCGCTAGTCCACGGAGTGTTTGGCGGTATACCCATCGCGGGCCACGACGTCGATTTTTTGATCTTTGCCCTTCTGATCTCTGACTTTCAGCGGGCCGCCATCGGGCGCCACCACCTGCACTTTCAACTTGCGATAAGTGCCGTCGAGTTTGGAGTTGGTGGGGTGATAGGAAAGCGAGTATTGATTGCGGATATCTTTTCCGATGTCTTGAAAATCTTCCCCGTATTCGGCTTCGAAACGGGGAAAATAAGCGCGGCCTCCAGTCATGGCGGCGAAGGTGCGCATTTCGTTATCGGCTTGCAGATAATCCATTCGGTCCACCGGGATGCCCAGGCCGCGGCGGGCAGCGCCGCCACGCGCTTCGGCACGTTCGCGGGCCATAAATCCGACACTGATGGGGAAGATGGTCACGTCCTTCGTATCCTTGATCTTCTTCATGATCGTGTCGAGTTTGATCCGGCTGAAGGTATCGACACCGGTAGTAACAAGAATGACGTATTTTTTGCCTTCCACCCGGTCCAGACGGTCGAGCGTGTCAAACAGGGCGTCAAAAACGTTCGTCTCTGAAAAACCAGGAATTCGCAGTTGGTTCAGCGCGCCGTAAACCGCGCGCTTGTCCTGAGTGAAATCCACCAGAATGTGCGGGAGCATGTCGAAATAGCTGACCGCAACCCAGTCATCCTTCTGCAGGGAGTTGGCGAACGCATAAGAAGCCTGAAGCGCATCGATCATAAAGGTATAGTTCGTGGAGGCGAATTCGATGAGCAAAACTGCGGTGATTGGCGCTTTCGCTACGTTGAACTTGGTGATCTGCTGCTGCGATCCGTCTTCAAAGAGCCGGAAATTATCTTTCTTCAGGCCCGGAACAAATTGGCCGCTCTTGGTAGTTACCATCACGTCGACATTGACCAGGGGGACGTTTACTTTAATGGAATAGTCGGGCAGGCCTTCAACCTTCGGCGTGGAAGCTGGCGGGGGAGGTGGGGGAGGAACCTCGGTACTCTTTTTCGGAATGGTGTAGGGGCCGATGTCACCCGTAGGACCGCCGGCGTCGGAAGGCGCGTCCTGCTTGGGCTTTCCATTATCTTGAGTTGGCGCTGGGTTTTGGGGCGCTGGAGATTGATCTTGGGCGGAAACTGAGGTGCCAGCCGAAAGCAGCAACAGGCAAGCCGCAAAGGTTAGCATGACATGGGTAAGATTTTGGGAATGTGCTCGCAGGTTTACGACCTTCCGTTTGAAAAACATATGAGCCTCAGTGAAAAAGCGGTTAAAGAACAAAAATCCCTGTGCTAGTATAGACGCAAGGATTCGCGATTGGGATGTTTTGCCTGGCTCCCAGTATTCCCCCTCCTGGCAACGACTTACAATTTGGCGAAATCTAAAATCTGTATAGGTAGGGCTGATCCAGTTCTGCCAGGTGTTGATTCATGAGAAAATTTGCTGTTGCATTTGTCGCCGCCTCCCTGTCTTTCACCTCTTTTGCATCCGGTCAAACGCCGTCTGCTTCGCTGGCGCAAGATCCTAAAACCATTGCAGTGAGCCAGATTCATGCTGGCATGCGCGGTGTGGCTTACACCGTGTTTCAGGGTGTGAAGCCCGAAGCCATGGAAGTGGAAGTGCTGGGCGTGCTGCACAACGTGAATGGGCCGAAGGGCGACATTATTCTGGTGCGCTTGCACGGGCAAAAGGTGGAGTACACCGGCGTGGTTGCGGGTATGAGCGGCAGCCCGGTTTATTTCGACGGCAAACTCGCTGGGGCGCTGGCGTTTCGCATCGGGGAGTTTTCGAAGGAACCGATTGCCGGGGTAACGCCGATCGCCGACATGCTGGAAATCAGCGCGCTGGATCGATCGCCTGCGGAGGAAACGTCGGCGGTGAGTCCTTCTGCAATTTCGGTGATTGGCAAGACTGGTGGACCGGGGGAAAGCGTTGCCTTGCCGGGATCGCCGCAGAATTCCCCAGTAAAGAGTTTTGCGAATTACCTGAAGCCGATTGAGACGCCGCTGGCTTTCAATGGATTTTCCGAGCAGGCGGTCCAACTTTTTGCGGGACAACTTGGGGCCGCGGGGATTGTTCCGGTCATGGGGGCGGGGTCAAGCAGCGACGAGAAGCAGCCTGAGCCGCTGGAAGCCGGCTCGGCGATTAGTGCGGTCTTAGTACGTGGCGATATGGATATCGAAGCTACCTGCACCGTGACTTATGTAGATCCGCAGCGCCTGCTGGCCTGCGGGCATCCGCTTTTGCAGTTTGGGTCGGTCGATCTGCCGATGAATAAGGCCGACGTTTTGGCTACGCTGCCATCGCCGCTCAACGCGTTCAAGATTGTGAATACGACCGAGCCTGTGGGAACGTTTGTGCAGGATCGCCACACTGGAATCATGGGAGTGTTCAACCGGCAGCCGGAAATGATTCCAGTGACGTTAAGCATTCACAGCGCCACGGGAGTGAAGCAATTCCACTACGAAGTGCTGAATAATCCGAAGCTGACGCCGGTGGCTCTGATGGTGACGGTGTTCAATGCGCTGCACGGGGTGAACGAGTTCGGCGAAGAGATTACTTACCGGCTGGCGGGAAGTATTGGAGTCAAGGGATTTCCGGAAGTCACGATGCGGAACATGTTCGCTCCTGCGGAAGGTTCGCAGCCGGCGGCGATGCAGGCGGCGATCTCGCTGGGCGAGCGCTTCGGGCGCATCTATGACAATCCTTACAACGCTCCGGCAATTGCGGGCGTGAAGCTGGATTTCGATTTGGTCCGTGAACGGCGCTGGGCGCGGTTGGAAAGCGCGCGAACCAGCGTGACTGAAGCTCGTCCCGGGGAAGAGATTATTCTGGAGACGGTGCTGGCGCCCTATCGCGGCGAACGCATCGTGCAGCAGATTCCGGTAAAGATTCCAACCTCGGCGAGCAAAGGAACGTTGCGCATTCTGGTGAGCGACGGCGAGACTTTAGACCGCGTCGGGCACGGAACAGCGGCTTTCGGGCGGAAGCTCGATTTGGCGTCCACCATCGCGCTGCTGAACAAAGAACATTCTAATAACCGCGTTTACGTTTCGCTGCTCGAAGCCGATCCTGAGGCACGGGTCGCTGACAAGGTGATGCCGACCCTGCCTATTTCAATCATGAATGTGATGGACGGCATGCGCGGCAATCAGGAGATGCTCGTCTCCGGCGAATCGAATGTGGACGAAACGGCGACGGCTCCGCTGGATTATGTGGTGTCGGGAGCTCAGCTGCTCACTGTTACGGTGAAGTAATAGCCAGTATCTGGTAGCGAGTACCTGGTAGCGGGTGCTGAGTACCGAAATTTCTAACATTGCCTCCAAGACCACCGATAAAAAATCCTATTCGTGCCTGCGAATAGATGACGCTACCGCTCGTTTTACGTGCGCTATAATGCACACGCTTGCCTGTGTAAGTCACCGCGGTGCGCTGAGAAACTGCTCGTTACACCCTGATGAGGAGGAAACCGTGTCACACGATCTTGATCGCCAGTTCGATCCCCAACTTGATCCTCAAGAAGAACAACATAGCCGGCCTGAATCCCACGGCCACGCTTGCGGAAATCTTTTTGGATGCGGCGTTGAGCAAGGCACAGGAGTTTTCCGCGAAGACATCAAAGGCGCCGCAGTCACCAAGCGATCCGCCGACCGGCTTCTGCACATGGACGAGATGGACCAGGAGCGTCTCGACGGCTTTCTGACGGCGCGGGGCCAGTCGCGGCGGCGACTGATGCGCGCCAGCAGTTTCATGGGAGCGCTGGCTGGCATTGGTCCGTGGTTCACGAAACTTGCGCGTGCGGCTGATGCGGTAGAGGCTGCAGCTGGCACGCCGCTCGCCTCGGAAGCGGCACAGAAGAAGGACGAGCAGGGCCGCGTGCACGTGGTCGAATCGAACGATAAGACGGTGCGCTTGGGCGTTTACGACACTACGCTCGATCCCATTCTCAAAATCGATTCCGGCGATACCATCAGCTATGCCAATACGTGGTCACATTTCTTGAACCAGATGCAGCCGGGCGTTCCGGTTGAAACTTTAGCGAAGCTTCGACTTAGTAATCCCGGACACGGGCCGCATTCGATCATCGGACCGGTCTACGTCAATGGAGCGGAACCCGGCGACGTGCTGGAGGTGCGCTACAAGCGCATTCTTCCATTTGACTGGGGCGCCGTATTCAATAATCCCGGGTCGATCGGAACGGGATTACTCCCCCAGGATTTTCCCGAAGGTCAGGTGAAGTATCTGAAACTCGACCTGACTAAGATGACGGCGGAGTTTAACTCGAATATTCATGTGCCGCTGAAACCGTTTCAGGGAACGCTGGGCGTGGCGCCGCCTGATGGTTTCTATCCTGCTTTGACTCCGGGAGTGACCAGTTCCGTGCCTCCCGGCCCTCATGGCGGGAATACGGATTTGAGCGAGATGGTCGAAGGCTCGACTATGTTCATACCAGTGTGGAAGGCGGGAGCGCTGATCTATACCGGCGATTCGCACGCGGTTCAGGGCGATGGCGAGATCAATCTTTCCGCGCTGGAAACGCGCATGAAGGAATTGCGCATTCAGGTCGTGCTGCACAAGCAGAAAAATTTCGCATGGCCGGTGGCGGAGACGACGACCCACTGGATCACGCTGGGCCTGGATAAGGATCTCAACGTAGCCATGACCTTGGCGGCACGCAACGCTATCAACTTTCTGGCCACGCGGGCCGACCTCACCAAGCTCGATGCCTACGCATTGTGCAGTATCGCCGTCAGTTTTCGGGTGACGCAGGTCGTGGACATCGTGCGTGGGGTGCACGCCATGATCCCTAAAAATCTTTTCGCAGCGGACTTGCGCAAGCAGATTGCGGTGGTTTGAGGCGAGGCAATCACAAGCAACGGCAAAACAATAAGAGTCCTGCTTTTTCCATGTGACGGAAGCCGTCCGTGGCCCAAATCGCTAAGATCATCTGTATCCCGTTGTAGCCAACGTGCGCAAGAAAGCTTGATGCTACAGACTTTGTGACGGCACGAATCGTAGTAAGAACGACTCCGACAAGAACAATAATCAGGACAGCCCAAGAGTAGCCGTATTGCGGCGAATGGATAGCGCCGAAAAGCACGCCAGTGATCAGGATGGCGGGGAACGCTCCAGCACGGCGGGCTACGACCGGATATAAGAATCCACGAAAGAAAACTTCTTCCATCAGCGGGCCGAGAGTGACGGCGAAGATGGCAGTCAGATAGGCATCGGATCGGTGCGCGAAGAATTGATCGAAGGGAGTGCTCTTGGGCATGGGAAGAACCCTATCCAGAAGCAGTAGGCCGAGCATGAGAACGCCGATGCCTAAGAAAGTCACTCCCGCAATCCCCGGCCAATTCCAGCGGATCGCTTGCCAGAATCGCGCGTGATATTTGCCTTCGACCAGCAGAATCATATACAGCGCTACGGCGACGTAGGTCAACAACTCCGAGAGCAGCGCCAGCGACGGCTTCTGCGCTACTTCCATCCAACTGGCGTGCGGGAAGGCGAAGTGGCGGGCGCCGAGGACGGTGAAGAGTTGCACGAAGAAAAGCGTGACGAGAATGAGGCCTGCGATGACGAGCACATCCCAGCCGCTCCAGACGGGGTTCTCGGCGGATTGGGGAAGAATTGGCGCGGACGCGAAGACGGGCGGCGGCAATGGATCGTCGGCAGGAGGGATAAGGATCTGCGGGTCGCTGCTCAGAGGCGGCGGATCAAGATGCGGATCTTCGGGTGATGACAAACAAATTCCTCAGGGGCTAAAGCCCGAATTCTTATTTCACTTTTCCGGCGCGGCTTTAAGCCGCGCCCCTTCAAATCCTCAAGCGTCCCGCAACCTTAAAGTTGACGCTCCCCAAATCCCACAACTGCACCGCTCAAATCCTAAAGCCGTGCCCTTCAAATCTCCTGGAGCAGTTCCTATGCGCTGCGCTTTCCGTTCCCGGAGAAATATCCCGTCAGCGCCTGGCCCGTATACGACTTCTTCACGCGTGCTACTTGTTCTGGCGTGCCTTGGGCCACGATGCGGCCGCCTTCTTCGCCGCCTTCGGGGCCGAGGTCGATGATCCAATCGGCGTTGCGGATCACGTCCAGATTGTGTTCGATGATGATGATCGAATTGCCCAGGTCGGTCAACCGGTGCAACACGTCGAGGAGCTTTTTCACGTCGTCGAAGTGGAGACCGGTGGTTGGTTCGTCGAGCAGATAAAGAGTTTTGCCGGTCTGGCGCTTGCTTAGTTCGCGGGCCAGTTTGATGCGCTGGGCTTCGCCGCCGGAGAGCGTGACCGCAGATTGGCCGAGATGAATGTAACCGAGGCCGACGTCGACCAGAGTTTGCAACTTCTGCTTTACCTGCGGAATGTTTTCGAGAATGGGCAGCGCGTCGGAGACTGGCATCTCGAGCAGGTCGGCGATAGAGTTGCCATTGTATTTTACCGCCAGCGTTTCGCGGTTGTAGCGGCGTCCGCCGCAGACCTCGCAGAGAACGTAAACATCCGGCAAAAAATTCATCTCGATGCGGCGCTGGCCCTCGCCCTGGCAGGCCTCGCAACGTCCGCCGGGGACGTTGAAGGAAAATCGTCCGGGCTTGTAACCGCGCTCGCGCGCTTCGGGCAGCATGGCATAAATATCGCGAATCGCGGTGAACACGCCGGTATAGGTTGCGGGATTCGAGCGCGGGGTGCGGCCGATCGGGGATTGGTCGATGCGAATGACTTTGTCGATATTCTCCGCGCCGACGATCGATTTATGCTCGCCAGATTTTTCGCGCGAGCGATAAAGTTGCCGCGCCAGTGCACGGTAAAGGATGTCGTTGACCAGCGTCGATTTTCCTGAGCCTGAAACTCCCGTCACCACCGTCATCACGCCAAGCGGGAAAGTTACATCGAGATTCTTGAGATTATTTTCCTTCGCGCCGAGAATGGTCAGAGCCGCGCCATTCGCCTGGCGGCGCTCAGACAGCATGTCAATCCGAACTCTGCCGGAGATGTAAGCGCCGGTAAGAGAGTTGGGCTCTCGCATGATTTCTTCCGGAGTGCCATGGGCGACGAGGCCTCCGCCATGGCGTCCAGCGCCGGGACCGAGATCGATTACATAGTCGGCGCGCCGGATGGTTTCTTCGTCGTGCTCAACGACCAGCACGGTGTTGCCGAGATCGCGTAGATTTTCGAGCGCGGTTAGCAGGCGTCCGTTGTCGCGATGGTGCAAACCGATGGAAGGCTCGTCGAGCACGTAGAGCACTCCGCGCAGCTTGGACCCGATCTGAGTAGCGAGACGAATGCGCTGCCCTTCACCGCCGGAAAGAGTGGAGGCCGAGCGGTCGAGCGAAATGTAGTTGAGTCCCACGGCATTCAGGAATTGCAGGCGCTCGACTACTTCGTGCATGACCCGGCCGGCAATCTTTTCTTCCCGGCCAGCAAGCTTGATGCTGCGCGCAACTTCGAGCGCTTTGGAAATTGGCAACGCGGTGAAATCGGCGATTGACATGCCGTTCACTTTTACTGCAAGGCTTTCGGGACGCAGGCGCTTCCCATGACATGCCGGACAGTCGGTCGCGGACATGTGATCCATTAGCCAATCGCGGTAGCCTTCGGAAGTTGATTCTTCGAGATTCTGTTTCAAATATCCGAAAATTCCTCGGAAGCCAGTTTTGCCGCGGCCGGATTCGCCGTTCAATAGCAGGTCCTGGATCTTCTCGGGAAATTTTTCAAAGGGCGTGTTCAGATCGATGCCGTGCGCGGTAGAGGTTACTTGCAGTGCGTGAATCAGGCCCTGCGATGCCGAACCCGGCCCGAGTCCGCCATCGAGCAGCGGCTTCGACCAGTCGGTGATAACTTTCGCGGGATCGAAATCGTAACGGCTGCCGAGGCCGTGGCAATCGGGACAGGCTCCGTACATACTGTTGAAGGAAAATGAACGCGGCTCGAGTTGCGGCACGCTGATGCCGCAATCCGGGCAGGCAAGCTTCTCGGAATAAAGTGTTTCTTCGCCGCCAACCACTGCCACATGTACCAGTCCGCCGGCCAACTTCATCGCGAGACCGACCGACATTTCCAGGCGATGTTCGATTCCGGGCTTGACCAGCAGACGGTCGATCACGACTTCGATGGTGTGGTTCTTGCGCTTGTCGAGATTGAGGTCGTCGTCCAAATTCACAATTTCGCCATCGACGCGGGCGCGCGTGTAGCCATGCTTGAGCAGCGTCTCCATCTCTTTTTTGAATTCGCCTTTGCGTCCGCGAACGATTGGCGCGAGAACCATCACGCGATCTTCCGGCGTGAGCGCCATCACGCGCTGGACAATTTGCTCGGCGGACTGCCGGCTGATAGGGCGCCCGCATTTCGGGCAATGCGGGATTCCAATCGAAGCGAATAACAGGCGAAGATAGTCATAGATCTCGGTTATCGTGCCCACGGTCGAGCGCGGGCTGCGGCTGGTGGTCTTTTGCTCGATCGAAATCGACGGGCTAAGTCCATCAATGGAGTCGACGTCGGGACGCTCCATCTGGTCCAGAAACTGGCGGGCGTAGGTGGAGAGCGTCTCCACGTAACGGCGCTGGCCTTCGGCGTAAATCGTGTCGAATGCTAGAGATGACTTGCCCGAGCCGCTCAGGCCGGTGACCACGGTGAGAGTGTTTCGAGGGATTTCAACGTCGATATTTTTGAGGTTATGCTGGCGCGCCCCGCGGACCGAAATCTTGGTAATGGCCATTTGGTGTGAGGCTGATTGCCCTTCCGTAATGTCGACAGGTCTGCAGGGATGTTCGACAGTAGGTATGCGCAGCTCTACTCCGTATTTTACTACGGCGCATCTGGGTCGTCACTAGCGGCGGGCGCGAACGCGGGTAGATTGAAGAAAACCGCATAGACGAAATTTAGGGTTGCGGCATCTGATTACTGCCAATTCGCAAAGGGTGGTTGAACTGTGATTTCGCTTTTCATGCCTCTGATTCTCTGCTTCACTGTGGCGCTCTCCGTTGGAATTGGCGTACTGGCGGCTTATGCGGCCGTATTTGGAATTCTGCAGGCTTGCGGCCGGGCATCGCAGCAGCAGCTACGGCCGGCGGAAATAAGGCCGCGACTGCTTCTGGTGCCTACGCAGAACCATGCTAGCGGCGACTAGGAACCTCTCCTAGACCCATCTGGACTAGCAGACAATCCTATCCTCAGGCAATTTTCTTGCGGCAATTTTTTTGGCAATCGTCCTTTCGAGCAGAATTCCTAACGAAGAGGCGGCCGCATCTGCTGGACGTCTTTCCCGATTTCCCAAATCGACGCGCCTTCGCAAAGACTGAGCAATTCTTAACAGATCAGAATCCCCTGCCGAAGATAGTTTGAGTCGGTTGACGAGTGGCGCAGGCAAAGGGTAGCGGCGGGCATTCTTCCTTGGAGGAAATTCGCGGATGATGAGGAGAATACCTTTTGCCGATCCTACTCCCGATCCTTGTCCCGACCCTTCTCCCGAACTGGAGCCAAGGATCGAGCCGGAGCGTCAGCCTGAGGACTTCAAGCCATTAGAACTGCTGCCTGCCGCAGCGAAGGCTGTGTTCCAGTGGCCTGCAGATTGTGCGTGGCCGTTCGTTGATGGGGATGAGACGGCGAGACCTAAGTGAAAGGCTTCGACGCAAGATGACATCAGGCCGCCACTGACTTCTGCATGACCTTCATGTAGCTCTCCATCGACTGAGTTAGCTGCGCGTCGACCTCATCGGCGATGGTCATGACGTCAGGCAGGAGCAAGCTGAAATCCAGGAAACTCATATTGTGTTGCAAGGTGCCAAATAGTGTCACCTGGAGTATTCGCGAATCATGCACCAGCATCGCTGGAGTGTAGCCTTGCTCATAACGCAGCTCGCCATGAGCCACGGCGGCGGAGGAAAAAGCGGCCTCGCTGTCCTTGTTAGTGGCGGGGGGCTTTCGCAGGCGGACGATTAGATCTTCAATCAGTTTAGGTAGATGCCCCGTGCGTTCCATGTCGCTGAGATGAATGTGATTGAGTTCGTTGCTCCCATTTACTCGCGTCAACCAGTCTTCCACTATACCGCCCGAACAGCGCTGCAGGATCGCGGCCACTCTTTCCTTTTCTATCCGCTCGGCAGGTTTGCGAGCCATCAGCTTATCTTCAAGGAGTTCCGCAACTTTCCCTGCTTCGAAGGGCTTGACCAGGATTTCGTCCGCTTCCAATAGGATAGCGGCCATGGCGCTCTGCACGTCGGGGTATCCGCTAACTAGCAGGGTCAACGCCTCGGGCTGTAAATGGCGCATGGATGTAATCACGGTGAAACCATCGCCGGGGTTCGGCATGTGCAGGTCGGTAATGAGCACGTCGAAGGGCTCTACCGTAATCAGCTTCAAAGCTTCAGTTACGTTAGCCGCCGCGATTACCTCAAAACCTTTCTTTTCCAGGGTGGCGCTCATCATGGCGCGAACGGAGTCATCATCATCCACGAGCAGGATTTTATGCACAACAGGAGGGTAAGGCATCTAGGGGAACCTCTCAGTAATCACAGTATGACGTGTTTCGATTTTTGAAGATGATCAAAATGGCACAGTTATTAAGATAGTTAGTAGGTATGGTTACTTCTGTACGTCGTAAACGCGGCCACGGGTTAGTGGCGGGAAACCGATCATTCGGACCCTTAATGGCCGCGGCACTATGCCACACGACTCGGACCGGGCTCGAATGGGCCCGGCCTTTTTTTGAGGTTGGGAATAGAGCGTATGATGGGTCGTCCAAGAGAGTTGAGATATCAATGTCAGCCAACAGCTTTGCGATTTGTTCTCATCGAATCGCTATCCTAATGTCGAGCGCGGGGCGTTTTCTGGAGTGCAGAGATTGCCAGCGGAACTTCGCGTTTCCAACGGGGACCCATTATCCGACCATAGCGAAACAGTTTGAATCTCATTCGTGTTCGCCGGTCCCTTCGAAAGATAATAAGGCGAGCAGCTCTCGCTCGAAATAGGTTTCCTTCGCCCGGACATAACGCCCGTTGTGCATTGAAGTCTAGAACGGGAAACGGATCGACAGAATCGGAATGTGGTTTGTTTGGCGGAATGAAGTCGTGGCGATTCGAACCCGCCGCGCGAGGTTTTGATGAACCACTCACCTTTGGCTCTCGCTTGAGCTCGCTAGGGAAACGATCAGAAGGTGAAACGAGCACCGACTGTCGGAGCAAAATTGTTGTTGGAGTTATAGGGGACGCCCGGGCCATGAGGAATGGCGATGGCCAGGCCGCCGCTCACCCAGGAATACGCAATTCCGGCAAAGCCGTCGAAGCGCTTGGTGAAGTGATGATCCACAAAGAGCGACCCCTCGTTGAGGGTGCCCGCGCAGGAACTGCGGAAACTGGCGGGCGAACAGGCCGGCGGAACACGGAAGTCGTTTTGCCGCTGTTGATACCATGAGAAAGTGAAGTCGGTTTTGCTGCGGTAGGTATACTTCACGCCCGTCCACCAGATATTCACTAACTTTTCAGAATCAAGATTCTTGTCTTCAACTCCGCTCATGTTATAACCGCCCTGGTCCGAGGCGCCAACGCCCAACGGGTTCTTCGGGTTGTTCTGCCAGATGTATTCGTAGCCGGCAAAAAACTTGAACGGGTCCCACGTGTACTTAGCAGCGACCATAACTGCGTAGTTGTCGGTCACGATGCCATATACGGTGTCGTTCGGGTCGGTCAGATTCGTCCCGGTGATGGGGTTTGTATTGATGCTGTCGGTGGTTGACTGATAGGACGCCGTCGGACTCTGAGGCCCCAGCAAGGGGTTCAATACGCTAATCGCCTGGTTGTAATGTTGGGGGACGATGTCGGCGGAGAACTTGCCGTAGTTTGCGCCGAGGTCGAATCCATAGGCGTTGTTATGCGCCGATTCCGGCGTACAGGTGGTCGCGCTCCAGGTTGACGAGGCCGAGTAGCAACCGCCGGAACCGTCGGCAAACTTATACATCGCACCGAAATGGACCGGGCCATAGGTGATGCGATACTTCACGGCGTCATCCCAACGGCTGTTTTCGGTGTCGCCGCCGCCTGCCATTGTGCCGTTATATCCGATGTAGGAAAAGGCGTAGCTGCCGCCGGCCGGATCGTAAAGGAGCATCGCATCGGTACCGAGAGAGCGCTGCCGACCGAACGTCAGTGTGCCGAATTGCGTGGACGAAATACCAGCATAGATTTCGTCATTGAAGGGTTGTCCGGCGCGCGCGCCGTCGATGGCATACGAATAGCTGCTCCGGGGAAGGCCGTTGTTGATGATGTCAGTCTTTGATGCGTTGGCGAGCAGGCCGGACTGCGGATTGATGCCAGTGGAAGCGTTGAACACAACCGACCAGCCGGGCCGGAACTCTTCCTTGCCCCTGATGCCCAGACCCGTCTGCTGCAGGTTGTTTGGTGCAACGAGAAATCGATGTTGAAAGCCGTTCCGGTTTACCAGTGATGCGCCTTCATAGTTATAGCCGTTTTCCGGTAAGCCGTGACTCACCCAGCCGACGCCGATGTCGTACGCACCGTACAGCGTGATGCCGTGCCAGGTCAGCGTGCAATCGGTGGTGGCGAACTCGTGGCCGCTGGTGCAGGGATCAGTGGTGCTCTGAGCGAAGATCAACGATGCCGAAAGCAAAAAACTAACCGCTGCGATAAACAGGTAGGCCTTGCGCATAGCGCCTCCAATTGAGTCGAGGTTTACAGGAAACCGAGAAGTGTATTGCAGATACGATAATTATATCAATTACTACACGGTTCAATGTTATTGTATCGCCTCATGGGGTATACTGGGCGACGGGCAGCTTGTTGACCGCAACTTTCGTTGACTGTAGGATTTCGTTCCGATGCCAAGGAACGGACAATCCGCGCACAAGAATGAGGAGTTGCTAAAGCTGCGGGACGCGGCTTTGCAATTAGGAATCAGTTTCCCCACGATTAAGCAGTGGATTTACAAGAAAAAGCTGCGCAGCATTCGCACGGCGGGGGGACACCACCGCATTCCACAGAGCGAAGTGGACCGGCTGCTTTTCAGAACGCGGGGTAGAACGGAGAAAGAACGCAACCTGGTAATCCGCCGCGTTAGCGGACGCAATCAACTGGTGGGACGAATCGATGCTGTCCGTATTAGCGGCCTGATGGCGGAGGTAAAGATTTCGATTGGGGGTCAGCAGATCACATCGATTATCACCGCGAGCTCGGCGCGGGAGATGCAATTGAAAGCCGGGCAGACTGCTGCCGCGCTCATCAAAGCCACCGAAGTGATGATTCTGCGAGTTTGACATGAGAAATCGACTCTTCTTTTCGACCCTGCTCTTAACTCTGACCCTGCAGAGTGCGTTGGCGCGTTCGCAGCAGCTAACCATTCAAGATGAGACCGGAAAACAGGCTTCGCTAGCACGGGCAGAAGTTGAAGCCTTGCCGCATATCAAGGTAACTACCAGCACTTCTGGTGAGCCTGCAACTTTCGAGGGCGTCGCTCTTAAAGCAGTGTTGGAGAAAGCGGGAATTAAATTTGGGGAGACGCTAAAAGGCAAGCGGCTGGCGTCATGTATGTTGGTGGAGGCTGCTGATGGTTATCGTGTTGTGATTGCGCTGCCCGAATTGGACCCGGCATTCACCGACAAGCAGATTCTTCTGGTTTTCCTGAAAGATGGCAAGCCGCTGAATGATAAGGAGGGCCCCTATCGGATCGTGATACCCGATGAGAAAAGAATGGCGCGCTGGGTGAGGCAGGTGACTGGCCTGAAGATCGTGGCTGTGCAGTGAACCGTCTCAGTCCTTTTGAATCATGACTTCGGTAGCTTTGACGACAGCGGTGACGGTGTCGCCCTTCTTGAGCTTAAGTTCGTCTGCGCTGCGGCGTGTGATGGCACTCTCGATGAGATTGTCTCCAACCCGAACTGCGACGTGGGCCATGATATCGCCCAGCTGGATTTCCTCGATCTTCCCGCGGAGTTTGTTTCTGGCTGAGATTGGCATGCACTCATTATAAGCCCAGGTGAGAATTCAATGAACGGTCGAAGATTGAGCCTGATCGCGATCATAGCGGCCAGCTTGATCCCGCAAGTAAGTGTCGCGCAAGAAATAACCGTGGCGGCCGCCGCCGACCTTCAATTTGCCATGCAAGATGTGGCCGCGCGATTCCAGAAGGAAACAGGGGAGACGGTGAAAGCGATCTACGGTTCGTCGGGCAACTTCTTTCAGCAGATTCAGAATGGCGCTCCCTTCGATATGTTCTTCTCCGCCAACCTCGAATTCCCGAAGAAGCTGGAAGGCGCTGGATTGACCGATCCCGGAAGTTACCACCAGTACGCACGGGGCAAGATCGTGATCTGGGTTCCGAAAGAATCGAAAGTCGATCTGACTTCCGGGATGCAAGCCCTTCTCGATCCTTCCATAAAGAAGATCGCCGTTGCGAATCCGCAACACGCCCCCTATGGCCAAGCTGCCGTCGCGGCGATGCAGAAGGAAGGCATTTATGAAAAGGTGAAAGATAAATTTGTTCTGGGCGAAAACATTTCTCAGGCAGCCTCGTTCGTGGTCTCGGGTGCGGCCGATGTCGGCATCGTAGCTCTGTCGCTTACGTTGGCTCCAAACATGAAGGACAAAGGCCGTTACACAAATATTCCGGCCGGCGACTATCCGCCGATTGAGCAGGCATGCGTCATACTTGGCTCATCAAAAAATAAAGAGACCGCCCGACAATTCTTGTCGTTCATGAAGACCGCAGCGATTGGCGATGTATTGAGGAGTTACGGTTTCGACGTACAAAGTAATTCGGCTAAATGATGATTGTGCAATTCACGGCGCGATTTCTTGCCGCAGATGTTTTGCCAGTTTCTGAATGCGCTTTAGTTTTTCAAGAGTGTCTTTGGGGTGCAGGCCGTGATTTACGGACTCGATATCACCCTGCAACGATTGCGAAAGTTCCAGAAGTTCGCGAGCCTCGCGCTGTAGCTGGTCCGGATCGAGTTTGGTCTTCGGCTGGGCGCTGGGGCCAGTCGGTTCCTGGGGCTGAAGATGCGGCACATTGCCCTGTTTGGTCGGCATGTGGGTCTGCAATGCTGCGAAGGCAAGAGCCGAGTCAGGCGTGGAGATTGCAACGTATTCTTGCGTAGCTTGACAGAAACAGAAAGTAGCGGCCAGGAGAAACGAGAATGAACCAAACAGTCCCACAGCTGACCTCCTTGTTATTCGAGTGATGTCGACTCTCTCTCAAACAAGCAGTACTAAAACCGTTAAGATTGTACGCCGCGCGCTCCCCTGACGACATCATGTTAGGATTTTGAGCATTGCCCTGTTACGCGGCGGCACGCTTATGGCGCGGCCTTGTCCCATCTCGGTTAAAGTAATTTCAATACTGCTTCTGGGATTTATTTTCTTAAGGAGCGCATTCGCCGCTGAGCAGTCTCCATGGCTTGAGATTCATTCGGCCCACTACACCGTGATCACCGATGCGGGCGATAAAAAGGGCAGGGAAGTCGCGCTGCGGTTCGAGCAGATGCGGTCGGTATTCGCCACGCTGCTGATGAAGGAGCGGCTGAACGAGCCAGTGCCGCTGACAATTCTTGCTTTCAAGAATGACAAGACTTATTTCCAAAGCGCGCCACTACGGCGAGGACAGCCAATCGGCGCTGCCGGCTTCTTCGTCCCCGGGGAAGACCACAACTTTATCGCACTGAACTTGTTTGAGGAAGAATCATGGCGAGCCGTCGCACATGACTTCGCCCACCTGATGCTGAACTACAACTATCCTCCGGTGCAGGGATGGTTCGACGAAGGATTGGCGGAGTACTTCAGCTCGATCCGCCTCGACAATAAGCAGGTGGAGATTGGCGGCGATCCTGAGTTGCAGTCCGCTTACACAGAAGACTTGCTGCAGAACCAGCGCGAGGTGCGCAATCCTCCGAAGTCGCTTACGGAATTACTCAGCGGGCAAGCATGGCTCGCGCTGCCGGACTTGCTGACCATGAAACACGATACATCTTCCTATACGGAAAGCACGCATAACACGCTGTTCTATGCGCAATCGTGGATGGTGATGCATTATCTGCTGCATGAGAAAAAGCTGCCGGAAACCGGAACGTATTTTGATCTGGTCGAGAATCAGCGCGTTCCGGTGGAAGAAGCGATTCAGAAAGCGTATGGCGTAACGGTGGTGCAGTTTGACCAGGCAGTGAAAGATTACTTTCACTCGCTTAAGCCGCTATTTGCAGCACTCGACGCATCGAAGCAATCCAACTCGCGCAGTAACTCGCCGCAGGTCTATCAATTCCCGGAGATGGTTCTGAACGACATTGTGATTACCGCCAAGAGCATTCCTGAGGCCGACGCGCGCGCCTTGACGGCCGAAATGAAAATGAGAATTCCCGATCGCCGCGAGGCGGCAATACAGGAATTGCAAACGCTTGCTACTGCTACCGATCAAGCCGCAGCCAAGGCGGCGAGCGATAAGGAGCGAGACAAAAATCAAGATCATGAGCCCAAGAAAATCGGATCAACCGCGGCGGTGGGCAACGAAATTGCGCATCGGGCACTTTTTTGGGACCACCTGCAACGTGGCGAGTTTGAGCCTGCGGCCGAGGAACTGGGTGATGCTGCCGCGATCAACCCGCGCGATATGTGGATACGCTATTACCTTTCCGTGTTGAAGTACCGGATTTCCCAGGCGAAGCACACCGAGATGCTGGGGCTGCCGAACATGCTGCAAGATCTCCGCGCCGTGCTCGAATGGTATCCCGAATTTGCCGACGCCTATGACTTGACGGCGATTGCGCGCCGGGAAGGTGGCGGCCCGACTGCGGCGATGCAGGCGGAGAGGGCGGCCGTACAGCTTAGTCCGCGGAACCAGCAGTACGTTTATCATCTGGCGGAAATCTACATCGATGACAAGAAGTGGGAGGCTGCGCGAACCTTGCTGGAAAGGTTGAAGAGCAGCAGCGATCCGAAGGTCGCGGCCCAGGCGGGCGAGCGGCTGGGGCAAATCGCAAACGAGCAAAAATACGGGTTGTCGGCTGGGACGGCTCCGTCCAAAAAACTTACCACGCAGAGTTCGCCGTTCGACGTGCTTGAGCAGGACGCGGCGAAGCGCGCTGCGGCCGCACAGCAGCCACAGTCCGCAGGCGGCGACAAGCGGCCGGCGAAGTTCTTGCAGGGGCGGTTGGTTGGCGTGGATTGTTCGCAGTCTCCGGCGGCGGTTCTGACCGTGACGTCCGGCGGAGCTGTTCTGAAACTGCGCACCTCCGATTACAAGTCTCTGCCGCTGATTGGAGCGGATACATTTTCCTGTTCGTGGAATGACCGCTCGGTCTCGGTAAATTACAAACCTGGCGGATCGTCGGATGGTGACCTGGTGTCGGTGGAAGTGCGGTGAGGTTCGTAGTCCCAGTTTCTTACGGCAGGGAGGCGTGAATGCGGAGAGTTTCAGCGGCCTTGCGGAGGCGCTTGTCTTTCGTCCACAGAAGTGTGGGCGAATTGATAAAGACTGAGGCGATCAGGTGTGCGTCGGTGAGGCCGATGCCAAGGCTGTACAAACGACGAGCTTCAATGGTTAGCCGCACTTCGCTGAGCTGCGCCACTCGCACCTGGGGAAGAAGGTCCAGCAGTGCGAGCGTCTTGGTGCGTGCTTGAAGGGATCCCAGTGCAAGTTCTGCAATGATGAATGGATGGATCACAATCTTCCCCTGATCAAGATGCCTGCGCATTTCTTTGTTTTCCGAACGGAGATGGTCAATCCAGATCGAGGTGTCGGCGAGAATCAAATCCGTACCCGGCGTCGGGGAGTATCGTTCAGTTTCGGCATTGTGCCTCCGAGGGAGGCCAACCTGCGAGCGCTTTCCCGCTCAATGAGGGCTTTCAGGGCTTCACGAATCAACGCGGTTTTCTCGGCAACACCGGTGAACTCCTGGGCGATGCGTACGAGATCGTCATCAAGCGCAACCGTTGTTCTCATAGAGACTCCAAGCACACATTATAGCATCAAATGATGCTTGTATTTGTGCTTGGCTGGGACTGAAGGCTGGGGTCAGTTGGCGATGGAAACGGGTGTCCGTCCCATACGATCAAAATCCCCACTTCTCGCAAGACGCGAGAAGTGGGGATTTTGGCGAAGAGTTATAAGCGGACGACGTGGTCCGCTGAAAGGATTCGTCTGCGAATCCATGCAAACGTTCGGTGACTTTCTGTTTTAACTACTTCCCGAACTTCCACACGGAGCCGTATCCGATGCTGCCTCCATTTTGGGCTGTACCGTAGAGAGCGCCGTTGCGCAGTACGAAACCACCGTAGGGATATTCTCCGTCGGGTCCAGTGAAGCTGTGCAGCAGCGTGAATTTGCCTGTCTGGCTCACTCTGTACACGGTTCCCAGGTTGGCAGAGCCACCGGTCTCGGTACTGCCGTAGAGATTTCCGTTGACATCCTCGACCACTCCGGCCAGCGGATATTCTCCATCGGCCGTCCCGCCGGCGAAGCTGTGCAATACCGTCTCTATCCCGGTACTGGTCAGCTTCCACACCGTTCCGAGGCCGGAAGCTCCGCAGGACGAGGTCGTACCGTAGAGGTTGCCGTATTTGTCCAGGTAGGGAGTCCCGAGGGCGTTGCATCCGTCGGCGGTTCCTCCTGCAAAGCTGTACAACAGTGTGAATTTGCCAGTACGAGTGATCTTGTATACGACTCCGTGGCCGGTGCTTCCGCCTGCTTGCGTGACGCCGTAGAAGGTGCCATGCCCATCCGTCACCAGATTTGTGTAGGACGGATATTTTCCGTCGTTCGCCGCTCCGGTGAAGACGTGCAGAATTGTTTCAGTACCCGCCGGACTCAATCTGAACAAGATTCCGGAGTTTTCAAAACTGCCGCCCTGCGAGGTTGTCCCGTAGAGATTACCGACCGCATCCAGGAATAAGCCTCCGCTCGGACTCACGCCATCCAATCCTCCGGTGAAGTTGTGCAGCACGGTTTCGTTGCCGCTGGGGTCTACCTTGAACACAACACCGCCTCCGACCGAGCCACCCTGGGTAGTTGTGCCATAAAGATTGCCCGCGCTATCGCGAGCCAACGTTGAAACCGGAAAATTTCCGTCCGCTCCGCCAGTAAAGCTGTACAGCATGGTTTCATTGCCCAGCGAGTCGACCTTGTAAACTCCACCGGCATAGGCGGTGCCGCCATAACCGACAGTGCCATAAAAATTACCGTTAGAATCCCGGATCACACCTGCGTAGGGGTCGCCCCCGTCCGCCGCGCCACCAAAGCTGTAAAGCACGCTGAAGTTTTGCGCTTGTGAAAACTGAGTGGCTACAAATCCGAGCACTATGACCAACAGAAACGCAGGGCTCACCGATGCAGAGAAAATCTTACTAAAAACTTTATTTCCCGATCTTTCTGTCACTTTGTGTAATTCCTCCGAACCAACTTCTAACACAGGGACCGGAGCGAGTACCGTTCTTCTTTGTTTTTATTTTCGCCGCACTTCCATTTGTGAAAACATTATGCAGAAAAGCTGCAAAGCCTTTGCCGGGATGGGCTTTTCGTCGATTCGGATCCGAGGCAAGATTAAAAGCTCATGACTGGATTGTGAAACCGTGAAGACCAAGAGGTGCGGTTGCAGGAAGGACGAAAGGGTGACTATATCGGGAATCATTGCAAGAGCGATACGAAATGAAAGACCCTCCCGATGGGAGCGGGAGGGCCCGGAAATCGTAGAGCCAACAGTTATGCGCGGACGACATTGCCCGCTTGGAAGCCTTTGGGGCCTTTCAGCAGATCAAACTCCACGGTCTCACCCTCGTTGAGCGAGCGATAGCCGTTCTCCTGAATCGCGGAGAAATGTACAAAAACGTCCTCCCCCGTGGAGCGCTGGATAAAACCGTATCCCTTCGCCCCGTTGAACCACTTGACTGTTCCCTTCTCTCTCACAGAAAACTCCTTTCCCTCATCATCAAGAATAAGTTCCCCGGATTTCCCAATCGTTGTCCCGCGTGAACGGGACGCCCCCTCAAGAAAGCCAGTGAAACCGGTTGCGTCTTTGTGCCGGAATGGCCCCAAAGCAAAAGACCCCTCGATTCAGCGCCGCGTAAAGAAAGTGCGGCGTGAACTTCCGGAGTCCCGAACCATCGACGCTGATTTGTACTGCCCTGCTCAAGACGTCAACCTGCCTTACAGAAACCGACCTTACAGACTCGAAGCCCCGATGTTCATGGGCTTATGAGCACCCGATAATAAGCAGTATTAAATCGTTACGCAAGAAAAATTAGCGGCAAGGGCGAAAAATGACGGTAGGCCGCATCTTAAGCTTTAACAGGGTATAAGAAATGGCCGGATTCCCCCTTGCACTACTCTGTTCGAGAGTATGCATTAGAAGGGACCGGAGTTTGAGTTTCAAGTGGTTCAGCTCAACTCACGGGGGAGGACAACTCATTCAAAACAAATATCTTAAAAGAACGGTTGGAGGATTATTCAACAGAGAGCGATCGAAGGATAAGGGGTGAAAACTGGGATTCGACTTTGAGAACCGATCTCTCTTATCAGAAATTCGAGTTCGCTTTTGTCGGCCGGAAGGGAATCCAGAAGGTGGCTTCCACATCCACGGGAATGCCGTTCTTTGTTGCGGGTTCGAATTTCCACTTTGCGATTGCATCGCCAGCGTATTGGTCGAGTCGCTCGTCAACGCTGCGCAGCACGCGCACGCTACCCACTGTGCCATCGGTATGAATTACAGCATAGAGAATGACAGTGCCACCCAAGTTTTGGCGCATCAACTCGAGCGGATAAGCGGGATCGACTTTGCGCGTGGCCGACGGCGCGGAGAGCTCGCCAGCAGGTTCGCCGCTCAAAGATGGAGCGCGCGACGGAGGACCGCCAAGCTCTGAATCCGCATTCAGGGCAGCGAAGCGGATAATCCAACTACCTCCGGCGGAATTCAGGTTCGGCATGTTGAGGCTGAGGGAATAAAACTTGCGGTTGCCGAATACAGCGCGCTCTTCTTGCGAGAGTTTGCTCTCGCCTTCAGACCGCAAGCTGGGCGCCACGCGCGGGGGGCGCAGGTTGGCGATGAGCTTCGGATTGACGGAATACGCGTTGGAGTTTTTGGCAGCACCATCGCCTGCAAGTGGTGAAGTGTTGCCCGCGGCTTTGCCGACATAGAGTCCCGATGGAATATCGCCCTGATTTTTCCTGCCAGAGCCGGATCCTCGGGCCGCATCGGCGATTGAGCTGTTGGCGGATGCAGGAGCGCCGGATGCTCCGTGATGGCCCTCGGGCGTGGCGGCAAAGTTGCCGCGGCGGTTGCCCGCCGGTGGATTAGGAGGAGCGCCTACGGCGGGATGCAAGCTAAGGGCAATCATGCTTCCCGAGGAAAGGGAATGTCCCGCAGCGCCGAGTGACGGTGGCGGTGCAATGACTCGCGCCGATCCTCGGTTCAAGCTATTGGAAATTCTATCCCGCGGTGCGCGCTGCTGATCGAGGGCGAGCTGCGGAGCGGGCGCAATCACTGAGCTGTGCCCGATATCGAGATCGCCCAGGCGGCGAGTATCGGTGTGTTCAAGCTGCGGCGGCGGGGCGATCACAGCCGTCTGCGGGGCCGCTAGAGGGTTATGCGATTGATCGTTCACTTCAGGAGGCGGAGCAATGACCGGGCGCTCCATGCGCGGCGCTAAGCGGGAAATCTGCGAGGCGGGAACGGCGGGAGCAGGGCCGATCGGCATCCGCGGATCGCCAGGCATTTTTTCCAAGAGAGCGACAACGTTGGGCAAGGCTACGTCGTTGTGCAACTGGATGCTGGGCGGCGTGACGATGGTCTGCGAGCGGTTGTCGGCCTCCGGCGGCACGGAGATGATGGGCTGGGCAGAGTATTCGGGATCGGCCTGGCGCGCGAGTGCGGAATCTGGGCGACGGGTATCCAGTGGAGGGAGATATTCCGACGGAGTGTAGTAAACCACGTCGGAGTGGCTGAATGTGGAGGGCGCCGTGACGTGGGGTTGAAGCGCAAGAAATCTTGAGCCGGACCAAATCGCGGCGAGCAGCAACGCATGGTATGCGCCGGATTGCAAGAACCGTTTCCACGGAAGGCTGCGATCGACGAAGACGTCGGACCAGAAATCAGCGGGAAGGGAACCGTCGAGGAGGGAAGGAAGATGGTCGCGAGTGAACTGGGCGCGCAGATTCTCGAAGAACACAGCCAACCAGGACTTGCGCGGAATCAAAAGGCGAAGGTCTCCCGACGGTTCGCGGCCTGAAATGAGAGGTGGGTTCAGCACTTCGCGCATCGTTCTATCTTAGATGCAAATGGGCTTCGGTTGTGCCGGCCGGCATAGCTGGAAGTGCAGGGCTGGGCTGTCGGGTCGTGGTAGTACGATGGATGTCAGAAGGAGCCTCATGAACAGGTTACAGGCCACGCTCATCACCACAATTTTTGTCGCCGCATTCTCTTTGGCTTTGCGGGCGCAGGATTCAAAGACAAAGGCGCCGAATGCCGCAAGGCCGCCATCCACCGAGCATGGAGCTCAAGCTGGCCGTGAATATTCGGGTATGTATAGTTTTTTGAAAGATGGAGAGTTCGTGCAGATCACAGTGGAAGACGAAGGCAAAGTGACCGGTTTCCTTTCACGCTATGGAGAAGCGGAAAGTGACAAGCAGGCTTTTCTTGAACAATATTTTCGCAGTGGGAAACTGGACGGCAACAAGTTGGCTTTTACGACCGAAACAGTGCAAGCGGAATGGTTCGAGTTCAAAGGAAACGTAGAGCGTGGCGAGGGGAAGAATCCTCGGGATGAGGCATATTACATATTGAAAGGGACGCTGGTTGACAATACCAGCGATGGGGCGAAGAAAGTGAGCACGCATTCGCAAGAGGTGGTGTTCAAGCGGTTTCCGGCAGATTAGTACCGAGTACCAAGTACCGAGTACCGAGAAAATTCAAGAAAAGAATACAGGCCGATCTTTGCTAGTTGTCCCGGCACTCAGTGTTGGATATTCCTAATGACTCGCGCGCGCGGGCGTGATTACCAGGCGGCCGGACGATCTCTTTTGGATATCGGCTTTTTCCTGGGCATAGAGGAGGTCGAGGCCGCCGTCGCTGATTGAGGAAGCTTCCGCCAATGTCGCTGCCAGGGCACGGAACGAGCGGCTCACTTCCTGATTCTCCTGCAAGACCACCGGCGTACCGTGATCGATAGCGGGCGACACCGCTTGAAACGCGTTCGGGATCTTCCACAAAACCTTGCAGTTGGTGGAATGTTCAATGTCCTGATCGGTGAAGCCGGGAATTTTCTTATAACGATTGAGCACGATTCGGATGCGATCGCGGCTCGCTCCTTCTTCGAGGAAGGAGTGGATGCGTCCGGCGCTCCACAGCGACACAACATCGGTTTGAGCGACCATGAGCACCGCGTTGGACAAGTCGGAGAGCAGGCGGGTAGTGGAGTCGAGGCGGCTGGAGGCATCAACAATTACGTAGCGATAGTGATTCACCAATAGATCGAACAGGCGCGCCAATTCTGCGGGTGTGGGAATGGAGTGGTAAGGCTGCTGCGGCCCGGCCAGAAGATGCAAGCCGTTCTTGGAGGTGGTCATCAGACCCTCAAGCAGGGAAGCATCAAGGCGGTGCAGATTTTCGACGGCGTCAGGCACTCCGAAGTTGGGGCGCAGGTTGAGATGGAGTTGGGCGTGACCCACCAGCGCAAAATCCACCAAAACGACGCCTCCGTGCGCTTGCTGTAACGCGACGGCTGTGTTGACGGCCGCCGTAGTGGCGCCGGCGCCGCCCTTCGCGCTAAGGAATGTGAAGATGCGCCCTTTGCCCGCGCCTCCTCGAGTGCGGGTGCGATTGGAACTGAAACGTGTGAGTGCTTCAAGGAGAGCTTCCGACCCCGCGCTTTCGTCCAGATATTCGCCGGCTCCGGCGCGCATGCTGGCTACGATGGTGGCGGGCTGCTGCATGGTGCCATTGGCAAAAATTGCGAGCTGCAGAGTATTTGCCTGAATGAGTTCAATGGCTCGGATGGCTGGCTGCGGATTTTCGGCGGTAATATCGATGAGAACAACTTCGGCGCGCAAATCCTGAATCTGCCGCAGAATGGAATCAGTGGGTCCGGCAGGGAAGCCAACATTCCCGAATACCACCTGAGCCAGACGAGTAGCCTCCAGGCGGCGCTGCAACTCCGATAAACGTTCGCGGTCCTCGGTCAGGAGGGCGACTGCAATCCCATGCATGGCGCGGTTCTCGCTAATCTCTCTTGGTGTTTGCATGTTAAGAAGACACAGTACCCTTCGCCAAGTGACCTAGGTAATCGGCTGCGGACACGGGTACACACGAACGCGGATACAGGAGAGAGTGAAACTGCGAGATCAAGAGCCCCAAGGACAGATGCACGGCAGGTACAACCCCCGACGAATCCGCACTAGTGAAAGCATTCTAAGCGAAGGCGGGGAATTTGGAAAGAACTGAGAAGTGCCTGGCGAACTAAAGTTCGGAGCCGGGAGCTAGAAGGCTCTTTGGGCGAATCGAAAACAGCCGAACCCGTGTCGCGGCGCTACTGGGCGGCAACCCGCGGACTGGCGGGCGCGGGAGGGGTGGAACGCTCTGCCTCGCTCGCGCTGTGCAAAGCGGAAATACGGCGGAACTCCGAGGATGCATCTTCGGTTTCGGGAAGGTATTCATAGCCTTTCAGGCAGACGGCCACGCCGATCTTTCTGCCTACTTCTACTTGTCCACTTACTGGTACACCCCTGACTTCTCCATTCTTGATTTCGGCAGGCTTGGATTCGATCGAACCGGCGTCGGCCAATTTGATCTCGGTATGGGTTGCGGGAGCAGGTTTCCAGCCGTTGTCCGCAGCATTGACGATGCGCAGAACATGCCCACGGCAACGCACTCGCATACTTTCGCCAAGCGTTATTTCGGAGGGCATCTTTAACGTAAGTTCAATTTCCGTCCCCTCATTCAGCGCCATGACTGTAAAGAAAAAGACTCCCCGGGAACTAACGTCCTGAGTAAAGCCGAGTCCTTCAACCGCGGTGGAAACATCGCGCAGTGAAACCGGGAGATTAAAGGGAAAACGTTGACCGATACGCCGCTCAACACCAACCGGAGAGGAAATCATCGTCATGGCATATCCTTAGGGAATCGCCGCGGGAGAGAGCAACTGCAACTGTAGCGCAGTCCGGCCCCGCATGGGAAGCCAAAAATGCCGACAAACGGGCCTGTGGAAAATTCTGGGAATCTGCAGCGCTGCCTGAAGTCCTGAAATCAAGAAGCTCAAGTTATATTTGATCAAGAGATCAAATCCAGTCATCCAAAGAAAGCCATCGTGCCTGAGTCAGTCAGTCCAACCGAGAAAAGCGCGGCGAACGGCGGCGAAGGAGCTTCTTCGTCCATCTCACGCTGGCAGGTTGCGGGGCGCGCGCTGCGCCACCGGAACTTCCAGCTCTTTTTCAGCGGACAACTGATCTCCCTAATCGGCACATGGATGCAGAGTGTTGCACAGTCGTGGCTGGTCTACCGGCTTACCGGTTCAGCGCTGTTGCTTGGGTCGGTGGGATTCGCCAGCCAGATTCCCGTATTCCTGTTTGCGCCTTTAGGCGGAATAACCGCCGACCGTGTAAACCGGAGATATATTGTGATTGCCACGCAAGTGGCGTCGATGGTATTGGCGTTTGTTCTGGCGGGACTGACTTTGTTTCACAAAATTCAGGTGTGGCATGTGTTTGTGCTGGCCAGCCTGTTGGGCATTGTGAATGCGTTCGACATTCCGGGACGGCAATCGTTTCTGGTGGATATGGTCGGCAAAGAAGATTTGATGAATGCGATTGCGCTGAACTCTTCCATGTTTAATGGCGCGCGCGTGATTGGTCCGGCGGTCGCGGGAATTCTGGTGGCGAAGATTGGCGAAGGCTGGTGCTTCTTTGCGAATGCTGTGAGCTACATCGCAGTGATTATCGGGCTAATGCTGATGAGAGTGCAGAGTCCGGCGCGCGCTCCAGCATCTATGGCCTCGCCTTTCGAGCACATGATGGAGGGATTCCGATTCGTCAACCGGACGGCGCCGATCCGCGCGCTGCTGCTGCTGTTGGGAATGGTCAGCCTGGTGGGGATGCCGTATGTGGTCCTGATGCCGATCTTCGCCGACCAGATACTGCATGGCGGGGCGCGAGGATTGGGTATCCTCATGGGGTCGACAGGAGTGGGTGCTTTGTTGGGGGCTTTGACCCTGGCTTTCCGCGAGGGTGTGAGAGGTTTGGGGCGGTGGGTGGCGTGGTGCTGCGCCGGATTTGGAACCAGTCTCGCAATTTTTTCGCTGTCGCATTCCTTCTGGATTTCCGTGGTTCTGCTGTTGCCGGTGGGTTACACCATGATGCTGCAAATGGCCTGCTCGAACACGCTGATCCAGGTGATGGTCCCTGATGCACTGCGGGGGCGCGTGATGGCCGTGTACTCGATGATGTTCATGGGCATGGCGCCGATCGGGGCGCTGCTCGGCGGAGCGCTGGCCGACCGTTTGGGCGCTCAAACCACGGTGGCGATTGGAGGGCTGGCCTCAGTCGTCGGCGCGTGCTGGTTCGGATTGCAATTACCGAAAATTCGCGTGGAAGCCCGGCGCTTGATTGTCGCCCAGGAAGTGGCGGGGGGAGAACCGTCGGAGATGAGCGCACAGGCGGTAGAAGATTAGGAAGCGGCTCAGGGATACGCCGGTCACCTTCAACCACTCTTCATTGATTAAAACTCTTCATAAGACTGAAATTTCCCCTACCCATAATTCTTGAACATCGCTGCACCATCGTGCTATACCCCCATGTTAAATAGCCCCAGCTATTGGCGCCCATTAATCGGCTGTTCGAGCGGAGCGTAAGCACGCACCATCGTCCGATTGGAGGACAACATGAATTCACTTCAGAAAATGTTGGCGGTGGGTCTTTTCCTCGCAGTATTCACAGGACTGATGTTCGCACAGGGCGGAGCCACGGGCGCTATCGGTGGCGTGGTTCAAGACGCCTCTGGAGCCGTAATTGCCAATGCCAAAGTTACTGTCAAAAGCGAAGCGACTGGCGAGCTACTCCGACAGTTGACGACTGACTCCTCTGGATTGTTCACGGCCACGCTATTGCCTGTTGGCACCTACTCAGTCGAAGTCACGGCGCCCGGTTTTCCCGTTACAACGTTTCCCGGCGTCGTCGTCCGCATCACAGAAACTACGCGCATGACGGCATCACTCAAAGTGAACACGATAAAACAAATAGTGGAAGTTCAATCGCAGGTGGAGCAGGTCAACACCACCGACGCCACCACCGGTCAATCACTCGGCGCCCAGACCATCACCGACCTTCCTCTGGCCACACGAAACTTTCAACAGTTGTTGACGCTTTCCTCGGGCGCTTCTTCCGATTTGAACGGCGCCGCGCAACTCGGCCGCGGCAGCGTTTTTATCCACGTCAATGGCGGAAGAGAGGACAATAACAACTACCTGATCGACGGCATCACCGTGGCCGACTATGCCTTCGGCGAACTTACTTATACGCCGCTCCCCAGCCCGGACGCGATTCAGGAGTTCAAAGTCAGCACCAGCCTCTACGACGCCACTCAGGGACGCAACGGTGGCGGCAACATTAACGCGACTCTCAAGAGTGGGACCTCAAGCTACCACGGCGATCTCTGGGAGTATTTCCGCAACACCGCTCTGGATGCGAACGATTATTTTCTGGGCAAGGTAGTCGTCAAGCAGAACATTTTCGGCGGCGACATCGGCGGGCCCATCGGCCCCGCGGCCAAGCTGGGGTACTTCTACTTCAATCTTCAGGGCACGCGCCAGCGCAGCGGCGATTCTCCGGGAACGTTCATCAACACGAGTGTTCCTGTGCTGCCTACGGCGCGCGACCAGACTACGCTTCTCAAGACCTTCTTCTGCGGTGCGGCCTGTGGCGGGGATACCGCCACTGCCCTTGACCCAGTGGCGTTGAACCTGCTGAATGCCAAGAGCACTCAGTTTGGCGCGGGCGTAGATGGTGCGGGCTTTCTCTTTCCTACAGTCGCCGGTACGCCCGGTTTTACCAATGGCGTAATCAACACTGGCCCGCTGTTGCTAACCAATCCCGGCAAATTCACCGACAACCAGTTCACCGCGAACTGGGACCGCGAATTCCGCGGCGGTAAGGACCGTTTGTCGGAGCGCTTCTTCTGGTCTAATTCCGACACTTTCGAGCCTTTCGGCGCGGATTCTTTCGGTATCCAGACCGGAGGTCTCCCGGGCATAAACAACCTGAATTTCCCTTTGGATATCCCCCTGCACAGCCGCTTCGGCAGCATCACCGAGACGCACGTGTTCAACAATAACCTGATCAACGATTTCCGTTTTGGCGTCAACATCATCAGCGACAAACTGAACAATAAAGCGCCCATCACTGGGGCGCAGATCGGGATCAACTTACCCACCGCCACCGGTGTGAACGGTCAAGCCGGAGATTCTAATATGTACCGGCTTCAGTTCGGCACCTATGGCTTCGGGCCGTATACCACTCAACTGCAATCCGCGCTGTCCGACAACTACACCTGGGTCGATACCGTGAGCTGGACTCACGGGCCGCACCAACTGCGCCTAGGCGGCGAGATTGACCGTGTCGCCATGCGCCGCAACTTGCCCATTGCAGACAATGGATTGATATTCTTTGTCGCGGGCGCCACCGGATTCGCCACCGACTTCCAGGCTTTTCTGGCGGGCTCCCCGCTCCTGGGTGAGGGCGGCGGCGGACTCGGCAACCACGACTATCGCATTCCCAGCTACGCCTGGTTCGCGCAGGACGATTATCGGGTCAGTAAGACACTCACTGTTAACCTCGGTCTCCGAAACGAATTTATCGGCGCACCCTACGACACGCTATGCCACACCGGGAACACCAATCCAGCGCTCGCGCTCACAACCGGGCAGCCCTACGTCTATCCCAAGTGCGTCAACAAGTTCGGACTCTCCGGGATTACCGGAACTCTGAATCCTGCCGGACTGAACAACGAGTATGCCACGGTGTGGGAGCCGCGCATCGGTTTTGCCTACGACCTTGGCGGACACCACACCACGTCGATACGTGGAGGCTATGGCATTTACAGCGTCCGCGAGGACCTGGGAGCAGTCGACAATCTCGCTATCGTCCCTCCGGCCTATCCGTTCTTGGTTGGCTTTTTTCCTGGAGCAGACAGCCTGGCCAATCTATTCGCCCATAGTGCCGCATTCCCCAACGGGGTTCCGCCGCTGGGCGCGCAGCCTAGTCAGACTTACGTGCCCACAGCCGCGATCCTGCAGGGGTTTGCTCCCTGTGCTTTTCCGACTCCCCAGGCATGCTCACCATCTTTCAGTGGCAACGTAAATAGCTTGATTCAACTTGCGGTCCCACTGCATTGGGTTGTGGGGACCACGCAGCAGTGGAACTTCACCATTCAGCGCGAGCTGGGGCGAGATTGGTTTGCTGAAATCGGCTATGTGGGGACCAAAGGCTCGCGCCTGCGCTCAACATTTGATCCCGATCAGGCAACATTGGCCACGCCGCAGAATCCGGTCACCATTCCGGGACAGGGCTGTGCCAATCTCCAGGCGCAGAATCCGCCAGTGTCGTGCACGATCATCGATTCAACTGTTGAGAATGCGAGCGCCCGTGCGCCCTTTATCGGGATCGCCCCTCCCGATTTCGAGGCCTTTTACGCCAACTCCGACTCGCACTACAACGCCTTACAAGCAACGCTGGCTCATCGTTTTGGCAAGGGACTGTATTTTCAAAGCGCTTACACTTACTCGAAGTCAATTGATGACGTGTCCACCGCTTCCGTGGCGTTTCTCACCCGTGTCAATAATCAAACCGATGCGCGGGCCTCGCGGGGCCTCTCTGATTTCGACCGCCGGCACCGCTTCGTGACCAGCGGCGTTTATCAACTGCCATTCTTCGCCCATGCCAGCGGCTTCACCAAAGCAGCCTTGGGAGGATGGGAGGCCAGCGGAGTACTCGTTCTGCAATCGGGTGCGCCCTTTTCGATTTTTGATCCAGCTGGAGGCAGCGTTTATGCTCTTGCCAGCACTCCTTCATCGACGGCCACGTTCGGTCCCGGGTTCGGCTGCGGCAACGCTCCCAGCCATGGCAGCCCAGAATCGCGGCTAGCCAACTGGGTCACTCCCTTAGCCTACACGCCCGATCCCCTGGCAACGCTGTCGAACGGTGCAAGCAGTGATGGGACGCTCTACGGCAACACGCCGCGCAACTGCATCATTGGGCCGCCGCAGAAGAATGTCGATTTCACTCTCGACAAGACGTTCAAGCTGGGTGAGCGGCAGAGCCTGCGTTTCCGGACCGATTTCTTCAATCTGTTCAATCATCCGTCATTCCAAATCCCGGCAGCGACCTCGGTGTCGCCAATCAACGGCACGACGGGTGGCGGGTCGGCGCCAATCACGTCAACCGTCGGCACCCCGCGGCTGATTCAGTTCTCGTTAAAGTATTCGTTCTAGCGAGCGTTTGTAGGGAAGGGGATTTCCGCCGTGCCGTTAAGGCCTGATACACTGCGGCTCCAGGCCTTGAGGAACGCCGTAAATTCTATTCGTACGCTTTCGCGGGCAGGCCGGTAATCCGTATTCCGGCGTGGCCCTTGTGGCGGATGTTAAGCCCGATGAGCAGCGCGGTGATCTGCTCGAGCGTGCGGGCGTTTTCCAATTTCCCCCCGTCGATGGCGCGCACTCCGGGAATCTTCGCGGCGAGAGCGCGCGTGAGTTGGGAGGCGTTAGCGTCGTCGCTGCAGACGATAACGTCGCAATCGAGAGCTTCGTCTCCATTCAGAAGTTCCGCCGAGAGGTTGTGGAAGGCAGCGGCCACGCTTACTCCTTTTGGAACAAGTTCAGCGGCTTGTTGCGCCGCTGAGCCTTGCCAGACGCCGAGGGTGCGGGAGGCTCGACCGCCGACTGCGGCAGCGAGCGCGACCGTGGCGTCGATGAGAACGCTACCGGAGCGAATCGCTGGCTTGAGTTGCTTGAGCAGGGCCGCTTGTCCTTCGAACGGAACAGTTAGCACCAGAAGGTCGGCAGCGGCGCAGGCTTCTGAATTTTCCTTACCGGAGACATTTGCGCCTCTTCCGGCTTTCTCTTTAATCTTGGCAGCTGATTCCTCGGCGCGTTTCGCATCGCGCGAGCCAAGCAGAATGCTTTCTCCGGCGCGCGCCCAGCGCAGCGCGAGGCCGATTCCTGCGGGCCCGGTTCCGCCCAGAATTGCGATCGCACGCGACGCGGTATCCGTCATGCTTTCTTCCTCATGTCGATGAGAGGCTCGGGGTTACGCGAATTGCGGCTCCAAAGTTTCTTCCGCCGTGAAATCGTCTACGGGCAATTTAAGTTTGATGCGCGTGTAAGTCGTGTTGCGCTCGGCGGGGATTCGTCCCATTTCCAAAATCAGCGCTTGAAAATCCTCGGAACTGGTGTACTGGCCAGCCGTAGCGCCGGCTTCGCGCGAAATATTTTCTTCCATGAGCGTGCCGCCATAGTCGTTGGCTCCGGCGTGCAGGCAGAGTTGTGAGAGGCGGCGGTTTAACTTTACCCACGAAACCTGAATGTTGTTGATCGATCCGGCGAGCAACAAGCGAGAGAGGGCATGTACTTTCAGATGTTCCGCCAGCGTGGGACCACTTCGAGCCAGTCCCTGATGAAATAACAGAGTGTTCTGGTGCACGAAACCGAGTGGCACGAACTCGGTAAAGCCTCCGGTTTCGTCCTGAATTTCACGCAGGAGCCGCATCTGCCGCACCCAGTGCTCCGGTGTTTCAGTGTGCCCGTACATCATCGTCGAAGTGGTTCGGATCCCAGCGCGATGTGCGGTGCGGATGACTTCAATCCACTGCGCAGTGCTGAGCTTGTTTGCCGAGAGAATGTGACGAACTTCATCGTCAAGAATTTCCGCGGCTGTGCCAGGCAGAGTGCCGAGACCATTATCGCGAAGCATGGCGAGATAGTCGGCGAGCGGCATACCGGTCAGTTCGACGCCGTAGACAATTTCCATCGGCGAAAAAGCGTGAATGTGCATGGCGGGCACGGCTTTCTTCACCGCGCGGAGAATATCGCGGTAATAAAGCGGAGGCAGCCCGTGCGGTAAACCACCCTGAATACAGACTTCGGTCGCGCCCAGTTGCCAGGCCTCAATGGCCTTTTGCCCGACTTCTTCGGGATTGAGGAAATACGTATCGGACTCGCGCGGGCCGCGGCTGAAGGCGCAGAACTTACATCCCACGAAACAAATGTTCGTGAAATTGATGTTGCGATTCACGACGTATGTAATGAGGTTGCCGGAGAGTTCGGCGCGCAACAGGTTAGCTGCGGTGAGCAAGCCAAGCAGATCGTCGCCCTCGGCATGAGCCAGCGCATAAGCTTCTTCCCGGGTGACGGCGTCGCCGTTTTGAGTTTCAAGAATTCTTTCCAGTGAGGAACGCACTGCGGGAGTGACTCGCGGCGCTACGTCGAACCAGTCGAGGGCAGGGAAACCTTCTAATTCTGGAGATGAGAGTTGGCGCGGCACGGGGATCCTCCGTAGAAACGTTGCGATGTCTCTGTGATGAACCGGGGAGACATTGCAACCAACTTCTTACAGTGTAGCGGAAGTGTCGCGGAGAAGTTCATCGGAATAGGTCAGATGCTGCGGGACGAAGCAGGTCGCGAGTGCGGCCAGGAGCGGGTTCGTAGGGGAATCCGCGAATGACGCAGGCCGGGGTGCGATTGAGTTTACCGCAGACCAACCCTGCAGCTGCGGCAAGTTCATCCGCGATGGCTTCGAGGCTGGCTTGCAACTTGTAGCCGTTGGGATCGCGGCGCCCGCGGTCGTCGCGCAGCGCTTTTATCCCGGCGATGCCAATGCAGAAGTCGACCAAACCCTCGCGCCAGGGACGCCCGAATGTGTCCGTGATGAGGACGGGAATGCTGAGCGCGGTGCGTTTCTTGATCTCATGGTGAAGTTTGCGGGCGGAACGGTCAGGATCGGCCGGAAGTAGTAAGGCATGGCGGCCGCCATCGACGTTGGAAACGTCCACTCCGCTGTTGGCGCAGATGAATCCGTGGCCAGTTTCGGTGATGAGCACGCCATTCTTGCGGCGAATCACAGCGCGGCTCTCGCGCAGCGCCAGTTCAACAACGCGGGGATCGAGGTTGTATTTCTTTGCCCAGGCGGACGAAGCGGTGGAAGGTTTGACGGTCGCGAGATCGACGAGGCGACCTTCGGTTTTGGAAACTACTTTGTGTTTGACGACGAGAATGTCGCCGGACTCGAATACGAGTTCGTGTTCCGCCAGGGATTGGAGAATTTTGTCTGCCAGCAAATCGCCGGGTTTGATTTCGTCGGCGAGAGTAATGGGAATGAGACGGATTTCGGCGGGCGAGTCGTTCGATATGCGCTTCCTGTCTTCTTCCAGGCGTTTGATTTCAAGGCGCTTGATGGCGGCGGGACGCTTTGGTCTCACTGGCGGCTCGTTCCCGCGGCAAGAAAGCCATTGCCCAGTCTCCAGCGACGAACCAGGCTCTGAGCGCGGGTTTCACCGTCAGCGTTTTGAAGGTCCTGCAAGTCTTCCGGATTGTCTACGTCGAGCGCGATGCCCGGGAAGCGCAGCACTTCGCACGGTTTGCCGGTGGCTTGCGCCGCGGCCAGATGCGGTTTGAAGCTGTCGTTACCGAAACGCAGAGGAAACAAATCCGCCGGCCGCCGGAATGCGGCGTTGGTTCCACGTCCGTCAGCAGCGGGAACCAGCACCGAACCTTCCTCAGGTGCGCGCGCCAGAATCTGTTCAAGCTCGATGGGATTAATTAGAGGAATATCGGCTGGGAGGACCAGAGTGTATGCGATGCCGCGCTCCGCGCAAAGCCGCGTGGCCATCTCGATAGCGCCAGTTTCTCCGGGGTTCGCGGGATCGGGAATGATTTCAAAATTAAATCTCCCAGCGAGGTCGATGGCGAATGGGTCGCTGGTCACCAGCGCGGCAGCGGGACGGCCGGGCCATGCGGCGATTGAGGCTACAACGTCGTGCAACATGGCCTGCGCCAGTTCAGTCCGCGCGGCCTGATCGAGCACGGAGGCAAGCCGCTGCTTGGCTGCAGACAGATTCTTGACAGGAATGAGGATCACGGCTGGTCGGCGGCGGCGCGTGCGGATTTGTCGGCACTCGATTGATTAGATTCCTCAGGACGCAATCCGCTAATCGTGTGCGCCAGAACGGTTCGAGCCAGCGCCATCCGGTCATCTGAGGTGCGCATAATCGTCTGCGCACATTGCACGCGCAATCCGTTCTTGCGAAGCGTTTCCGCGGCACGGGCGTCGCGCGCGTCGCAGACGAGCAGATCAAGAAAATCTTCGTAGGCCTTGGCTACACCGGCGATCGAGCAGGGCAGACCTTGCGCTGTCATAAGAATCCCCGCAGGTCCGGCAACCGGAGCGTTTCCTATAATCGGGCTCACAGCGGCGACTTTACCCCGCGCACTGCGCAGAGCTTCGCGGATTCCTGGCACCGCGAGAATGGGGCCGATGCTGGTCACAGGATTACTAGGGGCGATGATCACAGCATCGGCGGAAAGGATGGCGTCGATTACTCCGGGCGCAGCTTCGGCGTCGGTGGCTCCGGCGAAACGCACCGATTTTACCGGATCCTGATACCAGCGCTGCACGAAATATTCTTCGAAACTCAACTCGCCTGAGGGTGTATCGACTCGCGTCTCCACACGCGAATCGCTCATCGGTAGGATGCGAGCCTTTACTCCCAGTTTGTCGGAGATCGCCGTCGTGGCTTCGGAAAGAGTCTTCCCCTCAGCCAGCAGACGGGAACGCAGCAAATGCATTGCGAGATCGCGATCGCCGGTGTGAAACCATGTGGGTTCGCCCAGTTGACCCATCGCCTGCAGGCATAAAAAAGTATCGCCTTTTACGCCCCAACCCCGCTCGCGACTGAGCAGCCCGGAGAGAACGTAGGTAATCGAGTCGATATCCGGCGATACGTAGAGGCCCCACCAAAGCAGATCGTCCCCGGTGTTGACGATCATCGTGATCTCTTCCGGAGGCATGACTTGCCGCAGTCCATCGACGAACTTGGCTCCTCCAGTTCCCCCAGTGAGCACGCAGATCATGCGGCCCTCATCTCTCTCGCGAGACCGTCACTGGCGCCCATGGCGTGAAGTTTGTCGCCCAACAAACCGGGCCGGGATGCGATCTTTGGCAGGAACTCAGGGTAGACGGGCAAACGTTGACGTAATTGAAAGCCCTTGCTCTCGGTGCGCCGCCGCAGTTGCTCCAGGTGCGGCCAAGGCTTTTCGGGATTGATGTAATCCGGGGTCAGCGGCGAAATCCCTCCCCAATCGTTAATACCGGCGTCCAGCAACTCCTCATAGTATGGCGCATTCAGGTTCGGCGGCGCCTGAATATTAACATTCGGCATCAGCAGGCGAGCTACGGCCGCGGTGCGCAGCATATCACCCTGGCACGGTTCAGGAGCATGAGCCATGGGAATCTCGGGCTTGGCGCGGAAGTTCTGAACGATCACTTCCTGGATGTGGCCGTAACGCTGGTGCAGTTCACGAATCGCCAATAGAGTATCAATTCGGTCTGCCAGAGTTTCGCCGATGCCGATCAGCAGGCCGGTGGTAAAAGGGACGTTTTGCTTTCCGGCTTCTTCGATGGTGCGCAACCGCTTCGCCGGATCTTTGTCGGGAGCATTGTCATGGGCGGCTCCGGGCGCAAGTAAATCGCTGCTGGTGGTCTCGAGCATGAGGCCCATACTGGGCGAGACGGCGGCCAGACGGGTGATCCATTCGGCGCTAAGCAGTCCGGGATTCGGATGCGGCAGGAGGCGGGTCTCGCGCAGCACCAGTTCGCACATTGCTTCTAGATAGTGCAGCGTAGATTTATAGCCGAGATGCCGCAGAGTATCGCGCATCTCCGGGAAGATAAGCTCGGGTTTATCGCCCAAACTGAAGAGAGCTTCGGTGCATCCCAATTTTTCGCCGGCGCGGGCGATGGTTAACACTTCTTCCGGAGTCATAGTGTGCGCGCCGTGCTGCCCGGGATCGCGCCGAAAGGTGCAGTAGCCGCAATAATCGCGGCAAAGATTGGTTAGCGGCAGAAAAACCTTACGCGAGTAAGTGATGACACCGGGTTTGAATTTGGCTCGCGCGGCCCGGGCAGCGGAGAGCAGCGCGGGCAGATCGTCGTCACCGCACTGAATCAGACGCAGGCCAAAGTCACGTGAAATGGGAGTTCCTGGCCGCACATCGGCCAGCTCTGCGGAGATCGAAGAGCCCGAACTTAGAAGGCCCGTTGTCGTCATCGCGAATGAGGTCACGTTGCTCGCTTCCGCAGTCATGCCGATGCATCGAATCATACATGACAAGCGGCATGACAAGCGTCACGACGAGCCGCCACGTTCCGCAAGCAGCATGCTAATGTAGGCAGGCGCGCGGGGAAACCGCACCGCAAGACATGGGAGTCAGTTCGGGCGAATTTCGGGAAGCGATGGGACGTTTCGCTACCGGTGTGACCATTGTTACGGTTGACCTGGATGGCGAAGTTCATGGCATGACTGCCAACGCGATCGCGTCGGTATCTTTAGACCCGCTGCTGCTATTGGTTTGCGTGGACCGCAACGCCCGCACGCACGCCCACCTGCATGCTAAAAAACGCTTTGGGATCAATATCTTAGCCGAGCATCAGCGGCGAATATCCGAATATTACGCACTGCCGGAGTCTACCCATGAGCATGCCGAAGCTGAAGCCGGTGCACGTTTTGACCGCACAGCGCATGGAACTCCCAGGCTGCAAGGGGCGCTGGCATATCTGGAATGCAAGCTGCAATCCGCACAAGAGGCGGGTGATCACACCATCTTCATTGCCGAGGTAGAAGATGTACTGGTGCGCCAGGGCAGGCCGTTGCTGTTTTTTCGGGGCAAGTATCACAAGATCGGCGAAGGAATGACGGGAGAAGGAGATGAAAGATAAAAAGGCCCGGCTGCCTTTTGAGGGGGTAGCCGGACCGAGGGACTCGCAGACGTTGAAGTCATATTCGGCCGATTAGCCTGTGGAAGACAAGGTTAGATGTCACACTTCCATTGTGACGAATGTCACAACGCAGGGTATTAGGCGATTCGGCGATGTCACTTTCCATGGGTTTCGAACATCCAATATCCATCCCAAGAGAACAGCTACCATGGCAGATTTGGTCTGAGGGGGACAAATCATGGCAGAAAAAGTCTTAAAAAATGAGGCGGAGTGGAAACAGAAACTTACGCCGGAGCAGTACCATGTGACCCGCGAAGCGGGAACGGAGCCGGCATTCACGGGCAAGTACTGGAAGACCAAGGACGCAGGGACGTATCACTGCGTTTGCTGTGGGGAACCGTTGTTCGATTCCTCGACAAAGTTCGATTCCGGAACGGGCTGGCCGAGTTTCTTCAAGCCTGCGGATGCAAGTAAAGTTGAGGAACACAAGGATTCGAGTTATGGAATGGTCCGCACCGAAGCGCGTTGCGCACACTGCGGCGCCCATCTGGGGCATGTGTTTGAGGATGGCCCGGCGCCAACGGGGCTGCGGTATTGCATGAATTCCGCAGCGCTTGACTTAAAGCCAAAGGAAGAGAAGAAGTAAGACCCGCGCAGCTTCCTGATCCAGACTCTCGAGAATTTTAAAAAAATAAGGGACAAGCAGTGGCTTGTCCCTTATTCGTACTGCCAAGTCTAACGAGCGTTCTTAAGCGTGTGCGGCTGCGGCGTGTGCGGCTGCGGCCTTTGCGGCGTCCGGCTTCTGCGTTTCTGGTGCTTTTGCTTCCGCTGCTTTTGCCTGAGATTGCGACTGGTTCTGCTTGCGGTCGCTGCTCCGCACCTCGATGCCACCCTTCAATATGGCGCCATCTTCAACGCTGATGCGTATGGTGGAAACGTCTCCCGTGACCGAGCCTTCGCTGCGGATATCGACGCGATCGCTGCATTCAATATTTCCGCTGACCTTACCCATGACGACAACCTCGCGGGCGGTAATGTTGGCCTGCACGCTGCCGTTGCGGCCAATGGTAACGCGGTTGTCGGGCAGGCTGATCTTGCCTTCGACGCGGCCATCGATGTAAAGCGCTTCCGAGCCGCTGAGTTCGCCCTTGATCACCAGGGTACGGCCGATAGTAGCCTGCTCGACAGGGGCGCTGACTGTTTTGACTGGAGTGAAAGTGTTGGGGTTTGAGGCTGGCGGAGTGGACTTGCCGTTATATCCGTATTCTGAGGGCTGGAGCATTCGCAACCTTCCTTAAGTCTCCGCGTGCGGCGCGTCGTATGTACTTGCACCAGGTATTGCCGCCAAGCGGTTGGGTCTGGGATTTTTGGCCTATGGTTGTTCCTGTCCCTTCGGCCATGGTCAATATCGCACACAGGTAAGCGTTACTACGAGATTACGGAAGAGACTGTACGACTGCGGCAGGTGGGATGCGGTTTAGTCTGCTTCCTGAAGCGATTGGCTGAGATCTTCCCACTCTTTGAGCAGCGCGGCCTGGGCCGTTTTGTGCTGCGCCAGTTCCAGTGACTGACGCTGGCTCTCGTCGGCGCTGATGAAATCCTGCATGGCGGTTTCACATCGTGCAATTACAGTTTCCGCGCGGTTGATTTCCGCTTCCAGTTCGTGGATGCGATCTTCCATCTTCTTGCGCTTGATCGGATTCATGCGCTTCGCCTTCGCGGGCGCCGGCTCAGCTGAGGCTTGATTGCCATTTGAAGGCGCCGCAGCGGGTTCGGTGATTTTTAGTTGTTGCCGAATCGCCTCGTTCTGCTTGGCGCTTCCGCCCTGTTTGCGCCAGAGATAGTCTTCGTAATTGCCGGGGTAGACCTCAACTTTTCCGTCTCCGATTTCGAAAACCCGCGTGGCCAGCTTGTCGATGAAGTAACGATCATGAGAGACGAAAACGACGGTGCCTGAATATTTCATGAGCGCATCCAGCAGAACGTCCTTGGCGCGCAGGTCGAGGTGGTTGGTAGGCTCGTCGAGCAACAGGAAATTTGCCGGATGCAGCAGCAGCCTGAGCAGGGCATAGCGGCCGCGTTCGCCGCCGGAGAGCACCCCAATCCTTTTGAAAACGTCGTCCTCGGAAAACAGGAAGCATCCGAGCAAGCTGCGCAGTTCGGTCTGCGATGAACCTGGGGAAGCGTTGCCCAGATCGTCGATCATGCGCGCGTCCGCGTCCAGTTCTTTGTATTGATCCTGCGCGAAGTAGTCGGCCTCCACATTATGACCAAGAGTGTATTCGCCGCGCGATGGCCGTTCCGTACCCGCAAGCAACTTGATCAGAGTGGATTTGCCAGCCCCGTTCACTCCGACCAGGGCAATGCGGTCGCCCTTTTCGATCATGAAATCAACGTCTCGAAAAACTTCCTTCTCGCCCGAGTTGTTGCCCGGCTTCGCCGGATAACTCTTTGCCACGCCGGCGAACTCAGCCACGATGCGCCCGCTGGGCCTGGGCTGCGGGAAGGAAAAGTGAATCGTCTTTTCTTCGGGTGGAACTTCGATCCGCTCAATCTTCTCTAACTCTTTGATGCGGCTCTGCACCTGCTTCGCCTTGGTAGCCTGGTAGCGGAAGCGGTTGATAAATACTTCCAGTTGTTCGATGCGGTCGCGTTGGTTCTTATACGCGGCTTGTAACTGTTCGTTGCGTTGCGTCTTTTGCGACAGAAACTTGTCGTAGTTGCCGGTATAGAACCAGAAGCGCTTGTTCCAAATCTCCGCAATTTTGTTGACGACGACGTCGAGAAAATATCGATCGTGGGAAATGAGTACCAGCGCGTGCGGATAGTCGTGCAGATATTCTTCCAGCCAGTTGCGGGCTTCGAGATCGAGATGATTCGTGGGTTCGTCCAGCAACAAGAGGTTGGGCTTCTGCAACAGGAGCTTGGCCAGGGCCAGCCGCATCTGCCAGCCGCCAGAGAATTCGTCGGTCTGCCGCTCCCAGTCTTCCTTGCGGAACCCAAGGCCCATCAGCACGCGTCCGACTTCCGCTTCAATCGAGTAGCCATCGCGGGTGCGGAATTCATGTTCCAGACTGTGGTAGCGGTCAGCGACGTCGGCGTATTCCGCGCTGGCATGATCGAGTTCCGAGATGCGGTGGGTCAGCGTTTCCAGTTCGCGCTCCATCGCGTGAAGCTCGGTAAACACGGCCATGCACTCTGCGAATACGGTCCGGCCGGAGAGCGAGAGTCCATCCTGGGGCAGATATCCAGCGGTCGTGCCCTTGGCGACGATCAGGGAGCCGTAGTCGAGCGTGTCCAGGCCGGCGAGAACCTTCATCAGCGTAGACTTGCCGGTGCCGTTCGCTCCTACCAGGCCGACGCGGTCGCGCGGCGTGATGAGCCAGTCGGTATTTTCAAAAAGAAGTTTGTGGCCGAAACGTTTTCCGGCGCCAGAAAGCTGAATCATGGGCTGGAATTATCGTCTCATAAAAAGAGCAGTACCGAGTACCTGGTACCGACGAGACTCGGAGAGAGAGTGTTGCGCTCGCGGGCGAAACAGTTTAAGAGTTCGTGGCGGCACGCACCGTGCGGCTTTCGGAATTACGATCCAACAAAGCGCGGTGGACGTGAATACGCTCCAGAGCTTGATCGACGACCGCTTCCATTTCCCGCGCATATTTCACTTCGCGGCCTTTGGCCAGCTTCTGCCGCGCTTCCTCGGGACTGAACCACGTCGGCTTCCGCTGGGGCTCATCGGGACGGCGCAGCTCCTGTACTTCCATCAGGAAGGCCTTCACCACAAATTCCTGCACGCCGCCCGGCTGCCAAAACACGCCTTTTGAGTGAATGTAAAGATGGAAGTGTCGCGGCTCTATTGTGCCCAGAGCTCCAGCTTCTTCGGCGGCCTCGCGTTCGGCGGCCTGACTGTGGGACATGTGCGCATCGGTGCAACCCTTAGGGAAGGTCCACTTGTTTCCGCCGTTTGTGTTGACTAGCAGGAATTCGACCGCCGCGCCGCGCTTGCGGTAACAAACCGCCGCCACTTGGAGCGGCAACGACTTCGAAGCGCGTGCTGAACCCATGGCAACCATCTCCCTGATAGATGCGGATCGCTTTTTTGATGTTACTTGGAAGATATTTCACTAATGTTAAATGCAACAAGAATTGTGCATGAAGAATAGTTACTAAAGGATGCCACGGGAAGACCACTCGTAGAGAAGACCACACGTAGAGGCGTAGCTTGGCCACGTCCGGGCGGCGGAGAAGAGGTTGCGAGTAACGGCTTACAGGCCTCGCCCATACACCGGGATAGCTGCCCCAGTCACGTCCTTCCCAGCCTCCGATGCCAGCCAAACGATCAAACTCGCTACTGACGAAGGCTGTACCCACTGGGAAACGTCCGCGCCGGGCATATCTTTTCGATTGGCAGGCGTGTCCATTGTTCCCGGCAGGATCACGTTTGCGGTAATGCCGGCGTTTTTATTCTCCAGCGCGACCGTCTTCATCAGCGAGACCAATGCCGCCTTCGAAGCGCTGTACGCGCCGACCTTGGGGCCGGGATCTTCCGCAGCACGACTGCCGATCGCGACGATGCGCCCTCCTCCGGCTTTTTGCATTTCAGGGATGACTGCGCGCAGGATGTGAAACGTGCTATTCAGGTTCGCGTCGAACATGCGCTGCCAGGTGGCATCGTCGGTCTCGGCAACGGTCTGTCCGCCAGCGAATCCGCCAATCAGATGCGCCAGTACATCGATCCTTCCGCTGCGTGCGATGACAGTAGCGACAGCTTTCTTTGCTGTGTCCAGGCTGGTGAGAGAAGCAGGAAGCGCAACGAAGCTTGGATGGTCGAAGGCAGATTGCTGGATTCGCGGCGCGAGGCCCACTACCGTGAAGCCGGCATCCAGTAGAGCTTTCGTGACGTGAGTTCCGAGGCCGCCGCTGGCTCCGGTAACCAGAGCGATTTTGTTAGTCAGATTAGTCATAGAGGATCGGCTCCCAACTCCAACTCATAATAAACGGTCTTGTTGGGTATAGTTCCGGACAATTCGCCTTAAGTGACTCGATTCGTATCAGGGCATCGCTTCGGCGACGCTATATTCGGGGCAGAAATAAACGCGCTTTCAGGCGCTGCTCACAAAGCCAGCGCCTGAAAGCGCGATGATAACTGCCTAATTTGCGGCATGCCTGAAGGCACGCCCTGATGCGAACCTCAAATATGTCAAGGACAAGAGCTCGCTAACTCACTCTGACCACTGATCACTGACTACTGGCAACTACTGGCCACTGCTTTCTAGTTTGCTGGAGCCTGCAGCGTCTTTACGAGCCACGGAATAATCACTTCCTTGAATATTCGCGGATCGGGCCACACTCCAACCTGCCGGCCCAAGTGCGCGCCGGAAGGATTGATCCATGCTTCCTTCGGAACATCGCCCTTGCTCAGCAGCAAATATTCGTCTTCGATAGGGACCTGGGTGTCGTTCACGCCCGCAATAATCAACATCGGAGCCATCGGCTTCCCCAGCAGCCCTTGATGTACCAGCGAAATCTTTGGCAGGAAGTCGCCCATTTCTTCCAGCGTGTGTACGCCTTCGAGAATATTCATCAGGGCCGGCACTTGATCGAACAAATACTCGCGATTTCCGACCAGAGTGTTCATCAGGTAGTCTTTCTGAAAGAAGCGGTCCACCGGGGGAGATTGCGAGCTGCACCCACGCAATCGTGCCTTCTCGACGATCGCCATCTTCGCGGCCCAGTAGGCTCCCCAACTTACGCCGTGCATCGCGATGCGGTTCTTGTCGATCTCCGGCCGCGACTGAGCGTAGTCGATTACTTTCGACAACACGCGGTCTGCGGTCTCGCTCACCTTGATTGGATTCTGTCCCGTCCCTGGCCCGTCGACGGCAAGATAGCCGATTCCGAAGGGAAGAATCGCGCTGAAACTTTCCGTCAAATCTTCCTTGCGGCTGTCGAGCCCGTTGACGGCGATTACCAGCGGCACCGGTCCCTTCGCGTTCTTCGGCAGGCGCAGGTAGCCGATGATTTCTTTTCCTTCAAAGGGAATACGCACAATCTCTAGCGGCGGATCGTAGAATCGCGCATGCGCCAGAAACGCTTCAAGCGCCTTCTCGTAGGAGCGCTGCTTGCCCGGCGACGCCGGAATCGGCCAGCGGCCGAAAGAATAAATCCGCCATGCCCGGATGTAGTCAGCATTGGCCTTGGCCGGATCGGATTTCTCGAGCGACTTGGCCTCGTTGAAATAGCGGTCGGCCACGTGCATGAAACCAGCGGCCCATTCGTCTTTGTCGGCGGTGTGAATACTTTGGAACGCCTCGGTTACGTCGCCGGGATCAAGCCCGATCAGGGGATACTGCCCCACCTGAGCCCGCCGAATGGCTTCCACCCGAATTTCATCGATCGTGCGCTCGCGCCGCTCTTCTTTTTGTGCAGGCTTTTGTTCGGAAGCCTGGGCAAAAACGCCGGCAGGAACGAATGCAAAGAAAGCCGCCAACAGAACGGCCACGGAGAAATAATTGCTCTTCTTCATAATAAGTTGTCCCATTCCTTTTCTCTCGCGACGAGCGCGAGTTCATGCGAAAAAAAGCCGGACGTAACTCGTCCGGCCTTCCTTCCGAACTAAACCTCCAACGGTTAGAACGCCAACTTCAATCCCAATTGCACCGCGCGGCTGCCGCCCGACCCGATGACCGGGTTAGCTGCCGCCACGTCCGGCGTCGCGCATCCGCAACCGAACGGACGAGCGGACGGATCATTCACTCCATAACCATTCTGTCCGCCGTAGGGATTGGCGAAATTCGGATGGTTGAAGATATTGAAAAACTCCGCGCGGAACTGGGCATGAACTCGTTCGCCCAAGTGCCAGTTCTTGGCAATCGAAAGGTCGAGGTTCTTGAAGCCGGAGTCAGGGAAAATATTGCGTCCCATTGTCCCGAATGTGCCGAGAGCCGGTGGCAGCATCATGGAATGGCCCTTGGCGTAGCATCCGAAGGAATTTAGCGAAGCGGTCGCAGCCCCGGCCGTCCCCCCATCCTCAGCCAATGCCTTCGCAGCACAACTGGAATTGCTCGTCCCGGAGTAATAAGGAATCGACGTGGGTCCCGACTTGAAGTCGGAAGGACTGCCAAAGAAATCCCACCGAATCGGTTCACTAGCTGGAGGACTTACGGGTAGCGGGCCCACTCCTGCTGCATCCGTTCCCATATCGATTGGACCCCACGGTTGCGAACTCTCCAGCGTCACAATGGAATTGAGTTCCCATCCTTCCATCATCTGCGCATATCCTTTGCGTCCCGGAATTGCGTAGGTCAAGGAAAGCGTTAACCGATGGCGAATGTCAAAGTCGCTGTTTCCGTATTCGCGACCTACATTGTAGGAATCTTGCGGCAATCCCGCGCCATAACCGAAGTCCCAGTTGGCACCGACATCATCGAGCGCGTGCGCATACGTGTAACCCGCAACCATGTTAAGTCCGTGGTAATTGCGCGAGTTCACCGTAACCTGCAAGCCGTTGTAGTTCGACCTGTAAACATTCCCCATCTGGAAGATGTTGCTCAGGTAAGGGAATTTGGCGTTGTACGGTCGGGCGTCCTGATCGCAATTCGGATCAGTCGTACAGACGGCGGAATAGTCTGTTCCAACCGGCGGCTGGTTAATATCCCGGATACCTGTCAGTCTTGATCCGTGATTGCCCACATACGCTATTTCCATCGAAAGATTGGGCGTAAATGCGTGCTGCACATTCAATGTCCAGTCCAAGACATAGGGCGTTTTAATATTACGGTCCACGCTCATGATCGGACAGGGATTGTTGAAGCAATTTAGCTGGGCCGTGCTTACGTTCGCTCCGTAAATAGGCTGCCCGCTATCCCATTGCGGCATGCCGGGCGGAATGGCCAGATTGCCGGCTGCAATCGTGCCTCCTGCAGTGTCGCCCGCGCCGTCGATGATCGCTCCCGTCGGCACATTGTTCAGTCCGAACGCATTGTTGAACGCCAGCATGGCTTCCCAGTTGATGGTTTCGTACACCATCCCAAATCCGCCTCTGACCACGGTGCTCCCTTGGCCTGTCACGTCCCACGCAAAGCCGACGCGCGGCGCAAAGTTCGTGTGATCGGGATTGTATGGACCGCTGACTCCGTTTATGCCAGCCTGAATCAATCCAGTCGGTGAATTTGGATCGAAGTTGCCCAGCAGGTTGTGAGCTTCTTTCATCACCGTGCTGAATTCGTAGCGCAGTCCGTAGTTGATGGTGAGGTTCTTCTTCACGCGCCAGTCATCCTGTACGAACAATCCGTAGGCCCAGTTGTGGATGTCCCGACGGGGATCGCCCACCTGCACTGATGCCTTGAAAGGATCGCCGGCGAAGAAATCTTCCAAAGCCGTCGAACCGGCACCAGCGGTCAACGCCACACCGCCGAGGAAGGTGATGCTGCCTCTCGCGTTGCCAAAGGCTCCACCGTTCACGCCATCACGATGCAGTTCGCCGCCGAACTTGATCGCGTGCGCTCCCACTGTGTAGGAAACATGGTCGATAAACTGAGTAATCGAATCCGGCCCCTGGAACTTCGGCCACTTGAAACCGCCCAGGCCGGGTACGAAAGCTCCGGCAAACCCAATGCGGGGAAGCCCACCCGTAAAGGGCCCGCTCACTCCTGTATTGATTCCATAGGCGGAGACAGGCGTATTCAGATCGCCGGGATACGTGGGCTGGTAAAGCCGGTTATAGCCCACTCTGGCTTCATTCACCCAGGTCGCGTTCGGGGTCCAGATCCAGCTTCCGCCGACTACCTGCGCGCGGGTGTGAATCTGCGATCGCCACTTCGCCTGCAGCTCCGGAAAGTCTTCGACCGTTCCATTGTTGTTGCCGTAGAAATACATTCCGGTGATGGTGTTGTGCTGGTTGATGTTAACGTCTACTTTTCCCAGCGCATTGTCTACGCCGACGTTATTGGGGAATCCCTGCACAACATTGATGCTCTGGGTGTTATTGATGGGAAAGCCCGTGCCCGCACAAGTCACCGATGCAGTAGCGCCGGTACCGCTGACGCTGCAACCCGAGATCAGCAGGCTGGCTGGGCTAACGGCAACTCCGTTGGCCAGAAGATCGTCAATCGCGTTCGGAATGCTGCCTCCGCAGTCGCCATTTACTAATGGGGAAATGCAGTTTCCCGCCGCCGGCAACGATACCGTGGAAGGAGTGGTTACGCTGTAGGAATTTCCCACGTCATACCGCTGCCCTTCATAAGCGCCGAAGAAAAATGCTTTGTCCTTGATGATTGGACCACCGACGCTGCCGCCAAATTGTTCCAGGGTTCGGGGATTCTTCGGTGCGGGAGCAGTGTTGAAGTAATTGCGCGCATCCATGACGCCGTCGCGGCCAAACGCAAAGGCGGTTCCGTGGAGCTTGTTGGTTCCTGATTTCAATCCTACGTTGATAACAGCACCCGGCTTCCACCCGTACTCCGCTGCGGGATTTTCCTGAACGTTGAATTCCTGGATGGCGTCAATTGGCAAGATGGTCGCGGAATCTCCGGCGATGCCGGCGCCGTTAATAATGCCCTGTCCGGAAAACGGCTCGCTATTGAACAAGCCCTCGACAAAGTAAGCGTTGTCTTCGGCCCGCAGACCGTCGGTGCTGGTAGTGGAAAATCCGCCGCCGGGGTAGCGCATCACGCCCGGACGAAGCTGCAGCAGGTTTTCGTAGTTGCGGCCATTTAGCGGCAGATCGTTGATTTCCTGGTTGCTGAGAGTTCCGCCCAGAGTAGAGGAGGTCGTGTTGAGCAGTGGAATCTCACTGCTGACCGTCACCGTTTCCGAAACGTTTCCGGGTTGAAGACTGAAGTCGGCGCGAACGTCGGTTGCGACTTCGATGGTGACGCTTGGCCGCTCCGACGACTTGAAGCCCTTGGCCTCGACGTGAATCTTGTAAGTTCCGGGAGCCAGGTCAGGAGCCACGTAGTCGCCGGACGCGTCGGTGTTCAGGGTCCGCGATGTTCCACGCTGCGTGTCCGTGACCACGACAGTCGCGCCAGCGACTGAGGCACCACTCTGGTCTGTGACGCTTCCGAGGACGCGTCCAGCGGTGGATTGCGCCTGAGCAGGAAGGCCGATCAATATCAAGCTTAAGGTAAGAAGAGCAATCTGGATGGCAAACTTTGCCTGGTGGCCCGCAGACAGGGCGGTGCGTCTGGATATCATCGAAACTTCCTCCGTTTTGATGGTCCGACAGCCATACCATTGCTCGGCGAATGAAGTCAAGTAAATTCTCCGGAAAGCCGCTCGACTCGGTCGTTTGGAATCTCACCAATAAACTTTTAGGCAGCGCGCTTTGTGGGTAAATATGCGGAGGAATCGAGCGACTGGAGAACTTGCGTTTCTTCGCTGAATGAGCTATCGTAGCAGCTGTCATACCACCATACCTAGAGACCACGAGTGCTGAACACTGATTCCAAGGCGGCGGTACAGCTCCCGAATGGCATGGACCTGCGGTATAGTAGCCAGACCATCTCCAGTCCTCTCAGACTGGCTCGGGCCGGGGGAACTCCTGTGTACAAAGTTGTTCGGACTTCGCGCCTTTACGAGCAGATCGTTCAGCAAATTGAAGAATCCGTCCTTAATGGCACGCTCAAACCTGGAGACCAGCTTCCTGCTGAGCGCGAACTCGCGCAGCGTCTTGGGGTAAGCCGCACTGCGGTGCGTGAAGCGGTGAAAGCGCTTCGCGAGAAAGGTTTGGTCGAAGCCTATTCAGGCCGCGGCACCTTTGTCACTGATGGAACGACGCAGGCCGCGCGCCAATCATTCGATCTTATGGTGAAGATCGGTCAACAGGAAGGCGCGCCGCATCTGGCAGAACTTCGCTTGATCCTGGAACCGGGAATCGCTGCGTTGGCTGCGGTTCGCGCCAAGGACGACGATCTGACGGTGTTGCGCGAAGCTGTGGCCGTCATGGATCGCGCGCAGGATGATCCCGAAGCGTACATTGAGGCCGATCTAGACTTTCATCTTGCGCTCGCCGAAACCGTGGCCAACCCGCTGATACTTTCGTTGATTGATTCAATCGTCGGGCTGTTGCGGGAGCAGCGCATAAAGATCTTTAACGTGGAAGGCGGCCCGCAACGGGGGCAAGTCCATCACAAGCGCATTCTTGACGCCATGGAGCGGCGAGATGCGGAGATGGCCCGCACCGCCATGCGTTCCCATCTCGAGCAGGTGCGAGAGGATTCCAAGGCGTCTCCGGGCAGTCAATCATTACCCGCGGGAAAGCGCGCGCCGACGGACTTCAAAGCTACATGAGTTGTTGTGGTTACATGAATTATTTGAGTATCCCATAGCGTGTTTTGGAGGACTTGGGGCGGATGGCAAAACTTGGTTTTATCGGATTGGGAGTCATGGGCAGCCAGATGGTGAACCGGCTGCTCAGCAAGGGTCACTCTGTGACTGGCTACAACCGCACGCGCGCCAAGGCGCAGTGGCTGGTTGAAAAAGGCATGCAATGGGCTGACTCGCCGCGCGCGGTCGCTAGCGTTTCCGATTTCACTTTCGCGATGGTGACAAACGCCGCCGCGATCGCCGCCATTACCGAGGGTCCCGATGGGATGTTGGCGGGCCTGGGCACCGGGAAAATTTTTATCGACATGAGTACAGTCAGTCCGACCGTAAGCCGCGCACTCGCCGCCAAAGTACGCCAGAAAGGCGCGGATATGGTCGACTCGCCTGTCTCCGGCAGCGTGATTACGTTGCAGGAGGGCAAGCTCTCAGTAATGGTTGGTGGGCGCCGCGAGACCTTCGATAAAATCAAACCCCTTCTGCTCGATATCGGACCGAAAGTGACTCACGTTGGCGACAACGGTCTGGCGCTTTCCATGAAGATCGCGGTGAATCTAAGCCTGGCCGTGCAGATGCTTGCATTCTCCGAAGGAGTTCTATTGGCGGAGAAGAGCGGCATCGCGCGTGAAACCGCCGTCGATGTACTTGTACACAGCGCCATCGCATCGCCGATGATTCAGTATCGTGGCCCGTTCGTTCTGCAGCAACCGGAAGAAGCCTGGTTCGACGTGAACATGATGCAGAAGGATATGGTTCTCGCAATGGATTTAGGCCGTCAGCTGGATGTGCCTCTGCCGACAACCGCTGTGAGCAACGAAATTCTCACCGCCGCTCGCGGCATGGGCTGGACGAAATACGATTTCGCCTGCATGTTCGACGTACTGGCCGCCATGTCCGGAGTATCGACCCCAGTCACCAAAGGAGGCAAAAAAGTATGACAACTGCAACCTCCAAGCCTCAAGCGGGTCCGAAGCCAGCGGGCGCCGCCGGCACGGAGAAAGAAAAGTGGCTTCACGCCTATCGCCAGATGGTCAGTATCCGTTTGTTTGAAGAGCAGGTGAACGAGGTTTACACCCGCGCCCTCATGCCCGGCCTCGCTCATCTCTATAGCGGCGAAGAAGCCATTGCGGTAGGAATTTGCCAAGCCCTGCGCGTCGACGACTACATTACTAGCACTCATCGCGGCCATGGACACTGCCTCGCCAAAGGCGCGTCGCCCGACCGCATGTTCGCCGAGTTGCTAGGTAAAGAAGCTGGCTACTGCCGCGGCAAAGGCGGATCGATGCACATCGCCGATCCCGCTACCGGCAACCTCGGCGCGAACGCTATTGTTGGTGGCAGCGTGGGTATTGCCACCGGCGCGGCTTTTACCGCGAAGACTCTCGGCACGGGTCGCGTCGCCGTGTGTTTCTTCGGAGAAGGCGCTCTCGGCCAGGGTTCCCTCTACGAAGTAATGAATCTAGCGCAACTCTGGCAACTTCCCGTGATGTACGTTTGCGAAAACAATCAATACAACGAGTACACACATTATCAGGAGACCACTGCGGGTACCATTCTCGGGCGTGCCGCAGCTTTTGGAATTGAAGCCGCCAGCGTTGATGGTCAGGACGTCCGCGCCGTGAATGAAGTTGCGACGCGACTGATTGAGCGTGCGCGCTCCGGCGGCGGTCCCGCCTTCTTGCAGTGCGATACTTACCGCTACAGCGGCCATCACGTTGGCGACATCAATCGCGAATATTATCGGTCGAAGCAGGAAGAACATCTCTGGAAGACCGATCGAGATCCAATACTTGTGTTAACGAAGTGGTTGACCGAGCGGGGCTACGCTGATGCCGCATCGCTCGATCAAATCGCATCAGAAGTTCGCGCCATCATGGAATCGGCCGTGAAATTCGCTATTGCTGCACCCTATCCCAACGTCGACGAAGTGGAGAAGCACGTCTATGCCTGAGCGCGAACTTACCTTTGCGCAAGCGGTTCGCGAAGCTCTCGCCGAAGAGATGCGTCGCGACTCTCGCGTATGCATTATCGGTGAAGACGTCGCTGAAGCTGGCACACCGTTCAAAGTCCTTTCCGGACTGGTCGAGGAATTCGGCGCCAAGCGCGTCGTCGACACGCCGATTTCCGAAGCCGGGTTTACCGGCGTCGCAGTTGGCGCGGCTATGACGGGATTGCGTCCCGTCGTTGACATCATGTTTGGAGATTTCATCACGCTCACCATGGACCAGATGGTGAACCAGGCCGCTAAAGCCCACTACATGTCGGGCGGCCACTGGAAAGTTCCCATGGTGATGCGCACCACGCTGGGCGCGACACGGCGCTCCGCTGCACAACACTCGCAGTCGCTTCACGCCTGGTTCAGCCACGTCCCGGGATTGAAAGTTGTTTTACCATCCACGCCGTTCGACGCGAAAGGCTTGCTCAAGACGGCCATCCGCGACGAGAACCCGGTCATCTTCTTTGAAGACAAAATGATGTACAAACTGAAAGGCCCGGTTCCGGAAGACGATTACACCATCCCACTGGGAGTGGCGGATGTGAAGCGCTCGGGTGACGACATCACGTTGGTCGCGACCAGCAGCATGGTGCAAGTTGCGCTGGGCGCGGCGATTCTGCTGGAAAGAGAAGGCATCAGCGCCGAGGTGGTCGATCCACGGACGACGTGGCCGCTTGACGAAAAAACCTTGATCGACTCGGCGAAGAAAACTTCGCGAGTGATCGTTCTTGATGAAGGCTACGGTCGTTACGGCGTTACCGCGGAACTCGCCGCCGTCATTGCCGAGGGCGCATTTTATGATCTCGACGCACCGGTGAAGCGAATGGGAGCGATGCACGTTCCCATACCGTTCTCGCCGCCCTTGGAAGACGCGACGGTGCCGACCGAACAAACGGTATTCGAAGCGGCTCGCGCAATGTGCAAGCCTTCGTAACGAAAGAAAATTGAGGGTTTCAAGCTAAAGAGCTAGGAGCTAATCATGGCATTAAAAACCCACGGAACCATGGCCGTCGATTGGGAGAACCGAATCGACTTTGACCGTCTTCGCCGCGAGCGCCTGTCCAAAGCCAAAGCTCTTCTCGCGAAATCCGAGATGGGCGCACTGCTCTGCTTCGACATGAACAACGTGCGCTATCTCACCTCCACGCACATCGGGACGTGGGCGCAAGATAAGGCCAACCGCTTCACGTTGCTGCCGCAAAATGACGAGCCGATTCTCTGGGACTTCGGATCCGCCGCCAAGCATCATCAACTGAATTGCCCCTGGCTCGATGGCCGTTCGCACTCTGGAATCTCCGTCCTCCGCGGAGCGATGACTCCGGAAATGGGCCGCGCCGAAAACGTCGCAAAGAAAATCAAAATCGAACTCGAAAAACGCGGCCTGCACAAAGAGCCAGTCGGCATCGACATCGTCGAACTGCCGGTTCTCTTCGCGCTGCAGCGCGAAGGCATCACTGTGGTCGACGGCCAGGCGCTGATGTCGGAAGCGCGCGTCATCAAAACGCAGGATGAAATTTCCCTGCTCAACACTTCCGCGATGATGGTTGACGCCGCCTATGACGAGCTTTACCGCGCCATGAAACCTGGCTTACGCGAAAACGAAGCTGTCGGCCTGGTGAGCAAAGTTCTCTACGATCTCGGCTCTGAATACGTCGAAGCGGTGAATGCAATCTCTGGGGAGCGTTGCAACCCGCACCCGCACGTGTTCTCCGATCGAGTACTGCGGCCTGGCGATCCCGTCTACTACGACATTTTGCATTCCTACATGGGATATCGCACCTGCTACTACCGCTGCTTCACCGTCGGCTACGCCTCGCACGCCATGGTCGACGCTTACAAGCGTTGCCGTGATTATCTCGATGCTGCCATCGAACTGGTGCGGCCCGGACGCACTACCGCCGAAATCGCCGCAGTGTGGCCAAAGGCGCAGGATTTTGGTTTCAAGAATGAAGAAGACGCATTCGCCCTGCAATATGGGCACGGCATCGGTCTCGCCATCTGGGAGAAGCCCGTCATCAGCCGTCTCGTTTCGTTTGAGCATCCAGTCACCATCGAGCCAGGGATGGTATTCGCCCTCGAAACCTTCTGGCCCTCAACCGATGGCTGGAGCGCAGCTCGGATTGAGGAAGAAATCGTGGTCACGCCAACGGGACACGAAGTGATCACGCGTTTTCCCGCAGAAGAGTTGCTGGTAGCCGGTGCGCACTATCACACAGTGAATGGGCCACTGCCGACCACGCGCGAATCTGAGGCACCTGCCAGCGAACATGTGCTCGAGATGATTGAAGCCAGCGCGAAAACTGAACGCGTCGGTGTAGGAGACTGAAGTCGAATTAGAAGAAACCGATTGAAGAACCTTCCCGAAGGATAACGATAAAACATTATGGCCTTCAGCGTTGTCATGCCCGCTCTCGAGATGGCGCAGGAAACCGGCAAGCTTATCGCTTGGCGGAAAAAGGAAGGCGATCGTGTCACCAAAGGCGAGCCGCTTCTCGAAATCGAAACTGATAAAGCAGTAATGGAAGTGGAAGCGACCGCAGACGGCATTCTTGCCGGAATCACGGGAATCGTCGGATCAGATATTCCCGTCGGTCAGACTATCGCGTGGATCGTCAGTCCCGGCGAAAAACCGCCGGTAGAAAAAGACGCAGGCGCCTCGGCCCCGGCAGCCAGAGGAAAAACGGAATCGCACGCTGTGCCTGTAGCCGCTAGCGCTCCCGCACCGACTGCTGCAGCCGGCGCCAAAATTTCTCCCAAGGCGCGCCGCCTTGCAAAAGAATTAGGCGTGGATGTAGCTAGCGTCCGCGGTTCGGGCCCAGGCGGCGAGATTCTTGCTTCCGACGTTCAGACGGCGGCAGCGCCAACGGCAGCAGCTTCCACTGTGGCTTCGGCAAAATCCGCTAACGTAGAAGTTCCCAGCACTCTCGGTCGTCTTATGGCCGAGCGCACCACGCAGAGCTGGACGACCGTCCCTCATTTTTTTGTCACGCGCGATATTGACGCCACGGCGCTCAACGCATATCGCGAAAAACTGCTGGCCGAAATCGAGCGCACCGATGGCATCCGCATCACGCATACGGATCTCCTCGTAGCGCTGACCTCACGCGTGTTGCTTAAACATCCGCAGCTGAATTCAAGCTTCACTACACCGGGCATTCGTCTTCACGATCATGTAAATATGGGTGTCGCGATCGCCGTCAATGACGGCGTAGTCGCGGCCGTAATCCCGAACGCGCATACGGCGAGCCTGGCGGAGATAGCCAAGCAGCGCCGCGATATCGCCGATCGGGCGCGGGCAGGGAAGCTTCGTCCCGCGGACATCGCCGACGCAACTTTCACAATCAGCAATCTCGGCATGTACCATGTCGATCACTTCACCGCGATCATCACTCCGCCGCAAGCCGCAATTCTGGCCGTTGGCAGCATCGCGGACCGCGTCGTCGCGGTCGAAGGCAAGCCCGCCATTCGTCCGATGATGACGCTGACTCTCTCGTCCGATCATCGCGTCGCCGACGGCGCCCGTGCCGCAATGTTCCTGAACGATTTGGCAGAAGCGCTGCGCGAACCGCAAAACTCCCTGCGATAAAAGAAGGTTCTCCCGTTGTTCAGGAATCCGATTCGAAGTCCGCTCCCTTGAATTGCCGCCTTGCGCCGTGCCGGATGTGCAGGATCTCCACTCTTCGCTGTCTCTCCAATACGCGGTAGATCACTCGATAGATATGAGGCTTGTCACCATACAGGAGGTGCCTGAACTTGCGGTTCTCCGGCGTTGCAGCGCAACGCTTGGGAAATTCTTCCAGACTCAGGATGGAGTGCTTGAAACCCGTGTACCAGCGCCTGGCGGCGTCGGAGCTTTGCGCATTGACGTCGTCGTATAACTGAGCTAGGTCTCGCTCCGCGCGTGAGGTGATGCTAACGAGATAAGCCATGCTTGGTTTCGAAGCTGTCGAAGAACTCTCGCGCCGAGCGGGTCTTTCCTTTGTTCGCGTCATCCAGACCTTGCCGAATTCCCTCGCTCGCGTCAGCGCGCGCAGCAACGTCGAGCAGGCGCTGATATGCCTCCGCGTCCTGGACGACGGCCGCGGCCCTGCCCTTCACGGTGAGCACGACGGGGCGCTTACTCTTCTTGAGTTGTTTCATGAAGTCGCCCGACCGCCGGCGAAAAGTCGTAAGCGAATGAATATCCTTCGTGATATCGAGCATAGAGGCGATCTCCCCGTACCTTTTTAGGTGCTATGCAATTGTACCCCTCGGCCAACGTTCCTGAAAGCCGCATCCTTAGAGCCCACTGGGCAATTCAAGCCAATTTTGTCGCCACAACATTGAGGAAGAAGTTGGCGGGCTTTACAATGCGCCTCATGCGCAAAATCGTTCTCAGCCTCGGTATCAGCCTCGATGGCTACATCGCTCGTCCCGACGGAGCGGTCGATTTCCTGTTCATGCCGAAAGATTATTCGATGGCTTCTTTTTTCGCGGCTGTGGATACCGTCGTCATGGGGCGCAAGACCCTCGAAGCCGGTCTGAAATTGAGCGGTGGAACGCTCCCCGCTATGTCCATGGCGTATTTCGTCTTCTCCCATTCGAAGCCGCCAGGCAAGTGCGAAGGATGGACTTTCGTCAATGAGTCTCTGGCTGCGTTTATCGCGAAACTCCGCAAGCGCCCCGGCAAAAATATCTGGCTCATGGGCGGCGGCGAGCTTGCCCGCGACTTTCTCCAAGCCGATTTAGTCGATGAACTCCATCTCGGCATTATTCCAGTATTGTTGGGCGAAGGCATCCCGCTGTTCCTTGCCGGCTTTCCTCAGCGCGATTTTTCATTGATCGAGAATAAGAGCTATTCCCAAGGGATGGTCGCCCTCAAGTACAAACGTCTCCGTACGAAAGGCAAGGGAGAAGCCTGACCCTATTAGCCTTCTGCATTCCCTTGCATTTATGGCAACATCGCGGACGCCGAAGCGCAACTAATCTACCGGGTTAGAAAGTGGCTCATATTCGCGAACACGCCCGTGCAGAATGGAATATCTGACGGAAGTGAGGAGATTAATATGCTTTGGACGATCTTCGTTGTGCTTTTAGTTCTGTGGCTTCTGGGTTTTAGCCTGCACGTGGCCGGTGGCTTGATCCACCTGTTGCTGGTGGTAGCTCTGGTGGTTTTGGTTATCAACCTGCTGAGCGGCCGTTCCAGCGCAGTCTGAAGGGGCCTCAGAGTAATTGATGACTCACCTGGCCTGTGCGCTTCTCATCATTAGAAAGGCGCACAGGCTTTTGTTCGTCGATAGATGGCCCAGAGTCTGCGTCTCGTTACCTGTCTTCGCTAATGAATGGTTCGTTCGCTTTTGCGAACCGCCGGCGAACTCGTTGATCCTTCAAATTTGGGTTCCCCGAGTTTCGTAATCCATAAGCCGGAATGAATGTCGTTGAAATAGATCAGGCTGTTAAGCAGCGGACTATCGCACGTTACAGAGCATGGTTGCCCTCCCCACGTGAACGGTAAGTTCGGACGAAAACCTTTGGCATCGCCGGTCCAGAAGCGGGCAATCTCCCGCCCCTGGCGGTAGAGATCGCCGCGGAGTTCGCCGGAAATATCAAGCACGCGCGCGCCACCGCTGTAGTAGCCCTCGTAGAGCATGTCGTTCGCAGCCCAGAAGTTGTGCGAACCGCCTTCCGGCACTTCATATTGCGCCACTTCCCGCGGATGTTTGATGTCGGAAATATCCATCACATGGCAGATGGCACGCACTGGAATGCGGTCGCGATCCTCAAGCTCGAAAATGGCAGGAAACACTTCGTCACCCACAAATAAATAATTCTTGTAGCGGAACACGCTGTGCGTGCCCGCCAGCCATCCATCGCCATAGAGTTCGTAATGATTGAAGTGATATTGGCTTACGAGCTTGGGATTTTCGGGACTTCCTCCTGCCATGCCATTGCCTACGTCAAGGATGACCAATCCATCGCGCCAGTAGGCCAGATAAGCGAGACCGTCTTTGATCTGCAAATCGTGGAGATAACGGCCGCTGGTCATCGATCCCTGTTTGGTGTTAATGCTGACGACGGTGGGATTCTGCGCTTCCCAGCGAGCCACCTCTTTGGGATGTTTCGGATCCTGGAAATCGATAATGCGCAGCGATCCCGTCGCATCGTCGGTGATGTAGACGTAGTGTCCATCAATGTACGCGCTATGCACCCCGCCGGTAACGGTCGCCGTATATTCGGAAAGGACTTTCAGGTGCGCGGCATCCGACGTATCCAGAAAAACAATGCCATTCTTGCGGTTCGAAGCGCCCTCGCGGGTGAACACTCCGATTTTTTCGTCCGGTGTGGTGCTGATGTCGTTGATGATGCGCGCGTCTACCTTCAGCGTGTCGAGCAGTTTTGGACTCGCCGGATCGGCGATGTCATAGACGAAAACTTTATCCGCGACTGTGGAGAGATAAGCGTGGTGGCCGATAATCCATTCTTCCGACATCTGCAAGTCGGGCATAGGGACATGGGAAACCACTTCAACATCCCGTTCCACATTGCGCGGTCGCACCACCACTGACGCAGCAGCGCTGTGCTGGCCAGTGCTGGCCATCACCACATACGTGCCGGCTTTCTCTGCGACGAACGCTCCATCCGGATAAACCGACCCGCCCTCGCCGCTAATCGACCAGCGCACAGCAGGATTTTTTAAATGACCTCCGGCGCCGTCAAGCGCCGTGGCGGCGAAGTGGACGACGTCGCCGGTGCGTGCATCGGTGGTGGCGGGTTGCACCGTGAGCTTATGCGCGGCGTCGCGGGCCACTTGCAGAGTCACAGTTGTATTCGCCGCTTCCGAAGTTGCTTTGATGATGACGCTGCCGGGGGCAAGGCCCGCTACAAGACCAGCGGCGTCGACGCTCGCGATGGACGGCTTTTCCGACGACCACTTAATGACCGCGTCGGATCGCGGATTGCCATTCTGCGTGCGAGCTACCGCTGTCAGCTTTTCCGCTCCTCCGACCACTACGACCGGGTAAGCGGGCGGTTCAATCTCAAGGCTCGCGATTTTCGAAGTACCCACGTTCACGGTGGCATAGCCGGTCTTTCCTGCGATCACTGCGCCAACCGTGACAACTCCCGGAGCATGGAACGTTACTTCCCCAGATTCGTCGGCGCCCGCGAGGTCGAACGGAGCAGCGAACCACACTGAAGGTTTTTCCTCGATCGCTTTGCCGGCAGCATCCTTGGCAGTAGCGCTGAACTTTATTTTTTCCCCGACGTGCGCGTCGATTGTGCCGGGAGTGATCTCGACTGTTGCCGGAGCTACCGATGTGCTGGGCGGTTCTTGCTTGTTGCTATCTGGAGCGGTTTCCTGATTGGCAGGAGTCGCCTCTTGTTTGGCCGCTTCCGGTTTGACTGGGGTCGCATCCTGCGACCTCGCGACGTTCACCTCTGAAAGACAGATCACCAGAACTGCCATCACCATTACAGTCTGCTTGAACATGCGCCCTCCGGATTTAGATTTGTCGTTTGGCAAGTGTGGCGAACGACTAACGACCAACGACTAACGACTAACGACCAGTCACCGCTTCCATTTTCCAAAAATCAATTCCGGCTGCTTGCGGACCTACATCGACCGTAGCCGCCGTTTTTAAAGTTTCGAGATCGATCACTTCGACCGTGCCGGGCTCAGCTCCCACTCCTTCGACCGAAATAAAGGCATAGCGGTCGTCGGGCGAAACCACCGCGCCGTGAACAATTTTTCTTTGCGTCGGAATTCTCGCCAACTCGCGCCCCGTTGTCGGATCGAAGACCGACACCGACTGCCCGCGTTTGTTCGTGGCAATCAACCGTCCGTCTTTCGTCATCGCCAGATTGTAGACTCCGGTTCCCGCTGGAAATCGCCGGGCCAGGGTCCATGTAACGGTATTGATAGCAACGATCTCGTTCGACTGATTGCAGGCCACGTAGATGATCGATCCATCGTTCGAGGGCTGCGCCCAGGTCGGGGTGCACGAAGTTTTGTGATCCGTCATCGCGTGCGCGGCAGGCGCGCCGGCCATTCCCATTTCTTTGCCCTGTGCCAGCATGAAATAGCGATCGACCGCGAACTTCTTGGTATCGATTTCGACCAGCATGTCGTCCATCATGCAAGCCGAATAATGTTTTGTGCCGTCGTGGTTGAGGCGGGAACCATGCGGCATAGTGCAGGTAGGAATGCGTTTCACCTCGATCATCTGATCTGTGGCCACTACGGAGATCGACGAGGGAACCATATCGCCGTGGAAATTTGCGTTCGCCACATAGATAAAATTGCCGTCAGGAGTGATATCGGTCGTGGCCGGAAACAATCCAAGGCTGGTGTACTTGATCATCGTGTCTGTGCCAGCGCGGTATTTCCACACCGAACCGTTCGGCCTGCCGTGGCCCACAGAGACGTAAAGGAATTGTTTATCGGGAGAGACGGCGACGCCGTGTGGCCCGTTGATATCCATCGGCATCAATCCGGTGCGCATCTGGCTTTCGACTTTCGCGCCTCCGGGACCAAAGCGAATGAGCACGATTTTGTCCGCGGACTCGCAGACGACATAAACGAAGTAGTCTTTTGCAGGACCCGGTGTGGAGTTAAAAGTCTGCGCCCCGCCGACGACGGCCAGCACAAAAAAAACCAGCAGACAAAACAGTAAGTAATAACTTGGGAAGGAGAAACCTAAGTTCCGGTTTTTGTGGCGAGAACTGGCGGTATCGACCATCATCGTTCATTTTCCGCCACGGACTCCATTGGCGGTCGGAGAAGTATATCCAAACCACACGGAGCGCACCACTCGCGCCATGTCGGAAAGAAATATCTGGTGAAAAATTGGTCGGGGCGATAGGATTTGAACCTACGACCCCCTGCGCCCAAGGCAGGTGCGCTACCAGGCTGCGCTACGCCCCGACTTTGTAAAGACTCTACTGAATCAATGACGGTTCCAATTATAAACGACGGAAAGCGCTATAATTTTTGACTGGATATATGCCCAGCCTGCGGTATGCGTTAGTCGCCTACATCAAGAGTCCAGTGGGAGAGTTTGTCGAGAATCTCCGGCGGGAGTTGCATCCCGAACTTCCCCATTTTAGCGCCCACCTTACCCTCCTGCCGCCGCGCCCGTTGCAGGGCAGTGAAGGTACCGCTTTACAGGCCCTGGCGCGCATCTGCTGCCAGACTGAGCCTTTTGAAGTGGTCCTCGGCGAAATGGCAACTTTTGTTCCCACCACCCCTACGGTTTACATTCGCGTAGCGCATGGAGCTTCACGGCTGCAGGAGTTACACGAGGAAATGAATCAGAGAGCGCTTGCCTTCCGCGAGGAGTGGCCTTACATTCCGCACCTTACGATTGCGAAAATGGCGACCGAACCAGCAGCCGAAAAAGCCTTGGCGATTGCCCGCGCGCGCTGGCAGCAATATTCAGGAAGCCGGCGTATTCTGCTTGATCGCCTCACGTTCGTACGCGAAGACGCGCTCAACTGCTGGGTTGATCTGGCCCCAGTGCCGCTCGGCGGCAGCCTGGTTCTACCTTAGTCGTCCTCTGCTTGAGTAACCACAACCGATTACCTACCCATTACGTTACGCCCGCCCCGTACACTCATGCCCCCTGGTACATCTCACTCCCGTGCGTTGCGGAGGCTTACGGAGGGCTGTAAACAAAGAGGAGGGGATGTGTTGACTCCCGCGCCGGGAGCGGTTTCGCCGCGCGGGGTTCAGTCATGCCGGAGGCAGAGAATGCAGATCGGGGTATACGGCTCGGGTTATCTGGGGACAGTGATTTCCGCGTGTCTGGCAGATTTTGGCACTCCGGTTTCCTGTTGTCACCCCGACCGGACGCGCATGGTCGAGATGGCGCAGGGCAATATCCCGTTCTTCGAGAAGAATTTGAAAGAGGTGATCCGCCGCAACGTGCGGGCTGGGCGCCTGGCATATTCCACCGACATCGAATCGTTCGCGCGCAAGACGCAAGTTATTTTCTTAGCGGAAGATAGCGCCGAGAATCTGACCGACGTAGTGATGCGCATTGCGCGGCTCGCGGCCAAGCCTCCGATTCTTACCATCGTGACGCCGGTGGCCGTGGGTACGGCTGCGGGACTGGAAAAATCATTGAAAGAGGCTGGCTTGCAAGGGACGATCGTTTCGCAGCCCATGTTCTTCACCGATGGGTGCGCGGTGGAAGACTTCAACTGGCCTGATCGGCTGATTCTTGGATCCACTTCGAACGAAGCGGTGCATGCTCTGAAGCAAATTTATCACCCGCTGGTGATGCGAGGTGTGCCGGTGATTGTCACCAACCAGGCAACGGCAGAGTTAGTGCGCGAATCGGCAACGGCATTCGTCGCGACAAAAATTTCCTTTATTAATGAGGTCGCCGCGTTATGCGAGCGGGTTGGCGCGGATGCTGTAAGTCTGGCGCTGGCGCTTGGCCTGGATAAAAAAATCGCTCCGCGCTGCCTGCAGCCGGGAGCGGGCATGGGCGGCGTGTTCGCTGAGTCAGACATGGATTCGCTGGCTGAGCTGGCGAAGAACAATGGAGTCTCCCTGAAAGTCTTGACTGCGGCACGGGACGTCAACCTCTGCCTGGCAGATCAGTTGGTCGATAAGATTGCTCAGGCATTGAATTCAGTCGAGAACAAGGACGTAGGAATTATTGGTCTGGCATTCAAGCCGAACACGAATTCGGTGGCTGGTTCGTCAGCGGTTCGGCTGGCGGAAGCGCTGGTCGCAAAAGGCGCGCGAGTGCGGGCGTACGACCCAGTGGCGCTCGCCGAGGCAAAGATGCGGCTGAATGGGTCGGTGCGCTATTGCGATACGGCATACGCTGCAGCGGAAGGCATGGACGCTCTCGTCGTGGGCACGGGCTGGCCTGAGTTTCGCGTACTCGATTTTGAACGCATCAAGCATCTGCTGAAGAAGCCTCTCATCGTCGATACCAAGAACCTTCTGGATTCGGTGCGGCTGCGCGCCATGGGATTTGAATATGTTGGAGTAGGCCGGGGTTAAGAATTAGGCGCTTACCTGCTGTGGATAATCGCTGCAGCCCTGCAGCATACTTTCCATTAGGCGAACGGTTGGCGAAACTCCATGTTTTGGCTACAATATTTAAATGCTGTCCACCCCCTCGTCCTTAGCCTGGGCTCATCCTCTAGTTGCGGAGTGGTTTGTCCAGCGGTTTGCCACTCCGACCGAGCCACAGGAGCAAGGATGGCCGCACATTCTAGCCGGCAGAACAACTTTGATCTCGGCGCCTACCGGGTCGGGCAAAACGCTAGCGGCGTTTCTGGCCTGCATTGACCGCCTGGTGCGCAAAGCGTTGGCGGGTGATTTGGCTGACCGGACGGAGGTTCTGTACGTCTCGCCCCTCAAGGCGCTCGGCAACGACATCCAGAAAAATCTGGAGATCCCTCTCGGCGAAATTCTCGCCATGGCGGGTGCGCGTGGTTTGCTCATGCCGGAGATTCGCACTGCGGTTCGCACCGGCGATACGCTTATGCATGAACGGCGCGCCATGCTCAAAAGGCCACCCCACATTCTGGTGACGACGCCGGAATCGCTTTACATTCTGCTCACTGCGGACAAGAGTCGGGCAATTCTGCGCGACGTGGAAACCGTGATCGTCGATGAGATTCACGCGGTCGCCGATGACAAGCGCGGAGCGCATTTAACACTCTCGTTGGAACGGTTGGAAGCGCTGACCTACAAGCGGCCGGTGCGGATTGGGCTTTCTGCGACGCAGAAGCCGATTGAAGAAGTCGCGCATTTTCTTACGGGCTCGTCGGATGCAGACGGGTCTCGACCTGATGCGGTGATCGTCAACATCGGGCACAAGCGAAAACTCGATATGGCTGTCGAAGTTCCCTCGATGCCCTTGGGGCCGGTGGCCTCGAACGAAATGTGGGACGAGGTTTACAACCGGCTGGTGACACTGGTGGAGCAGCATCGATCGACTCTGGTTTTTGTGAACACGCGGCGGATGGCGGAGCGTGTCGCTCATCACTTGGGCGAGCGCATTGGGGAAGAGAATGTCGCGGCGCACCACGGCAGTTTGTCCCGCAAGCTGCGCTTGGCTGCTGAGAAGAAATTGAAAGAAGGCCAGGTGCGGGTATTGGTGGCGACCGCGTCGCTCGAACTGGGAATTGACGTTGGCACAGTGGATTTGGTGGTGCAGATTAATTCGCCGCGTGCCATTGCGGTGACGTTGCAACGCGTGGGCCGCTCCGGACACTGGCGCGGCGCGGTCCCCAAAGGAAGATTATTTGCGACCACGCGTGATGATCTGCTGGAGTGCGCGGCCTTGGTGAGAGCGATTCGGGAAGGCGATCTCGATCGCCTGGTAATTCCGGATTCGCCACTCGATGTGTTGGCGCAGCAGATTGTCGCGGCGTGCGCGGCGGAAGAGTGGGCGGAAGATGAAATGTTCGCGCTGGTTCGGCGCGCTTATCCATACCGGAACCTGACGCGGGCCACTTTCGATTCGATCCTCGAAATGCTTTCGGAGGGCATCGCTTCGAAGCGCGGCCGGTATGGAGCATATGTTCACCGGGACCGCGTAAACGGGAAGCTGCGGGCGCGGCGCGGAGCACGCCTGGCCGCGATCACAAGCGGCGGAGCGATTCCCGACAATTCTCTTTATGCGGTTGTTGCGGAACCCGATGGTCTTGTCGTGGGCACGGTGGATGAAGATTTTGCCGTTGAGAGCAATCGTGGCGACATCATGCTGTTGGGAAATACTTCGTGGATGATTCGCCGCGTCGAAACCAACGCCGGTCGCGTTCTGGTGCAGGATGCGCACGGTGCGCCGCCGAGCGTGCCGTTCTGGCGGGGCGAAGCGCCGGCGCGAACCCAGGAACTTTCCGAGCACATTGGAAATCTGCGGCAGGAGATCAGCGAGATGCTGCCGCACACTTCGCCGGTTGGCTTCTCGGCGACGCAACCGGACGTCGCCGCAGCCGTTTCGTGGCTGAAGCAGGAATGCGGACTCGACGATTCCGGTGCGGAGCAGACGATTGAATATATCCTGCAAGGCCGAGCGGTTCTGGGCGCGGTTCCGACGCAAACGACCGTGATTGCGGAGCGCTTCTTCGACGAAGGCGGGGGCATGCAGTTGGTGATTCACGCACCGTTTGGCGGTCGCATTAATAAGGCTTGGGGCCTCGCTTTGCGCAAGCGCTTCTGCGTCGGCTTCAACTTTGAATTGCAGGCAGCGGCGACCGACAACGGGCTTAATATTGCGCTTGCGGAGCAGCACAGTTTTCCGTTGGCTGACGTCTTCAATTTTCTTCAGGCGGCCACGGTGCAGCCGATACTGGAACAGGCGGCGCTCGATTCTCCGATTTTCGCCACGCGCTGGCGCTGGGATGCGAATCGCGCGCTGGCATTGTTGCGCTTTCAGAACGGAAAGAAAGTTCCACCGCAGATTCAGCGCATGCGCTCCGAGGATCTGCTTGCATCTGTGTTTCCCGATGCTGCGGCCTGCTTCGAGAATATTCAGGGAGACCGCCAAATTCCGGATCATCCGCTGGTGGGCGAAGTGATGAAAGATGTGCTCACCGAAGCGATGGATATTGACGGTCTGAAAACTCTGCTGACTGGATTGGCCGATGGCCGGATTCGCTGTATCGCGGTCGACACACCGGTTCCATCGCAGTTTTCGCACGAGATTCTTAATGCGAATCCGTACGCTTTCCTGGACGACGCGCCGTTAGAAGAGCGGCGGGCGCGCGCGGTGCAGATGCGGCGCATGCTGCCGGAATCGGTTTTGGAAGAAGTTGGGGGACTCGACCAGGCTGCGATTGCGCAGGTGCGGGAAGAGGCTTGGCCGGATGTGCGCGATGCCGATGAGTTGCATGATGTGCTGCATACTCTGGTGGCACTGCCCGAAGTGAGAGTCGATTTCGGCAGCGGACAGTGGAAGTTTTATTTTGATCGACTGGTCGCCGAGGGGCGAGCCGCATCCGCGGTATCTGGTGGCCGACTTTACTGGGTGGCTGCGGAACGGGCTAAAACTTTTTCGGTATTGTTTCCCGAGGCGCGATTCGAGCCAAAATTGACGGAAGTGGAAGGAACAGTTCCTTCGCGGGAAGATGCTTTGTTGACGCTGGTTACCGGCTGGATGTCACATCTTGGACCAACCAGGGCGAGCGAACTCGGAGAGACTTTGGGGCTTCCGGCGATTGACGTTTCTTCTGCGCTCCTTCGCATGGAGGCGAGTGGGACTGTTCTGCGGGGAAACTTCAGTGGTACGGCTGCCGAACTCCGCTCGGCTGGACAGCCGGGGGCGGCTGTCCCCACACAAGCTCTTGCGGAACAGCAGGCAATGGCTGTGCCCATCCAGGAACCTGAGACGGAATGGTGCGAGCGGCGGCTGTTGGCGCGGATTCATAGGCTTACGGTTGCGACTTTGCGCAAGCAGATTGAGCCAGTCACGGCCGCGCAATTCATGCAGTGGCTGCTGCAGTGGCAGCACGTTGCGCCGGGAACTCAAGTTTCTGGTGAGCGGGGCACGCTCGAAGTATTGCGACAGTTGCAGGGATTTGAAATTCCGGCGAACGCGTGGGAGCGGCAGGTGCTGTCTCGCCGCATTGTAGATTACGATCCCAAGTGGCTTGACCAGCTATGCCTGACCGGCGCAGTTGGATGGGGAAGATTATCGCCGCATCCGGCGACGTTGGATTACTCGAATGCGAGCAAGGGATCGGATGGTGAGTCAGTCGCCGCGCCACGGCAGCGGCGGGTGATTCCCACTAGCGTTGCTCCCATCACATTTTTTATTCGAGAAGATGCGGACTGGATGATACCAAGGCATCCGGGTGCGGGAGTGGGCGAAAATAATGGCTTGAGCCACGGAGCGCAGAAAGTGCTCGATTTCTTGCGGCAGCGTGGGGCTTCGTTTTTTGCCGACATTGTGCGCGGCACGGAAAAGCTGAAAGCGGAGATCGAGACTGGGCTTTGGGAGCTGGTGGCTGCGGGACTGGTTACCGCTGATGGCTTCGACAATCTGCGCTCGCTTATCGATCCCAAGCGGCGAGCCGGGCAGGGCAGCGGGCGCACGACGCGGCCGCGGCATAATGCCGGGCGCTGGGCTTTGCTGCACGCCGAGGAAGTGGTCGAGCGGCCGCGAGCCATAGAGGCCGCTTGCTGGATGCTGTTGCGGCGTTACGGCATCGTGGTCCGCGATGTGCTGCCACGGGAGGCGAACTTGCCGCCCTGGCGCGAACTGCTGATGGGCTTTCGGCGTCTTGAAGACCGGGGCGAAATTCGGGGCGGGCGTTTTGTGGATGGATTTATCGGCGAGCAGTTCGCGTTGCCGGTCGCGGTAGAGTCGGTGCGGGCGCTGCGTAAGCTCGATGCGACGCAAGGGACGGTCACGTTGTCGGCTGCCGATCCGCTGAATCTGGTGGGGATTCTGGTGCCAGGAGAGCGCGTCCCGGCGATCTCAGGGAATAGTGTTACGTATCGGGACGGGGCAGCGATTCCAGTGACTGCGCTAGCGGCCGCAGCTTCCGGCGAAGCGTTAGCGAGTTAACCGGGCGCGCCTGTGCCGGTTCTTCCATTACGTTATGATGTCGAGCAATGAGCGGGGTCGACAAAAGAATATTTCGCTTCGGCGTATTTGAGGCGGATGCCAACACCGGCGAACTGCGCAAGGCGGGCATGCGGTTGCGAGTACAGGAGAAGCCATTCCAAGTCTTGATGCTTCTTCTTGAGCGTCCGGGAGAAGTGGTAACCCGCGAAGAGCTGCGGCAGAAACTCTGGCCGTCCGACACCTTCGTAGATTTCGACCACAGCCTGAATACGAACGTCAATAAGATCCGCGAAGCGCTGGACGACTCGGCTGCGAACCCGCGTTTCATTGAAACGCTGGCCAAACGTGGCTATCGTTTCCTGGTCCCGGTCGAGTACACGAGCCATCGATCTGATCACACTGTTGAACAACTTGTTGTGACAGCCACGCCAAGGGAAACTCCTTGGCGTTCAACCTTCCACCTTACCGATCTAGCAGAGTTGCCGGTTGCGAGTCATCGCTACGTGCGCGCTCTGTTTCTTCTCATCCAGATCATGTACTTGAGTTTTTATGTTGCTGCGCTGGGGCGGCTGCCGGCAGTAGAAGATCTGCTTGATCGAATGTTCGGACACCCGTGGGCAACTATTGTGTTGATCCTGTCTGCTGGTGTCGGTATTCCTGTTCGTTTGTACCTGCTATCGGCGGTGTCTTTCGACATTAGAGACTTAAGCCTCAAGTTTCTCAGAATCTTCCCGGCCATACTCGTCCTCGATGAAGTGTGGGCTCTCTCCCCGTTCTTGCTGGCCCCGCAGATCGGAGTGGGTCTCGCGCTGGGGATTACAGCGGCCCTGATTTATGTTCCGTTCGGACAGCGCACCCTGGTGCTGATGCGGGAGCGGACCGGTGACGCGCTGAAAGCGGAGAAGTAAGCTCGCCGGGAGATTCCTCATTTCGATTTCCGAGCCGATTCGAAAGCTCAGCTGAAGATAAGAAGAATACCCAGCGATCACTGGCCTGAAAGTTAGCGACGAAGCAAGCGGCGATCGTGGCGAGATTAGCGAGCAACACAGGCAACCTTAAATTTCCTACGAGCAAACGCATCAACAATAGGTTGCCGGCTAGCGAAATGAATCCATTGCTCACGTGAAATCGCAAGAAAGATGCAACAGCGTGGCGCATGCCTGACCCTGCCCGATCGCTCCAAGTGCAGCGCCGGTGCCACAGAAAGTTGTGGACCAGCGCGCATTCCACCGCGACAACTGTCGCGCGCAAGTAATTTATATGCATTGCGGTCAGAGCTGTCAGCACGCCCAGCTGAACTCCGACGCCGATTCCGCCCACGACTGAGAATTTCAATAGTCGAGAAAATGCCGAACTGGTCATGCGATTCTCTCCTCTTTATAAAGCTGAATTGTGTGTCGAATCGCCGAGACGACAAGCATAAGAATCATGCCAGCGATGGCGATCAGGCCTCCGAAATCAAATAACAGGACTCGCCGGCCGAGAAGTCTGAAGGCTGGGTTTCTAAGCAAGGCAATATTTCCGATGATGAGCAGGATGCGGATTTCCGTAGGGCCGAATTTCCAATACGACAGCTGGAACCGGCCCAGCGTGTAAGTCGCGAGGTATGACTCGATTGACAACATTAAGAAAGCGATCAAAAGGCCGAGGGCGACAACCGGATGCAGGTATCCTGAGAGTGCCAGGCCGCCGGTCAGGAAGAACGCCGCAATGGTGTCGGTAACGTGGTCGACATAGAAACCATATCGGGGGCGTTGCCGGTTCCGGACCCGGGCGAGGGTGCCATCCAGACTGTCGCCCAGCCAGTTGAGAACCATGCAGCCGACGCCCACGAGCAACATGTCAGGATTGAGGCGCGCGAGCGCGTAGCAGAGCCCGGCGAGACACTGCGAAATGAAGCCCAATAGAGTGAGGTGGTCGGAATTGATGCAGGCCGGTGTACGCAGGGCTAACCAAATTAGCGCTCGTTTTTCTGCCGCGGCCACCAGGCTCTGCTGAATGCGCGTGGCTGGGGCGAATGCCAGCGCAGGAGTTTCCGGGAGATTGACGGTGCTCGACATGAAATGCCTCCTTTAGGGAGACCAATCTCGCCGAAAGCCAACGCGCCGACAATGCACGCCAGCTCAAATCGTGATCAAGAAAAGGTCATCTGCCAAAGTCCATGGCAGAAAGGACTTGGCGAAGGAGATTTCTACCACTAACAGTTTGTTTTGGCCGGGAACTTATCTGGACTCTTGGCAGATGAGCAAATCAAAGTGCGAGCCAGCGGTTTTCATAGGGTGGTCGAAGACGACGTTTCGGACGCGCCAAGCCGGCTAAAAATCAAGGGATCCGATGAGGGGGCCCCTCGGATCCCTGATTGCGCAAGCTCAGCACGAACTATTCCAAAAAAGCGCTTCCCCCATCGCTTTTTGCCAAGCAGTGCCGCACACCTCCAAGTGCATGCCGATTGCCAGTCGCCAGGACTTGGCGAGAAATTTCGTATTCTTTCTAACCAACTCTAGGCAAAGTGTTTATCTCCGAACTCGAGGTGCCGCTCGCTCGGACCCAATAGCTCGTTACCGTTTTGCTCGCTATCCGATTGGATAGTTCCTATCTGTTCGGATATTGGAACGGGAGCGGATAGGAAATGAATTTAGGGCAAAACTGTGATATGAAGGGCGCGAGGTAAAGGCGCTTGCGTCCGAGACTCCTGGTGCTTTCTGGACCATTGAAAGAGTCGACCATCCTGCTGTCCGAAAGCGAAATCACCATCGGGCGGGAGGCTTCCAATGGAATCGCAATCGCGGATCCCTCGGTCTCGCGAAAGCATTGTCTGGTGAGTTGGCACGATGGAAAATTTCGCTTGCGAGACCTCGACAGCCGCAACGGGACCCTGGTGAACGGGACCGTAATTGAAGAGCAGTGGCTGGAGCACGGAGACGAAATCGCAGCCGGGGATTCTTCTTTTTTATTTCTGCTCGAAGACAAAGATCTTGCGCCGCCCGAGGGGCGCGTGGAATTTGAGGACGCTGACGTCAGCGCCGAAACCACGGTTATCCATCCCAGGGATGCGGTGTATCTGCAGCCTGACCGGTTGCTGCGCGAACTTCCCGCAAGCTCACGCGTAGCGCGCGATTTGAACGCCCTGTTGAAAATCAGCCGAATCGTTCATGCCATTCGCGATCTCAACGAGTTGCAGGGACAGTTATTGGATTTGATTTTCGAGGTCGTCCCTGCGGGCCGCGGGGCCATTCTTTTGGCGGACCGGGACGGCCATCAATTCAATTCCATGTTCGCGCGCATGCGGCAGTCGACTCCGACCCCGTTGGTCAAGGTGAGCCGTACGGTGGCACGGCAGGTGCTGGAACAAGGGATCGCGATTTTGGGGAGCGATGTGGCTGGCAGCGACGATTTGCGGGAGGTCGAGAGCTTGGCTGCGTCGCAAGTGCGGTCGCTGCTGTGCGTGCCATTAACGGTGTTTCAGCGGGTGATTGGGTGCGTTTATCTCGACAGCGATACTCTTAGCAACCGGCTCAACGAAGAACATCTGCAACTGGTAACGGCAATTGCCGGCATTTCCGCCGTGGCGCTGGAAAACGCCCGCCGGTTGCACTGGCTGGAGCAGGAGAATGAACGTCTTACGGTGGAAATCAGCCAGGAACGCAGTCTGGTCGGCGAAGGCGCCCGCATGAAGGATGTGTACCAATTCCTGAAGCGCGTCTCGCCCACCGAATCTACTGTCTTGATTGAAGGCGAGAGTGGAACTGGGAAAGAGCTGGCCGCGCGCGCGTTGCATCGCAATAGTCCGCGGGCGACCAAGCCGTTTGTCGCCATCAATTGCGCCGCGATTCCGGAAACGCTTCTGGAAAGCGAATTGTTCGGTTACGAGCGCGGAGCGTTTACCGGCGCAACTTCGCAGAAGAAGGGTCGGCTCGAAGTTGCCGATGGAGGAGTGGTTTTTCTCGACGAGATCGGGGAGTTGCCTCTAACGCTGCAGGTTAAACTGCTGCGGGTGCTGCAGGAACGCGAATTCGAACGCGTGGGTGGTACCCATCCCATGAAAGTGGATATCCGTGTCATCGCCGCTACGAATGCCAATCTAGATCAGGCGGTGCGCGACGGTGACTTTCGGCAGGATTTGTATTACCGCCTGGCTGTGTTGAAGATCACAATGCCGACGTTGCGCGAGCGTCGCGAAGATATCCCCATGCTGGTGCGGCATTTCGTGCAGAAAAATGCCAAGCGCTGCAAAGTGAAGCCTCGACCAGTTTCCCGCGAGGCTTTGGCGCGCCTGGTGAACTACGACTGGCCGGGCAACGTGCGGGAACTGGAAAATGCGATCGAGCGCGCACTGGTGCTCGGTTCCTCGGAGATGATTCTCCCCGAAGATCTGCCGGAATCGCTGCTGGAGCGGCCTTCGGCACCGGAGATGACCGAGGCGAAGTATCACGTCGCGGTCAAGGAATTAAAGAAGCAACTGATCCTTGATGCTGTGGAGCAGACCCAAGGCAGCTACGCCGACGCGGCCCGCATTCTGGGAGTGCATCCCAATTATCTTCATCGCCTGATTCGCAACCTCGAATTGAAAGAGAGTTTAAGGGATGCGTTACGAGACATTCCAGCGCGTGGCTTCGGTGGATTTTCGGGAGGAAATGCGTGAGGAAATCAGGATCAGCTCCCAGCAATTCGCAGCTAGCAATTAGCGTATAGTTCTCATCGGCGGAGCTAATCGCTAGATGCTTCTTGCGGCAGCCGGAGTCGTATCAGGCTCGCAGGATCGAGATAGGTTCCCTGCCATCGCACCGCGACGTGAAGGTGGGGACCGGTGGCCCGTCCCGTGCCGCCGCTAAGGCCAATCTCCTGACCGCGCTTTACCTGATCTCCTTCCTTGACTTTGAATTCAGAAAGGTGCAAATACAGGGTCAGCAGACCCTGGCCGTGATCGATTACGACGAAATTGCCTTCGAAATACAGAGGACGGGCCAGCAATACGGTGCCGGCATTCATTGCGGTAACGGGAGTTCCAGTCGGAACTCGGAAATCCAGCCCCAGGTGCGGACTCGACGTCTTGCCATTGAAGACGCGTTGGGAACCGAAGACGTCAGAAATCGCAGCGTTGGCCGGAGCGGTGAACTGTCCCGACCATTCACGCTCAGCAGTGACCCGATTCAGATATTCCTTCTTGACCTGCTGAGCTTCTTGAATTTGTTTCTGCTGTTCGGGATCGGGTTCGGTGAACTTTCCTCCGACACTGAGTTTGACTGAGATTTTAGGATATTGCCCGCGACCAATCGTGAACTTCCTTGTGAACGAGATTTTCTGGCCAGTCGCTTTCCCGGCAGTCGGTTCCCCGCTCAGTTCCAGGTCATAGTTTCCGGGAGTGCTTTCCAAACTGACGCCTGCTAGCGCAAACCATGTTTTGCTCGCGGCATCGAAACTGAAGGGAATCTCATGTCCGAGCCAGGTTCCCTTCAGGTAGTTAAGCCGCGCGGGTGGCTTAACTTGAAATAATACCGGCGCGCCGTTCACAATCTTCGCGGGCTGCGCGCGTACGGTCCAGTTCGCCGCAACGGCGGAGCCGGCTGAGGTAAGAGAGATCCAGCCTAGAAGAAGGGATGAAAGAAGGTTAGATGGCCGCCGGTTCACAGAACAAGCCTAGCATTCCGGGCGCTGCCAAGTCTTAGCGAATAGAAGAATGGGTCGACTTGCTCGCGAACCTCTCTTTAGCTGGCGTGTTCAAATTCTGAAAACTGCGTCCAATAACTGGACGAACCGGTGAGTGCGGTCACTCCCTCCAACCAGGGCGCGCATTTTTGCCAGAGAGCGACAATATGGTGAGCCGTTTACGAAATGTGCCCACTCTCTGAGGTTTTGCTAATAGATAGGAATAGTCGAGCGTCCCAGAATTTGAAGGTTCGTGTCGAATCTGCTGACACTTATGGTGTGGACTCCAACGTGCAGACTGCAACGTAGATCGCTCGGCGCTTGAGCTCCATGGGCGGCGATGCCGATTAGTCCCCGCAAATTCTTTGAAGGACAGGTACGAAACGAGTCGTTCAAATATGGCGTCAGCAAGTATCAATGATAAGAAACATTCAGGAGCCAGCGAACCAGGTCTCTTGTCCGGTATGGGCCGGATTGAGCGACGTGAATGGTGGCTCTGGTGCTCAGCTGTTCTCGTCACACTCCTGCTGACGACAGCTTTGATTTCATTCGTTCTTTCCATGGCGCGCGAGGAAGAATCCGGCTGGTTCCAAGTCACTCACTCGATGCAAGGACTGGTAGGGCTGGTTTTGCTCTTCGATATTTATGTGATTTATCAGCAGCTGCAGATCTATCGCATGCGTCGCCAGTTGATTCAACGGGAAGAGCTATTTCGACTGATTACAGAGAATGCGGCCGATATGATCGCGGTCATTGATGCGGATGGCCGGCGGATTTACAACAGTCCCTCATACGAGAGAGTGCTCGGCTACAACCCGGAAGAAATGCGTCTGACGCCAGCGACGGCGCAGGTTCATCCGGAAGATCGTCAGCAAGTGGAAGACGCGGCCCAATCGGTGAGGGCCACCGGAGTAGGCCGAAGAATTGAATACCGAATGCGCCATAAGGACGGCAGTTGGCGTTTTCTGGAATCTACCGCGCGCACTATTTTGGATGAGGAGGGGAACCCTGGAAAGTTAGTGATTGTGAATCGGGACATCACCGATCGCAAAGGGCTGGAGGAACAGTTCCGCCAGTCCCAGAAAATGGAAGCCGTGGGGCGGCTTTCGGGCGGAATCGCGCATGACTTCAATAATATTCTCGGAGTCATTATCGGATACGGCGAGATCCTGCAGGAGCGCATGGAAGCGAGTCACCCGCTGGCGAGTTGCGTGGAAGAAATCTTGGGAGCGGGCCGCCGGGCAGCGTCTCTTACTCGACAGCTATTGGCCTTTAGCCGGCAACAGGTGCTGAAACCGAAAGTCCTCGATTTGAATGGAATCATTGCGGACACGGAAAAAATGCTGAGACGTCTGATCGGCGAAGACGTGGAGCTCCGCATGGTTTTGGATTCGAGCCTGACGACCGTGAAGGCCGATCAGGGGCAGATCGAACAGGTAATCCTCAATCTTTGCGTGAATGCTCGGGACGCAATGCCTTCCGGTGGGAAAGTGACCATTAAGATCGAGAATACTGTGATCGACGAAGTTGCCGCGCGGCAATACAGGTATCCGTTCAAGCCGGGGCCCTATGTGCTCCTCAGCGTAACGGACACCGGCGTTGGCATGGACACCGCGACGCAAGCCCATATCTTTGAACCTTTTTTTACCACTAAGGAAAAGGGGAAAGGGACAGGGTTAGGTTTAGCGACGGTCTATGGAATTGTTAAGCAGAGCGATGGCTACATTGAGGTGCACAGTGGAGTAAATCTAGGAACCACATTCAAGATTTATTTGCCTCGTGTAGATGAACCGGTCGATGCAGAGAAAGATTCTGCTAGCGCGGCTTCGTCCCTTCACGGGGCTGAAACTGTTCTGTTGGTAGAAGATGAGGACAGCCTGCGCACTCTGACTCACCATGTGTTGACAGTCCTGGGGTATACCGTTCTGGAAGCGAGCAATGGCGAGGCAGCGTGCCTGGTGAGTGCGCAACATCCAGGGACAATAGACCTCGTACTGACAGATGTAATCATGCCAGGAATGAACGGCCCTGCCTTGGCGCAGCAACTGGGTATTTCACGGGCCCAAATGAAGGTGCTGTACATGTCCGGGCACACCGGGCAGGCCGTCGGACATGGGGTTCTGCCTGCAGGCAGCAATTTCCTCGCAAAACCATTCACGCGAAACAATTTGGCACAGAAAGTTCGGGAGGCTCTTGGATCCAAAGCAGTAGCTCACTCAGGGAATCTGGTTCGCAGTTGAATGGTTGATTATGGAGAGGCCGGTAATGAAAAAGCTTTTGATCGTGGATGACGATAATGCGATGCGTGGCGTGATGCGTGCACGCCTATCAGATACGTATGAAATCTTTGATACGGAAAGCCCGGAACAGGCGTTAGCGCTGGCATTGGAGCATAGGCCGGATGCAGTACTGCTCGACCTGATGATGCCAATGTTTTCGGGCTTCGAGCTCTGCCAAAGTTTTCATGCCCTCAGTTACACATCATATCTGCCGATATTTGTTATTAGTGGGGCGGCGGGGATCAAATACAAAGAGCGATGTGACAGCCTGGGAGTGACCGATTATTTTGAAAAGCCGGTCGACTTCAAGAAATTGAAGGAAAAGTTGGCCGCCGAACTGCAGAACAGCCGGCCTGAGCGGCGGACCGTGGTTCGTGTGCGAATGCGCCTTACTCTGAGATTGCGCGGCACGGACGCAAATGGAAAGCCCTTTGACGACTTGGCCGAAACAGAAGACGTAAGTACAGACGGATTTTTATGTACTTGCGCGCTCTTTTTAGTCAAAGGAATAGTTGCCGATGTTTTCCTTACTGGTAAAGGCAAAGAGGATCAGTACGTAGGCCGCGGGTGCGTGGTGCGCAAGGAAAGTTCGGCTGCCACCTGGCAACGATATGGGTTTCAATTTGAAGAAACGACAGAGGATTGGGTGTTAAGGAACTCGTAGTGTTCAATTTAAATGCAATGATTAGTATCGGCCAGTCTCCCTATTCTTGACGAGCCGATCGGCGCCGTGCCTTTTCAGTCGCGACTATCCCCGCGCGACGGGGCGTGAAGTTCGGTTGGAAATATCTGCATTAACGGCCAGGAAAACAAGGCAGAAAGCACGATCGCTCTGCGTACCTCTATGAAGATGTCCTTCGACGATTTGCATCGGCCCTTTCGCGCTGGCATGCGGCGAATTGAGCACAAGGAGTGGTGGCTCTGGACGTCGGCCGCTCTGATCATTTTTCTCCTGACCCTGGGTCTGATCTCCTTCTTAATTCCGATGCTGCAAAGCGCTGGACTGGAAACTGGCAACCTTCAAATCAAGCCGCTAGCTCGGGGACTGTTAGGGTTGGTTTTGTTGTTCGATATCTATGTTGTTTATCAGCAGTTACACATTTACCGGATTCGCCGTCAATTCCTTGAACGGGAGGAGGTATTCCGCGTAATTACAGAAAATGCCGCCGACCTGATCGCGGTAGTCGACAAAAATGGGCGCCGCATTTACAACAGCCCTGCCTATCAAAAGATTCTTGGCTACAGCCCGGAAGAATTGGCCGCAACCTCTCCTCTCGAACAAATCCATCCTGACGACCGCGCGCGAGTTCTGGGAGCCGCTGAAAAAGCTCGCCTGACAGGCTCTGGGGAACGGGTGGAATACCGAATGCGGCACAAAAACGGCTCGTGGCGAGTGTTGGAATCGACCGCGAACGTGATTTGCAACGCAAAGGACGAAGTCGAAGGCCTGGTGGTTGTGAACCGTGATATCACGGAGCGCAAGCGGGCAGAAGAGACACTCGCCCACAACGCAGTCCATGACGGGTTGACGGATCTACCCAATCGCACTCTTCTTCTCGATCGGCTTGGCCAAGCGGTTGCCCATTCCCACCGGCACGTGGATTTCAAATTTGCTGTGCTGTTCATCGACATCGATGGATTCCAAGTCGTGAACGACAGCCTGGGTCATGCCGCCGGAGATGCTCTGCTGATACAAGTTGCTCGCCGCTTGACGGCTTCCCTCCGCCGCAGTGATACAGTTTCGCGTTCACAGTACGCGCATGAATATCCTACTCTCGGCGACATCACGCTCGCCCGTCCTGGCGGCGACGAATTTGTGGCGCTTGCAGAAGAAGTGCGAAATCCGAGTGACGCCATCCGAATTGCCGAGCGAATTCAGGAAAGGCTGGCCCCGCCGTTTAGCGTGAACGGTCATGACATAGTGGTTGCCGTCAGCATTGGCATCGCTTTCAGCGGCAATACAAGCGTCGATCCGCAGGACGTGCTTCGGGACGCGGAAATTGCGATGTATCGGGCCAAGAGCTCAGGGAAAGCTCGATGCGAAGTGTTCGACAATGCCATGCACGCAAGTGCTCTCAAGCGCTTGCAACTCGAGGCTGAGCTACGTAAGGCTGTCGACCGGAGTGAGTTCCTCGTTTACTACCAGCCGATCGTGTCGGTGGGTAACCGGCAAATTGTCGGCTTCGAGGCCCTCAGTCGATGGCAACGCCCCGAAAGGATTGTGATGCCGGATGAATTTATCCCGCTCGCCGAAGAGACTGGAATCATCCTGGCGATTAACCGCCGGCTCATTCCTGAAGCATGCCGGCAGCTTCGTTCCTGGCAGCAACTTTTCCCGTCCGATCCGCCGCTTTTCATGAGCGTCAATATCAGTCCCAAACAATTTGCCCAGGATGATCTCGCGTCTGAGATCGGCCGCCTTCTTCAGGAAAGCGGCATGGATCCTCGATGCGTAGCACTGGAAATCACCGAGACCATCGCAATGGCCGATCCTGCACGGTCTGCTGCCATGCTTGCGGAACTGAAAACTCTAGGCGTTGGATTGGACATCGATGATTTTGGCACGGGATATTCTTCGTTGAGCCGGCTGCAGAGTTTTCGCGTGAATACCTTAAAGATCGATCGGGTCTTTGTCTCGCGCATGGACAGCGACCACGAGACTCACGAAATTGTGCGCATCATCGTCATGCTTGCCCACAATCTCGGCTTGTCGGTAATTGCGGAAGGGGTTGAAACCGAAGCGCAGTTGAATCTGCTCAAACATGCTGGCTGTGAACTGGCGCAGGGCTATCTATTTTCCAAACCTGCAGACCCGCAGACCATTGGGAAACTCCTGGCGAGCAACCGTGCTGGAACTATTCCGGCTTTTCGAGCCAATGCCGCGTCGGTGGGATGAAACTGTTGCGGAACTATTGGTTGGGTGTTGCGCGTTGCAGTAAACGGTGGATTCGCACAAATTGCAGAAACCGAGATCATTTGATGCCTTCGAAACGCCTGATTATTCGCCACGCTGTGGTTTCCGTCTCGTTCGTGCTGCTGTACCTGCTGCTGAACCGGCCTGAAGTCATCTTCTTTTCTCGCATTGGATTCGTTGCCTGGTACCCCGCCATTGGTCTGATCATGGCGCTCACGTTGGGTGTCAGCCCATGGTACGCACTTCTGGCCTGTTTCTCCGTCGCTTTTGCTGGCAGGATTATTTATGCCCAGCCTCTCACGTATTTCAGCAGTACGGTTGATGCAGTAGGAATTGCGATTTGCTATGGTACGGCAGCGTATGTGTTGCGCGGCCCTCTGCAAATCGACCTTGGACTGCGCCGCCGCCAAGACGTCGTCCGCTACATCTATGTCAGTGCGGTTGCGGCCGTAGGAGCAACAATTATTGGTGTCGCATGCTTGATTGGAGATCACAGCATTAGTTGGCATGAATACGATGCGGCCGCAATCGAGTGGTTCTTGGGTGACGCGATCGGCTTGGTGGGTATCGCACCGTTTCTTCTCGTCCATGTGTTGCCGCACGTTCGCAGGTGGCTCTCGCCCGCCTCCCAGGTGCCACCAACCAAAGGACGTTCTAATAGGAAACACTTCACTTTTGGTGCGCTCACCGAAGCCTGTGGCCAGGCTTTAACGATATTCGCAGTGTGCTGCGCGATGTTTGGCGCCAGTGAGCGCTATGGCCGCTTTTATATGTGTTTCATTCCGATTATTTGGATCGCGATGCGGCAGGGAGTCCGTCGAGTTGTTACTGGCCTCGCGGTGCTGAATTTTGGAATTATAGTTGCGATGCATTTGTTCCCGCCGACTGCGTTCGTATTCACCAAAATCGCTCTGTTTATGCTGGTGCTATCCGCGGTTGGACTGGTCGTAGGTTCCGAAGTTAGTGAACGACACCGCCTGGCAATTCATGTAAAGGAACAAACTGTCTATTTAGACTCGCTGATACAAAATAGCCCATTAGGAATCGTCGTTCTTGACCGTGAAGGCCGGGTGGAACTGGCGAATTTCGCCTTCGAGAAGCTTTTTCAATACGACCGTCACGAGCTTGCCTTGATTGATATTGAGAGCATTGCGATACCTGACGAGGGGGCTACGGACTCCGCACATCTCATGCCGCAGATCTTCGCGGGAGACACGGTGCACTGCACGGTGCGACAGAAGCGCAAAGATGGGCAGATTCTTGACTTGGCGCTGCATGGAGTCCCCCTTCTGGGGAGCAGCGGAGTAAGCGGCGCATACCTGATTTACGAAGATGTTTCGGATCAGATTCGTGCGAACGAAGCGCAACGGCATTATGCGGAATCATTGAATCATCTGGTGAAGGAGTTGGAACTCAGAACCAGCCAGATGACCTTGCTCAATGAAATGGGGTCTTGGCTAGAGAGCAGTGGAAACATTGAAGACGCGTCCGCTGTGGTCGCTGACTCGGTCCAGCGGCTTTTCCCCGAGGCAGCGTCTGGTGCGCTCTATTTGTTCCAGTCGTCGCGAAACCTTCTCGAGGCAACATCTCGCTGGGGCACAACCGGCCTCTCGGAACCGACGTTCCTTGCCAACGCCTGCTGGTCCCTACGCCGTGGCCAACCCCATTGGAGTGAGCATCCGGGTGGTGGTATCACTTGCCGACATTTGAGCGAGAGTTCAGCTATCGAGTGTCTGTGTGTACCAATGATCGCGCAGGGGAACACAGTGGGTGTGTTGTATCTGGAATTCGAGAGCGCAGCCCAACTGCAACACGGTGCCGGCGGACACATTTTTCGCGACACTCAACAACGGTTGGCCGTCAGTGCGGCATCGCAGATCGGCCTTCAACTGGCCAGCCTGAAACTGCGCGAAGCCCTTCGCGAACAGTCGATTCGTGATCCGCTTACTAATCTCTTCAACCGGCGCTTCCTCGAGGAATCTCTGGAAAGAGAACTGCAAATAGCGAGCCGTAAGCAACAGAGCATAGCCATTATTTTTCTCGATCTCGACAACTTTAAGAAATTCAACGACACTTTTGGGCACGACGCAGGAGATACCGTGCTCAAGTCTTTTGCGGATCTGTTGCTCAATTTCTTTCGCGCCACCGACCTTTGCTGTCGCTACGGCGGCGAGGAGTTTGCCATTGTCCTGCCCGAGTCATCTTCCGAGGACGCTGCCATCCGCGCGGAGGCGCTGCGCTCGGAAGTGAAGCACTTGCGGGTGCTGTACAAGAAACAAAAACTCGGGCCGCTTACGATCTCGGCAGGAGTAGCAGCGTTCCCTGAACATGGCTCGACCTCCGCTGGGTTACTCAAAATTGCGGACCAATGCCTCTACCATGCTAAATCCCGCCGCGACGCTGTAAAGGTAGCTTCTCCGCAAACCCAATAACCTCCCCGCCTGGCGACGCAGTTGATTCAACTCGCAACTCGCCGCTGGCGCGTGCACACGATCGTCAACGTGGTTTCGTGTCATGGAAAATCTCGGCTCGCGCTGTGCCTTCGACAGTCCAGGGGCAAGATTTGCAGTAACTTTGAGGCCCCAACTAGATGTCCGATGGTTCCAGGCTCTACCGCGTTAGCGTGAGCAGCCGATCTGCGATCAACCGCACTGGCCTCAGACCTGGATTGTCGGGTTGTCGAGTTGGACGAGACAACTTGCTATCATTAATGAAGAACTGCGAAAGGAGATTGCCGACCGCCAGCATGATTGAGCCCGCATCCATGGTTTTCGTCGTCGATGACAATCCCTCGGTTCGGCGTGCAATAAAGCGCCTTATAGGATCGCTGGGTTTGCAAGTGGAACTTTTCGGGTCCACGCAGGAGTTTCTCTCAAGCAATCGCCCCGACATGCCGAGCTGTCTTGTCCTTGATATCCGATTGCCCGGAATGAATGGCCTCGACTTCCAGCGCCAGTTATCCGAAGCTGGCATTCCCATTCCTATCATTTTTATCACTGCGCATGGCGACATTCCCATGAGCGTGCGAGCTATGAAGGCGGGAGCGGTTGAGTTTCTCACCAAACCGTTCCGCGATCAGGATCTGCTGGATGCAATCCACGTGGCACTGGAACGAGATCGGCTGAGACGCCAACGAGAGTCGGAACTTGTGGCGTTGCGCGAGCGCTTCGCGTCATTGTCGCCGCGCGAACGCGAAGTTGTCGGCATGGTCGTCCTGGGCATGCTCAATAAGCAGATCGCATCTGAGCTTGGGATCACAGAAAACACGGTAAAAGCTCACCGTAGCCGCGCTATGGACAAAATGCAAGCACAGTCTTTGGCCGAATTGGTGAAAATGGCTGGAATCCTTTGGATTCCCGAACGCAAGTTCTCCTCAACTAAAGCGGGATAGACCCCCATCCTTCTGTTACAACTCATATCCGAATGATGAATAACATTTCACAGTTTTCCCTAGTATCTTAGTAGTCAGCGAATAATTTCAAGCGTGCGCAAACGCGCAATTTCATCGGCTATTGGCTGCGCGAGTCGACTGTGTCAAGTATCCATTTTTGAAAACAGTCACATTAACCGCTACACATCGGTCCGGCACGTGATAAGTGTGCCACCGCTGATCAGTGCCCATGGTGCTCGTACGTCAGGCACTGCCTGACAGCATCAACCCGGCAGACGTAGTCGGCACGGTGTGGGATAGTGATAGCCGAAAACAGGGAGTGAGTTTGCCTTCAGCGATTACGCTGCTAGTAATTAGTGACGAAACGATTGCCCGTCTAGGATTAACGCATCTGCTTTCATCAGAAGCAGGACTTGAAGTTAGAGGAGAAACCAGCAGCGATGATGCAATACAGCAAGCGGCCAAGCTGAGGCCCGATGTTGTCATCGTTTTCGCCGAAGCAACCAGGCCAAGCTGTGTACGTTTGATAGGCTCTATTCGCAAAGAAATTCCTCAAGCCGGAATCGTCATTCTCGGCCGTGAAACCCACCATGCTTACCTGGGATTATTACTGGCAGCGGGAGCCTTGGGATACGTGCTCTTACGGGCTACGCCTCGAGAGTTGTTCAGCGCGATTCGTGCTGCTTCCCGCGGCCGGAGATTTATCGATCCGAATTTAAGTGAAGAATTGTATGAGCTGCTCGCTCGACAAGCAGAAAGTGGTACGAAACTGCTCAGCCCGCGCGAGCAGCAGGTTCTCACCATGCTTGCCTACGGCCATACACTCAAGGAGATAGCCGTGCGGCTGAACATAAGTCGAAAATCCATCGAGACCTACCGGGCGCGAATCCGGGAAAAGCTGGGCTTGCGCACTCGCGCAGACGTTGTCCGATACGCACTTGAGACCGGCATGTTAAATGTTGAAACCGAACGGAGGGCCTAGCGGTTCCACTGTTCTGACGAAAACGTTTGCCGTCAGACAAATCCTGACAAATGTCGAGCTAAGTCCGGATAGACAGCCTTTCCTCCGAGGTATAAGTTGCAAGTGCCCAAACGTCCTAGCGCTAAGGTAAGGAGGTAATGATACGAAGCGCCCACGTTTTTTCCGGTCGATGGCAATGCCAGAGGAGGTGGGCTCGCGGCTGATACAGAGCATCGACAGCTTCTTAAAAGCCCAGGGCAGTGGCTGTCGCCTGACCGTTATTAGATCGCCAACGTCGATTGCCAAAACACTGATCACGCATCCTGCGAAACATAGTAGATAAGTCAGTTAGGAGACGCTATGACCATCTTCTTGAAGACGATACGAGAACCACTCGGGATTATTCTTCCCTTGGAGGAGGTGAAACGTCGGGTAATTTGTGACGCTCTAGACAAGTGCGGCGGGAATTATCTCCTCGCGGCACGTTTGTTGGGAATCGGGAAAACCACCGTGTATCGCATGGCGAGGGCTTACAACTATCAAACCCCGAAGGTCCAAGGAAAAAGGCTGATGACCGCTTCGGCGGATACTCCTTTTTCAGTGCAGACATCCAAGGTCGGCACATGAGTGCGAATAAAAAGTAAATGTTGGTGAAAGCGGGGTGTTCATGAGATTCTCTCGAAATACTTGGGTCTAGGCGACGTGGATTTATTGGCCGGAAGGCTGTGTGCTCCTCCTTAGTCACGGTTAGTTTCGGCTTAATCGCAAAAGAAGAGTTGTTAATGTAGTTGTCGGGCAATTACGGACACCTGTCGGCGTAAGTTCTGATGGACGGACATGCGCAAAGAGGAATACGGTGCAGAAACTGGGGCACTTCTAGCGCGGAGCCTAAAGTCCCAGCGGTCTCTCTCCCCCTGATATCGGCTCTGCGCTTCTTAACGGCGCCATACTTGGACGGCAAGCACGTGAAAACGGAAAATGCTAGAAGCTTATTGCGGGTCGGGACCGTACCTGGCTGCAGTCGTAGCCATAAGCGACAAACAAAACTGGATCGAGAATAAAGTGCTGTGTTTCGCCAAGCTAAGTGATTGCCGGAAGTTCGATTTGACATCCCGTGCGCGTGGTCGGAGTTTGTAAAACGCACCGAGGTAGCGATTATGCAGTCCTCTTCCGTTGGTAAGAAAAAAGTTTACTTCCCCCCCGCTGCAACGAAACTGACCCAAGAGCAAGCGAGGCAATTCGTGGCCGGCCGTGCCCATTGCAGTGATCAGGAGGCGGAGGATCTGCTGGAGTCGTTACTTCGCGAACAACGGCGGAAAGAAAAAAAGGAGACTTCGTCGTGCGCAGAATTGGGCTGAACAGCTGCCCCTATTGCGGCAAGTCTGAAGAAGTATATTCTTCGACACCAAAGACATGGCGGGATGAAGCGTGTCTGTTTTTCTTTCTCCAAGTCGTCAGGTGTCATTCATGCATGCGTCGCCACTACCGTCCGCTCTTTCTGCCGTCAGTCCCCGTATGGTCCGAGAGCGAACCCTTCCAAGCCACTGCGAACGAAGTAAAAGCAGCTGCACCAAGCATAGGACAGCAAGATTGACCGACAGTCCCAGTCCTTCGCAGTGGGTCATCAATTTCGCAATGAAAAGTTCACGATTTGTTTCGGCAACTACAGCGTTGAAATCGAGTGGCTTTGGAGCAAGCACTTAACTACCAAGTTCCCACCGGAACTGGACCATGTTAAGGCGGACCCAAGACAGATCTAACAGTTAATAATGAACGTCCCCATTAATCCGCGACGCCATACCCTAGGATGCTAAGTGTGATTAGTGAGACCGCTGATACAGAAAGCATCAGTGCTATAGTCAAAGGAAGAAGGATGACGTGCAGCGTGGTCATTATGGTTGATAGCTGCGACCCATTCGCAAATGAGAGTTCTGTATATCTCGCGTCATGCGGAGGACGTTATCGGACACCATCACATAGTAAAACCGGTGTTGCGTTGTTGCAGAAGCCGTTTACCCGCGAGGGCCTGGCAAAGAAGACACGAGAGGTGTTAGGAACATCGGACGGTATTACCGACAAGTACCGCGAGGCATGTCAATAATGAGCGACTCCGAGATCGTTCTCAAGCTGTTAGTCATCGATGACGAAGCACTGAATCTGGGGCTTATCAAGTTAGCGTTGGAGCAACCGGGACTCGATATTGTCACGACTACCGATCCTGACGAAGGCCTCGCTATGGTCCGTGAGAAACGACCGGAAATCGTTCTTCTGGATTTGATGCTGTCGCAGAGAAGCGGAATGGATCTGTTGGAGGAAATTGTCGCCTGCGATCCTGGAACAGAAGTGATCATGATGACGGGGTACTATAGCGCTGAATCTGCGGTCGAAGCGATTCGCAAGGGAGCGGCAGACTATTTGACCAAGCCTCTGGATGTCAGCGCACTTCGTATGCGAATCTCCAGAATGATCAGCGAACACCGATCCAGAAAGTTCACTACACAACTCGACCAGCAGATGGTCGATACTTTCCAGCTAGATGGCATCGTCGGACGTAGTCCGCTTATTTTGGATGTGTTTTCCGCTATACGGCGGGTAGCTCCTCATTTTAGAACAGCTCTTATTACGGGAGATACAGGGACGGGAAAGGAACTGGTAGCCCATGCCTTACATCGGAGGAGTCCCGTCTCGGATAAGACGTTCGCCGTATGTAACTGTGCAGCTTTAGTTGAAACTCTGTTTGAGAGTGAGTTATTCGGCCACGTCCGCGGAGCGTTTACCGGTGCTACTCAGGATAAGGTGGGACTCTTTGAATATGCCCATCAAGGAACTGTGTTCTTGGACGAAATTGGAGATATGCCGCTCGCGGGCCAGGCCAAACTGCTAAGGGTGCTGCAAAATCAGGAAGTGCAAAGAGTAGGCTCGACGGCGGTTCGGAAGGTAGACGTGCGCTTCATCGCCGCAACTAACAAGGACTTACGTTCCCTTATACGCGAGCGAACGTTTCGCGAAGATCTTTATTACCGTTTATCCATGCTCGAGATTAAATTGCCGAACCTTGTTGACCGCAAAGAAGACCTCCCCTTGTTGCAAAGGTACTTTATCGAAAAATTTGCAACCCAATATGATAAGCCGATAAGAGGCCTGACGCGTCGGGCGCAAGCTCTTCTGGGTCGTCATGATTGGCCAGGGAACGTGCGGGAACTGGAAAACATCATTGGAAAAGCCTGCATGATGGTCGAGGGAACTGTCATCGATGCAAAAGATCTTCCGCCGCATCTTCACAAGACACCAGTGCTCACGCATCTTGACGATGACAAGCTGCTGTCGATGGAAGAAGTTGGGCAGCGCCATCTTGTGCGGGTATTAGAGCGCATGGGCGGAGATAAGAGCCGCTCTGCAGAGGTGCTTGGAATTTCAAGGACGACCCTTTACAGCATGTTGGCAAAGATCGACTCACCACAGAAAGACCAACCGACCGGCACGCCCGCGACCAGATCTGCTTGAAGAGAATGGAATCCTCGCGGCGGGGTAGACAGCGCGCTTTCCGCAACGGAGCCCCGGTTAACCTGGGAGGTATTTGTGGGGGTTCGTACACGTTGCGAAAGAACAGACCTGAAAATATGGTGGACCTGGTCGGGATCGAACCGACGACCTCTTCCATGCCATGGAAGCGCGCTCCCAGCTGCGCCACAGGCCCACGATTGGTAATAAAACCCGAGACCTCGGGATCGAGGGAACTACCCAATTCATTTTCGCCCACAACGCGGGGATAGTCAACGCGCTCACATTCTTCTATTTCTTTCCACAGGCCTCTTCTGCCATAATTGATCGTGCACCCCACCTGCACCATTCTTCAAACACAATTTAAAGCGAGGAACAGATGCCAGCGAAGTACATCTTTGTAACGGGCGGAGTTGTGTCTTCCCTGGGCAAGGGACTGGCCGCGGCTTCCATCGGTTGTCTGCTGGAGAGCCGTGGATTGAAAGTTAACCTGATGAAGTTCGATCCGTATCTGAACGTCGATCCTGGCACGATGTCGCCGTTTCAGCATGGAGAAGTCTTCGTGACCGACGATGGCGCCGAAACCGATCTCGACCTCGGCCACTACGAACGCTTCACGCACGCCAAACTTTCTCGCGACAATAACTGGACTACCGGCCGAATCTACGAGCAGATCATCGCTAAAGAGCGCCGCGGTGATTATCTGGGAAAAACCGTGCAAGTGATTCCGCACGTGACCAACGAAATTAAGAGTGCCATGAAGAAAGTCGCACAGGACGTCGACGTAGCTATCGTCGAAATCGGCGGCACCGTGGGCGACATCGAGTCTCTGCCCTTCATGGAAGCAATCCGCCAAATGCGCCAGGAACTAGGCCGCGAAGACACCCTATTTGTACATGTAACCCTGGTCCCGTTCATCGCCGCCGCGCAGGAACTGAAGACCAAGCCCACGCAGCATTCGGTGAAGGAGTTGCTCAGCATTGGGATTCAGCCCGACATACTTCTCTGCCGCACTGACCGTTTTCTCGCGAAAGATCTGAAGTCTAAAATTGCGCTCTTCTGCAACGTGCAGGAAGAAGCAGTCATTACCGCCAAAGACGTGGCTTCGGTATACGAAGTGCCGCTCGTGTTCGCTAACGAGGGTGTGGATACGCTGGTTTTGAAATATTTGCACATTGAAGCGAGAGATCGCGATCTTTCGAAGTGGGAAGATATTGTGCATCGCGTATACAACCCGAAAGATACGGTCACGATTGGGATTGTCGGCAAGTATGTCGAGTACGAAGATTCTTACAAGTCGCTGAAAGAAGCCTTGGTGCACGGTGCGTTGGCCCACAATCTAAAGCTTCAAGTGAACTGGATCGAGGCAGAGGGCCTTGAGAACGGAGAGGGCAATACCAATAACGCGCAGCTTGAGGGCTATGACGGGATTCTAGTGCCTGGCGGCTTTGGCAAGCGCGGCATTGAAGGCATGCTGATCGCTATTCATTATGCGCGCGAAAATAAGGTCCCATACTTTGGGATTTGCCTTGGAATGCAAACCGCGTGTGTCGAGTTTGCCCGCAACGTGGTTGGACTGGCGGAAGCAAATTCGAGCGAGTTTGATCCTGCAACGCCGCATCGAGTGATCTATAAACTTCGCGAACTGCGGGGTGTTGAGGAACTGGGCGGTACTATGCGACTCGGCGCGTGGACGTGCAAGATCGAGCCCGACACGCTGGCGCATGAAATTTACGGCAAGCTGGAAATCAGTGAGCGCCACCGCCATCGCTACGAATTCAATCGCGAATACGAAGAACCAATGGTTGCTGCGGGACTGCGCATTTCAGGCTCGACCCCAGATGGGACCTACGTGGAAATGGTCGAACTGCCGGAGCATCCGCATTTCATCGGTTGCCAGTTTCATCCCGAGTTCAAATCGAAGCCTCTCGAGCCCCATCCATTATTTAGCTCATTCATTGCTGCTGCATACAGGCATGGCTCGAAACGCCGTGCGGAAAAAGAGACGGTTGCGGTTGAGATGTTTCATCGTCCAGAAAAGGTAGCGAGACAGTGAAACAGAGGTCTACCGGGATATTTCTCTGTGCTCTGAGAAGGAATAGCTCACTGAGTTTTATCCGTTTTCGTTTCAACGCCCCTCGCGGTGAAAGGCTTTGCTTTTGATCGCTTCCTTCAAAGTCGGCGACGTCCAAATTGGCTCGGGCAATCTGTTTCTGATTGCTGGTCCCTGCGTGATCGAAAGCGAAGAGCACGCCATTCGCATGGCAGAGATTATCAAAGGCGTGACCAAGGCGCTCGGATTTCCCTTCATCTTCAAGGCCAGTTACGACAAAGCAAATCGCACTTCGATTCGCAGCTTTCGCGGGCCTGGAGTAAAGGAAGGCCTCCGCATTTTGAAAAAAATTAAAGACCAGCTCGGCGTCCCGGTGCTCACGGATGTCCACGAAGTCTCCGACGTTGCAAACGTAGCGGACGCTGTCGACATCCTGCAAATTCCAGCGTTTCTCTGCCGCCAGACGGATCTTGTAGTTGCAGCGGCGCTCAGCGGTCGACCCGTTAACATCAAGAAAGGCCAATTCGTTTCCCCATGGGATATGCGCCACGCGGTGGAAAAGTGCCGCGAAGCCGGTAACCCCAAAGTTTTTCTGACGGAGCGCGGCACCAGTTTCGGCTACAACAATCTCGTCGTGGACATGCGATCGCTGCCTATCATGCAGAAATTTGCCCCGGTGGTATTTGATGCGACACATTCCGTGCAGCTCCCCTCTGCGCAAGCCGATGACAAAAGCCCAACCGTCAGTGGCGGACAACCTGAATTCATCCCGGCGCTGGCGCGCGCTGCGGTCGCTACCGGCGTAGACGGCGTTTTCCTCGAAGTGCATGACAATCCGAAGGAGGCAAAGTCTGACGGGGCCAATGCGCTGGATTCTACGAAGCTCCGCGAACTATTGAAGGAATTGCTGGCGGTGAGGCAGGCGCTCGATTTGGCTCGGGTCACGCCGTAGACGTTTTGTCCTGCCGATGGATTCTTGAATAACTTTCTCCGTGGTAAATTTGAATCTCCGCATGAAGCAAATTGCCAATTGGGCTTTGAACATCGCCACAATGCGCGGGGCGAGCTACGCCGATGCGCGCATCGTGAGCCAGCGAAGCCGCGCGCTCACGACGAAGAACGGCAAAGTGGGCAGCGCGTCCGATTCTGAATCTGTAGGGATAAGCGTGCGCGTGATTGCCGATGGCGCGTGGGGATTTGCAGCTTCGGAGGATCTATCGCGGTCCGGCGTCGAAGCCACCGCGGCTCGCGCTGTCGAAATTGCCCGCGCGTCGGCGGAAGTGAAACAGCACGATATTCGCCTGGCTCCGGAAAAACCAGTCATCGCGGAGTGGACTACACCCTATGCCATCGATCCATTCACTACTTCAGTCGAGGCAAACATTGCGCTGCTGTTGAAGGTCGACTCCGAACTGAGCGCCGTCGCCGGCATCACGCTCGCCGAGGCGAACCTTAATTTCAATCGCGAGGAACAATGGTTTCTATCGTCGGAGGGAAGCGACATCCATCAGACGAAATATTCTGCCGGCGCAGGTTACACCGCGTATGCGTTCGCCGGACATGAAATTCAGAAACGTTCTTATCCCAATTCTTTTGGCGGACACTGGCAGAACAAGGGCTACGAGTTGATCGACGAGTTGAAACTCGTGGAGAATGCCCGCCGGATTGCGGAGGAAGCGGTTGCCCTGCACCGTGCGGAACAGTGCCCCGAAGGCACGTTCGACATCATTCTTGATAGTTCTCAGCTGGGATTGCAGATCCACGAATCCATCGGACATCCCATCGAACTCGATCGCGTCCTGGGCATGGAGGCGAATTTCGCTGGCACGTCGTTCTTGACGCTCGACAAACTGCGGACGCTGCGCTACGGCAGCGAGATGGTGAACGTTGTCGCTGATGCGCGCCAGGAGCACGGTCCGGGCCTGGGGACTTTCGCGTATGACGACGAAGGCGTGCCCGCGCAGTGCACGCCAATCATCACTAACGGATTATTCACTGGATACCTCAGTTCACGCGAGACCGCGCATACTATCGGCGAAAACCGATCAGGAGGAACGCTTCGCGCCGAAGGTTGGAACCGTCTGCCGATGATTCGCATGACTAATATCAGCTTGCTTCCTGGCGAGAAGCCCTTGAGTCTGGAACAACTGATCGCTTCTACTGATCATGGCATTCTGCTGCAGACCAATCGCTCATGGTCAATCGACGACCGGCGCTACAATTTTCAATTCGGTTGCGAAATCGGATGGGAGATCAAACACGGCAAGCGCATTCGCATGGTGAAGAATCCGTCGTATTCCGGAATCACAACCGAGTTCTGGAATTCGTTGGACGCGATCTGCTCCCGCGATGAGTGGACTCTCTGGGGCACGCCGAATTGCGGCAAGGGCCAGCCGCAACAGGTAATGGGCACAGGGCATGGCGCAGCACCGTCGCGCTTTCGAGGAATCAAGGTGGGAAGCGCGTATCGGGGAATGTGACATCTGTCACAGAAGAAATTAGCAGTTGGCAATTAGCATTGGGACCTCAAGGCGAGGTGCCTTATGAAAGACTTTAGACGACTTAACGTTTGGGAGAAAAGTCATCTCTTGACGCTGGACGTTTACAAGGTTACAGCCAAGATTCCCTCGGGAAGAAATGTATGGCCTCAAGAGCCAAATGCGCAGGTGCAGTGCTTCAATGGGAGCTAATATTGCTGAGGGTTTTGTACATAGCTTCGGGATCCGCCAGTGAACTTGATTATCACCCTTTGCTGTCGAGGGACTTGGGGTATTTGTCGGACGAAGACTATCGCAGAATGAGCCAGTATCTCCTCGAGGTGAGAAGAATGTTAACGGCGTTGCTACAGAAAGTGGGCGCCGATCGGTTCGCCGCTAATTGCTAATTGCAAACTGCTGAATGCTAACTCAGGACCAAGCTGCCGACATTGTCGATCGCATCAAAAAACTGTCTTCTGCCGATGAAGTCGAAGTTCTTTTCTCCGGCGGACGCTTCGCGCTCACTCGCTTTGCCAACAACACTATCCATCAAAACGTCGAGGACGAAAACCATATCGTCTCCGTGCGCTCTGTGTTCGGCGGACGGACGGCCCGTTCCACTACCAACAAGTTTGATGACGACAGCTTGCGGCGGGTAGTCGAATCTTCGGAAGGGCTAGCGAAGGTGCAGCATCCTGACTCGGATCTTTTACCCATGCCCGATTCACGGGAAGCCGCTAGCACAGGCGGGCCCCTTATCCCCACGCGGTATTTCGAACAGACCGCATCTATCACTCCGCAGCTACGTGCTGCGGGAGTAAAGAAGATTGTTGAGGTCGCTAAAAGCCACAAGCTCGCGACCGCCGGCATCTACTCAATTTCCGAATCCGTCGAAGGCATTTTCAATTCGCGGGGTTTGAGCGACTGGCATACTCAGACGCTTGCTGAGGTCTCGATCACCATGCTGGGCGCGGATTCTTCGGGATGGCAGAAGGCCAACTCGCCCGATGTTAGCAACCTCGATCCTCTCCACATGGCCGAGGTGGCCGCGAAGAAGACGCTCGACTCCGCGGATCCGGGGGAGATTCCGGCAGGGAAGTACACGGTAATCCTCGAGCCCTCCGCCGCGCTCGATATCGTGGGCTTCATGTTCTGGGATTATTCCGGCATGGCCATTCTCGATCAGCGTTCCTTCCTCACTGGACGCATTGGCAACAAATTATTCGGAGAGAACATCACCATTTGGGACGACGTCGCGCATCCATTGCAAACAGGTTCTCCCTTCGATGGCGAAGGTATGCGGCGCATGCGATTACCGTTGGTTGAAAACGGAGTCGTAAAGCGAGTGGTCTATGCTCGTGCCACTGCCGAACGCATGAAGCGCTCTGAACATAAAGATAAAGCCGGCCCTATCGAAGCTACAGGCCACGGATTCCCTTTACCCAACGAAATGGGCGAGATGCCGCTGAACATTGTTTTTGCGTCGCCCCAAGATCCGAAAACTCTCGCTCAGATGATCGCCTCAACCGAGCGCGGCGTGCTGGTCACTCGGCTGTGGTATATCCGCGAAGTCGATCCTTACGAAAAGATTGTCACTGGCATGACTCGCGACGGAACATTCCTGGTGGAAAACGGACGAATAAAACAGGGAGTCCGTAACTTCCGTTTCAATGAGAGCCTCATCCACATGCTCTCGAACGTGGAAGCGATGAGCGCCCCGCTGCGCTCGTGCGGCGAAGAATCGTTCGATATGGTCGTGCCGGCCATGAAAATCCGCGATTTCAATTTCACCGAAGTGACCAAGTTTTAAAGCAGTGCTACATGCATTGTTTCCCTTCAACTTAGAAAGCGCCGAGCGCTTCGCGCCTGTTCTGAGGCATTTATTCTGCTATTCGACAGCCTTATGTGATTACCTTGTAATTCACTCATCCACAAGCAGTTAGCACCCTTCGGTTCCATGACTTCAGTAACTTTGCACACCTGATTCCCCGGTGTACGCTGCCTCTAAGTCAACGTAAAGTTCGAGGAAGAAAGGTTCAATCGCGCCGTGGCAGCCGAGGCAGGCAAAGAGCTGACGAGTCCGCCGCAGTCAGAGGGCAAGCACTACGCCGCGATGCAAAGCGCCCCGCGGTTTCCTCTGCACTTGGCGGTGGAGGTTATGTCGCAGAGCGGAGCTTGTGCCGCGGAGACACAAAATATTTCCGCTAACGGCGTGCTCTTCGCGATGGATCGCGACGTGCCCGTGGGTTCGATGGTGGATTTCACCATCATGCTTCCCGGAGAAGTTGTGGGTTCGCGTCGTGATGTACAGATTGATTGTCATGGCCGTGTGGTTCGCAGTTTTGAAGATCAGGGCCGTCGCGGCGTTGGCGTAGTGATTGACGAATACCATTTTGAGCGGGCATAGGTGCAAGAAAACTGATGGCTGGCACTTCAATTAGTGTGGGAGAAAATCACGGCGTCCACGGAAACACTGGCAACGGCCAGCTGATTCGCGTGATCCTGGCCGATACCCAGGCTATCTTCCGCGCCGGCCTGCGCAAAATCTTCGCACTCGAAGATGACATTCGCGTCGTCGGTCAGGCAGAAACTTTATCTCAGACACAATCTGCTGTAACCAAGTTTTCCGCCGATGTTCTGATTTTTGAGTCGGCGCTAGCGCCTAATCCGGTTGAAGCAGTCACCGAACTTCTGCGACAAGCGCCGCAACTGAAAATCGTTGTGGTCACGCCCGCGTCGGATGAGCAGCTAACGCTCGATTTGTTTCGCCGCGGAGCTCATGGCATCTTGTCACGCGAGGTCGAGCCGGAACTGTTGATCGAATGTCTCCGCAAGGTTGTTGCCGGCGAACCGTGGTTGGAAAACCAGGCCATCCATTGGGTCATGGAAGCTTATCGCGGCCATAGCTTGCGCCCTTCTGGAGCGCGCCCAAAAGTTCAACTCACGCCCAAGGAGACGCTAATCGTTTCCTGCGTAACCCAGGGCATGAAGAATAAAGAAATTGCGATTCGCGTGGGCACGACCGAACAGGTCGTGAAAAATTATCTGCGCAAGGTGTATGACAAACTAGGCGTTGCCGATCGACTAGAACTTGCGCTTTATTGTCTGAGTCATCACGTCGTGGATGGCGTCAAGCCGCCGCCCGTTCCTTCGCCCGCCTCTCCGAGTGTAGATGCCGTCAATATCTCCGCTGCCAGCGCTGCAGCCGGCGCCGCATCATCGAGTATGCCGGACGCTTCTTCGAATTCCGACGGGACCAACACCCTAGCCGCACCAAAACTTTCTTAGACTTTTCTCTTCCCCATTCAATCGCGATTAATCCAAAATAACAGTGGTCAATTTGCACTCATGCGCGCACGCCCATAGAATGAATTGAAGCGCGAACCGGCATTGCTCTACGCCGATTTGCGCGGGCGATAGCTCCCTTACGTTATCGTCTTCCTGAGGTTTCGCCGGAGAGATGGCCGAGTGGCTGAAGGCGCACGCTTGGAAAGCGTGTTTACTCGAAAGGGTAACGTGGGTTCGAATCCCACTCTCTCCGCCATATTTTTCAATAACTTAGCGTGCGCTCCCTGCTGCTCACCTGCTATTTAAGGCTAGAGAAGCGATTTTCCCACTCGCTGCGGTCATATCGTCCGCGAATGCGTCACCATACTGCATCGTTGTCCTGATGTCCGCATGGCGCATTAGCTTCTGCTGTACACCGACCGGTGTACCGACCGAATCCAGCCACGAACGGAAGGTGTGCCTCATGGTGTGCGTTCCCAGTTTGCCGATGCCAGCGGCCATCCCAGCGCTCTGGAACACCATCCAGACCCACGGATAAGACCAAGGCAATCTTCCCAGCTTGAACGGACTGGCGAATATCCAATCGCTCTGCTCTGGGAATTTCGTGGTCTGCTTCCACGTCTTGAGGACTTCCAGCAGTCCCGCATCAAGCGTCATCTGCTTGCGCGATTCTGCCGTTTTCGTCTCATCCACTTTCTGGCACACGATGCCGCGCTCCACTCTCAGCTTTGCGCCCAGCCAATCCACGTCATCCCATTTCAAGGCGAGTGCTTCGCTGATGCGTAATCCGAGACTCACACAGAGGAGTGCTAGCAGGTTGAATGGTGGCTGAAGGTGACGAACGAATCCTTGAAACTCCTCTACCGTGAGACTGCGCGGTAGTTTTGTTCGTTTGGATGCGCCCTTGATCGTTACGAGTTCCATCGGGTTGCGCTGGGTGGCCACGTCGCCGCGCCACATCGCGTAATCCCAAAGGGTACTAAGCAGTCCACGGATGTGCGCTTTGCTCTTAGGTGACAGTGCCAGAGTGCCTAGCCACAATTCGACCGGCCGCGCCTGTAGCTCGGACAGTTCACACTTTCCAAACTTCGGGACGATGTGCAACTTGATCCAGCTTTCATACGACCGGCGGGTTGCGCTGCGGGTTGGCATCTTTTCCTGTCGATAGCCTTCGATGAGACTGCTTACCTGTGGGCCATCTGTCCTAACAACATCGCGGGTTGCATCGGCTGCCCGTAGTGCTGCTTTCTTCGTTGGGTACTGCGTCAGGGTTCCAATCTTCCGTGAGCGATGCTTACCGTTCTCCCAGAAGAAGAGGTTCCAGACGTTGCTGCGCTTGTCGAGTACTACGCTTCCACTACCATGCCGTGCGCTCATTGAATTTTCTCCGTGGGCGCAATGGACGGCGCGGTAAGCATAGCATCAAGGTCGGTTGTCTGGAATCGCCATACGTGACGGCGGGTGCCGGAAAGGATGTATCCCTTAACTTTTCCTTCACGCGCCCACATGAGCAGTGTGGCGGGTTTAACTTGCAGATAGGCCGCTGCTTCGTTCGCAGTGTGCCAGCTTGAGTTGGTCATAAGATCGCCCAGCAACGGGGAAGGGAATTGCTGGGGTGGTGCAGGATGTATACCGTACAGTTGTAAATTCGCCCAATCCAAGGAGTGAACCTAGAGGTAAGGCAAGAGGTAATGCAGGTGTTCTAATCCAGTAATTATGCAACTGGTTTATGCCAAAGGTTTACCAAGGGTAATGCAGGTGTACGGAATACAGGATATCGACCTAGAGTCAGATGGTAATGCCAGAGGGAACCACTGGGATGCTATAGGGATGCACTGGAGTGCCGTGGTTGCCCTGTCCCTCTTCCTCTGAATCCACACTGGCAAGCCCTTGTTTTCGTGCGTTTAGCTGAAAACTCCGTGTTTCCTCTGCCTCAAAATCCGTTGGGGACTGGTCTGGTCTTTCGATGCGTCCACGGTTGAGACGGGCAATGCAAGGGTTGATGCTCGGGTCATAAGCGGGTGTACGGAATACACTTTCAATCCATGCGTGCGTTTCCCAGAACTTGAACATGCTCTTAAGTTCTCGGGTTTTATCTTCCCGTTGTTTGCAGTTGTCCGAGTGTGTAGCCCAGAACAGGTGCGCTGGATTGCAGCAAGCCTTATAAGGGCAAAGGGCTGTATCGTGGCAAGCATCGTAGCGGTTGTTCAAGCTCTCGCGTGTGCTGTATGCCAGCATGAAACGGTGTGTGCTGTGTGTCCGTCTACCACAGCGCTTGACGCCGTAGCCGTCCCTATCGAGTGCGCCCCTATAAATCCAGCAATCGCCAACCATCTCACAGTTGTCGATAATCTCCTGCCGGATTCTGTTCTTATCCCCTGCTGTGAGTAACGGGTACTTCGGTAGTTTGTCGCTCATCGGCCTATCCCTGCGAACCGTGCCAATTCCGTGCGCGAGAACATCGGACGGTCTCCAACGTATCGGGGTTTCAGTTCTCCGCGCTGTACGAGTCTCCAAAGCGTTACAGAACCCACTCCTAAAACTTCGCAAGCCTCTGTACGTGAGTAAAGCATTTTTTCAGTTTTCATCTTCGTAACCTCGTAATCGTTCCATCTGTCTGCGTAGTTGTTCTGCCCGGTGTGCTTCGCATGCCAGCGGATGCGGCCAATTGCGGCTATGCTCCGAAGGGCCGTTCGTAAGCTCTCCGTGCGGATCGGCCGCTAGCGGCCACGGCGGATACATCGGCGCTGGCGGCGCTATCGGCTGTAAGGACTCCTCAGGCTGCGATACCTGGGGCTGTGGTTCCGGCTCAGGTTGCTCGAATCCGCACGCAATGCGCCATGCACGGTAATCGGATTCTGCAATCACAAGAGACTTACCCACGCGGATGGATGGCAATATGTGACCTTGGAATCCTTCGCGGCAATAACGTTGCACCATGCGTGTAGACACTTGCTCAAGTGCTGCAACTTCTCTGACGGTCACGATTTTCCCTTCCATGTGTGCTCCCATTGCGCTACAGCACCGTGACCAGAAACGCGGCTGTTATGGTCGGCACACGCGCTATCTACGCGCACTCGCAGTGGTATCAGGGTGCGTACTGTCGTTGCGCCGGGATGCGCTGGGTTTCGTGCTTCGCATGGGTCTGGGTTGTGCTCGTATTGAAACAATTGGCTGGCCAGACGCTTGGCTTTCATCGCGTCCAATTCAAATGCGTAAGACTCGCTAACTTGCGTCTGCGGGTTCGGATTTTCGTTGCTTAATCCCATCGTTTTCCTCGGTCGGCCTAAATTGTTTTGCGGATATCTGGCGTGCGGTCTCTTGGGGATGCTGCGAAATGCGAGTCATCCGCTGATACTCTGCTACTTCTTGATATGTAGGCATAAAGATCGAGCAACCTCACGATGGAAGCCGCGAGGTTGCTCTGTTGCATTCCGGCAGGTTCGCCGCGAATGCGCGGCCATGAAGGAATCAAGGCCGAACTTGTAAAAGATCGGGCAGCCCAGCGATGGAAGGCGCATAGGCTGCCCTGTGTGCCAGCGTGGAGGCATTAATTCTGCGCTGGCACTCCCGCGAGGAATACGCGGGGAACTTGATTTAGCGTTTGATTGCAAACTGCGTAAGGTCGGTGGTTTTTAGATGGCCGCTACCCATGCGATGCGCCCACAATTTCAAACCAGCAGAGCGTGCAAGGTCGCAGAAGAATAAATCTTCGCTTTGCTTTACCTGCAACAATTCATCGTCGTTGGTGAGCGTGCGGAACCAAGGTCCCTTGGGAAGTCGCTCCCATACGGTATTACGGAGCAGTAGGACTCCGCTGCCCATCTTCGACAGTCCCATGAAGTTGCCGTCAGTCATACCGGGAATAAAATCGCAGTTCAATTGAAACGAGCGGCCACCATTCTTGCTCATGCCACAAGGCAACCCCACTACGTCTATCTGTGGGGTTGCCTCTGCAACGATGTTTAGGACGTTCGGAGGAATGGTTTGATCGTTGTCAATCATCAGCAACCAATCGAATTTACGATTCCTTGCCACGGCAACGCACTGGTTTCTAGCGTAATCGACTGGAGTCAGCCCCAAGGCAAGCTCCACCGTTACCTCGAAACGCGAATCACGCTGCATCTCAAGCAACGCCATAAGCAGAGTAGGGTTCAGCCATCCATCCCGTTCTAAACCACAGAGCGGAGTGACAAGTACCTGGGGCTTAGTTGCCGTTGTCATTGTTACCAGTAAAGCTCTGCGCGGCTGACGGCGCGGGAGTCCGGGCCACTTAGCGGGAATTGTCCCACTGGTTGGCGCGGTCCGCCATTGTCGGCCGCCTTGTCCAAACTCGCCTTTGCCCAGTCGCCATGCACGCGGTAATCGGAACCAGCGCCGTTAGAGCCTTCGATTACCTTGTGATCTACCTGCCGCGCGCGCTCTTGCTGACGGCCTTGCACTGCCGCGCCGGAAACGGTCGCATTTTCGCGGTTGTTTTCGGCTGGCTTAACTTTGCTGTCTAAGTTGGCTGATCCTGCATCTACGTTGGTGCCACGGCAGAACGATAGGCTGTTTTGATTCGCGCTATCGAATCCGTGGGTTGATTTTAAGGAGTCGGTTTGTAATGGTCGCTGACCGCCGGGAAGTTCATCGGATGCGGTAGTCTGAATTTTAATTACTGGAGTATCTGACATTTTTGCCTTTCAAATTTTGATCTATTGCCTTTCGTGGACGTGGGCAGCCGTACTTGTGCGGCTGCCCCTTCCTCTGGCGGGAGAAAGGCGAAGCGCCAGAGGGAATCTTAATTTCGTTGTATGTCGGACGGCGGCCAAGTGAGGTTTTCTTTTTCGGCGCGTTCCCTTTCGAGTCGGCCCAGCCAATAAAGCAGGGACTGGAAAACGGCTGCCGGGTCTTTTGCTCTTGTCTGCCGCGTTTGCTTAATTGCTTGCAAAATATCAGTTGCGCGGTGTTCCGCGAATAGAGTTTCCCACGCATCTGCGTCGAGATCGAATGGCCAGATTGCCGCCCAACGAACTTTTGCCAGTTCGATGGCTTGCTCTACGGAACCTTGCTGCATTACTTTCTCTTTTTAGTATGGATACGGGAAACTGCATCCGCGCCAAATTCTCGGATAAACGCTACTCGTTCTGCTCGCGTCAGGTTCTGGTAATCGGCGTAGCTCATGTTTTGATCGAGTACGCCCACAGCCGGGGTTAGGACTGGAGCATTAGATTTTCGCGCCCATGCGTCAGCGCCATGCTCACGGATGTAATCCAATTTCATTGCGGTCGTCCAGTCGTGCGGGTTGTCGGCCGCTGTGACAAACAAGTGCGCGAATTCTGCTCTGTTGGCGAAGTTCCTCAGGGCCAGCCCGGTATTAAAAATGGTGTCACCTTGTTTAAGGACCAGCAGACCGTCATCCATTGCGGGGGTAACTCCGAGGGTTGCTAGTGCTGCGATTACATCGGTCATTTTGGTTTCTGGTTTTGGTCTTGCGCCTATTCCGCTGAATTCTCTGCGAAGGGCGCTATCAAGTTGTGCTGTGGTTCCAAGTGTAGCCATGTGGTTGTTGCCTTTCAGAATTTGTACCCTCGTCTGCCGTCCCCGCGTTGGTATTGGCGTTGTTTTGCTCTAACGGAGTCGCGCCCCTCAGCACACAGTTCCGCTGTGTACTTGGAACAAACGTCTAAACGTTCGGAGAAGAATCCGGGCTTCGTGAGCTACGCGGGGACGGAACGAGGTCTTGGTTGGTAAGATCGTTGGTGTAACTAAGTGGGGTGCTACGGGTAAGTGCGGGACTAACTGCCTAACTGAGTATCTATACTTAGTATAGCACGGGAATGTACAGAAAGTCAAGGAAATGCCCTGAAACGTCCTTGTAACCCATTGATTGCAGAGTAAATATAAACACGTTCGAGATGACTTACTAAAACAAGGCAAATACGATGAAAAGCGCCGATTCCAACGGGGCACTAATCCCTGCGGAGAGTGTAGCCGAGGGCAACACAAGAGTTGCAGGCCAAAGCTCGACGGTACGCTGTACCTACATATCAGGGGTATGTAGGTCCGCGCCGACGTGGAGCGTAAGGTTGGAGTGCCGGTGGAAGAGGCGGTCAGGATCTGGTATCCGCGGTGGCAGAGGGAGTTCTGAGGAACACTAGGGAGTGTAGGGAAATATTAGGGAACGCTGGGGGGACTCCCCCCGAGCGCTACCGAACGTGATAGGTGTTGACACACACAGTTAGGCTATGGACAAGCTAGGAACAGCCGTTGCAAAGTGCAACACCTGTTAAGAAGTGCAACAACCTTACCTGTGGACTAGCTAGGATTGCCAAAGAAAATGCGCGGCGTGGGCGCGTGACTATCCCGATGACTCGTGACATACCATGCTTTACCTATGGGTTACCCACGGCCTTTATCTGCCACAGCCGAAGGGTACCCCACAGGATACCCAGTGGAAGCCCACTGGGTTACCATCCAGAGGGCGCAGTACTACAGTGGTTTCGCGGGTTTTCCGTGTCTAGTTAGACTCTAGGCTATTCGGCACACTGCGAATGCTCGTAAGTCATTGATAAACTGTCAGAATAAAAAGTACTTGACAATTTGTAAATAAGGTCTAGAGTCCAAACACCACAAAGCAGTAACGAGACGGTGTGTATCGAAACGGAGAAGACTATATGACAGGGCAGCGGGTAGGTTACAGGCGGGTATCCACAGTGGATCAGAACCTAGGCCGTCAGCTTGACGGCGTACCAGTGGACAAGACATTCGAGGATAAGGTGTCTGGGAAGAATACGGACAGAGCCCAGCTTAAGGCGTGCCTAGGCTTTGTTAGAGAGGGTGATACGCTAGTCATTCATAGCATGGACCGACTAGCTAGGAATCTGATGGACCTACAGCAGATCGTGTCAGAACTTACTAGCAAGGGTGTCTCTGTACAGTTCATGAAGGAAGGACTTACGTTTACTGGCAACGACGATGCATTCTCTACTTTGCAATTGCAGATGATGGGTGCATTCGCGCAGTTTGAACGTGCGCTGATACTCGAACGACAAAAGGAAGGCATCGCCATTGCCAAGGCCGAAGGCAAGTACAAGGGCAGGAAGCGTAGCCTGAGCAATGCCAAAGCAGAGGAATTGCGGCTAAGGGTGGCCATGCGTACCACGTCCAAGGCTGACTTGGCAGAGGAATTCGGAATCAGTCGCGAGACGCTGTATGCATACGTCCGGTCGGCAGAAGTCAAGGAACTCAAGGAACGCTGCGAGTAGTAAAGAGTCCGGTAAGTGTCTACGGGTCTAGCGCCTCATTACAGCCACGTAGTGAGGCGTTTGTTTTTGTAAGTGCTTACCACGTTGCACGAATAATTATTGATCCTAGGGCACGCTAGGCATGTAGCCATGCAAAACAATTTGTATTGGCACGGAGATCGGCATAACCCTTTGGTATCCCTCTGTACGTTGCTCCCTGTAGCATTCCCACGTCGTTTACCTGTGGTACGTATGTCGGGATGTTCTGTACGAGGTTCGCAATGCTCTGGGATTTGATTTCGGTGCATTGTGCACTGAAATTAACCTGCAAGGGAGTTTCGCTGCAAAACGCAGCGAAACGCGAGGATGAGCAACGAACTTCGTTGAAGATGAGTCTATGCCGTTCGGCTGGACAACTGTACAGAATACAGTCCTAGCTAGCCCTAGATACCAGCCACACTGCTAAACCTTGGCCTATGCAGTTCCCTTGGGGAACCGGATACCGGAAGCACATCCCTTGGGGATGAGGGTGCCGGAAGTGGAGGCTCAGAGCCTCCTCTGCGACTCCGCAGAAACGCGAAGCTATTCCTCTTGACGTATTCGTTTACGGCCGCCACTGGAATACGCTCCAGCCTTCCAATGCGTACCAGCGGTAGCAGTCCCTTGCGGAGCAGGGTCCGCAGAGCGTATTGCCCGATACCCAGCTTGCGCGATACCTGGCGCCGCGATAACAGGACAGGCTGCGTCTCTGTGACGTAGTTGGTCAGCCATGCGCGAGAGATGCGGACGGTACAGCGAATACGCTTCGCTGGAATGATGCCGCGCTTAATCTCGCGTTTGATCGTATCGACAGAGACGTGCAGCAATGCGGCAGCCTCTGTCATGGTGCACAGAAGTGGGTCCATGTTTTTCCTCGGTGGTTGACCAGTGGTTGACGTGTAGGTGTGGGTTTACTACCGGATGGTGTGTTAGGTGGTTTCAGTGGCCGCGCTTTGGGTGCGCGGGTTGGTGGTTTAACTTGCGAGTGCTTCGTCGAAGGCTTCGGCAGCGGACATCACTGCTTCTTTACGGAAAGCGGCTATCAATTCGGCATCAGGGATGGAGCGGGAAACCAAAGCAAGTACGTTGCGGAGTTGCACTTCGTTCGCTTGGCAGAGCAACTGATCGACTGCATGGTTTGTCATCGGTGATTCCTTTCAGTTGAATTGGCGGAAGGCAGGTCGTTGGCTACCAGTTCGCAAGCTCATTGGCTAACCAATTTTCCATGCCTTCCGCTCTGGGACTTGTACACGCGTGCTGGAAGGTTGTCAACGTTGGCAAGAAAAGCAAGTTACACATCGGGGATGTGTTCTATAATTCAGCGATCCCACTGGAGGACTTCATGGCGAACAAAGTCGATCGGCTGACGCTGTTCCCGCCGTCGGGGAAAAGAATCATAATGCTCATTAAGAGCCACAAGGTCACGGCCGATACATTCGTGTTGGCTTATACAGACGTTGACGGTATCAGCTACGAAACCACACTTCCATTCGCAGTTGAGTTTATCGAAGAGGGCCACAAAAAAGCACCGTTCAACGACTAGCCATAGAACGGTGCACAGAAGACGGGAGGGCTTTTACTGATGGCGGAACATTCCTTCGGGTTCAACGTGAAGTGCGTAATGATGCGTAACGCGCTGAGAGTGTTTGGGTCAAACGGACCGTCGAAAAGGGAACTTGTTATCCAGATCGAGAAGTTGGAGAAGCTAGCGAAGAAGTTCGAGAAGAAGTTTACTGCTGCTTTGGTTTTGTCAACTCCACGGGAAAAGTATCGCCAGAAGGAGGCTTCGGACCTGCATCGACTGACCCTCCAAGCTAAGCATGTCGATGAGTTGTTCGCAAGGATGATTGAGGAAGTCTTGCAAGCGAATTACCCGAACGAGATTCCAGTTAAGCGTAAAGCGTTCACTGCGCGAGCACGGAAGTTCACAGCGCAGTACAACAGGTTGATACAGGCAGATGCGAAGAAAATGATGGCGGAAGCGAAGACGAGCGCATTAGCGGAATTTTCCCGGTCAGAGCTATCAAGCGGAAAGGGTTGATAAAACAAACCTGCGCTCTACGCATTGAAGCCTAATATCCACCTGCCATTCCCCTGCTAATTGATCTACTAACATCTACTAAGATCGAGTTAAGCGCCGTCCATTGCGCTGTAAGTTGTTATAACTAGGTTTTGGCGTGTTTTCGAATCCCACTCTCTCCGCCAGTTTCAAAAATCACAGCCAAACATGCGGGTTCGGTGATCCGGTTACTATTTTTTCCGGGTTGCGGTTACTAAATCGTGAAACTCCCACTCCGACGCGGTATTGAAGAGTATGGAGATTTCATGGCAAACCGTGCTGTAACCCTATACCTTCGAATCAAAACCCCTGAGGGCAAGAAGCCCTACTGCAAGCCTGTCTTCCTCGCTAAAGGGCGTCTGAAGCCCCTCTACGCCTTCGTTGATGGCGAACCTGAGCATCGCCCGGAGGGCGTCTACTACATGCGCTTTGGTGCCGACAGCGGCAAGCAACAGATGGTGCCGCTGGGGAACGATCCCTATTTGGCGCTCGACAAAGTCGCCGAAAAAGAGCGTTGGCTGCGGGATCGGGAACGTGGCATGGTGACCCCTATAGCACCGCATCAGCCGAGCATCGTAAGGCTTCAGCAAATCGGTCGCCGCGCCCACATCACTCATCCTCGGATCGAGCCAGAGGTCGTAGTTGTCGGGCTCAAGGATCACTGGCATTCGGTCATGGACAGGTGAGGTCACAGCATTTGGCGCGGTGGTTAGGATCGAACAGGTCCTGATCCAATTGCCACTAGGGTCTTTCCAGCGATCCCACAGACCTGCGAACGCGAATAACTCCCCATCGTTAACTTCAAAGCAGTAGGGCTGCTTGGATTTTCCCGTCCGCGACCACTCGTAGAACCCGTCTGCTGGAATCAGACACCGACGAAGTCGCAGAGGATCGCGGAAGGCAGGCTTCGTGGCGGCTGTCTCCGACCGTGCGTTGATCGTGCTCGTCGCGACGGACGGGTCCTTTGCCCAATGTGCAATCAGGCCCCACTTCATGAGCGAAAGCTGCCGGACTGGTTCCTTTGGATGTTGGCGGATAACCGGAACAGCTAGGGTGGGTGCAATATTGAAGCAAGGCGACCATTCCTCGTCCCACGGACCGCAGTCGAAGTGCTCCTCGATTAGCTGCTTCCGCCGCGAGAGTCGGTAGCGACCGCACATTAGGAGATTATGGCAGATGGAATCAAATGTCCGACACGGACTTTAGTCTGATCCGAAACGGCTTTTCAAGAACGACCTCCTGCGGAGTCGGAAAACAATTCTACGATTTCTCTCCCTTTCGGAGTGATGGACCATCGATGAATCTTCGCTCCGTTTTCCTTTTTCATTTCCTTCTTAGCGACGAGATTCTTTTCCCTAAGCCTCTCCACGATCTGGCTCACTTCGGCATGGGTCATGCCTGTTTGCTTGGCAAGACTGGTGCGAGTGCGGAGAGCCTTTTCGCCCTTGGCTAGTGCTTGAAGAACTTCATATTCCTGATCGTTTAGGTTTGGCAAAGGGGCTTTAGTTTCGGCTTCACCCGTTTCAGATTCGGCCTCCGTTTCCTTCTCGATGATAGGCTCGACGGCAGATTCAATTAATGAATGCCTTTGAAGATACTGCACCTACCAGACAAAAACCAAAGAACACCAAAATATTCTTCGATAGATCATCTGGTTTCTTACGAATGTCGTCCAGAATACTGCTAGAAATCGTATTTAAGAAGAGCGGCACCAAAAACGCCGCGCCGATCCCCAACGCGATGCTTTTCGACAAGCTGCTCTCCTCCGGCTCGGTTCGGCGAGTTAGATAGAAGTTGAGGAGTCCTCCGAGAACGCCAGCGAAAATAATCGCCACTGCTAATATCTCAAATAGACGTGGTTGGGTCATGGAAACTTGAGCGGGGTCCATTTTGTGTCGTGTTCTCCAATCCGGGATGGCAGATATGATAGTGCAGTGCGGCTACCCTGTACGCTCGGAACCATCCATCGCCCTCCCTAAGGCCCAAAAGCAATCTAGTTTCGACGGGCCTCCTGACGTGTTTGTCCCGCATCTAGCCGTCTTTGAGCTAAATCCATAAACTCAGAATGAAGAACCTCTCCACGGAAGTTCTTTCTCAACTCATTATCCCAAAGCGGGGCGAGCCCGAACTGGCACTGCTTACCACGACTGCTTCGGGTCTCCTCAAACATACAACGCGCTGTGACGCTGTTCGTAGGAATTTGGCTCCGCGTCAGGAGGTCCTTCCACAATTCTTCTGCGGCTGCCTTCGAAAGGCATCGGACGGAGGGGTGTGAAGGTGTGCTCATGTATGTATATACAATTGAGAGCTTGAAAAACGAAAAAGAAAACGGAAATATTGTTGGCATTTCAATTGCGCCGGGTCAGGTCGGAAATGACTCCACGCACCGACACTTCCACCTTCGGAAAGGTACGAACGCAAAAGCGGATCGGCTCGATGGCTGGCGGGGCGGTCCGTTTGACCCCTGCCGTGCTTATGTTGGATATTGAGACGCATGGACGTTGAACGCACCATTGACGAGATTGAGCAGCTACAGGAAATGTTCGAAGCGCCGGATATTAGGCCACTCAGCGCAAGCGACATCTCTGCTGCGAATCGAAGGCACGATGAAATGCTTGCGCACAGCCCTTGGTTTCGGCTCTGGCAACATTTTGGCGTCTGTTGCCGAGGGGAGGGCGAAGGTGGGCCTCGGATTCAGAGCTAGTGCCGCCATGCTGACTTTCCCAGAACGCGAATGAATTAGGTGAATTCGTTTATTGATGAGGCGTGCAGTGGCCGAACGTAGGAAGGTAAAAGAGCTAAAGGCGAGTGCATCGTGGGTGACGGATGTCGAGAACTTTCGTGCGGACTTCGACGAAAACGACAAAGATTGGGTGGACACCAAGGTCCTTAAGAAGAAAATCGAAGAACACGTAAGGAAGAATCCCGATACTGGGCTTACGCTTGACCTTTTCAACGAAATCGTCACGTGGAAGCTCGAAAGGCAGGAAGATCGAACCCGTCATACCAGAGGTGAAAAGGTCACTGAGGAGTTCGTCCGGCTGATTACGACTTGTGCGTTTGCTCTAAGCCATTCGGATCGAAAGTCGCTGGTCAGAGGTCGCATTTGCGTTCTGCAAGGCATACCGGGAGTTGATATGGGAATTGCCAGCGCCATTACTGCGTTGAGGTTTCCAGATCAACATGGCGTCATTGACCCGGTTCTTTGGGAAGTCATCTACGGAGAAGAAAGGTCAGGATTCTCGTTGTCCGAATACCAAAAATATCTGGAGGACCTGCTGTCAACCGCAACAAAGCTTGGTTGGCCCGCTCAGGAAGTGGATTTCTTCACTTGGAAGATGGGTCTGGAGCGGAAGAAGAAAAAGTAGGAGTGACGCCTTGTGATCGTGCCGCTCAGTTCCAGACGGCGTCAGGAGCGATACAGAATTTGTGGTTACTATTGGTTACTTTTTTGGGGTATGATGGCTCGTTTTTCGAGCTGCTGCGGGCTTCGTCGAACTTCGTCGAGCTTCGCCGCAGACGTTTTCTAAATCACTGCGTCATCAGTGGGATGGATCGATTTTCGCAGTCTCGCTGTGAAATTTGAAGTTGCGCCGAGCAGAATCCCACTCTCTCCGCCAACAAGTCTTACGTGCAGAGAAAATCCGCCGCCCTTTCCCCCAAAATGCGCGAAACATGCCCGTTTTTCGCGACATTCGTTCGACAACATGGACTGGAGAGAACGGACTGCTCGGGATCGAATAGCGTCAACGTGCTGGCTTTTCTCTGGATGGCAAATGCGCAGTGCGGTTTCAAGGATCGCATAAGGCGAATGCAATGCGATCAAAATCCCGGGCTTCGGGCATCGCGAGTTGACTTTTGCCAGCAGGTCGGGCATTGGTTCGAAGCTTCCTATAAGCCCGTTTCTGGATAACTTCCGGGTTGCCGACTACCCGCTCGGAATCCATCGAGCGTGAAACCCAACGGCAGGAGTTCGACTCACTTTATGCCGGCTTCCAATGGTTGGTCCTTTGCTCCCCTAATCAAAAGCCACAAGATGATCGCTGGTTCGCCCAGCGTTAGCGGGATGTTCGCGATTCGGCCCACGAGATTCGCGTAACTCGGCAGAAGCAACGGCGTAAGACTATCCGCCAAGTAGCCGAAACACGCCGCGATCAGCAGTACGCCCAAGATGCGGGGAAGGAAACCCGACTTAAATGCGAGCAGCCCGAAGAAGAAAAGCCAAGGGCCAAAGATCGAGCCGATAACGTACCCGTAGCGATGCAAATCGAGGAACAGCATGGCCATGGCTTCGCGTTGCGGCTGGCCCAATACCGACAGGAAGTCCGCACCGCGCAAAAGTGTCAGGGCAGCGATCTCGTTTAGCACATTCACGCACATAACGGGAACGAAGGCCAGACCCAGAATCACCATCAGCGAAGCATACGTCTTGTTCACCCCGCCGAGTAATCGGTACAGAACCCATAGCAGGAAGATAAATTCGACCGCACAGATCAGTTCGGAGACGATACCGAGGCGGAAAAGCCTCTCGGAAGCGAGGATGTTGTTGGCGGTTGCAGCCGCGTTACCAGATACGATCAGTCTGCTGGGGACATAGATGATGCCGAAGAAGCCGGTCACCCCGTTCACTAGGTACAGCAGGCCCGCGATCCTTGCTGTTTTCTTGGTTGAGTTCATACCTTCTCTCCTTGCTGATGACTCACGCCTAAGGTACGGTTCCTCGCTGCAACCCGCTCTACTATGTCACGTCCGGGGTCGATACAGGTTCCGTCATCATGTTGGCCATTTCAATTTCTCGGAAATTTCAACTCTCTTTCCCCACGCTTCTCACCCCCTAAACGTCACGAAGCCACGTGCCATCGGTATGAGCCAGAAGCAAACACCGGTTCCTCCCGTATGACGGGATACTCGGACACTCTCGGATTATGGAAGAGTAGCCGACCACCCGGCGATTTGACGCGTGCGCTCAAACAACGAGATGTCATAAACTTCGTATGTGCCGCCGATCGCTGTGAAGAACGAGCAGCGCCTATTCCTATTGTTGGCATTGTTGTTGTTGTTTCTGGTGGCCAGGATTCTTCAGCTTTTTGCAGGTAGGATCCCCAGCCTTCTTATTGTCACCTTCCACGTGATTCCCCCCGCGCTTTTCGCTGTGGTACATGGAGCGCGCATCTACCGTTCACGTGGCATCCTCATCTTCGCAACTCTATGCCTCGGGGTCGGAACCCTCTTTGAGAGCCTGAGTCTGCGAACCGGCTTTCCATTCGGTTATTACAGGTTCACCGATCTGATGGGGCCGAAGCTCTTCGATGTGCCGATTCTGCTTTCTCTAGCCTATGGGGGGATGGGTTATCTGTCGTGGGTTCTCGCCGTCGTAATCCTGGATTGCCAGAACGAACCGCTCTCGGGGAAGAAGATCGTCTTATTGCCGCTGGCGGCAAGCTTCGTCATGACGGCCTGGGACCTTTCCATGGACGCGGTCTGGGCAGACATGGTGTCCTCGGCTGCGGAGTAGCCTTCAAGATTATGCCGCAGTCAGTTTCTACGACCGAACGAAGCCTGGTGACGACGAGTTTCTGACTCTCGATGTCTCCGGCATTACTTTCGATCCGACGTGTTCACATTCGAAACAAAAGCACAATAACTTCGCCCCGACTATTAGCTTTTCGGAGAGGGTGAGCGCGTCGCGGTCAGGGGTATCGTAACTTTTTCTGCCGCGCTGAATCTGATTTGACATGCATAGGGATGTCTTTCTGCTGATGCTGCTCTTGGCGTGCATAGTCGCTACCAGTCCAGCTCAGGGAAACCTCAATCACCTGCGCGGGCAAACGTCGCCGTACCTGAAAAGGGCAGTTTCCCAACCCGTTGATTGGTACCCTTGGGGTCCGGAGGCCTTCACGCATGCCAGAGAACTGAATCGCCCGATTCTGCTGGATGTCGGCGCCGTGTGGTGTCCGTGGTGTAGCCTCATGGATCGCGATACCTACACAAACGTGGCGACGGCCGATTACATCAATCAGCACTTTGTTTCAATAAAGGTTGACTTCGATTCTGCTCCGGAGTTGGTGGCGCAATTGCAAAGAGCTCAAGCGCTGCTAAACCTGCCCGCGGGGCTGCCACTCCTATCTTTCATCACACCAGAGAGAAAGCTCTATTTTGGCGCGAGTTACCTGCCGGCCGAGCACAAGGCGGGCAAACCGTCGTTTCGAGAGGCAGCGGAAGAAGCACGGAACCGCTATGCCGAAAAGAGCAAGATCGAGGAAGAGTCGTTTCAATTGGAGGTTCCTAGGAAACCATGAAGATAATTATCCCGTTATTGTGGTTATTGCTTCTCTCAGCGGCTACTCTGTTTGCAATCGATAACTTGAAACTCAATTCGCACCTCGACTACGGCAGTGACAGCTTCGACGGTCCACTCATCACCGGATCGGATGCTCAGTCAGGGTTTGTTTCGGGCAAGACCAACTACGTCATCATGTACGGCGAAGGATGCTTTAACTCAAAGAGGCAAGCGCGTCGCACGGTTGAGCTGTACAACAAGTACCGTTCCCAGGTGCACTTTGTGGTCGTCGACCTTGACGTTCAGCGCTCGCCCGAACAGCAGGAACTGGTCAAGAAATACTACAAGGGCTATATCCCACATGTCGTCGTTTTGGACGCACACGGTGAAACCCTTTACAACCAATCCGGCGAAGTGGACTCCGCAGTCATTGAAGACCTCTTCAAGAGATCTGCCGGGCAGTGAGTGACGAGATCTTCGGAGGGAATCGATGGGCAAGGTCGTATACATTTCGAAGTCAACGATAGAACGCAAGCGCGGCCCGTTGCGTATCGCACATTTGCCAGGCGAGGCTCAGCCAGTCATCTATAGTGTGCATGGCGCGATCGCAGAGCACTATAAAGTTGACCCCGCAAAACTAAGCGAATCACACGCTGCTACGATTGACTACGTCATTTCGGCGACCGCCGGCTGAATGCTGGGCACTTTCGGAGGCGCGCTGGAAGCGCGTCAAATTGATGCCAGCGAAGGGAAGCTCAGCGCGGAAGTGACCGGCGAGGTGGAAGAGGAAGATGGAGTGCTGGTCATCCGTAGGATCCATGTAGCGATGCTCCTCAGGGAACCCACCTCCGAATAAGCACCCTTCGATGTAGGGCACGCTTATATCGGTAACCAAGGCCAAGAACTGGGGGAGAGGGGGGCATCAGTTCCGATGCGCACCCTTCGGCCCATTTGCAGAGTGATCCTTATTGCTCAGTGCATATTTCGCATTCAGTGTACTTTGGTTGTGCCCTTACCAAAGGAGCTTTTATCGGTGGCCCGCCCGCCCCCCTCCCGGAAACTCGCTGCATAATTTGCTCCAATACTCTGCGGACTTTACGTCATGCGGCAAAATGAAACGAAAAGAGGAGAAAATGATTAGATTTGAAAGCTCATGCAGACCGACAATGTTGATGGCGTTACTATTCGCCGCTTTGCTTGCAGGGGGCGCCATCGGAAGGGCTTTTGCTACTGCTGATACCTTTGCCCCCGGCACTCCTATCGGCGCAGCTACACAACCCACGGTGGTTTCGTCAACCCCAAGCAACGGGGACGCCATCGTACCGACCAGCACAAATAATAGTAGTAATGTCGTAACTGGCACCCAAGTGACCGCAACCTTTACGCAACCGATGGACGCGGCAACCGTAAATTTACTTACGTTCACGGTCAAGGAGACGACCGGAAACAACGTACCCGGTACCGTCGTGATGGATGAAACAAACACTGTTGCAACCTTTACTCCAACCTCGTCCGCTCTCAATCCGAATACCAGCTATACCGCCACAGTTATGATGGCAGCGAAGAACGCGGGGGGAGTTGCGATGGCGAACCCCATCGAATGGCGATTCACTACCGCCGCCGTCGTGTTTACTGGACAGACATCAGTGCCGCTTGGAACCGCAGGTAGATTTGCGATTCTAACCAAATCAGGAATCACAGATGTTTTCGCATCTACTATCAATGGCTCTGTTGGCGCTAGTCCAATAACCGGGGCGGCTATTCGTCTGACGTGTGCAGAGGTCAAGACGGGAATAATCTACTCCGTTAATGCGGCGGGTCCTCTTCCATGCAGGGTGACCGATCCCACCTTACTCACAAAGGCTGTGGGCGACATGGAAATCGCGTATACCGACGCTGCCGGACGTATATTGCCCGATTTTATTGATCTGGGAGCCGGAAAGATCGGCGGGCTAACGCTAGTTCCCGGCCTCTACAAATGGAATACAGGTGTTTTAATATCGACAAATGTCACGATCTCGGGTGGCTTAAACGATGTCTGGATATTTCAGATTGCGGGAACTCTTACTCAGGCCAACGCTACGAAAGTTATCCTGAAAGGCGGCGCAAGGGCCAAGAACATCTTCTGGCAGACTGCCAGTGGTGTGGCGATTGGAACGACTGCGCAATTTGAGGGAACCATACTGGGTAGAACAAAGATCGCCCTGAAGACGGGCGCATCGGCATACGGCAGACTGTTGGCACAGACTGCGGTCACTCTCCAACAGAATGCGGTTACCCGACCTACCCAGTAAGAACCAAAGAGCAACATGAGTGGACGATCCACCGCGTCGGTGTGGTAAGACATGCACGCCTCCCCCATTCTCCGTGCTGCTGTCGAACACTTTTTCAAAAGACTGTCCGCGAAACCTTCTCCAGCCCAATGTCGCAAATGTAGCTCTCAACTGATGCAGTTGGACACTACCTTTTTCTCTTCAGGCGGAAAAATCTGGACTGGTGCTTTGCCTGTCTGCCCTAGGTGCGATCTGAAGGACGATACGGCGCGGTTCATTCCTTCGACCCCTGTGGAGCACGTAAAGTTGACGTTGCACGGCTTCACCTTCAGCAGTGCTAGAGCGACGGGAAAAGCCGAGCGCAAGGCTGCTTAAACAGACAACCATCACGGCCGTTGCGTCTTTTGCGTTGCTAGGATTCGTTGTCGTCGGCTCGTTGGTGGAGCTTGTTTCGTTCGTCGACAACTTCGGGAGAGCCGGTCGGCAAGAAAAACTTGTGCTTCTCTTCGGGAGTCATATCCCTGCCTATGATCTTCTTGAACCGAAGTAGCACTTCTTCTGGCGCCAGAGGTTCTTCCATTGTCGAGTGCCAAAGCCATGTGACGGTCGGAATCTCAAGCCGCTCGGACTTAATTTGACTGTCCGCGAATGCACATCGCCCATAACAGGTCTGGATCTCAGCGGCGTCCTGCCGAGGACTTCCGAAAGACGAAATCGCTCAAAGGTCAATGTGGTGTCTGAACGAATCGCGCATAAACCTCGTACCGGTTGCCGGCTATCCTTCTTTGTGCCGTCCGCAGCGGCATACTACCAGCGTAACCCTACAACGACGGCTTGCAAATAAATAGCGCACTTATCGCCAGCTTTCTGCAAAGTCGGCCCATGTCCGTCGCCAAAGCAGTCCGCAGATGGCTCAAGTGGTCCTTCGTTCGATTCGCGAGAGTTGGAGGAGTGAGCAATTGTGAACGGTTTCTCAAGGCCAGCATATTAACAATATGAATATGCACTTGCCAACCCACTCGACTCGTCAGGGCAAGACCGTTCTTTGCATCGACGACAACGAAGATGTACTTGAGTGCGAGAGGGCATTCCTCGAAAGTTTTGGGTATACCGTTCTGATAGCACCCAGCGGCAATAAGGCCCTAGAACTTGCTTCCATCCATTCAGTTGACGTTGTCGTCGTGGACTGTGTCATGCCAGAAATGAACGGACACGAAGAGGCCTCGGTGTGACCGCCGTCACAGGTGACGGTGATCCGTTTCACAGCAGGGCATGGTCGACAAGGCTTATTAAGTAGATAGATACCGCAGTCCGATGCGGCCTGCGGAATTTCCGAAATGGAGACACTTGGATGAAAACAATTAGGCGAGCGGGTCCTGTGGCTATTTTCTTCAGTGCACTCTTCGTTGCCAGCCTTGCGCAAGCAGGGGAGGTGAAGGGAAAGATTTCGGCGGCAGGATTGAAGTCAGCCGAAAACATTGCGGTCTACATTGATGCCATTCCGGGCAAGAAATTCGATCGTCCCGTGGAGCATGTGTCAGTTGACCAGCGGAACTCGGCGTTCGTACCTCATGCCATAGTTATCTTGCGGGGAACTACCGTGGATTTTCTGAACAGCGACCAGGTGGCTCACAACGTTTATTGGCCATCGATCAACGGTGACAAGAAACTCCGGCATAGTTTGACTATTGTGTCGCCAGGCCAAAAGAAGTCGTTCCAATTCGACGACGTCGGTGCGGCGCAGATGCTCTGCAACCTCCACCTCGAAATGAGTGGCTACATCGTAGTCGTTCCCACACCATACTTCGCCCTGACCGGCAATGACGGTACTTTCACGATCAAGAATGTTCCGCCGGGCACGTACACTTTGAAAACGTGGAGCGAAGACGGCAAACCCACCACCCAGACGATCACAGCGGCGGATGCCACGACCAGCGTCGAGTTAACCGTGAAGAAGTAGGGAACTGGACGGAACGGCGCCAATGGAACCATCCACCAAATCGGTGAATCTCGACCTGTATCCCGACCGGCAGAGTCGAGTGGGTGTGCACCTATGCACGTCCCGTCTGCCACGGGCCGGGCGGTACTTCTCTATTACTCTGCAGAAGATCATCGATTGGCCGATGTCGCTTGAAGAGCTAGCCTCCTGCGTGGTGAAGCAGTGACAAAAAACTGCCTGTATCTGACAGCTCTCGTGGCGGTGTTCGCAGTTGCATCGTCGTCGTTTAGTCAGACGACTGGTCAAACGGCCAGGAGTACAGATAGTTCGGTAACAGCGGTGGAAGGCGAAAGCTGGATTAGTTTCCTCCACAGGCCATTCGGCGAAACCAGCATGGCCAAGACTTGGAGCTTAGGGCCAGCTCCGCCCCGTCCGGGAGAGGAAGCCTCTTCCTGGCAACTGGATCTATCGCCTGGTTATACTGCGCGAACCATCACGCTCCACGGTTCGGATCTATATCGCCTGAGTTGCCGAGGGTGTCACGGAGAGGCTGGTCGCGGCGCTCCTCCGGAAATAAATTCCATCATCGGCCCGGTCCAGGCGACCTCCGTCGCGGGTACCATGGAGCGAATGAAGAAGGCCGGGCGGGAAATGAGCCGGTCCGATGTAACCACCGTCGCAAAAGAATCCAAAGTTCTGTTGCTGCAGCGGCTCCACGCGGGGGGACAACACATGCCGCCACCCACGTTGAGCGAAGCCGAAATTCGCTCTCTGGTCCCATACCTCGAACAACTTTCCGAGGTACCGGGTGCCGAAAAGAATCAGATCGCAGTTAAGGAATCGCCTTACCGTGTTGGTGAGCACATCGTGAAATCCACCTGCCACATCTGCCACAGCGCGACGGGGCCGAACCCCGACGCTAAGCAAATCTTCGAAGGGGCAATTCCACCGCTCTCCACCCTCACGACGCGAGTGAACCTCCCGCTGTTCGTCCAAAAAGTTACCCACGGTGCCCCCATCGTCATGGGCACGCCCCCAGTGGCTTATAGAGGCAGAATGCCCGTCTTTGTCTACCTGAGCCAGGACGAAGCCGCCGAGGCCTACCAGTATCTGATTCTCTACCCGCCGCGCCCATAGGCGGTGAAAGACTGACGCTATTGAGGACACTCCCCAGGAAAATGTGCCGAGAAACGGCGGCGATTGACTTAAGAGATGACACAGGCGTGCGATCTAAAATGCATGCACTACCGAAATGGGGCGCGGTCAAAGCGTACGTCGGCTGGGAACGACTTTCGTGAGATGGAGGATTCGACCCGCTGCGGACAATCCCGGAGCCCCGAGGAGACCCGTGAGCCTTCAAGTAATTCGACGAGCATTGGGAACCACTGCCAAAATTAACTGTCGGACTCGGGTAACTCTGGCGAACTGGCGGGGGCCTTTGCAAAAGGGATTTTGTGCTCGAATACCCGCACTCGTTGCTCCTGCCTGAAACTGGCCCTTTGACAAGATTCAAAAGCAAAGAAAATGGTGTTTGGAATCACAGCGTGGTGTACGTCGAGTCACTGATTTCTGACTCATTATCACCTATTGTGACATTGTTTAATGATGTTGACTCGTAATCCGCTCCCAGGTGGGTCAGCTTGCGGGTCGCACCAATTCTCAAGAAGAAAAGGAGAACCATCATGTTTGCCCGCATTGTTGAATTTATTCCGAAGCTGGAACAGAAAGAAGAGTTTGTGAAGGTCGTCCGTAACGAGGTACTGCCGATCCTGAAAAAGCAAACGGGATTTCTGGAGGTCCTGCCGTTGTTCCCGGAGACCAAGACCGAAAAGATGATCACCATCACTCTCTGGGCCGAGAAGCGGGATGCCGAGCGCTATGAGCGCGAAATGTATCCTAAGGTGGAAGGGATCCTCAAGCCCTATCTGACTACTCCCGTCACCTTCAAGCACTACAACGTGGAAACCTCGGTTTGCCAGCACTTCGTGGGAGCCCTGACGGCCTGAAGCATAGGCCTGAAGGACCGGGCCGGAGCAGCACGGCTGCTCCGGCTTCTATTTTTGGGGCGCACTGGGCTCGAGGTCTGCCGACTTTACCACCGCTTCCATGTGGCTGCGCTTCCTCTCACACCAAGTGCCGCGATCACGATCACACGCCACCTGTTTTTGCTCGTTAACAGCTTTGCACCTATGGCTCGAACGGGTAGTATTTCCTCGCCGACTGCTCTGCTGCAGAGATCTCTGCCCAGGGGTGGTTACCGTCCGCGCATTAGAAAACTACACATTGCGAACGCAAGTTCGGATATCAGGAAGTGCGGTCTTTACAGGGTTCGCACTGGAGAAGTTCTGAACAGGTTTTCTAACGCCGCTCGGAGGTGGGAGTAAAACACTTCCTTCGAGTGGTCGCTAGCCCGGAAACCAAACGGGAACACCGGTCCAGAGGCGGGTTTCGAGGAAGTTGCCCTGATAGCTACCCAGAAGTTGGCATCTAGGAAGTAATCGTCATCGCCGGCGACGGACAACGCGGAAAAGATCGCACAAATGGAATCTCATCTTCTCCGGCCAGAATGCCGGAAGTTCGCCGAAAGCACGGGCAAGAATCTCTCGAGAATCTTGATTTATTTGCCTTTTTGCGGCACGCTGAGCGGAGAGACTTCTTAGTCTGGACTGCGCGCCCAAGCAAGTAGTCATCGCGCACCCAATGTCGGTCCCTTGCGAAGGCACGAAGGTGACCACTTTCAGCCACACTATCGTATGCCGTTCGCCTTAATGAGAGGACAAAAAAATGGACTGTTCTTAATCGCTCTAGCGGCCAGTCACTGCCCGTTGATTCTCTGGTTAAGTGCTGCATCGCCTGTAAGTTACGCAAACGTCGTGGGTTGCGGAATTCAAAACGGTAATGCGAGTTCGAATCACACTCCCTCCGCCAACAAGTCCTACGTGCAGAGAAAATCCGCCGCCCTTTCCCCCAAAATGCGCGAAACATGCCCGTTTTTCGCGATATTCGTTCGACAAGATGGACTGCAGAGAACGGACTGCTCGGCAGCGAAGGGGTCACTGTCCTCAGCTTTTCTCCGGAAGGCAAATGCGCAGTCCGGTTTCAAGGATCGCATAAGGCGAATGCAATGCGATCAAAATCCCGGGCTTCGGGCATCGCGAGTTGACTTTTGCCAGCAGGTCGGGCGTTGGTTCGAACCTTCCGAGAAGCCCGTTTCTGGATAGCATCCGGTTTGCCGACCATCCGTCCGGAACCTCTTGTGTGACACTTCTCAGAATTCCATTTCAGGACCTCACGCCCCTGCACGTGGCTCTGAAAAAAGCTTACGGCCGGAATTGACGCGTTTTACCAACGGCAACAGCTCCGGCATGTCGACTGCAACGTTCATTTGCCTCCAGGCCGCACTATTCGTTAAAGCCCGCGCGGAGTTTGAAACGTTGTATCTTTCCGGTGGCCGTTTTCGGAAGCTCGGGAAGAAATTCTATGCGATGCGGGCGCTTGAAGACAGGCAATCGGCTGAGCACAAATTCCTGGAGTTCACGGGCGAGTTCCGGCGTGCCCGCAGCACCGTTACGGGTCACGATGCAGGCGACCGGTTTGGGCAATTCGTCTTGGCCCTTGCGGAAGACCACCGCCGCTTCCTGCACGGCAGGATGGTCGATTAACGCGCGCTCAATCTCAATGGGGCTGACCCACACGCCGCTCACTTTCAGCATATCGTCGGCTCTTCCCGCGTACCAAAAATATCCGTCTTCATCTTGATAGTACTTGTCGCCAGTCCGGATCCAATGGCCCTCAATTGTGTCTTTGGTCTTTTCATGCTGGTTCCAATAGTAAGCACAGGTGGAGTCGGCCTTAACCAACAGATTGCCAATCTCACCCTGCACAACGAGGCGGTTGCTGTCGTCCACGATTCTGGTTTCGAAGCCGGGAATAATTTTTCCACTGGAGCCAGGGCGCACGGCGCCAGGCACATTGGAGATGATCATGTGCAGTGCTTCTGTGGAGCCGATAGCATCCAGGATCTCGACTTTGAAGCGCTCTTTGAAGCGATAAAAAACACTGGCCGGCAACGCCTCCCCGGCAGAAATCGCATGACGCAGACAAGAAAGGTCAAATTCCCTTCCCGCCTCTGCGGGGTGAGCGAGCAACTTGGTGTAGTTCGACGGAACGGAAAAAAATAACGTTGGCCGCTGGCGTTCGATGATCTCGAACACACTGTGAGGCCTGGGCGGCCCCGGCAACAGGATGCTGGTAGCGCCTACGGCCAGGGGAAAATAGAGTCCGTTGCCCAATCCGTAGGCGAAGAAAAGCTTGGCGACACTGAAGCAGCGATCTTTGTCTGTAATGTTCAGTATGCCTCTGGCATACCTTTCCGAACTCACCACCATGTCATGTTGCAGATGAACGCAAGCTTTCGGCGGCCCGGTGCTGCCAGAAGAATAGAGCCAAAAGGCAGCGTCATCCTTGCCGGTCGACTCTGGTTGGAGAACGCAGGAATTCTCTTGCAGCAGTTGTTTGAACGACAGGGTGCCTGGCCGAGGGTCGCCGTCGACAGCCTCGCTCTTCACAACCTCGCTCTCCACGACGATGACAGTTTCGAGATAGGGCAAGTGCTGTCTGGGAATCGCCTGAATGGCAGCCATCAATGAGTCACTCACAATCGCCACTCGGGCGCGTGAGTTGTTGAGCAGGTATTCGTAGTCCGCGGATTTCAGCAGTGTGTTTACGGGAACCGGGACGGCTCCGATTTTGATGGCGCCGAAGAAGCTGGCAGCAAACTCCGGCGAATCCAACAGGAGCAGGAACACCCGCTCCTCAACGCGTACACCTAACCTTCGCAGCCCGTTCCCAACCTGGTTCACACGCTCAAAAAGCTGGCGATAAGTAACCTGAACTTCTCCGCATTCGATGGCTACTTTATCGGCGCGGCCGTCTTTGATAAGGATATGGCGGTCTACGAAGTAGGAAGCGGCGTTGAATTCATCCGGAAGAAATATCGGAGCAACTGAACTCATAGCCTAATCACCTTCTACTCCCTGCTGCGATGGCACTCAACGACCATGAATTCGCTCCAGGCATTCCCGTCAGCCGACTTCTCGCCTCTCCAGGTGAAGTGCGTCTCGGAAACTTTCGTGTAAGTCGCGCGCGTATACGCGTGCGCGCTATCGACCGGGTCGATCTCTTTGAAGGCATAGATCATTGATTGGCCATCAGACCTGACCTCGCCAAGCTCCGATGGTGCGAGGTTCATCCATGTTCCCGTCAGCGCGTTCAACCATTTAATGTTCCAGGTCTGTTTGATTGCGTCATACGCGCGTAGATTCAACCCGAGCACAATCAGCTTTCCGGACAGATCTGTCATCCGGTATTCGTCCGAGATCGCATAGCCGTCGAGTATGTAGCGGCCGCGCCACGTTCCCTTGAAAGGATGCCATTGTCCGTCGGCCATCTTCACTTTTGCTTCGAAGCTCCAATTTCCGATGAGAAACGCGAACTGGGAGAGTTCGGCGGGTGCATTGGGGTTGAGCTTGCCGTACTCCTGCTTGACCTGGTACATGGAACGATCCTCCGTTGCGGCGGCTCCCGGCCGCGTTGGTGCGATCAGCAGCAATAGTACGATGAGCGCGCCCACGAACTCCTTGGTCCGTATCATCACATCCCCCTCGCTGGACGTTGCTCGATGGCTCTTCCGCATCATTCGAGCGTGGACAACTTCAGAAGCCGATGAATCTTGCCACCAAATTAGGACACTACCAGAGTTTCCAGTTAGCCGACAAACCGGCCATCGAGTAAGCTATACTGCATTTCCCATTCACATCGAAGAGACTGCAATGAAGCGAATTATCCTCGCCGTCGTCCTCGTTGTTTCAATGCAGGGGGCTGCTCAGAGCAGTTCGGCTGCGACAGCTTCGTCCAATCCGAAGGTAAGGGCAATCACCGGATTCGTGCGGCTGGACCGGGCAACTTATCAAAATCAAATTGCTGATGCCCTGGTTGTGTTACGCAGAGTAAAGGCTGAATTTGAATCCCGCGGTTACGCTGTAGAAACTTTGCGTTTGACGACGCAACCACTGGGGGAACTAGTCGCCGGCCTGTCTGAGGAACAGGCGTTGGCCTTTCTTGCGCAGCTTGATGAACTTTCTGTAAAGGAGAATTTCCTGCCCAACGTTGGGCCGGGGATGCTGCGCGACACAGATGATCCTGCCGTGATGCACCTGCTCGAAAGAGCGCTCTCGACGCTACCGCACATCACGGCGAGTACCGTCATCGCCGACGAATCTGGAATTCATTGGAGAACAATCCGTCGCACCGCCGAACTGGTGAAGTATGTCAGCGAGCACAGTCCACGAAGCCAGGGAACTTTCAACTTTGCAGCTACGGCGATGCTGAAGCCGTTTGGTCCATTCTTTCCGGGTTCTTATCACACCGGCGCTGGCAGACAATTCGCCATCGGTTTTGAAGGAGCTAACGTCGTCCGCGACGTCTTTGCCAGAGATAGAGATAAAGACACGGGAAATCCCGAAGAGGCGCTTGCCGACCTCACCGCTGCCCTCACAAAACACGCAGCGGTGGCTGCGGCCGTGGGTAAGAAGGTTGCAGCGGAAACTGGGTGGGCCTATCTGGGGGTCGATCCGACTCCCGCACCTTTAGGGGATGTATCCATAGGGGCTGCCATCGAAGCTTTCACTGGCGCAAAGTTCGGCTCCAGCGGGACCCTCACTGCGGCCAGGATCATCACCGCCGCCGTAAAAGCTGTACCAGAGAAGCAAGTCGGCTACTCCGGATTGATGGTGCCTGTGATGGAGGACAGGATTTTGGCACAGCGGTGGGCCGAGTCCACTTACAACATAGACTCATTGCTTGCCTATTCCGCAGTTTGCGGTACAGGTTTGGATACGGTTCCTCTCCCGGGAAACATCACTGCGGAGCAGTTGGAACGCATTTTCGGCGACGTGGCCTCGCTGGCAACAAAATGGAACAAGCCCCTCTCGGCGCGACTTCAGCCTATTCAGGACAAAAAGCCGGGCGATCAGACCGATTTTCAGGATCCGTTTCTCTTCAACACCACCGTGCACCCTTTGCCGTAGTTGTTGCCGCTTCCTTTATGGGATTGCCGCATGCGGTGGGGCGCACTGATGGCGGACGGATGACGGGCTGACCGGAAGTTACATTTTCACGCTGTCACCCCAACTCCGACGACTTTGTCCCGAAGTCGGCTTCGAGGAAATCGCCATCAATCTCCTCCAAGCCCGTTTCTGGATAACTTCCGGGTTTGCCGACAATCCGGGAGTTGGTTGCGCCATCAGAATTCGTAACGCAGCGCGAATTGCATCACGCGCGGCTGGGTCAGCAGGCTGGTGTACGCTCCGAAATTGTTTGGCGACTGGGTAAGGGAAGTGAGCAGAGACGATCCCACACCCTGGGCGTTGAAGCGGGTGAGGTTCGGCACGTTAAACACTTCCCAACGAAATTCCAGCCTCTGGGTCTCGGCATAAGGCATCTTCCAGCGCTTGACCAGGCTCATGTCCAAACCCGCGAAGCCGTCGCCACGCAGGATATTGCGCGATCCGACCTGGCCCGGAAGAGGCAAAGTGAAATCGTTTTGCGCGGCAGCGGGATCGGCGAACACGTTCACACTGCCGTTTCCTTTAAAAGTGCCGATTTTCGGCTTAGACGTCATCTGAGTGATGGCGGTCAGGAACCAGTCTGTAGGCCAGCGCTGGCCACCATCCACGCTGAAGGGGAATCCGCTGGTCCAGCGGGCCACGCCGGAAAGCTGCCAGCCGCCGATAAAAGCGTCCACCACGCCGCTGTCATTGCTGGCGTAAGCGCGCCCTTTGCCAAAGGGCAGGTCGGCAATCCAGTTGAGGTTGAATTGGTGAGTGAGATCAAAATCGGAGGGGGCGCGGGCCAAGTTCGGGGAAAACGCATTGGCCAGCCGGCTGCCGACGAGGCCGATGTTGGTATAGCCATAGACGGAAAATCCGACGCGTGACGCCGCAGAAGTGATATCGATGGATTTCGAGTAGGTGTAGTTCAGGTCGAACTGAACCCCGTGGCTGAACTGCTTTTTCAGGTTCGCCTGCAGCGCGTGGTAGCTTGAGCTGCCGATCGAACTCCAGCCATACATCGAAATGGCCTGGTTGTTCAGGAACTGGCCGGAGTTATTGCCCAATAAGCCCTTCGGGCCATTGAAGAAGTATTGAGGCGTAGTGCCGCCGCATGCTGTCGTGTTGTCGCCGAGTCCGCCGTACAAATCGATGTCTGCCAGCCCGACAATCTCATCCCCGATCACCGAGAGGGCCGGATTGTAGTACAGGTCGAAAACAGATTGCACCAGTCCGTCCGTGGTATTGGCAGTGGCGGGAACAAGACAGGTGAACAGATCCTGATACTGCGTGGCACCGGGGCGAAGTTTGGGCAACATGTCCACCCAGTATTGCGAAGTTGGTCCCAGCTTCGCGGCGGTAACGCTGGCAATCTGGGCGGTCGTGGGAACGCCCTGATAATAGTTGGTAGGGTTGCCCCCGTTGTTGGCCAGTGCGAAAGACCTGGCCAGATTCGATAAGGCAGATGCGGCTTTGTAGTAGTCGATGCCGGTCTTCGGATCTACGATGTCCAGAGGCTGAGTCAAGTCGCGCTGGGTGAGGAGATCGCGGCCGAACCGGCCTACGTACGATAATTGCAGCGAGAATCGATTAGGCAGCTCGCGGCCGACGGAAAAATCGGCGGTATAAGCGTGAGGGGTCTTCATGGTGTTGTCGGTTCCCCACAAATTAGCCTGAGCGCTAATGGTTGGAGTTTGTGGCCAACTCGGCGGGGGAGGCGGCAGGAGGAATTGAACGCCGTTCAGGTTGGTTTGCGGGATATTGTGAATGCCCGTAATGCGGGGCAAGTCCTCCGCGCTGGTGACACCAAAAGTGCAACAAGTATTCTGAATGGTTGTGGTCAAGCCGGCGGCGCCGACCTGGTCGAAGCTGTTTAGCAGCGCGAAGCCCGCCCGGTCGTAGACGCGGCTGAAGCCGGCTCGGATCACGGTCTTGTCATTATCCCCGAATAGCTTCTTGAACAGACCGCCACTGGGACGCGGCGAGTAAGCGATCGAGATCCGGGGCGACCAATCTGTCTTTTCGAAAGGATAGAAACCTGGGCCACGGCCTAGATTGAATTCAATCGGCGGCTCTGCGCCGTATCCGATCCCCTGGTTCATGTTCTTCACGTTCTGGTTGAACTGGCTTCCCAGGCCGAATGTCGGGTAGGTTTGCAATCCGTTCGTCTCCCACGGCGGAGGAAAGAACGACCAGCGCAATCCGTAGGTCAGCGTGATGTTTGGTTTCATGCGCCAGGTATCCTGCGCGTAAAACTCGTACCAGTCGAGCCCGTAGCGGCGATTCACTGGCGCGCCTTGCGGCTGCGCGTTGCCATTTTTGTCCAGGTTGTAATTCGCGACTACGTCCGAGATCATGCCGTACAAGGCCAGCAGAGGACGGTCGTACTGGGTGGCGGTTGCAGGCTCCGGTCCACTAATGCCCGGGTGAGCGGTGGTGTTTGTCGGATCCAGTGTACTCGTGGTACCCGCGAAACCTATGGGCGAAGTCCAGTTCGTCGTGCCCAGTCCGAGCGTGTTGGAGTGCAGATAGCTTGTGCGGGGATCGCGGGCGATTCCAATTGCGCCGCCGAACTGGAAGGTGTGAGTCCCCTTGGTCCACGAAAGGTCGTCAACAAAGTTGTGCAGCGGCACCTGAAAATTGTGGCTGTAGGTAATGCCCTGATCCAGGCCTAGAAACTGGTTCCATTGCGCGTCGGTGTTGCCCACAATGCCAAAGCTCTGCCGGGTAAATCCCCAATGGAGGGAATTGGTGAGAGTAGGATTGAGAACCGCGAGGTAACCGACGACAAGGCCTTTGCTGTGATCAGCGGTGGTTTCCTCAGGAGCATTGCCTGGCAAAAAGGGAGCTCCGGGGTTGCGCAAGTCCTGCAGGGCCCCGCGCCAAAACAGAGTATGCCGGCCGTTGGCGGTGAGACGGTAATCGAGTCGCGCGATGAAGACATCGTTGTCAAGCTTGGTGGGCGCGCGGAAAACGTAGCCTGCATAATTCAGGCCATCACCCGCCGAAAGATCGTTGGTCACGGTGTTACCGTTACAAAAGGTCTGGTCCAGATAGCCCGTGTGACTTGGGTTGAGCATCGCTTGATCAATCCCGAAACCCTTCGGATCAAGGAGCTGAAGCTGTCCGGGGTTCCACGTCACGAGAGAGCCGCCCACAGCCACATAGCGGAAAATCCCCTGGCAGAGCTGTGGCGTAGGAATTACGCGCTCCGCCCGCTGCTGTTCGCGCTCGCGAGTCCCTTCATAGTTGGTAAAGAAAAACAGGCGATCCTTCTGAATCGGCCCGCCCACCGACGCACCAAAAATATTGCGGTTTAACTGCAGTGGCTTATTCGGCAGGCCAATATTCAACTCTGACTGCTTGACCAGATAGTCATTCGCGCTGGTGATCGTATTGCGCAGGTATTCATAGGCCGAGCCGTGAAGAGTATTTGTGCCGCCTTTTGTTACCAGCGCGACTTGTGCGCCCGAGCCCTGTCCCTGGTCGGCACCATAGTTGGTGGTCGTTACGCGGAATTCCTGAACGGAGTCCTGGGTCACGGGCAATACAGAGGTAAATGCGTAGCCATTCGACTGATCGTTTACATCCACTCCGTCCAGCGTGACGTTACTCTGGTCGCTGCGCGCTCCATTCACTGCACCATTGCGCGTGTCTTGATCCTGGTCCGCGATGCGATTGCCGGTGTAGGCTACTCCGGCTTGCAGACTCAGCAAATCGGGGACGTTTCGTCCTTCAAGCGGGATCTGGCGCACTTGCTTTTCGTCGAATGAATTGCCGACAGAAGCGTCGACCAGATTCAGGGCCGGGGCCTCAGACGTGACCGTCACGACTTCGGTGGTCGCGCCAACCTTTAGCTGAACGTTGGCGGTGGCCGGTGTATTCACCAGTAGCGCAAGACCTTTCTGTTCATAGCTGCGAAAGCCGGCGGCCGTTATGTGGAGGGTGTAGGTTCCGGGTGGGATAAGAAGGAACTGGTATTCTCCCTGTCCGCCGGTTGTGACAGTGCGTTCCGTTTTGGATTCTGCATTCGCGAGCGCAACGCTGGCCCCAACGATAGCGTTACCGGCAGGATCGGCGACCGTGCCGCGGACCGAGGTGGTGGCTTGTCCGACGGCGAGGCCGTTCAAGAGCATGCACGCGAAGAGAATCCGGGCCAGAGTCGAAAAGATTTGTGAAGACCACGAAGAGTGTGGAAGAACGACCAAAGCTCGGCGGGTGAACGCGGTGTTTCTCGGCATGTTTTTCCCTTCCCGACAGCAGTTGGTTTTTGGGTTACCCCTTCATGAAACGATCCCGTCTACACCTCGCAGTGTGCGGTTGTCAAGCGATGAGTCGGCGAACTTTGCAACTGCCCTGCCGAAGCTGGCGGTATGCCCGGGACATTTGATCGCCTAGAAAGAGTGATTGCCACATCACGCTGCGCTTCTCACGCCATTCGCTTGGATCGCGCGCCCGAATGACGGGCTACCCGGAAGTTGGGCCTCGGAACAAGCTTTGAACGACGGGGGGCCCGAACTCGGCTTGGGGGAGATCACGATTGATCTCCTCGAAGCCCGTTTCGGGCCACCTTCCGAGTAGCCCACAAACCTTGAACTGGGGGCTACGATTGGAGAGTTTAGAGAGATTTCAAAAACTCGATGATGGCCTCTTGGTCTTCCCTCTTCAGTTTTTCAAATTGCTGACTTACATGGCTTGCCTCGCCGCGGTGTCGCAGGATCGCGTCGCGAAGTGTCAGGGATGCGCCATCGTGCATCAATCGCGGACGCAAGCGGACTCCCCATAAAGGGGCGCTGCGTATTTTGTTCCGACTGCCCTCGAAGTCCTGTTTCGAAAGATATCCCGACATCATCTGGAAGACCCTGTTCCCATAGTGCTCCCGGGTCGCTTGCAGGATTCCATCGCCCGTACCAACGTCATGCATCAAGAAATCCCCATACGGATGAAATGTAATTGACCCAAGCGCGACCGGAATCGTAAATGTTCCGCCGTTGATCTTCGTTCCAGCGGGAGCAGTGGTCAAGGTTTCGACGTGGCAAGTCGCGCATCCAATCTTGCGAAACAAGGCGTTGCCCTTCGTTGCAACCGGGCCGTTTGCCAGTTGGGAATCCCGCGCTGGGGCTTTCGTAGCGCGAATAAACCGTGCGAAGTGATCAATGTCGGAGAGACCGTCCGTTCCCGGCGTGTCATTCGGCTCCGAAACAGCGTTGCACAACTTGGTTACCTCGTCCGGCTGAAGCCGGTTTGTGATGCCCATCTCATTGAGGTAAGCGTCGGCGGCGAATGACAGCAGGCTCGCGTGCTGGTCTTTCCAGCCGAACTTGCCTACGCTCATCTGTCCGGGCGCTTCTACGATCGGGACCTGGAGAACCTGTCCGCAGATTTTTCGATGCGAAGATTTGCATTGTTGCTCGGCAAGTTCGATCAGGGTTTGATCGGCAAGCGCCTCGACGAAGCCATCTCCCAACAGATTCAAAGAAAGGCGAAACGTCCGGATGGTCTCTGTCTCCGGAACTCGCTCTTGAATCTCATTATTAGGGAAAGCAGCGTTGGGACAAATTGCGCGATCGTTCACCAGAGACCGGCCGGAGATTACTTCGGCCCCGTGAGCGATCGGAATTTCCGGATTGCGGAAGTGTCCCTCTGGTCCCTGATGACCGACGCGTAATTCCGTGACTTGGGAGGCGGCACCCGAAACCGGACTCTGATGGCACTCGCGACAGGACTGCGCGTTATAGAGGGGTCCGAGGCCATCGCTCAACTGCTCGACTTCCTCGAATTTCGTTTGATCGGCCTGATGAGTGGCATCGTCGGCAACGCCGTTGCTTTTGTTGTCAAAACCGGTAGGCGCTTCCGTTGAACGGGAGGCTGAAGAGGCGAGGATAAGACTACTGAGGATAAGACACAGGACAGCCAAAGGGATCAAGAATCGCATGGCTCATTCCCCTTTTCTAGGATGGCCTCCCGACAGACGCTTGTATCGAGGATTTGTTCCACTCGGTCGGGACACAGACCAGTCTATCTTCCGCCGAAAAAGGTGAGCCCGTACCCGACCCGTGAAGACGAAGATTTGTTCATAAATACCACCTTTGCAGGTTTCTGTCCAAGGCGAAAAAATGCCGAGTATAGACGAAAACGACCGAGTCACGGACAAACCTGAAGTTGAGTCCAGACCAAATTCACAACTACGCGGTCGAGAAGTCGGCTTGTGGGAGATCACGATTGATCTCCTCGAAGCCCGTTTCTGGAAAGTTTCCGTACGGCCAACAACTCGTCCGGAGCCGGCCAAAGCGGGTACTGACTACTTCCCTGGAGAATTCTGAATCAACACCAGATCAGAAGGAGAATCTCCGCGCACCAGGGCCAGGCTCTTGCCATCGGGCGACCATTGATAAGAGTAGATTTTGAGGGAACCGAAGTTCGTCAACTGCCGGCCGTGGCCGCCGTCCAGGGGTTGCAGCCACAAATTGTCCACTCCCTTTTCACGGACAGGGTAGACGATCCCTTTGCCGTCGGGGCTGAAGCGGGGTTGCCCCTGATGCCGCGGGTCGTACTCGAACCTTCGCAGGACCTGGCCGGAATCAAGAGAAACCAGGGAGAGCGTTGGCCTCTGGGCTTTGAAATCGTAGGTGCCCAGCACAACGGTCTTTCCGTCGCGGGCAACGTCAAAACCGGCGTTGAATTCCGCAAACTCCTGTGTAACTCGTTCCGGCTGACCTCCGTTGATGGACACTTTCATATAGGCAGGAACGGTCATATCTAAATAGAAGACGGTTTTGCCATCCGGGGAGCACATCGGAAACATATCTCTCTTGCCCTCGGTGAGACGGTGCAATCCGGTGCCGTCCACTTCACTGCGCCAGATGTTCAACGAGAGGGTTTTTGACATCCCGCGCACGAAAACAAGGTGGCCGTCGCTGCAGCTGTTAGGCTGTAGCGCCGCAGACTCCTTTTCGGAAGCGATCTCCCCCTTGAGTTCGCCGTTCGGGCTGATCTCCCGAATGGATGACCCCTGATCGGTGAACAGATTGCCATCTCTCGCCCAGGCGACCACCGGCACGGGGTCTCCCGAAGTAACCTGCCTGGCGTCGGAGTAATCGGCCTTTAGGCCTGAACTCACATAAACGTCGCGCACCGACTGGCGCATGACGGTGGCAATGGTCGCGCCGTCGGCGGAGACACTCAAGTTGGCATAGTCATTCGTGTCGGCGGTAATCGGACGAAACTTGCCATCCGGATAACTGATCAGCCCAACCTGCTGCCGGCTGAAGGTTGTTTCCCTGCTTGAGAAAATTACTGCCAAGGCTCTTCCGTCGGGCAGCCAGGACAAGTTGGTTAGCAGTGTGTATGGCGGCCTGGATATCGTCCTCCGGGCACCGGTATCCGGATCAATCGAAATCAGTGCGCTTATGCTGTCTTCCGCCTGATCGAAGATCGTACCGACGATCGCCTTTCCATCCGGCGACCAGGCTGAATCCGACACCACATTGGCCGTCGGACCGGCGAAAATGCTCTTTTCGTTGCTGCCGTCGGCATTTGCGATGAGGAGATGGTACTTGCCAGGGTCGGGATCGTTGGCGCGTATGAAAGCGAAGCGCCGCCCGTCGGAAGAAAAACTTGGATTCGTGTCTATATCCTTGACCAGAAGTTGTTGAGTTCCACCCAGCACGGGGATGCGGTATAGATCGTACTCCTGAGACGCCGGACCGCTGACCGATTGGGTATGCGAAAAGTAAATGTGGCTGCCATCGGGAGAGAAGCGCAGGGCGGAGTAATGCACATGCCCTGGCGGAATGATCTGCACGTTGCTTTCGCTGGCCAGATGGCGCAGCCACAATGATTCATTACCCTCGCTATTCAGCACGTAGGCCAGGTAGTTTCCGTCGGGAGACATGGCCCCGAGCCGCGCATTGTGAGTGCCGTTGATCTTGGTGATCTTGATGCTCTGGAAAGGCTGGCTTCGGGCGAAAAATAAGCTGTATATGCCGAATGCAGCCGCGGCGATCAGTAGCAGCACGACGGCGACCATGACTCCAACGCCGGCTTTATGCTGGCGCGCGGCCGCGACCAGGGCCGAACCACTGGAGCCACGCTCGGCTCCTGCGACGGGCACGTTTGCACTCGAAACGCGAACGGCCCCGGAATCCTGAACCTGGAGCCTTCCCGATTCGGTGTCGCGCTTGAGCCGCTTGAGATCGCTTCTAAGTTCGGCCGCGGCTTGGTAGCGCAGTTCGCGATCCTTCTCCAGCAGCTTGCTGATGATGTCTTCCAGCTTGGGTGGTACTGTCGGATTCAAACGTATCGGCGGCAGCGGAGTTCGATTGAGGATACCGTCGAAGATGGTTGCCGAAGTTTCTCCCGGGAAAGGCAAGGCTCCTGTGGCCATCTCATACAGCACTGTCCCGAAGGAAAATAAATCGGTGCGGCCATCGAGGTCCTTACCCTTGGCCTGCTCCGGGGACATGTAAGCGATGGTGCCAACCGCCGCGCCGGGGCTTGTCAGAAGCTCATGGCTGTCGGCGATGGTGGCCGCTGTGGGCCCCACCGACTGCGCTTTCGGCAGGAGGGCTACTTTGGCCAGCCCAAAGTCCAGGATCTTGGCGTGCCCCCGTTTGGTGATAAAGATATTAGCGGGCTTAATATCGCGATGAACAATACCGCCGGTGTGCGCGGCGTCCAGCGCATCGGCCACCTCGATGGCTATCTCCAGCAGGGTCTCAGTCTCTAATGGTCGTCCCGCGATGCGGTGCCTGAGTGTGACGCCATCGAGAAACTCCATCACGATGAACGTCTGCCCATCCTGCTCGTTGATTTCATGAATTGTGCAAATGTTGGGATGGTTCAGAGCAGAAGCGGCCTTTGCTTCACGGCGAAAGCGGCTCAAGACTTGAGCATCTTTGGCCACTTCGTCGGGCAAAAACTTCAACGCAACAAAGCGATCGAGTTTGGTGTCCTCGGCTTTGAATACTAC
>JABCZI010000012.1 GCA_013289765.1 Acidobacteriota bacterium
AGATTGATGCGCTGATGGAGGCGGTGGATAAGAGCATTCCGCAGCCGGCGCGCGAACTGGACAAGCCGTTCCTGATGCCGATTGAAGATATTTTTTCGATTCAGGGACGCGGCACGGTGGTTACCGGAAGGATCGAGCGCGGCAAGGTGAAGGTGGGCGAGGAAGTGGAAATTGTGGGCTTCCGCGACACGCGCAAGACGGTGGTGACCGGCGTCGAAATGTTCAAGAAGCAATTGGACGAAGGTCTGGCGGGCGATAATGCCGGGCTGCTGCTGCGCGGCATCGCGAAAGAAGATGTGGAACGCGGCATGGTGCTGGCCAAGGGTGGATCGATTACGCCGCACACCAAGTTCAAGGCGGAAGTCTACATCCTGACCAAAGAAGAAGGTGGACGACACACGCCGTTCTTCAAGGGATATCGTCCGCAGTTCTATCTGCGAACCACGGATGTGACCGGAGTGGCGGAGTTGCCGGCGGGCACGGAGATGGTGATGCCGGGTGACAACGTCAGCCTGGTGATTGAGTTGATCACGCCGGTGGCGATGGAGAAGGGCTTGCGCTTCGCCATTCGTGAAGGCGGACACACGGTCGGCGCCGGAACCATTGCGGAGATTGTGCAGTAGCAAGGGAAAGACAGCGGAGCTTTGCTCCGCAAGGACAGTCGAGGGCGGCTGTCCCCACATAAGCAACATAAGCAGCGGAGTCAGAACTAGGGAGTGAGAAATGCCCCGAGAAATTGTTACGTTACAGTGCGGTGATTGCAAAGAGCGGAATTATTCGACGACGAAGAACCGGAAGACGACGACGGAGCGGCTGGAGTTTAAGAAATTCTGCAACCGTTGCCGTAAGCATACGCCGCATAAAGAAGTGAAGTAGCCAGTACCAAGTACCTAGTACCCAGAACGGCAGGACTGGCAACTGGGTACTGGCAACTGGGTACTGAATTTAGGGGCGTAAGCTCAACGGTTAAACTGTCGGTCTCCAAAACCGAACTTGGGGGTTCGAATCCCTCCGCCCCTGCCAAATTTGGAAGGAAGCCGCGAAAGGGCTAGAAGCAACATGGGAGTGGAAACGAAGAAGATGGCAAACTCAATCGCAGCCGCTGGAGATAATTTCGGAGACCGGCTCAAGGCCTGGCCGGAGCGCGTCAAGGTGTTCTATAACGACGTGCGCACAGAAATGCGCAAAGTTACCGCGCCCTCATGGAAAGAAGTGCAGGCTACCACCGCGGTTGTGGTAATCACGGTCTTCATTTTTGGCGTCTACTTTTTTGTGGTCGATAACGTGATTCAAAAAGGCGTTAACCAGCTGTATAGCTATTTCGGAAAATAGGACGGACGCGTCGGACGGAAAGCGCGAGACCCGGAGTTTAAACTTGATCATGCAGGACGAAGAGAAAAACGAAGCCGCCGCAGGCGGGGAGCAATCCTCCGGAGCGGATGGAGTTGCTGTCAGCAGCGAACCGCCCCGTAATCCGAACATGAAGTGGTACATCATCCACTCTTATTCAGGGTTCGAGCGCAAGGTGAAAGAGTCGCTGGAATCGCGCGTGCAAGCCTTCGGGTTGCAGGAAAAGATCGGCAAAGTGCTGATCCCGACCGAATCCGTCACGGAAGTGCGCGGCGGCAAAAAATATACATCTGAGCGCATGTTCTATCCCGGCTACGTGCTGGTCGAAATGGACATGGACGATCATGTCTGGCATGTGGTGAAGTCGACACCGCGCGTCACCGGATTCGTTGGCACTGGGCAGCAGCCGACGCCGCTTTCCGACGAAGAAGTTCAGCACATTGTTTACAAAGTGGCCGACAGCCGCGAGAAGCCCAAGCTCAAGGTTAAGTTCGAGAAGAACGAGACTGTGCGTATTTCCGAAGGGCCGTTCGCTACGTTCCAGGGCATTGTCGACGAAGTGAATGAGGACCGCGAAACGCTGAAGGTGATGGTAACGATTTTCGGCCGCTCAACCCCGGTGGAGTTGGAATTCAACCAGGTGGAAAAAGTAGCGTAATTGCCTAGCTAGAAGCTAGGAGCTAGAAGCTTAGGAGCTTAAGAAGTCATGGCAAAGAAAGTTACAGGTTTCGTAAAGTTGCAGATCGCGGCGGGCAAGGCGACTCCGGCGCCGCCGGTAGGTCCGGCACTGGGCCAGGCGCAGATTAACATCATGGAGTTCTGCAAGCAGTTCAACGCGCGCACGAACCAGAAAGAGATGGAGGGGCTGATTATCCCGGTCGTGGTGTCGGTTTATAACGACCGCTCGTTCACCTTCATCACCAAGACGCCGCCGGCCTCGATTCTGCTCAAGCGGGCCGCTGGCATCGCCAAAGGCTCCGGCACGCCGAACAAAGATAAGGTCGGCAAAGTCACGGCGAAGCAAATCGAGGACATCGCTCGACAGAAGATGCCTGACCTGAACGCCGCATCCGTTGAAACGGCAATGAAGAGCGTTCGCGGGACGGCCCGTTCGATGGGCATTGAAGTAGTTGGGTAAGCGGGGGCGGCAGAACAAGCGGGTTGCCCGTTCCAAACAAGTTGAGATTGTGTCGAAATTACCACGGCTCACCGGAGCAACGATGAGCGGTGGAAGACAAGGAAAGTAAAAATGAAAAAAGAAGGAAAGAATATGGCCAAGGCGCACGCCGCAGTCGAGCAGCGTCCTTATGTTTTGCAGGATGCGGTTCCACTGTTGCAGAAGGTGAAGTTCGCGAAATTTGATGAGACGGTTGAGATCACATTGCGGCTGGGCGTCGATCCTAAGCATGCCGACCAGATGGTGCGCGGCACAGTCGTTCTGCCGCATGGTCTCGGCAAGTCGAAGAAGGTTCTGGTGATCGCTTCCGGCGACAAGATCAGAGAAGCCGAAGCAGCCGGCGCCGATTATTTTGGCGGCGAAGAGATGGTGGAGAAGATTACGAAGGAAAACTGGACTGACTTCGACGCGCTGATCGCCACTCCTGACGTGATGAAATCCGTTGGACGATTGGGTAAGATCCTCGGACCGAAAGGCCTGATGCCGAATCCGAAGACTGGAACGGTGACCGTTGACGTGGCCAAGGCGGTGCAGGAAGTGAAGGCGGGCAAAGTGGAATTCCGCACCGACAAGACGGCTCTCGTGCATGTCCCGGTGGGAAAGATTTCGTTCTCGCCCGACAAGCTGATTGAGAACGCGACCGTACTGATCACCAGCGTGATCAAGGCCAAGCCGTCCGTTGCCAAGGGCAAATATATCAAGGGCTGCACACTGAGTTCGACCATGGGGCCGGGGATTTTGCTGGATACGTCTCCGATTGAGACCGCAGCCAAGGCTTAAGGGCGGCTGTCCCCACATTAGTCAAAACAAGATCACGAGATCATAGAGGATTCGACAATGGCGGTTACCAAGGCAAGAAAACAGGAACAGGTTGCGAAGCTCAGTGCGGAGCTGAAGAACGTCTCCAACGCTGTCGTTGCCACCTATACAAAGATGACCGTGTCACAAGATTACGAACTGCGCAAAGCTCTGCGCGGCGCGGGCGCGAAATATCAAGTCGTCAAGAACACGCTGGCGGAGCTCGCGGCCAAGGGCACCAAAGTCGAGGAAGGGTTAAAGAACCTTTCCGGCGTGACCTCGATTGCTTACACCACTGGCGATCCGGTGGCTATGGCTAAGGCGCTAACCAAGTACGCCAAGGATGCGCCTGAGTTCACCTTTAAGGTGGGCGTGGTCGAGGGCCGCGTGATTTCGATCAAAGAAATCCAGGCGCTGGCCAGCATGCCGTCGAAGGAAGAGCTTTATTCCAAACTGCTGTTCCTGATCAGCGCGCCTGCGCAGCGTCTAGTTACTGTGATGAATGCGGTGGGACGCGACGTGGCGGTTGTGATCAGCCAGGGCGTGGAGAAGGGTAAATTCAAGGGCGACGCTCCGGCAGGCGCGTAGCGCGGGCGCCCTCGCCCACGCTGCCGGGCAAAGTGCCCGGCCCACATGGTTCGGGACGGTGAAGGCCGTCCGAAGAGATTTGGTTATCTGCAAGTCAGGGGTTGCGCGGTTCGGATTCAGGCGTTGTCTGGCGCCGGAAGATGAGCCTGCCGCACTGGAAACCCGGCCCAGGATAATGAAATAAAAATTCATAACTCGAAAAGTGGAGAACTAACATGGCAGACCTGCAACAGTTGGAAGAATCAATCGTGGCTTTGTCGCTGCTGGATGCGGCACAGCTGGTGAAGAAACTCGAAGAGCGCCTTGGCGTCTCGGCGGCTGCGGCAGCGCCGGTGATGATGGCTGGCGGTGGCGGCGCGGCGGCAGCTGCTCCGGCAGAAGAGAAGACGGAGTTCACCGTCCTGCTCAAGGAAGTCGGCGCCAATAAGATCAATGTGATCAAAGCGGTCCGCGAAGTCACCAGCCTGGGCTTGAAAGAAGCCAAGGAACTGGTGGATGGAGCGCCCAAGGCAATTAAGGAAGGCGTTTCCAAGGACGAAGCCGAGACCATCAAGAAGAAGTTTACTGAGGCTGGCGCCGTTGTCGAAGTGAAATAGGCGCGCTGGCATCGTCCTGGAGGTTTTCTCTTAAGGGTTTGGCGAGGATTTGGCGGCACCGGGGCTCTTGAGGACCGGTTTGGCACCAGATCTTGTGCAACTTCCAGGAAATATTCATGTTCTAGTTGTGAAGCTTGGGAAGCGGTGTTAGCATCTAACCTAACACCGCTTCCCCTGGCCTCACTCATCGCGGGCGAGACCCGCAGGGAAGCTTGGGCACTGTTCCGTGGGCAGGCGGAACGGAAACGGCCGAAGGAAACTGGCGCGAAACATACAAATCAAGATTGGCGAAACGCCTTGCATGGCGTCCGCGGGATATCTTGTCCCTGCGGATGCCTCGTCGTGTTTTCCGGCATAAACAGGTTCACAGCAACGTCTTAAGCAGCGTGGCGCGATCGGCGCCCCACATTCCGCGGGTTATCGCAGCGCACGGCTGCGCCTGACATTTGGGAGTTTCTTGACGATGAAGAATAATGCCTTCCGTAAACGTTTTGATTTTTCTAAAATTCCAGCCACCATCCAGATCCCGAACCTGATCGAGGTTCAGAAGCGCTCCTATGACCGCTTTCTGCAGATGGATAAGCTGCCCAGCGAGCGCGAAGACGGCGGATTGCAGGCGGTATTCCAGTCCGTCTTCCCGATCACCGACTTTCGCAACGTATCACAACTTGAGTTTGTGGATTACGCCATTGGTAACTGGGAGTGCAAGTGCGGCCACCTGAAAGGGCTGCATCACCTCCGAACCACTTGTAAGAACTGCGGCAATACCGTGATTACCGACCCGTTTCATCCGGGCGATGTGCTTTGCCAGAAGTGCGGAACCTACAACGCCAATACCCCTGACTTTTGTAACAAGTGCGGCGACCCGGTCGGATTGCAGCTGAAATATGACGTGGCTGAGTGCGAAGAGCGCGGCATGACCTACTCCGCGCCGCTTAAAGTCACGATGCGTCTGACCATCTTTGACAAGGACGCTGAGACCGGCAACCGCTCCATCCGCGACATTAAGGAACAGGAAGTGTTCTTCGGCGATGTTCCGCTGATGACGCAGAACGGCACCTTCATTATCAACGGCACCGAGCGCGTGATCGTCAGCCAGTTGCACCGCTCACCCGGCGTGTTCTTCGAGACCGCGAACAATCGCACGTACTTCCTGGGTAAGATCATTCCCTACCGCGGATCGTGGGTTGAATTCGAGTACGACCAGAAGAACGTGCTCTACGTTCGCATCGACCGCAAGCGCAAGTTCCTGGGAACAATCTTCCTGCGCGCTCTGGGTCTTCGTTCCGCGGAAGACATTCTGCGGTCGTTCTATACGGTGGATCGTATTGCGATCCGGGACAAGAAGCTGTTCTGGACGCTTGATCCGACCAGCGAGAAGCCAACGAACCTTCTGGGCATGAAGCTGGCGCACAGCGTCAAGAGCAAGTCCGGCGAGGAAATTGCGCACTCCGGCCGGAAGTTGAACGCGCAGATCCTGAAAGACATTCAGAAGGCAAAGATCACCGAGATCGAAGTTGATGTCACCGATCTCGAAGGCGCATGGGCAGCGGGCGACGTGGTCGACACGACCACGGGCGAAGTGCTGCTCGAGGCCAATACCGAACTGAACGCGGACAAAGTCTCGAAGATTCTTGACTCCGGCGTAGTGGAGATGAGCCTGTTCTTTCCGGAACGCGACGACGTGGGCACGGTCATCAGCCAGACGCTGAAACGCGATTCGGTGAAGACGCCGCAGGAAGCGCTGATCGAAATTTACCGCAAGCTGCGTCCCGGCGATCCGCCGACTTTGGACACGGCTACGGCGTTGTTCCACGGCATGTTCTTCGACCCGCGCAAGTACGATTTCTCAAAAGTTGGCCGGTTGAAGTTCAATATCAAACTGTTCGAGAACCAGGATGCCACCAGCCTGGACAAACGCACTCTCGATCCCGACGATTTCTACGGGACCATCGGCTACCTGCTGAAGTTGCGCAAGAGCATCGGGTCGGTCGACGACATCGATCACTTGGGCAACCGCCGCGTCCGCGCGGTTGGCGAGCTGATGGAGAACCAGTTCCGCATCGGGCTGGTCCGCATGGAACGGGCGATCAAAGAAAAAATGTCCGTGTACCAGGAAATGTCCACGGCCATGCCGCACGATCTGGTCAATGCCAAGCCGGTAATGGCTGCGATCCGCGAATTCTTCGGATCGTCGCAGCTCTCGCAGTTCATGGATCAGACCAACCCTCTCTCCGAGATCACGCACAAGCGGCGTCTCTCGGCGCTTGGGCCGGGCGGTCTTTCTCGTGAGCGCGCTGGATTCGAAGTGCGTGACGTTCACCCCACGCACTACGGGCGCATCTGCCCGATTGAAACGCCGGAAGGTCCGAACATTGGACTGATCTCGTCGTTGAGCTGTTACGCCCGCATCAACGATTACGGCTTCATCGAGTCGCCTTACCGCAAGATCAAGGGCGGCCGCGTAATCGATTACGTCAGTGTGGTCAATACTGGCGATAGCGATCATAAAGTCGGCGATCACATGGAGAAGCATGAGATCGAGAAGATCAACAACGAATTGAAAGAAAAGCGCAAGAAGCCCGCACAGATCGAGCCATTCTCGTTCTATCTTTCCGCGTGGGAGGAAGACCGGCACACGATCGCGCAGGCGAACGTCGAGCTTGACGACAAGGGCCGGATCGTCTCAGACCTGGTTAACGCCCGCAAGGCGGGCAACTTTGTTTTGGTCAGCCGCGACGAAGTCGATTACGTCGACGTCAGCCCGAAGCAACTGGTTTCGGTCGCTGCATCGCTCGTGCCGTTCCTTGAGCATGACGACGCGAACCGCGCGCTGATGGGCGCGAACATGCAACGCCAGTCGGTGCCTCTGCTGCGCGCGCAAGCGCCGATCGTGGGCACCGGAATGGAAGGCGTCACGGCTCGCGACTCTGGCGCAGTGGTACTGGCCCGGCGCAACGGGATTATCGATTCGGTCGATTCCGACCGCATCATTGTGCGCGTTGAAGGCGAGCACCATCCCACGCAGCTTTCACGTGAGGTGGGCAGCGACATTTACCAGCTCACCAAGTTCAAGCGCTCAAACCAGAACACTTGCATCAACCAGAAGCCGATCGTGAAGAAGGGGCAGCGAGTACTGAAGGGTGAGGTCATTGCCGACGGTCCTTGCACGGATCACGGCGAGTTGGCTCTGGGACGCAACGTGCTGGTGGCCTTCATGCCGTGGCGCGGATACAACTTCGAAGACGCGATCCTCGTTTCCGAGAAGATGGTGAAGGACGACTACTACACGTCACTGCACATCGAGGAGTACGAGATCGAGGCGCGGGATACCAAGCTCGGGCCGGAAGAAGTCACGCGCGACATTCCAAACGTCAGCGAGACCATGCTGCGCAATCTGGACGAAGCGGGCGTGATCCGCATCGGCGCCAGCATCAAGCAGGGGGACATTCTGGTGGGCAAGGTTACGCCGAAGGGCGAAACTCAGCTCACGCCGGAAGAGAAACTGCTGCGCGCGATCTTCGGCGAAAAGGCCGGCGACGTGCGCGATGCTTCGCTCTACTGCCCGCCGGGGATTGAGGGCGTTATCGTCGATGTAAAAATCTTCTCCCGTAAGGGCCAAGAAAAGGACGAGCGCGCCAAGTTCATCGAAGGCACGCAGATCGGCAAGCTGGAGAAAAACCTTTCCGACGAAATCCGGATTCTTACGGACGAGCGGCTCAAGCGTCTGGAGAACATTCTCGGCGGCAAGGAAGTGCAAGCCGACCTGCACGACGAGCGCACCAACAAGCGCTTGCTGAACAAGGGGAACATTCTTGATCGCGATGCGATCGAGCGCATCTCCACTCGCAACTTGAAGCGTATTAAATATGCAGACAAGGATCCGCGAGTGAATGAGCAGATCGATGAGATCGAGGAAATGACGTCTCGTCAGATCGACGTGCTGAAGAAGATCGTCAACGAGAAGAAAGAAAAGCTCACCAAGGGCGACGAGCTGCCACCGGGCGTGATCAAGCTGGTCAAGGTCTACATCGCCATGAAGCGCAAGCTGAGTGTTGGCGACAAGATGGCGGGACGTCACGGAAACAAGGGCGTGATCGCGCGCATTCTGCCGGAAGAGGACATGCCGTACCTCGAAGACGGAACGCCGGTCGAGATCGTTCTGAATCCTCTTGGCGTACCCAGCCGTATGAATGTGGGCCAGATTCTCGAAACGCATCTGGGCTGGGCGGGATTTACCTTGGGCGAGAAGATTGGCAGGATGCTCAAGGAAAACACCCGCACGGAAGCGATCCGCCGCGAACTGAAGGCTCTGTTCAAAGACTCCAAGCTCGCTGACACCATTGGCGAGATGGGGGACGAAGAGCTAGAAGCCCTGGCTCCCACGCTTGCCCGCGGCGTCTTCATGGGTTCGCCCGTGTTCGACGGCGCTAAGGAAGGCGAGATCAAGGCGCTGCTCGAGCATGCAGGACTGCCAACGTCGGGCAAGACTACGTTGCACGACGGCATGACCGGCGATCAGTTCGAACAGCCGGTATGCGTGGGCTACATCTACATGCTGAAGTTGTCGCATTTGGTGGACGACAAGATCCACGCGCGTTCCATCGGGCCGTACTCACTGATCACCCAACAACCTTTGGGTGGCAAGGCGCAGTTCGGCGGCCAACGCTTCGGAGAGATGGAAGTTTGGGCGCTCGAAGCTTATGGCGCGGCATTCATACTGCAGGAATTGCTGACGGCGAAGTCCGACGACGTATACGGCCGTACCAAGATTTACGAGGCCATCGTCAAAGGCGAAGCCGCCATGGAGCCGGGCGTGCCGGAATCGTTTAACGTGCTGATCCGCGAATTGCAATCGCTCTGCCTCGACGTGGAGCTGATCAAGACCGGGGAGAAGAAACCCACGGCCAGCGCGGCAGCAGACTGAAGTACCGAGTACCTAGTCCCGAGTGTAAAGCGAGACTTCGGGACTAGGAGCACTCTTAAACAAGTTTGAAGAAGAACGTTCCGCTCATTAGGAGCTCTCGAATGACGCGGGACATAAACCTCGGTACCCGGTACTAGGTACTCGGTGCTGACAGAGAGCAGGAAGCGGAGGAACACCTTGTTTCGTTCGAGCCCATTCGAAATGCAAAATACGATTGCGGATTTCGATGCAATCCGCATCAGCCTGGCGTCTCCGGAAAAAATCCGGAGCTGGTCGCATGGCGAAGTTACCAAGCCAGAGACCATCAACTACCGTACCTTCAAGCCGGAGCGGGACGGCCTGTTCTGCGCCCGCATCTTCGGCCCGGTAACCGATTGGGAGTGCTTATGTGGCAAGTACAAGCGCATGAAGCACCGCGGCGTCATCTGCGACAAGTGCGGCGTGGAAGTCACGCTGTCGAAAGTCCGCCGTGAACGCCTGGGACACATCGAGCTGGCTTCTCCCTGCTCGCATGTTTGGTTCTTCAAGGGCTTGCCCAGTCGCATCGGCCACCTGCTCGATATCTCGCTGCGTGATCTCGAATCCGTTCTTTACTTCGAGGCCTACGTCGTGGTCGAGCCCGGCGACGCTCCGGTAAAGGAGCGCGAGGTCATCAAGGACGAAGCCAAGTTCCGCGAACTCGACCAGCAATACCGTCCCGCCGGATTCAAAGCCATGATGGGCGCCGAGGCGATCAAGGAACTGCTTAAGCGCATCGATACCGATGGCTTATCGATCGAACTGCGCGAGAAAATGAAGAACGAGAGCTCGCTGCAGAAGCGGCTCAAATATACGAAGCGATTGAAAGTCGTCGAGGCTTTCCGCCGCAGCGGCAACAAGCCCAGCTGGATGATTCTCGACGTGATTCCGGTCATTCCGCCGGAGCTTCGCCCGCTGGTTCCACTGGATGGCGGCCGCTTCGCTACGTCTGATTTAAATGATCTATACCGCCGCGTCATCAACCGCAACAACCGGTTGAAGAAGCTGATGGACCTGCACGCGCCGGAAGTGATTGTGCGCAACGAAAAGCGCATGTTGCAGGAAGCGGTCGACGCATTGTTCGATAACGGCCGCCGTGGCCGCGTACTGCGCGGAGCCAACAACCGTCCGCTGAAATCTTTGTCCGACACGCTGAAGGGCAAGCAAGGCCGCTTCCGCCAGAACCTGCTCGGCAAGCGCGTCGACTACTCTGGACGTTCCGTCATCGTGGTCGGTCCCGAACTCAAGCTGCACCAGTGCGGACTGCCCAAGAAGATGGCGCTCGAACTGTTCAAGCCGTTTATTTATCACCGGCTCGAGCAAACGGGTAACGTCACCACCATCAAGCAAGCGAAAGAAATGGTGGAGCAGCAGGAGCCCATCGTTTGGGACATTCTGGAAGAGGTCATTAAAGACCATCCGGTGCTGCTGAACCGCGCTCCAACACTGCATCGTCTGGGTATTCAGGCGTTCGAGCCGGTGCTGGTGGAAGGCAAAGCCATCAAGATTCATCCGCTGGTCTGCACGGCGTTCAACGCCGATTTCGACGGCGATCAGATGGCAGTGCACATTCCGCTGTCTCCGGAAGCGCAGGTCGAAGCCAGCGTGCTGATGCTGGCCTCGCACAACATTCTTTCGCCGGCGTCAGGCCAGCCCATCACGGTCCCCACGCAGGATATGGTGCTCGGTCTCTATTACCTCACGAAGTCCAAGCCCGGCGCGAAGGGCGAAGGCCGCATCTTCGCCAACATCGAAGAAGTTCTGATGGCGCTAGAAGCGGGCGAAGTGGAAACTCTTTCTCCAATCCGTCTGCGCTACTCTGGCGAACTGATCGACCTGACCACCGCTTACGACGATCAGGACATCATTCACACCGAGCCGGTCCAGGTGGAGCGGGCTTTCGTCAACACGACCGTCGGCCGCGCTATTTTGAACGATCACCTTCCCGAGGGCATGCCTTACATCAATGGCCTGCTCAAGAAGAAAGGCATCGGCGCGCTGGTGAACTACGGCTATCTCCGCTTCGGACTCGAGACCACGGTCAAGATGCTCGACGAAGTGAAAGAGTTCGGCTTCAAGTATGCAACTAAAGCCGGCCTTTCGATCGGCATCGACGACATGGTCATCCCTGACAGCAAGAAGACGCTGGTCAAGGACGCCGAGCGGCAGGTGGTTGCGGTGCAGCAGCAGTACCTGGATGGCGCCATCACTAACGGCGAGCGCTATAACAAGGTCATCGAAATCTGGTCCGGCATCACGGAAAAAGTTGCCGATGAAATGTTCGGACAGATGCAGCGGGCTGATAAAGAAGGCTTCATCAATCCGATTTACGTCATGGCCGATTCTGGCGCTCGCGGATCGAAACAGCAGATTCGCCAGCTCTCCGGCATGCGCGGACTGATGGCCAAGCCTTCCGGCGAAATCATCGAGTCTCCCATCACGGCGAACTTCCGTGAAGGATTAACGGTGCTGGAATACTTCGTCTCGACTCACGGCGCCCGCAAGGGTCTGGCCGATACGGCGTTGAAGACGGCGGATTCCGGTTACCTCACTCGGCGTCTCGTCGACGTGGCGCAAGACGTGATCATCAGCGAATACGACTGCGGCACCGTGGATGGCATTTACGTTCAGGGTATCGTCGAAGCCGGCGAGATTATCGAACCGTTGCGCGACCGCATTGTTGGCCGCGTTTCGCTTGAGAAGATCAAAGACTACGACGGCAACGTGATCGTCGACATCAATAACGAGATCACGGAAGAGCTCGCGATATCCATTCAGGCCGCCGGAATTGAGCGGGTGAAGATCCGCTCGGTGCTGACGTGCGAATCGAAACGCGGCGTCTGCGTGATGTGCTACGGCCGCAACCTGGCCTCTGGACGGCTGGTCGAACTCGGCGAAGCGACGGGAGTCATCGCCGCACAGTCAATCGGCGAGCCTGGAACGCAGCTTACGATGCGTACCTTCCACATCGGTGGTACGGCATCGCGAGTTTCCGAACAGTCGCGTCTCGATGCCAAGAACAGTGGCAACGTGCGCTTCATCGGATTGCAGACTGTTAAGTCGAAGTCCGGCGACTTGGTGGTGATGAATCGCCAGGGCTCGATCGCTGTGGTCGACGAGAAAAACCGCGAGCGTGAGCGCTACTCCGTAATTTACGGCGCCAAGCTCAAGGTCAACGACGGCGACGCAGTGACGCAAGGCAAGGTCATGGTCGAGTGGGATCCTTACACTTTCGCCATCCTCACCGAAATCGGCGGCACGGCGCAGTTCAAGGACTTGCAGGAAGGCGTCACGCTGCATGAAGAAGTGGACGAGGTCACCGGATTGTCGCGGCACGTAGTCGGCGATTCGCCTGACGAGAAGCGCCAGCCGGCGGTCGTAGTGAAGGGCAAGACCAGCAAACGCTACCTGATGCCTTCACGCGCTCACCTTATGGTGCAGGACGGCGACACGGTTCACCCCGGCGACGTGCTGGCCAAGATCCCGCGCGAGACGACCAAGACGAAAGACATCACGGGTGGTCTGCCGCGTGTGGTCGAACTCTTCGAAGCGCGCAAACCGCACGAGACCGCGGTCATCAGCGAAATCGATGGCACGGTGAAGTTCGGCGAAGTCTCGAAGGGTCAGCGCAAACTCTATGTGCAGGCCGACAACGGCACGGAAAAAGAATACTCGGTGCCGCGCGGCGTTCACATCAACGTGCAGGAAGGCGAGCGCGTCAAGGCGGGCGAACCGCTGATGGACGGCCCGCTCAACCCGCACGACATTCTGGCCGTGCTCGGAGAAAAAGAGCTGCAGTCTTACCTGGTAAACGAAATCCAGGAAGTCTACCGCTTGCAGGGCGTCAACATCAGCGACAAGCACATTGAAGTGATTGTCCGCCAGATGATGCGCTGGGTGAAGGTCGAGGACGTGGGCGACACCACGTTCCTGCTGGAGCAGCAACTGGATAAGTTCCGCTTCCGCGAAGAGAACGAGCGCGTGATCAAGGAAGGCGGCAAGCCGGCTACCGGACGCCCGCTGCTCCTCGGTATCACGAAGGCTTCGCTCTCGACCGATTCGTTTATCTCGGCGGCGTCCTTCCAGGAGACCACGCGAGTGCTCACCGAAGCTTCCATCCAGGGAGCGGTCGATCACCTGCGCGGCCTGAAGGAAAACGTTATCGTCGGCCGTCTCATCCCTGCCGGAACCGGCATGGAGTACTACCGCAACGTGCGCCTCTCGCCAGAGATGGAAGAGGCCGCGGCCAAGGTACAGGCGGAAGTCTCGGCGGCGTACGAAGAGGCCGAGCGCGCTCTCGAAATGATGCGCCACGAGGGCGAAACCGAGGAACTGGCAGCGGAGTAAGTCAACCAACATTAAACTCGGGGGCAGAACTTGTTTTATTTAAACCAGTTCGCCCCCGTTTTACTGTGTTGTCATCCTGAGCGCAGTGAATGCGCGAAGCGAAGCATTCACGAAGTCGAAGGATCATCCCTATCCGCTCATACTGAAGAGGAGCCAGGCAAAGCATCTCACGATGCGTTTCTGTTTAGCGCGGCATCATACTCTTGAAAGGTTGCACCAGGATTTGTAAAGTAATCCGGACTAAACACCCGGAGACTCGCATCCTTTTGAAGGCATCGACTTACTAACTACTTATGCACGCTAACGCCAAGCGATTGCCGAACGAGGCACCTGCCTTAGTTCCCTCGTTGCAACCAGCGTCTCGCCGCCATAAGCTAGGGCCAGCGATGCTTCGTTTTCTGCGCCTTCTGCGGCTGGCTGTGTGGCGTGCTTTTCAGCACGATGCATTTTCCATCGCGAAGGCCTCAGCATATTCTTCCATCCTAACCTTCTTCCCTGCACTGCTGGTTGTCGGTTCGGTACTGGCCACATGGCACAAGGGCGCGCCTTTCATGCGCGAGATCACGTATGCGCTATCCCGCATTCTTCCGGCTGGCACCACTACTGCGATGAGCTTTCTGCGAGGTGCGGGAGAACGCCCCGTGGGCCTGCTCATTACTGCGTCGTTACTGACGCTGTGGACCGCGTCCGGAGTCATGGTCTCTTGGATGGAAGGTTTTCGCCGCTGTTACGAGCTGCCGAAAATCTGGGGATTGGTGAAAGAGCGGATGATTTCATTCCTGCTGGTAGTTTTCGCTCTTCTTCCCATGACTTTCGCCACGCTGCTCGTAGCCTTCGGCAGCAAAATCGAAAGTGACATTCTGTATTACAGTGCGCGTGAATTCAGCCCGTACATCCTGCTGATGTGGACCGTGATCCGCTGGGTGATCGCCATTTTGACCAGCATTGCGGTGATTGCGCTCATCTATCACAACGCGGTGCCGCGCACTCAACCCTGGCAAAGCGTAATTCCGGGTGCCACACTGGCCACCGGCTTGTGGTTCTCCACCACGCTGCTGTTTGGCAGCTACCTGCGGCACTACGCCGACTACAGCATTATTTACGGCTCGCTCGGCGCCGGTATCGCGCTGCTGGTCTGGATGTACATGGTCTCGCTGGTCGTCCTCGTAGGTGCGGAATTCAACGCCATGCTCTTCCCGCGCGCCATGCTGGGAAAAGAATTGATCGCGATCAGCGGCCCACGGGAGTAAGCAAACCACGGAATTGCCCGTCCTATAGAAAAATCTAAACTCGCCGATGATCTATTGTTAACGGAAGTTTCACGGGGAATTTCGCCCTCAGCCGTTACAATTAAATAATCTCCAAAGCAAAATTAAATTCAGGACAAGGACCCATTGAAGTCACGTAAGGCGGAAGTCACTACAAAAATCTCCTATGCGGACGCGTCCGCATCGTTTTCCCCAGTCGGCGGAGTTCTGTCAGCCCGCCGCGCTAAGATCATCTGCACCATCGGTCCGGCCTGCCACGACGAGGCCGCAATGCGCGATTTGCTGCGCTTAGGCATGGACGTCGGACGCTTGAATTTTTCTCACGGCTCGCACGAGGATCATGCTCGCAACATCCAGCGTCTGCGAAGCGCCGCTGAAAAAGAAAACCGTTCCATCTGCATCCTGCAAGACCTGCAAGGCCCGAAGATCCGCACTGGACGCCTGGAAAATCACAGGCCTATTTTGCTGGAAAGCGGCTCTACAGTCGTCATCACCCCGCGCGATGTCGCCGGCACGCCAACCCGCATCTCCACAACATTTCCAGATCTAGCCCGTGAGGTCGTCGCCGGCGCACGCATTCTTCTGCGTGACGGCCTGATCGAGTTGCGGGTGCGCAGCGTGCGCGGCGGAGATGTCGTTTGCGACGTTCTCAACGGCGGAATGCTCGGCGAGCACCAGGGCATCAACCTGCCCGGCACCGCCCTGTCGATTCCTGCGATGACTGAAAAAGACCGGAAGGATCTCGAGTTCGGACTGAAGCAAGGTGTGGATGCGGTCGCGCTTTCTTTCGTACGCTCCGCCGCCGACGTAAATATGGTCCGGGAACTTGTGGCGGGCCTCGGCCGCGATATTCCTTTAATCGCCAAGTTGGAGAAACCCCAGGCCATCGACCACCTCGAAGAAATTCTGGAAGTGGTAGACGGCGTGATGGTGGCCCGCGGCGATCTTGGCGTCGAAATGGCGCCGGAAAAAGTTCCAGTCATTCAGAAGCATGTGATCCGCCGCTGTGCCGCCTGGCGTAAGCCGGTGATCACGGCCACGCAGATGCTCGAGTCCATGATCGAAAATCCGCGCCCCACGCGCGCCGAAGCGAGCGATGTGGCGAACGCGATTTTTGACGGAACCGATTCGGTGATGCTCTCAGCCGAAACCGCCAGCGGGCGCTATCCGCGCGAGGCGGTGGCCATGATGTCGCGAATTGTGATCGAGGCCGAAAGCAATATGGGCGAGTTCACCCAGCCTCGCCGCCGCCGCGATAATCACGGCCTTTCCGTCGCTGAGACGATCTGCGAATCGATTGCCCATGCGGCTGAAGACCTGCCCATGGGAGCCATCGCGGTTTTTACGGAAAGCGGCAACACCGCGCGCATGATTTCAAAATTTCGACCGCAGGCGCCCATCTACGCCTTCACGCATGTTGCTTCCGTGGTACAGCGCGCCAATCTTTTCTGGGGAGTGCATCCGATCCGCTGCGGCCATGCGCCGTCGACCGATGAGATGGTTCAAGTGGCTGAGAAGGAGCTTCTGGCTCGCGGAGTGCTGAAGCCTGGAGCGGTGTTAGGAGTAGTTGCGGGTACACGCCAGGCGTCTGGTTCCACGAACTTCATGCGCCTGCACACGGTGACCGTGGAAGAGGCCGCCGCCAAGGGCGCAACACGCAAACGCGCTGCCAAGCGCCAGAAGCTATAATCGCCGGGTATATGTCGCAGGAATATCTATCCATCGCAATCTGGGAGCCTCTGGCCGGTATGGAGTCGGCATCGCTCGCGACCATGCGCGAACTGAATTTGATCGTTTCAAGCAAAGGATATGGACGCGACCTTCTTTACCGTGGTGGAGATTCTCACTATTTGCTGCTTCGTTATTGGAATTCCGAACAGGCGCGCAGCAGCGCTCAGGAAGATCCCGAAATCCTTCGCTGCTGGGCTCGCCTGGGAAATGAAATTAAAATCCTGAAGGTCTACGAGAAGCTGGAAGAAGTGGGCGTATAGAAGTGGCTGCTCCAACTGTTCCGGAGATGAGATTCATTGACTATGTCCCAGCAGCCTCAACCTTTCACCGACGTTTCCGCCGACCCTTTTGTGCGCGGATTTCTACATCGCTCCGCCCATCCGAACGGTGACAGCCTTGTCCTGACGCACGGCGCCGGATCGAATTGCCAGGCGCCGCTGCTAATTGCCCTGGCGCAAACTTTTACCGACGCGGGCTTTGTCGTGTTGCGTTGCGATCTTCCGTTCCGTCAGGATCGTTCCTTCGGCCCACCCGGACCCGGTGATGCCAAACGCGATCGCGCGGGATTGACGAATGCAATTGCGGCGATCAAGAACCTGGCAGGCGGCCGCATTTTTCTTGGAGGGCACTCCTACGGCGGACGGCAAGCAAGTATGCTCTGCGCCGAACAGCCAGAAGAGGCCGTTGGCCTGCTACTGCTTTCCTACCCTCTTCATCCGCCTCGCAAGCCCGAACAGCTTCGCACTCAACATTTCTTCAATCTGCGGACGCCGGCCTTATTCGTCCACGGCGTGAGCGATCCCTTTGGCTCGATCCAGAAAATGCAACAAGCGCTGAAGATAATTCCGGCGAAGACGAAGCTTCTTTCCGTCGAAGGTGCTGGTCACGATCTAGGATTTAAGGGAAAATCCAAGCGGCCAGAACTGCCAGCAACTGTATTGACAGAATTTCAAGGTTTTTTCGCAACTTGAGATCCGTGAAGATCCGTGGCCAAAGCCTTTTAGTTCACCCAGCCTGATTTCGATCCCCCGTTCCCCTTGCCCGGATCGTCATCCGGTGGAACGTAATTGCCGTGCTCGTCGAAATGGACGTCGCGGTCATGCTGGCGCATGTAAACCTCAAACTTTTTCGCTGCGCGTCGCCGCTTCCATCGGTAATAGTCATTGCGATATCCGAAATAGCTTTCTGAAGCGGAAAGCATGAGTCCCTTGCGCGGCAGGAATTTCAAATAGAGGTAGCCGAACAGCAATCCGCCGAGGTGCGCGAAGTTCGCGACTCCGCCGCTTTCCTGAATCGCTCCCGCCAGAGTCAGAAACACAATGCCCCACACGAAATACTTCGCCTTGATACGGAACGGAAGCGGGAACATCATGATTTCGCTTTCGCCGTACAACACGCCGAAAGCGACAAGCAGGCCGTAAATCCCGCCCGAGGCCCCAATCGTAGTAGTCACTGGAGAGAGTCCCAGAATATGCGTGTAGCTCATGGCGACTGTGGTAAGCGCGGCCGCGATCGTGCAGAAAAAGTAATACTCCAAAAAGCGTTTCGATCCCCAATCGCTCTCCAGTTGCGAACCGAACATCCACAGAGAGAGCGCATTGAAAATCAGATGGAGCAGTTGAAAGTGCAGAAACGAATATGTGATCAGCTGCCACACCATCCCGTGCATTACGAGCTTCGGGATCAAGCCCAGGTAAACGCTGACCCATTCATGAGCCTGAGGGGAGGCAACTTCCGTGATGGCCATGAACAGATAGATCCCGGCGTAGACGAGAATCAGCCGCTTCACCCAGCGCGTGAACGGGGGGAGGCTCAACGAGATCGTATTACCGCGATTCATCGGCATGGCGGGGCCTCGACTACCGCAAGACAAAGACTGAGGTGGCTGAGATTCATGGTATCAGGTCGCAGTCAACGGCAACTCAACGCTCCGGTGTGGGCACAACGGTCAAACTGCGGTGTCCGCCCGCGTCGACCGCCCTGACAGCAAAGATGACATTGTCCTTTGAAAGTTTCAGCGTAGCGCGCGGAACATTGCCAATTTTTTGGACGTGTTCCCATTCTGGACTGGTTGTGGCCCGCCATAGAACTTCATACTCTGTTGCCGCGTCGCCGGAAGACGCTTGCCAAGTGATCGTCGAGTCATTCTCCAAATCCTTTGTGAGCACGTGGACATTGGCTGGGGGCGCCGGCCCTGATGCAAGGGACGCCAGAATGGCCGCATTCAGCCTTGCCACGTGCGCCACGTAATCAAAGTTCACAAATTTGATCAGGTCGCCATATTCAATGCCGCTTTCCGTTCGCACGTTCTGATGCTGATGGTGAAAGTCCTCGCGAAACTCAGTGAATCGCACGGCGGCGTAGCCTTGCTGATTGAAGGAATAATGGTCGCCTCCGCGGAGATACCGGTCCAGCCGGAAGACCAGTAGCGGCTTCACGCCGACGTGATAAGTGCGGCCCACATCGGCGACATAGCGCGCCAGTTGCCGCGAGGCAGAGTCGTTCTCGCCGCCCAATCCACGAATCTGCCGAATTTCCTGCTCAGTAGCAGCAGCGGGCAGTCCCTCGGAAAAGACGCGCACCACTGAATGATCCTGCCCGGCACTACTGTCTCCACCGACGATGTCATTGTTCAATACAGCTTCAATGTTCCAGCCTTCTTCCCTGGCCATTTTGGCGAAGTGATGGCTTCCGTTCAACCCCTGCTCTTCGCCCGCAACCGCGAGAAAAACAATTGTGGCGGGAAACTTTAGCGTGCTCAACACTCGCGCGCATTCCAGGCTGACGGCGGTTCCGCTGCCGTCGTCATTCGCGCCCGGAGCGTCGCCCTTCAGGTCGAGAGTATCGCTGTTCCGCGAATCGTAGTGCCCGGTGACCAGTATGATCCGCTTCGCGCTAGCCGCGTCCGTACCTTTCAAGACCGCATAAACATTGGTAATTTCGGTAGGCTGGGGAATCCGGTCGGCGGCCGGCTCGGTGAACCTGTCGGTCTTCACCTCCAGGCAGCCGCCGCAATCTTTCGAATACTGCTCGAATTCTGACTTGATCCACTCTCGCGCCGCGCCCACTCCATGTCCAGCCGCGATAGAACTCGAGTCCTGCGGGGAAATCGTCACCCGGGTTCCGAAGCTCACCAGCTTTTCGACATTCGCCCGAATGCGCTCGGCGGAAACCCGCTGCAGTGCAGCAGAGATGCGCGCGTCCACCGCCATGGGCTCGGCGGCAGATCCTGATTTATCCGTCGATCCTTTATCCTGGGCGGGCAACCCAGCGTTGGCAGCCAGCACCAACAAGAGGCCTGTTAGCCAGGGTCTTTTAACGAGATGAGAAATCATGTAGGCTCCGCGGATGCAAATGTCAAGGGCAACAGCCGGTTACCGCCGTACAAAATAAATCGCCCTCTACCAGCCCCACCCCTTGACCTGTACCGGAAGAGAATCTAAATATTATCAAGGGTATCTAAGGAAGTGGAGGAATCATGGTTCTTTGTCCCGAGTGCGAAACGAATTTGGATGTCGAAGAGGAAGAGGTCGACGAGGGCGAGATTGTTTCTTGCCCCGAGTGCGGCACTGACTTCGAAGTGGTCACTACCAGTCCACTGGAGTTGAAGGCGGTCGAGGCCGGATACGTGGAAGAGGAAGCAGAAGTGGAGACCGAAGACGGTGACGAGTCCTAGATCGCGCCTGGCGGGTACGCTCGCAAACCTGTTTTCTCTCAGCGCTCTGCTTTTGGCCGTTCTTGCCTCTCCATGCTTACCTGTCAAAGTGCCAGCCGTTGCCGCTTCCGCGCGGGAAAAGCTAAAGCCGACGGATCATTACGCCCTTATTTTTGGAACGGTTTGGGGACCCGACGATCACCCCGTTTATGGAGTGACGGTCAAGATACGCCGTGCGCGCGACAAAAAGCCCAAGTGGGTACTCACTTCCGATCATGCCGGCGAATTTGCCCAGCGCGTTCCGGCCGGGAAAGCCGAATACGAAGTTTGGGCCGATCTCAAGGGAGTCAAAACTAGAAGTGGCGAGAGATTGTATCTGGCGCAGAAGGTGGCGGTCCACGTAGAGTATGACGAGCGCGTCGATATCGGTTTACATCTGACCAAGTAAAGAAATGTAAGTAAAGAAATGAAAGAAGAGAAATTCAGCCGCATGACTCCTAGACGTCCTTTCAAGACCGCCTCTGTGATAGCCGCCGCTTTCGTTCTTATCGTATCGGGGATTGCCCACGCCTCTCCCGATAAGAAAGAAAAACAACAAGGCCGGCTGCTATTCGGAAAAGTACTTGATCAGCACGATAATCCCGTTCCCGGAGCCATCGTCTACCTTACCGACACGCGCACCCACGCCGTAAAGACGTACATTGTCAGCCAGGAAGGCACTTACCGTTTTCCCGGCCTCTCCACGGTCGATTACGAAGTCTATGCCGAGTACGACGGCCGCAAGAGCGACACGAAATCAGTGAGCCAGTTTGATGACCGGTCACAGGTCTACGTCGATCTCAGAATCAACACTCGGTGAAGGCATACAACTTTTTCCGTTCAGACGGGTTCAATAGATATGGCTTCAATAAAGGAAGTTATTGCGGGAGGACGACCTTGAAAGTATTGCGCCGGCTTCACCTTCACAATCTCTATGCCTTGGCCGCAGGGCCAATGTTTGTGCTCTTGATCGCAGCGGGCGTGTCCGCTTTTGCCCAAGAACGCACGATGAGCCCATATCAGGACGAACAAGATGGCGTCAGCGCCGGCGGCAAGTGGACCGCGTTCCGCTCCGAAGACAAAATGACCGGCGCGAAGAAAGTTCGCTTCGAACTTCTGGCCAATAATTACCTTCGCGAAGACCCCGACTCCAAACCGCGAGTCGAACTCGTCTGTAGCAATGGCAAGTTTGAGCGGGCCGACTTCACTCCCGGCGAAAGGTTGGGACGGCCGGATTATCCAGGCTTCTGGGGACAGCCCAAGATGGAAGTAATGGTTCGCATCGATGGCAGCCACGACCATAAAGGATGGAACTGGGTGCGCGGACATTTTCTGGCCATGGACAAAGGCACGGTGCGCGGCATGATTGGAGCCGAAGTGTTCAATTTGGAAGTGCGAACCAGAAGTGGTCCTCAGATCGCCGAGTTCTCCCCGGCAGGTTTGGATCTGCAAGAGGTGAGAAAGGTTTGCGACCTCACCCCGCATAAGCCTTGACCACCTCCACCGCGAGCTCTTCCAGGGCTGAGCCTAACGGCTCAGCCCTTTTGTTGCTGACAGGGCTCTCAGCCCGTGGTCGGTCATGTCCGCCGGGTACCCAACAGTCACTTGCATGCCTGCCACACTCCTGTTCCACTAAAGCCGTTGTTCGACGCAAGCCGATAATGGAGGGCAACGTGATCACAGGGGCGGCGTTCCTGCTGTTCGTCGTGGGTGTAGCGGTTTACATAGTCGTCCTCTATAACGAACTGGTGCGGCTGCGCAATGACAACGATCGCGCCTGGGCCAACATCGACGTGCTGCTCAAACAACGTCACGACGAGATTCCCAATCTGGTCGAGACGGTGAAGGGATACATGCAGCACGAGCAGCAGACGTTAACGGCTGTAACCCAAGCGCGTGCCGCATCGATGAATGCGGCAAGTATTGGACAGAAAGCGCAGGCTGACGCGATGATGACAGGCGCGCTGCGCGGCTTATTCGCCGTGGCGGAGAATTATCCTCAGCTCAAAGCCAACGACAATTTTCTCAAACTACAAACGCGCATCAGCGAATTGGAAGAACGCATCGCCGATCGCCGCGAGTTCTTCAACGACGACGTTAATACCTATAACACCCGCATCGGCCAGATCCCGGAAGTGTTTGTGGCCAGCTTTATGGAGCTAAAGCCCCGCGACATGTTCAAAGTGTCCGAAGAAGACCGCAAGCTGGTGGAAGTTAAGTTCCAGAGTGCTGCGGGGGCGTAGCGAAGGCCCGGGCGCTAAAGACAGTTCTAGAGAACGCAGCGCCACTCCCCATTTTCCGTCAGAAATAATTTCACCTGCCCTAAGCCACTCGCCTCCCTTTGTGCAACTAACGCTTATAACGTTTTGAATTCACAATGACGAGGTGGACTATGCTCAATAACTTAGTAAAATCGATTCTCAAAACCGCAGTGCATTTTCTCGAACAGTCCGACCGCGTCGCAAGCGACTTGCGGGACCGTGTTGCCGACGGATACGAGAGCGCCGCTGACCGGGTTTCTGACCTGCGAGACCGGGCCCAGGATCTTTATGAAGGCGAAGACCACACTCTCCGCAATGTGCTGGTTTTTGCCGCCGGTGTTGGCGTCGGCATTGGAGCTGGCATGCTGCTTGCGCCCGCGAGCGGCGAAGAAATCCGCGGTTCAATCGGCGACAGAGTGCAGGACATCAGCGACCGCGTCCGCGACCGGTTCTCGTCGGAAACGGGCAGGGCTACGGGGACAGAAGGCCGATAATTTCCTGAGATAGGCACGGGCGCACGCGTCTCTTTTCCGGCTTGGGCGCAGTTGTGTCTTTGCTCTGTGCCCCCTTGTGTTTGCTTTTATCCAGGCCCGCGATGCAGCCCCTGGGGAGATGCGTCCTATCCCAGCAACCGCGCAGCGTCTTTTGCGTAGTAAGTGAGGATGATGCTGGCCCCGGCGCGGCGAATGCTCAGCAGGGATTCCATCATGACGCGGTCGCGCTCGATCCAGCCGTTGCGCGCGGCGGCTTCGATCATCGCGAACTCGCCGGAGACTTGATACGCCGCCAGTGGCAGGTCAAAGCGCTCGCGGGCGGCTGCAATGACGTCGAGGTAAGGCATGGCCGGCTTGACCATGATCATGTCAGCGCCTTCTTCAATATCGAGTTCGATCTCGCGCATGGCTTCGCGCAAGTTGGCTCCATCCATCTGATAAGAACGGCGGTCGCCGAATTGCGGCGCGGAATCTGCAGCCTCGCGAAACGGCCCATAGAACCCGGATGCGAACTTGGCAGCGTACGAAAGAATCGGAGTATTAATAAAGCCGGCATCGTCAAGTGCGCGGCGAATGGCGGCAACCCGCCCATCCATCATGTCGGATGGAGCGATGACGTCGATGCCGGCACGCGTCAGCGAGACGGAGCTGCGGGCAAGAAGTTCCAGGCTGGCATCGTTATCGATTTCGAAGTCGGAAGTTGAGCCCGATGCCGAAGAATCGATCCCGCGCTTTCCCGAGGCGTTCGGGACCGCACCATCGCGAGCTGCGGATTCACGTTCTGCAACCGCCGCACCGAGCGACTTCGGTGTCGACGCCCCCTTCACAATGCCGCAATGTCCGTGCGACATGTATTCACACAGGCAAACATCGCCCATCAAAACCAGCTCGGGCACTTCGCGCTTCATAGCGCGGGCGGCCTGCTGCACGATTCCGTCCTCCGCCCAAGCTCCAGTAGCGACATCGTCTTTCTTCTCGGGAAGACCAAAGAGAATCACCGACGGCACGCCTAGGGAATGAACTTCCCGCGCCTCTTTCACCGCCTCGTCCACCGAAAGATTAAATACTCCTGGCATGGAGCCGACTGCCTTCCGTACCCCTTCACCCGGGCAAACGAACATGGGGTAGACGAAGGCTTCGGGAGTCAAACGAGTCTCGCGCACCATATCGCGAAGCTGGCTGGTGCGGCGAAGACGACGGAGGCGGGTGACCGGAAAAGCCATGTGGCACCTGGAATTTCTGAGCGTAGCGCATCAAATCGTCGCCCATCAAATCAAGGGCAGCGCCTGTAAGGTTTCTGAACAGCTAGGCGACGCTCCACGCCCAGCGCAATTTTATCAGGGACTGGCGGCAGGCAGGACTCTGATCTCGTAAAGGCTTTATTTGCAGGTGCCGGCGACGTTGCGCCGCACGGTGAATGTGACCAAAGTAATGTGTAGTACCCCGAAACCAATCTAGAATCCGTACGTTTGTCCATAAACTGGAAGTCGGATGACGCCACTCCGCCGACATCGCTGGTTCGTGCTCGCGGGCGCGATTACGCTGGCATTTGCCATGGTGTCTTTGGCAGTGCCACGCGGTCTAGTGCTGACCGCGATTTCTGATGTCGGATATTTTCTGCTGATCCTCTCAGTCGGCGTGGCCATGTTCTTCAATGCGTGGTCGATGCGGGGTGTCACCCAGCGTTTCTGGATTCTGATGGGCGCGGGATGCATTCTCTGGGCCAGCAATCTGGCAGCCTGGACCTATTACGAAGTACTGCGCCGGACGAATGTCCCCATCGTGTCGTTCATGGATGTGTTCTTGTTTCTCCACTTGATCCCAATGATCGCGGCAGTTGGGTTGCGTCCCCACCGCTCCGAAGGCGAACAAAAATTCCGCTTGGGTACGCTGGATTTCTTTCTTCTACTAATCTGGTGGGTGTTCCTCTATGCGTTCGTAGTCTTTCCTTCCCAGTACATGTTGGTGAATGCGGCCTTGTACAGAAAAAACTTTACCTCACTCTATCTGGTAGAAACCGGAGTGCTGGTATTAGTCCTGGGAATTGCCGGCCAAGGAGCCACGGGTGGATGGAGGAAGGTCTATTTGAATCTGATGCTGGCCAGCGCTGTGTACGCTGTGGGCTCCAACTTCTTGAGCATGGCGCTTTCCAACGGGAAATACTACACCGGAAGTCTCTACGATGTTCCTCTGCTCGGCACCGTAAGCTGGATGGCCGCAACGGCCCTTACCGCGCGCCAGTGGAAGTCAGAGGCTGAACCGGCGCCGGCAGAGGACAAATGGGGCGCGATGGCGTTGCACCTCGCCATGCTGGCGATTCTTTCGCTGCCGGTACTGGGCCTCTGGGCTTTCCGGTGGGACGATTCGCCGGCGTCGACCCGCTCGTTCCGATTGTTCACGGTTCTGGCAGCGATGCTGGTGTTGGGCTCTTTTGTTTTTGTACGTCAGTATCTTCAGGACCGGGAGTTGATCCATCTGCTGGACCATTCGCGGCGCAGCTTCGAGAACGAGCAACGGTTGCAGAGCCATTTGGTGCAAAGAGAAAAGCTGGCTTCCCTGGGTCAATTAGTTGCGGGGGCGGCGCATGAAATCAATCATCCGCTGACGGCAATCATGAGCTATTCAGAAAAACTTTGGTCAACTCAGCGGTTGAGCAGCGAGCAGGACGCGCTTGTCCGGAAAATCGTGAGCCATTCGCAGCGCACTCGCGACCTCATTTCCAATCTTCTGAGCTTCGCCCAGCAAGCTTCCGGGGAAAAAGCGATAGTGGATTTATCCATGCTTCTGCAGCGCAGCGTGCAAATGCGGGAGCTCCAACGGCACGATCAGAAAATCCGAATCGAAACGGTAATCGATCCGAATGTGCCCAAGGTCTGGGGAGACGGTCACCGTCTGTTCCAGGCGTTCGTGCAGATCGTCGAAAATGCCTTGGACGCGCTTGAGGAAGCGGGCGGAGGATTGCTCGAGGTCAGCGCTCGCCTTCAAGGAGAGGAAGTGGTCGTCCAGTTTTCCGACAACGGACTAGGAATCAAGGAACCGCATCGGGTGTTCGATCCTTTCTATACCACGAAGCCCATCGGCAAAGGCACAGGCCTCGGTTTAAGCGCTGTCTACGGGGTAGTGCAAGATCATCAAGGCCAGATTACCTGCCACAATAAGCCGGAGGGCGGAGCGGTGTTCGCGCTCCACTTGCCTGTCGCCACAGCGCGCGAAGCCCAAGTGCTGGCGGCGGCCCAATCCTGATTTCGGCCCCTGGGGGGAAGCAGTTCATCGCATGCGGCTGCGCTACTCGCCCTTCCTGTAACATAAATTCAATGCCTCACCCGCTTATCCATAATTCCTCGCGTGTGCTCGAGTTTGATGCGCTGCGCGAATTGCTGCGGGATTACGCTTCTTCGCCGCTGGGCCAGTCCCGCATTGCGGAGCTCGCGCCATCCACTGATCCCGCTTGGATTACCGAACAGCAGGAGTTGGCCGAAGAAATACGCGAGTTCCGGCGCTCGGGCGGCACCTTCCATTTTTCCGGCCTGCTCGATGTCACCAAACTGGTCGAGCGTGCCCGCATTGTGGGGGCGATTCTCGAAACCACAGAAATCCGCGATGTTTTATTGGTGGTAGACCGCGCCGCGGAGTGGCGCGAGGTTGCGCTGCATCCTCCGGCGAACATGAGGACGAGCTGGAAGCGAACCGCAACTCTTTCCGCAACCGTGCCCGACTTCACCGAGTTTCTTCGCTATTTTCGCCACAAGATTGAACCGGATGGCACACTGGAAGACCGCGCTTCGCCCGACCTGGCACGCATTCGACGCGAGATCGAAAAACAGCGCCGCGGCATTCAGGAATCCCTCCGCGGATATTTACGGCGGTTGGCCGAAGGCGGCGCGGTGCAGGACGAACTGATTACCATCCGCGGCGAGCGCTTTGTCATCCCGATAAAAATCGAACAGAAACGGCGCGTGCAAGGCGTCGTGCATGGAGCGAGTTCCAGCGGTCAAACTGTATTCGTCGAACCGCTCGAGACCATTGAGCAGAACAATGAACTGGTGCGTTTGCTTGATGAAGAGCAAGCAGAGATTTATCGCATTTTGCTCGAGATGACACGGCGCATTGGGGAGCAGGCAAGCGCGATACTGGTGTCGGCTGAAGTCCTCGGCGAATTGGAACTACAGTTTGCCAAAGCGCGCTTCGCCGAAGAGTACAACTGCGTGGCGGTAAAGTTGACTGGGTCGTGTGGGGACGGGCGCCCTCGCGAGCCTGCCGTGAGCGAAGCCGAAGGGTCTATGGCGGGCGAAGCTCGCCTGCTTCTGAACAACGCGAGACATCCGCTGCTCGAGCGAAATTTAAAACTCAAAGGTTTCTCGGTGGTCCCAGTCAGCCTTGAACTCGAACCCGACCGTCGCCAACTAGTAATCACCGGCCCCAACACCGGAGGCAAAACCGTAACGCTCAAAACCGTCGGCCTGCTCGCGCTCATGGCACAGTCGGGAATCCCCGTCCCCGCCGATCGTGCGGAGATGCCCGTCTTCGATGCGGTGCTGGCCGATATCGGCGACTATCAATCGATCGAGCAGAATCTCTCTACCTTTTCGGCTCACATAACCAACATCGATTTCATTTCGCGCACCGCGACGCCGCAGTCGCTGGTGCTTCTGGACGAATTGGGTTCGGCTACCGATCCCGAGGAAGGCGCCGCGCTGGCGGTCGCGATTGCCGGACACTTTGGCCGCATCGGCTCGATGACCGTGATTTCCACGCATCACACTTCTTTGAAAGTTTACGGCGCCAATACCCCGGGAGTGATCAACGCGTCGGTCGGCTTCAACGAAGCCACTCTGCAACCTACTTACGAATTGAAGATAGGCGTGCCCGGAGCTTCGGCGGGAATCAACATCGCGCAGCGCCTGGGATTGAATCCAGCGATCATCGACGCCGCGCGTGCGCGCCTCGGCACGCAAGCTCGCGATATCGGCGAATTTCTCGACAAGCTCCACGCCGGGCTGCGCGAGATGGAAAGCGAGCGTCTCCGCCTGAAAACGCGCGAGCAGGAATTGGAGAAGGAAAAAGCGCGTCTGGCCACCGAAGGCAAGCGGGAGCAGCAGTTCAAGATTCGCGAGTTGGAGAAAAAACTCGAAAGCGTTCTGCGCGACTTCGAATACCACGCGCGCGAAGCCGTAAATGCCGTGCAGGAAAAAGCGGCCGCGCAAAAAGTCTCGAAAGAAGCCGAGGCGCGTATCGCAAAATTGCGCCGCGAATTTCGCGAGCAATTCGACTCCACCGTAGTGGCGCATGCCAGCGGCGCCGACCAGGGTGATCCGCACGCGCAGCCGCAGGTGGTCAAGGAGGTTTCCGAAGGCGATACCGTCAGACTGAAATCAACCGGCCGCGCGGCAACCGTCTCGCGCCAACTGGACGACTCCCACTTCGAAGTGGCCATGGGCGCGATGAAGATGAAGATCGCCCGCGACGATATCGCCGAGGTGCTAGCCAGCATGCGGGCAAAGGAATCTCCGGTACAAGCTGCCCGCGCCCGGGGAATTTCAGTTTCGCTCAATAACGAAAACGAAAGCCAGAACGCGCCTTCGGAAATCAACGTGATCGGTTACAACGTAGACGATGCCACCCGCGCCGTGGAGAAATTTGTGGACCACGCCTTCCTCGCCGGACTGCCCCGCGTGCGCGTCGTGCACGGCAGCGGCATGGGCATCCTGCGCAAAGCCCTGCGGCAGGCGTTGCAGCAGCACCCGCACGTGGAATCCGTAGCCGAGCCTCCGCAGAACGAAGGCGGCGGAGGAGCGACGGTGGTGGAGTTGCGGGTGTAGATTTGTCATGCAAGCGCATGCGAGAGGTTGTACTGGCGATTCGACGTAGCTTCGATCCGGACGCACCAAGGCCGCGTAAGTGATACAAACATCCAGAGTGTGGCGCTATCAGCTAATTTAGGACGTGCTTTTCCGCTGGCATCAACGGGATATTCCTGTATTCCACAGGTTTTCCGCAACCGAATGAGGCCGAGTTCTTCCGCTCGATACCAGCTTGGCTCACAATCCAAGTGGAGAAGTCCCAAGCCTTCGAAAAGCTACCACCATCCATGCCCACAGAAGACTTCAAAGAAACGCTGAAGCAGCAGGCGGACATCGTCCGCATCATCGGCGACTACATCAAGCTGAAGAAGGCTGGGGCGCAGAACTATTCCGGGCTGTGCCCGTTTCATGGCGAGAAGACACCATCGTTCTCAGTGCATGCCACGCGTCAGTTCTATCACTGCTTCGGCTGCGGCGTTTCAGGGGACGTGTTCAGCTTCGTTCAGAAAATCGAGAACATCACTTTCCCCGAGGCTCTCCGTTTGGTAGCGCAGAAGCTCGGCGTCCCGCTGCCGAAGACCACATACTCCAGCCCCGGAGAAGCGAAAGAAGCCAGGCTGCGCGCTCAACTGTACGACGCGCAGGAGCGCGCCGCCGCATTTTTCCAGGAATGCCTGAAACGTCCCGAAGGCGCCCGCGCGCGGGAATACTTGCAGGGCCGCGGCTTGGACGCAGAGACGATCGCCCGCTTCCGCATTGGCTACGCTCCCGATTCCGGCTTCCTCCTCCGCGACCGTCTCGCCGGAGAATTCGACGAAGAAGTTCTGCGTGAGAGCGGCTTGTTCTCGTGGAAGCAGGAAGAACGGGAAGACCGGCCTCCGGCTTCCCGTCCCCGGCGCGCGGAAGCAGGTGCAAATAGTGCTGCAGAACCCGAATCCCGGAAGCCGGAAGCCGGAGGCCGGAACCCGGGCGCCGCCGCCATGTACTCAAAGTTTCGCAACCGCGTCATGTTTCCTATCGCCAGCGACGCGGGAAAGATCATCGCATTCACCGGACGAACCCTCGCCACCGACGAGAAATCCGGCCCGAAATATTTGAATTCACCCGAGACCGCGATTTACTCCAAAGGCCGCGTCTTATTCAATCTCGACCATGCGAAAGAAGCGATCCGCAAATTGGATTACGCCATCCTCGTCGAAGGACAAATGGATTGCATTTCCGTGGACGCAGCCGGATTTCACAATGTGATTGCCAGCTCCGGCACTGCCTTCACCGAAGTCCAGGCGAAGTTGCTCGGCCGATTCAGCAAGAATGCCGTAGTGAATTTCGATCCCGACACCGCCGGAGCCAAAGCCACCGAGCGCACGCTTGGCCTGCTGACCGAGGAAGAATTTCAGATCAAAGTTCTCACGCTTGAACAGGGTTTCGATCCCGATCTCTATCTCCGCCGCAAAGGCAAAGAAGCCTACGGCGAAGCGCTGCGCACTTCGCAGAAATATTTTGACTATCTCATCGACCGCGCGCGCAGCCACTTTCCCGTTCGCAGCGCTGAAGGCAAAGTGAAAGCTGTGAATTATCTCCTGCCACACATTCAGCGCATACCCAGCCGGATCGTGCGCGACGAATTAGGCCAGGAGATCGCGCAAAAGCTCGGCATCGATTCAGCCGTGCTTCGCCAAGAGCTGCGGCATGTCGCTTCCGAGCGTTCGGCATCGTCGGTGAAATCCTCCGCCGAAAATCAAGCCACCGATGCCGAGCGCATTCTCGTGCGTGCCCTCGCCTCCGCGCGCCAGATGAATCCCGACGCCGAGCATGTCTCCGCCCGCGATGGCGCCCGCGAGGTTGTTAAAGACGAAGAGTTCGATCCTGCACGCCAGGCCCAGTATGCATTCCAGAGCGAAGGTCTGCATCGCGGCCTGGCGACCGAATCGCTGGTCGAGGCGCTACTCACCGCCGGGGCTGAAGTTGCCGATGTAATGGAAGTACCCTGCTCCGAAAGTGAGCGCCGCATGCTGGCTTCCATCCTATTGAAAGAGGACGAGGAACTCACTGCGGAGCGCCTCGACGGCGCCGTCCGCGCTCTGCGCCGCATTCATTTACGCCGCCGCTTGGAGGAAACGCAGCGCCAACTGAAGAAACCGGGCCTCAGCGACGATAAAGTACGGATGAAAGAGCTATTGCTCGAGGTAGAACGCTTGAGCCGTGCCTTGCGCGATCCCAGCCTGGCGGAAGATGGGCTCAAAACCGCCCTTGGAAATAAGAAAAGTGCGTGAAACAAAATGCCGGTTAAAGCCATCTAACTATTTAGGAGAATTAGGGATAGGGGCGGTTAGCGGGAATTATCCGTAGGGCAAGTAATAGACGGTGCGGTACTTATGTGCTAGACTTGATAAGTTTGCACTAGGTGCACAACTCCGCACTACCCCAGCTTCCCACCTTTTCAGACTGTATCACGACGCTCCGCGCGAGCGAATTGACGAATTTGAGGACACAACCTCTTGGCTCTTGAAGACAAGTACGACGACATAAAAAAGCTGGTCGACGCCGGCAAAGAAAAAGGTTACCTGACTTACGACCAGGTAAACGAATTAATCCCTCATGACGTGGTCAGTCCCGAAGACCTCGACGACCTGCTGACTACCATCGGCACCCAAGGGATCGACGTTCTGGAAGGGCCGAAGTCGCCTTCCGCCGCGCTCGATAAAAAATTCGACGAAGCCGAAGAGGGCGAGGACGTCGAACTCGACCTCACTCCCGGCGCTCTGGAAAAAACCAACGATCCCGTCCGCATGTACCTGCGCGAGATGGGCACTGTCCCTTTGCTCACGCGGGAAGGCGAAGTCGAAATCGCCAAGCGCATTGAGCGCGGACAGCTGCGCGTGCTCAAAGCTCTCTCCCGCTCGCCCATCGTAATTCATGATCTGCTTGCCATGGGTGAGGATCTGAAGAAAGGCGTGCGCTCCATTAAGGAAGTCGTCACCTTCGACGAGGAAGAAATTACCGACGAGATTCTGCAGAACCGCCTGAACGAATTTACCGGCAAGATCGACAACATGGCCAAGCTGTACAAGAAGGTCGCCCTGTTGCAGGAAAAATACGTTGCCGTGTCGCAGAAAAAGCGGCCCAAGGACCATCGCCGCGCCCGCCGCAATCTGGCGCGCTCCGTGGTGAAGGTCTCGCTCGCGGTGCGCAAGCTGGGTTTCACCAACAACGAGCGCAAGCGCCTCATCGATCGCGTCAACAAGACTGTCGACAGCATGCGTTCGCTCGACCGCCAGGCTGGGAACCTCGAGCGCAAAGCGGAAGCAACCCGCAGCGAAGAGCAAAAAAAAGAATATCGCCGCCAGTCCCGCGCCATAAGAAGCGAGATTGAAAAGCTCGAAGCCGAAGCCGGCCTCTTGTTTCTGGAGATCAAGCGCACCCAGCGCGAAATCATTCAGGGTGACATGGACGCCGAGCAGGCCAAGCGCGAGCTGATCGAGGCCAATCTTCGTCTGGTAGTTTCAATCGCGAAGAAGTACACCAACCGCGGCCTGCAGTTCCTAGACCTGATTCAGGAAGGTAACATCGGCCTGATGAAAGCCGTCGACAAATTCGAATACCGCCGCGGCTACAAGTTCTCGACCTACGCCACATGGTGGATTCGGCAGGCGATTACGCGTGCCATCGCCGATCAGGCCCGCACCATCCGCATCCCGGTCCACATGATCGAGACTATCAACAAGCTGATCCGCACCTCGCGCCAGCTTGTCCAGGAGCTGGGACGCGAACCTACCAGCGAAGAAATCGCCAAGCGCATGGACATTCCTGTTGCGAAAGTCCGCAAGGTGCTGAAGATCGCGCAGGAGCCGATCTCCCTCGAAACGCCCATCGGCGAAGAGGAAGATTCGCATCTTGGCGACTTCATCGAAGACCGCGCCGTAGTCTCTCCGGCCGAAGCTGTGATCAACGTGAACCTCAAGGACCAGACCGGACAGGTCCTGCGCACGCTGACCCCGCGCGAAGAAAAAGTAATCAAGATGCGCTTCGGCCTCGAAGATGGCAGCGAGCACACTTTAGAAGAAGTCGGCCAGTCGTTCGCCGTAACCCGCGAACGCATCCGCCAGATCGAAGCCAAAGCGTTGCGGAAGCTGCGTCATCCGTCGAGGTCGCGCAAGCTGCGGGCGTTCATGGATGGAGTAAGAGACTAACTTCACACATCTGTCATCCTCAGCGCAGCAGAACGATTCGCGAACGCGAATCGTTCTGCGGAGTCGAAGGATCCCTAGCAGCGTAGGTGCCCCTGATTCGCGTCGAGGTTTCCTTACGACAACCATCTTGGGAGGGGCACGGATTCAGCCGTGCCGTACGGAGCCAATAAAACCTGGGCTTTAGCCCTTGAGGGGAATTCGTAAGTCTGAGCTTTCTATGCGCGGCATCCCCTTTGACAGCGTGCAAGTTATTGCAACTCCCGCGCTTCATAATTCGCACGGGAACAATTCCTTCCGCATTTTCCTCAGCCTTCCACAAGGAAGTCTCATCGTCCACAGTTTCTTCACACTCCTGTAATGTTTTTCTGTTGCGATGCGCAACGTTCTGCCCCAAAGTGGATTCATCGAAAACGTTGGAACTCTCAACGCTTGCCGAACGATGATTGCGGTTACGCCAGTGGGAGATGGCAATTCTCGAGAGTGAATTGCCAGGGGAAATCGGAAATGCGCGCGAGCGCGTGCTGGTTGCCCGGGCACTGCGGCCTCCTCTACTGCCGGCTCAATGAGCCGATTAGGCCGCTGGCCGCCGCATCGGTTGCGGAGAGCGATTCTTCGAATCGCACTTTTGCAACTCGTACTGGTAAAGATGGCGCTCGCAGCGAGCGCTGTCGAAGCGGTGCAGTCGTCCCGCCGCCTTCGGTGACGGGAAGGCAGGACGAGGGTGTTCTACGAACAATGCGGCCTGGATGGCTGGTCCAGGCCGCATTTTTTCGTGGCCTTGCCGGCAAACTTCCTTCTTCACCAATCTGTTTGCAGTTACGCTTGACTTCTGGTTCGCCGTTTGTTCTCCTTTAAGTTATGGGGCCAGGCGAGTTGCGTTTCGCGATCGAGTGTGGGGGCCAAACTTTTTTCCAATCGGGCGCATTTTGCAGAGGGTGCACCTCGCATTCACAAGCTTCTTCAGGTTAGTGTGCGGTTGGCGTTTCTGGACATTGGAGAACTAGATCTAGCGTGGCCACGACCGATTACAGTATCAGCACTCTTCCCGCGAACGTAGAAGCCGAGCGTTCAATCCTGGGCGCGATTCTGCTCGATAACTTTGCTTACAACCAGGCCGCCGAGCATTTGCGGATCGAAGATTTTTCTCTGGACTCACACCGGCGGATTTATTCGCGCATGGTCGATCTGGCTGAGTCCTCGCGTCCGATCGATATGATCACGCTGATCGAGGAGCTTGACCGTCACAAGGATTTGCAGCCCATTGGCGACGTTGGCTATGTGTCGAGCCTGCTGCATGGGGTTCCGGATCGGCCGAGCATTGAGCACTATGTCAAGATTGTCCGCGATAAAGCCCTGCTGCGCGGGCTGATTCACGCGGCCAATACCGCGATTGCGCGGGCGTCCGATCAATCCGATGCCGCCGAAGAAGTGCTCAGCGACGCCGAGGCTGCGATCTTCCAGCTCTCGGAAAAGCGCATTGGGCGCGGATTCATGGGCGTGCAGGAAATTGTGCGCGAATCGTTCGGCTCGATCGATGCGCTCTTGCAACGCGGGCAGCGCATTACGGGATTAGCCACGCACTACGAAAATCTCGACGAGATGACCAGCGGCCTGCAGCGCTCAGATTTGGTGATCATTGCGGCGCGGCCTTCGATGGGCAAGACGGCGTTCGCCATGAACATCGCGGAGAATGCATCGATCAAGGATGGGAGCGTCGTGGGAGTGTTCTCCCTGGAAATGTCGCGCGAGGCTCTGCTGTTACGCCTGCTGTCCTCGACGGCGGAAGTTGACGCGCACAAGATGCGGACAGGGACATTCTTTCAGGATGACTCGCGCAAGCTGTCTCGGGCATTGGAACAACTGGCGCACGCGCCGATTTTCATCGATGACACGCCCGGCATATCGCTGAGCGAGATGCGCGCCAAAGCGCGGCGACTGAAGCAATCGCAGGGCAGGCTTGACCTGATCATCGTGGACTATCTGCAACTGATGTCGGGCGGCAGCAAGCGTTATGAAAACCGCACGCAGGAAGTGTCCGCGATTTCGCGGGGACTGAAAGCGCTGGCGAAGGAACTAAGCGTGCCGGTGATTGCGCTCTCTCAGTTGAGCCGCGCTCCGGAGAGCCGGGGCGGTGACCATCGTCCGCAACTCTCCGATCTGCGCGAGTCAGGATCAATCGAGCAAGATGCTGATGTGGTGATGTTCATTTTCCGCGAAGAAGTTTATAAGCAGGACGATCCTGACTTACAGGGCAAGGCTGAAATCATCATCTCGAAGCAGCGCAATGGACCGACGGGCAAGCTGATGTTGGCGTTCCGAAAAAACTGCACCAGATTCGAGACGATGGTCGAAGGTGGTCTGGCGCCGGAAGATTAAAGGTCTACAGGAATTACTGTAGTGTTACGCGGTATCTACCTTAGAGGATTCGAGTTGCAGGCCGCGGGCATCCTGTGGAAAAGCTTGTGGAATTGGTAGCGCATCACAAAATCGCTGGTTGGAAACTCAGTTCAATATTTGTTGCCGGCTAAGTCTTGGAGCCCTAAGGCTCTGAATAGTAACCAGTTAGGCAATTCACTCGACATTAACATAACCCCAGATTGGCAAAAGGTTTAGCAATCACAGTTTTGAGATTTGCACATTTTGGAGATTTGAGGCTCCCAGGATTGGAGGACCTGCCGCAGGGAAAAGGAGGGAACTCAATCATTCCGAGGTTAATTGCTGTCTTCGCCCACCTTCAAGACCGCCAAGAAAGCTTCTTGCGGGATATCGACGCGACCGATCCGCTTCATTCGTTTCTTGCCTTCCTTCTGTTTTTCCAGGAGCTTGCGTTTGCGCGAAATGTCGCCGCCGTAGCACTTCGCGATGACGTTCTTCCGAATAGCCGAAACGGTTTCGCGGGCGATGATTTTCGCTCCGATGGATGCCTGGATCGCCACCTCGAACATTTGCCGGGGAATAAGCTGCCTCATTTTCGAAACCAGCGCCTTGCCGCGATCGTAGGCAAAATCCCGGTGCACAATGATTGAAAGCGCATCTACCGGCTCGCCTGCAACCAGAATATCGAGTTTGACCATGGGCGACTCCCAATAATCCGCCAGGTGATAGTCGAGAGAAGCGTAGCCCCGTGAGACTGATTTGAGGCGGTCGTAGAAATCGAGCACGATTTCATTCAGAGGTAACTCATAGTGCAACATCACGCGCGAGGAACTGACGTACTCGAAAGTCTTCTGCTTGCCGCGCTTGTCTTCGACTAGCTTCAAAATTCCGCCGACGTATTCTTCGTTGGTGAGAATCGTAGCTAGAATCACGGGCTCTTCGATCTTGGCGATCTCACTTGGGTCGGGCCAGCGAGAAGGATTATCCACCTCGATCATTGAGCCGTCGGTTTTGTAGATTTTGTAGCGCACGCCAGGTGCGGTGGTGATGAGTTCTAGCGCGAACTCGCGCTCCAGGCGCTCCTGGATAATTTCCATGTGAAGCAAGCCGAGGAAGCCGCAGCGAAAGCCGAAGCCCAGCGCCACCGAACTTTCCGGCTCGAAGAAGAACGAAGAATCGTTCAGCCGCAATTTTTCAAGCGCTTCGCGCAGCCGAGTGTGTTCATGCGCGTCGACGGTGTAGAGTCCGGCGAAGACCATGGGCTTAATTTCTTCAAAGCCGGGAAGCGCTTCGAACGCCGGATTGGCGTCGTCCGTAATGGTGTCGCCGATTTTTGTGTCGGCGACATTCTTGATGTTGGCGATGAGGAAGCCGACTTCTCCCGCTTTCAACTCGCCAATCTCCACAGGTTTAGGGGTAAGAACGCCAAGAGTTTCCGCATCGAAAGTTGTTCCATTCGACCACAGTCGAATTCGCTGGCCTTTGCGTAACGTCCCCTGGAAAACGCGAGTCAGAATCACTACGCCGCGGTAAGGGTCGAACCATGAGTCGAAAACCAGCGCCTGGAGCCGGCTGTCGGGATTGCCTTTCGGGGGAGGCACGCGCTTCACAATGGCTTCGAGCACGTCGGGCACGCCCTGGCCGGTCTTGGCGCTAATCAGCACGGCATCGGTGGCGTCGAGGCCGACGGCGCTTTCGATCATTTCTTTTGTGCGGGGAATGTCAGCACTTTGCAGATCGATCTTGTTGATGACGGGAATGATTTCGAGGCCGTTGTTGATGGCCAGGTAGGCGTTGGCGAGGGTTTGCGCCTCAACTCCCTGCGAAGCGTCGACGATGAGCAGGGCGCCTTCGCAGGAAGCCAGCGACCGCGAGACCTCGTAGGAAAAGTCGACGTGGCCGGGCGTGTCGATCAGGTTGAGCTGATAAGTGTTGCCGTCATGAGCGGTGTACATCATGCGGACGGCGTGGGCTTTGATGGTGATGCCGCGCTCGCGCTCCAGGTCCATGGTATCGAGTACCTGGGCCTGCATCTCGCGCATGGTGAGCGATCCGGTCAGCTCCAGCAGGCGATCCGCCAGCGTGGATTTACCGTGGTCGATATGCGCGATGATCGCAAAGTTGCGGAGGAAGGCGGCGTCCATAGATTGAGGGCTAATCTTTGATTTTAACAGGCATAGAGGAACGCAGTGGGCGGTGGTAGTGGCCAGTCGTACGTCAGTGATTTGCAGTCGGGGACTCGATACTTCCTCGACTAGAATTGGATTGCATGATCGTCCTTGCTTCTGCGTCTCCGCGCCGCCAGGAGTTGTTGCGCAACGCCGGCATTCCATTCACGGTGCAACCCGCCGACATTAACGAAACGCCGTTAGCAGGTGAATCCCCGAGAGCATGCGCCGAACGGCTGGCGCGGGAAAAGGCGCTGGCGGTCTGGCAGAATCGATCACAGGACTATGTTCTGGGTGCGGATACGATTGTGGTGGTCGATGGCGCAATTCTGGGCAAACCTCGCGACCGTGACGACGCTCTCCGCATGCTGCGATTGTTGTCGGGCCGGACACATGTTGTAATTACTGGAGTGTGCCTGGTTGGGCCAGTGTCCAGTAACATCCAAATCGCCGCAGAGATCACTTTCGTGACTATGTGCGAAGTCTCCGACGATGAGATTCGCGACTACGTCGCTACTGGCGAGCCTATGGATAAGGCCGGAGCTTATGCAATTCAGGGAATCGCCTCGCGTTGGATTCCTCGAATTGAGGGCGATTACAGCAATGTGGTGGGACTACCGGTAGCGCTGGTGTACGCCATGTTGCGCGAGCGAGGAGCGATCTAGATTATGCGGGCTGCTGGTAGGCGTGGATAGAAAGCGTGAAGAGTAATTCCGAGTAACAGGGAGTCCAGGCTAAACTTTCTTTTCCTCTTCTTTTTCTTTCGTTTCTTTCTCGGGGTCTTCCTTCGGGTCTTCCCCTTCCTTCATCGCGGCTTTGAAGTTACGGATGCCTTCGCCCATGCCTTTGCCCAGCGAGGCAAACTTGCTGGTGCCGAAGATCAGAAGGATGATCGCGATGATCAGTATTAGATGCAACGGCTGAAAAAGACCTTCACCCATAATTCCTCCACAGTCTAGCCGCAGGAGCCCGGCAAATGCGGCGCAGGCCACCGGACTCTCTACGAAAAGTCTAGGCCATGCCAGGCAGGGAGTCAAAGAATGCAGGGCCGCGCACTGGTTGGTTACGCATCTGAATATCTGAATGCTTACCAAGGCAGCTGCGGGAAGTCTAATCTCTCCGAATGAGTATTGGAGATAAATGTGGGAGGAATCGGTGATTCGCAAACGTTGCGCCTTTACATTCGTAGTGTTCATTTTCTGTCACGCTTTTTTCCCCGCAACTTCTCAAGGACAGGCACAAACCGGCTCCGCGCCAGAACACCGCAAGACCAGTGAACCTTACACCGGCGACCTCACGATTTTCGACTCCCCTGGGCGCGCGGAGCGGCTGCAAATCAATCGCGTGATGGATATCCTGTCCATTACACCTGGGAAAGCAGTGGCCGATATCGGAGCGGGGTCGGGCTGGTTCACTGTGATAGCGGCGCGGAGAGTTGGCCAAGCGGGAATCGTATATGCAGTCGATATCAATCCGGAGTCGATTCGCTACGTCAGCGAGCGCGCGAAGAAGGAGCAACTGCAAAACGTCAAAACCATTCTAGGCAAAGGCGACAACCCTGTTCTTCCCGCCGGTGCAGTCGATTCAGTCTTGCTGTTGAAGACGTATCACGAGGTAGCGAAGCCGGTCGCTCTTCTGCGAAATCTGCGGGCGTCGCTGCGTCCCGGAGCGAAGGTTGGAATCATCGACCGCAATGGAAACGGCGAAAATCATGGCGTGGGTCGTGACGTCGTGATCCAGGAAGCTCGGCAGGCGGGTTACCGGTTGCAGGAACAGTATGATTTTGTGAAGGGCGACAAGATGGATTATTTTCTGGTATTCACTCCAGAACCGTGACCTCGTCGACTACCGGCCAAGTCGTGCGGGTCAAGTCAGCAAATATTGCGAGGTCGGCATCGGAAGCCGCTCCCTGCGGGCTCGCCCATGCCGCTTCCATTCTCGGCCGATCATCGAAGTAGAGCTCGACTATTGCGTCCCATCCGGGCGGCTGTCGTGTGGCATCCTTACTGGCAAAATTCTGAACATACTTTCTCAAGCCGGGCAGATTCATCGCCAACAGACCATGAACTTCCCGCATGTGCCGGCGGAACTGTTCAGGAGTCAATTCTGGACGCCGATACACTACGACCATAAACTTCAGCATATAAGCTTCTTCAGCGATCAAACGCTTTCGATCATTTCTGCAAGCAGCAGCGCCCGCCGCGGTAGCTCGGAAACGACGATGTATTCGTGCAGGGCATGGGCGCCTTCACCAACGCCGCCCATGCCGTCGAGCGTGGGAATGCCCAGGCCAGCGGTGAAATTTCCGTCGGAGCCGCCGCCCACTGACGCTTCTTCGAGCTTCCATCCAATCGCGTCAGCAATGTTCTGGGCTTTCTTGTACAACGCTGCCACTCCAGACGTTCGCTCCATTGGCATTCGATTAATGCCGCCCGTCATCTCAACCTTGCAGTGTTTGTCGAATACTTTGAGCGACCGCAGCTTGCGGTCAATGCCGGCAGCTTGTTTCGCGCGCTTGATGCGTACATCGATCGCCACCGAGGCCTCAGCCGCAATCACGTTGGTGCGGGTTCCCCCCTCGATCACGCCGGGATTCACGGACAAACCTTTCGGCAAATCATTTAATTTAGCGACTACCGCGATTTGGCGCGCGAGCTCTAGTATCGCGCTGTGACCCTTTCCTGGATCCAGCCCGGCATGCGCAGCCACGCCCTTCACGGTTAGCTTATATTCGCCTACGCCTTTGCGGGCGGTCTTGACGGCACCGCGAAGTCCGGCAGCGGGTTCGAGCACCAGAACTCCGGCGGATTGTTTTGCCAATGACTCAGTGATGGCGCGGGACGAGCGGCTGCCGACTTCTTCATCGGAAACCAGAAAAACCGTGACCGGCCGCGAGAGTTCGCCATGCCAGTCTTGCAGAGCTTCGATCGCATGAAGGATGAGGGCGATGCCTGACTTCATGTCGAGCACGCCAGGGCCGAACAGATGTTCGTCCTCAATTCTGCAGGGCATTTTCGCCAGCGTTCCCAGGGGATAAACCGTGTCGTAGTGCCCCAATAACAGTACGGGCTTGCGGTCCGCAGAACTCGCGCGCGTTCCGGCAAAGTCGACTTGCAGGCTGTCGCCGAAATCATCACTGCTGTGAAAGCGGATACGTCCACCACGGGTGGCAAACTTGGAAGCAAGAAATTTCGCTATGCAATCAACGGCTTGCTTGTTATCGCTTGGGGATTCGATTTCGACAAGCTCGCGGACTGTTTTGACCATCCGATCCTGGCATTGATCGAAATAGCGCAAGCGATCGGTACCTGTGGTGCGCGGTGCAGTTGTTGTCGCTCTTTTTGTTTTCTTCTTCGTTTTGGTCTTGGGCACTCTTGCCTCTCGCTGCGGACTCACCTTCGCCGTGAAATACGGCGCGGTACAGTATAATCTTCAGGCTGATTGGGACGAATCATGATTCAGAGCACTTCTTCCGAGACCGACGCGGCCGCATCGAAGACGGCGCTCGATATTCACGACATCCTGAAAATCCTGCCGCACCGTTATCCTCTGCTGCTGATTGATCGCGTGCTGGAGTTGAAGCGTAAAGAAAGCATTGTAGCGATCAAGAATGTCAGCATTAACGAACCGTTTTTCAACGGCCATTTTCCGGGATTGCCCATCATGCCCGGAGTGCTGATTGTGGAAGCGATGGCCCAGGCCGGGGGAGCACTGTTGCTTACCGAAGTGGAAGATCGCGGGAATAAGTTGATGGTATTCACCGGTATTGAGCGCGCGAAGTTTCGCCGTCCCGTGAGCCCCGGTGATCAGCTTAGAATCGAAGTGGAAGTGAAAGGCTGGCGCGTCATTCCGCGTAGGATCGCGGCCAAGATGCATGGCGTCGCCTATGTTGCGGGGCAAAAAGTGGCCGAAGCCACGATATCGTGCCAGCTTATCGATAGCTCGGGTGGTCGCGGCGATGGATCGGGTGCTGCGGATGATGGTGCGGCTGGGGAATGAACCGCGATCGGGCACAGGTGCGATGGAACCATTTTCCCAGGATGAAATGATTCGACCATGAACATTCATCCCACGGCCATCATTGATTCGGGCGCCAAAGTTCCAGCATCGTGCACGGTTGGACCCTACTGCGTGATTGGAGCGGGCGTCGAAGTTGGGGAGCGATGCCGCTTGGCGTCGCATGTTGTCGTCGAAGGGCCAACGAAAATCGGGGTCGACAACTCTTTTTTCCCTTTTTCCGCGATCGGTATGGCGCCGCAGGATATTTCCTATCGAGGTGAACCCACGCGATTGGAAATCGGCGACCACAACGAGATTCGCGAGTGCGTCACCATCAGCCGCGGTACGCTGAAGGGCGGCGGGGTCACCAGGGTGGGCGACCACGTGCTCATCATGGCTTACGCGCACATCGGACACGACAGCGTAATCGGCGACCACTGCATGCTGGTGAACGGGGCCACATTGGGCGGGCATGTGACGGTTGAAGAATGGGCGGTGGTGGGCGCGCTATGTCCGGTGCATCAGTACGTGCGGATCGGGGCGCATGCTTACGTCGGCGGCGGAACTACGATCACGCAGGATGTGCTGCCGTTTTCCATGACGTCTGCGGCGCGGAATACTCATGCCTATGGGATGAATAAGGTAGGGCTGGAGCGTCGCGGCTTCTCGGCGGAGCGTATCCGTAGGATTCATCATGCTTACAAGACTCTGCTGGCGTCGAAGATGAACACATCGCAGGCGCTGGAAAAACTGAAAGGTAAGACCGACCGTGGCGAAGATGTGGATATGCTGATCCGCTTTATCGAAGCTTCGGAGCGCGGAGTGATTAAGTAAAGTGGCTAGTGGCCAGTGATCAGTGGCCAGTTAATACTGCGCTGCCCTCTAATCACCGGACATTGACCACTGCTTATGCAACCTATCGGGCTCATCGCCGGCAATGGCAAGTTTCCTCTGCTCGTGCTTGATGCGGCGCGTGCGGCGGAGTATGAAGTTGTCGTTGTTGCGATCAAAGAAGAAGCTTTTCCTGAAATTGAAAATCACGGGGCCGCGTCTGTTCATTGGTTATCGCTGGGTGACCTTTCCAAGCTGATTGAAGTTTTTCATCGCGAAGGCGTAAGCCGCGCCGTTATGGCTGGGCAGGTCAAGCACAAGCAGATATTTTCCGCGATCCGCCCGGATTGGCGCCTGGCTAAGCTTCTGCTTTCTCTCACAACCCGCAATACCGACAGTTTGCTGGGAGCGGTAGCCAAGGTCCTGGCGGAAGAAGGAATCATACTGGAAAATTCCACGTGGTTACTCGAACCGCTGCTGGTGAAATCCGGAGTGCTCAGCCGGCGCGCGCCCACCGAACAGGAACGCAAGAACGTTGACTACGGCCGGGCCGTCGCCCGCCAACTTGCGCAGCATGATATTGGGCAGACCGTCGTCATTGGCGAAGCGGCCTGCGTTGCGGTCGAAGCCATGGAGGGCACCGATGCGACGATTGAGCGTGCCGGACACATCATGGGCTCGCTGCACGGCGACGCTTCTACCCTGAGCCGCGCGCTCACGGTGGTCAAGATCGCGAAGCCCAATCAGGATATGCGCTTCGACGTTCCCGTCATCGGAGTGAAGACGATTGTAGTGATGCAGTCAGCGGGAGCAACCTGCCTTGCGCTGGATGCAGGAAAGTGTCTGTTGCTGGATGGAGAGAAGGTTCTTGATGCGGCCAATGCGGCCGGGATTGCGGTGGTCGCGGACGTTGTTTTGCCAGCCTGATTCAGAGGGTGACTTCGAGCGGCATCTTGACTAGTCGGCTCCCATCGAGCGACGCGACCTTCTGACGGCCGCTATCGGACGCTTACGAGGATCACCCTTGCGGAAATCGTGCATAGCCCGTGTGAGATCGTGCGCGGTCTGCAGATTCATCCAGAATTCAGCGGAATTTTTGAAGTATCCGGCAAGAAGGAGTGCCGTTTCGGGGGTGATGCCTCGTTTCCCGCGTACCAACTCATTCACACGGTTTAACGGGATGGTGAGAGCTCTCGCCAGTTCAGCCTGGGTCAGGCCAAGAGGCTCAAGAAATTCCTCTAGTAGGATCTTCCCGGGATGCGTTGCGATACGATTGCTCGGCAACATTGCGCTTCTCCTCAGTGGTAATCGACGCATCGGACTTCGTGTGCTGTGCCGTTCGTAAAGCGAAACACTATACGATACTGGTCATTCACCCTCAAGCTGTAAAGCCCTGCCCAGTCACCGCGCAGTTTTTCCAGCCGGTTTGAGGGCGGCATGCTAAGGTCGGTGAGCATGCCGCTCGCATTCAGCAAGTCCAACTTGGTTTGGATACGTGTCCACAATGCCGGCGCAATTCTTCGGGCAGCTTTAGTGTTATGCCCATGGAAAATGTCTTCCGTCGGTTTGTCTCCAAAGGAGACAATCATTTCAGATACTATACATAGTTACCGTGTATATGTACATTACTGAGTGCGGCCGCCTGCGCTTCATTTAAGATGAAAATAATGACTTCCTCAATTTCCGAATCCGCGCTTATCGCTGATCAGCTGCGCCGCGCTTTCGAAGGCGATGCCTGGCATGGCCCAGCTCTGCTTGAATTGCTGGACGATGTAGACGCTGCCACGGCTGCGGCGAAGCCGCTGGCTGACGCTCATAGCATCTGGGAACTTGTCCTGCATATCGCTGCGTGGGACGCCGCAGCCTGCCGCCGGCTGGGCGGAGAGAAAATCCAACCTACAGGGGTTGCGAATTTTCCCGTCGTTCCTAAACCCACCGATGCGGCGTGGCGCAAGTCCGTCGCTCAAGTGAAGCGCACGCACGATGTGCTGATAAAGACGGTCGCGGTTTTGCCCGACGCTCGGCTGCGCGAGCGGGTTCCGGGAAAGAAATATGACTTCTGCCACATGCTGCATGGGGTGGCGCAGCATGAGCTGTACCATGCAGGACAGATTGCCATTTTAAAGAAGGCGCAAGCCGCAGTCGCGAGGACTAAGTAGTCCGCAACTCCTCAGTTGCCATGCCGACAACGCTGTCCCCACATGAATCTCAACTAAAGCTTTACCACTGCTTGAAAATCACCGCCACGGCGGCGACGATCATCGCGAAACCGACGGCGTGGTTCCAGCGCACTGGTTGTTTGAGATAGAAGACGGAAAACACTGAGAACACCAGCAAGGTGATGACTTCCTGAATGGTCTTGAGTTGTGCGGCGCTGAATTCATAGGAGCCGATACGATTCGCCGGCACCTGAAAACAATATTCGAAGAAGGCGATCATCCAGCTGATGACGATCACTTTGAATAGCGGCACCTCGCGGTATTTCAAGTGACCGTACCAGGCGAAGGTCATGAAGATATTGGAGATGGTAAGCAGCGCAATAGTTCGCATGTCGTGAGCTGGTGCTCCTTTCGCGGTTGGGTGCAACCCGCAGCGTGGCGGGAGTGATTTGGATTGACGCAATTTCGGTCGCCGCGTCTATTGCAGATGCTCTTTTGCGGCTTAACGTTTACAATTTGGTGTTCCTGTGGCAACCGGCCAGCCGAGAGATCCTTCCTGCAAGCTGACAATCCAATTCCCGTCGCGGTGGTGGGTGTGGGTGTCTTCGGGCGCAATCACGCCCGAGTTTACCAAGAGCTGGAACGGCAGGGCGAGGCCGTGCGGCTGGTCGGCGTGGTTGATTCCGATCTCAACCGGGCCGACGCTGTCGCTCGCGAGTTTGGCTGCCGCGCTTTCGGGTCAGTCAAGCAGATGCTCACCACGCATAGCGAAATCCGGGCTGCGTCGGTGGCCGCGCCAACCGTTCATCATCTGGCCGTGGCCCGCGCACTCATGCAAAAGGGAGTTGATGTTCTGATCGAGAAGCCGCTGGCCGCGTCGCTGGCCGAAGCTGACGAATTAGTGCAACTCGCCGCCGCTCACAAACGTATTGCTCAAGCCGGACACCTCGAGCGTTTCAATCCAGCGGTACGTGCCACGATTCCGCTACTTACACAGCCCATGTTCTTTGAGGTTCACCGGCTCAGCGTCTTCACCCCGCGATCCCTCGATGTGGATGTGGTGCTTGACCTGATGATTCATGACCTGGATATCGTTCTGTCCTTCGCAAATTCTCCGGTGAAAGAAGTTCGCGCCGTCGGGTTGCCTATTCTCTCCGGCAAGGTTGATATCGCTAATGTGCGGCTGGAATTCGCGTCTGGATGTGTGGCAAACTTTACCGCCAGCCGCGTCTCGACCGAACGTGTGCGCAAGCTGCGCTTCTTTCAACCGCAGCAATATGTTTCGGTTGATTACGGGCGGCAGGAAGTTCTGGTTTTCACGGTCGGAGCCGACGATGGAGCCGATTCCGGCGCTCCCACCGTCAACCCGCAAATTAAAGTCGCCAAGCCGCCTGTGACGTCAGAAGAGCCGTTACACGCAGAGTTGAAGTCGTTCCTGCACGCCGTGCGGCAACGATCCACGCCTGTCGTGCCACTAGAGGACGGCCGCCGCTCTCTCGCGCTCGCCCTCGATGTTATCGCCGCGATCCGCGAGCATGGAAAGAAAGTCGGCGTTGCGGGTTTGGCGAAGGCGAAAGGCTAGGCGCCCATCCCCTCGCTGAGCGCGTGCAACTCCCTACTCGGAGTGTTGTCGATGCTTGCGCAACTGAATGTCGATCCCAACCATCGGCCCGTAGACATTGATGCCATAGTTTCGAATTCCCCAGTTCGGCTTACCGTTGCCCTGGGATAAATCAAGATTCGATATGTGCATGAAATTCAAACCGCCCGAAATTGCATAGCGAGGATTGATGTTGTATCGCACCCCACTGCCCATGTTCACGGTAAACGTGAAGTCCTCCCCTTGGGCATAGAGCACCCCTTTCGGTCCCTGAGCGTCGATGTGCCCAAGGCCGAGGCGGATATCAAAGTAGGGCGCTACCCTGGAATTACGCGGCACGAAATTACGACGAACACCCATGATCCAGGAGAAATAGCGGCTCTCAGGGCCCCTCGGAATCGCGGTAATAGAACCGGTGCACGTGAGATCCCAATTGCCGCGGAGAATTAATGGACCTGATATGCCGCTCATATGCCAACGGAGAGAACCGAAGATAGGTACGAGTGTGTATTTAAGAGGATATGTGTTGTAGACATCGCCTACGAAAATGTCCAGAGGAAAGGGGACGTTGATGGGAAGCCATCCCGCGTCCAAGGAGAATTCGAGCTTGTTTCTGTAATAAATTTCCCGGTTGAAGTCAGGACGTTGGGGAGGCTTTAGCTTTTCGAACGTTACTGAGTCGTTTGGATCTTCTGCCGGAGTATTCTCCAGCGCTGTTGGTGGCTTGTCTGGGGATGCGTCGGGGTGGAGCGAGGTTTCGGAAGCGAACAATGAGTCGTCCAAGGGCGTCGGGGTCGCACCTTGTTCGCCAAAATATTCGACAGGGGCAAGAGCTGGCACAGCGATAGTCTGGCTTTCGCGAACCAACTGGATCGTCTCTTCACGCGATGGGTCGGCATGATCCATGGAGACAGCGCCCGACTGGGAAAACGCGGAAAGGGCGACGAGACTTGGAGTCAGGCTTAGAATCACCGATCGCTTGCGAGCGTACACTAGAGCCTCCTGTGGAGCAGCGCTCCACAGTGTAATGCCACAACTTTTGCAAAATTGCCAGAGCATTTCTCGGACGCGGGATAGTAGAGCCAACAGCGTTTTACAAATATTTACACACCTAAGTCGCACACCATTTGTAAAGAGCATAATCCCTTAAAAGATGCGAAAATAAAGGTAGCTTGCCACTCCTATTCGCAGCGTCATCCTTGCCACGACCGGATGCAACGAAGCGAGGGGAATCCGTGTCTAACGGACAAGCCAAGTTCAGACAAGCTTAGCTCATGCCGATCACGCAAATTCCATTCCAGGATCCGGTGGCGCCTCCCGAAAAGCCGCAGCCGGAGCAGCTCGGGCTCTACGATGCCCGCGGATGGGAAACCGCCTACCGGGCGATGGACGACGATGCTCGGGTGCCGCATCTTCTGATTCAGTTGCAGGACGACCTCGCGCGCTCCCGGCGGCGGGAAGCCGCGTGGATTTCCATCATCACGCATTTGGTCCTGATCATTTTTATCTTCAATATTGAAAAGTTTGAGAAGTATCTTCCGTGGCATTCGGCGGTCGTGGTGAAAAATTCACCCAATGCCAAAGATTTTACTTTTCTGGAACTGCCGCCCGATCTACAGAAAGCTCAGCGCAAGCCGAACACGAACATCGCTTCCGACAAGAACCGCATAGCGATGACCCGACATCCTGAGTTGGATGTAAAAGAGCTACGAAAGAGTTTGGCGACACCGCCCGCAGGAAAGCCGGGATCTAGTGGCGCACCAACAGCCCAACAGCAACTCGCGCCGCCGGCTGCGGCACCTGCGCAAAATCCATCTACTTCTCAACAACAGCCGGATCAGCAAATCGCGCGCGCAGAACCCACCGCGAAGCCGAACATTGCGAATGAGTTCAGCAAGTTTGGCGGGCCCATGTCGGCCGGTTCGGCGATTCAAGAGGCTACACGGGCAGCGGCGGCCAGACGCGGCGCTGGGCAACAGGGCGCTGGCGGCGATTTCGGGCTAGGCACGGGCGCGCATGGGCGCCAAATGGGCAATCTCGACGTGCTTAGTGACACGATGGGCGTCGACTTCGGTCCCTACCTTCAGCGTGTGCTGCATGACGTGAAACAGAATTGGTACAACGCGATCCCGGAATCCGCGCAGATGAAAAAGGGAAAGCTCTCCATTGAGTTTGCTATTACCAAAGATGGAAAAGTCGCGGGCATGAAGCTGGTGGCCCCTTCGGGAGACATTCCCTTGGACCGCGCGGCTTGGGCTGGCATCACCGCTTCCGATCCATTTCCTCCATTACCCAGCGAGTTCGGAGGACAATATCTGGCGCTGCGATTTACCTTTTTCTATAACCCGTCCAAAGAAGATTTGGAATAGCTTCCGTTCAATGACCTGAACGGCCGGCGAAACTCTCCACGATGCATGAACGTGGAAGAGCGGCGCTTCAGCGCCGCGTAAAGTTTACAGAATCAGCGCAGGCTTCAGCCCCCGTTACCAGACACTGCACCGATTCTGATTTACCATCGGCGATCCCGCCTTGCAGTGAAAAGCTTCTTGAAATTCCGGCATGTTCGAGACTACGCCGTTGGTGCGGTATTTCTCGGGAGAATGAGGATCTACCGTGGCGCGTAGGCGCTTGGTCTCGTCCCGGGATTCCCCACACCAGCTTTGACCATAGCCCACGAAGAATCTTTGATCGGGGGCGAGATCGTCGAGCGCTGGCAAGTTTTCTCCCTTGGTATCTTCCTTCCACGCCTTATAAGCCAGAATCAGGCCGCCCAGATCCGCGACATCCTCGCCCAGGGTTAGTTTCCCGTTGATCTTGATGTCATCGATAATGGTGTAACCGGAATACTGATCAGAAACGCAACTGGCGCGCTTAACAAACTCTTTGCCATCCTCCTCGGTCCACCAGTCGCGTAGATTGCCTTGCGCGTCGAACTGGCGGCCTTCGTCATCGAAGCCGTGGGTCAGTTCGTGGCCGATGGTGCCTCCGGTGTCGCCATAGTTCGGAGCGGCATCGGAAGTAGGATCAAACGCCGGCGGCTGCAACACTCCTGCAGGGAAATTGATGTCATTCATCTGCGGATTGTAATAAGCGTTCACCGTTGGCGGAGTCATGTCCCACTCGCCGCGATCGAGAGGTCTGCCAATCTTGGCGAGCTGGCGCTCAAACTCAAATTTCCGGGCGCGGTTTACGTTGCCCAACTCATCTTCGCGAACAATGTCGAGTTTGCTGTAGTCGCGCCACTTATCGGGATATCCGATTTTATTGGCCATGCCTTGCAGTTTGACCAGCGCCTGTTGCTTGGTGGCCGCCGACATCCAGGGCAAGGAGTTGATGTCCTGCTGCATGGCTGTCTCGATTTCTTTCACCATCTTTACCGCTTCCTGCTTGGCCGCCGGACCGAAATATTTCTCGACATAGACCTGACCCAACGCTTCGCCTAGATCGCTGTCCACCCCCTCAGTGCAGCGCTTCCACCGGGGTTGCAGTTGCTCCTGACCGCGCAGCGTCTTGCCATAGAACGCAAAGTTCTCGTTAAGAAATGCCGCCGACAAAAATGGAGCATCCGCGTGCACCAGGTGCCAGCGCAGGTAGGTCTTCCAGTCAGGCAAACTTTCTTTGTCAAGTTCCTCATTCAAGACTTTGAAGAAACCAGGAGACGCCACGTTCAGCGAAGCCAGCGATGGCAATCCTACCTTAGTGAAATAAAGCTGCCACGGAAAATCGGGAGCGAGTTTTCCCAGCTCGCCGCTGCTCATCTTATGGTCAAGGTTTTTAGGATCGCGGCGTTCGACCCGCGTCATCGAGCCTTTCGCCAGCGCGGTTTCGATGCGCATCACGGTCTGCGCCTCCGCGGACGCCACGTCCGGCTTATCGCCCAGCAATTCAAACATCTTCTCGACGTGCGCCAGATACCCTTTGCGCAGTTCCACGGATTTGGCGTCATCCTTGACGTAGTAATCCCGGTCCGGCAGTCCCAGCCCGCCTTGGTCGGCCTCCGCGATTACTTGCGTGGCGTCTCTGAAGTCCTGTGTCGAGTCGAAGCGAAACAGAACGTTCTCGTGAATCATGGATGCGGCCACGCCGGCAATTTCCGGCTTCGACGCGATCCGCGCGATTCCTTCGAGCTCAGGCTTCAGCGGATCCGCTCCCTTGCTCTCGATCGCTTTCTCGTCGATGCAGGAAGCGTAGTAGTCGCCAATTTTCTGCGCGGCCGGGTTGCGGTGAGGATCGGGTGCGGCGGCAGTTTCCAGAATTCCTCGCAGCCGTGCCAGATTCTCATCCTGCATTTTCGAGTATGTGTCCCAGGAGGACTGGTCGGGAGGAATGGGATTGTTCTTCATCCATCCGCCACAGGAATATTTGAAAAAGTCCACACAAGGATCGACACTGCGATCCATCGAAGTCACATCCAAAGCCGGTTCATGCTTCGATACTGGAGCCGAGGATTGTTGGCCGGCTGCCGGACTAAATAAAGACGCAGCTAGAAGTGCAATCACACCAATTCGCAAAATTCCCATGTGAGACTTTCTCCGTTTGCCCGCCGAACAAGTGGCGGCGGCGGCAGATATTTGTATGGATTTCCCGGCAACAAGACTACTGCATTTCCGGAATAATGCGAAAGGACCGTTTGTGGCTTGGCCGATAAATGGAAAAGTCGCGCCGGTCCAAGGTGAAAATCGTATCGATCTTTTCCCGGCCAGCCAGATAAACGAGAGCGGCATCGGCAAGTTGGGGACGGATGCTTTCATATCTCTTCATTAGTGCCGCGATAGCTTTGGCTTCCGCACTCGCCAGTGGCAGCAAAGCAAGAAATCCTACATGCATACTGCTTAAGAGTTGTTGAACTGCCCGGGGCGAGCTGCGTAAGAGCCATGCGGCCTCGGTGATAACGGGCCAGCACGAAAGCAAAGGCGCGGCTAACTCAGGAAGCGCTTCCACGCATTGCTGGTGATGAGTGTCTTCGCGAGAAAGAATTGCGACGAGTGGACCGGTGTCGACGAGCACCCGCCTCATTTGTTCTTACCGAAGCCGTCCAAGTGCCGTCGGTTTGTGCTCAAGTCTCTTGGCGCCCGTTGGACGCAACCAATCAGCCCCGCTGCCTCCGCAAGCTCGAGAGCAGAACAGGTATCGCCTGCTTTTTCCAGATAGTTCTCCAGAGCGACCCGCACGAGATCTGACGGCCTTTGTCCCTTCCGCCGAGAGTGGCCGCGGAGGCGGGCGCCAAGCTCCGTCGGAACCCGGACTGTAATGCGTTGCGAGTTCATGTCAGACATTATACCAATTATGTCAGACACAAACTAGACGGGATTGCGCAGATTTCGTGAGTTCAGTTTCATGGAAGTCCGGTCGCGAGAGGAACAAATCCCAATATATGCCGGGCGCCCTTTCATGCGGCGTACAATACGCACGTGGTCAATGCTCTACGCAAAAACGAACCCGCCCGGAAGCATTCGCGGCACGCGGTTTACGCCACGGAAACTGCGGGCCTTCTGCTGATCGCGTTTCTCCTGCTTGTCCTCACCGTAATTCGCTACTGGCACGCCATTCACTGGAGCTTGCGCTGACAGTGGCTTCCGCGCGGCCTGAACCGCTCCTGGTGGTTGTGCTCGGTCCCACAGCCAGCGGAAAGACCGCGCTGTCTCTTGCGCTTGCCGAGCGCTTCAACGGCGAGATCGTGAATTGCGATTCCGTCGCCATGTACCGCGAGTTTGACATAGGGACGGCCAAGCCCACGCCTTCGGAACGTGCCCGCGTTCCCCACCATCTGCTCGATTGCGTTGCTCCCGCCAGCCACATGACAGCCGGTGAGTACGCCCGCCAGGCACGGCAAGTGCTCGACGAGATCAAATCGAGAGGACATTTACCGGTGATCGTCGGCGGGACTGGGCTCTATCTGCGCGCTCTGCTCGAAGGTTTGTTCCCCGGCCCACAGCGATCGGAAGAATTGCGTGAGCGTCTGCGCGAGCGGGCACAAATCCGCGCGTCTGATTATCTTCATCGCATCCTCCAGCGCTTGGACCATGCTGCGGCAAAGAAGATTCACGCCAACGATATTCCCAAGCTCATTCGCGCCATCGAAGTGTGCCTCGCTTCGCGGCAGAAGATTACTGGCCTGTGGCAGGAACGGGGGCGGGAGCCGTTGCCGGGCTTTCGCATCCTGCGAATTGGCCTGGATCCTGAACGTCAAGCCCTGTATGCCCGAATCAATCATCGCGCGCAACAGATGTTTGAAAACGGATTAGTCGAAGAGACGAAACGGCTGGTCGAGAAGTATGGCGATACTGCAGGCCCGCTCTCCTCACTCGGCTACAGGCAGGCGGTGCAATTCCTGCGAGGAGAGCTAACGCAAGAACAAGCGTTGCAGGCTGCGCAACAGAGTCACCGAAATTACGCCAAGCGGCAGATGACCTGGTTTCGCCGCGAACCGGCGGTGCATTGGCTACGCGGCTTCGGTGATGATGCCCACATGCAGCAGGAAGCCGCCACTCAAGTAGAAAGAGACATACAACAGGCTTTCACCGATGAACGCGGATAAATCCGACAGAATTCTGCCGCTTCTTCTGCTATCGTTCTGTGCATGAATCGTGCAACGGCCTTCTTGCTTTCCGCTCTCCTGTTCACAACCTCGGCTTTTGCCAAAGATAAAGATAAAGACAAATATCAGCGTCCCGGCCCAATTCGTGAGACGCACTCCGGCGACAAATGGGCCGAGAAGACTCTGAAGAAGCTGACGCTCGAGGAAAAAATTGGCCAGGTGTTCATGATCTGGTGCCGTGCCAGTTTTCTGAACGTGGAGAACCCGGAATACCTGCAATGGCTCGACTCCATGCAGAAGTATCACGTGGGTTCATTCGCGATGAGCGTCCATGTGGACGGCCCATATCTGCTGCGTACCGAACCTTATGAGGCCGCGGAATTACTCAACCGTCTGCAAAAAGAATCCAAACTTCCTCTAATATTTGCCGCCGATTTTGAGCGCGGCGTCTCCATGCGGCTGATGGGCACCACCGTCTTCCCGCACGCCATGGCTTTCGGCGGAGATGGCAAGCCCGAAGATGTTGAGACCTTCGGCCGCATCAGTGCCGAGGAAGCGCGGGCCATCGGCATACAGTGGAATTTCTTTCCCGACGCCGATGTTAACTCGAACCCGGCGAATCCCATCATTAATACGCGTTCCTTCGGAGAAGACCCGAAGCAAGTCGGCGATCTGGTCGCGGCTTATATCAAGGGCGCGCACGAAGGCGGAATGCTGACCACCGTCAAACACTTCCCCGGTCACGGAGACACTGCGACCGATTCTCATCTCGGAGTGGCCAGCGTGAACGTAGACCGGGCACACCTGGATTCGATTGAGCTGCCTCCCTTTCGCCAGGCCATCGCCGCCGGAGTGGATTCAGTGATGGTGGCGCACGTGACGGTGCCTGCGCTCGATTCCGATCCGAATCATGTGGCTACCATTTCTCCGGTGATCGTCACGGATTTGCTTGAGAAGCAGCTGGGTTTTAAAGGAATCATCGTCACTGATGCACTCGACATGGCAGGCCTGACGCTTCTTTTCGCCAACAACATCGGGCGCGCCGCCGTCGAGGCGTTCAAAGCCGGCAACGATTTATTGCTCATTCCCGCGGATTTTCCCGCTTCCTACAATGCCATGCTCCAGGCCGTGCAGTCGGGTGAAATTTCCGCAGAACGACTTGACCGTTCCGTGCTCAAGATTCTGAAGGCGAAGGCATCTTTGGATTTGCAGCATGCCCGCCTGGTAGACGTAAACGCCATCGCATCGGTGATGGCCAAGCCGCAGAACATAGCGCTCGGCCAACAGATGGCCGATGCTGCGGTTACGCTGGTGCGCGACAACGGCAAGGTTCTGCCCCTCAAATCCAAGGGAACCGAGAAGGGTGGTCTTCCGTATACAAGACAAGAGGAGACACATAACCAGACGTTGGCTCTGATCTTCTCCGATGACGTTCGCGCTGAATCAGGGCGCGCCTTCGTTCGCGAGTTTCGGGCTCGGATCACGGACGCCCGCGTTCTATACGTGGATCCGCGCTTCGCGGCAGGAATGACCGACGATGTGCTGAAGGCGGCGGATGAAGCCCAGGCCGTGGTCGCCGCCGTATATGTGGTTCCGAACGGAGGCAAGATGGGAAACACGGTCGCCATGGCGGACGCGACGGAAACGTTGCTGCAGCGGTTGTTGGATCGGGCGGCCACAAAAATGGCAGTCGTCGCCATGGGAAATCCGTACCTGGCAACCGGCTTCCCGAAGGTTGAGAATTATATGTGCACGTTTTCCAACGCAACGGTTTCGGAAGCAGCCGCGGTGAAAGCGCTGTTTGGAGAAATCGCCATTCGCGGGCATCTGCCCGTAAGTATTCCTAATGTTGCGCAACGCGGAGCGGGTATCGAACGTCCCGCTCAACTCGCTATTGGAGGGTCTGAACATGCGCAGAAATAAAGTTTCCACACTGCTTTCGATCGCAGCCGCGGCTGCATCCGTGTTGCTTGCAGGATGCACGGTGAACGTGAAGAAGGAAGCGAATGGCCAGGACAAGCAGGTCGATATCAATACGCTGCTCGGAGGAATCCACGTCAGCAAAGACGCTGATGTTTCCGATATCGGGCTAGACGTATATCCCGGCGCCCGTCTCAAGGAAAAAGGTAAGGACGAAAACAGCGGCGACAAGAGTGCCAACGTCAGAATCTCCGGCTTCGGATATGGATTGAAGGTCGTGGCACTCGAGTACGAGTCCGATGACGCTCCCGCTAACATTCTCGCCTTCTACAAAGACCGCTTGAAAAAATATGGCAACGTTCTCGAATGCCACACTTCCAAAGGGCGGTGGAACGTCAACACGCAAAGACACGGATCGAATGAGTTGACCTGCGAAAACAGCGGCGGCAATGACATCGAGCTCAAGGTGGGTAAGCAAGACGATCAGCACATCGTGGCTGTAAAAGCGGAAGGCAAGGGCTCGAGCTTCTCGCTGGTTTATGTGCGCACGCATGGCAAGGATGCCGAGATTTAGCCGTTGGCTGAGAGATGTCTAGTAGCGCTTGTATCAGTTTAAGGAGGAAAATATGTTTCGCCCAATCTTCGCGGTCGCATTCGGCATCGCCATTGCAATGCCAGCTTTTGGCGCCCAATCCCAAAAGCCAGACGGCGCTCAGGACAAAGATAAAAACTTCGACGTTCGAAGCTCAGTGGGGGATTTGCACCTGGGGAGTGATGCGGACGCACGCAAGGCGGGGCTGCCGCTCTATCCCGGTGCGCGGCTTCGGCACGACGAGGAGAATGGCGATGCCGTCAATGTGGGCGTTCTGACCGAAGCTTTCGGCTTGAAGCTGGTGGTTGCCAAATACGACTCCGAGGATGGACCGGAGAAAGTGATCTCTTACTACCGCGAGCGTCTGAAAAAATATGGCAAGGTGCTAGAGTGCCACACGCGTGAGCACGGTGGCGACAGCCACGCCGACTTCGATGACGACAAACATTCCAAAGAACTCAAGTGCGAAGGCGACAACACTGGCCCGGTGACGGAACTGAAAGTGGGCACCGAAGATAACCAGCACGTGGTCGCCATTGAACCCAGGGATGGCAAAAGCGGCTCAACTTTCGCTTTGGTCTACGTTCACACCCGCGGCAAGCAAGGCGATATCTGAACCATGCTTCAGCCAGCGGCGGCCGCGCGGCCCTCGGACGCCGTTGATCGTGCGATACTTTCAAGCTAGCCCTTCTCTAGACTTCCATGGATCATCCCTGCTATAAGTGCGGGCAGAGTATCGAAGATGGCAAAGCCTTTTGTTCGCAATGTGGCGCGCCCCAGATTCGCGTGGCGGTCGCAGAAATTCCGGCAGAATCTTTGGAAGCGGGCGATGGCTCATCGCCAGCACTGGTCCACGAAGCCGCCTCGGGTTTTCCTGATTCTCCAATAAAATCGCTGCCCGCGCGCTGGTCGTTTGCAGTGCGGCCCTGCGCTCTGGCGGCCGCAGTCGCAGTGGGGCTGATGTTCCTTGGCTTGAATCCGTTCGTCGCCGCGCTCGGCGCAGGATTTCTGGCCGCCACATTTTCGCAGCGCCGCAGTCCCAGTTCCCTCATTCGACCCGCGATGGCTGCAAGGCTCGGCGCATTCAGCGGGCTGCTGCTTTTTGGAATGTCAACGATCCTGGAGACTGTGGTCGTCGCCGTTCTTCACAAAGGTCCGGAGATACGAAGCGAAATGATGGACAAGGTTCAGCAGGCCGCCGCGCGCTATCCCGGTCCGCAGGTCGAACCCTTTCTGGATTTCGTGAAGTCTCCCGGCGGGTTCGCGTTCATGATGGTGGCATCTTTGTTTTTTGGGTTGGTGGCTTTTCTTGTTCTCGGTGGAGTTGGAGGAGCGATCAGTGCGGCCTTTGTGAGAAGACGCAATCGGCCGTAAACGCTGATGTCGCCTGGTCTCCGCGGGCGTATTGACGGCGCTTCTCATTGATGCGGCCAGCCTTGGCCTTGCCGCGGGCGGCGCACCCCGCGTATGATTCACGGTTTGCATTCTGCTATGAATAAACCGGCGCGCGGCTCCTTGCTCGGCATTGAGCACATGGAGGACGAGGAGATCCTGGGTCTGCTGAAGCTCGCGCGGCGCATGAATCCTCTCAAGGCTCGTCCGCTATTGCGCAACAAGAAAATAGTGTTGCTGTTTTACGAAGCGTCCACGCGCACGCGGTCTTCGTTCGAGATCGCCGCCAAGTCGCTTGGCGCCATCACCACGCTGGTGCAGTCTTCGGGATCGAGCATCGAAAAAGGCGAGTCACTGATCGACACTGGCTACACCTTGCAAGCCCTGGGCGCGGACGCCATCGTCATTCGTCATCCCGCGGCGGGAGCGCCTCACTTGCTGGCAAAGCATCTCGATATTCCCGTCATCAGTGCCGGCGATGGCATGCACGAACATCCTTCACAGGCTTTGCTCGATGCTTTCACGATTCTGAAGCACAAGAAATCGTTCAAGGGACTCCGTGTAGCGATTATCGGAGACATCTTGCACAGCCGGGTGACGCGGTCGAACTGTTATTTGCTGAGCAGATTTGGAGCGAAGATTACGCTTTGCGGTCCGCCCGAGTTCGTGCCCGATGTGGCTGCGACCCTCGCTCCAGGTTTGCGCGTCACCCGTCATATTGAAGATGCGCTGCGCGATACGGATGTAATTATGTTGTTGCGGCTGCAAAAGGAACGCCTCGCCGGGCAAAAGATTCGCGTGCAGGACTACGTTGAGCGTTACCAGATGACCGCGCCGCGCGTGAAGCTGGCCAGGCGCGATGCCATCGTCATGCATCCCGGGCCGATTATTCGCGGTCTCGAGATCACTTCGGAGGTTGCGGACGGTCCGCAATCGGTCATCATGGAAGAGGTCCGCAATGGTGTTCCCACGCGCATGGCGATTTTGGCTAGAGCGTTGGGAAAGGCGAAGTGAGCCACGGATTTTCGCGGATTAGCACGGATTGGATCTACAAACCGACAATGCCAAACGACAAATCCAAATCGCGATCGCTGCTGATTAAAGGTGGGCACCTGATCGATCCTGCGGCGAAGATCAATGCGCCCATGGACGTCCTGCTGCGCGATGGCCATGTTGCAGAGATCGCACTGCCGAACAAAATTCGCGGGGAAGCGGCCGAGAAGTTCGATGCGCGCGGGCTGATGGTTGCTCCGGGACTTATCGACCTGCACGTTCATCTGCGCGAGCCAGGGCAAAGTTATAAAGAGACAATTGCCAGTGGCACCGCGGCCGCCGCTGCCGGCGGATTTACATCGGTGTGCACCATGCCGAACACCGCTCCCGTGGTGGATACCGCGGAGTGGGTCGCGTGGTTGCGGCATCCCGAGCGCGGCGCCGTGGTCAATGTTTTTCCAATCGCCGCCGCGACTCGCAGTTCGCGCGGCGCGGCGCTCACCGATTTTGCCGCGCTGCAGCGCGCCGGGGCAGTGGCGGTTACCGATGACGGAAAGCCCATTCTTGACGATGACATCATGCGCGCGGCTCTGCGCCTCGGGGCTGAATTGAATTTGCCGGTTGTGCAGCATGCCGAAGATACGCGCCTGACCGAGGCGTGCTCGATGCACGAAGGGCCGACCAGTTTTCGCCTTGGACTGCGCGGCATGTCATCCACCGCCGAAGCGAATGTCGTGGAGCGCGACGTAACCCTCGCGCAGGAGATTCGCGAATCGCGTCTGCACGTCGCGCATCTCTCCACTGCCGACGCGCTCAAAGCGGTGCGCCGCGGCAAGCGGGCCAAGGCGCGCGTAACCTGCGAAGTCACGCCGCACCACTTCGTTCTTCTCGACCAGGATGTGGGAGAGTACAACACGAATTTCAAGATGAACCCGCCGCTGCGCGCGGCTTCGGATCGCGAAGCCATCCTGGTCGCGCTCGCCGACGGCACGGTGGATGCCATTGCTACCGATCACGCCCCTCACGCCACGCACGAAAAGCAAGTCGAGTTCGAGCACGCATCTTTCGGCATCACGGGCCTCGAAACCGCATTGGCGCTGGCGATTACGAAGCTGCATCGCGAACACAAAATTCCTTTGACGCGCATCGTCGAACTCTTCACCGCCGGCCCGGCGCGTGTCTTCGATCTCCGCGGCCGTGGTTCGCTGGTCCGCGGCAACTTTGCCGACGTTACCATCTTCGACCCCAAAAAGCGCTGGACATTCGAAGCCGACAAATCACGGTCGTTGTCGCACAACACTCCGTTTGATGGCTGGCAGTTCACCGGGAAAGTTGTGGCGACGATTGTGGGCGGGAAGATCGCGTACCGGACGGAGTGAGTCCCCGATTCAAGCGACCCCGTGTGAAACTCGCGGATCCGGATAAAAATAAAAACACGGATCAAATGGACGTAAAATCCTTGGAATCAACGAGTTAGATTTTGTTGATCCGGCTATAATCTTAACTCTAAAGGACTTAGCTGTAAAATACTCCAGGCAAAGGACTTACTGGATACACCGTCGCGGTAAGTCGTTTGGAATCAGCGAAGCGGATTGGCTGCTCGGCCGTAAAATCCTGAGCCAAAGGGACTTAGGGGTAAAATCTTGAGGCTGAAGGAGTTAGCTATTTGATATTTAGTTGTAAAGAACAGATGCTGAATGAGATAGTATGACGCATTGGCGGGTGCGAAGCAAGGGGAATCGTAAGGCCAACATGATCCCCGCCCTTGCGCTAGAAGTCTGCAAAGTTCGGTGACCGGCCCTATCCCAGTATTCCCATCCTTTTACCCACTCTCCCCAGCACCTCCAACGCCTGCTGCAACTCCTCATTCGTATGCGTCGCGGTCATGATGGTGCGGATGCGGGCTTTGCCTTCGGGCACGGTGGGGAAGGCGATGCCTGTGCCGAGCACGCCTTCTTGGAACAGTTCGCGGGAGAAATCCATGGTGAGTTTGCCGTCGCCGATGATGATCGGAGTGATTGGAGTCTCGCTGGCCGGAGTGGCGCGGCCGCCGATGTCGAAGCCGAGCAGGCCGAGTTCTTTTTTCCAGAAGCGTGTGTTCTCCCAGAGCTTCTCCATGCGCTCGGGTTCGTTTTCGAGGACATCGAAGGCAGCAATGCATGTGGCTGCGACCGACGGCGGATGCGAAGTGGAAAAAAGAAACGGGCGGGCCCGGTGATAGAGGAAATCAATCAGATCGCGCGTCCCGCAGACGTATCCGCCCAACGCACCGATAGCCTTCGATAACGTTCCGACTTGTATATCGACGCGGCCATGAACATTGAAATGATCAATGGTCCCGCGGCCGTTGCGGCCCAGGACGCCGGACGCGTGAGCGTCGTCGACCATCATAATAGCGCCGTATTTTTCCGCCACATCGCATAGGCCGGGCAGAGGACCGATGTCGCCATCCATCGAGAAGACACCGTCGGTGATCAGCAGCTTCTTGCCGGGCTCAGCTTTAATGCTGACAAGTTGTTCTTCGGCGTGAGCAATGTCTTTGTGGCGAAAAACCAGAATCTTAGCCTTCGATAGCCGAGCGCCATCGATGATCGAAGCGTGATTGAGGGCATCGGAGACGATGAAATCGTCCTTGCCCAGCACCGCCGAAACCGTGCCCGCATTGGCCGCGAAGCCGGACTGAAAAACTACACAGGCCTCCACGTTTTTGAAGCGCGCGATCTTTTCTTCGAGCTGCATGTGGATCTTCATGGTGCCCGCAATGGTGCGCACCGCGCCCGAACCCACACCGTATTTGCGCGTTGCCTCGAGCGCCGCCTCGCGCAGTTTGGGATGCGTGGTCAGTCCCAGATAATTATTTGACGCCAGATTAATGACTTTCTTGCCATCAAACGTGCAGAGGGGCGCCTGCTCATCTTCCAGCACGCGCAGTTTGAAGTGCGTGCCCTTGGTTTTCAATTCGTTGAGCTGGTCGGTGAGATAAGAGAGCGGGTTGGTGCGGGTTGCGGTGGTCATGTCGTGCCTCGGAAGATTCTTTGCCACGGATTTTCACGGATCAACGCGAATAGAGCCCGATTAGTGTATCGCCTGCAGCAGGGCGGCGGAACATTAGAGCGTTCCATGTGTTACTGCAAGGTTGATATGGCACGAATCAATTTCGGCAAACTCCTTCGGACGGCACTCGTGTCTTCCCTGATCCTTCAATCCGCAGTGCGTGTAAATCCGTGGCAAATATGCAACTAGAACATAATCGGGTTGCCGGTCTCGATGCTGGTTTCGCAAAGAAGCTTCATGTTGTTGAAGAACTCTTTTTCGGAGTCTGCGAGGATGTCGCTTGAATGCAGCACGGTATTGACTTCTTTCAGCAGCGCCGGAGATTCGTTGATGGGGATCCAGTCGCCGGTGTGCGTACCGTCGTACAAAACCTTTTCCAGCAGGATGGGAAACTTTGGACCGGGAGTTCCCTGCAGGGCACGGAGAAAGCTTCTCAGATTTTTCACACGCGTGATGTTGCCCAGGAAGATGGAGAGAATGAACCCGCCGTGCTCGCAGGAATCGGTGAGCCACTGGTCGTGCGCGTCCCATTCTTCGTCGGTCGGATCGCCGTCCAGCAGGGGCTCGCCAGAGTCATCGTAGATAAGCCGGTCGGGAAATGGATGCGGCTTGGCCTTACCGTCGCGAATGCAGGTGCAGCGCACGAATGCGTCAAGGCTCATGAGTTGACTCTTTAGTGCTGTTAGTCCTTCTAATAAATTCTTGTCTCTGACCAATATATTGTGGCGGAAGCATTCGCGGGCAAGAGTGCCCGCGCCACATAGTCCCTATCACACGGGTCATTTCACTCCGTTTGGGTACACCAATATTTTACTGGCTTCGCCGGTTTTCAGGCGTTCCATGGCTTTGGCAAAATCTTTCATGGGGATGCGGTCGGTGATTGCTGGATGCAGGTCGAGCTTGCCAGCTTTGAGCAAGGCGGTCATCTGGTACCAGGTCTGGTACATGCGGCGTCCGTTAATGCCCTGCACCGTGATGCCTTTAAAAATAATATCTTCGGAAAAATTCAACGAAATAGGTTTGGAAGTCAGGCCGAGAAGTGAAATTCTTCCGCCGCGCCGCACGATGTCGAAGGCGGTGCGAATTGAATCGGGGTGGCCGGCCATCTCGAGCACAACGTCCACGCCCAGGCCGCCAGTCTTCTCCATCACCACGGCGCTGACATTTTCTTTCGAGGGATCGAGTACGTAATCCGCTTTCATGTCGCGCGCGATCTTGCGGCGGTGCTGGTTTACTTCGATAGCGAAGACGCTGGTTGCGCCGACGGCGCGGGCTACGGCGATGGCGAATAATCCGATCGGCCCGCATCCTGTGATAGCCACGGTTTTCGCGGCAATTTCGCCCGCCAGAACGGTATGAACCGCATTGCCAAGGGGATCAAGAATCGATGCGTATTCGACGGGAATGGCCGGGTCGAGTTTCCAGATGTTCGATTCTGGAATAACGACGTACTCGGCGAAGGCGCCGTCGGCATCCACGCCAATGATTTTCACGTTCTGGCAGATGTGAGCTTCGCCAGTACGGCATTGCAGGCACTTGCCGCAGGCCACGTGCATTTCGGCGGAAACAAAATCTCCTTCTTTGACGCTTGTGACCTCGTCGCCGAACGCCGCAACCTCTCCGCAGAATTCGTGGCCTGGAATGAGTGGAGGATGAATGCGATTTTGCGCCCAGCGGTCCCAGTTGTATATATGCAGGTCGGTGCCGCAGATGGAGGCGACCTTTACTTTCACGAGAACGTCGTTGCGGCCGAAGGCTGGAATCTTCACCTCGCGGATCTCGGCGCCAGGCGCAGCCTCCGGCTTTACGACGGCAAGCATTGTGGACGGCATGAGCTACCTTAGGAATTCCTGATCAGACACAAAACGTTTGATTCTAACACCGCAAGAGTTCCGTTGTTTGCGTGAGCGACGAAGATCAGAACAAGTCACCGTTCCTTCGGCAATCGATTGTCAGGCTTTGGCGGCGCGGTCTTGAAGGCTTCCGACTTGCCTCGCGGGATGCTCAACGTCTTCCATTCGCTTGAGCGCAGATGCTTGCATAAGAACACGATCTGCCCGGCGTGCTGCGCATAGTGGGCGATCTGGCGGTTGATGGCCTGCAGCGCCGTATGCGGCTCGCCGCGAATCGTCACGGTGCGCATCACGTCCTCGGGCTTGAGCGGTTCGAGGGCAGCGAAGACGCAACCCCATCCTTCTTCCCACCAGTTCATCACATCCGCACGAGTGGTTCCGGCGCTGAGTTCAAACTCCCGGTCGCGAAAGCGGTCTGGCTTCTCGCCATCGCTGGTGAGGAAGCCAGTGAAACGTGAGCGCATATTTCCCGCGAGATGTTTTACCAGGATCGCGACGGAATTCGATTCGGGATCGAGGGTGACAAAAAAATCGTCGTCGCGAAGCTGTGACATGGCGCTCTCTGCCATGCGTTTGTGCCCGCGGAACTGGCGGACCGCTTCTTCGAGATAATGCGAAGCAATGTCTGACATGAACTTTCCTCTATGGGTTTGATGCGGGGATAATTGGGATGACACGCCCGCGTCCGGGTGCCGGCCGGCCCCAGCCGCCTCCGCCCGGCGATTCAATTCTAATTCGCTCACCGGACAGAAGGCGTGTGCTGAACTTCCCTGGCATTTCTTCGACCAGGCCGTTCTGCCGGATTACGCTGGCACGCCCGGCGCTTCCCGCGTCGCCGCCGGCCAGACCCCACGGAGCGTGGGTGCGCCGGTCGGCTAGCAGCGTCACTTCACAGTCGGTAAGAACTTCGATCTCGCGAATAATTCCATCACCGCCGCGGTGCTCGCCATCTCCTCCGCTGGCGGAACGAAGCGAGTAATGGCGAACCCGCAAAGGGTACGCGTACTCCAGCGCCTCCGCCGGCGTGTTCAGCGAGTTTGTCATATGAGTATGCACGCCAGAGACACCATCTTTGCCGGGGCGCGCGCCCATGCCGCCGGCGATTGTCTCGTAGTATGCAAAGGGGTTCTTCGTGCGCGGATCGATTCCACCGATGGTTAAGTTGTTCATGGTACCGGAGGCGGCGGCAGGAATCTGGCCAGGAATTGCTTGAGCCAGAGCGCGCAGAAGAACGTCAACGATTCGTTGCGAAGTTTCCACATTCCCGCCGGCAACTGCCGCAGGCGGCCGCGCGTTCACAATCGTGCCTTCTGGGGCAATAACCTGGATGGGCCGCATCAGTCCCGCCGTAGCGGGAACGTCATCGGCCAGCAAGCAGCGAAACACGTAGAAGCAGGCCGAATAGGTAATCGCTTCGACCGCGTTCACACTGCCTTCGACTTGCGGATCGCTTCCTGAGAAATCTACTGTGACCTTTCCCTTTCGGCTACTGGTCACAGTCACAGCGACCTTCACCGGCCTGTCGGTGATACCGTCATTGTCCAGAAAATCTTCCGCGGTATACGAACCTTGCGGAACCCGTTCCAGAAATGAGCGCATCAATCGCTCGGAATATTCCAGAAGTTCCTGCCCGGCGCGCGTGACCCGGTTGATTCCATATCGCGCGCACACTTCGCGGAGTCGCTGCGCACCGGTGTGGCAGGCCGCGATCTGGGCGCGCAAATCGCCTTCGCGTTCTTCAGGGGTGCGTACATTGTTAAGCAGAAGTGCCAATACATCTCTGTCCATCACGCCCTGGTGGATGAGGCGGACGGGTGGAATGCGAAATCCCTCCTGGTAGATTTCGCGGCACAGTCCCATGGATCCTGGATAAGTTCCTCCCACGTCGGAGTGATGAGCGCGCGACGCGACGTAGAAATCGGGAAGTCGTCCGGTTCTTCGTGGATGAGAATTTAGCCTGACTTTGCTGACACGGCGCCGGTTCGCGTTCACATAGACAGGTGCGACCAGGGTGATGTCGGGTAGATGCGTTCCTCCGCGAAAGGGATCATTCAACATGACTACGTCACCCGCTCCCATGTCGCAGGCGGCGATGGCGGCTCGCACCGACATCGGCATTGAGCCCAAATGGACCGGCATGTGGTCGCCCATGGCGATCACTTCTCCATCGCCATCGAAGACAGCGCAGGAATAATCACGGCGCTCTTTGATGTTCGGAGAAAACGCTGTCCGCCGAAGAGCGGCGCCCATCTCCTCGGCAATGGAATGGAAGAGGTTCTTGAAGATTTCCAATTCAATGGGATCGATCTTCATGTGGCGCAGTGTACCGGAAGTTAGTCGTTGGTCGTTAGTCGTTGGCCGTTGGCAAAGAGACGAGTTGCTTTGAGACAGGCCTGCTCTCAAACGTTTTCAGTTGCAAAAGCTCTTCGCGTCAAAGTGCAAACGACTAGCGACTAGCGACCAGCGACGGACTTCCCGAGTGAAATTCTTTTATTTCCAACAAATTTATGTTGACACTGTGTTCACAGTGCCGCAATATCTTGTATTAACGATGCTACCCGTACCAGAACTTGGGTGGCGTAACGCATTTGGGCCCAGTACTTAGAACCTTTGCAAGGGAAAAATCGCTCACGGAGGAACCTTCATGGCAACGAAAAAGAAGGCAAAAAAGAAGAAACACTAATCGTCGGCGAAACGATACTTCGCACGGGCCGAGATTTTCAACCAGCCTCTCAAGAGAAGCACCTCTTGAGAGGCGTTTCCTTTTGAGAGCAATTGGCAATTAGAATTTAGCCCTACGGAATTGGTCTGCGGCAGATGCTGATGGCCGCGCGGACTAATTGCTAAGTTCCCATTCCTGGTGCCGATCACTATCCTGACCCGCAAAATTCTCCACGCGGAACTCCAGTGTGTGTCACAATATTCAGCACGCCAAGGTCGAACGGGTGCGAAGAATATGAGTCCCAGGACGACGAAGAGCGCAGCGAAGAACGCAGCGAAGAATAAGACGGATGAAATTTTCATTCCGGATAAGCTGTACTTCCGCATCGGCGAAGTCGCCACGCTGTGCCGCCTGCCCGCCTACGTGCTGCGCTTCTGGGAAAGCGAGTTCCCGCAACTCAAGCCAGTGAAAAGCAGCACGGGACAACGGATGTATCGCAGACGCGACGTGGAAAGCGTTTTGCGCATCAAGCAATTGCTTTACGATCAAGGATTTACGATTGTGGGCGCGAGGCAGCAACTGCGGTCAGAAACGAAAAGCGATAAAGGTCAGGCGGCGATTCCATTCCCCGCGCAGTCGCCAGCCGAGATCCAGCGCATCCGCCAGGGTTTGCGCGAGATTTTGAATTTGCTTTCCACGCGGCGGATGGGCTAGTCAGATCTTCATCAGGCGAATCTTCAAGCGACGCGTTCGGACGCTGCTTTCTTGATCTTTCCCGCATTCGCTGCGTCCAGGCGGATCCGGCTGACGCGCGCCGTCTCCTGAAGTAGATCGTCAGTAACGCGCGCGCCGTCGCCCGCCATCACTGACCCAGCGGCCAATGCAAAACGCAGCGCGTCGGCCTGATCCTCAAAATACAGAATGACTTGCCCGGACATAAGAATCCCCCGAAGTGAACTACTTGCAACCGCGGCTTTGGAAAGAACTTTGACGAGGCGGCGTCGATCGCCTGACGCATGGAACTTTCTCAGATTGTGCGCGAGCGGGGGGTGGTATTCAAAGTGCTTTTCTTGGTTCGGGGATAATCGGGAGTGCAGGTTTGCGCATTTCCGGAGTTAATTGGTCGGGACGGGCAGATTTGAACTGCCGACCCCTCGCACCCCAAGCGAGTGCTCTACCAGGCTGAGCCACGTCCCGACTAGGAAGGAACCCGCTGTTTTGCATTCGCAGCGGATGGGGTTAACTAGGGGATTTTATCATTAGTGGCACGGTTTCGCCGCATTCGATTAGCAGGCTCGTCAGGAAGGCCGCCTGGGTCGCTTGCGTTTTGATTTGCGCGGGTGCGCTGGAGGCCGCGCCGGCGTTTCGTCTAAAACCGCGAACTGAATTTTCTTTTCCACCGGGTCGATGCGGTCCACGATCACGCGAATTCTTTGTCCCAGGCTGTAGGTCTTGCGCGAGCGCTGTCCGATGATCTGGCGCGTGTTTTCGTGATAAGCGTAGACATCGTCGGTGAGCGTGTTCAGCGGGACCAGCCCTTCCACGAACAAATCGGTGAGTTCGACGAAGAAGCCGAATTTGGTGACGCTGGTGATGAGCCCATCGAAATCTTCGCCGACGCGGTCCTGCATGAACTTGGCTTTCTTTCCCTCCATGAGATCGCGCTCGGCCTCATCGGCGCGGCGTTCTGACTGACTGGATTCCTCTGCGATGCTGTGGAGCTCTTCGAGAGGAATGGGACCGCTCAAGGGTTCGAGTTCTTGATCTTTGTCGTGATCGCGCCGCTTGGACCACGGCGTGGGCGACTCCGTCTGCGCGTGGCGAGTGAATACAGCAGGAGATGTCCCCACGGGAATCTCTCCATCGTGCTTTTCTGCCGATTCGTGCAGCACGTCCTTCAAAATTCGGTGCACGATCAAATCCGGATAGCGTCGGATCGGCGACGTGAAGTGGGTATAGCTCGTGGCAGCCAGGGCGAAGTGGCCGAGATTTTCTTCCGAATAGCGCGCTTGTTTGAGCGAGCGCAACATCAGGTAACTCAAGATGCGCTCTTCTGGTTTGCCAGCGATCTTGGCCGCCAGTTTCTGATACATCCGCGGCGTGATGTGGACATCTTTCGGCACTTCGATGGTGCGCGCCTGTTTGCCGGTACCGCGCGCGGCACGGCGATCGGTTTTGAATTGCACGCGGTGAATGGGCAACGCGCCCACTCCCAGGGAATATCCGAACGTTGCGGCAATCACTTCGAAATCGTAAACGCGTTTTGCATCCGGCTTCTCGTGGACACGGTAGAGCGACGCAATGCGTTTCGACTCCAGATACTGCGCGACGCACTCGTTGGCCGAAAGCATGAACTCTTCGATCAGTCGATGAGCGGTGTTGCGCTCGGAGCGGGAAATGCTTTTCATCAAGCCAAATTCATCGAACTCGATGACCGGCTCCGGCAGGTCGAAGTCGATCGATCCCCGGCGCTGTCGTTTTCGGTTGAGGATCAGGGCAAGATCGCGCATCAGCTCGAACGTCGGCACCAGCGGCGCATAGCGCTCGCGGGTCGCGGCATCGCCTTCGAGTACGGCGTTGACGGCGGTATACGTCATGCGCTCGGACGAGCGGATTACTCCTTCGCAGAGTTCATAGCCTAGAATTTCTCCGCGAGCATCGATCTGCATCACACACGACAAGACCAATCGTTCGACCTGCGGACGCAGGCTGCAGATGTCCGTCGACAATTCCAGCGGCAGCATGGGGACGGCCCGGTCCGGAAAGTAAACACTGGTGCCGCGAAGCCGCGCCTCCTGGTCGAGCGCCGAATCGGGGATGACGTATTGCGCCACGTCGGCGATATGCACCTGCAATTCGAAATTTCCACCGGAAAGTTGGCGCACAGTGACGGCGTCGTCAAAGTCGCGGGCAGTTTCGCCGTCAATGGTGACGATGGGCAGCGTGCGGAAATCGCGGCGATGGAGAAGTTCCGCCGACGGAATGACAGCGGGAATGTTCTGCGCCTCTTCGAGCGTTGCCGGAGGAAAGTGATGCGGCAGATGAAATTTGCGAATCGTGATCTCAACGTCGACTCCGAAGTCGTCTTGCCGGCCAAGAATTTCAACGACCCGGCCCTTGGGATTTTGCGTCGGCGTCGGCCAATCGGTAATTTCGACATCGACGACGATGCCTTCAAGATCGTCCCAATCTGCGCGGCGAGAAGCTTCTTCGCCGAGCACTCGGTCAACAGACTTTTTTCGCAGCGCGGGCGTTTCCGCGGCTTTTTCGTGAGCTTTTTCCTGAACCTTTTCCTGAACGTCAGGAATCTCAGACCCCGCCGGGATCACGATGTCCATGGTGATCTTGCTATCGAGCGGCTTGACGGTATTGTGGCGGGTGCCGTAATGAAAAATTCCAACCACGGTGGGATGCGCACGGACGACGGGCCTCACGATGCGGCCTTCGGCGCGGCCATCGGGACGAGTCGCGACGACATCGACCAGCACGCGGTCGCCGTGCATCGCATTCCCAATAGCATGTGGCGGAATGAAGATATCGCCCACGAGACGCGACTTGAGCGATGGACTGAGCGAACTCGCGTCAGGTATGACGAAGCCGAAGCCATCGCGATGCATGGTGAGGCGTCCAACCACAAGATGCTTGTCATTTTTGTCGGAGGCCTTGTCGGCGGCGGGTTGCGGCAGGGCGTAGCGGTCGGAATTGAGCTGAACTAAATCGCCGGAAGTGACGAGTTTCTGAAGACGAGTATCGAGGTCTCCGCGGGCACTTCCATGCAATCCCAACTCGCGCACCAACTGCTTGAATCCAGCAGAGCGCTTGGGCTGGCGTGCGATGTGTTTGAGGATTACGGAATCGGAAATCATGGGAACAGTCGTTGGTCGTTAGTCCTTGGTCGTTAGCCAAACGCTGATGCCATAATCCTAGCCTAAAATTTGCGTTGAGCGATTTGCCAACGACTAAAGACCAACGACCAACGACGTTTTTCTCACCGGCTCGCCGCAAAATACTTCTCTTCCAGAATGCCGCGATGATGCAACTCGTGTCCGGCGATGATGTAAGCGATCCCGCGCACCGTAACTTCGTTCTTGTTGGCAATGCCGCGCCGCTGCCACGCGGCTTCATCGAGATTACGCAAGAGCGAAAGTGTGGCGCGGCGCACCGCGATGAAATCCTCGACCACATCGTTAAGGGGATGATTCGCGAAAGGCCCATTGCGCACGTAGTCGTCCTGCTCAAACCCTGCGAGGGGCGTGGCATCGGCGCGCGCAATGCGCATGGCGCGGTAAGCAAAGACGCGTTCGGTATCGCAAACGTGACCCAGCACTTCCTTGGCGCACCACTTCCCCGGCGCATAGCGGAAATCGCCGTCGGCATCGTCGCGTCCGGAAAGCAATAGCATGGTTTGCCGCCGTTGCTGGTCAAGCGCATCCAGAATCTGCTCGCCCGGAATCAAGGCTACGTAGCGTTCGTAATAGGGCGCGTACTCCCCGGGTTGCGGTCGACCGACGTTGAAAGACGTAGCAGAGATTACGGCTGGGTCCCACATAGTTTGCTCCTGATGGCTGGATGGAAGCTGCGACAAATGTTCGAGCCAAGAGCATACTCCGAGCGACAATAAAACTGTAGTTTCGCTGAATCTCTTGGGAATCCTTACACTGTATGAAGGCCAAACGTAGAGCGCCGCTGCGCAAACAGCGGGTGCTTTCGGATACCAAAGTCGGTACCATGCTAGGAAACTCTGTTGAAAATAAAGGGTTTTCCACAGCGCTCGCATTGAGACTGGGGAGTACAATTCTATTTGGTCACGCAAGTGCGGCACGTGATCCCAATCCCAACGAGGAAAGGAAGTTTGTAACCCATGTGGAAGCCGACGAATCAGCCTACGACCCCTGGCCGGCCAGCCGAGCCGGAACGTCCAACCATGTCTACCCCGAGCGCCCCTGCAACCATGGCGAGTGAGCAGCCCGCCGTTGGTCCTGGTCCGCGCCCGGCGACATCTTCTTCAACCACCACCACCGCGGATCAGGCGACCATCGGCAAATCGCTGGTAATCAAAGGCGAGGTAACTGGTTCGGAGTCGCTATACATCGACGGCCGCGTGGAAGGCTCCATCAGCTTGGCCGGCAATCGGGTTACGATCGGCCGCAATGGAGTGGTTGCTGCCAACATCAATGCCCGCGAGATTGTTGTACTCGGCAAAGTTCGGGGCAACATCACCGCCAGTGACCGGGTGGATATTCGCAGCGACGGCTCGCTCACAGGCGACGTAGTAGCAGCGCGTATCTCAATTGAGGACGGTGCCTACTTCAAGGGCGGCATCGACATTCGCAAAGGTGGGCAGCCCGCTCAGGGTAAGGCCAACGGCGAAGAGAAGATTGTCTCGGCCCCCGAGCCGGCAGTGGTTGGCGCGCGCGCCTAGTTCCGCGTTGGTAGCGCCTCGTCACTGATTTGTCAAAAGCTAGCGGCGGAGTTCGCGGAGAACGCGAATTCCCGCCGCTTTGTCTCGTAGACTGACTTCGGGGACGCCGGTCGACGCTGCTGGTGACATGGTGAACCTTGGTGAGTTGCCCGCATCGATATGGCCGCAGTAACATAAACCATCCACCGATTCTCATCGAATCTGGTTTCTCATCGAATTGGCTCGAGTTCGCCTGTTTCGGTTCGACCTGACCGCCGCTCAGGACCGTCCTTGAAATCTGAAAAGGGAGAAGTGCGTTTTGATCGATTTGGCATACCGTTTTCAAATTTCCTTGCTGGGTGTTTACATTTTATTGTTGTTGGCCACGAGTCCGTTGTTGCGGGCTGACGCCGCTGCGTTTGACCTGATCGGGCCGAAGGTCGAAGTTCGTGTGCAAAGGGACGGCCGCACTCTGCCCATCGCCGAGGTACCGAATCTTCAAGCCAAGGACCGGCTATGGGTCCATCCCGACCTGCCAGAGACGCAGTCAGTCCACTACGTGATGGTCGTCGCGTTTTTACGAGGGGCGACAAACCCTCCTCCGGATTCCTGGTTTATCCGGGTTGATGCGTGGAGCAAGCCGGTTCGTGAGGAAGGACTCTTCATCACCGTTCCCGAAGGAGCGGAAGAAGCGTTGGTGTTCCTTGCACCGGAAACTGGCGGAGCCTTCGGCAGCTTGCGCAGCGCGGTTCGAGGCAAGCCCGGAGCCTTCGTGCGGGCTGCACAAGATCTTGACCAGGCGAGCCTGGACCGCCAGCGCCTGGAAAAATATCTCGATGCGGTGCGCGAGTCTTCCACAACCGATCCCGAAGAAATGAAAACTCACACCACCCTACTGGCGCGCAGTCTCAACATGCGTCTCGATCAGCAGTGCTTCGACAAGCCCAGCGCCCAGCAGGCTCCTTGCCTTACCCAAAATACAGACCAACTTGTTCTAGACGACGCCCACAGCCAGAGTCTGGTGACGACTTTGACCACCGGATCTCCCACCGACTTGCTGGCGCAGGTTAGTGCCACGCCGACCGCCCGCGGCGGCTATTACAGCGCTTATGTAGGCGCTGTCGTCGACGTCGTTCGAATTCTGGGGAGCGCGCACACGGCGCAGTATCAATACATCCCTGCCCTTTCGCTGCCTAAGAAGGACGACCTAAATCTTCGTCTAAACTCCGCTCCCTCGTTTCGCAATCCGAAATCGGTGATCGTGATCGCGTTGCCGCTGCTGCGTACAGCTCCTGCACCGCCTTTGCATGCGATTGATGCCGCGCAGGTTTTCTGCGTCGACGCGCCTTCTCTAGTCCTGCCCGCGGATGGCGCTCCGCTGGCGTTTGCAACCTCGTTGGCCCGCGACTTCGTTCTTCATGTGGAAACCAAGTCAGGACCCGGCATTGATCTTCCGGCTACGCCCGATCCAGGACGGGGCGGATTCGTGATCGATACGAAACAGGTCCAGGCAGTGGAATTGGAAGGCGAGGTCAGCGGCATCCTGCGCGGAAGTTGGGGCTTTCGTTCTTTCGATGGTCCGCGGTTTCGGTTGCGCAGCTCAATCGCAGGCCACTGGATCGTCGCTTCCAAAGACGCCAGCGCTCTCATTGTGGGCCGCGAAGATACTTTACATCTCCAGTCTCCGGCTGCGTGTTGCGTCGGCGGCGTTGCCTTGCGGGATGAACAGGGAAAAAACGCGGAGGCAGTCTGGAAAGTTGCCAAGCCCGACGAGTTGGAGGTGAAGGTCCCACTGCAGACCGCGACGGCAGGACCGGTCACCATCGTGATCCACAAACTTGGCTCGCGCCAGCCTGATGAGATTCCGCTGCACACCTACTCTGAGGCTGGACGCCTGGACGCGTTCAAAATTCACGCCGGAGACGCTGACGGTGTTCTGAAAGGCACACGCCTCGACCAGGTTACAGGCCTTGAGGTGAACGGCCTGCATTTCACTCCGCAAAACCTTTCACGAGCCAATCAGCAGGATGAACTAAAGGTTGCCACCAAGGATGCCTCAGCAAAGCCGTTGCAGGAAGGGGATTCGATCACTCTACACGTAACCCTGAAAGATGGCCGCTCTCTTGATCTCAAGAGCACAGTCGAAGCTCCTCGCCCGCACGTTACGATGCTGAGCAAGAGCGTGCAGTTGGAGCCATCGGCGCCGCCTTCGCAACTCAGGCTGCAGAATGCGGATGAGCTGCCGCAAGACTCGCGCCTGAATTTCTTCCTCAAGACCCAGGTTCCTGAGGCTTTTTCCTACAACGAAAAAATCGAGGTTGCCACCGCCGATGAATCCTTCCGTGTTTTGCTGAGCGAAAAAGACGGCAATCTTATGCCGCAGGATTCCAAGACAATTTTTGCGGTACTCGATCCCATGAAGCTGCTGGGTCCATCGGCCTTCGGCCCCTTGAAATTTCGTCCCATCGCGGCGGATGGGATTGAAGGCGATTGGCAGCCTTTGGTAACTCTGGTACGGATCCCCTTACTCGAAGGAGTGAGTTGCTCGCGCGGTGCGGAAAAACAGTGCACGCTCAGCGGGAATAAATTATTTCTGATCGACTCAGTCAGCGCCGATCCCGACTTCGCCAATTCTGTCACCGTGCCCGACGGCTTTGTCGAAGCCGAACTTAGGATTCCCTCGCCGAAGGGGACTACGCTCTATCTCAAACTCCGCGACGATCCTTCCACGGTGGTTACGGCGACGGTGCCGATGTTGAGCACGCCGCAGTAGCTATTTATTCCGGATCATCTCGCCTTACTGCCTCGACCATTACAGCTAAAGACCTACGCAGGAATCGCTTTTGAATCCGGCGCGCCAATGGATACGCTGCTTCGACTGCCAAATTCCCTGGTCTCGAAAAGGACAGAATATCGAACGACACCTGGTCGTTTATGCGATTCCATTCGACCGTAAAACGTTCCTCGCCTTGTTCTGCATGCTCGCACAATGTTCCATATGCAAACCCGAATCGCTTCATCGGGCCATCTTCATCGATTACGTAAACAATTTTACAAAAGTTGAGAGACCAAAACCCAAAGTGTTTAATCGTTACGCCCACGGTTTCGCCGGGTTGAATCGGCCTATCTGGCCAGCAGAGCCGAATACCGGGCAGATCGAACATTTTCCATTGCCGCAGCGCTTGCACCGCCCGGTCAAATGTTGCGGAACCCTGGCCTAAGTGGATGCGACCACGGAGGACTGCGTACCCAGAAGGTAGTTCCCCGCGAGTTGCGCCGACCTCTGTGTACGAAAAATCTTTAGCACGCTGATCTATGAGAATGGATCGAATTCGCGACTCAGAAGGTTTGGAAAGAAGAAACATTCGCGCAATAGAACTTTTATTCTCCGCGTTCACATCGTATTGGCAAGAGATCCTGCGTTTTTTGCCAGAGGTCATCCATTTCGCCGCGGATAAGAACCTCGACGTAGATGCTCATGTGAGAATGGATCGTTACCAATACAGCGCAAAGATAACCCGAATCGCGCGGCAAGCACAGTCCTGAGTGGGGTACACTTTCAACGACTACGGCTGCGTTCCCGCCCCCAGAATTTCTTTGCTTTCTCCTTCGGCCACCGCGGGATAAGCCGTCGCTTTACGCCGCCGCAGATCGTTCGGCAGTTGCGACTTCAAGATCCAAAGCCCCGCCGCAGTTGCCGCCGCCCATGTGACAGAGATCAATCCCAGTTGCAGCAAATCTGCTACGCGGCTGCCCTGACCCGCAATCAACGGCGTGACGCTCTTTGCCACTTCCAAACTGATTCCCCCGGCCACCAGCGCCGTTACCGCCGACTTTCCCAATTCATCCCAGCGCAGCGTTCTGAGCGAGACCATTTTTCGATAGTGCAGCAACCAGGCCAGCGCCAATAAATTCGCTCCAATCCCAATATCAGAAGCCGCCGCCAGTCCGACCACGCCATATTTGTGAAAGAGGAAGGAATATACCGGAAGCGAAGCGCTGGTGATAATCGTGACCGCAGCCATGGGCGTCAGCGTGTCGCCGGCGGCGTAAAATGCGCGGGCATAAAGTCCTTGCGCGGACCAGAGGGCTAGCGACAACGAGAACCAGAAAAAATAAACCGCCGTGGTCTGCGTGTCGGAAACCAGAAATCGTCCGCGGCGGTATACCAGGTCAATCAGAGGGAAGGCTGCGGCCATCATCCATCCTGTGGCCAGAAATGATGCGGCAGCGACGCGGTAGACTGAATCATTCACCGTGGTGGCGAATTCTTTCAGGCGCTTCTCGTTGAACAGCCGTGCAAAGAACGGCAACGATGCCTGCCCCGTGGCCTGCCCCAGCACCGCAATCGGCACGGCGAATAGCCGCTTCGCATAGTTCAGGCGGGCAATGTCGCCAATGCCGCTGGAAGCGTAGTGGCGCAGAATCCAGTCGTCGGCCGTCACCAGCGAAACCCCAAGCATGAGCGGTATCGAAAGCCGCACCCACTCGCGAAATGCTGGATTGGTGACGTCGAACGAGGGACGATATCCGGTCCCGATGCGCACCGCACCCAGCACGCTGGCCAGAAATGGACCCACGATGGCGCCCGCCACCGCTCCATAAGCCAGCGAAGCGATCCCAAAGTGCCGCCCACCAACTACCCCGCCGAGAATAATTAAAACGTTGTATAGCAGGGGCCCGAAGGCAGGAAAAAGAAACAGACGATGCGAGAGCAGCACGGCCGAAACCACGCCACCCACATAGAAGAAGATCTGCGCCGGCAGCAGGATTCGAGTCAAGTGTACGGTCAAGACAACCTGCTCTGGCGAAAAGCCGCGAAACATCCAGCGGACGAATTGCGGGGTGAAGATTTCCGTGATGATGGTCCCGATAATCATCACCGTCGACATGACCGTGATAACTACCGAGAACGTCTTCTGCGCGTCGGCGTCGCGCTTCTCCGCGAGAAAGCGTGTATAGATCGAGATGAATGTGATGGAAGCGGCACCCCCGGCCACGATGTAGTTGAGCCAGTCGGGCAGGGTGAAGGCGGCAACGTAGGCGTCAGTCTGCGATCCGGCGCCGAATGCGTAGGCAATATAAGCTTCGCGAACGTATCCGATCACGCGCGATAGCATCACGGTCCCCATCAGCAAGAGCGTGGCCGAGAAAGCCGAGTGCTGGTGAGACGGTCGAAAGAACCGCAATAGTTTGGTCATGGGCCGCAGATTGCTCGGGAGCGCTGAGCCTCGGTTAGGCAAACCGCCGTAAAAAGCTGGCTAAAAAAAAGCCTATCAGAGCCTTACATCTCTGGCTGAGCTTATCGCGGATTGAAACGAGATGGTTCCCTGATTGACACTGCCCGTGTGTCAATCCTGGCTATTCGATCTTCAGCACTACCTTCCCGTAGTTCTTCCCTTCCTGCAGCGACTTGTAACCTTCCACAGCCCGCTCTAGCGGGAAAATCTGCCCAATCACCGGCGCTAGCTTGCGCTGCGCAATCCATTCCGAAAGCTGCTTCCACGCCGGGTCCATGATCTCGCGTTTCTGCGAAAGATAGGTCAGCCACAAGCCCTGAACGCTGGCGGACTTCGCATACAGCGCCCGCACATCAAGCTGGGGCGGCTTGCCGGTTGCGGTGCCGTATTGGATGACGCGTCCGAAGTCTCGCAGGCAGCGCAGGCTCTTGGCTGTGTGTTCGCCGCCGAGCATCTCGAAAACAGCGTCTACCCCCTCGCCTCGAGTGAGATTCTTCACAACTTCTTCGTAGTCTTGCTGCTTGTAGTTGATACCGTGTTGAAGCCCGAGCTCTTTGACGCGCGCGAGTTTTATATCGGACGATGATGTTCCATACATTTCCACGCCGAGGATGCGACCGATCTGCACCGCCGCCGTTCCCACGCCTCCCGCGACTGCATGAATCAGCGCGCGATGGGTGTGGCCCGGTGCGGACGGGTTGGTCATTCCCGCCTGCCAGTAACCCAAATACGCAGTGAAGTAATTCACCGGGAACGCGGCGGCTTGCTCGTCGCTCCAATGTTCCGGAACGGGCCAGAGCATGTTGGAATAAGCGGCGACCTTTTCGGCGAATGCTCCCCACTGGATGTAACCCATTACGCGGCGCTTGCTGCTCTGTTCCAGGCCGGCGAATTCTCGTCCTGCGATCAGTGGTGGCGCTGGCGTTCCGGGATAGCCGCCTTGCGTCGTCATGAAGTCGGCGAAATTCAGTCCTCCGGCCGCGACGCGAACCAACGTTTGTCCCGCCTTTAAAGTCGGTTCCGGGAAGTCTTGTATGGCGAGGGAGCCCGGTCCAGACAAACTGGTAATGACCAGTGCTTTCATACCGCCGAGTTTAGCAGGATGATTATTGCGCGCGGCTTACGCCCGACGCTTGCCGAAAGTCCCCAAAAAAGAAGGCGGGCGTTCTCGAGGGTGAATCCAGCAGAACTGAATCCCGACTCAAGACGCCCGCCTTCGTTACAAAAATTGGCGCTGCTTTGTCACATTACGACGAAAACAGCCAGACGAATACCCGGGTGAACCAAATCGATCAAGTAGTACTCTCCGTCGATGTAGTCGATGTAGCAATCGTCGGTATAAGCCCAGTCCGAAGGCCAGGCATCGATCAGTTCAAAGTTATAGCCGCCATACTGAAACTGCGGACGACCCTGAACGATTACGGTTCTTGCATTGAAGTGATGTTCCCGGCCGAATTGGGCGTGGAATCGATCGTCTGGGATGTGTCCGCCCTTGCGTCCATGATCGCCTTGCATCTCCGAATGCTGCCCTTGCTGATTGTGGTCATTCTGCATTTGCGGACGCTCTTGCGCCGGTTTGTTGCGGTCGCCTTGCGTCTCAGGGCGTTCCTGTCCCTGCGGCTTTGCCCGATCGCCGGATTGTTCCTGACCGCGCTGCTGATCCTGTTTTTCTCCTCGGGTATCTTGATTCGAAGGCTTAGCTTCGTTCTGCCGCGAGGGTTTCGCTTCGTCCTGCTTAGGTTGAGGTTTGGCTTCCTCCTGCCGCGCGGGTTTCTCGTCTTGTTGTTTCTCCTCTTGCGCGTAAACCAAAGCCGTACTTCCGACCAGCGCCGAGAGAATCACCAGATTCAAAAATCTTAAAGCTTTCATGAGCATCTCCACGTCATCTTCTTGATGGCGTCACGGTAAGCGAGCTGCATGTTCGTTCAGCAGTCGCCGGATTGCTGACGTGAGATGCAAATGGCGTGAATCCCGCGAAGGGTAGGAAACTGTAGGGCTTGATCGGAAAAGACTGTAGCTTCATCCCGGCTCCCAAGCTCCCAATTAAAACTGGGAGCTGACGCGGTCGCTTTCGGGTCGATCTGGGGCTCAGATGCCATCCAGTTTCTTCGCCCGGTGATTTACCTTCCGGTATATACTCTTTGCGTTGGTTTACTGAGGTCTTCCGGCCGTGCCTCCATGGGCCGGACGGGGCGCAGATTCATTCCCCTAATTCTTGCGCGCTCCGCATGCTGATTTGCCGATTCCCGCCTGGGGCGGCGAGAAAGGGCGCCGGTGTATTCGCCAGAGTTTTTCGGCGAGCCGCATCGGAGGAGGTCATACTGTGGATTTAATTCTTGTACGTCTTCTTTTTATTATCGTAGTTTCAACTGCCTGCTATTTTATTGAGCCGTTTCGGCTGTCCCAACCTCAAGATGCGGGCGTAGGCGCGCTGGTGGGTGCGGGGATCGTTCTGTTCGAATGGAAGTTGCGGACGGTCAGCCTTAAGCGGCTGATCGGCGCGGCTATCGGGAGCATTCTCGGGATCTGCGGAGCCTACCTCTTCGCACTTGTAATCCGCAGCAGTGTGCCTGCCGGTAATACTCAGAGTTTTCTGCAAATCCTGGTCATGCTGCTGATGGCCTACGTAGGACTGATCGTCGGCGCCAGCAAGGGTGATCTGCTGAACCTGGCGGCTCTGGGAGGCGTCTTTGGCGGCGAGAAGCAAGGCAAGAAAAGTTACAAGATTCTTGACACCAGCGTCATCATTGACGGGCGGATCGCCGATATTGCCGAGACCGGCTTCCTCGATGGCATCATCGTCACGCCGCAGTTCGTCTTGCGCGAGTTGCAGCTTGTGGCCGATTCCGCCGATTCCCTGAAGCGCAACCGCGGGCGCCGCGGCCTCGACGTTCTTCAGCGCTTGCAGAAAATGGCAACCTTGTCGATCCAGATCGTCGAAGACGACTTTCCGGCGGTCCGCGAAGTCGATCTCAAACTGATCGAGCTGGCGAAAGTCTACGAAGGAAAAATCATCACGAATGACTTCAATCTGAACAAGGTGGCGCAGCTCCAGGGAGTAGAAGTTCTGAATATCAATGAACTGGCGAACTCGCTGAAGCCGATCGTGCTGCCGGGCGAGATCATGAAGGTTTTTATCCTGAAGGAAGGCAAGGAATACAACCAGGGTGTGGCCTATTTGGATGACGGCACCATGGTGGTGGTGGACAATGCGCGCAAAATGATCGGTAAAACGATCGACGTCTCGGTCACGTCAGTGTTGCAGACAACCGCTGGAAAGATGATCTTTGGTAAATGGGATGAGCGGGCCTTCACGCGCACAAGCGTGGCCGTATCGCCCGTAACACCAATTGTCAGCGGCACAGCGGTGCCGGTGGCCGCAGTTCCGGGCGCCCTGCTGGAGACAAAACCGCAGCCATAAAAAGGCTCCGGCAACTAACGGTCTATTCGCCCGGCATGCAGCTGCATTTACCTTCTCATGCTCAACGGCGCGCTCAGCTGACCGGCCTTCGCATTTGAACTACCCCTTCATGCCCCGTATACTTGCAGCCCGCCATGAAGGTGATCGTAATAATTCCGGCCGCAGGTCTTGGCACCCGCATGGCTCCCACGCCGGTTGGTGGAAAGTCCAAAAAAAAATCGTCACCGTCAAAGCAATTCACCGAACTGGGCGGGACGCCGATTCTCATTCATACCTTGCGCAAGTTCGCCGCCGTCGAGGCAGTGAGCGAGATTTGGATTGCTCTTCGAGAGAATGAGATTGCAGGATTTCGCTCACAGCTGGAGAGCGAAGTTAAAGACATCAAGAAAAAAGTGGAGCTTGTGGTCGGGGGCGAGCACCGGCAACAGTCAGTGGAGAACGCGCTCAATGCGGTTGCAGCGGGACCCGATGAGATTGTTCTGGTGCACGATGCGGTGCGGCCGTTCGTCACCCCAGAAATTATTAAAGAGGTAATCGAGGCGGCGCAGAAATACGGCGCTGCGATCGCCGGGCTTCCTGCTGTCGATACGGTGAAACAAGTCGAGCGCACGGCTGATGGTGCACTGGTCAAGGCGACCATTCCCCGCGCGAGTATCGTGATGGCGCAAACTCCGCAGGGCTTCCGTTACAGCGTCATCAAGAAAGCGTTCGACGAAGCCTCCGCCGACGGATTTCTCGGCACCGACGAAGCGTCGTTGGTAGAAAGATCAGGCCACGAAGTGGCTGTAGTGATGGGCTCGTCTCGTAATATCAAGATCACAGCCCCGGCCGATATGGAATTAGCAGAGTTCTATTTAAAGAGTTCAGATCGACACTGACCCGAAATGCCAACGACTAACGACCAACGACCAACGACCCGCATCGGCTACGGATTCGATTCGCACGAATTTCGGAATGGCATTCCGCTGAAGATTGGCGGTGTCTCGCTGGAACACGACAAGGGCTTGGGCGGACATTCTGATGGCGACGTGCTGCTACACGCCATCACCGATGCGCTTCTGGGGGCCGTAGCTGCTCCGGACATTGGAGCGCTCTTTCCTCCTTCTGACCCGAAGTGGAAGGGCGCGGATTCAGTGCTCTTTTTGCGTGAGGCGCTGAAGCGCGTGCGGGACGCGGGATACACCGTCGGGAATATAGACGCCAGCCTGATTCTGGCAGCGCCAAAGATCGGGCCGCACGCGGCAACGATTCGCATGTGCGTAGCGCAGCTGTTGGATGTTCACGCCAATTGTGTTGGATTGAAAGCAAAGACGCCGGAAGGGCTCAATCTGGAAAATGCCGCCATCGCACACGTAGTCGTGTTGCTGGAGAAGTTAGCGACTCCTAAGAGGGCTCAAAAGAAAAAGGCCCGGAAAAAGAAGTAGCAGCCGCTCACTTTTTTGCGGCGTCGATCAATGCGCGGAAGATGGCGCGGGAAGCCTCCTCCAGGTCCACGGAGCGCTCGGGATGCCATTGCACCGCAAGCACGAAGTGATCTGCGGCGGTGCCTTCCAGTGCCTCGATGATTCCATCATCGGTGCAGCGCGCGGAGATGCGCAGGCCTTTGCCGATCTCGCCGGCCGATTGGTGATGCGAAGAGTTCACGGGGACGATGAGCTTGGCTCCACGAGGGGCTAAAGCCCCATTTTTTTCAGAGCCGTTATTGGCACGACTAAAGTCGTGCCCTTCCCGTTCTTTCCCAGTTCCTCCGGTCAGGATTCCCGCCAGCTTGGAGTCGCTCACAATCTCGACTGCGTGTGCGACTGCGACGTTCTTCCCGGCTTCGTGATCGACCCGGGTGCGCAACTCTTCCGGCAGAAAATCCGGAATGTGCTGGATCAACGATCCGTCGCGGTAGACATTGAGGCTCTGCAGTCCATAACAGATGCCTAGGACCGGTTTGCGGGAGCTGTAAGCGTCTCGCAGCAAAAAATCATCGACGGCGTCGCGGCGCGGGTCTGCGGTTGCGGTATGAGGAGAGCGCGGCGCGCCGAATCTGGCCGGATCGACGTCGGCCTTACTGCCGGGCAGAAGCACTGCGTCGCAACCCTCGATGCGCTTTATAACTTCGGCCTGCATGTGATCGAGCGGGATGCGAACCGGCTCACCTCCAGCTTGTTCGACAGCGCGCTCGTATTGCGGAATCGCGCGCTCGGCATATTCGCGGTCGAGCGAGTGCGGCATGGGGATGGCAATGCGGGGCCGACGATCCCTGGACTTATCTGCTGTCATCCTTAGCTCACCCGCTCGATCCCAGCCAGCGTTTTGGACTGCCGGTAGTGGCGGATTTCCATGGTGAGCGCGAGCACAAAGATGATGATTCCCGCGACTACGGCCGCTGGAAGCGCGATGTCGCGGTAGGCCACGGTCATGTTGGGATTGACATGTCGCAGCGATGATGCGACTACGGTCCCGATGATACCGAGCAGCAGGCTGACGGCGAATGATATGAGCGTACCGATGAACGTCACCAGCAGGACGCGCACTGGGATCGCATACCAGCGAGGTGGGTGCGGGGTTAGCGGCATACTTCTAAGCTAGCCCGTTAGTGTATAAAAGAGCAAGAATGTCGCAAGTTGCGCCAGCTATAACGCGGAGCCCCGCGGATGTGGTCCGGATGACGCCGGTTTCGCAGGCGCCGAACGGCGTGTGTTATGCCGTGGCCGGCGAGACCTCTATCAGCTCGTTTGATCTGGAGCGGATGATTGCGGCGGTGCCCACCAAGATCGCTTCCGCGCTGAAACGCAAAGCCTATTATTTTGTTCCGCTCACCGTGACCCAGGGGGAAGAGATCCTGATTGCGGATCGCTATGATGTGGCGCTCAGCGACATCGCGGTCTGCCATCGCAATCTGAACCTGGGCGATTCCCAGTGCGTATTTATTTCGACGCGGTTGATGGACGACAAGTTTTCCGTGGCGTTCGAGTTTTATATCAATGTCGGGCACGCGCTGGTCGAGATCGCCGGGCTGTCGCACGAATTCAGCGAGTTGGCCTGGAAGCAGGCTGAAGCTGGCACGCGTGGCGAGACTTCTCTTGATGCTTGGGAAGCCCGCAAACTGGCCCTGGCCGGCGGCCCCGATGCGGAGAAATTCAAGAACGAGTATTTTGAGGCTACGTTCTCCGATACCATCTCGATCTATCTGTTATCTCTATTTTTAGATGTGGATTATTACGATCTACGGGAGCGGGATTACCCTCTGCTGGCTCCCTCGGCGCTGGCCGAGCGGTTAAGAAAAGTCGCAGAGTTATTCCCCGCAAATGCGGGATTTGAATTTGCCGTGCTGTATAAGCGCCGCAGTTAAATGTGGCGCGGGCGCCCCCGCCCGCGAAATCTAACCACGAGCAGACTGTGCAAGCGAAGCGGGGTTTCTTCCGAGATTCGCGTCGAGAAAGCCCGGCCGTCTCACTTACCGCCGTCAGTTGGCGGACAAGAGTGTTCGCCCCATACGACCCAACCCTCTTACTTGTTTCCTAGTACAAAGTTTACTGTGCTCGGCTGATTCGCGTTAACGGTTACTGACTTCTCCCATGTCTTCGGTTCCGTAAAAATCGGCCGCTGGACGGCATGTTCCGTCAACACGTCAAACGCTTGCTCCTTCCCAGCCAGACCCCAGCCTTCATGCCAGGCCACGATCTGATAAGTTCCCGGAGGGACGCCGGTGAACTCGAAGCGTCCGCTCTCGTCGGTGACGGCGTAATAAGGATGAGGGACAACCATCATCTCGGCGTTCATCCAAACGTGGCCGCCGTTGCAGCGGAGGTTTACCAGACCAGGCGTTGACATGTTGCGCGAGCTGATCTGATTGGGGAAAGGGAAGGGCAAGTTATAAGTAGCTGCTCCGTCCATGTGAATGGTGTGCAGAGTAGCGTCGGAGCTTTGCATCTGCAGATCGGCCTTTTCAGGCACCAGAAGAATGTGCGGAACGTAATGGCAACGGCGCTGGTCGAGGTGCCGGCGCTGCTCGGGAAGTTCCAGCGCTTTGCCGGCTGACACGTTTTTGAGATAGACGATGGTGTTCGCTACCCCGCCATCTGGGCCGATGATGAGCCGCTCAAGGCTGACGGACTTCTTGCCTTGCGGATCGCAGATCTGGGGATCTTTGGTAACGGGAAAGTCCAGTTCGCGCGGAACCGCGCCGGACCATTTAATGGTGCCGGCAATTGTGCCACCGTTGGTAACGGAGATGACTTTATAGCTGCTCTGCGCGGTGGCAAACGTGGCGACCGCGAGAACCGAAAATAACAGCAGACAGCGAAAGATTAGTGTCCGCATTGCAAATACTCCCTGATAGCCCACCGCCCGTTGCTCACGGCTTGCGAGTCGCGTAGCAACGCGGGCTTAAATTTGGGTCGATCGGTCTTACTCCGCGCGCAACGGCTTACACCGCATCTTGCGGAATCGTGCTGCACAGGGTTCGCCGAAGCGGCAGCACTCGTGTTTGCGGTCGTGCTTGATTCCAGCAGGGGGCAGTTACCAGTTCATAACCGGAATCTTCTTATTATTAAGGTGCTCTTATTTTCGATTACAGTCGAGATTACCAAGGTCACGTGTCGAGGAGATGATTTGTCTGTCAGAGCGCCATTGACAATCAGGCACCTCAAGCTTCGGCTCTGCAAAATCCAGAAATGAACTCCCAAAAAGCTCGGCGCGTTTTACAATCATCCTCCCATGACCGTGATCGTCCGATCCTTCGCGAAGATTAACCTTGGCCTATGCATTGGCGCGCGTCGCGACGATGGATTCCATGAACTGCTCACGATCTATCAGACGATCGGACTCCACGATGTAATTCGAGTAACCATCGGACGAGGAAGCGGAATTGAGATTCAATGCGCAGACCCTCGCGTTCCCCGCGACGAATCGAACACCTGCTACCGCATTGTTGAAAAGGCAATGGCTTCGCTGAAAGCCAAGGGCCGGGTAACAATTGAGATTGAAAAGCGGTTGCCGGTGCAAGGCGGTTTAGGAGGGGCTTCCGCCAACGCCGTCGCGGTTTTGCTGGGCTTGGAGCGCGCGTTAAAGAAATCTCTACCAGCGCAAGAGCGCTTGCGCATGACAGCGGAAGTCGGTTCTGATCTTCCGCTATTCCTTGTAGGCGGGACAATACTCGGCATTGGCCGCGGCGAGCAGGTCTATCCGCTCGAAGATTTTCCCGCGACGCCCTGCGTCATCGTGACTCCGGAAGTGGGGATATCCACGCCGAAAGCCTTTGCCGCCTGGGATGGCAAATTGACGCTACCGCAAGCATCCGATAGAATGATCGAGCTCGGCCGAGGGTTGTCGGCGTGGCTGGGCGATAGTTACTCCGGTGCTCCTTTTAGAAGGGGCCGGCGCGAGAATCCACTTCTCGAGCTTGTCCGGGCCGGGATCAAGAACGACTTTGAACAGGTCGTCTTTCCTGAGTATCCCGAACTGAGTGAAGCAAAGCGTGCGCTGGAGCGCGCGGGCGCGAAATATGCGTCGCTGTCGGGCTCCGGGTCCACGTTGTACGGGCTGTTCGCCTCAAAAGACGCGGCGAGCGCGGCCATGACCAAACTGCGAAAGCAGGGCTGGGCGGCGCAAGTAACGGTGACGCTACCGCGGCGGGAGTACTGGAAGAGAAGTTTTGTGAGATGAGTCGGTTGGCTGCAAGAGGCGGTCTGCGGAGGGGCGCTCGACTTTGCGTTCGCTGGAAGGCCGAGGCGGTCGTCGCTACATGGTCTTGGTCACAGGGTCCGAAAAGATGGTCCGGGAAAGTTTTGATTGTTGATTTTTGATTGTTGATTGACAATAAGTATGTTGGTTGGCCGGGTTCCAATCGACAATCATCAATCCAAAATCAACAATGGCTTACTGGGCCGTCGACTAATGGTAGGTCAAGTGCCTTTGGAGCACTTTGTCTAGGTTCGAATCCTAGCGGCCCAGCCAGAAAATCAGCTTTTAGTTGTCAGTCCTTAGCTCTTGGCCTGTTGCGAAGAGCAGAGGTCCAAGCTAAGAGCGGACAGCTAAAGGCTAAGAGCTAACTATGGCCACTCTAGTCACGCCGACGGAAAAAGCCGAGAAGGTGGAAAAGAGCGCTCCGCCCATGCCCGACGAAAAATCTGACCGCAAGCCGCGGGCGCGGGTAGATGAGAAGTTCAAAATTTTCAGCGGAACCGCGAACGAGCCGCTGGCTGATGAAGTCTGTCAGTTCCTCGGGATGCAGCGCGGTCAGGCACAGGTGATACGCTTCGCCGACGGCGAGGCCTATGTGCAGATTCAAGAGAATGTGCGCGGCGCGGATGTATTCGTAATGCAGCCGACCTGCCGCGCGGCGCACAAGGACGGCGGGAGAAGCACCAGCGTCGATGAGCACCTGATGGAGTTGTTGCTGATGATCGATGCGCTGAAGCGCGCATCGGCCCGGCGAATTACGGCGGTGATGCCTTATTTTGGTTATGCCCGGCAGGATCGCAAAGACAAGCCGCGCAGTCCGATTTCTTCGAAGCTGGTCGCGGATCTGCTGACGACCGCCGGAGCGCACCGCGCGCTGATTGTCGATTTGCATACGCCGCAGTTGCAGGGATTTTTCAATATCCCGGTGGATCACTTGTTCGCTTCGCCGGTGCTGGTCGATCACTTCCGCAAGCTGAACCTGCCGAATTTAACGGTGGTTTCACCCGATGCGGGCGGCGTGGAGCGGGCGCGGTTTTTCGCGAAGAAAGTGGACGCGGCCCTGGCCATCGTCGATAAGAGGCGCACTGACGTGAACGTGGCCGAAGTGATGCATGTCATCGGCGACGTGAAAGGGCGAACGTGCTTGATCATCGACGACTTGATCGATACGGCCGGCACGCTCGTGAAGACTGCCGCCGCGTTGATGGAGAACGGCGCAACCGAAGTTTATGCCTGTTCGTCGCACGCGGTGCTGTCGTACCCTGCGGTTGAGAACATTGCGAAGTCGGTGATCCGCGAAGTGGTGGTTACGAATACCATTCCGTTGAATGACGAGGCCAAGCAGGAGCCGAAGATCCGCGTGCTTTCGATTGCGGGATTGATTGGCCGCGCAATTCAGGCGAATCATGAAGAGACTTCGGTCAGTAAGTTATTTATTTAGGCTGCGGCAGTCGAGCAGGCCGAGATCCTTCGGCGACGATAAGGCTGTCGCCTCAGGATGACAATTTTTCAAGAAGGAATCGAAATTATGGCAACGACGATTGAACAAAATACTCTGGAAGCGCAGCCGCGAGAGGCGGGCACCAAGAACGATGCCCGGCGCGTGCGCCAAGAAGGAAAAATCCCCGGCGTAGTGTACGGGGCCGGCAAGGACTCACTGGCGGTTACTGTGGATCCACGTCACGTGCTGCGCATTTTGCGGTCTGACAGCGGCCACAATACGATTTTCGATCTCGCGCTACACGGCGGAGAACAGTCCAAGGTCATGATTGTCGACTGGCAGTATGAGCCGATCAAAGGGCATCTGCTGCACATTGACCTGAAGCGCATCGCCATGGACAAGGCCTTGCGGGTCAATGTACCGATTATTCTTCAGGGCGTCCCACTCGGGGTGAAGACCGAAGGCGGGATTCTCGAGCAGATGCTGCGCGAAGTGGAAATCGAGTGCTTGCCTGGCGACATTCCAAGTCACATTGATGTCGATGTGAGCGAGTTGACGTTCGGCAAAGTGCTGCGCGTTTCGGATTTGCCGCACAACGACAAGCTGACGTTCCTGAGCGAAGCGAATCAGCCCGTCGCACACGTAACCTCAGTGAAGGAAGAAGTTGTGGCTACTCCGGAAGCTGTGGCGGCTGAAGCTGGAGCAACTCCGAGCGAGCCAGAGGTTATCAAGAAGGGCAAGGCGGATGCCGAAGGCGAGGGCGAAGCTGGTGCAGAGAAGCCCGAAAAGGGCGAGAAGAAGGCCGAGAAGAAGGAGAAGAAATAGCGCCGTGCTGGCAAGAGCCGAGCTTCGCTCGGCCGGACAGCCGAGGGCGGCTGTCCCCACATGGTTGGGGATGGTGGCGTGAAACTGATCGTTGGTCTCGGCAATCCAGGCATCGAGTATCAGTTCACGCCGCATAACCTGGGCTTTCTGGCGGTGGATCGCATTGCCGGCGAGCTCGGCATCGAGATCAGAAACCGGCAATGCCGGGCTCTGACGGCAAGAATGCAGGTTGGGGACGAGCCGGTGCTGCTGGCCAAGCCCGAAACTTTCATGAACCTGAGTGGGCTGTCGGTTCGAGAGTTGGTCGCGGAGTATGAAGTGCAACCGGAATCGGACTTGATCGTGATTCAGGATGAACTGGATTTTCCGCTGGGCACGCTGCGGATTCATACACGGCGAAGTTCAGCGGGGCATAACGGCATCGAGTCGATCATCGGTGCGCTGGGCACACAGGATTTTTTGCGCATCCGGATGGGCGTTGCCCCGGAACGCAAACTAGAAGATGGCCAGCGCTATTTGCTGGCGCCAATGAACAAGGCAGCACTCGCGGTAGTAGACGAAATGCTCGACACCGCCGCGGATGCGGTGAAAGTGATTTTGAGCGAAGGTGCGGCAGCGGCGATGAACCGCTTCAACCGCAAAGAAGAGAAAGATTAGCCGCGGATTTGCACGGATCCTCACGGATCAAAAATCTTTGAGAAGTTTTATCCGTGGTAATCCGTGAAGATCCGCGGCCAAGATTTGGAGATAAGAATGAATCGAACTTATGAACTGATGTTTATTGTCCGGCCGGATATGGCGGACGAAGATTTAGAGAAGCTGATTTCGACCCTGGAGACGACCGTGACTTCGGCATCCGGATCGATCAAGAGTATTGACCGCATGGGAAAGCGTCGTCTGGCGTACATGGTGCGCAAGTTCCGCGAGGGTCTTTACATTCTGATGACCATCGAAGGCGCGGGAACGGTTGTTCACGAACTGGAGCGCCGCCTGCGCGTTACTGAGCCGGTGATTAAATTCCTCACCGTGCGCATTGACGAAGAACAGAAGCGCCTGGAGAAAATCAAGAAGCTGCGTGACGCGAAAAAGAAAGTGAGCGCGCAGCCGGCAGCGCCTGCGGCGGAAGAAGCGCCCGCGCCAGCTGCACAGGAAACTCCAGCAACGGCGTAAGCCATTATTGATTGCTGGTTTTTGCTTGTTGACGGAAGAGTCCCAGCGTTCAGGGGTGTTAGTCAGCAATCAAAAATCAGCAATCAGAGATTGGCTGCGCGCCACTTTACGAGAGAGAAGTAGGCCGTCGAACTGGCCACTGAGTTAAAGGAGCATTATGACTGAAGAGACAAAAGCACCAGCGCCATCCGGAGATCGCCCCTCGCGGCCCTTCGGAGAGCGTTCCGGCGGCGGCGACCGTCCCCGCTTCGGCGGAGGCGGCGGTGGCGGACGTTCCGGCCCCGGCGGTCCTCCGCGTGAAGGTGGACGCAAATTTTTCCGGCGCAAGAAAGTTTGCAAATTCTGCACCGAAAAAATCGCCGACATCAACTACAAAGATTACCGCCTGCTCGGCCAGTTCGTCGCCGAGAGCGGGAAGATCGTGCCCCGTCGCCTGACCGGCGTGTGCTCGCCGCATCAACACCGGCTCGCCACTGCCATCAAGCAGGCCCGCAATATCGCCTTGCTGCCATTCGCCGGGCGCGCATCGTAAAAGATATTCGCCACGGATTCCACAGATCTTCACGGATAGAGCTTTTTATATATTTCGTTTTATCCGTGACAATCCGTGTAAATCCGTGGCAAAAGAATTCCGAATCGGAGTCATAACATGGAAGTCATTCTCAAAGAAGATGTAACCAAGCTGGGATCGCGCGGCGACGTCGTGAAGGTCGCCGAAGGCTACGGACGCAACTATCTCCTCCCGCGCAAGCTGGCCATTCAAGCCGACGCCGGCAATAAAGCCGTCATCGTGCAGATGAAGGCCGCGTCGGTGCGCAAGTCGGCCAAGGAAAAGACGCAGGCTGAAGAACTCGCCAAGCAGTTTGACGGGCTGTCAGTTTCGTTCCAGCGCCGTTCGGGCGAGCACGATCATCTGTTCGGCTCGGTCACTTCCGGCGACATCGCCGAAGCCGTCGCGAAAAAGGGAGTCACCCTCGACCGCCGCCAGATCCAGCTCCACGACCCGCTGAAGTCCTTGGGCGAGTTCACCGTGCCAGTGAAGCTGCACAAGGACGTGACCGCGCACTTGAAGGTCGTGATTGAGAAGGAAGCAGTGGCGGAGTAAGCGCCAGAATTTTGGATCTCAATCCGACGCTGCAAAATCGGGTTCTTGGAATCACGGGCAGGTCAGCGTGATCCGCCGCAGCGAATTGCCCTCCCTGGGCAGGCCTCCATTTTCCTCGTGCAAGAACGTGTAGTAGACGTAGAAGCGCTTCCCCAGTATGTGTGGATTATCCCCGAGCCCAACTGCCCTCGGATAAGGGGCGAGTGTCGTTACGCCGTCGGCGAAGGCGCCAAGCGATGTGGGTTCTGTCCAGCTTAGAGCGTCGACGGATTCGGCGTAATAGAACGTCGTGTCGTTGTCGATAATCATCACGTAGCGCTCGATCCCACTGTTGAAGTGAATATCGATATATCCTTGCTCCTGCGACGAAGAGTTTGGAGTAAGGTCGGTGGACGCTCCGCCGATCCCGGGTTGCAGATTCCAGCTGCCTTGGTAGAACTTCTCGAACGGGACCGTATGCGGGTGCGGCGATCCAAACGCAGCATCCAGCAAGGAAGACGCCAGTACCCGCGCCACTGAGACATGGGTCACGGTGGTGGTGCCGGCCGGCCAATCCGGAAAATAAAAGTAGAAATACTTGCCGTCGGGCGACATCACCAGCGGGCCGTCGCCGATTTCGTCGAAGCCGGGAGCGAGCTTGGGTGCGAAGGACTGGTTCGGGCGCGCGACTTCGCCGAGATCCGTCCAGTGGAGACCGTTATCCCAGGAAGCAGCCAGCCCGTGGACTGCGTAAAGCGTGTCGGTAGGAAGCTCGGCATGATAGCCCACGATCAGGTTGCCCGCACCGACCTTACCCTCGGGAACCTGATAGACCGGGCCTCCTCCAATATAGGTATAGCTGGAATAGTTGGGATTCACTGCGGGATCGGGGTTCGGGGATATGGTGACGTCACGGGGAATGCCCGTGCCGAGCGGGTTATCGAGCGTGCCCACGGTGGTGACCACCGATCCGTAGTTGTTGTTGCCGACCCACTGACCTTCCCAAATCTGCCGGGGATGAAACGCGCCATCGCTGGTGAAAAACTCGTAGCCATCGGCCGTCTTGATTACACCCATTTGCGTGTCGGGCCAGGCGAAGCCGAAGCCCTTGGTATCGGTGAGCGGTGGCTCGGCCTTGCGGCCGGCCTCTACGATTTGGTCATGCGTTGCGACGATAATCGGCGGAGTGACCAAGGGCTGGCAGAGCGGGGTGAGAGCTTGGGCAGCGGCGGCTCCGGACGAAAGTTGGAAGAAGGTGGCTAGCAAGACAACAAGGGAGAGAAATGCGCGGAGCAGCATGAGGTACCTCGAGTCTGGTTACAGGGCAGTCCGGGAAAGCACCATTTCAGATTATGCCATCGCAAGAGCGTTACCCGTCTACATCTCATAGGAACACGGGAATCTGGAGGATGTCGCGGGCTGGCTCGCTTGGGTCACGCCATCGCGAAAGCGGATTAACCCAGGACTACGACAGATCCAGCTCCACGAGACGCTGAAGACCCTGGGCGAGTTCACCGTGCCGGTGAAGTTGCACAAAGAAGTGACCGCGCACTTGAAGGTGGTCATTGAGAAGGGAGCGGTGGCGGAATAGCTTGTAGAAATCATGGCCCGGGCGCCCGGGCCTTCTCTTTTGGCCCAGGCATTTTACCTCTGCTGGTCGGCGTCACTGGATCATTGGCAGGTAAGCGTAAGCCTGCGCAGTGCGCCATTGGCCCATCCGGTGCCGTCGGTTGGCAAGTAGGTGAAGTAAACGTAAAATTTCTTGCCCAGCGTGTGCGGATCCTCGCCAAGTCCGACTGCGGTAGGATAAGCCGCGATTGGGCCAAAGGTGCCGAGCGAGATGGGAAGCGTCCAGGCAAGACCGTCGACGGATTCTGCGTAAGCGAACTGGGTATCATCGGAGATGATCATCCCATACCGCTGCAACGCGGTGTTGTAGTGGATGTCGAGATAGCCCGAAAATGGGGCGTGGGGACTAAGGTCGGAGGAGCCTCCGCCAAGCGCGGGCTGTAGATGCCAGCCGCCCTTATAAAATTTCTGGAAGGCGATGGCGTGATGCGGCTCTGGTCCGAATGCTGCATTTAGTACATCGGCAGCAAGCGCCCGCGCGACCGAGACATTCGTAGTAGTAGAGACGCCCTGAGCATTCGTGGTGTGAAGCGAGCCGTTCGCGATCCAGTCGGGAAAATACAAGTAGAAATATTTGCCATCCGGTGAGAGCACCAGAGGTCCATCGCCGATCTCAAAACCGTCGAGTCCAACTGTGTAAGCTTGGTTCAGGCGAATGATCTCCCCGAGATCGGTCCAGTGCAGTCCGTTGTCGGTGGATGCCGCCAGGCCGAGGGCCGCGTAGAGCGCGTCATTGGGGAGTTCTCCGTGATAGGTAGCCAGCAGGTTTCCCGCCCCCGTCATGCCTTCCGGGACCTGATAGACCGGACCTCCGCCCATGTAGCCATAGCTGGGATAAATGGGATTCACCGAGATATCGGGATTCGGGGAGACGCTGACGTCCTTAGGATCACCAGTACCGAGCGGGTTGTCCAACGTACCGATCGTGGTGGTGAACGACCCGGACTTGTTGTTGCCGACCCAGTGGCCTTCCCACATCTGCCGGTAGTGCGCACCACCATCGCTGGCAAAAAATTCGTAGCCGTTGTCCACCTTGATAATGCCCAGGGGCGTGTCGGGCCAGGCGAACCCACTATTGGTGTCAGTGAGTGGCGGTTGAGCTTTGGCGCCCGCCGCGAGGCGCTGCGCCGCAGAGACAACGACGATCGGCGAAGTCACTGAAGGATTGCACAAGGGAGTGAGAGTCTGGGAAGTGAGAGTCTGGGCGACGCCGACTCCGGACCAGAGGAGGAGGACGGTGGTAAGGAAGAAAAGGGTGGCGAGCGGACCACGGAGCATAACGGCATCCTCAGACTGCTTTTAGTTCGGGTAGTAGGCCCAGAGGCTCAGAAAACAGTAGCATCATCAGTCTACATCGCTTAAGAACACTAGGATTCGACGAATGTCATCAAAGTCCAGTCTTGTAGTTGACGAGATATGCCTTACTCTTTCCAGGGAAAAGGAAAGGGATGGCGGAGGGAGTAACTACGCAACCCAGCACGATTTCTACTCGTTTTTTTTCGTCTAGTTGCTCGCTATACAGTTGACCCGAAGGGGTCTCGACAGCAAGGCGGTATTGCCACAACTCGCACGCCACTGAGGTGGCGGGCTGTTTTCGAACGTCCTAGCAGCGCAATAAGTCAATCCCGGATTCTGCTCGGTCTTCGCTTGTGGATCGTTGGCCCTCGCACGCCGATTGTTACTAACCGAGATTGACACCTGCCAGGCAGAAGCGGATAATCGGGCGGTTTGGCAAAGAGCGGACCCTTCCGTCCGAATTCTCGGATTGATCCTCCTCTCCTTAAAGAAGTCCCAAACGCACCATTCCTCGGGCCGATCCAAGTAAGCGGAAAAACCAAGACGAAATCTGAGAGAGCGAAGACACATCGCTTTCGCATTTTGGGTTTGTCACAAACGTCTATGCTGAAAAGGAGCGTGTTAATGAAGCACTCACGTCGCATTGCGGTTTTGCTTGCTGTTCTCTGTGTTCCAGTAGGGTTGATTGCTCAAGTAACCGGAAGTGGCTCTACTAACCGTGTTCCGAAATGGACCAGCAGCACGTCCCTCGGAAATTCCAGGATTGTCCAGGCGCCGAATGGCGACGTTGGGATCGGGATCAACCCGACCACAAATCTTCACATCGTAGGAGGGGCGAACACTGGGCTGCGCCTGGAGAGTAGTGTTCCGAACGGTAACCCGACGATTACCGTCCAGGCCAACACCCCTGCTGGCGCGGCCGTCGTCGAAATCAACCGTGCCGATGGGGGCGCTTGTGCATGCTTGATTCTCGGCAACGCAGTGAGCCCGGAGTGGCGCGTGCAAATCCCAGTCGGCGACACGGAAGAGTTGGACATCGCCTATGGGTCAGGATCGCCCTTCGTGACCTTCCTTCAGAGTGGCCAGATGGGCATTGGCACACAGACGCCCGCAAACACACTGGAAATCGTAGCCGGTGGTACGACGCTGGCCGATTCCTGGACTACACGCAGCTCACGACAGTTCAAAACGAACATCCAGCCGATTCATGACGCGTTAGAGAAAGTCGAGGAACTTCAGGGCGTGTCTTACAACCGCAAGGCCGACGGGAAGCGCGAAATCGGCGTGGTCGCGGAGGATGTGGATCATGTCGTTCCTGAAGTGGTTTCTCATGATGCGCGGACTCACGATGCTCAGGGCGTGGACTATTCCAGACTGACGGCACTGCTGATCGAAGCGGTGAAGTCTCAGCAGGCTGAGATTCAGTCGCAACAAGCGGAGATCCAGCAATTGAAAACACAGATCGGAGAACTGATTCCGAGTCTTCCAGGACAGTAATCTGTAAAAATGAGACTTGTTCATCCTCAGGGGAGGATCATCGTGATCCTCTTTTGCGGCCTGTCTCCCGCTAACCTACTCCAAAATAATCACCTAGCCGGCATAAATCGCTCCCTCCGGCCTATAATTCCTGCTCACGCTTCCCCTGATCGACCGTCTATTCCTGTGCCAGCCCGGGTACGGCATTGACACCGGGCGGTAGAGGAAAGAACAAAAGATGCCGGCCGAGGTTTGGGCATTAACACTTGCGGTTGGTAAACGGGTCCACTCGAAAACGAAAGCGGATCGAGTGGAGCAGGTCAGCGGTGGCATAGTCAGTAAATTCCAGGACCCCACGCGGGGCCGCATGGCTGGTCAAGAACGCCGCATCGACGACACGATTCTCATCCGCGAGGCGCAACGCGGGGACCGCGCCGCCTTCGAGGAACTCGTGCGTCACTACGATCAGGCCGTGTTGCGGCTGGCGCTACACCTGACCGGCACCGAGCACGACGCCCAGGACGTCTACCAGGACGCCTTCCTCAAGGCCTACAAGAACATTGGAAGCTTTCGCTTCGAGTGCTCGTTCTATACCTGGATTTACCGCATCGTAACCAATCTTTGCCTCGATCACTTGCGCAAGAAAACAGTGCGCAAAGAAGACGCGCCGGTCGCGAAAGACGGTAACGGCGGCGAGTATGACCTGCTCGACCAGGTGCCGGATGGGCGCGCAGGTGCGAATCCAGAGCGGGACTTGATGCGGCGGCAACTTGGTGCGCGAATCTCTGGAGCGCTCGAAAAACTAACGCCGCGGGAACGCATGGTGTTTGAGCTGAAGCATTATCACGGATTGAAGTTACGGACCGTGGGTGAGATTTTGCATACGACGGAAGAGACTGCGAAGAACACGCTTTTCCGAGCCACGCAGAAATTGCGCGGCCAGTTGGCGGATATGCGATAGCCAGGGCCGGGTCGGACAGCCGAGGGCGGCTGCCCTCACACGGTTCGTGGTCGAAGAGGGAGTGAGATTATGAAGTGCGAATGGGTTCGAGAAAATATCACGCTGCATGTTTACGGCGAACTGGCCGATGACGCCCGCCATGAACTCGATCAGCATATCGCCCGCTGCGCCGACTGCGCCGCGGAACTGAAGGCGGAGCAGGAGTTCCACGTGCTGCTTGCGCAGGAACCGTCTCCGGATCCCACGCCGAATCTACTCGCCGCCTCGCGCATGCGGCTGCAGGAAGCCCTGGAGACTGCCGAGCAAGGGCGCTTCTGGCAACGGCTGGCATTTGACCCGGCAAACTGGCTGCGGCAGACGCGCTTCTCGCCTGCGCTGGCCTCGGCGATTTTGATTCTGGGCTTCGCTGGTGGAGTTGGAACCGCGTACCGCGTACTAGCCCATCCTTCCCAAACGGCATCCACGAGCGCAACTCCCACCCCGGCTGAGGCTTCGATCACTGGAATCCGTTCCATCACCCAGGATCCCAGCTCGAACCAGATCAACATCAAATACGACACGGTTTCAACATCAGAGGCGCAGGGGTCGATGAACGATCAGCGCATCCAGCAACTTCTGCTGTTCGCGGCACGGAACAACTACAATTCCGGCGTGCGCATGGATTCCGTCGACCTGCTGACCAAGAAACCGGATGTTTCGCAGGTGCGAGATGCGTTGATTTATGCGCTTCGCTACGACACGAATCCCGGAGTACGGCTGAAAGCGCTGGACGGTCTGGGAAGGTTTGTGAAAGATGATGTGCGCGTCCGGGACGTGGTGCTGGAGGCTTTGGTGAATGATTCGAATCCCGGAGTACGAACCGAAGCGCTGCGTTTGATCGAGCCGGCGAAGGCCGATGGCAGCGTGCGCGGCGTGTTGATGACGCTGGCGGCGAAAGATCAAAGCCAATACATCAAATCGCAAGCCCGCACGATGCTGGCGCAATTGCCGGAAATTGATTGACGTCACAGAACCTGAAGGGGGCATATTTGAAGCGTTCGCCACAATTCGTCAGATTGCTGTTGGTGTTGGCTTTGCTTGCGCCACTGGCCACGGCGCAGGAAACGCGGGTTACTCGCGAAGGGGGAGCCTGGGAACAGGAGATTACCGGGACGCTCACTGGAGTCAAGAACCTGCGAGTCAAAGTAGATATGGGTTCGGTGGTGGTGCACGGAGGGCAGCAAGCGGGAATTAGCTACGTAGTTCATTCAAAATCCTATACGTCGTCCGAGCAAGACGCGCGCCGCCAGTTCGAGTCCTTCAAAGTCGGCGCTTACATTCGCGGAGATACGGCTTGGATTGTGGGCGACTGGCAAGGCAGACGCCCCCACAAGTTTTCAGGAGAATTTTCCATTAACGTCCCGCGCGAAATTACCTTGGTGAAAATCGAGACCGAGGGTGGCAACATCGATACCACCGGAATCGCGGGGCGGGTGGAAGCCGAGAGCGGTGGCGGGAGCATGCACCTGGATGACATTGGCGGAGGCGCACACGCAGAGACCGGCGGCGGGTCCATCGATGTCGGAACCATCAAGGGAGATATTGGGCTGCATACGGGCGGCGGCTCGATTGAGGTGCATCACGCTAACGGAAAAATTGTTGCGGAAACCGGTGGCGGCAGTGTCGAGATTATGTCCGCCACGGATGGCGCTAGCATCGAGACCGGCGGCGGTTCGATTGAGGTTCACCAGTGCAGTGGCAAGGTGAAGGCGGAAACCGGCGGGGGAAGCATCGACCTGGGAGATATTGGCGGGCCGGCCGAGATTGAGACCGGCGGCGGCAGCATTCATTTGACCTCGTCCAAAGGGCATGTCGAGGCCCACACTGGCGGCGGCGGAATCGAACTTTATGGTGTTCCTTCGGCGCGCGTGGAGACCGGCGCCGGCGGTATCGTGGTGAAGTTTATAAAAACCGGGGCCGCGCCCAGCGATTCCACGCTCGAGACTTCCGCGGGAGATATAACGGTGTACATCGCGGCGGATGTCGCCATCTCGGTGCGTGGCAGCGTGGATTTGGGAAATGGACACCGCATCACGTCGGATTTTCCCGACATCCACATTGCCAGCGAAGGGGATAAGTGGGGGCCAAGGTCGCTGAGTGCCGAAGGCAAATTGAACGGCGGCGGCCCTGTGCTGAAGGTTCGAACGACGACCGGGGATATTTGTTTTAAACGCGCGAACCGGTGAAGGGTAGTACGGGTTGAAGGGGCGTAAACGGAGGTTCTGCCATGCGGAAATATATTTTGACAACGATCGCTTTTCTGCCGATGCTGCTCAGTTGCTCATCCGCCGAGCAAAACTGGGTTATGGATTCTTCGCAGCCCTACGGAATTTCCAGCGAAGATTCGGGCGGAAGTTCCTACCTGGGCGTGGACATCGTGGATATCAGCGCCGACCGCCTCGGCGCGCTCAAACTGAAAGAAGAACAGGGCGTGGAAGTAACCATGGTCGATCAGGATGCTCCCGCGGGAAAGGCCGGAATCAAAGAGCACGACGTGATTTTGAGCATGAATGGGGCGGCAGTCGAAAGCAAGTCGCAGCTGCAGCGCATGATTCATGAGACGCCGGCAGGGCGCGTGGTCTCGCTCGGCCTGAGCCGCGACGGGCAGCCGCTGACTATTAAAGTGCAGCTTGGCGACCGGCGGTCTGAATTTCCGCATATCGCGAAGAGCAAAGACGACTTCCATTTCGAAATGCCGCCGATGCCTAACATGCAGAACTTCGAGGTTCCGAACATTGGCGTGGTCTATGTACACTCGTCGATGCGGAGCGGATTGATGGTGGAAAACCTTACTCCGCAACTGGGTGAGTTTTTTGGCGCCAAGAGTGGCAACGGAGTCCTGGTGCGTTCGGTAGAAAAAGGCAGCCGCGCCGACAAGGCAGGTTTGCACGCCGGAGACGTGATCGTTCGCGTAGGCGAACAGGCGGTGCACGATACCAGCGACTTTACCCACGCTTTGCGGAACCACAGCGCGGGATCGGTGAATGTCACGGTGATCCGCGACAAGAAGGAACAAACTCTAACCCTCACCTTGCCTGACCGCAAAGAATCCGGGGAGATGATCGAGGAGAGTCTCGAAGCGCCGGAACTTGATGCGGATACGCAGATGGAGTTGAGCGAAGTTCAGAACGAGGTTGCCAAACTTCGGCCACAAATAGAATTGGCCACCAAACAAGCGTCGAAGGAACTGCGGAAATCCCTGTGCTCGCAGCAAAAACAGTTCAAAGAACAAACGGAGAAGCTACGGCAGGAACTGGGTCCTAAATTACAGCAAGAACTTCTGAAGGGTCGCGAAAAGATGCAGTGGGAAATGGACCAACTCCGGATTGAGATGCAGGGAGCCTGGCTGGATATCTAGAACGGCCGCATTTAAGATCCGGCTGCGTTGGCGCGCGCAGCAATTCCGAGGCATACCTTATTTCGCCCCGCGACTTTCGCGGCGTATAAGGCAGCATCCGCCGCCTTAACCAGTTCGTCTCGCGTAATCCCCTGATCGGGAAAAGCTGCGGTTCCCGCACTGATGGTGACCGTCCGCGGCACGCCGGGAAACTGCCAGGTTGCAACAATCTTCCGCAATTTATCGGCGATATTCATCGCGTGTTGCGCATTGGTCTGAGTCAACAGAATCCCGAATTCTTCGCCCCCGTAACGGCAGACAACGTCAATCTTACGCAACTGCTGATTGAACAGCGAAGAAACCTGCCGCAACACTTCATCGCCGAGCACATGACCAAACTCGTCGTTGAGCCGCTTGAACTGGTCGATATCGGCCATGATGACGGCCATGCCAGTGCCGTAGCGGCGGGCGCGCTCAATCTCTTCCGAGATGCGCAATTCGAAAAAGCGCCGGTTGAAAATTCCAGTCAAGCCATCGAGATAGGCGAGCTGCTTTACGCGCTCAACGTAATGCGCGTTCTGAATGGCAGTGGCGCAAATGTCGGCGACCGATTCCAGCGACTCCAGATCTCCGTCACGAAACGCGTCAGGCTGCGAGCTATCGAGCGCAAGGACTCCAAGCGCCTGTCCGAACGAGACCAAGGGAATACGCAAACGCGACGCCGACTCGGCAAAAAATTTCATCGTGGTGGCGCTGCGCAGGTCGCTCTCCACCATCGTCCGGCTTCCCGTCAGAATGGTCGCCCACGGCTCGTTAGCCGCCGGAAACCGCCCGCCTTGCGGGATGCGCGGGGTCAGCGTGCCGTGATGAGAACGCAACACCAAGTCTTTATCTTCACGTAAGAAAAGGGAAACGTGCGATACACGGAACGCGTCCTTGACCAACTGGCACACCCGGTTCAGCAATTCCTCCAATTCGAGGACAGCCGTGGTCTGTTGCGCAATGGCGTTGATCGCCTGCAGTTGCCGCGCCCGTTGCTGCTCCAGTGAATACAGCCGCGCGTTCTGCAGCGCCATCGACGCTTGCGTCGAGAAAAGCGTAAGCAGATCGATGGTCTCGGAATCGAAATGATCCAGCCGGTCGCTCTGGCAATCGAGCACGCCCACCACTTCGTCCCGCACCATCAACGGGATAGCCAACTCAGAACGTGTGGACTTGGCAGAACAGAGATAGCGAGAATCATGGCTGACGTCGGGAGAATAGACCGGCTGCTTTTTCAACGCGGCGGCTCCCGTGATCCCCTGACCTACCGGCCAGCGAACCTTATCTTCCCCTTCATCCCAGCCGACCTGCGAGCGGACGTACAGCTGCTGCGACTGCTTGTCGAGCAGCAGAATGGCCACATTGCGCAGATGAAAATAGTCATGTGCGATGCCCAGGATTCGCTGCAACACCTCGTCCAAATCGAACGTGGAGAGCACAGCCTGCCCTGCATCGTACAGGACCGCAATATTGTTCATGGTTCCCAGTTATCGTAGCGTGGCGGGGGGCGTTGGGTATGTTCCTAAAGTAACGTCAAAATCGCGCCGTCATCCCGAGCGAAGCGAGGGATCTCAGTGTCTGCCGGCGGTGACGGTACCGGTGGCGCATGCAAAAACCAAGGTCCCCTTCGACTTCGCTCAGGTCAGGCTCTCGCTTCGCTTCGGGATGACAAACCGAGTTGGGCAAACGGCCCGCCGCCCCTACTTCCACCGTCTCGCCGTCCGAATCAGCCCATAAGCCACCACGCAAAACCAAAAATCCACCAGCAGCCCCCAATCTGGCTGAAATGGCCGATGCCGCGGCAAGTGAAACGCCGGTCCAAGAAAGAAGTACGCCACATTCCCCAGGATGATTGCGCAGAGAGCCTCGATCAGATTGATCAACACGTTTCGTTTAGACGCAAAATATGGGCCTCCCGGCTCCCTCCCGCATATCCATAATCCATCCTCCTGCTAACATTCCCTCAGACCTCCACCAATGCTGGAACTAACCACCCCCGTGCAATACGTCAAAGGGATTGGTCCCAAGCTGGCGGAAATCCTCGCCGCCAAAGGCATCACCACGGTGGGCGACCTGCTCAATCACCTGCCATTTCGTTACGAAGACCGCCTGAACCCGCGCGGTATCGCGGAACTGCGCGCCGGAGAAATGGCCACCGTGATCGGCGAAGTCCGTAATTCAGGACTGTTTCGCACCCGCCGCATGCCCATTTTCCAGCTAACCGTGGGGCAGGGCCGCTCGCGCCTGAAATGCCTGTGGTTCAACGCCACCTATTTGCAGGACAAGTTCAAGCCCGGCCAACTGATCGCCCTCTACGGAAAAGTCGAGCAGGATTCCCGCAGCGGGGAACTCCAAATCATGCAGCCGCAGTTTGAAATGCTGGGTGAAGCCGACGGCGCGGACGACAAAGCTGCCGTCTCCCTCGAAGTAGGCCGCATCGTTCCTATCTACGAGTCGGCCGGACAAGGCCGCGTGACCGCGCGCTGGTTTCGCCGCGTCATTCGCACCGCCCTCGATGACCTCACGCCCGACCTGCCAGAAACCATTCCCGCAGCCGTCCGCGAGCGTCTGGCGCTGGTTTCGCCGCGCGAAGCGCTCTGGAATGTGCACTGGCCCGAAGCCGGAGAAAGTTTCGAAGCCCTGCAATCCTCGCGCACGCCCGCGCACATCCGGCTGATCTTCGAAGAATTGTTCTTCACCGAGCTAGGCTTGGAACTTAAACGCCGCCAGCAAAAAGCCCAGACCGGAATTGCTTTCAAACTCGACGACCGCGTGCGTCAGGCGATCAAAAAGATCCTGCCTTTCCATCCCACCCCCGCACAGAAAAAAGTGCTGAAAGAAATTGCCGATGACATGCAGCAGCCGCATCCCATGCGTCGTTTGCTGCAAGGCGATGTAGGCTCCGGCAAAACCATCATCGGATTCCAGGCCGCCATCATCGCCATCGAAAACGGCTACCAGGTGGCTCTGATGGCGCCCACGGAAATTCTCGCGCAGCAGCATTATTTTTCCGCCCGAAAAATCCTCGAGAACGCCGGATACCGTATCGTCCTCTTAACCGGCTCTCTGGAAGCCGACCGCAAGCGCGAAATCCGCCGCCACATCGCCCAGGGCAACGCGCAGCTCATCATCGGCACCCACGCCCTGCTCGAAGAAAAAGTCGAATTCGCGAAGCCCGGCCTGGTAATCGTCGACGAGCAACACCGCTTCGGCGTCCTCCAGCGATTAAAGCTGATGAAGAAATCGGGCGACGGCGGCGATGGCCGGAGCAAAACTGTTCTTACGGAATCCGAATCCGAGACATCCGATAAGAATCCCGCTGAACCCGACGTTCTTGTCATGACCGCCACTCCGATCCCGCGAACCCTGGCGCTCACGCTCTACGGCGACCTCGATCTCAGCGTCCTCGACGAACTCCCACCCGGCCGCACCCCAATCGTCACCCGCCGCATCACCGACGATCGTTCCCCCGAAGTCTGGGACTTCGTTCGCAAGCAGGTTGCAAAAGGTCATCAAGCCTACGTCGTCTATCCCGTCATCGCCGAGAACGAGGAATCAGAACTGAAAGCCGCGATCAAGATGTACCGCGAGCTAAGCAGTAAAGTCTTCTCCGATCTGAAAGTAGGCCTGCTCCACGGCCGTCTCGACTCCGACTTGAAAGACCAGGTCATGCGCATGTTCCAGAAAGGCGAATTGCAGATTCTGGTTGCGACCACCGTGATCGAAGTTGGTGTAGACGTTCCCAACGCAACGGTAATGGTGATCGAGCATGCCGAACGCTTTGGCCTGGCGCAGCTTCACCAGTTGCGCGGACGTATCGGCCGAGGTGCCGCCAAGTCCTTCTGCATCCTGATGACTGGCGGCAAAGTAACGGAAGAGGGAGAGCGCCGGCTGGATGCCATGGTGCGCACCAACGACGGCTTCCAGATCGCCGAGCTCGATCTCGAACTGCGCGGTCCGGGAGAATTCTTCGGCACCCGTCAAGCTGGCATGCCGAACTTTCGCGTAGCTAACCTGATTCGCGATCGTCAACTGCTCGAACTCGCCAAACGAGAAGCCGCTGCGGTTGTCGCCGGGCCCAATTCTGAAGTTACGCAGATCGAAATTAGCCGCGCCCTCGTTGCCATGCGCACCCGCTGGCAGCATACCTACGGTCTGGTCGAAGTCGGCTGAACTGGTAGAATCAAAAGGATGGCAGGAGCTTCACAACTGATTCAGATTGAGCTCGGCCCTCCGGTCCGGATGCCGAAGCCGAACTGGCTCCGCGCCAAAGCGCCCGTCGGCGATAACTTTCACGAGCTCAAGAAGCTCGCCCGCGGCTTAGACCTGCACACCGTATGCGAATCGGCACAATGCCCGAACATCGGCGAGTGCTGGAATCACAAGACTGCAACCTTCATGCTGTTGGGCGATATCTGCACCCGCCGCTGCGGATTCTGCGCCGTCCCGAAAGGCCGTCCTCAGCCCATCGACTGGGATGAACCGCGCCGCGTCGCTGAGGCCGTGGCTACACTCGGCCTGAAGCATGCCGTCGTGACCAGCGTGAATCGCGACGATGACAATGTCGGCGGCGCAAAAGTTTTTGCCGAGACCATCCGCCAGATTCGCGAGTTGATCCCCGACTGCCGCATCGAAGTCCTGATCCCTGATTTTCAAGGTTTGGCAGAGCCTCTGAAGATTGTTCTCGATGCCCAACCCGACGTCCTTAACCACAACACCGAAACCGTCCCTCGTCTTTATCGCGCGGTGCGTTCAGGTGCGCGCTACGAGCGAACGCTCACCTTACTCGATAACGCCAAAAAATTATCTCCCGGAATGGTGACCAAGAGCGGCGTGATGGTCGGCCTCGGCGAGTCCGGCGACGAATTAGTGGAAGTCTTCCGCGATCTCGGCGGACGCGGTGTCGATATTCTTACCGTGGGCCAATATCTCCGCCCCTCGCGCGATCACCTGCCCATCGCCCGCTTCTACACTCCTCAGGAATTCAACGACCTGCGGGAAGCCGCGCTGCGCTTCGGTTTCCGCCACGTTGAATCCGGCCCGATGGTCCGCTCCAGCTATCACGCGCACGAACAGGCCGAATCGACGGCCGCCCCGCGCGTGGTCACTTAACCCAACAATGTTCAGCGCTCTTCTGCTTGTGATGGGATTCTTCGCAGGCATACTGGGGGCGCTCACCGGCATCGGCGGGGGTGTTCTGCTCACACCGATTCTTGCCCTGCATTTTGGAATTCCCATCCGGCAGGCGATCGGCACGAGTCTGGTCGCCGTCATCACCACTTCCGCCGCCAGTTCCTCGGTTCATCTGCAGCGTCACACCACCGACATTCGCCTCGGCATGACGCTCGAACTCGCAACTGCCTTCGGCGCCGCAGTCACCGCATATCTGGTGGGATACTTCAACCGTAACGTGCTTGAAGGATTGTTCGCAGGCTTTCTGCTTTACAGTTCCATCACGATTCTGGCGCGCGGAGGAAAATTAAAAGACGAAGAAACAGTTCCCCCTAACACCAACGGCGAGACCGTAATCCCACCCTACGAACCTCAGCGCTATCCCCTCGGACTCGCTGCATCGCTTGTTGCTGGCGGACTGTCCGGCCTGCTTGGAATCGGCGGCGGTCCGATTAAAGTCCCGGTCATGTTCATCTTCATGAAGGTTCCTCTCATGGTCGCGACGGCGACGTCGAATTTCATGATCGGCGTCACGGCCGCTGCCAGCGCTATCGTCTACTACCGCCGCGGAGATATCCTGGTCGAGATTGCCGCCCCGTTGGCTGTCGGAGTATTTCTCGGATCGTTGCTAGGCGCGCGTTTGGCCCCGCGCATTCAGACAAAGTACGTCGTCTATCTGCTCGTCGCCATCATGCTTTATCTCGCGGGACATCTGTGCGTGCATTTGCTTTCAGGAGGAAGTGCCGCATGAGCGAGGTGCGCGAACCCGCTTTTGACCGAGTGGTTGCATTAGTCTTGCGCGTCGGCGCATTCACCTGTTTCTTCGTCATGCTGACCGGATTGCTACTTGGACTGTTTATTCATGGCAGCCTTCCTGAAGACATCGAGCGGGCGGGAGTGTTGTTGATGCTGGCTACACCGGTTGTGCGAGTTTTGGTTGCAGGAATTCTTTTTCTGCGGGAAAAGGATTGGCGGTATGGGGCGATCTCCCTTGGAGTACTGACAATTCTGTTGCTCGGCGCGGTATTCGGGATCGGAGAGCACTGACCCCCAAGTAGGACAACGAGGCGGATGACGCGCAAGATGGCAACCAGCGAACAGATTAAAAAACGTGCAGCTTGATGCTCAAATATTTCTTCGGATTCTCCCGGATGGCTTTCACCAGATCGCCGGTATGAACCAGCATCTGGTTCGCGTTGTTATACAACGTGTCGTCCTTGAACAGCTTACCTACCGTCCCCTGGCCCGCTTCCAGGTCGCTGGTCAGCGCCGCAAGTTTGGTCATGGTCGTGTCGAGTTTCTTCGCCAGTTCGTCATCTTTGGCTAGCTTACCCAGAGTGCCTTTGCCGGCGTTGATGTCTTCACTCACCTTTTTCAAGTTGGCTACAGTGTCGTTGGCGTTGTTATAGAGAGAGGGATCTTTCAGGAATTTCCCGGCTGTGCCTTTCCCGGCTTGCAGGTCGTCCACAACGGAGTTTAAGCGGTCGAGGGTAGCCACGAATTTGTCGTAAGCGTCGTTGCTGTTGATCAACTGACCAAGACTCCCTTTTCCCTTGGCGATCTGGTCAACGATTCCGTTGAACTCGGTCACCGTCTGCGAGAAGCGGTCGTAAAGGGTGGGATCGTAAATCAATTTGCCCAGCGATCCTTTACCGCTTTCCGCGAAGGCGAGAATGCGATCGGCGCGCTTCAGCAGTGCGTCCATATTCTGCAGGGTGCTCTGGCTCGATCGCACCACCTCGTTGAAGTCCGGATGAACATGCGTGGGGAGAACATCGCCATCCTGGGCCGGTGGGCCAACCGCTTGCGAACTATCAATGTCGAGGTAAATTTCTCCGAGCACGCCAGCCGTATCCAAAGAGGTAACCGAATCGCGGCGCAGGTTGAAGCCGTACTTGGTGCTCACCTTCATGATCACTTCGACTGGAGTGAGTTGCTTGTCCTTCTCGGGCACGATGCGCATGCCCACGACGTTGCCGATATCAACGCCATTCAGACGCACCGGGGCGCCTACTCGAAGGCCGCCTGCATTATCAAAAAACGATACCACCGTGATTCGATGCGCGAACAGGCCGCCGGTTCCCGACATCAGGAACAGAAGCAGGGCCAAAGTCAAGCTGGCGAACACGACGGTCAGGCCAACGCGAAGTTGCGACCATTTGATCTGCTTCTGACTCGGCAAATAATTCCCTCAGGCAGACTTCGGTTTCTCTTGTCGAGAGAGGAACAGCTTCAGGATCGGGCCGCCCCCTGCAGCATCATAACAAACCCTAAGCCGCGGCTAAGCGCGTTGTCGACGCAAAGTTGGCAACAACGACAAAGCAAGCAGGTAGGCCGCAAGTCCGCAGGCCAAAGTCGCAGTCAAGCCGAATTGAATCGCAATCACCATTGCCAGCACGGAACCTAGCACACTGGCAGCGGCATTCATCGCCCAAGCCCACTCCACTGCGTTCGTCGCGCCTGTTGCCTCGCTGGAAAGTCCGTTGCTGGAGGCCGTTGCCAGCGCGCGCAGCCCGGTCGGAAAAGGCATGCCCATCACGAAGCCCAGTGGAGCAAGCAGCATCCCGCTGATGATCAGCCGGAAACCCAATCGCAATCCCACCCACGCCGCGAGCACATGAGGCAGAAAAAATACGTTTCCCAGCAACGCAACGATCACCACCACAAGCGGCATCCATGCTAGGCCAGTGCGGGGAAGCCAACGGCGCGATAGCAGACTTCCGGCTCCGCTCGACAGCATCAGAAGAAAGATAACCACGGTGAGCGCATAAGTGGGATGTCCAAGAAACAGCACGAAGCGCTGGATAAACGCAATTTCCACCAAAATATAGCCCAATCCCACTGCCACGAAATAGAGCAGCGGGAGCGGCGACTGGTGGCTTCCATGCAGGGCGAGCGGCAGAATCAAAAATGCCAGCACTGCGACCAGAGAGATTGCCAGCACCAGCAGCAGCACCAGTACTCCCAAGTTTACTTTCCAATCAATTCCATTTCGCAATCCGTGCACGCCCAGAATTTGATTTGGCTTGAGTGTGAAGAAAAAGAAGGGAGCATTGTCACTGACCGGAGCTACGTTGTAGGGGTAAGTCTGAGCGAAGCGGAAAGGATCATTGCTCGCGATCAGGTCGGCAAACGGATTGCTTGCCGGTTCCGAAGGCAGATAGAGAGGATGCAATTGGTCATAGGTATCGAAATGAGCCTGGACCGCGGTTTCTTCCTCTTCCGTGAATGCAGTCTTCTTAGCCAGTACTACTACCGGAATTCCATCTTCATTCAGCGGTCCTTGTGACGCGATAATAAAGTTCCGCGAGGGATTAGTAATTCCTAGACGATGCAACGCTTCCATCGCCACGGCGACTACGCGCAGCGCCTCGCGCGGCTGGCGGAACTCCCAGCGCGTAATTGCAATCATGCCCTCCGGTTTGAGATGTTCGAAATATTCCCGGAAGGCTTCCACCGTGTAGAGATTGTTCTCACTCAACGCGAACGCGCCAGCTGCGGTCGAGGCCCAGGTATCGACCAGCGTCATCTGCACAACGTCAAACTGCTCGTGTGTCGAACGCAGGTAGGAGCGGCCGTCGGTCACATGAATGTGAACTTCAGGACGTTCGTAGAGATGAAGGGAGTAATCGGCGTAGCGTCCCCGCATGATCGTGTCGGCAATAATTGGATTGATCTCGATGCCAGTTACGTTAGGACTGCCATTCGCTACCGCACGCAGTGCGTCCACTCCACCGCCAGGCCCGATGATCGCAAACTCGCCATGCGGACGCAGAACGTTGGCTAACGCCGGCGGAGCCGACATGAGATCGCTCTCCCACTCGGAGTCGTGCCAGTGTGCGATGTCGCAGTTCATGATGTAGGTGGAAGCGTCGGCATCGATGACAATCGCCTTCGCTTGACCCTGGCGATCCACTTCCACGCGCGACAGTGCATTCCAGCGGGCGAATTCCACCCATGCCGGATTGCGGAACAGTCCCTTAGCGTAGAGAACATCAATCAGGCGGTTGGAGTGGTTCGCGGCGATCAGGGCGACGAATGCAATGGCCACAGCGCCGGCGGCTTTGCGCTCAGCGGAAGAAACAGCCCAGACCATGCCGGCAGCGGCCATCACCACAGCTGCCGCCAGAATCGTATTCGGCCCTCCGATCCAGTTCAGCAGAGGAACCACCGCCAGGCAAGCCAGTGCGCCGCCGCTCAGGTCTGCCCCATAAAGCCGCGACACACGCCAGGTTTCACGGGCAAAGACGATTGAGAACAGCAACCCAGTGAGAAAGAAGGGCACCGCCGCGGCGAGATACAGAATGCTGAGATGCAAGAAATTCTTGCCCGTCACCGTGAGGGCCACCGGCACATGCAGCACAATTTCCAATACTGCCAGCACGAGCACGGAATTAATCATGCATAAGCGCGCCGCCAGGGCACGCGTTGCGAAACGCGCTAGCCTGCTCTTCAGCAAATAAGCAAACACTCCCCCGGCCCCAAGACCCAGCAGCGCAATGGAAATCGCGAGAAACGCAAAGTGGTAGAAGAGCACCACCGAGAACAGCCGCGTCAGCGCCAGTTCCAGCAACAATGCCGAAAAACTGGTGAGCGCCAAGCCCACGAGAAGGGTTCGTTCGGGAATTTCAATGGACAAAGAAACCGGCGCGACAGCTTCTATAGTGGCAGACATGATGAGATGGAATGCGCCAGTCTAGCAGAAGCTTCGGCTGGCTTCGTCCCTGCCGATTAAGATTTGTCATCCCGAGCGAAGCGAGGCACCTTGGTTCTTGCCCGCAGCGGCAATCCTGTCAGCGTCCGCACAAGCCAAGGTCCCTCGTTGCACTCGGAATGAACATAATTACGTCTGAATTGCTAGCTTTCGAGAATGACTTGCGCGATGGCCTGTTCGGCGGTGTGGGATATCGAAAGTGCGGCGTTCTTCACGCCCAGCTTCGCCGCGAATTCGTTGGCTTTTCCATGAAACGCCATTGTCGGCCGTCCGCCCGGCATGCGGACGGTTTCACAATCCTGCCACCGCACCCCATGATTCCATCCCGTCCCCAAAGCTTTCATGGCCGCTTCCTTCGCTGCGAAGCGGGCAGCATAGCGTTCGACGCGGTTGGCTTTGGAATCGCAATAGCGCCGTTCCCCCTCCGTATAAATACGATTCAGAAAGCGATCGCCAAAGCGTTCGATCGCTTGCCGGATGCGCGGAACCTCTGCGATGTCGATGCCTGTGCCAACGATCATATTTTTCTTCTTTTCAAGAGCCCGGTTTACAAGAGCCGGTCGCCGCGGTAAATCAGCTTCCCATCGATCATGCGCGCTTCCGCAGTCAGGCGGTGAGGCTTCACCGGACCAGTCCCGTCGATGTGCATTACCTCATGCCCATGCCCGACAAGCCAATCCGAAACCAGCATGCGGTGGCAGCGGAAGTATACGCGCTCGGCACACATGTAGGCTGTGGGGGAAGATTCCGCCAGCTTAATCAATTCGGCCATCGCGTTTTCGAATTCGGCGGTCAGCATGTAGTCGGCGTAATTGCGAAAGCTCGCATTGCGCAGACCAATGTGAGGAGAGTCTTCGCGAATTTTCTTGCGATACCCACCCAGCGCTGCCATCCACACATAATGGATACCGGCCGCAGCCAAACTCTGTTCCAAAGACGAGCGGTTGAACTGTGGCAGCCACCGCGACATGGGAAAAGCGCGAATGTCAACCAACGTTCGAACGGAATGGGCCTCAAGCGCTTGCAATAAATCTTCGAGGGGGCGGGTCGAATGTCCGACAGTGTAGAGCGTTGCCAATAGCTCTTCGATGCCGCAAAGTTACGGAACGATGCCGGCGAGAGCCGCCACCAGTGCGGCATCCTGTTCAGGGAACACTGTCCGTAAATCCAACAATACGCGGCCCTCTTCCGTGCGAGCGATGATGGGGGGATCGGAGGCTCGCAGCCGGTGCGACAATTCGTCAGCACTAAACCTTGCGCAACTAAGCGCCAGCAACCGCGTGGGCAGCGACGAAGAGGGCGCCGCGCCTCCGCCCAAAATCGACTCGCCATCGATAATCTCAACTCTGAATTTTGCCGTAGCAATTTGTGCAGCGAGCGCCTCAGCCCGCCTGCCTATCTCATCTTTCGTGAGCCGCATCATGCGCAAGGTGGGAATCGCGTCGTGATCCAGCCTCACATACGCCAGCAAAGTAGCTTCAAGCGCGGCGTAAATCAGCTTGTCCACTCGCAAGGCGCGGAACAAGGAATTCGATCGCATGCGGGAGATTAATTCAGCACTGCCGCTGATCAATCCCGCCTGAGGTCCGCCCAGCAGTTTGTCGCCGCTGTAAGTAACGATGTCGACGCCGCAGCGCAGGCTGTCCAGCACGCCTGCTTCGCCGCTGATTCCAACCGAGCGCAGGTCGAACAGCGCTCCACTGCCCAAGTCTTCCATCAGTGGAATTCCGCGCTTGCGTGCCAGCGCTACCAACTCCGCGGTCGATGCCTGTTCGGTGAATCCTGTGATTTCAAAATTCGAGCGGTGCACTCGCAACAGCAGCCGCGTCCGTTCCGTGATGGCGCTCTCGTAATCAGTGGTGCGCGTGCGGTTGGTCGTGCCGACCTCGCGCAGGATTGCCCCCGACTTCGTCATCACATCCGGAATGCGAAACGAACCGCCGATCTCCACTAATTCGCCGCGCGATACGATAACCTCGCCGCCCTCCGCCAGCGAATTCAGCGCCAGCAGCACAGCTGCCGCGTTATTGTTCACGACGATGGTCTTTATATCTGCCCGCGTAGAGACAGCCGCCTCGGCTGTCCCGCGTAGGTGGAGCTCAGCGGCACCGGGCGATGCGCCTTGCGTAAGAGTGTTCTCGCCACGCAGCAACTTCCCAAACAACCTCTCCACATGCGCATCCCGCTTGCCCCGTTCGCCCGCTGCAAGATCAAATTCGAGATTGCTGTAACTCGTAGCCGTCTCGCGGATGTGTTCAATAACGGCATCGCCCAGCGGAGCGCGCCCAAGGTTGGTGTGAAGGATCACGCCGGTGGCATTGATCACCGGCCGCAGAGAATAGCTCAAGGCGTGACGAAGCTGGTTTTCGATTGCGGCCACCAGGCCCGAAAGCGCAAGTTGCAGAGCGTTCTCATCGAGCAATCCGGATGTAATTTCCTGCCGTAGCCGCGCAACTACGGCGCGCGTCGCGTCTGCCACCGGTGCATGGCCGTAGCTCGCGACCAGTGCGGTGATCGCAGGGCCGCGCATCACCTCGTCGACGGACGGCAGCTTGCGAAAAAGTTCCGACGCCGCGGCAATTTTCACCCTCAGATTATCCCACGAAGAAGAGCGTGGCGCAGACGCGAACCAGCGCGATCACAGGGTGTGCAGGTAGTCGAGTAAGTCCTGAATATCCTGCGAGCTCAGCACCTGGCCATAACCCGGCATATCCGGGCGGCCATTGCGAATAATGTCGGTGACCCGCTCGTCGTTCGCCGGCAGCCCTGTCTGCGGAAGATATTTACTCTTGAAAATGCCCTTCAAGCCTGGACCTTTTTTCCCTCTCGTCGAATACGGGCGGTGACAGCGGTCGCAGTAATTGTCATAAATCTTGCGTCCAGTTGCTTGCTGCGGAGTGAGGCCGAGTTCAGTGTCTGACTTCCGGCGCTCGACCTCGCAGCCGGCAAAAATGGCTAACATCAGCAGTATTGCTACCGCCGGTATGAATCGCCAAAACGCGTGTCTTGGATAAAACTTTCCGATCGCTCTCATTGTCAACGGATTTCAATGATAAATGCTTGTCTGATTTAAGGTGTCCCTTTAATTTAGAATTTGCCGAATGAGAGCTGTCTTTCAGTGGAACCTGGGTACGCGCACACTCGAATTGGGCAAGCGGACGCTCATCATGGGCATCGTGAATGTAACTCCTGATTCTTTTTCCGATGGCGGCCTCTATTTCGATTCCGGCAAAGCTGTTGAGCACGCACTTCACTTGATTGACGAGGGAGCCGACATTATTGATATCGGAGGCGAATCCACGCGTCCCGGCGCAAGCGTCCTGGCGTCGCCGTCTCATAACGAGGCGGTAAAAGACAAACAGATTCCAGCCGCCCCGCCCTCACTAAAGCCCGCTGTGAACGCTGAAGATGAATCACGACGCGTGCTGCCGGTAATTGCCGGGATTAAAAAAGTGCGTCCCGATGCCGTGCTTTCCATTGATACGTACAAAGCCGCCGTTGCGCGCGCCGCCATCGCAGCGGGAGCCGAGATTGTGAACGATGTGAGCGCACTCCGCTGGGATCCGCAGATGGCCAAAACGATTGCCGAAATAAAATGTGGCGCCATTTTGATGCACATGCGAGGACGTCCCGAAGAATGGCGAACCCTGCCTCCTCCCGCTGACATTGTTCTGCAGGTCAAGCGCGAACTCCGGGACTGGGCCGAGACAGCCGTGCTATCGGGCATTCGGAGAGAGAAAATTGCGCTCGATCCAGGCTTTGGTTTCGGAAAAAGCTTCGAACAGAACTATCCGCTGCTGACGCGCTTCGAGGATTTGCAAAATGTGGGATTCCCTCTGGTCGCAGGTACATCGAGAAAATCCTTTCTCGGTCGAACCCTCGCGAGAGACGGAAAAGACGCCCCACCAGCCGACCGGCTTTATGGAAATCTTGCCGCTCACACCGCCCTCGTTTTCAAGGGCGCGCATATCTTACGCACGCACGACGTAAAGGCTGCGGTAGACGCCGCGCGCGTGGCCGACGCAATTCTTGCCGCTCGTTGAACAAAACCACAGATCCGATCACGAATAGAAACTTCTATCCGTTACGGAGTGTGACCTACGTAACTAAGTCTCGCTGCGTCCACTCTCGGCCCGACCGTACATTGCTGTACGATCGAAAAGTCAGGCCGCGAGGATAACTCTGCTGGAATAATTCTCGTACTTTACCGAAAACCGAGTCGTGCCAACAAATTCAGAATAGCGAGAGTCATAAGTCCGAATGTCTTCCCCTACGAATCAGCTACCGAATATAGTGCCTTCAGTTAAGGGAGCAGCCGCCGCTGCCGCCCCTGCCGCCGCGCCGCTTTCAACCCCAGAACTGCTGGCTTCAATGCTTAGAATTTCATCGAAGATCAGCGATCTTTTCTTTTCTCCGGGAAAGCCGCCGCTGGTTGAGATTAACGGAAAACTCGCGCCCGCAGGAACGGCTCGTGCTCTTACGAGCGAGGACACTCGACGAATCGCAGCTGATTTCATGGGCGACAATGCGCACGCGATTGAGAATTTGAAGACCCTCGGATCGTGCGATGTCTCCTACAGCCTTCCGGGCGCCAATCGTTTTCGCGTCAATATCTTCATGCAGCGCGGCACCTGCGCAGTTGTGATGCGCGTAATTCCCGGCAAAGTCCCGGATTTCGCAGCTCTGAATTTGCCTGCCGAGTTGGGCAAGATCGTAGAACTGCGCAACGGAATCGTATTGGTGACGGGTCCCACAGGCTCGGGAAAGTCGTCGACGCTGGCAGCCGTCATCGATAAAATTAATAAAGATCAGTCGTACCACGTGCTCACCATCGAAGATCCCATAGAATTTTTGCATCCCCACAAGAATTGCATTGTCCACCAGCGCGAATTGCACAGCGATACCCCGAGCTTCGCGCTCGCCTTGCGTGCCGCGCTCCGTCAGGCCCCAAAAGTGATTCTGGTGGGAGAGATGCGCGACCGGGAAACGATCGAGATCGCTATCGAAGCAGCGGAGACGGGCCATCTGGTTCTCTCAACGCTGCATACGATCGATGCGTCGAAAACCGTGGAGAGAATTCTGGGCGCTTTCCCCATGGCCGAACAGCACACGCTGCGGAATCGGCTGGCGAAAAGTTTTCGCTACATTATTTCCCAGAGACTCATTCCTCGTAAGGACGGCACCGGCCGCGTCGCAGCAATCGAAATATTGAAATCCACTCTACGCACCCGCGATTACGTGGAAAAAGGCGAAGGCGACGGTAAGACGCTGCTCGATGCGATGCGCGTCGGAGGTCAGGATGGCATGCAGCACTTTGATGGCGAGATCGAGCGATTCATCCGCGAAGGCGTCATCGATATGGATACTGGTTTGGCCTACGCCACCAATTCCAGCAATCTTCAGCTAGAACTGGCGGATCTCTCATCTCCGCAGGCAGATCCGCTGCTCGAAACTGCGGCGACCTAGATTTGGGATTGATTCGGGAACGATCGAAGCATCTCCCACGCCAAACCACCTGGAACGTGGAGGAGGACATTTCCTAAATGATGCTACCCATCACTTAGTTGCGATTGGGGCAAAGTCCGCCCAGTCCAGATCAAGCCTTATCCAATAAGGAGCCTGTGGCGGCGGTGGAAACGGCGTCGCCTGCTGCTCCTTCATGGTGAGCAGTTTGTGGTACACGCATACAGCAACCGGACCCATGGCGTATATGCGATTGTCTTCGACCGTGCCCTTCACTCCTACACTCACAAATGCTTTAAATTCACCTTCCCACTTATCCACGCCGGCACCGTCTGTGCTCGCGCATGCTTGCACCAACCCGCGATAGGTTTTTTCCACGGAAGAGTGGTAGCGGGCGCCTTCAGGCGTTTTCATGTTCGTTTCCGCGGCTGCTTCAATCGCCCGTGTCTTGGCCACAAATGGCGCGGACTTCGCTGCCCACTCCTTCATAGCTTCAAAATCTTCTTTCTTGCCCCATGTTTCCGAGTCCCATTGCTCCCCGATGCGGGTCATGGTTTTGTCTGCGACGTACAGGTCTAACTTGCCATAATGAGTCGCCAGGTAAGCAATGCGATTTAAGTTCAGCATCGATACCCCGTATTTCTTTTCGGAAGCCTCAAACCCCCGTTCAATTCGCTCCCACGACATCTGTGGACCATCATCACACCCGCAAATCACGGTATCCGAGCTCGCAACCTGAAAATAAAGAATGTCGCCCTGGTCCCCTCCTACGCGATCGGCAATTTCCTTCGTAAATTGCTCGGTATCTCCCTTCCTGCCGCTCCATTGCGGGAATAAATATGTGGCGTACACTCGGGCGTAGTAGTAATAACCCGGCTCAAATTTGTCTGCTTGCTCGAAGAGCGCCCGCGTATCCTCTCTCTCCCAACTTTCAGTCATGGCTATCAATAACATATCGAGATACCATTCTGGACATTTGGCAGGCAGGGTTGAAGCTTCATTAAGAGTCTGTTTAGCTTTAGCGATCCTCTCCCCGAATAGCTTCCAACCACCCTCGCTGACCGTGTTAGCGTAACCCCCACCCCGGGCAACGTAGGCGAACCTTATATAGGCTCGAGCCAACGCGACAGGCGCGGTAATCGAATTTGGGCGCGTAGTCTTCCACTGCTCCAGCTTCTGCAACAGACCGAGCCACTCTTCTTGCGTGGGATGTTCCACAGGGTATTGAGCCGGATCGTACAGACCTGCATAAAGTTCGTGAATTTTCCACGGACCGCCTGAGAAGCGTTCCTTGTTTGCGCGGACCTGATCGGCAACGCAATCCAGTTTCTCGAACTCTTCTTCCTTCAGCATCTGCGCAATCGTACCCGCATATTCGTGCACTGCCATTACATCGGTGCTGAGGTCGCCGTTCAGCCCGGCGGCTTCCGCGTCGCTAAGCTTGCATGGGTTAAGAGTCGGCTTCTGATCCGCCGCGACCGCTATGGTACTCGCTGCAATCAGTATCAATACAAGCGCGGTACGATGCGACGTCAAAGAACGTATAAGTAGACATGGAAGGGATTTGGCGAAGATTCCTTGAGTCACTGAGACCGCCCTGTTGTGAGGATGTGTCCTCAATGGGACGGTAGCGGCGAGTCAGGGTCGACGCAAGATTACGTCAGTGAAGGATACCTGCAGCAGTGCGGTAATCGAAGATGACGCTAAGTCACTTAGTAAGTTCGACAGATTTAAAACGTCTTCCTCGAATCCAGCAGAATCGTCACTGGCCCTTCGTTCACAAGTTCCACTCGCATCGTTTCCTGGAAACGCCCAGTTTCGCAGTGCAATCCGAACTCTCGAATCCGTTCTACAAAAAATTCGTAGAGATGGCGCGCCCTTTCTGGTGGTGCTGCGCCGTCGAAGGAAGGCCGCTTGCCGCGCCTTACGTCTCCGTAGAGCGTAAACTGCGATACCGCCAGCACGCTCCCGCCCACATCGGCCACGCTCCGATCCATTTTTCGCTGAGAGCCTGCCTCGGAATTTTTCCGATCCACTTCGAAAATCCGCAGGCCAACAATTTTTTCGGCGAGGTAGATGGCATCGGCCTCCATGTCGTCTCGACCGACGGCTAGAAAAACAAGAAGGCCCACGCCAATCTGGCCCGTGATTTCTCCATTCACCGCAACCACGGCGCGGCTTACCCGCTGCGCAACCGCACGCATTCAATTCGCCCCCTTTTTCCTCAGGTTAATTTCTAGGGCGTATTTCCTGTTTCTTGCCAAGCAGCCCAGGCACAGCAAAATACGCCTCATCATAAATGCTGCACGAAACGTGACGCATGTTTGACCGCGGGAACGCGAGGAATTAGGATCAAGTGTCCTCTCCGGAGTTGGTCAAGGGATTTGTGTGATCTAACGATTCCCTTCCTTTACACCAATTCACCGGGACAATTACACTACACGTTCGCCTGTTTTCAGTTTGGCCGCCCGCAACAGAAGTACGGTGAGGCCGCGATGAAAACGGAGGGAACGGTAGAAGACTGTGGTCGCCGAACCCCAGGCGTCGAATTTTTCAAATAAAATCGAGGTAAGCGAGGAGAAACATGGCAGCCGTTGACGAGAAAGTTAAGCAGATCATCGTAGAACAATTGGGTGTGGATGAAGGAGAAGTAACCTCGAGCGCGTCATTTGTGGACGACCTGGGTGCCGATTCATTGGACACGGTCGAACTCGTAATGGCTTTCGAGGAAGGCTTCGACATCGAAATTCCCGACGAGGACGCGGAAAAAATCCGCACCGTGCAGGATGCCATCGATTACATCTCCAAGCATTCGAAAGGCGGCAAGTAGTTTGGGACGCAGGGTCGTCGTTACCGGCATCGGCCTGATCTGTGGGGTGGGAAATACCACTGGAGAGGTGTGGCAGGGCCTGCTGGCTGGCAAGAGCGGCGTGGGCCGCATCACCCAGTTCGACTCCAGCAATTTCGCCTGCCAGATCGCCGCCGAGGTCAAGAACTTCGATCCGCTCAACTTCGTCGAAAAAAAAGAAGTAAAGAAAATGGGACGCTTCATTCACCTTGCGCTGGCTGCTGCGGATGAAGCATTCAAGATGTCGGCTCTGAAGATCACTCCGGAAAATGATGAGCGCGTAGGCGTGCATATCGGCTCCGGCATCGGTGGATTCGACATCATCGAACGCGAGCACACCGCCTTGATCGAAGGCGGGCCGCGGAAGATTTCACCTTTCTTCATCCCCGCGGCAATCGTCAATCTTGCCGCCGGGCATGTTTCTATGCGCTTTGGCGCTAAGGGTCCTAACGAGGCAACGGCGACTGCTTGCACGACCAGCGCCCATTCCATCGGAGATTCTTTTCGCATCATCCAGCACAATGACGCCGATGTCATGATCGCGGGGGGCTCCGAAGCCGCCATCACTCCGATGGGTGTGGGCGGATTCGCCGCCATGCGCGCTCTCTCCACCCGCAATGACGATCCCGAAAAAGCCAGCCGCCCCTGGGACCGTGACCGCGACGGCTTTGTCATGGGCGAAGGCGCCGGCATCCTAGTGCTCGAAGAACTTGAATATGCGAAGTCGCGTGGCGCTGCAATTCTTGCTGAGGTTGTCGGCTACGGTATGTCGGGCGATGCTTACCACATGACCCAGCCCGCGCCCGAGCACGAAGGCGGATTCCGCGTCATGCGCAATGCGGTTCGCGATGCCGGCATCGGTGCCGAAAAAGTCGATTACGTCAACGCCCACGGAACCTCCACGCCCATCGGCGACACCCTTGAGGCCCACGCCATCCGCAATTTTTTTGGCGAGCGCAAGATTCCCGTTAGTTCGACCAAGTCAATGACTGGCCATCTTCTCGGTGGAGCGGGTGGGCTTGAAGCCGGGATCACCGTGCTCGCGCTGCGCGATCAGGTATTGCCCCCCACCATCAACCTCATGAATCAGGATCCTGAAACTGACGCCATGGATTTCGTTCCCAATCACGCCCGCAAAGCCAAGCTCGAATACGCCATGTCGAATTCCTTCGGCTTCGGCGGAACGAACGGCGCGCTGCTGTTCCGCCGCTGGTCGGAATAAATAGGGTCAAAATAATTGGCCACGGATTGCACGGATCTTCACAGATAAAGCCCTTCTTGTCGTTTTATCCGTGACAATCCGTGAAATCCGTGGCAAGCCTTAGATTTCTAGCCCCATCCAACCCCAGCAGCTTCCTCTGCTTCCAAGCGCAAGGGCATTCTCGCTTCGGGTCACGACCGGAGATCGCATGAAATCTAGGAATTGGACCACGATGACAGCATCGGGGGCGGTGGCCTGCCTTATGATGCTGAGATTTGTTTGCCCTGCCCACGCCCAGGAAACCAAAGAAAAGGTCATGGTCGATGACACCGAACGTACCTACCTGCTGCGCTTGCCCAAGGGTTACGATCCGGCGCAGAAATATCCGGTAGTGATCTTGCTCCACGGCATGAATCAGGATACCGACGACATGGAGCGCCTGACCCGCTTCAATGAATTAGCGGACAAAGACGCAATCATCGCCATCTATCCCAGCGCCCTGCGCGGCCGCTGGAATATCGGCGTCACGCCCCCACCGCGCCAGTCGCCCATGATGTCGCCCGGTCGCGGCGGGCGTCGCGGCGGTTACGGCGGAGGTGGTTATCCTGGTGGAGGCGGCGGCTACCCAGGAGGTGGTGGAGGTTATCCCGGAGGCGGCGGAGGGTACCCTGGCGGAGGTGGCGGTTACCCGGGTGGCGGACAACAAGGTGGACAGCGTCGCGACGACGAAGCCAACAAGCCCCCACCCGCGGACGACATCGATTTCCTAAATCAAATGCTGGACCAAGTCGCGATAAAAGTTTCTGTCGACCCGTCGCGCGTATACGCAACCGGTCTTTCCGAAGGCGGATTCATGGCCATGAGAGTCGGATGCGCCATGGCCGACCGGATCGCGGCGATCGCTCCCGTCGGCGCGGCAATGCCCAAGACGATGATCTGTTTGCCCTCGCGTCCAGTCCCGGTTGTGATGATCAATGGCACGGCAGATCCAGTTGTCCCTCATGGCGGTGGTACCGAACATAATCTCCAGTTGCCCGTCATCTCCGTGGATGACAGCGCAAAAGCCTGGGCCAGAATCGATCGCTGCTCCGAGAAGCCCTCTCAAAGCAAGCTGCCGCCTCACGAAAAAGGTGGCATGGAAACTAAAGTCGAGACCTACGACGGCTGCCATGAAAATGCCCAAGTAGTTTCCTACAGCGTAAAAGGCGGCGGCAACACTTGGCCCGGGGGCGAGCAATACCAAGTAGAGAAAGAGATCGGCAAAACCAGCCAGGATCTGAACGCCAATGAAACCATATGGAGCTTCCTGGTCACCAAAAAACTCGCCGCAAAAACCGCAACCAACACCGATCACACTAGCGATCAGTAGAGCGGCGATTTCGCGATCGCATAGGGACAGTGACCTCGAATCTGGTTCTGCTTAAAACTTCGCCGAGCGAAGGGAAACTCGGTGTGCGCCGAACTCGCCTTACCTCTCGTTTTCCGGCAAGGCTCGACGTCGGGTATCGAGTTCCTCAAGCAGTTGGTCTATCAACCGGGACAATCGTTCGGGATTGCTTTCGGTTACCACCAATTCGCAGAGCCTCCGCCATTCTTTATCATTCCCGTTGGCTTTCTCGCGATTGTTCATGGGCTGAATATGGCACGACGGGTGCCAAACTCCGGCGCGCATCGTCTCCAACGAGTGCGTGTGCAACCGACGTAGGGATAAGGACTTATTGCTCCGCCCTGAGGCTTAAAGGTTGGGGACTGTACGAAGATTTTGCACGAATTAGAGGCGGGACTGCGCCGGATCAGCTACAGTTCCCGCTGAAGATAGCTCAGGAGTGTTCTGTATCGAACGAATAGAAAAAGCTGCTTATAATATCGCGATGCCGTCGTCGACCGATGCTGGGATCGAAGCAATTATCGGAAGAATTCGTAGCCTTTGCGCAGGCCCGTTTAGCCCGGAAGCCGAGACCGAGCTTAGAAAGCTGGCGCGGGAACTTCGTGTCGCCATTGAACAACATGTAAAGATGGCAAGAATTTCTTTGGGAACAAAAGCGGCAACCATTCACAAATACGATCCCGGCGAAGACACGAGATAAGCGCATTTTTCACGGCTTTAGTTCTCGCCCGTATCCACCAGTCCAACGGTAGTAATGACACTTTTGTGCTCGCTGCTTGGCCCTTAGGGTCTTTAAATCTGCCTCAACTCAAGCCACAATGGACTTTCGTACTGGTGATCGGCCCTGCTCATGCAAAAAGCGTTTGGCACTGCTCTCGCACCCGCCCCCGTCGGCAAAAAAGCGACTGCCCGGGTTGCCTTAGTCGACTTGAAAGAGTCCTCCAGATATCTGCTCACTGAATGTTTCCGCCAGTTCGGCATTGAGACCGTGCTGGTATCGGCGAATGCAGTCGAACGCTTGCGCCTGGAAAAATTCGAGGCCTGCGCCATCAATCTGGTTCCCGGCGCCGACAAGGTCATGGAGGCAGCGCGCACCTCGCCCTCCAACAGGCGGCTCGTTCTTTACGCTCTCGGCGGCACCGCGCAAGACACTATTCGCTATTCCAAGTACGGCATCAACGCCATGTTTCAGGAGCCTCTGGAACGCCCTGCGGCGATGAAACTGGTTCGCGCCACACATATGCTCGTGCTCCACGAATTTCGCCGCTACGCGCGCATCCCGATCATGACCGATGTCACTGTTGTCAGCAATGACGGCCACCGCCTCAGCGCCTCCAGCGTCGACATCAGCTCTGGGGGCATGTCATTCAAGAGTTCCGAGGATGTGCCTTCGGGGACGAATGTGGAGATTTCTTTTTCTCTTCTTACCCTGCCCCGCGTCGCCGTCCGCGGATCGGTGACCTGGCGCAAAACCAAATCCTTCGGCGTCCGATTCGATCCCTCCGACGACCGCCGCCAGAAAGTCAAAGAGTGGATCGACGCCTACCTGGAAAACTAGCAAGCGGGCCTCGCCAACGGCCATGAAGGGATAGCCGCCTCGACTGACCCGCCAAGCGAAGCCAGGCGTGCCCCCTGCACTACCCGTTACAATGTTTTGGTGCCGGAAGCCATCACTCCCGAAGCCCCCGCCGTCACCACTCCCTCTGCAAACCGCTTCACCCTCCGCCAGCGCATCATCCTCCGCATCATCATCACCGCCGGATACTGGTTCATCCGCCTCATCGGTCCTACTCTGCGTGTGTGTGTGTCCCGCGAAGAAGGAGCGCAAGAGACCGTCGATCAGCGGCCGCTGATCGTTTCCTTCTGGCACGCCTGCATGATTCCAGCAACTTATGTTTGCCGCGACATCGGCGTCCGCGTCATGAGCAGCAACAGCTATGATGGCGAATACATGGGACGCATAATCCGCAAATTCGGATTCGTCGCCGTCAAAGGCTCCAGCACCCGCAACGCCGTCCGCGCCCTGCTCGGCCTGCGCCGCGCCCTGCAAGAAGGCTGGACCGTAGCCTTCACACTCGACGGCCCACGCGGCCCCCGCCGCCAAGTAAAGCCCGGCCCCGTCGCCCTCGCCCGATCATCCGGCGTGCCTTTGAGCACTTTTCACATGGCAGTCGATCGTGCGTGGGTTTTGAATACCTGGGATCGCCTGATCATTCCCAAGCCGTTTTCCCGCGTCCTGATGCGCTTCGGAAAGCTGATTCCGGTCCCCACCGATGCGCCCGACGAAGACCTCGAACGCTATCAACAAGGCTTGCAGGAGTCTCTCGACCGCGTCCGCGAATTTGCCGAAGCAAACATCCAAAAGGTTGGCTCGCAAGAATTCCCTTATAACGTTGGATGATTCGCGCGAATCGCGGCGTAGAAGTGGAAACTGTCATGAACGTAACCTACACCGCGCGAAAAATAAGCCCCATGCTCGCCGTCGCCGACATGGAACAAACCCTCACCTTCTACCACGACGTATTGGGATTCAAACCGAGGATGAAGTCGCACGACTATTCGATCGTCGAGCGCGACGCTCAAACCATCCACTTCATGAAAGCCGGCTCCGAGGAAGTGATGAAGTCCGTCCGCGGACATACCGAGATCTATATCGAAGTTTCGAACATCGATTTGTTGTGGGAGCACGTGAAAACTTTCAAAGACCGCTACCGGGTTCGCGATTTATTCAACCAGGACTACGGCATGACGGAGTTTCACGTTGAAGACCCGAACGGCTGCCTGGTCTTCGTCGGCGAGCCCACGCGCGAGCGCGACCAGTCTCGCGTCCGCTGAGAGTTTCCAGTGCTGTCCTGACCGACAGTACCGAGTTTCCTCTGTGTTCCCCTGTGCCCTCTGTGTTCAAGAATTTGACTTCCTCGTGAACCTCTACTAGATTCCTCTAACGAGTTCTTCTTCGTTCTTTGAAATGTCCTTCGGTTTGCGCGTCTTCGCCTCGTGGCGAAGACAGGGAAGCGGGTGCAATTCCCGCGCTGCCGCGCAACTGTAAGCGAGAAAATCGTAGCCGGTCACTGGGAGCAATCCCGGGAAGGCCGTCTGCAAGTCACCGGATGTTCCGCTAGAAAGCGATCTTTCACGGCTCACTGCCAATTGCTAACTGGCTCACACATCCTCACTCGCAAAGCCAGGAGACCGGCGTAAACCGTACCCCTTAACCCCTTTCGCGTGAAAAGGAGGATGGTTATGCGCGCTCTTTGCGCTTCGTTTTTGCTTTTTGTTTCTTTCTTGGTGGCATCGGCCGCCGACCTCAAAGTCAAGGTCACCGATCCTCAATCCGCCGCGGTCGCCGGCGCTCAAGTTTCTGTACTCTCAAAAAGCACTTCCCAGAAAATCGCGATTACGACCACTGAAGGCATTGCTACATTCAGCGGACTGAACTCCAGCGAATTATCCTCAGGCGCGTTTCAGATTCGAGTTCTCGCTCCGGGCTTCGCCTTGCACACATCAGATGTCAGCGCACCACACGACATCGTCACGGTCCAACTGCACGTCGCCACCGCGTCCGAAACCGTCGTAGTCACCGCGACCAGAACGCCCGCCCTCGCCGAAGAAACCGGCGCCAGCATTTCCACGCTGGAAAACGCCCAGCTCGAAACCATGCAACCCACCGCCGCCAGCGACGCCATCCGCTTTCTTCCCGGAGCCGTCGTCAACACCGCCGGTCAGCGTGGAGGCTTGTCCTCGCTCTTCGTGCGCGGCGGCGATTCCACTTACAACAAAGTCATCGTCGATGGCGTCACCATCAACGAACCCGGCGGCACTTTTGATTTCGGCACGCTGCCTCTCACTCAAGCCAACCGCGTGGAATTTCTTCGCGGCGCGCAAAGCACGCTTTACGGCTCCGACGCCATGACTAGCGTCGTCCAGGTTTTCACCCGCGCCGGAAGCACGCGCACTCCCGAACTCCGCTTCGGCGCTGATGGAGGAAATTTCTCCACCGCCAACGGCTACGTTTCTCTCGCCGGAGCCCTCAGCCGCTTCGACTACAACGTCTTCGGCGACCAGTTCAACACCAAGGGCTCCGGAATTAACGATGCCTATTCCGATTCGCTTCAGGGAGCGAACCTCGGCGCCGCGCTCAACGATAAGACTTCGTTGCGACTTCACCTGCGCCACTCGAACAGCCACACCGGAGTTCCCGGTGAATTCAACTTCAACGGATACGATCCGCTCGTTCCAGTAAACGGACTGTCTCAACCGTTGCCTCCGGATCCGAACGAGTGGTCGCAATACAACAACTTGCTGGGCAATGTGGAGCTTGCCGTCGCCGCCCCCAACGGATGGCAGCATCGCCTCAGCGCCTTCGATTATCTCTACCGCTACAACGAACTCAACGTGAACGGCGACCCTTCGCGAGTGGGCTTGTTTGGCAATCCCATTGATTTTCAGTCGCACGAAGTCGATCGTATCAACCGCGCGGGATTCGAATATCAGGGCGATTATTCCGAACGGCCCTGGGCCCACACCACCGTCGGCTACCGCGTCGAAAACGAAAACGGATTCGTCGGTGACGTGAACTTCGGCCAGACCCACGGCCAGCGCCTGAGCAACGAATTCTACGCGCAACAGCAATTCACTTATGGCAGGCTAACGGCCGCAGGCGGTGGACGATTCATTCACAATAGCGCCTTCGGAAATACTGGCGTTCCGCGGATTGCGCTGACTCTACTGGCCCGGCGGGGAGGAGAGATTCTTTCTGACACTCGTTTGCATTTTTCTTACGCCACCGGATTCAAGGAACCTCGCCTCGAGGAAACCTATGCCGGTCCTCCGTTCAGTTTCGCCAATCCCGGTCTGAAGCCCGAGCGCGTCCGCGCTTTTGAAACAGGCATTCAACAGGCCTTCGTTCGCGGTCGCTACATCCTGAATGCAACCTACTTCAACAATCTTTTCCACGATCAAATCAATTATCAGGAAATTGATCTCATTAACTTCATCGGACAATACGGCAATATCAATCAGGCGTTCGCGCAGGGCGCCGAGGTTGAACTGCAGGCTAAAATCCGCTCCAGGCTGCTGCTCAGCACTGCGTACACTTACACTTCCACCAAGATTCTCAATAACCCCGCCCCCATCGATTCGCAATACAATGTCGGCCAGCCGCTGCTGCGCCGTCCCAAGCATTCCGCTACCATGCTGCTTTCTTATCTAGGCAACCGCTGGGGAGCAAATTTGAGTGGGAGTTTCGTAGGCCGCCGCCCGGACGATGATTTCTTCGGCTTCAACATCAACCACGCCGCCGGCTACGTGCGCGCCGATCTCGGAGGATGGTACGCCATCAATTCTCGCGTCACCGCATACGCGAATGTCGAGAACGCCCTCGACCGCCGCTATAGCGAAGTCGTCGGCTATCCCGCGTTGCCTCTGAATTTTCGCGCCGGATTCCGCTTCCGCATCGGGGGAGAATAGAGAAACGAAAACGCGGAGGGTCACAACTGAAATCATGTAGCGACAGCCGCCTCGGCTGTCCCGCCAAGCGAAGCGAGGCGGAATCCTAAAGCGCAGAAAGCTAAATTGTTGAAGATATGTCTGCTGCTCGGAAATTCAGCTAACTTTCTCTGGAGGCCTTACCATCGCAATCGGCATCGGCGCCGCTATCTTGCCGCCAAAGTATTTCGTTCTTGCCAGCAGCAGCTTCTCGATATCCACTCCGCTCAGCGGCTGCTGCCGGCCCAGCAGATGGGTGACCAGCGCAATCTGTGCAAAGTGCTCCACTGTTTCCATCTTCATGTAAGCGTGCTCAATCGTATCCCCATAAGCCACCACACCGTGATTCGACATTAAAATCGCATCGTAGTGCGGCACATACGGTTCCAGAGTCTTCGCCAGTTCTGAGGTTCCAGGCGTACCGTAGCGCGCCAGCGGAATGCCGCCCAGCCCCATCACCACTTCGCACACCAGAGGTTCTGTCAGCGCCATGCCCGCAGCCGCGAATCCCGTCGCTGTTGGCGGATGCGCATGCACAATGGCTTGAATGTCGGGCCGCATGCGGTAGATCAGGACATGCATGCCAATCTCGCTGGTCACATTTCTCCGCCCCGCGACCCGCGTGCCCTCCCGGTCCACAATCACCATGTCCGCGGCGCGCATGGCGCCCTTGCTCACACACGTGGGCGTCACCAGGATTCGCTCTCGATCCAGCCGCACGGAAAGATTCCCGTCCATAGCCGCCACGAAGCCGCGCTCGTGCAACATCCGCCCGTAGCGAACAATTTCTTCCCTGTATTTTCGTTCCGCGTGCATGGAAATTCTCTCTTAGGGGAGTGGCGAAAGCGGCTAAATCTAACAGCTCGCATGGTAACGCACCCAGCTTAAACAGACAAACAAATTTACTAAAAAAGACAAAGAAATCTTCCCATAAATGTCGAACGTGACCATTCTCAATCTTCCTGCATCCTCTCGAAAGTCCCCTCCCTCTTATAATCGACATCGTGTTGGTTTCCGACTTTCATTTCCTTCTTCCCGACGAACTTATTGCTCAGGAGCCTCTCCCGGCTCGCGATAGCTCTCGGATGCTTTACCTGAGTCGGACCAACGGCAGCTACTCCGACCGCCAATTCCGCGACCTGCCCGACTTGCTTCAGCTTGGCGACCTTGTCGTATTTAACAACACCCGCGTGTTTCCCGCCCGGCTTTATGGCCGCCGCAAAGGTGCACGCGCTCAAACCGTCAGCCGGCAGAATCCTGCCACTCGTAATTTCTTGCAAGGGCGCGTCGAGGTTTTTCTCACGCGTCAACTTTCTTCCAGTCCCAACGATTGGGAATGCCTCGTCCGCCCTGGACGCAAAATCAGCGTAGGCGAGCATTTATTTTTCGGCGAGCATGACGAACTGCAGGCGGAAGTCCTTGCCCGCTCTGGTTTCGGCGAGCGCCAAATCCGCTTTCAACCGGTCGAAGATTTCTATTCCGTCCTCGATCGCATCGGGCACATTCCGCTTCCACCCTATATCTCGCGTCCCGATTCTTCCCGCGACCGCGATCGCTATCAAACCGTCTACGCGCAAGAGCGCGGATCCGTCGCCGCGCCCACCGCCGGACTCCACTTCACCCCGGAAATTCTCGATCGCATCCGCCATCGCGGCGTCGAAACCACCGAGATCACCCTCCACGTCGGCCTCGGAACCTTTCAGCCAATCCGCGTCGAGCGCGTCGAAGACCACAAAATTCATTCCGAGTCCTATTCCATTTCCCCCGCAGCCGCCTCCGCCATCAACCAAGCCCTTCGCGATTCACGCCGCATCGTCGCAGTTGGCACCACGACCGTACGAACTCTGGAACACGCCATTCGTCGGAACGCCAACACAATAACTCCCGGCCCAGCTTCGGCCGATCTCTTCATTTATCCCGGCCATGAATTCAAAGTAGTCAAAGCCATGGTCACCAATTTCCACCTGCCTCAATCGAGTCTGCTAATGCTAGTCAGCGCCTTCGCCGGAAAAGAAAACGCCCTCAGCGCCTACGACCACGCGGTCACCAATCGCTACCGCTTCTACTCCTACGGCGATTGTATGTTGATCGAATAAATATCTTTCTCCGCGTCCCTCCGCGGCACGTTCTCCGCGCCCTCCGCGATTAAAGGTTTTGTTTTATACTCTCCCTCGGAGCACCTTCATGCCCACCGCCGTAAAACCCATTCCAATCCACGATTTCGTCACCCAGCTCCGCAGCTTTCCTGAGTCCACTTTCGACCATACCGAGCAGCTCAAAAAATTCCTCCAGGACGCTCCCGTCGATCCCGATTCTCTCGCCCCCTACCTCACCTGGGACCGCCAACACTACACCCGCAACCTGATCGACAAAACCCCTCTCTACGAACTCCTGGCCATCTGCTGGGAAGTCGGCCAGGTCAGTTCCGTCCACAACCATCGCGACCAGAATTGCTGGATGGCCGTCCCCATCGGCCGCTTACAAGTAGAAAATTTCCACGTAGTACAGCAGGACATCACCGCCGGCAAATGCACAATCCACTCCACTGAAATTGTTGAGATGAATATCTCGCAACCTTGTGCCGTCGACCCGCTCGCGCCGGTTCACCGCGTGCTAAATCCTCGCGAATTCAACCAGCGCGCCGTCAGCCTCCACGTCTACTCCCGCCCCTTCGATACCTGCGTCGTCTACTCCGCCGAGCAGGGAACCTGCGGCGAAATCGGCCTCCACTACACCACCGAATACGGCAAGCCCGCCCGTTCTTGAAAACGAATCATGTGGGGGCAGCCGCCCTCGGCTGTCCAGTCGAGCGAAGCTCGACAGCTTTTCCTGCACGGGAGGCAAACCGTACACTATCCAAATCCAAATCACGGCCGCCGCCGACCCCCTCCCTGACTGTTAAAATATCAACTTGCCCCTGAGAAAAAAATCCCCGCTCCCCGACCCGACTCCCGCCTCGTCCGCCACTCCTGTCATCGTGTCAAAGAACTCCTCCGCCAAGCCCCGCATCTACCTCATCGACACCATGAGCTTCATCTTTCGCGCCTATCACGCCATGGCGCGCCAGCGTTCGATGTCCACGAAATCCGGCTTGCCCACCGCCGCCGTCTACGTTTTCGTCAACATGCTGCGCAAACTCCGCGATGATTTTTCTCCCAACTATCTGGCCGCCGTCTTCGATGTAGCCGCCAAAACTTTTCGCGACACGCAAGCCGAAGCCATCACCAAAGTCCGCAAGTTCGACATCAAAACGCAAACCTTCACTGAGATCGAATACAAAGGCTACAAAGCCAACCGCGTCGCCATGCCCGAGGACCTCGCGCAGCAGATCCCCTACATTCGCCGCGCCCTCGAAGCCTACCGCATCCCTATTCTCGAACTCGCTGGCTTCGAGGCCGACGACGTCATCGGCACTCTCGCCCGCAAAGCCGCCGCTGCGGACTATTGCGTCTACGTCGTCTCCAGCGACAAAGACATGATGCAGCTCGTCAACGACGACGTGCAGATTCTGAATCCTCCGAAAGACAATCTGATTTGCGACGCCGCCAAGGTCGAAGAAATTCTCGGAGTCCCGCCCGAGCGCGTCATCGACATCATGGCCCTGCGCGGCGACAGCATCGACAATATCCCCGGCGCTCCCGGCATCGGCGAAAAAGGATCGGTGGAAATCATCAAACGCTTCGGTACCGTCGAGCAGGCCCTTGACCGCGCCGCCGAAGTGGAAAAGAAAACTTACCGCGAATCTCTCCTGAACAATCGCGACATCATCATGTTCAGCAAAAGCATGGCCACCATCGACACCAATGTTCCCGTCGAGTTCGACGTGGAAGCCATGCGCGCCGGCGAACCCGACGTCGACAATCTCCGCCAGCTTTTCACCGAATTGGAATTCAGTTCGCTGTTAAAGGAATTGCTGCCGACAGTGCAGGTCACGGAAGCGCACTATACTGAAGCCGAGTCCGCCGCCGAAGTTGAAGACGTTCTCAACGCCGTCGCGCCGGAGGATGCGCTCGCCATCGCATTAGAGTTAGAGAAGTCAGAGGTTCTTCCGGAAGACGATGAAGAAGTCATCGACGAAGTCCCGCAGTCAGGAATGCTGGCGCTAACAGACGCGTCATCTCCTGCTGCCGCGCCCGCTCCAGAAGCCCGCCGCATCGCAATCTCGGCAGCCGCAGGCTCGGCTACCACGGTAAAACTCGATTCCGCCGCCGACAAACTACGTTCTATTCTCGACGACCCCGATACGCCAAAATCCATTCACGATTACAAATCCGCCATCCATGCCTTCGAATCGCAGGGCATCGAACTGCAAGGCGTGCAGCATGACCCCATGCTCTATTCTTACCTGCTCGATCCCACGTACTCCTCGCATCGCCTGCCAGACGTAGCTCTTCGCCGCTTCAATCTCAAGCTCAGCGGCGATCTCGCCGAAGCCGCCGACGTCACCGGCAGGCTCACCACCGCATTCCGCGAAGAAATAAAGAGCGCAGGCCTGACCAAGCTCTACGAAGAAATCGATCTTCCACTAGTCCCCGTTCTCGCCCGTATGGAGCACGCCGGAGTAAAAATCGACACCGCCGCGCTCTCGAAAATGTCGACCGAACTCGAGCGCGAGATCGCCGTCAAAGAAAAAGAAATCCACCAGATCGCCGGCACCGAATTCAACGTCGGCTCTCCGCGCCAGCTCGGCGACGTCCTCTTCAACAAGCTGAATCTTCCCAAGCCCGTGAAATACGGCAAGGGACGCACCATCTCCACCGCCGTCGACGTTCTCGAAACTCTCGCCGAAGATCATCCCATCGCCCGCATGGTCCTCGACTACCGCCAGCTCACCAAGCTGAAGTCCACTTACGTGGACACGCTGCCAGCGCTCATCGATCGCAATACGCGCCGCTTGCACACAACATTCGCGCAAACCGGCACGGCCACCGGCCGCCTCTCATCCGCCAGTCCGAATCTGCAAAACATTCCCATCCGCACCGAACTCGGACGCGGCATCCGCGCCACCTTCATCGCCGAGCCCGGCCACGTCCTGCTCACCGCCGATTATTCGCAAATCGAACTCCGCCTGCTCGCTCACTTCTCGCGCGACCCTCTGCTCGTCGAGGCCTACCGCCGCGGCGACGACATCCACACCCTCACCGCCTCCCAAGTCTTCGGAGTCCCCCCGCTCATGGTCACGCCCGATCACCGCCGCCAGGCAAAAGTCGTGAACTTTGGAATCGTCTATGGACTCTCGCCCTTCGGCCTCTCGCAAAATCTCGGCATCGAGCCTTCCGAAGCCAAGCAGTTCATCGCCAACTATTTCGAAAAATACGCCGGAGTCCGCGCCTTCATCGACAAAACTCTCGAAGAAGCCCGCCGCGACCTGAAAGTAAAAACCTTGCACGGACGCGTCCGTCCCATCCCCGACATCAATAGCAAAAACGCCAACCAACGCGGCTTCGCCGAGCGCACCGCCGTCAACACCCCCCTGCAAGGCACCGCCGCAGACCTGATAAAGATAGCGATGATCCGCATCGACGCCACATTGCGCGAACTAAATCTAAAGTCGCGCATGACTTTGCAAGTCCACGACGAACTGGTATTCGAAGTCCCGGAAAAAGAAGTCGAGACTATGCAGTCGCTAGTCCGCGAGCAAATGGAAAAAGTACACACGCTCGCGGTGCCGCTGTTAGTAGAAATGGGCGTCGGACCCAACTGGCGCGATCTCGAATAGCATGTACTCCGAATCCTGTCATGCTGAGCGAAGTGGGAGAACCGAAGGTTCTCTCACGCAGTCGAAGCATCCCTAATAAGCGCAACGGCTGGTTCCCCGTCTTCGTTTTTCCGTTCGTTGGAGGCAGGGTGGGGATTTTGATTTCCACCGTTTCTATCAGCTGCCCATCCCTACCGCGGCCACAACCACCCAAACGTCCCCGCCGTCAGCAGCGCATAAATAAATCCGTCGACCACGTGCTTAAAAGTCACGCTCCACGCCTGCCCCTTCCAGATCGAATCCTGAAGATGTCCTACTGCATACCCGAGTAATGCCGTAAGGGCTGCCAGGTGGAATACGACTGGGTAGCGAGTCCCGGGGCTGAGCGTGGTTCCCGCCACAATAGCCACCAAGATGCTGACTACGACGCAGTAAACAAACCATAGCCCCAAATATTTCCCCATCGCCGGCGGCCCGCTCGGCATCACAGTCAAAAGCCCGATCGGCCCACGCTTGAATTTCTCCACCACTTCAGACGACTTCATGTCTTTATGCGTAGTGTGCGGAAAATGGTACACCGGCCCCGGAGTCACGCCCGCCGCCCTTAGCGCATCAACCACTCTGTCTTCCTCGGGCAGCTTGCGATAATCGCTCTTGTGATAAGGCAGCACCATGTGCAGGATCGAACTCGCAACGAACACGATTACGGCTGAAAGCAGAATCGGCATCCATAAAGCGCTGATGGGAACCATCGATCCTCCTCAATAGCGGAATGTGTGCAAGGAAAGTTCCTGGTCCGGAACTCGCCGGAAGCCTACGCTCTGCTGGCGGACCTAGTCAAACGCCGGTTTGTGCAAGGCTGCGCGACTCTTCAGCCGCTCCGACACCGAAGCAATATACTTAAGGACGTAAATAATAATGGCGACCCCTACCTTAGTCCCCAGCTCACTCAAATCTCTCACGCGTGATGGATGGCTTCTCTTCCTCACCCGGTTCATACGCCTCTTCGCCTATGGCTCGCTCTCTGTCGTCCTCGTTTTCTATCTGATTGGACTCGGACTCAGCGAGTCGCAAACCGGACTGCTCCTCACTCTCACCCTGGCCGGCGATACCGTCGTCTCCCTGTTTCTCACCACTCGCGCCGATCGCATGGGAAGGCGTCGCATGCTGATCGTCGGCGCTATCCTGATGGCGGCCGCCGGCGTCGCCTTCGCCCTCACCAGCAACTACTTGCTGCTACTCGTCGCCGGCACGATCGGCGTCATCAGCCCCAGCGGCTATGAAGTCGGACCATTCCTCTCCATCGAGCAAGCCGCACTTTCTCATGTCATACCCGGCTCCGCCAGAACGGAAGTGTTTGCCTGGTACACGCTCGCAGGCTCGGTTGCGACCGCGCTGGGAGCGCTCTTCGGAGGCACTCTCACCCACGTGCTGCAAAAGACCGCAGTCGCGCCCGTTCTTAGCTATCGAGTGGTGGTCATTTCCTATGCGGCATTGGGCGCGTTGTTGGCGCTGATCTTCACTCGCCTCTCGCCGGCTGCGGAAGTACGCCAGCCCGGAGAAGAACCGTCGCCCGGGAATATGAAAAGGTTTTTAGGAATCGGCCACTCACGAAGTGTAGTTGCCAAGCTCTCAGCCCTGTTCGCCCTCGATTCCTTCGCAGGGGGATTCGTCGTGCAGAGCTTCGCTGCCTACTGGTTCTATCTGCGCTTCGGCGTAGACCCCGGAACACTCGGCGTGATTTTCTTTTGGGCAAACATCTTCGCGGGGATCTCATCCCTGCTGGCGTCCCGCCTGGCCGCGCGCTTCGGTCTCATCAAGACGATGGTCGCCACCCATCTTCCCTCCAACATCCTGCTGATCCTTGTCCCGCTCATGCCCAACCTGAAGCTGGCGGTCCTCGTCCTGCTGATTCGTTTCAGCATCAGCCAAATGGATGTCCCCACGCGCCAGTCCTACACCATGGCCGTCGTCCGGCCCGAGGAGCGATCCGCTGCCGCCGGAATCACCGGCGTGGCGCGAACCACCGGCGCCGCAATCAGCCCATTGTTTGTAGGATTTCTTTTTGCCCGGCCTTCGCTGATTAGCGCGCCCTTCTTCATCGCAGGGACACTGAAGATTATCTACGACATCGTCCTCTACAAGCAGTTCGTAAGCTTGCGCCCCCCGGAGGAAGCTTCCTAAAGCTTGGTGTGTGCGCGTCGGACACTCCTGTCCGACAACTGCTCGCACCAACAATGAAGCGGGTGCCCCGTCCTTGTCTCTCCGTTCTTTGGAGAGACGGGGCGGGGACTTTGACTACTTGCCCAGAAATCCGACCAATCGCGAGAAGCACTCCTCACCCCCTGGCAATCCAGCCGACAATTCCAGCTCCCAAGATCAACCACGCCGAATTTACCTTGATCCGAAATAATGCGATAAGACTGAAGACCAGAATCGCAGCTGTGAGCCCATCAGTGATTGACCCTCTTCCTAATTGCCACGCGACCACTGCCATCAAAGCCAGCGACCCCACAACAATCCCATCCAACACCGCTCCCGCCAAAGGCGAGCGCCGAATCTTCGGAATCAGCGGCCCTCCAATCGCGACAAACACAAACCCTGGCAAAAAAATCCCAGCCGTTGCGAAAAACGCTCCAGGCAAGCCGCCGACCAGGTAGCCAATAAATGTCGCGGTCGTGAAAACCGGTCCCGGCGTGAATTGCCCCACCGCCACCGAATCGATGAGCTGCTTTTCCGTCAACCAATGCAGATGATCGACAAACTCCGACCGCAGAAACGCCAACAGCACATAGCCGCTTCCAAAGACGATGGACCCAATCTTCAAAAAGGAAAAAAACAAACGAACCATGCTGACCGGCACAATCGTGGCCGCCACTACCAGAGCCGCGAGGCCTGCTTTCGAGAACATTTTCGGCAAGCCAATCCCACACAATGCCGCGGGGAAACTTCTACCTTTCCGCAGCCACCACGTAATCCCGGAACCCGCGCCCGCGATTATCAACACGAACAACGGACCCAATCCGGCGAAATTCAAAACCGCCGCCACGCAACCGATCAAAGCGAGCACAGGCGTTTTCGCAGCCGTTCTCCCCAAATTCCACAAGGCTTGAATAATTATTGCAATCACCACCGGCTTGATCGCGCGAAGAACTCCCTCCGCCTGCGGCAACGAACCAAAGCGCACGTAAGCGCGCGCGATCAGTGACACCAAAACCGCCGCGGGAATAATAAAGCAGGTACCCGCCACAAGCAGCCCGGGCCATCCGCGCAGCGAATGCCCAATAAAAATACCGACTTCGGTTGAGCTCGGCCCCGGAATAAGGCTGGCTGCGGCCACGCGGTCAAGAAAATCTTCTTTAGTAATCCATCTCCGCTTACGGACGAACTCATCTTCCATCATCGCGATGTGCGCCGCCGGTCCGCCAAACGCGATCGTACCCAACTTCAAAAAAATCAACGCCAACTCAAAAAGGGGAACTCGATGCTTGACGATTGCTTCGGTCAACTGTCGTATCTCGCCGGGGATTTTGATCTCAAATAAGCCGCCCTGAAAGCCGGCGCTGTCCCGAAGTCTACGCGATCACGACACATGTGGGGACAGCCGCCCCCGGCTGTCCGCCTCGCGCAGCGAGGTCTCTCGCCCTCGCTATACCCCCAGCACCCTCTGAATCTCCCCCGCAATCCCCGCCGTCAACGCCAGCATCTTTTCTTCCGACTCCGCCTCCACCATTACTCGCGCCAGCGCTTCCGTCCCTGAATACCGCACCACCACGCGCCCGTTCCCATCTAGTTCGCTCTCCGCCGCTGCAATCGCCCGCTGCACCTCAGGCACCTGCGCAAAAGGAACCTTCTCCCGCACCCGCACGTTCTGAATTTTTTGCGGAAACACTTTCAAATCTCCCACCAGTTCCGCCAGCGTCTTCCCCGACCGCACCAGCACGTCCATCACCCGCAAAGCGGTCAGCAGTCCGTCGCCCGTGGTCGCCTCGCCATCACGAAAAATAATATGCCCGGACTGTTCCCCGCCCAGCGTCGCTCCGGTCTTCAACATCTCTTCCAGAACATATTTATCGCCCACATTCGCGCGCAACATTCGAATCCCGGATTTCTTCAGCGCAATTTCCACGCCCATGTTCGACATGGTCGTCGCCACCACGGTCGAGCCCGCCAGTTTTCCCCGCGCCTGCAGATCGCGCGCCGTCAGCAGCAGAACTCCATCGCCATTCACCACGCGCCCTTGAGCATCGCAGAACAGAGCGCGGTCCGCATCGCCGTCAAACGTAACGCCCAGATCAAACTTCCCGCCGGACTCCCGCACCGTCCGCCCCAGCGTTTCCGGATGCAGCGCCCCGCATCCTTCATTAATATTTTTGCCGTCCGGAGTAATGTGAGTGAACGTCGCCTGAACTCGCAACTTGTGAAACAACTCCGGAGCCTCCGCCGTGGCCGCCCCATTCGCGCAATCCACCAGCACTCGCAACCGGCTCAAATCGGCGGACACGCTTCCCGCCAGTTCTTCGATGTAGGCCTTGCGCAGCGCCAACTCTCCCGGCAGCGAGGGGCCAGCAATCTTCAATGCAGTATCGTCCGCCGCGCCCGGCTTCTCCAGCAGCGCGAAAATTTCTTTCTCGATCGCCAACTCGCGCGCATCGGTCAGCTTGAATCCATCCCCGGAAAAAACTTTGATCCCGTTATCCATCCACGGATTATGCGATGCCGAAATCACGACTCCCGCCGCCAACCCGCGCGACCGCGCTAGATACGCAACGCCCGGCGTAGTAATCACACCGGCGCTGTGCACCTCCACGCCAACCGCCGCCATGCCGGAGGCGACGCGGTCCGTGATCCACGCACTCGACTCGCGCGTGTCCTGCCCGATCACCGCCTGTGCCTTTGGCGTGGCACGCATCAAATCATGCCCGAGCGCTCGCCCAATCAGATACGTGCTCTCCGCTGTAAGTGGAAACGCTCCCGCCACGCCGCGGATTCCATCAGTCCCAAACAATTGTCGACTTGGTTTGCTCATAAATTTTGCGGATTCGCATTGCGCATAAATTCCGTGGATTCCGGAGTGGTCATTCCGGAGTGGAAGAGCGGCGCTTTAGCGCCGCGTGAATCGCTCCATGAGTCCGGGCTTTAGCCCCCGTCGCTTTTGTCGCGCCGCCGCGGTCGAAATTCTTCTAGTGCATCAAGGCTCTCTCTCAGCCGGTGCTCTCTTTTCCATGATTACCGTCACCCGCACCGGCACAGGCTGCACCACTTGTACCATCGCATCCGGAACGTACGCATTTGTCACAAAGGTCGCCTGCGTGGTCGTCTGGGAAGCGTCGATCGGATCGGTCGTGGCCGCATCGACCAGTTCAACGTGATGCCGCGGCCCGGTGATCGTGATCCGCTCCGGATCCACCTGCACCCTCGCAATCTGCTCTCCCGCTGCAAAATCTCCCGTCACTCGCGCATGAATCTCCACCTCGCGCGTCAGCCGCGAATCGAAACTCAAATGCACCTGGCTCGGCACTACTTGCACTACCGTCAACTCGCGCTGCAGCCGAATTTGTTGCGCCTTCAGATCAAACGTTCGCTCGCCCGGCTTCGTATCTCCCAGTTCCAACTCGGCGTGGATGTCCGTCGATCGCAGTTCCCGAATCAAGCGCTCCGGCCCGCGCACTCGGACCAACGCATCCGGGATCGCTGCCGAACTAATCTCCAACTCCGCCGGCATATGCTGAAATTCAATCGGCACTCGAAGCGCAACCTCCGCCGGTTCCTGGTCCGCCGAAATCGCCATCCATAACCCAGTCGCCAGCAACAGCGACAAAGCCTTCAGCCAGAAGTTATGCAGTACCCAGCGTTGCAGCAGCCCCATCATAGCGGGCGCTCCATCCCCGGATCATCGTCCTCATCCGCGCTCATCGGCGCCCGCGCCCGCAATGGCGATTCCATATTCGCATCCGACTCGTCATCCTCGCGCGGCACCCCCGTGGGCAGTACCACCGGCGCCATATACCGCCGCAGTTCAGCGCTCAAACGCTCGCGCAATTGCTCCGCCGACAGATCCCGTTCGATCTTGCCTCCCACCGCCATGCTGATCGCGCCCGATTCTTCGGAAACAATTACTGCGATTGCGTCGGTCTCTTCCGTGATCCCGATCCCCGCCCGATGCCGCGTGCCCATCTGCGTCGACAACACCGGATTCATCGACAGTGGCAAGAAACAAGCCGCCGCCGCCAGGCGGTCTTTCTGGATAATTACCGCTCCGTCGTGCAGGGGTGCGCTTGGCCGGAAAATTGTCGCCAGAAGATCGTAGGAAAGCTTCGCATCCATGGCGACGCCGCTCTCGACATACGTCCGCAATCCGATCTCGCGCTCAATCACGATGAGCGCGCCGGTCTGATGCTGAGAAAATAAATTTGCCGCCAGCACAATGTCGTCATACGAATCGCCTTCCACCGCCGATCCGCGCAGAAAGCTTACCCGGCGCCCCACGTCCGATAGCACATGCCGGATCTCCGACTGGAATACCACAATCAGCGCGAACACCACATAGGGCAGCAGATGGCTCACCAGCCAGTTCAATGTAATCAGCTGACCAATCCGCGCCAGGTAGAACGCCACCGCCACCGCCGCCAGTCCGGCCAGCATCGGCGCCGCGCGCGTCCCCCGGATCATCACCAGCACTTCGTAAATAATCAGCGCCACCAGCAGAATGTCGAGCATCGTGAACGACACTCTCAACCATGGCGCCATCAGTTGCGTCACTGCATTTTCCCCATTCTGCGGAATTTCCCCAGGGAGAACCCTACATTCTAATGCAGCCGATAGTGAACCCCAGGATAATAAGCGGCGGGGATAGTGTCGCGGTTTGCCAAATCCTTATGTGAGGACACGCCCTCGGCTGTCCAGTCGAGCGCAGCTCGACAGGTTCGTCTTCACCGGCGGCAAACTGAGGCACTACCGCGGCGGGCTGCTTCTTGCAAATCTGCGGCAGAATTGTACAATTCCACCGAATTAGTGCTGAAAGGAGAGTTTATATGCCATCCTTTCGTGCGGTGTGGGGTAAGGTCAGGGTCTTGCCGGTTTCGATATTTGCCGCGCTATGCTTAGTCGCCGTCCTGTCGCCTGATCCGCGAGCTCAGGAGCCATCCTCTCAATCGCGACAAGCTCCGGTTTCGAAATACGATAAAGCCATCTTTCAGAATCCGATTCCAAGCGAGCAACTCGCATTTCTGAATCGTTTCGCCGGGATGCCGGCAAACGATGTCGTTCGCGACAAGCAATACCGCAAGTTAATGCACAGCGTGCTCCCCAGCTGCACCTTCCACTACGGCTGGGACATGTCACCCTTCGATGCCTTCGTGCGCGTGCTCACCGGCTCGCCTCTACCGCTGCAAATTCGCGATAGCCGATACGTGGTCGTCTCCGGCAGGAGCGGTCCCTACTTAAATGGTCGGGGATTCATTTGGATTGATATGCAGGAGGGCATCGTGCTGGCCGCATTCTATTTCCATCCAACCAACGGCGAACCCACGCCAACCCTTACGGTTTTTTCCCGGCAGGTAAAGGAAGAATCGCTCCAGATGAGCCAGCTTCCTCCTGCGTTCGCCGAAGCCTTGAGCCTATGGTCGGCTGAATCCGGCGTGCCGGCCGTGGCCACGCGTTACTTTATTGGCGACTCCAACAAAAAGATTCTTCTGGAACATGACGAAGATTACTGCGCGCCCATCAACGCGGCAACCGCGCCTCCTGCGTACGATTGCGAAGAGATGAATGCCGACGCCGCCGATATCGATCTCAATGCGGCCTATTATCTGGACCAAACCAATCACGCCACCAACGCCACGGCGTGGATGATCGTTGGTCCGGATCAAGTCGCATGGATCCAGCTTCGAGACAGCACTTGCAGGATTCGCCCGGACGGTTTGAGATGCCGCATCCGCATGACGCGCGAACGCACGCGGATAATCCTCACTCGTCCGCCCCTGCCGCATCCGCCGCATAAATAGCCGGTTCTGGCTTATCGCGCTTTATCCGGGCTCGTTCGTTTCACCGTGGCTTCAATCTCTCCGCGCGCCACCCGAGTCCGGATTTCATCGCCACGCTTCACCTGCGCCGCGTCCTTCACTAAATTTCCCTCACCATCAAATACCAGCGCGTATCCTCGTTCCAGTATCGCGAGCGGCGAAAGCATGTCGAGCGCCCTGCCCATGCGCTCCACGCGCACCTTATTCTGCAGGAGCTGATTCCGCATCCCCGCCGTCATTGCCGCCGTTACCGCCTGAAGTTCTCCGCGCATCCCCGCCAGAACCCTGCGCAAATCGTAATGCCGCACCGCCGCCGAGACCGCTTCCCATCTCCGCCGCTTCTGTTCCAGCGCCTGCCGCTCGCCGCGCTCCAGCCGATATGTCAGATCGTCCACCTTCTGCTGCCGCTGCCGGATCAAATCCATCATGCGCGCGAACGCCCCGTCCTGCGCCCGTTCCATCAGCGCCTGCCGCGCTTCCAGCAACCGACGTTCCATCGCCCGCACCAGCCGCTCCCGCACCGCCTCCGCCTGATTCTCCACTTCCACCCGCGAGCGGATCACCAACTCCGCCGCCGCCGAAGGCGTTGGAGCGCGCAGGTCCGCCACGAAATCCACAATCGTGAAATCCGTCTCGTGACCCACCGCCGAAATTACCGGAATCTCCGACGCAGACACCGCCCGCGCCAACCCTTCATGGTTGAACGCCGCCAAATCTTCCGCCGACCCTCCGCCGCGCCCCACAATGATCACTTCCACGCCGCGGCTCTCGTCGTTGCGAACTTCGTTGAAATACCGCACTCCGCTCGCGACCTCGGCAGCCGCCGCATCTCCCTGCACTTGCGCCGGATAAATCACCACACTCACTGAGTGATGCCGCCTCTGCAAAATGTTCAGGATGTCTCTCAGCGCCGCCGCCTGCGGCGACGTCACAATTCCAATTCGCGCCGGCAGCGTCGGAATCGCCTTCTTCCGCTCCGCCGCAAACAGTCCTTCCGCTTCCAGCTTCGCCTTCAGTTGCTCAAATGCAACCTGCAATCCTCCCGCGCCCTTCGGCTCAACGTATTCCGCCGCAATCTGCAAGTCGCCGCGCTCTTCATAAATCGTCACCCGCCCCCGCACCACCACCTGCATCCCATCCGCCGGACGAAACCGCAGCAGCCGCGCCTTCGAACTGAACATCACCACCTTAATCTGCGCGTTCCCGTCCTTCAGCGTGAAATAAAGATGCCCCGAACTCTGCGCCCGGAAATTGGAAATCTCCCCCTCCACCCACGCATCGGAATACTCCCGCTCCACATGCGACCGCACCGCCGCCACCAGGCCGCGCACCGTCCACACGCGCCGCTCCGGCGCCGTAAACCGAAATCCAAGTTGATCAGTCAAAGACATATATCGAATGCAGTGTAGCCTTCGCGGCGTCCCTTTCAAAACGCAAGATAAGTCCGCAATCCCTGACCTTGGAGGAAGACTACCTCCGCTCAATTGCGGAACTAGCTGAGATGGGTACCATGGAGATTTTGCGGGTCAAGAACCGGAATCTGTCCGCGTCATACTCAGCGTCATTGCTATTGCCAAGGGCCTTCGCGCCCACGGGCGGTTCCTCGTCTCGCATTCCGAGGACGAGTTGTTGGACATCGAATCCCGCGAGTAATGCCAACAAGCCTTGCAGGGACAAGAGAACACACTCACCTTCGCCACCGGCTTACCAACCACAGCACAACCGACAACACCACGCTCACCAGCAACGACGTCGCCAGCGGAAAATACACCGTCGTATTCTTCCCGCGATACAAAAAATCGCCCGGCAACCGCCCCAAAGGAAAGTGCATTCGGCCCAGCAGCATGACCACTATCCCAACAACAACCAGCATCCCTCCTATAAAAATCAACAACTTACCCACTTCCATTGGCCGAAAACCTCCATCCCCGTGGGAGCCGTGAACCTTGATTTGGCCCGCAAACTCTGCCATAATTTGATCAGTAGCTTCAATTGAAGTGTGTTCTGCTACTACTCTCCTCCTCCCCTGATTACAGCAACCTAAATAACTGAGTTCACTCCAGCGTGCCCCCGCGCTGAAAAACCGCCCGGGAAGGATCTACCTTGCGCTCTGCCGAACTCTTGCCCAGTCGTCTAATTTTAGGCCTTCTTTGCGTTCTCGCGCTCCTCGCACCCCTCGCCTTTTCCGAGGATGTTCTCACCTACCACAACAACAATGCCCGCACCGGCCTCAATCCCTTCGAGACCATCCTCACCACCAGCAACGTAAATTCCGCCTCCTTCGGAAAGTTGTTCACCCTCCCCGTGGATGGCTTAGTCGACGCCGAGCCCCTCTACCTATCCTCCGTTCCCATTGGCGGCGTTGCTCACAACCTTCTCATCGTCGTCACCGAACACGACTCGGTCTACGCTTTCGACGCTGACACTGGCTCGCGCATGTGGCACATTACCACTCTCAAATCTGGCGAAACCACTTCCGACGACCGCGGTTGCTCCCAGGTCATTCCGGAAATCGGCATCACTTCTACTCCCGTGATCCGGCGCCCAGCGGGCACGAACGGCGTCATCTATACCGTCGCCATGTCGAAGGACGCTGCCGGCGCCTATCATCAGCGCCTGCATGCTCTGGACACCGCCACCGGCAACGAACTTTATAAAGGGCCCGTCGACATCCAGGCCAAATTCCCCGGCACCGGCGACAACACCTCGGGCGGATTCGTCATCTTCGATCCCGCTCAATACAAGGAACGCTCTGGGCTGCTGCTTATCGGTGACGAGGTCTACTTAGCCTGGGCTTCGCATTGTGACATCCGCCCCTACACCGGATGGATCATGGGTTATAGCGCCAGCACGCTGGTCCAGACAACCGTTCTAAATGTCACCCCGAATGGAGTCGAAGGCGCAATTTGGGGTTCGGGCGCCGGCCTCACCGCGGACTACTCCGGCAACATCTTCTTTCTCGACGCCAACGGACTCTTCGACCCCGCTCTGAATTCCGCAGGATTTCCCAGCGAAGGCGACTACGGCAACGCTTTCATCCGGCTCGCTACTCGCGGCGGTCTCGCGGTCACCGATTATTTCGAAATGGATAACCAGCTCGAGGAAAATCACCACGACACCGACCTCGGCTCCGGCGGAGCAATCCTGCTGCCTGCCGTGAAAGATTCTTCCGGTGTCACCTGGGAACTCGCTGCCGGCGCCGGCAAGGATACTAACTTGTACCTGGTCAACCGCAACTCCATGGGAAAGTTCAACCCCAATAGCAACAACATCTACCAGGAACTCCCCGGCGTCCTCCCGGGCGGCATGTGGGCTATGCCCGCCTTTTTTAATGGAAGGCTCTACTACGGCCCGGCCGGCCATCCCATTTTTGCCTTTCAGTTTCAGAACGCCAAGTTGCTGACCGCTCCGGTTGCGCAAACCACCAACGCATTCGAATATCCCGGACCTACTCCCAGCATTTCCTCCAACAAAAGCCAGAACGGCATCGTTTGGGCTGTCCAGAATACCAATCCCGCAGTCCTGCATGCCTATGATGCGGTTGACCTGCACGAGCTCTACAACACCAATCAAATGGCCAATGGACGCGATCACTTCGGCGCCGGCAACAAGTTCATCACCCCGCTCATCATCAACGGCAAAGTCTACGTGGGGACCACCAACAGCATAGGCGTCTTCGGCCTTCTCTAAAATCGAACCGCTGTCGCCCTTCGTCAGCCGATGCCTGGGGTGCGGATCATGGCTTGGCTCTCTTCTCGCTCCTTTGCGAGAAGGAGGATCCGCAACCCCGTCCTTATTAGCCCTACGCCCGTTGACTTGCTGATTTCTCCAACGTACGATTCTGCTCCAGTGATCGATCAAAATATGATCGACCAAAATATGATCGGCCAAACTATTTCGCACTACCACATCGTCGAAAAGCTCGGTGGCGGCGGTATGGGGATAGTCTACAAAGCCGAGGACACCGAACTCGGCCGCTTCGTCGCCCTGAAATTTCTGCCCGACGAAATGTCGCGCGATCCCCAGGCCCTTGAGCGTTTTCGCCGCGAGGCGCGCGCTGCCTCAGCTCTGAACCACCCGAATATTTGCACAATCTACGAAATCGGCAAGCACGGCGAGCAGTCATTCATCGCCATGGAATTTCTGGATGGCTCCACGCTGAAGCATCTCATCTCCGGAAAGCCGTTGGATAACGAAACCATCGTCTTCCTTGCCCTGGAAATTGCTGACGGCCTTGATGCCGCGCATTCCCAGGGTATTGTCCATCGCGACATCAAGCCCGCCAACATCTTCGTCACCAAGCGCGGACATGCCAAGATCCTCGATTTTGGTCTGGCCAAAGTCGCGCTCACCCCCGGTTCTTCCAGCCAGGTCGCATCGGCGAACACCATGACGGCCATGGACGAGCGACACCTCACCAGTCCGGGCTCTACGCTCGGCACCATCTCTTACATGTCGCCCGAGCAGGCTCGAGCCAAGGACCTGGATCCCCGCAGCGATTTGTTTTCCTTTGGCGCCGTGCTCTACGAGATGGCGACCGGCGTGCTCCCTTTTCGGGGGGGCAGTTCTGCGGAAATCTTCAAAGCCATTCTGGACTCGCCACCACCTCCCACGCTCCGACTCAACCCCGACTTGCCCGCGGACCTCGAACGCATCATCAATAAAGCTCTGGAGAAGGATCGCAACCTGCGCTATCAGAGCGCTGCCGATTTTCGCTCCGATCTCGCCCGCCTCAAACGCGATCTCGACTCCGGACGTTCGTCCGGCGCCGTGGCCGACGCAGCTTCGAGTGCCTCGTCGATTCCGCCCGCGACTCCAGCCGTTCGTTCCCACAAAGGCATCGCTGTCGCCATCATTTCGATTCTCATAATCGCCGCCGCAGCCGGCTTCTTTTCGCTCCGCGCGAAATCCAATTCAGAAAAGATCAATTCCATCGCCGTGCTCCCTTTCGTCAATGCGACGACCGATCCCGGCAACGAGTACTTAAGCGACGGACTCACCGAAAGCCTGATCAGCACGCTCTCCCAACTGCCCAACCTCAAAGTCATGGCGCGAAGCACGGTCTTCAAATTCAAAGGCAAGGAAGATGACCCGCGGCAGATCGGCCAGAGCCTGCAGGTGAGCGCTGTGCTCATGGGACGCATCACTCAGCACGCCGACGAACTGGGCATCGACGCCGACCTGGTCAACACCGCCGACGGCACCGAACTCTGGGGTTCGCACTACGCCCGCAAGACCGCAGACGTCACCCAAGTGCAGGGTGACATCACCCGCGACATTTCCAACCGCCTGCGAATTCACCTGAACGGAAATGAACAGCAACGCCTGGGCCGTGCCGGAACCACCAACTCCGAAGCCTACCGCCTATATCTGGAAGGCCGTCAGCTGTGGTACGGCCGCACCCCGGCGGGCCTCAAGAAAAGCATCGACTTGTTTCAGCAGGCAATTGCCGCTGATCCCAATTATGCTCTCGCCTACGCCGGGCTTTCCGATACCTACAGCGTCGTTTCCAGCTACGGCGTCGGCATCACCCCGCGCCAGGCGCGTCTGCTCGCGGAAGAGGCCAGCCGCAAAGCTCTCGAACTCGACGACTCACTTCCCGAGGCCCACACCGCGCGCGCCAGTGCACTCGCCATGGGATGGAGATGGAGCGAGGCTGAACCCGAGTTTCGCCGCGCCCTGCAACTCAATCCCAACAGCGCCGTCACGCACTATTTCTATGCCTTCGGTTTTCTCATTCCCGAGAAACGCTTGGATGAGGCCCTGACCGAGTTCCGCACCGCCTTGTCGCTCGATCCTCTTTCTCCCATCGTGAATACAAACTACGCCGTCGCGTTCATGGTCTCAGGCCGCCTTCCCGAATCCCTCGCCCAATTCCGCAAGACGCTCGAGCGGGATCCGGCATTTCCTCCGGCCCACTACAAATTGTCGCAGCTCTACGCCACGCAGGGCCGCTTCGCCGAGGCGGAAACTGAATTTCTCAAGTTCAGGCCGCTCCCAGGCTCGTGGACTCCCGACGCCCAGGGTTACAACAAACTCCTTTTGGCCGCGCCACCCGAAGATGACATTGTGGCTGACCTCGCCGTTAGCTACGCGCTAATGGGTGATCGGGACAAAGCCTTTGACGCTCTAGAGAAGGCGTTCTCCATTCAGGATGATGAGCTGATTTTCGGCATTCGCTATCCGGCCCTCGATTCTCTGCGTACCGATGCCCGCTACGCTGCCCTCATGCGCCGCCTCGCCCTGCCCGAATAAAGCCTCCGCAAAAAATGCATCGCGCTGAGCGCGGATGGAAACCGACTGCGAGAATAGTGAGGATGGGCCGTAGACTTCGCGCTTTAGCGCCGTGCTCCGCCCCATCACTTTGCACCACAAAGTACTCGACAACCCCCTCCATTCCATCTATCCTTTTCTTGAAATGCCCGGCTCCCGCCATCGCCGCCTCCGCCATCCTCACCGGACGCCGCGTCTGATTGCCCCAATCCCCTCCGCGACTCCGCCCCCTGATCCCGTCGCCGACCTCCGCTTCATTCGCGACACCATGGAGCGCTCCGCCTCCTTCACCGCCGTCCCCGGCTGGGGACAAGTCATTCTCGGACTCACCGCACTCGCCGCCGCCCGTCTGGCCGCGCAGCAATCGAACTCTTCAGGATGGCTGAAAATCTGGCTGGCGGAAGGCGTTCTCGCCGCTATCATCGCGTTCATCTCCATCCGCCAAAAGGCGAACCGCCGAGGCCTTCCTATCTTTACCGGACCCGGACGCCGAGTCGCCTTCGGCCTGTTTCCTCCCCTCATTGCCGGTGCTCTCTTAACTTTCTTGCTGCAGCGTGCTGGACTTCAGTCCGCCCTCGCGCCCGCCTGGCTCCTGCTCTACGGCGCCGGAATCATCACCGGAGGCGCCTACTCTGTTTCCATCGTCCCCGTCATGGGCCTCTGCTTCATGGCCACCGGAGCACTCTCGGTCCTCGCGCCCGCTGCCTGGGCCAACTATTTCCTGGCTGCCGGCTTCGGCGGCCTCCACATCATTTTTGGACTCCTCATTGCCCGGAGGCACGGTGGCTAGATCCCAGCCCCAGCGTCGCAAGCCAGCGAAAGCCGCGCCCCCTGCTCGCGAACGCACCCCAGCGCCCGCTCTCCAACTCCCCGAGCTCGACCGCCTCATTCACGAACGCATCCGCCTCGGAATCGTCAGCGCTCTCGCCACTAACGCCAGCCTCAGCTTCACCGACCTCAAACGTATCCTCAAAACCACCGACGGAAACCTCAGCGTCCACGCCCGCAAACTCGAAGAAGCCGAATACATTTCCTGCCTGAAATATTTCGAAGCCCGCCTCCCCCGCACCGAATACAGCCTCACCGCCGCCGGCCGCCGCGCCCTCTCCCACTACCTCGATCAAATGGAACACTGGATCCGCCTCACCCGCGACCAATAGCGAGAGGGCAACCTGCGGTTGCGGAATATATTCCCTTTTAGGTGGAGGGTGAGCAGTGTGAAGGGTGGGGCAGCGCTTCCAGCGCTGCATTTGAAGCCTCTCTTTTCAGAGCTGGCTTTAGCCACTGCGGTGCCTGAACTCACTTTTCGGTGCGTGCTGACATCGAGTCTAGGACCGCCGCTTCAGCCCCAGTGCTACAATCCGTCGCATGAAATCCGCGCTTCTCTTCCTGATACTCCTCATCGCCCAATCCGCTCCCGAAGTCGAAATCACCGCCGAGCCTCACCATCACCTCATCTTCGAAAATAAATCTGTCCGCATTTTCTACGTCGAAATCCCTCCCAACGACGCCACCGAAATGCACTGGCACCGCCACGACTTTATCGCTGTCAACCTGGGCACCACCGAAATCTCCAACACGGTAAAAGACCAGCCTCCCCAACTAAAAAAACTCACCCCCGGAGACACTCACTTTTCCGCCGCCTCCTTCGCCCACATGGTCCACCCAGCCGGTGCTCAGCCCATCCGCACCGTGGCCGTAGAAATTCTCGACGACACCACCCTGCGCAACTCCCCCTCAAGATGGGACGCCGCCAAAACCGACGCCGCCAACAACGAAGCCGGCAAGAATAATAATAATGAAGACCGCCCCCGCACCGTCGCTGGAGGCGGCGCCCGCCAAGTCCTCTTCGTCAAAGACGGCATCCGCGTCTCCGAAAGCGACCTCCAGCCCGGTGCCGTCAGCCCCCTCCACCACCACTTCAGCCCGCACATCATCGTGCCCATAAGCGAATTCGATCTCCGCAGCGACGAAGAAGGAAAAGCCCCAATCACCACCCACTACAAACCCGGCACCGCGCAATGGATCGACGGCGGCTTCTCCCACACCCTAACCAATATCAGCCCGAACCCGGCAAAATACGTAACCCTCGAATTTCCGTAACCTTAGGCTCTCTTATTCCCTTAGGATTTTTCATTCCGAGCAGCCTCATCGCGAAGAATCCGCTTTGACTGTCGAGCGAGTCCCGGCTCCGTCTCCCCAATTTCTTGTCAATAGGCAAACCACCCTCGATTTGACCCATCTCGCTGATTCCATGGATAATATATTTCTGCAAAAATGTCACAGTACCCCATTGCTTTGTGATATAATAGATATATAGATTGAATAACCGAACGCGACCCCTCCCGGGTCGCGTTTTTTATTGCCTAACCTAACCGCTAATCGAAAAACATCCTGGATCAAGAAAAACGTCCTAGATCAATAAGTGAGATACGTATCAGGATATGCCTTCAGGCATATCGAACCGCCACGCCCGAAATAGCGCCTTCAGGCGCTGCACTCTCAAGGACAATCATGCGCCCAGGCCCAAACATCCCGCACCCCAAACTCCGCGGAGAATGGGCCGAACTCCGCTTCATGCAACGCGCCACCGAGCGCGGATTCCGCGTCACCAAGCCCTGGGGAGAAACCGCCCCCTACGATGTCGCCACCGACCACCACGGACTCTTCCGCCGTGTCCAGGTCAAATGCACCCTCTACAAGCGCGACAACTCCTACGTCTGCACCATTTGCTCCAGCCATGTCCTCTACCGCCCCGACCAGCTCGATTTTTTCGCCGCACTAGTCATCCCCGTCGACACTTGGTACATCCTCCCCATCCTCGCCACCAACAACCAACCCTCCATCGTCCTCTCCCCTCACCTCAAAAATTCCAAATACAGCCCCTACCAGGAAGCCTGGCACCTGCTGAAACGCTGACCCGACCCGCGTACATAGGGACAGTCGCCCCCGCCCGTCCGGTCGAGCCTCAGCTCGACAGCATCTGATTCGATTACCACGCGGCTTCAGCTCCATCGACGGCTTCGAGTAAAATGCGAATGCTTCCGAGAGGCAGTTTGTTGATGGCTGAAAAGTCCCTCCACGCCCAGGCAAAACTATATTTTGCGCTAGAGACCCTTGGCTGGCATTCCTTCCAGGACCTGTGTATCACAGTGGCGAAACACTCCTTCGGACAAATTCCAGTTACGTTCTTACCGTCCAAGGACCGAGGAAGGGACGGAGCCTTCTACGGAAATTTTTCAGGGCCATCGGGAACGCAACTGAACGGCGTCACCACAATTCAGTGCAAGCATACTTCCTCTGGCACGGCCAATCTTTCGGCTGCAGCGGTCAAAGATGAACTGAGCAAAGCAAAGCGACTTGTTCTGAAGGGTTACGCGGATAACTACGTCTTAATGACGAACTATGGTGTTTCCGGCCCGGTCGAGGAGGAGCTCAGAGCACAGTTTTTGAAAACGGGTGTGAAGAAATTCCTCGCCCTTGGCCGCGATTGGATGAATCAGGAACTCAGAGAATCTCCAAAACTCCGGATGATGGTGCCCAGAGTCTATGGACTGGGGGACCTAAGCCAGATCATTGACGAGCGACTTTACGATCAAGCCAGAGAAATACTAAGTACGATGGAAGATGACCTTTCCAAAATCGTCATAACCGACGCCTATCGCCAGGCCGCACAAGCCATCAATGATAGGAACTTTGTTCTTCTGATCGGAGAGCCTGCATCTGGCAAGTCTCTAATCGCGGCGAGCCTCGCGATGAGTGCGATCGACTCCTGGAAAAGCCCGACCCTAAAGGTTAGCAATGGCAGCGAATTCAAACTCCGATGGAATCCAAACGAAAGGCAGTTCTTTTGGGTCGACGATGCGTTCGGTCCTACCCACTTCATCCACGAGATGGTGCAGACATGGAACTCTGTTATTCCTGAACTTCGCTCAGCGCTCAAAAAGGGAACCCGAGTGCTGTTCACATCGCGGGACTACATCTGGAACGCAGCGCAACACGCAATAAAGGGATCAGCATTCCCGGTAATCTTCGATTCGCAAGTCGTGATCAACGTTCAGGATCTCAAGCCAGATGAGAAGCGTCAGATGCTCTACAACCACATAAAACTAGGAATTCAGCCGCAACCTTTCCGAAGAGAAATTAAAGCGTTTCTCGAAAAAGTGGCGGCGAATCGATCCTTCCTGCCTGAGATTGCGAGGAGACTCGGCGAGCCGCGCTTTACGAAAGGTCTGGCGCTAAACGACGCCTCCCTTCAAAGCTTTGTTGAAAACCCTCGAGATTTCCTGAAAAGGGTCATCGAAGAGCTAGACCGGCCATGCAAGGCAGCATTGGCATTGATATTCGTCTCGGGGGGCGCGGTTCCGAGCCCCATAGAGTCGAGCAGAGAACTTGAACTTGCCGCCCAACTCTTGGGGGCGAGTTCGTCCGAAATTCGAGATGCCATGAAAGCTCTGAACGGTAGCCTCGTCAAACGACTTAGAGAGGGAGGTTCAGAACAATGGACGTACAAGCATCCGACTGTTGCGGACGCCTTCGCCGATATCGTCGCAGACGACCCAGAACTGTTGCACATTTATGTCGGCGGCGCGAAACCGGACAGACTCGTTAAGGAGATCGTCTGTGGCGACGTCGGCATAGAGGGCGCGCGCGTAATTGTGCCAAGTTCACTGTTCGCGAAAGTGGCGAGCGCGGTTCAGCGACTACCAAAGGCAGCCAAATTGCAATTTCTGTCCACGCGCTGCGATAAAGGGTTCCTGGAGCAGTACATATCGATCTACCCTGAACTTTCGGCGGAAATCTCGAAGTTCGCCAGTTTCTCCCTGGCGTTCTCGCCCGAGATTCTTACGGCGGCGAAGCTTAGGATCTTTGGCCTATTGAATGGAACAACCAAAGAGGCCGTGATTGCCGCAATACGAGAAATTGCGATCGAACGGCCCGACATGGACTTCCTCAAGCCTCAATACATTGGAGATTTCCTGACATCGGAAGAAACCGATCAAATGCTGAAGAACGTTCGAGACCACGTAGTGCCTGTAGCAGCTGATCTCATTCGCAGACGAGAGAGGAGCTACGACACGTCCGAGACTCCAAACGATTACTTCGGCCAGCTCGTCGAAGTCCTTGAGACCCTACAGGACCGCTACGGCGGCGACGACTCGGAAGTCTCGGCTGTCCTGAGCGACGCGATCATCGACGCATATGGCGCCATGGAGGACGCGCAGCGAGCCTACGACGAAAACCACCCCGACGAGGACGACGGGCGCGAATTCTACGAGGATTCCACGGTGAGAAACTCCACGGTTTACGAGGCTGAAAGAAGCATCTTCGACGATGTCGACGAATAGGGCCGACTTTGAAGGACGATAGAACAAGACTAGCAAACATTGTTCCCCGCAAAACCTCCTCTTGCGGGTACCCCATTCTGCCGCGTCCTGAAATCAGAGGTCATCTCAGCCCTCAAGCGGCAAGGGTGGGATTTGGCCTCGCTGTTCTGCCCACGCTTCCAATATCCCCTTGCGGTTCCACCCCAAAACGAATAATGTATATACAACATCGTAAATACGTGAATCGCCGTGGAATTCACCTGGGATGCGCGGAAGGATCGGCTCAACAGGCGGAAGCATCGCATTAGTTTCGATACGGCATCACACGTATTCGACGACCCGTACCATGTAACCACCCAGGACCGCGAGGTCGATGGCGAACCACGCTGGCAGACGATCGGCATGGTCGGAGCGCACAATGTACTCCTCGTCGCGCACACCACAGACGACGAGGACGGCGCAATACGGATTATTTCTGCCCGAAAAGCAACTCGCAGCGAACGGAGGGTTTATGCCGAAGGCAACTAGAAAATCGACAACCAAAATCAGGGCTCGAGCCCAATCGTTGACTCCGCGGCAACTGCGTGAACTCGCCACGCTTTCCGCGATGCCAGACGATAAGATCGATACCTCCGACATCCCCGAACTTCCTCGCAACGCATGGAAAAATGCTATCCGCGGCAAGTTTTATCGACCGTTCAAGCAAGCCGTTTCCATGCGTCTCGACGCCGATGTCGTCGCTTGGCTCAAGAAGCGCGGCAAGGGATATCAAACTCGCGCCAACAGCATTTTGAGGCAACGCATGCTCGATGAAATCAAGCGCGCTTGACCCCGGAATCAAATAAATAAATTTCCCCTTGCGTTTTTCTCGATTCATCTGCTATAAACAATTCACCGAGAGCAGATGTGTGGCCGCCGGCGTAATTTGTTGCATCTCTCGGCATCGTCCGGCATCTAAGCTTCAAGAGAGCAATCTCAATCGTCCCGGCCACGGGACTTCATTCGGATCGCAACACGGTTTCCGAAGGGTACCTTCAAAGTAAGGAACCTCCAAAGTAAGTTCTTTTCTCAATTTCTTGTCTTCCGTATCGGGCTGCGCAAAATTGCACGCCGAAATTGGCGCTTTACCCCGGACGGAAGGCCATACTGTTGCGCGCATCCGAGCGCCGCTGATCAAAAAAGCTTGTCATTCCGAACGGCCTTATTGTGAGGAACCTGCTTTCTGGTTTCGTCGGCAGCTCTCCTGCTCGCGCGTCCTTCAATTCCCGATGTGGAAATCATCTGGAAATTCTGTGGAATGCGGCGATTGACGGGATTTATCACGCACTGTATGTTTAAAAGGTTTCGAGGACAGTCGGTTTCGCTCTAGCAGCGAGATCGCCTGGACTGAATTCGCGCCGCCTCGGCGGACCGCGATTCGGTCTTTGACAACTAGGTTGAACGTGCCAGTCGTGAGAAACGGATTCGGGCATTAGTCCGAACGATCTCACAAGTTAGACCACCACGGTCTTCAGACTCTTTCGCATCTGGATTTTCGGATTCAGATCTGGATGAGCGCGAAGCTGAGTGGTGGCGCCATCCCGGCTTTTTCGAGCCCGGCGATGGCAGTCTGCCAACTACCCGTCGGCAGACATCAGGTTTCAAACGAGAGTTTGATCCTGGCTCAGAATCAACGCTGGCGGCGTGCCTAACACATGCAAGTCGAACGAGAAAGTGGAGCAATCCATGAGTAAAGTGGCGACCGGGTGAGTAACACGTGACTAACCTACCCTCGAGTGTGGAATAACATCGGGAAACCGATGCTAATACCGCATAACATCGCAAGATCAAAGGAGCAATCCGCTTGAGGAGGGGGTCGCGGCTGATTAGCTAGTTGGCGGGGTAACGGCCCACCAAGGCGAAGATCGGTAGCCGGCCTGAGAGGGCGCACGGCCACACTGGAACTGAAACACGGTCCAGACTCCTACGGGAGGCAGCAGTGGGGAATTTTGCGCAATGGGGGAAACCCTGACGCAGCAACGCCGCGTGGAGGATGAAGCCCCTTGGGGCGTAAACTCCTT
>JABCZI010000013.1 GCA_013289765.1 Acidobacteriota bacterium
CGAGCGAGCTTTGGTTGGATTGGCACATCTTCAACGAGACCGAAATGGCGCTCTTCTTCGAGTGCATGCTGGAGTGTGCTCAAAAAGTGCTTGACACCGCCGACATTGTTAGAGAGGCGATGTTACGACAGTTATCACTTGGAACTATAATTCTGCCGTGGTCAGACGCGCCAAAGCAGAGCCTTCACTGCGACCGTTCAAGAGGTTTGGGACTCTTCGTGAGCGCGGTTCTGGTGACTGGTTTCCAGTTGAATTTCTGACCTACCACGACGACCGGAATACACTGCGCTCTTTCGCTTACGTGCGCCGGGAAGATGGTGTCGAGATACCTGACGGCCACTATGTTTTTCAGGACGAACTTGGTGAACGGAGTCTCAGATGGAGGAAGTGGAAGGGCAAGTGGCAGTTCGGATGGCGTTATAGCGGAGACTAACCAAGGTCCAGTGAGTGTAATGGGGATATTACGACAGTTGAGCGGGCTCACTCAACGATTCGGGCTGTTAGGCCAGTAGTCAGCATTGCGAGCCCGGAGAAAGACGGCTATACCAAGACCAAAACCGACCGCAGCCGCCACTAAGTACCCAAGTGCTGATTGCCACACAAAAAGCACTTGGAACAACCATATGTACGCAAGAAAAGCGTACACACAATTCAGGCCCTTTTGCGTTTTGGGTGTCCACAAAAATGCCCAGACCAAGCCGACAGCGTTCGGCACGCCAACTACCATCTGAAGCCACATGGGCCAATCTTCAGCTTTGGTCACGCCGTCGCCTCAGCAGTATTATGCTCCAAGACGCTGACTGTTGTTAACAGGCCATAGCGCTCATTGAGAAACCGTCGGGAAGGTCAACGAGTGACATGGCGATGTTCCAACAACTGGGGACGCGATTGATTGCCAAACGTTGGAGTCACCGGCGACTCTGAAAAGGATGTGGATCTGGATACGCCGCCTTCAGCAGGGGCTCCGACCAAAAAGAAATGAGGCGCGAATCCCCGTCGCTCCCCATATCGGATGGCCCGCTCACTTGCGTCTGCGCAAGGTCAACAACGTTCTGACGTAATCTATGATTGCGAAGGCAACCGCGATCCAGAACACCGCGCCGATCCACGCTTGCCATCCTCTGGGATGATAAAACTGCATCACGACGGCAAGCCCGATTTTGTGTTAAGTCTACCGGGATGCTCTCGTGTGGACATTCCAGCTTCGAAAAGTGACTCACAGCCTCACGACGATCTGCACACTCGCAGGATCGCTTGACCTTAACGATCTCGTTCTTGGGCTGCTGCCAGCAACGACAACGCGCGGTTCGCCGCAATCGGCCTCTCATCCTTGGTCATGAATTGGCCGGGCGCATCGTCTTGAACTCGCGCAGGATTGTTGGAGCGATTGGACACTGTGCCAATGCACCAGAATCATGTATTCGCTTGTTGCGATTCTAGCAATCAGTGGCCATTCGCAAACTGTGTGTCATCGAGGCTCCAACTGCCGCCAAGCGCTTTGTAGAGCTGGACAACGACAAGGCTCCGATCACGCGAGGTCTGGGAAAGAGAAAATTCTGCCGGATAGAGAAGCTCCTGAGCCTCCAGGACCTCGTAGTAGCTGGCGAGCCCGCCCCGATATCGCCGATTTGCGATCGCGACCGATTCAGTCAGGGCCCTAACCTCGTGCTTCTGCTGTTCCTCTATATCGCTCAGCTTCTGAGATGCGGTTAGGGCGTCCGATACTTCTTGAAAAGCCCTCAACGCCCTCTGCGAATACTGAAACTTAGCCTGATCAAAGACGGCCTTGGCGGCCCGACGTTGCTGGGTCAAGCGGCCTCCGGTAAAGAGGGGTCCTGAAGCCGATGCTGCAAGTGCCCAAATATCCGAGTTTCCAGTGGTCAGCGACGATAAATCGGTGCTGACCCGTCCAAAGAGCGTCGTCAAGCCGATACGAGGAAAGAAATTCGCGTTCGCGACACCAACATTTGCCAAGGCATATCTGAGATTGTCTTCGGCCTGGCGAATATCAGGGCGTCTTTCCAGAAGCTGGGATGGGATTCCAGCGGGCACAATCGGAGGGGTGTTCAAACCCAATTCGGGTGGACTCCGCTTAATAGCACCGGGATTCCGATCGACGAGAATACAAATCTGGTTTTCCTTTTCCGCAATCTGCCGCTCAGCATCATCAACCGTAGTCTGCGCTGCGGCCAAGGCTGATTCCGCGCGAGTGACCTGTAATTTGGACCCGATTCCGGCGCCAAAGCGCTCGCTGAAAAGTTTATATGTCGCCTGAAAGGCGTCGCGGCTTTGATGAGCGAGTTCCAAACGTCGATCTAGTTCGACAAGTTCGAAGTAGGCGGCCGCGACGTCGCTTACAAGCGACAGCATGAGACCGCGGCGGGCCTCCTCAGTTCCCAGATAAGTCGCATTCGCCGCCGCCGCCGTGTTGCGAATGCGTCCCCAAAGATCAATCTCCCACGCAGTGGAAAGACCGCCCACAAACAGTTCATGCGTGGAAGCTCCAGCCGTTGGAAGATCCAGCGCGGGGCGGAATTTATACACGCCGAGATCGCGTTGCGCTCCCGAGTCAAAGCCTACCGAAGGATAGTAGGCCGAGCGCTCCACGCCGACGTACGCACGCGCCTCTTGGGTATGCGCGATGGCGGTACGCAAATCGTAGTTGTTCTTGAGAGCTTCCTTAATCAGGTCCTCAAGCAGGGGATCTGAATAGATGTTCCACCACGCCTGATCAGCCAAAGAGAACGAATCCGCACTCGCTTGCCCTCGAAACGTTGGAGGAACCGGCACTACGGGCCTTTTGTAGACCGGGCCGCGGAAGCAGCCACTTAGGAGAATCGTGGCCACGAGAAGAATCGGCGCGCCGCGTTTCACGATGAACTCCTCCAGGAACTTACTTTATCTTTGGCGGATTCCACGGCATAAAACGCGACCGGTATGATGAAGATGGCGAGCATGGTTGCGGCCAGCATGCCGCCGATCACCGCAGTTCCGAGGATCCGCCGGGATGCTGCTCCCGCCCCGCTTGCGATCGCGAGCGGAATCGTCCCAAGGACGAAGGCAAAGGCGGTCATCAAGATCGGCCGGAGGCGAATGCGGGCCCCTTCCAACGCCGCTTCCAACGCGTTCTTTCCGCGGAGACGTTCCGACCTTGCGAACTCGACGATGAGTATGGCGTTCTTCGCGGAGAGGCCAATCAGCATCACAAGACCAATTTGCGCGTAGACGTCGTTTTCAAAGCCCCTCATCCACAGTGCAACAAAAGCTCCGAACACGGCGACGGGCGTGCATAGCAGAACGCTAAATGGGAGGGCCCAGCTTTCGTACTGGGCTGCGAGGATAAGAAATACGACAAGCAGCGAAAACCCAAAGACCACGGCGGGACTTACTTGAGAAGCAGCCTTGTTCTGCTGATATGAAAGAGCATTCCAATCGTACCCCATATCTTTCGGCAAGACTTGATTGGCCACTTGCTCGAGCGCCTTCATGGCTTGCGCAGTGGTGTAGCCAGGAGCAGCCGATCCCGTAATCTCTACCGAGCGGTATTCGTTAAATCGGGAAGTAAATTCTGGCCCGGCCGCGGCCTTAATGGAAACGACCGAGGAGAGCGGCAGCATCTCGTCGTTCTTATTGCGGACAAAAAAGTTCGTGACGTCTTTGGCCTCAGTGCGATAGCCGTTGTCTGCACCGATGTATACCTGCCAGGCGCGGCCGAAGCGGTTGAAGTAGTTCACAAAAAGGGAACCCATGAAGGCTTGAATGGTGCTGTAAACGTCTTTTACTTCCACGCCCTGCTTCAAGACTTTGTCGCGATCGACCGCAACTAGAACTTGAGGAACCTTGGCGTTTAATGAGCTGTTCAGGCGCGCGAGCTCAGGCCGTTTTTGAGCAGCTTGCAGGAACCGGTCGGTATTTTCGGCGAGATAATCGACAGATTTTCCGGCCCGGTCCTCCAGCATGAAGCTAAAGCCCCCGGAAGTTCCAACCCCGGAAATAGCCGGAGGTGAAAAAGCGAAGGCGCGCCCCTCCGGCATTCTGTCAAGCTTATCGTTGACCGAATCCATAATCGCTGTGATGCTCGTATTCTTACTTTTGCGCTGGTCCCATGGCTTCAGCGCTACGAACACGAAGGCGCTGTATGTGGCGTTCGTTTGCGTAAGGAGGCTGTTGCCCACGATGGTGCTGTAGTACTGAACACCGGGCGTGTTCTTGAGAGCCGTTTCTACTTTCTTGGTGAAAGCGTCGGTTCGCTGGAGAGAGGCCGCATCCGGCAACTGGATATTCAAATAAAAATAACCTTGATCTTCGCTAGGAAGAAATCCGGAAGGAAGCCTGTACCCCACCAGAAGAGCTGCGCCAGTTACCGCGCACAGCAGGAGCGCGCTCAAAGCCATTTTTCGGATGAGCGTGCCGGAAATGCTGACATATCGATTCGTCGCTCTATCGAATACTCGATTGAACCCGCTAAATACACGATGCAGGAAACCGGTGGACTCCTCGCGTGGCTTCAAAAGGAGAGAACAGAGCGCGGGACTCAGCGATAGCGCGTTGAAGGCGGAGATCACCACAGAGACCGCGATCGTCACGGCAAACTGCTGATAGAGACGGCCCGTGATTCCCGGAATAAAAGCGGTGGGAACAAAGACTGCCGCAAGAATAAGAGCAGTTGCGACTACGGGACCACTAACCTGTTCCATCGCTTTTAGCGAGGCTTCTTTTGGATTCAAGCCAGCAGCTATGTTCGTCTCGACAGCCTCGACCACGACAATCGCATCGTCAACCACGAGACCAATCGCCAAGACCAGCCCGAATAAGGAGAGGGAGTTGATGGAGAAACCCAGCATCGGAAAGAAAATAAAGGTCCCGAGTAGCGAGACGGGAACCGTCAGTGCGGGGATTAGGGTGGCGCGAACATTCTGCAGGAACAGGAATACAACGCAGATTACCAATAGCAGCGCCTCCACCAGCGTGCTGATGATTTCGCGGACGCCTTCTCTGACGGAAAGGGTCGTGTCGAGCGAAACTACGTAGTCGACGTCATCCGGAAACTTCTCCTTGAGCTGCGCCAGCATTTTTCGGACGCCATCGACGGCGTCAATGGCGTTGTAGCCCGGCAGTTGAAAAACATTGATGATCGCCGAGGGAGCGTCGTTCATTCGCCCGATCACGTTGTAGGTCTGTTCTCCGAGTTCGATTCGGGCAACGTCCTTCATCCGAATGACAGAACCGTCCGGATTCTCGCGAATCACGATATTGCCAAAGTCTTCTTGCGTGACCAGGCGCCCTTGGGCACGCATCGTGTAGGTAAACTCCTGCCCGCTGGGAGCTGGTTCCGCACCTACCTGCCCTGAGGGGTTAACGGTATTCTGCTGCTCAAGAGCATTGACGAGATCGGGCACAGTCACGCCGAGGCTGGCCAATTGGTCGGGCTTCACCCATTGACGCATGGCATATGCCCCCGCACCCTGCACGACGATGGATCCGATCCCCATGACGCGCGTGAGCGGATCCGCAATATTAATGTTGGCGTAGTTCGCCAGGAACTTTGCATCTCGGGTACCCTTCGGGGCGTAAAGCGCAATGATCATCAGGGGGCTGACATGGGATTTTGCGATAGTCACTCCCTGGTTCCGGACCGAGGGAGGGAGTTGCGGCAGCGCGCGATTCACACGGATCTCCGAAAATACCTCCGCGACATTAGGGTCCATGTTCAGATCGAAATCGACCCGCAGTTTCATGGTTCCATCATTCGCATTGAATGACCGCATGTACAGCATGCCTTCAACGCCGGCCATCGCTTCTTCAATCGGGGTTGCGACAGCGCTCTCGATGGTCAGTGCGTCGGCGCCGACATAGTTGGTGGTCACGACAATTTCAGGAGGCGCAATGGCGGGAAACTGAGCGATTGGAAGGCGCTGCGCAAGCACGACTCCGACAATAACAATGAGAATCGAAATTACGATCGCGGTGACTGTCCGATTGATGAAAAATCTTGACATCAGGGCGCGCTCCCGCGGACATCGGCCAGAGCCGAAGTTAAAGGCGGAAGCTGGGCATCTTTGGGATCGACCCTCTCTCCAGTTTTGATTTTCTGGAGGCCTTCAATCACAACCCGGTCATCCGCGCTTAAACCTTGCTCGATGATCCAGTAGGAACCAACCCGGTTGGAAGCTTTCACGTTGCGGAATGCGACTCGATTATCCCCATCGACCACAGCGAGTTCATATTCTCCCTGCAATTCCTGCACGGCGCGCTGGGGAATCAACAAAGCATCCTTGTCGATGCGAGTCGCAGTTCGAATCCTGGAGTATTGACCCGGACGCAAGACGTTTCCCGGATTCGGGAAGATACCCCGAATCCTGAGTGTTCCGGTTGATGCCTCAATCTCCCGTCCAACGATGTCAATCTTGCCCTTATGGTCATAAACGGTTCCGTCCGGCAGGATTAGTTCCAGGTCCTCCCCTTGCCTCGAACCTTTAGTGAGGAGAAGCCGGCGCAAGCCGAAATACTCCTGCTCGCTGATCGGAAACTGTACGAAAATCGGATCGATTTGCGAAACCGTTGTCAGAAGAGCCTTTTGATCCGTCCCAACCAGATCGCCGATGTTGGCGACTCGAATCCCAGCTATCCCGTTGATGGGAGACTTAATTTTTGTGTAACCCAGATTGAGCTGGGCGCCTTGAAGAGAACTGCGTGCGACCTCGATCTGCGCCTCGGCGGCTTTCACGGAAGCCAGAGCGTGGTTGTACTTTTCCTTCGCGGCCAGAACCGACGCCTGATTCGCGAGGTTCGACTGAAACGCATCATCCATCTCTTGCTGGCTTACCGTGCCATCCGACACGAGAGGTGCATAACGCTCGACATCCAACTGAGTTTTCACCTGAGCGTCTTGGGCGCGGTTGATCTCGGCTTGAGCCGCATTCACGTCGGCACGAGCCCGAGTCAGTTCAGCGCTGGCTACGTTGAGTTGAGCATTTGCCTGATTCACCACCGCCTGGAAGGGCCGTGGATCAACCTCGAACAGAAGGTCTCCTGTTTTCACCAAGGATCCTTCTTTATAGTTTTGGGCCAGAAGATATCCCGTGACTTTGGAATGAATCTGGGCGTCGATATATCCAACCGTGGTTCCGATCCACTCTGAATAGATGGGAACATTCGTGCGAACCGGCTTCGCTACTTCCACTTCGGTCAGCCGGCTCTTCGCTTTGTTGGCGCACCCAAACAAACTCAGAACCATTACGCAAGCGGCGATCCAAATGGGACTCAGGACTCGGAGTTGGCGGCTGGCCAACCATGGATATGGATTCTGAAAAAACATGTTTTGCCGTGTCTGGAGCGAACATGAGTCCGCTAGTGCGGCGGCAGAATTCCTTTCGTGCTATCGCCACGCGAACAGTCGCTACGACGGTTTCTAAAACTAAAGCTTCGCTTTACAAGCGCAATTTGCCTGCCAAAGCTGGCGACACTCGTTCACCGCGAAACAAGAACTCGCAGGGGAGGGGTAGGAAGTTTCCGCAAAGTTTTCGCTCGAGCTCCACATCTGGCCGTCGTGACCAAAGCTCGACAGAAGGTGTTCACGGGCCGTCACTGCTTGCCAGTGCGCTGCCGAAACAATCGTTCTATTCTCCGATGGATTTTGAGTGGCCCCGAGCGGTGCTGATGGTCCCGTTGCGGACCGCGATGGGCCTTGTGGGCGGATTGCGCTGCAAAGCTCTATGTTAACCGTTGGCTAGCCGACTATCTGGGAATTTCGTCGAATCGCTGTCAAAAGCCCAGGAAATAACGAATAGAACCGAACCCGATGCCCAATAGGATCAGGGGAATCACCTTTAGTTTGAATCTTTGGAGTAGGAGGAGCGACAATATCACCTCGATCAAAGAGATCACATTGAGTTGCTTGAGACCTGCACCTCCTGATGGGAAGATCACCGCTTTCCCTAGAAATAGCGTTAGATCTAAGATCGCGCCGACCACAACGGCGGTGATCAGTTCCAGGACGCCTCCGATCATACGGTTGTCTTGGGTTCTTTCCACCAGCCGCGCTCCCGCGAATACGAAGAAGAAGCACGGCAGAAAGGTATAGAAGGTCGTCGCCAGCAGACCCAAGGTTCCCATCCACAATGAACCGTGGAAGTGGTTGTACCCGGCCAGGAATCCGACAAAGGCTACTACGATGATCAGAGGGCCTGGAGTTGTCTCGGCGAGTGCGAAACCGTCCATCATTTGGAGCCTGCTCAGCCAACGAAGTTTCAACACCGCAACCTGAGCTACGTAGGGAATTACCGTATATGAGCCGCCAATAGTCACGAAGGCGGTCTTGGTAAAAAACAGCGCGAGGCCCCGCCAAAAATGGAAGTCCCCAGCAAAGAAGTAGAACAGCGGCAACGGCAGCAGCCAGAGAATCAGGACAACCGCAGCCAACTTCATCGTCGGCCACAAAAGAGAGATAGGTTTCGTCGCGCCCGAACTACTGCGGATGTAATAGCTCTCTTCGTCCTTGTCCTCTTCGGCGCTTGCTTTGCCGGGGCGGTGGAGAAGGCCGGGCCGCACCGCCGTGAGAGCGATTCCCAGAGCAATGGCGCTGAGCATCACTGTGACCAGCGAGGCCTCAAAGAAGAACATCGCTGCAAACGCAGCTACTGCGACGGCCCCTTGAATCGGTCCGCGCACGGCCCTTCTGGCAACTTTCTGCAGGGCGACGATCACCAAGGCGATGACAACGGGTTTTAAGCCATTGAACATCGCGGCAATCCAAGGCAAGCTACCGAATCTGACATAGACCACACTGAGTGCCAGCAGAACAAACATGGAAGGCAGCACAAAAAGTGTTCCGGCAACAATGCCGCCCCGCTTGCCATGAAGCTTCCACCCGATATAGATCGCAAGCTGCTGAGCTTCGGGTCCGGGAAGCATCATGCAATGGCTCAGCGCATGAAGGAAGCTTCGGTTGCTGATCCACCGCTTCCTCTCCACCAACTCGTCGTGCATGATCGCGATGTGTGCGGCTGTACCGCCGAAGCTGATCCATCCCAGCTTGCACCAGAAACGCAGCGCTGTCTTAAAGGAAGGTCGCTGCGGTGTCTGTTTCATCCCCCGGCATCCCAGGTCCCGATCGCGAGATGTCGGCAAAAGAGTTCTCAACAGTCTGTAACCTTTGCGGTAGTAGAGTGTTTCGTAATCGACTGGACGGCTGCCTGTCGAGTAAGTTCGTTCAATGCGAAAAATCGGGCTCCCTGCTTTCACTTTTAGCGCCCTGGCAACTTCGTTCTCAGCGGCCACCTGCGTCCAATTTGTACTCCGCCTCGATCAGCGGAATATCGTATTTGCGTTCAAGGAGCGAAAAAATGGGCTCGACCTTTAGATTGTGGGTCATGATCTTCTTGCCGATCTCCAAGGGTAGGTAAGTCTCGTCGAAGGAGAGTGGAACGCCGTTTCCCAGGCGCACGCGACGAATTCTGACGACGCGCTCGCCTCTTGTCAGCTCAAGCTGCCGTGCCACAGTCGCGTTGGCAGTTACAATTTCCTTACCGATTACGCGGGCCGTTGGCTTGCGGCCAAGTGCGTGCATATCTTCTACAAATCCGCTCAGCTCTTTAAGGTCCTGCGTAATCTTTCGCCCAGCGACGAATGTGCCCCTGCCGCGACGAATCTCGACAAGACCGCGGCTCACAAGATTCTGAATAGCCCGACGGACGGTGATGCGACTGACCCCGAATCGCGCAATGAGGCTGTCTTCGGTCGGCAGTTGGTCACCGACTTGAAGGTCTCCATCGGTAATCTCGCCAGCGAGGATTGTTTCGACGCGCGCATAGAGAAGAGAGTCATGCCCCGCTGACATGACGACATTATAACGTCGTATTAGCGTCTGAGTGACGGGCAAACCCTTGCTTAAGCGATAAAGGAAGGATTGCCGACCATCTGGACCGAGATTATCACCTTGACTCAATGTGAGTAAGGGCGTAATCTCCCTCGGGTCGAGGGATATTCGACCCGGACGGAGGTTTCGCGATGTTTTGGGATATTGCGCTTCCTGTGTTGGCTGCTCTTGCACAGGGCTTGACTGGGTTCTTGGGATGGCGGGTGACGGTGGATGGAGTGAAAGAAGAACGGAAAAAGCTCTACGAATGGCTATTTGCCATCGCGTCGTTGGTGGGAGTTGTGTCTGTTGGAATTGCTGCGTATCGCGGCAGTCAGATTTCGCGTGATCTGGCCGACCTTAAGCAGGGACAGCAGAGCACAAATGCCGGGATTCAAACCATCGCTAATAATCCTCCTACTGTGGTAGTAAATCCTCCTGCTGTTACCGTAAATCCGCCACAACAGCTTGCAGCCTCTCTCCTTCGATTCGAGAAGCTAGAGTCGGCTCTTAGTGAAGCAGTAAACGGGCTGCCTACTGGACGTAGATTGGCCTTTGTGCCGGGAGCGACAGTACAACTCAATCTATATTGGTTGAACGACGGAGCGGTGACAGCTGATCGCGCTAAGGGGATGGCCGCTGTCTATTTAGCTCCAAATGAGACGAAGGAAACTGAAAAAGAACTCACTACCAAATTTAAGCAGATACTCAAGCGAGCTACTCCAGGCGTCGGCACAATCCCAAATGGAGGACATACAGAATTTTGGTATACCGCTGAGTCTGATCGCGTCGTCACACAAGACGACATAGATAAATTGGCAAAAGGAACCGAGGTTTTGTATTTATTCGACTCTCTGAGTTGGATTGATCCGACAGGCTCCCATTACATACACAGGTGCATAGCATTGCAGCACCCGGCATTTGATCCGGAAGTTTGGCATTTTTGTCACGACTTCTCTGATCATCGCTAAGCGGTTTTCGTCAGTTCTTTGTATTCGAGGTTGTCAGCATCCTTCAAGCAGCGAGGCGAACTCTTCTTTGGAAAGTTTAAGCTTGCTTATGTACAAGCCCATCGTGCCGCGAGGAATAGTGTGATTACCGTGTGGTTCATGGAAGGTAACAATCGGTGGGTCTCGATCAACGTTGACGAAGTCTCGCGCCGAACCACGTTTCTTGTGCTTGGACGGACCGTAGCCGAGTTTGTGGGCTACGCACAGGAGTTGTTCCCAGGTTAGGTGCGCTGGGAGTTGCACCATGGTTAGGCTATGCACACCACTTTATGGTCTTGGAGTCCTGCATTGAACTTTACAAATGGCTGGTTCGACCCCATCTCATCAATGCTAACGCGATGGTTTCGCGCACAGGCACGCAGGATGTGGGCGGTCTCATCCAACTTGCCGATTTCTTGCAGAGCTTCAAGGTGGGACATTACCGCATCCTGTAAATTGGCAACTGCGGCCTCAAATGTATCGCCAAAAACGGCAACAGGAAGATCTACTGCTTCCCCATTCCATACTTTGTCTTCACGCCACAAACGCGCCAAGACTGGTATTTCCAGAACCTTGGAAGCACTGTCGTTTTTATTTTCGCCGAAAATTTTCTCTAGTACTGACACCGGATGGAAGCCCTCCGCCCCTATTGGATGCTCGAATCTTAAAAATGGAGAACTTGTACGAGGGGGAATTTTGTCTTACAACCAGTCTCCTGTCAACAACATTAGCAGAAACCGTCCGCAATTGTGTATTACCAGAGGATGTGACCCTGCGCAAATTTATGCAGCTTTTACAAGGTCTTTATATTCAAGGTTTTCCGAGGCGAGCAGGCGTTGGAGCGTGTCCCGAAACAGGAATTGATTCTTGCGATTGTTAAAACGCCACGTCATTTCTTGCAGGTAGGCGGGAAGATGTTTTACAGAAACTTTATGCCACGCGCCCACGACACCACGCTTGAACAACGAGAACGCGGATTCGATAGCATTTGTGGTGACGCACAATCCGCCTTCGTAGCGGACATATTCTTCGGACTTGTGATTCACCGTCTTGTGCTTGCCGCGATACTTCGTCGTCTCGAAGTTGTAGAGCTTCGATTCGTCAGTCATGATGACATCCACGGTCTTGTCAACGTTCCGAGCGATAATTTCATTGATCTTGTCTTGATTCAGGTTCGCGGCAGAGATGAAGTGAAGGTGTCCGCCACGCTCACGGATGCCGACGACAGGCGCGTGCTTCTTCCACTTGTCCGCGTTCTTCGTGTGACCGCCGATGTACATCTCGTCAATCTCCACGGTGCCAGCGAGTTTATGGTCCGACTCTTCCATTGCTTTGCGGATGCGGTGGCAGAGATACCACGCCGTCTTGTACGAGATGCCGAGCATTCGCTTGATCTGGTTAGCGGAAATCCCTTTGCACGATTCGGTAATCAAATAGGTGACGAGAAACCACTTGGTAAGCGGCAGATGTGTATCGTGGAAGATCGTTCCCACGGTCACAGAGAATTGGTAGTCGCATGAATAGCACACATACACTTTACGGTCGGATACTGGCGCAACGTTATCGCTCTTGCACTTTAGGCAGCGCACGCCCTCAGGCCAGCGGAGATGCGTCAGAGCTTCGCGGCAATGCTCGTCGGTGCTGTACTTGTCGATCAGGGCGCACAAATTTACGGGAGCAGAGGTCATAGGGTCACCATGAAGAAGCCGAAGTTTAAGAAGCATCCAGCGAAGATGACTAGCGACGAATTAGCTGAGGGAGTGTTCCATCCGAAGGTGCTCGAAGCCGCACGCAAGCACTTGGATGATTCCAATTTCCCGAAGAAGCCGCCAAAGCCATCAAAGTAAAGCATGTAGACAATTTAGCAGAGGAAGCTCATTGAGTCAAGTACATAATCTCGATCTGGACAGAATGATCCGCAGGGTCCAGTGCGGTGGTACTCGTCGCCTTAAAAGCAAATTGCTACGAATTGATTGACCGTGCGTTGTTAGGTTCTTGCTCTGGAGGCAAACGCTTTAAAGTTCGAGCGTGCCGTGAAGGTACAGGCGTGCCCGGCCGGCGATCTTCACGCGAGCGCCGTCGATTGTGCACTGCACGGACCCCCCGCGGGCGCTGAGTTGTTGCGCATGAAACGTGTCCTTACCCAGCCGCCCCGCCCAATATGGAGCCATGGTGCAGTGTATCGAGCCGGTCGCGGGGTCTTCATCGATCCCGATCGAGGGTGCAAAAAATCGGTACACGTAATCCACCTCGCCCCCGTCGGGGGCGGTAACAATCGTTCCGCTTCCGGCGTCCAGTTTGCGAAGAGCGGCAATATCGGGAGAGAGCGCTCGCACTTGTTCAGCCTGATCCACCACCACGAGGTAATCGCGCGATTTCATTACCAGGGCCGCTTTCAAGCCCAGGGCTGACAGCAGGTCAACTGGTGTCTCACATGCTTGAGGTGGCCTGGCGGGAAAGTCCATTTCAAACCTGTCTCCGTCCTGGGCGACGGTCAACACTCCGCTGCGGGTGTGAAAGCGAACCGGCCACACCTTGTGCTTTCGCAGCGCGAGCACATAGGCGGATGCCAAAGTCGCATGCCCGCACAGGTCGTCCTCGATTTTGGGTGTAAACCAGCGCAAGTCGAAATCACCGTCAGCGCGAGGAACAACAAAAGCGGTGTTGCTGTGCCTGTTCTCAACCGTAATTTTCTGCATGACGCTATCCGCGAGAAAAGCGGAAAGGATGCAGACCCCCGCTGGGTTACCTGCAAAGAGTTCGCCCGTGAATGCATCAACGTGGTAATACGGAATTGCCATGAGGTGCTCCTCTAAGCTGCTGGATCCCTTTAAGAAACGGGACATCAGGATCGGTAATCATTGAAAATCTGCATAAGTACAACTTACATCGGAAACAGGTAGGCCTGCCGACAGAAAGGCGATCAGCGCTGGGGACAGCGGCTCGCGGCTGTCGCGGCCGGAAGTCTGATCGTCTTGAGCTGAGCCCCGGAAGCATTCGCTGACGATAGTAACCACGAAGGGGGTTACGCGCAGCGTTACCTCAAGCTATAATCATTGAGGAATGACGTCCGTCCGCGATGCTGCGCAACCAACCCAATTCGCATTTACCCGAATGCTGGCTGCACTGCCTGGTGTGCCCGCGCCGCTATCGCGCGAATCTTCCGTCGCGTCTCCGTCCCAGCCTGTTCGGTAGCGACTAACAAATCCTCCAAGCAAATCGGTTCGCTGGCAATTCTCTTCACGAGATTTTTCTGCGGGTTCATGCCAACGACCAACCTGATCGACTAACGACGATCGACCAACGACGATTCTCCGGAGGATTCCATGACCACGAAAACACTAATGACGCCCGCTACCGCAGGACCAAAGATCAAGACGGCGCTGCCCGGCCCGAACGCCCAGCGCGTGCTCGCAGGCGATGAGAAATATATTTCCCCGTCCTACACGCGCTCCTATCCACTCGTCGCCAAGAGCGGACGCGGCATCGTCATCACTGACGTCGACGGCAACGAGTTCTATGATTTCTCCGCAGGCATCGCCGTGGTCTCGACTGGGCACTGCCATCCCCACGTTGTGGCCGCCATGCAGAGGCAGGTGGGGGAACTCATCCACATGTCGGGCACGGATTTTTATTACGAGAGCATGATCCAGCTCGCCGAGCGCCTGTCGAAGATCGCCCCCATGCCTGGCCCGCACAAAATTTACTACGGCAACTCCGGCGCGGAGGCCATTGAATGCGCGCTGAAGCTGGCGCGCTATCACACCAAGCGCCAGAACATTATCGCGTTCTTCGGCGCATTTCACGGACGCACGATGGGCGCTCTCTCGCTAACGGCATCGAAGCCGCAGCAGCGGCGCCGCTTTGGGCCGCTGGTGCCGGGCGTGACTCACATTCCGTATCCCGACCTCTATCGCGGACGCAAAGACGCGACGCAAGATCCCGACGCCTTCGCTCTCAGTTGCGCGCGCTTTATCGAAGAGAAGCTTTTCAAGACCACGCTCGCGCCCGAAGAAGTCGCCGCAATCTTCGTTGAGCCAGTGCAGGGCGAGGGCGGATACGTGGTCGCGCCTACTATTTTTATGCAGGAACTGCGCCGCATCTGCGACCGTCACGGAATCCTGTTGGTTCTCGATGAAGTACAAAGCGGTGTGGGACGTACGGGCAAGTGGTGGGCCGTGGAACACACCGGCGTCGAGCCTGACATGATTTGCATCGCGAAAGGCATCGCGTCAGGCATGCCGCTTGGCATCACCATGACGCGCGCCGAAATCATGGACTGGGTTCCGGGCTCGCACGCTTCCACTTTTGGAGGCAATCCGGTGTGCATTGCTGCGGCTCTGGCTACGCTCGACGTAATCGAAAAAGAAAATCTGCTCGATCACTCCGCCGAAGTAGGTGGGCACATGATGAAGCGCATGGCAACCTGGCCTGCTAAGTTGAAACTCGTAGGCGATGTGCGCGGCCGCGGCCTGATGATCGGCGTCGACATTGTGAAGGACAAAGCGACCAAAGAATACGCCGCCGCAGAACGCGACAAAATTGTCGAGCGCGCCTTCGAACACGGAGTCCTATTCCTCGGTTGCGGTCCCAGCACGATCCGCCTCTGTCCTCCGCTCGTGGTCACGAAAGAAGAAGCCGACGTTGCCATGGACGTGCTGGAAGAGTGCATTCAGCAGGTGGGCAAGTAGCAAAAAAGGATGGCTTCCGGCGTTCGACCTTCGGCCTCCGGATTCGGGCGGAACATGTGTCTTAATGTTCCGCGCGGAACATTTGTGCATGCAACCACGTATGCATGCGAGTATATGTACATATGCCTCTAAGTGCAGCGAACTAGAGGACTTGCGGCGGACGGACTTGGAGCGGACAATCCCAGTGACGAGCATCGTGTCACCAGTTCTTCACCGGCTCCCACCTGTATAGACTTCAGTTCATTTCGCCGACGTATGACGCAGGAACGCTTTCCCCTGCGGGGGAGCAGAATTGTTTTCCGCCGCCTGAATCAGGGTGCTAATTCTGTCGCGCCAGATAATGATGCTGTCTTTGGCGGCTTGAACGTCCGCTGCATCGGGCGACAGTTCCAGATACTGTTTCATGTGAAAAATGGCAGTATCGTAATACTTCCGCTCGCCCGCCAAAGTTGCGAGATTGAACTGCCCTTCCGGCCAAGTTGGGAAAATATCCAAGGCAGCCTGGTATTCGCGAATGGCTTTTTCAGTTTCTTTCTCTTTGAACGCGTACTCGGCTAACACCTGATGCTCGCGCGCACCTTCCGGCATTGCCGGTTTTGCCGCAGCCTCGCGCCAAGTCTTGGCCTGCGCGCGGAACTGCTGCAGGGCGGCGTCTTGTTGAGCTTGTTCCTGCTCGCGGGCCGCGTCGGAAAGAAAACGCAGGCCGGCTTCAAACTTGTCGGCACCGTAGATTGGAATGCAGTCTTCGCTATCGTGGCTGTAATCCTGCCAGCTCACGGTGCAATAGCCGGGACGCGCAGCATCGCCGCCCATTCTGACGGAGATGACACGGGCCAGAGCGATGCCAAAATGAAATCGTCTGTCGGCCGACGTGAATCGCAGATACTGGTCGTCAAACTGCTCGATCGAATACCAGCGCTTCATCGACTCGTTAATCCACTTCGTGGCTTCCGCCTTATCGCTTGCGACCTTCTCGTGCCTTCCTTTGCTTGTTTGCCGGGCGCTGCCCATGGCGATTTGCGAGGAAAGGCTTGAAGGAGTCATTGCCGTCATTGCCAACAGAAACGCCGCAACTGCGAAGTTTTGTTTTGTGCCACTCATGTGGATCGTTCTCCGTATCGTCAGATAGTTAAGCTTAGATAGCTAAGGTTAGATAGCTAAGCTTCAAAGCTATAAGGCGAGCCGCGCCGAACGCCACAAGAAAGCTCCGGTATGGGTTCCTTTCGTAACTTCCACAGATAACCTCGTCGCCGCAGTCCCTAAGCTGGGAGTATTCGAATTCCCCAACGGTAATCTTGCCCGGTCTTTCTTCTAATCTCATACTCCATGCGCGCGTTGTTTCGGGAGGGCAAATTGACTAGGCCGTATCAACCCCAAACGCTCGCGGGGAAACCTCATGGCAAAGATCGGCATGGCAAAGTTCGGCGAATTCGCTGTGGTCAGATATTTTGTTGGGTTGATTCGGTCATCGCGGAACTCAATCCTTCCGACGGTACTCTGCTGCCTGGCGTTCTTCCTGTGTGCAGTGTCTCTTCGGGCGGACACTTGCTCCTACACATACCGCTGCACCGGCTGGCAGTGCGGTCAGACTATGGGCGGCATGAGCGGGACTCGCAGCCAATCCGGCGTAACCCGCGCCCAGTGTGAATCGGCGCGGCAAAGCGCCCCCAATTCGTCTGCTTGCACATGTACATCGGACAGTGCGGCTGCCCCAGGCACCGACATTCCCGTGGCTACCGGCAATCTGACGCAGGACCTGGTGAGCATGGGCGCGAACGCCATGATCATGAACATCAAGAATCCTTATGTCGGCGTGTTCATGCAACATGCAACCAATTCTTTCCTGGTCTCTTTGTTCGCTAACAGCGCGTCCGATACGGAACGCCAACGCCAAATCATGGCGCAACAACAACTGATGGAACAGCAACTACGCCAACGTCAGCAGGAGTTGGAACGCCAGCGGCGTATTGCCGAGCAGCAACGTATTGATGCCATGTTCGCCCGCCTGCAGCGCCAACTGAAGCTTGAGGGAGTGGCGTTCGGCCTTACGCTGAAAGCGATGAACACCAGCACCGACCTGGAATTGAAGAGCATGAGCATGAACTCCGGCGGACCCGACGGCCTGAAGCTCAAAATGAGTCCCGCGACTCCGACCTCGTACGGATTAAAGGGTCTTCCCGGCATATATGTAGGCGGGCCGGCGGGCTCGGACGCGGCAGATGGAGCGGCGAACGGAGCAACGAATGGTGGCGCGGGGTCATCAGCGAACCCGAATCTTGTATCGGGTGCGGGCACGGGAACGACCGGCCCAGGAATACCCGGACTGCCTGGCATTTATCTGGATGGAGTTCAACCGAATCAGGCTCCGCAACTTGCGCAAGCTGCCGAAAAGCTTTCAGGACCGGAACGCGACATGGCGCAGGACACGGCGCTGGAAGCCGCGCAGAAGAATTCTCAGATCACCACTTCTCAGGAGCCGCAGGCGCAGACTTTTCAGAAAGCGGTGCAGGATTACGACCATGCCGCTGCCGACGCCAAGACGGCGCAACAGCAATTGAATAATCAGCAAGCCAGCGTGGAGGCGGACCACGCTGTGCTTGATATGGCGCGCAGCAAATTGGATTCCACTACGGCGACCGAAGCGCAACAGCAGGCTTACAGTCAGATGGTTCAAGCGGCGAAGACGGATGAGAACGCGGCCGCGGCAGGCCAGCGAATATTCGACAACGCGCAGGCCACACTCTCACTCAGTCGCACCAGGGCCGCTGGAGCACTGGCGGCATTGGCGCCTTCCACGACGGCGAATGATACGTCGGTGGTCGACCTTAGCCACGCTACGCATTCACAAACAAATCTTCTCCGTACCTCACCCGCTCCGGTCCCGGCAGACAGACCTGTGCAGACCTTGGCAGCATCTCCAGTGCTAGCTCGCGCACCGGTGAACGTTCCCACAACGCCGCTCAAGCAGACCGCGCCGCAGCTCTGCACCCAGCTGGTTCAGGCTCAGGATGCCCTCCGCCGCCTGATGCGCACCCAGGAAACGCAGTCGCAAAACCGTGAAGAGTGGGAGAAAGAAATCGACGACGATTCCGACGATGCCCTGAAGCGCGGACTCGACATGGTGCGCGACTATGCCGGCGAAAAACTGACCGACCATCTTCAGGAATTGATCAAAGGCCAGGACAAGGAAATAGAAAACCTGTATCTGGAGATCTCAAATAAAAAAGGATCAGAAGTTGGCGATCTGCAAAAGAAATTTGAACAGCTGGATTTGAATAAAGCGCGGCTGAACGATGCGTTAAGGCGCGCCGAAATCGACAAGAAGCATCTCAGCGAACTGGCGAACGAGCGCGACTTTTTCGAGTGGACCCACAAGAAGCCCGATGATCTGAAGGGCGCGATGGAGGGCGTCCAACAACTTGCTGACATGTTGCTGGGCGATCCTGCGGTTCAACATGCGTTGCGCCTCTCGCCTGAATCTACCTCTTTCATTAAGTCTGTCGGTTCCCTGATGGGGTCCGGTTATGACATCTACGCCGATTATCTCGGAGCGCAGGAGATTAAACAGCTCAATCAGAACTCCGAACAGTTTCTTCAGGCAGTGAAAGCGCTGAACCGGCGCATCCAGACGACCGTGACTCAGCTGAACGCATACAAGGCCCAAACTCCCGAAGGTTACAGTTGCACTTCGCGGTAAGCGCCGGCGTTTTTGCGCGAAAGAATGGCGCTGCAATTTCATAAAGATGGGACGTAGGCCGAAACGGCAGACAGAGGTGCGCGGCGGGAGCCCGTCACTTCCCAGTTTGGGATGAACAGCCGCTTTCCTCCCGCTCAATTTGCTTGAGGGTCACACGCATCACAGGCTGGGCCGACTACAGTGATCAGGGAGACCTCTTCATGCCTTCTGCCGTTATATTTTTCCGGCGCATGTTTTCTGGCCGTCTCACGCGGGCGGTGCTTCAATTCCTGGACTGGGTCGCGGATCAGACTCTGCCTGCAGAGAAGATTGCCGCTCATCACCGCACGGGGCGCCGGGGAGAAGAAGCGGCTTACTTCCATCTGAGAAAGCTCGGCTATACGATGGTCGCGCGGAACTTCCGTTCGGCGCGGTGCCGGGGAGAGATTGACCTGATCGGATGGGACGATGATGTGCTGTGCTTCGTCGAAGTGAAGACGCGGACCACGCACGATGTAAAGCCCGGCGAAGCGGCTGTGGACCGGCATAAGCGGCGCCAGATCGCAGCGGTAGCGCGGGAATATCTGCGGCGCTTCCCACTTTCGTGCCAGTGGCGGTTCGATGTGGTCAGCGTATACTATCAGCGGTCAAACGCCAGCCAGCCGCAGATCGAAGTGTTTCGTAATTCTTCTCTGGCGGCGTAAGATAGGAGATTCGTCGATCCCGATTAAAGAGGTTAGTGAGTGCCTGAGCTGAGAAAAGATCCTATTGTTGGCCGTTGGGTAATTATTTCTACGGATCGCGCCAAGCGTCCGACGGATTTTGCGCGGGAAAACGTCAAGTTAAAGGGCGGTTTTTGCCCTTTTTGCTACGGGAACGAAGGTAAGACGCCGCCCGAGATTCAGGCTTATCGCCCCGGATCGAATGGTGGGCCCACGTCGCAACGAGATACTCCGGGATGGACAGTCCGCGTGGTGCCGAACAAGTTTCCGGCCCTGGGCATTGAAGGCACGTTGAACCGCCAAGCCGAGGGTATGTTCGACCGCATGAACGGCATTGGCGCGCACGAAGTAATTATCGAGACGCCGGACCATAATGCGAGCCTGGCGACGCTGCCTCCCAAGCGGATTGAAGACGTACTGTGGACGTTTCGCGACCGCATTCTCGACCTGAAGAAAGACCGCCGGTTCAAATACATCCTGCTGTTCAAGAATCATGGGGAAGCTGCGGGAGCCTCGCTCGAGCATGCGCACTCGCAACTGATCGCTCTGCCGATTCTTCCGATTAACGTCGTCCAGGAACTGGAAGGCGCCAAGCAATATTTTCTTTATAAAGAGCGCTGCGTTTTTTGCGACATTATCCGGCAGGAGACGGAAAACGGAAGCCGCGTGGTCGCCGAGAACGAAAACTTTCTGACGATCGCCCCTTACGCGCCACGCTTCCCGTTTGAAACCTGGATTCTACCCAAGCAGCATGAATCGGCGTTCGAGAATTCGTCCTCGCACATGTTTGAGAACCTGGCCAAGGCGCTGAAGTCGTTGCTGACCAAGGCCGACCGCGTGCTGGATAATCCTCCTTACAATCTGGTAATTCACACTTCGCCGGCGCAGGATCCGACCAACGACCATTACCACTGGCACATGGAGTTCATGCCGAAACTCACCAAGACAGCAGGATTCGAGTGGGGAACTGGGTTCTACATCAACCCGACTCCGCCGGAGGAATCGGCAAAGTTTCTGCGCGAGGCCAGCGTAGAGGAACCCGTTCCGGCGGCAGTTGGGTAGAGCATTAATCTGCAATCGGCATTAAAAAGAGGGCACGGATGAACGCCGTGCCCTTTGCAGTTGGACGGAGAGAGAAGTTGAGCGGGAGCGAGAACTTTGCTGATGGCGCTCGCCTCAACTGTTAGGTGGAAGATTAGAATCTCCCCGCGCCACAGTTGTCAGGAAGTTGTCATGAAGATGTAAAAAAATTGGCGACTTGGAAGCGGTCTAGGCTTGGCGGTCTGGGCTTGGCAGTCTAGGCTTGAGTGCGGTCCTGAAATTCTTCGTGCCATGCCATCTGAATGGCTTCGAGCTTGCCTTCGTTGGAAGTTTTCGGATCACCCTTGAAGTCGGGCAGCTCAGTTACGTAGCGGTGAAGATCAGTGAAGCGAACGGTGAGCGGATCGAGTTCGGGATGAGTTTCGGACAGGAGGATGCCGATGTCTTCAGCATCGTCCCAAGTGAGCACTTTTGGCATGAAAAATCTCCTAGCTGAGGTCTTGCTGGATCACGAAGTGAGGGCAGTGACGCCAGAACCTGACCAGCCCCATATTATGATGCCATCTTCGTTCGACTCAATTTGCAGCATATTGTTTGGGGCCTCGCCGACGGGACCTCTGACTTCGACTCGCAGGTGCTTGCCCGGTAATAAAACATAAGCCTCCCCCCAAGGCTCCAGATAAACATTCAAACGCGATTTCCGAGAGTTCCGAAGACGAAAACTGAAGTCTTGTTCGTTCACGCTGGCGCTCCACCGAAAATCAGTGATGTTCTTCCGAAATGTAATTGCGATTCCAGGCGGGGATCTCGACCACGACTTTCCCCGGCTTTGTGATCTGAACCTGGCAACCGAGACGCGAGTTTAACTGGAGGTCGGCGGCCATGTCCAGGCGGTCGGCTTCATCGTCGTCCATGGGCGAAAGATTTTCGGCGCCCTCTTTGATCCAGACATGGCAAGTGGTGCAAGCGCAGTTGCCGCCACAGGCGTGATCGAGCGTGACGCCGTAGTTGAGCGCGATGTCGAGGATCGACTCTTCCTTGCCGTGATCTTCGTAGGGAAGCTTGCCGTGTTCGAACTGCACCGTCTTGCCTTCGGGCAGGAACGTGATCTGAACCGTATTTTCGCCGGGAGCTTCTTCGGTGGCTGTGCCGGCGCCTTGCGATTTTTCTTCAGACATTTGCGACTCCTCAAATCCTTCTTGCTTACAATGCGAGGGCGAGACGCCATCGCGACAGCCGGCGAGACGCCGGCGCTACTTATTCGAATTCTGCTTTGGCCATGGGATGCGGCGCCGTGGGGCCTTCGCCCATGTCGGCTTCTTCCATGGTCTTGCCTTTTAGCGCGGAAGTAACAGCGCTGTCCATCATTAATTCCGCCAACCGCGTAGTGCCTTGATTCAGCGCGTCGATGGCTTTGCGGATCGCCTGATAATCGTCTTCGCCATTTACCGCGGCCAAAGCTTTCTCCATCTTAGCGATCTTCTTTTTCTCGTCGGTTGTGAGGTGGCCCCAGGCTGGGTTCTTTTTGCCTTTGTCCAGCGCGGCGAGAATGGTCGCGGTTTCGTTGCGCGCTTCGATGAGCTGACGCTGCCGGAAATCTTCTTCCGCGCTGTCAAACGAGTCGAGAATCATGCCTTCGACTTGTTCATCGGTGAGTCCGTAGCTGGGCTGAACCTGGATCTCGGATTCCTTGCCGCTGCGCTGCTCGCGCGCCGAGACGTGCAGGATGCCGTTGGCGTCGATAAGAAATTTGACCTCGATGCGCGCCATGCCCGCCGCCATGGCTGGAATGCCCTTGAGATCGAAGCGCGCCAGCGAACGGCAATCTTTCGCCAATTCGCGCTCGCCTTGAAGAACATGGATGGCGACGTTGGCCTGACCGTCGATTTGGGTAGTGTAGTGCTGTGTAGCGGACGCCGGAATGGTCGAGTTGCGCAGAATAATTTTGTCGGTGACGCCGCCCGCAACTTCTATGCCGAGCGACAAGGGCGTGACATCGAGCAGCAACATGTTTTCCGTAGCTTCGGAGCCGCCGCCAAGAATGTTGGCTTGCACCGCCGCGCCGAGCGCGACCACTTCATCGGGATTTAAATCGATGTGCGGCTCGCGGTGAAACAGTTCTTTCACCAGAGCGCGAACTTTGGGGATGCGCGTGGAGCCGCCGACGAGGACTACTTCGTCAATTTGTTCGGGCTTGAGGCCAGCGTCCTTCAGCGCTTGTTTGCAAGGACTGACAGTACGATCAATGATGGGCTGGATCAGTTGTTCGAATTGCTCGCGGGTGATTTCGCGCAGATAGCGCTTTCCGCCGGGCAATTCAACATCGAGCTTTACCGAAGGTTGCGATGAGAGTGCAATCTTAGCCTCGATCACGGCCTTGCGAATGGCCTGCACAGCTTCGGCGTTGCGGCGGAGGTCGTTATGCCGAAGATCGAGGCCCAAGTCACCGAGTGTGTCGTCGAGCGCAATCGTGATCAGGAGGTTATCGATGTCATCGCCGCCGAGATGCGTGTCGCCATTGGTGGCGATGACTTCAAAAATTCCGTCGTGCAACTTGAGGATGGAAACATCGAAAGTACCGCCGCCGAGATCATAAACCGCTATGATGCCGTTCTGCTTCTTGTCGAGACCGTAGGCCAGAGAAGCGGCAGTGGGCTCGTTTACCAGCCGCAGGACTTCGAGGCCTGCAATGCGGCCGGCGTCCTTGGTAGCTTGACGCTGGGCATCGTTGAAGTAGGCGGGCACGGTGATGACGGCCTTCGTGACCGGCGCTCCGAAAAAGCGCTCGGCATTGCGCTTCAGTTGGCGCAGGATAAGCGCGGAAATCTCAGGCGGGGTGAATGTCTTCTCGCCGAGTTTAATGCGCAGGACTTCGCCAGGTTGCAGATCTTCGGCCAAGCGGAAGGGGAAAAACTTTAATTCTTCCTGGATATCGTCAATGCCGCGTCCCATCAGGCGCTTGATGGAGTAGACCGCGCGTTCCGGAGTTTCGGTTAGATATTTACGGGCGGCATTGCCGATGACGGGCTGATTTTTCTCATCGAGCGCTACCACTGAGGGCACAAGATTCAAGCCATCATCGCCCGGAATTACTACGGGGCTTTCCCCTTGCATGAAGGCCACGAGAGAGTTCGTGGTGCCGAGGTCGATGCCGACGATGCGATCAGTAGCCATGAATTTGATTTCAAGCTGAGTCCAGCAATTAGCAATTGGCAATTAGCCAAACGCTAACGGCTAATTGCTAGCTGCTCTCCAGCACCTCACTCACATCCCTGACCAAATTGCGGATGTAGTTACGGCGGTTCAGCAGGTCCACCATTTTGTCGCGCTCCTGCTTGCGCTCTTCTTCCGAGACGGGCTGGCCGTTCTGCTCGCGCTGGATCATTCCATCCCACATGTTCCAGCGATCCTTCAACTCATGGAGGAGCGCTTCCTGTTTTTCTTCCAGCTCAAGCTTCTGGCGGCCGATTTCCTCGATCAGGGCGGGATCGTCCTCGCCCATTTTCTTATGCATGCGCAATTCTTCCAGCTGCATGTTCAGCTCGAAAACTTCTTCCAGCAAATCCGGAGGAACGATCTGCTTCTTGATTTCGCCGGTAGACCGAGCCCTTTCCGTCGCGGTCTTCGATTGCTCTTCCAGTTCCACGCCTTCCAGTTGCAAGAGATACTGGGTGCGCTTGATGGGATCTTTCAAGGTTCGATACGCGTCGTTGAGCAGGGAACTCTGTTGCAGGGTCCACTCTTGCTCTTGGCTATTGGCGCGGGCATTGAGATCGGGATGCAGCTTGCGGCTCAATTCGTAAAAATCTTTCTCCAGCGCGGCGACGTCGAAATTCAGCTTGCGGGGCAGAGCGAAGAAAGTGAAATAGTCGACTGGAGCCGGCGGTTGAACCTTGCCGCACGCCTCGCAGAAATGCACTGCGCGCATGGTCCCGCACGACCAGCAGGACTGAGTTTCCTCAGGTGCGGGCTTCCCGGTAATTTCGGTCAAAGACGTCATAGCTGCTGTAAAGTCATACTTCTGTAAAACAATGGCACGAGCAAATCCGCACCGGCGTAGTCACGTAGCTTCGTGGTGAGTTCTCTCGGGCAGGAGTGTCCGAGCCACACGAGCAAGGCCTAGGCGGAGAACGAGGTCCCGCAGCCGCATGACTTCGTGGCCTGAGGATTCACGAAAACGAATCCCTGTTGCATCAACGTTTCCTGATAATCCAGGATCATGCCGTGCAGGTAGATAAATGACTTTGGATCGACGAACACGCGAATATCGCCGTATTGGAAGATACGATCGCGCTCGCGGGGCTGAGTATCGAAGCGGACGTTATAACTCAGACCGGAACAGCCGCCGCCTTGCACGCCGAGCCGCAGTCCGCCCTGCTCGGGCGAGATGCCTTCCTTCGCCATGGCGCTGCGCACCTTGACCAGGGCCTTGTCGGTGACCTGAATGCCCTTGGCGGTGGCGGTGTGCGCGGGTTGTTCGGTTGCCGTTGTCATTTGCAGTTCCTGACGCAGTCCCTCAGCGGCTAAAGTGCCGCGAGAATCAGTGCCGTCCCTATCGGGACTCGCTTCGGCGTGTGCCCTTATACCCGGCACTCCCGTGTCGGGCTTTCACATGCCGCCCCTGCGGGGCTGAGAGGCTACTGAGCAACCGCAGAGGTGACCGGCTTCGCGCTCTCCTGCTTTTTCTTCCAGTCGCCGATCGCGGCGCGGATTGCGTCCTCAGCCAGCACGGAACAATGGATCTTGACCGGAGGAAGCGACAGCTCCTTCACGATGTCCATGTTCTTGATGGCGAGGGCTTCGTCCACGGTCTTGCCCTTGACCCATTCGGTGGCCAGGGATGACGATGCGATCGCGGAGCCGCAGCCGAACGTCTTGAACTTGGCTTCTTCAATGACGTTGGTGTCGCGGTTAACCTTGATCTGCAGCTTCATGACGTCGCCGCATTCGGGAGCGCCGACCAGGCCGGTGCCCACATCTGCGCTGCTCTTATCCATTGAGCCAACGTTGCGAGGATTGTTGTAATGATCGATTACTTTATCGCTGTATGACATTTGTGTGCTCTCCAAAATTCAAAATTTCAAAGGTTAGTGCGCTGCTTCTCCGGCCCACTTCACGTCTTTCAAATTGATGCCTTCCTTCGCCATTTCGTAGAGCGGAGAAAGTTCACGCAGGCGCTCGACGGTCTCGATGACGCGGTCGGCTACGTAATCGACTTCGGCCGCGGTGTTGAAACGGCCGATACCGAAGCGGATCGAACTGTGCGCCAGGTCGTCCCCGGTGCCGAGAGCCTTCAATACATAGGATGGCTCAAGTGTGGCGGAGGTGCACGCCGAACCGCTGGAAACCGCGATATCGTTGATGCCCATCAGCAAAGATTCACCTTCGACGTAGGCGAAGCTGATGTTCAGGTTGCCGGGCAGCCGGTGCTCCATGGTCCCATTGATGTAAGTCTCATCCAAACGGTTCATGATGCGGTCGCGCAAGCGATCTCGAAGGCTCGATAGTTGCACCGCCTCGCGCGACATTTCTTCCGAAGCGATGGCGCATGCTTTTCCCAAACCAACGATGCCAGCAACGTTGAGCGTGCCGGAGCGCATGCCGCGCTCGTGGCCGCCGCCGTCGATCAGGGCAGCGAGCTGTACCCGCGGGTTTTTGCGGCGAACATACAACGCGCCAACCCCTTTGGGACCGTACATCTTGTGACCCGAGATCGACATCAGGTCGATGTATTGCTTATTCACGTCGATTGGAACCTTGCCAATTGCTTGCGTGGCGTCGGTGTGGAAAAGAATTCCGCGCTCGCGGCAGAGTTTGCCAATTTCGGTGATCGGTTGCAGGACGCCAATTTCGTTATTCGCGGCCATGATGGTCACCAGGATGGTTTTGTCATCCATGGCGCGCTTCAGCTCTTCCAGATCGACCAAGCCATCTTTCTGCACGGGCAGGTAGGTGACGCGATAGCCGTACTTCTCCAGCCGCTTACAAGTGTCGAGCACAGCTTTGTGCTCAGTGACCGCGGTGATGATGTGATTGCCTTTCTCGCGGTACATCTCGGCCACACCCTTGATGGCGAGATTGTCGCTCTCGGTGGCGCCTGAGGTGAAGATGATTTCCTTGGTGGTGGCGCCGATCAGCTTGGCGATGCGCTCGCGAGCCGTCTCCACGCCTTCTTCACCCGCCCATCCGAACGAATGATTGCGGCTGGCGGCGTTGCCGAACTTCTCCATGAAATAGGGGAGCATCTCTTCCAGCACCCTGGGATCCATGGGAGTGGTGGCGTGGTTGTCCATATAAATGGGAAGCTTCACTCCCTGGGGCGCGGCGTGCTTGGTAACCGGGAGTTCCTGGGGGATCTTTACGTCGGTGCTCATGGATTGCGTCTCCTACCTGTTTAAATGCCGAACTGGCGTGTCTAAATGCCTACCTGCGTCAAATGCCAAACTCTCTAAAGCTGCGGACTCAACTGCTAAACGATGGTCACTAATTCCGCGGCCTTGGTTGCAGTAGCCGGAGCCGATTCCGGCTCTTCTCGCATATGTGATATCTTGATGCGTTTCAGTACCGCTTCGATGCTGTCATTTACCTTGCGCAGCGGCTCGCGAATGTTACAGCGGTTGCTCTGACCGCATTCCCCTCGAACCGTGACACAGGATGTGATAAACAAAGGCCCGTCGATAGCTTCAATCACTTCGAAGGCCGAAATGGTGTGCGCGGCACGAGCCAACCGATAGCCGCCATTCGTCCCGTGCTGCGAATGCAGCAGACCAGCTTTTGCCAGACGCTGTAGAATTTTGGCCAGAGCCTCCGGCGGAATCCCGAACGAATCAGCAACGTCTTTGGCACTCGCACTGTTACTTCCCTCATGGGCATGGTCGGCCAAATGCTTCATGGCCATCAAAGCATAATCCGCCTTTTTGGTTAGCTTCAGCATGGTCTGTTCAGCAAGGTCTGTTGAATTGCGACCTTTTCCGTCGTAATTGATTCTACGTCCAGACCCCCGGTTGCGCAACCCCCTACGGTTAACAAGCAATAATCCGCACGCAATGGTAACCATCCGAGATTGAATGGTTTAGCCCTTGGCGATTGTTTTGGTCGGATTTCTGGCAGGGGCGAACAGGCCAATGCTGAGGAGCGGAGATGCGGGCAAATCGCAATTTTCCGTGAGTTTATCTCCGTAAGTTAACAAGGAAGCCCTTGACAAGTAACCAAGGGAAGCTAAAATACCGGAAATTCCCGCGAATCCGTCTCCGACTACTCGGTGAGGGCGCCGCTTCCGGATTTATGACCTCCAAGCCGTTCTCGCAACCTCAAAACACCAGCAAGCCGTGTAAGCATCCTCGCGTCCAAATTGTGAGCCGCGACGAGGATGCCGAATTTGTTGAATGCCTGGAGTGCCGGGAAGTCTTCGAATCGAGCGAACTCAAGGACATGAGCATTGAGGAAACCGCTGAGGGCGAAGCTCAAGAATCTTAAGAAGAATCTTTAGATCTGAAGTTCTACAGCTGAAGAGCACCAACGTAACCGAACCATCTCTATTCTGCCTTGTTCATGCTGCGACGGCTCTGCTAGTCTGCAGGCCGGAGAAGTGCATTCTGGCACGTATAAGCAAATGCCTGCAGTGGTGCTGGTGGTCGATGATTCCATGTTGATCCGCTACACTGTCTGCCGCTTTCTGGAAGAACGCGGCTTTCAGGTAGAGTCTGCCACCAACGGGCTAGAGGCCTTGGAGATTCTTGAGCGAGTACTTCCGGAATTGATCTTTACCGACTTGCAAATGCCAAAGATGTCGGGCAGCGAACTGATTACGGCGCTGAAAAAAAATCCTCGGACTTCGGCCATCCCCATCGTCATTGTTGCGGGCCGTGCCGGCGGCTTCCATGAGAAAGAGAAGCGCGGTGACTTCGCGATATACAAAGACATCGACATCCAAAGCCAGCTCGAAAAAGCGCTGGAGGCGGTGACGGGGAAACGTCGCGGCCAAGCGGCGGGACGGTAGGCGAGTCTCTCCAACGTCTTTCGGTTTGTGCGGGAGCAACGCGGCTAGCGCAAGACGAAACTGGCTTCCGCTGAGAAATCCATCGCGGCAAAATCTTTTCCCAGGAATTTAGGATAGGCCGCCGCGGCGATCATGGCGGCGTTGTCGGTGGAAAGCGGGCGTGATGGAAAATAGACAGGCAAGCCTTCTTGCGCGCCTTTTTGTTCAAAGGTCCGTCGCAATTCGTTATTTGCCGCAACTCCGCCCGTAACGAAAAGCGTGGCCACGTCATGCGCGCGGGCCGCAGCCAAAGTCTTGCTAATTAAATCCTCGACGATCGCGCGCTGAAACGACGCAACCAGATCAAGGGTCTGCTTGTTGCAATTCGCGAGATAATTTTCGAGCGAGGGTTTGGAAATTTCCGCCAGAGCCTTGCGGCGTTTTTCAATGGAATCGTGCATGTCGTGAACTTCGACGTAACGCAGCACCGCAGTCTTGATGCCGCTGTAGGAAAAATCAAAGCGGGGAAGATCAGGTTCAACTTCGTGCGCACCGCGACGGTCGCGACGGTCACGGTGCTTGATTTGCGCAGGTGGAAACTTCACGGCATTGGGGTCACCCTGCGGAGCGAGGCGGTCAATGATCGGGCCTCCCGGATATCCCAGGCCCAGCAGTTTGGCGACTTTGTCGAAAGCCTCTCCGGCGGCGTCGTCGCGAGTGTGGCCGATGTTCTGGTACGTCCAACCCTGGTTTTTTTGAGCGGCCAAGTACAAGTGAGTGTGTCCGCCCGACACAACCAGAGCCAGCACAGGGAATTGCACTTCATGATTGCCCTTCTGACGCTCCTCCAGAAGAACGGCGTGGATGTGGCCTTCGAGATGATTGACCGCGATTAGCGGCTTGTCGAGCGCGAAGGCCAGTGCCTTGGCGAAGCTGATGCCCACGAGCAACGCGCCGGCGAGCCCGGGACCCTGAGTGACTGCGATCGCGTCGACGGAACTGTAAGTCTGGTTTGCTTCGACCAGTGCCTGCCGAACGACTGGAACGATTGCGCGCAAGTGCTCGCGAGATGCGAGTTCAGGCACAACGCCGCCGTAAGGCTGATGCATTGCGATCTGCGAGGCTACCACGTTCGAGATCACCTCTGCGCCCGAGCGCACGACGGCCGCCGCGGTTTCGTCGCAGGAACTCTCGATGCCGAGGATGTAGGCGTCTGGCATAATCAATTCGAAGTTAGTTTCTGTATCTAGCTTAATCGAAAACGTTTCGCGCTGACCCTTGTCGAGGCTAAATCCAAGTGTTGAAGGATTTTTCCATCTCGATTCTCCAAGTTCTCCGCCAGCATGGCTTCCAAGCCTACCTCGTGGGCGGATGCGTGCGCGATCTTCTCCTGCGGCGCGAGCCTGCGGACTACGATGTGGCGACCAGCGCCACGCCCGCTCAAGTTATGGAGGTCTTTCCCGAAACTTACGCCGTGGGAGTGCAGTTCGGTGTGGTGCTGGTGCCGCTGCCCGAGCAAGATATCAGCGCAGGCCAAAATATCTCACCGAAAGCCCAAGCCGTAGAAGTAGCGACTTTCCGCAGCGATCTTGGATATTCCGATGGAAGGCGCCCCGATGAAGTGCGATTCAGCAATGATCCCCGAGAGGACGTTGAACGCCGTGACTTCACCATCAACGGCATGCTCCTTGATCCGCTAACCGACGAAGTGTTGGATTTCGTGGGCGGGCGCAAAGATCTCGAGGCTGGCATTATCCGGACGATTGGTGAGCCGGCAAAGCGTTTTGCGGAAGACAAACTGCGGATGCTGCGCGCCGTGCGCTTTGCCGCACGCTTTGATTTTGAAATCGAAGCGGAAACGCTGGCTGCGATCCGGCGGCAGGCGCAGGAAATTCAGGTGGTATCGCGGGAACGAGTTCGCGATGAACTCACCAAAATGCTTACCGAGGGCCATGCGCGGAGAGCTTTTCTTTTGCTCGATGAAAGCGGGCTGCTGCGTGAAGTTCTGCCGGAAATTTCAACGATGAAGGGGGTCCAGCAGCCCCCGGAGTTTCATCCCGAGGGCGATGTGTTCGTGCATACCCTTTTGTTGTTAGAGAACCTGCCGCGTCCCTGCCCACCAACACTGGCTTGGGGAGCGCTGCTCCACGACGTAGGCAAGCCCGCAACCTTCCGAGTGGCGCCCGACCGCATTCGTTTCGATGATCACGTCGATGTGGGCGTCAAAATTGCCGAAGAAATCTGCGAGCGTCTGCGCTTTTCGGCCCGCGACACCGAGCAAGTGCTCGCTCTCGTCGATAATCACATGCGCTTTGGGCACGCCACGCGCATGAAGGAGTCGACGCTGAAGAAATTCATCCGTCTGCCCGGCTTCGATGAACATCTGGCATTGCACCGTGCCGACAGTCTGGCGAGCCATGGCAACCTCAGCACCTATGAATTTATCCAGAAGAAGATCGCTGAGACGCCCCCGGAAAAAATCCGCCCCGCGCCGCTGGTGACGGGCGATGACTTGATTGCCGCAGGGCATGTGCCGGGGCCAAAGTTCCGCGAGATCCTGGAAGCGGTGGAGGATGCTCAACTCGATGGACGATTGCTGGAGCGGGACGCGGCTCTTGAGTTTGTGAAGCGCGAGTTCCCAGTCTGACGGCGCGAGGCCACACTGAGGGATTGGAGTGCTAGAATCGGAATTTCCAACGACGATTGATGATGGAAATTGGCTGATCAGGAGTTGAGGTGGAGCAGGCAGGCGCGGGATTAGAAAAGATTGTGCTGGGCTCACTGCGGCGCGTGCCGCAAGGTAAAGCTCCCATACTCGCGTGGCCCTTGGTGTGCGGGTCGGTGGTGGCTGAGCGCACTCGAGCGCTGGAGTTTGTTGATGCCGTGCTGCGAGTCGAGGTGCAGGATGCGGGGTGGAAGCGTGAGATGCAAAGCCTGGCTCCGCGCTATCTGGCTACGTTGAATCGCTACGCTGGACAAAAAGTGGAGAGGATCGAGTTCGTGATCCGGCAGGGGAAAAGCTAGAGATTCGCTGTGGGTGAAGGTCACAGAATAAGGATGAAAGTCACAGAAAAAGATGTTGCCTACGTCGCCGATCTGGCCAATCTGGAGCTTTCCGGGGAAGAGCGCGCCGGCATGTTGCGCGACCTGAATTCGATTCTTGATTACGTCGATCGTCTGAACGAGTTAGATACCACGAAAGTGGAACCGATGGCGCAGGTTTCGGATCGCTACGGTGTCAGCGAGTCCCAGCAGGGAAGCGAGAGGTTTGCATACGCCAGTCGCGAAGACGTGGTGGAAGGGCTGCGAAAGTCGTTGCCTCAGGAAGCCGCGCTGGAGAACGCTCCCGACGCTGATGGCACATTTTTCCGAGTGCCCAAAGTCATTGAGCGATAGTTTTTAGCACTGCTCCAAATGTAAGAGTGCGGTCAGTCCCACATTTGTGAACCACAATAGCAATCATCAATCCCCAATGGAAATAACCCAACTGAGCATTGAGGCTGCCCGTTCTGCCGTTCAGGAGCGCAAGACCACCGCGTTCTCTCTCGCCGAGGCGCACTACGCTGAGATTCAGAAAGAAGACGGACAGATCGGCGCGTTCCTCACGCTTTGCAAAGAGCGTGCACTGGAGCAGGCGGATCGCATCGACCGCATGGCCGCCGAAGGCAAACCATTGCCGCCGTTGGGCGGTGTGCCGGTCGCGATTAAGGATGTGATGTCAACCCGCGGCGTCCGAACAACAGCGGGGTCGAAAATTCTCGGCAAATACGTTCCTCCCTACGATTGCACGGCCGTCACGCGCATGGAAGCTGCGGGAGCAGTGATACTCGGCAAGACGAATTGCGACGAGTTTGCGATGGGATCTTCGAATGAGAATTCGGCGTTTCATCCGGTACGTAATCCGCACGATTTAGGACGCGTGCCGGGAGGTTCTTCCGGGGGTTCGGCAGCAGCTGTTGCCGCGGACATGGCAGTGGTCGCGCTGGGTTCCGATACCGGAGGATCGATTCGGCAGCCGGCGTCGTTCTGCGGCGTGGTCGGATTGATGCCAACCTACGGCAGGGTGTCGCGATATGGTTTGATTGCATTCGCGTCGTCGCTCGATCACATTGGCCCATTGTCGAAAACGGTGAAAGATGCGGCGATCGTGTTGCAAACCATTGCCGGGCGCGATCCCATGGATTCGACTTCAGCTAATGTGCCGGTGCCTGATTACGTGGCCAAGCTACAGAAGCCGGTGCGCGGTCTGAAATTGGGTATCGCCAAAGAATACTTTGGCGACGGACTCGACGACGAAGTCCGTCATGCGGTGGAGTCGGCCATTGATAAGTTGAAAAGTTTGGGCTGCGAAGTCGTCCCGGTTTCGCTGCCGCATACGCCGTATGCAATTCCTACCTATTATCTGATCGCTACCGCGGAAGCCTCGTCAAACCTCGCGCGCTACGACGGTGTGCGGTATAGCTATCGCGCTCCGGGAGTGAAGTCGCTTTCAGAAATGTATCGGCGTAGCCGTGATGAAGGTTTTGGTACGGAAGTGAAACGCCGCATCATGCTCGGCACGTACGCGCTAAGTGCCGGTTATTACGATGCGTACTATGTGAAGGCGCAGAAAGTACGTACGCTACTTACGCGAGATTTTGCAGAGGCCTTTACCAAAGTGGATGCAATCGTCACGCCGACAAGCCCCACGGCAGCATTCCGGTTGGGTGAGAAATCAAATGATCCGCTGGCCATGTATCTGGCTGACATTTACACCGTCACCGCGGATTTGGCGGGTATTCCTGGAATTTCCGTACCATGCGGAACAACGCGCGAGAAGTTGCCGATCGGCTTGCAAATTCTCGGGAAGCATTTTGATGAAGCCACAATTTTGGGTGTGGCGCACGCGTATGAGCAGGCCAGTTGAACGGCTCGAGTTAAAGCGGCTGGTAGTACTGGTCTCCAGCGCAAGACCGGCAAAATACTTTTCCGTCGCGCCGCACTTCGCGGCGGAAGTTGATGCCTTCGCCGCATACTTCACATATCACCCGCTCGCCTTTATATCCTGGAAATTCTTCGGGCGCCAGGTCGACCTTTACCCACTGCGTGCTGAATAGATCATCATCCGCGATTTCGCGATAGGCCAGCATCTGTTGCTGGTTCTTGTCGGGTATTTCGGGATGCATCTGCCGGGCAAGCGCTTTCGAAGATTCTTTGGCTGCGATGCGAATTGCTTTGCCGGTGTTCACATCTACGAATGTTGCTGCAACTTTTCCCCAGTCGCGGAACTTGAGAGCGCGTTTTCCGAGGCGGCAACCGGTGACCACGGCAACGGCGTCGGTGGCGCAGCGGTCGATTTCGACGAAGGTGACAAGCCGCTTCCGATCTTCCTTATTGCCGCGCGGATCGTCGATGCCGAGTTTCGCCAGACCGAGCATTGCCAGCCTTACCCCCAGAACTTGTCCGGCGCAAAGATGCCCGTGGGCCTGCTCGGCATCGCGAAGATATTCATCGAGGGAATTCATAGGAGCTTTCAGCCCTCAGCTGTCAGCTTAACACCTCTAAATTACTTTCTTCTCCAGCGGACCCCATCCTTTGTATTTTCGATGAGTATGCCGGCGGCGGTCAGTTCAGCGCGCAGGGCGTCAGAAACTTTGAAGTTACGACCGCGCCGCGCAGCTTCCATTTCCGCAATTTTGTTTTCAATGTCGGTGTCGGAGAGCTGGGCAGAATGCACCGCATCCCGTAGTTCAGGACTGATATCTTTCTCGCGGCCTTCGCTCCGCGCCCAGTCCAATACCTTTTTCATCTCGAAAGCGTCATCATCTTTGAGTACAGCGAAAATCTCATCAAACTTTTCCAGTGCGGTGAGCAGCGGTCGGGCATCGTCCTGCTTGATCTGGCCGGCATCAAGCGCCGAATTGACCTTTCGAACCATCTCGAAGATAGCGCCCTGCGCCTGCGCAGTATTCAGATCATCGTCGAGCGCCTCTCGCATGCGGGTGACCGTTTCGCTGGCCAGCGCCTGTATCTCAGGATTAGAACCCGAAGGAAAATTACCCGTGGCCAATCGCTGCCGGAAATTGCGCAACCGCTCCACGGAAACCGCGGCCTGCCTGAGTCCGTCAAAAGTAAAGTTGAGCTGGGTTCGGTAGGGAACCGACGTCAGCAGATATCGAAGCGATGACGGTTTGTGGCCCTTCAACACCAAGTCACGCAAGGTGTAGAAGTTCCCCAGGCTCTTCGACATCTTCTCGCCTTCGACGAGCAGAAAGCGCACGTGAAACCAGGTGCGAGCGAACGTTTTTCCTGTGAGAGATTCCGACTGTGCAATCTCGTTTTCGTGATGCGGGAAAATCAGGTCTTCGCCGCCGGCATGCAGGTCGAAGCTCTCGCCCAGTTCCTGCATTGACATCACCGAGCATTCCAGGTGCCAGCCGGGCCGTCCGGGGCCGATGGAAGTATCCCAAGAATCCTCGCCGGGCTTGGGCGCCTTCCATAACGCAAAGTCGCGGGCGCCATCTTTATCGTATTCGTCGACGTCGACGCGTGTGCCGGCGCGCATTTCACTGAAATCCTTTTTCGAGAGGTTCCCGTAACGCGGAAAGCTCGCAATGCGGAAATAATAAGATCCATCGTCGGTACGGTATGCCACATCTTTGTCAACCAGCCTGGCCACGAACTCCGCCATTTGCGGAATGTTTTCGGTGGCCCGCACGAAATGGGGCTGCTCGATGCCAATCATGGCGGAGTCTTCGACAAACGCCTTCTGATATTTCGCAGTGTACTGCTGAACGCTGACACGGTCGCGAGCTGCGTTGCGGATAATTTTGTCGTCCAGGTCGGTAATGTTCATGACATAGCGGACCTTATAGCCGGACTGGCGCAGGAACCGCTGCAGCAAGTCGACGGCAATAAAGGTGCGGAAGTTGCCGATGTGTCCGTAGTCATAAACGGTCGGACCGCAGGCATACATGCGCACTTCGTCTTCGCGAAGCGGATGGAATTCCTCGACTTGCGACGACATAGTGTTGTAAAGGCGTAAGGCCATAGGTTGATTGCGCGCAGAGAAGAACTTCCAATTCTAGGGGGACGCCGGAAAAAGGGTCAACTGGCGCGCACGTCGGCGGAAGAATGCGAAGGCAAAACGTGAGTATGCGACCGCAGGCGTTGCTGAACCAGCAGAACATAATGCAGCGCCGAGATAATCGTGAAGAAGAAAGTTGCGCGCAGGAACTCGGTTCGCGCAATCCATATCCAGCGCAGTGGCCGGACACAAAACAGCATTACGAAAAACACTGCGGCAATCTGCGAAAAAGTGTTCGCTTTCCCGAAAATGCTGGGCCGGAAATTACGCAATCCCGCGATGGCAAACAATACAGCGCTGGCGGCCAGTATCGAAATATCGCGGCTGAAAACCAAGACCGTATATTTCCAGGGAATCTTGTGCAAAATCGAAAGGACAGGAAACATGGTGCTCAACAACAGCTTGTCTGCGATGGGATCGAGATATTGTCCCAGCAAAGTCTGCTGGTGCAACTTGCGGGCCAACAGGCCGTCCAGGCCGTCGCTGAAGCCGGCGATGATGAAGAGCACGAGCGCCCAAAAATAACGGCCTTCGACCAGTTCGATCACGATGAACGGGACGAAAATCATTCGCAGCAATGTGAGTTGGTTCGGCGCGGTGAAGATCTGTGACAGTTTCACGCCGGGTCCTTAGCTTCGCGAGGTACGAAGTGAGAAGGATGTTTTTGCGCGTGGGCGTCCGGAAAATCCAAAACCTCAGTGGGATCGAGCCCGGTCTTCGCCGAGAACCGCTGCGATAGCGAAGGCAGATTTCCGTCGGGAAGGTCGAGTTCGATGCGTTCGATGCGATGCATCGGGAAAAAAACCACCGCGGGCATGACCGACTCGCCATCTTTCACCATCACAACGAAATCTTCAAAGGACGCCAATTCGAGGCCACTCATACTCAGCCCTTCCGGAGCCAGCGCGAGAATCATGCCCCAGAATTTGTCCCGAGGATTGCCCAGCGTCACCACGACCATGGATCCAGGCACGAAAGCAGTCGATGCGGAACTCCGCGCGGCGGAAGTATCGCCTTCCCGCTGAGGGTGTTTCGGCATGTAACGATTGTCGCCGCCTTGAGCCGGTCTTGCAACTGTCAATCGTCAAGCCACTCGCGCTAACACCCAAAACATCTGCGATGCGGCTAGCATTGCGGGAACGCGCCGCTGACATTAGAATGAGTGCAGTGTAGGCGCGTAGCTCAGTTGGTTAGAGCGCTACCTTGACACGGTAGAGGTCGCTGGTTCGAGTCCAGTCGTGCCTACCATTTCTTCCACATTTGCAGACTCGACCGATTCTGAATTCCTGTTTGTGTCCAATTGAGCTACTGCCCATCCAAACTCGGATGTAGACAGGAACGCCTGGATATCAACTTGCGGCCCGCTTTTCAGCTCCGTTGCAACAACGGCCTTAGCTCCCGGATGTCTTTTACTTCGTCGAGTGCGAGCAGGCGGTCGATCAATTTCGAACAGGCCGCTGCTCCCAGCACGGGCGTCATCAGGTCGCGCGCCTTAGCGACAACTTCTTCGCGAGTCATGGGGTTGTCCGGAGTGCCACGAACTGCTTCGACTCGTTCGCTGAGCTGCGTCCCGTCCTTCAGAGTAACTTCGACAATTGCTACTCGCACCGGGATAAGTTTTTCCAGGTCTGCGTCGGGAACTAGTTCCACCTTGGCGCGCATCGCGAGCACTGCCGGGTCCTGCATCCGTGCCTTATCGTGCGCGGCCCGGAAGGAGACCGTTTTATCGAGCAGCATGATGGCGACCAGGTGCTGCAGACAAATATCCGGCATGTCGCGATTGTTCACAGTGTAAGCCGCGCTGGTGGCCGCGCGCACCACGACCTTTTGAACCTGATCCGCTTCGAACGGATGCTTCTTGCGCATGTTGTCCAGCGCATCGAGCGGCGCCTGGATCGGGCCTCCCGTGGTCCACTTCTTCAGCGTCGTCAGCGTCACTTCATAGCGCTCGCCGAGTTCGTTAATCAGCGCCGCAGGATCGGCCTTTGGGTTGTAGGATTCGATAAAATTATTGGGCCCGGATAGAACATCGTTGGCGCCAGTCCATCCCGACTGCACCACCAACGCAGACATCACTCCGTTGCGTGCTCCCATCCCTCCGAAGACGAATGCTTTCTCAACGTGTTCAGTGTCGCGCCGCCACGAGCCGATTCCCGCGCCTGCTTGTTGGGCCGCATAGTCCAGAAGCCATCGCATCTGCTGCGCACTCAGGGACGCCGCGCATCCTGCCGCCGCTGTCGCACCCATGGTCCCCACCAGAGGGTGGGTCTCTTTCATCCCTGGACCAAGGGTCTTCATGCACCGCATGCCGACGTCATAACCCAGGGCCACGGCTCTCATGAAATGCGCTCCGCTAATACCGAACTGCTCGCCCACGGCCAGCGCCGCCGGAACCACGGCGCAACCTGGATGAGCTCCTCCCGCGGTGTAATCGTCGTCGCTTTCGTCAGAATGAGCCAGTTGCCCGTTCGCCAGCGCCGCCTCAATCGGTCCACAAACAATCCTCGAAGCAACCACAGTCGCGATCTTCTCGCCCCCATAGTTCTGAGCGAACTTGATGGCATCGCGTCCGGGCAACAGCTCTGAGCCGGAAACCATTGCTGCCACGGTATCGAGAATATGATGCTCGGTTTCGCGGAGCGCCTTCTCCGGTAGTTCGCGATTGCGAGCCTCCGTCATGTAGGCACTGAGCTTGTCCATGACCGGGCTAATCTCTGCTGCAGCCCATGCCGTTACCCGCGAGAATGCTCCCGCGGCAATAATCCAGGCGGTACTGCGCAGCCAGTTGCGCCGAGTCAGGCCTGACAACCCGTTTTTCGACGGCATCTCCTCACACTGATCCTTCTTCATCGGTATCGCCTCCTCGCTTGGTCTAACGGGCAGGAATCGGAATTACAGGGCGGTTCAAGGAACCGCCCTGTAAATGGGAACATCTTTACTTTCCGTAAATTAGAAGATGCGCCGTTCCGGAAATTGCCGGACGCCGCCCCTTCGGGCCAGCCGCAGGACCGAAATCCGACGTGCTCAGGAAGAGGTTGTGAGTTTTCGGATCCATGCCCATGGTCTTCGCACCATATTCGGTTACGAGCGTCTCCAGCGGGCTGAGTTTGTCCGCCGAGTCTGCGTGGAAGATATGAACTTTGCCAGAGCGCGTGGAAGTGAACAACATTCCGGAACCGGCATCGAATACGTTGGTGTCGACTCCGTCGCTGATCGCCAGCGATTGCAGAACTTTCCCGCTATCGGCGTCGATCATTACCTGCATGGCTGGTCCGCGGCCCGCGGAAAACACACGGCCGTGTTCCTTATCCATGGCCATTGCGACGGGCTCACCAGCCGGCGCAACTTTCCAGCGGGCTTTGATCGTAAGTGATTTGGTATCGATCACGGCTACTTCGTTGGTCTCGGCAATGTTGTCGTAGATGAGGCCATTGCCATCGGCGACCGCCTGTTCGGGAGCGCCACCCAGATCCAGCATTTTTACGACGGAATCCTTTGTGGGGTCGATCACGGTGGAATTCTTGCTGTCACCGTTAAAGGTGAAGATCAGTTTCGACGCGGGGTCGTACAGGATGAAATCGGTGTCAGGGGCGCTCTTGATTTCGCCCGTCTTCTTGAAGGTCTTCAGATCGACTACCACCACGCTCGCGGCTTCGCCGTCCGTGATATAGCCCTTGTTCAATTCCGGGACCAATGCGATTCCGTGGGAGCGTTTCAGGCCGGAAATCGTGCCCAGTACGTTGAAGTTATCCGCATCCAGAATTTTGAACTCGGAACCGTGGCTTACGTAGATGCGCCGCGCCTCGGCGTCCACGGTGATGTAGTCGAAATATTCCGCGCCGCCGGGAGCCTTGCCCAGAGGAACTTTCTTGATCAGGTGGTAACCGCTCGCGGGCGGAGCTGCCACAGCAGCAACCGCACATATTACGAACAAGCTGAACACCGCAAGCTTGCAAATCCCGGAAACTCTCATTGAACCGCCTCCTTGATATTTGAGAACTCTATACGTAAGAACTTTGCAATGGACGGAATCTCAGTGAGGCCTTGTTGGCCAGGTACATGCAGGTGACGACAACGAGTGGCCTGTGAGATTCGGATTACACGCCTGACAATGATGGCAATTCCACATGAAGGACTTCTGAAAACGAAAGATTAATTCCAATTCACTGATTCGAAACGAGAAGGGTCGCTTACTCTGCGGTTTTGCGCTCTGACTTCCTGGATTGCTCCGCATAATGACGGACGAATCGCGCTCCAAGTTCGACAAGCTTCTCTGCCAATGCAGATCCGGTCGCGGGCGAGCAAAGGCGTGGATCGCCGGCTGCGACGCCGTTAGGGGCCAGTTCCGCAATCTCGAGCGGCACAGATATATTCACGCCCTCGAAGGCTATCGTGGCCAAACCCGTGACGGGCAGTCCCAAGACCTTTGGACTTTCACTGGGACCGGGAATCAAATCCTCGCGAACCCGTTCAGGAAAGAAGTGCATGGCCAGACTGGTCAGTACATCCGCTCCATGACCTGACGTTTTTCTCGCCTTCTCCTCGCCGACAACATCCACCAACAGACTTTGCGCAACGCGCCAAAGGTAAATATTCGGAATCAGGCAACCGCTGGAGCGATAGATCTCTGATGTCACCTCCTGGATGCATTGCACATTTCCGTCGTGCCCATTGAGGATGATCAGATTGAAAAGACGATGCCGCAAGAAGCAACCTATAACGTCCATCAGAATCGCGCGCAGCGTAGTTTGTGAGACCGCAATGCCTCCGGGAGTACTTCCGAAATAATTGGCTCCTCCAAAGGGAATGACAGGAGCAACCAGGGTTTCCACGCCCGACGCATAAGCGCGGTCGGCAATCCGGGTCGCAACCTCTTCCGCTAACAGGTAGTCGCCCATAGGCGCATGAGGACCTTGATCCTCGTGGCTGCCCAGGGGAAGCAGGATTACTGGGTTTTTACCAAGAATTTCGCGAGCCTCTACGGCGGTCAGATCGGCGAGGCGAACTTTTCTGGAAACTTCACTGGTCATATTCTGTCTCTAAGATGCATGATGACGCGCGCCGTCGTTTGATGTACGGCAGATGATGTTGAAAACCGCAGCTGTCAGATCGCTACCCTGTGTTCGAGCACTGGCATGTTGCGTCGGATTCGTTGCGTAAGGACGCGATCGATGGTGGCGCTAGTCAATCCGATACCATCCGATACCTTTGCTACAACCTGGCCCCATGGATCACAAATCAGCGAGTGGCCATAGGTGAAGCGTGTCTCGCCGTTTGCGCCGGTGTTGGGGCCCCAGGTTCCTGCAGCGGCAAACCAGCACTGGGTCTCGATGGCACGGGCCCGGATCAGAGGTTCCCAGTGATCTTTTCCGGTCTGCAGGGTGAAGGCCGCGGGTAGAAGAATAAGCTCTGCCCCGGCTCGGCGAAGGTTCCAAAACATGTCGGGGAAGCGGATGTCATAACATATGGCACAACCCACTTTCATCCCATCAACGTCGAAGGTGACGATGGAATCGCCGGCAATGTAGTCGTCACTCTCACGATAACCCGTACCATCAGGGGTGACGACGTCGAACAAGTGTATTTTTCGGTAGCGGGCGATTTCGGTGCCCTCAGGATCGAATACCACCGTGGTGTTGGCCAATTTACCGCGCAATTTCTCGCCGATGGACCCGCCGTGCACGTACATTCCATTCCTGCGAGCGATTTCGCGAAGGAAATTGTATGCAGGACCGCCGTCATTTTCTGATCCCGGGTCGGGCAGACTCTCTCCATTATCCAGTCGAGTCTTCACGCTGCCGCCCAGACATGTCCAAACCTCGGGAAAGCTGATGAGGCGCGGGGTGTGTTCAGCGATAGCACGCTCCACCAATGTCTGAGCCTGTGCGATATTCGCACTTTTGTCTTGGCCCGGACTCATCTGAAGAACACAGATTCGCATTGCACCTCTCTCGTACTGGATTTCAACAGCGATAAAAAACTCAACGAAACGACACCCTAGTTTTGTTTTGTGACGATCAGCAGAACGAGCAGTTCACGGGCAGTAGTGATTGCAGGTACTATATCACTTCCACTCACGGCATCCCGCGCGGGGATTGAGAGTGGCGCGGATTTCCCGGGAGTTGGCGACTCCTCTGTCGGGCATGTCGCAGGAACCTTAAAAAATGTACAGATTGCCGGAGTAAAAACACTTGGTGACTGTGAACTCAAACACCGTATCGGTTAGTACGCCCCCTGCGCATGAGTTGGTCAAGGGGATCGGACTTACGAGCGCCATTGCATTAGTAATGGGCAGTATGATCGGCTCCGGCATTTTTATTGTATCTGCCGATATCTCACGCCTCGTGGGTTCGCCTGCACTCTTGATTGCGACATGGATCGTGTCGGGCGTTATGGTTGTCGGTGGGGCGCTCGCATACAGCGAACTGGCGGTGATGATGCCGCGCGCCGGCGGACAATATATATACTTACGCGAGGCCCTGGGCCCGTTGTGGGGCTTTCTATATGGCTGGACGCTGTTCCTCGTCATTCAAACGGGAACCATTGCTGCAGTTGGCATGGCGTTCGGAAAGTTTTTGGGCGTTCTGGTTCCTTCCATTTCACCATCCAATTGGCTGATTCATTTTGCGCACGTGCCGTTGATCCATCTGGGACCGGTTCGGATGGGGGACATTGATGTGGGTCTTAACACGCAGAATGCGGTTGGGATCCTTGTCATAGTATTTCTCACCGGCATCAATATTCTCGGAGTGAAAGCCGGGGCGGCCGTTCAGGTTGTCCTGACCACTGCGAAGGCGATCCTTCTCTTATTCCTGATCGTCCTGGGAATATTTATCGGACGCAACATGCAAGCGATATCCGCCAATTTTGGCGCCAACTTCTGGCGCGATTCGGGATGGCAGGCATTGCATGCGGTTCACATCGGTACGGGCGCGTCCATTGTGACCGTGGGCAGCATCACGATCGTGGCGCTTGCGCAGGTGGGCCCATTGTTCGCGTCGGATGCCTGGAACAATGTGACTTTCGCTTCCGGAGAAATCAAAAATCCGCAGCGAAACTTGCCGCTGGCCCTCGTGATCGGTTCTGCAGCGGTAATAGGGCTCTACATTCTGACAAACTTTGCATATCTCAGCGTTCTTCCATTGGCGGGCACCAGTAACGCTCTCACGGTCATGAACCGTGGCATCCAGCACGCCTCAGAGGATCGAGTGGCAACAGCCATGATTGAGCAAGTGTTTGGTCCGATCGGCGCCAAGATCATGGCAGGCGCCATTCTCGTATCTTGCTTTGGGGCGGCGAATGGACTGATTCTTGCCGGGGCACGCGTCTACTATGCCATGGCTAAGAATGGACTGTTTTTCCATGGCGCTGCCTCCGTCCACCCTAAATACCGTACGCCGGCGCGGTCGCTGGTAATCCAGTGTGCGTGGGCATGCACACTGTGTATATCGGGTAGTTACAGCCAGTTGTTGGACTACATTGTTTTCGCGGTTGTGATGTTTTATATCCTGACGCTGCTTGCCGTATTCGCACTGCGTAGAAAGCGGCCGCAGGAGCCTCGCCCATATCGTGCCGTAGGATATCCAATTCTCACTGGCGCAAATATTGTTCTCGCAATTTATATCGACGCAGTGCTGCTCAGGTACAAGCCTCAGTACACTTGGCCGGGATTAATAATTGTTTTACTCGGAGTACCTTTTTATTTTCTATTTGCCCGAGGCCATGCCTCGCGGATGTTTCCAGCGGCCGATCTCGAATGAGGGAGGTGTTCTTTGCCCCGACACCACCTGCTTTTGCCAGCCGCCGCCGAAGCTGGCAGGTTACGCCGTAGTTGCGAGCAAGTCGAGTACAGAACTGCCGCGCTCAGGCAGCGTGGGATCTTGGGTGCTGACACTAGTCAATTGGGAGTAATGCTTTTCCATCGCGCTACCCAGTTGCTGCAAAGCGCGAATTCGCGCGGCGAGGACGTCCCGCCGCGCACAGCCTAAAAGAACGGAACACTCGTGGTCAGAGTAACGTTCAAGAATCGTCAATACATAAACAAACCGGTCGAAGGGCTCCAGTGCAAGAACTGCGTCAATCTCCTGCCCGGCTGCTAACGGTGTGCCACCGTTGCCTGAAGCGGAATGGGAAGAGCCGTTACTCTCCGCCGGGCGTGGACTGATGAGCCTCACGGCATTTTGAATAATTGCCCGCCGCGCCCAGGAGCGGGCCCATTCCTTGAAAACCGGACTGCCGTCGACTGTGTCCTCCAGGCCGGAGACGAAGCACTGCTCAGCCTTCTCGCGATCCGCCGTCAGCAAGAAAGAGAGCAGGTAGAGTCCATTCATGTCTTCGTGAAAAATTCGCCGGAAATCGGCGCAGGTGGCGTACGGCGTTGGTTTCGTGATTTGCTTAGCCTCTGGCATGGTTACCTCCGTGACGATTTCTCTGTTTGAACGCCGCTACCGGTTTGGTCGACACCGTCGCGTAACGGGCCGTGGCAGTTCGTGGCAAGTCGTTTCAGCACATGTCTAGTGAGAACACCGCAGCAGGAAAATTTTGCGCCTTGTTTCATCAGCTCGGAAATCGCCTTTTCTCCCTCGGTGCTGATGACGCTCACGCTGCTCAGATCGATCACCAGTTTGCGTCGGTCTAAAGCACGACTCATATTTCTCCAAGCAGTACGAAGCTCATCGACCCAGGGCTCGACGAGCTTTCCTTCCACCACTAGCTTGCGTTGGGCCGGCGTATCGGTAATGGAAATCCTGAACATTGGTCCCGGTTCGAATGAGATGAACGCAATGCTCTTGCCAAAGCGCCTGGGCCGCAACCTGCTGAAAGGATTGATCGGAGAAGAATCGTGGAAGGATGGTGTCAACGAATGTCAAAGCTGAATTTGACACTTGTGCCGATTGACATAGCTGGAGAGATCCAGAGACCAAGGGCTCGAACTGCCGAAAGCACGGCAGAAATCAGCATGGGCGGGAGTGGCGCGTCTCGCTTGCAGGGATCGGACTGAGGTTGCCGAAGAGAGTTGGACGGCCGGCGCCAGGTTGGCGAGGCTATACTGCCCGATCCAGACAGCCGTAGTTATGCTTCGTCGATCTCTTGGGAGTGCGGCTGACTGTCTCGCGCCTCTCGTCTCTCGTATCTCCATGAATTGAAGTTCGGTGACTTGAATGCGAGCCTCGGTTGCGTCCCTTACTTGGTTGCATCTTTTACCTGGCTGCGTCTCTTAGAAGAGCGTAGAGAAATGCCAGCATGAAGAAGACTGCTGCGCCGCAAATGCCTACTAATGCAAAAGATTCGATCACTATAGGACTCACAGCAAGATAAGGGCCAAAATTGATCGAAGGGTCGTTCGACTGAACCTAATGAAAAGAAAAGGGCGTGCGCTGTCGCTACAGCGGTGCTAATAGCTTATTGTCTGCAGCCTTCGACAAGTGTCGAAGCCTCATGACACTCTCCGCGGGTCGACGCCGAGCTTCTTCATACGCGCAATAAGAGTCGTGCGTTTGAGGCCCATGCGGACCGCCGCGCCATCGGGTCCGGCCACTCGACCGTTGGTCATTTTCAGGATGCGCACCATCTCGTTGCGTTCACTCGCTTCGCGCGTCCCAACCACCGGAGTGGCTTTGCCGTTATTGGTCAGCTCGGCGATCGGAGCTTGCAGGGCCGTGCCATGGGTCAGGATCACTGAGCGCTCGATGAAGTTTTCCAGCTCACGAATGTTCCCCGGCCAATGCCAACTCGAGAGCTTTCTCATGGCTGCGGCGGGAATCGATTCGATTTCCTTGTTCATGAGTCGACCGTACTTCTGACTGAAGTAGCGGACAAGCAGTGGAATATCTTCCGGGCGTTCGCGCAAAGGCGGAATGCGGATGGGGAACACGTTCAGGCGATAGTACAAGTCACTGCGGAACTCGCGATTCTCCATCATTTGTTCGAGGTCGCGATTGGTTGCCGCTACCAGGCGCACATCGACTTTCTTGGTTCGGTTGCTGCCCAACCTTTCAAACTCACGCTCCTGCAAAGCTCGCAGTAATTTGGGCTGGATCTCCACGGGAATGTCCCCGACCTCATCCAGGAAGAGTGAGCCTTGGTCGGCCAATTCGAGACGCCCGATCTTTTGTGCAATCGCCCCGGTGAAGGCGCCTCGTTCATGTCCAAAAAGTTCGCTTTCGAGCAGTCCGGTTGGAATCGCGGCGCAGTTGAGTTTTACGAAGGTCCGTTCCTTGCGCCGGCTGCGTTCGTGGATCGCGCGCGCAATCAGTTCCTTACCCGTGCCGGTTTCACCGAGGAGCAATACCGTCGAGTCGCTGGGAGCAACGGTCTCCACGAGGTTCAAAACATGCCGCAGAGCCGAACTCTGTCCAACGATGCCTTCGAAATCCATCTCGCCACGAATTTCTTCTTCCAGATACAGCTTTTCCTGAGAAAGCTTGTCTTTGAGATCGGCGATTTCACCATATGCCAGAGCGTTCTCCAGGCCGATAGCGATCTGCTGCGCGACCTGGGTCAAAAAGGCAGTTTCCTCGCGGTCAAACGCATTCTCTTTCCGGCTAGCTGCAGCGAGCACTCCTAGCGTGCGGCCCCGGCTAATGAGCGGTACGTGGCAAAGCGACTTGATACCTTCTCCCGCAGCCTTCTCGTACATCTCGGGATGTGTCTCAGGGTCAAGCCGGTTCAAGATCCAGGGCTTTCCGCTGCGGAACGTTTCGCCTGGTGCCGAGCCTTCAATGGGCATCAGAACGTCCGCTTTGTAAATGCCTCTACTATCCGGGAAGTCGAGAGCATGCACTCGCAAGTGCACGCCATCCGGTTCGGCGAGCAGGATTGCCGCGGCGTCGTAGTGCATGATGCTGCGAACGCTGGCAGAGATCGTTCGCAGCAGTTCTTGAAAGTTTAAGTTTGAGACGACCTGGTTCGTCAGATCAAGGATCAGTTTCAATCGATCCTGCGCCTGTCGTGACAAATAGAAGTTCACCGCCGCATCGATCGCCAGTGCAATCTGGTCGGCGACCAAAGACAGGAAGCGGACTTCGTCCTCTGAGTAGGCATCCAAATGCGGCCTGCCTACGCTCAGGACGCCGAGCCGGCGCTGTCCCCGTACCAGAGGGAGCACGCAAGTAGACGCAATTCCTAGTCCGCTTAGGGCTTCAGCGTGCTCCGGAAACCGAGTCTCTTCATTCCAGTCTGAGGTGACAAGAGCCTGCCGAGATTCATGAACCCATTCAATTGGCGTGCCCTCCACGACAACATCTTCCGAGCGCAACCGCTGCCTTGCGCCATTTGAATAGAGCAGATGCCATCCGATTGCCGTAGTCTCGTTCTCGAAAGCGATGAGCTGCAGGTATTCGAAGGGAATGACTTCACGCAGTGATTGAATCAGCACGTCGGCGGCAGCATCACAATCATCGCATGTACCGATCGCGTTGGCCGCACGCAACAGCGCTTCGTAGCGTTGGGTGTACTCGTCTGAGAGGGTGGCGGATAAAGTGCTCATAGACTCTTACCGATCATCGCAAGTTGGAAAAGTTATTTACAAGGGCTCCAGCCGTTTCCGAACGCGTCAGTCAAATGTCATCCGCCATGACAGCGAGACGCTGCCTGGTTGGGGATATGTTTGATCTGATGTAGGGACAGTGTGGAAAGGTTCTACAAAATGTCGTAGCCGTTGCCATTTGTCAAATCAATCGTCGAGCTGTTTGACGGCCACGAGATCCATGAGGCGTGTGGGGGATATTCAACCATACAACGTTCCGAATTCCGGGCCTTTTTCGGTCAAGAACCGGCTGTTATACTATGCTGGGACGTTGCAGATTAGAGTCTCCTCGCGTCTGCCGTTTCGTAGTTTTCCTTGCCAATTTGATCATGTCCAATCCCAGCATTTCACAATCGCCATTTACGGCTGAGTCCTCCAGCGAACCCAATGAGTCATTTGGGGAGATGTTATCCCAGTATGAGAACAGCCATTCCCGCAAGGCTGAACACGGCAGTAAGCAACTTGTCGGGACCGTAATTGTTATCACGGGGGATTCGATATTTGTCGATATCGGATTCAAGAGTGAAGGAATTCTTCCTCTCACAGCCCTGCCGGCGAATGAAAGCGTGAAACCCGGCGACAAGCTGACGGTTTCGGTTAAGGGTCGAGATCCCGAAGGCTATTACCAGCTTTCTCGGGCCAAAGTTGAGCGACCGAAGGATTGGGCGGCGCTGGAAAAAGCCTTTGCTGAAAAGGCAACGATTATGGGTACCGTGACGGGCGTGATCAAGGGCGGCCTCAGCGTGGATGTCGGGGTACGGGCGTTCATGCCGGGCTCACGGAGCGGAGCACGCGACGCCGCCGAGATGGAGAAGTTGGTTGAGCAGGAGATTTTCTGCCGCATTATCAAGCTCGACGTGGCTGAGGAAGACGTAGTTGTGGACCGCCGCGTCGTGGTTGAAGAGGAAGGGCAATTAGCGAAAGATCGCCTATACGCGGAGATACAAGAAGGCGATACCGTAAGCGGCACGATCCGCAGCATCATGGATTATGGTGCGTTCGCGGATATTGGCGGCGTGGATGCCTTGCTGCATGTGAGCGACATTGCTTGGAGCCGAGTAGAGAAGCCGGCGGACGTGCTTTCGGTAGGGCAACAGATTGAAGCGAAGGTGCTGAAGATTACGAATGATTCCGGTAAGCGGCGAATTTCCGTTGGCATGAAGCAATTGCAGCCGCATCCCTGGGACGCGGTAGCGGGAAAATACCAAGTCGGCGAACGAGTGCGCGGGACGGTCACGCGCGTCGCCGAGTTCGGAGCATTCGTAGAACTGGAGCCGGGAATTGAAGGTTTGATCCACGTTTCAGAAATGTCGTGGGGAAAGAAATTAAGAAGTGCCAGTACCTTGGTGAAGCCGGGCGAGATCGTAGACGCGGTAATCCTGGGAGTAAATTCTGCTGAACGCCGCATGTCTCTCGGACTGAAACAGGCGCTGGGAGATCCATGGGCTGAAGTGGCACAACGCTTCGCAGCAGGTTCGGTGGTTGAGGGGTCCGTAACCAGCATCATGAAGTTCGGAGCATTCGTGCAGCTTACCGAAGGCGTCGAAGGCCTGATTCACATCAGCGAGATGAGCGCCGAGAAGCGCATCAATCATCCGCAAGAAGTGGTGAGGGTTGGGCAAGTGATTCGCGCCCAGGTGCTCGCCGTCGATACCGAGAAGCGGCAATTACGGCTGAGCATGAAGCAATTAGTTCCCAGCGGCTTGGACGAATACTTGGCCGAACATAAAGAAGGCGATGTGGTAACTGGCCGCATGATCGACGTTTCAGCCGGAACCTCACGGGTGGAACTGGGCGAAGGCATTGAAGGCCGTTGTCGAATGGAGCCACTGAACGCGACCGCCGCAAAGAAGCCGCCTAAGTCTTCCAGTCAATCCGCTTCGGAATCCAGCATGAAGGCTGCTTCCAAACCTGATCTATCTTCGCTGGGTTCGATGTTGCAAGCGCGCTGGAAGGGCAACACCGCGCCCAGTGATGTCAGACCGGAAGCCATTCGCACTGGAGAGATCCGCAAGTTTCGCATCTCAAAGCTGGATGCGGCGGCGAAAAAAATCGAATTGGAATTGGTCTAGCCAACTAGTCGCATTCGCCGAATACCAACCATTCAGCGCTCGGCGCCGTTCAATCCATCTCTCGCATCTGACTTTCCGCTCCGCGCATCCCTGCGCCGGCGGCAACCGCCGATTCCGCTTTCTTCTTCTGCCAATCCGCTTCGGCAAGCACGTGAATTGCTTCCAGTTTTTTCTTCTTCAATCCTGCGTTGATTCCCGGTAAATCCTTTTGCGTTAATTTCTGGAAATCATCAATCACATCTTGCAGTTCGTGACCGAGAGATTCCGTCCGCGCCACCTGATAATCCGTTGGCTTGCCGTCGTAGCCGGTCACGGCGCCGTACAGTTGTCCCAGCAGCTCCCGGATGCGCTCTTCACCGGTAATCATGCCGCCTTCCTTGGTGGCCACAATCTTTGCACGCAGCGCATCGCAATCGGCAGCGAGTTTCTGCAATTGCTTGCGCAAGGGATCTTTCTCCGGCAGCTTGGCGGCTCTCGCATTGGCTGCGTCGCGAACCCCTTCGATTGCTTCCACTCCGTAGGTCATGTGCTCGAGCTCTTTGTACACTTTCATCGAGAGTTCGAACTGCGCCTTGCGTTCATCGAGCGAATACTTGGCTCGCGGATCGATCGCAACCTTCAATTCTTCGGTGTAAGTCTGATCGCCTTTCGTCAGTTTCACGCTGTAGGTACCCGGCAATACGCGTGGCCCCTGCGCCGCTTCGAATAGTGCCGAAGCCGCTGGAGCGACCGCGGGTGGCTTCACCCTCATACCCCATCCCGAGCGGTTAAGGCCGCGGCGTTTCCCCCCGGAGACCGTGTCCACCAGTTTGCCGTCCTGATCGAAAACCTCAATCTTCAGATCGCCGAAGATGTGCCGCCCTTTTTGGTAGTACGTGATCTGCGCGTCCCCAGGCCGGCTGCGGCCGCGGAAAGTCTCATCGCCTTCCGGCCAGCCTCCCTCCACATCAAAGTACTGAATCGACGGCCGGCTCGGAATCAGCATCGCTTCTTTCGTCATTACCTCTGGCGTCAGTGCGCGAAGCGGAGAGATATCGTCCACGATCCATATGCCGCGCCCGTGGGTCGCCAGTACCAGATCAGACTCCCGCGCCTGCACCACGATGTCATCCACCGGCGCCGCCGGAAAGTTCGATCCCTTGTATTGCGCCCAGTGCTGTCCACCATCCACTGAAATCCAGAGTCCAAATTCCGTGCCCAGGAAAAGCACATTTGGGTTGACCGTGTCTTCTTTAATCACATGAGCGAATCCGCGGACGCCGCTATCCTGCGCAGGAAGCGCCGTCCAGGTCTGCCCGTAGTCCGCCGTTTTATAAACATACGGCTTCATATCTCCAAACGTGTGCCGGTCAAACGTGGCGTACGCGGTCCCCTCGTCGAACCGGCCGGATTCAATGGTCGAGACCCATGAATTCTTTTCCAGCCCGTTGACGTTTCCAACCACGTTCGTCCAGGTCTTCGCCCCGTCGCGAGTAATCTGAACGTTGCCATCGTCGGTGCCGACCCAAATAATCTGGCCATTCTTCGGCGACTCCGAAATCGAGTAGATCGTGGTGTGCATTTCCGCCGAGGAGTTATCGATGGTTACGCCGCCTGATTCCTCCTGCTTTTGCTTTTCCGGATCATTCGTCGACAGATCGGGAGAAATACGATCCCATGACTGGCCATGGTCGCGGGAGCGAAACAGAAACTGCGCCCCGATGTAGATCGTTCCCTTCTCATTCGGGCTCATGTGAATCGGAGTGTTCCAGTTGAAGCGCAGCTTCTTCTCGCCATAATTCGGCCACGGTTTCAAGCCACGAGTCTCATGCGTGTAGCGATTGACTCTCCCGATTTCTCCCCCTTGTGCCTCGGCGTAAATATAGGCCGGATCGGAAGGATCTTCGAACATCCAGAAACCGTCGCCACCGTACATGTTTTCCCAGCGCGAGTTACTTACTCCGCCCGGATAGGAAGAATCGCCGACCCATGAACTGTTGTCCTGCAGTCCGCCGTATACGTGGTAGGGATCCGCATTGTCGGTGCTGACATGATAGAACTGGGAAACCGGAAGATTCATCTGGTGCTTCCAGCGATTGCCGCCGTCCTCGCTGCGCCACAACCCGCCATCATCGCCGGCGATCACGATGTTTGGATTCTTCGGATTGATCCAGACGTCATGAAAATCTCCGTGATCGCTCCCCGAGACCACGTTGAACGTTTTTCCGCCATCGTTGCTGAGAAGAAGAATCAGGTCGGGTTTGAAAATCTTGTTTTCATCTTTCGGATCTACAATTAAATTGCCGAAATAAAAAGGACGCCACACCATGTAGTTGCTGGCATCGAGCTTGATCCACGTGGCCCCGCCATCATCGGACCGGTAGAGCCCTCTTCCTTTTTCCGCCTCAATATTGGCGTACACAACCTGCGGCTTCGAGGGCGCTACCTGCACTGCCACGCGCCCCCACGGTTTCGCCGGCAACCCTTTGGCTTTGGAATCGTTGATCTCGCTCCAACTAACGCCGCCGTCAGTTGACTTGAAAAGCCCGCTGCCCGGGCCGCCCGAGCGGAACGTCCAACCTTGCCGGCGAAAATCCCACATCGTCGCGTAAATTGTCTTCGGCTCCTGCTTACTGCGAGCAATCATGGCGCAACCGCTCGACCCGTTCGCGCCCGTCAAAACTTTCTTCCAAGTCTTACCGCCGTCGCTGGTCTGGTAAACGCCGCGTTCATCGTTGTCATTCCAGAGATGACCCAACGCGCACACCAGCACATCGTTACTGTCGCTCGGATTCACTAGAATCTTGGCGATATGCTCGCTGTCCTTCAGACCGACATTGGTCCAGTTCTCGCCGCCATCGGTTGATTTGTAAACGCCGTCGCCCACCGAAACGCTGTTTCGCGTCCAGCCTTCACCGGTTCCCACCCAAACGGTTTTCGAATTCGACGGATCAATCGCCACTGCGCCAATCGATTGCACGTCCTCGCGGTCAAACACCGGCTTGTAGGTAGTGCCGCCGTTTACCGACTTCCACACTCCGCCGCTGGCCGCGCCCACGAACACTGTGATGCGCCCATCCTCTTCCACCGCATCCACCGCGGCAATACGTCCGCTCATCGTGGCCGAGCCGATGTTTCGCGCAGGCAATCCTGAAACTGTTGCCGCGTCAAAGCGGTACGCAGCTTGCGCCCCGGCCTGCAACGATACACACAACGAAGCTCCGGCAAACAGCAAGAGCACTTCCCAGGAACAACGAGCGGATGCTTTCATTTTCACGAGTCCTTTTCCACGCAGATGATTTTCGGTGGTACTGGTCTTCATCGATTCAACCCAGATCGAGTCAACCCAGCGAATCAGTGAACCCCGACCATCCCGGACTTCTTTTCTTCTGTTTTCAACGATGCGGGCAGCGCGAAGTCTGCCGGATCTATCACAACATTCGCTTCCATCTTCTGCACGGTAGTGGTCTGCGCATCAGGATGGTTCTTCGGCCCGCTCGAGATCGAGAACGGATACATTACTCCCGCCACCGGCTTGTAGGAACCCAAACCCACAACGCGATCGCGCTGCGATCCCCGGATAAATTGCTGGATCTCCCGGCGAATCTCGATAAAGGTATCCGGATCGAGGTAGTCATAAATGATGTCGCCGTTTTTCAGCGTGATCTTCAGCCGAAGGGCATCGTCGCCATCCACCACGTCGTGTCCCAAGTACTCGACGAGGCTGCCTTTTTCTTTGTAGTCCACGAGCGGTCCATCGAAGTCGGCATCCAGCAGCAAATCCCGCAGATCATCTTCGCCCATCAATTCCGGATCTTTTTTCCCGCCAAAGGGTTGGATCTGCCAGCCGGTCGCTCCGTCATAAGCCTGTACCGCGGTCATCCCCTGCAGCGTGAAAGTCTCCCGGATCAGGTTCGGCCGCTCATTCTCCTGGCCGACTGAAGCAGTGAAGCCTCCCTCGCCCTCGAACCTTCCCGTCATGCGGATGGTCTTGATTGCCTTCATCTTTTCCATCCCGCCTCGAGCCTGGATATTCTTGGCAATCAGTTCGTCGACAGTTTGGGAACGAGCAGGTACGGCAAAGCAACACACAGCAATCAGCACAATCGAGGCGTGACGCATCGAGCGAACTCCTGTTATTGATGGACTTTGAGAATCCTGGAAAACGAAAACAGTACTCTACTCGGGGGTAGACGGTTCTTTCAAGTATAGGTAAGCGGCACGGTCGTCAAATTTTTTCTTGAAGAGGGAGGTTTGTCCCCCGCCTCTCTGACTCGTCCCCCGCCGCACCGAATGCTCCGCGCGGGTTTCCTAGTGCGTAAAGGAAAGATTTAACCCGGTCGTAAGAATCAGATCGTTTTTCTTCGTGCCCGTCGGAGGGTTCGAGACATAGATGTCGGTAAACTGGTTCTGCCAGCCCAGCCACTTGCTGATCTTGGTGACCGTGCCCAAGTCGAATGCACCTCGATATTCGCCGGTGTTCGACAAGTCAGGATAAAAATACAATTTTTCCGTTATTACTGTTGTCTTGCCGGCCTTGTGCATCAATTCTTCGCCCAGGGTGAGCGCGATGAATCTGTGAGTCACTCCATAAGAGGCGAAAGTAGGGGGAACGGTGACGGGCGTGACTTGCGGCCCGTTCGAATATGTTTCGTGGGTGTAGTTCAGACCGGCTAGAAAATCCATTATGGTGCTGTCAGATTTGATCGCGTGGAAGCCCAGTCCGCCACCGTATACACCGCGCAGATCAAGCTCTTGCAGGGCGTTGCTCATGAAGTCAGCGCCGACGTAACCGAATAGCCGCGGATTGACGTTGTGGTCGTACCTGGCCCCAGCCGTGATCAGACTGGCAACTGTGCTGGGGGTGGCCAAGTCGTTCTTGGTATCGATCGAGCTCAGGTAAATGGTGGTCTTGTCATTCAACGTGGGATGGACGGCATTGATCGCCAAAGCCAGATTGCTGGTTTCGCTGTTGCCGCGGGCCAGCGAGAAGCCGACATTTGCTCCACCGTTCCAGCCGCGCAGTAGACCAGGATGCACTGACTTCTCGTAGTCGGTCTGGTCCTCAATCGTTGCAATACTTCCGAGAGGCACTTCCACCGTACCCTCTGTCTTGGTGGCAACTTCGATTTTCCCGTCGCTGGTGGTCACTGGACCGACAAGAGTCTTCTTGTCCGCGGTGCTGACCCGCAATACCTTCTCACTGCTTATCTGGGTGATGGCCTTAAGATCGAGTGTGACGTCTCCCGCGAACGTGGTGTGCAGCACCAAAGTCTTGCCGTCCGATTTCACGATCGTACCGCTCAGGTGGTCGCCGTTCTTCAGGACAATCTGATCGGCGAATACTGCCGGCGCTAATCCCAACAACACGACGAGAGCAACCAACTTATTCTTGCGCAGCAATGCCTGCCTCCAGATTCCAGAGTCAAAAGCCACAACTCAGATGCGGGATTGCCGGGAAAGGATGGGAAATACACACGAGGCGGCGGCCAGATAGAAGCGGGGCCTTCTCGCGAGGAAACTTATCAGGCCTTGGTTTCTTTGGAGTCGGTGGTCTTGCTTTGCTCGCCCGAGGCTGGAGGATGGTCCTTCATACCTTCTTTAAGGGCACGTATCCCTTCACCCAGGCCCTTGCCCAGTTCGGGCAGCTTCTTGGGACCGAAGACCAGCAAGGCAATGGCAAAGATAATGATGAGATGCGTCGGCTGAAACAGGCCTTCCAACATGGGAACCTCCTAAAAACCACACAACAACCTCTTCATACCGTACTGGAGTAGCAATAGGGAAGTCAAACTCGCCCTTTATCCTGACTATCTCCCGATTTGGAACGGCTGCAAGGGAGCGAGATTGCAGGCACTTTTCTTAAGGGATCCGGATTCAGTCTCTTAAATTTATTAACTTTTTCGAGAGCTCATTACTTCCGTGATCTTACGTACGGTCCATTCCCGGGGCTAATGTGAGGTCAGCGGCTCGGAATTACGAACCGCGCGGCAATCCCAGCAAGCCAAGCCATCGCCCCGGAGATTTCGAGTGAAGCGCAAGGGCCTATCAGTTTTTCTATTTCTTTTTGTGGCAGTGCTGGCTGCGTATTCCAGCGAAACCCAGGCGGTAACTTCCACCCAAATAATGGCTTGGCTTGCGGCTGGTGTGCCCAACAATCGCCTCATCCGCATCGTGCAAGAGCGGGGGATCGCCGGGGTTCCGGGTCAGGAACAGATTCGGCAGCTTGAATCAGCTGGGGCGGATGCCAAATTGGTGAAGGCACTCACGATCTTGAAAGGGTCAGCGCTTGCCAGTCTTGCGGCATCTGAGATTCCGGCAGCTTTGGTGCAAGCCGCTGTCGATGCTCACAGCCAGCGCTTCCCGCAAGCCGAACTCGCTCTGCGTCAAGCCTTGAGTTCTGATCCTAAGAACGGCGCGCTGCACTTCGCCCTTGCCGCGATGCTCCGCCAGCAGGAGCGCTGGGACGATGCCTTCGACGAACTCACCGTCGCCGCGGAGCTGATGCCGGATTTTCCCGAGAACCACAGCAGCATGGCGTACATCTTCTATCGCCTGGATGACGGTCCCAACTGCATCGCGGAAGCCCGCACCGCCCTCAGCATGGATCCTCAGAACGCAGAGGCTTATCAGTTCCTCGCGCTAGGTTTATATTCCACCGGCCAGTATGCAGCTGCGGTTCATTCGTTCATGGAATCGCTTGCCCGCGATGCTGATAACCCCGACACTTATTACGATCTCGGAATTACCCTGCATGCCGATGGAAATCAAACCGCGGCCATCGGCGCATATCGTGAGGCCATTCGCCTCAACCCGTCATTCTGGCAGGCTCATTCAAACCTGGCGTTGATATTGCACGAGCAAAACAGGCTGGAAGAAGCCATCGCCGAATATCGTGAGGCCAAACGGCTGGCCCCGCAGGAAGCCTCTATTCGCAACAACTTGGGCAATACCTATTGCGACCAAGGCAATTTCGACGCCGCCGTGGTGGAGTTGCACGAGCTTTACCAGCAGCATCCTGAATGGCAGCAGGGGCATAATTGTCTTGCCCGTGCCTACATGGCGAAGAAAGACTACAGCAACGCCGTCGACGAATTGCAACTCGCGGTCCGCCAAAACCCCACTAGCGGCTCCGAGCACCGCGCGCTCGGCGAAGCCATGTTAATGGATGACAAGCTGGAAGAAGGGGTGCGCGAGTTGGGTCTTGCAGTTACACTCAATCCCGACTCCGACGCGACTCACCGCGCTCTCGGAACCGCGCTGTTCCGGCAACATCACCTGCCGGCGGCTGAAAAAGAGTTTCGCGAAGCGCTTCGTCTTAACGCGTCCCCCGACAACCACTATGCTCTTGCGGCCTGTCTGATGACCATGGACCGCTATGAAGAAGCCTTGGTAGAACTGGAGACCGCCGCCCGGCTCGACCCCGAGCGTCAACTTTATCGCGCTCGACGCGACGAACTCCTCAAGCTAATGAACCAGACGAATTCACGCTAACCAAGGCCGTAGGGCCAGTACGAGGCAGTGTACTCCGGTCATTTAGATTCTGAGGTGACACTGCTTACACTAGAAAGTCGGTACTGCGCGAACACGAATTGCGAGAACACGAGTTACAGGAAAAAGGATTCGCGCACGGAATGCATTCTTGGGAGACTGATCATGGACTTGACGCGACCCACAGCCGTCGCACCTGGCAAACTGGTGCCGCCTGCGCTGCAGCCTGAGAGCTCTGTTCGCAGCGATCTGCGCAATAACGATCTGCGCAATGCAGTCCGGAACGACCCTGTCGCGCCGCGCAAGTCCTCGGGCTACGGCCTGCCCTGTTCCAATTGCCGCCTGTACTATCCCGCTAACCTCGATACCTGTCCGGCCTGCAACAGCGGAGAGCGGGTTTCTGCCAGCGTGGTAGCGATCATTCCGCCGGTGCAACCAGCCCCCGATATCATTCCGGAAAACGCCGTCGAACAGGAAAAGGTCGAGCAGGAGCGAGAGGAATTCCTGAAGCAATTTAAGTCTCAGCTTGTTGCGGCGCACGCAGAAGCCGCCAACTCCCAAACTGTTTGCAATCTTGGAGAACATCAGCCGGAGGAGCCCGAATCGGCCTCGATCTGCAAGCCGTGTTATGACCGTTTGCAGGAGCGGGTGGATGTATTCGAAGCCGCACTCCACATCGACCTCAAGGAAGCGGCGCAAATTATTTACGATGCCGTGTGGGCCGACCCCTCAGATCCCAGCAAGACCTACACCAACGCGGCCAGCGCGCTGATTACGGAATTGCGCCGGCGGTCTGGTGTTTCCTCGATGCTCGGCCCGTTTCATCCGCTGGGCAATTAAATACAACGGCCTGTCAGTCTTAGGCGTACACATCCAGGCCGCCCTGGCTCGTATAAATGCTCTGCGGTATGGAATTCGTAAGATTCGCACTGCTCGATGACGACCCATTTGAATTCAAACTGCTGAGAATCCCCTGCACCAGTTGTACCGACTGAGCCGCCGCTGTCGTTTCGTTGATTTGCGATGGCAGCGCCGTAAGTTTCAGATCACCCAAGACGGTCGCAAAAGCCGACTGAGAGCCGGACACATCTCCAGAGCTCAACGCCGTTCCCAAAACCACCATATCTGTAGATAGCTGAGAGCTGCTGGATAAGCCATTACCGTTTGCAGTTGCGGAGTTTTGAAAAAGTGTCTGCAGTCTCTGGAATGCCGATTGGGCGCTCGTCAGATTACCCGACGCCAGGTTGTTCTGCAGCGTCTGCAATGTTTGACGCAGTTGATTGGAGTTGCTTGACGAGAGAACGTTCTGGGCGAGACCACCAGCTGAAATGGAATTAATAAGACTGATTGTCATAGGTGTTTTCTCGGCCACGAACCAAAGAGCCCATTGCCGGTTGTCTACCCTATCGGCACCCTCGCTGAAAAACTTTAGGACAAGTCCGCGCCGTGGCGCCAGAGGGCTGCGGCCCCAATCGAAGCAATCACTTACGGATGTGTCCTCGCCTGAACATGTAGGCCCCAAGCGAATGAAGACGAGGAATGCTGCCTCGGAGAGTCGGTCGAAACGGAACAAAAACCAGACGCGGGCGAAGACCTATTCCGGCTTCACCGCAACCCACTTTTTGCCGGCGTACAACTTGTACCCTGCGCCATCCTCAACCAATTTCAGTGGGACCGGGCGCTTCAACTCCGCATCAGTCTGATACGGCGCGCTTAGCGCGTCTTCGCTTGCCACATTCATCACTACGAACCTGTCAGCCGCAAAACCGAAACCGTATTCTCCTGGCGAGAGCTCCGACCCACCGATGTTTAGCTTAGACTCAGTGATTAACAAGCCCTGATATTTCTGCTGGATTGAGGTCGAGTACCCGGATACGTCGACCAGAGCGGCAATCGTGACTTTGCCGCCGGCTGTTTGAATTCCAGTAGCGTTTCGTAATTGCGTGGGCGCCTTTTGTCCGCGAAAGAAAAAATCCGCCGGCACCAGGCTTTTGAGTTCGTCGGCGCTTAACAGGTGCTGGGCAGCTTTCTGGGCCATGCCTGCAGTTATGAGGAGAACCACCGCGGTCCCAATTGCAGCGACGCGCATTTTCTTCATTATTGTTGTCCTCGAAGTCGTATCCCTGGAAAGACTCATGGAAATCTAACTGTTTCTGCTGACCGGCGCAAATCGGAAATTTATTGTTTGTTCGCAAGATTCGGATAGTTGCGCTTTGCCGCCGCGCCCTACCTTGTAGCTATCATGACTTCCGAGAACACGTCTTTCCCAACGACCAGTGCGAGTACCATAATCGCAGAGCAGTTCCCGAGTGAAATGGCAGTGGTCCGCTCTAACTCGAGCCACATACATAACGACCCGCGCTGGGACGCGGTGGTCGGGCGCGATCATGCGCGCGATGGAGAATTCGTTTTTGCTGTGGCTACGACCGGCGTGTATTGCCGGCCGTCGTGCCCAGCTCGCCGTCCGCGACGCGAGAATGTTACGTTTTATTCCTATCCGGAGCAGGCGGAGAAAGCCGGCTTCCGCGCTTGCCTGCGTTGCCGGCCGCGATCGCTCAGTGGCAATTCGCAATTTGATTCCGCAAAAGAGATCTGCCGTTACATCGAGCAGCATCTCGATGAGCCGATCACGCTCGATCGCCTGGGAAAGGCGTTTCGGCAAAGTCCGTTCCATCTGCAACGGCGTTTCAAAGCAGCGATTGGAATCACGCCGCGCGAGTATGCCGATGCCTGCCGCATGCGCCTGCTCAAGCGCAATCTTCAAGCCGGAGACAACGTCACCCGCGCCATGTACGACGCCGGTTACGGCTCCAGCAGCCGACTATACGAGAAGACCGCGTCGCAACTCGGGATGACTCCCGATAAATATCGCCGCGGCGCCATTGCAGCTTCGATTCGCTATGCGTGCGCCGATTCGCCTCTCGGACGCATGCTGGTCGCGGCTACCGACAAGGGAATTTGCTCGATTCAGTTCGCACGCTCGGATGGCGAGTTAATCGAAGGCCTGAAGCGCGAGTTTCCTTTTGCCGTCCGCAAGCCCGATGAGGGTGGATTGCAAACTTGGATCGGAACTTTGCTCGAGAAGATCTCCGGCAGGGAACTGAACGCCGCGCTGCCCTTGGACATCCGCGCGACCGCATTTCAGCGGCGGGTGTGGATATACTTGCAGTCCATCCCATCCGGAATGACGCGCTCTTACGGCCAAGTGGCGAAAGCGATTGGCCAACCCGGCGCCAGCCGGGCCGTGGCGCGAGCCTGCGCTACGAATCCCGTGGCGGTTGCGATTCCGTGCCATCGCGTGGTTCGCGAAGATGGCAACATAAGCGGCTACCGCTGGGGCGTGCAACGCAAGAAGAAGCTGCTAGAGATTGAGCTCCTAGAGATGGAGCGTCGAGGACTCTAAAGACGGGATTCTGGTTTCACCAACGACTCCAACCATTGCGATGTACGGTTCAGCTCTTGTGCCTGGGTTGCGAAAGCCTTGCCAGTAGCGGAGTTTGGCGCGATCCAGTGCTGCTGGTTACTCTCTAGACCGAAGTAATCGCTTGAATTACCAAAGCGCATGATCGTGTGACATCTATCCGCATGGCCCTACCGATGAGATCTTCAAGCACGCCAATCATTGCGGCGGCCCATGGGGAACGATACGCAGATGGACGATCTTCACATACGAATGGTGCGAGTCACGGAAGACTTGCGTGCGATTCAGCGCGAACTCAACTGCGCCGCCATGCAAGCGCCCAGCGATCCGGAGTTAATGGAGGCGTTAAGTGCGCTTCCCGAGACCGAGGCCATTCAGGTCCTGTGTAAGTCGCTCGATCAGATGCGGCACTTCCTATGGTTCTATACGCAGGTCATGAGTAACGATCCAGAGCTGGGCGACAAGCTGCGGCAGTCGAATGCGTCAAAGACTGTCGAAGACTCCAGGGTGGATACGTCTTTCCTGGATCAGCTTACGCGATCGGATGAGGCGCTGCTGTTGCGTTACCTGGCGGAATCCAAAGAGCGCAAACCGAACTAACCTACCGAGATAGTTCACTGAGCTCTGTGAAGACCCGGCCTTGCGACTCTTCTCCAACACGCCCGAGACTCGCTCTTGCTCATCCCTGAAAGCCGCGTCCGTGAACCATCGTCTTCAGTACTTCTCCTGCGCTGCTCATCAGAACAATGTTGGCTTCCGCTCCGGGAGCGATGACTCCGCGTAGTTTCAAACCAACGGTGCGCGCCGGGTTCAGAGTGGCCGCTCGCACGGCATCACGCAAGCTCCAACCCGCGAACTCGGTGATGTTGCGAACCGCGCGGTCCATGGTGAGAACGCTGCCAGCCAGTTTTCCATCTATCGTGCACCGGCCGTCTTTGACTTCGACCTGCATGGGGCCGAGTTGGTAGGTGCCGTCCGGCATACCGGCCGCGGCGGTGGCGTCCGTGATCAGAACCGAACTGTCTTTCCCTTTCATCTCCAGGAAAAGCTGGACGACCTCGGGGGCGACGTGAATTCCATCCGCGATTATGTCGGCTGTGAGTTGCGGATCGGTCAGTACTTCGGCAAGGATGCCCGGATCGCGATGATCCAGAGGACGCATTGCGTTGAAAGTATGCGTGGCGTGCCGGGCCCCAGACTGAACCCCGGCGCGCGCCGCTTCCACAGTGGCGTCCGAGTGCCCGATGCTGACACAAACCTTGCGACGCGCCGCCTCCGCGATAACTTCGAGCGCTCCGGGAAGTTCTGGAGCGATCGTCATCATGCGTACTTGCCCGCGTGCCGCCTGCCAGAGACGCTCAAAAATTTCCAACGTCGGCTCGACGAGATTTTCCGGCGGATGCACCCCGCGGCGCTTATGACTGAGAAACGGACCCTCCAGGTGAATGCCCAACGGCTGAGCCCCCACATCGTCATTACTTGAATGAGAACGTTGCGCCGCTTCAATGGCATCAGCCAATCGCCCGAGCGCCGCGCAGGTTTGATCCAGCGGAGCGGCGACCGTGGTGGGAAAGTAGCCGGTGACGCCATGTTTAGTAAGAAATTTGTTCAGGTGCGGCAGGTCGGCAGCCGAAGCACGCATAACATCAAGGCCCGCGCCGCCATGCATGTGAATGTCGACGAAACCGGGCGCAAGAATCGCATCGGGAAAATTTTGCGTAAGATCGATTTCGGTGGTATTTGCCGGAACTTCTCGTTGAGCCGAAGAAGAGATCTCAACGATCACCCCATCCTCAATAAAGACCAGTGGATGCTGTATTTCTTCCTGCGGCGTATAGAGACTTTGTGCGCGGAGAACGATCATTTTACGTTTGGTCAGGTTTATTCAATCTGGTTGCGTTCGATTGAATGCTTTAGTTTGCTGCCGCTGTCTTCGACGTATAGCTCAACTGTGTTCGCGCGGTCACGTGCGTCCTCAGTGTAACGCGAAAAATAAGCGGATAAGGTCTTGCGATGTGTCGAATGTTGCGAATGTTATAATTAGAATGCCGGTCGACATGCGGAAAGCGACGCATGCGGAAGGCTTCCTATCTACCGTCCGCAGCACCGTCGGGGAGTGGCTCAGCCTGGTAGAGCACCTGGTTCGGGACCAGGGGGTCGGAGGTTCAAATCCTCTCTCCCCGACCAATCTTTTCAAGCACATAAACCCCGCTTCTGTTTTTCCGTCTCCATCAATGGTGTCGATTTTGTAGACGGTGCCGCACGAAGCAACGAACTATGCGACTTCCCATCGCCGAGCCACTCTACGGGCGATTGCGAAGAGCGCGATGGCAATCGTAACGAGAACCAGAACCTGCGGCCAGAGATGAGAGATCGGCTCGTCCCGCCAGAAGACTTTGGTAAACCCGTCAATTGCCCAAGCGTTGATGGTCAGTAAACCCGCCTTCTGCATCGCTTCCGGCATCAGGAAGCGTGGGAACATGCTGCCCCCAACGGACGACATAATAAGAATGACCAGCGTTGAGAGTGCGCCCAGTTGAGCGCGCGTGCGGCAGATGCTCGCCAGCAATATGCCGAAAGAGGCCACGGCTACCGCTGTGCAGACGCCCATCACCACGAATCCCGGAATGTGCGACCAAAAGTCGAGCTTGAACACCGCCCATCCCCAAAGAAACATCACTACGAGTTGCGAGAAGGCCAGCAAAGAATTGTAAGTGATCTTGCCCAACAGCAGCGACGTCATGGTGACGCGCGAACTGAGCACACGGTCGAGCGTGCCGCTTTCGGCCTCGTCAAGCAATGCTCCCGCCGCGCCGCTCGCAGTGAAGAGCAGGAACATGACCCCAATGGCGGCGGCATAGAACGAAACCATGGGGTTGTTCTTGTTTTCGCCAACCACCGCTCGGGCGTTGACCGCAATAATTCCGCCTCCCTCGCTGCCAGAGACGGAAGTGGCCGAGCCGCTCTCTTGCCGTTGGCGCAGTTGACGGATGCCTTCGTTCAACCGATCGCGCTGTTCCCGCGTTAGGCCGCCGGCAAATTGATCGAAGTATTTTGATCCCTGATCAGCCATCAGATCGGGCATCGACGTCATGGCAACTTTCTGGAGCAGGCCCGAGATCATTTGCGGCGCAACCATGTCGCTGCTGTCTTCGAGCAGTTGGATCGTCGGGCGATTTGTATCTGAGGGGACAAACGAAATTGGGTTCTCGCCGAAACCGTGGGGGATGATTATGGCAACTGGCGCAACTCCCTCTTTGACTGCTATCTCAGCAGTCGCCGCGGTGTATTCAGGTTGTTCGACATCCTTGACAGGTTCAGGCCGACTCTTCACCACCAGCGAACCTTCCTGCTTCAGACCCTGAACCAGCCGCCCGGAAGCGCGGCTGTGATCTTCGTCCACAACCAGCATATGAATCTTGGGCGTCGTGTCGCGGCGTCCGCCGAAGATAACAGCGAAAATGCTGAAGAAGACAACAGGCAAAATGAAACTTAGGGAGAGCGCGCCCCTGTCGCGGCGCAGGGAAACCATGGCAGTGCGAATAATGGCGAACATCAATCGCGTAACTCCCTTCCTGTCAAATGAAGAAAGACCGATTCGAGATTCGGCTTGCGCAGTGACACATCAACCAATTCAAGCCCGGCCTTTGCCGAATCCTCAAGCAGGCTTGCAATCTCGACCGGATGCGCGATCGTGAACTGCGCAATGCCATCGATCGTTTGGCCGCCGTGCGCGGCGACCCAGGGAACGACGCGGTCAGGCGAGCCGCCAAAATGCGCCAGCACTTGGCTGCGCGTGCCGAATGCGTCGCGGACGAGGTCGTCGCGCGTGCCGAGCGCGATGATCTTGCCATGATCGACGACGGCGATGCGGTCGCACAGACGCTCGGCTTCTTCCATGTAGTGCGTTGTGTAGATGAGCGACATGCCCTCGCCGCGTAGTTTCTCGATCATTTCGAAAATATGGTGGCGCGACTGCGGGTCTACGCCCACGGTTGGTTCATCCATCAGAACCAGCTTCGGCTGTTGGATAAGGCCGGCTGCCATGTTAAGGCGGCGCTTCATCCCTCCCGAAAGGTTCTTGACCAGCTCATGAGCACGGTCGGCCAGGGTGGACCAATCGAGGCATCGGGCCACGGCCTGCCCAAGCACGGGACCGCCAAGCCCGTGATAACGGCCGAACGCTTGCAGGTTTTCGCGGCAGGTGAGCCTGGGATAGAGCGCCAGTTCCTGCGGGATCCATCCTAACGTCGAACGGGCGGCTGTCGAATCAGCCTTCGCCCCGAAAATTAGGATCGTGCCGGCATCGGGAATCACGCGGCCCACGATGCTGCGAATGAGCGTGCTTTTCCCGGCGCCGTTTGGGCCAAGCAGTCCCAGACATTCTCCGCTGCGCAGTTCGAGCGAGATGCCGTCAACGGCATTCACCTGGCCGAAGCGCTTTACCAGGGCCTCGATGCGCAACGGCAGGGATGAATTGCGATTCGTAACGGTTGATGAGGACAATGTGTCTATCTTCCTCTTTGCACACCATCCTAACAGCCGTGCCCGTAAACTCGACGGTTGGAGTATTGCTCTCTGTACACCAAAATATTTCCCCTTTCGCCTGTGATCTTCCAGGGCCCTCGTGCAAATAACAGTGTGGAAGGTGAAATCCTTATGGCGCTTACAACCAAGCGGAACAAACCAAACAGATGACTACGCCAGCACTACAGTGATTGAATCTGGTTCGGGCGCAGGGGGGTCGTAGGGTCGAAATCCTATTGCTCCGACCAATTTTTCACGGGCCGGCCAGGAAACATGGGTGTCAAATGAATCACGATCCGGCGTAGAGCTGGAAGGGAGCCCAGTAGAATGGCTTGCGAAATGCGCCGCCAGAATGAAGCAAGGAAAGTTTGGCCGTGCGGAGGGCCGTGTCCGGACTTTTTCCGCGGTCCAACTCATCATAAAATTTATCCATGAGTTGACCGGTGGAAACGTCGCTCGCTTCCCATAAGGCAGCCACCACGTGGTGGGCGCCAGCTCGAAGAAAAGCCCATGAGAGACCTACCAGGCCTTCCCCCGAATACGCGCGAGTCCCAGCCCCGTAGCAGGCGGAGATCGTAACCAACTCGGCCCGCACGGGATGCTGAATAATGTCGCGGGCGTAAAGCTTGAAGTTCTTGTTTTCGCCGGTGTTTCTCGACAACACGATGGCGGAGTCGAGCGGACTCAATCGGCTGGCCGTCCCGTGAGCGACAAAGTGGATATACGAAAATCGCTCCGCATTGCTCTCCAAGTATGCCGCCGGTGTAGCCTGATCGCCCTGAAAAACACGTTGCCGCTCAGCCGGGAAATGTCTTGCGATGCTCGTCATCTCGACTGCGGCGTTCGACAGTTCGGGATATTCCTGACTGGGTGCGACGGCATTTCCGAAGAGAAGCAGGCGGCGGGCGCGTTTCTCCTTTCCCGGGTGCGAGGAGGCCAGCAGTCGCAACGAAGTGGCGTTCGTGAGCGTGACGTCTTCAATCCAGTAGTGCAGCGCTGGTTCGGAGACAAGCAATGTCTCGAAATTCAGGTTGTTCAGCTTGCCATCCGGAATGATGATGACTCTTGTGTTCGCCGGCAAGAGATCACGCGCCGGAGCGACCAGCATCCGATAAAGCGAACCGCCAACGTCGGTAGCCGAGACGAGAACGTCTTGTGAACTGTCGAGGGCTCGATGATATTGTTCGAGCCAGCCTTCAATCTCCCCAGCGGCTGGAAGCGGAAACCACTGGATCGTTTTCGACGTGATCGCCCACAGGTGCGAGTGCTTCTCTCCCAGCCAATAGAACAAGATTGTGCCGCCTGCTTGCGAGGCGACTGCTTTGGCATCCAAGTGATCAAGCTGGGATGAGCTTCCTTTTTGAAGCATGCCTAATCCCTCGGCCAGGGTGCGCCCGCGGCTGAAGTCGGCGACCTGCAAGGCCTCGATCGTTCTACCTTGTGCAACGAGGAACTGGATGTAGTCGTCATAGATGCGCGCCGCATTGGTGAGAAAGGGTAGGCGTGAATCTTCGTGCTTTAGTTCGGAGCGGGCGGTTTCGAAAGTGGTGATCGCTGATCGATACTGGAGATCGGCGAAATCGAAATGGCCTTCCTCTTCATAAAGCCGGGCGAGCGAGCGCTCCGCTTCCCACTTCAAGAACACTGGACAGTCGGGAGAATTCCCTACTTCGCGGAATGCATTCTCCGCCGTAGTAAGGTCGTGTAGCCGGGCGGCGACTCGTGCGTGAACCAGCAGTGGATAGACCTGGTCGCGCCCACGGTTATCCTCCCGCGCTTTGGCCAGCGCGTCGTCCGCAAAATGCTTTGCGTCATTCAAGTTCCCGGTTTGCTCGAAGAGGAAAGCCAGAGCGATCAGCGAATTGATGATGTCGTCCCTGCTGTTCGTCAGGCGTGCGAGTTTCAGCGACTGCCGGAAAGATCGTTCGGCGGTCGTGAAATCGTGGGCATCCATGTAGATGTATCCGGCATTCGTAAGCCATTTCACCTGGTCGGTCACGTCCCCAAGCTTTTCGGCCTGTTGCGCGGCTTCGACGAACATTTCCAAGGCCCGCTCAAGCTCTCCAAGTTTGTAGTAAGCCCATCCCATGTTTCCCAGGGCGGCTTGAGCAAGATCGGCCGAGCCTCGATCGAGGGATATCCGCCGGGCCGCGCTAGCCCAGTCGAGCGCCTCATCAAAGTGCGCTTGTTCGTCCGCAGACCAACTCAGATCCAGCAACGTGTTGGCTTCCCAGGATGAGTCGCCACTTGCGCGCGAAGCGATGAGAACCCGTTCGAAGAAAGTTTGCGCCTGGGCATAGCGGCCGCGGTCCATTTCCAAGACTCCACGCGCGCCGACCACGTCTGCGCAGACGGGAAAGTCAGTAGCTGTGCAGAGCTCCTCGGCCTGCTGTAAAGTCTGATCCGCCTCGGTGAACTTGTGCAAGGCAGCGTAGATCAGGCCTTCCCATCTTAGTTTCTGAATAGCCAATTCGCCCGAGGGTAGCGGGGCAGTTTCGGAAGCAAGTACTTGCAGCGCGTCGCCATTCAGGCCCCGCCGATACAATGCTCTGGCTCGAAGGATGGTGAATTTCCAAGCCCACTCAGGGCTCGCAGTATGGAAGTTCTTGTATCCTTTCTCCGCGTCATTCGCGGCGAGAGTCATATCACCGTGCCGGAAAATCTGCAGGGCATGGTCATATGCCGCTTGCGGGTCCCGGTGCCGGGAGCAACCCGTTAGGCAGGAGACGGCGCAGGAGACAGCAAAGAACAGCATGAGCACACTCGATGCCTTGACCCAGGCCCGCGCCCGCGATTCCTGCTGGTCGCATCGATGTTGACGAAGGGAAAGCATGTCTTTGATCGTCGCAGGATGATCGTCGCAGGATTTTAACTTGAATCCTGCGAACCTGATGTGCAATTCACCGAACCGCAGCGCTTGGATGCGTTTGTGTGGTTCGTGTTCCTACTGTTTTCTGCTGAATAATGGTGACAGTGCGGCGAGGATCAGGGCCCCAGGTTCAGCGTGGCCTGTCTGGTTTAGCAGTCGATACGAACAAAAAGAACCGCGGCCTTGAGCCACGGTTCTCTTTTTCCAACGGCTGGCTTAACGGCGGCCCTTTTTTGCTTTCTTCTTTGCCTTCTTCGCAGGCCTCTTGGCAGCTTTCTTCTTTGCGGGTTTCCTGGCGGCCTTCTTAGGTTTCTTGGCAGCCTTTTTCTTGGCCGGGGCTTTCTTAGCTGGCGCTTTCTTTTTGGCCGCGGGCTTGGCAGGGGGCTTCCTTGCTCCGCCACCACCGCCCCCGGAAGGAGCAGCAGGTTTGGGTTTGGGTGCGGCGGGAGGAGTCGAAGGCACCGCAGGCTCGCCCATCTCGGGTTCGGGCACGCCCGCTTCCTCCTCTTCTTCCTCTTCCTCTTCGAAATCTTCTTCCAGCGACTCGCTGTAAGCGCCGGTGTCACCGAATTCTTCTTCATCATCACGTGCGTAAAGCGTGGGATCGTAGAACGTCATTGCTCCTCCTGATGTTGGGCGTCCGGGCGCAAGCCGCGCAAGGACGCCGGGAACTGGAAATTAAAAGACCACCAGTAAAACTTTGTGCTGGAACGGCGCGCGATTATAGCACGACGTTTAATGCAGGCTGCAAAGACTGAAATCACATCCTGCCTGCTTATCCTGTTACCACACGGGACTGCGGAATGGAAGAAGATTCGGCGAGGCATAGCTCAAAATCTGTTGTATGCATGTTATGCCCGCAGCATCCGGCAAACGTCTTCTGGAAAAGGAAGGGGGAGCCCTTTGAACTTCCACGTGGGGCACCGAGGGCGTGTTCGGCGTCTTGGGGGCCCGTGTTCGGGGAAGTCAGCCTTGAGCGGGTTCACGAGGAAGATTCACGGCTATATCGGATGACAGGCAGATTAAAGGTGGGTAAAGAAGGCCTGAGATTTCGGCGAAGGCAGTCAGGGGCGGAATTTTCTATTGGCTCGGCTGCACAACCAGAATCATTCCGGGTTTCAGCGTGGCGATGTTGCCATTGTTGCGTTTCAGGGCTGCAACCGTAGTCTTGTAGGTCGTGGCGATTGAGTACAGAGTTTCGCCGGACTTTACCTTATGGCGAAGAACGCTGGCCGGCTGCGAGCTTTCTTCGTCTTCGGCGCTTGCAGGCTTGCTCGCAGGAGTCGAAGCCACTTGCGTGGTCTTACCGGGGCGCGCATTTGGGTGCGCGGACGACTTGGATTTGGCCGAAACCCCATCGCTAGAGGGGCTAACCGGCAGATGCAGCGCCAGCACTCTGCGTCCGCGGAGGCTGTCGCCGCCATGCAAACCGTTCCAGCGGCGCACCATTTGTGCCGAGACACCGAAGTTCTCGGCAACGGTCTCGACGGTATCTCCTTTGCGAACCTTGTAGCGGGTAATCCGGCGCGCGTACGTGGCGTTATCGCTGAAGGGATGCTTGCCAGCCGCGACCGGGATGATTACCTTGGCGCCAGCTTCCAGTTCCGTCCCATCGAGATGATTCGCGGTCACAATCGACTTGACCGGCACATGATACGCCCGCGAAAGAGAAGCGACAGTATCGCCCGTCTGAACTTGGTGATAGCGCCACCACAGCCGCATGTCCTTGGGAACTTCGGCGATGGCAGTTTGATAACGAGCCTTGCTGCCAAGCGGGAGGTGCAACTCGAACGTGCCTTCCCGCGGAGTTGTCAGTCGGAGCAGGCTAGGATTCAGTTCCTGCATCTGAGCCTGAGTCGCGTCCACACACTCCGCTACCAGCCGCAGATCCACGGGATAGCTGATATTGACTGAGTCGTAGTTCGTCGGCTCATCCATGGAGACATCATCAAAACCATACTGCGACAGATTCTTGGTCATGATCGTCACAGCCAGGATGATGGGAACGTAATTCCGCGTTTCCTTGGGCAGAACGTTGCGCCGGTAGAGCTCCCAGAAATCGGCGTAACCGGTGCGCCGAACCGCAGCCTGCACCGTGCCAGGGCCTGAGTTATAAGCGGCCATGGCGAGGTACCAGTCCCCGAACTGAGCATAGAGGTCTCGCAGATGGCGGGCGGCGGCGCGCGTGGACTTCTCGGGATCCTGGCGATCGTCCACCCACATGCTGTGGTGCAGTCCGTAACCCCGCGCCCGGCTGCCCATGAATTGCCATATACCGCGAGCGCCGACGCGAGAAACAGCCAGAGGATGAAAACCCGACTCGGCCTGAGCCAGGTAGATCAAATCCTGCGGGACACCCTCTTCCTTCAAAATCTTCACCATCATGTCGTGGTAGCGGCCGGAGCGCGCGAAGGCGTGCTCGAAGGTGCCGCGTCCACGATTGGAAAAGTAACTGATATAGCCGGCCACCTGGTCGGTCATCATTAGGGGCAAGTCGGAGTGGGTCAACTTCAGATCGGCCTGCGCCTTGGCTTTTAACTTGGGGTCAGCCGTGGGAGTAATGCCGTTGGTTTCGTCAATCGGAGCGGGCTCGGACTGCTGCGCATCGGAGTCGGAAGCCAACCCTCCCAGATCCAAATGGTCGATGCCTGCCACGATACGATCAAATTCCGCTTCGAGACGGTCATCGGAGCGAATGTCAAGGTTGCTGCCCAGCAATGCGTTAATGGCGTTGTCGAAATCCTCTTTCGCGACGTCGTTCTGCCCGGCGTGAAAAGCGTCCAATCCCGCCTGGTACTGCTTCTCAGCGCGGGTGACCAGAGCGCCGACCGCATCGGATTCGGGTGCCGGCGAAATAGAAGGAGTCTTGTTCTCAGTCGCAGTCTCTACCGGCGCCGGCTTCGGAGCGACTACTTGCGGGGGAGCCGGACTGGCCTGCGGGGGCTGCGGAGCGGGAGCTTTGGATGTTAGAGCCGGTGCGGTCTTGGCCTTTGCCGATAGCACTGGAGCTGGCTTCTTTGCCGACTGGCAAGAGGCAGCGGTCAAGGCAAGGCCGGCCAGCATCGCGATCCGCATTTGGAGTTTTGCAACTCGCATATTTTTCTATGAGATACGGATTGCGTCGCTGCTTCACTCGCCGCAGAATTCTATCAAAATCCTACCCCGAGCTCCGCCTTGGGTCAACGCCCAAAAAGATACCCAGCGTTACTTTCGGCATCGGTCCCGACAGTTACCGGCTAAGAGCTTAAACCGCAAGACCCCGCCATTCAGACGGCGAAAGCTCGAGAAAGGTTTGAAAATCGGCGAACTGACGCGGCCGGTTGACCCGGCGAGCGGCTGCTCAGACGCGCCAGTAGTCGGGCCGCCAAGTCTGGATCGCTTTTTTTATATCCGCCCGCGAGAGTTTTTCGGAAAGCGCCCGCGCGGTCAGGGCGGACACTTCCGTATCCGAGGCGAAACGCAGTGCGATGAGTTGACCTTCGGTTAATTCGGGAATGCGAGAGCGCAACGGCTCCGGCAAGAGCGCCTTCAATCGGAGTGTTTCTTCCAGCCGGATCACGCGATCCTGCACCCTCAGCGAATACGTGCGAATTTTTGACACCGCCGTTGCCAGCGCCACCGCTACCACGAACATCAGCGCCGTATGCCATCCCGGACGCCAGATGAAGTGAACCATGCCGGCAATTGCTAACAGGAGAAAGACCGGCACCACAAAGAAGTGATAGGACGGATCAAGACGAGAGTGGTTGGCGAAGGTCTGGGGCTTTTTTTCTGGCATTCAGAAATTCTCCTGGGAAGCGTCAGCCCACGAATTTATACCCCAAACCGGGAACCGTCAAAATCAATTGCGAGAGCGTGCTGAACGGCTGGTGACGGTCTTGGCCCGGTTCTCCGACAGGTAAGCCATTTCCACGAATCGTTGACCTTGGATTACACTTCGAAGTGTCCATGAAAGCGATCCAGGTCAAGCAATTGGGTGGACCCGAAGCAATGGAGCTTGTGGAGTTGCCCGTCCCCCAACCAAAGGCGAACGAGGCGGTCGTAAAGCTGGCCGCTTCGGGCGTGAACTTTGTCGATGTCTACTTCCGCGAGGGCCGGTACAAAGCCACGCCGCCATTTGTTCTCGGTCAAGAGGGCGCAGGTGTTGTCACCGCCGTCGGCCCGGATGTGAACTCCGTGAATGTAGGAGATCGAGTGGCCTGGACCGGCGTGCAAGGCTCCTACGCGGAGTACGCCGCAATTCCCGCCGATCGTTTAGTCCCAATTCCAAAGGGCGTCAGCGATGAGCAAGCCGCTGCTGCCATGCTGCAAGGCATGACCGCGCACTACCTCTCTCACGATACTTACCCACTCAAGCAGGGTGAGACCGCGCTCATTCATGCCGCCGCCGGTGGCGTGGGCCTGCTTCTGACGCAGATGGCCCACAATATCGGCGCCCGCGTGATTGCCACCGTATCCACTGAAGAGAAAGCGGAACTGGCGCGTGGCGCGGGTGCGCATGACGTCATCTTCTATACCAAATCCGATTTTGAAACCGAAACCAAACGCCTCACCGGCGGCAAAGGTGTGGATGTCGTCTATGACTCCGTCGGTAAAACCACATTCGAGAAAGGACTGAACGTCCTTCGCCCCCGCGGCATGATGGTGCTGTTCGGCGGATCGAGCGGGGCGGTCCCACCTTTCGATCTGATTTTGTTATCGCAAAAAGGCTCTCTCTACGTGACGCGCCCCTCGCTGGTGCACTATATTTCGACGCGCGAGGAGTTGCTAGCCCGCTCAGGCGCGGTTTTCGGCATGATCGCGGCAGGGAAGCTCAAGCTGCGAAGCCAGCACAAATATTCGCTGGCCGAGGCGCAGCGCGCGCATCGCGATCTGGAAGGAAGAAAGACGACGGGGAAGCTGTTGCTGATTCCGTAGGATGGCCGTCAGAAAAGACGAAGGTTGGGAAAATCAATGGCATAACGATTAGTGTCTAGAGTCATAAACCTGTCCGCTCGCAGGAGAGCATGCGATGCGATTACGAAATCCGCCAGTAAACGCTTTGGCGAACCTCCACCGGAATTGAACCGGCGAATGGCATAACCCGCGAAGCTTGTCGCAGCCAGTTGCCAGATGTCTTCTCCCGTGTCGAAATCGATAGCGATCGCCATTTCCGCGAGCGCTTTCCGAACAAACTGCACATTCAGCCCTGGAACTGCCGATAGCTCAATGAAAACCGGAGCACTTACGACCAGCGCACCCTCTGCGCGGGCTTTTGACAACTGGGCAACAATCGTGGCCGCCTGCGGTGCACCAGACCAAACCGGCGATACGATGTTCGTATCCAGCGCAGTCCTCATTCGTAGTCTTTATCGCTGCGCATATCGTCGATCCAAGCTTTGATCCCCTCTTCACCGCCTGGGAACGGGCCTGCAATTCCGATGAACTTCTCGAAGGGATTGACCTCCGAGCGGGCGGGCCGGATCACGGTACGATCTTGCTCCATGACAAACTCGACGCGGTCGCCGGTGGCAAGACCAAGGCGTTTACGGATTTCTTGCGGGATGGTGATCTGTCCCTTGCTGCTGATTGTACTGGAGTTGTTCATCTTTACTTATATTCCCTACAGTAAAGTTAGCGATCTTTACTTCGGAAGTCAAGCGTTTCCAGACTATCCTTTTCGCTTGTAATGCTTAGCATAGGAAGGGACTTCGCGCTTCGGATCAAGGCGCGCATCCGCAATCGGCTCCCCTGCCACCATCTCCAGCGGCACCAACCCTGCCCAAGTCGGAAATGAATAATCCTCTTCATCGTCGACGACCGGCCCCTTGCGCACCTTCGCCGAAAATTCTTCAATCGGTACTCGCAGAACCGATGTCGCCTTCAACTCCCGCTCGTTTGGTTGCCGCGAGTCCGCCCATCGGCCCGGAATAATGTGCTCCGATAAAAGCCTCAACGCTTCAAGCTTTTCCGCTGGATCATCCACCAGCGTTGCTTTTCCCAAAACCACCACCGACCTGTAATTCATCGAGTGATTGAAGATGGACCGAGCCAGCACCAGTCCATCGAGCAAAGTGACTGTGATGCAGACCGGCACGCTCTCTTTCACCGTGCGCAACATACGGCTGGCGGCGGAGCCGTGAATGAATAAGCTGGCATCTTTGCGCCCGTAAGAAGTGGGGATCACAAACGGCTGGCCGTCCGTGACGAATCCAACGTGGCACAGGAAGCCTTCGTCAAGAATGCGGTAAGCCGCTTCTCGATCATAAACAGCTCGATCAGCTTCGCGGACCAGACGGGTCCGCGGCGTGGGCGTATAGGGCTGAGACATTGAGGAAAGACTCCGGCAAGCGCCAAGGATGGGTGAAAGAAAAGTGTAGCACTGCGAAGTGGGCAGCGAACCTCAGCCTGCAGTCTTCGTCAAACCCGCAGCATCTCTACTGCTGCGGAGCGAGTGGATGATAGCGGTTCTCGCGACACACGCGGCTGAACAGAATGGCTACGATCAGCAGGATAAGCGGCGTGAAGATGCTGGCTTCGGGACCGACGCTGCCACCGGTGAGCCAAGTCGGGCCGCTGAAGCTGGAGTTGAATAAATTGTGATACGGAGCCATGCCGCTGTCGGTCACGCCGTAGAAAAATGTCTGGCCCCAGTCCCATCCCGCGTGGAAGCCCACCGCCAACCACAGATTGCCAGTGCGCCGCAGAAACAAGCAGAACAGCAGTCCGAAGCAGACTACCGACAACAATCCAAACTTGCTTTCCCCAGGATTTGCGGCATGAGCCAAACCGAATAATGCCGACAGCAGAATTGCAGCTGGCCAGAACCCAATTCCAGTGGTCAGAGTGAACTGCAAATATCCGCGAAAGGCGAATTCTTCCCCCAGCCCTACGATTATGAAGGCAGCGCTCCATGAGAGGACCGCCGTCACAATCGTGCTTCCGTGAATTGCCAGGCCAGCCACGTGAAAGCCGTGCAGGGCGAAGATGGCAAGCAGGGAGGCGCTGATCGCCAGGAATCCTGTGAGTGTGCCGGTCCAAAAATCCTTGCGAAAGGCGAGTCTTACCGGCAAGCCGTATTGTCCCCACTTGCGGTGCTCGATTCGCGCCATAATCAATGCAGCGACGCTGGTGAAGGCAAGAATCCCTCCATCGCTAAGGATAACGAGCGCGGGTGATAGCGACGAAGCAATTCGAATCTGGGGCGGGCGGTGTAACCAAAAATGCAATACCAACCAAACCACCAGATTAACCGCCGCCCCCAGGCCAGCCACGACAGCCAGGAAAATGAGAACGCGCCCGCCGGAGCGGATGCCGTTGGGCCCGCGAAAAATAGTGTTAGCCGTTGCCGGAGGCGAAGACGAAACTCCAGGCTCCGGCGGAAGAATAATTTGATCCGACATGATTACGCTACGTGAAAAATTGCCGCTAAGTTTCAGCCGATGGCGCTGACGGAAAAGTGTAACAGGATGATTCCGGCCCGGTATTGATTCTTGAGATTCTGAGCGGTAATACCGAAACGCCGGCAATACCCAAATCTCATCCCAGCCACTGCGGATTCTGGTAAGTCCCGTCGAAGTTATGGCTGGTCTTATAGAGTTCGAACTCTCCCTTGCCGGCAACGGGAGCGGTCTTGGCCAGCAAGGTTGCGACTTCGCTCTGGCTCATCGGTTTAAAACTGTGCGCGGCGTCGAGCGCCTGTTGCAGAATCTTCAGCGAGTCACAGCCTGTGATGACGACGCTGGTGGGCAGGTTCATGGCGTAGTGCAGGCACTCTACCGGCGCGGCCGTGTTGCTCTTGAGAATAATCTTGTCGCCCATCGACTTCATGCCCAGCACGCCGATGTTTTCCTTCACCAGCACGGGCAAGACTTTCTTTTCGAAGCTGTCATAATGCGCGTCCATCACATTGAGCGGCATTTGCACCGTGTCAAATGTGAATTGATGCGCAGCCGCGGTCTGCAGCATCTTGAGATGGATGTCAGGGCTCTTGTGTCCGGTAAAGCCGATGTATCGGATCTTGCCCTGCTTCTTCGCCGCCAGCGCCGCTTCCATGCCGCCGCCCTGGGCAAAAATCCGGTCAGGATCCTCATCGCGAATCACTTCGTGAAATTGCAATAGATCGATGCGGTCGGTCTGCAGCCGTCGCAGCGATTCCTCAATCTGCTGCGCCGCCGCTTGCTTGGTGCGGCCGTCTATCTTCGTCATGAGAAACGCTCTCTGCCGATACCCATCCCGCAGGGCCTTGCCCATGCGAATTTCGCTCTCACCGCCGTTGTAGTCCCAGCAGTTGTCGAGAAAATTAATTCCGCCATCAAGCGCCGTTCGAATGATGCGAAGGCTTTCCCGCTCATCCGATTGCATGCCGATGTGGTAGCCTCCCAGCCCGACAATTGAAACCTTTTCGCCGGTGCGTCCGAGCGTTCGTGTGGGAAGAGAACCAGAGGCGGCGTATGCGAATTTGTGGTTGAGCGAAGTCATAAGGGTGCCCGCTGCGGCAGTCTTTAGGAAGTCTCTTCGGTCCATTGCGTAGCTCCTCCCAATTCAGACTCACCCGGCTCAGCGAGAGTTGCATAAAAGTTCGGTCGACGACAAAAAGAGCTGCAAGTGGCAGATAAAAAATCGGCTTGGGTTACGTGTTGGCTCACGCAATCCAAGCCGAACGCTTTCGGAATTACAGGCCTTACCAGTAAAGCTTCATGGCAAACTGAAACTGCCGGGGATCGTAAGCCGCCGTCGCCTGGCCTGCGTTCGTAAACAGCGGGCTGACCGCAGCCACGTTGTACCGGTTCGCGATATTGAAGATGTCGGCAATCAATTCCAGATTAACGCGTTCGCCGAAGTAGACGCGCTTGGCCACGCGCAGATCATTGAATACGGTCCACGGCGTGACACCCGCGTTGCGGCCGAGGTTGCCATCAAGTTGCAACAGAGTTGGGACGACGCCCGCCGCCACGAAACCGTTAATGCAAGGTTCCTGAAAAACTCCCGTGGGTGAAAACTTGCTCTGGTAGACAGGGCCACATGCTGGATTAACCGTCGTGTTGGGACGCCCCGTAAGCGAAGACAACTGAAAATTGTCGCCGTTCCCCGTAATGATGTTGAACGGTCGTCCCGATCCAAATTCTATTAACGGCGCGAACGTCCAATCGCTGAACAGCTTGCTTCCGAAGCCGGTGCCGCCCAGCTTGCCCGTCTGGTACACGCCGCTGAATACGAAGCGATGGCGCTGATCGAACAGCGACGTCGACCGCTCCACTGCCGGATAAAAGCTATCCTGCGGTGTGGTCGTCGCTTGCAGATCGGTTGAGTCGTCGATCGCGTGCGACCATGTGTAGGAGGCGAGAAATTCGTAATGCCGGTTAAAGCGCTTGCGCAGATTGGTGCTAAACCCGTGATAGATCGAGCTGCCGTTCGAGTAATTGGCGTCCATGTCGCCGAACGGAATGCAGCCACTATAAGAAAACGTAGGCGGTGCCGGATTGCAAGCCGTGTTGAATCCCGGCAGAGTTTTCAGCAGCGCCGCGCCCTGTGCGACGCAGTTGGCCTGCCCTCCCAAATACATTCCCGCGGCAATCGAGGGATTCAGCCCGCCGGGCCGGAAGAAATTCATCAGCGCCGGGTCCACGTAGGGGAAAGGCGCGCCCGGCGGGTTGCATCCGCTCACCGTGAACGGGCTCGCCGGAGGAGTTTGACCGGCCGCGACTGCATCGTAATACGCGGCCTCGTAATTCCCCGTCAGCAAATCGCCGCGGATCGGATTCGCATTGATCGGGCGGTTCAGATGGCGGCCGCCGTTGAAGTTGTAAGCCAAACTAAGTGCGAAGCCGTGTCCCAGATCGCGCTCTACACTCAAATTCGCCTGCTGAGAATACGCGTATACAAAATTCTTCGCCTGCGGGTAGCCGAACGGTTGGAACCCAAGCGGAAGAAACGTTGGATTCGGTGGATTCAGGTTTAGATAATTCTGATTAAGAAATACCGACTGTGGAAAGTTCAAAGCCTGGAACTGCTGTTGATTCGGCAAGTAGCCTAGATTGGCATTAGCGGCCGGAAATGGCGAGGGCGCGCATGCCGGCTGATTCACCAAGCCCTGGAAAATCGGCACCGCATTCAAATTTCCCGGATTGCCTGCTCCGGTGCAACCCCCAGTTCCCGCGAACGCCAACTGCCCGCTGGTCGAACCATCCGAAGCGTCGCCAAGAAAGTAAAGCCCCAGCAGAGGATGGTCATAGAAAATTCCGTACGAAGCGCGAACTACCGTTTTCCCATCGCCCTTTGGATCCCATGCAACGCCGACGCGCGGCTGAACGTTATTGGTGTCGGTCTGAATGCCCTTTTGCAATCCCAGATCGTTGTAACCAGCCAGTGCCAGCGCTGTCGGCGACTTGAATTGCGGCGGAAATTCCACGTCATAGCGCACACCATAGTTCAATGTGAGGTTCGGACGAATGCGCCACGAATCCTGCCAGAAAACGCCGAGCGGCTTGTTGGGAAAGGAATCGTGTGGGTTACCAAGCCCCTGAATGAAGTCGCCGGGAATGCCAGCCCCGTACGCCTGCACCGCGTTGAGCTTTGGGAAAGGAGAGGGGAAAGCCGCGACCGAGCCGAAGTCATAGACGCCGCCGTAGTTCACCGTAAATGTGGCGTCGGTCGGAATGTAATCGAAGTCCACACCAAATTTTGTGTTGTGAGTGCCGATGGTCCAGGAGAAATTATCGGTGAACTGATAGCGCTGCTCAGTGCGTTGAATGTAAGAATATGGCTCGCGTCCAAAATAAGCGTATCCGGGAATGTTTACTGCCGGGTCTGAGCCGCCGGGAATCTGCGTGTTGTAGAAGTAAGACAACCCCCGCCGCGCATATTGAAAGCGGAACTCATTCACCTTGTTGTTGCCGATTGTCCAAGTCTCCTGCAGAACTCCGGCAATATCTCGGTAGGTTTGCTGCGAAGTTCTAGAAAATGCGTTTTGGCCGACTGGCTGATCCTGTCCGCTGACCTCGATTCCTGTGATGGTGCTGGGACTCACATTGGCGCGAAGCATGAGCCGGTTATTCGCATTGATATTGTGGTCGATGCGTAGCGAATAGAGACTCGTGCCCTCGAACACCGGGAAATTTCCGGCTTGCGACCCGATGGTTTGATAGGACGCAGGGACCGGAGCGCACGGCCCCGGAGGAGCGCAACTGGTGGGGAACCCGGCCCAACTGGATAGGAAACCACCAGTTGCTCCTTGAACCAGCGCCGTCGGCCACGCCCCCGTCAAAGCTTGTCCCGAGGAGGCTCCCGCAAGAACAATATACTGCTCAACATTAGCCAGCCCAAGGGCTCCTATCGATGCTGGCGTTAACCCGCCGAGGAATGCTGCCTGGTCCGGCGTAACCTGTATTGTTCCAAAAGGAAAACCAATGGTCGATGTATCGAAATTCTGCAGGCCATAGTATCCAATGTTGCTAGCCGGCGCGATGCTCGAGAATCCGGTCTCGTGCCGCCGCGTAATCTCGTAAGAGAAATAAAAATACGTCTTATCTTTTTTGATCGGTCCGCCAAAAGCCGCGCCCGCCTGCACTCGCGTATAAGCGGGATTTGAAACCGTACTAAACGGGTTCACCGCCTGAAAATTACGGTTGCGTAGATATCCGTAAATGTCACCATGAAAATCGTTGGATCCGGAACGCGTAATAATGTTCACCACACCGCCCGAAGCCCGGCCGTACTCCGGCGCGTAATTGTTGGTGATGATCTGAAACTCCTGCACCGCTTCTTGCGAAACCGTCGAGCGAACTCCGTTCACTCCATTGTCCGTCGCGTCGGCGCCGTCTACGTTCACCAGGTTCGCGCGCGCACGCTGCCCGCTGATATTGAGGCCTGAGGTAGGGGCCGCGCCGGTATTCGGCGCATTGTCGCGCTGCACTTGAGAATCGGTCAGCGTAAAGTTAATGTAGTTGCGCCCATTGATTGGCAGATTGTCGATCCGGCGCTGCCCGATTGTATCCGTGGTTGATGTGCGAGACGTCTCGATCAAGTCAACCTGCGAAGTCACTTCCACTACTTCTCGTCCCGTAGCCACGGCCAACGTAACTGGAAGTTCCACGAGACCACCCACTGTGATGCTTACATTCCTGGCCTCTGCTTTGCCGAATCCCGGAGCGCTCACTGTGACGATGTATTCGCCTGGCGGCAGCTGTCGTGCGTTGTAGCCGCCCTCGCCGTCGCCGGTTGCCGTGCGCTCCACACCTTTAGCAACATCGCCTAGGGTGACTGTTGCGTTGGTCACAACATTGCTCTTGGGATCTTTCACGGTTACGTGCAAATCGCCCGTGGAAGCGCCCCCTTGCCCGAAGGCAATCGAGGAAAGCAATGCGAAAAACAGCGAGATCGAGAAAGCTTGCAGGCTCCGGATCATAGAGTGTCCCTTAAGTCCGCTCACTTCCAGGTGGCGGCGGAAATAACTCCCAAAATTTTTTGCCGAAAAATATTGCAGATTCTGGGGTGGTAGGTTCCCGCTGGTTTTTACACTAGAAGAGGGCAGGAAAACAAGGTAAGAATGGACAGGGTGTTGCGCAAGTTAACGCGCAAGTTTCGTGCGCCGCGGCGAGATCGTGCGTCAGGATGCAGACGTGGCACTTGTTATCTGTGATGGCCCCAGGCTAAAGCCGCGCCGACAAACGAACCGGTACTGCGGGGTTCTGCAACCGGCCCAGCAGCATGGCCGCGCCGCTGAGTTGTTCGTAGCGTTCGACCACCCGCACGGCGGCAAACCCGGAGTTCGGCCAGGCCAGCGCGAGATAGATCCGTGCCAGCGCCACCGTAGTATTGCGCCGCAACACCAGAGCGTCGTTCACTAATTGTCGCGCGGCCCCGGCAACACGCGCATCGCCACTTGCAACCGCAGCTTCGCCCACTCGTACCAGCACAACCGCATTGCTCGCCGCGACATGGACATAGGCAGCCATGGCGCGCAAGCGCTCGCGACGCACCGCGCGAAATCGATTCGCAGGCAAGCGCCGCCGCAGGTAATCGTCCTCAGCGGGATTGATCAGGTTGCGGAAAGCCTCGATGTCGATCGGACGGATCGAGACCGCCAAGCCGATGCTTCTCTTGGCCTGCAAACTTTGCGAGACGGCCAGGCGCAAAATAATGCCCAGCGCAAGCGCAGCCGCCACAACGATAACAATGGCCAGATTCATTGTTGTAGTAAACGCTCCAGTTCCCGGTTCCAGATGTCGAGATTATTCTCAGGCAGATGAACCGCCGAGGTCGCGAAACTGTTCTGCGGAGCGAGAAGGTAGTAAAACCAGATCAGGACACAGATGTGATACGTGGCCATGTTAAGGAAATCGAGGAGGTGACGACTTTGCAGTAGACCGCCATTTGCCATGACGGCCCATGTGGCCAAATGCACCGAAGACGAAATGCCGCGGCCCAGCCCAATGCCGAGGGTCGCTTTGTCCCAGGTCAATTTAAAGCAAGCGGTGAATAGGAAGAGGAATAAGATGAGGCCGCATTCGACCATGTACAGCGTCTGTTGCAGAATAGTTGCGCGGTATCCTATCGCGAACTGGTGACTGTCGACGGGCGCGTAGGCAGCTGCCAAGGTTGCGAGCAGCACAAAAACTGCACTCATACAGCTGATCAGCCGACCACCCACTTTGGCGATCGCCGGCCGTGAGCGCAGCAGATGAAAAAACAATTCCCCGACAACAGCGAGTCGGAAGAGGCCTTCAATGATCAAGCCGACGGAGAAAACAACCCACCACGCCGTTACGCTGCCCAAAGGGACGACGTCCATCACATAGAGGATGGACTCCTCTGCCGCTCCGTAGACGAGGTAGGTAAAAAAAACCGGGAACTGCCGGTGAAGGCCCCGTCGCCACAGGAGTACGGCGAGCGCTGCTTGCAGCACGTGTGGGCCGATCCACAGATAGTGCCAAAGCAATGAATGCGGCTGCAGCATATTCGTGGCAAAGAACTATACCGCGATCCGCTGCAGCCGACAAGATCGGCACTGTGCGCGTTCGGTTTTCGTAACGCAACCAGCAACTACGGCCTGCACGCACCGGTACAGGTAGGGGTGCCATCGGCATGAGCGACAGTGGGACCAACGAAAGTATTGAGGAAAAGAATCGCTGCGGCTAGGACGAGCAGGGTACGTTTCACGGTTATTTTCTCCTTGTTTGAAAAAGCGAACCGTGATACTTTCATGTCCTTCCGACAGCGGAAAGTTACGTAAGGTCCTTTCTTTTGTTCGGAATTCGTAACAAGAAACATCCCAATTCTGTCTGAATTAACCCCCTCAATGGCGCTACGAGATGGGCGCTTCGCGGTTCAAGTGCTAAGCGCTGCAATGTCTGTTTTTCTCTTTCATAATTGCAGCGGAACCGTGCTATTTTTAGGCTGCGTGTGTGGCGCAGTTAGCGCAGCGCCCCCAATAATTGCCAGAAAGTTGTAGCCGGGCCATGACGCTGAAATCCGCTCTACAGGATCTGCGAGAAACTACGTTGGCCGCCATTTCCGGCCTCTTGGGGAAACTGTCCTATCTCGCATCACTGCGCCGGCGCGAGGGCGGATACCTGCATTGGGGTTTGTCGCTGGTCCACGGCGAAGAGTCTTCAGAAGGCGCGCTGAGGGCGGCTCAAACTGAGGCGTTGTCGAACGTGCTGCGCACGCCGATCTCGGAACTTGTGGAAGATTTGCGCGAGTCGAACCGAAACAGCGAAAAAACTGCGGAAGGATACGTCGAAAACATGCGGGAACAGTTCACAGAACTGCTTCCTTCCGCGGACGATGCAGCCTCGGCGGCGCATCTTAATTCAGTGCTGATTGCCCTTTCGAGCCTGGAGAAGGCCCAAAAGCCTGCCACTCCGTCAACTTCATAGCTATCCCTACAATCTGCCCGATAATTTCTGCTTCCTGCGGATGCCGCAACACCCGGATCGGAACCGGCGACAAGGGATGCGGCTGCAGCACAATATCATCCCGGCGCATGCTGCACCAGCAGCAGGTATGCCCTTCGCGCGTCTCCACAAAATAAATGGGACGCTCATACTCGCACCGCCACAATCCCTCCACTACTTTATTCTTTGCCTCATCCACTTGAATGAAACTTCCCGGCGGCAGAATCGGGTACATCGTGAAATCCTGGTTGCCGATGTAGCCATAAGTGAAATCGCTGTGGGCGAATTGCGCGAGATACGACAACGGCACCAGACCCCACTGTTCCACCATGCGCCCGAGATTCGAGGTTCGTTGCTGATCGAAGCCGGGGTCCATGCGGATCGGCATCTGCACCGACGACAGCCCAGAGAGCGCCTCCGATACATGCGAGTGCGGTGGAGCAATCATCCCCAAATCCGCTGCCACATTGTTCAAGTCGACGCCGTACCACGCCATCAGTTCCCGTAAATCGCGGCGGTAGATTACCGCCAGCGAGTAGAGCCGGAAAATACTGGGCAGAACGCCCTTGGTTTCAATGTCCGACAAACGGCTGGGAGGAATTGAGTATTCTTCGTTGCGATATTTCTCAGCCATGCGCGCGCTCGACATCTCAATATCGCGCATGGTTAACCCGAGTTTCTCGCGCAGGGTGCGAAGGCTTTTACCTGCAGGGAGCATGCCACGCCTCCATAAAAGTGTTCGCAATCATAGCAGGGCGGGCTTTATTTGCACCTGAAATTATGATTAATTTTTGGTCAAGAAGATTTGTTACGAAATCCGAACAACGTTTCACCAGCGTCTGGAGCGGATGAATGCCAATATTGATCCGGAATACAAAGCCAGATCGCGGGAGTCATTATCGTTGTTTATCTGCAGCTCTGTTCGGATTTCGTAACAACAGGAGACCGATTTCGCAAAATCAACCCTGGAGCCGTCTCAGCCCTGCACGCCCGATTCTTCGCGCTCTACCCCGACTTCTTCTTTTTTCTCCGTTTTCGAGCCCCAGGCCATCCTCGGAGTGCTGTGCGCGATCCCCACCTGCCCCAGCCCGTTCAGCACGATAATCCCGCCATGCCCATTCAGCCGCTGCTTTAGATAATTCATCGCCTCCTGCGCGGCCCATTCCGGCAAGTTCCCCGACATTACTCGGTCCGCCGTCCACTTGGCCAGCACCAGCTTCATGATTGGCTCGCCCCAACCGGTGGTCGAAACCGCGGCGCTCAGATTATCTGCATAGCAGCCGCAGCCAATTAGCGACGAATCTCCCAAACGTCCCGGAGCTTTGTTCAGCGTCCCGCCCGTCGAAGTCGCCGCCGCGATGTTACCCGCCGCATCCAAAGCCACGGCGCCGACTGTGTCATGGGAAATTGCCGGAGCGAATAAATCTTTCCCTTCCTGACCAGCCGTATCCTGCTGATATTCGCGCAGCCGCTCTACCTCGCGCGCAATCACCAGGTCTTCGTTCTTGCACAACTCGACGCCATGCTCGGCGGCAAAGCGCTCCGCACCTTCGGCGACGAAATACACATGCGGACTCTCACTCAGGATCTTGCGTGCGGCCCGCACAGGATTGCGCAACCGCTCAACGCATCCCACGCCGCCGGCGCGCAGCGTTGATCCGTCCATGATTAGCGCGTCGAGCTGCACTTTGCCGTCGCGGTTGAGAAAGCTGCCGCGCCCCGCGTCGAAGGTGTCGTCGTCTTCCATGATGACGACCGCTTCTTCGACCGCGTCGAGCGCCGCGCCGCCGCGAGCGAGCACGCTCCAGCCGGCGGCCATCGCGTTGCGGACTCCGTTAATGTGGGCATCGACCATGTCATCCGGCATGGCCCAAGCTCCCCCGTGAACTACCAGAACTGGATTGGTTGGCATCGCGCTTTAGTCTAGCAAAGCGGCTGCCGGGGCCGGCTTCCGGCGTTCTTTCGGCGGCGGACAGTCGGACCTTTGGGACTTAGAAGGAAGGAGATCCGGATTAAAAAAATTACGGATTGATTCGCTAAAATATCTGTTTACAACAACTTACACAGTCTTGACGTAGTGAGATCCGCGCAAAATATTGATTGCAAATAACTTGCCTGCAAAATATTGTGAAATAAGGAGTTAGCGGTGTCATGATCCCTGCATATCTATCTCTGCCTCTGGCTTGGGGCCATCATTTATCGTCTCGCCTGTGGAAGGCAAGGTTAGATGTCACAATGGGCTGTAAGTAAACGCCGGAGTCCACCGATTCCTCCAGGGGCATACCCCTCTGCTTGGGGGAGGCACAGGGGCATTCCCTTCGATTCGCCGCTGCGGATGTTACAGCACCGAGAGCGCTGGTGATGTTGTTGCAGCAATGGAGTGGGCTGCGGGTGGGGGTTCCTGAGTGCGAGCTACACAACGGGTACCGGCACGCGCTCGACTGTCTGCTTCGCCGGTGCCAGGACGATCAGGACTAAGCCGATGACAGGAAACACGGCCCCACCAATGAGAGGTCTTCGCGTTCGTTCGGAAGATGGACTGCCATGACCGACATCACAGCGCCATGAGCAATATTCGCCCAGGCTGCGAAAGCAATCACGCTGCGATTCGCCGATGGATTGCGGGCTGCCAGCAGCAAGAAAACCCCAAGCGTGACATAAAGGCTCAGCATCATCGGCAAAGCATCCTCCTTATTCGTTTTCCAGCCGTCTTGGACGGACCTCACGATGGGATAAATGCCAGCCGAAAACGCCAACCCCAACAACACCAGTAGAACCTTCAGCACTCGTTCTCGAATCATTGGTTGCCCTCCTCTAAAGTTCTGGTCAATCACCACATCGTTAGCTGGATGGCTATGGCACTTCGCGGCCTCCGCGTTGGCGTCTTTCAGGATTGGCATGTCGGGACCCGCGTTTTCCCAGACGCGATCGCCATTTCACCGCCGCGCTGGCCTGCTACTTCCATCGTTGAACGTTCACGCCGCGGCCGAGGTCACCGCAAGCAAAGAGAGGCGGCTGCTCACCGGCTTAAGCGATAGAAGAGAGCCGTCATGGCGACATAGAAAGCGGTCGCGCTTAGATCTGCCGCAGCCAACCTACCGTGAAAGAAGAGAACGAATACGCCCGTCAACATGGTGAGCAAGTAATAGGCAATGACAAGCTTGGCTCTATGGCGTGGCAGCCTGTCTGCAATCCGTTCCATCATTTCAGCGTCCCCTCTAGCAAAGGCCACCACATGAACGTGGCGATGCCGAATATTCCGACGCCCATAAGAACCGTGAGTACTATCAGACTTCCGGCCATGGCAAATCGTCCGTTGGGAGTACCGCTTTCCTTTGCGCGGAGGTAGAGCTCAAGAACGGCGAGGGGCACCAGATAGCAGCCGAAATCCAGGAAGCTGGCGAACGGCCCGTCGAGGCTGTCCCGGCCGCCCAATAAGCCCCGGATTATCATCCACGAAAGGAAGCCAACGCGCGTGAACCATTGCGCATTCGCCACAAGATAGGTACGCAGCGCCCACCGGCGATGCGTGGACATCTCATGCGCACGAGCCGAGCGCCAAGCCAGAACGCAGAAGAGGATGATGAGCACAGCGTTGAGACTGATGGCGAGACCGCTGACAATGTTTTCGCGGTCGCCGCGCACCCATTCCATGTAGAGGCCGGAGACGCTCAGGCCTAACGCGGTTACGAAGAACACCCGCCCTACCCACCTATGAACGGAAATGGCGCGAGTCCGTATCTGCGGAATCAGCTGGATCGCTCCGCCGAACGCTATGATCGAGGCTAGCAAAGCATGCGCGCCGAAGGCCAGATTTCCAGCGGTATCGCCGCGGACGTATGACATACGGAGAAAGGTGTTCCTGGTCCAGGCCTGGAAATTTCCGGTAAGGGTCGAGGGGCCATAGAACCCCACGAGGTAGTAGAGGAACGCCCACTGCCCAATGACGGCCACCACAAACCAAAATCCGGCGGCCGCTTTCAAGGCAGTATCCGCGACTGAATTCAGCTCGAACCGGTTAGTCATTACAGCTGTGCTCATATCGTTTCTCCGTACGCGATCGCTGGAGAGCAAGTGCATGCGAATCAGATCGGTCCTTGATAGCGGCGCAGCCGGACCGCTGCGGCGAGAAAAGCCGCGCCAAGTGCCAGCCCGAACCAGAGTTCCGGGCTGCTCAGAAAATTAAACGGGGTGATGTGTGTCATGGGATTCGTGGGGAAGGTATCCGGCGAGCCAAAGTCGATCGCCGGCGCGGCGCCGATCAATCGAGTCCCTACCAGGGCAGCGAAATGCCAGGTGCGAAACACGATCGCTTCCAGGCCGCCAATGGCGACAGCCGGTAACGCCGCCCACAACAGGGTCGCGCGGCGCGCCCAGCCGGACACCAGCAGCAGCCAGCAATAGACTGGCAAGGGCCAGAGCGTGTGGGCGGTGACAATGTGGTAGAGGAGCAAGAGAGACATCCGGAAGAACGACAGCTCCGTCCACAGCGGCAAGACGCTCGAGCCACGCGCCAACAGTGCGGTGGAACTCAGCAGGAGCATGACGCACTGCGCAGCGACGGCAGTCGCCCAGGCGAGCAGTGGAACGATGACGAGCGGAATACTCGCTTTCGCGAGCACCGTGGTGAGATCGGAGACCGGCATCGACTTCCAGAAAAGGATGCTGTGGTCGCGGCGCTCGCCGTATAACGCATCCGCGCAGTAAAAGACATTCACCAGGATGGTGGTTAACATCATCAGACCGGCCAGGATGTCGTACGGCGCTGCGATGGCGTCACGATGATGGAGGTCGATCGACATGCCACGCATACCCGCTGGGAGATGAATTGTGCTGATCAAAAAGCCGAGGAGAAATACCGCGGCCACAGCCGCAGGGCCGAGATAGATCCAGCGGTTCTCCCACAATTCGCGCCGCACTGACCAGTAGAACGGACGAGTCACTGATGTTGACGCTGAGGAGGCAGCCGCCGAAGCTAGGGACTCGGCCATAGGGTTCGATTGTGTATTCATTTGGATACTCCTTGTGGCTGGCTGGCATGATTGCCCATAACGGCAACGAACAAGTCCGCTATGCTGGGTGTGCGCACGTCGCCAAGCGCGGCGAGTTGCTGACGGCCGACTTGATCGAATAGCAGAATGCTGCGACCGAACACCTGGCGTTCGTTAACGGGCCTAAGCGCGCGTGCCGCGGCGACCTGCTCGGGACGCACCGTCACTTCCAGATAGCGCGACTCGAATTCTTCCATGCTGCAAGCAAGCACGATCCGGCCGCGATTGATGAACATGAGATCGGTGAGAACGTTCTGGACGTCTTCCACCTGATGGGTGGTCACGACGATGGTGCGGCTGCGATCGAAGTAGTCGTTCAGCAGGGAATCGTAAAACTGTTTGCGATACAGGATGTCGAGGCCGAGAGTGGGCTCATCGAGCACCAATAATTTCGCGTCGATAGCCATGACCAGAGCAAGGTGCAACTGGGTCACCATGCCCTTTGATAGTTCCTTGATCCTGCTGGAGCGCTGGATGTCGGTCCTGGCCAGAAAACTTTCCGCTTTGGCGCGGTCGAATCGCGGATGCACGCCGGCCACATAGTCAAGTGCCTGCGAAACCCGCATCCAGCGCGGGAGAACGGCGACGTCGGCGATGAAGCAGACGTCGCGCATCAGTTGGTCGCGCTCGCTCCAGGGGTCGCGGCCGAGAACTCTCAAGTCTCCCTGATATTGGGTGAGGCCGAGAATGGCATTAAGCGCCGTGCTCTTGCCAGCGCCATTGGGGCCGATAATCCCGAGGATGCGGCCCTCCTCGACACGCAGGTCGATCCCGTCGAGTGCGATAGTTGTGCCGAAGGCCTTGCGCAGGCCGCGTGCTTCGATCACTGTCATTGCTTCGGCTCCTTATCTAGCTTTTCTTCCTCATTTTTTCTGACGCATTCTTTTCTGTGGCAGTCTTTTCCGCGGCATTCGAGTTCCGGCCGTTGCCAGCTTTCAGAAGTTCTTCCGTTGTGAGGCCGAGGCGCTGAATGGTTTCGGAGACTCTGGGCCATTCTTCCGCCAGGAACTTTTGGCGTTCGCCTTGCAGTAACAGAGTGCGAACACCGGGATTGATGAACATGCCGAGACCGCGCCTGCTCTCGACTAATCCGTCGTTGACGAGTTCCTGGTAGCCCTTCAGAACCGTGAGCGGATTGACCCGATACTCGGCGGCCACATTGCGCACCGAGGGAAGTGGATCGCCTTCCTTGAGCACGCCGTCGAGTATCATCGCGACCACGCGGTCGCGAAGCTGGCGGTAAATCGGCTGACTGTCGTTCCACTCACGGTCCATGATGTTTTCCAGTTATCCTCAAAAGCTACGCGTCCGGTCAGTTCTTCCGGGTCAGGTCGAAGTGCGCGTGGATTGGCTTGTCATTCATCATAAAAGTCCAATCCTCGAGGTGGTGGTTGGCGTCGATGATTGTAAACACCGAATGGTGCATGTGCATCTCCGTACTCCCACTGATGTCTTTGAGCTCGAACTCGACTTTCTTGCTGTCCGACGACATCTTCCCGGTCATTCGCGGCCGGTTTCCCGCGTCGCAATAGTGAATCAGCGTGAGTTGGTCTCCGTCCACGTAAAACATTGTGACCGGATGGTCATACTTGGTCGCATCCAATGGCGTTCCCGCTTCCTGGAATTCGTGGACGAGGACGTTTCCGCGCGAGGTGACGCGCATCGAGAGATGCATTGGCTTGCCGCCTGACATCTCCGGCATTTCCGGGACGGTGACGGGGCCTTCCCACTCTCCCGCCAGGCCTTTCACGGTTGCGAAGGACTTCTGCGCCTCGGAGGGCACAGGATCTGCGGGGGACTTTTGCGCGTCAGACTGCGCGAAAGCAGTGGTTGCGAGCAGGACAGATAGAACAGAAAGTGCGATGCGTGGTTTCATTTGGTGATCTCCTTTTCTTTTTACTTCTTGATTTGTCTTGATCAGTGCTTGCGGAAGTCTGTTAATGCTGGCCTTCTTATCGAGGACCAAGCGGCTGTCGCAGGTCAATTGGGTCGCCATGCAATAGTGTTATACATAACTACAACACTAAATGCAAGAGATTTATTTTTCACCTCTGGTCCATTATCGAGACTTGGCGCAAACTACTAGTTGACAAACTAGTCTACTCAAGGTCACAATTTGATGATGGAGAGCGTGGGCGCATTCGACGCGAAGACTCATCTTAACGAGCTGTTGCAGAGAGCTTCCAAGGGGGAGACGATTCGGATTACGCGGCGCGGCGTTCCGGTCGCCAAGTTAGTTCCTCCGGACGACGGTAAGAAGGACGACGCACGCAATCTGGTCGAAGCCATCCGGCAATTGAGAAAAGGGACGACTTTGGGCAACGTTACGATACGCGAGCTAATCGATGACGGTCGCCGGTACTAGGCGGTTCGTACTGGACGCGTCCGTGGCCGTGGCCTGGTGTTTTGATGACGAAGCCACGGAGCTCACAGAAGGCGTGCTCGACCTAATCTCTGGTGGAGCGGAAGCTCTGGTTCCCTCCATTTGGCCGCTGGAACTTGCGAATGCGTTGCTGGTTGCGGAGCGCCGTAAACGCATCGCCCTGGCCAAGGTCACGGGCCTTCTTCTTAGAATTGCAGGGCTGCCCATCGCCGTGATGCAAAGCGACACCAGACAGGCGTTTGAGCAGATTATGCCCCTGGCGCGCCACCAGGGATTGTCGCAGTACGACGCAGCCTATCTGGAGTTGGCAGTGCGCGAGGGATTGGCACTGGCGACGATGGATGAGGAACTCAGGAGGGCGGCGCTGGCGACGGGAGTGGAATTGCTGTCAGTGTAATGCCTTGGTAAGGAGTTGTATAATAAAGTAAGGAGTTTGTACAAATGCAGAAACAAGCGCGAATTACCAGCAAAGGACAGATCACTGTGCCGCATGAGATTCGCAGGTTGCTAGGCGTGAAACCGGGGGACGGACTCGTCTTTGAAAGCGACGGCACGCGGACTGAAGTCCGGCCGGTTAGGAGCAGCAGTCCATTCGAGAAGTACCGTGGGATCGGCAGCGGAAGTATAGGCTCCGGCCGGAAAGCCGTCGTAAAGGCGATCCGGGAACTGCGCGGGCGCTGAAGCAAGGCGAGAGACGAGAGTCTGATGACCACCGTCATCGATAGCAACGTGATCGCCGCGCTTTGGAATCCCGACGACGCTCTCAATGCAGCTGCGCGGTCGGCTTTGGACGCTGCCCTCACCCGAGGGCGACTGATCGTCGCATCTCCCGTTTATGCCGAGTTGATGGCCTTTGCCAGGCGTACGGAGTCTTTCCTCGACCATTTCTTTGAGGAAACCGGCATCGCAATCGAATGGCAAATGGAGGAGCGGGTTTGGCGCGCGGCAGGGCAAGCTTTTCAGAGCTACGCGGGACGGCGGCGCAGACAGCGCGACCCGGGACCGCGCCGAATTCTCGCGGACTTCTTGATTGGGGCGTATGCCGCCAGACACAATTATCCGTTGCTTACGCTGGATGAAGGAATTTACCGGGCAGCTTTTCCAGAATTGAAAATACTGAGTGCTTAGCTTGACCGTAACTGTGGAACTGGAATCTCCGGCAGCTAGTCTGGCTTTGGCCGCAGTGAGTGCTGGCGGAGCTTCGCTCCGCTGGACGCGGGGCGGCTGTTCCCTACATGGGCATCTATTGTCCCTGCTATTTCTTGTTCTTCAGCCGGTCTACGCGGCTTGGCCGGCTTTGGCGGGGAGGGGCGGGTCTTGGGTGCGGGTCCAGGTATAGCGCATGCGGTGGATTACGGTGATCGTCGAGAGCACGGCGATGATCCAGAGGACGGGGGCCATGCGGTTGAAGAGCGCTCCGATGATGACGAGGACGAGGCGCTCCGGCCGTTCCATGAAACCGACGCGACAGGATCCGATGAGCGACTCGGCGCGGGCGCGGGTGTAGCTGACCATGATGGCGCTGACCATAACGAAGGCGGTGAGCACGACGTAGAAGAACCGGTCGCCGCGGGCGTAGAAGACAAGGAGTCCGAGGAACTGCGAGGCGTCACTGTAGCGATCGACCACTGAGTCGAAGAATGCGCCGAAGCGGGTGACGCGGTTGGTGGCGCGGGCGACTTGTCCGTCGACCAGGTCGAAGAATCCGGAGAAGATAATGACCAGTCCGGCGTAGAAAAACATGCGGCGCTGGGTGAGCGCGTTGGCCGAGCCGAAAAGAATTGCGGCCCAGGTATTGACTACCAATCCCATGAAGGTGAGCACGTTGGGATTGATGCGTGAGAGGGCGAGCCACCGGACGATGGTATCGAGGAGGACTCCGCAGGCGCGGCCGAAGGCGCTGGTCCAGCTGCGATTCACTAGGCTTTTTCCTTCTTGAGCGCGGACTCTTCCTCGTCGTGCACGGTCGTGAGGGCGAGGATTTCCAGCTCGCGCTTGCCGCTGGGAGTGATCACGGTAGCTTCGTCGCCAACTTTTTTGTTCAGCAGCGCTTTGCCGATGGGGGACGTGGTCGAAATCTTCCCGCCGGCGACGTCGGATTCTTCGCTGGTGACCAGTTTGTATTCGATCTCTTCATTCTTCGAGCTGTCGTAGACCTTGACTGTGGAACCGAGCCCCACTTTGTCGTGGGGGATGTTGTTCATGTTGGTCAGCGACAGGTCGGCGAGGCGCTTGCCGAGCTGGCGAAAGCGCGCTTTGACGAACTCCTGGCGCTGCTTGGCCATGTGATACTCGGCGTTCTCGCTAAGGTCGCCGAGAGCGGCGGCCCGCTTGATCTCTTTCGGCAGCTCGTGGACCAGTTCGTGCTCGAGCGCGTCGACTTCTTCCTGCAGTTTCTTTTTGAGTTGGTCAGTCATTTTCGATCAGGCATTTCTAATCAGGCGTGCAATTACGCTCCTCAGATTATAAACCTGTTGCGGGTTGTCCCTACATTATGGGGCTGGATTACGCCTGGAATTCGGAGGCTTCGGGAAAGCGAAGGTTGCATTTGGCGAGGGCCAGGGTGAGGAGTTCCTCGATTTTTGTCTCTTCGCAACTGCGGGACATGGCGAGTTCGCTGACCAGGAGGTAGCGGGCGCGTTCGAGCATCTTCTTTTCGCGAAAGGAAAGAGGCTTGGCCTGGTGAAGGGCGATCAGGCTCTTGAGGACTCCGGCGACTTCGAATAAAGAGCCGGTGCGCATGCGGTCGGAATTTTCCTTGAAGCGGTCTTTCCAGTCGGACGTGCCGAGGTCGTCTGTGACGGCCAGGAAATCAAGAATCTTCTGGACTTCGCCGTTACGGACCACGCGGCGGATGCCCACACTTCCTACATTGTTGCAGGGAACCATTACCTTGAGGCTGCTGGCCTTGATGTTTAGAAGATAGAACTTTTCGATGGTCGCCCCGATGGATCGGCTACTGATCTGTTCGATGATCCCTACGCCGTGGTTAGGGTAGACGACCTTATCGCCGATGTGGAAGTTCAGGTCAGCAGTACTCATAAAAAGGCACCCGGTCGGCGGAGGGTCTAGTGGGGAAACGCCTTTCACTACTTCACTACTATAAACAGATTATCCCGAAATGGGCCGAAAAGCAAGGATTGGGGCTGCGTCTCGACCAGTTCCGCGGGGGTGTAGGGCATTGAGGCAGCAGCGCCTTATAATCGCGGCGTGAGCATGGCACAGCAGAAATCCGGAGCCTCCGGACGAATCCTGGGGCTGGATGTCGGCGCCAGAAGGATTGGGATCGCGGTATCAGATCCGCTGGGGATCACGGCGCAGGGGCTGGAAACCCTGCAGCGGCGCAATAAGCGGACAGACTTGGCGGCGCTGGAGCAAGTGATTCGTGAATATGCAGTACGCGAGATTGTGATCGGCTTGCCGTTGCGAATGAGCGGGGCGGAGGGAACGCAGTCGGGCAAGATGCAACTTTTCGCGGAAGATTTGCGGAAGCGGTTCCGGCTGCCGGTCCACCTGTGGGATGAGCGGCTGACCTCGGCCGAAGCGAACCGGTTGCTGCGGCAGACGGAAATCTCGATTGAAAAGCGGGCGAAGGCCGTGGATCGCATGGCTGCGGTTTTGATTCTGCAGGGATGGATGGAGGCGAAGCGGAATTCGGCTTCCGGTCTCCGGCTTCCGGTTCTCGATTAAGCTGCTACATTGGGACGGATCGACCGCAGGAGCCCGTTTAGGAGTTGACCGACTCGTACCGTCTTCTGGCGAATGGCGTCCATTTGAGCGACATCGATGTAGCCCAGACGGCGGGCGAGAGTGATCTGGGTTTCGATCTCAAACAACGATCCTCGAGAGTGGCAAAGGAACTGCGCGAGCTCCTTCTGGGTTGATCGGCCTTTGCCTTCCGCAATATTGCTCGGGACGGAAACCGCCGCTCTTCGCAACTGGACCGTCAGCCCGTACGTCTCTTCTTTCGGGAAAGTCTTTGTGATCCGGTAGATATCCTCCGCAAGATCCATGGCTGCCTGCCAGACTTGCAAGTCACTGTACGTTCCGCCCATAGAGATTTTCCCTGAACGAGACTACGCACACTCGAACCGCAGGCAAAGTGATGTGTGTCACATCGCTTCTTTTTTCTAAGATGCGCAGACCAATCTGGGAACCGAAGCCCGAGAGCCGGCCGCCGGAAGCCGATTTACTTTCCCCGCATGGCTCTACGGTACGCCGCTACATTATTGTTGTGCTCTTCAATCGAGCGGGCGAAACGGTGGTGGCCGGCAGCGTCGGCGACGAAGTAGTAGTAGTCGCTTTGCGCGGGGTGCATGGCGGCTTCCAGCGCGCTTTTGCCGGGATTGCCGATGGGGCCGGGCGGAAGTCCGGCATGGGTGTAAGTGTTGTAGGGAGAGTTGAAGCGCATGTCATCGTGGTGGAGCGCGCCGGAATATGTTCCCGCTAACAGTTCCGCATAGATGATGCTGGGGTCGGCGTCGAGCGCGATTCTCTTGGCCAGGCGGTTGTAATAGACGCTGGCGACCAGTGGGCGTTCTTCGGCCACGGCGGTTTCTTTTTCGACGATTGACGCCATAATTACCGTGCGTTCCAGATCAGTTTGAACCACAATCTGAGGCTGGTCGAGGTCGCGTATCTGACCCGTGATGAAACCGGCGCAGATCCGAGGTGAGTTGCCTGACTCACTTGATCGGCTCTTCGTCGTTTCTGCCGTTTCTTCCTTGGAGGGAAGTAATCCGATCTGATGCGCCACGATACGGAACTGGCACGTCATTTCGCCGGCGATATCGTGCATGGTTTGCATGCGGCTGAATTGGTAGGTCTCCGGAAAGAGGTAACCTTCCAGAGAGGGCGCGGCAGGTGCGATGTCCGAGACCATCCAAGTATCTGATTTCGCTACTTTCAGGAAGTCTGCCGCGGGTCCGAGTCCGGCGGCCTCGACGGCGCGTGCGATATCGAACATAGTGAAGCCCTCGGGCACGACTACGGTATGAAAATAAACGTCGCCGCGACGCAGGCGTTTTTGGATGTCGATGGTATTCGCCGGCTTGTCGAAGAGATACTCTCCGGCTTTCAGCGAGTTCCGGTGACGGATATAGCGCCAGAGAATGAAGGCTTCCTCGCTGCGAATCACTCCGGCGCGTTTAAGTTCGTAGGCGATGCGGCGCGTCGAGTAGCCGGGATGCAGCATCACAAAGGTTTGCGGAGGCGGCGGAATGGGGATCCAAAGAGCCCAGGCGAACCAGCCTGCGGCCGCCAGCATCATAAAGAGGAAGAGCCAGACGATCTTGCGCATCTTTAATCTTTAATCTCTGGCCACAGTTTAGATGATGATCGCTGGGCAACGGAATTGACTTTAGTAAGACCCCAGCTGCCTGGTTAGCTTGCATAGTGGCGCAGCATGGCCCATGACCATGCTTGTTCCCCGAAGGGCCAGGTGCCGCTGGTTTTGCACCCTTTTCGGCGCGCTATACTCAAATGGCCTAGGAGTCATCTGATACTTCATGAGACGTACGCCGTCCCTCTGGACTTTGGCCATAGTTCTTGCAGTTTTCCCCACTGCGGGTTGTCTGCTTCGCACCCGGCCAGTGGAAGAGACCTACTCTAAGACCCCCCTTAAGGAGTCCAAACAGGCGGGATTAATCGACGCCATCAATGAACAGGCGCAGAAAATACAGTCTCTGAAGGCCACCGTGGATATTGATACGTCCGCGGGCGGGGCAAAGAAGGGGCAGGTCACCGACTACAAAGAGATTCGCGGTTACGTACTGGCGCGCAAACCGCAGATGCTCCACATGATCGGGCTGCTGCCGATTGTGCGCACAACGGCCTTCGATATGGTCAGCAATGGGGAGGAGTTTAAACTGTGGATTCCTCCGAAGAACCGCTTCGTGGTCGGGCGCAACGAAGTGCAAACCTATAACGTTGACGAGCCCATGGAAAACCTTCGGCCACAGGATATTTATGAAGCGCTACTGATCCGGCACATCGATTCTGAGCACGAGATTGCCGTACTCGAAAATGGTTTCGAGATTCTGCACGACGCTAAGGGGCATCGAGTGCTGCAGGCAGACTACGAACTGGTGGTGATTCGAAAGAGCGTCCAGGGATGGAAGCTGTCTCGCAAGATTGTTTTCAGCCGCACCGACCTGCAGCCTCATCGGCAGTACATCTATGACGAGCAAGGAAATCTGATAACCGACGCCCGCTATGCGGACTACAAGGAGTACGACGGGGTCAGTTTTGCTTCGCGCATTGAGATTTTTCGGCCGCAGGAAGAGTACGACATCAAGCTGAATATGTTGAAGCTGGAAATCAACAAGCCGCTGCGGGATGATCAGTTCGCACTGGAGCAGCCGCCGGGGGCCGACGTGGTGCATCTGGACAAGCCGCAATCGAGCGCGGTGACACCGCCGCCGCAAGCGGAAAATCATCCGTAGCAGATTGTTTTCATTAGAATTGTCATCCCGAGCGAAGCGAGGGATCTTGGTTTTCGCCGGCGCGATTCGGTATGGTAGTACCGGCAGGAACCAAGGTCCCTCGCTTCGCTCGGGATGACTGGATGTATGGGGTTATTCTTCTCCGATGATGAATAGAATGATTGTCGCGAACCTGGTGCACCGGCCGATCCGGTCGCTGATCAGTATTGTGGCTATTGCGCTGGAAGTGGCGCTGATCCTGCTGATTGCTGGGCTGTGCTACGGCATCATGAACGATTCCAAGAATCGCACGGCCGGCATTGGCGCGGATGTAATCGTACAGCCACCAGGGTCATCGAATTTAGCGGGCATCAGTGGCGCGCCCGTTCCTATTAAAGTTGGCGATATTCTGCGCGGGTTGCCGCATGTGAAAGTGGTAAGCCCGGTGATCTGGCAGCTTACGACGGCGGGCACGCTGGAAGTGATTGATGGAATCGATCTGCCAAGCTTCGAAGGTTTAGGAGGGCCGTTTCAATATATCGCCGGTGGGCCATTTCAAGGTCCGAATGATGTTTTGGTCGACGACTATATTGCGCGCCAGAAGAATGTAAAGGTCGGCAGCACGATGGAAATTCTGAACCACCCATTCCGCGTCTCCGGAGTCGTGGAGAATGGCCGCGGCGCGCGCAAGTTTCTGCCGATCTCTACTCTGCAGGACCTGATTGGAGCGAAGGATAAGGCGTCGGTCTTTTATGTGAAGCTCGACGATCCGGCCAACGCGGACGCGGTGGTGAAAGAAGTGAAGAGCCAGCCGGGCATGGAGAAGTATTCCGTGCAGTCAACCGAGGAATATCTCAGCATGATGACGCCCAGCAGCTTGCCGGGATTCCGGCCGTTCATCGGCGTCGTGATTGGGGTGAGCCTGATCATCGGCTTTCTGGTGATTTTCCAATCGATGTATGCGGCGGTGATGGAGCGCACGCGCGAGATTGGAATTCTGAAAGCGATGGGCGCGTCGAAGTTCTATATCGTAAACGCGATCCTGCGGGAGACGGGGCTGTTGGCTATGGTGGGCATCGGGTTGGGGATTGTTTTCAGTTTTGCGGCGAGCTGGGGAATCCGGCAGCGCTTTCCGCTGGTACAGGTTGTGGTGAGTGGAGACTGGGTCGTACGCGCCATGATTGTTGCGGTGGTTGGAGCGATCGCAGGGGCACTGTATCCGGCGTTCAAGGCGGCAGGAAAAGATCCGATTGAGGCGCTGGCTTATGAGTAACAGGTTTGGTGCTTACTTAAGACAGACCGTAATTCTTTATTCTTCCGATTCCTGCTTCGCTTCGATTCCTGCCCGGCTCAACAGACGCCGCAATGCTCTTTCCCCAGCGGCACCGCGTTGTTCGCCGGCGATGTTGCCGTCGCGGTCGATCACTACATAGATCGGATAGCTCTGCGCGTTGTACATGGCGGCAAGATTGGTGTCTTTAGTAAGCACGATGGGAACGGATCGCGGGTGCTCGGCGAGATATTTCTTCACCTTTTGATCGGGCTCGAGGACGTCAACCGCGAGCACGATCAGGCCTTTGTCGGCGAATTCCTTGGCCATGTCGTCGACCAGTTCGGCTTCAGCTTCGCAGTACTGGCACCAGGTGGTCCAGAACTCGAAGAGCACGACTTTGCCTTTGACCGATGCGTTGTTGAACTGGTCGCCGGTTGTGGTTTTGGCGCGGAAGCGCGGGGCGGCTTGACCGGTTTCGTCCGCGCCGAAGACGAACAGCGTTGTGAGCGCGATCGCCAGGGATGCGAGACGGCGAACGGCCGATAATGGCGCTGCCATGGGGCGGAATACTAGCACGAATCAATATGGGCAACCAGGACATTACGTTCATTAAGGTAGTGTCTTAAACACTGTGTTGCTGACTTAGTTGAATGGCGGTCAAGTTGCCTTCGGATCACCGTCGTCCTTCGCCCACTTTGCTTTCTTGTCGCAAAGGAACGACATTGCGATGCCTACGGCAATAATCACGACACCGATAAATTCGCAGAAGCCTTCGACTGCGCTTGGACGCCAGAACCGCATAAGCCCCAACGCCAAGATCGAACCAATAATGATTCCAGCTCCTACGCCGCAGGCCGCAAACCACCAGACAGCTTGCCGCTCCAAACGCTGCGACTTCGATTCTTCAGCCATGCCATGGGAGTCTACGCCGTCCTCGGTTTCTTGGGCCACGGTTGTCCGGAATCGCGTAACTGCTCCAGATTCCGTATCGTCTTCCGCAGGGCATCTATCCGCCCTTTAGCATCGTCAATTTGTCGCTTTGCATCGTGTATTAACCCATCCCACTTGGTTAATACATTTTCCTTGACACGTTTTTCCATTTGCGTTAACCTCAATTTCATGCCTAACTATACGGCCACTGCCGCTGAATTTGAAGAGGAACTCAGACGGCTTGTTGGCCAAAGAGACGAATTGGACCGCCAGATCGCCAATGTGACTAAGGCGCTGGAAGCTATCCAGACACTGGCACAGGAAAGCAGAGAGCCTCTGGTTGTTCCTCCCGATCTTGATTCGACACCTGCGGGATTTACGGATCGCGTGCGAACCGTGGTGAGTGCTAACTACCCGAGGGCCGTCACAGCCGTGGAGGTAAGGGACGCACTCTCCGATTCTGGTTCCGATCTTAAAACGATGCTCATCCACGTCCACAATACACTCAAGCGATTGCAGAGACAGCGCGAGGTTCACGCCAGCCTCGGCTCGGATGGCCGCACTGCCTACGTTAAAGCGATGGAGAGCGTTGGACAAATTGCTGAGAGGATGCTCTCGGAATACCCCGTTATAACAGAGGCCGAGGCTAAGAGAAGGAAATGACTTTCGCGTTGAATACAATCCGCGCAGTGCGGTCAACACTGCGCGGTAGGAAGGCGGAACACAGTGAGAATCGTGATTCAGATCAGATTCACTGCTAACGGTCCAACGGTGGAAGTAACCGTTTATCCACCCTAGCGGGTAAACCTTAACGTAATGCGCCCCGTCTGCGGCTCGAACCGTAGGCGGGGCTAATCCAAAGCGCGGAGTGACCCACGCCTCAGACCACAAGCTATTTTGGCTGGTTTCTTCGCATAACGCAAGCGGAGAAATCAGATGACCTGCACCCGATGTAACCACCAAGACTGCAAGCGGTTCGGCTATTTCGGAAAGACTCGCGTCCAGAGATGGCGTTGTCAATCCTGTTCTGCTACTTTCTGCGAACCCCACACCAAACTTACCCGAGACACGATGGCCGCGAATCCCGATGCGGCAGAACGCGCCCTGCATTGCCTGTTGGAAGGATGCTCGATCCGATCCACAGAACGACTCACCGGACTCAACCGCAACACGATCATGCGCCTCTTGCTTGTCGCTGGCGAACGCAGCAACCGACTGATGGATGCGAGAATGCGAAATCTCAGCCCCAGGTATTTGCAGGTTGACGAAATTTGGACCTACGTCGGCAAGAAACGGCGCAACGTGCGTAGCGGAGATTCGCCCGAACTTGGTGACCAATGGATTTACGTGGCCATTGACGCGGAAACCAAGCTTGTTCCTTCGTTCCGCATCGGCAAGCGCGTGCGTCCTGATACGTGGGCTTTCCTTTGGGACTTGCACAAGCGCCTTGCGAATCGCGTCCAGCTCACGACGGACGGGCTGAACCACTACACCGTAACCGTTCCCGAGTGCTTCGGTACGGATGTAGACTTCGCACAGTTGACGAAAATGTTTGGCGACTACGGGCAGTTCGATACTCCCGAAGCGCGGTACTCCCCACCACGGATCTCGGGGGTTATATCCAAGGTTCGACAAGGCGATCCCGACCCCGACCATATCAGCACTTCGTTTGTAGAGCGGCAGAACCTGACCATGCGAATGGCGATGCGCCGATTTACGCGACTCACCAATGCGTTCAGCAAGAAGCTGTCGCACCTGAAAGCCGCTGTCGCTCTGCACTTCGCGTACTATAATTTCTGCCGCGTTCATTCCAGCCTCAGAGTTACTCCCGCGATGGAAGCGGGGATTGCGGATCATGTTTGGAGCATTCAGGAATTACTTCACTCGGCGTAGAGGTTTCGCATGATGGAGCAGTTGTGGAGGATGCGCTGCCAGCGTTGTCAAAAGCCCATCGCGCTCCCGCGTCGAAACCCAACAGGAACACCTGAGAATCCACAAGATCAACCCACGGGTACTTGGTCTCTAATGATCGTATGCCGTAACTGTGAGCGACGGTTCGACTACACGGCACAAGATGTCCGGCTTGATCCCGTTCAAGCGCCAGACCAAGCGTTACCGATTGATGTTCTATGGCGCGGAGTGTTTGAATGTGCCCACGAACATTGCAGACGACGCTTCGAAGCGTATACCAGCGCCGAACATTTCTTATCGCCCAACGAAGTACGGCTGTTCTTGTTAAATGCCACGCAGCCAGCCACCTGCCCTCAAGGTCACTTAGTGCCACCCGTGGCCGTTGGTGATCCCTCAATTGTGAAGCAACTGACGAATTGGTAGTATCAGCCATGAAATCCGTACCCATTCCACTCCTTTTCCAGCAACACGCTATTTAAGACAACACCTTCATTAACTCTGCGTTGACAATCTCTTGCGCCCTACGGTATCTTTAAGACTTTGGGAAGTCTCGCGGTTGCCCGCCTGATGGTCTGGCGTCCTCGCCGGGGAATCAACGAGCGGTCTTCTTTGTAATATTCAATCGCGTTTCGCAATTTTTATCACTCTGGGAGAATTCAGATGTCTACCTATTTCCCCAAACCGGGGGAAATTGTGCGCAAGTGGTTCGTCGTGGATGCGGATGGGCAGACGCTTGGGCGGCTGGCCTCGCAAGTGGCGCGCATCCTTATGGGCAAAGAAAATCCGCAGTACACGCCCTTTCTGGATACCGGCGACCACGTGATTGTGGTGAATGCCGAGAAGATTCGCACCACCGGCGTGAAGTCGGAGCAGAAGCAGTATCACCATTACACCGGGTATCCGGGCGGGCTGCGCACTGAAGATTATCGCAAGCGTTTGGCGCGGAAGCCGGAGCAGATTATTGAAGACGCGGTGCGGCGCATGTTGCCGAAGAACAAGCTGGCGGCGCATATGCTGTCGAAGCTGAATGTTTACAAGGGCGACAAGCATCCGCACGAGGCGCAGAAGCCGCAGGACCTGAAATTGGAAGTGCGGGCGTACAGCGGGAAGAGTTAAGCAGGAGATCCTTCGCTTCGCCTGAAGAACGGCTGCGCTCAGGATCACAACAAGATTAGGAGCTAAAAGCTAAATGGCAGAATTGGTGCAGTATTACGGAACGGGACGGCGGAAGCGGGCGATTGCGCGTGTGTATCTGCGTCCGGGCAGCGGCGGTTTCAAGGTGAATGGGCGTGAGTTCGAAGAGTATTTTGTGACGCCGGCGCAGCGCTCCGCGGCAAAAGCGCCGCTCGCTTCTACCGATACGGCTGTTTCGTTCAACATTGTCGCCAGCGTTCTTGGCGGCGGAGTTCGCGGACAGGCCGATGCGGTGAAGCTCGGAATTGCGCGCGCCTTGATGCAGTTCAATGCGGAGTTGCGCGGCAAGCTGAAGGCTGAGGGCATGGTGACCCGTGACCCCCGCGGTAAGGAACGAAAGAAGTACGGCCAGAAGGGCGCGCGTAAACGCTTCCAGTTCTCGAAGCGCTAAAGAGTTTGGTGGCGAGCAAAACCAAGGTTGCTCGGAATGACAAGGGTTTTTAGATTTGGCTAAAAGCTAGAAGCTTATAGCTGTTTTTAGGTGTTCAATTCTTCTCGTGCCTCGCGGCGCGGGGACGGGAATGGCAATCGGAGAGCGGTACCCAGTTGCCAGTACCTAGTTGCCAGCGGTTTTTGCTGGGTACTGGGTACTCGGTACTGAGAACTAGCTTCCCGATGCAGACTGAATAAGGAGGTTCATTGGCTACTATCACCATGAAGGAGTTGCTCGAAGCGGGTGTTCACTTCGGGCATCAGACGAAGCGCTGGAATCCCAAGATGAAGGAATACATCTTCGGAGAGCGCAACGGGATTTACATTATCGATTTGCAAAAGACGCTGAAGATGTTCAAAGAGGCGTCGAAATTTGTCCAGGAACTGGCGGCCGACGGCAAGATTGTGCTGTTCGTGGGCACCAAGCGCCAGGCGCAGGACGCCATCGCCGAAGAGGCTACCAAGTGTGGCGGCTACTACATCAACCAGCGCTGGCTGGGCGGACTTCTCACCAACTGGATCACGGTGCAGAAGTCGGTGAAGCGGCTGAAGGAGCTCGACGAAATGGCCACTGATGGCCGCTACGAGCTACTGCCGAAAAAAGAAGTGATCAAGCTCGAACGCGAGCGCAAGCACCTGCAGGCCAACCTGGCTGGCATCAAGAACATGAGCCGGTTGCCCGATGCGGTGTTCGTGATCGATTCGAACAAGGAACAGATTGCGGTGCGCGAGGCGCGCAAGCTGGGCATCCCGGTGGTCGCGGTCGTTGACACGAATTGCGATCCCAGTGAAGTGGATTACGTAATTCCGGGCAACGACGATGCGTTGCGCGCGATCCGGCTGTTTACTTCGAAGATTTCGGAGTCGATTGCCGAAGGCGCGCAGTTGATGACCGATAAGCAGGTCGCCGACATGACTGCGGCGACGGAACAGGCGCAGGCTCGCGAGATGCAGGCGGCGGAAAATGCCGCAGCAGCGCTCGAACTTCGCGCCCAGGAAGCGGCGGCCGCTTCTGATCTGGCGGACATTGGCGAAAATATCAGCATGGAAGAAGTGCTGGGTCCGGGTACGCATAAGAAGCCGGTTGCGAACGAGGACGAGGTTGAAGTTCCGAAGGTGGAGAGCCAGACGGTTTAGTTGGTGGCGAGTTGCGAGTACCTAGTACCTAGTAAAAACCGGGCACGTGAAATTTTCTGACCCGCGCGGGTCGTCCGGCGCGGGTCAAAGTTTGTTAGGCAGCATCCAATTGTCGAGACGTTGCTGGCAACGTCTTTTGTGGTGAGAGGAAGAGGCGTAGCAAGCTACGTCTCTACGAATATCGAGAAGGATCTTCATTCATATGGGTACTACTGCTGTGAATATTTCTGCGGCACAAGTGAAAGACCTCCGGGAAAAGACCGGGGCTCCGATGATGGATTGCAAACAGGCCCTGACCGAGGCCAAAGGCGATATGGAGCAGGCGGTCGTGATCCTGCGCAAGAAGGGCGTTTCGGTTGCGGCCAAGAAAGCGACGCGCGTGACCAGCGAAGGCGCGGTCACCAGCTACATTCACGCCGGTGGCAAGATTGGCGTGCTGGTGGAAGTGAACTGCGAGAGCGACTTCGTGGCGCGTACCGAGGACTTCAAGGAACTGGTGCACGACATCGCCATGCACATCGCGGCGAGCGATCCGAAATTTGTGCGCAAAGAAGATGTGACCAAGGCTGATTTCGAGCGCGAGAAGGATATTTATCTGGCGCAGGCTGTCGCATCCGGCAAACCGCAGAATATTGCGGAGAAGATGGTTGCGGGCAAGATGGAAAAGTTTTATGAGGAAGTCTGCCTGTTGGAGCAGCCTTTCATCAAAGACCAAACTATGTCGATTGCGCAACTGATCGCTGCGAAGATTGGCAAGCTGGGCGAGAACATCAGCGTGCGCCGCTTCGCGCGCTTTAAAGTAGGCGATGCCGGCGAGACTGTCGCTACCACCAAGCCCGCCGAACAGAAAGCGGAATAGTTCCGGGCGCCTTCGGGCGCCTTTTTTTTCGCTTCAGGCGAGGGCGAGACGCCCTCGCGACAGCCGGCGGGACGCCGGCGCTACGTTTCCCCGGCGCTACTTATGACGACCCCTGCCTTCAAACGCGTTCTGCTCAAGATCTCCGGAGAGGCCCTCGCTGCTAACCAAGGTTTCGGCGTCGATACCGCCCGCATCCATGAAGTCGCGGCGGAATTAGCCGACGTGCACAAGCTCGGCGTGCAGCTCGCGATCGTGGTGGGTGGCGGCAACTTTTTTCGTGGCGTAGCCGACCAGGCTCGAGACATGGACCGCGTTTCCGCCGATCACATGGGAATGCTGGCCACGGTGATCAACGCCCTGGCTCTGCAGGATGCGCTCGAAAAACAGAAAGTTTACACGCGTGTGCAAACCGCAATCGAAATGAATCAGGTGGCCGAGCCGTTCATTCGAAGACGCGCCATCCGGCATCTCGAAAAAGGCCGCGTGGTGATTTTCGCCGGCGGTACTGGCAACCCTTACTTCTCGACCGACACTGCGGCGTCCCTGCGCGCCATGGAAATCAAGGCCGACGCGATTCTCAAAGCCACGAAGGTGGATGGAATCTATGACGCTGATCCCATGAAAGTGAAGGACGCCAAGAAATTCGCAGATATCACCTATATGGATGTTCTAAGGCTGGGGCTGAAGGTAATGGATTCCACCGCGATCAGCTTATGCAAGGACAATAACCTGCCGATCATCGTCTTCAACCTGAACCAGCATGGGAATATTCGGCGAGTGCTTACCGGCGAGAAGATTGGATCGCGAGTAGGCGCGTAAAGCTCTGTCACGAATTTGCACGGATCTTCACGGATCAAACTTAAAACAAAGTCTTTAAAATCCGTGAGGATCCGTGTAAATCCGTGGCCAAGGTTTCATTCGGTTTATAATTTAACGTTTTGATATCTCTCATCTTACGGAGCTGACCGATATGGCCCCACCCACCATGGCCGCGATTCCGGGCCTGAAAGAAACGTACGTACAACTCAAGACGCGCATGGAGAAGGCCGTCGAAGATTTCCGCAAAGCGATGGCGTCGACGCGCACCGGGCGCGCTTCGGTGCACATGCTGGACAGCGTGAGCGTCGATTATTACGGTTCGCAGATGCCGCTGAATCAGATCGCGCAGGTTCATGCTCCCGAGCCGCAGATGATAACGGTGCAGCCGTTCGATACATCGCAGGTAGGGGCGATTGAGAAGGCTATACGTGGCGCGGAACTAGGGTTGAATCCGATGAACGACGGAAAGCTGATCCGCGTGCCGGTTCCCGCGCTTACCCAGGAGCGGCGTCAGGAGATGGTGAAGCATCTGCACCGGGTACTGGAAGAGCATCGCACGGCAGTTCGGAATATCCGGCGCGATGGCAACGATGCCATCAAGAAGGCGATGAAGGACAAAAAGATTAATGAAGACGACGAGAAGCGGTCGCTCGATGAAATTCAGAAGCTCACCGACGACGAAATCAAAAAGATGGAAGAGATGAGCAAGGCGAAAGAAAAAGAAGTGCTGGAACTCAAGTAGGTCATCTCTTCCGCATCCAAGTTAGGGCATCCGCAAAAATGCGGGTGCCTTTGTGCTGCATGCGCCCTCCACCCTTATAATCTAGAAATTGAATTTATGAAAACAGTGGTCCATGCCGCGTGTCCGCACGATTGCCCCGATGCTTGCGGAGTTCTGATTACCGTGGAGGACGGGCAGGCTACGAAGATTCAGGGGGATCCTGAGCATCCGGTGACGCGCGGATTTTTGTGCGCGAAAGTCGCGAAGTATTTGGATCGGGTTTATTCGCCGGACCGGGTGCTGTACCCGATGCGACGGATTGCGGCGAAGGGGCATTCCGATGCGGCAAGCGCCGGCAAGTCGCCCGCGCCCACACAAGCTTGGCAGCGGATTACATGGGACGAGGCCTTGGATGAGATTGCCACCCGCTTTCGCGCGATCATCACCGAGTTCGGCAGCGAGGCGATTCTGCCGTACTCCTACGGCGGAACGCTCGGGGCACTGAATGGCGCTTCGATGGATCGCAGATTCTTCGGCCGGCTCGGCGCTTCACAGCTGGAGCGCGCGATTTGTTCGGCGGCGGGTGAGGCGGGGTTGATCTCCGTTCTAGGCGCGAAACTCGGAACCGAGCCTGAGCAGTTCGTCCATTCCCGTTACATCATTGCGTGGGCCTCGAACATTCATGGAAACAATGTTCACTTGTGGCCTTTCATCGAGGAAGCGCGGCGCAAGGGCGCGAAGCTGGTGGTAATTGATCCGTATCGCACGCGCACCGCGGCGTGCGCCGATTGGTACTTGCCGATCAATCCTGGCACAGACGGTGCGCTCGCGCTGGCCATGATGCATGTGATCATCGGCGAAGGTCTGCACGATGCGGATTACGTGGCGAAGCACACGCTCGGCTTTGATGCGCTGCGCGAAAAAGTGAAGGCTTACCCGCCGGAGCGTGTGGCGCCATGGACGGGAATCTCCGCCGAAGACATTCGTAAGCTGGCGCGGGAGTATGCCACGGTGCGTCCGTCGGTCATCCGGCTAAATTATGGCGTGCAGCGGTCCGAGGGGGGCGGGATGGCGACGCGCGCGGTCGCCATGCTGCCTTGCATCATCGGATCGTGGAAGGAAGTCGGCGGCGGCCTGCAGATGTCGACCAGCGGCGCGTTCGGACTGAACAAAATTGCGCTGACGCGTCCCGACCTCAAGCCAGAGGGACTTCAACGACCGGCACGATCCGTGAACATGGTTGAACTAGGCAAGGCGCTGAACACTTTGGATGATCCGCCGCTGAAGGCATTGTTCGTCTACAGCTCAAATCCAGCGGCGGTCTGTCCGAATCATAATGAAGTGATCCGCGGGCTCGAGCGACCTGACTTATTTACCGTGGTTCACGAGCAGTTCTTCACCGACACCACCGACTACGCCGACATCGTATTGCCGGCGACGACATTCTTCGAGCACAAGGATCTGCAAACCGCTTATGGCCACTACTTCGTCCAGGTGTCAGACCGGGCGATTGAGCCTTTGGGCGAGTGCCGCTCGAACGTTGAACTATTCCGGGCGCTCGCCATGCGCATGGGATTCGACGATCCATGTTTCAGAGAGAGCATCGACGAGATGATCGACGGTGCCCTGGACTCGGAGAATCCATGGTTGAAGGGAATCGATCGTGGGCGACTTCAACGGGAGCGGCAGGTGCGGCTGAATTTTGCGGAGACCGGCGCTCGGCTTCCGGCTTCCGGGTCGCAAGCGATAGGTGCGGACGCTAAAGCGGAGCCTTTTCTTCCATTTGCTCACGGCGGCTTCCGCACTCCTTCGGGCAAGGCTGAACTCTACAGCGAAGCGATCAAGGCGCAAGGGCTAGATCCTGTTGTCGAGTTCATAGTTCCTCAAGAATCCCGTCACGGCAAAAAAACGGCATTTCCGCTCGAGCTTTTAGCACGCAAGGCTGACAATTTTCTCAACTCAAGTTTTTCTAATCTGCCGTCGGTCCAGGCCATGGAGGAAACGAATCTTCTCGAAATGCATTCGAGCGATGCCCGAACGCGCGGAATTCGCGATGGAGATACCGTGAAGGTGTACAACAACCGAGGAGAAATCTTCCTTAGGGCTCGGGTGGATGGCGCCGTTCAACCGGGAGTGGTTTCGGCGAGGTTGAATTGGGCCAAGTTGACACCGGGATCTCGCAACATTAACGTCCTCACTTCAGAAAAACTTTCCGACCTAGGCAACTCGGCCACGTTTTATTCCGTCTTGGTTGAGGTGGAGTCATCTAAATTCATTCCATGAACCGCCGGCAGCAGTCGCAACTTGGACGCTTTCCGTTTCTCTACGTATAATGATCGTTTTCCTACATCCCAGAGTCTGAGGTCGTAGCGATTCATTTTTGTTCTCATGCAGACAGTGTTGTGTCCGGGCGCAGCCCAGGTAGTTACGGCGCTGCTGATCGTCCATCTTCTTCATTCGTATGGCTTTGGCTTGGAAGAAACCTTCTCCGTGGGGGAGTTGGCTTCATACTAGCCCTGCTTTTCTCGACCGCAGGCTGGGCGCAGAGCGACGTTATCTCCGAGATCGACATCCAGGGAAACCGCCGCATTCCTGCTGAAACCGTTCGCGCACGCATTTTTACTCACGCGGGGGACATTTACGACACCGCCGCCCTGGAGCGCGATTTCAACTCCCTCTGGAACACCGGTTATTTCGAGGACATCCGCTTTACCCGCGAACAGACTCCCAACAAGGGCTGGCGGCTGATCGTTCAAGTCAAAGAGAAACCGACGGTTCGCGAGATCAATTACGTTGGTCTGAGTTCGGTTTCCACCAGTGACGTTCTGGATCGCTTCAAGTTGGCGAAGGTTGGATTGGCGGTAGAGAGTCAGTATGACCCGACCAAGGTCAAGAAAGCAGAAGTCGCGATCAAAGGGCTGCTGGCGGAACACGGCCGGCAATTTTCCACGATCCGGACCGAGATTCGCCAGATTCCGCCAGCCGCGATCGGGCTGACGTTTGTCATCAAAGAGGGTCCGAAGGTTAAGGTGGGCAAGATCAAGTTCGAAGGCAACAAGAACGTGAGCACTCGAACCTTGCGATACGCCATGAAGAATCTTCGGCCCATCGGCGTCCCGCACTCGATTTTTCTGGAGAACATCTTCGCTCGAACCTACGACGCCACCAAACTCGACGAAGACACCGAGCGCGTCCGCAACGAATACCAGAACCGGGGCTATTTCAAAGTCATCGTTAACCAGCCCAAAGCGGAGATTCACGACACCGGCCACACCGGCGCTCACATCCCGTTACTGCAGGGCAAAGCCGGCAAAGCGGTCGATATAACCATGCCCATCGAAGAGGGCGACCGCTACACGCTGGGCGGGATTTCATTTAAGAACAATAAAGCGGTTGGGAACACCAAGGCTCTGCGCGCCATTTTTCCGATCAAAGATGGAGAAGTTTTCAGTAAAGAGAAAGTGGCCAAGGGGCTTGAGAACCTGCGCAAGGCCTACGGCGAGCAAGGGTACATCAACTTCACTTCGATTCCTGAAACCCGCTTTGACGACGAAAAGAAATTGATCTTTCTCGACATTGACGTCGATGAAGGGAAGCAGTTCTACGTCCGCCGCATTGAGTTCCAGGGCAACACTACGACGCGCGATAAAGTGATTCGGCGTGAAGTCGCGCTTGAGGAAGGGAATATTTACAACTCGCGTCTCTGGGAGTTGAGCTTGTTGCGCCTGAATCAACTGGGATACTTCGACCAGTTAAAGCCCGACGACCCGAATATCACGGTGCGCCAGTTGGATGAGAAAGACGGACTGGTCGACCTGACGTTAAAGGTTAAAGAGAAGGGCAAGAACAGCATCGGCTTGAACGGAGGCGTTAGCGGGCTGGAAGGCGCCTTCGTCGGCATCAATTATTCGACTAACAACTTTCTCGGCTTAGGCGAGACCCTTCAAGTTCAGGCCAGCCTCGGGAACCTGGCGCGAAGCGTGCGCTTCGGTTTCACTCAGCCTTACATGTTTGACCGTCCGTTGCAGTTTGGTTTTAACGTGTACTTCAACAAGATTAAGTACGATCAGGCGCGGCAACTCTCCATCTTTAGCGGGCAAAATTTGAATTTGTCTAATGTGGTGTTGCAGAACCTGCAGAATTACACGCAGTCGAGCGCGGGATTCACGCTGTCGCTGAGCTACCCGTTGCGGCGCTCCTTCAAACGCGTGGGCATTACCTATTCATTCGACCGCTCGTCGCTGCTGGCCCTGAGCACTGCATCCAAGAATCTATTCGAGTTTCTCGCTTTCCGCGGTATTTCCGGCCCCAATGCGCTGAATGGAATCATCACCAGCAAGATATTCCCTAACTTCTCGACGAACACCATCGATAGCCCCATCTCTCCTCATCACGGCCAGCAGTTTACCGTGGGAGCTGAGTTCGCGGGTTTGGGAGGAACAGTTCGGTCGATTCGGCCGATTGTTCAATACAAGAAATTTATTCCGGTGCAGAACCGCCGGAACGCAATCGGGTTTAATTTTCAGGGATCGTTCATCAGCGGTTTCGGGGGATTGGTTGCGCCGCCCTTCCAGCGTGCCTACATGGGCGGCGAAAATGACCTGCGCGGCTTTGATATACGCTCGGTGTCTCCGGTGGCGTTCCTGCCGAGCGTAGGAGCGATTACCTTGACGAGTCCCACGGGAGTGCCGGTCCTCAAAGATCCCCAGAACCCGCGCGCGGGAAACGTGACCATACCGATCCCCATCGATCAAATCACATTTCCAGGCGGTGATTTGAGCGTAGTCACCAACGTGGAGTATCGCATCACGATTTACGGGCCGGTGGCGTTGGCTCCGTTCATGGACCTTGGGATTGACCCGATTGTGCGGAAGTCGCAATTGCAGATTGCCCAGCAGCAGTATCAGAGCGTGGTCGGCACGGCTTTCGGATGTCCCCAGCTTTTGCAAACAGCCGCCGCCAATACCTGCACCCTGGGCTCAATATTGAACCCGCCGCCGTCGCAGGATCTGCAGGTGCTGGGCTCGACCAACTGGCGCCCCAGAATGTCGACTGGCCTTGAGTTACAGATGTTTCTGCCGGTGATCAACGCCCCGTTCCGGATTTATTGGGCGTATAACCCGCTGCGGCTGAATAGTGAGGCGAACCCGCCGATCCCGATTACGCCGGGAATGTTTCCGCAAACTTGCAATCCGAAAACTGGTTGCCAGTTAACGGCTGCGGGCGCGTACACCTATAACCTGGCGCGAATTACTTATTCGCCAAGTTTTCAGTTGCGGGAGCCGCGCAAGACGTTCCGCTTCACCGTGGCTACGACGTTCTAAGTTATTTCGTGCAATAGAAAGTTTGACGGCAACTGAGGCTGCTCTCTATAATTGCTGTTATCCACGCCATACAGAAGATGGTCAGGGTGGACGATGCGTCCGCAACGGTGGCGTGTGACGCTGGCATCCGGTGCGGCGGCTTTAAGAAGCAAAGACCTGGTGAGTGCAGCCCAGCGTTGTTAATCAAGATTCGTTAATCAGGATTCGTTAATTTCGATTCGTTAATTTCGATTCGTTAATTTCGATTCGTTAATTTCGATTCGTTAATCACAGTTCATTCCCGGACCTTACCGGAACCATATCCACCGGAACAATGTTCCAAGGAGTTTAAGCGATACGATGACAAGCAAGTTTCTGCGCTCCATCCTGGCCATTGCGGTTGTCTCAATGATTTCCGCATTCGCCCAAACCAGTGCGGCCGCTCCAACAGGTGCGGGCGCTTCGCCGGCAACCGGTTCTCCCGCGGCTTCTGCACCTGTTGCAACCGGACCCGGTTCCAAGATCGGAACCATCAACATCGAGCAGGCCGTGATCGGGACCAATGAAGGCCAGCGTGACTTCGAAGCTCTGAAAAAGAAGCTGGAGCCAAAACAAAATGAGCTAAAGGGACAGAACGACGAGCTCGAAAATCTGCAAAAGCAACTGCAGACTCAGGGCGACAAGCTCAATGAAGACGCCCGCGCCACTCTGGTCAAACAGATCGAGACCAAGAAGAAGACCTTCGACCGCCAGGTGCAGGACGCCCAGGAAGATGCGCAGAACCAGCAAAAGGAAATCTTTCAGCGCATTTTGCAGAAGATGGCGCCGGTGATCGTAAAGCACGCGCAGGATACAGGCTTTGCGATGATTGTCGACACGTCGAATCCCTGGCCGCAAAGTCCGGTGCTGTGGTACGACGGAGAGAAGTCAGACATCACGAAGGCTGTGGTGGACTTGTATAACACGCAGTCCGGCGTTGCGCCGCCTGCGGCGTCTGGAGCGGCCGCCAAGCCTGCGGCTCCGAGGCCGACGGCTCCCAAACCTGCGGCGCCCAAGTCAACCGAACCGCCTAAGTAGTTTTCGCGACACCGCCGGTGTCGTGAAAGTTTCCGAAAGGGCCGCGCTAAGCGCGGCCTTTTTTCTTAGTTCCCCGCAGTCCCGCGGGCAAGTCGCGGTGTCCTTAGCTGTAACGCATTCAAGTTAGGAGGACACCATGTTCGACCGCACACTCAATTCCCCATGGGACAATCGCTCGCGCCGCGGATTGACGACCTTAACATCGTTTAGTTTGCAGGCGCTGGCGGTGGCTGCACTGCTGGTGCTGCCGCTGCTTCGGCCGGCGGGCTTGCCTTCGTTTCATCAAATTTCAACGCTTATCAGTTGGGGCCAGCCTTTGGATGCCCCTACTGCAATCAGAATATCTCCAGGTCCACACGGCACAACACCGCTCACAACTGCGCCAATCACGTTCACAGCGCCATCGAGAATTCCAACGGGCATTCCGGCGGAGGGCGAAGATGCCCCGCCATATATTGGAGGCCCAGGTGCCGCAGTCCCAGGGACACGAGGCGGTGATCCCAGCGGGGTCCGCAACTTGTTTGTGGGCGATTCGCGCCCGATTTTGCCAGCGATGCGACCGGCAGGCACTGTCGCTCCGCTTCGCATTTCGCACATGAGTGAGGGAAACCTTATTCGCAAAGTGCAGCCCACGTATCCGGGGCTGGCACGCAGCGCACGCATTCAGGGAGCTGTCTTGCTGCAGGCCATCATCAGCAAAGACGGATCGATTGAGAATCTCAGGCTTCTATCGGGCCATCCCGTGCTGGCGCCTGCTGCCATTGAAGCAGTCAAACAGTGGCGTTACCGGCCTTACATATTGAACAATGAGCCCGTCGAAGTGGAGACACAGATCACGGTGAACTTCTCGCTGGCCGGAAATTGAGCGGTCTCGAGGCTCGTGGGCGCGGACGGGAGTAGCCCCAGGGTAACCTGAGACCATCCGGTGCTCCCGCTATAATCGAGCGCAGTGGCGACAACTGCAGAAATCCTGAGCCGCGTGGCGACCCGCCCCACCTGGGCGGAAGTGTCGCTCGCCACCTTGCGGCAAAACTTCCGCACGGTACTGAAGCATGCGGGAGCGGACGTGACTGTATGCGCGGTAGTAAAGGCAGACGCTTACGGCCACGGGGCGGTGGAATGCTCGCGTGCGCTTCGGGACGAAGGCGCACGCTGGCTGGGAGTCACCTCTCTCGACGAAGCGATCCCACTGCGTGACGCGGGTATTGAGTCGCGAATTCTGCTGATGACCGGTTTCTGGCGCGGTGAAGAGAGTGAGATCGTCCGCCTTCGGTTTACACCCACGGTGTGGGAGCCGTGGCATATTGAGGCTCTGGAAATTGCCGCTGCTTCGGGAAATATCCGCCAGGCTGTGCATTTGAAGGTGGATACTGGAATGGGGCGGCTGGGCGTGTCGGTGGATGAGCTACCCGCGGTTCTAAAGGCGCTGCAAGCCGCTCGACACTTGATTCTGGAAGGACTCTCAACTCACCTGGCATCTTCTGAAATCATGGATGCGCCGTCGGTAGCTGAACAGGCGCGCCGATTCGACGAAGCGCAGCGCATGGTGCGAGAGGCCGGCTTTGATCCGGCGCTAGTGCACATGGCAAACACCGGCGCGCTTATCTCGCGGCGCGAGACCTGGAACAATATGGTGCGTCCAGGCATTGCGTTGTATGGATATTATTTGCCGTTTCAGCGTGCGGGCAGGGAAGTGAGCGGAGGAACGTTGCGCCTTCCGGTGAAGCCGGTGCTGAGCTGGAAGACGCGCATTCTTTCCATGCGAAAATTCGCCGCCAATCAACCGCTAGGCTACGGTGGAACCTACGTGACGAAAGCTCCGGCGCACGTTGCCGTGCTTCCGGTGGGATACGCAGATGGATACAACCGGCAGCTTTCGAATCGCGGACGCGTGATTGTCCGCGATCATTATGCGCCCATCATCGGCAGCATCTCGATGGACCTTACGCTCGTGGATGTCACAGGCATTCCCGGGATCGCGGTTGGCGATGAAGTAATTTTGCTGGGAAGCAGAGATGGATTGAGCGTGGATGCGCTGGAGCATGCGCGCTGGGCGAACAGTTCTCCCTACGAGATCCTGTGCAATATTTCGAAACGCGTGCCGCGAAGGTACGGAAACTAGCGGGGTCCCCATCGAGAGTGTCATCCCGAGCGAAGCGAGGGACCTTGATGTCTGCTGGCGGCGCCCCGCTCCCCGCCCTTCGATTGGGAGGATAAAAGCGCCTTTCTACCTTCCATATACTTCCGCAATACGGCGTTGATCGTGGTCTGGTAGCCCCGGCCGTGCTTGCGGAAGAACGTCAGCACGTCAGGATCGACGCGCAATGTGATCTGTTTCTTCGGTCCGGGCCAAATTATCGCGTTCTTAAAGAAATCAGGGCCGAGTTCGGGCGAATCAGAAAAATCGATATCGGAATCCTGGAGCGCATCAACCCTCTTCCAGTCGGTCTTGGATCGCCTTTTCGTATTGTTCCCTTTCATGCTTGGTTGCCTTTCTAAGCGAGATGATGCGAATCGTGTCCGGTCCGCGCTCCGCGAAAACCACGTGCGTGATGCGACCGTGAATCAGGCCGAGCCCAACCCATCGCTTTTCCCCGTAATCTTCCCGTGTGTCTGGCTCGACCGCCACCACACCCGCGAAACATCTCTTCCGCGTCAGCGAAGTCGAGGCCGTGCTTACGGATGTTGGAGCGGCCCTTGGCTTCGTTCCATTCAAAATCCATTGTAACTCCAAATGTAGTTACACTTCAAGGGCAGTTTTTACAAGTCACTTCAACGCTGAATATCGTCCTTGGCAGCCGGATTTTCTGGTGACGGATGTCACAAACAACGAGCATTTTTCGACAGTCGTCCCGTTTAAAGACGAAATGCCAAGCGCCAACCGCCGATTGCATCCGTTGAATGGTTGCTACCCAAGCTGCTTTCCGGCGGCTTGTTACACTAGAAGATTGACCATGCCCTCGCGCTACGCACAATGGATGTACGACTGGGAACACCGCCTTACGTCGGTGGACAATAACCGCGTGGTGCGTCCGCTGGACTGGGGTTTGGAATTTGCTGAGGGCTGGCCTTGCCGGAATGGCTGGCAGCCGGGTCAAGCTGCTGAGGATCCTGCCAAGTTCTTGGTGGATTTCAACCGGCGCATCGTCGCCTCGAGCGATGAGTTTTATTCCTATACGCAGCCGACCGACTTTCGTTTGGAAAAGCGGGAAGTTCAAGTTTTTTCCACGCGCGAAGTTCCTGACCCCAAGCTCGAAGCAAAAGTGAAAGGAACGTCCGCTGAATTCTTGCGGTTCACTGCGCCGGTCAAGACTCCGTATCCGGAAAACAATTTGGTGAACGCGCGCTGGTTCCCGGCGCAGGGGCGGCGCGCAATTGTTCTGCTGCCGCACTGGAACGCGGACGCGATTGCGTACGTCAGCCTTTGCAAACTGCTTAACATGCTGGGGATTTCAGTGTTGCGGCTGAGCCTGCCTTATCACGACATCCGCATGCCAGCGGAGATCAGCCGCGCCGATTATGCCGTCTCCGCTAATATCGGCCGCACGCTCGATGCGGTTCGGCAAGGCGTGGTGGATGTCCGCTGCTGTCTCGATTGGCTGGAGCAGCAGGGCTACAGCAAACTTGGAATCGTAGGCACCAGTCTCGGTTCGTGCTATGCGTTCATTGCGGCGGCGCATGATCCACGCATTCGAGTGGCGGCATTCAACCACGCTTCCACCTATGTGGCCGACGTGGTGTGGCATGGACAGTCGACGCGCCACATCCGCCAGGGAATCGAATCGCAAATCAATCTGGAGACGTTGCGAAAATCCTGGCTGGCCGTGAGTCCGATGTCATACTTCGATCAATTCTCGCGCTGGCCTAAGAAGTCGGTCATCATTTATGCGAAGTACGATCTGACTTTTTTGCCCGAACTTTCGCGCGACGTTGTTGCGGAATTCGAGCGGCGCGGACTGGACCACAAAGTTGTAGCGTTGCCGTGCGGTCATTACACGATGGGCGAGGCGCCCTATAGTTATATCGATGGGTGGCATCTGGCGTCGTTCTTGCGGACGGCATTTGATTGAGGGTTGGGCGAGACACTAGAACTGTGGCGTTAAAATCTAGACATGGAGACGCTGGGTGGCTGATCCTCAGGCAGTGCTGGAATACCGTCGCGGCGAGTTTGTGATCAGCACCAGCGGCGCACGCCTGAATCTCGATGTGATTCACGAATTTCTGACCAATTGTTACTGGGCCAAGGGCATCCCGCGGCAAGTTGTAGCGCGCTCGATCGCACATTCATTGTGCTTCGGCGTTTATGATGGTGGGGGTTCACAAGTCGGTTTTGCCCGCGTGGTCAGCGACTTCTCCACGGTGGCGTATCTGGGGGATGTATTCGTGCTGGAATCTCATCGTGGCCGCGGACTGAGTAAGTGGCTGATGGAATGCATCATGCAACATCCTGCCCTCCAGAACTTGCGCCGCTGGATTCTTTTGACTCGCGACGCACACGGGCTCTATTCACAGTTTGGTTTTAGTCCAGTGACGGCTCCGGAGAGATACATGGAACTTCACCGGTCGAATGTTTACGATACACCCTAGGAACATTACATGAAGACTTCCGCAGCTAAGATGTATCGCCCACTCTACGAAGCCGATCCTCAAATCGCCGCTGCTATCGACAACGAAACTCGCCGCCAGCATGAGGGGCTGGAGTTAATTGCTTCGGAGAACTTTGTCAGCGAAGCGGTGCTGGAAGCCGCCGGATCCGTTTTCACCAACAAGTACGCGGAGGGATATCCTGGTAAGCGTTACTACGGTGGCTGCGAGTTCGCGGACGTGGTTGAGAACCTGGCGCGCGATCGCGCTAAACAATTATTCGGCGCCGAGCACGCCAACGTGCAGCCTCATGCCGGCTCGCAGGCGAACATGGAAGCTTACGCAGCCGTGCTGCAACCCGGCGACACTATTCTTGGATTGAACCTGGCGCACGGGGGCCACCTCACCCACGGACATCATCTGAATTTTTCCGGCAAGACGTACAAGATCGTTCCCTATGGCGTCACCAAAGAAACGGAAACGATCGACTATGACGAACTGCAAAAGTTGGCGGAGGAACATCGGCCGAAACTGATTATCGGCGGCGGCAGCGCGTATCCCCGCATCATCGATTTCGCCCGAATGCGGCAGATTGCGGACAAGGTCGGCGCACTGTTTCTGGTCGACATGGCCCATTTTGCCGGGCTGGTTGCGGGCGGCGCGCATCCTTCGCCGGTGCCGCATGCGCATATCGTCACGTCCACCACGCATAAAACTCTGCGCGGACCGCGAGCGGGCATGATTCTTTCCAAGGCTGAATTCGCGGCGGCGATCGATAAGGTAGTTTTCCCCGGCATGCAGGGCGGCCCGCTGATGCACATCATTGCCGCCAAGGCAATTTGTTTTCAGGAGGCAATGCAACCCGAATTCCGCGACTATGCGAAGCAGGTCGTGATCAACGCGAAAGTTCTCGCTGAGACACTCGCTGCTGAGGGTTTCCGTATTATTTCTGGCGGGACCGACACGCACCTGATGCTGGTCGATGTTTTCTCCAAGGGCATGCTGGGTAGCGAAGCCGAGAAGGCGCTGGGCGAGGCTGGCATCACGGTCAATAAGAACGCTATTCCGTTCGACGCGAACCCGCCGATGAAGCCGAGCGGCATACGCATTGGCACGCCCGCCTTGACTACGCGCGGAATGAAAGAAGCCGAGATGCGTCAGGTCGGGCGCTGGATTGCGGAAGCGCTTCTGCAGCGGACCGATGCGGCTTTGCTGTCGAAGGTGCGCAAGCAGGTGCTCGATCTTTGTGAGTCGTTCCCGTTATATGCCGCGCGCAGAGCCAAGGCGCAGGCGGAAGTGCGAGCATAGCATTCTGCTGTGCGCTGATGCGCCTTCATGTGTTTAAATTCCTTTCGTGAAGATCGCCATCGATATCCGGCGGATGACCGAGTTCGGTGTGGGTACCTATATCCGCAATGTCGTGCGGACTCTGGGACGGCTTGACCACGAGACCACTTACTTCCTCCTCGGTCCTCCGGGCAAAGTGAAAGAGATTGGCGCTCTGCCCCCTAATTTTTACCCCGTTCCTTTGGCCGAGCCGGAACGTTCGCTGAAGAGTTTTCGCGACTTCCGCACCGTAGTGAAGCGGCTGGAATGCGATCTGGTGCACGTGCCGAATCTGTTTTCTATTCCGCGCGCCCTGCCCTGCCCCTACGTCATGACCGTTCATGACATGCTCGAGCATCTCTCGAGGGCGCGCCAGCAGACCGGCTTTTGGGGATCCTTTCACTTTCAGTTGACCAAACGAGTCCTGAACGGCGCGGCGCGGATTTTTGCGGTTTCAAATTTTACAAAGATTGAAATTGAAAAGTTGTTTGGCATTCCCACGGAACGCATCGAAGTGGTCTACAACGCAATCGATGAGAGGTTTCTGCACGGGCATGCCAGCGCGGGAGACCGCCAGTTGATTGCCCAACGTTATCAGGTGAATTACCCCTTTCTGTTATATGCGGGCAGAATCAGCCCGCATAAGAACGTAGTGCGCATGATCGAGGCGTTCTCCGCGCTGAAAACGGAATTGGAGAAAGATCACGCGTTTCCAGACCTGAAGCTCATCATCATTGGGGACGACGTTTCCGGCAACCCGGACTTGCGGCGGACGGTGGTCCGGAGCGGCGTGCAGAATGATGTGCGCTTCCTTGGGTTTGTGCCGATCGAAGTGTTGCGCACGTTTTACGATCAAGCGAAGATTTTTATTTTCCCGTCGCTGTATGAGGGATTCGGCCTGCCGCCTCTGGAGGCGATGGCTCATGGCACGCCAGTTGTCACCTCAAACGTGTCGTCCCTGCCGGAGGTGGTGGGAAACGCGGCAGTGCTGGTGCATCCGGAAAATGTTTTCGAAATCATGAGAGCCCTGCACCGGGTGCTACTCGATCAGCCGCTGCGCGAAAAGATGAAGGAGCGCAGCTACCGGCAGGCGGCAAAGTTTTCCTGGGAAAAATCGGTGCGCCGCCTGCTGGAGGTTTATCAGCAATTTCCGGCCGCACCAGATACCGAACCTGGTGGTCAATCGGCGAGCGCGCGCAGAAATACTAAGGCAGGCGTGGCGTAACGCGGCGGTGCTAACGGCCGCTCGCTGCATTCCAGTACACGAAGTAATGCTATCTCTATTTCACCAAAGGCTGGCCAGGCGAGGCGACGGAGAGCTTGTGTAGCTTGGCGGTGACGCGGTTGCGGTCGGCATCGGTCTGAGCTGAGGCGAGACGTTTGCGGAGAGTCGTGATTTTGTGTTGACGGGCGCGGCGCCGGCGAATCTCCGGACGGCGGCTGGGTGCTGACATGTAGGGTCTCCTGTAAGTGAGTTAAGAAATTATGGCAGCCGGACCTGTAAGCCGAATTCTGTCCGCCGGATTGCTCCGGCGGGACGGTCATTCCTCTGGGCCACGCATCGCTGCGTGGCTCTAGCGACCTACCCGAAGGTTTGACGCACCGAGCCGGCACGTGCCGAAATCTGATTCGTGAGAATCAGGTTCCCGCTTCCTTCCTATTTGGTCTTGCTCCGTGTGTGGTTTGCCCTGCCCGCTGCATTACTGCCGCGGCGGTGCGCTCTTACCGCACCTTTTCACCCTTACCGACATCCGTGAAGACGCAGGCGGTATGTTTTCTGTGGCACTTTCCGTCGAACGGGCTTGAACCCGCCCTCCCGGACGTTATCCGGCACACTGCTCTGTGGAGTTCGGACTTTCCTCTCCCCGCGTCCGAAGACGCCGAAAGCGACCGTCCGGTCCAGCTGCCAACTTGCCTATTATATGCGATGTGGAGTTTATAGCGCGTGGATCACGGCATGCGGCGTTCGGCACCCGGACTATCTACTCTTAGTTCGATTTACCATCGCTCACTTTAGCAGGACTTTTATTTCCACCACACAGATCGTAGGTGGGAGCTAGTTGGGCAGCTTGAAGTTCACCGTGATCTGGGTTTGGATTTCCACCGGATAACCGTTCAGTAGATAGGGCTTGTATTTCCATTGCTTCACTGCATCGGCGGCGGCATGAGAAAGCTCTTTATCGCCGCCGAGAATCTTTACAGCGGAGATATCGCCGCTTTTGGAAATGGTCGCCAGAAGCTGAACGCTGCCTTCCACGCGCGCCCGCAGTGCGCTGGGCGGATATTTTGGCTGCACTTTTTTCACCAACAGGCCCTGCGAAACTCCCGACGAAACGTTCAGCGTCTGCAGCACGGGAGTAGGAGCATTGCTCGGACTCTCGATGAGATTGGGCAGCCCTCCACCGTTTCCTGCGGGAGCGACACCCGATAGCATCGGCGGAGCTGGAGCATCGTTATTAGCGACTGACTTTGCCGTGGGCCGGGAAAGATGGTTCTTAATCACAATCGGCTCTTCGGCCTCTTTCGCTGCCGGAGCTTTGTTGGTCGCGGCAGGCGAAGGCTTCGAGGCATCAGTTGCGGGCACGATCTTGCTGGGATGAGTTTCTACGGTCTCGGCACTCGCGGTAGTCTGCGCATCGGGAGCAGATACTTTCTCACTCGGAATCTGGCTCGGTGCCGCTTGTGGAATGGATACAGGAGCTTTCACCGGCGTCTCGACAACGTGATTGGGAACCGTCGAACTATTATCGGATTGTCCCCAGTGCATCCAGGCCGCGTAGCCACCTGCGGCAATTAGTACAACCGCGGCCGCGATTATCAGCAGCAATTTCTTGCTTCCACTTCCCGCGGACTCGGCTTCAGTGCTGACCGCGCCGCCGAAGGTGAACATCGGCGCAGATTCCGTGGGGACTTCTGCCGAAGAGGCGTTCTCTTTAAGCTCCTCAACCTTCGGGCTAGTTTTGATTTCCGGAAGAATTGCTGCCGATTTGTTCTCACTCGGAACGCCGGTTTTCGGTTCGCGGGCGGGAGCAGGAGCACTGGCCGCACTCATTCCGAATCCCGCTCGGCTCGTTGTTACTTCGCTCTTGGGGTCCGACGAGGAAGGCACACTTTGAGATGCTGGAGTTTGTACGGCGGGAAGTTTTGCTGCCTCCCGGGAAAGGTTTTTGTCAGTCGTTGCGGCGGCGGAAGCCTCGGTGGTACGGTTTTCCGGCGTGGCTGCTATAGCGCTCGCCGCTTTCGGAGTCTGGCTATTCGCGATGGCCGTGGTCACCGCTGGAAAACTAGCCGATTGCGGAGGCTTGGCGTCGACTAAAGTTGCAGGTTGCGGAGATAACTTTGGGGTTGCCGGCGGAGGCGCTGCGGAATTAGCAATCTGTGCTGGTTTGCCCGCATCATTCTTACGCAAAAGTCCGCGAGCAACTCGCAGTGTCCCTTTTGCCTGCTCAACGTTAATGGGCTTGGTGAGAACCAGGTTGGCGCCGATGCGGAATGCCTTCGCAACTCCCGCTTGTCCCTCAACTACAGCAACCGCGAGCGAAGATTGATTGCTGCTGGTGTTGCGCGCGCTCTTGAATAGCAGTGTAGCGTTCTGTTCGTTATCGCAGTCAACCACCACGGCGTCGAAGTGCTCGCCCATCAACTTCTTGACCGCAGCGAACGGTTCAGTGCAGGGAGTGACGGCAAAGTCCAGCTCGCTGAGCACTTGCGTGACGGTGTGAGCCGTCTTCTCATCAGGACAGAAGAGGAGTGCTTGATAACCCATATTAAGGTCATCCTAGGTACACCCGTAAGGCGCATCAAGTTACGGTAGTAATTCCATGGAAGCGGTTTTGGCCTTGCCAGAATGGGAGTTTGGCGCATCGCAATTCCCGGTCGCAGCCTACGGATACAATGCGGGACATGCGCATCCCGCTTTGGCTCAAAATATTCTGGACCGCCTGGGTAATCCTATGGGCGCCGATATACTGGCGGGAATACGGTCTGCAGAATTTTCTTTTCTTCTGTGATCTCGGAAATTTGTTTATTGCCGTGGGTCTCTGGCTCGAAAGCTCACTGATATTTTCATGGCAGGCATGTTCGCTTCTTGTGTTCCAAAGTCTGTTTACTGTCGACTTAGTGGTCGCTCTTGCGACTGGACATCACCCGATCGGCGGAACGGAATATATGTTCGATCCGCATGTCGCGTTGGGGATTCGGCTTCTGAGCTTGTTTCACGTTGTAACGCCGCCGCTGTTGCTGTGGGCGATTTGCCGGTTAGGTTATGACCGGCGCGGGTGGAAGTACCAGACTCTGACCGCCTGGATCGTGGTGCCGATTAATTATTTCTGGCGTCCGCAATACGATGTGAACTGGGCACGTGGGCCGTTTTTTCGAGAGCAGACGCTAATGCCTGGGCTGTTGTATCTTTTCGGCTATCTGATTGTTGTTCCCGCGGCAGTTTACTTCCCGACGCACTGGTTTCTCGCGTGGATGACGCGGCGATGCAGGGCAAAGTCCTAATCGTTTTTGCCGGAGTTCCGCGCCGCGCCTTGGTTTTGTTCGGCAATTTGTTTCATCGCCGCCGTGATCTTGTTTTTGTCCGATGCCGACTCTGGGTTTAAAAAGACGGCCTGCGATGGGAATGCCAGCGCGGTTCCGGAATCCTCGACAAAATCCATGATGCGTAGCAGCAAGTCTTCGCGGACCGCGGCGAATTCGCCAAAATCTTGCGTCAAGATGTAACAGACGAGCTCGAGGTTAGTGGAGGTCGGCGTCAACTCAATCAGTGACACGCGCACCGAAGCTTTTTCGATCTTGGCATGGCTCGTGACCACTTGGCGAACTTCGGATAGCACGTAGCGAACGTGGGCGGCGGCGGTATTGGAATGCAGAGCCAGCACCGTCTTGAAAAGCATCTTGTCGCGGCGGCTGAGATTCTCCACGTTGATCGTCGCAACGGTGCCATTTGGAATTGCCAGAAGCGTTCGTTCCTCAGTGCGCACGCGAGTGGAGCGCAGTCCGATATCTTCCACCGTCCCCGTGCGATCGCCGAAGCGGCAGACGTCCCCGACGCGAATCACTTCGTCGCCCAGGACGGAAACGCCGCCGAACAAGTTCGCAATCGTCTGTTGCGCGCCGAAGCCGATGGCCAAACCGCCAATGCCGAGGCCGGCCAGCGCGGTGCTCATGTTGAATCCGAGGATGCCGAAGACGGTGAACACCGCCATCACGAAGACCGCGGCCTTGACGATCCGCTCGGCCAGCAGCATCAGCGACCCAGTGCCGGAGTGGCCGCGCGACAGCGCTCGATTGCGGACGCGACGCAGCAACCACTGAATGAATCGCCACAAGATCCAGTTCGCCCCCACTACCACTGCGACGGCCGTCAGCTGAAAGTAGTAATGCTGCTGCAGCAGCGGCATACCGACATAGCTCGCTAAAATGCGATGAACCACAGTCCCGGCGAGCAGCCACTCGGGCCCGGAAACTCTTTGCCACTGCACCAATGCCGGTTGCCCATGCTGGCGCGACCACCATCGTACGGGAATGTGGACGATAACCAATAACACCCAGCCCGCGGCCGCTGCCACGGGAATCAGCAGCAACAGCGCCAGCCATTGCCACAGCGGCATGCCCGCCAATTCATGCTTCACCATCCATGCGGGTAATCGCGTTTCTACGCGCCGGGCCTGGATCTGGTCGTAGAGTTCGGGAATTTTGCCCAACGTTTCAGAAGAGAAGAGCCAGATTTTTCCCACGTTGGGGTCGGAGACGCGAACCAGTTCAAGGTCCACTTCGGTGTGGCCTGAGACCATGGTCCCGAGCTTTTGCCGGTCGGGCGAAACGTCTTCCTGAGGCGTGCCGTCCGGTTGCCGGCTTGGGCGCAGATTGCCGGCAAATGCGCGGTTCATCGCTACATTGAGTTTCATTGCCAACGCCTCGCCCTGTGTCTGGCGGCGGGCGGGACTCAGTTGCAGATACTGCGCGGCAATGCCGTAGTTGCTCTGTTGAGCCGCCTCAAGAAATCCAAAAACGGTCCCATAGGGAGTTTCTCGGCCTAGCGGGTCAGTCCCGGTTTTAGCGGGAGCGTTCGTGGCAGGTTGTGTTTGCAGGATTTGCGCAATAGCGCTTTGTGCCGAGAGCGCTTGGCATGCGAAGAAAGCGGAAATAAAAAAAACGATTGTTTTGAAGCGAGTGCACATGAATGACTTTTTCGCTCTGCGCCAATGCGCCGCGTCCGAGAACAGGATAGCCGAGACCCTGCCCTGAGCCTGTCGAAGGGGCGGCTGTCCCCACATGGAGTCTAGCCGAGCCGCAACATAAAAACTTATTGTAGCGGAACTGGCTCGCTGTAACTTATCTCCGCTGCTTACGGCTTCTTGGGACGGAATACGTGTGTGCTGGTGCCGAAGAAAACTTCCGCGGATTCCATCACAGTCTCAGACAGCGTGGGATGGGGATGAATCGTCATCGCAACATCGCTGGCTAGCGCGGCCATCTCAATCGCCAGCACCCCTTCGGCGATTAGTTCCCCGGCTCCGGCGCCGACAATTCCTACACCCAAAACGCGCTCGCTATGCGGATCAACGATAAGCTTGGTCATGCCTTCGGGACGATCAAGCGTAACCGCACGTCCCGACGCTCCCCAGGGAAACTTTGCAACTTTGATTTCGCGCTTTTCTTTTTCGGCTTGGGTTTCGGTAAGGCCGCACCAGGCGATTTCTGGATCGGTGAACACAACTGCAGGAATCGCATTGGGCTCGAATGCAACTTTATGTCCCGCAATCGCCTCGACCGCAACTCGTCCTTCATGAGACGCCTTGTGCGCCAGCATGGGCTCGCCCACTACATCACCGATGGCGTAGATCGATGGATCGGCGGTTTGCAATTGCTTGTTGACTTCGATGAACCCACGCTGACTGACTTTAACTTGTGTGGTATCGAGGCCGGGAATTTCGGAGTTCGGTTTGCGGCCGACAGAAACCAGCACGCGGTCGAAAAGTTTATCGCGACTGCCTTCTTGTACGGATGGACCTTCGAAAGTCGCACGGATTCCATTGCTTTCTTGTTTGAGAGAAGCGACGGTGGTATTCACCAGAATTGCTTCAAACATTTTTTCCAAACGTTTCTGCAGTGGAAGAACCAGATCGCGATCCGCTCCAGGCAGCAGACCGGGGAGCATTTCCACTACGGTGACGCGCGTGCCCAATGCGGCATAGACCGAGCCAAGCTCCAGGCCAATGTATCCGCCGCCAACCACCAGCAGGCTCCCTGGGACGTCTTCGAGATTGAGGGCCGCGGTTGAATCCATCATGCGCGGCGAATCCAGTTTGAAAGCCGGAATGATTGCGGGGCGCGAACCGGTTGCAATGATGATTCGGTCGAAGCTACGGGAAGTTTCGCCCCCTTCAGACTTCGTGATTCGCAGTGTCGTGGAGTTTTCGAATGCGGCCCGGCCTTGGATGTATTCCACATGCCGCTGCTTGGAAAGTTGTCCCAGGCCACCAGTAAGTTTTTTGACGACGTTTTCTTTCCAGCCGCGCAAGCGGGCCAGATCGATGTTGGGCCGGGGGAAGTCGATCCCCCAATTCTTGGCTTGCTGAGATTCTTCAATCAGCTTGGCCACGTGAAGCAGCGCTTTGGACGGGATGCAGCCGCGATAGAGGCAGACGCCGCCCGGGTTCGTTTCCGGGTCGATCAGGGTAACTTGCATGCCGAGGTCGGCGGCGAGGAATGCGGCGGCATAGCCGCCCGGGCCGCCTCCTACCACGGCGAGGCGCAATTTCTGCGATCCCTCCTGTGTTTCTTGCGGCGTTTGGTTCACAGTTTCGTTCATGAAGTGACTTTCTCTTGGAACCTTTAGTTGGAATTTGGCTCGCGGCTATCCCTGAACCGAAAGTAGAAAGGGCTGCTCGAACGCTTCCGCGACCCAGCGCAGAAAACGCGCGGCGTCGGCGCCATCAATCAACCGATGATCGTAGGAGAGCGAGAGCGGCAGGATCAGGCGGGGCTCAAATTTTCCGCCGATCCATTCCGGTTCCATGCGGGAACGCGATAGGCCCAGAATGGCGACCTCGGGATGATTCACGATCGGAGTGAAGGCCGTGCCTCCGATGCCGCCTAGATTCGTGATGGTGAACGTGCCGCCTTCCATATCGGCAAGCGTGATTTTCTTGTCGCGCGCCTTCTGGGAGATCTGCGACAACTCGACCGCAAGCTCCACAATGTTTTTCTTGTCCACGTCGCGGATCACCGGAACCAGCAAACCGCGATCGGTGTCGGCCGCCACACCGATGCTGATGTATTGCTTGTAAATAATTTCTTCCTTCTCCATGTCGATGGTGGCGTTAAATTGCGGGAAGACCTTCAGGGCGGCGGCGCAAACCTTCAGCGCGATCGCGGTCACCGTCATCTTGCCGCCGGCCTGCTCAGCCTTGGGAGCGAAACGTGCCCGCAATTGTTCGAGTTCGGTGATGTCGGCGCGGTCGTGCTGAGTAACGTGGGGAATGGTGTTCCAGGATTCCGCGAGATGTTCCGCCGTTTTACGGCGAACCCCTCGCATGGAAACGCGCTCGATCTTCCCCCACTTGGCGAAGTCGGGAAGTTTAGGCGCGGCGAAATGTCCGGCTCGCGCCGGGGCTTGCGCAGCAGAAGTTAAAGCGGCTTTGGCGTGGGCTTTGACGTCGTCTTCGCTGATGCGTCCACCGGGGCCTGTGCCTTTGACATCGTAGATGTCGACTCCGATTTCGCGAGCCAGGCGACGCGTGTGAGGAGCGGCGGGCACCGGTCCGCGGTGCTCCGTTCCAGCTACTTTGCCCAACTGCGCAGGCATGGAGAAAGCCGGCGCGCTCGGGCGCGGCTGATCGGGAGGCAGAGCTTGTTCCTCGGTCTTGCCTTCCGCGCGAATGGCCGCCTGAAACGCAAGACGCGCTCCATGCTGGCCGGAGACGTGCTCCACTGGCTGCCTCTGCGGACGAGCGGGCTCCGCTTGCGTCGCCGCTCCGCCTTGCAGAGTGAAGATCACTTGGCCAACCTTGATCTTCTCGCCTTCTTTGACTTTCACTTCATTCACCACGCCAGTGACCGACGATGGAACTTCTACCACAGCTTTGTCGGTTTCGAGTTCCATCACCGGCTGGCCTTCGGAAACTTTCGCGCCGGGGGCGATCATCAGGCGCACCAGGTCGCCCTCGGAGATGTTTTCTCCAAGTTCTTGCAAACGAAACTCTGTGGGCGCGGGAGCGTCGGTCGCTCGCGCCCGGCGTGGCGCAGCTTGGGATTCTGATTGAGGGGCCGGGGCTGGCTGCGGTTTTGTAGCGGTCGCCGTTGCACTGTTCGAAGGCTGCACAGGCTCAGGCTTACTGACGGTCGCCGTCGATTCTTTTTGTCGCCGAGTCTCTTTCGTGTCGGCGGCGGCGGGGGCTCCATTATTATCCGCGGTAAAAATTATCTGCCCTACCTTAATTTTGTCGCCTTCCTTAACCAGAATGTCCTTAATCGTCCCGCTGATGGAAGAGGGAACTTCGACGACGGCTTTGTCGGTTTCAAGTTCCATGACGGTCTGGCCCTCGCTGACCGTGGCGCCGGGCGCAACCATGAGGCGAACCAGGTCGCCCTGTTCAATATTTTCACCAAGAGCGGGGAGTTTAAATTCGATCACTGATTCCGTTCCTCAATTGTTTCCTGCGGGGTTCAAGGCTTAACTAATGGCCGGGTTTACTTTTTCCTGATCAATTCCAAGATCACGGATGGCTTGCTTAACCACGTCAATGCTGATTTTCTTTTCCCGCGCCAGCGCTCCCAGCGTAGCCAGCACGATATGTTTGGCATCGACTTCGAAGAAATCGCGTAGTGCGACGCGACTCTCACTGCGGCCAAACCCATCGGTTCCAAGAGAAACAAATTGTCCTGGAACCCATTTCGCCAGAGATTCAGGCAATACCTTCATGTAATCTGATGCGGCGATGAAGGGCCCGGGCGCATCTTTCAAGGTTTGCGTCACGTAAGGCATTTTCGGGGATTCGCCCGGATGCAGCATGTTCCAGCGTTCGCAATCGTTGGCATTGCGATACAGCTCTTTATAGCTGGTCACGCTCCACACATCGGCGGCCACTCCGTATTTGTCTTTCAGAATCGTCTGCGCCTTCAACACTTCGTACATGATGGTTCCGCTGCCGAGCAATTGCACCCGCAGTTTTTTGTCCGAAGCGTCCGAAGTTTTGAAGCGGTAAAGGCCGCGCAATATGCCTTCGCGGACGTTCGCGTCTTTCGGCATCTCTGGCATGGGGAGCGGTTCGTTGGTTACAGTGAGATAGTAGAAAATCGATTCCTGGTCGATGTACATGCGCTTGATGCCATCCTGAATAATGACGGCAATCTCGTAAGCGAATGCCGGGTCGTAGGCAACCAGGTTAGGAACCGGCAGCGCGAGAACGTGGCTGTGACCATCCTGATGCTGCAGGCCTTCGCCCGCCAGAGTAGTTCTTCCAGCTGTGCCGCCGATGAGGAATCCGCGGGTGCGCATGTCGGCCGCGGCCCAGATCAGGTCGCCGATTCTCTGGAACCCGAACATGGAGTAATAAATAAAGAAGGGAATCGTGTTGATGCCGTGGTTCGCGTAGGCCGTGCCGGCTGCGATGAACGAGCACATCGAGCCCGATTCGGTGATGCCTTCCTCAAGAATCTGCCCGTTCTTTATCTCCTTGTAATAAAGGAGAGTATCCATATCGACGGGTTCGTAAAGTTGCCCGACGCTGGAATAAATGCCGACCTGCCGGAACAATGCTTCCATGCCGAAGGTGCGAGCTTCGTCGGGAATGATGGGAACGATTAGCTTGCCTAAATCCGGATCGCGGAGAAGTTTTGCCAGCAGCCGCACGAAAACCATGGTGGTGGAAGCTTCGCGCCCGTCGGTGCCTTTGTAGAACTCTTCAAAGTGCGCTTCCGGCACGGCCTTTATCGGCGTAGCAGACACTTTGCGCTGCGGCATGTATCCGCCGAGTTGCTGGCGGCGGGCTTGCATGTACTTGATTTCGGCGCTGTCATCGGAGGGACGATAGAACGGGGCATTGTGCAGTTCATCATCCGGAATTGGAATTCCGAAACGCGAGCGGAATAGTTCCAGCTCTTCTTCGTTCAGTTTCTTTTGCTGGTGGGTAATGTTTTTGCCTTCGCCCGCTTCGCCCAGGCCATAACCTTTAATCGTTTTGGCGAGGATGATTGTCGGGGAACCAGTGTGATCGACTGCGGCGCGGTACGCGGCATGGACCTTGATGGGGTCGTGTCCGCCGAGGCGCATGCGCGCCAGTTGCTCGTCGGAAAGATGCTCCACCATTTTCAGCAGCCGTGGATCGGTTCCGAATAAGTTCTGGCGGAAATACGCTCCGCTTTCGACGAAATATTTCTGATACTGTCCGTCGCTGATTTCTCCGAGCCGCCTCACGAGGATGCCGTCGCGATCATTGCGAATCAGGCTGTCCCAGTCCGAGCCCCAGATCACTTTGATCACGTTCCATCCCGCGCCGCGGAAGATGGCTTCGAGTTCTTGAATGATCTTTCCGTTGCCGCGCACCGGGCCGTCCAGCCGCTGCAGGTTGCAGTTCACCACGAAAATTAAATTATCCAGATTCTCGCGCGACGCCAAGGTGATGGATCCCAAAGACTCCGGCTCGTCCATTTCGCCGTCGCCCAGGAACGCCCAAACCTTGCCGCCCCTCGATTCCTTCAGCCCGCGATTCTCCAGATAGCGAATGAAGCGCGCGTGATAGATCGCCTGAATCGGACCCAGGCCCATCGAAACCGTGGGGAACTCCCAGAAATTCGGCATCAGCCACGGATGAGGATAGGAACTCAATCCGCCGCCCGGTTTCAATTCGCGGCGGAAATTCTCCAGCTTCTCGGTTGGAATGCGGCCTTCGAGAAAAGCACGAGAGTAGATACCAGGCGCGGCGTGGCCCTGAAAATAAACAAAGTCGCGATCACCGCTTTCATTTCTTGCCTGGAAGAAATGATTGAACGCAACTTCGTACAAAGTCGCCGCCGAAGCGAATGTCGAAATGTGTCCGCCGATGCCTTCCTGAATTTTGTTGGCGCGCACCACCATGGCCAACGCGTTCCATCGAACCAGGCTCTTGATGCGGCGTTCCATCTCCTGGCTTCCGGGAAACGGTGCTTGTTGCGCAGACGGAATCGTGTTCTGGTAAGGAGTGGTCGCCGAGAACGGAAGATTCACACCGGCGGCATGGCGGGCATGCAGCGCAAGTTGCTGCAGCAGTCGCCCGGCGCGAACCGGGCCGCCCTGGGAGAGAACGTAGTCGAGTGAGTCAACCCACTCGCGAGTTTCTAATACCTCTTGACCGTCAGTTTCCGTCTGAGCCACGTCTGGGATCTCCGTTAAGTCGTGCTGAACATTCTGGGCTGAACATTCCAGGCTGAACATTCCATGATATGCAATTACGCGGAATTTTGCTGGACGAAAGTCGCTGTCTAAACGTTCTACAATGCCAAAGGTCCCCTGGAAGGTGGCATTGGCGGGCCTATTTCGGACATCTTTTATTATTTTTAATGGAGGTCTAATGCTGCGGATTGCACTGCTTCTGATTGTGGTTGTGATCGTCGCGATTGTAATTCTGCGCTTGCTCTCCAGCGGTCGCGCCGCAGCTATCGCGCCAGGCAGCGCTGCTCCTGACTTTAACTTGCCATCGCAGGAAGGTGCTTCGGTCAGCTTGAAGGATTATCGAGGCAGCTGGGTCGTCCTTTATTTTTATCCCAAGGATCAGACGCCGGGATGCACGCGGGAAGCGCACAACTTTCAAGTCGATCAAGCCAAGTATGCGGAGCGCCACGCGATTGTTCTGGGCGTGAGCGTGGACAGTGCGGAGTCGCACAAAAAGTTTTGCGCCAAGGAAGGATTGAACTTCAAGTTGTTAGCCGACACCAGCGGCAAGGTGAGTAAGGCCTATGGTTCGCTTACCAATCTTGGAGTCGTGAAATTTGCCGCGCGGCACACTTTTCTTATTGACCCTGCCGGGAAAGTGGCGAAGGCATACACGAGCGTCGATCCCGTGCGACATAGCGAAGAAGTGCTGGCTGCTTTGGACCAACTCCAGAAGTAGTCGCCGCCGGTTGGCCTGCGGGCCATAATCCGAGCAAGACATGCTTTAAGACATTGGCTTTAAGAGATCGGCTTCAAAACATCGGCGTCAAAACATCGGCCTCAAAACATTGGCTTAATGTTCCGCGCGGAACATTTGTACAGATTATATCGTATGTACAGTAGGGTCGGTATAATACCTTCTAAGCGACTGAGAGGGCCGGACTTAACGGCTTTCCCCAGGCCGCGAAGAGAAGTGCCCGCAAACCTGAAGGTAGCTAGATAGGAAGGGCGGGTGAGGTCCTGGCTGGCGTCAGGGTAAACTGAACGGAATGGGTACCGCGGCACGGCATGAAGCGCAAGAGCCTTTTGGGAAAGAAAAAGAATACCGCTTCCCGCCCGGCTTCCAGCGCAATCTTGTCTGGTATGTGCTGCGCAAATTCCGTCCCCTAAACCCCATCCATCTCTTTCAGCATTTGGCTGAGACCTACGGCGACATCGCGCATTACAAACTTGGAAGCCAGCATATTGTTTTTCTGAACCATCCCGAGTACATCCGTGAAGTGCTGGTGGTGCAGAATGACAACTTCATCAAGGAACGGACGGTGCAGCGGAGCAAGATGCTGCTGGGCGAGGGCATGATTACTGCAGAAGGGGCCGCGCACCGGGCGCAGAGGCTGGCGGCGCAGCCTGCATTTCATCGCCAGCGGATTGTGGAATACGCAGGCATCATGGTCGAAGAAGCGGTTCACATCCGCGATTCCTGGCGGGCGGGGGAAGAACGCGATATCGCCACGGACATGATGCACCTGACGCTCAACGTGGTGGCGCGAACTTTGTTCGCGACCGACCTGCGCGAGGAGGTGTACGAACTGGCAGCCGCCATCAATCGCATCATGGGGCTCTACAATTTTCTGATCATGCTGCCAGCGGCGGAGTGGCTGGTGCATTTGCGTCCCCCAGGGTTAGCCGCTTTCGTCCGGGCGCGCAACCGAATCGATGCGGTGGTTTACCGCATGATCGACGCGCATCGCAAGAGCGGGCTAGATAGCGGGAGCTTACTCGATCTGATGCTGGCGGCTTCTCCTGCCGAGAACGAAGGATCAAGACAGTCTTTATTTCTGCGGGATCAGGTCATCACGATTTTTCTGGCGGGCTACGAGACGGTTGCCAACGCGCTTTCGTGGACGTGGTATTCGCTCTCGCAAAATCCGGACTGCGAACTCAAGTTTCAGGAAGAGGTAGATGCGGTCCTCGGGAGGCGGTTGCCAACGTTTGAGGATGTATCGCGTCTGCGCTACACCGAAAGTGTGATGGCGGAATCACTTCGGCTCTATCCTCCGGCGTGGGCCATGGGCCGTTATGCCCGCGACGATTTCTCTCTGGGAGATTATTTTCTTCCTGCCCAAACCACGGTGCTGATCAGCCAGTTCATCACGCACCGCGATCCGCGATATTTTCCCGAGCCGCTGCGCTTCGATCCCGAACGATTTTCCGCGGTGGCCAAAGCCAGGCGGGCGAAATTTACTTACTTCCCGTTTGGTGCGGGCGCGAGGCAGTGCATCGGAGAATCTTTTGCCTGGATGGAAGGAGTGCTCATTCTGGCGACGTTGGCTCAGAAGTGGAAGCTAAGGTTGGTCCCCGGGCATCCGGTAGAGCCGCAGCCGCTGATTACGCTGCGGCCGAAATATGGAATGCGCATGCTGGTTGAGGCGCGTTAATGCGAGCTGCGCTTCTCGCCGCCAGGGTTGAGTTTGCTGGGCGGAGCAGCTGCGCTCACGAGAACTACCGCGGGTAAGTTCACCTGGAACAGAGAGCCTCTTCCAAGTTCGCTTTTCACAGTGATCGATCCCTTGTGAAGGTGGACGATCCATTGCGCGATCGCCAGACCCAGGCCAGCGCCGCCAAGTTCCCGGCTGCGCGCCTTGTCGACACGATAGAAGCGCTCGAAAATTCTGGCTTGATCCTCGGGCGCGATCCCCCCGCCCGTGTCCTGGACGCTGACGACGACGCGGCCATTGATCTCTTCAGCAGAGAGCGTTACTTTGCCGGGTACGGGCGTGTACTTGAAAGCATTGTCGAGAAGAATGTCGATCACGCGCCGCAGTGCGCTGCCATCTGCCATCAACGGCAATGGGGCTGCCGGCAAGCGATCTTCAAACTGCAAATTTCGCAGGGAAGCGACTTGCGCCCACTTCGAGGCAGACTCTCTCAATAACGTGACCAGGTCGAGAGACTGAATGTTGAGAGCTTCGCCACCGGAGTCTGCGCGCGCCAAAGCAAGGAGTTCCTCGATAAGTTTGGCAGTACGATCTGATTCGACAAGAATATGCTGCAGCGCGTCGCGATACTCGGATTCGTCGCGCGACCGCCGCAACGCGAGTTCGGCCTCGGTGTGGATGAGGGCGATAGGAGTTCGCAATTCGTGGGAAGCGTCGGCGGTGAATTCGGTGATGCGGAGGAAGGCGGACTCGATTCTGGCCAGCATCTCGTTCAGGGTGTCTGAGAGCCGCTGCAACTCATCTCCGGTGGTTAGGGTTTCGAGGCGGCTGCTGAGATTGTGGCCAGAGATGGTACGCGCAGTTCGCGCCAGAGCATCGACAGGCGCGAGCGCTCGATGACTAAGCCAATAGCCAACGCCCGACGCACCCAGCAGCAAAATCGGCGCGAAGCCAAGCAGGTATTTGCGGAAGTCATCGAGGGTTTCGATTTCTTCGTGCATAGGGTGGCCGAGCTGAACGGTATACACGCGTTTGCCCGCGAGCATTCTTTTACTGATGAAACGGAAGCTGCGGTGGCCCAATTTTCGATTTTCGTAACGCGGCTTTCCCTGGGGATCGACCGGCACTGGCGGCAGCGGGTAGTCTTCAAGAAAGCGCGAACGATAGATTGAGTCGCCGTCGGCATCGCTGATTTGCAAATAATCTTCGGAGCTTTCGATCTTGTAGTCTTCGCTGAGTTCTGCCTCCAGCTCCGGTGTTGAAACATCTTGCCGGGCTTGCAGGAATCGTTCCAGATCAGAAGCCTGGTCCTTCAGGACTTGATCGGCAATGTCGTACACGTTCTGGCGCAGGATGAACCACATGCCCACGCCAAAGATAAGTTCAGCCAGCAGAAAAATCGCCAGGTACCAGAGGGTCAGACGCGAGCCGATGGAAAGCCGCTTCACGACGCAGACTCCTCGCGAATCATGTAGCCAACGCCTCGGACGGTAAGGATCAACTTAGGCAGGCCTTCGCGATCCACTTTGTGGCGCAGAAGGCGGACGAAGGCGTCCAGCGTATTTTCCTCAATTTCGCGATCGAAGCCCCAGACTGCTTCGATCAGGGTATTCCGCGGAACCACCTTGCCGGCGCGATACATCAACCGTTCAAGCAGGCTGTACTCGGTGCGAGTGAGGGTAATTGCAACGCCGGCGCGAGAAACCTCGCGGGACTCCGGGTCGAGCACGAGATCCCCCACCTGCAGGCGATTCTGGGGCCGGGAGGTTGAGCGGCGCTGCAGAGCGCGCAGGCGTGCCAGCAGTTCGTTGAAGGTGAATGGCTTGGTGAGATAGTCGTCGGCACCGGAGTCCAGCCCGCGGACGACGTCGGGAACGGAATCCTTGGCGGTGAGCATCAACACTGGGGTAACGATTCGTTCCTGGCGAAGTTTTTTGGCGAGATCGAAGCCATTCATCTTGGGAAGCATGATATCCAACACAATCGCGTCAAATTCGTAAGCGTGCGCGAGCTCCCAGCCTTCGCCGCCATCGGCGGCGCAGGTCACGTTGTGACCTTCTTCAGTAAGGCCACGGCGCAACAGTTCGAGCATTCGAGGTTCGTCTTCGACCACCAGCAGCTTCACAGGGTTGGTTTACCACATTCCGGGATTCTGCGTGCGGTCCACATTGCTATTAGTTCACTTCAATCTGAAGATTGAGTGAAACTGAAATAAAGAGAGATAGCGCTAAGGGATGAGGTTGGCGGGCTATTTGAATGGAGGCGCGGGTCGGAATCGAACCGACGCATAAAGGTTTTGCAGACCCTCAATCAATGCCTCCAAGCTCTTTCGATTCAATGCGACGATCTATGGAATCGCCTGTGTTGGGCACTTTTTGTCCACCCCGAGAGCTTTGCACTTATATAATTCTGGCGCGTAGCAGTGGGGTAGTCACAATGACGCTTCGGCATTATCGTCGGGAGCTAGACAGCGTCTTCTGCATTCTGGGTAACTCAGAGAATGCTATCACCGAGAGCATCGCTTGGGTGTTGAGCCAGTGTCCAACATTCCTGTTTACCTTCCTCCACACTCTGACCCCTGACATGAAAGTAGGAGCACTCCAAGTCGCCACACAATCTTTCAGCGGTGATCGAGGCTTTACCGATATCGAGATTTATGAGGACAAAGTCGTACATGTCATTGTGGAGGCCAAGAAAGGGTTCTGGCTTCCCCAGGAGAACCAATTCAGACGCTATCTGCCAAGGTTTCAGCAAACCCAGGCGCCTCCGCACGGGCGCTTTTTGGTCTCAATGAGTGAAGCTACTGAGGTATACGCTGGACTGCATCTCCCGCAGGATGTCGATGAAGTACCCCTTAAGCATTTGAGTTGGCGTCAGACCCTTCGTCTTGTGGGAGATAGTTACGCAAAGACCGGATCGTTCGACGAGAAGCGTTGGCTAGGACAACTATCACTTTTTCTCGGAGGCATCGCAACAATGCAGAATCAAGGATCAAACGAGGTCTTCGTCGTCGTCCTAAGCCGGGACGAGATTTTGCCAAACTCCGGATACACATGGATTGATGTCGTCGAAAAAGATGGAAATTATTTTCACCCGGTGGGAAACGGCTGGCCTGCGGAGCCGCCTAATTATGTGGGTTTCAGGTACGATGGGCGGCTCCAATCTGTTCATCACGTCGAGAGTTATGAGGTGGTCCGAAACCTACAGGCCCGAAACAAGAACTGGCCAGCAACTTCGCAGGAAACAAAGCGAAGCCGCCCGCCCCATGATCCGCATTTCGTCTACACCCTTGGCAAGCCCATGCGACCCGCAAGCCCTATTCGAACCGGAAAAATCTTTCGAAATGGCCGCGTCAAGTGTGCGATAGATACTCTGTTATCCGGCGAGTTCGACACCATAGCTGATGCGAGGGATGCGTCGAAGCGCCGAATCGCCGAACTTGCAGACCCCACCCCTTCAGGTATTGCGGAATAATAGTTTGGTAAGTTGTTGGTCCGTTTCGTTTGAACCAACCCTCCACTGTGGGAGGGGAAAAGCGGACCGACTACACCTTGAATGCCTTCCAGGGCAGTCTCCATTTGCGAAACAGGGGGCCGGACGCGCCCGATTCGGGCCAAGTCTTACTTCTGATTTTTGGTCAATTTCGTCTTAGCCAAAGTGCGGATTCCAGGAGCCGTTTGAAACCCCGCGTAGAACGCCGAATCCCTTGATTTCCCGCCCATTTTCCGCTCAAATCGTCTCTCAAAATAGGAGGAACGATGAAGGGAAAGAGAGCGGCAATCTACGTGAGAGTTTCAACGAACTCCCAGGAAACGGACATGCAAGAGGTGGAGCTAAACGAGTATTGCGAAAATCGGAGTTGGAGATGCACGGTCTACCGGGACCGAGGGCAGAGCGGAGCCAAGAACGACCGCCCAGCTCTGAATGCATTGCTGGGCGACATGCGAAAACGGAAGTTTGATGTGGTAATAGTTTGGAGTTTGGATAGGCTTGCTAGGTCGCTGAAACAACTGCTCAGCATCGCAGAGGAATGCAAATCACTCGGGGTAGATTTGGTGTCGTTAAAGCAAAATGTCGACACAACATTGCCAGCAGGCAGGCTCACTTTTCAAGTGCTGGGCGCAGTTGCCGAATTTGAACGGGAGATGTTGCGGGAGCGGGTCAGAGCAGGCATGGCCCAGGCGAAGCGTAGCGGGAAGAGAGTGGGGCGGCCAGCTCGGCGTCAATTTCAATCTTCTGACATCTCGCGGATGAAAGCACTGCGGGCCAAAGGAACGAGCGTTCGCAAGTTGGCGACGGACTTCCAGACCACGCAGTGGATGGCCGCCAGGTTGACTGCATCGGAGTTGAGGCCGACCGAGAATTGGCCGATCCGGGTCACTTGAGTGAAATGGCGATGTTTCAACGGTTACGTCTGAAATGGCGAGAGATTAAGGCCCCGACTGATGCGTAGAGACCTGCATTCAATAAGGCAACAAAAAACCAGACGAAGTAGAAACCGCTGGTACCAGTCTCGGCGTCGATAACTAGAGCAGAAAGAAGAGAGGGTGGGCAGAGCACAAGGAACAAAACCAACAGTGGAGCGCTCAGTTCATGAGGAGGATTGGGATAGGATTCCGTTAACACAAGATACGCGGCAATTGCCACGGTGACGAGCACGCCAAACCCAAAGAGAACAACTGTCCGGTACGAAAAAAACAATGACGGCTCCTTCGTTTGGGTCAATGAGCGCAATGGCGATTTTGCAACAGTTACCCCTCATCAGGGTTGTCCGCAGTGCTGTGCCAACCCTTGTGGATTGCCCTTACTGCGCCCTTGAAAGCATCGTCCTTGCTGGAAATACTCTTCAGCATCGAATCGGGATATGCCCGACCGGGCACCTTGGGGTTTCTGCCTTGATACTTCTCCAGAAGCGGTAGCATCTTTTTGCCCCGAGCAATAGCTTCGTCGGCTTCTTCCTGCGACTCACCCACATAGAAACACATTAGGACAACAAGTGCCTCATCGGCTGCACGTCCTCTTTTCTGAGTTAGCCGGTACAGCAGATCGCTGAGCCGATGCTCGTCATGCTCCGAACCCTTCTGCACTTCATCTAGGATCGGGCGGAGTAGCGCGGCAGCTTGCACAGGAACCACAATGGTTTTCGGCGTTTGAACTTCACTTGACGCCGATACAGAGGACTGCGCGGCAGCTACACGGGAAAATATGATAGATGCCGCCAACGTGAATATGACAGTTGTGGAGCGAGCGAGACGCATATTTCCTTCTGATTGTAAGGAGAAGCGATCGAGGCACGAGCATTACTGTTGTAACCAGGCCATTACACGTTTTGTCGCTGGTCAATGAGCGATATCGCGATTTTGCAACAATTAAGGTTCAGCGAATCGGACAACCCGCCCCAAGTGCATCAGTTGGATTTACGATCAATACATTGTTGAGCGTGCAATCGCTCGACCAGCATTCCAGTTTTGCGGGTTGCTTGAAACCCCGATGTGGCGACAACAGCAAACGGTAGTTGCCTTGCTTCACAACACCGAGGTCGAAGTTGCCATTGCCATCCGTAGAGACCTTGTTCGCGGTAATCTGTTCAGATTCTGAAACGAAGAGTCTGAGTTCTATCGGCGAGTTTCGGAATGGTTGTGTTGTCTGGTCAGTGAGACGGCCACGAACCCTAGTATCTTCTTTGAGATTGAGGTTCGGTTGAATCTGTTCAAGCTGCGAGCAATTGCTAGACGTTACCACTGTAGGGACACGCAGATCGAAGTATTCCTTTGCGATTTGCAGAAGATCGGCGTCTGTCAGGATGCCGTACTGAATGCGGGGTTCCTTGCCGGGCGCGACGAAGTAATATCCAACATCGACCTTGCCGGGACGGAATGTGATGATTCGCGTTCCGCGCTGAACTTGGAACGACTTTGCATGAATTTCCTTGAGGTCAATTCCCGCATCGCTAAGCGGTTTCCGCACCTTTGTTGCATAGAGTTGGAAATCCGCCAAAGCCTCATTCGTGTCGGGATCGGCATTCAATTCGGCCGATGTCACGGGTGGGAAAAAAGCAACAACCGTAGGGCGGTTAATAACGACAATGGTGTTCTGTGGGGCGGCTACTAGTAAGGGCGCGAGGAGTAGCGCAACCACGGTAGAAGCGATGGCTTGAACGAGCCGTCTCATACCTGCAACTCTATGCCGAATATGGTCGGAATTCCAGAGTGCGAACCGTAGTTGGTTGAAACCAGGCGATAGCGCTCATCGAGAGGTTTTGAGTGTAACCGCGATGTTTCACCAACGACGGACACTCTTGCCGACTATTCGGGAGTTGACGCGATATTCGTAAACACAAGCCCGTTTGTCGGGAGCGAACCTTGCGGGAACTTATTCCCCGGTTATCCGTAGGCGGGCCTTTCCCAAGCCGATTCAAGACTCGGCTCCAATCCGATCCGAACGCTACTCTTCCAATTCCTCTGCTGCTAGCACCGTCTTCCGAAAAACAGGATCGGACTCGAGCCGAGCTGGGTCGATCAGCATGCGAGCCACGCGCACGGCCAGAGCATACCTCTCCCGCTCGAACCATTTGGGAGGATTCAGAGGGCCTGCGTAACGGAACCTGCTCAAGGGTTGCATGAGACTCGGATCTTGCAAGAACCACTGTTCAAGAATATTTGCGAGCGAGTCGTTCCCGAACGCGCAGCTGCACACCTCCAGCGACTCCGCGTCAAGACAGAAGACAGGCCTGACTTCACAGCATAGTGTGCAGCCCGAAAGCTCCGCCTGGAAATCGACGTTGAGGAGAGCAGAGATTCCGCCTGCCCCGCCGATATCATCGAGTGTGACTACTACTGCATAGCACCTTTCGATTCTGGACCTCTGGAACCATGGATTTCCCACATTCTTGGAAACGTCCAGTAGGTTCTTTGCTGCACTTGCCAATTGAGCAACGGCCTTTGGTTTGCCACTCTCGTCATTTCGCACCAATTTCTTGTGTATTTCCTTTCCCAGCTCTGCGAGGTCACCGCCGTATTTCCCCTTCGCGGTGAAAATGCTTGATTTGTATTCGAGCAGCACGAGAGTATTCCCGCTGACCATTAGACCGTCGCACAGTTCGTCGTTTGGGGCGGCGGGAAGCCTGGGGCTGTGTACGTAGGTCATGGGACCACCCGTGCAGGTTTCCTGAAGTATTCCGCCGATATGAGTCTCGAATATCGCACCCCAGAACCGTGGAAACCCCCTCGGTGAAGCTTTCACTCCCGCCCAGTAAGGAGTGCTTGCGACTTTTTCGAACAGAAGGTCCTGATCGAGCAGCAAGTGAACTAACATCGGCTCTGTTTCCCCCAATGAAATCGTCAGATTTACGAACGGATACTTGCGGAAAAGTGACAGATCATTGTTTAGGGTAGGTGATTTCCTGGCCTCGACCTCCAAATGTGCAAGGGGGCCGGAAACCTCGCGCAGGAAAGCGCGTACCTGCTCAATCGGCAAGATGCCTCCAGTCAAGGAGCCCTCGAGCAATATCGTCATCAGAGGCGAATCCTTGACCGGAGACCGAAAGCTCCCTGTGTACTTTGTGGCTGCTCCAACCGTAAGGGCTTCAAATGTTGCGTAGTCGATCCCAATTTGTCGATGGAAGAGTTCGTCAATTTCTAGGAAGTCGGGATGCCCTCGCAATGCGGTAGGTATCATCTTGCACATCCGCCAACTGCGGACCAATGCCAAATCGTAACGGTGGTTTGAATGTTCCTTCATACCAAGAGTGTGTAGGAGAACGCATAAAAGCTGAGCCGAGCTGTTCATTGAAGGTTTCTCGGCGAGAATTTCTTTGAAATCCAAGTGGTCATTGAGTTGGAGGAAGATGTGCCCGAAGCTGTCCGGCGCTATCGTGGCATCGAGCCCGGTAAAGTCGCAATAAATCATCGCCAGTTTGGCAGTGAGCAGCAATAGCCTTCTGTGAAAGACTCGCCTCGGTGGAACCTTCGAGGACAGCCGGTTCAGGAGAATTTCTGCGGTCTCATTCGGAAATATCTTCGACAGCAATGAGATGTAATCGGTACGATGCAAATTTCGCGTCCCGCAGACCAAGCTGGAGCCTTACAGATATGTTGCTGCACAGCAAGAGAATGGACGGACAACTATACCGCTTCAACTCTTCAATGATGGTTCCCATTGGAACCGTCGTACCATACAGCTCTCGGTAGCTTTCCCAAACGAAGAGTTCCATTCCCGTCATGGCTGGCCTCGATAATCCAGTATGACGCCAACATGCCTAGGTGGACAATTGGACGAGCAAGGGGAGGGCCGCCCAAAAGGAATTCCTTTCTTGCACCCAGAATCAGAGATTTCGCCCGTTGACACCAAAGGATTTGGCGGGGCATGAAAAAGTACCCTTTCTTGCAGGGTGAAATCCGGCCGATTCAGGGGGCCAGAATGGGCCAGGGTACTCCGGGGGGTGCTCAGGCTAGGGTTGGCAGCCCAGACCGCCCCCAAGTCGCTCCAATTGCAATCCAGAGCGGTTTCCAGTTTGGCTTTTGGGGTGCCGGGGAACCGGGAGAGAGCATTTCTCAATTGCGTGTAAGCGCCTGGGTACAACAATTATGCGAGTAGGGTCGGGGCGCTACAATGGGCGGATGCAAATGGGACGGGCAGCGGCCGTTGTTCTGGTGAGCGCAACAATGTTTGCGCAATCCGTACCGCCCGAGTGTCCCGCTGAGCGTCCGGTTGACGACATCATTGCTGAGGTGCGTAAAGAGCAATCCACAAGGAAACATCGCAATGCTGACCCTTCCCCGACGGTCAACTGCAGCTGGGGCTGGTGCATCGATGTTTCAAAAACGCCACCAACTTTTCCAGAACCCTCGCCGCGATTAGGAGCGCCCGACAACCGGAACACGAGTTCCAACACAACGGTTTCCGATGCGCTTGCCGCCGAGACGTGCGGCACAGCGATGAAGATGGCGCTTGAGGCCGCTCACAACGTCGAAGTTGGTGATCAGTCCTTTGGACAGAAGAACTATAAAGGGGCGTTGCTGCGTTACAAAGACGCACTCGAAGAAAAACGGGGGGACGTTGCCATCCATGTGCGGCTTGGGCGAGTGCTAGAGAAGCTGGATCAACTTCCGCAGGCAATAGAGGAATACAAGGCGGCGCAGAAGCTCCGTGGCCCAGAGAAGTGGACCAACGAAGCCAAATCCGCCCTGCTGCGCCTTCAGCACACCGCAGGTTCGTAGTTGGCGAAATATCGCGATATCACTCGTTGAACCAGCTGTCAAAACGTGTAAAGGCCTTCCATGAGAAGGCCGGTCGGAGTCAAGTCGATTCTTGTTTGGCTTCGTTGAACAAAGGTTTTTCTCCCGCCGAGTGGCCACTGTCGCCATGCTTCCATCCGCACTCTCGAGGAGCGAATCGT
>JABCZI010000014.1 GCA_013289765.1 Acidobacteriota bacterium
GATCTCCATGCGGGATCGCGCAATGTCGGCCCGCAGGGTGCCTTGCTCGGCCAGCGGCTTACCAAAGGCCACCCGCGCCTGCACTCGCTTACACATGGTTTCGAGGGCCCGTTCGGCCACGCCGATGCAGCGCATGCAGTGGTGAATGCGCCCCGGACCCAGCCGCCCTTGGGCAATTTCGAAGCCTCGTCCTTCGCCGAGCAACATGTTCGAGACGGGCACGCGAACATTTTCAAAAGCGATCTCGCCGTGCCCGTGCGGCGCATGGTCATAGCCAAACACCGTCAGCATGCGCTCAATCTTGAGTCCGGCGCTATCCATCGGCACCAGCACCATCGACTGCTGTTTATGGAGCGCAGCCGAGCGATCTGTCTTTTCTGAGTCAGTTCGGCCCATAAAGATCGCGACCTTGCAGCGCGGATCGCCCGCTCCAGAGGACCACCACTTGCGGCCGTTAATGACATACTCGTCGCCCTGCCGAACAATACTCGCCTGGATGTTGGTTGCATCCGATGAGGCGACCCCAGGTTCCGTCATCGAGAAGCACGATCGAATCTCACCTGCAAGCAGAGGCTTGAGCCAGCGCTCCTTTTGCTCCGCGGTGCCGTAGCGGGCGAGCACTTCCATGTTGCCGGTGTCTGGCGCCGAGCAGTTAAACACCTCAGGAGCAATAAAACTGCGCCCCATAATCTCGGCCAGAGGAGCATATTCGAGATTGGTTAACCCCGCCCCGCGCGCGTCATCCGGCAGGAACAGATTCCACAGGCCGGCGGCGTGGGCTTTTGGCTTGAGTTCCTCAATTACGGCCGGCGGCGACCAGCGGTTGCGTTCAATCTCGTCGTAGTAGCGCTGCTCATTCGGATAAATGTGCTCATCCATGAAAACCTGCAAGCGCCGTTGCAGGTCCTTCACTTTGCTGCTGAACGAGAAATCCATGTCTGCCGCCTGTCTCCTATCTACCTGTGAAAGCAGCGGGGCGCTTCTGCACAAAGTGCGCGACACCCTCTTTGAAATCCTCGGTGCGGAAACACGCCATCATCTCGCGCACGGAAATGTCGAAGGCTTCCGCGAGCGGTTGCGACATGGCCTCGTATACCTGGCGCTTGATTATGCGCAGGGAGCGCGGGCTCACCGTGGAAGCCAGTTCCTGGGCAGACTCCTGGACTTTTTCGAGAAAGGTTTCCTGAGGAAGAACTCGATTCACCAACCCGATGCGCAGTGCTTCGGGGGCATCGATGGTCCGGGCAGAAAACAGCAGGTCGAGCGCATTTGCGATTCCAATGATCCGAGGCAACATCCAGGCCATTCCATACTCGGCAATCAGCCCGCGCCGCGCGAATGTAGTACTGAAGCGGCTTGCGTCCGAGGCCAGCCGCAGATCGCAATAGAGAGTGATAACCAAACCAAGGCCAACCACCGGCCCGTTGATGGCGGCAATTACCGGCTTCCCGATCGCCGGGAAATACGAGTATTTCTTCTGAAAATCCGGGGCCACGCCTTCACGGCGGTTAGCGCCGTCGCGCAAAGCCTGCTCGCGGCCCCGGTCATCCAAATCCCGGTTATCAAGGCCGCGTTCCGCCACCGCGCTCAGCAGCGACATGTCAGCGCCTGCGCAAAAGCCGCGCCCAGCGCCTGTCAACACGATCACGCGGACCTCGTCGTCCTGCTCGGCGTTCTCCATGTGCGAACGCACTTCGCTTTCCATCACCGCCGTCCAGGCATTGAGTTTGTCGGGCCGATTCAAAGTAATCGTGGCCACTCGATTGGCTACGTTATAGAGCGTCTCTTTAGTTGATACGACAGTTGGCATGACGCGCGATTATATAGAATCAGCTTGCGTTAGTCACTATCATGTCATAGCGACTATCGAGATACGGAAGAGATCAGTCAAATTAATTGAGGCATACGCGCGCGGGATCCCGTGGGCCGCACAACAGGGCGGCGCTTCGTTGGACTCCATTCTTTTCACGCTTCATTTATGAAAAAATAGGACGTCGATGCAAGGTGAGTTAATCGAGACCGCCAAGCTCTATTTACCCAGGCACATGAATAGCTGCGATGCCTGCGACTTCTTCCATTCGCCGCAAAACGGCAGAGAAGTCCTCCTCATCACTGCCAGCCAGTTCTTCGGAGTTGACGTGAAACGCGGCTTCTGTGGCCGGCATGGGCACCCGCGCTTTCGCCGCCGCCTTCAGAATCAGTTCGAAGTCTTTATTCATCAGGCGGAGTGGGAACTGCGGACTGTAATTGTTGGTCCCGGCTTTCGCCAGCTTTCCCATATGAGCCGGAGCGACCACAGCTGTTTGCGATAGGACGTCAAGCAATCGCTTGCGATCGAGGCCAGATTTCTCCCCCAGGACTACTGCTTCAGCGATGGCCTGCATGCCAACGCCTAGCAGAGTATTGACGACCAATTTCATTGCGGTCCCTGAACCCGGACCGCCCAGAAGAAAATATTGTTTTGCGATTGCCTGGAATATGGGTTCAGCCGCGCCGAAGCAGTCTTGATTGCCGCCTACCAATAGCGTCACGGTGCCTTGCTCCGCAGCCGGAGTGCTGCCCGAGATAGCGACATCGAGTACTTCGATGTCGCCTTGGGCGCCGAGTCTGTGCAGTTCGCGCGAGGTGTCCGGCGAGATCGTGCTCATCTCAAGCACAATGGTTCCTGGTCGTGCGCCAACAAGAACTCCATCCACCCCTGTGTAGACGGTTCGAACCACTTCATCATTGGTCAAGCAGGAGAGAACCACATCGGCGGCCCGTGCGAGTTTAAGAATATTCTTCGCAACGGTACCACCGCGTGCAGTGATGGCTTCCGCCTTAGCAGGGTCGCGATCGAATACTTCTACCTGGTATCCGTAATCAAGCAAGCGTTGTGCGATCCGACTTCCCATGTTGCCAAGGCCAATGAATCCGAGCTTCACGTGATTTGCAGTAAGACGTTTCATCAGAGTCTCCGTTGTTTCCTGAATGTTGGATATCTCATCTTTAGGGCCCGGGTCGCGAATGGTGTCTCGCGCCGCGGTCTCATGGCGCCAATCCATCAACGGCCACCGCGCGCATTCCGCCGGTCTCGAGCACTTTGCCTTTGAGCACGATCCCTGGGACACCTATTCGATCGAGAACGCTCTCAGGCAGCCTTACGCCATTTTGTTCGTTGAGCACCAGAAAAAGCTCTTCGCCCTGGTCGGGAATGAATACCAGAGGACCCCCGGCCGCAGCGCACAGCTTCGCGCAGAAGGCATGATCGTAATCGTGCATGTGAATGCCCAGGTAACAATTCGCGTCGGTGACTTCGCCTCGCAGTTTCACCGTCTCTCCAGGTTCTGTTTGTCCCACCAGGAAATCAATGTTTCCCTGCTTGGCCAATCTCCGCGCTTTTGCCAGGTCGAAAATCAGGGGCTGGACTTGGGTGTAGGGCATCTTGTTCAGCTCACTCCGATCTCCGAATTGGAAAGCGCACAATCCCAGCGTCGCGATTGCGCTGAGCAATGTCGTCATCGACCCTCTATCTCGCTGCTTTCTTTGTAGGCTGGCTGGCATCGTTTCGCTCGCGTTCGCCCTGCTGGTTATCGGCGCCCGTGTAGCGGATGCGCCAGATAGAGTTCGAACCGTCATCGGTCACCAGCACCGATCCGTCTTGAGCTACGGTCACGCCGACAGGCCTTCCCCACACGTGTCCGTTGTCGACCACGAATCCGGTCACGAAATCTTCATATTCGCCGCTAGCTCGGCTTGTCTGGTGCAGAGGTACGCGAATCACTTCGTATCCGGTGCGTACCGATCGGTTCCATGAACCGTGTTGGGACGCGAAGATGTCTCCCCGATATTCATCAGGGAATTGCTTACCCTCATAGAACGTCATCTCGAGTGACGCGGTGTGAGGCTGCAGCAGAACGTCGGGAACGATCGCCTTATCTTTTAGCTCGGGATGTTTGCCCTCATGGCGTGGATCCTGATGATTACCGATGTACCACCAGGGCCAACCATAGAAGCCGCCTTCTTCGACTTGGGTGATGTAATCGGGCACAAGATTGTCCCCCAAACCATCACGCTCGTTGACCGAGCACCATAACGCGCCGGTCTTAGGATTAATCGCCAGGCCGCCTCCGGCATTGCGGATCCCGTACGCGTACACACGCATGTCTGACCCGTCGGGATTAAATTCCAGAATGTCAGCTCGATTTTTTTCCTCCAGCGTAGTGTCGGGATCGTCCACATTCGACGCCGAGCCGACCGCGACAAACATCTTCGTACCGTCGCTGGTGAACTGCACGTCGCGGGTCCAGTGTCCTGTACCATGAGGGAGGTCCACAATGTGCTGCGCCGGTCCGCTCGCCTGCAAGTCTCCATTCTTGTACGGAAATCGGACGACAGAGTCGGTGTTTCCTACATAGATCCATTGGGGATTCTCTCCCGGAGGATAGAAGGCGATGCCGTAAGGCTGGCTGAGTCCGGTAGCGAAAGTGGCCACTTGTTCGGGCTTCCCATCGTTGCTGATTCCGTGGAATACCTTTATCTCTCCGCTGCTGCTCTCTGCCAGGAAAAAGTCGCCGTTGGGGGCGGTCCGGATCAACCGCGGATTATCAAGTCCCGTGGCGTACTGCTGCACGCTGAATCCAGTTGGAGCCTTCGGCCATGCGTTGCGGGGGCGCGCCACCAACTGAGGCGCGTTGCTCGCTGACTCACTAGCGTAGGGCGCGGGAAGATCTTGTGCCGTGATCCGGCGGATTTTTCCCGGCTGCTCAAAGCGGAAGTCTGTGTATGGCGGTTGCGGAGGCGGTGCGCTGGTCTTGACGGGCTTCACCTCGGCAGGAGCAGGCTCATTCTTTGCTGAACTCGCGGAATTTTTCAGCGACTTTAAGTAAGTGACAATCTGCCATCGCTTTTGCTCAGGTAAAGTCGCCCAAGCGGGCATACCGTTATCAACCGATCCTGTCGTAATGAACCAGAATACCTCTCCGTCCGATGCCGATTGCGTGGGCCCATGCGCCAAGGGAGGAATGTTCCCAGTTCCGCGTCCCCTGATGCCATGGCAGGCGCCGCAGTTTGTGGTATACAGTTTTGCGCCCGCCGCTATGGCGGCTTGTTGCCCCGCATACGGATTCTTCGATTGACTGCTGGATGCGGGCGCGTTATGAAAGTGCGCGTCTTGGGCAACCAAAATCGAGGCCGGAAAAATTAATGCAATGGCACTTATTGCCGCGGTGAGGAAGCTGCGGCGGGTACCTACTCTCATAGTTCTTCTCCATCAACGTTGTTCTCCAGCAACCCTCGCCTACTGTGAATCGGGTTGTGCTGCGTAAGCGGCGGTCACTTGCTGAACAGAAGCAACTTCGTTGCCATCCCGTGAGGGCGCGCTTTCCCAACGAGGTGCGGGTTTGCGGTGTTCTTTGCGCCTCATGCTCAACTTCGCATGCGCGTCATGGGTCGCGAGGTCAGCGGTTCGACGCAGACTGTCTACATACGGACACTCGGAATTCACTCTCGCTCGCGGGAGGGTATGCTGCTTACGCTTTCCGCCGGGGAGCTATTGGGTATCAGGCCAATGGCTGCTACTGTAAGTGCCGCAAGGCGTCGGGTTCCTGCGGCGCTGAATCCACATCCTTGCTTCTCTGGAGATAAGGGCGGGAAATTCCTAATTTTTGCATCCTGTGGATCAACGTGGTGCGCTTCAAGCCAAGTTTCGCGGCAGCACCTTTCGGTCCCCCGATCACCCACCTGACTCCTTCCAGCGTGCGTAGAATCAGCGTGCGTTCGGATTCTCTCAAAGTAGTGACCGGGGTGTCGGTGGCAGCCGAAGCGACGGCAATCCCCCGAGTGCCCACCGGCGGCAAAGGATTGGGCAACACGCCATCTTTTGAAAGGATTACCGCACGTTCGATCAGGTTCTGCAGTTCGCGGATATTTCCTGGCCACTGATAGGAACTGAGCGCAGACATGGTCTCTGGAGGAATGAGTTCAATTTCCCGATCCATGCGCCGGCCAAACGCCTCGACAAAGTGCAACACCAGGGCGGGAATGTCTTCGCGACGCTCTCGCAGCGGCGGCAGCAGGACCGGAAATACATTCAGTCGATAATAGAGATCGTTGCGGAATTCGCCGCGATTCACCATCTCCATCAGATTCCGATTCGTTGCAGCCACCAGCCGGACATCCACTTGGTGAGTCCGAGTGCTTCCCAAACGTTCAAATTCCTGTTCCTGCAAGACGCGCAGAAGTTTTGGCTGCAGCGCTGGCGGGATGTCACCCACCTCGTCGAGAAAAAGTGTGCCTTTGTCCGCAAGTTCGAAACGGCCAACCTTTTGCGCGATGGCGCCAGTGAATGCGCCCTTTTCATGGCCAAAAAGCTCACTCTCCAGAAGATCCAAAGGGATTGCAGCGCAATTCAACCTAACGAAGGGCCGTCCGCACCGCAAGCTGAGGTTGTGAATCGCGTGCGCGATCAACTCCTTGCCGGTGCCTGTTTCGCCTTGGATAATAACCGTGGAATCCGTTGGCGCGACACGTTCAACTTGCTCGAGCACTGCTTCCAGCGCAGGACTATTGCCTATGACCTGCTCGAATCTGCGCTCGTCAGAAACTTGGTCACCAACTCCGAATCTTTCGAAAGCTCCCACAGAGAACCTCCTGGCGCGCGGGTGAACACTTCGCTATCGGTTCAACTTTCCAAAGCCGCTCGAACACTTCCGAGCAAGGCTTCATCGTCGAATGGTTTTGCCAGGAACTCCACTGCGCCTGCTCTCAATGCCTGCATCCGCATTTTTGTGTCGCCATGTGCCGTGATGAAGATAGTCGGAATCCTGCAGTGCTCGGCATTCAGCTTGGCCTGCAATTCCAGGCCGGACATTCCCGGCATTCGAATATCCGCAATCAGACATGCGGTCTGATGTTGCTGGCCGGACTTCAGAAATTCTTCGGCTGAGGCGAAAGCTTGCGAAGGCAGTCCAACCGATTTCAACATGCCTTGCAGTGCGCTGCGCATTAAGTCGTCGTCATCGACGATCGCAACTAATTTGGTGTTGCTTTGTATGGCCATGGTCAGAAACTAGCAGCGTGGTCAAACTTGCGCAATCATACTTTGGTATGTGAGTTCTTAACCCCAGCCCATTGGAATGCTTTGGATGGCCCGCAGCCATTGAGGCACAGCAGCCGACGTGGAGACGCGGCGGCCGCCGGTTATTCGTTGCCGTCGGTGACGCTGGGTAGAGTGAGGTGAAAGCTCGCACCGCGCGGAGAATGATTGGCCGCCCATAAGCGGCCGCCATGCGATTCCACGATGGACTTGCTGATTCGAAGTCCCATGCCGGTGCCGTCACGTTTGGTGGTAAAGAAGGAATCAAAGATCTGGTCCTGCTGTGGGGGCAATCCCACACCCGTGTCGCTGACCGAGACCATCAATTGCTCGTCTTCGGCGCGACGCTGCGACTTGACGGCGAGCTCGCGCGGCCCGGCCACATCTTTCATCGCTTCGATGCCGTTGATCATGAGGTTCATCAGCACCTGCTGCAATTGCACGGGATCACCCATGATCCGCGGAAGGCCTTCGGACAGTTCCGTGCTCATTGATATGGAGTATCGGGTGGCCTCGCTGCGCAGGAGTACGATCATCTCTCGAATAACATCGTTCACATCCACCAGTTCACGATGCAGACTTTCGTTTTTGAAGAGCGAGCGCATTCGGTTGATGATGTCAGAGGCGCGGACCGCATCCTTGACGATCCTCGAGGCAGCCTCCCGGGCTTCCTCCACATTGGGGTGGTGCGGTGTAAGCCAACGCAAGCACGTATTGGCGTCGGTGACGGCGGCGGTAATCGGCTGATTCACTTCGTGCGCCAGGGAAGCCGTCAACTCTCCCATCGTGGTCACTCGACTGACGCGCGCTAGATCCGCCTGCGCCTGACGAAGCGCCTCTTCGGAGCGTTTGCGCTCGGTCACGTCCGTCGAGCTACCCACGAATTGGACCAGCTCCCCGGATGCGTTTAGAACGGGATGGCCGACGGTGTGGATGTGTCTGACCGCGCCACTCGGAAGAAGGATCCGGAATTCGATTTCGTAATCCGACTCTCCAGCTATTGCTCGCTCAATCGCCCCTTGCCACTTCGTTCGATCCTCCGGATGAACGCGCTGCAGCCGTTGTTCCCAAGCTGGCGCGCCCTGTGCTGGCTCGTGGTCGTATATGCGATACCATTCCTCGGAGAGATGCACCGCGTCTCTTCCATCTACCTGCCAGACCCAGCTTCCGGTATGCGTAAGCCTCTGCGCTTCCGCCAAATAAGCCTCGCTCTGCCGCAGTTGCTCTTCCGCACGCTTGCGGTCGGCAATCTCACGGCTTAGTTTTTCATTAGCTTGAGTCAGTTCTGCCGTTCTCTCCGCGACTCTCACTTCAAGCTCATCGCGAGCTCGCGTAACCCCACTCATCAGCAGCGCAAACACCAGGAACACAAGGTCATAAAGAACGCGAGACATCGTGCTGATTCCAGGATCGAAGACATAGCTGCGGACGAGCGCCGAAAGCACGGCTGCGAGGATCCCAGGCTTGGTGCCGCCGTACCAAAATGTTATAGCGATTGCAGACAGGGCGAGTGCATTAAATGCCAGAGCCAAATGGAAGTACAGGAACAATTGCGCCAGACCGGTTGCCGCCGCGACCGCGGCCACAGCAAATCCATAGCGCATTGCAGGCGCCCCTACGATCGGCTTCGACTTATCCGGATATTCCATCGGGAGAAAATGTCTCACGACATATATAGATTTGTGTGAAGTAGCCCGCGATGAATTGTTTCCGGCCAGAACGACAACACAGGCTCAATTCAGAGCCGACCGGCCGTACCCGCTTCCATCAAAGGCGTTCTCAATCTAATTGCAAAATATGATAGCGCAGTAACGTGACCACGGGTCGGGCGGGACCGGGCGGATTCGACGTATAGCACTCGCTGTCCAAATGCCGACAGCTCATCCGGCTATCGACACTCGAAACAGTTAGTTTTCTAGGACCACTACCTGAACCTCGTTGCAACGCCTCGGTTTAGCGGGAATGATGTGTTTGGAGATCTGTATGCAATGAGAGGAAATGACGTAGTCGCCGATCCCACGGGCTGGAGTCGACCCCCCTCAAGCTTACTCAGGTCGGTGCAGGAAACGGCGCTACGTCAGCTTGTACGAAATGGAGAAATGTAGTGCTCAAAGTGCTCTTGACTTGGCTTGCTGATGCGCCAGATGCGGAGCCCAGCCATAAAGCGGGTCCGCAGTAAGGAGAATTAATTGTGAAGTTTCTAAAGCAAAGTTTATCTCTTATTCTTTCGTTTTGCATTTTGTTAACTACCGCGCCGGCAGCTTTCGCTCAGGAGCAACAACCAACTGCGCCACCGCCGGTTCATGCCGCGCAACAGACGCCCGACCAGCTGCAGCAGCTCGTAGCGCCGATCGCATTGTATCCGGATGCGTTGGTGGCACAGATCCTCGCCGCAGCTACTTATCCCGACCAAATCGTGGAAGCAGACCGGTGGCTGCAACAACATACCGATCTCAAGGGCGAAGAACTCGGCAAGGAAGTCGACAAGCAGCCTTGGGATCCGAGTGTGAAAGCGCTCGTGGAATTTCCTTCGGTGCTCGCCAACATGGACAAGAATCTCTCGTGGACCTCGTCGCTGGGCGATGCTTACGTCAACCAGCAGCAGGAGGTCATGAGCGCCGTACAAGTAATGCGTGACCGCGCGGAAAAGGCAGGCAACTTAAAAAGCTCATCGCAGGAAAAAGTCAGCAAGCAGGGGCAGACCATTGTGATCGAGCCATCCGATCCCGAAGTCGTATATGTGCCTGAGTATGACCCTTGGCTGGTGTACGGAGCGCCCATCGGGATCTGGCCGGGATGGTATTCATATCCCGGACTTTACATTGGCGGCCCGGGAATTGCTTTCGGCCTGGGGTTTGGAATCGGCTTCTTTGGCGGATTTGGCTGGGGCTGGGGACATTGGGGATACGATTGGCGTGGTCATGGAGTTCTTTTCGACCACCACGGGTACGTCTCTCACAGCAGAATTTTCGCTAATCACAACAACTTTAACCGCGCCGGTGGATTTCATGGCGGTGGGTTTCACGGTGACGCAGGGCGAGGATTCGGCGGGGGACAGCATGGATTCTCCGGTTCACACGGCCAATCAGGGACCCATTCTGGTGCCTTCAGCGGATTCAATCATGGAGGAGTCTCGCGCGGATTTTCCTCTCGTGGTCAGTCGAGCTTCGGTGGAGGTTTCCACGGAGGCGGAGGCTTTCATGGAGGCGGAGGCCATGGTGGTGGGGGACACCGCTAATTCGGTTCAACACTGAGGACGCAACTGATGATATGGAGAAAGAGATCATGCAAACGAACAATATAAAGCTTGAAATATTTAGAGTGAGATTCGCCTGGGTATTCGCATCAACAGTCTTTCTTCTGCTGCTGGTAGGCCTCCTGCTGCTAGTGGCGGGTTTCGCTGAGTCGAGTTTCGCTCAGGAGTCGCAACCAGAGCGGTTCACAACTCCAGGGGAAGCCAGTAACGCGCTCTTTCAAGCTGCGCAAAAGCAAGATGAGCAGACTCTGGAAGCCATCCTGGGAGCAGGAAAGGACGTCACATCGTCGAATGACGAAGTAAACGACAAGCTCGAGCGCGAGCAGTTCAGCAAGAAATATGAGGAAATGCACCGCCTGGTTCGAGAGGCTGATGGAACTACGGTGCTGTATATCGGAGCCGAAAATTGGCCCTTTCCTGTCCCCCTGGTCTCAAAAGACGGGGCCTGGTACTTCGATTCCAAGACAGGTACACAGGAAATCTTGTTCCGAAGGATTGGAGAGAATGAGACCACGGCGATGCAAGTCTGCGAGGAGTTTGCGATCACGAAGAAAGAGCATGACGCGAAGCCAGCTAGCTATGACCCGATTACGCAATTTGCCCAAAGCTTGACCGCTTCCAACTCCGCGAATTCCGCGGGCAAAGAGTCTTCGCCTTTTCAGGGGTATTACTTTCGAGTTCTTGCAGCGAATTCGGTCGGCGGAGCGGACGACCATGTCTCCAGCGGCAAGTCCCCTGGCAGCGTGATTCTGGTGGCGTATCCGGCGGAATACCGGTCCTCTGGGGTGATGACGTTTATCGTCAAACAGGATGGAGTTGTGTACGAAAAGGATCTCGGATCGAAGACAGCGAGCATCGCTTCGGACCCGAAAGGAAAGTTCGGGTCAAAGTGGCGCGCCGCGGAGTGAACCAGGAAAATTGGAGAGGGAATATAAATATGAAAAAGAAAAACGGAAGTAGAGAAACTCTGTCGGCCGCCAGCAGCGGTACTATCTCGCTCGGAGGTGAACTCACAGTCAACCGTCTCGGCTACGGGGCGATGCGTATCACTGGTGAGGGAGTTTGGGGGCCACCTAAAGATCGAGCGGGAGCAATTGCAGTTCTTCGTCGCGCCATCGAGTTAGGAATCAACTTCATCGATACGGCTGATTCGTACGGTCCTTATATTAGTGAAGAACTGATCGCCGAAGCGCTGGCGCCTTATCCGAAGGACCTGGTTATCGCCACTAAGGGTGGATGGAACCGCCCCGGCCCGAACCAATGGACCCACGATGCGACCCCGGCGCACTTGCGTCAGGCTGTGGAAGGCAGCTTGAAGAGACTGCGACTTGACCGCATCGATGTCTACCAACTGCATGTGCCCGATCCGGTGGTGCCTCTTCAGGCCTCGATCGAGGCCCTGTGCAACATGCAGTCAGAAGGGAAGATTAGGTTTGTCGCGTTGTCCAACGTAACGGTGGAGCACATCGAGCGCGCCCGGAAAATCTTACCCATCGTTTCGGTCCAGAACCGGTACAGTTTCGCAGATCGTGAATGGGATCATGTCGTGGATTATTGCGAACGCAACGGAATTGCATTCATTCCGTGGTTTCCCCTGGGAGCAGGGACTGTTGCCGGCAGGCTGTTAGAGAGGATTGCGAAAGCCCGCCACGTGAAACCCATCCAGGTCGCCTTAGCGTGGTTGCTGAAGCGGTCTCCGATGATGTTGCCCATCCCCGGGACTTCTTCGATCGCGCATCTTGAAGAAAATGTGCAGGCGTCGTCGTTGCAATTGACTGAGGAAGAATTTCTGGAGTTGACGGGGATTACGGAGTTGGCTTCCTGAACCAGTGGCGATTGCGTCGACATTTTTGACAAATGTCCGGGTGCGGACGGTCCTCTGACTCGTGGGATTCGTTTTCGCACCCGCCGCCGCTAAAAGGCCCCAAATTACTGCGCTTCGTGCGAAGTGACATTTGGCGATCTGAATGCAAATCAGCAATCAGGAATCCCAGTTGGCGTCACAGAAACACACAGTGGACGTGTACGGGTTGTCGATTGCACTTCTCATAGATTGCACTTCTGCTTTGCCGCCACATGGATTCCAATTCTTTCCAGCCCAGAGGAATGTCCGCATGACCGCACGTCGTAGTAGCGATTGGAGATTATTGGCGCAACAAGTCACGAAAGAAATGGATTCGGAAAAGCTGTTGATTTTGGTAACGGAGCTTAATCGCGCGCTGGATGAGGAGTTCGGGGCGTCCGATCAGCAGCGAAGTCCAGTGGAGAAACCTTATAACGGTAAGGATACTAAATAAAAGGGCCGGATGTGCCTTTGCTCAAACTGCAAGTACTTCGCGCAAGACAGTTATATGTCTTGATACTGATGATTGTGTTTGTGATTACCGAGGCTCGCGCTCATGCGCAATTCTCCTTCGAGGAAGGGCAAACGTCGTTACCTTCGTCGACCCATGAGGTCTCCAGAGACAACCAGTTATCCTCGATCGAAGCCGCACCGTTGAATCAGTTACCCGCCGGTCCGTGCCGCTTACGGGTTCCCGATGCCATTCCCCAGGCGAAAGCCAAAGATACTGTGCCGATCAACGAACCCCTGCCTTACACTCCGTTGTCCGCGCATTGCAAGTTCAAAATCTTTCTGACGAGCACCTATTCGCCCTACACCTTCTTGTCGGCGGGTTTTCAGGCAACTCTGGACCAAGCCGAGGACCAGTGGCCCCACTATGGTGGAGGAATGCAAGGTTGGGGAAAGCGATTTGGGGCGACGCTGGCAGATACTGAGTCGCGGAGGTTCATCCAGACCTTTGCTCTGTCGGCGATCTTGCATCAGGATCCCCGCTATTTTCCTTCGTACCGGAGAAGGCTTATTGCACGGGCTTGGTATGCCGCAACCAGAGTGGCGATAACCAGGAAGGACAGCGGTGATAATACATTCAACACGTCCGAGTTCCTCGGCGCTCTATTTGCCAGTGCATTACAAAACAGCTACTACCCGAGACACGACCGAAGTTTCGGGGAAACTATGAATCGCTTTAGCGGTGCGCTGAGCTCGGATGCGCTTGGGAATCTCCTGCGCGAATTTACGCCGGACATGAAGCGTCTTTTCCGGAAACATGCACCGGAGGAAATCCTGCGGATCGAGGAGAAGCTTCCGATTCCCGCCGACGATAGGCCGTAGCAAGAGCCGAGACACCGGAGTGTCTGCGCACTGCAATCGAAAATCTGAGTTCTGTCGAAATACGGACGCCGTGTCCGTCGCAGGACTTCCTTTGTGAATTTCATTGAACGCCTTGAAGACCCAACTGCTACCAAGTTGCTGACAATACGCCACTAACTCACTTTTCGGGCGATTGGAAAGCAGCGTGCATTTCTTGTCTCCACGGAGACCCAGACATATGCAAGCAACAGAAGCAGACTTCGGAAACGAACAGCAACTGGACCTTTGCATTCCAGAAGCAAGAACCAGGGAACTGCAGGACGTACTTTCGCGTTACTTGCCGGTGTTTTACCGAAAGGCGTATCGGCAACTCGGCAATGAAGCCGACGCGGAGGATGCGGTCCAGGATGCATTACTCGCCGCCTACAAACACTTGGACCAATTTAAAGGGCAGGCGCAAATGTCGACTTGGTTGACCGCCATTGTCACGAATTGTGCGCGTATGCAATTTCGCAAACGGCCACGTCAGATACACCTGTCGCTGGATGAACGATTCGGAGAAGAGCAGGAGTTTTGCCTGGCAGATCAGTTGCCGGCTAGCGAACCAAGTCCTGAAGATGAGACCCGAGCGTCCGAGCTGCATAGAAACCTGCTGCGATATGTGGCCCAGCTCTCGCCTCCGTTGCGCAAGGCATTCCAATTGCGTGAGTTGGATGGCCTCAGCACGAGCGAAGCGGCGCACGTTCTGGGAGTGGCGGACGGAACGGTGAAGGCCCAACTGGCGCGGGCTCGCGCGAAGCTTCGTCGGCTTATGAGGCGGACGCTTAATGCAAACCCTGGTTTGACGCCTGCGAACTGACGATAGTCCCTAACTGACGAATCAGAAAGAAATTCTATGTGGATTGTTCGACTAGCATTGCGGCGGCCTTACACCTTTGTGGTGATGGCGATCCTCATCCTGATCATGGGGGGACTCGCGATTGTTCGCACTCCTACAGACATTTTCCCTACGATCGATATTCCCGTCGTGAGCATCATCTGGACCTACACCGGTCTCATCCCGCAGGATATGGCGGATCGAATTGTTGTCATCACGGAGAGAAACCTTACTACAACCGTGGACAACATCGAACACCTGGAGTCTCAGTCTCTCTATGGAATCGCAGTTGTGAAAGTGTTCCTGCAGCCGACCGCCAATCTTCAACAGGGCATTGCACAGATCACGGCGGTCTCGCAGACCCAACTCAAGCAATTGCCGGCGGGTACAACGCCGCCGCTCATTATTGCCTACAGCGCGTCGAGTGTGCCGGTGCTTCAGTTAGCACTTTCCGGCCAAAATATGTCAGAGCAGGAACTCAATGACTATGGCCTGAATTTTATCCGGACACAAATTATTACAGTGCCGGGAACATCCGTGCCCTATCCCTATGGCGGCAAACAACGGCAGGTGCAGGTGGATCTGAATACGACAGCGTTGCAGTCCAAGGGACTATCTGCTCTGGATGTGGTGAATGCGATCAGCGTACAAAATCTGATCCTGCCCACGGGAACATCCAAGATCGGCTCCAAGGAATACGACGTATCCGTTCCTAACGCAGCACCGCAGACCATCGCGGATCTGAACCGGATCCCGATCAAGACCATCGGCAGCACTACCATCTACATGAAAGATGTGGCATGGGTGCGCGATGGTTTTCCCCCACAGACCAACATAGTGAAGGTCAATGGGCAGCGCTCAGTGCTGCTTACGATTCAAAAGGCGGGCAGCGCCTCAACCCTCGATGTGATTTCTGGCGTCAAGGCCCTGCTGCCTCAAATTGCGTCGACAGTTCCACCCCAACTCAAGATTACCCCCTTGGCGGATCAGTCCATTTTTGTTCGTGGCGCCATCAGCGGAGTGGTACGGGAAACGCTGATTGCCGCGTGCCTGACCGCTTTTATGATTCTCACATTCCTGGGCAGTTGGCGCAGCACCGTCATCATCGCGACCTCAATTCCTTTGGCAATCCTGACCTCGATTATTGTGTTCAGCGCCATCGGACAAACGATCAACATCATGACGCTCGGAGGACTCGCTTTAGCGGTAGGCATCCTGGTGGATGACGCCACCGTCGAGGTCGAGAATATCAATCGCAACCGGGAGGCCGAGCCGGAGAAGGACATGGACGAAGTCGTCCTGGACAGTGCGTCTCAGATCGCCACGCCGGCTTTTGTCTCCACGCTCTCGATCTGCATTGTATTTGCTCCCATGTTCTTACTCTCCGGCGTGGCTCGATACCTCTTCGTACCGCTTGCCGAGGCTGTGGTCTTCGCCATGTTGGCTTCCTATTTCCTTTCGCGAACCATCGTCCCGACCATGGCGAAGTATTTATTGCGGAGCGAAAAACCACACTCCGGAAATGCACCTAGCCGCAATCCACTAGTACGTCTGCAAAAGCGTTTTGAGGAAGCCTTTGAAAAATTCCGTCAGAGCTATCGCAGCCTGCTGGAGGCCTGTCTGCATCACCGGCGTGCTTTCCTGATTGCATTCTTCGCGGTTTGCCTCGGCTCTCTGGCAATTCTGATTCCGTGGCTGGGCCGGGATTTCTTCCCCACCGTGGACAGCGGCACGTTCAAGCTTCATATGCGGGCTCCCACGGGAATGCGCATTGAAGAGACAGCCAACCTTTGCGATCTGATCGAGCAGTCGATTCGAAAGCAGATTCCAGCAGCAGAGGTGCAGAGCGTTATCGACAACATAGGCCTGCCCTACAGCGGCATCAATCTCTCTTATAGCAATTCGGCCCCGGTTGGCACCCAGGATGCCGATATTCTGGTGACCCTGTCCACCAAGCACCATCCCACAGACGACTACATACACCAGCTTCGCCTCACCCTGCCAAAGCAGTTTCCGGGTGTAAGCTTTGCATTCTTGCCGGCCGATATGGTCAGCCAAATCCTCAATTTTGGCCTCCCCGCCCCTATCGATGTTCAGATCGTCGGAAACAATCTGCAGGCGAACAGGGTTTATGCAGACGCATTGCTCGCGAAGGTGAGATATGTCTCCGGAGCGACCGATCTGCGGATTCAGCAACCCTTCGACGAACCCTATCTGCGCCTGAAAGTCGAACGCACCAAAGCGGAGCAACTTGGTTTCACTGCCCACGACATTGCGCAGAATCTTCTGGTGTCACTGAGTGGCAGCTTCCAGACTTCACCCTCGTTCTGGCTTGATCCAAAGAATCACGTCAGCTATCAGATCGCGACTCAAACTCCTCAATATCGCGCGGATACCCTTCAGGATATCCAGAACGTTCCCATTACAGGTACCGACCCTAACGCTCCTCCATCGCTCATGGCCAGTCTGGTGTCTACGGAGCGAGGAGCGGGAATGGCTGTGGTTTCCGACTACAACGTTGCGCCCGTCATTGACATCTTCGGTTCAGTCGCGGGTCGCGACCTTGGTGGCGTAGCCGGCGACATCAACAAAATTATTGACGCCACGCGCCAGCAAGTACCGCGCGGTTCTCGAATTGTCGTCCGTGGGCAGGTTCAGACGATGCGGGCATCCTACATTGGTCTATTGGGCGGACTGGTGGGTTCAATCGTGCTGGTCTACCTTTTGATCGTAGTCAACTTTCAGTCCTGGCTCGATCCCTTCATCATGATTTCCGCACTGCCCGCAGCTCTTGCTGGGATTGCCTGGTTCTTGTTCATAACGCACACGACGCTAAGCGTGCCGGCGCTTATGGGAGCCATCATGTGCATGGGCGTCGCAACCTCAAACAGCATCCTTGTGGTGAGCTTTGCCACGGAGAAAATGACGGAAGGAATGGATTCCGTCGGCGCCGCGCTCGAAGCGGGCTTCACACGTTTCCGCCCAGTGCTGATGACCGCGCTGGCGATGATCATCGGCATGGTCCCCATGGCTCTGGGACTCGGCGACGGCGGTGAACAAAATGCTCCCCTTGGTCGAGCGGTCATCGGTGGACTGATTTTCGCGACCGCCTCGACCCTGTTATTCGTTCCGGCATTTTTCAGCGTCTTGCAGGGCAAGCGGCAGCATTCAGCTCAAGTGGAAAGGTCACAGTAGGGAACAGCGGTATGGAGAAATTCATGTTGCCTCAAACGGAACATCCTCAAGACACCCCTCAAACCGGCGCGGAAGTACGCCCTTTGAATAGCGTGGAAGCACCAAGACGCTCGCGCAAATCATGGCTTGCACTGGCGATCGCAGTGATTGCGGTGGTGGCTCTGTTGGCGTCGGGTATCTGGTCCCGAGTCAAGGCCCGAAACACGCTGAATACGGAGACGGCTCAAGCGGCGCTGCCGGCAGTGTCGGTTGTTTCGCCCAAACGGACTGCGCCGGCCGACGAAATCATTCTTCCCGGCAACGTGCAACCCTTCATCACTTCGCCCATCTACGCGAGAACCAATGGTTATCTGAAGAAGTGGTATTTCGACATTGGCGCGCACGTGAAGCAGGGACAGTTGCTCGCAGTAATCGAAACGCCAGAAGTCGATCAGCAACTCCAGCAAGCCCGCAGCAACCTGCTGACGGCGCAGGCAAACCTCGAACTCGCTTCCATCACGAAGACCCGGTATCAGGGACTTCTGAAAAGCAACGCCGTATCCCAACAGGACGTCGATAACGCGGTCGGCACGTACAACGCGAATAAAGCAATCGTCGAGGCTGACCAGGCGGCCGTTGCACAGTACTCGGCGTTGGTTTCCTTTGAAAAGGTCTACGCGCCATTCGATGGCGTAATTACGGCGCGCAACACCGATATCGGCGACCTTATTAATTCTGGCAGCAATAGCAATGTGAAAACCGATCTCTTTCACATCGCTCAACCCGGAACGCTGCGTGTCTACGTGAACGTTCCCGAGGAGTACTCGCAAGGGGTCAAAGTGGGCATGACGGCGGATCTGAGTCTCACTGAATTTCCGGGCCGAAAATTTCAGGGAAAGCTTGTTCGCACGGCCGACGCCATCAATTTGACCACGCGCACCTTGCTGATCGAAATCGATATTGCTAATCCTTCCGGCACGCTGCTTACGGGATCGTATGCGGAGGTGCACTTGGCCATTCCGTCACAGGCATCCACCTTTTTGATTCCGGTCAATACTCTGCTGTTTCGCACGGAAGGCTTACGTGTTGGCCTTGTGAAAGACGGGAAGGTTGTGCTGGCTACGGTGACTCCCGGACACGATTTTGGGAATGAAATAGAAGCCGTGTCTGGTCTTAAAGCAAACGATCAGGTCATCCTCAACCCACCTGATTCAATTGTTGCCGGACAGGCAGTTCAAATTGTTCAGGCAACATTGCCGGGAGATGCCAAGTGAACCTGTCTCGAAAATCTGTTTTGGCCAAGATCCCGGGACAAGCTCTTTGGTTGATCTTGCTTGCGATAGCAGCGCTTGAGTTGACCGGATGCGTGGTTGGCCCAAAGTACCACCAGCCAGCGGTACAGGCTCCTCCTGCCTATAAAGAGGTAGGGGACTGGAAGCCTGCCCAACCCAATGACCAGAATCTTGGCGGTTCGTGGTGGACGATTTTTCAGGATCCGCAGCTCAACGAACTGGAAGATCAGATCAGTGTATCGAACCAGAATTTGAAAGCTGCCGAAGCGCAGTTCCGGCAATCCCGAGCCACTTTGCGTTACTATCGCGCCGACTACTACCCGACCGTGACAACCGCGCCATCGGCGACTCGCCAGCGCACCTCGTCGCGCCGGCCGCCACCGACTTCGACCTTCGATGGCATTACCTACAACGATTTTGTGCTGCCGTTCGACGTTTCCTATCAGGCCGACGTCTGGGGACGAGTTCGAAAAAACGTGGAATCCTACCGAGAGCAAGCGCAAGCCAGCGCGGCGGACCTGGCTACGGTTAACCTGAGTATGCATGCGGATTTGGCAGTTGATTATTTCCAGGCTCGCAGCCTGGATGCTGAGGAACAACTCCTGAACACCACGGTTACACAGTATGAACAAGCCTTGGAATTGACCGAGAACCGTTTCCAGGGAGGAATTGCTTCAGAAGTTGAAGTTGAGCAGTCGAAGACCATACTTCAGACTACGCGGGCGCAGGCGATTGATGTGGGTGTAGCGCGGGCACAGTACGAACATGCGGTCGCTATTCTTATCGGCAAGCCGCCCGCGGAGTTCAGCCTTCCCCCGCTACCTCTCACCGCACCGCCTCCGCACATTCCTCTTGGCATGCCTTCGGATCTGCTCGAAAGACGTCCGGATATTGCATCTGCAGAGAGGCTGGTTGCGTCCGCCAATGCCCAGATCGGAGTTGCAAAGTCGGCCTATTACCCGACGATCAGCTTGGGCGCGTCGGGAGGATTTGAAAGCTCCGCGATTACGACCCTCATCAACGGGCCGAGCGGACTCTGGTCGATAGGCCTCTCTGCCGCTGACACCATCTTCGACGCAGGAAGGCGCCGCGCTCTCACCGACCAGGCACGAGCCGCTTATGATTCTCAAGTCGCTACGTATCGACAGACGGTGCTGAATGGATTTCAACAGGTGGAAGACAACCTCGCGGCGGTGAGGATTCTGGAAAACGAAGCCAAAGTTCAGGACGAAGCGGTGGTCGCAGCGCAGCATTCGTTAGATCTTTCGATCACTCGCTACAAGGGAGGAGTTACAAGTTATCTCGAGGTGATCACCGCCCAAAATGCCGCCCTTACGGATGAAGTGACAGCGGTTAATATTTTGGGACGCCGGATGGCGAACACGGTGTTGTTGATTCAAGCCCTCGGCGGCGGATGGGACCGATCAACTTTGCCGGCCCGGCCCGAATGCTGCGGTAAGCTGGTGAGCAGCACAGGCTCAAATTAATTATGGCACGATTACGTCCGCGATCTTGCGCGGATTGCCTTCCGAACGCCCTTCTAACACGCCCGTTCCAGACAAACCGATCTATCAACATGCAGCGTGGTGTTATTGGAGAGTTTGATGGGTGTGATAGGAAATATGAATTGGACTCAGTGGTTGCCTACCTTTATCGTCTGCGAATCGCCTTGAACCCGATTCCTAAGCTCATCCAGATCGACGAAGGAGTACATTCCTTTATTGCCAAGACAGTGGGTAGTCTTCTATTTTGGGGTAGACTCACTTTCCTGCGTGAGCCGCCCTCGAAATGTTCACAAGGGCAGTCCTGTCGGCATTTACTGGCGCGGTTTGAGCAGACCTTCGATGCAGATGAGATTCTCCGCCCTTGAGCGACAGGAGCAACCAAACATGAAGAAACGAGCCAACAGGCGTTTTGTGCGCCTGCCATTCGCATCGGCGAGCGTTGTCATCTCTCTGGCCGCCGCACTGTTCGCGTGCTTGACCTTGCCCTGCTTCGCCGACGATGGACCCAAGCCGGACCCGGCTGGCATTGTAACTGGCGATAAAAGTGCCGTCGTGGACGCGGCCGGCAATCCTTTTGTCGTTCCCGAGCCCACCGACAAGAATGCTCCCGATTACGCCGCGAACAAGAAGGCGTTCGATGAGTTTCAGGCTCAGGTAGCGAAAGAACCGCTCGCGGTGAAGCTCGCTGACAGTGTAGGACACGTGCGGGTCGCGACTAATTTTGCCTGGACTTTGAACACCGGCTACCTGGTCTTGTTCATGCAGGCGGGCTTTGCGTTGCTGACGTGCGGGCTGGTGCGAAAGAAAAATGCGGCCCACTTGATGATGCTGAATTTCGCGGCGTACGTGTTCGCCTTTCTGGCGTACTACGCGGTCGGATATGCATTCCAGTTTGGAGCTGTAGGGATCAATGCTTCACCGGGCAACCTTGGTGGCCTTCCCACGCTGAACAAGTTCTTGATCGGGACTGGGCAGTGGGGATTCGTGGGCGGCAAGGGCTTTTTTCTGACCGGTCCCGCCTATGACAGCGCCAGTAACTGCTTCGCGCTATTCGAAGTGGTATTCATGGAGACAGCTGGATACATTATTGTCGGTGCTATCTGTGAGCGGATTACGTTCTGGGCGTTTCTGCTGTGTGAACTATTTATCGGCGCGATCCTTTATCCGATCTCCGGCTGCTGGACGTGGGGTGGAGGCTGGCTGTCGCAATTGGGGTCCACGCTCAATCTGGGTCACGGTTATGTCGACTTTGCCGGTTCCTCGGTTGTCCACGCAGTCGGCGGATTCTGTGCCATGGCTCTGGCAATCATCCTGGGCCCGCGACTCGGCAAGTACGGTCCCGGCGGAAGGATCCGCGTTTTCCCCGCTCACAACATCGTGTACGTGGTGACAGGGACGTTTATCCTGCTTTTCGGATGGATGGGATTTAATCCTGGTTCAACTTTGGGAGCGACCGATCTTCGCATTTCTGTAGTGGCTGTAAACACCAATCTTGCGGCGGTTGCGGGCTCCGCTGCGGCGATGCTGTTGTGGTACTTCCTATTCGGTAAGCCGGATATCACGATGGCATGCAACGGAATGCTGGCGGGACTGGTGGCGATCACCGCGCCATGCGCCTTTGTGTCCCCTACTTCCTCGGTCGTCATTGGCGTGCTGGCAGGCCTTCTGGTGTGCGGAGGCGTTCTATTCAACGAACGGGTACTCAAAATCGATGATCCTTGCGGCGCAATTTCGGTGCATGGCTACTGCGGATGGCTGGGTGCCGTTTGTGTCGGCATCTTTGCTGATGGCGTCTACGGAAGCGGTTGGAACGGAGTCGGTGTAACTTCTTATTTGGGACGAGCGGGTCAGGGCGTTACGGGCCTTATCCACGGTGACACGCGGCAGTTCCTGGTGCAACTCGGTGGCGCAACGTTGTATGCGATTTGGGCGTTCGGTGCAACTTATGTCGTCTTCTCACTGGTTAACAAAGTGAAGAGCATGCGAGTGGCGCCCGAGGTGGAAGAGGAGGGGCTCGACGTTCCCGAGTTCGGCATGCCGGGCTATCCGGAAGATGCGGTGGTTACGCCGTACTAGTGGCCAGAGGAGTGCCGGACCCTGATTCTGCTGTAGGCTTGCTCTATGCAAACTCATCTCGGCCGGGCGCTGAGGACTGTTCCCGGCGCGCTCGGTATGATCACGCTCGCGGGCGTCGGATTACTCTTCGCTTGGGATTTCCGTCCAGCGTCTTTTCCTAGCGGAGCGCATGACTTTCTAGCCGCGTTTCCCCTTGCCATGATCGCCGCGGCGTATTTGATCTACCAGGCAGCGCAACGTCCGGGACCCCTGGAATTCGTCAAAGCGATCCTGCTTGCCAGCGCTTTTCTCTTCTGGGCGGCGAATCAATTGTGGCCGGGTCTGCCTTGGGCTACTCGCTTCAATGACATTGCGATCGCCCTCTTCGTGCTCGATATCTTCCTGGTCATCATTGGCCGGCCCGCCATCTCTCAGAAGAATCTTTAGCTGAGACCTTTGCCGATCAGGATGATCGGACCCGCACTGATGTACTCGCGCAGTCGCTTTCCGTCTTCCTAAATAGGAACGTCGAACCCTTTTCTTTCCGTGTGCAGTGCTTTCGGAGATGCTGTACGAAATCGCTAAGTGTTTTGTGGCTTTTTGATTGCAGTGGGTCACTGGAAGACAAAAAGCCGCCACCTTCTAAGAAGGCTGTTCCATACAGATAGAGGGTTTATGACATTTTTATGAACTTTTTACCCGCTCTTTACGGGTTGTCGAATGTAATCGTGATGTGACCGCCAGGAACGTTTTGAAACGCCTTCGCCTTTCAGGTCAGATTGCGGGCCGTCAGTTACTCAAGGAACGGGGATTTCAGACCGGAAAGGATTCCAACTTGAAAATCACGAAGACTCTGTTGTGGAGAAACATACCTGTTTCAGCTTGCTTTCCCTTGTCTATGTTCTGTCTCGCGAGCTGGGCAGGGCCCTGTTACGCGCAGACTGGGGCGCAAACCAGTGTTCCTGCGAAAGTGGCGATCCTGCACGCCCCCTCGTCAGATGGATCTGGCGCAGGAACCGGGGACAGCACAGCGCCTGCAACAGCTCAGCCAGCTGCCGCCCCTGATGCGGTGCCGCTTGCGCTTGAGAAAGAGCTTGCGGAGATGAAGGCACGCATGGAGCAGATCGAAACTCAACTGATGGAACTGAAAACTCATGCGGCCACGGCACCCGCATCGTCGACATCTGCGGCAGTATCAAAATCCGCCCCTGTCACAGAATCCGGGACTAAAGCAACAGATGTCGAGTCATCGACAGCGAGTGTCAACCCGCCGACTCAAGAGGCACGTACGGGTTTACCAGGAAAGCCGGCGCCTACCCAACCCTTTGCGTACGCGGACTGGACTTGGCTGAACGGAACGGCTCGCAACAAAGACGCGGTGTGGGATTCGAAATTCTTCACTCCGGAAATTCGTTTCGATACTCATTATGTGATGGACTTCAATCATCCGAGAGATGATTCGATGGGCGGTTCCACCGAAATCTTTCGGTCTAACGAGATACAGTTAGAGCAGATCAGCTTTGGCGGCGACTTTCACTGGCAGGATGTTCGCGGCCGGATTTTGACCATGAATGGAATGTTCGGAGTCACGACGCCGCGGAATGACGCCAGTGCCGGGCGCGGCCAGTGGGACCTTCGTGGCGCTTACAAATACGTGTCGGAAGCGTATGGGGGATACCACTGGAACGTTAATCACGGGCTCAATTTCGACGCAGGAATTTTCGTCTCCTATATTGGTCTTTTCAGTTATTACAATTTCGATAACTGGGCTTACCAACCGTCGTACGTGTCATCGAACACCCCTTGGTTTTTCAATGGTATCCGCATCCAGTGGTTCCCAACGGATAAGTTGAAGATTGAGCCTTGGATCATCAACGGCTGGCAATCCTATGGCAGATTGGGCAGCAAGCCCGGTCTAGGAGGGCAAATTCTATATCGCCCGAAGCCCTGGCTCTCGCTTGTCTTCAATAACTACGGGATGGGCGAAGATACGCTGGGCAACGGCAATGGCCAATTTGGCCGCTCCCGCATCCACACTGACGACAGCATCGAAGTCAAATACTACGACAAGCCTCATGATTTCCTGGACAAGATGGCATTCTCCGTCACGGGTGATTTGGGGTGCGAATACGGCACGGCCCCGAACAGCGTTGGCGCCCAGGGACAAACGCTCGTTAACAGCGTAAATTGCCACCATAACACTGCCACCAGCCGTAAGCAGAGCTTCGCCGGATGGATGGTCTACAACCGTTGGTGGTTCGATAAAGATCGATACGGCTTTACGTTGGGCGGCGGAGCAATGTCGAATCCAGGGCGCTACCTGACTCTGCTGCCGCCAATCAATGGGGCCGATGCCATCACCGGGTCGCCGTATTTCACGCAGAACCCTGGTGATCCCTTCAAAGCCTGGGATACCTCGGCCACGTTTGACTACATGCCGAGACAGTACATTACTTTCCGCGTGGAGTATGGGTACCGCCACGCGAATGTACCTTACTTCACCGGTCGCGGCGGTATAACCCCAACTGTCAATACGACCCCCAGCACGATTCCTAACCCGAGTGCAGGATCTGTAGTGGAAAACACCAGCTGGGCACCAGGCGCGTTCTTGTCGTCCACACCCGGCTTCACGTGCGTGGCTGGAACTACGGGTTTCTGCCCCGATCTGCGGAAAGACGAACCCAGCATGAGGTACGCGATCATGGTCAAGTTTTAGTTCAGGCGAAGCTTTGAGTCTTCCTGACACGAGAGCTGCCACGAAGACGACGATGCGCGCGACAAAAAAAGGGGAGCGTACCGAAACTGTTTGCAGTTCTGGCGCTTCTCCGCAGACGCTTCTTTTGGACTAACGACGCGGCCGCCCAATCCTTTGGGACGCCGTTCCCCAGGTTCCTAATCGCCCATCAGAGTGGACGTCGATCACCTAAGCGCCGACCTTTAGTTCTGCTCCCCAACTAACCATACTCAAACTGATGATGACTTAACGTCATCCATGCCATGCGGCTGATACTCGTCAGATCCAAGTAATTAAGTGCCTTCACCAGGACGAGTAAGAGAGATCTACTTTTCCGACGAGCAGATCTGCTCATCGCAAGTCATGAGCAGATCGAGGTGTCACTTACTTGAAGACTAGCCAACCGGACCGTCGGCAGCCTCCAATTGTGTTCGTGGCGAATTTGCGGATGTTCTGTTTGTTTCGCCGTCTTTCCGCTCCAGAGTTAGGTTCTACAGGGTCTTTGCACTCATTCCCAGGTGTCAGTCGTGTCCACAGAAGGATCGGCGAGACTTTGTGCGACTTTAGATAGGTTACTTATGTAATAGCGGGCGCGCTCGAATAAGTGTTTCCTTACAGGTTTAGGTTCAAACTATCTACTAACCTATTGAATTCGTAATGTATGTCTCTAGCATTCATAAGTATCTCGGAGCGAGTTGTATTCATACTGATCAGATTGCTGATTGGGGGTTGGCTATTGTGCGCTCTCGCATGGGGGCAGCAGGTGACTTCATCCTGGCAAGAAGAGGTGCGCAGGCGCACGGCGGCGCACGATTGGACCGCAGCCCTGGATATCGTAGATCGCGAGGTGTCTCGATCGCCAAAGGATATGGATATACGAGCTTGGCGCGCACGGATTCTGCAGTGGTCAGGGAGGCTGAAGGAAGCTGAACTTGAATATCAGGAGATACTCGCCGCTGTTCCGAATGATCCTGATAACTGGATGGGCTTGGCAGCGGTTTACTCGCGCGAGGGGCGAAACAGGGAAGCGTTACAAGCGCTGGACCGCTCCGTCGAACTAGACCCGAAACGTGCCGATATTCGGGCGGCACGCGGTGCCGCTTTGCGAACTCTCGGGGCCGAGAACGAAGCGAGGCTGGAATTCAGCCGTGCAGTGGATTTGGATCCAACGAATGTGGAGGGCCGCGCCGGCTTGGTCTCTCCGCGCGGCGAGGCGAGGCACGAATTACGGGTGGGCATGAACACTGACCTCTTCAATTTTGCCGATGCCAACCGGGATGAAGGACTCACCCTCATCTCCAAGTGGACTTCGCGCTGGATGACCAGCGTGTCTGCGGCAGGGTACGACCGGGGAAGCATTGCGGCGGAAAAAGTCGTGGCCAGCTTGACCGGGCAGGTGCCTCGATGGGGTGCGCTAACGGTCGGAGGGGCGGCGGCACATGACAACGGCGTCATCCCGAAAGACGAGGGGTTCTTTGACTACGACCGCGGGTTCAAACTTCACGCCAGCAGCTTCATCCGCGGATTAGAGATTGTGTATGGGCAGCACTGGTATTGGTACAGCACGGCGCGGATTCTGACCATCAACGAAACCACGCAGTTCTACCTGCCACGCGATTGGACGTGGGCGCTGGGAGTGACGGGAGCAAGAAGCCATTTCTCCGGAACAGGTGCGGAGTGGCGACCTTCGGGAATGACACGAATCGGATTTCCCATCGCGAAGTGGGAAGATCGCCGCCTCGGAGGGAATGTTTTCTTGGCCGTCGGAACAGAGAATTTCGCACAGGTCGATCAGATTGGAGAATTTTCTTCCCAGACGTACGGAAGCGGTTTGCGCTTCCAACTTACAGCGCGCCAGGACGTAACCGGTTTCGCCGCTTATCAGAAGCGGTCGCAGGGTCGGACAGAATCGAGCTTTGGGTTTACTTATGGGATCCGCTTTTGACACATTTCGCAAGCTAGGTCCGGCGGCCTTTGTGCTGAAGGCGATCATCTTCGTGATCGTAGCTGACGTGTTGCTGTTGGCATTTATCCTGCTTCGGCGAACCTACCGCAAGTGGTACTTCGCGAATCGCGACGCGCGTATGCTGGCAATCCGCCAGCAGTGGGATGCGCTAATTTCAGGAGAGATTCCATTCGCTGCGTGGCGCACCAAAACATCGGAGCGGGAACTAATCGAGGCCATGGTGCTGGACGCTTATGAAGTCGCCAATCCAGAAGAGTCGGCGCGCCTGCTGAAATTCATGCGCGCCAGCGGGCTGGTTGAAAAACGCATCCTGGAGGCTCGCCACCACCACGGATGGCGTCGGCACAAAGCACTGGTGGCACTCGCTCGAACGCGCGCACCCGAAGGAATTCGGGCCTTGGCTGAGGGACTGCGCGATCGCGATTCGGAAACCAGGCTGGCCGCTCTACGCGGTCTGGGCCGGATGGCTTGCCCGGAGGCTGCGAAGGAGATCCTGAACTGGGTGGATGACGCCGGACTGGTCGTGCCAGTGCTTCCGTTGCAAAGCGCGCTCATCCAGACTTGCGCGGAACGTCCGCAGGAATTATTGCCGCACCTGCACCATGCGGACAAACCCGTGCGTGAAGTGCTGGGACGCGTGCTTGGAGAAGTGGCTACGCCTTTGCTCGGCTCGGAGTTGATGCGGTTCGCTGATGACGATTTGCCTGAACTGCGAGCTGCAGCGGCTCGCGGGCTTTCGTATCTAAACGCTGTCGAGGCGGTCAATATTCTGAGTGAGCTGGCAAAGGATACGGTATGGTTTGTGCGCCTGCGCGCCATGGTCAGTTTGGGCGGATTTTGTCACCCGACGGCCCTCCCAATTTTGGTTCAGGGACTAACCGATTCGAATCGGCTGGTTCGCCTGCGAGCCGCAGAAGGTCTCGTGGATTTCAAGACAGAATTGCTGCCGATCTTCGAAAAAGTCGTAGCCCTCCAAGACCAATACGGTTTACATGCATTCTTAACCGCTCTCGAAAATGCCGGCTTGCAGGGCAGTCTCGTTGCAGCGATCAAGAACAGAAACAGCGGGATGGAGACTAATGAGACTTTGCTTGAGGTATTGCGCACAGCGAACCTTTCTGCCCCACCACCCGCGCCCGAGGAAAACACTCTCGTCAAGGCGGCGGCGCAATCGTGATTCACCTTTTGGACTGGGCCAATCACGCGCTGTTCTACTATTATCTCGCTTCAAACCTCGCGTACCTGATGATGCTTGTCATCGCGTTCAGGACCAGCGCAGCACACCTCCGGCACCTCGAAAGCATTCGCCTGGACTGGATTAAAGATTCCCCGATGGTTCCTCCTGTCAGCCTGCTTGTTCCCGCGCATAACGAAGAGCAATCTATTTGCACTGCAGTGAGGAATCTGCTTGATCTTGATTATCCCGAACTCGAAATAATCGTCATCAATGATGGGTCCACCGATAATACGCTGCAGATAATGCAGAAGGAATTTCGCCTGCGCGCGGTGAGAGCCGTCTATGTCCCGCAGGTAGTGAGCGCTCCGGTCCGCGGGTTATACCGGAGCGATGTCGACATGCGCCTTCTTGTCATCGACAAGAGCCCCGCCGGAAGCAAGGCGGATGCGGTAAATGCCGGTTTGAATGCGGCAGCTTCGCCCTATGTGTGCGTTGTCGATGCGGACTCGGTGCTTGAGCGCGATGCCCTGCTTCGGATTATGGTGCCTGTCCTGTCAGATCCTAACCGTGTCGTAGCAGCGGGGGGGATTGTCCGGGTCTTGAATGGATCACAGATCGAAGCAGGACGAATCCGCCGAGTACGCCTCGCGAGGAAAAGTATCGAAGTTATCCAAGTCGTCGAATATCTCCGCGCTTTCTTAATTGGTAGGGAGGCATGGGCACGCGGCAACATGCTGATGATCGTTTCTGGAGCCTTCGGAGTATTTCGAACCGATTTGGTGCGCGCTATAGGTGGGTACCGGCGTTCCGCCATCGGCGAAGATTTCGATCTGGTGGCGCGCTTACATCGTCATTTGCTCAATAATCACGCCGACTACCGCATCGCATTTGTTCCAGATCCCGTTTGCTGGACGGAAGTTCCATCGGATCTACGCTCCCTCGCCAGACAGCGGGCGCGCTGGCAAAAAGGTCTGTTGGACGTTTTGTGGCCCAACCGGGATATGCTCTTCCGGCCGCGCTACGGACGTATCGGATGGTTAGCGCTTCCGTACTTGTGGATCTTCGAACTATTAGCCCCTGTCATTGAAATTACCGGTTTTGCATCGGTCTTATTGGCGGCACTCTTTGGCGCGTTGAGTTGGACATTCTCTCTTCAGTTCGTGCTCTTCGGGTATGGGTTTGCGACCGTCATTTCAATTGGATCCGTGCTGCAGGAAGAACTGACTTACAAGCGATACAACGACTGGCAAGATGTTGCCCGACTAGTGAGCTACTGCTTCCTCGAACATTTTCCTTACCGCCAAATGCATATGATCTGGCGGCTGCAAGGCCTCTGGCAATACCTTCGAGGCGACATGGCTTGGAGGCCAATGAAGAGGCTAGGACAGGAATCTGTAGACCCAGACAAGACAGGTCCGACCCCCCTTCCTGCCAGGTGAAAACATCTTTTCCTGTCGAAATAAAACTAACTCGCCGGTTGCTGTTGCGTCATGCAGTGCGTAGTGCCGAGTCCCCAGACGAGATCGCCCGAATAAATGGGGACGATCTTGCGCGTGGGGAAGAGATCTGACAGCGTGTTGAGGGCGATGCGGTCGTTGGGGTCGTTGAAGACTGGTACGAGCACGACGCCGTTTGCGATGTAGAAATTGGCGTAGCTTGCGGGAAGGCGTCGCTGCTCGAAGATAACGGGCGCGGGCATGGGAAGTTCGACGATGGTCAGCGGCTTGCCCGCCTGATCGCGCGCGGCTTGTAGTAGCCCCAGGTTGTCACGCAGCGGTTTGTGATTTACGTCTTTGCGATTGCTCTCGACCATGGTGACCACCGTATCCCGAGCGACGAAGCGGGTCAGGTCGTCGACGTGGCCGTGAGTATCGTCCCCCGAAATGCCTTTGTTGAGCCAGATTACGTGTGGGGCACCCAGGTAATCGGCGAAAAGTTTTTCATAGTCTTTGCGCGACATGCCTGGATTGCGCTGCTGGACTTTGCTGAGTAGGCATTCTTCGGTGGTGAGGAGCGTGCCTTGTCCGTTAACGTCGATGGAGCCACCCTCGAGGACGACGCGTGTGTTGCGATGAGTGGGACGGATTTCTTGCGCGTGGGCGACGGTGGACATCAGGGCGCCGATTTTTTCGTCGTGACGCCAGTTGGAGTATTTGGCCCAAGCATTAAAGCCGAAGTTCATGGCGAGGAGTGAACCCTCAGGGGCTAAAGCCCGCATTGCTTTCGCATCGTCATTGGCACGACTCAAGTCGCGCCCTTCCCGAACTTCATGTGGGGACGGCCCCCCAAGCTTGCCCTGAGCGGAGCCGAAGGGGCTGTCCGGCCGGGCGAAGCCCGGCTTTTCCTTCACGAAGATGCACCCCGAATCGCGCAGCCAGGCGCGGTTCGTCGGCCATCGGTGAAATCGTACGTTCCCGGGAAACGCATTCGCCCGTTGGAGCAGCTTGCGAGCCTGATGTTCTGCTGCAGCGTCGTTCACAATCAAGTCCACCCGCTCGTGGCGCGCGAGATTTCTGATGATCTCCGTGTAGACCCATGGGATCGGTTCGAACTTACCCGGCCAATCTCCGTGATGGTGCGGCCACGCCAGCCAGGTAGCATCGTGCGGTTCCCATTCGGCGGGCATGCGCGGGCACGCAGACAGACTTAAAGCGTTACTTGAAGTCAGGGCTGAGGCAATCTTCACGGAGATTCTTACCGTCCGTCCAAAAGCCGACTCGAGATGGGAGCATACGCATCGATCCGCCGGTCGCGCAAGAACGGCCAGTTGCGGCGGATATCTTCGAGGGCTTTCAGGTCGACGTCGCCGATCAGAATTTCTTCGCGGTCGTGAGAGGCTTCGGCTACGACGCGGCCAAAAGGATCGCAGAAAAAAGATCCACCCCAAAATTCAAGTCCATGACCCGGCGTAGATTTGCCGCGGACGTTGCCAGTCTCAAAACCAACGCGATTCACAACGGCGACATAGACGCCATTCGCGATGGCGTGGGCGCGCTGAATGGTGCGCCAGGCGTCGTGTTGGGCGACGCCGAACTCGGCTTTCTCGGACGGGTGCCAACCGATGGCGGTGGGATAGAAGAGCACCGTCGCGCCTTGCAGAGCGGTAAGGCGTGCGCCTTCGGGGAACCACTGATCCCAGCAGACAAGAGTGCCGAGGCGACCGGCTGTAGTATCGAGCGCGCGAAACCCAAGATCGCCGGGCGTGAAGTAAAACTTTTCGTAATAGAGCGGATCGTCCGGAATATGCATCTTCCGGTAAAGGCCGCGCAGCGTTCCGTCCGAATCGAAAATCGCCGCTGTGTTGTGATAGATGCCGGGAGCACGCTTTTCAAATAACGACGCGATCAGGACGACGCCGTGCTGGCGGGCGGCTGCGGCCAGTTTGTCACTGGCGGGACCGGGAATGGATTCGGCCAAATCGAAGAGCGCGTGATCTTCGCGCTGGCAGAAATATTGCGACTGAAACAGTTCGGGCAGGCAGACGACTTGAGCGCCGCGTCCGGCGGCGTCGGCCACGCGGTCCAAGGCTTTCTGAAGATTCTGTTCCGGCTCCGGGCCGCAGGACATCTGCACCAGGGCTACGCGAAATTTGTCAGGGGGCACGCGAATCAGTCCTCTGGTCAATATAGCATTTGCGCGGCAGCTATCAGCCGTCAGCTAACACGGTTGGATGGACTTCGACCGAAAAATTGACAGACCGCGCAATAAAGCACGAGTGATGAGCGTCTGCATGAAGAGCGACGGCTTTGGCTCCATCACTGTCAGAAGAAATCTTTATCGTTGGCTGCAGCGTTACTCGTGTGAATTGCGCCGAGCCGTCGCTATTCTCGTCCATCACTCCAAGCGCCGAATCGCGATAGTCGACGACGGTCACATGATTGACGGCGCAAAGATGCAGATACGACAGCATGTGGCAGGCGGAAAGGCTCGCGACCAGAAGTTCTTCCGGATTATAGCGAGACGAGTCCCCGCGAAAGCTTGGATCGCTTGATCCCAAAATCTGGGGCTTGTCCCCGGCCCCGATCGTGTGATCGCGGCGATAACCGCGATAGGTCTTGGTGCCTTCGCCGCTATTGCCGGTCCACTCCACTCGAATCTCGTAGTTATGTTGTTTCATCTGGCACCTTCTGTTTTTCGCGCGCCCATGACTCTGACACTGCCCGCCCCTTGTGAACATCGTCCACAACAAGGATCAGCCGGTGATCGTGATCGCTGTAAAGCACTTCAATGTTGACTCCAGCATGAGCCATGCGGCGTGACAATTTGCCAAGTTGGCCGGGCTCAGACTGGTTCAGCCGTTGGATAACGACTTCTCGCTCGTTGAGTACTCGGATGCCCGCCCCTTCCAATGCGCTTCGAGCCGGAGCCGCCGCCCCGTCTTCAAACAGGAAGTGTGCCACTCCTTGACCGTCGACAACCCACGCTCCGCCGCCTTCGATGCTTACTCCGGCGCGGCCGAGCGCGTCCCCCATATCGGCCAACGCACCGGGGCGGTTGTCGAGCAAAATCGTTAGATCTTTCATGGTTGTAATTCCTCGCGCCTTCAAGTTTGTAGGCTACCTGTCGACGACGCATTTGATGCAGGTCATCGCGCGTGCATCCTTTCTCCTTGTTCCTGTAAAGTAATGGGTCGGGAGATTTGGATTCGAGTTTGGAGGCGTCATCTTGAAACACGGCAATCATAGCGGTGGACATTCTGCGGGAAAGCCTTCGGAAAAGTCACAGGGTAGCGGGCACGCCGGCGAGGGTAAGGATCGTCATCTGCATAATCCCATTGAGGACCGGCTGATTCCTCTGGAGCCGCTCGATTTGGGTAAAGTGAAGTCGATCGACGACCTGGTGCGGGCTATGTCGAAGACGGCATTTACCGGGCGTCAGCTGGGCGAGGCTGCGGACGTGCTCGAAGCGATGGCGCGCGATGAAGAGTGTTTCGTGGTCATGACCCTGTCAGGCGCCATGACGGTCGCGAAGCAGGGACTGATCGTGACCGAGTTGATCGATCGCGGCATTGTCAATGCCGTCGTTTCAACTGGCGCCCTCATGGCTCACGGATTAGTCGAAGCGACCGGGCGCGCGCACTTCCGCCACAATCCCGAAGTTTCTGACGTGGAACTGTACGAGCAGGGGTACAACCGCGTGTATGACACGCTGGAACCTGAGCAGAATCTCGACGACGTGGAAGAAGTGATGTCGGCCGTGCTTGAGGGCTGGGACCACAACGAGACCATGTGCTCCTACAAGTTGAATCACGCGATCGGGGCTTATCTGGCGAAGACCGCGAAAGACCAGCGCGGAATTTTGAAGTCGGCGCATGAGATGGGCGTGCCGGTGTTCGTGCCGGCGTTCAGCGATTCGGAGCTGGGCCTCGATACGGCGCTGAACAATCGCCTCCGCGAGTCAACCGGCAGGCATAAGATCCGCTTCGATCCATTCGAGGATCTGGAGCATTTTGCGGCGACCTTGCTGCGGCAGAAAAAACTGGGCATCCTGACCATCGGCGGCGGAGTGCCGCGCAACTGGTCGCAGCAGTTTGGTCCGTTCTGCGAACTGCGGCACCGGCGGTTGGGTGAGAATGTTCCGCTGAAACGGTATCACTACGGGCTGCGGATTTGTCCCGAGCCCGTTCATTGGGGCGGATTGTCGGGCAGTCCTTACAGCGAGGCGATTTCGTGGGGAAAATTTGTACCCCCGGCGGAGGGCGGCAGGTTTGGCGAAGTGTTTGTGGACGCTACTGTGGGGCTGCCGTTGATTGTGGCTGCCGTGTTCGAGCGACTGGATAAGAAGGGGAGCAAAGCCAGCAAGGGAAAAACGGCGGCGGCTCGGAAGTAAGAAAAGTCAGCGCGTAAAACCGCTGTTCATTTTCCGGCGATGATTGCATGCCCGCCCGATGCGAACGGAAAGGTGTTGCAAAGTTGCTAGCGGGCGCCGACTTCGGCTGGCGACGAATCAGTTGCGGCGAATTGCTGATCCTTAACTTCTTCGTCGAATTCATCGGATGAACGACCATCGAGCCGCGTCTTGCGGTAGAGCGGCGCCAGGATGCTGTTCTCCAGCACTCTCGATTCCGCTTCCACCCAGTCTTGCAGAGCCGTTCCTTCGGCTTGGCCACGCTGATTGTAGAGATGCTGCGCGTGCAGCCGAATCTTCCTTTCGAGCAAATCGGTCATGAGTGCTTGCTGCTTCTGTCTGCGGGTATTGATATCCAAAACGAGTCCTCTAACTTAAAAAGGTATTTTTCTACAGTTCTATGATACGGGAAGGCTGTTAACGGAAGGTTACATTTGGGAGGGCTAGGGGGTTACTAAAGTATAAGTATAGCATGAAGCCACTCCGGCAAGGGCGGTCATGGAGCCTAGTAGTGGCTCAGTTCAAACTGAACCACTACTCTTAGTCTAGGGACATTTGCTGCAGGAAGGGGGCCATCCGGCAGCGAAAGTTGAGGTTTTCAAGGCAAACGGGACGAAAATCTGTTATTCGAGGCGAGGAACGCAGCAGCAGCAGTAGCAATAGCACATAACTGCTCCCATTGCGCCGGCCTTGAAGGCATATCTCTTACCCTGTGGGATGTACATCCAGTCGCCCGCTGTCAGTTCCTTGCCGGCATAGTAGATAGAGCCGCCCACCATGAAGCGGATGCCATCTCCCGCGTCGTGGGAGTGCTCTCCGACCTCGGCATTGGGTGGGGCAGCGGAAATAAATAGCTGCGAGGGGCCACTGAGGTAAACCGGCAACTGCCACTTCTCAAAACCGTCCGGAACTCCGCCGACTTTGAGTTTCGTCTGCAGCTTGCCCACGTCGGCGTCGCGCGATGTAATGATTCTGCTCTGCTGGTCGAAGTCTTTCCCGACAGCGCGTCTGATTCGTTCTACCCCTTGCTCGAAGGTTATCCAGTTTGTGTTTACGTCGCTCATTTTCTTGTTCTCCTGCCGAATGACTTGCAGGGCGACGGATTGCCCACGGCTCTTACATCCTCTGCTAAATCGAGGTCAAGGGGCGTGTCCGACCCTTGCTGCATGGATGGTGTTCGGAGCAGGGGAAACGTATCAGTACAAACTGCAGGACGGCCCAAGAGCAGAACCTGGGTGCGGAGTTAGCTTGTGCGACACCTGTCTCAGTCGAAAATCAGCACCGCCGAGGCAATCACCGTGGTCCATAACCCCCGTTTATCCCCCACGGCGGATTGCGTCACGTTCGCTGTACGCACAATCTTGTTCGATAGGCGATAAATCTGTTTCTTCTCATCCCATGAGCGGTCGGGATCAAATTCAACGTTCAACGTCGTAGCCAACATTTCGGCGGCGAGTTCTTCGGCATACTCTCCTGCGGCATCTTCGGTTTCACCGAAAGAATGATGCTCGCTGAGGTATCCGTAGGTGTTCTTGTCGGCGGGAATGGCCACTCCGATCGAGGAAGCGAGCAAACGGTGGGCTTCATGGGTGGAGTTTTCAGCGACTACGGCAAACACCACCTCGCCGGGGCTGAGATATTTCACACCCTCTTTGCGGGCCAGCATTTTGCAATTAGGCGGGAAGATCGAGGAAACGCGCACCAGGTTCTGGGCAGCGATGCCGGCGTCGCGCAAAGCCAATTCGAAAGAAGTTAACCGCTCGCGGTGTTTTCCAACTCCCTTGGTGAAGAACATCCGCTTGGGAACCATATCTTTGCCCAATTCTGTAGCCTCCGGCACCAAAAAAATGAGATTGAGATGCACAATTTAACACAACGCTCTGTAAAGGATAGATGAATTTACGCGCGAGACGAAAAAAATGACGGGAAGTCGCTGGCGCGGTTCCCGTCACGGTGCCCGGATTCTTCGGGGGGAGGGCCCGGGCAAAACCGAATCACTCTACCACAGGGCGGGGCATGATCGAACACCAAGGCAAATACTTTTCGGTTTAGCGAACATCAGCGCCTGTCACTTGGCCGCGACTGAACTGACTTCTATGGTGTCGTCGGTTAAAACTCCCGTGACGGTCGCCGTCTTGCCTGCCTGTTTGTCTAGCGCGGATAAAACGGATTTGTCGCTCGTTTGCAAAATATAAATCTTTTCACCCACGATCAATGCGAAATTGGACCCATGCGCCACGCAGGTGCGCGTGCACTCGGCGGCCGGTCCGTCCATATGCTTTCTGCCGCACATGGCATCGCCAACCTCACCGGTAAAGGTTTGCTTGCGGGCGACGAGAGCGTAGAGATTAGAAGTAGCGGTTACCGACGACATTATCAGAACTATAGCTGCGAACCAACGAGAACCACGGTTCATTCCACGTTCTCCTTAGGAAACGGTTTGTCTTGTTTCAGTAGTTTATGCCCCAAATGATGGGATGCCAGGGAACTGAGCCCTCTGCACCGGCTCAGTTTCAGTCGATCGAAGCTCGGCGGTTTCCTCGCCACTGCCGCCAAACTGAGCACTGCCTAAAATGCCTCACTGCGGTGCCTTGGCTGTGTATTGCAGATCAACATCCACGGTTTTGTCCCGCGTAATGGCGGTCACATGAGGGTCAACTTCCCAGTCGAGATTAGCAGGAAGCAGCTTTCTGGCCTGGGGCAGGAATTGTTTGAGGTAGGTGGCGTCGTAAACGTCGCCGGGACGAATCTTCCAGGCGGCCCGCAGCCTGGCCGTCAGACCATTGTCGATCCCGCGAAATTCAAGCTCACCCATGCGATAGACAGAACCCTCATCGATCGTGAGATGAAGAGCCACGGTCGCAGCGACGTCATTGAATTGGGCTTCCACTTTGACGCTGGCAAGAATGTATCCTCGGGAACCGTAAAGCTCTCGAACGGATTTCAAGTCATCTTCTAGTTGAACGGTGTTGGCAGGCTGTCCAGGATTGGCATGGATCAGCGGTTGTAGCGTGCTGTTGGGAAATTCTTTGTTGCCTGACCATTCCATCCCCGTGAGCTTGTACTGGATGCCGGGAGTCACCGGAAATATCACATCGACGAATGCAGCCTGCGGGTTGTCAACGGAATGCAAGTCCGACGATTTGACGACCTTGGGCTGTGCCGTGGGGCAAGCCGCCTTAAGATAGCCGCGCTCTCGGTAGATCGGCAGCAACGCGCGTTCGATGAAGGAATTCATGAACTCACGAGAGTACTCACGATCCGTCAATCGTTCCCCCGCAGTCCGGAGCGCGCTTAACTCGGCAGCCCCGGCGCCGGGAAACTCGACCTGGCGGATGCGAATGCTCACTCCGGCAACGTTGTATTCGATCGCCTGCAGATGATCACTCTTATCCGCTTTGCGCAGATATTCGACGTGGCCGGGAATACTGTTTTCAACCAGCAAAGCCTGCAGCACGTCCGATACTTGGTCCGTCAAACGGCCGCTCGCGGGCAACTCACCGTTGAAAAGTGGAACTCGCTCGTGCACTTTCCTTAGCAATTCTTCGTCGGTGAACCAGACAAAATCCGTGAAGCGGGCGGGGACAAATTTATCGGCGTCGGTCACCTGAAATTCCAGCCTGGTTCCGGCTGACGAATATGAGAAGGTGAAAGCGATATTGCTGAAAGCACCGCTCTCGCCGAGTTGCCGCGCGGCCTTGCGAAAATCGTCCTCGTGCGCGACCGTGTTGACCGGCAGTCCGCTGGCGGACGCCACCTCAGCGGACGTAAACCGCTTTGTGCCGATTACCTTGACTGAGATCAGCTTATATGCGGTGGCCGGCATCGGACTAGCCGCCGCAGCTTGTCCTTGCGCCGCGGCGTGGAGGCACACCGCACAGATGAACCAAGAACCCAGCAGCGAGCGTATCAGGAATGGAAGCGGTATCATGAGTGGCAAGTCAGTGCCCAACTCCCGGTTGCCAGTGATACGGGCGCACTGGTCTCTCCGGCGAGCATGGCAAGTATAAGACCAGTTCGCAAGCCATAGACAATCAGCCAAAGACAATCAGCCAAAGACAATCAGTTGTATTTCGAGGATGAGACGATTTAGATCGGGGGGCTGCTGAGAGTGGAATGTTTGACCACCCTGCCAACCATCTTCAGAACCTTGGATGGCTCCGAAGGTCGGAAAGCTTCGTTCTCGGTGGCCTCAATCAGGCCGCCCTCGACGGAATCAAGGGCCAGACGCGAGCGCTCCAAAATCGTGAAGAGATACTTCTGCGCAATGGGACGATCAGCGGGATGAATGAGCTCCCACCAGCGGCGGATTGATTCCTGGACCTCTGCTTCGTTTTTCTCGCCGACAACCAGAGCATCGATTAGCCGGTAGACCTTGCTCTTGATCGCTTGATACGAAACCGAAATCTCCTGGGGCATGGGGTCTCCGGACTTCTTTGTTGACCATAGCAATCTGCCAGCCAAACCGTAGGTGCTTGAACTGTAAGTCCTTTTAGCTGTGAAGACTTCGGCGAAAATCCTGCGAATGGAATAAAGCGAATTCCGAATATGAATTCTGGAAGTTGTCCAAGCACATTGCACGATCTCTTCTGATATCTTCCATGCGAGGCTGCAGCACAAACTCTTGGAGGCGGGATGAAAAAGATGGGTTGGATTCTTGTATTTCCTGTTTTGTTTTCGATGTTCGGCTTCGCCCAAAGTGAAGCGCCAGCGAGCGCTTCCAACGTTGCCCAAGCTGAAGACCGAATGTTTTTTCCCCGAGACACGTTCTGGGGATGGGCGCAGTTTGACCTGGCGCCTCCGCATAATGAAATCGATCCCAACCTTTGCGCCGGCAACGCCGGGCAATATGGCGGCGTAAACGCCCCTTGCAGCCTGTTTGCTCGCTATATGCTGTCGGGAATGCTGGAGGTGCGTCCCTTTGGCCGGGGCCAGCTGCGGCGCTTCATGGTGTTTGGAGCGCCAGCGTTTCTGTTTGGCAAGACCATCCCGCAGACCCTCTACACTTGGTCGCCCGATGCAATTGGCATTGAGCATTCGTGGGGAGTTGGGATCTTCATCGCTAAGGGATTTGAATTTCGCGTGACCCAGCACTTCTTGTTTGACCGTCTAGGCGCCCGCAGCACCAACCTCGGGCCGGCTGATCTGGGCAATAATGGGCCTTGGGGGCGCTACATGACCGTAGGGGTGCATAAGTCATTCGGGACGAGAAGATGGTAATCCCAGATTCAGGCGGCGACTGCAGGCGTGCGCCTTCGCTGAACCAGCCAGATGACGAAGGCAACAAGTAACCCGAGAGCCAGGAAGGGGGCAAGAATGATGGGCACAAGCCAGCCGTGTCCGCCCATCGAAGTGACGTCGCCTGAGATGGTGGCAGCGGGATCACGCCGTATCTGGCCGCCAAATACGGTCGCATCGCCGGCAACTTTAATTCCTTCGTCCAAGCGGATATCTCCACCGAACGTGGTCACGTCCCCGGCTACCTGTGCATGGTCTTCGAGGATCACGCTGCCGCCGAATACCGTTACATCGCCGGCCACCTGGCCTCGCACGCGGATGCTGCAGGCAAAGCAGGTGACGTCGGCGACCTGATCGTTCGGACCGATATTAATGTTGTGTCCGACCTGCGTGTAGCTGCGATTGTCTTTCGCGAAAGCGACGCTCGAGAGTGCCAGGCAGAAGACCAGAAGCGCGCCGAAAACGGTTCTCGGCCTTCGATGATTTTCAGTTCTGAAGAAGAAACGTTGGCTAGCGGACTGGGAACCGAGAACTCGGAACTGGAAATTCCCCGGCACCTTGTTCATGAACCGGACCTCCACTTCGAAATCTAGCCCCGGAATCGAATTATGCCATAAAGCTACTATAAGAATAACTTACTGTGCTTCGCTGAAGGTTCCTTTATAATCATTGGTTTTGTAAAGATAGGCGGAACTTCATAGGGAGGCTGACAAATGGCGGACTCTTATAACGGTGTGTCCGTGCCGTCCGACGGGAAGAAGATCGGCTACACTCGCGGGAAATACGAAGTCCCGGATAATCCGATCGTGCCTTTTATCGAAGGCGACGGAACCGGACGTGATATTTGGAAAGCATCCCGGCGCGTATTCGATGCAGCCGTGGAGAAAGCTTATAAGGGCAAGCGCCGTGTTGCTTGGTACGAAGTCTTCGCCGGGGAAAAGGCTAAAGCAAAGTTCGATAACTGGCTGCCCGATGAAACCATCGACGCCGTTCGCGAATTTCGGGTCGCCATCAAAGGTCCGCTCACCACGCCGGTGGGCGGCGGCATTCGGTCGCTCAATGTGGCGCTGCGTCAGATTCTCGATCTCTATTGCTGTGTCCGTCCCGTGAAGTACTACAAGGGCGTGCCTTCGCCTGTGAAGAATCCCGAGCGCATGGATGTCGTCATCTATCGCGAAAATACCGAAGACGTCTATGCGGGCATCGAGTGGGAGCAGGGAACTGCGGACTGTGCGAAATTAATCGAGTTCATCAATAAAGACATGCTGAAGCGCGGAAAAAAACAGGTCCGGCTCGATTCCGGCGTGGGCATCAAACCGATCTCCGTTACCGGAACCAAGCGCCTGGTGCGAATGGCGATTCTTCACGCACTCGAGACTGGCCGCAAGACCGTGACGCTGGTGCACAAGGGCAACATTCAGAAGTTCACCGAAGGCGCATTCCGAAAGTGGGGATACGAACTTGCGACAGAAGAATTTCGAGACCAGGTGATTACCGAGCGCGAGAGTTGGATCATCGACAACAAAGATAAGAACCCGAACCTGACGGTGGCGCAAAATGCCGAACTAGTCGAACCGGGGATGGAGTTCGCACCCCCAGCGTTTCGCCAAACGGTGGAACAGGAAGTGAAAGCGGTGCTCGACGGCATCTATGCTACCCACGGCAAAGGCCGGTGGAAGACAAAAATCATGATCAACGACCGCATTGCCGATTCCATCTTCCAGCAGGTAGTCACGCGAGCAGATGAATACTCCGTGCTGGCTTGCCCCAATCTGAACGGCGATTACATTTCGGATGCCTGCGCGGCGCAGGTCGGCGGCTTGGGCATCGCTCCCGGCGCAAATATTGGCGATGGCTACGCCATCTTCGAAGCCACCCACGGAACCGCTCCAAAGTACGCTGACAAAGACGTGATCAATCCCGGGTCGGTGATGCTCTCGGGCGTAATGATGTTCCGCTTCATGGGATGGAATGAAGCCGCCGATATGATCGAGAGCGCGATGGAGCGGACCATCCTCCAGAAAAAAGTTACCTATGACTTCGAGCGCCTGATGGAAGGCGCCACCAAAGTCAAAACCAGCCAGTTTGCCGACTCCATTGTCGAGAACATGGGTGCGGCGGTGCTCGTATAGGGATTGTGCGATCGAGTCATCGGGTAACTGTGCGATTGGAATTGTCAGATCGGATTCAAACTATGGCACGGTTTTGATCTTCAATCGCCCCATCCCTCAATTGCCCAATGACTCAATTGCCTTACCCTGTGTCACCCCGTACCCTCTGTGTTAAAGATTTTTTACTCTTTCGAAAGGAATCATTCATGCGCAAGAAAGTAACCATCGTAGGCTCCGGAAACGTGGGCGCGACGGCGGCCCACTGGATCGCTTCCAAAGAATTAGCCGACGTCGTCCTCATCGACATCATCGAAGGTGTTCCGCAAGGCAAGGGCCTGGATTTACTCGAGGCTATGCCAATCGAAAAACGCGACTCTTACATCACCGGCACCAACGACTACAAAGACACCGCGAACTCCGACGTCGTCGTCATCACCGCCGGAATCCCGCGCAAGCCCGGCATGAGCCGAGACGATCTTCTCAACACGAATTACGGCATCATGAAGGCGGTCGTTGGCGAAGTGGTGAAGCATTCACCGAACTGTATTCTGATCATCGTCTCGAATCCGCTCGACGCCATGGCGCAAGCCGCCTACAAACTCAGCGGATTTCCCCGCGAGCGCGTCATCGGCATGGCCGGAGTGCTCGACTCCGCCCGCTTCCGCGCCTTCATTGCCGACGAACTGAAAGTCAGCGTGGAAAATGTGACCGCTTTCGTCCTTGGTGGACACGGCGATACTATGGTTCCATTGCCGCGCTATTCCACGGTCGCGGGCATTCCGATAACCGAGTTAATCGAGAAGTCACGCCTTGAGGCCTTGGTGCAGCGCACCCGCGACGGGGGCGCCGAAATCGTGAAGTATTTAAAGACCGGCTCGGCCTACTACGCGCCCTCTGCCGCCGCGACTGAGATGGTCGAAGCAATCCTGAAAGACAAGAAAAAAATTCTCCCCTGCGCCGCATATCTGCAAGGCGAGTATGGCATCAACGGCCTCTATGTCGGAGTTCCGGTAAAGCTGGGCGCGAAGGGCATTGAGCAGATCATCGAAATCAAACTTACTGCCGAGGAGAAGGCCGGCTTGGATAAAAGCGTGGCAGCGGTGAAGGAGTTGGTGGGAGTGATTGGGGTCTAAAGTGAATCTCGGGGTTGCTTGATTGACTGTGATCGGCCAGGGCGCGAGTGACTGGGAAGGGCGCGAAAATCGGGATGGGCACGAGTTCTACTCGTGCCACTGCGAGTCCCAATCGATGCCCGCTTAGCCGCTCAGGTTTCCGTCCTGAAGCCTCTCGGCTGTTTCATCCGAGGCGTGGTGGGTTCAAGCCTGGTTTAACAATAGTCACTGACCATGGTACGACAAAGATAATGAAAGAAGTCGCCATCTCCGAGTTCAAAGCCAAGTGCCTCAGCATCCTGGAAGAAGTCCGCAAGACGCGGAAGCCAATTCGTGTCACCCGTTTCGGTGAACCTGTGGCCGAAGTCGTCCCTTCGACCGGTGAAAAAAGTAAAGGAAGGAACTCGGAAGCATGGCTGGAAGTATGAAAATCGTCGGCGATATCGTCGCCCCACCGGCAGCTTCGATGACTGGGACGCGTGGCGGGAATGAAACTGCTCCTGGACACCCACCTGGTTGTGGAGCCTTGGTGAACCTCATCGGCTCTTCAAGCGCGTAGCGAAGGAACTGGACGATCGACAAAATGAGCTGTGGCTTTCGCCGATCAGCATGTGGGAGGCGTTCCTGCTTTTCAGGAAGAAGCGCGTCCAGATATCGACTGATTTTGCGACTTGGCTTGCCACCAGCCTAAGCGTACTTCCTGTCATGGAGGCTCCGCTTACTTTTGAGGTTGCACGTACGCTGCTGACCGTTGGCTTGCCGCATGAAGATCCAGCCGATCTGTTTCTCGCGGCTACCGCTAAGGCGTTCGGGCTAACGCTCATAACCGCCGATCTTAACCTGACTAAAACCGAAGGCGTTTCTGTTCTCGCAAATTAGCCTCCGAGTTCGTCCCTCCAGCCTCACTGCCACACATCCGTAATCGTCGTCACCGACGCCGACTTGCCTGCATAAGGCAGCCCATAGATCGCTTCCAAAGTCCGCAGTACGCTGTAGTGGTTAATGTTCTCGCTGTACTTCCCAGGTTTGACCATCGGTCCCACAAAAATGGTGGCAATCTGATTGGCCGTTGTCCCCTGATCTTCATCCCAGGTAACGATCAGAAGGCTGTTGTGCGTTTTCGCCCACGTCGCATAGGCCTGCAGATGAGTCTGTAGCCAGCTGTCGGCTTGCTGAATAGTTCCATCGTGCATGTCATCGAGCAAGTCGGGAACCACCCAGGAGATCGTCGGGAGGCTGCTGAAATTAGTTGGAAAACTGCTGAAAGGCTTGTTGTCCGCGGAAGGTGCGTTGGAAAAGTCCGTCCAAGGCGCGTGCTTGCGAGCATATTCCCCAGAGGTGCAAACTGTGGATCCCGTAGAGGGCAGCCCCTCTGCATATCCCGTGAACGTCTTCTTCGCCGCAATCAATTCGCTTCCTAAATTTGCCGCCGAGAAACTGTGTGGGCACGAGTCGTCAGTAATGCCTTGCGTCGATCCTGAAAACAGTGCCAGGTAATTGGGCTCGCTCGGATGCGTGATGGCATGCGAATTGGTGAATGAAGCTCCTTCGCTCGCCAAAGTGTTGATGTAGGGCGCTTGTGGCGATCCAATGATCTGCGAATACCCGTGATTTTCTTCGATAACTACTACCACATGCGCCGGAAGCGGCATGGCTGCCGGCCACGGGACTTCGGCCTCGCTTTCCGTTTGAGCCATGCTCAAGGACACTGCAGCAAAAGAAACTACCAGAAGGATGAAGCCTGCAAGTAGCGAGCCGTAAAAAGTGGACTTAAAGTAAGGCATGAAGTAATTCCTTTCCTGTGATTTTAGGCAGAAGGGCGCCGTGGTTACGGCGTTTCCCATCCGGATTTGCTCAGGCGAGGGGCGCTACAATTTGAATCGGTAACTTCATATTACCATCGCATCCGATTGATTCTCAACCGGGGTTCGAGATGGTAACGGCTATATGGATTGAGCATCTCTATCAGAGTTAGAATCAGAATCAGACGCGCTCGATCGTGACCGTCTTGACCACGACATCTTTGTTCGGCTTGTCCTGCCGGCTGCGCGGGACTTCAGAAATTTTCTTTACTACGTCCTGCCCTTCGATCACTTCGCCGAAAATTGTGTGCTTTCCGGTGAGCCATGTCGTGGGCGCCACCGTGATGAAGAATTGCGATCCGTTGGTATTGGGGCCGGCATTCGCCATGGCGAGTTTCCCCGCCTTATCGAGCTTGTGCGGCGATCCTTTGGTTTCATCTTCGAACTGGTAGCCGGGACCACCCATTCCAGTCCCCTGCGGATCCCCACCTTGAATCATGAAGTCCGGAATCACCCGATGAAAAATCGTTCCATCGTAGAGTTTGTCCTGCGATTTTTTTCGTGTCGAAGGATGCGTCCACTCGCGCTTACCCTGTGCGAGTTCTACAAAATTGGCTACAGTTTTGGGCGCGTCTTTGTCAAAAAGGCGGCAGACGATGTTGCCTTCGCTGGTTTCGAATGTGGCGTAGAGTCCGGGTTGGCGGGTCATGGAATCCTTTCAGAAGTCTCGTTCGTCGATGGTCGTGTTTCATTCGTGATCTTGCTGCGAATCAGTTAGCTAGCCGGACAGCGAGGCTGTCTTCCATGATTCGTTGTTAGTTAGATGGCGCTTTCGGAGCGGCGGCTGCCGGCTTCCTCGCTGGCGTCGCCGATTTGACTGCTGGCGTCGCGGAACCAGCGCGCTCAATCTTGATATGAGTAATCTTCACAGGGCGAAACGGGCGGTCGTTCCTTGGATCGGTGGCCATACTTGCAATCTGCTTGACCAGTGTAACCGAGGCATCGTCGCACTGCCCGAAGATCGTGTAACTGCCGCTAAGATGCTGACTGTGAGCGACATCTTCAGTGATGAAAAACTGCGAGCCGTTGGTATCGGGCCCGGAGTTGGCATAAGCGAGCCGGCCGGGCCGGTCAAACCGTAAATCCGAGGAAACCTCGTTCTTGAATTTATATCCGGGATCTCCCGTACCATCGCCCTTCGGATCGCCGCCCTGGATCATGAAGCCGGGAATCACGCGATGGAAAATGGTCCCATCGTATAGGGGCACCCCATGCTTTTTCGCGCCGCTGGCTGGATTTGTCCAGTCTTTTTTCCCAGTCGCAAGCCCGATGAAATTTTCCACGCCAATGGGTGCCTTGTCGGGAAAGAGAATACAAGTCATCTTGCCCACTGTGGTCTCGATGATCGCCGTAGGTTGTCCTGTCGCCGCATGGGTCGGTGCCTGATGGACGGGCGTCTTCGCCGCCGGCGCAGCCTGCGTGCTCGACTGCCCCAACGCTGAAATCACACCCGCAACAAGTAAAACCAAGAGGAAAAAAACATCCCGCATGATTGCTCCTTTCATTCGGCTCGAATGAGCAATTTATCCGCAACGTTGCATTGTACGACAGACTCTGGCGTCAATGGGGCGGTTCAGAAGCCTGCATCTGCCGGCTGGCGGTCTCAACCTGGCTGAAGACGCGCAGCAGATTCCCGCCAAGAATCTTCCTGATGTCATCGGCGCTGTATCCGCGGTCGAGCAGTGCCTGCGTGATTTTAGGTAAATCGGCGGCGGAATCAATTCCTTGCGGAGTAGCGCCGCTCACTCCATCGAAGTCAGAGCCGAGGCCAACGTGATCCACTCCTGCGACTTTGGCGATGTGATCGATATGGTCGATGAGCGACTTCAGCGGCGGGCGCGGAATCTTCGCCATCCACTCGCGCTCCATGCGGTCGATTTCAATGTAGTTAGCCGGTTTACCCTGCGCCTTCAGCGAGTCGATATACTTCTGGATCGCGGCAGCCTGATCCTTACTCTGTGCTTCCATGGCTTTGCGATAGTCCTCGTCGACGAATCCCGAGAAAAAGTTGACTTGCACCGTTCCGCCATTCTTCGCGACCGCCCGCAGCATGTCATCCGTCATATCACGGGGATGATTTACCAGCGCGCGTGCCGAAGAGTGCGATGCGATGATCGGCGCCTTCGTAATGGCGATCGTATCCCAGAAAGTTTTGTCCGAGACATGCGAGATGTCGACAATCATGCCGAGCCGGTTCATCTCCAGCACGACCAGCTTGCCGAAATCCGTCAGCCCGTTGTGATGCTGAATCTTGGAATCGTTGATGTCCCCCGAAGAGTCCACCCACTCGTTGGTGTTCGACCACGAAAGCGTCATGTAACGTACGCCGAGGCGGTAGTAGTCGCGCAGAAGGTGCATGTCGTTCTCAATGGAATGTCCGCCCTCGATGCCCATCAGCGCGGCCAGTTTGTGCTCGCGGTGGGCGCGTTGAATATCAGCAGCGGAAAATGCCATCGTGATTTTGTCGGGATGTCGAGCCGCCTGCTCGTACACGGAGTCGATCAGATCAAAGGTATGTCGCGCGAAGTGGCCCTGGTTGGTTTCGGGATCTACCCAGATCGAGAAAAATTCAGCGCCCAGATTGCCGCGGCGAGCTTTCTCCAAACTCACATGACCGATGTCGTGAGGATCGGTCGACCCGATGTCGAAGCCTTCATCGAGAAAGCGCTGGGGTGTGTCCGCGTGCGTGTCGACGACGATAGCCGAATCGTCAATAGCGCGAGCCTCCGCACTAATCGGTTTATCCGAAGGATTCGACAATTGCGCAGCAGACGAAGCCCCGGCTAGCATTGAGCACGACAGCGCGAAAATTCGAAAGTGAGTCATAGGCTTTCTTTGCTGCCGGGAGTGAGCGAGCAAGTCACAGATTGTATAGGTCGAGACGCCAAGAAGAAAGCAAAGGCCGATAGTTCTGATTGACGGAAACGATTAGCGAAGCGCCGCGAGCGCCAGCTCAACGCATTCCAGCAGCGGCTTCTCTGTATCAATGACGGCCTTGGGCGCCGTGATCGTTTCGAAGCAGGACTTCACATCCTGATAGAGCTGGAAATCGCGATTGCCGGCAGGGTGCGATCCCGCCGCCGACTGCTGTTCCAGACGTTGCCTGGCGGTATCTTCCGAACAGACGCATTCGACGATTCGCCACGGTTGGTGGAGCGAAGCGGCTGCGCTCACCACGTTATCAATCTGGTAGCGCCGCGAGAAAGTGCGGCCGTCGAGAAAGATAATGCGGCTACGTTGCCGCTGCAAGAGTTCGCCAGCTATCTCTGTCATGACGTGCAGACAGAAATCATCTTGCTGGGAGGAATATTCAATCTCGTCTGGCAAAAAAAGCTTGTGCCGTATCTCATCTTTGCTCAGCACTCGGCCGCCCAAGCGCCGGGCCAGCTCGCGAGCGAGCGTAGTCTTGCCGGTGCCAGGTAGGCCAGCCATGAGCACAATCATGTCGAATGAAATTATACGAGGGCTAGTTCGCGGTATCGGCGGCGGCCGTGACGGTAGTGGGTTCAGGCCGTTCCATTGGAACGATATCCTGCGTTTCGCGCCAGTCGGCGTAGCGGCCCGAAACCATAATGTGGAATACCCACTGATGCCGCTCCTCTTCCGGTTCAACCAGGCCGAGGGCTTTCATGTAGAAGAGGTAGTGCTGCATCCAGTGAATCTGTTCCGGAGTCATGCCCCGCCGTTGCAGATCGACCGTAAGACCCGCGAGATGAGAGGAGGCGGTGTCGCCCTCCGCAGGCGCAGCATTGCGGTTGTGCCGGCGAAGTTTTTTCTGGATCTTGACCGTACGCACCGCCGAGTTCACTTGAATCTGGTCATGGAAGCGGTGGTAGTAGGCTTGCGAGAGATCCTGCACGAAGTCGCGCGTCCAGGGACGGCAGTAGCGCCGGGAAGGATCCAGGCGGGGATCGAAACGCAACGTCTCGCCCGCAATGATAGGCAGCAAAGCTCCGCTGAACTTCAACGCTTCCAACTCGTCGTCATCCTCGATACGAGGCAATTCCAGCCGGTCGACTTCCGCATTCTGTAACAAAAGCGATTCGTGCGAAGGCCTGAACATGGGATTCCAACGCCTCCAGTGCAACCGGTGCAGCCGGTGATGGGAAGCCTGGTGATGCGCGCTGGTCGTGGTCGCCCCAAAAAGCGGGCAGCACGCGCAAGCCAGCAACGAAATAAAAATCAGTAGGCGCTGTGATTTAAGTCGCAAAAATCGTTCTCGTAGTCTGCCGCAGAGGTTGCCTGCAACCGGTTCGGACATTCTAAGCCATGCTGTCAAGCAATCCTAAGACTGATTGTTTGGCTCACCGTTACGAGCGTCATCGGGATGAGGTGACCTTCCGGTGACCGATACGTTGGTTACCCTCTGGTTACTTCCCACTCCGCAACGCGTTCTCTGTGAAATAGGAAGCACGCGTAACGCCATCTGCGCACCGCGATTACGGCGGACTCATGTCCTACCACTGCAAGCGCTTATCGAATGTTAGATACCGAACAGGGTTGGCAAGTTGCGCAGGAGTGACAGAAATCAGCGCCGGAAAAGGTCACCTAAGGCTTGTTTCATGACCGCTCCGCTCACCTCGGAAATAGAGCGGGTCAGAGGGATATCCTTGGGACAAACCTCCACGCAGTTTTGCGCGTAACCACATTCCTGGATGCCGCCATCCCCCATCAGCGCCGCTAGACGCTCGCGTTGCAGCGATTTGCCCGTGGGATGAGTGTTGAACAGACGCACTTGTGCAATCGTTGCCGCGCCCACGAAGCCTGTGTCTTCGTTGAACTGAGGACAAGCCTCCATGCAGCAGCAGCAGGAGATGCAGCGCGAAATAGGGTAGGCCTGCTCCTGCTGTTCCGGCGACACGCGCGGACCCGGACCGAGATCATAAGTGCCGTCGATCGGAACCCAGGCCTTTACCGCTTTGAGGTTCTCGAAGATTACGCTGCGGTCCGTGGCCAGATCGCGCACGACAGGAAACTTTGAAAAGGGTTCGAGCCGCACCGGTTGCTCAAGATTGTCGATGAGCGCCGAACAAGCCATGCGAGCTTTTCCATTGACCAGCATGGCGCACGACCCGCAAACTTCTTCCAGGCAATTCGAGTCATAAGTGATGGGCGTGGTCGCCTTGCCATCGCGGGTGACGGGGTTGGCGGCAATCTCCATCAACGAAGAGATCACGTTCATGCCCGGATGCCAGGCAAGTTCAAACTCCTCCCAATAGGATTTGGAAGTGGGATTGTTCTGGCGCTTGATCTTGATGACGACGGATTTATTAGCCATTAGCTCTCAGCCTTTAATTCTTAGCCCACGATCGCTTGCGCAGCATGACAAGCATTACATCTTGGTTGTATTCGTATCCTGTTTGCCGCCATCCCGTGGCAGTTCGCAACTGCTGCCTCACGTCGGAGCAAAAAGTCCGTACGCGACAATCGCCGCTCCCAATGCTACGAGCATCCACTGGTGCTCGTGGACACCTTTGCCCGCTACGTACACGCCGAAAATCGCAACCAGCCATCGGCGAACTTTGCCGAAGGCAATGATTCCCGCTTCCAACTTACTTTGCCGCGTCATACTTCCTCGCCCTCGGCGGAATCAGCGAAACATCCACCGGCTCGAACTCAAACCTAGGCTCATCCGCGTCCGGCGCGAAATATGCCTTCGTTGTTTTAAGGAAGTTCTTGTCGTCGCGGTCAGGGAAATCCGGCTTGTAATGCGCTCCCCGCGATTCGTCGCGCAGTCGCGCCCCTTGCGCCACCACCTTCGCCAATTGCAGCATGTTGTAAAGCTGACGCGTGAACACCACGCTTGTGTTCGCCCACTGCGTTCGGTCGCTCAGGTTCACCTTGCGGAACCGTTCCAGCATCTCCACCAGCTTCGCATCGGTCTGCACCAAATTCTTGTTGTAGCGGATGACCGTGCAATCCTTGGTCATCAATTCCCCTAATTCGCGCCACAACTTGAACGGATTCTCCGTCCCCGAATTATTCATCAGCAGGGAATTGCTCTCTTCCTGCTTTTTCTTCTCCGCCTCGAAGACTCCGTTACCGTCAGGTAAGGCCTGGAGCCCGCGCGCATACCTCACGGCGTTCGGACCTGCGATGCCTCCGCCATAGATACACGACACCAGCGAATTTGCGCCCAGCCGATTCGCTCCGTGATATTGGTACTCGCACTCGCCCGCGGCAAAAACTCCGGGGATATTCGTGGCCTGCTTGTAGTCCACCCACAGCCCGCCCATGGTGTAATGCATGCCGGGGAAAATCTTCATGGGCGTATCGCGCGGGTCGTCTCCCACAAACTTCTCATAGATTTCGAGAATGCCTTCCAGCTTGCGGTCGAGAATCTTGCGGTCGATGTGGGTGAGGTCAAGATAAACCATCGGCTTGCCGTCAATGCCGAGGTGGTGCTCAAACACAACTTTAAATATCGCTCGCGTGGCTACGTCGCGCGGCACCAGGTTGCCGTATTTTGGATACCACTCTTCGAGGAAATACCAGCGCTCATTCTGTGGAATGGTCTTCGGATCGCGCTTATCTCCAGCGGTCTTCGGAACCCAGACGCGCCCGCCCTCGCCGCGCGCCGATTCCGACATCAGCCGCAGCTTGTCCTCACCAGGAATGCAGGTAGGATGAACCTGGATGAATTCTCCGTTGGCATAAAACGCGCCTTGCTGATAGAGGGCGGATTGCGCCGATCCCGTACACACAACAGAGTTGGTCGATTTGCCAAAGATGGCTCCGTTGCCGCCAGTAGCGATGACAATGGCGTCGGCAGGAAACGTGCGGACTTCCATGCTGCGCAAATCCATCGCGCAGATGCCGCGGCAGACGCGGTTCCCGTCGAGCACCGCCGACAGAAATTCCCAATGCTCGAACTTCTTTACCTTGCCTTCGGATTCATAGCGCCGCACCTGCTCATCGAGCGCATAAAGTAATTGCTGCCCGGTAGTCGCACCCGCAAAGGCGGTGCGGTTATATAGAGTCCCGCCAAAACGGCGAAAGTCGAGCAAACCCTCCGGGGTGCGATTGAAGGGAACACCCATGCGATCGAGTAAATCGATAATGCCCGGCGCCGCCTCGCACATGTCCTTCACTGGCGGCTGGTTCGCGAGAAAATCGCCGCCGTAGACCGTGTCATCGAAGTGCTGCCACGTCGAATCGCCTTCGCCCTTCAGATTCTTCGCTGCATTAATTCCGCCCTGGGCGCAAACCGAGTGGGAACGCTTCACGGGAACAATCGAAAAGAGATCGACGCTGGCGCCCATCTCCGCGATCTTGATGACTGCGGACAGTCCGGCGAGACCGCCGCCTATGACAATAATTTTCGGAGATGCCATCGTTCCTTATCGGCTTTCTGCGATTTGCGGGTTGAGCGTTACGTTAAGCATTACTGTGGTGCCCTGAGCTGCGGCGCCCGGACCCGCCGGCTGTTGCGGATACTTTCGAAATGTAGCCAGGCTGGCCAATCCTGCGCCGGTCAGCACGAAGAAGAACACCACGCAGACGACCAGAAATCGCTTCCGCGCTCTCTCGCCGGAAACGATGCCCCATTTGGCGCAGAACAGCCAGATGCCATATGCGAAGTGCCACGACGCCGCGATCAGGCCCACAACATAAAATAAAAACAGCGCTGGTTGAAGTACCTCAGCCTGTACCTTGCCAAACGAAGCGTTAGGATACGCGTGCAAGTCGACGCCGCTGAATCGCATCGTCCAGGTGTGCCAAACGATGTAGACAAATGCGATGCCGCCCGTCCAGCGCTGCGCCGTGTACATCCAATTCCCACTCCAGGGATACGCGATCGTATTTCCATCGCCGCGATACCAGATATAAAAACCGTAAAGGGCGTGAAAGGCGATCGGCAGCCATATCCCGAACAGCTCGAGAAAAAATACCAGTGGAAGGTTCGCGAGAAATGCTACCTGCCGGGCATAAGCGTCAGGGCCGCTGATGGCGGTCGAGTTTGAAACCAGAATATGCTCGAGCAGAAACGCGCCTACGGGAACGATGCCTGAGAGCGAATGCAGCCGGCGCAAAAGAAATGATATACCGTGGCCCGCCCGGAGCGGCGCGACACCCCTTACCACACCATCCTTTACCGCGCCATTCTTTACCACACCATCACGTACCGGTGGAGCACCAGAACTGGCTACTGACGCCACAGATCGCTCCTCACTATCACGATTTTCTCGTTCATTTCGATCGTTGGTTCTGCTTAACCGTCGAAAAATGGCAAAAGAACTTTTTATTATCCGGCCCAGAGAGAAGTTAAGTCAAGAAAGCAGAGCGGCTCCGTCATCAATTCCGTTAATCTCGTACACCATCTTTGCACCAATCAAGGAACTCCCGGAACGCCTTGCCTCGGTGGCTATAGTGAGATTTTTCTTCGGAGGATAATTCCGCGAATGTCTTCCTGATTTGCGGAAAATAAAACAGGGGATCATAGCCGAAACCATTCGTCCCTCGCGGTGCGTCGAGAATAATTCCCTCAGCTGTGCCACGAAAAGTGGCCAGGGTTTTTCCGTCCCGAGCGACAGCCAGCACGCAGACAAATCTACCGATTCTTTGGGCGGCGGGAACGCCCTTCAGTTCACGCAACACGCGGGCGTTATTGGCTTGGTCATCCGTATTGGCAACGGCTTGGTGTGGGTCTTTACTGTGGAGATCAGGCGCTGCGAATCGAGCCGAATGTACGCCCGGAGCCCCATTCAGCGCATCGATCTCCAATCCCGAGTCGTCCGCCATGACGATCTCTCCCGGAACATACAGACTGTACTCCTCGGCCTTCTTGCGGGCGTTCGCTTCGAATGTCAGCCCGTCTTCAACGACAGTAGGAAGGGAAGAGAAGCGAGGAAGTCCAGAGATCTCGACTCCGTGCGTCAGAGCCGCTGCGGCGAAGTCTCGCAGCTTACCCTGGTTCGAAGTTGCAATAAGAATTGTTCGCATTCCAAGTGGCAGATTAATAATCAAGCGGTGACCGCGACGAACTCTTTTGCAACAATATTAACGTCATCAACATTGCCGCTGCCGAAATCCCCGCACCCATCCCTCGATCCCACGTCCGAATAAAAGTAATTTGCACGCGATTCTCGCCCGTGTCTACTGGAACCAGCATCTGTCCTGACCCTTCGCGCATACCCGTTTGGACTGAATGTCCATTTACTTCCACCCGCCATGCCGGATAGTTGAACAGACGCAGCGCAAGATTGTCCGGCGCAGACATGTTCGCAGTGAACAGTTTATGTTCCGCATCCCACCGCGAAATTTGAATCGCAGCGCGAGCGGGCCCGACTACACTCACACGTCGCGCATCTTTATCTTTATCGATCGCCGAAGGTTCCGCGCCCATCGGGGTATATTCATCCGTACCTTCGTATCCCGCGCCGCTTGCCACATTGTCGTGTATTTCGCGCAAGTCCGCGGCCGTGTCCCACCACGGCGGCTGAAAGTGATGCCAAACGAAACCAAGCAGGCACAACGTTGCGAAATAAAGCGCGACTCGCGCGGTCCATTTCCGAACCCCCAGCGCCGTAAGCAAAGTGAACGGAACGCCCAAACCCAGCAGCCATCGCCATGGAAACTGCATAAAGCGCAACTTGGGCAGAACATTCCACAGCGGATTCGAAACTGAAAACACCAGCACTGCACACACTCCGGCCCACGCCACGAGCGACCACCAAAGTTCGCGATTCCGGTTGCGCCAACCCCGCGCCATCCAAGCCACCGCAATCGTTATGAAGATTTCTGCGAGCGCAATCCAGGAAATAAGGCGGTTGAAAACATCATGATCCGGGTCGTCGGTATTGGCGAAAAGAAAATTGTCCAACGGTCGCGAGCCGCCGGAGACCGACTGCGCGAGGTTGGCCCACCGCTGTTCGTAAATAGCTGGCAATAAGTAAAAAGCTGCCAGAGCGGCCCCGAGAAACACCGCAGTGGTCCCAACCAACAGAATGCGAGGCGAACGCCGCTGCCACGCCAGCAACAACATCAGCAATGCCAGTGAGTAGTGGATCATCACCGCGGCGGGGGCATTGACCAGCCACGCGGAGGCGAGAACCAAAGCCAGAAAAATCGTGACGCGGCGGCCCTTTTCCTCGGCTCTCCATACCAGCAAGAACAACAGCGGCAGCAACGCGCTGGCCAGCAGTTCGGCAAAGGCGCTGCGCCAGTAAACGATCACCAAGTGATAAGGGTTCACAGCATAGAGAACCGCGGCATAGGTCGCGTCGCCGCGGTCGAGCCATAGCCGCGCCAGCAAAAACATGGACACGCCCGCGGCCACAAGTACCAGCAAAATATAAACCTCGCTCACCAGGGTCCAGGGAAAGATCGCGCTCAGTCCGGCGCCTAAAGTCCACGATAATGGCGGGTAGAAGACGAAACGCGGCTCACCGTATCCAAAGTGCGCCAACGCAGCCCACCGCGGATAAATAATGCCCTGTTTCCATTGCGCAAGAACTTCCAGCCAGGTGTACAGGTGGAATTCGACATCGTGTCCGGAGGGCGTTCCGAGAAAAAGAAAGGGAACTTCAACCGCAAATACTGCCGTGACAATCGAGATAAATGTAGTCCACGTCAGGCGGTTGCGCGGGCTTGCGAGCTTGCTGACAGGGAACGAATCGTCCCCTTGCCCGGGTTTTGTAGTTGCAGCCAGTTTCGCTCTCACCAGATTCGGTTTGCAGATGCTCTCTTAAGCGTGGGCACATGCGTTCGCAAAGAAACACGAATAGGATTTATGCCGCATCTCTCGTGCAATGCGCGACGTCCAACTTACTAAGGCGCGCGCCTGCAAACGTTTTATTAATCCAGATTTAATGTTTCTGAAACCAGTGCGCAACAAGAATGAACTACGGTAGCCGCAATGGGGTGGATGATAACACGGAGTTGAAGAACTCGCGCCACGAGACGGGGCGCGGGTTCTCAACGCCGAACAGCCACGCCGGCCTCTCGCAAATTCCGCTACGCCTGCCCGCCCGTCCTTGTTCTGCCTGAGCTGTATTCCCGGACGTATTCAGCCCGCTACCTGCCGCGAGGGGCATTTCGCGAGAGGCATTTCAGATCAACGTGAACGGGACAATATCCACTGGAATGCATAACAAAGAAGCAAAGCAGAAGTGCTCAGAGGTGGAAACAGAAATTATGTAGCGACGCTCTCACCAGACCGCTGGCGTCGAAGCTCAGCGAGAAACTCATCCTGATCTAATGTGGATCCTCGTTGTAGCAACTCGAGTAGAGGATCTTCAATGTTGTCTGCGTCCTCATTCGCCTGTCTGGGAACAGGTTCGAATTGAGTCAGGTCCGCCCTCAGGGAGCGAGGAGAAACAATAAGATCAAGCATGGATTCGGGGCAACTGCGAAGCAAGCCAATCAGATTTCCTACGTTGGCGCGCTGTTCCGGCGTGCGGGAGGGGAACTCAACTCCCATGCCTTGACCTGGATGCGTTACCCTCACCAATCCCTCGGTGTGCACAGCGATCTCTTCAGTTTTTAGGCAAAGATCGACCAGAGCATGTTCGGGAAAAGGCGAATCGCTCTCCAGATAGCAACCCCCCAAGCTTAAATCTGTAAGCTTGCAGTGCGGGACGGTCTCTTCCGGGTCCGTGGCGCTGGTTCCCGACGCAGCTTGCACCCAGGTTTTAAGACTAGCCTTGGTGCAACCGTCTAGGTCAAGAAAATGAATGCCTGTTTGACCGTTTGGATTCGCCCATGCCACCTGTCCGTGAGCGTCAACTGCAACGCTTCCGTCGGTTACCTGAAAGCGGAAATGCAGAAGAGTGCCCGCGGTCTGTGCTTCGGCCGTGAGTACCTCCATTCCGGTCTCGCTAAGATCGAGCAGAATTCCGTCCGTTGGTGGACCGGTTGGCAGACGGATCTCTACCGGCGCTTGCACTGGAACGCGATGAGCCCTGCGGCGCTCGCGGTTTAACAATGCGGCTACGGCCCGCAAGCCAGCTTTAGCTTTCTTTTCAGTGAGCGCTTTATATAGTACGAAATGCGCGCCGCTGCTAAGAATGTTGCGTACCTTGGCACGTTCCGCAGCCAAAGCAACCGTCACGGGTGGATTTCCGAAATTGAGATGGCGGGATTCTTGCAGAACTTCGGTGGCAGCCTTGGGATCCTCGAAATCAACGACAAAAAGGTCGAATCGCTGCTGGTGACAACGGTCGATCGCCGTCGGCAGGTCGCTGAAACGTTCCACTGCAATCCCGTAGCCCGGCAGAACCCGGCCAAGGATTTCGGATGCTGCATCGTCAGTGGAAACCAGCAATGCCAGAAGGGTCATAACTAGATCGCTCGCCGAACCGTGGCGAGACTACGGAGACTATGGCCAACGAGGCGCCGTTGATCGGCCTGCTTTCCCTGCCGTACTCGAACCGCTTCCCGCCTTCGCAGCCATAGCATCGGAATGAGGCGAAGCCTCGTCGCCTTCCATTAGAACTGCGTTGTCTTCATCGTCATTTTCGGCCAGCAAGGGAGCCACTTCCCGCAACTTTTCCGCCGCCTGCTGGAGCATCTCGATCTGCTTGCCCAGCTGGGCGTATTTTGTCTGCTTCTGCCGCAACACTTCATGAATATCTTTCATACGACCCCCTTTGGAGAATGTAAGGAGATACGCTGTGAGGGTCAACGGTAATCGCGGCTTGTGGGTTACTGCGGTAATTAGAGGTGCGCCAAGAGCTGGTATTTGAAGGGAAGCGAGACAAAAAGCGAAAGCCCCGCGAGCGGCGGGGCTTTCGAGAGGCGGAGCGGATAGGTTAAGTTAGGCTTTCAGCTTCCTGCGCACAACACCAGCCAGACCAACGAGGCCGGTTCCAAGCAATCCGAGAGTACTGGGCTCTGGAACGGTGGTGATGATCGTTTCGCCGCTGCCGAGGGTCGCAGATCCCATGAAACCACCATCGCCAGTGGTGAACGAACCAACCCAAGTTTCATTGGTGATGCCGAATGCGCCCTGTCCGGTGAACCATGTGCCGGAAATCTGGCCCTGCACAAAGTACACGATTGACCCGTTGACCGCCACTTGACCCGTCAAGGTCACAGGGGTGCTGAATGAACCTGAAAAGATCGTGCCGTTGGGAACGCCGTTGTTGCCATTGCCTACGATCACGAAGCTTCCGCCGCCGTTGAACGTCGAAACATTACCGACGGTACCAACGTACGAACCGGTCGAGAAGTTCAGGGTGCCGTCGTTTCCGGGGGCTCCTGTGCCGAGGCCTGTCGCCTGAATGATCGTAGAATTGGTAAGAGTCAGGCCGGAGGAACTTCCCGCCAGCGTACCGCCGCTATTCGAGAAATCAACCGTGCCTGCAAAGGCTGACAAAGGCAAAGCCAAGGCCAGTAAAGCCAGTAATGCTATCCGCTTCATATTCACTCCTCCTGATATACTCGAAACCCGTTTTCAATGTCCTGGAGGCTTCAGGCCTCCTCTGGCGGTGGCGCGCAATGCTATCCGCATCACTTCTACGTGCACCCTTGGTGCCAAATGGGCACAAAACGTAAGCTATTGATTCGCAGGCAGTTAGTTCGCTGTCAATCCAGGTCGCCCAAAGTGAAACTGCAAAGCGATGCACACTAATACAAGTCCTTTTGCGTCATCACGGGATCATACGCCATGCCTCGGTTGTGTGATCCTCTAATCGCCTGTGATGAAACGGTTTCTCCGCGGATCTGCTCCTCCCTCAAGAACGCCATCGCCAATCTTGATAACAACAGGGCCGGAGACATTGCTCCAGGGGCCGGTGACGGTCACGATGTGTCCTAAGGAAGAGAGTTTGTCGGTAGTGGCTTTCGGAATGCGCGATTCCAGATTGACTTTGCCGGGCGTGTAGTTGTGCATGCCGAAAGAACTGTAGAACGCTTCAGTCTGGAAACGTGGGGCCTCGACGGCTTCCTGGGGCGACATGTCGAAGACCAGCATGTTCAAAATTACTTGCAGCAGTGCCTGGTCCTGATTGTCTGCGCCGGGAGTGGAGATCGCAATGAACGGCTTTCCATCTTTCAGGATAATGGTGGGACTGAGCGTGACGCGGGGGCGCTTGCCGGGCTGAATCACGTTAGGATGACCGGGGATGGTGAGGATCGACTGCAAGCGCGTTCCGTAGGCAATGCCGGTATTGCCGGCCATCACGGCGGGCACCCAACCGCCGCTCGGCGTGGCGGAAAAAACATTGCCGTCGCGGTCGACAACGTCCACGCAGGTGGTGTCTTTCACGTCGAGGTTGGCGGCTTTGCCGTCGGGCATCGGGATGTGGTAACCGGGAATGGATCCCGGCCGCGATTCCATCGACGCTTTCGTGGGATCGATCAGCTTTCTGCGCTCGGCTGCATACTCCTTTGAGAGCAGCGTCTCTTCTGGAATCTTGCTGAACTTCGGATCTCCGTAATACATGTCCCGGTCGGCGAAGGCGAGCTTGGCGGCCTCCATCACAACGTGAAGATATTCAGGAGAGTTGTGCTTCATGCTCTTCAGGTCATAACCTTCGAGCAAGTTGAACATTTCCAGCAGAACTGGGCCTTGCGACCAGAACCCGGGTTTAACGATCTCGTAGCCGTGGAAGGTTGTGGAACGAGGCGTGTCGACCTCGGCATGGAATTTTGCCATGTCGTCGTAGGTGAGAAGACCGCCGTGCGATTCGGAAAAGGCCCCCATCTCTTTAGCAATGGGACCACGGTAGAAATAATCGCGAACCGCTTCGATCTGATCGATGCGGTCGCCAATGGTCGTTTGCTCGGCCTCCGCCATGGCGCGCAAAGTCTTCGCTAGATCCGGCTGATGAAATATCTCGCCGCGCAGTGGCAGTCTGCCGTTGACGTTAAAAAAATACTTTACCGACAACGGCCATCGCAGCATTCCCTGCGCACTGACTTGCAACGTGTCTGCGAAAACTTCCGTTGTGGGGAAGCCATCGGCGAGTTCAATCGCAGGGGCTGCAACTTGCGAAAAGCTCATCGTGCCGAATTTTTCCAACGCAAGCATTGCTCCGTCAAACATCCCAGGTGTGGTGGTCGCCAGGATTCCGTGGGCCGGGATCGGAGGCTTGCGGTCGTTTGTCTCGTCTGGTTCTAAAGGCCGAGTCTTGAAAAATTCAATGGTGGCCTTTGCTGGCGAGACGCCCACACCTGATACGGCTACGGCAGGTTTTCCATGCAACTTGATCAGCACGGGCATTTCGCCGCCCATGCTGAAGTGATCTTCTTCCGTTACCGCGGCGGCCAGAACGGCGGCGACGCCCGCATCTACGGCATTGCCTCCGGCACGAAGCATGCGCATGCCGGCTTCGGTGACGAAGTTGTTGCCGCCTCCCACCATTTCGTGCGTGGTCCGCACCGCGGGGAACATGGTTTTAATCGAGGGCTGCGGCGCGCCAATCTCTTCCGGAAAATTGCGAGGAACGGGTTTCTCCGACTGCGCGGCAAGAGGCAGAGCGAAAGAGAACAGGGCTGCAGTTACGATGAAGCAAGATTTCATGACACTCCTACACATCAGTGTTCTTTCAGACCCGCTGTAGCGCGGGCCGAAGCTCGCGAATGTCTTTGACGCTCTCGATGGCAAGGATTTTCTCGATGAGAGCCGCGCACTTCTTAGCGCCAACGACCGGATTTATAAGGTCAGAAGCCTTCGCGACTACCTCGTCGCGGGTCATGGGATTGTCGGCCGTACCGCGAACATCGCGGACCCACTGAGTCAGTTGCGTGCCATCAGCCAGGGTCAACTCGACGATGGCCTCCCGCCGTGGGCGCCGGGCATCGATTCGAGGGTCGGCGACGAGCTCTACCTTCGCGCGCTGGCGCAGCACGGCGGGATCCTCCATGCGGTCTTTGTCATGAATGGAAGCGAAGGTAACAGTTTTTTCCAGAAGCATCAGCGCTACCAGGTGCCGCAAGCAGATGTCAGGCATCTCACAGTTTTTCACTGTGTCGACTTCGTCGCTGGCAAGGCGCACGACGACCTTCTGCACATCGTCAGCAGTAAACGAACGCTCTTTGAAGAAACCGGCGAGCGCGTCGAGCGGAGCCTGGATGGGTGATCCCACGGTCCACTTCTTGATGTTTGTCCGGGTTATCTCGTAGCGCTCGCCGAGTTTCTCGACTAACTGGGTTGGATCAGCTTTGGGCACCCCGTTTTCCCGGGGAGCGTAGGCCTCAAAAAAATTGTCGGGACCGGAAAAAATGTCGTCCACGCCGGTAAAGCCGGAGTGGATCAGCATTGCGGTGGTCACAGCGCCGGCGGCGGGCTTGCCTCCGAACAGGAAAGCTTTCTCCATGTGTGCGGCATCACGCCTCCACGCGGCAATCCCCGACGCTTGCTGCGCGCTATAATCCAGCAGAAAACGGAACTGTAGTGCGTTAAGACTTGCTGCACATCCTGCGGCCGCACAAGCACCGAAGGCCGCGACAGTTCCGTGCGTGCTCCGGTGGGTGGCTTCTTGATAGTTCACGCCGCCCATGCTCATCGTGACACGAGTTCCGATATCGTACCCGAGCGTAACCGCGCGCAAGAATTGCGTGCCGTTGATTCCGAACTGCTCACCAACCGCCAACGCGGCGGGAATAACCGAGACACCGGGATGCGAGCGGGATGGGCCGTGCGAATCGTCCGTTTCGTCGGCATGCGCCAGAACACCATTCGTCAGCGCCGCCTCGATAGGACCGCATACGATATTGCTGGCGACTACCGTCGCGGTTTCCTTGCCGCCATAAGATCGCGCGAACTGGACCGCCGCGCGCCCTGGAGGCAGCTCAGATCCCGAAATCATCGCGGCCAATGTATCCAGAATGTGATGTTTAGTCTTCTCAATGATTTCATCCGGCAGCGCACGGCCTGCCGCAGCGCTCATATAAGAGCTGAGCTTTTCCATAACCGGACTCACGCCTTGTGCTGTGACGTCCCGGCTGGCAGACGTTTGTGCCAACGCCGCCACCTGAGGGAGCGCTGCCGTGGCCATGACAAGTCCCGCAAACTCGAAAAAACTACGCCGCGTCAGCGTTCCATCGGGGCTCTCGTGCGCGTCGTCCTTCTCCTGCTCATGTCTCATAATTCGCTTTATGCAAGCGTTTCAACGCAGCGTTTTTCTGATCGAAACATTTGGAGCTTCCGATCGAAAGTCTGGCGGCCCCGGATGGGTCGCCAGTTCGCGCGCCCGGGGTTTACCGCTTTCTCGAATGCGGGCGGGATGGTCGCGCCCCTTCCGACAAGCAATTAAGATTTCACCTTGGCGAAGTTTGACTGTAAAGACCCTCACTCTGCGAGTCCAATTAATTCTTTTTAAGGGCTGAAAACGAATATCGCATGCACGCTGAGTCGATCTCAATGGCTGATCAAACGTTCGTCCTCACGATTGATCGGTTGTCGTCCTCTTCGAGGTCGCTCGCAAATCGCGTCTCGAATCACAGTCTTTGGAATCCGAAGCCAGTGAGAGGGATTTCACGGCCGCGCGCCGTGACCCTTTGAATGTCCACGATGCTGCCTTCGGTAGCGATGAGGGCGTGGTCAAAGTTATTCACCGTGGGGCAAACATGTCTGGGAATTAGATAGAGAACTTCTCCTAGTGCTGGCACGGCTCCGTTTGCGGGGATATTGAAATTGATCGGCAAGTGTTCTTCGCTCGGCCCGAGCGGCTGTGCTTCGGGACGTCCCGAGACCACGCAATTTGGCACGCCCCGATCAACCGACAAAGTCTTATGCCCCGCGTCACAAGTGATCGAGTTTGCAGAGGGCTTGCTCACGACACGCGTTAGAACCACTGCAGCTGGAGAATATCCACTGTTGGGCGGCAGTTGTGCCAGCGAGGACGAGTCACAATAGACGACAGTTCCGGGGGAAACCCGCCACAGAAAACCAGAGCTTCGCCATCTGGCGTAGTTAAGGGCACAAGGGAATGTTGGCGTCCCCGAGGTTACTAATTCTGGAACGCCGATTCCGCGACTCTTCAAATCCTCGGCCAGCCCTAACAATCGATCGTAAATTTCATGTGCGCGCGCCTTGCGGTCAGGCAGTTCGAGCCCCCCCAGATGTCCCTCGTAGCAGTGCAGACCACGGAAAGGGATGTTGTATTTTTCGAGGCCGGTAATCAAGCCAATAACTTTATCAATCCCATCCAAGGGCATTCCCGTTCGATCCATTCCGGAATTCATATCTAGAAACAATCCGACACGACTACCTTTCCAAGCGTGGAGACCTTCGGCATCGTCAATCAGCGCAGAAACCGCAACCTTCGGGTACCGACTCGCAATTTCGCGCACCCGAACTGTATTGGGGCCGAGAGCCGTGTAGGCCAGCAGCACGTCCTCGGCGCCACATTCGCAAAGCGACAACAGCTCGAGACTCGTTGCGCACTTAAATTGTGTTATTCCTTGTTGCATCATGAGTTTCATGGTCATCGCGAGCTTGGCCGTTTTGACGTGTGGTCGCCAGCGATTGGCGTCTTCACCCAAGAGCCGAATCGTATTGCGAATATTAGCCTCCACGATGTCGCGATAGATGATCAGAGCTGGCGTCAATACGGCCTCAGCGCCGGCCAATTGATATTTCGATTCAGTGGGCAACTCGCTTACCACGGCTTGTCCTGAGAACATTCTTCCTCCGAAGAGCAATCATTGTACGCTGGTGCTTTCGGCAGCAAATTGCCGCCACCAATAGACCGTGGAGATGGACCCTAGCAAACGCGATGCGCGACGGAATATTTACACTCAGTTTGCTGGCTGAATTCTTAGCGCACCATGCTCGAAGATCAGAATTCCGCGGAATTCTCCAGACTATAATCGAGAGGAAATGAACATTGAGTTGCGCGAGCCCAAGACGGCCGATGATTTTGCTCTCTACTACGATTTGCGATGGCGCATACTCCGAAAACCTTGGACGGAAGACCGAGAAAGCAGCAAGGACGAGCACGAATCCCTGGCAGTACACCTGATGGCCTGGGCGGATAACAGGCTCGTTGGCGTGGGACGACTTCATTTCAACACGCCTCAGGAAGCCCAAATTCGCTACATGGCAGTGGAGGACTCCTATTCTGGGCGTGGCGTGGGAACGGTCGTTCTAAAGGAGCTCGAAGTTCGAGCTGAACGTGCCGGCGCGACTCGCATGGTTGCGAACGCCAGAGAAAACGCCCTGAGCTTCTACAAAAAGCACGGCTATGATTTGATCGATCGCGCTGACACGCTCTTCGATTCGCTCGTCCATTGGCGCGTGGTGAAACTTCTTAGCACGACCCGCGGCAGTAGCTAATCAAACTACGGAATGTACCGAGCAACAAACATTGCTGCAGCCTGAGCGAACCCGCCCGATTGATACAATGAGTGCCCATGGCCATCAATTTCCGTCAACTTGAGGTCTTTCGGGCGGTGGCCGAGAGCAATAGTTTTACGCGCGCAAGCCACGCGATGTTCATCTCGCAATCCACGGTCAGCCAGCATATCCGCGCGCTTGAAGATTCTCTTCAGGTAACGCTCTTTCAGAGAGATCGCCGCAATGTTTTGCTGACGACAGCGGGACAAAATCTCCTCGAGCATACCCGGGACATTTTTGAAATGATCGAGCGGGCCGAGGTGGCCGCCAAAACTGTCAAAGACCCTTACCACGGAAAGCTTTCGTTCGGGTGCGCCTCCACGACTCTGTTGTACCAGCTCCCCCCGATCCTGATGGAGTACACCAACAAGTATCCGAACGTCACGTTGAATATTTTCAGTGGAACCGTTCAAGACATCGCGAATCAGATGTGGTCGGGTGCTCTGGACCTCGGTCTCGTCATCTTGCCCCTCAGTGCGCCGGCCCTCCGAAAAATCGTATTGCTTGAGGAATCTTTTGTCGGGCTTATTCCCAGAAGTCATTCCCTGGCTAAGAAGGCTCACCTGAACATTAATGATCTCGCGGGAGAAAAGTACATCCTGCAGCGTCGCGGCCATAACACACGGAAATTAGTCGATCAATTTTTCTTCAAGAAGCGAATTGCGGCCAATGTTGTGATCGAGTTGGATCATCCCGAAGCGGTCAAGGCCATGGTGGCCCGCGGATTTGGTGTGTCAATTCTCCCGGCGAGCGTATTTCCCGATAAGCGAAGCTCTGCGGGCATTCGCACTTTTCCAATTCCGCATCGGGACCTGCATCGCGCACTTGCGATAGTTCATTCCCGGACGAAACGGCTCAATCCCATTGTCGTCGCACTCTCAGACCTCCTTCAAAAGCACTTCCGCCGACAACGTGGCGCCGGCAAATGATTCCTTACCATCGTATTTACCGATAAATCATTATGCGGATTATGAATTGGACCTATGAACTTTCCTGGTCCAATATATCCGGTGCCTTTCAGTAGGCAGTTTATTTGTTTGTTGGACACAGCGATGTGTCCTGTACTTCCATTCATCTGTCGGACATGCGGAGCGAAAATAGATGGAACTGATGCAGCTTGAGATGTTCGTGGCCGTTGTCGAGGAGCGCAGCGTGCGTCGAGCTGCCGAGCGCGTGTTTCGCACACAACCCGCTGTGAGTATTGCCGTGAATAAGCTCGAACGGGAAATCGGCATGCCCCTTCTCGGCGGTCCGCGTCACAAGGGCCGCGAGCTGACCAAGGCGGGGGAGATTTTGTACGAGTGCGCATCCAAAATGCTCGGCCTCAGAGATGGCGTTCTCTCGCTCTTAGTGCGTGAGCACCGCAGCTCTTCTGGACGGCTCTGCATCGGTTCTGTTCGAACCAAGGACCTTCGGGCGATTTCTGATGTCGTACAAAAGTTCACGCGGCAGTATCCTAACGTTCGTGTGAGCTACGCCTACGATAGCCCCGACAATTTAGTCACCGCGTTGCGAGAGCGGAGGATTGATCTTGTATTCTTGTTGAATCAACCTGACGAACTGCTGGTAAAGTCCAACCTCACCGTAGCCAGCGAACTCCGCCTTGAGCGAGGGGGCACTCTTTGGTTCGTACGACGTCGGAGTGGTCAGTCTCATCTTGCCAGGATTTTCGATGCCATGCTTCCGTCTGACGGCGATCTGGCACGCGCTTCCGGCCCTCCCGCAAATCTCGAAGCGGTTCGACATCTCGGAGAGCCTCGGCAAGTACCCGCAGTCAGCCGCGGCGAATTTTCCCTGCCGCAAGGTGACTGAAATCAACGGCAAGCGGGCAATCGCCGTACAAGCCCGCCGATGATCTGCAAGCTCCTACTGGAAGAAATCAAAATCTTTTCCGTGACCGGACTCCAGCGCTTTCTCGTAGACTGCTGCGGCGGACGCTACATCCTGTAGCGATGTTCCTGTCGAATCAAAAATAATGATCTCGTCCTGTGCCACCCGTCCTGCCTTCTTACCGAGGATGATCTCCCCAAGTTCCGCATGGACGTCGTCCAGGTTCATGCCTTGGTCTAGCGCATGATGCAACTCTCCGACATGGGCGCATTGATCCAACAAATCAACGACCACTTTGTTTTGCCGCAGGAGTTCTGGGTCGAGCTCCTGCTTGTCAGGGCTATCCGCTCCTACAGCGGCGATGAAGGTTCCCGGAGCTACATCTTGGGCGGTTATAATCGGCCTTCGTGACGGTGTGCAAGTGACACACACGTCGCTGTTCTGAAGAGCGGTTGCGGGCGCTTCGGCGAGTTCGATTTGAAGGCCGAGTTCTTTCGACATTTCTTGTTGGAAATCCTTTAACTTCGACTGGTCTCTCCCTAAAACGTAAACTGTCTTGATTGGAAGAACAGAAACCAGCGCGCGCAACTGGATCCGTGCCTGTACCCCGCTCCCGAAAATTGTCGCCGTCTTGCTGTCAGCTTTCGCTAAATACTTCGCAGCGACAGCGGTAGCCGCTCCTGTCCGGTAACTGGTGATGATTCTTGAATCCATCACCGCCAGCGGATAGCCGTTGTCCCCATCAAACAGCACGATTACGCCTTGAATGTTCGGCATGCCAAAGCGTTCAGCGTTGTGAAAAAATCCTCCGTTGACCTTGAGTGCGAAATACTGTTTCCGCAACTTGAGACCGCCGGCTTTGATGTGAAATTCCCCTTCGGTAGAATCTACGTGCAGTAGACCGGGCTTTGTAGCTTTGCCGGCAGCGTGTAAACGGAAGGCTTCCTCCACCGCGATGACGTATTCTTCAAACTTCAGCAGTGAGGACACGTCGTGACGCGTCAATAATAAACTTTGATAAGGTTTCATTCCGGAAGTTCTCGTATCCCCGTCGCTGGATTTACACACGAACATCAGCCATTCAGCATGCCTGCATAAATGCCAGGGTCGACGTTGCCACCGCTAATGACACAGCACACGGAACGTTCCCGGAATAGATCTGGTTGGGTTAACACTGCAGCTAGACTGAGCGCGCCTGTGGGCTCAACCTTGAGATTGGCAAATTCGAAAAGGAGTCGCGCTGCCTCGACAATTTTTTCCTCGGGCACCTCGACGATCGTCGAAAGATTGCCCTGGATGATCGCCCAGTTGTGCTTGCCGAGACTGAGCGTTCTTGCACCATCCGCGATGGTTTGAGGCTCGCTTTCATTTGCCACGATGTGTCCGGCCCGTAAAGAACGGGCTGCGTCGTTTCCAAGAAGGGGCTCGGCGCCCATAACCTCCATCTTCTTCCGCGAGCGCTTTAATCCCGTAATCAGGCCCGATATCAACCCTCCGCCTCCAACTGGAGCAATTACGATATCCAGGTGCCGGTCGAGGGCCCCGATCTCCACGCCCAAACTGCTGTTTCCTTCAATGACGAGCGGGTCGTCATACGCACTTGCAATATATGCATCGGGGAATTGCTCTGAAAGCTCCCGAACCCGATCCGCTCGACTCTTCACTCGAACATCAACTAGGTCGACGTGTCCGCCATATTCAATCACAGCGTCAACCTTTACTTTTGCGGACGTCACGGGCATAACAATGGTGCAAGACTTCTTGAGGAGCGAGCAGGCATAAGCCATCGCTTGCCCGAAGTTTCCCGAAGAAGCGGCAATAATCATTTCTTGAGGGACATGAGAGGCTACGTTATACGCGGCGCGAAACTTGAAACTACCAGTGCATTGAAACGTCTCGGTGGCCAGGGTCAAGGTGAGTCCTAAGCGCTTATCGAGACGCGGCGCCTCAACGATCGTGGTAGGCCGTATTACACTTTCGATTTGTGCTTCGAAACCCTTGCCACTCATCATGCGCCTCTCGCTTCACTGACTTTTTTCTTGTGGTTCTCGTATCGACTGCGCCGACTTAGAAGTTTCACCGACAGTTTTAACAATGGCTAAGTCCGGCGCCCCGGGGCACTGGAGTACGGCGGCGGGGACGAGGCACTTGCATAGACGCAGACTTGAAAAAAAACAAAGACAACGCCCGGCGGTTCTTCTCTATGAGTCTTGAATAACATGGAACATTGAGAACAAAACTTAATAATCTTTATACGGGACCGATCACTTAGCTCCGCATTTCAAGGTCGGTCGTAACTCGATGAGTGCGGAACTGAGTGCAAAAAAGGCACGGTTTCGCCTTCCCATCGGGCAATGGCCATGGTAGCAACGCAGTTTCCAAGAACGTTGATGGCTGTCCGGCCCATGTCCATAAGTTGGTCAATGCCGAACAGAAGAAACACCGGTTCCATCGGCCAGTGGAACGAAGTGACAACAGCTAAAACAATGACGAGAGACGCGCGAGCCACCCCAGCCGTTCCCTTACTAGTGATAAGTAAAGTAAGTAACATCACTAGCGTCTGACCAGCACTCATATGGATTCCCGCGGCCTGCGCAACGAACACGAGAGCGATGGATTGATACAAACTAGAGCCGTCAAGATTGAGCGTGTAGCCGGTGGGCAGTACGAAAGCAACTGTTTCGCGCGCGACACCCAGGCTCTCCATCTGTTCCATGGCACGCGGCAAAGCAGCCTCTGAACTCGAGGTTGCAAATGCTATTGTGACTGGCTCGACCACCGCTTTCAGGAACCTGCGGAGAGGAACACCCAGCGCGACGCAAATTGGAAGAAGCACACACACCGCAAAGACCACCAGCGCGCCGTACATGGTCAATAGCAGCTTTAAGAGTGGAAGCAAAACTCCCATTCCCATTCGTCCCACGGTGTAGGCCATCGCCCCAAAGACACCGATCGGCGCGGCAAGCATCACGATATTCGTGAACTTGAACATCGTTTCTGAGAGGCCTTCGGCAAATGTTAATAGAGGTCGCCGTTTCGGCTCCGGAACCATGGCCAGTGCCACACCAAAAAGAACGCTGAACACCACTACCTGCAGAATCTGGCCTTCGGCAACCGACTTCGCTATATTTTCGGGAAAAATGTTTGTCAGTAACTCACTGATCAAATGCGGGGCGGCACTTATGTTTTCTGTGTTGACGCCCGACGGAAGGTGCACGCCAGCTCCAGCCCGCGTAATGCTGATCGCAGCGAAGCCGATAACCAGCGCTATAGTGGAAACGATTTCGAAGTACACCACGGCTTTAAGCCCCATGCGACCAACTTTTCTCAAGTCCGCATGTCCCGCGATTCCTACCACCAATGTTCCGAAAAGGAGTGGAGCGATAATTACTTTGATGAGGCGTAGAAAAATCGTTCCGAGTACTTGAAGTGGTACAGCCGCTCCCGGCCAGTCGTAGCCAAACTCCGCTCCCGCCACTATTCCAAGGAAAATCCAGACAGTGAGCGAGCGCCGTTCCAGGGCGTAGCCGGCAAACAGAATGATCGCAATCCATCGCAGAATTGCGAACCATGGCCCGGCAAGAACAATCCAACCGAAGTGAGTACAGCCGCTGAGTGCCGCGACCACGAGTACAATAACGCCCGCGCCAATTAGGAATTTTAATTTCATCGCGCCATGAGCTTCCGTCCGGTCCTCGCTCTCACCGGGGGCGGTAAAAGATTGTGACAGCTTAGCGACCTCTCTCCCCGATTACAAATCCGACATCGTCGATAACGCGGGCAGAATCTTAAGCGCCACAAAGCAGAAGTCTGGTGCAAGCGCGCTGGCAGTCCTTTGTAGATAGCACAGCTTTAAGGCAACGCATATAAATAATGTTTATCAAATAGTATACGGGTTATCGATTGCGATGATAAAAAGAATTCGTTTTCCATCTAAATGCAATTCACGTAGAGTACGTCGAGTTCGCTGAACGCGGCGAGTTTCTTAGGGTATTGACGCCGCCGAGCGAAATGAAATTGCACATTTATCCGTTCTGCACGGTTACTCACTTAGCACCCAGACAACTTTCATCTTCACAGCCGGAAAAGCCACAGCAGTGGCTTGAGAACAGGGAACGAGGGGGAATGTTTCAAATGAAACTGCGGGGGATTAGGTGTGCGATGTTCACTTTGCTGGTCGGGTTTTCATTGCTGTTACCGCGTCCTGTGCGATCTCAGGTTGCCGGCGGTTCACTATCGGGAACCATAACTGACCACTCCGGCGCCGCCGTCCCCCGCGCCAATGTTGAGATCAAAAATTCAGCGACGGGAATCACTCGAAGCGTCACTACGAATGCCGATGGCTTCTATACGGCGGCGAATCTTCTGCCGGGAAATTATGAAGTCTCAGTTTCAGCTGCCGGATTCAACACCGAGATTAAAAAAGGAATTGTGATCAACGTCGGGTCACAGCCTGTATTTGATCTGGTTCTAGAGGTTGGCGTAGTAGTAAACCGGGTAGAGGTAACAAGCGAAGCGCCCGCAGTCGAGCTCACCAGTTCGGAGATCAGTGCGACCGTCAACGCCACGACTGTCCGCGAGCTGCCTTTGAACGGCCGCAGTTGGACCGACTTGGCAGCCCTGCAACCTGGCGTAGCGACCATCCAAACACAACCCAGCTTCTCGAGCGGATCGGATCGCGGCAACCGCGGTTTTGGCCAACAGTTGACCATCTCTGGCGCGCGCCCGCAGCAAAATAATTATCGTATCGATGGCATCAGCATCAACGATTATGCGAATGGAGCCCCTGGCAGCGTTCTTGGTGGAAACCTGGGGGTGGATGCCATCGAGGAATTTTCCGTCCTCACAAGCAATTATTCGGCGGAGTACGGCAAGACTTCCGGAGGCGTAGTCAACGCGATCACGCGTTCAGGAACCAACGCTTTCCACGGTAGCGGATACGAATTCATACGCAACAGTGCACTCGACGCGGCAAACTTTTTTGAGGATGCCGGAAATATACGGAAAGCGCCTTTCAAGCGAAATCAGTTTGGAGGCACGATCGGCGGTCCGATCATCAAGAGCCGCACATTTTTCTTTGCCGATTATGAAGGCATCCGGCAATCGAAGGGAATCACTAATAAGAACATCGTGCCGTCTCTGGCATCGCGGGCTCTGGTTACGGATCCTCAAGTCTTAAAGTACCTCGCACTTTACCCTCTCCCAAATTCCAGTTGTTCCCCCACAGACACCGTGTGCCAATTTACCTACTCCAGCCAGCAGATCGTCACAGAAAATTTTGTCACGACGCGCGTCGACCACAAAATCTCCGAGAAGGACAGCGTGTTCGGAACTTACGTGTACGACAAGACGCCCTACACTTCACCTGACTCGATGGGCAACGTGCAACTGAGCACCCAGTCATCGCGGCAGATCGTCGCCGCTGAGGAGACGCACAGCTTCACGCCGAACTTTGTGAATGCGGTTCGGTTTGGCTTTAATCACGAGTTTGTGAATAACGATGTCGGCGTAAAAGCGCTAAACCCGGCGGCTGGCGATACTTCCTTGGGCTCGTTTGATGGGCGTAATGCGTCGGTCGTAAACGTCACGGGTCTTACGTCCATGTCGGGCGGAGTCGGGGGACTGCCGGCCAACATGTACGATTGGAATTCATTTCAAGGGTACGACGATGCTTCCTGGGCGAAGGGCAAACACTCGATAAAATTCGGCGCGGCGTTCGAGCGCATGCTATTCCAAATTACCGCTCACAGCGATGCCAACGGGGTTTGGACCTTTAAGAATTTGAATTCTCTTCTGAACAACAATCCCAGCAAGTTTGGAGGCGGCGTACCGGGTGGACCGACCACTCGCGACCTTCGCCAGAGCATTATCGGCGGTTACTTGCAGGACGATTGGCGTGCGCTGCGCAACTTGACGTTGAATTTAGGTCTGCGCTACGAGATGTCGACGGTTCCTTCAGAAATCAACGGCAAGCTGGTCAATCTCCGCAATCTTAGCGACGCGCTCCCGGCCTGCGGAGTATTGGTGGCAGGTTGCGGGACGAAGGGCGCGTTCTTCGCGAACCCCACGCTGCATAACTTTGAGCCACGCGTGGGATTTGCCTGGGATCCATTTCACAACGGAAAATTGGCGGTGCGCGGCGGGGTTGGATTGTTCGATGTTTTGCCGCTGCCGTATCAGTTCATCATTGAGGAAGACCAGGCCTCTCCGTTCTTCCAATATTTCTCGAAAAGTTTTCCTACCGGAGGTGCAACTCCCAATCTTGATTTCTTTCAGATACCCACATCGTCAATCACTCCGAACAAATTGCGTTCCGCGTATATTGACTCCCATCCAAAGCGCAATTATGTCGCGCAATGGAACCTAAGTTTGCAGTACGAACTTACTCCGAGCCTTGCGGCCATGGCCGCTTACGTGGGCTCGCGAGGCGTGCATCAACCCTTCCGCGTGGACGAAGCCGATCTGGTTATGCCGACCTTGACTTCCGCCGGATATGTCTGGCCGCAAGTAGATGTCAATGGAAACCTTATATCCGGACCTAATGCCGGGAATGCACCGTCGACCATTAATCCGAACTTTGGCTCAATTCACGCCACGTTTTACGACGGCCAATCTTATTTCAACGCCCTCGAACTGCAGATGGTCAAACGCATGAGCCATAACTTCCAGGTACAGGGCAGCTTTACCTGGGGCAAGAGTATGGATACCAGTTCTGCGACGCTGGCTGGCGACGCTTTTGGCAATTCCATCTCCAGCTTGAATTATTTCGATACGCGTTTAACGCGCGGCCTTTCCGATTTCAACGTTGGTCGGAACCTCGTTCTGAACGGCACGTGGAGAGTTCCCACGCCAAAGTCGTTTACCGGCCCAGCGCGTTGGGTAACCGACGGCTGGCAGCTTGGGTTAATCTTCACGGCCAGTGATGGCGTGCCTTTCACTCCGACTTGGGGAACTGGCGGCGACCCCGCGAACACGCTCAGCAGTGATGACTATGCCTATCCGAACCGCTTGAGCGGCCCCGGGTGTAAGACGCTTACCAACCCCGGCAACCCGTTCAATTACGTCAAGACGCAGTGCTTCACGGTTCCACTCGCGCCGAATGACGCGTTCTGGAATGCTTATTGTGATCCCACTCCGCCAAGCCTGGGGGTGCCGATTCGCGGAGACGCTAACAATCCTCCGGTTGCGAATCTCTCGCCTTTGACATGCTTCAATCTCCGCGGGAACTCCGGACGCAATATTTTGAACGGTCCGGGCATCACCAATCTGGATTTCTCGATCTTCAAAAACAATCGCATCCCGCGAATCTCGGAAAACTTTAACGCGCAGTTCCGCGTGGAAATGTTTAACGTTCTTAACCATCCCAATTTTGCACCCCCGGGACCGGGTGATGGCAATACCGACATCTTCGATGCGACCGGAACGTCGCTGGCAGGCGCGACCGCGGGTGTGCTGGTTAAGACAACCATCCCAGAACGCCAAATTCAGTTCGCCCTGAAAATTGTGTTCTGAGGGGCGATACGTAGCGGCAGAGGGAGTCAGGCTTCCTTAAGGCCCACGGAAGTCGGCACACCGGGTTATGCACGATTGCATTTACTTCCGTCTGCGGAAGAGCGTGCATGACGTTAGGGCTGCTTCGCAACGACGAAGGCCTTCGCCGCGCCCTCGGGCGTAGCGCAATAATATTTCGCCGCCGGCTCTTGCTGGCTCGGGGCAGATTTCTCCAATACCGCCTCGGAGTCTAGCCCCGCGAAAAGTGTAAACATGCCCACCGGCTCTGATCTCGCGCTGTTCTATGCGCGCGCACACTCGTTACTCCAGTGATTCCGTTACCTTCCTCGTTAGCCTGAACTCCCAGGCGCTGGTGTACGGCGGACGGGGTTGAACAGACGGCCTCTTCCGCGTATCGTCAACCTTTTGTTCGTGGATTGACCCAAAAATCTAAGTCGCAATTATTCTTGATGCTCGCCTCGCCTGTTCTCGCAACTCGGTCGAAGAAGACTACCGGCCTCCGTTACTGGATGTTGCAGGTTCTAGAGGAGTGCGATAACGTGGCGGCCGACTTCAATCCGGATTCGGTTCACGATCTGCGCGTTGCGCTGCGCCGCTGCCGTTCCCTGGCCGATGGCTTGATGGCGCTCGATCCCGATCCCGACTGGAAAAACATGAAGAAGGCCGGCAAGCGGCTGTTTCAGCGCCTGGGTGATCTCCGGGACATCCATGTAATGGAGGAGTGGGTTGAGAAACTAAAACAAAAACAAGAACAAAAACAAAGTAAGACAAATAAATCCTATACGGAGCGGCCCTTCTCCCTCCCTGTCCAGGCTGCCAACCAGAACCTTGACCCCACCGCAGAGTCAGGCGAACCACAAGACAACTCCGAAGACGCGGCGGCCCAAGCATTGCTCAGAATTCTCAAAGCGCGCGAGCAAGAACAAGAACATGAATCTCAATCGGCTCTCGGAGAATTCGATCGCAAGCAATGGCGCCGCTGGAGCAAGTCTCTTCCGGCATCCGCTTCCCGCATCCGTCCCCAGAGTCCTCTGTTCAAGCACCTCGCGCTTGAGCGTTGGACCGAAGCCCGTCAGTTGCACGCCCGCGCCTTGCGTAACCGTTCTCAAACCGCTTTTCACAGCCTCCGCATTGGCATCAAGCGCTTCCGTTATACCGTTGAGAACTTTCTTCCCGCTGAGCACAAACTCTGGAGCGATGATCTCAAAGAAATGCAGGACTTGCTGGGCGACGTTCACGACCTCGACGTCCTCTGGTCGACTGCTTTCGCTTGTCAGATTTTTCCCGACGACGACTCCCGAGGCCTCTGGCGCGAACGAATTCTCTCGCAGCGTTCAAAACGCATCGACGGCTATCGCGCGAAAATGGTCGGCGAAAATTCTCTCTGGCTGGTATGGCGCTCGGCGCTCCCGCAGGGCAAGCAAGTTCAGGACCTTGCGACCCGCCGCATGAAGCTTTGGGCGAACAGCCTTGATCCTGATTTTGCTCACTCCGAGCGCGTCGCGAGTCTCGCCCTCCAACTCTACGATGGCCTACTCGCTGCATGGCAGCCCGCAATCGATGCGTCTTCTGCCCGATCCAGCCTGCTGGCCGCCGCTTTGTTGCACGACGTTGGTAAGTTCAAGGGTAATAAGAATCATCACAAGAAATCCCTCAAACTGATTCAATCCCACGGCAATCCGCTCGGCTGGCGGCCGGCTGAATTTCGTCGCGCCGCTATCGTAGCCCGCTTTCACCGCGGAGCGTTGCCCACAAGAAGGCACCAGTTATTGCGGGATCTTCTCCCCGACGAGCAAAAAGCAACCATCCAGCTCGCGGCGATTCTCCGGCTTGCCAATGCCCTTGACGCTGCACACGACGGTCACATCCGCCGCGTTAAAGTGGAAGGCATTCAGGGCAAGGCGGAAAAAACTTATCGGAAACGCACAGCAGGATTTCTGCGCAAGCTGCCGGGGCATGATCGAAATGAACCGCTAGTGATCGTCGCCGAAGGTTATACGCTATTGGGATCTGGCGCCCGAACCATCGCGGCTGAACGTCACCTGCTGGAAACGGTTCTCCACCGGCCCGTACTAGTCAGGCCAATGGCTCTCCCAGCTAGACCGGCTTCCCGTCAAATCCGCTGAGTTGGTCATGGCTGCTTTCGCGGTTACAGGACTGAGCGATTCCATCGGAAGCGAGTCAGATACTTTCGCGCCCCAATTTCTCCAGATACAAGTATTGTTGTTTCTCTGGGCTTTCCTGGCTTGGCCTGAAGCAGAAGCCCAGAAGCCCAGAATCCCAGAAACCCAGAAGCCGAATTATGACCCACGGTCAACTAGTCGAGAAAGCTGTCCACTGGCTGCGCCGCTACCGCTGCGGAGTCGTCCTCTCAGAGCAGGCTTGCGTTAGCGGGGAAATGCCGGATGCTATCGGCTGGAAGCGCGCTTGCCATTCCGTGCTGGTCGAGTGCAAAGTCACGCGCGCTGATTTTCTTGCCGACCGGGCCAAACCTTTCCGAGTCAAGCCTGCGGACGGAGTGGGATGCGAGCGCTTCTATCTAGTCCCCGCCGCACTGGTGCGCCACGAAGAACTGCCGATCGGTTGGGGATTACTCGAATATCGCAACGGCAAAATTCAGACGGCGCATTCCTCGGCAAAGGATCTTCGGAGCGCCACTGGCTTTCGCTACGAAATGAATCTGCTGCTGGCGAGCTTGCGCCGCGTAGAGGTGCGCGTGGAACCGCAGAGCATTACCGACTTTTTGAAGTGGAAGAACCGCATGGCGGAATACAACCGAGGGACCCTGCCAGAAGGGTTAGGGGCGGCGGAAGAAGAAGCCAATGTTTTCCTGGAACCGGATGTGACCTGCTAGCCGTGTGTGACGCGGTTACCGGAAAGCGGAAGCCGATTCACAATTCCCGCCGCCCTTCCATCGCCTTCAGCATTGTGATCTCATCGGTGTACTCGATATCGCTACCCACCGGAATGCCCATTGCGATGCGCGTAACTTTCACACCCGCGCGCTTAAGCTGCTGCGAGAGATACGTGGAAGTTGCCTCGCCTTCCACCGTAGGATTGGTCGCGATGATCACCTCATCCACGTTGCCCGCATCGACGCGCGCAATGAGGTTGTTGATTCGCAATTGGTCAGGCCCAATTCCGTGCAGGGGAGAAATGGCGCCGTGTAGTACGTGAAATACGCCATTGAAGTGCTTGGTTTTTTCGATGGATGCGATATTGGTAGGCTCTTCGACCACGCATACAAGCCGTTGGTTCCGAGTTGCGCTGGTGCAGTAAATGCAAGGGTCAACGTCAGTAATGTTGTTGCATACCGAGCACAATCGCAGACTGGCTTTGACGTCGCGCACCGCGGCGGCCAACGCCTCGGCGTCTTCATCGCTGGCGCGCAAGATATAGAAGGCCAGTCGCTGAGCACTCTTCGAGCCGACGCCCGGCAGCTTCTTCAACTCATCAATCAGCCGCGACATCGGCTCCGCAAATTTAGACATAGGAATTTTGTGAGTGGCTAAAGCCCGCCGATGCCCATTCCGCCCAGCATTCCGCCCACCGTCGACTGCATGGCCCCATCAATTTTCCGTGCGGCCTCGTTGACCGCCGCGAGAACCAGATCCTGAAGCATTTCAACATCGCCCGACTTCACCGCTTCGGGATCGATGCGCAGGCTAAGAAGTTGTTTTCGCCCATCCATCTTCGCAGTGACGGTGCCTCCGCCAGAAGAAGCCTCAACTACCGTTTCCTGCATCTTCTTCTGCAGGGTTTCGTACTGCAACTTGGCCTTCGACATCAGCTCTTGCAAATTAAATCCGTCCATAGGGACCTCGGCTTCCGCTTTCCGGCACCCGGCTTCCGGCCCGAAGTTAACCTGCGGGAAGCGGGAGCCTGTCGCCGATTTATCTACCGTTTCTCTCTGTAATCAATGACTGTACGAATTTCTGCGCCGAATTTTTCTTGCAGCCGCCGGACTACCGAATCCTGCTCCGCCCGGCTACGGCCGCCCTGTCCCGAAGCTGCATTGGTGGCCCCGTTGCGCTTTGCCGTTGTTGATGTCACAGCTGCACCGGCAACAATCCTCAATTTGACGGCACGTCCCAGAACCCCGCTCGCCGAGGCAATCGCTAATCGCCGGGCGTCAGCACTCAGCGACATATCGATTACGGTCTGCGACTCTGAAACTCTGATCACGAGTTCATTTCCTTCCACCGACCAGTCGCCCGCTTCCAACATCGAGACCAGGATGCGTTGATTGCCGTCCGCAAGCGCTTGCAGCACGGCGGCCTGCAGCCTCTCAACGGGCGCTGTGAATGCAGGGGACGTAGCCGTTGCTGGCGCCGTTTGCGGTGCCGCCAAACCTTGCGCGTCAGCCTGCCGCTCTGGTCTCGAAGCTAACTGAAGTTCCGTGTTCCTTTCTCCGAGAGCGGGCGCGGCAGAGCCCATAATCACGCGTGCTGGCGTGCTTCCGCCGGCCACGATGCGAGATCCTGCCGAAACTGAATCCGCCGCTGACTCCTGCCGCGGACTGCCCTTGCGCGCCGAATCCGCCGCAAACGGAGAAACCTGATTCGGACGAGCGGGCCCGATTGCCTCAGTGCGCCGCACTTCGCCCGCGACACTTGGCGCTGTGGCAACAATCGAGGGCCGCGCAAATGGTTTCGGAGCATTCCCGGCGCTGCTCCCGATGCTCGAAGAACCAGCAACCTCGCTGAGTAGTTGTTCGATCGGAAGTAACCGTTGGGCGTGCGCCATCTTTAGCAAACCCAGCTCCAAATGAAAGCGCTGTTCCTGCTTGTAACCCAAGTCCCCATGCGTGCGCAGCATGATCTGTAAATGCCGCGTCAGGTCTTCTTCTCCAAAAAGATCAGCGACGCGCTCCACGCGCTCGCGCTCGTCGCTTGATATCTGCAGCAACGTAGAGTCCTTGCCTGCGATCTTGGCCACAGTAGCGTTCCGCAGGAATCGCACCATTTGCCGCGCGAAATGTGTTGGGCTGTGCCCTTCGCTGATGAGATGGTCGACTTGCCGCAGCACTTCGTCACTCGTGCCTCGCGCCACCGCCTGCATCACTTCCTCAAGAATGTGAGCGGGCGCCGCGCCGACAAGACTCCGCACCGAATCCGCCGTGACCTTTCCTGTGGCCGATGCAATAGCTTGATCGAGAATCGATAGCGCATCGCGCATGGAACCGTCGCCGGCTTCAGCCAACAAGGCGAGAGCGTCGTCGTCCGCTTCAAGGCTTTCGCGACTGACGAGGTCGCGCAGTTGGGCGACGATGGCGTCAAACTTTACGGCGCGAAAACTGAAATGCTGACAACGTGAGCGAATGGTCTGCGGAATGTCTTCCGGCTGCGTTGTCGCCAGCATGAAAACAATATGGTCCGGCGGCTCTTCCAGAGTCTTCAACAGCGCGTTGAAGGCGGCGTCAGTAATCTGATGAGCTTCGTCGAGAATATAGATCTTGAAGCGGTCTCGCGCCGGGCGATAGCGCGCGGCCTCGCGCAGTTCGCGGATTTCATCGATGCCGCGGTTGGTGGCGGCGTCGATCTCAATCACGTCAACGGCGTTTCCCGCGCGAATCTCCGTGCAGGATTCGCACACGCCGCAAGGCTCCGCCCCCGGCTTATCGGACGCGCGGCAATTCAGGGCGGCCGCGAGAATTCGGGCAACGGTGGTCTTTCCAATACCGCGATGGCCGCTGAAGATGTAACCGTGCGCGGTCCGGCCCTGTTCCAGGGCGTTCTGCAGGGTGCGGGTGACATGCTCCTGGCCGATTACGTCGGAGAACTTTTGGGGACGATATTTACGAGCGAGGACCGTGTAGCTCATGAGCAGGAAAAACAATTATACAGCTCATGTGGAGGAACTTATTTCCTCTTGCAGAGTCCTTCTGTATCCATGCTCACAGCCGCGAGTAGTGCGCTCGACGGTGGTGGGGAGTAATCCGTTTATGGAGTGGGTGCGGCGAGAGAGCAGGTCCCGTTTGTGACCTGAGCCGGTGGCGATGGCGGGGTAGCCCACGGCACAAGCGTGAAATCAAAAAACTCATCCATCGTGGCGACCGGACTAGTCGTACTCCAATAGGCATCACGTGCCGTAAGCGGTGAAATCTTGAAGCGCTCTTCAACTAGATTGAGCCACGCGGTAGAGTCTCGTAGCGTGTGGGAAACGAAGTTCTTCTTGGCAAAAGGCGAGATCACAATCAGCGGGATACGGTAGCCGGTCATGCCAAAGCTGCACACCCCCGATGTCGCGGTCATGCCATAACACGCATCGTAGGAATTCTGAAGGTCTATGGGATAAGGAAAGCTGTCAGGAACCGGAACCGGCTGCGGCTGCACGTGATCGTAAAAACCCCCGGGCTCGTCGTAGGTAAAGATCATCGCTGAATCCTTCCAGCTTGGGCTGGTCATCAGATCATTGATCAGGCTCGCGGCGTACGCGGCTCCCGCCTGGATATTTACGCCGCCCGTTATGCTGTCTGTGGGATGCTCATCGAGCCCCGCGTCCGACGCTGGCTCGATAAATACGACTTGAGCGAAAGAGATATCGTTCTGCAAATCGCTTTGGAATTGGGTCGTGGGGACGAAATTCTGGTATAGAGCGGGCGTGGCTTGGATGGTCGCTTCATACGTGAACATGTTGATGTAGGAAACATTCGCAAGGCACTTGTTCTGTGCAGCTCCGGTAAGCGAGGAACAGTTCGTCCCGGTGGTGGGATCGGTGGAGTTCGGGTTTACATAGACCTTCCAGGTAATTCCCGCGTCCTGTAGCGCTTCGAGAATGGTCTTGTTACTGAGGGGCCCTTCTGGCGGCGCCAAGGGATAAACGTGGCCCGCCGAAGTGCCCGCCAGAACAAACATACGGTTGAGCTGGGAACGGCTCATCACGGGTGCGAACCAGCGGTCCGACGTAGCGAACTTGCTAGCCATGAAATAGTAATAGTTAAGATCGGCGTCGGTGAAATAGCCCATGCTCCGGTAGCCATTCACGTCGTGGACCGGCTGGAGATAATACTGCCGGGCATCGTTTGCCGCTGCCTGTGCCCATCCGTTCAACAGCCCGGTCGAACCACTCGGAGCGGAGTAATTCCAGTCGACGTGAGCTTCATTCCAGAAGGGGCTTATCTCCTCCGTGCATATGGATTGCATGTGGAAGGACGGGACTGGAGTTGCACTTGGACTTGCTTGACAAGCAACTGGCGGAGGCTGCGAAGGATCGCAACCGGGCACCGTAGGAATGAGCGCGGGATTAGCAGGCGGATTGAACTGCGGCAATCCATCGAACGCCTGGTCCGGAATGCCCTGGTTCGCCCAATATTGCCGCATGTAGCCGAAGTAGTGATCGAACGACCGATTTTCCTGGGCGAAGAAAATAATGTGATTAATACTCTGCAGCGACCCGCCAAAAGTTGCTGTCACGGCGCTCGCGGCCGTCAACGTCACGCTGCAGGCCGCCGTGCCCGTACACGCTCCCGACCAACTCGCGAATGTGCTGCCCGTGGCGGGAGTCTCACTGAGCGTCACTACCGTGCCCGATGCAAAATTCGCAGTGCAAGTGGCCGTCGTGGCCGTAGAGCAATTGATTCCCGCTGGAGTGCTCGTCACCGTTCCCGTTCCGCCGCCAGCCTCAGTCACCGTAAGTCCTAACCCGGTTGTGAAACTGTCGCTGATGCTCGTTGCCGCGGTCATGGTCACGCTGCACGTGCTGGTACCCGAACAACCGCCGCCGCTCCATCCCGCAAAAAAGTAACCAGTCCCGGCAGTCGCAGTCAGGGTGACCTGCGTGCCTTGCGCAAAGCTTGCTGAGCACGTAGTGGGACAATTAATTCCCGCGGGAGCGCTCGTGATTGTTCCTTGATTCGAAGCGGGCGCGGTAACGGTCAATTGATACGTAGTAGTTCCGGTCGTCACAGGAGCCGGCCGCAAACCCTGGCATCCCGTTAGCATCACAGCCAACAGGCCAGTCACAGCGAACCCAATCGATCGTCGTCTCATGACGCGCAGACCCCTCCGGACTAGGGGAATTGGATGACGGCGAGGGGGAAGCGGGTTGGTTCCTTGATCGGACACGAATGTACAAAAGTCACAAACCCAGCCCGGGATGCTGAATTCCCTAAGGTGAATCCACAGCGCCCTACGGTGCTTTACGTATGGCATTTTTTAACGCTCCATTATTCAAATCCCTGAGTAGATTCGAAGAATAGTCTGCATTCTTATTCGGGAAGTCGATGCCCATGTCTCGCCAGCGGGGGACTATCTGCGGGGAACTATCGAAGAGATCCTTGCTAAAATCGCGGCCCAGGGGATAGGCTAGTGCCGTCACGAATGCGGTGAGGCTCAATCGCAAGAGCAAAAACAAGAAACCAAAAACTAAGAATTATGATTATAAGATCTGCGCGGTGAAGGAGTTCCTTATGCAACTCAAGCTAGCGTCACGAACCAAGGATGGCGTTCAGATCGTCGATTGCAATGGCCGGATCGTCTTTGGCGAAGAATCTTCGCTGTTGCGGGATACGGTCAAGAAAGCAGTGTCGGAGAATAATCGTATCGTGCTCAATCTCGGCGAAGTCAACTACATCGACTCCGGCGGACTAGGCACACTTGTCGCTCTGCGCACCACAGCGCAAAACGCTGGAGGTACCATCAAGCTTGTCAATTTAACCAAGCGCGTAGGCGATCTGTTGCAAGTCACCAAGCTGCTGACGGTTTTCGATGTGTACAACTCAGAGGCGGAAGCGGTCGATTCCTTTCGCGAGGCGGCCTAGGCGGGACCAGTCGTCGTTGCAAACCGTGCGATCATAATAAAGATCGCAGTAGAGATCGCAGTAAAGATCGCGGCCCATAAGCTCTATAGCCAAAACTGCTCGCCCACGAATGCTTTCGCGCGTCGTCTTCATCCTTTGCCTGCTGGTCAGTGCCAGCGGTTTCGTGTCTCCGCCCGTCGCCCTGACCATTGGCCTCATATTCGGGTTGGCACTTAAACATCCTTACGTTCGTGCTTCTAGAGTGTTGTCCAAATTCTTACTCCAAGCCTCTGTGGTGGGACTCGGCTTCGGAATGAACCTCCATCAGGTCGTTCACGCTGGCCGCAGCGGCTTCGTCTACACCATGCTGGGAATCACTTTCACCTTGATCATCGGAATGGGCTTGGGAGCGTTGCTGAGGGTGCAGCGAGTTCCTGCGTTTCTTATTTCGACCGGTACGGCGATCTGCGGAGGCAGCGCGATCGCCGCCGTCGGTCCCATCACCCACGCCAGCGACGAAGAGATGGCCGTAGCGCTTGGCACCGTCTTTGTGCTGAATTCTGTAGCCCTGCTGATTTTTCCCGCCATCGGCGCGGCGCTTCGACTGACGCAATCGCAGTTTGGACTTTGGGCCGCCCTCGCCATTCATGACACCAGTTCCGTGGTGGGGGCGGCCGCCAAGTATGGGGTTCAGGCTCTCGCCATTGCGACCACTGTGAAGCTAGCGCGAGCTCTGTGGATCGTGCCAGTCTCGCTCGCTACCGCGATGGTGCGCGGCGCCAAGGCGAAAATTCAATGGCCGTGGTTCATCGGGTTGTTCTGCCTGGCGGCAGTATGCAATACCTATCTGCGGGCCGGGGCGCCCGCCTACGTCCTCGCGGTTAAGCTCGCGAAGATTGGATTAACCGCCACCTTATTCCTGATCGGTACCGGCATTTCAGTGGCCACCATCAAGCGCGTCGGCCCTCGACCATTGTTGCAAGGAATAATTTTGTGGCTAATTGTTTCCATTGGATCACTCTGGCTAATCCGCATCGGTTGGATTTCGCTGTGAAGAAAAAAAACAATAGCAATAAAGAGGGAAGCAATATGTCGGGGAAACGCCGAGCAAACCCACGCCCCGCCCGATCTTCGGACCCATCCGCTCCCGATAAATCTTCGAAAATCCGGATGCGGATCGAAGCCGCCATTCGCGAGATTCCAAGGGGCAAGATCTCCACTTACGGAGCAATTGCTCGAGCCGCTGGCCTTCCGGGAATGGCTCGCCAAGTCGCGCAGGTATTGCATCGAGGATTCAACTTGCCCTGGCAGCGCGTGTTAGGTGCGGGCGGAGAAATCAAGCTGCGCGGCGATTCCGCCATCGAACAACGGCTGCGCCTGGAAGCCGAAGGGGTGCGTTTCCGTGGCCGAAAGGTAGATATGAAACGCCATGAGTTCAAGTTCAAGCGCGCATCCGTGCGGCCGAGTTAAACGTCGCCTTGGCGCCGAGAAAAGTGGTTCGTTTCCTCAAGTTTAATTTCCGCGTACCTCAGGAAAATCCCCTATGGCCAATCGCTAAAGTCTAGCCATAACATCCCGCAGCTGGCAGTCATATTTGTTCAAACGCCGGAGTTAAGCCTTCCCGGCAAAAAACCGTCCCCTAGCCTAGGGGCAGAGGGTATCCAGATGCGGAACAACAGGTTTGCCTTTGGCTGTCTCGTTGCAGCATTGCTGGCCGTCTCTAACTTAATGGTGCCGCGAGTGCTTCTCGCCGCAACGCCGTCATCTGGCACGCTTTCGGCAAGTGGTACGGTCACCTATACCGGCACCACGACTACCGAAAATCCGGCTAATTTCGATCCTTCCACGTGCCAGACCGCAGGCTACTGCGACGTGTTTACTCTGACTGTCAACGTCTCGAATTCCTTTCGCACCTTGCACCCAAACTTTCGCGTAAACATTCAATTCGCGTGGACCGGCAACACCAATGAATTCGACATGTACGACTATTTCAATGGCGCGGTGATTGATACTTCGGCGAACAGTTTTGTCACCGGCCAACTCACCCGGCTCGAACATCCGGCCAATGGCGTCTACACAATTTACGCCAGCATGTCAGGCGGCGTCCCCAGCACTACTTATACAGGCACGGTTACGCTGCAGGCCACACCTCCACCGATCCAAACCATCGCCAGCACTTATACGCTCGATCCCGATGGCAAGTTCGGTCCGCAGATGTTCGAGTTCACTTCGGATCAGCAATTGATCGCGACGTCTTCCTCTGGGTCGGCGGGACAGGACGTGGAACCCGGCATCGTGATTGACCCTTTCGGAAACATTTACGTTTCGGCGATCGAAGGCGTTCCAGCAGGATCGGATCTGTGGCGCTCCACTGACTACGGCAACACCTTCACCTATCTTGGCAAGCCTGACCAGTCAGCCGGCGGAGGAGACGAAGACCTGGCTGTCGGTATTCCATTTGCCGCGAATCAAATTCTGGGCGACAGCACAGGCCGTTTGTATTACTCCAGTTTGAATCTGGCTGATATCGATCTGCAGACTTCTACCAATGAAGGCAACTCGTTTGTCCTGGGAGATTCTCCGGCGAAAGTTGTCGACCGCATGTGGCTTGCAGGAGCAGGCACCTCGCGCGATTATTTGATCACGCTGCAACTGGGCGCTGCGTTAAACGGCACCGACAGCCTGATCGTTACTGAGTCTGATGACGGGGGAATCACCTATCCCAATGGAGCGGTCATCAATCAGTCGCTGTTGGCAGGCACGCCGGAAACTGGCTTCCATTCGAATATCGTTGCCTATCCGGGCTACTTGGGCGGGCCCAGTCCGAATAGCTCTGTCTACACAACCTTCACATCCGCCGACGGAGTAGATCTCTACGTTGCATCGTGCGCTGCGCCCTGCAACCTGCCGGCACTGCCTTCCGGCGCGCCGCCGTCGAAACTAAATTTCACTTCAACTCTCGCTTTCACTGCGCCGCCGGGAGCGGCCGTAGGCAACGTATTCACTCCCATTGCGGTGGATAACGATGGCAATCTGTATGTCGCCTTCAGCATGCAGCAGCTCGACACCAACGGCAATCAGACCGGGCAGAATGTCTACGTGATTTGGTCGACCAATGGCGGCAAGACCTGGTCAAAGGCGTTGCAGGTAAACAATCCGGCAGACGCCGCAACTGCGACCGCCATGCTTCCGTGGCTTACTGCAGGCGACCAGGGCAACGTAGGAGTTTTCTGGTACGGCACTAACGTCGTCGGCAATCCGAACAGCCAGAGCATATTCGCGAATGCCAAGTGGAAGATGTTCTACGCCTATGTAAACATCACAACCACTAAACCGTCCGTGCAATACGTCGTGGCGAGCGGTACAACTACCGGCACCGCGGATCAAATGGCGGGCGTCGTTCACTACGGCTCGATCTGCACGCAGGGCCTGAACTGCAACACCAGCGTGCCTGCCGGTAATCGTGAACTGGCCGAGTATTCCGAGTTAACGCACGACCCGCTGGGCATGATCCACATGGCGTTTTCGGAAGATAACGTGACCGCCGGCACTGCCTTTACTTGGTACAACAAGCAAGTCGCTGGACCTGGTCTGATTCCAAACGTGGGCACCGGTGCAGGTTACTTCAGCCTTGGAAGCGGTACTGGCAATCTCGGCTTCCTGGTAGGAACCAAGACTACATCCGGCATCCGCGAGGGGACGCTAAGCTATCTCGACACTTCCGCGCACATCCTGCTCACTGACACGACCGGATTCTCGACCGTGAAAGTTGGAACCAATACCGTTCAAGTCAGTGGAACGGGAGTATTGCAAGACGGATCGAGCGTGATCTTCAGTGCCATCGGTACCGCGGGCGGAGCGGGTACCGGAGCGTTTTCGATTTCCTGGCCCGGATACAGCGCCTCTGGAACGCTAGTGCAAGGGCTGATCATCAAATGAAGATTGTTAAATGAAACAGGCGGATCGGGCCGGGCGGAAGCCCGGCCTTCGTTGTTTCTGCCAACGACGAACGACCTACCGACTAACGACCGCTCTTAAATTGCTCATCAATCTCCACCTGATATCCCGTCACCATCTTGTTTGTTTCATTCGCCATGCCGACGACCGCCATTAACTCCTTAAACATCGCATCGGTCATCCCTTTTTTCTGCGCTGAAACCGTGTGGGAAGCGATGCAGTAGTGGCATTGATTGGTCACGCTTACCGCAACATAAATCATCTCTTTGATCAGCGGATCCAGCGCCCCAGGGGCCATGATCTGTTTAATGTCTTCCCACGTGCGCTTCAGCGTGACCGGATCGTGCGCAATCGCCTTCCAGAAATTATTAACCCAGTCAGTCTTACGCGTCGCCATGATGTCGTCATAAACCGCCCGTACTTCCGGGCCGGCATCTTTATATTCAATTAATCCCAACGTCGCCATGAGTTCTCCCTCAAATCGTTCACCACAGAGTCACGCTTAGGCTTCGCTCAGGGCAGGCTCCGACCCAGAGGAGCAACCCCAAAAAAGCTGTCTCTGTGACACCGTGGTGAATGAGTTTTTTAATTCGAGATGCAGCTACTTCGGCAGTTCTCCGCTCAGCAATTTCTCCAACCCTGCCGCCGGACAGCGCACCCCTACATAGAACTGCCCAAACAGTGCATAGACGGCGCTGACGTGATCAAAGCGCATTTCGTAGATCAATTTCTTGAAGACCAGCGGATCGTCGGCGAACAGATCAACGCCCCACTCCCAATCATCAAAACCAATCGATCCAGTAATAATCTGCTTGACCTCGCCCGCGTAGCGTCGCCCCACCAATCCGTGATCGCTCATCTGACGCGCCCGCTCTTCGATGGGTAGCGTATACCAATTCTTGTCCTCGCCTCGCCGTCGATCCATGGGATAAAAGCAGATGTATCGATTCGGTGGAATCTCTGGAAACAGGCGCGGATGCATCGCCTCGCGATGCCGATCAAGTTTGCATTCAATCTCAGCCTTCCACTGATCGGAGTGCGGCTGGATTCCCTGATCGGTGAGCTCCTTGTAAATCTTTAGCGTCGAATCGTAAAGTCCTAGCTCGATGATGGAAAGGTAAGAAGAGGTAGGCTCAAGATATTCGCTCAGCCGCAGTCCCGCGACCTTCAGTTCTGCCTGGTTAAGATCGGCAAACGATTTTCGGAAGTGCACCAGCATCAAATCGCCCTTGTGACCAATTAGCGAGAAAAGAGCGGACTGTCCGTCCTTATTCTTTTCCATTTCGCCAAGGGCGGCCCCGAATTCCTCGGCAATCTCATTTCGTTTTGCTTCTGGTAAAGCCCGCCACGCTGTCCACCGGAAACGCATCATCTGATGCAGTACGCTGTAACCTTCGGTAGTTAGCGGCACTTCGGGCATCTGTGCGGCAGTATTCTGCGGACGTACCGGTTGAGTCGAAGTAGCAGTCATTGGATTCTCTCGATGCGTGCTCATCTGGATTCAACATACATTGTACGCAAGACCTGCGGAGCCAGCGAGTCGACGGTTACAATCATGCTGGCGGGTTTTCAGAAGCCGAACTGAGGCTTTTCGTAGTGTACGGTTCTGTCCGTAGTGATTAATTCAAAACTGTCGCGACCCGCACGGTGTGGGCAAATGCAGCTACAAAGATCGATCCTGCGGAATACAATCGCAACGCTGAGCATCATCCTTGCCTTGGCCACTTTACTCCCCGCACAGCAGAGGCGCCTCTGGGTGCTCCGCCCGTCCGGCGAAATGGCGGAGTACGATCCCGTAACCTTCGCTCCTAAATCAATAATAAAAGTTCCAGCAGACGTCCTTACTTCATCGCAAGGACTCTCAATTAATCGTCTCGGCCAAATGCTGTTTGCGCCTTCGGTATCACTTCCGCTCGCCGAAGACGATCTCCCAGCCGGTAAAACAGTTTGGTTGTCGAACGGCCACACCGTAACCACGCTCACTCGCGAGGTCTCCCGCGTCACCTCGACAGCCGGATCGAATCTAGCCATAACCGAGTCGGCCCCGACACCATTTCTTTCTGCCGATGGCGCGCATCTCTTCTGGTTTTCCAATCAAGCGCGCCGTTTGCAGCGCGATGGCGTTGATCTCTCCACCAAAAATACCTGGCAGGCTTGGCAAACCGATCTGGCCGGTGCGGCACGTCAAGATGTGGCATCGATCGCTTTGCCCGATTGCCCGTGCCCGACCGGGGGCTGCGAAGAGACCTGCCCTTACGAAGAAACATGGGCTCCGGAAGGCGGAGTCGGGAAGTTTTTTCTGGTAAGCCGCTTCGTCTCGTCAAAAACTCAGCCCGTCTACCAGGCAACTGCACTTTACGAAGAAGACTCCGGCAAATGGAGCGCGATGCCACTTCATCCGCCACTACGACGCATCTTGGATGCCGCCGGTCCCGCGGCCATTCTCGAAGCGATTCCCGATACCGCCTGCTGCGGCTGGGAAAATCAAAGCGATGACCAAACATTGCTCCGCCTCCGGGAAGACAGTCTTACGGTTTTCGACGAACAGGTCGCTTACAAAAATCCTGACTACGACGTAAGCTTCTACACCGCAAACAGTAAGGTATCGCCCAATCTCGGGTCGGTAGCGGTTACAATCGCCGCCACCGCCGCGTCGAACAAGCCGATTCAGCTATCGGAGGAAGGGCAAGCCAATCCCGAAGAATCGCTACGCATTCGCAAAGCTTTGCTCGATCTCCCGGCGGTCGAGGTGAAGAGCGTCGTCGACAATCCCCCGAGGCGCACCGCATTCCTTACGCATTGCACTCTGGTCGGCTGGGTCAGCGAGAAAGAAATTCTCATCGTCGAGGGGAATCTGCTTGTGGTCTATAACATCTCGAATGGATCTCGGCATAAATCGTCCATTCGGGTCGAGGATGCGGCACACGTCTTTCTTCGATAAATCGCAGACTCCGCAGCCGGCCCCGTAAAAGTCCGGCTCGGGAGGTTTCTAGGTTAGAATTGAATCAGCAACGAAACTTTAAGGAGTCCACAAATGTATCCGGAAATTATGGTTATCCCGATGCGCGAAGAATTAACCCGTTTGGGTATCGAGGAACTGCGCACTCCTGACGCTGTCGATCAAGCTCTGACCGGCCCGGGAACAACCATGGTGGTCGTGAACTCCATCTGCGGATGTGCCGCGGGCCGCATGCGTCCCGCTGTCCGCATGGCTCTCGAGAAAGCCACTCATCCTGACCACGCCTTCACTGTATTCGCAGGCCAGGACCTCGAAGCCACCGAACGCGCCCGCGGATATTTCACAGGACAACCGTCATCCTCGCCCTCAATCGCGATTCTGCGCGACGGCCAACTCGTCTACATGATGCCCCGTCGTGACATCGAGTCTCGTGAAGCTGCCGCCATTGCCGCCGAGCTCAAAGCAGCATTAGATAAGTTTTGTGCGAGACCGGCCACAGTCTAGACATCTCGTGTAGTTTCGAGCGTCTCCAGATTGTTGCGGTTCAGAAGTGAGGATGTCATTCCGGGGAGCCGCACCGGCGACGAGAAACCTGTTGTCCGCCAGCGCAATTATTTCTTCGCCGCCCCGCCCATCATAAACGCCTTCACCACAATCCCGTTCGGCTGCACGCCCACCGGAATCATGGTTAACAGGGAATACTCCGTGGGCTCCAGCTTTCGCGGTGTACGCTTCTGGATCACGGTCACGTCACCCGCCTGTGTATCCAGCACCAGCAGATAATTTTCGTCCTGCGACAGCGCCAACCCGTCCGGATGGCTCCCCACAGACAATGTGGCGATTCTTCTACCCAGGTCAATGTCGTAAACCGCAACGCTGTTCGATCCAAAGTTGCTCGCGTACAGCCGCGAGCTGTCGCGCGTGACCAGGGCATGCGTCGGATGTTGTCCGATCAGGGTGCTGCTGCCGACTTCATTGGTCCCAGTCTCGATCATTGAGATGCTGTCCGAATCGAAATCGCACACGATCAGTTCGCCGCCATCGGGCTTCAGCGCAAGACTCACTGGGGTTCGCCCCACATCCATCAACGCAAGCACGTGGTCCCCCGTCAACTCACCCGAAGTCCTCCCGCTTTCCAATGCGAGGGACGCCACCTGCGACGATCCCGAACATGCCACAAACGCTTTGCTCGAATCTGGCATGATCGCGATGTCTTCCGGTTGCTGGCAAACCGTGAGGGTTGAACGCACCCGCAGCAACTTCGCGTCAATTACAGAAACCGTACTGTCTCCGCGGTTCGAGACCACAACCGTCGCCCCATCCCCCGAAACCCGCGCCAGCCCTGGCTCGGAGCCCACCCGCACGTTGCCGAGCACGACGCGCCTCTCCAAATCGATAACTGAAACATTTGCCGACCCCGAGTTCGCCACATACGCGCGCTTGCCATCTTCCGAAACATCGATAAAGTAAGGCCGGCCATGCACCCCAATCGTGGCCACGACTGAATTTTTTTCGGCATCGATTACGCTGACGTTGTTCGATCCCGTGTTAACCACATAAATTTCATTTTTCTTGCCATTTGCCGCAATCCCGGTTGGCTCCGTGCCCACAGGAATCGTCTTCGCCAGTTCAAACGTCCGCAAATCAATCACGCTCACCGTATTGCTCTTGCCATTGCTGACGTAAGCATATTCGCGGTAGGCCGGTGCGTAAGCCGGCAACGCCCGCTCATGGAAATACCACCAGCCCACCCCGCACAATAAAGGGATCAGAACAATGATGAAAAGGAGTTTTCGCAAGATGATGGTGGCTTTCTGGAAGCAATAAGATTATCAGACAGAGTTCGAAACCCCGGTCGTCTAATGCGGCGAGGATGGCGGTATCGAGGATGGTTGCGCTGAGGATTGAGCTTGCGTGTCGGGCGCTCTTGATGCGCCGCTCTTCAACGCGCTGTTCAATGCAGCCGCCGACTCGGCGGAGAGTTGAATCTCTCCACCCAGCACGGCGTTTAGTCTGCCTGGCCCACTACCTTCAAACAGCAAGCGCCGGAGCGTGACCTTGCCTTGCGCGCCAGCGGGAAGCACTGCTTTGTAATCTGAGCCTCGAAGCACCGTGGAAAGAATCGACTCCGCGATTTTATCTCGCACTGTCTCTCCTAAAGAACCCGAGCGCAGCAACTCGCCGGTCAATCCTGCGGCCGCAATTCGATCGACTTTCGGGTCCAGCTGCAGACTGCCATCCCTTCCAACCGCAAGCGTGAGCTTTACCTCGATCGTGCCGTTGCCTTCGGCCATTTCGTTCACGGTGCTTCTCCCAAAGCACGCCCAGCGCTCATAGTGCAAATTCACCACAGCCAGGATTGCTGGCTCCGACGGAGTGAGCACCGCGGTCTGGATCGCGATCCGCTCGCCACATGGGTCCGACTTGTCGAGTTGTCCCCGCAAAACCTCGGTGATGTTTTGCTGCAAGTCCGACAGGTCCGTGATCAGTTCAAATTTGAATGTATTATCGCCGCCTTCTTTCGTCCCTTTCGAAATCGTCCCCGACGTCGTAACCGCAATCGGTTGGTTCTCGAAGTTGACCGAGTTTTTCACCGGCGCAATTCTGATCGCAGCATTCTCGCTTTCGCTCGTGATGCTCATCTCTCTTCCGAGGCCGATCTGCTGAGTCTGGAAGCTGGTGAGCTTGATCTCAAGACTTTTGGCGCTATCCGCGATCTGCGGCCCCGGCGCCTTTGTCTCCTCAAATTTATCGTCAAGCGCCTTGGCCTGTTGCGCTAACTCCGAATCTGCCTTGGTCAGGAGTCTGACCGGTTCTTTGAAGCCGGACTTTTGCCGATCGGAAAGTCCCTGCAGAAACTTCTTGTTTCGATTGCGCGCTACTTCGAGCGCTTGTCCAAAGCTCTTATCGCACGTGGCAAGTTCAGAAGAGTTATTTTCTTTCGCGGCCGCTGCTAGAAGGGACTGCAATTCCGTGCGCGCCACTTCGGTACTCTTCACCATCAAGTTGTAATCGACGATCTGTTGGCTAGTGGCTTGCAGGGCCAAAGCTGCATGAAAATCTTTCAAATCGTCTTTCACGTCAAGGCCGGTCGCCTTGCCCCCTCCACTCAACCCGCCTCCGCCAGCCAGCCCGCCCCCGACATGTCCGCCGCCCGCCCCATGCTGGGCAAGCATGTCGCACGGACAGGCCAGCAGCACTGCTGTAAGAACGAATGTCCCTACCCGGAAATGATCATTCTCGCCGCCAAACATTGCTCAGATCTCCAACAAGCAGTACACGCCGCGATGGATTCACGAAGGCGGCGGATGAAATTAAGGGCGCCATTCAATGGATTGAAGCGGCGGTCGACACGGACAGCGCAGGAAAGGATTAGCTTGGCGTATGTCGAAAGAAAAATCCAGAGACTTTACAGTTCTTTGCACAAGATGGAGAAGAAAAAACTTCACGATGAGCGGTCTAAGTATCTTTAGAGGGCGGATTACACCGGCTCGATCACTTTCAGTCCGCGTACCTGGCCAAAATGACGCTTGTTAAAAGTAGCTACCGTGCTACCACGTTCCAAGGCGGTGGCAGCCACGATAAGGTCATAAGCGCCGATCAACTTGCCGGAGGATTCCAGCGCAGCGCCGATTCGCGCGTGTACCAGTGCGGTCGTTTCGGTGTAGGGAATAATCGGCATTCCTTCCAGGACCAACCGCACATACCGTTCACGCTTCGCTCGGTGCGCGCCAGTCGCCCGCTCTACGCCGTGCCATAACTCTGCGATCGTGATGGCGGCAATTTCAAATTCGTCATCGGAATGAGCCGCCACCCAACCTTTGAGGTCGAAACTCTCCCTTTCGCCCCTGATGATGACGTCGGCATCGAGAATTATCGCCATCGGTTGGCCGGAGGCTTCAGGGCTTTGCGGGCTTTCCCCAAGTCGCGGCGCCAGGCCTTAGCCTCGCCCGCCGGCAAGTCGGCCTTGCTCAGCGCATCGGCCAGATCGCGACCCAAGCATACCTTCTCGCCGTTCGGTGCCAGCCGCGCAACCGGCGCGCCATTCTTGAGCAGAACGAACGTTACGTTCTGATAATGAACGCGGTTCACGCAATCGGCAAAATTGCGCGCCGCCTCAGTGACCGAAATGGCAGTCTCTTTCATAAAATCAGATTATCAGATTATACCAGAAAGAGGGCAACTTGCGCCCAGGGTGCCGTTGGTTTGCGCACTTAGAACGTGCCGAGCAGAAGAATAGCCATGCCAACGCTAACAAAGGTTTCAAACACTCGAAATCTTCCGTAAATACAACGCCTCTGTCCAAAATATAAGGAGCTCGACCATCTACTTCACCCCCACCGCCTCCCGAACCCCAATCCCAGGCACCGTCCTACCCACCACCGCCGCGATCTGCCGCACCTGCTTCATCAAGTCGTCAAACTGATCGGGAAACAACGACTGCGGACCATCCGACATCGCTTCATCGGGCTTGTTATGCACTTCCACCATCAATCCATCCGCGCCCACCGCTACCGCCGCGCGCGACAGGGGCGTGACTTTGTTTCTCTTGCCCGTCCCATGGCTCGGATCGACAAAAATAGGCAGATGACTCAGACGCTGCACCGCCGGCACCAGGCTCAAGTCGAGCGTGTTGCGCGTGTGATCGGCAAACGTGCGAACGCCGCGCTCGCACAGCGCCACGTTGTAATTGCCTTCACTCAAAATATATTCCGCAGCCATCAGGAATTCTTCGAGCGTCGCCGACATGCCACGCTTCAGCAGTACCGGCTTCTTCGCCCGCCCGGCGCGCTTCAGCAACGAAAAATTCTGCATGTTCCTCGCCCCGATCTGGATCATGTCCGCATACTCTTCCACCAGATCAAGCGACTCATTATCAATCGCTTCCGTAATAATCTTCATCCCGTACTGCTGGCGGATCTCCGCCATGATCCTCAATCCTTCTTCGCCCAATCCCTGAAAAGAATAAGGAGAAGTCCGAGGCTTATAAGCTCCGCCACGAAAGAACTGCGCCCCCGCGCGATGCACTCGTTCGGCCACCGCAAACGCCTGGTCGCGGCTCTCAATGGCGCAGGGCCCCGCCACAATCGCCAATCCCGTGCCACCGATTGTGGCCTCCGTCCCTGCAAACCGTATGACCGTGTTGTCTTCTTTTAGATCGCGGCTTACCAGCTTGTAGGGCTTCGAAACCTTAATCACTTCCTGCACGCCCGGCATCTCTTCCAGCGTGCCCTGTTCCACCTCGCCCTTATTTCCAGTGATGCCAATCGCGGTGCGCTGTGCTCCTGGCATGGCGTGCGCGCGGTAACCCAATTTCTCGATTTTTTCGCAGACGCCCCGCACCTGCTCTTCAGTGGCATGCGCCTTCATGACAACTAACATAAATTTGTCCTATCCCTGCTCGTGTGGAAAGTCTGTGTTCGAAGTTCGTGTGGGAACGGGCACTCTTGCCCGTTCATGTCGAGCGAAGCTCGACTAGTTTTCCCCGCCACCAGCAAACATCAAGTCTACCTTCGCCCACTCTTGCACCGCAAACGCGGCGGTCGCCCACCACTCTTGCCGTGACCGGCCAACATGACCGGCCACGAAAAGATCGCGTGATAACGGGCGACTCGACCGTCCGGCTCGCGAAGCGAGCCCTTTATACTAACCTCATGCCACGCTCCCTCGCCCGCGAGCAAGATATACTCACTCGTCAAGCGTCAAAACGCCCGCCCCACCTCACTTCCCGCCGTATCGGCATTCATACCTCCACCGCCGGAGGAATCCACAACGCCGCCGAGCGCGCTTACCGTATCGGATGCAATACGCTCCAGATTTTCTCTTCCAGCCCGCGCCATTGGGCGCCCTACGAGCTCAGCAATCCCTTGTGCGAGCAGATGCTCCAACTGCGGTCGCAATACAATCTCAAGCCGCTCGTCATCCACACCAATTATCTGGTGAACCTTGCCAGCACCAATGAACTATTCCTGAAGAAATCCATAGAAGCCTTCCGCGGTGAAGTCGAGCGTGCCCTCGCCGTATGCGCCGACTATCTTGTTCTTCATCCCGGCTCCTTTCGCGGAACGGATCGCGAAGCCGGTCTGCTGCAAACCGCCGCCGCCATCGCCGCCTCCACGCACGGCCTTGACCTCGCCCAAGCCGGCCTTACCATCCTCATCGAAAACACTGCCGGCTCTGAATTCTCTCTCGGCGGCAGCTTCGAACAAGTCGCCGAAGTCATCGACCGACTCCGTGGCATCGTCCCCATCGCCGCCTGTATCGATACCTGCCACACGCACGTCGCTGGTTACGACCTTGTCAGCGAAGAGGGCATTTACCAAACCCTGCAACATCTCGATGCCACCATTGGCTTGAACAACGTAAAAGTAATCCACTGCAATGACGCCAAAGCCGCCCGCGGATCCAAACTCGACCGCCATCAGCACATCGGGAAGGGAACGATCGGCATCCAGCCCTTCCGCATCCTCCTCAACGATCTCCGCCTTGCGCACGCCGCCTTCATCGCCGAAACGCCCATCGACAAGCCTGGCGACGATCGCCGAAACGTCGAAGCCCTCAAGAAGCTGGTCGCTTAGCGTCGTTATCCTTTACTTTGTGGCATCCTATTGCCCATGAGTATCATGTGTTCTCGAGGTCTCTCCCTGGCAACGATATTCTTCGCGATGCTGTCCAATTCCGTGTTTAACTCAGCCGCTCAGTCCAGCGAACCTCCCGACAGCCACGCCGTCGAGATCGCGATGAAGAACGTTATGTATCACTACACCGACCCCATTGCGGTCCATATCATTCACCTTCAGGGATACCTCACTCCCACCAAGCCGGGAGCCACCGTCGTCTTCGATGATAAAAACTCCTTCACTCTCGTACTCGCGTCCGCCGAGATTTCGATAAGCTGCAGCGCACTCGCGCAAGTCCTGAACGAAAATGTTTTTTCCGCGTCCGACGCTCCCCTTAAGAGTCTCAGCATCGAAAGCCAAAATGATCAGCTCACCATCAAAGGCACGCTTCCTCAGAAGGCCAACGTCACTTTCGAAACCGTGGGGACCGTCTCCGCCGATGCGGATGGCCGCATCCGCCTCCACTCCGACCACATCAAAGCCGCCCATCTTCCGGTCAAAGGCTTACTCGATCTGCTGGGCATCGACCTGCCCCGCCTGATCGATGTCCACAAAATTCGCGGTATCACCGTCGACAAAGATGACATCATCCTCGACCCGGAACAGATTCTTCCGCCGCCCTATATCCGCGGAAAAGTCACCGCTGTTCGTATTCAAGGCAACGAAATCATCCAGACATTCGGCTCCCCACAGCCCTCAAACTTCGCTGCCAAGCAGCCCGGGAATTACATTGCGTTCCGCCACGGTGACATGCAATTCGGCAAGCTCACCATGCACGACGCCGATCTCATCATGATCGACATCGACCATCGAGACCCATTCGATTTTTTCCTCGATCACTATCAGGACCAACTCGTCGCCGGCTATACGAAAAGCACTCCACAGTACGGCCTCCACACCTACACCCGCGATTACAACAAACTAAAAAAGCGGCCGACACCTCGCACCATCAAGCAGTCCAATAACAAATAAGGTAGCGAAGGCCGCCTCTGCTGTCCCAGCGCAGCTCCGGCCTATGTGACGGCACTCTCCCCGCGACTCCGAAGCGACTGCGGCGCCTCGGCTGGTTTGTGTTAAACTTGTTAAACAATGCTCGGTATTCGCCTCGAACCCGAACTCGAAGAAAAGCTGGAATCTCTTGCCAAAGAAACCGGCCGCAGCAAAAGCTACTATGCTCGCGAGGCCATCCGCCAATACCTCGAAGACCGTGAAGACTACCTGAAAGGGATCGCTGCCCTGGAACGCCGTGAACCCACGATTACTTTGGCAGAGATGGAGCGGCGTCTTGGCTTGGCGGATTGAAATTACCCGCACGGCCGAAAAGCAAATTAAGAAACTGGATCGCGCGGCGCAGACTTCAATCGTGATTTTTTTGCGGAAACGATTAGAACCCTCTTCCGACCCTCGCCAATGGGGTAAAGCCCTGCAAGGTGAAAAGCGCGGACTGTGGCGCTACCGTGTCGGCGATTACCGCCTGATCTGCGATATCCAGGACGAACGCATCACCATCCTGATTCTTGAACTTGGACGCCGGGATTTCGTGCGCTGTCCCGCCTCATTGTAAAATCTAAGGTTTACCCGCGACCTCTCATCGCCCTATGTCACCGCAAGGAAAAATGCAGGAAGAAACGGAACCCGCAAGCAGCCGCCCCAACGACGAGCGCTACGATCCTCAGCGCGTAGAAACGAAATGGTTCACCCGCTGGCAGGCCGACGCCCAGCTCTACGCCGCTGACCGCGACTCGACCAAGAAAAAATACTACGTTCTCGAAATGCTCCCTTACCCCTCGGGCGCGCTTCATATGGGCCATGTGCGCAACTACGCCATCGGCGATGCTCTCGCGCGTTATATGTGGATGAACGATTACAACGTCCTTCACCCCATGGGCTGGGATTCCTTCGGCTTGCCGGCGGAGAACGCCGCGATCCAAAACAACACGCCGCCGCGCCAGTGGACCCTCAGCAACATCGCCAAAATGAAGGCGCAGATGAAGCGCCTCGGCTTCGCCTATGACTGGTCCCGCGAAGTCACCACCTGCCTGCCCGATTACTACCGCTGGAACCAGTGGTTCTTTCTCAAGTTCTACGAGAAGGGTCTCGCCTATCGCAAGAAGAGCAGAGTCAACTGGTGCCCCAAGTGCGCAACCGTTCTCGCCAACGAACAAGTCCTCGCCAACGGCTGCTGCTGGCGCCACGAAGACACGCTGGTCGAGCAGCGCGAGCTCGAACAGTGGTTCCTTCGCATTACCAAATATTCTGACGAGTTATTGTGCGATCTCGACAAACTCGACGGCTGGCCGGAAAAAGTCCGCACCATGCAACGCAACTGGATCGGCCGCAGCGAAGGCACGCTCATCGATTTCAAACTCGACTACGCCGAGAACCACGGTGGTTTCGGCCCCGCCGGTTCCACCATCACGGTTTTCACCACGCGCGTCGACACCATCTTCGGCGCGACTTCGGTCCAGCTCGCGCCGCAGCATCCTCTCATCGCCGATCTCGCTGCTTCCAACCCTGACCTCGCCACCAAAGTCGACGAACTCATCGTCGAGCAACGTAAAGCCAAAGAAGTTGGCGACATCGGCGAGATCGAAAAGCACGGCGTCTTCACTGGACGCTACGCCATCAATCCCTTCAACAAAGAAAAAGTCCCTATCTGGGTGGCCAACTACATTCTCATGGATTACGGCACCGGCGCCATCATGAGCGTGCCCGCGCATGACGAGCGCGACTACGAATTCGCCAAGAAATATAAACTCGAAATCCGTCTCGTGATCCTTCCTCTCGCCGACGACCCTGAAGAAACCATGGCCGAGCCCCAGCTTCCGTATGTCGGACACGATGGCATGCTCATCAACTCCGGCCCGTACGGCGGCCTCGCTTGCGCCGACGCCATCAAAAAAATGTCCGCCTTCGCCGAACAGAATGGATTCGGCAAGGCCACCGTCACTTATCGCTTGAAAGATTGGGGAATCTCCCGCCAGCGCTATTGGGGTACGCCGATCCCCATGCTCTATTGCGAAAAAGATGGCATCGTTCCCGTACCGGAAAAAGATTTGCCGGTGATCTTGCCCGAGGCCGTCGATATTGCCCACGCAACTGGCTCCCCGCTTGGCAGTGTGCCCGAGTTCGTCAACGCGACTTGCCCTAAGTGCGGCGGTCCCGCCCGCCGCGAAACCGATACCATGGACACCTTCGTCGACTCGTCCTGGTATTTCTACCGCTACACCGACCCGCATAACGACCGCGCTCCATTCGATTCCAGGATCGCGCAGTACTGGTTTCCCATCGACCAGTACATCGGCGGCGTCGAACACGCCATCCTGCACCTCATCTATTCTCGCTTCTGGACGAAGTTCATGCGCGATCTCGGCCTCATCACCAACGGTGAACCAGTCGAGCGCCTCTTCACGCAAGGTATGGTGATCAAAGACGGCGCGAAAATGTCGAAAAGCCTGGGCAACGTCGTCAGCCCCGACGAAATGGTCGCCCGCTACGGCGCCGACGCCGCGCGTCTTTACAGCCTCTTCGCCGCCCCACCCGATCGCGATCTCGACTGGCAGGATTCCGGCATCGAAGGCATTCGAAAGTTCTTGGGACGGATATACCGCGTCGTGACGGAACAGAACGAGGCATCCGTCGTCCCCAGCGAGTTACCCGTCGATAATAGACGCGGCCCTGCTGCTCGCACTCTTCAGCGAAAATTGCATCAGACGATTAAGCGGATTTCCGACGACTTCAACGGCCGCTGGCATTTCAATACGTCCATCTCAGCTCTCATGGAGCTTAACAATCTGCTCTCTGGAATGAGTCAGGATATCGCCGCGGGAAATATTCCGCCTGAGGATTTGACTGAAACGAAGAGGGTGATGGTTCTCCTCCTCGCGCCCTTCGCTCCCTATCTTGCTCACGAACTCTGGGAGATGCTCGGCGAAAAAGAAAACCTGCTCAAAGCTTCCTGGCCAAAATACGACGCTGCCCTTGCCAAAGAAGAAGAGCTCGAAATCCCCGTGCAGATCAATGGCAAACTGCGCAGCCGCGTCACCGTGCCAGCCGAGTCTACCCAGGAGTTTGTTCTCGATCGCGCGCTCGCCGACGAAAAAGTCCAGGCTTTCATTGCTGGCAAGCAGATCGTAAAGAAGATCTACGTCCCCGGAAAGCTGGTGAATATCGTCGTGAAGTAACACCGCAGCGGCAACAAAAAAGCAGGCCCGTCAGAGCCTGCTGAATGAAATTATCCGTTTTAAAAAGTGCTCCTTACTCGCCTCCTAACACCAAAGCATCTGATTTATTATTAAATTCGATCTCGTCCAACGCTTTGGTATTGTCCTGCAGCGTCTTCGTTGTCACCGCGTCGTACGGTGACGGCTGCCCGAGATTCTTGATTACGCCCTGAGTAGTAGCCACAGTTTTTCCATCCCGCAGGATTTCAATCTTTACGTCATTGGCTGTGCCAGTCCATTGGGCCTTGTAGCGTCCCGGTCCAAGTTCGGTCGAACCGACATGCACCGTCTCAGACAACGTGAAGCTTCCAGAATGATCATCCTTGGCAAACGCGCCCGCTGAGAGAATCAGCGTTACGATGGCAAAAGAGGCAAAGTATTTCAAAGACTTCATGTGATTTTCTCCTATCTCAGTGAGATGCTCACCGTCACCGCCGGTTGCAGATATCGTGTCGGAATTATGTAAAGTTTCTTTACGAATCTATAAACCCAAAATGCAAAGTCACGGCTTCGCACTGGCATATTTCAAGCCTGCGGTATCCTGATCATGAGCAAATATCAATGTCTCCCATCTCCCCCACTCTTGAAGGATTCCGTGCTGCACTTCGTCGCCCATCGCTGACGTTCGCCGAGATCGGATGGCGCTGGACCGTCGGAGCCGTCGCATGGGCGCTCCTCATTTTTTCCTTCATCCAATATCTAGACACTTTGCCGGTCACCCCCGCCGATGCAACTCTGCTCGCCACCCAACAACCATTACTTGTCGGAAAAGCGATTTCCCATATTTTCCGCGGCAGCCTGAATCGCGCTGCGTTCACCTTCTTAGTCGCAGCGCTCGCGGTCGCTGTGCTCTGGATCGTCGCCGCCTCGCTCGGCCGCGCCGCCACAGTATGCGCCCTACTCGATCATTTCCGTAGAGACGGTGCTGGCGACTCTACGCCGATTTCCAGCTCCTTACATCTGCCCGCTCTTCGCTGCCTGCTCGCTCTCAATTTCCTGCGCGTCGCGCTGACGCTGGCCGCAATTCTCGCATTCATCGCAGCCGCGGTCATGGCAAGCTTCGCCTCTCCCGGCACCAGCCCGCAGCCCACATTGGCGTTCATGCTTTTTCTGCCGTTCGCCGCATTGATCTGCATCGTATGGCAAACCTTGAACTGGTTACTGTCGCTAGCCGCAATCTTCGGGGTTCGTGATGGCGACGATCCATCGAGCGCGCTCACTGCCGCCGTCGCCTTCTCACGCGATCACGCCGGACCCGTCTTCGCCGTCAGCACCTGGACCGGGCTCGCTCACCTCGTCGCCATCGGTGTTGCCGGTACTGCCGTATCTCTGCCCCTTGCTTTCCTCGAGTTTGTTCCCGCGCGCCTGATCACCGCCGCCGTCGTTCTGGTGATCCTCGCCTACTTCGCGATCGTCGATTGGCTATATATCGCCCGCCTTGGCGGATACATTTGCATCACCGAAATGCCAGAGGCTGTAGCGATCCATGCACCTTCACTCCTACCTCCGTCGACTGGCCAACCCTCCCCACCGCAAACCGCAATCGACCGCGACGAGCCAATCCTCAGCGATCTTCCAAACCTTGCCCCGGAAACGTAACTCGCTACCTGTTCATGTGGGGACAGCCGCCCTCGGCTGTCCGTCGAGCGAAGCTCGACGGTTTCTTCTCAGCTCTCCGGAAACTGAGCCACTGCGAGGATTCACTTTCCCTTTACATGCCTCACCCAATTTGAGAAACTCATCCGTGGAAACCCAGTCCAGACCCACCCAGTCTCCCCTAAGCGAATCCATCGTCATCCTCGATTTCGGCGCGCAGTACACCCAACTCATCGCGCGGCGCATTCGCGAGCAAAATGTATTTTCCGTAGTGCTTCCTTGCACGGCCTCGCTGTCGGAGATAAAAAACTGCGCTCCCGTGGGCATAGTGCTTTCGGGGGCTCCATGGTCGGTCTACGACAAAGATGCTCCCCCTGCGGACCCGCGCATCTTCGAGCTTGGCTTTCCCGTGCTCGGCATCTGCTACGGCTTGCAATTTATGGTGCACACTCTGGGAGGAAAAGTTCGTCCCGCCGAGAAGCGGGAATACGGCCACGCGGAAGTTGACCTCATCGCGGAATCAAAACTGTTCCACGGATTGGCCAAGCGCCAACCCGTCTGGATGTCCCATGGTGACGAAGCGCTCGAACTTCCGCCGGGATTCGAGCTGACCGCGAAAACTTCGCATGCTGTAGCGGGAATCCAGAACGTCGCCAGGAACTGGTTCGCGGTGCAGTTCCATCCCGAAGTACATCACACAAAAAACGGTACGGAAATCCTCCGCAACTTTATTTTTAAGATCTGCGGCGCCAAGCCTTTGTGGACCCCGCAGCACTTCATCGATTCCACCATCGCGCAGGTCAGGCAGCAAGTGGGCACTGGACGCGCCATCTGCGCGCTTTCCGGCGGCGTTGATTCTTCTGTCGCCGCGGTCCTGGTCGATCGCGCCTTGCGCGACAAGAAAGGGAACTCGCGCCTCACCTGCATCTTCGTCAACAACGGCGTTCTCCGCAAAAACGAATTCGAGAAAGTTCAGAAAACTCTCCGCGACAATTTGGGGCTGCGCCTCGATGCCGTCGACGCCACCGATCGCTTCCTTAACAAGCTGAAAGGCGTCACCGATCCCGAAAAGAAACGCAAAATTATCGGCAACGAATTCATTAAAGTATTCGAAAGGGAAGCCCGCCGCATCGAGAAAGTTGAAGGCAAGGTAAAGTGGCTGGTGCAGGGAACGCTCTATCCCGACGTCATCGAGTCGCGCTCCGTGCGCGGCCCCTCGCAGGTCATCAAGTCGCATCACAACGTCGGCGGCCTGCCGGAAAAAATGAAGCTCAAGTTGATCGAACCTCTCAAAGACTTGTTTAAGGACGAAGTTCGCAAGATCGGCCGCGACCTCGGCATGCCCGAAGAAATTCTGCAGCGCCAGCCTTTCCCCGGTCCTGGCCTCGCGGTCCGCGTTCTCGGCGAAGTCACTCCGGAACGCCTCGCCATACTGCGCGATTGCGACGATATCGTTGTCGCCGAAATCAAGAATGCCGGCCTCTACACCAAGATCTGGCAATCGTTCGCCGTGCTTCTGCCGGTAATGTCCGTCGGCGTCATGGGCGACATGCGCACCTACGCCTACACCTGCGCCGTCCGCGCTGTCAGTTCCGAGGACGGCATGACCGCCGACTGGGTCGCCCTCCCACACGAAGTTTTGAAGACAATTTCCACCCGCATTGTGAACGAAGTGAAAGGCGTGAACCGCGTCGTCTACGACATCACGTCCAAGCCCCCCGGAACGATCGAGTGGGAATAAATCAATTCTGCCGAAGTGCTGGCATCGGAAACGCAATGTTATACGTCTTCGCTCCGACTCCCGTTCCGCCTTCACAAGTATTCGGCGGGGTCGTGCACACCGACCGCGTACCCTGGCACTCAGCCGCCCAAAACATATAGCCAAGCATTCCGCGCGTGGTTCCAGCGCCGTTCGGTGCGACCGTCTCAACATAGCTTCCCGTGCTGTTTTGCAGCGATGAACTGAAGTTGACGCACTCCGGCGCAGGATTATTTCCGGTGACAAGGTACACGCTACCCGCAAACTTGGCAGGCGCCAGCGGCCCAATCGGAGGATTGTATTGCGGCTTGCCGTCAACGTGCTCCTGCCAATTTGACTCCGCTCCCGAAGTGCTCGGTTGCTTGTTCGGCACCATGGCGTTGGCATAATCCAACACTGGCGTCGAAGTGTTCAGCCAGTTGGGGGTCGCATACTGACATAGTCCAATCAGGTAGCGATCTCCAGCGGCCAGGTCAATGGTCAGGCGCGCCGCCGGATTGGCTCCGGTCGCGTCATACGGAAGCTGAGAGCGATACGCATTGATGAACGCCTGCAGCCCGCTGATATTCGGGCTGGAGCTGTTCTCATAATCAATTTCAAACCCCACGCCCAGACTCTTGGCCACCGCCGCCGCATTCAGGCCCAACTGCGTCGCGTTCTGCGAAAGCGCCTGATCCCAATAGGTCGTATAAGTAATGCCGCCCATCGACAACATCACCCGAATGTTGTGCGAGGTAAAATAGCTCACAACCACCGAATTCATTCCAATCGGCACCCCATTCACCGTCTGTGAATCATTCGTTTTATTCAGCAGCTTAAGCGGCTGCACAAAACTGAGGACGACCAGATTCACCGATGGAAGCCCCGATCCATCCCCGCGATCGATCATCCAGTGATTTTTCGTGTCGAAGTCGGTCATATCGCGCACACTCGCCCATGTGCAATAGTCGCTGCCGCAATGCCATGCGCCATAGATTTCAATTTGAGTCTGTGCGTTTGCGGAACGGCCAGCCAAAACCAAAGCTGCCCCAAGAGTAAGTAGGACCATCCATCTACGTGCCATGCGCACCCTTCTTCACGCGTTACTCGTAAGCTCGCGCTTTGTTTTTATTTCTAACTCCGACTCTCACGCAATCACCTGCCTTCGACCGACAGCGAAGAGCGCCCGCATCCTACTTCAATCCCCGAGAATGAACCCGCTATTTGTTTCAGTTCTTACGAAAACGGAACAAATAGAACGTATCGCGATCACCAAAGCAATCCGACGCCATTGATTCAAAAGAGGAACATCCTGAAGGTCACTGCAATTTATTTTCGCAGTGGTTCCCCCTAGGACTGTGCTCGCGGTGTTTGGTTTCCGTAAATAGAACCGTCTTGGGAGTAACACCGGCTCCCACGTCCACTCACCTTGGTAACAGGCATCGGCCTTTGAATCATTTAAACTGAGAATGGGGCACGTATTCCAATTCGCTCGGGGGATCTGAGCTTCCTGCGAGGTGTGCGAACAGGCGAGGCCCTGCGTCGCGCAAAGACTCGCTCGACCTCATTTCTTCGATCTCAAACCTACAAATCTACCAACTCAAACAGGAGAGATTCTGATGGCACAGATTCTGATGGCTAAGGTTCTGAAGGATAAGATGCGACCTGCTATTTTGTTCGCGGTTGGGTTTTTTCTTTTGCTGGGAACCCTTGCGGCCCAGGGGCCTGATCGCGACGACGGGCAATTCGTAATTCTCAACGCGCAATATGGTACTGAGCAACGCCATGTCGATGTCACCCACCGCTTGCAGGACCTCGCACGTCACGGCCGGCAGTTCCAGGTGGAGTTCAACACCATCAAGGCGGATCCCGCTCGCGGACAGGCGAAAATGCTGCGCGTTTATGCGCGCGGTCCGAACGGCCGCGAACGCGTCTTCGATTACCCGGATGGCAGCCTCTTTGACGGATCGCGCTTCCAGGGCTGGGAACGCGCCGACTGGGGCGAGCAGCACTGGAATGGCGGATGGAACGGCCATGAAAATCATGACGCCGATCATGACGCCGACCGCCGCGACTTCCGGGATGATCACGATCGCAGGGACGATCACGACCGCGGCGAGTTTCTGATTCTCGCCGCCCAGTACGGCACCGAGCGCAACCACGTCGACGTCACCCACCGCCTGAAAGAGCTGGCTCGCCACGACGTCAAGTTCGTCATGGGCAACAACACTTTCGGCGTCGATCCCGATTACGGCCGCCGCAAAGTGCTCCGCATTTATGCCCGCGGTCCCAACGGACGCGAACGCATGTTCGAATACCCCGAAGGCAGTTGGATCGATGGCTCTCAGTTCCGCGGTTGGGGCTCCGGAGAATGGGGCAGCGACAACGACCACTGGAGCGGACGCTGGAACGTCGAAGACCGCGAAGAACACGAAGAGCACGAGCACCACGACAATCACTAACCGCCAGCGGCGGGTGCGCCCAACTCCGATCAAGAGCGGGCGCCCCCGCCCGCGGCGCCTTGACCTTGATTCTGATTTCAGTCGAGTTGAAAACGAACGGTCACCTGAGTTGGCCGCTTAAATTCCCTTGTAAGGCTTATATGGAGTCTCGGCCTCAGGTTTCTTCGGGTAAGGCTTATACGGAGCCTCGGGAACCGCGGGCTTCCCGTACGGTATGTAAGGAATCTCAGCCGTCTCCGGCTTCCTCGCATAAGGCTCATAGGGAGCGTCCGGCACCACCGCCTTTTCGTACGGCCTATAAGGAGTCTCAGGCAGCGGCGGTTGCTTAGCGCGCTCCGAGTCCAGAGGCGCCCCAGGATAAGCCACTGGCGGTTCCCCGGAATTCTCCAACCTGCACTTATTCAATCTAGGCACGTTCAACATAGGACGCCCAATCTGGAGTCCTGATGCGGACTCGTTGAAAAATCTAGTCTTGACGTAGTGATGATGCGCTCTTCCTGCTTCTCTTGATGATCACAATTGATCGTTTCTGAACATAAGCTAAGTCTAGGGATTGGCCCCAGTCCTTCCTGCCAACCCCCGTCACGATCCGCGCCCGAAATCTTGTCAAGAGCAAAACTTGAAGGGGCAACGACGAGGTCAAAGTCAAAATCAACGTCAAAGGCGTCGGACAGGAGTGTCCGACCCACACGGGCAAGGTCAAAATCAAAGTAGGGACGGACGCATTCGTCCGTCCGCCTTTGACTTGACTTTGATTTTGATTTTCACCGGTAAGGGGCGCGGCTTCAGCCGTGCCACGAACGCATACCCGATGGGCTTATGCAGAAGGACAAAAGTCGTGTCGTCGGCATCACTACCGGAGTGAGATAGCGAAGGCTGGCCTTTGCGCCTGTGGAAGGCCAGCCCCGCGCAACTTTATCGACGTACTAATTTCCGTCGCAGAAAGCTCCCCATTCCGCACAATCCGGTTCCGAGTAATACCAGACCTCCAGGTTCCGGCGTCGTCGTCATACTCCCGCTCAGCACGCTGCTTTCCTGAAGAGAATAGTAGCCAGAATAGTTGTAGGTCCCGTAAACCCCAGGCGTGCCCAGAGTCTCGGTGAAGAACCACGTCTTGCCCTCCGGCCCGGAGAAGTTCCCGCTGAAGACATCCGTTTTCGAGTTGAAGGTCCAGTTTCCCGAGGCCTCGTACCAACCTCCGTCGAAGTAGACGTAGTCCTGGGCGAATTTGGTGATTGACCCCGTCGTGGTCCCTCCCCAAGCCTCGAAGTAGTCGTACCCGCTGCTCGTATAGTTGGCGGTCTCAACCAGGCCAATGCCGGTGCCGTAGGACGCCGTATAGGGGCTGCCGGTTGGGAAGGTGTAGATGTAGGAGTAGGAGTTCGATCCCGAAGGGACCAGGTTAACTGAGTCGGCGGACGCCGGCAGAGCGGCGTACGTGAAAGCCAGGACCGCCACCAAAATGGCAAAGCGCTTCATCTGTTTTTTCCCTCCAAGGAAGCCCTAGTTTGCAGCAACCAGCGTCCAATGAGAATGGCTCAACTGTGGCTGGCACAGCCGTAACGTCACTAAAGTTCCGCGGGGCAGGGCGATGATTCTACTGCTGCCTTTGACGTTGCCCGTGTGGGTCGGACACTCCTGTCCGACGCCTTTGACTTTGATCTTGATCATGACGTTGCTCATGATTCAGATTCTGATCGGTAAGGGCACGGCTTTAGCCGCGAGGGGACAAGAACGTCTTATCGAAGCATAAAAAGGGATCTCATTCCGAATCGGACGGAAAGCCCGGTGAGAGCCTGCCCTGAGCGAAGCCGAAGGGAACCTGCTTGGATTTGCACTGTCATCCTGAGGAAGCGGAGTCGCCCGCGAAGCGCGCGACTCCCAACGAAGGACCTATGCAACTCGCGTGCAGCGTACCGGCCGACGCGATTTGTCCCGTGAAAATGGGGAACGTCCCGGCTGTCCCCACATTTTTCACATCGTAGCTGTGGAAATATTTGGAGTGGGCAGGACTAGTCTTTCCTGCCAATTCTCACTGTGGGTGCCCCGTCCTTGTCCCTCCGCTCTTTGGAGGGGCAGGGCGGGGACTTTGACTTCGACGTAAAGATACTGCGGGAGGTATGAGGTTTTCGATGGAGCGAAACGGTGGGCCAGCACCCCAAGCCTCTACTTCTGCCCCGCTTTCTTCTCCGCCTGCTTCCGCGCCTGCACCGTCCAGGGCGGGACGATTCCATTTTCGCGCGCATAAGCTACCACCTGGCCAAGATGCTCGTGCGCGTCCGCAACCAGAATGTAGATCACGTCCCCTTCATTCGCCTGCGGGCCCAGCTTCGGTAGCGGCTTTGCGAAATCGGCATTGCTGATACCGTGAATGGTCTTCTCACTGAACGCCCACGATTTCTTCAGCTCGGCGATGATGCGAGCCTTGTCGGTTGTCGATTTCTCAAATGTTTTTCCGTCAAAGCCCTCCGGCTTCGGCGCTCCCATCAATCCCAGAATGCCGTAGCGTTCGCCCGCCACATGCAAAAATACTTCTGCAAAGGAACGCGAGTCCGCCGAAGGGCGCCAGGTAAACTTATCTGCGGGAACCGCATCGGCAAGTTCGACAAATTTCTTTTGCACCGCTGCAAGATCGACTAGCGACTGCGCTTTCATGTCATAACTTGGAGCCGTGTGGTCCGCCGCGCTCGCAGCTTCCGTATTCTGTTCCGCTCTCGGCTTCGCCCAGGCGCTCAGACTGACCGCCAAAAATACCGCTGTCCACAAAAGTCGGTTCATATTCGATCTCCTCTCGAGCCGGTTGTCCCTTAGACGAGCCTCGAACGAAATCGTTTTATTTGCGTTTGCCCGGTTGTTTTTGTGTTTTGTATTCCTCCGCTTGAAGCCGAGTCGTAGGCCAAGGGATGTCATTGCGAATCGGGCTGAAGGCCCGGTGAGGAACTTGCTTGGATTTGCTCTGTCATCCTGAGGAAGCGGAGTCGCCCGCGAAGCGCGCGACTCCCGACGAAGGACCTATGTAACTCGCTTGCTGCCTGCCCGCCGACGCGATTTGTCCCGTGAAAATGGGGAACGTCCCGTCTGTCCCCACATTTTCCTTGACTCTGATCTTGGTCTTGACTTGGGTCTTGATTTTGACTTGGGTCTTGATTCTGACTTGGGTCTTGATTCTGACTTTGATCTTGACTCTGACCGGGAAGGGCACGGCTTCAGCCGTGCCGAAAAAGAGCCATCCAAATCAACCCGGCTTCAGCCGCTGAGGGGACGCTTCCCGCCATCCAACACCAGGGACGAAACTTAAATGCCCGCCCCCGCCCCCACCCGCTCGCCGAAAAACGCGACGGACGAGGCAGCCTCAAGTTAAGACAGTGCCGACAATCGCGACACGGCAGATTTCGTCTCCCACATTTTCGGTTTTCGTAACAATCCCAGTAACCACCTGGGCACCCGTCGGAAAAGGCGCATGATTCTGGAACAGGGAAAATCACGAAACCAGCAGGAGGATTAATGACAAACAAGCGAGACGAAAAACTGGATGCACATATCACGACAACGCAGGCCGATCAAGACAGAGGCACGATCGTGAAAAAGGGTGACCAGCTGTTGCCCCAACCCGAAGAAACCGACGACCTTTCGCAGGAAGATATTCACGAGAACCTTGCGTAAACAGTCGCGAGCCAAAAGGTCTTTGTCATTCCGAACCCGTCAGCTGAAAGGAAGAAACGCCCATGGATCCCGTGCAAGCTTCGAATGCAACTCTACTCAGCCCGCCGTATATTTTTCGCCTATCCATTCTTGCAACGGCGGGACTGGTTCTCATGTGGGGTGCCTTTTGGTGGGCGGTCACGCGGCGAGGAGAAAGCGTCCGCGGAATCTTGGCAAGTCCAGGGTTCTTCAGAACCGTGGTCGTCATGGGAGTCGTGGCAGCAACCACCGTCTTGTGTCTTGCCGGTCACCTGGAGAGCAATCTAGCAGGCGCGATCCTAAGCGGAATCGTTGGCTACGTGCTGGGCCAGCTGTCCGGGCACGCTCCCAACCCTAGCCACGAATAGGAACCCCGGAGGGCAGGGCGGGGACTTTGACTTCGACGTCAGAGGATTTGACTTCGGTTGTAAAGGGTCGGCCAGCCCCGGTTTTCGAAAGGTGGGCACCACGGATCTCGATCCCAGGTGGATTCGTCAATCCATCTGCGTTGATTCCACGGGAGAGCCGAAGTTCACGTTTGCGAATCCCCTGATACCATCGTCCGAGGTACCCCACCCTTCGAAAACCGCGAAGGGTGGGCCATCCTCCAGGCACAGGCCGTGACGCCTTCTGACCACAGCTCCGCTTCACCCTCTCCAAATGGTGAAAAGTATCCCGTTCGACTTATCACCTTCAGAGACTTAGATCGGGTCTGGTATCGGGTTGACAATACAGGGTTCAATAAAATTGGATACATCACACGGAAAAATACGGTCGTTCATCCGCGTTGGAACCGTGGGCTTACAGAGGCCGTGCTTAGCCGCGTGCAACGCTATCCCCATCGCCTGTTCGAGAGGATTGCAAGTACCCAAACTGAAGCAGACAATGTTGAGGCGTTCTTCACCCAGAACACTCCCAGCGTCGAACTCTTCAACCTCGGATTTCAAGCCATTGCCCGTGCCAACGATCTTTCTTTTTTTGAGAACCCCATCAGAATTCCGGTTCTGGACGACATCAGTCCCCAAGAGTTCGAAAGGAGATGGGAAATATTCTCCTCAACGCTACGTCAAGCCGACATGATATTCGTCCTCGACAGCACGAGCCTGATCAGCAAATTGATCGCACGTTTCGACCATGGAACGTGGAGTCACGTTGGAAACTACAGTGGGGAAGGCACAGTAGTAGAAGCGATAGCCCAGGGAGTGGTGGAGAGGGACATAGCGGTATACCGCAACCCGCGATATAGGCTTGGGATATACAGGCACAAGACCCTTGATCCAAAGAGTGCAACCCGCATGGTGGATTTCATGAGGTCACAGCTAGGAAGGCCATACAATTTTCGCGCGCTCATGCGTCTTGCCGTATTGAAGCTGTTCGGAATACGGCCGGGGAGGGGAGTTCGTCCGCCGCGACCGAATGAGGTAACGCCGAACGATCTAGCTCGCTCTGACAGAGTGGTACTAATCTGCGTGGTTTAGCCTCCCCGCGCTTTACCCCCCAACCCCCCGCATGCTATCCTCACTACTGTCACCAAGATAAATCGAAACTGAGAACAGGAGTGCACCAGGCGAGTGTTAGCCAGAGAGCAAAAGAAATCCGTAATTGACCAGTATCAGACGCACGCGACTGACACGGGGAGTCCCGAAGTTCAGATCGCCATCATTAGTGAACGCATTGGCCAGTTGACGGATCACTTCAAAGCGCACCAGAAGGACCACGGCTCGCGCCGCGGCCTGCTCATGCTGGTCAGCAAGCGGCGTCGCTTGCTCGACTACCTCAAGAGATACGATTCCGAGCGTTACAAAACCGTCATCGGGAAACTCGGCATCCGCAAGTAAATCCAGGAAAGCAATATCCTGATCTTTCTGGAACTGGATTCCAGGCAGGAACTTTCCGGAACTGATTCTCTGAGAACCGCCGCCTTCCTCTTGAAGCCGGAACAACATTGAGCCAATTCCACTGTGCGCACATACGGGCATTCAGCTCTCATGGCATCCATTCTTCCATGAACGCGCCTACCTATCCGCCAACTGTCAGGCAACCCGCACCTTTTGCAGGACGCAACCAGGAAAGCGCGACCGCTCTCCTGATCACACGAAGTGATCACAATATAAGGATGAAAAATGAAACCAGAAGTTAGCACTGTGACCGTCGACCTAGCCGGCGGCAAGCAACTCTCGTTCGAAACCGGAAAACTGGCCAAGCAGGCCCACGGCGCTGCCGTTGTAAGAATGGGCGATAACGTCGTCCTCGCCACCGCAACCTCGAACCCCGACCCGCGAGAAGGCATTGACTTCTTTCCTCTCACCGTTGATTACCGCGAATACACCTACGCTGGCGGACGTTTTCCCGGCGGCTTCATCAAACGCGAAGGCCGCATGAGCGAACGCGAAGTGCTCACCAGCCGCCAGATCGATCGTCCGGTGCGTCCGATGTTTGCCGAAGGCTTTAAGTGCGAGACGCAGGTCATCGCCTTCGTGCTCTCCGCCGATGCAAGCAATGATCCCGACGTGCTCGGCATCAACGCCGCCTCGTGCGCGCTCACAATTTCCGATATCCCGTTCCTCGGACCGCTCGGCGCGGTGCGCGTTGGCCAGGTTGGTGGACAGTTCATCATCAATCCCACATACGACGAAATGCGCGAAAGCATTCTGAACATCATGGTCGTTGGAACGTCTGACGGCATTGTGATGATCGAGTCGGGCGCGAAAGAAGTCAGCGAAGAAGTCGTGGTTGACGCCATCGAATTCGCCCACACCGAAATCAAAAAGATTTGCGCCGCCATCAACGACCTGCGCAATAAAGTCGGCAAGAAGAAGAGGGAAGTCACTCCTCCGGAATTCGACCAGAAATATTACGATCAGCTGAAGAAAAAAGTCGGAGCGCAATTATCCGACGCGCTCGACACCAAGAAACATCCGAAAGCCGAAAGCTATGCGGCGGTAAAAGAAATCAAGAAGAAGCTGCAAGCGGAAATTCCCGAAGACGACGAAGAAGCCCTGGCGAAACTGAAAACATATTACGAAACTCTGCGCGAGCGCATCTTCCGCGAAGAAGTTCTGGAAAAGAAACGCCGTCCCGATGCCCGCGCCTTCGACGAAGTCCGCGACATCTGGATCGAAGCCGGCATCCTGCCCCGCACCCACGGCAGCGCCATCTTCACCCGCGGCGAAACCCAAGCATTAGTTACAACAACACTGGGCACCAGCGACGACATGCAGCGCCTCGAAGGCTTCGAAGGCGAAGCCAAAAAACGCTTCATGCTCCATTACAATTTCCCGCCGTTCTCGGTTGGAGAGGTTGGATTTATGCGTGGCGCGGGCCGGCGTGAGATTGGACACGGCGCTCTCGCCGAGCGAGCGATTTCTGGCGTGTTGCCTTCGGAAGAGTCGTGGCCCTATGCGATGCGCGTGGTTTCGGACATTCTTGAGTCGAACGGGTCGTCGTCGATGGCGACGGTTTGCGGTGCGTCGTTGTCGTTGATGGATGCGGGCGTTCCGTTGAAGGCTCCGGTTGCGGGAGTTGCGATGGGGTTGGTGAAGGAAGGCGAGCAGTACGCGATCCTCACCGACATTGCGGGCGCGGAAGATCATTACGGCGACATGGATTTTAAAGTTGCCGGAACGAAAGATGGAATTACCGCGCTGCAGATGGATATTAAAGTTGCCGGCATCACTTCGCAGATTATGCGCGAAGCGCTGGCGCAGGCCAAGCGCGGACGGTTGCACATTCTCGGCAAGATGGAAGAAGTGATCACGACGGGGCGTGAAAAGATTTCTGATTTCGCTCCGCGCTTCTACACCGTGCAGATTCCGGTCGACAAGATTCGCGATCTGATCGGGCCGGGTGGAAAAATGATTCGCTCGATCGTCGAGCAGACCGGAGTGAAGATCGATGTGGAAGATTCCGGGCTGGTGAAAGTTGCGTCGAGCGACCAGGCGTCGGCGGCGAAGGCGCTGCAAATCATCGGCGATCTGACGGCGACGGCAGAGGTCGGGAAAACATACTTGGGAAAGGTGACGCGCCTCGCGGATTTCGGCGCGTTTGTCGAGATCATTCCCGGCACCGACGGATTGCTGCACATCAGCGAAGTGGCGGAGCATCGCATTGGTGACATCCGCGACGAGTTGAAAGAAGGCGATCAGGTGCTGGTGAAAGTGCTGGCGGTTGAAGGTAACCGCATCCGTCTGTCGCGCAAAGCGATTTTGAAAGAGCAGCGCGCGAAGATGGGCGGCGGAGAAGTTGCTCCGGAGTCGGGCGACGGCGGCGGAGAGATGGTTTCCGCTCCGCAGCACGAACGCGCTCCGATGACGGGCGCGCTGGTGATTGAAGGCGGCGGAGATTTTCCTGACGAAGCGGAGAGCGAACCGAACTTCAATCGTGACGGCGCACCGGTGGCCAGCACCGACCGTCCGCGTGGGGATCGTCCCCCGGGCGGAGATCGTGGAGGACGGGGTGGCCGGCCCGGTGGCGGCGGACGAGATCGTGGGCGCGGCGGGCGCGGTGGACGTCCCGGTGGCGGCGGCGGGCGCGATCGCGGACGCGGCGGGCCGGGCGGGGGAAGACACTAAGAATCTTTGCCACGGATTTCACGGATTCACGCGGATAAAAACTTAAGAACGAACGAGGAAGCCACGATTTTATAATCGTGGCCTTTTCGTTTGCGGGCTTACGAGTTGTAGCCGGGGCCGCGGGGGAAACCGCATTCTTTCCAGAGCTTCTCCCAATTCCACATTGCGGACGTTACCTTGGGCGGCAACGGGTATCCGAGTTGATGCGCGAGCATGCACACCTGCCCGCGATGGTGGGCTTCGTGAGAAAGCATGTAGCACAGCATCTCCACGCCGGCCGGCCAGGGCCGCGCCCAGGCGTCTCTGCGAAAATTTGTGACGCGGGTCTCGTTCTTAGAACCTCCCTTACCATCGCCGAGCGCTTCGGCGAGCATCTCCACGCAACGAGCGGCGCTCTCGGCCAATGCCGCGCTGGCCTGCTGCAGCGTGCAGTGGGTGCGGTTGAGTTGTGTTGGAATCTTTAAATGCGGAGCGGTGAGCCTGACCCACTTGCAGCGGACATTGTGCATGTGCGTGAAGATCGCGGCGATGGTGCGGGTGCGGGGGGTGCCGGGCGGTTTGGCTGTCCAGATTTCAGGGTGAAGATGTTCGATAAGAAGCCGGTTGATACGGTCGTTGGCGGCGAAGGTTTGGAGGGCGGTTCGGGCGGGCTGGGTGGGAACCTTGGGTGGACGCGTGGTCACGGGATGCTGTTCCTTGGGCTAATGATACGTCAGAGTAGCAGGCTAACGGAGGGTTGGAGAACGTCCCGTCTGTTCCCGATTTTTCCTTTTGCTTGGAAATCACTTGCTTACCGCAGCATCCCGGCTACGAATTTACCGGCCTCGTAAATGAAGCAAGCGAACAACAACGCGCGCAGCGCCACTTTTTCGCAAAACGAGCAGAACTCGTCGACTCTCTTTGCAAGCTGCGCGAATTTATTCTTTGGGGCCAACAGCTCACCTGCCCGATTTCCCCGCTGCTCAGGCGCTCACTGCGACCGAGACCGTGATTAGCTTGAACGCGATCAATTCGCGGAAAAGGTCGCTAACCTTCGCATCGAGTCTGTCTTTGTCGAATTCGATGTATCCGATATCTCGGAAGTTCGTTGGAAAGGTAACGCCGCTCTCCTTAAAGATGACGACCCGTGAACCATATAACGCGCTAGCAGCTCCCAGCTCAAAGACCGCGTTCTCACTCGGCCTGAAAATAGTTTGCCCGTTTAGATCCTTGAACTCCTCATCCGCGGTGAAAATGATGATTGCCGCGCCACATTCGTTCATGGAATCCGCCACCTTTTGCGAGATTGGCCTTCCCTTGTTCGCTTCGTCCACTACTACTCTGTGTGGAATCTTGTATTCTGACAAAAATTTCTCTAGCTGTTGCAGCGGGACTCTATTTTTTCCGTGGCCTAGGAATATCGCATTCTTGGTGAGAGGTACCGATGGTGCCCTTACTTCCGCTCGGACCTGGGGAGATGGCGGTTGCTCTACATTCGGATCGTACTGACTTTTTTCGCTCCCGCCTGCATCCACCGCTTCCACCTCATCGAGCGACGCAACGCCGACTGGTTCAGAAGCTAGCCACTTACCCGTCGTTGCTTGCCGAATAAGCCCCAAGTAATCCGCATTTTCGTAAAAGACCGTCGCGCATCGAGCCGCCTGATCCTTTGAAACTCCGAAGTCCCGCACAAGCGCGTTCTGAAAGAATTGCATGTCCGGTACCTTCTTCCCTTTGTAGGCGCCGAAGATGTTCTTGAAAAGCGGCGGCGTGAGCGCTGATTGAAACAGCGCCTTACTCTTGGCCTCATCGGAAGTCGGCGCAACTATGTCCCTTGCAAGCGTGGTCAACGCGACCTTCGACTGGTTGTAGCTCCCGGTCGACAAGCCGTATTTGATCGATGATGAGAGAAGCATTCGGAAGTCGGAGCTGCCGGGACTTTTGTCGATTGCAATTGCGATATCAGTGGGTGGCATCGGATTCCCACTGTTCTTCTCCTCCAGCGCTAGCGGAACGCGGAGGGCCGTTTTTAGCGAGTGCTTCGGGAATTCGGAACCGCCGTTTGCGGGCTGTTCCGCCTCTGTATTCACTTTCTTGTTAACCATTTGTACACCTCATAATAATACTCTTAAAATTATAAACATAGAGGAAGTAATAAGTCTAGATATGTTTCCTTACGCTGAATATAAGCACGACTCCTGAGATTGGTCGTGTCGGCTGCTTTGCACCTGCTCGGCGAGCAGCACCGCCTCGGAGCCGTCACAATTCGACCGAAGCGCAAGGAGGATGTCCTCGTGGGCGCAGCAGTTGAGGGTGGCGGATGTGAGAAACGCAGAAAATACCGGTAATTCGGTGGTTTTCGGTCGACCCTGACCCCTTGGCACGCAGGTGCATCTTTTCCAACCGTCGTCAGGTCGCCAT
>JABCZI010000015.1 GCA_013289765.1 Acidobacteriota bacterium
TTGTCGTAACATCGCGGTTACACGCAATATAAAAAGGCGCCCACTTTGCGGTAGGTTGAGATTGTTCGGACCACCAACCTAGCGAGAAGGAGCGCCTTTATGAGTCAGGAAAAGTATATCGGCATGGACGTTCACCAAGCAACGATCTCAGTTGCTGTCATGGACAGTTCGGGCAAGCTGATCATGGAATGCATCCTGGAGACCAAAGCGGCCACGATTCTAGAGTTCATCGATGGGCTACGCGGAGCTTTAGCGGTAACCTTTGAAGAAGGAACTTCTGCCGCCTGGTTACATGACCTGCTGAAGCCTCACGTCAGCCATCTTGTAGTCTGCGATCCGCGAAGAAACGCCTTATTGAAGGATGGCAGCAAGAGTGATCGGATCGATGCGCGGAAACTGGCCGAGTTGTTACACGGCAACAAGCTCCATGCGGTGTACCACGGAGAGCACGGGGTGCGCACCTTAAAGGAGTTGGGGCGCAGCTATCTGACGATCACGAAAGATCTCACGCGCGTCATGAGTCGGATCAAAGCGCTGTATCGCAGCTGGGCGATTCCCTGTAGTGGCACCACCGTCTATGCCCCGCGGCATCGCGCCGAATGGCTGGCCAAGATTTCAGAACCTGGGGTTCGTCTGCGGGCGGAACGGTTGTATCAGCAACTGGATCTGCTGCAGCCGGTGCGCCAGGAAGCGCGACACGACCTGATGGTAGAGAGCCACAAGCACCATGCCGTGACATTACTGCGACAGATTCCTTCGATCGGTCCGATTCGTGCCGCCTTGCTGGTGGCGTTGCTGCAAACCCCACACCGTTTCCGTACCAAGCGACAGCTGTGGGCTTACAGTGGTTTCGCAGTCGACACTCACGACAGCGGCGAGTACCGCTTTGTGAGAGGGAAGCTACGACGAAACCGGGAGCGCATCACCGTGCGCGGTCTGAACCACAACCATAATCACGATCTGAAAAATCTGTTCAAAGGCGCTGCCCTATCTGCCAGTACTCGGCCTGGACCACTCTGCGATTTCTATGTTGCTCTGGTAAAGAAAGGGATACGGCCGACGATGGCGCGTCTCACCCTGGCACGAAAGATGGCCGCCATTACGTTAACCATTTGGAAGAAGGGAGTGGATTTCGACGCCAAACAATTGAATCGGCAAGCAGCTTGAGTGTCTCGCGGAATGAGGCCTTTCCATCTCCGACGATTCTCTCTGGTGGTGGTCGGTCGGGTTCTCAAGACGCTCGGTTCGAGGTGAGTATCAGTCAATGAGATCGGCCCTGTGTGCTTCAGCACCGAGTCACCCGTTACACGCTATGCCTCCTCGGATAACCAGAAATAGCGATAGGCCACGAGCCTCCGATAGAACTATGGTTGCCACTTAAGTATCCGTCTCGCTTGCCATGTCTCAAGACTCGATTGGCGTGGTCACCACCGGACAATGAAAGCTACAGGAATGGAAGACAACTCAGAAGCAAAACCTCTCGCGCAAATCGAGAGGCACTCTTACAGTGAAGTGGGCTGGATCTCGAGACAAAATCTTCTCGCCTCCGGTCGAGGGGGAACTTTTTTCTTGACATCCCTTTTTATAGAACTCATTGACCACGGCGTGTTGTCCGCAAGACGGAAACGGGCTTGGCGGGGATCAATGGCCATCTCCTCGAAGCCGACTTTTCAGGAGTAATTCTTAATTAAATTCCGGATAGCTAACAACCCTCAGCGTTCAGACCTGAGGCCTAATTGTGCGTCAAACGCCGAACTGTCTCAGATGATGATCGACGTGTTTGTACATTAAAATGGCCCACTGCTGCGGTTTGAGCGGACCAAAGAAAGGATGTGGGTGCTGGGAGCAGCACGCTGCGCCTTCATTAACGAAGCGATCAATCGCTGCGATGAGATTGCCGCGTTCTCGCTCGAAGTCGCACTTTGTGTGGTCCGCGGAAAAGAGCTCCGGCGACGAAGGTGAATTGCGACGCATGGGCTTGTCATTCCCGAAGACCAGCGGCTTAATCAGCAGGCCAATGACGTTGGCAGGGAACGGTGCACGTTTGGGGTTGATTACGCCCATCGCCATCTCTAAGCCAGAAGTCGAGTGCGCAAGGGTTTGGGCGACGGTCATATTACCCCACAGCCGCTGACTGTGATGATGGAGCTCCATAATGCGCTGCTTTGTATCTCTCGCCAGACCGGAGTCAAAGAGGTTTTTAACGGTAGCCGTTTTTGCGACGTGACTGTCGTGGATCATTCCAAACCTTTCTATCACGTGGAAACCGGCTCCAAAAGGATTACTCCTGGGAAACCTCCTTGTGGCTACAAAACTGTTCGGTGATTGGCCAGAAACGGGCTTATAGGAAGGTTCGAACCAACGCCCGACCTGATAATTTTCGACTCTTATGCTCGCGCTTTCTCGGCCGTTGTGGCTCCACTCCCACAAGCCGACTTCTGGCCCGGAATAAGTTCCGGTTTGCCCGTCATTCGATAGCATGAGATCAAACTCCGCCTCCACGGCCCATTCGCTGCTGAATCATAGAACTAGTTTTCGCGTCTACTTAAAATATGAACTGGGCGTGATTCCTAAGGCTTTCCTGAACATGGAAGTGAAAGCGCTCGGCGTACCGTAACCAGACTCCAGAGCCGCATTCGTCACCTTTGCGCCCTCGGCCAAAAGCCGCATCCCCTGCATGAGCCGAAGTTGCTGCCGCCATTTCCCAAACGTCATTCCGATTTCCTGTTGGAACAGTCTTTCGACCGACCGCTTTCCCGCCCCAGTCCCCTTGCACAGCTGAGCGAGGGTTCGAGAATCGCGAGGATCGCTCATTAGTATTTCTGCGATTCGAACCAGCCTTGGATCGGACAAATGCGGAAGTTGCAACGGGATCGTCTGCACCGCTTCCAGTTGATGAAGAATGACCGCGACCAGATGCATCTGCCATTTCACCGATTTCTTCAAGGTGTGCATGGTACAAGCGTGAAGAATCAGTTCCTTGAGCAGAGTTGAGACATTGATCACGCAACAATCTCGTGGCAGCCCTTTTGCCAGGCGTGGCTTCAGATACAGGGTTCGCATCGCCACCAACCCTGACATCGTAATGGTGTGCGGAATCTCGGCCGGAAGCCAGACGGCACGATGCGGAGGGACCACCCACGTTCCGTTTCGAGTGCGAAGCGTCATGACCCCGCGCGAGGCATAGACGAGTTGATCTCGATCGTGGAAGTGTAAAGGTACGACGTGGCCGGCCGGATAGTCGTGCGTAAGAGTCGTGATTGCGGACTTAAGATCGCCCGACCGATCGAAAATTCCATTTTGGCGCTTTTGCGACATCCATTGTCACCTTATCGAAGGCGCGCACAACTGGCAATCGGTAAGGTGAGATCAAGTTTTTGCTATTTGTGGGGAACATGAACCGCTTACACGAATCGGAGAATGAAACGAACCAGTTGTGATGATTCGATCTGTGGAGGAGATACGTGAGCAAACTAGTCCTGATTCTCAAGCGTAGCGCTCTGAAATCCATCTTTCTCGCCGTTCTATTCGGCCTCGGGTTCACGACAAACGGCTTTGCTGCCACTGATGCCGATTCGTGCGCTACGAATTCGGCAAATCGGCAACTTGATTATTGGCTCGGCAAGTGGAAGATCGGCGCCAAGGGTTCATCGGGGAATGCTCACAGCACCGTCAGTTTATCGCTCGACAAGTGCCTCGTCGTCGAGAACTGGGACGGCGGAAGCGGCCACTATGGTCAGAACGTCTTCGGATACAGCGCAGACGACAAGAGGTGGTACGGAATGTTCGCCGACAACGAGGGTCGGGTTCATATATTCACCTCTGGCAAGGTCGCGTCCGGCTCGGCGGCATTTGAAGGCACAAGTCGCGGACCCAATGGAGAAAGCTTCTTGAACCGAGTGAAAGTAATACGGCTGAATCCGAACAGGGTCGAGCAGACCTGGGAAAAATCCAACGACAACGGCGCCAATTGGAATGTGGTGTTCCGCGGGGAGTATTCACGCGCGAATCCCTAAAGCGTCGAAGTTACCCAGAAACGGGCTTCGAGGAGATCAATCCGTGATCTCCCCCAAGAGGAATTCTGGCCCGCGTCGTCAAGAGTCTGTTCCGGGCATAACTTCCGCTTAGCCCGTAAACCACACGAAACGGCAGCAAGCGCCAGACCAGGTTGATTGATGTGGTAAACTGCCGCGGCAAACGTTCGGGAGGGAGTACGTGAAGGCGCCAATCCTTTATCGAATCTCTTCTGTTCTTCTGCTGCTTTTTGCCGCCGGACATACGTTTGGGTTTCGCCAGAATAATCCGGAATGGGGAGCGGACGCGGTTCTTGGGTTAATGCGCTCCGTCCACTTCGACGCGCAAGGGTTTACACGGACTTATTGGGACTTCTTCAGCGCGTTCGGGCTTTTTTTCTCCGTGTTTCTTTTGTTCGCGGCGGTATTAGCGTGGCTGCTGGGCGGACTTCCGGCAGAGACTTTGGCACGCGTGCGCAGCATTGCGTGGGCGCTCGCCATTTGCTTTGTAGCAGTCACAGCTTTGAGCTGGAGATACGCCTTCACCACCCCCATCGTTTTCTCAACCCTGATTACAGTCTGTTTGACTGCGGCGGCGTGGCTCTCAGCGAAGACAAGCTAAGCTTTAGTTGGGAAGGCGACAGGTCCGGTCTTGGGCGGGTCGTCGGCCAACCGGAAACTGACCCATTACTTCAGGGTGGCCCGTCACTCGCCTGCAATCTGCGACGGCAGCCCCGAAGATCCATCAATGAGTGCGTCGGCGATTTTGCGCCCGCCGAGGGTGGAGAGGTGCGGGAAACATTTGGGTAAACTCAATACGGTCGCGAAGAATGGCAGACACGAACAAACACGGTGTTACACAACATCTGCTTACCCCGGACAGTCCAGCCGTCGAGCCGAGCGTTTGACTGGCCCGAAACGTTGAAAAATGGAATGGCGATATTTATCGTGAGAGTTCACATATCCAGTTAACTTCCCATGTCTTTCCGCCGTCTGACGAAAAAGACTGTTCCATTCGCGATGATTTGGGTGAAATGTTGAGCCAGACATAGCGCACAAGGACTGCGCGGCCTTCCCAAGTTTGCTGGTTGTAGAATTCACCTCGCTGTCCGTTAAACTGGCCCACAACAGGCGGAAGATCGAGAGTACCTTTGTCGAGATCCACCAGGTAAATACTCCACTGGTGCGATTCGGGATTATAGAGTCGGAGCGTTTGCGCCTTTATATGGAGCTTGTTATCGGGGCTGGAAACGTCGAACTCTTCAAAATTAGCGTTGCTGTCGAGAAGCTTCTTATGATTCGAGATGCCGTTGTATTCGACCCAGAAATTCGAACCCTTCAAGCGTTCGGGGAGTCGACGAACATGTGCCTTCCAATCACCGATGAGAAAATCGAAATCGTGAGATCCGTCTCCCGGCGTAGCCGTTGATCCGTTGGCCGAGACCTGCGAATTCGGGAATCCCGAAAGTGCATGAACTTCACCGATAAATAGTGCCGCACTTATGACCGCCGGCAGGATGCGCCCAAGTCGAATCGACTTCATGCCTGCAATGCTCTCATGCGTTTGAGAACAAGTGCAACGTCGCACATCATAGGAAAGCAATGGTTCTTGGTTGAAAAGGCGCTCCGAGCGGATCGTCGGCAAACCTTCCCATACTGGATTATGGAAGGGTTGCCCGTCACCCGGTATAGTCGCCAGCCTCCGCAATGGCCGCATTTCCGGCTTGCCGAACTAAAAGGCTTTGGTAACCGGTCCTACCTTTGCTCGGGCGAGCGCATCTAAAATCCGGGGTGCTATGCAGAATTTCACTCGCCGAGAACTACTTAAAATCGGAACTTCGGCGGCAGTTGCAGAGCTGGCGTCTCTGGGTTTGCACGGTTGCGGTATTTCCAAGTTGGTTTCGTCTGTTCCTTCCGGTTGCTCCAAGTTAACTGACATCGAACATGTCGTGATCCTGACTCAGGAAAACCGCTCCTTCGATCACTACTTTGGAAGCTACCGGGGCGTCCGTGGATTTTCCGATCCAAGCGCGGCATTCCAGCAACCCGATCCAGCGAACGCCACGACCTCACCGGTGGGACAGCTCCTGCCGTTTCACCTAGACACCTCACAAGCGAATGCAGCGTGCACGCACGACATTAGCCACGACTGGGTGCCGCAACATCAGAGCTGGGACAACGGCAAGATGGACGGTTTTGTGAGTTCGCGCCTGCCGATTGATTCCAACGACGCTGTATTGAGCATGGGCTACTACACCCGCGCGGACCTTCCCTACTACTACGCCATGGCCGACGGCTTCACGATCTGCGATAACTATTTTTGCTCAGTAATTGGTCCGACCGACCCGAATCGCCTCTATACCATGGCGGCTTCGCTCGATCCAGATGGAAAGAATGGCGGACCGATTGTGCAGACGATCGTCACAAATCGCTCGGCAATGTACGGCCGTCTGACCTATACGACCATGCCCGAGCAACTGCAGGCTCGGGGAATTTCCTGGAAGGTTTACTCGTCGCCGGATGAGAATATTCTGGGCGGGATTCTGTCGGACAATGTGCTCTCCTATTTCAAGAATTTCCAGGATCCTGCATCGGTACTGCATCAGAATGCATTTGGACCCCAGTTTCCCATCGACTTCCTGTCCGATGTCGCGCTCGACAATTTGCCCCAGGTATCCTGGCTGATAGGGTCGATCCTGACTTCGGATCACCCGCCTGCGCCGTCGCTCTTTGGAGAGAATATTCTTTCCCTGATCGTCGGTGCTCTCAGCGCGAACCCCGCACTGTGGACGAAGACGGTGTTGTTGGTCAACTACGATGAAAATGGCGGATTTTTTGATCATGTTCCGCCCATCACCGCGCCTCCCGGCACGCCCGGCGAATATGTGACCGCGCCTGCGGTTCCGGATCCAACCGTAGTTGGCAGTCCGGCGATCACCGGGCCGATTGGGTTAGGTTTTCGCGTCCCCATGTTGATCATCTCGCCGTTCAGTCGCGGCGGACTCGTGTCTTCGGACCTCTTCGATCACACTTCGGTATTGCGTTTTCTCGAGACCCGATTCGGGGCCGAAGTGCCCAATTTGAGCGCCTGGCGCCGGGCCACGGTCGGAGACTTAACTAGCGCGTTTAATTTCAAGAATCCTGATCAGTCGATGCCGAGTTTGCCATCTACCCTGCAAGGCGATCCGCAAGCGATCTTACAATGCGCAGCCAACCTAGCCGGAACGACACCGTTTATAGTGCCAGCCACGCAGACCCTTCCGGCTCAGGAATCAGGGACACCCAGTCGTCCCAGCGGAACCTGCTAGCCAGGATATGAGAAGACCTGGCTTCGGCTCGGCTGGCGTCAAATCTGGTCCTAAGTCCCCCCCCTTTTTGGACCGCCCTTGGGGGATGTTGGCCAAGTCGCTATAAAGGCAGCCGGCCCGTAGAAGGGGCCCGCCAAACATTTAATTCGAGCTACGACGCGATAACTCCCGGATCGTCGGCCAACCGGAAGCTATCCAGAAACGGGCTTCGACGAAGTTGGCCGGATTGGGATGAGAAGTCGGCTTGTCGGAAAGTTGGGGAAAATTCGTAACTAGTCCGGACTGGGCTAATCTGGACCTTTGGATTTGTAACCCGACGATCTGTGGCCACCAAACCTTAGGCGCTGTCCCATTAGTGTCCCCAAAGGGCTACATAAGGTGACTTCGTATCGTCTAGCGTGTTGCATCGTTATTGAAAAGAAATGAGGTTAGGGTGGACGTGTTCGCTTTCGCGAATTCGTAATCGGCAGGTCAGCGGTTCAAGTCCGCTCGTCGGCTCCATCCATTCAATCTCTCCTGGTTTCCGATTAGAACGCTAATATCCAAAAGATCGCTCGGTTATTTTTCTGTTGGCGCGTCCGGAAGTGTCAGTTCTGAGAAAAGAAAAATCCGGGCCCGTTCGCGAGAACGGGCCCGGATTTTTGATCAGTTTCGCTTACGCTATACTGCGTGCTTTGATGGGCGTGCTTATGTCGACGGCGGGTGCCGCTGCCCGGTTCGATTGCTCGATGGTGCGTGCTGCTACCGGCTTCAGCCAGAACAAAGCTAGAAGCGCCGCGATCAGGTCGCACGCGATCATCGCCCAGAATACTTTCGTCCACGATCCGGTCTTCTCAAACAACCAGGCCGCTCCGACTCCGGCAAAAAGAGCGCCCATGCCCTTCGCCGTATAAACAATGCCGTAATTGGTTGTGGCCCACGTCCTTCCGAACAAGTCTCCCGTGATGGAAGGAAACAGCGAGAAGATTTCGCCCCAGGCAAAGAAACACAAGCCCGAGAGCGCGATGAACCACATGGGACGGCTGATCAGTTGCAACAGCGCGAACACCGCCACCGCTTCCAGCGTGAACGCGATGAACATGGTGTTTTCGCGACCGATGTGGTCCGACACCCATCCCCAAAAAGGCCGCGTCAGCCCGTTCAGGTAACGATCCACGGTGATCGCCATCACCAGAGCGGTCATGCCGAAAGCCACCACTACTTTATCGACATGATAGGAAACTGCCATGGGGTTGAGTTGTGCCGTCACCACCAGGCCGCCAAACGACAGCATGGTCATCATCAGATAAATGATATAAAACGACGGTTGCCGCAGCATCTGCCACGGAGTCATGTCCACGCTCGAAGTGCGCACGTGCTGCTTGATCTTGGCTTCCTTCTCCGCCCAGTTAGGAGGAGTCCAGCCCGCCGGAGGACGGGCCAGGAAGAGCGCAGCGACGATGACCACGATGCCCTGGATAATTCCCCAAAAAATCAAAGTATGCTGATAGCCCGAGGTCTTGATCATGTCGGCAATGGGAGAAACCGTCAGCGCAGTTCCTATGCCATACGCGCCGGCGGTGAGTCCGACGCAGAGGCCGCGGTGGTCCGGAAACCATTTCAGCGCATTGCCGATGGTCCCGCCATATACAACTCCGGCGCCGACTCCGCCCACGCAATACCAGAAGTATAGGGCGCGCAGACTCTCGGCCTGACCTGAGAAAATCCAGCTGAGACCGACCAGGATGCCGCCCACGCCCAGCATCAGCCGTGGACCGATTCGATCGACCAGGTATCCTTCAAACGGAACCAGCCAGGTTTCGACGATGATGAACAAACTGAAAATTCCCTGGATCGCCGTAAGACTCACATGCAGGTGGGATTGCATCGGTTTGGTGAACAGGGTCCAGGCGTACTGCAGGTTAGCGATCGCCATCATCGCAATGATGCCGGCGACTAACTGGGCCCAACGGTTAATAATGCGCGACGGGTGAATGAGAGGGGCGGCGGACGCGGCCATGGTACACCTCCTGGGTGTCGTCAGACTCTATCGGCTCACAGTTAAGGAGCAGCCAGACCGCGTATTCATTGGTGGAAATGATATACTGGTCCGGTTATCGAACCACTCGCGGAAGGGAATGTAACACTCTCTTCTTTGGCTGTCAAGCTGACAAATTCCCGTTCCAGAGGCTCGTCCCCCCGTGAGCTTATTCACAGATCGGAACGAGTCTTGAGGGATCATACCGATTGGAAGAAAGCCTCCAAACTCAGATTGAGACCTACCTCTCTCACCTCGACGGCTTGATCCGTCGTGGCCATCAGCTACGGGATACGTTGGCAGCGAATCCTTCCGACGCAGCAGCCATCACCGCCACTCGCAAATGGCAGGAAGACTGCGGCGTCACCATCAATCAGCTATCGGGAGGGAGCAAGGCTCATTGGCTGGCGCGATCGTTCAGCGAAGCATTTCTTATGCGCTCAGCGGATGGCCGTGCTGCTCAAGGGGCCGCGCCGGCTGAGATTGTGCAACAATTGCTCGGCGTCTTAGCGCAGGCTGTAGTCTCGCTCTCGCAAAAAGATAAGGACGCCATTGTCTCTGCATCGTCGACTCAGCCTGCGCCTCACCGCTTCGACTTCGTTCACAATCCTGAGATTCGTCCGGTTCTGGAGCAAGCCTATGCAGATAGCCGGAGTGCTCTGGAAAAAGGGGACTACGATTTCGCATTGATGACTGCCAGCGGAATATTAGAAGCCATCGTTACCGACGCGCTGGAACATGCTGGCGCGAATGCGCTGGCGGCGTCGGGCGCTCCAGCCGGAATGATTGCGGATTGGTCATTCGCGACACGGCTTTCAGTGGCAGAAAAGGCCGGACTGATGCGAAGCGGAGCAGCCCGTCTGCCTGCGGTAGGTCGAACCTATCGAGATCGAGCAGAAGGTGAAGTTAACTCGAATGGGAAAATTTCAGAGCGCGATGCGAAGACCACAGGACAGGTGCTTCACGTCATCATGCGGGATCTGGATCCGGGCCGGTAACGAAGGCCGCTGACAGTCGAAATCCTGTCGTCAAGCTTAATCTTCTAAATCCTGCCGGAATACTGGTTGCGAAGGATCGAGCGTGCCGTCGATGACGCTCACCAAAAGATTTTCGTACGCATTCGTCGCTTCCGTCAGAGAGGTGTAGCCGCGCTCCCGCTGTAACGTCCCGCCGTCCGAGTATATGAGAGTGAAATAGCGACCGGAGGAATACTGAATTTCCAGCAGCTTGTCCGGCATATCAGGGTCGCCTTTTTGTCCCAGCACGTCCATCAACGCAACCGTCCACTGCCTGCCCTTGGGGTCAGTGATGACCTCATGCTCAAGGTATTCCCACTCGTCCATGCCCCACATTGACATAATTTATTCAAGCAATTGCGCGAGTGCTCTACCGACCTGCGCGCCCGTAAACGGTTTCGGAACTATAAGAACTTTACGGGCCTTTCGCGACCGAAGGCTTGGCTCGGCCTGTTCGGGTGTATCGGTAATGATTACCACTGGAAGCTCCGCGTGATTGGGATGGCTTCGCACCGAATCAAAAAGTGCCTCGCTCATGTCGTAGGCGGAACAATCGAGCACGACCGCATCCGCTTTGTGCTCGAGCACGAGATCGTTGACGGCGTTCGTGTATCCCGACGCGAAGACCTGGTGGCCGAGGTCTCGCAGCGAGAAGGTTAGAAGCTCAGCGATCTCCGGCGTATCGTCGATCAGCAAGACGCGGGACAATCTACTTCTTGCCCGCGCCCGGGCCAGTGCCCGGCAGCCGCTTCTTCTTGCCTTCCGAAGGCTCCAGATCCATCATCCAGATTCGTCCACCGGCTGTGTAGTAAGCGCGGTGATCGTTTTCGATCATCGCGCCCCAGGCCTCCAGCGTGCGCATCGCGAAGGTAACGCCCTCGAAATTGTTGCGGGCATGGTTAAATACTTCATTGGTATGCCAGTTGTCGGTAAGGATGGCATCGCCCGCGTGGACGCGCAACACGGTGTAGTAGCGGTCGTAAGCCGCTTCTGTGCGCACGTCGCGCGTTGCGCCGCGCTTCTTGCCCTCTGTGACGATGTAACTTTCCTGTCCCTCAGGCTCGACCTCGGGCTCGTTTGGAGTTGTTGTAACAGGTTTCGTGCTCATAAAGTTTGCGCCACCGCTTCGGCTTCAGCTGCAGCCGCCATGTTCGTTAAATTTTTCGCATCCGCCGCATGGATCAAGGCCTGAGGAAGCTCAACGCCCATCATCTTCCATTGCTCATTGGCAAACTTCTGTAGATTGGCGATGTGCTCGGCATGGAGATGACCAAAGCGTCCCTGCAACTTGAGATATTCTGAAACGGGACGCATACTTGCTGGACGGAAGCTGTAATTGAATTCGCGCTTCTCGGGATTCCACTCCCACATCGGATACAGTCCGCATTCGACAACCAGCCGGCCCAGGTCGATGGAGCGTGGCGTCTCGTATACGAATCCCTTCTGACAGGGCGTGTAAATCATCAGGTATGCGGCGCCTTTGTGGTTCAGGCCCTTGCGTACCTTGTTCATCAAGTCGATGGGATAGCCTACGCTCGCTGTTGCCACATAGCAGTGGGGATGGCCAGCCGCCATCATGCGCGCGAGATCCTTGGGATAAAGCTTTTTGCCTTCCGGAACTTCCGGGCCCGGAGGCGAGAACGTAGTCATGCCGCCATAGGGTGTGCGCGATGAAGCCTGAATGCCGGTGTTGGCGTACTGCTCGTTGTCGTAGCAGATGATGAGGCAGTCGTGATTGCGGTAGAGCGCGCCGGAAATCGAGGCGAGACCGATGTCGGATGCGCTGCCGTCGCCCGCTTCGCAAATGATGTTCGGGAACTTGCCCTTCCACTTGCCTTTGCGAATCATCGCCTCATAGGCGGCCGCGACGCCCGCGGTAAAACTCCCCGCGCTGCCGATCTGTGTGTGCGCCCACGGCACGTTGTAGGGCGTGCACAGATAAGAACTGTTCGCGACGTACATGCAGCCGGTGGGACCGACCAGAATGGTGTTGTCGCCCGCCGCTTTGCTCGTCATCCGGTATTGAATGGACGGCCCGCAGCCCGCGCATGTGCGATGGCCGGGGACGAACGGTTCCGACGACGGCAGTTCCGGGTTGTAGAAACGTGCGCCCTGATTCGGGCTATCGAGAATCGGCAAGAGCTGCCGTTGGACTTCAATGGTCGCCATATCAGTTCTCCAATCGCAGGGCCAAGAAACCCTGTATCAATACTTTAATGCCTTAACTGTTCGCTCCAAATCATGCCTGCAGAAATTCTTTTACTCTTCGAATCCGACCCAATGCGTACGCTTTTCGATTTTGCCGCGGCGCTGCGCGTCCAGCATTTTTTCAGTCATCCAATAAAACTCTTTCAGCACGATCGCCTCGCCACCCATGCCCGCCATGAATGAAAGAATTAGAGGACGCTTCTGGCTTTCGTAAAGAGCTGCGGCAGCTTCGGCGTACAGTACGCCGCCACTACTCACGCTGCCGAGTCCCATGTTGGTTTCGATCACTCCGACCACTTTGAATTTGCTGAGTACGTCTTTCACCCGATCCGTTGGATAAGGACGAATGGTTCTCAGCCGCACCATGCCGACTTTCAATCCGCGTTCGCGCATATGTTGGATGGCAAACCGCGCCGTTACCGCGTGCGCGCCTTGGAGGAAGAAGACCACCTCGGCGTCATCTGTCATGAACTCTTCGACCCATGGATCGTAGCGGCGGCCGAATATCTTGGCGAACTCCTCATGTGCCTGCTCAATCACTTCCATCGATCCTTCCATAGCGCGTGCCCGCTCCAACTGCAGCGGCGGACCCTGTTCCGGCATGATCTGCGGGCCGTGCGACACGGGATGCCGCGGATCGAGTGGATAAGGATGTTTATAGGGAGGCAGGAACTCCTTTACCTGTCCGGAGTCTGGCAATTCAACGTCGCCCGTAATATGTGAGACGAAGAACCCATCCTGACAAACCATCTGCGGCAAAAGAACCCGAGGGTCTTCGCCGATGCGATAGGCGATCAAATGATTGTCAAATGCTTCTTGAGCATCGCACGACCAACCCATGATCCAACCCATGTCGCGCGTGGATAGCGCGTCCGTGTGTTCGGAGCCGAAATCGCCGGGAGGATCAAGCGTGCGATCGGCGATCATCATTTGAACCGGCATGCGGCTGCCCGAGATTGGCGAGTACAGTTCATACGCGAACTGCACGCCTACGCCGGAGCTACCGGTAAAGACGCGTGCGCCGCTGGAAGCCGCGCCGTGCGCGATACTCAGTTGAGAGTGCTCGCTGTCAGCCACAATGTACTCGGCGTCGAGTTCGCCGTTAGCCACCATTTGCGCCAGCGCCATCATGGTCGCTGTATAAGGGCGGATAGGATAAGCCGCAATTACATCGACATCTGCGTACTTTGCCGCCTGCGCCGACGCGACGCAACCGTTGATTCTGACTGTTCTCTTTTTTTGTTCTGCAAGCATTGGCATAATTCACTCCGCACATTTCACCCGAAGGCGATTGCCACGAGATCGATTGAGAGCGCAGACAATAACGAGGAACGTTCTGCGCAGTATTCTCAATGTTGTTGCGACTCCTAAATATTCTTCGGCGCCCGGTCGCCCAGATTTTTCAACTCTTGCGCCTGCCGTCCGTGCAGTCCGGGCGAGATGGCGAAAGCCGTATCCATGCGCACGACTCCTGTATCGAAGTCGAGTTCCGGCACGCCCTCCAAGCATCCCGTTGGGCACTCTTCGATGCATACGCGGCATCCTTTGCAGTAGTCGACCAGAATCTTGTACATGCCGTTCGACCGCTCTGGACGCGCGATGCAGGGCTCGGGACAAACCAGATAACAGTTGTCGCAAGCGTTGCAGGTGCCGCAACTGAAGCAGCGATTAGCCTCTTCAACCGCTTGCTCTTCGGTGAAGGGCTGAATCACTTCGTCCTGTGTTTTCGTTCTGGTTTTGGTCGGCAGCATTTCCTGCTGGATACGCGGGAAGTGCGGGAAGTACGTCATATTCATGCGATTCAGATCGAAGATCACATCGACCGGGATGGTGCGCGGCTCTAGCTTTTCTCCACGCACCACTTTGTCGAGATTGAACGCAACGCGCTTGCCGTCGCCAACCGCATTGACGACCATGAGCGGCTGACCGGAACCGACCTGAGCGATATCGCCGGCGGCGAAAAAGTTGGTGTTTCCGAGGCGGCCGAACTTGTCCATCTTGATGGTGCCGCGCTCGTTTTTGAACTCGGCGGGCAGCCAGTTGAGGGACGCGTGTTGTCCCACGGCGATGATCACATTGTCGACTGCGAAGCGCTCGGAGGGAGCCTCGCGATCGACTGTGATCGGAGAAGCGTTAATCGCTCCCTGAAAACGTGCCTTGTGCAGTTGCAAGGCTTCAACTTTTCCGTTGCCAAGTACGGCAGTCACCGCACGCCCGTGCATCAGCTCGACACCTTCTTCGAGCATGTCGTGCAAATCTTCCGGCGACGCAGGCATTTCATTCGCATTGCCCTCGACCGTAATCATGGTCACTTCTGCGGCACCCTGCCGCAGCGCTTCGCGCGCGCAATCGATGGCGGTGTTTCCTCCGCCAATCACGGCTACACGGGCGCCTAGCTTCACCTTCGAGGTTCCCATGCCGATGTCGCGCAAGAAGGGAAGTCCATACACCACGCCGTTCTTGTCCTCGCCTTCGGCTTTCACGCTGTTCGGTTCAGTAAGCCCTACCGCCAGCACGCATGCGTCATAGTCTTTCTTCAGGCTATCCCATGTAACATCTTTGCCGACTTCGACGCCGGTTTTGATCGTGATGCCAAGCTGTTCGAGGCGTTCGATTTCGCGATCAAGGACGTTCTGCGGGAGAACCCAGTCGGGAATACCACCGCGATTGAGTCCGCCAGCTTTCGGCGATTTTTCGAAGATCGTTACTTTGTAGCCGAGCCGCGCCAGTTGATATGCCGCGCTATGGCCCGCGGGACCAGAGCCAACCACCGCAACTTTCTTGCCGTTCGGCTTCCCGGGCTTGACCACGTCGTTAGTCAGCGCCTGTCCCAAATCACCGAGAAAGCGCTCCACCGCGCGGATCGAAATAGCCTCATCATACTTGCCGCGATTGCAAGCCTGCTCGCACGGGTGGTAGCAGACGCGTCCCGTCACCGAGGGAAACGGCATGTCTTCTTTAATGAGCGCATAGGCGTCCAAATACTTGCCGCGCTTCACCAGGTCGAGGTAGCCCTGAATTTTTTCGTTGGTTCCGCAAGCGTTATTGCAAGGAGGCAACTTGTCCCGGTAAACGGGTCTGATCGAGCGCCAGTTGCCGGTAGGGAACAGGTCTTGCCCTTTTTCCTGTGAGGGGGCAGGCGTGATACCGGCGAAGGGAACGGTAAGCCATTCGGGAATATGAGTATTTTTAGTCGACATTAAGTTAATCCTCTCCTACACCGCCACTGGATTCAGCGTCATAATGTGCAACTCGTTGAGCGCTACATCAAAAGCGTGCTTGTTCGCAATCATGGGCTCGATCGTTTTCATTTTGACGATGCCCGTGGTCTTGACGACCGCGGCGATCAGCGGAGCGGCGATGTCGGGGGCGATGGATTTATTCCGCTCGGCAGCGCCTTCTGTTGATAGGCGGTCCAGACCAAGTTCGCCGAGCCGGTAATAAAGCCACTTGTGGTCGGCAATCTTCGCCGCATCCACGCAAACCAGTTGGGCCAGACGTTCGGCGCCAGGGACGAAGCGAATCATGTAATCCGGCGTGTAGTGCGTATTGATCACGAGTGTTCCGCCGGGAGGCATTCCGCGCATGTAATCCCAACCCTTGACCATCGTTCCCTCTACCAGTACGACGATGTTGGGATGTTCATTTTCGTAGGTAAGCTCGTTTTCGAGCACATCATCGCTCACGCGGCAATATTTCCGCGTGGGGCAGTTCGTGCGGTCGGGATTATCGACGTAATTTTCCATGGCCTGCGCGTATTTACCCTCGATGCGGGCCGAGGCGGAAATGGAGTTGACGATGTCGCGGCCCTCTTTATCCATAATAATGCCGCGCGTCCAAACGGTGAGCTCCGTATAAGCCATAATCAGTCCTCGCTATTTTTTACGCTAGTTATCAGTCGATGCGTCGGAGCACAAATCTCCGGCGACGTCAGTCAATGCATTCGCTCGTTTCAATTGCTTCGGACTGCCGCGATCGGAATCGAGCACTGCCAAAAAATCGTTCCGCAAAACTAATAACGGAGCTTGGCGAATTCCATCCTGAAATTCCGCAACCGCGGACAGCGCCGCCTTCTTGCACAGGCTTTCAATGTCGGCGCCGGTAAATCCTTCAGTACGATTGGCGAAGTCCTCGAAATCGACATCGGACGCCAACGGTACGCGTTGACAGCAAAGCCGCATGATGGCCGCGCGATCGGCGGCGCCGGGCTTAGCGAATGGAAGGATGTAGTCGAAGCGTCCACTTCGCAGCAACGCCGGTTCGATCCGCTCGGGACGATTGGTAGCCGCTAGCAGGATCACGCCTTTCACGTCGCGCAAGTTGTCAATCTCGCGCAGAAGTTGGCTGAGAATTCGTTGATAGATGTCGGTACCGAACTGATCGGCACCGAACCTCGGCGCGATCGCATCAATCGTGTCGAAGAACAGAATGCATGGAGCCGTTCTTCTCGCTTTCTTGAAAACCTCACGCAACGCTCGCTCGGATTCGCCCAACCACTTCGAGTAGAGTTGCGGACCATCAATAGCGATGAGCGGAATTTGTTTTTCACCGGCCAGCGCTCGCGCCATGGCGGTCTTCCCGGTGCCCGAAGGTCCAGCCAGCAAGATCCCGCGCGGCGGTGTCAGCCCAACTTGCTCGTAAAGATCGTCGTGCACGTGCGAGTGCTCAACGACCATATCGAGCAACCGCTTCACTTCATTGAGACCGGCGAGCGATACGAAGGTCGAGCTGCTCTTTTCAATAAAGAATTCACGAGTCGCGCTCGGTTCAACTTCTTTCAAACCCGCGAGAAAGTCCTCTCGCGTAACTTGAAGCTTGTCCAGGTCAGCGGATGCCGCGCCGTCGGTTTCAAGGGGGAAGGCTGAAAGAAAACCGCGCAACGCAATCATTCCAACTTCCTGGCACAAGGCTTCAAGGTCCGCGCCGACGAAGCCATGCGAATGCTCGGCAATCTCGCGAAGGTCGACGTCACGCGCCAACGGCATGGCGCGCGTATGAATCCTCAATATCTGCAATCGTGCCTGGCTATTCGGAACACCGATTTCGATTTCGCGATCGAACCGGCCGGGACGCCGCAGCGCCGGATCAAGAACTTCCGGGATATTGGTCGCGCCAATGACGATAACCTGGCCGCGCGCGACAAAACCATCCATCAAGCTGAGAAGCTGTGCCACGACACGCTTTTCGACTTCGCCCGTTACCTCGGCCCGCTTGGGAGCCACGGCGTCGATCTCGTCGATAAAGAGGATGGCGGGCGCGTGCCGCGCCGCTTCCTCGAACACTTCGCGAAGTTTGGCCTCGCTCTCGCCGTAAAACTTTCGCATAATTTCGGGGCCGTTCAGGTGAATAAAGTGCACGCGGCTCTCGGCCGCGACGGCGCGGGCCAGCAGAGTCTTGCCCGTGCCCGGTGGGCCATACAACAGCACGCCCTTGGGCGCGAGAATTCCCAAGCGCTCGAAGATTCGCGAATATTTCAGAGGCAGTTCGACGATTTCACGCACCCTCGCAACTTCCCGTTCCAAACCGCCGATATCTTCGTAAGATACGGAGGGCGCGCGAGCGGCAGTCTGCTCGCCTTCCACCACGCGAATGTCAGTGCGCTTCCCAATCACGACGGCTCCCGAGGGAATCGTGCGCACGACCTGGAAGTTCACCGCCTTCGCGAATGTCGGTACACGCACTACGCAGCCGGTCGTAACTGGAACGCCGATGAGATCCTCGAGCATCCGGTCGGGTGCAATAGTCGCGGGAGCAGCGCCGATCCACAATGGCGCGAAACGAACTGCCACAGCCTCCTGGCGCTCGATGGTGGCAACGGTAACCTGCTCTTGTAAGCCCGCGCCACAGTTGCTCCGGCACGTGCCATCGATCTGGATCATGCCTTCATGTCCATCATCCGAAAGTTCGGCGCGGCCAACAGCGATTGTGCTCCCCGTAATTTTGACCACATCACCCGTGTGAGCGCCGAGCCGCCGCAGGTCAGCGGGTGCAAGGCGTGCGATCGCATGCCCAACATCCTCGACCCGCGCTTCCGCAACGCGCAGAGTCAGAGTTGCCGTTTGCGATGAGGAAGTTTCCGTCATGATCTGAGTTGCAAACCGCTCCTGGCCGGCTACCCCTTCGAAGGGCGTCACCTTCTGCTGCTCCATATGAACCGGCTCATTAATAAGCGTCACCTGTCAAAACTTGTTCAGTACGATTTCTTCCACATCCTCAAGGTGGCGGCGCATCGCGTTCTTGGCGGCCTCCGCATCGTGACGCTTGATGGCAGCCAGAATCCGCCGATGCCCGGTGAGCGATTTCTGCGGCCGTCCCTCTACCTGCAAAGAACGCGCTCGCGTGTCGCGCAGCAAATCCATCAGAACGTCGATCACTTTAAGCACCACGCTGTTATCGGAGGCCAAGGCAACGCTGTAATGGAACTCCGAATCCTCAGCGACAGCGGCGTCTCCCTGACGCTGCCTCTCTTCTTGCCGCCGCAGAATGTCCTCCATCTCGATAAGTTCCTCGGGAGAAGCGTGGGTAGCAGCGCGCGCGGCTAGCGGCGGTTCGAGCATCTTGCGAAAATCCAGAAGTTCGCCGACTAACTCCTTGCGCCGCTTCAGCGCGTTCGCAAATGGATTGGCCAACGTTTCAGTTGACGTTTGGCGGACGATTGTCCCAGTTCCCTGCCGCGCTTCCACAAGACCCAACAATTCGAGGCTCCGAATCGCATCCCGAATGGAGCCGCGGCTCACCCGAAGCATTTCGGCCAAGTCGCGTTCCGAAGGCAGCTTGTCACCCGGTTGAAGCTTCTTTAAAATCAGGCGTTCGATTTGTTTGGCGACCTCTTCGTAGAGGCGATTCCGCCGCACAACCTCGAATTCGGGTTTGGTTGCAGTTGTCATTTCCGCCAGTGGTCCGATAAGTGGACCAGCCAACGAGGGAAGTATACTCCGCATGTCAAGATGGGGACAAATGCTCTCTGTGCAAAAATAGAGAACACTTTTAGGTGGGGCTTTCCGCATACCGCAGCCACGTCTTTCCTTCGATATTCGCTCCGTTATTTCCAAACAGGGAGTAGCCGACGACCTCGCAGCATCGTTTTCCGGTGTCCTGAATCGCTTTCAGTAGCTCTCGTTATCTGATACTGTTTTTGAGTCCATCGAAAATAGGATTTTGCGTGACACGCGGATTACCGCACGCAGTGTTTTCGATTGAATATTTTGCTGGCGTGAGCCGAAGGATAATCGCTTGATTGTTGGAGTTCCGAAGGAAAGCTATCCGGGAGAGCGGAGGGTCGCGTTGGTTCCCGCGGTGATCCCTGCACTCGCCAAAGCGGGACTGGAAGTCGTCGTCGAGTCCGGAGCGGGCGAGCAGGCCGGGTATCCCGATCACCTTTATGTGGAGAAGGGCGGAAAGATTCTTTCCGATCGCACCGCCGTGTTTGGCTCCGCTGACATTATCGTGCAAGTGTTGTGCTACGGCTCGAATGACGTAACTGGCAAAGCCGATCTTCCTCTTTTGCGCCGCGATCAGTTGCTGGTGGGTTTCTTGCGTCCTTTCGGTTCTGCGGAAGTAATACAACAGATTGCCGCGGCGGGCGTGACTGCTTTCTCTGTCGAACTGGTGCCCCGCACCACGCGCGCACAAAGTATGGATGCGCTTTCTTCCATGGGGACGATTTGCGGGTACAAAGCGGTTTTGATTGCGGCAGATACCTCCATCAGAATCTTTCCAATGATGACGACGGCCGCCGGCACCATCACACCCGCTCGTGTATTTGTTATCGGCGCAGGAGTCGCGGGATTGCAGGCCATTTCTACCGCGCGCAGACTGGGTGCGGTCGCGTCCGCGTATGACATGCGCGCCGCTTCCAAAGAGCAGGTGCAGAGCCTGGGGGGTCGCTTCGTCGAATTGCCCATTGAAGCGCAGAATGCCCAGGACGCGCGAGGATACGGCACCGCCCAGGATGAAACCTTCTACGCCCGGCAGCGTGAACTGCTGACCCGCGTGGTGGCCGAGAGCGATGTTGTTATTACTGCTGCGGTGATTCCCGGCAAGAAGTCGCCGGTGTTAATCACGGCCGACATGGTCAAGGGAATGGCGCCCGGTTCCGTGATTGTCGACCTCGCATCCGAGCGCGGCGGAAACTGCGAACTCACCCGGGTCGGCGAAACGGTGCAAGAGCACGGCGTCACGATCATCGGCGCTATCAATCTGGCGAGCAGTGTTCCGTACCATGCGAGCCAGATGTACGCCCGCAATGTGGCCACGTTTCTCGCGTACATGGTGAAAGACGGCAAGCTACAACTCAACCCGCAGGATGAGATTATCCGCGAGACGATGGTGACGCGCGACGGAGAGACGGTAAACGCGAGGGTGCGGGAGTTCTACAAGCTGCCGGCATTGACGGCTGTATGAAGAGTCGTGGTTGGCTGTTGCGTGAAGATTCAGACCAGCCGTGCCAACATCAAGATTCGTATCAGGGTACGGCTTCAGCCGTACCAAAAAGCACCACAAAGAAGCCGGGCTTTAGGCCCCGAGGTCATAGATGAATTCCACATTGATCGACTCGCTGTTCATCTTCATGCTGGCCTGCTTTATTGGTTTTGAAGTCATCCGCCATGTTTCCCCTCTGCTGCACACGCCTTTGATGTCGCTGACTAACGCACTCGACGCCATCGCTGTCGTGGGAGCCATCGTAATGGTGGGCGAGCGCAAGAGCGAGTTTGCGACAGTGCTGGGCGTGATCGCGATTGTGGCCGCCACCAGCAATGTCGTAGGCGGATTCTTTATTACCGACCGCATGTTGAAGATGTTCAAGAGCAGTCGTCCGACCAAGTAATCTCCGCGAGAGTCTGATTGAGCCAACCATGAACGAGTTCGCCGGAAGCCAGCACGTCATCGAATTTATCTACCTCGTCGCCAGCGCCCTTTTTATTCTTTCGCTGAAGTGGATGAGTTCGCCGGCCACGGCGCGCCATGGCATTTGGGCCGGTGAAATTGGCATGGTGCTGGCCATCGCGGGCACCCTGCTGCATCATGGGATCGTAGATTACAAGTGGATTGCAGTCGGTCTCGTACTGGGCAGCGGCATTGGTATTCCGCTCGGCATGGTGCAGATGACAGCCGTCCCGCAGCGGACCGCGCTTAGCCACGCCTTCGGCGCGCTGTGCGTCACGTTAGTAGGCACGGCCGAATTTTACTTGCGGACGCCGAACGTCCCGAAGTTCATGATGTCAGTGCTCTCGATGGAAGTCATTCTTGGAGGGCTGACGTTTACCGGCAGTTTGATGGCAGCAGGAAAACTGCAGGAAATTCTGCCGCAGCGCCCTATCACTTATAAGGGACAGAACCTCGTCAACTTCCTGCTGTTTGGCGTGGCCGTGGCCAGCGCGGTTTACCTGGTCGTGCATCCGGAAGCGAAACAGCTCTTTTCGCTAATCGTCGGCGTATCGCTGCTGTTCGGCGTGCTGCTTGTAATTCCAATCGGCGGCGCTGACATGCCGACCGTGATCTCGCTGTTAAATGGTTATGCCGGATTGTCGGCAGCCGCGATGGGATTCGTGCTGCAAAATAAGCTGTTGATCATCGCCGGAGCGCTCGATGGATCCTCCGGACTTATCCTTTCGGTCATCATGTCGAAGGCCATGAACCGCTCCTTCACCAACGTTTTGTTTGGTGCGTTCGGACAGGTTCAAGCGGCCGCGGCGGGCGCGGAAGAAGCCCGGCCGGTGCATAGCGCCACGGCCGAAGAAGCGGCTGCCATTCTCTCCGCCGCAAATAAAGTGGTGATCGTTCCCGGCTATGGAATGGCTGTCGCTCAGGCGCAGCACAAAGTGCGCGAACTGTATGACATCCTCACCAAGAAGGGCGTCGACGTTCGCTTCGCTATCCATCCTGTCGCGGGCCGCATGCCCGGCCATATGAACGTGCTGCTCGCCGAAGCCGACATTCCTTACGACCGGCTCATCGAAATGGATGAGATCAACGGCGACTTCCCGCAAACCGACGTTGCTCTCGTGATCGGCGCCAACGACGTGACCAACCCCGCGGCCCGCTCCGACTCGACGAGTCCTATCTTCGGCATGCCCATCCTCGATGTCGATAAAGCCCATACCGTGATGGTGATCAAGCGCGGCATGAGCCCGGGCTTTGCCGGCATCGACAACCCGCTCTACTACCTCCCTAACACCCTGATGCTTTTCGGCGACGCCAAGCAGTTTGTCGGAGCGATTGTTAGGGAGTTGAGCGGCGGGCACTGAGCGACGATTCGGCGTCTGATATCATTATATCATCCTGTGTGATATCATGATATCGTAGTGTTTAGAGGCAGGAACATGGCTCAGCTGCTGGTTCGCAATATTGAGAATGGGGTGAAGGCGCGTCTCCAGCGCCGCGCCCGCCGCAACGGCCGAAGCATGGAAGAAGAAGTGCGCGATATTCTGCGTGCCGCTGTGCATAAAGAAGAAAGCACGCCCACCGGCGGTCTCGGAACGGAAATTTCGAAAATCTTCGCCAAGCACGGGCTTGATTCTCCAATTCCAGAATTACGCTTCGAGATAAAGCCTCCTTCTTTCGAGGAATGATCATTCTCGACACAAACGTGCTCTCGGAGCTTATGCTGCGTGCGCCGGATGAGAGAGTGCTGGCTTGGCTTGACCAACAGCCTCGATCGTCAATCTGGACGACGTCCATAACGGTCTTTGAAGTTCGTTTCGGGTTGGAGATCATGCCGATCGGGAAACGACGGATCGCTCTCATTCAAGACTTCGAAAAGGTTCTACACAGCATTGATCGCCGCATCGTATCCTTTGATACCGAAGCTGCAGAATGCGCAAGCGCGTTAATGGCTTCTCGAAAACTGCAAGGCCGTCCTCGCGAGGGTCGCGACACCATGATTGCTGGTATCGTTCTCGCTCGTCATGCCACTCTAGCAACGCGCAATGTTTCGCACTTCGATGATGTCTCGGCCAGCCTGATCGATCCGTGGGACGCGGGCATTTGACGGATGTGGTACGAACCGGCCAGCGTGATATTCTATTAACTCCAGCTGCGTACCGTTTTTGGCGGAAATTCCCCGCAGTTTCATAGAAAAGCTTCCAGAAGAAAGCTTCCTGAGTGAGCTTCCCTGAAGAAGCCCAGAAGAAGAGAAACTACAAATCATGCTTTCAGTCAGTAATGTCTCCATGCGCTACGGCGCCAAAATCTTGTTTGATGAAGTCTCGGTGGCATTTACGCCGGGCAAGCGCTACGGCCTGACCGGGCCGAACGGTGCTGGCAAGTCCACGTTCATGAAATTGCTGAGCGGGGAACTGGATCCGCAGAAGGGAACGGTCGTACGTCCGCGGAAGCTCGGAGTTCTAAGTCAGGACCAGTATGCCTTCGACGCTTTCACCGCGATCGATACGGTCATCATGGGCAACAAGCGGCTCTGGGCCGCGATGCAGGAGCGCGACGCGATTTATTCCAAGGCCGACATGACCGATGAAGACGGCATGAAGCTTGGAGAACTCGAAGGCATTGTCGGCGAAGAAGACGGATACACAGCGGAAAGCGACGCCGCGATCCTGCTGCAAGGGCTGGACATCCCTGATGAAGCGCATTCGCGCAAAATGAGTGAATTGCAGGGCGGACAGAAAGTCCGCGTGCTTCTGGCGCAGGCGTTGTTCGGGCATCCGCAAGCGTTGCTGCTGGATGAACCGACCAACAACCTGGATTTGGATTCAATCCATTGGCTGCAAGGATTTCTGAATGCATACGACGGTGTAGTCATTGCGATCTCGCACGACCGGCATTTTCTGAACAGCATTTGTACGCATATTGCCGATATCGACTACGAGACGATTATCACTTACACCGGATCGTACGACGATATGGTGCTGGCCAAGACTCAGGTGCGTTCGCAGATCGAATCGCAGAACGCGCAACGCGAAAAGAAAATTTCGCAGTTGAATGAATTCATCGCGCGGTTTGCCGCGGGCACGCGGTCAAGCCAGGTGCAGTCGCGGCGCAAGGAAGTCGAGCGCCTGCAAGTGACGGAACTCGCAAAATCGAATATTCAGCGGCCCTACATCAAGTTCGAACAGAAGCGGCCTTCGGGCAAGCACATTATCGAAATCGAGCACCTGAGCAAGGCTTACGGCGACAAGAAAGTTATCCGCGATTTCACCGCCAGCATTACACGCGGGGAAAGAATCGCGCTGATGGGCCGCAACGGAGCGGGCAAGACCACACTGGTGAATTCGTTACTTGCGAATTCCCCGACCACGCCGGAAGCTGAGCTACGCAAGACCAGCGGCTACGATGGACCCTTTGTCGATGCCGGCAAAGTGATCTGGGGACACGAGGCATCGATTGGCTATTTCGCCCAGGATCACCGCAGCCTGATCGAGGGCGGGATGACGGCGCTGGAGTGGCTGCATCAATGGAATCCGGCGGCGGTGAGTGAGGAAATTCGCGGACTGCTGGGGCAGATGCTCTTTGCACGCGAGGAGGCAACGAAGTCCACAAGCGTTCTCTCGGGCGGCGAGGCTGCGCGCTTGCTGTTCTGCAAGCTGATGCTGCAAAAGCCGAACGTGCTCATACTCGACGAACCGACGAACCATTTGGATCTCGAGGCGATTAACGCGCTGAACATCTCACTGCAGAGGTATCAGGGAACTGTACTGCTGGTGAGCCACGATCACGATTTAATCGACGAAGTGGCGACACGCATTTGGCACTTCGAGAGCGATCACATGATTACGGATTTCAAGGGAACGTACGAGGAGTATCAGGCGGCGGTGGCGGTTTAGAGGAAACCAGGGTTCCCTTCGACTTCGCTCAGGGCAAGCCTCGCTTGCTCGAAATGACGGGCTGTTTTCCGACTGCCCCATTTTCGGTGCATGTAAATCAACCAGGTTCTCCACAGACTTCCACATTGTTTCCAGTTGCGTTTCTAACCGAAAGTTTCAGATAATGGCTGCGGGGATGTACTTACCCAGTCCCGCACGCGCAGGATTTGTGTACCGTGTACAGTCGAGCCGATTTACTTAGAATTCTCCACCTTACACCGCGCCAGTTGGCGAACTGGGAGCGGGCGGGTCTGATTGCGGCCTCTACTGCCTATTGTTTTTCCGACCTGCTGAAAGTCAAAAAAATCCGTGATTTATGCGCCATGAAGGTGCGTCCGGCGGTGATCCGCGAATCGCTTGAAGCCATGCAGCGGCAGGCTTCGGGCATGGGGAACCCATTAATCGATGCCGGAGCTTCATTCACCAACAAGCATCGGGTAGCATTTCGTCATGACGGCCGGCTGCTTGAACCAATCGCGGGTCAGTTTGTGATGGACTTTTCCTCGAGCGAAAGAGTTGTAACGCGCACGCCCATTCCGTCCTCCGAGCCCGGCCCGCAGGATAACGAAGCCGCAGTGTGGTTCGCCCGCGGCATTGCCCTGGAAGAGGATCCGGGCACCCAGACCGAAGCGCTGGCGGCCTATCAGAAAGTTCTCGAATTCGATCCCAACCACGCGGCCGCGCACATCAATTTGGGCACCCTGCACTACAACCGGCAGGATTTCTCACTGGCGGAAAAACATTACCGCGCCGCTCTGCACTCTGATCCTCGCTACGCGCTAGCCTATTTCGATTTGGGCAATGTGCTGGATGAGACGGGGCGCGTGCAGGAAGCTATCCAGACCTACAAGATGGCGATCCAGCTCGCTCCTACCTACGCCGATGCGCATTACAATCTCGCGCTCGCTTTCGAAAAAATTCGTGAACCGCGCAAGGCGTTGAAGCATTGGCAGGCATATATCAAGCTCGATACCACCGGCCCCTGGTCAGTGCATGCGCGCAATCAGATTCAGCGCATTCTGCAGGCGGACTCGCTGAAGCTGGTACATTCGCGTCGCTAGCGCATGCGTCCGCCTCCAATGGTTTGAACAGTGCTAAAATTCAGGGTTTGCCATTCTTTCTCGTGAAGGGATTCGCATGCCCGAGACGACCCTGCAACCCGCCGTTCCTACGCCCCTGACCACCCTTACCGACGACGAAATCCTCTTCCGCGACAACATCCGCCAGTTCGCCGACGAGAAGATCCGCCCGCTAGTTCGGGAGATGGACGAGAAGGGCATCTTCGACAAAGATCTCATTCGTGAATTCTTCCAGCTCGGGCTAATGGGGATTGAAATCCCTGAGGAATATGGTGGCGGGGGCGCCAAGTTTTTCGAAGCGATCCTGGCAGTGGAAGAATTGTCGCGCGTCGACGCTTCCGCAGGCGTAATCGTCGACGTCCAAAACACCCTGGTTAATAATGCCCTATTGCGCTGGGGCAGCGCCGAACAGAAGAAGCGCTATCTGCCGAAGATGGCGGCAGAGACTGTCGGAGCCTACGCCCTGAGCGAAGCGGGATCGGGCTCCGACGCTTTCGGACTGCAAACCCGCGCACAACTGCAGGGCGGCGATTACGTGCTCACCGGGCGGAAGCTATGGATCACCAACAGCAAAGAAGCGGGATTGTTTGTCCTGTTCGCCACCCTCGATCCATCTGCTGGCTACAAAGGCATTACAGCATTTCTGGTGGAGAAGAACGTTCCCGGATTCAGCGTAGGAAAAAAAGAAGACAAGCTGGGCATTCGCGCTTCCTCCACCTGCGAGTTGATTCTTGAAGACTGCCACGTTCCCAAGGAAAACGTGCTCGGCGAGCCCGGAAAAGGATACAAGATCGCGATCGAGACGCTGAACGAGGGGCGAATCGGTATTGGAGCGCAGATGATCGGCTTGGCGCGCGGTGCCTGGGAGTTCGCCGCAAAGTATGCCAAGGAGCGCAAACAGTTCGGAAAGGCAATCGCCGAGTTCCAGGGCATCCAGTTCCAGATCGCCCAAATGGCCACCGAGATCGAAGCCGCCCGGCTTATGGTCTACAACGCAGCGCGAATGAAGGACGCGGGCGTGAACTTCGTCAAAGAAGCCGCGATGACGAAGCTCTTTGCTTCGCAGGTTGCGGAACGCGTGACATCCCTGGCCATCGAGATCTATGGCGGCTATGGCTTTACCAAGGACTATCCAGTCGAGAAATACTGGCGTGACGCCAAAATCGGCAAGATCTACGAAGGGACCTCCAACATGCAACTCGCGACAATCGCGAAGCTCTTGCTGGGCGGGAAATAGGGACGTGGCGTAACTCGTCGGCCCCGGCCGCGTTGCCGCCGGCGCGGAAGGAACGGCAATTACGGGATTCGTTGCTTAATATGTGCATCGGATTGCACTTACAAGCCCAACGCGACGCCCAGAAAAGCACGCTAAGTCCAGTTGATTAAATATCTTCCGCCGGCTCCTGCCATTGGCTGACAAGCTGCAATTGGCGATATGCCTGCTCTCAGGCCAGGGTGCCACTTGACTACTTTGTTCGGAAACACAGAGACGATCGCGGTAACGACTCCAAAGAAGAAGTACAGCCTTCTACCGGTGCTCACGGTACTGTTCGTGATCTCCTACAGTCTGATGACCATGCTGATCGTTGAACAAGGCTCGGTCATCCAATCGCAAGGTGGCGTCATCAAAAGTTTGCTGCGTGACAGCGTGGAACTGTGGGGCATGAAGGGAAAGCCCAACGCGGATACGCAGATTGCGAAGGCACGCGGACAGAACCCAGGGCAGGCGCCGTCGACCCAGTCCCCGACTCGCAGTCAGTCGTCTCAGATTCCGTCCTCCGAGGTTCCGTCAAATCAGGTTCCGTCAAATCAGGTTCCGTCAACCACAACGCCGTCAACGCAAACCCCGTCAACCCAGGGAGTGCAACAACACGCGACGAGCCGGTCCGGGAAGGTTGCGAAGCCTGGAATGCAGGCTCCTCCGATTCCGGCAGAGGATCTGGTGGATCACAGGCGCGCTTTAGTTACGATTTAAGGGCGTCGCACTGAGCGTCTTCGCCGACGCATTGGAAAGTTGGAAACAATGAAGGTTCTGGCCCTAGCCTTGTTGTTAAGCGTCACGGCTGCGAAGCCGGTTCCACCCGCGCGCCAGCCATCCGGGCATCTGCAACAGCCTTCCAAAGGAGGTCGCTGGTACTTCGCCGCCAGCGGCCACGCGGTTTATTGCTATGGGCCTGTGATGACATTGCCCCAGGGCAATGGCAACTTGCAAAAGGTTGCTACTTTCTGTCGCGAAGGAAAGACCGTCGTTCCTCTGAAGGATTAGCCCGCGACTCCCATCACGCTTTCAATCCGGAAAGCGCCGCCGCAGCCCCGCACCTGCATGGCATCCCTTGTAAACTGATAAGGCATGCCGGAACTCCCGGAAGTTGAAACCATTGCACGCGGACTGGCGAGCCGAGTCTCAGGCGATGAGATCGAATCGGTCTGGCTGGGCCAGAAACCGGAACCGCTGAAGTCTACGGCGCAAGAAATCGCCGCGACGCTTGAGCACACCCGTATCGCTACGGTGCGGCGAGTAGGGAAGCATATTGTCTTCGACCTCGAGCCAAACGGTAGAGCGAGGGCTCGATCCCGGCAATCACACTTGCCTCCAACTGCTTCAGCACAGTGGATCGTCCATTTGGGTATGACGGGGCGATTGCAGGTCTGCGAGCCGCAGACAGAAATTCTCAAGCACACGCACGCAATTCTGAAGCTGGCGTCGGGCAGGGAACTGCGATTTGTCGATCCCCGACGCTTCGGGCGTTTGAGCGTTACCCGCGGCTTTGAAGCCGCCGGCATTGAGCCGCTCGAAGCGGATTTCGACCCCTTCTTCGCCTTGTTTCGTGGCCGCAAGACTCCCATCAAGAGCGCGTTACTCAATCAAAAACTATTGCGCGGCGTCGGGAACATTTATGCCGACGAATCTCTGTTTCGCGCCGGAATCCGCCCCCGCCGGAGCGCTTCCAGCATTACGCGAAAACAATGGGCCAAACTGCTGGCGTCGGTGAAAGAAGTCTTGCAGGAAGCGATTGCTCAGGGCGGTTCATCCATCTCAGATTACGTGGATGCCGACGGCGAAGAAGGTTTCTTCCAGTTGCGGCATCGCGTCTACGGTCGCGAAGGCGAGCCCTGCCTGGTTTGCAAGACCCCCGTCAAGCGCATCGTGATCGCCGGACGCAGCAGCCACTATTGCCCGAAGTGCCAGAAGTGATGAGGCGATTGCTGATTGAGGATTTCTGATTGAGGATTTCTGATTGTTCGAAACATTTCTTCCTAAGGGCTTTCGATCAGGAATCGACAATCGTCAATCAACAATCATCAATCCGCGCACGTTCCATCCAAGTTCTGCTAATCTTTCTCGTCATGCCTGATTTTTCCATTGGCGTCGATCTAGGCGGCACGAACCTGCGCATTGCCGCGGTGAGCGGCGATGGACAGCTTCTCGAGAAAGTCACACTCGGCACCAAGGTCGCTCTCGGCCGCGATCATGTGATCAACGAAATGTGCGATGCCATCCAACGTCTCTCATCCAAATACAAAGAGGCAGGGAAGCTTCTTGGCGCGGGTATCGGCGTTCCCGGCATCATCGACATGCAAACCGGAATGCTGCGCAAGTCGGCTAATCTTCCGGGCTGGTCGGAATATCCGGTGCGCGCCGAAATCGAGCGCCGGCTGGGTGCGCGAGTAGTCCTCGAAAACGACGCGAACGTCGCCGCGCTCGGCGAACAGTGGCTGGGTGCCGCCCGCGGCGTCCCGAACGTGGCGGTGGTCACGCTGGGCACAGGAATCGGAGGCGGCATCGTCCTCGGCGGAAAAATCTGGCACGGCATGAACGGCATGGCGGGCGAGTTCGGACACATCACCCTCGAGCCCGAAGGCCATCCCTGTGGCTGCGGAAATCACGGATGCGCCGAACAATATGCTTCCGCGAGTGCGATCATTCGAATGGCTCGCGAAGCGATTGCCAGTGGTGAGGCACAGTCGCTGGCCCAGGCTTCGTCGTCCGATCCTGAGTTCGGAGCGAAATCAATCTACAATCTTGCGATCCAGGGGGACGAACACGCCCGCCGCATCTTCCGCAGTTTTGGACGCTACCTGGGTATTCTGCTCGCCGGACTGATCAATGTTTTGAATCTGGATATGTTCGTCATCGGCGGAGGCGTTTCGAGCGCGTGGGACGCCTACGCCCCAAACATGTTTGATGAGATTCGGGAAAGATCTCTCGTCTATGCGGCCACGGCTCCGGCTGATCCACTGATGAGCGATTCGCTGACTAAAGAAGGAGGCGCCTCGGCACAGACTGAAAGCCGCACCGAACGAAAAACTATCATTACGCGCGCTTTGCTGGGAAGCGATGCAGGACTCTATGGAGCGGCTCGCGTCGCGGTGACGGCGGCATAGAGGTCGTAAATCGTCGCTAAAGTAGCTCGAAGCGGTCCCCGAGTAACTTTCAAAGTCAAGATGCGATCCCCTCGCGCGACTCAGTGATGATGTTTGCCGCCTCCGCCCGAGTGGCTGTGACCACCCGAGTGCCCGGAAGAGTGACCGCCTCCGCCCGAATGCCCGTGGCTGAAACTCTTGCCGCCGCCAAAGTTTTTGGCCGTGTTGTGTCCGCCGCCGAAATGCGACCCGCCTGAGTGTTCCCGCTTGCCGGACTTCGCAAAACCGTTATTCCTGGAGCTGGCAGAATACCGATTTCCGAAGCCGCTGCGCTGGAAGCCTCCATCCTGCCCGCGATTGGCCCGCATCGAACTACCGTAGCTCGCGCCCGCCCTGCTTCCATAGCTCTGATTGGACCCGCCACGAAAGCTGGATCCGTAAGCCGAACTCCCATAACGCTGCGATCCATAGCCCTGCGACCCGTAACGCTGGGACCCATACTGCTGGGACCCATACTGCTGCGACCGGGCGACCGCCGGCTGGAATCCGCGATTAGATTCTCCCAAAGCTCGCCCATAGCGCGCGCCGAACGTTTGATAGCCGCGGCTCTCTCCGGACCGGTTCCGCGCATATGCGTCTTCGTTGCGGGTTCGTGCAAACCCTTGCGAACGCGCACGGCCGTATTCTCCATTCGAGCGGCCGTATCTTGCGAAGTTTCCAGACGATCCGTAACCGCGCCCGGCGAACGCTCCCCTCTGCGAAAAGGCGCGAGAGCCTCCATTTCGTAAGCCCCAATCGGCCACTGTTGCGCTGTGCGAAAAATAGTCCGAATGATTGAACAGCACCGACTGAGTCAGCCAGTTCAAACCCCAACCCAGCCACCCCCAGGGCGTCTGGGTGAACGCCGACATTGCGATGCCTGCCCCAAATCTTACCGCTGCTGGCCCGAATGACGACGCGAAGAACGACCCTACCGCATCGAGCGCTGAAAACCCTGGGTAGGGCGATACTGGTTCCCCGTACGCACTCCACGGGTTGTAGGACGGCACATAAACCACCTGCGGGTTTACCGGCGACACCTCGATGTTGCCTTGCTCGTAGTCCACCGCTTCTTGCGGAGTGCTTTGCAGATTTCCAGCAGCCCGGGCGCGCTGTCGCATCTCCTGCACTGCTTGGAGCGTATCCTGGGGTTGGTTGTAGTAAGCAGCACCCAATTCGGAAGTCCAGTGCAGATTCTGGTCCATCTGCGACAGCACCTGGGGGAACGCGGTCAGCGCTTTTACGCTCGGATCCCAAGGCTGGGCGTCGGCTCCCGCTGCGATCTGATCAGGCGGGGCATAGCCTTGCGCCCGCAGCCAGCGGTCCGCCTCCGCCACCTGCTCGGGATAGGTCGATGCTGTCAGCACTTCAGCAATCAGCGCATCCGGATAGAGCGCAATCGGCGCCACCAGTTGCTCCAGGTCCGGAGCATTAAGAGGGCGCATTTGCCCATATCCTTGTTGCGCATCCGCCTGACCTGAGTCCCCATATTCCTGTTGCGAATACGACTGTTGCCCATAGGGCTGAGGCTGCTGCGCGTAACCCGGCTGTTGATACCCTGACTCTGGCGGGTACTCGCCAAGGTCTGGCCCCTCTTGCGCCAGCAGTTCCCCTCGGACGACCGGCACTACAAGGAGCGCCATAGCCAACGCGATTAGGCCTCCTAGAGGCCCGCCGCGGTTGTGGGTAGATGGACTATCGGGAGAATCAATCTGCAGACGGGTAAACGTACTACTGCACGATCCAGAGGTGTGCATTTAGGGTCACATCCTTCTTAGTGGCTGACATAGGCAGGTCTTAAGCCCATACCTACGTTCTAACGCCGTCAGGTGATCGTACGACCGGGCGGGAACTGTTTGCTTATTCTAACCCCAAACTTTGCTTTAGTTGCGGTCACCGCAGGGAAAGGTTCGACGAAATCTGGGATATCCGAACCTGGGACATCGAAACCTGGGACATCGAAACCTGGGATATCGAAATCTGGGACATCCAGGTGATGAGGCTGGATAAATACGTATGTCATTTTCTCCGCGCGAAACTCGGCTCACGAAATCCAGGCCCGGATCCACGCGCTACTATGCTGGCCGCCCGCAAGAACATCTGGTTCTGTTCAGGTGTGCCAATCGTTACGCGAATGCACTGCGGCGCTCCCCAATGTCCCAGCGGACGGATCGCCACACCTTCTTCCTGCAACCGGTTGGCGAAGCCTCCGGCATCTTCGCCGACATCGCAGAACAGAAAGTTCGCCGCCGTAGGAACAACCCGATATCCAAGGCCTGATAATCCCACTTCAAGCATGTGGGACTGCATTACATTATTCTCCACGACGCGCCGGATATGAAGGCTGTCGTCTAGTGCAGCCAGGCCGCCAGCCTGCGCGACTGACGATACTGAAAAGGTATTGCGCATGCGCGCGCAGTACGCCAGCAGTTCTGCGGGGCCAAGGCCGTAACCGATACGCAAGCCGGCGAGTCCGTGCGCCTTGGAAAATGTTCGAAGTACGACTACGCTCGCCCCCTGCCGCACATAGTCCAGAGAGTTCGAATACTTAACTTTGCGCAGTGTAGCGAAATGCTTCGCGAACTCGTAGTACGCTTCATCCAAAATCAAGACCACATGGCCGGGCAGCCGCGCCAGAAAGCTCTCTACGACCGGGGCTTCGAGCATTGTGCCAGTAGGATTGTTCGGGTTGGCCAGAAACACAATGCGGGTATTACCATCGATGGCGACGAGAATCGCTTCCAGATTGAAACAATCCGCCTGCATGGGCGCTTCCACCAGTTTCCCGCCCGCCGCCTGCACCGCCATGGAATACACAATGAACGAACGTTCACTGGTTACCGCATTCAGCCCGGGCGCCAGCAGAGTCCGGCACAACAGGCTCAGCAGGGCGGTGGATCCGGCGGTGACCATAACTTGCTCGGGAGGCAGTCCGTGATAGGAGGCAAGTTCGCGGCGAAGCCGGCCGCAATCGTCGTCGGGATAGGAATTCGTATTGCCCAGAGCGGCTTGCATCGCATCAATGGCGCGTTGCGACGGTCCAAAAGGATTTTCGTTCGAATCAAGTTTGACCAGCTGGGACCGCCGTTCCCGCGCGGCAGAAGTTGAGCTGGGAACATTCGGTATGCCCAAATCACGGGCCGGCTTTGAGACCAGATCGAAGAAGCGGCTCATATTTTCCGCTCATCATGCCATGGAAGGCTTTGTTGGCGCTATGGGTTTGTTGCATGCAGTCCGCAAGCGGTCGACTTCCTGCGTAGTTAAGGCGCGGAATTGGCCGGGTGGAACATCGAGGGTCAGCGGCCCGTAGCGCACTCGCTTAATCTTCTCCACATGATGTCCGACCTTCTCAAACATGCGCCGAATCTCGCGGTTGCGGCCTTCGATCAACGTAACCTCATACCATGGATTGGTCGCTTCTTTTATCAAGCGAATACCGGCAGGGGCGGTCCGCACCCGGCGGCCGTCTTCGGTGGCGATGGAAACCCCGCCGCGCAACTTCTCCAGCGCTTCTCCGCTCGGAGTCCCGGCTATCTTCACCACGTATGTTTTCGAAACCTTCGACGCCGCTTTCATCAGCTTGTTCGCAAGCGCCCCATCATTGGTCAGGAGCAGCAAGCCTTCGCTGGCGTAATCGAGCCGCCCCACGGGGTAGACACGCTTCTTCACGCCGCGAATCAGTTGCATCACCGTGGGACGCTTTTCGGGATCGCTCACCGTGGTGACGTAGCCTTTCGGTTTGTTCAGCAGCAAATAGACGTGATTCTGCGCTCCTTGAAGCAGCTTTCCGTCCACGCGGATGTGGTCCGTCTCCGCATCGGCCTTGGTTCCGAGCGCCGTCACCACGGTGCCGTTGACCTTCACATGGCCGGCACTGATCAGTTCCTCGGCTTTGCGGCGGGAAGCGATTCCGGCCGCAGCGATAATCTTTTGCAAGCGTTCAGCGGGCATTTGGGACTTCCAATCTAGGCGTGTGAATGAGTGGACGATTATTCTTTCTGTGTGGACTCGGCAATTTCTTCAGTGGCGGATTCCCGATCGGCGTGATTCGAATTGTCCGGCGCCGCCTCTTCCGCCGCAATTAATTCTCCCTGGAACGACTCTGCCACCAGTTTCTCGAACTCTTCCATGCTGGGCAGTTCGTTGACGTCCTTCAAACCAAACCGCATGAGAAATTCTTTAGTCGTTTTGTAGAGGATAGGACGCCCGATCACCTGCTTGCGCCCTGCCGTCGTGATCAGCTTGCGATCAAGCAATGTAGCGATCACGCCGCCGGAATCCACGCCGCGAATCTCGTTGATTTCCGGAACTGTGGCAGGCTGCTTGTAAGCGATCACGGCCAGCGTTTCCAAAGCCGGCAACGACAGCCGGATCGGAGGTTTTAAACTCTTGGCAAAGCTGCGCACCATTTCGTGCTGCTCAGGCTTGGTAGACATGCGATAGCCGCCGGCCACCTGGCGAATCTCGATGCCGTGATCTCGGCTTCCGTAATCGGCCACAAGTTCTTCCAGCGCCACTCGCACTCGCGACTTAACTTCAGCGTCGTCCGCCGCGCCTTCGGCAGTCACCGACTCTTTGACGAGCTGAACCAATTGCTCGGTCGTGATCGGCGTTTCCGCCGCATAAACAATCGCTTCGAGTTGAGCTTTAAGACTCATAAGAAAGCGGCCACTGTTTTTTTATCTCCAATCATCGCGAACAGCCGCCTGCTCCGCCATAACCGCGTCGAAGCCGCTGTGCTTTCGTACTGCAATCTCGCCGAAAAGTTTATCCTGCCGAACCTGAATGGCTTGCAGCCGCACCATTTCGAGTAACGCCAAAAACATGCATACCAGCGCTTGCCTCGACTCCACGCGCATCAAAAGCTGCTTCAGGCGGATAGGCCGTGATTCGAGAGACAGCCGCCGCCGCAGGTAATCAATCATCTGTCCCACGGTCACTGTTTCTTCATTCACGTTAATCATGGGCCGGGTGCGGACTCGCTCCAGAATCTGCTGGAAGGTCTTAACCAGATCGATCACGTCCGCAGCCATCTCCGGCTCGGTGCCTTCGGCGTCAATAAACTCTTTCAGCGATGGATTCGTCAACACTGCATCTTCGATCTGTTGCTTCTGCAACAGCATCTGCGCCGCTGACTTGAACTTCTCATGCTCCAGCAGGCGATTCACCAACTCGGTGCGCGGATCCTCAAGCTCTTCTGCTTTGGCCGATGGGTCGCGCGGCAAAAGCATTTTCGACTTGATGTGAATCAGCACCGCGGCCATATAAATAAAGTCGGCCGCCACATTCACGTCCAGTTCTTTAATCTTTTCCACGTACGCCAGGTACTGCTCTGTAATGCGCGCGATGGGAATATCGTAGATGTCGATATCCTGCTTGCGGATCAGATCGAGCAGCAAGTCCAACGGGCCTTCGTAAATATCGGTGACCGAAACCGCAAACGGAGAATCATTCTCCTCGTTTTTGGTAGAGGATTTCTCAGCCGCCTGTTTAGTCGGCTTCGCGGCAACGGTTTGATCCCCAACCAGCGCGAAGGGCGCAGACTGCGGCGCGCCGTCTGCCGATGTGACAACTCGGGCTTCCATCCTACTGGGCATTTTTCATCACCGATGATTCATACGCGAGCGACATTCCCATGGCGTCACGCACATCGTTCATGGTTTCGGCCGCCGCCTTGCGCGCCCGCTCCGTGCCAGCCTCAAGAATATCCCAAGCCAGCCGTGGATTCTCCTCGAATTTCTTGCGCCGCTCCTGCATGGGATTCAGCAATTGCACCAGCGCATCGGCGGCCCAACTCTTGCACTCGATGCAGCCGATGCCCGCCGACCGGCAGCCGGCGTTTACTTTGTCCATGGTAGTGCGCTCGCTGAAAATCTTGTGCAGATCTCCCACCGGGCACACATCCGGATTGCCAGGGTCCGACCGCCGCACTCGCGCCGGATCGGTCACCATCGTCTTCAACTTCTGCCGCACCACCGGCTCCGGGTCGGTCAGCAGGATCGTGTTGCCATACGACTTCGACATCTTGCGGCCATCGGTCCCCGGCAGCTTGGGCGCAGGCGTGAGCAACGATTGCGGCTCAGGAAAAACATTTCCATGCTGTCCGTAGAATCCGTTGAACCTACGCGCAATTTCGCGTGTGAGCTCCACGTGCGCCACCTGATCCTCGCCCACCGGCACGACGTCTGCCTTGTAAATCAAAATGTCGGCAGACTGAAGGACCGGATAGCCGAGAAATCCGTACGTTCCCAAGTCTTTGTCTTTGATGTTCTCCCGCTGCTCTTTATAGGTCGGAACCCGCTCCAGCCAGCCTAGCGGCGTGATCATCGAGAAAAGTAAATGCAATTCCGCGTGCGCTGGAACATGAGACTGAATGAAGATCACCGACTTTTCCGGATCGAGTCCCGCCGCCAGCCAGTCCAGCGCCACCTCCAGCGAATTCTCTTTCACCCGTGAAGTGTCGGCGTAGTCAGTCGTGAGCGCGTGCCAGTCGGCTACTTCGAAGAAGCACTGATATTCGTCCTGCATGCGCACCCAGTTGGCGAGAGCGCCCACGTAGTTTCCCAGGTGCAGTTTGCCGGTCGAGCGCATGCCGCTGAGCACGCGTTTACGCAAGTTGGTCGAAGGTGTCATCAGTGTTTTAAAAAGAGGCAAAACAGAACTTCGGCGATCAAATTCACAGGTTGCGGCATCATGCGAAAGTATTGTCGATACTACCATGCAGGGCGCGGATTTCGGGGTAAAACGACCATCTGCAGTATGGCCGTGCCTTATAATTCGCGCTCCACTGCCTGTGAATCAAAGTGCTTTAGCCAATGAGTTGAATAAGGAATACCGATGAAGCCTCGCAACCTGAATTTATTGTTCGCGATCCTGTTACTTGGCGCAGCTCATGTCTTGGCGCAATCCTCGGCCATCACCTTCGACCTTGTAATCACCAACGGCCACATCATCGACGGCACTGGTTCTCCCTGGTATTCCGGCGATGTCGGCATTCGCGCGGGAAAAGTAGCCGCCATCGGCAACCTCAGCGCCTTGGCTCGCAAGCGCACCATTGACGCTGCTGGCAAAGTTGTTGCCCCCGGTTTCATCGACATGCTCGGCCAGTCCGAACTCTCCATCCTCGTCGAGCCGCGCCTCCCTTCAAAAATCTATCAGGGGATTACAACCGAAATCACTGGCGAAGGCGGCTCCATCGCGCCGCTCAACGACGCCATCATCCAGACCGATCGCGCCGGTTACGAGCGCTACCACATCACTCCCGACTGGCGAAGCTTCCGCCAGTATTTTGCGCGGCTTGAAAAGCAGGGATTGGGCATCAACCTCGCCAGCTACGTCGGCGCTACGCAGGTTCGACGCATGGTGCTCGGCGACGATAACAAGCAGCCCACTCCCGGGCAACTCGATCAAATGAAGACCCTGGTGCGCGACGCGATGAAGGACGGAGCCGTCGGCGTTTCCACCGCGCTCGAATATGCTCCCGCGCCATATGCCAAGACCGAAGAACTAATCGCTCTTGCCGCTGAAGGCGGCAAGTTCGGTGGAATCTATTCCACGCACATGCGCAACGAAAGCGACGGGGTCCTCGAAGCCATTGACGAGGCTCTGCGCATCGGGCGCGACGCTCACGTGCCCGTAGAAATCTGGCATATCAAAGTCGCCGGCAAAAATAATTGGGGACGCATGCCAGAAGTCGTCGCCAAAATTAACGCCGCGCGCGCCGCCGGCGCCGATATAACCGCCGATACTTACGCCTACACCGCATGGTTCAACGATTTTTCGGCCTTCGTTCCACAGTGGGCCCACGATGGCGGAACCGCGAAACTTGTCGAGCGATTGAAGGATACTGCAACTCGCGCGCGTATCCGCAAAGACATGCTTTCGCCCTCAAAGGATTGGGACAACGAATGGCAGGAAATCCCCGGACCTGAAGCCATCATGATCGGCGTGGTGCAGAATCCGAAAATGCTTCCGCTTCAAGGCAAACGTCTTTCCGAAATCGCGAAACTTTGGAATAAAGACCCTATGGACGCGCTCTTCGATTTTCTGATCGACGATCCCTATGCCGGCGTTGCCGTCTTCGGCATGTCGCAGCCTGATGTCACCCTGGCGCTACAGCAGCCCTGGGTCGCGATCGACAACGACTCATCCGGCACTTCGCCAGAGGGAATTCTGGGCCAGGAACATCCTCATCCCCGCGCCTATGGAACGTTTCCCCGTATCCTTCGCAAATACGTTCGCGAAGATAAAGCTCTGACGCTGGAAGATGCCATTCGAAAAATGTCCGCGCTGCCCGCGCAACGTCTCCGGCTTACGGATCGCGGCGTTCTCAAGGCCGGGATGTGGGCAGACGTTGTCGTCTTCGATCCCGCAACCGTGCGCGATCTAGCCACATTTGATAACCCGAATCAGCTTTCCGAGGGGATGGAATACGTTCTCGTGAATGGTGTACCAGTGATCGAGCACAGCAAGATGACAGGAGCACTGCCGGGAAAAGTTCTGCGCGGCCCAGGATTCGCAGTGCAGGATACGCGGCGCAGTGACCCCTAAGGCTTGAGTTGTGCCTGCGTATCCGCTGTCGGAATAAGCGTGACGCGCGGTTCTGCTACGGTACCCGTGATGCTATAAATCTGCGAACCGCTTGCCTTTACATCTGAACTTCGGATGAGCTTTAAATCCAGTGCCCGCCCCAACGACGCTGTGCCGCCGATCTCGTAGGTGCCGCCCGAAGCAAATAATTTGTCCTTCTCCCATTCAATCTGCCCGCCGCGCAGGCGCGCCGAGCCTTGCCAGCGCGCAGCTTGCAGAGGTCCCTCGTCGCTCGCCAGAGAAATGTGAAGGAAAACTCCATCGCGAATGTCGAACTGCAATTCCCCTTCAACCGATTGCCAGAACGCAACCGCGTTCGCTCCCGCTGCCGTGAACTGGTAGGTCCCCCCGCCCGTTCCAGAAATCCAAGGATCATGCATCGCGCCGGCGATCTGCTGTAAAGAAATAGCAGTTAGCGTGCCGCTGCCTGCATAAATGGGAGGATCATCCCTGAAATCAGCATGCAAGTCCCCACGATACTTTCCGCCCAGCACATCCGCGCGCAGATCCGAAATCTTCAGCTTCCCGTGTTCCAGGTCCAGCAAAGCTGAAACGTGGCTCGCGGCCACATTATGAATCAGCAGCCGGCCAGCACTGATCTTTCCCTCCGCGCGCAAGTTTTTCAGAAACGATGGCGATTGAGGCTCGGTAGTGGTCAGTATCTGGTACCAGCGGCGCTCAGTGGGTTGCGAACCAAGCCATGCATAAAGATCACCGAGCCCAACTTCTGCCGTATTCAAATTGAAGTGGATAAGGCAAGCATCCGGCGCTCCACACCCTCGCGGAAAAACCAAACTGCCCGTCCAGTCCGCATCGGCGGCTCGTACACTCAATTTCGTTACCCGCACTCCCTCATGCCCTAGCTCCAATTGCGCCGAAGAAATTTCAATCGGCTCATTCGCTCCCCGCACCATCGTGCGCACGTTCCGCAACTGCACCGTTCCGGTCAATTCCGGGAGAGAAAAACCGGAAGGCTTTCCCAAGACGCTTTCCGCCCATGTTCCCGCAATCTGCAAATCCATTTGCGCCACGCCTTCTGCGTTCGTCTTTATGGCTTGCAGTCCGATCAGACTGGCCAAACGCAACGTGTGCGCTATCTCTCCATCTCCGCGTATTGCCATGCCATAACCTAAGCGTCCAATCCAGCCGCGCGCCTGGGCCGGCATTGGCCTTCCCAACGCAACCGGGAAAGGACCGAACTCGATACGCAGCCCCTCCGCCATCTGTTCCTCATCAGTTTTGCGGTCGGTTCTAATCTTCGGCCGCACCGACGAACCGTAGATAGCCCCGTCGTGGGTGCTTAGCACAAACGGTATGTTCCTCGGAGTTAATTCCACTCTGTTGTTCGCTGATTGAAGATGGAGATCGACGATCTGCCCGTGCCCATGAAAGTCAGCCCCTTGCGTCGACTCCTCGCTCTCATTCGCCTCGAAATCGCCTTGCACAATTCCCTCGGACAATAGATCGACCGGCAGATTCTTCTTCGCGCGGCGCGCCAGTTGCACCACGGCGCTCATCGGAACGCCTGCCATGTTCAATGCCAGACTGAGCTTGTGCATTCCAGGCAGACCGGCCTCGCCACGCAGCGTGATTACGCCGCTGCCGACCGGCGAACTGCAGCGGATGTCATGCACCATCGCATCAGCGGAAGCATAAGTGGCATCGCAATGTGCTGCCAGCCTCACTCCCTCGCTGCTCGAAATGTCATAGCGGTGGAAATTGTCGATCGATGTATCGGTCGCAACTTTCAGGGCGGCGGGCATTCCACTCAGCGTCGCTTCCAGGCGGACTTCTCCGCGCCAACCCTTATCGTTTCCAGAGATCAGCTTGGTCAGTTGCCCGAGTTGCGCTCGATCCCACTGCAGGCTGAACAGCAGTGGCGTTTCGCCCAGGCTCCCGGCGCGCTGCCAGGTTCCGTTCATCCGTAACATTCCAGCGTCGTTCAAACTCATATCGGTGCGCAGCGGTTCGGCCTTGAGCCGCGCTCCCCACGTGTTTTCGGATTCCTGCCACAGCGCGAAGTCCGCATTCAGCAGGGCGTAGGGTTTTTTCTCCGCACCTTTTTTGAAATTGATGCGGCCCGAACTTGCCTCAATGTAGGGAAATCCCGGCCGCGCTTCCGACTTCGATTTCGCGGTGGGCGCCAGCGGCGTACGTGCGGTGCGTTCCAACAGAGCCGCCCAGTTCCAGCGCCCGTCCGCTCTTCGAACCAGATTCAGGCTCGGCTCGGTGAGTTCCAACCGTGAGATATCAAGCCGTCCGCGAACCAACGACGTGAGGCGCACCGTGGCCGTCACTTCCGGCGCGCGCAGCATGGGCTCCGCTCCGAACGCAGGATCTTCATAGATGACCAGGTTTTGCAGATCGAAGCCGGGCGGCAGGAATCGCAGGTGAACCGAACCAATCGCCACCGGACGCGCCACCGCGCGGCTGATGGAACTCGCAATGCGCGCCTTCAGTCGCGAGACGCCGGGACGCACCAGGAACAGAGCCAGCAGAATTACCCCTGCTGCGGTCACCGCCCGCCGCTTGGAAAAAGAAAAACTCACCGCACAACTTTCAGCGTTCGCCCCCAGCGCGTCCCGTCAAAGAAATGCAACACTACGTGCGCCAGGAAACCAATGCGCTCTCCGAAGTCAGTTTTTCGATACTGATCGGCCGGAGTGTCAAACGACCAATAGATGAACATAGGGCGTCCAATCACATTTTCCTGTGGAATGAAGCCCCAATAGCGGCTGTCAAGGCTCACGCCCCGATGGTCGCCCATGGCGAAATAATGTCCGGGCGGCACTACGATATCGTCACCCTGAACATGCGAAGCCAGATCTACGATCCAGTTTGGATAGACTCCATTCTCATAAGACGGCGGCACCGCAGGAAAATTGTTGCGGTAGAAATCCTGCGGCGACTCCTGATCGTGATCGATATAAGGTTCGTTCAGCGCCTGGCCGTTGCGGTATACCACTCCATCACGGAGATGAATGCGGTCGCCGGGCACGCCCATGATCCGCTTGACCACATACGTTCCCGCATCGTGCGGATCGGGATGCAGAAACACTACGATATCGCCGCGCCTCACATCGCGGTAGGGAAGCAGCGGCCCAACCCACGGAGTTTTAGGCGCAAACTGAATCCGGTTCACAAATACGTGGTCGCCGATCAGCAGCGTGTTCTCCATCGAACTGGAGGGAATCTCAAACGCCTGCACCACGAAGGTGATGATGAATAATCCCGTGACCAGCACCGCGGCGAGCGATGCCAGAAACTCGACCGTAGTCTCGCGCTGCTTTCCGTCTGCTTCGCGTTTTTCTTGACTATCCTTTTCCGGAATGTCCTTATCTTTATCTTTTTTCGCCACTATGATCAATCCATCCTTGCTTTTCGATCCTGAACTTTTCCCTCTGGCGCAGGCTCTTGCTTCTTCAATCCGGCGAATTCAATTCACCACGCGCAACGTCCGGTTCCAGCGCGTGATCTGAAAGATGTGCGTAACCGCGTAGGCAAAGTGATACAGTTTATCACCCACGGAAGACGGCGCAATCAACTCTCCCTCAGCGCCTCGCACCGACCAGTAAATCAGCAGCGGCCTCCCGATAATATTTGTTTGCGGCACGAAGCCCCAGTATCGGCTGTCATAACTATCGTCCCGATTATCTCCCATCACGAAGTAATGGCCCTGAGGGACGATGAGTTGCCCGTCCTCGACCAGTTTCCGCAGCAGCACCCACCACTCCGGAGTTTCCCCCGGAGCCACATCGAGTCGGGGGAAATCATCGCGGAACAAATCGTTCGCCGGACGGCTGAAGTGCGCGTAAGGCTCTTTCAACGCTACTCCATTCACAAACACCTGCTTGTTGACCAATCGCACCCGGTCTCCCGGTACCCCAATCACACGTTTCACAAAGTGCTGGGCCGGATTTACCGGGTAGTGAAAAACCACGATGTCGCCCCGCCGGATCCGGCGGTAGGGCATTAAATAATCCCCCACGCCCCCGGAGCCGTAGCAAAGTTTATTGACCAACAGATAGTCACCGATCAGCAGCGTGTTCTCCATGGACGGAGAAGGAATCTGGAACGCCTGCACGATGAATGTGATTACGAATACCGCAATCACAACCGTTCCCAGCAGCGATTGCACCGAACCGATCACGTCGGATCCATCGGCCCGCGCTATTTTGTGATCGTCTTTCCGATCGTCCGGGACACTCATTTACTCTACTTAGTCAACCTCTCTATTTATCCGGAGACCGTGGTCCCCGAGTCAATTTGGCTCCGGCCGATTGCGGCCGCGATGCCAGGTAAGAGAGCAACTGTCGCGCGGCATCCTGCTCCGCGGTTTTTTTGGTGGAACCTTGCGCGCGTCCTACGAATTCCGCCTGGCCTTCGTTCTTCGCGTTCAGGCGCGCTTCCACGGTAAAGGTTTTATTATGTTCTGGTCCCGCTTCTTGCACCAGAACGTACAAAGGCTGAGCCAGTCCCAGGCCCTGCAAAGTTTCCTGCAACGCCGACTTAAAATCGTTCATGGGCAGCGTGCCGCCTTCGCGCTCCATCCGCTGCAGTTCGGGCGCGAGAATTTCCCGCAAGATGAACTGGCGCGCCGGTTCCATTCCACCATCCAGATAAATCGCCGCCAGCACGGCCTCCAGCGCGTCCACCAGCAATGCCGTCTTGCTGCGCCCGCCGCTTTTTTCTTCGCCTCGTCCCAGACGAAGGTAGTGTCCCAATTCCAATCGCTGGGCCACTTGGATCAGATGCCGCTCGCTCACCACATGCGCGCGCAGCTTTGAAAGTTCGCCTTCCCGAAAATGTGGAAAGCGTTGGAACAGTTCTTCGCTGGTCACCAGCGACAGAATTGCGTCTCCCAGAAACTCTAACTGCTCGTTGTCATTCACCCGATACTTACTCTCGCTCGTCTGCTGCGATTCCTGCTCCCGCGCCTGCGAGCTATGAGTAAGTGCCTGCTCGATCACCGCTCGGCCGTGAAAGTGGTAGGCCAACGCCGTCTCCAGCGCCGTAATTTCCCGTTCCTTCATGATGAGTGACTAACTGAGTTACGAACGGCGAGAAGCAGGTTGAGGTCTCCGACCGTCATTTTTTAGCTGGCGGCGCGCCCCCGCTGCTCAACTGTGTCAGTCGATCCTTCTCTTTGCGCGCGGCATCGCCCGCGTTTGTCCCTTCCTTGGTCAAATCCACAGCTTGGTTGGCATACTTCAGGGCCTCGGGATATTTGTTTTGCATATCCAACGCTACCGAAAGACGGAATACCGCAATCGGATCCGGCTCCTTCGGAAACGCGTCAATCGATTTCCGCAAATTCCCTTCGGCATCCGCCCAGGCTTTCGCATTGAAATCAATTGTCCCCAGGATCGCATACGCCTCGGACCGCACATATCCCTTAAATGCGTCCAGTTGTTCCGGCGGATAGCCGGTTGGAATGTCCGTCTCCACGGTGGCCAGCGAGCGTTGCGCATCTTTTCTAGCTTCCGCCAGGCGCTGGTCCTTGTCGAGGTCGGTATCGTGCGTGCGTTCGGCCAGTACCTGCGCCACACTCACCAGCGCCTCCGGGTCATCCGCATCATAGGTGAGGATTTTCTGTGCCATCTCCATCATTTTGTCGCCGTTGTTGGCCTGCTGATAGTGGTGCATCACTTGCGTGTAGAGCAATTGCCGCAACTCGCTCTCCGGAAATTTCGTGGCAAAATCCGCCGCGGCTTTTTCCTGCGCAGCAGGATCGGTTAATGCGGCCGCCGCCTTGTACGCATCAAACTCCGGTTGCGTCTTGGCCTGGGGTGGACGTTTACCGGTTGCTGCCGCCGCTTGCCCGGTGGGCGCGTTTTGCGCGGCAGGTTTGTTCTGCGCCATACTCCACGCGGATGTCCCCAGCATCGCGATAATCACCATGATTGCTGCTCGCTTCATGCTTTCTCCTTGGCTTACGCCGCTTTCAATCCAATTATCACAAACCGAAATCCATGGGCGTCACGGCCGCACTCAAAATTGTAACGTGAGTTCAATCCGTCAGCGTTCCTGCGGCTTCGCCGGAGGCTCATAAGCCTGTTCCAGCCCGCGTTGTGCCGCCGCCTTAATCTCCGGCAGCCCTCCGCCCGTATTCAATGCGGCCTGGTATTCCTGAAGAGCGGCCTCGCGCTCTTCTTTCATATCCAGAATTCGGCCAAGATAAACGTGCGACCAGCCCAGCACTGTCGGATCTTGCGACGCCGCAATCGCTTTCTGAAAATTATCCTGCGCTCCATCTCTGTTCTTGTTGGCCACAGCCACTTCCGCCAGGATGAACAGCGCCCGCCCGCGGTCGCCTATTTTCTTGTCCAACGCCATCTGCGCCAATTCCTGCGCGCCTTTCGGATCGCCGGCCGCCAACCGTTTCTCCGCCGTCACCAGCATCCGCCGCTCTTCCGGACGCGATAACCTCACCAGTTCCGGAGTACTCGTGCTGGCAAACTTTACTTCTGCCGCCGCCTTCTGTTCTTTCTTCAAGTCGACATTATCGAGAAACGCGCTGTAAGCCCCTCGAATTCCCGTGGGATCTTTTTCAAACGCCACCACCGTGTCATAAAAGTATCGCGTCAGAATGTAGCCCTGCCTTACCGCATCATCCACAGCCTGAGCGCGCATCGCTTCTGCTGCTTTGCTTCCCGTGGTGCGTATCTCAATAGCGCGCACCAGGCATTCAGTTACCAGCAGCGAAATATCGGTCTTGAAGCTCTCTTCGATCGGCGCCCGCTTCACCGATTGCAGCAACGGTTCCAGCCGCTTGATCGAGCTGTAATGTTTTTCCGCCAGCGGATCCATCTCGTAATGCAGAAACGTATGCCGGATCTGATCCATCTTCAGCGCCGACCGCGCCGCTGATCCCGCAGTCGTATTCGGAGCGGGAAACATCACCACGTAATAGGCCGATCCATAATTCCGCGCATCCGTCTCATTGGGTGAACCCATGAAGTCCACATAAATGGTGAACGTCCGCCCCAGGTATTGCGATGAAGGCTGCTTCAGGTAAACCTCGGTATCGAACACCATCTTGACCAACGATTCGTGATACCGATTCATTGCCGCGGCGTAATCATTGCGATGCCGCTCCCAGATCGCGTGCAGGTTTGCCTTCTCGTAAAAATGTTCCAGCACCGCTCCGAACGGAGCGATCGCCGCCGCATCCGGTGGCAACTCCTCCACTTTCAACCGCGGCATGAAATGGGGCGGGCCGTCGAGATACAGCGCCAGCGAAATATACTGCGACAGGTTGCGATTCGGATCCTTCGACGCTACATGCTTCTGGTAGTAGTCGCACACCGCGGCACGCGAAGCCTCGGCCTCCGCCGATTCCGACAGGGCCCTCTGAACTTCCGCTCGTACATTACTTCGCGTGGCGTCGGAAATGGTCAGGTCCTGGTCGTAGCCGCAGGCGTTAAGCGCCGTCAGCACGGAAAAAATCGTTTCGCTGCTCTCCAGCGTGATGGGAATCTGGTTCTGTCCCACGCAGAACTGCGCCAGCAGCGCGGTTAGGGCCGCCAACAACGTACCTCTCAATTGCAAACTCAGGAATCCCTCCACCGGAATGGCGCTGCATAACGCGGAAGCACATTCAAGTGTAAGGACTTCCCAGCGGAGGGTCAAACCGGCCATGGAATCTACATTGATGAAACCGATACCCTGGCCCGAACTCGCAACTGTGGAGCGCTACGACGGGTCGGTGCTGCAGAAGAACATGAAGCTAAGCGGGGGCGAGTTCGCGCTGAAAATACGTTCCACCTTTGAGCAAGGCTTCCACTGCGTCCAGAATCGATCGCACATCGGCTTTTTGGCAAAGGCCCTTGATGCCGGCCTTCTTTGCTTCTCTCTCCAATTGGCGCGAGGGGTCAATGGTTACCATCAATACGGGAGATTCAGGGTGCTGTCGCGACAAACTGCGGCCGGCTCGTAGGCCATCCATTCCGGGCATTGCAAAATCCATCACAGTGACGTTCGGGGAGTGCTCATCCCACGTTTCAATTGCGCGGCGCCCGTCCTCAGCTTCGCCTACAACAGACCAGTTTGTGCCCTTCTCCAGCACCTGCCGGAGGTGGGCCCGAATCATGGCGTTGTCTTCGACCAGGAATATTCGTACCACGCGACCCTTTCGTGAAACAAACTCTACGGTGGGAGCGGACCGCCGGACCAAGGATTTTCTCTCTCAGCTAATCCCAAGCTATCGCCTTAATAAGTGTAAGGCTATACAGTTAGAACCTTACTGCTCTCCTAAATCAGCACCAGATTACTATTCCGGGAATTGACGGTTTCGTTAAGAGCATGCGCAATCTCAAGCTGACTCTCGCCTATGATGGATCTGACTTCGCCGGCTGGCAGGTGCAGCCTGACGCCGCCACGATTCAAGGCACAATCGCCTCAGCCATCGCACAGATTACGGGCGAAACCGTGTTGCCCCAGGGTTCCGGAAGGACCGACGCGGGGGTACATGCGCTGGCGCAGGTGGCGACATTTGCCACGGAGTCGTCCGTGCCAACCGCGAATTTCGTGAAGGCCCTGAATGATATTTTGCCTTCGTCAGTGCGGGTTTTAAAGGTCGAAGAGGCGGCCTCGGATTTTCATGCGCGCAAGTCGGCCAGGAATAAGACCTACCGCTATCGTATTTTCCGCGCCGCTATCTGTCCGCCATTTCTGGCCCGGTATGTGTGGCATTATCCTTATCCGCTTGACGAGCCGGCAATCATTCAGGCCGCACCATTCCTTGAAGGCGAGCACGATTTCACCTCATTCGCAGCGGTCGATCCCGAGCGCGGACGCGACCTTCCCGTATCGAATGTGCGTCAGATCTTTTCCTCTCATTGGGAACGCCAGCAGGATGAACTTGTATACACCGTCAGCGGCTCCGGCTTTCTACACCACATGGTGAGAAATTTGGTGGGAACGTTTATTCTCGTGGGCAAGGGAACGCTTCAGCCGGAAGACATTCCGCGCATTCTGCAAGCGCGCAACCGGTCAGCGGCTGGAGCGACGGCGCCGGCAAACGGATTGTATCTGGTGAATGTCGATTACTGAACAGCGGCAAACTGTGTTTCCACGAACTCTTTGAGTATGGCTACCGATTTACAAATCGCCGTGCCGAAAGTTTCGTCCGTGAATCCGGCCACGGGTGAGCTGCTGCGCGAACTGGTTTGTGCAGGCGAGCTTGAGGTCTCTGCGGCGGTGGCTCGGGCCCACGCGGCGCAGAGGGCATGGTCTGAGATTGCCCTGCAGAAACGGGTCGCGGTTCTTCACGACTTTCAAAGCATGCTGCAGCAGAAAAAATCACAGATCTGCGAAGCGATCACCAGCGAAACGGGTAAACCTGTAACCGAAGCTCTCACCACGGAAGTTCTGGTGGTGCTCGACTCGGCACGCTTCCTGATCGAGAACGCTTATCGCCTGTTGCGCGATGAATCCGTTCCGCATGGAAACATTGTTACCAAGCTGAAGAGCGGACGGCTGCTGCACGAGCCTTATGGTGTCGTCGGGATTATTTCGCCTTGGAATTATCCGTTTGCGATTCCCGCCACGGAAACACTGGCCGCGCTGGTAGCCGGCAATGCCGTAGTGCTGAAACCCTCGGAATTCACTTCGCTGACGGCTCTCGAACTGGAATCTCTTTTGCGCAATGCAGGCCTGCCCGAAGACGTTTTCCAGGTAGTGGTGGGCGGCGGAGCAACCGGGGCCGCACTGGTTCATTCGCAAATCGACAAACTAGTTTTTACGGGCAGCGTCGCCACCGGCAAACGCATCGCCGGGGCCGCTGCCGAGCGCTTGCTGCCTGCCGTTCTGGAACTGGGCGGTAAAGATCCCATGCTGGTGCTCGACGATGCTGATGTGGACGTGGCTTCGAGCGCGGCGGTCTGGGGAGCATTCATGAACGCCGGCCAGACCTGCTTGTCGGTCGAGCGCTGTTACGTGCATCGTAGTTTGTATAACTCGTTCCTGAAAGCGTGCGTGGAAAAAACCAGGGCGCTGCACGTGGGAAGCGGACTGGACCCTGTGACCGACGTAGGCCCAATGATCCATGAGCGTCAGTTGCGGATCGTAGAGTCGCATGTGGAAGACGCTAGCGCACGCGGTGCGCGGGTTCTGGCCGGAGGCTCTCGACTGCAGCAGCTGGGGGCGAATTTTTATGCGCCGACTGTTTTGGCGGATGTGACTCACGAGATGCGCATCATGCGCGAGGAAACATTCGGTCCCGTGCTTCCGGTCATGGCTTTCGATACCGACGAGCAGGCCGTGAACTTAGCAAATGATTCCGAATACGGGCTGGCGGCAAGCATATGGACTCGCAACCAGCAGCGTGGCGAGCGCCTGGCGCGGTACGTTCAGGCGGGCGCCATCATGGTGAACGATGTGGTTTCATGCTACGGCATCAGCGAGGCTCCGCATGGCGGCGTCAAGTCCAGCGGCCTGGGCCGCGCTCATGGCCGCTTTGGTCTGGAAGAAATGGTGCGCCTGAAATATGTCGATACGGATCGCATGCCTGGAATGAAAAAAGTTTGGTGGTACGGATACGGCGCAAGTTTCGCGCGGCAGATGGAAGGCTTTGTCGATTTCCAATTTGCTCGAAGTCTGGCCGAACGTCTGAGGGGGGCGCTGCGCGCCGCAGGAGTGGTGCTGCGCAAGAGATTGTAATTCTTCAGTACCAAGTACCGAGTATCGAAAACCAAGTATCGAGAACCAAGTATCGAGAACGAAGAACCGAGGTCCCAATGAGCGATACTTCACCCGCGTCCGATCCGAAACGCGAATTGTTGCGTCATGGTTTGGCCACGCTGGCTTATCGCGGAGGCAAAGCGGTCCGCGGCGCGCCCGAGGGTTTTGCCGCGTTCCCGGTGGTTGCGGGTGTGCGTGGTCCCGGACGAATTCTCGCTCACATCGGTGATCTCATGGATTGGGCGCTCACCATCGCGGCCGGCAAGCGCCAGTGGCACGACTCGACGCCCCTGCCGTGGGAACAGGAAGTCGAGCGCTTCTTCGCGGCGCTGAAAAAGTTCGACGACTATTTGGCTTCTACCGAACCGGTACAAACTTCTCCGGAAAAGCTTCTTCAAGGACCCATCGCCGACGCTCTGACTCACGTTGGCCAGATCGCGATGCTGCGGCGCATGGCGGGCGGCCCGCTGAAGGGCGAGAGTTATTACGAAGCCGAGATTTCCTGCGGACGCGTCGGCGCCGAGCAGACGCCGCCGAAAAGAGAATTCTAAACGCGAGTGCCCGATACTGATTCGTTTTGGCTTTCCGCTTCAAGTACAATGACGCTCGTAAGGGCGATTCCGGCGGCGCTCGCGCCGCAAGACGAGGGCAAGCCTTTGGCGACTGGTGAAATCACTACTTCGGGTACGCAAACTCCCGCGCAACTTCCCCACCATAGGGTGAAGATTAAGAAGAGTGGGCAGCGCGCCTGCAATGAAAAAAATGAAAAGGGAAAGTTCTGCGGCGGTCATTTGAAACGCTGGTTCTACTCGGAGGACGTAATCGAGCAGGCCTGCGGTGACGCCGAAAAAGCCTGGGGACCCGACGCCGAAGTTTACCGCTGCGAGCACTGCCAGACGCTCTACTTGCCGAATCCGGCGGAAGCCAAAGTGAATGTCGCGGGGCAGGGAATGATTTCGGTATTCGGACTAACGCTGCCGCCGAAGGAAAAATAGTACCGAGTACCTAGTACCGAGCAAGAAAAAGCACCCCGGTACCTAGTACTTGGTATCGAGCCACTGAAGAGGGCGGTTTTGCTCGGTACTAGGTACTAGATACTCGCAACTTCCCCATGAACACTTCCGAACTCATCTACGATTGGAACCAGAATTATCCTCCCGGCTTGAAGCCATTGGGGCCGGTTTTGTTGAACGATGAGAGCTTGCGCGATGGCTTGCAGTCGCCTTCGGTGCGCGATCCTTCGATTCCCGAGAAAATTGAAATCCTCCATCTGATGGAAGCTGTCGGGATCAACTCGCTCGATCTGGGGTTGCCGGGCGCGGGAGCGCGCGCCGTGGAGCACGTCACGGCGCTGGCGCGAGAGATTGTTTCGGAGAAGATGAAAATTCGCGCCAACTGCGCGGCGCGAACGCACGAGAACGATATTCGTCCGATCGCCGAGATCGTGCAGAAAACCGGACTGCCGATCGAGGCTGCGACCTTCATTGGATCGAGTCCCATCCGGCGATTCACTGAAAATTGGACTGATGACTTCCTCTTGCAGACCACCGAAAAGGCTGTCAAATATGCCGTCTCGCTCGGCCTTGACGTAATGTACGTCACCGAAGACACGTCGCGGTGCGATCCGGAAACGGTCAAGCGGCTCTATTCCACGGCGATCAGTTGCGGGGCGCGGGCCATCGTCATCTGCGACACCGCCGGACATGCTACGCCCGTGGGCGCGCTGGCGCTGGTGCGCTTTGTGATTGAAGAAGTGGTGAAGCCTTCGGGGGAAACGATTCGCGTGGACTGGCACGGCCACAGCGATCGCGGGCTTGCCGTTGCAAATTCGATGGCGGCGATTATCGCCGGAGCGAATTGCGTTCACGGGTGCGCCATCGGTTTGGGAGAGCGCGTTGGTAATACGCAGATGGATCAGATGCTGGTGAACCTGAAGCTGATGGAGATCGAGCCGTGGGCGGAGCAGGACCTTACCAAGCTCAAGCAATATTGCCAGGCAGTGTCGCGAGCCACGGGCGTGCCTATTCCTGCAAACTATCCTGTCGTGGGCGACGATGCGTTCCGCACGGCGACCGGCGTGCATGCCGCGGCAATCATCAAGGCGTATCGCAAGAGTGATGTTGTGCTCGCCAACACAGTGTATTCGGGCGTGCCCTCGCATCTGTTCGGGCTGGAGCAGATCATCGATATCGGGCCGATGAGCGGTAAGTCGAATGTCCTGTACTGGCTGGAGAAGCGCGGCGTCGCAGCGACTGACGACTTGGTTGAGCGCATCTACCAGCGCGCTAAGAGCAGCGACCATACTTTGAGCGAAATTGAAATTGTGGACTGCCTGCCAACCACGGTGAAGCAAAACTAGAATCAGCACATCTAAACTGCTGGCAAAACGTGAGGTGTTATGCCTGATACGATTTCCAAACCCGTGAGGCATGCGATTCTTGGAGCGGGCGGCGTTGGTGGAACGATCGGCGCTTGCCTGGCGCATGCTGGCGCTTCGGTCACGCTGGTCGTGCGCCGCGAAACGCTTGCACAGCATCCCAAACAACTTAATTTTGAGAGTCCGCTGGGAAAATTTATAGCGGACGTTGATGTGGCCGCCGAAGTGCCTCCGGCCGATGTGCTTTGGATTACGGTGAAGGCTACGCAACTCGAGTCGGCGCTCGGCGCACTGAAGAATCCCGATGGAGTACGTGCGATTGTTCCTCTGCTCAACGGCATTGATCACGTTGCCTTGCTTCGCGGCAAGTACGGCGCGAGCCGGGTGATTCCGGCGACGATTGCAGGTGAAATGGAACGCGTGAGTCCGGGACATATTGTGCATCGCTCTCCATTTTTGCGATTGAATGTGTTGTCCGCGGGACACGCGCTGCTCGAGGGCACGCTCGATCAATTTTCCAAGATCGGCCTTTCGTGCCGTTTCATCGACGACGAGCCCACGCTGCTGTGGGGCAAGCTGGTCTTTCTCGCGCCCTTTGCGTTGAGCACCAGCGCCGCTGATAAAACCGTTGGTGAAATTCTCTCCGATCCGCAGTGGCGGAGTTTGGGAGAGGGTTGCGTGCGGGAAGCGTGCGCGGTGGGTGTGGCCGAGGGTGCGAAGGTCGATGCGGAGACCGTGGTCTCCGGAGTGGGCGCGATGCCCGCCGGGATGAAAAGCTCGATGCAGAAGGACGTTGAGAAGCACAACGCTCCAGAGCTCGACGCTATTGCGGGGCCGATCTTGCGCGGGGCTCGCAAGCACGGGATTGAGGTCCCGGCCACAAGGAAGCTGGTGGCGCTGGTGGAAGAGCGGGCCGGGTACAAGGAGAGTCGTCTGGCTTAGATTCTGGATCAAAAAAATACGGATCAAACTACGTAAAATCTCTCGAATCAAATAGATAGCCAGTGTTGATTCGCTCGATTCGCTCTAAAATATTGATTACATAGAAGTTACAAGTAAAATCCTTGCAATCAATGACTTAGCCAGCCATTGTTCCCTGCGTTCATGGTAAGTCCTTTGGAATCAGCAGGGGAAATTGCTCCGCTTGGCGAGTTGGTCTTCAAAATATTGAAAGCAAGTGACTTGCTCGTAGCAAGGTGGGAGAAGAATACAGTTGTCAAAGATGACATTCTTGGGGCACTGCGCCGCCTAGACCGTGATGGGGCAATTGGGTGACGGGAACAAGGGCGGATGTCACACGGGGCCTGTGGAAAAAGACGGGTTTCTCAGGACTTACGTGCTGGGCTAATGAATGGCGTCGCTTCGCGACTCAGATGCGTCTGGGAACTGGGAGGCAGATCGTATGTTCACTTCACTGCCGATTGGATTTGTGAGGAGTCCGTACAAGGATGCGGGTGAGGTTCCTCGGGGGCTCGGCGCTAAACATGAGGCGGAGGGCGTGCTGGCGATCCTGCCCGAGTTTGAGGCGGGGCTTACCGACATCGAGGGTTTCTCGCATCTTGTGGTTCTGTGGGAATTCGATCGGTCCCAGGGATTTGAATTGTTGGGCACGCCGCCTTCCGACAATCGGGCGCATGGAGTGTTTGCGACGCGGTCTCCGCGGCGTCCGAACCCGATTGGGCTGACCATTGTTGAGTTGTTGCGGCGCGACGGGGTTGAGTTACACGTTCGAGGCGTTGACATGCTTGATGGGACACCCATTCTTGATGTCAAGCCCTTGTTGTCTAGTATTCCGCCGGAAAAGTTGCGGCGAGGGTGGCTGGCTGAGGCGGAAGCGAGACGGAAGTAGATGGGATGGCGCCAAGTTACAACTGGAAGACGCCGAACCCCTGGCTAGCGACCTTTCGATTCGGGCTAAATTTCGCTTCGCGCCCGGACAGCGCTGACGTACACTAACCGGAGAGCGAGCGATGACTGTGACTCTGAATCTAAAGCCAGAACTTGAGGCCGGACTCTCGGCGCAAGCGCGGGCAAGCGGAATGACTGTGGAGGAATATCTGCTTTCCGTGGTTGAAGGAGTTGTGCTGCCGACGGCGCGGAAAGCCTCCTCTGCCGATGAACGGGCTGCCGCGTTTGAGGCCTGGTCTGCGGGCCATCGGCCTACGCCACCGCTGTCCGATCATGCTGTCAGCCGCGACGGCATGTATGAAGGCCGCGATCACTAATGCGTGTCCTGGTCGACACGAACATTCTGCTTCGCAGCGCTCAACCGAATCATCCTCTTTGTTCTCAAGCCACGCGGGCAGTTTCAAAACTAATACGGCAGGAACACACGGTTTTGTTTTGCTCTCAGAACATCGCCGAATTCTGGAATGTGGCAACCCGCCCAGCCGATCTCAACGGCCTAGGATTCTCGCACGAGGAGGCGCTCCAGGAAGTCAGCAACATTGAAAGATTGCTAACTCTTCTTCCGGACATTCCCGCAATCTACACGGCTTGGAAAGAGGTCGTGAGAGAACATAAAGTCCAAGGCGTTAAGGTCTATGATGCCCGGCTCGTGGCCACGATGAGTATCTACGCGGTCGAGAGCATTCTCACGTTCAATACCTCTGATTTCAAGCGCTATATCAAATTCACCGCGCTTCATCCTTCTTCAGTGCTCGCCTAATGTTACGAACGTCCATGTGTTATCAGGCCAGCAGGCAGGTTTCCGCTAAAGGAAGGGAATGTCCGGTTCCCGCCGAAGGTAATCCCTATTAGTTGCCACACGTTGTAACATTACGCAATACCCATGAGCCCCGTTCCCCCACGTGCGCAAATGCCGGAGGTTGCGCCCACAGTGCAGCAGGATGTGGCGCGCCTGGCAGCATCGCCGGAGGTGCGGTCGGCCTACAACTGGCTGCGGACGCAGGAGCCGCAACTGGCGCAGTGGCAGATGGAGATGGCGCGGATTCCGGCGCCTCCGTTTGGCGAATCGGCGCGCGGGGCATGGCTGGCGGAGCGCTTCCGCGAGGTCGGGCTGGACGATGTGCGCATCGACGATGTGGGGAACGTATTTGGCGCGCATCCGGGTTTTATGCAATCTGGAGTTGGGCAGCGTTATGTGGCGCTGAGCGCGCACATCGATACCGTGTTTCCGGCGAACACGCCGCTGAATATTCGCCAGCAGGGAAGCCGGCTGTATGGGCCGGGAGTTTCCGACAACGGAGCGGGCGTTACGGCAATGCTGGCGATCGCGTCGTTGCTGCGTGCGGTGCGCTTGCGGCATGGGCTGCCATTTGTGTTTATCGGAAATGTCGGGGAAGAGGGCGAAGGCGATCTGCGCGGCATGCGGCACATTTTTTCCACGCCGCGGTGGAAGGATTCGATCGCTTACAGCGTGGTGCTTGATGGTGCGGGCGCAGATACGGTTGTGGCCGAGGCACTGGGCAGCCGCCGCTTTGAAGTGATCGTGCGCGGACCGGGCGGGCATTCGTGGAGCGATTTTGGCGCTCCTAATCCGATTGTGATTCTGTCGCGAGCTATTGACACCTTTACGTCCACGCCGGTGCCGACGGTGCCAAAAACTACCTTCAATATCGGAGTGATTCGCGGCGGCACCTCGGTGAATTCGATTCCGGAATCCGCCAGCATGAAGGTGGACATCCGCTCAACTTCGATGGCGGAGATGGAGCGGCTGGAGCAAACCTTGCGGCTGGCGTTGAATCGCGCCGCAGAGGACGAAACGCTCGCAGCGGAGATGCGCTCGCCAGTGCAGAAGCGGCCCGCGGGAGTAAATTGCGAAGTGGTCGCGATTGGGAGTCGGCCGGCGGGAGAGTTGACCACGGGTGCACGCATCCTGCATGTGATTCGGGCGGTAGATGTGCAGCTCAATAATGCGGCGCAAGTGCAGCGGGCGTCCACCGACGCCAATATCCCACTGTCGCTGGGACTGGAGGCCATTGCCATTGGGGGCGGAGGCTCGGGCGGTGGGGCGCACACCTTGCAAGAGTGGTTTGACAGCAACGGGCGCGAGCTGGGGCTGAAGCGGATTCTGTTGACGCTGCTGGCGCTGGCGGGAGCGGGGGAATAATGGGGAGATTGGCGAATGTGCGGAGGGAATTAAAGACGTTGCCAGCGGAGTGCCGTCCCGAGGGGACTGGTTCCTTCTTTGCGCCGCCACCCGGCACTAGAGGGCCCGGCTTTCACATGGCGTCACTGCGTGATTCGCACCTGTCAGTAATCGTCATTGCCTTTGTCTCTATCTTTATCGCCACGCTTCCTGCCAGGCAGATCCTGGCCCAGAGCGGTGTTGCGCCGTCGGCGGATTCCAGGCCGAGGGCCGATGTGATCTTCATTCATGCGAATGTTTACACGGGGGTACCGGCGGCAGCGCAGTTCAGTTCGGTGCTGCGCGCAGAGGCGATCGCGGTGCGTGGGGACCGCATTCAGGCAGTGGGCAAGACTTCCGAGATCGAGAAACTAAAAGGCCCCGAGACGCAGATCATTGATTTAGGCGGGCACTTCGTGATGCCCGGATTTAACGACGCGCACCTGCACCTGGCCGATGCCGGGATGACGAAGCTCAATGTCGATGTGACCGGGGTGAAGACGCTGGATGAGCTGCGGGAGCGGTTGCGGGCGAAAGTGCAGGCGGCTAAAGGGGACGAATGGATTCTGGGTGGCGGATGGGATGAGACTTTGTGGCCGTTAAAGACGCCGCCTAGCCGTTGGGACCTGGACGCGGTTTCGGATAACCATCCGGTTTATCTGGATCGCGTGGATGGGCATCTGGCTGTGGCCAACACGCGAGCGTTGCAACTGGCGGACATCACTATAGCCAGCCACGACCCGGAAGGCGGCCTGATCGATCGCGATGCGAATGGCCAGCCTACCGGAATTTTGCGCGAGACCGCGAAGCAGGCGGTGCTGGCGGTGATTCCGCCGCCTGTGCACGAAAAGCGCCGGCGTGGAATTGAGATCGCACTGGCCGATCTGGCGGAGCATGGTGTGACTTCGGCGCAGGATTATTCTCCGGAATGGGAGAATTTCCAGATTTACGAAGAGCTCGAAAAAGAGGGCAAGTTGACGGCGCGTATTTCCGAATGGCTGCCCTTTGACCTTGCGGTGGAAGATCTCAAAAAAAGGCGGGACTCGCATCCGCAGTCCGATTTGATGTTACACACGGGAATGCTGAAGGCTTTCATGGATGGCTCGGTGGGCGGGCATACGGCGGCCATGTTGGAGCCTTATGCCGATGATCCAAAAACCTCGGGCCTGCCGCAGTATGAGGCGGCGAAGCTGAACGAAATGGCGAAGGAACGCGTACTGGCGGGCTTCCAGCTTGGCTTTCACGCCATCGGCGACAAAGGGGTGCAGTTGGCGCTGGATGCATTTGCTGAGGCAGAAAAAGCGGCGCGCCAAGAGAAAGTGAAGGCCTCGAACGGGGGCAACGACTTCCGTCTGCGCGTCGAACACGCTCAGGTCGTAACGCCCGCTGAAATCGCACGCTTTAAAGAGTTGAAGGTCATCGCCTCCATGCAGCCCAGCCACGTGCTAACCGACATGCGTTGGGTGAATGAAAGACTTGGAGCAAAGCGGGCCGCCAATAGCTACGCGTGGGCTGCATTTTTGAACAAAGGAGTCACGCTAGCCTTCGGCACGGATTATCCGGTCGAACCGGTTACGCCGTTCCGCGGGCTGTATGCGGCGGTTACGCGCAAGAGCGAGGACGGAAAGCAGGAATTTTTCCCAGAGCAGAAGCTGACCATGGATCAGGCGATCGCAGCTTACACCAGCGGCTCCGCGTTTGCCGAATTCGAGGAGAAGGTAAAGGGCGAACTGGCGCCTGGCATGCTTGCGGATTTCATAGTGCTGGATCGCGATTTCACGGGAATGTCTGCCGAGAAATTGCTGACCACCAAGGTATTGCGAACCGTGGTCGGCGGCAAGACCGTTTACGAGGCCGGGAAATAAGCTGGTCAAGCAGGTGCAGTCAAGCAAGTGCAGTCAAAGCAAGTAATGAGCGGCTTGCCAAAGATGTTCTCACTAGCGCCGCTCGTTATCGAATCTATTGTAATTTCAGCGAATTCTTCGTACTGGTAAAACGAAATGCTGCCTTTCTGCGTCTAACAGGAATTGGGTCGGATGGTTACGATGGCAGGCGCCGAGGCGCCTCAAGGGGCCGGGTGGTCCGCTTCGCAAACGCGTATAATATTGGGTTTACACAGGTTCGGAGGAAAGCACGTATATGGATTCGCGGGCAATGTGGATGCGCTTGAAAACCCGTCGATGGGTTTATTCGTTCAGCATAGTGTCTACGCTGGCGCTAGGTATTTTGATTGGGACAGTGGTTTCGTTTGGGGTGAAGGGCAAGGAAGGGCAGAAGTCCTCGGACGCGACACCCCTGGTGATTCCTTCTCCGAAGCAGCTTTCCAATGAGTTTTCGCAGATTGCGAAGCAATTGGGACCGAGTGTGGTCAATATCAATACGGAGTCGACGATCAAGAGTCCGCACCGGCGTCGCGGCGGACAGCCTCCCGACGATCAAGATAACGGCGGCGGCGGTGGCATGGATGACTTTTTCAATCGCTTCTTTGGCGGGCCGGGCGGACAAGGTGGCGCCGGCGGCGACAACTCGATTCGTGAGCGTTCTCTCGGTTCCGGCGTGATTGTCGATCCGAAGGGTTATATCGTTACGAACCGGCATGTGGTTGAGAAGGCGGACCGGATTCGCGTGCGCCTGCAGGACGATCCTCCGGGCATTCAGCATGATGCCAAGGTGATTGGAGAAGATCAGGAAACAGATTTGGCGGTGATCAAGATCGACCTGGAGCGCGCGGTGCCGTCAGCGAAGTTGGGCAATTCTGACAGCATGCAGGTAGGGGATTGGGTATTGGCGATTGGCAGCCCTTTTGGTCAGGTAGGAACGGTGACCGCCGGGATTGTTTCCGCCAAGGGACGCGACATTGTGCCGAACCGGCAGTTTCAGACTTTTATTCAAACTGACGCCGCCATTAACCCGGGAAATTCGGGCGGGCCGCTGGTCAATCTTGATGGCGAAGTGATTGGCATCAACACGGCGATTTTGAGCGAGACCAATGCCTATGCCGGAGTTGGGTTCTCGCTTCCTTCGAACACTGTAGTTCAGGTTTACAACCAGCTGATTGGACCCGATCATCGCGTGGCGCGAGGCTCGATTGGAATCATGTTCGATTCGGTGGAGAATCCTGCGATCACGCGGGTTTATGGGGCGGGTTCCGGAGTGACGATATCGAGCGTGGTGGCGGGCAGTCCGGCGGATCAGGCGGGGCTGAAAGTTGGTGACACCATCACGACGGTCGACGGGAAGAAAGTGTCAAAAGGGTCCGAATTGGTAGGGGACATCGCGTCGCGCAAGCCTGGGGCGAAGGTGGACTTGGGCTTTGTGCGCAATGGCAAGCAGCAGAGTACGTCGGTGACTATTGCCGATCGCGCCAAACTGTTTGCGGCGCGGCTCAGCGACGATGAAAGTGGCAATGATGAGAGCACGCCCAAGCAGAGCAAGTTCGGAATTACGGTTCGCAAACTGACGCCGGAGATGGCCGACCGGCTCGACATTGCCGCGGGCAAAGGGGTGATCGTGCAGGATGTAAAGGGCGGATCGTTTGCCGAGGACATCGGCGTGGGACGCGGCGATGTGATCCTGGAGATCAACAAACAACCGGTAAATAGCGAAGATGATTTCGCCAAAGCGGAATCGCACCTCAAGAGCGGTCAGGATGTGGTTTTCCTGGTGCGTCCACGAGGTTCGTCTCGTCAAGACGGAACTATCTTTATGGCCGGAACACTTCCGTAACCTGGTAGTGGTCCAACGGAACTGGCATTCCCGCTGCGGATAGGGGATCATTACGGTGCCAGTTCCAGTTGGGCCTTATTTTTTGTGAAGGCGAAAAGGAAAATCTTTACCACAGAAGGGCACAGGGGAAGACGGGGTAATTCCAATGATTGTGTTACCCCGTGTTCCTCCGTGTCCCCTGTGGTAAAGATTTAGTCTTCGTGCTCAGGATGGAGCGGCGTGTGTTCTGAGGTTTGAACGTTGGGGAAGAAGCAGAATTATCGCGCGCAACTACAGGGATGGATGAGGGCGGGCTGCGTCCTGGCGCTGGTTCTTACCTGCATTCTGCCGGCGGTACTATTCGCGCAAGCTTCTGCCGCTTCCAACGCAACATCGAACAGCAAGTCGAAAACGACCAGCGCAAAAGCGAAAACAGTGGGCTCCAAAAAACCAGCGACAGCATCCGCCCACGCATCCACGGCCGGCCGCCAGAAGAAATCAAAACAGGTTAGTTCGCGCCGAAAGAAGAGTGCGCGGGGCCAGCAGAAAATCGATCCCGAGCGTGCCCAGGCGATTCAGGAAGCTTTGATTCGGGAACACTACTTGACTGGCACAGCGGCGGGAACGTGGAACCAGGCAAGCGAAGACGCGATGCGCCGCTATCAGGCCGAACACGGCTGGCAATCAAAGACGGTGCCTGACTCGCGCGCGCTGATCAGCCTTGGACTTGGTCCGAGCCACGACCATCTACTGAATCCGGAAAGCGCGATGACGACGGGGCCCTCTGCTCCGCGCGCGGCGTCGTTAACCCCGGCCTCGCATAGTGCTGAACCGGGCGCGCGGATGAGCGTGCCGTCTACGACTTCCGGCGAGGATGGGGCGGGTCCGCAGTAAGTTATCCAAGAGTTAAATTCCCAGGAAACTCCAAGCAAATAATAAGCAGGAAGAATCGACTTTATCCGCCGTGCGTTTTGCGGTAGCTCCCGACCACAGGCCGGGGGAAATAAGGCAGGGGCTGGGAGTTGAGGATTGCGCGCGGATTGCCTTCGACCAGGGCTTCCGCCACGTCGTTGCTACAAAGTTCCGCTACAGCGTCGCGGGCCGTCGAGAGCACTGGGATGCGCTTCTCGGTATCGTGCGCGTCGGTGGCCAGCACGTGCACGGCATCGTGCTCCAGCAGCCAGTGAGCTGCGCGGCGCGTGCGTTCGCCCCAGAATCCAGTGAGCGCGGAGCCGGTCACTTGGATCACGCAACCCTGCTCGGCCCACTCCACCACGCGCTGCGGACTCTCGCGAAGAATAGGATTGCGCTCGGGATGCGTAATAACGGCGGTGATGCCACGGTCGCCGAGCTGCATGAAACAGTCGGTAGTCTGTTGCGGCACGCTGTAATTGCTCAGCTCAACCAGCATGTAGCGAGTGCCCGCAATGGTGTAGCGGGCGGGGTTTGCCAGCACATCCTGTAAGTTGTCGTAGGAAAGATGAAAGTCGCAACCGAGGCTGAGTATGGGCGCGTTTCCGACTAGTCCCTGCAAGTGGGCGACAAGGCCCTGAAGATAATTGCGATCGTAGTGATAACGGTCGTTGGCGTGAGGCGTGGCGACTTGATGGGTGATGCCGTCGGCGGCGGCCATGCGGCACATGGCGACGGAGGTCTCCCACGACTTGGATCCGTCGTCTACTTCCGGAAGAATGTGCGAGTGAATGTCGACCACAATTGTTAGAAACCCAAGCGCGCGCTTTGGGTTGCGTATGAGTTGATTTAAGCAGATTTGTGGGGAAAGAGGAAGGTCAAGTGCTTGTTGTGGAGGATAATGACAACTTCTGGGGCCTTCACCAGATTGTCGGGACGGCCTTTGACTTGCGGATCTCTCGGTCAGCGGTAATCAGTGGTAGATCTTCGATGAGCGCGGTTGCTCCAATCACTCGGTCCACGGGATCTTTGGGATAATTTGCTGGAAGCGCGAATGCCTGCATTGCAATCTTCGACGTGATGGGCAGGATAACAAGGCGGCGTACCACTTCCGATAGAACCGTTTCTACATCCGGAATCAAATTGATTCGTCCATAACTCGCCAGCCGGGCGATTTCAATAAGCGTAATGTCGGCAACTGCTAGTCCGCGGTTTTTATTGCGCGCATCCTCGATGGCAGCCTGAGCCGCTGTTGATATCCGCTTATAATCTTGTGCGAGCCAGATAACCACGTGCGTGTCGAGCAGGATCAATAAAGATCGCCCCATTCCTCGGGATTAAACGCCGGAGAGACAATATCGCCATTGATTTCGATTTTGCCTTTGCCCTTGAGGAAGCCGAAGATGTCGTCCTTTTCTTTCTCGACCGGTACAAGCTTCGCTACGGGCTTGCCACGCTTGGTGATCAGCACGGATTGGCGCTTGGACTGGACTTCGTCCATGACTTTGAGGCAGTGGACTTTGAATTCGCCTGCCGCCATCTTTTTCATCGAAGTCTATCCTTTCGATCATGGTCATTATACCATGGTCATCTGAGCTAAAAGAGAATCCCAATAACTCACAGAACGTTCTAGGTAGACTTGGTGGCCGTAAATCTTTCCAATAGATCGCAGATTTTCTTAGTGTCGGTCAGGAATGAATCCCCCATGTGGGACAGGGATGCCAGACTGTGAGCAGTTGCTTCCGAATCGCCAAAGCCGCACGCGTCTCGAACGAGAACAGGAATCAGGCCGAGGTCAGCCCCATGCCGGCAAGTGGGATCGATCCCGATTTCGAGAGCGATACCTACAATGATAAAACTGCGAATCCCGCAATCTCGAAGAGCCATTTCCAAAGGAGTGCCAGCGAAAGCGGACATGGCGATCTTGTCGAAGATCGCTTCGCTAGGCAGGGGCTGCAACTCCGGGATGATTTGAAACGCGGGGCTGTCCCGGAGAAATATGGGCTGAATTTTTTCGGGAGAGTCTACTCGTTGCCAAGCAAGAGCGGTCCGTAATTGAAAAGCGCCCATCAGGTTCTTGGGCAAAGACATGTGACGGGTAAAGATTGTACGCATGCCAACGCGCCGCGCGGACTCAAGAATCAAGCGGACCTGGGCGACGATTTCGTCTCCATTCGCAATTTGGCGGACGATGCCAGCTTGCATGTCGTAAACGAGCAATGCGGTGTTCTCAGGAGAAACTACTTCCTCTAGTGTTCGCGGTACGGTGAAACCCTGGAACTTCAGCATGGGCATTCTGTCCTCGTTGATAGCGCGAGTCACTTAGTTGGATAGCGGTTGTGAATGAAATCCGCGATTCCCGCATAGGCCCTGGTCAACGTCTTTTCATCCGGCAAAAACACAATGCGGAAGTGCTGCGTCCCGGGCTTCTGTCCGAAGCCGGAGCCGTGGACGACCATGACGTGCTTCTGGCGGATGAGTTCTTTGACGAAGACTTCGTCGCTCTCAGGAATGTCGATTTTGGGGAAAGCATAGAAGGCGCCGCGCGGGGCGACGCAACTGACGCGCGGAGTGGACTCGCACCATTTCTGCGTGAGATCGCGGCGGGAGCGCAGTTTGCGTTTCACTTCGACGAGGTGATCCTGCGGGCCTTCGAGCGCGGGCTTGATCGCGTATTGCTCGGGATGGTTGGCGCAGAGGCGCGCGCGCAGCAAGCGATGAATGCCTTCAGTGTAAGGCTTGATGGCCGCGGCGTCGCCGGAGACGATGCCCCATCCGATGCGCCAACCGGGGACGAGGTAATTTTTCGACATGCCGCCGAAGGTGATGCAGGGGACGTCGGGGGCGACGGCGGCGAAGGCGATGTGCGGGGTGGTGGCATCTCCGTTCGAATCGGGGAGAATTAATTTGTCGTAGATTTCGTCGGAGAATACGACCAGGTTGTGGCGGCGGGCAAGGTCGGCTATTTTTTCCAACATCTCGCGCGAGCACAAAGAGCCAGTGGGATTGTTGGGGTTGATCAGCACGATGGCGCGGGTGCGCGGCGTGAGCTTGCGTTCGATATCGGCGAGTTCGGGCTGCCAGGCGTCGTCTTCGTTCAGATCGTAGGCGTTGAGCGCGATCCCCAGCTTGCACAGAACGGCCGAGTAGAGCGGGTAGTCGGGCCTCGGTGTGAGAATGTCTTCGCCGGGATTCACCAGCGCGGAGATGCAAAGGTCGACGGTCTCGCTCACTCCAGAGGTGACGAAGACGTCGCGCACCGTTGTAATGCCCTTCCGCGCAGCCTCGCCCCGAATCGCTTCGAGCGCTTCGGGAATTCCGGGCGAGGGAGCGTAGCCGTTCTTCCCGTCCCGCATGGCTTTGTAGGCGGCTTCGATGATATGCGGCGGAGTCTGGAAGTCGAAGTTCAGCGGGTCGCCAACGTTGAGCGGGAGAACTTTATGTCCCTGTGCGATGACTTCGTCAGCGACGCACGCGAGGTCGCGAATTGCGTAGCGGACGTTGTCCAGGCGGGCAGCGGCGGTGACTTCGCGGGACTGGATAATCGGCATAGAGAATTTTAACCGCAACTCCTGCGTAACAATCAACGGATTATTACGATTTCGCTGTCATTTAAAACAATGTAAGCTGAAACCGTTGTGATCGAGCAGAAGATCAATAATTTTTTTGGGGATGATGAATCTACTGGTTTTGGGACCGGCTGGTGGAGTGGGGTAACTTCGGTTTTTTTCGGATCTCTCTCCCTCGGAGCGGTGTTGTGCCTCCATTTCCCTCAGTTACTAACCGTTCCCCAATTTCGTTCGCACTATCCCATGCCCGCCATCCGGATCCTGATCGAATGCCTCATCGTGGGCGCTGCCGGCTTCGCCACCCTTTCCTCAATTCTTCGCAAGAAAAAAGTTTTGGCGTTGACCGGAATTCTGCTCGCCGGGGCTGCGGCTGCTTTGGGCGGCTCAAGCCTGAAGATTAACGAAACCCTTCATGACGGACCTGCGATTGGCCTCGACTGGTTTTTGCTTGATCTACTCTTGACGGCAGTTATCTACGTGCCCCTCGAAAGGCTCTGGCCACACCATCCAGAACAAGGAACGTTCCGCGACTCGTGGACGTTAGATGTGGTCTACTTCATGTCCACACATCTTCCAATACAAGCCCTATCGTTTCTGATTTTGTTGCCCACAATCCAGTTTGTTAAGTATTTAAGCGTTCCAGGTGTTCAAGCTCTCATAACGAGACTGCCCTGGCTTGTGCAATTTTTTCTGGCCATTCTGGTCGCGGACGTCGCCGAATATTTCATTCATTTAGCGTTTCACAAAGTCCCATTTCTATGGCGTTTCCATGCTATTCACCATTCTTCCACGGCGCTCGACTGGCTCTCGGGATCGCGCGGTCACTTTTTCGAGGACGTAATCGTGCGCGCTTGCATCCTCACTCCTCTAATGATTGGCTTCTCACAATCCGTTATTTTGGCGTATTTGATTTTTGTGACGCTTCAAGCCACTTGGTCTCACTGCAATTTCGCTCCCAGCCCGAAATGGCTGGAAAGATGTCTCGTGACGCCTAGATATCACCACTGGCACCATACTTCTCAAAAAGAAGGCCTCAACAAAAATTTCGCGGTCCACTTTCCCTGGATCGATAAGATATTCGGAACCTATTACTATCCCGATGAATGGCCGGAGCGATATGGCTTGGACGGAGAGCAAGTCGCGCTTGGCTTTATCAGGCAGACAATTGAACCATTTACAAAGAGGAAAAGGCTCTCGTAATACCCTTGCACCTCTTCGCTCGGTAGCATGCTCCCAGAAACTATCATGCCGATCTCCGCGCGGCTCTCGCACCCCGAGAATGCCTTGATGGGCCGGTGCCCGGCGCACGTATACGCGAGTCCTTCGACTGCGTTCGACATTCGCCTCTGCGCTCTCAGGATGCCAGAGTTGGGGCGAGCGCCCACGAACGACAGTCGAACGTTGGTTCACTCGCCTCGATCAATCTGCGCTTTCTGCAGCGTATCTGAATAATCAACGTAGACTGACTTCCACTCGGTATAGAAGTCGATCGCACCGATGCCGCCTTCGCGGTGGCCGTTGCCGGTGGCTTTGGTGCCGCCGAAGGGTAGATGGACTTCCGCTCCGATTGTCGGGGCGTTGATGTAGGTGATGCCAGTTTCGAGATCGCGAATGGCGGCGAAAGCCTTGTTCACATCTTTGGTGTAGAGCGCCGAGGAGAGTCCGTACTCGATGCCGTTGGCGATCTGGATGGCGTCTTCGAGATCGTCGCAGGGAATAATCGAAACGACAGGGCCGAAGATTTCTTCCTGCGCGATGCGCATTTTGGGATCGACGTCGCTGAACACGGTCGGCTCCATGAACCAGCCATGTTGGTAATCGCCTTGATCGAGGCGATTGCCACCGCACATCAGCTTCGCGCCTTCGTTCTGGCCGATCTCGACGTAGCTGAGGTCGGTCTGAAGCTGCTTTTCATTTACGGCCGGACCCATCTCGACGGTTTCGTTCAGCCCGTTGCCTACTTTCAGTTTCTTGGCGCGGGCGACATATCTTTCGACGAACTCGCGGTACACGCCTTTCTGCACGATGATGCGGCTGGTTGCGGTGCAACGCTGGCCGGTTGTGCCGAATCCGCCCCAGAGGCCGCCTTCGATGGCGAGTTCGAGGTTGGCGTCGTCGAGAACGATCATCGGATTCTTTCCGCCAAGCTCTAAAGAACAGTGCTTGAAACTTTTTGCGGCGATGCCGCCGATGATGCGGCCGACCGCAGATGATCCGGTCAGGGAGACTGCGCGGACGTCTTCGTGTTCAGCGAGCGGCGTACCGACTTCCGCGCCGAATCCGGTGACGATGTTGACCACGCCTTTAGGAATGCCTGCGTCAGTGAAGGCGCGGACTAGATTGAAGGTGGAGAGCGGAGTATCCTGCGCGGGCTTGATGACGCAGGTATTGCCGCAAACCACGGCGGGCAGCAGTTTCCAGGAGGAGATGGCCATGGGAAAATTCCATGGGGTGATCATGCCGCAGACGCCGATGGGCTGGCGCACGGCCAAGGCAAACTTGTTTGGCAATTCCGATGGCACAGTGGGGCCGAACATGCGGCGGCCTTCGCCGGCGTTGTAGTAGGCGGCATCGATGGCTTCCTGCACGTCGCCGCGAGTTTCTTTGAGCACCTTGCCCATTTCGCGGGTCATTTCGCGGGAGTGCTCTTCTTTGCGTCCAATCAGAATTTCGGCGGCGCGAAAGACCATTTCGGCGCGGCGCGGCGCGGGCACGAGTCGCCATTTGGCGAAGGCGCGCTTGGCCGCGTCCACCGCGGCGTCGACGTCGGCCTTGGCTGATTTCTGGAAGATGCCAACCAGGTCACGCGTGTCGGCGGGATTGCGGTTCTCGAAAGTCTCTCCCGTGGAGGACTCGACCCACTCGCCGTCGATGAAGTTCTTGAAGACCTTGGTGGGATTACTGCTGCCCAGAGTGGCGGGGGAAGTGAGGGTGTCGGTTGCCATGAGAACTCCTTTATGAAGGCTTGAATATTGATGCTACAGGGGTGGGGAAGGTGCGGCAAGGGCGGCTATTGCCCTCAGTCTTATACTGCTTGTCATCCTGCGGACCCGCGGTTCTTGCGGGCCGAAGAACCTATCTATTTGCTGGCCGTGCTGCCGGGCAGACTGCATAGGTCCTTCGTCGGGAGTCTCTCGGGAAGCGAGAGACTCCGCTTCCTCAGGATGACAACGCAGTGGGAGTGCCGGGCGGTCGCAACCGCTCGCTTCTTGCTTCGCGGCAATGGGAAAAGGGGCGGAGGGGACCGAATATCCTCTGAGTGGCATCCATACTCTCGATGAGAACGCCATGCGACGAAACTATCATTCGATCGGCAAGCGCTGCACTCCCATGCGGCGCAGAATCCAGAACGTGGATACTCGCAGGAACCATCCTCGGATCGAGCATGGCTTTCATCGACAGCACAGTGGTCAATGTCGCTCTGCCGGCGCTGCAAGCCAGCTTTCACGCGACTGTGGTGGATGTGCAATGGGTGGTGGAGTCTTACGGGCTGTTTCTGGCTGCGTTGATCCTGGTGGGCGGGTCGCTGGGCGATCTGTTGGGGCGGCGCTTGATGTTTCTGACGGGGGTGGCAATTTTTGCCGCGGCTTCGGCAGGGTGCGGCTTGTCCGCGAATATCCATCAACTGATCATCGCGAGAAGCATTCAAGGGGTGGGCGCCGCGCTGCTTGTTCCCGGAAGTCTGGCGATTATCAGTACGTCTTTCGACGAGAAAAGTCGCGGCCAGGCGATTGGGACGTGGTCGGGTTTTACGGCGATTACCACGGGCATCGGTCCGGTGCTGGGCGGCTGGCTGGTGGAGCATGCTTCCTGGCGCTGGGTGTTTTTAATCAACATCCCGCTTGCAGTGGCAGTGATAGTGATTTCGCTTTGGCGGATTCCGGAGAGCCGCAGTGCGAGTGCGCGACGCATCGACTGGGTAGGGGCGGTGCTGGCCACGGTTGGGCTGGGTGGCTTAGTCGGCGGTTTCCTCGAATCGGTTAACTTCGGCTGGAAGAGTCCTGTGGTTTCAGGAGGTCTGACGGTTGGGATTGTCTGCCTAATTGCGTTCGTACTTTTCGAAGCCAGGAGCGCTGCGCCAATGTTGCCGCTGACTCTGTTTGAATCCCGCAGTTTTAGTGGAGCGAACCTGCTTACGCTGTGCCTCTATGCGGCGATCGGGATTTTCTTTTTCGTGTTCCCATTGAACTTGATCCAGGTGCAGGGATATTCCACAACCGCAACCGGCGCTGCCATTGTTCCCTTCATTCTCCTGATGTTTTTTCTTTCCCGGTGGTCTGGCGGCTTAGTAGCGCGCTATGGGCCGCGAGGTCCGCTGATCATTGGCCCGCTTATTATTGCGCTGGGCTTTGTCTTGTTCGCTGTGCCTTCGGTTGGAAGCAGTTACTGGAAAGCGTTCTTTCCGGCAGTGCTCGTAGTCGGGTTCGGGATGGCAGTAAGCGTAGCTCCACTTACCACGGTGGTGATGAATTCGGTCAAGCAGGATCGAGCCGGTACGGCGTCCGGCATCAACAACGCAGTAGCGCGGGTAGCGGGCGTACTTGCCATTGCAGTCCTTGGAATCATCATGGTGGCATCGTTCCGGGCGCGACTAAACAACGGCCTCGCCCATTTAGCCCTGCCTCCTGGCATCGTGCAGCAACTTCAGGCGAACACGAGCAAGCTGGCAGGTTTACAAGTGCCTGCTGGAGTCGACGACCATACAAAGGCCGCCATCAGAGAATCTATTCGAGAAGCCTTTGTCTTCGGATTCAGAATTGTGATGCTGATTTGCGCTGGTCTGTCGCTGGTGAGTGCCGGCATAGCGTGGCTAATGATCCAGAGCACGGAAAAAGCGACTAAGGATTTTCCCTGATTGCTCATGGATCAAGATTAGCCCAAAATTCATTCATGACTGTTTCGCCACGCTGTCCACGCTGCCAGACAGCGCTCGTCCTGAGAGCGTCGGGACTGACCACCTATCTAATCTGCCCTAACTATCCGAATTGTCAGGGCCCAATGGATCATCCAAAGCCGATGCAGCATGCGCAAGAAGGTTCGCACGCTGCTTAGGCAAGGCCCAGAAATAACCTGTAAAATATGAACTTCTGACCCCCCGCGGGACCGGCATCTTTGCGACCACGCGTACGTAACTTATCTGCGCCAAAGTGCGACAAATAGCATAAACTAGAGCCGTTCCTGGTTCGCCTTCTTCCGCGTTCCGAATTCTCTGGATCAAGTTCATTTTTAAGCATTTAGGACGTGACTGAAAATGCGCGAGAGCCCTGTTTGTGTCCCAGATAATCGTGCTGGGGTTTCGAGAATGTTTCGCCAATTTTTGTCTTTGTCTTTGCGGGCCACCATGCACAGATTTCTGGTGGCGGTGGTGGTGTGCGGAGTGCTGGCGCAAACGGCCGCGGCAGGGCAATCCGCTTCTGTTGACGGACAAGGACTGAAGCCAGTCCTCGAATATATTTCAACAGCTTGGGATACGCTGACGCGGTCCATGACCGATTGCAAGAGCCTGGTCGATCCCAAGATGAAAGTGCCTCCCGTTCTGTATTTGCCCGCAGGTATGGCCGAACCGGCCGCTGTTCAAAAACTTTCGAGCGAATGCAATGTTCGAGTTGAGCACTTGCCCATGAAGATTGATCGGCTAGGCGAAATCGATACCAGCAAAATTCAGCCTCACGGACTTTTGTATCTCGAAAATAAGTATGTCGTTCCCGGGGGGCGATTCAACGAGATGTATGGCTGGGACAGTTATTTTATTGTCCGGGGGTTGTTGCGGGCGGGGCGCCTGGAATTAGCACGTGGGATGGTGGATAACTTCTTTTTTGAGATTGAAAATTACGGAGCGATGCTCAACGCCAACCGGACGTATTATCTGACGCGATCACAGCCTCCGTTTCTGAGTTCGATGGTTGTGGATGTGTACGATGCGCTGCAGAAATCGGGACAGAAAGATCCGGCATGGCTGGGAAAGGCCTACGGCGATCTTAAAAAGGATTATGAGATGTGGAACCGCGAGCCGCATCTGGCGGGCGATACCGGCTTATCGCGCTACTACGATTTTGGCGATGGGCCGCCGGCCGAGGCGGTGCAGGACGAAAGCGGTTTCTACCGGAAAGTTTCGACGTATTTTTTCTTTCATCCCGGGCAGGCGGACAACTACATTCAGGAGAATGTGCCGGGGGCTGCGCAGCCGGTAGCGGGGGCTCTTTATTCCCAGCAGGTTTGCGATGTGCCGACGACGATGGCGCGCCCGGAGTGCGAGAAGCGGCGCGAATTTAAGTTGAGTTCCGATTATTACAAAGGCGACCGGTCGATGCGCGAATCGGGATTCGATGTGAGCTTTCGCTTTGGCCCGTTTGGCTCGGCAACACATCACTACGCGCCGGTCTGCCTGAACAGTTTGCTCTACAAGACGGAGAAAGATCTGGAGCAGATCAGCCGCTGGCTGGGGCATTCGGCCGACGCCGAAAACTGGAGAAAGCGAGCGGAAGATCGCAAGAAGTTGATTACACGCTATCTGTGGGATGAAAAGGCTGGATGGTTTTTCGATTACAACCTGCAAACGGGCGGGCGTTCATCGTATAAGTATGCGACGACTTTCTATCCGCTGTGGGCGGGCCTGGCTACGCCAGAACAGGCAAGGGCGGTCGCGAAGAATCTGCCGGCTCTCGATCACCCCGGCGGGGTGGCGATGAGCACCGAGGAGAGTGAGGCGCAATGGGATCTGCCGTATGGCTGGGGAAATATTGAAATGCTGGTGGTCGACGCGCTGCGGCGTTACGGTTTCAAAGCTGATGCCGACCGGGTTTCGTACGAGTTCCTCTCTACGGTCGCAGAGAATTTCCGGCGCGATGGAAACATCCGCGAAAAATACAACGTCGTAACGCGTTCATCGGAGGCTCATGTGGAACTTGGGTATCAGATGAATGTCGTGGGTTTTGGCTGGACCAACGCGGCTTTTCTGGAATTGCTGCACGACTTGCCGAAGGATCTGGCGGAGCGTCTGGATCGGGAACAGAACCAACCCGTAGCGGCGGCTCTGAAGTAGGCGTCGTTCAAGGGCGAGAGTCAGATTTAGTCTGCAGTTGCTCGGCTAATTTCAGTTCACTTTCTGCTTCTTCTTTTTTCCCCATGTCGCGATAGGCCTGCCCGAGCAGATGATGAGTTGTGGGATTGTTCGGGTCCATCGCGGCGGCTCTTTGCAAAGCGCGAACTGCCAACTCGAACTCGCCTTTCTTCTCCAGAACTTTTCCCATCAGAATGTAGGGGCCGGTGGACGTCGCGTCCAGCCAGATGGAGCGCTGCAAGAGGCGTTCCGCGTCATCGTATTTCTGAATGCGCGAGTAGGCGTCGGCGAGCTTGTAGTAAGTTGCGGCGTGCGCGGGATTGATGGCCAGTTCTTTTTGAAATTCGGTGACGGCTTCCGGAACGCGCGACTTGAACAAGTAAAGTTCGCCTAGAAGAAAATGCGCGAGGGGAAGCTTCGGATCGAGCGTTGCGGCCTTCTGCGCATACTCTTCAGCGATGGGATCGAACTCCTGCCGGAACAACATGCGCGCGGTGAAGAGATAGCTCGCGGCCGAGTCTTCGGGCACGTCGAACATTCGCGCGAACGCTTTGCGCGCCTGCGGATAGTTTTTAGTCTGGATGTAGCAGATGCCCAGGATGTAAGAGGCATCCACGTTGGCGCGAGGCAACCAGGCTTGCACTTTTTCAAGCAAGGGAATGGCTTGGGAGGGATATCCATTCAGGTAGTAGGAAAGGCCGAGCAGTTGCGTGGCTTCATTATTCGCGGGATCGTCGGCGACGGCTCTCTTCAGGAATTCGACAGCTTTTACGTAGTCGCCCTTCTTGTAGTAGGCGATGCCGAGTTCGAGCTCGAGGCCTTTGGTCGTGGGGGCGGAAGCTTCTATCGATTGCAATTCGGCGATGGCTTCATCCACTTTGCCCTGCTGCATGAGGGTACGGGCGCGGGAAAAATCTGGACGTGTCGAGAGCGATGGTGTCGTTTGAGCGCTGGGCGGATTGGCCGGAGCTGATTGTTGCGCGATGCCAAGCGAAGAGAACCCCAGAAGCAGGCAAGCCTCCAGAACAGTTGTTTGAAGAGGGAAACGGCAAATCATAGGGATTAGATTACAACGACTCTCACAGTAGGGCTGGAACGGCTTTCGTAAGAAACCGTACCCAAAAAATAAGAGGGAGTCTCGAAAGACTCCCTCCGGTTGAAAGCTCTGCGGAACCTAGAAGGTGAAACGCAGTGCAAACTGCAATTCACGCATCGTGGTTCCAGCTTCGATGTCCGTAATCCTTCCGTTGTTGCTGTTTACGGCGCTATTTTGGCAATCGACGCAGGCATTGGCGCCGTTGTTTCCGCTGAACGCGTAGACAGGATGGTTGAAGATGTTAAACGCGTCCATACGGAACTGGGCTTTAACGCGCTCGCCGATTGGAATGTCCTTGGTCACCGACAGATCCGAATAAAACCCTGCGGGTCCGCGGAGCGAGTTGTAACCGGCGTTGCCGATGTTCCCGTTTCCGGCATCGGTAAACGGTCCGGTTAGAGACGTCAGAGGGGTGAAGTATTGAACGTAGGGACCTCCTACCGACCGTTGCTGGAGGGATCCTGGACCCATGTGGAATGAACCCGAACCCTTGTTCGGACGGCAGATGCCCACATCCTGCTCGCTGCCGCACTCATTGGTGGTAGGCGTCCAGGGCAGACCGCTGCTCCAGTTGGTGGTATTGGTTACCTGCCATCCCCCAACCAGGTAATCCACTGCGCGACCGGAATTGCCCAGGAACATCTTGCCCCTGCCGAACGGTAAGGCGTAAACCGTGTTAATCACAAATACCTGGTTACGGACAAAATCGTTCGGGCCGTATGCAACCGGATGACTGATCGCATAGTAGTTATTGTTGTAGGCGTAAGCGTGGGCAAAAGTGTAATGCGCGATGAACTGGAGGCCATTGGCAAATCGCTTGTCGACCTTGGTTTCAAACGCGTTGTATTCGCTGCTGGCGTCATTGCCGTAGTAATTGCCAAGATCGTCTCCGATGCCAGTGCAGGCGCCCGTCGAATCCTCGTGGCACAGTGGCCGCCTTTGAGGAGTCGTATAGAGTACGCCCGTATTCGGGTCAATCGTCTTGTAGCCGAACAGGGAAACGGGGTTGATGTCATAGTTCGGACCGTCCCCCGAAAATCCGTGCGAACCTTTGTTTCCTACGTAGGCGACCTCCAACGAAATCGTGTTGGTGAGTTGGCGTTGTAAAGTGGCGTTCCAAGCATCGAGGGTGGGCAACACTTGTTTAATCGGGCGAATATGAACGCCGCCATCCTGGCCATTCAGGCTGGCAAACGTGATTTGCCCGTTGGCTGGGATCGTCGGGAATATTGGAGCAATCGGTCCCTGCGAAAGCGGGTTGGTGGTGGTGTTTGTGGTGTAGAGAGGAATAGCGTTCGGACTAGCGGTCGGGGTGAGGGGGTCCGAGGACGCGTCGATGTTTTGTTTGATCAGCACCGGCAGGTTCTGTGTCACGGTATGTCCGAAGTTCGATCCGAACACGCCGATGTCGTAGCTGCGTCCATAACCCATTCGCAAAACCGTCTTCGGAGTGAGCTGGTAAGCGACTCCAAGACGGGGAGCGAAAGCGTTGAGCGTATTTTGCACGTTTCCATTCAATCCGTAGCCGCCGTATCCGGCCACACGAATGACGCCGGTGCCTCCGTTGTCCACGATGTTGGCGAATCCTCCGTAGCCTTTAGCGAGCACGGATTCAGGCGTGTAAATCTCCCACCGCAAGCCGTAGTTGAGAGTCAGCTTTGAAGTTGCGCGGTAAGTGTCCTGTCCGTAGAAGAAGAGGCGTTTCTGCCTTTCCGCTGCATTGTTGATGTTGCCGAGGATCGGGTTGGTGACATAACGAGCCATCGAAGTTACATCTCCGAGCAGGAATGTCGCCAGGTCCAACCCGCCAATATTCGTTAGCGTCTGATTTGAGGTCGCTAGTGGGCTGAAATTGTATTCACCCGTGCGATTGTTGTCGGAGGGGATGCGCAAGTTGCGGGCGTAACGAAGGTCGGCGCCGAACTTGAAGATGTGATTTCCCTTCGTCTTTGTCCAGTTGTTGACGATCTGGAATTGATCTTCTCTTTCAGTCAGAGGGCAGTTGCAACGGGCGACGCCTAGGCCATCACCGAAGCTTGAGATTACCTCCGCGCTTCCGTTGTTGGGGGCGCCATTCTCACCGGTGTTCGGATCAGCTCCCAGGAGGAATGCACCCAAGCCAGCGGTCTTCGGATCGCTGGTGTTTGCATTTGGGATTCCGAACCCAGTCATCGGAGTGCCTCCGTCTGGCTTTTGCGTCTGAGGGTTGTATTTGAACCATCCGAAGCGAACATCAGTGAGAAGGGAGGTGCTCATAGTCTTGGTAAAACCTGTAGACAAACTGTAGTTATGAGTGATCGAACTGCCAGCCAAACCAAGAAGACCGGTGCCAGGTCCGCCTAACGCTCCCAGAGAACCCTTACCAGAGAGACTGAAGTAGTCGAGGCTGAACCGTCCGAAGATATTCAGGCTTGAGGTTGCCGCGTAATCAATGCGAGTGTCGAAGCTGTTCTGGCTGAAAGGAGCGGACCCGGAGGAAAGGAAGTTGTTAGCGATGCCAGCAGTTTGGGGGGCGGGAAACAGGGCCAGTATGGCGGCGGCCTGTGTAGAGACTTGACCGATCGGGATACAGTTGCCGCTGCAGTTCGCGGCCGGCTGTGGCCCGTATGGGGTTCGATTTCCGCCATTGCCAGTCAAAGTACCCGTGGACGGGTCGTAAATCTGGCCGCCGCCGGCAAGTCCCTGGCCAAGATACTCGCTCAGATTGCAGTATCCCGTTGTGTTGGTGGCTGGGTTACAAGTGCTTTGAACCAATGCCGTGGGAATCGACAACGAGTTGGTGATGCCGTTGGACTGGCGAGTCGCCTGGTAGTCGCCAAAGAAGAACAATTTGTTCTTGATGATCGGACCGCCGATTGACCCACCAAATTGTTGCCAGCGGGATGACGGAATCAGTGGGCCCGTGACTCCGGGTCGAGGGTATTGTGTGAAAGGATCTCGTGCCTGAGTCGCATCGGTGCGGCGGAACCAGAAGCCGCTGCCGTGGATGTCATTGCTTCCAGACTTCGTCTGAGCGGTTACGACGCCAGCGACGGCCTTGCCGAATTCGGCGTCATAGTTCTGCAACGCGACTTTAGTTTCAGTGACCGCGTCAAGGTTAGGATTGACCACGATAATTCCGAGGATTGGATCCTGGTTGTCGGTGCCGTCCAGTTCATAGGCGGTGCCACTGAAGTGTTGGCCTTGAACGAAAATTTGTTGGCTGCCTTGAGGATTCTCAGTTGCGGCGTGACCCCACCCAAGCTTTTGCGTTCCAGGAGACAAGAGCTCAAAGCTGGTAAAGTTTCGATTCAGAATCGGCAGGTCTTCTACGTACCTTGAATTGAACTCGATCGCGACATCGGCGCGGTCGGTCTTCAACTGCTGGGCTTCCGCAGTCACTTCGACCTGCTCGCTGGTTGAACCCACTTGAAATTGCCCATTGACGTCGGTGCCAGCATCAGCATTGACGATGATGTCTTTTAATTCCAAGCTCTTGAAGCCTGGGCCTTCGACGTGGACTGTGTATGTGTCGGGAATCAAGTGAGTGACGCTGTAGTTGCCGCTGTCGTTGGTAGTGGTTTCTTCTTTTGTGCCTTTGCGCTGGTCAGTGACCGTCACCTTGGCATTCGCCACGGCGGCGCCGGAAGGATCAGTGATGGTACCGAGTATGCTGCCGTAGACTGCCTGACCGGACGCTTTTGGCATCCAGAAACCGCAGAGAAGCGCGAGTGCTGCCGCAGCCGCAAGAACTGACCTCTTCATGAACTTCCTCCTGGAACTTGAACGCTTGGCAAAACAGAAGACAGGTGATTCTTTGAATGGCATGCATTCGTAATACAAATGCACTATTGGTTTAAGTTTCTTTACGTTTTATACCGTTACAGGTGTAAACTGCTTAGCTTGCAGTAAGATACCGGAGTACGTTACTTCACTGTCACATGGCATCAGCGCACGGTTTCGCATCGGGGCGGGAGCAGCGCTTCCAGCAAATAGATCGGCTTATTAAAAGTCATAGCTTAAGTGGCTCGGAATCGCTGTGCAAACTCCTCCGCTATTTGGCTGAGCACTCCCTCGATCATCCGGGCGTGGCGCTGAAGGAATATCAGATTGCTACCGAAGTCCTGGGGCGGTCTGGAGGATTTGATCCGCAAAGCGACTCAGCCGTCCGAGTACAAGCGGGACGCTTGCGAATGAAACTCGCGGAGTACTACGCTCACGAGGGTCGCGAAGATCCCATTATCGTAGAGTTGCCCAAGGGATCGTATTCGCTCACTTTTCATGAACGGACTCCGGGCGGCCAGTTGCCGGCTGGGCTGACCTTCGAGAAGGAGAAGGAGAACGGGAAGGCTGCGGGAAGAGATTCGAATCGAGGCTGGGCAGTTGCGGTGGGAGCGCTTTCGGTGCTGCTCTTCGCTTCGTTGGTCACTAGTGCAGTGCTGTGGTCGGGGCGATCTCGCAGCCAAGCCGTAGCGAAGGAGCGCGTACCTCCTGCTTATCAGATTTTCTGGAGCCGCTTCGCGACCGCTCCGCAGCCGCCATGGGTAATCTTCAGCAACGCCAACTTTGTGGGACGTCCGCAGACGAACATGCGTTACTTCAATCCCTCCACGGATTCGCGGGAGGCGATCCTCGATCACTACACCGGAGTGGGAGAGGTGCTGGCGATCCATGAACTGGATCGTGTTTTCGGCGTGCTCAACCGCCAACTGCGAGTGAAGCGCGGGGCACTGTTTTCTCTGGACGACGTCAGGAACAACGATCTGATCTTCATCGGTTCTCCCGCGGAGAATTTGACTCTGCTGGAGATACCGGGAACGCAGGAATTCGTCTTTCAAAAAGTAACTTCCGGGCCGCGCAAGGGAGACGTGAAAGTGATTAATGTGCACCCGGCGGCAGGGGAGTCGCAGGATTTCATGGCAAGCCCATCCAGCCAGTTGGTGAACGAAGATTATGCGATCATCGGCTTGAAGTCAGGATTGGATTCAGCGCATTCGATGTTGATTCTCGCGGGAACCACGACCGTCGGAACACAGGCGGCTGCGGAATACGTTTGTCGGGAAGACTCTCTCACCGAACTCCTGCAACGGCTGGGAGTTTCCAAGGCCGGTGAGATCAAGCCGTTTGAAGCGCTGTTGCGCGTGAAGGTGACGCACGGCGTTCCGGTGCTCACCGATCTTGTTGCGGTGCGCAAGGGCGGCAGCTAGGGCTGATTCAATCTCGTGCGCGAATGTTTCCAGCGCAGATTCAACTGATGCGGATCGACCATCCGTTGTCGAGTTAGTGTGCCGAGGTAGATGGCGGAGCGAGATGAGGATCCAGTTCGGCGGCCTTCCGATACTCTGCGCTAGCTTCTTCTTTTTGACCCTTTTGGGTGAGGGCGGCACCGAGTTCGCGGTGCGCCAGCGCGTAGGTTGGCAGGACGCGAATCGCAGTTCGAAACTGGGAGATGGCGCCGTCGAGATCGCCGGCGAGGAGCAAGCGGCGGCCAGAATTGGTGGCAAATGTCGCGGCCTGGAGATCAGTTTTTCCTTTTGCCATTTCGGCGCCCGCTCTACTTTCAGCCGCGGCGCCGGCGGAATCGCCCAATTGGCGCAGCACTGCTGCCAGAGTAGTGTGTGCGCCGGCAAAGCCGGGGTCGAGTTGAATGGCGTGGCGCAAGGCGTCAGCCGCTTCCTGCAGTTTATTCATCTGCTTTAGAACTGTGCCGAGGGTGTAGTAAGCCTCGGCGTAGTCCGGCTGAATTTGGATGGCTTGCCGTAACTGTTCCGCTGCGTTGGGAAAATCGCCCGACTGCCACAGCGTCACCCCGAGGCTGTAGTAAGCGTCGGCCAACTTTGGATCGAGGCGAATCGCTTCCTTCCATTCCGCGATTGCGGCGGGCAGGTCGTCTGAAAGTTTCAGAGCCAGGGCGACGTCGTGATGCAAACTCGCGGATGCGGGGTCGAGCTTTAGGGCTGCCCGAAACTGGGAGATGGCAGCGGCGAAGTCGGTTTTCTGCAGGTATGCTGTGCCCAGGTTTTCTACAAATCCTGCATCGTCTGGATGAAGAAGGATGGCTTGCTCAAATTCTTTGATGGCTGCGTCGGCATCTCCGCGTTGGAGCAGCGCTAGTGCGAGGTTATTGTGGGCCTCGGCATCGGTTGGGGTCAGGGCAACTGCTTTGCTGAAGGCTGACACGGCGCGCTCCGGATCTCCGCGCCGCTGAAGAAGAAGACCCAGGCGGGTTTGAAAAGGAGCGGAATCAGGCTGGAGTTCCGTGGCTTGTTTGTAGGACTGCAGCGCTTCATCGCGATCACCCTGCGCTTCCAGCAGTGAGCCGCGAAGATACCAAGCCGGTGCATCTTTTGAATCAAGCTGCAGAGCGCGGTCCAGCATCTCTTGCGCTTTCTTCGCATCACCTTCGGAGGAGAGCGTGATTGCGAGGTGGAGATAGGCTGGTTCGTAGTTGGGATTTAACGATATTGCTTTTCGAAATTCTTTTTCGGCATCGGGGAATTTTGATGCTTGCGCGAACAGTGAACCGAGACCGTCATGCAACTCAGGTTGTTGGGGTGCGAGGAGAATGGCCTGCTTGAATTCCGCGATGGCATCGTCAGTTTTCTTTTGTAAGCTGAGGGCGCGTCCGAGCGATTGGTGAGCTTGCCACTGCTGGGGAGCGAATTGTACGGCGATGCGAAACTCGGTAACTGCTTCATCGAGGCGACCGTTGGTTTGAAGCGCCTGCGCCAGGTACGCGTGAGCAATTGGGAGAGACGGTCGGAGCCGGACCAGAATGCGGAAGTGGACGATGGCGTCGTCGATGTCGCCCTGCTGCAGCAATACCTGGCCTAACATATTCTGCGCATCGGCATTGCGCGCATTGAGTTTTATTGCTTTCTGGAAAGCAGTGCGAGCGGCCGGGAAGTCGCCGCGTTCGAATGCGGCGACGCCGTTTTGATATGGCGTTGGCGCCCCGGAAGCCGCAGGCCTGGCTTGGGGCGCGGCAGATGCAAGTCCGCAGACAAAGGCTACGAGAATTAAACCGACGGAGAGTGGAAGGACGCGCATCGATATCGATATCGAAAACGAAAGCTGGATTTACAGGATAGCATTGACGATTTTCCGGCAACCAACCTACCATTCGAAGCAGATCATGCAATTCCCAACGAGGCCGTCGAGAGTCGTGTTCTGCTCGAATCTCAAGCTCGCGTTTCGACTTATTATCCACTCCTGGGTATTCGTTTGCATCTGTTACGGCCAGCAAGCGAAGACTTCGAGCGCCGCCCCGATCAAACAACTGGCTAACTTCACCGATATCGCCGATAAAGCGGGGCTCACGATGCAGGATATTTTCGGCGGAATCGAGACCAAGAAATACATTATTGAGACCACCGGCACGGGCGTGGCGATTTTCGATTATGACAACGACGGCTGGCCCGACATTTTTCTGGTCAATGGAACCAGGCTGGAGGGGGTTCCGAAAGGAAACGCGCCCAGCAATCATCTTTACCGGAACAATCATGATGGAACTTTCACCGACGTCACAGTGAGCGCCGGTCTCACCGCTACCGGTTGGGGGCAGGGAGTATGCGTTGGTGATTACGACAACGATGGCTGGGAAGATTTGTACGTTACTTACTACGGAAAGAACCGGCTGTACCACAACCAGGGCGGAGTGTTTACAGAGGTTGCGGAGAAAGCGGGCGTTGCCGGCTCGGGAAAAGCTTGGGGATCGGGCTGCGCGTTTATCGATTACGATCGGGACGGCAAGCTCGATCTGATCGTAACGAATTATGTGGATTTCGATTTATCTACCGCGCCCGCGCCTGGGGAGCGCGCGACATGTTTGTGGAAAGGAGTTCCTGTAATGTGCGGGCCGCGCGGGCTGCCGGGCGCGAAAAATATTCTTTACCACAACCGCGGCGATGGCACGTTTGAAGACGTGACGGTGAAGGCGCACATTGATCGTACGGATGGACATTATTCGCTCAGCGTTTCCACGCTTGATTTCGATGAAGACGGCTGGCCCGATATTTACGTCGCCTGCGACAGCACGCCGAGCATTCTGTACCGAAACAACCACGATGGAACCTTTACCGACGTCGCGGTGACGGCGGGTGCGGCTTTTAACGAAGATGGGCGCGAGCAGGCAGGCATGGGAACGACCGTTGCCGACTTCAACGGGGACGGTCATCTCGATATCTTCAAGACGAATTTCTCCGACGATACTTCCACGCTTTACCGCAACAACGGCGATGGAACGTTTACCGATGCGACCTCGGCCGCCGGACTCGGCTTGTACACGCAATATCTCGGATGGGGGACGATGTTTTTAGATTTCGATAACGATGGCTGGCCCGACTTGATCCTGGCGAACGGGCATGTGTATCCGGAGGTCGACAGCCAGCATCTTGGCAGCAGCTATAAAGAGCCGCGCATTCTTTATCACAATAACGGGGACGGGACGTTCAGCGACATTTCGGCGTCAGGAGGGTCGGGAATTACGACTCCGGCTTCTTCGCGGGGTCTGGCGGTGGGCGATTTATGGAACGACGGCCAGATGTCGGTGGTGGTCAGTAATATGAATGCGCCGGCCAGTTTGCTGGTGAATCAGGTGAGGACGGCGAATCACTGGATCGCGCTTCGCACCGTCGGCACGAAATCGAACCGTGACGGAATCGGGGCGCGGATTACGGTGAAAGCCGGATCGCGGATTTTGGTGGATGAGGTTCGCAGCGGCTCCAGCTACATTTCCAATAGCGATATGCGAGCGCACTTCGGACTGGGTGCGATTGCCAAGCTTGACTGGATTGAAATCCGCTGGCCCAGCGGGCTGATCGAACGGTTTGCGGACCTGGGCGCGGATGCGGTTCACACGGTGAGGGAAGGATCAGGCAAGGCGGTCGAAGGCGACGGCAAGAAAAAGTGAGTGGCGTTTGAGGGAGCGTTCTGCTGCCGACGTCTCAAAAGGCGCACCAACCGCAGGGCACAAGAGCACATCCAAGCTGCCGTGTCCGAAATTGAAAAACCCGAAGAAATGCTGCCCGTGACTTCGTCCATGCCCACGGAAATTCCTGAGCAGCAGGCGGCTCTGTTTCGTGAAGTGCTGCTTGTTTTGGAGGAGAGGCACTTTCCTTACGCCGTCTCAGGTGCGTTCGCGTTGCGACAACATACCGGAATTTGCCGCTCTACGAAAGACTTGGATTTATTCATGACAGCCTCCACAAGCCTTGAAGTATTGCGTTATCTCGAGCAGCGCGGCTTTGAGTGCGAGGTTTGCGATCCGGTATGGCTTGCCAAGGTTCACAAGGGAGAATTTTTTGTGGACCTCATTACAGGCATGAGCAACGGGGTCGTGGTAGTCGAAGATGCCTGGATTGACCGCGCCAGTCCTGCCGTGGTTCATGGCATCGAGACCAGAGTGCTGGCGCCGGAGGAATTGGTAGCCTCAAAGATTTTCGTCGCCAAAAGGGAGCGTTTCGACGGAGCCGATATCGCCCACGTTATTTACGGAACTTACCCTCGATTTAATTGGGACCGCGAACTGCAACTGATGGGGGAGCACTGGGAAATGCTGTTGTGGTCCCTTCTGCTCTTCCGGTATGTATATCCGGCGCAGACGCACTATGTACCCGCCCGCATTTGGAGCAGGCTCGTGGAAAGGCTGCAAAACGAGATTGCGAAGCCAGATCCGAAGGCAAGATTTCGTGGCAGTCTGGTGGATGAGAACATGTTCGCGATCGACATCAACGAGTGGGGACTGGCGAACCTGTTGGAAGAGACCAGAAAAGTCAGGATGGAAGAGCTTGAGCGCTCAGCAAATCCGGGCGTAAGGCTCGCCGAACTCCCACACGATACATCTCCGAACCGTCAATCCGCATGAGAATTGCCGCTACCGCCGATTTGCATTTCAGTCCGCAGAGCTATGTCAGCCTTAAGGACCAATTTGAGCGGGTGGGAGATGACGCCGACGTACTGGTTCTAGCGGGCGATCTGACCAATTACGGCCGACCCAACGAAATGGAGCCGCTGCTGAGCGTGCTGCTACGGCTGAGAATTCCGACGATCGCAGTTTTGGGGAACCACGATTACGAGAGCGGCAGAGAGCAGGAACTCGGCTCGATGATGATCGAGGCAGGCATTAAAGTTTTGGATGGCACGGCTTACGAGCGAGATGGAGTTGGGTTTGCGGGAACGAAAGGTTTTGTGGGCGGCTTTGGACGCGAAATGCTTACCGCTTTTGGCGAGCGTGAAATTAAGCAATTTGTCCAGGCCTCGATCGACGAAGCGCTCAAACTGGAGCGCGCCATGGCTCAGTTGCGCACTGACAGAAGAATGGTCGTCCTGCATTATTCGCCCGTGGTCGATACCGTGGAAGGCGAAGCCCGGGAAATCTATCCATTCATGGGCACTTCGCGGCTGGGCGAGGTCGTAGACCGGCTCGGCGCGAACGTGGTCGTGCACGGGCATGCTCATCACGGGAAGATGGACGGGCGCACACCGGGAGGGGTTGCGGTTCATAACGTCGCGATCTCGCGACTGCAGGCGCAGCAACCGTCGGCGGTATATCGAATCTTTGAGATGTAACTGGGGAGATGTAATTACGACGGGGCGGATGCCTTGCAGGCGACCGCCCCATGTGAAGCTTTGTGAATATTGCTATTGCGGTGATCCAGTTACCCGCAGCAGCATCAGAGTTCCGCTTTCCAATTTCACATTGTTCTTTTCGGAAGTGATTACTGAACCTTGCGCTGTATTCGCGCTCGACAATGTAAGATCCGGGATCCCCAACACTCCTTGCGTAGCGCCGGTGATGGGCTGATGGGCGCCGTTTCCGGTCTTGTTTTCACTTGGTGCGGCAGTTGAATCAGCGCTGGGATTGGGAGATTGGGAACCTCCCATAGCGCTGCCGCGCGGGTTACCGTTGCTTTGCGACATTCGGCTGGCGGTGCCCGCGGACGATGACTGCGCTTGACCTGTGCCCTCGCCGCCGGGGTTGTTATTAGAGCTTAGATAGGAAGGCGCGATGATTGCCTGAATCGACATGGGAAGATTGACGTCGCCTCCGGTCTTCATTACGGCACGGTCGAATGCGATACCCAGCTGCGATTCCTTCTGCTCCTTATTGCGTGCCTGCGCCTCGGTAACGCGTCCCACCACCTTGGTATCTTTTGGGACGATCACTTCGCCGTTGCCGGCCTTCATGTCTTGCGTGACCTTCGCTTCGACCGCATCGCCGGTTTTAATTTTCTTTGCGTCAATGCTCTTGGTGAGCTGAACCGGAAGTACGCTTCCGGGGGCAATTTTAGAATTTGCGCCCGCCGGAGTTGAAGCGGCCTGAGGAGAGCTGGCGGGAGCCGACTGGGTAGGGGTAGGATTCTGTTGCGCCTGTGGCGCCGCTGGGGATTTAGCCGCCGGAGTTGTTGCGTCCTGCGCGATCGAGAAGCCGCATAACAGCGCTAATGCCGCAAAGATTCCAGTAAAAAGTGTTTTCATCGCAAGTCTCCTTCTGCTTCGTCATCCGTTCCAACGGTTCGAAGGGGCGCGCACGGACGATTCCAGATAATAATTAGATGTAGTTTCTCGCTGAAGGGTAGACGCTGGAAGGAGTACAAATTTTGTGATTCTGGCGACTCTCAAAATGGCGTAACTATTCCGTCCTCATGGATTTACAACTGCGTCCCCCTTTTGCCCTCTTGAAGTGATCAAACCCGCACCTACAGGACGCAGGATAGATTCTCAATACTGAATCCTTGATATTACGCCGTTCACCCGATAGGCGAAGGTTTTGTGAACGCCCACAATGTCGGCAGGTGAGCATGGCAGTCCCAAAGCGGGTTCTAATCGTCGACGACCATCTCGCAATGAGACGCGCAGTAACGCGCGTGCTCCAGTCTCAGTCGAATGTTGAAGTCTGCGGGGAAGCGGAAAACGGCCGCGTAGCGATTGAACAAGCGCAACGCCTGAAACCGGACTTGATCGTACTCGACCTATCCATGCCAATCATGAATGGTTTGGAAGCTGCGCGCATCTTGCGCGGGATGATGCCAGATGTTCCGATCCTGATGTATACATCGTTCGCGACCTCAAATTTGGCGGAGGAAGCTCTGGCGGCAGGAGTTAGCCGAGTATCCACAAAATCGAGCCCGCCCGCTTTGATCGAGGACTTGCAAATACTCCTCAAGACGGCGGCTTAGCTTCCGGAACTTCCTGGCTCAATGTCTTTAGCCCTCGGACAGCAGCTTCAATTGCCATAGGTTCTTCCGGCGTACCGAAGTGATCCTGGCTTAATTCCGCAACACGCGCTCTAATGGCGGAGTGCGCCTCCGCAATGCGTTCCGAAAGTTTGGAGCGGTCGGTTTCGAGCACAGCGGCAACGTAGGGACGTTGCCATTCGTAATCGACGTTCATAGGAAAGCCAGCACCTAGCTGGGCTTGAATATCGATTCCGTAAACCCCTCTAAACGACAAAAGTTTCTTTCATGGCAGGAAGAGGATGACAATCCGCGCAGTAGGGCAGGCGAATGTTCCAGCCATTCTCAGCTCCCTCCATCCAAAACTGCGTAGGCAAATACCGGAGAACTGACCCGCAACGGGAGCAGTAGCGCGTCGTGGCTGGAGTTGAACTTTGGGCGTTGAGAAAGTTCTTTAGAGTTTCGACAAGTTCATCGTGACGCTCGGTACCGGGGAGGTGGCGCATAATGTCTCCTTCGAAACCAGATCCAGATTGCGAAGAGGTTTATGAATTGATGGTAGGAGCCATGGTGCAGTCCGTCTGTCCGCCATGGTACAGCGTTGTGTTCGCCAGCGGACGAAAGCTAGGATGACTCTTTTTTCCACATCTGAGTGTGCTTGCGGATGAGGTCGTAGCATTCGCAAGCGGCATCTTCGAGCAGGGAGCGATTCACAATTTTGACGTGTCCGCGGTTATAAGTAATCAATCCCGATTTAGCCAGAAGCCCGGCGGCTACGGTTACGCTGGACCGCCGCGTTCCCAGCATGTGCGCTAGAAACTCGTGGGTCAGCGGGACGACACCGCCGTCGACTCCAATGCGGTCCTGGCTCATCAGCAACCATCGCGCCAGTCTTTCGTCTACTTCATGGAGGCGGTTGCAGGCGGCAACCTGCGATCCTTGCATGGCCAGGAGAAGTCCATACTGCTGTATTCGTTTGGCCAGGATGGGGCATTGGCGCAAGACTTTCATCAAGCTTTGGCCGCTCACCCGGAAGGCCGTACCCGCAATTTGCACGAGAGCCCGGGTGTCGCTGGTCTTGAACCCCGCCGCGAGCTGTAGCCCAGTGCATCCTTCCTTGCCAGTGAGACCGACCTCCACACTTTTTCCATCTCGCATAACGCTTAAGATCGAGACCATCCCACTGTCTACGAAATATGCATATTTGATAGGTTCCTCGGTCTCCTGAAGAACATCGTGTGTCCGCAGTTGAACGAACGTAAGATCGGCGAATATGGAGTCGCATTCCTGCGCGGGAAGACCCAGCAAAAGCTCGTTCCTGACGGGATTTCCTTCGATGAGGGGCGTGGTTCTTTGGCTTACACGAGCACGAGAGGGGACCATGGACGGCTCCTTGCACAGCGAATCGCTGTCTGATTTCGCAAGGACCGTCTCCAATTAAGGGTACGGCGGAAGGATGCTAGAAGAGACCACGCAATACTAGCAGTAAAGGGTCGGTGAGACGAGTGAAATCGCGAGCGATCTGGATGTGTGCTGCCCATACATTCGATGTTCTTGCAGGAGTGCGAGGAGTTTTCTTGATGATCTTCTTTTTTCTTTTTTCTTTTTCTTCGCGTATGTCTCTTTGCGTGTCTGCGGGAGATTCAGGCGAGTCGGGAAAGAGCCCGCCAACCTTCGCGAATCTTATCTTCAACCAATACTAACGCAACGCTTGCGTAGAATAATTCATCGCAAAGTTGGTTCCGTGGTCGAAGCGGCACTGGCCGCCCAGCGCTCTCCTATGTCGAAAGATTCCGATGCGATCGTGATTGGTGCGGGTGCGGCTGGCATCACGGCCTCGATTAAGCTTGCTCGCACTGGGCTCGCCGTCACTATTCTTGAGGCTCGGGACCGGATAGGGGGGCGCATCTTCACGCTGCTTGATCCTGAATGCAAAGCTCATGTTGAATTCGGCGCTGAATTCATTCACGGCCGCCCCCTTGAAATATGGAACCTTCTCAATCGCCGGAAAATTCGGATCACAGAAGTCGACGGTGATACCTGGTGCGTGAACGACGGCCAGTTGGGCCGCTGCAACTTTTTTTCAGAAGTCGATCAGATTCTGGAAAAAATGGACGATCGCAAGCCCGACCAATCCTTCCTGGAGTTTCTGGAAGAGTGTTGCCGTAAATCGAATCTCGGCCCGCCGCAAGAAGAGGCTAAGAAGTGGGCCTTGAGCTACGTGTCCGGATTCAATGCGGCTGACCCAACGCGGGTCGGCGTGCACTGGCTGGTGAAGGGAATGCGCGCCGAAGGAAAAATTGAAGGGCAGCGCGCGTTTCGTGCTGAGCACGGATACGCAGATTTAATTGACATCTTCCAGCAGCAGCTAAACGACACCGGCGTCGCAGTTCAGAAAAATACGGTGGTCGAGAACATCCAGTGGCAGCCTGGGCGGGTTCAAATAGTCGCGCGCGGACCGAACGGCACGACAACATTCTCAGGATCGCATGTGTTGATCACCGTTCCGCTCGGCGTGCTACAGGCTCGACTCGACGAGAATGGGGCAATCCGGTTCGTTCCCGAGTTGCCCGAAGAAAAGCAAAATGCCATCAACGACGTGGTGATGGGCAAAGTAATTCGCGTTACGCTACGATTTCGCGGACGCTTTTGGAAAGACCTTCCACGGATGCGCAAGAAACGCGGCAAGACTATGGACGGTATGAGTTTCCTGCTTTCGCACGATGATTGGTTCCCTACCTGGTGGACACATGAGAAGCAGCCATTCCTTACGGGTTGGGCGCCATTCCACTGCGCTGAGCGGCTGTCGGGACAGAGCGAGTCATTCGTGGTCGAGACGGCTCTGCAGACGCTGCATCGATTGCTGGGAGTAAGCGTTCAGGAACTCGAGACTCTGTTCGAGCAAGCATACTGTCACGACTGGCAGAGCGATCCATTCTCGCGCGGAGCGTATAGCTATGGAAAAGTTGGCGGAGATGGGATGGAAGAAGCTCTGGGCCGGCCGATTGAGAACACGCTATTCTTCGCCGGCGAAGCCACGGATGCTGATGGCCACAACGGAACTGTGCACGGCGCCATAGCCAGTGGCGAGCGGGCCGCTGCTGAAATGTTAGCGGTCTTGGGTAAGGGGAAATCCAGCAAATTAAAAATGCGGTCTTCGGAGTGAAAGTATTCAGAATCCGCAACCTTAGGCGGCCTTGCGTTGTTGGACAACGTCTTCTTTATTTTTATTCTTTGGTTCGGATTTCTACTTGCTCATGCGTGATGTCGAGGCCGAGATGGTTGTAGATGCTCATGTACTGGGCGACCCAGACTAGCGCGAATGGGTGATGAGATATCCCTGCCACCCAGGGTACAGAAGTTCGAAACGCGTGATGATGAGGAATATCGTGAGGGAGCGTGCCGCGATTAACCTTCTACTAACACCGCGACAGGAAACTTCGCAAGAATCTCCGCTATTTGGATTGCGCCGGATTCGCCATTCTTCGCCAGAGATAGGACTTCTCCTGTGAATGCGTTCCGATAGTCCGCGGACTGGAAGTAAGACGGGATTACAAGTTGAGTGTCTCCCCAGACCTCAGGACCAATCGGCGGAATCTCGCGTTCGTTGAGTAAGCTGGCGACGAGGCGGGGAGCAATCACGAGCACGTTCGTATTTTCAAATCTCCGCGCGAAGGCCACGACGTGATCGGATTTCGCGCCCTGAACTGTCAGCGGCAGATACTCGCCTTGCTGAAAAAGTTTCGGCCGCTCCTTACGCAAGCACAAAGTCCTCCAGATTAAATACAACTTGAGTCGGCCGTCCTCTGGATTGGCCACAAGACTTTGAGTGGCGGATGGATCTGTCTCGCTGCTCAAACCGCGAATGCTCTCGAACACCTGCCGGCGGTGTCCGTAATCGACGGGTCGCCGGTTGTCGGGATCGACCAGACTGAAGTCCCACACCTCATTCCCCTGATAAATATCGGGAACGCCGGGGCTGGTCAGTTTGAGAAGCGTTTGCGACAGGCTATTCCAAAAACCAATGCGGGTAATGCGACTCTGGAACGGCACAAAATCATTGAGGAACCGGTTCTTGGTGCCTGGGGTAAGCAACTTTTTGACGAATGACGAAACCGCGTTTTCGTAGGAGGCGTTTCGATTGATCCAACTCGTGTTCTCTTTGGCTTCGCGAATCGCCTTGAGCATGTAATTCTCGATCCTCTGAGAAAAAGCATTCCAGGCATTCTTTTCAGTCTTGTCAGTCATTAAGTCCAACGGGCAAGAACCCACCAGAGTCTGATAAAGGTGATATTCGTCATTGGAAGAAGGCGCAAGCTGGTTATTCACCAATGATTTATAACTGCGATTGAAGCGACGCCAGTCTCGCAGTCGGAGTCTCCATTGGCTGGGGATTTCCGCGAGCACGTTGATGCGGGCGCGTACATCTTCTGAACGTTTCGAATCATGGGTGCTGGTGGCGAGCATGTTGTGAGGCCAGTTGCGAAAACGTTCCTGGTTCGCCGAGTGAAATTCTGTAGCGGTAACTCCGAAGTTGTGAAGGTTGCTTCCAACATCATTCAGCGAGATCAGGCGGTTGTAACGGTAGAACGCGGTGTCTTCAAGCCCTTTCGCCATAACCGGACTCGTGAACTGCTGGAATTTCATGGCGAAGGCGACGACTGCCTTCCGGTAAGCCGGATTGCGCCCTTCGGCGATGCGAGTGAGAAGCACCTCGCTGATGAAATCGAAGACGCTAGTATCGGCGGCCGGACTTCGCCACTTGGCTTCGTCGATCGCAACTCGAATGTAGCGCGCGTCGCTTTCCGAAACGGAGGAGGCGGTGACATAAGTGCGGTACACGGGAAAGCTGGCGACCACCTCGGTGAGCGCGTCGCGCAGGCTATTGAGCGTGAAGTCGCAGGTATGGCGTTCGGAGAGTGCGATGCGCGTGAGCTGATCAGCGAGGACGTTGAGTTCGCTGGCCAGGGCGACGCGAATAATCAGCCTTCGAGAACGATATGCGAGATCGTCGAAATCGATTTCGTCTCCGATAAAGTTTCGGTAAATGCGCTCGAAACGTGAGGTAGCGGTTGTATCGACAAAAAGTCCATTGACCAAATTCGAAAAGTCATAACCGGTGGTGCCGCACACCGGCCATTTTGCCGGCAGTCGCTCCGCGCCGGTAAGGATTTTCTCGATCACTACATAGCGAGACTCACTCCCGCTGGTGGCGGGATCGACCGCGTTGGCGAGGCCTTGCTGCAGTCGTTCGAAATATTGCGCGGGATCGTAGAGGCCGTCGGGATGGTCCACGCGGAAGCCGTCTATCTTTCCCTCAGCCACGAGGCGCAACACCAGATGGTGGGTGGCTTCGAATACCGCCTCATTCTCCATTCGCAGGCCGGCCAAATCGTTGGTATCGAAAAAGCGCCGGTAATTAATATCATCCGAGGCGACTCGCCAATTGGCCAGGCGAAAAGCTTGCGCTTTAATGAGTTCGTGGAGCTCGTTGAAACTAGCGGGATCGGCGGGAGTTCCGTTGATGAGAGCGACCGCATCCATAATCCCGGAGACGATTGCTGGTGATCGCGCGCACAATTCCGCCAGCCTACGCTTATGGATTTCCTTATCGCGATTACGCTCCGCGATGCGCTCGCTGTCAGCTTCCTGTCTTGCCGGTAAGTGGCCGAAACCGGTGATCAGGCTTTGAAATTCCAACAGGTCTGGGTTCTCCTCGCCAAGAGTTGCCACAAGTTTCGCGGTACTGTGCTGCAAGATGCGCGGATACTCACGCGGGTTCACGGGGAAGCGATGGTCTCGATAGGAAATATCAAACGCGCCACGCTCCGGTGAAAAAACCAACTTCAATTCTCCACTTTCGAGCACGGCGCCGTAATGATCGTGCAACACCGGTACCAGCACTTTGCCATGGAGTTCTTCTTTCAGAGGACGCCAGTCGATATCGAAAAAACTTGCATAAGCGGAAGCTTCTCCATTCTCGAGGACGTCGAGCCACCACGCATTGTCGCTGCCCATGATTCCCATGTGGTTCGGAACGATATCGACAATCAATCCCATGTCGTGTTGGTGAAGCGTAGCTACTAAGCGGTCGAAATCTTCCGGATTACCAATTTCAGGATTGATAGAACTGTGGTCCACGATGTCGTATCCGTGCATGCTGCCGGGACGAGCTTTCAGCAACGGAGAAACATAGCAATGGGTGATGCCGATCGCGGCGAGGTAGGGAACGATCGCACGGGCCTGGTCGAACGTAAAATCACGATTCAGCTGCAGTCGGTAAGTGGCGCGCGGGATTTGAAAGTCCGGCTTCATGACTCCAGACACCACACCACCGACCAGGGTGGAAGTGTTCCTTCTTTCAGCAAGTCATCAGTTACTTCATCGCTGGCATAGATCACAGGAGCGTCTGGAGGCTCGATTTCTGTGACTACATCTGCTCCAAAATTCGTCAGCAGAGTAAGCTTCGAGTGGTCCGGAAACTCCCAACGCACCTTCAGTCCGTGGTCACCTTCAACTTTATAGTTTGCCCTGATTGCACATGAGCCGGAGAGGCGAGGGACAATGTGCTGAGATCTCAACTTCAGGAGCGTCTGATAAAAACTCAACCATTTTTGATGACGCGGCTGTGCGAGATCGTGCCAGTCAAGCTTCGAGGCCTTAAAGGTTGTGGCTGCGTTAGGGTCGGGAATTCCTTCCCGCGCGGCCGGATCGTTGAAGCGGGCAAAACGCGCAAACTCATTTCGCCGTCCGGCGGCAACCGCTGGGGCCAGGCTCTTCTCAAAATCACAGAAAAATAGAAACGGACTTTCCACGCCGAATTCTTCGCCCATGAAAAGCAAAGGCGGAGACGGCGCGAGCAGCAAGATTGCCACCGCGGTGCGCACTGCACGGGGATTTGCGATGGTCGTGATTCTTTCTCCGAAGGCGCGATTTCCCACCTGATCGTGGTTTTGGAGAAACGATACGAAGGCGCCGGGCGGCAGTCCGATGCTACGCTCACCGCGAGTTTGGCCATTTCGATAGAACGATATCTCGCCCTGATAATCGAAACCTTCGCTCAAACAACGCCCCAGGCGATTGATGGGACGATCCGAATGATCTGAGTAGTATCCATCCTTTTCTCCAGTGACGAGGACGTGGAGCGCGTGGTGGATGTCGTCGTTCCACTGCGCGTCATAAAACTCGGGCTTGCAGAGCTTCGTACGTTTGAGTGGGCGCGCCTGGTTAAGTTCGTTTTCCAGGATAAGGTGGACGTGACGATCCGGCTCAAGCTCATTTCGAACTTTCTCGGCGAGTTCCGTGAGAAAGTGGGGCGAGGAGTCGTCAAGAATCGCATGAACCGCATCCAGGCGAAGTCCATCGAAGTGATATTCCGTTAGCCAGTAGAGGGCGTTGTGGATAAAAAAATCCCGGACCGCTCGACTGTCGGCGCCGTCAAAGTTGATGGCATTTCCCCAAGGAGTGCGATGCCGGTCGGTAAAGAATTGTGGAGCGTAAGAGTTTAGGTAATTTCCTTCGGGACCGAAATGGTTGTAGACAACGTCGAGCAGAACCATGATTCCATGATCGTGGGCGCTTTGAATTAATCGCTTGAGATCTTCGGGGTGGCCGTAGCTGCTATCTGGAGCGCAAGGCAGGACGCCATCGTATCCCCAATTGCGCTTTCCCGGGAAATCGGCGATGGGCATCAACTCGATGGCGGTGATTCCCAATTTCGCCAGATAGTCGAGCCGGGTTCGGACCGATGAAAATTTGCCCGAAGGCGTGAAAGTTCCTACGTGCAGTTCGTAGAGCACAGCCTCTTCCCAGGGACAGCCACGCCACCCATCATCGTGCCAGTCGAAGGATTCTGGATCGATGACTTCGCTCGGACCGTGTACGTCTCGTGGTTGAAAGCGCGAGGCGGGATCGGGAACTTCCAGCTCGCCATCGATACGGAAGCGGTATTGTGTGCCGTGTCTAGCCGCGTCGGTAACAAGCTCAAACCAACCTTTCGTTTGCTCCTGTAGGGGAATGTGTGTTGAACGCTTCGCGCCTGCAAGGCTCAGTTCCACCCGGCGAGCGGCGGGGGCCCACAAGCGAAAGCGCACGCTTCCGTCTTCACTACATTCAGCGCCGAATGGCATTTTATGACGGCGCTTCATTAGACTCTTCCTTTTTTTCGTTCTTGCGCTCCATCAGGCGGCGTTCCATCAGAACGACCAGAGAGCGCGCCTGTAGCGGATAAACTCCTCCCGAGTCGTGCGTAGCGGCGGTGCGCAGGCCATCCTCGTGCGAAGTATCCATCCAAGCCACCCATCGCGAGCCTGGGTGAAATGTTGGCAGCGTGAATGCCATATCTTCATGGTGAGCATTCAGCAGCACGAGAAAGTTTTCGTCACCTAGCTTCCGGCCACGCTGATCACTCTCGTCGAGTCCCTGACCTGCGAGAAACATTCCGAGGCAGCGGGCCTCAGGATCGCGCCACTCCTCTTCGGTCATTTCGTTGCCACCGGGATTCAGCCATAAAACGTCTTTTACGTTTGCTCCCTTGATGGGGCGCCCCTGAAAAAAATGGCGCCGCCGGAAAACAGGATGCCGCTTGCGCAGGTTAATCATGCGCTGAACGAACGTGAGAAGGTCACGATCCTGAGGCTTTAGATTCCAGTTGATCCAGCTAATCTCATTGTCCTGGCAGTAGGCGTTGTTGTTTCCCAACTGCGTGTGACCGATAGCATCGCCCGCATACATCATGGGTACGCCTTGCGACAGAAAAAGCGTCGCAATCAGGTTCCGCTTTTGTTTGGCCCTCAGAGCCTGAATATTGGGGTCGTCGGTCGGGCCTTCTACTCCGCAATTCCAACTTCGGTTGTTGTTATTGCCGTCGCGATTCTCTTCACCGTTAGCTTCATTATGCTTGTCGTTGTAGCTGACCAGATCGTTGAGGGTGAAGCCATCATGCGCGGTAATAAAGTTGATGCTGGCATAAGGACGGCGGCCGCTGTGCGCGTACAAATCGCTGGAACCGGTAAGGCGATACGCCAGATCTCCAACCACTCCTCCGTCGCCTTTCCAGTAAGAACGCACTGTATCGCGGTAGCGATCGTTCCATTCCGCCCATCCCACTGGGAAATTTCCCACTTGATATCCGCCTTCGCCAAGGTCCCAAGGTTCGGCAATTAATTTCACCTGCGAAAGGATGGGATCCTGATGGATGATGTCGAGGAACGCTCCCAGGCGATCGACCTCATGAAGTTCGCGGGCGAGAGTTGCCGCCAAATCGAAACGGAAACCGTCGACATGCATTTCCAAAACCCAATAGCGCAGGCTATCCATAATCAGCTGCAAGACGCGGGGATGCTGCATGTTCAGCGTGTTTCCGGTCCCCGTATAGTCCATGTAGTAGCGCTGCTTCTCGGGCACGAGGCGGTAATAAGTGCTGTTATCGATCCCCTTTAGGGAAAGGGTCGGGCCGAGATGATTGCCTTCCGCGGTGTGGTTGTAGACCACATCGAGAATCACCTCAAGACCCGCGGAATGCAGGGTCTTAACCATCGTCTTGAATTCGCGGACGGAACCGGTTGCCAGGTACCGCGGTTCGAGAGCGAGAAATCCAATGGAGTTGTACCCCCAATAGTTGCGTAGGCCGCGCTCCACCAACTGGCGGTCGTCTACAAAGCTGTGCACCGGCATGAGTTCGATTGACGTCACTCCGAGGCGGGTAAGGTATTCGATGACCGGGGCGGTGGCCAATCCGGCATAAGTTCCGCGCAAGTGCTCTGGAACATCGGGATGGCATTTGGTGAAGCCCTTTACATGGAGCTCGTAAATTACGGTCTCGTGCCATGGAATGTTTGGTGGCCGGTCTGATCCCCAGGTAAATGCAGAATCGATGACACGGTTCTTCGGCATGCCCGCGGCATCGTCGCGCCGATCGAAAGACAAATCTTCCTGCTTATGTCCGACTCGATATCCAAAATGCGAGTCGGCCCAGCGGATGACTCCTTGAACCTGCTTGCCGTAGGGATCGAGAAGAAGTTTATTAGGATTAAAACGATGTCCACGATCGGGCGCATAGGGACCATACACGCGATATCCGTACAACTGCCCTGGGCGCGCCTCGGGCATGTAGCCATGCCAGACCATATCCGTTTGCTCGGGTAGGGGGACGCGTAGAATCTCGCGTTTTCCGGAATCGTCGAATAAGCAGAGCTCTACTTTCTCCGCATGCTCCGAATAGAGCGCGAAGTTAACGCCTTCGCCATCCCAAGTCGCCCCTAAGGGGTAAGGTCGGCCAGGCCAAACGATTGGCTGAAGTGGATTCGGCATTTATTTTGAACTCCGCAGAGGCAGGCTTAACGAATTTATGAACCGTTGGTCTTAGAGCGCTTTAAGAACGGCAGCACCTCGCTGCCGTAGAATCAATCACCCGCTCCTGATCTGCCTGGCCAGAATGAATGTTCACGATTGTAGCGCCGGAATCGAAGAATTCATTGATGACTTTCAGGTGAGCAGAAGAATCCGTACTGACGGGCCAGTCTCCCCCCGGGCGGCTTTGATGTTTTGATTGTTCTGATCGTTTGTCGGATACGGCGGACGCGCGGCTGGGAGACCCGCTCAAAGCGGAAGGGCCGATCAGTATACCCGCGATCCCCGCGGACTTGAGCATATCTCTGCGGTCGACCATCCGTATGCCGCTGTTATTGCCAAGCAAGCGAAATCTTCCTCTTCCAGAATTAAGCGACACTCCTGCGCATTGTTATTGGCCGACTCTTTGATGCCGGTGAGTTAACGAAAGTTTGCCGCCGTTCTACAAAGGCACCCAGCCAGTAAGAGAAGAAGGAGTCTTTTCGAACTATTCCGATCTGGCGCTTCTCAACTTATTTGCAAGTTTCTTTATCTCGTTTTCCCGCGCGATATTGACGACTCCCCTGGCATCGTCGAAGAGACTGTCGCGCAAAAGATTTAAGAGCCGAGCTTTGAGTCGCGCTCGCTCTGCGACGGGTCTGGCTACGTAAATAGTGTGCGGTTGTTGAGAACACGTCAGAGGGCTCCCAACGAACGCATTCTTAAGATCGGGCTCTGGTTCTCCTGGTATCTGACCCAGCACCTGTGCGCCAGCGAGGGCAGAACCAAGAACGACAGGCAGCAGAAAAAAGCTCCTCTTTGCCACATCTCTACCTCCTTCTCATACGCCGAGGAATAGATGGCAGTCCGTTCCATCCGGCAATTTAGAGATGATTCTTTGAAAGAAGTCGTTGCACTCTAGGGGAAGGCAAATTCAGGAATACGGCGACCGCAGTATCACTGTCTGGGAAATTTGCCAGACGCGTGGAGACAGGCATAAACACTAAGGGTTAGAGAGCGCTAGTAAGCGTTGAGAGTAACTTTATCGAACCACAGATTTGTAGGGCTGCCACTAATAATTTCCATCGAGCTGAAAGGCGATATCGATTTCTTCCTGGTACCAGTTTGGCTGCGCAGTGTAGTAGGTATCGACTGAGTAATTTTGGTCGTCAACATTCAGCGCTATGTAGTGGAGCTGGTTTACGACACGCTCCAGAGTTCAGACCAAATGCTAATGCGTGAAAAATGAAGATTCCGACTGCGAAGAAATGGTCCAGATCTGGAACCAAAGGTCGGGCAGGTCAGAGGCCTACGGTGCTCCCCGTATTGCCGCTGGGATCGAAGTCTTTCATAGTCGTTAAACTTGCTCGTCTTGGGGATTCCAGCCGATCGCCGCTCCCGACCCTGGTCCCACGTTAGCTATCTGAAACTGGAGGTTCGTAAATGCGTGCGATTTCCCCCGCTTTTCGGAACATTCATATTATTTGTGGAATATCCGCTGTGTTAGCTGTCAGTTTATCGATGGCGGGATGCAGCGGTACTTCGAAAAGCATGAGTACAACCACGACTCCAAGCAATCCGACCCCAACGCCGACACCGACACCCACACCGACACCTACGCCGCCACCCACGACACCTCCGCCTTCGTACCCACCGACACCGCCAGTTCCGATCACATGGTCGGCGAGCAGCAGTAACCTGCCTGCTCCGGTTGCGACACCGCCCCCGGCAGGCTCGAACGATTTTCCATTGACGATTTCGAATCCAACTGAAGGAGCGAGTGTAACGTCTCCTATTAATGTCGTGGCGTCGGCCACTCCGAAGAACCCGATCTTTTTCATGCGTGTATATGTCGATGGTGTGTCGGTGTACTACACCTCTTCGAATTCGATCAACACACAGATCTTTGCCGCGCCTGGCCAGCACACGGTAGAGGTGATGGCAGAAGATAACGGCGGCTACATCTCCGCTATTCCTCTCAACGTTACGGTCACGACGCAATCGCAGACAACCATCAGCGGCATTCAAAATATGCCGGGCTGGCAATCGTGCTCCGCAACATTTCCTCCCGGATCGCAACGTGCGGGGCAACTCTGCGCTGCGGGAAACGGGACTGCGGTGTCGACCATGACCGAAGGGCAGACATCGCCTGCTATGGACGGCAAATCGGCACAGTTCAGCATGGCCGGACCCGTCGGATATTCCAACATGCTTTACTTCAATCCGATTGCGGGTGGAACCAGCGTCAGCACATTTGTCTACGATTTATATTTCTATATCGACCATCCGGAGAGAGCTCAGGCCCTCGAGTTTGATCTCAATCAGGCTTACGACGATACCGGACTGGGAAACCCGCAGCGCTGGACATGGGGCTCGGAATGCAACCTCAAAGGCTATTATCCAAATCCGGGTAGGTGGGATATCTGGGATGATGCGAACTCGATATGGCGGGAAACGAGCGTGCAGTGCGATCCTTTTCCGGCAAACGCCTGGAACCACTTGATCTGGAACGTGCACCGTTCGGGAGACCAGGTGGTTTACGACACCTTGACCGTGAACGGCCAGGTCTATCAGATAAATACTTCGTACACCAATCAAGGTGGTTGGGACCTGGAAGAAATCGATACGGCGTTTCAAATGGACTTAGACTCTAATGCCGAGCCTTACAACGTCTGGTTGGATGAGGTGAATCTGACGGCTTACTGAAGCGGCGCGCGCTGCTGGCAAATTAAATGAATGGAGGCCTAATTAGGATGAAAAGAAAGGAAAAGGTCTAATTACACAGCGTGCGCAGGACCAACCCCTTAAGGAACGTTTTCCTCTAAACCAGCAGGAGGAATTCCATGGCAGGCAAAAAAAAGTCCAGCAGAAAGTATGGAGAGGCCGCGGGCAAGTCAGTTAAGAGTGCAATGCATAGGAAGAAAAAGGGAACACTCAAATCCGGTAAAGGCGGCAAGGGTGGAACCGTAAAGAGCCGCAAGCAAGCTATAGCCATCGGGCTCTCGGAGGCGCGCGCAAAGGGCGCGAAAGTGCCGAAGAAGAAAGCTGCCTAAGACAGATGGCGCGGGCGAGCGAGTCTCGCGCACTCGCTAACCGCTTCCAACGCGAGCGTACTACCTGGAGATTGCGGCTGGTGCCGCAGTCGCCAGGTAATACGAACACGTAATAAGAATTGGACACCTGGCGCAGGTTGCCGTGTGTCACTGCGTTGTTAGGATTTCCTAATCTCGAATATTCGCCTACTCCTGCCCATTCGTTACGCGATTTTGCTTCCAGAGAGGGCACGCCGCTGGTTCCAGCTCCTATATTTTCTAAAGTTAAATTTTGCGCGGGTCGATATGGCCATTAGATCGCAGGAACCGTACAGCGTTCCGTGTCAGATCAACCAATTTCTGAGGAGACACTCATGTCAACAACCGCCGTTTCCAATACATCCCCGACTCAGCAACTACAGCAGTATTTTCAAACCCGGCACAGCGACCTGCAACAACTCGGGCAGGCGCTTGGCTCTGGCGACGTAGCCGGGGCGCAAACCGCTTATAGCAAGATTGTTTCGTTAGGCCAAAAAGGCCCCTTCGCAGGTGGGAATCCCTTTTACCTAACCCCGCGCGAGCAAGATTTCAAAGCCGTCGGAACAGCTCTTCAAGCCGGCGACCTCGCGGGCGCCCAGCAAGCATTTACCGCGCTCAAGGCCACTTTCCAAAAAGGGGGACCACAGCTCGATCCAACACCCACCACGACCGGACCTGAAATTATCCTCAATCTCAACTCGGCCAACGTCGGCAACAGCGGCAGTCCCGAACAGATCACTCTCAATATCAGCAATACCGCCGGGGGTGGAGAACAGCTTTCGCTCAGTGTCGGTAGCCAGGGATCCTCGGCTCAGCAGGTCACATTCAATCTGCCTTCCAACAGCAATGAGCAGATTGTCGTGAATTTGGGTGCTTCCCCGAGTTCTTCAACCGGCTCCACTACTAGCGGTTCAACCGCTAACGGAGGCCTCAGCGTTTCCGCTTGAAAGCCCTTGAACAACCGGTGCAGTAGGCGGGAATCGCGCCCTCCTCGACCTGCATTACTGCACCGGCGCATTCAAGGCCGCTACCAGTTCCAGGAAATTGCTGGCGTGAACTGCTTGATCCACTGCTTCTTTGCGGCTGAACAGCTCGCTGGCATCGGCCAGCAAATCTTGTTGAGACTGGTTATCTCCGGTCAAAATCAGAACGATCAGCCGCGCCGGCTTGCCGTCTCGCGCGTCAAAATCCACTCCGTTTGTTATCGCGACCACCACCAGCGGATGACTCAACCCATTCACGCGCGCGTAGGGCACCGCCAATTCATTCTCCCACCCGCTGGCCAGGATGCGCTCCCGTTCCGACACCAGCCGTAACAATCTTTCAGGGGCATTACTAGCGGCCTCGGCCGCTACTTCGCACATCTCCCTCAAAGCCCCGAGCTTGGTCGTCGCCGCCATGTTAGGAAGGAATAATTTGGCCGTCACCGTATCCTTCAGGGTCAGTTTCCGCCTTCGCCCAATCAGAAAGTGAATCGCCGGCGCTGAGATTAATGAAGTGAACAAAGCCATCACCACCATGGCAACGAACATGTTTTCCCGTATCAATCCCGCTTGCAGCGCCAGGATGCCAAGAATGATTTCCATCGCCCCCCGGGCATTCATGGCCAGACCCACCGCCAGAGACGAAGTCCGGTCCATGCCGCCCAGGCGAGCGCCCCATCCCGCGCCCAATAACTTACCCACGCAAGCGACCCCTATCACCGTAAGGGTCAAGCCCAGATGGAAATTCGAAACAAAATTGGTTCGCAATCCAATGCTGGCAAAGAAAAAAGGCGCGAACACATTATTAACGATCTGGTGAATGTGCTCTGAAGTCCGCTTGCGCAGGTGTCCGGACTCTCCGACTGCGATGCCGACAACAAAGGCGCCGAACACCGCGTGAATCCCGGCATATTCCGTGAATGCCGCGCCCGCCATCGTAAGCGTGAAGATGAACCCCAGCACGCCACCCGGCCACGTTGTATGCGCTTGCAAGACCGGCAAAATCTTATCGATCAACCAGCGTCCCAGCGTAAGCGTGCCGCCTACAAACAGTAGTACCAAGATGATTGTGTGCTTTATACCATCTCCGATACTGCCGCCCGCCGGTGGATGCATCATCCCCAGCACGAACGAGAACAAGATCCACCCCACCAGATCGTCAAACATCGCGGACGAAATGATGACTGTCCCCATTTCCGTTCGGAGTAGATTCAGATCCATCAAGATTCTTGCGATAACCGGCAGTGCGGAGATGGACAAGGCAGTGCCCACGAAGAGGGCAAAGATCAAAGGATTGGCGCCCGATTCTGCACCCATATAGCGGGGGAAAACTTCAGCCGCCAGGAAGCCGGCCCCGAAAGGAAACGCGACGCCAAATATGCTGACCAGCAACGCGCTCTTGCCTTGGCGGAAAATGCTTCGCAAGTCGATCTCAAATCCGGCCGTCAACAGGAAGAACACAACGCCCAGCGTTGTGACAGTATCGAGCACGATCGGCATGGGCCCGGTCGTGGGAAACAGTGTCTGGTACAGATGCGGGCGATAGTGTCCCAGGACGGTCGGTCCCAGAAAAATTCCAACGGAGATCTCTCCGAGAATCGGAGGCTGGCCGATTTTCTGCATCAACTCAGCCGCAAGCTTGGCGCAACCCAGCAAGGTCGCCAGCGCCATGAACATCGTCATCACGTCATGCGGGCTTAAGTGTGGCATCGCCAGATCTTTCTTACGACTACCGGGTTAGTCCCTTCTAGATCTTTAGGCTTAAGGCATATCCCTAACAGAATCCACCCGTTACATAAATCCAAAAGTACAGTGAATACGGTAGGCACTCATAAGTTAGCGGCACTTACACTTTGTTTTTCTGTTCTCTGTGCATGCAAGCAAGGAGAGAGCCATGAAGATCCGATTATCGTGCGTGATTTTGACAATTTTGTTTACCTTACCAACCTTGAGCGTAGGTCAGGACCGCAATCAAGCCTCAAGCCGGTCGCAAGACCGTATCACCAAAGAAGTTCGACATGAACTCCTCATGCTGCCCTGGTTTGGAGTGTTCGACAACATCGCCTTTCGAGTGGATGGCAGCACTGTAACACTGTTAGGCCAGGTTGTCCGGCCCTCGCTGAAATCTGACGCGGAAAACGCGGTGAAACACATCGAAGGGGTTGAGAAGGTGGTTAACCAAATCGAGGTATTGCCGACCTCACCCATGGACGATCGGCTGCGCCTGGAGTTATACCGTGGAATCTACGGGTATCCTGCGTTGGAAAAGTACGCGCTTGGAGTACAGAAACCGATCCGCATCATCGTGAAGAATGGTCACGTCGCACTGGAAGGGGTTGTGGACAACGAGGCCGACAAGAATCTTGCCGGAATGCGTGCGAATGGAGTCCCGGGCATTTTCTCGGTGACGAACAATCTGCAAGTCGTCCCATCGAAGTGAAGACATTCGCATTCAGGTGCGCAGCCTGCGCGGGTGATTTACTCGGCGGGCTGCGACACCGAAATCTCTCCCAACGTAGGATCCCAACCTTACAGACTTCCTTCAGGCACGTACAGGATTCGTCACTGTAGGTGTGGCGACCATCCGGGAGATAATCGTTTGATGGAAGCAGGATTTCAATGCGCCGGTTGCGGTGAATGGAACTCCACTACGGTGGATGAATCCGCGGGCGGGCGGCAGAGCTATGTCGAAGACTGCCAGACCTGTTGCAAACCTAACGTATTGCAAGTTGGATACGATACAATCGCGCAGGAATTTGTGATTGCGGCCGCATTGGAGTGAGCGGAAGTGACGCTTAAATAGCTCTGTCTGTACGAATAGCCTCGATATCGCGCTATAGTTAGCTGCTCGGCGTTGCAGATTCAGAAAGGAATGAAAACAATGGCGACCAGCTACACAGGCGGTAGCAGGATGGTGGCGCACAATATGGTCACGACGCAGTTCGAGCTCGATGGATTTCGCGTTACCCGCACGCTGGGCGTGGTGCGCGGTATTGTGGTCCGCTCGCGCTCGATCTTCGGCACCATCGGTGCTGGATTGCAGACGCTCATCGGCGGCAATATTACTCTGCTAACAAACCTGTGCGAGAAGACACGCGCCGAAGCCTTCGATCTGATGCTGGTGCACGCAGCCCAATTGGGGGGCAATGCCGTAGTTGGGGCACGCTACGATGCGACCGAAGTCATGCAAGGTGTGACCGAAGTCCTTGCCTACGGCACCGCGGTGTTCGTCGAACCAGCCAAATAATAGCCACCTCAACTCTCAGAAAGAAGTTGGGGAAGAATTTTCTGCCTTTGCGCGAATGTGTCACATATCCTGCGAGCGATCAAGAGCTTGTCGCCAAGCGCTCCTAGCGGACCAAACCCAACCTCATATTCGATTACATCGCGCACCAGCGTGCCGTCGATTCCGTCACGATTGTCCGTAACAAATTCGTGAAGGTGATGCCAGCGTTTGAAGGGCCCTCGCTGTTGCACGTCGGCAAAGTGATGGTTCCATTCGAATTCGGTGATGCGGGCGACCCACTGCGCGCGCAGAGGCAAGATGGGAGATAGGCGGAAGGAAGTCACGATAATCGAGCCAACGCCAGCGCTTCGCTGAACATCGAGAAAACCTGTCGCCGCCGGCGGTGCAACGAGATGAAGCTGATCAAGTCTGGTCTGTGTCGCCGTCGGCATGATCCGCGGCAGATTTTCGGGATTGGAGAAAAACGCGAAGACCCTCGGGGAGGTGAAGGGAACCCAGTCTTCGAATTGGAGTCGGTGCGCCAAGCGGCTTCCTTCAGGCGTAAAGAGCCTAGAAGAACTTTTTCCACAAGAAAATGCAGGACCAGCGCGGAGTGCAAGAAAAATCGAAGCGAATAAATGGCGAATGAATCTAAACCGTAAACCCAAGCCCTTGTGGGCACACTTATAGTTAACCACAAGGCATCGTATTTTGTACTTCAGGTACTAAAGTATTGGTCCTACCTTTAAGTTTCTTCTTGACAATCAACAACTTACGGGTAAGATGTGGTACAAAGTGGTACGGAGTGGTCAAGACAAGTAAATCTGTGGGAACGGGAAGCTGATAAAGAGGAGCCGGTGGAAAACCGACCCAAAAGCACGACAAACAGCCCGAACCGACCGAGTTTGACCGAACTTTGCGTATTTTTCACCTCCCTTGTGGCGAGAGTAGTGGTGCAGAGATCCTTCGGCGACAAAGAACGTCGCCTCAGGATGACAAAGACACAACATGTTTCGCGGCAATCACCCAACTCGCGTCGACGAAAAGGGACGGCTCAAGGTTCCCGCCGAATTCAAGCGGGTGATCGACGAAAAGTACGGACAGCAATACTACATCACAAGTCTGGATGGGAAGGTTGCTCAAGTGTATCCCTTCGAGGAGTGGGAGCGGATCGAGCAGAAACTGGCCGGGCTCTCCACTTTCAATCCTACGAAGAAGAAGTTTCTCGACCGGGTGAACTATTACGGGCAGGTGGTCGAGATGGATGGGCAAGGGCGGCTGCTGATGCCGCAACTGTTGCGCGAAGCGGCGCAGATCAAGGGCGAGGTTGCGGTTACCGGCAACTTGACGCACTTGATTGTGCGCAACCTGGAGTCATACCGCAAGCAGGTTGAGGAAGAAAAGTTTACGCCTGACGATGAGAAGACGCTCGACGAATTGGGCATCTAGTGGGCGAGGGATCAAAAGAAACCCCTCAGGGGGTTGGGCATGGTGGTGGAAGGGAAGCGAGCCCTCTTTTACAAAATCATGTTCCGGTTCTTTTAAAAGAAGCGATCGACTTTTTAAACGTGCGGCGTGGCGGGACTTATATCGACGCCACGGTGGGCCTGGGCGGGCACAGTTACGAAATCGCAAAACGCCTCGGCGCACCGGGACATTTGATTGGCCTCGATAAAGATCCAGCGGCGCTGGAAAGAGCGGGCTCCAGGCTCCAGGCTTCGGGCTCCAGCAAAGCGGATTGGCCGACTATC
>JABCZI010000016.1 GCA_013289765.1 Acidobacteriota bacterium
GATAGGCCTTCAGCAGTTCGCGCACTTCCAACTCCACCAACTCGAGCAGTTCAGGATCATCCACCGCGTCGCACTTGTTCAGCGCGACCACCAGATACGGCACTCCCACCTGCCGCGCCAGAAGCACATGCTCGCGCGTCTGCGGCATCGGACCATCCGTCGCCGCCACCACCAGAATGCCACCATCCATCTGCGCCGCGCCCGTGATCATGTTCTTGATGTAGTCGGCGTGGCCCGGGCAGTCGACGTGGGCGTAGTGCCGGTTCGGCGTCTCGTACTCGACGTGCGCCGTCGCGATTGTGATTCCGCGCGCTTTTTCTTCCGGAGCGTTATCGATCGAGTCGAACGACCGGAACGTATTCTTCGGATTGTGCTTCGACAACACCTTGGTGATGGCCGCCGTCAACGTGGTCTTGCCATGGTCAATGTGACCAATCGTCCCTACGTTGCAGTGCGGCTTGTTACGATCAAATTTCTCTTTCGCCATAAATCAGCCTCTAGCTCCTAGCTTAAAACCAAACCTTCTTCAGTCCCGCCGTCAGATTTCTCGTAATACGCGCCAACGAATTCCTGCTTCTCCACCAATTCCCCGGCAATCTGCCGCTCGAACTGATTGAAATCCTCCGAATAACGCTCTCGGAAAATCTCAAAACTCCGATGCCCGCTCCAGAAATCCCGAACCCGGTACCGCCCATCGCCGACCGACTCGCAATTCACTTCGGTTGCGATGTAACCTTTACTCGTTCCCAGGAACCGCGCCCAGATTCCTTCCGGGCCAAAAACATTTCCAAACTCGACCCGCTTGCCTTCTCTGACCCAGAACCTGCGGTCGACGACGAACCGCGGCGCTGGCAGTCACTTCGCCGTCCCCTGCACCTTGGCGATGATTTCCTCCGCAACGGATCGCGGAGCCTCCTCATAGCGCGCGAAGTGCATCGAGTACTCGGCGCGGCCCTGCGTCGACGAACGCATATGAGTCGCGTAGCCAAACATTTCCGCCAGCGGCACGATCGCTTTAATCACCTGGGAGCCAGCGCGATGCTCCATGCCTTCGATGCGTCCGCGGCGCGAACTCAGGTCGCCCATGATCACACCGGCATAATCTTCCGGAGTCACCACTTCAACCTGCATCACCGGCTCGAGCAACACCGGCGAAGCTTTCCGCGCAGCTTCCTTGAATGCCATCGAACCGGCAATCTTGAACGCCATTTCGTTCGAATCAACATCGTGATAGCTGCCGTCGTAGAGCGTCGCTTTCACATCGACCATGGGATAGCCCGCGAGAATTCCGCCTTCGAGCGCTTCCTGAATTCCCTGATCGATCGGCTTAATAAATTCCTTCGGCACCGAACCGCCCGTGGTGTCGTTGACGAACTCGTATCCCGTTCCCGGTGGTTGGGGGTCGAGATAGATTTTCGCGTGGCCGTACTGTCCGCGTCCGCCCGTCTGGCGAATGTATTTACCTTCCGCTTCCGCGTGCTTGCGAATGGTTTCGCGATACGCCACCTGCGGCTTGCCAACGTTGGCCTCGACCTTGTACTCCCGCATCATGCGGTCGACGATGATTTCCAGATGCAATTCGCCCATGCCGCTGATGATGGTCTGCCCGCTGTCGGGATCGGTGTGCACTTTGAATGTGGGATCTTCCTGGGCAAGACGACCGAGCGCCATCCCCATTTTTTCCTGATCCGCTTTCGTCTTGGGCTCAACCGCAACCGAAATCACGGGAACCGCAAACGTAATATTTTCGAGAGCGATGGGATGATCTTCGCTGCAAATCGTGTCGCCCGTGCTCACGCCCTTCAGCCCGACGGCCGCACAAATATCGCCAGCCAGAATTTCGCTGATCTCTTCGCGCTTGTTGGCGTGCATTTTGAGCAGACGGCCAATGCGCTCAGTCCTGCGCCGGCCGGTGTTCAGAACGGTGTCTCCGGTCTTGAGCTGCCCGGAATAAACGCGAATAAACGTCAGCTGCCCGACAAACGGATCAGCCATGATCTTGAACGCGAGCGCCGAGAACGGCGCCTTGTCGTCCGGCTTGCGGAAGATCTGCTCCCCGGAGTTGGGATCGGTCCCATGGGTTTCGGGAACATCCAGTGGCGAGGGGAGGTAATCCACAACCGCATCGAGCAGGGGCTGGACACCTTTATTCTTGAATGCCGTCCCTACGACCACGGGGAAAACTTTCAACGCAATCGTCGATTTCCGCAGCGAGGCGCGCAGAGCGTCCGCGCTGATCTCTTCACCTTCCAGAAACTTGTGCAGGATTTCGTCGTCGTTCTCGGCAATGCTCTCGACCAGCTGAGCGTGGAACGCATCCGCTTTCTTCTTCAGTTCGGCGGGAATTTCTTCGGTGAGATACTCGGCGCCCATGGTGTCGTCCTGCCACACAATGGCCTTCATGTTGATCAGGTCGATGACGCCTTTGAACTTGTCTTCCTGTCCAATGGGAATCTGAATCGCGACGGGCTTAGCACTGAGGCGCTTGCGGATGGTATCGACGGCGAGTTCGAAGTCCGCACCCATCTTGTCGATCTTATTAATGAAGCAAATTCTAGGAACACCGTACTTATCGGCCTGACGCCAAACTTTTTCCGACTGCGGCTGCACGCCGTGCACCGCGTCAAATACCGCGACTGCGCCATCGAGCACGCGTAACGAGCGTTCTACTTCCGCCGTGAAATCGACGTGGCCCGGCGTATCAATGATGTTGATGCGAATATCGCGCCAGGTGCAGGTCGTGGCCGCGGACGTGATGGTGATTCCGCGCTCCTGCTCCTGCTCCATCCAGTCCATGGTGGCAGTGCCTTCGTGCACCTCTCCGATTCGGTGCGTCTTTCCCGTATAGAACAGGATGCGCTCCGTCGTAGTGGTCTTTCCGGCATCGATGTGGGCCATGATGCCGATGTTTCTGCAGCGTTCTAATGGAACTGTTCTGGGCACGACTCTTAACTCTTTCTGGGCTCCGAAATCAGCTGTCAGCTCTCAGCCGTCAGCTTAAATTGTTGTCATCCTGAGCGGCGTTCTTTGCCGCGAAGGACCTATTGCAGTCCTTACCACCGGTAATGCGCGAAGGCCTTATTGGCCTCGGCCATGCGGTGGACATCCTCTTTTTTCTTGATGGCGGCGCCTTTTCCGTTGGCGGCGTCCAGCAACTCATTGCTCAACTTGTCGACCATGCCACGCTCGGCGCGTCCGCGCGCATAAATCAGCAACCAGCGGATGGCAAGCGACGTACGGCGGTCAGCATTTACTTCGACCGGCACCTGATAGTTAGCGCCGCCCACGCGGCGGGTCTTCACTTCGAGCAGCGGCTTGGCATTCTCGACGGCTTTCGTGAACAGCTTCAAAGCTTCGTCGCCGCCCTTTTCCTGCACCTTGGTCAGGGCCTCATAAAAGATGCCTTCGGCGGTCGAGCGCTTGCCCTGCCACATCATCGAGTTAATGAACTTCGTAACCAGATTCGAGCCGTAAACGGCGTCGGCTGGTACGGTCCGCTTTGCTGTATGTCCTTTACGAGGCATTTATTTCTCAGCCCTTCTTGGCGCGCTTGGCGCCGTATTTCGAACGTCCCTGCTGGCGGCCGGCCACGCCAACTGCATCCAGTGTGCCGCGAATCACGTGATAGCGAACGCCCGGCAGATCTTTCACGCGGCCGCCGCGGATCAGCACAATCGAGTGCTCCTGCAGGTTGTGGCCAACGCCTGGGATGTAGGTCGTGACTTCAATTCCATTGGTCAGCCGTACGCGCGCCACTTTGCGCAGCGCGGAGTTCGGCTTCTTCGGCGTCTGCGTGTACACGCGGGTGCAAACTCCGCGCTTCTGCGGACATCCTTCGAGAGCTGGACTGGCCGTCTTGTACCGTGGCCGCTTCCGCCCCTGAGCTACCAATTGATTAAAAGTAGGCACTCTTCGCCGCTCCTTAATTGCTAAGTACTAAACTCTCCCAACTGGGCGCTTGCAACAGAAGCCACGCACTGAGTCGGGCCAGAGTCGCACGCGTTCAAGCTCGTCGCGCGCAACGCACGGCACTCTCAACTTCCTGGCGCCGATTACGCGATCCGGGCTGGCAGGCACAATCGCCCAGCCATGCTTCTCGCCGCAGGTGAATCACGGAGAGAGATTTTGGGTCCCAATCTGATTTCTGCCGCCGACGGTGGCACCCGGCCAAAACTACGGGAGTGCTCCGTATCGCCAGCTTCTGTCCTGCATATCCTCTCGCAAACTACTTCTCGACTCACTTCAGTCGCGACAGCAGCTCTCGTGATAGGGCGAAAGGCAGCGCAGGAACGTTTCAGCGAGGAAAATTTCCGGGAACCTTGCTACTACTTAATTGTACATTACCGGAAACGCATTTCTCAACAGCTCTAGCGCAGGCATCCGCAGAACTCTGCGGAAACCCACGGCACACAGCAAGCTTGGATGAACTCGCGGAACTCAACAACTATAGCAACTGAAACGAAATATCGTCAACCCAATCTTTCCGCCCGTCTCTTTCTCCCTCTGAACCCGAAGAAATCTCCTTCTGAAACCGAAGAAATCGATATGAACCTGTGCCGGTTTTCATGTTTGCAAAAATCTGTCACCTAGAATTCATCAACTGGAATTTCTATAAATCAACGATCTGCCTGCTTTGGATCGGCTGCCCTGCTCACACCGTCATTACCTCAGTGCCTTGACGGCACCCCCGGCAGCAATTACTTTCGACTTTCTGGGAGGACTGTGTCTTCCATCGAGAGGCAACCTTGGCGAATCGTCCGATCATTACCCTGACCACCGATTTCGGGAACAATGACCACTTTGTGGGTACGATGAAAGGCGTGATCCTGGACATTGTGCCGGATGCGCAGATTATCGACATCTGCCACTCGGTGCAAGCCTTCGATGTTCTCGATGGCGCGCTCACTATTTCGCAAGCCTATTCCTACTTCCCGACCCGCACCGTACATCTGGTGGTGGTGGATCCAGGTGTCGGTACAGCAAGGCGTCCAATTTTGGCGTCGAGCGACAAGCATCATTTCGTGGCGCCGGACAATGGCGTGCTTTCTCTGGTCTACGCCCGCGAAGAGCGCATGCACGTACGGCACATCACCTCCGAACATTACTTTCTGCAGCCGGTAAGCAATACCTTCCATGCGCGCGATATTTTTGCCCCCATCGCCGCGTATCTGGCAAAAGAAGTTGACACACTCAAGTTCGGAGAAGAAGTGCAGGAATACGTTCGCTTCTCGGCGCCCAAGCCAAAAGCCGTTGATGCCAACCGCCTGCGCGGGGTGGTACTAAAAGTCGACCGCTTCGGAAACCTCATTACCAACATCACGCCCCAGGATGCTCCGGCGCTTTTCGCAGCTGGAGCCAAGGCATTCAAGATCGTCGTCGGAAGCCATGAGATCAGCGAGATGCATAACGTCTACGCCGAGGGTGCTCCGGGAGAGGTCTTTGGCATTCTTGGAAGTATGGGCTTCCTGGAGATTGCTGCGAACCGCGGGGCCGCGGTCCAGTTGACTGGAGCCGGCAAAGGGACCGACGTCACAATTACTCTTGGTGAGGCTGCAGCGGCCGGCAAGGGCGCGTAGCTTCGCTACACGCTTTTTGGCTTGGGATGAGCGTAACGCTCCATTTCGGCTGTCCACTTCAGAAATCGCCAGAGGCTAACGCGCTCCCGCCACAGAAATTCCCAGAATTCGAGAAAACCGATTTGCGTCATCTTTACGCCGCAGTAAGTCTCGATGCGCCACAGAAGATATGGGCTTCGCCACGGGGTGAGGCGATGACCTTTCGTAGCATTCCACAAAAAGCGGACCGAATGGCGCATGCGAGCATGATAACTATAGAAGGCACAGTTCGACCATAGAAAGCCGCAGGTTGACCGCGCAGCCAAACAATTTGTCATCCCGAGCAGAGCGAGAGCCTGCCCTGAGCAAAGTCGAAGGGGACCTTGGTTTCTCCTTGGACCAAAGACAATGAGAACCTCTGCAAGTTGCAGCATGCTAAAATTCTTTCTCCGCCCAGGAAATTCCATTCATGTCAGACGCAGACGCCCGCCAGAAGGCCGAAGACCACTACTATGCCGCACTGGATTTGATGGCGGATGGCAAGTTGGAAGAGGCCGTCGCGGCCTATCGCGGATCGCTCGCAGCCGATCCCTCATTCACCGAGGCCATGCACGGATTGGCCCGAGCCTTGCAGGATTTGCAGCGCTACGATGAGGCGATCGCAGTGGCACAGCAGATCACGGAGTTAGATCCGGATGACGTGCTCGCCCACACTAGCTTGTCAGTCCTTTATCAGAAAAAAGGAATGATCCCCGAGGCTGAGGCTGAAGGCGCGAAGGCACGTGTGTTGGGATGGAAGCAGCAGTTGAAGAAAAGCTGACGGCTACAATTCGTACTTCTTCATCAAATGCCGAAATGAGCGGTAAGAAATTCCCAGCAGATCTGCCGCTTTGGTCTGCACCCCGCTTGAGTGCTCGAGAGCATTCTGCAGCAGTCCGCGCTCGATGTTGGCTACATAAACTTCCATTCCCACACCTTCAGGAAGAATCGCTCCGGCGGTTATCTCGGACATGCCGCCAACAATTCCCACGCCTGCGGCCGCCGCGCGAACCTTAGGCCGCTCCGCCGGCAGTTCGACGTGCAACTCGTCGCTCATCTCCAGCGCAACCGCCCGCTCGACCGTGTTCTCCAACTGCCGGACATTGCCGGGCCACTCGTAATCGCAAAGAGCATCGAGCGAATTCTTGTTGACACGCAAGATGCTGCGGTTGGCGGCCGCCGCATATTTTTTCAAGAAGTGATTGGCCAAAAGAAGAATGTCTTCCCGGCGTTCCCGCAAGTTAGGCACCCGAATCGGAATCACGTTCAGGCGATAGTAGAGGTCTTCGCGGAAGAGATTTTCAGCGACCGCCCTGTCAAGGTCGCGATTGGTGGCGGCAATGACTCGGACATCGATAGGAATTTCGCTGGTCCCGCCGACCGGCCGCACCGTGCGTTCCTGCAACACGCGGAGCAGTTTCACTTGCATCGCCAGGGTCATCTCGCTGATTTCGTCGAGGAAGATTGTGCCGCCGTCGGCCACCTCGAACAGTCCCCGCTTGTTCTGATTGGCTCCTGTGAAGGCTCCCTTCAAGTAACCGAAGAGTTCGCTTTCCAATAGAGACTCTGGGAAGGCTCCGCAATTCACCGACACAAACGGTTCGGTAGCGCGAGGCGAACAGATGTGAACCGCGCGGGCTACCAGCTCCTTCCCGGTACCACTCTCGCCGTGAATCAAGACCGTGCTCGCGGTCGAGGCAACGGTGCGCAGCGTATGCTTCAGCTTCTCCATCGCTGCGCTCGAACCGATAATGTTATCGAGCGAGTTGTGGGACGCGGCGTCGCGGCGCAGCGCAAAGTTCTGTTTGCTGAGAGAGAGTTTTTCGAGCACACGGTTGATGGCCAGCTTGATTTCATCCACTAGTCCAGGACTTTTGCGAATGTAATCGGACGCGCCTCCGGCCTTGACTGCCTCCACCGCGGCTTCGTAATCGTCGACGGCAGTAATAAGGATTACCGGGGAGTCAGGCGAGACGCGATGCGCATGGCGCAGAACTTCGATGCCATCGATGTTAGGCATCTTGATATCGGTAATAATCAGGTCGAAGAGATTGCCATCGATCTTGTTCTTAGCCGCCTGGCCGGACTGCACCGTTTCGACGCGGTGCCCCTCGCGGCGCAAAGCAATGTCGAGCATTTCGCAGATGGAGCGCTCGTCGTCGCAAACCAGGATGTTAGCCACGCTGCCTCCCTTCCGCCGCAACCCTCGCGAGTGCAGCACTGGGCGGCGTTTGCCACGGGGATTCGGTGAGAGATTCAGTCGAGGTTTCAGCTTCGGGAGTTCGAACCGCTTCTCTTTCCGCGTCCAGTCGTCGCAACCTCAGCACGAACGTAGTTCCCTGCCCGGGCTTTGACCTAGCCCACACTTTACCTTCATGGGCTTGTACGATCTGATAGACCACCGCCAATCCGAGACCAGTTCCACCTTCAAACTCCGACTGGAAGGGTTCGAATATTTTTTCAGTCTGTTGCGCTGTCATCCCTGTCCCTGTATCCGCAAAACTCACTTGCCAGTCGTTCCCCAGGTTTTCGATCGCCACCTTGAGAGTGCCGCCATCGCGCATCGCGCGAATCGCGTTCTCGGCAAAATTCCAAAAGACCTGCTTAATTCTGTCTCCGTCGGCCAGCACCCACGCCTCCGGAGCCGCAAACTGGCATTCGATGGTGATGCCCGTGCTCTCCGCGGTCATGCGATGCCGTACGAGAGTGATGGTGTCCTCCAGCAACTGCACCAGATCGGCTTTTTCGAAGTTATACTTTTTGCCGCGCGAGTAAGCCAGGAAATCGGTGATAATCCCGTTCAGACGCTGCGATTCGCGGGTCACGATATCGAGTAACCGGCGGTGCTCCTCACCCAATTCCGGTACGCCAGAAAGCATACTGACTGATCCTGCGATCGAAGTGAGTGGATTGCGAATCTCGTGGGCAATCGCCGCTGCCAGCCGGCCTACGGCTGCCAGGCGATCCTGTAAGCGCACTTCGCGCTCCAGTCGGCGGATCTCGGTCAAGTCGTCCAGGGCATAGAGAAACCCGAGCGGCCCGCGGTCGGGCACATTCAACGGAGCTACCCTTACTCGAACGGTCTTGCGGAAATTTTTCGGCGTATCGAAGCGAACCTCCGCGTGCGTCCGCGACTCGCCATTGGGCAGTAAATCGAGAAATAATCCCGTCACTGGATTTCCCAGCAACTGATCGGGCCTCCGCTCCAGAAGTTTCTGCGCGGCGTTGTTGACCAAAGTGATTCGGCCGTTGAGACCGGTAGTGATCAGTCCGCTGCTGATGGACTGGATGATATTTTCATGCAGAATTTGAAGATCTTCGAGCGCTCCGCTCGCGCTTTTCAACTCGCCTCGCGCCTCGCGTAATTTTGCGACCAGCAAGCTGGACAGATAGGCAACCATCAGGAATGCGAACAGATTTATAAATATGATTCCTTGCAGCAATTTTGGTTCAGGCTGAGTTGAACTGTAAGACCGTATTACTGCGTAATAATTGAGTTCGAGAACAGCGCCATAAAGGATGAAGGCGAGCGAGGCGACCAAGTGCGCCCATACCCGAGGAAGCAAGATGCTGGCCACAATGATGACCAGAGGGTACAGAAAGTTCAACGAGCTGTCCCAGGCCCCCGTCTCATGGATCACCAGGCTGACCATGATCAGATCGGTCAATACTTGCAACGAGGCCTGGAGCCGGTGCTCCTTCCAGAAAGACAGCAGCAGCACATAGAAGAGCGAGAGGGTATACCACAGCAGGATGGTGCTGAGGAAAAGACGCATCGGCAGACGGGCGGGGGTCAACCGCGTGACTGCCAACTGGATTCCGAGCAGGAAAGTCAGGATTAATATCCGTACTTTTACCAGCCAAGCCAGCCAATTCCGCTCATCGAAAGTTGATTGCATTTGAGGTTGCGATGGGCTTGCAGAATCCCAAGCCGTCATTGCTCCGGGACCAATCCTGCCGCGCGATAAACCCGACAGCATTTCGCAAAATGCTGACAGGCCGCCTTCACACTGCGGCCTGCCAGCCAAATCTTTTCTTATCCAGCCAACTTCGCAATCATGGCGAACAATGGCATGTAAAGCGAAATCACGATGCCTCCGATGGTTACGCCCAGTACGCCGATGATGACTGGTTCCAGCATGGCCAGCATGTCTTTGGTAGCAGCGTCCACCTCGTCTTCGTAGAAGTCGGCGATCTTCTGCAACATATTGTCCATGGCGCCGGTCGCCTCGCCAACCCCGATCATCTGCGTCACCATGTTGGGAAACACGCCACACTCTCTCAGCGGATCCACAATAGTGCGGCCTTCTTCAATCGCTTTCCGCACTTTCATCAGCGCTTCTTCGAGGACGGCATTGCCGGAAGTTCTGGCAGTAATCGCCAAGCCCTCAAGAATAGGAACGCCCGATGTGATCAAGGTGCCCAGGGTGCGCGTAAATCGGCCAACGGCAATCTTGCGCAAGAGCGGGCCGACAACCGGCAACATGAGTAGAGTTTTGTCGAAGTAGTAGCGTCCCCGGGGATGTTTGCGGACCTGCTTAAGGCCGAAGATTATACCCACGGTCCCCGCAATGAACACCCACCAGAAACCCTGCACAAACGCGCTTAAGCCCATCACGATGCGAGTGGGCAGCGGCAACGTGACACCCAGCCCGCTAAACAGATTGGAGAAGATCGGCACTACCCACTTAAGCAGAGCCCCGACGATTAGCGTAGCGATGCTGACTACAGCCACGGGGTAGATCAATGCTGATTTCACAGCCGCTTTTAAGCGCACTGCTTTCTCGACGTAAGTCGCCAATCGTTGCAGGATGATGTCCAAAATACCGCCGGTTTCCCCCGCCTCAATCATGTTGGTAGTGAGGTCGTCGAACACGTTTGGGTACTGTCGCATGGCATTCGCCAAGGTAGCGCCGCCTTCCACTGTGGTGCGGACGCCCGTCAGTGTCTTCTGGAATGTCACGTTTTCCTGGTTGGCCGCCAGAATTTCAAGGCACTGTACCAGCGGCAACCCGGCATCAATCATCACCGAGAACTGGCGGAAGAAAATCGCAATGTCCTTGACCTTCACTTTGCTCGTCCCGAAAGTGGGCATAACAAACTCTTTGCCCTTTTCCCGAATTGCTCCCGGGGTAATACGCTCGCGCCGTAATTGCTGCCCCAGCGCCTGCTTGTTTGGTGCTACGCGTTCCCCGGAAATTTTTTGTCCGGAAGCATCCTTGCCCGAAAATGTGAAAACTGGCATGGTTTTGGCCTCTCCTCAGTTTGTCGATATCGTTTCATGCGGCGGCGCAATTCGTTATTCTCCGCGCATCGCGAGCCGTCCTTCACGATGCCGTTTCATATCCTTAGCGCTTGGCGGGTGCTGCTCCCTTCGCCAGTGGGGATGCCGGAGCCGACCCCTTGGTCAAGCCGGCGCCGCGGTTAATCATTTCCTGAAGCTCTTCTGGATGACTAGAGCGTTGTATCGCTACTTCAAGCGAAACTTGCTTCTGGAAATAGGCCGTGGCCAGCGCCTGGTTAAACGTTTGCATGCCGAACTTGTCCTGTCCGGATTGCATGGCCGAATAAACCTGGTGAACTTTGTCTTCGCGGATCAGGTTTCGTACCGCAGCGTTGGGAATAAGGATTTCCATAATCATGGCGCGGCCCTTGCCGCTGATGGTCGGCAGAAGGGTTTGACACATGACTCCTTCCAGCACCAGGGAAAGTTGAGCGCGAATTTGCGGTTGCTGGTGCGCCGGAAAGACGTCGATGATGCGGTTGATTGTCGAAGTCGCCGAATTGGTGTGCAAGGTACCGAAGGTCAAGTGACCAGTCTCGGCAATGCGCAGCGCGGACTCGATAGTTTCCAGATCGCGCATTTCACCGATCAGAACCACATCGGGATCTTCACGAAGAGCGGCGCGCAACGCGTCGGTAAAACTCTTGGTGTCCGCGTGCAGTTCGCGCTGATTGACCACGCAGTTCTTGTTCATGTGGACAAATTCGATCGGATCTTCAATGGTAAGAATATGGTCGTGCCGTTCGCTATTGATCTTGTCGATCATGGCGGCGAGGGTTGTCGATTTGCCGGACCCGGTTGGTCCGGTCACCAGCACCAAGCCGCGCGGCTTGTCGCACAGCTTACTCACTACAGCCGGCAATCCAAGCTGGTTGAACGACTTGATCTCAAATGGAATCACACGAAACACGGCCGCGGTTGCGCCGCGCTGGTTGAACACGTTGGCACGGAAGCGAGCCAGTCCCTTCAATCCGAAAGAGAAATCGAGCTCCAGGCTTTCCTCGAAGCGATGCTTCTGGGAATCGGTCATCACGCTATACGCCAGCTGCTTGGTCTCAGCGGGCGTCATTTGCGGAAGATCCAGCGGCACGAGGTGACCGTGAACCCGGATCTGAGGCGGCGAGTTCGTGGTGATGTGAAGATCGCTGCCACTCATCTCCAGCATTCTTTTGAGCAAATCGCTTAACGACAACGCCATGATCGTGGTTCCTTCCCTTATCGCCTTCAAGAATTAGTGAATAGTTTCACGAGCAACTTCTTCCAACGTGGTAACGCCCGCGGCCACCTTGATAAGTCCGCTGCGCCGGAGCGTGATCATGCCCCGCTCGATAGCTTTCTTTTTCAATTCAACAGCCGAAGCGCCTACTAGTACGAGTTCGCGAATTTCATCGTCCACTTCCATCACTTCATACAAACCGCATCGCCCCTTGTACCCTGTGTTGTTGCAAACGCCGCAGCCTTTACCTTTTTGGATCTTCGCGGTCTTTGCCTCTTCGGGAGTGAAGCCTTCTTCGATCAGGGTTTGGACCGGAACCTCCACGGGCTCCGAGCATTCCTTGCAAATCCTTCGAATCAGGCGCTGGGCGCAGATCAAGTGAACCGAAGTCGCCACCAGAAATGGTTCAATGCCCATGTTCATTAAGCGGGTAATGGTTTCCGGCGCGCCGTTGGTATGTAAGGTAGAAAGCACAAGGTGGCCCGTGAGGGCGGCTTTAATCGCGATTTCCGCCGTTTCAAAGTCACGGATTTCGCCGACCAGAATGATGTTTGGATCCTGACGCAGAAAGGAACGCAGGGCCGCGGCAAAGTTCAGACCGATTTGTTCTTTCATCTGAACCTGATTCACTCCGCCCAACTGGAATTCGACCGGATCTTCTGCGGTCATAATGTTGGTGTCAGGTTGATTCAGGCGGGAGATGGAGGAATAGAGTGTATTGGTTTTGCCTGATCCCGTCGGTCCCGTGACCAACACCATGCCGTAAGGCTTGAGGATGGCCTTCTCGAACTTAACCAGTGACTCTGGCTCGAAACCCAGCTTGGTCATGTCGAGCCGCAGATTTTCTTTATCGAGCAAGCGGAGCACGATTTTTTCGCCCCACAGTGTCGGCAGTGTGCTGACACGGAAGTCGAGCTGCTTCTTGCGGCCGCCTATATTCATCTTCAGCATGATGCGGCCGTCCTGCGGCAGGCGCTTCTCGCTGATGTCGAGCTTCGCCATAATTTTCAAGCGGGAAGTAATGGCGTCCTTCAGTTTCATCGGCGGCGACATAATTGCCTGCAAAACACCGTCAATACGGAAACGCACACGAAATTCTTTTTCGTAAGGCTCGATGTGAATGTCACTGGCTCCGCGCTTTACGGCATCCGTGAGGATCAGGTTCACTAGCTTGACTACCGGAGCTTCGTCCGCAGCTTTCTCCAGCTGCGCCAGTTCCATCTCCTGCTCTTCCGCCTGCACTTCGATGTCGCTTTCATTCATTTCCGACATCGACTGCATTACGGTTTCGAGATCTTCTTCCTTCGTGGTTGTTCCGTACGATTTCTCGATACCCGCGATAATGGAGCTCTCAGAGGCCACCACCGGTTCAATATTGAAACCAGTCATGAACTTGATGTCATCCATCGCGAAAACATTGGTCGGATCAACCATGGCGATGGTGAGCGACGCCCCCACGCGACTCAAGGGAAGAATCTGGTAGCGCTTCGCGGTTTCAAACGGAATCAACTTGACTACAGCCGGATCAATTTCAAAATACGAAAGGTTAATGGCGGGAACGCCGTACTGGCGGGAAAGAAAATTCGTGACATCCTCGTCCGTGAGGAAGCCGAGCTTCACCAGGGCGGAGCCCAGGCGGCAGTTCTGCTCCTTCTGGGCCTTGGTGGCCTGTTCCAACTGCTCCGGGGTAATGATCTTCTCTTTGACGAGAAGGTCACCCAGCCGTTGAGACATACGTCGATCTCCTATCCACACAGTGGAAAGACGCCGGGCCGACACACCAGCATTCACACGAAGCGCCGCTTGTTGCTATGGGAGAAAAGCAGTGTCTTTGTGTTGACACAAATTGTCACAGCAAGTCGATTACTGCACCAGTTACCGTAGTACTTGGACTCGAATGCTGGCTGGCCACCGGGCAAGACGCGCTTCAGAACCCACGCCAAATGAGCTTTTTGTGTATGGCTGACCGAGTTTTGGGTTGAGGTACATGCACTTCGGTAAGTTCCATAGAACTGTGGCGCGTCGGGTGCGGCATCATTTGCACGCGGCGTACACTTCACGAAGAGGATCTTCTAATTTTGGCGCTCGACCAGGAAAAACTTCAGATTCGTACCTACTATCGAGCTCTGTTTCGTGCCTGGGGACCGCAGCATTGGTGGCCGGCACAATCGCGCTTCGAAGTAATCGTGGGCGCTTTTCTTACACAGAACACTGCGTGGACTAACGTCGAAAAGGCTTTGGCGAACCTTCGCGCGGCACATGTGCTCACTGTCTCAGGGATCCGCGGGATTTCGCTGGAAGAGCTTGAACGCCTGATTCGTTCTGCCGGATATTTTCGGCAGAAAGCAAAACATTTGAAACTGTTTGTCGAGTTTCTGGACCAACAGTACAAAGGTTCTCTGACAAAGTTATTGGCTCGTCGCACAGAAAAGTTAAGGGAAGAACTGCTCAGTTTGCACGGCATTGGGCCGGAAACTGCCGATTCAATCCTGCTCTATGCCGGCAACCATCCGGTTTTTGTGGTGGATGCCTATACCCGGCGGATTCTCGGCCGTCACATGGCTCTTTCCGAAAACACAACCTACGAGGAAATCAGGAAGTTGTTCGAGGAAGCGCTGACGCCCATCGCTCACTCCGTCGCCGATTCCGATGGGGACGAAAGGCACCATTTGGAAGCGGGACTTCGCGGCGCAGCCCATCCCCCTTCGGCCATGAGCACGGCTAAGCGTACCGCGCTGGCACAGGTCTACAACGAAATGCACGGTCTGATCGTTGGCGTGGGGAAGAACTATTGCAGAAAATCACAGGCACGATGTGACGGATGTCCTTTACAGAAGTTCCTGCCTCGGGTCTAAATACCGAAGATCTTGGATTCCAGGTCTCGGGTCAAATATCAGATCCGAAAAGTCTGGTTGCGAATTCACATGTTCAAACATTTTTCGCGATCTCTCTCCTTGGTAGCAATAATTACGGTTGTGTGTGGCGCACAGTCGCTGCGGCAGGCGGCAGACGATGCAGGACTGTTGGTGGGCACAGCTGTTCGTCCTCACCTGTTTTCGGAGTCTGCCTACACGCAAACTCTGGCTCACCAGTACAACATGGTTGAGCCCGAGGATGCGATGAAATGGCCGGCGCTGCGCCCCAACAACTCTACCTACGATTTTCGCCAAGGAGATGAAGTAGTGCGGTTCGCGCAGGCTCATCGGATGAAAATCCGCGGCCATTGCCTGGTTTGGGACCATGACAATCCCGACTGGCTGACGAAAGACCACTTTACCGCCCGGCAGCTCTCGCGAATCCTGCACGAACACATCACCCGAGTGATGACGCACTACCATGGTGAAGTCTTCGCCTGGGATGTAATCAACGAAGCGACCGATGAGAACGGGAAAGTCCGCGATTCTATCTGGTACAACCAGCCCGGAATTGGATTGTCCGAGAAAGGAACCGCCTACATCGAGCAAGTTTTTCGCTGGGCGCATACGGCCGATCCGCACGCATTACTTTTCTACAACGAAGCGGAGGGCGAGGGGCTGAATCGAAAGTCCGACGCAATTTACTCCATGATGAAAAGTTTCAAACGGCATGGAGTTCCGATCGACGGCGTTGGACTTCAGATGCACGTGCCTGCTATCGACGCGGACATTGATTCGATCGCCGCCGAGGTCTTTGCGAATATTGCGCGGCTGACGGCGCTTGGTCTGCAAGTTCACATTACCGAGTTGGACGTCCCGCTAACTGTGGAACCCGATGGTGCAGTTCGTCCGAGCGATCTCGCCCGCCAAGCTGAAATGTACCGCCGCATCGTACGCGCCTGTTTGAACAATGCGGGATGCACTGCGATCCAGACATGGGGATTCACCGACAAGTACTCGTGGATTGGTTCGCACTCACACCATACTCGCGGTGCGGCATTGCCCTTCGACCAAACCTATCAGCCGAAGGCCGCCTACCGCGCGCTGTTGGAAGAACTCTCCGCGGGGCGCTCGCCCCGCAGTGACCATTAAGTCCGCGTTGCCTATCGAGCATCTACAGATCGAGACCTCTCAGGCACCGGCATCTGCATCTATAATGACCTTCTGTCTGTTCGTTAGCGGGTCACTCTCTGACTTGCAGCAGCAATGACCGCTGAATCCGCATGACGCAGATCGCTCCAACTCGACTGCCGAACACCTCCAAACGCAAGCAGTACATCATCCTGCTGGCGATTGCGGTTTTTTTTCTGCTGGCCATTCTGGTTTCGCAAACCGCTTTCGACCTCACTCTGTTGCGCCCCGGGAATAACCAGCAGATTGTGGTCTTCTACGCTCTGTCGTTGTTGATCTCGTTGCTTTTTGTCGCCCTGACCTTCGTCCTGGCGCGCAATCTGCTAAAGCTGTTTGCTGAACGTCGACTGGGAGTGCTGGGTTCGAAGTTTCGCACACGCATGGTTGTGGGTGCCCTGCTGCTCTCTTTCGTCCCTGTCATGGTGATGTACTGGTTCGCATACGGGCTGATGAACCGCTCAATTGATAAATGGTTCTCCACCCCGGTAGAGGAAGTTCGTGCCGATACCCACGCGATGGCCGCCTTGTTGGCCGAATACGCGGCGCAGAATGCGCGCTCGGAGGCGATGGCAATTGCCGCCTCAGCCGAGACGCAGCGCAGTTTCGCCGGACACGGATTCTCGCCGGTCGCCGGCGAATTTAAGAACCACGAGATTACCTTGCAGGGGGGCTTCGCGATCGCCTTGCAGAATGGCAATCCCGAAGCCAGTTTTAATGTGCCCGCAGCGTGGCCGCTATTGAAATCGAAACTGCCGCTGGGGGACGTGACCGCCTTGAACCCCGTGCCTTTCACCTGGGACCAGACGGAATACACATTGGGCAGCGCCGCGGTTGGAAGCAATGGTTTGATTTTGGTTGCAATCCCGCTTCCGCCAGACTTCTCTCAGATTGTCAAACAAGTGGAGAGCAGCCAGCAACGCTACTTCGAGTTGGCCCGTGAACGCAGGCTGGTCCGCCGCACTTACATGGGCCTGCTCTTGCTGCTCACGATGATGGTGCTTTTCGTTACCACATGGCTGGCGCTCTTCTTGTCTAAGCTGGTGACAAGGCCACTGGCCGCGTTGGCCGAGGCGACGCAGGAAATTTCCCGCGGACGCCTTGATTATCGAATCGATGTAAGCGCCGCCGATGAGATCGGAGATTTGGTCCGCTCATTCAATGCAATGGCGGAGGAACTTGAGACCAGCCGCCGGCAGATCGAAACCTCCGGCCGCAATGCGAGTATTGCGAATGCGGAACTCGATCAACGCCGCCGTCAAATGGAAACCATTCTGGAAAGCATTCCCACCGGCGTGCTGTCGCTCGATGCCAGCCACTGCGTGACTCATGTCAATCAGGCCCTGTTGCGCATGTTCAATCCCGATGGCCACGCCGACGAACATCCCATCCTGCTGGGTGCGCTCCTGCCCGACGTGTTTCCGGCAGAAGTACTGCAAGATTTGGAACCTCTTCTTCGCCGCGCCGACCGCATGGGCATGACCACGAGCCAGATGGAGATGCCGCTGCCACGTACTTCTTTGAACGTTGCAGTCACGGTTGCCACCCTTCGCCATCAAAATGAACGGTCGGGATACGTGATCGTATTTGAAGATCTTTCCGATCTTCTAAAGGCCCAGAAACAGGCTGCCTGGCGCGAAGTAGCGCGCCGCGTCGCGCATGAAATAAAGAACCCGCTAACTCCTATCGCACTTTCCGCGGAACGCATTCAGCGCCATCTGGAGCGCGGCACGCCTCCCGATAAGGCATCGTTGGACGTAGTTCGCTCGTGTGCGCAAACCATTGCCGGAGCGGCCGAAACGGTGCGGCGGTTGGTCGATGAATTTGCTTCTCTGGCCCGCTTCCCCGCATCGAAGCCGCAGCCCGCCGATATCAACGAAGTCATCGAGGGCGCCCTCTCCATGTTCAACGGAAGGCTCGACGGTATCGGATTGCACAAGTCGCTCGCATCCGATCTTCCCAAGGTTATGGCTGATTCAGAGGCCATGAAGCGGGCAGTGGCAAACTTGGTCGATAACGCCGCGGAAGCGATGCAGGATTCACTGGTACGCGAGATTCAGATTTCAACTTCCCTGGTGGCCAGTCGCGACGCGGTCGAAATCACCGTGGCGGATACCGGCCATGGCGTAACCAGCGAGCTCAAAGAGAAACTATTTTTACCTTACTTCTCCACCCGCAAGCGTGGAACTGGCCTCGGATTGGCCATTGTGAGCCGGGTCATCGAGGAGCACCATGGATCGATTCGCGTGGAAGAAAATCAGCCGGTGGGAGCGCGCTTCATCGTCGAACTTCCTGTCGTTCCCGAGTCTGTTCTCGTAAGCACTACTCCTCGACATGCATAAACTTCTTATCGTTGACGACGAAAGCGGGATTCGTGAATCGCTCGAAGGCGTGCTAGCGGATGAGGGTTACGAAGCTACGTCAGTCGAGAGCGGTGAAGAATGCCTCAAATTACTACGGCGCAACCATAATTTTGAAGTCGTCCTATTGGATATCTGGCTGCCCGGCATCGATGGTCTCGAAACGCTGGAAAGAATTCGCGAGATCGACAACGCTCCCGAAGTGATCATGATTTCCGGCCACGGCACCATCGAAACCGCGGTCCGCGCCACCAAGCTCGGCGCTTACGATTTTTTGGAAAAACCGCTCTCCATCGACAAGACATTGATTCTGGTCAAGAACGCGATCGAATCTAAAAAGCTGCGGCATGAAAACGTCGACCTGAAGAAGCAACTGCACGCGAAAAGCGTAATCGTGGGCGATAGCGTTCCGATGAAAGCGCTGCGCCAGCAGATTGGCCTGATGGCGCCAACCAACGGGCGGGTTCTGATTTATGGCGAGTCCGGCACTGGCAAGGAACTGGTAGCCCACGCCATCCATGCGCAAAGCCTGCGCAAGGACGAAACTTTTGTCGAGGTGAACTGCGCCGCGATTCCCGAAGATCTCATCGAGAGCGAGCTTTTCGGCCATTACAAAGGCTCGTTCCCCGGAGCCGCCGTCGACAAGGAAGGCAAGTTCCAAAAGGCGAGCGGAGGAACGCTGTTCCTCGACGAAGTGGGCGATATGAGCCTGAAGACGCAGTCGAAAGTGCTGCGCACTCTTGAGGAACAGCGTGTCGCTCCCCTCGGCGGCGATGAAACGATCATGGTGGATGCGCGCATCATCGCTTCGACCAACAAGGATCTGGAAGAGGAAATCTCAAAGGGAAATTTCCGCGAAGATCTCTTTTATCGATTGAATGTGATTCCCTTCTTCGTTCCGCCGTTGCGCGATCGAAAAGAAGACATTCCTCTGTTCGCCCGGCACTTTCTCAAAGATCTCGCTGCAACATATGGACGGCGTCCGCGCGAAATCACCGACGACGCGGTTGAGGCTCTGATGCGCTATTCGTGGCCCGGCAATGTCCGTGAATTGCGTAACGTGATTGAGCGGATTGTGATCATGAATCCCATGACCACGCGCTTCGACCGCAAACATCTGCCTCCACTGGTCTATCGGGACGGCCACCGGCGCGCAGCCCGCAGCGAGTTCACTACCTTGCACCAGGCACGGGACGCCTACGAGCGGGATTTTATCCTGAAGAAGCTCGATGAAAATCACGGCAACGTCACGCGCGCCGCCGAGGTCCTAGGCCTGGAGCGCAGCCATCTTTACCGCAAGATGAAAACGTTGGGTATCGCGGTCAAGGAATAACACACCGCGCGAAGGCGCGCTTGTGATTGATCGCACACTCCTTGTCATCCCGAGCGAAGCTGAGAGGTGGGATGGGATACAAAAGTACTATCTACCGCTTGATCATGTGGATTTCAGTGCCGTTTTTCCGGAACTCTACCTTATCCATCAATTGATTGATCAGAAAAATCCCGCGCCCGTGGTTGGAATAAACATTCTCTCCTACGGTGCAGCCCGGAATGGCTTCCGGACGAAAACCTGTGCCTGGATCCCGCACCACAATCAAAATGCCCCGTTCGTCATCGCAGCTCACCAGGCACTCCACGGTCTTTGTGGGATCTTCCTTGGCTCCGTGAATCACAGCGTTGGCTAGCGCTTCCTGCAGAGCTAATTCGATGGCATCTTCCTTGCCGTCCACATCCTTCATCTGGCGGACTACGGCCATCACTTCTTGCACGACTGGATCTACCGCATTGCGATCTGCGGCAAGCGTCACCCGCAAAATCAAATCCAGTTTGTCAGGATCAAAATCTTTTTCTGGGAGAGACTGGTCCGAAGAATCCACCGATGACATGTTTTGGGCCCGTAAACTACGATGCGGCACTGTGGTGTTTTGATTCTAGCTGCCGAAGCTCAATTACGACAAACCTGCGGGTATGACTGAAGGGCGCCGGCTAACGTGCGAATCGCGTCCTTCCGCGAATTGGCGTTGTTAATGTGTCTGTTGCCTGCGGTTCTTCCTCTGGTCTTCAATCCGAGCCGATGCAGTTGGTGGTTCGGCACGTCCGTCAGTCAAATGTGCTAATTGCCGTCTCCAATCGAGTTCTTCTACAAAGCCGCGAGATTCACGCCAGTTGGGTTTCACTTTGACGTAAAGTTCCAGGAAGACTTTGGTCCCCACCATGCGTTCGATTTGCAGTCGCGCCGAGGTGCCAATCCGTTTCAACATCTGCCCCTTCTTGCCGATCAGGATGCCCTTCTGGCCTTCTCGTTCGCAGTAGATCGTTGCCGCTATGCGCGTCAGCTTGGCGCCTTCCTCAAAATTGTCGACGATTACGGTGGTCGCGTATGGCAGCTCTTCCTCGGTCTCAATCAGAACGCGCTCGCGCACGATTTCCGCCGCCATGAATCGCGCCGGTTGATCAGTGACCTGGTCTTCTGGAAAATAAGCCGGGCCAGCCGGCAAGGCCGCCGTCACTTGCTTCAGCAGTATGTCCAATCCATCGCGTTTCAGTGCGGAAATTGGGATGATGGCGTGAAATGGATGCAGCTTCTTGTACTCCTCGATCAGAGGCAACAGCCGGCTTTTTCCGCCCTTCAACAAATCAACTTTATTCAGCACCAGGCAAACTTTCGTCGACGAATGTTTCAGCATCTGGATGGCGAACTCATCGCGCTGGTCCAATTTGCGGGTTGCGTCCATGATCAGGAGAACGACATCGCAACCTTCGAGAGCCTCGCGCACCTCGACCATCATCTTACGTCCGAGGGAGCTGTCCGGCTTGTGCACGCCCGGTGTATCGATTAAAACGATCTGCGCGCCGCTCTGGCCTTTGCTTTTCGGAATATTGAGGACACCCTGGATTCGGTTGCGCGTGGTCTGCGGCTTAGGAGAAATAATTGCGAGCTTTTCCCCTACCAGAGCATTGAGCAGCGTAGACTTGCCTGCGTTTGGACGGCCGAGAATGCAAACAAAACCGGAGCGGAAGGGCATAAGAGGCGGGCTTTGGGCCTCGGCTTTCGGGCTGCGGCAAAATTTCGAGACTTCAAACTCGATGCCGAAGGCCAGCAACTGAAGACCACACCCAGCATTCCGACTATAACAGGCGCGCTGGCGCTGATGGTGGCTTGATGAATGAATGCTAAGCCGAAGGGTTTTGCCGAAAGCCGAAGCCCGCTTTTATATCAGCTTCATCTGCTGGGGCTGCACGGCAGAGATCCTGACGCGCTCAACCTTGCGGTCCGTCGACTCCAGAACTTCGAACCGCAGGCCGTCGTCGTCCACCGTTTCGCCGCGTCGCGGGATGTGCCCGGCAAGTTCGCTCACCAGGCCCGCCACAGTGGCCGATTCTCGCCCCTCCGGTTTCGTACCGAAAAGCTCCGCGAGCCGGTCTACATCCATTCCTCCGGAAACGATATAAGACTGCTCATTCTCCCTGACAATTTCCGGCTTCTCATGTTCGTCGCGAATTTCGCCCACAATCTCTTCGACGAGATCCTCGATCGTCACCAGACCGGCGACGCCGCCGTATTCGTCAACGACAATGGCCATGCGAATGTTGTTTTTTTGCATCTCGCGCAACAAGTCGCTGCCCAGTTTACTCTCGGGCACAAAGTACACGTCGCGCCGCATCAGCGTGTCGAGGGTGCGCTTGCCGGCCTCGGTGTCCGGCACCTGCAGGACATCCTGGGCATACACAATGCCTTTGATGTTGTGGATGCTCTGCGAATAAACCGGAACGCGAGAGTAGTGTTTGGTGCGCAGCATCTCGATGAATCGCTCGACCGTAGTCTCTACCGGTACAGCAAATATTTCGGGTCGCGGCTTCATGGCCTCGCGCACTGTCTTGCCGCTGAACTCCACCGCGGATTGAATCAGGTCGCGGTCGCCTTCCTGAATGATCCCTTCCTCCTGCCCCGCTTCAATCAACGCATCCACCGCCTCGGAAACACTTTCCGGTTGTTCATGGCTATTGTGCCGGGTGAGAGATGCCACCGATTGCAGGAAGCCGAGAACGACGGTTACAGGGAGGACAACATAAATCAGAATTCGCAGCAGCCACGTCCAGCGGACCAGCCACATACCGGTGGTGCGCGAGAAAAAAACAAACGGCAAAAACTGGTTGAAGACAATGATGATCAGAATCAGGCTGATTGCCGCTTGCAGGATCTCGTAGATGCTCCAGCGCTGGTCCGCAAAAACCAGGTAGCCCACCGTCAAAGCGATCGTGGCGGTGGTCAACTGCTTAAGCACCGACATTGAAAGCGACGCCCGGGTTCGGCTCACGTTCAGAATGGGTTCGACTTTTTGCTCGAAGACGTCAATGTTGTCCTGAAACTCCCGCGAAAGAAATTTGCCAATCTCCTGGTAGACACGGTCCACGTAGGAAGCCAGCGATAAGAGAGCCAGCAGCGGGATCAGCGCAAATGCGACGGACCAACTCATGCCGTTTTTCGCCTCGCACCCGTCGAACGCTTGCGGATTGGACGATCATGGCCCGGGGCAGGCGTCCTTTCAATCAAACCGGTCACCAAGTTTAATTGCTTCCGCAGCCGCTTCTCGGCACGAGCCATCTCCCCATTGTCGTCCTCGTGATCGAATCCCGCCAGATGCATGATTCCGTGAAGCACCAGAATTTTAACTTCATCGGCAACGGAGTGTCCCAGCCGGTCGGCGTTTTCCCGGGCGATGTCAACGGAAATCGCGAGCTCTCCGGCAAGACGTTTTGCTTCGTGCTGACCCGCAGCTGGCGCTGGAAACGACAATACGTCCGTGGGTTTATCTGCTCCCCGGAACTGCCGGTTGAGAGATCGCAGTTCGTGACTGTTTGTTACCAGCACATTCACGGTGTCACGCAGGCGGATCGCTTTCCTGGCTCGCAAAACGAAACGGTCGAGCGAGGACGGATTGAGTCCGGCGATTCTTTTTCGGAAGATAACCAACTTGTCCCGGCATTCACGGATTGCCGCTATTCTCCTGAAGCTGTAGATCGGTCCCCGGCTCTCGACGAACTCTTCGGTTCAGCGCCTTTCACTCCCAGCAGGTCAGAATTCTTGCCGCCGCCGAGCAGCAGCATCTGTTGTTCGGCAATATGTGTCTTATGCTCATCGTAGGCGCGGATGATGCGCTGCACCAGATGGTGCCGCACCACATCGGCTTCGTCGAAGTGGACGAAGGTTAAGCCGTCCACCCGCTGCAGGATATCGATTGCCTCAAGCAGACCGCTGCGCCGCGCGTTGGGCAAATCGATCTGAGTAACGTCCCCGGTAATCACCGCCTTGGAGTTAAATCCTAGACGGGTGACGAACATCTTCATCTGCTCCGAGGTTGTGTTCTGCGCTTCGTCAAGAATCACGAATGAATCGTTCAACGTGCGTCCACGCATAAATGCGATCGGCGCAATTTCGATGACATTTTTTTCCAGATAGCGATCCACCTTTTCCGGATCGAGCATGTCATACAGCGCGTCATACAACGGACGCAGGTAAGGATCGATCTTGTCCTGCAACGTGCCCGGCAGGAAACCCAGCCGCTCGCCGGCTTCCACCGCCGGCCGCGCCAGGATGATGCGGTTCACGCGTTTGGCCAGCAAGGCAGAAATTGCCATTGCCACGGCCAGATACGTCTTTCCCGTACCCGCCGGGCCTACGCCAAAGACCATATCGTGGCTCTCGATAGCCTCTACATAGCGCCGCTGATTCACACTCTTCGGCTGCACCATCCGACGTCCCAGAGAACGCTGGCGGCTGGCATCGGCCAGGCCTCGCAGTGTCGCAGTTGAATCTGCGGTCAACACGCGCAGCATGCTGTTCAGGTCGCCGTTGTTGAAAGTGTATCCGGAGCGTTGCAGGCTTTCGTAGTCAGCAAAAACCTGCTCCGCGCGAGCCACGTCCCGGGCCGCGCCCTCCAGTTCTATGGCATTCGATCGCAGATCAATGGTGACCTTCAGGCCATCTTCGAGCAGGCGCACGTTCTCGTCGCGCGTGCCAAATAAAGTCTCGATGTTGGGACTAATCCCGATACTTTTCTTCATTCAGTCTCTTTGAGGAACCATATATAGAGAAAGGACCCACGTACAGATGGCCGACGCGTCTGTTCCCCCGAGCAAAACGAGGCGCCGGATGCACGACTATCCAAGGTAAATGCTGGCAGAACAACCCCTTTGCAGACAAAACAGGATTATGCGTCAAGACGGGAACAGCCGGCATGCTCATGCCCAGGAGGCAAGTCACTACCATTGAGTAAAGCGTACCCCGCGCCGGGGTGGGAGTCAATGGCGACGATACTTAGCCGTTATTGCCTGCCGAGGATGCCGGCACGGCTCGCGTCCGGGCCCATTCGCGCAAGGAAACAATCTCTTCCGCTCGCGTCACCGAGAGGGGGACGGTTCGGGCCAGAGCGTCCAGCAACAACGGAGTGGACAGTTGTGTTTTCCCTGAGAATGCGGCAAAGAGCGCCGTCTGCACGGCCGCATCGATTTCTGCGCCAGAATATCCCTCGGCCGCAACGGCAACTTTGTCGAGATCAAAATCCTCAGGCTTGCGCTTCCGCCTCGCCAGTTGAATGGAAAATATTTGTTTGCGCTCCGATTGGCTGGGCAAATCGACGAAGAAAAGTTCATCGAAGCGCCCCTTGCGGATCAGTTCCGGCGGCAGAGCGCTCACGTTGTTGCAGGTGGCGGCTACGAACACGGGCGCTTTGCGATCCTGCATCCAGGAGAGGAACGACGCCAGTAGCCGCGACGAAACTCCAGCGTCAACCGACGCCGAATCCGCCCCGCTTCCGGCAAATATTTTCTCCAATTCATCGATCCACAGAACGCACAGCGCAAGTCCTTCGGCGACGGTGAAAACTTTTCGTATGCGCTTCTCCGTTTCGCCAATGTATTTGTCGTAGATCGCCGCCGTGTCGAACTTCACCAGCGGCAGATTCCACTCACCGGCCACGGCCCGCGCGCATAGAGACTTTCCGCATCCCTGCACGCCCAGGATGATTACGCCGTGTGGCGACTCCAGTCCGAAATCGCGCGCCGAATCTTCCCACGCTCCGCGCCTCTCTGCGAGCCAGCGCTTCAGATTATCCATTCCACCGAGGTTGGAAAAAGCTTCGTCCGCTTCCACGAACTCCAGCATTTCAGAGCGCCGCAGCAACGCTTTCTTGGTTTCCACCACATCATTTGCAATTTCAGGGCACAGAGAGTACCTCGTCACCAAAGCCTGCGAAAGGGTGCGCTCTGCTTCTTCCTCGGTCAGGCCGCGCAGGCTTTCGACCACGGCATCGTAGCCTTTGGGATCCAGTTTCCGCTGCAGCGTATGGTTCCTGGAGATTCTGACGACCACCTCGTCGATGATCTGGCGCAAGCGGCGCCGGTCGGGAAGAGGCAGTTCGAGAAATTCCACTAGCCCTCTTAACTCGGCCGGAATGTCGATCTTCGGTGCGGTGAGAATGATGGTGCGGCGGTGCTCGGAAAATTTCTGGCCTACGTCGCGAATCCGTCGAACCACGACCGGCTCATCCATGTGGCGGTGCAGGTCCTTCAAAATGAAGGCGGCTTCCAAAGAAATCCCCTCGAGGTTAGCCAGCATCTGGGCTGGATCCTGGCTGTTATAGATCGCTTTAGTGTTGATCAGAGCTTCCTGAACTGCGGTTGCGCTATAAGCCGAGCTCGATCCGCGGACCTCAGGGATGATTTCGCCCACGTCGCTGCCGCAGCGTACCAGTCCGCTGGCGATCGTCCACTCGTAGGCGGCAAGGTTCAGCGCGACACACGCTGCTCGAACCAGGCGAACCGCGCGGACCTCCTCCACACTCTCAATGACTACAATTGGGGTTGAGGACTCAAGCAGAACTTTCAGCCGGGCCAGCGGGTCCGTAGTGAGGGTGATGGGCAATACCATGTATTTGACCGGTCAAGATATGCTCCCATATAATCAGTGATTCGGTACTGCCCGAATATCTCGCTGTTCACACGAAGGTAACGAATCAGACATGGCTAATCATTTTTCGGCGCTCAAGCGCGCCCGTCAAACTACCAAGCGCACGGCTACCAATCGCACCAACACTTCCCGCCTGCGCACCGCGCTGCGAACTCTGCGCGAGACCATCGAAAAGGGCGACAAGCAAGCCGCCGAGCAGACCTACCGCGCAACGGTTTCGGCGCTCGACAAAGCTATCCAGAAGGGCACGTTGCACAAGAATACGGCCGCCCGTTATAAGTCGCGCCTGGGCGTTCGCGTCAATGCGATGAAGTAGAGGTCGCTCGCACGCGAGGAAGCAAGAATCCAGTTTGCCGGCAATGCTCCCGAAAATCGTCTCCGAACTGTGCTCTTAGCATGCCTTCTTCTCTTCTCGCTTTGATCCAGTAACCCAGAATAATCAGGCAAACTCCTATCACGCATCGCCAGCGGTCTATTGCCAGCGCTGAGCCAATGGCCGCGAGATCCAGTCCAGAATAAATGGGATGCCGAAACCGCGCGTACGGCCCGGTGCGGATCAGCTTGTGATCTTCTTTGATCGTGATGCGCGCGCTCCAGTATTGCCCCAGATGCCAGCGCGCCCACAGCGCGAGCGCAATGCCAGCCCAGGTGAGAGCCACGCCAGTAACGGCCATAGCATAAGTGCGCGTGATAACTCTGTTTCCTAGAAAACCAATCGCCGCGTCGTCGCGAAAGAGCAGAACGAAGCCCACGATTTCAAGAAAAAGAATGCCATAGCGCGAAGCAAACGTTTCAGTCCGCGTGGTGCGCCGCGTCTTGAGCGCACCCACCGCCCAATAAGCTATGAAGACGATCCACGGCCCTTCGATGAGATAGCGCCACGGCATTTGTTATTCGGAAGGCACAAGCTAGCAGCTAGAGTGTACCCTTCACACCGGCAACTGTTCCTGCATCCATCCCGGCGTTTCGAGTCTCGGCTCGCTCGTCAAATCGATCACCAGCCGTTCCAACACCATCCGCTTGCTCACGGGATTCGAGCGCAGCGCCAGATCGGCTTTGGCCACGAGACGAATCGCGCGTGTCAAATCTCGTCGCGATTTATACCGGCGAGCTTGCTTGATAATGTCGTCAGCGGCAAACGGAGGTACGCGGAAGCCCTGCCACAACGCGGCCCAAAGCATGCGCTGGTCGCGCACGTTGCGCTCGAGGATCACCAGCATCTGGCGAAAGGTCTTGGCCAGCATGTAGATGTGTCCGATGGCGGCCTCTTCGCCATCGCCCGAGGACAAAATTGCATCCAGTATTTCCAGCGCGCGCACGCGCTCTTTGCCCGAGATTGCGTCCGTCAACTCGTACAGCGAGCGCTGCTTGGCGGCCAGCACCATGGTTTCCACGTCGCCCAGCGTGATGCGATTCTTCGCTCCCACGTACAGCATGAGCTTCTCCAGTTCGTTGGAGATCATCATCATGTCGCCGCCGAGGGCATCAACTAATTCGCGCGCGCCGTCGGGTTCGATTTTTACCGGGACCTCGCGGCTGGCGCAAAATTCCGAAATCCAGCGTACCGCCTCGCCCTCTTCCACGCGCGCCAGTTCGACGATCCCGCAGTATTGACCCATGGTTTCGCGAATGCGCTGGTAGCGCTCTTTATCCTGCATCTCCATGCGACGGACGTCGGCAGGAATGCTGATGTGATCGGCGACGAATACGATGAGGGCGTCCGGATTCGGATTCTTGCAATACTCTTCGACGGCCGCAAGCTTTTCGTCATTCGACCCGCGCCCAAAAAGAGTTTTAACGCCGCGCACGAAAAATACCTGAAACGGCGCCATCAGCGAGGGCGTGCGGGCGCGATCGAGAACTTCGGCGAGATCGTTTTCCGCCAGATCGAATTCAAATATGCTGAAATCGCGCAGATCAACCGGAACCAGATGCTCAAGAATGGCATCGCGAAAGCGCTTGCGGAAGAAAGCTTCGTCACCCACGAAAACATAGGCGCCGCGCAACCTGCGCGACTCAAGTTCGCTGACAAATCGCTCCGCCTGGGCGAAAGCCCGCATCAAAAAATCTCCCGAATGCGTCGTTGGTCGTTGGCCAAAAACAAAGGCTGGCAAAGCAATGATTGGCGACCGACTAATGACCAACGACTAACGACTAACGACGACCTGTTGCCACTCTAGCATCTAAAAGCCCTCCAGAATGTTGGAGACGAGGGTACGGGCAAAATCCTGGGAGAGCCGCCGGAAAGCAGGCGAATCTTCTTCAAAAAAACTGGCCAGGTTCTGCGAGACTTCGTACTGCTCGCGAAATAAGTAAGAGGGATTCTGATAGAGGACTTTGCCTTGACGGTCGGTAAGCGACACTTTCATGCTTACCACCACCAGAACGCTGGCGGCTTGTCCGGTGGTTGAATTATACGTAAGCGGCGATGCGGAAGTTGAAAGCACGGTTCCGCGCAAAGTGGCATCAGCCGCCTCTCCAGGATCGTTAAGAATGTGATAGTGCGCGCGAGTCGTGAATTCGCGTACCACCGACGAAGTAAGCAGTTGTTCGATATGGTAGGTGCTGGTCTCGTTTACGAACGCAGGGACGGCAATTGTCTTAACGTTTTCCGGAAGCTGAACCGCGCGCCCAGCCGTGTGATATCCGCAGCCCTCGCTCGCCAGCAGCAGCATCAGGCAAATCAATGCTGGGCACCACGACGCCCGGCATCCAGCCCTCCACGAGCTCATTGGATTTTTCCCAGCGGGCGAGTTGCGATCATGCTTTCAGCACATTCGACCGCGGTCATGGCCGCCACCCGCAAGTTGTCGACCGCCGCCCAAATCCAGATCCCATTGGGGTTGGACAAGTCGCTTTTCAACGAGACCAGAATGTTGGGCTGCCCAGCCGTATTTACGTTGCTCGGCTGTGAATCATCGTCTTGCGTTGCGGCCAGGGTCACGTGATCGCCACCCAGCGCCTCCAACAATTTTGCTTCGTTGACCGGCTTTTCCATCTCCACAAAAATGCTTAGCGCATTGCCGTGAAAAACCGGAGGCTGAAGCATCATCAGCGCAGGTTGGGGAGCATCCGCTCCCGCAAGCTCCTGATATTGCCGTCGCACGCGCGCTTCCAGAGAATCGAGAGACAGTTGCGATTTCTGCCCATAACGCGCAACCATGTTGAAAGCCACTTGCACATCGAATACTTCCTTCGGCAGGTTCTGAAAAGACAGCAGGTTAACGGTTTGCTGATGCAGTTCGTCCATGCCTTTTTGTCCCTGCTCAGAGGCTGGTTCAAACACGGTCGCGACCGCGCTCCGGATAGCGCCAGCCTTGCGGGCTCGCAGCAAAAGCAAAGCCAATGCCACGGCGGCAGGATGCGGCACCACGCACGGAACAGGCTGTAATTCCGGCTGCCACATTTTTCCCCGCTCGCGCTCAATCCAGAGTGAGCGCACTTGGGCGCCAGCTTCCTTTTCCAAAGCGCCAGAGAGGTCGATGATCGCGCTACCCGCGTCCCGAGCGCGTTTCCAGCTACCGAGCGTAGACTGCGCGTCGGCGGCAAAAAAAGTAAAATCCACCTGCGTAAACTGCTCCGTACGCAAGCTTTGGATAAAGTTCATTTCGTCGCCCGTCGCTTCGAGCTGGCCAATGGACTCGTCGTCGTCGAGCAAACGAATATCCGCCGCCGGAAAGTTTCGCTCGCTGAGCATCTCAGCGACTTCTTTCCCTTTGAGCGAGCCCGCGCCCACGATTGCAGCACGATAAAGCTGCCCCCGCGGAGCCAAACTGGAGCCTGTTACGATTTTTGGCGGCGCGCTCATGAAGTCAGCGAAGCCTCCTTATACGCAGGTGGTGGTGGCTGCTTTCGCCGGCGAAACATCCACTGCAAGCGCCAGAACACTCCCGAGAACGTATACAGCAGCGCAACTCCAAAGAGCACTGGCTTCGAGAAGAACCAGACGCCGGCGAACAAAGCACCCAGGAGAATGATCAAGCGAAACGGATGGCGGGAACTGAAATCAATGTCCTTGAAGCTGTAGAACCGCCACGTGCTCACCATCAAATACCCAACTGCGGCCACCATCGCTAGCCAGGTCATCGCCGTGTACCACGATCCCAGCGGCACTCCGGATGCGAAATGAACCACTGCGGCGATAACTCCAGCGCCCGCGGGAATTGGCATGCCGACAAAATATTTCTTTCCGGGTCGCCCGGGATTCGATGGTTGCGGGTTCGAAGTAATGTTGAATCGCGCCAGACGGCTCGCGCCCGCCATTAGGAACAAAAAACTGGCAATCGCTCCCATCTGAGTGAGCTTGATGTTCCAATCGGTAAGCTCGATGGGCGGCATCAAATGAAATCCCCACGTCCATGCCAGCATCGCGGGAGCCACTCCAAACGTAATGACATCCGCCAGCGAATCGAGTTCTTTGCCGAACTCGCTGCTGGTTCCGGTCATGCGCGCAACGCGTCCATCGAGGCCGTCGAACAAAACAGCGAACCCAATCGCCTTCGCGGCATTGTCCAAATGCCACGTAGCTAAAGCGCTGGCGTGGACAACTTCGAGAATGGCGTAGAAACCGGCCGCCATATTCCCTGTGGTGAATAGCGAAGGCAGGATGTACATCCCCTTGCTCATACGGCGCGAGCCGCGTTCGTCCCGTCTTCGTTTTGGAACCGGAAGATCCATCAGCGCATCCCCTCGGCGGCGGAATAATGTCCGGCGCTTGCCAGTTCGCCCTTCGGTTGCGAGTACGCCAGAATGCTGGAACCACCCCGAACCCGGTCGCCAACTTTCACCTGCAACACCGCATCCGCATCGAACAACACATCCACGCGAGAACCGAATTTGATCAATCCCACCCGCTGGCCTCGCTCCAGACGATCTCCCACCTTTGGATAAAACACGATCCGGCGCGCCAGCAATCCGGCGATCTGTTTAAAGATCACAGTTTGTCCCGCGCCTTCCACGCGCACAACATTCTGCTCGTTGTGCTCCGCGGAAGCCTGATCCATGGCGTTCAAAAACTTCCCCCGCTGATACCGTATCTCGCGGACTACTCCCGAAACCGGCGAACGGTTTACGTGGACATCGAACACGCTCAGGAAAATGCTAATGCGAGCCTGCTTCACGCCATCCACGGTGACCATGGAAGCGTCGGTAATCTTCCCATCTCCTGGCGAGACGATGGCGCCAGGGGAATCTGGAATAATGCGCTCCGGGTCGCGAAAGAACCAGAGGAAAAACATCGCAAGCGCCAACGGCACAATGGCCCATGCAGGCCGCGCCAACCAGCCCGTCAGAACCGCCGCCGCAATTAAAGCCAGCGCGTAGTAGTAGCCGTCACGAACCATCGGATCAGTGTCCCATTATAGAAGAGTTGAGTATAGAAGAGTTGAGCGGGGCCCGCTCACCGACTGCGAAAAGGTACGCAAGTACAAATAAAGAAAGGGATCTGATGAGATGCCGGTAGTGGATACAAGATCACCCTAGCGGGTACGGCCGCCGTTGAGATGGCCAAAGGAAACTAGGCTACTTGAATTCCGTACTGCTGACGATACTGCCGCTCGATGGATTGCATCTGGTCTTTGAGCCGCAGCTTCAACTTCTTAAGCCGGACTTCCTCTAATTTTTCGTCTTCGCTGAGGTACCGTTTTTGGGTGAGAGAATCAAGACGCGTGGAATATTGTAAGTGTTCCTGTGCCAGCTTGCGGAATTCATCGTGACTCGTCATAAGACTGTCATTCGAAGTCAGCATTCAGCGGACCTCCAACCGGGGATTTATACGGTCAACCTATCACAGCCCTAAAATCGGTTCAATGCCAAATTTGTGGTGCAATCTCGTTGTGAGAATTCTAATAAAGACTTAACCGATACTCGATTGCATCCTCCACAGGGTTGGCGTAATAACTCTTGCGCAAACCGGTTTCTTCGAAGCCCAACTTCGAATACAGACCGCGCGCTCCTTGATTCGACTTGCGTACCTCCAGGAGTATGACCCTGCCGTTCTGGGAGCGCGCATGTGCAACGAGTTCATTCAGCAGCAGGGTGGCAACGCCAAGACGACGGGCTGTTCCCTTCACGACGATGTTCTCTAACTCCCAATCCGTGATAACGCGATGCCCTATCAGGAGCGCGAGAATTTCAGGAGCTTTGCCTGGGCCTTCCTCTGGCAGCGCCGCAGGCTCATCTTCAACTACCCAAGCGAAACGTTCGGCATGCTGGGGACTGCCTGTGCTCGCGACCAGGCTCTCATAGATCTGCCGGGACCAGTGTGCCGTGGCCGCGCTATCGCGCCCCACATCCATCATTGCAGGAACATCGGCGGCAATTGCGCGTCGGACCCGCACTTTAAGATCCGATTCTTTCAAGCATTTCGGCGTCGGTGCGACGAATGTAGTTCGCCTCCAACTGCCCGGGCGTTACGGTCTCACCTGCTTGAATCTTTCGCCAGCCCAAATGAGCCACCGCCGCGGCAGAGATCGGCGGCAAGATCGCGACGGAGAGCCCCGCCGATCGGGCCGCTTCCGCCAAGCCGCAATCCGGGGTTACAACCGACCATGCTCTCGCTTGCGACAGAAATTCGCTCCGGCTAAGCATATGTTCGCGTGGCGGTTCCCCAGCCTTCGCCGGGATTTCGTATTCGCCTACATAGACATCGCCGCGGCCCGCATCCACCGCCGCCATAATCTTTCCTTGCGCCCCGCTGATTGAGACGCATACTTCGAGCAACGACACCGCAGCAATTGCCTTGTTCAGGACCTCGGCGAGGCCCTTCACTACGGCCAGACCGATCCGCAACCCGGTAAATGATCCTGGGCCGGAAACCACCGCAAAGGCGCCAATGTCGTGCTTGGTTAATCCATGTTTGGAAAGCAACTCGGAAATCTGTGGAACCAGCTGCGCCGAAAAAGTACCGCCGACGAGAGGCACCATCTCGATCATTTCGAAATCCTCGCCCGCGGCGGAGCGCTGCCCAGCCCGCGCCACCGCGATGCTGCCTTGCTTGCCGGAAGTGTCGATAGCGAGAAGGATCATTGCTCGAGAAGAATCATTCGCAGCAGTTGCACACCCGCACAATTCCGAATGATGAAATGGCGCCGTGCTAGTACTCAAGCAGCCCCGTGTGCATGGTCATTTTCCATTCTGTCCCCACCCGGCTGTAGACCTTGCACGCCCGCCCTTTCCAATGGAAATCTTTGCCATCGCGATCCCGCCAAAGAGTATCCACGTCCACAACGGCGAAGGCGCCATCGCCCTGTTCGGAAACTTCGATTTTCCTAATTGAACGTTGATTATGTACGAGACTGTGAGTGTCGAACAAATCCTGCCATATGCTTTTCCAGCGCTGTGCATCGAATCGCCCCATCACAAAAACCCATTCCACCGGATCGTGGGCGTCACTACTTGGCGGGCAGGGCCAAACCATATCGGGATGAAAAACTGTGATCAGGAGATTGACGTCCTTTGTGTCCCAGGCTCGGGTCTCTCGATTCACTATTTCGGCAATCTCTTTTTCGACTTGTTCCCTCGGCGTCATGGCTGCGTTTGCGGGGATTCCACCAGCTCCAGCAACACGCCACCCGCGCTAGACGGATGCACAAAAACGTATTTGTGCCCGCCAGCACCGATCTTGATCTCTTCCGAAACAAGGCGCACGCCGTCTTTCTTCAACCGCTCAACAGCCCCTGACAAATCTCGAACGCGCAGGCACACGTGGTGCAAGCCTTCGCCCCGTTTAGCGACGAATTTCGCGATCGTCGAGTCTTCCGAGGTCGCCTCCAACAATTCCAACCGGCTCTCGCCTAGCGGAACCATTACCAGCTTCACTTGCTCCTGCTCCACCGTTTCTTCCGCGGAAACACTTAGGCCCAGCTTCTGGTAAATCGCCTTGGCCGCAGCCAACGATCTCACCGCAATGCCGATATGATCAATTTGAGCCATTAACTTTTCCCAGCATTGGCGGCGATCTCTTCAACCAGCGTATAGGGATCGCGTTTATGCTCGGCCACTTCCGCTGCGTAGCGGGCCAGGTTGCCATCGGTTATCTGACCGCGAGCCTTTTCGAGCAGCGCATCTCGCAACATTTCGCTCAGCCGCTTTTGCCAGTTCTCAACGCTCTTGTTGAGCGCCAGATTTTTTTCTTTCAGGTACATCTCGTATTTCGACACAGCGTCCGCCAACTCTGCGATTCCCGTTCCCTCGCTGGCCACGGTTTTCACGATTGGCGGGGTCCAGCCATCACTGCGGATCGCCAGCGATTGCAGCGTGCGAATCTCTCGCTCCACATTCTCAGCTCCATCGCGATCGCTTTTATTGATCACAAAAATGTCGGCAATTTCCATAATGCCGGCTTTGATGGTTTGCACGTCATCGCCCATGCCCGGAACCAGAATTAAAATCGTGACCTCGGCCAGCCTCACGATGTCGACTTCATCCTGGCCTACGCCCACGGTTTCAATCATGATCAAGTCGCGTCCGGAAGCGTCGAGCACGGTAGTCACATCGGCAGTGGTACGCGCCAGCCCTCCTAGCGAGCCCCGCGTCGCCATGCTCCGAATATAAATCCCCGGATCGGAAAAATGCTCCTGCATGCGTATGCGGTCGCCAAGAATCGCACCGCCCGTGTAGGGACTGGTCGGATCGACCGCAATAATTCCCACGGTGCGGTTTTCTTTGCGATAGAAACGGGCCAACTGATCGACCAGCGTGCTCTTCCCCGCACCCGGCGGCCCGGTCAGGCCAAGCACGCGTGCCTTCCCACTGTGCGGAAATAGTCCCTTCAGCAGCTCGGACCAGCCTGGCCCGCGGTTCTCGACCATTGAAATCGCGCGAGCCAGTGTCCGGACATCGCCGGCACGCAGTTGGTCGATCCAGCGCTGAATGTTGAGCTCCAAACCATCAGTCTAAAGCATGTCGGCTGGAAGACAAGGCACTGATTGCGCGACCGGAAATTAGCTTCCACTTACTCCACGTTGAACCCACTGACTTCCACTACGGACTTTCCTGTGTCCAGTTCGCTTGTGCGATACCTAGCCGTGACTTCGCGTTTTTCACCCGGCAACAAGGAGAAGTAGTTGTCTTCCCAAATGACTGGGAGAATCTCGTCTCCTTTAACATTCTTATCCAGTTTCATCCGGACGAAAAATGCCAGGCTCTTGCTTGGATTTTCGAGCCTCACATGCGCAATGGATTCTTCCCCTTTGCGTTCCGTGCGGCTCATAACTTTGAGCTTTACCTTGGGTAACTGAGAAAGTGCGGTGAAGTCAGCAAAGGAATCTGTCGGTGTCATCCACCAGGTGGTCTTGGCCCAGTCGAGCGTTTCTGGTTTGCTGGAGAGCCAGTAAAAATTTGATCCGACCTGTTTACCGGCAGAATCTGCCAGGCGCAACGCGACGAAGTACACCGGGCTCAGACCCTCCACCTCCGGCAAAGTAAATATTTTTGCGGTGCTGTCGGCGGCTGCGTCGATCGAATCCTCGTGAGAAAACTTCTCAGTCATATCGAGGTTGTAAATCTTCGTAGTCAGTTTCAAACCTTTCACGTCTTCATATTGGCTGCTGACCACCCAGATCGAGCGGTCGTCGTAACCGTACACGGGATGGAGCGCCTCCATGGCGCGCTTCGCGCCAAAGTAACCCCCGCCGGGACGCAGGTAATAGTCATAGAGGTGCCAAATCATTGAAGGCCACGCATTGTTGAGCATCCACTGAATTACGCCCGTCGCCTCATACTTGTTGCGGCTGTAGGCTTCATACATGGCGCGCACGCCTTCATAAGTTTGCAGTTGCGACTTCTCGGCAAAGTCTTCCGCATTGTCCGACTTGCCGTAGCGATTGGCCAGAGCATCGCTGAAAACTTGAATGGTTTTGAACTCTCCGCCCCCAGCGTGATAATTCCAGGTGTCGTCGACCGGCCACAAGTGATCCCTCCCAATCATCGTGCGAATGCTCTCGATCGGCGGGACGGCCGGCCCCATGCTGGTTTCGGTGTTAAATCCATAGGCGCCGCCGCATCCGCCGGGGTTACACTGCTTGCGATTGGGTTGCCCTTGCGGAGTATCCTGCTCCCAATAGCTGGGAGCTACGTACTCATACGGGCCCGTCATCTTGACGCCGCTGTCGCCTGTAACCGTGGTCGCTTTTCCTGTGGCGGAAGAAACAACAGGATTCGGCCAAAGCAATTTCGTTTCGATATCGAGATACATCTGCTCGACGTCGGGCGGCGGAGGATTGTCGCTCCCGTTCAACCACATCACCAGGCTGGGATGGCTGCGCAGCCGGTAGATCTGGTCGCGCAGCGATTGCTGCGCGATTTCAAAATCCTGCGGCTTCCAACGGTTCCAGCGCTCCCAGAAATCGCAGCAGCACCAGCCCGCCATCACCAGAATTCCTTCGTGGTCGGCGAGGTCGAAGAATTCCTGCGTCTCAAGCTTGCCTTCGAGGCGAACCGTATTCAGTCCCATATCGCGCACGTAGCGGAATTCGTCCTGCAAGCGCTGAGAGTTTTCGCGCAGCATCATGTCGGGAGTCCACCCGCCGCCGCGAATCAGAATGTTCTTGCCGTTGATGTGGAAGGCGCGCCCGCCGTTCGCGTTTACCTCTGAAGTTACCTGGCGAATTCCAAACTCAGTTCGCGAATGATCGCTGACCGCGCCATTGACTTCGAACGTCATGGTTAGCGGATAAAGATTCGGCTTGCCCATCTGCGCAGGCCACCACAGCCGCGGATTCGAAAATGTCAGTTGAGGGAACTGATCGGAAGTAAAGCTGACGTCTTTTATCTGATTGGGGGCGAGTTCGATTTCTTGCTCGAAGTCGACCCTCTCGATCAGGCCTTTCAATTTGCCCTTCACTGGCCGGTCGGTGCTGTTCTTTAACTGAGCAGTGACGGTGAGTTGCGCGGAATTATCAGCCGGCAGGTTCAACTTCGAGACCACCGTGGGATAGCGCAACGCAACCGGACCACTGCTGGCGAGGTAAACCTCGCTCCACAACCCCATATTTTTGTCCGGAGGAGCGGGATTCCAGTCGACGAAGGTGATCGCGAGATCATTTTCCGTTGGGGCAAAGACCTGGACCGCAAGAAAATTTTCACTGCCGGGCTTCACGGTGTTGGTGACATTAAATTCATAAGTGCGCCACGCTCCGGCAACATCGTCAGAATTGGCAATCTGCTTTCCGTTGAGCCATATGTTCGCGCGGTAATTGATGCCCTTGAAATTCAGCCAGACCGTTTTTCCAGAATAAGACGCTGGTGCGGCAAACTGCTTGCGATACCACCACGACACCGCATAAGGACTCTCCGGCTCCATCGCGATATTGGAAAAATTTCCGCCGATCGGATAAGTCACGCCGGCAAACTCTCGCAGATTCATTGCGAAAAATGGGTCGGGCAGTGTCTTGTCTTTGACCAGCGCGGCGACCACCGTGCTGGGAACCGTAACATCGTGCCAGCCGTGAGGAATAAAAGCCGCAGTGGAGACGATCTCCCCTTTGGCTTCAACTTTGGCGGAGGATTGCAAACTCCAATGCTCGCCGAGGATCAGTTTGTCAACGCCGGCGCCAGGTGCGGAGGGGTGGGAGGCTGCCGGGTCCGCGGCCAGAAGCAAGTGCGAACCGAGGCATGAGACTAGCAGCAGTTGTGCGGACAGGCGCAGGATGAACGTCAGGCGTATTCCAGATTTCATGTTTCTCCTAAAATGCCTTGCGTGGATTCGTTGGGTGCGTTCTGCGATCTTTGGGTCCGGAACATGGATAACACGTCTATTGATACGTTTCAATAGAAGACACATCTTGAGACCGGTCGGCGGGATAAACGCGGAAGAATCCTTCGGCCTCATCGGGAACCGCAGGGCGACGCACCGGGCGTAACAGCCTTTACCTTAGTTTATAATTGTTGGTTCCGCTGCACATTCTGGGCTGCATATTCTGGAGTGATAAGAAAATGATTCGTTTTCTGCAAACTGAAGGCCCCGTCAAGAAAATTGTTCTCAGCGGCCTGCTGCTGTTGATTTGCGCCGCGATGGTAATAGCATTCGTCCCCGGAGGTCTGGGCGACAACATCACTGGCACGCCCGGCAAGGGCATCGTGGCCAAGGTGAGTGGCGAGGACATCACCGCCATCCAAGTAAAAGATGCGGCGCGCCAGATGGCACAACAGCAGGCGCAACAATATGGCGCGAACGCCTCGATGCTGATGCCGTTCTTGATCCAGCAGGACACGCAGCGTGCGGCCGATCAACTCATTGACCGGCAGGCCCTGTTGATTGAGGCCCAGCACCTGGGACTGAAGTCTACGCCTCAGGAAGTCAAGGATGAACTTCAGCACGGCCGTTATTCGCAAATCTTCTTTCCCGAGGGGAACTTTGTAGGCCAAGCCGAGTATGAAGGTATGTTGCAGCGCGCGAATCTTACTCCCGCGATGTTCGAAGGCAACGTTGGCAAAGAAATTCTGATTAACAAATTGCAAGCCCTGATCACTGGAAGCGCCTCGGTAAGCGACGACGCCATCCGGCGGGAGTTTTCCAAGCAGAACACGAAAGTAAAGTTTGATTACGCGGTTCTCAAAGAAGACGACATTAAGAAGGGTCTTCATCCCGCGACCGAAGAGCTGAAGGCTTTTTACGATAGCCACCAGAAGAACTACGCGAATTCGATTCCAGAGAAGCGCAAGATTAAGTACGCGGTCATTGATGCGGGAAAAGCTCAGGGCCAGGTGCAGATTACGCGCGACGATCTGCAGGCTTACTACAATCAGCACCGCGATGAGTATCGCACTGCCGAGCAGGCGAAGGTCAGCCACATTCTGATCAAGACTCCTCTCCCCGGACCGGACGGCAAAATCGACGAAAAGGGAGTCGCAGCAGCCCAACAGCGCGCCCAGGATTTGCTCAAGCAACTCAAGGCCGGCGCCAAGTTCGAAGATTTGGCCAAAAAGTATTCCGAGGATCCGGGCAGCGCTAAAGAAGGTGGATCTCTGGGATGGATCGGCAAAGGCCGCACCGTTCCAGAGTTTGAAAAGGCCGCGTTTTCCCTGCCCAAAGGACAAGTCAGCGATCTGGTAAAAAGCAGTTACGGTTTCCACATTATCCGCGTCGACGACCGGCAGGACGCTCACATGAAGACGCTCGACGAAGTCAAAGATCAGATCGAGCCCGTCCTCAAACAGCAGAAGGCGCAGCAAATTGCCCAGAAGCAGGCCGATGATTTTTTCCAGCAGGCCAAGAGCCAGGGCCTGGATGCGACCAGCGCGGCGAAAGGTGTGCCCGTAGCCACTTCGGATTTTTTTAGCCGCAAAGATGTGGTGCCTGGCCTCGGCCCCGCCCCGCAACTGATGGACGCGGTTTTCGGCGCGACCGAGAAGTCCCCCCCGGAAATGGCCGCAACGTCGCAGGGCTTCGTGGTTTTCCAGTTGCTGGCAATTAAACCTCCCGCGACTCCCTCCTTCGAGGAAATTCGCACGCAAGTAGAGGAACAATTCAAGAACGAGCGTTCCAACATTCTCTTGTCGCAGAAGGTGCAGGAACTTTCCGATCGCGCCAAGACCGAACATGATCTGAAGAAGGCGGCCAAAGAACTGGGAGCAACCGTAAAAACCAGCGATTTCGTTTTGCCCGATGGGCAAGTTCCCGACATCGGATCAATGACGGGACAGGCGGCGGTGGTGTTCGGCATGAAGCCGGGCGACATCAGTGGACCCATCAACAGCGGAACCAATGGCGTTGTGATTTCCGTCCTCGAGGTTCAGAACCCGCCCGACTCCGACTTTATCGCCAAGCGCGATCAGATTCGTGACACGCTCATTCAGGGCAAGCAGCAGGAATTGTTCGGACTGTTCGTGACCAACCTGCGCGATCAAATGGAGAAATCAGGCAAAATTAAGATCAATCAGGAAGAATTGAAGACGCTGACCCGTGCGGGAAGCGAACCAGGAGCTTAAGGTCAGCCAGTTGCATGCCGTTTCCGCGCACCGCAGGAATTCTGTTGCATCCCACGTCGCTGCCTTCGCGCGGCGGCGTCGGTGATTTCGGTCCAGCAGCGTACTCCTTTGTGGATTCTCTAGCAGCCGCACGCCAGGGAATTTGGCAGGTTCTTCCACTCGGCTCTCTGGGCTACGGTAATTCGCCTTACTCCTCCATCTCCGCTTTCGCGGGCAATCCCCTTCTGATCAGTCTGGAGCGTCTGGTTGATCGCGGATGGATTGATCGAACCAAACTTCCCGCGTCCTACTTCGCCCCCGCATCCGAGTCCGTGCCGGTTGAGTACGATCAGGTCTTTGGCGTAAAGATGCCGCTTCTGTTTGAGGCAGGCCGCAAGTTTGTCGCCTCGGCTTCGGGCAGCGCGCGCCAGCGCTTTGAGCATTTTTGTTCAAAAAACGCGTGGTGGTTAGACGATTTCGTGCTGTTCGACGGCTTGCGCGCGCAGCAACGCTCGGCAAGCTGGCATGAATGGCCGTCTGACTTGGCTCATCGCGTACCCGCTGCCCTGGAGCGCGTGCGCAAAGATTTGGCGGCGGATCTAACCATCCGCAAGGCCTTGCAATTTGCCTTTCACGAGCAGTGGCAGGCTCTGCGACGGTATTGTTCGCAGCACTCGGTTCGCATTGTCGGCGATGTTGCGATATTCGTAAGCTACGATAGCGCCGATGTTTGGACCCACCGCGAACTGTTCCGCTTGAACGCGAACCTGGCGCCGGAGGTGGTCTCGGGGGTGCCCCCGGATTTCTTTAGTAAAACCGGACAGCGCTGGGGCAATCCTCTTTACCGCTGGGATGTGATGAAGGCCAGGGGATACGAGTGGTGGGTGCAGCGGTTGCGTTGGGCCACGTGGAACTGCGACTACATACGGCTCGATCATTTTCGGGGATTCGACCAGTTCTGGGAGATTCCCGCATCCGACCCCACGGCGATCAACGGGCGCTGGGTGGATGGTCCGCGCGATGATTTATTTCTAAAATTGCGCGAGGCCCTCGGTGGCCTGCCATTTTTCGCGGAAGACCTCGGCTACATCACACCCGAAGTGCATGCCTTGCGCCAGAGACTCCAGATTCCAGGGATCGCCGTGATGCAATTCGGTTTCAACGATCAGGGCGCCCACATGTATTTGCCGCATTGCGCCGCCGGCAAGGTAATCTACACCGGAACCCACGACAACGACACGACGGTCGGATGGTTCAACTCTGGAGCTTCCGATAACGAACGCCGCAACGCTGAGGCTTACCTCGGACGTTGCGATGACGGCATTCATTGGGCGTTCATTCGCGCCGCGCAAAATTCGGCCGCGGAACTCGCCCTCATCCCTTTGCAGGATGTCCTCGGTCTCGGCAGCGAAGCTCGCATGAATACACCCAGTCAGTCGGCAGGAAATTGGAAGTGGCGTTTTTCTCCCGGACAATTCAGTGCTGCCTTGACCGCCAAGCTGGCTCATCTTGCCGAACTCACGGACCGCCTGCCTCAGCCAGTTCCCGTTCTCGCGAATGCAGACTTCGCTGCTTAAACCAACTCCCAACAAAGCTGTGAATCGTTAAAACGTCCATCGCGCTTTGCGCCTCGGGCGTAATCGTGTATAGAAGTTACGGGAGGGAAGCGGCCTGAGCGAACCCATTATGACCGAACCCATTATCGAGGGCCGTGCCATCGAGAAATCCTACCCGCAATCTGACGGCACGAGGATTCAGGTGGTTGGCCTTACTGATTTCTCCATTGAGCCGGGGAAAATTATCGCCCTGCTCGGCGCCTCGGGATGCGGAAAGTCCACCCTGCTGCGCATTCTCAGCGGTCTCGCGCAACCTTCATCCGGAGCCGTTTTCTGGCACGGTAAGCCCCTGAATGAAGTGTCCCCGAATGTCGCAATCGTGTTTCAAAGCTTCGCCCTGTTCCCTTGGCTCACCGTCCTGGAGAACGTGGAAGCGCCTCTGGAAGCGCGAGGAGTGGCTGCAGTGGAGCGCCGTAAACGCGCGCTCCGCACCCTCGACACCGTCGGACTCGACGGCTTCGAAACGGCGTACCCGAAGGAACTCTCTGGCGGAATGAAGCAACGGGTTGGTTTCGCGCGCGCGCTGGTGGTGGAGCCGGAAGTTCTGTTCATGGACGAGCCGTTTTCCGCCCTCGACGTCCTCACCGCAGAAAACCTGCGTGGCGAACTGCTGGAATTGTGGCTGAATAAAAAGATGACCACCACCGCCATCTTTATCGTGACCCACAACATTGAGGAAGCCGTGATGCTGGCGGATCGTATCGTCGTCCTGGGCAGAAATCCCGCTCGCGTGCGCTCGGATATCAATGTGCGTCTTGCTCATCCGCGAGATAGAAAATCCGGACGTTTTGTGGAACTGGTCGATTACATCTACAAGGTAATGACTGAGCCGGATGTTGAACATTCTTTGCCCGACCCGGAGAGCACCGGCGAAATCGTGCTCCCCGCGGGAGGCGTGAAGAAAGGCGACGGCGAGGTTCGGACGAATAAGTATCAGATCCTGCCGCACGCCCGCGTAGGTGGAATCGCCGGGCTGCTCGAGTTACTCCACGATCGCGGCGGACGCGAAGACCTTTTCCGTTTGAGCGAAGAACTGATAATGGACGTTGAGGATTTGCTGCCGATTCTGGAAGCCTGCCAGTTGCTGGGTTTCGCCCGCTTGAAAGAGGGCGACGTTCAACTTTCGAGGGAAGGCGTAAGGTTCGCTGATGCCGACATTCAATTGCGTAAACTTCTGTTTCGCACCGCCGTGCTGGAACACGTCACAATCCTGAAGCAGATTGACAGTATTCTCAAGCGGAAGTCGGACCATACGATCAACGACGAATTTTTCCACGACATTCTCGACGAGCATTTCTCCGAAGAGGAAGTACAACGCCAGTTCGACACTGCGGTGAACTGGGGCCGGTACGCGGAAATTTTTGATTACGACCGCGAAAGCGGCCGGCTTACTCACACCGAGGCGCACAGTGACTCGGCCGTGGCGGAAGCCAACATCGAAAAACAAAATTCACCTTCTTCGCCCAAGCCTTGAAAATACAAGCCGCGATTCAATCGCTAATTGATCGATGAAAAACAATCTCAACCTGCGTGGATTCTCGGCCTATCGCCTCTGGGCGCAACTGCCTCGCCTTGAAGTCTCCCGCCTGCCCGATGTAATCATGTTTGGCGCGGGGATCGCGCTCTTCTATGGAGTCGCAGTGGTTGGGCGCTCGTGGTTCGGCCCTTTTCAGCCTGCCGTCGAGATCTCCCGCAGCGTGTGGGCGTTGCCCGCCTATGCCGGGTATTCACTGTTGCGCATCACCGTCGCCTATGCATTAAGTCTGGCATTCACCCTGGTCTATGGCTACGTGGCGGCCTATAACCCGCGAGCCGAACGCTTCATGATCCCTTTGCTTGACGTTCTGCAATCCATCCCTGTACTTAGCTTTCTTCCCGGCGTGATGCTGGCGATGGTAGCTCTGTTTCCAGGGCGTCAACTCGGAGTGGAACTGGGAGCCATCCTTCTCATCTTCACCGGACAAGTGTGGAACATGGCCTTCAGCTTTTATGCTTCGTTGAAGAGCCTGCCCAAAGACATGCGCGAGGCGGCGACCATTTACCGCTTTAGTAGCTGGCAACGATTCACGCAGATGGAATTGCCTTTTTCGGCGATCGGACTGGTCTGGAACTCGATGATGTCCGTCGCCGGCGGTTGGTTTGCGCTGATGGTGTGCGAGATGTTTGTGTTAGGGCCACGCGATTTTCGATTGCCGGGTCTGGGATCGTATTTGCAGACTGCCGCCAGCGCCGGCGACATGACCTCCATATTCTGGGGCGTGGCCACCATGGTTGCCGTGATTGTCCTGTTGGATCAGTTGGTATGGCGGCCGGTCATCGCATGGGCGGAGAAATTTAAAGTCGAGCAGGTGGAAAGCACGAACGTTCCAAAATCCTGGGTGCTGAACCTGGTGCAACACTCCAGCGGGCTCAGCAGGATTCGCCAGAAGACTTTGCGGCCGCTGGGCGAGCGTCTTCTTTTACATTTTGCGCGTAAGCATACTGAGAACACTAAGCAAGTGCCTGCACAGCCCTGGCGTGAGTGGGTACTGCGCGCCGTCGCTCTACTTGCGCTGTGTGGCATTGGCTACGGCGTGGTTCGAGTTGCAATTATCCTCACCGGCCTGCAGAAGGCCGAACTGCATGAGGCCGCGCTCGGACTCGGCGCAACTTTCTTGCGGGTCAATCTTGCGCTGCTCATCGGAGCATTGTGGACGATTCCGGCGGGAGTGGCTATCGGCTTTAATCCCAAACTGGCGCGCATCGCCCAACCGCTGGCACAGATTGCTGCCTCCGTTCCGGCCACCGCATTGCTGCCTGTGATCCTGCTCCTCCTGATTCGCGTTGGTGGCGGACTCGGGCTGGCTTCGATCGTTGTGCTGCTTCTAGGCACGCAATGGTATGTCTTGTTCAACGTGATCGCCGGCGCGATGGCCATTCCAACCGACTTGAAGGAATGCTGCTCAGTGTTTGGGATCGAAGGCCTTCAACGCTGGAAAAAGCTCATCCTCCCGGGAATCTTTCCCTACCTCGTCACCGGCATGGTGACCGCGTCAGGGGGCGCCTGGAACGCCAGCATCGTAGCTGAGTATTTTCATTTCAAAGGGCACATTTACACAACCACGGGACTGGGCGCAACCATCAGCCAAGCCACCGATGCAGGCAACTTCGATCTACTCTTGGCCGCGACCATGTTGATGGCAGCGACGGTGGTCACCGTGAATCGGCTGCTATGGCGCAAGCTCTATGCGCTTGCCGAAACGCGATTCCGCCTCGAAACCTAAAACGTCTTACGGATCGATCACTACTGATCTATTCGCTGTTCCTCCACGGACTCTAAGTGAATGTCATCAAGTGAAATGTCATCCCGAGCGAAGTCGAAGGGGACCTTGGTTTCCTTTTTCTAGCGCGTGTTACCTCTGGTTACTTTCTGGTTTCGCTCCGATCGATATTTCATCAACTGTTGACTTCCTCTTCATCCTGCCGCAAAGCTCGTGGGCTATCCCTTTAACATGCCCGAAAACCAATTGCCCGAGGAACAGCGTCCGGCAACTGTGTTGTCCCACGCTACGGACTTTCCTGGCATCCCGCCTCTTGCGGAAAGATTTATTCCCGTCGAAAAGGTTCGAGAGCTTTACCGCCGCGTGCGCCAATCTCCCGACGGCTTCGGGCTTGAGAACCTCCTGACCGAGATGCGAGTCGACCTTCGTGTGGATGCCGCCGATGTCGCGCGAATTCCTGCCACCGGCCCGGTCGTAGCTCTGGCCAACCATCCGTTTGGCATGCTGGATGGAGCCGTGCTCGCAGTCCTTTTGACGCGCGTCCGGCCTGATGTGAAGGTCATGACCAATTATCTGCTCCGCGATGTGCCCGAGCTGGCTCGGCACTGCATCTTCGTCGACCCTTTTCAGACTGGTGCGGGAAGCATCGACGTTAATCGCAACGCTCTTCGGGAAGCTCTCGCTTGGCTGCGGGAGGGCGGTATGCTGGCCCTGTTTCCCGCCGGCGAGGTCTCGCACTGGCAATTTCCCCACACCGAAATTGCAGACCCTGTATGGAACGAGACCGCCGCGCGCCTTATTCGACGGACCGGAGCCGCCGCCCTGCCGGTTTATTTCTGCGGCCGGAACAGCATGGGCTTTCATTTGTTCGGAATGATTCATCCACGCCTGCGCACAGCTTTTCTGTTGCAGGAATTTTTGCAGCAAAAAGGTCGCACGGTGGAAGTGCGCGTGGGCAGCGAAATCCCGAGCGATTCGCTTGCCGGCACCAAGGACGATCGAGAGGTGATTGAATATTTGCGCTGGCGTACTTACTTGCTGGCCCGGCGAAGCCGGCCCCAGAAATCATGGCCGGCGGCTGTGCAATCGAAACTCGCCGCGAAGGTGCAGGAACCGATCGCCCATCCTGAGCCCGCGGAATTGCTGGCCGCGGAATTAAGCCGCCTTCCCGATGACCGTTGTCTGGCAGAAAGCGGCGATCTGGCCGTTTACATGACGAAAGCGAATGAGATCCCGCAAACCCTGCTGGAACTGGGAAGGCTCCGCGAAGTTACCTTTCGTTTGGCTGGAGAAGGCACCGGCAAATGCCGGGACCTCGATCGTTTCGACCTCTACTACTGGCACGTGCTGTTGTGGCACAAGACGAAACAGGAAGTGGTCGGTGCGTACCGTGCCGGCAACACCGCCGAGATTCTCGCCCAGCATGGAGTCAACGGCCTCTATACCAGTACGCTGTTCCGTTACGATAAGAAAATTTTCCAGAAGATGGGCCCGGCGCTGGAATTGGGCCGCTCCTTCATCAGACAGGAATATCAGCGGCAGTATGCTCCGTTGCTATTGCTATGGAAGGCGATCGCCCGCTTAGTGGCAACGCATCCGGAGACGCCCCTCTTGTTTGGCGCCGTGAGCATCAGCAACGAGTACAGCAAAGCCTCGCGCGAAATGATCTACCGTTTTTTCGAAGAGCGCATGCAGGGCGACGAACTGGCCGGCATGATCGAACCGCGCCGGCCATTCCGTCCCGGAGGGTTGCGCCCCTGGGATTGCCGCGCCATGTGCCGCACTCTGCACGACTTGGACCAGCTTTCGCAGCCCATCACCGATCTGGAAATCGACGGCAAAGGGCTACCGATCCTGCTCCGGCAATATGCCAAAGTCGGCGGCAGACTGCTGGGCTTTAACCTGGATAGGAATTTCTCTAACGTGCTCGATGGTTTGGTGCTGGTGGATCTTCGGAAAATCGACCCGCCAACCCTGGAACGCTATATGGGCCGCGACTACGCGGCGCGATTCAGGCAGCACCATCAGCTCTGATTGACGGTCCGTGAACCCAGATCAGACTCTAGCTTTTTCCCTTCAATCTGGTTGCTTCACTCGGCACGCTGCAGGACCGTTCCGCGACTTCGAGAGCGGTTGCCAATTGCACACCGAGATCCGCGAGTTCCCCGGTAGTCATCAATTGCTGCAGGCGCTCGAAGAGTTGCCGTTCTTCCTTGCGGATATGCATACTTAGTTGTCGAGCAAACTCTGGCAATGTTTCTGCCGACATGGTGCGTGCGCCAGCCCGGGAAAAGCATTTCCGCAGGGCAGCGTGTTCGGCAATCAACTCCTCCACCAGCGGGATCAGTTCCGGAAACCGGCGAGCCGCGGGAAACAGCACCGATTCTTCCACCGAGAAATGATTTTGAAACTCTGGCGCGAAATCGCGCTCAATTTCTTCCAGCCACGGTCGCAGGTCCTCAACCGGAATCGGCTGCGCGCGGTCGACCCGCACACACAGGGCCAGGGCATGCTGGTGTTGATGCGAAAGCGGAATCAGACTCTTATCGCGCAGCATGCATGTTCCCTGAAGAAAGCCCTAAGCTTCACCCGATGCTCACCGGTTCCTCAGGTTCCGTAATCGCGGGCCGCAGCGTCAGCCAATCCGTGCGCACTCGCTCCCACTCCTGAATTAACATCCCGTGACCTTCGAAAAAACTTCGAATGCGGACCCGCTCCCAGCCCATTATCTCTTCCAGGATCGGCGCCAACACCGCCAGGGCGCTGGTGCTCAGCACGGTGCGTTTTGCCACCTGCGAAACATGCGGCGATTCTGAAACCGCAATGGTAAAACCATCCCGCGCATTGAGCTGCAACATCACATGAATATCGGAACTGCCATCGCCAGAGTAAATAACGTGATCCGGGCCAGTGACATGCTGCGCCAGCAACTGATTGAGAACTGCAACCTTACCGTAACCCGCCGTGGCTCGAATGATCGTGTCGATCTCCCCGGAAGGCTTGTAATGGAACTCGGTGCCGAAGATGTGATCTTTCGGAACAATCCCTTCCAGCGCGGAGTAAATCACCTCGACAGGCGCCGCTGAAAGAACATAGAAATCGAAAACATATCCATCGAAGCCGCTTTCCAGAATCTGGTAAAGAAGCTGAATGTCGCCCTTGAGGCGAATTCGCTTCCCTACCTCGTGCAGGTGTTCCTTGCGCACCTTGTTCTTAAACTCAGGATCATGAAGCAGAAGGTATGCGAGCTCAGCTCCCTGCTGCACCAGATTAATCTTCGCCATGCCTTTCGCCTTGCGCTCAAACTCGGCTGTAGGAATTCCCACCAATTCGGCGAGCACGTATCCGGAATCGTTGAAGGTGAGCGTCTGATCGAAGTCGCTCGCGAAAATGTAGCGTTTTAAGGGCTTGTCTGCCATATGATTCTTAGATTCCCGCGAAGTTTGGAAGGCCCATGAAAAGAATCGATACCGATTATATGCGACCTTGCTTAACCCATTGTTAAGAAACGGGGAATAGTTCGGCTCGGCAAATTATCTGTCCCGCCTTCAACAATAGCCAGACCCAATAAAGGAAAAAATATCCCGCTCAGGTCCGGACATCCCCGCCACGAGTGCCTTTACTAAATTCGCCGACGCGTCCAGAATAAAGAGTCCCGCTCGCGGCATCGTCAACCGCCGCGCAGGGTACACGCTGTCTTAAAGTCAGCAAAAAGCTGACGGAAAATTACAGGAGCTCTCATGCCAGCATCTGGTGAACTGATCCGTTCGATGAATTATGTGGAAGACATTACGACTACATTGCGCCGCATCTGCATTTCGATTCCGGCCATGAATACGGACGAGCGCAAGCGCCTGGCCGAGAGCTTGCGTACCGCTACCAGCGCGATCAATGCCGCCGTTGCGGATCTGGAAAAGGCGGGCCCGCAGTGACCCAGGTTAAAACCGTAGCGGTGATCGGCGCCGGCATCATGGGGCGCGGGATTGCTCACGCTGCTGCCATCGGCGGATACCGAACCATTCTCGAAGACTTGCTGCCCGCGGCTTTGCGCCGCGCCGAAAGTGAAATTCGAACCAATCTCGACCAAGCGGTTGCACTGGGTAAAGTTGCCGCTCCCGATGCCGAGGCCGCCCTCCATCGCCTCGAATATGCCGGATCCGTGGAAGAAGCCGCGCGTGAAGCCGATCTGGTGATTGAAGCGGTGCCCGAAGAAATGGAGTCGAAGATTGAAATCTTCACCTTGCTCGACAAAGTCTGCCGCCCTGCCACCATTCTAGCCTCGAACACTTCTTCGCTCAGCATCACCGAAATTGCCAGCGTCACTTATCGCGCGAAGAAGTGCGTAGGCATGCACTTCTTCAATCCGGTTCACAAAATGAAGCTGCTCGAAATCGTGCGCGCCCTCGAAACCGATGACGATACGCTGGCCACCGTGGTCGATGTGGGCCGGCGCATGGGCAAGGAAGTGGTGGTGATCAAAGAGGCGCCGGGCTTCATCACCAGCCGCATCAACGCCATGATCGGTAACGAGGCGTTCTACATGCTGCAGGAAGGAATCGCTTCCGCATCCGATATTGACAAGGCACTCAAGCTCGGCCTCAATCATCCCATGGGGCCCTTCGAGTTGGTCGACCTGGTGGGGCTCGATACCCGCTTGAACATTCTCGAATATCTGCACAAATCTCTGGGAGACAAATATCGTCCCGCGCCGTTGCTGGTGCAATACGTCAAGGCAGGTCGGCTGGGACGAAAATCGGGTCGCGGCGTCTATGAATATCCCGAAACCCCGGCGGATGCGACGGCCGCTGAATCTGCGTCTCAGGAAAGAGCGGGCACGCTCGCTGGAATCAAACCCTCGTAGCGCCTTTCATCGCGTGGCTGGCCTGCGCCCAAAGCTTAATCCAGATAGAGCCCCGCTTTTCTCCTCCTCAATTCCCTTGCTTGCGATCAAGACCTGAAAGCTTTCGCCCATACCGGCAGGCGTGACCAGATGCTTGAGCTGCAGCGCGACCTTAGCGCGCTCTTGGGGCAAGCGGCTTTCTTCAAAGGCATCGGCAAATTGATTGGCTTCGCCAATTCCCATCAAGAATTGAGATTGCGTAACCAGTTTGTGCGTATGCATGCCATGCTTTTCAGCGGCAGCAGCGAGCGCAGTGAAGTTTACGTCGGCCGTGATGTCCTGCTCGCCGGGGGCTTCATAAGGATTGGCGCCGATAGAGTGCTGACGAAGACTCTTGATCGTTCCGCGATGTCGGCCTGCAAGCTGCTCTTCGCGGGTATAACCGTAATCAATCGCGATGAAGAATCCACGCTGGATCTTGGCGGCGATGCGATCCATGAATTGCCGTGCAGCGAGAGGCGCTTCGACCCGCTCTTCGTTATCGTTCTCTGGATGTACTGAATATCTATCGAGGAATTCAAGTTCTTCGACTGAAGCTTTCACCCAGGTTTCAACGAAATGTCCCCCGCGTGCGTCGATGCGCAGAGACCCTTCCGCGCTAAGGATTTCTACCGGCAGGGCATCAAAGAATTCGTTGGCAAACACGATCGCAGGCCCCGCCCCGATCTCCAGCGAATCAAATGTCGCGAATTCCGCCTTCCCCGATTCGAAGCGATGCGCCAGATTCTCGCTCATGCGTGCGCGCAACGCGGGTGAGCGTTCAATCAGCACGTAGCGCAGTGCACGGAAGAAGTCAGGAAATTTCTTTTCCGACCAGTCGAGTACGTCCTGTGCAAACAGCCCGCGGCCCGGGCCAGGTTCGATCAGTTCGACGTGCGCAGGCGAGCCGAGAGCACGCCACATTTCATCGAACTGCCGGGCCAGAAGCCGCCCAAAGACGGCGTGCACATCACTCGACGTGTAAAAATCCCCGGCCTTGCCGAACTGCTGCGCATTTCTCGAATAATAGCCGAGCTCAGGCTCATACAGGCAAAGCTCCATATAGCGCGAGAACGGAATGGGGCCGCGCTCGCGGATTTCCTCTTCGATTTTCTGCCGCAGAAAATTCACAGGTCGTTCCGGCGACGCTCGGCGCGGTCTTGTGGCGTTCGGATAAACATCTCGACAAAGTAGTCGTGCAGCGCGTCATAAAGCTGGCGCTGGAAGCTCCACTCGAACTGCGGATGGTCCAAATCGCGGGGATGGAGATCGAAATAATAGGTGTGCACCGGTACATATGTGTCCTTGAACTGGATGATGATTTCGACGCCTTCGCCCTTCGACCGTGCCGAGAAGTTCAAAAGAGGATGTTCGTACAGGCGCAGTTGGGCGAGGACGCGGTCAAGACGTGTGGTGGCAGTTTCGGGCACAATGGGATTGTAAAGCAGATGATCGAGGGGTTCGGCGATGTTTGCCGGGCGACCTGAGAGATTAGTAAGAATTCCCAGTACAGCCGTCGAGTTGCAAGGGGTCCCCTTCGGCTTCGCTCAGGGCAGGCTTTCGACTACGTGGTTGCTTCTCTTCGCGAAACAACCACTTCGCTCGGATGACATCGGTGATGGGGATTATTCGTAGCGCAGCGCCTCAATCGGATTCAGCCTCGCCGCCTTAATCGCTGGCAACATCCCACTAATGATTCCTACAAAGCTCAGAATTACGGTCGACCAGATCAGAGTTGCCGAGTCAATGTAAAGATGGATGTCGCCCTCGTTGGCATCTTCAATAAAAGCGCTCCACAGCGTGAGCGAACCCACGCTCCAGGAGACAAGATAAGCAAGCGCCACTCCCAACAGTCCGCCCAGAACTGTGATCACCAATGCTTCGGCGAGAAACTGGAAAAGAATATGCCAGCGCCGGGCTCCCAGAGCCTTTTCAACTCCAATTTCCCGCGTGCGCTGCGTTACCGAAACCAGCATGATGTTCATCAGGCCCACGCCGCCAATGCCGAGCGTAAGCATACCGATAAATCCCAACAGTATCTTAATGCCCACCGTGATCACGCTAAGATCGGCAAGGTCTTTCACCGCGTCGAAGACGAACACGGCGCGGTCGTCCTTGGGATTGAAATTGTGATGAAATGCCATGGAGTTCCGAACGGCCATGACCACCTTGCTGTGGTCGCCTTCGTAATCCATAAATATGCCGTCAAGATAATAGTTATTCTTCAGATCGCTCATCGCGCTGTAAGGCACATAAACCAGCGAGTTCATGTCCTCGTCGCCGTTAGAAATTGTGTGCCGCAACACCGCGATCACTTTGTAGGAAATTCCGTCAATGCGAACACTCTCGCCAAGGGCATTTTGACCGGAGAAAAGTTTCTTCTTCACCGTGGATCCGATCACCGCCACTCGAGTGTGTGTGAAGTCTTCCTGCTCGCCATAAAACGCACCTTCACCCACATCGAGAGCGCGAATCTTTTCGTAGCTCGAGTAAACCCCATGAACCCCATAATTTCCGCTGCGCGTTCCGTAGGAGACCAGGCTTTGCTTATCTACTTCAGGAGAAATGCGCGTGAGCGTGGGGCATTCAGAGCGCAGGTAGTCGAGATCTTCTCGGGTCAAGCGGACCTGCATCCCTGCCTTCGTGCCGCCCGCTTGCAGAGAAGTGTGTCCTGGAAAAACCCCAACCAGATTGCCACCAAACGTGCGGAAGGCAACCATCAACGCATTCTGAAATCCCGAACCATAAGCCAGCAGCAACACCACCGTAGCAATTCCCCAAGCCATGCCTAGCATGGTAAGGATCGACCGGCGGCGGTTGTGCTTCAGCGCGTTGAAAGCCTGAGTGCCTAAGTCCCCCAGCATAGCTACTCCTGCCTCAACGCTTCCACGGGAGGAAGCAGCGCTGCTTGGCGCGCAGGATAAAGGCCCGCAGCAATTCCTGCCAGCGACAGCGAAACAATCGCGACAATCGCCGAGGCCGGCACGATCCGCGGCGTATCGAATCCCTCCGGCGCAGGCAATTGCGCCAGCAGAGCCACGAATGCGCTGCAGATCGCCAGTCCAATCCCTCCGCTCAGCGCGGTAAGAAATGCGCCTTCCACAAAAAACTGCGTCAGGATGTTGCGGTGCGTCGCCCCCAAAGCCTTGCGCAGCCCGATTTCCCGGGTGCGTTCCGTCACCGACACCAGCATGATATTGATGACCCCAATGCCTCCCAGCCCCAGCGTAACGACCCCAACCACACCTAAGAACCAATCCATGGCATCAAGAATCTTCGCCACGCGGATGGACCCATCAATGGTGTCCCAGTCCTCGAAAGCGTCATCTATTTTGGCATCGAAGCCGTGGAGCCGTGCAATCGTGGCGTGAACTTCGTTCTTGGCTTCGACGTGCAATTCTTTCTTAATTGGACGGTAGTTGATGAAGGAAATCGCATTCTCCGTGTTCTGCGCGGTGAGCGGGAAGATGCGGCGCATGGTTTCGAAGGGCACAAAAATACGGTGATTGGTGCCGTTCTGGCCCTCTTTGCCGATCTTTGGAATCACCCCGATAATTTTAAAATCCAGGTCGTTGAGCAGGATGGTGCTGCCGACCGCAGCTTCTCCGGGAAACATATTCTTAAGCAATTCCCAGCCCACCACGGCAACCCGGCGATGCTGAGTGTTGTCCTCGTCGTTAAACCAGCGTCCTGGCTCGATGGGAGTATTGCGGATCTGGTTGTACTCCGGAACCACACCGAACACTTGGCCGCTGGTCGACCCGTAATCGCTTACAGCGCGAATGTCGTCGCGTTCCAGCACCGGCGAAACCGCTCGCAGAAATCTGGAATTATCGCGAATGGCGAAATAGTCGCCGTAGGTCAGATGATAAGTCTGCCCTGATTGATAACTGCCGGCAACGGCGGGGATACGCCCCGGGAAGACAAACATTATGTCTTGACCCAGTTCAGCAAGATTCTTGTCCTGACCACTGCGGAACCCTTCCCCCAGGCCCACTAGCAGCAGCAAAGATCCCACGCCCCATGCAATTCCAAACATGGTTAGGAACGAGCGTAACTTGTGCGCCCAAAGAGTGGCGAGCGACTGCCGCACGATGTCGAGAAGTATCCGCATAATTTGATACCCCACGCCTCCGGAGAGGCGTGGGGCCCGATAATCGCCTGGCGAGGGGTCTCAATCCCGCCCGACGATCTGCTGATTAACGATCTGAAGATTGATACGCAGCCGGGTCACGCGAAGTTCCCTGCTGTCGTTACCTACTTAGTTAGGTACTTAGACCCTGAGGACGCGAAAAAGGTTAGCCGAGCCCATGGATCGAATGATTCGTGATTAGAAGATTAGAGAACCGATGGGAAATTGGATTTGGACAAGAGTTGGATAAGAGAAGGGTTGAAAACTAGAACTCGAAGTACCCTCCACCCGGCGACGGGCGAGACCCGCCCTCAGTGCCGGTAGCCGGCAACAATCCCAGAACTCCGCTCAAGCTTTCCCATGCGGCCCGGTTGAGCGAGGGGTCTGACGCGACCAGATCCCGAATCATCTCCCACGCAGTCGTGTTCAGCGCGCCCTCCGGCGGTGGTCCCATGGCCAACGAAACACAGCACTGCGGACAAAAAGAAATGCGATGCGCCCCCGACTTTTGCCGTGGTTTGATTCCTACGGTCTGCGCAAACATGTAGAGCGCAACCGACTTCTGTCCGGGCTGAAGCTCCCGGCTACAGCGAAGGCAATGCATGTTCTCCAAGCAACTCCCCCGGCGGCAGCTTGCGGGCTGCAAATGTAAATATTGTCTGCCCCAATCCCCGAGGCGCAAGTACATAAAGGGATTCCCGGCCAACTTCCTCCGGCCGGCACAAGCGGCCACAGGCCACAGGGAACCAATCTGTGCTCTAGGCACCGCCGCGGTAAATCGTGCACTCTGTTGCGATGAGGAATGTGCGCAATCCACAGCCGACCCGGACTCAGGTCCCCGCATCAGTGCGCGGATCGGCAAAATTTGTTCGCCTGTCGCACCTCCGCAAATTAAGTGAATGCGAACAGGTCGCCGCCGTTTGCTACCGGATGCGCCGCGAGAGCATTGAATTCCTGCTGGTCCGGACGCGCGGCAGCCGACGCTGGACCTTTCCCAAAGGCAACTCCGAACCCGGGATGACCCACGCCCACGCCGCGGCCCTTGAAGCATTCGAGGAAGCTGGCGTGCACGGCCGAATCGAAGAAGTTTCCTTCGCCCGCTATTTTGGCCGCAAGCGTGTTCTTAATTCCAACGCCCGCTCGGTCGAAAAAGAGTTGCTGGTCAATGCCCATCTCTGCGAAGTGTTACGGCTCGGCGCTCCCAAGGAATCCAACCGGAAGCGAACCTGGTTCAGTGCCGGCGACGCGAGGCAGCACTTGCAGGAAGGCCGTAAGCGTGCCGAGGCAGCCGCATTCGCTCGCGTGCTCGACAAAGCGGTAGAGAGAATCAAGAATCAAAAGGAAACAAATATCGAAGAAGAAGTTCGTCAGGACCGCGATTTTTTTGTACCGACCGCCCGGCAGAGAGATCCGCTGAACCAGGTACTTTTTGAACCGGCTGGGGAAGCGGTTTTAGTGCCGCATCGTCGGCTTCAGGCCAGCCAGATCCAGCACGCCTCCGTGCCCTTCGCCGAGACTCAACCGCGCAAGCTCTTGGACTGCGAAGTCCTGCAATTCGCCGCACCCTTCCCCGCCAGGAAGAAGCCGAAAGCATTGGGTGCCGGCGCCCGAAGCTAACTCAACTCTGCTCGACTACTCTTTGTTCTTAGGCCGCTCAAACGCCTTCTGTAAATACTTGCGCGCCTCCGCCAGAGCGCCGAACGTGTCGTCATTGGTCTGGATCGCCTGCCGGTACTCATTGATGGCGCGTTCGCGCTGGCCGGTAATATCAAAAATCTTTCCCAACTGAATGTGGCTCCAAACCTCCGTCCAGCGCGGATCGCCATCGCCATTGATCGCCGACCGGTACGAGTTCGCCGAAGATTGATAGTTTCTCTGCAAAAAGAAAACCTCGGCAATGCGATAGTGAGCCAGCGAACTGTTCTTATTGAGATCGAGCGCCTTGTTGAACTCCGCGAGGGCCGCCGAGAGGTCGCCCTGCTGCTGCAGCGCTTGCCCCCGCAGAATCGAAGATCGCAGCTTCACGTCGGTGGAATTCGTCAGCACATGATGGTCAGGGTCCACCGAGATTCGCCGAGGCCGCCCGAAGGTTTCAATGCTGAACGGCGAGTTGGTCCCCACCACTTCAATATTCTTGTTTTCTGTTTTACCGTCCGTCTCAATGCGCAAATCGACGGGCATGCGGAATAGATCCAGATCCTGCGAAATCTCGCCGGTAACGCGGAATCCCGCCGGTTTGTTTGCTTTGTCTTCCTGCGCCACCGCACGGGCTCCGCCCAGTCGAAACGTCGTGTACTTCACTTTGAATTCAGGAGCACCCGTGGAATCCAGCCACTGCGAGAAAAACCAGGTCAACTGATCCCCATAGTTCTTTTCGGCAATGGCTTTGAAGTCATCCATGGTGGCCGACTTTCCCCTATAAGTCTCGGAAAATTCGCGCATTGTCTTGAGATATTTGTCCTCGCCCAGCACCCACCGCAGCATGTGCAGGATCATCGCGCCCTTGTCCGTTACCAGCGATTGAAATTCCGTTGAAAACGGATCAAGCTTGCTCGCGCTCGACAGCGGCACCGTATCATAGGCCAACGCCCCCACCGACATATCCTTCACTGCCTCTTCAAGACCCGCTGCCCCGGCCGCATTCTCCACATACATAGCTTCGGAGTAGCGCGAGAAGCCGTCGATCACCCACCAATCATCCTTCGTAGCCGGACTCACCGACCCCCCCCACCATTGATGCGCAATGGCATTGGCAAGCAAACGATAGTTCGTCTTCTCCGTGATCGAAGGTCCCGCTAGCCCGGCAATTTCCGGAGCCCACGCATAAGGCACCGTGTCGCCCGGCAATTCCACAATGTTCAGCCGCTGCGACATTGGAGTTCCGTATAGCGTGATGTAGTAAGTGAACTCCTGCACCGCAGTAGTGGTGTAAGACGGAGCCTGCGTCTGATGAGTCGGCTTGAAGAATACGTGCAAATCCAATCCAGCCTCGTCGCTTTTATATTCCTGGAAGATGCCCGCGACGATGGTGCCGGGAAAGCTTGACTTCGAATACAGAAAGTTAAATGTCTTCGTCGGCAACCCATTACTATTCGGTTTTTTCGACGCAGGACTGTCGCTGACCGTGGCCTTCCCGCTCCCAATCGCCATCATGTGAGACGGAATCGTAACGCTGATGTTGGCGCTAAAGCGGTTCAGGCCATACCCGCTCACCGGGAACCACCGTCCCGCATAAAGCAGATAGCTCGTATCGTCCCCGATGTAGGCCAGCTTCAGTCCCGGAACCGGGCTGTCATCCGCCGTCTCCAGTACGCCCTCGTATTCGAACGTGAGGGTCGTCGATGCGTCCTTGGAAAGTCCCGCCGGCAGGGGCACGCGAATCGTCGAATCCTGGGTGACCCGCTCCGCTGATAGCGGTTGATTCTTCTCATCCAGCACTCGGGTAACGCGCAAAGCGTTATGCAGTTCGAATACGGCAACGCTCAGATCCTGAAGTGCCGTGAACTTCACCGTTGCCCGCGCCGAAATCTGATGCAGATGCGGCGTCAAGTCAGCCTCGATCCGGTAATCATCCACTCTCAACCGCGCCTTTTCAGCCGCCCGCGCGGGCATGGCGGCAAAAGCCAATAGCAGGGCGAAGAAACTGGAAAGAACGCTCTGGGCGCGCCGAAGGCGAATCTGCATTAAGAGGAGTCTCCAGGAAACAAGCTAACGCTGACCATTCCCTATGATGAAGATTCTCCTCTAAAAGATGCTGGGAGCACAAGGTTTAGGCGGCAACTGCTCGCTCTAGCCTTCAGTCCTTTAGCTCACAGCCAAACCAACGCCCTGCTACGGCCCCGAAGACCGGACAATATTGACTAGCGTGCCCTAGCCCCGAAGGGGCGGCACAACTCTCAGCTACACCATATCTAAAATCATCTCCGCCGCACGGTCCGCCGGAGCCACCCCGCTTCCCCCAATCCGCAGCTTAGCCTTCACCTGAACAAGCCCTTCCAACATTCGCTCCCGGGCGGGACCGTCCGGAAGAATCTCCCGCAGCTGTGTAACAACGTTTGCAGCGGTAAAATCATCCTGCACCAGTTCAGGGACAATCTTTTCCCCAGCAATCAGATTCACCATCGCAAAGTACGGCACTTTCACACGTGGCTTGCCCAGCATATAAGTCAGCGGCGAGACGCGGTAGACCATCACGAACGGCGTCTGCATCATCGCCGCTTCCACCGTCGCCGTTCCGCTCGCGATAATGCCCGCACGCGAATGCCGGAGCGCCGGCAACGATTCAGGGACGAGCGTGATCCTTCCCTGCCCAATCAAACTTTCCATGAACCCGCGGTCGAGCATTGGAGCGAGCGGCAGAAGAAATTCGTAACCGGCGCCAAGCTGTGCCGCCGCCTCCACAATCGTTGGCAGATTCATCCGCACTTCTTTCACCCGGCTGCCCGGCATCAGCGTGATCCAGGCCTTGGCTGGATCAAGACGAAACTGTGCGGCATAGTCGCTGCGCTCAATCGTCGGCTGCGGCAAATCCGCTAACGGATGTCCCACGAAAGTCGCATCCACTCCCCGGTCGCGATAAAACTTCTCTTCAAACGGAAAAATCACCAGCGCTTTATCAATGTACTCACGCAGCAGCCGCACCCGTCCCTGCCGCCACGCCCAGAACTGCGGCACCACGTAGTAGACCACCGGAATCCCACGCTTCTTCATCTGCCGCGCCACGCGCCAATTGAACGCTGGCGAATCGATCACGACGGCAAGATCAGGCCTCCGCCTGTCGGCCTCTTTGATCAGACGCCGGTAAAGCCCGTAAATCTTCGGCAGGTGGCTCAGAATTTCAGTGATGCCAACGACAGACAGATCTTTCGCGTCGACCACCGTATCGCACCCCACAGCCCGCATCCGCTCCCCGCCCACGCCAAAAAATTCAAGCGACGCTTGTAAGGATTGAGATCGTGTGGGGACAGCCGCCCCCGGCTGTCCAGCGGACCGAAGCTCCGCGGTTCTTCGCAGTGCAGCCCGCTCGAGACTTTCAATAAGCTGCGCCCCGTACATTTCTCCCGAAGCTTCGCCCGCTGAGATCAGAATTCGCAAGCAAGCATTGTAAGGCCACGATGCTCTCGGTTACCGAATCCGGTTATTTGCAAGCTGCACATCTGGGGAGCGAAGCTGCACGTGTGGGGACAGCCCGCCCTCGGCTGTCCAGCGGAGCGAATCTCCGCAGTTCTTCGCGGTGCAGCCCGCTCGACACTTTCAACGAGCTGCGCCCCCCGTACATTCCCCCGAAGCTTCACCCGCATAACCTCTTTACTCGATTTCGCTTGACTCCAAACCCTAAGACTGCAATCCTATCTCTCTGCGCATTTGATCTTTGACATCCTAATAGCAACGAGCTAACTCCCATCAATGCAATATTTTGCGATCAGGCCCGCTGATTCCAAAGAACTTGGCCATGCCAGACATCGCCAGACGCGCCTAAGTCCTTTGAATGGAAGATTTTAGATCTAAGTTATTTGTTTTCAAGATTTTAGCCGGATCTCTGAGCCTCGGGATCAACGCAAGTTGTTGATTCCAGATATTTTACACATGTGATCTGATTTTTTATTTGATCTGGATATCTGCCGCAAGGACAGGCCGCCTAGTCATCCGCGCTGGCTGTGACTTCCGAAGTCGCCGGGGAGACCGGTCCTGATGCTGGGATCTCCTGATCCTTATATTGCAGTTGGTAGAGCTTGAAGTAGATTCCGCGCTTCGCCAGCAGTTGCTGGTGCGTTCCCATTTCGCGGACCTGGCTCTTGTGCATGACAATGATTTTATCGGCGCGCTGCACCGTCGAAAGCCGGTGCGCAATAATCAGCGACGTGCGTCCCTCCACCATGCGGTTCAGCGCATCGCGCACGCGGAATTCGGTTTCGGTATCCACGCTCGAAGTGGCTTCGTCGAGAATCAATATCTTCGGTTCGTGGGCAAGCGCGCGCGCAAACGAGATGAGCTGCTTCTGTCCGGTAGAAAGCGTCGAGCCGCGCTCCCGGACTTCTTCGTCGAAGCCCTTGGGCAGCGCGCGGATGAAGTCGGCGAGGTTCACATCTTCCGCCGCCTTCTCAATGTCCGCATCTTTGATCCGCTGCGTGCCCAGCCGAATGTTTCCGCCGATGGTCCCGCTGAACAGAAACGGATCTTGCAGCACCACCCCAAAGCGGCTGCGCAGATCAACCAGATCCATGTCCTTCACGTCGACGCCATCAATTCGTACAGCCCCTTTTTGCACATCATAGAAACGCAGCAGCAGCGAGATCAGTGTGGTCTTCCCCGCCCCGGTGTGGCCGACGATCGCGACGGTTTCACCCGGCTCAATCGCGAAGCTCACGTCGCGGAGCACCCAGTCGAGGGCTTGCTCGCTCTCTGCTTTCTCCTGAGATGTATCGTGATAAGCGAACCACACATGATCGAACTCTATGCGCCCCGCACCTTCAGGATGTTTCGTAACGGCGGGCGAAACTACTTGCACCGGCGTGTCGAGCAACTTGAAGATGCGTTCGCTCGCCGCCATGGCCGATTGCAGAATGTTGTACTTTTCGCTGAAGTCCATGATCGGACGGAAGAAGCGCAGTGCGTACTGGATGAAAGCCACCAGCACGCCCAGCGACGCCACGGTCGGCACCAGGCGGAATGCAACCAGCGTCTTCCAGTTGAAACTCACGGCAACGCTGCTGACGCTAAGGTTTCGCATCACATCGCCGCCTCCAAACCAGATCACGCACGCAATGGCGATTGACGATAGAATTTCGACGACCGGATAGTAAACCGAGTAGGCCATGATCGCGTCTTTGTACGCGTCCATGTGGTTGCGGTTGATTTCAGAGAAGCGGTCGTAAGCCTTCCGCTCGCGATTAAAGAGTTGCAACACCACCATGCCGCTGACGTGCTCTTGCAGGTAGGAATTGATGCGCGCAATAGCGACGCGAATGCGCCGGTACGAATCGCGCACCCGGTCCCGGAAAATCTTGGTCGAGTACACGATGAATGGCAACACGCCAAATGTAATCAGCGCCAGCTTCCAGTTCATGCAGAGCATCACGCCCAGAATGCCGAACAACACGAAGAGGTCTTCGAAAATCGAAACCACCCCGGAGGTGAACATCTCATTCAACGCGTCCACATCAGTGGTGACCCGCGTGACCAGGCGGCCGACCGGGTTCTTGTCGAAGAACCCAACATGCAGGCGCTGCAGATGGCGGAAGATCTGGCGGCGCAGATCGAACATCACTTTTTGGCCGGTCCACTGCATGAAGTAGGTTTGCAGGAACTCGAGCACGAAGCTCGTAACCAGCAGGCCAACATAGATCCCCGCGATCTGCCCGATGCCGGTAACAGCGCGCGGGCTGAGCCAACTCCAAATGCCGGAGGATGTCGCCGTCGCTGCCCCTTGTGGGGCGAGATAGCGATCGATCGCCACCTTCGTGAGATAAGGGCCGAGCACATCGGCGAATGACTTCAGAAGAATCGAGACCAATGCTATCGCAACCTGCCAGCGGTAGGGCCGCAGGTATTTCAAAAGCCGCGCCATCAGGCGGGCGTCATACGCTTTGCCTAATACTTCCTCTTCTTGAGACATCGGAGTCTGACCGTCGAAACGGCTCTACTGGCATTCTAATAGGGTAACTCAATATGGATGGCCCAGGCGGTTCGGTGGATGGAAAACGTTCGCCGTTTAAGCCTGTGTTCGCGCAGTGGGATAATGGATCTGACAATGCCCCTCGGCATCTACATCTCCGTTCCCTTTTGCCGCACGAAGTGCAGCTACTGCAACTTCGCTTCCGACGTATTCTCCCGCGCGGTTTTCGAGCGCTATGTGGATCGAGTTTGCGCCGACATTGCAAATGCTCAAGAGGTCGCAACCGAAATGGGCGGTCACTTGGACCGTGCGGTAGATTCCATTTATCTCGGCGGCGGGACGCCCACGGTACTCGATTCTGCGCAACTGGAGCGAATGTTCGGGGCAGTGAGATCACGCTTCGATGTAAGTCCCGAAGCGGAGATCACCGTCGAATGCGCCCCGGGTACGTTGACGCCCGCCATGCTGCAGACTCTGCTGCGCTGCGGCGTGAACCGCGTAAGTCTTGGAGTGCAGTCGTTTGTGGATCAAGAAGCGGCGGCGGTTGGACGTTTGCACAATCGCGAGAAAATTATCGAGGACATTGCCCGGTTGCGGGCCGCCGGAATTAACAACATCAACATCGATCTCATCGCCGGATTGCCGCATCAGACCGCCGAAAGTTGGGAATTCTCTCTGGCGGAAACCATTACGACTGCCGCTCCGCATGTGAGCGTCTACATGCTTGAAGTGGACGAAGATTCGCGGCTGGGACGTGAACTGCTGGCTGGAGGCACACGCTACCATGCGCACTTTGTGCCGGATGAAGAAGCCATGGCGGATTTTTATCTCATAGCCTGTGCCCGGCTCGGAGCGGCAGGCATTCCGCAGTATGAGATTTCAAACTTCTCGCGCCATGCTTTCGAATCGAAGCACAATTTGAAGTACTGGACGCGGCAACCCTACTTCGGCTTTGGCGTGGACGCGCATTCGATGCTGCCCTCTGCCAGTGCGGACATTGAGGCGGTACGATTCGCGCCGCCGGATTCTCTGGAACGCTATATGAGCGCCGCGAATTTGCAGCGCACCGCGGTCTCGCTACCCTCAGCGTTGGAAGAAAGTTTCTTTCTTGGTCTGCGCCTCACGCGAGGAGTGAGCCTACCCGAACTGTCGGCGAAGTTCGGCGACGAAGCGCTGATGAACGCTCGGCTAACAATTGGCGAACTTATCGAAGATGGATTGATGGCGTTGCGCGGAGACTTCGCCTGCTTGACCTCGCGCGGCCGATTGCTTTCGAACGAAGTGTTTGAGCGCTTTCTTGCAGCCGATGAAATTATTTCGTGATTGAAAGATAGGCGCTAAAACAGATTCAGGCAAACCATCCGGTCGGTTGGGCTGAGGCATTTGAGGTTACTAATCGCCAGAGATGGCGCGACTTTCCGCGACCTATGCTTCCAACTCCCGAGGTAACTTTTCTGTCCTCCAGTGCTATGTTCTAATCAAAACCAGTTTCGGCAAGTGGGGGAACCTTGGATTTTCAACTGAACGACGAGCAGCAGGATTTGAAGAAGACCGTTCGCGAATTCGCAGAGCGCGAAATCCGCCCCAACGTCATGAAGTGGGACGAAGCTTGCGAGTTCCCTCTTTCTACCGTAAAGGAACTGGGCAAGCTCGGACTATTAGGAATAGTCTTTCCTACCGAGTACGCGGGCGCTGGCATGGGTTATGTGGAATATGTCATCGCCATCGAAGAACTGTCGCGGGTGGATGGCTCGGTGGGCATTATTGTCGCTGCGCATACATCACTCTGCTCTAATCACATCTTCCTCGCGGGCAGCGAAGCGCAGAAGAAGAAGTACGTCAGCAAACTTGCCACCGGAGAATTTCTTGGCGCGTGGGGACTTACCGAACCATCTTCCGGATCGGACGCGGGCAGCGCGCGGATGACGGCGAAACGCCGCGGAAACAGTTGGGTTCTCAACGGCACAAAAACGTTTTGCACGAACGGCCATTACGCTGACGCGATTGTTGTGATCGCGGTGACCGATCGCGCGGCTAATACACACGGCCTTTCCGCTTTCATCGTCGATAAAGATACAAAAGGATTTCGTCCTGGCAAAAAGGAAAACAAACTGGGTTTGCGCGCCAGCGACACAGCCGAACTGATTTTTGAAGATTGCGTGATTCCTGCCGACAATTTACTGGGCAAGGAAGGCGATGGCTTCATCGACGCGATGCGCGTGCTGGATGGCGGGCGCATTTCGATTGCAGCTCTCTCGCTTGGAATGGCGCAAGGAGCGTACGAAGCGGCTCTGAATTATTCGAAAGAGCGACGGCAGTTTGGCAAGGCTATCGGGGAGTTCCAGGCGATCCAGTGGAAGTTGGCCGATATGGCGACGGAGATTGACGCGGCCCGGCTACTCACCATGCGGGCGGCTTCCATGAAAGACGCAGGCATGAAGACGACCTTGGAATCTTCGATGGCAAAACTTTACGCCAGCGAAGTCGCCGTGCGGTGCGCCAACGAAGGCGTGCAGATTCACGGTGGGTACGGGTTCATCAAAGACTATCCCGCCGAAAAGTATTACCGCGATGTGAAGCTGTGCACCATCGGCGAGGGTACCAGCGAGATTCAGCGACTGGTAATCGCAAGGCAGTTGCTGAAGGAGTAGCCGGTCGCCTTTCAGCGCTATCCACTTCACATTTATTCTTCCGGGGGCAACTCGAAATCGATCAGGTTTCCGCGGAACCCCCTGGTCTTGATCGCGCCGAAGGCGATGCCCACGCCCATCCAGATCGCTCCCACAATTTTCGCGGGCCGGCTCAGATTGAGCCACAGCAGAAGACAGATCAGGAATCCGGCCAGCGGCGGAACGAAGTTCGTGATTTTCTTTTTGTCTTCCCGCACAAAATAGCGCATGAAAGCCGCCAGGTTCACGCCCATGAATGCAATGAGCGCTCCGAAGTTGAGCATCTCGGCGCCAAGCCCGTAGCTGATCACAAACGCTCCCAGCAACGCGATTACACCGACAAAAATCACGTTATTACGCGGCACATGCCGGTTGGCATCGACTACACCGAAAAACGATTGCGGCAACGCTTTGCTGCGCCCCATGCCATAAAGCAGGCGGGCCGCGCCCAATTGCGCTCCCATGCCAGAACCGAAGTTCGCTACCAGCAGGGTGAACCCGACAATTCCAAACAGGGGAGCCCACGCCCTTCCTGCAACGAACGTAAAAGCAGTATCTATGTTTGGAAATGCCTGAGAGGCTGGCCAGATCAGTTGCGCGGCATAGACCTGCACTGCGGAAAGAATTCCGATCACAACGCAGGTAAGGACGGTAGCCAGCAGAATATTTCGCCGGGGATTTTCCGCCTCTTCAGAAAGAGTGGAGATGCCGTCAAACCCGATATAAGTGAGCACCGCGATTGATGTGCCGCCGAGCACCGCCCTTGTGTTCCACAAATCGGGATCGTAAAAAGGACGCATGAAAAAACCAGGATCGTTGTGAGGATGTCCGAAAATATAGTGCGCTGCGGCCAGGAAAAATAAAATGATCACCGCGCCCATGCCGGCGGCAAGCCCAGTGTTCACCCGCGCCGACGTTTTCACGCCCTGGATGTTCAGCCAGGTAAAACAGACAGCAAATACAATCGCCCACGCCCAGTACGGAAGACTTTGGAGAACTGGCGTCCCGCGGGCGAAGTCGCGCGCAATCTGGCTGCACCAGATGATGCAGATCATCGGGTTGAGCATGTAATCCATCACCATGCTCCAACCGGTGACATAGCCGAGCGCTGGATTAATTTCCTGACCCACATAAGTGAACGCCGAGCCCGCACTGGGATACGCCCGCGCCATCTTGCCGTAACTGATTGCGGTGAACAGCATCGCAACCATGGCGATGAGAATGGTGGTGACGACGTGTCCGCGCCCGCGGTCGCTGAGCACTCCGAAAACCGACATAGGCGCGACCGGTTGAATGACGATCACACCATAAAGAATGAGGTCCCAAAGCGTAAGTGCGCGACGCAGCCGCGGTGCGGACAACACAGGCGGGGCGACGGGGGAGGTTTCCATGAGTCCGCCTATTGGATTATGGGAAGGTCGGGAATGTCAATATTAAAACGATTTTATAAGCTTCAAAGCGATTTACTTCGGGCCGTAATCGAACCAGTATCCGCGCTGCTCGTTGCCGGACATGTGTCGCGTGTTGTATTCGAGAAGATAATTCAGGTGTGCATCGTCGAGTGGAAACGCCTGGCCGGGCTTATAGGGATAGTCTTCCATCTTGAGGAATGGCAGTGGCGCCACGAAGTTGCCTTCAGCGGCGTAGAAGTCCATGTCCTTCTCGTAGCCATTAGCGGCGAAGAAATAATCACGCACCCAACCTGGCGGCAGAGGTTGTAATTTCGACGGATCAAAATCGAGACGGACTTCATCGCCTGAGCCGAAGACAACAGACTGATCGTCCAGCGAAGTGAGAAGCGGTAACACATCGCCGTAGCGCGTGTACGTTCCGGCCGGGCGCGTGTAGGGCCCGATCGCGCTCACTTTCTCGTAAATGTATTGCACATTTCCCGGCGGCGTGCCTTCGATTTTTAGAGGGAAACCGTGGGAGTTCAGGTTGGCGCGCACGAGCGGAACCGTCGTCAGGCGGACGCTTCTTGAAACGTGTTTGGAATCCTGAGGCGTTCGACTCACCAAAATATTGTCCCAATAAATCTGCAGATTGGTCGTAATGCGGATCTTCTTTGTGCCGGGTGGCAACTTACCGGTTAGATCGGCAGTCATGGTGCGCGGACCGCCGGCGGGAAAACCCATGTCGTCGATCACGCGAATCCACTTTCCGTTTGTATCTTTTTCATTTCCAATCAGCGCTTCAACATAAGGAGAGGTCGCTTGAACGCCGGCTTGCGACGCGGCATACATGCTGTTCGCGGAAAAGTATTCGACCTCGCCGTGCAGCAGGAGCCACAGCGGTCCGCCGCGATAAGCTTCTCCGAGATCGAGGACGAGGCTGTGCGGCTTGGCGAAGCCTTGAAATTGAGTCAACGCGAAATCGCCGAAGTAGCGATGCGCCAGAAGATCGGGCAGCACATTGTGGCCGTGCTCGTCCCACGCACCGGCGGGCGGGCGTGCATCGCGACTGAGGACCACTTTGAATTCTGGATATGGGGGATTCGATGCGAAATATTCGTTGGGATACACATCAACATCGGCGGGATGATCGACCGCCAGCAAGCGCGCCTGATCGAGATAGACGACCTCTTCCAGCGGTTCCATGAAGCGGAAGCTGAGCTTGTTATCTTTCTCCCGGATAGCGTTGCGATTGATTTTGACGTATTCGATGGGGCGCGGAATATCGCGCTGGCCGGGGCCGATCCAGTGGCCAACTACTCCCGCGCCCAGCATGTCAGCGACGAATTCGTAGCGCTCCCCATTCCACACAAATAAAGTTGGACAGGAACTCCCACGACGATCGATCTCGATAAAATTCTGCTGCTTATCGCCGGCCACGTTGATTTCATCTTGCAATACGCCCGTCGGCCAAAGCATGCGTACGATGTCTGCTTCTTTCGCATCGCCAAGGCCGACGACGATGTCGGTTGAATTTTGCCCGAGGTATCCGTTCGAGCCAGCGATCTCAAATTTTTGCCGGTTGCCGCCGGCGAACACTTCTACTTTGGTGCCGATAGCGCTTTTGTTGTCGGCAAGTCCCTTGAGCGAGAGGCGCAGCCAGTGGTTCTGATTGCCGCCTTCGTTTCGCAACAGCACGGCAGGACCGTGGTTCTGCGTGATCAGCAGATCGGTCGCGCCGTCGCCATCGTAATCGCCGGTGATGGTGGCGCGCGGTTCTTTGAGTTGGATCTTGTCGAGGCCAACGTCGGCGGTGACGTCTTTGAAGCCGTCCGCTCCTAGGTTGCGAAAGAGTTTGATCTTGCCCTTATGGTCTTTCGTCTCTCCTACTACTGCAAGGTCAACCCAGCCGTCATCGTCATAGTCAAACGCAACAACGCCGAAAGCGACATCAAGGTCAGTTTCAGGAACCTGCGTAGAGCGAAAACTTTTTCCCTGCTCATTGTGCCAAACCTTGACCGGTACACCGCCTTGACCAAAATGTGTAGTTGCTATATCCATCCACCCGTCGTGGTCAAAATCGGCGAAAGCAACACCAGTGTTGTCTTGAATCAATTTCTTATCCCAAGGTTGGCGGACAACGAATTTTCCTTCGCGTGGATTTTCCAAAATGACGGGATCAAGACCCGATACGAAAATATCAACGGCGCGGTCGTTGTTGTAATCGGTTCCCAAAGCAGTCCAGTGATTTCCGTACCCAGCAATCCCCTTTTCCTCGGTCACGTCTGAGAACGTGCCATCTCCGTTGTTGCGCCATAACTCGTCACTCACAGGAGAGCCCCTATATTTCCCTTTCGCGGAGCTGCCAAGGAACAGATCAATATCCCCGTCGTGGTCATAGTCAACCCACGCCCCGATCCGTAACGATCCGTTGGGCCTGACCGGCAGATGCGCACTTGCGTCCTTGAACGTCCCGTTCTTCTCGTTGTGGAGCAACAAGACCCGACCGATGAAACTCAAAACTAGATCAACATACCCGTCGTTATCGTAATCGCCCGCAGCGCATGCAATCGCGCGTGCTTTTGGATCCAATCCAGCCTTGGAGGTTACATCTTCAAATTTGCCGTGTCCCAAATTGTGGTAGAGCGATATTCCCCCTTGCGCGCCGTAGTCCGTAAGGAGCAGATCGACGAGGCCGTCATTGTCATAGTCAAGAAAGCACGCACCCGGTCCATGGAAAACTTCCAAGTCGCCAGTGGCTGCAGACACGGTCAAGCCCGCTTCCTTCGTCACATCCACAAACTGAACTTTAATCTGCGGGGGGGCTTTCAACACGACTGACGGCGATTCCACTGCTCGCGAGTACTTGCCTTGCTCGCCGTAGGCGAGGCTCATAGGCACGCCGATTTTGTTTTGCGTGATGTACTGGAATTTTTTCAGGTGCTCGCGGGCGTGGTCGAGATCGGCCGACTGCTGATACGCACGCGATAATCCAAACTCGGCGGAGGCGTGGAGCGGGTTGAGCTGCAGCGCGTGCTGGAATGCCTCGATGGCCTGCGGAAATTGTTTGGCTTGTACATAGGATGTGCCGAGGAAATACCAGGTATCGGCGTCGTTGGGATCGATTTCGACTACGTGTTTGAAGGCATCGATCGCGGCCTGGGCATCGCCGGTATTCTTCGCAAGCAGGCCGAGGTTGTACCAGGCGTTTGGAATTTTTGGATCCTGCTTAAGCGCCTCTTCCAGCGTGGCTTTCGCTTCGTCGATCTTTTGCAGGTTCAGCAGGGCAATGCCTTCATTGAGGCGGGCGATTGGAAGTTTTGGATCAAATTCCGCAGCCTGCCGAAAGGACTTGAGTCCCTTTTCGAAGAGTTGCTGGTTCATGTAAGCAGCGCCTAAATTGTTCAGGCGGGCCGCTTCGATAGGATTCGATTTCGGTTGAGTTTGCGGCAGAGCGGCCAATAGGCCGAATGCGGAGAGGAGTACGCCGCCGAGGACAGCAAGAATTCGCGGAGTCATTGAATTAGGAATTTTAACCACAAAGGGCACGAAGGTACACCAAGGAAAGCTTCATGTCTTCGTAATACTTCGCCTTCGTCGGATTTCTATCTTGTCGTTTTGCTGTATGGCCGGCTCGCAATCACGCCTTTTGCTTCCTGGACCGTTACGGTTTGTCCGGCCGCGATGTTCGAGAGCTTATCGGTTTGGCCGCTAGGCCATTGAATCTCGATTTCGTCCGCTTTTATTTGCGCACCCAAGCCGAAGGTGAGTACTAGCTCGCTCTGCGAAAGATAACTCGAACCGGAGCGCAGCATCTTCGACTGCTTATCTTTATTGTTATTGTTGTCTGAGGTCACGCGCACGACGGCGCCGATGCCGTCGCGATTTGATTTCGTTCCAACTAATTTCAGGCGGAGACTATGGTTTGTCCCGCCTTCATTGTGGAACAAGAACGCTGGACCGGCGTTGGTGGTGACGAGCACGTCGAGAAAACCGTCGTTATCGATATCGGCGTAGGCCGCGCCCCGCGCCACTCTTGGCGCTGCAAAGGCCGGCCCCATTTGCGCCGTAATTTCTTGAAACTTGCCTCCCCCGAGATTGCGGAACAGATGCGACGGTTCGGCATAGCTCACGCGCTTCTGCACCCGCTCGATCTGATCTTCAATGTGGCCGTCGGCGACGAAAATGTCGGGCCAGCCGTCGTTGTCGTAGTCGAAAAAGAAGCAGCCGAAGCCAAGCGTGACCAGCGTGGCGCGGCCTACTTCCGATTGCGGAGCTTCGTCGACGAATAATCCATTGCCCTCGTTGTGATAGAGCGAGACCATCTGATTGGCGAAGTTGCTGATGATGACGCTGGGATGCCCGCTGCGGTCGTAGTCGGCGGCGTCGGCGCCCATTCCGGCGCGCGCCACTCCGTCCTCGCTGAACGCAATACCGGAGGGAACCCCGCGTTCTTCGAAGGTGCCGTCTTTTTTATTCAGATAGAGTTTGTTGGGCTGCGTATCGTTGGCAATCAGAATGTCAGGCCAACCGTCAGTGTTGTAATCGAGAATTGCGATGCCAAGGCTTTTCGAAGTGGGATCACCGAGTCCGGCCTTCTGCGTGGCATCTTCAAACTTACCGCCGCCCAGGTTGTGCCACAAACGCACGGACGTTCCTTTATATGACTCGGGAGTGCAATAAGACTTGTGTGCGCCGTCGAGCGTGCAGTAGAGATCGGTCTGCTCGCTCCATCGCACGTAGTTCGCGACCACGAGGTCGAGTTTGCCATCGCGATCGTAATCGACCCAGGCTGCGCTGGTAGAAAATTCATTCGGCCCCCACATTCCAGCGCTTTTCGTCACTTCGGTAAACGTACCGTTGCCATTGTTGTGAAAGAGATGGCTCTGGCCGAGCGCGGTAATGAATAGGTCGTCGAAACCGTCATTGTCGAAGTCTCCGACAGCGACTCCAAAACCAAACATGGGGACAGCGAGCCCGGATTGGCGGGTAACGTCTGTAAACGTTCCGTTGCGATTGTTGTGATATAGCTTGGGAGTGGTGGCGCCGCCGTGAGGGTGCCCGGCCCAATCCTCACCATTCACCAGAAGAATATCGGGATAGCCGTCGTTATCGTAATCAATGAAAGCGCAGCCCGGGCCCATGGTTTCAGGCAGCCATTTTTTTCCGAACGAGCCGTTGTTGTGCGTGAAATGAATACCCGCCTGCGAGGTAATTTCGCGGAACATTTGCTGCGCCTGAGTATAAACCGGGACCATCGCCAGCAAGGCGTTAGACAGAACGAAGAAGAGCAAATGTGTGCTTTGGCGCTTTGTCATTTATCTGGAAGCCCCGGCGGAAATGCTGGACGCGAGCCGGGCATTACCCGGCAGGACTGTCGTGGCGGCTGTGCCTGCATGCTTTGAAGTGATTCGAGACAGTGGTACGGAAACATGTTCGTGAATTGCCTGCCTCTCATTGTTGTCTTCCGGATGTAATTGCCTATACGGTCCGGTGATCGCCTGAGAGGATTCGTCGGCCTTAAATCGCATGTAACGCGCCTCGTGCTGCTTGGCCACTTTTTCGTTGCCGAGACCGTTGTAGCAGAGCATCAGGTTGTAATGCGCTTGCAGGTCTTCCGGGTCGATTGTCAGAACGGATTGCAGAGTTTTCACGGCATCAGAATATTTGCGTTGAAGAAAAAGAATGCGGCCCAAATCATTGAGGGCGACACGGTCGCGCGGATACTGAGCGAGGACGATTCGCAAGTGGTCCGCGGCACCCTCATAGTTGCCATCTGCACGCAGAACACGAGCGTAAAAATAATTCGCCCGAGCCAGGTTTGGAGAAAGTGCCAGCGCTTTTTCGAGGACGGTGCGGGCCCGCTCCATATCGCCCTCTTGCACGGCGCAGCGGCCGATGTTCACCCAGCCATCCGGGTTCTCAGGATCGGCCTCGGTGACTTTTTGAAAGGCCGCGGCGGCTGCCTTCAGATCGCCTTGCAGAAAAAGGCCGATGCCGTAATCGTTCCAGCGTTGCCATTCTTTTTTGAGGACGAGCGTCTTCGGCTGGGCAGCGGGTACATTCCGCGCCACCACTGGAAGGGTGACTTCATCTTCCGCCACCGTAACGATGGGAACATCTGGAATCTTTTCTTCTTTGGCAGACACTCCCTGGATCGACTTGGTGAACAGAACCGGACGGTCATCGTACGCTGCAGTTACCTCATGCGATGACTTCTCGTCGGGCTCGCCCACAAATGCAAATTGAGTTCCCCACCAGGAGAATTTGCGGTAGCACAAGCGCGCGTGAAGCGTGATCTTGTTGCCGGCATTTTCCGGAATCGTCATGCGGTAGTGCACCGTATCGGCCGCGCCGGGTGGGATGAGGCGCACGTAGACGACGGCGCGGGTCGCCCAGGCATTGCGTTTATTGATGGGATTGCCGTGAGCATCCACCTGCAATGAACGGTAGAAGTGCGCGCCTTTTTCTACTGGACCTTTGCCATCGCCTTCCACCATGCCGCTCCAGAAAATGGTCTGGCCCTTGTCGTCGGTGCCTTTCAGTTCAAGCCATGTGTCGTAGGCATCGACTGTACCGCCAGGGAAAAAATGGCCGACTTTTTTGGTGCGGACGACGACGTCGACGCGAACGGTGTCACCACGGCGCAGCGCGGGCAGCACGCTGTTCAACGGAGCGGTCACAGGGGAAACTTCTCCGGCGGTGCCGGGAGTGATTTTAGTTTCGGATTCTTCTCCAACTGCGAACGTGGTCGCAAGATCTGATTGAGCGCTTGCGCCCGACTTCAGCGGGGCTTGCGCGGGAGACAGGGCAAAAATATCCACGGTGAGAGCGCCGCTTTTTAGAAATCCCTCCGTGAGTTTGAGTTGAGCGGCATCGTCGTTGGCCGTGGGCACCGCGGTGTTGGCTCCGGGGAAGCGATGGGAGTGAACCACTCCGTTAATATTTCCCGCATCATGCGACGATTCAGCGGGCATGTGGCAATCGGCGCATTGCTGGGGCTTAGGCGGATAGTAGAACGATCGCGCGCCTTGCCCGGAAACGCCACTGGCCTGCCAGTTGTCATACTCGTTGAATCCGCGGAACCAGCGGTAGTGATTCACCGGAACGTCGAGGTGCACCTTGTGACAGGTAGAACAGAATTCAGCGGTCTGCGTCTTCATGAATGGTTTGAGGAAGACGCGACGATGCGGCTCGGGATTCAGCCGGATTACGAAATCGTGCAAGGCGCGCCCGACCGGATTCTGCGTGGCCGCGAGTTCGTGAAGTTTAGGATACTCCAGATAAAAATCGCCTTGACCCATGGTGCTTTTCACTTCCGCGATGGAGTGGCACATCATGCAGCCAAGGCCCGCCTGCGATTCGGGTCGATGCACAATCTGCTTGATGGGCGTATCCATCAGTCCGCTGTAGAGCACAGCGGGATCGTGGCAACCGCCGCACCATTTTGAAGGCTGGGTGCCCACTGTGTCCTGCATATACTCGATCGACTTGCGGTACCACTGGTTGTTGAATGAAGAAAAATGATGTGCCGAACTGAACCACTGGTTGTAGATGTCTTCATGGCAGCGCTTGCAGGAGTCGGACTCCATGAAAAACTTGCTGGGGATTTTTTGTTTGCCGTAAACCTGCGCGGAACTGGGAAAAAAGGCACCCTCCGGGCCGTCGCCCTCGCCATTCATATTGTCCGGAGGCATGGTGGGATTCTGAATGCGAGAGCGCGTCTGCCAGCTTTCGCGCATGTAGCGCGCGCCATATCCAATCCCGGCTAATAACAACAGACAGATTGCGGCAGGCACAATGCGCGTGGCGGTATTGGGTGCGGTCGTGTTTGAAGACAAACGTTTACGCTGTCCCCACTTGTCGCCGATCAGAAGGCCGACTCCGATAAGCGACAGCAGTATATGTGAATAGAGCCATCTCCACTCGGCGCGCGCCGTGCCGGTCTTGATCAGGATGAGTCCAAGGATGGAACCGATTGCAATCAGCAACCAGCCGGCTCGGGCGAGAACGCTTCCATTTCGCACTCGTGGGTAGAGGGCGCGAATGAGCAGGATCGCGGTGAATACTCCAGCCAGAGTGTGCAACAGCACGATTCCAGCATAGAAAATATTCGCCTGCGGAAAAGCGTAGAGGTACGCCGCCGAGATCGCCAGAAATATCAGCAAGGGGGGCAAAGCAGCGCCGGCAAAACCGTGGGTGGAAGAGTTATCTGGCATCGGAAACATCAGGGCTTAAGATCATCGATTTCAACTTCGCAGTGATTGAAATCGCGTGCGAATCAAGTTACTTCTACAGGAAGCGCCGAGGAATAGTGTAAACATACTAGTGAAAAGCGCGAGGCTTTTACTCAAGACGCTTTCACGCAATCGGCGGGATGCGGGCGGCGTCACACACCGATTCCAGCGCGCCGGCGACGGATAGAACTTCCTCTTCTTCCCACGGCCGGCCAATGATTTGCATGCCGACGGGAAGACCTTCCGACGATTGTCCCACCGGAACCACCGCAGCAGGATTGCCTAGCAGGTTGAAGAATTCCGTGTAGCTCCAAGCGTCGAGATAGTCGACGCTTTTACCTTCTACTTGCCAACTGCGCTCCCCGTGCCGGAACGCGGGGATCGCGGCCGCTGGGCACAACAGGATTGGATAACGCTGCATCTGTGCAAAGAATCGAGCTCGAAGAAGATCGCGTTCGATCCAGCAGTTGAGCAAGGTGTCGGCGGTAAGCGGCGGGTCGGCTGCGGATATTTCAAGAAACTGCTTCAGGATTGGACTGAGGTCGGCTTCCCTTCCTTCGAACATGGGGCGTAAAAGCATTCCCCCCGCGACTACAAAATACTTCCACCACAGCTGCCGGGCTTGTTCAAGGCCTTCGGGCTGGAATGGTTCCACCTGGAAGCCGGCGCTGCGCAAGGCTTCTGCTGCTATACGAACGGCGGCGCGGGTTTCGCGTGTGACCGGCGTGTGGCCATCATCTTCGAAATATCCAATTCTCAGATTTCGGGTTTCGTTATCACTCGGCCAGAGCAGCGGCACGGGCGCGGCACAAGTATCGCCGATATCAGGGCCTTGCATCACCTCGAACAGGATTTTCAGATCGGCGACAGTGCGTGCCATTGGTCCGACAACTCCGATTGAAGCAAAGGGTCCTGCAGAAACGGGGTAATGGCCACTGGCAGGGATTCGTCCGGGAGTCGGCTTGAGTCCGCAAATTCCGGAGAAGTGAGCGGGGACGCGAATTGAACCTCCACCGTCGCTGCCAACGCCACCCGCAGACATGCCTGCGGCAATCGCGGCCGCCTCGCCGCCGCTGGAGCCACCGGGCGTGCATTCAAGGTCCCAAGGATTGTTGGTGCGACCGTAAAGCAGATTGTCGGTTTCCCAGGCCATCAGCAACTCGGGAGTGTTGGTCAGGCCGAGCACAATTGCGCCCGCTGCTCGCAGACGCGCTACAAGCGGGGCGTCTTGCGCGGGCACATATCCGGTGCGCAGGCGAGTGCCGGACTCGCAACGCATTCCCGAAACTTCGAAGGAACTTTTAACGCTGACGGGAATTCCGTGGAGAGGACCGAGAGCCTTTCGCGTCTTTGCGTGCATGACGGCGGCCTCGGCGGCTTGAGCGGCTCGCCGCGCTGCATTGGCATCGACGTGAACAAACGCGTTAAGCATCGGATTCAGTTTTTCGATCTGCGTTAAGTGCGCATCTACAAGTTCGACTGGCGAGATTTTCTTTTCCCGGATTCGCTCGGCCATCACGACGGCGGGAAGAAAGAGTATTTCGTTCATTAGGTCTTGCTCCGCATGGAGCTATCCAGCATTCGCTTTTCTGGCGCGGTGAGGGAACGGTGTTTGCCTTTTGGGAGATCGCCTAACCGCAGTGGGCCAATCCCCACGCGTACCAGGCGCAATACCTCGATGCCCATAGATTCCATCATGCGGCGAATGTGTCGGTTCTTTCCTTCGTCCAGGACAATTTCAAGCCAGCAATTTTTTTGTCCGGTGCGTAAGAGGCGCGACTGCTTGGCTCGCAGCACTTCGTCGTGTTTCGTTTTCACACCGCGAGCGAGTGCCTGGATAAAATCCTCCTTCGCGACGATTCCTAATTGCACGTGGTAAATCTTGTCCAAATGCGTTTCCGGAGCTGCGATGCGTGCGCCCCATTCAGAATCGTTGGTCAGCAACAGCAAGCCCTCACTGGCCTTGTCCAGGCGTCCGACCGGCGCGACCCAGGGGAGAGTTTCTCCAGTGGGATCGTTCTTTGCTGGTAAGGAGCTTGCTCTCAGCAAGTCGTAAATGGTTCCCCTGCCCTTTTCATCCGAGGCGGTGGTAACCACGCCCCGCGGCTTGTTCAGCATGAGATAAAGTTTTTCTTGCGAATCAACTTCTCTGCCATCGACGGCAATCTGATTCTTTTTACCTGAAACCGGCGTTTCTGGATTGCGGAAGATTTTCCCATTTAAGGTGACGCGTCCGGCGCGAATCAATTCAGCCGCGCGCGAACGTGAGCAGTAGCCTAGTTTCGACAGCGTTCGTGCAAGGCCGATCTGCCGCCGGTTTTCGTTCTCGCTCACATGTTCATGCTAACCGACAAATCAATGAACCACGAAGGGGCGCCGTTTCACGAAGGACAAGGTTTCGCAAACGGCGTAGAGTAGCTCGGAAACTTGGTACGATGTTCAGTCAGTGACCCCACTGGGAAAGGAGAATCTGATGGCCCAGCAACATCCTCCGCGCTTTTTGAAGATTGTGGACGACGCGAAAACGCGGGTGCGCGAAACCAACGTCGACGAAGTGAAAAATAAGATGGACCGCGGCAGCAAGTTCACGCTGGTGGACGTACGCGAAGAGAGCGAATTCGCGAAGGACCACCTGCCCGGGGCGATTCATCTCGGTAAAGGCATAATCGAGCGCGATATCGAGGCCCGTGTGCCCGGTCTGAATGCAGAAATCATTCTTTATTGCGGCGGCGGATTTCGCTCGGCCTTGGCAGCCGACAATCTCCAGAAGATGGGCTATACCAATGTAATTTCGATGGATGGCGGCATCCGGGACTGGCGGGAAAAGGGGTATCCGCTGACTAAAGGCAGCTAGTTCTCAGAGCGAAATCAGCGCACGAGAGAATCGCAGCCCTTTTCGTAAGAACTTGTCTATACCCACTTATGAATGGTCGCATCTTTTTCTGGTCGCTCACATCGGCGCTTGCCGGATTTCTCTTCGGGTTTGACACCGTGGTTATTTCCGGCGCGGAAAAAACAATCCAGGCACTCTGGGGCCTTAGCCCCGGACTGCACGGCATCGCCATGGCCTCGGCTCTGTATGGCACTGTCGTAGGTTCCCTGCTCGGAGGCTGGCCTGCCGATCGCTTTGGACGAAAAGCCACGCTGCTGTGGATCGGCGTTCTCTATTTCCTTGGCGCCGTAGGGTCAGCTCTAGCTCCGAATGTTGCCGTTTTTATTCTGGCGCGCGTCATTGGCGGATTAGGCATCGGCATCTCCACCGTGGTTGCCCCAATGTATATCTCGGAGATCGCTCCACCACAGCATCGCGGACGGCTGGCCGGAATGTTCCAATTCAATATAGTTTTTGGCATTCTCGTAGCCTTCGTTTCAAACGCACTGCTTGCAGGCATCGGCGTGAATGCCTGGCGCTGGATGCTCGGCGTAGCGGCCTTCCCGTCGGTGTTATACACATTCTTTTGTCTGGCGCTGCCCGAGAGCCCGCGGTGGCTGTTGGTCAAGAAAGGTGACCGTGAAAAAGGCTTGCAAGTGCTGCAGAGAATCGAACCTGACGTGCCAAGGGCGCAGATCGCTGCGGAAGCCGACGCGATTATCGCTGCATCGTCAGAGCAAGTCACATCTGGCCGCTTCTGGACAAGACGTCTTCGCAAACCAATTCTGCTGGCCATTCTCGTTGCTTTTTTCAACCAGCTTTCCGGCATCAACGCAATCTTGTACTTCGCTCCGCGAATATTTGAACTTACGGGCCTCGGCGCGAAAGCCGCGTTGTTGCAATCCATTGGAATTGGGATTACGAATCTTGTGTTTACGTTCGTAGGTCTTTGGCTGATCGATCGGCTCGGCCGCCGCACGCTCCTTTACATTGGCTCGTTCGGCTACATCATTTCTTTAGGATTGGTCGCATGGGCCTTCTTTACGGGTCATTTAGCGATCGTGCCGGTTTGCATTTTCGCTTTCATCGCTGCCCACGCCATCGGCCAGGGTGCCGTCATCTGGGTGCTGATCTCTGAGATATTTCCCAATCGTCATCGAGCAGAAGGGCAAACCCTGGGCAGTTTCACTCACTGGATTTTCGCTGCCTTGCTCACGACATTCTTCCCGAAGATGGTCACCGCCTTCCCCCCCGGCTACGTGTTCTTGTTTTTTGCGGGCATGATGGTCCTTCAACTGATTTGGGTGAAGACGATGGTTCCGGAGACGAAGGGTGTGCCGCTGGAGGAAATCCAAAAGCAACTGGGGATCGCATAGGCCACTGATTGCGGTTCGATCAGTCGAGGCGGTGAGTGTAACCGCTATTCGCAACAGGTGTGCGGGAGCATAATGTCGTCGAAGGGAGTAGGCTGTCCTCTCGCGGAAAGTAATTCGGGCGCGCTGGGTTAGCTGCCTCCTTGGAGATGAATATGCAAGGAACGGTTGAGTGCACGAGGTGTCACGCGCACATGGAGTCCGGCTGGGTACCGGATAACACGCACGCTGGATTGCAGCAAGAAAACTGGTCTCCGGGGGAGCCCCAGCCGAGTTTCTGGACAGGTCTGAAAGTGGAGAAAAAAGATATAGTCATTCCTGTCACTACGTTCCGCTGCCCGAACTGTGGATACCTGGAATCGTACGCAATCCCGCAAAGTCAGAATGGTGTCCTGGTCTCAGGGACCAGTTCGAGCCAACGGCAAAGAACTGCTGTGCTGATTGCGCTTGGGGTGATGGCCCTCATGATGGCATTAGGAGTTGTTTTCCTAATTCGGGTGAGGTGATCTTCACCCGGCATTTCGCAGAACTCCGCGAGAGTTCGCCCGGCGCAACAATGAGTGGAAACGCCTTCCATGAGAAGGCCGGTCGGAGTCAAGTCGATTCTTCATTGGCTTCATTGAACAAGGTTTTGTTCTCCCGCCGAGTGGCCGCTGTCGCCATGCTTCCATCCGCACTCTCGAGGAGCGATTGGT
>JABCZI010000017.1 GCA_013289765.1 Acidobacteriota bacterium
TTTGCCGCTACGGTGCTAACCTTCTTCATTGCCGGTCTCCTTTATCTCTTGTGCCTCTGAGCACGTCGATAACTTGGGAGCGTACACCGCATCCCGTCCGGAGACCGGCCTTCTCATCCCATCTGTTAGCGATAGTTGACAATTTCTGCTGACCGACGACTTAGAAGAATCTTCTCCACAATACTCGTTTTTTTCACCGCACAGAGGGGCTCTTCCCCTGCTTCTTTGGGCCGCGCGAGGTTTGCGTTATCGGCAATCATTCCCTATCATCAAGTGGTTTCGCGCTATTTTCTCCATTTCTTCGGGTTACGTTGCGTCCGCAAGTCTCTAAGGTGGAAAGACGCATGCCTGACACTCCCGATGACACGACTCTGAGCCAGAGTGCCGTCCAGAGATCTTTCACTGTCATCGGCCCCTATCGGCTAACCACGATGCTGGGCGCAGGCGGCATGGGCGAAGTCTGGCGGGCCGAGCAGACTGAGCCCATTCATCGTACCGTTGCCCTGAAGCTGATCAAGGCAGGAATGGATACGCGGGCCGTGGTGGCGCGCTTCGACTCGGAGCGGCAGGCTCTCGCTTTGATGGAGCATCCGAACATCGCCAAGGTTTTCGAGGCGGGCGCCACACCGGAGGGCCGGTCGTATTTCGTAATGGAGTATGTGCATGGCTTTCCCATCACCGACTATTGCGACAGGCATCGGCTCACGATTAAGGAACGCCTGGGCTTGTTCATGCAGGTGTGCGACGGGGCACAGCATGCGCACCAGAAGGCAATCATCCATCGCGATCTGAAGCCCTCCAACGTGCTGGTGGAAGAAGTAGACGACAAGCCCGTGCCCAAAATCATTGACTTCGGGCTGGCCAAGGCGATGGGGCAGCAGCTCACCGAGCTGACTTTGTTTACGGAAGCGGGAGCGATGCTGGGCACGCCGGACTACATGAGTCCGGAGCAGGCCGACCGCAACGAGGGCAACATTGACACTCGCACCGATGTGTACTCCCTGGGCGTGATTCTGTACGAATTGCTGGTAGGCGAACTGCCCATCGGATCGCGGGAGCTGCGCGCGGCGGGAATCGAAGCCATGCTGCAGAAGATCTGCGAGCAGGAGCCGCTGCGTCCCAGCACGAAACTCAAATCTTTGGGTCCGTCCGCGAAAGATTCGGCGGAAAGACGCAAGGAGGCGCCTGAGTCGCTGGAGCGGCATCTGCGCGGCGATCTGGACTGGATCACGATCAAGGCGTTAGAGAAGGATCGCTCCAGACGATACGGTTCCGCTTCCGACCTGGCGGGCGACCTGCAACGCTATCTGCACGACCAGCCGGTTTCTGCCGGACCGCCGAGCGCCAGCTATCGAGCACACAAGTTTATCCGGCGGCATCGCTTCGGGGTCGGAGTGGCCGCGGCGGCGGTGGTGGTGTTGATTGGGTTTGCGACCACCATGGCCCTGCAAGCCCGCCGCATTGCCAGGGAGCGGGACCGGGCAAACCGGATAGCCGATTTCATGACACAGATGTTCAGGGTTTCAGATCCGAGCGAGGCGCTGGGGAACTCGATCACCGCGCGAACGATTCTGGACACAGCGTCGAATGAAATCCGGGCCGGTTTGACCAAAGATCCCGAGGTGCAGTCGGAGTTGATGTTCACCATGGCCCGCACCTACGCCAGCTTGGGACTTTACGCCACCGCGCACAATTTGTCCTCCGCCGCTCTCGAGAGCCGTCGGCGCAGGCTCGGGCCTGATGACCGCAAGACATTGGAGTCCCTGGCGCAGCTCGCCTGGCTTCTTGACCGGGAGGGAAATGACGCGGAGGCCGAGAAACTGATCGACCAGGCGATCGCGCGGTCGCGCCAGGTTCTTGGACCCGACGATCCAGTCACGCTGGAGGCGATGGATCGCCGTGAAGTCATCCTGCAAAAGATGGCCCGCTTCGAAGAAGCAGAAAAGTTCGGGCGCGAATTGGTCGAACGCACAAGCAGCCGGCTTGGTCCGGAAGATCCGCAGACACTGCGCGCAATGGTAAGCCTTGCTGACGCGTTAAGTTTTCAGGGCCGCAACGCGGAGGCGGAAGGAATCTATCGCAACGCACTGGCGATCGAGCAGCGTGTGCTCGGTCCCGAACATCCTCAAACGCTTGGCACCATGCACAATCTGGCCAACAGGATTCAGGAGCAAGGGCGCTATGCCGAGGCCGAGGGCCTTTATCGGGAAACGCTGGCCATTGAACAACGAGTGCTTGGGCCCGAACATCCCGATACCGCCGATACCATGACGGCGATGGCCAACACACTCTACTATCAGGGTCACTCGGCCGACGCGGAGAAATGGTATCGCTCGGCGCTGGCCATTGAGCAGAAGGCGCTGGGGCCCGACAACCCTTCCATGACCAGGCCGCTGGAAGGCCTCGCCAATGCGCTGTCTGCAAACGGAGACTACGCTCAGGCGGAAAAAATTGATCGCCAGATTCTTGAAATTCGCACGCGCAAGCTTGGTCCAGAACACACCGACACGCTGCTATCGAAATACAACATCGGAGACATTCTCTACCAGGAAGGCAATCTGCCCGAAGCCGAAAAATTAATCCGCGAGGCATTCGACGCCCAAAGCCGTGTGCTTGGACCAGCGAATGCAGATACGCTGGCCTCGAAGGCGGAACTCGCACGAATCCTAATCCGAAAGGGTAAGTATCGGGAGGCGGAGGAAATGGCCCGGCAAGCCTTCGAGGCCCAGGTCCGCACCCTCGGGCCTCTGCATCTCGACACGCTCAACTCCCTGCAATTCCTAGGAACGGCGATGGTCTACAACCATCGTTATGAAGACGCGAAAAAGCTCTTCGCACACACCTTCGAAAATGCGCCGAAAGCCCAGGAAGGCAATGTTTCACTCGGCTGGTATAGCTTTGCTTGCGTAGCTGCAGCCGCTCACGACCGCGATGCCGCGGTTGAGCATTTACGAGAAGCGGTCGACCACGGGTACAAGGACATAGACCACATGCGAACCGACGACGACCTGAAATTTCTTCGCGGCTACCCCCGCTTTGAGGCATTTCTTAGCGAAGCTAAGAAGCACACCGACGCGGCTGCGCGGCAACCCAACTGACTATTTCTCCCCGCAACCCAAGTTTGCGTGGCACCAGGTCAGATTGTTGGCGTAAGATCGCCATATCATTTATTGAGGACGCCTAGTGTTTGCAGGACCCATTCAACGTTGAAATGGTCCTCGCCCGTGAGTTGTGGGAAGTAGGCTTCCAGCGCCTGAATCAAAGGCTCGTCAAAATGCGCCATGCGGGGGCCCTCTCCGCTGCACGAAAACATCTCCCAGTAAGCTCGTGCGAAGGCCGCAGCGCCGACACTCGACGCGAGCGCCGCGCCACGGTAGGCGTCATGGACGGATCCGCCACATTGAGAAGAGCCAACGGCCCTCCAGTAGCGATTTGCTAATTCGAGGTTTGTCGGGTCTTTCTTTAGACTCCGTCTAAGGACTCGGACTTCCTTCTCCCGGCGCTCCAAATCTCCTTGCACGGAAATACCTCACGGCAGATTGTGCTGCGGAGGGCCAGCCACGGTTGAAACATCGCGGTCACACTCATTGTCGGGGTCAATGAACCCTATGGCCCGATTTCAGCAGCTACCATTGGGGCGGCCTAGAGAGTTCTCGGTCAAGCATTTCCGTAATTGAGGGTGGTAGGATGCCGTTCCGCGCTGCTGTGCTTACCTCCGGGGTTCCGACCAGCAGATACCTACATGCGTATCGGTTCGCGGACTCCTTCCGTATTCCATGTGCGCGAAAACAGAGCGTGTACTCTGACCCGGTCGGAAACATCTCAGCAAGGAAACAGCGATAACGAGTTCTCGAATACTCGTCCAACAGTTTGAAACAGTTCGTCTCTTCTGCGGTCATCAGCGCCTAGAGAAGTGCAAAAGGAGCGCTACCGCTAGGCCGAGAGGCACGGCTCCGAGTAAAAAAATCGGCGCGAGAGTGGGCATGCTAACGAGGCCGAGGACTACAAATCCCGCCGCGATTGCAATTCCCACAACTCCCGAGTCCACTTGCATTACACGCCACGGGCCGGGGTGCGGTTTCCTGTCGTCACGCATAGCTTTATTGTGTCACTGTTCTGAGCCAGAGGGAGCCTCCGAACCGATAACTGTCGTAACAGTGCGAATACGGATTACCGGGGCGGATTACTTTTTAGGAAAAATACCTCACGTTCAATACTTACTGATTACGCCAAGCCTGATGTAGCCGGCGCGAATGGCGAGCAGTTTCCAGGTGATGCTCGTGTCTTGGCTTACAAGGCGTAGGATTTCTCGGTCGGGTGCTTTGAGGAGCCGGTCGAGCCGCACGTCATGCTTTTGGACGCTGGTGTAACTGAGATTGTGGCACGCTCTGCACGCAAAAACCGACAAATGCGTCGGCCTGTAAAGTTTGAAGGCTCTGCCGCCACACCCTGAACAGAGTAGGCACAAGCGTCGGCCGCCTCCGGAGTAGCCACGGTAGTGAACGGGAGGCCAATCCTGCGACAGCACGAAGTATCCGACACCTTGACAATCTCGCAATCCTCTACGACAACACGCTTGATTATGTTCGGCGGTCGGCCCATAGGTTTTCTCCAAGAAGTCTTCGGCCCCTGTGCCTCAAATTGTGCCCCCTACTTGCCGCTACTGTGCTCCACAAAGTGATACGGTGTGTTTTGAGGAAATCGAGGCGTGTGCGGCAAGTGCAGGAAATAACAGGAGATGACAGCAAGAAGTTGGTAGCGCTACCGGGAATCGAACCCGGGTTTGAAGATTGAGAATCTTCCGTCCTAACCCCTAGACGATAGCGCCATCTCGAGAGCTTCGATTATAGCAAGCCTTCGCGGTCATTTTGTTTCGCCGCAGGCAGGTTTCCACAGCTTCGAAAGGTCTATACTACAGTCACTCCGCCACCCCAAAAATTCAATCGCTCTTTTAGACATTCTGGGATCAGGTGTATGTGGTTCGCAGAACAACTCAATTCATTCCTCACTTTAGGTGAATGCAAGGAGTATCCAATTATGGCCAGATCGAAGTCTATTCCAGGGAGCAAGCCTACTAGTAATAAAGAGCAAACTGTGGCCGGCGATGGGATTAACTCACTCGACGTGAAGTCAACTCCAAAGGAAATGCCGCCCCAGGAATCCAGGCAAGGGTCGACGCCTGAGCCACAGGCGAGACTTGCCGCCGAATCCAATGCTACCAAACAAGTAAAAGCCGAGCCCCGCAAGCTGGAAGTTGTGAAGAACGAATCTCGGAAGAATCTGGTTCCCATCAATCTGGAAGATGAGATCCGGCAACGCGCGTTTGAACTCTACCAGCAGCGCGGATCACGACCAGGAAGCGAAGCCGAGGACTGGTTAGCCGCCGAAGACGAGATCCGCCAGCGCTACCGCCAGCAAAGCGCTTAGCCACGGGACACGTCAGCAGAAAAAGCGGCGGCTGAAAACTCGCCGCCGTTCTTTCCTGCGATTGCTTACGCCTTAAAGATTTTTGAGCCGGCCTGTTATCCTTTCCAGACGTAGAACATCCTTAAAGATTGTGAACGGCCCTCACCGGTTGCCACGCAGGTTCGTTTCTGAAAAAATAGGCTCGAGTTCCCAAGATGGCGGAAATTGGTAGTTTCGCACTGCTTCTCGCTTTGGCGCTGAGCGTATACACGTTCGTTGCCGGGATCGTCGCGCTGGCCTTCCAAAAGCAAACCCCTCAACCCGCGCCACAATCGGGGAGTCAAATCACCCATCGCAGCGGTGCGTCTGCGTCTGTCAACGACAGCTCGCTCGTCGCCTTGCTCCGCCGCGGTTCCGAGCGCATCGGCGAAACTGCACGCCGCGCCGGCATCGCTACTTTCGCTGCGGTCTTTCTCGCTGCAGTCGTCCTCGTTCTCTGCGCCTTCCGCGACGACTTTTCCATTGCATACATTTTTCATCACAGTAACCGCGATCTCTCCGGTCCTTATAAGTTCGCTGTACTGTGGTCCGGCCAGGAAGGTTCGCTGCTGTTCTGGTCATTGCTGCTCGCAGCCTACGGATTCGTCCTGCGTCTCCGCTACAAAACTGACCCGCGGCTCTTTGCCTACGCCTCGGTTGTCCTCGCAGGAGTGCAAATCTTTTTCTTGATGCTGGTGAATTTCGCCGCGAATCCCTTTGGCATTCTCGAAGGCCCGCTGCGCCCGGACGGAAGCGGCTTGAATCCTCTCCTGCAATATCCCGAGATGGTGATTCATCCGCCCATGCTTTATCTCGGCTACGTCGGCTTCACCGTCCCCTTTGCCTTCGCGCTGGGCGCGCTGATCATGAAATACCCCGGCGAGAAGTGGATCCACATCACCCGCCGCTGGACCATGGTCACCTGGGCCTTCCTTACCTGTGGCGTTTTTCTCGGCGCGCACTGGGCCTACTCCGTGCTCGGCTGGGGCGGCTACTGGGGATGGGATCCCGTCGAGAACGCTTCACTCATGCCCTGGCTCACCGGCACCGCCTTTCTGCACTCCGTCATGATGCAGGAAAAGCGCGGCATGCTGAAGATGTGGAACATGTGGCTGGTCTTCGCCACATTCTGGCTCGCCATCCTCGGAACGTTCCTCACTCGCAGCGGGATCATCAGCTCCGTGCATGCCTTCGCACAATCTTCTATCGGCGGTTGGTTTGCCTGGTTTCTTGCACTCAGTTTCGTCGTGTTCGTTTTCTTCTTTTTCAAAAACAAATCGCATCTGATCAGCGAGCACAAACTCGAATCGCTGATGTCGCGCGAATCCAGTTTCCTGTTTAACAATCTGCTTTTCGTTCTGCTCTGTTTCACAGTGCTTTGGGGAACCTGGTTTCCGAAAATCTCCGAACTCGTGCAAGGCAATAAGGTCACCGTCGGTGGACCGTTCTACAACCGCGTCGCGATCCCGGTCGCGCTGCTGCTTCTCATACTCACGGCCATAGGCCCGCTCCTGGCCTGGCGCAAGACTTCCCTCGAAAGCCTGAAGCGCAACTTCTTGTGGCCGACCGTCGGCGCGATTGCAGTCGCCATCTTTTTGATGCTGACCCCTCAGAAGTGGGGAGCGCCCTTCGGCCTCAAGCCCTGGCAGGACATTGCTTATTTCTATTCGCTGATGGCGATCGGTCTTTCGGTGCTCGTAACGCTCACCGTCGCCAGCGAGTTCTACCGCGGCGGTCGCGTGATCTCGAAGCACACCGGACAGAACATGTTCGCTTCGATGGTGCAACTCACCCATCGCAATACGAGACGCTATGGCGGATACATTGTCCACTTCGGAGTCGTCGTGGTCATCATCGGCTTCGCCGGATCCGCTTTTAATCAGGATAAAGAAATGGAGATGAAAAGCGGCGACAAGCTGACCATCGGCGCCTATACGCTGGTCTGCCGCTCCTCCACCGAAGACGACAACCCGAACTATTTCAGCCAGTGGGCAATCCTCGATGTGTACAAAGGCGGCAAGCAGATTGACGCGATGACGCCCGAGCGCCGCTTCTATCACGCCAGCCAACAGACTTCGACGATGCCCTTTATCCGCTCAACTCTCAACGAGGATCTCTATCTGGTATTTGAGGGAGTGAATCAGGATAATGGTCGCCCCATTCTCCGGGCGCACCTGAATCCATTAGTGATGTGGGTTTGGATGGGTGTGTGGATTATTCTGGGTGGAACTATTCTGGCTCTGGTTCCGAACGCCCCAGCGCCGGTGCGTGTTCCCGCACCCGCTCGACTGCAACAGCAGGCGCAGCCCGCTCCCGTAGCCACAGGAGACTAACGTCACCTGGGCGGTGTTGAGTGCAGGAGAAAATGTGGGGACAGCCGCCCTCGGCTGTCCGCCCGGCACGGCCGGTAGCTTTCGATTCCAGAGTCACTGAAGATGTCAGCAAGCAAAGGCTCAATTACGAATCTGAATCCAAAAACGAAATCGATCCACCGCACACTCAGTGCAGCGAAGGCCCTCCTGCTCTGCGCCGCCGTCTTCGCTCTCCTCGGCGCCGGCGACCCCGCCACGCGCTTCAGCGAAATCGGTCACCGCATGATGTGTGTCTGCGGCTGCAACCAGATTCTTCTGGAGTGTAATCATGTCGGATGCCCCGACTCCGACGGCATGCGCAACGAACTGATGGCATCGGTTTCCCGTGGAGATAGCGACAGCCTGGTGGAGCAAGGCTTCGTACAGAAATATGGACCGACCGTTCTCGCCGCGCCTACCATGAAGGGATTCGATCGCATGGCCTATATTTTGCCTTTGGTGGCGCTGTTTCTCGGCTTTGGACTGGTCGTGACAATCGTCCGCACTTGGAAGAATCGTCCCGCGCCCGCGATTGCGGGTGGCTTGCGCCCCGTCCGCGGCGCCGAACTTGAACAGTTCCGCGATCAAGCCGGCAAAGAGACTGATTTATAAGAGAGACTATCTATGATGTGGTTGATCATTTGCCTCGCGCTTGCCGTAGCAACTTTCTTCTACGTCTTTTACCTGCCTGGAAGACTTTTTCTCGGTCCCGAGAAAACCCGCGCCGGCTATCTGCGCGAACGCAAAGATGCTGTCTACGAAAACCTGCGCGACCTGAACTTCGAACACAAAGCCGGCAAAGTGCCCGACGCAGACTATACTTCCTTGAAGTCTTCGCTCCAGGACGAGGCTGCAACCCTCCTAGCCGAGATCGCCCGCCTGGAAACAAATCCCGTACCGCAAAAAGGAACCAGATCTTGAAAGCAATTCTCCGTCGCCCTGTTGCCCTGAGCGAAGTGAAAACTTCGCGAAGCGAAATTTCGGCGCAGTCGCAGGACCCTATGCGCGCGTGCGCTACCACGCGCCCCGTCAAGGCGGTCTCTCCTCAGTCTTCGCCCGCGCTGGTTCGAGCAAACTGCAGAAGCGTGCTGATGTCGGCCGCGGTCATGGCGGTAACGCTTCTCCTCACCTCCTTCGCCGCCGCCCAAACTCTCACCGGCACCCTAAAAAACGCAACCACCGGCAAGCCCGCCGGGGGTGATGAGGTCATCCTGCTCAAACTCGCCCAAGGCATGGAAGAGGCAGGACGCACCAAGGCCGACGCCAAAGGCCAGTTCAGTTTCAAGCTCGACGACGCACAGTCTCCGCATCTCATACGCGCCATACATCAGGACGTTACCTATCACCGCATGGCCCCTCCCGGCACCACGTCGGTCGAACTCCAGGTCTATGATGTCGCAAAAAAAATCGATGGCATCGCAGTGGTCGCTGACATCATGCGCGTGCAAGTCGAGCAAGGCCAGCTTGAAGTCATGCGCGCCTTCGCCGTCCGGAACACCTCGACTCCTCCGCGCACGCAAATGAACGAACGCAACCTCGAGTTTTATGTGCCCGAGGGCGCCAAAATAATCGACGGGTCTGCCATGACCGCTGGTGGCCAGCCGATTACTTCTGCACCGGTTCCCGAGAGCGAAAAAAAGGATCGTTATTCTTTCATCTTCCCTCTTCGTCCGGGGATCACTCAATTTCAAGTCGCCTTCCAACTCCCTTACTCCGGAAGCGCCAATCTGGATCCCAAATCGATTTATCCTTTGGAACACTTTGTCGCCATCTTGCCGAAGACCATGCAGTTCAACGCGGGCACGGCTGCAGGATTCAAGCCGATGGACGACCCCAACCAACCCGACTCCATTGTGCAGGTAGCTTCTAACGCGAAGGTGGGACAGAATCTTGCATTCAAAGTTTCCGGCGAAGGCGTGCTTGAGGCCCGCCAGGAGGGCAACGGCGCCCAGGGCGCGCCAGCAGCCCCGCAGAATAATCAATCACAAGCACGACCAGGCGGAGGACTTGGCCCACCTATCGACGCACCCGACCCGCTGCAAAAATATCGCTGGTGGATTCTGGGAGGCTTCGCTGCAATATTAGTGATCGGAGGAATCTTCGTCGCATCCCGCCAACAGTCTGCGGCGCGCGCACTCGCGCGACAAAAAACTGGTTCTTCGGTGCGAACAAACGTGGAAGACGACTACGAGCCTGCCGAAAGTTTGCCTGCAACTCCCATCCATTCCGCCACCGGCTCTCGCCCTAGTTCCATGCTGCTCGAGGGACTGAAAGAAGAACTCTTCCAACTGGAAATCGAGCGCCGCCAAGGCCTGATCTCGCAAGCGGAGTACGAAAAAGCCAAGTCCGCTCTCGATCAAACGCTCGAGCGCGCCCTCAAACGCGAGGCCCAGCGAGCCTAGGCACGATCATCCAACGTCATTCCGCGCAAATCAATGCCTATCATCCGAACCAATTTAAAGTAATTGTCATTCCGACCGGAGCGTGTGATTCCCGAAGGGAATGGCACGCGGAGTGGAGGAACCTGCTGTTCGCAATCCGCCTGCAACGATGCGCCAGTAATGCGCCAGCGCACTTCCCTTCCTACTTCTGCGGCGGCTGCGTGTTCGGCTTCTTCTCATCGGGCGGCTGACCCGGAGCGGACTTGTCATCCGGAGCCTGCGGCGTCTTCTGATTTTTCTGATCCGCCTTGGGAACTTCTTTCCCTTCGTACAAAATCCTCACATTCGAGCCGAATCGCTTGTAGTCCTCATACTTCACAATCTCGCGAATGTGGATATCGCCCATGTTGAAGTGCAGCGTATCGTCGGCGCGCGTATAAGTCGGAAACCAATATTGATTGTCGACCTGCTGTCGCCAAGTGGTGAACTTCGGATAAAGGTGTTCTTCCTTGCCCTTCTTTTTCGTGTCGCGAATCTCAGGCACGGCCTGGCCGTAGGTTTTCACAATCTGGAAATCGTGATCGTCCACCCAAATGCGTCCCTGGAAGTAGCGCTTCTTACCAACAATCTGCTTCGGCGCAATATCGAAGACGTAGCAGTGCAACTGATCTTCATCCTGCTGGCCGACATAAAGGATGTTGTATTCCGGAACTTCTTCGGTGGTAAGCACAAAGGGCAGGCGGTTGCGAAAATCCTGAACGTCCCCTTGATCAAGCGACAACCCACCCTGCTCCAGCGAGGACTGCGGGGCGAAAACTACGTTCTCTATGCGCTGGCCTTTATCGTTGTACAGCACGTCAAACACTTCGTGATATTCCCCAGTGACCGTGTCGCCGTCGCGGGTCTGAACCTTGATGTCTTGCCGGAAGGTGTAATGCTCGCGCGCTTCCTTGAATAGTTTTTCCTGCGCCGCAAAGCGCGTGATAATTTCCTCGGACGTTATGCCTTTCGGAGGAGTGTTATCGAGAGACCCTTCCTGCGCGACCATTGGTCGCACCACGAAAGCGCACAGAGAAAGAAGGAAAAAAGCGACGAGCGAACGAAACGGCCGGTTCATGATTCTATTTTATCGGATAACCGCTCGATGGAATGGGATCATGCCCATTGAGCGAGCTTGATGCACTCATGTCGACTCCGACTCTTCACCCGTACAACCGGAGACGTCAAAACAGCAAGTCCCTCCACCCCGCAGGCCACCGCTCTCGCGGTGATCTGCTCCGCTCGGGGTGACAGATTGGTAGTGTCTTATTAAGGCACCACCGACAGCTTGCTGAGGTTGCAGGTTACGCTGAGCGCGGCTAAAGTAGGGTGCGAGAATCGGAGGTAAACATGAAAACGCCCATCCCGCTGGAATCTGCCTCTGCATTCATAGACGCGAAGATCAAGGAACTCGGGGACTGGCGCGGGAAGACGCTGGCGAGAGTGCGCGAAATCGTACACGAGGCGGACCCTGAGATCGTCGAAGAGTGGAAGTGGGTTAAGGCGACATCGCCGGGGACTCCCGTCTGGTCCCGCGGCGGCATCGTCTGCACGGGAGAGACCTACAAGAACGCCGTCAAGATGACATTTGCCAAGGGAGCTGCGTTGAAGGACCCTTCCGGCCTATTCAACTCCAGCCTTGAGGGGAATGTCAGGCGCGCCATCGACATCCACGAAGGCGAGAAGGTCGATGAGGCCGCCTTGAAGGAACTCATCCGCGCCGCCGTGGCGCTCAATCTCAAGGGCAAGTACAAACCGAAGTCCAAACCGAAGTCCAAGCCGAAGCCCCGGCGAGCGAGCAGCAAGCGGGCCAAGTAGCTTAAGCGAAGGTGTTGAAACCAGCAGGGGCTGAAGGAAAGATCGGGGAGGCCATGGGAATTAATCCTTGGCCTCCCCGAAAGTTTATGGGTTCACGACCTGATTCAGTACTGCCGAGGTGCTGGTGACGTAGTTGGCATCCCCTGGGTACGCTGCGGTGATGGCATGAGTACCAGTTGCAAGGGTGGACGTGGTGAACGTCGCCTTGTGAGTGGTGGCACTGACTGTCCCGGTACCGATGACGGTAGTTCCGCTCTTGAATTTAACTGAACCCGATGCCGAACCGCCGAACGCACCAGTCACCGTGGCCGTGAAGGTAACCGGATTGCCGTGGTGCGAAGGATTCAAAGACGACGCCAGAGTAGTGCTGGTGTGCGCCTTATTCACGGTTTGGGTCAGCGCTGCCGACTTGCTGCCGAGGTTTTTGCTACTGCCGCCATAGGTTGCGGTGATGCTATGGGTACCGGCAGTTAGCGCCGTGGTATTGAACTTCGCCACTCCTCCGGAAATCGCGGCAGAGCCCAAGGTTACTGTGCCATTCTTGAAGGTAACGGAACCGGTGGGCGCCGCTCCGAATGTGCCAGTCACTTTAGCGGTGAAAGTGACCCCCTGATGGTAGGACGACGGGTTGAGGGACGAGGTTAGAGTTGTGCTGGTCGGCGCTTCAATATTGATCACGTCAGTATGGCTGCTCTCCACGTTGCCGGCGTGATCGGTGCTGTGAAAGACGACCGTATGGCTTCCGGTAGTTCCAATGGTGAATGGATTCACGTAATTCACCACGGAGCCAGAGTCAATCTGATAGACGGTGCTGGCCACACCACTACCTGGTGAAGGGTCGCTGGCGGCTAGCGTGTTCTTCACCGGCGTGGTCCAGACCGAGCCGTTGAAGGTGCCAGAAAGGGTATCCGTGGTGACCGGCGGGATGGTGTCGTAGCCCAAGGGCCCGTAGACGTAATCCGTCGTAGACCCAGAGTTGTCCCATGGCCGTACGTTCACATAGTGCCAGCCTTGGCCGACGCTGCCCGCACAAGATGCACCCGTGAAGTCGAGGCAGCCGGAGCTGGCGTTGGGATACTGAGGGCCGCTGTAGAAGGAACTGCCCGAGCCCGGTGTAGCTTCGGTGAAGTTGTCTCCGGGATCGGCGTCCCATGCCTGGCTAAAGCCGGCCACCCCGACGGGTGGAAGACCGTCGCCACTGGTATCAGCAATGCTCCAGCTCACAAAAACGTCGCTGTTGTACCAGACGCCGGTTGCTGGTCCGGAGAACGAGACAGCGGGCGCGCCGAAATCGCCAGCAGAATACGCATTGATGGCCCAAGCCAGCTGGAACATATTGATCGAGCCCCAGCCAGTGACAGCGTCCCAGCCTGTGCCCGCACAGTAATAACCCAAGCCATAAAATCCGGTGATGTCGTTGTTGTTGCAGCCGGAGGTGATGTCGTAGAAGGGATAGTGTGGCGCGTACGATGGGTTCTCCCCAAAATAGTAGAGGTAATAGTTGCCGTTGCCGAGGGGCGCGCAGCCGTGCCCATTGCACAGGCCACCGCTGATAATGCTGCTCAGGTAGAGAAGGTAGGCATTTTCATTGGCGAAGAATCCGGCCATTTCCGGAGCGACGATGCTGGTTCCTCCGTTTCCGGACAGACCGCCTCCGAAGTAGAAGTTTTGCGGAGTGTTGTACCAGTCGGCATTCAGGGCGATATCCGGGACGCCGCGACTGGAAAAACCGAGGCTGCTCTGATAGGACGGGGCGCCGTAGTAAGAGCTGAACCCGCCTGTACTGCCGCCGTCGTTGGATCCGCAACCATCGGGGCCGCCGGTCCAACCGACTTCGTAGTTAAATAAAGGGCCGTTGGACAGCGATATTGTGGCGCCTCCAGAGGCAACAATGTTGGGGTCTGAAGATGGAAACTGTACGGCGACGGCATCGCCGCAACCGGCAGTGGCTCCTTGATCGCCGGAAGCCGCCATTAAGGTCCACCCCTGCCCAACCATTGAACTGAAAATGCTGTCGGCAGTATTCATGTCCCCGCTGTCATAACAGGCGAGTTCCTGACAACCCCAGCTCGTGGTGAAGACGCGCGCGTACCCGTCGGTCAGCATCTGGTTGTAAATGTCATTGAAGGTGCTGAAATTGGCGTTGACGCCGTCGTACAAGTAGACCATCGAGGTATCAACATAACTGCCAAAGCTGTTGGACATGGCCGTGGACCATTCCATATCCATGGTTCCCTCGCCGTCGCAGCAGGCGGGCGTTCCATCGATGTAGAACTGCTGATAGTGATATGCGAGATAGGGGTATTGCGCCTGGAAACCAGCGATGTCGCTGCCTTGCTGAGTTCCGGCGGTGGCGATAGCGATCGACGTTTCCGGCGGCGTAACCCCGGGATTAGCCAACGGATTGCAGCAATGCCCCTGAGCGTAGAGGGCGTTGGTATCGTAAGCCTGGGAGCTGTACATGTCGGTTGGATCGTAGGCTCCTCCCGTGATGGGGGGAGCGATGCTGCGTTTCTTGGATTGCGATTGCGGTTGCGATTGCGGCAGGGCTTTGGGCAGCTTCGACCGCTGGCCATTCCTGCCTCCAGCCAAACCGCTGGCGACAACTGGGCCGGGGGCGTAGTCGGGAAACACTGGTTCCTTGGAGTTCTTGTTGGCGGGATGCAGGACTTGCAGGTTGTTGAGACCTCCCACCGACTGAATCACTCCGAGGAGGCTTGAAGGAATCTCGGGATCGCGATCGTTGGAGTAAAACGACTTGGTATCAAGCTGGTAGAGGTTAATTGTGACGTTGAATGCTTTTTCGATCGCCGACACCGGGCCCTCAATATCGACCAGCAGGCGGTTGGGAAAGCGGTGCGTTACATTCAAGCTCTGAGCCTTTGCCCAGTCCACGACAGCCTGCTCATCTTGTTCTGAGGGATCAAAACGCTTGGTCCACTCCTCGGGACTGAGGAAGTGATGGAAGTCAGGGGATTCTTTCGTCTGCAGATCCTGAAGAAACTGCTTCTCCTCGGTCATGTGCGGGGGCTGCAGGCCCAGCGTAAGGCGCAGCATCTGACTAGAGTTGTAGTGTTGAACAAGCTTCGCCGACCCGTTCACGACGGCGGGCGGAGTATGTCCCGTGTATGGACTGCCGGTGACATTTGCGGACTGCCCCGGGGCTAGATTCCAGGGAGATACGACTACCGCAAATAGAAGAGGGATGAAGATTAGACAGCGATTGAGTCTGGTCGAAGACACAGACGTGGTAGCGAGCGAACACGATTGAAATTTCATTGAAAATTCTCCTTAGTGACAGCTGTGCGAGTCGGCCAATAGGCTTCGAAAACCACTTTGGTATTCGAGACAGCCAAGCGTGTTCGTTCGCTCGGTTCAGGGGAGACGAAGTTATCTGTCTCGCGGCTGTAACCTGCGGACGGCGCTTGCAACTAGGGAAGATGAGGGGAAATTTCAAGCAGGAGAGGGAGGCTAGTACGATCAATCCCACTCCTAGCTTTCAGAGCGGGCCGAATATACCGCCGCGATAAATGTTTGTCAACGGAAAAAATCGATAAGTTGTGGATTACTTTAAAATTCAATAATTCCCGCTGCTCATGGAAATTTATGACAAGGCCCATGCCGGAAAATTCGCGGAGAACGAGATCATGGGCAAGATTCCCACGCGTGGAGGGCCGGCACCTCATTCTGGTCGCATGAACTCCTCGCTATTACGTCGCCGCACCAGCAATCGACAAGGAACAGGCAGCGATTCTCGTGCATGCGCCCGAGGACTGAGGTCGTCCAGCAAGCGCTAAACCTCTCCCTTCGCAAATCGCGCAAGGTGATGCAGGGCGCTCGTCAACCATGCTCATCCATGCTGCTCTCAATCCGGGCTGTATTCAATCCTGGCCCATCGCTGAGTGATTGGCGGAAGGAGTCGCCGAATCGCATGCGCCTTTCATCATGGCCGTCCCCTTCATGGAGCGGTAGAATACCGCATCGCAAATGCGGTTCGTGAGTTCGATAGTGCTTTCAACCTGCGACAGAGCCCCCGTGATCACGGCTGCGAGAGGCAGCGACAAGGCTTTGCGGGTTTCAACGTCCAGAAACGCATGAATCATTTTGAGAGAGGGCTCGTGTGTCGGCATTGGTGCTCCTAAACGCAAGTTTGTGAGGAACCGCCTCACATACGTGCATTTTGGGGCAGGAACAGCAGTCGCGCCAATACCCTGGAATCCTAATTACTAAGGTACAGGGTGGTGGCGGGAAATCGGCATGCTGCCGCGGGCTGGCTCCGGCTGCCTGGGCCGTCTGCGATTTCGAGAGAAGTTGAGCCGTCGGATGAAAACGCGAGCGATCCCGCCGCTCCCGGTATGACACCAGTAACTTTATCTTGCACCCCGTCTTGCAGTACCTTGGGATGTGACCACGGTTCGTGGTCGTGTGCGCATTTGCGCCTGGTTTGGAGAAGATATGAGCCGTTCTGTTGGCCTCCGCTTATTGTTGATTGGATTTCTTGTCACTGGCCTGTTTACCGGCTGCTCGCGCGATCCGAATGTGCGCAAGCAGAAGTTTCTGGAAAGTGGCAACCGCTATCGCGACAAGGGCAAGTTCCGGGAAGCGGCCATTCAGTATTCCAATGCGGTACAGATGGATCCGCGCTTCGCCGAAGCGCATTTTCAGTTGGGCGAGACCTATCTGAAGCTCAAGGACTTCAACCGTGCTTATGCGGAACTTTCGCGCGCGGTTGACTTGGCGCCGGCCAACTATGCCGCGCACGTGGACTTGGCGAACCTGCTGATCGCGGCGGGCGACGCCAAGCAGGCGCAGCCGCATCTGGATATCTTGCGCGAACAGCAGCCTAACAATATCGATACCTATACGGCTTGGGCAAACTTCGATGCATCGCAGGGCAACCTGGGAGCAGCGCTGCAAGAGTTGCAGAAAGGAATCGCCGTCGACCCTACTCGCCCAGACACTTATTTGAGTCTCGCTATGCTGCAAGTCCGCGCGAAGTTACCGGATCAGGCGGAGGCGAATTTCAAGAAAGCGGCTGAGCTCGGTCCAAAAAACGTAAACGCGCAACTGGCTCTGGGAATGTTCTATCAATCGCGCAACCGCATACCGGAAGCCGAACAACAATTCAAGCATGCCATCGAAGTTGACCCCAAGGATCCAGCTCCGCGCGCCTCTTATGTCCGGCTGCTGATGGGGCAGGGAAAGAAAGCGGAAGCCGAAACTTATTTGATTCAGAGCAAGAAGGACTTTCCGGACAATTCCGAAGGCTACCGCATGCTGGGAGATTTCTATTTCGCCAATGGCGAACTCGACAAGGCCACCAGCGAATATACATCGTTGTACTACGACCATCCCAAAGATATTCAAGTCAAGAAGAACTACGTGCAGTTGCTCATCCTGAAGAACCGGCTGGACGAAGCTACGAAATTGAACGATGAGATTCTGAAGAGTAATCCACGGGACGCCGAGGCGCTGGTGTATCGCGGGCAGGTGCATCTCCGCCAAAACGACGCGCGAGGCGCCGTCGATTCATTGCAGCAGGCGGTGAAGAGCGACTCCAACAGCGCCGCAGCACACTATCAGCTTGGCCTGGCATTCGATATGCAGCATGACGAAAGGCAGGCGGAGGCGGAGTTGCGCGAGTCGGTGCGGCTGCGTCCTGATTTTACGGACGCTCAACGAGCGCTGGCGAATCTGGAGCTTCGCAGCGGCGACCTTGAGGCGCTTACCCAGACTGCTCAACTGATTATTGCCGGCGCACCCAACGCGCCCGACGGCTACCTGTTGCGCGCTGTGGCGGAAATGAATCGCAAGAAATATTCCGACGCGGAGCAGGACATGCGCAAAGCCGCGGAGGTGGCTCCAAATAACCCCGCTCCCTACGTACAGATGGGCAATCTTCGCCAGTTGCAGAAGCAGTACAGCGAGGCGCTCAAGTTTTATCAGCAGGCACTGGACAAGGATCCGGCATCTACCGACGGCCTGCAGGGAATGATGAACACCTATATCGCCCAGAAGCAGCTTGATCAGGCAGTTGCCGCGGCGAAGGCCCAAATCGCGAAGTCGCCGAATGTCAGCGGATTCTATGACCTGCTGGGCACGGCGCTGTTCGAGCAAAAGGATTTCAAAGGCGCCGAGGAAAACTTCAACAAAGCAGTTGAACTCGACAAGAACAATTCCGACGCGTTGCTGAAGCTGGCGCAGGCGCAGGCCGCGGGAGGCTCAGTAAACCAGGCGCTGGCGACTTATCAGCAATCGATTAAAGATCATCCGAAAGAAATCTCCTTCTACCTTCTCGCCGGCATGATGTACGAATCGCAGAACAATTGGGATCAGGCGAAGGCGATGTATCAGCAGGCGCTGAACATTCAGCACGATAATCCGCTGGCCTCAAATAATTTGGCGTATGTAATGCTGCAGCAGGGCGGGAACGTCGACGTGGCTCTGGCCATGGCGCAGACGGCGCGGCGCGGCATGCCTGACTCACCGAACGCGGCCGACACGCTGGGCTGGGCCTATTTTCAGAAGGGCGTATATCGAACCGCGATTGATATGTTCCAGGAGGCACTGCGGCTGAACGAAAAGAAGGGCGGCGCTGACGATCCCACGGTTCATTACCATCTCGGGCTCGCATATCAGAAGGCCAACCAACCGGTGCTCGCGCGGCAGCAACTGGAGCGCGTGTTGAAGATTAGTCCGAATAACAGCGAGGCGCGCAAGGCGCTGTTGGAGTTGCACGGGTAGTACATCGGGATTCGCGTCCGAGTTGGTGAACTGTGCCTCCGCTAGCTACTAGTCGGCGGCTACAGGGTGGGTTAGAACTTCGTTCGGCTGGGGGCGGCGAGGGGCGCGGTTCGAGGGCAGTCCAGCGTCGCGGATTTTGTAGAGCAAGGCGCGGTAGCTGATGTTCAAAGCGCGGGCGGCCTGTTTGCGGTTCCAGTGGTGATGCTGAAGAACTTTCAGGATGATCTTGCGTTCCAGTTCGTGCACGGCCTGGCGCGTGATTTTTTTCAGGGAGATCGGGCCATCGACGTTAATGTCGGCGCTGAAGAAATCCTGTTCTTGCGGACGCAGATCGCCGGAGATGGATTCCTCGGTTCCGAGAATGACGTAGCGCTTCATCAGATTTTCCAACTCGCGCACGTTGCCGGGCCAGTGGTATTTTTTGAAAGCGTTCATCAACTCGGCGGAAGGATGAGCGGCGCGCGAGTTGAATTTCCGGTTGTAATATTCCAGGAAATAGCTGACCAGTTGCGGAATGTCGGCGGCGCGCTCGCGCAGCGACGGCATGTGAAGGTTCACGACGTTGATACGATAAAACAAATCGGCGCGGAAGGTGCCGTTGGCAATCTCTTCTTCCAGTTTCCGGTTGGTGGCGCAAACCACTCGCACTTCTACTTTCTTATCTTCTTGCGCGCCGATGCGGCAAAACTGGCCGTCCTGCAGAAGCTGTAGCAGCTTCGACTGCAAGGCCATGTCGAGTTCTGAAATCTCATCGAGAAACAGCGTGCCGCGATGCGCCATTTCGACGCGGCCCGGCTTCATGCCATAGGCGCCGGTGAACGCTCCCTTTTCGTAACCGAACAGTTCGCTTTCGAGCAGCGTGCCGGGAATCGCCGGGCAATTCACCTTCACCCACGGACCAGTCTTCCACGGGGAAGCGGTATGAATCATGCGCGCAATAATATCTTTGCCAGTCCCACTCTCTCCGTGGATGAGTACCGGGACGTTGGCGGCAGCTATCTTGGCTAGCCGCTCGCGAAGAGCCCGCATGGCGTCAGTAGAACCGAATATGACGGAGTCGGGAGGCATCTCGCCTAGGGGTTGGATCAAGGCGCTGACTGGATTCGATGAAGCGCTTAATGAAGTGCTCATAGGTGGTCCTGGCTTTCGCAGCACAGGCTTGTGCTCTGATGTGCACCCGGAGAACCAAACGCTGGCGAATTGGACAAGTACCCGAGTAGGCTAGCCTATGTGGTTGAAGAAAAGCAACTTACTAAAGAGATCGGTGGAAGACACCTAGTAATCAGCGGGGCTGGAACGCGCGGCACAAGCGGGGAAAGATAGAGGAAAACATTTTCACACCGAAGAAGCGAGTTTCCGTCGCAGAGGCTTAGCGTGACCGTTGACCAGAGGGCGCGAGAACTTCAGAGCAATCAGGTTATAGCCTTCGCCATGCTGCATCCGCAACACCCGGGCGCGCAGGTTGCGCGCCACCCGTGGCAGGGCCGCCAAAGCCGCCAGGGGAGCGCTGGGAATTTCAAGCAAAACCTGCGCTGCAGATGGGATTGAGCGGCGAACTGCGACCAGCATTCCGCCTGCGGAAACATTGAGCGCGGTGGCGAATTCCAGGAATTCCTTGTCAGTCTCGGACTGACTCCTCACAAAAACAGGGATCGCCAATGGCAGGCGCGGCCACTGCCGACGCTCTGCTGCCGGAGTCTTTCCGTTCAAACGCACCATTCTCCCTCGCTTAACCTCACAGTCCAAGCATATCAGGGGCCAAAGCCTAAGTTGGCGGCAAGAGTGGAGACCATTTCGGTATGAAATTCGGGAAGAAGGGGCTAATACCGGGCGTTGGAAGTCCTAGAATCGGCAAACTAAGGGCTTTTCGTCTGCCTTCGGATTATAGGTTTAGCCACTGGTATGACGGTTACACCATCTCCAGCGACCGCGGCGGAGTGCAGAGTTTTGCTACTCTTGGGTAATCAGGTTTCATTTTTGATTGACAAGGAAAACTGGCCTAGCATACGATTTTGATACAGCAATCTTGCCTTGGTAAGGCATGTGCGTCCCCCCTACGCGGCAGACCGTCGTACCCCTTATGGCCACCGTGCAAAAGAATATGTGTGCCCCGGAAGCTTCTGCAGCGAAAACGGGCGAACCTGCATCTGCAGTTCTGGGCGAAGGGTTCCCCACTCCCGCCGATTTGCCGCAGGCCTACTCCGAATTGCAGGAGCGATTCCAGCGCACCACGAACGCGCTGGGCTCTGCCGCGCACGACCTGAAAACGCCGCTGTCGATCCTGAATGGGTACGTCGAATTGCTGCAGAGCGAAAAATTGGGACCCTTGAACGTGCGCCAGCGCGAAGTGCTGGGCGACATGGAATCCAGCGGCAAGCGCCTGCAACAATTCATCCAGGATTTTCTAACGTATAGCGCACTTGAGACCGGTGGGTTGAAGATGCGCTTCGAGACGGCCAATCTTAATGACTGCCTGTCCGATGTGTGCCGCCTATGGTCTGCCCGTTTCCAGGAAAGGGGTTTGGCTCTTTATTTTTTGGCAAACGATAAGCTGCCGATCTTTCCTTTTGATTCTCCGAAATTGCAGCGAGTGATTTCTAATCTGCTGGAGAACTCTTTTAAATTTGTTCCCCAGGGCGGAACCGTGTGGTTGCACGCGGAACCTAACATGTGGGAGCGCCGCTCCAGCGTCGCGCCTCCGGCGCCGGAAGAGAGGCGGCGGCTGGATATTTCGCAGCCCAATTCGGTGAAGGTCAGCGTATCCGACACCGGTCCGGGAATTCCGGCGGAATTCCATCAGGAAGTGTTCGATGATTTCTTCCGCTTGCCGGGCACTGAAAATCAGGAAGGCATGGGTCTGGGACTCGCAATCGTGCGCCGTCTGGTGCAGGGCATGGGCGGGAAAGTTTGGGTGGAGAGCGATTCTGGCGCGGGATGCAAGTTCTCGTTCCTCATTCCTTTCAAACCCTCGCAGAGCCCCGCCGGCAAAGGAAAGAATCGATAATGGAAATGGCCAAGATTCTATTGGTAGACGACGAACCGGCGATGCTCCGCTATATCCGGACTCTGCTGGAGGTCGACGACTACAAAGTTGAAACCGCGTCGACCGGTGAAGAAGCGCTGCTGCGAATCGATAAAGGGCTGGAACCGGACCTCGTGCTGCTCGACGTGCTGATGCCGGGAATTGATGGACTGGAAACTCTGGAGCAGCTTCGCCAGAAGCGGCCGGGAGTGAAGGTCGTGATGCTTTCCTGCGTTAACGATACCAAGAAGGTTGTGCAGGCGATGCGCCTGGGAGCGCAGGACTACCTGACCAAGCCCTTTCAGAAAGCAGAACTCGATGCGGTAATCGATCAGTGTCTCGGTAAGGGGAAGACGCCCGCCGGTGGAGAAGTTGAGGAAGTCGGGGAAGACACTTTCTTCATTGCGGCCAGCCCGGCCATGCACAAGATCCGGTCGCAAGCCGCACTGGTGGCCAAGGTAGATATCCCAGTTTTACTGTTGGGCGAGAGTGGCACAGGAAAGGAAGTGCTGGCGCGTCTGATTCACAAGCTGTCGCAACGCGCGCACCGCACGTTCTTGAAGGTAAACTGCGCGGCTGTGCCGGCGGATCTGCTGGAGAGCGAACTGTTCGGTTATGAGCCCGGCGCATTTACCGGCGCGACCCATGCCAAGCCGGGAAAGTTCGAACTGTGCAACAAGGGAACAATTCTGCTGGATGAAATCGGCGAGATGCCGCCACAGTTGCAGGCCAAACTGCTGCATGTGCTGCAGGACCAGCAGTTCTCGCGGCTCGGCAGCCGGTCCGTGATTAAGGTGGATGTGCGCATTCTGGCGGCCACTAACATCGACATTCCCCAGGCATTAGCCGCGAAGCTCTTGCGCGAAGATCTTTACTACCGTCTGAATGCATTCACCTTGCACCTGCCGCCGCTGCGCGAACGTAAGGAAGAGATTCCCATTCTGCTGAAACATTTCATGACGCGCATGGCGGAGCGATACGCGCGGCCCCAGCTTCCACTTTCGCCTCAACTGCTCGAGGCTTGCCAGGCGCATTCCTGGCCGGGCAATCTGCGCGAGCTGAATAATTTTCTCAAACGCTATTTGATTCTGGGTGACGAGAATCTTGCAGCTGCCGAATTACAGCCTCGCCATGACGGCAATGGAGGAGCAGGCGCGCGTGGAGACTCTGCTAAAAGCGGAGACGCGGGCGGCGGTTTGAAATCGCTGGCACGCAACGCAAAAGATGAAGCCGAAGGCGAAGCCATCCGGCAAGCGCTCGAACAGACCAACTGGAACCGCAAGCAGGCCGCGGTGATTTTGCAGATCAGCTACAAGGCCCTTCTCTACAAGATTCGGCAATATGGAATTGCCGAAGCCAAAGGCCACCACAAGCTTTCCGCTGGCGCGTAAGTCCCGAAATTACTTCCTGACATCTCGCCATAACCAGCCGAGCCGCTTTGCTTTACGGCGTCACCGTAAGCTGGAAGGGCGCGCTCCTGGTCAACGAGCCGGAAGTCGCCGTGATCGTCATCGAGTAGGTGCCTGTGGGAGTTCCGCTTACCTGTGGCGGAGTTTTAGCGGCGCCGCTACACGATGGCTGGAGCAGAACCAGGGCAAAGAACAGCGAGAGAATAAGGAATCCCAGCCAGCGCCTCCGCAGGCGTTTGCTTCCTACACCAATTCCCAGCAGACTCATCCCCGGAACCATCAGCCACAATGCATACAGCGGACTGTGCCACGCTGTGGAGGCGACCGTGGTCACCGGTTGTGGAGTCGTCGTGAGATTCAACGTAGCTGACTGAGGGCCGTTCAACAGGCTCACTGAACTCGAGGTAAAGTTGCAGCTCGCCCCGGTTGGAGCGCCGCTGCATGTGAGCGAGACGTTCGATCCAAACGCCGGCTGCGGGGATACTTGAACCGTATACCTCGCCACCGCGCCAGCTGCCACGGTTTGGCTACTCGGGCTGACCGCCATTGAAAAAGCGCCCGCCTGGAAGGGAGCGGGCTGGGCAGTTATGTTCGTGTTCGCGTTGTTGACTTTGATGACTTGTGCGGTAGCCGAACAGGCGGTGCACGCTCCGGTTGGCGTAACCGTTAAAATCACCGCGGAAGTGGATCCGGCTTGCAGCGTCGGAATGGTGCAAACCACGTTATTGCTCACAGGTCCACTGCAACTGCCGGAAGCGGCTGTGGCGCTGGTCAAAGTAACTCCGCTGGAAACCGAACCGCTGACAAATATCCCTGTCGCCAGATCCGGCCCTTGATTGGTGACAGTGAACGTTATGCTCACCGGATTGCCGGCGCTCTGAGTTCCGGTTGAGGAATAAGTAACTGCGGTGCAGGTGATACACACATTCGGCACCGGAACCAATTCGGCCACGAATGCGTCGCTGGGACCGTTCAGCGCTGGCTGCAGGGCATTTTGGGTCTGGAAGTTGAGTGTGGAGGTCGTATCCCCTGCGAAATAGGCGTTGAGGGAGAAGGGATCGACGACAATGCTGGTACCGCGGTCGACACCGTTGCCACCGAAATAAGTAACGTAGGAGCCTACTCCGTTCGTATTGATAGTCGTCGTGGTATTAATGCGGGCGAAAAAAGCATTCTGGGTGCCGTTCAGCGTGCTCTGTATCGCGCCCGCGGTGACCGGAAAGTTGGACGTGCCACCAAGTCCTGAATTCGTCGTTCCGGTGATGAGCGCACCACCCGCCGTGTCTACGGCGATTGCCAAGCCGCTGTCGTTCCCGCCTCCGCCCAGGTAGGAAAAATATGTCAGGCCCACTCCCAGGAAAGTTCCGTTAGTGCTCACTGACGGATTGCTAAGCCTCGCCACATAGGCGTCTGTTGGCACCGGGACCGCCGTGATCGCAGGACACGGCGGCACATTGGGTGGAACAACTGGCGGAGTATCCAGGCACAACTGGAAAGGCACTATGCCCGTGGTAAGGACAAAATTGCTAGAAGTGGTCGAGCCAGTGACATAGATACTGGCAGCGGCGGAATCAATCGCGATGGCCGTGCTCGAATCATCGCTAGCGCCACCCAGATAAGTCGAGAACAGCAACTGGCTTCCCGCTTGCGCAGTGGGATTCAGCTTGGCGACGAAGGCATCGGTAGGATAGGGACTCGCAGGCGCCGTACATGGATTCACTGCATTCAGAATGGTCGTGGAAGGAGGCGAATCCAAACAGGGTTGATACGCGTTGAGGATGGGAAAATCCGTGGACGCATTGCTATTGCCGTAGGAGCCGTTGCCGCTGTTGAAGAAATTCGTGGTTCCGCTGAAATACATGTTGCCGGTCGCGTCGACCGCAACGCCGCCGCCAGTGGCGACAGTTCCCGTGACGGGCCCGCCGCCGAAATAAGTGGAATAGGCAATACTCGCCAGTCCCGCAGCCTTGGTATTCACCTTGGTGGCAAAGAACTGGAGAGGTCCATTGGGCGCTACCTGAAACGGCACCGGCAAGTAGCTCGCAGGAAATTCGACCGGAACCGGTGAAATCGCCGGAGCGTCGTTGGAAGTGGTGGTGCCGGTCAGAAACACGTTGCCATTCGTGTCGATGGCCATGCCGCTGGCCTGGTCGTTGCCGTTACCGGAAAGATAAGAAGAATAAGTGAGAGACGTGCCTATATTGTTCAGCACGCTGACGAAAACTGAAGTGCAAGGCGCATGCGTGTTCGGGTCGGGGCACTGCGAGCCCTTCGCTTCTGGCGCGGTCTGATAAGGGACGCCGCGCGTGGGGAATTGCGAGGAAGTGGTGTTGCCAACGATGTAGGCGTTTTCTGCGCCATCCACCCCGATGCCAACGCTGGTATCCGATCCTTCGCCCCCGAGAAATGTCTCATAAGAAACTGCTGGCGGTTGCGACGGACTGATTTTGGCTACGAAGATGTGGTTTGGAGATGACGTTGTAAGAGACACACCCAGGGCAAGAATCGACGTCTGGGTGGTGATGGAGGCATCCGTAAATGAGGTTTCCGGGGAACCCTGCGTCGTGCCAACCAGATAAATGTTTCCCGCTGGATCAATCGCCACTGAAGGCGAAGTTTCAGACCCGCTGCCACCGAAGTATGTCGAGAAAGTGAGCACGGGATCGATGACCAGTTCGCGGCTACGATCGTAGTTTCCAATTTCGAAACCGACGCGATTCGCAGCCCGCAGAACGAAGCGTCCGGCAACGGGAATGCGGCGGTCGCCATCGCGCTGGTAAATCTGGGGCGCTTGCAGGCGCAACTCGCCATCGTTCTTGCCCGTGAGCAGCAAGTCGCCATCGGCGAGCTTGAGCTTGCTCACGCCGTCAAACTCCAATTCGGCCTGCGCTGGATCGGCGCCGGGCGCAACTTTTAAGTCGTATTCCAGGTGGCCCTGGTTTCCGTAAAACACCAGATCGATTCCGGGATACACGTTGTCGTAGTGAACTTTGGCAAACTGCGGAATTCCGCTGTGCCAGTGGTGGGGATCGTTGCCAATCAGGTAATTGCTCTTGCCCGGCAGCAACTCACTACCGGCACTGACTGCCGCAGGGTTCGCGCCCGCCAGCTTCATCCGAACAAACTGTTCGCTTCGCCCCCGCGCAGAATGCAAACCGGATTGCAAACCGACGACCGCACCAGCGTTATCCAGAAAAAGGCTATAGCCCGCGCCCCTCGCGAGAAATTTCACGCGAGGATCGGATTGCCCCTGGTTCGGCTCGAAGATCAACGGCAGTTGCCCGAGAATGGCTCGAACGTCCGGCTTCGCATGCGAGGAAGTTACTGCGGAGAGCGGAACCGGCGGGGTGAAAATCGGCGAGGCTGCAATCGGAGTAATGGCATTCGGGGCATGCCGGCGGGAGCCAAATCCAAGCACCATCGAACCCGCTAACAGCAGAACAAATACTGAACCAAACGCCCGCGCCGACACCAGGCTGCCTCGCGAAGCTTTTCCCAACCCACGGCCATTTCCCATTACGCTTTTCCTCCGGTTCACACCGATCATTTGGAGAGATAGAAACGACGCGCGAGACCGTACCCCGGCGCCGGCGAAACCGCCCGCTGCTGATGTGACACTAGGAACTGGCGGAAAACAAACAACTACTTAAACATCTACGGATAGCCAAGTCAAGCGATGGAGGTCCACAGGCACGCTCCACGAGGTGTCAGATGCGTCGAAGGTCAGGGAAAGATGCCGCATTGTGGCACGAAAGTGGCGGAAGAGAGTTGCAGTTCGGGATAGCGCCACTAATTTTCCCGCCGTAGCTGGGAGCACCATTCACCGAATCGGTACGTGGAGTCTTTTTGCTCTTGCAAACTGCTGCCAAATCTATACATTGGAAAGAACCAAGGCCGTGCAGTGGCCTTGCCCTCCCAGCCTAAAGGTTTGATCCGTACCGTAGTGGCTCTACTTTTTCGCTAAAAAGAATGCTTTCGGAAACTACCTCGCGGATGCAGCCTGATTCTCAGGACCGGCGAACGATGCGGCGCTTTGACATGCGCTTGCCAGCCTTAGTCCGTCTCGATCAGGAACACGAATTTCAAACCGAAACCCAGAACGTAAGCGCGCGCGGAGTTTTTTTTTACCTGGACCGTCCGCTTCCGGCAGGAACCCGGTGCGAAGTCACGCTCACCTTTCCGCCTCACATCACGCTGACCGACGCGGTGAGAGTGCGCTTCACAGCGCGCGTGATCCGTTCGGAGTCTCCTCTGCCCTCTTTGCGTATCGGAACTGCCGCGATGATTGAGGACTACGAATTCCTGCGCTCCGGGGGCGGAACGGATTTTCTAAGCGCGTTGCAACAGGAGTGGAAATCGTCGAACTGAGGAGTCGGCGTCCGGCTCTCGGCGTCCGGCTCTCGGCGTCCGCGTCTCGTACCCGTCTTGCCATCCTTTGGACTTTCCGGAAGCCGGACGCCGCATTGACTCTCCGCCAGACCCCGCATTTCACTTCCCCAAATCCTTCTTTCTCTCGCGCAAGCGGCTATAACGACGGATGAGGCTTCCGATATACAGGCCGTGAATCAGCCAGGTGGCGATGTAGGCGGCGTAGAGGAATTTGATAGAACCCGCAGGATTCACTGTGGCTCCCGGCTCAGAGGAATTTGGGTTTTAGAAATTTGCGCTCCCGATCCAGCCACCAATAACGATTCCAGCGCCTCCGCTTCCTCCACCTCCCGCTTGAACATCTCCAACCGGTAGCGCGCCCAGCTAACAAGCAACGCAAAGCAAGAGAACGCAAGCCAGTTGAGCAGCAGCACATGCAACATCCGCGGATCAATCGAGCCGCCACCGCCGATTACGGGCTGGGGATGTTGGGTACGGAAGAACCAGATGGAGAAATAAACCAGCGGCACATCGAGCGCCCCAAAGATGGCAAGTACCGCCGCCAGCTTCGGTGTCTGCGAGCTCTCGGAGAAGCGCCGTAAAACCAGGTAGCTGACATAAATCAACCACAAAACCAGAGTGGTCGTAAGGCGGATGTCCCACGTCCACCATATACCCCACACCGGACGCGCCCAGATCGGTCCCGTCACCAATACGACTGTGCAGAAAACTACACCCACTTCGCCTGTGACCAGCGCGACGGCGTCAGCCTTGGCATTTCGCCGAACCAGGTAAATCACCGAAGCGATCAGGTTCACGAAGAAAAGTAAAAAAGCTGTCCATGCCGAAGGCACATGATAGTAGAAGATGCGCTGAACATCGCCCATCGTCCGCTCCATGGGAGCAACCCAGATTGCTTCGTAGAAGGCGTAAGCCAGCAGCAAAGCCGTCACAGCCGCAAGGATTGGGAAGGCGCGTTTCATTCTGCCTGCAGGATGGTTTCGAATAATGCCAGACAAGCAGTAGTAAACACTACATCATAGGTGAGAAGCAATACGATCCAGAAGCGCGCGGCGCCATCTCCAGTAAGGATGATGCGCGTGGCCTCCACCATCGATTGCACGGCGGGGATCGAGATGGGAAACAACAGCAGCGGCAGCATGATTTCGCGGCTGCGCGTGCGCAACGACATGGCCGCAAAAAAGGTTCCATTGACCACCAGCGCCCATGTTCCCAGCAATGCGACCGGAATCAGCTGCCACGCGGGACCGAGAGCGCGCAGGTTATAAAAGATCATGAATAGAGGCGCCATCAGCCCTTCCAGCAGGCTCACCAGAATAAAATTGCCCAGAACCTTTGCCATGAATAATGCATTCGCCGGAGCGGGGGAAACGCGGTAGGCATCCAGCACTTGATTGCGCAGCTCCCGCGCCCACGTCTGATTCAGAGCGACGACTGCGGCGAACAGGAATGCAACCCAGATCAGGCCTCCCGCGATTTGCCGCGATTCTTCGGCGTTCGGATCAAAAGAAAAGCTGAAAATCACCACTACCAGCAGGGAAAAAAACAGCATGGAGTTGATGGCATCCTTCGAGCGCCACTCCAGGCGGACGTCTTTCGTAAGCGTTGCCAGGGTGATGGATCGGAGCGAACTCAAGCGCGCCCCGCTGGGTCAGGAACAAGATGGCGGGTGCGGTCGACAATCTGCCCGGCCTGCATCCATATAAATTCGTCAGCCGCGCCTTCCAGCAGCGCAGCCTGGTGCGTGACCACGAAAATCGTCTTTCCCGCGTCACGCATCTGTTTGAGCAGACCGACCATTTCTTGCGCGGAGTGCACATCCACATTCGAGAATGGCTCGTCCAGCAAGAGAATCTTCGGATCGTGCAGAATCGCCCGCGCCAGCGACATACGCTGCCGCATCCCTTGCGAGTACTTCCCCACTGGCCGCGACAACTCCGGATCTAATCCTACCGAGCGAATCGCTTCCGAGGAGCGCGCATCGCCGGCGATGTCGTAGAGGCGCGCAAAATAGCGCAGGTTCTCCATGCCGCTCATCTCGTCGTAAAGCAGCGACGGATGGGCCATGTAACCGATCTCGCGGCACGCCTCGTGCGGATTCTTGTCGAAGATCGAAATCTCGCCCCGCGTGGGGTCAGCCAATCCTGCGAGCGCTCGCAACAACGTAGTCTTCCCTGCTCCGTTGTCGCCGAGAATGACGTGAAATCTTCCGGAATCAAACTCCGCAGTCACGCCGCGCAAAGCGGCGAAGCGGCCGAACTGCTTGATTAAGTTTGTAACTCTAATTGTGGCGGCAGATTCGGTCACAAGAGTCGGAAGGTTATGAACAGGTTCACTCCGGCAATGAGTTTACCGGAGAACCTTACCCCGCGCATCTAGTTCAGAATTTGATCAGCTCCCCGGACGTTCTCCGCGTCCTCCGCGCTTCAAGCCTTTCCAGCTAAACCCTAAGTCGCGGAGGAAGCAGAGGGGCGGGGATTTTGATTTTCCCCGCCGGGCGCGGGGCAGGAGGTCAAAACCCCCGCGACCTAATTCGAAGCCACGGCAGACGGAGCGCCCGATTGCAATTGCGTCACGTTCTTAACCGGCGCGGCTTGCATCTGGTTGCCGGGCTGCTGCGGTGCGTACTTCGATGCGCACTTCGCTTGCAGCGCCTTGGCGTGGAACACGCCATCGTGTCCAAAACTGCCATCGGCGAGCGCTTGCGAGTCATCTTTGAAAGTATCGGGAGGCGCTTCGGTTCCGGTGTAATCCACCGACAGCAACTGGCTCTGCTCCACCAGCACAAACTGGACATGCGTCCCGGTGCGCTTGATCGACCCCGGTTGTACATTCCCCGCCACGCGCAGCCGCTTGGAGTAGGCTCCGTTGCCCATCTTGTGTAGTTCACTGATGGTGACGTAATAGCTCTTGCTGTCTTGCACGCCGGTGTAAGCGAGGTACCCGAGCAGGCAAACAATGACCACCGTTGCCGCGCCGAATTTGAGATATGTTTTGCCTTGGCTGGACATAAGAACCACCTGCAGAAGCATTCTGGCGGTCGTTAATGACTTTACGCGACAGTGCCTCCAGAATCAAGATTCCGGAACTGCCAATAGCGTTGCATTTAACTAGTCAAAGAGCATGTCATAACCTCCATTAAGAACCCGTACCCAAACTTTTCCACAGCCCTCGTGTGACATCTGACCTTGTGCCCGCCTCGAACTTGCGTAATCATGGTCGAGGCAGTGACGGTCGAGAGAGAGCGAATCCAGCTACCTTAAGTTGTTTTTTGTCTAGATTTTGATATCTAAGTTCTTTGAAAACCAGATTTTGCGAGATCCGCTTTCCGAAACCCGCGCCAGGTAAGGCTTTCGGCGGTATCGAAATAAAAAAATATCTCCCCAGATCCGCTCCGCAAGCTAAAACGCTCTCGTCGCCAGATGCTCGCCGAACTTTATTTTGCTGGAGAAATCCACACTCAGAGCCACCCATCAAACTGATCCACCGGCCAAGAGAGCAACAGGGTTCCCCGGAAGCCCGAAGCCGCCTCCTAAGCTAGAATGAATTAGCTCCGAACCCTATGATTCATCCTTGGCACGACGTAACTCCTGGCGACAAGCTCCCGCAGGAATTCGATTGCGTAATCGAGATCCCGTTTGGATCGAGCGTGAAGTACGAACTGGATAAAGCCAGCGGCCTGATCAAGCTCGATCGCATTCTTTATTCCGCCGTTTACTATCCTGCGAACTACGGCTTCATTCCGCAGACGCTGGCGGAAGACGACGATCCGCTCGATGTGCTGGTGCTGTGCCAGGAACCGGTGGTGCCGCTCACCATCATTCACGCCCGCGCCATCGGTCTGATGACCATGATCGATGCGGGCAAACAGGATCACAAAATCATCGCCATCGCCACTGAAGATCCGGAGTTCAACTCCTATCGCGAAGCGGCGGAAATGCCGCCGCACCGCCTGCTCATGCTGCGCCGCTTCTTTCAGGATTACAAGCAGCTCGAAGGCAAGGCCGTCGAGGTGGACGAGATACGCCCCGCGGGCGAAGCGTATCCCATCATCCTCGACGCGCTGCACCGCTACAGCGAACAACGCCGCAAAGGCTTCCAGGGGCCGAAGAAGCCCTGATGCGGGTTACACCCCCTTGAATACGAAACTGATCTCCTTAGTTTCGTTTGCCCCAATCGTGATCGTCTGCGTCGACATGCCCAGCTTCTCGTGCCACGCCTTGATGGTGTAAGTGCCGGCTGGAAGATTGCTCAGGTCAAAGCTGCCGTCCTTGCCGGTGACGGCGAAGTATGGATGCTTGAACACCGCGATGTAACCGTGCATCCAGGGATGCAGGTTGCATTTCACCGGAATCGCAATCTCCTCGCGTGCAAACGTCTCGTCGACGCTTGAACCCGGCGGCTCTGCCTTGTTCCATTCGCGATTGTTCGCCGGCGTGGGATGGATGTTATGCGACGTAGGATCGTCGTTTACCACGTGCAACTGCTGATTCGTCCGCACCGCCAGAACATGCGGCTGATACATGCAGCCTTTCTGCTCGACGACCACCGGCTGTGTAGGTGGATCAAACGTGCGGTCGCCCAATCCCTCGGCAACGAACACGACGACGTTCTGCAGATCGCCTTTCGAATCCGTCAAGACTTCCTGCGAAAACACCGGGGAGGGATGCTGCTTCGCACAGCTCGGGTCCGCGGACATGCTGATCGTTTTTTGCTTCGGGATCGTGCCTTCGAATTTGACGTTGCCTCTCAGACTGGCGCCGGTTGCGGAGTTGGCTGGGGCAGGGCTGCCGGCTTTCACCGCGTACGGGTTCGAGATGCAAATCGCCGCAATGAGACCGAGTACGGATACAAACTTCTTCGCCTTCATAACAACTTCACCTCAATCAGAATTCGTGGTCTTGTAGTTCGTTTGTGTCGGGGCGCGAGGCTTCTATTCGATTCGTGCAGCGCTCGCAGTATTTGCTTCGGCAACGGATTGCTTGTAGCCGCGAAAGTAGCCGGCGGTGAACATGGACCGGTCGTGTTCGGTGAACCAGCGTCCGATGGCGGCACGTTGCGGCTGACCACGTTCGGCCGCGAGTTTGCCTAAGTAGAGTCCGTCGCGGAACGCACCGTCAGCGGCGAGCGCGGCCTCCGCGCTTTCCGCCGGATTCATGCTGTAGTTGCTGATGGCGAGCATCGCTGAGGTGCCGAGGAAAATTGCAATTGCTAATACATTGGTGAGAAGACGTGTCATTTCTTTGCTCCTTGGTTTTCCTAACCGGGCTTTCGCTTTCCGGCAGCGCGGACAGAGAACTGCCTCGGCTTGACCGCAGTTACAGCGGCCCGAGTCACTTATTCAATTCGCAGGGGGTTTCGCTCGATATGAGTTGAGCGTAAGGGATGCGCGCGTGGGGATTGTCACGATGCCGTCAATGATTGGTCATTTTGTAGTCATCAACTTGCCGTCACCGGCTTCGTGGGATTTTCCTCTTGACAACGTTGTATTACTATACTATAACACTGGTGTACTATATGACTGCGAAGACAAATACAGCGGCGCGGCTTCCCTTTCATTTTGCGCTGGACCTGCACAGCGGCGTCCCTGTCTACCGACAGTTGATCGATCAGGTGCGCAGCGGCATGGCTCTGGGATCGCTGAATGCGGGCGACCAACTGCCAACGGTGCGGCAGATGGCGGTGGACCTCGCTATCAATCCGAACACAGTGATGCGGGCGTATCGGGAACTGGAACTGGGAGGGTTGCTCGAAACCCACCAGGGCACAGGAACCTTCATAGCGAAGAAAAAGCTGGACAGAAAAGATGCGGAGCGCGAACGGCAACTCACGCAGTTGGCCAACGAGTTCGCGGCCCGCGCCGGAGCAGCCGGATTCACCGTCGAGGAACTGCTGGAACGCCTGAGCGAGTTGGCCTCTCAGCCAAAGCAAAGGAGATATAAACCATGACAAAAATCGAAATTGGACAGATCAGCGGCATCGGGAAATCGTTGTTTGTGATTTGCCTGTTGGCGGGTGCGATCATCACCGCGGCCATTCATCATCCGGCAGGAATCATCGCTGGCGGCGTACTGGGTTTGTATCTGATGTTCTCCCTGAAAGTAGTGCAGCAGTGGGAAAAGGTCGCGGTCCTGCGCCTGGGGCGCTATGTGGGATTGCGCGGGCCGGGACTGTTTCACATTGTGCCCATTGTCGAGACGTTAAGCGCATATGTAGACCAGCGCGTGCGCGTCGCCAACGTCTCTGCCGAATCTACGCTGACGCGCGACACCGTTCCCGTGAACGTGGACGCGATTGTGTTCTGGATGGTGTGGAACGCGGAGAAATCGATTTTGGAAGTTGAGAATTTTATTGAGGCCATCAACATGAGCGCGCAGACGGCGCTGCGGGAGTCGATTGGCCGTCACGAACTGGCACAGATGATCACCGAGCGCGAGACACTCGGGCGCGAACTGCAGCGAATTCTGGATGAGAAGACAAATCCGTGGGGCATCACGGTGCAATCCGTCGAAATTCGCGACGTCAGGATTCCGCAAGGACTGGAAGACGCGATGTCGCGGCAAGCGCAGGCAGAGAGAGAGCGGCAGGCGCGAATTATTTTGGGACAAGCGGAGACAGAAATTTCCAACAGCTTTGTGCAGGCTGCTGCAGCTTATGCGGAAAACCCGGTAGCTCTGCATCTGCGCGCCATGAACATGCTCTACGAAGCCATTAAGGAAAAAGGCTCGATGGTGATTGTGCCTTCGTCTGCCGTGGAGACGATGGGACTGGGCGGAACGCTCGCGACGGCATCGCTCGGCGGCGCGAAGGCTCAGTAGCAAGTGTGCGGGCGATTCGGAAACTGCTATGAGAGGAGAAACAATATGAGTTGGCTTGAAACAAATTATCTTGCGAGAACGAAGCAGACAGTGTGGAGTGCGGCATTTCTGGCAGTTGTAACGATCATGTTAACTGCTCCGCGGAGCGCCGCGCAGGGAATGCAAGAGGGCATCAACGTAGAGTTGGCGCCCACAACCAGCGCGGTGCCAGTGCCCGATGCGGACAACCGCGACGCGTTGATTATTACGGTGACCGAGAGCGGCAAACTTTATTTCGGAATCGATGCGGTTGCGCCCGATTCGGTCGTGGAAAGGCTTACGGATCGTCGGTCGCGCACGCAGAATCTTTATATCAAGGCTGATGCCAGAGCACCTTATGCGTCCGTGGTGAAGGTCGTGGATGCGGCGCGCGTGGCCGGGGTCGCGGGCGTGATTCTGTTAACGGCTCAACCAAAGGCTTCGCAAAGCGGAGCGTTGGTTTCTCCAGACGGTATCGAGATAGAGTTGGCCCGGCGAACACCTCCGGCAACGAAGTAAAAATTAGACGGACGCTTCGACCGAGACGGTGAAGAATCCGCGACTGTGGAAGCTTGGCGCTGGATGGGCCATGCGACCACAGGGGCTGAAGCCCATTTCGATTTAAGGGATTTACGCGGCGCTGAAGCGCCGCTCTTCCACGTCGCGATAGGGTTTCACGGTGCGATGGGTGTTCAACGTGCGATGGGTTTCACGGCGCATGGGCTTTCACGGCGCATGGGTTGATGGCGCGGCTGAAGCCGCGCCCTTGCAAAAGCTGAGCCCCACGCGGAAGGACAGCCGAGGACGGCTGTCCCTCGATAAGAGCGAGGGTGACGTCAACATTTTAACTACCAAACGTGGCAGGCATTCTCGGCCACCATGGGCTGTCCGGCTTTGCATCCCCAGACTTTCTGAAACTCCGGCATGTTCTGCACTACGCCATCCACGCGATACTTTCCGGGGGAGTGGGGATCGGTGAGCACGCGGGTACGGGCGATTTCGGGGCGGCGCTTTTCGCACCACACCCGTGCGAATCCCAGGAAGAAACGCTGCTCAGGCGTGTAGCCATCGAGTTTACGGCCTTCTTTCCCTGTCTTGTCGTCGGCGATCATGTGTTCCAGCGCCAGCAGGGCGATCCGGGCGCCGCCATTATCCGCGGTGTTCTCGCCAAGCGTGAGACGGCCGTTCAGCTTCAGGTCATCGACCGCGACAAAGTTCGAATACTCATCCGCAACACAAGTGACGCGCTTCTCAAACTCCTTGCCGTCTTGTTCAGTCCACCAGTCATGCAAATTTCCTTTTGGATCGTACTTTCGGCCTTGATCGTCGAAGCCATGAGTGAGCTCGTGCCCGATGACCAGGCCGATGCCGCCGAAGTTCACCGCATCGTCCATGCTCTTGTCGAAAAATGGGGGCTGCAGAATTCCCGCCGGGAAAACAATCTCATTGAACGACCCGCTGTAATAGGCATTCACCGTCGGAGGAGTCATGCCCCATTCCTTGCGGTCGAGAGGCTTATCAATCTTTGCGATCTCGCGTTTCGAGTCGAATGTGTTCGCGCTGGCGATGTTGCCCAGCAGATCGTCGGGCTTGATTACGACTGAACTGTAGTCGCGATACACATCGGGATAGCCGATCTTGTTGCGAATGGCATCCAGCTTCACCTTGGCCTGTTTCTTAGTTTCGTCGCTCATCCAGGAAAGATCGTGAATGTCTTCCGCCAGGGACTTCTCGAGCGCGTCCACCACCTTCAGCATGCGCTGCTTGCCGTCCGCGCCGAAAGTTACGTCCACATATCTCTGGCCCAGGGCCTCGCCCAATTCTCGATCGGTAAGATTGACACAGCGCTTCCAGCGCGCCTGTATTTCCTTCTGGCCGGTCAGGTTCTGCTGGAACTTGAAGTTGGCGTCGACGAATGGTTGCGAAAGCCACGGAGCCGCGGCATGCAGCGCGTGCCAACTCACATACGTCTTGAGGGATTCGATCGATTCGGATTCCAGCACCGCATTCACCTGTTTGAAGAAATCAGGGTTCGTAACATTGAGCTGGGAGAAATTGGGCGCGCCCACGGCCGTGAAATAGCGGTTGAGATAGAAATCAGGTCCGAGGGCGACCGCCTCATCGCGGCTCATTTTGTGATCGCGATTCTTCGGATCGCGGCGAGCGGTGCGGTCCATGGAAGCCTTGGCCAATGCTATTTCAATGCGGAGTGTGGTTTGAGCGGAATCGGCTGCCTGCTGCGGCGTCTGGCCCGCAAGCGTAAATACCTGGGTCACATATTCCACCAGGTGCTGCCGCATCTCTTTCATCTTCGGGTTATCGTCCTTGATGTAGTAATCGCGATCGGGCAAGGTGAGACCGCCCTGGTCAATGTAGGCGATGACTTGATCGGCGTTGTGCAGGTCCGGGGATGAATAGAAACTGAATAGTGAGCCCGATCCAATCAGGTCGAGGCGGCCGAGCTCGTCCATCAGCGAACCTTTGTCTTGCGCGGCTGCAATGCGGCCGAGCTCCGGCTTTAATGGGTTGATGCCTTTTGCATCGACGGCCTTCTCGTCCATGCAGGAGCCGTAGAGATCGCCAATTCTTTGGTCAATGGGGTTGCGTCCGGCGCCGCCAGCCGCTGCCTTTTCCAGAATTTCGCGCTCGATGTCGAGATTGCGTTCGTGCAGTTCCACGAAACTCACCCATTGCGACTGGTCAGGAGGAATTTCGGAATTCTTGATCCAGTTGCCGCAGGCGTACTGGTAAAAATCCACGCAGGGATCGACGGTCTTATCGATGGTATCGAGGCTGAATGCCGGCGAAGGCCTCGCGGGCGACGATAATTGGCAGACGCTGGCGACAGCTAGAACAAGCAATAAGGCTGGCAAGAGACCGAGGACTCGCACAGGATTTCTCCTTGTTAATACGGTTGGTTAATACGGATCAGATTCTAAGCCCGGACGTTTGCGATAAACAAGGTCGGTCAAGAGTACAGCGCCCGTCGAGATAAATTTGTTGCAGTCCACATTTATGCGGCTATGCGGCCACCGAGATTAGCAAAACGGCCATCCATTTCAAGCATGCGGTCGGAAATCTACACCCAAGACCCTGGGGCTTGCATCCGGTAAGTGCGCCATGCAAATGCAGTCGCCTGCGGCTACCGTCGCCGGGGACGCGTATAATTTGCAAATGAAATCCAGTGAGGACGAATCCGTCATGACTTCCCCGAACGGCAAGAATGGCAACGGCAGTTCCGGCTCCCAGGTTCCCGAGCCGCGTAAAGAATGGCTAGCGCGCCGGAAGCAAGAGAATACGACTGGCAATTTTTCGCAGATGCACTACGCCCGCAAGGGTGTCATCACGGAAGAGATGGGTTATATCGCTCACCGGGAAAAACTCGCGCCCGAGCTAGTGCGCGATGAAGTGGCGCGCGGGCGCATGATTATTCCCGCGAACATCAATCATCCGGAACTGGAGCCGATGGCGATTGGCGTTGCATCTTTGTGTAAGATCAACGCGAATATTGGAAACTCGGCGGTTACTTCCGAAATTAAAGAAGAACTGAAGAAGCTGCACACCGCTGTGCATTACGGCGCTGACACGGTAATGGACCTTTCCACCGGCGGCAACATTCATGAAATTCGCGAGGCTATTCTGCGGAATTCGCCGGTGCCGATTGGGACTGTGCCGATTTATGAGGCAATCGCGCGCGTGAAGCGTGTCGAAGACTTGAATGCGCAGGTGATGCTAGAAGTAATCGAAGAGCAGGCGGCGCATGGCGTGGATTATATGACGATCCATGCCGGAGTGTTGATCCAGTATTTGCCGCTGATTTCGAAACGCATCACTGGGATCGTGAGCCGCGGCGGCGCCATTCTTGCCCAGTGGATGGCTTACAACCATAAGCAGAATTTTCTATACGAGTGCTTCGACGACATCTGCAAGATTTTCAAGAAGTATGATGTCAGCTTTTCGCTGGGAGACGGATTGCGCCCAGGATGCGTGGCCGACGCCAGCGACGAAGCTCAGTTTGCCGAATTAAAAACTTTAGGCGAGCTGACGAAAATCGCATGGCAGCATGACGTGCAGGTGATGATCGAAGGCCCTGGCCACGTATCGATGGATAAGATCAAAGAGCAGGTGGAAAAAGAAGTCGAGCTCTGCTACGAAGCTCCGTTCTACACCTTGGGTCCGCTGGTTACCGATATCGCTCCCGGGTATGACCACATTACGTCGGCCATTGGCGCGGCGATGATTGGATGGTACGGCGCGGCCATGCTTTGCTACGTGACCCCGAAAGAGCATCTCGGGCTGCCGAATGAAAAAGACGTAAAAGACGGCATCATTGCCTACAAGATTTCCGCGCACGCGGCCGACATCGCCCGCGGACGGCCGGGAGCGCGTGACCGCGACGACGCTTTGAGCTACGCGCGATATAAGTTTGATTGGGAAAAACAATTTGCTTTATCTTTGGATCCCGAGACGGCGCGATCCATGCACGATGAAACTTTGCCTGACGACTACTACAAAGAGGCGGCATTCTGCTCCATGTGCGGCCCGAAATTCTGCTCGATGAATTATTCGTCGAAGGTTGACGAATATAATAAGCAGGTCCACGGGATTGAGAAGAAGGATTATTCGGAGCTGGTGGAGCGGCTGGTGTCGTTAAAGTAAAACACGTACTTGCATCTATCCCAAAGCGAGGTCTATGGATCACCACGAGGCAGTCCGGAAATTTGAACATTTGATGTTGAAAGAGGCCGATCACGCACGCGAAGTAGCGACGGAACTGGAGGCCTTGGCGCCGATCCTGACGACTGAGAAATCACGACAGCTCGCACAGTTGCAAATAAAGGCGAGCCACAAGCAAGCCAAAGAGTTTCGCGAATTGTCGGAGAAGGTCAAAGAGAAATAGTGCTGGGATGAGCCCGAAATTCTCGCCGCCATTGATGAAGGCACTCGGGATGCGAAGCTGGCCGTACCGTCCCTGCCGAAGAAGTCCGCAAGCGGCTGCCCAAGTGGATTGCCGCCTCCTCTACCCGCATGGGCGCTGAACGATAGCCAAGATCGTCGGCAAATCAGTTGTGGAAGTCAGCCATGCCATCCCATACCAACTGGACCGCAATTGCGAGAATTAAAAAACCGAAGACCTTGTTGATCGCGCCGACTGCGCTTGGGCCCAGGCGACGCACCAACGGACCGCCCATGTAGAAGAAAAGAACAACGCTCAGAGCGACCGCCGCAATACCAATGACCATCCCCATGTAAGAAGCAGCGCTGTCGACGTGCGCGGCGAGGCCCATGACGACGCCAATCGCCCCTGGCCCCGACATGAGCGGCATGGCAAGCGGCGTAAGCGAGATATCTGCTTTGTCCTCGGCCTCGTGACTTTCTTCTGGAGTAATGCGCGCATGCGAAGTGACCATTCCCCAGGCGGTATTCGCGACAATCAGCCCTCCGGCAATTTTCAGGACTGGCAGCGAGATGCCGAAGAAATACAAGACGAAGCGGCCAAAAAATAGAAACGTGACCAGGATGACGAAGACCCAGACGCCGGTTTTTAAGGCGGTGCGTTGGCGGTCTTTGGCCGTCCAGGCAGACGTCATTGAGAAGAAAATGGGGATGCCGCCGAAGGGATCGACGATGGGAAATAAGGCAAGAAACGTGGCCGCCGCTGAATGCGGCAGCGTGCGGAGGAATTGACCGAGAGCGTGAGTGGCGTTCATGAGCTAGCGGAACTTGAAAGGGTTGATAATTTCTACGCGAAGAAGCTTGAAGTCTTTTTCGTTCCGCGTCGCTACGGTGAGTCTGTGTACCCGAGCGGTGGCCGCGATCATTGCATCGTACAGCAGGTCGTCTTGCTTACCCACCATTGTGCGTGCGGTTTCGCGGAAGCAGCGTCCGTCCATCGCTAAAATGATCGAAGAGTTCTCCAAATCTTCGACCCATGACTCGATGGCATCGGCTTTGGCTATATCTTGGCTGCGTGTGCGCTCGATGCCCTCCTGGAGTTCCAATAGCGTGACAGCCGAAAGACAAACCTCGTCCTCCCTGAGGCTATCGAACCACGCAAGCACCCTTCCATGCGGCTTCGGCTTATGAAGTTCCGAAATTATGTTCGCATCGAGCAGATAACGTATCACTCGAACTCCACTGGAGCACGACGTTTCCACTTTCTACGCGGCGGGATAAGGTTCTCAAAGCGAGGACCAGCCCGCAGCAATTCTTTAATGCCAGGACGCGACGCGCTCTTGATCCTGCGCCATTCGCCGATAGGAACGAGTACGGCGGCCTCAACGCCTCGGCGAGTCACCACTTGCGGCCCTTCTTTCAAGGCGGCATCAAGGAACTCGCTGAACCTAGCCTTCGCCTCCTGTAGCTGCCAGGATCCCATGGTCGCCTCCAAGCCAACTATACGACTAGTCAGATGACTAGTCAACGTGGTTTACCTGTATCCTTCCAGCACTTTGGCGGCACGCTCCAGCGCCGCGGTCAGAACGGCCAACTGTTGCCGTGCCCGCTCCGCGTCTGCTTTGTCGAGAGCTTCGTTCACTCCCGGAATCACTACTGCGGCATATCCCGTATATTCCCCCGGAGCGTAGATCGCGTGACGAAACCATGGACGATGCGGCAGTCCTTCCGGCACCAGCAGCGCCCGTTCGGCGGCGAGCAGCGCGCGGTTCAACCGTGTTGAATCTCGCGGAGGGTTTTTCTGCTTCGCCAATATCTTTGCTCCCGCCTCCTGAAAATGTCTCGCAGCCGCAGTCACGGCACTCATATCAAGCATATGCTCGCCGAGTTTGGCCTCCGCCCTTTTCTTTGCGGTGTCGAGGTATGCGGAAATCTCTTTTCCATATTCTTCGTAGTCGTAAGGCAGCACATCAGCGTCAGCCATGCGCATAGCCTCCAGGCCAAACACTCGCGCCATTTGCTGCTCGTAGATGAAATCGGGATCGCCAAACTTCTTGAACCACGCAAAATTATCGAACACGGAATGGTAAACACCGTACGGACCGGTAGAACTAATATCGGTGGAAGGCACGCCGAGGTGTTGCTGGAAGGCGCTGTAATCGGACCCGCTACCGAGATCGCCAACCGGGACATCGCTTTTAACATTCGCCGCGGGGATTCGGCGCGTGTCGCCGATGGCTTCGGCGGGTGACTGAGCGGAAGCAAGTGCCGGCTGATCATTTTTTTGCCATGCCTCATACAGAGTCCCGCCCCGCGGACTGGGAACAGACGTAGCGATATCGCGCAAGAACTGCTTCAAGCTCGGGACTGCCGAAGCACCGAACTTCGGACCGGAAACAGCAACATCCATGTTGAAATAGGCGGGTGCGCCAGCCAATTCTGATTCGTATTGCTCGGCCCATTCGGTTGAACCGATCAGGCCTTCTTCTTCGCCGTCCCAGCTTCCAAAAATTATCGTGCGCTTTGGCTTCCAGCCGGTCTTCATCAACTCGCCAACTCCGTGCACAGTTTCGAGCATCGCCGCCGTGCCGCTGTTCGGATCCACCGCTCCATAGACCCAAGCGTCGCGGTGATTTCCCGCCACAACCCACTCGTCGGGCGATTCGTTGCCGCGCACGCGGCCGATTACATCCCACAGGGTGCGGAACTGATAATCCTGTTTGAGATGCATCTTCACGCGCACAGGTCCCGGGCCAACGTGGTAGGTAAAGGGCAGCGCACCTTGCCACTCGCGCGGGGAGTCGGGCCCACCGAGATGTTGAAGGATTGGAGAAGCGTCGTGATAAGAAAGCGGTGTAACTGGAATCCTCGGCATCTGCGCAGACTGTTCCGGAGGAGTCCGGTTGGTGTCTGGCAGCGATGGCAACGACGCAATTCCAGGCGTGGTCGGATCGCCGGGGAATTTGAACATGTATCCTACCGATCCGCGCTGCACGCCGGTGTCGGGGCGCCATGGGCCGTCGGGATATTTGTCGCCGCGACGCCAGCCATCGTCGAAAGGATCGGAATAGATGATTACTCCCGCCGCGCCATGTTCTTGCGCAATGAACTCCTTCACGCCGCGGAAGTTTTGGCCGTAGCGCACCAGGACGATCTTGCCGCGCACATCGATCTTCAACTTATCCAGTTTCTCGAAATCTTCCGGAGTACCGTAATTCGCATAGACCACGTCAGCTTCAACATCGCCTGAGGGCGACATGCCGCTGAACGGCATCACCACGCGCGGGTCGTTGTCGTAGGGATCTCCATCGACATGCTCGCGGGTGGGGCCGTGCATTTCGACTCCGGCGGGCGCGGTAACGTCCACTGATATTTCCACGGGATAGTTGATCCACACTTTGTACTCGACGATCTCGGTCTCGAGCCCGGCATCGCGAAATTTCTGTGCTACGTAATCCGCGGTGGCTTTGTCTTCGGGCGTGCCCGCCATGTGCGGGGCTTTCGTCAACGTGCGGAGGTGCTCTTCGGCAAGTTTAGGATCGGGCACGGCGAGGAAGCGGGCTTCTGTGGCGTTTTCGGCAACGGCGTCGCGAAAACCGAAGATGGATTGAGGGGGAGTCGAAGACTCAGGAGCGTTGGCAGCCGCGCTGGACATCAGAAATGAAAGTAAGATGACGATGGAAAAAAGAACTGATGAGAACAGTCTCATAAGGGTCTCGCGGGGAAAGTAAATAAGGTAGCACAGCGAGGTGTTACGCTATGCAGATGAAGCGCGCACGTAGGAAGTTTAAGCCTCTCAAAATTATTCCCGCGAGCCGGGGCACCGGCCTTAGCGACGTGAGCGAGAACCACGACTATTACCTTAGCGCAGGGCTGAGCGCAGAAATTGAGAACTCCAAATTGTGGGGAAAAGTTACCGAACCTGCCCCGTCCCGACAATCTCGTACTTCGAAGAAGTAAGTTCCGCCAGCGCGAAGGGACCGCGGCAGTGCAGTTTCTGCGTGCTGATGCCCATCTCGGCGCCGAAGCCGAATTCCGCACCGTCGGTGAAACGCGTTGAAGCATTCCAGTAAACTGCGGCTGAATCCACTCCGCGGAGGAATTTGCGGGCATTCGTTTCCTCTCCCGTAATGATTGAGTCGGAGTGCTTCGTTGAATAGCGATTGATGTGGTCAATCGCCTCGTCGACGTTCGCTACCACGCGAACGGCTATGCAAAGCCGAGAATACTCTTCGCACCAGTCTTCCTCTGCAGCGGGCACAATTTTCAGACCAGCCGCGAGAGTGCGAGACTTGTCATCGCCACGCACTTCGACTCCTTCCTGTATTAGCTCCTTCACGATTCGTGGAACATATGCCGCGGCGATGTTTTCGTGGACTAACAATTTCTCTGCGGCGTTACATACCGACGGACGCTGCGTCTTGGCGTTGATCACGATTCGATCGGCCATTTCAAAGTCCGCGGATTGGTCGACAAAGATGTGGCAGTTCCCTGCCCCAGTTTCGATGACGGGTACCGTAGAGTTTTCTGTGACGAAGGCAATTAATCCAGCTCCGCCGCGCGGGACAATCACATCCACCAGCCCGCGAGCCTTGATCAGTTCCTGCACCGAATCACGCGTGCTGGAATCGAGAAGCTCGATGGCACCTTCGGGCACGCCCGGCACAGCGGCAAGAATCTCCACTAGCTTCTGATTGCTGCGCGCGGCTTCTTTCCCTCCGCGCAAGACGATGGCGTTGCCGGCTTTCAAAGCGAGCACAGCCGTGTCGACGGTGACGTTTGGGCGGGATTCGTAGATAATTCCCACCACGCCCAGGGGCACGCGGACCTTGCGAATGTGCAGGCCATTCGGGCGCGTCCACTCCGCCAGGATCTCCCCAATTGGATCGCCGAGCGCGGCGACTTCCCGCACTCCTTGCGCCATCTCGTTTATGCGCGCCGTGGTCAGTAACAAACGGTCAAGCATGGAGCCTTCAAGCCCGCAGCTTTGCACGTCCTCGCGGTTCGCTGCAAGAATTGTCTGCGCGTGCGCTTCAATTGCGTCTGCAATTGCCAGCAGCACCGCGTTCTTCTCCTTCGTGGAAAGCAGCGCCAGCTTAGCGCTCGCCTCGCGCGCACGCAGAAGCTTTTCCTTCGTGGAAACTGGCGTGGCAATCGTTGTCGCCATTTAGTTTCGCACCTGCGGCGGAAAGTAGGTTCCGATCTTCCGTTCCATTCCCAGCGTAATCCCCTGAGGATGCCTTCCATTTACGATGGCCACATGAACCCCGCCTTCGCTGGCCAGCTTCGCAGCGCGCAATTTGGAAATCATGCCGCCTCGTCCCAGCGTACTCTTACCGTTGCATTGCGCTTCGAGCGCCGGAGTGAGTTTGCGAATGACTCGTTGCAGTTTGGGTTTTTTGCCTCCGTTGGGAACAAGGAAGCCGTCCACGTTAGTCAATAGCAATAACCAATCCGCTTTCACGGCAGTGGCCAGCAATGCACTCAACTCGTCGTTGTCGCCGAAAGCTCCCTCCAACTCACGAACGGAGACGCTGTCATTTTCATTCACGATCGGGACCACTCCCAGCGAAAGTAGTTCCGCCAGCGCATTTTGCAAATTGCGGTAGCGGACGGGAGAGGTAAAGTCATCGCTCGAAAGAAGAAGTTGCGCGACTACTTTTTTGCCAAAGAACAGACGCTCGTAGGTGTGCATCAGCTTGCTTTGACCAACGGCCGCGCAGGCCTGCATGCCGGGGACGCCGCTGGGCCGTTTGCGCAGCGCCAGGCCGGACATGCCTGCGGCAATCGCACCTGAGGTTACGATCAGATATTCGTTGTGGTTGAGATCGAATTGATCAACCATGGCGCGCAGCAGATTCGCGTCGATCTGGCCGCCGGGCGCAATTAAACTCGTGCCGACTTTGATGACAACTCTCATGCGAGGCAAACTTTCATACCTTATGTGGAAATGGTATCGCAAATGGCGGTGGAGGGATCCGCGTTCTTCGACAATTACCTATCGACCGTCATTCAAGCTTGAAGTACAGGGAGCTGCGGGGGAGGGACAATAACACTATCCTGCAATTAAAATGGGGTTCCGGCAAGATGAAAAAACTTGCCACTTTGAAGGACCGATGCCCGCGTCCAACGCTACGACACGCTTTTCCGATCGCGTCGCAAACTATGTGCGCTACCGGCCGGGTTATCCGGCAGGAGTTTTGCGGACGCTCCAGGAAGAGTGCGGCCTGGCCGGAAGCCATGTAATCGCCGACATCGCCTCCGGCACCGGCATCTGGACTCGCACGCTGCTGGAAAATCGCAATCGAGTCTTCGGTGTCGAGCCGAATGCTGAAATGCGCGAGGCCGGGGAACGTCTGCTTCAAGAATTTCGGACCTTCACCAGTATTGCGGGAACCGCCGAGGCGACCACTCTCGGCGATCAGAGCGTGGACTTTGTGACCGCGGCGCAGGCCGCGCACTGGTTCGATCGCGAGCGGTCACGCGGCGAATTCGTCCGCATCCTCAGGGCCGGAGGTTGGCTCGTCCTTCTGTGGAACGAGCGTCTCACGGATTCGACAGATTTCTTGCGCGAGTACGAACAATTACTGTTGACTTACGGGACCGACTACAAAGCCGTGCGCCACGAGCACACCACGTCGGCGGTTAATGAGTTCTTCGATCCTGTCCCATTCAAAGAATTACTGTTTGAGATGCGCCAGGAATTCGATTATGCCGGGTTGGAAGGGCGGCTGCTTTCGTCGTCATATGCGCCGGGGCCCGGGCATCCGCAACACGCGCCGATGCTGACGGAGTTGCATCGCATGTTCGACGCGAACTCCACCGAAGGTCGCGTCGCCTTCGACTACAAGACGCGATTATATTTTGGGCAATTTGCTTAGAGCGTCAAAGAAGAATCAACCAAAGAGGATGCTAAGGTCTACGAAGGAAACCGGAAGCCTCTGGTACGATCACTCTGTTTTATTGATTTCCATCCATCTTCTGAGGTTAATCAGTGCCTGACGAACAATCTTTCCACATGACTCCCGACGAATTTCGCCGCCATGGCCATGCCGTGGTGGACTGGATCGCGGATTATCAGTCCCGCATCGAATCGTTTCCGGTGCTCTCGCAGGCGAAGCCGGGGGAGATTCGCGCATCACTTCCAGTGAATCCTCCGGCGCAAGGCGAGCCGTTTGACGCGTTGCTGAAGGATGTTGAGAAATTGATTCTGCCCGGCGTAACGCACTGGCAGTCACCGAATTTCTTCGCCTACTTTCCGTGCAATGCTTCCGGCCCCGGAATTCTTGGAGATCTTCTGTCTTCCGGGCTTGGAGTGCAAGGAATGTTATGGTCAACGAGTCCGGCCTGCACGGAACTGGAAACGCATGTGCTCGACTGGCTTGTGTCCATGCTTGGCCTGCCAGATAAATTCCTATCATCGAGCAGCGGGGGCGGGGTGATTCAAGACACGGCGTCAAGCGCGGCCCTGTGTGCGCTGTTGGCGGCTCGGGAACGCGCTACGAACTACATCAGCAATCAGACGGGAAGCGACGGACGCGTTGTCGCTTACGCTTCTACGCAGACTCATTCCTCGCTGCAGAAGGCGGCGATGATCGCTGGCATCGGCATTTCCAATCTGCGGCTGATCGAAGTTGATGAGAAGTTCGCAATGCGTCCCGATGCTCTGGCGCGCCAGATCGAAGCCGACAGGCGCGCTGGACTGGTTCCCTGCTTTGTCTGCGCCACGGTTGGCACAACTTCTTCGAACGCGATGGACCCCATCGACGAGATCGGCCGCGTGTGCCGCGAGAATAATCTTTGGCTGCATGTGGACGCGGCGATGTCCGGTACAGCCGCGCTTTGCCCTGAGTTTCGCCACCTGCAAAATGGACTGGAGTTCGCCGACAGTTATAACTTCAATCCGCATAAGTGGATGTTCACCAACTTCGATTGCAACTGCTTTTGGGTCGCAGACCGCAAAGCGTTGATTCAGACGCTGAGCATTTTGCCAGAGTACTTACGCAATCAGGCCACGGAATCGGGAGCGGTGATCGACTATCGAGATTGGCACATCCAACTCGGCCGGCGATTCCGGTCACTGAAGTTGTGGTTCGTAATCCGTCATTACGGCGTGGAAGGCTTGCAGTATCATATTCGCCGCCACGTGCAACTGGCGCAAACGTTCGCGCATTGGGTGCGCGAGGACGACAACTTTGAGCTGGCGGCGCCGGTGCCCCTGAACCTGGTCTGCTTTCGACACAAGGGCGGAGACGCGGCGAATCAGACAATCATGGAACGGCTAAATCGCAGCGGAGATTTATTTTTGACGCACACGAAGCTGGACGGGAAAATGACGTTGCGGCTTTGCGTAGGACAGACGCACACGGAGACAAGGCATGTGGAGAACGCCTGGAAGAGGATTCGCGAGGAGGCGGAGAAAGTGCCGGCTTGATGAGGCTCTGACGACATCCAGCGGGATCGCTAAGGCGTTCAGTATTTCGAGATTCACAATCCCGAAGGCGGCGAGATTGAAGTCGTGCGGGAAGATGATGGGATGCGGTTTCGGACAGCAATGTCAGGGTTGCGATCGTTGCGCCAGAAAATCAGCCTGGCATTTCTTCGCTTCCGCGAGGATCTGATTAAACTCCGGCGTGCCTCGCAGCCTGGCGAGCAGCGGATCATTTTGCAGCGCGGTGTAGGCGCAGTACCTGCCTTCGATGCCACTTTTCAAAATGCGCAAAGCGACATCATTCTTTCCGCAGAAGGCGAAGGCGGGTGCGCCGGTATAGCGGTTCTCGGGGTCGGGGTTAGCCAATAGTTGCACTTCATGTTCGCGCATCATCGGATCCAGTTCTGCGGCCGGCAGGTGATTCAGGCAGCCAGCGAGCATCCGGTTCCGCAGATTATCGTTCGACACCTTGGCAGCGGTCTCCCGGGCTTTATCCAGTTCGCCGGTGTGAAGATAATGGCGCACTAAGTTCGCCAACACCCATTGCGAGCCGGCATCGAGTTGGAGATAGTCATTGGCTCGGGCATAGTTCCCCTGTTCATCGAAATTGATGGAACAGGAGCGGAGCTGATAGTTTCCAGGATCGAGAGCCAGGGCGGTATCGCACTCGCGGCCGGACTCATCCAGCACACCACCGTATCGCAAGACGTAGGCCAAACTGAAGTGAGCGGCGGGACTCTGCGGATGGCGCTCGGTCAGGGCTTTGGCTTCGTGGTAAGCCTTTACAAGCTCTCCTCGTTCCACACGCATCGATATCAATTGGGCGGCCGAATCGACCAGATTCGGATCCAGAACCAAGGCCCTTTCCAGAGCGGCATTCGAGCGCTGAAACATGGCTTCGCCGCCGCCGCCGTATTGCGAGTCATAGTAGTAGCGATATCCCAATGCGTTCCACGAGGGCGCGTATGTCGGGTCCATTCCGACGGCTCGCTCGAGCATGGCGATGGCATCTTTGTTAGGTTGGGGATCGTGCGGCATCGCGATGCTGCGGAGATACAGGTCGTAGGCCTCTTCGTTCCTGGGACGAGTGCCGGGGTCGGCTGAATCGGCTGCCACGCCTAAGGCCGGAACCAGACCCTGGCGAACTTTCGACGTGATCTGGCCGCGCATGGCGATCATGTCGGGGGCGGCGACGGTCATGGTGTCGCGCCATAGCGTGCGATTGTTTTCAACATCAATTGCTTCCAGCGTGATTTGCAGTTGCGAACCTTCTTTTAGAAAGTGCCCGGTGATAACGTCGGTCACGTGCATGGCGTGGCCGGCTTCTTGCAGATCGAGCGTGGGCGAGTCGTACTTGCTGGTCGTGGCGAATGGCCGGATGGAAAGCGAACGAACGTAGCTAAGAGAGGTTGCGATCTCGTCGGCGAGGGCAAGGCGGAGAAAATCGAGCTCTTTGTCGGCTCCAAGATTTTGCAGCGGTAGCACGGCTACGGTTTTTTGGCTGGGGGTGCTGACGACGGGCGCGGAACGCGGTTTGAAGAACCAGAAACCGGCGACCAGCGCTGCGAGCAAAACGATAGCGGCGATTCCGCCGATGACTTTGTAGTCAGGCTTCTCACCTGAAGGGGCTGCGGCCCCGGCGCTCGCGGCGCTTCGCTGAGAGCTCTGGACTCCGGAAGACAATGCCACTGCGGCGCCAGATTGTTCGCCGGGCATGGAGGTGGGCGGCGCCATGCGCCCTGATTCGGTGTCGCGCTTCAGGCGTTGCAGGTCGCTGCGCATCTCGGAAGCGTGCTGGTAGCGCAGATTCGCGTCTTTCTCCAGAGCTTTATTGATGATGTCTTCCAGTTTGGCCGGCACTTCGTGATTCAAACGTACTACCGCGACTGGGGCGCGATTCATGATGGCTTCGCAGATCACCGCCGAGCTTTCTCCATGGAAGGGCACTTCGCCGGTAGCCATTTCGTAAAGGACCGCACCAAAGGAAAACAGATCGGAGCGGGCATTGAGGTCCCTGCCTCGCACTTGTTCCGGCGACATGTACGCGACAGTTCCCAGCATGGTGCCGGGGCTGGTGAGGTGGGCCGCATCCATGGTTTGGGTAGCGCCGACGGTGTTGCCGGAAGAGCGGGAGCTTACTTTCGCCAGCCCAAAGTCGAGAATCTTGGCGTGACCTCGCTTGGTGACAAAGATGTTCGCAGGCTTGATGTCGCGATGCACAATGCCTTCGGCGTGAGCGGCGTCGAGCGCATCGGCAATTTCGATAGCCAGTTGCAGCAGCGTGTCGGTATCGAGCGGGCGGGCTCCGATGGCGTGCTTGAGGGTGACGCCGTCCAGAAACTCCATGGCGATGAAGGTCTGGCCGTCGTGTTCGTCAATTTCGTAGATAGTGCAGATGTTCGGGTGGTTCAGAGCGGAGGCGGCTTGCGCTTCGCGTTGAAAACGTGCGAGGGCCTGCGGATCTTTGGCGACAAGGTCGGGCAGGAATTTCAGGGCAACGAAGCGGTGCAGTTTGACGTCTTCCGATTTGTAGACCACACCCATGCCGCCACCACCGAGCTTTTCTATCATTCGGTAATGCGAAATGGTTTGGCCGATCACTGGCGCTGAATGTTACGTGGGAGGAAAGGGCAAGTCAATGAAACGGCTGCGAGTGGTGGTGTCTTAAATTCATCAATCATAAAGGACGCAAAGGTACACGAAGGCATATCAGTAAAGCGTTCTTGTGCCTCTTCGTTTTTCGATTAGGAAGCAGGCGAGGGTAAACTGATAGTGAGGGCTGTTCTTAATCCGCCGACATCGGCGCAGGGGTTACGACCGGGGTTGACGTTGTGGGAATTAAGGCTTCAACGGGCTTTTCCATCCACCGCAGCACGTCCGGCAGCGCTTTGCGCATGGCCACTTCTCCGGCTCGAATGAGTTCTCCGGCACGCTTAAAGTCATCGTAGGCAAAACCGGCCACGTCGGGTTCGACCACGATATCAGCGGCGCCCCGCCACAGATGGCTCATCTGGTCCTGGGCTATGGCGAAGGATTGTCCAATCACGTCGAACAAATGGCGCGGCGCGCCGTCTTTCGACCACTGTCCTTTCAAATGGACTGCAAGGACGCGCTCGGCGCCCATGTCGCGTAGTGGGCGCGAGGGCACGGGATGCGAGAGCATGCCATCGACCAGCCATTGGCCGCGAATGTTCACCGGCAAAAACATTCCAGGATACGCGCAACTTGCCCGCACCGGATCGCTGATCTCGCCCGAGTGAAAAACTACGGCTTCGCCGGTGTTGAAGTTGGTTGCGGTGACGCCGAGAGGGATGCGCAATTCCTCGAAGGTCTTCACTTTCAAAGTACGTGCCAGGAAGGCCACCATGCGATCGTTACTGGCGAAGCCGAAGCGAGAAACGGTCCAGCGGGCGAATGTGGCAAAGCGAACCGAGCGCGAGAGCGCTTCAAGTTCCTGAACGGATACACCGCTGCAATAGGAAGCTCCAATGAGTGCGCCCACGCTGGTGCCTGCGATGAGGCGAATTGGAATGCCTTCTTCTTCGAGGACCTTCAGGACTCCGATGTGAGCCATGCCGCGGGCGAAGCCCCCGCCGAGAGCGAGGCCGATGACAGGAGAGCGGGGCTCAGTACCGACGCCTTTGCGGGACAATTCCCTTCCGAAGGCTTGCACGGACCGGATGATCTTGCCAAGACTCTTCACCGGAACCCCTCGTTTCGAATCCACTCGCCGCTCACAACTTCTACCGCCAGCGCCTCTGTGCCGCCGATCTTACTGCCAGAACGCCCTTCCTGCCACAACATCTAGGATGCCACTTTTTGGTGCAGCGCTGCATTCCACTTTGGTGCTACATGAGTTACGAGCGATTCCTGGAGAGGTTACTGTACTATTACTCCTTCGGCCGGCAAGGTGACTAACTCCAGTGCTTCTGGTAATTTCGCGGAATATGGTGCGGGAGATATCAGCCGGAGGGGTGGTCGTCCGAAACCGGGATGGGGTATGGTGGATGGCCGCTATCGAGCCAGGCGGCGATACCTCGCGCTCCACCAGTCGGTCAGGACGAGCCAAGCGCAAACCCGTGCTGGCCCTCCCGAAGGGTCTGGTCGACCCGGGCGAGAAGGCGGCGGACACCGCTGTGCGCGAGGTTTACGAGGAAACGGGTATCACAGCCGAGGTGGTAACCAAGTTAGAGGATATTAAGTACGTTTACACCCGGGCGTGGGGCGATGGGCAGCGCGTGTTCAAGATCGTCAGCTTCTATCTAATGAAATACCGATCGGGCCGCATCAATGAAATTGCGCCAGAAATGCGAATTGAAGTCGCGCGAGCGCGTTGGGTGGCTCTAGAGGAAGGCTCGTCAATGCTCGCTTACAAAGGTGAGAAGCAAATGGTTCAGCGGGCGCTCGATTATGTGCGCGCTCACCCAGAATTGTAGGGAACCGCGGAAGAAATTGAGGCTCCGATCATGAAACGGATTAATAGAGTTGCTATCCTTGGCGCCGGAACCATGGGCGCGCGCATTGCCGCGCACTTTGCGAATGCTGGCGTCCCCAGTTACCTGCTCGACATTGTTCCGCCGGACGCTGACGTTCCGGCGCGCAACAAGATCGCCGCGGCGGGCCTGGATGCTGCTAGAAAATCCAAGCCTGCGGCCTTCATGGACTCGGCGTTCGCCCGCCTGGTGACGGTGGGCAACTTTGAAGATGACTTGAAAAAGCTGGCCGAGGTGGACTGGATTATTGAAGCGGTGGTGGAGAATCTCGAGATCAAGCGCGGCCTGCTACGAAAAGTTGAAGCCATCCGCAATCCGGGGACGATTGTGACGACTAATACCAGTGGGCTGCCGGTGGGGAAAATTGCGGAAGGATTTTCCGACGATTTCCGGCGATCATGGTTTGGAACGCATTTTTTTAACCCTCCCCGCTACATGCGATTGCTCGAAATAATTCCTACGCCGGACGCCGATCAGGCGGCGATGGATGCGATTTCTCACTTCTGCGATGTGAGCCTGGGCAAGGGAGTAGTCGTCGCGAAAGACACGCCTAACTTTATTGGGAACCGCATTGGGACGTTTTCAGTGTTAAACGTAATGCGCCTGATGCAGGAAATGGATTTGACGATCGAAGATGTGGACGCGCTGACGGGGCAGGCCGTCGGCTGGCCAAAGTCGGCGACGTTCCGCACGATCGATTTGGTGGGACTGGACATTCTGGGACACGTGGTTGGCAATATGACCGCGAACGTGCACGACGAGCGCAGCGATCTGCGGCTGCCGGATTTTTTCACGCAGATGCTGCAGCGCAAATGGCTGGGAGATAAAACCAAGGGCGGCTTTTATAAGAAAGTGAAGAGTGGCGCGGGAAAAGAAGACGAGCGCATGGCCGTCGATTGGAAGACGCTGGAATATCATCCGCGGCAGAAGCCGAAGTTTGCCGCGCTCGATATGGCGAAGAACGTTGAGGACACGGGCGCGCGGCTGCGCATGCTGCTTGGCATGGAAGGCGGCGGGCCGCAGAAGGGCGACAAGGCAGGTCAGTTCTTGTGGGCGGCTCTCTCCGATTTGTGGACTTACTCGGCCAATCGCGTGCCGGAGATTTCCGACTCAATCGTAGAGGTCGACCGCGCGATGAAGCTTGGCTTTAACTGGGAACTCGGCCCGTTTGAATTGTGGGACGCAGCGGGAGTAGAAGCCACCGTTGCGCGCATGAAAAAAGAAGGCAAGCCGGTGGCCGCGAACGTAGAGAAGCTCCTCGCCTCGGGACAAAAGTCCTGGTACGCGGACGATCCTAAAACCGCTTCTGGACGCAAGTACTGGGACTTGGCGACCCGCAACTGGCAAGCGGTTCAAGTTCCGGCAGGCGTGTGGTCGGTGACGGTCGCTAAGAAGTCGAACGGAGTGGTAAAGAAAAATTCCGGGGCGTCGCTGGTCGATCTCGGTGACGGCGTGGGCTGTATTGAGTTCCACAGCAAAATGAATTCGCTGGGCGCCGACATCGTCAGCTTGATCCTGCAAACGTTGAAGCCCGGCGGTCCGGGCGACAACTTTGACGCCTTCGTCATCACCAATGACGCCACGAATTTTTCCGTGGGGGCAAACTTAATGCTTCTGCTCATGAGCGTGCAGGAGGAAGAATGGGACGATGTGGATCTGGCCATCCGGCAGTTTCAAAGGATGACCCAGGCCATTAAATTTTCGCCGAAGCCAGTAGTGGCAGGGGCTTTCGGTTTGTGTCTGGGCGGGGGCACGGAAATCTCTCTGCACGCTGCGGCGCGCCAGCCGCATGCAGAGCTTTACACCGGGCTGGTGGAAGTTGGAGTGGGGTTGCTGCCCGGCGGCGGCGGATGCAAAGAGATGTTATTGCGCGCGGTGGATGGCGCAACGGTTGCCCGCGGCGGCAAGGGTACTGGAGACGCGCTCGCTGGATCCATCGAGATGTTGGAGGCGATGAAGCGCGCATTCGAAACAATTGCCACGGCCAAGGTTGCGACTTCCGCCCACGAGGCCCGCAGCCTCGGCTTTCTCGGCGATAGGGACCGCATCAGCATGAATCGAGAGCGGGTGCTTTCCGATGCCAAGGCTCGCGCGCTAGACATGGTGCGCGCCGGATATGAACCGCCGGTTCCGAGGACCGACATTCCTGCCCCCGGAGAAAGCCTTCTCGCCACTCTGAAGATGGGAGTGCACCTGATGCGACAAGGAGATTTCATTACCGACTATGAAGTGAAGCTGGCCGCGAAGATCGCTGAAGTGTTATGCGGCGGGAATGTTACGCCCGGCGTGCTCGTGAGTGAACAGTACATTCTGGATCTGGAGCGCGAGGGATTTAAATCGCTGTGCGGCGAGAAGAAAACGCAAGAAAGAATTCAGTACACGCTAAAGACGGGGAAGACGCTGAGGAATTAAGCGAGATGTCAGGGGACCTTTCTGTCTCTTTTTCGTCTAAGCCTTATCAAGTCGCGAACCTATATGAAACGCATAAGTCTCTCGGTCGCCCTCTTCATTACTTTTACGCCTCTCGCTCACGCCCAGGCCGTCCGAAGCGGAGACGACGTGTTGCGCGCTATGCATGATCGCTACGCCAATTCATGGTACAAAACTCTGACTTTCATACAGAAGAGTACGACCTACAATCCCGATGGCACGACCAAAGTAGAAACATGGTACGAAGCGCTGGCGCCGCCCGGAAAACTGCGGATTGATATTGGACCTCCCAGCAACGGTGACGGATATCTGATGGTCGATGGAACGCTCACAATATTCAAGGGTGGCAAAGTGTCGGCAACCCGGCCCCTGGTGAATATGCTCCTGGTATTGGGATTCGACGTTTATGGCCAGGCCGCGGAGATCACGGATAATGTTGTGAAAGGCGAAGGCTACGACCTTAAAAAGGTTCACGAGGAAACCTGGGAGGGGCTGCCGGTTTATGTCGTGGGAGCAGAGCAGGGCGATCTGAAGTCCAAACAGTTTTGGGTGGAAAAGAAACGGCTCCTGTTTGTCCGACTCTTTGAGCCCACCCGCGCTGACCCGAAGGCTTTTCAGGATGTTCGCTTTGAAGACTACCGTGAAATGGCCGGTGGATGGGTGGCGGCCCGGGTCGAAGTTTACGCAAATGACAAGAAGGTTTTCAGCGAAGAGTATTCGAACATTCAGGGCAATGTGAAACTCGACTCTGGCACGTTCGATCCCAAGCAATTCCATGCCACACATTGGGAGAAGCCGTGATCGGGCTTGGCCATCGGCTGCTACAATCGCTCTCATGCCGAGACCTCTACTAGCTGCTGCTGCGGGGCTGTTCGTCCTTATGCTTGGAATTCCGCCGACAAACGCCCAAGCGAATACTCAGAAAGACTCTCCCCGAAAAGAGTCTGCGCCGGATGTTCCGGATTCGATTCAGGTTCCCGCCGGCGAAGAGGTTGTGTTGTTCGTGCACGCCTCCGGTTCACAGATTTATGCGTGCCAAGCCGCTGCGGGGGATAGATTCAGTTGGACTTTGAAAGGTCCCGAGGCGGAGCTCCGCGATCGAGATGACACGGTCATTGGTCAGCACTCCGCGGGTCCGACGTGGAAGCTGAAGGATGGCAGCGAAGTGACAGGCAAGGCTGCGGCTCAAGTAGATTCGCTTGATGCAGATTCCATTCCGTGGCTGCTGGTGAAAGTCGCGAGTAACTCGGGAAAGGGCGTGCTCGCGAAGGTGACCAGCATACAGCGAGTGCACACGAAGGGCGGGAGGCCACCGGCGGAAGGCTGCGACGCGGCCCATCACGATGCAGAATCGAAGAGCAGTTATACGGCGGACTATTACTTTTTTGCTCCGGGCAAGTGAAACGAAGTTTAATCTTGTCGTTGATTGAAAGTGCGGGGTTGAAGTGAAATATCTTGTCATTTATGAAAAGTCTCCGACCGGCTGGGGCGCTTACGCGCCGGACCTTCCGGGCTTGGGCGTAGCCGGCGCCACGCTCGACGAGGTAAAAGAACTCATCCGCGAAGCAATGGAGTTTCATCTCGAAGGGATGCGGCAGCACGGGGATCAGATCCCCGCCCCCAGCGCTACAACGGAATACATCACCGTTTGATTCCAGTGGTGGCTAAAGTCGGACGTGAAGCCCCCGATGGATGGCAAGCATCAAAGTTAACTGGATACAGTCCTGGAGAATTGAGAATCATCATGCGAGAAGTCATAATCGCCTCCTCCGTTCGCACTCCCGTGGGACGCGCCTACAAAGGCACGCTGCGTGCTACTCGTCCCGATGAACTGGCCGCCATTGCCATTAAGGGTGCGCTGGAGCGCGTGCCGCAACTCGACGCCAAAGAAATTGAAGACGTAATCCTGGGCTGTGCGATGCCCGAAGCTGAACAGGGGATGAACGTGGCCCGCATCGCGTCACTGCGGGCAGGGCTGCCGGTCGAGGTCTCGGCGCTGACGATCAATCGCTTTTGTTCTTCGGGATTGCAGGCGATTGCCATGGCGGCTGAACGGATCATGAGCGGCGGGGCCGAGGCAATCGTCGCCGGCGGGACGGAGTCAATGACGATGATTCCGATGGGCGGCCACAAGATCTCGCCCAATCCGTGGCTCGTCAACAACTATCCTGACGCTTACCTCAACATGGGGCTTACGGCTGAGCGCGTGGGCCAGCGCTTCGGGGTGACGCGCGAGGCGGCGGACGAATTTTCTTTTCGCAGTCATCAGAAGGCGCTGGCCGCGATTCAAAGTGGCAAATTCGACGATGAAGTAGTGCCGGTGGCGGTGAGTTTCACAACACCGAACGGCGCGAAGCCGAAGCGGCAAGAAATCATGCTCAAGATGGACGAAGGTCCGCGCGCCGACACTTCGCTGGAAGCTTTGCTTTCGCTGAAACCAGCGTTTCACGTCAAAGGAACAGTCACAGCGGGGAATTCTTCGCAGATGTCTGACGGTGCGGCGGCAGCCGTCGTGATGTCCGCCGATCGCGCGAAAGCGCTCGGCATCAGGCCGCTGGCCCGTTATGTTTCATTCGCCACGGCTGGATATAAACCTGAAGAGATGGGACTCGGTCCGGTCTTCGCAGTTCCGAAGGCTTTGAAGATGGCCGGATTGAAGTTGTCTGATATCGATGTCATCGAACTGAACGAAGCCTTCGCCGCCCAGTCATTGGCTGTAATCAAGGAAGCCGGGCTCGATGCGGAAAAAGTAAATCCGAACGGCGGGGCGATTGCGTTAGGGCATCCGCTGGGTTGCACCGGAGCCAAGTTGACGGCGACGATCATCCGCGAACTCAAGCGCCGCAACGGGCGGTACGGCTTGGTCACCATGTGCGTTGGCGGCGGCATGGGCGCTGCCGGTATTTTCGAAAACCTTTCGTAACCGGCTCAACGCGGCGACAAAAATGCTTCTGCGCATGTTCTCGCTTACAATGAATGGTTCTCTCTGCCCGCGTTTTCAGTTTTCTTGAAGGGATGAGTGATGGCGACAACAACAGCAGTTCCCAAGAATCGAATCTCTGGCGGCAGCTTCCTGCTGGAATCCCGGCGGACCGACGAAGTGTTTACGCCGGAGGACTTCACCGAACAACAGCGACTGATCGGGCAGACAGCGGAGGAATTCACCACTAACGAGATTCTGCCTAACATCGAAAAGATGGAGCACAAAGAATTCTCCGTCTCTCGCGATCTGCTGAAAAAGGCCGGGGACTTGGGTCTTAGCGGTGTCGAGATTCCCGAGGCCTACGGCGGGCTCGAGATGGATAAGGTAACCGCCGCCGTCATCGCCGACCACATTGCGCAGTATGCCGGGTTCGCTACTACATGGGGTGCACACAGTGGCATCGGCATGCTGCCGCTAGTTTATTTTGGCACCGAAGAGCAGAAGAAGAAATATTTGCCGCGACTTGCTGCGGGCGAAATTGTTGGGGCATACGCATTGTCGGAAGCGTCCTCTGGCTCGGATGCGCTCAATTGCCGGGCCCGAGCTCAACTCACGCCCGATGGCAAGCACTACATTCTTAATGGCGAAAAGATGTGGATTACCAATGCCGGTTTCGCTGACCTGTTTACGGTGTTTGCGAAAATTGATGGCGAGAAGTTTACGGCGTTTTTGGTGGAGAGAAACTTCCCGGGATTTTCTGTGGGGGGCGAAGAACATAAGTTGGGAATCCGCGGATCATCCACCTGCCCGATTATTTTGAATGATTGCAAGGTTCCGGCGGAAAATTTGCTGGGCGAAATCGGTAAAGGTCACATCATTGCTTTCAATATTCTGAATATCGGCCGGTTTAAGCTCGGAGCAATGTGCGTGGGCGGAGGCCGAGTATCGCTGCAACAAGCGATTGCTTACGCCAAGCAGCGGAAAGCGTTTAACAAAGTGATCGCCGATTTCGGTCTGGTGAGGGAGAAAATCGCCAACATGGCGACGCTGATTTATGTTGGCGAATCGCTGGTCTACCGTACCGTTGGCATGATGGATAGCGCCCTCAGCGAGGTCGATAAGTCTGGCGTCGACGCCATGAAGGAAACGCGCAAGGCTATCGAAGAGTATGCGGTCGAGTGCTCGATTATCAAAGTGTGGGCTTCGGAAATGGTCGGCTACGTAGTCGATGAAACTCTGCAGATCTACGGGGGATACGGCTTTGTCGAGGAATATCCAGCTGAGCGCGCTTATCGCGACGCCCGCATCAACCGCATCTTCGAAGGCACTAACGAAATTAATCGGCTTATTATCACAGGCTTCCTTCTGAAACGGGCCATGAGCGGGCAGTTGCCTCTAATGCCTGCGATCAAGAAATTAATGGATGAGGTTCTTTCCGGACCTTCGATGAGCGAGGAGATGGAAGGACCGCTTGCCGATGAGCGCAAGCTTGTTGGACAGGCCAAGAAGCTGGGTTTGTTCGCCGCCGGGGCGGCTACGCAGAAATATATGCAGGCGATCCAGGATCAGCAGGAGATCATGGGTGCAATCGCCGATATGACGATTGAAACTTACGCCATGGAGTCGGCCGTTTTGCGGGCGCAAAAAATTGCGGAGACCAAGGGCGAAGCGGCGGCCGCGCTTCCGATCTCAATGACTCGGGTCTATCTCACCCAGGCGATGGAGAAAGTCGAGTCGGCCGCAAAGAAAGTAATCGCCGCGGTCGCTGATGGAGACATGATGCGAACTCAGCTGGCGATTCTGCGGCGACTGGCAAAGTTCGAGCCATTCAACACCATCGAGTTGCGGCAGCAGATCGCCGAGAGAATGATTGAACGCGGGAAATATACGCTGGCGTAAAATCCTTGACACAGGCATCGCAGAGGTCACATGGAAACTCGGAAGACCGTCACCGTGGTGTCTAGTTCTTCTTTTTCAGATCTTCCATGACGCTCTGAATCAGTTCTTTGGCGTCGGTCAAACTCTTCATGATGATCTGGATATCCATCACCGGTTTGCCCGGCCAACGCTGGCTCTGGCAGTAAACTCCGTGCTGGCCAACCAGAGCCATCGCATCGGTGATGGCATCCATGGTCACGGCTAACCGCCCGCGGGGCACGCCCATCATTGTTTCGTAATGCTCCAGCTCTTCTCGCTTCTCATCGAATACGGGCATGCAGCGATTGTAACTGCTGCTGCACTTCGGGCATAATTGCAGCGCTGCTGACATTTCCCGTTCGGGCGCGTCTAACGGCATTAGCTACTGCAGAAAATTTCACAAGGAGATTCCATGCATAAACGAATTGCTGCCTGTACCGTCCTCATCGCACTGTTCACGGCCGCCGGTTTCGCCCAAATGGGTGGCAAGACCCGGCCCAGTCCAGCCGCATCGGCCACTTGCGATCTGGGTGGAGGCAAAACGCTTAAAACCGATTACTCGAGTCCGCGCGTAAAAGGCCGAAAAATTTATGGGGAACTCGTGCCGTTCGGCGAGGTCTGGCGAACCGGAGCGAACGAAGCCACAACTTTCGTCCCCAGCGCGGACTTGGTCGTTGGCGGAAAGACCGTTCCGGCGGGCAGTTATACCATCTTCACAGTTCCAAATGCTGACAAGTGGACACTGATCATCAACAAGAAAACCGGCGAGTGGGGGATTCCCTACAAATATGAAAGCGACGAACTCGCGCGTGTGGACATGAAAGTTTCCAAGCTGCCGTCGCCGGTTGAGAATTTCACGATTGCGTACGACAAGTCAGCGGGTGGATGCACAATGCGCATTGACTGGGAGACAACTCGCGCTTCGGTAGACATAGCGGCGAAGTGACGCGCGTCGGAGATCGAGAAAAGAAAAATATGTGATCGCTGATTGAGACCTCGAACCTGCAAGGTTTTCAATCAGCGATCAGAAATCAATACTTTACAGCGCGGGCTTCCACCGTAGCACGGGCTTCCTGGCCGCTGCGGTCTCATCAAGTCGGGAAACACGCGTCGAGTGTGGAGCATCGAGCACGGTTTGAGGATCTTCGTCGACCTCTGCCGCGATCGACTTCATGGCTTCAACGAACAAATCCATTTCTTCTTTCGATTCGCTCTCGGTTGGCTCGATCATTAGAGCGCCAGGAACAATCAACGGGAATGCTGTTGTGTAGGGATGGAAGCCGTAGTCGATCAGGCGCTTCGCGATATCCATGGTGCGAACGCCCTTCTTAGCCTGCAGTCGATCGCTGAATACCACTTCGTGCATAGTGGGAGTGGAATAGGGAAGATCGTATGTTCCCTCAAGTCCCTTGCGAATATAGTTGGCGTTGAGAACTGCGTCTTCAGTGGTTTGCCGCAGACCATCGGGGCCATTCGCCTGGATGTAGGCGAGGGCTCGGACGAACATCCCGAAATTTCCGTAAAAGGCGCGGACGCGACCGACTGACTGCGGGCGATTATATTCGAAGCCCAACGTGCCATCGGCCTTTGTGACGACTACCGGAGTCGGCAAGAATGGTTCGAGTTTTTTCTTGATGGCTACCGGACCGGATCCAGGTCCGCCGCCACCGTGCGGCGTCGAAAAAGTTTTATGCAGATTCAGGTGCATCACATCGACGCCGAAATCCCCGGGCCTCACTTTGCCAACCAGCGCGTTCATGTTTGCGCCATCCATGTAGAGGAGGCCGCCCTTGGCGTGCAGAATATCGGCAATCTTATGAATCTGCTGTTCGAACACTCCCAGCGTGTTGGGATTCGTCAGCATTAGCGCAGCGACGTCTTCATTCATCTGCGCTTCGAGCGCGGCAATGTCTACCATGCCGCGCGAATCGGATTTCAAATTCTCGACCGCATAGTCCACCATCGCCGCAGTCGCCGGGTTCGTGCCGTGTGCCGAGTCTGGAATCAGAATTTTCTTGCGAGGACGGCCTTGTGCATGGTGATAGGCGCGTACCATGAGCAGGCCCGTCATCTCGCCATGCGCGCCGGCGGCGGGCTGCAGCGTGATCGCGTCCATGCCCGTGATATCGATGAGGCATTCGCTGAGCGTTTTCAGAATCTGCAGAGCGCCTTGGGAAATTCTCTCGGGCTGATAGGGGTGCCCGTTCGCGATTCCCTCGACCCGCGCCACGGCTTCATTCACGCGCGGGTTGTACTTCATCGTACACGAGCCGAGCGGATACATCCCGAGATCAATCGCGTAGTTCCAGGTGGACAACCGTGTGAAGTGGCGAATGATTTCGATCTCGCTCACCTCGGGCATGTTACCCAGATCTTTTCTTTCGGACGCTCCCAGAAGCCTTGCTGTATCCACCTCCGGCACATCGAGTGGCGGCAGCTTCCACGCGGCTTTGCCAGCGGACGACTTTTCGAAGATCAGACCTTCGTTCTGATTGACGTGGAGCGTGGCCTTGCGGGGCTCGTGCTTCATCGCACCACCTCCTCGACCGACTCTTCTTTGGAGGGTCGCTGTGGACCGTTATCGTCGGCGGCCAATTTTGCGGCCATGTCGATTGCGCTTCGTGTCGTGAGCTCCGTGCAACACCATAAGGCGGCATTTCCGAGCTCAGGATAAAACTTCTTCAGTGGCAAGCCGCCCACGATTTTATGATCCAAGAGACGGCTATTGATTGCAGCAGGATCTTCTTTGGTTTCGATCACGAACTCATTGAAGCGAGGTGACGCTGTAAACAATAGCTCGCCGCTTTTTGCAAACTGGCCAGCCGCGTATGCGGTCTTCGCCAAATTCTGTTTTGCCAGTTCCTTCAGTCCGACCTTGCCGTAGACGTTCATGAAAATATTGACCATCAACGCGACCAGAGCCTGATTCGTGCAGATGTTCGAAGTCGCTTTCTCACGCCGGATGTGCTGCTCGCGGGTGGCAAGCGTAAGCACGAATCCGCGCCTTCCCTGTTTATCAACGGTCTGACCTACCAGGCGTCCGGGCATCTGCCGGACGAATTTTTCCCGTGTCGCGATCACGCCACAGTAGGGACCGCCGAATCCGAGGGGCACGCCGAACGATTGCGCCTCCATGGCAATAATGTCAGCCTGGCGAGGCGGTTCGACAATCCCAAGCGACACCGCTTCAGCAATGGAAACGACCAGCATCGCGCCGTTCTTATGAGCGACCTCGGCCACGGCGGCCACATCTTCTATCGTCCCAAAGAAATTCGGTGACTGAATCAGCACGCAGGCCGTTTCCGGCGTAATCGATTTTTCCAGTTCCTTCAGCTTCAACCGTCCATCGTCGCCGAAGCCCGCAACCGAAAGCGGCATTCCCTGATGCGTTGCGTAAGTTGCGAGCACTTCGCGATATTCGGGATGCAAACTACGCGCGACAATCACGGAACGCCGGCCAGTCAGACGCACCGCCATCATGACAGCCTCAGCTGCAGCGGTTGAGCCGTCATACATGGAAGCGTTCGCCACTTCCATGCCGGTAAGTTCGCAGATCATCGTCTGAAACTCAAAAATGGATTGCAGTGTACCCTGCGAAATCTCGGCCTGATAGGGCGTATATGCGGTGAGGAATTCGCCACGCGAGATGAGCGAATCAATAATCACGGGCCGGTAGTGAGCGTATGCTCCCGCTCCCAGAAAGCTTGTGTAACCTTCGCCATTTTCCCGGGATCGCTGCCGGAAATAATCCACGATTTCCGACTCGGCCATTTGACGCGGGACTTTGAGATCGCGGCTCAACCGGTATTCCGCCGGAATTGGCGCGAACAATTCGTCGACCGAGCGCAGGCCAATCGCCTTCAACATGGCTTCGCGGTCGGCAGGAGATTTCGGTAAATAGCGCATAGGAAGTAGATTAGATGTAACTCAAGGCCGGTTGGATTGTGGGACTCGACCGATCGTCTAAAAAGGCCTCAAAGCCTAAATAGAACTTGCTGTGATCAGTGGCCGCCTTCCTCTGCCACATACTTTTCATAGTCCGCGGCGGAAAGCAGCGCGTCGAGTTCTTTCGGATTCTTCAGCGTGATCTTCATCATCCACGCTGCGTGCGCGTCTTTATTTACTGACTCGGGCGACGTAGCGAGGCTTTCGTTCACTTCCGTAACGGTTCCGGATGCGGGAGCGTACAGGTCCGAGACAGCCTTCACGGACTCGACCGTTCCAAACGACTTGCCCGCTGCAAGTTCCGCGCCGACCTTGGGCAGTTCGACGAAAACAATATCGCCCAGCGATTCCTGCGCGTGGCCGGTGATCCCCACGGTACCCGTAGATCCGTTCGCCTGAATCCACTCATGCTGCTTCGTATACTTGCGATCTGTTGGATAGGCCATGACGTCGTTTAGCTCCTAGCTTCTTAGTAGCGCCGGCATCCTGCCGGCTGTCCCGAGGGCGTCTCGCCCTCCGATGTGGCGGCGAGGATGCCGCCACGACAGCCGCCGGGGACGGCGGCGCTACGAACACTTCATTTCTTCGGTCGCTTATAGAACGGCGTGGGCACTACTTGCGCTTCCACGCCCTGCCCGCGAATCTCGACCCTTACTGCCGTGCCCACCGCCGCAAACTCCGGCGGCACATAGGCGAGCGCAACGTTTTTCTTCAAGAACGGCGCCGGTGAGCCGCTTGCTACGTATCCAATCTCGCGGCCGTTGCCGTCCTGCACTTTGTAATCGTCGCGCGCGATACCGCGACCGATCATCTCCAATCCGACCAGCGTTCGCTTCAGGCCGGCTGCCTTAGCCCTTTCCAGCGCGGCACGGCCGATGAACTCGGACTTCTCCATTTTGCAGAAGCGATCGAGGCCAGCCTCCCAAACATTAATCGTATCGGAAATTTCGTGACCGTAGAGTGGAAGTTTTCCTTCAAGGCGCAAAGTATTGCGCGCACCCAATCCGCACGGAACCAAGCTGAATTCCTTACCAGCACTTAGAATCTCATTCCAGACTCGCGCGCTGGTAGTTTCATCCGAAGGAACGTAAATTTCGAAGCCGTCTTCGGCTGTGTAGCCGGTCCGGGCTATCAGAATGTTTTTCAGACCGCAAACCGAACCGTGTATGACCCAATAAAACTTTACCGCGCTCAAATCGGCGTCGGTCAGCTTCTGCAGGACGTTCACACCTTTCGGTCCCTGGATCGCAATCTGCGTAAAGTCGTCCGAAAGATTCTCCACCGAGCAGTCAAACTCACGCGTATTGTCGCGGACCCAATTGAAATCCTTCTCGCGCGTGCCCGCGTTGATCACCAGCAGATATTCATCCTCACCTAGCCTGTGAACAATTACATCATCCACAAACGTTCCCTGCGGGTAGAGCAGCGCCGAGTATTGCGCCTGGCCGATGGCAAGCCGCGACGCATCATTCATCGAGATGTGCTGCACAGCGGCCAGTGCCTGCGAGCCTGCCAGGAATATGTCGCCCATATGACTGACGTCGAAAATGCCGACTCCGGTGCGCACCGCCATGTGCTCGTTGATAATTCCGCCGCCGACCGACGCGGGATACTCCACCGGCATGTCCCAGCCATTGAAATCGACCATCTTCGCACCCATCTGGCGATGAACGGCGTTCAGCGCAGTCTTACGAACGGCGGGAGCAGTGGTGGCAGGCGTCGAGTCAACAGGGGACAAAATCCAAACCTCAAATCAGTGTGCGCAACTGGGTCTTTTAGATGATGTGACTGTTTACCCTAACACGCGCTTTTTCGGCGGGTCAAACCGTGGAAAATCGTAACGACAAGAGGACACAGAGGTCATACGGGAGACGATACCGGATACACGATGCTCGGGCGGATTTGCCGCTTAAATCGAAGCTGGCTATCGTCCGAATTGCACTGTCACATGCGCCCCGGCAACCACATGGGTACCCGCGGGCGGGGATTGTTGACGCCCAATCCCGCTACCTACCGCTTCGAGATCCAGTCCGGCGTCTTGTGCAGTTTCCACAGCACCACGTACGGTCTTGCCGACGAAGGAGGGTACTTCAATGCCGCCTTGCTCCACGTCAATCACAACGGTGCCTGTGCGTTCAGGTTTCGGCGAAGTAGTGTCTGCCTTCGAGTCTGCGGAGGGTTGGGGAAGGTCCGAAGCACTAGACCCTTGATTTGGGGCCGCGTCTCGTTCGCGCATTGCCGCCTGGACTAAATCTTCTTGCCTGCCAGCAGTCGCGGGCGAAAGCCCGCCCTGAGCCTGCCGAAGGGGCGCCCGCGCCACACTGGTGTCATTATTCACTTCCGCAGTTTCCAGCGGCTCACCGGGATGATCCGGAGTGCCTTCCTCAAGATCTTTATCCCTCATCTTGGTTTGCGCGAGCAGCAACTGATGTTGCGGGGCGAGCGGCAGATCGTGCGGAGTATGCAGATACTCGAGGACCTGCTGCGCTACGCGGCGAAACACCGGCGCGGAAACTTGTCCGCCTTGATGCAGGCCGACAGCAGAATCCAGAATCACCGCAACCACAACTTGCGGATTATTTATGGGAGCGAATCCCGCGAATGACCCGATATATTTTGTCTTCGAATACGCGCCGGTCGCTGGATCTACTTTCTGCGCCGTCCCGGTCTTCCCCGCCGAGGTATAGCCTTCCAGAATCGCCTTGCGACCAGTGCCTTCGAGCACCACTTTCTGCATCATCGATCGCATCTTCGCCGCGGTATCGCTGGAAATGACGCGGTGCGACGGCCCGGAATGAAAGGCCACAGTCTTCGGCGCGCCCTGCGGCTCGACTTTGCCGGTGAGAATGCGAGGCGCGACCCACACGCCATCGTTGGCGAATGTGGAGATCAGGCCCGAGAGTTGAATCGGCGAAATTCCAATTTCCTGCCCCATGGAAATCGCCGCTATCGACACTTTCGACCAGCGGCTCACCGGCTTGGTCAGACCACGAGTTTCGCCGGGTAATTCGATTCCGGTTTGTTGTCCGAATCCATAGGCCCGAATGTATTTATAGAAGCGATCTTCGCCCAACCGTAGCGCGATCTTGATTGCGCCTACGTCACTCGATTCCGCCAGCACTCCCCAGACCGGCAATATCCCGTGCGGTTTGGAGTCGCGGATGCGCATGCCGTTGTAGACGATTGATCCCATCTGGCAGTCGAACAACTCGTCGGGGTTGGTCAGCTTCTCTTCGAGCGCAGCCGAAATGGTCACCAGCTTGAAAGTCGATCCCGGCTCGTAAACATAACTCACGGCGCGATTGGTCAGAGCCACGGGAGTGATCTGTTTGCGAAGATTCGGATTAAATGTCGGCCGGTTAGCCAGCGCCAGGATTTCGCCGGTGTGCGGATTCTCGACGATCACCGTACCTGCAATCGCCTGTGTGTCATGAATCGCCTGATCCAGTTCCTTCTCGGCGATGTATTGAATATTCTTGTCAATTGTCAGAACCACGTTTTCGCCGGGTTCGGGCTGTTTCTCCACGTCGGAGAACCACTGGCGGCGCGCGTCAACAGAAATGAACATTTTCCCGGCACGCCCGCGCAATTCATCGTCGAACTCGTGCTCGATGCCGCTCTGCCCGGAATCCTCCATTCCGACAGTTCCAACCACCTGTGCGGCCAAATCGCGCGCAGGATAGAAACGCTTCGGCTCTTTCTGAAAATGGATGCCTTGCAGGTTCAGCGATTTGATGCGCTCGATAGTTTCATCATCCGCCTTGCGCGCCACCCAGCAAAAACTTTTGTGATTGCGGCAATCGGCGAGCACTACGTTGCGGTCGTCACCGGTGATTCGCGTAATCAGGGAAACAGCGGTCGGTAGATCTTTTACTTCGTTCGGTACAGCGAAAGCCGAATCGACCAGAACTGACATCGCCAATTCGTGGCCGGCCCGATCGTAGATGACACCGCGTTTAGCCGAAAGCGGAATCTCGCGTTGCTGCTGATGTTCCGCCTGCTTCACAAATCCGCCATAGTGAAAAACTTGCAGGTAGACCAGGCGCACGCAAATCGCCAGGCACCAAAACAAAAGCATCGCGCCGAGCAGGTAGAGCCGGGAATTTTTGCCGAGGCTGGAGTTGGCCGTCATGAACCGTCGTTGGTCGTTAGTCGTACGCCGCTTAGACAAACATGGCGGACCACCATCAGGCGGACCGCCAACAAGTTCTGTGGAGTTCTGCCGCCGACTCTACTGGCCGGCCAGAACCGTTATAGGCTCTACGCTCGCCAGCACCGGCGCGTTCGCTTCCGCCGACGCGCTGTCCATGCGGATCACCTGTCCCGGTTCCGGTGGCACCAGCCCCATACGACGTGCCATCACATCAATTCTTTCCGGATCGCGCAGCGAGGCATCTTCCAAGCGCAGCGCACGGTTCATCTCCGTCAGATTATTCAGCTCGCGTTTGGACGACTCAATCTGATAACCGTATTCAATTGATCGTAGGTGCTGCCAGGCATAGGTAAACACCAGCAGAAATAAACAAGCCAGCGCCGTGCCAAACTGCTTCATCTCGCGATTGCGGCCGGGGTCTTCTACCTTTACAAGCCGCGAATTGTCGATGGCCTTGGCGAAGTAGATTTCCGGCGTTCCGGTGAAAAAACTATTTTGCCGAGCCGCCGGGATTGGGCTGTTCATTGCCGCCGCTGCTGCTGCCATTTATGCCGCTCCTGCGTAGACGGGTTCATTTTGCATCTGCGGAACCTGCAGATCGAACATCCGCAGAAGTTCCATTTCATCGACGATTTGTTTCTGGAACAGGCCTCGTTCGGCCCGCTCCACGGTCGCCATCAGATCGTTGATCAACGTTCCTGTATACATTTCCCAACCTCAGAATTGGATTCCTACCACGGAACCCCTAAACCGGCCTCCGGTTGCCGGCTTTCGGCTCCCGGAGTTTCTACTGTGCGGATCCTTAATTCCTGTCCGCTTTTAAACCTGAACGCCCGGCACGCCATTACAGCTGTGCCGGGGACTCCGGCAGGTTTTCCGGAATCTAAACTTTTTCCGCCGCCCGCATCTTCGCGCTGCGCGCTCGCGGATTCCGATCTTGCTCTTCTTCCGATGCTGTGACCGGTTTCTTGGTCAACACCCGGTAGTACTTGTCCTTAATTCCACCCTCGCGAAAGGCATCCTTCACGATGCGATCTTCCAACGAATGAAAACTGATCACCACCACGCGTCCCCCTGGCTTCAGAATCCGGGGCGCCGCTTCCAGCAGCGCCTTCAGATCGTCCAGTTCGCGGTTTACGAAGATTCGAAGAGCTTGAAAGGTTCTGGTCGCCGGATGAATTCGCCTTTGTTCAGAATTCATTGGCCGGGCCGCGGCTGATATGACATCCGCAAGATGTGCGGTAGATCGTATCGGCCGCGACCGGACAATGGCTCTGGCGATTCTCCGCGACCTCCTTTCCTCTCCGAATTCGTAAATCACATCGGCAAGCTCGCGCTCGTCGAGGTGGTTTACCACTTGTTCGGCGGTACGCTCCGACCGCGGGTCCATCCGC
>JABCZI010000018.1 GCA_013289765.1 Acidobacteriota bacterium
GCGATGTACAAAAAATCGGCCTGACCGCTGCCAACCCCGAGCCGGAATCTACATCCTATTGGCTCTATGGTTCAGCGAAAGCGGAAACTAAAAGGTGCGCAATCTGGACGCGCAACAGCGCAGCAAAATGCGTCCGACAACGCAAGTCTCGATCTCCCTGCCGTGCTCTTTGACCTCGACGGAACTCTCATCGATAGCGTCTACCATCACGTGATCACCTGGTCTGTGGCGCTCGAGAGCGCGGGCGTTGTCTTCGCGAAATGGAAGATTCATCGCCGAGTCGGGATGAGCGGGAAGTCTTTTGTCCGGGAGTTGTTGCGTGAAATGCCGACGAAACCTCGGGTGAATATCGAACACCTTGAACAACAGCATGACACCAGGTTTTTCCGGGTTATTCCGCGGCTGCAGCCCTTGCCCGGAGCCAATGAATTGCTGGCCCATCTCTCCCGCCACAAAATTAGAATCGCAATTGCGACCACAGGCAATCGCAAACACACAGAGGCAATCCTGAAGCGGCTGAAAATTCCTGCGGGCATGCCGATTCTAACCGGAGATGACGTTGAAAAAGCCAAGCCGTCCCCTGACATCTTCGTAGCTGCTGCCGAGAGTCTGAACGCGAATATATCGGACTGCATCGTGGTTGGCGACAGCGTTTGGGACCTGCTTGCGGCTGGGCGCAAAAGCGCTCTTGGCGTCGGCGTTCTGTCAGGAGGATACGGGGAGGAGGACCTCGAACGCGCCGGCGCTTTTCGCGTCTACTCCGATCCCAGCGATTTGCTCATGCACATCGAGCAGCTAGGCCTCCCGGGAGAATGAATCCAGCCAGCTAAAGCAATTTATCGGGCGTGATCGGCAAATCGCGAACTCGTTTTCCAGTCGCGTGAAATACGGCATTTGCCACCGCCGCGCCAGTTCCAGTAATGCCAATCTCGCCGATTCCGCGCGCGCCCAGCGAGTCCAACTTTGTATCCGGAATATCCAGCGTCGAAACATCAATCTCCCCAATATCGCGATTGACCGGCACCAGATAATCTGCCAGATTTGCATTTATAATGCGGCCGTTGCGCCAATCGACATGCGTGTCCTCAAATAATGCCAGGCTGATTCCCCAAACAATCCCGCCAATGAACTGGCTGCGGCCCAGTTTCTCGTTCAATACTTTGCCTACGTCGAACACTGCAACCACGCGCTGGACCCGAACCATGCGTACGTCGGGATCGACCGCGACTTCGGCAAACACAGCACCGAAAGAGTGAACAGAATATTGATTCTCATTCACCCCAGGTTTCACTTGCGCGCTGGCTTCGACAGGCCGGTTGCCATGACGTGCAAGGAGCGATTTAAAATTGTCGGAACGGCCGGGTGCAGACCTCAAAAACATTTTTCCGTCTTGCAATTCGACATCGCTCTCGTCGGCACCGTGCAACGGCGACTGAGCGTCTCGTGAAGCTATCGCAATCAACTGTGACCGTAACCGCAGAGCCGCTTCCCGCACCGCTGGCCCTACGCTCGCTGTCGTCATCGAGCCTGCTGAAATTGGCGCCGGCGGCAAATTCGTATCGCCGAGAACCGCGGTAAACAAGCGCGGAGACATTTTGAGAGTATCGGCAGCTACCTCCGTCATCACCGTATAAATTCCGTTTCCGATCTCTTGTGTTCCCGAGGCCACGACCGCGGTTCCATCCGGCTGCAACCGCACCAGCGCAGCCGCCGGCAGGTTCTTCCCCGGATAGGTTTCCGTCGCCATGCCCCACCCGATTGCCAATTTGCCTTCGCGCATCGTCTGTGGCCCATGGCTCCGCTTTGACCAGCCGAACCGATCAGCAGCTCGTGAATAGCACCCTCGAAGATTCTTCTCGCTAAAGGGAACCTTGGTGTGCGGATCCACGTCGGTGTAATTGATCAGCCGCAGTTGCAGCGGATCCATTTCCAGTTCATACGCCAGTTCGTCCATCGCCACTTCAACTGCGTACGTGCCGGTGGCCACGCCAGGCGCACGCATATAAGTCGGAGTGCCAAGATTGAGCGGTACCAGCCGATGAATGGTCGCCACGTTCGGGCACGAGTACATAACTCGAGTAGGGAAGGCGGACGATTCAAGATAGTCCTCGATCTCCGAAGTGTTGGCATGCACTTCATGCCGGATCGCGGTCAGCTTGCCATCACGCGTAGCGCCCAGAGTCAGCTTCTGGTGCGTCCTCGGACGCGCCCCCACCGGCCCAAACATCTGCGGACGTTCAAGCACCAGCTTAACCGGCCGGTTGGTTTGCTTCGCCGCGAGTGCCGCCAGAATCACATGCGACCACACCTGCCCCTTGCAGCCGAATCCTCCACCGACAAAGAGACAAGTCACATGAACGTTCTCTTTAGGAATGGCAAACATCTTCGCCAGCGTTTCCTGCACTCCGCTGATGTGTTGCGTGGCATCGTGGATCGATAAATGATCGCCATCCCATTTGGCAATGGTGGCGTGAGGCTCCATGGGATTGTGGTGCTGAATCGGCGTAGTGTAGACCTGATCAATCGTGATTTCGGCCTGGCGCAATCCCGCATCCACGTCTCCGAAGCTGAGATCGCCCGGAATTCCGTTGTGACTGCCGGGATAAGAAGTAGGGAATCCGGCGTCGAAATTTAGCTTGGCATCAGCCTTCGCATACTCCACCCGAACCATGGACGCCGCATGGTGCGCCTGCTCGAGCGTCTCCGCAACCACCACCGCGACTGGCTGCCTGTCGTAGTGAACCAGATCGTCCTGGAGAACCGAAACGCGCCGCTCCGCACCCGGCAGTTCTAATGCGTTACCCGGCTTCAATACAGCGACCACGCCAGGAATTCTCTCGGCCGCACTTGTATCCATGCGCGCGATTCGTCCACTTGGAATCGTACTTTGCACCATGACCGCATAGGCCAGTTGCGGAATCTCAAACTCAGCCGAATACTTTGCTGAACCCGTAACCTTAAGCTTGCCATCCACTCGGCTCAGCGGCTCTCCCAGCGGGCTCATGCCACACCTCCAGCCACGCCCAGCGCTTGCCTTATGCCGCGTGTCGCCATCTCTACCTTGTAGCGGTTATAGCGAAACGTTTTCGCGCCTTCCATGCCTGTGTGAGCTGCCGCCGCAAACAAATGCCGCTCCATTTTGTTCCCCGTGAGAATCTTTTCCGCTTGTTCGAGCCGCCACGGCTTGTGCGCGACTCCACCCAGCACCAGGCGCGCACTGGTAATAGTGTCGCCATCCAACTCCAGCGCCGCCGCTACCGAGACAAGCGCAAATTCGTAGCTGGAACGATCGCGTATCTTCAGGTAGTGCGAATGCCGCGCGTAAGGCGACTTCGGCAAATCAATCGACGTGATCAGCTCGCCGGGCCGCAGCGTGGTATCGCTCTGCGGAGTATCGCCAGGCAGCCGATGAAATTCCGCTATCGGTATGATCCGTTCACCCTGCGGGCCCATGATCACGATCCTAGCTTCCAGTGCTGCCAACGCCACGCACATATCGGAAGGATGCGTCGCGATACATTGTTCGCTGGTACCGAAGATCGCATGCATGCGATTGAATCCCTCAATCGCGCCGCAGCCACTGCCTGGATCCCGCTTGTTGCACTGCGCGAACCCCGTATCCATGAAATAAGGACAGCGCGTGCGCTGCAAAAGGTTTCCCCCATTAGTCGCCAGATTGCGCAGTTGCGGTGACGCTCCGGAAAGAATGGCGTAAGCCAGTAACGGATATCGCTCCCGCACCAGCGGATGATTCGCCGTATCGCTGTTGCGAGCCAGCGCTCCCAACCGCACTCCGCCATCAGGCAGAGCCTCGATTTTCGCCAGCGGCAAACGATTGATGTCGACCAGAGCGGCCGGCCGCTCGACGCCGTTTTTCATCAGATCAATAAGATTCGTTCCACCGGCCAGAAATTTAGAATGCTCCAACTGCCCAATGGCAGCGACGGCAGCCGCGCTGTTTTCTTCCCTCCGATACTTAAACGGCTGCATCGCCCACTCCGTTTCCGTGGCTTCGCGCCGAAGTCTTTCGGCTCACGAATTGCACCGCCTGAACGATTCCCGGATACGCTCCGCAGCGGCAGATGTTGCCGCTCATGCGCTCGCGTATCTCTTCCACGTTAAGTTCAGCCGGCCCACTCTTCGATAGATCCGCCGTAACCACGCTTGCATCTCCGCGCCGAGCCTCTTCTATCAAAGCCGCTGCCGAACAGATTTGCCCCGGAGTGCAATAGCCGCACTGAAAGCCGTCGTATTCGATAAACGCAGCTTGCAGCGGATGCAATTCCTCTCCATGCGCTAGACCTTCAATAGTTGTGATCTGCTCTCCGTCGTGTACAAGAGCCAGTGAGAGACAACTGTTTATGCGCCGTCCGTTCGCCAACACCGTGCAAGCCCCGCATTGCCCGTGATCGCAGCCTTTCTTAGTGCCGGTAAGGTTCAAATGTTCACGCAACAAATCGAGCAGCGTGACCCTCGGATCAATATTGACGCGATGCTCTTGCCCGTTGACAGTAAGTCCTAAAGGAACGGAGCCAGTCGCCGCCTGCTCCGAAACCTCAGTGGCGCTGGCTGCGCCAATAAGATTCTGCTGACGAGCCGCCACCGGAATCCCGCAAGCCAATCCTCCAGTAATCACGCCCGCCGTAGTCACAAACTCACGACGCGTAATCTCCGCCATCGATAACGGTGGCCTTGGATCATCTTCCAATCTCACAAAAATTCCTTCCTTGTATCAGAAACTTGCTGGATTTTTGAGATGAACGCCCGCGCAGATCAGTTGCCCTCAATACCACCGACATGTCGCGGGCTCGAAAATTGGAAGGGAAGAGAGTAGGCGTGAGCGTCCTCGCCCGTGCAGTTTGAGAGGAGAAACCTTCCTCGCCGCAGGAAGCCAGGCTTTACGCAGGAGCTGAGGCCTTTATTGCACGCCCAGCAGCACACCAAGATACGTCCGGACCTTAGCCAACAACGCTGAATCAGCTTTGGAGTGAAACGTCGCCTTGCGCGCCGTCCAATCCATGCTTTTCACATGATCTACCAGCACCGCACCCTCGACCTTATCGACCAGCACCGGCAAAGCAAATGGATAAGGCTTTCTTCGACTGGTAAGCGGACACACAATCACCAAGCCACTGGCCCGGTTATAACTCCGTTCGGTAACCACCAGGGCCGGACGTCGTTTAGCCTGCTCCCGTCCAGCCTGCGGATCAAAGTCGATCCAAATAATGTCCCCGGCCCCCGGAACGTAGCGGCTCACCATTCAACGGATTCCTTCCCGCCAGCCGCGCCAGTCGGAATTTCCTCGTAACGATTCTCGGGCGTGATCTTCGCAACCAACTCCTTCAAAGTCGGAATCCGCTGTTTTCGGCGAACCTTAATCTGCCCTTCATCCGCCTCGATCACAATGGGATCGCCCTCTCGCACCCCCGCAGCCTCCGCCACCGGCTTGGGAATCCGTACCGCCAAACTGTTCCCCCACTTCACAATCTGAGCCTCTGCCATAAAGTCTCTCCTAAGCTATACAAAGTATACACAAAAGTATATACGATGTAGATACATAGGTACATAAAGAAAACATAACAAAGAAATTTGTATCGTGCCGGGTGACGCGGACACTCCTGTCCGCGTGCCAATTACAATGCCACCAACGTGGGGACAGCCGCCCCCGACACCCCAACCGAGCAAAGCTCGGCAAGTGTAGGCGCTAGCGTCGGCGCTCGTGCATCACCCGCGGGTAACGGTACCCCCCTCCCCCTGATCCTTCGAAAGAATAGGGTTACGGTCACACTGCGGTCAAAATCTTTGATGAGTGGGGACTTATACGCAAAATATTCCAGAATAAAGAGAAACTGCCTCAGTGCGGCAAAACGGTTTCGCTAGCCCCGGACAAAGAGACTTAGTTTCTAGAATGTCAAAGATGCATTATCTTATAGATAATCTATTACGATTTAGGTTATCCGAAATGAAAGGCGCGGTCAAGAAGAAAACGTGCCGCACAGCCGCGGATACCGCACCCGTGGCACAGCGATGACACGGCCATCCCGCAGACTCACGCTGGGAAAGAAAGCGCGGAGCCGAAGCAGCACGAGTGTCCTTAACCCAGGTTAGCGTCCAAAGAGCCGACGCGAACCTGGGGCACCATGCTGTTAGAATGCGGGGCGGGAGAACTCCATGAGGAATGCTTGCCTGTTCTTGCTGGCGCTGACGTACTTGGCAGCGGCCCCAGCCTTTGCTGAGGAACATCCTTGGGATTCGGGAAACACGTTTCTTAGACTATGTTCCGTGATCGATAAGTCAGCCAACGAAGTGACCCAAGTGGAGGGCATGTACTTGATGGGTTGCTATGCCTACGTGCACGGTTTCGATGAGGGTGTGGGTCTTGTGAGCACCGCGCCATACTGTGCTCCCCAAGAAGTAGCGAACGGCCAGATGGTGCGAATCCTAATGAAGTTCATAAGAGATAATCCTGCCAAAGCACACTTATCGACTGGGCTACTATTCCTTGAGGCAATGAAAGGGGCGTTTCCGTGCCCAACTGGAAAGTGATGACCATCGAGTGAGCAACTCCCGGAGTACACCCTGAAAATGCGAATTAACCTCTTGCAGTTAGAGCAGCGTATCAGAGAGCTGGAATCGCTTGCCGATCAAGTCTCGGTATTGGCCGAAAAACTGACGAAAGATCGGCACGCTCAACCAGAGCTGTCCACGAAGGGACAGGCGTGGTTTCGCGGTGCACGGGAATTGTTGGCGCAGCAGAAGTCCTCCGGTCTTGGTGAATTTGAGGCGTGCTACATTCGGTATAGCCAGAAGGCGAATTTTAAAGGTGAGCGTTCTTCTTTCGACATCGGGACCTATATAAATCGGTGCACTGGCAAAGGGGAAGCAGTCCCCAGCAACGACCATTACAACCGCTTTATGAGCGAGTTTCAGCATGCACGCTCCCTTGCATGTGCAGCCGTTGAGGAGATCAAATCGCGCGAGCTTCCCGTCGTGACGGGGCTGAGCTTGACCCTTTCATCGGACGAGTTTGAAAAGGCACGAGAGTTACTCGAGCAATCAGAGAACGATGACGCAATCATTCGCGCAGCTGGAGTTATCGCGAGAGTGGCGCTTGAACGGCATTTGCTCACAGTAGCGGAAAGTCATGAAGTGGCAGTACCACCTTCGCGTGGGAAAAAACCGGAAGCAAGTGACGCCATCAACGCTCTAAAAAGGGCCGACTACATTACTGCCGTTCAGAAGTCCGAGCTAGAATGTCTTTTTACCGTGGCAAATCAGTGTGCGCATCCCAAGGAGCACGTGACACCAGATGGTGTTGCCCGCCTTATTCAACGAGGAAGGGATCTCGCTTCTGTAATCCTTCAACTCGGACCGCCGGGAAGCCTATCGCTGACCAATTGCTGCGTCCGCAACAAAAAGCCCCGCTCTAACGAGCAGGGCTTTTGATCTAGCTAAGAGCACCAGCTAGAAGCTGCTCTTAATACATCCCTTCCATCCCACCGCCGTGTCCGCCGCCTACTTAGGAGCCGCTTTCTTTTCCTCCGGGATTTCGCACATCAGGGATTCGGCGATCGGTATTCGATCCTAACGCTAGCGCCGCGCCCCAGATTTCGTTAAACTTGCCTGACTAAGCCTTCCGCACTTGAATGAAAATGGAGCTCCTATGTCGCAGCTAGTTTGCTCGAAGTGCGGCCAAGAGATAGAACCCAGAAAAATGCGGGGGGAAGAATCACTGATAAGACTTTCTGACCGTGACATCCTGGCCGCTAACCGGTGGTTCGACGCAGAGTGTCCCCAGTGCGGTCCCGTTCTCCAAAACAAGATGGGACATCACAGTACTATTCAGAGCAAGCGCCTGAAAACTTTGTTTGCAAAGGTGGAGGTGGCCCGTCTTCGCTCCAAATTATCTGTTGATGAATCCCGTCGATTGAAAGCCGCCAGAGAGGGCAAGCAAGCTCCGACGGAAGATGAAATCAATCGCTGGTGCGAGATGGCTAAGTAATGGGAGATTCGCCTGACCGGACTCAAAGACAGGGCTGATTTGCACCCCGTCACCGCCCAGAGCAGAAAAAAGGCCCCGCTCTAACGAGCGGGGCCTTTGATCTAACTGAAAGCTGACAGCTGATAGCTGAAAGCTTCTTCTTAGTACATGCCTTCCATCCCACCGCCGTGTCCGCCGCCCATCGGAGCACCCTTCTTCTCCTCGGGGATTTCGGCGATCAGGGCTTCCGTGGTCAGCATCAACGATGCGATCGAGCCGGCATTCTGCAGCGCGGTGCGCACGACCTTTGTCGGATCGAGCACGCCTGCCTTGACCAGATCTTCGTACTCACCGGTCAGGGCGTTGTAGCCGTAGTTGTTGTCCTTCGAGTCGTTGACTTTGCCCAGGACGATGGCGCCTTCTTCGCCGGCGTTCTCGGCGATCTGGCGCAGCGGTTCCTGGATGGCGCGCTTCACAATGTTCACGCCAATCTGCTCATCGCCTTCGAGCTTCAGCCTGTCGAGTGCGGGGACGCAGCGGGCCAGCGCCACACCACCGCCGGGGACAATGCCTTCCTCGACTGCAGCGCGGGTTGCGTGCATGGCATCTTCGACGCGAGCCTTCTTCTCTTTCATTTCGGTCTCGGTTGCAGCGCCAACTTTGATTACAGCCACGCCACCAACCAGCTTCGCCAACCGCTCTTGCAGCTTCTCACGGTCGTAGTCGCTGGTGGTCTTTTCGATCTGGCCACGAATTTCTTTTACCCGGCCCTGAATGTCTCCGGGCTTGCCTTTGCCTTCGACGATGGTGGTGTTGTCCTTGTCGATGGTGATCTTCTTGGCCTGTCCCAGATCGCTGATCTGAACGTTTTCCAGCTTGATGCCGAGATCCTCAGTGATGGCCTTGCCACCGGTGAGTTTCGCGATGTCATCGAGCATGGCTTTGCGGCGATCGCCGAAGCCGGGCGCCTTGACGGCGGCGACTTGCAGGGTGCCACGCAGCTTGTTCACGACCAGAGTCGCGAGCGCTTCGCCTTCAACATCTTCGGCGATGATCAGCAGAGGACGGCTGCTCTTTGCAATCTGCTCGAGTAACGGAAGAAGATCCTTCATCGAGCTGATCTTCTTTTCGTGAATCAGGATGTAGGCGTTCTCGAGCGATGCTTCCATGCGCTCGGGATCGGTGACGAAGTAAGGAGAGAGATAGCCGCGGTCGAACTGCATGCCTTCAACCACTTCGAGTTGCGTCTCGAGGGTCTTGGCCTCTTCCACGGTGATGACGCCATCCTTG